>NZ_JANUGV010000001.1 GCF_024753215.1 Massilia solisilvae
GTTGACTCCAAAACCGTCGTTCCCGCGGAGGCGGGAACCCATGCTGAGCCTGCGGTCACGCGGTCTATGGGTTCCCGCCTGCGCGGGAACGACGGGTTGAGGGATCGGGGCCTTATCTGCTCGCGCGCCGGCGCACGCAATCGATGTACGCCTCCTGGTCCGGCGGCAGCCCCGAGCGCTGCGAAGTCCAGATCATCTCGCCCAGGCATTCCATGATCTCGTGGTGCGCCTCGTGCTCGCCCACGCGCGCGGCGAGCAGGTCGTGCGCTGCCTTGATGCCGCGCGGCTGGTCGATCGACACCTGCTCGCTGATCGACAAATGCATCGACAGGTGCAGGAACGGGTTCGGCTGCCCGCCCTCGACCGAATAGTCGCGCGCGACCGCCGCCTCGGCGTCCGACAGCACCTCGTGGTATTCCGGATGCTGGGCGATCCAGTCGGCGGCAATGGCGTCCATCGGCGTGAGCACCTCGCCGGCGCGGTGCTTGCGGTAGGCTTCGCAGAAGAAGCGGCGAACGTCGTGGGAAGAGGGCGTGAACATGATGCGCAAGCGGGAAAGTGGAGCGAGGCGCCATTGTAGCGCGCCCCCTCGCGCCGTGGCTTACGCGTGTTCCAGCGTGAGTTCCAGGCTGCCGTGGAACGGCACCTGCTGCCAGCGCTCGTTCAGATCGAGCACGCGCTCGTACAGCGCGCGCCGCACGTCCACGCCCGACAGGTCCGGCACGGCGCGGCCACGCGCGGCGCAGGCGCCGTGCCGGACCTCGGCGAACATGGCCTCGTCAAAGTCGTATTTGTCGGCCTTGCCGTGCTTGGTGACGACGAGCTTCATGCTGGCGGCTACGTTTTTGCCGGCGCCGCGCAGTGCGCGCGCAGGGATTGGCGCATCGATTCGGCCTGTGCGTTGTCGCCCTGCGCGGAATACAGCTCGGCCATGAAGCTGGTGGCGCTGCAGGTGCGCGCCTTGGACGAGCGGCGTTCCTTTCCTGCGGCGTCCAGCAGCGCGGCGGCGTCGATCCGGCCGAGGTAAAAGTCGGCAACCGGAACGGGCCAGTCGTCGCGATCGCCACGGGCGAAAGCGGCTTCGAGTTCGCGTTTGGCCAGGTCCGGCTGGCCCGACTGAAGACGTGCCAAATACAGCCACAGCGCACCGGTGCGCTCGGCGGGCATGGCGTCGAGCGCGCTGCGCAGCCTGCTGGCGGCTTCGCCAAAACGGCGTGCCGCCAGCAGGCGATAGCCCGCTTGCAGGTAAGCCTGCGGATGCCCGAGCGCGACAGCCTTGTCCAGCCATGCGTCGGCCTCTTTGGCGTCCTTCGGCACGCCGCTGCCGCTGCGGTAGATCGACGACAGCACCAGCTGCGCATCGGCGTTACCGCCTTCGGCTTCCTGCACCAGCCATGGCTCCACGGCCCTGGTTTGTTTGAACGGCTCGCCGCCAAGGTAGCTGATGTACAGCTTCTTCTGGCTCATCGCGAACAGCACGCGGTGCGCGCGCAAGAAGTCGTCGCCCAGGATGATGTCGACCTCCGGCGGGCCGTCCGCTTCCAGCACCGCCATCTCGGCGTTGGAGACCTTTTCCGCGCCGATGCGCAGGCTGTCGATCGTGGTGCGCCAGCGCGCCACCCGGTCCGTGCCAATGCCGACCACACTGCCCAGGCGGCCCGATTCCTGCTTGTCGATCTTCAGGCCGGCACGTTTGGCAGCGGCGGAGAACATCGACGAGGTGACAGCGCCGCTGTCGATCATCGCCTCCATCTGCTGGCCGTTCACTTCAACGTAGAAGTGCGGATTGGGGCTGCTGCCATAGTGCGACTCGAACGGGATCTCGAAGACGTTGTCGCCCCAGTAGCCAAGGAAAGTGTTCTTGCAGTTGCTCGGACGGAAGAACCTGAGCTTCTTCTCCGCCAGCGCGAACTCCAGGTCGGTTTGCAGCAGGAAGGGCGCGCCGACGATCGCGTCCTCGGCCGGGGCCGAGCCCATGTCGCCGATCACCGGCATGCGTCCCTTGCCGCTGCGCGACGGCCCGACCTTGAATTCGTTCACCCGCGCGGCGTACACGCGCGAGAAGCCGCCGATGCCGATGGCGTATTCGCCGGTGGGGCCGAGCGACAGGTCGAGCCGGTCGGTGGCGGTGCGGGTCAGCATCGAGCGGTAGGCGCCGGTATCGACCAGCATCACCGCCTTGGTGTCGTTGATCGAGCCCTCGGTCGTGACTTGCAGGCCAAGGCCCGTGTAGTTCAGTGGCAGTTCGGCCACCATTACGTACTGGCACTTGGGGGGATTGTCGTCCGCATCGGCGGGGCTGGCGCACAGCAGGACGCCCAGCAAGGCCAGGCCGCGCGAGAAAGGAGAGGTCGTCATAAGGACGATTCTACTGCGCAACCTTGCAATGATGGCAAGCCAAAAAACGAAAGGAGGCGAGGGTATGCACCCTGCCTCCTTTTTGTTGTGCTGGCGCTACTACTTCTTGTTCAGCAGTGCCAGTTCGGGGCCGGGAGCGGCGGTTTCCGCCACCACCGCCGGCTTGGCGGAAGCGGCGTTTGCGCCCGGCGCGCGCGGCTGGCGCAGGTAGCGCGCGTTGTGCCGCCTTTCGTGCTGCGGCGACAAAAAGCGCGACAGCTCCTGCAGCGCGCGCTGGTACACGTCGCGCTTGAATTCGATTACCGTGTCCAGCGGCACCCAGTAGTCATGCCAGCGCCAGGCGTCGAACTCGGGGTGGTCGGTCAGGCGCAGGTTCACTTCGTTGTCGCGCGCGACCATGCGCAGCAGGAACCAGATCTGCTTCTGGCCGCGGTAGTGGCCGCGGATCTCACGCTTGATGAAGTGGTCGGGCACCTCATAGCGCAGCCAGTCGCGCGTACGGCCGACGATCTTGACGTGTTCCGCGCGCAGGCCGATCTCTTCTTCCAGCTCGCGGTACATTGCCTGTTCCGGCGTTTCGCCGTATTTGATCCCCCCTTGCGGGAACTGCCACGAGTGCTCGCGCACGCGCTTGCCCCACCACACCTCGTTGTTGGCGTTGAGCAGGATGATGCCGACGTTGGGGCGGAACCCTTCACGATCGAGCATAGTGCACCTCGAAACTTTCTGCGGCTGAAGCTTCTTGTTTTTTACCTATAAATCCACGTCTGCCCTGGTTTTCCCCTGGGCGAGAACGGCGCGCAGCGCTTGAATCGGACCCATTTGTGCAAAGATTGGACGCATCAGCCAGCTAATCCTTTAAAATTAGGTCGATTATAACCCTCTCTTTTTAAAAAGAATTCATCGTTATGCGTGCCTCACGTTTTTTTATTTCCACGCTCAAGGAAGCGCCCTCAGATGCCGAGATCGTCAGCCACAAGCTGATGATGCGAGCCGGTATGATCAAGCGCCTCGGCTCGGGCATCTATACCTACATGCCCATGGGCCTGAAGGTGATCCGCAAGGTCGAGGCGATCGTCCGTGAAGAAATGAACCGGGCCGGCGCCATCGAACTGTCGATGCCGATCGTGCAGCCGGCCGAGCTGTGGCAGGAAACCGGCCGCTGGGACAAGATGGGGCCGGAAATGATGCGCGTCAAGGACCGCCACGGGCGCGACTACGCGATCCAGCCGACCTCGGAAGAAGTGGTCACCGACGTGGTGCGCAGCGAGCTCAAGAGCTACCGCCAGCTGCCGGTCAACTTCTACCAGGTCCAGACCAAGTTCCGCGATGAGCGCCGCCCCCGTTTCGGGCTGATGCGCGGCCGCGAGTTCGTCATGAAAGACGCCTACTCGTTTGACAAGGACGTGGAAGGCATGCAGAAGTCGTACGCCTCCATGTTCGACGCCTACACCCGCATCTTCACCCGCTTTGGCCTGAAGTTCCGCGCGGTCGCGGCCGACACCGGCGCCATCGGCGGCAACTACTCGCACGAATTCCACGTGATCGCCCAGACCGGCGAGGACGCGCTGGTGTACTGCCCGAGCTCCGACTACGCCGCCAACATGGAAGCCGCCGAAGCGCTGGCCCTGTCCAGCGAGCGCCTGGCCGCGTCGCAGCAACTGGTCAAGGCGTCCACTCCGGACACCACCAAGTGCGAGCAGGTTGCCCAGATGCTCGGCCTGCAGCTGTCGCAGACCGTCAAGAGCCTTGCGCTGACGGTGGAGAAAGAAGAGAACGGCCGCCAGGTCAAGGAAAACTGGCTGCTGCTGCTGCGCGGCGACCACGAGCTCAACGAGGTCAAGGTCAACAAGGTGCCGGGCTTATCAAGCTTCCGCTTTGCCAGCGAAGCCGAGATCCTCGATGCCTACGGCACCGTGCCGGGCTACCTGGGCCCGATCAATACCAAGCAGCCGGTCAAGGTCGTGGCTGACCGCACCGTGGCCAACATGGCTGACTTCGTGTGCGGCGCGAACGAAGCGGGCTACCACTTCACCGGCGCCAACTGGGGCCGCGACTGCCCCGAGCCGATCGTGGCCGACCTGCGCAACGTGGTCGAGGGCGACGCTTCGCCGGACGGCAAGGGCGTGCTCGCGATCGAGCGCGGCATCGAAGTGGGCCACGTGTTCCAGCTCGGCACCGCATACTCGGCCAAGATGGAAGCGGTGTACCTGGACGAAGCCGGCAAGCCGGCGCCGCTGCAGATGGGCTGCTACGGCATCGGCGTGACCCGCATCCTGGGCGCGGCCATCGAGCAGAACTTCGACGACAAGGGCATCATCTGGCCGGACGCGATCGCGCCGTTCGAGGTGGTGCTGGCGCCGATGGGCTACGACCGCAGCGAGATGGTCAAGCTTGAAGCGGACCGCCTGTTGGCCGAGCTGCTGGCAGCCGGCGTGGACGTCATCCTCGACGACCGCGGCCTGCGCCCTGGAGCGATGTTCGCGGACTGGGAGCTGATCGGCGTGCCGCACCGCGTGGTGATCGGCGAGCGCGGCCTGAAAGAGGGCAACCTCGAATACCAGGGCCGCCGCGACGAGGCAGCCACCGCCGTGCCGGCAGCCGAGATGGTCGGCTTCATCAAGGCCAAACTGGGCAAGTGAGGCCAGGCTGGGCACAAGGCCGGGCGGTAGCGGCCTGGCTTGGACGCCTGCTGCTGGTCGCGGGCCTTGGCATCGGCTCGGCTGCGCATGCGGGCAACCAGAAGGAAGAGGCGCTGGCCGACTCGGTGCGCGTGGCCCTCGCGCGCGCGATCCACGACAACCGGCCGCCCAAGCCGGTGTTTCGCGACGAGGCCGCGCGCGTGCGCTACCAGGCGTGGTACGCGGAGATGTCGGACCGGCTCAAGCGCCGCTTGCCGGACGAACTGACGCGGCGCGAGTTCCTCGAATCGGCCTGGTACGAGGCGACCCGCGCCGGCCTTGATCCGGGGCTGGTGCTGGGACTGATCCAGGTCGAGTCGGCGTACCGCAAGTACGCCATTTCGCTGGCCGGCGCGCGCGGCTACATGCAGGTGATGCCGTTCTGGACGCGCATCATCGGCGACAACAACCGGCGCGCGCTGTTCGACATGCAGACCAATCTGCGCTACGGGTGCTCGATCCTGCGCATGTACATCGACATGGAAGGCGGCAACCTGTTCCTCGCGCTGGGCCGCTACAACGGCAGCCGCGGGCGGCCGGAGTATCCGAACGCGGTGCTGTCGGCGTGGAAGAAGTGGCAGTTCAGCGCGCTGCGCTGAACGTAGGCTGGGCAGGTTTCCTGCCCACGCGTCCAGCCAGCGGCCGCATAAACGATCCGGCATTTCAAGCTCAGTTTGAACGCGTGGGCAGGAGACCTGCCCACCCTACACGGCGTCGTTCCGGGATGACGTTCAAAGGGTAACAAAACAAAAAGCCCTGGCACGCGGCCAGGGCTTTTCTGTTTCGTTGGCTTAGGACAGCCGGGCGATTGCTTATTTCAGGTGATCCGAAATGAGCTTGGTCATTTCGAACATCGACACCTGGCTCTTGCCGCCGAAGACCGGCTTGAGCTTGTCGTCGGCATTGATCATGCGGCGGTTCGCTGCGTCCTGGAGGTTCTGCTTCTTGATGTAGTCCCAGACTTTTTTGGTCACTTCAGTGCGCGGCAGCGGCGACGAGCCAACCACGGCGGACAGCTGGGCCGACGGCGTCATCGCTTTCATGAAAGCGGCGTTCGGCTTGCGGGCTGCTGCGGGTTTCTTGGCTGCTGCGGCTTTCGGTGCTGCCTTGGCGGGAGCTGCTTTTTTTGCTGCCGGCTTGGCGGCCGGTTTTGCCGCAGGCTTGGCTGCTGCTTTCTTGGCTGGCGCTGCGGCGGATTTTTTGGCTGTTGCCATCTTCGAGCCTCCTAAACGAACACATTAGAAAAATGCGCAATTGACGCACCGGCCTATATTGGTGTCGTTTTAGTGTTCGTGCAAGTCTTTTTCGAAATTTTTTCGATTAAACAAGCTTGGAGTATGGGGTTCGTCGCAAAAAGCGGGTTTTCAGAGTGAGAATGCGTGAAAAAAAGCCGTGAAGGCTGCCCGTCCACGGCTTTCTTGTAATCGCTACCTTTCGATCAGTCGTCCCCGCGCAGGCGGGGACCCATAGACCGCGTGAATGCACACTCAGCATGGATTCCCGTCTGCGCGGGAATGACGTGCTGGGGGCGCCGGCGAGGTTGCAATGGGGCCGCGGCTTAGCGCAAGCCCGGCATCATGCCTTTCATCCCGCGCATCATCTTCATCAGTCCACCGCCCTTGAGCTTCTTCATCATCGCGTTCATCTGCTCGTACTGGGACAGCATGCGGTTCACATCTTGCACCTGCACGCCGGCGCCGGCTGCAATGCGGCGCTTGCGGTTGGCTTTGATGAGCTCCGGCTTGGCGCGCTCGGCCGGGGTCATCGAGTCGATGATGCCGACCATGCGGCGCACCTGCTTTTCGGCCTGGTCCATGTTGGCGTTGCCTGCCGCCTGCTGGAACTGCGCCGGCAGCTTGTCGATCAGGCCCGCCATGCCGCCCATTTTCTTCATCTGCGCCAGCTGCGCCTTGAAGTCGTTCATGTCGAAGCGGGCGCCGGACTTGATCTTGGTGGCCAGGTCCGCCGCCGCCTTCATGTCCACGCCCTTGCGCGCTTCCTCGACCAGGGCCAGGATGTCGCCCATGCCCAGGATGCGGTTGGCCATGCGCGCCGGATCGAACGGCTCCAGCCCGTCGAGTTTTTCGGACACGCCGGCAAACTTGATCGGCTTGCCGGTCACGTGGCGCACCGACAGCGCCGCGCCGCCGCGCGAGTCGCCATCGAGCTTGGTCAGCACCACGCCGGTCAGCGGCAGCGCGTCGTTGAAGGCCTTGGCGGTGTTGATCGCGTCCTGGCCGAGCATCGCATCGACGACGAACAGGGTCTCGATCGGCTTGACCGCCGCGTGCACCTCGGCGATCTCTTTCATCATCGCTTCGTCGATACCCAGGCGGCCGGCGGTGTCGATGATCAGCACGTCGTGGTAGTGCTTGCGCGCCCAGTCCAGCGCGTTACGGGCGATGTCCACCGGCTTGTCGGTGGTGGTGGTCGGGAAGAAGTCGGCGCCGACCTGCTTGGTCACGGCTTCGAGCTGGGCGATTGCGGCAGGGCGGTACACGTCGGCCGATACCGTCAGCACCTTTTTCTTCTTCTCTTCCTTGAGGTACTTGGCCAGCTTGCCGGTGGTGGTGGTTTTACCCGCGCCCTGCAGGCCGGCCATCAGGATGATCGCGGGCGGCTGCTGCGCAAACGACAGCTGCGAGGCCTCCGGCCCGAGGTCGGCGCCCATCAGCGCGGCCAGCTCGCGCTGCACCACGCCAACCAGCGCCTGGCCCGGCGACAGCGAACCGATCACTTCCTCGCCCAGCGCTTTTTCCTTGACCTTGCCGATGAATTCGCGAACGGCCGGCAGCGCCACGTCGGCCTCGAGCAGCGCCAGGCGCACTTCGCGCAGCATCTCGGCGGTGTTCGATTCAGTCAGGCGCGCCTCGCCGCGCATGGTCTTGACGACCTTGGCAAGGCGTTGGGTAAGGTTATCCAGCATGGCTATCTACTATTTATATGGTTGAGTCGGACGTTGCCGCCAGGGCAGTCCGGACGAAACCGTCATTTTACCCGATAAGACGGGCGTTCTTACCGACGAGCGCGGCGCCGGCAGGGGCATCCCGCCGCACCCTTGCACACTGTTGTGTTGAATAGTTTGACAACATCTTGCCCACCGGTATACCTTTCCAGCGGGTATTAACAAGACGGCGCACGCCAAGCCGCCCGGCCATACCGCAGCTGACCGATTGACCTTACGACCTAACGGAGAAGAGAAGTCATGAAAGCAAAAGTGTTCGGCAAGACCCTCCTCGTTGCATCGCTGCTGGCGGCGACAGGCGCGCAAGCCCAAGAGGTGGTGCGACTCGGCAATCTCAAGTTCGCGCATTACGGCGCAGTCTCGTATATCAAGGAAATCGCGCCCAAGTGCGGCATCAAAGTGGAGGAGAAGGTCTTTGCGAAAGGGCTGGACGCCATGCAGGCCGTGATCGCGGGCGAGCTGGACGTGGCCACCACCGCCTCCGAGGCCGCCATCTCCGGCCGCGCCGCCGGCGCCCCGATTTATGTGGTGGCCGGCTTTGCCAAGGGCGGCGCGCGGCTGGTGGCGCGCCAGGGCGTGGCCGTCAAGAGCGTGGCTGACCTGAAGGGCAAGAAGGTGGGCGTCACGCGCGGCGGCATCCAGGAAGTGCTGCTGATGGCCGAGCTGCACAAGGCCGGCCTGTCGGCCGACACGGTGCCGGGCAAGGACGTGCAGCTGGTGTACCTGGCCTATGCCGACCTGAACCAGGCGCTCCTGGGCAAGAACATCGACGCCATGATGCAGTCCGAGCCGCAGTCGTCGCAGGCGATCAACAAGGGCTTCGGCGTGGAAGTGCTCAAGCCGTACGACACCCCGATCGGCGAACCGGTGCGTACCATGGTCATGACCGAGAAGTTCTATAACACCAAGCGCCCGCTGGCCGAGAAGTTCATGAAGTGCTTCGTGCAGTCGACCAAGACCTTCCTCGACAACCCGGCGCTGGCCGAGAAGTATGTGCGCGAGGTGGTGTTCAAGGGCCAGATCAGTGCCGACGACTACAAGGACGCGCTGGGCAACTCGATGTTCTCGTATGACGTGACGCCCGAGCACATCCAGGCCACCACCGACATGATGCTCAAGACCGGCGTGGGCAAGATGGCCAAGCCGCCGGTGGCCAAAGAATGGGTCAAGACCGACCTGCTGGACGACGCCAAGAAAAGCCTGAACATCAAATAAGGCGGGGGCGCCGATGGGCAAGCGAAACTGGGGTGAGATCGGCCTGGGGCTGGTGGTCCCGCTGGTGGCGATCGCGATCTGGCAGTGGGTGGTCATGCGCGGCTGGGTGGACGAGAAGATCCTGCCGGCGCCGCTCGAGGTGGCGGAAAAGTGGCTGGCCTACCTGCTGCCGCTCAAGTCCTTCGCCGACTTCCAGCAGGAGAACCCGGGCGCCAGCTGGTGGGCCTGGGCGTTCTCGGGCGAGCTGTTGATGGACTCGTTCAGCAGCATGTACCGGGTGGTGGTCGGCTTTCTGGTCGGTGCCGGGCTGGCGCTGCCGCTCGGCCTGGCCATGGGCGCAAGCCGCGCGGCCTATGCCTGGTTCAACCCGCTGGTGCAGGTGCTGCGCCCGATCCCGCCGATTGCCTACATCCCGTTGTCGATCCTGTGGTTCGGGCTGGGCAACCCGCCGGCCGTGTTCCTGATCGCGGTGGGCGCGTTCTTCCCGGTGCTGATGAACACCATCGCCGGTGTGCGCCAGGTCGATTCGATCTACCTGCGCGCGGCCCGCAACCTGGGCGCGAGCGGCGCCACGCTGTTCCTGCGCGTGATCCTGCCGGCCGCCGTGCCCTTCATCCTGACCGGGGTGCGGGTCGGCATCGGCACGGCCTTCATCGTGGTGATCGTGGCCGAGATGATCGCGGTGAACAACGGGCTGGGCTACCGCATCCTCGAAGGGCGCGAGTACTTCTGGTCGGCCAAGATCATCGCCGGCATGATCACCATTGGCCTGCTGGGCCTGGCGATCGACGTGGGCATGACGCGCCTGAACAACTATCTGCTGCGCTGGCACCGCGGCCTGGAGCACTGAGATGAGCGGATCGCACATCGTTATCGAGCACGTGGGGAAGGTGTTCACCGCCGGCGGGCGCGACGTGGTGGCGCTCAAGGACATCGACCTGGACATCCCGCGCGGCCAGTTCACCTGCCTGCTCGGGCCTTCCGGCTGCGGCAAATCGACCCTGCTCAACGCGGTGGCCGGCTTCGCGCCGCCGACCTCGGGCAGCATCACCGCCGAGGGCCAGCCGGTCACCGGGCCGGGGCCGGACCGCGGCATGGTGTTCCAGGAGTACGCGCTGTTCCCGTGGATGACCGTGGAGCAGAACATCGGCTTCGGGCTCGAGATCAAGGGCGTTCCGCGCGACGAGATCAAGCACCGCGTCAGCGAGCTGCTCAAACTCCTGTCGTTGTCGGACTTTCGCCAGCGCTTTCCCAAGGACCTGTCGGGTGGCATGCGCCAGCGCGTGGCGATCGCGCGCGTGCTGGCGCTGGACTCGCCGATCATGCTGATGGACGAGCCGTTCGGCGCGCTCGACGCGCTCACCCGGCGCAACCTGCAGGACGAGCTGCTGCGCATCTGGGCCGAACTGAAGAAGACGATCCTGTTCGTCACCCACTCGATCGAGGAAGCGATCTACCTGGCCGACCGCATCGTGGTGATGACCTACCGGCCGGGCACGATCAAGCGCGACATCCTGGTGGACCTGGCACGCCCGCGCGACCCGGCGGCGCCGGAGTTCAATGCGCTCAAGCGCGAGCTGGGCTTGCTGGTGATGGAAGAGCAGCAGCGCCACCACAGCGACGAGCTGCGCATGGCGGCGGTGGACTAGCCGCGATCCGTAGGGTGGGCGGCTGGGCCGCCCACGCATTCAACGCACCTTCGCATTGCCACTATGCGGACCGCAATTGAACGCGTGGGCGGGAAACCCGCCCACCCTACGCGATCAGCGCCGCCAGGTGCGAGCCACGCCGGCGCAAGAACTCGAGCAGCAGTTCCTGATATTCAGGCGTCACAGCCCCCGCCACCGACGGCCGCCGCGCCAGCTCGGCGCGCCACGCCTGCACCTTCGGCTTGCCGTCGAAGATGCCGAACTGGCCGATCCGGTCAAACACGTCGAAATAGCGAAACACGGGCCCGAACGCCGCGTCCACCAGCGAAAACTGCGCGCCCCCAAACCACGGTCCGTCGCCCAGCACCTGCTCGATGGTCGCGAACTTCCCTTCCAGTGCGCCCGTCGCACGGTCGAACGCCTCCGCATCCGGCGCGTTGTAGAACGTGCCGATGGCTGCCAGCACGCTCGAGCCGAACTCCACCCATGCCCGGTGCCTGGCGCGCTGCAGCGAATCTGCCGGATGCAGCCTTGGCCCGATCGTCTCGTCGAGGTAGTCGCAGATCACCGCCGACTCGAACAGCACCTCGCCACCCACCTTCAGGAGCGGCACCTTGCCCAGCGGGGAGATCGCCGTGAACCACGCCGGCCGGTTGGACAGGTCGACCCAGCTGCGCTCGAACGGCGCGCCCTTTTCGGCCAGCGTGATCGCCGCGCGCTGCACGTAGGGGCACAGCTTGTGGCTCACCAGTTCCAGTCGCGCGCTCATGGCTGCGCTCCCGCCGGCCGCAGCGCCAGCGCGCCGTCACCGCCCAGCGCGTGCGCGACCGACGCGATCATCAGGAATGCCGGGTATTCCCAGCCGCCGCCGCTGGCGGTGAATACCCAGCCGTTGGGCAGGTGCACGCTGGCCGCGCCGGCCAGCACCGGCAGCAGCGCCAGCGAGGCTGCGCGGCCATGAAAGCCAAGCAGGATCATCAGCCCGCCGACCAGTTCGGCTGCTACCACCAGATAAGCGGAGTGGGCCGGGAACCCGTGCGCCACGAAGAACTGGTCGGCGCCGGGCAGGGTGAACACCACGATCTTGAGCAGCGCGTGGGCCAGCCACATGACCCCGAGGGCGACACGCAGCAGTGTAAAAGCGTATGCGGTTTGCATCATCTCGTCCTTTCGCAAAAGTCGTTGCACCTGCAACTAAATCTGAGTGTAGTTGCTTGTCGTTGCAATTGCAACTAAAATCGTCACATGACCAAGAAAGAAGACAATCCCTCGGCCTGGCCGCTGCTGCTCACCGGGCACGCGGTCCTGACCGGCATGATCGAACGCCGCCTGGCCGATGCCGGGCTGCCGCCGCTGGCCTGGTACGACGTGCTGTGGGCGCTCGAGCGCGCGCCGCAGCACCGCCAGCGCATGCATGAATTGGCCGACTACGTGGTCCTCACGCGCAGCAACCTGACGCGCCTGGTGGACCGGCTGGAAACGGCGGGCCTGCTGCGGCGCGAGAGCGACCCCGAGGACAAGCGCGGCGCCTACGCCGTGCTGGAGCCCGCTGGCCTGGCCATGCGCAAGAAGATGTGGGCAACCTATTCGGCGGCGATCCACGAGCTGTTCGACGCCCACCTGTCCGCGGTCGAGCAAAAGGCCATCGGCAGTGCGCTGCGCAAGGTGATCTCCGCGGCGCGCGCAAGGTGAGGCAGGCCCTGCCGCCGGCTGGACTGCACGGGCCCATGTTGGTGTAGACTTGGCGTCTATGCAGACCTCTCTATTCTTTGCCGCGGCCCTGCTGTACGCGCTGTGCACCGTGCTGCCGTCGCGGCGCGGCGCGCTCGTCTCAGGCGCGACCGCGCTTGCCTGGCTCGTCCACGGCGCCGCAATGTGGCTGGACATGGCCACGCCCAGCGGCCTGCGCGTCGGCTTTGCCATCATGTTATCGGCGGCGATGTGGATCTCGGTGGCCGCCTACTGGCTCGAAAACCGCAATTTCTCGCTCGACGGCCTGCGCCGCATGGTGATGCCGTCCGCGTTTGCCGCGGCGCTGCTGCCGGTGCTGTTCCCCGGCAGTGTCATGCCGGTCCAGCACCAGTCCGCCGCCTTCGGCTGGCACATCGCGGTGGCGGTGCTGGCGTACAGCACCATGACGATCGCCGCGTTCCACGCCGTGCTGATGGCGCTGCAGGAATCGCGCCTGCACACGAGAAGCAGCAGTTCCGGCTGGCTGGGCGGCGCGCTCGACCAGCTGCCGGCGCTGCTGACGATGGAAAAGCTGCTGTTCCGGATGATCTGGATCGGCTTCATCCTGCTCAGTCTCACGGTGCTGTCGGGGATCGTGTTCTCCGAAGAGCTGTTCGGCCGCGCGCTGCGGTTCGACCACAAGAGCGTGTTCGCGATCCTGTCCTGGCTCCTGTTCGCATCGCTGCTGGCGGGCCGCCGCTGGCGCGGCTGGCGCGGCAAGACCGCGCTGCGCTTTACCCTTGCCGGTTTCGCCACGCTGGCGCTGGCTTACGTCGGCAGCCGTTTCGTGCTCGAGGTGGTGCTGCACAGGAGCCTGGCATGACGCGCTTGTTGTTCTGGCTCGCGCTTGCCATCCTGGTGGTGATGGCCATCCGTACCAAGCTGCGCCAGGCCGCACCGCCGCCGCAGGCGCCGCGTTCGCCCGAGCCGGCGCGGCCCGTGCCCGGACAGTCCGAGAGCATGGTGAACTGCGCGCATTGCGGGGTGTACTTCCCGGCGTCCGAAGCGGTGCGCGCGGGCGGCCGCGAGTACTGCTGCCCGGCCCACGCCCGCCACAGCTCCACCTGATTGCCGATGGGCCGCTGGCAGGCGCTGTCCCCGGAATCGCGCGCCACCTTCTGGCGCTCGCTGCAGACCCTGGGCGTGACCCGCGTGGTGATCGCGGTGGTGCTGCTGGCCTACCTTGGCCTGGCGCCGTCCGGCGCCATCAACGCCAACGGCGCCCTCTACGCCCAGACCTGCATTGCCTACCTTGCGGCGGCGCTGGCGTTCACCGCCGTCGGCAGCTACTGGAAGCAGCGCTTCCTGGCCCAGCTGTCGGTCCAGATCGCGGCCGACCTGGCCGCCATTTCGGTACTCTATCTTGCCGCCGGCGGCGCCAGGAGCGGCCTGGGCATCCTGTATCTGTTCCCGCTGGCCGGCGCCGCGATCCTCGCGCCGCTGGTGCTGGCGCTGTTCTCGGCATCGGTGGCGACCCTGTTCATGCTGGGCGAGTCGATCTGGCAGGTCATCACCCAGGACGGCGAATCGTGGGTGCGCCAGGCAGGCATGTACGGCGCCGGATTTTTCGCCGTCGTGTTGCTGGTGAGCCGGCTGGCGGCGCGCCTGATCCGGCAAGAGGAACTGGCGGCCCAGCGCGGCGCGGACCTGAAGATCCAGCAAGCGATCAACCAGATCGTGATTGCCGACGTCGGCGACGGCATCCTGGTGGTGGGGCGCGACGGCCGGGTCTTCGCCGGCAACCCGGCGGCGCGGCGCATGCTGGGGCTGGACGAGGCCGCGCTCGATTTCCGGCTTGGCGACGTGGCCGCGCTCGAGCCGCTGGCGCAGGCGTTCTCGGCATGGCTGAACGCGCCGGCGGGGGCAGCGCAGGACGCCGTGTTCGTCAACGTCAAGCCGTGGAACGAGGAGGGCGCCCCGGCCCCGCGCGGCCGCCTGGGCCGGGCCTCGCACCTGAAGCTGCGCTTTGCCCGCGTTGATACGGACGAGCAGGCGGCGGGGCGCAGCGTCGTGTTCCTGCAGGACGTCTCTGCGATCGAAAACCAGGCGCAGCAGCTCAAGCTGGCCTCGATGGGGCGCCTGACCGCCAGCATCGCGCACGAGGTGCGCAACCCGCTGTCGGCGATCGGCCACGCGACCGCGCTGCTGGCCGAGGACCTGTCGGGCCCGGCCGAGGTGCGCCTCTTGAAGATCATCGGCGACAACGTCACGCGCGTGAACCGCATGGTCGAGGACATCCTGCAGCTGTCGCGCAAGGCGCAGCCGAGCGGCGAGCCGGTGCCGCTGGCCGCGTTCCTGGCCGAGCTCAAGGCCGAATTCTCCGAAACGCACGGGCTCGCCAATGATATAGTGTCGATCGGCCAGAGCGGCGACGCAGCCGTGCGTTTCGACCCGCTGCACCTGCGCGAAGTGCTGCTCAACCTGCTGAACAACGCGGTGCGCTACGCCAGCGGCAAGCCGGGCTCGATCCGGCTGTCCACCGCGCTCGATCCGATCGGGCGGCGCGAGCTGCACGTGCAGGACGACGGCCCCGGCATCACGCCCGAGGTGCGCGACCACCTGTTCGAGCCGTTCTACACTACCTCGAGCAAGGGCACCGGACTGGGCCTGTACCTGGCGCGCGAGCTGTGCCTGAACAACGAGGCCATGCTCGACTACGAATACCGGTTCGAAAACAGCGCGCTCGGTCCGCGCCGCGCCACTGGCCGTTTTGTCATCACCTTCGCGCTGCCGGCAGCCCGGCGCGCAAACGCAGCCAACGGAGAGGCAGTTCAATGAGTTCACCCCGCATTCTGGTGGTTGACGACGAAGCGGACCTGCGCGAGCTGCTCGAGATCACGCTGCTCAAGATGGGGCTGGACGTGGACAGTGCGGCCACGCTGGGCGAAGCGCGCGCGCTGCTGGCCCTGCATGCCTACGCGCTGGTGCTGACCGACATGCGCCTGCCCGACGGGCTGGGGCTGGAGCTGGTGCGCGAGGTGACCGCCGCCTATAAGTGCACGCCGATCGCCGTGGTCACCGCCTACGGCAGCGCCGAGAATGCGGTGGTCGCGCTCAAGGCCGGCGCGTTCGACTACGTGACCAAGCCGGTGGTGCTGGAGGACCTGCGCATCATGGTGCGTTCCGCGCTGCGCCTGTCCGAACCCGCGCAAGAGCCGGCCGCGCAGCAGGCCTCCCAAGGCTCGCGCCTGATCGGCGAGTCGCCGGCGATGCAGTCGCTGCGCGCGCAGATCGCCCGTCTTGCGCGTTCCAACGCGCCGATTTCGATCACCGGCGAATCCGGCAGCGGCAAGGAGCTGGCCGCGCGCGAGATCCACGCGCAAAGCACGCGCGCGGCCAAACCATTTGTGGCTGTGAACTGCGGCGCGATCCCCGAGACGCTGATGGAGGCCGAGTTCTTCGGCTACCGCAAGGGCGCGTTCACCGGCGCCGCCGAAGAGCGCGAGGGCTTCTTCCAGGCTGCCAACGGCGGCACCCTGATGCTCGACGAGGTGGCCGACCTGCCGCTGCCGATGCAGGTCAAGCTGCTGCGCGCGATCCAGGAGCGCCGGGTGCGCAAGATCGGCGCCACCAGCGAAGAGGCGGTGGACGTGCGCATCATCAGCGCCACGCACCAGGATCTGGCGCGCTGCGTCGAAACGGGCACCTTCAGGCAGGACCTGTTCTACCGCCTGAACGTGATCGAACTGCGCCTGCCGCCGCTGCGCGAGCGGATCGGAGACCTGCCGCTCCTGTGCAAAGCCATCCTCGCGCGGCTCTCGGCGCCCGGCCTGAAAGTGAGCCTGGGCCCTGGCGTGCTGGAGGCGCTGGGGGAGTACGCGTTCCCGGGCAACGTGCGCGAACTGGAGAATGTGCTCGAGCGCGCGCTCGCGTTTTCGGACGACGGCGTGATTGAAGTGGGTGACCTGTCGCTCAAGGCCGCGCGCCCGGCCGCGGCGCCGCAGCCCGGGCAGGGAACGGTAGCGCCGGCGCCGCCACCCTCGCCGGCGCCCGACGACGCTCCGCTGCCGAGCAACCTGCCCGACTACCTGACCCAGGTCGAGCGCGACATCATCGTGCGCGCGCTGACCCAGACCCAGTTCAACCGCGCCCAGACGGCGGCGCTCCTGGGGATCAGCGTGCGCCAGCTGCGCTACCAGATCCAGAAGCTGGGCATCCAGGCGCCGGAAGGCTGACCCGGCCCGCGCTCCCGCTGCCCTTTTTGCGCGCCGAATGCATGCCTGAAAATGTTGTCTTTTCGCCAGCGCAGCGAACCGGCCACGGTCCGTTTGGGGAGCCATGCATACGTAGGCCCGTGCGGAATGTTAGTGCTCACTTACCGCCGATTCGGCATCATGCCCGGCTTAATAAATGTCAAGCCCGGGCACGAAAAAAAAGAGTTGAACTTACGGAATTTATTCTCTTGCGGGGCCACCGGGCAGGCACTACAATTAGTCTCAACATCAATCTCCTCACTAGATATAGTAGAACGAGCAGCAACAAGGACTAGACGCCGGAAACGTTTCTGACAGCGGGATGGGCGGCCTGGACTTGAGGCGAGCTTGCCGGAAAAATCCACAGTAGTGTCATTTTGCCAACCAGGCTTTTTGCGGTTGGCCGGGTATTTTTTTGCTTTTTTATTTGTGACGAACCGCGGCTAGCAGGGCGGTTCACCTGAACAACAAATGGCGGCAGGCCACCTGCTTGCCCTTGCTGGAGGCTCAATGCAAACACAAGACATTTCGACCAATTCCCAGAACGTCCAGGGCACCAGCGCCGCGGCGCTCGTGGCCGCAAGCGACTACCGCATCATCCGCCGTAATGGCGCCGTGGTGGCGTTCGAGCCGTCCAAGATTTCGGTCGCGATGACCAAGGCCTTCCTGGCCGTGGGTCCGGAGCAGGGCCAGGTGTCGGCGCGCGTGCGCGACCTGGTCGAGCAGCTCACCCACAACGTGGTCGCCGCCCTGGTGCGCCGCCAGCCGAACGGCGGCACCTTCCACATCGAAGACGTGCAGGACCAGGTCGAACTGTCGCTGATGCGCTCGGGCGAGCATGAAGTCGCGCGCGAGTACGTGCTGTACCGCGCCAAGCGCATCGAAGAGCGCCGCCTGGCCAAGGAAGCGGCCGGCACCGCCGCGCCCGCGGCCCCGCAAATCCACGTGATCGACGGCGGCGTGAAGAAGCCGCTGGACATGAACGCGGTCACCGGCCTGATCGGCGCGGCCTGCGCCGGCCTGGAAAAGCACGTGGACGCCGAGGCGATCCTGACCGAGACCCTGAAGAACCTGTACGACGGCGTGCCGGTCGAAGAGCTGCACAAGTCGGCCGTGCTGGCCGCGCGCGCGCTGATGGAAAAGGACCCGGCCTACAGCCAGGTCACCGCGCGCATCCTGCTGCACTCGATCCGCAAGGAGATCTTCGGCAAGGAAGTCGCGCAGGCCGAGGCTGCCGCCGAATACGTGAGCTACTTCCCGAAGTACATCGCCAAGGGCATCGACGCCGAGCTGCTGGACGAAGAGCTGGGCAAGTTCGACCTGGAGCGCCTGGCCAAGGCGCTGGTGGCCGACCGTGACCTGCAGTTTGGTTACATCGGCCTGCAGACCCTGTACGACCGCTACTTCCTGCACATTCGCGATGTGCGCATCGAGATGCCGCAGGCGTTCTACATGCGCGTGGCAATGGGCCTGGCCCTGCGCGAGGACGACCGCGAAGCGCGCGCGATCGAGTTCTACAACCTGCTGTCGACCTTCGACTTCATGAGCTCGACCCCGACCCTGTTCAACTCGGGCACCCGCCGCTCGCAGCTGTCGTCGTGCTACCTGACCACCGTGTCGGACGACCTGGAAGGCATCTACGACGCGATCAAGGAAAACGCGCTGCTGTCGAAATTTGCCGGTGGCCTGGGCAACGACTGGACCCCGGTGCGCGCGCTCGGCTCGCGCATCAAGGGCACCAACGGCAAGTCGCAAGGCGTGGTGCCGTTCCTGAAAGTGGTCAACGACACCGCCGTGGCGGTCAACCAGGGCGGCAAGCGCAAGGGCGCGGTTTGCGCCTACCTGGAGACCTGGCACATGGACATCGAGGAATTCCTCGACCTGCGCAAGAACACCGGCGACGACCGCCGCCGCACCCACGACATGAACACCGCGAACTGGATTCCGGACCTGTTCATGAAGCGCGTGATGGAAAAGGGCGAGTGGACCCTGTTCACGCCGTCGGAGTGCCCGGACCTGCACGACAAGGTCGGCAAGGCGTTCGAAGAGGCGTACACCGCCTACGAAGCCAAGGCCGCGCGCGGCGAAATCCGCGTGTTCAAGAAGATCCAGGCGATGGACCTGTGGCGCAAGATGCTCTCGATGCTGTTCGAGACCGGCCACCCGTGGATCACCTTCAAAGACCCGTGCAACATCCGCTCGCCGCAGCAGCACGTGGGCGTGGTGCACTCGTCGAACCTGTGCACCGAGATCACGCTGAACACCAGCGCCGACGAAATCGCCGTCTGCAACCTGGGCTCGGTCAACCTGCCGGCCCACATGAAGGGCGACGGGCTGGACCTGCTCAAGCTGCAAAAGACCGTGCGCACCGCCATGCGCATGCTGGACAACGTCATCGACATCAACTACTACGCCGTCGATAAGGCGCGCAATTCGAACCTGCGCCACCGCCCGGTCGGCCTGGGTATCATGGGCCACCAGGACTGCCTGCACATGATGCGCGTGCCGTTCGCATCAAGCAAGGCAGTGGAGTTCGCCGACCGTTCGATGGAAGCCGTCTGCTACTACGCCTACCTCGCCTCGACCGAGCTGGCCGAAGAGCGTGGCCGCTACCAGTCGTACGAAGGTTCGCTGTGGGACCGCGGCATCCTGCCGCAGGACTCGATCAAGCTGCTGGCCGAAGAACGCGGCGGTTACCTGGAGCAGGACACCAGCGAGACCATGAACTGGAACCTGGTGCGCGAGCGCGTGAAGAAGTACGGCATGCGCAACTCGAACTGCGTGGCGATCGCCCCGACCGCGACGATCTCGAACATCATCGGCGTGTCGGCCTGCATCGAGCCGACCTTCCAGAACCTGTATGTGAAGTCGAACTTGTCGGGCGAGTTCACCGAGATCAACGCCCACCTGGTGCGCGACCTGAAGGCGCGCGGCCTGTGGGACGAGGTGATGATCGCCGACCTGAAATACTTCGACGGCACCCTGTCCAAGATCGACCGCGTACCGGAAGACCTGCGCGACCTGTACGCCACCGCGTTCGAGATCGAACCGAAGTGGCTGGTGGAAGCCGCATCGCGCCGCCAGAAGTGGATCGACCAGGCCCAGTCGCTGAACATCTACATGGCCGGCGTGTCGGGCAAGAAGCTGGACGAGACCTACAAGCTGGCCTGGCTGCGCGGCCTGAAGACCACCTACTACCTGCGCACCATCGCGGCCACGCACATGGAGAAGTCCACCGTGCGCACCGGCGCGCTGAACGCGGTCCCGGTTTCGGGCGGCCTGCCGGCAGCGGCGCCTGCTGCTGCCGCGCCTGCGGCTCCGGCAGCGGAGCCGGCGGTGGTGGAAGGCGCGGCCTGCTACCTGCGTCCGGGCGACCCGGGCTTTGACGAGTGCGAAGCCTGCCAGTAATCGAATCACGTATCAGATGGCACGTCGTCCCCGCGAAGGCGGGGACCCATGCTGAGCCAGAACGCACGCGGCCCATGGGTTCCCGCCTTCGCGGGAACGACGTTCATAAGCTAACAAGAAAGGAACAGAATTATGTCGTTGTCCTGGGACGATGAACCGAGCACCGCACAACAACCGCAGGCTTCCGGCGACGTGGTCGTCAGCGCGGCCGATATCGCCAAGCGCGTGAACGCCGACGACAAGCGCATCATCAACGGCAAGACCGACGTCAACCAGCTGGTGCCGTTCAAGTACAAGTGGGCGTGGGACAAATACCTGGCCGGCTGCGCCAACCACTGGATGCCGCAGGAAGTGAACATGCAGCGCGACATCGAGCTGTGGAAGAACCCGAACGGCCTGACCGAAGACGAGCGCCGCATCGTCAAGCGCAACCTCGGCTTCTTCGTCACCGCCGACTCGCTGGCCGCCAACAACATCGTGCTGGGCACCTACCGCCACATCACGGCGCCCGAGTGCCGCCAGTACCTGCTGCGCCAGGCGTTCGAAGAGGCGATCCACACCCACGCCTACCAGTACATCGTCGAGTCGCTGGGCCTGGACGAGCGCGAGATCTTCAACGCCTACAACGAGATCCCGGCGATCCGCGACAAGGACCAGTTCCTGATCCCGTTCATCGAGACCCTGACCGACCCCGAGTTCAAGACCGGCACCATTGAGAACGACCAGAAGCTGCTCAAGTCGGTGATCGTGTTCGCCTGCCTGATGGAAGGCTTGTTCTTCTACGTCGGCTTCACCCAGATCCTGGCGCTGGGCCGCCAGAACAAGATGACCGGCGCGGCCGAGCAGTACCAGTACATCCTGCGCGACGAGTCGATGCACTGCAACTTCGGCATCGACCTGATCAACTCGATCAAGATGGAAAATCCGCAGCTGTGGACCGCCGAGTTCCGCGAAGAGCTCAAGCAGCTGTTCCTGAAGGCCGTGGATCTGGAGTACGCCTACGCCGAGGACACCATGCCGCGCGGCGTGCTGGGCCTGAACGCGCCGATGTTCAAGAGCTACCTGCGCTTCATCGCCAACCGCCGCGCCGTGCAGATCGGCCTGGACCCGCTGTTCCCGAACGAAGAGAACCCGTTCCCGTGGATGAGTGAGATGATCGACCTGAAGAAGGAGCGCAACTTCTTCGAGACGCGCGTGACCGAGTACCAGACCGGCGGCGCGCTGAACTGGGATTAAGTCCAAGTCCACCGGATACAAGGAGCCTCTTCGGAGGCTCTTTTGCATTGAGGGGCTTGCGGTGTTCAAGCGGCTTGCGACCGCACAAAGCCACCAGCCTCATCCCTGGTTAGATTGGTTTGATAAGTCATGGGTGACTTACCAACCGAGAACAAGGGGATACGGATGGAGCGCTATCACATCACGCTCGGCGCGAGCACCACGGCTGGCGGCAAGGTCACTTCTGCCGCATCAGACCGGACGCTCAACGGCGCCAGGGTCGCCTACGCGGGCGATTCCGTCTCCTGCCCGAAGTGCAATGCCGAGGGCGTTATCGAACCGGATGGCCCGCGCATCAGCGAGACGTTGAATGGCAGGCAGGTTGCGCTGAGTGACGACATCTGCCGCTGCAAGTGCAACCCACCGCCCCGCTTGATCGCCAACCAGACCATGTTGAAACAGATTATCGACGGGGAATGGGCCGCCGCCAAAGCGGGTGCGGCGGCTGAGACAGTGGCGAAGCTCAACACGGGCGGAACCAGCGCGGCCACCAAGTCCGATGGCGTCCCGCTCGTACTGCTCGATCCTAAGACAGAGGAACCCTACCGAAACCGGCGCTACAAGCTAAGCCTCAAGGACAAGGTCATCGAGGGTACGACTGACCAGAACGGCGTGACGAAGCCACTCACGCTTGCGCAACGTGCCGCAATCGTTCGGTGGCACGTCGAGGACGAGATCACAGGTGCGTGATGACTAGCGCCGCCAGTCTGCGTCTTTGAGGAACACCGCATGCCAACCGAATTCGTTCCTGGCAAACCTGATGCTTATTTTCCCAAGCACAAGTTCTACGGTGTCCCAATGTACGGCAGCTACCACCGCATCGAGGAATGCAGGTTGCATCACTACGTTGGGCCTGCCGCCACGATTGAGAAGGCCGTCGCCGCCTACGTCCTGACTCCTGAGCATCTCTGGGCGACTTTCCAGACCGAGGCGGAGGACCTGATCAGGGTGAACGGCGCGATGGACGGGAATTGGCAGGAGCGGAACAGGCGGATCAACGCAGCCTATGCAAAGTTATGGCTGGCCGACAATCGCTTCCAATGGGCCGGGCTGGCCGCGTTCGCGTCCAAACAGGTGGGGTGCACCATCCTGCACGCAAAGCAGACGGTCGCCAGGAGCCGCCGCGAGCGGGAGAATCTTGAGCTATCGTTTGCCGCCGCGTTTCCCGGGGCAGAGGCCGCCGCAGGTGTGCAGGCAGGGACCGAGGCGGGGGCGGCTTACGCGCATGACAGGCTCGGCTTCGGGAACGAACATCTGTTCCTCGACATCTACCCGCTGCATCGCTTTTTCATGGAGCGGGGCTGGAAAGAATTCAGCGATTACCTGCCCAAGCGACAGAACAAGAAGTACCCGGTGTACTGGAACGTGGACAGGAACGTCCTGCCGTTCGGTACGCCGTTCCAGGAAATCCGTGATGGCTTCGGGCGCATTGAAGGGGGCAATGTCGCTGACAGTGTTAACTTGTTGGCCCGGCATGAACAGGTGAACATTCTCCAGGCGATTATGTATAACGATCGCGTCATGCAGCAGCTGCTTGACGCCAACCAGTATGCCGTAGTGACCGGCATCCCGACTGGCGACGCCGAGAAAGTGGAGCTGACCCTGTCGGCTCAGTGCAAAGCCAAGGAAGGGTTCACCTTGCCCTTCTCGAAGGACAAGCACGCCAAGTTATGGGTAGCAGAGCAACGCATGCGGTTCGTACGACGGGCTGCTGATGCGTTCAACAAACTCTTGAATGGCCCCCAACGTTCCCGTGTGGAGGAATCCATTCGAACGATAGCAGCTGGCGGGGGCGTAGCGTGAGGGGACATTACCTCCGAATTGTAGTGATGGCTGGAATTGCGGTGGTCGCGGCCTATTGGCATTACCGCACTCCGGAGCCGACAATCCTTTCTTTCCGCCTTGGGCAGAGCTTCGAGGAAGTGGCGAGGAACTCAACCTATCCGGTGATGGAACGATCCAATCTGCCTGCCGACGATCCCGGCGGCGGGCAATTTGGCGAGACTTGGGTAACAGAACCGGCCGTCATCATCCGGTTCACTGACCCTGAACATGGATTCACGCTGCCGCCAACCAACTTTGCCGCACTCGGTTTCGACCACAATGTCGCCGCCACGCTCTCCACTTCACCCATGCTGGGCAAGTTGCCCTTCGATGAAGCCATCGCTGTGCTGGAAGACCTGCAGAACCAGTTCAAGGCGGGCGGCTGGGAACCGTACAAAGGCGACGACAGTGATTGGTTCGACCTGACTCCTGAAGGGAAGAAGCGATTGTATGCGCGGATGTTTGAGCCCGGATACGCGCAAGAGGCGAGCTTGCGCATTCCAAAGCGGTACGGGATGACCTTCAGGCTCAAATGCGCCGAGGGTTGCTGGACGCGCGAGCCGCCTTACAAGTTCCTCATCGACGTCGGGGTCGGCGTGGACACCCAAGGGTGGGATCCAGAGCACGAGCCTTTCCCTGAACCCTGACACTGGCTAGACCTGCTGCACTGCCTGCTCCGTGCCGGCGCTCGCCTCAAGCTGTTCGCCCTCGCCATGCGGGAACGGCGCAAACCAGCACGCCAGGAACGACGGAATGGTCGCCACCATCACCAGGGCGAAGTAGCTCACGTACCCCAGCGCCTCCTGCAGGTGGCCGCTGACCATGCCGGTGACCATGCCGCACAGCCCCATCAGCCCGGTGCCGAACGCGTAATGCGTGGTGGCGTACTTGCCCGGCGCGAGCTGCTGCATCAGGTAGATCATGAAGCCGACCGAGCCGAAGCCGAAGAAGAACTTTTCGATGATGACGCCGGCGCCGATCGCAAACAGATTCGACGGCAGGTAGATGCTCATGACGAGGAAGGTGACGTTCGGGATGTTCACCGCGCAGCACAGCAAAAAGAGCGTGCGCTTCAGCCCGCGCCGTGCCACGAACAGCCCGCCCAGCACCGAGCCAAGCAGCACCGCCGCCAGGCCATAGGTGCCGTAGATGATCCCGAGCCGTTCGTTGGACAGGCCAAGCCCGCCCTTGGCCAGCGCATCGACCATGAAGAACGGCCCGATCTTCTCCAGCAGTCCAATACTGAGCCGGAACAGGAAGGCGAATGCCACCATCCGCCACACGCCGCGCTTGCGGAAAAAGGTGATGAAGGCGTCGCTCAGGATCGCCCACGCGCCGCCCACGCTGGTGGGGGTGTTTTCCGCGCGCGCGCCTTCCGGCATGAAGCGCAGGTGCCAGAAGGCCATCAGCAGCGTGATGCCGGCCACGATGAAGAACACGACCTGCCATGCCTGCATCCAGTCCGGCCCGAAGGTCGCCGCATCGTGGCCGAATACCGCAGTGTGCAGCTTGCCGCTCAGGTAAACAAGGAAGCCCGAGGCGACGATCGGCCCGATATTCCACGACAGGCTCTGCACCCCGCAGTAAAGCGACTGCGTGCGGGTGTCGAGCGAGGTGACGTAGACGCCGTCGCTGGCGATGTCCTGGGTCGCGCCGATGAAGGACATCAGCCAGAACATGGGCATGAGCACCACCATGAAGTCCGGCAGCGACATGGCCAGCGCGGCGCCGGCAAAGCCCAGTCCCATCAGCACCTGGGTGCACAGCACGAAGAACTTCTTGGTGCGGTACATCTCGACCAGCGGCGCGAACAGCGGCTTGATCGTGTACGCCAGGATCAGCATGCTCGAATACGCGGCAGCCCGGCCGTTGTCCATGCCCATGTTCTTGAACATGATGGCCGTGACGCTGCACAGCATGGTGTACCCCAACGCCATCGTGAAGTACCCGGTGGGCACCCAGAGCAGGGGAGAGCGCGTGCTGGCGGTGCTAGATGGCGGCATGGCGCAGCTCCGTTTTGTGTTGGGCGTGGTGCGAACGTGCCGGGACACGGGAACGGGCCAGGTGCCGGTCCAGCATGGAGGCTGCGCCCGCCAGGGCCGGGTAGGGGGCGGTGATCACAAGGGTGGGAATCCTGGCGGTAAAGGCGCTGAACCGTCCCTTGCTCTCGAAGCGAGCGCGAAAGGGCGAGCGGGCGAACCAGTCGCCAAGCCGCGGAACGATGCCGCCGCCAATGTAGATGCCGCCGCGCGCGCACAGCGTCACCGCGAGG
The DNA here is from genome assembly GCF_024753215.1 of Massilia solisilvae. Classification (GTDB taxonomy): domain Bacteria; phylum Pseudomonadota; class Gammaproteobacteria; order Burkholderiales; family Burkholderiaceae_D; genus Telluria; species Telluria solisilvae. The sequence continues at coordinate 25,572 of NZ_JANUGV010000001.1, forward strand.
TTCGCTGCCGCAGTACCCAGCATGCCGCAGAAGCATTCGAGCACCTCCGCGCACAAGGGATCGGTGCCCGCGAGGCCACGCTCGACGATGTCGGCCGGCGCCAGCGCTGCCGGCACGGGCAGCCTGCGCCATGCGGCCAGCGCCTCGAGAATCAGCGACAGGCCGGGGCCGGACATCAGGCGTTCGGCGGACACATGGTCGAAGCGCGACCAGCAGAAATCGAGGATCGCCTGTTCGCGCTCGTCCGACGGCGAAAACGCGACGTGCCCGCCCTCGCTCTGCAGCACGGTCCAGCCGTCGGCCGAGGGAATCAGGCCCGCCATGCCAAGCCCGGTGCCGGCGCCGAGCAGGCCGATGACGCCATCGCCACACACCTGGCCCGGGCCCACGGCCATGAGGTCGGCAGCGCCCAGCCCGGGCACTGCAGCTGCCAGCGCGGCGAAGTCGTTCACTACGAGGAGCGTATCCAGCCCGAGGGCATCGCGTGTTTCGGCGATCGAGAACTGCCAGTCGTGGTTGGTCATCTTGACGAAGTCGCCCTCGACCGGATTGGCGATGGCGATGGCCGCGTGCCGCACGGGAAGGCCAGCGTGCCGGGACAGGTAGGCGCGGGCGGCATCGGCCAGGCTTGCATGGCCGGAGCACGGCAGGGTGGCGATGGCCTCGATGCTCCCATCCGCGCGTTCGATGGCAAAACGCGCGTTGGTGCCGCCGATGTCGGCCAGCAGGCGCGCACCATCGCGGCAGCGCTCAGGTTCCATGGCTGTCTCCCTTGTCATGTATTCGAAGCGACGCGCCGGCGCTGCGCCGCAATGAAGTCGCGGTACCACAGGGCGCTGGCTTTGGGCGTGCGCTCTTGGGTAGCATAATCTACATACACGATGCCGAAGCGTTTGGCGTAGCCCGAATTCCATTCGAAGTTGTCGAGCAGGCTCCATAAAAAGTAGCCATCCACTTGCACGCCGTGCGCCATCGCCGCATGCAGTGCGGCCAGGTGGCGCGCAACGTAGTCGATGCGCGCCTGGTCGTCCACCTGGCCGTGGTCAAGGCAGTCGGCGTTGGCCATGCCGTTTTCGGTGATGTAGATGGGCGGCAGGTCGTATTCGGCTTTGAGCTTGAGCAGCAGTTCGGTCAGGCCCTGGGGATAAATCTCCCAGCCCATGTCGGTGACGCCGAGTGGACTGTCGGGCTGGCGCGGCGGCTCTTCGGCGCTGCAGTAGGCGCGGGTGTAATAGTTCACGCCCAAAAAATCGAGCGGCTGGCGGATGGTCTTGAAGTCGCCCTCGTGGACCCTTGGTGCGTCAGCACCATGCGCGCGCAGGGCCAGCTCGGGATAGCGGCCCTTGAAGATCGGGTCCATGAACCACTGTACCGAGCGGGCGTATTCCAGGTTTGCCAGGTCGCGGTCGGCCTGCGAGTCGGTGGCAGGGTCGGCGGTCCACTGGTTCAGGACGATCCCCAGGCGGGCGGGCGCGCCCACCGCGCGCATGGCCTGCATGGCCAGTCCGTGCGACAGCAGCAGATGGTGCGATACCTGGATCGCCGACTTGCGGTCGGCCACGCCGGGCGCGAATTGGGCGTTGCCGTGTCCAAGGTTGGCGGTGCACCACGGCTCGTTGTGGGTGGCGATGGTTTTCACCCGCGCGCCGAAGCGGCGCGCCACCTCCCATGCATAGTCGGCGAACCGGTGCGCGGTGTCGCGCGAGAGCCAGCCGCCTTCGTCCTGCAGCGCCTGCGGCAGGTCCCAGTGATATAGCGTCAGGTGCGGGGCGATGCCATGCTCCTCGAGCGCGTCGAGCAGGCGCGCATAGAAGTCGAATCCCCGCTCGTTCCACGCGCCCTTGCCCTCGGGCTGCACGCGCGCCCAGGCCATCGAGAACCGGTAGGCGTCCACGCCCAGCGACGCCATTAGCGCAACGTCATCCCGATAGCGGTGATAGTGGTCGCAGGCGATGTCGCCGTTGCTGGCGTCCTTGATGTTGGCGGGGTTGCGGCAGAAGGTGTCCCAGATCGACGGGCCTTTGCCGTCGAGCGTGGCCGCGCCCTCGATCTGGAAGGCGCTGGTGGCGACCCCCCAGGTGAAATCGGGCGGGAATTGGATTGAGTCGGTCATGGTGCAGGTGTTGGATGATGTCAAAGGTTGGCGCGGTCCCCGGCGCCGGCCGGGGACCTTGGCCGGCGGCTCAGAACTCCAGGCCGGCGTTGATGCCGACGGTACGCGGCGGCAGGTACTGCGCGACCCAGGCGCCGAAGCCGTTCATGGCGCTGGTCTTGACGTTGACGTCGCCCACGTTGCGCACGAAGGCATCGACCCACCACTTGTCGTGCGCGTAGCGCAGGCCGATGTCGCTGCGGGTGTAGGCCTTCTGGCGGTCGCCTTCGCCCAGGTTGAACACCGACAGCCACGATGCCGTTTCGTAGTGGGTGCTCAGGCGCGGCGTCAGCGTGGCGCCGTCGGCCAGGCGGAACATGTGCTGGTATTGCACCTGCGCCGAGAACCTGGGCGTGTGCGGCATCTCGTTCCCCGTCACGTCCAGGCAGGTGCTAATGCCGGGCACGGCGCACTTGGGCAGGGCGTAGTCGTTCGAGCCGCCGATCAGGTGGCCGAGCTTGGCGTGCGGCGTGTAGGCCAGCGCCATCTGCAGCCGGTCGTCGCGGCCGAAGCGGGCGGTGATTTCCGATTCCAGGCCGTAGATCTTTGCGCCCTCGGCGTTGTTGGTGGCCAGGCCCCGGGTGCCGTCAGGGTTGGTCACCGGCGCGCTGAACTGGAAGTCCTTGAACTTCTCGTAGAACAGGGCGTTGTTGATCTGCAGGGCCCCGCCCAGCAGCGAGCTCTTGGTGCCGATCTCGTAGTTGGTCAGGGTTTCGGCGCCGTAGGTCTTGCCGCCATCTTGCAGGCCGCCCGACTTGTAGCCGGTCGAAACGCTGGCGTAGACCATGTTGTTGCGGTCGATGTCATAGGCCAGCCGGGCCAGGCCGGTGACCTTGCTGCCGGTGTAGACACCGTCGTTGGACGGCACGCCCGGGCTGTAGCCCTGGCCGGGCAGGCGCGGGTCGATCGACGGCGACACAGGTACTTGCGGCACGCTGGCGTCGTAGTTCCAGGTGTAGCCGTTGCCGCCTTCGTTGGTGCGGCGGTCGTGGGTGTAGCGCGCGCCGCCGGTCAGGTGCAGGGCCTCGCCAATGTTCCAGGTGGCCTGGCCGAACGCGGCCGAGGACTTCACCGTCTCTTTCGGCTGGATGAACGAGCCCTGCCACGCAACCGTCCCCTGCTGGGTGCCGTTGAAGACCGGGATATCGAAGCGGATGCTGTTTTCTTCTGCCGCGTAGTACAGGCCAAGCTGCCAGTCCAGCGTGCGCTTGCCGGTCGATTGCAGCTCCAGTTCGTGACTGTAGTTGGTGTAGTGCGACGAGACGGTGTTGTTGGCCTGGTAGGTGGCGCCGGTGGCAAAGCTGGTCGGTACGCTCACGCCGCCGTCCTGGTCGAAGGTGGAGGAACCGTCGAACTTCGAATAGCCTGCAATGTACGACAGCGCCATCGCGTCGTTGACGGTGTACTCGACCCGGCTGCGCAGCGAATCGGTGTTCCGATGCAGGGAAGGGGCGGTGTCGATCAGGGCCGACCAGCGGTCCTGCCCCGGGCGCGGCGTCTGCATCAGGTTCATCGGCAGGGTGCCGCGGTCGGCAAAGCGCTCGTAGGCCACGTTCCACTTCCACGACCGCGACGGCTGCCACAGCAGGGACAGGCGCACGGCGCTCTGGTCCTGCGCGTAGTATTTCGGTCCGCCCACGACGAACTGGTTGGGGTTGATCGGCTGGAAGGCCGAGGCGCTGCCGCCGCTGGCCAGCCAGGCCGCACGCTGGCTCTCCTGCGAGGGGACCGGCAGCTTCTGATAGTCCACGTAGCCGTCGTGCTGTTCGTGCACGAACGCGATGCGCATGGCTGCCGTGTCGCCGAGCGGCACATTGACGGCGCCGCGCGCGCCAAGCCGGCCGTAGTCGCCGGCGCCGGCTTCCACCGTGCCGCTGGTCTGGCCCAGCACGGGCTTGGCGGTCTGCATGTTGACCGCGCCGACCGTCGAGTTGCGGCCCCACAGCGTGCCTTGCGGGCCGCGCAGCACCTCGATGGCGTCAAGGTCGAACAGCAGGCTGGTGGCGCCTTCGGGGCGCGGCGAGTAGATGCCATCGACGAAGGTGGCTACCTCCGGGTCGGCGTATTCGGTCTTGGCGCTGTCGTTGCCCACGCCGCGCATGGTCATCGTGATGACGCCGTGGTCGCCCTGTCCGGTGGCCTGGAAGCCCGGCACCAGGTTGACCACGTCGAGCAGGGTCTGCACGTGGTTGTCTTCGAGGCTGGCCGCGTTCAGGGCGGTGACCGCGACCGGGGTCTTCTGCAGCGAGGTCGAACGCTTGGTGGCGGTGATGATCACTTCGGCCATCTTGGCGCCGTCCGCCGCCGGGGCTTCCGGCGCGCTGTCGGACGGGGTCGTCTGCGCATGCGATGCGTTCATGCCGGTGAGCAGGACCAGGATCGCAAGCTGGATAGGCGAGCTGGCACGCACACCCCGAAGGGCGGATCTTTTCATACTGTCTCCTAACTATTGTGGTTATGTAGGGTGCAGGGTTTCCCTGTCTTAGTGTCCGGTGCTGCCGATTTCATGATGTTTATGAAATCGATTTCATAGTATTGTTGATCGAAAGGAAAGTCAAACGAAATTTTGAACGGTGGTTTGACGGGCCACAGGCGTCAGTCAATTCGCCTGGTGCAGAGGGAGTTTTGTTGCGTGATGGGCTAGCTTGGACCGGCCCGGTGCGTGCTCCGTGCTTGCAGGTGACGTGAAAGCGTTTCTGAAATCGGTTTCTCACTGTTATACTCGGGCGGCCGCGGCAAGTGCCGCCCACGTCAATCCAGCGCACGCCCAATGATGAAAGACTCCAGCAGCACGCCAATGGTCACGGTTCATGAGGTAGCACGCGTCGCCGGCGTGTCGGCGGCCACGGTTTCCCGCTTCCTGAACGGCACGGCCAAGGTGTCCGAGGAAAAGCGCAGGGTCATCGAAAGCGTGATCGAGCGCCTCAATTACAAGCCCAACGTGCTGGCCCAAAACCTCAAGAGCGGCAGCACGCGCACCATCGGCGTGCTTACCCAGTCACTGATGTCGGGGTACTTTGCCGACGCCATGGCCGGTATCGACGATGCCTTGCAGGGCGCCGGGTACGCGCCCCTGATCGTGTCCGGCCACTGGCGCGCGCAGGAGGAGGCCGAGCGTATGGAGTTGCTGATCGCGCGGCGGGTCGATGGCGTGGTCATCCTGTCAGGCAGGCTCAAGGATAGCCAGATCCTCAAGTTGTCGAACCGGGTGCCCATTGTGGCATTCGGCCGCCAGCTGGAGGGCAAGCACGCTTATGGCTTCAGCCTGGATAACTACAAGGCGGCGTGCGACGCGGTCGAGTACCTGATCATGCAGGGGCACCGCAACATCGCCTTTATCGCCGGCCCACCGGACCACGAGGATGCGCAGGCGCGGCTGAAAGGCTATCGCGACACGCTGGCCAAACACAAAATCCCGCGCAACCCCAGGTTGATCGAGGCGGGCGATTTTCTCGAGACCGGTGGCTTGCTGGCGGTCGAGCGCTTGCTGGAATCGGGCGAACGCTTCACGGCTATTTTTGCCGGCAACGACCTGACCGCCTACGGCGCGCGGCTGGCGCTGTACCGGCGCGGCATCCGCGTGCCGGAAGACATTTCGATTGTCGGCTTCGACGACCTGCACAGTTCGATGTGCACCACGCCGCCGCTCACCACCGTGCGCCAGCCTTTGTTTGAAGTCGGCCGCTGCCTCGGCCAGGCGATCCTCGCGATGATCCGGCACGAAAAGCCGGACATTGATCTTCCCCAGCTGAGCCTCGAGGTGCGCGAGTCGGTGCGCCGGATTGGCTAGCGAATCCAGTTGCGCATCGATGCGGCCCCGATGTTTTCGCGCGCGTGCGCTGTAAAGTAGTCGCGTGTTTGCGACATTGAGCATGCAAATCTGCGCGCATTGCCGCAGCTCGCACCGATGGTTTTTCATCTGCCGCCGGCGGTGAGATATTGGCGGCTTTATTGATGAGCCGATTTTGCAAACACCCAGTGTTTATCGATACTGCTTCGTTGCTGGCCGCACGCGCATCTGTCCATTTGGTGGGTGGTATCCGGTGCCTTCAAGACCGCTGCCGGATTCAAAACCCGGCGCACGCGCGATGATCCGATTGCAAAAGTGACTGAAAATTATGTGCGCCAGTTGCGCACTGACAAGGTTTTCGTGTACTTTACGTGATTGAATTTGTCAAAAGGTGAACACGCAAAAAATTTTGCGCGGGATCTGGACAAAAAACCGATCAAAAAATGGGACGCTGACCTCATCAGTATGCACGTAAGCTTAATGAAAAGAACAAGCCGCACTGCCTGATCAGTTCAGGCATGGCGGCTTTTTCTTTTCGTGCCCGTCTGCGGGCTGCGATGTGGACAGCGTAACTTGAAGTACCAGTGTCGCCGGTCGAAAGGCTGGCGGCGACGGCTGAAGTGCTGCAATCGTGAGGAGTTGCAGCAGTTCAGCTGGTGCCGAATTCATTAGCATAAACAACGTGTAGCGTTTGTGCCGATGAATAATTCGCCTGGCCGGGAGGCCGGACGGGTTTAAACCTTGTAGCGTATTTTCTCATCGCAGATGAAGGAGAACAAAAATGGCAACAGCCGCTAAGAAACCCGCAGCAAAGAAGCCGGCCGCAAAAGCCGCCGCTAAACCGGCAGCCAAGGCCGCCGCCGAGAAGCCGGTCAAGAAAGCCGCAGCCGCCAAACCGGCAGCCAAGGCCGCCGCCAAGCCGGCAGCAAAAGCAGCCGCTAAACCGGCAGCGAAGAAAGCAACCGCCACCAAAGCCGCCGCCAAGCCGGCAGCCAAGAAGGCAGCAGCCAAGCCGGTCGCCAAAAAAGCAACCGCCACCAAAGCCGCTGCAAAACCGGCAGCAAAGAAAGCAGCAGCCAAGCCGGTAGCCAAGAAGGCAGCCGCAACCAAAGCCGCCGCAAAACCGGCAGCAAAGAAAGCAGCAGCCAAGCCGGTAGCCAAGAAAGCCGCCGCAAAACCGGCAGCCAAGAAAGCCGCCGCAAGCAAGGCCGCAGCAAAACCGGTAGCCAAGAAAGCCGCCGCCAAGCCGGCAGCAAAGAAAGCAGCCGCAAAACCGGCAGCAAAGAAAGCAGCCGCAAAACCGGCAGCTAAAAAAGCAGCCGCCACCAAAGCCGCGGCCAAGCCGGCAGCCAAGAAAGCTGCTGCCAAGCCGGTAGCAAAGAAAGCCGCCGCCAAGCCGGTAGCAAAGAAAGCCGCCGCCAAGCCGGCAGCTAAACCGGCCGCCAAGAAAGCCGCTGCGAAGCCTGCAGCAAAAAAAGCCGCGGCCAAGCCGGCCGCTAAAAAGGCTGCAGCGAAACCGGCCGCCAAGCCGGCCGCCAAGAAAGTCGCTGCCAAGCCGGCAGCAAAGGCAGCAGCTACCAAGCCGGTAGCGAAGAAAGCGGCCGCCAAACCGGCAGCAGCAAAACCGGCAGCCGCCAAGCCGGCAGTCGCCGCCAAACCGGCAGCCGCCAAGAAGCCGGCAGCGAAAAAGCCGGCCGCCAAGAAGGCAGCTCCGGCAGCCAAACCGGCAGCACCGGCCGCTGAAGCCAAGCCGGCAGCACCGGCAGCACCGGCAGCAGCAGCTCCGGCGCCGACCGCCGCTCCGGCCAAGACCGTGCTGGCTCCGGCCGCAGCATGGCCGTTCCCGACCAGCAGCCGCCCGTAATAGCCAGCTCTGCCTGGATCAGGCACAATACCGCTGTGTGATCAGTTCACACGGCGGTTTTTTTTGTGCGTATAGTTCACCGACCATCGTTCGCACAACACGTTTTCAAGGAGTGGCCGTGCTCAGTATTCTTCAGTTGATCGTCGATGCGGCAGCCAGTGTGCTCGGTGGGGTGCTGCTGCTGCGTTTCTGGATGCAGGTCACACGCGTGCGCCCGCCGGCCCCGGTTGCGCAGTTCACGTTCACGCTGTCGGACTGGCTGGTGCGCCCCTTGCGCCGCGTCGTGCCAGGCATGGGCGGCTATGACTGGGCCAGCCTGATCGGCGCGTTCCTGGTGGTGCTGCTGGCGACCTCGGTCCTGCTGCTCCAGGGCGCGAGCGGCGAGGTGGTCTTCCTGATGGCCGTGTTCCGGTTCCTCAACTGGATCATCTACGGCTTCATGGCGCTGCTCATCATCGATGCGGTGTTCAGCTGGGTGAACCCGAACGCCCCGCTGGCGCCCTTCATCAGCGCGTTGAACTACCCCTTGCTGCGCCCAATCCGCCGCGTGGTGCCGCTGATCGGCGGTATCGACCTGTCGGTACTCGTCGCGCTGCTCTTGCTGCAGGTGGTACAGATTGTGTTGGGGCGCCTGTTCTTTTGACGATCGAATCGAAGTGGTGCTCCGCCATCGCGGGCGGGGTGCGCATCGCGGTGCAGATCACCCCGAATGCGAAAAAGACCGAGGTGATCGGCGTGCTGGACGACGCGCTCAAGCTCAAGCTGGCGGCGCAGCCGATCGAAGGGAAGGCCAACGAGGCGCTCATCAAATTCCTCGCCGGCGCGCTGAAGGTGCCCAAGAGCGCGATCGAGATCACGCACGGGCAGACCAACAAGCGCAAGCTGGTGCAGGTTGCGAAGTCGCTGACGCCGGCCGATGTGGCCAAGGCGCTGCTGCCGGCTTGAGCCGATAACCCGAGCACGTCGTTCCGGCGAAGGCGGGGACCCATGCTGAGCTCGCAGGGCCGCGGCTGGACAAGCCTACCGCTTGTTCAAACGGTCTATGGGTCCCCGCCTTCGCGGGGACGACGGGTCGAGGTGGGGAGTGTTTGCACGAGGCGCGGAGCGGGGCGCTCAGCATGGGTCCCGGCTTGCGCCGGGACGACGGCACATTCAGAAGCGGTAACCGAAGGCCTGCTCGAACTTCGTGGCGATTTCTTCCGCGCTGAAGCTGTGGTTCTGACCACCCTGGTGCGCGATCTTGATCGAGCCGAGCAGGCTCGCCAGGCGCCCGGTCGTGGGCCAGTCGAAGCCGTTGGTGATCCCGTACAAGAGGCCCGCGCGGTAGGCGTCGCCGCAGCCGGTCGGGTCCACCACCTTCTCCGCCGTCACCGGGGGAATGTCGTGGCGCTCGCCGCCGGCATGGATCTCCGAACCCTTGTCGCCGCGCGTGATGATCAACGCGTCCAGCCGCTTGGCGATGTCGCCCAGCGTCAGGCCGGTGCGGTCCATCACCATCTCGAATTCGTAGTCGTTCGCCGCCAGGTAGGTAGCCTGGTCGATGAAGGTGATCAGCTCGTCGCCGGAGAACATCGGCAGCTGCTGGCCCGGGTCGAACATGAACGGCACCCCCAGCGCCGCGCAGTCGCGCGCGTGCTTGAGCATGCCCTCGCGCCCGTCCGGGGCGATGATCGCCACCGCCAGCGGTCCGCAGTCGGCCACGTTGTTCTCGTGCGCGAACTGCATGGCGCCCGGGTGGAAGGCGTTGATCTGGTTGTTGTCCAGGTCCGCGGTGACGAAGCACTGCGCGGTGTAGGCGTGGCCGATGGTGCGGATCGCGCGCGTGGAGATGCCCAGCTTGTCGAAGCGCTGCAGGTACTCGCCGCCGTCCTGGCCGATGGTCGCCATGATAAGCGGGTCGCCGCCCAGCAGCTTGAGGTTATAGGCGATGTTGGCGGAGCAGCCGCCGTACTCGGTGCGCAGCGTGGGCACCAGGAACGATACGTTCACGCGGTGCAGCTGGTCGGCCAGCAGCGTTTCGCCGAAGCGGCCGTGGTACTGCATGATCTTGTCGAATGCGAGCGATCCGCAGATCAGCGAAGTCTTGGTCATGTGAAGCCTTATGGGTAGAAAACGGCGATGTGGTAGCCGGAGGGCTTGAGCTGGTCAAGCTTGAAGTAGAGCTTGACCGGCTGCTCCGCGTGCGGGCCGAAGCCGGCCGCCGCCGCAACGTCGTGTGGCAGGTATTCCGCGGGCGCGAACACGCGGCGCACCAGCGGTTTGTCGTTGGCGTCGGTGAGCGCCAGTTCAATGGCGGGCCACGCCTGTGCGCTGCCGCCCTGGTTGCGCAGCAGGGTGGTGAGCACGTAGGTGTCGGGGCCCAGCGTTTGCAGCTCGCCTGTTTCGATGGCCAGGTTGTCGATATGCGCGGGCAGCTCCACGCGGCAGCGCAGCGCCGCGCACACGGCGGCCAGCGCCGGCTTCATCGCCGGCACGCGCGCGGCGAGGTCGTCGCGCAAGACCGTCATCGCCTGCGCCACCAGCAGCAGCGCAAGCAGCACCGAGCCGACCGCCATCAAAATGCGGCGCCGCTTGCCGGTTTGTTCCTGCTGGCGGCCGCGCTTGACGAAATCGGGTTCGTCGATCTCGGGCACGCGCAGCTTGGGCGGCGGGATCTTGGTCGGACTGAGCTTGGAGCGCCGGTTGCCCAGGCGCGCACGCGCAGGCTTGGCGGCGGGAGCGGGCGGCGGGAGGTGGGTGTCGGCGGTCGACTCGCGCATCGGCAGCGGAGCGTGCTCGGTGCCGCCGAAATGATGCGCCATCTCGGCGTGGGCTTGCAGCGTGGGTTCGTCGCGGTAATCGGGCAGGGCGGCAGCCACCAGTTCTTCTTCGACCGGCAGGTCGAACGTGGGCTCGACGCGGCCCGCGGCTTGCGGCGCGTCCGCTTCGAGTGCCGGTTCCAGCGCGCTCCCGGCCGCGAGTGCCGGCTCGGCGCGAATCGGTGCTTCTTCGTCTGCACCGTCCTGGACGGTGGCGCTTTCCGGTGCGGGCCCGGTGGCGTCGTCCGTGGCGTCGGCAACCGGGGTTTCGGTTTCGAAGAATTCGGCGTCGCCCGACGCGAAGCCCTCGGCTTCCTCGGTGCTCTCCACCACTTCGTCGTGCGGCTCGTGCAGTACGGCCTGCGGCTGCGGCGGCGGCTCGTTCTCGGGTTCGGGCAGGATGCCCAGCGGGTCGAGGGTCTTGTCCAGTTCGATGGTGTAGACCGGCACCTCCTGCTCGTTGGCAGGGACTTCGGCAGGTGCTTCGGCAGGCGCCGGCTCGACCGCCGGTTTGGCATCCAGATCGACCAGGCTGGCGTTGCCGTCGAAAATTTCGTGGCAGGCGCCACAGCGCACTATGCCCCCACGCAGTTTCAACTGGTCCTGGGCGACCCGGAAAGTAGTCTTACAGTGGGGGCATCGAGTGGCAAGCGCCATGGGCCTTTACTCCGCGCGGGGCGTGCGCGGCGGCGGTGCTGTGTCGCTGCCGAGCTGCCCATGAAGGGCGACCCAGCCGTCCTGCGAGGCCCAGACGCCCAGCTTGATGAAAGGAGCGTACGCCGCGGCCACTTCCTCGGCCTGGCGTTCCAGCACGCCCGAGAGAACCAGCGATCCGCCTGGCGCCACGCGCCCGGACAGCATCGGCGCCATCAGCTTCAATGGGCTCGACAGGATGTTGGCCACGACGGTGTCGTAGCGTTGCTGCGCATGGCTCGAGGCAGCGAATTGGTCTGGCAGGAAGTAGTCGATCGCGCAGCCGTTGCGCTCGGCGTTCGCGTGCGCCGACTCGATCGCCTGCGGGTCGATGTCCACGCCGTTCACTTCGCCCGCGCCCAGCTTCTTGGCGACCATCGCCAGGATGCCGGAGCCGCAACCGTAATCAAGCACGGTCTTGCCCGGCGCCGGATGCGCTTCCAGCCATTCCATGCACAGGCGGGTGGTGGGGTGGCTGCCGGTGCCGAACGCCAGGCCCGGGTCGAGTTCGAGCACGAGGGCGTTGGGGTCCGGAGCGTCGTGCCAGCTTGGCACCACCCAGATGTTCTTGCCGATGTGGATAGGCTCGAACTGCGATTGCGTCAGGCGCACCCAGTCGGCGTCATCCACTGCGCGGGTGGTGAAGGCGGGCGCCTTGGCCAGGTTGATGGCGTCGGCCGCCTCGGCCACGATCGCGCCCTGGTCGGCGTCCACGTCGGTCAGGGCCACCACGCGCGAGCGGTCCCACGCGGCCTCGGACGGGGTCATGCCCGGCTCGCCGAACAGCGGCTTTTCCTGCGCCGTGCCTTCGTCCGCGTCCTCCACCGAGACCGACAGCGCGCCAGCCTCCATCAAGGCATCGGACAACGCCTCGGCATGTTCACGGTCGATCTCGATGACTACTTCGGTCCAGCTCATGCTTCTGCCTTGGTCTCCGATTTGGCGCCGAGGGCGCCTTCCTTCTCCAGGTCCGGCTTGTGGGCCAGCTTGTGCTCGAGGTAGTGGATGTTGGTGCCGCCTTCGATGAAGCGCGCGTCCACCATCAGCTCGCGGTGCAGCGGGATATTCGTCATGATACCCTCAACCACCATTTCCGAAAGCGCAATCTGCATGCGGCGGATCGCCTGGTCCCGGGTGGCGCCATAGGCGATCACCTTGCCGACCATCGAATCGTAGTGCGGCGGCACGTAGTAACCGTTGTAGGCGTGCGAATCGACGCGGATGCCAGGGCCGCCCGGCGCGTGCCAGTTGGTGATGCGGCCCGGCGACGGGATGAACTTGAACGGATCTTCGGCGTTGATGCGGCACTCGATCGCGTGGCCCGACAGCATGATGTCGCGCTGCTTGAAGCGCAGCTTCTCGCCGCAGGCGATGCGGATCTGCTCCTGCACGATGTCGATGCCGGTGATCATTTCGGTGACCGGGTGCTCGACCTGCACGCGGGTGTTCATCTCGATGAAGTAGAACTCGCCGTTCTCGTACAGGAATTCGAAGGTGCCGGCGCCGCGATAGCCGATCTTGCGGCAGGCTTCGGCGCAGCGGTCGCCGATCTTCTCGATCAGCTTGCGGTTGATGCCCGGCGCGGGCGCTTCCTCGATCACCTTCTGGTGGCGGCGCTGCATCGAGCAGTCGCGCTCGCCCAGCCAGACGGCGTTCCGGTGTTCGTCAGCCAGCACCTGGATTTCCACGTGGCGCGGATTCTCCAGGAACTTTTCCATGTAGACCTCGGGGTTGCCGAATGCCGTGCCGGCCTCGGCCTTGGTCATCGCCACCGCGTTCAACAGTGCCGCCTCGGTGTGCACCACGCGCATGCCGCGCCCGCCGCCGCCGCCGGCGGCCTTGATGATGACCGGATAGCCGATCTTGCGCGCGGTCTGGATGATTTCCTTCGGGTCGTCCGTCAGGGCGCCATCCGAGCCGGGCACGCAGGGCACGCCGGCCTTGATCATCGCCTGCTTGGCCGAGACCTTGTCGCCCATCATGCGGATCGAGTCGGAACGCGGGCCGATGAACACGAAGCCCGATTTCTCGACGCGCTCGGCAAAGTCGGCGTTCTCCGACAGGAAGCCATAACCCGGGTGGATCGCCTCGGCGTCGGTCACTTCGGCCGCGCTGATGATCGCCGGCATGTTCAGATAGCTCAGTGCCGACTGCGCCGGGCCGATGCAAACCGACTCGTCCGCCAACTTCACGTATTTGGCGTCCTTGTCCGCCTCGGAGTGCACGACGACGGTCTTGATGCCCAATTCGCGGCACGCGCGCTGGATACGCAGCGCGATTTCACCACGATTGGCGATGAGGATTTTTTCAAACATGGTTCAGGTAGTTCTGTGAAGGCCGGCCTTGCGCGGCCGGGTACGACAGTCGAAAGGGCCCTGGGCGGGCCCGCGCCGCTTGCGGGCGGATTAGCCGATCACGAACAGCGGCTGGCCGAATTCGACCGGCTGGCCATTCTCCACCAGGATCTTGGTGACGGTGCCGGAAATGTCGGCGTCGATTTCGTTCAGCAGCTTCATCGCTTCGATGATGCACAGGGTGTCGCCTTCCTTCACGGTGGCGCCGACCTCGACGAAGGCCGGGGCGCCCGGGGCGGACGAACGGTAGAAGGTGCCGACCATCGGCGACTTGACCACGTGGCCGGTTTCGGCGGCCGGGGCTGCGGCTGCGGGTGCGGCGGCAGGGGCGGCCACCTGCGGCGCAGCTGCCGGGGCGCTGTATTGCTGCACGCCGGCCGGCGGCATCATCAGGACCTGGTTCTGCGGGATCCCGGAGGATTTGACGATGCGAACTTTGCTTTCGCCCTCGGTCACTTCGAGTTCAGCGATGTCGGACTCTGCGACGAGATCGATCAAAGTCTTGAGTTTTCGTAGATCCATGTGAAACCCCTTGGAATTATTGGTGTTGTTGAGTATGCCCTACGGCGGCGCCGCGAAGCACACAGAATGCGTGAAGTTGACGTAGATTAACGCTATTTAAGCGCGAAGTCGATGGCAAACCTATATCCATCGGCGCCCAGCCCGCAGATCGTGCCGCGCGCGATGGCAGACAGGTACGAATGGTGGCGGAACTCCTCTCTCTGGTAAATATTAGAGAGATGGACTTCCACGAACGGGATGGCGACCCCGGCCAGCGCATCACGCAAGGCCACGCTGGTGTGGGTCAGTCCGCCCGGGTTGATGATGATCGCATCGACCCCTTCGAGGCGCGCGGCATGGATGCGGTCAATCAGCGCCCCTTCATGGTTACTCTGGAAGCAAGCGAGCGTTGCGCCGGCCGCGGCTGCCTGGGCTTGTGCGGCTTGCTCGATGTCGGCGAGCGTCGTGGTGCCGTACACCGCAGGCTCTCGTGTCCCCAGCAGATTCAGGTTGGGGCCGTTGAGCAGCAGGAGCTTTTTCGCCATGTTGAAGGTCTGGTTGCCCGAAAGTCAGGCATTTTGACGCCAACATCTCCTATTGGCAAGCGATATTGTAATGCTTTGTATAGGCAGATAAATAAGTGAACGACCGTTCGTGCGGATAAATTGCCAGCCCTAAAACCGTCGTCCCGGCGAAAGCCGGGACCCATGCGCCGCGTGACCGGTGGCGCAGCATGGGTCCCGGCCTTCGCCGGGACGACGGTAGAAATTGCATGTGTTTACAGCTTGGCCAGGTCGGCGCGCAGCTGGTCGAACTTGAGCGAGCCCAGGTAGGTTTTCTTGACCTGCCCGTCGGCCCCGATCAGCACCGTGTAGGGCAGCCCGCCCGCCTCGTTGCCGAACTCGCGGGCCAGGTCGGTGCCGCCCATGCCTGCCACGTACAGCGGATAAGAGATCTTCAAACGCGCGGCAAAAGCCGCGATATTGGCCGGGCTATCGATGCCGATCCCGATCACGTTCACCTGCTTTGCCTTCATTTCCTTGGCCAGCGCGTCCAGTTCGGGCATCTCGCGCACGCAGGGGGCGCACCACGGTGCCCAAAAATTCACCAGCAAGGGCTTGCCTTGCCATTGCGACAATGCCTGCGGCTTGCCGCCGGCGTCGTTGAGCGATTGCGCGAACAGGTTGGTGACCGCCGTGTGCGGCCGGCCGTCGGTCGCGGCGTAGGCCGTGGTGATCGGCCCGGCCACGTCTTTCTGGTTGAGCCCCACGAGCGCGCCCATGGCGCCGAAGGCGAGGGCGAGCACCGCGTACCCGAGTACATTCTTCTTGTTCATTCGTCTTGTTCCAGTGTTTCGTCAGTCGTCATCAGGGCGCGCAGGCCGGCCGCGTCCACGCGCTGCAGGCGTCCGTCCGAGCGCGGCTTGAGCGCGCCGCGCAGGTCATTCATTTCGTATAACTCCGCGTGCACGGCCTCGTTATGCCACAGGAAGCTCACTGTTTCAACCGGGTCATGGCGGGCGCCCTTAAAGTGGGGCATTTCCGAGATCTCTATATTGACGTTTCTATTTAATAGGAAGATCTCGACTTCCTTGGCGCTGTCGGCGAACAATTGCAGGCGGATGTCGTCATACTCGCCGGCAGTGCCGCTCAGCACCGCGCCGGTGAGGTAGGGCCGGAACTCGGCCAGCTCGTCCATCACCTCCAATGCGGCGCGGCGCAAGCGCTTGAGGCGCGCGGCCTGCTGCGGCCCCTGGAACAGCGCCTGGTAGCGGCGCACCTCGTCCTCGATCTGGATATTGTCTGGAAGCAGGTTCGAGTGCGGCTGGTCCACCCCCAGCACCTTGCGCGCGGCTTTGCGGCGGGCGGTGGCGTAATCGGCGCCGTCCTCGGCGATCATGCGGGCGGCGGTGGCCGCGATCTGCGAACGCAGCGCCTGCGGGTCGTTGGTTTGGCTCGGATTCATGGGTTCGATGATACTCCCGAACGGAAAATGGCACCGCGTCAGGTAAAATCGCGATTTCGCCATTTCCTCTCCTCTACCCATGCATATTCACATCCTCGGTATTTGCGGCACCTTCATGGGCGGCCTTGCGGTCCTGGCCAAGGAGGCGGGCCATCGCGTCACCGGCTGCGACGCCAACGTCTATCCGCCGATGAGCGTGCAGCTCGAATCCCAGGGCATCGAGCTGATCCAGGGCTACAGCCCGGACCAGGTGTCGCTCAACCCCGACTTGTACGTGATCGGCAATGTGATGACCCGTGGTAATCCGCTGATCGAGGAGATCCTGAACCGCAGCCTGCCCTACGTGTCGGGCCCGCAATGGATTGGCGACCATATTCTGCGCAACAAGTGGGTGCTGGCCGTGGCCGGCACGCACGGCAAGACCACCACCACCTCGATGCTGGCCTGGATCCTGGAAGACGCCGGCTACGCGCCCGGCTTCCTGATCGGCGGCGTGCCGATGAACTTCGGCATCTCGGCGCGCCTGCGCGGCGACAAGGAGTCGGACTTCTTCGTCATCGAGGCGGACGAATACGACACCGCGTTTTTCGACAAGCGCAGCAAGTTCGTGCACTACCACGCCAAGACGGCGGTGCTGAACAATCTGGAATACGACCACGCCGACATCTTCCCCGACATCGGCGCCATCGAAACCCAGTTCCACCACCTGGTGCGCACCGTGCCGGGCGTGGGCCGCATCATCGCCAACGGCGACGAGGCCTCGCTCGCGCGCGTGCTCAAGCGCGGCTGCTGGAGCGAGAAGGAGACCTTCGGCACGTCCGAAGGGGTGAACTGGACGCTGGTTGAGCACCCCGGCGGCGCCAGCTTCGACGTCGTGTTCAACGGCGAAAAGCAGGGCACCGTCCAGTGGGACCTGACCGGCAAGCACAACCGCTACAACGCGCTGGCCGCGATCGCCGCCGCCCGCAGCGTGGGCGTGCCGCCCGCCCAGGCGGCCGAATCGCTGTCGCGCTTCCAGAACGTCAAGCGGCGCATGGAAGTGCGCGGCGTCGTGAATGGCGTGACCGTGTACGACGACTTTGCCCACCACCCGACGGCCATTGCCACCACCGTGGGTGGCCTGCGCCAGAAGATCGGCGCGGCCGGCGTAGGCAGTACTGGCCGCATCCTGGCGGTGCTGGAGCCGCGTTCGAATACCATGAAGCTGGGCGCCATGAAGGACGCGCTGCCCGGCAGCCTGAAGGACGCGGACCTCGTGTTCGGCTTTGGCAGCCAGCAGGCACTGGGCTGGTCGCTGGGCGACGCCCTCAAGCCGATGGGCGCGATCGCGCACACCTTTGACCAGCTCGATTACATGGTGCAGGCGATCGTGGCAGCGGCCCAGCCGGGCGACCACATCCTGGTGATGAGCAATGGCGGCTTTGGCGGCATCCATCAGAAGCTGCTCGAGGCGCTGGCCAAATGATTCTGTACCTGCACGGATTCCGATCCTCGCCGCGCTCGTTCAAGGCGCGGGTGGTGTTCGAGCAGATGAAGGCGGCGGGCAGGGCAGATGAGCTGGTCTGCCCGCAACTGCCGGCTTCGCCCAGCGCGGCGATGGAGCTGGTGCTCAAGCTGGTCGAGCGCTATCCGGCGGACGAACTGGCCATCATTGGCTCGTCGCTGGGCGGGTTCTATGCGACCTGGCTGGCCGAACGCCTCGGCTGCCGCGCCGTGCTGCTCAACCCGGCAGTCGATCCGCTCAAGGACCTGGAGCAGCACGTCGGCGTGACCACGGCCTGGCATTCGGACGAGCCGTTCGAATTCAAGCAGGAATATATTGGCGAGCTGGCCGCCTTGCGCGTGGCGCACATCACGCGCCCCGAACGCTATTTCCTGCTCGCCGCCACCGGCGACGAGGTGCTGGACTACCGCGACATGGTGCGCCACTATGCCGGCGCGCGCCAACACGTGATCGAAAGCAGCAACCACGCGATCCCGGAATTTCCCCAGTATGTGGACGAGGTGCTCGCGTTCTGCGGCAAGAAAGCGCTGCAGTGAGGACCGGATCGCTGCGCCAGGCCCGCTGGCTGCCGCACGCGAACGGCGTGCAGGCATCCCCGCGCATGCGCGACTGGCTGGTCACGCCCGGTTCGCTCACCGCGCGGCTGGTCGCATCGAGCGGCCACTTCCGCGTGCAGCGCCTGCGCCAGGCGGGCGCCATCTGCCTGCCCGACGAAGCGTTTGCGATCGGCATGCGCCGCCCCGGCCGGGTGTTGGAACGCGAGGTGCTGCTGCGCTGTGACGGCGAACCCGTGGTGTTCGCGCACACGGTCGTGACCGCATCGAGCACCGCCACCGACTGGCCGCTGTTTTCCGCGCTGGGCGAACGTTCGCTCGGCACGACACTGTTTTACGATCCGCTGGTCAAACGAGGCCAGCTTGAATTCGCGCGCATCCGCGCTGGCCACCCGCTGCTGGTGCGCGCCAACGCCGCGCTGGGCGGCACATTGCGCGACCAGGTTTACTACGCGCGGCGCTGTGTCTACCGCCGCCATCAAGGTCTGCTGCTGGTCACGGAGGTATTCTTGCCCCCTGTGCTGAACCTGGCAGCGGCCGAACCCAACACCAAACGACGATAACGATGAACCTATTTTTCGAAGAATCGGGAGACTTCAAGGTCGGCGCCGTGCTGCAGCAGCAGGGCGAGGCCTACCAGGTCGAAATGCCAAGCGGTAAGCGCACCAAGGTCAAGGCCAAGGACGTGCTGCTGCAGTTCGACAAGCCGTCGCCGGCCGAACTGCTGGACCAGGCCAAGGCGATCGCCGCCGACGTCGACCTCGAATTCCTCTGGGAAGTGGCTGGACAGGAAGAATTCGGCTTTGCCGAGCTGGGCGCCGAATACTTCGGCCACGCGCCGCTGCCGCCCGAGGCGGCCGGGCTGGTGCTGGCGCTGCACGGCGCGCCGATCTATTTCTACAAGAAGGGCCGCGGCCGCTACAAGGCGGCGCCGGAACAGTCGCTGCGCGCGGCCCTGGCCGGCATCGAGCGCAAGAAGCAGCAGGCCATCGTGCAGGCTGCCTATGTCGAGGAACTGAAGGCCGGCAAGCTGCCCGAGTCGATGAAGCCGCAGGTCCACCAACTGCTGTTCAAGCCGGACAAGAACACGATCGAATACAAGGCGCTGGAAACGGCCGCCGAGGAACTGCAGACCACGCCGGCACGCCTGATGCTGGCCACCGGCGGCATCGACTCGCCCAAGAACCTGCACATGTCGCGCTTCCTGTTCGAGAACTTCCCGCGCGGCGCCGGCTTCCCGCAGGTGGCCGTGCCGGCCGCCCCCGCCGACCTGCCGCTGGCCGAGGTGGAGGCATTCTCGATCGACGACGTGACCACCACCGAAATCGACGATGCGCTCTCGGTGCGCCATCTGGACGACGGCAACGTGGTGGTGGGCATCCACATCGCCGCGCCGGGCCTGGGCATCAAGCCGGACGACGCCATCGACAAGATCGCGCGCGCCCGCATGTCCACCGTGTACATGCCCGGTGACAAGATCACGATGCTGCCGGACGAGGTCGTGGAAGCGTTCACGCTGGCCGAAGGCAACAACTGCCCGGCGCTGTCGCTGTACGCCACGCTCAACCCGGCCGACTGGTCGGTGATCTCGACCACGACGCGCGCCGAACGCGTGCCGATCAAGAGCAACCTGCGCCACAACGACCTGGACGACGTGGTCAACGAACAGACGCTCGAGTCGGGCGAGGGCGACTACCCGCACAAGGCCGAGCTGGCGCTGCTGTGGAAATGGGCGCTGCAGCTGGAAGCGGGGCGCATGAAAAAGCGCGAGGCGTTTGGCCTGAAGCCCGAGCAGGCCAACCGCGTGGACTTCAACTTCTACGTCGAGGATGACGTGGTCACCATCTTGCGCCGCAAGCGTGGCGCGCCGCTGGACAAGATCGTGGCCGAGCTGATGATCTTCGCCAACAGCACCTGGGGCAAGCTGCTGCACGACTCGGGCGTGCCGGGCATCTACCGTTCGCAGGGCGCCGGCAGCGGCGCGGGCTGGAACGCCAAGATGCAGGTGCGCATGGTCACCCACGCCGCCCCGCACCAGGGGCTGGGCGTGGACCAGTACGCATGGAGCACCTCGCCGCTGCGCCGCTACACTGACCTGGTCAACCAGTGGCAGATCCTGGCCTGTGCCGAGCACGGCGTGACCGCGCCGCTGGTGGCGCCATTCAAGCCGCGCGACGCGACGCTGTTCTCGATCGTGTCGGCGTTCGACGCCGCCTATGCCGCCTACAACGACTTCCAGCAGAACATGGAGCGCTACTGGTGCCTGCGCTGGCTGGCGCAGGAAAACGCCAAGGTGGTGGACGCGGTGGTGCTCAAGGAGGAAGTGCTGCGCCTGGTCGAGATTCCGCTCATCATCCGCCTGCCGGGCATGCCGCAGACGGCGCGCGGCGCGCAGGTGCGGCTGGACATCATTCGCTGGGACGAAGTGGACCTGTCGCTGGAAGCGCGCCTGCTCGAAGTGGCGGGCGTGGCCGACGAGGCCGACATCGCGTTCGACGAGGAAGAGGATACCGGGCAGGCTGCAGCCGCGGAGGCGGCCGAGGCCGAGGGCGTGGTGGCGATGATCGAGTCGCCAGCCGTGCCGGCCGAGCCGGCGCCTGAACCGGCGTCCGAACCGTCGAAGTAGCCCACACCGTATCCAACGTCGTCCCCGCCTTCGCGGGGACGACGGGGGCGGCCAACAATCGTCGCCCCAAGCCCACCACACCGCCCCCGCCGCACGGTAGAATCCAACAATTCCCAGCATCAACAGCCACCCGGCGCCCCCCCGTTGAATCTTACGCAACACAACCGCCCCTTGATGATCGCCATCACCGTTTCGGTGCTGGCGCACGCGCTGCTGCTGGCGGTGCGCTTTGCCGCGCCCGACGCGTTCCGGCTGGCGCCGGCCGATCCGGGGCTGGAGGTCATCCTGGTCAACGCCAAGCACGCCAATGCGCCAGCGAAACCGGACGCGCTGGCCCAGGCCAACCTGGACGGCGGCGGCATGGCCGAGCAGGGCCGCAGCAAGTCGCCGCTGCCGGACCTGCGCCGGGTCGAGAACGGCGACAGCCTGAAGGCGGTGCAGCGCCGCATCGCCGAACTGGAAGAAGTGCAGCGCAATGTGCTGGCGCGCGCGCAAAAGTCCACCTACAGCGCCACGCCGGTCACCGAGAAGGACACGCCGGACCCGAACCGCGTCGGCGCGGACATGATCGAAACCAGCAAGGCCATCTCGCGCGCCACCGCCGAAATCGCGGACCGCATCGAGGACCAGAACCGGCGCCCGAAAAAGACCTTCATCGGCCCGTCCACCCGTGAGGTGGGCTACGCGATCTATTACAAGCAGATGCAAAAGCGGGTCGAGGAAGTCGGCACGCTGAACTTTCCGCAGCAGAACGGACGCAAACTGTACGGCGACCTGGTGATGACGATTCCCGTGTTCCAGGACGGCACGCTGTACACGAAGGAGGGCGGCCCGCGCGTCGAAAAAAGCTCGGGCAACCCGGCGCTGGACAAGGCGGCGCTGGCGATCGTGCGCCGCGCCGCGCCGTTCGGCAAATTCCCGCGCAACATGCGCAGCACCGGGCGCAACGACGTGTGGGTGGTCGTCACCCGGTTCCGGTTCACCCATCAGCAAAAGCTGGAAGCAGATGCAGCAACGAAGGAAGCAGGAGCATGACCGATAAGTACTGCGTGATCGGCAACCCGATCGCGCAAAGCCGTTCCCCCGAAATCCATGCCGTGTTCGCGGCGCAGACTGGCCAGGATATGTCGTACGAGCGCTGCCTGGCGCCCATCGATGGCTTTGCCGATACCATCCGGCGCCTCGTGGCCGAGGGCTACAAGGGCTCCAACGTCACCGCCCCGTTCAAGCTGGACGCGTTCCGCATTGCCACCAGGCTGTCGGACCGCGCGCGCGCCGCCGGGGCCGTCAACACGCTGGCCTACCGCGACGGCGAGATTTTCGGCGACAACACCGACGGCGCGGGCGTGGTGGCCGACATCGTGCGCAACGCCGGCGTGCCGCTGGCCGGCAAGCGCCTGCTGGTGCTGGGCGCCGGCGGCGCCGCGCGCGGCGCCATGCTGCCGATCCTGGCCGAACACCCGCGCACGCTGGTGGTGGCCAACCGCACCCGCGCCACCGCGGACGAACTCGTTGCGCAGTTCGCCAGCCTGGCCGACGGCTGCAGCCTGTCGGCCTGCAATTTCGAGGACATCGCCGCACCGTTCGACGTGGTCATCAACGCCACCTCGGCCAGCCTGGGCGGCACGATCCCGCCGATCCCTGCCGTTACTTTTTGCCAAGATACCCTGGCTTTCGATATGATGTACGCGAAAAACCCGACCGTATTCATGGAATTCGCGGCAGCGCACGGCGCCACCACCCGCGACGGCCTTGGCATGCTGGTCGAGCAGGCGGCCGAAGCGTTCTTCGTCTGGCGCGGCGTTCGTCCTGAAACACAACAACTCCTGAAAGATATGCGCAGCAAACTATGACAAAAGCACGGGGCAAGCCGGGACGGCGCTGGGTGAAGTGGATCTTCCTGGGCCCGCTCCTGGCCGTGCTGCTGTTGCAGTTATATTTCTTCGCACAGATCTGCTGGTGGACCCAGTTCAATCCCTCGTCCACCAGCATGCAGCGCGCGCAACTGGCCGAGCTGCGCAAGATGAATCCCAATGCCAGGCTGGAAAAGCAGTGGGTGCCGTACAACCGCATCTCCAACAACCTCAAGCGCGCGGTGATCGCGTCCGAAGACGCCAACTTCACCGAGCATGACGGCGTGGACTGGGACGCGCTCGAAAAGGCCTACGAGAAGAACAACAAGCGCCACAAGGTCGTGGGCGGCGGCTCCACCATCACCCAGCAACTGGCCAAGAACCTGTTCCTGTCGGGCTGGCGCAGCTATGTGCGCAAAGGACAGGAGCTGGTCATCGCCTACATGCTCGAGGCGGTGATGAGCAAGGAGCGCATCCTCGAAATCTACCTGAACTCGGTCGAGTTCGGCCAGGGCGTGTTCGGCGCCGAGGCGGCGGCGCGCCACTACTTCCACACCACGGCGGCCAACCTGAACCCGGCCCAGGCCGCGCGGCTGGCGGTGATGCTGCCCAACCCGCGCTACTACGACAAGCACCGCGACACCAACTACCTGGCGCGGCGCACCGGCATCATCCAGCGCCGGATGAATTTCGCCGACCTGCCATAACCATCGACCAGGAGAACAGCATGCCCGACCGTCAGCGCGGCCTTAGTTTGGTAGCAGTTGTCATCGTGTCGGGCCTGTTGGCACTGGCGGCGATGGCGGCGCTGTTCTCGATGCGCTACGAGCGCAACCTGTTCGCCGAGGCGTGGGCCAAGGTGGCCGGCAGTGCGCCGGCGCAGGTGCTGGATGCGGCGCGCGGGGCCACCGCGCAGCCGGTGGCGCTGCGCAAGTGCGTGATCGACGGCAAGACGGTGGTGTCCAACACCGATTGCAAGGACGATAACAAGAGCAGCCGGACCATCGAGATCCACGACAGCCACGGCATCGAGGCGCCCAAGCCGCCTGTCGGGCCCGAGAAGGGCGAGCCGACCTCTACCCCGGCGATCGACAGAATGATCGAAAAACAGCTCCGTTGACGGCGAAAATGTTGTTTCGGGGTGGCCGGCCTCAAGGCTTACGTATACACTTGCGCTGTTTCGCAACCGGCCGAGAAAAGCGCGCATGATCAATGTATTTGTCCTCCAAAATGGCCGACTGAACCAGGTTCCGATCGCTTCGCGCGAGGACCTCGAGAACGTCGCGCCGGTGTGGGTCGACCTGACCGACCCGACCGACGACGAACGTGCCTGGGTCAAGACCATTTACGGCGTGATCCTGCCGGGCGAGGACGAAGTCTCGGACATCGAGGCGTCGGCGCGCTACTACGAGGCCGAGAACGGCGACCTGCACCTGCGCACCGACTTCTTGCTCGAGGAGGACGACGGCCCGTCGCGCGTGGTCACGGTGGCTTTCATCCTGGCGCGCAAGATGCTGTTCTCGGTGCATACCGACGACCTGCCGGTGTTTCGCCTGGTGCGCCTGCGCGCGCGCTCGCGCCCGGGGTCGATCGAGGACTACATGGACGTGCTGCTCGACCTGTACGCGACCGACGCCGAGTACTCGGCCGACGCGCTCGAAGGCATCTACGAAAGCCTGGAGCAGGTGAGCCAGCGCGTGCTGCAGAAGGAATTCACCGACCAGGACGCGGCCGCCGCGCTGAACGCGATCGCGCAGGAGGAAGACCTGAACGGCCGGATCCGCCGCAACATGATGGACACCCGCCGCGCGGTCAGCTTCCTGATGCGCGGGCGGCTGCTGAATTCGGATCAGTTCGAGGAAGCGCGCCAGATCCTGCGCGACATCGAGTCACTGGACGGCCACACGTCCTTCCTGTTCGACAAGATCAACTTCCTGATGGACGCCACCGTCGGCTTCATCAACATCAACCAGAACAAGATCATCAAGATCTTCTCGGTGGCGTCGGTCGCGTTCCTGCCGCCGACCCTGATCGCCAGCGTGTACGGCATGAACTTCAAGAACCTGCCGGAACTGGAGTGGGCCTACGGTTACCCGTGGGCCTGGGCGCTGATGATCGCCAGTGCGATCGCGCCGTTCTGGTACTTCAGGAAGCGCGGCTGGCTCAAGTAAGCGTCCACCCTACGACAGCTAGCGGCAAACGCCGAACCGCGCGGGCTCGGGAGCCCAGCCTACGAAAATCAGCTGGGTAGGGTGGGCAGGTTTCCTGCCCACGCGTTCAAACGGCGCATGCGTGGACTGACCGCGTGGGCGGGAAACCCGCCCACCCTACAAAATCACGAGCGGCCGAGGTTCAGGAACAGGTTGGCCGCGAACGCCGCCACGCCGGCCGCTGCCAGAATCTCCGACAGCGCCAGCACCGGCTCGACCGCGTGGTTGCCCAGCAGGACCATGCTGAGCGCAACCACCATCACCGGCATCGAGATGTTGGCCAGCCAGAAGTGAACCTTGGCCAGGCGGCTGCCGCCTGCGGCCGGGAACACGGTGTACACCAGCCCGGCCAGCGCCATCGTGGCCCAGCCCAGCAGGTTGACGTGGGCGTGCACCGGCATCAGCGTGAAGTTGCGGCTGGCGCCCATGGCAATGCCCATGACGACGCCAAGCACCAGGTACAGGATCGCCAGTTTCAGCCAGATGACGCCGGCGAGCGAGAACTGGGCGGCTGCCGGTTGGGTGGTGGTGTGCGGCATCGGGATCGCCGATGCGGTGTGCGCGCTGGTTTGCATGGTTTGCTCCTTGAAAGCGTGATCGGGTTGGGAAAGGCACGCATTCTAGGGACGCACGTTCCCCGAAATCTCACCGATTGTTCGCTTAAGGTTTTTTTAGGGTTTGCTGAGCGAAGTTTTAAGAAGCCAGCTTCAGCGGCCGCGTCGAGCACAACCGAAACCGCCCGCGTCCGGTCTTTTCTATATGTATGCCGGTATTGCGCTCGGCCAGGCGCCGCGCCAGCAGCAGCAGGCGCGCTTCCAGGTTGTCCGACAGGTCGGGCAGGCGGATGCGCGGGTCGAGCCGCAGCTCGCGGTTGGAAAACTCGGTGCGTCCCAGTTCCAGCGCGTCGCGCACCAGCACCGCGAAGATCGACCCGGCCACGCCCTTGATCAGGTAGTCGTCGCCAAGGAAGATGCTGTCGTTCTCCGGGTAGTGGCGCACCAGCAGCGGCTCGCCGCCGCCGGGGCAATCCCCGTTGTGGCCGGCGCGCGGCGCATCGTCCGCCGCGTCGGTCGCTTGCAGCGTGTGGATCGCCATCGCCAGCTGGTTGGCCAGCGCCACCAGCGCGTCCTCGTCGTCGTAGGTGAAGCGCAGGTCCTGCGGGCTTTCCACGTACAGCACGCCGATCAGGCGCTGATTCGCGAGCATCGGCACCGCCAGCTGGCTGCGCGACTCGGGCAGGCCCGGCAGCGGGATCGCGGTTTCCAGCGCGTGCATGCCGCCACCCAGCGCGTTGTCGCGGATTGCGCGGTTGTAGGCGTATTCGGCGCTCATGTGGCCGATGCGGATCGGCGTGCGCTCGCGCGCGGCCACGCCGATCACGCCGTCGCCCAGCGGGATCTCCGAGCCCACGCCCGACTCCTCGTAGCCGCGGCTGGCCACGGTGTACAGGCGCTGCCCGGCCTGGTCGTACAGCAGCGCCATCGAGTGCCCGATGCCGAACTCGCGCTCGAGGCAGTCCAGGGTGTCCACCAGCAGCGATTCCAGGTCGGTGTCCAGGCCGATGCGCTCGCTGGTGCGGCGCAGCGCCGCGAGCAGGTTGCGATGCGGCGGCTGCGGCAGCACCTGACCCGGCACCTGCTCGAGCGCGTGCACGCGGAACACGTCGGCGCCCAGCAGTTTGAACACCCCGCTCATGCCCACGTGCGAGGCGACACCCGCGATCTTGGCCTTCATGCTCTCGAACAGCGGGCCGCAGGTTTCGGTGCGCAGGAATTCGAGCGTGAGGCGGTACTGCGCGGCGGTCACCGCGTCGATCACGACCAGCATGGCGTGCGGGTTGGCCAGCAGGTTGGCGCGCGTCTTGTTGAAGAACTGCCAGGACAGCGCGATGTGGTCGCTGTCCACGAACTGCACCTGCGACAGGTAGGCCACGTTGGGCGTGCCGTCCAGGCTCACCGTGGTCATGGTGGCCGGGATGACGCCTTCGAAGCAGGCACGGATCGCGTCGACCTTCATCGGGCCACCTGCAGTGCCTGGCCGGCGTTGGGGCCGGGTGTTTGCGAGTACGCCTCCAGCGGCGTGAAGCGCAAGGCGACGATGTCTCCGTCCGGGCAGGCCAGCACGGTGCGGATCAGCGCCTGCGAATAGCCGAGCGCGCCCAGGTGGGCCACGAAGCCGTCGCGAAAGCGTCCGGCAAGCGCCACGTCGTCCGTGCTGGCCGGTTCCTGGCGCGCGTCGCGGCCCTTGAGCTGCAGCGCGCGGTGGGTGGCCGGCCAGGTGAACACGGCGGCGATGCGGCCGGTTTCGGCCACATGCGCCAGCAGCGGCGCTCCCTGCACCCTGGACAGCAGGACCGTCACCTCGGTGAGGTCGTCCGATACCTTGCACCCGAGCGCGCGCACCACGCTGGGGCGCTTGTCCGCCCCGCACGAGCCGACCGTAAACGAGATCCCCGGCTGCTGCATGAAGGCGGCCAGTTCGGCATCGAGGATCGGGGACGGGGCAGGGGCCATGGTCTGGTAATGACAATTGTTGAGTGAATGATACTACTCAAGTTGCAATTGCGTGCGCGGGAACTGATCCGGTGAGATCGCAGCGCAGCCCGCGCCGCCTCGGCTCACATCGTCATGAACATCGCCACCACGGCCACCAGCATGACCGCCACGCCGAACCAGCCGATGACGGTGTGGCGCGTGGACAGGGTGAACTGGCCCATGATCTTGTTGTTATGGGCCAGCATCATCATCACCGTCATGATCGGCACCGCGATCACGCCGTTGATCTGGGCCGACAGCACCAGCGCCTTGATCGGGTCCACCGGCGCGAAATCGAGCAGGATGCCGCCGATCGTGGCCAGCGCGATGATGGCGTAGAACTCGCGCGCCTCGACCACCTTCAGGTCGAGCCCATTACGCCAGCGGAAGCTCTCGGTGACCGCGTAGGCCGCCGAACCGGCCAGCACCGGCACCGCCAACAGGCCCGTGCCGATGATCCCGAGCGCGAACAGCAGGAACGCGAACTCGCCCGCAACCGGCCGCAGCGCCTCCGCGGCCTGGGCCGAGGTCTGGATGTTGGTGATGCCGTGCGCACCGAGGGTCACGGCGGTGGTCAGCATGATGAAGTAGGCAACCAGGTTGGAAAAACCCATGCCGAACAGCGTGTCGGTCTTGATGCGGTTCAGCTGGGCGCCGGCGTCCTTGGCGCCGATGCGCAGTGCGCGCGCGGCGCGGTCGGCGCGGAGCTCCTCGACTTCCTGCGACGCCTGCCAGAAGAACAGGTAGGGGCTGATGGTGGTGCCGAACACCGCCACGATCAGTCCCACCGAATCCTTGTTGAACGTGAAGTGCGGCCAGACCGTGCGCGCCAGCACCTCGGTCCACGGCATGTTCACGGCAAAGGCGGTGGCGACGTAGGCGAGCAGGCCGAGCGTGAGCCACTTCAGGTAGCGCACGTAGGTGCCGTAGGGGAGGAACACCTGCAGTCCCAGGCAGACCAGGCCGAAGCCGAGCGCGTACAGGTGCGCGCTGCCCACCCCGGTCACGAGCCGCATCGCTTCGCCCATGGCGGCGATGTCGGCGGCGATGTTGATCACGTTGGCGATCAGGAGCAGCAGCACGATCACGTACAGCAGCCAGGGCGAGTATGCGCGGCGGATGTTGGCCGCCAGGCCGCGCCCGGTGACGCGGCCGATACGTGCCGAGACCAGCTGGATGCCGACCATGAACGGGTAGGTCAGCACCAGGGTCCAGAGCGTATTGAAGCCGAATTGCGCGCCGGCCTGCGAGTAGGTCGCGATGCCGGATGGGTCGTCGTCGGCGGCGCCGGTGATCAGCCCGGGGCCGAGTGCTTTGAGTGTCGCGTTGTCGGTGAGGCGGCGGAACGAGTACTTCATGGATGGCCTGCGCAAGTACGACCGGGCGCGGCCAGACGACGGTCAGCGCGCCAGGGATGGATCGAATGGATGGGGACTGTTCATGGTCGGGGCGAAGTGTAGCATGGCCGATCAGGGGCTGCCTACCGGGCCGTGCGCCTGCGCGTTCAAGGTGCCGTGTCGGCGGCCCGCGGCAGCCAGCCCAGCTCCTCGCGAAAGCCGGCGCCGCCGTCCTCGCAGACCAGGTGCCACATCGTCTTCCCGCCGCGCCTCACGATCACGCCATCTTCGACGTACGGCGTGCGCTCGGCATCGTCGGCACGGGCGGACTTGCTGTACACCTCGTAGCGGTACCCGCCCCGGTCGAAGACCACGCGCGTGACGCCGCCGCCGAACAGGGGCGTGGTGGCCAGCCCGAACCGACCCGCTCCGGCCGCGCGCGTGCCTGCGCGCGGGAAGGACATCTCGACACCATCGCGGCCACCGAACCGGTACGCGAGCTGGCCGCGCACGCCCTGCGGGCGGCACAGTGACACGGTCTTTGCGCCCACCTGGCACGAGAACACCACCGCCTCGTCCGGCGTGCACAACTGCGCGTTGGCCTGCGGCGCCAGGTTTACCGCCAGCAGGAGCGCAAGCACTGGTCTATTCCATCGCATTGCAGATCCTTTCATAGCGTGCCCTCCGGTCGTCCAGGCCATTGAGGCCGCCATTGACCTTTTGCGTGACCGCCGCTACGTCGCCACCGTCGGCCACCGCGTTGATGTCGTTCGCCTGCCAGAAGTAGAACGCCGACTCGATGCCGTAGCCGAGATCGGAGCCGAGCAAATCCGGGGTGGCCACGAAGTCGCGCGGGTCTTGCGGCTGGCGCTGGTTGTGGCAGGCGGTGAAGGCATGGTAGTTGTCCTTGCCGGTCAGCTGGATCAGGCCGCGCCCGCGGTAGCGGTAACCGTCGCCCGAGCTTTCGTCGCCGTTCCCGAGCCGCAGGGCGTACACGTAGCTGAGCAGGTTTTGCGGATTGTGGGCGTAGGCCGCTTCGTCGGTCCACAGTTTGGGGCGCAACTGGGCCGGTTTGCCGTCCGGGCCGAGCGCGCAGTTGTCGCTGGCCGCATCGTACCTGGCGGCGCCGCCCTTGCAGCCGAATACCTGGCGCATGCGCGGGCCCGAATAGCTGCCGTTTTCGACCGCGTTGCGAAACGCGCTTTCATGGCCGATCTGGGACAGGAAGTGGGCGATGCGATTGCGCGTGTTGACCTCGTAGGCCAGCGCATACGCGTTGAGCGCGTCGAGCATGGCGGCGTAGTAGTCCGCGCTGTTGGTGCTGTCGGCCGCCTGCAGCAGCCCGACGGTGATGGCTGCCATCGTCGTTTCCCCGCACTCGCTTCATATGCTGGGATGATGGCACCGTATTGATGAGCTTGCACGGCCTTTTGCCGCGAACGGACAGGTAACGTATTAAATCCGCAACCTGAGCTTCGTCGTCCCCGGGCCAGGCGCCCCCCTTGGCGGGGACCCATGGGCCGCGTGCGTATTCGCTCAGCGTGGGTCCCGGCTTGCGCCGGGACGACGGGTTCGAGGTGAGCGGTGCGTCAGGCGAGGCGGGCGAACACGCGGCGCGCGGCTTCGACGGTCTCGCCGATCACCGCATCGTCGTGCGTGGCCGAGACGAAGCCCGCTTCGAACATGGCCGGGGCAAAATACACGCCTTCTTCCAGCATGCCGTGGAAGAAGCTGTTGAAGCGCGCCTTGTCACCGGCCATCATCTGGCCATAGCTGGACGGGATGTGCGCCGAGAAGTACATGCCGAACATGCCGCCCACCGAGTCGGCACAGAACGCCACGCCCGCCTCTTGCGCCGCCTTGGTCAGCCCGATCACCAGCTTGTCGGCCTGCGCCGTCAGCTTCTCGTAGAAGCCCGGCTCCTGCACCAGCTTCAGGGTGGTCATGCCGGCGGCCACGGCCACCGGGTTGCCCGACAGCGTGCCGGCCTGGTACACCGGGCCGATCGGCGCCATGTTGTGCATCAGGTCGGCCCGGCCGCCAAAGGCCGCCACCGGCATGCCGCCGCCGATCACCTTGCCCAGGCAGGTCAGGTCGGGCGTGATGCCGTACAGCGCCTGCGCGCCGCCCAGCCCCACGCGAAAGCCCGACATCACCTCGTCGAAAATCAGGATCGCGCCGTACTCGGTGCACAGTTCGCGCATGCGGCGCAGGAACTCGGGGGTGCCGCGGATCAGGTTCATGTTGCCGGCCACCGCCTCCACGATCACGCAGGCGATGGTGTCGCCCATCGACTCGAACGCGTCCTCGAGCTGGGCCACGTTGTTGTAGTCGAGGACCACGGTGTGCTTGACGAAGTCTTCCGGCACGCCGGCCGAGGTCGGGTTGCCGAAGGTGAGCAGGCCGCTGCCGGCCTTGACCAGCAGCGAGTCGGCGTGACCGTGATAGCAGCCTTCGAACTTGACGATCTTGTCGCGCCCGGTGGCGCCACGCGCCAGGCGCAGCGCGCTCATGGTCGCTTCGGTGCCGGACGAGACCAGGCGCACCTGCTCGATCGACGGCACCAGCCGGCAGATCTCTTCGGCGATCTCGATCTCCGCTTCGGTCGGCGCGCCGAACGACAGGCCGCTGGCGGCCGCGTCCTGCACCGCCTTGATCACCTGCGGGTGCGCGTGGCCGAGGATGGCCGGACCCCACGAGCCGACGTAGTCGATGTAGCGCTTGCCGTCGGCGTCCCAGATGTACGGGCCTTCCGCCCTGGTGATGAAGCGCGGGGTGCCGCCGACCGAGCGGAAGGCGCGCACCGGGGAGTTCACGCCACCGGGCGTGCTCTGCTGGGCGCGGGCGAACAGGATGTCGTTCTTCGAAGTCTGGTGTTCAGTTGTCATGGTCCGGTTGATGTGTCGAGGGTGTCATGCCCGCGCCAGCCTGCTCGGCGCGGAAGAATTTGTTGGGCACGAGTTTACCCATGCCGAAGCGCTGGGCATGGGCCAGCGCGCCTGTGGTGTATTCCTGCGC
This sequence comes from Massilia solisilvae, assembly GCF_024753215.1. GTDB lineage: Bacteria > Pseudomonadota > Gammaproteobacteria > Burkholderiales > Burkholderiaceae_D > Telluria > Telluria solisilvae. The sequence continues at coordinate 57,325 of NZ_JANUGV010000001.1, forward strand.
CAGCCGCGCGGCCGGCCCGGCCTCGTGGCCGCGCGCCATCAGCGCGGCCAGCGCGGCCGACAGCGTGGAGCCGGCGCCGATGAACGGGCCCGGCAAGGCCTGCCATTCGAGCTCGGCGAGCAGGCCGTCGCGGTCGAACAGCTTGTTGCAGGGGGCGCCGGCGGCAGTGCTGGCGCTGGTGACCAGCACGTATTCGCAGCCGCTGGCGATGATCTCGGCCACGTTCTCGCCCAGCGCGGCGGCCTCGCCGCCCTCGCGCCAGGTCTCGGCCATGCGCGCAAGCTCCACCTGCGATACCATCAGCAGCGACGCTTGCGGCACCAGGATCTGGCGGATCGCCGAGACCATGTCTTCGTCGAGCAGCCCGGAGTCGGGCAGGCTTGACAGGAACGGGTCGAGGATCAGCGGGACATCGGTGTAGTCGGAGACGATTTCGGCAATGGCCGAGGCCTGCTCCGCGCTGCTCAAGGCGCCAACCTTGAACGCGGCGACCGGCATGTCCTCCAGCAGCACCCTGGCCTGGTCCATGACCCAGTCGGGATCGACTTCCTGCACGTCTTCGACGCGAGCCGAATCGGCGATCAGGATGCTGGTTGCGACCGTCAGCGCATGGCAGCCGTGGGCCGCGCACGCCGCCAGGTCGGCCTGTATGCCGAGCGCGCCGACCGGATCGGACACGCCGAAGGTGAGCACGAGTGGGGTGGTTTGGTTTTGCACGGCGGGTAGATTAAGATACCTGGTTCACCGCATTTTACTAGATAGAAGGATCGACAACGTGAGTAGTAACGAAACAACCGCGCAGGCCTACCAGACCTGGATGTGCATGATTTGCGGCTGGGTCTACGACGAACAGGCCGGTGCGCCCGAGGAGGGCATTGCACCCGGCACGCGCTGGGCCGACGTGCCGATGAACTGGACCTGTCCCGAGTGCGGCGCACGCAAGGACGACTTCGAAATGACCGCGATCTGACGCGGCCTTGACCTCATTCCCGGGCCTGCCCGGGGGGGCGCCTGCCGGCCCGGCCGCCGCTTCCGGCCTCCATGCCGCGCCGCGCCGCGGAATCATCGCGTTCCCGTACCAGCCAATAGACCAGTCCCAGCGCCAGCAGGGCGCCAGCCATGGCGGCCACCTTGGCCGGGCTGGCCTGCTCCTCCAGCACCACGAACTTGCGCGCCAGCGCGATGAGCGCGATCAGGATCACGGTCTTGACCTGGATGATGCTCTCGTTGCGCAGCGCCACCTTGACGATCGAGTGCTTGAATTCGAGCGCGATCAGCACGGTCATGATCATGCCGAACACGAGCTGGAAGGTCTCCGGCTCGAGCACATCGAGCGTTTCCGTCGCCAGCATATGCGTCACCACGCGCACCAGCTCGACCAGGGCGACGATGATCACGACCGCGATCAGCCCGCTCAGCACGAGCGCCACCAGCTGCTCGAAGCGCTCGTAGAGCGTCATCACCTGCCACAGCCGCCTGGCCTCCACGCCCAGTTTCGTACGTGCGCGCTCCGGCGGTTCTTCGTGCAGCCGTTCTCCGATCGGTCTCTCTCGCATGGGCGCAACCTTTCCGCGGTATGCGCCAAGTGTAGTGCGAATTGGCGCCATGGATGGGCGGCAAACGTGCGCGCGGGCCTTACGCTTCGCCAGCCCCTGCCTTGATCGCCTCGAAGCGCGCCAGCGTGCGCTTGCGCGCGCTGTCGTGCTCGACGATGGGCCACGGATAATCGCGTCCCATCTGCACCCCCTTGGCCAGCAGCAGCATCGGCTCGGCCAGGGACGGCGCATGGATCTCGCGCGCGTCGAGCGCGGCCAGTTGCGGCAGGTAGCGCCGGATGAAGTTGCCGTCCGGGTCGAACTTGCGCGACTGGGTGAGCGGATTGAAGATGCGGAACCACGGCTGGGCATCGCAGCCGGTCGAAGCGGCCCACTGCCAGCCGCCGTTGTTCGACGCCAGGTCGTAATCGTTCAGCTTGAGCGCGAAGTAGCGCTCGCCGCGCCGCCAGTCGATGCCCAGGTCCTTGGTCAGGAAGCTGGCGGCGAGCATGCGCAGCCGGTTGTGCATGAACCCGGTCTGGTTGAGTTGGGCCATCGCCGCGTCCACCAGCGGGTAGCCGGTGCGCCCTTCGCACCAGGCGGCAAAGGCATCGTCGGCAGCAGGCCCCTGTTCCCAGGCGACGGCGTCGAACGCGCTCTTGAACGACTGCGTCACCACGCGCGGGTGGTGGTACAGGATCATCGCGTAGAACTCGCGCCAGATGAGCTCCGACAGCCATACTTCGGCGCCGGCGGCCCCGTGCGCGCCCATCTGCCGGGCGGTGCGCGCCAGGTGGCGGATCGAGGTGGTGCCAAAGCGCAGGTGCACCGACAAGCGCGAGGTCGCGTCATCGGCGGGGAAGTCGCGCGCCGTGCCGTAGCTGGCGATGCGGTCGAGGAAGCGCTCGAACAGCTGCGTGGCCCCGCTCATGCCCGCCGGCCCGACCGGCGTCGCCGGTTCGACAAACCCGATGTCGGCCAGGCTGGGCAGGGCACTTGCGGCGGACGGGGGCGCAAGGCGCGCGGCCAGCGGCTCGATCTCCCACGGCGCGAGCGCGTCCGGATTGGCGGCCAGCTGGCGCAGCCAGGCGTTCTTGTAGGGTGTGAAGACCGAGAACGGCTGCCCGCCCAGGGTCAGCACTTCGCTGCGTTCGAACACCACCTGGTCCTTGGAGGTCGCAAGCAGGCGCCCGTCCGCCGCCAGCGTGCGCGCGACCCGGTCGTCGCGGGCGATGGCGTGAGGCTCGTAGTCGTGGTTGGCGAATACGGTCTGGACCCCCAGCTCGGCGGCCAGGCGCGGGATCTCCTCCTCGGCGCGCCCGTGGCGCACGATCAGGGTGCCGCCAAGCCGGCGCAGGTCGGCATCCAGTTCGCGCAGGCTGGCGTGGATGAAGTGCACGCGCCGGTCGTCGCGCGGCAGGCCGGCGAGGATGTCGGTGTCGAACACGAAGGCGCAATACACGCTGCTTGAACCGGCCAGCGCACGGTGCAGGGCGGCATGGTCGAAGCTGCGCAGGTCGCGCCGGAACCAGACGAGGGACTTGCTTTTAGGCATCATTTGATGTGCGGGGTCAATGCGACCCGGCATTTTACTGGCTACGATGGGCCTTAGCTGCGCGCGGCACGGCATTTGCGGGGCCGGCGGCCCGATTCAGTGTAAACTATCGAAAAATCCAACGTTGTAGGATGGATAAGCGGTAGCCTGTCAGAGTGAGCCCATAGGAAGTCAGCGTATGAAGAAAAGCAAGGTCGGCACAACTCTACCCATGCCCGGGATGCCGCAGGAGCGGATCGACACGCTTGGCAAGGCGGCCTCGGCTACCGCGGCGTCGGGCCTGAACCTGGCCAACCATTTTCTCATTGCCATGCCCGCGATGCAGGACCCGATTTTCGGCGGCACCGTGGTCTATGTGTGCGAGCACAACGACAAGGGCGTGCTCGGGGTGGTGATCAACAAGCCGACCGACATGACCATGGACGTGCTGTTCGACCGTATCGACCTGAAGCTGTCCGAGGGCCTCAAGAGCACGGTCAGCAGCGCGCCGATCATGTTCGGCGGCCCGGTCCAGGACGACCGCGGCTTCGTGCTGCATTCGCCGGGCGGGCGTTACTCGTCCTCGCTGGCCGTGACCGACGAGGTGGCATTCACCACCTCGATCGACGTGCTCGAGGCGGTGGCCAACGGCGATGGCCCGCAGCGCATGCTGGTGTCGATCGGCTACGCCGGCTGGAGCCCCGGCCAGCTCGAGGAAGAAATCGCCAAGAACGGCTGGCTGACGGTGAACGCCGACGCCCGCGTGCTGTTCGACCTGCCGATCGAGGAGCGCTACAACGCCGCCATCAAACTCCTGGGAATCGACCCGCTGATGCTCGCACCTGAGGCCGGCCATGCGTAATAATGGTTGACATCGTCCTGGGCTTCGACTTTGGCATCAAGCGCATCGGCATCGCGATGGGGAACACCCTGACGGGCCAGGCGCAACCGCTTTCCGTCATCAAGGCCGTCGATAACGCCACCCGTTTCAAGGCCATCGGCGAACTGATCGAGCAATGGCGCCCGGCGCGCCTGGTGGTCGGCGAACCGCGTCATCCGGACGGCGCCGAGCACGACATGACGCTGCGCGCGCGCCGCTTTGCCAACCAACTCAATGGCCGCTTCAGCCTGCCCGTCACGCTCGTGGACGAGCGCTATTCGTCGGCAGTCATCCCCGCCAAGCGCGGCGAGATCATCGACGCCAAGGCGGCCGCAATCATTTTGCAACAATACTTTGACGACCATGTCCAAAACTAGTGACGACTTCGACGCCGAAGCGCTGTACCGCACCCTGCTCGGGCAGGTGCGGGACGGCCTTGCCGGCGTCGGCGATGCCGCCATCGTCGGCATCCATTCCGGTGGCGCGTGGCTGGCCGAACGGCTCGCGCGCGACCTCGACCTGAACGGACGGCTGGGCTTTATCGACGTCTCGTTCTACCGGGACGACTACGCGAAGAAGGGTCTGCACCCCGACGTGAAGCCGACCCACATCCCGTTCAACGTGGACGGCGCCACCATCGTGCTGGTGGACGACGTGCTGTTCACCGGGCGCACCACGCGCGCGGCGATCAATGTGCTGTTCGACTACGGCCGCCCGCAGCGCATCGTGCTGGCGGCGCTGGTGGACCGCGGCGGGCGCGAGCTGCCGGTGGCGGCCGATTTCGCCGGCGCGCGCGTTACGCTCAAGCCGGGCCAGTCGCTGGCGCTGCTGAAGAACGCCGACGGCCAACTCTCGCTCACGATCGAAGAAGACAATGTTTAATCCCCAGCTGAATAAAAACGGCGAGCTGCAGCACCTTTTGACCATCGAAGGGCTGCCCAAGCCGATCATCAACCACATCCTCGACACGGCGTCGAGCTTCGTCTCCATCTCGGACCGCGAAGTGAAGAAGGTGCCGCTCATGCGCGGCAAGAGCGTGTTCAACCTGTTCTTCGAGAACTCCACGCGCACCCGCACCACCTTCGAGATCGCCTCCAAGCGCCTGTCGGCCGACGTGATCAACCTGAACATCGCGGCCTCTTCCACCACCAAGGGCGAGTCGCTGCTCGACACCATCGACAACCTGTCGGCCATGCACGCGGACATGTTCGTGGTGCGCCACGCGCAGTCGGGCGCGCCGTTCCTGATCGCCAAGCACCTGAACGACCACGGCCAGAAGGATATCCACGTCGTCAACGCCGGCGACGGGCGCCACGCGCACCCGACCCAGGGCCTGCTCGACATGTACACGATCCGCCACTACAAGAAGGACTTCACCAACCTGACGGTGGCCATCGTCGGCGATATCTTGCACAGCCGCGTGGCGCGCTCGGACATCCACGCGCTCACCACCCTGGGCGTGCCCGAGATCCGCGCGATCGGCCCGGCCACGCTGCTGCCGGGCGGGCTGGAACAGATGGGCGTGCGCTGCTACTCGAACATGGACGAGGGCCTGAAGGGCGTGGACGTGATCATCATGCTGCGCCTGCAGAACGAGCGCATGTCCGGCGCGCTGCTGCCGTCGGCCCAGGAATACTTCAAGAGCTACGGCCTGACGCCCGAGCGCCTGGCGCTGGCCAAGCCGGACGCGATCGTGATGCACCCCGGCCCGATGAACCGCGGCGTCGAGATCGATTCGGCGGTGGCGGACGGCGCGCAGGCGGTGATCCTGCCGCAGGTGACGTTCGGCATTGCGGTGCGCATGGCGGTGATGAGTATTTTGGCGGGAACCCACGGATGAAACTACATATCAAGAACGGGCGCCTGGTCGACCCGGCGAACAACATCGACAAAGTAACCGACCTGTTCATCGCGGACGGGAAGGTGGCGGCAGTGGGCAGCGCGCCCGCGGGTTTTGCCGCCGACAGCACCATCGACGCGACCGGCCTGGTGGTGGCCCCTGGCCTGGTGGACCTGTCCGCGCGCCTGCGCGAGCCAGGCTACGAGTACAAGGCCACGCTGGAATCGGAGATGCAGGCGGCGATGCAGGGCGGCGTGACCACGCTGGTGTGCCCGCCCGACACCGACCCTGTGCTCGACGAGCCGGGCCTGGTGGAAATGCTCAAGCACCGCGCGCGCAACCTGAACCAGGCGCACGTGCACCCGCTGGGCGCGCTCACCGTGGGCCTGAAGGGCCTGGCGCTGACCGAAATGGCGGAGCTGACCGAGGCCGGCTGCATCGGCTTCTCGCAGGCCGAGGTGCCGGTGCAGGACACCACGGTGCTGCTGCGCGCGCTGCAGTACGCGAAGACCTTCGGCTACACCGTGTGGCTGCGCCCGCAGGACGCGCACATCGGCCGCGGCGGCGTCGCCCACAGCGGGCCGCTGGCCTCGCGCCTGGGCCTGTCGGGCGTGCCGGTGATGGCCGAGACCATCGCGCTGCACACGATCTTCGAGCTGGTGCGCGCCACCGGCGCGCGCGTGCACCTGTGCCGCCTGTCGTCCGCCGCCGGGCTGGAGCTGGTGCGCGCGGCCAAGAAGGAAGGGCTGCCGGTCACCTGCGACGTGGGCGTCCACCACCTGCACATGACCGACGCCGACATCGGCTTCTTCGATTCCAACGCGCGCATCGATCCGCCGCTGCGCAGCCAGCGCGACCGCGATGCGATCCGCGCCGCGGTGCTGGACGGGACCGTGGATGCGGTCTGCTCGGACCACACCCCGGTGGACGACGACGAGAAGCTGCTGCCGTTCGGCGAGGCGTCGCCCGGCGCGACCGGGTTGGAACTGCTGCTGTCGTTGATGCTCAAGTGGGCTGAAGACGAACGAGGCGCGGGCAAGGACAGCTTGTCGCGTGCGATCGCCAGGGTCACCAGCCAGGCCGCGCGCGTGGCCGGGCTGCAGGCGGGGAACCTGTCGGTCGGATCGAGCGCCGACGTCGTCGTGTTCGACCCCGAGGCCCGCTGGACCGTCAAGGCATCGGCACTGGCCAGCCAGGGCAAGCACACGCCGTTCCTGGGCTACGAGCTGTCGGGGCAGGTGAAGGCGACCATCGTCGCCGGCCAGGTCGCGTACCAGCGCTAACGCCTGTCATGCGGCCGGGGTTCCCGCGCGGGCGGGAACCCTTCCGGCGCGCCCCCTCCCGCGACACATGCATATGCCTGTACAATCGGCCCCGAGCAGCGCGCGGCATGGGACCCGCGCGGGCATTATCACCGTCGACACTTGAACATCCAGCTTGCCTGGCGCCTGGCGCGCGCCTCCCTCCATCTCGCAGCGGGCCTTGCCACCTGCGCCTTCGTATTCCCGTGGGCGGGGCAAAGGCTGCGCGAACGCCTGACCCGGCGCTGGTCGCTCCAGCTGCTGGCGCTGTGCCGCGTCTCGGTGGAGCAGGGCCATGGCGCCCCGGCGCTGGCGCACGCGCTGATCGTCGCCAACCACGTCTCGTGGCTGGACATCTTCGTCATCAACTCGCTGCACCCGTGCCGCTTCGTGGCCAAGGCCGAGATCCGCGGCTGGCCGCTGCTTGGCTGGCTGGCCGGGCGCGCCGGCACCGTGTTCATCGCGCGCGGCGACCGGCGCGGCCTGCGCGACATCTTCAAGGGCCTGGTGGGCATGCTGCGGCAGGGCCAGCGCGTCGCCTTCTTCCCGGAAGGGACCACCTCGCGCCAGGGCGTGATCCTGCCGTTCCACGCCAACCTGCTGGAGGCGGCGATCGACGCCAGCGTCGCGGTGCAGCCGTATGCGCTCGAGTACGTGGACGAGCGCGGCACGCACCACACGTCGGTTGACTACGTTGGCGAGACCACCTTCGTGAACAGCTTCTTCTCGATCCTGTCGGGGCCGCCCGTGCGCGCGCGGCTCACTTGCCTGGCGCCGCTCAGTTCGGTCGGCGAGCACCGCCGCGACCTGGCGCAAGCCGCGCGCACGGCGATCTCGCGCTCGCTGGGCGCGCGCATGGCCGAGGCAGCGTCCGACGCCCCGCCGCTGCGCGCCTGAGCCGGCGGCCGGCACATCAAGCGCCGGCTTTCTTTTTCCCGCCGTGCTCCTGGTATTCGGGGCAGTCCACCTGCAGCAGCGCGCGATTGTCCAGGCACACGGCGGAGAGCTTGCCGCCCCAGACGCAGCCGCTGTCCACGCCGATCACGTTCGGCCGCATCACCAGCCCCAGCGCCGACCAGTGTCCGAACACCACGGTCACGTCCGCCGTCTTGCGGCCGGGGACCTCGAACCACGGCACCAGGTTGGACCCGGGCGGCCCGATATCGCTCTCCTTGTGCTTGAAGTCCATCGTGCCGTCCGGTTGGCACAGGCGCACGCGCGTGAGCGCGTTGACGATGCAGCGCAGGCGCGGCAGGCCGGTGAGCGCGTCGTCCCAGCGGTTCGGCTCGTTGCCGTACATCTGCGCAAGGAACCCGGTCCAGCGCTCGCTGCGCAGCACGGCCTGCACTTCGCCGGCCAGCGCCATGGTCTGCTGCGCGCTCCACTGCGGCGCCACGCCGGCGTGCACCAGCAGGTGGCCGTCCACGAACATGGCCAGCGGGCGCTGGCGCAGCCACGCAACCAGCTCGTCGCGATCGGGCGCGGCCAGGATCTCGTCCAGCGTGTCCGATTTGCTGACCGCTTGCGCGCCGACCGCCACGGCCAGCAGGTGCAGGTCGTGGTTGCCGAGCACGGCCTCGACCTGCCCGCCGCTGCGCTCGGCCAGGGCTTTCGTGCGGCGCAGGGCGCCCAGCGAATCGGGCCCGCGATTGATCAGGTCGCCCACGAACAGGATGCGTGCGTCACCCCGGGCATCCTGTTCGATATGATCGAGCAGGACCTGGGCTTCGTGCGCGCAACCCTGCAGGTCGCCGATGACATAAGTTTTCATGCTGTGGATCGTTTTGGAGCGGGCTTTCGGCCCGGATTTCTCATGGCGCGGCGGCTTTCACATAAAATGCTGCCTGGCCTTTACCTTTTGGCAGGATACTAAATGATTTTGGTGACTGGCGGTGCCGGGTTCATCGGCTCCAATTTCGTGCTGGACTGGCTGGCCCGGTCCGACGAGCCGGTCGTCAACTGCGACAAGCTGACGTACGCCGGCAACCTGGACAACCTGTCGGCATTGGCGGACGATGCGCGCCACCGCTTTGTGCGCGCCGACATTCTCGACCGCGGACAGGTCGCGGCCCTGCTGCGCGCCCATCGCCCGCGCGCCATCGTCCATTTTGCCGCCGAAAGCCATGTCGATCGATCGGTCGTGGCGCCTGGCGATTTCGTGGCCACCAACGTAACCGGCACGTTCAGCCTGCTGGCCGAAGCGCACGCGTATTGGAGCAAATTGAGCGGCGCCGAACGCGAAGCTTTCCGATTCCTGCATATTTCGACCGACGAAGTGTACGGCTCGCTGCAGCCGGGCGCGCCGCCATTCACCGAAGAGTCGCCGTATGCGCCGAACAGCCCGTATGCCGCCACCAAGGCGGCGTCCGACCATCTGGTGCGGGCCTGGCACCAGACTTACGGCCTGCCGGCGATCATCACCAATTGCTCGAATAATTACGGTCCGCGCCAGTTTCCTGAAAAGCTGATTCCCCTGATGATCGCCAATGCGCTGGCCGGCGCGGCGTTGCCGGTCTATGGCGACGGTTTGCAGTTGCGCGACTGGCTGTATGTCGGGGACCATTGCGCCGCCTTGCGCCGGGTGCTCGAAGCCGGCAGGCCCGGCGAAACGTATGCGATTGGTGGCAACTGCGAAATGACGAATATCGCGGTGGTGCTCGCCATTTGCGACGTGTTGGCCGAATTGGCGCCCAAAGCCGGCGGCTACCGCGCCCAGGTCGCGCACGTTGCCGATCGCCCGGGGCATGACCGCCGCTATGCGATTGACAGCGCAAAGATGCGGCGCAAACTGGGCTGGAGCGCCGCGGAGAACTTTGAAAGCGGCCTTCGCAAGACCGTGCAGTGGTACCTCGGGAACCAGGATTGGGTCGCCAACGTGCAATCGGGAGCATACCAGGCATGGATCGAACAGAATTACGCCAGCCGGGAGGACCAGCCATGATGCCAAAGGCGCGGCGCGGCATCGTGCTGGCGGGCGGATCGGGCACGCGCCTGTATCCGATGACCCTGAGCTTGTCCAAACAGCTCATGCCGGTGTACGACAAGCCGATGATTTACTATCCGCTGTCAACGCTGATGCTCGCCGGTATCCGCGATATTCTCGTCATATCGACCCCGCACGATATGCCGCGCTTTCAGGAACTGCTGGGCGACGGCAGCCAGTGGGGCATCTGTTTGCGCTATGCCGCGCAGGCCGCGCCGGAAGGAATTGCGCAAGCGTTCGTGATTGGCCGCGATTTTCTGGGCGATGCGCCGTCTGCGCTGATTTTGGGCGATAACCTCTATTACGGGCATGGCCTGGATCGCCAGCTGGAAGCTGCCAGCGCGCGCCCCGACGGCGCAACCGTGTTCGCCTACCACGTGCACGATCCCGAGCGTTATGGCGTGGTTGAATTCGGCCCGGGGCGGCGCGCGCTCTCGATCGAGGAAAAGCCCAGCCAACCCAAGTCCAGTTACGCGGTCACCGGTCTGTATTTCTATGACGCCAGCGTGGTCGACATCGCGTCGTCGATTCGTCCCTCGGCCAGAGGCGAACTCGAAATCACGGACGTGAACCGGGCCTACCTTGACCAGGGCCGGCTGCAGGTGGAGGTGATGGGGCGGGGCATGGCCTGGCTCGACACCGGCACCCATGAATCGTTGCTCGACGCCGCCCAGTTCATCGCCACGATCGAAAAGCGCCAGGGCCTCAAGGTGGGCGTGCCGGAAGAAATTGCTTATCGCAAGGGGTATATCGATGGCACGGCGCTCGAGAAACTGGCCGCACCGCTGCAAAGCAGCGGATACGGGAAATACCTTTTGCAAATCCTGAATGGCACGGTGCTCTGATGAAAATAACTCCAAGTGACATCGCGGACGTGCTGATCATCGAACCGCAGGTCTTTCGCGACGAGCGCGGCTTTTTTTACGAAAGCTTCAATGAGCGGCGCTTCGAGGAACTGACCGGGCTGCAGCCGCGGTTTGTGCAGGACAACCATTCTCAGTCCGTGCGCAATGTCGTACGCGGCCTGCACTACCAGGTCGGGCAGGCCGCGCAGGGCAAGCTTATCCGTGTGGTGGCGGGTACGATTTTCGACGTCGTCGTCGATTTGCGCCGCGGCTCGCCGTCATTCGGGCGCGCGGCCTGCATCGAACTGTCCGCCGACAACCAGCGACAGCTCTGGATTCCGCCCGGGTTTGCCCACGGCTTTCTGGTCACGAGCGAGCGCGCCGATTGCATCTACAAGACCACCGGCTACTGGTCGCCCGCCGATGAGCGCACGCTGCTCTGGAACGATCCCGCGCTGGCCATTGACTGGCCCTTGCGCGGCGCGCCGATCGTCTCGGCCAAGGACCAGGCCGGCACCCCGTTGGCACAGGCCGAGGTGTTTTCGTGAACATCCTGCTGACGGGCGCCAGCGGCCAGGTCGGCTACGAGCTGCGGCGCAGCCTGCAGGGCCTTGGCAATGTGGTCGCCCCGACCCGGTCCGGGCTCGACCTGTCCGACCTGGCGCAGTTGCGCTCGGTGGTGCGCGAGCTCAAGCCCGGCCTGATCGTCAACGCGGCGGCCTGTACCGCGGTCGAGCGGGCTGAGTCCGAGCCGGCGCTGGCGCTGCGCGTGAACGCCGAGGCGCCGGGCGTACTGGCGGACGAGGCGCGCCTGGTCGGCGCCGCCATCGTCCACTATTCGACCGATTACGTGTTCGACGGCCGCCAGCAGGCGCCCTATCGCGAAGAGGATACGCCGGCCCCGCTGAACGCTTATGGCCGCAGCAAGCTCGCGGGCGAGCAGGCGGTGGCCGCATCCGGCGCCGCGCACCTGATTTTGCGGACGAGCTGGGTGTACGGCCTGCGCGGCCACAACTTTTTATGCACCATGCTTGAACGGGCCCGGCAAGGCCACGCGTTGCGCGTCGTCGCGGACCAGTTTTCGGCGCCCACCTGGAGCCGGACCCTCGCCGAAATCACTGCCCAACTGCTGGTGCGCGCGCAGGCGCCTGGATGGTGGCAGGCGCATTCCGGCATTTATCACTTGAGCTGCGACGGGCAAACCAGTTGGCATGGCTTTGCGCAAGCCATCATGGCCGAGGCCGGAATCGGCTGCGAGGTCCAGGCAATCGGCAGCGCCGAATATCCGTCGCCAGTCCGGCGCCCGGGCAATAGCACCTTGTGCTGCGATAAATTAAAGGCCCTCGGCCTGGTATTTCCGTCATGGCATGAGGCGTTGCATTTGTGCATGCAAGACCGAGCTATTGTTGAATATGATTAACTACAAAATTTAGAACAATAATTGGCCTAAAAAGGACGATTTCGCTCAATTGCTAAAGCGGGTGCGGCGCTAAACTGTTTTGTTCAAAAACTTCCTGGCTGAGCAATTAGGTAGAATGGCGCATTCGCGCAAGTAGATGCGCTTGCTGATGCCGTCGCGCCCCTGGCGCGACATCCTGGGAACACGCCGGCGCCGTTGCGCACTTCATGAATTACACATGTTCTCATTTCTCGTGAGTTTCGTGGCTTCGGCCCTGCTGACCTTGCTCGTGGTAAAACACACCAGATTGCACGGCCCGGCCCTGGATAATGATTTCGGCGGCGTGCAAAAGGTCCATACGCATACCGTCGCACGTATCGGCGGGCTGCCGATTTTTCTTGCGGTCGCGATCAGTGCGGCCATTTCCGTGTCGCGCGTGCCGGCGCTGTCGCAATGGATGTTTGCGCTGTTGTCCTGCTCGCTGATCGCTTTTGTGGGCGGCATTGCCGAGGACTATACCGGGACGGTGCGCCCCTCGCGGCGCCTGCTGCTGACAATGGCCGCGTCCCTGCTCGGTTACCTGCTGCTCGACGCCAGAATCGGGCGGATCGACCTGCCGTTCGGCTCGTTTGTCCTGCACAGCGCCTGGATCATGCTGCCGCTCACGGTGCTGGCGGTGGCCGGCATCGCCAACGCAATCAACATTATCGACGGCTTTAACGGCCTGGCCAGCGTGGTCACCATCTTCATGCTGGTATCGCTGGCTTACGTGGCGATGCAGGTGGGCGACATGTTCGTCGTGGTGGCCGCGCTGATGGTGGCTGGCGCCACCGCCGGTTTCCTGATCTGGAATTACCCGGTCGGGCTGATTTTCCTCGGCGACGGCGGCGCCTATTTCATCGGCTTCATGCTGGGCGAACTGGCGTTGTTGCTGGTGATGCGCAATCCGCAGGTATCGACCTGGTATGCGGCGCTGCTCCTGATTTATCCCGCATTCGAGACGGTCTTTTCCGCCTATCGCCGCATGTTCGTGCGCGGTAAATCGCCGGCCATGCCCGATGGCATACACCTGCACAGCCTGATTTTCCGGCGGATTGTGCAATGGACGGTCGGGCCGCGGGAGGCTCGGGCGCTGATGAAACGCAACGCCCGCACGTCGCCTTACCTATGGCTGTTTTCGCTGATGGCGGTTATCCCGGCCACGGTGTTCTGGCGAAATACGACAATGCTGATAATCTTCTGTTTGTTGTTTATTATCAGCTACGTGTGGCTGTATGCGCGTATCGTTCGGTTTAAATCCCCGCGCTGGCTGATTTGGCACAAGAAGGACTGGCAATAAATTGCCAATGTAGTATATTGCGACATTTGGTGAGATTTAACTTCAACTGTTTCAACCCCAACTACAGAGGAACGACGATGGATCTGTCTAATATGTCCCTTGGTGATCTGCGCAACTTGCAGGAGCAAATCAAGCAAGAAATGAAAAAGCGTGAACAGCAGGAAGTGCAAAAAGCGCGCGAGCAGATCCTGGCCATCGCGCAAAGCGTCGGCGTGCCCCTCAAGGACCTGATTACCACTGGCCGTGGCAAATCCGGTTCGGTCGCCGTGCGCTACCGCCATCCGGACAATGCAAACCAACAGTGGACCGGCCGCGGGCGCCAGCCGAAATGGGTCAAGGAATGGGTGGAAGGCGGCAAGTCGCTCGACAAGCTGCGCGTCTGATTCCCTTGCCGGCGCTGCGGCGCCGCGCGTTCCCTGCTGCGGCAAGCGTGGCGGACCTATCCCAAGGGTCCGCTTGCCGCTACAATACCGTCTGGTTTTATCATCCCTCCAACATTGGCGTTTAGCACGCCCGGCGTGGGTGCCGGCTTATTTGTCGGTGCAGCGCGCTCGCATCACGGTATTGGAACAACATGGTCGCTCTCTCGAAAACGATTTTCAAGGCTTACGACATCCGGGGCGTAGTCGGCAGCACGCTGGACGCCGGGATCGCGCACAAGATCGGCCAGGCCTTCGGCCGCGCCGCGCTGGCCAAGGGAGAGCGCAAGGTCGCCATTGGCCGTGACGGCCGCCTGTCCGGCCCCGAGCTGGCCGCCGCGCTGTCGGACGGACTGCGCGCCGCCGGCGTGGACGTGATCGACCTGGGCATGGTGGCAACCCCGATGCTGTACTTCGCGACCAACGTGCTGGACACGCGCTCGGGCATCATGGTCACGGGCAGCCACAACCCGCCGGACTACAACGGCTTCAAGATGGTGCTGGCGGGCGAGGCGATCCACGGCGAGGCCATCACCGGCCTGTACGACAGCATCGCGGCCCACGACGGCAGCGCCGCGGCGCAGCCGGGCGGCTACAGCACGCACGACATCCGCGAGGCCTACATCGAGCGCATCGTCGGCGACGTCAAGCTGGCGCGCCCGATCAAGGTCGCGGTCGATTGCGGCAATGGCGTGGCCGGCGCGTTTGCCCCGGCGCTGTTCCGGGCCATGGGCGCCGAGGTGGTGGAACTGTTCTGCGAGGTCGACGGCACCTTCCCGAACCACCACCCCGATCCCGCCCATCCCGAGAACCTGCAGGATTTGATCCGCGAACTGGCCAGCGGCGACGCCGAGATCGGCATGGCCTTCGACGGCGACGGCGACCGCCTGGGCCTGGTCACCAAGGATGGCCAGATCATCTACCCGGACCGCCAGATGATGCTGTTCGCGGCCGAGGTCCTGGCGCGCAACCCGGGCGCGCAGATCCTGTACGACGTCAAGTGCACGCGCCACCTGGGCCCGTGGATCGAACAGAACGGCGGCCAGCCGCTGATGTGGAAGACCGGCCACTCGCTGGTCAAGGCCAAGCTGCGCGAAACCGGCGCTCCGCTGGGCGGCGAGATGAGCGGCCACATCTTCTTCAAGGACCGCTGGTACGGCTTCGACGACGGCCTGTACGCCGGCGCGCGCATGCTCGAACTGCTCACCCGCGAACGCGATCCCTCGGCCGTGCTCAATGCGCTGCCGATCGCCACCAGCACGCCCGAGCTGCACCTGCACCTGCAGGAGGGCGAGAACTTTACCCTCATCGAAACCCTGCGCGCGGACGCGACCTTCCCAAGCTCGGAGCGCATCGTCACCATCGACGGCATGCGCGTCGAATATCGGGATGGCTTTGGCCTGGCGCGCTCGTCCAACACCACGCCCGTGGTGGTGCTGCGCTTCGAGGCCGAGTCGCCCGAGGCGCTCGCGCGCATCCAGGCCGAGTTCCGCAACGTGATCCTGGCAGCCAAACCGGACGCGCAACTGCCGTTCTGACGCAAGCATGAATATTCTTCTGGTGCGCGTGTCGTCCCTGGGCGACGTGCTGCACAACCTGCCGGTCGTGGCGGACATCCGGCGCCACTATCCCGATGCACAGATCGACTGGGTGGTCGAGGAAGGCTATGTCAGCCTGGTGCGCCTGAACCCGCACGTGCGGCGTGTGATCCCGTTTGCGCTGCGGCGCTGGCGCCGCGGCCTGTTCAAGCCCGAGGTGCGCGCCGAGATGCGCGCGTTCTTCCGCACGCTGCGCGAGGAGCCGTATGACCTCGTGCTCGACACCCAGGGCCTGATCAAGACCGGCATCATCATGGGCGCCGCGCGCGTCAAGCCGGGCGGGCGCAAGGTGGGGCTGGCCAACGGCACCGAAGGCTCGGGCTACGAGCCGGTCTCGCGCATCTTCCACACCGACAGCGTCAAGGTCGCGCGGCGCGCGCACGCGGTCGCGCGCGGTCGCGAGGTGGCGGCCAATGCGCTGGGCTATGCGATCGACACGGCGCCGGACTTCGGCCTGCCGGCGCCGTCGAACCTGGCGGCGCGCCCGGCATGGATGCCGCGCGAGGACTACGCCGTGTTCTTCCACGGGACCGCGCGCGCCGCCAAGAAGTGGGCCGCGCCGAACTGGATCGCGCTCGGGCGCGCGCTGGCGCCCATGCCCGTGCTGCTGCCCTGGGGCTCGGAAGGCGAGAAGAGCGAGGCCGAGCAGCTCGCCGCGAGCCTGCCGAATGCGCGCGTGCTGCCGAAGCTGTCGATGATGGACGCGGTCGAGCTGGCGCGCGATTGCGCGCTGGCCGTTGGCGTGGACACGGGCCTGACCCACATCGCGGCGGCCTTCGTGCGGCCCACGGTGGAGATCTACTGCGATTCGCCGCGCTGGAAGACCGAGGGCAACTGGTCGCCGCGTATCGTCAATCTGGGCGACACCGGAACCCCACCGTCGGCCGACGACGTGGTGGCCGCCGCGCGCACCCTGCTCGCAAGCGCATGAAACGCTCCACCTACTCGGCGCTGTGGTGGCTGGCGCTGCCGGCGGTGCTGGGGCGGCTGTGGTGGCGCGGGCGCAAGGAGCCCGGCTACCGCCGGCACTGGGGCGAGCGGCTGGGCGTGTATGGCCAGCCGCTGCCGGAACGGCTGACGATCTGGGTGCACGCGGTGTCGGTCGGCGAAACCCGCGCCGCCGAGCCGCTGGTGGAAGCGCTGCTTGCGCAGTGGCCGGGCTGCCGCATCCTGCTCACCCACATGACGCCGACCGGGCGCGCCACCGGACAGGCGCTGTTCGCGCGCCACGGCGAGCGCCTGGTGCAGTCGTACCTGCCCTACGATACCGCCGCCATGGTGCGCCGCTTCCTGCGCCACTTTGCCCCGCGCGTGTGCATCCTGATGGAGACCGAAGTCTGGCCCAACCTGATTGCCGGTTGTGCCAAAGCCGGCGTGCCCGTGGCACTGGTCAACGCGCGGCTGTCCGAGCGCTCGCTGCGGCGCGGCCAGCGCATGGGCGAACTGATGCGCGAGGCTGCGCGCGCGATCACCTTCGTGGCCGCACAGACCGACGCCGATGCCGCGCGTATCCGCGCGCTGGGCGCGCTGGACGTGGAGGTCACCGGCAGCATCAAGTTCGACGTGACACCGCCGCCGCAGCTGCTGGAAAAAGGCGCGTGGCTGCGCGCGCGCATCGGCAAGCGGCCGGTGCTGCTGTGCGCCAGCACGCGCGAGGGCGAGGAGGCGCTGATCCTCGACGCGTGGGGCGGCATGCGCGAGCGGCCGGCGGGCATGCTGCTGGCGATCGTGCCAAGGCATCCGCAGCGCTTCGACGAAGTGGCGCGCATGGCCGAGACGCGCGGCCTGTCGCTGCAGCGCCGCTCGGCGCTGACCGGGAGCGACGTGGTCGACGCGGACGTTCTGCTGGGCGACTCGATGGGCGAGATGTTCGCCTACTACGCGGCCTGCGACTGCGCCTTCATCGGCGGCAGCCTGTTGCCGCTGGGCGGCCAGAACCTGATCGAGGCGGCGGCCGTCGGCAAGCCGGTGCTGGTGGGTGAGCACACGTTCAACTTCCTGCAGGCGACCGACGAAGCGGTGGCCATGGGCGCGGCGCTGCGCGTGCGCGACGGCGCCGACCTGCTGGCGCAGGGCGCGGCCCTGCTGGCCGATCCGGCGCGGCGCGCACAGATGGGCGAACGCGCGTTTGCTTTCGCCAACCGGCATCGTGGCGCGACCGTGCGCACGGTTGAATTCTTGCGACGACTTATCGATTAGGTTTTGCTACCATGCGCATCTGAGTTCGGTAAAAGAAGGGGATGCGCATGTTGTGGTCAGATCGCCCAGGGTCGGCGGGAAGCGCCGATGCGGCTGGAGCGCTGGTCCAGCACGACGACGAGGCAGCGCCGTTTGCCGCTTCCGAGCCGTCGTCGCGGCAGGCGGCGGCATCTCCAAACATTCCTTTATGCGAACTGCATTTCGCGGTGCGCTACCGCTTGTGGGAATATGCCGCCTTCATGTGGCAGCACGGGCGCTTTCTCATTCGCCGCAGGCGGGTCGGCTTCCCGGCCGGCTGGTACCTGCTGGTCAAGAGCACTGCGGTCGCGGTGCTGCACTTCATCCTGCTTGGCCGTTCGCGCCGCACTTACGAATTCACCATCGACGAGCACGGGATCGTGCGCAACACCGGCACCGGCGTCACGCTGATCGACTGGAACGACGTGATCACGGTGCGCAGCTACCCGCGTGGCCTCATGTTCGTGCTTAGCCGCGGCACGCTGCCCATTCCGTTTCGCTGCCTGGATGCCAGCCAACTGGCGGCGCTGCGGCGCCTTGCGGACGAGCGCAAGGCGCTTCCGGCTGATTCCTGAAGACGCGAGCGCAAGGCGTAGCGTAAGCGCTCGGCAGGGTACTGCCCAGCCTCTCCCTGCCCACGCGTTCAGGCGCGCGTTTGACACTCCGGCGGGCGAGTTATAGTTGAACGCGTGGGCAGCAAGCTGCCCACCCTACGTGCGCTGGTCGAGCTGGCCGTTCAATCCTCGAACAGCACCGGCATCTCGTGCGAGCGCTTGCGCAGCGCCAGGCGGGCGCCGTCGTAGTCCGGGTACACCGCGCCCACCACCTCCCAGAAGCGCGCGCTGTGGTTCATCTCGCGCAGGTGCGCCAGCTCGTGCACCACTACGTAGTCGATCAGCGCGAGCGGGTAGTGAATCAGCCGCCAGTTCAGGCGAATGTTGCCGCCGATCGTGCACGAGCCCCAGCGCGTGCCGGCCGATGACAGCGCGAACGCCTTGTACGACAGCTCCATGCGCACCGCATACATGTCCAGCCGCTCGGCGAACACGCGGCGCGCCTCGTCCTGGTACCACAGGCGCACGCGCTCCTTGAGCTGCCATTCCGACAAGCCGGGCACCACACCCACCGACAGCTCGCGCGTGTCCTCGTCAAAGCGGCAGTGGCTGCGCGCCGCCGGCTGCAGGCGCAGCGTGAGCTCGCCGCCCATGTAGGGCAGCTGGGCGCCGTCCTGCCACACCAGCGGCGGCTTTTGCAGGCGCTGCACGCGGCGCTCGCCGCGTTCGTGCAGCTTGGACAGGATCCAGCGCTGCTTGGCCCGGATCGCGTTGTCCACCTCGGCCAGCGTCACGCGCTTGGGCGCGGTCACGCGCAGGCCGTCGTCGTCGATCATGAAGCCGATCGAGCGGCGCGCCGAGCGGCGCAGAGCGAATTCCACCGCGTGCGCGCCAAGCACGATGCGGCGCAGTGGAGGGTCGTTGGGGCCGCGCGGCGGCACCGGGAAGGTCACGCGCGGCGGTGCCGGCGGCGCCTTGAACAGCGGCTGCACCGGCGCGGCCGGTTTGGAGGAGGGTTCGAGTGAAGCGAAAAAATCTTGTGCAAACAGTTCCAGTTGGTGCCCGTCGATCTTGGAAGAGGTCATGGTGTGCTGCGGAGAGGATGCTCTGATCAGGGCGCCAACTTCGCTCAGCCACCTTTGTAGACGTGGGGCGAAATGACGCGCATTTCCGATTCTATCCAATTTTCGACCTCATGCATCAGGCTGTCAGGAGTGTGGTTTTCCGGCGATATCGGTTTGCCAATCGATACCGTCACCAACCCTGGCCGCTTGATGAAAGATCCGCGCGGCCAGCATTCACCTGCATTATGCGCGATCGGCACAACCGGGGTCTGCGTTTCCACAGCCAAGCGTGCGCCACCGCTCTTGTACTTGCCTTTTTTGCCAACCGGGATGCGCGTCCCTTCGGGGAACATGATGATCGACTGGCCGTCGGCCAGCCGCCTGCGGCTATGGCGGACCACCTGGGCAAACGCGTTCTTGCCCTGCTTGCGGTCGATCGGGATCATGCGCAGCAGCGCCATGCCCCAGCCGAAAAACGGGATATACAGTATCTCTTTTTTGAACACGTACACCAGCGGGCGCCGCATGTTGGGCAGCATGAAGATCGTCTCCCACGCCGACTGGTGCTTGGACAGCAGGATTGCCGGGCGCGCCGGCAGGTTCTCGTAGCCCTTGACCTGGTAGCGGATGCCGCAGATCGCGCGCGCGGCCCAGATGATGAACACGTTCCAGCGCGAGGTGACCCAGAAGCGCTTGTTGTAAGGGAGCGGCGCGGCCAGGAAGCACACGCACGACCACACCACGGTGGCCACCAGCATCACGAGCGTGAAGAGCAGGGACCGCAGGAACAGGACTGGATGTCTCAAGGAGGGTCTTTCTATAAAATCGGTGTCAGGCGGCGGCCGGCGCCTTGAGCAGGGCGTTGACCACCGCGGCCAGGTCCGGGAACACCTGCGTGCCCGGCGGCAGGCCGCCGGTGGCGTAGGTCTTCTCGCCCTTGCCGGTTAAAACGAGGTAGGGCACGCAGCCGCTGATGAAGCCCGCCTGCAGGTCGCGCAGCGAGTCGCCCACCGTCGGCACTCCCTTGAGGCTGACCTTGAAGCGCTTGGCGATCTCCTCGAACATGCCGGCCTTGGGCTTGCGGCAGTCGCAGTTGTCGATTGCCGCGTGCGGGCAGAAGAAGATCGCGTCGATGTCCGCGCCCACCACCTGCGCGGCCTCGTGCATCTTCTGGTGGATCGCATTGAGCGTGGTGATGTCGAACAGCTCGCGCGCGATGCCCGACTGGTTGGACGCGATGATGACGCGGTAGCCCGCCTGGTTGAGCCGCGCGATCGCCTCGAGCGAGCCGGGGATCGGGATCCATTCGCTGGGCGACTTGATGAACTCCGGCGAATCATGGTTGATGACGCCGTCCCGGTCGAGGATGATCAGCTTCATGGCGCTTCCTTACGCGGCCAGCTTGGAGATGTCGGCCACGCGGTTCATCATGCCGTGCAGCTGCGACAGCAGGGCCAGGCGGTTGTTGCGCAGGGCCAGGTCGTCGGCCATCACCATCACGTCGTTGAAGAACGCGTCCACATCGTCGCGCAGCTGGGCCAGCGTCTTGAGCGTGCCGGTAAAGTCGCCGGTTGCTGCTGCCGCGTCCACCTCCGGGCGCACGCGCTCGATCGCGGCGGCCAGCTTTTTCTCGGCATCTTCCTGCAGCAGGCCGGCCTGCACGGCGCCGCTGGGCGCCTCGGTCTTTTTCAGGATGTTGGTGATGCGCTTGTTGGCCGCGGCCAGCGATGCGCTTTCCGGCAGCGCGGCGAAGGCCTGCACCGCTTCCAGGCGCTGCACCACGTCGTCCACGCGGTCCGGGTCCTGGGCCAGCACCGCTTCCACCTCGTTCGGCGTGAAGCCGCGCTCGCGCAGCATGCCGCGCAGGCGGTCCAGCATGAATTCCTTCACTTCCACGCCCGGGTCCTTGAAGCCGGGCTGGTATTCGAACACGGCGGCGGCGTCTTGCAGCAGCTCGGAGATCGCCAGCGGCAGGCGCTTTTCCACCAGCATGCGCACCACGCCCAGCGCATGGCGGCGCAGCGCGAACGGGTCCTTTTCGCCGGTCGGGGCAAGCCCGATCGACCAGATGCCCACCAGCGTCTCGAGCTTGTCGGCCAGCGCGACGGCGGTGCCGGTGTTGGTCGAGGGCAGGGCGTCGCCGGCAAAGCGCGGCTGGTAGTGTTCGGATGCGGCCAGCGCCACTTCTTCCGGCTCGCCGTCGTGGCGCGCGTAGTAGGTGCCCATGATGCCTTGCAGCTCGGGGAACTCGCCCACCATGTCGGTCAACAGGTCGGCCTTGGCCAGCTGCGCGCCGCGCTCGGCCAGCAGCACGTCGTAGCCGAGGCGCTTGGCGATCATGCCAGCCAGGCGCGTGACGCGGCCGGTGCGCGCGGCCTGCGTGCCCAGCTTGTTGTGGTACACCACGTTTTCCAGCAGCGGCAGGCGCGATTCCAGCGTCTTCTTCTTGTCCTGCTCGAAGAAGAACTTGGCGTCGGACAGGCGCGGGCGTACCACGCGCTCGTTGCCGCCGATGATGGCGCTGGCGTCGTCGGTCTGCAGGTTCGAGACGATCAAAAAGCGCGAGCGCAGCTTGCCATTGGCGTCGGTCAGCGCGAAGTACTTCTGGTTGGTCTGCATGGTCAGGATCAGGCACTCCTGCGGCACCGACAGGAAGGCATCCTCGAAGCGGCATTCGTACACCACCGGCCATTCGACCAGCGCGGCCACTTCGTCCAGCAGCGATTCCGGCATCAGCACCTTGTCGTCGCCGGCTTTTTCCAGCAGCTGGGTGCGGATCGATTCCTTGCGCGCGGCGGTGGAGGCGATCACGCGGCCTTCGCGCTCGAGCACCGGCGCATACTGTTCGGCGCTGGCGATCGAGATCGTGCCGCCGTGCGACAGGAAGCGGTGACCCAGGGTGTCGCGACCTGCGGCCAGGCCCAGCAGCGACAGCGGCAGCACGTCCTGGCCGAACAGGGCCAGCAGCGTATGCACCGGGCGCACGAACTGCACGGTCTCGCCATCCGGGCGCTGGTAGCTCATCACCTTGGGGATCGGCAGCTTGGTCACGGTCTCCTGCAGCACTTCCTGCAGCGCGCCGGCCAGCTCGACGCCCGGCGCGGTGTAGGTGTAGAAGAAGCTTTCGGCCTTGCCATCCTGCGCGCGTTCGAGGTCGCCGATGGACAGGTCGGGGAAGCCCAGCGCGGCCAGCTTCTTGGCCAGCGGCGGCGTCGGATTGCCTTCCTTGTCCAGGGCCACTGCGACCGGCAGCACCTTTTCGCGGATCGTCTTGTCCGGCGACTTGGCGCGCACGTTGGTGATCGAAACGGCCAGGCGGCGCGGGGTGGTGTACGGCGTGGGCACGCTGTCGTTTTCCAGGAAGCCGCGTGCCTTCAGGCCGCTCTCGATGCCGGCGGCAAAAGCCGCACCCAGTTTGACGAGCGCCTTCGGAGGCAGTTCTTCGGTCTGCAGTTCGACGAGTAGTGTTTGATTCATGATTCTGTTCTTATCCGTTCTCAGGCCGCGTTCTTCGCCGCAGCCGGCAGCATCGGGAAGCCGAGCTTCTCGCGCGAGTCGTAATAGGCCTGCGCGACCATGCGCGACAAGGTGCGCACCCGGCCGATGTAGGCCGCGCGCTCGGTCACCGAGATCGCGCCGCGCGCGTCCAGCAGGTTGAAGCTGTGCGATGCGCGCATGATCTGCTCGTAGGCCGGCAGAGTCAGCTGCAGCTCGATCAGGCGCTTGGCCTCGGACTCGTGGTTGGCAAAGGCCTGGAACAGCAGCTCGGTGTTCGAGTGTTCGAAGTTGTAGGTGGACTGCTCCACCTCGTTCTGGTGATAGACGTCGCCATAGGTCAGGCGCTTGGTCTCGCCGTTCTCTTCCCACTCGGTCCACACCAGGTCGTACACGTTTTCCACGCCCTGCAGGTACATGGCCAGGCGCTCGATGCCGTAGGTGATCTCGCCCAGCACCGGCTTGCAGTCAAGGCCGCCGACCTGCTGGAAGTAGG
Source organism: Massilia solisilvae (assembly GCF_024753215.1). Classification (GTDB taxonomy): domain Bacteria; phylum Pseudomonadota; class Gammaproteobacteria; order Burkholderiales; family Burkholderiaceae_D; genus Telluria; species Telluria solisilvae. The sequence goes on from NZ_JANUGV010000001.1 coordinate 80,824, forward strand.
TGAACTGGGTCACCTCCATGCCGTTGAGCCAGACCTCCCAGCCCAGGCCCCAGGCGCCCAGGGTCGGGCTTTCCCAGTCGTCCTCGACGAAGCGCACGTCGTTCTTCTTCAGGTCCAGGCCCAGCGCCTCGAGCGAGCCGAGGTACAGGTCGAGGATGTTTTCCGGCGCCGGCTTGAGCACCACCTGGTACTGGTAGTAGTGCTGCAGGCGGTTCGGGTTCTCGCCGTAGCGGCCGTCCTTGGGGCGGCGCGACGGCTGCACGTAGGCGGCACGCCACGGCTCCGGGCCGATCGCGCGCAGAAAAGTAGCGGTGTGGAAGGTGCCGGCACCGACTTCCATGTCGTAGGGCTGGAGCAGGGCGCAACCCTGCTTGTCCCAGTAGGTCTGCAGAGTCAGGATGATTTGTTGGAATGTGAGCATCTTGTAAGGCTTCGCGCGCATCGGCCCGCGACAAGGTGGGTTTGCTAAATGACCAATTTTAGCGGTTTTTGATGGCCCGCTGGAGCCTGATTTGGGGCAACTTACTGAACTTTAGCCTTTTTCTGTTGGTAACGTCGCCCGCTGAGCCAAGCGCCCAGCAGCGCAAGGCCGGACAAGGCGAGGAACAGCAGGTTGCCAAAGCGGATGTACGGCGTGGTCCCTGCCATGCCCTGCACGCTGGCGGCCAGCACGCCCTGCTTGTAGTAGGGGATGAGCTGGCGAACCTCGCCCTTGCCGTCGATGACGGCAGTGGCGCCGTTGTTCGTGGCGCGCAGCATCGGGCGGCCGGTTTCGAGCGAACGCATGCGCGAGATCTGCAGGTGCTGCGGGATCGCCACCGACTCGCCATACCAGGCCAGGTTGGATACGTTCAGCAGCAGGGTGGCTGGCTGCCGCGCGTCGCGCAGCTGTTTGGCGATCTCTTCGCCGAACACGTCCTCGTAGCACACGTTGGGCAGCACGAATTGGTCCTTGACCGCGAACGGCGCCTGCACCGCAGCGCCGCGCGTAAAGTCGCCCAGCGGGATCTGCATCAGGTCGGTGAACCAGCGAAAACCGGTCGGGATGAATTCGCCGAACGGCACCAGGTGGTGCTTGTCGTAGCGGTAGCTTTGCCCCTGCGGGCCGATGCCGGCCACGCTGTTGGCGTAGTTGACCGGGCCGTCGGACAGCGGAATGCCGAACATCAGCCAGCTATTGGTGCGGCTTGCGAACGCCTTGAGCTCGTCGAGGTAGCCCGGCGGCAGCTGGTGCGGGAACACCGGGATCGCGGTTTCGGGCGCGGCCACCAGGTCGGCCGGCGCGGCAGTGATCAGGTCGCGGTAACGGGTGAGGATGCCGAGCAGGTGCTCGTTGCTGAATTTCTCGTCCTGCGCGATGTCGCCCTGCACCAGCCGCACGCTGATCGGTTTGCCGGCCGGTTCGGTCCAGTCGACCTGGCGCAGGCCCCAGCCGGCGAGCATCAGCGCGGCGAACAGCGCCACGCCGTGCCAGCGCTTGCGCTGGGTGAGCATGACGATGCAGCCGGCGCACACCGCGGCCAGCACGCCGATGCCGTACACGCCGACGATGGGCGCGAAGCCGGAGAGCGGCGCGGTGTTATGCGCGTAGCCGGCGGCGGCCCACGGAAAGCCCGTGAACACCCAGCCGCGCATCCATTCCGACACGCCCCACATCACCGGCAGCACCGCCATCAGGAACCACGTTACCTGCAGCGTGAAGCGCTTGCGCAGCCACGCGGCAGCGCCGGCGGCGAACGCGCCGAACAGGCCCATGTACAGGCCGAGCAGGGCAATGGCGATCGCCGACAGGATCGCCGGCAGGCCGCCGAAGCGGTTCAGCGCGATGTACAGCCAGTGCATGCCGCCGACCGACCAGCCAAAGCCGAACGCCCAGCCCAGCAGCGTGGCGCGGCGCACCGAGTTGCCCACGCCGACCTGGTAGAACAGGTAAGCGAGCGAGAGGAACTGCAGCGGCCACCAGCCCAGCGGCGCGAACGACAGCAGGCTGGATGCGCCCGCGAGCGCCGCCATCACCAGCGCCTTGGGGCTGGGTCGGGTGCCGCGCGCGGCCGGGTTGGGGGAAGTGGCGTTCTGGCGTCGGAAGCGCATCAGTCGTGTTCGTGTTCGACGATGACGGGCAGCTTCTCGACCAGCAGTACGTGGATCTGGCGCGCGTCGGCGCGCAGCACTTCAAAGCGCAGGTTGTCCAGGTCGAACACCTCGCCCTTGTGCGGCATGCGGCCCAGGTGGCTGGCCACCAGGCCGCCGATGGTATCGACGTCGTCGGCCGGCAGGCTGGCTCCGATCTCTTCGTTGAACTGCTCGATCTCGGTCAGCGCCTTCACGCGCCAGCGCGGGCCGTGCTGGCCTTCCTTGATCGACAGGATGTTGTCCTCTTCCTCGTCGAAGTCGTATTCGTCCTCGATGTCGCCGACGATCTGCTCGAGCACGTCCTCGATGGTGATCAGGCCGGCCACGCCGCTGTACTCGTCCACCACGATGGCCATGTGGTTGTGGTTGGCGCGAAAATCGCGCAGCAGCACGTTCAGGCGCTTCGATTCCGGGATGAAGATCGCCGGGCGCAGCATGTCGCGCACGTCGAACGACTCTTCGGCGTAGTAGCGCAGCAGGTCCTTGGCCAGCAGGATGCCGACCACCTTGTCGCGCTCGCCCTCGATGGCGGGAAAGCGCGAGTGCGCCGTTTCCAGCACCGTGGGCATCCATTCGTCGATCGGCTTGCTAATGTCGATCACGTCCATTTGCGAGCGCGGCACCATGATGTCGCGCACCGACAGGTCGGATACCTGGAACACGCCTTCGATCATCGACAGCGCGTCGGCGTCGATCAGGTTGCGCTCGTGGGCGTCGTGCAGCACATCGAGCAGCTCGGCGCGGTTTTCGGGCTCGGGGGAGATGAGGGCGGTCAGCCGTTCGAACAGCGACCGGTGGTGTTTGGCGTCCGAACGGACGTCCGCAGGGTGCTCGGGCATAGTTGGCATGAGAGCCGTTGTTGCGATGGGCGATAGCATACACTAAAAGCGGTTTTGCCTGTTTTTTGGGCAGTTCGCCACGTGCGCGTCGAGCCAGCCGTACTTTGGTGTGCGCCGCCGCTGCCGGCCTTGGCCTATAGTTGGCGGCCTGCCATCGAAGGAGCCACCATGCCCGCCCTGAACATCAACGGCACCACCACCAACCTGGACGTCCCGGACGACATGCCCCTGCTGTGGGCACTGCGCGACGTCGCAGGCCTCACCGGCACCAAGTTCGGCTGCGGCGTTGCCCTGTGCGGTGCCTGCACGGTGCACCTGGACGGCCAGCCGGTGCGCTCGTGCGTGACGCCGGTGTCGGCGGCGGCCGGCAAGCAGGTCACCACCATCGAGGCGATCGGCAACGACCCGGTGGGGCAAAAGGTGCAGGCGGCGTGGAACAAGATCGACGTGGTCCAGTGCGGCTATTGCCAGTCCGGCCAGGTCATGTCGGCCACCGCCCTGCTCAAGTCGAACCCGCACCCGAGCGACGCCGACATCGACGGCGCCATGGCCGGCAACATCTGCCGCTGCGGCACCTACCTGCGCATCCGCCATGCGATCAAGATCGCGGCCGGCGCCAAGTGAGGGGGGGCGGCATGGACACGAAGACACCGCAATCCCAGGCGCGCCGTCGCTTCATGCAGTTGTCCGCAGCCGCGGGCGGGGGCATGCTGTTCGGCTTTTCGCTGTTCGGCTGCCAGAAGAAGGAGGGCGAGAGCCGCAACGAGCCGCCGTCCGAGCGCGCGGTGGGCGCGGCCACCACCGCCAGCACCAACCAGGCACCGGGCCTGGCACGCGACGCCTTCATCCGCATCGACCGCGACGGGCTGGTTACCTTCATCGTGGCCAAGGTCGAGATGGGGCAGGGCACCTTCACGGCCATGCCGATGCTGCTGGCCGAGGAGCTGGGCGTGGACCCGTCCAAGGTCAGGCTGGAGCAGGCGCCGGCCAACAATGCGCTGTATGCCGATCCGCTGCTGGGCGGGCAGGTGACCGGCGGCTCGACCTCGGTGCGCGGCGCCTGGAAGCCGTTGCGCGAAGCCGGCGCCACGGTGCGCTCGGTGCTGGTGGCCGCGGCGGCCAAACAGTGGAACACCGACCCGGGCGCCTGCAAGGTGATCGACGGGCGCATCCTGCATCCGGACGGCAAGCAGTCGCTCGGCTTTGGCGATGTGGCTGACGCGGCGGCCCAGCTGCCGCTGCCGCAGAAGGTGGACCTCAAGCCGGCCAGCGGCTTTACCCTGATCGGCAAGCCGCATCACCGGCTCGATTCGACCATCAAGGCCAATGGCCAGGCGCAGTTCGGCATCGACGCGCGCCTGCCGAACATGGGCATCGCGACGGTGGCCATGGCGCCGGTCCCGGGCGGCAAGCTGGCCGGGGTGGACGAGCAGAAGGCGCTCGCGGTCAAGGGCGTACGCCAGGTGCTCAAGCTCGACAATGCGGTGGCGGTGGTGGGCGACCACTTCTGGGCCGCCAAGCAGGGACTGGCCGCGTGCGCGCCGCGCTGGGACGATGGCCCGAACGCGAACGTGAGCACCGCCTCCATCGTGGCCGACATGACGAAGGCGTCGGAGCAGGCCGGCGCGGTGGCCACCAACAAGGGCGAAGCCTTGAAGCGCCTGGGTGACAAGAATGGCCGGCGCATCGACGTCGTCTACGAGGTGCCGTTCCTTGCGCATGCAACCATGGAGCCGATGAACTGTACGGTGGACCTCAAGCCCGACGGCTGCGACGTGTACTGCGGCACCCAGGTGCCAGCCTTTGCCCAGGCCGCGGCGGCCAAGCTGACCGGGCTGCCGCTGGAAAAGGTGCGTGTGCATAACCACTACCTCGGCGGCGGCTTCGGGCGGCGGCTGGAAGTGGACTACGTGGCGCAGGCGGTGGCGCTGGCCAGGCTGGCCAAAGGGCCGATCAAGGTCGTGTGGACGCGCGAGGAGGACGTCCAGCACGACATGTTCCGGCCGTACTACCTGGACCGCATGTCGGCCAGGCTCGACGACAAGGGGATGCCGGTGGCATGGTTCCATCGCATCACCGGCTCGTCGATCATGTCGCGCTTTGCGCCGCAGGGTGTGAAGAACGGCGTGGACCCGGACGCGGTGGAGGCGGCGGCCGAGATCCAGTATGCGATTCCCGACATCCGGGTCGAGTACGTGCGCCACGAGCCGCCGGTGGCCACCGCGTTCTGGCGCGGCGTGGGGCCGACCCACAACGTGTGGGCGGTCGAGACCTTCATCGACGAGCTGGCGTTCGCGGGCAAGCACGATCCGGTCGAGTTCCGGCGCGCGCTGCTCAAGGATTCGAAGCGCAAGCTCGGCGTGCTGAACGTGGCCGCGCAACAGGCCGGCTGGGGCAAGCCGGTCGCGAAGATCGCCGGGCGGCGCGTGGGGCGCGGGGTGTCATGCCAGTTCGCGTTCGGAACCTACCTGGCGCAGGTGGCCGAGGTGTCGGTCGGACCGCAGGGCGACGTGAAGGTGCACCGGGTGGTGTGCGCGGTCGATTGCGGCCACACCGTCAATCCGGACCAGGTGGTGGCGCAGATGGAAGGCGGGATCATCTTCGGGCTCACGGCCGCGCTGTGGGGCGAGATCACGCTGGACAAGGGCCGGGTGCAGCAGTCGAACTTCAACGACTACCGCGTCATGCGCATCAACGAAGCGCCGGTCATCGAGGTCCACATCGTCAACAGCACGGACGATCCGGGCGGGATCGGCGAGCCGGGCACCTCGGGCGCGGGGCCGGCGCTGACCAATGCGATTTTTGCCGCGACCGGCAAGCGGATTCGCAGGCTGCCGGTGGGGGACCAGCTGAAGATGAACAAAGCCTGAGCTCGTAGGGTGGGCAGGTCCTCCTGCCCACGCGTTCAATTGGTGGTGTTGCAGACGCACCGTTGAACGCAGTCGTGCCTTGAACGCGTGGGCAGCAAGCTGCCCACCCTACGGTCACGGCAATGGCCGTCAGTCGTTCTCGGGATACGGATCCGGATACCCCAGCGCTTCCAGGATGTCGCGCTCGAGCTGTTCCATCTCTTCGGCTTCCTCGTCGTGCTCGTGGTCGAAGCCCTGTGCGTGCAGCACGCCGTGCACCACCAGGTGCGCCGCGTGCTCCTCGACCGTCTTGCCCTGTTCCTCGGCTTCGCGGATCAGCACGTCGGTGCACAGGATGATGTCGGCTTCGCTCGGTTCGTCGTCGTCGAGCTCGGCCCCTTCGTTGTAGGCGAAGGTCAGCACGTTGGTGGCGTAGTCCTTGCCGCGGTAGTCGCGGTTCAGCGCCAGTCCTTCCTCGGCATCGACAAAACGGATGGTCAGCTCGGCCGGGCCGAGCAGGGTGGCCTGCACCCACTTCTTCAGCATGGCGCGGGTGATCGTGGGCTCCAGGCGCGCGTCCGGGTACTGGACGTTCAGGCTCAGTTTATGATTTTTTTCTTGCATGTTTTACCGCCACCGGTTTGGGCAAGGCCGCGATCTCGTCAACCGAGCTGGCCTTGGCATAAGCATCCACGATACGCGCAACCAGCGGATGGCGCACCACGTCCGCGCTCGAGAACTGCGTGAACGCGATGCCGCGCACGTCCTTGAGCACGTGCGTGGCATCGACCAGGCCGCTCTTCATCGTCTTGTGCAGGTCCACCTGGGTCACGTCGCCGGTCACCACGGCCTTGCTGCCGAAGCCGATCCGGGTCAGGAACATCTTCATCTGCTCGACCGTCGTGTTCTGCGCCTCGTCCAGGATCACGAACGCGTGGTTGAGCGTGCGCCCGCGCATGTAGGCCAGCGGCGCGATTTCGATCACCTGCTTCTCGAACAGCTTCTGGGTGCGGTCGAAGCCCAGCAGGTCGTACAGCGCGTCGTACAGCGGGCGCAGGTACGGGTCCACTTTCTGGGTCAGGTCGCCCGGCAAAAAGCCGAGCCGCTCGCCCGCTTCCACCGCCGGGCGCGTGAGCACGATGCGCTTGACCGCGTCGCGCTCGAGCGCGTCCACCGCGCACGCCACCGCGAGATAGGTCTTGCCGGTGCCGGCCGGGCCAATGCCGAAGCTGATGTCGTGTTCAAGAATCGCGCGCAGGTACTGGATCTGGTGCGGCGTGCGCCCGCGCAGGTCGCTGCGGCGGGTCTTGAGCGTGGGCGTGACGTGCTCGGGGGCCGGCTCCTCGCCTTCCTCGTCTTCTTCCTCGGGCTCGGCCGCAGGCAGGCCTGGCTTCAGGCCCGAGCGCTGCTCGACCAGCGCGAGCTGCACTTCCTCGATCGGCACCACCTTGTTGGCCACCGCGTAGAAGCGCTCGAGCAGTTCGACCGCGCGCCCCGCGTTGGCGCCGCTGACGATGAATTTTTCGCCGCGCCGGAAGATGGTCACGTCCAGCGCCGCCGAGATCTGGCGCAGGTTCTCGTCGAGCGGCCCGCACAGGTGGGCCAAGCGCGTGTTATCGAGCGGCTCGGGAATGAAATACGACGGCTGTGTTGGGGTCGGTGTTTTCAACTGGCTTTGGCAATCGTGTCAATGTTGGGGACGAGCTCGCCGCGCAGCGTGTAGCCCATGCTCTCGGTGATGCGCACGTCCACGAGCTGGCCGATGAGCGATTCGCCCGCCTCGCCCGGCGCGAACACGACCACCCGGTTGTTTTCCGAGCGCCCGGTCAGTTCGCCATTGCCGGCCTTGGCCACGCCTTCAACGACAAGGCGCTGCACGGTGCCGACCATGGCGGCACTGGTCTTGCGGGTGTTCTCGTCGATCACGGCCTGCAGGCGCTGCAGGCGCGCGAGCTTGACCTCGTGCGGGGTGTCGTCTTCCAGGTTGGCGGCCGGGGTGCCCGGGCGCTTGCTGAAGATGAAGGAGAAGCTGTTGTCAAAGCCCACGTCCTGCACCAGCTTCATCATCGCCTCGAAGTCGGCATCGGTCTCGCCGGGGAAGCCGACGATGAAGTCCGACGAGATCGAGATGTTCGGGCGCACCGCCTTCATGCGGCGGATGATCGACTTGTATTCGAGCGCCGTGTAGCCGCGCTTCATCGCCTGCAGGATGCGGTCGGAACCGTGCTGCACCGGCAGGTACAGGTGGTTGACAAGCTGCGGGATTTTCGCATACGCGTCGATCAGGCGCTGGGTGAATTCCTTGGGGTGGCTGGTCACGAAGCGCAGGCGCTCGATACCGGGAATGGCCGCCACGTATTCGAGCAGCAGCGCAAAGTCGGCCACCTGCCCATCCTCCATCGCGCCACGGTAGGCGTTCACGTTCTGGCCGAGCAGGGTGAGCTCCTTGACGCCCTGCGCGGCCAGGCCCGCCACTTCGGTCAGCACGTCCTCGAAGCGGCGCGACACTTCCTCGCCGCGGGTGTAGGGCACCACGCAATAGCTGCAGTACTTGCTGCAGCCTTCCATGATCGACACGTAGGCCACCACGCCGTCGACCCGGGCGGGCGGCAGGTGGTCGAACTTTTCGATCTCGGGAAAGCTGATGTCCACCTGCGCCGAACCGGTGGCGCGGCGCGTGGCGATCAGCTGCGGCAGGCGGTGCAGCGTTTGCGGGCCGAACACCACGTCCACGTACGGCGCGCGCTTGACGATCGCCGCACCTTCCTGCGATGCCACACAACCGCCCACGCCGATCACCAGGTCGGGCTTGTCGCGTTTCAGTTCGCGGATGCGGCCCAGGTCAGAGAACACCTTTTCCTGCGCCTTTTCGCGCACCGAGCAGGTGTTGAACAGGATGACGTCGGCGTCCTCCGGCTTGTCGGTGCGCACCAGGCCATCGGCGGCGCCCAGGACGTCTGCCATCTTGTCCGAGTCGTACTCGTTCATTTGGCAGCCGAAGGTCTTGATGAATACTTTTTTCTGCATGGAGTGCTGGCGTGGAAGGGGTGCTAGTGCTTTGGCAAGGGGACGGACAGTTTACCGTAAATCGGAAACACGGGCCAAAACGCAGCCGTGTGGAGGTCCGATTTTTAATGCCCCAAGGAATCAACCATTTCCGCCTGCGGCAGAAATTGACAAAGTGGTTAGATTGTTAAATCTTGATTTTCGGGCCGGCGCTGCTACGCTGCACCATTCCCGTCGTCTTGTGCGACATCTTTCCTGTTGTAAATCAACGGCTTCTGAAAGAATTCTTATGCGCAAAATCAGATCAAGAAAACTCTTGCGTGCGCCACAAATTGTCTCAATATGTTGAAATGCTTTTGTGACAAGCTTTCCAAACGATAGCTTGATTTCGAACAATATCTTTTGTGCTCAGGTCGGCTGTACTGTAGGCGTATGAGTCTGATAATTGGTCGAAAGACAAGGCACGTCGTGGGGGAGCGGGAAGCGCTGGCGCATGCTATCCGGCACGTTCTTAAGGTGGCCATCAGATTTGTTCTGTTTAATCGGCCAAGAACGTTTTCCGGGAACTTATGTTGACGAAAGATAGTCTTTAACAAAGTTCGTAACGGAACTATTTAACCACACTGACGAGGTAAATCATGGCACATCATGCTTTGGCATCACAGGAAAGTTATAACCCGAACCACCTGCTCGACATCCTGCTCGGCAAAATGCAGCTGAAGAACGACGCAGCGCTGTCGCGCATGCTCGAGGTGGCGCCGCCTGTCATCAGCAAGATCCGCCATCACCGCCTGCCGGTGGGGGCATCGCTGCTGATCCGCATGCACGAGGTAACCGGCATGAGCATCCGCGACCTGCGCGACCTGATGGGCGATCGCCGCACCAAGTATCGCCTGTCCGATGCCCAGGGCCGCCCGAAGCCTGAAGAAAAGGCTGCCCAGCAGGCCGCTGCCGCTGCGGCCCAGCAACAGCAACAGCAACCGCAGCAGCAGAAATCCGAGGCGACGTCGTCGGACCAATCCTCGTCGTCCGGCAACTATGCGCACTAATGCCCCAGGCGTGACAGGCGCAACTGTCACGCCTGCGGCACAGCCCGGCAGCCGCACGGCGCCGTGAACGGCGTCGCGCGCTGCTTGTGCGCCCAGCCCCATGCCACCGATGGCGTCACGCCGTCAGGATGGTGGCAATTTCCTCGAACTGCAGCTCCGTTTCACGGAAGACCTGCAGCCATTCCCCTTGATCCAGCCCGAGCGCGTTCCACGCGTCCAGTGACAGGGGAGGCACCACTTCGTTCTGTTCGCCGGCCAGGTCCAGCGCGTGCGCCACGGCGTCCGCCACGTGGATCAGCGCGGCCAGCGCGCCGGCCCCCGGGCTGTCGGGCGTATGGTGGGCTGCCAGCGCCTGGCGGATCGCGTCCGGGAAATGCCATTGGCGGGCCAGCGCGGCACCGGCCAGCACATGGTCCACGCCCAGCACCGCGCGTTCGGCGTCCAGCACGGTGCCGTCGTGCGTGCTGCGCCAGGCGATTACCTCGGCGTAGCGCTGCGGGTGCAGTGTCACCAGCACCAGGCGTCCGATGTCGTGCAGCAGACCGGCGGTGAAAGCGAGGTCCTGATTCACGCGCAGGTGGCGCGCCAGCACGCGCGCGCAGGCGGCCACCGCGATGCCATGGCGCCAGAACAGCTTGTCGTCGAAGCCCGCACAGCGCCGCGCGGTAAAGCAGGTGGTCATCGCGGCTGCAATGATCAGGTTGCGCGTGGTCTGGAACCCGAGGAAGGTGATGGCTTGCTGGATCGTGTTGACCGGTGCCGCGGGACTGTACAGCGACGAGTTGGCAAGCCGCAGCGTCTTGGCGGTCAGCGCCTGGTCGGTGGCCACCTTCTTGGCCAGCACCGCGACGTCGGCATCAGCGCGGTCGATGCTGGTCAAGAGCTCCGTCACGACCGCCGGCGGTGTCGGCAGGTCCTTCAGTGCGTTGTCGAAATCGTGGTCGTCCTGGTTCATGGCGCTGCCTCCGATCCAAGCCGGTATTGCTCGACATAGCGCCGCAGCCGCGCGCGCGCCGTGCTGTCGTGCTCGCCGGCAGGGTGGCGGAACAGGCGCTCGAGCCGCTCCCTGACCAGTGCCGGGTCGGGCGCCTCGAGCTTGTCCATCACCACCGGCAACATGGCCACGCCGTGTCGTTCCAGCGCAGCAAGGTTCCCTTCGCTGAGCACGGCCCCCTTCGGCAGCAGGACCTGGCCCACGCGGTCGAGCAGCACGTCCGACAGCACCTGGCCTGGCCGTGCATCGGCCAGCGTGATCAGCTTGTATCCAGCGCCCATGTTTATCCCCGCAGTTACTTCACGGCAATCTTATCACTCGCTTTGCCCGAGTGGGGGCCAGAATGGCGATGTGGGAAAAAGTCCAGAGAGGCGAATTGAGCGGCCCCAAGCGCGCCGCGGCGCGTTGTTGTATTCTCGCCATTTCTTCGGCTCCGGCATGGAGCCCCTTGCACGCGCGCTGCGCGTTTTCACTTGAAGGATGAACTGATGAAACTGTATTTCAGCCCTGGCGCCTGCTCCCTGTCCCCCCGCATCGTCCTCAACGAGGCCGGCATTCCGTTCACGGCCGAGCAAGTTGACGTGCGCAAGAAGGTGACCGCGAGCGGTGCAGATTTCCGCACGATCAACCCGAAGGGCTACGTGCCCGCGCTGCAGCTGGATGACGGCAAGGTGCTCACAGAGGGCGCGGCCATCGTGCAGTACATCGCCGACCTGGCGCCGGCGTCGAACCTGGCCCCGGCCGCCGGCAGCTTCGCGCGTTACCAGCTGATGGAGTGGCTGAACTACATCGCCGCCGAGGTCCACAAAGGGTTCTCCCCGCTGTTCATGCCGGGCACCAGCGACGACGCCAAGGCTGCGGCGCGCACCGCAGTGGGCAACCGCCTGAACTATATCGAGCAGCAGATGGCCGGCCATGACTACCTGATGGGCTCGCAGTTCACGGTGGCCGACGCCTACCTGTTTACCGTGCTGGGCTGGTGCGGCTATGTCGGTATGTCGCTGGACGACTGGCCGGCGCTGAAATCCTACATGGCGCGCGTGGGCGGCCGCCCGGCCGTGCAGCAGGCGCTGCGCGATGAAGGCCTGGTCAAGTAAGCCGATGCTCGCCCCACGAGACAGGCTGGAGTACCATTAACCGCATGGCAGGCAAACGCTACATCGCGCTGCTGCGCGGCATTAATGTTGGCAGGGCAAAGCGGGTCCCGATGGCGGACCTGTGCAAGCTCGTCGCCAGCCTGGGCTTCGGCGACGTCCGCAGCGTGCTCAACAGCGGCAACGTGGTCTTCAGCGGCGCGCCGGCGACGCCTGCCGCCGCCGCTGCCGCGATCGAGGAGCAGCTGGTGCTGCGCCTGGGCGTGGCCTCGCGCGTGACCGTGCTGGCCAGCGACGAGCTGGCCCAGCTCATCGACGAGAACCCGCTGGTCGGCGTGGCCACCGACCCGTCGCGGCTGCTGGCCTTTGTGCTGGCCGACCCCGGCCTGCGCTCGCTGCTGGAACCGCTGTGCGGGCAGGCGTGGGCGCCCGGCGCGCTTGCGCTGGGCCGGCGCGCGGCCTATGTCTGGTGTCCTGACGGGGTGCTGGACAGTGCGGCGGCGGCTGCCGTTGGCAAGCTGCTGGGCGACAAGACCACCTCGCGCAACTGGGCCACCCTGTCCAAACTGCACGCCCTGTGCCGCGAGACTGGCACCCGGTTGTAGCGTGAGCGAAACACCCATGCGCCGCGCATAGTGCGTGCGCGCAAGAAGCCCCTTAGAATCCCCGGACATCAAGATGCCGGGAAGGAAAAATGGACAAGGACCTGCTGAAGGGCTTGGCGATTGTTGCGGGAATCGTTGTCGCGGTCGCGCTGGCGTTCGTGTTCGGATCGCGCTCGGGGCCGCAAAAGGCGGAATGCATTGCCCGCGCGCTCAAGAACGGCGTGGCCTACGCCAACATCGACAAGACCTGCCGCCTGAGCAGCCACGCCAATTGAGGCGAACGGCTGCTTATTTGAATTTTTCGCTGCTGTCGCGGCGCGCGCGGTAGCCGATCAGCACCAGGCCGAGCAGCATCATCGCGAATACCTCTGGCTCGGGCAGCTCGGACATGCGGGGGGCGGGCAGCACCGTGGGCGCCGCGGGCGCCAGCGCCAGGTCGGGCACGCGCTGCATGCGCACCGCCTGGGCCTGCGCGGCAGGCTCTTGCGGGAAAAGATCGACGACGGTGGCGTGGGCGCTGCCCACCACACCGCACGCAAGCGCTGCTGCAAGTGCGAATCTGTTCACGGTCGTTCCCCCTTCTGGTGCCAGGCCTTGCCTGCTGAGCGAATGGATCACGCGGATGCGGCACTACCGGACCCACGCCAGAGCATAACAAAAAGCCAGCGCACGTCGCGCCCGATTGAACCAGCCGGCACGCCGCGCCACACGCGTGGATCTACGCAACACATTGTTGGCCAACGATGCCGCGCAGGCCTGCATAAAGATCATTTCCGCACGCTTTTTTTGGCGACGCGATAACGAAATTTGACAGCTCGCCAACGAAAAGTTTGTCGGTTTCGCCACGTCAAAATATTTTCGGAAAAGCCGTATACACCTCGCTTTTCTTTACGGGTATAGTCTCCATATCCCCATTGCCTTCGGGCATCACAAGAATGTCAGACGACTCAGTTTGACGCCACCCAGCGGCCCCGCGCCGCCGCCTTTCCAGCTTATCCAAGGCCTACGGAAGGCAACGCTGTTTTGCAATGTCGCATCACGCGCACCCACATTTGTAGAGTACCGATAATGCCCAACTTTGCCCGACTCCAAATTGCCTTCAAGAACGTGTACGTCCGCATCCTGACGGCCGTGCTGCTTGGCATCGGCGTTGGCTTGTTCATCTACAAGTCCAACGTGCCGCAGGATCCGAGCCCGGTAATCCACTCCCAGAATATTGCCGAGATTACCCAGCTGGCCTCGCAAAAAGACCGCCTCGACTACCTGCTGGTGGCCCGGCCGCTGTCGGACGCGCCGCGCTACGTCTTCAAATTCAAGGGTTCGTCCGAGCTGCACGTGGTGAAGGTGCCGAGCACCTCGCACCTGTCGCTCGAGCGTGAAGTGCTGCTCAAGAACGCGATTCCCTATTCGATCGCCAAGGACGACTACCTGGCCTCGCACAAGGCGGTGCTGGAAGAGGAGGGCGGCTTTGCCTCGGCCGCGTTCGACTTCGTCAAGGCGCACGGCCTGAACATCGCAATCGTGCTGCTGATCCTGTACAGCCTGAAGTTCGGCATCCCGGGCATGGGCACCAGCGCCTCGATGATCACCCCTGACAAGCTCAAGGGCAGCCTGGACGACCTGATCGGCATGGACGACATCAAGCAGGAAGTGCTGCACCTGGAAGACATGATCCGCAACCGCGAGCTCTACCAGCAGCACAACATCGACAAGCCGTTCAACGTGATGCTGACCGGCCCCGCGGGCACCGGCAAGACCAAGCTGGTCGGCTACCTGGCCAAGCGCCTGGACATTCCGATGATCTCGGCGTCGGGTTCGGCGCTGGAATCGGGCTACGTGGGGGGCGGCTCGAAAGCGCTCAACGCACTGTACCGCAAGGCCGCCGCCAAGGGCCGCTGCATCATCTTCCTGGATGAAGCGCAGAGCCTGTTCATGCCGCGCGGCCGCAGCGAGAAAAAGTGGGAAGACGATACCGCCAACACCCTGCTTGGCCTCCTGGACGGTGTGAAGAGCGACAAAGGCCAGGGCGTGATCTGGGTGGTGGCCTCGAACTTCGACGACGCCTCGACCGACATGGACGAAGCGATGCTGCGCCGCTTCTCGGTGAAGATCAATTTCCGCCTGCCGAACAAGGCCGAGCGCCGCGAATTGCTCAAGAGCTTCTTGTCGCGCAAGAAGGAAGGACTGGTGGACTGGGACGACCTCGACCTGGACCAGGTGGCGGAAATCACCACCAACTTGTCGCCGGCGCTGCTGGAATCGGTGGTCGAGCGCGCCAGCATGATTTCGATCCAGGAGAAGAAGATCATCAACACCGACCTGATGTTCCGCGCCTTCGAGCGGGCCACCATTGGCCTGACCGACCGCGCCACCACGGCTGAAAAGCACAAGCAGCGCGAGCGCGTGGCGCTGCACGAGCTGGGCCACTTCTTCATGCAGATCGACCCGTATCTGCGCGCCGGGCTGCCGCTGGCCCAAGTGAAGGAGAAGTCGCACCTCATCAAGATCAGCACCGAGGCGGTGTCGAAGATCGGCGCGCTGGGCTACGTGCTGCAGTCGAACGACGACATGAGCCTGCGCACGCTGGAAGAGCTCGAGCGCGACGTGGTCGGCCTGTACGGCGGCGTGGCGGCCGAGGAGCTGTTCTACGGCGCGCGCGGCATCTCGGTGGGCAGCCAGAACGACATCGAGAAAGTGACCAAGATGCTCAACCTGATGGTGAGCCGCCTGTCGATGTACTCGCGCTCGAAGATCGACTACAGCCAGCTGCAGCAGGACGGCGCCGCCGAGCGCACGCTGCGCCAGGTGGAGCAGAAGTCGGACGAGCTGTACAACTACACGCTGGCCTCGATGCGCGACTACAAGGCAGTGATCGAGTCGCTCAAGGACACCCTGCTCGACCAGTATGTGCTGTCCAAGGACGCCGTGTTCGCGCTGCTGGAGCAGCGCAGCGCCATGCTGCCGGCCGGCCCGGTGGTGTCGCGCCCGGCCAGCCTGAAGCTGTGCGAGGAAGAGGCCGAGGAAGCGGTCGCGTAAGCACGCTCCCTCGAAGGCCGAGGCCCGCCCGCAGCGCAAGTTGCCGGCGGGCTTTTCATTGGTTACCTCATTGAAAAGCAAGGAACACTCACTGCAGAGAACCGTCGTTAGCACGTCAAGCGGCATGGTCGGACAAATTAATGCTTGGGGGCCACCCCCCGGACGAGCCAGCGCAAGAAAGTTCCAACTAGACGCCGTCCTCTAATCCGCGGTCAGTTGACCGACCTATAATGGTCCGATTGGTCAAGAGACCTGATCCGGGAGGAGGAGACAATGAGCCGCAGAGCTTTCGTAACCGGCGTGGGCATGATCCCGTTCGCCAAACCGGGCGCCAGCGCCCCGTACCACGAGATGGGGGCACAGGCCGCCCGCGCCGCGCTGCACGATGCCGGCCTGTCCTACGACGACATCGAGCAGGCTTACGTCGGCTACGTCTACGGCGACTCCACCTGTGGCCAGAAGGCCCTGTATCCGGTCGGCATGACCGGCATCCCCATCGTCAACGTCAACAACAACTGCTCCACCGGCTCGACCGCGCTGTTCCTCGCGCGCCAGGCGGTGGCCAGCGGCGCGGTCGACTGCGTGCTGGTGCTCGGCTTCGAGCAGATGAGCCCGGGCGCGCTGGCCTCGGTGTTTACCGACCGCCCCACGCCCTTCGACGACTTCGACGCGGTCACGGACCGCCTGGTCGGCAAGCCCGAGATCCCGCTGGCGCTGCGCTACTTTGGCGGCGCCGGCTTGGCGCACATGGAAAAATACGGCACCCCGCTGGAAGCGTTCGCGATGATCCGCGCCAAGGCCAGCCGCCACGCCGTCAACAACCCGCTGGCGCTGTTCCGCAAGGAGGTGAGCACGCAGGACGTGCTGGACGCACCGATGATCTGGCCCGGCGTGATGACGCGCCTGATGGCCTGCCCGCCCACCTGCGGCGCTGCCGCGGCCGTGCTGGTGTCCGAGGAATTTGCCGCCAAACGCGGCCTGAAGAAGAACGTATTCATCGCCGCGCAGGCCATGACCACCGACCGCCCTGGCACCTTCGAATCCAACGACATGATGCGCCTGGTCGGCTACGACATGAGCCGCGAGGCCGCCGCCAAGGTGTACGAGCAGGCCGGCATCGGCGCGGACGACGTCGACGTGGTCGAGCTGCACGACTGCTTCGCGCACAACGAGCTGATCACCTACGAGGCGCTTGGCCTGTGCCCGGAAGGCGGCGCCGACAAGTTCATCCGCGACGGCGACAACACCTATGGCGGCAAGGTCGTCACCAACCCGTCGGGTGGCCTGCTGTCCAAGGGCCACCCGCTGGGCGCGACCGGCCTGGCCCAGTGCTTTGAACTGACGCACCAGCTGCGCGGCAGCGCCGGCGCGCGCCAGGTCGAGGACGCGCGCCAGGCCCTGCAGCACAACCTGGGCCTGGGCGGGGCCTGCGTCGTCACGCTGTACCAGCGCGCATGAAAGCGATCATCGATTCGCCGTGGATGACGGCGGAACTGGAAGGCTTTCGCGACGCCGTGCGCCGCTTTGTCGCACACGAGATCGCGCCGCACCAGGAGCGCTGGCGCAAACAGCAGCACGTGGACCGCGAACTGTGGAACAAGGCCGGCGACATGGGCCTGCTGCTGGCCGACATCCCCGAGGAGTACGGAGGCTCGGGCGGCAGCTTTGCGCACATGGCTGTGGTGTTCGAGGAGCTGGCCTACGCGGGCGACATGAACTTCGGCCTGCACGTGCATGCCATCGTCGCGCACTACCTGCTCAACCAGGGCACGGAAGAACAGAAGCGCAAGTACCTGCCCAAGCTGGCCAGCGGCGAAATGGTTGCGGCCATCGCGATGTCCGAACCGGGCGCCGGCTCCGACCTCAAAGGCATCCGTACCACGGCGATCAAGGGCGAGGGCGGCTACCGCGTGAACGGTTCCAAGACCTTCATCTCGAACGGCTACCTGGCCGACCTGGTGCTGGTCGTGGCCAAGACCGATCCGGCCGCCGGCGCCAAGGGAATCTCGCTGATGCTGCTGGAAACCCGCGACAATCCGGGATTTCGCGTCGGCCGTATCCTCGAGAAGGTCGGGCAGAAAGGCCAGGACACCTGCGAGCTGTTCTTCGATGACGCCCACGTCCCGGCGCAGAACGTGCTGGGCGGGGAAGAGGGCAAGGGCTTTGCCCAGCTGATGACCGAACTGCCGTACGAGCGCACGCTGGTGGCGATTGTCGGGGTGGCCTCGATCGAGCGCGCACTGGAGCTGACGGTGGCGCACGCGCGCGAGCGCAAGGCGTTCGGCCAGGCGCTGATCGAGATGCAGAACACGCGCTTTGCGCTGGCCGAAATCAAGACCGAAGCTACTGTCGCGCGAGTCTTCCTCGACCGCTGCATCGAGGACATGATGGCAGGGCGCATGGACACGGTGCGCGCCTCCATGGCCAAGTACTGGATCACCGACCTGCAGTGCAAGGTGGTGGACCAGTGCGTGCAGCTCTTTGGCGGCTATGGCTACATGCTCGAATATCCGATCGCGCAGATGTACGTGGACGCGCGCGTGCAGCGCATTTACGGCGGGGCGAACGAGATCATGAAAGAGATCATCGCCCGCTCGCTATAGGAGGCAGCATGGCCGGACCGCTTGCAGGAGTGCGTGTGATCGAGATGGTGGGCCTTGGCCCGTGCCCGTTCGCCGCGATGATGTTGGCCGACATGGGCGCGGACGTGATCCGCATCGACCGCAAGGGCGCGCACGTGAAGGACGTGTTCCCCATGCTCGGCACCAAATACGACGTGATGGCGCGCGGCCGCCGTTCGCTGGCGCTGGACCTGAAGCGCCCCGAGGCCAAGGACGCGCTGCTGCAGCTGGTGGACAAGGCCGACGTGCTGCTGGAAGGTTACCGCCCCGGCGTGATGGAGCGCCTTGGCCTGGGGCCGGACGTGTGCCAGGCGCGCAACCCCAAGCTGGTGTACGGACGCATCACCGGTTGGGGGCAGGACGGCCCGCTCGCGCACGCCGCCGGCCACGACATCAACTACATCGCCCTGTCCGGCATGCTGCACGCGATGGGCAGGGCGGGCACGCCACCCGCGCCGCCGCTCAACCTGGTGGGCGACTTTGGCGGTGGCGGCATGCTGCTCGCGTTCGGCGTGGTCTGCGCGGTGCTGGAAGCGCGCCAGTCGGGCAAGGGGCAGGTGGTGGACGCGGCCATGGTCGACGGCGCGGCGCTGCTGGGCGCGATGATGTACGGCCTGCGTGCCTGCGGCATGTGGGGCAGCGCGCGAGAGGCCAACGTGCTCGATGGCGGCGCGCCGTTCTACGACACCTATGCCTGCGCCGACGGCAAATTCGTCGCCGTGGGCGCGATCGAGCCGCAGTTCTACGAACAGCTGCTGGCGCTGGCGCGCGCCGAGGACCCGGCCTTTGCCAACCAGTGGAGCCAGCGCGACTGGCCGCGCCTGAAGGACAAGTTTGCCGCGCTGTTCAAGACCCGCACCCGCGACGAGTGGTGCAAGCTGCTGGAAGGCTCGGACGCGTGCTTTGCGCCCGTGCTGGACATGGCCGAAGCGCCGGAGCACGCACACAACCGTGCCCGCGGCACCTTCGTGCAGGTGGACGGCGTGACGCAGCCCGCGCCGGCGCCGCGCTTTTCGCGCACGCCGGCCGGCCCCGCCCAGTCACTGCCTGCGGAGGACGGCGCCGCCATCCTCAAGGCCTGGGACTTGCCGGCCGAGTCAATCGAAACGCTGAGGGCGGCCAAACTCATATAGCATGGCTTGCGAGCACCTGAGCTAGAATCGTCTCGCATGACCAAGGAACGTGAACTTCGCCAATCGAAGAACCTTGCGCTGCTGTTTTTCTGCGGCGCGGCGGCGCTGTTCGCGGTTTCGCTGGCGCTGCCGGTGGCGTGGTGGTCCGAACTGCTCAAGGCGTTCGCGGAAGCCGCGATGGTCGGCGCGCTGGCCGACTGGTTCGCGGTGGTGGCGCTGTTCAGGCGCGTGCCGATTCCGTTCGTGTCGCGCCACACCGAGATCATCCCCGCCAACAAGGACAAGATCGCCGACAACCTGGCCGCCTTCGTGCGCGACAAGTTCCTCGACACCGAATCGATCGTCGGCCTGATCCACAAGCACGACCCCGCGCAGAAGGTGGCCGACTGGCTGGTCCAGCCCGAGAACACCGAGCGCGTGGGAACCTACGTCACCAGGGCGGCGGCGTGGGCGCTCGACTTCACCGAAGACGCGGCGGTGCAGAACTTCCTGGCCAAGGCCGTGCACACGATGGTGGGGCAGGTGGACCTGTCGCGCTCTGCCGGCACCGTGCTCGAAAGCCTCACGCGCGAAGGCCGCCACCAGCAGCTGCTCGATGAAGCGATCGAGCAGCTGGCTAAGCTGCTGCAGAACGAGGAGACGCAGGGCTACATCGCGCAGGGCATCGTGGACTGGCTGCGCGAGGAGTACGCGTTCATCGAGCGCATGCTGCCATCCGAGATGATCGGCCGCAAGGGCGCCGACATCGCGGTGCGGCTGGCGGCCGGCATCCTCAAGCGCGTGAGCGAGGACCGCGACCATCCGCTGCGCCAGCGCTTCGACAGCTTTGCGCGCGAGTTCATCGAACGCCTCAAGACCGACGCGGCCTTTTTGGAAAAGGGCGAGGAGATCAAGCGCTACCTGCTGGAAGACGAAACGCTTAACGCCTACCTCAAATCGTTGTGGCACGACTTGAAAGCGTGGCTCAAGCGCGATCTCGCCAGCGAAGACTCGCAGCTCGCGCGCCGTGTGGCCGCCACCGGCGCCTGGGTCGGGCAGATGCTGGTCGACGACCCGAACCTGCGCCGCTCGCTCAACGACAGCCTGGAGGCGGCCTCGCGCGGCGCGGCGCCCGAATTCGCGGCCTTCCTGACGCGCCACATCGCGGACACGGTGAAGAACTGGGACAGCCGCGAGATGTCGGAGCAGGTCGAGCTCAACATCGGCAAGGACCTGCAGTACATCCGCATCAACGGCACCGTGGTGGGCGGGTTGATTGGCGTGCTGCTGTACCTGCTGTCGCACGCGCGCCAGCTGCTGGCCTAGCGGATCGCCACGCCCCAGGGCAGTTCGTCCACCTTCACGTCCGCCACGCGCTTGTTGGTGGCGGTGTCGATCACCGAGACCGTACCGGAACGGCCGTTGGCCACGTAGAGCTTCCTGCCGTCGGGCGTGATCGCCATGTTCCACGGCCGTTCGCCCACCGGGATCGACGCGACGAAGCGGCGGCTGGCCGTATCGAACACATCGACGCGCGCGCCGCGGCCGCTGGAGACATACACCTTCGCGCCGTCGGGCGACACCGTCACCCCATTGGAGAACGGGCCGGCCTTGAACGGCGTGGCGCTGCGGGTGGCGATGTCGATCGCGTACAGCGTGCCGTCCAGCTCGCAGGCCACGTAAGCCGTCTTCCCGTCCGGCGCAAAGCCGATGCCGCGCGGGCGCTGGCCTACCGCCACCGAGGCCGCCACCTTCTTCTGCGCCACGTCCACGATGTCCACCTGCGCGCCATCCTCCGCACCCACCAGCACCCAGCGCCCGTCCGGGCTGAAGGCTGTGTGTTCCGGGTTCTTGCCTGGCACCTGGACGGTCCACTTGCGGTGCTCGCCGCCCGTTTCGACCAGCACCACACCGTTGGTCGTTTCGCTGGCCGCGGCCAGCAGGCTGCCGTCGCGGGACAGGTCAATGCCCTCGGGCGATTCGCCCAGGCCGATGCGCTCGCGCACCGTGCCGCCCACCAGCTCCACCACCAGCAGCGCATTGGCGCTCCGGTCGCTCACGTACAAGGTGGCGCCATCCGGGCTGACCGCGATCCCGCGCGGTTTGCCGCCAGTGCCGATGGTGCGCGCCACCTTGTCGGTGCCGGTGTCGATCACGCTGACGGTGCCCGATTTCTCGTTCGGCACATAGGCCAGCGGTGCCGCCAGCGCCGCGCCGGTTGCGGCGCACAGGAGCGCAGCGGCAATTGCACTTCGCATGTTCATGTCGTTTCTCCCTCATGGATGAGCCGACCACAGCATAGCCAATCCGCCAATTTTGCCTCGCGCAATTGATGAGGCGCCGCACCCGTCTCAGCCGTGCGTCAGCATTTGTAGGAATGCGATATACGTAGCATATTGATAACAAAATCGGACGGGAGGCCACGCAATGAAGTCGAACCCCTGCCGCAGGTTCATTGCGCTGCTGTTGGCGTCGGCGCTGGCGGCCATCGGGCTGGCCGCGCAGGCGGTCCCGCCGGCGGATGACGGCCAGTGGCCAATGGCGGCCAAGGATTACGCCAACACACGCTACAGCGCGCTCGAGCAGATCACCCCGGGCAACGTCAAGAATCTCAAGGTCGCGTTCACGTTTTCGATGGGGGTAGAGGCCGGGCAGGAGGCCGCCCCGGTGGTCGTCAACGACACCATGTACCTGGTCGCGCCGTATCCCAACTACCTGTATGCGCTGGACCTGACCAAGCCGGGCGCGCCAATGAAATGGAAGTTCGAGCCCAAGCCTGACGCCACCGCCCAGGGGGTGGCCTGCTGCGACGTGGTCAACCGTGGCGTGGCCTACGCCGACGGCAAGATCTTCATGAACACGCTGGACGGCCAGACCATCGCGGTGGATGCCGCCAGCGGCAAGGAAGTCTGGCGCACCCAATTGGGCAACATCAAGAAGGGCGAAACGATCACCATGGCCCCGCTGGCGGTCAAGGGCAAGGTATTGGTCGGCAACAGCGGCGGCGAGCTGGGCGTGCGCGGCTGGCTGGTCGCCCTCGATGCCGGCAGCGGCAAGGAAGTGTGGCGTGCCTGGAGCACCGGGCCCGACAAGGACGTGCTGATCGGCGCCGATTTCAAACCGTATTACGAATCCGAGCGCGGCAAGGACCTGGGCGTGAAGACCTGGCCGCCCGAGGCGTGGAAGATCGGCGGCGGCAACGTCTGGGGCTGGGTGTCGTATGACCCCGAAACCGACCTGGTCTACTACGGCACCGCCAATCCCGGGCCGTGGAACCCGGAGCAGCGCCCCGGCGACAACAAGTGGACTGCCGGCATTTTCGCACGCAAGGCGGACGACGGCGCGGCGCGCTGGTTCTACCAGTTCAGCCCGCACGACCTGCACGACTACGACGGCGTCAACGAGAATGTGCTGCTCGACATCCCGTACAAGGGCGCGCAGCGCAAGATCCTGGTGCACCCGGACCGCAACGGCTACGTGTACGTGATCGACCGCGCCACCGGCCAGGTGCTCGCGGCAGACCCCTTCGTGCACATCACCACCACCGAGGGCGTCGATCTCAAGAGCGGCAAGCTCAAATACAACCCGCAGAAGCAGCCGAGCGTGGGCAAGGTGGTGCGCGACATTTGCCCGGCCTCGGTCGGCGGCAAGGACTGGCAGCCGTCCGCGTGGTCGCCGCGCACCGGGCTGCTCTACATCCCGCACCAGAACATCTGCCAGGACACCGACACCTACGACGTCTCGTACATCGCCGGCACACCCTACGTGGGCGTGGACAACAAAATGACCGCTGGCCCGGGCGGCAATCGCGGCTTGTTCACGGCCTGGGACGTGGCGGCAGGGCGCAAGCGCTGGTCGATTCCCGAGCGCTTCCCGGTCTGGAGCGGGGCGCTGGCCACCGGCGGCGACGTGGTCTTCTACGGCACCATGGACGGCTGGTTCAAGGCGGTGGACGCAAAGAGCGGCTCCCCGCTGTGGCAGTTCAAGGTGGGCTCGGGCATCGTCGGCCAGCCGGTCTCGTACCGTGGACCGGACGGCAAGCAATACATCGCGGTGCTGTCGGGCGTGGGCGGCTGGGCCGGCTCGATCGTGTCGGGCGGGCTGGACGCGCGCGACGGCACCGCGGCCAACGGCTTCGTCAACGTGACCAAAGACCTGCCCCAGTACACCGGCAAGGGAGGCATGCTGTATGTCTTCGCGCTTCCCTGACTTGCTGCGCGCGGCGTTCGCGCTGCTGCTGGCCGGCTGTGGCGTCGCATGCGCCGCCGAACAGCCCGAACTGCGCGTATGCGCCGACCCGGACAACCCGCCGTACTCGCTGCGCGACCAATCCGGTTTCGAGAACCGCATCGCGCAGCTGGTGGCCGACGACATGAAGGCCAAGCTCTCCTACTTCTGGCTGGAGCAGGGCCGCGGCTTCGTGCGCAAGACCATGGGCGCGGGCCAGTGCGACCTGTTCATCGGCGTGCCGGCCGGGTTCGAGCGCGTGCTTACCACTCGGCCCTACTATCGCTCGACCTATGTCGCCGTCTTTCGCAACGGGACCGCGCCGTTCGAAGGCTTCGATGCACAGGCGCTGCGCGGCCGGCGCATTGGCGTGCAGCTGATCGGTGACGACCTGGCCACCAGCCCGCCCGGCTACGCGCTGGCCAGGGCCGGCCTCATCGACAACGTGCGCGGCTACGCGTTGTACGGCGACGGCCCGGCGGCGCGACGCATGGTGGATGCGGTGGCATCGGGCCAGATCGACCTTGCGCTCGTGTGGGGGCCGCAGGCCGGCTACTTTGCGCACCGCGCGGGACTGGCGCTCACGCCGGCGAGCGCGCCGCCCGGGCTGCCGGTGCCGTTCGAGTTTTCGATTGCAATGGGCGTGCGCAAGGGCGACAAGGCGCTGCGCGACCGGCTCGACGAGATCCTGCAGCGCCGCCGCGCCGACGTTCAGGCCATCCTGGCCAGCTATTTCGTACCGACGGTGGCCATGCCCCAACGCGTGGCCGCCGCCCAGACAGGGGGAGCGAAACCATGAGGCAGCCTGCCATCAATCGTTTGCTGTTGTGCGCGCTCGCGTTGTCGCTGCTGATGGCAGGCTGCTACCGCGAGCAGCGCCCGACCAAGGCGCCGCCGGCGGCATCCTCGACCCAGGGCCACTCGTACGCGGCAAGCGTGGAGGCGCCGGTCAAGAACCGCTACGAGGAAAACGCCTTCGCCGTCTCGCAGGGCAAACAGTGGTTCCGCGCCTACAACTGCGCCGGCTGCCACGGGCAGGGCGGCGGCGGCATGGGCCCGCCGCTCATGGATGACAAGTGGCGCTACGGCTCGGACCCGGAGAGCATCTTCAATTCGATCTCGCAGGGACGCCCGAACGGCATGCCCTCGTTTGGCGCGCACGTGCCGGAAGACCAGATCTGGCAGCTGGTGGCCTATGTGCGTTCGATGAGCGGCCAGCTGCGCGAGGACGTGGCCGGAACGCGCAGCGACAATCTGTCCGCCAGCAAGCCCGAGTCGCGTCGCAAGAGGGAGACGCCGACCCATGAGCAAACCCCCGCGGTGGAGCACTGACATGGCAGCCATGACCAGACGAGCCACCGCGCTCTGGCTGGCGGTCGCGGCGAGCGCGTCGGCGGCGCCCCCTGCGCCGCAGGATACGCTGCACGCGGCTGGCCCGCAGGCTGCCCACATCGGCAACCTGTGGAACTTCACGCTCGGCCTGTGCACGCTCGTGTTCGTGCTGGTGCTCGGCGCATGCCTGGTGGCCCTGTGGCGCGCACCCAAGGTGGCCCAGCGGGAGGCGCCGGACATGACTTCGCTTGCGCAGCCGGAGCGGCGCGTGCACCGCGTGGTCGGCTGGGGCGTCGGCGTGTCGATCGTCGGGCTGCTGGCGCTGCTGGCCGCGGACGTGTTCACCACGCGCGCGCTGGCCCGGCTGCCGCTGCGCGACGCCGTCAACATCGAGCTGGTCGGACACCAGTGGTGGTGGGAAGCGCGCTACCAGTACGACGACCCGTCGAAGAACTTCGTTACCGCGAACGAGCTGCACATCCCGGTCGGGCGCCCGGTCGTGATCACCCTGCGCAGCAACGACGTGATCCACTCGCTGTGGGTGCCCAACCTGCACGGTAAGCGCGACCTGATCCCGGGGCGCACCGCGGTCCTGCGCTTCCAGGCCGATAAACCCGGCACCTACCGCAGCCAGTGCGCCGAATTCTGCGGCCTCGAGCACGCGATGATGGCGCTGCTGGTGGTGGCCGAACCGTCGCCGGTGTACGAGGCGTGGGCGATGCACCAGAACGCGCCCGCCACGGCACCCGCCGACGCGCTCGCCCAGCGCGGCCAGCAGGTCTTCCAGGGCAAGACCTGCGTGATGTGCCACACCGTGAGCGGCACCGAAGCGCAGGGCAAATTCGGCCCCGACCTGACCCACCTTGCCAGCCGCAGCACCATTGCCGCCGGCATGTTCCCCAACAACCGCGGCCACCTGGGCGGCTGGATCGCGGACCCGCAATCGCTCAAGCCGGGCGTGAACATGCCGTCCAACGCGCTGGAGCCGGATGACCTGCAAGCCTTGCTGGCTTACCTGGAGACGCTGAAATGAATACCGTATCCGCGCCCCTGCCGCGCTTGCCGGCACATGAAGCGGCCGAGCTGCAGCAGACCTGGAGCGATCCGCCTGGCCTCATCGGCTGGCTATCCGCCGTCAACCACAAGACGGTCAGCATGCGCTTCATGGTCACCACGTTTGCGTTTTTTGTCGCCGGTGGCATCCTGGCCGCGCTGATGCGTTTGCAGCTGGCCCGCCCCGACAGCAAGCTGATAGGACCGGACTTCTACAACCAGCTGTTCACGATGCACGGCAGCACCATGATGTTCCTGTTCGCGGTGCCGGTGATGCAGGCGGTCGCGATCTACCTGGTGCCGCTGATGATCGGCGCGCGCAGCGTCGCCTTCCCGCGCATGAACGCGTTCGCGTACTGGATCTTCACCTTCGGCGGGCTGATGCTCTACATCGGCTTCTTCCTCGACATTGGCCCGGACGCCGGCTGGTTCGCCTACGTGCCGCTGTCCGGCCCCCAGTTCTCGCCCGGCAAACGGGTGGACTTCTGGGCGCAGATGATCACCTTCACCGAGCTGGCTGCGCTGATGGAAGCGATCGTCATCATCACCACGGTGCTCAAGATGCGCGCGCCCGGCATGACCCTGAACCGCATGCCGCTGTTCGTGTGGACCATGCTGGTGACCTCGTTCATGGTGCTGTTTGCGATGCCGGCCGTGATGTTGTCGAGCACCGCGCTGATCCTGGACCGCCTGGTCGGCACCCACTTCTTCAACCCGGGCGAGGGCGGCGACGCGCTCTTGTGGCAGCACATGTTCTGGTTCTTCGGCCACCCCGAGGTGTACCTGATCTTCATTCCGCCGCTCGGCTTCATCTCCAGCATCATCCCCACCTTTGCGCGGCGCCCGGTGGTCGGCTACCCGGCCATGGTGCTGGCGCTGATCGCCACCGCCTTCCTTGCGTTCGGCCTGTGGGTACACCACATGTTTGCCACCAACCTGCCGGAGCTGGGCAAGACCTTCTTCACCGCGGCCAGCCTGATGATCGCGATTCCCACGAGCGTGCAGATCTTCTGCTGGATCGCCACGCTCTGGACCGGCCGCATCCACTTTAAAACGCCGCTTCTGTTCGTGCTCGCCTTTTTTGCGATCCTGCTGCTGGGCGGGCTCACCGGCCTGATGCTCGCTTCGGTGGCGCTCGACACCCAGCTGCACGACACCTTCTTCGTCGTCGCCCACCTGCACTACGTGCTGCTGGGCGGCGCGGTGTTTCCGCTGTTCGGCGCTTTTTACTACTGGTTCCCCAAGTTCACCGGCCGCATGCTCGACGAGCGCCTGGGCCGCTGGAACTTCTGGCTGTTCTTCATCGGCTTTAACGTCACCTTCTTCCCGATGCACATCCTCGGCCTGCAAGGCATGCCGCGCCGGATCTACACCTATCCCCAGGAGATGGGCTGGGGCGACATGAACCTGCTGGCATCGATCGGCGCGCTCACGATTGCGATCAGCGTCCTGCTCTTCATCATCAACGTGCTCAAAAGCCGGCGCCACGGCGAACTGGCGGGCGACGACCCGTGGGGCGCGGGCACGCTGGAATGGGCCACGGCTTCGCCTCCGCCGGCCGGCAACTTCGAGCTCATGCCGGTGGTGCACGGGCGCGACCCGCTGTGGGAGCCGCAGGGCATGCCGTCGCACGTAACGGGGCTGACCAACAAGCACCGCGAAGTGCTGATCACCTCCGTCAACGACGCCGAGCTCGATCACCGCATGTGGCTGCCGTCGTCCTCGATCTGGCCTTTCCTGTCGGCGGTGGCGGTGACGATCCTGTTCATCGGCTCGATTTTTACGCCGTGGGCCGTGGTGTGGGCCTCGATCCCGGTCGCCATCGGCACCACGTTCTGGTTCTGGCCCAGGCGCCGCACGTCCGAACTGCGCGCGGCCTCGGAGATACGCCCATGACCCCGCCGATCGAACGCACCTCGACCCGCAGCGGCGACGCCCTCGATGTGCGTCATCTGCCGACCTTCGCCTTCAGCCACCGCAGCCCCATGTGGTGGGGCACCATGGGCCTGATGGCGATCGAAGGCACGGTGTTCGCGCTGGCGGTCATGACCTACTTCTACCTGCGCAGTCACGCCAGCCGGTGGCCGATGAGCCAGTTCCCGCCCGACCTGATATGGGGCACGGTCAACACCTGCATCATGCTGGGCAGCGTGATCCCGAACTGGCTCGTCAAGCGTGCCGCCGAAAAGCTCGACCTGCAGCAGGTACGCATCTGGATGGTCGTTTGCATGCTCTTTGCCACCGCCTTCCTGGTGCTGCGCGTGTTCGAGTTCAGGGCCCTGAACACCAGCTGGGACAGCGACGCCTACGGGTCGGCCGTATGGATGCTGATGGGGCTGCACACCACCCACCTGGTCACCGATTTCTACGACTCGCTGGTGCTCACGGTGCTGATGTTCACCGGGCCGCTGGAAGGCAAGCGCTTCGTGGACGTGAGCGAGAACGCGGCCTACTGGTACTTCGTGGTGGCGAGCTGGATCCCGATCTATGCTGTTGTTTATTGGGGGGCGCGGCTGTGAGCCGCGCAGGGAACATGGCAAACTGGCCCGCCCTGTTGGTCGCCCCGTCGCTGGCGCTCGCGAACCTGTCGATCACCTATGCGCTCACCACGCCCGAGTGCTCGCACCAGTCCGACGTGGCCATGCACATCGTCTCGGCGGCGATCCTCGCGATCTGCGTGCTGCTGACCTTCCAGGCGTGGCGCAACTGGTTGGTGCAGGGCGGCGGCTCGCTCACTCCGCCAAGGCAGGACGACGCGGCGGCGCGCGGCCGCTTCATGTCGGCTGTCGCCGGCATGGTCGGCACGCTGTCCAGCCTTGTCGTGATCGCACAGTGGTTTCCGCAATGGGTATTGTCGCCATGCGCCATTGGCTGACCCTTCCGCTCCCGTGGCTCGCAGCCGCCAGCGCGTTCGCCCACGACGTCGAAGAAGAGCACGCCACCGGCGAGACGCTCGGCTGGGGCGCCGAATGGTGGGTGCTTGCGCTGCTGGCGTTGTCGCTGATGCTCCACGTCGTCGGCGCACGCAGGCTGTGGCTGCGCATGAGCCGCTCACGCCACCGTTTTGCGCGTCAGGCCGCCTGCTTCGCCTGCGGCTGGCTGGTGTTGGCGCTGGCCTTGGCCTCGCCCATCGACGGCGCCGGCAGCCTGGCCTTTTCGGCGCACATGGTGCAGCACGAACTGTTGATGATCGTCGCAGCGCCTTTGATGGTGCTCGGGCGGCCGCTTGGCGTATGGGTGTGGGCGCTGCCGTCATCGCTGCGTACCGGTGTGCGACCGGTCACGCACGCGCGGGCGGTTGTGTTGTTCTGGGACGTGATCACGCGTCCGGTCAACGCCTGGATCCTGCACTTTGCCGCATTGTGGATGTGGCACGTGCCAGGCTTCTTCCAGGCCGCACTCAGGAACAACGGCATCCACGCGCTGCAGCACGCCAGCTTCCTGTTCTCCGCGCTGCTGTTCTGGTGGGCCGTGCTCGGCAAGCAGGTCGGCAGCGGCGCTCGCGGCCACGCGATGATTTCGCTGTTCTCGACCATGATGCACACCGGCGCGCTGGGCGCGTTGTTCACGTTTTCCGAATCGGTGTGGTACCCGGCCTACGGCGACAGCGCCTGGCACGCGTTCGGGCTGAGCGCGGTGGAAGACCAGCAGCTCGGTGGGCTGATCATGTGGATTCCGGGCGGGCTTGCCTACGTGGCCGCAGGGCTGGCCTTGATGGCGGGCTGGCTGGCCGTACGGCGGCCGACAATGTTGATGGGAGCTGATCGATGAAACCTGCGTATCTGCTGATCGTGCTTGCGGCATCGCTCGCGGCGTGCGGCAAGCCGCCTTCCGTTGAACCGCTCACCGGCGGCAATCCGCGCGCCGGCCAGCAGCTCATCGAAAGCTTCGGCTGCGCCAGCTGCCACCAGATCAAGGGCATCGCGCATGCCGACAGCAAGGTCGGCCCCTCGCTCAAGGAGATCAAGGACAGCAGTTATGTCGCCGGCGTGCTGCCCAACAGCGCAGACAACCTGATGAAGTGGATCGAGCATCCGCGCGCGATCAACCCGAAGACCGCCATGCCGGAGCTCGGCGTCACCCCGGCCCAGGCCCGCGACATCGCAGCCTATCTCTACAGCCAATAGCCCATAAGCAAGGTTCTTCGCCTTATGTTCAAATTGGCCGACTATTTGGAAGAGGGGATTGCCCATGGAGAAGAGCTACAGCACGCACGGCGTTGACTGGACGGCCGTCGCGGCCTTGTTTGCCGAGGTCGGCTGGGGTGAGCGCCAGCCGGAGCAGATCCGTGGCGCGTTCGAGAAGAGCAGCCATGTGATCTTCGTGTACGAAGGCGCGGACCTGGTAGCGTTCGGCCGCACGATGGACGACGGCCGCTATTACGCGATGCTGGTCGATGTGGTGGTCAAGCCGTCCTGCCAGGGCAGGGGGCTGGGGCGCGAGATTGTGGACCACCTGCGCGAGCAGCTCGCCGGCTACAAGTTCGTGACCCTGACCGCGGCGGTGGGCAAGGACAACTTCTACCTCAAGCTCGGCTGGTCAAGGCAGAAGTCGGCGATGATCTGGCCCATGTCCGAACAGCAACGTGCCGCGCACGCCCTGATGGACGATTGACTGATGGCTTGCAGGCGCGTTTTGGGCAATCGCGTCGTGCTTGTTCGATCATGGGTCATATAATCGGCGGAATGGCTTATCCGGCCATAGGAACTTAGCGATGTCACCGTCCGTTCTGCTATCCCAACTGGTAAACGCCGCCGACAACTTGCCGCCGGGTAATGAATCCTTGCAGGCGTTGCTCGCGGCCATCCGTGAGCATCTGGGCATGGACGTCGCCTTCTTCGCGCGGTTCGAGCAGGGCCGGCGGGTGTTTCGCATGGCCGATGCGGCCGGCGACACGCCGGTCAAACCGGGCGCCTCCGATCCGCTGGAGGAAACCTACTGCCAGCGCATCGTGGACGGCCGGCTGCCAGAGCTGCTGCGCGATGCGGCGGCCAACCCTGAATCGGGCGCGCTGCCGATCACCGGGCAGCTCGGCATTGGGGCCTACATTGGGGTGCCGGTCACGCTGTCCAGCGGCGAAGTGTACGGTACGTTCTGCTGTTTTCGCGCCCACGCCGACCCGACACTTAGCGAGCGCGACCTGGGCATGATGCGGGTGTTCGCCACCATGGCCGCGCGCCAGGTGGAGCATGAAGAAGGCGCGCAACGCGAGGAACGCGAGATTGTGAACCGGATCGAGTCGGTGCTGGCCAGCGACGCGCTGTCGATCGTTTATCAGCCGATCTACCAGATCGGCCAGCACCGCATCGCCGGGTTCGAGTCGCTGTCGCGCTTCGCGTTCGGTCCCAGGAAGGGCCCGGACCGATGGTTTGGTGACGCTGCCCGAGTCGGCATGGAAGTGGAGCTGGAAACGGCTGCGATCCGGCATGCGCTCAAGGGGCGGGAGCGCCTGCCGGAGGACGTGTACCTGTCGATCAACGCATCACCGGGTGTGATCGTGAGCGGGGCCATCGAGCACGAGCTCAGGGACGTGCCGGCGCACGGCGTGGTGCTGGAGATCACCGAACACGCCTTGATCGAAAATTACGACCGCATCATCGAAGCGCTCAAACCGCTGCGCGAGCGCGGTATCCGCATCGCGGTGGACGACGCCGGCTCGGGCTATTCGAGCTTCCGCCACATCCTGCACCTGGACCCGGACATCATCAAGCTGGACATGAGCCTGACTTCGAAGATCGATACCGACCCGGCACGGCGCGCGCTGGCCGCCGCCATGGCAGGCTTTTCCGAAGAAACCGGGATGACCATCGTCGCCGAGGGCGTGGAGACGCCCTCCGAACTGGAAGAGCTCAAACGCATCGGCATCCCGCTGGCGCAGGGCTACCTGCTCGGCAAGCCGATGGGCATCGACGAGGTGGTCAGCTTGTGCGAATCGGAGACGTGTGCCTGAGGCGCGGGCGGCGGACCAGCAGAGCCCTGGTGAACTCGTGTGGGAAATTGGCAGTTGATGCGATACTTCATGGTGGTTCCTGGCGTGACAGCAGCGCCGCGGACCGGTCGACCCTCGGTGACGTCCTGCGGCGTTACCTCGCCTGACCCCTGCAAAGAAAGGTGCGAGCATCGAAGCGTCGAAGATCAACGCGATTCTACGCGATCCCATCTGCTCGCACCGTATGTCCAGCTTGTCCGGAATGGAGCTCGTCGGGTGGCGCGATCGTCGGCTGAAGCAAGTGAAGGGCAGCACGACGAACCGCGAGCTGGCGATCATCGGCCACGCGATCGACATCGGGCGTAAGGAGTGGGGGCTGAACATCGAGAATCCATGCCGGCTCGTGCGTCGCCCAGCGGGGTCGGTACCACGCGACCGGCGCCTGACTGTGGATGAAGAACGGTTCCTGCGTTTGGCGTTGAAGAGCACGAGGAACCCTGTGGTAGGGCCGATGACGTTCTTCGCGATCGAGACAGCGATGCGTCGTGGTGAACTGCTGGACCTAAGGTGGGAGCATGTGAATCTCGAGAAGCGCACGGCCTTCTTGCAGGATACGAAGAACGGGGAGGCTCGAACTGTTCCGCTTTCTAGCGCAGCGTTAGAAATTCTTCGCTCTCTGGAACCGAAAGCACGCGGTAACGTCTTCCCAATCACAATGGAAGGGTTCAATCAGGCCTATGAACGGGCAGTGGAGCGAGCGCGGGGTTCGTACATGAAGGAATGC
The DNA here is from genome assembly GCF_024753215.1 of Massilia solisilvae. Lineage (GTDB taxonomy): Bacteria > Pseudomonadota > Gammaproteobacteria > Burkholderiales > Burkholderiaceae_D > Telluria > Telluria solisilvae. Next base: position 113,487 of record NZ_JANUGV010000001.1, read on the forward strand.
AGCGGCCAGGGCAAGCTACCAGATTTGAAGTTCTTGGCAGATCTTCATTTTCATGACCTTCGGCATGAAGCTGCGAGCCGGCTGTTCGAAAAAGGATTGAACGTCATGGAAGTGGCGAGCATAACCGGTCACAAGACATTGCAAACTTTAAAACGCTACACGCACCTGAGGGCGGAAGAACTTGCGCGGAAATTAAGTTAGGGCGGCTGGTATGAGGGGCGAGCTTTCCCGCAGCAATGTGCCGGAAGTAGGGATCGATTCAGAAAGAATCTTTAGGAGCCCATGCGGCAACTGCTGGTAGATACATTGCCGTGAGGATCATCTTTCTTATCAGCATGTCTTCAATCCTGATGTCTTTGCGTTGTAATGATGTACTCAGTGCCTTTTGTGCTTGTACTTGGCCTTACGGCGATGTCTACGGGAGATCGTCGCCGCCGTCGCGAACAGTCATGAAGGTTCCGTCTGGTTTGCTGCGCTTGAGCCGCCAATGCAGCTTAATGCCACTATCCGTCCAGATGAAATAAAGGTAGATGACGCTACTGGGCAGCTTATGCGGTAGGGCGTTTCGTGTCGAGCTATCAATTTCATCGCGAACCTCCTGCGGAATTCGGCTGCGTACCTCGATGCGTTCTCTCTTGCTGGGCAGGGCGCCATAGATTGCGTTGAATCGCAAATGATACGCTGTCAGGGACTCGCCGGCCTCGTGTGGAGGCACAGCAGTGGGTGGCGATCGCCACTTGAACTCGACGTACTCAGGAAGCTCCGGCTCACTTTCGAACGCCATTAGCATTTCGCCGCCGGAAATAGGCCTGTTTGTATAGGCGATGTTAGGGGAGCCGGAAAAAACCGAACCGCTCGCCGATGCCGGGTACCGACGCGGACGGCCATCGGAGCTTGTCCCACCTGGGTCGATGGTAAACGCATCGTTTTTTATCGTGTTCGAGTAAGCCGCAATCATCGTCGTGCCAGCGGGAATGATTTCATCGCCGCCCTGGTGCGAGTAGTACTGCGCCCCTAGCCTATGCCATATTGCCCAGCGTAGCTTGATGCCGTAGTCGGTCCAGATGAACCAGACTTGGATGCTCGCTTCGTCGAGCTCGCCCTTTGGGGTATGACGGTTGGCCTCGACCACGGCGCTTACTACGTTAGCAGGAATGCGGCTGCGAATGAAAACTCGCTGCTTCTTGATTGGGTGCGAGTAGAATTCAGCCATCATTTTTGTTTCCCAGTCCTTGTGCGCTTGGGAAAACGGATCCGTAGGTGTAGGGTCCGGCGGGCTCGTTGGCGACTCGCGCCACTCGAAGTCGACATATTCTGGGAGATTGCGGCCATCCGGCGCTGCGCCCATCGTCGCCCCGCCGGAAAGGGGATTGTCATTGGGCCCGCTTGCGCCGCTGAGGGCGCCGGCATGGGGAAAGTCGGTTCCGTCCGCCAGGCGCGCACTTTTTATGTTGACGTCCACATCTTTGATCGTATTTGTATATGTGACCGTCATGTCTGGCCCTGAGGAAGGAGTAGCGGCGATAAGTCCTGTCAGGCAAAGAACCGAGATCAGCCCAGCGACGATCAATCGTTTGTTGTTCATCGTGGCCCCGTAGTTGCACAAGGGAGTGGGGTTCAGTGACGCAGTCAGCGCTCCAAATGCTGACTATTTGGCTTTGCGAGGGCTGACGGCTCTTTGCTCACTGATGGTTTTCTATTGCGATTGGTATGCTCCGCTTCGTTTACGAATGTACCGAGTCTTCTTAGTAGCGAGTCTCGAGAAAATCGCCACCCGGCATTTCAAAGATTGACACATCTCCAAGTGAAGCAGCTCGTTCAATATCCCATCCGAACAGGACGCCGTCTGCCTTCAGGCGAAATTTCAGGCGCAGGTTGCCGCCTCGGGCTCGGATGTCGCGGAGAACGGTGTCGGGAATGCGTTTGGCAACGGGAACGGTGTAATTGCCTGCGATTTCACCCTCCCAGTCAATTCCACCGTTCTTTCCCCAAATCGGTCGCGGATTGTCTCGCCAGGTTAAATGTACTGACAGCGGCACTCGACCGCTGCCCACCGCCATAATGCTACGGTTCCTTCTCGCTACAACCGCCGACGAATAGATCTTCCATCCAAGATCGTCGTACATGACTACTCCCTCCATCTGCGCGCCAGCTACCGCGTCCACGACAAGAACCAAGCGCACGCCAGTAAACCTATGTTGCGGATCGGCCGCCAAATCGCCACGCTCAGTCTTGCTGCATCCCGCCCCCCAGGGTAGCAGCGCCAACAGTCCGAGGAGTTTGCGTTTGCGCGATTGATCGAGTGGCGAATGCGTCATCACTTGACCCTCATGCCGATGTTGTGGTCGTGGTAGCTAAGCCGGTCGAGATAGCCCTGATTTTGAGTTTTATCGTCACGAGTCGGTGCTCCAAGTGTGGATGTTGGCCTTGTTCGAGCGCTTGAAGACGTTCAGGTCAGCTCACTGATGTCTATCGGGGCTAAATTACCTGCGTCCGCGGAAGTTGGCTCCTGGCTGCTCGGCTTTGGTGAACTCTTATTGGTGCAAAGAGCTTTAGTAGCGTGTCTCGAGAAAATCGCCGCCAGGCATTTCGAAAATCGATACATCTCCCAATGGGGCAGCTCGCTCGATATCCCAGCCGAACAGGATACCGTCCGGTTTTAGGCGAAATTTCAGGCGCAGGTTCCCGCCGTGCTCGCGAATATTGCGGAGAATGTCATCTGGGATTCGCTTGGCAACGGGGACGCTGTAATCACCCGCAATCACGCCGTCGTTCCATAGCTTCTTGACGTTGTCCCAGCCTGCTCCTTTTCGCCAGACGGCACGCACTGTTAACGGCACGCGGCCGCTGCCCACTGCCATGATGCTGCGGTTCCTTCTCGCCACAGTGGCGGATGAGTAGATTTCCCACCCCAGGTCATCGTAGATGACAACTTGCTCCATCTCCGTACCAGCTACCGCGTCCACGACAAGAACTGGGCCCATGCCCTTGAATCTTTTTTGCGGATCGGTCGCCGTATGCACTCGGGCTGACTTACTGCATCCCGGTACTAAAGGAAGCAGCGTCATCAGTGCGACTAGCTTACGTTTCCTCAACTGCTTGGGTGTCGAATTTGTCATGTCAATGTACCGTCATGTTTATGTTGTAGCCGTTCCGGTTCAGCCAATCCAAATAACCCCGCATGTCGACCGTTCCGGTCACAAAGTCACCTGAGGGAAAGCGGATTTTTTGCCCCTTGTCGTTCACCATGGCGGGCAGGTAACTGATGTATTTCTGTGTATCGGCCCACTTCATGCCGGTTCCCGTCATCGCCATCTGCGTGGTCGTCTTGCCGTTCTGGTAGTGCACCTGGCGGTCTTCAATGCCGGGCGCCAAGGGCGCGCCCGCAGTCGAAAACTGGTTGTCGCTCTTGTCATGCAGCACAGGGTTTGCGATGATGGTGTGCAGGAACGGCGAGTCCCCCATCTGGACCCCTGCCGCCTTGGCCTGATTCACCATCCATGTCAGCGCGACCTGCGATAGCTGGTTCTCGTTTGCGCCGAAGCCTCCGCCGATGTCCGCGTGTGAGCCAAGGAAACCGCGCTCGATGCGGGTTTTCCCCGCTGAGATCGTCGCGCCCATGATCGATTCGAGCGGAAATGCGCCAACTGAATTTATCAATCGCCGCGTCGTGTCCCCACGGTGTTCATTCAATGCGACCGCCTGCGCCACGTACGCGAATTGCCCTGGAATCGCGAGTTCGTAGGAGGCACCGCTCTTGTTTGTCGAAAGCACGGTGTCAAACAGTCCCATGAACCGGAAGTTCACCTTTTGGCACATCTGGCGCCCGCCAGCACCCTTGTAGCTGTACCAGCCGTTGTTGGTGCTGGCTATGAGCCAGTTGGCAAAGTCGCGGGCCTCTGCAGCACCCCGGCTAAAGCCTACGATGTCGACGTCCATCTGGCTATCATCGGCCGCGAGATCTGCCTCGTCGTTGAAATACCGCAGCATGCGCTGGATCCGTGCGGGGCCTGAATAGTTGCCTCCCATGTCAGCTGTTTCGGCACCCGCCGAAGGGACCCACCATGGCGTGAAAGTAGCCGGGATAATGTCGCCGTACGTCTGGTCGCGCTGCACAGTGCCGACTCCGCTAACGTAACGCCTGTTCCCGTCCGCATATAACGTAAAGATTTGCAACACGTTTGACGGCGAACTGCTGTTCGCAGCCAACCAAGCCGGGTCGTCGGTATTGCCGGTGCCGTCGAAGGCGAATAGAACTAGACCTTGCGGGTCAATGTATTTGAGCGGATTTCCGTTTACATAGGCATAGGCGTTGCTGCCGCCTCTCAGACCCAACGGGTCCGCAGTTAAGTAACGGCTGCGTGCAGGATCGTAGTAACGGTGGTCGTTGTAGTACAGCCCAGTTTCCTTGTCGGCATACTGGCCCGGCAGCCGCAGATCCAGTTCGAAGGGGCGTGACGCTTGGGCTGTCTTGCCCGAGTCCGCCACCGGCACGAGCTTCCCGAAAGGGCTGTAGGCTGCTTGCCAGATGGGCTTGCCTCTGGCATCGGTGACCATCTCGACCGCGCCTAGATGGTTGGTCTGCAGGTAGGCGATGTTCTCCCCTTTGCCGAACCAGGCATGCCAGAGCCTGACAGGCTGCGCCGCGCCTCCAGAGTCATTGGCCGCGCCGCCGTTCGAGGTATCGATGACGGCCACCGGTTGGCCTGCTAAGTAGACATACTGGCGCCGTATCATGCCCTTGCCGTTCAGTTCGGCCACGAGCCGGCGACCTTCGTACAGGTAGTAACTGTGTTCGCCACCGACGATTTTCTCGATGCGCTCGCCTCGGTGGTTGTAGTGGTAGCGCGCCAGGACGCGCTGGCCTTCGCGCACCTCCAGCAGTTTGCCGAAGGCGTCCCACACGAAGCTACGGTTGCCGACGTGCTTTGGCTGCCCCGAAGCGTCGTAGCTAGCGTCCGCAGCGCCATCGCCGCGCGCCTCGACGTGCCAGCGGTCTGCTCCCGACTTGTAGCTGGTCTTAACGGTATTGCCGTGCATGTCGCTCTGGTCCGCGAGACCTTCCTGCGCTAACAAGCGATTGCCATTGTCGTCGTAATAGTAGCGGGCAAAGCCCGTGCTCGGCCCGGTGGCCGCTGCTGCCGCGGTCCGCGTGGCCGCAGTCGCCGCCACGATCAATCGGTCGCGTGCGTCGTAAGCGTAGCTGCTCGCCGCATCCTTGTCCCGCGTGTACAGCAGGTTGCCCTGTACGTCCCACAGGTAGCGGTGGTCGAGCAAGGCCTTCGGATCAGGCGGCAGGCCCAGTGCGCCGGGCAACGCCGGAAGCGGCGCGGCCAGTGCTGGGCGTACGCCAAGCAGTGCTTCCAGTATCCCGCTGGCTCCCGGGCCGGACGCAGGCACACGCGGGTCGCGGTACACGATGCGGGCAAGGCTGCCCTCCTTGCTGCGCTGGTAGTAAGCTTCGATGCCGTTGCCGTAGGTCAGGCGCTTGAGGCCGGCGACATCGCGTTCGAGGTCCCGCACGATGGTCTGCCGCGGCATTAGCCAGCGGAGGGTCGGGTTGTCACCCCAACTGCGGTCGAGCGCCGTGATCTGGTTTTGGCCGTTGCGCCGGTAGTCGAGGGTGCTGCCATCAGGCAGGGTTATCGCGGCCAGTTGACCCAGGGCGTCGTAGCGGTAGTGTGTCGTGTAGCTGACGTGTTTGCCACCGGCGAGCGTGAGGATGTCGGTCTTGGCTCCGATGCGGCCCTGCGCATCGTAACTGTAGCGCTCGGCCTGGTTCGGATGGTCGATAGCGATGAGGCGTGGGCCTTCGTAGTGCCAGGTCGTGACGGCGGTCTTGCCGCCGTTTCCAGCGTCGGTGACCCGCTGCGTGACAATGCGGCCGATCACGTCGTAGTCGTAGCTGGCGCGGTTGCCGTTGGCGTCGGTACTGGCCACCAGCCGGTTTGCCGCGTCGAAGCGCCGGGTGGTCATTCCGCTGTCTGCACCGATGGTAGCCACGATGCGGCCGAAGTCGTCCCAGACGTATCGGGTACTGGCCCCGTTCGGCTCGACAATGGCGGTAGTGCGGCCGTACGCGTCCAGCTCAAAATGGGTCGTCGCGCCAGCCGCCTGCGAGACTGCCGTGATGTTGGCCGCAGCGTCGTACCCGAAGCGCGTGGTGCGGCCCAGTGCATCGGTCAGTGCGCTGGGCAGGCCGAGCGTATTCCAGTCGATGCGGCGGGTGCCGCCCCCGGCGTCCGTCATGGCTTGAAGGCGGCCCAGATTATCGTATTCATAGCGTCGTGCCTGCTTGATGGTACTGGAGAGCGTGCTTTGCTCGAGCAAGTTGTCCTCTGTGTCGTAACGACTGGTCCGAATGATGCCCAGCGCCGACGCGATCCAGGTGTTGCGCCCAGCGTCGTCGTAGCCGAGGCGGGCCAGCGGGTGGTAGTGCGTGCCGTCGTCGTAGCCCGACTCGACAGGATTGCCTAAAGGGTCAAACACGGTGCTCTGTGTGATGCCGTCGCGGGTAACGGCGAGCAGCTGGCCGCTCGGGCTGTAGCGCAGGTGGGTCGTGCGGCCCTCTGCGTCTCTGATGTTGGCAATGCGGCCGGCGTAGTCGTATTCGACTTCGCTCTTGCGATTCCCAGACGTGATGATGGCGGTCACGATTCCATCGCGCTTTTCGGAAGGCTCGTAGCGTATGAGTCGATCGCCGTTTGGTGTCGATTTCGGCGAGGCCAGTCCAGGGTTATGGTGGTCGTACTCGATGAGCGTGATGTCGGAGTCGAGCGGGGAGTTGGTTTTGCCGTTCGGGAGCGGCCCGTCGATCTCGGCCAGCAGGCTGCGGCCATTGATTGTGGCATAGCGGTAGTGGACGGTCCGTTCGATCGGCAAAGGTGGCTGCTTGCCGTCAGGGCCCGGGATCCACCCGGCCTCGGAGACGGCCAGCGGCTGACCCGCAGCGTTGTAGACAATGTGCGTCACCAGTTCCTTGCCGGGGACCACGCTTGGGCGCGCCATTAGTGCGGGCGCAAAAGAACTGCCTTCATATTCGAAGCGTACCTGCAGCTGCGCCGGACCGGGCTTGCCGCGCTCGTACACAATCTTGCTGACCCGTGTGATTCGGCCGAGCTTGTCCCGTTCGGTTCTAATGGTCACGATCGGCTCGCCATCCTCAGACAGCTTGGTCGTCTCGGTCAGCCGTCCGGCTTCATCGTAGCGGTGCCGTATGTTTGGCTCGCCGCACAGCGCACAGCCCGCCCCGCGCACCTCCAGCAGACGGTATTCGTCCGCGATCACCGTGTATCGGTAGACCGTCTTCTGGCCGAGGCTGTTGGTAAGCACGGTCTTGCCGGCCTCATGGTTGTCCAGCGTGACCTTGTCCACGTTGCTGCCATGAGTGCTGAGGATTGCGCGGCCGGTATCGTCGTAACCGTAGGTTGAGTAGCGGGTCGTGACTGGCTTGCCGTCCGCGCCAATGGCCTCGATGCTGATTCCGGTCATGAGCCACGGCCTGCGTGAGTCTTCGTGGTGGTATATCCGGCTGGTCGTGCTGCGGGTGGTGCCACGACTGGAAAAGGCGTGCGCCTTTTTGTCCGGATCGAAGTGGTCCGGCAACCGCACCCGGACCAGGTTGGCCAGCAGCTGCCTCTCGTCGAACAGGCCGGCACCCTTCGGCAGCGTGCTGCCGTACTCGTATTCGAAGCGTCCGACCGGGGTGTCGATGAACTGCACCCCGTGAAATTGGTTGGGCGTCTTGCGGTCGTAGTAGACCAGGTCCAGGCTGCGCCCCTGCGGGTCGATGACTCGCACCAGCACGTTCTGGCTGTCGTAAAGCAAGCGCACCATTTCGCCGGTTGGGGCCGTAATTCGGTCGAGTTTTCCTGACGCGTTGAAGTGCAGCTTGCGCCCGTCGGTCCAGGCCCAGGTGTAGTCGGGTTGCCCGTCTTGTTGGCGGCCGACAGTCATCGTGCCGTTGGCCGGGTCTGGCGTGCTGCACCGGGTAGGGGCCTTTTGATCGCGGTCGAAAATCACTCGCCCCCCGTCGGCTTGGAGCACTTGGATTGTTCCCCAGCGGTCGACAATTTCCGCTTCATACGATAGCCGCCAGCCACGGCCGAGCACGCCGTTGCGTTCACCCGGGCCGCTGAATGCGCTGTTGTAGTGGCGGACGATTTCGAGCCCCAGTACGCCGGGCAGGGCGGGCATGTCATCCTCGCGCTGGTATTTGTTGCCGGTCATTACATTGATGGGGTTACCGGCGCCGGCGCACTGACCCTGCTTGTTGGGGTCGCCGCCAGTGTTTGGTGGGCACGCGCTGGCTGTCAGCGCGATGAACAGCGAGACGACATTGACGGCCCAAGCGATGAGCCACCAGCGGAGGCGCCCCGGCGGCAGGCGGCGTGTAGCCATGTTTGTCTTAGCCGGAGCAAGGAAGGCGGGAGCAAACGCGCTCAAGCTGATCATGTTTTTGGCGTCCATTCTGGTGGTATGCAGCACATCTGCGAGGAATCGCAGGTAGTAGGGGGCTTGCAATGGTTCGGGTCGGTGAACGGGTTGCAGGCCGGCTCGGGATCGGACGAGGGCGGCGGCGCCGGATTCCGGCAGCTAAGCGTGGTGCAATCAGGCGGCGGCCCTTGTGTCACCGGCGTACTCCCCGGGTCGGCCGGTTTCCCGCCGTTGCCCGCTCCGGGTATCGAGACGGGGTTGCCGGGTTCGATCGCGTCCGAATGCATCTCAAGCGTGACGTGCGTGACGACCGGGATGCGCCCGTCGTTGATCAGTTTGGTCTGAAAGTCGTCGGTGTGCTGATCAGCCCACTTCAGGTAAGCGAGGTAGAGCTTGCCGATGATGGGCACTTTGGGGAGGTAACCGTGCGTGATTTTCAGCTTCAGCAGGTTTGCGTCATGAAGCGACTGGCCAGAGGACGCGCCCACCTCATTGAGTTTGGGACGGGCAGCCAAGGCTGAGTTGGGAATGACGTGCCGACTGCCGGTCTTCAGCAGCGCCTGCAGCGTCTCGTCGTTCCATTCGACGAAGCTCTCCTTGGTCGGGTTGAGCATCTCGATCTGCATGTTCCCGGCCATGTCGGCACTGGCCTTTGCAACTGACTGGGCCACCTCGTCCGCCGTCTCGCCGCCTCCGTACATCGGCGCGAGAGCTCGTACATATGCTTGCTGCACTGCCCCGAGGTCAGCATGAGCGAACGAACCTTCGCGCGCGGCCATGAAGCTGGCGTAGTTGATCTGGTTCTTGGCGAAGAACATCATGCCGTACTGCAGAGTTCCAAGCCCGAGCAGCGCGATCAAAGGCCCGACCACCGCGAACTCGATCATGGCCGAACCTCGTTGCTTGGCCCATGCGTGCCTCGGGTTCGGTACGGGCTGCTCCAGGCACGGGTGGCTGAGGCGATCGCCCGGAGCGATGCCGAGTGCGGTAATTGTCCCGGCCGCCAGTTCGAGCGTATGGACGGCGCGCGGTCCGTCGAAGCTGCTGTGACTAGCGCGCCACGGTTTCAGGTGCCTCACGCAACGGGTGACGAAGCCGTGCCGGTCGAGGTAGACAACGTCGATCGGATAGCGCATGAAGGCGCTGTGCACGCTCGAGCAATGGGTGATCAGCATGCCCTCCGCCTGTTCCAACGGCCCGCTAAGCATCAGTCCCCGAAAGCGCGTGAGAAAGCTGTCCGCAGTACGCAGCGCAAGTTCGTGCGTACCGCTGGCGGTGGACAGCGTACATTGCGTGCGCTTCGTGGCCGTCATCTTCCTAGAGCCCCATGCTCATGAACTGGACGGCGATCGGGAAGAACAGCACGATAAAGGTGCACGGAAAGATGAAGGCGATCAGCGGAAACAGCAGCTTGACGGGTGCTTCCATCGCCAGCTTCTCCGCCCGCAGAAAACGCTCCGAGCGGCGCTGATCCGCCTGGGCGCGCAAGGCCGGCCCCAGATTCATGCCTACGCGTTCGGCCTGCACCATGGCGGTGACGAAGGTCGTCACGCTCGCCTCCTGCAGCCGTTCGCTCATGCCGCGCAATGCTTCGGCACGCGCTTTGCCGTTGCGGACATCGCGCAGTACCCGTTGGATTTCGTCGCGCAGGATGCCATGTGGGCCTTTTTCGACGGCCTGGTTGAACGCGCCTTGCAGGTTCAACCCCGCCTCCACGCACAGGGTGATGAGGTCGAGCATGAACGGCAGCGTCTTTTGCAGCTCACGCCTACGTAGCGCGATGCGGTCTTTCAGCCAAATGTGGAAGTAACCCCAGCCGCACAGCGCGCCAACGATGCCAACCTGCCAGTAGCGCTCGGCGCCGAAGTCGCCGGCCGGGCCTTGTCCCAGCAGTTTGAGTACGCCCACCGCCACGCCAGCAGCCACGAGCCCCCACATCAGGCGACCGGCCACGAACTGCGGCGCATTGAGGCCAAATTCGAGGCCAGCCTTGCGCAGCCGGATCGGTAACCGGTCGGTTGCCTCCTGCGATACGATCCGAGCCAGCGGATAGCTGCACCACTGGATCGGCCACCAAAGTAGCCGGAACCCGAGCGGCGGAGGATCCTTGTAGCGCCGGTCTTCTGGCGGGATCTCGGCCACTGCACGGCTGATCTGCATGATGAAGAGGCCTGCCGCCGCACCGAATAGCACGGCCAGCAGTGTGACAACGAGCGTAACGGTCGATTGGGACATGCCGCACCTTTGTGGTCAGACGTCGATCGCAACGATCTTTCGGATGACGAAGATCCCTAGCGCCTCCAGGATGCCGATGACGGCGAGCGCACCCCAGCCCATCGGCGTGTGCCACAACACGCTCATCTCACCCGGTTCCATCTGGTTCAGTACCAGCATCAGCCCGATGGGCAACATGCCCACGATCCAGGCTTGCAGCTTGCCCTGCGCCGTCAGGGCGCCGATCTTGCCCTCGATCTGCAGGCGACTGCGCACCGTGTTGGCCGTACGTTCGAGCATTTCGGCCAGGCCGCCGCCGGTTTCGGACGCGATGCGCATTGCCGATACTGTGAGGATGGTGGTGGGGGTGGGAATGCGCCGCGCCAGCCCGTTCAGGCTCTGTTCCAGCGTGGCGCCGAGCCTCTGCTCACGCAGGAGGAGGGTGAACTCCTGCCCGAGCGGGGCTGGCGCTTCAATCACGAGCTGGCCGATCGCGGAGCGCAGGCTCAAGCCAGCGCGCAGTGCGCCAGACAGCATTGTCAACGCATCGGGCAGCTGCTCCTCAAACCGGCGCAGGCGCCGCTGGCGCATGCGTGCAAACACGAAGCGCGGCATCAATCCTAGCGCTGCGCTCGCGCCCAGTCCGAGAACCACGTTGCGGAAGAAGAGCCCAGTGAGGATACTGCCCAAGACGACAAGCGCCACGTGCGCCGCGAAGATTTTTCCGGGGTCCACGAACAGGAAGAACTCGCGTGCATGGAAGCTGGTGCGCTCCGTGAACTGTGCGTGGTAGCGAGCCATCGCGCTCTTACCGATGTCGATGATGAACCACGCGAACATCGTCGCCGCAATGGCGGCAACGATGGTCAGCGCAAGAAGGATGGCCTGGCTGTTCATCCGGCGGCTCCGTGGGAGAAGCCGCCGTCAGCTAATTCTGGCTCGCCCACCTCGTCGTAGCCATCATCCATCTCCACATTCGCGACTACCGGTTTGAAGATGTCCATGTCAAGCGGGCGGCCCGAGAAGCGCAGCGCCTCGTAGAATGTGGGAGCCATGTCGCAGCCGGTGAAATAGCCGCGGATCTTTGTGCCATTGCCGTATCCCTGGTTCGCGAAACGGAACAGTTCCTGCAGCTGCAGTTTGCCGCTTTCGATGCCCGTCACTTCGGTGATGCTGGTGACCATGCGCGTGCCGCAGGCGAAGCGAGTCTGCTGCACTATCAGGTGGATAGCCGAAGCAATCTGGTCGCGAATGGCAGTCAGAGGCAGGTCCATCCCTGCCATCAGGACCATGGTCTCAAGGCGTGCCAGCCCGTCGCGTGGGCTGTTTGCGTGCAGAGTGGTCAGGGAACCGTCGTGGCCCGTATTCATTGCCTGCAGCATGTCGAGCGCCTCGCCGCCGCGGCACTCGCCGACCACGATTCGGTCCGGGCGCATGCGCAGCGTGTTCCTGACCAGTTCCCGGATCGGTATTGCCCCTTTGCCTTCACCGTTGGCAGGCCGGGACTCCAGGCTCACCCAGTGGTCGTGGTGCAGTTGCAGTTCGGCAGCGTCCTCCACCGTGATGATTCGCTCTTCGTGGGGAATGAAGTTCGACAGGATATTCAGGAGGGTCGTCTTACCGGAGCCAGTCCCGCCCGAGACCACGATGTTCCTGCGCGCCGCAACGCACACCTCCAGAAACTCCGCCATCTCGGCACTCATCGAGCCCAGATCGACCAGATCCTGTGCGGTCATCTTGCGCTTTGCGAATTTACGGATCGTGAGCGTCGGTCCTTTTAAAGCCAGAGGCGGGATGATGGCGTTGACGCGTGACCCGTCCTTCAAGCGCGCGTCAACCATCGGCGACGATTCGTCGATGCGGCGCCCCAGCGGGGTGACGATCCGTTCAATGACGCCCAACACCGCACGGTCGCTGGTGAAGGTCAGCGGGTGCCGTTCGAGCCGGCCCTTGCGTTCGACGAAGATCTTGTCGAACTGGTTGACCATGATTTCGGTGACGCCGTTATCCTCCAGTAGTTCTTCGAGCGGGCCCAGGCCAACCGCTTCGTCGAGAACCTGCTTGGCCAGCAACTCCCGGTCGAGCTCGGGTGGAATGGCCGTCTGCAGTTCCCCGATGATATCGAGGATGAAATTGTTCGTTTCCTCGCGCAGCTGGGCATCGCTCATTTTGGACACGTCGTGCCGGCGCAGGTCCATTCGCTCCAGCAAGGCCGCGTGGAGCCGCCCACGCCATTCGAATTCCAGCTGCTTCTGTTTGGACAGCGGCGGCAATGTGCGTGCTGGTTCCTCCGGCGCCGGTGCTGGTGCGCGCGGCTGTCTCGGCGAATGCCGATCCGGCAAGGAATGGTGCTGGCCCAACTGCTCGGCCGCCGGAGGTGCTGCGCTTACGTGCAGCGCCTCCACCTGGCCCGCCGCTGCAGCGTTGGCACGCCGGTCTTCTTGGAGGCGGCGCCGTTCCACGCCGGCGTACTCGCGCACCACGCCTTTGGCGCGGCGGTCCGGCGAGCTTGGCGCCCTGCGGTTTGTTCCTATGGCTGGCATCTCGGCCACGCGCAGTTTGTACGGGCCGATCGAGATGACGTCGGAGGGAGTGAGCGGCCCATGCTGACCGGTCACGCGCATGCCGTTGACGGTCAGGCCCAGGTAGCTTCCCATGTCCTCGATTAGCACGCCCGATGGCGTCTTCATGAAGCGGGCGTGCTGCTTGCTCACGCGCCAGCTGTCGAGGTGGACATCGTTGCGTGGGCTGCTTCCCGCGACGCACTCGTCGGGAACTTCGAGCGGTTTGACGCTGCCGTCAGAATGGATGATCTCTATCTTGAACATGGCGGTCTGTGGCTTAGTTGGTGCCGCGGCCCTGCTGCAGCGGATTGCTCAAGTAGGGCGGCGCGCCGAGGTTTTGCTCCAGGCGCTCGTTAGTCCGCTCGATCCTGTCCTGCAAAGCGGGTGTGTGGCTGTCGACCAGGTGCGGAGTCACGAACACCACCAGTTCAGTCTCCTTGTTCTGAAAGCGCTTCGAGCGGAACAGCGCCCCAAGGACCGGGATGTTGCCCAGGAACGGAAGACCCTCGATGTCGGTGCTGACGCTGCGCTGCAGAAGGCCGGACAGGACGATGGTCTCGCCGGGCTTCACGTTGAACTCGGTGCGGGTGCGCCTTGTCAGCAGCGCGGGACCGTTCGTGGTTGAGACAGAGGTGTCGATCGAGCTGACTTCCGAATCGATGACGGCCCGGATCGCGCCGCTGCGGGCCACCCGGGGCTCGATATCAAGCCGCACGCCGTACGGTTTGAACTGCACGGTGACCCCGTTGACGCTGGCAACCGAATAAGGGATCTCGCCGCCGGCGTGGAAGGTAGCCTTGTAGCCGCTGCGGGTCGAAAGCTGCGGCTCGGCCAGTACGGATGCCGTGCCTTTCTGTTCAAGTGCTTGCAGGGTCGCGTTCAGGCCAAGGTTCACGGCACTGGTCACAATCGGGCTGGACGGATAGACCAGGCCGGTGGACTCGCTGGGGGTGATGGGCGCGCCGGCACCGGCTCCAGGCAGCGCGATGGACAGGCCGCTGGTGTCGCCGCGCGCCACCGGACGCCATATGGCACCGACCGCAGCGCCGCCCGCTGTTCCCCATTTGAGTCCGAGATCGCGCAACTGGCTGCGGGGGAACTCGACAACCTTCACGTCCATCATGACGGTTTGTTCCCAGCCGACGGCACCGGTGAAGTTGACGATCTGCGGGTAGCGTTTTGTCAGTTCGGCGACCTTGTCGCGGTCGGCGTCGCTCAGGTCGTCGCCTTCGACGATGACTTTGTCGCCGACCACGGTGGCCTTCGCCTTCGGAATCGTCGACAGGAAGCCAGCGATCTCGCGAGCATACCGGGTCATGTCGTTGGCGATGACGTTAACCTTGATTCGCTGGTAGCGGCCGTCCCCGGTCCAGACGTAAAGCATCGTGGTCCCCGCACCGTTCGCAAACACGATGATGTCCTTGCCATCCAAGGCATTGGCGGTGATGACCTGGCCGCTGCCGACGGCGATGCGCGCAACGCCCGGTGCTGAGAAAACGCGCGATTCGCCAACGAACATTTCGAGTTCCTGCGCTGGCTCCGCAGCATCGGGTTGGGCGAGCGGCTGCGAGTCTGCGAGATCCTGGGCGCCGGGCGTCCCTGCCATTACCTTGCCCGCAGTGAGGCTGGTTTGCGGCACGGTGGCAGGCGGTTTTGGCCACACCGGCGCCGATGCCACGGCTAGGAGGGCCATCAAACTGGCGACCATGATCGCCCGGTGGCTCCACGGCTTTGGCGATGTGGCGTTCCCCGGCATGGAAACAGCCCTTGCAAGATCACCACGCGCTGGTTGAATTTGTTTTGTCATGGCTCGTCGCTTTCTATAAACAGATTCTGGAATTGGGCAGCGCTTGCCGCGGTGTCAGGGGACTGCTTGTCCCGGAGCGAGGGCAGCGCCGGCGGGCAACGCTGCGACCGTATAGCCCGACGCAGTTGCGATCGTGGGCGTTACGCTCGCCGGCACAGGCAACGGAGGGCGGGGACTATTGAGACGCAGCGCTTCCGGCGCGAATTTCGCGCCACTACCTCCATACAGCACCGGCACCTGGCGCATCCCCTGCGGCCCCTGGTGCGCCACGCGCCGACTGCCGAACAGCGAAGCCAAATCCAGGCTCCTGTTACCGATCGGTGCCTTGTCGTTCGGATTGCGAAGCAGGGCAGTCAGTTTGCCGGTTTCGCGGGCCATGATGATGCTGGTGGCCTGCTCCGGAGTGGTATTCAAGGTTACCGTCGCAAATTGCGTTTTCTCGCCGCTCCTGGCGTCATCGACCACCCGCTGGCCAGTGGCCATTACCTGTACGCTTTGCAGCAGCGGCAACACCACCTTCTGGCCGTTCTGGTCGACTGCGAACATCAGGTCGATCAAGTCGCCCGGCTCGAGCATGCCGGAGATGGAATTGATCTCATCGACCACAACGGTGATTGCCCGCTGGCCGGGCGCCAGGCGGGCTGAAAACGTAGGGACGTGCTGCGCTTCCATCTGGCTCCACATGATCATCTCGCCACTTCTGAGGTTGTAGGCGATGGCCTTGCCGTCGATACGGGGGAAGTCCTCCGGCCGAATTGCGCCGGACTGCGCGAAATCGACCGGAATTTTGCGTACTGCGAGGGATTGGTTACTGAGCTTGGTGCCGGCCGTGATTTCGGTCTTTGCCACGACGACGTCGACCGTTTCGTGCTTGGATGCCGCTGCGATGGCTTCCACCTGGTGGCTAAGGAAGCTGCGAGCTCCCAGTGCAGTTAGTACGCCGATGGCCAGTGCAACGCCCAGCGACAGCCAGGTCTTGTTAATGTTGCGCAGTGATTGGAAATTGATTTTCATGGTCAGCCTGGAAGAGAAATGGCATAGCTAAATTTGCGATAGGCGGTGCCGAACGCCTGGATCAGCTGCCACAGAACGCTGTCCTGTCCCGACATGCCAAGGCCAAGCGCGAGCGCGAGTGCGCCGCAAACGACGAGGTATTCCATGCTTGACTGCCCGCGCGCATGCCAAGTGGGAGGAAGCTTCATTTGGCCCCCCCGTACACGACCCGGTTCATGACGATCACGCTTTTTCCGCTGGCATCGCTAAACAGCACCGCAGTCGCCTCGGCGCCCGGACGCTTGAAAAACAGGGTTCGCGCGTCGGGAGCGAGATGCGTACGTGCGTGGATGGCCTTGGACGGGCCAGCCTCCCGTTCGAAACTAAAGCCGTTCGCACGCAGCATGCGCTGGACGTATTCACTGTTTACGCCGATGCTGTGCGAGTTGATGACCGCATCATGTTCGGCACGGGTTCCGCCGTCGATGGACGACGTGTGGCTCGCCAGGGTCGAGCCAGGCGGCAAGGCAGACAGCAAGCGGCGGGCAGCAGCATCTGCGGGTTCGTGCTGGTCGATTGGTGGCCGGGTGACTGCGATCACCCCTCGCGTGCCAAAGCCGGCAGGATCCAGCTGCACCGTCATGTAGTACCGGCCTTCTCCGCGGCCCAGCACCAGCGTGTTTCCCCGACGGTCTTCCATGAGTGGTTCCCCGAGCACCTGCCGGAAGGATGCCGTCAGCGCGGCAGGGCTAACACTCGAGACGAAGCCACGCATCCTGACCGGTGTGCCATTGACGACCACCTCCTGCCCAATATCGAATGTCTCCACCTGCTGCGGGACGCGAACCTGCGGCCACGGCGCATCACCCTGCGCTGCGAATGCTGGGTTGAACAGCGTTTGCGCAGCAAGTGCAACAACCACCTGCTTTAGGCCGCATTTACTGGCGGCAACTTTTAGGTCGCGAGTGGTGCGTGCCATGGCAGGACCTCATGCAAAGTACGGGGATAACTGCGTCAGCTACTTCAATCGGTCCGACGGGACGACGTCTTGCCAGAAACTGAGTTGCCCAAGTTGCGGAGGCTGTACCTTGCCCGCTTCGAAAGGCGTGATGAACCCATCGGCTATCGATGCAATTTTCCTGAGTTGGGTACCGGGGACCAGTAGTTTGCTATCGATGCGAGAGACTACTTTCGCCGGCGTGTCCGCATCCCAGCCATTCACGACTACGCTGGTATGGCGGGTTATCGAAAGATCGATCGTATCGAACGGTTGGTACGACTTAAGGAAGGCAGGCGTCTTGGCGAGCTTGACGCTGACATTGCCGGTGAAGATGCCGGCTGCCTTCAAGCTTAGCTGCTCGGCTATCTTAGTCTCGACACCCGTGCCCGCGGTCTTGTTGAATGGATCGCCGTCCGTTGACGCCGTGAAGCCGTTTGCTTGTGAAGGGCTGGCACTGTCGCCGAAACTGATGGCGACGTCGGCGTCAAAGTCGGCGATCAGTGGTTCGTTGGTTGGACCACGCCAAAAGAGGTTCCTGTGTGCGTCAAAATTGCCCGCAGTGTCGTTCGTTTTGATCGGTGCGTCGGGGTTGCTGAAGAACCGGCGCCGCACCTCCGCGGCCAGTTGTGCCGGGTCCTTCCAGCTGTTCTGCCATTCGTTGCGCACAGCCGCATCGAAGGCGACGTAGCGGCTGGCCATCTGGGTCTGGTGAGCGATATCCTGATACTTGGCGATCAGGGGCATTAGCAGGAAGAGCGGTACCAGTGCCAGCGCCACCACCAAAAATTCGGTCAGCGCCTGCCCGTTGCATCGCGCCACGGCTTTCGGAGGCAAGCTCATTTACGTCTCGTGATATTGGTGACCTGGAAGCCGTCGGCCAGATATGGCGCGAACACGGAGGCGTTCACGGACGCATCCAACTGTGCCTTCAGCGCTTGGGCGTTCGAGCCCGCGATATTGGTCCACTCGAGCTCGATGCCCGCACCGCCCCCTTTACGGACCGCGCTGTAACCCGGGAACGAGCCACCACGCGAGATGCAAACCGTGCCGAACATCTGCGTCTCCACCTCGCATTCGATTCCGGTGATCGTTTTGCGCTCGCCGGTCTTGACTGGCGCAAATTGCTTCATCGCCTGTTCCATTGCGGCTAACGCCGCTTGGGATGGCGCATTCCTGGCGCCCGCCCGACCGATCGCGGCCGAGCTCTGCGGGGCGATATTCACGACAACCGGCGCACCGCCATGTGCCCGCGCATCGCAAACGCCGTGCGCAATCTTATGGTCGAAGTCGATCTGGCAAGTTCCCTTGGTGGATGCCAGCGTTGCCACCACCCTGCGGGTTTCTATCAGACTGCAATCGGTGGGATTTAGGCCGTACACGAGCGTGGTGCTATACGTTATCTTTCGATTTGCGGCCTCATAGGTGTCGCTCTGAAAGCTTTGCACATAGTCCGGCCAGACCCGCGGTGGTTTGCTATGGCCGCTGAGGGGGGAGCGAACGCAGCTTTGAACATCGGCCTTCAATTCATCCAACAAGGCAACATGACCTTTTTCGCCTTCGACATAACCGTGAAGGCGCACCCAGTGAACCTTCTCCGATTCCCGGCCCGCACCGAGCTTTTCATGTGGCAGTGGCGAGTTGATCAGCATGGTTTCGTTTTCCGTCGTGGCGTTTGCAGGCGACCAAGCCAATCCAGTCAAGGCAAGTAATAGGTCGGCGCCGTGCCCTGGCCGCAGTCGCGAAATGCTGCGTTCCGTGCTCTTTCGATTGGTGCTCATCGAGGTTCTCCCAGCGCGATCGCCTTTGCGATGTCGGCGCTTGATGTCGAGACGAGGTGAACTTGCCAAAACGGATTGAACAGGCTGGCCAGCTCGGTTTTGCCGTCGCTTCGGGAACTTGGCCGCCGGAAGAAGACTTCCGATGTCGAAACGGCCATCAAGACATCGGATGCGAGCTTGCTGTCGAACTTGGCTAGCCTGCCCGACGGTTTCACGGCTGACCTACCCTCGGAAGTCCGGGTCTGGTCTTTGGACCTGGTCAGCCGAACGGCGAACCGGAGCGGGGGCGGTAAGTCGTCGCTTGCTTTCAATAAGTCTTGCTTCAAGTCGTAAAACTTGGGCAGACCGCTGTAGTTCCAGTCCTTGCTGCTGGCGTAGCCGCTTGCCACAGGGTTGTCCGACCTTGATCCACCGAATCCGTTGTCCCTGCCGCTGCTTGCGCCGGCTCCCTGGCTGGCGGCGCCAAGGGGTGTTTCGTCTTCATCGCAGCTGAAAGAGAACAAATGAACGTTGAAGCTCCACGTGTGGACCGAGGCTGTATCCATTGCCCGCCACTCGTCAAGCCCGATCAGTTCCGTACCGCCACGGCGACGGAATTCTGCTTTGCTGTCCGTAATGCAGGGCAGACCATTGGCCGAATCCCAAGACCGCTTCGGTACAAATCGGTCACGGTTGGCCGCTTCAACCGTGGCATCCTTGAAGCGGGTGCGATCGTTATCCGCATAGCGAGTAATGAAGTTGCTACCGTTGAGCCCAAAGTCATCCGTGAGTGGAATGTTGTCGACGTGGACAGCACCCTCGTTCACGTAATTGGCGTCGGCCACCTCCTGCATCAGCGATTTGCGCGCTAGGAATAGGTCAGCCGCCATGTTCACTTGTGCTGCCTGCAAGACGTTCTTGGCCTGCTCCGCCGCCGCGACGGCGGTTTGGCCTGCAGAGGAAACACTCGTGCCTGAACCATCGGCGATGCTCGCGCTGAACGCTAGCGAGTAGCACACCGGCGCGTATGTCAGGAGTCCAAGCCGGACTGGAACGGAATATTGATTCGTGCAATTCATCTGCGACTGCGCACTGTTCGAATGATCCGCAACATAAGTCGCCCAGGAAGCCATGCTGACCGCTTGGGCGATCATCACTTCGTTGGCAATGAGCGCCCGGTTCGTGTAGGCGTCAAAGTTCAACGCCCGCGCATGCATTACCCCGGCGCTATATGCGACCGCGTCCGCTGTGTTGACCAGCTTGGTTTTCTCCGCGGTCAGCTGGCCGGTATTAAACAGAAAGAACAGCGCGACGAGCCCGCCTATCAGTCCAAAGAGGCCGAAGATGAGGGCCTGCCCGGCTTCTCGGCGGGGCGTGTGTCCGAGCGGACGGAGCATTGAGATCGCTGCCCTTATTGTTTGCCGGCATCGGCCTGGTTGCCGTACGTGGACAGCGAGTTCGCGTCTGCTTGTTTTGCCCGGTCGGCGGCCTTTTGGGCAGCCGCCCCGGCCGCATCGATTGCTGGCTTGCCATCTTTCCCAGCAATCTCCATAGCGATACCGGCGGTCTGGCCCCTGACAGTCGCGCCGAACAGCATATAAACGGCAATGGCGGCCACTGCAATCAGAGCAACGATGATGATGTATTCGGTCATCCCTTGCCCGCGTTGCTTCATTTCATAGGTGAGGCGTTTCATGGTCGGTACCTCTCAATGTAAAGGTCATCGGGATGTGTGGATGTGCTCCCGGGTATGATTATCTTTACGTCGAGAAATCCGCTCTTGCCAGCGATCAACTGTAATGCCCAGCGGCCTTTCGGCGCGGCATTCGTTTGATTTGTCGCTAATGTGCAGCGGTGCGAAATCCGCGACATCGCCAAACACGGACGTCAAAGGAGCGAATTTCAGTGTAAAGGGAGGGGCGAATACGGCCACGGGAGCCGGTCAGCGCGCGAAATGAAAAAGCCGCTGAACCTTTCGGAACAGCGGCTTTCGTATTCTGGTGGTGATAGTTGGACTTGAACCAACGACCCTAGCATTATGAATGCTATGCTCTAACCAACTGAGCTATATCACCTGCAACGACGAGCATTATCCAGATTCGTGCCCGCGGTGTCAAGGCTGGGGAAACCAGCCGAGCCAAATATTTTACACCATATTATTCCGGTAACCCCGAAATCTGCTTCAGCAGCTCCCCGGACGGGTCCTTGCCGAGGCAGTCGATCACGATGCGCTCGGGCATAGCACGCAGCCAGGTCAGCTGGCGCTTGGCCAGCTGCCGGGTGGCGATGATACCCGTTTCGCGCAAGGCGTCGCGCGTGATACGCCCGTCCAGGTACTCCCACGCCTGCCGGTAGCCCACGCAGCGCATCGACGGCATCGACGGCGACAGGTCGCCGCGCGCACGCAGCCGTGCCACCTCGGCTACCAGGCCTTCGTCATCGCGCTCGCCCAGCATCTGGTCAAAGCGCAGCGCGATCCGCGCATGCAGCACGCTGCGGTCGGACGGTTCAAGCGCAAACGACACCAGATTGAACGGCAGCTCCAGCTTGCCGCGCCCGGTCAGCAGCTCGGACATCGGCTTGCCCGACAGTTCAAAGATCTCCAGCGCTCGGTTGATGCGCTGCGCGTCGTTCGGCTTGAGCCGCTCGGCCGTCACCGGGTCCACTGCGCGCAGCTTTTCGTGCATTGCCGGCCAGCCGATGCGCGCCGCTTCTTCCTCGATCGCCGCCCGCACATCCGCGTCCGCGGTCGGCAGGTCATCCAGCCCTTCGGTCAGCCCTTTAAAGTACATCATCGTGCCGCCGACCAGCAGCGGCAGGGCGCCGCGTGCGCTGATTTCGTCCACCAGCCGCAGCGTATCGGCGCGAAACTGCGCGACTGAATACGCCTCGGTCGGCTCGATGATGTCGATCAGGTGATGCGGCACGGCCGCCAGTTCCTCCGCTGTCGGCTTGGCGGTGCCGATGTCCATGCCGCGGTACACCAGCGCTGAATCGACCGAGATGATTTCGACCGGTCGCTCGCGCGCAATCGCCAGCGCGGCAGCGGTCTTGCCCGACGCGGTCGGCCCCATGATGGCCACCGCCAGCGGTTTGCGGCGCGCAGTATTCATTGCCCGCGCAGGAAAAGCTTGTCCAGTGCCGAGATGTCGAGTTGGACCCAGGTCGGGCGCCCGTGGTTGCACTGGTCGGCACGCTCGGTCGCTTCCATCTGGCGCAGCAGCGCGTTCATCTCCGGCACGGTGAGGATGCGGTTGGCGCGCACCGCCGTGTGGCAGGCGAGGGTGCCCAGCAGTTCATTGCGGCGCTCGATCAGCACGCGCGAGCCGCCGAATTCGCGCACGTCGCGCAGCACGTCGCGCGCCAGCGTTTGCGCGTCGGCGTTCTTGAGCAGCGTCGGCACGGCGCGCACCGCAAGCGTGGTGGGCGACATCACGGCGATGTCGAAGCCCAGCGTTTTCAGGGTCTCCTGGTGCTCGTGTGCGGTGCCCACCTCCACCGCGTCGGCAAAGAAGGTCATCGGGATCAGCAACTGCTGCACCTGCATCTCGCGCCCTTCGATCTGCGCGTCGAGCGCGTTCTTGAGCTGCTCGTACAGGATGCGCTCGTGCGCCGCGTGCATATCCACCAGCACCAGCCCCTTGCGGTTTTGCGCCAGCACGTAGATACCGTGCAGCTGGGCCAGCGCGAAGCCGAGCGGGTACTCTTCTTCATCCGGCATCGGCGCGCTGGAAGCCGACAGTGGCGCAGGCGCCGCGCTCGCGGCCGGCTCAGGTGAAGCGAACAGCGCGCCATAGCTCTCGGTGCGCTGCGCGACGCCGGGAGTGGGCGCATCCCAGCGGCTGCCGGGCGGGAAGGGCGACGGCGAAAAGGTCGAGGACAGCTGCGCGCCGAACGATGTCTGCTCGTGCGGACGCTGCCACGCGCTGGCCGTTCCCTTTACTTCAGTGGCCGTGATCGGCGCTGGCACGCTGCCGTGCGCGGTGGCCGAGGTTTGCGCCAGCGTGCGCTGCACCGCGTGGAATACGAACTGGTGCACCGCGCGGCTGTCGCGAAAGCGCACCTCGATCTTCGACGGGTGCACGTTCACGTCCACCAGCGCCGGGTCGAGGTCGAGCGAGAGCACGTAGGACGGGAAGCGGTCGCCGTGCAGCACGTCCTGGTACGCCGAGCGCACCGCGTGCAGCAGCAGCTTGTCGCGCACGAAGCGGCCGTTCACGTAGAAGAACTGGCCATCGGCGCGCGCTTTGGATGCGGTGGGCAGGCCGATGAAGCCGTGCAGGTACAGCGGCCCGGCCGCCTCGTCCACCGGCAGGCGGGCCTCAGCGAAATCGCTGCCCACGATGTGCGCGCTGCGCTTGGCCATGTCGCTCACGTTCCAGTGGTCGATGGCCTTGCCGTTGTGGGTCAGCGTGAACGACACGTCGGGCCGCGCCAACGCGATGCGGCGCACGACTTCGGCGCAGTGGCCGTACTCGGTCTGCTCGGACTTGAGGAATTTACGGCGCGCGGGCGTGTTGAAGTACAGGTCCTGCACGTCGATGGTGGTGCCGAATGCGCCGGACGAGGGCGACACCGATCCCTGGTGCGAGCCGACGATCTCCCACGCGTGCGGCGCGTTCGGCGTGCGCGAGGTGATCGAGACCGCGGCCACCGAAGCGATCGAGGCCAGCGCCTCGCCGCGAAAGCCGAGTGTGGCCACGTTTTCAAGGTCGGTGAGCGAGGCGATCTTCGAGGTCGCGTGGCGCGCGAGCGCGAGCGGCATTTCCTCAGGCGGAATGCCGCGGCCGTTGTCGGTGATGGCAATGCGCTTGACGCCGCCTTCCTCCAGTCGCACCGTGATCTGGGTGGCGCCGGCATCGAGCGCGTTCTCGAGCAGCTCCTTGACCACGGCCGACGGCCGTTCCACCACCTCGCCGGCGGCGATTTGCGAAATCAGCTGGTCAGGCAGCTGCTGGATCGGGCGATGGGTGGGGACGGGGGCGTTCATCGGCGGGATTATAGCTTGCTGGGCAGTTGCGAAAACGGGGAGCGGAGCCAATTCGCCAAAATACGTCGCTCGGTCGTCCCGGCTTGCGCCGGGACGACGTGCCGAGATATTACTTCTGCTCGCGCACCGGAATCGGCGCGTTGCACACGTCGATATACCCCGCCGGCACCTTGGTGAACGGCCCGCCCCGGTTGCGCTGGGCCTCGACCACCGCCTGGTAGATCGGCGCCTCGGTGCGCATCACCTCGAACTTGCTGCGCTCGGCCTCGGGCACGTCCGCCGCCACTTTGATCGACTTGATGGGCGCCATCTGCTCCGGCTTCTCGTAAAAGCCCATCGGCCCGGTCCCGCGCGGCAGCACCGACAGCAGCGGCATGCCCGAGATGACACGCCCGACCACGGTCAGGTTGCGGTCAAGATGGCGCGGCGCCTGGCCGATCGGTACATACAGCTGGGTGCCGCCGCCGCTGTCGGCATCGTTGTCGCGCGCCACTGCCACCATGCCATAGCAGTGCAGCAGCCACGCCTGTCCCTTCTTGGGGTCGTGCCCGACGGGGAAACCGTCCGAGTGGCCCACCTGCGGCGCGTAGCCGTCGAAATCCTTCAGGCGCGTGAAGTGCTTGTCATTCTGGATCGGCACCGTGAACTCGGCCTTGAGCGTCGCCTTGGCCGTCTTGATCGGGCGGTGCTCCTTCACGTCGTCCGGCTCGCCCCATTGCACTACCCAGTTGTCCTGCGAGCGGATCACGGCCAGCCCGTCGAAGTAGTGCTCGCGCACCAGCGCCTTGATGTTTTGCACGTGGTTCGGTGCGAACGCCGGCGCCAGTTCGATCACCACGCGCCCGGCCGGCAGCTCCATGTAAAGCGTGTTGTCCGGGTCCAGCGGCCGCCAGTCGGTCGGCTTGGATGCCTTGACGATGTCCGACACGCTCGGCCTGGGTGGCGGATCGGCCGCCAAAGCCGTGCCGAACGCCAGCAGCGCGCCGACCGCGCCCGCCAGCACATGATGCTTCATTGGTGCTCCCATGCCGTCTCCTTTCGCCCGCGGGCGTTGTCGTTTGTTATTTCACGCCGGCAAATTGTAAAGGGAATGCTGACATTCAGGAAACTACTTCTGCCAATCCCCAAAAATTGCTGACGCGGCTTGCGCCAGCAGTCATTTCTCGAGCCCGACTGGTGGTATGATTCCACGCTACCTTTTAGGAAAATTATGGATCTGATGCAATTTTTCGACATGATTGTTCATGTCGATAAAACGCTGGGTTCGCTGCTCGCCCAGTACGGAACCTATGTTTACGCGGTGCTCTTTGCCATCGTGTTCTGCGAGACCGGCCTGGTCGTGCTGTTCTTCTTCCCCGGCGACACCCTGCTGTTCATTGCCGGCGCCTTCGCCGCCACCGGCGAGATGAGCTATCCGCTGCTCGTCGCGTTACTGATTACTGCGGCGGTGACGGGCAATACCCTGAACTACTGGATCGGCGAGGCCATCGGCCAGCGCGTGTTCACGCACGACTACCGCTGGATCAACAAGGACGCCCTGCGCCGCACCCATGAATTTTTCGAAAAGCATGGCGGCAAGACCATCATCCTGGCGCGCTTCGTGCCGGTGGTGCGTACTTTTGCCCCGTTCGTGGCCGGCGTGTCGGACATGACGCTCGCGCGCTTCCAGCTGTTTAACTTTGCCGGCGCGGCCGCGTGGGTGATCAGCCTCGTCACCGGCGGTTATTTCTTCGGCAATATCCCGGTCGTGCGCGACCACCTGACCGCGATCGTGCTGGTCGGCGTGGGCGTGGCCGTGGTGCCGCTGGCCCTCGGCGGCATCTACAAAGTGGGCCGGAGAATGCTCAGCCGCTAAGTTTGGCTCAAGTTTTGGCCGTGCCCCGCCGTTAAGTAGGGGTAAAGCCTAACAAAGCCATTCCATGCGCCACCTGACCGCCCTGTTCGCGGGCTGCCTTGTCATGCTGACGGCAAGCGCGAACGAATCCGCTCCTGCCGCCGGCACGCCTGCCGCGTCGGGCGCCGCCGCGACCACGGCGGTCAAGCCGGCCTACGTCCCGCCCGTGCCGGCGACCAAGCCGGCGTACGTTCCGCCGATGTCGGCCGCTGCCCAGCGCGCCAAGGAAGAACAGGCCGAGCTCGAACTGTCGCAGAAGATCGCCGCGCGCCTGGCCGAGATGCGCGCCCGCCAGAAGGCGCGCGTGGTTGCCGCCGCCAAGGCGCGCAAGCAGGCCGATGCCAAGCGCCGCCAGGATGAGCTGGCCGCAGCCGCCGCCGCCGAGGCAAGGCGCCACCGCACCGACTGGAGCTACGAGGGCGAAACCGGCCCGGCCAACTGGTCCTCGATGAACGTGGAATGGGCCAAGTGCGCA
Organism: Massilia solisilvae; assembly: GCF_024753215.1. Taxonomy (GTDB): domain Bacteria; phylum Pseudomonadota; class Gammaproteobacteria; order Burkholderiales; family Burkholderiaceae_D; genus Telluria; species Telluria solisilvae. The sequence continues at coordinate 139,617 of NZ_JANUGV010000001.1, forward strand.
GGCGGCAAGCGCCAGTCACCGATCGATATCCGCGACGGCATCAAGGTGGACCTGGAGCAGATCAGCTTCGATTACCGCCCATCGTCGTTCCGCGAGATCGACAACGGCCACACCATCGACGTGAGTGTGGAGCCGGGTAACTTCATCAACGTTGCCAACGAAACTTACGAGCTGCAGGGTTTCCACTTCCACCGCCCGTCCGAGGAGCGCATCAACGGCCGCGGCACCGAGATGGTCATGCACCTGGTGCACAAGAGCGTGCAAGGAACGCTGGCCGTGGTCGCGGTGCTGCTCGAACGCGGCAAGCAGCACAGCCTGATCCAGACGGTCTGGAACAACCTGCCGCTCGAAAAAAATGCGGTGGTGGCGCCGTCGATCGTGATCAACCCGAACGACGCGCTGCCCGAGCACCGCGAGTACTACACCTACATGGGGTCGCTCACCGCGCCGCCCTGCACGGAAAACGTGTTGTACCTGGTGATGAAACAGAAGATGCAGGCCTCGCCCGAGCAGATGGCGCTGTTTTCGCGCCTGTACCCGCTCAACGCGCGGCCGGTGCAGCCGGGCTTTGGTCGCGTGATCAAGGAATCGAACTGAGCAGCTAGCGGGCGACAGGGGGAACCATCGTGTTTTCACATGTGTTCATCGGCATCAACGACTTCGACAAGGCGCTGCCGTTCTACACGGCCCTGATGGCGGAGCTTGGCAATTCGCTGCGTTTCTGTGACCGCGCGCGCCCGTGGGCAGGCTGGCAATCCCATCCGGGGCCGCGTCCATTGTTCCTGATCGGCACGCCCTACGACCGCAATCCCCATGTGGCGGGGAATGGACAAATGGTGGCGTTCATGGCGAGCAACCGGGCGATCGTGCACCACGCCTACCGGGTGGCATTGGAACACGGCGGAACGTCGGAAGGCGCGCCTGGCTTGCGGCCCGAATACCACGAACACTACTACGCCGCCTACTTCAAGGACCCCGAGGGCAACAAACTCTGCGTGGTGTGCCACGATCCGGTGTCCACGCATTAGGTGTCGTAGGGTGGGCGGGTTTCCCGCCCACTCGTTCAAACAGAGCACGCTCGGCTTGAACGCGTGGGCAGGAAACCTGCCCACCCTACGCCGCTTTGAGGCGGTACTCGCCGCGCCACACGGCGCCGGCCTCCAGCGTCGCCGGACCAAGCAGTGCCGGTTCGATGCACACGAAGCGCCGGTACTCGTCGTCTTCGAGGTCCGACAGCGCTGCCGCATCGGCCGCGCCGGGATTCCACACCACCGCATCCGTAAAACCCGATTGCTCGTGGTGCAGCGCGTTCGTCCCGCATTGCATCGCAATCAGCCCGGCGATGCCTTGGTACACCTGGTCCAGCTTGTCGCGGATGACCACCGGCTCGGCCTCCAGCCCTTCGATGCGCACGGCGGCCACATTGTCCACCAGGTGATAAGTGTGCAGCGCCGCCGCGAACGGGAACGCGGCAGCGCCCGTGTTGCGCACCTCGAGCGTCATCGACAGCTCGTTGCCATGCACTGCTACCCGCAGCGCCAGCGCAAAGCGATGCGGCCAGGCGCTGGCGAGCGCCGGCGGCAGGTCGGTCTCGTCCAGCACGAACACGGCGTAGGCGCCGCCGCTGTCCACGCCGCTGCGCTCCACGTGCCACGGCAGCACGCGCGCAAAGCCGTGGCGCATGCCCGCGCCGCGCTCGGCGAACTGCGGAAAGATGACCGGCACGCCGCCGCGGATCGCGCGGCTGCCGTCGAGCGCCGAGCGGCGGCTCAGGAACAGGTGCTCCTTGCCGCGCGCGCCCTTCCATGACACGACGTGGGCGCCGTACAGGGTGACGATCGCCTCGGCGCCGTCGGGCGAAGCCAGGCGCACGGCCGGCAGCTGGCCGAAGGTGTCGCGCTCGGGTGAGGTCATGGTCTGTGTCCTTACGCCATCCGGCTCTTGGCCATTGGCGGGTTGGCGGCGAAGTAGCGCTTGATGCCCTTGGTGATGGCGTCGGCCAGCTGGTCCTGGTACGCATCGTCTTTGAGCCGCGCTTCTTCCTCCGGGTTCGAAATGAAGGCAGTTTCGACCAGGATCGACGGAATATCAGGCGCTTTCAGCACCGCGAAGCCGGCCTGCTCGACCGCGCCGCGATGCAGGCGGTTGATGCCGCCGATTTCCTTGAGCACGGCGCTGCCGAGCTTGAGGCTGTCGCTGATCTGGGCCGTGGTGGACAGGTCGAGCAGCACGCTGGCCAGCTGGCGGTCGTGGTTGGCCAGGTTCACGCCACCGATCAGGTCGGCCTTGTTCTGGTCGTTCGCCAGCCAGCGCGCCGCGCTCGAGCTCGCGCCTTTTTCACTCAGCACGAACACCGACGAGCCGCGCGCGCTGCGCTCGACAAACGCGTCCGCGTGGATCGACACGAACAGGTCGGCCTGCACCTTGCGCGCCTTGTCCACCCGGGTGCCGAGCGGGACGAAGTAGTCGGCGTCGCGGGTGAGCATCACCCGCGTGTTCGGGTGGCCTTCCAGCTTGGCCTTCAGGCGCCGCGCGACCGCCAGCACGATGTCCTTTTCGTGCACGCCGGACGCTCCGGTCGCGCCCGGGTCCTCGCCGCCATGGCCGGGGTCGAGCGCGATGGTCACCATGCGCGTCACCTTGGGCATGTTGCAGCAGGCCATGCGCGGCTCGGCCGGCGCGGGCGTGGGCTTGACCGGCGCTGCCGGCGGCGTACCGTTGGCGCCCGCAGCCTGGGTTTCCAGCTTGCCGATCGCCTCTGGCGCGCCGGACTGGCTCTGCGGCGCCGCGTCGCCGGTGGTCCAGTCGCGCTCCTGGATCAGCGCCGCGAGCGGGTCGGCCGGCTTCATCGGATACAGGTCGAAGATCAGGCGGTGCCGGTAGCCGGCCACGGGCTCGAGCGTGAAGACCTGCGGCTTGACCGCTTCCTTCAGGTCGAACACCAGGCGCACCACGTTGGGCCGGTTCTGGCCCACGCGCACCTGCTTGATGTACGGGTCGTTCGATTCGATCTTGGCGACCAGGCTCTTGAGTGTGTCGTTCAACGCCAGGCCGTCGATGTCCACCACCAGCCGCGGCGGGTCTGGCACCATGAAATGGGTGGCCTTCAGGTCGCCGTCGTTTTCCAGCGTCACGCGGGTGTAGTCCTCGGCTGGCCACACGCGCACGGCGAGGATCTGCGCGGCGCTGGCGGAGAGCGGCGCGAACACCGACAGCAGCAGCGTGCCGCCGGCCTTGAGGATGGTGCGGCGCCTGTTGGTACTCAGCGGTTTGGTGCGAAGGAGAGGCGGTCGAGGCATAGCTGGCCCAGTTGCGACAACGCCTGCAATTCTAACGCACGGCCGGGCCCGCTCACACTCAGCAGTACGCGCACGTCGGGTGCGGGCAACACCGGCTCGCCCTTTTCGGGCCACTCGACGATGCAGACGTTGTGGCCGTCGAAGTCCTCGCGAAAGCCGGCGTCGAGGAATTCCTCGGGGCTGGACATGCGGTACAGGTCGTAGTGGATCACGCTGCCCGGCCGCCCGTCGATGGTGACGCGGTAGGGCTCGGCCAGCGTGTAGGTCGGGCTTTTCACCGTGCCCTGGTGGCCGCAGGCGTGCAGCAGCGCGCGCGTGAGCGCGGTCTTGCCGGCGCCCAGGTCGCCGTGCAGGTAGATCACCAGCCCCGGCACCAGCGCGCGCGCCAGCGCCGCGCCAAAGGCCGCGGTGGCCGATTCGTCCGGCAGGTAAGCTTTGAAGTGCTGCATCGAATAGAATGTCGTGTTGATTTTTCGCCGCTGTCCTTCCCATGCCGACCCTGCCACCCGATTCTGCCGAACTTGCGCGCGCCATCAAGGCGTGGGGCGCGGAGCTGGGCTTTGCCGAAGTGCGCATCGCGGACGTGGACCTGGCCGAAGCCGAGGAGGGCCTGAAGGCGTGGCTGGCGGCCGGCAGCCACGGCGAGATGGATTATATGGCAAGCCACGGCCTGAAGCGCGCCCGGCCGGCCGAGCTGGTGCCCGGCACCGTGCGCGCGATCATGGCGCGCATGGATTACCTGCCGGTGGACGCCGGCGACCCCTGGCGCGAGCGCGAGCTGGCGCGGCTGCGCGACCCGCAGGCCGCCGTGGTGTCGGTGTACGCACGCGGCCGCGATTACCACAAGGTGCTGCGTAACCGCCTGCAGCAGCTGGCCGAGCGCGTCAAGAATGAGATCGGCGAGTACGGCTACCGCGTATTCACCGATTCGGCGCCCGTGATGGAGCTGCCGCTCGCGCAAAAGGCGGGGCTGGGCTGGCGCGGCAAGCACACGCTGCTGCTCTCGCGCAGCGCCGGCTCCACCTTCTTCATCGGCGAGATTCTGGTGGACCTGCCGCTGCCGGTGGACGAGCCCACCGGCGCCCACTGCGGCCAGTGCAGCGCCTGCATCGACGCCTGCCCGACCGGCGCCATCCTCGGGCCCGGCAAGCTGGACGCGCGCCGCTGCATTTCCTACCTCACCATCGAGCTGAAAGGCCCGATCCCGCTGGAGCTGCGCCCGCTGATCGGCAACCGCATCTACGGCTGTGACGACTGCCAGCTGGTCTGCCCGTGGAACAAGTTCGCCCAGCGCGCCCAGCTGCCGGATTTTGACGAGCGCAACGGTCTGGGGAACAGCAGCATGATCGCGCTGTTCGAATGGGAGGAAGAGGAGTTCAACCGGAGGATGGAAGGCAGCCCGATCCGGCGCATCGGGCATGAGCGCTGGCTGCGCAACCTGGCCGTGGGCCTGGGCAATGCCGCCGATGGCGCCCGGGGCGACGTCGCCATCGTGGCGGCGCTGCGGTCACGCGCCGGCCATCCGTCGGCCCTGGTGCGCGAGCACGTGCAGTGGGCGCTCGCGCGCCACGGACTAGACTTCGATGCGCTTGGCGCGTAGCCCCGACCAGTCGCCGTCGATCGAGATCATCGCCACGGCGGTGATACCGTTTTCCTTCAGATAGGCGTTAATCGAGTCGCGATTGATATCAGTGGCCTTGGAGGCGGTCTGCTTGAGGTAGGCCACCCACAGCGAGCCCTTGTCGCCGAGCGCTTCCTTGGCGGCCGGCAAGTACTGTTCGAGCTCCTTGCGGTTCAAAGCGAACATGAGCACGACGTCGGCCGGCCCCTTGTCGACAATGATGTTCTGCGGCATCTGCGAGACCATGCCCGGGTGCACGCCGCCGTTCAAAATCATCATCGACTTGGCGGTTCGTAAGAACATCTTGTCTGCAACTGTCTTTTCGTTCATCTGCGTTCCCTAAAGAAATGGCACCACCGCCGAGTGGCCGCGGTGCATCGCGTTCAAATTGATTTTACAAGCCAACCCGCCGCGCACGGCTTGTCAGCTTGCTAGCGTGCGCGGGTTGTTGTCACCGAGAGTAGAGCTTCTCGCAACATGTGCGTCGCGTATGCGCGGGGTGATGCGCGACGGCCGTGGCCGCCGGATGTACCGCAGTTAAGGGCTGGACGGCGCTTCGCAAGGTCTCATGGAAATAACTTCGACGGGATCAGGACGTGCTCGTTTTGGAAGACGCACATCTTGGCACGATGTCTATAATGCCTGTGCTATCCATCGCTATTAGGTGTACGAAATGAAACCTGACTTCATGCTCTATGACCGAGATCACCAGCTTGTTCTTGTTGGCGAAGTAAAGGCCACCAAGAACGAAGACAAGTCGTGGGCCGCAAAGCTGCGTCGTAACCTGATGGCAAATCGCCTATTGCCAGAGGCGAAATTTTTCCTGCTCGTTTTGCCCGAACATACCTACCTGTGGAAGGACGCCCCGGCTGCGCAGGAAGTTCCGCCTGACTACGTTAGCGGTACATGGCAGTTGATCAAGCCATATCTGGGCGGCTTCGGAGAGACGAATCCGCGACTCAGCGAAAGTGGTTTGGAACTGGCGGTACGGGCTTGGCTGAACGGAGTAGCCGATGGCGAGCTCCCATCTTCTGGGCCAGCCGAGGATAGGCTGCTCTCCGAGTCAGGGTTGGCAGAGCAGTTGCGGCAAGGTTCCCTCATCTATGAGGGCTCGGCATGATCGTGTTGGCAGAGACAAATTTTGTCTTTGAGCTCAGTTTCAGCAGAGACAAGTTTGCCAGTTGCCTCGACCTTCTGACCTTGGCGGAAAGGAAGGAAATTGAACTTTTACTGCCGGCGTACAGCTTGGTTGAGCCGTACGAAACGATGATTCGACGGCAGAAGGCCCGGGTTCGCGCGCATGACATGATAAGGACGGAAATAGCCGAAATTGGGCGGTCGGAGCAATTCAAGGAGCCAGCCAGTCAGTTAGGGCAGCTCACCGGCCTTCTGATTCAAGCCGGGGAGGTTGAGCAGCAAGAATTAGCCAAGGTGATCACGAAGCTTTTGGAGGTGACGACGCTGATTGACCTGAACGCGGCGATACTGCAACAGGCCGCCGCATACCGCGATGAGCTTGGCTTGTCACCACAGGATTCCGTTGTCTTCGCATCGGTCATGGCGGCGCTTGCCCTGAGGGGAGGCCCGGCTTGCTTTATTACGAAAAACAGTAAGGATTTCGCAACACCTGACATTGCAGAGGCGTTGGAACGGTACGATTGCAAACTCTTGTCCGACTTTGCTGATGGACATAGTTATGTCGTCCACAGGCTTTCCAGCGATCACCCGCCAGCCTCAGCGCCTTAGGGGCTGCTGCTTACTTGAGCAGGCCAGCCAGCTCGACCGCCGTCTTCACCTGCATCTTGTCGAAGATGTGCGCGCGGTGCACCTCGACCGTGCGCATGCTGATGCCCAGCTCATCGGCCACGACCTTGTTCATCTTGCCAGCAAGAATGAGGTCGAGCACTTCGCGTTCGCGCGCCGACAGCGTGGCCAGGCGCGCGCGCACGGCGGCGGCGCCAGCGGCCTGGCGCGAGGCGGCCAGCGCCTGTTCGACGCGATCCATCAGGTCGTTGTCGTTGAACGGCTTTTCAAAGAAATCGAAGGCGCCGCGCTTGAGCGAATCGACCGCCATCGGCACGTCGCCGTGGCCGGTCAGGAAGATCACCGGAAGGCGCGGCAACAGGCCGCGCGCGACCAGCTGGTCGAACACGGCGATGCCGTTCATGCCCGGCATGCGCACGTCCAGCAGCACGCAGTCGCCGCCGGGGTCGCCATCCCGGCCGGTCACGGCAAGAAATTCCTCGCCGCTGGCATACCCGCGCGCGGCCAGCCCGCGCGACTGCGCCAGCCAGGCCAGCGCGTCGCGGATCACGTCTTCGTCGTCGACGATGTGCAGCATTCCTGTTCCTTGAGTTAGCTCAGGCACGTCGTCCCCGCGACAGGCGGGGACCCATAGACAGGATGAACCATGGCGCCGCCTGCCGCGTGTCTGCGCGCTCAGCATGGGTTCCCGCCTTCGCGGGAACGACGGCATTCATTGTAGCTTAGGCCGCCTGTACCTGCGCCTGCGCCGGCAAAGTAAACGTGAAGATCGTGCCTCCGCCCGGGTTGGCGGCGTGCGTCAGCGTGCCGCCATGGAATTCGATCGCCGTGCGGCAAATCGACAGTCCCATTCCCATGCCCTCGGCCTTGGTCGAGAAGAACGGTGAGAACAGGCGCTCGGCCACCTCCGGCGCGATGCCGTGCCCGCTGTCGATCACCGACACCGACACCTGCCCGTCCAGCGCCTCGGCCTCCACCCGCAGCACGCGCCGCTCCGGGGCCAGGTCCTGCATCGCTTCGATGCCGTTGCGCGTCAGGTTCAGCAGCACCTGTTCCAGCATCACGCGGTCGGCCAGCACCGGCGGCAGCTCGCGCGGGATCTGCATGCGCAGCGCCACGTAGGCCTGGCGCGCCTGCAGTTCGATCAGCGCGCGTACCCCGTCCACCACGCTGCCGATCGCCACCGGCCGCCGTTCGGGTTCGCGTTTTTTCACGAACTCGTGCACGCTCTTGATGATCTGGCCGGCGCGCTGCGCCTGCTGGCGCGCCTGCTCCAGCGCGCGCCGCAGCAATCGCGCGTTGACCGGCTCATTGAGCTCCTCGGCCCGCGCCAGCACGTTCAGCGCGCCCGCCGTGTAGCTCGAGATCGCCGCCAGCGGCTGGTTCAGCTCGTGCGCCAGCATTGACGACATCTCGCCCATGGTCGCCAGGCGCGCGCTTTCCTGCAGCTTTTCCTCCTGCTTGCGGATCAGCTCCTCGACGCGCTTGCGGTCGGTGATGTCCAGGATCGAGCTCATCCAGCCGGTCTGGCGCCCGCGGCTGTCCACCAGCGGCGCCTCGAACACCAGCACCGGCACCCGCACCCCGTCCGTACGCTGGAACACGGTCTCGAACTGCGGCGTGATGTTGCCTGCTAGAACTTTCTCGAAGCGCTGCTCGTAGTCGGCCATCGCCTCCGGCGCCCAGTAGGGCATCGGCGGCTTCTTGCCCACCAGCTCTTCGGCCGGCAGCCCGACCATCTGGCAGAACGCCGGGTTGACGTAGGTGACGCGCCCTTCCAGGTCGCGCGCGCGCAGGCCGGTGACCAGCGAATTTTCCATCGCCGTGCGAAACGCCATCTGCTGGCGCAGCGCGCCTTCGGCAGCCAGCGTGCGCGCAATGTGGCGCCACAGCGCGGCCAGCGACAACAGCAGGCCCAGCGCCAGCACGATCACCGAGCCGACCAGCAGGTTCGGCAACAGCTTGGGCGCGCCTTTGACGCTGTCTGTGGCCAGGGTGATCGCGGCGCCCGGCAGGTCGAGCGCGTGCTTGTGCGTGTACACGCCGCGTCCCGGTCCGCCAGCGCTGCGCTGCGCCACCACCCGGTCGTCGCGGTCCAGCAGCGACAGCGCGTTCTCCTGCGCAAACCACCATGGCACCGTCTCGTCCAGCAGTACCTTCAGGCTGTAGGTCGCCACCAGGCTGCCCTGATATTCGCCGTCGCGAAACAGCGGCAGGGTGTAGTCGAGCAGCCCGTGGGTGAGGGCGGTGGCGCCGTAGGGCTCGCTGTAGCGGCTGGTGTGGGTCTCGCGCGCGAGCAGGGCCGCGCTGCGCGACGCCTCCGACAGGCCGCTGGCCGGCAACTCGGCGCCGCGCGCGGCCAGCACCCGTCCGTTGGCATCGAGCCAGACCAGCCGCTGCAGTTCGTGGCCGTTCTTGAACATCTGCGCCAGCCGCGCCCGCAAGGCCTCGGGCGCGGGCGGCTTGGTGACCAGGTCGGCCCCCAGGCTGGCCAGCGCCTCCTCGTTGCGCGCCAGCTCGAAACGCAGGGTTTGCTCGACCCACAGCGTGTCGGCGATCAGCTGCTCCTGGCGCTCGTTGCTTTCCATCTCGCGCGCCTGCCACGGCAGCCAGATCAGTACTGCCAAAAAAAGCAGCACCAGCAGCACCGGCACCAGCCAGCGCCAGGGGCCGGCGCGGCCGCTGTCAGCGTTGCCGGCCGGCTGCCATAACGGAAAAATGTTTTTCATGCAATGAAGATGAAGCGATTTTCAACAAAACGGGTATTGTGGAAGTCCACAATTGCGATGCAGAATGGGTGCAAGCAGACTGTACGGATAAAGTAGTAAAAAAATACCCACCCCCCCAAGAGGAGACAACATGAAACTCAAGGCCCTCGTCGTGGCTTTCGCCGCGGCTGCCAGCTTCAACGCCGCCTGGGCACAGGCTCCCATCGTCATCAAGTTCAGCCACGTGGTCGCGACCGACACGCCGAAAGGCCAGGCCGCCGAGCGCTTCAAGGAACTGGCCGAGAAGATGACCAAAGGCCGCGTCAAGGTCGAAGTCTATCCGAACAGCCAGCTCTACAAGGACAAGGAAGAGATGGAAGCCCTGCAACTGGGCGCAGTCCAGATGCTGGCCCCGTCGCTGGCCAAGTTCGGCCCGCTGGGCGTGAAGGAATTCGAGGTCTTCGACCTGCCGTACATCTTCCCGACCAAGGCCTCGCTGTACTCGGTGACCGAAGGCCCGATCGGCAAAGGTCTGCTGCAAAAGCTGGAACCGAAAGGCATCACTGGCCTGGCGTACTGGGACAACGGCTTCAAGGACATGTCGGCCAACAAGCCGCTGCACGCCCCGGCCGACTTCCGCGGCCTGAAGATGCGTATCCAGTCGTCCAAGGTGCTCGACGCGCAGATGCGCGCACTGGGCGCGAACCCGCAGGTGCTGGCGTTCTCGGAAGTGTATCAGGCCTTGCAGACTGGCGTGGTCGACGGTACCGAAAACCCGCCGTCGAACATGTACACCCAGAAGATGCATGAGGTGCAAAAGCACCTGACGATCTCGAACCACGGCTACCTGGGCTATGCGGTGATCGTCAACAAGAAGTTCTGGGACGGCCTGCCGGCCGACGTGCGCGCCGCGCTGGAAAAGGCGATGGCCGAAGCCACCACCTACGAGAAAGCCATTGCCCAGCGTGACAACGACATGGCGCTGGCCGCAATCAAGAAGGCTGGCAAGACCACGGTCTACGAGCTGAACGCCAAGGAACAGGCCGACTGGCGCAAAGCCATGCTGCCGGTGCACAAGCAGATGGAAAGCCGCATCGGTGCCGACCTGATCAAGGCGATCTACAAAGAAACCGCCAAGTAAGCAGTGCGTAGGGTGGGCGGGTCTGCCGCCCACGCGTTCAACCGGACGTTGTGACGCCGCGGCGTCTCTCGCTGCGCCTGGACGCGTGGGCAGGGTGAGGCTGGGCAGTGACCAGCCGAACGCCCACCCTACGTTCGTCTCCCTCAAAGGATCCCCATGAAATTCCTCGATCGCCTCGAAGAGTGGATCATCGCGTCCCTGATGGGCGTGGCCACTCTCGTGATCTTCGTGGCGGTGGTGCACCGCTACCTGTCCGGCTTGCCGATTCCCGGTGTGCAGGACTACCTCATCAGCATCAACATGAGCTGGGCACAGGAGCTGTGCATCTACATGTTCGTCTGGATGGCCAAGTTCGGCGCGGCCTATGGCGTGCGCACCGGCATCCACGTCGGCGTCGACGTGCTGATCAACCGCCTGTCGGACAAATGGCGCAACAAGCTGATCGTCGTTGGCCTCTTGGCCGGCGCCCTGTTCACCGGCATCATCGGCACCCTCGGCGCCATTTTTGTGAACGGCATGCGCCACACCAGCTCGATCTCGCCGGACCTGGAGTGGCCGATGTGGATCGTGTACATGGCCGTGCCGCTCGGCTCGTACCTGATGTGCTTCCGCTTCCTGCAGGTGACCTGGCAGTTCCTCAAGCACGGCGAATTGCCGAAGCACGACCATTCCCACGTTGAAGGACTGGAAGACGAAATCGCAGAAGCACGGGAGCACGCAGTATGAACGCCACTATTATCTTTGTGATCCTGATCCTGTTCATGCTCACGGGCATGCCGGTCTCGATCTCGCTCGGCCTGACCGTGCTGACCTTCCTGTTCACGATGACCTCGGTGCCGATCGAATCGGTGGCCATGAAGCTGTTCACCGGCATCGAGAACTTCGAGATCATGTCGATCCCCTTCTTCATCCTGGCGGGCAACTTCCTGACCCACGGCGGTGTCGCGCGGCGCATGATCAACTTCGCCACCTCGATGGTCGGCCACTGGCACGGCGGCCTGGCGCTGGCCGGCGTGGTCGCCTGCGCGCTGTTCGCGGCCGTATCGGGCTCGAGCCCGGCCACCGTGGTGGCGATCGGCTCGATCATCATGCCGGCCATGGCCAAGCAGGGCTATCCCAAGCGCTTCGGCGCCGGTGTCGTTACCACCTCGGGCGCGCTGGGCATCCTGATCCCGCCGTCGATCGTGATGGTGATGTACTCGGTAACCACCAACACCTCGGTCGGCAAGCTGTTCATGGCCGGCGTGGTGCCGGGCCTGCTGCTGGCGGTGCTGCTGGGCGTGACCACCTGGTTCCTGGCGCGCAAGCACAACTACCCGCGCATGAAGCGCGCCACCTGGGGCGAGCGCTTTGACGCGTTCCGCAAGAGCGCCTGGGGCCTGGTGCTGATCGTGATCGTGATGGGCGGCATCTATTCCGGTATGTTCACCCCGACCGAGGCGGCCGGCATGGCGGCCGTGTATGCCTTCTTCATCGCCGTGTTCGTGTACAAGGACCTGAAGATCAAGCAGGTCGGCAAGGTGTTGCTCGATTCGGCGGCGATGTCCGCGATGCTGCTGTACATCATCACCAACGCCGTGCTGTTCTCGTTCCTGATGACCAGCGAAAGCGTGCCGCAGGCAATGGCCAGCTGGCTGACCAACCAGGGCCTGGGCCAGATCGCCTTCCTGTTGGTGGTGAACGTGCTGCTGCTGTTGGCAGGCAACGTGATGGAACCGTCGTCGATCGTGCTGATCATGGCGCCGATCCTGTTCCCGGTCGCGGTGACGCTGGGGATCGACCCGATCCACTTCGGCATCCTGATCGTGGTGAACATGGAAGTGGGCATGTGCCACCCGCCGGTGGGCCTGAACCTGTACGTGGCGTCCGGCATCACGAAGATGGGTATCTCGGAACTGACGGTGGCGGTGATGCCATGGCTGCTGACGATGCTCGGCTTCCTGGCCCTGATCACGTATGTACCGCAGATCTCGCTGTGGTTGCCTAACCTCATGCAGTAATTGTAATTTTTTTGTCTCCGTTGCAAAAAATGCTCACTTCCAGTGCAAGCTGCGTTATCATGTGGCACCCTCGGCGGTGAAATGCACTCGCCGAAGGCATCACGAGCAGACTTTTTTGGGGAGTAAAGAAAAGAACCGGTAGTCAATACCGGAGAAATCGAGGAGACACCGCGTTTTACAGTATGCCGACGGACACCGATCGGCCGGGAACGTGGAACAGAATTCGAAGCGCACCGCAAGGTGCGCTTTTTTTTCGCCCCGCGGCACGGTAGGGTGGGCAGCTTGGCTGCCCAGCCGACGCGATCCTTTTTTTTCCGGTGGCACAGCGCTACACTGTGGCGATGAGCACACAACAAGGCAGCGAGATCTTCAGCGCGATCGTCGCCGCGCCGTTCGGCGCAATGGGCATCCGCAGCGAGGACGCGTGCGTGCGCGAGCTGGTGTACCTGCCGCCGCACTTTCACGAAAAGGCGCCGCAGGACGCGCTGTCCGAGCAGGCGTGCGAACAGGTGCTGCGCTATTTCGACGACCCCGACTTCGTGTTCAGCCTGCCGCTGCTGGACAAGGGCAGCGCCTTCCAGCGCCGCGTGTGGGACGCAATCAGCGCCATCCCGCGCGGCGCGGTGCGCACCTATGGCCAGCTGGCCAAGGAAATCGGCTCGGCGCCGCGCGCGGTGGGCCAGGCCTGCGGCGCCAACTGGTATCCGCTGATCATTCCCTGCCACCGCGTCACGGCCGCCGGGGGGCTGGGCGGCTTTTCCAACCACGACGATGAGAACGGCTTTCACCTGTCGGTGAAACGCTGGCTGCTCAAGCACGAAGGCGTGTCGCAAGCTCCATGGCAGCAGCAGTCGATCTGGCCCTGATCGACGAGTTCTGCGACACCCTCTGGCTGGAGCAGGGGCTGGCGAAGAATTCGCTCGACGCCTACCGGCGCGACCTGCGCCTGTTCGCGCGCTGGCTCGAGGTCAAGCGTCCCGGCCGCGGCCTGCTGTCGGTGCAGCCCGAGGACCTGGCCGGCTATTTCGCCGACCGCCACGAGCAGTCCAAGCCCAGTTCGGCCAACCGGCGGCTGTCGGTGCTCAAGCGCTTCTACCAGCTCGCGCTGCGCCAGAACAAGGTTGCCGCCGACCCGTGCCTGCAGATGGCCTCGGCCAAACAACCGGCGCGCTTCGTGCACACGCTGACCGAAGGCGAGGTCGAAGCCTTGCTGGCGGCGCCCGACGTCTCCACCCCGCTGGGCCTGCGCGAGCGGACCATGCTCGAACTGATGTATGCGAGCGGCCTGCGCGTGTCCGAGCTGGTCACGCTCAAGCTGGTGGAACTGAGTCTGAACGATGGCGTGCTGCGTATCACCGGCAAGGGCAGCAAGACCCGGCTGGTGCCGTTCGGCGAACAGGCGCGGCTGTGGATCGAGCGCTACCTGAAGCAGGCGCGTGGGATCATCCTCGACGGCCAGATCGACGACGCCCTGTTCGTCACCGGGCGCGGCGCGCCGATGACGCGCCAGATGTTCTGGGTGATCATCAAGAAGCACGCCGCCAGGGCTGGCATCAAGGCGCCGCTGTCGCCGCACACGCTGCGCCATGCGTTCGCGACCCACCTGCTGAACCACGGGGCCGACCTGCGCGTCGTGCAGTTGCTCCTTGGCCACTCCGATATTTCGACCACCCAGATCTACACCCACGTCGCGCGCGAACGGCTCAAGCGCCTGCATGCGCAGCACCATCCGCGTGGTGGCGCAAATGCCTGAACAGTAAACGCGCTATATTAAAGCCGTAGCGCCCAATTCATGACCGACGAGGTGATCATGGCCAGAACAAACTTCCAGTACGAAAAGCGTCAGCGGGAGTTGGAGAAAAAGCGCAAGGCCGAGGAAAAGGCCAAGCGCAAGGCGGAGGCCAAGCATCGGCCCGCCACGGGGCAGGAGCAGGGCGACGATCCGGCCGCGGCCGGCGAGGCGGTCACGCCCGAGGGTGACGAGCAGGAATAAACGCGTTCATTTGTTCCCTGCAGCATCGTTCAATCGCCGCCGCCCCGGCGAAAGCCGGGGGCCATGCCGAGTTTGCGGCGATGCGGCGTTTGCGCGTCTGGATGCTTGATTTGGCCAGGTATTCGCTCGCTCAGCATGGGTCCCGGCGTTCGCCGGGACGATGGGGCAAAGGTCTCAGGCCAGCTCGGGCGCCTTGGCGGCATCGGCCTCGGCCGCTGCCATTTCCTCTTCGTGCCCCTTCTGGAACCAGCGCTTGACGCGCTTGCCCCAGTTGTCCAGGTAGGTATAGGCCACCGGCACCACCACCAGCGTGAGCAGGGTCGAGGTGATCACGCCGCCGATCACCGCGCGTCCCATCGGCGCCTGGGTCTCGCCGCCGTCGCCCATGCCGATCGCCATCGGCAGCATGCCGAAAATCATCGCCAGTGTCGTCATCACGATCGGCCGCAGGCGCACCTGACCCGCTTGCATGAGCGCCTCGAACTGGCTCTTGCCTTCGCGCTGCCCGTGGTTGGTGAAGTCCACCAGCAGGATCGCGTTCTTGGTCACCAGGCCCATCAGCATCACCACCCCGATGAACGAGAAGATGTTGAGCGTGCTGCCCGTCACCAGCAGCGCCACCAGCACGCCGATCAGCGACAGCGGCAGCGACATCATGATCGCGATGGGCTGCAGGAAGCTGCCGAACTGGGAGGCCAGCACCAGGTAGATGAAGATCACCGCGATCGTGATCGCGATCAGGAATCCGCCCAGCGTCTCGGCCATCATCTGCGCGTCGCCGCCCACGTCGAAGCGCACGCCGGCCGGCAGCTCGATCGACTTCATCGCTTTTTGCACGTCGGCCATCACGTCGCCGCCCGGGCGGCCTTCCACGCCTGCATACACCGCCACCCGGCGCTGCAGCGCCTGGCGCTTGAGCACCTGCGGGCTGCCGGCCGGCACGAACTCGACCACCTGGCGCAGCGGCACCATGATCGGGTTGCCGGCCGCGTCGAGCTTGCTCGATGCCACCGACAGGTCCGCCAGGTCAGCCACTTTCTGGCGGCCCGACTTGGGCAGCTGCACGTTCACGTCGTAGTTCTGGCCGTCCGGCGCCAGCCAGCGGCTGATCTGGTCGCCCGCCACAAAGGGTCGCAGTGCCGCGCCGATCTGCGTGACCGACAGCCCCAGGTCGTTGGCAAGCTCGTTGTTGATCTTGACCACGGTGGCCGGGCTCGCGCCTTCCTGGCTGTACTCGATGTCCACCACGCCTTTTACCTTGCGCATCTTGTCCATCAGCTTGTGCGCGGCCTGGTCGAGCGCCGCCTCGTCGGTGCCGAGGATGGCGATGAAGATCGGGCGGTTACCCACCATCAGTGTGATGCCGGCAATCGGCGCGAGGCGCTCGCGGATCGCCTGTTCGAGCTGCTGCTGCGAGCGGCGGTGCGTCTTGTGCGCGTCGGTGAGTTTCAGGTTCACCTGCGCGTAGTTGCGGCCCTCGGCGGTGGCCACGTCCGCGTTCATCGCTTCGATTTCCTTGAAGCTCGACAGCGCCGCTTCCACCTGCTTGACCTTGCTGTCGGTGTATTCCAGGCTCGAACCGATCGGCGTCTTGAAGCGGATCTGGATGAAGCCGTTGTCGGTCTGCGGGAACATTTCGCCGCCCACCATCGGCACCAGCGCCAGGCTGCCCACGAACACGGCCGCGGCCAGCGCCAGCGTGCTCTTGCGCCAGGTCAGCGCCAGCGCCAGCACCCTGGCGTACCAGCCGTGCAGCCGTTCCACGCCGTGCTCCACGCGGTCCATGATGCGGCCCAGCCACGGCACGTACTTGAAGCGGTTCTTGACCGGGTCCGGCCACACCGAGGAGAGCATGGGGTCGAGCGTGAAGCTGACGAACAGCGACACCAGCACCGCGACAGCCACCGTGATCCCGAACTGCAGGAAGAAGCGGCCGATGATGCCCTTCATGAACGCGATCGGCACGAACACGGCCACGATCGCAAAGGTGGTCGCCATGACCGCGATGCCGATCTCGTTGGTGCCGTCCTCGGCCGCCTTGACGTGGTTCTTGCCCATGCCCAGGTGGCGCACGATGTTCTCGCGCACCACGATGGCGTCGTCGATCAACAGGCCAATGCACAGCGACAGCGCCATCAGCGTCATGAAATTGAGCGTGAAGCCGAAGTAGCGCAGCGCGATGAAGCTGGCCAGCACCGAGATCGGCAGGGTCAGCCCGGTGATGACCGTGCTGCGCCACGAGTGCAGGAAGAAGAACACGATCACCATGGTCAGCACCGCGCCTTCGAGGATGGTCTCCTTCACGTTGTCGAGCTGGCTGCGCACGTTCTGCGCGTCGTCCTGCAGGTTGATGAAGCTGACGTCGGCCGGCAGCGTCTTCTTCAGTTCCCCGATCGCGGCCTTCACGCCTTCGCCCACCTCGACCGTATTGGCGTCCTGCACCTTGCCGATCTGGAGCGAGATGGCGCGCACGCCATTCACCCGCGACAGCGACAGCTCTTCCTGCTCGCCATCGACCACGTCCGCTACCTGGCTCAGGTACACCGGCCCGTCGGCACGGCGCGCGACGATGATGTTGTTGAAGTCGCGCGCCTGCTTCATCATCCCTTCGATGCGCACCATGCGCTCGGCCGCGCCGTGGCTGACCACGCCGGCAGGCAGGTTGGCGTTGGTGGCCTGGATCGCGCGCAGCACCTCGTCCACGCCGACGTGCAGGCTTTGCAACTGTTCGGGGCGGATCGAGACCAGTACCTGGCGGTTGGTCTTGCCGTTCACGAAGATCTGGCCCACGCCGGGCACGGCCTGGATGCGCTTGACGATGATCTGGTCGGTCATCGACGACAGCTCGCGCATGCTGTGATCCTTGGCGGTGACGGCGTAGATCTCGACGGTCGTGTTGTTTTCGCCGTCCTGGCGCAGGATGACCGGCTCCTTCACCTCGCGCGGGAACCTGCCGCGCGCGCGGCCGACCTTGTCGCGCAGGTCCTGCACCGCGCGGTCCATGTCGGTGGACAGGTTGAATTCAAGCGAGATGCCGCTGCGCCCTTCCCACGAGTTGCTGCGGATGGTCTTGATGCCGCTGACCGAGTTGGCCACTTCCTCGAGCGGGCGGGTGACGTCGTTCTCGACCTGCTCGGGCGAGGCGCCCGGGTAGGCGGTCTCGAGCCAAAGCGCCGGAATCTGCACGTTGGGCATTTGCTCCACGCCCAGGCTCTTGTACGAGAACAGGCCGAGCACCATCAGCCCGACCATCACCATGGTCGCGAAGACCGGGTGGCGGATACTGGTTTTCGTGATCCACATGGCTCAGCCTTTCTTCGCGGCCGGCGCGGGCGCGGCGAGCTTGACCTGGCTGCCCGGCTTGACGTTGTCGAGCCTGGTTGCCAGCACGGTGGCGCCGGGGGCCAGTCCCTCGGTCACCTCGACCATGCCTTCGTCCTCGTTGCGCAGGCCCAGCCTGACCGGCTGCGCCACCACCTTGCCGCCGTCGACGCGGTACACGATGTCGCGCTCGCCGTCCTTGCGCAGGCTCGACAGCGGCGCCAGCGGGTGCGGCGCCGATTTGTCGGTGGTAATGCTGCCCTTGGCAAACATGCCGGCCTTGAGCGCGCCGTCGGCATTGTCCACGCTGATGTACACCAGCATGGCGCGCGAGCCGGTCTCGGTGGCCGGGTTGATGCGCGCGACCTTGCCGCCGAAGGCGCGCGTGCCGAAGCCGTCGACCTTGAAGCGCACGTCCTGGCCCACGCGCACGCGCGGGATGTCCGAGGCCGGCACCTGCGCTTCCAGCGTCAGTTCGCGCAGGTTGACGATCGAGAACACCGGAGTATCCGGCGCCAGCTTGTCGCCGGCCTGCGCAAAGCGCTTGCTGACCACGCCCGCGAGCGGGGCGCGAATTGCCGTATCGTTCAGTGCGATGCGCGCCAGCTCGAGCTGGGCGCGGGCCGCGTTCACCGCCGCCCGTGCCAGTTCGACGCTGTTCTGCGTGGTGTCGTACGAACTTTGCGAGATGTAGTTCTGCTTGAGCAGGGCCGCGCTGTTGGCGTTGTTCTTCATTGCCAGCGACAGCCGGGCATTGGCCTCGTCGAGCGCGGCCTGCTGCTGCGCCACGCGCGCGCGCGCCTCGGCCGCGTCGAGCCGGGCGATGACCTGGCCGGGCGCCACGCGCATGCCTTCCTGCACCGTGGTGTCCAGCACCACGCCCGACACCTTCGACTTGACGGTGGCCTGCGTGACCGGCGCCAGCGAACCGGACAGCGGAAGGTTGACGCGCAGCTCGCCGCTGGCCACCGTCGCCACGTCGCCCTGCGACAGCTCGTACACCGTCGGCTTGGCCTCGGCCGGGGCCTTGGCCGTTGCCGGCTTCGAACTGTGCGTCGCCGCCCACCCGCCGGCGGCCAGCAAGGCCACGGCCAGCGCGATCAGGCGCTTCTTGAGGGGGCGGCGGGTACGGATGGGGGCGGAGTCGAGCAGTGGCGGGGCTTCGAGTTTCATCGGGAGACTCTCTTTTTGTTCTGTGACGGGGTGGGTAGGT
Source organism: Massilia solisilvae (assembly GCF_024753215.1). Classification (GTDB taxonomy): domain Bacteria; phylum Pseudomonadota; class Gammaproteobacteria; order Burkholderiales; family Burkholderiaceae_D; genus Telluria; species Telluria solisilvae. Next base: position 158,677 of record NZ_JANUGV010000001.1, read on the forward strand.
GGCGCCTGTGCTCCTTCCTGCAAGCAGGATGGAGCCTTTGGCGCATGGTGGGACTATAGAAAAAGACAAGAGCAGCGGCCACGGGAATGCGACGAGCGGTGGTATCCGGGCGCTGGAATGCGCGAAAACCCGGACAAAGTGCAATTTGAGGCGCAAAATCGGCGCAGTGCTGTGGTGGCGCAAGCGGCCCAGGCCGAGCCTGGCCGAGAATGATGTTTTTCCTGTGTAATCAAGCACTTGCCGAGAAGAAGGATTCACTGTGGACGTATCGCTGCAAGGCCACTACCAGGGGGCCGCCCCGCCGCCGGACAATCCGGGGCGCGAGGCGCTCGACTGGTTGTACCGGTTCGTGGCCGCGATCGAGCTGTCGCCCGAGGTGGCGGTGCACAGCCAGGACGCCAACGGGATCGTCCGCTTCTGGAACAAGACCTGCGCCGACCTGTTTGGGGTGCCGGTGGCGGCGGCGCTGGGCAAGCCGTTTTCCAGCCTGGTGTCGCACCTGGACCGGCAGGCCGAGTTCGACCAGATGATCGAGCAGATCTGGCGTACCGGGCAGGCCAGCGTCGCGCAGGACTGGGAAGTGCAGCTGGCCGATGGAACGCACCGGTGGCTGCACTCCAGCCATTTCCCGATCGTGCGCGACGGCGCTGTGCAACAGCTGTTTTGCATGGAAATCGACATCACGGCGCGCCGGGCGCTCGAGGGCAACCTGCAGCGTGCCGCCCGCGTGTTCGAGCATTGCCGTGACGCGATCCTGGTCATGGACCCGGAATATCGCGTGGTGGCCGTCAACCATGCGTTCACGTCCATCTCCGGCTTTGCCGCCGAAGACGTGGTGGGCGAGCAGCTGCCGAGCCTGCGGCTTGGCGTGCACGACCGCACCTTCTATGACGAAATCATGAGCAACGTCAAGCGCGACGGCCACTGGGAGGGCGAAATCACCAGCGTGCGCCGCACCGGCGAGGAATACCCGGCGTGGGTGGCGGTCACGGCAATCCGCGACAGCCAGGGCAAGCTGACCAACTACATGGCAATGCTGGCCGACATCACCGAGCGCAAACGCGTCGAGCAGGCCGCGCGCCACCTGGCCGAGCACGATTCCCTCACCGACCTGCCCAACCGCGTGCTGCTCCTCGACCGCGTGCAGCAGGCGCTGGCCGCCAACCGCCGCCAGCACAAGCAGTTCGCGCTGATGTTCCTCGACCTGGACCGCTTCAAGCAGATCAACGACACGCTCGGCCACCAGGCCGGCGACACCGTGCTCAAGGAAGTGGCGCGGCGCCTGACGGGGTGCGTGCGCGGGGTGGACACGGTGAGCCGCCTGGGCGGGGACGAGTTCGTGGTGCTGCTGGCCGACATCGGCGGCGTGGACCAGGCCGCGCACGTGGCCGGCACGGTGCTGCAGGCGCTGTCACGCCCGATTTCGCTGGACGGGCAGGAGATCACTCCCTCGGTCTCGATCGGCATTGCGATCTGCCCCAGCGACGGGCACGAGGCCGTCACGCTGCTGCACCACGCCGACGTGGCGATGTACCACGCCAAGCAGCACGGCCGCAACGAGTTCCGCTTCTTCAGTCCCGAAATGAACGCGCACGTGGTCGAGCGCGTGCAGACCGAAAACATGCTGCGGCGGGCGCTGGAGCGCGGCGAGTTCGTGCTCGAATACCAGCCCGAGATCGATATCGGCAGCGGCCGCACCATCGGCGTGGAAGCGCTGATCCGCTGGCGCCACCCGGAGCGCGGGCTCTTGATGCCGCACGAGTTCATCCCGGTGGCCGAGGAATGCGGGCTGATGGTGCCGATCGGCGAGTGGGTGCTGCGCGAAGCCTGCCGCCAGGCGCGCGCCTGGCGCGACGAGGGCTATCCGGTGGTGGTGGCGGTCAACCTGTCCGGCGCCCAGTTCGTCCATCCCGACCTGGTGCGGCGCGTGGACGAGGCGCTGGCCAGCTCCGGACTGGAGCCGTGCTTCCTCGATCTCGAGATCACCGAGGGCGTGATCATGAACGGCGATGGCGTGGCCGCCGAAACGGTGCGCGCGCTGCGCGAGCGCGGCGTGCAACTGACCATCGACGATTTCGGCACCGGCTACTCGAGCCTGTCCTGCCTGCGCCGCTTCCCGCTGTCCAAGCTCAAGATCGACCGCAGCTTTGTCGAGGACATCACACGCACGCCGGGCGACGTGGGGCTGATTCCGGCCATCATCGCGGTGGCGCGCAGCCTCAAGCTCAGGGTGATCGCCGAAGGGGTCGAAAACGCCGAGCAGCTGCGCTTTCTCAAGCAGCACGGCTGCGACGAGTACCAGGGCAGCTACGCCAGCATGGCGCGTACCAGGCCCAGCCTTACAGGCCCGCGTCCATGAGGCCGTGCGTCTCGTCGAACAGCCGCAGGCGCGCCACCACCTGGCCATGGTCCGACGCTTCCGGCAGCGCCAGGTCGAGATGGTCGTTCAGGTAGAGCACGTCCACCACCTCGCCGATTGCGCCCGGCAGGGCGGCGTTGAATTCCTCCGACACCAGGATGTGGTCGATGGTCGTGTAATGCCCATCGTGGACCATCGAAAAGCCGACGTGGCGCAGGTGGTCCTGACGCCGCTGCAGCTGGCAGGCGTCGAACATGCGCGCGGTCGGGCAGCCGCCGTTGCCCATCACAATGCCGGTGGTGACCGAGTCCGCCACGTCGTTGAAGTCGCCCAGCACCACGCGCGGGCGGCCGCTGGTGCGCGCCAGGTCGGCCAGCAGCACACGCAACGCGGCCGCCTCGGTGCCGCGGCGAATCAGCGAACGCAGGCAGGCGAGGGCGTACAGTTGCGGGTCTTCGCTGGTGTCGCCGTTGCGGTAGTCGGGGCGGCGCGACTTCAGGTGCACCACCAGCACGTCGATCGTCAGGTCGGGCGAGACCACCACCGCCGCATGCAGCGGCGCGCGCGTGAAGCGCAGCGGATCGCGGGTGCCGGGCGGCATCTCGATCCCGGGCGGAAAGGCGGGCAGCGCGGTGCCGGGGCCGGCCAGCGGCAGGCGCGACACCAGGGCCACGCTGGGCGTCAGCCGTTCGGCGCCGGGATCGGGGTCAAAGCCGAGGTGGGTCGCGTCGCGGTAGCGTTTCGTGCGCGAAAGCGCCTCGCGCAGCGCCGCTTGCGAAAACACCTCCTGAAAACCGATCACGTCGGCATCGAGCATGTCGATCTGGTGCGCGGTCCAGGCGATCTTGGCTTCGACCTGTTCCGGCGTGCACGGCGCCATGTTGTCGTACAGCCTGGCGCCCGGCTGGGCCAGGTTAAACACGTTGAACGTGGCAAAGCGAATCTCTTGCTGCATAATAAGAAACTCCTCCGTACAGCGTTTAGCGTATCACGCATGGCCAAGAAAGAGCACGTTTCCGAAACGCCGGCGACCCAGTTCCTGCGCAAGCACCAGGTGGCGTTCACCGAGCACCCCTACGAATACGAAGAGCACGGCGGCACCGCGGTGTCCTCGCGCGAGCTGGGCGTGCCCGAGCACGACGTCATCAAGACGCTGGTGATGCAGGACGAAGCCGCCAGGCCGCTGATCGTGCTGATGCACGGCGACTGCAAGGTCTCGACCAAGAACCTGGCGCGCGCGATCGGCTGCAAGTCGGTCGAGCCGTGCAAGCCCGAGGTGGCAAACCGGCACACCGGGTTTCTCGTGGGCGGCACCAGCCCGTTCGGTACGCGCAAGCAGATGCCGGTGTATGTCGAAAAGACGATCCTGGAACTGCCGCGCATCTACATCAACGGCGGGCGGCGCGGCTTTTTGGTGAGCATTGAACCGTCCGAACTGGTGCGCGTGCTGGCGCCCAGGCAGGTGGAAGTGGCGCTGCCGCAATAAGCGGCCGCCGCCACCGTAGGGTGGGCAAGTCTCTTGCCCACGCGTCCGAACGGTGCATGCACTGGTAACGCGTGGGCAGACAAGCTGCCCACCCTACGGGATCAAGCTTTACCCACGCCTCAAGCGCCACAGCGACACCGCAAACCCGCCAGCGGCCGCCACCGCGGCCACCACCAGCGCCCGCAGCGCCCCGCGCGTGCCTTCCAGGTCCAGCAGAATGGTCGCCAGCGCGGCTCCCAGGGTCATGCCGATCATGCGCGCCATCGTCATCAGGCCGCCGGCAGCGCCGCTGCGTTCCCTGGGTGCGCAGGTCAGCATCAGCCGGTTGTTCGGCGTCTGGAACAGTCCAAAGCCGATGCCGCACAGCGCCACCCGCCACGCCACGTCCACGTTCGACGCCTGCGCCGGCAGCATGGCCAGCACCACCAACCCCACGCTGAACACCGCCAGGCCCGCCGCGCCGACCACGTCCGACCGGTAGCGGTCCGCCAGCCTGCCCGACAGCGGCGCCACACCCACGATCACCAGCGGCCACGGCGTCATCAGGAGCCCGGTGACCGAAGCGCTGCGTCCCATCTCGGACACCAGCAGGAACGGCATCGCCAGCATCGCCATGGTCTGCGCCGTGTACGAGCAGGTCGAGGTGCCGGCCGACAGCCGCAGCATCGGGATGCGCATCAGGTCGAGCGGCACCAGCGGCGTCGGGCGCCCGCGCTGGTGGCGGATCAACAGGACGCCCGCCACCACGGCGAGCGCGATCTCGAGCGCGGCCAGGCCCATTGCCGTGCGGTCGCCCAGGCTGCCCACGCCGATGATCAGAAGCGCCAGCGCCAGCGCGTTGAGGATGCTGCCGGCCAGGTCGAACGGCCGGTGCACGCCGTCCTGGTGCGGCAGCAGGCGCGAGGCCAGTACCACGTCGGCCAGCCCGATCGGCAGGTTGACCCAGAACAGCCAGCGCCATGACGCCGCCGACAAAATGGCCGCCGCCACCGTCGGCCCCATTGCCGCCGCCAGTCCGACCGTGAGCGCCAGGTAGCCGACCCCGCGCCCGACCTGTTTGGACGGATACACCGCGCGCAGCAGCGCCGGCACGATGGTGGACACGCACGCGCCGCCCAAGCCCTGCAGCACGCGCGCCGCAATCAGCAGCGGCAGGCTGGGCGCGGCCGCGCACAGGATCGACGCGCCGGTGAACAGCAGCAGGCCGGCCACGAACACGCGCTTGTAGCCGATCCGTTCGCCCAGTGCGGCCAGCGGCAGCACGGCCACCGCCATCGCCAGCTGGTAGGCGTTGACCACCCAGACGGCATCGGCGGGCGCCGCGCGCAGGTCGGAGGCGATCGCCGGCAGCGCCACGTTCGCAATCGAACCGTCCAGCACGCCCATGAAGGTGCCGAGCAGGATGGCAATGCTGGCCCAGCGCAGGCGGCCCGGCGCCATGCCGGGTTCGTGGTCGGGCATGGCATCGGCATTCTGTTTGTTCATTGGTCGCTGCAATATACTGAGGTCCGCCACTGTACACGCTCCCGGCCGGTGCCGTGTTCCGCGATGCCGGACCCGGGGCCATGGGCTATCGCCGGGGCGCGCCGATGGTGTATATTCTCGACCGGTTTCCAGCCGACAATACACAACGAAAGACGCGATGAACACTTTGATCTTTACCGTAGCGGCCTACCTGATCGGCTCGATTTCGTTTGCCGTTGTGATGAGCCGCGCGTTCGGCCTGTCCGACCCGCGCACCTACGGCTCGAAGAATCCGGGCGCCACCAACGTGCTGCGCAGCGGCAGCAAGAAAGCGGCGATCGCCACCCTGCTGGGCGACTGCGCCAAGGGCTGGTTCGCGGTCTGGCTGGCGCAGTACATCGGCCCGCGCTACGGCATCGAGGACACCGGCGTGGCGCTGGTGTCGCTGGCGGTGTTCCTGGGTCACCTGTACCCGGTGTTCTTCCGCTTTGTCGGCGGCAAGGGCGTGGCTACCGCGCTGGGCGTCCTGCTCGGTCTGAACGTGTGGCTGGGCCTGGCCACGCTGGTGACCTGGCTGGTGGTGGCCTACGCGTTCCGCTACTCGTCGCTGGCGGCGCTGATCGCCGCGATCTTCGCGCCGTTCTACTACGGCCTGCTGTTTGGCGCCGACGAGAAACTGTTCGCCGTCATCGTGATGAGCATGCTGCTTCTGTTCAGGCACAGCAAGAACATTTCGAACCTGTTGGCCGGCAAGGAGTCGCGCATCGGCAGCAAGGCCGGGCCGGCGGCGGCCAAGAAAAAGTAATCGGCAGCCTGCGTCGCCTCAAGCGACGCGCGACCGCGTGCCGTGCATCTCGTCCAAACGGGCTATCATAGCCTGATGTGGATTTTTCAATTGAAAGGACGAGCGGCATGAGCAAACGGATCAGAATCGATTTTGTGTCGGACGTATCGTGCCCGTGGTGCGCCATCGGCCTGAAGTCGCTCGAAACGGCGCTCGCGCGCGCAGCCGACGTGGTCAGCGCCGACCTGCACATCCAGCCGTTCGAACTGAATCCCGACATGGGGCCCGAAGGGCAGGACATCGGCGAGCACATCACCCAAAAATACGGCGCCACGCCGGAGCAGCAGGAACACTCGCGCGAGATGATCCGCCAGCGCGGCGAAAGCGTCGGCTTCACCTTCGACATGGGCCGCCGCGGGCGCATCTACAACACCTTCGATGCGCACCGTCTGCTGCACTGGGTGGGCGAGGAGTTCGGGGCGGACAAGCAGCTCGAGCTGAAGATGGCGCTGTTCGAAGCGTATTTCACCAAGGGGCTGGACCCGAGTTCGCACGATGTGTTGTTGCGCGTGGCCGAGGATGTGGGGCTGGACAAGGAACAGGCTGCAAACGTGCTCGAATCGAACGAGTTCGCCGGCGAAGTGCGCGAGGCCGAGCAGTTCTTCCAGCGCGCCGGCATCCACTCGGTCCCGGCGATCATCATCGACCAGCGCCACCTGATTTCCGGCGGCCAGCCGCCCGACGTGTTCGAGCGTGCGCTGCGCGAAATCGCCGCGCAGGACTGAACCGCCTGCGCAAACCGGATAGCCGCGCAGTCAAAGCGCACTCAGCATGGGTCCCGGCATGCGCCGGGACGACCGACTGCACACTTTTTCACTAGCCAAAAAACGTCGTCCCCGCGAAGGCGGGGACCCATGCTGAGCTCGCACCTCGGCGGCTCCAGATGGTGCCATCCGCAAACTGGCCATGGGTCCCCGCCTCCGCGGGGCGACGGTTCAAAGGCTAAGGGTGTAAGCGGACTCGTACCGTCGGGTCAGCACAAACTTGCAGTGACCCAACGACTGGTCGAGCGATGACGAGCAAACTCAGGCCAGGTCGAGCACGATCGGCTGGTGGTCCGACGCCGACGTCTCCGACTGCACCTCCACGCTGCTGATGCGCTCCGCAAGGTCGCTGGTCACGAAAAAGAAGTCCAGGCACTCGGCCTTTTCCGGCCACGGAAATCCGTGCAGGCCGACGGTGGGCGCCCGCGCCTGGTGCGGGTGCGTGGCGCGCCACGCGTCCACCAGCGGCAGCGCGCCCTCGCCGGCGGGACCGAGCAGTTCCGCGTACTCGTGCGAGTCCTGCGTAAAGTTGAAGTCCCCGCAAATGATTGCCGACGCGGGCCTCATCCCCAGCTGATAGGGCGCATCGAGCGACGGATCGGGCTGGAACAGGCGCGCGCGCTCGCACGCTTCCCAGTGCAGGTGTTTCAGCTGGCGCGCCTGCGCCATGCGCTGCGTTTGCGAGTAGTACTCCAGATGGGTGTTGAGCACGCGTAGCTTGCCGTTGGGCGCTTCCACCACCACCTCCAGCGCGCCGCGCGGCATGCCCGGCCGGCCAGCCGGATCGGGCGGCCACGGCAGCAGGTGGCGGTGCACCTGCGTGATGCGGTACTTGGACAGGACCATATTGCCGAACAGGCGAGGCACGTTGTTGCGGTAGATTTCGCTCGTTGCCTGGTCGATGCTGTGGTAGCCGCCGAACGCGCCGGCGAGCTGCTTGAACTGGTTTGCCGACGCGCTGCCTTCCAGCTCGGGGTGATTAGCCGCGACCTCCTGCAGGCACATCACATCCGGGTTGAGCTTGCGCAGCACGTCGATGATGGCGTGGATGCGGATGCGCCCGTCCTTTCCACAGCCCCAATGTATGTTCCAGCTCACCACGCGCATGAATCATACCTCCGGCAACTCGACCGCCAAAGTTTGCCATTCTTTGGCGGAAGACGGTCACACGGTAGGATCGTTGCCGGCGCGGCAAGTTCAACCGGTCAGGCTGCCTCGAGCTCTTCGAGCGGCCAGCGCGGGCGTACGTTGAACGAATAGTCGTGCTGGGCGGCGGAGGGATTGGCTTTCAGGCGCAGCGCGCCGGCAAAGGCGATCATGGCGCCGTTGTCGGTGCAAAATTCCAGCTCGGGGTAAAAGACGCGGAACTTCTTCTTTTCCGCCGCCGCGTTGAGCGAAGCGCGCAGCTGCGCGTTGGCGCCCACGCCGCCGGCGATGACCAGGCGCTTGAGGCCCGTGTGGCGCAGTGCGCTGACGCACTTGGCGGTGAGCACATCGACGATCGCATCGACAAAGGCGCGCGCGATGTTGGCCTTGTCCTGCTCGCAGATGTTGGCCGGATGGTTCTTGACCTGGGTGAGCACCGCGGTCTTCAGGCCGGAGAAGCTGAAGTTGAAGTCCTTCGAGTGCAGCATCGGGCGCGGCAGCGTGTAGGCGGCGGGATCGCCGAATTCGGCCAGGCGCGAGATCGCCGGGCCGCCGGGATAGCCCAGGCCCAGCAGCTTGGCCGACTTGTCGAAAGCCTCGCCGGCCGCGTCGTCGAGCGTTTCGCCCAGCAGCGTGTAGCGGCCCACGCCGTCCACGCGCATCAGCTGCGTATGGCCGCCGGAGACGAGCAGGGCGATGAACGGGAACTGCGGCGGGTCGGAGGCCAGCAGCGGCGACAGCAGGTGGCCTTCGAGGTGGTGCACGCCGAGCACCGGCTTGTCCAGCGCGAGCGCCAGGCTGCACGCGACCGACGAGCCGACCAGCAGCGCGCCGGCCAGGCCCGGCCCCTGGGTGTAGGCGATGGCGTCGATGTCGGACTTGGCGACCTTGCCGCGCTCCAGCACCTGGGCCAGCAGCGGCAGCGCGCGCCGGATGTGGTCGCGCGAGGCCAGTTCGGGCACCACGCCGCCGTACTCCTCGTGCATCGCCACCTGCGAGTGCAGCGCGTGGGACAGCAGGCCGCGCTCGGTGTCGTACAGAGCCAGGCCGGTTTCATCGCAGGAGGATTCGACGCCGAGAACGATCATGGGGAATGTGCAGTGGAAAAGCTGAATCCGTCATTGTAAAGCAGCGGGGACGGTGGCGCATGAGTGAGCGCTCACCCCAAACACCGTCGTCCCCGCGCAGGCGGGGACCCATGCTGAGCCGGCTGGCCCGTTTCGGCTTTGCGGCCACGCTCATTGTCCATGGGTCCCCGCCTCCGCGGGGACGACGTGCCAAGGTTGGTGGTTACGGCCGCTGCAGCAGGCCCGCGTGCGCAGCCAGCAGCATCTCTTCCGTCTCTTCCCACCCGATGCAGCCATCGGTGACCGAGCAGCCATACTTGAGCTGCGCCAGGTCGGCCGGAATCGGCTGGTTGCCGCCGACGATGTTCGATTCGATCATCACGCCGACCAGCGACTTGTTGCCGTGCCTGATTTGCTGCACCACGTCCGACATCACCAGCGGCTGCAGCTCCGGCTTCTTGTAGCTGTTGGCGTGCGAGCAATCGACGACCAGGTTGGCCGGCAGCCCGGCCTTTTTCAGCGCCTGCTCGGCAATCGCCACCGACACCGAGTCATAGTTCGGCCGTCCGCCGCCGCCGCGCAGCACCACGTGGCCATAGGCGTTGCCGGTGGTGCGCACGATCGACACCGTGCCCTGTTCGCTGATGCCCAGGAACGAGTGCGGCCTGGAGGACGACAGCACGGCGTTGACCGCAATGTCCACGTCGCCATCGGTGCCGTTCTTGAAGCCCACCGGCGTGGACAGGCCCGACGCCATTTCGCGGTGGGTCTGCGATTCGGTGGTGCGGGCGCCGATCGCGGTCCACGAGAGCAGGTCGCCCAGGTACTGCGGCGTGATCGGGTCCAGCGCCTCGGTGGCGGTCGGCAGGCCCAGCTCGCAGACGTCGAGCAGGAACTGGCGCGCCTTTTCCATGCCCACGTCCACGCGGAAGGAATCGTCCATGAACGGATCGTTGACGTAGCCTTTCCATCCGGTCGTGGTGCGCGGCTTTTCGAAATACACGCGCATCACCAGCACCATGGTGCCCGCGACCTTGGCCTGCAGCTTCTTCAGGCGGCGCGCGTAATCCAGGCCGGCCTCGGGATCGTGGATCGAGCAGGGGCCCACGACCGCGAACAGCCGCTTGTCCTGGCGGTCCAGAATGGCCCGCAGGGTCTCGCGTCCTTCGGTCACGGTGGCGTGCGCGGTAGCGGTCAGCGGGAGCTTGGCATGCAGTTCGTCCGGGGTGGGCATCAGGGCGAACGAGGTAACGTTGGTATTTTCGAGATCTGGCGTAGTTGTCATCTTGCTGCGGCAGTTTTGCTTCGGGTAACACTCACTATAGCCCGATTTTGCGTGCAGTGCAGCATTTTGCCCAAAACGGCCCGGCCCTGACGGTGTAAGCTGTGGTTATGCAGAACGATCAACACCCATTTCATACCGCACACTTCATCAAGGAAATCGGCCGTGGGCAAAAGGGCGCCCGCTCGATTTCCCGCGACGATGCCCGCGCGCTGTACGCCGCCATGCTCGACCGCAGGGTGCCCGACCTTGAGCTGGGCGCATTGCTGCTGGCAATGCGCATCAAGGGCGAATCGGCCGACGAGCTTGCCGGCTTCCTCGAAGCGGCCCACCAGTCGTTAGAGCGCCTGCCGCTGCCACGCGCCCATGCTGCGCCGGTGGTGGTGCCCAGCTACAACGGCTCGCGCAAGCTGCCGAACCTGACGCCGCTGCTGGCCGGCCTGGTGGCGCGCGAGGGCGTGCCGGTGTTGGTGCATGGCGTCATGCGGGACCCGGGGCGCGTGACCACCGCCGAGATCTTCGAGGCACTGGGCTGGACCCTGGCCACCTCGCACGACGCCGCGACGGCCGCGCTGGCGCAAGGCCAGCCGTGCTTCATGCCGATCGAGGCGCTGGCCCCGCAGATGGCCAACCTGTTGTCGCTGCGGGCGGCGCTGGGTGTGCGCAATTCGACCCATACGCTGGTCAAGATATTGCAGCCCTTCGATGGGCCGGCCCTGCGGCTGGTCTCCTACACGCATCCGGAGTACCTGGAACTGCTCGCGCAATATTTCACGGCGGCGGCGCCGGCCGCTGAGGGCGATGCCTTCCTGATGCGCGGCACCGAGGGCGAGACGGTCGCCAACCCGCACCGCGCGCAGCAGATCGACTGGTTCCATGACGGCGTGCGCACGCTGCTGGCCGAGCGCGATCCACCGACCGACGAACTGGCGGCGCTGCCGGAGGGGCGCGATGCCGAAGCGACCGCGCGCTGGATCAGCGAGGTACTGCATGGGCGCCAGCCAGTGCCTGAGCCGATTTCCGCACAGGTGGAACACATTGTGCGCGTGGCGCGTGGCTTGCCCGCTGCCTGAGCCGGGCGGTTACAATCCCGGGTTTCCCAGTTGATTTGAACGCGTGGGCCGGAGACCTGCCCACCCTACGGTAGGCATCGGTAGGGTGGGCAGGTTTTCCTGCCCACGCGTTCAACGAAAAGCGTATCAGGCGATGAGCAAACAATATGACGTGGCAGTAATTGGCGCAGGCGCAGCCGGCATGATGTGCGCGGCCGTCGCCGGTCAACGCGGCAAGAGCGTCGTGCTGCTCGACCACGCCACGCGCCTGGCGGAAAAGATTCGCATCTCCGGCGGCGGCCGCTGCAACTTCACCAACATCAACGCCGGCCCGCAGAACTTTCTGTCCGAGAACCCGCACTTCTGCAAGAGCGCCCTGTCGCGCTACACGCCACAGGATTTCCTCGGCCTCATCAGGAAGCACCACATCGCCTGGCACGAAAAGCACCGTGGCCAGCTGTTCTGCGACGACTCGTCCGAGCAGATCATCCAGCTGCTGCGCGCCGAATGCATCGCCGGCGACGTGAGCTGGCGCATGCCGTGCAAGATCGCGTCGTTGCGCAAGGAGGGCGAGCGCTTCGTGATCGCGACCGACGGCGGGGATGTTGTTGCCCGCAATGTCGTCGTCGCCACCGGCGGCTTATCGATTCCCAAGATCGGCGCAACCGACCTCGGCTATCGCATCGCGAAGCAATTCGACCTGCAAATCGTCGAGCCCCGGCCCGGCCTGGTGCCGCTGACCTTCGACGGCCCCAGCTGGCAACCGTTCACGCCGCTGGCCGGCATCTCGCTCGAGGTGGACGTCTCGACCGGCACGGGCAAGGGCAAGGGCGCCAAACGCGGCTATTTCCGCGAAGACCTGTTGTTCACGCACCGTGGCCTGTCCGGCCCTGCGATCCTGCAAATCTCGAGCTACTGGACGCCCGGCACGCCAATCATGCTCGACCTGCTGCCGGAAATGGACGTGGCCGAAGAACTGATCGCCGCCAAGACCACGCACAAGAAACAGCTCGGCAACATACTGGCCCAGTGGATGCCATCGCGCCTGGCCGATGGGCTGCTGGTGGCCAACGGCTTTGCGCCGGACGCGCGCCTGCCGGACATGGCCGATGCCAAACTGCGCAAGCTGGGCGACGCGATCAACCGCTGGGCCATCGTGCCCACCGGCACCGAAGGCTACAAGAAGGCCGAGGTGACGCTGGGTGGCGTAGACACGCGCGAGCTGTCGCAGCAGTCGATGATGGCCAACAAGGTGCCGGGGCTGTATTTCATCGGCGAGACGGTGGACGTGACCGGCTGGCTGGGCGGCTACAACTTCCAGTGGGCGTGGGCATCGGGCTACGCCGCCGGCAGCAATGTCGAGTAAGCTGCCGGCTACGGCGGGCATCTGTGGCAATTCCGGCACAGCCATCGAAACGCTTCCACTGCTGACAAAATGCTGCTAGAATCTCGTTCTTCCCTAAATCCAAACGGTTTGATTTTTACATGACCACTATCCGCCTTAAAGAAAACGAGCCGTTCGAAGTCGCTATGCGTCGCTTCAAGCGCACTATCGAAAAGACCGGTCTGTTGACGGAGCTGCGTGCGCGCGAGTTCTACGAAAAGCCGACTGCAGAGCGCAAGCGCAAGCTGGCCGCTGCCGTGAAGCGCCACTACAAGCGCATCCGCAGCCAGCAGCTGCCGAAGAAGCTGTACTGATTCCAGACTGATCGCGTGCTCCCGTGACGGCGTTGTGCCAGTCGCGGCAAGGCGCTGCTGAGTAGTCGTGAAACCCGCTCCGGTTGTTGCCGCAGCGGGTTTTGTCACTTCCATTTTTCGCATCCACGAGGACCCCATGAGCCTGAAAGACCAAGTCACCGAAGACATGAAAGCCGCGATGCGCGCCAAGGAAAGCTTCAAGCTGGCCACGATCCGCCTGTTGATCGCCGAGATCAAGCGCAAGGAAGTGGACGAGCGCATCGAGCTGAACGATGCCCAGGTGCTGGCCGTGGTCGAAAAGATGATCAAGCAGCGCAAGGACTCGATCACCCAGTTCGAAGCCGGCGGCCGCCAGGACCTGGCCGACAACGAAAAGGCCGAGCTGCAAGTGCTGGCCGCCTACATGCCTGCCGGCCTGTCGGACGAGGAAGTGGCCGCCGAAGTGAAGGCTGCCGTGGCTGCCTCCGGCGCGGCCGGCCCGCAGGACATGGGCAAGGTCATGGGTATCCTCAAGCCCAAGCTCGCTGGCCGCGCCGACATGACGGCCGTCTCGGCGATGGTCAAGAAGGCGTTGTCCGGCGGCTGATTCGTCATCCTGTAGGGTGGGCGGGTCTCCCGCCCACGCGTTCAACCAGCGTTCGCGTGACCGTGCATCCACGCGCCGCCTGAACGCCTGGGCAGCCAAGCTGCCCACCCTACGCCCCCCGCAAGTTGCCTCGCACTAAGCTTGTCGCATCTCAACTTGCAGCGAGCCCTGCGGTATAGTCTGACCTTAGACAAAACACTGTAATTTCAAGTGATTCCGCAATCATTCATCACCGATTTGCTCAACCGTGTTGATATTGTTGACGTGGTAGGGCGCTACGTGCAGCTGAAGAAGGGCGGCGCCAACTTCATGGGGCTGTGCCCCTTCCACAGCGAAAAGTCGCCCAGCTTCACGGTCAGCCCCACCAAGCAGTTCTACCACTGCTTCGGCTGCGGCGCGCACGGTACCGCGATCGGTTTCCTGATCGAATACTCCGGCATGGGCTTCGTCGATGCCGTCAAGGATCTGGCCCAGGGCGTGGGCATGGTCGTGCCGGACAACGACGACAAGATTCCGCCGGCCCAGCGCGCCGCCCAGCAGGCCCAGTCGCTGGCCCTGTCGGACGCACTGCAGCGCGCCTGCGACTTCTACCGCGCCCAGCTGCGCCAGGCGCCCAACGCCATCGCCTATTTAAAAGGGCGTGGCCTGACCGGTGAAATCGCGGCCCGCTTCGGCATGGGCTATGCCCCGGCCGGCTGGACCAGCCTGAAATCCGTCTTTCCCGATTACGAGGCACTGCAGCTGGTCGAATCGGGACTGGTGATCGACCACGTGGACGAGGATGGCGGCAACAAGAAGCGCTACGACCGTTTCCGTGAGCGCATCATGTTCCCGATCCGTAACGTCAAAGGGCAGGTGATCGGCTTCGGCGGCCGCGTGCTCGACGGTGGCGAGCCAAAATACCTGAACTCGCCGGAAACGCCGCTGTTCAGCAAGGGTACCGAGCTCTACGGGTTGTGGGAAGCGCGCCAGGCGATCCGCGACGCCGGCTACGTACTGGTGACGGAAGGCTACATGGACGTGGTCGCGCTGGCCCAGCTGGGCTTTCCGCAAGCCGTCGCCACCCTCGGCACCGCCTGCACCAGTACCCACGTCCAAAAGCTGTTGCGCCAGACCGACAACGTGATCTTCAGCTTCGACGGCGACAAGGCCGGCCGCCGCGCCGCGCGCCGCGCACTGGAAGCTTGCCTGCCGCAGGTGACGGACAACAAGACGATCCGCTTCCTGTTCCTGCCGCAGGAGCACGACCCGGACAGCTTCGTGCGCGAATACGGCGCTGATGCGTTCGAGCAAGAGGTGGCCAACGCGATGCCGCTGTCGCAATTCTTGCTGCGTGAAGTTGCTGGTGAGCACGATCTGACCACGCCCGAGGGCCGCGCCCGCACCCAGTTCGACGCCAAGCCGCTGCTGCAGGCCATGGCGCCGTCCGGGTTGCGCCTGCAGATCGTGCGCGGTCTTGCCAGCATGACCGAATCGACGCCGGCGGAAATCGAAAGCCTGTTTGACTTGTCCAAGCCAGTAGCGGTGGCAAAACGCGCGCCGCCGCGCCAGGGCCGGCCGCAACCGGTGGGGCTGGAGCTGCAGATCATCCGTCTGCTGGTGGCCCAGCCGTCGCTGGCGGTGCAGCTGGACGAAACCGCGCAGGCCGCGTTCACGTTCTTTGGCGAGGAAGCGGCGGAACGGCTGAGCCATTTGGTTACAACTGCACAGTCGCTGGGAGCGAACGGAACGTTCGCGGCGTTGTCTGAGCAATTGAAGGAAGTCACCACGGAATATGACCACCTGATCGCCGAGATTGCCGCCGAGCCGGAATCGGATCCCGATGCCGACCGTGTCTGGCTGGCAAGTGCGGTCCGGCAGATCAAGATGGATATGTTAAAAAAGGAGCTTAACCAGTTGTTTTCTTCGGGTTTGACCCCAGATCAGGTGAGTGCCCGCTACCGCGAAATCACAGCGCAACAGAACCTGCTGGTCCGCGAAGCCGAGGCCGCGATGGCACCCCGATGAGGTCCCAAACCCGTTCCGCTACGGAAGAGTTCGCAACTGGAAAAGCCAGGGGTGCGTGCTATAATAAAACGCTAACTATTGCAAGCTTTGAAACGATTTTTCGTCTCAATCGCCGCGTGGCGTTTCAGTTAGTAGGCGGGGGAGTTTGTTCCTCCACGTTGTGGATGTGAGGTAACAATCTTTATCTTTAACCATCGTACGTAAGTCGTTGTGACATCGAAAGCGCCTGTGCCAACCAAGAAACCCCAACCCAAAGTGGCTGCCAAAACCACCAGAGCGTCCGCGGCGAAGGCGGACAAAGCGCAAGACAAGGCAGTGACCGCGAGCACTGCGCCTGTCGTGAGCCAGACCACCGATGCGGCTGCACTGGCCGCGATCGACACGTCCGGCTACGTGCTGCCTACGGTCAAGGTACCGGGGCGTCGCGGTCGCAAACCCAAGGAATTCACGCCTGAGAACGACGAAGTCGCCGCGCTCAACACCATCGAACGCGCCGAGCTCAAGGCTGCGGACAAGGCCAAGGCCAAGGACCGCAAGGCCAAGGAGAAAGCGCTGCTGAAGGACGCCTTCTCGTCCGACAGCGAAGCCTCCGAAGAAGAACTCGAGAGCCGTCGGCAGAAACTGAAAGCGCTGATCAAGTCGGGCAAGGAACGCGGCTTCCTGACCTACGCCGAGATCAACGACCACCTGCCGGACAACATCGTCGATCCGGAAGCGATCGAAGGCATCATCGGCACGTTCAACGACATGGGCATTGCCGTGTACGAACACGCGCCCGATGCCGAAACGCTGCTACTGTCGGACAACGTGGCCGCCGCCACCTCCGACGACGAAGCCGAGGCTGCCGCCGAAGCGGCGCTGTCCACGGTCGATTCCGAATTCGGCCGCACCACCGACCCGGTGCGCATGTACATGCGCGAGATGGGCTCGGTTGAACTGCTCACGCGCGAAGGCGAAATCGAAATCGCCAAGCGCATCGAGGACGGCCTGAAGGACATGATCCAGGCCATCTCGGCCTGCCCGGTGACGATCGCCGAAATCCTGACCGTTGCCCAGCGCATCGACAACGACGAAATCAAGATCGACGAGATCGTCGACGGCATCGTCGACCCCAACGAGTCCGAGGACAACAGCCCGAGCGCCGTGGCCCCGTCCTCCAGCGACGGTGACGACGAAGACGAGGGCGAAGAGGACGAGGAAGAAGAGGAAGAGGAAGAAGAAGCCGCCGCCAGCCCTGGCGCCGCCGGCTACTCGGCCGAGCAGCTCGAAGCGCTCAAGGCCACCTCGCTCGAAAAGTTCGACGCCATCGCCCAGCAATTCGAAAAGATGCGCAAGGCGTTCGAAAAGGACGGCTACAACTCCAAGGCCTACGTCAAGGCGCAGGAAGCCATCTCCAACGAACTGCTCGGCATCCGCTTCACCGCCAAGGTCGTCGAAAAGCTGTGCGACACCCTGCGCGGCCAGGTGGACGAAGTGCGCCACATCGAAAAGCAGATCCTGGACGTGGCCGTGAACCGCTGCGGCATGCCGCGCGCCCACTTCATCAAGGTCTTCCCGGGCAACGAAACGAACCTGGAATGGGTGGACGGCGAAGTGGCCGCGGGACACGCCTACAGCGCCATCCTGAGCCGTAACATTCCGACGATCAAGGAACTGCAGCAGCGCCTGATCGACCTGCAAGCGCGCGTGGTGCTGCCGCTGCACGACCTTCGCAACATCAACCGCCAGATGGCGGCCGGTGAGATGAAGGCGCGCAAGGCCAAGCGCGAAATGACCGAAGCCAACCTGCGCCTGGTGATTTCGATCGCCAAGAAGTACACCAACCGCGGCCTGCAGTTCCTCGACCTCATCCAGGAAGGCAACATCGGCCTGATGAAGGCGGTGGACAAGTTCGAATACCGCCGCGGCTACAAGTTCTCGACCTACGCGACGTGGTGGATTCGCCAGGCGATTACGCGTTCGATCGCTGACCAGGCGCGCACCATCCGTATCCCGGTGCACATGATCGAGACCATCAACAAGATGAACCGCATCTCGCGGCAAATCTTGCAAGAGACCGGTGCCGAGCCCGATCCGGCAACGCTTGCGATCAAGATGGAAATGCCGGAAGACAAGATCCGGAAGATCATGAAGATCGCCAAAGAGCCGATTTCGATGGAAACGCCGATCGGCGACGACGACGATTCGCACCTGGGCGACTTCATCGAGGACAACAACACGCTTGCGCCGTCGGACGCCGCGCTGCACGCCTCGATGCGCGGGGTGGTGAAGGACGTGCTCGACTCGCTGACGCCGCGCGAAGCCAAGGTGCTGCGCATGCGCTTCGGCATCGAGATGTCCACCGACCACACGCTGGAAGAGGTAGGCAAGCAATTTGACGTCACGCGCGAGCGCATCCGCCAGATCGAAGCGAAGGCCCTGCGCAAGCTGCGCCACCCGTCGCGTTCCGACAAGCTGAAGAGCTTCCTCGAAGGCAGCAGCTAAGGCTTGACGGGGCTGCGCTAAAAGCAATATCCTCTCGCCACTTCGTTGGGATGGCCGTCTGGCTTCCCCGGGTGGCGAGACGTTTTTAGCGCCTCCCGTTTGAAACGATTTCTCCTGGGCCTCTAGCTCATGCCTGGTTAGAGCAGCGGACTCATAATCCGTTGGTGCGCGGTTCGACTCCGCGGAGGCCTACCAAAAAAATATTGGAAAATCAAAGGGTTAGCGATGTCGCTAGCCCTTTTTTCTTTCTATCGGCTTCGTGCTGTCCAACTTCTGTCCATATTTTTTTGTTTCCTTGACTCCATCGTTTAGTATTGCCTAGAATAAACTTCTAATACTGACAGGAACTGCAATAAAAAAAGCTATCTATCTCACGGTGGTTGGTTTTACGAACGATCGGCTCATCCTCAAGAAGCCCAATGGAGAAGATATTGCCGTTCCTTTACAAGAGATGGAGCCCCAGGACATTGATGCCATCGAAGCCGGGTTGAACAATCCCGTGCCTAACTGGAACAATAGTGGCCCTGCGCCATTCCAAATCGTCGCAGACGTTGAGGTTGATGATGAGACAGGGCGCTACAAGAACTTTGCAATAATGGCGTTCCATATCAAGAACGACTAGCTCTGTGCGCATCCGCCAGCATAAGGCGTTGTGCAATGGTGGCCGTCAACGAATGCGCACCGATTGAGCGCCCGCGCAAGCTCCCTCAAGGCTCGGCTCCATAAATATCAGGCACCATAAACACGGAGGCGCTCTGTTATCAAATGTTCCTGCGCAATCTTTAGAATTCTTACCTCGCGTCGAGTAAATCTTGGGTTGATCATGCCAATTGAAAAATCGAATCCAATCCTGAGAATCCGAATCGGCAGCCCATCTTCGCAAATCACGTGCCCCCACCTTGTGCTCGGCATCTCGCCAACCTCCCCGAGTATTGGCCCACGTCTGTCGTTGAGGTTGATGTAAAAGTCAGGCCAATTCCCACTTATATCAATCCCATTGAGTGCGAAGAGCCCCAATTTGTGATCGATTTGAAAGATGACTCCCTTGGGATCGATGATGCTTCCGTATAACGGGACCACGTGCCTGAACCAGATTGCGCGGAACAGATTGATCAAACTTTCATGCTGGTGACTTGGCATCGGATTGCACCCAACGTATTTTGTATCGCAAATTATCAGTACGGCGGGGCAGCCTGCAACTGCCGGTAGCAGCCTTGCAGATCTCTAACTCAACTCACAGCCCCTGTCAGGTCAAGTCTGAGTCAGTACAGCTAATCCCAACGTGTTACACGGTTGACCGGGTGCAGATCGCAACGATTTCATCGAGCACGCGGTTAAGCTTTTCGTAGTTGTAACTCTCTTGGAACCCATCGAGGTCCAAGAATTCACGCTTGAAGCGGTCCTTCTCCATCAGTGCTCCCTGGTAAACCGCAAGCGCTTCGTTGTAACTGCTCCAGCGGACTGCAGCATCTGCCGGCAGGTCGAGGTAGCATTCTATTGACGCTCCTCTCCCATTGATGTCGGCTAGTTGGTCGCCCTGTGGCCCTACAGTTCGGAATTGTCTGAACTCTTCGATGTCTGGCAGCTTCATCATTTTCATGTTGGGCGGAAGCGAAAGTGCGTTGCATTTCTTCATGCACGCTACGCCTTCCGCGTCGTTGTCGAATACAAAGACGACATTGTTTTGTATCCGGATACTTACCAATCCTTTGGCAAAGTTCAAGAGATTGCCAGTCCCTGAGAATGGATAACCATCGGCCATATCGACGAACCGGAAGAAGTCACTAATGTCTGGCCTGAGCACATCGAAAGCCCGACGCAGAATCTTCGCGTCGGAGCTGCCCTCGGTGACAAGTAGGTATTCTGCCGGCTCTGAAATTCCGTGCTGGATGTTTTCGCGTTCGGTCCACCCGCCTTGTACAACATCGTTAAAAAACCAAATAACTGGTAGGTCGAGGTTTGCAGGGCTCTCTGCCAGAACGCGTAGCGTCGATTCCGGACTGAAGTTCTCCAGTAGTGCTAACAGGTCCCAGTGAGTTGCTTCAAACCTTCCCGGCGGGAGAACCTCGCGAAGGATGGGCTGGATATCTGCGGGTACGAACTGCCCGCAAGCCGGCTGCTCCGGGTATTCGTTTTTGATTTCGGCAATGTTGACAGTGCGCAGGATGTCCATCACCTGGTCAAAGGTGAGCGGCAGCGGATCGTCGAACGAGTATGGGTTGGGGCGGACGTATTCCTCACGTGCGCGTGCCAGGGTGAAGCCCATCAGCTCCAATCTCTTCACAACCAGGCGCAACGGTCGTTCGTAGTGCTCTTCTGGTTCCGTTTGGCCGTACAAAGGAGATACCACAAGGTCTTCGGCCAAGAAGAATTCGTTGTGATATGAAACAAACTCGTTCTTGCTCTCCGTTACGGTGAGCGGGCCGAGCATAAGTCCAGAATACGATCCCATCGCGTGTACCTGTAGTTTTCGAACGGCGGTGTGTGCGATATCTTATCAGCTCGAATGAAGTCCTCAGCCGTGACCTTGCGCCGTTGTTGGGTGCGGAATCAGGACCTCATGTCATGTTGCCAACCCTGAACCCTGCCGGAATTCTGCCGGAATGGTCGGGTTGCCGGAGCTGAAGTCGAGTTGCGCCGAGTGATGGAAATCCTTGTGAAATCAAGTGATTAGCTGTAAACTGCTGGGCGCTTGATTCGACTCATAATCCGTTGGTGCGCGGTTCGACTCCGCGGAGGCCTACCAATAGCTTTTGCCATGAAATCAAGTCGTTGCGAGTGATCGTGAGGGCTTTTTTCATCGCCGCTTGGCCGTGTCATCCGCCGGGCCAAGGCGCAACGCTAACCTGTGGGTGAGCGATTTGCGTATGTTTCTTTTTCGACGTGTTGCGCGGCGGAGTCCAGCGTTTGGATGACGATGTCTCGCACTCGATCAAAAGTTGGGTTAAACGAGAGTTTTTCGATCGCATCGAATTGTAAGCGGAGGTTCGTGAGATCGCCGGCGAGAGTCGCCTTGATTGGGGTGATATGGCGAACGAGGAATCTGCTGGCCTTCAGCAGCTCATCGGGCTCCTTTTCGGCAACCAGAGCGAAATCGAACATGTCGCGGGCGAGTAGATGATCGCCGCGATGGAATAACTTCTTGGCCACGATCTCAGCTGCGGCCTCGACGTGCACTGTACGGCCGAATATTTCCTCGTCCACGTACGGGTTCTCGGTCAAATTCGAAGACGCGACGAAGTCGATCTCGCCGTCAGGCAAGAACAGTTTGATGAAGCTGTTCGCCTCGTCGTAGTGAACTGTCAGATCCTCCGCGACTTGACTCAGGCGTGGATTTACATAGTTCAGCACCTGCGGATCGGGCACAAAAATATCGATGTCTTTGCTAAGGCGGTGCCGATACTTGCGCATCAGCACCGTTCCGCCGCCGAAGGTCCAGTAGAGATGTTTGGACCCGTGGGTCCGGATCTCATCCACCAATCGCAAGGCGTCTTGGAAGAGGCCTTCCCAGGTCCTTTCGTCTGCCATTACCAAACAGCTCTATGTGTCTGAAGCTCTTTTGCCATTGCGGAGACGTTTTTCATGACTGTCTTCGGTGGCGTATTGGTCTCGACCGAGGCTTCCTTAATTGCACTGACGACCAGCGGTAGGGGCGTTTCGTCAAGCAGCGTCATCACATGCGGCTTGAAGTCGTCAGGAACCACACCCGACTTCAAGATATTCTTGAGGACATCGGATGTGAGGATCTTCTTGTAGCTCGTGCTGGCTGTCTGTGCGGCAATCTTGAGCGCCGGCGACTTTTTCAACCTTTCCTTGGCATCAAAGGTCAGGCCGAGGATGCCCAGCAGCTGGCTCAGCTTCGTATAGCCCAGATCTTCCAGGGCACCGCTCTCGAGCTGGTTGACCGTAGTGCGTGACAGGCCTGCCAGCCGCGCCAGTTGGGCCTGGCTGAGGCCGATCTCCTTGCGCCTGTCATGCACATGCATGCCTACTTCGCGAAGTTGCATGATCTCGACCTCGAAAAATGTTCAACAAACTGAACAAATTATCACCGATCCAGCGGAATTTTCAAGTCCTGAGGAAGGAGGTTGTTGGATCAAGTGATCATCGGCAATCCCTGCGGCGCTCGTTTGGGTCTGGTTGGACGCCGGGGAAGCTTGCGAGCAATCGGTGTTTCGTTCACCCGCGCCGCGCCGCCTGCGGCACCGGATGAAACTTGTCCGTCGATATATCAAACCGCTTCAGCTTGTCATACAGCGTCTTCTTCGGAATACCCAAGCTTTCGGCCGCTGCATTAACGTTGCCTTCCTGACGCTGCAACGCCTCTTCGATGATCGCCTTTTCGAACGCATCAACCTGCTGGGCGAGCGATCCTTCGCGGCGGGTTCCGGAGGGCATTAGCATATCGTCCAGCAAGCCCAGCACAAAGCGATCAGCCACATTGTGCAGTTCCCGCACATTGCCAGGCCAGCGTTGCGCCATCAGCGTATGCAGCAGCTCGCTGCCGATCAGCGGCGCGCTCTGACCGTAGCGCACGGCCGCCTGCAGCACGAAGAATTCGAACAGTAAAGGAATGTCCTCGCGCCGATTGCGCAGGGCAGGGAGCGTCAGGCTGGCGACGTTCAGGCGGTAATAGAGGTCGGCCCGGAACTTCCCCTGCTCGGACAGCACTCCAAGGTCTTCCTTGGTCGCGGCAATCACCCGCAGGTCGATCGGAATGACGCTGTTCGAACCGAGGCGCTCGACCTGGCGCTCCTGCAGCACGCGCAGCAGCTTGACCTGCAGGTTGAGCGGCATGCTTTCGATTTCATCGAGGAAGAGCGTGCCGCCGTTGGCATGTTCGATCTTGCCGATGCGGCGCCGCTGCGCGCCCGTGAACGCGCCTTCTTCATGGCCGAACAGCTCCGATTCGAAAATCGTCTCCGGCAGCGCGCCGCAATTGATCGCGACGAAGGGGTGATCCCGTCGGCTGCTGAAGTCATGCAGGCAGCGCGCCACCAGTTCCTTGCCGGTGCCGGTTTCCCCGAGGATCATGACGTCCGCGGTCTTTGGCGCGAGGTTGAGCACCAGCCGGCGCACCTTGTCGATCGCATTGCTGCGTCCGACCATGCGCGCTTCGATGCCTTCGCGGTTTTCCAGCTGGCGGCGCAGGGTCAGGTTCTCCAGCACCAGACGGCGCTTGTCGAGCGCGCGCCGGCACACTTCGATCAGCAAATCGGACGAAAACGGCTTCTCGATAAAGTCATAGGCACCCTGTCGCATGGCGCCTACCGCCATTGACACGTCGCCGTGGCCGGTGACGAGAATGACCGGTAGCGACGGATCGCGCGAAGCGGCCAGTTGCAAAAGCTCCAGACCATCCATGCCCGGCAGCCTGACATCGCTGACGAGAATGCCCGCAAAGTCCGGGGACAAATGAGCCGTTGCTTCTTCCGCGCTGGCGCAGGCAGTGACCCGCAGCCCGGCCAGTTCCAGGGCTTGCTTCGCGCCCTTCCTGACCACCGCATCGTCTTCCACGAGCAGCACCTGCATGTCGTCGAAGTTCGTTTCAAGCATCTTGTTCCCCTAAGTCTGTCTTCCCGCCCGGCTGCCGGCAGCGCAGCCGGATGGTGAATTCCGCGCCGCCGTGCCCGTCGCTGCCGTGGTTCTGTACCTCGATCGTGCCGCCGGCGGCGCGGATGATGCCCGCGCTGATCGACAGCCCCAGACCGAGCCCTTGCTCCTTGGTGGTGAAGAAGGGTTCGAAAATTTTCTGCGCGCTGGCCGGCGCAATGCCGGGCCCATTGTCGGCGACACGGATCACCGCCTGGTCGCCGGACTGCGCGACGCGGATCGAAAGATGCGCGATCTCGGCCGCGCCGACTGCATCCATCGCGTTCGTGATCAGGTTGGAAAAGACCTGCCGCAGCCCGGTCTCGTTGCACAGAACGACGATGTCCTGTTGCGGCCAGTCCTCGTCCAGCACCAGGCGGTCCGCGCCCCGAGTGGTGCGCACCTGCAGCATGGTCTGTTCGAACGCCTTGCGTACGCTGACCGGCTTTTGTGCATCATCGCTGCGCCGGGCAAAGCCTTTCAACTGCGAGGTGATATAGCCGAGGCGCTTGACCAGGTCCGAGATGATCGACAGGTTTTCCAGCGCTTCGTCGGCGCGGCCCCGTGTAATGAGCACCTGCGCATTGTCGGAGAATGTCTGGATTGCCGCCAGCGGCTGGTTCAGCTCATGCGTGATGCCCGCCGCCATCTGTCCGATCGCGGCGAGTTTGCCGCTTTGTACCAGTTCCGCCTGAGCCTGGCGCAAGGTCTGCTCGGCGCGCTCGCGTTCACCGACTTCCGCCTGCAGTCGTAGATTGGCGTCGAGCAGCGCGGCGGTGCGCCGCTCGACCTTGGCTTCGAGTTCGTCGTTGGCGCGCTTGAGCGCTTGCTGTGCGTTCAGCCGCTCCGCAATGCGCCGCCGGCGCTGCAACGCATACAGGATGCCAAGGCAAAGCGCGGTCCAGCCCAGCGCCGCGCCGACGGCCGCGTTGCGTGCCGCCGCGCGCACCTGTCCCAGTTCGGCCAGCACCGTGATTTGCCATTCGAGGGGCTTGAGCCGGCTGCTGACCGCCATGTAGCCGCTTGGTTCGCCTTCCCTCGGCAGGTTCAGCGACAGCAGCTTTGCGCCGTCGGTCAGGCGTTGCTCAACCCGGTGTGGAAGTTGCGGCAGCGTCTCATGCAGGAACTGCCGCTGTTCGTGGATGCTTTTGCGCGCGCCCTCAGACAATGGAGCGAGTGTCTTGAATTTGAAGGCGGAGATCGACGACAGGAGAATGACGCCGTTGGCGTCGGTCACCCAGATCTGTTCGGCCACGCTGGGCATGCGCCAGGACTGCTCCAGCCAGTCCAGGCTGACCTTGGCCGCGGCAACGCCGATAATGCGGCCATGGCGTCGTATCGGCAGTGCGATGAAGTAGCCGGCCTCGCGGGTCGATACGCCAATGCCATAGAAACGTCCGATGCCACCGTTCACCGCTTGCCTGAAGTAGGGACGGAAGCCGTAGTTCTGCCCGACATACGAGGTCGGCTCTTTCCAGTTGCTGGACGCGTACACCTCGCCCTGCGGATTGATCACGTAGACCGCGAAGGCGCCGGCGCCCTGGATCATCTCCTCCAGGTAGGCATTAACGCGTGCGGCCCGGTCGGGCGACCGGGTCTCGAGGAGGGCGGCGACTTCATCGCTCTGCGCGATGGCCAGTGGCAGGAATTCATACTTGGCGAGCACCCCGCCGATCGTCGCCGAGTACAGTTCGGCGCGCGAAGCCAGCGTGCGGTGCAGGTCGTCGAGCTGGCGGCGTTCGACCAGCATATAGGACAGCATCGTCACCGCCACCAGCGACGCCAGCGCCAGCAGCACAGTGTGCGACTGGCTCAGTTTCCATTTTTTTACCGCCACTTGTACTCCGCATTCAGATCACGCCCTGCCTCTGCAAACGGTCGATTTGTTCCCGGTCCAGGTGCAGGCGCTCTTGAAGTATCTCATGAGTATGCTCGCCCAGGAGCGGCGCCGCGCGATCATAGGCAACCGGCGTATCGGACATGCGGATCGGATTGGCGACCGAGGCAACGGCGTCATGCAGCGCATGCGGCAGCGCCACGGCAAGCTGCCGGTGGCGCGCCTGCGGCTCATCGAACACCTGGGCGATCGTGTTGATCGGTCCGCAAGGAACGCCGACCGCTTCGAGCTGGGCCAGCCACTCGCGCGTCGTCCGTTCCTGCAGCACCGGCTCCAGCAACGCAATCAGTTCGGCGCGGTGGCGCACGCGCATGGCATTGGTGGCAAAGCGTTCGCAGCTGCCCCACTCGGGATGCCCCGCAACCTGGCAAAAGCTGTTGAACTGGCGGTCGTTGCCCACCGCGAGGATGAGGTGGCCGTCCGCCGTGGCGAAGGCCTGATAGGGAACGATATTCGGATGCGCGTTGCCGAGCCGGCCCGGCACCACGTTGCCGACCAGGTAATTCGACGCCTGGTTGGCCAGCATCGCCACTTGCACATCGAACAAGGCCAGGTCGATGTACTGTCCGGCGCCGCTCACCTCACGCTGGGCAAGGGCGGCCAGCACGGCCACAGAGGCATACATGCCGGTCATCACGTCGGTGACGGCGACGCCGACCTTCACCGGCCCACCACCGGCCACCTCGTCGGGCTGTCCGGTGATGCTCATCAAGCCGCCCATCCCCTGGATCATGAAGTCGTATCCGGCGCGCTGCGCATCGGGGCCGTCCTGGCCGAAGCCGGTGATGGAGCAATAGATCAGGCGCGGATTGATGGCGCGCAGCGACGCCTGGTCGAGCCCGTATTTGGCGAGTGCGCCGACTTTGTAGTTCTCAAGCACGATGTCGCACTCGGCGGCGAGTTGTTTGACGATGTCCTGGCCTTCCGGCGTGGAGATGTCGAGGGTCAGCGATTTCTTGCCGCGGTTTGCGGACAGGAAGTAGGCGGACTCCTTCGTTTCCGCGCCCGACCTGTCCTTCAGGTATGGCGGTCCCCATGCGCGCGTGTCGTCGCCAACGCGGGGGCGCTCGACCTTGATGACTTCGGCGCCAAGATCGGCGAGCAGCTGGCCGCACCACGGGCCGGCGAGCACGCGCGACAGATCCAGTACTTTGATATGAGACAGCGCTCCAGCCATGGGGAAAACCTCATTAAGAAGGCGCTGTCTGTGTTAACTGTTGAAAGTGCCCCGTCGTTCCCGCGTGCGCGGGAACGACGTGCTTGAGTCCACACTTAGCGCAGACAGCGCCACTAAGGATGGGTGAGTGGGGCGTGCGAGATCGCACGTCCACGCTCGTCAGAATGCCGCGATGCCGGTCTGTGCGCGGCCCAGGATCAGCGCGTGGATGTCATGCGTGCCTTCATAGGTATTCACGACTTCCAGGTTGACCAGATGGCGCGCAACGCCGAACTCGTCGGAAATGCCGTTGCCGCCCATCATGTCGCGCGCCAGGCGTGCGATGTCGAGCGACTTGCCGCACGAGTTGCGCTTCATGATCGACGTGATTTCCACCGCCGCGGTGCCCTCGTCCTTCATGCGGCCCAGGCGCAGGCAGCCTTGCAGGCCCAGCGTGATTTCGGTTTGCATGTCGGCCAGCTTTTTCTGAATCAGCTGGTTGGCCGCCAGCGGCTTGCCGAACTGCTTGCGGTCCAGCACGTATTGGCGCGCGCGGTGCCAGCAATCCTCGGCGGCACCCAGGGCGCCCCACGCGATCCCGTAGCGTGCCGAATTCAGGCAAGTGAACGGGCCTTTCAAGCCGCGCACTTCGGGGAAGGCATTCTCTTCCGGGCAGAACACTTCATCCATCACGATCTCGCCCGTGATCGACGCGCGCAGACCGACCTTGCCGTGGATCGCCGGCGCGCTCAGGCCTTTCCAGCCTTTTTCCAGCACGAAGCCGCGGATCGCACCTTCGTCATCCTTGGCCCACACCACGAACACGTCGGCGATCGGCGAATTGGAAATCCACATCTTGCTGCCCGACAGGCTGAAGCCGCCCGGGACCTTCTTCGCCCGCGTGACCATCGAACCCGGATCGGAACCGTGGTTCGGCTCGGTCAGGCCGAAGCAGCCGATCCATTCGCCGGTGGCGAGCTTGGGCAGGTATTTCTGCTTCGTTTGTTCATTGCCGAATTCATGGATCGGCACCATCACCAGCGACGACTGCACGCTCATCATCGAGCGATAGCCGGAATCGACGCGTTCGACTTCGCGGGCGATCAGGCCGTAGCTCACATAGTTCAGGCCGGGGCCGCCATATTGTTCCGGAATGGTGGGGCCGAGCAGGCCCAGTTCGCCCATCTCGCGGAAGATCGCCGGGTCGGTTTCTTCCTTGCGGAAGGCTTCGAGCACGCGCGGCTGCAGGCGCTCCTGGCAATAGGCGCTGGCGGCCTCGCGCACCATGCGTTCTTCGTCCGTCAGTTGCTGATCCAGCAGCAGCGGATCGTCCCATTGAAATGCTGCTTTCGTTTGTCCCATGTTGTTTTCCTGGTTGATTGATTGACGGTGCCGTATCAGTCGGCAGTCGTTGCGAGCAGCTCCGCGTTGTGGTGACGCTGCTGTTCTTCCATGACGAGTTCGCCCAGCATGCGCTTGAGCCGATTGAATTCCGGGTCGCTGGGGTCGCGCGGACGTGGCAGGGTGATGCGCACGTCCTGCTTGATGGTGCCGGGACGATAGGTCATCACGATCGTCCGGTCCGCGAGATAGATCGACTCTTCGATGCTGTGCGTGACGAAGATGATCGTGGTGCCGAAGGTCTTCCAGATTTTCAGCAGCTCGTCCTGCAGGTTGCGGCGGGTGAGGGCGTCGAGCGCGCCGAAGGGTTCGTCCATCAGCATGATCGGCGAATCCAGTGCCAGCACCCGCGCGATCGCAACGCGCTGACGCATGCCGCCCGACAGGTCCTTGGGATAGCGGTCGCGGAATTCGCGCAGGCCCAGCATGTCCAGCAGCATGTCGACACGCTCCTTGATGGCCGCGGTCGGGCGACCGGCGATTTCCAGACCGAAGGCGATGTTTTGCTCGATGGTCATCCAGGGGAAGAGCGCATATTCCTGGAACACCATGCCACGATCCGGCCCCGGCTCGGTGATCGGGCGGTTGTCGACCAGGATCTGGCCCGAGGTGGGGTGCGAGAAGCCGGCAATCGCGTTGAGCAGCGTCGACTTGCCGCAGCCCGACGGGCCTAGCAGGCAGACGAACTCGCCGCTGTTGATGGTGAGATTGATGTCCTTGAGCGCGACGACGTCGCTGCCGTGGCTCGAGAACACCTTGTTGACGCCGTTGATATGAATGGTTTTCATGCTGTTTTCTTCAATGTTCCAGCCCGCGATGCCACTTGAGCAGATGGTTGTTCAGCGCGTTCATGCCCAGGTCGATGGCAAGCCCGAACAGGCCGATGGTGAACATGCCGGCGATGATCTTGTCGGACCAGAAGTACTCGCGCGCTTCCAGGATGCGGAAGCCCAGGCCACTGTTCACCGCGATCATTTCGGCCACGATCACCACGATGAAGGCCGTTCCCATGCCGATGCGCGCACCGGCCAGGATGTAGGGCGTGGCCGCCGGCAGGATCACGCGGCGGAACATCGTCATCTGCCCCGCGCCCAGGTTGCGTGCGGCGCGCAGGTAGATCCCGTCCACGTGGCGTACGCCGGCAATCGTGTTCATCAGGACCGGAAAGAAGGAGCCGATGCTGATCAGGAAGAATGCCGGCGGATTGCCCAGGCCGAACCACAGGATCGCCAGCGGGATGTAGGCGATCGGCGGAATCGGCCGCAGGATCTGCACCAGCGGGTCGAACAGCTTGTAGATCGTCTTGTTCGTTCCCATCAGCAGGCCGAGCGGCAGCGCCAGCCCGGCGCCGATCAGGAAGCCGCCGATCACGCGTGACAGGCTGGCGTAGGCGTCGTGCAACAGCTCGCCGGAAACCAGCCAGACCAGGTAGCTACCCTGCTCGGGCGAATACGGTTCCAGCGGCGATGCGTACTCCAGCAGCTTGCGCAGCACCGCCAGCGGCGACGGTACGATCTGCGGATTGAGCCAGCCCAGTGCCGATACCGCCTGCCAAAGGACTACCGCAGCAAGCGGCACGGCGGCGCCGTGAAGAATGCGTTTGATCATGTTCGCGTTCATGGCGCGCCTTTACTTGCTGCTGACCGACTTCTGGGCTGCTTCCAGCAAGTCCAGCTTGACCCAGTCCTTCGCGGCAGGCGGCGTCGCCATCCGGCCGATGTTGTACTTCATCATGTAATCGGTGGTCTGCTGCACGTGCTCGGTGGTGATGCTCTCGGTGAAGCTGGCGTTGTTCATGGCATCCTGGTAGTCGTCCGACGTCACCTGGTTCTTGAACATCGATTCACGCACGTATTTCTCGGCCAGCTTGGGGTCGGCGATGAACTGGCGCGTCGCCATCACGAAGCACTGCATGAAGCGCGCGGCCACGTCGCGTTTTTCCTTGTACATCTTCTCGGTCATCACCAGGGCGCGCACCGGCTCGCCCAGCGGCGTGTCGTACGGCTTCATGATCTCGGCGCCGTACTTCTTGTGCATGGCCTGCGTTGCGTAGGGTTCGGACTGGCTCATGGCATCGATTTCCTTGGCCAACAATGCCTGGTTCAGGTCGGGGTAGCCCATGTACATGATCTGCACGTCCTTGCCCGGCTTGTCGGACCAGGTGAGCTTGTTTTTCGCCAGCTCGGTGAAGAGCAGGATCTCTTGCGGTCCGCCGCGGGTCACGCCAACCTTCTTGCCCTTCAGGTCTGCGATGGAATGGATGTTGAGGTCGGGGCGGCCGACGATGCGCACGCCGCCCTTGGCAAATCCGCCGACCAGATAAACCGGCACGCCGCTGGCACGTCCGGAAATCGCGGCTTCGAGCGCGCTGGCGGAGACGTCGATTTCACCGGCGATGATGGCCGGCACGATGTCCAGGCCCTTGGCGAACACGCGCTCTTCAATCTTGAGGTTGCACTTCGGTGCGATCTCTTTCATGTAGGCGACGGCGCCGTAGTGCGCGAACTTCAGGTTGCCCAAGCGGACGAGGTCCGCGGCCTGTGCGGTCGGCGCGATGGCGGCCGAAGCCAGAGCGAGCATGGGAAAGCTGAGGATTGCCTTGAGGCCCTTGAGTTTCATTGCGTGTCTCCTGTTGTGGTGTGTGATGAATCCTTTGGCAGCTGGTCGCGTGCCAGAGTCCGCATCTTCTTCAGCACAGTTCGTGCCATGCGGTACCAAAACAGGAGATGTCGTATCTCCTTGATCTTTAATGTTTTTTTATCGGCGCCCTGAAGCGCGGCCGCGCACGATTCCGGGCTTTCGCACAGGAGGCGCAAATCGTGTCCGGAATTTCGCACGCCCCGGGGGCTGCGGTGAGCGCTACTGTCGGCCGGGAGCCCGGGCGCCGTCCACGAATAATCGGACCACCGTCGTGAACTCTTGCTTCAAATCGAGTCGGCGGTCAGTGATCCAGCGCATCAGTGCGCCCAGGTAGAGATAGTGAAAATAGATGGCCAGCTGTTCGGCCGGGGGCGACGGATCGAGTTCGCCGCGCTGCTGTGCGGCGGCGATCAGCAGCGACCACGTTTGCACCAGGTCACCTTTGCCATCGGTTTGCGCGTTCGGCTCGAAACTGGCGAACTTGTAGCGGATATAGGGCAGCAGATAGTCGGGATGGCGCTCGCACCAGCCGGCGGACTCCACCAGCAGGGCAGAGACGTTGGCACGGAAGGGCGCATCCAGGTCGAGCTGAAAGCCAGGGTTTGCGAGATCGCGCGCCAGCTCCCCCTCCAACAGATGCGCGAGGATTGCCTCCTTCACCGGAAAATACTTGTACAGCGTACGCTTGGAGACCTCGGCCGCCGCCGCGATCTGCTCCATCGTCACCGCCATGTAACCACCGGCCTGGAACAGTGCACCGGCTGCGGTGGCGATCTGTTCCAACAGGCGGGCTTTTTTCAGCGTTCGCCGGTCGCTCACGGGCGCATCGGGTTGATTTTCCGGATCGGTAGGGGAGGCCATGGCTCCGGAGTATAAAGGGTGTTAAAGTATACGTCGTATACTTTTTAAGAAGATTGTATGAAACTGCTGATCCTTACCTATGGAACGGAAGGCGACACCCGGCCGCTCGCTGCCCTTGGCCACCAGCTGGTCAGCGCCGGCCACGAGGTACATCTGCTGGGTGATGCGAGCACCCTCGGCTCGGCGCAAGAGCTGGGCCTCGCGAACTCGGCGCTGTCGGGCGACATCCGGCAGTTGTTTTCCACATCGAGCAGTCAAGGGGCAAAAGGCACGGCCAAGGCGCTGGCACAATTGACCAATGCCAACACCCGCGCCTGGACGCTTGAAACCCTGGCGGCAGCGGAAGGATGCGACGCCATCCTCACGTCCGGCCTGGCTGGTTTCGTTGGCCTGTCGGTTGCTGAACGGCTGGGCATCCCGGCCATCGGCACCGGCATGATTCCGCTCACGCCTTCGCGCGACTTTCCGTCGCCCTTTCTGCCGCCAGGACTGGTGCCGCGCTGGCTTAACCACGCCAGCCTCAGGCTGACCAACCAATTGGTCTGGCTGGCCTTCCGGAAAAGCTTGAATGAAGCGCGCCAGGCAGTGCTCGGACTACCCGCGCGCCGGGAACTGCCCACCGAGCATCCCATGCTCTATGGGATTTCCCCGACGATCCTGCCGCAGCCTGCGGATTGGCCGGCTCACGCCCGCGTGTGCGGCCAATGGCAGACGCCGGCCGGTGAATTTACGCCGCCGCCTGAACTGGCCGATTTTCTCCGTGCTGGCCCGCCGCCGGTCTACGTCGGCTTTGGCAGCATGGCGGGCATCGATGGGCCGCGCCTGGCCAATACGCTGGTAACCGCCCTGGCTGGCCGACGCGCGTTGTTCTACCCAGGCTGGAGCGGCATGGATGACATCGAACTGCCAGACAATATCCTGCGCATCGGCACTACCCCGCACGGCTGGCTGCTCCCGCGCATGGCCGCTGTCGTTCACCATGGTGGCTCCGGGACCACCCATTCCTCCACCCGCGCTGGCGTGCCATCGATCGTCATTCCATTCGCAGGCGACCAGGCATTCTGGGCCGAGCGCCTGCAGCGCCTGGGTATTGCGCCGCCGCCGCTCGATGGAGCGAAGCTGGACGCGGGCGCATTGGGCAAGGCGATCGGCTTCGTTGAACGCCCAGAGGTCCAGAAGCGCGCCGCGGAGCTTGGTGAGCAGATGGAACAGGAGAAGGGGCTGGCGATGGCCGCGAGGGAGATTGAGAAGCTTTGCTGTTGAGAGCATGCGGTGGCGTATTATATTGCTCTTCGGCAATTATAATTACTCAATCTCATGAAACCCGATTCGGCCCATCAGGGCATCCAGTTCGACGCGGTGGCCGCCGCGGCTGACGCATTACAGAAAGACGGCAAACAGGTCACCATCGACGCCGTGCGGGAAATCCTCGGCGGCGGCACGCCAACCGCCATCCAGAAGCATCTGATCCCGTGGCGCGCCAGCCAGGCCAAGCCGGCGCGCACCAGCAACGCGGAACTGCCTGAAACGATTGTTGCAGCCTTGGCCGACTGGGCGCAGCAGTTCGCCCTGGAGTCCGGCGCCGGCGCGCGCGAGGCGCTGGCACAGTCCGAAAGTGACATGCAGGCCCTGCTCGAGGCCGGTGAAGCGCTCGAAGGCGAGCGCGACGAATTGCAGGCACAGGTAGCGTCTGTTACCGCCGCGTCGCATGCCGCCATTGCTGAACGGGACGAGGAGATCGAGCGGCTGCAGGCGGAGCTGCGCAATGCACGCCATATCGCCACCGAAGCTTTGGTCGGCAAGGCCAAGGACCAGCTGGCCATCGACGGCAAGGACGCCCAGCTGGCCGACTTGCGCACCCAGCTCGAGCGCTACGTGGCGTCGTCCTCCGAGCAATCCGATGCGCGCCTGGCTGCCGAGATGGAGCTGGTGGGCGCCAAGACGGTCCGCGAAAGCCTGGAGGCCGAGATCGCCGACCTGCGCAAACAGCTGGACGCGGCGCGTGCCGAGCGTGGCGCCTTGCGGGCCGAACTGGAGACCCTGCGCGCCAGGACCTAGCCTGTGCCCTCGGTGATGACGGGTTCACCGGGCAGTTTCACGATCCGGAACACCGCCGCCATGCAGGTTGACACCACCATGCCTGATGGCCACACTAGGCATGGATGAACCCGCTTGTGTTCGCAGAAAGAGAGACTCAGATGAAATACTCGTTTTCCGGCCAGTCCGTTCTCGTGACCGGCGCCGGCTCCGGCATTGGCGAAGCCACTGCGCGCCTGCTGGCACAACAAGGCCTGTCGGTGGTGGTGTCCGACGTGCACGCCGACGCCGTCAAGCGCGTCACCGATGCCATCGCGGCCTCCGGTGGGCGCGCGGTGCCGAATGTCGCCAACGTGGCCGATCCCGCGCAGGTAGAGGCAGCGGTCGATTGCGCCGTGAAGCACTTCGGCGCGCTGCATTTTGCTTTCAACAACGCCGGCATTGGCGGCACCCTGCTGCCGGCCGGCGAGCTGCCTGCGGACGACTGGCAGCGGGTCATCGACATCAACCTGAGCGGCGTTGCGCACGGCTTGCGCTACCAGATCCCGGCCATCCTCGCCGCGGGCGGCGGCGCGATCGTCAACATGTCGTCCATTCTTGGCCTCGTGGGCAACTCCTTCGCGCCGGCCTACGTGGCCGCCAAGCACGGCGTCACTGGCCTGACCCGCTCGGCCGCGCTTGCGTATTCGGCCCAAGGCATTCGCATCAACTCGATCCATCCCGGCTACGTGGACACCCCCATCCTCGACGGCCTCGACCAGACCGCGCGCGCCGGCCTGGTGGGCCTGCACGCCATCGGGCGCCTGGGCCGCGCCGAAGAAATCGCACATGCCGTCGCCTTCCTGCTGTCGGACGGCGCCAGCTTCATGACGGGCTCATCCATGGTGGTCGATGGCGGCTACACGGCGAGCTGACAGTGCGGCGCCTGATCCTGCCCCTGCCGGGCAACGAAGCCTTCGCCGCCGCGCTCGCGTCCGCAACCGATGCTGAGCTGGGCCGCCTGGAGACCCGCCAGTTCCCCGATGGCGAAAGCTACGTGCGCCTGCATGGCGACCCCGCCGGCCGCGCCGTGGACCTCGTCTGCACGCTGGCCAAGCCGGACGCGCAGTTCCTGCCGCTGGTGTTCGCCGCCGACGCCGCCCGCGACCTGGGCGCCACCGAAGTCAACCTGGTCGCGCCTTACCTGGCCTACATGCGCCAGGATAAGCGCTTCAACGATGGCGAGAGCGTGACCTCCCTGTCCTTTGCCCGGCTGGTGTCCTCCACCTTCGACCGCCTGCTGACCGTGGACCCGCACCTGCACCGGCATCCGACGCTGGCGGCGCTCTACACGATTTCCACCACGACGCTGCACGCCGCGCCGCAGCTGGCCGACTGGATCGCCGCCAACGTCGAAGCCCCGCTCATCGTCGGCCCCGACGAGGAGAGCGAGCAGTGGGCAGCGGCCATCGCCTCGCGCATCGACGCGCCGCATGCGGTGCTCACCAAAACCCGCCACGGCGACCGCAACGTGGACATTGAAATGCACGACCTGTCTGCCTGGCGCGATCGCACGCCGGTGCTGGTGGACGATATCGCTTCCTCGGGCCGCACGCTGGCGGTGGCCGCGCGCAAGCTCGCCGAACAGGGACTGGGTAAACCCGAGTGCGTCGTCGTGCATGCGCTGTTTGCCGACGACGCATGGAACGAGCTGCAGCCCCTGTTCACGCGCATCACCTCCACCGACGCAGTGCCGCATCCGAGCAACCGGATCGCCCTTGCGCCGCAGTTTGCCAACGCGCTGCTGAACGACGTGCGCGACTGAAGGCGAGCCAACCACTTAACACGAACAAGAAATCTCATGCTTTCATTGACCAGCCTTGGCGGCGCTGGGACCGTCACCGGTTCCAAGCACCTGCTTACCTATGGTGATTCCAAAATCCTCGTGGACTGCGGCCTGTTCCAGGGCCTGAAGAACCTGCGTACCCTGAACTGGCAGGACCTGGCCGTGGCGCCGCGCGACGTCGATGCCGTGGTGCTCACGCACGCCCACCTCGACCACAGCGGCTACCTGCCGCGCCTGATCCGCAACGGCTTTCACGGCAAGATATTCTCCACCGCCGCCACCCGCGACGTGGCCAAGCTGATCCTGCTCGACAGCGCCTGGCTGCAGGAGAAGGACGCCGAATTCGCCAACCGCAAGGGCTACTCCAAGCACAAACCGGCGCTGCCGCTGTACACGGTCCAGGATGCGGAGCACTCGCTCAAGCACTTCCAGGCGGTGCCGGTGCATGAAGAAGTGGCGCTGCCCGGCGGCGCCAGCCTGCTGCTGCGCCGCGCTGGCCACATCCTCGGCGCGTCCACTGCGCAGATCGACGTGGACGGCGTGCGCATCGTGTTCTCCGGCGACCTGGGCCGCTACGACGACCCGGTCATGTTCGACCCCGAGCCGGTCACCGACGCCGACTACATCGTCATCGAGTCCACCTACGGCAACCGCCGCCACGATCGTTCCGACCCGCTCGCGGCGCTGGACGAGGTGATCGCGCGCACCGTGCGCCGCGGCGGCACCGTGGTCATCCCGGCCTTTGCCGTTGGCCGCGCGCAGTCGCTCATCTACAACCTGTGGCAGCTGCGCCAGCGCGGCAGCCTGCACAACGTGCCGGTGTTCCTGGACAGCCCGATGGCCACCAGCGCCACCGAACTGCTGCACCGTCACCAGCACGACCACAAGCTCTCCATGGACGAATACGAGGCCGCGTGCGACGCTGTCACCTATGTGCGCGACGTGGAGGAATCGAAGGCGCTCTCGGCCAACCGCTATCCGAAGGTGATCATCTCGGCCAGCGGCATGGCCACCGGCGGGCGCGTGCTGCACCACATCGCCGCGTTTGCGCCGGACCATCGCAACACGCTGCTCTTCTCCGGCTTCCAGGCAGCCGGCACGCGCGGACGCAAGCTGCTCGAAGGCGCGCGCGAGGTGAAGGCCTACGGCACCTGGATTCCGGTGAACGCCGAGGTCGCGGAACTGCCGATGCTGTCGGCGCACGCCGACTGCGACGAGTTGATGAAGTGGCTGTCCGGCTTCAAGCGTGCGCCCAAACGCGTGTTCGTGGTCCACGGCGAGCCGGAAGCGTCGGAAGCGCTGCGCGAACGGATCGCGCGCGAACTCGGCTGGGCGGTCGACGTGCCCCTGCAAAACCAGGAGTTCGTCCTGTGAGCGCTGTCATCTGGCCCCAGCAGCCGCTGCTGCGCGCAACACGTCTGCGCCTGCACGCGCAGGACCAGGCCATTGCGCTGATGCGCGCCGATTGCCACGTCTGCCGCTCCGAAGGGCTGTCGCCGCGTTCGCAGGTGCTGGTCGTAGCCGGCGAGCATGAGGTGCAGGCCTTGCTGTACCAGATCGACAGCCCGCTGCTCGAGCAGGGCCAGGTGGCGTTGTCCGAGGCGGCCTGGGACGCGCTGCACATCAGCGACGGCGACCAGGTCCAGGTGCGCCACCCGCCGGTGCTCGAATCGCTGGCTGGCATCCGCCGCCGCATCCACGGCTACCGCCTGAACGCGCAGGACCTGTCGGCCATCGTGCGCGACGTGGTGGACGGGCGCTACACCGATGTTCATTTGTCTGCCTTCCTGACGGCGACTGCCACGCTGGCGCTGGACGCGCAGGAAACCGTGCACCTCACGCGCGCGATGGTCGATGTCGGCGAGAGCCTGCACTGGAACGCGCCCGTGGTGGTGGACAAGCACTGCGTGGGCGGCCTGCCGGGCAACCGGACCACGCCCATCGTCGTCGCGATCGCCGCCGCCAATGGCCTGGTGATGCCCAAGACCTCGTCGCGCGCGATCACCTCGCCGGCCGGCACCGCCGACACGATGGAGATGCTCGCGCCGGTGGACCTGGACATGGCCACCCTGCGCAAGGTGGTCGAGACCGAGGGCGGTTGCGTGGCCTGGGGCGGTTCCATGCACCTGAGCCCCGCCGACGACATTTTCGTGCGCATCGAGCGCGAGCTGGACATCGACACCGAGGGCCAATTGATCGCCTCGGTGCTGTCGAAGAAGATCGCGGCCGGCGCGACCCACGTGGTCATCGACATCCCGATCGGGCCGACGGCCAAGGTGCGCAGCCGCGAGAGCGCGGTGCGTCTCTCGGCCAAGCTGCGCGCCACCGCAGCCGATTTCGGCCTTGCGCTGCGCTGCATGTTCTCGGACGGGAACCAGCCGGTCGGGCGCGGGATCGGCCCGGCCCTGGAAGCGCGCGACGTGCTGGCCGTGCTGCAGAACGAGCCGGGCGCACCGGAGGACCTGCGCGAGCGCGCGGTGCTCGTGGCCGGCGCCGTGCTGGAGCTGGGCGGCGTTGCGGCCGAGGGCGAAGGCATGCGCGTGGCGCGCGAGACGCTCGACAGCGGACGCGCCTGGGACAAGTTCAAGCGCATCTGCGCGGCGCAGGGCGGCCTGCGTGAGCCGAAACGCGCCGAGTTCGTCGAGCCGCTGGTGGCAACGCACGGCGGCCAGGTGGTGCACATCGACAATCGCAAGCTGTCGCGGCTGGCCAAGCTGGCCGGCGCACCGGCCAGTCCCGCGGCGGGCGTGCACATGGAAGTGCGCCTGGGCGACGAGGTCGCGCGCGGTCAGCCGCTGTTGTACGTGCACGCGCAAACGCCGGGTGAGATGGCCTACGCGCTCGATTACGCGCGCCAGGCCGGCGACATCATCCGGGTCGAGGCCTAGGGCTCAGGCGGCGTTACGCGCGACGGCGGCGAGGACCAGCGCCTTGAACGCTTCCTCGTCGATCGCGTCGCCCTCGTGAAAGTCGATGGCGCGCCGCACCTTGCCTTCCAGGCTGGAGTTGAACAGGCGCGCCGGGTCCGCCAGCGATGCCCCTTTCGGGAAGGTGAGCTTG
Source organism: Massilia solisilvae (assembly GCF_024753215.1). Taxonomy (GTDB): domain Bacteria; phylum Pseudomonadota; class Gammaproteobacteria; order Burkholderiales; family Burkholderiaceae_D; genus Telluria; species Telluria solisilvae. The sequence goes on from NZ_JANUGV010000001.1 coordinate 197,385, forward strand.
ACCGCCTTCTTGTAGGCTTCGCCGGTGCAGATGATGCCGCCGTGCGACCACACCGGAACCTGCCACTTCCATTCTTCCACTACCTGCGGGTCCGCCTGCTGGATAAGGGCGCGGATCCGGGCGAGCATGGCGCCGCGCCAGTCGCCCAGTTCCCGAATGCGCGCGTCGATCAGTTCCGATGGCGAAGGCCCGGCAGGATTCGCGTTCTTGTTCATGGTCGGTCCTCAGGTTGGGATACGCAGCAATTGTAGTGGCCGGCGCGAACGCGAGGTTTGCGCCGGCGCGCGGATCACTTCTGGCTGGCGATCCACTTGTCCACTTGCGCTTCCAGGATCGGCAGCGGCAAGGTGCCGTCGCCCATCACCACGGCGTGGAACTTCGGGTAGCTGAACTTCGGCCCCAGCGCCTTTTGCGCCTTGGCGCGCAGTTCCAGGATCTTCAGCGCGCCCACCTTGTAGGCCAGCGCCTGGCCCGGCCATACCATGTAGCGTTCGATCTGGTTGGTGGCGCGCGCTTCGCTGTAGCCCAGCACCTGCATCGCGTACGCAACCGCCTTCTCGCGGCTCCAGCCCATCGCGTGCATGCCGGTGTCCACCACCAGCCGCACCGCGCGCAGCAGCTCGTCGTTCAGGTGGCCGTAGTAGGGCGCCGGGTCGTCGTAGAAGCCGAACTCGCGTCCCAGCGTCTCGCAGTACAGCGCCCAGCCCTCGGTGTAGGCGGCTGCGCTCGGGTGCTCGGTGTAGAACTTGCGGAAGTCCGGCAGCGGCAGTTCCTTGAGCAGCGCCGCGTGCAGGTGGTGGCCCGGCACGCCTTCGTGCAGCAGCAGGCTGGTCATGCCCACGTTGCTGTACTTCGCCGGATCATTGACCACGGCCCAGAACACGCCCGGGTGCGAGCCGTCCGCCGCCACCGGGGTGTAGTGGTCCGACGCGGTGGCGCGCGTGAGCTCCGGTTCGAGCTGGATGTCGAGCCTGGCCTTGGGCAGCAGGCTGAAGTAGTTCGGCAGCTTTGCGTCCACCGTCGCGTAGATCTTGCGGTAGGCGTCCAGCACTTCCTGCTCGGTGTGGAAGGGCTTGAATTTGTCCTGCGCCGCCACCCATTGCGGCAGCTGGTTGGCCGGGCCGGTGTAGCCGAGCTTGGGCCCCAGTTCGGCCAGCTGGCGCTGGATGCGCGCCACTTCCTTCAGGCCCAGCTCGTGGACCTGCTGCGGCGTGAGCGCCAGGTTGGTGTTGTTCTTGATGCGCGCCTTGTACCAGGCCGCGCCGTTGGGCAGATCGCCGTAGCCGGAGCTCGCGCGCGCGGCGGCCATGTAGTCGGACTCGAGGAACTGGCACAGGCTGTCCAGCGCGGGGCCGATGCGCTCCACCGCCTGGCGGTACGCGGCCGTCAGCTCTTCCTTGTCCTTGGCCGAGAATTGCGCCGGCAGGTTCTTGATCGGGGTGTAGAAGATGCTCGCTTCAGGCGTGCTGCTCCTGAGCTGCTGGAACTGCGGCAGCATCTTCATCACGATTGCCTTCGGCTGCACCACGCCCACGCGGATGCCTTCCTTCATGTTGACGATCGCCTGGTCGATCCATGCCGGCAGCTGGTTCAGGCGGGACAGGTAAGCGCGGTACTGCGCCGGCGTGGTCAAGGGCTGCGAGCCGGTGCCGCTGGCGTAGTTGGCCAGCACGCTGGGCACGTTCTCGAAGTGGTTCAGCGGCAGCAGGTGCTCGGGAAAGTGCTCCAGGTCGAGCTGGCTGTTGATTTCGAACTCGAGGATGTCGTAGTTCAGCCGCGCCTTCTCCGGCAACTGCGCGCGCGCGATCATGTGCAGCTGGCGCAGCTGGTCGTGGTACTGCGCGAACTGTTTGGCCCGCACCACCGGCGAGATCGCCATGCCGATCTGGTCGTCGTAGCGGCTGTCGCCGTTGGCGGTGGCGTACAGCAGCGGGTCGAACTTCGCGCGCGCCACGTAGAACTGGTCGGCCAGCCTGTCGAGCTTTTGCTGGGCCGGGCTCGGCGCCGCGGCGCGGGTCGCGGCCAGCGCAGGGTGGGTCAGGACGGCGCCCGTCAGCAGGCAGGCAGCGAGGGCGGTAACACGCAGTGCGGGGAGGGTTCGGGACATCGTCGTTGCATCCTTGGGTTGAAGTTCCAAAAGGATACAACAGTTGTTGCACGATCCAGACGCGAGTTTGATACTAAAGTTCTTGCTTTACTATTTGAACTCGCTATACTTAAGTCCATGCTTAACAAACACGATCCACTCGACCTGGCGTTCCAGGCACTGGCTGATGGTTCGCGCCGCGCGATGCTGGCGCGGCTGGCCAAGGGGCCGGCTTCGGTATCGGAGCTGGCGCAGCCGCTGTCGATGTCGCTGCCGGCCGTCATGCAGCACTTGTCCGTGCTGGAAGGCGCTGGCCTGGTGCGCTCCGAGAAGGCCGGGCGCACCCGCACCTGCAACATAGAGCCCGCGGGCCTGTCGCTGGCCGAACAGTGGATCAACCAACGCCGCCAGGAGTGGGAGGGGCACTTCGACCGCCTTGGCGAATACCTCAATACCTTGAAAGCTGAAGGAGATGGCAATGGCAAATGACACCGTAGCGACCAGGCAGCACCAACTGAAGGTATCCCGTGTATTCCCGGCCTCGCGCGAGCAGGTGTTCGCGGCGTGGAGTTCGGCCGAGCACGTCAAGCACTGGTTCTGCCCGCAGGGCTTCACGGTGCCGCACGCGACGGTGGAGTTCCACCCCGGCGGCGCGTTCGACGTGTGCATGCGCGCGCCCGACGGCCAGGAGCACTGGACCCGCGGCCATTTTCTCGAGGTGGTGCCGCCGGCGCGCCTGGTGATCGACATGACGGTGCCGGGCGCCGATGGCGAGCCGCTGTTCAGTGCCCACACCACCGTGGTGTTCACCAGCGGTTGCGGCGGCACGCACATGGAAGTGGAGCAGGCGTACACGCTGTTCCATCCGCTGGCCGAACAGATGGTCAAGGGCGCGCAAATGGGCTGGGAACAGACCCTCGACCGCCTCGGCCGCGCGCTGGAGTACACGCAGCAACCGGCCGCGCACAGCGTGGTGCACGGCAGCTTTCGCATCGAGCGCCATTTCGACGTGCCGCGCGAACGCGTGTGGAGCGCCTTCACCGACCAGGAGGCCAAAGCCAGGTGGTTCGGCGGCGGCAACGGCCAGACCATCCTCGCGCGCACCGCGGACATACGGCCCGGCGGCCGCGAGCACGTGCAGGGGCGCTGGGGCAGCGGCACGGTCTCGACCTTCGACGCGGTGTACTTCGACGTGGTGCCCAACGAGCGCCTGGTGTACTCCTACGAGATGCACCTGGACCAGCGCAAGATCTCGGTGTCGCTCGCAACCCTGGAATTGAAGCAGGACGGCGCCGGCACCCTGGTCGTGATGAGCGAGCACGGCGCCTTCCTCGATGGCTACGACGATGCCGGCTCGCGCGAACGCGGCACCAATCTGCTGCTCGATGCGGTGGGCCAGTACCTCAAGGGCTGAACGGCAACGGGCATGGCATGTTGCAGAAATGCACACTATTTTTTCTAATATGCAACTGCGAAATGGTATGATGTATGCATCCAGAATCCGGAGTGGCCGTTCCTGCTCCTGGCTGTCATGCCTATCTATACCTATAAATCGCTGCGCGCTGCCGGCTCATCCGGCGCGTGGTTCCGTCGTGCCGTCCTGCTGCGTCTCGCCGTCTTTCTTGCCCTGAGCACGCCCCTGGTGTGGCTGGCCGTGTGCGCCGAACGCAGCCAGCTCTCCACGATCGCGTTCGAGCAAAGCCGGCTGGACGTCAAGAACCTGGCACGCGCGTTTTCCGAGGAAGTCAATTCCACCATCAGCACCGTGGACATGTCGCTGCTGCACCTGCGCTCGCACTGGGAGCAGGGGCACGAGGGATTCGCCGCGCTGGTCGAGCGCCTGAACAAGGAGCTGCATGGCCGCGTGATCATGCAGGTGGCGGTGACGGACGCGCGTGGGCGCCTGGTGTATTCCAACGCCGGCCCGGCCAATGGCATCGACCTGAGTGACCGCGAGCACATCCGCGTGCACCTGCAAGGCCACGAGGACGTGCTGTTCGTCAGCCACCCGGTGCTCGGGCGGGTGTCGGGCCTGTGGTCGGTGCAGTTCACCCGGCCCATCTACCACGCCGGCAAGCTCGATGGCGTCATCGTCGCATCGGTCGCGCCCGAGTACTTTTCGCGCTTCTATTCCGACATCGACCTGGGCCCGGATACCTCGATCTCGCTGGTGCGCTACGATGGAGTCGTGGTGGCGCGCCAGTCGCGCAACGGCGTGGGCGACATCGGCAAGGTGGTCACGGGCTATCCATACTACGACTGGCGTGCCTCGAAAACCGAGAAGGCCGGCTACTTCCAGCGCCCCGGTCAGCTGGACGGCATCGAGCGCGTCTATGCCTGGCGCGACCTGCCGAACTATCCGCTCACCGTCACCGTCGGCGAGTCGCTCGCCGATGCGAACGCGCACTTCGACAAGCAGAAGACGATCCTCGTGCGCACCGGCGCCGTGGTCAACGTAGTGCTCGCGCTGCTGGGCTGGTTTGCGATCGCCGCCTCCGACAACCGGCGCCGCGCGGTGAAGGCGCTGGCCGAGGCAGAGGCGCGCTGGAAGCTGGCGCTGAACGCGGCCGGCGAGGGCGTATGGGACTGGAACCTCTCGACCGCGATGCTCAACCTGTCGCCGCGCGCGCAGGCGCTGCTGGACGTGGGCGTTCCCGCCATCCCGTGCCCTCCCGATACCTTGTACCCGTCGATCCATCCGGAAGACATGGGCCGCGTGATCCGCGCGCTGCGCGACCATTACGAGGGGCGCACGCCGGACTTCATGGCAGAGCATCGGGTGCGCCAGCGCGACGGACGCTGGAGCTGGATCCTGGCGCGCGGGATGCTGGTCGAGCGCGCGCCGGACGGCGCCCCGCTGCGCATCATCGGCACCTTCGCCAACATCGACGAGCGCAAGAGCGCCGAAGAGCAGATCATCCATCAGGCCCACCACGATGCGCTGACCGGCCTGCCCAACCGGCTGCTGTTCGGCGACCGCCTGCAGCAGGCGATCCGCGCGGCGCAGCGCGAGCAGACCAAGCTGGCGGTGCTGTACTTCGACCTGGACAAGTTCAAGCCGGTCAACGACACGTATGGCCACGCGGTGGGCGACGTGCTGCTGGTCGAGGTGGCCAAGCGCGTAGCCGGCACCCTGCGCGAATCGGACACGCTGGCGCGGCTGGGCGGCGACGAGTTCGTGGTGCTGCTGCCGGGCTGTTCGGAAGCGGTGCAGGCGCGCCTGGTTGCGGAGACCGTTCTTGCGCAGTTGAACCTGCCGTTCGTGGCGGACGGCCATGTGCTGAACATTTCCGGCAGCATCGGCTTTGCGCTGTTCCCGGACAACGGACTGGACAGCGAGGAACTGCTGCGCAGCGCCGACGTGGCCATGTACTCGGCCAAGTCCACCGGGCGCGGGCGGGTGTGCGGACCGGACGAGCACCTGCCTGTGGCGGCCTGAAAACGGAACACGGCGCAAAGATCCGGAACCGTTACATTCGCTTGCAATTGAAACGTTTTGGGCCTTTGCGCACTGCGGCTGGACAAGTACTCTGTAGCCATTCGTCCATATCGGCAACAGAGGAATTCAGCGTGAAACAAGCATTCAATCTTTTTAGCGTGCGCAACCAGGTGGTCGCGGCAGTCATCGGTATCGCGGCCCTGTCCGCACCGCTGGGCGCGCAGGCGGCGTCCCAACATGGCGAGCGCTGCGAGAGCTGCGGCACGGTCGTCTCGACCCATACTTACCAGCGCGCGGCCGAGCATGGCAGTGGCCTGGGCATCGCGACCGGCGCGCTGGTGGGCGGCTTCCTGGGCAATCGCGTCGGCGGCGGCAACGGCCGCAAGCTGGCCACGGTGGCCGGCGCGGTGGGCGGCGGTTACGCCGGCAACGAAATCGAGCGCAATGCGCGCTCGCGTACGGTCACCGAAACCCGCGTGCGCATGAGCGGCGGCGCGGTGCGCAGCTTCACCGAAGAGGGCGCGCGCCAGCACTACAAGGGCGAGCACGTGCGCGTCGAACACGGGCGCCTGATCTCGCAGCGCTGAGCGTACAGCTAACTCAAGAAACGCCGTCCCCGCGCAGGCGGGGACCCATAGGGCTCCAGCAGCACCGTTCGGCTCGGCGTCGCGTTGGCGCCAGCTCGGTATGGGGCCCCGCCTGCGCGGGGACGACGTTTCAGCTTGATGAGACCGGTTACCGCATCATCGCCCCGCGCATGCCGGCGGTATCGGGCAGTTCGTGCGTGCAGCGCGGCAGGTAGATCGACACCGTGGTGCCGCGCCCGACCTGGCTCGACAGGCGAATGTGGCCGCCGCTTTGCTTGACGAAGCCGTGCGCCATCGACAGGCCAAGGCCGGTGCCCTTGCCTTCGGGCTTGGTGGTGAAGAAGGGCTCGAAGGCGCGTTCCATCACTTCCGGCGGCATGCCGCTGCCGGTGTCCGATACCGCCACCATCACATACTGCCCGGGTGTCATGTCCGGGTCGGGCAGCTGGTTGCGGTCGAGGTTGGCGTTGTCCAGCTCGATCGTGATGCTGCCGCGGCCCTCCATCGCGTCTCTGGCGTTGATCACCAGGTTCAGGATCACGTTTTCGAGCTGGTTCGGGTCGACCTGCGCATTCCACAGGTTGGGCGCGACTGCCCGGCGCAGCTCGATGGCGTCGCCCGCGGCGCGGTGCAGCAGGCTGTCCATGCGCTCGATCAGGTGGGCCACATTCACCACCTGGGGGTGCAGCGGCTGGCGCCGCGCGAACGCCAGCAGCTGGACCGACAGCTTCGAGCCGCGCTCCACGGCGTCCAGGATGCTTTGCAGGCGCTGCGCCATGTTGCCGGGCGAGCGCTGGATCAGTTGCACGTTGGCGCTGATGATGTGCAGCAGGTTGTTGAAGTCGTGCGCCACCCCGCCGGTAAGCTTGCCCACCGCCTCCAGCTTTTGCGCGCGCTGCAGCGCGCTGCGCGCTTCGTCCAGCCGCAGCTGGCGCTGGCGCTCGCGTATTTCGGCTTCCTTGCGCGGCGTGATGTCGCGTATGAAGGCACTGGCCCCGTAGCCGGCCGCGGTCGGCAGCGCTGTAACCGCCAGCTCGACCGGGATCTGGCGCCCGCTGCGGTGCAGGGCCAGCATTTCGGTCGGGCCTTCGAGCAGCCGGCCGGTGCCGCTGGTGACGAAGCGGGCAAAGCCTTCGCGGTGGCGTTCGCGCTGCTCCTGCGGCACGATCACGTCGGCGATCTCGCGGCCGACGGCCTCGTGCTCGGTCCAGCCGAACAGCTGGGTGGCCTTGATGTTCCAGTCGGTGATGCGGCTCTGCGCGTCGATCGCGATGAAGGCGTCATAGGCGTTTTGCAGGATCACGCGCATGCGGCCCTGCTCGGCCTCGATGCGCTCGTACGACTCGCGCAGCTCGTGGGTCATCTCCTGCGCCAGATCCACCGCCCGGCTGCGTTCGCTGGCCAGCAGCCACACCACGAGGCTGAGCAAAAAGCCCAGGCCGGCCCCGGTCACCGCGATCACCAGCGGCCGCGTCCGGTCCAGCTGCGCTTCGAACGAAGGCGCCGAGGCGATCGCCACGGTCCAGTGGCGTCCGGCGATCGTCACCGTGTTCGAGGTCGCGAACAGCGGCGTGCGCGCGGCGTGGCCGGGGCCGGACGCGTACAGCAGGGCGTCCGGGGAAACCGTCTCGCCGTCGTAGATCCGGGTCGCCAGGTCGCCGGAATGCTCGCCGCCCAGGCCGCGCATCAGGTCGTTCATGCGGAACGGCGCATACGCCCAGCCGACGATCGCGGCGCGCCGCTCCTCGACGGTGCGCGAGCCCACGCCCGGGCGGTACACCGGCAGGTACATGAGAAAGCCCGGCTGCGCGCCCTTGTCGCCTTCCTGCACCAGCACCACCTTGCCGGTCACGGCCGCCTTGCCGGTGTCGCGCGCGGCCTCCATCGCGGCGCGGCGCGATGGTTCGCTGAACATGTCGAAGCCGAACGCGCGCAAGTTGCGGCCGTGGAACGGTTCGATGTGGGTGATCGAGGTATATTCCGGGCGCGGCGGATCGCGCGGGTGGACCAGGTAGCCGGCAAAACCCATGCGCTGCATCGCCGCCTCGTGCGCTGCCAGTTGCGCTGCGGGAACGATGGCGGCGATGCCGAGCGCTTCGATGCCGGGAAAATCCTCGTCCAGCTTGAGCACCGAGAAGTAGTCGGCGAACGCCTGGTGGCTGATGTCCACCGAGCCGCGCAGGAAACCCTGTTCGCCGCGCAGCACCTCTTCGTACACGGTCATGCGCCGCACCAGCAGGCTGGACATGTCGCGCGCCCGGTAATCGAAGTTGTTCTGCAGCGTCGAGTGCGCCATGTGGCGCGCGCTGGTATAGGCGCTGTACGTAATCAGCAGCGACACCAGGAACACCAGCCCCGCCAGCAGCAGCGGTACGCGCCGGGAACCGGGCGGAGCGTCGCGACGCGGCGGGGACGATGGATGGGCTTGGCTGTGCATGGGTCAGGTGGATGGTCGAGGGCGGTCATTCCAGGCCGCAAGCAGGAAGCACGCCAATACATTTAGCATACGCATCTATGCATCCCGAAGGCGCACGCCATCCCGAGCGCACCCGAGGATATTGGAAGCAATAGTTGCGATGCTACAATCTGCCGCTGCCGCCGATCCGTTGCCGCCCCATATCCGATGAGCTCCGATTCCCCCACCGTGAACCAGCGTCGCCGCCCCGGCCAGGACATGCTGCGCCGGCGCCGGCCGCAGCTGGCGGCGGGCGCCGCGATGGTCGCGTTGCTGCTGTGGGGCGCGTTTGCCCCGCTTGCCGGCAACAGCCGCGAGCTGCCGGTCGAGATCCCGGCCGGCACCGACGCGCGCCGCTTGCAGGGCGAGCCGGTCGAGCTCCTGCCGCAGCTGGTCACGCTCACGCTCGGCGTGCAGGACGTGCTGCTGCTGCGCAACCGCGACAAGGTGCCGCAGGTGTTCGGCCCGGTGCTGGTGATGCCGGGCCAGGAGTTCCGCCTGCCATTCGAGCAGGCCGGCGACTACCAGTTCAACTGCAGCGCGCACGCCAGCGGCCAAATGACCGTGCGCGTGGTCGGGCAGCCCGACCCGGGCTGGGACCGGCTGCGCTGGCGTGCCCGCAAGCTGGTGCACGAGTTGCGCTATCTTCCTTTGGTGGGGCCACGATCAGGGTGATCCGGCAGGACAGGGCCGGCCGCAATCGTGTTCGGGTCCCGCGGGCGATTCTGTCATGATGCAGCCATGTCCACGTTTTCGTTGCCACTGTTCCCGCTCAGTACGGTGCTGTTCCCGGACGGGGTGCTGCCGCTGCAGATTTTCGAGGTGCGCTACCTCGACATGATCAGCCGCTGCCTGACGGAGGATTCCGACTTCGGCGTGGTGCTGCTCACGCACGGGCACGAGGTGCGCTCGCCGCAGGGACACGAGCGCTTTGCCGCGGCCGGCACCATCGCCTCGGTGCACGACACCACGGCGTCGGCGCCGGGCCTGCTGCAGGTGGTGTGCCGCGGCGGCTCGCGCTTCGAGGTGCTGTCGGCCGAGCAGCGCGCCAACGGCCTGTGGGTGGGCGAAGTGCAATTGATCGAGGACGACCACGAAGTGCGCATCCCATCCGAGCTGCAAGGCGCGGCCGATGCGCTCGATCGCGTGCTGGCGTCGCTGCACGACGTGCCGCAGCACCGCTGGCCGATCCAGCCGCCGTTCAAGCTCGACGATTGCGGCTGGGTCGCCAACCGCTGGTGCGAGCTGCTGCCGCTGCCCAACCAGCAAAAGCACAACATGCTCATGCTCGACAACCCGGTGATCCGGCTCGAGCTGCTGCACGACGTGCTGGACGAACACGGGCTGATCACCTCCTGAACGACGCTTGCCGGATGCGCGCTTCGCGGCAGCCGGACTTGTCGCGCCCGTACAAGCGGTGTCAGCCTGGCTGGCGTCGTGCATCCATGATCGGATGATAAGATGGGTCATCGGAGTGAGGACGGGACCATGAAATTTTCCGATGAAGTATTGATGGCGTATGCGCGCGGCACCCTGGACGAGGCCGAGCGCAGTGAGATCGAGCGGGCCATGCGCGCTGACCCCGGGCTGGCGGCGCGCATTGCGCGGCACCGGGCCTTGCGGGCCCATGCCTACGACACCTATGGCGCGGTGCTGCACGAGCAGCCCCCGCCGGCGCGCCTGGCCGGGGTTGCCGGCAAGGTGGTGCAGCTGGACGCGGTGCGCGCCGCCCGCCAGCAGGCGCAGCAGCCGGCGCCGGCGCACTCGCGCTGGTCGTGGCGGCAGTGGGCCGTGCTGGCGGCGGCGCTGGCGATCGGCGCGCTCGAGGGCGTGTTCGCCTACAGCCTCATGCAGGGCGAATCGGGCCTGGCGGCGGTGGATGGCAAGGGCGGGGCGCTGCTGGCGCAGGGCGTGCTGGCGCAGGCCTTGTCGAACCAGCCGGCCGGCGGCGACGGCAAGGTGCGCATTGGCCTCAGTTTTGCGGCCAGGGACGGCAGCTATTGCCGCAGCTTCGCCTTCGGCGGGGCCACCGGGCTGGCATGCCGCCAGGGCGAGCGCTGGCACATCCCCGTCATGGCCGAGGCGCAGGACAGCGTCGTGCCCGCCCCGGTGCGCGACGTGATCGCCCAGCGCATGGTGGGCGCGCCGCTGGACGAACAGGGCGAGCGGGCGGCGCAAAAACAGGGCTGGCGGCGGTAGGGTGGGCGCGCCAGCCCACACGGTCGATCGGCCGCAGGGTGTCCCGGCCTGGGCACGAGTGCCCGCGCCGCGCCCCCCGCAAATCACGAGTCCATATACAGTGTCAAGGATTTAGGGTATCGTTTAGGGCGCTATCAGTGCTTCTACGTCCGCGCGCCGGGTTTTTCAGGCCGGCGCTGCCGTGGCACCGTCGAGCCGGCCGCGGGCCGTGCCCAGCCGGCGGCTCATTCCAGTCCACCCCGGAGTTTCCCGCGTTGGCCGCCACCGGCGGAGCCTGGCGCAACCCGGTTCGGCCGTTAAGCAGAACGAATTACTGCCCGGAAATACTATGTCTGAAACAAACAACAACGAAAATGGTGCGGCGCCGACCGTGCGCTTCGCCGATTTCGGCCTCGCGCCGGAGATCCTGCGCGCACTCTCGGACCAGGGCTATGTCCATCCGACTCCGATCCAGGCCCAGGCCATCCCCGTGGTGCTGCAGGGCCGCGACGTCATGGGCGCGGCCCAGACCGGCACCGGCAAGACCGCCGGCTTTTCGCTGCCCATCATCCAGATGCTGCTGGCGCACGCCAGCACCAGCATGTCGCCCGCGCGCCACCCGGTGCGCGCGCTGATCCTGACCCCGACGCGCGAGCTGGCGGTGCAGGTGGCGGAAAACGTCAAGGCTTACGCGGCCCACACCCCGCTGCGCTCGACCGTCGTGTTCGGCGGCATGGACATGAAGCCGCAGACTGAAATCCTGCGCCGCGGCGTCGAGATCGTGATCGCGACCCCTGGCCGCCTGCTCGACCACGTGGAGCAGAAGAACATCAGCCTGGCCCAGGTGCAGATGCTGGTCATGGACGAGGCCGACCGCATGCTGGACATGGGCTTTTTGCCCGACCTGCAGCGCATCATCAACCTGCTGCCGAAGAAGCGCCAGAACCTGATGTTCTCGGCCACGTTCTCGCCCGAGATCAAGAAACTGGCCGGCAGCTTCCTGACCAACCCCACCACGATCGAGGTGGCGCGCAGCAACGCCACCGCCGACAAGGTCACCCAGGTGGTGTACAAGGTGGCGGAAGAGCAGAAGCGCGACGTGGTCGAGTTCCTGATCCGCTCGCGCGAGCTCAAGCAGGTGATCGTGTTCTCGAACACCAAGATCGGCGCCTCGCGCCTGTCGCGCTCTCTGGAGCAGGCCGGCATCAAGGCCTCGGCGATCCACGGCGACAAGACCCAGCAGGAGCGCATGGCTGCGCTGGAAGCGTTCAAGAAGGGCGAGGTCGAGGTGCTGGTGGCGACCGACGTGGCCGCGCGCGGCCTGGACATCTCGGACCTGCCGTGCGTGATCAACTATGATCTGCCGTACAACGCCGAGGACTACGTGCACCGCATCGGCCGCACCGGCCGCGCCGGCGCCTCGGGCGATGCGCTGTCGGTGTATTCGGACAAGGACGAGCGCCTGCTGGCCGACATCGAGAAGCTGATCAAGCAGACCATCACGCGTGGCGAGCTGGCCGGTTTTGCGCCGTACGCACGCGGCGCCAGCGCCGGCTACGGCGGCGAGCGCCGCGCCCGCCGCAGCGGCGAGAGCGAATCGCGCCCGAGCCGCACCAGCAGCAGCGCGCCGCCCCCGCGCCGCGAGAAGGTCGATCCGTGGTTCCTCAAGCCTTACGAGCCGTCCACCGTCACGCGCAAGGAAGCCGCGCCGGCGGGGCCGGCGTCGCCGTCGTCCAAGCCGAAACAAAAAGTGGCGGCGCTGCTGGGCGGCTTGCCCAAGCCGTAAGCCAATCAAACACGTAGGGTGGGCAGGTTTTCCTGCCCACGCTGCCCTCTACCCCCTTCAGTTGTTGGCCAGGCCGTCGCCGCCGGTATCGCCGATCTCGATCTCGCTGATGCCAATGCCGATCCGGCGCGGGTCGGGCTGGCCGTGCACCGTGGGCGACACCGGATGCGGCACATCGATCACGATCTCGCGTTCGGCGCCGCCGGTCTCGAACGCCACGCTCACGTCCTGCGGCGCCCAGCCCACCTTGAACTGTTCGCTGCGCTCGCCCACGTGCATCGTGAACGGCAGCTGCGTGTTCACGTCATACGCCTGCGCCTTGAGCACGACGCGCAGGTGGCGCGGCAGCGGCATGTTAAAGCGGATCACCACCTTGTCGGCATCCGACCAGCGGCCCCAGCTTTCGGCCCACGACAGCCCCGAGGCCGAGGCGATCAGTCCCTGGCCGAACGGCGCCGCCAGCGAGGCCAGGCCCACGCGCCGGTGCCCGCCGTGGATGCGCACCAGGCTGAATTCGTCGTTGCGGTAGAGCGGCGTCACGCCGTCGGGCAAGGGATGGTTGCCCAGCACCAGCAGCCATTTGCTGCGGGTCGGCAGCGACGCGTGCTCGATCGGCGCGTCCGGCGCCAGCAGCAGCGTCATCGAGTCTTTTGCATCCAGCCGAAACTGGGTGCGCATCAGGCGCGGCGTGTCGTTGCCGGCCACCGTCACCTGGTCGCGCTCGGCGGGCGGGATGTGGGCGCGGGCGTAGTCGGCAGCGCGCTCGGCCAGGTCTTGCACGCGCGCGCCCTTGAGCGTCTGCGTCGATGCAAACGCGCCGCACAGCACCGTTGCCGGCAGTACGGCAAACAGGAACAGGGGCGCGGCCACGGCGCGGCCGCGCGCCCACAGGAACAGCAGCAGCGCATCGAGCGCGGCCAGCAGCAGCACCCCTTGCTTGTGGACGGTGATCGCGTACAGGTCCGGCCCGTCGACCGGGCTGGGCGAAAACTGGCCCAGCCGGGAGATCGCTGCCGCCAGACCAGCCGCGACCACCAGCGCGATTGCCCAGCGCAGCCGAGTGCGCGGTTCGCTCTGCCGTTGCCCCGCGGCGGCGGCCACAACCAGCCACAGCAGCGGGAAGATGAAGTCGTAGTAGCGCAGGTGCAGGCGCAGGCCTTCGTTGTTCAGGCCGGCATTGGCGATCGACGCGGTGAACAGGACCGTGACGCCGGCGGCCGACCCGAGCATGAGGAATGCATACAGCTGCAGCAGCGCGCCTTTGCCGGCTTGCGCGCGCGGCGGCGGGCGCAGCAGCGAGGCGGCCACCATCGCCAGCGGCAGCGGCAGCAGCAGCGCCAGCGCCATCAGGTGGCCGCCGGCGCTGACCAGCGCGGGCGCCACCAGGGCGAACAGTGAGCGGCTGCCGGCGGCGTGCACAGCGCCGCCGTAGAAATTGCCGAACAGGTCGAGCGCCGACCTGCCACCGAGCAGGTAGCCCAGGCCGAAGCGGACCGCCGCCACGCAGGCGAGCGCCAGCGCCACCGCGCGCGCGCCGTCGCGCAGCCAGCGCCCGCCGCCCATCCAGCGGGTGTACAGCAGGAACAGGCAAAGCGCCGGGACCAGGAACAGCGCGTGCACCTTTACCAGGCTCATCAGCCCAAGGACGATGCCGGTGGTGGCAGCGTAGCGTGCCCACGGCCAATGGGCGCGGGTCAACGCGATCCAGGTCAGCACGCAAAAGCCGAAGAAGTACATCGACTCCGGCATGAAGTACGCGGTGTACAGGTTGAACGGCGCCAGCATCGCGAGCAGCGCGATGAAGGCGGCCACCGCCCTGCCGGTGTAATGGCGGGCGATCAGGTAGACAAACGGGATTGCGGCGGCGAAGAAGGCGACGTTACCCGCATGCACGCAGTCGTAAAAGCGCGGCCCGCACATGCTGCTGGCGGAAAACAGCCACAGGTACAGCCAGGACGGCAGTACCGACTCGTGCAGCGGCTGCAGCCGCGACAGCTTGTCGTAGTACCACTCGTCGGCAAACACACTTGGGTACAGGCCGCCGGAGCGCACCAGCAGCCAGGCGCAGATGGCCACGAAAGTGGCGCCCACGAGGATCTTCCACGCGGAGCGGTCGGTCAGGAGCGGGGGCTGTGTCACTTGAAGATCCAGTATTTGCCCAGCACGTAGCCGTTCAGCGCCACCAGCGGCAGCGACAGCAGCTTGCCGGCGAGCGGGCTGCCGGCGAGCTGCTCGAACACGGCCACGCAGGCCAGGGTGAGCAGGTAGTTGACGCCGACGATGCACAGGTAGCGCATGAAGCTGGCGGGCGAGGCGTTGGCAGCAAAGGTCACGCGGGCGTGGAAGGCGTAGTTGACCACCAGCCCGGCGGCAAAGCCGGCCGTGGTGGCGCTGGCGTAATGAACGCCGTGCCGGATGAGCGCCTGCATGATGCCGATGTCCACCAGCGCGCACAGCAGCCCGCCGCTGACGTACACGGCGAACTGGCGCCAGTGGGCGAAGAGCTTATGCATGGATGCGCGAGTACGAGGTCTTCTTGTGCAGCGGCCGGCGCGGCACCGAGGCGATGTCGTAGGCCAGGAAGGCCAGCACCAGCTGCACGCCCATGATTACCGGTAGCGCCGCCAGCATCACGGTGCCGGCCGGAGTGACGACCTCGTGCTGGGCGGAGCGCAGCCAGTGCGTGATCCCGTACACGGTGCCAAAGCAGATCAGGAACAGGCCCAGCGGCAGCTCGATCGAGGCCAGCGACATGTTGCGCAGGTAGTAGTTGTAGAACAGGCGCTTGCAGAAATTGCGCAGGTGCTTGGCCGCGAATTCGGTGACGATGCGCGACACCTTCAGGTTGCTCACCTCGTCGGCGTACACGGCGTCCATCGGCACGTCCACCACCACCGCGCCCAGCGTGTTCAGGCGGAACAGCATGTCGGTTTCGAAAAAGTAGCGCCGGCTCAGTTTGTCGAAGGGGACGAAGCGCAGGCAGTCGGCGTGGATCGCGGTGTAGCCGTTGGTCGGGTCGAACAGGTCCCAGTAGCCGGACGAGACTTTGGTGAGCAGCGACAGCACCGCGTTGCCGAACAGGCGTACCGGCGGCATGCTGCGGATGTGTTCGAGGTTGAAGAAGCGGTTGCCCTTGGCATAGTCGGCTTCGCCTGCCAGGATCGGGGCCACGAAGCGCGGGATCAGCGAAGTGTCCATCTGGCCGTCGCCGTCCACCTTGACGATGACCTTTGCGCCGTCCGCCAGCGCGGCGCGGTAGCCGGTGATGACGGCGCCGCCGACGCCCTGGTTGGCGTCGTGTTCGAGGACGGTCACGCGCGGGTCAAGGCATTGCTCGCGCACCAGCTTGCCCGAGCCGTCGGGGCATTTGTCGTCGACCACATAGATGCGGTCAACCTCGGGTCCGATGCCGGCGATCACGTCCAGAATCTGGCGTGTGACTTTGAAGCTCGGAATCACGACAGCGATGGATTCGGTGCGATGCATGAGCGGCGGCGGCTGTTGAGAAATGGGCTGCACGGATGGTAGCGTATGGCTGAGCCTTTGTCTAAGCGTGGAAGGTAATGATTGGCTTTGGTAGGGTGGGCAGCTTGTCTGCCCACGCGTCCAGGCAGCGCGGGCACTGGTTGAACGCGTGGGCACGATGTGCCCATCCTACGAAGCTAATGCATCGTGACTTTCTGCAGGAAGAACGCGATGTGGCGCTGGTCCGGTTGGCCGGGCGCGGGCAGGTTTGGCGCATCGAATTCCAGTTCCACCGAGAGCAGCCAGGCGCCATCTGGCGCCTTGGGCACCACCAGCTCCGGGGCCTGGTCGAGCGCCTGCCAGCCCAGGTCGGTTCCGTCGATGCTCACCCGGGTACGGCGGTTGGCGCCATGGTAGCGCCCGTGCAGCACCAGCCGGGTGGGCCGCTGGCGTGGGTCAAGCGCGATCGCCAGCCGCGCCCGCGCGCCGTCCGACCACACGCCGCTCCACAACGCGCCTCCATGCTCGACGTGGCTCCAGCCGCCCGCGAGCTGCAGCCCCGCCTGCCCGACCTCGATGTCGATCGCAGGCACGCAGGATAGCCTGCCGTTGATGTAGCGCCAGCCACCGTCGGCCGCCGTCATCGGCGTATCGTCCGCCAGCACCTGGCCCTGGCCGCACAAGGCGGTCCCGGCGTTCAGGTTGGCCACGTTGAACATCCGCTTGACCACCGTGCCGTGTACCGCATAGCTGTCGATGCGTTGCGGGTCGAGCGCACTTTCCTGGCCGTTGGCACGCTCGTGGAAGATCTCGGGGTCGGGATTGTAGGCGGCCGGCGCGTGCGCCATCACGAACGCGGCCAGCGGGCTCATGGACACGAAATTGTAGGCATTGGCGTGGACGATGCTGACCACCTGCAGCGTAGCCACCACAACCAGCGGCGCCGCCGGCAGGCGCGCGGATTCGCGCAGGCGCCACAGGAAGGCGAACAGCAGGGGCATCGCGCACCAGAAGGCGTAGCGCATCATGCCCTGCGCGCCCGAGTTCCAGTTGTACGCCACCAGCGCCGGCACCGCCATCGCCATCGAGAACAGCACGGCCACGCCGGCGATGCAGGCGGCGCGGCCGCGCTGCCCGAACAGCAATACCGCGAACAGGCCGGGCACCCCGACCACCATCCCCTGGTTCAGGTCGAACAGCAGCGAGAACAGCCGGTTCGGGGTTGCCATGGCGGCGGACGTCGCGAGCTTGCCGATGATGCTCGGCACTCCGAATGCCCATTGGTTGAACAGCACCGACAGCGCGAAGATGGCGATGGTGAGCAGCGACCCGGCCAGTTCGCGCATGCCCACCGCGGTGCGCACGTTGGCGGCCAGGCCGGTGCCGCTCCGCCATGCGCCGCACAGGCGCAGCAGCGGCGCGAACACGGCGAAGAACACGATCGGCGGGTTGTGGGTGGCGGCCAGGCCCGCCAGCAGGCCGACGCGCAGCGGCGCCCCGCTTGCGTTCAGCGCCAGCGCGGCCAGCAGCGCGCTCGCACTGAACATCTCGGGGCTGCTCCAGGCGCCGTACAGCAGGCCGCCGCACAGCACGAACAGCAGCACCCCGAGCATGGCGCGCGCCGCGCTGCCGAACAGGCGCAGCAGCGCCATCCCCAGCACGAAAACGCATGCCAGGTTCACCGCGAGGAAGGCCTTGAAGGCCGGCGCCCCGGCCAGCGGCACCACTTTGGTCGCCAGTGCGGCCAGCGCCGGGTAGGCGAAGAAGTGGATCGCATACACGCGGCCGTCGCGCCCGCGCCAGAAGCCCGGCGCGCACTGCTCGCTACCCTTTGCGCAGGCCTGCTCCAGCCGCGACAGCGCATCGGCGAACGGCGGCAGCAGGACCTTGGTGGCTTCAATGTCGGCGGGGCGGATGTCCGGGCTGGCGTGCCGCGCCAGTGCCACGGTCATCAGCGCGTATTCCTCGACGTCGCCACTGTGCTGCGGCGTGGCCACGGCGTACAGCAGCGCGAGCAGGAGGGCCAGCATGGCCGCGAACGGCGCCGTGGACGCGGGACGGCGCGGTTCGCCGTTCCGGTAGCTTGCGCGCGCGTGTTGTCGCAGCGTCCTGAACATGCCGGGGTGTGGGCTTAGTGGTTGCGCGCCGTGGTGCTGGCGCTGGCGCGCAGGTCCAGTTCGCGCAGGAAGAATGCGATGCGCCGCGTGTCGGCGCCGCCCGGCAGGGCAGGCGCTTCGTTCTCGAGGTCGAATTCCAGCAGGCGCGTTCTGGCCACCTGCGGCGGCAGCGCGATCGGTCCCTCGCGGTCCAGCTGGTGCCAGCCAAGGTCGATGCCGTTGACGCTGACACGGGTGCGCTTGTTGCCGTCGTAGTAGTGGCCGGTGAAGCTGACGGTGGCCGGTGCAAGGCCGTTGGCCGGCGTGACCAGGATGCGCGAATGCGCGCCGTTGGACCACACGCCGTTCCAGGGTTCGCCGGAGCGCTCCACGCCGTTCCAGCCAGTGGCCAGGCTGATGCCCACGCCGGCCTCGAACTGGTCGGCCTTGAAGCGCTGCTGCGGCAGGCCGCCTTCCAGGCAGTGCGGCTGGCCGTCGATGTAGCGCCAGCCGTGCGCGCTGCCCACGATGCGCGTTTCCGGCGCAAGCGCGCCGCCTTCGCCGCACAGCAGGCCCTCGGCGGCCGGGTTGGCGATGTTAATCAGCGTCTTGACCGGACGGCCGGCGACCTTGTACACGTAGATCTTGTCCTTCTGGATGCCGTCGTCGTTGCGCGCCATGCGTTCGGCGAAGATCTCGGGTTCCGGGTGGTACAGGTCCGGCGCGCGGTCGAGCAGTCGCTGCGCCAGCGGGCTGAACTCGATGTACGGGTAGCTCTTGGCATACACCATGGAGCCCGCCTGCACGGCCACGAACAGCAGCACCGGCACGAGCGGCCAGCGTTCCTGCTCGCGCAGGCGCAGCAGCAGCGCGAACAGCAGCGGCATGGCGGCCCAGAAGGCATAGCGCATCAGGCCCGCGGCGCCCGAGTTCCAGTTGGTGATCACCAGCGTGGGCAGCGCCAGGGCCAGCGTGAACAGTGCGCAGCCGGCCAGCACCAGCGCCTGTTTGCCGCGCTCGCCCGCGCGGCCCCAGCCCCAGGCCAGGAGCGCCACCGCCAGCGCCGGAATGGCAAGGAACATGCCCTGGTTCAGGTCGAAGAAGAACGACACCAGGCGCACCCCGGACACCAGCGACGGGTCCGAGAACCACTTGGCGATGATGCTCGGGACCCCGAAATGGTAAAGGTTGAACAGCGGCGGCAGCGCGAACAGCGCCAGGCCCGAGGCCAGCCCCGCGAGGTTACGCGCGCCGAGCGCGGCGCGGATCGCCTGCGCGGGCGTGGCGCCGTTGCGCCAGGCCTGCAGCGCAAAGAGCAGCGGCGCAAAGCCGAAGAACATGACGATGGTGGGGTTCTGCTGGCTGGCCAGGCCCGCCAGCAGGCCGGCCGCCACCGGGGCGCCGCTGGCAAACAGTAGCAGCGCGGACAGCAGGGCGGCCGCGCTCAGGCATTCGGGGCTGGTCCAGTCCCAGTACAGCCAGCCGCCGCACAGCATGAACAGGGCAACGCCACCAAAGGCCCTGGCGCTGGAACCGAAGAAGCGCAGCAGCGCCAGGCCCAGCACGAACACCGCCGCCAGGTTCACCACCTGGAACGCCTTGAGCGGCGGCTGGTGCAGCTTTTCCAGCACCTTGAACGGCACCGCCACCAGCATCGAGTAGCCGAAGAAGTGGATCGAATAGACCTTGCCCTCGCGGCCGCGCACAAACGCCTGGAACACGCGGGGGGTATTGGTGCGCATCTGCTCGGCGAGCACGTCGTACACCGGGGCCAGTTCGGGCGCCAGCGGCTTGGCGGCGCCCAGGTCCTCGATGCGGATGTCGGGCGAGCGGTGCGCGGCCAGTGCGACCGTGTCGCCAAGGTATTCGAGGACGTCGCCGCCGATCCACGGCTTGCCCCAGGCCAGCAGTGCCGACAGCAGCGCCAGCAGGATCAGCGCAAAGCGCCAGGTGTGCAGTTGTTTGCTCATGGCCCCTCCATCTCACCAGCCGGCCGCGGCCACCACCAGCGCCGCGCACAGCGCCAGCACGGCCAGGCTCACCTTGTCGCGGCTCACGTACAGCACCGGGTCCTCGTTCACCTGGCCACGAAACGACAGCGCCCACAGACGGCCGAGCCAGAACACCAGCAGCGGCACGATCCCGAACAGCCAGTCCGGGTGGCGGTACATCTGGACCACGTTCTGCGAATTAAAGTAGAGCATGAATACCAGCACTGACACGAAGGCGGCGTTGATGCCCATGATCCCGACCGGGGTCTTGTCGGCTGTGGTATAGCCGCGTCCGCGGGTCTTTTCCTTGCCGTCGCGGTGCAGGTTGAACAGTTCGCTGTGGCGCTTGAGCAGGGCCAGGCTCAGGAAGATGAAGAACGAGAACGCCAGCAGCCAGAACGAGGGTGCGATGCCGGTCGCCGCGCAGCCGCCCAGCACGCGCAGGCAGTACAGCAAGGCCAGCGTGACGATGTCCACCATCAGCAGGCGCTTCAGGTACACCGAATAGGCCAGCGTGGCCACGAAGTACACGCCCAGCGGCAGCAGCAGGAAGGGCTTGATCGCCGCGCACACGGCCAGCGCAGCCAGCGCCAGCAGCGGGCTGGCCACGAGCGCCAGCGGCAACGGCAGCGCGCCGGCGGCGATCGGGCGCTTGTGCTTGGTCGGGTGCAGGCGGTCGTCCTGGGCGTCGAGCGCGTCGTTGAGCAGGTAGGCGCTCGATGCGCAGGCCGAGAACACGGCGAAGGCCAGCAGCGACATGGCCAGCATGTCCGCATTGAGCGCGTGCGCGGCCAGCATCGGCAGGAACACCAGCAGGTTCTTGAGCCACTGGCGCGGGCGCAGCGCCTTGAACAGCGCGCGCGCCGCGCCACCGCGCGTGCTGCCGACCTGGGTGGTGCTGCGGCCGTCGGCCAGCACATATTCTTTTCCGGCCACGCAGTAGGCGGTGCGGCTGCCCAGCCACACCGGCAGGTCGGCGCGCGAATTGCCGATGTAGTCGTAGCCCTGCGCGCCGTACAGCGCCGCCAGGCGCTCGGCCTTGTTGTGCGAGGTGAGGTTGATGCTTTCGGTGGCCAGCACCAGGTCGAACAAAGCCGTGTGCGCGGCCACCTGGTCGGCCAGGCGGCGCTGCGCACCGGTCGCCAGCACGATGGCGCGGCCGTCGTCGCGCTCGGCGCGGATCAGCGACAGCAGCGCCTTGTCGTAAGGGAGGGCGGCGACGTCCAGTTCCACTTCGCGCGCCAGTTGTTCCTTGAAACCCGCCTTGCCCTTGAACAGCCAGAACGGCAGCAGCCAGGCGCGCAGGAAGTGCCGGCGCAGGAACAGCACCAGCGTTTCCCACAGCAGGTCGGAGTGGATCAGGGTGCCGTCCAGGTCCACCACCAGCGGCGGGTGATCTTCCCGGGGGCGCTTCACGCCTTTTTCTTCTTGGAGCATGGCTGTCCTTGCGCTCTCAGATGCTGCGGTACCACTGCTGGCCGATCAGCGCGTCCAGCACCTGGCGCGCGCTCTGGTCCCACGTCAGCCACGGCATGCCGGTGGAGGCGGGCGCCTTGCCTTGCTTGTGCAGTTGCAGCCAGGCCTTGATGGCGTCGGCCAGGTCGCGCGGCGCGAGGCCCTCGAAGTAGAAGGCGTGCTCGCCCGCGACCTCGCGGAACACGGGCAGGGTGCGCGCGATGATCGGAATGTTGTGCTGCGCCGCCTCGATCAGCGGCAGGCCGAAGCCTTCGCCCTCGGACGGGGAGAGCAGGGCGCTGGAGCCGGCGTACAGCTTCTGCAGCATCTCGTCCGAGATGCCGGCCAGCCAGAACAGGCGCTTGTCCTTTTCGACGTGCGAGCCCATGCGTTCGGCCAGCTTCTCGACCATCCAGCCCTGCTTGCCGACGATGACGAGGTTCACGTCCACGCCCTGTTCCCACAGCAGCTCGAACGCGGCCAGCGCCTGGGTGTGGCCCTTGCGCGGCTCCACCGTGCCGACCATCAGGAAGCTCGGGCGCTCGCCCAGTGCGGCCAGTACCCGGCCGGCGTCCGGCGGCAGGCCGCGGGTGGGCGCGCTGGCGTCAATGTCGGCGCCCAGGTGGAACCAGCCGAGCTTGAGCGGGCTCGCGCGCTCCAGTTCCTGGTCGGCGATCCACTGCGCCAGTTCGTCGGCCACCGCGCGCGAAATGCACACCACGCCGTCCGACACCTTGTGCACGGTGCGCAGGAAGTCGCCGAAGTACTGCTCGGTCCCGAACGGGAACACGTCCGGGCGCAGCATCGGCAGCAGGTCGAATACGCAGAAGTAGATCTCCACGCCGCGCGCGCGCATCGACAGCAGCAGTTCCTCGTTCTGGCTGGTGCCGTTGGTGAACAGGTCCAGGCCAAAGAAGATGTCGCCGGGGCGCAGGTCGACCGGCGCGTCCTCGAGCACGATGCCGGTTTCGCCCACCAGCGACAGGCCGAAGTGGCGCGCGTACTGGTAGCTGCGGTTGCCGCCGGCCGAGAACACGGGCTCGACCCGGTAGCCGGGCGGCGGCTCCTCGATCAGCGCCAGCAGCACGCTGCGCACCACGCGCTGGATGCCGGTCTTGAGGTCGGACTGGACCAGCGCCGACACGTCCACCAGCAGCTGGCGCGGCGGCGTGGGCGCGCGGTTGAATGCGATCCTGGCGGCGGCCAGCGGCAGCTCGGACGGGCTGCACAGCGGGGCGCAGGCATCGACCACGGCACGGTAGTGCGCGTGGGGACCGCGCAGCGCGAAGTACTCGATCGCTTCGTGGTACAGCTTGCCGACGTGGCGCGGCGCGTGCTCGGTCTCCATGTGCGCCAGCGCGTGGCGCGAGAGCCGGCTGCGCAGCGCTTCGTCGGCGCGCAGCTGCGCCAGCGCCGCCGCCAGCTCGGCCTGGGTGAACGCGTCCGGCAGCTTGACCAGCAGGTCGTCCGCGATCGAGGCGGCCGAACCGTGCGCGTTGACGATGGTCGGCACGCCGTACAGCAGGCAGTCGAGGATGGCGGCCGAGGTTTCGCCGCGGGTGGAGGCGCGCAGCTGCACCGCGCAGTCGCAGGCGGCCAGGTGGTCGGCATAGACCGCCGCATCGACGAAGCCGGTGATCTTGATGCGCTCGGACGCAGCGCTGGTGGCGATGGTCTTGAGGACGCCGGCGCCGTACAGGCCCGGCTCGTTGGCGCCGACGAACACCAGCTTGCAGGCCGGGTCCTGCGCCAGCGGCGACGCGAGGAAGGCCGCCAGCAGCTCTTCGTTCAGCTTGGTCCGGCCCAGCATGCCGAAGGTGCAGACGACGAAGTCGTCCTGCGCAAAGCCCAGCCGCTCGCGCGCGGCCGTGCGCGCCTCGGGCGAGCAGGCGCCTTCCGGTTTGCCGCGCAACAGCGGGATGGTGCGCCAGTCGTCGGCCGCACCCGGCCCGTACCACTCTGCCGCCAGCTGTCTGGGGAACTCGGAGTGCACGATCACGCCGCTGGCGGCGTCCAGCACGCCCTTGTTGACCGGGTACTTCCAGATCGACGGGTTGCGGCCTTCCTTGCGGTGGCCATACAGCCCGGGGAAGCCGTGCGACTCGTACAGCGCCTTCAGGAATGCTTGCGGCAGGTAGGCTTCGCGTTCCAGGTTGTCGAGCACGCCGGAAAGGTAGAAGTCGTGCAGCACCACCACGCCCGGCACCTCGCGCACCAGCTCGAACATGTGCTTGTGCGCGTGCGAATTGCCGAAGTGGTAGAGCACGCGGTCGAGCTGCCAGCCGTGCTCGCGCAGCCAGTTGGCATCGCGCAGCGGCCAGGCGGCCAGGCGCGGGTCCTCGACCTTGTCCTGGCCGATCACCAGCTCGATGTCGTAGTAGCGCGCCAGCTCCGGCACCAGCTCGGCGCTGTAGTCGGCAATGCCCGATTTCTCGGGCGGCAGCGGCGACACGTAGGCCAGCTTCGGCTTGCCGCTGCGCGCCGCTTGCGGCAGGCGTTCGGCGGCGGTGGCGGCCAGTTCGGTCCACAGGTCGGCAGCGTTGGCGCCGTGCGCTTCGGCCACCAGCACCGGGAAACTGCCCGTGTTGCGGCTGCCGGCGCGGCCGTTGCCGGGGCGCGCCGGCACGAACACGACGGACGGTTCGAGCCCGGCCAGCGCGTGCTGGCGCAGCAGTTCGCGCATGCGGCCGGAGGCCGGCAGGTCGAACGCGCGCACGCGCCCCGGCGGCAGCAGGTCGTGGAAGGCCAGGCGCAGGGTCTCGATCGCGCGCGGGGCGGACAGCGGCGCCGCGATCCACACTTCGCGGTTGTGCGCTTCGGCCGCCAGTTCGCGTGCCAGCTGCAGGTCGGCCGGTTCGATGACCGGGCCGCTGTCGAGGAAATCGATAACGAGTCGCATGGGTCAGCTGCCTGCCTGGTTGGAACGGGCCCGCTTGAGGTCGGCCAGCACGGCGCGCACCGAGGCGGGCAGGGCGCGCAGCTCCTCCGGCACGGCCGCGCCTTCCGGCGCCGGGCCGGGAACGGCTTGTTTCAAGGCCTGCAGCGAGGCGGACACCCGCTTGCCCAGCGCCGGGTAGCGCAGCAGGATGGGTATGATCGCGCGCCGCAGCGGCTCGTACGAGGTGATGCGCGACAGGACCCGGCGCGCCAGTCCCGGGCGGCGCAGCGAGTGCACGACGCGGCCCGCGCCGCGCAGCGGACGGGTGATCTTCCACGAGGTGCTGTTCTGCATCGCGACCAGGTGCTCCTCCAGGCCTTGCGCCCACAGGCTGGTCTGGTGGTTGGCCGCATGCACGGCCGCCAGCTCGGCGCGCAGCTGCTCGCCCTGGTCTTCCAGCTGCTGGGCGCGCTGCATCGCGTCGTGCATCTCGACCCGCGCCACCGCCGCGTGGGCTTCCGATTCGCGCAGCGCCTTGACCACCGACTTGTGCGCGTCCCACGCCTCGGCCAGGTGGTAGCTGACATATTCGTCGAACACGTTGGGCGGCACGCCGAACGCCGCTTCCAGCTCCGGGTGCTCCTCGGCCACATAGTAGCGGTTCAATCCATCGAACCACACAAAGCGGTAGCGCTGGCCCGTGACCATGTGCTCCCAGGTGTCGTGGTTGGTGACGCGGCTGTTGGGCAGCGTTGCCTCGATCACCAGGATCCACGGGCGCCAGCGCGCAAAGTCCATGCCGCGCAGGACCTCGCCCTCGAAGCCCTCGACGTCGATCTTCAGGAAGTGGATGTCGCCTTGCACGTACTGCTCGCACACCGAGGCGAGGGTGCGCACCGGGACCTTGAGCTCGGCCACTTTGTGCCCTTGCGCCGCGTGGGCATCGGCCACCTCGCGCTCGGGCGAGGCCCAGCCGCGCACGTCCGGAACGTCGTACAGGGTCAGTTCGCCGTCGGCGGCGCCGGCGGCAATGGCCAGGTTGACGTCGCGCGTGCGCTGCGCGAGGAAGGCCTGGTGGTAGGCCGGCAAAGGCTCGATCGAGATGCCGTGCCAGCCGCGGTCGTAGAAGGCCTTGGTGACGGAGTGCTCGACCGGGTCGTTGGCGCCCACGTCGATGTAGAAGCCGTCCTTGACGTGGCCCAGCGCGCGCCACAGCAGCACGTCCTCGCAGTTCTGGGCGTAGGTAATGAAAGTCATGTGCGTTCGATGTCGATGGCGGGATCGAGCCAGGCCGAGCCCTCGAAGTGCGCTCGGCGCATGTTCATCACGGTGAACACGAGCGCCAGGTCGCGCCATTCGTAGTTGTTCACGAGGTGGGTTTCGGTGCTCACGATCGCGGTGGCCACCGAATAGGTGCCCGGGCCCAGGTTCATCGGGAACGCGAAGCGGTACACCACTTCCTCGCCGGCCGCCACGTCGGCAAGCGGCAGCTCCTTCAGGTGCGTGTTGGTGCCGTACATCGGCTGGCCGAGCCGGTCCTTGATCATGTAGCCCAGCACCATGCGCGGAATCGGCGCCCTGGCCTGCACCTTGACCTGCAGCGTGACGGGAGCGCCCACGTCCACCACCTCGACGCGCTGACCGTCCTCGTCCAGCAGCGCGATGTCCGAGACGGTCGCTTCGCCGGTGCCCGAGATGGTCTGCACCTTGCCCGCGCTGGTCTCTTGCAGGCGCACGGTGTCGTTCTCCCGCTCGGCGATCAGGGCGTTGTAGAAGTCCATGATCTGTTCCGGGTTGCCCTGCCTGGCCAGGCGCCCGCCGTCGAGCAGGATGGCGCGGTCGCATACCGACTGGATCGCCTGCTTGTCGTGCGAGACCAGCAGCAGGGTGGTGCCCTGTTCTCGGAACTTGCGGATGCGGTCAAAACTCTTGTGCTGGAAGTAGGCGTCGCCCACCGACAAGGCCTCGTCCACGATCAGGATGTCGGGCCGGCGCGCGGTGGCCACCGAAAACGCGACGCGCATCTGCATGCCGCTCGAGTACACGCGCACCGGCTGGTCCATGTACTCGCCGATCTCGGCGAACGCCTCGATCTCGGGCATCAGCGCGGTGACCTCGTCCAGCGACAGGCCGAGCAGCTGGCCGGCCATGATCGCGTTCTGGCGTCCGGTGAAGTCGGGGTGAAAGCCCATGCCCAGCTCCAGCAGCGCGGCCACGCGTCCTTCCATCCACACGCTGCCGGTGGTCGGCTGCGTGGTGCCAGTGATGAGCTTGAGCAGGGTGCTCTTGCCGGCGCCGTTGATGCCGATCAGGCCCACGGCCTCGCCCGGCGCGACCTCGAAGCTGATTTCCTGCAGCACCCACTTGAGCTTGTGGCGCTGGCCGGCCCACGGCAGCATCCACTCGGCCAGCCGCGACCAGCGGTTGGCGTACTGCTTGTAGGCCTTGCCCAGGCCTTGTACGACGATCGCGCCCATCAGAGTTCGTCCACCATTTCGCCGGAGCGCTTGCGAAACAGGCGCAGGCCGAACACGCACAGCAGCACCGCCAGTACGGCTGCCGGGCCCAAGCTGGCCCAGTCGGGCGCGCGGCCCTCGACCAGGATCGCCTGGCAGGCGCCAATCACCGCGGCCATCGGGTTCCAGGACAGCAGCGCTCGCACGTTCTCGGGCAGGATCGAGGCCGGATACACGATCGGCGTGAGCCAGAACCAGAACTGCATCGCGATCGTCAGGAATTGGCCGACGTCGCGAAAGAACACGTTGAGCACGCCCGCAACCATGCCGATGCCGGTGGCCAGCAGCACCAGCACCGCCAGCACGGGCAGCAGCGCGAACCAGACCAGGCCCGGGAAGTTGTGCGAGGCCAGCAGGAACAGCGTGAACAGGCCGAAGATGATCGCAAAGTTGGCCAGCGCATTGAACACCACGATCAGCGGCAGGCAGATGCGCGGGAAGCTGATCTTCTTGATCAGGTTGGCCTGCTCGATGAACACGTTCTGGCCGCGCGCGACGATCTCGGCGAACAGGCCCCAGGTGAGGACGCCGGCGCACAGGTAGATGCTGTAGCCGTATTGCGAGGCCACACCGGGCAGCTTGCTGTGCATGACCTCGGCGAAGATGACGGTGTACACCACGATCATCGCCAGCGGCGACAGCAGCGACCACAACGCGCCGAGAATGGCATTGCTGTAGCGGGCCTGGAATTCGCGCTTGACGCTGCCCACCACGAAGCCGCGGTACGACCACAGCGCGCGCAGCATGGGTGGCGCAATCATGGCTTGGGGCGCGCAAAGACCGCGCGGGCGTGCGAAAGGGACGTCGTCATGGAAGTGGCATTGCCGTGTGAACCCGGCATTATAGCCCACACAATTGCCACAATTATTGAACGATTTGTAACGACTTGTCCGTGCTCAATTGGGCGCTGCGGCAGGGTGGGCAGGTCCTCCTGCCCACGCGTCCAACAGCGCACGCTTCACTCGAACGCGTGGGCAGCAAGCTGCCCACGCTACGTGGCCTGCACCAGTTTCTTCAGCGCTTCCGGGTCGCGGATGATCAGGCGGTGCGAATCTTTCTCGACGATACCTTGCTGCACCAGTGCAAGCAGCGCGCGGGTCACCGTTTCGCGGCTCGTGTTGACCATGTTGGCAATGTCCTGGTGGGTCGGCAGGTTCTCCACCACCGCCTGGCCGTTGGGGGTGTCGTCCTTCTTCTGCTGCATCACCAGGAAGGCGTAGATGCGCTTCGAGGTATTGTTAATGCTGAGCAATGCGCGGATCTCGGAGTCGCGCTGGATCTTCTGGGCCAGGTGCTTGAGCATCTGGTTGGCCACCGACGGCGAGTGCGAGAACAGGTGCATCGCGGCGGGGGCGGGCAGGAAGCCGACCAGCACGTCGGTCATCGCCACCACCGAGGCCGAGCGGGTCGAGTTGTTGATCAGCGCAATCTCGCCGAAGAAGTCGCCGGGCGCGAGCAGGCGCAGGCCGATCGCGCGGCCGTCCTCGGTCACGTCGATCACCTGGGCCTGGCCGGACAGCAGGAACATCAACCCGTCGCCGTGGCCGCCTTTCTGCAACACGATGTCGCGTTTGTTGTAATGGCGAAACCGGAACTCTTGCTTGACGCGGATGATTTCCTCGTCGGTCAGTTGCGACAGCAGCGGGATCTTGCGCAGGTGAATCTGGATGTGCCGCTCTTCCATCGGCACCTCACCAGGCTGTTGCGTTTGATTGGCGTTGGACGTCATCGATAGTCACTGGTAAAGCTGCCGCGACGGCAAGGGCGCCTGCGCGGCGTTCTTACGGAAAAGATTTCCGACAAGGAGAGATTGTAGCGGTTCAGGCTGAGTCCGCGTCAATCCTGGCGGCAGCTTGCGGCTTTTTTGCAGCATCGGCCTGGCCGGATGGCGGGGACACGGGGGCCGGACCGGCCGCAATGAGGCGGCGGTGCTGGCCCAGCCAGCGCCGCGCCAGCCGCAGGGCCGGTGCTTCGACCAGGTGCCAGCTCAGCGCCGCCAGCGCCAGCGTCACCGCCATTGCCAGCAAGGTCAGGCGCAGCGCGCCCAGCGGCGGCAGCACGGCGCGCAGCATCAGCAGCACCGGCCAGTGGTAGATGTACACGCCGTACGAATAGTCGTGCCGCTGGATGTGGCCGATGTGGCGCACGCGCGCGCCGCCTGCCCACAGCGCGAGCGCGCCGGCGGCCAGCGCGATGCCGAACCAGGTCAGCGGGCTGGGGGTGAGGGCGCCGAAGCGGGTCCAGTTCAGCGCCAGCAGGGCCAGCGCGCAGCCGACCTGCAGCGCGCCCACGCGCAGTTGCGCGGCCACGGTCTGCAGCAGCATCCCGGCCAGGAACATCGACCACAGGCGCACTTCCCACACGTAGCCCGCGGCCACCTCGGGGAACAGGTTGGCCGCCAGCAGCAGGAACAGCGCGCAGGCGCGCATCCAGGTGGCCAGCGGCAGCGCCGCCGACAGGCCGACCAGCGCCACCATCACGTACATGCGGCCTTCCCAATACAGCGTCCATAGCGGGCCGTTCAGGTCCTGGCCGGCCAGCACGCCGGGGATGCGCAGCTCTTCGGGCGGGATGATGTAGCGCAGTTCATGCAGGGCCGTGTTCCCGAAAATGAAGCGCCAGGGCTCCGCGCCGAGCAGGGTGCCAGGCCCGTGATCGGAGAAGAACGCGCACGCGAGCACGGTGGTCACGAGCAGGCAGGCGAACAGGCCCGGCACGATGCGCGCCGCGCGGCGCAGCGCGTAGCGGCCGGGATGCGGGTCGCGCATCCAGCTCTGGGTAATGAAGATGCCGCTGACGAGGAAGAACACGGCCACCGCCAGGCCGCCAAGGTCGGTGACCGGCTGCAGCCACAGCGTGGCCGGGTCGGTCGCGGGACGCAGGGTATTGAGCTGGTAGCCATGGAAGACGACCACCAGCAGGGCGCATACCAGGCGCACCAGGTTGAAACCATTGTCGTGGCCTTCGATCGCGCTGCCGAGCGAGCGCACGCCGGGTGTGGCCATTGTCAGAATCCTTGCCATTGCCAGCTCAGTTGCAGCTGGCGCGAGTTGTACTGGAAGATCGAGATGTTCTCGCGGTTGCGCACCACGCGTCCCTCCAGCTGGATCGACTGGTTGCGGGTGAGGGTGTACATCAGGCTGGCGCGGGCCACGTTGGTGCCTTGCGCGCGGACCTCGTCGATGAGCCCCGGCGAGTAGGGTGATGTGCTCGACCAGGTCTGGCGCGTGAACGACAGCTCGCCGGCCAGATTGCCACCCAGGTGGCGCTTGACCAGCAAGTTGCCGAACCAGCCATGGCGGTCGCCGCCAGGGCGCGCCGCCAGCGCGTGATCGAGCAGGCGGCCGGCCGATGCGCTGGCGAACAGGTTGGGGCGGCGCCAGGTGAGCTGGGCGCGGGTGTCCCAGATGTTCGAATTGAAGTTGGACAGGGTCAGGAATTCGTTGTAGGCGAAGCCGGTCAGAACGCTTGCCTGCATGCCGGTCGGCAGCGGCAGCGGCGGCGTGACGCGCGCCTGCAGCTGCAGCTGGCGCTGGTACAGCCTGCTGCCCAACGTGACCAGTCCCACGGCGGCGCTGCCGCGCAGGGTCCAGCGCCCGACGCGCCATGGCGTATCGACGCCGGCAAACGCCGAGGCGCTGTCGTACTGGCGCAGCCGGTCGTTGCGGCGCACGACGTATTGCGCAAAGCCGGTGGTGCCGTTGGGCGTGATGTCGCGCGTGTAGTCACCCGACAGCAAGCTGTACTGGTCATGCATCGGCCGGAAGTCGCTCGACAGCTCGCGCACGATCGGGCCGTCCGTCCCCCCGCTGATATAGGTCGAGCTGAGCGCGCCCTGGTTGACGTTCTGGTCCACGCCGCGGCCGGCCGTGAACGACCACGCGCTCGCCGGGTGCCAGCGGTTGCAGCCTTCCTCGCGCGCCTCGGCAATCAGCCGCAGCATCTCTTCCCAACCCGGGGTCAAGCGCGAGGGCGCGAAGCGCGTCTCGATCGTGGCGAACAGGCGCTCGGCTTCCTCGGAGTGGCCCAGCGCGCACTGGGTCATGGCCAGGTCGAGCCAGGCGCCGGCGTGCTGCGGTTCGTTCTCGATCAGGCAGCGCAGCTCGCGCGAGGCGTCGCTGCGGCGGCCTTCGGCGATCGATTGCAGGGCGTTCTGGTACAGGTCCTGCCGCAGCGCGCCGGCGTCGCAGCTCTCGCGCGCCTGGCCGTGCGCCAGCGTGTGCGCGGCAGCCAGCGCGAGCGCGGCGGCAAGGTGGGCCGGGCGGCGCATCATGCGCGCGCCTCCGCGGCCTCGAACAGGGGCAGCGGCTGGGCGGCACCGATGTCGAGCGTGTACAGGGTGGTCGATTTGCCCTTGCCGCGCAGGTGGCGTTCACCCAGCAGCACGAAGCGATGGCGGCGCGCGCGCTCGACCGTGCCGGCGCCGATGATCACGTCATGCGGGAAGTCGCGCGCGGCCTGCTCCAGGCGCGAGGCGGTGTTCACGCTGTCGCCCACCGCCGTGTAAATGCTGCGAAACGAGGTGCCGAAGTCGCCCGCCATCGCCGGGCCGGACTCGATTCCGATGCGCACCCGCAGGCGTGGCAGGCCGGCTTTCTCGCGCTCGCGTGACAGGCGATCGACGCGTTGCAGGATCTCGAGCGCGGCGTCGAGCGCGAGGTCGGCGTGATGCTCGAGCGGCAGTGGCGCGCCCCAGAACGCGACCAGGCCGTCGCCGGTGTACTTGTCCAGCGTGCCCTGCATCGCGATCACCGGCCCGGTCAGGCAGTCGAGGAAGGCGCGCGTCAGTTCGGCTGCTTCTTCCATCGACAGCGACTCGACCTGGCTGGTGTAGCCCTGCATGTCTGCGATCAGTGTGGTCACGTCGAGCAGGCGCGGCGCCAGCGGGTCTTCCATGTCGCTGCGCAGCAGCTCGGCCACCACGCCGGGGGCCACATACTGGCGCAGGGTGTCGAGCAGGCGGCGCGACTTGCGCTGGGTGAGTTGCCACTGGTATGGCACCGCGACCGCCAGCAGGAACAGATTGGTGGCCAGCGGCGCGGTGGTCGAGAACACCGGATCGTGCGGCGCGGCGGCGAACGCCACTCCCAGCCAGACCAGGGACAGCGCGGCCAGCAGGCCGACGCTGGCGGCGGCCGCCAGGCGCGGGAACGCGAAGCCCGCCAGCAGCACCGCCGCCAGCGCGAACCCGAGCGCCAGCAGCCGGCCTGGCCACGGCGCGGGCACGGCGCCTTGCTGGCGGTCGAGCAGGGTCGAGAGCATGGTGGCCTGCACCCCCAGCCCCGGGCGGCTGGGCGCAAACGGGGTGGCGACGCGGTCGGTCATGCCGAGCGAGGAGGAGCCGACCACCACCAGCCGCCCGCGCGCGCTTGCCGGGTCGATCGACTGCGCCAGGATGTCGGCGGCGCTGACCACGGTATAGGCGCCCCAGTCGCGCCGGTAGTCCACGCGCAGCAGCGGATCGGCCGGCAGCGCGATTGCGCCGCCGCCGGCGCAACAGTCCACCAGTGCGAGCGCGAGCGCCGGGTACTGGCGGCCGTCAAAGCTGGTCAGCAGCGGCACCCGCCGCAGCACGCCGTCAGGGTCGGGGATGAAGCCGATGTTGCCGACGTGGCGGGCATGGGACAGGCCGGCGTGGTTGGCGATGTAACCAGTGGCCGGCGTCGCCGCGCCGTCGTTGCGCGGGCGGGCGCCGGCCAGCACGCCGGCGCGCAGCGGCTGCGGGCGCAGCTGCGCGAAGTCGTAGTCGAAGGCCTGCGCCAGCACCAGGGGCCCGTGCCGGGCGAGCGCGGCCAGGCGCGCGTCGCCCAGCGCGTCGCCCGCTTCCGGCAGCAGGATGTCGAGCGCAACGCCGCGTGCCTCGTAGCGGTCGAGGAGCGTCTCGACCAGGTCGGCAATGCGGCTGTGCGGCCACGGCCAGGGGCCGAGCTGGGCCAGGCTGGCCTCGTCGATATCGACCACCAGCACGCGCGGCTCCGGAGCGGTGATGGCGCGCATGCGCACGAACACATCGCGCGCAAGTTCGTTGCCGAAAAACGACGTTCCAACCGCCGGGCCCCACTGGGCAAAGATGGTCAGCGCCAGCGCCAGTGCGCCGATCAGCGCGCGCGCCAGCGGTGCCGGAAGCCGGAAATGGTAGCGCGCAGCAGGAGATTTGAGAGTGTGTTCGACCACGCAGCCCTTGGAATGCCAGTGTTCCAAAATCTGAAACGCGCAGTATAACTTGCTTTCAGACTAACGGAGGAGACGTTCAACTTCACGGAAGCGGACTCAACTTTGCACTAGAATGTGATGGTCGTCACGGAAAACGCGATTGTCCGTGCGGATAATCGCGGAGAAAAGGGGAACAAATATGTTGCGTCGATTCATTTTTGCTTGCAGCTTCGCGCTTGCTGCGCAAGCCCAGGCGGCCGAGGCGGGCAAGGTTATCTTCACCGCCGGCGCCAGCCATGTGGCCGAGCGCGCGGCGGCCGAGGGCGTGCCGGTGCAGGAGGGCGAACTGCTGTCCACCGGCGCCGACGGCTATATATATGTGAAGACGATCGACAACGGCCTGTTCATCCTGCGCCCCAACACCAGGGCGCGCATCGTTACCTATTACGTTGACAACGCCAACCCAGCCAATACCAAGGTCAAGCTGGAACTGATCAGTGGCGTGGCGCGCAGCAAGTCGGGGGACGCCGTCAAGCTGGCGCGTCAGAATTTCCGCTTCAACACTCCGGTGGCGGCGATCGGCGTGCGCGGCACCGATTTCACGGTGTTCACCGACCAGGACACCTCGCGCGTGGCGGTGCTGACCGGCGGCGTCGTGGTCAGCAGCTTTGGCGGCGCCTGCCGCCCGGAAGGCGCCGGCCCGTGCGAAGGCGCGGCCAGCCGCGAGCTGTTTGCCGCCCAGCGCGGCCAGTTGCTGCAGGTCAAGCGCGGCCAGGCGGCCCCGCAATTGCTGCCGGCCTCCTCCGGCGCGCCGGACCAGGTAACCCCGCCGCGTTCGGACGAGCCGGTCGCCAAGGTGGGCAGCCCCAGCGATTCGGTCATCGACGCCCGCAAGGTGGACTCGGTCGAAAAATACGTGCAGCACCAGCCAACCCTGCCCAGCACGCCGCCGGTGGTGGAGGTGGTGACTCCGCCGGTAGCCCAGCTTCCTGAGCGCGAGCTGCAATGGGGGCGCTGGGCCGACGTCATGGGGCGGCCTGCAACGATTTCGCTGACCGGCCCGAACGGCGCCGAGCGCGTCATTTCCGGCGACTATGTGCTGTTTCGCACCGCTGGCAAGGACTATGTGGCGCCCGAGCGCGGCAACGTCGCGTTCCTGCTGAGCGGCAGCGAGGCCTACATCCTGAACGACAATCCGAACAAGAACCCTGTCCTCGGGCAATTGCAGAATGGCTTGTTGAGCGTGGACTTCGGCAAGCAGAGCTTTGCCACCAGTTTCGACCTGATCGGTGACGGCTCCACCTTCAAGCTGCATGCGGAAGGGCAGGTATCGCCGGACGGACGGTTCGCCAACAACCTGTATGAACGGCCCGCCAGCAATAACATGCAGGTCGACGGCATGCTCAGCAATGCCAACGGCGGCAGCGCCGCCTATCTGTTCCGCTCGCGCCTGGACGAGTCACGCTCGGTGAGCGGCTTTACCAGCTGGACTCGCTAATCGCCGGTCCTCGGCCGGGCGAACTGCCGCCCGGCTGCTTCCTCCCCCCTCCCGTCTCTCGCGGTCAGCCCGCGGCCCCGCGCTTGCCGGATATTGCAGTCTTTCTATTGTTCCTTGGTGCGCCTGGCGCGCACCGGTGACTTGCCGGTTTCAAACAGCGGCCAGTACTTATGCGTGAAAGCGACACGAAATGTGTGTCCATTTGTAAGCAAAATCCTGCCCCAAGGAAACTAACTCGGTGTTCAAATAACACTGTTATCAAACAGAAATGAGCTGAAAATGCTCGCAAGCGCAAAATTGGCGCAATCTGCTGCCTCGCGGTTTGCTTGTAAAGACAGCGTCTTGCTTCAAACCTTGTCATCCTAGATAATGCCCGACCAGCTAGCAAATCGTGAATAGATACAACTTCAAGACAAAATTTGTTCCTGATTGTGACGATCGTCACATTAATGGAACATCAGGCTCTGTCATGATTCGCTCCGTTGGATTGCAGACGCTTGAGCAACTGCAAGTTAACCTTGATTGAACTTCTACTTGGAGCACTAAATGGGTATTTATACCGATGCAGTACAGAAGGCATACATTGCTTACTTTGCACGTCCGGCGGACGTCGGCGGTCTCGCCTACTGGGAAAGCGCCCTGACGGCCAGCAAGGGTGACACCTCGGCGATGTACAAGCTGTTCGCCGCCCAGAAAGAATACACCGACACCTACGGCGGCAAGGACGCCTACACTGTCGTCGCTACCGTGTACCAGAACCTGTTTGGCCACGCTCCGGACATCGCTGGTCTGAACTTCTGGGCACAAGGCCTGATGAAGGGCGACTTCAAGATCGACTACGCCGTGACCGAGATCGCCAAGGGCGCCCTGGGCAGCGACGCTACCATCTACGCAAACAAAGTTGCAGCAGCAACCGCGTTCACCGCTGCTCTGGACACCGTGCCGGAAATCCTGGCTTACCAGGGCGACGCAGCAAACCGCCTGGCCAAGCAGTTCATCGCCAACGTGACCGATGACGCTTCGCTGAAAGCAGCCATCGACACCGCCGCACTGAACGTGACCGTGCAAGGCATCGTCGACAACGGCGGCGTGGGCGGCCAGACCTACACCCTGACCCCGGGCCAGGACATCATCACCGGTACCGACGGCAACGACGTCATCAACGCCAACGCCTTCAACGCCACCACCGGCGTCGATCAGACCAACCTGAGCGTCATCGACTCGATCGACGGCGGCAACGGCAAAGACACCCTGAACGTCGAAATCAAAGATGCCAAGGATGCCAACAACGTTGCGTTCACCGCCAACGGCGCCTTCCCGACGACCATCAAGAACGTTGAAGTCATCAACCTGAACCTGTCGGGCTACACCATCCCGGCCGCTCCGAACAACACGCTGGACGCATCGAAGTTCGTCGGCGCGACCAACATCAACCAGATCGGCAAGGCACTGAACGTGACCAAGCTGGCTGCTGGTGTGACCGCTGGCTTCGACTCGATCGTTGGCGCAACCGCCCTGAACGTGGGTGCATCGGGCGCCTCGGCTGCCGTGTCGCTGAAGAACGTCGACGACCTGGCAAGCCTGACCGTTGGCGGCACCAAGCTGGCAACCGTGACCGTGTCGGGCTCGCGCGTTGACTCGGCACAAGATGGTACCGATGCGATGGCGCTGACCGTCAACGCTGGCACCGACGTGCAGACCGTCACCGTCACCACCGACCAGAAGACCGCCCTGACCATCAACGAAGACGCCGTCACCCCGTCGGTGAAGCACATCACCAACGTGAACGCTTCGGCTTCGACCGGCGCCATCACCTTCACCGGCAGCGGCACCGAGACCACCATCTCGACCGGTTCGGGCAAAGACACCGTGACCTTCAACGGCGTGACCTCGGCTGCAACCGACACCGCTGCTGCTGTGAACGGCAACGTCTCGACCGGCGCTGGCGACGACACCATCACCCTGGCAGTCACCGCTTCGACCGGCGGCCTGCTGACCGTTGATGCTGGCGCAGGCAACGACAAGATCACCGTCAACAAGATCGCTGGCCAAGGCCTGAAAGTTTCGGGCGGCGACGGCAACGACACCATCACCATCAACGGCACCCTGGCAACCACCGACGTGATCGACGGCGGCGCCGGCACCGACACCGTGGCTGTGGCTGGCAAGGCTACCCGCGTTGCTGACGACTACATCGTGTTCAACAAGCTGCTGACCGGCTTCGAGACCATCAAGTTCACCGGCGCAACCGCTGAAGGTGCACTGGACGCATCGGCCCTGGCCGCCAACTACACGACCATCGACATGAACGCTGGCGGCATCGTCGCCAACGTCGGTTCGCAGGCTGTGATCGCCAACGGCGCAGTGACCGCCACCACCCTGGCTTACGGCGCTGACGCCAATGCTCCGCGCGCTGGCTCGCTGAACATCACCGAGAAAGCTACCGGCACCGTGACCGCCAACGGCGACACCGTGACCCTGGCTGTCAAGGCAATCACCGGCGCAGGCGGCAGCGTGAACGGCACCCTGACCGGTGACCTGAACAGCGCTACCATCAGCACCGTCAACTCGGTCAACGCTTCGAGCAACGCGACCCAGGACACCATCGCTAAAGCAACGGTGACCGCAGGCGCAGCCGCTGGCGCGCTGAACAAGCTGGCATCGCTGACCCTGACCGGCAACGGTACCGCTGTTGTGACCAACACCGACGGTTCGAAGCTGGCCACCGTGGACGCATCGGCTCTGGGCGGCACCTACTCCCTGGGCGACCTGACCCACGCAGCTGGCGACGTCGTTACCGGCCTCGTCTACGGCTCGACCAGCACCAAGGCTGAGACCGTCAAGCTGGGCGCAGGCGTGGACATCGTGACCATCGGCGCTTCGAACTACGGCGCAGTGGACACCGTCACCGGCCTGAAGCTGGTCACCAACGCAGCTGGCGACACCCTGATGCAGTCGTCCGACCACATCAACGTCACCGGCTTCGCTGGCGGCGCCAAGTTCACCACCACCCAAACCGACCTGGACCTGGCACTGAAAGACGCTGCGGTCTCGGCCAAGGGTGACAACCTGGTGTTCCAGATGGGCGGCGACACCTACGTGTACGTCGACAAGGGCACCCTGGGTACCGTTGACTCGGCAGACATCGTCGTCAAGCTGACCGGCGCGATCGATCTGGACGCCCTGCTGCTGGCGCTGAACACCGCCAACCCGGCTGGCTAATCAGCCAATCGCCGACGGCTGAGGGCGCAAGCCCCCAGCTGTCCGCAGCAAAAGGCCAGGCGCAAGCCTGGCCTTTTTTTATCGTCTTCCTCGCCTTCCGCCACGCACTGGATCGGCGGCCGCACCGCAGCGCGCCGTCGGGCCGCGCATGCGCCGCGATATCCCCCCCTGCCGCGGGGGAGATGCGCCAAAAAACCACTCGCTTGGCCCTGCTGTTAAAAAAATGTGACGCACATCACATTTATTGAACAAATTGAGCGATAATCTCGCACGCTTGTTCCCGTTGAGGCTGCTTCTCGGGACTGCAATCGTTGCCAACCCGAGCCGCGACCCAACATGAAAAAACTCATAACCGTAAAAAACGAGATCGAGCAGGCGCTGCTTGCCTTCAAGAGCACCTTCTGGACGGTGGGCGCCTTCAGTGCGGTCATCAACCTGCTGATGCTGGTGCCGTCGCTGTACATGCTGCAGATCTACGACCGCGTGCTGCAGAGCCGCAATGACATCACCTTGCTGATGCTCACCCTGATCATGCTGGGCGCCTATGCCTTGATGGCGACGCTGGAGCTGGTGCGCTCGTTCGTGCTGGTGCGGGTCGGCGCCCGCTTCGATATGACGCTCAACAAGCGGGTGTACACCGCCGCCTTCGAACAGAACCTCAAGCAGGCCGGCGCCAACGCCGGCCAGGCGCTGAACGACCTGACCAACCTGCGCCAGTTCCTCACCGGGAATGCCCTGTTCGCGTTCTTTGACGCGCCCTGGTTCCCGATTTACCTGATCGTCATCTTCTTTTTCGAACCGTCGCTGGGCCTGTTCGCGCTGGCCGGCACGGTCGTTTTGGTGGTGCTGGCTGTCGTCAACGAGCGCGTCACGCGCCGTCCGCTGGCCGAAGCGAATCAAATGGCAATTGCCGCTTCGACCATGGCCACCAACAACCTGCGTAACGCCGAGGTCATCGAGTCGATGGGCATGCTGCCCAACCTGATCTCGCGCTGGTTCAAGACCCACGGCCAGTTCCTCAAGCTGCAGGCCCAGGCCAGCGAACTGGCAGGCAAGATCAACGCCACCACCAAGTTCGTCCAGACCTCGCTGCAGTCGCTGGTGCTTGGTTTTGGCGCGTTGCTGGTGCTTGAGAACAAGATTACTTCGGGCATGATGATCGCCGCCTCCATCCTGGTGGGCCGCGCGCTGGCGCCTGTGCAGCAACTGATCGCAGTGTGGAAGTCGTGGAGCAGCACCCGCAGCTCGTACGAACGGCTGGCCAAGCTGCTCGAAGCCAATCCCGCCCGCCCGGCCGGGATGCCGCTGCCCAAGCCGCAGGGTGCGCTGTCGGTGGAGGCCGTGACGGCAGCGCCGCCGGGCGCAAAGAGCGCGGTGATCAAGGGACTGTCGTTCGCGGTCGCCCCCGGCGACGTGCTCGGCGTGATTGGCCCGAGCGGCTCCGGCAAGTCCACCCTGGCGCGGCTGCTGGTGGGCGTCTGGCCGGCGGCGGTCGGCAAGGTGCGCCTGGACGGCGCCGACATCTATGCCTGGAACAAGGGCGAGCTGGGTCCGAACATCGGCTACCTGCCGCAGGACATCGAACTGTTTGCCGGCACGGTGAGCGAGAACATCGCGCGCTTTGGCGAGGTCGATCCCGAAAAGGTGGTGCTGGCCGCGCAGCGCGCCGGCGTGCACGACATGATCCTGCACATGCCCGACGGCTATGACACGCGTCTGGGCGACGCCGGCGCCGGCCTGTCCGGCGGCCAGAAGCAGCGCATCGCGCTGGCCCGCGCCATGTACGGTGACCCGTCCCTGATCGTGCTCGATGAGCCGAACTCAAACCTGGACGATATCGGCGAGCAGTTGCTGGTGCAGGCCGTGCTTGACCTGCGACGCCGCGGCAAGACGATCATCCTGATTACCCACCGCACCAGCGTCATCGGCGCGACCAACAAGCTGTTGCTGCTGCGCGATGGCGCCGCCCAGCTGTTCGGTCCGACCGACCAGGTGCTGGCAGCGCTGCAGCAAGCAAACCAGCAGGCCGCCCAGCAGGCCCAGGCGGCCCAACAGGCCCAGGCAGCCCAACAGGCCCAGGCAGCCCAACAGGCCCAGGCGGCCCAGCAAGCGGCACGGCCGGCGACGCAGCCGGCCCCAGCCGGCGCCACGACCGGAGAAGAAACCAAATGAAATTGATCGAAAACCAGAACAAGCCGGCGGAGGTCGTCAGCCATGACGTCGCCCCGCTGGAGGTCAACACCGACGAACGCAAGTTTGCGCGGCTGGGCTGGCTCGTCGTGCTGCTTGGCGTGGGCGGTTTTCTGCTGTGGGCATCGCTGGCCCCGTTGGACAAGGGCGTCCCGCTGATGGGCACGGTGGCCAAGGAATCCAACCGCAAGACGGTCCAGCACCTGCTGGGCGGCACCATCCAGAAGATCCTGGTCAAGGACGGTGACGTGGTCAAGGCCGGCCAGGTGGTGGTGCGCATGAACCCGGTGAATGCGCAGTCCCAGTTCGAGATGGTGGATGTGCAATACCTGACTGCCCTTGCGGCCGAGGCGCGGCTGGCCGCCGAGCGCGATGGCAAGAGCAAGATCAGCTTCCCCGAGGAACTGGAAAAGCGCCATGGCGAGCCCCGTGTCGCTGAACTGATGAGCCTGCACAATCAACTGCTGCTTTCGCGCCAGGGCTCGCTGCGCAACGAGCTGGCCAGCGTGGATGAGAGCATCGCCGGCCTGAAAATCCAGATCAAGGGCCTGCAGGAATCGCGCGACAGCAAGAAGGAACAGATGGCGATCCTGAAGGAACAACTGGGCGGCATGCGCGACCTTGCCAAGGAAGGCTATGTGGCGCGCAACCGACTGCTCGACCTGGAGCGCACCTACGCCCAGCTGTCGGGCGCGCTGTCCGAAGATATCGGCAACATCGGGCGGGCCGAGCGCCAGGTTCTCGAGCTCACCATGCGCAAGGCGCAGCGCATGCAGGATTACCAGAAGGAAGTGCGTACCACGCTTTCCGACGTGCAGCGCGAAGCCGACGCCACCAAGGCCAAGCGCGACGCGCAGCAGTTCGAGCTGGCCAATGTCGACGTCAAGGCGCCGGTCGATGGCACGGTGGTCAACACGGCGGTGTTCACCGAGGGCGGCGTGGTCGGCTCCGGGGCGCGCCTGATGGATATCGTGCCGAGCGACGATCCGCTGATCGTCGAAGGCTCGCTGCCGACCAACCTGATCGACAAGGTGCATCCGGGCCTGAAGGTCGAGATCATGTTCGTTGCCTTCAACACCAATCGCACCCCGCATATCGAAGGCGAGGTGGAGCAGGTGGCGGCCGACCGTACGGTGGACGAGAAGAGCGGCCAGTCGTTCTACAAGGTGCGCGTGCGGGTGACCCCGCAAGGCGCCAAGATGATCGCCAGCCACCACCTGAACATCGTGCCGGGCATGCCGGTCGAGCTGCTGGTGAAAGCGGGCGAACGCACCATGATGAACTACCTGCTCAAGCCGATCTTCGACCGGGCCAAATCGTCGATGAGCGAGGACTGACCGTGGCCAAAGCAAACATCCCGGCGCGCCTGGGCGCGTGCGCGGCGCTGCTGGCCGCGTTGTACAGCGGCAGTGCCGCCGCGGTCAGCCTGCAGCAGGCCTACCAGGCCGCGCTCAAGAACGACCCGACGTTTCGTATGAACTTCTACGAGAACGAGGCGGCGAAGGAAAACCTGGTGCTCGGCCGCGCCGGCCTGCTGCCGAGCGTGTCGGCCCAGTTCTCCGGCAACAAGAACGTGGCCGACATGGAGAACCTGGACCAGATGAGTGTGCTGCTGGGCAAGTCCGTCACGCATCCGCGCTACATCAGCCGTTCCTCGGTGGTGCAGATGCGCCAGTCGCTGTTCAACATCGACGCGCTTACCCGCTATCGCCAGGGCAAAGTGCAGACCCAGGCCAGCGAGCAGCAGTACGAGGCGAACGTGAACGAGGTGGCGCTGCGCGTGGTTGGCGCTTACTGCGACGCACTGTTCGCGCAGGACCAGGTGGCGCTCGCGCAGGTGCAGCGCGATATGTACCTGGAACAGCAGAAGGTCAACCAGCGCCTGTTTGAAAAAGGCGAGGGCACCAAGACGGATATGCTGGAAACGAAGGCGCGGCTCGACCTGGCCGAGGCCACGCTGGTCGAGGCGCAGGACAACGCGGTGGCCATGCTCAACGCGCTGGCCGGCGTCATTGGCATGGACCCGGGCACGCTGGATACGCTGTCGAGCAACTTTCGCATCGGCGACCTGGACGTCGGCCCGTACGAGAAGTGGCAACAGCTCGCGCGCGAACGCAACCACGAGCTGGCCGCCGCCCGCCTGACGGTGGAGAACGCGCGCCTGGAAATCGTCAAGAACAAGGCGGGCCATTATCCGCGTGTGGACTTCATTGCCAGTTACAGCAAGGGCGATTCCGAGTCGCTGAACACCTATACCCAGAACACAGTCAACCGTTCGTTGGGCGTGCAGGTGAGCATTCCCATTTACCAGGGCGGCGCCATCAACGCCGCCACGCGCCAGGCCGCGGCCAACTACGAGCGTGCCAAGGCCGACCTCGATGCGCGCACCAACAAGATCATGGTCGACCTGCGCAAGGCGCACAGCGTCGTGCAGAGCAGCGTGCACAAGGTCGAGGCCCTGGTCAAGGCGGTGGAGTCGAGCAAGGAGCTGATGAAGGCGACCGAGCAGAGCATCAAGGGCGGGGTGCGCATCAACCTCGACCTGCTCAACGCCCAGCAGCAGCTGTTCACCAGCCAGCGCGATCTGGCCCAGGCGCGCTACACCTACCTGCTGGGCTTGCTGCGCCTAAGCGCCGCCGCCGGCACGATCGGGGACACCGACATCCGCGAGGTGGCCGCTTACTTTCGTTGAACCGCAGCCGCTTGCCCCTGAACCGCCGCGCCCGCGGCGGTTTTTATTTGTGACGAAATGAACCTCCTGCAACGCGTTACGACCCAGTATTCCCATGTCGAGGACCGGATCGGCCTGTCGGGCGAGGCCGCCGACGGCAAGGTGCAGCATGTGTGGCTGACCCAGCGCCTGCTTGGACGGCTGGTGCCGGCCCTGTGCAAGCCGCTGGCGGCACAAGGTGATGCGCGCGCCGCACTGCTCAACAGTTTCGAGCAGCAGGCCGCGCAGGCGCAGCTCGTGGCGCAGGAACCGGTGGCGGCACCGGCAGGCAACGCCGCGTGGGTCGCGACCCGGGTGGACCTGTCCACGACCACCCAGGGCGTGCGGCTGGACTTGTTCGGGCCCAACGGTGAGACGGCCACGTTCGCCTTGCCCGAGCTGGCGCTGCGCCAGTGGTTGTCGATCCTGCGCAGGCTGTACCGCGTGGCGGAGTGGTCGGACAGCCTGTGGCCGGCGTGGCTCGACGCCAGTGCGCCCGCAGACAAGCTCGCGCTGCATTAAAATTTAACAATCTAGTGTCGCGGAAATTTCGTTGATTTCCTTTAGGTAAGGGCGATGTCGGTAGGAAACTACCTGAGCACGGTTGAGTCCGCTGCGCCTTCGATTTCGCAATTAGGGTAGGATTTGCTCACCTCTAATTGAACCGGAGATATCG
This sequence comes from Massilia solisilvae, assembly GCF_024753215.1. Classification (GTDB taxonomy): domain Bacteria; phylum Pseudomonadota; class Gammaproteobacteria; order Burkholderiales; family Burkholderiaceae_D; genus Telluria; species Telluria solisilvae. Next base: position 240,766 of record NZ_JANUGV010000001.1, read on the forward strand.
TCATGGCAGACAACATCAACGCAGTCGAGAAGCTGTATGTGGCCTACTTCAGCCGTCCGGCCGACCCGGCGGGGCTGGCGTTCTGGACCGGTCAGCTGCAGACCAACCCGAACGCCTTGCAGCAAATGTCGGCGCAATTCTCGACCTCGGCCGAGTACAAGGCAGCGTACGCCGGCATGACCAACGCCCAGATCGTGAGCACGGTGTACCAGCACCTGTTTGGCCGGCCGGCGGAGCAGGCGGGGGTGGACTGGTGGGCGCAAAAGCTGGACGCGCACACCATCACGATCGACAACGTGGTGACGCAGATCGCGGCCGGCGCCCAGACCACCGACCTGTTCGCCTACAACGCCAAGGTCGCGGTGGCGACCACCTTCACCGCGCGCCTGGACACGGATGTGGAGAAACAGGCGTATTCGGGCGATGCGGCAAACAAGCTGGCGATCGATTTCATCGCGACCGTCAAGGATTTGCAGTCGGCGGCGAACGCGAGCGACCCGGGCACCATCGACTCGGTGATCAGCAACATCGTGCACGCGGCCGGGCTGGGGATGGATGGCGCGCAGCTGGTTGGCGTGGCGGACGCGCCGCCACCGATGTTCTGACAGTTGCGCCGTCGTCCCGGCGCAGGCCGGGACCCATGCTGAGCCTGTTGGCTCGCGGCATGATGCAACGCCCGGCGCTTTCAGCATGGGTTCCGGCGTTCGCCGGAACGACGTGGTGGCAGAGGCGCTGGCTTCAGCGCGCGACAGTGCTGCCGGCCGCCCCGCTTTGTTCCTGCGTGCCCGCGCAGTGCGGACACGAATGCCCTTCGACGTAATCGGGCGACAGCTGCTGGCGCGGCGTGACCACCGCGCGGCACGCGAAGCACTGCACCGTTTCGGTCGGCTCCAGCCTGGGGTTGAGTGCGGTGCGGTAGTCGAACACGAAGCAGTCGCCGGTGTAATGGTCGCCGCCGACTTCCTCGAAGTACTTCAGGATGCCGCCCTCGAGCTGGTACACGCGCTCGTAGCCGATGTCCTGCATGTGGATCGCCGCCTTCTCGCAGCGGATGCCGCCGGTGCAGAAGGTCACGACGGTCTTGCCCTGCAGCTCGTCCTTGTGCTCGGCCACCACTTGCGGGAACTCGCTGAATTTCTCGATGCGGTAGTCGATCGTGTTGTCGAAGGTGCCGACATCCACCTCGAACGCGTTGCGCGTATCCATCATCACCACCGGCACGCCGTCGTCATCCACGCCCTGGTCGAGCCAGCGCTTGAGCGTGCGCGCGTCCACCGCCGGCGCGCGGCCGAGCTCGGGCTTGATGAGCGGCATGCGCATCGTGATGATTTCCTTCTTGATCTTCACCAGCATGCGCTTGTGCGATTGCTCGTTCGACAGGCTTTCCTTCCATTCCAGGTCGGCCAGGCGCGCGTCGCTTTTTACCCACGCAAGGTAATCGTCGATGTGCGCGCGCGGCCCGGACACGAACATGTTGATGCCCTCGGGCGTCAGCAGGACCGTGCCCTTCAGGCCCAGTTCGTTGCAGCGCGCCTCGTATTGCTCACGCAGCGCTTCCAGGTTGTCGAGCGTAACGAATTTGTAAGCGGCGATGTTGACGTGCATGGGGAATGGGGGCGGAAGGTAAGGGCGGTATTATAGAACCAGTCGCGGCGGTGCGCTGGCGCGCGGCGTGGTTTTCGCGGCGATTCGTTTTACAATGTTCCCTTTTGAAAAGCAGGGCGGGAACGCATGCAATCGCTGAACATCCAGTACAACCCCCGCATCGACCAGCTGCGCTGGCTCGCGGCCACGGTCGTGTTCCTGTTCCATTTCCACCTCGAGTATCGCGGGCTGTCCGGCGCCGGGCTGTCCGGGCCGTGGAGCGCCCTGATCACCGAGGGCCACACCGGTGTCGGCCTGTTCTTCACGCTGTCCGGCTTTTTGTTCATGCAGATCGCGCTGGTGCAAAAGCAGATCGTGTACCGCGACTTCGTGCGCAACCGGGTGCTGCGCATCTTTCCGCTGTTCCTGACCATCTTCCTGGTCGCCACCTCGATCGGGCGCGACAAGTTCCAGCCGCAGGACCTGCTTTACCTGTTCGCCACCAACCTGGGGCTAGCGCCCACTTCCGGCACCGTGGTCACCGGCGCGGCCTGGACCATTTCGGTCGAGTTCCTGTTCTACATGGTGTTCCCGTTCCTGGCGCGCTTTGCGATGGAGCGCGGCCTGCGCTACCTGGCCAACCTGCTGGTGCTGATGGCCTTCTTCAAGGTGGCCGCGTACACGGTCAACGACAACAGCACGCTGATGTACTTCAGCACCTTCGTCGGGCGCTTCGACCAGTTCCTGATCGGGATGGCGGCGGCCATGCTGCTGCAGGGGCGCCGCGCCAGGTTGCAGGAATTCGCGCCCTTGCTGCTGGCCGCGGCCAGCGCGCTGGTGGTGTGCACCACGGCGCTGATGCACACGGTCGCGCCGTTCGGCGGCGCGCCTAAGTCGTCGTTCTGGATCGGGTGGTCGATGCTGGAAAGCGCGGGCTGGGCCTTCTTCATCGTGGCCTGGGTGTCGTTCCAGCGCCGCCTGCCGGGCGCCATCGAGCGCGCACTGTGCCACGGCGGCAAGGTCAGCTTCTCGTTCTACCTGCTGCACATGGGCGTGCTGCACGTGCTGGCGACCAAGGTCGGGCTGGTGCGGCCGACCGGCCACGCGGGGCTGGACGCGGCCATCATGCTGGCCGCAAGCTACGGCATCACCTGGCTGCTGGCGACCATCAGCTACAACACGATCGAGGAGCCGTTCCTGCGCATGCGGCGCAGCTACGGCGCCAGGCAGGCGCCGGCCGTGGCTCCCGCGGCCTGAGAAGCGTCGCCGAAGGGCTTTTTTACGTGGGGCGCAAGCGATGGCTTTGCGCCACGCGCGCGCCGTCCTCTGGCGCCTGATCCGCAAGTTCCATTTCCCGCTTGAGATGCCGCAAGCGCGCACCGGGATGCCTTCGTACGATGGGTTCGTACATCGAAAGCCACACGTGGCCCCATCTTTCAGGAGGTAAGTCATGACCCGACCCAAGCTATTGAGCGCCGGCCTTGCGGCAGCGGCGGCGATGCTGTTCTCCCAGAACGGCGCCGCGCAGGAGATCATCCCCTTGCAGATCCCGCAGGACTTCAACCTGGTTGGCCTGGGCGTCTTCTCGGTGCCCGATTACTATGGCTCGGACGATTACGAGGCGCGCGCGGCGCCGCTGGTGCGCTATGCGTGGAGCGACACCCAGTACGTGCAGCTGATCGGGCCCGAGCTGCGCGCCAACGTGGTCCCCTACCGCACCGACCTGCGCGCCGGCCCCCTGATCCGGTTCCGCCAGCGGCGTGACGACGACGTGAGCGACAGCGTGGTCAAGCACATGCGTCCGGTGGCCAGCGCCACCGAGATCGGCGCCTTCCTCGATTACCACATGCCGCTCGAGCCAGGGCGCCCGCTGCACAAGATCGTCTTTTCCGCCGACATCGTCGGCAACACCACCGGGGTGTACAGTGGCCCCAGCGGCAACATCCGCGCGACCTATGTGTACCCGTTCGCGCAGGGCCTGTTCGGCAAGCCGCTGCTGGGCACGCTCGGCTTCGGGCTGTTCTTTGCCAGCGACCATTTCAATGACCGCTATTTCGGCATCCATGGCGCCGACGTGGCGCTGTTCCCGCAGCGCGCCGGGCGGGCCTACAAGGCCGAAGGCGGGCTCACCTCGATCAAGATCCCGTTCAGCCTGACCAGCCAGGTCGACCCGAAATGGCTGGTCACGGTGGCCGGGCGCTACGAGCGGCTGCTGGGCGACGCGGCCGACAGCCCGGTGGTCAAGGACCGCGGTGACGAGAACCAGTGGATTATCGGGGTGGCGGCGTCCTACCTGTTCTGAGTGTCGCGGTGGCCGGCGCGCTGCCGTGGCCACCGCGAACCTGCGCTTAGCCAGTCAGCCCGGCAATGGTGGTGCTGTTGCCCACGAGCGTGACCTGCTCGGGCGAGTCGGCAAAGTACAGCACCAGGTCCGCCCGGCTGATGGCGCCGGCGTGCAGCTTGTCGGTCCAGTAGCCGATTTCGCCTGCGTCTGCATGGCGTCCAAAGCCCACGTTGTACAGGGTGTCGACAAACTGGCTGTCGCTGGTGCCGCCGTAGCGCTGCTGGGCCTCGCCCGACTGCAGGAAGGCGTTGACGATGTCGCGCATTGCCATGCCGGCTTCGCTGCTGCCGATCCAGAAATTGACGCCCGCTTCGTCGGCGTGGCGGCCGAACACGGTCTGGTACAGGCGCACGATGGTGGCCGCATCGGTGTCCGCGAACGCAACGTCCGAATGCTCCTGTGCGTCCAGCGCGAGCTTTTGCGTGCCGTTGGCAATGCCGAGCAGGACGTCGGCGCGGTCCGCCTTGCCCTGGTCGAGCAGGCCGATCCAGCGCGCGCGTTCGTCGGCCGGCACCGGGGCGGTGCCCAGCGCGTCCCGGTAAAGCTGGTCGACGAAGGCGGCGTTGGCCAGGCCGGCGCTGCCCTTCGCTTCGCTCGAGGCCAGCAGGTTGGCCGCGATGTCGTGCAGCGCCATGCCGTGGTTGGCGGCCGCGCTCCACCAGGCGGCTCCCGCCCCATCGGCAGGGCGGTCGAACAGGGTGTCGTAGATGCGCCGCAGGCTCGCGTCGGTGCCCATGTCCGGGTGCGCGCCGGCAAAGCGCAGCACTTCCACATTGGCGATCGTGTCGGTGCCGTCCGGGCCGCCGTGCAGTTGCGTCGCTACCAGGTTGCCGTGGTCGAAGCGCAAGCTGTAGTCGGCGCGGCTGGCGCCCTGCAGCAGCACCACGTCGGTGCCGGTGCCGCCATCGAGATAATCGTTGCCTTCGCCGCCGAAGACCACGTCATTGCCCTCGTCGCCGTACACGCGGTCGTTGCCGCCTGCGCTGCCTACCGTGTCGTTGCCAGCGCCGCCGTGCAGGACGTCGTCGTCGGCCCCGAGCACGATGTACTGGTCCGAGGCATCGCCGAACACCACCTGCGAGCCGTCGCCGCCGGTCACATGCATGGGGCCGATCAGGGCAGCGAAGTGCACGTTCTGCAGTTGGATCGCAAGGCCACCCGGCACGTTGGACGAGTCGATCACCACCGCGGTCAGCGGCGCGTTGGGGGCCGCGGGCGGGGCTGCGATCACCACGGGGGCCGATGGCTGCCCGTTTGGCGCCACGCTCGGCGTGATCGATTGCACCACCAGCGAGCTGCCGGGCGCCAGCTCGCCGAGGAAGCTGGCGCCGGCCGCCACCAGGCTGCCCTGGCCGGCGGAGCCGGCGGGCGTGTGGGCCTGGATGTCACGCGTCAGTTCGGCAAGGCTGGCGGCGGGGCCTTGTGGGCCGGCCGAGCCGGCGACCTGCATTCCATAGCCGGTCGGAAGCTGCGCCGTCAGTACCGGCACGCCGTCGCTGGAGCTGACCAAGGGAATGTCCGCCACCGCCTTGCTGCCGGTGTCGTCCACGCGCGATGGAGTCACCACCGGCACCACGAGCACCTGGCTGCTGCTGCCGTCCGGATTGGTCACCGTGCTGGTTTCCAGCACCACGCCGTCGACGGTGTGCTTGACCGGGGGCGTGACGGGCGGAGCGTCCCTCTCGATGAAGAAATCCGTCGCGTTTGATGCTGCCGCGCTGTGATTTCCGGCCAGGTCGGTATAGCGCACCTGCACCGTGCCGGCCACATGCTTGCCGAGGGTGAGGTAGAAATTGACGCCGCGGCCAGTGGACCAGGTGGCGCCGCCATCGGTGCTGTATTCCCAGCTTGCCATATCGGCCGGCAGCGTGGCTTGGACCATCGGATTGGTGGTCACGCCATCGGTGGGGCTGGCGCCGTTGTCCTGTGCCAGTGCCAGCGTGGGGGCCGGCGCGGACAGGTCCACCGTGATCGCAGCGGCATTGCTTGCTGCCGCGCTCAGGTTGCCGGCCTTGTCGGTATAGCGCACCTGCACGGTGCCGCCGGCCCAGGTTCCCGCTCCCAGGACGAAGCTGTTACCGCTGCCGACGGCCCAGTGCGCACCGGCGTCGGTCGAGTATTCCCAGCTCGATGCGTCCGGCGCGGTGGTGACGTTGACCTGGCCGTTGGCGGTGATGCCGTCGCTCGCGCTCGCGCCGGTGTCGGCGGCGAGCCCGATCACGGGCGCGGCGGCCGTGGTGTCGATCGTGATTGCCGCGGCATTGCCGGCCGCCGGACTCAGGTTACCGGCCAGGTCGGTCTGACGCACTTGCAGCGTGCCGGCAGCGTAGCTCCCCTCCGGCAGCACGAAACTGGTGCCGCTACCAGCGGTCCAGTGCGCTCCGCCATCGGTGCTGTACTCCCAGCCGGCCGCATCGCCCGCCAGGACGACATTGATCGTGGCATTGTTGGTCAGGCCGTCGGCGCCGCTGCTGCCGGTGTCCGCAGCCAGCGCCACGCCCGGTGCGGCCACCGTGTGGTCCACGCTGATGACGGCGCCGTTGCTGGCGGCGGCACTCAGGTTGCCCGCGTTGTCGGTATAGCGCACCTGAACCGCACCGGCTGCGTAGCCGCCTTCTGCCAGGACGAAGCTGGTGCCGCTGCCGGCGCTCCAGTGGCCGCCGCTGTCCACGCTGTATTCCCAACTTGCCGCGTCCGGCGGCAGGGTCACGTTGATCGTGCCATCCTTGGTGATGCCGTCGGCGGCGTTGGCGCCGCTGTCGGCCGCCAGCGCCAGCGCAGGCGCGGCGGCCGAGGTGTCGATGGTGATGGCCGCCGCGTTCGAAGCGGCCGTGCTCAGGTTGCCGGCAACGTCGGTCTGGCGTACCTGCACCGCGCCTGCGGCATAGGTGCCGTCGGCCAGGTTGAAGCTGGTGCTGCTTCCGCTCGTCCAGTGTGCGCCGCTGTCGGTGCTGTACTCCCAGCTGGCCACGTCGGCGGCCAGCGTCACGTTCACGGCCGTATTTTTGGTCAGGCCGTCGCTGTTGCTGGTGCCGGTGTCGGCCGCCAGGGTCAGCGTGGGCGCGGCCACGGCGTTGTCGATTGTGATGGCTGCCGCATTGGCGGCGACCGCGCTCAGGTTGCCGGCGGTGTCGGTGTAGCGCACCTTCACCGCGCCGGCCGCGTAGCTGGCGTCGGCCAGCGTGAAAGCGGTGGCACTGCCTGCCGTCCAGTGCGCGCCGCCGTCCACGCTGTATTCCCAGCTGGCCGCGTCGCCGGGCAGGGCCACGTCGATGGTGCCGTTGCGGGTGATGCCATCGGCGGCGCTGGCGCCAGTGTCGCTGTGCAGGGCGAAGGAAGGTGCGGCGGCAGTCGTGTCGACGGTGATGGCCGCGGCGTTCGATGCCGCGCTGCTCAGGTTGCCCGCAATGTCGGTCTGGCGCACCTGCACGGCGCCAGCGCCGTAGCTGCCGCTGGCCAGCGTGAAACTGGTGCCGCTGCCGGCCGTCCAGTGCGCGCCGCTGTCCACGCTGTACTCCCAGCTTGCCACGTCGCCAGCCAGCGTCACGTTGATGGCGCCATCCTTGGTGATGCCATCGCTGGCGCTCGAGCCGGTGTCCGAGGCCAGCGCCAGCGCAGGCGCGGCAACCGAGGTGTCGATGGTGATCGCGGCCGCATTTGAACCGGCCGCGCTCAGGTTGCCTGCAAGGTCAGTGTAGCGCACCTGCGCCTGGCCCACGGCCTGCGTGCCGGCCGGCAGGTTGAAGCTGGTGCCGCTGCCGGCCGTCCAGTGTGCGCCGCCGTCCACGCTGTATTCCCAGCTGGCCGCATCCGGCGGCAGCGTCACGTTCACCGTCGGGTTGTTCGTGATGCCGTCGCTGTTGTTCGTGCCGGTGTCTGCGGCCAGGGCGAACGAGGGCGCGGGAGCCGACGTGTCGACCGTGATGGCGGCGCCATTGCTGCCCGTGGCGCTCAGGTTACCGGCCTTGTCGGTGTAGCGCGTCTGCACGGCGCCGCTGGCGTAATCACCGGTGGCCAGGCTGAAACTGCCGCCGCTGCCGGCGCTCCAGTGCGCGCCGCCGTCCACGCTGTATTCCCAGCTGGCCACATCAAGTGGAAGGTTCACGTTGACGGTGCCGTCCTTGGTGATGCCGTCGGCGGCGCTGGCGCCGGTGTCGCTGGCCAGCGCCAGCGTGGGCGCGAGGGCGGCGGTGTCGATGGTGATGGCCGCTGCGTTCGAAGCGGCCGTGCTCAGGTTGCCGGCAAGGTCGGTCTGGCGCACCTGCACCGCGCCTGCCGCATAGGTGCCGTCGGCCAGGTTGAAGCTGGTGCCGCTGCCGCTCGTCCAGTGTGCACCGCTGTCGGTGCTGTACTCCCAGCTGGCCACGTCGGCGGCCAGCGTCACGTTCACGGCGGTATTCTTGGTCAGGCCGTCGCTGTTGCTGGTGCCGGTGTCGGCCGCCAGGGCCAGCGCGGGGGCGGCCACCGTGTTGTCGACCGTGATGGTTGCCGCATTGGCGGCGACCGCGCTCAGGTTGCCGGCGGTGTCGGTGTAGCGCACCTTCACGGCGCCGGACGCGTAGCTGTTGTCGGCCAGCGTGAAAGCGGTGGCGCTGCCTGCCGTCCAGTGCGCGCCGCCGTCTACGCTGTATTCCCAGCTGGCCGCGTCAAGGGGCAAGGTCACGTCGATGCTGCCGTTGCGGGTGATGCCGTCGGCGGCGCTGGCGCCAGTGTCGCTGTGCAGGGCGAGCGAAGGCGCGGCGGCAGTCGTGTCGACGGTGATGGCCGCGGCGTTCGATGCCGTGCTGCTCAGGTTGCCCGCGACGTCGGTCTGGCGCACCTGCACGGCGCCAGCGCCGTAGCTGCCGCCGGCCAGCGTGAAACTGGTGCCACTGCCGGCCGTCCAGTGCGCGCCGCTGTCCACGCTGTACTCCCAGCTTGCCACGTCGCCAGCCAGCGTCACGTTGATGGTGCCATCCTTGGTGATGCCATCGCTGGCGTTCGATCCAGTATCCGAAGCCAGTGCCATCGCGGGCGCGGCGACCGCGTTGTCCATTGTGTAGCCCTGGTTGGCGCCGGTCGGGCTGGTACTGCCCAACGCGTTGCCCGTGCTGTCGGCCACGTTGTTGCCCGAGATGAGCGCCAGGCCCACGGTGCCATTGAGCGAGGCCAGGTCGCCGCCCGATACCGTGACCGAATAACTGTTGGCTCCCGATGAGGTGACCGACGACACCGTGGCGGTGGTGCCGCTGACCGAAAAATCGCTTGCATCCACATTGCTCACAGCCTCGCTGAACTGCACCTGGAAGACCAGCGTGTCGGCATTGGTCGTCGCGCCGGTGGGCGTGCCACGCGTGATGGACGTGATGGTCGGCGCCTGCGTGTCGCCGCTGATGCCAAGCACGTTGCTGGCCACGTTGGGCTGGCTGGTCGCGTCCATGAAAGCACCCGCGTTGATCTGGATGGTGGCGCTGAGCGACTGGGCGGCATTCGGCGCGAAATCGGCCGTATAGATCTTCGGGTCGCTGCCATCGACCGTGAGCGCGCTGATGGTGCCGCCCGTGGCGCTGATGTCGGCGGCGGTGAAGCCGGTGGGCACGCTGCTGAACGTGAACGTGATGGTCGCGTGCTGCCCCGCCTTGAGCGAGGTGGGGCTGGCGCTGATGGTGACGGTGGGCGGCGCCGAGTTGGTGGTGAAGTTCAGCGTGGTGTTGTCGCTGATGCCGGCGTAGGCGTTGCCGGCCAGGTCCGTGACGGCCCCGCTGTCGATCTTGATCGCGTAGGTCTTCCCGTAGCCGAGAGACGCCGTGGGGTTGATGGTCAGCGTGGTCGTCGAAATGCTGACCTTGCCGTCACCCACACCCTGCGCCGTGGCGACATCGAATTGTTCGACCACAGTGTTGGACGCCACGTCGACGAGGTAGATTTTGCCGGTGCCGAACTGCACCGCTTCGCTGAACACGATCGTCGGCGAGACGGTGGTCAGCACGGCGGTGGCGTTGTCGGCCGGGCTCGAGCTCGACAGGGTAGGCGCGGTGCCGTCAGTGCCGACCATCGAGAACGCGTAGGAGGCCGAGGTGCCACCGTCCCCGTCGTTGAGCACGAGGTTGAAATCGCGCTGCCCCGTTGTGGTCGAATTGTAGGCCAGGTACTTGAGCAGCCAGGTGACGTTGGCGGGCGTGGCGTTGGCATTGAAATCGATGTGCAGCACGCCGCCGCTGGCGGCTACCGTCCCGATCTGCACGTAACTGCTGCCGGTTCCGGTCACATCCACGTACACCGCGTCGCCTGGACTGAGCACGGAGTCGGTGCCGCCCTTGACCTTGCTCGGGTCGGCATAAAAGGAGCCGTCGTTGGTACCGGCGGTCAGGTTGATCTGCAGGTAGCCGCCGGCCAGGTTGGCGGAGTCCACGTCCGTCACGCTGACGGTCGCCGGGGCGATCCTGTCGCCGATCGTGTTAGCCATCCCGGCCTTGAAGGTGCCAGAGTTGCCGGCGAGGTTGGCCACCAGCGGCAAGTCGTTCACGCCGGTGATGTTGACGGTCAGCGTGGCCGTGCCGCTGCCGTTGGCGTTGTTCGCCGTGACCGTGAAGGCGTCGCTGGCATTGGCCGACAGCGCATTGATCGCCGGGTTGTTCGGCTCGTATGCGTACTCGCCGGTCGAGCTCTTCAGGTACAGGGTGCCGTAGCTGCCCGCTTTCGAGACGTCGTAGGTAACGCTGCCGATCGTTTTCGAAATGCCGGTGGTGCCGCCCTGGATGCCGCGGCCGGTGATCGCCGTGTCCGAGGTGATGGCGAGGGTGGCGTTGGCGCTGGCGGTGAACGTGTCGTTGGCGCTGGTGTCCACAAAGCTGAGGGCCGCCGGCGTCGTGATGGTGGGCGGGAGCGCGTCGAGGTAGGTCGACTCGAACGACTCGCTGACATCGAGCTGGTACAGGCCGTTTGACCCAGCATAGTTCCGCACCAGCAGTGCCCCGTTGTCGGTGGTAGGTGCGACGATCACAAAGTCCGTGGACGGGATCGCATAGGTCTCCAGGACGGTGCCTGCGCTGCTGACCTTGGCGACGGTCTTGGGGTTTCCCGTCGACGGGTGATCCGTCAGCAGGAAGCTGCCGTCCGGCGTCATGGTGACGCTGGGCTCCTGGTTGGACGTGAACCCGGTGAGCGTGTAGTTGCCGATGACGGTGTGGCCCGCGCCCGAAATCTTGGTCGCGTAGACTTGTGACGAGTTTACGTAGAAGAACCAGAAATTGGTGCCGTCGTAGGCCAGCGTGCCCCGGTATCCGGCACCGACGGTGGTGACCAGCGTCTCGTTGCCAGCCGTGTCTACGTATTTCAGTTGCGAGCCGTCCGTGGAAGTAGTGCTCGCCGGCGTGGAGTACATGAAACCACCGCTGGCGTCGCCTGCTACCGACAACAGCGCGACGTTGGTCGGCGCCTGGAACTGCTTGTTGGTTTGGCCCGCGATCGGATTGCCGTCCTTGGTGTAGTGCGTGTAAAAGAAGCGTTGAATACCTGGATCGTCGTTGAACCAGGTGACGATAAACGTCCCGTCTGCCACGCCCTTCACGTCATAGTAGCGATAGTTTCCCAGGCTGAAGGTGGGCGACATGGTGTTGCCGTTGGTGTCGAAGATCCGCATGTAGGCACCGGTGAAAGGCGGGTTGGCGTCATCGCCATCGTCGCCCAACACGACGAAACGGTCGGGGCCTGCCGCAGCCACATGGAAACTTGAATTGGCGTCCATCGTCGCGCCCATGAGCAAGTAGCCTGTTGGTCCCACAGTGCCGCCGGGACTTACCAGGTTCACGCGCAGGTTGGTGGTGCCGTATACACCCCAGACCACCGCCACCCCGGTGTGGTTGTTGAGCAGGGGCGCGCCCCACGGGATGCTGTCGATCGACAGGTCGTTTTCCACCGGCTTGGTGGTGCCAAGAGTTGTGGTCGGAATGGCCATGGGAGGGAAAATAAAAAGTGGAAATGGGCGATCCGAATCGCATAAAAAGCGCTGACGGATCAACTACTTGTTACTATAGTTGCACCAGAGACATTATTGCAAGTTTAACCATTTCTTATAGTCAGGTAATGAGCGTATCCCGCGAGGCGGTGTTGCATGGGAGTAACGGCCCGCGAGCACGGCCGGGCGAGGTAAAATGCGCAGATGACTTCCCCGACCTTCACCCACCTGCGCGTCCATACCGAATATTCGATCGTTGACGGGCTGGTACGTCTCGACGACCTGGTCGCCGCCGCCGTCAAGGACAAGCAGCCGGCGCTGGCGGTGACGGACCTGGCCAACATGTTCTGCATGGTGCGGTTCTACAAGGCCGCGCGCGGCAAGGGTGTCAAGCCCGTGGTCGGGGTCGATGCCTGGATCACCAACGACGAAAACCGCGACAAGCCCTCGCGCCTCCTGATCCTGGCCAAGAACCGCACCGGCTACCTGCAGCTGTGCGAGCTCTTGTCCAAGGCCTGGCTCACCAACCAGTACAAGGGCCGCGCCGAGATCCGCGTCGAGTGGCTGGAGGCGCTGGCCACCAGCAAATCGACGCTGGAGCCGGACGTGGACCAGGCCAACGCGCTGATCGTGATCTCGGGCGCGCACTTCGGCGACATCGGCCAGGCCATCGACAACGGCGACCTGGACAAGGCCGAGCGTTGCGCGCAGCGTTGGGCGGCGATCTTCCCGAACCACTTCTACGTCGAAATCCAGCGTGCCGGCCAGCCCAACCAGGAGCAGCAGGTGCGCCAGAGCGTGGCGCTGGCGACCCGCCTGGGCCTGCCCGTGGTGGCCACCCACCCGGTCCAGTTCATCAACAAGGATGAATTCATCGCGCACGAGGCGCGCGTGTGCATCGCGGAAGGCGAGATGCTTGCCAACGCCAAGCGGGTGCGGCGCTTCAACGAAGAGATGTGCTTCAAGTCGCAGGCGGAGATGGCCGAGCTGTTCGCCGACCTGCCCGGGGCGCTTGCCAACTCGGTGGAAATCGCCAAGCGCTGCAACGTGGAGCTGGTGCTGGGCAAGCCGCAGCTGCCGAACTTCCCGACCCCGGGCATGACCATCGACGAGTACCTGGTCGCGGAGACGAAGAAGGGCCTGGAGATGCGACTGGAGCAGCTGTTCCCCGACCCGGCCCAGCGCGAGAAGGAGCGGCCGCGCTACGAGCAGCGGCTGGAGTACGAGAACGAGATCATCATCAAGATGAAGTTCCCGGGCTACTTCCTGATCGTGGCGGAGTTCATCCAGTGGGGCAAGAACAACGGCGTGCCGATCGGACCGGGCCGCGGCTCGGGCGCGGGCTCGCTGGTGGCGTACTGCCTGAAGATCACCGACCTCGACCCGCTGCGTTACAACCTGCTGTTCGAGCGCTTCCTGAACCCGGAACGGATCTCGATGCCTGACTTCGACATCGACTTTTGCCAGGAAAAGCGCGAACTGGTGATCCAGCACGTGAAGGACCTGTACGGCCGCGACGCGGTGTCGCAGATCGCCACCTTCGGCACCATGGCGGCCAAGGGCGCGATCCGCGACGTCGGCCGCGTGCTCGATTTCGGCTACAATTTCTGCGACGGCATCTCCAAGCTGATCCCGTTCAAGCCCGGCAAGCAGGTCTCGATCGCCGAGGCGATCGAAGAAGAGCCGATGCTCAAGGAGCGCCTGGAAAACGAGGAAGAGGTCAAGCAGCTGCTCGACCTGGCGCAGCAGGTCGAAGGCATCACCCGCAACATCGGCATGCACGCCGGCGGCGTCTTGATCGCGCCGGGCAAGCTCACCGACTTCTGCCCGCTGTACACGCAGTCGGGCGACACCGGCGTGGTGTCGCAGTACGACAAGGACGACGTCGAGGCCGTGGGCCTGGTCAAGTTCGACTTCCTGGGCCTGACCACGCTCACCATCCTCGACCGCGCGGTCAACTACATCAAGGCGCTCGACCCGGCGCAGGCCGACTTCGACCTGTCCAAGGTGCCGCTGGACGACAAGCCCTCGTACAAGCTGCTCACCGACGCCAAGACGGTCGCGATCTTCCAGCTTGAATCGCGCGGCATGCAGGGCATGCTGAAAGACGCGCGGCCCGACCGCTTCGAGGACATCATCGCGCTGGTGGCGCTGTACCGCCCGGGCCCGATGGACCTGATCCCGGACTTCTGCAAGCGCAAGCACGGCGAAAAGTTCGACTACCCCGACCCGCGCACCGAGGGCATCCTGTCCGAGACCTACGGCATCATGGTCTACCAGGAGCAGGTGATGCAGATGGCGCAGATCATCGGCGGCTACACGCTCGGCGGCGCGGACATGCTGCGCCGCGCGATGGGCAAGAAGAAGGCCGAGGAGATGGCCGAGCACCGCGCGATCTTCCGCAAGGGCGCGGCCGAAGGGGGGCTCTCGACCGAGAAGGCCGACGAGATCTTCGACCTGATGGAGAAGTTCGCGGGCTACGGCTTCAACAAGTCGCACGCGGCCGCCTACGCGCTGCTGTCATACCACACGGCCTACCTCAAGGTGCACCACACCGCCGCGTTCATGGCAGCCAACATGTCGCTGGCCATGGAAGACACCGACAAGATCAAGATCCTGGTCGAGGACTCGATCGACGTGTGCGGCCTGACCATCCTGCCGCCGGACGTGAACGAATCGCAGTTCCGCTTCACGCCGGAAGGCCCGCCGCAGTCGGTGACCGGCAAGCAGGTCAGGCAGATCCGCTACGGCCTGGGCGGCGTGAAGGGCGCGGGGCAGGGCGCGATCGAGGCGATCATCGCCGCGCGCCAGGAAGGCGGCAAGTTCAAGGACCTGTTCGACTTCTGCAAGCGGGTGGACCGCAAGCAGATCAACCGCCGCACCATCGAAGCGCTGATCCGCGCCGGCGCCATGGACTGTTTCGGCGTGGACCGCGCGGTGCTGCTGGCCTCGGTCGCGTTCGCGGTCGAGGTGGCCGACCAGGCGGCGGCATCAGCCAACCAGGTGAGCCTGTTCGGCGGCGACGACAGCGACCTGGTGGCGCCGCCCGAGTACGTGAAGGCCACGCCCTGGACCGACCGCCAGAAGCTGTCCGAGGAAAAGATCGCGCTGGGCTACTACCTGTCCGGCCACATGTTCGACTCCTACGAGGCCGAGGTGCGGCGCTTTGCCAAGACCAAGCTGTCCTCGCTGGAACCGTCGCGCGAGCCGCGCATGCTGTGTGGCGTGATCACCGGCCTGCGCACGCAGATGACCCAGCGCGGCAAGATCCTGATCGTCACGCTCGACGACAAGACCGCGGTGCTCGAGGTGACGGTGTACGGCGAGCTGTTCGAGCAGTACAAGAACATCTTCAAGGAAGACGAATTCCTGCTGGTGGTGGGCAAGGTGTCGGAGGACCGCTTCAATGGCGGGCTGCGCATCACGGCCGAGAAGGTGTACGACATCGCGACCGCGCGCATCCAGTACGGGCACAAGCTGGAAATGGAGATCGACTGCGGCGTGGACCGGGACAAGCTGGCCGAGGTCCTGCAGCCGTACCGGGTGCAGGACGGGCTGCCGGTCAGCCTGCGCATCAGGCCGCAGGGCATCGAGTGCGTGCTGCAGCTGGGCGACGAATGGCGCGTGGCGCCGTCCGACGTGCTGACGCAGGCGCTGCAGCTGACGCTGGGCGCGAAGGACGTCGCGGTCGAGTACTAGCCTCGTTGGTGCCGCCCCGGCGCTGCCGGGGCGGCACGCGCTTACCCGTAGAACGGGGTGAAGGCGATCCCGTGTTCGATCTGCCCGGCCACCTGCGCCTGGTTCTCGGAGCCCTCGCTGAATTGCGCCAGCACGTCGCCTTCGCTGACGCCGGCATGCATCGCCTTGGCCCAGAAATTGAACCCGTCCTGGTCGGGCGCCCGGTGCAAGATGTTGTGGTACACCGTGTCGAGAAAGGATTCGGGCGTGCGCGTGGCCCCGTACATCTTGGTGAACTCGTCGTTCTGCGTGAACGCGGTCGCCACGTTCACCAGCGACATGCCCTTGTCCATCTGCGCGATCCAGTAACCCAGTCCGGCCATGTCAGGCTTGCGGTTGAACGCGGCCGCGTACAGGCGGTAGGCCTGGGCCGCGATGCCGTCCAGGTCCAGCGCCAGCGCGCCGTCCTTGAACGCGATGCGTTCGATACCGATCAGGGTATCGGTGCCGACGCCGCCCGTGGTGTCGGTGACCGTCCAGCCATCGGCGCCGGGCGTGACCGTGAAGCTGGCCATGGGGTCCAGGTACAGCGCGATGTCGCGCCCGGCGCCACCGTCGAGGCGATCGTTGCCGCCGCCGCCGCCCAAGATGTCGTCGCCCGTCCCGCCCTTGAGCTGGTCGTTGCCGTCGCCGCCGACCAGCATGTCGTTCCCGGCGCCGCCATCGATCTGGTTGGCGGCCTCGTTGCCCACGATGGCGTCGTTGCCGCTGCCGCCGATGGCGTTCTCGATCACGCTGCCGGAGTTGATCGTCAACTGGCCGGGGTCGGAAATCAGCTTGCCCTGTTCTCCCACGTAGCTCCAGTAGCCCGGCTGGAGGAACAGCGTCATCGGTTTGGTCTGGCCGGATCCGTCCAGCGTGTCGATGCCGCCGCCATCGCCGATCATCAGGCTCTGCTTGTCGCTCACGGTCCAGCGCGTGTCGCCGGCCGCCGCCGCGCTGGACGGGCCGTACAGGAACTGCAGCGCGGCGATGTCGAGCGGGCTGTAGGTGGACGCGTCCGCCTTTTCGCCGGTGTAGCTCATCACCGTCGAGACCACGTTGTCTTCGGCGGTCGGCAGGTAGGGGCCTTCGCCGACCTGGCCGAGCGAATCGGGAGCGCCGAACGGGTGCTTCAGGCCCAGCGCGTGGCCCAGTTCGTGCAGCGCCACCGCGAAGAAGTCCTGGCCGCCATCGGCGCCTGGATGTTGCGCGTTGCCCGGATCGTTGGACGCCAGCAGCAGCACGCCGTGGGTGTCATCGTGGTGCGCGTAGCCGCCGCTCTTGTCCTGGTGGTTGTTGCCGAACACGATGGTGTAGCCGCTGGTGCTCTCGGCGTCGGTGGTTTGGACGAAATGCACCCCAACCACCGACTCGACGTAGGCCAGCATCTTCCTGGTGTACGCGACCTGCTCATCATTGAACGGGGTAAAGCCGTCCTGGTCGGTGGCGTCGAAATAGCTGGTTGGCGCCTGTGCAAAGCAATATTTGATGGCGCCGGTGGTGACGATCGACACGGCCAGGTTGATATCGTTGCCGAAGGTGAGCGCGTCGATCCAGTAGGGCAGCTTTTCCACGCCAGGTGCCCAGGTCCAGGTCTCCACGCTCGGGTCGGTCTTGTACCAGTCGGCATAGATGATGCCGCTGTCCTTGCCCGCCGAGTCGTAGACCCGGTCGGAGCGGCTGCGCACGATATAAGTGTCGTCGCCGGCGCCGCCGTACATCCAGTTCACCCCGCTGCCGCCGTCGAGGGTGTCGTTGCCGTCGCCGGCGTCGAGCAGGTCGTTGCCGTCGCCCCCCGCAAGCTTGTCGTCGCCGCCGAAACCGCGCAGGGTGTCGTTGTCGGCGCCACCCACCAGGCCGTCCACGCCGGGGCCGCCGATCAGCATGTCGTTGCCGGCCCCGCCATCGAGATAGTCGCCGTCCGGGTCCGCCACCCACGCCTGGGTGGTCTTGTCCCACAGGTGGCCGCCGTCGAGCCAGTCGTCGCCGTTGCCGCCGTAGATGAGGTCGTGGCCGCCATTGCCCACGATCGTGTCGTTGCCGTCGTTGCCGTAGATTTGTTCTGCGGCCGAGCTGCCCTTCATGTTGTCGTCGCTAGCGCTGCCGTCGATGCGCGGCAGCGGCGTGCCGCTTGCGTGGATGCTCATGCAGTTTCCCCAGGAGGTCGGACCGAAGATCCGTTATATTTTTATTTCCGCAGGGCAATATTACTGCACATCTTATCAAGAAGCAAACTGACGACCCGATCTAGCGCCGCGCCACCAGCGAGCGCACGCGCGCCAGCAGCGCGTTCATGGCAAACGGTTTGACCAGCAGCTCCATCTGCGGCGGCAGCGGCTCGTTCTTCATCACCGTGCCCTCCGCATACCCGGTCACCAGCAGCACCGGCAACTGCGGCCAATGCGCGCGCGCGATGTCGGCCAGCTGGCGCCCGTTCATCCCGCCGGGCAGGCCGATGTCGGTGACCAGCACGTCCGGCGCCAGGCCGGCGTGCAGCTGCCGCAGCGCCGCGTGCGCGTCGGCGGCCAGCACCACCGTGTAGCCGTGCATGCCCAGCACTTCGGCCATCACCGCGCGGATGTTCTCCTCGTCGTCCACCACCATCACCACGCCCTTGCCTTGGCCGGCGTCGGGGGCGGCGTCCGGATGACGCGGCTGGGTTTCCTGGTCCCCGGCCACGTGGCGCGGCAGCGTCAGCCGCACCGTCGTGCCCAGCCCGGCCTCGGAGGTGATGCGCACGTGCCCGTGCGACTGGGTGGCAAAGCCGTACACCATCGACAGCCCGAGCCCGGTGCCGCGGCCGAGCGGCTTGGTGGTGAAGAACGGGTCGAACGCGCGCGCCAGCACGTCCGGCGTCATGCCGCTGCCGTTGTCGCTCACGCTGATGGCCACGTGCTCGCCCGCGCGCAGGCCCGGGTGATGCGCCGCGGCCGCTTCGTCCAGCACCACGTTGCTGGTCTCGATCAGGAGCAGTCCGCCGTCGGGCATCGCGTCGCGCGCGTTGTTGGCCAGGTTGAGCAGGGCGCTTTCGAGCTGGTTGGGGTCGCAGAAGGTGGTCCACAGCGATGCTGCCAGCCTGGTTTCGAGCTTGATCGACGGCCCCGCGGTGTGCGTGACCAGGTCCATCATCGAGGCGACCAGCGTGTTCACGTCGGTCGGCTTGGGGTCGAGCGCCTGGCGCCGCGAGAACGCCAGCAGGCGGTGGGTGAGCGCTGCCGCGCGCTGGGTGGCGCCCAGCGCGGTGTCGATGCGCTCGCCCAGGTCGGCGGTGTGGCCCAGCCTGAGCTTGAGCTTCATGAGCTCCAGGTGGCCCGCCACCCCGGCCAGCATGTTGTTGAAGTCGTGCGCCAGGCCGCCGGTGAGCTGGCCCACCGCCTCCATCTTCTGCGACTGGCGCAGCGCGTCCTCGGCCTGGCGCAGCGCCTCGCGCTGCTGCCTTTCGGCGGTGATGTCGCGCGCCACGCCGTACAGCAGTTCGCCTTCGGGCACGATGGTCCACGACACCCAGCGGTGCGAGCCGTCCTTGTGCATGATCCGGTTCTCGTAGCGCACCAGCGGCGTGCCGCCGGCCAGCACCTGCATGTGCTGCGCCACGTCCTGTTTGTCGTCGGGGTGCACCAGGTCCATGAACGGCACGTTGGTCGCTTCGTGCTCGCTCCAGCCGAAGGTGTCGGAAAACGCCGGGTTGACGGTCAGGAAGCGCCCGGTGGCCAGCGAAGCGGCCGCCATCACGTCCTGCGAAATGCGCCATAAGCGGTCGCGGTCGGCCGCGTGCGCCGCCGCCTGGTGCGCCAGGCGCTCGTTCAGGTGGCGCAGCGCATCCTCTTTTTCCTGCAGCTCGGCGATCGCCTGTACCTTGGCGGTGGTCTCGATCACCGTGCACAGGATGCCGCGGACACTGCCGTCGTCCGCGCGCACCGGGCTGTACGAGAAGGTGTAGTAGGTCTGCTCGCGGTAGCCGTGCCGCTCCAGGATGAGCGGCAGGTCCTCGAAATAGCTGGCTTCGCCCGCCAGCGCGCGCGCCACGATCGGCCCGATCGTGTCCCAGGCCTCGGGCCAGACCTCGCGCAGCGGCCGGCCGAGCGCGCACTTTTCGCCCAGCAGCGGCTGGTAGGCATCGTTGTGCAGGCTGGTAAACTCCGGCCCCCAGCACAGGAAGCACGGGAACTTCGAGTTGAGCACCAGCGACAGCGCGCTGCGCAGCGATCCCGGCCAGCCGTCGATCGGGCCCAGCGGCGAGTGCGACCAGTCGTGGGCACGGATGCGCGCACCCATGTTTCCCCCGCCCGTCAGGAACCCCAGGCCTGGCTTCACAGCTTCCATCTGCCCCCGCCTTGCGATATGTACCCGGATTGGATTGTAACCACGCGTTGCTGGCTTTTGCTGCTTAGTTGTTCTTCAGTTAAGGCTAGCGTTGCAGAGAAAACACGGCGCGGAAGCAATGTTGCGCCGGGAAAATTCAACCAGTATGGGTATTTTGGGCGGGAGCGGGCGCACGATTGCGGCTAGGCCGCTGCCATGCGCTGCCACAGTTTAATGCGGCGGCTGGCGGCCCTGGCCAGCGCGAAGCAGAGGCTGTCGCCCAGGGCCAGGCGCACCTGGCGCGCCACCGCCCGCTCCCGCGCCGGGTCGGGCCAAGGCAGCGCGCCGGTGGCCATGGCGTCCAGCACCTGGCCGGGTGCGTGGAACAGGCTGTCGAGGAAGATCTCCTTGACCTGCCTGCGCGCAGCCCGCCCCTGGGCCCAGGGCAGCTGGTAGGAGTTCTTGACGATGCCGATGTAGAAATGGCAGGCCGCCGCGTCGATGAAAAGGCGCAGCGCCTGGCTGGCGCCGCGCTCGGCAAAGGTCGATTTCACCTGGCGCTGCGCCAGCGCGAAATCGACGCACCACGTGGGCGAGATCGCGCGGGTCAGGCTGGCCGCATGCTGGCGGTAGGCGACGGCCGGCAGCGGCAGGCGCACCAGGCTGGCGCACTCGGACAGCAGCCGCGACAGCACGGCCACGTCCTCGAACACACGCCCCGGCGGGAACACCGGCTGCGGCAGGCCCGCGTAGATGGCGCGCCGTATCACATGGGCCCAGACGTACATGTGGCGATTGGCGAAGAAGGGCGAGAGGATCGCGTCGCGGCCGGTCACGCTCTGCTGCGGCGCATAGCCGAGCGCGACGCGGCGCGTCTTGCGCTCCTTGTGCGGGTGCCACATCAGGAAGTCCCAGGCGACCACGTCGGGCCGGTGGCGTTCGATGGCCCGGTCCAGCGCGGCCAGCGCGCCGGGCAGCAGCAGGTCGTCCGCGTCCACGAAACAGAGGTAGGCGCCGCGCGCCTCCAGCAAGCCGCGGTTGCGCGCCGCCGCCACGCCGCCGTTCGGCTGGCGCACCAGGCGCGCGCGCAGGCCGGGGCGCTCGTCGAACACGGCCTGCGCGCATTCGGCCGTGCGGTCGCGCGAGCCGTCGTCCACCAGCACCAGTTCGTGCGCCGCCGTCATCTGCGGCACGATCGACTGCAGGCAGGCGGCGACCAGGTCTTGTGCGTTGTACGCCGGTACGACGATCGAAACGGCCGGGCTGCCGCGCGATGCCAGCTGTGCCTGCATATGCGTGCCCCCCTTGCGCCGCCCACGGCGCCCTTCGATAGCGGCCGATTGTAGGGGGACGCCCGGTGCGTGCGCCCGGCCTGGATCAAGGCGCGCGGCGCGGGTTGCGGGGAACGGACGGCGTCGCGGCGTGCGGCACCGGGGGCAGGCGCTTTAAGCGGCGAGCGCGCGCTGCCACTGCTTCAGGCGGCGGCTGAGCGTCTTGCCCAGGCTGAAGGCCACGCTGCCGGAAAGCGCCTTGCGCGCCTGGAGAGCGGCCGCGCGGTCGGCCTTGCGGTCGCGGCTTGGCAGCGTGCCGCGCTCCATTGTGTCCAGCACTTGCTCCACCGGATGGAACAGCGCGTCCGCGAACAGGCGCCCCGCATGCGCGCGCGCGGCGGTCCCTTCGCGCCAGGACAGCTGGAAGCTGGCCTTGATCATGCCGATGAAAAAATGGCAGGCGCAGATGTCGATCTGCATGCGCAGCGCGGGGCTGGCCGACCGCTGCTCGAACAGGTGCTTGACGTGCCGCAGGGCCAGCACATAGTCCTCGCACCACGCCGGCGACACCGCATTCTTCAGGCTGGCCGGATGCTGGCGGTAATCCACCCCCGGCCGCGCCAGCCGGTACAGGCTGCGGCAGTCCGCCAGCAGTCCCGCCAGCGCGGCCACGTCCTCGTAGGAGCGGCCGGGCGGGAACACCGGCTGCGCCTGCTGTGCATAGATCGTCCGCCGGAACACGTGCGCCCACACATAGGTATGGCGGTCGGTGAAATAGGTGGACAGGATCGCTTCGCGCTCGCAGGTCAGGGCGTCGGGCGCATGGCCCATCGTGACCGGATAGCTCTTGCGTGGATTGTCGGGCCGCCACATGTTGAAGTCGAACACGATCACGTCCGGCGCGTGTGCGGCGATGACGGCGCCCACGTCGGCCAGCAGGCCCGGCAGCAGGATGTCGTCTGCGTCGAGGAACAGCAGGTAGTCGCCGGCCGCTTCCAGCAGGCCGCGATTGCGCGCCCCGGCAATGCCCTGGTTCGGCTGGCGCACCACACGCAGGCGCGCGCCCGGATACTGCGGCGCCAGCCCTTCGACCAGGGCGGCGGTGTCGTCGCGCGAGCCGTCGTCGATCACCACCAGCTCGTGCGCCGGGGTCATTTGCCGCAGGACCGGCGCCAGGCACGACTCGATGAAGGGCGCGGCGTTGTAGGCGGGGACGACGATCGACAGTTCAGGCGTGGCTGGCATATTCCTGGTCGTCCAGCTCCTGGTGGTCGCGCAGGCCGCGCTCCGCTTGCGTGGTCTTGTTGGCGGCGCGCTCGAGCACCACGCGGCGGTTGCTGGACTCCTGGTCGCGCTTGGCCTCGCGGTGCCACAGGTGGAACACCTCGGTGGCGAAGGCGCCGTCCTTGCGCATCACGCCGGCGTGGTACAGGCGCACGACCAGGTCGGCATCCTCGTGGCCCCAGCCGGTGAAACTCTCGTCGAAGCCGTTGATGCGCTCGAGGTCGTCGCGCCAGACGCCCATGTTGCAGCCCTTGATGCGGCGGAACGAGAAGCGCGCTTTTTCGCGCCCGATGTCGGGCAGGGTCCACAGTAACTGCGCCAGCTTGTTCGCCTCGCCCGACAGGCGCATGCGCAGCTTGTCGAACAGCCCCAGCGACTGCAGGTCGAGCTGGCCGGCCAGCGCGCGCTCGCTGGCGGACGGGTTGAGCAGGATGCGGCTGCCGGTGACCATGAAGCCGCGCCGCGCCAGCTTGCGGTGCTGGGCGACGAAATGGCGTTGCGGGACGCAGTCGCCGTCCACCAGCAGCACGTAGTCGCCGCTGGAGGCACGAATGCCGCGGTTGCGCGACATCGCCAGCCGGTAGCCGATGTCCGGCTGCCACACGTGCTTGATCGGCACCGGCGAGCGCGCCCGCAGGCGCTCGATGCATTCGCGGGTGGCCTCGCGCGAGCCGTCATCGGCGATGACGATCTCGAAATCCATGTCCGTTTGCGAGAAAAACCCTTCCACCGCGGCCTGCAGCGCCTCGGGCCAGTTGTAGGTGCTGATGACAACCGATAGTGTTGGACGTTTGGTCATGCTCTTGTTGTAGTTATTGTTGTGGTCTTGATTCCACTACTTCTTGTGCTTGCTATGTTACCGGACCTGCCCGGCTGTGTCCCAGGTGCTCGCGCAGCCCCTTTTCGGCCTGCGTGATCTTGCGCGAGGCGCGCTCGAGCACCACGCGGCGGTTGCTGGCGGCCTGGTCGCGCTGGGCCTCGGGGTGCCACAGGTGGAACACTTCGGTGGCAAAGGCGCCATCCTTGCGCTTGACCCCGGCATGGAACAGGCGCACCACCAGGTCGGCGTCTTCGTGGCCCCAGCCCTGGAAGCTTTCGTCAAAGCCGTTGACCCGTTCCAGGTCGGCACGCCAGACGCCCAGGTTGCACGACTTGATCCGCCGCCAGGTGAAGCGGCGCCGCACGCGCAGTACGTCGGGCCAGCGCACCAGCAGCTGCAGCACCTTGTTCAGGTGGCCGGCGAAACGGTAGCGCAGCTTGGCGCCCAGGCCCAGGGTCGGCAGCGAGATATGGTCGCGCAGCACTTGCGCGGTCAGCTCCTTGCTGAGCAGGATGCGGCTGCCGGACACCATGAAGCCCGGCTCCGCCAGTGCGCGGTGACGCGCGATGAAGTCGCGTTGCGGAATGCAGTCGCCATCGAGGAACACGATGTACTGGCCGGTGGCGGCCAGCGTGCCGCGATTGCGCACCATGGCCGCGCGGAAGCCCTCGTCGGGCTGCCAGACGTGCAGCAGCGGCACGGGCGAACGCGCGCGCAGCCGGTCGATGCACTCCCGCGTGTTGGCAGTCGAGCCGTCATCAGCGATAATGATTTCGAAGTTCTTGTCGTCCTGCGCGAAACAGCCCTCCAAGACGGCTTCGAGCGCATCCGGCCGGTCGTAGGTGGTAATAACGAGGGAGATAATCGGTGAGGGCTGCATGTTTCGCTGGGGTTGGATGGGGTTAAGGATATCCTACAAGAATATGAATGAACAATAATTTGACAAAAGCTTACAATGCGCGGGCTTGGTGGGTCGCCGCGCTTGCCTTCTCCCTTCCTTTCCTCAGTCTCATTACCCTGTCCGGCACCAGCGCAACCAGTTACCTGTTGCTGCTGACGGCCGTGTTGTCGTTCAAGGATTGCCGCGCCGCGCTCGCGCGCCACTGGCATGATACACGCCTGGTTGTAACGGCATTTCTGATTAATTTCGTATTTGTGTTGCTGTGCTTCGTGCTACGCCCCGAGGCCAGCGCGAACCACCTCGAAAAGCCGCTGCGCATGCTGCTGGCGGCATCGGCGCTGGCGCTGGTGCTGGCGCGCCGGCCGTCGCGCCAGGCCCTGTGGTGGGGCGCCGTCGGCGGGGCGCTGGCCTGCCTGCCGTTCGTGGCCTACCAGCGCTTCGACCTGGCGCAGGAGCGGCCGGGCGGCCTGATCAATGCGATCACCTTTGGCGACCTGGCGCTGCTGCTGGGGCTGTTGTCGCTTGTCGCGGCGATCGACATGCGCCAATCGCGCGCGCGCGCCGCGCTGGCGTCGCTGGGCGCGCTGGCCGGGCTGCTGGCGTCGCTGCTCACCGGCACCCGCGGCGGCCTGCTCGCGCTGGTGCCGGCGGCGGTGATTTTCTACGTGCTGTCGCGCCATGAACGCGGCGCAGGACAGCGCGTGCGCCTGGGCCTGCTGGCCGGGACCGTGTTGCTGGCGGGGGCGTATTTCGTGCCCGCGCTGGGACTGGAGGGGCGCATGGCCGAAGGGCTGGCCGACGTGCGCGCATGGGACGGCGGCGGAAACAAGGTGACCAACGTCGGTATCCGGCTCGAATTGTGGAAGGGCGCGATAATGCTGATTCGCGACCACCCGCTGTTCGGGATCGAACCGAACCTGATGAAGATGTACCTGGGCCGCTACGTGGCCGCGGGCGCGCTCGACCCGGTGGTGCTGACGATGCCGCACCTGCATAATGCGATCTTGCAGGCGCTGGCGACCGGCGGCATTCCGGGCCTGCTGGCATGGTTTGGCATGTTTGCCGCGCCGTTCGTGTACTTCGTGCGCGCGCTCGGTGCGCGCGGCGCCGCCAGCGCGGCGTTCGCGCCGGCGCTGGCGGGCCTGTTGGTGGTCACCAGCTACTTCTGCTTCGGCCTGACCGAAGTGATTTTCTGGTCCATGAAGGCCTGCCTGTTCTACGCGCTGACGGTGTTCTTGCTGGTGGGGTTCTGCCAGCTCGCAAAGGAAGAAATTGGAAAATAGTGTCATCATCAAGCGCCTGTGGGCGTACATCAAGCCCTATCGCATGCGCGGCCTCATGTCGATGCTCGCGATGGCGCTGACGGCGGCCACCCAGCCGCTCTTGGGCAAGGCGGTCGAACTGCTGATCGACCAGGGCTTCACGCAAAAGGTCCCGTTCAGCCTGTGGCTGATCCCGGCCGTGCTGATCTCGATCTTTGTGCTGCGCGGGATCGGCACCTTCGCCACCGCCTACCTGAACAACTGGGTCATCAGCCGCGTGCTCAACGACATGCGCGCGCACGTGTTCGAGCGCCTGCTGCGCCTGCCGGTGGCGCGCTTTCACGAAGAGTCCACTGGCCGCATCATCAATACCGTGGTGGGCGACGTGCGCCAGGTGGTGGACATGATCACCTCGGTATTCGTGGCCAGCATCCGCGATTCGCTGGTGGTGGTGGGCCTGATCGCGGGCCTGTTGTATTTGAACTGGAAGCTGACCCTGGTGGCGGTGGTGATCCTGCCGCTGACGGCCGCCATCGTGCGCACCACCACCGGCCGCCTGCGGCGCCTGAACCGCGACAACCAGCGCGTGACCGCCGAGATGACCCAGGTGGTGGAAGAGGCCGCGCGCGGCCACCAGGTGATCCGCGTGTTCGCCGGCGAAGCCTACGAGCGGCGCCGCTTCCACCAGCGCAGCGAGGCCCTGCGCGGCTTCTCGCAGCGCATGACCGTGGCCTTTGCCGCCACCGCGCCGGTGACCCAGATCGCCACCGCGGTCGCGCTGTCGGTGGTGATCGTGCTGGCGGTGCAGTCGCAGATGTCGGCCGGCGAGTTCACCAACTTCGTGACCATGATGCTCATGCTGCTCACGCCGATGAAGGCGCTGGCCGAGGTCAACGGCCCTATCCAGCGCGGCATCGCCGCCGCCGAAAGCGTGTTCGAGATGATCGACGCGCCGGTCGAGGAAGACACCGGCACGCGCGTGCTCGGCCGGGCCAGGGGCCACCTGCGGTTCGAGGACGTATCGTTCCGCTACCCCGGCGCGCACAACCTGGCGCTGTCCAACATCACGCTCGACGTCCCGGCCGGCAAGACGGTGGCGCTGGTGGGCATCTCGGGCGGCGGCAAGTCCACTTTCGTGAACCTGGCCACCCGCTTCTACGACCCGGATGCGGGCCGCATCGTGCTCGACGGTGTGCCGTATCCGGAGATCGCGCTGGCCAGCCTGCGCGAGCAGCTGGCCATGGTGAGCCAGAACGTGGTGCTGTTCGATGACACCCTGGCCGCCAACGTGGCCTACGGCGCGCGCGAGGTGGACGAGAAGCGCCTGATGGCCGCGATCCGCGCCGCCCACCTGGCCGACGTGGTGGACAAGCTGCCCGAAGGCGTGCACACGATGATCGGCGAGAACGGCATGCGCCTGTCCGGCGGCCAGCGCCAGCGCGTGGCGATCGCCCGCGCGATCTACAAGGACGCGCCGATCCTGATCCTGGACGAGGCCACATCGGCGCTGGACAACGAGTCCGAGCGCGCGGTGCAGGCAGCGCTCGATACGCTGATGGCCGGCCGCACCACGATCGTCATCGCGCACCGCCTCTCGACCATCGAGCGCGCCGACCGCATCGTGGTGCTCGAACACGGCCGGGTGGTGGAGCAGGGCACGCACGACGAGCTGCTGGCGGCCGGCGGCATGTACGCCAACCTGTACCGCCTGCAGTTCGCCGACACGGTGGCCGAGAAATGAGCGGCCGCACCCTCGTCATTTCGCCGAACTGGATCGGCGACGCAGTGATGGCGCAGCCGCTGCTGGCGCGCCTGAAGGCCCTGCATCCCGAGCGCCCGATCGACGTGCTGGCCCCGCCCGCGGTGGCCCCGGTGTGGCGCGCAGTGGCCGAGGTGGACACGGTGCTCGAGACGCCGTTCCGGCACCGCGCCCTGCAGCTGAAGGAACGCTGGAAGTACGCGCGCTTGCTGCGCGCGCGCGGCTACCTCGATGCCTATGTGCTGCCCAATACCATCAAGTACGCGCTGATTCCCTGGCTGGCCGGCATACCGCGCCGGGTCGGCTACAAGGGCGAGATGCGCTACGGCCTGCTGAACGTGATGCACCACGACGACGTGCCGGCGCGGCCCATGATGCCGTTCTACGCCGCGCTGGCGCAGCACCCGTCGCTGCCAGCGCCAAAGGACGTGGCGCGGCCGTCGATGCGGGTGGCGCCGGAACTGGTGCTCGCCGCTTGCGCGCGGCACGGCATCGACACCGGCAACAAGCTCGTGGTGTTCGCGCCGGGCGCCGAGTTCGGCCCGGCCAAGCGCTGGCCGCCGCGCTATTTCGGCGCGCTGGCGGAGAAAATCGTGCAGGCCGACCCGCAGGCCCAGGTCGCGCTGCTCGGCTCGCCCAAGGACCGGCCGACCTGCGACGAAGTGGTGGCGGGCGCGGGCGCGGCGGCGCCGAACATCCTGAACCTCGCGGGCGCGACCAAGCTGGACGAAGCGGCCGCGCTGATCGCGCAGTGCGATGCGGTGGTGACCAACGACTCCGGCCTGATGCACATTGCGTCCGGCCTGAACAAGCCGCTGGTGGCGCTGTACGGGCCAACCGATCCGCGCCACACGCCGCCGTCGTCCGAGTTCGCGCGCTGGATCTGGCTGCACATCGAGTGCGCGCCATGCCAGAAGCGGGAGTGCCCGCTGGGGCACCACAACTGCATGGAGAAGCTCGGCCCCGATCTGGCCTGGCAGGAGCTCAGGCCGATGCTGCCAACGAGGGCTGCCTGAAAGCGCGTTCGGACCCAGGGGGGGCACTCGTGCCCACGCGTTCAACTAGCGCCGCTGTCCCCACAGCCTTTCATTTAAGGTGGTAGCAAGGAAGGTCATGAGCTCATGGCGCTTTCGCGCCTCCGAGCGCTTCTTTGAGGGGATTGCCTCCAGGTCGGGCGCCTGCAGCGGCGCGCAGGCGATGCGGTAGTCGCCGTCGGCCATGCGCTCGGCGCCCATCTCTTCCCAGGCCTGGTTGTAGTCGGCCAGCACGCGCCCCTTGCGCATCGCGCAGCGCACCACGCGGTTCTCGTTCGACACCAGCATCAGCTGCGCGCAGCCGAACTGGTGGCCGAGCTGGCGCACCAGCGTCACCAGCAGCTGCCTGGGGCGCATGCCGTGCAGCTCGCGCGTGGCCAGGCGGATCGCGTCCTGGTTGCCGGCGCTCCTGCCGCCCTGCACGCAGCCGATGTTGACCGCATGGCTCTCGCCGCGCCAGGCAAAAGTGAACGCGGCCGAGTACACCAGCTCATCGCCCTGGCACAGCTGCAGCACCAGTTCTCCTTCGCGTTCCAGGTTGGTGCCGACGGCGCGCAGCACCAGCCGGTAGGCGGTCCCGCCCTTGCCCTCGAACGCCACCAGCGGCACGCCCGAGTGGCTGGCCTGCACCAGCAGCGGCCCAAGGCCATGTTCGAACATGAACTGGTAGTGCGAGGACAGCACCGCAAGGCGCGCGTCCATCGACAGGGTGGCGGTCAGGTAGGGACGGTAGATCTTGTACAGGAACCGCGGCCAGTTGCGCACGTACTCGGAAAAGGCCGGGTGCGAGTTGAGCAGCCCGAGCCAGCGGCGCGTGTGCTGATAGTGGGCCAGCGAACGGACCTTCAGCTTGAGCAGCTCGCGCCAATAGGGAACCGTCTTCAGCTCAGGCGACACGCCCGACCGGATCGTGATCGATGGCTGGGCGGTGGAGATCAGGCGTTCCGCCAGGCCGGCTTCCGCGGAATAGAGCTTCATCAAGCACGCTCTCGCAGCAAGGGAACACAGGGGGGCAGGACGGGGCGCAACAGCGGCATTTCGACGGCACTTGTAAAGTTAGGTGAGCGCTAAGTAACGCTTTGTAACTTAGTGTATCAGAACGATTCACGCTGTAAATATTTTTAATATGAAACTTGAATATCCGAGTTGGAATAGTTCTTCCATGCAATGATTTTGTGGCGCACATGCCACCATCGTGTTCCTCGCGTGTCCTGGCGTACGCCGGGACACGCGCCAGCGCTTACTGGTTCGCGTAGTTCGCCGATTCGATCGTGTTGGCGCGTTCGGCCACTTCCTGGACGAACCGGGCCAGCGCGTCGTCCAGCGGCGGCAGCAGCGCGGCCCGTTGGCTGGCCAAGGCGCTGTAGCGCGGACGCCGCGCCGGCTGGCCGAAGCTGTGCCACGGCCGCGCCGTGATGCCCGCCGGGTCCAGCCCTGCCGCCATGACCGCGCGGCGCGCCAGCTCGGCCCAGCTCACCGCATCGCCGTTGGACAGGTGCCAGATGCCGCGTTCGCGGTCCACCAGCAGGTCGAGCGTGGTGTTCACCAGGTCCGGCACGAAGGTCGGGCTGACGAACAGGTCGTCCGCTGCGGCGAATGGCTGCCCTGCGTCCAGTGCGTTGAGCGCCCGGGTCACGAAATTGTGCGCGTCCCACGGGCCGAAGAAGGCGCTGGAACGGATGACCAGGGCCTGCGGGTCGGCGTCCAGCACGCGGCGTTCGGCCTCGGCCTTGCTGCGGCCGTACACGTTCAGCGGCGCCACCAGGTCCGATTCGACATAAGGCGCGCCCTTCGCGCCGTCGAACACCAGGTCGCTGGAGAAGGTTACGAAGCGCAGCGCATGGCGCATGCACGCCAACGCGAGCACGGTCGGCCCGTGCGTGTTCTCGCGCATGCAGCGCGCCGCATCCTGCTCGGCCTCGTCCACGCGCACGTAGCCGCCGGCGTTGATGACGGCCCACGGCTTGAAGCGCGCGATCGCCGCCTCCACCGAGGCCGGGTCGGCCATGTCCATCTCCTGCCGCGTGAGCACGTGGCAGGCCAGGCTGCGCTGTTCGCAGATGCGCGCAAACGCCGAGCCCAGGGTGCCGGTGGCGCCGCTGATCAGGATCGGCTGCACCGCCTGCGACCTGGCCTGGCTGCGCAGCGCGATGTCGGCCACCGCGGTGCTGGTGGCGACCGGCTTGCACAAAAAGCGCCCCGGCCGGCGCCACCAGCCCTGGCCCTGCAGCACCGGATTGGACAGCGGCCGGTTGGTGGCCAGCTCGCGCATCATGGTGGCCACGGCGGTCGGGCGCGGCGCGGGGCCGCGCACGTCGAACGGGCCGGGCTCGTAGTAGCCCCTGCATTCGGTGACCAGGCAGTTCCAGTCGAACGAGCCCAGGAGCGCCCACACCGTCACCGCGCGCACGTCGACGCCGCAATCGCGCAGCTTTCTGGCCGCGTTCCAGATTTCGAGCAGCCAGCGCAGCTGGTCCTCGCGGTTGGCGTCGATGTGCGCCTCGGTCACCGCCAGCGGCAGGCCGTAGCGTTCCCATGCCTCCTGCATCAGCGGGCCGATGCCGGGCGTGGGCGTGGCCAGGGCGCGCGGGGTCTCGATGTCGGCGTGGTGGATGCCGCGGTAGGTGTGGCGGTGCTGCGGCGGATAGCGCTCGGGCCGGTGGTCGATCCAGCGCTCGCTGGTGACGTAGTAGTTCACGCCGATGATGTCCGGCGGGCAGGTGTTATCGCGGAACCAGAGCAGCTCGGTCTCGCCGGCGCCCGACTCGCGCAGGTAGTTCCACAGCGCGTGGCCGGGCTCCACCTTCCCGCACAACAGGTCCCAGGCCAGCCAGCGGCGCTCGTTGTAGAACTCGGCCAGCGCAGCCATTTCGGGCGTGCCGTAGGTCTTGGACAGGTCGTCGGTCTGCACCAGCTTGGCGTTGGGGTTGACTGCGCGGATCGCGCGCATCGACAGCACCACGGCGCGGCACTGGTTCAGCAGTGCGCGCACGAACGTCTGTTCGCTCGAACCGTGCGGGTACCACACGCCGTTCAGGCCCGAAAAGCGCGCCGTGGTCAGCGGTTCGTTGACCGGGGTGTAGTATTCGACCCAGGGATAGCGGCGCGCCACCGCGCCGGCGTACTCGGCCAGCTGCTCGGCAAAGCGCGGATCGATGAGGCTGGTGTGGCGCGGGCCGCTGCCGTGGTGGACCAGGCCCACGATCGGCGCGACGCCCAGGTCGCGCAGGGCCGGCAGGCGCTCGTCCGGCCAGCTCCAGTCGGCCTTGTCGATGCCGTCGGGCGCGGTGCGTTCCCACAGCACGGGGTAGCGGATGGCCTGGATGCCGAGGGAAGCGAAGCGTTCGATGTCCTGCAGGCGGTCGGCGTGGCCGTTGCGTTCCATTTGGCTGAAATAATTGTCGCGCACTCGGTTGACCGTGCACTCGAGTCCGCCCCACAGCGCCAGTTGCGGTGCGGTTGACGGGTGACTATTGGTGCTCAGGTTCATAGGGTTCCCTGCGTTGTTGTAACGAGGGTATAGCCTAGACGGCAGGCGCGGACGGGCTGTGTGGGTTGGCGCACACAACGAGGAAGTTTCGGACAAGTCCTACGTGTTCTCGTTCTTTCAATTAATTCGCTGTGACGCGTGTTCGATGTGCGGCTTGGACTTGCGGTCGCAATCGTGGAACAATCGGCGCAACGGGAGAGTAATGCGATGTACATGGTGTACTGGACGATCGTGAACGGCGAAGAGCATGTGCCGCACGAACGCATCTTCGACACGGCCGACATGGTCGCGGCCATGCGCTTCATGGAAGACCTGCGCCGCCGTCAGCGCGCAGGCGAGGGCGTGCGCTTCATCACCATGTGCTCCGAGCACCCGGACGTGGTGGGCCATCCGGGCGTGGACGTCACCGGACCGGAGTACAACTGGAAGAAGCGGCGCCGCTAGGGAATCTATTGCCGCAGCCGTACGACTAATCTGTTCACGTTGGGCCGCTGCAATAATCTGTCGCAAGACAGTGGTTGTACCCTTCGCTATCCGCCAGCGCGTTCATCTGCCGGATATCTCTGTCTTGAGCCACCTTTCCAGAAGAAAGTACAATGACGCGGCTGGCGCTGGCGATGGTTTCGGCGCGGTGCGCGATTATCACCCTGGTGATATTGAGCGCCTGCACCGCTTGGTTGACTTGCTGCTCATTCACGATATCTAGGTGACTCGTCGCTTCATCTAGGAACAAGATGCGGGGGCGTTTGTAGAGCGCGCGGGCCAGGAGAATCCGTTGTTTCTGGCCCCCTGACAGTACTGTGCCCATATCTCCTACCAATGTGTTGTATCCCATCGGCATTAATGCGATATCTGCCGCGATGGATGCCCGCTGTGCACATTCAATGATCCAGGCCAGGTCTCGATTCGGATCAAAAAAGCTAATATTGTCGCTAATAGAACCGGCAAAAAGAACGTCGTCTTGTACTACCGTACCAACTAATTTTCTGAACTGCTCTACTCCTATTTGCTTCAGGGGGATCCCGCCGATCAAGATCTCACCTCCCGTGGGGGAAATCAAACCCAGCATTATATTGATAAGTGTAGTTTTGCCACAACCTGATGGTCCGACAATCGCGAGAGATTCGCCTGCCTCAACTGAAAAGCTGACGTCGTCTAGCACAAACGATTCGTGGTCAGCATAGCGATAGTAAATGCTCTGAACAGTAATGCTTGGATCGATCCTGCCGACGTCCACGTGAGGATGTTCCGCCTCGATCGCTTCCGGTTCTGTGAATACGATATCCGCCAGCCGTTCGCCTTGAACTTGCAACATCTTTACTTCAAAATACTTGTCGACTAGTGCGCTAACTCGGTTATCGAACTGGCTTTTGTAGGCGTTGAACGCCATCAGTACGCCTACCGTGAAACTGCCGTCCAGGACGAGTCGCGCACCCAGCCAAACAATCAATATATTCTCGACTCCGAATATTAGACCGTTGAAAATTTTGTAGACCACTTGAAGCTTTTGAGTTCGCAGTTCAGCATTTATTTGATCAACCACAAGTGCGAGCCAACTGGCGTGACGTTCGTCCTGCCGTTGGAAGAGTTTAATGGCTTTCACGCCTCGCACAGTCTCCAAGAAATGGCTTTGTTGTCGGGCAGCGTGAACAATTTGCTCCTCTGTAGCATGACGCAAGGGGCGATACCACGCCCATCGGAATGCTAGGTATAAGAAAATTGTGATTGTCGCCACGCTTCCCAGCGGTACGCTATAGAGGAACATCATAATAAGTGTCACAACGGTCATAAGGCCGTCGAGAATTCCTTCGAGAAACGAAGTGGTCAGTGTGCGCTGAATCAGATCAATTGAGCTGAACCGCGATACGACGTCGCCCAAATGTCTCTTTTCGAAATATTGCACAGGAAGTCGAACAAGGTGTGAAAAGACATTGGAGCGCCATTGAAAGTTCAAGGTGGTACCTAGGTAAATAAGCACCCAAGCTCGAATTGAACAGACCACCTGCTGCATTAACATCAGTAATCCAAAACCTATGGCTAGGGTGGTCAGAAGATCGCGGTCGCCAGACACGATTACGTTGTCGATAACCCATTGCAAGAAGAATGGCGAAAGAAGTGTGAATACTTCTAGTGCGAGTGCAAGAACCAAGACCTGAGTGCACGACGCCCAGAGCCCTTGGACGTGTCCCAGTAGTTGTCTGAGTTTGAGTCGCTGCCGTTGATCCTCTGGCCTGAACTGGCCGTCAGGCCATGCCTCAAGCGCTACGCCAGTGAAGGATTCAGATAACTCGTGCCAAGAAATTTGCCGGAGGCCCTCAGCGGGATCGTGAATCGTTATCTGCCTTTGGCCGACAGATTTCAGGACAACAAAATGACTAAAATTCCAGTGTAAGACGCACGGAAGTCTCAACTCGCGCAAATGCTCCAGGTCGAGTTTCAATGGTCGCGCGTGTAAGTTAAGATGCTTCGCGATGTCTATTAGGCCACCCAGCGTCGTGCCTTTTAGCGATACGGAAAAACGGTTTCGCAGACTCCTTAAGTCTGCACGATAGCCGTGAAATCCGGAAATCATCGCTAAACAGGCGAGGCCGCACTCAGTCGCTTCCGTTTGGAGTATCAGGGGTAACTGGCGGCCAATCCCGAAGTGAAGCTTGTTGAAACGAACCATTGAACTCCTCCGATGGTAGCCCGCCACCGCTGCCGAGACCCAATCTTAAGCTCTCAGAATTTGCCGCTTAGACTGTATAGTGGATCGAGAACCCACTCGTAGAGCTTACGTTTCTCTTGGAAAACGTCAGCGTCGACGAGCATGCCAGCCTGCAGAGGTTGAGGCTTTCCGTAGGCCATAATTGTTTGACGCGCGAGCGCGACGGTGATTAGGTAGACCGGTCCCTCCTTACCATCGCTCCCTGCGAAGCCTGTTACATCTCGTGATGCTAAGGTCGTTTTCGATACCGAGACTATAGAGCCAACTGCGTGCCCAAATTTCTGGTAGGGGTAGGAGTGGAAGCGGAGAAGTACCTTGTCTTGAGGTCGCACGAATCCAATTGCACTGCTTGGGGCGTAAAGTTGAGCTACAAACTTCGCTCCCTTGGGAACTATGCTTGCCAGGGGGCGCCCGCTATCAACGGTCTGTCCTACCTCACCCAAGACTGCAGTGGCAACACCATCCTCTGGTGCAAGTATCACAACGGTTCGTTTTCCTTCACTCTCGGTCAGCTCTTGGTCAGTGCTAACGAGTACTCTTTCCAGTTGCGCTATGTCGTTTTGTTGACGCAGCGGTAAACTGTCCAGCGCGCTTTGTTGCTCTTCAAGATCCTGCTGGGCGGTCAGCTTATCTCGTTCAAGTGCAGCAAGCCGATTTCGCTGGTCCAATAGGTCGGCCTGTTTTTGTTGCGCCAGGTCAGCGGAGACGAAACCTTGACTAAGCAGTCTGGACGTACGTTCTGTACCAGCTTCAGCCAACGCCACGCGGATCAACTGGTCTGCGATCTGATGGGAAATTTTTGTTTCCTGTACCTGTGACCAAGCGATCTTTTTACGCAACGCGCTCTTCTCCCTTTCGTGAAGCATGAGCGTATGGGTTATTTCATCGCGCAATAATTGTTTGCGAAATAAAAGCTGTTGGCTAACCGTAGCGTGCACTTTCTCGAGCAAACCTGACTGATGCTCGGTCGATACTATGTAGAGTGTCTCTCCCTTCTTAATCAGCTGACCTTCCTTGATTAGCTTTTTCTCAACGATCCCTGGCTGCGGTGAGTAGACTGTGATCACACCTCTATCGGGCGCTAGCTGGCCCGCAACACTCGTGCGTTTCGTGTAGTCAGTAAGGGCAAGAAACCCAATGACGGCCAAAGCCATGGCGATAGCGGTCGAGGTTAAGACAGAAAGGGACAAGGGCTGCACGAGGATCACCTCGCCCAGCCATTTGGTTTGGCATTTTTCTATTGCCGCCTTGCGAAAAAGTGTGCTCGACATACTGATTGAACGAGTCAGGAGACCATGAACTCTGCAAATCCATATCCTTACATTGAACAGATAAGAGCAGCGTGAGAATTGTCAAACGGCAATGGAACGAAGTGCGTGACGAAGCGACTTTTTGCGACTAGTAGGGTCGTCGACGTGACGATCTATTTTTGCCAGCGCGGTCGGGTTGACCACGATTGAGGCAGCAGGGGGAAGGAGGGAAATGGTAGAAATGAAACTGTTCTTGCTTCCGGTCAAGGTTGCAACCCCGACATGCACAAATGCGGCACGGGCGTACTAGGTAAAAATTGGACCAATGCACGCGTAAGTGTGTTTTCGTGCAGTGGGGTTTCCGTGAGATTTGGAAACGGTCTTCTTTTACGTCTTGGAAGGTAGAGACTTATGGACGTGACAAATGAACTGCTGAGAGTCACGGATGGGCTATCTCCGCAGGTCCAGTTTTTGCTAACAGTTGGGCTAGCGGTAGTGGCGCTGTACTTTTCCGCTTGTTTCGGCGAGAGCCTTGGTAAAGCCCTTTTCTATTTTAACCACTAAAGAATGACGGAGCATGTTATGCAAGAACTAAACTACGACGAAATCGAAGCTGTCAATGGTGGTTCCGTCTTGCTCATCCTGGCCGGGATCGCCATCGGAGCGGCGGTTGGTGTTGGTATATACAATGGCTATAAGGATGCCGAAAACGCGGCAAAACAGAAGAAGTGATCGATGTCTTCCCAAAAGGAAAGGAAAGTCAAAATGAACGAAACTATCACCATTAGTGATCGCGGTCACTTTGTGCCGATGGCATTGTTGACTGACGAAGAAGTCAGCTATGTTTCTGGAGGGAACCCGATGCTTGTCGCGGCCGCAGCGGCCGCGGCAGCATTCGGTGCATTAAATGCTGCCGAGGCTTTCGGAGAGAAGATCGGCAAGGCGATTTACAGCGCGACACACTGACGTATAGCACCTCTCTAGCCTGAGAGGTGCATTTACGATCGGTTAATTTCAATGAGGGTTGGAAAGGCTTCGGCTACCACCTAATAACGGGCGGAGGGAATTTTTAGAGCAAATTCCTTCCAAAGACAACTCAAAGATGCCCCCGTGTTTGAAAAAATTATTGATCTATGGACTGTTTTTTCGAACACGAAGACCACTATCCGCCTTTGACGTTGGTTCGGTGCTGATAGCCTGAGTCGTCGAGAACGCATCCTGCAGCGATGCGGTCCTGCCGGTGTCGATGGCGGCATAGCCGGGCAGGGCATCGACCATGGCGTGGTACATGCTGTCCTGTAGCAGCGCCACCAGCTGGCGCATCAGCGGTTCGGCCAGCGCGTCGGTGCGCAGCGCAAAGAAGTAGCGCTCGCGCGCCAATGGAATGAAGTCGAGCCCGAAGCGCGCCGCGGCCGGGCGCACTCCCAGCCCCACGTCGCCCATGCCGCTGGCAATGTATGCGGCCACCGCCGAGTGCGTGAACTCGGCGCTGTTGTACCCGTTGATGCTGTCGGGCGCGATGCCGGCATCGTCCAGCATCATCTCCAGCAGCATGCGCGTGCCCGAGCCCGACTGCCGGTTCACGAAGCGCACCCCGTCGCGCGCCAGGTCGGCCAGCCCCTGCACGCCCAGCGGGTTGCCGCGCGCGACCATCAGGCCCTGCTCGCGGTGCGCGATGTGCACCAGCGTGTGCTGCTCCGGGTCGAGCCAGCGCAGGTAGTGCGCCAGCGTGGGCGCTTCGAATTTGCCTTCCGGGGTGTGAAAGCCCGCCAGGTCGCATTCGCGCCGGGCCAGCGCGGCCAGCGCGTCCGAGCAGGTGCGGTAGCGCAGCTCCACCGGTACTTCGATGCGGTTCAGGTAGCCGGTCAGCGCGGCCACCGCGAAACCGTGGCTGGCGTCCATGCGCAGCGTGCGCAGCCCTCCTTGCGTCAGCCTGGACAGCTCGCTTTCCAGTTCGGACGCCAGGCTCTCCAGCGTCGGCGACAGGCGCGCGGCGATGCGGTGATCGGCCCACACCAGCTTTTGCGACAGTGGCGTGAGCGTCGTGCCGCGCCCACGGCCGCTGTCGATCAGCTTTTCGCCAAACAGCCGCTCTGCCTCGCGCAGCAGTCCCCAGGCATAGCGGTACGATAACCCGACCGCCTTGGCCGCATGCGCGATCGAGCCGCTGTCGTGAATCCACAGCAGCAGTCCAAGCAGCGCCGCCGTGTCGAGCGGGGGCTCGGAATGGAAGCTGATCTCCCAGTGCGGACGGATGTGGACTCTGAGCATATGCACAAAATAGCTTATTTTTTGTTGATATGCATCATGCTACCCTGCCGGGAAATAAAAAAAGTTGTATCAAATATATGTTCTTTAGAGCATATTTGGGTGTAAATATAACAACAAGGAGGAGACATGGCATTACTCGACATGCTGGACAAAGACCGGACCATCGCCGGCCCCATGTTCAACCGCTGGCTCGTGCCCCCCGCGGCGCTGGCCATCCACCTGTGCATCGGCATGGCCTACGGTTTTTCGGTGTTCTGGCTGCCGCTGTCCAAGGCGATCGGCATCAAGGAGCCGGTCGCCTGTCCGGCCGACATGAGCTTCATGGCCGAGATCTTCAGCACCACCTGCGACTGGAAGATCTCGATGCTGGGCTGGATGTTCACGCTGTTCTTCGTGTTCCTGGGCCTGTCCACGGCGCTGTTCGGCGGCTGGCTCGAGCATGCCGGCCCGCGCAAGGCCGGCGTGGTGTCGGCGCTGTGCTGGTGCGGCGGCCTGGTGATCTCGGCGCTGGGCATCTACCTGCACCAGATCTGGCTGATGTGGGTCGGCTCGGGCGTCATCGGCGGCATCGGCCTGGGGCTGGGCTACATCTCGCCGGTCTCCACGCTCATCAAATGGTTCCCCGACCGGCGCGGCATGGCCACCGGCATGGCGATCATGGGCTTTGGCGGCGGCGCCATGATCGGCGCGCCGCTCGCGGACAAGCTGATGAAGTACTTCGCCACGCCCACCTCGGTTGGGGTGTGGGAGACCTTCCTGGCGCTGGCCGCGATCTACTTCGCGTTCATGATGGCCGGCGCGCTGGCCTACCGCGTGCCCGCCGCCGGCTGGACACCGAAGGGCTGGACCGCATCGGCTGCCAAATCGTCGAACAAGATGATCACCAACCGCCACGTGCACGTGAACCGCGTGTGGAGCATTCCGCAGTTCTGGCTGGTGTGGGGCGTGCTGTTCCTGAACGTCTCGGCCGGCATCGGCATCCTCGCGATGGCTTCGCCCTTGCTGCAGGAAGTCTTCGGCGGGCGCCTGATCGGCGTGAACCTGTCCTACAACGAGCTGGATGCGGCGCAGAAGGGCCAGATCGCGGCGATTGCCGCCGGCTTCACGGGCCTGCTGTCGCTGTTTAACATCGGCGGACGCTTCGTGTGGGCCTCGTGCTCGGACTACATCGGGCGCAAGGCCACCTACTTCGTGTTCCTGGTGCTCGGGCTGGTGCTGTACGCGTCGATTCCGTCGCTGGCGCACTCGGGACAGCTGGCCTTGTTCGTTGGCTTTTTCTGCATCATCCTGTCGATGTACGGCGGCGGCTTTTCGACCGTGCCGGCCTATCTTGCCGACCTGTTCGGCACGCAGATGGTGGGCGCGATCCACGGCCGCCTGCTGACCGCATGGGCCGCGGCCGGCGTGTTGGGGCCGAGCCTGGTCAACTACGTGCGCGAATACCAGATCGCACACGGCGTGGCCAAGGCCGAGGCGTACGACCTCGCCATGTACATGCTGGCAGGGCTGATTCTGCTGGGGCTGGCCTGCAATGCGCTGGTGCGCCCGCTGGCGGACAAGTACTTCATGACCGAGGAAGAGCTGGCCACCGAGAAGCGCCTGGCGCACGAGCGCGACGTGGCCGCGTCCAGCGGCACCGGCAGCGGCGTGGTCGCTACCGGCGGCAGCAACCCGGCCATTGCAACCTTTGCGTGGCTGGCGGTCGGCCTGCCGATCCTGTACGGCGTGTGGGTGACGCTGCAGAAGGCGGCGGTGCTGTTCAAGTAACTGGCCGTGTTCAGGCTGGCTGGACGCGTGGGCGGGACACCCGCCCACCCTACGTGACGCGAACGGTAGGGTGGGCAGATTCTGCCAACGCGTTCAACGAACCTTCGCAAGCCGCAATAATCAGAATCACATCAGGGACTGTCAACATGAACCACCCCGTCATCCCGATCGCCGCGCAGGACCCGTCGCGCCAGCGCAAGCGCGAGGCGCCGCGTGGGCGCCGGGTCGATCCCCAAGCCCTGCAGGAGGTGCGCGCGCTGCTGGGCGATGGCGCGCGCCGGCGCGACCTGCTGATCGAGCACCTGCACAAGATCCAGGACCGCTTCGGCTGCATCGCCAGCCACCACATCGCCGCGCTGGCGCAGGAAATGCGCCTGGCGCAGACCGAGGTGTACGAGGTGGCGACCTTCTATCACCATTTCGACGTGGTCCGCGAGGGCGAGGCCGCGCCGGCGGCGCTGACGGTGCGCGTGTGCAGCGGCCTGTCGTGCGAGATGGCGGGGGCGGCGCAGCTGATCGAGCGCCTGCCTGCCATCCTTGGCCGCGAGGTGCGCGTGCTCGCCGCGCCCTGCATCGGCCGCTGCGAACAGGCGCCGGCGGCGGTGGTGGGCCAGAACCCCGTGCCCAACGCGACCGAAGAGGCGGTCGCCACGGCAGTCGCGCTGCGCAGCACCACGCACCAGCCGGCTGGCTACATCGGCTACCAGGAATACAAGGAACAGTCAGGCTATGCGATGCTGCGCGCGTGCGCGGGCGGGGCGCGCGACCCCGAGCAGGTGATCGCCTCGCTGGAAAGCTCGCACCTGCGCGGCCTGGGCGGCGCCGGCTTTCCGACCGGGCGCAAGTGGCGCATCGTGCGCGGCGAGCCGGGCCCGCGCCTCATGGCGATCAATATCGACGAGGGGGAGCCGGGCACCTTCAAGGACCGCGTGTACCTGGAGCGCGACCCGCACCGCTTCCTCGAAGGCGCGCTGATCGCGGCCTGGGCCGTGGGCATCGAGTCCATCTACATCTACCTGCGCGACGAATACCACGGCTGCCGCGCGCTGCTGGAACAGGAGCTCGCCAGGCTGCAAGCAAACCCGCCGGTGGCGAACATGCCGCGCATCGAGCTGCGGCGCGGCGCCGGCGCCTACATCTGCGGCGAAGAGTCGGCGATGATCGAATCGATCGAAGGCAAGCGCGGCATGCCGCGCCTGCGCCCGCCCTACGTGGCCCAGGTGGGGCTGTTCGGCAGGCCCACGCTGCAGCACAATTTCGAGACGTTGCACTGGATCCGCGACATCCTGGAGCACGGCGCCGACTGGTTCGCCAGCCACGGCCGCAACGGGCGGCGCGGCCTGCGTTCGTTCTCCGTATCGGGCCGGGTGCGCGAGCCGGGCGTCAAGCTGGCCCCGGCCGGCATCAGCGTGCGCGAACTGATCGACGAATACTGCGGCGGCATGCTGGAGGGGCACAGCTTCTATGCCTACCTGCCGGGCGGCGCCTCGGGCGGCATCCTGCCCGCGTCGCTGGGCGATGTGCCGCTCGACTTCGACACCCTGCAGCCCTATGGCTGCTTCATCGGCTCGGCCGCGATCGTGATCCTGTCCGACCGCGACAGCGCGGTGGCGGCGGCGCGTAATACGCTGCGCTTCTTCAAGGACGAATCCTGCGGCCAGTGCACGCCCTGCCGCGCCGGCACCGCCAAGGCGCTCGCACTCATCGAGCAGCCGCACTGGGACACCGCCTTGCTGGCCGAGCTGTCGCAGGTGATGCGCGACGCGTCGATCTGCGGGCTGGGCCAGGCGGCGCCGAATCCTTTCGACTGCGTCATCAAGTACTTCACGCAGGAGCTGGCATGAACCCGATCAACCGAACCGTGCGCTTTTCGATTAACGGCCGCGAGGTCGAGGCGCTGGAGCACGAAACCCTGATCGAGGTGGCAGGGCGCGAGCTCATCGAGATTCCGCGCCTGTGCTACAAGGAAGGCATGGCGGCGGTGGGCAACTGCCGCTCGTGCATGGTGGAGATCGACGGCGAGCGCGTGCTCGCGCCATCGTGCTGTCGCCACCCGTCGCAAGGCATGAAGGTGACCACCGACAGCGCGCGTGCCGTGGCCGCGCAAAAGCTGGTCTTGGAACTGCTGCTGTCCGACATGCCCGAGGCCGAGTACACGCGCCACAACGAGCTGGACGAGTGGGCAGACAAGCTTGGCGTTGGCGAATCGCGCTTTGCGCGCACGCGGCGCGAGAGCACGCCCGACCTGTCCAATCCCGCGATCGCGGTCAACCTCGACGCCTGCATCCAGTGCACCCGCTGCGTGCGCGCCTGCCGCGACGTGCAGGTGAACGACGTCATCGGCTACGCCTTCCGCGGCCAGGATGCGTTGCCGGTGTTCGACCAGGGCGACCCGATGGGCGCGTCCACCTGCGTGACCTGCGGCGAATGCGTGCAGGCCTGCCCGACCGGCGCCTTGATGCCGGCGCGCGGGGTGGCGCTGAACATCCCGGACAAGCAGGTCGATTCGGTGTGCCCGTACTGCGGGGTGGGCTGCCAGCTGACCTACAACATCAAGGACAACAAGATCCTGTATGTGGAGGGCCGCGACGGCCCCGCCAACCACGGCCGCCTGTGCGTGAAAGGCCGCTTCGGCTTCGACTACGCGAACCACCCGCACCGCCTGACGCGCCCGCTGATCCGGCGCGAGGGTGTGCCCAAGACCGGCGACTTCACGATCGACCCCGAGCGCGTGCTCGAGGTGTTCCGCGAAGCGACGTGGGAAGAGGCGCTGGCGCTGGCCGGGGGCAAACTGAAGCAGATCCGCGATACCCTCGGCCCGCGGGCGCTGGCCGGCTTTGGCTCGGCCAAGGGC
This sequence comes from Massilia solisilvae, assembly GCF_024753215.1. GTDB lineage: Bacteria > Pseudomonadota > Gammaproteobacteria > Burkholderiales > Burkholderiaceae_D > Telluria > Telluria solisilvae. Next base: position 283,322 of record NZ_JANUGV010000001.1, read on the forward strand.
AGCAACGAGGAAGCCTACCTGTTCCAGAAGCTGGTGCGCACCGGCTTTGGCAGCAACAATGTGGACCACTGCACGCGCCTGTGCCACGCCTCGTCGGTGGCGGCGCTGCTGGAAGGGATCGGCTCGGGCGCCGTGTCCAACCCGGTGATGGACGTGACGAAGGCCGAAGTGGTGATCGTCATCGGCGCCAACCCGACCGTGAACCACCCGGTTGCGGCCACGTGGATGAAGAACGCGATCCGCGCGGGGACGAAGCTCATCGTGTGCGATCCGCGCCGGCCCGAGCTCGCGCGCCACGCGCACCGCTTCCTGCAGTTCAAGCCCGATACCGACGTCGCGCTGCTCAACGCCATGATGCACGTGATCGTGACCGAGGGGTTGGTCAACCAGGACTTCATCGACAGCCGCACCATCGGCTTTGAGGAGTTGGCGAAAAACGTCGAGGGCTACAGCCCCGAGCTGATGGCGCCGATCTGCGGCATCGACGCCGAGACCATCCGTTACGTCGCGCGCCTGTACGCGACCTCGAAGGCGTCGATGATCCTGTGGGGCATGGGCGTGTCGCAGCACGTGCACGGCACCGACAATGCGCGCTGCCTGATCGCGCTGGCGCTGATGACCGGGCAGGTGGGCCGCCCCGGCACCGGCCTGCACCCGCTGCGTGGCCAGAACAACGTGCAGGGCGCGTCCGACGCCGGCCTGATCCCGATGATGTACCCGGACTACCAGCGCGTGGACAACCCGCAAGCCCAAGCCAGGTTCGAACAGGCCTGGGGCGTCAAGCTCGATCCCAGGCCGGGCCTGACGGTGGTCGAGATCATGGACGCGATCGACCGCGGCGAGATCCGCGGCATGTACATCATGGGCGAGAACCCGGCCATGTCCGACCCCGACGCCAACCACGCGCGCGCCGCGCTGGCCGCGCTCGACCACCTGGTGGTGCAGGACATCTTCCTGACCGAGACCGCCAACCTGGCCGACGTGATCCTGCCCGCCACCGCCTTCCCCGAGAAGACCGGCACCTTCACCAACACCGACCGCCTGGTCCAGCTGGGCCGCCAGGCCATCGACCCGCCGGGCGAAGCGAAGCAGGACCTGTGGATCATCCAGCAAATGGCGCGCCGCATCGGGCTGGACTGGCGCTACGGCCACGTGTCCGAGGTGTTCGACGAGATGCGCCACACGATGAACAGCATCGGCGGCATCACCTGGGACCGGCTGGAGCGCGAGGGCGCCGTGACCTACCCGTGCCAGCACGAGGGCGACCCCGGCCAGGCCGTGGTGTTCACCGAGGTGTTCCCGCGCGAGGGCGGCCGTGCGCGCTTCGTCCCGGCCGACATCATCCCGGCCAACGAGCGTCCCGACGCCGACTACCCGATGGTCCTGATCACCGGCCGCCAGCTCGAGCACTGGCACACCGGCAGCATGACCCGCCGCACCGCGGTGCTGGACGCGCTCGAACCCGATCCGGTGGCGCTGGTGCACCCGCTCGACCTGGAGAAGATGGGCGTGAAGCCGGGTGAGGTGATCACCATCGAATCGCGCCGCGGCCAGGTGGCGCTGTACGCGCGCGCCGACGACAGCTCGCCGGTGGGCGCGATCTTCGTCCCGTTCTGCTACTACGAGGCGGCGATCAACCGCCTGACCAATGCGGCACTCGATCCGTACGGAAAGATTCCCGAATTCAAGTATTGCGCGATCCGGGCACGGCGCGGCGGGGAGGTCGCACCGCAGGGCAGCTTCGGTGGCGGCCGAGTTTTGGAGGGCATGGCACAATAGACAACATGAAACCACGCTATCGCCCGCTGCTGTCGAACGCGCGCGCCACCCTCACGCACGAGGTGCTGGCGATCGACGAGCGCGGCCGCAGCTCCACCATCTCGATCCCGGCCGAGCGTCCGCTCACCGTGTACGTGGACAAGCGCGAGCTGGTCACCCTGATGACGCTCGGCGGCGCGCCCGAGGCGCTCACGCTCGGCTATCTGCGCAACCAGCGCCTGGTGCGTTCGATCGACGAGGTGGTGTCGGTGCAGGTGGACTGGTCGGTCGATGCGGTGGCGGTCGTCACCCGTAACGGCATCGCCGACGTCGAGGAGCGCACCGCGAAAAAGGTGGTCACCACCGGCTGCGGGCAGGGCTCGGTGTTCGGCGGGCTGATGGACGAGGTCGACCAGATCGCGCTGCCGCGTAACGCGCGCCTGCCGCAGTCGGTCGTGTACCGCATCGTCGAGACGATCCGTACCCAGCAGTCGGTGTACAAGCAGGCCGGCTCGGTGCACGGCTGCGCGCTGTTTTCGGGCAGCGGCGAGCTCCTGTACTTCATCGAGGACGTGGGCCGCCACAACGCGGTGGACGCCATCGCCGGCCTGATGTGGCTGGAGGGCCTCGCGGGCGAGGACAAGGTCTTCTACACCACCGGGCGACTGACCTCGGAAATGGTGATCAAGGGCGCGCAGATGGGCATTCCGTTTCTGCTGTCGCGCTCGGGCACCACGCAGATGGGGCACATGGTGGCGCAAAAGGTCGGCATGTCGCTGCTGGCGCGCTGCACCGGCAAGCACTTCTTGCTGCTGGCCGGGCACGAGCGGCTGGTGTTCGAGCCCGACCTGCTTGAAGCAGCGGCGCGGCTGGCGTAATGGGACTGCTGGACGCCACGCTCGGCGCCTTCGTGCTGCTCTTCACCGGTGACGCCGCGCTGTGGAACATCATCTGGGTGTCGCTGAAAACCAGCGTGCTGGGGCTGCTGCTGGCCACGCCGCCGGCGGTGGCGATCGGCTACGGCATCGCCATGCACCGCTTCCCGGGCCGGCGCATCGCCATCTGGCTGGCGCAGGCCGCGCTGTCGCTGCCGACGGTGCTGGTTGGGCTGCTGCTGTACCTGCTGCTGTCGCGCCATGGCGTGCTCGGCCCCCTGCAGTGGCTGTTCACGCAGCCCGGCATCGTGCTGGGCCAGTTCGTGATCGCGCTGCCGGTGCTGCTGGCCTTTTCGCTGGCCGCGGTGCAGGCGGCCGACCCGCGCTATGCGGAGACCGCGATCACGCTCGGCGCCTCGCGCTGGCGCGTGATGGCCACGCTGCTGTACGAGGTGCGCTTCGGCGTGATGGCGGCGGTGATCAGCGGCTTCGGCCGCGTGATCTCGGAAGTCGGCTGCGCGCTCATGGTTGGCGGGAACATCGAAAACCAGACGCGCACCATCACCACGGCCATTGCGCTGGAAACCAGCAAGGGCGAATTCGCGCAGGGGATTGCGCTTGGCATCGTGCTGATTGCGATTGCGCTTTTGATGAACGGCGCGCTGATGCTGTTGCAGGGTGAGGCGCACATGGCGCGGGGCCAGGTATGAGCGCGCTGCTGACTATCCGGGGCCTGCACAAGCGCTATGGCGAGCGTCAGCTGTTCAACCTCGACACGCTCACCCTCGATGCGGCCTGCGCCTACGTCCTCACGGGCGTGAACGGCGCCGGCAAGAGCACGCTGCTGCGCATTCTGGCGGGGCTGGAACGGGGCGATTGCGACAGCTTCGAGTTCGACGGCAAGCAGCTGCGGCTGCACCCGTATCCGCCCGAGCTGCGTTGCGACATCGTGTACGTGCACCAGCATCCGATCATGTTCTCGACCTCGGTCGCAGAGAATATTGCGTTCGGCTTGCGCGCGCGCGGCATGCACGGCGCGGCGCTGGCGCAGGCAGTCGATCGCGCGATCGCGTGGGCCGGCATGGAACATGCGCGTGACACCGATCCCGCGCGGCTGTCGGGCGGCGAAAAGCAGCGCGTGGCGCTGGCGCGCGCCAAGGTGCTGCGGCCGCGCGTGCTGCTGCTGGACGAGCCCACCGCCAACCTGGACGGGCCGGCGCGCGAGCAGGTGATCGCGCTGATCCCGACCCTGCTCGAGGCGGGGACCACCGTGGTGATGGCCTGCCACGACCGCGACCTGATCGGGCTGCCCGGCGTGCGGCGCCTGAAGCTGCGCGACGGGCATATCGAATACCGACCACAAAAAGGAGAACACGATGAAGCGCCGTAAACTCTTTGCCGTGCTGCTGTGCGCCACCCTCGCGAGCCCGCTCGCGCTGGCGCAGAACGTCATACGCATGTCCACCACCACCAGCACCGAAAACTCGGGCCTGCTCAAGTGGCTGCTGCCGGCGTTCGAGGCCAGGACCGGCGCCAAGGTCAGCGTGATCGCGGTCGGCACCGGCAAGGCGCTCGAACTGGGCAAGAACGGCGACGTGGACGTGTGCCTGGTCCACGCGCGCAAGCTGGAAGACCAGTTTGTGGCCGAAGGCTGGGGCGTCGGCCGGCGCGACGTGATGTACAACGACTTCATCGTGGCCGGGCCGACCTCCGACCCGGCCCACGTCAAAGGCATGAAGGACGTGATCGCCGCGTTCAGGCAGATCGCCGCGACCAACGCGAAGTTCATCTCGCGCGGCGACAACTCCGGCACGGACGTCATGGAGAAGAACTACTGGAAGGAAGCGGGCACCAAGCCGGCGGGCGCGAACTACGTGTCGGCGGGCCTGGGCATGGGCGAGGTGCTCAACATGGCGGCCGAGATGAAGGCCTACACGCTGACCGACCGCGCCACCTACGGCGCGTACAAGGCCAGGACGGGGCTGGCGATCCTGGTCGAAGGCGACAAGCGCATGTACAACCCGTACGGGATCATTGCGGTCAATCCCGACAAGCACAAGGGCGTCAACTACAAAGGCGCAAAGCTGCTGATCGAGTGGATCACCTCGCCGGAGGGGCAGGCGCGGATCGCGTCGTTCAAGCCCGATGGCGAACAGCTTTTTTTCCCGTCCGCGCACCAATAGCCGTGTCGCTTTCGTAGGGTGGGCGGGTCTCCCGCCCACGCGTTCAAGGTACGCGGGCTTTACCTGAACGCGTGGGCAGGAGACCTGCCCACCCTACGCCCGAACACGTGTAATATCCCGTCACCGACAGGGATAAGGAACAGAAGTGAACGTACTGATTTTCGGGGCCACCGGCATGGTCGGCCAGGGCGTGCTGCGCGAGTGCCTGGCCGCGCCCGACGTGGCCATGGTCAAGACCATCGGCCGCACGCCGACCGGCCAGCGCAACCTGAAGCTGCGTGAGCTGGTGCATGGCGAGATGTGGAACTACGAGGGCATCGACGAAGAGCTTTCCGGTTTCGACGCCTGCTTCTTCTGCATCGGCGTGAGCTCGGCCGGCATGAGCGAAGAGAAGTACACCCACCTGACCTGCGACCTGACCCTGAACGCCGCGCGCAAGCTGGCCGCGCTCAATCCGCAGATGGTGTTCGTGTACGTCTCCGGCGTGGGCGCGGACAGCAGCGAAAAGAGCAGCGTGATGTGGGAGCGCGTGCGCGGCAGGACCGAGAACGCCCTGCTGGCGCTGCCGTTCCGGTCGGTGTACATCTTCCGCCCCGGGATGATCCAGCCGCTGGACGGCATCAAATCGAAGACGCCGGCCTACCGCATCTTCTACACGCTGGCCAGGCCGATCCTGCCGCTGTTGCGCGCCGCCTTGCCGACGCAGATCCTCACCACCGCGCAGATGGGGCGGGCCATGCTCAATGCGGTGCGCCGCGGCGCTGCCAGCCGCGTGCTTGGCGCGCCCGAGATCAGCGCGCTGAGCCGGCCGGCGCAGCCCTGAGCGACATGCAGGCGGGCGATCGCCGCATGCATATGTTGCGACCGCCTCGGGAAAGCTCCATACTTCCCCGGACTTTTCACAGACCAGTCCGAAAGGAATCCCCGTGTTCTCTCCCAAGAAGAAAATCTGCTCGCTGATCGGCGCGCTTTCCCTGGCTGCCGTGGCGCTGCCGGCCTTCGCTGCCGAACCAGCCTGGGTGGCGAAGAGCAATGCCAATGCCAGGCTGCTGCTCAACGTGATCGCCAAGTATTCGCCGGAAGACGCAAGCCAGTACGGCATCGACGGCTTGGACGAGCAGATCGTCGACCTGTCGCACGACCAGTACGCGGCGCAGATGAAAGATCTGCGCACCGCCATCGCGGAGCTGGAAAAGCGGCGCAAGGGCGAGACCGACCCGAAGGTGCTGCAAGACCTGGACATCCTGGTCACCCGCGCCCAGGACCAGATGCGCTCGATCACGCTGAACCGCAAGTACTTCATGCCTTTCACCGACGCGACCGCGATGATTTATGGCGTGGTGCAGGCCACGCTCGATCCGCGCATCCCGAAGGCACGCCAGCAGGCACTGCTCGTCCGTCTGGAAAAATATGCGGGCATGGCGAAGGGCTACCGTCCGGTGACCGAGCTGGCCAACGAACGCTTGCAGGAACGGCTGAAGGCCAACAAGAACCTGCTGGGACCGTACAAGGGAGAAGTGGAGCAGGACATCAACAATGGCCCGGCCCTGATCGCCGGCATGAAGGAACTGCTCGCCAAGAGCGAGCTGAAAGGCTGGGAGCCCGTGTTTGCGAAGCTGGAGCAGCAACTCACCGCATACAACGAGCAGATCAAAACGCAGATCCTGCCGCGCGCCCGCTCGGACCACCGGCTGCCGCCGGAGATCTACGCCGACAACCTGCACAACTTCGGCGTGGACATCACCCCGCAGGAGATGATGGCCAAGGCACTGACCTCGTTTGCCGAGATCCGCAACCAGATGAACATCACGGCTGGCCTGATTGCGCGTGAGCGCGGCCTGCCCAAGGCGGACTACCTGTCGGTCATGGCCGAACTGAAGAAAGCGCAGATCCCGGCCGACCAGGTGATGCCGCTGTACACCGAGCGCCTGGCGCAGATCGAAAGCGCGGTACGCGAACAGCACATCGTGACCCTGCCCACGCGTAAAGCCGTGATCCGCCTGGCCAGCGCGGCCGAAAATGCGCAGCAACCAGCGCCGCACATGAACCCGCCGCGCCTGATCGGCAATACCGGCGAGTACGGCGAATTCGTCCTGACCACCGGCATGGCGCCGGACGCCAGCGGCAAGTCGCTCACCTTCGACGATTTCACGCACCAGGCGGGCACCTGGTCGCTCACCGCGCACGAGGCGCGTCCGGGACACGAGCTGCAGTTCGCGAAGATGCTGGAAAGCGGCGTGTCCACGGCGCGCGCGCTGTTCGCCTTCAACAGCGTGAACGTGGAGGGCTGGGCGCTCTACGCGGAAGCGGAAATGCAGCCGTACGAGCCGCTCGACGGCCAGCTGTTCGCGCTGCAGGCGCGCATGCAGCGCGCGGCGCGCGCCTTCCTCGACCCGATGGTCAACCTGGGGCAGATCACGCCGGAGCGCGTGAAGTCGTTCCTGATGGAGGACGTTGGCCTGTCGGAGGGCATGGCGACGCAGGAAATGCAGCGCTACACCTTCCGCGCGCCCGGTCAGGCGACCTCGTACTTCTATGGCTATCAGCGGCTGATGGAAACGCGGCAAGCGGCTGAAGTCGCGCTCGGGAAGAAGTTCAACCGCCAGGCCTTCAACGACTTCGTGCTGGCGCAGGGCCTGGTGCCGCCGGCGCTGTTGCGCAAGGCGGTCATGGAGGAGTTCGTGCCGGCGCAGGCCAAACTGTAAGGGCTGTTTTCACGTAGCGTGGAACGTCAAGGCGTTCCCACGCTGGCCGCGCAACCGGAGTTACCACGCATCGACCAAATACCACACCGCGTCGTCCCGGCGCAAGCCGGGACCCATGCTGAGCCTCCTGCCCAGCGGCCTGACGGAAAATGCGCGACGACGCGAGCGGGTTATGGGTTCCGGCCTTCGCCGGAACGACGGTGCTAAGTCAACAAAATTATTGCGGACAGGGCAGCGCTTTCAGCCGCACCCAGTCAGCGCGCCAGCCCTTCCAGCAGCTCGCTGATCGCCGGCTCCAGCGTTTCGTAGGGCACGGCGCCGCGTACCGGCACCGCCTCCTGCCACGGCGCGTCGGCGGTGCGCAGCATCATGACCGGCACGCCGCTGATGCCGAGCGAGTGCGCGAGCTGCTCGTCATCCAGCACCTGGGCGGTGTAGCGGTTGTGCTCGAACGCGTCGCGCAACGCGAGCGCATCGAGCCCGTTTTCGCCCGCGATCGCGCACAGCACGTCCGTGTCGCCGATGTCACGGCCCTGTTCGAAGAACGCCCTGAACAGCGCCTCGTGCATGGGGCCGAAGCGGCCGTGCGCGTCCGCGAACAGGGCTGCTTCCAGCGCCTTGCGGCTGCGCGGCTGCACCGGCGGCAGCTTGAGCTGCATGCCGCGCTGGGCCGCCATGGGGTACACCGACTGCGCCCACGTCGTGTTCAGGTATTCCCCGTTGGGGTCGAGCGTGGGGTTCGGTTCGGGCCGCAGCTCGAACGCGCGCCACACCACCTGCAGCCGGTCGGCAAAGCGCGCCTCGAGACGACGGATGGCCGGCAGTTCAAGGTAGCAGAACGGGCAGACGTAATCGCTCCACACGTCGATGCGGATGTCGGGTGAGGCGTTCATGCGCTGATGATACCCACGCCGTGCTCACATCCGCGCACGCCTGGCGTGCCATGCCGCGCTAGCGACCTTCGCCCAGCCAGGCATGCAGGTTCTGCATCTGTTTCAGTTCGCCGGACTTGCTGCTCGCGCGCGCAGCACGCAGGTAGCCCGGCAGGGTCCGGGTCGCCAGCCGCCACCACCTGGCCATATGCCAGCCCCAGAGTAAGCCCGCGCTTTCGCGTTTCGAATATTCCGTCGCAATCGCGGACCTGGGCGGGAAAATCTTGTGCCACGCCAGCTTTGCGAGCTGCGCTCCCGTCGGGGCGGCGGACATTTGTCCCGCAAAGTTGAAGAAGCGGCGGTTGGAAACATCTTGCAGCATGAGTGCGGCAGCGACCGGCCACTGGGCGCTTGCGGTGGCACAGGCCTGTTCCTCGCCCGGCGGCCAGGCGATCGGCTGCTCGCCCCAGTAGCGTTCGACAAGCTTGAGCGCAAGAATGCAGCCCCGGGTGTAGTCACCTTCGTTCGCCAGCGTCCAGAACAGGGGCCAGTCGATCGGCTGGCTGGCCATCAGGAACGCGAGGTCGCTCAGCAGCAACGGACCGTTGTTGAATTTGTGATCCAGCACCGCGTGCACGATCAGGTGCAGCAGCAGGTCGGTGGGCGATTCGAAGGTGATCGTATCGCCAGCGACCGGGACCGCAATGCACCGGTCCCAGAACTGGTCGGTATCGGCAGGATCGGGTTGGCCATCCTTCAATAGCTCCGGTTCGAAGAGGCGGGCATGCAGTTCCACCGAAATCCGACCGGACGCGGTGCGCAAGGCCGGCAGGTGCTTGACCGTTTCCAGCGCGGTCGCCGGGTCGCCCTGATAAGCCGGATGGCGCGTCAGCCCGTTGTCGAGCAGGATCTCGTATGCGCGCAGGGCTTGCGCGCGGGGGACGAGGATGTCGATGTCGCGCAACGGGCGCAGCTGTGGTTCCGTGTAGGCGAGCAAGGCCAGGTAAGAACCCTTGAGCGCGGCAAAAGGAATGCCGGCCTGGCGCAGCATCCGGCTGATCAGCATCAGCTGGCGCTGCAGTACCAGCGAGCGCATCGCCTGCTGCTTGGCAACGCGGGCGAGCTGCTCCAGGACCGCGACCGGTAGCGGCAGCTTGCGGCGTTTCGCCTGCCAGTGGAGCAGCGCGCCCACCCGGTGCTGGCGTGTCATTTCGAGCAACGACGACCAGTCCCGCTGATCGAGCGAGCGCAGCAATGCAAGGTCGATCGGCCGCACGGGCGAGAGCAGGTCCAGGAGCAGCGATTGAAGCTGGAACGGTTGGGAAATCATGACAGATTCGGTTGTAGCGGACGCACTTCGGTCCAGGTACCGCTGGCCAGGACGCACCCCTGGCCCAGAACGATCACCTGGTCGGCATGTTCGAGGGTGGCCAGCCGGTGGCCAATGAGCACCACGGTGAGCTCGCCGTGCAGGTTTTCGATCGCCTTGCGCACCCGCATTTCGTTGTCGATGTCCAGTGCGCTGGTGGCCTCGTCCAGGATCAGGAGGCTTGGTTTGCAGAGCAGCGCGCGGGCCAGCCCCAGGCGCTGGCGCTCGCCGCCGGAGAGCAGCACTCCGCCGTCGCCCACCAGGGTATCGAGTCCCTGCGGCAGGTCCAGGACAAACCCGGCGGCCGCGTGTTCCAGCGCAATGGCCAGTTCGGCGTCCGTGGCATCGGGCCGCGCCCACAACAGGTTCTCCCGGATCGTGGCATGGAACAGATAGGTTTCTTGCGGCACGTAGGCGACCTGCGCGCGCCAGGCCTGGCGCAGGCTGCCGCGAATTTCTTCGCCACCGACCCGCAGCTTGCCGCTGTCCGGTGCCAGCAGTCCCATGAGGATATCGGCCAGCGTGCTCTTGCCGGCCCCGGACGCGCCGACGATGGCGGTCGTGGTGCGCGCCCGGAACGCGGCAGAGACGCTGGCGAGCGCCGGCCGCTCGCGCCCGTCGTACGAGACCGTCACCGCGTCCAGTTCAATGTCGCTTGACACGGGCCAGTTCGGGCGCGCCGCCGCCGTGGGCTCGGCATGCCGGGTGCACTCGGCCAGCAGGCGCTCGGACTCCTCCAGCGCCGGGAGCGCGTGCAGCACCTGGTGCAGCTGTTGATGGGCAGCCATCAGCAGCGGGATCAGCCGGCTGAAGATGAATACCAGCGTCACCAGGACGGGTACCGGGGTATGCCAGAAGCCCAGTCCGAAATAGAGGTAGGCGGCCAGCAGCGCCGCGCCCGCGGCCTGGAACAGCGCCTGCCCCAGCGCGCTGCTGGCGCTGAAACGGTGCTGCTGAATGCGCAGGGTGGCCATGTGGCGGGCGAACGCGGCCTCGTGCTGGCCCTCGGCACGCAGTATCTTGGCCAGCTTGATTCCGCCCAGGCTTTCCTGCACGGTGCGTTGCATCGCGCGGTTGGCCTTGCCCAGTTCACGGCCCAGCTGCAATGCCTTGCCGCGCTGCCCGGCGAGCAGGGCAAACACGGCAAGCCCCCCGGCGAGAGCGGCCACTGTCAGGCTCCACGACAACGCCAGCGCAACCGCCAGGTGCGCCGCCATCGCCACCGTGTTTGCCAACAAGGCCAGGCCGAAATGCAAGCCGGTGCCGACCCGGCTCGCGTCGGTGAGCAACAGGTTGGCCTGGTCGGCCTGCCGGGTCGAGGACAGCCAGCGCCACTCGCTGTTGAGCAGGGCATGGAAGCACTGCTGGCGCAACTGGTCCACCAGGCCGTGCTGCAGGCTGGTCGCCAGGCGTTCGCGGCCATACTGGAGCGCGGCGCGCAACGACACCAGCGCGACAAAACCCGCCAGCAGCACGCCGGCAGTCAGGGGAAGGTGCAGCAAGTCCAGCACGGACGTGAGCTTGCGCTCGATGCCGTTGGAACGGGCAGCGCCGCCCCCGAGCAGGTTCAAGAGCGGCACCAGCAGCATGAAACCGGCGCCCTCGGTCAGCGCGCCCAGGATCATCAGCGCCAGCAGCGTGCCGACGCGCGATGCGGGCGCGCGCCCGAGCACGCGGCTGGCGGCGCGTACCGGGTTCATGGCCGGAGCGCGGGTTCGGACGCGAACGCGCCCACGATGGTGTACCTGCCGAAGCTGGAGCCGCCTGAAACGGCAACCGGGCCGGACGCAACCCAGGCGTGTGCCTTCATGCCGTCGCTGTCGCGCTTGAGCCCGAAATACATGGCGCAGGGCACGCGATGGGTGGCAAGCAACAAGCGCGCAGTCAGCGCCTGGGCAAAGCAGTTCGAATCCCACGGCGTGTACCGTGCTGCCAAGCGGATCGTACGGCCGACCTGGCGCGCGCGTTCGCACTGGCGTGCACTGACCAGTGGCACGGATGTCGCCACGCCAAGCGGGTGGCCCAACAAGCGCGCCAGCCGCGGAAACGAGAGTGTCAGGATCAGCGCCCTGGATACGCCCAGCAGCACCCATGAGGGCGTCAACCACAGCTGGGTAAACAGCGGCAGGCGCGCAAAGCTGCGACCCTTGCGGACGAGGGCGGGCAGCATCGGTCAGGCCGGGATGACCAGGCCGTTATCGAGCAGATCTTTGGTGAACGCCGCCAGATCGGCCGAGCAGGTTGCCCGGTCGACGTTGAATTCGGCGCAGATGCGGGTGACGAGGTCGCTGACGGTGGCTGGCTCGGCAAGCAGTTCCCAGATGCGCGAGCCGACCGTGTTCAGCCCAAAATATTCGCCGCGCGCGATGCTCATCATGACGGTTTCGCCATCCATGTCGGCGGCGACAAGGTCCGGGTTGCGGACCAGTTTGGCAGTGGTGGATTCAACAGACATGGCAAAACCCGGGATGGCGGAACAATGTGTCAGTGTGCGCTGAACGCGCTGTCGCTAAAATGAATGTCCGCCAATGTGCGGCTGTGGCCGTGGTTCGGCTTAGCTGATGGTGGTCATGTCAGGCGCACCGCCATGGCTTCCCAGCTCAGTTTCCTGGGCAATGTCGATGCGAACCAGGCGCGGCGCGACATAGTTCGATGGTTGGGCCGTTTCGGTGGCGGACAGCTCGTTGCGCTCGACTTGATTCATGAATTGCCTCCAAGAAATTAAAAAGAGTGGGTTACCCGAAAGTAGACTTTACACGAATGACTTCGCCGGCGTAAACAATGGTTTCCCATTTTCAACCCGATCTAACAGATTTTGTGGCGGCCGCACCGCACTGGCCGCATCCCAGTTTTCGACGTAGCGCATGAAGCCGGTCGCCGCGATGGTCCGCTGCAGTTGCATGTCCAGCGCGCCGCGTTCCTTTGCCTCGTCGGCGCTGGGCCAGCAAGCGAGCGCCTGCTCGATCGGGGCCAGGTCCACATACTCGCCGACGCGGCTGGATCGTGCAGCCTCCTCGACCAGCGACCTCATCCGTGGCACCTCCGGGGTCAGGGTCTCGTACCAGTCGGCGCACTGCAAGCCTTTGGTGCGCGCCTGCGTGATTTCGGGCGGCAGGACCTCGTGCATGGCGCGCCTGAGCAGCCAGCGATCCTGGCCGTGATGCCCGAATTGTCGTTCCGGGACCGACAGGAGGAACTCAACCAGGCGCAGGTCGGCAGTCGGGTCGCGCCATTCGAGGCCATCCCAGTTCGCCGCCGCGTAATACTCACCCGGATCCTGGCGCATCAGGACGTGGATGCGCATCTGTTGGCCCGGCAGGCGCCTGACGTGCACGCCGGCGGAAGGGTGGGACGCGGACATGCGTGCGACGAAGCGCGGATGGACCGGCGAGCCGGTGGTATTGCCCGGGCGGCGGCGTGCTGCCTGCAGCGCATTCCAGACAGGCTGGGGCAGCATGGGGCCAAATGAACTCCTGAGCAAATGGCCCCAACTGGCGCCATTTCGCCGGAAGCCGCGCAGCTCGTGCAGCCACTGCCCCAGATCGCCACTGCGCAGCAAGCTGTAGAGGAAGCGAAAGCCGCTGTACGAAATGGTCATGTTGCCTTTTTGCCCGGTCAGCAGCACTTTTGCGCCTTGCTGCACGGCATGCTCGTTGATCGCGGTCACCCATACGAGGTTCATCAGGTTCATGGGAGCGCGGTCCAGCCGGGCGACCATGGGGTCGAGCAGATCGAGCGGCGAGACGCGATCGGTGTTGACGAGGAAGTGTCGAATGTTGGGGAAGCGTTTCGAGAGCGCAGTGGCCCCCGCGCGTTCGTCCGCATGGCGCCCGCTGGCGAGCGCGGCGCCGAAACCGGGGCGCGGTATGGACGTGTACGAGAGCAAATCCTGGCCGCGCCCGTCCAGCAGCCGGGCGGCAACCGCCGTCACGGTGGAACTGTCGAAGCCCGAGCTCAGGTGCGAGGCCACCTTTCCCGCCGAGCGCAGCGCACGGGCAACCGCGCGGTCGAGGTGTTCGCGGAACGCGTCGACATAGTCCTGATCGCTCGGCAGCCGCAGCATCTTCAGGTTGTCGAAACGGTGGTAGGGCGTGCTGCGCAGGCCGGTGCCATCCAGCGTGACCACATGGCCGGGCTGGACTCGCGCGATATCTTTGAAAAACGATCCCGGTCCGGATGGCGGGACCATCGCCAGATCTTCGTACAGCCGGGTTTCGCCCGGCGCGCAGGGCACCCCCGGAATGGCCAGCAGTGCCTTGGGCATGGTCGCGAACGCGAAAAAGCCGTCTTGCCGGTGCCAGAACAGCGGACGCCTGCCCAGCGGACTGCGCGCCAGCCACAGGCGCGCGCGCGCAGGCTGCCACATCGCGATGGCGAAGTCGCCCAGCATGCGCGGCAGCGCCGCGGTATCCCAGCGCAAGCACGCAAGCAGGGCCAGTTGGCTGTCCGCCATGCTGGCGATGTCGGCCGCGGTCAGGCCGAGCGCCGCGGCCAGTTCTTCGCGGTTGTCCAGGCGTCCGTCAAACAGCAGGGCGCACTGGTTGGCGCCGTCGAGCAGTGGCTGGGCGTCGTGGCGGTCTTCGGGCGTGATCAGCAACAGCGTGCGCAGCAGGCCGGCGTTGCCGACAATCCGGGCAGCCTGGGCGTCACGCCCGTACGGCGTGAGCATTTCCTGCATGCGATGCAGCGTCGCCCGGTCCACCGGGCGGCCGTCGAAGTGGACGATTCCAGCGATAGCAGTCATACGGTTGCGGTCGCCTCAGATGGGGTTGCCGGCAGCGTCGAGGTAGCCGAAGCGTCGCATGACGGCCCGGTGGTCGGCGACGATGCGCTCGACCTGGGCGTCGGTCAGGCGGTCGCGCCAGGTGCCGGACTTGCCTGAGAGGAAGAAGCGCGTTGACTCTGGCGGACGTTCGCGAAAGCCGCCGCGTGTCTCTTGCGCGGCCAGCACCTTGAAATCGCTGAAGCGAACCGACTTTTCGATCCGGGCGGGATCGTCGGGCAGATGCAGGAACCGTGCGGCACGCGTGAACGTATCGATCGGATCGTCCAGCATGTCCTCGTAGCGGATGACAAGCAGGTTCAGGTCCGGCGCGTCAACCCAGCTTTCCACGTGTTGCGACCAGCTCAGCAAGCGCTGCCGTACTTGACTGTCGAGCCTGCGCTTGCGGGCGGCGAGGGCGAACTCCGGGTCGCCCATGCGCGCGATTGCGTGGTCGATGGACTTGCCCAGGTGGTTGGCGAACGACGGCGCCACATCCAGCGGGTTGCGTAAAATGTAGAGCGCGCCCAGCGTGCCGGCGCGGCCCACCAGCGGCTCGGCGTCCACCGTGTGGATGAACGCGTCATGGATCTTGTGGTAGGTCGGCGCTGGCTGGCGGCTGGACCAGTCGTAGACGGCCGGCCGCACGCGCTCGGTTTCGTCGTGGCCGAGGTCGGCCGTATCGAAGCCCAGCACCGCGTCGAGCCAGGCGCGGCTGCTCGCAATTCCCGAGCCGAGGCTGTCGATGTCGACCGGGGTGTCGCCGTCGGCCTGCAGGTTGGTCAGGAACGAGCGAAACCAGGTGTTGCCCGACTTCGGATACGACGCTAGCCAGTAGATGCCGCTCATGGTCAGGGATTGGCCGCCATGTCGGCGATCAGTTTGTCGACCAGTCCGTCAAGCTGGAACCCCTTGCGCGGCCGGGTCACCTGGGTCACCCGCGCCTGGGCGGCGAGCTGGCTGCACAGCCTGAAATGCTCGGCCTTGAACGACATCCCTTCCAGGAATTTCACCCGATAGGTGTTGTTCTGCAGCGGCAGGAAACGCTTCATGCCGCCAATCGGTTCCAGCCTGATGTCGTCGTGGTTGTCGTTGCCCAGCACGTAGATCCAGCGCAGCGGAAGCGCCGGCGGTTCGGCGGCGTGCGCCAACGGAAAGTTGAATTTCTCGATGTGCGGGCGGATCCTGTCCAGGCGCGTGCTGTCGATTCCCAGGTGCCCGGTCACGTCATGCCACAGTTTCACGCGCGGGAATCCGGGCAGCACCAGGCCGTCGCGGTTGAGTGGCACCACGTCGTCGGCGAGCACTTCGTAGCCGCGTTGCGCAAAGCCGGCTGCCAGCGTGGACTTGCCTGCGCCGGACGGGCCGACGCAGACCATTACCTGGTCGCCGATGCGGATGGCGTTTCCGTGCAAGACCATGTGGCCGCGCTGGAACAGCATGGCGCCAAACGCCGATCCCAGCAGGAACAGGCGCACGCTTTCGTCGTCGATGCCGCTCTCGCGCTCGATCGTGATCGAGCGTCCTTGCTCGACGAGGAAGCGGGCCACGCCGGGCACCTGCAGGCAGAATGCATCCGAGTCCACCCACAGGTAGGGACCCAGGCGCTTGGCTTGCGGCAACCCGTTCGCGGGCACGGCGCCAAAGCGGATCGCCAGGTCCGGGCAGTCGGTCGGCCCGGCTGCCCTCAGTTCGGGCATTGGCAGTTCGCTGGCAATGCGCAGTGTATAAGCGGTGTAGTAAAACATGCGGTAGTCTTGATTCAGGCTGTCTGGAGCGATACGGGGACGGTGCCTTGCGCGACAAGCCGGGCCACAACGGCATCGGCGCACTCGTCGACGCTGCGCCGTGCCGTGTCGAGCACGAGTTCGGGATTGTCGGGCTCTTCGTAGGGCGATGTGATGCCGGTGAAATCGGCGATTTCGCCGGCACGCGCGCGCCGGTACAAGCCCTTGACGTCGCGCCGCTCGCACACGGCCAGCGGAGACTTGCAGTAAATCTCGACGAAATCTCCGTCCGGCGCCAGGGCGCGGGCACGCTGCCGGTCCTCCTTCAGCGGCGAAATGAAAGCGCACAGCACGATCACGCCCGCATCGAGGAACAAGCGCGCGGCCTCGCCGACGCGCCGGATGTTCTCGTGGCGGTCCGCCAGCGAAAAGCCAAGGTCGCCACACAGGCCGCTACGCACGTTGTCGCCGTCCAGCAGGAAGGTGCGGCAACCCAGCGCGTGCAGCCTTGCCTCGACGGCGTTGGCCAGCGTCGATTTGCCGGCGCCGGACAGGCCGGTCAGCCACAGCACCGCCCCGCGGTGGCGCTGCAGGCGCTCGCGGTCAAGCCGGGAGACGGCGCTGTCTTGCCGTGTAACGTTGGTGGAAACCAAGGAAGGATCGAGTTAGCGAAAGAACGCCATCTTAACCGAGAAATTGCTGCGAGGACTCTACTGCTACTTCCAAACAACAGTTTTGCCGGGGCAGGGACGTTTGCGGCCGCCGCGCGCAACGTCAGTCGACAGGGACCAGCTCGCGCAGCTCCGGAATGGCCTGCTCGGCGGCGCGTTCGCCCTCGGTGATGGCGGCCGCGGCGCGGTGGTAGTCCATCAGCGCGAAGTTCGACAGGCGCGGGCGGATCAAGAGGTCGGCGGGCTCGCCGGCCAGGCGGCTGCGGGTGATTCGCACCTGCATGATGTGCAGGCTGATGCTCAGCACGTCGAAGATCGAGGGCATCGCGGCCGACGTCGCCGGGCCGCTCTTGAGCCGTCCCAGCCCCAGCGGCAGCTTGCCGACCAGCGATTCGAGCGCGCCCGGCGCGGGCAGCGAGCGCCAGCCCTGCGCGCGCTCGTTGTGGCGTCCCATCAGGTCCCAGTTCAGGTCCACCGCGATCACGATGTCGGCGCCCATCGCGCGGCACAGCGACACCGGCACCGGGTTGACCAGGCCGCCGTCGACCATCAGCCGGCCGTCCAGCTGCGCCGGCTTGAGCAGGCCGGGCAGGGCGATCGAGGCGCGCACCGCGTCGGTGACCGAGCCTTCGCGCAGCCAGATTTCGCGCCCGGTCACCAGTTCCGTCGCCACCGCGCCGAACGTCTTGGGCAGCGCCTCGATGTCCTTGTCGGTGAAATGCGTGCGGAAGAAGTCGAGCAGCTTGTCGCCGTGGACCAGGCCGCCGTCGATGGTCAGGTCCAGCAGGCCCAGCACGCTTTGCCATTTCAGGCCGCGCACCCATTGTTCCAGCCGGTCGAGCTGGCCGTCGGCGTAGGCGGCGCCGACCAGCGCGCCGATCGAGGTGCCGCAGACGATGTCGGGCACGATGCCGGCCTGCTCCAGCGTGCGGATGATGCCGATGTGCGCCCACCCGCGTGCCGAGCCGCTGCCCAGCGCCAGTCCGATTTTTGGCCGGTGCGTAATCATCGGCTCACATCAGGATCACGTCGTACTGCTCCTGGTGGTAGCCCTTCTCCACCTGCAGCGAGATGCGCTTGCCGATGAAGTCGCCCAGCATCGCCAGGTGCTGCGACTCTTCTTCCAGGAACAGGTCGATGACCTCCTGCGAGGCGACGATGCGGAACTCGCGCGGGTTGAACTGCTTGGCTTCGCGCAGCAGCTCGCGCAGGATCTCGTAGCAGATCGTGCGCGAAGTCTTGACCTGGCCCTTGCCGCCGCAGGCCGGGCAGGGCTCGCACAGGATGTGGGCCAGCGATTCGCGGGTGCGCTTCCTCGTCATCTCCACCAGCCCCAGCGCCGAGAAGCCGCTGACCGACACCTTGGTGCGGTCGCGCGACAGCGCCTTCTTGAGCTCCGCGAGCACGGCGTTGCGGTGCTCGTTGTTCTCCATGTCGATGAAGTCGAGGATGATGATGCCGCCCAGGTTGCGCAGCCGCAGTTGGCGCGCGATCGCGTGCGCCGCTTCCAGGTTGGTCTTGAAGATCGTGTCCGCGAAATTGCGCCCGCCGACAAAGCCGCCGGTGTTCACGTCGATCGTGGTCATCGCCTCGGTCTGGTCCACGATCAGGTAGCCGCCGGACTTCAGGTCCACGCGGCGCCCCAGCGCGCGCTGGATCTCTTCTTCCACGCCGTACAGATCGAACAGCGGGCGCTCGCCGGTGTAGTGCTGCAGGCGCGGCAGCACCGATGGCGTGTACACCTGGCCGAACTCGACCAGCTTCAGGTAGTTCTCGCGCGAGTCCACCTGGATCGACAGCGTCTCGTCATGCACGAAGTCGCGCAGCACGCGCTGGGCCAGGTTCAGGTCCTGGTACAACAGGCTGGTTGGCGGCCGGGTGCGCGCGCCCTGCAGGATCGCGTTCCAGGTCTTGCGCAGGTAGTCGATGTCGGCCAAGAGGTCGGCGTCGGACGCTTCCTCGGCCATCGTGCGCACGATGTAGCCGCCTTTTTCTTCCGGCGGCAGCAGGCCCTGCATGCGCACGCGCAGCGCCTCGCGGTCGGTTTCCTTTTCGATCTTCTGGCTGATGCCGATGTGGTTGTCCTGCGGGAGATAGACCAGCATGCGGCCGGCCACCGAAATCTGGGTGGACAGGCGCGCGCCCTTGGTGCCGATCGGGTCCTTGATCACCTGGACGGTGAGAACCTGGCCGTCGAACAGCAGCTTTTCGATCGGAGTGGGCTGCGCGTTCGGGCTCTCGTGGTTGCGCGCTTCCCAGATGTCGGCCACGTGCAGGAAGGCCGCGCGCTCGAGGCCGATGTCGATGAACGCCGACTGCATCCCCGGCAGCACGCGCACCACCTTGCCAAGGTACACGTTACCGGTCAGCCCGCGGGTGAGCGTGCGTTCGATGTGCAGTTCCTGAACAGCGCCCTGCAGGACCAGCGCCACGCGCGTTTCCTGCGGGGTGATGTTGATGAGGATGTCTTCGTTCATGGAGCGCCGTTCACAATATTGTTCAGAGTGTAATCATACACGGCGCCGTGGCAGTGCGGTGGGGGCGCGGACCGGTAGGGTGGGCAGCTCGGCTGCCCACGCGTTCGATCCGGCTAAGATTGGCCTGCGGGCCGAGCCAGCACCGCTTGGACGCGTGGGCGGGAAACCCGCCCACCCTACACCGGCACGCCGGCCTTGCGCAGCAGGTTGGCCGTCTCGAACAGCGGCAGCCCCATGATGCCCGAGTGGCTGCCTTCGATATGCTCGACGAAGAGCGCGGCCAGCCCCTGGATGCCATAGCCGCCGGCCTTGTCGTAGGGCTCGGGCGTGGCGCAGTAGGCCTTGATCGCGTCCGGCGACAGTTTGGCAAAGCGCACGTCCGACACCTGCGTCACCTGCAGGGCCATGTCGGTATAGTGCACCGCCACCGAGGTCAGCACCTGGTGCGTGCGGCCGGACAGCCGGCCGAGCATCTCGACCGCTTCCTCGTTATTCTCCGGCTTGCCCAGGATCAGGCCGTCGATGGTGACCGTGGTGTCGGCGGTGAGCACCGGCCGCAGCGGATGGCGGCGCATCTGCAGCACGTTCCACGCGAAGGCGCCTTTTTCGTTGGCCACGCGCGCCACGTAGGCGAGCGGGTCTTCGTTCGGGTAGGCCTCCTCGCTCACGTCCACCCCGCGCGCGGGATCGGTGCGCAGCGACAGCAGTTCGAAATCGACGCCCACCTGGCGCAGCAGTTCGCGCCGGCGCGGGCTCTTCGAGGCGAGGTAGATCTTGTTGTCCAGGGGTTTGTACGGCATGCGTTGCCTCAGGCGCGGTGATAGGGGTGGTTCTGGGTAATCGACCAGGCCCGGTAAAGCTGTTCCGCGAGCATCACGCGCACGATCCCGTGAGGCAGGGTCATGCTCGAAATGCGGATCATGCCTTCGGCCTTCGCCTTGAGCTCGGGGTCGAGCCCGTCGGCGCCGCCGATCAGGAAAACGGTGTCGCGCCCGTCCTGCTGCCACTGCTGCAGCATGTTGGACAGGCCGACGCTGGTGAGGTCCTTGCCACGCTCGTCAAGCGCGATGATGCGGGCGCCCTTGGGCAGCGCCGCCTCGATGCGTTCGCGCTCGAGCGCCATGGCAGTGGCCGCGGTCTTGCTGCCGGAACGTTCGACCGGCTTGATCTCCTTGAGCACGATGCGCAGCTCGGGCGGCATGCGCTTGGTGAACTCGGTAAAGCCAGTCTCGATCCAGGCCGGCATCTTGTGGCCGACCGCGGCAATGATGAGCTGCATTGAGGCTTACTCGGCCGCCTTCTTCACGCGGCGGATGACCTTCTTGGCCGGTTCGGCCTCGGCGCTGACCGCTTTGGCGGCGCGCTTGGCCTTCACCTCGGCCTGCGCGGTCTTGGACGGCGCGACCTTCACGGTCTTGCCGACGGCAACCTTGGGCGCGGCCGGTTTCTTGGCGGCGGTGGTCTTGGTGGCAGCGGTCTTGCGCGCGGCCGGCTTGCGCTCGTTGACCGGCTTGGCTTCCGGCTCTTCCTTGCTGGCGGCCAGGTGCTTGGACTTGGCCTTCGGCGCGGCCGCTTCCTTGCCTTCGGCGGTGGACTTGCGCTTGGCCGCGCCCAGCTTGACCGGCTTCTCGCCCCAGATTTCTTCCAGGCGGTAGTACTGGCGAATGGCCGGCTGCATGATGTGGACGATCATGTCGCCCAGGTCCACCAGCACCCATTCACCGGTGTCCTCGCCTTCCAGGCCGACCACTTCGCCGCCGTTTTCCTTGACCTTGTCGCGCACCGATGCGGCCAGCGCCTTGGTCTGGCGGTTCGAGGTGCCCGAGACGACGGCGATGCGGTCGAACAGGCTGGTCAGGTGCGTGGTGTCGAACATCACGATGTCCTGGCCCTTGACGTCCTCGAGGGCGTCAACGACAACCGCTTGCAGTTTTTTGATATCCATTAGCTCTTGTATAAATTATGTTGTTGAATATAGTCTAACACCACGGGCGCAACCAGCCCGTTCGCGTTGTTCCCGTGGCGAATGGCCGCGCGTACCTGCGTGGCCGAGATATCGACTGCCAGCGTGTGCGCCACGCACACGCGTCCGTGCGGCGCCGCGCGCACCTCGCTTGGCGTGCACAGACGCGGCGCCAGTTCCTGTGCCACGGCCGGCGGCAGCTTGTCCACCGCCAGGTCGAAACCCGGCCGTGCCGCCACGCCGATGTTGGCCACCTCGAACAGCGCGCGCCAGTCGCGCCAGGTGTCGAGTTTTTGCAGCTGGTCGGCGCCCATCAGGAACACGATCGACGCCTCCTGCCCCAGCTCGGCGCGCACGGCGCGCAGCGTGTCGATCGTGTAGGTCGCGCCGTTGCGCTCGATCTCCTGCAGGTCGATCGTGACCGGAAAGCCGGCCCGCATGAAGGCCAGCTCCAGCATCTTCACGCGGTCGGCGTCGGACGCTTCCAGGTTCGACTTCTGCCATGGCCGGCCGGCCGGCACGATGCGCAGCTGGTCGGGATGCAGCAGGCGCGCGAACAGCTCGGCCAGCGCAACGTGGCCGGCATGTACTGGGTCGAAGCTGCCCCCCAGCAGGGCGACGCAGCGGCTCACTTTTCCAGCCAGTCCCGGTGCACCAGGAAGTCAGTGTAGAGCTTCGCCTCCGGTGTGCCCGGCTCGGGCTTCCAGTCGTAGCGCCATTTCACGATCGGCGGCATCGACATCAGGATCGCCTCGGTGCGCCCGCCCGACTGCAGGCCGAAGTGCGTGCCGCGGTCCCACACCAGGTTGAACTCGACGTAGCGGCCGCGACGGTAGGCCTGGAAGTCGCGCTCGCGCTCGCCGTATGGCGTCTCGATGCGGCGCTTTAGGATCGGCAGGTAGGCGTCGAGAAAGCCGTCGCCCACGCTTTTCACCATCGCGAACGACTCGTCGAAACCGAGTTCGTTGAAGTCGTCGAAGAAGATGCCGCCCACGCCGCGCGGCTCCTTGCGGTGCTTGAGGTAGAAGTACTCGTCGCACCATTTCTTGAAGCGCGCGTGCAGCTCGTCGCCGTAGGGCGCGAGCGCGTCATGGCACACCTGGTGAAAGTGGCGCGCGTCTTCCTCGAAGCCGTAGTGCGGGGTCAGGTCCATGCCGCCGCCGAACCACCACACCGGGTCCTTGCCTTCGGCCGTGGCTTCGAAGAAGCGCACGTTCATGTGGACTGTCGGCGCGTACGGGTTGCGTGGGTGGGTCACCAGCGACACGCCCATCGCTTCCCAGGCGCGGCCCGCCAGTTCCGGCCGCGCGGCCATGGCCGACGGCGGCAGGTGCTTGCCGGTCACGTGCGAAAAGTTCACGCCGCCGCGCTCGAGCACGTTGCCTTCCTCGATCAGGCGCGAGATGCCGCCGCCGCCCTCGGGGCGCTCCCAGGTGTCGCGCAGGAACGGCTTGCCGTCGACCTCTTCGAGGGCGCCGACGATGCGCGACTGCAGGTCGAGCAGCCAGGTTTTGATGGCGGCAGGGTTGGGGGCGGACATGGTGTTATGTGCTTGAAAAATTGGGCCGATTGTACACTGTGAGCTTGGCGCGTTACAAAGTTAGAGATTGCGCACCGCAACAACGTCGTTCCCGCAGCCACAAAACGTCGTTCCCGGACTCGCCGTCCGCCTTGGCGGGAACCCATAGACCGCCTGCTGTTCAGGCTCAGCATGGGTTCCCGCCTCCGCGGGAACGACGGATTAAGGGCGCTGGTTTAGTTTGAGCGATTGTTGTTACTTAACGCCGCGCCAGCCGATGTCGCGGCGGAACTGGGCGCCGTTGAAGTGGATCTGGTCCACCGCCTCGTACGCCTGCTTCTGCGCCATCTTGACGTTGTCGCCCAGGCCCACCACGCACAGCACGCGCCCGCCGTTGGTCACCAGCTTGCCGTCCACGATGCTGGTGCCGGCATGGAAAGTCACGCACTCCGGCGTCTCGGCCGGGATGCCGTCGATCACGTCGCCCTTGCGCGGGTTGTCCGGATAGCCTTCGGCCGCCATCACCACGCCCACCGCCGTGCGGCGGTCCCATTCGAGCTCCACCGCGTCCAGCGTGCCGTTGCAGGCGTGCTCGACCACATTGACGAAGTCGCTCTTCAGGCGCGCCATGATCGGCTGCGTTTCCGGGTCGCCCATGCGGCAATTGAATTCCAGCGTGCGCGGGGTGCCCTGGGCGTCGATCATCAGGCCGGCGTACAAGAAGCCGGTGTACTGGATTCCGTCCTTGGCCATGCCTTGGATGGTCGGGTTGATGATCTCGCGCATCACGCGCGCGTGCATCGACGGGGTCACGATCGGGGCCGGGGAGTAGGCGCCCATGCCGCCGGTGTTCGGGCCCTGGTCGGCATCCTTCAGGCGCTTGTGGTCCTGCGAGGTGGCCAGCGCCAGTACGTTCTTGCCATCGACCATGACGATGAAGCTCGCTTCCTCGCCGGCCAGGAACTCTTCGATCACGATGCGCGCGCCGGCGTCGCCGAAGCGGTTATCGGACAGCATGTGGTCGATCGCCTGGTGCGCTTCGTCCAGCGACATGGCCACCACCACGCCCTTGCCGGCCGCCAGGCCGTCGGCCTTGATGACGATCGGCGCGCCGTTGGCGTCCACGTAGGCGTGCGCCTCTTTGGCATCCGAAAAACTCTGGTACTTCGCGGTCGGAATGCCGTGGCGCTGCATGAACGCCTTGGCGAAGTCCTTCGACGACTCCAGCTGCGCCGCTTCCTTGGTCGGCCCGAAAATCTTCAGGCCGCGCGCGCGGAACAGGTTGACGATGCCGGCCGCCAGCGGCGCTTCGGGCCCGACCACGGTCAGGCCGATGTGCTCGCGCACCACGAAGTCGGCCAGTTCGGCGGGGTCAGTGATTGCGACATTTTCCAGCCGCGCGTCGCGCGCGGTGCCGCCGTTGCCCGGGGCGACATACACCATCTGGATGCGCTCGGATTGGGCAAGTTTCCAGGCCAGTGCGTGTTCGCGGCCGCCCGAGCCGACTACCAGGATCTTCATACGTTGCTTTCGCTGCTTACTCTTCGATGACGGCGTTGGTATAGACTTCCTGCACGTCGTCCAGGTTTTCGATCGCGTCGAGGAGCTTTTGCATCTTCTGCGCGTCCTCGCCGGTGAACACGGTCTCGACGTCCGGCTTCATGATCACTTCGGCCGAATCGGCCTTGAAACCGGACTTTTCCAGCGCTTCCTTGACGTTGGCGAAGTCGTTCGGGCTGCACAGCACCTCGAAGCCGCCTTCCTCGTCGGGAATCACGTCGTCGGCACCGGCTTCCAGCGCCGCTTCCATCAGCTTGTCCTCTTCCACGCCCGGCGCGAACAGGAACTGGCCGGTGTGCTTGAACATGAACGACACCGAGCCTTCGGTGCCCATGTTGCCGCCGAACTTGCTGAACGCGTGGCGCACCTCGGCCACCGTACGCACACGGTTGTCGGTCATGCAGTCCACGATGATGGCCGCGCCGCCGATGCCGTAGCCCTCGTAGCGCACCTCTTCGTAGTTGACGCCTTCCAGGCCGCCGGCGCCGCGCTGGATCGCGCGCTGCACGTTATCCTTCGGCATGTTGGCGTCGGCCGCCTTGTCCACCGCCAGACGCAGGCGCGGGTTGGACGTGATGTCTCCCCCGCCCATGCGCGCGGCAACCGTGATCTCCTTGATCAGGCGCGTCCAGATCTTGCCGCGCTTGGCGTCGGTAGCGGCTTTTTTATGCTTGATATTGGCCCATTTGCTGTGTCCAGCCATAGTCGGAATTCCTTAGACGGTGGTATTTCGAAGTGGCCGATATTCTAGCATAGCCACCTCTTGCCAAACCGCCGGGAAAGGACTAAGGAAAGAGCAGCAGGGTCCCCCACGCGACCATGGCCAGCCCCGCCAGCGTCGCAATCCAGGTGCCGCCGGGCGCCAGTTTTTCGGTCAGCACCAGGAGGGCCAGCGCGGCGGCGGCGGCCAGGTTCATTACCCCGGCCGCGAACAGCAGGGTGGCCAGCAGCGCGCAGCAGCCGACGCAATAGCGCCCGTGCGTGACGCCCATGCGAAACGCGCCCCAGGCGCCGCGCCGCCAGCCGGTGAGCACGAAGGCCAGCGGCGTGCGGCAGTGGTGCAGGCTGGCGTATTTGGCGGGGGTCCACTGGTACACCCCGGCCGCAACCAGCGCCAGCCCGGCCACCGTGGCGTTGGTGACAGCCATGCCGTTGTCGAGCGCGCCGGCGTCGTGCAGGGCCCACTGCACCAGGGTGGCCGCGGCGGCGAACAGGGTCCACGAGAACAGGTAGCCGAGCACGAACAGCGCGGTGGCCAGGTAGGGCCGGCGCACCGCGTGGTAAAGACGGCTCACGCGCGCGAACAGCACCACCGCCGGGGTGGTGGCGGGCAGCATCATGGCCGACATCATCGCCACCCACATGCCCAGCACCAGGCCCAGCTCGGAGGCGCGGTAGGGCATGGGCGGCGGCGGCTCCATGCTCATTGCCATGCCGGCGGCGGTGTCGCCGGGGCCGGGGTGCAGCGCGCGGAACACCAGCCAGGCCCAGCAGAGCGCCACCAGCGCCGACAGAAAGCCGATGACGATCGTCCGCTCCGAACCGGTGCGGCGCGGGACAGGCGTGAGCGCGTTCATGCCGGCCACCCGGGCGCGCGCCGGCAACGATGCTGGCTGCGGCCAGCCGGCGCAAGCCGCGCGCGCCTGGCGCACGCTCCGTTCATGCTGCTTGTCATGTCTGGTTCTCCATGGTGGGACAGGGGGCACGGCGTTGGACAGCGCCCCTGCGGCCGCGTTCGGGAGCTCATCCACGCGGCGCGGCGTTTCCGCTTACAATCTCCTGATGAGTACTTCGCAAGCCGCCACACCCGTCGCATCCGCACCACGCTCCGCTCTCGTCGCCGGACTGACGATCGCCGTCGCCGGAGCGGTGCTGTTTTCCACCAAGGCCGTTCTCGCCAAACTGCTGTACCGCTACCACATGGACGCCGTCACCTTGATCGCGTTCAGGATGCTGTTCTCGCTACCGGTGTTTGCCGCCGTCGCGGTGTGGAAGATGCGGACCGAGGCGCCCCTGTCCTGGGGCGACCGTGGGCGCCTGCTGGGCCTGGGGCTGGTGGGTTACTACCTGTCGAGCTACCTCGATTTCCTCGGCCTGCAATACATCTCGGTGGGCCTGGAGCGGCTGATCCTGTTCCTCACGCCGACCTTCGTGCTGCTGATTACCTCGACCTTCTTCAAGCGCCGCATCAGCCGCATCGAGTGGCTGGCACTGGCGCTGTCGTACTGCGGCATCGTGCTGGTGTTCGTGCACGACCTGGCCGGCGGCGCGGGCAGCACGGTCGTCGGTTCGCTGCTGGTGCTCGGCTCGGCCGCGTCGTACGCACTGTATTTATTGGGCTCGGGCGAGATGGTGCGGCGCATCGGCTCGCTGCGGCTGGTGGCCTACGCGATGTGCGTGTCGAGCTTTGCCTGCATCGGCCAGTTCTTCCTGCTGCGCCCGGTAAGCTTGCTGGTGCAGCCGATGCCGGTGTACTGGCTCTCGCTCGCCAATGGCGTTTTTTGTACTATCCT
Organism: Massilia solisilvae; assembly: GCF_024753215.1. Taxonomy (GTDB): domain Bacteria; phylum Pseudomonadota; class Gammaproteobacteria; order Burkholderiales; family Burkholderiaceae_D; genus Telluria; species Telluria solisilvae. The sequence goes on from NZ_JANUGV010000001.1 coordinate 310,276, forward strand.
TCCTGTCTTTATGACCATGATCGCGGTCCAGCGCATCGGTGCGCCCGCGGCCTCGCAGGCGGGGATGATCGGGCCGGTCTCGACGCTGTTCCTGGGCGCGCTCGTGCTCGGCGAGCCGATCACCGCCGTCCAGCTGGCGGGAACCGGGCTGGTGCTGGTCGGTATCTACATGCTGTCGCTGAAAAAATAACCAATGGACGATCCAATGAAGCCACGCATCGCGCTGATCGCGCACGACAAGAAGAAGGACGACATGATCACGCTGGCAGCCGAGTACCTCGACTTCCTGCGCGGCTGCCAGTTGTCGGCCACTGGCACCACCGGCGGGCGCCTGGCCAACGAGCTCGGGCTGACGGTGGACCGCAAGCATTCCGGTCCGTTCGGCGGCGACTTGCAGATCGGCGCACAGCTGGTGAATGGCCAGATCGATGCCGTGATCTTTTTGCGCGACCCGATGACGCCGCAGCCGCACGAACCGGACATCAACGCATTGGTGCGCGCCTGCGACGTGCACAACATCGCCTGCGCCACCAACCTGGCCAGCGCGCACCTGGTGCTGTCGCAGCTGATGGCGGCCGGCGGTTACGAAAAAACGAAGAAAGGGGCATGAACATGAAAGCCAAGGCAATCCGCATCAACCGGACCGGCGGTCCGGAAGTCATGGAATACGTCGACGTCGAGGTCGGCGACCCGGGACCGGGCGAGGCGCGCGTGCGCCAGCACGCCATCGGCCTGAACTTCATCGACGTCTATTTCCGCACCGGCCTGTACCCGATGCCGCTGCCGGCCGGGCTGGGCCAGGAAGGCGCCGGCGTGGTCGAGGCGGTGGGCGAGGGCGTCACCCACGTCAAGCCGGGCGACCGGGTGGCCTATGCCGGCCGGCCCAACGGCGCCTACAGCGAGCTGCGCGTGATGCCGGCCGACATCCTGCTCAAGCTGCCCGACGCGATCGGCTTCGAGACCGCGGCCGCGATGATGCTGCAGGGCCTGACCGTGCAGTACCTGTTCAACCGCACCTACAAGATCAAGTCCGGCGAGACCATCCTGTTCCACGCCGCGGCCGGCGGCGTGGGCCTGATCGCCTGCCAGTGGGCGCGCGCGGTCGGCGTGAACCTCATCGGCACGGTGGGGTCGAAGGAAAAAGCGGAGCTGGCCAAGGCACACGGCGCGGCCCACGTCATCAACTACAACACCGAGGACATCGTCCAGCGCGTAATGGAAATTACCAACGGCGAGAAAGTGCCTGTCGTGTACGACTCGGTCGGCAAGGACACCTTCACCCGCTCGCTCGACTGCTTGCGCCCGCTGGGGCTGATGGTCAGCTTCGGCAATTCCTCGGGCGCGGTGCCGCCGTTCTCGCTGTCCGAGCTGGCCTCGCGCGGCTCGCTGTACATCACCCGGCCGTCGCTGGCGCACTATGCGGCCAGGCGCGAGGACCTGGAGGCGATGGCCGCCGACCTGTTCGACATGGTTGCCAGCGGCAAGGTCAAGATCGAGGTCAACCAGAAATTCCCGCTGGCCGACGCGGCCAAGGCGCACATCGCGCTCGAATCGCGCCAGACCACCGGTTCGACGATCCTGCTGCCATGAGAGAGTTCAGCGACGACAACGATCTGCCTTCCGAGCCGGAAGTGGGCACGCCCAAGTTCGGCCGCTTGCTGATCGTGCTGGCGCTGGCGGTGCTGATTATCGTGGCCGTCACGTTCGGGTCGGAGGCCTATTTCTCATAGTGGGCTCATAATTGCCCTGAGTCGTCATCCCGGCGAAGGCCGGGACGACGTGTTAGCTGGTAGGGTAGATCAGTCTTTCTGCTTCAGCTCCACCACCCGCGTGCCGCCATTCGGTCCCGGGAAGTCCTGGAACGCGCTTTGCACCAGCGCCGGCATCACCTGCGGAGTCGCGCGCACGCGGCTGGTGTTGTGCACCTTCACGTCGAACAGCTGCCTGCCGTCCTGGCTGGCGCGGATCGTCACCTGCAGCTCGCGCTGGTACTGGTGCACGATGCGCTCTTCATACGCATACGGACCCCAGAACGGGCTGCCATAGAACGGGCTGTAGAAGCCGCCCCAGTAGTGCCGGTACGGCCCGTACCAGCCCACCCGCGCACCCGGATAGAAGAACGGGTCCGCCGCCTGCAGCACCCGCACCGGCACGTCGGTCGTGGTGAAATGCATCGCCACCAGCACCGCCGGCTTGCCCGCGCCCGAGTCATGGAAGCCCAGCTTGGCCATCTGTCCGCGCACCAGCTCCTGGTAGCTGCGCCATTCCAGCGTGTCCTCCTGCGCCAGCGGCTGCTCGAAGGCGTAGCTCTTGTCCTCCATCTGCGCCGGCCACTGGTTGAACGTGGTCACGTCGCTGCGTATCGTGGTGGCGCACCCGCCGAGCAGCAGCGCCAGGCCGGCCGCCACTGTCATGAGCACTCGTTTCATCGTCATCTCCATTTTTTGCGGACTTGTTCAAGATGTAGCTTAGGCCGGGTGTTCCATATCCGGGCGCACATTTACCCCTGGTTACAGCGCGGATACATTGCGATACACGGAATCGGACAATGTCACGGCAACACCTATTGATACAATACCCGCTTCATCCACCGACGAGCGGACCCGACCATGCGAACCGACACGCCCCTGACCATTTACCGGAAGGACTATACCGCACCGAGCTACCTGGTTGACACAGTGGAGCTCGGTTTCGACCTCGACCCGGCGCGCACCATCGTGGCCAACCGGCTTACCATGCGGCGCAATCCCGCCAGCGCCCAGCGCGAAATCGAGCTGTACGGCGAGGATATTGAACTTGTGGCGTTGCGCCTGAACGGCAAGGCACTGGGCAAGCGCGAGTACCGCCTCGACGGCAACCTGTTGCGCATCCCCAACGCCCCGGAAGAGGTCACACTCGAGATCGAGACCCTCTGCGCGCCTGAGAAGAACACCGCGCTGTCCGGGCTGTACGTCTCCAACGGCAACTTCATCACCCAGTGCGAGGCCGAAGGCTTCCGCCGCATCACCTTTTTCCCGGACCGCCCGGACGTGATGGCCAAATACACCGTCATGCTGCGCGCCGACAAGGAGCGCTACCCGGTGCTGCTGTCCAACGGCAACCTGGTCGACGAAGGGATGCTTCCCGACGGCCGCCACTATGCAAAATGGGAAGACCCGTTCCTTAAGCCGTCCTACCTGTTCGCCCTGGTCGCGGCCAAACTGGTGTGCCAGGAAGAAAAGTTCAAGCTGGCCGACGGGCGCGAAGCGCTGCTGCAGGTGTGGGTGGAAGAGGGCAACCTCGACAAGACCGACTATGCAATGCAGTCGCTCAAGAAGAGCATCCGCTGGGACGAAGAGCGCTTTGGCCTGGAGCTCGACCTGGACCGCTTCATGATCGTCGCCACCGGCGACTTCAACATGGGCGCGATGGAAAACAAGGGCCTGAACATCTTCAACACCAAGTACGTGCTGGCCAATCCGCGCGTGGCCACCGACATCGACTTCCAGGGCATCGAGGCGGTGGTCGGGCACGAATACTTCCACAACTGGACCGGCAATCGCGTGACCTGCCGCGACTGGTTCCAGCTCTCGCTCAAGGAAGGCCTGACCGTGTTCCGCGACCAGGAATTCTCGGGCGACATGATCGGCACCAGCACCGGCCGCGCCGTCAACCGCATCGACCAGGTGCGCACGCTGCGCGCCGCCCAGTTCCCGGAAGACGCCGGCCCGATGGCGCACCCGGTACGCCCCGACTCGTTTGTCGAGATCAACAACTTCTACACCGTCACGGTGTACGAGAAGGGCGCCGAAGTGGTGCGCATGTACCAGACCCTGCTCGGCCGCGAGGGCTTCCGCAAGGGCATGGACCTGTACTTCGAGCGCCACGACGGCCAGGCGGTCGAGTGCGACGACTTCCGCCGTGCGATGGCCGATGCCAACGACCGCAACCTGGACCAGTTCGAGCGCTGGTACAGCCAGGCCGGAACGCCGGTGGTGCGCGCGCAGATGCGCTACGACGAACAGCAGCACGCGGTGGAGCTGACGCTGTCGCAATCGTGTCCCGCCACGCCTGGCCAACCCGAAAAGCTGCCGTTCCACATTCCGGTTGCCGTGGGCCTGGTGGGCCGCGACGGCCGCGACATCCCGCTGGTAATCGACGACCAGGAGCGCGGCACCACGACCGTACTGGAACTGACCGGCGCAGAGCAGACCTTCCGCTTTACCAGCGTGCCGCAGCAGCCGGTGCCGTCGATCCTGCGCGACTTCTCGGCCCCCGTGGTGCTGGAATACGACTACAGCGACGAGGACCTGCTGCACCTGTTCAGCCATGACAGCGACCCGGTCAACCGCTGGGAAGCCGGACAGCGGCTGGCGATGGAGCGCCTGCTCAGGCTGACCGAAGACGTCACTGCGGGCAGCCGCCTGCAGCTGGACGACACCTTCATCGAAGCGATGCGCAAGGTGCTCACCGACGAGTCGCTCGGCCCGGCGTTCCGCGAACAGGCGCTGCTGCTGCCGACCGAAAGCATGATCGCCGAGCAGACCGACGTGGTGCACCCGCTGTCGATCCACATGGCGCGCCAGTTCGTGCGTTCGTCGATCGGCAACCGCCTGCGCGCCGAGCTGCTGGCGGCCTACGACGCCAACCAGACGCCCGGCCAGTACAGCCCGGACGCCGAATCGATCGGCAAGCGCGCGCTCAAGAACCTGGCGCTGGGCTACCTGGCCGCGGCATCGGATGACGAGGGCATTGCGCTGGCCGAGCGCCAGTTCGACGAAGCCGACAACATGACCGACCGCGCGGCCGCGTTGGGCGCACTGGTGCACGCGCGCGCGCCGGCCGCGCAGCGGGCGCTGCAAGGCTTCTACGACGAGTTCGAAAAGGAAGCGCTGGTGGTCGACAAGTGGTTCGCGATGCAGGCATCGAGCCCGTCCACCGACGTGGCCGCCGTGCGCGAGCTGATGAAGCACCCGGCCTTCACCATGAAGAACCCGAACCGCGCGCGCAGCCTGGTGTTCAACTTCTGCATGGCCAACCCGGTCCAGTTCCACGTCCCGGACGGCAGCGGCTACGCGTTCTGGGCCGAACAGGTGATGGCGCTGGACGCGCTCAACCCCCAGGTGGCGGCCCGGCTGGCGCGCGCGATGGACCGCTGGCGCCGTTACGCCCCGGCCTTGCAGGCGCACATGAAGCAGGCGCTCAAGCAGGTCAACGGACTGAAGAAGCTGTCGAACGACGTGCGCGAAGTCGTCAGCAAGGCGCTCGCATGACCGGTAGGGTGGGCAGGTTTCCTGCCCACGCGTTCAACCAGCAGCCGAATCGCGATAAAAGAATTGAGAACCCCCAAGCAAAGGAACCAGATGAAACGCGTCAGCCTCACGCAGCACCTCGTTGAACAGCAGCGCCACAACAACGCGATCACGGCCGAACTGCGCCTGTTGATCGAAGTGGTGGCGCGCGCCTGCAAGACCATCAGCCACTCGGTCGGCAAGGGTGCGCTCGGCGACATCCTCGGCAGCGCCGAGACCGAGAACATCCAGGGCGAAGTCCAGAAGAAGCTGGACGTGATCTCGAACGAAATCCTGCTCGAGGCGAACGAATGGGGTGGCCACCTGGCGGCCATGGCCTCGGAAGAGATGGAAACCATCCACCCGATCCCCAACCGCTACCCGATGGGCGAATACCTGCTGATGTTCGACCCGCTGGACGGCTCGTCCAACATCGACGTCAACGTTTCGATCGGCACCATCTTCTCGGTGCTCAAGGCGCCCGAAGGCATGGGCGCACCGAACGAGCAGGCCTTCCTGCAGCCGGGCACCCAGCAGGTGGCCGCCGGCTACGCGGTGTACGGCCCGCAGACCATGCTGGTGCTCACCACCGGCAAGGGCGTGAACTGCTTTACGCTCGACCGCGAGATGGGTTCGTGGGTGCTCACCCAGCGCGACATGCGGATCCCGGAAGACACCAAGGAATTTGCGATCAACATGTCCAACAAGCGCCACTGGCACGCGCCGGTTCAGCGCTACGTGGACGAGATGCTGGCCGGTAAAACCGGTCCGCGCGAGAAGGACTTCAACATGCGCTGGATCGCCTCGATGGTGGCCGACGTGCACCGCATCCTCAACCGCGGCGGCATCTTCATGTACCCGGCCGACATGCGCGACCCTTCCTCGCCAGGCAAGCTGCGCCTGATGTACGAAGCGAACCCGATGGCCATGATCGTCGAGCAGGCGGGCGGCGCGGCCACCGACGGCAACGGCCGCATCCTCGAGATCGTGCCGCACAAGCTGCACCAGCGCGTGCCGGTCTTCCTCGGCTCGAAAAACGAAGTGGAGCGCGTCACCGCCTACCACCAGGCTTGACCTGCGGTAGGGTGGGCAGGTTCTCCTGCCCACGCGTTCAGCCAGCCCGTGCATGGCCACCAAAACGCCCAACTGCACGTTCAGAACCGACTCGCACCGCCGGGCTAGCAACATTGGTGAATTGTTTGCTAGAATATGCGTCTTCGCCGGTGTAGCTCAGTTGGTAGAGCAGCGCATTCGTAATGCGAAGGTCGTAGGTTCGACTCCTATCTCCGGCACCAACACCACAAACCCGCGTACTCGCAAGAGACGCGGGTTTGTTCTTTTCCGGCCCAACCGGCAAGTATACCCCACCAGTCCGGATTGTTGTCCTCTCAGAAATAACTGGTAGCGTTTGTGCAACATTTCTTGAGGTTGAGGATTGCGCCGACTATCCTTTTGATACAGGAACCGCCGCGATCGCAGCGGTCGGACGTACAACGGGTCGTCGCACAACCAGCGGGAGCAAGGGATGGTGCAGCTTCAGTCAGTTGTACAAGCGCGGCCGCTCGCGTTCCGGCCGCAGCCAACCAAGCCTGCCGCGCCGGCCAGGCGCATCGTCGAAGTCGAAAGCCTGCAGGTCATCATCAAGACCGCCGAGCGCTGCAACCTGGCCTGCCAGTACTGCTACTACTTCTTCATGGGCGACGACAGCTTCGCCGCTCGCCAGCCGATCATCGGGCCCGAGGTGTGTGAGCGCATTCCCGCGTTCCTGCTGCAGGGCGTCGAACAACTGAAGATCCGCGACCTGTCGATCGCCTTCCATGGCGGCGAGCCCACGCTGCAGCGCCTGCGCGACTTTGACCGGCTGTGCACCGCGCTGCGGGCCGCGCTGGCCCACAAGACCCGCCTGAACCTGGGCATGCAGACCAACGGCATCCACCTGCCCGACGAATGGCTGGCATGCCTGGACAAGCACGGCGTCGAGCTTTCGTTCAGCATCGACGGCCCGGCCGAATACCACGACCGCTACCGCACCGACCGCAAGGGCCGCGGCTCGTACCAGCGCGTGGCCGCCAACATCGTCCGCGCCAACGCGTTTTTCCGCCACCGCTCCGGCTGGACCGTTGGCTCGATCAGCGTGATGAACCACCGCTTCGATGCGCGCAGGATTTGCCACCATCTGCGCGACACCTTCGGCATTCGCAAGCAGTCCTACCTGCTGCCGATCCGCTCGTGGGAGCAGCCGTTCGAGGAAGGCGAGAGCGCGCTGGCATATGGCGAGCAGCTGGCGGCGCTGTTCGACGCGTTCGTCGCGGACCAGTCGCTGCAGATCTACTGGGCACTGGAAGCGCTGGCCTTTTTCAAGGAAAAGCGGGTGGTGACGCAGGCGCGCCAGCTCGCCCCCGACGAAGCGTATGCCGTCTGCAAGGCGCTGGTCGTGCAAAGCAACGGCGAGCTGACCGTGGACGATGCCCTGATCTCCGCGCGCGACTGGCGCAACGACAGCCAGCCGCGCTCGATCTTCTTCGACGCGCTTGCCGACGTGGTCAACTCGCGGCAAAGCTGGCAACTGCTGGAGGCGAGCAACCGGCTGCCCGATGCGTGCCAGTCCTGCAGCGTGCGCAAGTTGTGCCGGGGTGGCCGGCCGGAGCACCGCTACAGCGCGCAACGCGGCTTCAACAATCCGAGCGTGTACTGCGAAGGACTGCAACGCTATTACGGGCACGTCATCCAGTTCCTCATCAGGAATGGCTACCCGGAACAGAAGATCGTGGAAAAACTCGGCCAGTAGGGCCGATCCGGCAGAAAGGAGGTGATCCGGCCAACGACACCCGCGTCTTTGCACGGCAGTTTGTCAAACAACCATAAACCTGAAAGAGGAAAACCATGGAAGCCAATGACAACAATGCGCAAACCCTGATCGAACAACTGCTCATTCCGCAAGAGGTGGTGATGGCCGGCGGCTGCGAGGCCAGCCAGATCGTGGCCGACCTGCCGTATCTCATGCGCATCCCGCCGGGGGTGACGCGTTAAGCCAGGCAGCAGGTAAGGCAGCCTGGGGCAGCGCCCCGGGCTGCGCCGCAACGTTCCTTGACGGGAGGGGCATCCATGGGCTTCCGATTGCTCGACAACGATGGCGCGCTGGCCAATTCCGACAGCGCGCTGTTCGACATCAAGCCAGGCTGTTTCGAGGAACGGCCGTTTTTCGTCGACAGTATTTTTACGCCGCAGGAGTGCGCCGCGATCACGCGCCAGCTCGACCTGCACGACCTGGCGCCCTCGCGGATGATGGGCGATGGCGACGATGGTTATGTCAACCTGGCGGCCCGGTCGAGCAGGCGGCTTGCGGTCGGGCCGGCGCTGAAGGAAAGCGTGTTCGCCCGCATCGACGCTGCCGTTGACAAGGCCCGCGCCGTGTTCGATATCGACGCGCGCGCCACACTGAACCGTGCCGAGGAGGACCTGCTGCTGTACGGTCCCGGCGCCGGGTTCGGCGCCCACGCCGACAACAGCCGCCTGGCGCCCGGCGCCGGCCAGGGCACCTGGCAACTGGCGCTGCCGCATCGCAAGCTGTCCGCCGTGCTGTGGCTGTCGAGCGGCGGCGAAGACTTTGCGGGCGGCGAATTCCGCTTCCTGAACATCGGCACCGAGCGCGACCAGCAGGGCATCTGCCTGCGCCCGCGCGCCGGCGTGCTGCTCGTGTTTCCCTCGCATCCGTGGTATCGCCATCAGGTGCTGCCGATCACCGCGGGCCAGCGCATCAGCTTCGTGGGCTGGTATTCCTGCGATCGCGGCGCCGGCTGACTGCCGGCTCTGTTAGTCAGCGCACTGTCGCTGCCGGCTCTTCCTTGTATTTTTTCTATTGCGGTGACGACTTGTCGTTTCCGCCCCGTCACGCCGGGCGGCGTGCGGGTTTTACAACGGCAAAAAGGCGGGGTGATCTGCCACCATCAATGGAACTTTTGCGCTGGCTTGGGGTCGCCAACACACACTTCTTGACCCAATGCAAAACGCAATCGAAACATTGATGCAGCGCAGGTCACTCTCGTGCCTTCGTTTCGTTTCGGGCGGAATCGGGGAAGAATGTGATGATGGTCGAGTATCGGTCTACTCCGCGTTGGTCTACATTTTTACGAGGGATACATCATGGATAATCAGAAGTCGAACGAGGGTAAAGCACGCGACACCAGTGCCGGCTCGGGCAGCAGCATGGGCAAGGACCAGAATGCCGGGCGCGGCAGCGCAGCCGGCAGCTCCAGCAGCACCAGCGCCGGCAGCAGCGCCGCGGGCAGCACCGGTTCGATGGGTGGCAGCAGCGCGAGCGCGGGCCAGGGCGGCAATAATGCGTCGCGCGGTACCGGCGCTTCCGGCAGCATGGGTTCGTCGGCCAGCGGTTCGTCGGGCACCTCCGCCACCGGTTCCAGCAGCGGCATGAGCGCATCGTCGGGCACCGGCTCCACCGGCATGGGTTCGTCGTCCAGTGGTTCGCAGGGCGGCATGGGCTCGTCGGGCAGCATGGGTTCGTCCGGCAGCACCGGCGGCTCGATGAGCCCGGCCAACAGCGGCGACACCATGTCGCGCGCCAGCGGCGAGGCCCACCGCACCATCGACCAGGCGGCACAGGCTGCCCGCCCCATGGTGGACCGCCTGGCCAGCACCGCGCACGCCGGCGTGGACCGCATGACCGGCATGCTCTCCGGCGCGTCGCAATCCATGAGCGAGCGTTCGCGCCAAATGAACGAGGCTGCGCAAAACTACATGGAGCAGGGGCGCGAATATGTGCGCAACAACCCGGGCCCGGCCATCGCCATGGCCGTCGGCGCCGGCTTTCTGCTGGCAAAAATCTTCAGCCGCCGCGACTGATTGCGGCCGTGTTTCAGTGGTGAGCTGCCCGGCCGGGTCTCCTGGCCGGGCATTTTTTCGCCTGCCTAGCGCGTCATCTCCGGTTCGCGCGGTTTGACCGGCGGCTTGGACCGGCGCAGCGCGCGCGCCTTGTTGCCCAGCCAGTGCTCCAGGTCGTCCACGTAGGTGAACACGGCCGGCACCACCAGCAGGCTGAGCAGGGTGGAGGTGATCAGGCCGCCGATCACGGCAATGGCCATCGGCGAACGGAAGCTCGGGTCGCCCGACCAGCCAAGGGCCAGCGGCAGCATGCCCGCACCCATCGCGATCGTGGTCATCACGATCGGCCGGCTTCGCTTGTGGCAGGCATCGACCAGCGCCTCGAAGCGGCGCATGCCGGCCTTGCGCGCCAGGATCGCGTAATCGACCAGCAGGATCGAGTTCTTGGTCACGATCCCCATCAGCATGATCAGGCCGATCAGCGAGGGCATCGACAGCGCGCGCCCGGTCACCAGGAGCGCCACGAAGGCGCCGCCGATCGACAACGGCAGCGCGGCCAGGATCGTCAGCGGCTGCATGAAGTCGGTGAACAGCAGCACCAGCACGCCGTAGATGCACAGCACGCCGATCAGCATGGCGATGCCGAAGCTGTCGAACAAGCCTTCCATCTCCTGCGCGTCGCCCAGGTCGGCCGCCTCCACCGACGCCGGCAGGTTCTTCATGATCGGCAGCTCGGCCGCGGCCTGGTTCGCCTCACCCAGCGAGGTGCCCGACAGTTCCACCTCCATGCGCACGTCGCGCGCGCGGTTCAGGCGGTCGATCTGCGCCGGACCGCTTTCCATCGTGATGGTCGCCACGTTGGCCAGCATCACCGGGCCGTTCTTGCCCGGCACCGTCAGGCGGCCGATGGCGTCCAGGTCGGCGCGCATCGCATCGGGCAGCTTGACGCGGATCGGCACCTGGCGGTCCGACAGGTTCATCTTCGCCAGCGCCAGGTCGTAGTCGCCGGCGGTGGCCACGCGCACCGTGGCGCCGATCGAGGCGGCGGTCACGCCCAGGTCGGCGGCGCGCGCAAAGTCGGGGCGCACGATGATCTCGGGCCGCACCAGCGCCGCGCTGGAGTGGATGTTGCCCACGCCCTTGAGCGTGCGCAGCTCGCGCTCCAGCTCGCGCGCGGTGGCCTCCAGCGCTGCCGGGTCTTCACTGCGCAGCACCATCTCCATCTTGGTACCGGTGTCGCCCGCGCCGACTGAAAAGCGCGCGCCTGGAATGTCGGCCATTTTCGCGCGCAGCGCGGTCTCGATTTCGTCGAGCGGCTGCTTGCGCTCCTTGCGCGGCACGGTGGTGATCGTCAGCACCGCGCGGCGCGCCTCGGCCGCCGCGCCGGGGTTGAAGCCGTCGCCGCTGGAGCCGCCGCCTACCGAATTGAAGATGCTCTTCACACCCGGCACCTGCATCGCCGCCAGGCGGGCGCGCTCTGCCACCTCGTGGGTCTGCGCGAGCGTGGCGCCGGGCGCCAGCTCGACCTGGATCTGGGTCTGCGAGCGGTCGGCCGCCGGCACGAAGCCCGTCGGCAGCAGGCCGGCCAGCGCAATCGATGCGACGAACAGCAGCGTGGCGCCGATGGCGGTGGCGCGGCGATGGCGCAGGCACCAGCGCATCGCGGAAAGATAGCGCGTCATCAGGCGGCCGTCCGCTTCGTTTGCGTGCGCGGCCGGCTTGAGCAGGTAGGCCGCCATCATCGGCGTGAGCAGGCGCGCCACCAACAGCGAGGCGATGATCGCCAGCGTCGCGGTCCAGCCGAACTGCTTGAAGAATTTGCCGGGAATGCCGCCCATGAAGGCGGTGGGCAGGAACACGGCCACCAGCGAGAAGGTGGTGGCGATCACCGCCATGCCGATTTCGTCGGCCGCGTCCAGCGCCGCCTGCATCGGCGTTTTCCCCATCCGCAGGTGGCGCGCAATGTTCTCGATCTCGACGATCGCGTCGTCCACCAGCACACCCACCACCAGCGCAAGCGACAGCAGCGTCACGCCGTTGAGCGTGTAGCCGAACAGGTACTGGCCCAGGAACGCGGGAATGGCCGACAGCGGCAGCGCGGCCGCCGCCACCAGCGTGGCGCGCCAGTCGCGCAGGAACCACCACACCACCAGCACCGCCAGGATGCCGCCCTCGTACAGCATCTCCATCGACGCCTTGAAGTTTTCCTCTACGTACCCGACGTTGTCGATCACCTCGCGCAGCACCATTTCCGGGTGTTCCTTCTGCAGCGTGGCCACCGCCTCGCGCACGCCGCGCGCAACGTCGATCTCGCTGGCTCCGCGCGTGCGGAAAATCTCGAAGCCGACTACCTTGCGCCCGTCCTGCTCGGCGATGGCGCGCGGCTCGGCGACGGTGTCCGTGACCTTCGCCACCTGATCCAGCCGCACGTGGCGGCCGTCGCCCAGCGGCACGTCCATCGCCGCCAGTTCCTGCGCCGTCTTCACGGTGGCGATGGTGCGCACCGACTGCTCGGCGCCGCCCACGTCGCCGCGCCCGCCCGGTTCCTCGCGCTGCACGTTGCGCAGCATGCGCGACACGTCCAGGGCCGAAACCTTCAGCGCCGCCATGCGCGCGTCGTCCAGCTCCACGCGCAGCTCGCGCGAGACGCCGCCCACGCGCTTGACCGATCCCACGCCCGGCACCGACAGCAGCCGCTTGGAGACCGCGTTATCGACGAACCAGCTCAGGTCCTGGTCATCCGGACCGGCGCCGCCCCTGGCCTTGTTCGCTTCGGCGGTGAAGGTCAGCACCACGCGCCCGGCGGTGACGGTCTTGGTCACGCTCGGGTCGCGCATCTCGGCCGGCAGGTCGGCGCGCACCCGCGCCACCGCGTCGCGCACGTCGTTGACCGCCTCGGCCGGGTCTTTGTCCAGGATGAACTCGACCGTTACGTTGGCCACCCCATCGAGCACCTGGGTGTAGATGTTCTTCACGCCCTGCAGCGTGGCGACCGAGTTCTCGATCTTGCGCGCGACTTCGGTTTCGAGCTGGGCCGGCGCGGCGCCGTCGAGCGTGGCGCTGACGGTCACGATCGGCAGCTCGATGTCGGGAAAGTCCTGGACCTTGTTGGCCTTGTAGGCGATCAGGCCGGCCAGCGTGAGCAGGGCGAACAGCATGATCGCCGGGATCGGGTTCCGGATCGAGAGAGCGGAGAAATTCATGGCCGGCCCTTCAGCGGCGCGCCAGTGCGCCTTGCGCGGCGGCCGGCACGTTGCGCACCAGGTCCCCGTCGTTGAGGAAGCCGGCCCCGCTCACCACGATCACCGCGTCCGGATTCAGGCCCGACACCACCTCCACGCGCTCGCCCAGGCGGCGGCCGGTGGCCACCTTCAGCTGGCTCACGCGCTGGTCCGCGTTCAGCCGGAACACGTACGAGAAGCCGTCGCGCACGGCGATGGCCTGGGTGGGCACGGTCAGCGCCCCGGATTCGCCCAGTTCGAACTGCCCGCTGGCGAACATGCCGGCCTTGAACGGCGCGTTGGCCGCGAGCGAAGGCGGCAAGTCCACGTACACCAGCGCGTTGCGCGTCTGCGGGTCGATGGTCGGGCCGACCGTGCGCACGCGGCCGGTCAGCTCGCTGCCGTTGGCGGCCTTCACCGCGACCTTGGCGCCCGGCTTGATGCGCACCAGCTCCGCCGCGGTGACCTCGGCGCGCCATTCCAGCCGCCCCTGGCGGATCAGCCGGAACAGCTCGGTGCCCACGCCCACCACGGCGCCCACGGTGGCGTTGCGCGCGGAGATGATGCCGCTGTCGGGCGCCACCACCTGGGTGTACTTGAGCCGCAGCTGCTGCTGCGCCAGGCCTGCCTTTGCCGCGGCCACGCGCGCGCTGGCGGTACGCTCGGCCGTGAGGTACTGCGTGATCTGCTGTTCGCTGAAGGCGCCGGTGTCCTTCAGCGCGCGGGCGCGCTGCGCGTCCGCCTCGGCAGCGGCGGCGTTGGCCTGCGCCTCCTGCACCAGGGCGCGCGCCTGCTCGACGTCGGCCACCACGGTCTCGGACGAAAACACGGCCAGCACCTGGCCCTTCTTGACCACGTCGCCCACGTTCACGCGCACCTCGGCCAGTTTCAGCCCGCCCGACTCGCTGCCGATCACAGCCTCCTGCCAGGCCGCGACGTTGCCGTTGGCGCCCAGGCGGATGGGCAGCGTTGCGCTTTGCGGGCGGCCGGTGGTGACGGTGAGCGCGGGCTTGGCCGGTTCGGCCTTCTTGTCGTCCGCGGCAGCGCCGGCCGAGGCCAGCACGCCGAGAAAGCACAGCGAGCAAAAAAGGGCGAGGATGGCAGCCGCGCCGGGTTTGAGTCTGGTCGAGGTCATGTCGTTGTCAGTGTCAGAGCAGTTCGATGCCAAAGCGCCGCACCAGCAGCGCGAACAGGCCAAAGCAGACCACCGTGATCAGCACGCTCGCCAGCATGGTGGGCCAGAATCCAATGCGCCCCAGCAGCGCCGGGAACGCGGCAAACATGGGCAGGGTCGGAATCACGTACCACAGCGTGTACCACGCATGGTTGGCCACCTTCGACTCGGGCTGGTGCTCCAGGTGCAGCCAGATCAGCGCGAGGAAGGTCACGATCGGCAGCGCGCCGATGAAGCCGCCCAGGCGGTCGCTGCGTTTGGCGATCTCGGAGATCAGCACCACCACGCCGGCGGTGATCAGGTATTTCGTGACGAGCCAGGCCATGATTTCTGACAAAAATTGAAACGAAACAGTCTACCAAATTTACCGGCCACGGCCGTCGTTACATTTGCTTACAGCTGAAACAACACATACCATCAAGCATCATTGAGGTCCGGTATAAATACTGAACAACCATCACTGGAAGGGATTATGAAAACCACAAAGTCCTTCATCGTCGCGCTGGTGCTGCTGGCCTGTTCACCGCTGCACGCCGCCGCGCTCACGCCGGACCAGCAGGCTCTCCACGTCCTGAACCGGCTCGGCTATGGTCCCCGGCCGGGCGACGTGGAACGCGTCACGCAGATGGGCGTGCAGCGCTACATCGACGCCCAGCTGCACCCCGAGTCGATCCCGCTGCCGCAGGACCTGACCGCGCGCCTGGCCGCCAACGAAACCGCGAACCGCAGCGCGGGCGATGCGCTCGGCGAGTACAACGAGCTGCGCAAGGAGGTGCGCGACGAAGAGGAGGGCGCCAAGCAGCGCCGCCGCGCCGCGCTGGCCAAGGCCACGCGCGAAACCGCCGAGGCGCGCCTGCTGAGCGCAATCGACAGCCCGCGCCAGCTCGAAGAGGTGATGGTCGATTTCTGGTTCAACCACTTCAATGTCTTTGTCGGCAAGGGCATCGACCGCGCGCTGATCGCCAGCTATGAGCGCGATGCGATCCGCCCGTACGCGCTGGGCTCCTTCCGCGACCTGCTGGGCGCTACCGCCAAGCATCCGGCCATGCTGTTCTACCTCGATAACGTGGTCTCGACCTCCAACGAGTTCGGCGCCGAGCAGGCGAAGAAGGGCGCCAAGGGACCGCGCGGCCTGAACGAGAATTATGCGCGCGAACTGATGGAGCTGCACACGCTGGGCGTGGACGGCGGCTATACGCAGAAGGACGTGACCGAGCTGGCGCGCATGCTGACCGGCTGGACCTTTCAGCCGCAGCGGCTGGTGCGCTTCAACGAGACCTTCCGCTTCGACTCCAAGCGCCATGACCAGGGCGTGAAGACCTGGCTCGGCCGCACGGTCGAACCGGGCGGCCAGCGCGAAGGCGAGATGGCGCTGGACGTGCTGGCCGTGCACCCGGCCACGGCGCGCCACGTCAGCTACCAGCTGGCCCAGTACTTCGTGAGCGACGCGCCGCCGTCGGCCCTGGTCGAGCGCATGGCCAAAACCTGGATCGAGACCCGGGGCGACATCCGCTCGGTGCTGCGCACCTTGTTTGCCAGCGACGAGTTCATGGCGCCGCAGGCCGTGGGCGCCAAGTTCAAGACGCCGTACCAGTTCGTGGTGTCGGCCGTGCGCGCCAGCGGCGTTCCGGTGAAGAACGTGCAGCCGCTCCTGGGCACCATGAGCCAGCTCGGCATGCCGCTGTACGGCTGCCAGACCCCGGACGGCTACAAGAACACGCAGGACGCCTGGCTCAATCCGGACGCGCTGACCCGCCGCATCACCTTCGCCACCGCGCTTGGTTCCGGCCGCATCGCGCTGTCCGCGCCGCCGCCGGACCTGCAGCAGATGCAGGCCATGAGCGCCTCCGCCGCGCTGCCCGCGCGCGCGGTTGCGCAAGGCGAGCAGGCGCCGCCCATGGGCACGGTGGCGCCAGCGCAGAACCCGCCGATGGTCACCAATACCGTATCGGCCCAGGCCATGGCGGCCGCCGCCGCGTCGCAGCCGCCGCTCGATGCCAGCCGCCTGCTCTCAACGCTCGACGGCGGCATTTCGCAGCGCACGCTCGACACCCTGTCGCACAACCCGCCGGAACTGCGCGCGGCGATGGTGCTGGGCAGCCCCGACTTCATGCAGCACTGACCAGGAGAACAACATGAAACGAAGAGACTTCCTGAATGCGCTGGCCAGCGCAAGCCTGGTGGTGCCGCTGGGCCGCGGCGCGTGGGCCGCGACCTCGGACAACCCGACCGGCCGCAAGCTGGTGGTCGTGATGCTGCGCGGTGCGGTGGACGGGCTGAACGTGGTGGCCCCGGTCGGCGACGCCGAATACTTGCGGCTGCGCCCGACCATCGGCCTGGCCGCACCCGGCGCCGAGAACGGCGCGATTGCCCTGGACGGCTACTTCGGCATGCACCCGGCGCTGGCCAGCCTGCAGCCGCTGTGGCAGGAAAAGAAGCTCGCCTTCGTGCACGCCAGCGGTTCGCCCGACGAGACGCGCTCGCACTTCGACGCCCAGGACTACATGGAATCGGCCACCCCGGGCCGCAAGAACACGCCGGACGGCTGGATGAACCGCCTCGTCGCCCAGCTGCCCGGCCAGTCCACGCCCAGCCGCCTGCTGGGCATTGGCCCGGTCATGCCGCGCATCCTGTCGGGTAGCGCAGCCGCCATCAACCTGCCCAACGGCGCGGCCGGCACGCGCGCCAACATCCTCGACCGGCCCAACATCGGCGCCGCGTTCGACCAGCTGTACGCGAACGACCCGCGTTTCGGCCGTGCCTACCAGGACGGCAAGAGCGCGCACAAGGAAGTGATGGAAGCGGCCGAGAGCCGCGAGATGCAGATGGCCGACCGCGGCGCGCCGCTGCCCAACGGCTTTCCCGACGATGCGGCGCGCCTGGCCACGCTGATGCGTAACGATCCGCGCATCCAGCTCGCGTTCGTGGCGCTGGGCGGCTGGGACACGCACACCAGCCAGGGCGCCGGCAGCGGCCAGCTGGCCAACCGGCTGGCGCCGCTGGCGCAGGGCCTTGCGGTGCTGGCCCAGCGGCTCGGCCCCCTGTTCGACGACACCACGATCGTGGTCATGTCCGAGTTTGGCCGCACCGCGCACGAGAACGGCAACGGCGGCACCGACCACGGCCATGGCAATGTGATGTGGGTGCTGGGCGGGCGGGTCAACGGCGGCAAGGTGCATGGCGACTGGCCCGGCATCGGCGAATCGGCGCTCAACGAAGGGCGCGACCTGGCGGTGACCACGGACTTTCGCGCGGTGCTGGCGCAGGTGGCAGAGCGGCACCTGCGGTTGTCCGACAAGGCGCTGGCGCAGATTTTTCCTGCAGTGCCGCAAAAGCAGGCCGGTTTCGAACTGTTCAGGGCCTAGTCCTACTTTGGGGGAGAGGCTGCGCCTACAGTATTTCTACCGTATTGCAGCGCACAATAAATCGGACTATATTGTGTACGTCTCCTCCAGTTTTCTCCGAAAACCTGGATTCTCGCCCGCCGCCTCCCAGGCCTCGCGGGCGTTTTTTTTGCCTGGTGGGGCAGGGTGGGCGTTCGACGTTCGCACCAGGATGGTGCGTGGTCGTCAGGCGTCGTCGCCCTGGAAGGCGCCCGCCCGATAGGTCAGCACCAGCGTATCGCGATGCCCATTGTCGCCGGTCGGCTGGATAGGCGTGGACTCGTGGATCACCGCTTCGTCGTCCAGCAGCAGCATGGTCCACGGCTCGAGCATCGTAAACCGCTTGCCGTCCGGGCCGTTGGCCTCGAACACGCGCGTTTCGCCGCCCTTGACGTTGTGGCGCTCGACCAGTATCACCGCGACGAAATCGACGCCGTCGCGGTGCGCGCCTTCGGGCGTGGGACGGCCAATGCCTTCGGCGGTATCGATGCGGAACTGGTGCGCCTCGATGAACCACGGCTGGCGCCCCTTCACGCTCGAACAGACCTCGCCCAACGCGCGCAGCAGGCGCTGCCAGGCGCTGTGCGCGACCGTGGCCGGCTCCACCGGCTCGAACAGCCGGTGCATCCCGCCGTGCAGCGCGTTGTACTCGACCGGCTGCCAGTGCGCCCGGTGCGGCGCCTGCTCCAGCACGCCCTGCCGTTCTATGAAGCAGGAGTGGCGCCGCTGCCGGTAGTGGCCGCCGTCGCGCAGGTACTTGTCCGGCGCGAGCCGGTTCCAGCTCGGCGCCAGCGCGTCCAGTTCGTCAACTGTGCAGCCGGCCAGCGCCGCCACGTCCTCCGGACGGACGAGCGCGTAGCCCTGGGTGCGCAGCGCCTCGGCGATGCGCGGTAGTGGTGTAAACGGTTGTGCTGAAGTGCTCATGCAAAATAGCGTAGCACTTTTCAAACCAGGCCGTTCGGGGCCTACCAATTCCTGGTCAGCGTGATGCGCAGCGAACGCGGCTCGATCGGGTGGAAATGCACGTCGCCGCGTGCGGCGCTTTCGCTGCGCAGGCGCGAGACGTAGTAGTACTCGACCGCCGAATCCCGCCGGTTGGCGAGGTTGAAGCCTTCGATCTCGACACGGGTCGCCTTGTCGATGCGGTAGCCGACGCGCGCGCCCAGCGTCATGCTCGCGCGTGAGCGCACGCTGTTGTCCTCGACCAGCGGGCGCGGCCCGAAGTAGCGCAGCCGCAGGGCGCCCGACCACGGGCCGAGCCGGTCCACCGTCAGCGCCAGCTGGCCGACGCCTTCGACCGCGCCCGGAAGATGGCTGCCGGCCGGGTCGTAGCCGCGCGAGCGTGCATGGGCAAAGGCCGCGTCCAGGTCGAGCGACAGCCACTTGAGCGGCTTGTAGTAGTTCGAAAACTCGATGCCGACCCGCCGGCTCGGTCGCCCCGCCTCGGTCGACCCCTCGTCCCCGACGAAGGTGAGCTCGGAATCGAAGTCGAGCCGGTACAGCGACAGTGTGGTCTGCATTTTGGGAACCGCTTCGGTGCGCAGGCCCAGCTCGGCGCCGTGCGAGCGCACCAGGCCGGGCGCGCGGCCGACTGCTTCCATGGTCTTCGGATCCATGGAGGCCACCGTGCCGCGCGCGTCGTTGCTGTGAAAGCCGTTGCCGATGTTGGCATAGAACTCGGTCGAGTTCCACGGCGCGTACGCGATGGAGAGCGACGGACTGGCAAGACGCGCGCTGGCGCGCCCCGAGTTTTGTGCCAGGCTGCTGCGCACGTCGAAACGGTATGCGTCCGCGCGCAGGCCAAGCGTGGTGCGCCAGCGTTCGTTCCACCGCGTTGCGCTCTCGACGTACAGGCCAAGGCTGCCCTCGACCACGTGGTCTTCGCGGGTGCTGGACAGACGCTGGCGCGCCCGGGTGCTGTACAAGCCGTTGAAGATGTTGTCGTTCTGCGCCTGCAGCCCCATCGTCAGGCTGGAGCTGCTGGCGTCGCCTCGATGCACGTGCCAGGTGTGCTGGGCATCGGCGCCGCTGGTCACGCGCCGGTCCGGCTGGCTGAACTGGTCACCGTTCACGGGATCGCTCAAAAAGTAGGTGAAGTTCGAGTACAGATCGAGCTGGTTGCGGATCAGGTAAGCGCTCACTCTCGATGCGCTATCGGCGGCAGTGCGGCGCCAGATGCCGGACAGGCTCACGCGCCGGGCCGCGCCGCCGTCGGTGGGGTCGAGCGCATCGAAGCGGCCGAGCGCTCCCGCGTCCACCGCGCGCTGCGGAACCTGGTCGGTGGCGTTCCAGCTGCCGTGGTAGGCCATGGCCGTCACGCTCCAGCCGTTGTTGGCGTAGCCGCGGCTGTAGCGCAGCACGCCATTGGCCTTGCGGTAGTCGTCCGGGTGTGCGAACGGGCCGTCGTTGTGCAGCAGTTCCAGCGCGTACAGCAGGCTGCCGCCGGCCAGCTGCGGCGAACCGGCCAGCGCGGTGCGCACGAAGCCGTCCTGGCCCAGCGTCACGGTCGCCACGTCCTGCATCAGCCGGTTGGCGTAGGTGATCGAGGCGCTGCCGGCGGAAGCGAAATCGCCCTGCCGCGCCGAGTAAGGCCCCTTGGCGTAATCCAGGCGCGTGGTGATCTCGGGGATCAGGAAATTCAGGTCGGTCCAGCCCTGGCCGTGCGCGTGGCTGCGCTGATTGACCGGCATGCCATCGACCCAGGTCGCCAGGTCGGTGCCGTGGTCGAGGTTAAAGCCGCGCAGGTAGAACTGGTTGGCCTTGCCTTCGCCGCTGTGCTGGCTCACCATCAGGCCCGGCGCCGCCTCCAGCAGTTCCCCGGGGCGGTAGGCGACGCGCTGCTCGAGCTCCCTGGCGCCAATGCTGCCGCTGCTGGCGGCATCGAGGACGCCCAGCTGGCTCGCGCGGGCACCCTCGACCAGCACGCGCTGGATCAAGAAGTCGTCCGCGTGGCAGGCCGCATGCACGAGCAGCGCGGCCAGCACAAAGGGCAGGGAGTGAAGCTGCGGCATCGCTGGCGGGCGGTCAGCGCAACGGCCGGTCGGCGGTCTTGCTGTCGAAGTTCAGCGTGCGCACGCTGCCATTCTCGTTGATGTTGACCGTGTTGACCTGGTCCGGCAGGAAGTCGGTCATCACCTCGTCGTGCACCAGCGCGGCTTTCGATAGCGGCGTCTGCTCGGCTTCCTGGTAGATCATCACGCTCTGCGCGTCAGCCGTCACGCCGACCCAGCGCAGCGCAAGCCTGCGCTGGTCCTGGCCCTGCAGCCAGAACTGGCGCTCGATGTACTTGCGCAGCACTTCCTGGTCATCCGGCTGCGACAGGTCGAACTGGCGCTGGTACATGTTGGCCAGCAGCGCCTCCACATCGTGCGCCATGTAGGTGTGCACCACCTCGGTGCTGCCGGTGCGCGCGTTGAAGCTGATGTCGGTGATCCCGGCGTGGAAGTTGTGGGCGTGGGCCGCGAATGCGATGGCCAGGCTGCCGGCAATGCCGGCGACGCTGCGTGTCGTCAGGCTCAGCATGGGTCCCGGCTTGCGCCGGGGCGACGGTCGATTGTTCATTCCACTGCCTTGTCGCCGGGGTTCTTCAGCGGCTCGTTAAAGTCCTTCATCATGTCGTCCTGCTCGCGCTTGGCCTTGAACAGCTCCAGCCGCGAGGGCATCAGCTTGCGCGGCCATGCATTGTTGCTGGTGTCGACGTCGGCTGTCTCCAGATACGGGTCCTGGGTCAGCCCCACCATCGGCTCGTCGGTGATGACCAGTTTGGTGATCTTCTTCGGATTGTGGCGCCAGACTTCGGCTGGCACGCGCTCGATGTACTTCTTGCCGCTGGCGAGCGTGATCTCGAGCACCAGCGGCGTCACCAGCCCGCCGACGTTGGTGAAATCGACCAGGTACAGGTGCTTGCCTTCCTTGAGCAGCGCCTTCTCCCAGTCTTCCAGCCCCGCCACCGTTTCATTGTACTTGTTGCGGTCGTGGTTGGTCACGGTAAAGTCGTCGTGCTCGTTGTAGAAGTCCTTCAGCCCTGGCTTGTCGTCCACGTAGCGCGGCAGCGTGCCCTTGTTGCGCTGGTCGGTGATCGAGATCGGTTCCTGGTCGCGCTGCGCCTTCTTCCACTTCTTCTCGATTTCCGGATCCTTGGAACTGATCTGGTACTCGGTGATCCCATCCACGCTCACGTCAACGGGCTGGGTGCCGTAGAACCAGCCGCGCCAGAACCAGTCGAGGTCCGTGCCCGAGGCATCCTCCATGGTGCGGAAGAAATCGGCAGGGGTGGGGCGCTTGAATTTCCAGCGCTGCGCGTACTCGCGGAAGGCAAAGTCGAACAGCTCGCGGCCGAGCACCGTCTCGCGCAGCACGTTCAGCGCCGTGGCCGGTTTGGCGTAGGCATTGTTCCCGCGCGAGAGCACGGATTCGGAGTTGGTCATGATCGGGGTCTGTCCGCGGCTCTTCATGTAGTCCACGATCGCGCGCGCTTCGCCGCGGCTGGACGGATAGTTCTCTTCCCAGGCCTGCTCGGCCAGGAACTGCATGAAGGTGTTGATGCCCTCGTCCATCCAGGTCCACTGGCGCTCGTCCGAATTGACGATCATCGGGAAGTAGTTGTGGCCGACCTCGTGGATGATCACGCTGATCAGGCCGTACTTGGTGCGCTTCGAATACGTCAGCTGTCCGGTCTTCTTGTCCTTGGTCGGGCGCCCGCCGTTAAACGAGATCATCGGGTACTCCATGCCGCCCACCGGCCCGTTGACCGAGATCGCCACAGGGTAGGGATAGTCGAAGGTGTACTTGCTGTAGCTGTCGATGGTGTGGATGATCGCCGGCGTCGAATACTTCTCCCACAGCGGATTGGCTTCCTTCGGATAGAACGACATCGCCATCACGTCGGTGCCGCCGCTCTTGAAGCCCTGCGCATCCCAGATGAACTTGCGGCTCGTTGCGAAGGCAAAGTCGCGCACGTTGGCCGCCTTGAAGCGCCAGGTCCTGGTCGTGGTGGCGCGCGCCTTTTCGGCCGCCTCGGCCTCGGCTTGCGACACGATCACCACCGGTTTGGTGGCGGTGCGCGCCTGCTCCAGGCGCTTGCGCTGCACGGCGCTGAGCACATCTTGCGGGTTCTGCAGCACGCCGGTGGCGGCGACGATGTGGTCGGAAGGGACGGTCAGTTCCACGTCGTAGTCACCGAATTCAAGCGTGAACTCGCCGTCGCCCAGGTACTGCTTGTTCTGCCAACCGTGTGCGTCGTAGTACGCCGCCATGCGCGGATACCACTGCGCGATCTCGAACAGGTCGTTCTTGTCTTCCTTGTCAAAGCGCTCGAAGCCCATGCGGCGGCCCAGCACGATGTTCTCGGGTACGTTGAAGCTCCACGCCATCTTGAACGCGTAGCGCGCGCCCGGCTTCATCGGCTGCGGCAGGTCGATGCGCATCATGGTCTTGTTGATCACGTAGCGCAGCGGCTTGCCGTCGGCGTCGGTCACGCTCGCGATCTTGAAGCCGCCGTCAAAGGCGCGGCTGGCAAAAATGAAGCGCGCCGCGTCGAATTGCAGGCCGCCCTGGCCCGTACGACCCGTCGCCCACGCCTCGCGCGACGGGTAGCTGATGATCGTGCGGTTGTCCGAGTCGGCCGCGAACATGTTCTGGTCCAGCTGCACCCAGAGGTAAGAGAGCGTGTCCGGCGAGTTGTTGTGGTAGGTGATCGTCTCGGTGCCGCTGATTGCGCGCTTTGCCTCGTCGAGCGTTGCGCGAATGGTGTAGTCGGCGCGCTGCTGCCAATATGCGTGGCCGGGTGCGCCCGAGGCGGTGCGGGTATCGGTGGGCGTGGGCAGCAGTTCGTCGAGCTGTCGGAACTTGTCGTCGAACTGCTGGGCCGATGCGGCGAACGAGGCGAGCAGGGACAGGGCGGCGAAGCTGGCGTGCAGGCGTTTCATGGTCTGGGTTCTGTAGATGGAAAAACGGCAGCTGTGCGAAAGCTGCCGGTGTTACTCGGGTGCGGATCCTCCGCCCACGCGTTCAAGCGGCGTGAGCAAGCCGCGGCACGATATTCTTGCGTGATTTGAACGCGTGGGCGGGAGACCCGTCCACCCTACCAATCAGTCGGCCTTCTTGGCGTCGTCGGCCTTGGCAGGCTTCAGCTTTTCGTTGAAGTCCTTCATCATGTCCTCGCCCATGCCGCGCTGCTGCGACTTGAACAGCTCCAGGCGCGATGGCATCACCTTGCGCGGCCACGCGTTGTTGCTCACGTCGGTGTCGGCGGTCTCCCAGTACGGGTCCTGGGTCAGGCTCACCATCGGCTCGTCGGTGATGACCAGCTTGGTGATCTTCTTCGGGTTGTGGCGCCAGACTTCAGCCGGCACACGCTCCACATACTTCTTGCCGCTGGCAAGCGTGATCTCCAGCACCAGCGGGCTCACGAGGCCGCCCACGTTGGTGAAGTCCACCAGGTACATGTGCTTGCCTTCCTTGAGCAGCGCCTTTTCCCAGTCCTCCAGGCCCGCCATGGCTTCGGCGTACTTGTTGCGGTCGTGGTTGGTGACGGTGAAGTCGTCATGCTCGTTGTAGAAGTCCTTCAGCTCGGGCTTGACGTCCACGTAGCGGGGCAGCGTGCCCTTGTTGCGCTGGTCGGTGATCGAGATTGGCTCCTGGTCGTGCTGCGCCTTCTTCCACTTCTTCTCGATTTCCGGATCCTTGCTGCTGATCTGATATTCGCTGATGCCGTCCACGCTGACGTCCACATGGTCGGTGGTGTAGAACCAGCCGCGCCAGAACCAGTCGAGGTCCGTGCCCGAGGCGTCTTCCATGGTGCGGAAGAAGTCAGCCGGGGTCGGGCGCTTGAACTTCCAGCGTTGCGCGTATTCGCGGAAGGCGAAATCGAACAACTCGCGGCCAAGCACGGTCTCGCGCAGCACGATCAGGGCCGCGGTCGGCTTGGCGTAGGCGTTCGGGCCCAGCGCCGAGATCGACTCGGAGTTGGTCATGATCGGCTGCTGGCCGGCGCTCTTCATGTAGTCCACGATCTGGCGCGGTTCGCCGCGCGAGATTGGATAGTTCTCTTCCCAGGCCTGCTCGGCCAGGTATTGCACGAAGCTGTTCAGGCCCTCGTCCATCCAGGTCCACTGGCGTTCGTCCGAATTGACGATCATCGGGAAGTAGTTGTGGCCCACCTCGTGGATGATCACGCCGATCAGGCCGTACTTGGTGCGCTTGGAGTAGGTGATCTCGCCGGTCTTCTTGTCCTTGGTCGGGCGCGGGCCGTTAAACGAGATCATCGGGTATTCCATGCCGCCCACCGGGCCGTTCACCGAAATGGCGATCGGGTACGGGTAGTCGAACGAATACTTGTTGTACTCGTTGATGGTGTGGATGATCGCAGCCGTCGAGTACTGGCCCCACAGCGGGTTGCCCTCCTTCGGATAGAACGACATGGCCAGCACGTTGGTGCCATCCTTCTTGAAGCCCTGCGCGTCCCAGATGAACTTGCGGCTCGACGCCCATGCGAAGTCGCGCACGTTTTTGGCCTTGAAGCGCCAGGTCTTGGTGCCCGCTGCGCGGGCCTTCTCTTTTGCCTCGGCTTCGGCCTGGGTCACGATGACGACCGGCTTTTTCGCCGTGCGCGCCTGCGCCAGGCGCTCGCGCTGGGCGGTGGACAGGACCGCGTCCGGATTCTGCAGCTCGCCGGTCGAAGCGACGATGTGGTCGGCCGGGACGGTCACCTCGACGTCGTAGTCGCCGAACTCCAGCGTGAATTCGCCGGTGCCCAGGAACTGCTTGTGCTGCCAGCCCATCACGTCGTAATAGGCCGCCATGCGCGGGAACCACTGGGCGACTTCGAACAGGTCGTTCTTGTCGTCGAACTTCTCGTAGCCCGAGCGGCCGCCGAGCACCTTCTGCTCGTTGATGTTGTAGCTCCACTCGATCGAGAACGCGACCTTGGCGCCCGGCTTGACCGGCTGCGGCAGGTCGATGCGCATCATGGTGCGGTTGATGACGTAGTGGAGCGGTCGGCCGCTGGCGTCCTTGACGCTCTTGATGTTGAAGCCGCCGTCGAACAAGCGCGCTTCCAGCATCGAGCGCATCGAATCGAACTTCACGCCGTCTTCCGGACCACGCGGCTTGCCCCATGCGTCCTTCGAGGCGACGGTGGCGGTGGTGCGCGAGTCGGAGTTCGGCTTGTAGATGTTCTGGTCGAGCTGCACCCACAGGTAGTTCAGGGTGTCGGGCGAGTTGTTGTGATACGTGATCGTCTCGGCGCCGGTGATTGCGCGCTTGGCCTCGTCCAGCGATGCGCGAATCGAATAGTCCGCGCGCTGCTGCCAGTAGGCGTGGCCCGGCGCGCCGGAAGCGGTGCGGATCGTGTTCGGCGTGGGGAGCAGTTCGTCGAGCTGGCGGAACTTGTCGTCAAATCCGCTGGACGGAGGGTCGGCCGCAATCGCGGACATGGAAAGGCACAGCGCAGCTAAGCCGATCGGCAAACGCATCATATTTACCCTGTCTTTGTGGGAGAAAAAGGAAAAAATGATTCTAAGCTGAGCTTTTCGGCAATTGTCCTTGAGAATGTAACAAAGCTGATACATGGGGCATGGCGCGGCGCACCATGTTCCATATTTGACACAGGATATGAATTTTCTGGTTAGAAAATTATGTGACTTGCGGTTACGAGGAGGCCTGATCGGGACCCACACGAGGATCGGGATCAGGCGCCATTGAAGCCCGAACTGATGGAAATCCCACCACAAGAATCTCAGCCGACAATGGCCAAGACTGTGGGAACGTCAATCTGAAGGAGTAGATGCAAATGAAGTTGTGGCGGAAGCATTTGTCGGGTTTCTGGATCTACCGCTGCATTCGAGAGTCCACCGTCCACGCCCCGTCCTCGTACACGCGCTCCTCGCCCAGATACACCGCGTCCGTCACCGCGAACACGTCGATATGGTAGCGCGCGTCCTTGCGCTTGAAGCCGGGCTTGGGATACACGCCGTGCTTGGCGCCCAGCGACAGGTGGATGCCGCACATGCGCTCGTAGGTGCCGATGTCGTCCACGCGCCGCTCGCGGGTGAAGGCGCGGTTCAGGCCGAAGCCCAGCTCGCGCACCCACACCTCGCCCTCGTCGCGGCGGATGATGTCCAGCACTTCCTGGAATTCCGGCGTGGCGTCGATCGCCTGAACCACGCGCCCGCGCTCGACCACCATCGTGACCGGCTTGTCCGGCCGGTTCGAGCGGTACGAGGTGTCGCCGAACACGTGCACGAGCACCGTGCCGCTGACCGCTTCCAGGTCGCGCGCCTCGGTGAACACTTCGCCGATCGGGAACTGGCCGCCCACATTGTGCATCTCGCTGTAGTCGCCCACGTTCAGCTTGGCAGGCTCGAAGGGCGAGGCGAACACCAGCTCGGCATCGCCACCGACCACACGGCCGCAAGTGGCCGCATCGATGCGCGCCTTGAGCGCCTTGCCCACCCCGCGGAAGTACGCCGGGTCGTAGGCCAGCGCCTCGATGTAGTGTTCGGCCTGTGCTCCCGGCATGCGTGACAGGTGCACGTGCTCGATCACCTTCAGCCCCAGCTTGAACAGCTCCACGCGAATGCGGAACGCCTCGAGCCTGAAATTGGTGGACTGGACCAGCACCACCAGGTCGCTGGGCGCCATGCGCTTGAACGCGGCCAGCACTTCTTCGGCGCCGGTAGTGTCGAAGTCGAGGAAGGTGGCGCCGGGCAGGTTGCGGCGGTAGGCTTCGGTCAGCGCGCGCGCAAGGCCAGTGCGGGTATCGAAGACGACCAGCGCGGCGTGGCCCGGCCCGTGCTCGACGGCGATGCGCACGATGTCGCGCACGTGCGCTGTGGCGTCGTCGATGGCGTGGGCAGGCAGGTCGGGTGAGATCTCGGTGTTCATGCGGACGTCCTGATAGGCCCTCCATTATACGTGGCGCTGGAAGGGCTTCTGCCGCCGTGCCCGGCCCGGTGTATCCTTGTGTGCACAAGCCACCAAAAACGGGAGATGGACATGAAAGCGACGATCGGAGCATTGGTTCTGTGCGCGCTTGCCGCCGGCTGCAGCCGTCACGACGCGGCGCCGGCGCAGCCGCCCGCCAACACCGCGGACGACGCCGGCGCGAAGGCGGCGCGGGCGCTGCACAAGCCAATCGATCAGGCCAGCCAGGCGACCCAGGCGATCACTCAGTCCGCGGACGAGGCAAGGGACAAACTGAAGGAGGCGACCGGGGACGAGGCGAAGTAGCGGGCGACGTCAGCCGGCCGCGCGCAGCTCGGGCCACTCGCCGCCCAGCACGATCGACAGGTCCACGAATTCGGAGCGCCATGCCCGCTCCAGGTCCTGCTCGACTTCCTCGATCGACGTCTGCTCGAAGTTGCTGAAGCCACGCACGCCGTAAGCGCGGTTGCGGCCGTGCGCCTTGGCCAGGTAGAGCGCCATGTCCACCAGGTTGACGGCACGCTCCCACGACAACGGTTCGCCCATCGGCGCCAGCGGGAACGGCGCAAAACCGATCGATACGTTGGCCGACAGTGGCTTGCCCTGGTGCTCGATGTTGTTTGACGAGATCCCGGCCAGCAGCCTGCGCGCCACCTCATCGAGCCCGCTGCGCGGAATCGCCGGCAGGAAGGCCAGGAATTCCTCGCCGCCCCAGCGCACGATCATGTCGGTTTCGCGCAGGATCTCGCGCAGGCAGTCGGCGATCGCGCGCAGGACCGAGTCGCCCGCGGCATGGCCGCAGCTGTCGTTGATGTGCTTGAACTGGTCCACGTCGAGCAGGAACAGCGCGCCCACCAGTTCCTCGCCCGAGGTGCCGACGCCGCGCTTTTCGAGCGGCTGGTAGTTGCGCATGTATTCCTGGAAGTGGCGCCGGTTGTACAGGCCGGTGAGCGGGTCGCGCACGCTCTGCTGCTTCAGCTCGAGGTTCTTTTCCTCGAGCTTGGCGTTGGCGCTGCGCACCTTGCGGTACAGGATGCCGACGATGACCGAGGACAGCGCGAACACCAGCGCGAGCAGCCACCACACGCGCTGCTGCAGCCGCCGGTTGTCGAGCTCCGCCGACTTGACCTGGTTCTCGCGCTTGAGGAGCTCGATCTGTTGCTGCTTCTTGTCGGTGTCGTACTTGGCCTGCAGCTCGAACATCTGCTTCTGGCGCCGCTTCTCGAACAGCTCGTTGGACAGGTCGCGTTCGCGGTGGTAGGCCTTGATCGCCCCCGCCATGTCGCCCGCCGACTCGAGCGTCTGCCCATACTCCAGGAGCGCCATCTGCAGGGACGGCTTGTCGCCGGCCTTTTCGATCATCGCCAGGCCCTCTTCGGCAATGCGCTTGCCTTCGCCAATGCGGCCCTTGCCGATCTGGGCCTCGCCCATGTTGATGTGCGCGACCGCCGTGATCCACGTATTGTTCAGCGCGCGGCCGGCCTCCAGGGCCTTGGCGGCGTACAGGGCCGCGTTGTCGTAATCCTTGAGCTTGAGGTAGCTGTCGGCCAGGTTGCCGAGCGTGCCGGCGATCAGCGCCTTGGCGCCGAGCTTGCGCAGCCCGGTCAGCGAGGCCAGGAGCGCCTCGCGCGCGCGCTTGAGCTGGCCGCTGTCGCGCGCCAGTGCGTATTCGCTGCGCTTGAGCAGCGCGATGCGCCCGACCGAGTGGGTCTGCTCCGCCGCGTCATAGGCTTCCTCCAGCGCGGCGAAGCCCTTGTCGTATTCGTGCAGGTCGATGTACAGCTCCACCAGCTGGTTCAGCGCCCGCGCCAGCATGGCCTGGTTGCCGGAGCTGCGCGCGATCGAGGCCGCCGTCTGCTTGTGCTCGAGCGCGAGCGGGAAGTTGCCCTCTTCGGCGAACGCATCGCCTGAGGTGAGCAGCGCCTTGATGCGCAGTTCCGGGTTGTTGCTGCGGGCGGCGATCCGTTCGCCTTCCCAGATCAGCTTGTGCGACTCGGGCAGTTCGCCGCGGATGAAGGCGATGTCGCCCTTGTCGAGCAGGCCCTTGGCCAGCGCCACGTCATCGCGCTGCGAGCGGCCGAAGGCAATGAGCTCGTCGCAGGAACGGTTGGCGCGGTCGAAGTTGCCCAGCTTGCGGTAGGCGATGCACAGCTGCGACAGAAACTCGGCGCGGTCGGCCCCGCCGGCGGCCTGCGTTTCCTGCTCCAGCGCCTGCAGCATGGGCAGCGCCCGTTCGGGCACGTATTGGTTCAGTTCGCCAATCTCGGCAAGCCGATCCGCCAGCGGCACGGATGGCTGGGCGCTGGCAATCGCCGCGACGAGCCACAAGGAGGCGACCAGGCTGGTGCTGTGGCGGCGGGACCGTCGGGTTGTCGAAGCTGCCGGCATAACTCCCTCGAGAACGTGACCGGTGGCCCCGGTCGCGAGGGCACCTGCTCAAATTATATAATCGTTGCAGAGAGGAAATTCATATTTTTGTGTGTAAATACAAAAAAATACAAAGTTTGTAGTCACAACACGACGTCCCGGAACCGGCTCAGGCAGCGAGCTGCTGGAGCTGGTACAGCCGCTGGTACAGCCCGCCGTCGATGCGCATCAGCTCCTCGTGGGCGCCGCTTTCGGCGATGCGGCCGTGGTTGAGGACGATGATGCGGTCGGCGCTGCGGATCGTGGACAGCCGGTGCGCAATCGCGATCACCGTGACCCGCCCGCGCAGTTCGTCCAGCGCCTCCTGCACGACCTGCTCGGTCTGGCTGTCGATGTGCGAGGTGGCTTCGTCCAGCAGCAGGATGCGCGGGCTGCCGGCCAGCGCGCGGGCGATCGCCACCAGCTGCTTCTGGCCGGTGGACAGGCGCGAGCCGCTTTCGCCCAGCGGCGTGTCGTAGCCCTGTTCGAGCGCGGCGATGAAGTCGTGGGCGTGCGCGGCGCGCGCCGCTTCCTCGATGCGTTCCTGCGGCAGGCCGCGGCCCATGTCGATGTTCTCGCGGGCAGAGGCAGCCAGCAGGAACGGGTCCTGCGGCACCAGCCCGACCTCGGCGCGAAAGCGCTCGTTGCTGATGGCGGCCAGCGGCTCGCCGCAGATCTCGATGCTGCCGCTGGCCGGGGTGTAGTAGCGCAGCAGCAGCGACAGCAGCGTCGATTTGCCGCTGCCGGTATGGCCGACGACGCCAACAAAGGCGCCTTGCGCGATCTCCAGCGACAGGTCGTGCAGCACCGGCTGCCCCGGCACATAGGCAAAGTTCAGGCCGCGCACGCGTACCGCCGGGGCGTCTTGCCTTGCCACGCGCTGCGGTGCGCCGGCCGCGCGCCCGGCGCTGTGCTCGGTCGCCTCGGGTTCGGCCAGCAGGGCGTTCACGCGCGACGCGGCCACGATGGCCTGCTGCAGGCTGCTGAACTGCATCGTAATCTGGATCAGCGGCTCCACCACGCGGGTGATGTAGCTGATGAACGCGTACAGCACGCCGACTTCGACCGAGCTCATGGCGCGCTGGCCGAAGCTGTAGATCACCACCGCCAGCAGTATCACGTTGAGCAGGTCGAGCGCGGGGCGCAGCAGTAGCGCGTTGGCGCGCAGCTCGGCCACCCGGGCCTTGTAGTGGGCGGCATTGGTGTCGGCAAAACGCTGTCCGAAACGCTGCGCGGCATTGTTCGCCTGGAGCACGCTCATGCCGCCGATCGACTCTGCCATCTGGCCGTTGATGTCGCTGCGCAGGGCGCGCGCGCGCGTCACCGCGGGCGCGGACAGGCGCTGGTACAACCACACGATGAACAGCACCGCCGGCACCAGCGCGAGCACGATCAGCATCAGGCGCCAGTCGAGCCAGGCCATGGCGGCGGTGGTGCCGAGCACAACGATGCCGCTGTCCAGGATCACGAACAGCGCCTGGATGTACAGCCGCTTGACGGCCTCGGTGTCGTTGGTGACGCGGCTGACCAGCTGGCCGGTGATGGCGTGGTCGAAGAACGCCATCGGCAGGCGCAGCACGTGGCCGAACACCCATTCGCGCAGGCGCTGGACCGAGCGCATTGCCAGTCCCGACAGGCGCACCAGCTGCAGGTAGCGCAGCCATGAAGCGCTCCAGCTGAAGACCAGCACGCCCGCCAGCAGCATGGCCATGCGCGGCCAGTCGGCGCGGTGCGGCAGCAGGTGCTCGTCGATCAGCTTTTTGCCCAGCAGCGGGCCAAGCACCTCGAGCCCGGCCGCCACCACCAGCCACAGGATCGCCCAGGCCAGGTGCTTGCGGTCGGGGTGGGCGGCGCGGCGCAGCAGGCCAAAGGCTTGCCGGGCCTGGTTGCGGATATCGGTGCGGGAAGTTTCAGGTTGCATCCAGGCTGGCCTCCAGTTGTTGGTAGCGCCACTGGCTGGCGTACCAGCCGTCTTGCGCGAGCAGTTCGTCGTGGGTGCCCGATTCGGCGATGCGCCCGTCCTTCAGCACCACGATGAAGTCGGCATTGACCACACCCGACAGGCGGTGGCTGGCGATGATCGCGGCCAGCTCGGGGCGGGTGCGCCGTACTTCGGCCAGGTGTTCGAGGATGCGCGTTTCGGTCCCGGTGTCCACGGCCGACAGCGCGTCGTCCAGCAGCAGGAGCGAACTGTCGGCCAGCAGCGCGCGCGCGATCGCCACGCGCTGGCGCTGGCCGCCCGAGAGCGTGATCCCTTTCTCGCCCACCGGCGTATCGTAGCCCTGCGGGAAGCGCAGGATGTCGTCGTGGATCGCGGCCATGTCGGCCGCATGTTCGATCTCGGCGCGCGATGCGCCCGGCCGGGCCAACGCGATGTTCTCGGCGATGCTGGCCGAGAACAGGAACGACTCCTGCGGCACCCAGGCGATCGCCGCGCGCAATGCGGACAGGCGATAGCCGGCCAGCGCGCGGCCGCCCCAGGTGACCGTGCCCGCCTGCGGCTCGGCCTGACGCAGCAGCACCCGCAGCAGGGTGGACTTGCCGGAGCCGGTCGGGCCGACCAGGCCCAGCGTCATGCCCGGCTCCAGCGCCAGCGACACGTTGTCCAGCGCCGGCTTGTCGCCCTCGTGGTAGGCAAAGCGCACGCCGCGCAGCGCCAGCGTGCCGCGCTCGACCCGGGTGGCCGTGCCGTCGTCGGCCACGGCCAGCGGCGCGTCGAGCATCGGCTGCAGCCGCGCGAGTCCGGCCCGGCCCTGCGCCACCAACGACAGGACCCAGCCTGCCGCGAACATCGGCCAGATCAGCTGTCCGAGGTACATCGTGAAGCTGGTCAGCGCGCCGATGGTGAGCTGGTTGTTCCATACCAGGTAGCCGCCCACACCCAGCGTGAGCGCGCTGGCCGCGCCCAGGGTCAGGCCCACTGCGGGCTCGTAGGCCGCCTCCCACTTCTGGTTGTCCAGGCTGGCCTGGGCCGCGCGGCCGGCCAGTTCGGCGAACTGGCGCGCGCTGCGCTGCTCCAGCCCCAGCGCGCGCAGGTTGCGCACGCCGGCAAGGCTTTCCTGCACGTGGTCGTTCATGTGCGCAAAGCGCTTGAGCGCATCGTCCGAGACCACGTAGATGCGCCCCGTGATGCGCCAGAACGCGAGCGCCATGAACGGGAAGGGAATCAGCGCCACCAGCGTGAGGCGCCAGTCCACGCCCAGCGCCATGATGCCCAGCACAGTCACCAGCGTGAGCGTGCCGTCGAAACCGGCCAGCATCGCTTCCCCGGCCGCCTGCTCGATCGAGTCGATGTCGTTGGTGGCCAGCGCCATCAGGTCGCCGGTGCGCTGGCGCTGGTAGAACGACGGCGCCTGCGCGGCCAGCCGTTCATATAGCCTGGTGCGCAGCTCCACGCCCAGCTGGTAGGCCGCCGAATACAGGCGCGTGCGCCAGCCCACCCGCAGCACGTAGATGGCCACGCCCAGCGCAAGCAGCTCGGCGAGCTGGATCAGCAGGTCGTGGCGTGACATGCGCTGCGCCGCCAGGCCGTCGATCATCAACCCGACCTTGCGCGGAATCCAGGCGGTGCACACTGCCACGGCGACCAGCATCACCGCGGACGAAACATAACTTTGCCAGTGCCGGCGTACGAAGCCGCCGACCAGCTGTGCGAGACTCATTAATCGTTGTCCTTGTCCGGGTGGCCCAAAATAGAAAGCGGGCCGAAGCCCGCTAATTTACTATCTTTGCACCGGCCGCGCAGGCCGCCTTGGCAATTACTTCTTGCGCGCCTTGCGCGCGGTGGCCGGCTTCAGTTGGACCACGGCGGCGCCGGCCTCCATCTGCGGCTTCGGGTCGAGCACCGCTTCGATGGCGATGGGCGAGGCGGACGGCTTGGCCGCGCCGCGCTTGCCGGCGACCTTGCGCACGGCCTTGGCGATCGGCTTGGCCTTGGCCGGCAGTTCGGCGGCGGCCTGGCTGTCGGCGACCGCCACCGGCTTGCTCGGCGCCTTCTGCTGCGGCTCGGCGGCGGCAGGGGCGGCCGCCTGCTCCGTCTCAGGCTGCGGCGCGGGCATCTCGCCGGCGCTGCGCGACAGGTTCAAGCGTGCATCCGTGACGATGTTGAACAGTTCGCGGCCGTACTCCAGCATCGACGACAGCTGGTCCTGGGTGGTCGAGCCGAGCGTGAACAGGTCGCGCGGATCGCTGATCGACAGCAGCCGGCGAAAGGTGGAGGCAGTGCGCTCGACCTGGGCGCGCGAGGTGCTGATGTTCAGGGCCAGCACCTGCTCGGCGGTGGCAAACGCCTGGGCCGTCAGGGAGCGGGCAAACTCGAGTTGGGCGTCGAACTGACCCTTGCGTGCTGCGGACAACTGTTCAGAAAAAGCATTCATGTGATCCTCTTGGAGTTATGACGCGCTGCAATATTGTCTAGTGTATCGGCGTTTGTCGGGGTTGAAAAGCGCATTTTGTGGCGTTTTCGTCGCAAAATCTCGCATTGCAGCATTTTACTTGCGTTGGGCAAATTATTGTCGGCATTGAAACGGTGTGGCGCACGGTTACAATGCAGCGACCAGGCCAACCAAAGGACAACCATGCAGCTCGTGATCCGCAATGCCAGCCTGCCCGACGGGCGGCGCGGCATCGACATCGCCATCGACGACGCGCGCATCGTCGCCGTCGCGCCAAGCCTGCCGGTGCAAGGCGCGCGCGAGATCGACGCCGGCGGCGACCTGGTCACAACGCCGTTCGTGGACGCCCACTTCCACATGGATTCGACCCTGAGCTACGGCCAGCCGCGCGTGAACGCATCGGGCACGCTGCTCGAGGGGATCGCCTTGTGGGGCGAGCTCAAGCCGCAGCTGACGCAAGATGCGCTGGTCGAGCGTGCGCTGCGCTACTGCGACTGGGCCGTGGCGCGCGGCCTGCTGGCGATCCGCAGCCACGTGGACGTGTGCGACGACCGGCTGCTGGCGGTGGAAGCCCTGCTCGACGTGAAGAGGCGGGTCGGGCCTTATCTCGACCTGCAACTGGTCGCGTTCCCGCAGGACGGGCTGCTGAGGAGCCCGCACGCGTTCGACAATCTCAAGCGCGCCATCGCGATGGGCGTGGACGTGGTGGGCGGCATTCCTCACTTCGAGCGCACCATGGCGCAGGGCGCCGAGTCGGTACGCCTGCTGTGCGAGTTCGCGGCCGAGCACGGGCTGCGCGTGGACATGCATTGCGACGAGACCGACGACCCGCTGTCGCGCCACATCGAGACGCTGGCGTTCGAGACGCAGCGGCTGGGATTGCAGGGCAGGGTGGCCGGCTCGCACCTGACGTCGATGCATTCGATGGACAACTACTACGTGAGCAAGCTGCTGCCGCTGCTGGCCGAATCGGGCGTGGCGGCGATCGCCAACCCGCTCATCAACATCACCCTGCAGGGCCGCCACGACAGCTATCCCAAGCGGCGCGGCATGACGCGCGTGCCCGAGCTGCTGGCCGCCGGCGTGCCGGTCGCGTTCGGCCACGACTGCGTGATGGACCCGTGGTATGGACTTGGCTCGGGCGACATGCTCGAAGTGGCGCATATGGGCCTGCACGTGGCGCAGATGACCGGGCAAGAGGCCATGCACCAGTGCTTCCTGGCCGTGACCGAAACGCCGGCGCGCATCCTGGGCCTGGAGGGCTACGGCATCGCGCCCGGATGCCACGCCGACCTGGTGCTGCTGGACGCCGCCAGCACGGTGGACGCAATCAGGCTGCGCGCGGCGCGCCGGGCCGTGGTACGGCGCGGCGTGGTGGTGGCGGAGGCGCCGCGCGCGCACGCCGCCCTGCACCTGCAGGGGCGGCCGCAGGCGGTGGATTTCCGGCTCGGCAGCTGAACCGAAGCGGTGCTAAGATCGCGCAACCCAGCAGTATTGACGAACGTGGCCACCAGGCCAGGAACAGGACTCGCATGATCATCGCCGAAACCGAACGACTTCGCCTGCGTACCATCACGCTGGACGAGGAGGACGTCGCCTTCCATCTCGCGCTGCTGAACGATCCGGCGTTCATCGAACATATCGGCGACCGCGGCGTGCGCAGCATGGACGAATCGCGCCACTACATCACCGACGGTCCGGTGGCGATGCACGAGCGGCACGGCCACTCGATGTACATGGTCGAACTGAAGGACAGCGGCACGCGAATCGGCATGTGCGGCCTGATCAAGCGCGACTTCCTGGAAGACGTGGACATCGGCTACGCGTTCATGCCCGAGTACCGCGGCCGGGGCTACGCGCTGGAGGCGGCGCGCGCCACCGTGGAGCACGCGCGCGCCCTCGGCATCAGGCGGCTGGCCGGCATCACCAGCCCGACCAACACGGCGTCGATCGAGCTGCTGCAAAAGCTCGGGCTGCGATTCCAGCGCGTCATGTACAAGTCGCCGGAGGACACCGGCACCAACCTGTACCTCGCCGAGCTGGCCTGACGCCGCTCAGCGCACCCGCAGCAGGCGCACGCCGTAGATGTCGAACCGGTTCGATGGGCCCTCCACGCCGCCGGCCGCGCTGAAGCCGCTGTTGCTGCGCAGGTAGCTCATGTTGTAGAAGTCCGAGAGCTCGAGCCGGTAGCTGCCGGGTGTGAGCGTGGCGGCGATCGGGGTGGAATACACCGTCGGCGTGTCCGCTTTCTCGATGCGCGCGTGCGGCAGCTGCACCACGCCCCCGGCCACGACCCGTCCGCTCGCGTCCTTCAGCGCGAGCCATTTCACGCCGCCGCTGATCCCCAGGTTCACCTGGTTGGCGCTATTGTGGTAGCGCACCTGCACCGCGTATTGGCCGGTCTGCCCGATACGGATCGCATCGACGGCGAACCGGTCGCCAAAGCTGCCCCAGTCCTGGATGTGCGGCTGCGGGAAGCGCTGGCTTGGCGTGGCCCGCGGCACGTTGGACGAGACCCGTGCATCGGTAACAGGCACTTCGATGGCGGCGCCGATGCAGCGAGGGATGCCGTGGTGGCTGTAGTTGTTCGTGTCCGCATACACGGCTTCCACCGCGTAGCAGCCGGTGGCGCCGGTGCGATCGCCGGTCCACGCAGCGCTGGCGATGGCGGCGGCCACCAGCTTGCCGTCCCGGTACACGTTGTAGCGCGCATCGGTATTGCCGCCGTCCGCGATGTGGAGCACCGGCTTGCCGGCCGGCGTGCGTTCCACGCGCGCGATCTGCGGCTCACGCGGGGCAAAGACGGCGCGATCCTCCTCGTACGGGTTCGCGTTGACCCGGCGGATCGCCTGCTCTCCCGCTACGAGCGGGCCGAATTCGACGTCGATCGTACTGCCGTCCTTCAGTTCCTGCCAGGCGATGGCGGCGCGCGCCGGTTGGCCGTCGAGCGCGATGAGCGCCACGCGGTAGTAGCCGTTGCCCTGCTCGGCGCGTGGGAGATGCAGGCGCACCGTGAGCGCCTTGCCCCTTATGCGCAGGTTGTCGAGTGTGGCGAGGCTGGACTCGCCGAACGCGTCGCGCCGCAGCCGGGCCGTGATGAAGGGCTTGATCTCGATGCCGTTGGCGGCCAGGTGAACGCCGAATATGTCCTCGATCACCATGCCAAGGTAGGCGCCGACCGACCACAGTTGCCGTCTGGAGCTGATGACCGGACCGATCAGCGACGGGTGCTGTTCGTCGAGCAGCAGCGGCTGGCCGGACAGCCACTCCAGGTTCTCCATGTTCGACAGGTTCAGGGCGGCGCCGCGCATCAGGGTGGCGTAGGCCGCATCGGCCACGCTCACGTTGCCGGTGCGCGCCGCGGCCCTGAGACCGTACGCGGTGACGAACGGCCAGATCGCGCGGTTGTGATAGACGGGCATTCCTTGCTGCTGGGGCCAGATGACCGGCGCGCCCATCGGGCCGTGCGGATAGCTGGCCACGATGCTGCGCGCGCGGGCGGCGCCGGCCACCCCGGTGTCGATCGCCAGCGCCTGGCCGAGCCAGTCGAACTTGTGCATGGGCGCGCCGTCGAAATGGCCGGCGGTCAGGCTGCTGTACATGCCCGCATCGTTCAGCCACAGCCTGCGATTGATGGATTGCTTCAGTTCGCGCGCCCAGCTTTCGTACCGCCCGGCGCGCGACATGTCGCCCTGTTCGCGCGCCAGTTGCGCCGCCAGGGTCAAGGCCTTGTAGTGGCCCACGTTGGTGGACAGCGCCTTGGCGCTTGCCATCGACGCCAGGTCTGCTGGAATCCACGCGGCATAAGTCTGGTCGCGCCAGTCGAGGAAGGACTCTTCGCCTGTGTACAGCCCGGTGGCCTTGTCGAACGCGGCAAGCCGGTCGTTATCGATCGTGTTGGACAAGGCCGTGAGCGCCGTGCGGGCAAACGCGGCGCGTTCTGCCGGGGGCAGGGTGAGCAGGACCTTTTCGGCCGCGTAGGCCCAGGTGACGCGGTCGGTGCTGACCGGCCAGCTGCCGCCGCTGCCGGTGTCCTGCACGACCTGCAGGCCATCGCTGCCACCTGCAACGTGCGGCGCGCGGGTCACGCCCGGCCGCCAGCCAGAGAGCTTGAATTCGAGCGAATTCCTCACGCGCCGCGGGTCGAGCATGGCGAGCCCAAGGTCGGCCGCGTAGGATAGGTCGCGCGTCCACACGTAGTGCCACTTCTCGCCTGTCTCGAAGCACTCGCAGGGGATCGGCGCGTTGCCGTTGTAGTTGCCATCCCTGATCTCGTGCACCGAGTCCTGCAGCATTTCGGCGCCGGCCAGCGCGAACAAGCCATCGAAAGCGAGGTTCCCGCTGCGCACCCGCGGCAGCGATGCCGATTCGCGGTAGCGCACGTGCTGCGGGCCGGGGTCGCGCAGCTGCATCGTGGTCGATTGGGTGTAGGTCCGCAGCGGCGCGGCCGGGTCATCGGCCGAGAAGCGCGCGGTCTCCCGCTTGCCGTCCCAGGTGGAAAAGTCCATCGACACGGCTGTGTGCCCGGCATGCGGATCGGCGCCACTCACCGGTGCCGGACCCTCGACACGCGCGACGCGCAGCACGGGCCGGGCTGGATCGGACACGTCCACCGTAAAGCGCCAGGTCGAGGTCTGCTTGACGAAGAGGTAGTCCTCCGGCCCGGGGTGGGTGTCCATGCGGTAGGGCTTGCCCGGCTCCACGGCGACGCTGGCGGCCGGGTCGATCACCCATTCCGCGCCCCAGTCGCGGCTGCCGACCTTGAACGCATGGTAGCCGGGGTTGACGAGGATGTCCGCCTGGTAGATGCCGTTGCCGCGCCAGGCCATCACGTTATCGAGGCCCCAGCCGTTGAAGGCGCCGCGGATGTAGATGTCACCCTTCAGCGGCGTGCCGTCCGCGGCCAGTACCGCGGCGGGGATAAGGGCCGCGCCGAGCAGCCAGCGGAGTGGTTTCATATGAGCTTAGCGATATTCGTTTCGTTCGACGATGCCCTTCAGGACATCGCGCCCGCGCAGCATCGGGAATGCCTCGGGGCGGTAGGCCTTCGGTTGCACGAAGTGCAGGTTGCCGATCAGGCCCGCATAAGAAGGCTGCACCGCGGCCGCCTCGAGCCGCGCGCCGTCGATGCTGGCATGGCCGTTGGCGACCAGCAGCGTCGACGCTTCCCCTGGCGTGAGCGTGAACTCGACGCGGGCACGGCTCTTGTCCGGACGGAGAAACTCGAAGCGGACCTTGCGCGCAAGCTGTCCGTCGAGCCGGAAGGTCCAGCGTTCGCCATGCCGGCGCTTGAAGTCGATGCCGAGCGACTCACCCTGGCCAAACGGCAGGACGGCCGCAAAGCTGGTCCAGGCGGCGGGAATCGCGGGCGAGAACGCGAGCACGCCCTCCACCAGGTCCGGGTGAAAGCCCACGTAGTCCTGGTAGGCATTGCGCGTATATTCGGCCACGCTCCACGACTGCGCAAACGTGCCGGACGGCCTGAGCCGGCCGCCCTCGTGCGGCAGGGCGTCGAGCAATTCGCTCATATTGCCAAGGGTGCCCAGGTGCAGAATCTGGTCGCCCAGGTTCTGCGTCAGCTGCCACGACAAGTCCTGGTAACCGAATTTGTTCAGCGCGGTCACGGTGAAGCCTGCGTTCCAGCCCCACACCGTGCCCTGGTGGTAGGCGGCGTCCTTGTGGTGGAAGGCGGGATTCTCGTGGCGCGGGTGGAAGTAGGGATCGTCCTGGCTGAGCGAGGCGATGCCGTAAGGGTAGAGCAGCCGCGAGACCGCATTGCGCGTGACCTGCGCCTGCACGGCGCGCGGCACGAAGTCGTCGAACGGGATCGAGGCCACCATCAGCTGGTTGGGCCGCACCTTGGCGTCGCGGCTGCCGTCTTCGCGCAAGCGGTCCGCCATTGTGCGGCCGTCCCAGAACAGCCGCAGGAAACTGGCGCGTGCATGGTCCGCGCTCATGGTCCACGCGCGCGCGTGCTGCTCGTCCCCGGCTTGCGCCGCGAACCATGCTCCTGCCTGCAGGGCGGTGTACCACAGCGCCTGGATCTCGACCGCACGCGGGCCGCGTGCGGACCATGGCTGCTTGTTCTCGATGCGCGCATCCATCCAGGTGTCGGCCGAATCGTGGCGCAGCAGGCCGTCGCTGTCCACATAGTTGGCGAAGGCGCCGTCGAAGTAGGGCACGGCCAGCTTGAGCATTTGCGCTGCGAACTCGCGGTCGCCCGTGTAGCGCACGTATTCGAGCGCCTCGCGCAGCATCCAGGGCGTGCCGTCCACTGTGTTGTAGATGATGTCACCCAGGCCGACGCGGTTGGGAATGCGGCCGTAGTCGCGCCCGCGCGGCTCGCCCAGGTTCTGGTAGCGCGCAAAATTGGCGAGCACCGCGCGTGCCTGGTCGAACTGGCCGGAGACCAGCAGCGTGCCGGGCAGGGCGATGAAGGTGTCGCGGCCCCAGTTCTCGCGGAACCACGGCAGCCCAGCCCAGATGCCGGGGCCGTATTCATCGACCACGAACATGTACGACGCCGCCTTGGCCCAAATGAGCGCCTTGTTGTAGTCGGCGTCGCTGGTCTGCAGCCAGCTGCGGGTCAGGATCTGGTAGAGCGCCGCCTTTTCGAGTCCGATCGGGTCGCCCTGCGCGAGCGTGCGCGCCTTGCGTGCGGCCTCGTCAGCGGTGGCGGCAAACGCGGCCACGACCGTGAAGCGGCGCGCCGGAGCGGTGGTGCGCAGCACCAGCCGATCGTCATGGGTGAACGGCTGGTCCGCCGCCAGGGCCATGAACAGTGCCGCGCCGGGGCCGGGCGCGACGACGAGCACGCCGTCGCGCATCTCCACGGCGCCGCGTGTTGCCAGCAGCGGCTGCACGCCCAGCGTCTGTGAGGCCGGGCTGGTGACGGTGACCGCGAGCGCCTGCTGCTTGGACAGGAGCGCCATCTCTTCTGTTGCGCCGTTGTCAAAGCGCAGCCGGTGGCCGTAAGGCAGCACCTGCTCCTGCCCGCGCGCGCGGTCGTTTTCAAGATCGCCAGCGAAGGTGGCATAGTCGCGCAAGATCGTCCCGCTCTTGAAGACATAGCCCTCGCCCTTGCCGCGGCTGTGGGTGAAGCCTTCGTAATAGCCGGCCAGG
The DNA here is from genome assembly GCF_024753215.1 of Massilia solisilvae. GTDB lineage: Bacteria > Pseudomonadota > Gammaproteobacteria > Burkholderiales > Burkholderiaceae_D > Telluria > Telluria solisilvae. Next base: position 352,009 of record NZ_JANUGV010000001.1, read on the forward strand.
TTGTCGCCCGCCACAAAGCGCGACTGCTGGCCGGCTGGCACGGTGATGGCCATCTGGTCGAACAGCGCGTCCATACCGGGGCGCTCGGCCGCGCCGAGCGGCAGTGCGCAGAGCGCGGCAACAGCAACGGCAACGCGCTTCATCGCGTGCCCGCAAGCTGCAGGATGATTGCGGCGTGGGGCGGCAGGACCAGTTCGGCATCCAGCGCATAGGTCTTGCCGGTCAGGACATCGACACCGGATGGCGCGCCCTGCAGCATCTCCTGGAAGCGGCTGGTGGCCAGCCGGGTTTCCTTTGCGCTGGCGTTCAATGCCACCATCACCTTGTCGTGCTCGTCGTAGCGGAACCAGACGTAGGCGTCGTCCTCGGGACCGTAGTGCATCAGCTTCCCGCGGTGGATCACGGGCTGCGTCTTGCGCCAGTTGACCAGCTTGCGCACGAATTCCCGGGCTTCTCGCTGGCGCGGCGTGAGCCCGGTCCCCGTGAAGGCATTCACCTTGTCGCCGGCCCAGCCACCGGGGAAGTCGCGCCGGTAGCTCGAATCGTCGCGCTCGCCCACGGTGCTGGTCATCAGGATCTCGTCGCCGCTGTAGAACTGCGGGATGCGCGGCATGGTCATCACGAACACCAGGTCCATCTTGTACTTGTCGAAGTCCTCGCCCACCACGCTGTACAGGCGCGCCAGGTCGTGGTTGCCGTCGAAGAGGACCAGGTTGCCCGGGTCGGGATAGAGATAGTCCAGCGACAGCGTCTCGTACACGTCGTTGAAGGTGTTCCAGGCTTCGCCCTTGCCCGACAGCGCCTTGCGCATCGCCTCGGCCAGCGGGAAGTCCATCATGCTCGGCATGTAGCTCGCGTAGCCGTCGAAGTTGGCCTTGCCGCGCTGCCAGCGCGAGACCACCGGCGGCAGCATGCTCCATTCCTCGCCAACCATGTTCAGGCGCGGGTATTCGTCGGTCAGGCGGCGCGTGTAATCGGCCAGGAAGCGGCCGTCCGAATAGCTGAAGGTGTCGATGCGCAGGCCCGACAGCGCGGCGTACTCGATCCACCAGATGTTGTTCTGAATGAGGTAATTGGCCACCAGCGGGTTGGTCTGGTTCAGGTCCGGCATCCCGGGTGCGAACCAGCCGCGCGTGAAGTTCTCGGCGTCCGCGCGCGCGGCGTACCGGTCCTGCACGGCCACCCGGTGGTGATGGGTCGGCACGAATTTGCCGCCGTAATTGACCCAGTCGGGTGTGGGCAGGTCCCTCATCCACCAGTGCCGGCTGCCGATGTGCGACAGCACCACGTCCTGGATCAGGCCGATGCCGTGCTTGCGCGCCTCGCGCGACAGGCGCAGATAGTCCTCATTGCTGCCGTAGCGCGGGTCGATGCGGTAGTGGTCGGTCGCGGCATAGCCGTGGTACGAGGCCGCCGGTTCATCGCTTTCCAGCAGCGGTGTGGGCCAAAGCTGGGTAAAGCCCAGGCCCGCGATGTAGTCGAGATGGTCGATGATGCCCTGGATGTCGCCGCCGTGGCGGCCGTGTCCGAGCGCGCGATCGAGCTTGTCGGGCAGGCCCGCGACGCTGTCGTTGCGCGGGTCGCCGTTGGCAAAACGGTCGGGCATGACCTGGTAGATCGCATCGCGGCTCGAAAAGCCCTGGCGCTGGGCCGAACCCGGCTCGCGCGCCAGCAGCCGGTATGCATGGCGCAGCTTGTGGCGAGCGCCCTGGAACTCGATATCGAAGCTGCCTGGCGCCGCGCTGTCATCGATGACGAGGTTGATGAACACATAGTTGCGGTTTGCCACGCGCGTGACCGACGCGATGCGCACGCCGGGGTAGGCGATGTGCGGCTCCAGGTCCGCGATGCGCTCGCCGTGCGCCATCAGCTGCAGCTCGTGGTGGCGCATGCCAACCCACCAGAACGGCGGCTCCATGTGGTCGATGGCGGGGGCGGGCGTCGCACAGGCGGGAAGGGTGATGCTCGCAAACAGCAGGCTTGCGGCAAGTTTGTTCTTGAAGTCCAAGGCGTCTCCGTTCAACCGGCGCAGCCGCGCAGCAAAAAAGTAGCGTGACTACATCAATCGCCGGTTTCCATAGGCTGGCTGGTCCCAGGCGTTTTTGTTCGTATCATGCTGAGAATACTATAGGAAATTGACAGCATCAACGCGCGAGCGCTGTTGTTGCGCTAGTTTTGTTACACTCCCTGACGGCGCCGGTTGCCCAGCAGCGCCGTCCAGGCAGCGAAAATCTTCGCACCGTTGTAGTGCAGGTCCGCCCCGTGGCGGGGAAAAACACAATGAATGTAGTACGACTACATCAGTATCTGCATGTGTTTGTAGCTGAAATACAACGATAGACGGCTTTCTCTCTAGGGAGCGCCAGAAAAGCCGGGGTATTGACGTAACATGAAGCAAGCCGCGTTGACAGTGCATCTAGTTTTAGTACAGAATCGTTGACGAACGTCTAAGAACGTTTGCTTCAGGCTCCCGCGTTGTTCTGGCCGCCGGCTGTAGTTCGGGAAAACAATAGATATCTGATGAGTGAGGGGACAAATGAATACTCTGGAAGGCAAGCGCGTCGCCAGCATCGATGGCAAGCTTGTGTTTAAGCTGAGCCCGGTGGCAGCAGGTTGCGCCGTGTTCCTGTCGGCGCTCTCCGCCAACGTGTACGCGCAAGAGGCAGCGGTGTCGGCACCGGCCGCTCAGCAGGCCGCAGACGCCAACGGCGCGCCGGTCGAGAAGGTGGTCGTGACCGGCATCCGCCGCGGTATCGAAGATGCCATCTCGGTGAAGAAGAATTCGACCTCGATCGTCGAGGCGATTTCGGCGGAAGACATCGGCAAGCTGCCCGACGTGAGCATCGCCGAATCGATCGCGCGCCTGCCGGGCCTGGCGGCGCAGCGCGTCGGTGGCCGTGCCCAGGTCATCAGCGTGCGCGGCCTGTCCCCCGATTTCTCGACCACCCTGCTCAACGGCCGCGAGCAGGTCAGCACCGGCGACAACCGCAGTGTCGAGTTCGACCAGTACCCGTCGGAGCTGCTCTCGGGGGTGACCATCTACAAGACGCCTGATGCATCACTGGTGGGCCAGGGCCTGTCGGGCACGCTGGACATGCAGACCGTGCGTCCGCTGTCGTTCAGCGGCCGCGCGGTGGCGATGAATGCGCGCATGGAGAAGAACTCGCTCGGCGCAATCGCCAATGCCAAGTCGACCGGCAATCGCTTCTCGATCAGCTACATCGACCAGTTCCTCGACCGCACCCTGGGTGTGGCGATCGGCTTTGCACACCTCGACTCGCCGGTGCTGACCCATGAAACCGGCATGTACGAGCCGTGGAAGACCGACTCGCGTCCGGGCATCCCGGCCGGCACTTACATCATGGATGGGGTCAAGTCGGTGGCCCGCAGCGGCGACAACCGCCGCGACGGCCTGATGGGCGTGCTCCAGTACCGCCCGTCGCGCCAGTGGACCAGCATCCTTGACGTTTATGCGTCCAACTTCCGCCGCGAAGAAACCGCCAACCAGATCGAAGTGAACCTGGGCGGCTGGAACGGCGGCTTCGACCCGGGCCTGATGTACAAGCCGGTCACCACCGCCAACGGCGTGCTGACCGGCGGCGTTGCGCAGAACGTGTACCCGCTGGTGCGCGGCATGTACAACGATCGCCACGACCAGATCCGCGCGACCGGCTGGAGCAACGAATTCGTCTTCGAAGGCTTCAAGCTGCTGGCCGACATGAGCTACTCGAAGGCCGAGCGCAATGAACTGAGCCTGGAGAACAACACCCAGATCAGTACCGTCTCGGCCACGCCGACGCCGTTCCTGGATAACATGACCCTGCGCTTCGGCATGGGCAGCTTCCCGACCATCGCCGGCACCCGCGACTACAGCAATCCGGCCAACCTGTTCGTGCGCGACACGATCTACGGTTCGGGTTACGGCAAGACCCCGCACGTGGACGATGAGCTCAAGAGCTTCAAGCTCAAGGCCAACATTCCGATGGCGGGCGACCTGGCCGGCGTCATCGACAGCATCGACGTTGGCGTGAACTACTCGGACCGCGACAAGCGCAAGCGCCAGCCCGAAGGGAACATCAACCTGAAGGGCGCGCCGTCGACCATCTCGAGCGACCTGCAGTACTCGCCGGTGGACCTGGGCTTCTCGGGCTCGGGCTGGATCCCGGCCTGGAACGTGCCGGCCGTGGTGGCCAAGTACATGACGTTCAATCCGACCGACAGCCAGTCCTACCTGATCTCGAAGGCATGGAACGTCAAGGAAAAGATCACCACCGGCTTCATCCAGGCTAACATCGACCACGACTTCGGTTCGGTCAGCATGCGCGGCAATGCCGGCGTGCAGGTGCAGCGCGCCGACCAGTCGTCGTCCGCCAACTACTGGGACGGCACCGCCGCTGCCGGCAGCCAGGTCAAGCCGGTCGACGACGGCAAGACCTACACCGACGTGCTGCCGAGCCTGAACCTGGCGTTCGGCCTGGCCAACGACCAGACCGTGCGCTTTGCCGCGGCAAAGCAGGTGGCGCGCCCGCGCGTGGACCAGCTGCGTTCGTCGCTCGACTTCGGCGTGAGTAATGTGGACTTCAAACCGGGTGGCAGCGGCGGCAACGCCCAGCTCGACCCGTGGCGCGCCAACGCCATCGACCTGTCGTACGAGAAGTACTTCGGCAAGAAGGCTTATCTGGCAGCCGCTGTCTTCCACAAAAAGCTGACCAGCTATATCTACACGCAGACCAAGACCTACGACTTTTCGAAGTACACCCCGGGTACGATCGCCCAGACCCAGTTCGGCAACTACACCGCGCCGTACAACGGCCAGGGCGGCACGCTCAAGGGCATCGAGCTGTCCGGCTCGCTGCCGCTGAACCTGGTTTCGCCGATGCTGGACGGCTTTGGCGTCATCGCCAGCGCCACCTACAGCGACAGCTCGATCAAGATCCAGGACCCGAGCAGCAGCATTGGCCAGGACATCCCGCTGCCGGGCCTGTCCAAGCACGTCACCAACCTGACCGTGTACTACGAGAAGGCGGGCTTCGAGGCGCGCGTCAGCCAGCGCAAGCGTTCGGACTTCGTTGGCGAGATCGGCAACTTTGCGGCGGACCGCGCCCTGCGTTACGTCGTGGGCGAAAACGTGGTTGACCTGCAGCTCGGTTACACCTTCGATTCGGGCATGTTCAAGAATGTTGGCCTGCTGCTGCAGGTGAACAACCTGACCAATGCCGCGTACGAAACCTACGCCGCGCGCCGCGACCAACAGCTGGAATACCAGAAGTACGGCCGCACGATGCTGGTGGGCCTGAACTACAAGTTCTGATCCGGCACCGGCTGCGTGCCGGGACCAGCGCAAATGCCGTTCAGCCTGGCCTGAACGGCATTTTTTATTTTTAGGCCGGCGACGTAGCCGTAGAATAGCGGGTGGGCTGAACATTGAACCTGGACCCTCCCGCTCATCATGAAGCTTTGCCGTCACCTGTTGTCGTCGCTCTCGCTGGCCGCCATGTTGCTCGGCCAGTCCGCCGTGGCCCTGGCCGCGGACGAATCCCCCACCATCCAGACGCTGGCCGCACGGCCGCTGCTGCCCTCCGTTTCGCATCCGTGGAACGGGCGCGACTGGCTCGACCGTTTTTATGCGCCGCGCGGCTACGCGCCGGCGTGGAACCGCCAGCAGGCCGAGGCCGCGCTCGCGCTGCTTGAGCAGGCGCCCGCGGAAGGGCTCGACCCTGGCGACTACCAGGCCGATGAGCTGCGCCGGCTGCTGGACGACGCGCAGGCCAGCCAGGCCCGCCGCGACGTCGCGTTCACCGCGGCCATGCTGCACTACCTGGCCGACCTGCGGCTGGGCCGGGTGCGCTCTGAATACCACACCGCCGGCACGGACCCGCGCCTTGCGCACTTCGACCCGGTGGAGCTGCTGCGCGGCGCACTCGGCAAGGGCCGCCTTGCCGACGCCGTGGCAGCCGCCGAGCCGCAGGTGCCGTTGTACGGCCGCGTGAAGCAGGCGCTGGCCCGCTACCGCGAGCTCGCGCGCGAGCCGCAGCCGCGCCTGCCGTCGCCGCGCAAAACGGTCGCGGTTGGTGACAATTACGCGGCCGTGGACGAGCTGCATGACCGGCTGGTGCAGCTGGGCGACCTGGCGGGCGACGAACCGTCGCCGCAGGACGGGCTGTACGACGCCACGCTCGCCGAGGGCGTGCGGCGCTTCCAGGGACGGCATGGCCTGCCGGAGACGGGCGAACTTGGCGCCGCCACCGTGGCCGCACTCAACGTGCCGCTCGCCCAGCGCGTGCGCGAGCTGGAGCTCACCCTCGAGCGGCTGCGCTGGATTCCCGACCTGCCGGCCGGCCCCATGGTCGCGGTCAACCTGCCGGCCTACCGGCTGTGGGCCTTCGACCGCGCCAACCCGGCCGCGCAGCCGCTCGAGATGCGCGTGATCGTCGGCCAGGCCGTGAAGACGCCGACGCCGCTGTTCATCGGGCAGATGCGCTACCTCGAATTCAACCCGTACTGGAATGTCCCGCGCAGCATCACGCTCAAGGAAGTGATTCCCAAGCTCGAGCGCAACCATGGCTACCTTGCAACCAACGACATGGAGCTGGTCGGGCAGGGCGGCGTGACGACCACGGTGAGCGCGGAGACGATCGCCGAGCTCAGGTCGGGCAAGCTGCGCGTGCGCCAGCGTCCGGGGCCCAGGAATTCGCTCGGCGCGATCAAGTTCGCCATGCCCAACCCGCAGGACATCTACCTGCACTCGACGCCGAATCGCGAGTTCTTCCTCAAGTCGCGCCGGGACCTGAGCCATGGCTGCATCCGTGTCGAACAGCCGGCCGAGCTGGCGCGCTTTGTGCTGCGCAACGATCCGCGCTGGGATATCGACCAGATCCAGGCTGCGCTGCAGCCCGGCCCGACGCGCCGCGTGGACCTGCCCGCGACGGTGCCGGTGGTGCTGTTCTACGCTACGGCGCTGGCCGGGCGCGACGGCAAGGCGCTGTTCGCGCGCGACATCTACCGTCGCGATCCGGAGCTGGAGCGGGCGCTGAAAGAGCACAGCGACGCGGCGGCGTCCAAATAGTGCCCTCGGTATCGGGCCGACAGAGTAAACTGTCGGTCTTTTAGCACCGAAGAATCACTCCCATGCCCGATACCTCTCCTGCCGCGTTTGCCGAGCTTAATCTTCCCGCGCCCGTACTGAAGGCGCTTCGCGAGCTTGGCTACGAAACGCCTTCGCCGATCCAGGCCGCCACCATCCCTTTGCTGATGCAGGGGCGCGACGTGCTCGGCCAGGCGCAAACCGGCACCGGCAAGACGGCGGCGTTCGCCCTGCCGATCGTGGCGACGCTCGACATCAGGCAGCATGCGCCGCAGGCGCTGGTGCTCGCGCCCACGCGCGAACTGGCGATCCAGGTGGCCGAAGCGTTCCAGAGCTACGCTTCGCACACCAAGAATTTCCACGTCCTGCCGATCTACGGCGGCCAGAGCTACGGCCCGCAGCTGGCGGCGCTGCGCCGCGGCGTGCACGTCGTCGTCGGCACGCCCGGCCGGGTTATCGACCACATCGAAAAGGGCTCGCTCGACCTGTCGCAGCTGAAGACGCTGGTGCTGGACGAAGCGGACGAGATGCTGCGCATGGGCTTCATCGACGATGTCGAGCACATCCTGCAACAGACTCCCGAGGCACGCCAGACCGCGCTGTTCTCGGCCACCATGCCGCCGCAGATCAAGCGCATCGCCAAGACCTACCTGCGCGACGCGGCCGAGGTCACGGTGGCGGCCAAGACCAGCACCGCCGAGAACATCACGCAGCGCTACTGGCTGGTGGCGGGCATGCAAAAGCTCGACGCGCTCACCCGCATTCTGGAAGCCGAACCGTTCGACGGCATGATCATCTTCGCGCGCACCAAGCTGGGCACCGAGGAACTGGCCAGCAAACTGCAGGCGCGTGGCTTTGCGGCCGCCGCCATCAACGGCGACATGGCGCAGCAGCAGCGCGAGCGCACCATCGACCAGCTCAAGGACGGCCGCATTGACATCCTGGTGGCCACCGACGTGGCCGCGCGCGGACTGGACGTGGAACGCATCAGCCACGTGATCAACTACGACGTGCCGTCCGACCCCGAAAGCTACACCCACCGCATCGGCCGCACCGGGCGCGCCGGCCGCAGCGGCGAGGCGATCCTGTTCATCACCCCGCGCGAGCGCGGGCTGCTCAAGGCCATCGAGCGTGCCACGCGCCAGCCGGTGTCGCCGCTCACGCTGCCGACCGTGAAGGCGGTGAACGAGGTGCGCATCGCCAAATTCAAGGACCAGATCACGGAAACGCTGGCCGCCGGCGGGCTGGAGGTGTTCCGCTCGCTGATCGAAGAATACGAGCGCGAGCAGGATGTGCCGGCGGTGGACATCGCCGCCGCGCTGGCCAAGCTGGGGCGTGGGGACATGCCGCTGCTGCTGGAAAAGCCGGAGCGCGAGCCGCGCCCGGAACCCACCTGGGACGAGCGCAACCAGCGTGCCCCGCGCGGCGAAGCGGCGCCTGGCTACAAGCGCGAGCGCGTGGCGCACACGCCGGAGCCAGGGATGGGCACGTACCGCATCGAAGTGGGGCATGTGCACGGGGTCAAGCCGGGCAATATCGTCGGTGCGATCGCCAACGAGGCGGGCATCAACGCCAAGCACATTGGCCGCATCGAGATCTACGACGACTTCAGCATGCTCGACCTGCCGGCCGACCTGCCGCCGGACCTGATGGAGCACCTGAAAAAGGTGTGGGTGGCTGGGCAGCAGCTCAACATCACCCGGGACGGCGAACCGCCTGCGCCAAAGAAGGCCGGCGCCAGGAAGGGCGGCGACCGCCGCTTTGCCGAGAAGGGCAACGGCAAGAAGCCGTACCGCAAAACCCAACCTTAAGTATCGTCGTTCCGGCGAAAGCCGGAACCCATAGACAGTATGCAGAACCATGAAAGTGGAGCAGCAGTCGGCTCACACTCAGCATGGGTCCCGGCTCTCGCCGGGACGACGTTATCTGGTTGCTGGGGCGAAGAGCCAGAGCACAGCGTCTTTGAACTCGCCGCTCCAGAACCCCTCGTTGTGGTGCGCCCCCGGCACGATTTTCAGCACCATGTGGTCCGCTGGCAGTCCTGTCTTGCGCACCACCTGCGCCATGTGCTGCACGTCCGGTACCATGGTGTCGCCTTCGTCCCCGCCCATCAGCATGTACACGCGCGCATCCTTGGGCAGCGGCGTGCGCTCCACAAAGCCGTATGACTGCGGCGCCGTCCAGTAGGCGGGCGAGAACACGCCGGCCTTGCTGAACACCTTGGGGTACTGGTTGATCGCAAAGTGCGAGATCAACCCGCCCATCGAGCTGCCCATGATGGCGGTGTGTTCGCGGTCGGGCAGGGTGCGGTAGCTGCTGTCGATGAGCGGCTTTACGACCTTGACGATGAAGTCCATGTACTGGCGCCCTTCGGCCGGCCCGAAGCGCGGGTTGTCCCAGGCATTGAGCTCGTTCATCCGCTTGTCCTGCCCGTTGTCGATGCCGACCACGATCAGTTCCAGCTTGCCCGCCTTCGCGAGCGCATCGAGCGTTTCGTCCACCTTCCATTCGCCGGCGTACGACGTGGCGTCGTCGAACAGGTTCTGGGCGTCGTGCATGTACAGCACCGGGTAGCGCTTGTGCGAGCTGGCGTAACCGGGCGGCAGGTAGATGCGCAGCTGGCGCTGGCGCCCAAGGCCGGGCATCTCCAGTTGCGTGGGCAGCAGCGAAACCCCGGGCAGGGCGGTGGACGGTCGCGCCGGTACATCGGCCGCATGGGCTTGCAAGGCGACGATGGCCAAGGCGGCAAGGGCTGCTTTGAATGCATTCATGGTCCTGCTCCTTTCAGTGTGCCGATACCGGCTGCGCGGCGGGCGCCGCCACGTTCTTGCTGTCGCTGACCAGGCACCAAAGCAGCGCGGAGATGGCCATGCACGCGGCGCAGATATAGAACAGCAGGCTCTTGTCGGCCGCGTCCTTGAGCGCGAAGCCGACCTGGGTCGAGAGCAGCTGCGGCAGCACCACGGACAGGTTGAACAGGCCCATGAAAAAGCCCATGCGGCTCTTGTCCACCTTTTCGCTCATCACCGCGAACGGCAGGGATACCACGGCGGCCCAGCCGATGCCCACCACCGCCATCAGCACATACAGCATGGCGGCGCTGCGTGCGGCCAGCGCAATGGCCAGGTAAGCCGCTGCCATCGTCGCCACGCACGCTACGTGCACGCGCACGCGGCCGCAGCGCGCCACCAGCGGCGCCAGCACCGCAGCCGGCAGGATGAAGCCGACCACATTCATCACCGCGAACGAAATCGCGATCACCTGCCCGGACTGCCCCGCCGCGTCGGCCGAGCCGGCGGCGACAATGTGCTGCTGAATGAACGAGATGATGTACACGAACATCGACTGCACGCCCAGCCAGGTGAAGCCGTGCGCCAGGAAGATGCGCCTCAACTGGCTCCATTCGGTCTTGGTGGCGGCCTGCGTTTCGGCCGGGCCCAGTTCGCGCGGCTCCTCCACCAGGAACATCGGCAGCACCGAGAATGCCAGCACCAGCACCACGCCCATCGAAATGAGCGCATAGTTGTCGATGAAGGCGCCGACCAGGTAGGCCATCACGCCCCAAAAGCCGGAGATGGTCTGCATCCACGTGTAGCCGCGCGTGCGAGCAATGCCCTCGGGTGTGAGGTCGGCGATCAGTGAACGGGTTGGGTTGAAGCTGATGTTGATCGAGATGTCCAGCGTGAGCGCCACCATCACCGCGACCACCAGCAGGTTGCTCACGCCGAGCATGCTTGCCACAAGGTCGATGCGAGGCAGCAGGAACAGCGACAGCGCCGCCAGCGCTCCACCGATCAGGATGAACGGCCGCCGCCGCCCGCCCCAGAACCACGTGCCATCGCTGATCAGGCCAATGATCATCTGGCCGAGGATGCCCGCGGCCGGCCCTGCCGCCCACACCACGCCGATCTCGTGGATGTCGAGATGGTATTTGGTCGAGAGCAGCCAGGACAGCGCCGAGATCTGGATGCACAGCGCGGTACCCATCGCCGTGGCAGGCAGGCTGATGACCGCGTAGAAGAAGTTCGAGAGGCGCCTTTGCATCGGCAGCATTTGATGTCCCCGTCCTGTTGTTATGTTGTTTGACTACAAAACGCCAGTGTGGCGAAGGTGTCATCCTGATTCTACAATGGAATGTGTTCAATTGACACTCAGAAATCGCCATGTTATTTTGCTACAAAGTCATGGCCCAGGCTGCCAGCGCACGAGATCAAGCGCCCCCGTCCCGAAGGGGCGTCACCGGAGACAAATCAAGTGGAAATGCAAACCAACGCGCTCAAGCCGCGCCTGTCGTTCTGGCAGCTGTGGAACATGAGCTTCGGCTTCTTCGGCATCCAGTTCGGCTTTGCGCTGCAAAACGCCAACACCAGCCGCATTTTCACCACGCTCGGCGCCAACCCCGACAACCTGTCCCTGTTCTGGCTGGCCGCGCCGGTCACGGGCCTGTTGGTGCAGCCGGTGATCGGCTACCTGTCCGATAACACCTGGCATCCGCGCTGGGGCCGTCGGCGCCCGTTCTTCTTCGCCGGTGCGCTGATGGCCGCGCTGGCGCTGTTCCTGATGCCTGATTCGACCGCGCTGTGGATGGCGGTGGCCGTGCTGTGGATGATGGATGCGGCGATCAACGTATCGATGGAGCCGTTCCGCGCTTTTGTCGGCGACAAGCTCGACGAATCGCAGCGCACCGCGGGCTTCGCGATGCAGACCTTCTTCATCGGCGTGGGCGCGGTGATCGCGTCGATGCTGCCGACGATTTTTGCGGACTACCTGGGCGTGTCCAACGTGCCGGTGGGCGGAGGCATTCCCGACACGGTGCGCTACTCGTTCTACATCGGCGGCCTGGTGTTCCTGCTGGCCGTGAGCTGGACCGTGCTGACGGCCGACGAACTGCCGCCGGAGGACCTGGAGGGCTTCAAGGCGCAGCGCAAGCATGCGCGCCGCTTTGGCGTGGCGCTGTCGGAGATTTTCGGCGGCTTCCTGCGCATGCCGCGCACCATGGTGCAGCTGGCCTTTGTGCAGTTCTTCACGTGGATCGCGCTGTTCGCCATGTGGATCTACACCACCAACGGCGTGGCCGAAAACGTGTATGGCACCGCCAACGCGCAGTCGGCACAGTTCCAGGATGCGGCCAACTGGGTCGGGATCATGTTCGCGGTGTATAACGGCGTGTCCGCGCTGGCCGCCTTCGTGCTGCCGGCACTGGCGCGCGCGACCAGCCGCAAGATGGTCCACGCGCTGTGCCTGGCCGTTGGCGGCGCGAGCCTCATCAGCCTGTACTTCATCACGCACAAGCAGACGCTGGTCCTGCCGATGATCGGCGTGGGCCTGGCCTGGGCCAGCATCCTGTCGATGCCGTACGCGATCCTGGCCGGCTCGCTGCCGGCGCGGCGCATGGGCTACTATATGGGGCTGTTTAACTTCTTTGTGGTGATCCCGCAGATCTGCAGCGGCACCCTGCTGGGCTTCGCCAACAAGTACCTGTTCGACGGCCACACGATCCGCCTGCTGGTGCTGGGTGGCGTGAGCATGTTGCTCGCCGCCGTGCTGACCCTGTTCGTGACCGACAAATCGGACCGCTGACCAGTCCTGCGCCGCGATTTTCGCTCCTGTCGTATCGTGAAGGTTTGACAACAAACCATGACGAGACCGAATCGGGACAGGAGCGAAGCATGACAATCCACACCGTAGCGACAAGCCCGTTCAGCGGCCAGCGCCCCGGCACCTCCGGGCTGCGCAAGAAGGTCACCGAGTTCCAGGCGCCTGGCTACCTCGAAAATTTTGTCGAAGCGATTTTCACGACCCTGGGCGCTTGCTCGGGGCTTACCCTGGTGCTGGGCGGCGACGGCCGCTACTTCAACCGCACCGCGATTCAGGTCATTTTGCGCATGGCGGCGGCGCATGGCGTGGCCAAAATGCTGGTCGGGCGGCGCGGGCTCATGTCCACGCCCGCCGTGAGCTGCGTGATCCGCAAGCGCGGCGCCAGCGGCGGCATCGTGCTCTCGGCCAGCCACAACCCGGGCGGGCCGCACGGGGACTTCGGCATCAAGTACAACATCGAGAACGGCGGCCCGGCGCCGGAGAAGATCACCGAGGCCATTTTCGCGAACACCCATGCCCTCACCAGCTACCGCATCAGCGATGCGCCGCCGGTGGACATCGACACCATCGGCACCAGGCGCATCGAGGCCATGGAGGTCGAGGTGATCGACCCCGTGGCCGATTACGCCGGGCTGATGGAAAGCCTGTTCGACTTTGGCGCGATCCGCGCCCTGTTCGCGCGCGGCTTTACGATGCGCTTTGACGGCATGCACGCAGCGTCTGGTCCGTACGCAAAGGCGATCATCGAAGGCATGCTGGGCGCACCCGCCGGCACCGTCATCAATGCCGAACCGCTGGAAGACTTCGGCGGCCACCACCCCGACCCGAACCCGGTCAACGCGGCCGAGCTGATCGAACTGATGGCCGGTGCAAGCGCGCCCGATTTCGGCGCCGCATCCGACGGCGACGGTGACCGCAACATGATCGTCGGCCGCAACTTCGTGGTGACGCCGTCGGACAGCCTGGCCATCATCGCCGCCAATGCGACCGTGGCGCCGGGCTACCGCGAGGGTATCCTTGGCATCGCCCGTTCCATGCCCACCTCGACCGCCGCCGACCGTGTGGCAGAGGCGCTGGGCGTGAGCTGCTTCGAAACGCCCACCGGCTGGAAGTACTTCGGCAACCTGATGGACGCTGGCCTGGCCACGCTGTGCGGCGAGGAGAGTTATGGCACTGGCTCCAACCACATCCGCGAAAAGGATGGCGTGTGGGCGGTGCTGTTCTGGATGAACATCCTGGCCGCAACCGGCAAGAGCGTGCCGCAGCTCGTGCGCGAACACTGGCAGCGTTTCGGCCGCAACTACTACTCGCGCCATGACTACGAAGCCGTGGACGCGGCTGCCGCGGAAGGTGTGATGGCGGACCTGCGCCACAGGCTCCCGCTCCTGGCCGGACACACTTACGGTGGGCACCGCATCGCGCTGGCCGACGATTTCGCCTACACCGACCCGGTGGACAAGTCGGTCGCGACGCACCAGGGTATCCGCATCGTGATGACCGACGGCTCGCGCATCGTGCTGCGCCTGTCGGGCACCGGCACCGAAGGGGCGACCGTGCGGCTGTACCTCGAGCGCTACGAGGCCGACCCGGCGCGCCACGATCTCGATACGCAGGAAGCGCTGGCTCCACTGGCGGCGATCGCCGAACAAATCTCCGGGCTGCGCAAGCGCACGGGACGCGAGCGGCCCAGCGTCATCACATGATTCGACCAACCACAACAACAAGGGACCCTGAATGAAATCAACCGCTCTCGCCGTTTCGCTTGCTTTGGCCTGTGGCTTTGCATCCGCCGCCCCGGCCAGGCCGTTCGCCTGGGAGAACGCGACCGTGTATCTGGTGATGACGGACCGCTTTAACAACGGCGACCCGTCCAACGACCACGCGTACGGACGGCGCGATGACGCGGCCACGCTGCGCGGCTACATGGGCGGCGACCTGGCAGGGATCACGGCGAAAATCAACGAGGGCTACTTCAACGACCTGGGCGTGGATGCGATCTGGATCACGCCGCCGGTCGAGCAGATACACGCCGGCACCGACGAGGGCACGGGCAAGAGCTACGGCTTTCATGGCTACTGGGCGCGCGACTTCACCGCCGTCGATGCCAACCTCGGCACGGAAGAAGATGTACGCAAGCTGGTCGATGCGGCGCATGCGAAGGGCATCCGCGTGCTGCTCGATGTGGTGATGAACCACACCGGCCCAGTCACCGACCAGGACCCGCTGTGGCCGGCAGGCTGGGTGCGCACCACGCCCAAGTGCACATACAAGGACGTGAAGACCATGCGCGACTGCACGCTGGTGGCCAACCTGCCGGACATCCGCACCGACAGCAACGCCAGCGTGCCGCTGCCGCCGCCGCTCGCGGCCAAGTGGAAGAAGGAGGGACGCTACGAGCGCGAAGTGCGCGAGCTTGACCGGTTCTTCACGCGCACCGGCTACCCGCGCGCACCGCGCTACTACCTGGTCAAGTGGCACGCGGACTGGGTGCGCAAGTACGGCTTTGACGGCTTTCGGGCCGACACCGTCAAACACACCGAGCCCGGCATCTGGAACGATCTGAAGAAGCAGGCCAGCCTGGCCTACGAAGAGTGGAAGCGCGCCAATCCGTCCAAACGCGTCGGCGACCTGCCGTTCTTTATGACCGCCGAGGTGTATAACTATTCGATCGCCAGCGGGCGCCTGTTCAGCGAGGGCGGCGAAACCGTCGATTATTACGACAACGGTTTCGACAGCATGATCAACTTCAGCATGAAGTCGGACGCCCGCCAAAGCTACGAGCAGCTGTTTTCCAGCTATTCGGCCGCGCTGAACGGCCCGCTCAAGGGGCGCTCGGTGCTCAACTACGTCAGCTCGCACGACGACGCCACCCCATTCGACGCGCTGCGCGAGCGCCCGTTCGAGACCGCCAACAAGCTGCTGCTGTCGCCCGGCGCCGCCCAGATCTACTACGGCGACGAGACGGCGCGGCTGCTCAAGGTGGACGGAGCTGAAGGCGACGCCAACCTGCGCTCGTTCATGAACTGGGGCGAACTGGCCGCCAATGCGCAGCGCGCCGGCTACCGTGTCGGCGACGTGCGCGACCACTGGGCGCGGCTGGGGCGCTTTCGTCACGCGCACATTGCCGTCGGGGCGGGCGTGCACCAGATGATCCAGGCCAGCCCATACACCTTCAAGCGCACCTACGACAACGGCGGCATCGTTGACCGCGTCGTGGTGGCGCTCGACCTGCCGCGCGACCATCCGGTGCCGATCACGGTGTCCGGCGTGTTCGTGGACGGGCAGACCGTGCGCGAGTGGTACACGGGCCAGACGGCCGTGGTCGCGGGCGGCAAGGTGCAGTTCGCTTCTGCCGGCCCGCTGGCGCTGGTCGCTCAGGACTGAAAGAGGGTGTGCCGGGCCCTGTTCTGGGGCCTGTCGTTCAGTGGTATCCTACGCGCGTTCCGGGACGAGCGTCCCGACCCACAGGGACGCAATGAGCACCGAACACGACAACGAACAAAAAACGACCCGCAGCGCATACCCCGACGGTCCGCGCCTGGTGGCCGATATCGGCGCCACGCATGCGCGCTTTGCGCTCGAGACCGCGCCCGGCCTGCTGCGCGCGGTCGAAGTGCTGCGCTGCGACGACTACACCGGCATCGTTCCGCTGCTGCACGCCTACCTCGCGCACCATCCCGGCACGCGGATCGCGCACGCCGCTTTTGCGCTGGCGAACCCGATCAGCGGCGACATGATCCGCATGACCAACCGCGACTGGCAGTTCTCGACGGACGAGGTGCGGCGCGAGCTGGGCCTGCAGACGCTCCTGATCGTCAACGACTTCACCGCGCTGGCAATGGCGCTGCCGGGCCTGAAGCCCCAGGACCTGATGCAAATCGGCGGCGGCCAGGCGCAGCAGCACGCCGTGGCCGGCGTGCTGGGACCGGGAACGGGCCTGGGTGTCTCGGGCGTGATCCCGACCGTCGATGGCTTCGTCACGCTCGGCAGCGAGGGCGGCCACGTCAACTTTGCCCCGGCCGACGAGCGTGAATTCGCGATCCTGCAGTACGCCTGGCGCGAGTGGCCGCACGTATCGAACGAGCGCCTGATCTCCGGGCCCGGCCTGGAACTGATCCACCGCGCGCTCGCCCAGCGCAATGGCGTGCAGGCGCCGCCGCGCACCGCGGCCGAGATCGTGAGCGCCGCGTTGGAGCAGAACGACAAGCTGTGCCTGGAAGTGCTCGAATGCTTTGCCGGCATGCTGGGCGGGGCCGCTGCCAACCTGGCGGTCACGCTGGGCGCGTTTGGCGGCATCTTCATCGGCGGCGGCATCGTGCCACGCATTGCAGAGTGGTTCGCCGCGTCGCCGTTCCGCGCCCGCTTCGAAGCCAAGGGGCGCTTCACCGATTACATCGCCCAGATCCCGACCTACGTGATCATGACGCCCAACCCTGCGCTGTTCGGGGTGGCCACGATCCTGTCCGAGCACCTGCGCGGGCGCAGCGGCGCCAACACCCTGATGGAGCGCGTGCAGCACCTGCAGCACGAACTCTCGCCGGCCGAGCAGCGCGTCGCCACGCTGGTGCTGGAGCACCCGCGCAAGGTGCTGTCCGAGCCGATCGCCGAAATCGCGCGGCTGGCCGACGTGAGCCAGCCGACCGTGATCCGCTTTTGCCGCTCGCTCGGTTTCTCGGGCCTGGCCGACTTCAAGCTCAAGTTCGCGGGCAGCCTGACGGGCACCATCCCGGTGCGCCACAGCCAGGTGCGCATGAGCGACAGCACGCACGACCTGTCGGCCAAGGTGATCGACAACACGGTCTCGGCCATCCTCAAGTTCCGCGATCAGATGGACGTCAACTCGATCGACCGCGCCATCGACATCCTGCGCAAGGCCAGGCGGGTCGAGTTCTATGCGATGGGGAACGCGCGCGTGGTTGCGCTGGACGGCCAGCACAAGTTCTTCCGGTTCCGCATTCCGACCTCGTCCTACGGCGACTCGCACCTGTTCACGCTGGCGGCAGAACTGCTTGGTCCAGGCGACGTGGTGATCGCGATTTCGACATCGGGCCAGCTGCCGGAGCTGCTGGCGGCCGTGGACAAGGCCCGCGCCGCGGGGGCGGATGTCATCGCCATCACCAGCAGCAAGTCGGCGCTGGCCAAGAAGGCGACGGTGTGCCTGGCGGTCGATCACAGCGAGGACAGTACGACCTTCCTGTCGATGATCTCACGGATCCTGCAGCTGCTGCTCATCGATATCATGGCGGTCGGCCTGTCGCTCGGCGCTCATGGCGAGGCGGCGGTGGAGCCGGATTCGGATCGGCGACGCATGCTCATCTCGCATCTCGATATCTGAGCGCTGCTGCGGTTCGCAGTACCACCACCTCTCGCACGTCGTCCCCGCCCGCGCGGGGACGACGGGTTAAACGCGCTGGTGATGCCCGTGCCGCAGCTCTGGATGCTCAGCATGGGTCCCGGCTTGCGCCGGGACGACGTTAGTGGCGGTTTCTCTTTCTCTTTGACGCCCCCATGTCGGAGGTCTCACCTTCAACGAATACCACCGCCGTCCTTGGCGGAATGCTGAACGTTCCGGTAAAGCTGTCATACCCCGCGCTTGCTGCCCGCTTGTCCGCCGCGCCCGGGGCGCGGTGCACCGGATGCAGCCGCATGCGCTTGCCCTGCGCCTCTCGGTCCACGATCACGTGCGCCACCTTGTCCACGTTGACGAAGTAGCTGATTCCTTCGAAACCGGCGCCAGGATAGCCCTTGCCGTCGATGTGCGCGCCGACCACCGTCGGTTCCTGCCGCGATCCCGTGTTGAAGAAGCGCAGCCGCTGTTTGATGTCCTGCGCGCTGCGCATCCTGAACAGCGTCGAGCTGGCGCGAATGCGCAGCAGGTCGCGGAAGGCGTCACGCGTGAACGCGATGTCGTCAGGCGTCGGCTTGATCGCCGCATTGGCCAGCAGCGGCTTGAGCAAAGGCCAGTCCTTGCCGTTGTCGTCTGCCGGCGGCAGGCCGGTGCCGAAGTAGTTGTCCTGGTAGCTCCAGTCGATGCGGTTGAACCAGTCGCCCGAGTTGAAGCTGTTCCGGTCGAGCGACTTCGAGCGCAGGATGTCGATCCCGGCATGGAAGTAAGCCACACCCTGGCTGAACGCATTGACTGCCATACCCAGCACCTGCACCCGCGCGCGGTCCGCGCTGCTGGTTGCCACGGGCAGCTTGAGCACGTTGATGTCGAAGAGCGTCTGGTTGTCATGGTTCTCGACGTAGTTCACGGTCTCGCCGGGTTCGCTGGCGTAGCCCGCAGGCTGGCCGTTGTAGTCGATCGCTGCCAAAGGGACGCTGCGGTCGTCGAGCGTGACCAGCGGGTAGCTGCGGATGGAGCCGGCAAGGCCCGCGCGCACCAGGTCGGCCGTGCGCATCAGCTCCGCCAGCGGCCGCTCGGCCCCGCTGGTGTTCGGGTCGTAGGTCAAGCCGTTGATGTAGCCCTGGTGCTTGATCATGTCGATTCCCGAGTCGCCCGCCGAGCCGCCGCGTACCGCATCGCGCTCGCGGTCGTTGAAGGTGCCGATGCCGGTGCCGTTCAATGACAGCTGCGAGGCCTGCACGAAGCGCGCGCCCTCGGCCACTTCGCCGAAATTCCAGCCTTCGCCGATCAGCTGCACCTTGCGCCGCGCAGCATTGGCGACGCGCTTCTGCAGTTGCTCCATCACCGCGCGCGGCTGGTGGCCCATCAGGTCGAAGCGGAACGAATCGATCTTGTACTGTGTGGCCCACAGCGCCACCGAGTCGATCATCAGCTTGCCCATCATGAGGTTCTCGGTGGCCGTGTTGTCACAGCAGGTCGAGCGTTCGACCGCGCCGTTGGCGTCGAGGCGATGGTAGTAGCCGGGCACGATGCGGTCGAGGACGGATTTCTCGTTCTGGCCGGCGCTGAAGGTGTGGTTGAACACCACGTCCATGCCCACGCGCAGGCCGGCGCGGTGCAGGCTTTGCACCATCTCGCGCAACTCGATGATGCGGCGCGCGCCGTCTGCCGGATCGGTCGCGTAGCTGCCTTCCGGCGCGTTGTAGTGGTAGGGGTCGTAACCCCAGTTGAAGCAATCGGTCTCCGCCGTCTTTTTCACCAGCGCCTGCTGTGCGCTGCCGTCCGGCGCGCCCGCCGGAGCGGGAACCACGCAGCCCTGTTCGGGCACGCTGCCGATGTCGTACACAGGCAGCAGGTGGATATCGGTCAGCCCGGCCTTCGCCAGCGCGGCGAGGTGGCGAAGGCCGTTCGATTCCGTCTCGGTGAACGCGGCGTACTTGCCGCGGTGCGCCGGGCTCACGCTTGCGTCGTTGATCGAGAAGTCGCGCACATGCAGTTCATAGACGACCATGTCCGTTTGCGCCTTGACGGTGCCTGGCGCCGGCGTCTTGTCCCAGTCCTTCGGCTTGAGCGATGGCGCGGCGAGGTCCGCAATGTAGCTGCGCTTTGAATCGGTCGTCAGGCTGACCGAGTACGGATCGGTGACGAGGTTGCGCACGATCCCTGCGCCGTTGACGGCAACGTCCAGCGCGTACTTGTAGTATTTGCCGCGCTGGTCCCCGGCCAGCGCGGCGTTCCATGCGCCGGTGCGGCCGTCGAACGCCATCGGGAAGACGCCGCGGGCGCGCGAGCTGCCCGTGTCGTAGAGGCAGACTGCGGCCTGCTGCGCCGTCGGCGCCCATAACGAAAAACGGGCTTGTTTGCGGCCGGGCGCGACACCCAGGTTGTCGAGTGTGCCGGCCGCCGCATACAGGTCATCCAGCGCTCCCGCGGCCTGCAAGTCGGTGGCCGCGCGTACCGTCCCGTCCGGCGCCTCCTGGACCAGCACCATCTGGCCCCGGTGCAGTTCGGGCAGGCGCGCCAGGTCCACGGCACGCACCGCGAGCACGGGGCCGGGCTGCACGTATTTGAAGCGCGTGGCCGGCGCTGGCGGAACCGCTCCCGTGAACACATCCAGCGTCAGCGCGCCCGCCGCGCCAAGCACTTTGGACCCCACCGTCGCCACAATTGCCGCAGTGGGCGAGTAGTACAGCTTGAAGCTTGCGGCCGGATCCGCTCCGGGCCATTTGGCCAGCCGCCGGTCAAGCCACACCGCGCGCGCGTCGAGCTTTTGCGAGGACGCGTGCTGGACGATCTGGAACGAAGGGCTGTCGCAAGCGTCGATGGGAATCTCGGCGCGGGCGGCGCATGCCGCGGCGGCAAGGGCGAGCAGGACGGGTGGGCGGTAAAGGCGCATGTGGTGGATTACTGTAGTTTGACTACTGAAAATGTCGTCAATTGTAAGGTTAAATGATCGCAAGTATTTGAAAATAATGCAGTAATTAGACTTGCGCACATTGCAGGCCGGATTTGTAAAAAGGAATTCTCTGCTGTATATTATCTACAATTCAGTGTCAACCGGACAAGCCAATGCAGAACACTTCCCCGTGGTGGCGCGAGGCCATCATCTACCAGGTCTATCCGCGCAGCTATCTCGATACCAATGGCGACGGCGTTGGCGACCTGCCCGGTATCACCAACAAGCTCGACTACATCGCCAGCCTGGGTGTGGACATCGTCTGGCTGTCCCCGTTCTTCAAGTCGCCGATGAAGGACTTCGGCTACGACATCTCGGACTACTGCGACGTGGACCCGCTGTTCGGCACACTGGACGACTTCGACAAGCTGGTCGCCAGGGCGCACAGCCTGGGCCTGAAGATCATGATCGACCAGGTGCTGTCGCACACGGCCGAAGCGCACCCGTGGTTCGTTGAAAGCCGCAAGAGCCGCGACAACCCCAAGGCCGACTGGTACGTGTGGGCCGATCCGCTCCCGGACGGGAACCCGCCCAACAACTGGCTGTCCGTGTTCGGCGGCTCGTCGTGGCAGTGGGACAGCCGGCGCCGCCAGTACTACCTGCACAACTTCCTGACCAGCCAACCGGACCTGAACTTCCACAACCCAGAGGTGCAGCAGGCGCAGCTGGACAGCATGCGCTTCTGGCTTGCGCGCGGGGTGGACGGCGTGCGCATGGACGCCTGCAACTTCCACTTCCACGACCGCCAGCTGCGCAGCAATCCGCCGGCCACCAAGCGTGACACTGCCACCGTCACCGACGTGAACCCCTACGGCATGCAAAGTCACCTGTACGACAAGACCCGGCCCGAGAACATCGAATTCCTGCGCAAGATCCGCGTGCTGCTCGACGAGTTCGGCGCGGTCTCGATCGGCGAAGTGGGCGCCGACGATTCGCTCGCCGTGATGGCGGACTACACCTCGGACGGCGACAAGCTGCACATGGCCTACAGCTTCAACCTGCTCACGCCGCAGTGCTCGGCGGCCTACATCCGCAAACAGGTCGAGGACTTCGAAGCGCGCGTGAAGGGCGGCTGGGCCTCGTGGTCGGTCGGTAACCACGACAGCATCCGCGTGATGACCCGCTGGGGCGGCGGGCAGCCGACGCCTGCGCTGGCCAAGCTGGTGCTGGCGATGCAGCTCTCGCTCAAGGGGACGCCCTGCCTGTACCAGGGCGACGAGCTGGCGCTGGAGGAAGCGGACGTGCCCTACGAACTGCTGCAGGACCCGTACGGCATCACGTTCTGGCCCGAGTTCAAGGGCCGCGACGGCTGCCGCACGCCGATGCCGTGGACGAGCGAGGCGCCGAACGCCGGCTTCACGACCGGCACGCCGTGGCTGCCGGTCGCGCAGCCGCACCTGGAACGCGCGGTCTCGGTGCAGGAGCAGGACGGCGGCTCTGCCCTCAATTTCGCGCGCCGCTTCATCGCGTGGCGCCGCCAGCAGCCGCAGCTCACGCGTGGCGACATCGCCTTCTTCGATGCGCCCGAGCCCGTGCTGGCGCTGCGCCGCATGCTCGATGGCGAACCGGCGGTGCTGGCCGCGTTTAACCTGGGCGACAAGGAAGTCACCTTCGACTGGCCCGAGTCGGCCAGCGCCAGCGAGCTGCCGGGCCATGGCCTGCCGGGTGCGGCCAGCGGCGGCCGCGTGACCCTGCCGCCCTACGGCGCCTGGTTCGGCAAGGCGCGCTGATGACGACTGTCGACGCCGGCGCCGCAGCGCAGCCGGCTTTTGCCGAAGGGCCGCGGCTGGTCGCTGACATCGGCGCCACCCACGCGCGCCTGGCCTTGCAGATGGCGCCGGGCGTGTTCAGCCACGTCGCCTTGCTCAAGTGCGACGACTATGCCGGCATCGTGCCGCTGCTGCGCTTCTACCTGGCCGGTCACGCCGGCCTGCAGCTGCAGCATGCCGCGCTGGCCGTGGCCAATCCGGTCAGCGGCGACAAGGTGCGCATGACCAACCGCGCGTGGGAGTTCTCGACCGACGACGTGCGGCGCGAGCTCGGGCTATCGACGCTGCTGGTGGTGAACGACTTTACCGCGCTGGCGATGGCCATTCCCGGCCTGTCTGGCGCAGACCTGATGCAGGTGGGCGGCGGCGCGCCGGTGCCCAGGGCCGTGATCGGCGTGCTCGGTCCGGGCACGGGCCTGGGCGTGTCGGGCGTGATCCCGACCGAGGACGGCTTCGTTACCCTGGGCAGCGAGGGCGGCCACGTCAACTTTGCCCCCGCCGACGAGCGCGAATTCGCGATCTTGCAGTACGCCTGGCGCGAGTGGCCGCACGTGTCGAACGAGCGGCTGCTGTCCGGCCCGGGCCTGGAACTGATCCACCGCGCGCTGGCCGAGCGCAATGGCGTGGCTGCGCCGGCGCGCAGCGCGGCCGAGATCCTCGCCGGCGCGCTCGAAGAGCGCGATGCGTTGTGCCTGGAAGTGCTCGAATGCTTCTGCGCGATGCTGGGCGGCGCGGCGGCGAACCTGGCGGTGACGCTGGGCGCTTTCGGCGGCGTCTTCATCGGCGGTGGCATCGTGCCGCGCATGGGCGCATGGTTCGCGACCTCGCCATTTCGGGCGCGCTTCGAGGCCAAGGGCCGGTTTTCCAGCTACCTGTCGGATATTCCGACCTACGTTATCACCACGCCGTACCCGGCGTTTCATGGCGTGGCCGCGATCCTGGCCGAGCACCTGCGCGGGCGCGCCGGCGCCAATTCGCTGATCGAGCGCATCCGGCAAATGCGCCCGGGCCTCACGCCTGCCGAACAGCGCGTGGCAGCGCTGGTGCTGGAGCAGCCGCGCCTGGTCCTGAACGAGCCGATCGCCGACATTGCGCGGCTTGCCGAAGTGAGCCAGCCGACCGTGATCCGCTTTTCCCGCTCGCTCGGCTTTTCGGGACTTGCCGACTTCAAGCTCAAGTTTGCCAGCAGCCTGACCGGCGCCATTCCCGTGCGCCACTGCCAGGTGCGCGGCTCGGACAGCACGCACGACCTGTCGGCCAAGGTGATCGACAATACGGTTTCCGCGATTTTGAAGTTCCGCGACCAGCTGGATGTGCGCTCGGTGGACCGCGCGATCGAGCTGGTGAGCCGTGCGCGTCGCGTCGAGTTTTACGCGATGGGCAATTCGCGCGTGGTTGCGCTCGACGGCCAGCACAAGTTCTTCCGCTTTCGCATTCCGACCACGGTGTACGGTGACGCCCACCTGCTCACGCTCGCGGCCGAGTTGCTGCAGCCGGGGGACGTGGTGATCGCGATTTCCAATTCGGGCACCGCGCCCGAGCTGCTGGCGGCGGTGGACGCGGCACGGCATGCCGGCGCGGACGTGATCGCGATTGGCAGCAGCCAGTCGCCGCTTGCGCGCAAGGCGAGCGTGTGCCTGGCAGTGGAGCATGCCGAAGACAGCCACACTTTTCTGTCGATGATTTCGCGCATTCTGCAGCTGCTGCTGATCGACATTATGTCCGTGGGCATTTCGCTCGATGCACAGCAGTCCAACGACCAGGCCGTGATGGAGCGGCGGCTGCTGATTTCGCACCTGGACAGCTGAGCGGCGCCGCCGGCCGGAGGGAGGAGTGGCCGCCACCGGCAAACGGAAAACGGTGGCGGGAAACGGCCAGCGGCTGCCTGCAACGATACGGTGCTCTGCCGCGCCGCCTTTGTGACCGCTCAATCGTGCGCCGGGCGCCTCATTCGGACGTGTTGGCGAGGACCTTGCGAACGGTGCGTCGCCATTCGGTCAGCGTCAACAGCTTGTCGGAAAGAGGATCCTCGACCAGCACTTCGCCGCCCGCTTGTGCGACCAGGAAGCTGGCGCGCCGGTGGACCGTGTCGGGCCGGTTTTCGACGAAGCTCAGTTGCCAGTAGGGCTTGCCGTTGATGATGCGCGGCTGCGGATTGTCCTCGATGATCGCGCCATGCACCTTGCCGCGGGAACTTTTTTCGATCTGCGCTGCCCAGGCTGCGATCTCCGGCACTTCCATCAGCGATGTCATGGCCTGTTCCTTGGTCGGCGCCTGCGCGGCCGGGGCAGCCGCGGGCGCGACCGGTTTGGGCGGCGCCGGCTGCTCGCGCTTGCAGGAGGCAAGCGCGCAAGTCAGCGCGACGGCGGCGGGGATGGCAAACAGCCGGGAAAAGGCGGGCATGGGCATGGTTCCTTGTTTGGCTGCGGCCATACTAAACCATGTGCCAGCCTCGGGCAACGACGAGCTGGGCAGCCATGTATACCGGGACTTCAAATCGGCATGCGGTAGCCGTAGAACTCGTGATCTTCGTTATAGCCGCCCTGTCCGGCCCCAAGCTGCCTGAAATCGTCGACCAGCTCGATCGCCTCGATCCACTTGACCATCTTGAACCCCAGCTCATTCTCGCATCGCAGGCGCAGCGGGGCGCCGTGCATGAAGGTCAGCGGCGCGTCATTCATTTCATATGCGAGCAGCGATAACGCATGGCGCATATTGTCGATTGAGTGGACGTCGTAATAGCGTCCACCCGCTGCGCCGTCCGCGAAGGAATAGAAGACCACGTAATGCGCCGATGGCAGCGGGGCGACCAGTTCAAGCAGGCGGCGTACCGGCACGCCGCCCCATTTGGCCACCCCCGACCAGCCCTGGATGCAGAAGTGCTCCGAGACCTGCACCTGCTTGTCCAGCGCCTTGATCTGGGCAAGCGATAGCGTGCAGGGCCGGGCAACCAGTCCGCCGATGCGCAGGCGGTAATCGGCAAAGTCTTCGCGCCGCAGTGCATCGTAGGCAGCCGAGTTGGGCAGGGTACCGTTCAGCCAGAAGTACGGCGAGATGTCGCTGTCGGCATATTGCACGCGCGGCTCCCAGCGCTCGGCCAGGCCCTTGAGCTTGCCAATCAGGTGTCGCCCGGACTTCTGGACCAGGCGCGCATGCTTGATCGTGAATGGCGATGCCCCAACCCAGGCTATGGCAAGCAGCGCCATGGCGACAGCAAACCAGGCCAATCCGCGCCACGAATCGTCGTTGACGCCAGCGAACATGAAATTCAGGTTGCGGCGCATGCCCGTGACGAACACCAGCGTTACATGGATGAAGATGAACAGCAGGAACCAGCACAGCACAAGGAAATGCACGCTCCGGGCGGCCTGCCGGCTCAAGCGTCGCGATAAGGCGCCGAACCGGTTTGCAATGGCCGGACTTTGCATCAGGCCGGTGATCGCGGCCATGGGTGCTGCAACGAACACGGTGACGAAGTAGGTCAGCTGCTGCAGGCCGTTGTAGCGCGTCCATGCTTGCTCCACCGGAAATTGCAAGGACAGGTACTGCAGCGCTGTCGACAGTGCGTTGGGAAACACCGACCAGCTTGTCGGCACGAGCCTGTGCCATTGGTCCGTCGAGAACAGCAGCACGTAGGACACAAGGCCGTTGACCAGCCAGAGAAGATTCACCGACAGATGCCACCAACGCGCCAGTCCCACCGAGTGGCGCACGCCTGGAAGACCAAGCCATGACGGGATGGTCACCGCGTCGTCCTTGGAAGTCCAGACGCGGTCCCGCGGCACCTCGCGCTGGAACCGGAACCATTCCAGCCCGGGCACCGAACCGCGCGACCAGTACAGGCGCGGGTGGTCGGCCAGGATCTGTATCCCGGACCGGATGATGAAGACCATGAAGAGCAGGTTAAGGAAATGCTGGAGCCGCAGCCACCACGGAAACCCCGTGTGCACGGCGCTCGACAAAGGCGTCAGGCCGGGATAGTTGGCGATGAACGCGGCCACGGCCGGGAGCGCGCGCAACTGCTGCGCGGCCACAATGGCAACGCACAGCGCCACGATAATCAGCGGCAATGCCCACAAGCTGCTGATCCAGCGCTGACCGATGCGAAGACGCGGGACGATGCCATGCTGTGGTGGCAGCCATTGGTCCAGGCGCAGGTTGTCAGGCGCATTGGTCAGGCTGGCCTGGAGCGGATCGTGCCGGCTGTCCATTGCTGCCGCAGCAGGTAATCAGACCCGGTCAGGGTGAGGGCAGGCTGCCCAGCAGCAGCGCGCGCAGCGCAACGGCGTCGTTGTGAAGCTCATCGCGGGCGCCGTACACCAGCGTTACCGTTCCCTTGCGCGCAAGCGCACGCACCCGCCCTAGCGCATCGGCATGCTGGCGCAGTTCGTCGGCATAGCGCGCCTGGAATTCCTCCCAACGGGCAGGATCATGATTGAACCATTGCCGCAGTTCGGTACTTGGAGCAAGCTCCTTTTCCCACAGGTCGAGTGCGGCATCCGTCCTGGCGACGCCGCGTGGCCACAGGCGATCGACCAGGATGCGCGTGCCATCCGCGGGACTGGCAGGTTCGTACGCGCGTTTGAGCTTGATGTGGTCAGCCTTGATTTGTTGGTTCAAGTCCTGCTCCTTGCTTGTGGCCGCGCCACCGTTGGCCGCCGACCTGGTTCGATGATTCCTTGATTCTGCCACCATCTGCGCCGGCCGCGCGTCCGCGTGGTCAGCGGTGTACCCCAGGCCCGTTTGATTCGACTCAATGGGTATGGTGCGGCCTGCAGTAGTGTGGGACGTGTGTGCAAGGCAGATCAGGGAATTCGGTGATGGAGCACGAGCGTCTGCGGCCCCGCTTCTTCAATGTGCTGCAAGTGCAGATGCCGGTGGGCGCGCTCACGTCGATTGCACACCGGGTTTCCGGCATCGTCCTCGCGCTCTGTCTCCCGTTCTACATTTACGTCCTTCAGTTGTCCTTGCAAAGCCCGCAGGGTTATACGCTGGCTGCTGGCATGTTCAGCCGCTGGCCAATAAAGGCCTTGGCGACCGTGACCATCTGGGCGCTGGCGCACCATGTGCTCGCCGGTGTGCGCCACCTTTTCAGCGACGTGGATATTGGCTCGCAACTGCAGGCTGCACGCCGCAGTGCCTGGGCCGTCAACTGCGCGGGAGTGGCCATCATGCTGCTCGGTGCGGGAGCCCTGTTTTGAAAAAGGCGTTCTCCGGGCTGCGCGCATGGCTGGTCCAGCGCTTCACTGCGGTATGGATGCTCTTTTTCCTGCTCTTCGTCCTGCTGCACATGGCACTGTCTCCACCGGGGTCGTATGACGAATGGCGGGACTGGGTTGGCTTGCCACTGGTCCGTTTCGGGGCGACATTATTTTTCCTGTCCTTGCTGTTGCACGCCTGGGTTGGCCTGCGCGACGTGCTGATCGACTACGTACGCGCGCTGCGGCTGCGGTTCATCCTGCTGGCAGCGTTGTGTCTCGCGCTCGTTGGGCTCGGGCTGTGGGTTGTACAGGTCCTGTTCCGGGGCTGGCCCGGGGGGCCTCGATGAAGTTCTCCATCTATCGGTATGACCCCGAACGCGACTGCAAGCCGTACATGCAGGACGTCGACGTCGCGCTTGCGGAAGGCGATCACATGCTGCTGGATGCGATCTTGCGTATCAAGATGCAGGACGATTCGTTGACCATCCGCCGCTCCTGCCGTGAAGGCGTGTGCGGTTCGGACGCGATCAACATCAATGGCCGCAACGGGCTGGCCTGCATCACGCCGGTCAAGACGCTCAAGGAACCGGTCGTCCTGCGTCCACTGCCCAGCTTCCCGGTCATTCGCGACCTGGTCGTGGACATGACCCAGTTCTTCGCACAGTACCATTCGATCAGGCCGTACCTGATCAACCAGGATCCGCCGCCGGAAAAGGAAAGGCTGCAGTCGCCCCGCCAAAGGGACGAGCTCGACGGGCTGTACGAATGCATCCTGTGCGCGTGCTGCTCCAGCCAGTGCCCTTCGTTCTGGTGGAACCCGGACAAATTCGTCGGGCCGGCCGGGCTGTTGCAGGCATACCGCTTCATCGCCGACAGCCGCGACCAGGCGACCGACGAACGGCTGGACGACCTGAACGACGTTTACCGGCTGTTCCGCTGCCGGACCATCATGAACTGCACCGAGGTCTGCCCCAAAGGGCTGGCGCCATCGCGCGCGATCGAAAAGATCCGGCTTCTGCTGGTTGAGCGCGCTTCCTGACATCGTGCGGCGAGGATGAAGAAAAGAAAAAAGCCTGCAAGGCGTTCACCCTGCAGGCTTTTGATGTGGCAGCGAGGCGCCGGTTCGTCCGGCGTCCCGCAGGCCTGGGGCAATTACATCATGCCGTCCATGCCCATGCCGCCCATGCCACCCATGCCGCCCATGCCGCCGGCCGGTTTCTCTTCAGCGATCTCCGAAACCATGCAATCGGTGGTCAGCATCAGGCCGGCGATCGACGCTGCGTTCTGCAGAGCCGAGCGGGTGACCTTGGCCGGGTCCAGCACGCCCATCTCGACCATGTCGCCGTAGGTGCCGTTGGCGGCGTTGTAGCCGTAGTTGCCCTTGCCAGCCAGCACAGCCGACACGACGACCGACGGCTCGTCGCCGGCGTTCTGGACGATCATGCGCAGCGGCTCTTCCATGGCGCGCAGCACGATCTTGATGCCGGCGTCCTGGTCGTGGTTGTCGCCTTTGACCTGCAGGTTGGCGCGGGCACGCAGCAGGGCCACGCCGCCGCCCGGCACGATGCCTTCTTCCACGGCAGCGCGAGTGGCGTGCAGTGCGTCTTCCACGCGGGCTTTCTTCTCTTTCATCTCGACTTCGGTGGCAGCGCCAACCTTGATCACTGCCACGCCGCCGGCCAGCTTGGCCACGCGCTCTTGCAGCTTCTCGCGGTCGTAGTCCGAGGTTGCTTCTTCGATCTGCACGCGGATCTGCTTGACGCGTGCCTCGATCGCTTCAGCGGCGCCGGCGCCGTCGATGATGATGGTGTTTTCCTTGCCCACTTCGATGCGCTTGGCCTGGCCCAGGTCCTGCAGCGCGACCTTTTCCAGGGTCAGGCCGACTTCTTCCGAAATCACCTGGCCGCCGGTCAGGATGGCGATGTCTTCCAGCATGGCCTTGCGGCGGTCGCCGAAGCCCGGAGCCTTGACTGCCACGGTCTTCAGGATGCCGCGGATGTTGTTGACCACCAGGGTGGCCAGCGCTTCGCCTTCGATGTCTTCAGCGACGATCACCAGCGGACGGCCCGACTTGGCCACTTGCTCCAGCACCGGCAGCAGGTCGCGGATGTTCGAGATCTTCTTGTCGCACAGCAGGATGAACGGGTTCTCGTGGATGGCGACTTGCTTGTCCGGGTTGTTGATGAAGTACGGCGACAGGTAGCCGCGGTCGAACTGCATGCCCTCGACGATTTCCAGCTCGTCGTTCAGCGACTTGCCGTCTTCAACGGTGATGACGCCTTCCTTGCCGACTTTTTCCATCGCCTCGGCGATGCGCTCGCCCACCGAGCTGTCCGAGTTGGCCGAGATGGTACCGACCTGGGCGATTTCCTTCGAGGTGGTGCACGGCTTGGCGATCTTCTTCAGCTCTTCGACGGTGGCGGCGACGGCCTTGTCGATGCCGCGCTTGAGGTCCATCGGGTTCATGCCGGCGGCAACGAACTTCATGCCTTCGCGCACGATGGCCTGGGCCAGCACGGTTGCGGTGGTGGTACCGTCACCGGCGTTGTCGCTGGTCTTGGAAGCGACTTCCTTGACCATTTGCGCGCCCATGTTCATCAGCTTGTCTTTCAGCTCGATTTCCTTGGCGACCGACACGCCGTCCTTGGTGACGGTCGGGGCGCCGAACGAGCGCTCGAGCACCACATTGCGGCCTTTCGGGCCCAGGGTGACTTTGACGGCGTTGGCCAGGATGTTGACGCCTTCAACCATCTTGGTGCGGGCGAGATCGCCAAACACGACTTCTTTAGCTGCCATTGTATTTCTCCGTATTTTGGAAGTTTTTTGAACTGGGAAGGATTAGTCGACCAGGACGGCCATGATGTCTTCTTCGCGCATCACCAGCAGTTCCTCGCCCTTGACCTTGACGGTCTGGCCCGAGTATTTGCCGAACAGGACGCGGTCACCGACTTTCACTTCCAGCGGACGAACCTGACCGTTTTCTTGCACTTTGCCGTTACCCACGGCGAGGATTTCGCCCTGGTCCGGTTTTTCTGCCGCTGCATCGGGGATGATCAGGCCGGACGCAGTTTTGGTTTCCTGGTCGAGACGCTTCACGATAACGCGATCGTGCAGAGGGCGAAGGTTCATGCAAAACTCCTTTAGATTCAATGGTTTGACTTGCAAGGCGCAGCATCGGGACAACAGCTGCGATCCGGAAAGTGTTGTTAGCACTCACCGCTAACGAGTGCTAATTATAGGGACGATAATTCAGCATTTCAAGAACTGCTGTTGCTTGTTTGTTTTGCCTGTTTGATCGGCATCAAACCTCAACCGGCCGCCGGAGGCGACAAAGGGTGGGTTCGCCAAGGAGCCGCCATGCACCCGAAACCAGCGCGTTTTCCCTGGGAAGAAGGCTTCCCACCGGTTCTGGTCCACGCACAAAAGTCGGAGGTTACCACCCATCCCTGGTTTACCGCCGCACGATCCGGAGACGTCGATGCGGCCGCGCTGCTGGTCGCCGACACCTGTTGTGGCCAGGTGGTGGACCGGCTGGCCCAGCTGGCCGGGAGCGAAGCGCCGGTGCTGGCCGGCGTGCACGCGCAAAAGCGCGACGGACTGAACGTGCTGCCGGATGTGCTGGCGCAGGGGCTGCAGCAATTGCTCGGCTGGCAGGTCGATACTGAGATCGTGCAGGCCAACATCGTCGAGCACGTGGATGATCCGGCTTTCCTGCACCTGGCGCGCCAGGCCGTGTTCGACGGCACGGTCGAGCCGGGCAGGGCGTATGTGCTGGTGGACGACTTCATCCGGCAAGGGGGAACGCTGGCCAACCTGCGCGGTCACATCATGCGCCAGGGCGGACGGGTGTTGGGAGCGACGGTGCTGACCGGCAATGCGTCGAGCGCGGTGCTGCGGCCGGGGGCCGCACTGCTGCGCGAACTGCGGGATAAACATGGCTCACTTGAAAACTGGTGGGAAGAAAACTTCGGCTATCGCTTCGACTGCTTCACCGCCGTCGAGGCCGGATTCGTCGCCGCCCACCGCGACAGCGACCACGTGCGGGCGCGGATCGAGGCGGCTTGGCGTGCGTGACGAGCCCGGCATCGGCGCCTTCGTGGTGCAGTTGCGGCTGGACCGGACGGCGCAGGTGCGGCTGTTGTCGGCGGCCGAGATCGAACGGTTGCGGGCGGGGCGCCGGATCGTGGCCGAGCGTGCCCGCGCCATCTTCGTGCTGCGCACGGCAATGCCGCCGCCCGTGCGGCAGGCTGAGGACCGCTGAGGCGCGGTCCGGGGTAGGCGGCTGTGACCAGCGCGCTGGCGTGGCTTGCGGTCAGTCAGCATGGGTCCCGGCCTTCGCCGGGACGACGGCGCTACTGGTAACGACTAACGGATGCACGTCGTCCCGACGTAGGCCGGGACCCATAGGCCATGCGCGCAGCCGCACGGCATCCTTGCGGCCTCAAATGCACGCGCCCGCCATCGCCCCGAGCCCCGCGTGGTGTACTATTCGCCCCACGCCTGCATTGCGCGCCCCAGCCCGCCGCAAAATATTGACGGAATTTCTTTTCCAGTCCTATAGTTACGAATGATTTCCGAATTCCAAGACCTATCCGACAAAATCAACCGGCTTGCCGAGTTGACTCAGTCCCTGCGTCACGAGAATGCGCAACTGCGCGAGTCCAACAAACTGCTCAGCGACGAAAACGTCGCCTTCATGCAGCGCCTGAGCGAAGCCCAGCGCCGCGTCGAGGCGCTGCTGGCGCAGCTGCCGGCGCCCGAAGAAGACAACGAGACCGACGAAGCCGAGGCCACCGAATGATCCAGCTCGATGTCACCATCATGGGCCAGCCCTATCGCCTGGCCTGCAAGGAAGGCGAGGAGACCACGCTGCGTGAAGCGGTGCACTATCTCGACGCCAAGATGTGCGCGCTGCGCGACTCGGGCAAGGTCAAAGGCAACGACCGGATTGCGGTCATGGCCGCGCTCAGTGTGGCCGCGGAATTCCTGTCCGTGCGCTCGCCGCAAGGCCCGCTGTCGGACATGTCGATTCTGGAAGTCAAGCAGAAATTGGAGGCGATGCATCACGTGTTGGACAACGCGCTCACGCCCCAGGAAAATTTGTTCTGACGGCCAAATTCGTTTGACATGCCGCTGCAACGGAGTAAACTTTGCACTACCCTGCGGTGTTCGAGATTGCCATATATTCCTTGAACCATTCGTGTGCAACGGTTGTGGAATACGTTCGATGGGCGTGAGCGTCGCTCGTCCGACGAACCCGAAATTGAACTGACTGCGACCACCTGAACCTCAGGTTCGGGATGCCGGCAAAATACGGCACAGGCGGGGCACAAATTCCAAAGAGCGGTTGCGTTTTACGGCGCAGCCGCTTTTTTATGCGCGCACGGTTTGCGCGCTTTCACGGAGTAAAAGCGGATGCGTTATTGGTTGATGAAATCCGAACCGGATGAAGTCAGTTTCGACGATGTGCTGGCCGCGCCAGATCGCACCACGGCGTGGTTCGGCGTGCGCAACTACCAGGCGCGCAACTTCATGCGCGACCAGATGCAGCCAGGCGACGGCGTTCTTTTCTACCACTCCAGTTGCGCCGCGCCGGGCGTGGCCGGCATCGCCGAAGTCGCAAGCGGGCCCTATCCGGATGCATCGCAATTCGACCCCTCCAGCAAATACTTCGATGCGAAAGCCACGCGCGAACAGCCGCGCTGGATTTCAGTGGACGTGCGCGCCGTTGAAAAAGGCCGTTACCTGCCGCTGACCGAAATGCGCGGCGTGCCCGAACTGGACGACATGGTCCTGCTGCGCAAAGGCAGCCGCCTGTCGATTTCGCCAGTCACGCCAGGCGAGTGGAATGCGGTGCTGCGCCTGATCCGGCAGGAGCAGTGATGGACTGGAGTTTGATGCTCGCCCTGCTGGCCATGGGCACGTTCGGGGGTTTCGCCGCGGGATTGCTCGGTATTGGCGGTGGCATGATCCTGGTGCCGTTCATTACCATGATTTTCAGCGCCAGGCATTTCGCGCCGCACCTGATCGTGCACATGGCCATTGCCACCTCGCTGTCCGCGATCCTGTTCACCTCGATGTCGTCGGTGCGCGCGCACCACCTGCACGGCGCCGTGCTGTGGCCGGTGGCGCGCAAGCTGGCGCCGGGCATCCTCATCGGTTCGTGGATCGGGCCGTGGATCGGCAAGCAAATGGACACGCAACTGCTGTCGGTGGTGTTTGGCCTGTTCGTCGCGTTTTCGGCCACACAAATGCTCGTAAACAAAAAGCCGGCCGCCCACCGCGACCTGCCCAAAACGCCAGGCATGCTGGCCATGGGCGGGCTGATCGGCGTGGTGTCGGGATTGGTCGGCGCCGGCGGCGGCTTTATTTCCGTGCCGTTCATGACCTGGTGTAACGTCCGCATCCACAACGCGGTGGCCACCAGCGCCGCGCTCGGTTTTCCGATCGCGCTGGCGGGGACGATTTCAAACATTTACTTTGGCTGGGGCGAGCCGGGCCTGCCGCCGTATTCGCTCGGCTTCATCTACGTGCCGGCGCTGGCGCTCATTGCGCTGGCCAGCGTGACCATGGCGCCGCTGGGCGCGCGCCTGGCGCACCGGACCGCGGTCCGGCGCCTGCAGCGCATCTTTGCCTGCATCCTGTACGCGCTTTCCATCTACATGTTCTGGAAAGCGGCGCACGCCTGAATCAGGCCGGCACGGTGCGCTTGTTGTCGCGGGTGTAGGCCCACACGAGCATGGCGATGCCGGCCACGATCATCGGCAGCGACAGCACCTGGCCGGACGTGATCGGCATGCCGGCCACCGTGGTTTCCCAGTCGGGCACGCGGAAGTATTCGGTGACGAAGCGCGCGCAGCCGTAGAGCAGGGTGTAGAGGGCGCCGACCGCCAGTCGCGGGCGCGGCTTGCGGGCAAACACCCACATGATGACGAACACCAGCAGGCCATCGACCAGCATCTGGTACAGCGGCGACGGATGGCGCGGCCCTTCGACGCCCGGCCACAGCATGGCCCACGGCAGGCTCGGATCGGCCAGGCGCCCCGGCAGCTCGGCGTTGATGAAATTGCCCAGACGGCCGAAGGCATAGCCGATCGGCACCATCGGCGCGATGAAGTCATACACGTCCAGCAGGTTGCGCTGGCGCTTGCGGGCCCACAGCGCCATGGCGATCAGCACGCCCAAAAAGCCGCCGTGGTACGACATGCCGCCGTGCCAGACCTGGAAGATCTCGAGCGGGTGCGAAAAATAGTAAGCCGGCTCGTAGAACAGCACCTCGCCCAGCCGGCCGCCCAGCACCACGCCGAGCATGCCGTAGAACAGCATGTCGTCCAGGTCTTCTGCGGTCCAGCCCTGGGCGGCGATGTGGGGCTGCTTGATGCGTACCCGGCCCAGGATCAGGAACAGGGCGAAGGCGACCACGTACATCAGGCCATACCAGTGGATCTGGACGGGGCCGATCGAAAACGCGATCGGGTTGGGCTGCGGGTGGACCAGCATGTTCAGTTCTTCCTCAAGAGTTCGATAAAACCGCGCAGCACGGGCGAGGGATTGTCGCGGCGCCAGGACAGGCCGGTCTCGACCAGCGGCGTCGGGTCCGCGAGCGCACGGTACTCCACGCCGGGGCGCATCAGGTTGGAAACGGATTGTGGCACAAGCGCCAATCCCATGCCAGCCGAAACGAGGCTGACGATGGTCTGCATCTGTATTGCTTCCTGGCCAATGTCGGGCGTGATGCCGGCCGCGCGGAAGCACGACAGGATCGCGTCGTGCAGGGCGGGCGAGATCGGGCGCGGAAAGATCACCAGCGGCAGGCGCGGCACGTCCTGCAGGCGCACCGGGCCGTCTGCTTGCAGCAAGCCGGCCGGGATGCACAGGATCAAGGGTTCCTCGAGCACCTTCAGGTAGTCGAGCTCGGCCAGGGCCTTGTCGGGCAGGGGCGGGATCAACAGGCCGGCGTCGAGCCGCTGGTGCAGCAGGTCGTCCACCTGCACGTCGGAGGTGGCTTCCTGCAGGGTGATCTGGACGAGCGGGTAGGCCTGGCGGTAGCGCAGCAGGAAGGGTGGCAGCACGCTGTAGTCGGCCGAGGTGACGAAGGCCAGCGACAGGCGCCCGGTTTCGCCGGCGGCGGCGCGGCGCACCAGTTCGGGCAGCTCGGCGGCCTGGGCCAGCATGCGGCGCGCCTCCGGCAGCAGGGCGGCGCCGGCCGGGGTCAGCGCGACCTGGCGGCGGTTGCGCAGGAACAGCGGCGTGCCGAGCTGGTCTTCCAGCGCGGCGATCGCCTGAGACAGCGGCGGCTGCGTCATGTGCAGGCGCTCGGCGGCGCGGCCAAAGTGCAGTTCCTCGGCAACGGTGGCGAAATAGCGCAGTTGTCGCAGTTCGATGTTCATCGACGGTTAACTCCACTACGTCGTCCCCGCGAAGGCGGGACCCATGCTGAGCTTGCAGGCCAGCGGCTCTTGTGCCACTGCTCAACTTGTCCATGGGTCCCCGCCTGCGCGGGGACGACGTTGATATGTGTTTCGACTAATTTACGGTTCGGTGATTTAATCAGCATATCACAGGCACGAATCACCGCTGTTTGACCTGCCTTGCCTTGCGCGGCATGCTGGCCTGAATCGCGTTTGAGGAGCCCGCCATGCCCGACCAGCCCCGCTACAACCGCCGTTCGCGCCACGTCACCGAAGGCGTTGCCCGCAGCCCGAACCGTTCGATGTACTACGCCATGGGCTACCGCAAGGAAGACTTCGACAAGCCGATGATCGGCGTGGCCAACGCCCATTCCACCATCACCCCCTGCAATTCCGGCCTGCAGAAACTGGCCGACGCCGCGGTGGCCGCCATCCGGGACTGCGGCGCCAATCCGCAGGTGTTCGGCACGCCGACCATCTCGGACGGCATGTCGATGGGCACCGAGGGCATGAAGTACTCGCTGATCTCGCGCGAGGTCATCGCCGATTGCATCGAAACCTGCGTCAACGGCCAGTGGATGGACGGCGTGGTCGTGGTGGGTGGCTGCGACAAGAACATGCCGGGCGGGATGATCGCGCTGGCGCGCACCAACGTGCCCGGCATCTACGTGTATGGCGGCACCATCAAGCCGGGGCACTGGAAGGACAAGGTGCTCACCATCGTCTCGGCCTTTGAAGCGGTGGGCGAGTTCAGCGCCGGCCGCATGAGCCGCGAAGACTTCGACGGCATCGAGCGCAACGCCTGCCCGTCCACCGGCTCGTGCGGCGGCATGTACACCGCGAACACGATGTCGTCCTCGTTCGAGGCGCTCGGCATGTCGCTGCTGTACTCCTCGACGATGGCCAATCCGGACGAGGAGAAGGTCGCGTCCAGCGCGCAGTCGGCGCGGGTGCTGGTGGAAGCGGTCAAGCGCGACCTCAAGCCGCGCGACATCATCACCCGCAAGTCGATCGAGAACGCGGTTGCGGTCATCATGGCCACCGGCGGTTCGACCAACGCGGTGCTGCACTACCTGGCGATCGCGCACGCGGCCGAGGTCGAGTGGTCCATCGACGACTTCGAGCGCGTGCGGCGCCGGGTGCCGGTCATCTGCAACCTCAAGCCCTCGGGCCAGTACGTGGCGACCGACCTGCACCAGGCCGGCGGCATCCCGCAGGTGATGAAGCTGCTGCTCGATGCGGGCCTGTTGCATGGCGACTGCATCACCATCACCGGGCGCACGCTGGCGGAGGAACTGGCGCATGTGCCGTCACGGCCGGCGGACGGGCAGGACGTGATCCGCCCGCTGGAGCGCGCCTTGTACGCCGAAGGCCACCTCGCGATCCTGAAGGGGAACCTGGCGCCGGACGGCTGCGTGGCCAAGATCACGGGACTGAAGAATCCCGCCATCACGGGGCCGGCGCGCGTGTTCGACGACGAGCAGGGCGCGATGGACGCGATCCTGGGCGACCGCATCCGTGCCGGGGACGTGCTGGTGCTGCGCTATCTCGGCCCCAAGGGCGGACCGGGCATGCCCGAGATGCTGGCGCCGACGTCGGCGCTGATCGGCAAGGGGCTGGGCGAATCGGTGGGGCTGATCACGGACGGGCGCTTCTCGGGCGGGACCTGGGGCATGGTGGTCGGGCACGTGGCGCCGGAAGCCTTCGAAGGCGGCACTATCGCATTGGTGCGCGAAGGCGATTCGATCACGATCGACGCGCACCGGCAGCTGATCCAGCTGAATGTGCCGGACGAGGAGATCG
Organism: Massilia solisilvae; assembly: GCF_024753215.1. GTDB lineage: Bacteria > Pseudomonadota > Gammaproteobacteria > Burkholderiales > Burkholderiaceae_D > Telluria > Telluria solisilvae. The sequence goes on from NZ_JANUGV010000001.1 coordinate 390,178, forward strand.
CGCGCCGCCGCGCGGCGTGGACGCAACCGGCACCGCGCTACACACGCGGGGTGCTGGCCAAGTTTGGCGCGCTGGCGGCCAGTGCGAGCCGGGGCGCGGTGACGGGTTGATGTCCGTTGAACGCGTGGGCGGGAGACCCGCCCACCCTACGGGTGCGGTCGCGGTAGGGTGGGCAGGTCTCCTGCCCACGCGTCCAACCAGCGCAGGAAGATCGCGACGCTCAGCGCTTGTCGAAGCTGTTCTTGATGCGTTCCTTGCGCCGCTTGTCGTGGTCGCGGTGTTCCTTCTTCTTGTCCAGGCCGAGCATCTTTTCGATGAACTCGAACCAGATGAAGGCAAACACCATCAGCCCCACGATGTACCACCACGACAGCTCGGCAAAACGCCAGACTTCGAAAAAACGCAGGGCAACCAGCGCGACAATTAAGAGGATCAGCGGCATAAAAACTCCTTATGGAAAATCATATTACCGCCTGGAAGTGTTACATGGCAAAATTCTGGTACAGAGGTGTGGCGTCAACGCCGCCTCTGTTTCAGTCGTTACAGGCTGTGTCGACACCGCGCCGGCGCGGTGAAACACGCTAGAATGTGGAACATCCCTTTTTGGAGATACACGATGAAACGGTCCCTGATGATTATCGCCGCGCTGTCGGCCCTGGCCACGACGAGCGCCTTTGCGCAGGACGCGGCCGCACTGGCCAAGGCCAAGAACTGCATGGCGTGCCACGCCATCAACAACAAGCTGGTGGGTCCCGCCTACAAGGACGTCGCCGCCAAGTACGCAGGCCAGAAGGATGCCGAGGCCAAGCTCGTGCAAAAGGTCATGAAGGGCGGTTCGGGCGTCTGGGGCCCGGTGCCGATGCCCGCCAACCCGCAGGTGAGCGAGGCCGAGGCGCACACGCTGGTCAAGTGGGTGCTGTCGCAGAAATAAGCGCAGGCTCATAACGACAAAGCGCGCCGCACCGCAAGGTGCCGCGCGCTTTTGTTTTGTCCGCTCGTGCCCGCAAGGCGATACGTCGTCCCGGCGAATCCTCGGCGGCCCCGCCGTGACCCATGCTGACTGTCCGGCCATGCGGCTCGGGGCCGGCGCCGCGGTTGTGCGAAGGGGTTATGGGTCCCGGCCTCGCCGGGACCACGTGCCTGGGTTCCGTTCAGCGGATCACGTCCATCTTGGTTTTCTTGCCGCCCTTGTACGTGAACAGCGTCAGCGGCGCGTCCTTCAGGTCGCCGTTCTGGTCGAACTGGATGGTGCCGGTCACGCCTTCGTACTTGATCTTCTTCAGCTCGGGCAGGTACTTGGCCGGTTCGGCCGACTTTGCGTTCTGCATGGCCTGTGCCATCACCATCACGGCGTCGTACACATACGGCGCATACAGCTGCACGCCCACCCCGAAGCGCTTCTGGAAGCGCGCGCGGAAGTCGTCCATCACCTTTTCCTGCGGCCCCTTCACGCCGCCGGCTTCGGCGCAGATCACGCGGCCTTCGCCGACCGCATCGCCCGCAAGGCGCGGCAGCGCCTCGGTGCACATGCCGTCGCCGCCCATCATCAGCGCGTTGATGCCGAGCGCCTTCATCTGCTTGAGCATCGGGCCGGCCACCGAGTCCATCCCGCCAAAGAAGACCACATCGGGCTTCTTGGCGCGGATCGAGGTCAGGATCGCGGTGTAGTCGGTGGCGGTAGCCTGGGTGAACTCCTTGGCCACGACCTTGACGTTGGTGCCCTTGAGGCCCTTGGTGAATTCGGTGGCCACGCCCTGGCCATAGGTGGTGCGGTCGTCGATGATTGCGATGTTCTTTGCCTTGAGCGTGTTGGCCGCGTACTTGCCCAGGATGCTGCCGAGCTTTTCGTCGCTGGCGACGACGCGGAACGCGCCCGGGAAGTGCTGCCGCGTGTATTGCGGCGCGGTGGTGGCGGGCGAGATTTCGGGGATGCCGGCGTCGTTATAGATCTTCGAAGCCGGAACGGTGGTGCCCGAGTTCAGGTGGCCGATCACGCCGTTGACCTTCGCGTCCACCAGCTTTTGCGCGACCGCGGTACCTTGCTTGGGATCGGCGCCGTCGTCTTCCGGCTGCAGCCGCAGCGTGACCTTCTTGCCGTTGATGGTGAAGGGCTTGGCATTGAGCTCGTCGATCGCCATGTGCGCGGCGTTTTCCATGTCCTTGCCAAGGTGGGCGCTGGGGCCGGAAATCGGGGCGACGTGGCCGATCTTGACGACTTCCTGCGCGCCAGCGCTGCCGGCAAAGGCCATGGCAATGGCAAAGGGGATGAGCTTGGTGGTGGACTGCATTGATATTCTCCGGATGGATTGATCACAGCAAGGCGCGAGCGGCGCCGGCATTTTGTACGCACCGAAAAAAGGTACAACAAATTGCTGGGTTAGCAAAGAGAAAACCTGCGAAAGTTGACCCTCAACCCGTCGTCCCCGCGCAGGCGGGGACCCATGCTGAGCTTGAGCCGGATGCAGCGTCAAACTTGAACTGGCACGCTTTTACAGGGGTGGAGCGTCAGCTCCGTGAGGTCTTCAGGTGCGCCAGCTCCTGCGCCACGGCGCGGCTGACGATCTGCTCGATGGTTTGCGACAGCCCGTTGCGGATCTCTTCGGTCAGCCCGGCCAGGGCGTGCTGCATCACGTCGGCCATGCTGTCGCGCAGGCGCTGCTGCAGCACGAAATCGACCCGGCCCTGCAGGTGCTCCAGGATGTGCTCCGTGAGCCGCAGCTCGAGCGCGCCCCATTCGTCGGCGCTGAGCGCGGTGGCCGCGCGCTCTTCCAGCGATGCCGCCGGCGCGACTTCGGCAGGCGCTGCGGCCGCCGCGACCGGCTCGGCCGGCGCTTCGTCGAGGACCACTTCGGCCACCGCCGCGTCGGCCGATGCCGGCGCGCTCGGCGTCTCGCGTACGACTTCGGTCAGTACGGGAATGCTGGAATCGTCGAAACCCTGATCGTGGTTCATGGCTGTCCCGCGACAAAGTGGGTGAGGGGATAGTCCTGCTTTTTGTAGGCCGCGTAGCGCTTGCGGCCGGCAGCCGCATCCTGCTCGTCGGTGGAGATGATCTCGAACACGCGCGCAAACTGCGCAAAGTGCGCCGGCGTGCGTTGTGTGAGGTTGACCAGCATGTCGTGGTGCGGCAGCGGCGCGTCGTCGCTGTCAGCCACGATCACCGGCGTTTCGCCGGCCAGCGGGTCGCCCGCCATCACGTGCGGGATGAAATCGGTGTCGCCGATCGTCCACAGCGCTTCGTTCAGCTGCGCGGCCTGGGCGGCGTCCCCGGCCAGCAGCACCACCTTGGCGCGCGCGGCGTAGGCCTTGCGCGCCAGCCGACAGGCATAGGTCAGCTTGTCGGCGATATTGGTGTGGAAGTCGATACGCGTCATGTCAGAACTGGAAATCGGGCGTGCCGTTGATGGGCTTGGGCTTGGGCGCGAATTTGGCCTTTTCCTCGGCCTCGGCCGCGGCCCTCGCGGCGCGCTCGGCTTCCTCGGCTTTGGCCAGCTCCACGGGCGACGGCTTGCGTGGCGCGGCCGGCGTCGCCGTGGCGAACTGGTAGCCGCGCGGCAGGATCGATTGTGCCGGATAGCCGGCCGTATCGAGCGCCTCGTTCCAGGCGCCGGCCGCAAAGCCGGTCAGTCTGGCGCGGCCCACCAGCAGCAGGGGCAGCTGGCCGTCGCCGCCGGCTTCCTTCAGCTTTTGCTGGTCGTCGGCGTTGCCGATACTTTTTTCGGTGTAGGGAATACCGCGCCGCTGCAGGAAGCTGCGCGCCTGGTCGCACGGACCGCAGGGCGAGGCCGAATACAGCGTGACCGGGTTGTTGCGCGCGGCCTGGGCCAGCTCGAACGGCAGCGCGGGACCGGAATCCCCGCCGTAGTTCTTCACCTCGGCCTTCTCGCGCGCCGATGGAGGCGGCGTGTCGCTGAAGTGGATGACGCCCCTGGCGTCCTTCCACTTGTACACCTGCGCCCAAGCGCTGGCCGCGCACAAGAGTGCGGCCAGTGTCAGCGCCAATGTTCCAGCGATTGTGCGTCCCATTTCACCCATCCCGCCATTTATTGCTCATGCATTCCACTGTGGCGCATCAGCGCGTCGATCGACGGTTCGCGGCCACGGAAGGCCTTGAACGATTCGAGCGCCGGTCGCGAGCCGCCTACCGACAGGATCTCGCGCTGGAAGCGCTTGCCGGTTTCGGCGGTCAGTTCGCCACCGCCGGCTTCCACGGCTTCTTCGAAAGCCGCGTACGCGTCGGCCGACAGCACCTCAGCCCATTTGTAGCTATAGTACCCTGCGGCATAGCCGCCGGCAAAGATATGGCCGAACGAGTGTTGGAATCGGTTGAACGAGGGCGGCACCAGCACGGCGAACTTGCTGCGCACGTCGTCGATCAGCTGCTGGACGGTCCGCTCGCTGTTCGGGTCGAAGTCGTAGTGCAGGTGCATGTCGATCAGCGAGAACTCGACCTGGCGCAGCATCTGCATCCCGGACTGGAAGTTCTTCGCCGCCAGCATCTTGTCGTACAGCGCGCGCGGCAGCGGCTCGCCCGTTTTCACGTGCCCGGTCAGGTGCTGCAGCACGTCCCACTCCCAGCAGAAGTTTTCCATGAACTGCGAGGGCAGCTCCACCGCATCCCATTCGACGCCCGAGATGCCCGAGACCGACAGCTCGTCCACCTCGGTGAGCATGTGGTGCAGGCCGTGGCCGAATTCGTGGAACAGGGTGATGACTTCGTCGTGCGTGAACAACGACGGTTGCGGTTTGCCGTCCACCATGGCGGGCGGCGTGAAATTGCAGGTCAGGTAGGCCACCGGCGTCTGGATGATGCCGCCCGTGGTGATGCGGCGACCGCGCGCGTCGTCCATCCATGCGCCCTGGCCTTTGCCGGCGCGGGCATACAGGTCGAGGTAGAACTGGCCGACCAGCTGGCCGTCGCGCTCGATGCGGAAGAAGCGCACGTCCGGGTGCCACACCGGCGCCTGGTCCGGCGCGATGGTGACGCCGAACAGCGACGAGACCAGCTTGAACAGGCCGTCCACCACCTTCGGTTCGGGGAAGTACTGCTTCACTTCCTGTGCCGAGAACGCATAGCGCTTCTCGCGCAGCTTTTCGGATGCGTAGGTCACGTCCCAGGCCTGCATGTCCTCGATCTGAAGTTCGTTCTTCGCGAATTCGCGCAGCTCGGCCAGGTCCTTCTCGGCGAATGGGCGGGCGCGGCGCGCGAGGTCTTCAAGGAATTCGATCACGTGCTCGGGGCTGGGCGCCATCTTCGGCACCAGCGACACTTCGGCGAAGTTGCGGTAGTCGAGCAGCTTGGCTTCTTCGTCGCGCAGCTTCAGGAGCTGGGCGATGTTGGAGGTGTTGTCCCACTTTTCCAGCTCGCTGAACACCACGCCCACGTCGGACGCCTTGGTCGCGTTGGCGCGGTAGATCGTCTCGCGCAGCTGGCGGTTGTCGGCGAACTGCAGCACCGGAAAATAGGACGGGAAGTGCAGCGTGAACTGCCAGCCCTGCTTGCCGTCCTGCTCAGCCGAAGCGCGCGCGGCCTGCCTGGCGTCGTCGGGAATGCCGGCCAGTTCGGCTTCGTTCTCGACCAGCAGCTTGTAGTCGTTGGTCGCGTCGAGCACGTTTTCCGAAAAGCGGGTCGAGATGGCGGCGTGCTGCTCCTGGATCTGGGCAAAGCGCTCCTTCTTCTCCGGCGGCAGCTCGGCGCCGCCCAGGCGAAAGTCGCGCAACGCGTTTTCGACGATGCGCTTGCGCGCCTCGGACAGGTTCACGAACTCGGGGCTCGAGCGCAGCATCTTGTACTTGTCGAACAGTGCCTCGTTCTGGCCCAGAGATGTCCAGAACTCGGTCACCTTCGGCTGGTTTTCGTTGTAGGTCGCGCGCAGCTCGGGCGTGTCCATCACGTTGTTCAGGTGATTGACGATGCCCCAGGCGCGGCCCAGATGCTCGGTCGCTTCTTCAAGCGGGACCACGAAGTTGTCCCAGCTGACGATGTCCATCGGCGCTTCCAGCTTCTGCACGACAGCCTTGGCGTCGGCGATCAGCTGCTCGATGGCCGGGGTCACGTGCTCCGGCTTGAACTGGTCGAAGCGGGGCAGGCCCGAAAAATCGAGGAGGGGATTGCTGGTCTGCGTGTTCATACGATTCCTTCCTTGTTTCGTTTAAGGGCAGCGGGTCCGCATGCCTGGTCTGAACGCGTGGGCAGCAGAGCTGCCCACCCTACCTGTTGAGGCGGTAGGGTGGGCAGGTTCTCCTGCCCACGCGTTCAAACGTCGTTCGCATGGCCAGGACAACCCCGCAGCGGATCAGCGTTCCGCTGCTTCCAGCGTATTCATCAGCAGCATCGTAATCGTCATCGGGCCGACGCCGCCGGGCACCGGGGTGATGTACGAGGCCACTTCGCGCACCGAGTCGAAGTCCACGTCGCCGCACAGCTTGCCTTCGTCGTTGCGGTTGATGCCCACGTCGATCACGATCGCGCCGGGCTTGACCATGTCGCCGGTGAGGGTGTTGCGGCGGCCGACGGCCGCCACCACCACGTCCGCCTGGCGCGTGTGGTAGCCGATGTCGGCGGTCGCGCTATGGCATATGGTCACGGTGGCATTGGCTTGCAAGAGCAGCAGTGCCATCGGCTTGCCGACGGTGTTGCTGCGGCCGATGACGACCGCATGCTTGCCGCGCAGGTCCACACCCGTGCTTTCGATCAACTTCATGCAGCCATACGGCGTGCACGGGCGCAGGCCCGGCAAGTTGGCCATCAGCTCGCCGGCGGACATCACCGAGTAGCCGTCCACGTCCTTCTTGACGGAAATGGCTTCGATGACCTTTTGCGGGTTGATGTGGCGCGGCAGCGGCATCTGCACGAGGATGCCGTGGATGGCCGGGTCGTTGTTGAGCGCTTCGATGCGCTCCAGCAGCGCGGCCTCGGTCAGGTCGGCGTCGTACTTTTCGAACACGCTGTGGAAACCGACGTCGCCGCAGGCCTTGACCTTGTTGCGCACATACACCTGGCTGGCCGGGTCTTCGCCGACCAGGATCACCGCCAGGCCGGGCTGTTTGCCTTGGGCCGTAAGGGCGGCCGCGCGTTGGGCGATTTCGGCGCGCAGTTGTTGGGAAAGTTTGACTCCGTCGATCAGTTGGGCGGGCATGGTGGGATTCACTAGGCAAAAACGAAATTATAAGGCTCCGCCCCCTATTGCGCGCCGCGCGCGAGGGAAGCGCGTCATATTTATCGACGGGGTACGGTGCCAAGGGCCGTCGCCGGTAGGGTGGGCAGATCCTGCCCACGCGTTCCACCAGCCTCTGCACAGCCATTTCCTCATTTATATAGACAAACCGCCGCGTTCGCGCCTTTTTGCGCACTGCGGCAAAACAACGGCCGCCTGAACCCGTGGGCGGGGGACCCGCCCACCCTACAGCACAATGCCTTGATCCATATTGTGCATTCGCAGCATGTTGTTTCGCATTATGAAATCGAATACCGTAATTTGAAAAATGAAGAAGCTGCTGCTAGAATCCAGCGGACTTTTAGCCTGTCAAAGTATTTACTGAAATTTGTAATCGCCGCCAACCACGGATCGGGTGGGGCGCCAACTCTAGGAGACGCATCAATGTCAGCTCAACTCGACCAGTTGACGGCGCTAGCCGCCAACGACCCGGATTCGCTCGAGACCCACGAATGGCTCGACGCACTGGAATCGGTCCTTGAAAATGAAGGGCCGGAGCGCGCCCACTACCTGATGGAGCGTCTGGTTGACCTGGCGCGCCGTCGCGGGGCATTGATCCCGTTCTCCAGCAACACCGCCTACGTCAACACGATCCCGGCGCACCTGGAAGAGCACTGCCCGGGCAACCTGGAGTATGAAGAGCGCCTGCGTTCGTGGATGCGCTGGAACGCGATGGCGATGGTGGTCAAGGCCAACCGCGCCGACGGCGACCTGGGCGGCCACCTGGCCTCGTTCGCGTCGCTGGCCAACATGCTGGGCATCGGCTTCAACCACTTCTGGCACGCCCCGACCGAAGAGCATGGCGGCGACCTGCTGTACCTGCAGGGCCACAGCTCGCCGGGCATCTACGCGCGCGCCTTCCTGGAAGGGCGCCTGACCGAAGAGCAACTGCTCAACTTCCGCCGCGAGGTGGACGGCAAGGGCCTGTCCTCGTACCCGCACCCGAAACTGATGCCGACCTTCTGGCAGTTCCCGACCGTGTCGATGGGCCTGGGCCCCTTGATGGCGATCTACCAGGCGCGCTTCCTGAAGTACCTGCACGCGCGCGGCATCGCCAACACCGAAGGCCGCAAGGTCTGGGTGTTCTGCGGCGACGGCGAGATGGACGAGCCGGAATCGATGGGCGCGATCGGCATGGCCGCGCGCGAGCAGCTCGACAACCTGGTCATGGTCGTGAACTGCAACCTGCAGCGCCTGGACGGCCCGGTGCGCGGCAACGGCAAGATCATCCAGGAACTGGAAGCGGACTTCCGCGGCGCCGGCTGGAACGTCGTCAAGGTCATCTGGGGCTCGAACTGGGACCCGCTGCTGGCCAAGGACAAGGACGGCATCCTGATGCGCGTGATGATGGAAACCGTGGACGGCGAATACCAGAACTACAAGGCCAAGGACGGCGCCTACGTGCGCAAGCACTTCTTCGGCAAGCATCCCAAGCTGCTGGAGATGGTCGCCAACATGAGCGACGACGACATCTGGCGCCTGACCCGCGGCGGCCACGACCCGCACAAGATCTACGCCGCCTTCAAGAAGGCGCAGGACAACAAGGGCACCCCGACCGTCATCCTGGCAAAGACCGTCAAGGGCTTCGGCATGGGCCGCTCGGGCGAGGCGCGCAACACCGCGCACCAGACCAAGAAGCTGGACGACGAGGCAGTGCGCGAGATGCGCGACCGCTTCAACATCCCCATCCCGGACGACAAGCTGAAGGAAATCCCGTTCTTCAAGCCGGCCGACGACGCGCCCGAAATGCAGTATCTGCACGAGCGCCGCAAGGCCCTGGGCGGCTACCTGCCGCAGCGCCGCACCGAGGCTGACGAAAAACTGCCGGTGCCGCCGCTGGACGCCTTCAAGGCCGTGCTCGACCCGACCGCGCCGGGCCGCGAAATCTCGACCACCCAGGCCTACGTGCGCGTGATCTCGACCCTGCTGAAAGACCAGGCGCTGGGCAAGCGCGTGGTGCCGATCCTGGTCGACGAATCGCGTACTTTCGGCATGGAAGGCCTGTTCCGCCAGATCGGCATCTTCAGCCAGCAGGGCCAGCTGTACGAGCCGGTCGACAAGGACCAGGTGATGTACTACCGCGAAGACAAGGCGGGCCAGATCCTGCAAGAGGGTATCAACGAAGCGGGCGGCATGTGCTCGTGGATCGCGGCGGCGACCTCGTACTCGTCGAACAACCGCGTGATGATCCCGTTCTACACGTACTACTCGATGTTTGGCCTGCAGCGCGTGGGCGACCTGGCCTGGCTGGCGGGCGACATCCGCGCGCGCGGCTTCCTGATGGGCGGCACCGCGGGACGCACCACGCTCAACGGCGAGGGCCTGCAGCACGAGGATGGCCACAGCCACGTGGTCGCGGCGACCATCCCGAACTGCCTGCCGTACGACCCGACCTTTGCGCACGAAATCGGCGTGATCATCCATGACGGCCTGCGCCGCATGGTGGCGGAACAGGAAGACGTGTTCTACTACATCACGATCATGAACGAAAACTACGAGCAGCCGGGCCTGAAGCCGGGCACCGAAGAGGGCATCCTCAAGGGCATGTACCTGCTCCAGGAAGGCGACAAGGCCGCCAAGCACCGCGTGCAGCTGATGGGCTCGGGCACGATCCTGCGCGAGTCGATCTTCGCCGCCGAACTGCTCAAGAACGACTGGGGCATCGCCGCCGACGTATGGTCGTGCCCGTCGTTCACGCTGCTGGCGCGCGACGGCCAGGACGCCGAACGCTGGAACATGGTTAACCCGAACGAGGAACAGCGCGTACCGTATGTGACCGAGCAACTGGCCGGTTCGTCGGGTCCGATCGTGGCGACCACCGACTACATGCGCCTGTTCGCCGAGCAGATCCGCGCGTACATGCCGAAGGGCCGCAACTACAAGGTGCTCGGCACCGACGGCTTCGGCCGCTCGGATTCGCGCGCCAAGCTGCGCGAATTCTTCGAGGTGAACCGCTACTACATCACCGTGGCAGCATTGAAGTCGCTGTCGGAAGAAGGCGTGATCTCGGCGTCGGTGGTGCAGCAGGCGGTGGCCAAGTACGGCATCAACCCGAACAAGCCGAATCCGGTGACCCAGTAATGCTCAAGAGCTGAACGGCGGCCGCAGCACGTCGTCCCCGCCTGCGCGGGGACGACGGTGCAGCTGCTGACGAAACTCTTAGCTGATCAAAAATACGGAGCTAAAAAACATGAGCATTGTTGAAGTCAAAGTCCCGGATATCGGCGACTTCAAGGACGTTGAAGTGATCGAACTGATGGTCAAGCCTGGCGACACGATCAAGGTCGACCAGTCGCTGATCACGGTGGAGTCGGACAAGGCCAGCATGGAGATCCCCTCCAGCCATGCCGGCGTCGTGAAAGAATTGAAGGTCAAGGTCGGCGACAAGATCAACCAGGGCGACGTGGTCCTGATGGTCGAAGCTGCCGAAGGCGCAGCGGCCGCGCCGGCAGCCGAAGCCGCCCCCGCGCCGGCCGCTCCCGCAGCCGCCGCACCGGCGCCTGCAGCCACGCCGGCACCGACCGCAGCGCCGGCACCGGTCGCCGCAGCACCGGCTGCTGCCGCGCCGGTTGCCACCGCGCCGGCAGGCAAGGCGCACGCCTCGCCGTCGATCCGCAAGTTCGCGCGTGAACTCGGCGTGGACCTGACCCGCGTGCCGGGCAGCGGTCCGAAAGGCCGCATCACCCAGCAGGACGTGCAGAACTTCGTCAAGGGCATCATGGCCGGCGCCGCCGTGCCGGGCGCGGCACCGGCCGCCGCCGGCGCAGGCGTGGGCGGCCTGAGCCTGCTGCCGTGGCCGTCGCTGGACTTCTCCAAGTTCGGCCCGACCGAACTGGTGCCGCTCTCGCGCATCAAGAAGATCAGCGGCCCGAACCTGCATCGCAACTGGGTGATGATCCCGCACGTGACGCAGTTCGACGAAGCCGACGTGACCGACCTCGAGCAGTTCCGCGTCGATTCGAACGCCGCCTACGCCAAGGCCAAGCAAGCGACCAAGCTGACCATGCTGGCGTTCGTGATCAAGGCCAGCGTGACCGCGCTGAAGAAGTACCCGCAGTTCAATTCGTCGCTCGACGAAGCCGGCGCCAACCTGATCGTCAAGCAGTACTACAACATCGGCTTTGCGGCCGACACCCCGAACGGCCTGGTGGTCCCGGTGGTCAAGGACGCCGACAAGAAGTCGGTTTCGCAGATCGCCGCCGAGATGACCGAGCTGTCCGCGCAGGCGCGCGAAGGCAAGCTGGCGCCGACCGCGATGCAGGGCGCGACCTTCACCATCTCGTCGCTGGGCGGCATTGGCGGCACCGCATTCACGCCGATCATCAACGCGCCGGAAGTGGCCATCCTGGGCCTGTCCAAGTCGTCGATCAAGCCGGTGTGGGATGGATCAAGCTTCCAGCCGCGCCTGATGCTGCCGCTGTCGCTGTCGTACGACCACCGCGTGATCGACGGCGCCGGCGCCGCGCGCTTCACCGCCTACCTGGCCGAAGTGCTGGCCGACCTGCGCAAGACGCTGCTGTAATTGGGAGGCCAGTCAATGAGTACTGTCGAAGTTAAAGTCCCGAATATCGGCGACTTCAAGGATGTCGAAGTCATCGAGCTGCTGGTCAAGCCGGGCGACACCGTCAGCGTGGACCAGTCGCTGGCGACCGTCGAATCGGACAAGGCCAGCATGGAGATCCCGTCCAGCCACGCGGGCGTGGTCAAGGAACTGAAGATCAAGGTTGGCGACAAGGTCAACGAAGGTTCGCTGCTGCTGACCCTGGAAGAGACCGCAGGCGCCGCCGCTGCTGCTCCGGCAGCGCCGGCCGCAACCGCAGCCGCCGCCCCGACCGAATCGCAGGCCCCGGCCAAGCCGGCCGCCCCCGCGGCGCCGGCTGCCGCTCCCGCACCGACGGCGTCGAGCTACAGCGGCAACGTGGATGTCCAGTGCGAGATGCTGGTGCTCGGCGCCGGCCCCGGCGGCTACTCCGCCGCATTCCGTTCGGCCGACCTGGGCATGGAAACGGTGCTGGTCGAGAAGTACGCGACCCTGGGCGGCGTGTGCCTGAACGTGGGCTGCATCCCGTCCAAGGCGCTGCTGCACGTGGCCGCCGTGATCGACGAGACCTCGCACATGGCCGACCATGGCGTCACCTTCGCCAAACCGCAAGTGGACATCGACAAGCTGCGCGGCTACAAGGACAGCGTCATCAAGAAGATGACCGGTGGCCTGGCCGGCATGGCCAAGGCGCGCAAGGTCAACGTGCTGCAGGGCGTGGGCCAGTTCGTCAGCCCCAACCACCTCGAGGTGACTGGCGCTGACGGCAGCAAGAAGGTGGTGCAGTTCCAGAAGGCGATCATCGCTTGCGGCTCGTCGGTGGTGAAGCTGCCGTTCGTGCCGGAAGACCCGCGCATCGTCGATTCGACCGGCGCGCTCGAGCTGCGCCAGGTGCCCAAGAAGATGCTGGTCATCGGCGGCGGCATCATCGGCCTGGAGATGGCGACCGTGTACTCCACCCTTGGCGCGCGCATCGACGTGGTCGAGATGATGGACGGCCTGATGCAGGGCGCGGATCGCGACGCGGTCAAGGTCTGGCAAAAGCGTAACGAGTACCGCTTCGACCGCATCATGACCAAGACCAAGACCGTTGGCGTGGAAGCGCTGGCCGAAGGCATCAAGGTCACGTTCGAGTCGGCAGAAGCAGGCGGCACTGCGCCGGAACCGCAGCTGTACGACATGGTGCTGGTGGCCGTGGGCCGCAGCCCGAACGGCAAGAAGATCGCCGCGGACAAAGCTGGCGTGACGGTGACGGACCGCGGCTTCATCCCGGTCGATGGCCAGATGCGCACCAACGTGCCGCACATCTTCGCCATTGGCGACGTGATCGGCCAGCCGATGCTGGCGCACAAAGCCGTGCACGAAGCGCACGTGGCGGCCGAGGCGGCGCATGGCGAGAAGGCGTTCTTCGACGCCAAGGTGATCCCGTCCGTAGCCTACACCGATCCGGAAGTGGCATGGGTCGGCGTGACCGAGGACGAAGCCAAGGCCAAGGGCATCGCTGTCGAGAAGGGGCACTTCCCGTGGGCCGCGAGCGGCCGCGCGACCGCGAACGATCGCACCGAGGGCTTCACCAAGCTGCTGTTCGACAGCGAGACGCACCGCATCATCGGCGGCGCGATCGTGGGCCCGAACGCGGGCGACATGATCGGCGAGATCGCGCTGGCGATCGAGATGGGCGCGGATGCCGTCGACATCGGCAAGACCATCCACCCGCACCCGACGCTGGGCGAGTCGATCGGCATGGCCGCGGAAGCTTTCGAAGGCGTCTGCACCGACCTGCCGCCGCCGCGCAAGCGTTGAGCGTTCCACAGCTGCAGACGAGACCGGGGCCGCGTGCCCCGGTTTTTTTGATCGGCGACTACTCCGAACAAAATTCTGGTTCGTACAGCCGCATTCCTACACAGCACATAGGAGAAATGCTATTCTCACCGGCAACTTTTGGTTTCCGGAGGCGTGATGCTGTCGTTTTCAACAGAATTTCCAGTGCCCGAGACAGTCATAGCGGACGACGTATGTGAGGCCGTGCGGGAATGGATATCAGGTTCCCCGCACACACGATTCAATGCAGCGCATCTCACGGGCTTAGGTTCTGGCGAAGTATGGGATGCCGCGGAAGGTCTGGAGTTTATCGAATCAATTCGCGAAGATGCGGCAGATGCTTGTACTGTCGCGATAATCTATAGACGTGATGAAGAAGACTTTGAATGGATCACGACCATCGTCTTCGCTGCTCAAACGGTTTCCAAATGGATTAGTGTCCGAGTTGAGTGCGAACCAAGGCATCCACGAGCAAAAGTTCCGGCGGCAAGAAAACCGATTCTAATTCGAACCCTTCTACGCAAGCTTGGTGGAGGTGTTGATGGCGAGTTCAAAATGGCGGTGGCGCCAATCGTTTTGGCGTCCTCCGAGGTTGAGCTTGCGGCTAGGTGCATTAATGGCGATGTTAGCTCTTACTTGCCGATTGTTTATGTGTCTAGCCAATTTAACGGCCACTATGCCGTTAATCCAAATAATTTGGCTGCACTGCTTTTCGGCATGGCCCATGTTGTCGTTGAGCCAAATCGTGCCTTTTCAATAGAATTGATGAAGGCGGTCGATGGGATCAACGTTTATGGCGGAACTATTGCCTTGTACTGGCCTGAGGGTGGCGGTCGTCGCAGCTTCTTTAAGCGAGAGAATATAAGTGCCGGAGAACTGGAACGCGCGATCTTCGAAGAAGTCAGGCGTTCCTTGGTTAATCGAAGGCCGTTGCTTCGTTGCACTCTTGCGGCAGTGAAAGAACAGAAGTCACGCCGCCACATTAATGCGCTCAAAGACGCGGGCTCGAAGGCGGTAGATGAGTATGTATCTGCTTTCGAAGAGGAAAATAGGGCAAAGGATGCAGCCCTTGCCGCCGCAGAAGCTGAGATTGTTCGATTGAAGGGCGAACTGCGACACATAGACGCGCAGAGTGACCCCAGTGGCGGCCTACAGCTTGACCTTGGCGGCGAACGAGATTTCTATGAAGGGGAAATCCGCGAGATTGTGCGCGAAGCATTGAATGCACAGATGTCTATGGTGGCTCCCGATGGAAGAAGGCAACACATTTTGTATTCAATCGTGCTTGCAAATGCGGTGCCAACGGAGCGAGAGAGGTTGCGCGACCAGATTAAAATGTTGTTGCGCGACTATCAAAGTATGGATGGACGTACGAAGCGCGAGTTGGAACAGCTGGGATTTTCGATAAGTGAAAGCGGAAAACACTATAAGTTGGTTTTTCAGGGAGATCCCCGCTATACGTTTACGTTGTCAAAGACAGGAAGTGATTTCCGGGGGGGGAGGAACGCAGCTAGCGATCTCTGCCGTCTATTGTTTTAGTTCATCATCAATTGTTAAGTCGGAGAAAGAAAAGCATGATCGTCGCCACGTTCGTATTTCTGCACCGGCCATGCTCTTAGCCACCATTGGAAGGACCGCCTTCCTAGGCAAGAGCACTTCATGAGCAATTGAGTGAGGGATCCGAACTGCCTCGGTCGCCCTCTCGGAGATGGACCT
Organism: Massilia solisilvae; assembly: GCF_024753215.1. Taxonomy (GTDB): domain Bacteria; phylum Pseudomonadota; class Gammaproteobacteria; order Burkholderiales; family Burkholderiaceae_D; genus Telluria; species Telluria solisilvae. The sequence continues at coordinate 405,472 of NZ_JANUGV010000001.1, forward strand.
GGTGACGCATGTCCGGCTTTGCGCTCCGCACCGTTGGGGCAGGCAGCCAGTTGTCGCGCTGCAGGGGAAATAGTTGAAGCAGCGGGATGCGTCAGCAGTGCGGCCAACGACATAATGGGCTGTTTCGAGGCACGTTACCGGGAACTGGGACCGGTAATTGCCCTTACCCGGCGACAGGCACATATCATTGCTGGCCTAATCGCGCTAACATGTATTTGGAGGCACATAGATGAGCATCGGATTTATTGGCTTGGGCGCCATGGGGCGGGGCATGGCGGCGAACCTCTTGAAGGCGGGCGAGCCGCTGGTGGTCTGGAACCGCAATCCCGGCCCGGTGCAGGAACTGGTGGACAAGGGCGCGCAGCGCGCCGCGAATGCTTCGGACGCGGGCAGGGTGGACGTGTTGTTCACCATGCTGTCCGACGACGCCGCCGTGCGCGCGGTGCTGTATGACGATGGCGTGTTCGACGCGCTCGCGCCCGGCAGCGTACACGTGAACATGGCCACGGTTTCGGTCGAGTTCGCGCGCGAGATGGCGCGGGTGCATGCGGAAAAGGGCATCGGCTACCTGGCCGCGCCGGTGCTGGGCCGTTCCGACGTGGCAGCGGCCGGCAAGCTGAACATCCTCGCTGGCGGGCCGATCGACCTGATCAAGCGGGTGCAGCCGTATTTCGACCTGATGGGGCAGAAGACCTGGCCTTTCGGCGACTTGCCGGAACAGGCCAACGCGGTCAAGCTGGGCGCCAATCTCACGCTGGCGCTGGCGGTCGAGGCGATGGGCGAATCGTCCGCGCTGGCACGGGCGTACGGGATCGCGCCGGCCGATTTCCTGGACCTGCTGGCTTCCACGCTGTTTGCCGGCTCGCCCGTGTACAAGGGGTATGGCGGCATGATCGCGCAGGAGCGCTACAGCCCGGCCGGGTTCAAGCTGGCGCTGGGCCTGAAGGACGTGAACCTGGCGCTCGATGCCGGGCGTGACAAGGGTGTGCGGATGGCAGCCGGGCAAGCGGTGCGCGACAACCTGCAGCGTGCGGTGCAACAGGGGGACGGTGAACTGGACCTGGCGGCGCTGGCAAGGAGGTCGGCGCCAATATCCGCTGCTTGAACGCGTGGGCAGGAGGACCTGCCCACCCTACAATATCCGGCGCTGTTCCGCGGACGGGCAAGAAAAATGCCGCCCGGCGTAACGCGGAGCGGCATGGTTCTTGGCGCTTTGACCCGATCAGTTGAAACTGACGAAGCGCTGCGGAATTTCGATGTTGCCCGACTGTGCGGCTGCGGCATAGGCCCGCATTTCGGCCACCACGGCGTCGAGTTGTTCCTTGCCTGGATTTTCCAGGAACCCTTTCATGCGCTCATGCAGCGCGGCCTGCTGGTCGCGCCATTCGTAGCGGGCCGACTTGCTCATGCAGCCTCCCCGCGGCGCCCCGCCTTGATCTTGTTGTCCATGACATCCTCCTGTAAAGGTCTTCAGGATGCCGGGGCGGTCCCTGCGTGTCGGTGCGATGACTAACATTGACCGCAGAGAGACCTCAGCTTTCTTTCAGCACGGCCCGGTAGAACAGCGACAAGCGCTCGTCCAGGGCGCGCTGCATTTCCTCGGGCGATTGTTTCGGTTGCGGCGACAAAAAGCGCATCAGCAGGTCGCCCGCGACGCAGTTCAGCAAAAAGGTCGGCAGCGCGTCGAACGGCAGGTCGGGCCGCAGCTGGGCCCGGATGTCGGGACGCGCGAAGAAGCGGCTCAGCATCTCGCGGGTCGGCTTGGGGCCGGCATTCTCGAACGTCTCGGCCAGTTCCGGGTTGGTCGCGGCCTCGGCGATGATCACGCGCTGCATGCACAGTGCTTCCGGCGCCCACAGCAGGGCCAGGAAGTGGCGCCCGAAATCGTCCACGATTTCCTTGAAAGGGCGGCTGTCCGTCGCCATGTCGCGCACGTTGAAGAAGCGGTCGCGGCGGGACTGGATCACGGCGTTCAACAGCCCGGCCTTGCCGCCGAACTTGACGTAAATAGTGCGCACGGCTACGTGCGCCTCGCGTGCAATCGCTTCCAGGCTGACCTTGGTGTACCCCTGGCTGAGGAATAGCGCGCCCGCCGTCTCGATCAGGTCGTGCATGCGCGCTTCGACCTCGGCTGCCTTGGGCCGGCCTGCCCCCTTGAGGCAAGCGTTGCTGCAATCTTGCGATGGTTTGCTCATGGCCGCACTTTAGATCAATTAGGAATGAAATGCAATCGTTTCATTTCTTGACTTTCGGTTCGGGATGTCCAATAATGCGCCGAAACCATTTCATTTTCTGGAGTCGTTCCATGGCACAAACGCAAGCCGCAGGCGAGCAAAAGAACTTATCCGCGGTCCAGCCCGCAGCGCAGGCTGCGCCCGGCGCGCCGGCGCCGGCGGGCAAGAGTCCGCCGAACAAGCGCGTGCTGGTGATCGTTGGCCTGATCGCGCTGGTTGCGCTGACCGCCGGCGGTCGCATGTGGTACCGCAGCCATTATTACGTCGAGACCGACAATGCCTACGTCACCGGTCATGTGCACCCGGTGTCCTCGCGCATTGCCGGCGTGGTGACGCGCGTGCTGGTGGAGGACAACCAGGTGGTCAAGGCGGGCGACCCGATCGCCGAGCTGGACCCGGCCGACCAGCGCGTGCGCATCGAGCAGATCGAGGCGCAGATCGCCAGCGTGCAGCAGCAGATCGCGCAGTCCGACGCCCAGCTGGCGCAAACCCGCGCCCAGGCCCAGGCTGCGCAGGCGCAGGTGGCCCAGGCCCAGGCCCAGGCGCTGCGCGCCAAGCAGGATGCCGAGCGCTTCAGCCAGCTGTACACCGACCAGATCAAGGCCGTGTCCAAGGCCGAAGTGGACGCCGCCAACGCCGCCCGCGCCAGCGCCGCCGCCGACGTGGCTGCACGGCGCGACACCGCCGCTGCCGCGCAGGCGCAGATCGCCGCCGCCGGCGCCGGGCGCGACGTGCTCAAGGCGCAGGTCAAGGTGCTGCAGGCGCAGCTCAAGGACGCGCAGCAGCAGCTCGGCTACAACAAGGTCGTCTCGCCGGTAGCCGGCCGCATCGGCAAGCGCAGCGTGGAAGTGGGCGCGCGCGTGCAGCCGGGCCAGCAGCTGGCCGCGGTGGTGGAGGACAACGTCTGGGTCACCGCCAATTTCAAGGAGACCCAGCTGGCCGGCCTGCAGCCGGGCCAATCGGTGAACCTGGAAGTGGACGCGCTGCCGGGGCAGCACCTGGTCGGCCATGTGGAGAGCTTCTCGCCGGCCTCGGGCAACCAGTTCGCGCTGCTGCCGGCCGATAACGCAACCGGCAACTTCACCAAGATCGTGCAGCGCGTGCCGGTCAAGATCACGCTCGAGCAAGCGGACCTGAAGCGCCTGTCCGGGCGCCTGGTGCCGGGCATGTCGGTGGTGGCCGAAGTGCCGCTCAAGCAGTCGTCGCAGTCGGCGCACTAAGGGACGCCCATGACCAGTTCGACCAAGAGCCTGCCCACGGCCGTCCCCGGCGCTCCGCCGGTCGGAAGCAAGGTCGGGGCGCGCACATGGATTGCGGTCGCGGCAGGCATGCTGGGCGCCTTCATGGCGGTGCTCGACATCCAGATCACCAACTCGTCGCTCAAGGATATCCTGGGTGCGCTGTCGGCCACGCAGGAAGAGGGCTCGTGGATCTCCACCGCCTACCTGTGCGCCGAGATTGTCGTGATCCCGATGACCGCCTTGTTCACGCTGGCCTTCGGCGCGCGCCGCTACCTGATCGGCACCACGGCGCTGTTCCTGCTCTTCTCGACCCTGTGCGGTGCAGCCTGGAACCTGCCGAGCATGATCGTGTTCCGCATGCTGCAGGGCTTTACCGGCGGCGCGCTGATCCCGATGGCGATGACGCTGGTGATGACGCGCCTGCCGGCCAACAAGCGCGCCGTGGGCCTGGCCGTGTTCGGCCTGACCGCCACGCTGGCGCCGGCGATGGGGCCGACGCTGGGCGGCTACCTCACCGAGCTGTATGGCTGGCCGTCGATCTTCTACATCAACTGGGTGCCGGGCGTGCTGCTCATGGCCGGCATGTGGTGGGGCATGGACCGTGAGCCGCTCGACCTGTCCAAGCTGGTGGACGCGGACTGGCTCGGCATTGCGCTGATGGCGCTGGGCTTGGCCAGCCTGACCATCTTCCTGGAAGAGGGCAACAGCAAGGACTGGTTCGAGTCGGGATTCATCCTGACCTTCGCCGCGCTGGCCATCTTCGGCATCCTCGGCTGGGTGGCGGTGAGCTTCTGGCGCCCGCACCCGTTCGTGAACCTTTCGCTGTACGGGCATCGCAACTTCCTCGTCGCGACCGCGCTGTCGGCGGTGATCGGGATGGGTCTGTACGGTTCGTCGTTCCTGCTGCCGCTGTTCCTTGGCCAGATCGCCAACTACACGCCGATGCAGATCGGCGAGGTGATCGCGTGGATGGGCTTTCCGCAGCTGCTCGTGATGCCGTTCGCGGCGGCGCTGTCCTCGCGCGTGGACAACCGCATCATGTGCTCGTTTGGACTGTTGATGTTTGGCGGCTCGTGCGTGATGAACGCGTTCATGGATGCGAGCACCGGCTATGACCAGCTGATCGTGTCGCAGGTGATCCGCGCCATCGGCCAGCCGTTCGTGATGCTCACGCTGTCGAATTTCGCGATGCAGGGCATCAAGCCGCAGGACATGCCGTCCGCATCGAGCCTGTTCAACATGACCCGCAACCTCGGCGGCTCGATCGGCATTGCGCTCTTGGCCACCGCGCTCACCAATCGCGAGCACTTCCATTCGGCGCGGCTGGGCGAGTCGGTGTCCGACTACTCGCTGACGACCCAGCAGCGCCTGGACGGACTGACACAGAACTTCATCGCGAACGGCATCGACCCGGCGGACGCCGCCAACAAGGCAGTGCGCGTGGTGGACAACCTGGTGCGGCGCGAATCGTACGTCATGGCCTACAACGACAGCTTCCTGATCGTTGGCCTGGTGCTGCTCGGCTGTATTGCCGTGATCTGGTTTGCCGACAAAGTGAAGTCGCCCGGCGGCGCCCCCGGCGCACATTGAACGAACAACAGACGCTAAACAACGTCGTCCCCGCGCAGGCGGGGACCCATGCTGAGCTCGCGAAAGCCGCAGCGTCGGCCATGGCCGAAAAAAATGAAGGACCAATGATGACCAAGCTTTTCGTCCGCACCACCCTGGCACTCGCCATCGCCGCCGCGCTGACGGCATGTGGCACCGTCGGCAAGGACTTCGTCGCCCCGCAGGGAGCGGAAACCCCGACCTGGCGCCACGCCGCAACGCAGAACGACGCCGCGCGCCTGCCGGCTGCCTGGTGGACCGTGTACGGCGACGACACCCTGAACGCGCTCGAACAGCGCGCGCTGCGCGACAACCCGAGTGTGCTGGCCAGCGCGCAGCGGCTGCTGCAGGCGCAGGCGCAGCTTGGCGTGTCGCGCGCGGGCCAGGCGCCGCAGGTGTCGGTGAGCACGTCGGTGGCGAACTCGCGCACCTCGGCCGAGACCGCGCAAGGCATCGCGCTCGGCCATCGCTCCATTTCCGGCAACGAGTACTCGTTCGGCGGCTCGCTGTCGTGGGAGCTGGACCTGTGGGGCCGCGTGCGCCGTGTGGTGGAAGCGGCCGACGCGCAGGCGCTGGCGGCGCAGTACGACCGCGACGGCGTCATGCTCATGCTGTCCGGCCAGGTGGCCAGCGCTTACTGGCAACTGCGCGGGCTGGACGCGGAACTGGCGATCCTGCGTGATGCCGCGGGCGCGCGGGTAGAGGCGCAACAGCTGGTCGAAGCGCGCTTCAACGCCGGCCTGACCAATGAGCTGGACGTGTCGCGCGCGCGCGTCGAGCGCGCCAACGCCGAGGCCGACCTGCACGAGGTGCAGCGCCAGCGCAACCAGGTCGAGCATGGCCTGTCGGTGCTGGTCGGCGCCTCGCCCAGCGTGCCGCTGGTGGCGGCCACGCCGCGCGCCCAGCTGCCGCAGCCGCCGATGATTCCGGTCGGCCTGCCGGCCAGCGTGCTCGGCCAGCGTCCGGATCTGGCCGCCAGCGTGGCGGGTCTGAAGGCGTCCAATGCGCAGGTCGGCGTGGCCGAAGGCGCGTTCTATCCGTCGGTGTCGCTGACCGGGCGTTACGGCTTTGCCTCCGAAAGCCTGCACGACATCACGATGGCGGACTCGCGCCAGTTCTCATTCGGTCCGCTGGCGCTGTCGCTGCCGCTGTTCGACGGTGGTCGCAACAAGGCCAACCTGGCGCTTGCCAAGGCGCGCTACGACGAAGCGGTGGCGAACCACCAGGGCCGCCTGCTGACGGCGCTGCGCGAAGTGGAAGACGCGCTGTCGGACGTGCAGCAGCGGCAGCAGCAGGGCGCGGTGCAGGAGCAGGCGCGCCAGGCGGCCGATCGCGCGCTGGTGGTGGCGCAGGCGCGTTACGAGCGTGGCGTGTCCACTTACCTGGACGTGACCGATGCGCAGCGCAGCGCGCTGGCGGCGGATCGGGCCGGCGTGCAGATCTCCACCCAGCGGCTGCTCGCATCCGTGGCGGTCGCTCGCGCGCTGGGCGGTGGCTGGATGCAGCAGGCTTCTTCGCCCGCTGTCGCGCAAGTCGCCGCCAAATAACCGTCGTTTCCGGCGCGGCCGGGAACGACGTTGTTGGGTGTGGTTAGGATTACAATGCTCCGGTTGCAATCCTTAACCCAGGGACCCATGAAAAAAATTCTCGCACCCGTCATGCTGGCAGCCGCCATGAGCACTGCCTTTGCCGCCACCGCACCGGCCACCCCGGACGTGCCGCAGCTGAACGCGATGGCCAAGCGCTTTTCGCCCACCGAGCTGCGCGCCGACACCGCGTCGCTGTCCGCCGGCGACCGCATCGCGATCGCCAAGCTGATCGAAGCGGCCAAGATCGTCGACACCCTGCAGCTGCGCCAGCGCTGGTCTGGCAACGAGGCGCTGTGGGCCGCACTCCAGAAGGACAAGACGGCGCTCGGCGCCGCTCGCCGCAACTACTTCTGGCTGAACAAAGGCCCGTGGTCGATCATCGACGACAACAAGTCCTTCATGCCCGCCGAGTACGCCGGCATCCGCATCCCCGCCACCAAGCCGGCCGCCGCCAACTTCTACCCGGAAGGCGCGACCAGGCAGGAGCTCGAAGCGTGGATGAATTCGCTGCCCGCCGACCAGAAGGAGCAGGCGCAGTGGTTCTACACGGTGATACGCAAGGGCAGCGACGGCAAGTTCAAGACTGTGAAGTACTCCGACGAGTACAAGCCGGAGCTGGAAAAACTGGCCAGGCTGCTGCGTGAAGCGGCCGCCGCCACCGGCAACGCCTCGCTCAGGAAGTTTTTGAACCTGCGCGCCGACGCCTTCCTGTCCAACGATTACCTGGCCTCGGACTTCGCGTGGATGGACCTGGATTCGCCGGTGGACGTGACCATCGGCCCGTACGAGACCTACAACGACGAGCTGTTCGGCTACAAGGCCGCCTTCGAGGCGTATGTGAACATCCGCGACGCCAAGGAAACGCAGAAGCTGAACTTCTTCGGCAAGCACATGCAGGAGCTGGAAGACAACCTGCCGCTCGACGCCAAGTACCGCAACCCGAAGGTGGGCGCGCTGGCGCCGATGGTGGTGGTGAACGAGGTCTATGGTGCCGGCGACGGCAACATGGGCGTGCAGACCGCCGCCTACAACCTGCCCAACGACGAACGCATCATCAGCCAGCGCGGTTCGAAGCGCGTGATGCTCAAGAACGTGCAGGAAGCGAAGTTCGATTCCACCCTCAAGCCGATCACCAGGCTGGTGCTGCGAGCGCAAGACCAGAAGGACCTGGACTTCGACTCGTTCTTCACCCACATCCTCGCGCACGAGATCACGCACGGGCTGGGCCCGCACATCACCAAAAGCGGCGGCAAGGAATCGACGCCGCGCCAGGACCTGAAGGACGCCTACTCGACCATCGAGGAAGCCAAGGCCGACATCACCGGCTTGTGGGCGCTGTCGTACATGATGGACAAGGGCCAGCTGAAGGACACGCTGGGGCAGGGCGCCGCGGCCGAGCGGAAACTGTTTAACACGTTTCTGGCATCCGCTTTCCGCACGCTGCACTTCGGCCTGACCGATTCGCACGCGCGCGGCATGGCGATCCAGATGAACTACCTGCTTGACCACGGCGGCTTCGTGTCGCATGGCGACGGCACGTTCTCGGTCGACTTTGGCAAGATCAAGCAGGCCGTGGCCGACCTCGACCGCGAGTTCCTGACCATCGAAGCCACCGGCGACTACGCCCGCGCCCAGGCGATGATGAAGAAGTACGTCGTCATCCGCCCGGACGTGCAGAAGGCGCTGGACAAGATGAAGGACGTCCCCAACGACATCCGCCCGGCCTTCATCACCGCCGCCACCCTCAAGTAAATAGCATCGTCGCCCCGGCGAAAGCCGGGGCCCATGCCGAGCTTGCGGCGTGCACGCCGCTTGCAACCCCGACACCTTTGCCTTCTTTTCTACAGCGAAAAATTTTCTCGATTCCACAGGTTCTCTGGACCGTAGAATTGCCTTACGGCATTTCTCCACCCCTCCGGAAACCTCGCCATGCGTACGCTCCTCCCGCTATTCCCGATGCTGCTGGCATGCCATGCTGCATCCGCCGCCGATCTTACTGAACAGGAAACCCGCTGGCTCCGCGCGGCCGCTCCGGTTCTGTCGTATTCGCAACAGCTGAAACTCCCGCTCGACATCATCGTGCAGCCGCAAGCCAAATCGGGCGACGTGCCGCTGGCGATGGGATTCGACGGCGGCCGCTGCAAGCTGGTGCTGTCCCTACGTGGCAATGCCGACGCCGAGGCGGTGCTGGGCAGCGTGCCCGAGGCCTCGCGCGCCGAACTGATCGAAGCGATGGCTGCGCACGAGATCGGGCATTGCTGGCGCTACGCACAGGGCGTCTGGCATGCGCTGCCGGCCGGCTTTGTCGAGGTTGGCGAGCAGAGCGCGTCCGACCAGTCGCTGCTGGCCGAGGCCAGGGCGATCCGTGAAAACCGCCGCGAAGAAGGCTACGCCGACCTGGTGGCGCTGGCCTGGACGCGGCACAGCCACCCCGGCGACTATGGCCGCATCTACGGCTGGCTCGCCTCGGTGCGCGCCACCCAGCCGGTGTCCGGCGCCGGCCACGATACCCGTGCCTGGGTGAACCTGGCCCGCGACGGGGACGCATTCGGCGCCGCCGACAAGCCTTTCGAGGACGCGCTGCCGTTGTGGCGCAAGGGCTTGCTGACCGACGAGTAACAGCGGGCGGGTGGTTTTTTCGACAAGTGTTCGATGTCGCACAGATGACGCCGTTGCGCAGGCGTTAAATCATGGTATTAACAACAACGGACGCAAGGGACACCACATGAAAACGCTTATCGCCGCCCTGCTGGCGACTGCCGCCGGCTCCAGCCATGCATTCGCACCCACCGCCGCGCTCAACCACGACCCGGCCACCTACCGCGCAGTGACCCAGAAGGCCGCCGCCGAGTACAAGGCCGCCGCCGCCAAGTGCAATGGCATGAGCGGCAATGACAAGGACGTGTGCATGGCCGAGGCAAAGGCGGCGCGAGCGCGCACCGAGTCCGACGCGCTGGCCAAATACAACCAGACCAGCGAAAGCCGCACCAAGGCGCGCGAGCGGGTGGCCGATGCCGACTACGCGGTGGCCAGGGCCAAGTGCGGCGCGATGAGCGGGGCCGACAAGGACAGCTGCCTGAACAACGCCAAGTCCACCCACACCGCGGCGCTGGCCGATGCGAAGAGCGGCCGCGACGTGAGCGCAGCCGGCGCCAGCGGCAGCGGCGGCACCGTGATCGCGGGCACCGGCAATGCCAACGCATCGAAGGCCATGGAGAAGTGCGAGCAAGCCGGCGGCGACGCGCGCACCGGCTGTCTGGTCCAGACCAAGCCGGGTCCGGCGACTGCGGCGGCCCGGGCCGGCAACGAGGTTGCGGCGCACACCGAGAACGCGGCCGCCGACACGCGTGATGCGGCGGCGGTTGCGGCCGACAAGACCCGCAGTGCCGCTTCCACCGCCGCCGAGAAGACGAAGGAGCTGGCACAGGCCACGGTGGAAAAGACCAAGGAGGTGGCCCATACCGTCGCCCAGAAGACCGAGACCGCCCTGGACAGGGCTGGCGAGAAGAGCCGCGAGGTTGCCTCGACTGCGGCGCAAAAGACCGAGAACACGATGGAGCGCGCTGGCGACAAGACCCGCCAGGCCGCATCGACTGCGGCGCACAAGACCGAAAACGCGATGGAGCGGGCTGGCGAGAAGACGCGCGACACCGCAGCTACCGTTGCCGACAAAGCTGACGGCGCCACCGACACCGCCGCCGCCAACACGCGCGAGGCCGGCAAGAAGACCGCGGTCGCCGCTTCCGACACCGCCATCACCACCAAGGTCAAGGCCAGCCTGTTCAAGGAACCGGACCTCAAATCGCTGGCCATCCACGTCGAGACCGAGAAGGGCGTGGTGATGCTGAGCGGCTTCGTCGATTCCAAGGCCGAGGCGGACAAGGCGGTCAAGGTGGCCAAGGAAGTGGACGGCGTGGCCAACGTGAAGAGCGCCATCAAGGTGAAGTAGGGGCATGCGGTATGCATATGTGTGACGGTTCCGCGGGCGGCTGACACACACTGTCGCGCCGCGTCCACGGAACCGCGCCTGTCACGGCACGGTTCCCGCCATCGCATGAGATGCGAGGCAACCAGTTCACCTTGCGAGCGTATAATCGAGCGGTGAACAGAATCGAAGCCTTTGGTTACATCGCCGCCCAGGCAGCGCGCGGCGACATGACCTTCCCAACCAGTGTCAACGCCGTCCTGCGCCTTCAATTGGCGCTGGAGGATCCCGATTGTCATCTGGAAGACGCAATCCGCCTGGTGCTGGGCGAGCCGCAGCTGGCGGCGCGTACCGTGGCGCTGGCGAACACCGCTGCCTATAACAGTGCGGCTGGCCCGCAGATCACCAACGTGCGCGCGGCCGTCGCGCGGATCGGCTACCGGCGCCTGCAGGCGCTCGTGGCCAGTCTGGTGGTGCGCCAGTTCGGCAGCCGCATCGTGGACCCTGGCCTGCGCGCCAAGGCCGAGCAGCTGTGGGCGCATACCGCCCACGTGGCGGCGCTGGCCGAGGCGTTTGCGCGCCGGGTCACCTTCGTCAACCCCGACACCGCCCTGTTCGCCGGCATCGTGCACGAGGTCGGCGGGTTCTACCTGCTCTCGCGCGCCGACGAATTCCCGGGCCTGTTGGACGAAGATCCCGAGAACTGGGCCGAGCTGTGCGAGGACGTGGTCAGCCGCGAGGTGCTGCGCAAGCTGGCCGTGCCGGCGCCGGTGGCCGAAGCGATCGTCGAACTGCGTGGCGCGTGGCTGGGCATGCCCCCCGAAACCCTGCGTGACACGCTGCTGCTGGCCAACCAGTACACCCCCGTGGCCTCGCCGCTGGGCACGCCGCCGCCCCCGCCGCCGGAGCACGCCGAAAGCGCGCTCGACTTCGTGCTCGACGAAGACACGCTGCGCGACATCCAGCGCGAAGCGGCCGAGACCTTCATCTCCATGGACGGGCCGCCCCTGGCCTGAGCCGTTTGCCTGGGGTTCCCGCTTGCGGAACCAAGGCCGAAGCCAGCACTTCTAACCCCTTGGGAGGGACACCCGTCCGTCGCGAGGTGCTGGCATGTTCCCATCATGGCCGGCAAGGCTGGCTTGTTCGTTGCTGATGGCGCTGGCGGCGCTGGCCCCGGCGCGCCTGTCCGGGGTGCCGCGTGCGGTTGACCTGGCGGGCACGGCCAAGGTCGTCGTGCTCACCGTGGACGGCGCCATCGGCCCGGCCTATGCCGACTACGTCGCCCGCGGCATCGCCCGCGCCGCAAGCCAGCGCGCCCAGCTCGTCGTGCTGCGGCTGGACACCCCGGGCGGCCTGGACACGTCCATGCGCACCATCATCCGCGCGATCCTCACGGCGCCGCTGCCGGTGGCGAGCTACGTCGCCCCTGGTGGCGCGCGCGCGGCCAGCGCCGGCACCTACATCCTGTACGCCAGCCACATCGCCGCAATGGCGCCTGGCACCAACCTGGGCGCCGCCACGCCGGTCGCCGTGGGCCCGGGCGGCGCCGAGCCGGCCAGGGAAAAGACGCCATCGACGATGGAACACAAAGAAGTCAACGATGCCGCCGCCTACATCCGCGGGCTGGCCCAGATGCGCGGCCGTAATGCCGACTGGGCCGAGCAGGCGGTGCGCGAAGCCGTCAGCCTGTCCGCGGAGGAGGCGCTCAAGGCGCACGTGGTCGATGACGTGGCGCCGGACCTGCCGCGGCTGCTGGCGCTGCTCGACGGCAGGACCGTGACCGTGCTCGGCCAGCCGAAAACGCTGCACACCGCGCGCGCTCCCGTCGAGGACGCGGCCCCGGACTGGCGCACGCGCCTGCTCGCCGCCATCACCAACCCGAGCGTCGCGCTGATCCTGATGACCGTGGGGATCTACGGGCTGGTGTTCGAATTCATGAGTCCCGGCGCGGTCGCGCCCGGCGTGGCGGGGACGATCTGCCTGCTGCTCGGCCTGTACGGCCTGCAGCTCCTGCCGGTCAACTACTCGGGCCTGGCGCTCATCCTGCTCGGGCTTGGGCTGATGGTGGCTGAGGCCTTCCTGCCCACGTTCGGCGCGATCGGGATCGGCGGCGTGATCGCGTTCGTGATCGGCGCACTGATGCTGGTCGAGACCGACCGGCCCGGCTTTGGCATCCCGCCAGTCCTGGTCGGCACGCTTGGGGTGGCGGCGGGCCTGCTGGTCACGGCAACGGCGAACGTGGCCTTGCGCACACGCCGCCGCAAGCCGGTCAGCGGGGCCGAGGCGCTGGTCGGCAGCGTGGGCGAAATGCTGGAGGGCGCCACGCGCGAAGGCTGGGCCAACATCGGCGGCGAGACCTGGCACGTCGTCACCGACACGCCGCTCGCGCGCGCCCAGCGCGTGCGCGTGGTCGCGATGCGCGGCCCCGTGCTGCATGTGGTGCCTGAAAATGAACGAGGAGCCTGAGATGCTAATCGAGTTCAGTTTTTCGATCGGCCTGATCATCGTGCTGCTGGCCGTGCTGCTGGCCATGTCGGTGCGCATCTTGCGCGAATACGAGCGCGGCGTGGTGTTCCAGCTCGGGCGCTTCTGGGCCGTAAAGGGACCCGGACTGTTCCTGCTGATCCCGGTGCTGCAGCAGATGGTGCGGGTGGACCTGCGCACCATCGTGCACGACGTGCCCAAGCAGGACGTGATCTCGCGCGACAACGTGTCGGTGCGGGTGAGCGCGGTGCTGTACTTCCGCGTGATCGACCCGGCCAAGGCCATCATCCAGGTCGCGAATTTTTTCGAGGCTACCAGCCAGCTGGCGCAGACGACGCTGCGCTCGGTGCTGGGCAAGCACGAACTCGACCAGATGCTGGCCGAGCGCGAAAAGCTCAATATCGACATCCAGCAGGTGCTCGACGCGCAGACCGACGCCTGGGGCATCAAGGTGGCCAACGTCGAGATCAAGCACGTGGACCTGGACGAATCGATGATCCGCGCCATTGCGCGCCAGGCCGAGGCCGAGCGCGAGCGCCGCGCCAAGGTGATCCACGCGGAGGGCGAACTGCAGGCGTCCGAAAAGCTGATGCAGGCCGCGCAGGTGCTGGGGCGCCAAAGCGGCTCGATGCAGCTGCGCTACCTGCAGACCTTGTCCACCATCGCCAGCGACAAGACCGCCACCATCGTGTTCCCGCTGCCGGTGGATTTGCTCGGCTCCTTTATCCAAGCGGCAGAAAACCGTCGTTCCCGCGAAGGCGGGAACCCATAGACCGCCTGCGCAACCCGGCCATGCGACAAGCCGACCAGCCGCGTAGGGTGGGCGGGTTTCCCGCCCACGCGTTCAGGGCATGTTTGAAGCATGGACGGTTCGAGTTGTCGCTGGACGCGTGGGCAGGAAACCTGCCCACCCTACGTGTCCTCCGCACTCACTCCCAGCTGACGATGCCACCCTGGTAGGCCCGCGTCCTGGCCACGATGCGCTTGTCGCGCAGGAAGCGCAGCACCGCCTTCACGGCCGGTGCGCGCATGGTCCCGGGCAGGGCGGCGATGACGAATTCGCGCCGCGCGGCAATCGGCAGCGCAAGCGTGCGCACCTCGTCGGGCTTGGGGAACACCGACAGCTCGGGCAGGATCGAGAACCCCATGCCGCGGCCGACCATGGCGGCGATGCTCGTGTCGTTGGCCATCGTGCGGCTTGGCCGCGCTGCGAAACCGGCCGCACGGCAGCGCTCCAACACGGCGGCCGCACCCGAGCACGCCAGCGCGATGAACGGCAGGCCATCGACCGCCGGCCAGCCCGCGTCGATGCGCGGCGCCAGCGAAGCGGGCAGCACCAGCCGGTAGCTGTCGAACAGGTAGGGCTGCCACGCGAGCGCGTCATCCACCGGCAGCTGCGCAATGCCGACGTCGGCGCGGCCCTGCAGCACCGCTTGCGCCACATCGTCGCGCTCGTCGCAGCCGTCGTCGATCTCGATCTCGATGCCCGGATATTCCAGCGCCAGCGCCTCGAGCGCGTGCGGCAGCAGGTGCGTGCCCACGCTGCGAAAGCACGCGATGCGCACGCGTCCCGCCAGCGCCTGGCTGTCGCGCGCGGCGTCGAGCAGGCTGGCCTCGATCCGCAGCATCTGCCGCGCCTTGTCCAGAACCCGGTGGCCCGCGTCGGTCGGCGCCGAGCCATCGCGTCCACGCGCGAGCAGGCGCACGCCGAGCTCGCGTTCGAGCTCGCCGATCGCGTGGCTGATGCGCGATTGCGTGCAGTCGAGCTGCGCGGCGGCCGCGCTGAAACTGCCGTTATCCGCGACCGCCACCAGCATCCTGAGTTGGCTGAGCTTCATGGCCATCGAAATCCTTCATGGATGAGCTGGCAATTATCGGGCATTTCGGTTGGGCTTGCAGCAACGCGCGGGCGAAGATGGCGGCTCATCCATTCGAGAGGAGTACCCGATGCAGCAACTGCCCGCCAACGCCGCGCTGATCGTCATCGACGTGCAGCAGGCATTCAACGACCCGAGCTGGGGAGAGCGCAACAATCCGCAGGCCGAGCAGAACATCGCGCGGCTGCTGGCCGGCTGGCGCGCAACCGGCAGGCCGATCTTTCATATCCAGCACCGTTCGCAGCGGCCCGGCAGCCTGTTCCACCCGGACGCGCCGGGCTTTCGCGTGAAGCCGGAAGCGGCGCCGCTGGCGGGCGAACCGGTCCTGTACAAGAACGTGAACAGTTCGTTCATCGGCACCGACCTCGAACAGCGCCTGCGCGCGGACGGGATCGGCACGCTGGTCATCTGCGGCATCACCACCGACCACTGCGTATCGACAACCACGCGCATGGCCGGCAATTTCGGTTTCGAGGTGTTCTTCGCGGCCGATGCGGCGGCGACCTTCGAGCGCACCGGCCCCGACGGCCGCCACTACGGCGCGCAAGTGATGCACGATACCGCGCTGGCCAGCCTGCACGGCGAATTCGCCACGGTAGTGCCGACGGCGGACATGCTCGATGCGCTCTCGCAGCCTTAGTCCAATGGCCCCAGTGGCTTGCCGTCCGCGAGGCTGTAGATGGCGACCTCGTCGCCCATCCTGACCATCCGCTTGCCCAGGCGCGGGAAGTCGGCGATCTCGGTGTCGAGGTTCTCTCCGCCCATCAGGTAGACCAGGTCCTCGTTAAATGGATTGCGCATGTGGTGCGCGACCGAGGTGGGAAAGCCGATGAAATCTCCTGCCGCGACCTCGTACTGCTTGTCGTCGACATCGGCCATGCCGCGGCCGGAGAGGACATAGATCCACTCTTCTTCGCGATGGTGCGCGTGGTAGGCGAACGACTCGTGCCCGGCCGGGATGCGCACGATGCTGACCCCGGCGCGCTGCAGCCCGGCGGCCTTGCTCAGGTGGGTGCCGATGAGGCGCGACTTCGGATTCCATGGGTGCGAGAATTCGCCCTCGGCTGACTTCACTTCGGCAGCGCGAATCAGGTGCGGGTTGCGTTCGTTGTTGGCGGACATGGCTCCTCCCTGTGGTTAGGATGAGCCGAGTGTAGCACCGAAGAGTGCGCCGTCAGTCGTCTTCGCGGTGCCAGGTGAGCCGGCCGTGGCCGGCATCGTTCAGCCGGGACACCAATCCGGCCGCCGCCGCTTCCGGCAGCGTAAATGCAAGGCTCACGGTGTCGCCGTGTTCGACGTCGGCGAGGGTGGCGCCCGCAGCCTCCAGCTCGCGCCGCACCATCCCTTCGAGGGCGTACGGCACAAGGCAGCGCAAGGTCCGGGTACGCACGATGGCGACTTTCTCGGCCTGGAGCAGCGCCTGCGCCACCGCGTCGGTGTAGGCGCGCACCAGACCGCCGGCGCCCAGCTTCACGCCGCCAAAGTAGCGCACCACGGTGGCGAGCACGCCTTCCAGATCCTGGTGACGCAGCACGTCCAGCATCGGGCGACCGGCGGTGCCGCTTGGCTCGCCATCGTCCACCGCCGCGGACTGGCCGCCGGCCAGCAGCGCCCAGCACACATGGTTCGCGCCCGGGTGCTGCGCCTTCAGGGCAGACACCACCGCCTGCGCGCCGGCGCGATCGGCCATCGGCTGCACGCACGCGATGAAGCGGCTCTTCTTGATGACCAGGTCGTGGTGGACGGGGGCGGCGATCGTTTGCGGCATGCGGGGCAGGGCGGGTAAAACAAAAAAGGCGTCACGATCACTCGCAACGCCTTGTCTGTTACTGCTAAATTCTGGTAGGCCGTGCTGGGCTCGAACCAGCGACCAACGGATTAAAAGTCCGCTGCTCTACCAACTGAGCTAACGACCCGAAGAGCTCGCTATTATAGCGGCAGTTTTGCGGTTGCGCCAGTCTTTACTGCGCGCCCGCCCTACGGCGACCTGGCCGAGGAATGAAAAAGGGGTTTCGATTGCTCGAAACCCCTTTTCCTGATTCTGGTAGGCCGTGCTGGGCTCGAACCAGCGACCAACGGATTAAAAGTCCGCTGCTCTACCAACTGAGCTAACGACCCGAAAGAGGTCGTCATTATAGCGACAGCTTGCCGTTTGCGCCAGTCCTGTTTGGGGTCAGGCCGTCTAGGCCATCGCCGAGGTTACCTTGAGCACTTCCTCGGCCGTGGTCACGCCCTCGATGATCTTGTGGGCGCCGGCCATGCGCAGCGGCTTCATCCCGTCGGCCATGCTCTGCTGGCGCAGCGCCTGCAGGTCGGTCTGTTCGCCGATCAGGCGCGTGAACTGTTCGGTGACGGTGGCCAGCTCGTACAGGCCGGTGCGCCCGCGGTAGCCGGTCTGGCGGCACTCGGGGCAGCCGACCGGGCGGTACACGGTGGCCGGCTTCGGCAGGTTCCACGCGCCGCCGATGCTCTGCCAGACGTCGTCGGACAAGTCGCCGCCGGTGGCCTTGCAGTGCACGCACAGCGTACGCACCAGGCGCTGCGCCATGATGCCGATGAGCGTGGCTTCGAGCAGGTAGTAGGGCACGCCCAGTTCGAGCAGGCGCATCACCGCCGACGGCGCGTCGTTGGTGTGCAGCGTCGAGAGCACCAGGTGGCCGGTCAGCGCGGCCTGGATCGCCATCTCGGCCGTGGCCAGGTCGCGGATCTCGCCGACCATGATGATGTCCGGGTCCTGCCGCATCAGTGCGCGCACGCCGTCCGCGAACGACAGGTCGATACCCGGCTGGACCTGCATCTGGTTGAACGACGGCTCGACCATCTCGATCGGGTCCTCCACCGTGCACACGTTCACCTCGCTGGTGGCGAGCGCCTTGAGGGTGGTGTACAGCGTGGTGGTCTTGCCCGAGCCGGTTGGACCGGTGACGAGGATGATGCCGTGCGGGCGCTGGGTCAGGGCGTCCCAGCGCGCCGCGTCGTCGGCCGGGAAGCCCAGCTCGGGCAGCGTCTTGACCACCACTTCCGGGTCGAAGATACGCATCACCAGCTTTTCGCCGAACGCAGTGGGCAGCGTGGACAGGCGCAGCTCGACCTCCTGCCCGGTGTTGGTGCGGGTCTTGATGCGGCCATCCTGCGGGCGGCGGCGCTCGATCACGTCCATCCGTCCCAGCAGCTTGATGCGCGCGGTCATCGCGATCATCACCGCCGTTGGCACCTGGTACACCTGGTGCAGCACGCCGTCGATGCGAAAGCGCACCAGTGCGAACTCGCGCTTCGGTTCCAGGTGAATGTCGGAGGCGCGCTGCTCGAACGCGTAGCTCCACAGCCAGTCCACGATGTTGACGATGTGCTGGTCGTTCGCGTCGAACTGGCGGTCCGACTTGCCCATCTCGACCAGCTGCTCGAGGTTGTTGCGCAGCGTCGTGTTCTGGCTCGACGACTTGTTCGCGTCGCGGATCGACTTGGCCAGGCTGAAGAACTGCGAGATGTACTGCGCGATGTCGAGCGGGTTGGCGATCACCAGTTCAACCCTGCGGCGCGAGATGCGCGCGATCTCGTGCTCCCATTCCTTCACGAACGGGTCGGCCGTGGCCACCACCAGCGTGGTCGGGGTCAGCTCGACCGGCAGCACGTTAAAGCGCGCCGCGTAGCTGGCCGACATCACGTCCGCCACCTTGGTGAAGTCGATCTTGAGCGGGTCGATGCGGATGAAGGGCAGGCCGACCTTGGCGGCGCACCACTCGGACAGCACGTCCAGCGTCAGCAGCCGGTGCGGCGCCAGGGCCGAGGTGAGCTTGCACTGTGCGACCGCGGCCAGCGGGTGCATGGCGCCCGGCGCGTTCTTCAGGATGCCCTGGGCCTGCGCGAAGTTGGCCTTGACGTGTTCCTTGGTGACGATTCCGTCCGCCAGCAGCCACGCGAAAATGGCCTGCAGGTCGAGGCGTTTGATGCGTGGCTTGGCGTCGGAATGGTCGTCCATTTATTTTGCGGCCAGTGCCGTGGCAATGCCCTTGACCCAGGATTTGGCGGGCAGTTTGGTGGAGGCCTGGATCTGCGCGGCGCGCGCGGCCAGCGCCTCCAGGTCGATCTTGCGGCGCTCCCTGAAGCACAGCGCGACCACGTTCCCTTCGTGGACTTCGGGCAGGCAGATCACCTGGTCGAACGCGAACTTCATCGCCTTGATGTTCCTGGCGAAGCTCGGATGGTCGCCGAACAGGTTCACGGTCATGATGCCGCCCGGCGCGAGGCAGGCGTTACAGGCCGCGTAGAACTCCGGCGTGTCCAGCACCGGGCCGCGCGCGGTGGCGTCGTACAGGTCGCACTGCAGCACGTCGAACGCGCCGTGGCTGGACGGGTGCAGCACAAAGTCGAAGGCGTCCATCTCGCGCACCTGCAGGCGCGCGTCGTCCTCGGGCAGCTTGAACATCGAGTGGCAGATGTCGATCACCGACGGGTTCAGTTCGATGGCGGTGACATGCGCCTCGGGGAACTGGCGGTAGCAAAACTTGGTGAGCGTGGCCGCACCCAGGCCCAGCTGGCAGATGGTGCGCGGGGCGTCGATGAACAGCATCCACGACATCATCTGCTGCGCATATTCGAGTTCGGGCCAGTCCGGCTTGCGGATGCGCATGGCGCCCTGCACCCACTCGGTGCCGAAGTGCAGGTAGCGTACGCCTTCCTGTTCCGATAGCGTCACGGGCGCGAATTTCGGCTTGCGCACGGGACGGCGGGACGATTCGGCTTGTTCGATGGATTTTCGTTTGATGAGCATAGGACGGCCTGGGAAAACCGCCCTATTATCAGGCGACGGGTTCCTGCAGCGCAAGCACTAGCGGGAACCCGGGGAGAAGGGCAGGAACCTGCCCGTCCGAAAGCGATCAGTAGCGGTCGGCGACCACCGAGACGCGCAGGTGGACGCGGTCGCCCGGGTCGCGGCTCATGATCTCGGTGTACTGGTGGCCGCGGTACTCGTAGGTGACCTCGTAGCCGGCGTTGCGGGTTTCCACCACTTCGATGGTGCGGCACTGGCGCACGGCTTGCTCCTGCACGCCGGGGCCATAGTTGCGGCCGTCGTTTTCGACATGGTCGCCCACCATCGCGCCGGCGATCGCACCGGCCGCGGCTGCGGCTACCTTGCCGTTACCACCGCCCACCTGGCTGCCCAGCAGCGCGCCGGCGATGCCGCCGACGATCTGGCCACCCGAGCCGCGCTGCGGCTGGGCCTGCGCCTGCACATATTCGGTGCGGCACTCCTGGCGCGGCACACGCACCTGCTCGGTACGCGGCTGGACGCGCACCACGCGGCCGAAGTCGTCGAAGTCGCCGGCATGCGCCAGCGGGAGCGCGGCGACGAAGAGGGCGGAGATCAAAAGTTTGGCTTGCAGTTTCATGTTTACCTCGTTTTTGGGTGGTGCTAAGTCGTCAATATGCTAGTGCCACGAGCTTATGGTACTTCCAGCCGAGTACGCCGTGCGATCTGCGTGGCAACAAAATGTAACAGCAGGCATTATGCGACTTCGGCGGACAGAAGCGGGAAAATCCTTGTTAAATCAAAGGTTTTTTTGAAAAATTGGCGCTAGGAGTCAACATTCGGGTTGCTTCCACTACCACAAAACGTTACCCTTAGAAAAGTTAGGGTTTATTGGCGTGTGTAAATCGATAGCAGGAGAGTAAGTAATGCGCGTGCTCCATGGTCCGGGCGCGGGTTCCCCTCCCAACACACTAGGTCAACTTGAGGGAAAAATGAGTTTGTTGATGACAGTGGCGCCCAATCTTGTGCAGTCCATTCGTGCGTTCCGCGTCGTGGAGCTGCAGGAAGAGGCTGGCAGGCTGGGGCATCACTTCCTGTACGCGCACTGTGCCACTGCCCTGACCAAGCAGCAGGTGTGCGCGAAGATCGGCGAGAGCTTCCATTTTCCCAAGCCGTGCAGCAAGAATTTCGACGCGCTGCGCGAGTGCCTGACCCACACCATCCACAAGGCCGGGCCGCAACCGGGCTTCATCGTCGTGCTCGAGCAATTGCCCAACACGCAAAAATTCGACAAGGAAGCGCGCGAGAACCTGCTCGACGTGTTCCGCGACGCGGCCGATTTCTGGGCCGAGAAGAAAGTGCCGTTCCGCGTCTTCTATTCGTTCGAGTAATCCGTAGGGTGGGCGGGTTTCCCGCCCACGCGCTCAGCCAGTGCGTGACGGGCCGGTGCGTCTGCGTGAATCGGTGCGCGTGCGCCGGTTGAACGCGTGGGCAGAATCTGCCCACCCTACGAACAGCCGACGCCCCGATGTTTCCGTTGGGCCTGACTTGACGCCTCAGGTACAATGGCGGGCTATGAAAAACATCGTGATCCTCATTTCTGGCCGTGGCAGCAACATGGAAGCAGTGGTGCGCGCCTGCGAAGCCGAGAAGTGGCCGGCACGGGTGGCCGCAGTGATCAGCAACAAGGCCGACGCCAAGGGACTCGCGTTCGCTACAGCGCACGGCATTCCGACGGCCGTCGTGTCGAATAAGGATTACCCGACGCGCGAGGCTTTCGACGCGGCGCTGCAGACAGTCATCGATGGCTTCCAGCCCGACCTGGTGGTGCTGGCCGGCTTCATGCGCATCCTGACCGCCGGCTTCGTCGAACACTATGCGGGCCGCCTGCTGAACATTCACCCGTCGCTGCTGCCGGCCTTTCCGGGCCTGGCGACGCACCGGCAGGCGCTGGAGGCGGGCGTGCTGGAACATGGTGCGACCGTCCACTTCGTGACGGCCGAGCTGGACCACGGTCCGGTGGTCGCCCAGGCGCGCGTGAACGTGCTGCCCGGCGACACCGAAGAGACGCTGGCCGCGCGCGTGCTGGTGGAAGAGCACAAGCTCTACCCCTATGCGGTCCGCCTGTGCGTCGAAGACAGGGTCACGATCGACAACGGGCAAGTGACCGTTGCCGGAAACAACAGAATCTAAACAAGGAATTTCATGAGATTGCCTCCAGCAATTCTCGCCAATACCGAAGAGGTGTTGCGCGAGATCCTGCGTTTTACCGCGCCGGCCGACGTGACGCTGTCGCGCTACTTCAAGGATCACCCGCGCCTGGGTGGCCGTGAACGCGGCGCCGTCGCCGAGGGGGTGTATGCCGTGCTGCGCAACAAGTCCTTCTTCACCGATTTCGCCGGCTCCGGCAATGCGCCGACCATCCGCCGCCTGGCCCTGCTGGGCATGGCCGAGGCGGTGGGCGCCGAGTCGCTTGGCGGCTTGAGCGAAGAGGAAAACCAGTTCCTGGCCCGCGTTACGCAGATCGACCGCAAGCTGCTGTCGCCGCTGTTGCGTTCGAACCTGCCCCAATGGCTGTACGACAAGCTCGTGGCCCAGTTCGGCGAGCAGGAAACGCTGGAGCTGGCCGCTGTGCTGAACACGCCGGCGCCGCTCGACCTGCGCGTCAACTCGATCAAGGCCAACCGCGACGACGTGATCGCCGAGCTGGCCACGGCGCCGATCATCGCCGAGCCGATGCCGTACGCGCCGCTGGGCCTGCGCGTGCACAAGAAGCCGGCGCTGCAGAACCTGCCGCTGTTCAAGTCCGGCGCCATCGAGGTGCAGGACGAGGGCAGCCAGGTGCTGGCCCAGCTGGTGGGCGCGCGCCGCGGCGAAATGGTGGTGGACTTTTGTGCGGGCGCGGGCGGCAAGACGCTGGCGCTGGGCGCGATCATGCGCAACACCGGCCGCCTGTACGCGTTCGACGTGTCGGAAAAGCGCCTGGCCAAGCTCAAGCCGCGCCTGGCGCGCTCGGGCCTGTCGAACGTGCATCCGGTGGTCATCGCGCACGAGCGCGACGCCAAGGTCAAGCGCCTGGCCGGCAAGATCGACCGCGTGCTGGTCGATGCGCCGTGCAGCGGCCTGGGCACCCTGCGCCGCAACCCGGACGTGAAATGGCGCCAGCAGCCACAGGCGATCGCCGAGATGCAGGAAAAGCAGCTGTCGATCCTGGACGGCGCCTCGCGCCTGGTCAAGAGCGGCGGGCGCCTGGTGTACGCCACCTGCAGCCTGCTGAACGAAGAGAACGACGCGGTGGTCGAGCAGTTCCTGGCCACGCACGACGACTTTGCGCTGGTGCCGATGAGCGCCGCGCTGGCTGAACAGAAGATCCCGCTCGAGATGGACAAGTACCTCAAGCTGCTGCCGCACAAGCACAACACCGACGGCTTCTTCGCCGCCGTGCTGGAGCGCAAACCGATGGCCGCGAAACCGGCCAAGGCGCAGGCGGAAACGGAGGAATAAGCGATGACGGCGGTGCCCCTGTCCAACCTGCTGCCCGACCTGATCGAGGATCTCGCCCGGCCCGGCATCAAGTGGCAGGTGGTGGCGGTGGTGGCGAGCGCCGCGCTCGGCTGGCTCGCTGCGCGCGTGATCCGCCGCTTGCTGCCGCGCGCGCGCGACGGCGAGGGCGGCTTCCTGCGCATCGGCGCCGAGAGCTTCCTCGCGGTGCTGGCCCCGCTGATCGTGGTCGGGCTGCTGGACGCTGCCAAGTACATCCTCATCGCCAACCACATCCACATCAACCTGGTGCGGGTGGCCATGCCGGTGTTCACTTCGCTGGCGGCGATCCGGGCCGTGTTCTACCTGCTGCGCCGCGTGTTCGGCCGCAGGGGCGAGCTGGGCGCGGCCTTCGTCACGTTCGAGAAGATGTTCGCGCTGCTGGTGTGGCTGGGTGTTGCGCTCTACATCACCGGCATGTGGGACGACGTCTACGCCTTCCTCGACAGCCGCGAAATCCGCATCGGCAAGCTGCATCCGTCGATCGCGGAGATCCTGCAGGGCGGCCTGTCGGTCGTGGTGCTGCTGATGCTGGCGCTGTGGGCCGGCGCCGCGCTGGAAGAGCGCCTGATGGGCATGGCCGGCCTGCACACTTCGCTCAAGGTGATGCTGGCGCGCATGAGTCGCGCCTTGCTGATCCTCGTTGCCGTGCTGCTGTGCCTGCCGCTGATGGGGCTGGACCTGACCGTGCTGTCCGTATTCGGCGGCGCGTTCGGCGTGGGCCTGGGCCTGGGCATGCAGCGCATTGCCAGCAACTACGTGTCGGGTTTCATCATCCTGCTCGAGCGCAGCCTGTCGATCGGCGACATGATTTCGGTGGATAAGTACACTGGCAAGATCACCAACATCAACACCCGCTACACCGTGCTGCAGGGGCTCGATGGCGTGGAAACGGTGCTGCCGAACGAGATGCTGATTTCCGGGCCGGTGCAGAACCAGTCGCTGTCCAGCCGCTGCGTGCGCGGCTTCACCCGCATCCTCGTCGCGCACGGCAGCGACCTGACCGTGGTGATGCCGTTGCTGCTGCAGCAGGCGGTCGGCACGCCGCGCGTGCTGGCACAACCGGCGCCCGGCGTCGGCCTGAACCGCTTTGCGCCGGAAGGCTACGAGGTCGAACTGGGTTTCTGGATCGGGGACCCCGAGAACGGACTGGGTGGCGTCGTGTCTGAGGTGAACAAGAAGATCTACGCGCTGGTCCAGTCGGGACAGATCAAGCTGGCAACGAATGTGCTCGATGTTCGTCTGCTTGATAAAGAGCTGCCAACGCCGGTGTCGCGAATGGCGCAAACCGAGGCCACTTGATTGCTCCAGTTGGTGCCCGCGGGCAGTAGTTGCGCGTAAAATGTGAAGTGCGGCGCTGGTCGGGTTTTCGAACGGCGTGGGCAGTTTCGCCATCCCCTTTGGAGCATCAATGAATTTGTTTAGCAACACCTTGCACGCGGTGCTGAGTTTCCTCGACACGGGCCTGGTCGGCCTGTCCGGCTGGGAACTCGTGCTGTACACGCTGGTCGTGACGCACATCACCATCGCCAGCGTGACCATCTTCCTGCACCGGCACCAGGCGCACCGCGCGCTGGAACTGCACGCCATTCCCAGCCACTTCTTCCGCTTCTGGCTGTGGCTGACGACCGGCCAGGTGACCAAGGAGTGGGCCGCGATCCACCGCAAGCACCACGCCAAGTGCGAGACCGAAGACGACCCGCACAGCCCGGTCACCAAGGGCGTGATGAAGGTGCTGCTCGAAGGCGCCGAGCTGTACCGCGCCGAAAGCAAGAACCAGGAAACGCTGGACAAGTACGGCCATGGCACCCCGAACGACTGGATCGAGCGCCACGTGTACACCCCGTACAGCTGGGCCGGCGTGTCGGCGCTGCTGGTGATTAACGTGGTCCTGTTTGGTGTGATCGGCCTGACGATCTGGGCCGTGCAGATGTTGTGGATCCCGATCTGGGCCGCAGGCGTCATCAACGGCATCGGCCACTTCTGGGGCTACCGCAACTACGACTGCAACGATGCGGCAACCAACGTGTTCCCGTGGGGTATCCTGATCGGCGGCGAGGAGCTGCACAACAACCACCATACCTTCGCCACCTCGGCCAAGCTGTCGAACAAGTGGTACGAATTCGACATCGGCTGGACCTATATCCGGATGATGGAAGTGGTGGGCCTGGCCAAGGTGAAGAAGGTTGCGCCGAAACCCAAGCGCGTCAAGAACAAGGCGGAGGCGGACTTCGATACGCTGCAGGCCGTGATCGCGAACCGCTATCACGTGATGGCCAAGTATGCCAAGTCGGTCAAGCACGCGTTCCGCGAGGAAGTGGAGCAGCTGAAGCACAAGGCCGAGCTGGAGCCACGCTTTCTGAAATCGGCGCGCAAGCTGATGCAGCGCGAGCCGGCCAAGCTGGAAGCGCCGCAAAAGCAGCAACTGGTTAAGCTGTTCCAGCACAGCAAAGTGCTGGAGACGATGCACCAGATGCGCGTGGAGCTGAGCGCGATCTGGGAGCGTTCGCACTCGACCCGCGACCAGCTGCTGCAGCAGTTGCAGGACTGGTGCGCACGCGCGGAAGCGTCGGGTATCAAGTCGCTGCAGGAATTCTCGATGCGGCTGCGCACGTACGCGTAAGCGAACGGCGTCAACGAAAAGCGGCTCCTTCGGGAGCCGTTTTTGTAGGGTGGGCGGGGTGAAGCCGGGCAGTGCCCGGCTGAACGAACGCCCACGCGTTCAGATCCCGCTTGCGCCGCTTGGACGCGTGGGGTGAAGCTGGCCAGTGGTCAGCTGAAAAAGCTGCCCACCCTACGGAAATCTTCAATTGCACGCCTTCGACCGCGGCCAGCCGCAGGCGATCATGCCGCCCACGTCAGGGTTCTTCAGGTAGTCCAGGTGAGCGCCGAACGGGTCTTCCAGCAGCCCGAACCAAGTCGATGAATTCGACACCAGCACGTCCGCGATCGTGACGTCGGGCCCGGCGTAGCGCGTGGGCATGAGCTGGTACGACAGCAAATCGTTCGGGTCGGTGAACGCCACCACGGCCAGCTTGGACAGATTCTCGCGCTTGGGACTCTGTTGCCCCGCGCGGCGCAAGGTCAGGAAGCGCTGCAGCGCATCCGGCGGGCCAAAGTTGGTGGCGCCGGGGGCGAGCGTCTGCTCGGCCAGCCCCAGGATCGGCAGCTGGTTACCGACCATGAACACGATCGCCATCCGCTGCGCCGCGCGCTGCCCCAATTCGTGCAAGTGGGCCGGCGCCTCGGGCCGTAGCATGTCGCTGAGCGCGTCGAACAGCAGTTTGCTGCCCAGGCTCTCGGCCACCACGATCAGCGGCCCCGGCGCCTGGCCCGACCGCTGTTCCGTACCTTCGAGTACCTTGGCCACCGCGTCGATCATGCTCTGCTTGATATAGACGTGGCTCTGCCCTTGGTAGATCATCGCGTCCGACAGGCAGTCGTTGAGCAGCGTGTCCTTGAGCAGCCCGTTGTAGTGTGCGCGTTTGGGCCGGCACGCTTCGTCCTTGCCGCAGTCGGTGGGTTTGCCGGTCTTGTCGTAGGCCAGCTGTTGCTTGAGCGTGGCCGACATCGGCGACCACAGCAGCGTATGGAAATTGACCAGGCCGCCCGCCGTCTTGTCCGACCGTTCCACCACCTGGATCTGGCTGGCCGCCGCAAGCGCTGCCTGGTCGGGTTCGGTGCCGGTGTTGGTGCGGATGGTCCTGGTGATGTTGTCCATCGTCGCGTGCGCCCAGGCGGCGTCGTGCGTGCACATGCCGTGCACCAGCACCACGTCCACGGGGCGGGCCGCATCCTGCTGGATGACGTTGGCAATGCCGGGGAAGGGCGTGCTGTCGCGCACGACGACCGGCGAGTTGTAGGGTGTCGAACAGGCCGCCATGAGCGTGAATCCGGCGGTCATCACCACTGCATGAAGTCTCATGTCGCTTCCTTCCGAGAAAGCCGTGACCTACGGCAATCTAACCAGTCTACGCATTCTGGTTTTCAGGAAACGACGAATTGGCGTGGCGGTTGAGTTGCCTCAAACGCGTGGTCGACAATAAAAAAGCCGCGCACTGTCGTGGGCGGCTTTCTTTGTACGGAACCGGATCAGATTACTTGATCTTGGTTTCTTTGTACTGAACGTGCTTGCGTGCCTTCGGGTCGAACTTGATGATTTCCATCTTGCCCGGCATGGTGCGCTTGTTCTTGGTGGTGGTGTAGAAGTGACCGGTACCTGCGGTCGATTCCAGCTTGATCTTGTCGCGGCCAGTTTTTGCCATGTTTGCTGCTCCCTAAATTAGATTTTCTCGCCGCGGGCACGCATGTCGGCGAGGACAGCGTCGATGCCCAGCTTGTCGATCACGCGCAGGCCGGCATTCGAAACGCGCAGGGAGACCCAACGGTTCTCGGATTCGACGAAAATGCGACGGTTCTGCAGGTTGGGCAGGAAACGGCGTTTGGTTTTGTTGTTAGCGTGGGAAACGTTGTTGCCAACCATCACTCCCTTGCCGGTAACTTGGCAGACACGTGCCATAGCGCACTCCTTAGTAATGTTCCAAAATCGGAAAGATGAGAGTATAGCCGGAAAACCGCCGGGGAATCAATCACTTGCGAAAAAAAATTGTTTCTCGGTCCGTGGGCGTGATTTAACAATCGTAAAATCGAGACATTCCCGTTGTAACCACAGGGTTTACCGGGACCGGCAGCTAGAGCTGGCCGTGCTCGGCGAACGAGTGGACGTGTGGTCCGGCCACCACAAAATGGTCGAGCACGCGCACGTCCACCAGCGACAGCGCCTGCACCAGCGCGCTGGTCAGGTGCAGGTCGGCCTCGCTTGGCTCGCACACGCCCGAAGGGTGGTTATGCGCCAGTACCACGCCCGAAGCGTTGCGGCGCAGGGCCGCCTTGACCACCTCGCGCGGATACACGCTGGTCTGGGTGAGGGTGCCGGTGAACATTTCCTGGTGGTCGATCAGGCGGTTCTTAACGTCGAGGAACAGGACGACGAAGGATTCGTGCGGCTGGCAGCCGAATTTCATGCGCAGGTAATTCTTGGCCACGTCGGGCGAGCAGATCGATTCGCGCGCCAGCTCTTCGTGCGCGGCGCGCCGCGCCAGTTCGAGCACGGCCTGCAGCTGGGCGTACTTGGCCAGGCCCAGCCCGTTCACTTCGCTGAACTCGTCCAGCGTCGCGTGAAACAGGCGGTGCAGGCAGCCGAAATGGTCCAGCGCATCCTGCCCGAGCGCGACCGCGCTTTTGCCGCGCACGCCCACGCGCAGGAAGATGGCGAGCAGCTCCGCGCTCGACAGCGCGGCCGGCCCTTCGCGCACCAGCCGTTCACGCGGGCGCTCCTGTTCCGGCCAATCGCTGATTCCCATGCACGGCGCTCCCGTTCAAGCCCAGCGGCGCCATTGGCGGCTGCGGCGAAGCAGCATTATGGGCATGGCCGCCGTTGCAGGCTTGAACGTGGCGCAAGGCTCAGCGCATCTGGAACAGCTCCTGGTGGAAGCGTTGTTCGGGCAATCCCATCGCCGCCAGTCCTTGCTTGATGGCTTTTCCGAAGCCGGCCGGGCCGCAGAACCAGATATCGGCCTGGCGCCAGTCCGGCACCTCGTCGGTGATACGTTGCAGATCCAGCCTGCCGTCGCGCTCGTCCCACAGCACATGCAGCCGTACGCCGGCCTGGGCCGCATCGTGCGTGAGCCGCCCGATGGCCTGCGCATCGTAGGTCGCCGTGGTGTGGAACAGGTCGATGATGCGCCAGTCGCGGTGCCCGGCCAGCGCCTGCATGCGCGCGATGAAGGGCGTGATGCCGATGCCGCCGCCGATCCAGATCTGGCGCCGTGCCGGGCCGTCGAAGTTGAAGCGGCCGTACGGACCCTCCACCTTGACCGCGTCCCCGGTCTTGAGCAGCGACGGCAGCCGGCGCGTGAAGTCGCCCAGCCCTTTGACGATGAAGCGCAGCCGGCGGTCGCCTTGCCACGCCGAGGCGATCGTGAACGGGTGCGCACCCTCGCGCCCCGGCAGGGTCAGGAAGGCGAAATGCCCGGCCTCGTGTCCCGGCCAGTTGCCGTCCAGTTCGATGTCGATCGCGACCACGCCCACCACGGGCTGGTGTTCGACGCCCACGATATGGCCCGCTACCGGGGTGCGGCCGGCACGGCGCCTGAGCAGGGACATCACCGCGGCCGCGCTGCCGAGCGCCATCAGCAGGGCGACGGCAATGCCGGCCGGCCCCGTCCAGTAACTGAACTTGAGAAGGAATACCGAGTGGAACACCAGTACGAGGTAGGCTGCCGCCAGCAGCTTGTGGACCGGCACAAAGCGGTGATACGGAAAGCGCTTGATGAGCGCGAGCGCGATCAGCACCACCGCCGCGTAAAACGCCCATTCGCCGACCGATTCGGCAAGGTGGCGCTGCTGCAGGAACAGGCGCTCTACCGGGGCGTCGGGCAGCACGCGCGGCCCGCGCGCCGGGCGCGTGAGAAGGCCCAGGTCAATCAGCCAGTGCGGCCCCTTGGCGATGGCCCAGTGGCTGACCGAGATGACCAGGCCTGAAATGCCGAGCCATTTGTGCAGCCGGAACATCTTGTCCAGCCCGCCCAGCCAGGGCTCCAGCACAACCGGCCGCACGGCAAGGATCATGGCCAGGCTCATCACGCCGATGCCGATCACGCCGGTGTTCTGCATGAGCACATCGCGCCACTGGAAAAAGTTCTGCTGGCTGGACAGGGCGCCCGGGTCGGTGACCCACCACACGCCGAACAGCAGGGCCAGGGAGCCCCAGAACACGCGTTCGATACTTCTCATGGCACAACTCCGTCTTGTTTCCACAACCTGAAAGCCTACGCCGCCATTTCCACGAGGATAAATCGCTTTTCACCTTGTTACAGGTGTGGTCATGCGAAACCAAACCCAGGTCAAGAATCGAGGCTGGCTGGGCCAAAAAAACAGGCAGCGGCGGGCGGCAGGCCCCGCCGTGGCTTACAATAAGGGTTTGCCCGCCAGAAGAACGAATATGTCCAACGCAACTACCGCAGTCGTCAACGAAACTTCCTACCTGACCCTGCATTACCGCCTTGCCGCCGCCGACGGCACCGATATCGTCACCACCTTCGGCGGTACGCCCGCAACCCTGCTGATGGGCCAGGGCCAGCTGGCGCCGTTCCTGGAGCAGCGCCTGCTCGGCCTGCCGGAAGGGACGCACCAGACCTTCACCTTGACCGCGCTTGAGGGCTTCGGCGAGCGCAATCCGGACCTGATCCAGGCTGTGTCGAAGGCGACCCTGGCCGACAATTCGGTGCCGGACGAGGAATACAGCGTCGGCGACCTGGTCACCTTCAATGCGCCGGGCGGCGGTCAGTTCGCCGGCGTGCTGCGCGAGCTGCGCGGCGACACCGCGATTTTCGACTTCAACCACCCGCTCGCCGGCCAGACCCTGCAATTCGAAGTACAACTGATTTCGGTTCTGTAAAGGACACGCATGGAAAACGAAATTCTGCTTGCCCAGCCGCGCGGCTTTTGCGCCGGCGTTGACCGCGCAATCGAGATCGTCGAGCGCGCGCTGCAGCAGTTCGGCGCTCCCATCTACGTGCGCCACGAGATCGTGCACAACGCCTACGTGGTCAACGACCTGCGCAACAAGGGCGCGATCTTCATCGAGGAACTGGACGACGTACCGGCCGGGAACACGCTGGTGTTTTCGGCGCACGGCGTCTCGAAAGCGGTGCGCCAGGAAGCCGAAGCGCGCGGCCTGAAGATCTTCGACGCGACCTGTCCGCTGGTGACCAAGGTGCACGTGGAAGTGGCCAAGATGCGCAAGCAGGGTTGCGAGATCGTGATGATCGGCCACAGCGGCCATCCGGAAGTGGAAGGTACGATGGGGCAGGCGGACGAGGGCATGCACCTGGTCGAGACGGTCGAGGACGTGGCCGGGCTGCAGGTGGCCAACCCCGACCTGCTGGCCTACGTGTCGCAGACCACGCTGTCGGTGGACGACACCGCCGGCATCATCGCCGCGCTCAAGGCGCGCTTCCCGAACATCATCGAGCCCAAGAAGGGCGATATCTGCTACGCGACCACCAACCGCCAGGAAGCGGTCAAGTTCATGGCGCCGCAGGTGGAGGTGGTAATCGTGGTCGGCAGCCCCAACAGCTCGAACTCGAACCGGCTGCGCGAAGTGGCCGAGAAAAAGGGCACACCGGCCTACATGGTGGACAATGCGGACGCGATCGATCCGAACTGGGTCAAGGGCAGGCACCGCGTTGGCGTCACCGCCGGCGCGTCGGCGCCCGAGGTGCTGGTGGCGGCGGTGATCGACCGCCTGAAGGCGCTGGGTGCGGCAAGCGTGCGCACGCTCGACGGCGCGATCGAGAACGTGACCTTTCCGCTGCCGAAAGGGCTGGACGGCGGCAAGGCCGACGCGGCCTGACTTCACCCGATTTCGTAGGGTGGGCAGCTTGGCTGCCCACGCGTTCAAACACGGTTGGCAGGCGTTGAACGCGTGGGCAGGAAACCTGCCCACCCTACGGGCATTCCGTGCATCCGGCTGGTGCACCGGCACTCGCTCCCGCACCAGCACCTCCCACTGTTGCGCCGCGCCATAGTTTATTCCCTACAATTCTTAATTTCCGATATTAGTTTTTGCGAAACCTCGCTATGATGGCAACGCTCGGAATTCTGTCGTTCGCGCAATAGCGGACGGTTGCGGTAACACCACTTTGTCAGGCCAGAGCGGCACTTCGGGAACGGGGTGCCGTTTTTGTTAGTTGAAGAAAAGGCAAGCAATCCATGGAGACTTTCATCCAGCAGATCCTCAACGGTCTGGTGCTAGGGAGTATGTACGCCCTGGTCGCGCTCGGTTACACGATGGTGTACGGGGTGCTGAACCTGATTAACTTCGCCCACGGCGACGTCCTGATGATCGGCGCCATGGCCGGCCTGTCGATCCTCAAGCTGTTGGAAGCCTACGCGCCCGGCCTGCCGGGCTATGTGCAGCTGGCCATTGCGATCCTTGGCGCCATTCCGGTGTGTGCGCTGGTGAACGTGCTGATCGAGCGCGTCGCCTACCGCCGCCTGCGCAACGCGCCGCGCCTGGCGCCACTCATCACCGCGATCGGCGTGTCGATCCTGCTGCAGACCATCGCGATGATGATCTGGGGCCGCAGCCCGCTGCCGTTCCCGCAGCTGCTCTCGTCCGAGCCGATCGTGATCGCCGGCGCCATGATCTCGCAGACCCAGGTGCTGCTGCTGGTGCTGGCCGCCGTGGCGATGTTCGGCCTGGTGCTGCTGGTCGAGCGCACCCGCCTTGGCCGCGCGATGCGCGCGGTGGCCGAGAACCCGCGCGTGGCCGGCCTGATGGGTGTGGATTCGAACCGCGTGATCGTGGCCACCTTCGGCATCGGCGCGGCGCTGGCCGCGGTGGCGGGCGTGATGTGGGGCGCAAACTATGCGTCGATCCAGTTCGCGATGGGCACCGTGCCCGGCATGAAGGCCTTCTCGGCCGCTGTCCTGGGCGGCATCGGCAACATCTACGGCGCCATGATCGGCGGGATCGTCCTGGGCATCATCGAAAGCCTGGGCGCCGGCTACATCGGCGACT
Source organism: Massilia solisilvae (assembly GCF_024753215.1). Lineage (GTDB taxonomy): Bacteria > Pseudomonadota > Gammaproteobacteria > Burkholderiales > Burkholderiaceae_D > Telluria > Telluria solisilvae. The sequence goes on from NZ_JANUGV010000001.1 coordinate 438,306, forward strand.
TCACCGGCGGCTTTTTGGGCAGCCACTACCAGGACATCTTCGCATTCGTCGTGCTGATCCTCGTGCTCACCGTGCGCCCGTCGGGCATCATGGGCGAGCGGGTCGCCGACCGCGCCTGAGGGAGGAATCGCACATGGCTCTTCTCACATTCGACACCCAGCACAAGCCGCGCCAGTCGTACGCCAGCATGGCGGTACTGCTGGCGGTGATGATCGCGTTCCCGTTCTTCGCCAGCCACTACGGCAACTCGTGGGTGCGCATCCTCGACATGGCGCTCCTGTACATCATGCTGGCGCTGGGCCTGAACATCGTGGTCGGCTTTGCGGGCCTGCTGGACCTGGGCTACATCGCGTTTTTCGCGGTGGGCGCCTACCTTACGGGCCTGTTGGCGTCGCCGCAGTTCGCCACGCTCTTGCAATCGATCGTCGATAACTACCCGGCGCTGGGCGAGGCCCTGGTGGCATGGATGGGGCCGGAGATCGTCCAGAACGGCATCCACCTGTCGGTGTGGTTCATCGTGCCGCTGGCCGCGGCGATCGCTGCGCTGTTCGGCGCGCTGCTGGGGGCGCCCACGCTCAAGCTGCGCGGCGACTATCTGGCCATCGTGACGCTCGGCTTCGGCGAGATCATCCGCATCTTCATGAACAACCTGAACGACCCGATCAACTTCACCAACGGGCCGCAGGGCATCAACATGATCGACCCGATCCGCATCGTTGGCGTGTCCCTGGCGGGCGAGGCCGGCTCGGGCGCGACGGTGAACGTGTTCGGCATGTCCATGCCGTCGGTGAACGCCTACTACTTCCTGTTCCTGCTGCTGTGCATTGCGACGATCTTCATCACCGGCAGGCTGCAGCATTCGCGCCTGGGCCGCGCGTGGGTGGCGATCCGCGAGGACGAGATCGCGGCCAAGGCGATGGGCATCAACACCCGCAACGTCAAGCTGCTCGCGTTCTCGATGGGCGCGTCCTTCGGCGGCGTGGCGGGGGCCATGTTCGCGGCCTTCCAGGGTTTCGTGTCGCCCGAATCGTTCTCGCTGACCGAATCGATCGCCGTGCTGGCGATGGTGGTGTTGGGCGGCATTGGCCACATCCCGGGCGTGGTCATGGGCGGCATGCTGCTGGCCGCGCTGCCGGAAGTGTTGCGCCACGTGGTCGAACCGGCGCAGCAGGCGGTGTTCGGCAAGGTCGTCATCGAGGCCGAGGTGCTGCGCCAGTTGCTCTATGGCCTGGCGATGGTCCTGATCATGCTGAACCGTCCGGCCGGGCTGTGGCCGTCGCCGAACAAGGAAGACCGGCCGACCGCCGCGACCCAGGACGATGACGTCGAGACGTCGGCGGCGTGAGGGAGAAGACGATGAGTGACCAGATCCTTCTGAACATCGCCGGCGTGAACAAGCGCTTCGGCGGCCTGCAGGCGCTGACCGATGTTGGCATCACGATCAACAAGGGCCAGATCTACGGACTGATCGGCCCGAACGGCGCCGGCAAGACGACGTTCTTCAACGTGATCACCGGGCTGTACCAGCCGGACAGCGGCACCTTCGAGCTGGACGGCAAGCCGTATTCGCCTTCGGCCCCGCACGAGGTGGCCAAGGCCGGCATTGCGCGCACTTTCCAGAATATTCGCCTGTTCGGCGAGATGACCGCGCTCGAAAACGTGATGGTGGGCCGCCATGTGCGCACCCGGCAGGGCGTGTTTGGCGCGATCTTCCGCCACAAGGCCGCGCGCGCGGAAGAGGCGGCGATTCGCCAGCGCGCGCAGGAGCTGCTGGACTTCGTGGGCATCGGCCGGTTTGCCAACCGCACTGCCAAGTTCCTGTCCTACGGCGATCAGCGCCGGCTGGAGATCGCGCGTGCACTGGCGACCGAACCGAAGCTGCTGGCGCTGGACGAGCCGGCGGCCGGCATGAACGCGACCGAGAAGCTGGCGCTGCGCGAGCTGCTGGTGAAAATCAAGGCCGATGGCAAGACCGTGCTCCTGATCGAGCACGACGTGAAGCTGATGATGGGCCTGTGCGACCGCATCACCGTGCTCGAATACGGCAAGAAGCTGGCGGAAGGGCTGCCGGCCGAGATTCAGAAGAACCAGGCCGTGATCGAGGCCTACCTGGGAGGTTCGCACTGACATGAGCGAAACGATTCTGAAAGTCGCGGGCCTGAAGGTGGCCTACGGCGGCATCAAGGCGGTCAAGGGCGTTGACCTGGAGGTGCGCCGCGGCGAGCTGGTGACGCTGATCGGCGCCAACGGCGCGGGCAAGACCACCACGCTCAAGGCGATCACCGGCACGCTCCCGCCGTGCAAGGTGGACGGCACGATCTCGTACCTGGGCCAGCCACTGGCGGGCAAGCAGTCGTTCCGGCTGGTCGAGCAGAAGCTGGCCATGGTGCCGGAAGGGCGGGGCGTGTTCACCCGCATGACGATCCACGAAAACCTGTTGATGGGCGCCTACACGCGGCGTGACCAGGCCGGGATCGATGCCGATATCGAGAAATGGTATGCGGTGTTCCCGCGGCTGAAGGAGCGCTCGGCGCAGCTGGCCGGAACGTTGTCCGGCGGCGAGCAGCAAATGCTGGCGATGGCGCGCGCGCTGATGTGCCATCCGACCTTGCTGCTGCTGGACGAGCCGTCGATGGGACTGTCGCCGATCATGGTGGAGAAGATCTTCGAGGTGATCCGCGATGTGAGCCGGCAGGGTATCACGATCCTGCTGGTGGAGCAGAATGCAAAGCTGGCGCTGCAGGCGGCGCATCGCGGCTACGTGATGGATTCGGGCGCGGTCACCATGACTGGCAATGCGCGGGACATGCTGGACGATCCGCGGGTGCAGGCGGCCTATCTGGGCGAGTAAGCAGGAGCGGGCCGCGTAGGGTGGGCGGGTTTCCCGCCCACGCGTTCAACCGGCGGCTGAATTCGTGCACAGTCCAACCGGCGGCTGAACGCGTGGGCAGGAGACCTGCCCACCCTACGTTCCTTTATGGCCAACGATGAAAAAACGGGGCGGAACCGCGAAGGTCCCGCCCCGTTTTCGTATAAACCGTTTGGCCGATTACGCGGCAGCGGCGGTCGCCTTTTTCGCAGCCTGGTTGAACTGGGCAAAGGCGGTGTTGAAGTTCGACTCCATTGCTTCGGCAGCCTGCTTGGCGGTCTTGGTGAACTGCTCGTAGCCGGCGTTGGCGTTGCTGATCGCGGTCTTGACCGCGGCGACAAAGTTCTCCGAACCGGCCGGGGCGTTCTTGCTCACTTCGTCCACCAGCGAGATCACCTTGCGGTTCGCTTCGACGATCTGGTTTTCGGCCGCTTTCGACAGCTCTGCGCCGGCGCCAACCGCGATCGATGCGAGCTGGCGGCCGTACGACAGTGCCTTCTCGGCGGTCGGCTGGGCCTGGGCTGCGGTCAGCGAGAAGAATTCTTGCGGGTCTTTCGCTTGCAGCAGCTGGCGGGCGGCAGCCGAGGATTCTTCCAGCGTGGCCTTGGCGGCGCTGATGTTCAGGTCGACCAGCTTCTCCATGCCCTCGAAGGTCTTGGAGGTGAGCGAAGACAGCATGGCGAACTGGGTTTCGAGGTTGGCCTTGGTGGCGTTCGAGAACTGCTCAGGGATTGCAAACATGTGGTTCTCCAATTCTAGGCATTGAGGGATGATTGCCGTGTACTCGGTGAGGCAGAAAACAGCGTTGCTACCTGGCGGCGCGTTATTGTGCACCGCAACAGAATCAATTTTTACTGAGATTGCCGAACACGTCAAGAAGATTTTGATGCGCCGCACAATGTTAAGTTCAAGTGTTGCAAACTTGCATCGGAAACAACGCTTTCTGCATAAGAAGTAACTGCAGAGCAACATCGAGCGCGACCGCCGCGGCGCCAGCCCGCCGGGGGCAGGATATGCTCATGCTAGACTGCAATCTTTTCCGTCTGTTAGCTCGTCTGTGACCATCCCCGCCGCCCGCGCGACGCACGCCTGGCTCTCACCCGTCCCGATCTTCTTCGTGTTCCTGTGGAGCACCGGGTTCATCGTTGCCAAATACGGTTTGCCGTATGCGCCGCCGCTGACCTTCCTGATCCTGCGCTGCGGCGCGGCGGTGCTGGCGCTGCTGCCGGCTGTGCTGGTCGCGCGCGCCCCATGGCCGACGGGCCGCATCGGGCACGTGGCGGTGGCCGGGCTGCTGCTGCAGGCGGGCTACCTGGGCGGGGTCTGGTCCGGCATCAAGCTGGGCATGCCGGCCGGCCTGACCGCGCTCATCGTTGGCATGCAGCCGATCCTGACCGCGTTCGCGGCGCCGCTCATCGGCGAACGGGTGCGCCCGCGCCAGTGGCTGGGCCTGCTGCTCGGATTGTCCGGCGTGGCGCTGGTCGTGTATGCGAAGATCAGCCTTGCGGGGCTTTCGCCGGCGGCCATCGCGTATTGCGTGTTCGCGCTGCTGTCGATCACGGCGGGAACGCTGTACCAGCGGCGCTACTGCCCCCGGTTCGACTTGCGCACCGGCACCGTCGTCCAGTTCAGCGCCACCGTGGCCGTGCTGGTGCCGCTGGCAGTGGTGCTGGAGGGCCTGGATCTGCGGCTGTCGCAGGTCCAGTGGAACATCCACTTCGTCGGTTCGCTGGTGTGGTCGGTGTTTGCGCTGTCGATCGGCGCCATCTTCCTGCTGTTTAAGCTGATCAGCCGCAACGAAGCGACGCAAGTCACGAGTTTGCTTTACCTGACGCCGCCAACGACGGCCATCATGGCATGGTTGATGTTCGGCGAAGCCTTGAGCCCGGCCGGATTGCTGGGCATGGCCATCGCTGTGGCCGGCGTCGCTTTTGTAGTCAAGAAATAGGAGAAACAATGATTCACAACCCCCAGCAGGAAGCGGTCGATGCCGCGATCACGTCGCGCCGTTCGATCCGCGCGTACCTGCCCACCCCGGTCGCGCGCGAGGATCTCGAGAGGATCCTGGAGGTCGCCGCCCGCGCGCCGTCCGGCACCAATATCCAGCCGTGGAAGGTGTATGTGCTGACCGGGGCGAAAAAGGAGGCGCTGTCGAACGCGATCCTGGAGGTGTACAACGACCCGGAAAAGAACAAGGAGCATGACCAGGAGGCGTATTTCTACTACCCGCGCCAGTGGGTGTCGCCGTTCATCGAGCGGCGCCGCAAGGTGGGCTGGGATTTGTACGGCCTGTTGGGCATCACGCGCGACAACAAGGCCGGAATGGCCCACCAGCACGGGCGCAATTTCCGCTTCTTCGATGCTCCGGTGGGCCTGATCTTCACGATCGACCGCGTGCTCGAGCAGGGTTCGTGGATCGATTACGGGATGTTCCTGCAGAACATTATGGTCGCGGCCCGTGCGCGCGGGCTGGACACCTGCCCACAAGCGGCCTTCATCCACTATCCGCGCATCATTGCCGAGCACCTGGGCCTGGGCGAGAACGAAACGGTCGTGTGCGGCATGTCGCTCGGCTGGGCCGACCCGGACAAGGTGGAAAACTCGCTGGTGACCGAACGTGAGCCCTTGGACGCATTCGTGCGCTTCATCGAGTAGGGCATACTAGCGGAGGCCGCCGCGTCAAGCTTTCCCTGCTTGTTTGACGGCGGCTGTTGCAGCCTGGCAAAAGGCGACGTTCAATAGGAATTTCGCTTGCGCTCGCATCCTGTTTGGATACACTTTCATGCAGTACTCATCAGTTCGCATCGAGGGTTTTTCAGATGTATAAGCTTGCGTTCGCCACCGTCGCCTTTTTGCTGTTTGCCGCCGAGCCTGCCGTGGCGGCGGGCACGTCCGCCAAGAGCGCAGCCAGTGCCAAACCGGCCCGGCACCACATCCACAAGGCCAGCGCCAAACGCAAGGACCTGGCGCAGCAGATCGCCGACGACAACCGCGAGCGCATGGTGCGCCGGATCGAGATGGTCCACGGCAAGCGCAAGGTGACGTGGCAGCGCGTGCGCCGCGCGGCGCCGGCCGTGGCGGCCCTCAGCGCCGGCGACCTGGCGGGCCTGAACCTGACCCATGATCCGCTCGACCTGCGCTCCAACGTGGCCCTGGTGCTCGATCAGGAAACGTCCGAGGTGCTGTTCGAAAAGAATTCAAGCGTGGCCCTGCCGATCGCGTCGATCACGAAGCTGATGACCGGCCTGGTCGTGGTGCAGGCGCACCAGGACATGGACGAGATGCTGACGGTGACCGAGGCCGATGTCGACCGCCACAAGTTCACCAGCTCGCGCCTGCGCGTGGGCGCGCGCATGAGCCGGCGCGACCTGTTGCACATTGCGTTGATGAGCTCCGAAAACCGCGCCGCCGCTGCGCTCGGGCGCAATTATCCGGGTGGCATCTCGGCTTTCGTCGCGGCAATGAACGACAAGGCGCGCGAGCTGGGCATGCAGGACACGCACTATGTCGATTCGAGCGGGCTGTCGAGCGATAACGTGTCGAGCGCGCGCGATCTGGCCAAACTGGTCGCGGTCGCGCACCAGGAGCCGACGCTGCGCGACTACACCACCTCGCCCAACTACGTGGTAACGGCGAACGGGCGGCCCATGCGGTTCGGTAACACCAACTACCTGGTGTCGCTGCCGGACTGGAATATCGGGCTGCAGAAGACCGGCTTCATCAACGAAGCGGGGCGTTGCCTGGTGATGCAGGCGCTGATCCAGGGCCGCAACGTGATCATGGTGTTCCTGGATTCCAAGGGCAAGATGTCGCGCACCGCCGACGCGGGTCGCATTCGCCGCTGGCTGGAGGCGCTGCGGCCGTCCAGCTTCTCGGCTGCGGAACCGGCCACCACGCTGTCGTCGGTGACGACGGCGCCTGACGTCCGGTGATTCGGTAGGGGGCGGATATCCCGCCCACGTGTTCAATCAGTGCAAAAGTTGTTGAACGCGTGGGCAGACAAGCTGCCCACCCTACGCTGCGTGGCTGTTCAGGCCGCGCTGGCCGGGCGGTAGCCGAGCGTCGCCGAGATCTGCGCGGCGGTGCTGACCAGATCTTCCAGCCAGTCTTCCTGCAGGCGGTCGGCCGGGGCCGAGATCGACAGACCGGCAACCAGTTTGCCGGTGTCGTCGTGGATGCCGGCCGCCATGCAGCGTACGCCCAGTTCCAGCTCTTCGTTGTCGCGCGCATAGCCGCGCGCGCGCACCAGCGACAGCTCGCGTTCCAGCTTGGCCAGATCGGTGATCGAATTCTTGTTGTGACCCGCCAGGCCGGTGCGGGTGGCGTAAGCGCGAATCGCCTTGGGCTCATCGACCGACAGGAACAGCTTGCCGGTGGAGGTCAGGTGCAGCGGGGCGCGCCCGCCGATCGCGCGCACTACCTGCATGCCCGAGCGCTCGGAAAACGAGCGGTCGATGTACACCAGCTCGTCGCCCTGGCGGACCGACAGGTTGATGGTCTGCTGGGTTTTTTTGTGTAGCGCGCGCATGAAGTCCACGGCGGCTTCGCGTACCGACAGACGGCTCTTGACCACGTTGCCCAGTTCGAGCAGGCGCATGCCGAGGCGGTAGGTGCCCGGCTCGACCCGATCGACGAAGCGGGTCACGACCATGTCGTTGAGGATGCGGTGGGCGGTGGAGGGATGGAGCCCGGAGATCTTGGACAGTTCCTTCAGGCTTACCGGGTCCGGATAGGCGGCCAGCGCATCGAGCAAGGCTACCATGCGCTCGATCACCTGGATCGATGTCTTGGCCGGTTCTACGGTGTCCATTTTCATGATGTGGTTGGTGCACTGCAGTAAATCTGCTTCTTTATACCATATGCTGAAACGCGAAGGCAAACACTTAGCCGTTTGACCAGCATGGACTGCCCGGCCACGCCGCGCACAGGCATAATGGGAGTAGTGCATAATCGGAAAACCCATGGACAACCTGACCAGCGAATTCAAGAGCAAGAGCGGGCTGCGGCGCATCCTCAACGCTTTCTACAACTCGTTTGACGGCTTCAAGGCCGCCTGGAGCACGGAATACGCGTTCCGGCAGGAGATCCTGGTGTTCACCATTGCGACCGCGGTGGCGCTGTCGCTGCAGGTGTCGGGCTTCCAGAAGCTGGTGCTGATCGGGGTGCTGGTGGTGGTGCTGATCGTCGAGCTCATCAATTCGGCGCTGGAGGCAGTGGTGGACCGCATTTCGCTGGAGCGCCACCCGCTGTCGAAAAAGGCCAAGGACATCGGCAGCGCCGCGGTGGCGCTGTCGATCGGGCTGGCCGCGGTAACCTGGGCGGTGGTGCTGTACACCCGTTACTTCTAGCAGGTTTGCGCCGGTTCGATCTGGCGCACAATGCCGGTCCGGCTTCACGGCATGATGGCGTTTTACCCTTTCACCTGAGGAGATGACCATGAGCTTACGCTTGGGCGATACCGCCCCCGATTTCGAGCAGGATTCCTCCATCGGCAAGATCCGTTTCTACGACTGGGCCGGCGACTCCTGGGTCGTTCTGTTCTCGCATCCGGCCGACTTCACGCCGGTGTGCACCACCGAACTGGGCCTGACCGCCAAGCTCAAGCCCGAGTTCGACAAGCGCAACGTCAAGGCGATCGCGCTGTCGGTCGACCCGGCCGAGTCGCACAAGCTGTGGACGCGCGACATCGAAGAGACGCAGCAGTGCGTGGTGGGCTTTCCCATCATCGCCGACCAGGACCAGAAGGTCGCCAAACTGTACGACATGATCCACCCGGAGCAGTCGCAAACCGCCACGGTGCGCACCCTGTTCGTGATCGACCCGCGCAAAAAGGTGCGCCTGATGATCGCGTACCCGATGAGCACCGGCCGCAACTTCGACGAGGTGCTGCGCGTGATCGACGCGCTGCAGCTGACCGACAGCCACAACGTGGCCACGCCGGGCAACTGGAAGCAGGGCGGCGACGTGATCATCCCGCTGTCGGTCAAGGACGAGGAAGAGATCAAGCGCAAGTACCCGAAGGGATATACCGCACCGCGGCCCTACCTGCGCATGACGCCGCAGCCGAACAAGTAACCAGCCGGTAGGGTGGGCAGATTCTGCCCACGCGTTTAAGCAAAGCATGCCACGCGACTGGGCCACCGCTACCTGGACGCGTGGGCAGCAAAGCCGCCCACCCTACCGTTTTTGCACAGGCCGCATAAGCAAATAAGGAAGCTGTAGTTTGCATAAGGCCAGCAGCCATTTACCCTTGAGCTAAACTTGAGGGTAAATGATGTCGTTGACTTACGTTATGAGTGGTTTTGCAGTCGGCCTGCTGGTCGGAATGACCGGCGTGGGCGGCGGATCGCTCATGACCCCGCTCCTGACCCTGCTGTTCGGCGTCACGCCGTCGGTCGCCGTCGGCACCGATTTGGCCTTTGCCTCCCTGACCAAGACCGCAGGTACCATCACCCACCGCTCCAAGGGCAACGTGCAGTGGGGTATCGTGCTGCGCCTGTGCGCCGGCGCCTTGCCGGCCGCCCTCGTCGCCACCTTCGCCTTGCATCGGTTTGGTGCGCTCACTCCGGCCATTGGCCTGGTGATCCGCTATTCGATCGCCGTTTCCGTGCTGCTGACGGTGGTGGCGTTGATGTTCCGGGCGCGCATGCTTGCCTGGGTTCATGCCAGCCCTGGCCGCCAGCTGCACGGGCGTGCGCTGTCGCTGGCTACCGTGTTTGCCGGCGCCGTGCTGGGCACACTCGTGACCATTTCTTCCATTGGCGCGGGCGCGATTGGCGCCACCATCCTGCTGATGTTGTACCCGCGCTTGAGCCCGGCGGAAATCGCGGGCACCGACATCGCCTACGCGGTCCCGCTGACCGCCATCGCCGCCGCCGGGCATTGGTGGCTGGGCTCGATCGACTGGCTGCTGCTGGCCACCTTGCTGGTGGGCTCGGTGCCCGGCATCACGCTCGGCGCCTGGGCCTCGCGCGCGGTGCCCGAGCGGGTGGCGCGCACGCTGCTGGCTGTCACGCTGACGGGTGTTGCCGCAAAGCTCATTTATTGACGACTTCGCTACATAGCCAATTCGTCATATGCAAATGAAGAATGCTTCGTTTGTTTTATGAGTTGACAGTGGGATGATGAGGGTCTCTTAGAAGGAAATGTAATAAGGTCCCCATGTCCCTGTTTTCCGCGCCGCGCAGCAGCCCCGGCCGGGTCATCCCCGGATTCGGGCTGTCGCTCGGCTTCACGTTGTTCTATCTCGCGCTGATCGTCCTGATCCCGCTGTCGGCGGTCTTCCTCAAAACCTTTACCCTCACCTGGGATGCGTTCTGGAGCGCGGTCAGCTCCGAGCGGGTGGTCGCGTCGTATCGCCTGAGCTTCGGCGCCGCGCTGATCGCCGCGTTCCTGAACGTGATCTTCGGCGGCATCGTCGCGTGGGTGCTGGTGCGCTACCGCTTTCCCGGCAAGCGCTTCATCGATGCGCTGGTGGACCTGCCGTTCGCGCTGCCCACCGCGGTGGCGGGCATTACGCTGACTGCGCTGTATTCACAAAACGGCTGGATCGGCCAGTACCTGACCAAGTTCGGCCTGAAGGTCGCGTTCACGCCGCTGGGCGTGGTGGTCGCACTCACCTTCATTGGCCTGCCGTTCGTCGTGCGCACGGTGCAGCCGGTGCTGGAGGAGTCGGAGCGCGAGCTCGAGGAAGCGGCCGCCAGCCTGGGCGCCTCGCCCTTGCAGACCTTCGTGCGCGTGGTGCTGCCGTCGATCGTACCGGCGCTTCTCACCGGCTTTGCGCTGGCGTTCGCGCGGGCCACCGGCGAATATGGCTCGGTGATCTTCATCGCGGGGAACATCCCGATGGTGTCCGAGATCACGCCGCTGTTCATCATCACCAAGCTGGAGCAGTACGACTACGCGGGCGCCACGGCGATCGCCGTGGTGATGCTGATTGCGTCATTCATCATGCTCCTGACGATCAACCTGCTGCAGTCCTGGGCACGCAAACGGGCGGGCAAGAAATGAGCGCGGTCATCGATCAACCAACCGCGGCCGCGCCGGCCCGCCAGGCGAACACCGACCTGCTCGAGCCGGGCTGGGTGCGCTACGCGCTGCTCACGGTGGCGTTGCTGTTCCTGACCCTGTTCCTGTTCGTGCCGCTGGTGGCCGTGTTCACCGAGGCGCTCAAGGGCGGCTGGCATACCTATGTCGAATCGATCCTCGACCCGGACGCCATTTCCGCCATCAAGCTGACGCTGATCGCGGCCGGCATCTCGGTGCCGCTCAACCTGGTGTTCGGCGTGGCCGCGGCCTGGTGCATCGCCAAGTTCGATTTTCCGGGCAAGAGCGTGCTGCTCACGCTGATCGACCTGCCGTTCTCGGTATCGCCGGTGATCGCGGGCCTGATCTACGTGCTGCTGTTCGGTGCGCAGGGCTGGCTCGGTCCGTGGCTTTCGGACCACGACATCAAGATCCTGTTCGCGGTGCCGGGCATCGTGCTGGCGACGATCTTCGTGACCTTTCCGTTCGTGGCGCGCGAGCTGATCCCGCTGATGCAGCAGCAGGGCACCGAGGAAGAGGAAGCTGCGCTGGTGCTGGGCGCATCGGGCTGGACCACCTTCCGCAAGGTGACGCTCCCGAACATCAAGTGGGGCCTGCTCTACGGCGTCATCCTGTGCAATGCGCGCGCGATGGGCGAGTTCGGCGCGGTGTCGGTGGTCTCCGGCCACATCCGCGGCGAGACCAACACGATGCCGCTGCAGGTCGAGATCCTCTACAACGAATACAACTTCACCGCCGCGTTCGCGATCGCGTCGCTGCTGGCGCTGCTGGCGCTGGTCACGCTGGCGGTCAAGTCCTTCATCGAATGGCGCCTGCACACGGCCGGCCAGCCGGGCGCCGACGGCAATACGGAGCAATAGCATGACGATCGAAGTCCAACACATCCGCAAGCAGTTCGGCCAGTTCACGGCGCTGGACGACGTGTCGCTGCAATTCCCGGACGGGCAGCTTACCGCGCTGCTCGGGCCTTCCGGCTGCGGCAAGACCACGCTGCTGCGCATCATCGCGGGCCTGGAACATCCGGACGCGGGCAGCGTGCTGCTCGACGGGCACGATGCGTCGCGCCGCCATGTGCGCGAGCGCCAGGTCGGCTTCGTGTTCCAGCACTATGCGCTGTTCAAGCACATGACGGTGTTCGAGAACGTCGCGTTCGGCCTGCGCGTCAAGCCGCGCAGCGAGCGGCCGAGCGAAGCGCAGATCCGCCAGAAGGTGAAGCAACTGCTGGAGCTGGTGCAGCTGGACTGGATCGCGGACCGCTACCCGCCGCAGCTGTCGGGCGGCCAGCGCCAGCGCATCGCATTGGCGCGCGCCCTGGCGGTGGAGCCGCGCGTGCTGCTGCTTGACGAGCCGTTCGGCGCGCTGGACGCCAAGGTGCGCAAGGAACTGCGCCGCTGGCTGCGCCGCCTGCACGACGAACTGCACGTGACCTCGATCTTCGTCACGCACGACCAGGAAGAAGCGCTGGAAGTGGCCGACCAGGTGGTCCTGATGAACAAGGGACGCGTGGAGCAGCTGGGCACGCCGGACCAGGTGTACAACCAGCCGGCGTCGCCGTTCGTGTACGGCTTTTTGGGCAACGTGAACCTGTTCCACGGCCGCGTGCACGAAGGCGTGCTGGCCAGCGGTGGCGTGGAGCTCGAGGCGCCGCAGCATGCGAATGTGGCGGATGCGCAGGCCGTCGGCTACGTGCGGCCGCACGACCTGGAGGTGGAGCGCTACACGCCGGACGCGGAGGGCATCGTGGTCACGCTGCGCCGCGCGCACGCGATCGGCCCGCTGGCGCAGCTGGACCTGGAGCGGCAGGATAACGCGGAGCTGATCGAGGCCGTGATCCCGAACGAGCGCTACGGCAAGCTCGCGCTCAAGGAAGGCGAGAAGCTCGTGGTGCGGCCGCGCCGCATGCATGTGTTCGTGGACGAGGGCAGCAACATATGAACTTCCAGCAGTTGCGCTCCGTGCGCGAGGCTGCGCGGCGCGGCTTCAACCTGACCGAGGTGGCCAATGCGCTGTTCACGTCGCAGCCTGGCGTGTCGCGCCAGATCCGCGAGCTGGAGGAAGAGCTCGGGGTGGTCATCTTCGAACGCAACGGCAAGCGCCTGACCGGGCTGACCGCGCCCGGCAAGGGCATCCTGAAGATCGTCGAGCGGCTGCTGGTGGAGGCCGAGAACCTGCGCAACGCCAGCGCCGAATACGCGGCCCAGGACAGCGGCACGCTCACCGTGGCCGTCACGCACACGCAGGCGCGCTACGCGCTGCCCGAGGCGGTGCAGGCGTTTCGCACGGCGTTCCCGAATGTGCGCATCGCCTTGCAGCAGAGCGCGCCGGAGCACATCGCCGAGCTGGTGCTGTCCGGGCGTGCGGACATCGGGATCGCGACCGAGGGCCTGTCGGCGTTCCCGGAGCTGGTGTCGTTCCCGTGCTACCGCTGGAGCCACCTGGTGGTGGTGCCTGAAGGGCATGAGCTGCTATCGAAAACGCCGCTGCGGATCGAGGACCTGGCGACGTACCCGATCATCACTTACGACGTCGGTTTCACCGGGCGCGGGCACATCGACTCGGCGTTCGTAGAAGCCGGGATTGCGCCGGACGTGGCGCTCACGGCGATGGATTCGGACGTGATCAAGCAGTATGTCGCGCTGGGCATGGGCGTGGGGATCGTGGCCTCGATGGCGTTCGACCACGGGCGCGACAAGGGACTGCGCGCGATCGGCGCGTCGCACCTGTTCGCGCCCAATGTGACGCGGCTGGCGCTGCGGCGCGGGGCGTACCTGCGCGACTATGCGTATCACTTCATCGAGCGGTTCGCGCCCAAGGTAACGCGCGACGAGATCGAGAAGGCGCTGCTGCCGATGGGCGAGGCGGCCTGATTTCATACCGTCGTTCCGGCGAACGCCGGAACCCATGCCGAGTTTGCGGACACCCGAGTTGGTCCCCGAAGCTCAATCTTGCAACGTCGTCCCCGCGCAGGCGGGGACCCATGGACCGTTTGCACGATATGGAAAAGCGCCGCCAGTCCGCGTGCTCAGCATGGGTCCCCGCCTGCGCGGGGACGACGGCTTTAGGGCGGTCGCTTGTGCGGACGCAGGTTGGCTTCACGTTCAGCATCGGTCCCGGCTTTCGCCGGGACGACGGTTTTACTGGCCGGGGTTGGTGTAGCGCGCGTGGATGGCGTCGATCTGGTCCAGCACCTGCTGCGGCAGCGTGATCTGCTCGGCGTCGATGTTTTCCTTCAGCTGCATCAGGTTGGTCGCGCCGATGATGGTCGAGGCCACGAACCAGCGCGAATAGCACCATGCCAGCGCCATCTGCGCCGGGCTCAAGCCGTTGGCGCGCGCCAGCGCCGCATATTCCTTCGTCGCCTCGATCACGGCCGGGCGCAGGTAGCGCGGGCTCCACGTGGGCGGGAAGATCGACAGCCGCCCCACTGCCTTCGGGTCGTCGATGTACTTGGCCGTCAACTGGCCGAACGCGAGCGGGCTGTAGGCCAGGAGGCTCACCCTCTCGCGGTAGCAGGCTTCGTCCAGCAGACTGGTCTCGAACGCGCGCGCGGTCAGGTTGTACAGGTTCTGGATGGTGGCGATGCGCGGCAGGCCCTTGGTCTCGGCCTGCTTGACGTACTCGCACACGCCCCAGGCGCTCTCGTTGGAGACGCCCACGTGCCGGATCTTGCCGGCCTTGACCATCTGGTCCAGCGCCGCGAGCGTCTCTTCGATCGCCACGCCGGGCCGTTCCTTCTCCGGCACGAAGGCGTTGGCGCCGAAGATCGGCAGGTTGCGGCTGGGCCAGTGGACCTGGTACAGGTCGATGTAGTCGGTCTGCAGGCGGCGCAGGCTGTCCTCGACCGCCTGGCGCACGTCGGCCGCGCCCAGGTTGTGCTGTGCGCCGCGAATCCAGTCCATGGACGGATTCGGTCCGGCGATCTTGGAGGCGAGGATGATCTGGCTGCGTTTGCCGCTCTTCTTGAGCCAGCTGCCGATGAAGCGCTCGGTTGAACCCTGCGTCTCGGCGCGGCCGGGCACCGGGTACATCTCGGCGGTGTCGATGAAGTTGATGCCACGTTCGAGCGCGTAGTCGAGCTGGCTGTGGGCGTCGCCTTCGGTGTTCTGCTGGCCGAAGGTCATCGTGCCCAGGCAGACCCGGGTGACGTGCAGGTCGGTGCTGCCAAGCTGGTTCTTTTTCATGGGGTACTCCAATCAGGCCTTGAGGGCTGCCGCGCATTCGCGCACGAGGGCCGGGCCGGCATAAATCAGGCCGCTGTACAGCTGCACGAGCGAGGCGCCGGCGTCGATCTTGGCGCGCGCGTCCGCGCCGCGCATGATGCCGCCCACGCCGATGATGGGGATCTCGTTGCCGAGCTCTTTCTTCAGGCCGCGGATCACGGTGTTGGACAGCTCGAATACGGGCGCGCCGGACAGGCCGCCGGTCTCGCTCCCGTGGCGCATGTTCTGCACGGCGTCGCGCGAGAGCGTGGTGTTGGTGGCGATGACGCCGTCGATCTTGTGGCGCAGCAGCGCGTCGGCGATGTTGCGGACCTGGTCGGCGTCGATGTCGGGCGCGATCTTGAGCGTGATCGGCACGTAGCGGGCGTGCTGGTCCGCCAGGCGCGCCTGCTCGCTCTTGAGCTGCGCGAGCAGCGCGTCCAGTTCGGATGCGCCCTGCAGCTGGCGCAGGTTCTTGGTGTTGGGCGAGGAGATGTTGACCGTGACGTAGCTCGCGTACGGATAGACCTTGCGCAGGCAGATGAGGTAGTCGTCGGCGGCGCGCTCGATCGGCGTGTCGGCGTTCTTGCCGATGTTCAGGCCCAGCACGCCGAGCTTTTCCTGGTAAAAGCGCGAGGCCTGGACGTTGGCGACAAAGGCGTCCACGCCACCGTTGTTAAAGCCCATGCGGTTGATGATGCCGTGCGCCTGCGGCAGGCGGAACATGCGCGGGCGCGGGTTGCCCGGCTGCGCGCGCGGGGTCACGGTGCCCACCTCGATGAAGCCGAAGCCGAGCGCGGCCAGGCCGTCGATGTAGGCGCCGTCCTTGTCCAGGCCGGCCGCCAGGCCCACCGGGTTGGGGAAGGTGATGCCCATGACGGTGCGCGGATCGGGCGCCGGGCGCGCGTGGTGGCGCAGCAGGCCGAGGCTTTCGGCGCGGCGCAGCGCCGGCAGGGTCAGGTTGTGGGCCGTTTCGGGGTCGAGGGAAAACAGCAGCGGGCGGGTGAGGGCGTACAGGAGCTTGTCGGACATAGGGCACTCGAAAAAGAATGCCCGACATTTTACCGTAGGGTGGGCAGGTCTCCCGCCCACGCGTTCAACCCCCGTCGATGATGCTCATGGCCACCGTCTTGCACGCGCCTGCTGGACGCGTGGGCAGGAAACCTGCCCACCCTACCGTGCAAGTGTTCAGCGCTCCAGCACGCCCCAGACGCCGTCGATGCGCGCTTCCAGCGGGCGGAAGTTGATCTTGTAGGCCATCTTGGGGCTCTGCTCGATCCAGTAGCCCAGGTACACATAGGGCAGCCCGAGCTCGTGCGCCTGGTCCACCTGCCACATGACGTTGTAGGTGCCGTACGAGGCGCCAGGCACATCGGGATCGAAGAAGGTGTACACGGACGAGAGCCCGTCGGACAGCACGTCGATGATCGAGACCATGCGCAGCGTGCCGTCCGGCTCGCGGAACTCGACCAGGCGGGTGTTGACGCGGCTTTGCAGCAGGAACTGCGCGTACTGGTCGCGGCTGTCCTGGTCCATGCCGCCGCCGGCGTGGCGCGTGGTCTGGTAGCGCAGGTACAGCGCGTAGTGCTCGTCCGAGAACGACAGGTTGGCCACCATGGCCACCAGGTCGGCGTGGCGCTTCCAGGCGCGGCGCTGGCCACGGCTGGGCGTGAAGTCGGCGGTGCGCACGCGCACCGGAATGCAGGCGCGGCAGCCGTCGCAATACGGACGGTAGGTGAAGATGCCGCTGCGGCGAAACCCGTTCTTGACAAGTTCGGAATACACGTCGGCATTGATCAGGTGCGACGGCGTGGCGACCTGCGAGCGCGCCTGGCGCGCGTCGAGGTAGCTGCACGGGTAGGGCGCCGTCGTGTAGAACTGCAGCGTAGAGAAGGGCAGGTCGTTTAGGTGCGTCATGCAAATGCTCTCTTGGCGACGTGTGAGCTCATTCTAGCGAAAGTTCGCAATTCTCAGCGTTCGGCAGCGAACGGTGGCACCACTTGCCAGTCGGTGATCGCCGGCTCGCGGATGGCCGCGCGCAGGTGCTGGACGAAGCAGGCGCGCGAAATCGGCGCCGCGCCAAGCGAAGCCAGGTGCGCCGTCTCCTGCTGGCAGTCGATCATGCGCACGCCATGCTGGCGCAGGAACGCGACCAGGTAGGCCAGCGCAACCTTGGACGCGTCCGACACGCGCGCGAACATCGACTCGCCGTAGAACATGCGGCCGATGCACACGCCGTAGGCGCCGCCGACCAGCTGGCCGTCCAGCCACACTTCGGACGAGTGCGCGTAGCCCATCTGGTGCAGGCCGGTGTAGCCGTCGATGATGTCCTCGGAAATCCAGGTGCCGGGGCCGTCCTTGCGCGGGGCGGCGCAGGCGCGCATCACCGTTTCGAAGCAGGTGTCGAAGCGCACGTCCCAGCGCCCGCCGGCGGTGCGGCTGCGCTCGACGCGGCGCAGCGTCTTTTTGAGGCTGTCGCTGATCTTGAAGTGATCGGTGTACAGCACCATGCGCGGGTCGGTGCTCCACCACAGGATCGGCTGGCCCTCGGAGAACCACGGGAAGATTCCGTTCTGGTAGGCCAGCAGCAGCCGCTGCGGCGACAGGTCGGCCCCGGCCGCGAGCAGGCCCGGCGCGTCGATGGTCAATGCCTCGGACACGTCGGGGAACGGCGTATTTGTCTCGAGCCAGGGGATCATGGGGGTCAGCCGGGGGCGCCGGCCATGCGCATGGGGCGCACGATGTCGTGACTATGGAAACCGTAGCTGCCGCCTTCCCTCATTTTGACGCGGTCCGCAAAGAACAGTTCCAGCGTGGTACGGATGGTCGGGAAGGCGAGCTCGTCCCAGGGGATCTCGCGCTCGGAAAACAGCTGCACCTCGAGGCTTTCGATGCCGGGTGCAAACTCGAGGTCGCGCAGGCGCGCCAGGTAAAACAGGTGCACCTGGTGCACATGGGCAACGTTGAGCAGGGTGAACAGTTGGCCGAGCTCGATGTGGGCGCCGGCTTCCTCCTCGGTTTCGCGCACCGCGGCCTCGGCGGTGGTCTCGGCGTTTTCCATGAAGCCGGCCGGCAAGGTCCAGTAGCCGTAGCGGGGTTCGATCGCGCGCTTGCACAGCAACACCTTGAGTTCGCCGTCGCCTTCCCAGACCGGGATCGAGCCGACCACCAGCTTGGGATTCTGGTAATGGATGGCATCGCAGTGCGTGCACACGTAGCGCGGCCGGTTGTCGCCTTCGGGAATGGCCAGCGCGACCGGGTGGGCGCACTCGGAACAGAATTTCATAGGTAGCGCGAGAAATGGTATTGCGCTTACTTTACACTGATTGCGCCCGCCGCGCCGCAGTTGACGGACGCGCCAACCCGGCAGTACCGCGCGTCGCATCTGCCGCCACCATGCGCGCCTGCCGGCAACAATGCGTCTTGCATGTCCGTCGCCGGAGGCTATCTGCTGCAATCGCACATCGCGGAAGGATTGAGTTTGCCTAATCGGTCGAAGGGGCGTATAATGCAAAGCATCAGACGCGGGGTGGAGCAGTCTGGCAGCTCGTCGGGCTCATAACCCGAAGGTCACAGGTTCAAATCCTGTCCCCGCAACCAGATTCAGAACGCCGCCGGTGCTAACAGCCCGGCGGCGTTTTTCATTTCCACGCTCAGAATCGCATGCCGAGCCCGGCGTACAGGCCGCCCGTCTTCAGGTTGTACATGAGCTGGGTCTTCCGGAAGTCGGTGCTCAGGATGCGGTAGCCGAACTTGAGGTTCATGTCCTCGTCGATGCGCCAGCTGGCGCCGAGCAGGGCCTGCCAGGTGCTGTTGCTGCCGCCGCCGCCATAGTCGGCATAGGTAGTGATCCACAAGTCGCGGTCGAGACGATGCTCGACGCGAAAGCCGGCAATGCCGTCGGTCCAGTGTTCGTTGTGGCTGCACTTGACGCATGAGAACGGGGCGACGCTTTGCGGCTGGGTCACGTCGATGTCGAGCGAGGAAAAGCGCACGCCGGCCACCAGGTCGAAGTGGGTGTCCGGATCGCTGGACAGGCGGTAGGCGCCGGCCAGCTGGGCGACGCTGTAGGTGCCGTCCGGCTTGGTGCGCCCGGGCTCGCCGTGGCGCAGCGGGTCGGAATCGCGCGACTGGCCGATGCCGGCCAGGTTGGCCAGCACGCCCCAGCGGCCGCGGCCCGCGTCCATGCTGAAGGTGGCGGCATTCAGGCGCATGTTGCCAAAACTGTCGTTGAAGTGCGCGACCGGCGCCGCCGGGGACGGCCGCAGGTAGCCACTGGCGGCGGTGGCCCACAGCGATGGACCGACCTCGAACTGCCATTGCCCGGACTCGGGCTCTTGCGCGTGCGCCGCGGCGCTCGTGAGCACGAGGGCGGCGGCCCCGATGGCCAGGCCGGGCTTGCTAAGCGGGTGCGTCATGGCGTTGCTCCTCTGACGGGGGACGCGCGCGGCCGGCGCGCCTGCTCTGCCATTTGGAGGCCCCGGATGCGGCGGCGGTTGCAGCCGCCGCTCTGACAGGGATCAATGCGCCCGTGAAGCTAATTACGGTGTGCCGCCCTGGCTGACGCTCTCGACGATGTAGCCGCGGCTGGTCATGCACCTGGCAAACGCGCGGTTGAACACGTCCGCGGTGTTGTGCTGGGCCATCTGGGTGCCGCCGGCGCCAGTTGCACCCGCCGCTCCGCTGGACCCGGCCGCTCCCGTTGCGCCAGCGCCCGACATGCCGGCGCCAGCCGCGCCTCCGGTCGATGCCATGCCGCCGGCGCCGGTTTCGCCGGTGCTGCCGCTGGCGCCCATCTGCCCGCCACCGGCCATGCCGCCCTGGGCGCCCATCTGCTCGCCGCCGGCCCCGGTTTGCCCGCCGCCGGATGCGCCCATGGCGCCGGCTTGCGCAGGCTGGGTGCCGGTTTCGCTGCCGGCGCCGGTTGCGCCGCCCCCGGAAGAGCCCATCGCCATCGACGGCGCTTCAATCGGGACGCTGGTGATGCCCTTGCCCGGTTGCAGAGGCGTGGAGTTTTCGGCCAGGACGTAGGGGTCCAGCCCGGTGCGCTTGCGTGCCGTCGTGACGCAGGCCGATTCGTCCCGGCTTTGCCGGTCTGCGCTCTGGCCATGGGCTGGCCGGGCCTGCGGCAGTTGCATCTGCGCCTGGGCTTGCGCCAACGCGCCCCCGGTCGCGGCCGACAACGCCGCTGCGAGCGCTACATGTATTGTTCGATTCATGACAAAAGTCTCCTGTATCCGGTGGCGGATTGCCTGCCGCTGCATCGAATGTAGGCAAGCGGCACCGCCGCGCCAATTGGACCTTGGCCTTATCGTTTTCCGCTGAGCAGCTGCATTTCATTTGTCTGCGGCAAGCTTCGGCGTCCTCGATTTGCATCAACTCCCGTGCATGCTGACGCGACAGTAGCGCACCGGCGCTGTCGAAGGAGTTGCTGGGGCTGCCTGAGAGCGGCCATGGTATTCATGGATGCGGAGCGTGATCGATGATTACTGTTGATGAAATTAACGAAGCTTGGGGTTGGTGCGGGCTGACCGCCGTCGAAGTGCTGGGCGAAAACGCCTTCGGCAACCTGATCATCCGCGACGAGGATGGCCGGTTCTGGCGTGTGCGGCCGCAGGACCTGTGCTGCGAGCCGCTGGCCGAGGATCAGGCGGCGTTCGACGCGCTGGCCTACAACCAGGCTTTCCTGAACGACTGGTACATGCCCGAGGTGGTGCACCTGGCCGAGACCACGCTGGGGCCGCTGGCGGCCGGGCGCAAGTATTGCCTCAAGATACCGAGCGCGCTAGGCGGCCATTACGGACGCGACAACCTGGCCACCGTGCCATTGACCGAGTTGATTCGTTTTTCCGGGGAGGGCGCGCAGCAGTTCGACGGCCTGCCACGCTGGGACTGAGCGGTGCCGGCAGGCGTCGTTGCGTTGGCCGCACAGGCGCTAGCTGCCGAAGGCGTGGCTCAGGCCCAGGTGGAACAAATCGCGGTCGTTCGATTCGCGAAAGGTTTTCACCCGGTGAAACGCGAAGTAGGCCTTGGTGTTCTCGGACAGGTTGCGTTCGAATTGCAGCGTGATCAGGCCGTGCACGCCGGTGCGGTTACCCTCGCGGCGGTTTTCGGCAAAGTAGGGTCCGATGCCGGCCTGGGCCGACCAACTGGACGTGAGCGGCTGCACGAACCAGAACTGCGCCGCCATGCCACGCCGGTCCACGCGTACGCGGTCGTCGCCTTCGAAAATGCCCTTGAACGACATGGCCCACTTGCCGCCGTACTGCTTGGCTTCGAAGATCGCGCCGTTGGCGTCCTGGGTGCCGGACTGGCTGGTGAACGAGCGCCCGTACGAGGCGCCGAGCCACAGGCGGCTGCGCGCGAAGTCGGTTTCCGGAAACGGCGGCACGTCCGTGAAATGGCGGCCGATGCCGACCATCAGCGCGTCGGAATGGAAGGTGTCGCGCATCGCCACGTGGTTGTAGCCCAGCCGCAGGTGCGCGCCCTTGGCCCACCAGTCGAGCGGGTAGCGCAAGGCCGCGCTGTACAGGATGCCGCGGCGCGCCTGGTCGATCTGCACGCCGCCCTGGGTGGTGGTGTTCATGCTGGTGTACGGCCCCACCGACAGTTCGGCCGTGAGCGCGTCGCCAAACCGGCGCGTGTAGGTGAACTGGAAGGCAAAGCCGTCGCGGTGGTTGTTGTCGGGGTGGCCCTCGTTGTAGTACACAAAGTCGATGCGCGCGGTCGATCTGCTTTCGATCGTGTCCTCGCCGACGATGCGCGGGTTCAGGTCGCGGCCGGCGCGCACCTCGAAGGCCCGCCAGCGCATCCCCGTGTGGCCGGTGGCCTGGGAACCGTCGATGTGGCCGTTGCCGACCTGGGCGGACAGATAGGCGCCGCGCTGGTCGGCGTCGAACAGTTGCGCGTGCGTTGGCGCGCACGCGGCGAGCAGCGGCAGCAGCAGGAGTCGCGATTTCATCGTCATGCCTTTCCCCGTGGTTCTAGCCAAGGGGAACAGTATCGCGACCGGCCTGTCAGGCGGTTTGCGCTAGGGCAAGACCAGTTCGCTTCAGCCTGCCTGCATGGATCAGCCGGCTGGCTGGTTGAGGCTGGCCCACAGGTAGGCGGCGGCCATGGTCCGGTGCGGCGCGTAGCGTGCCAGCAGCGCTTCGGTGCGCGCCAGGTCGGGCTTGCTGTCCGCGCCCAGCAGGCGCTGCAGCGCCGTGCGAATCGCCACGTCGCCATGCAGCGAGCAGTCCGCGTAGCCGTAGCCGCGCAGCAGGGTGTAGTTGACGGTCCAGGGCCCGATGCCTTTGACCTCCAGCAGCGCGTGCGCGGCGCGTACCGGATCGTCGTCGCGCGCGAGCGACAGTTCGCCGCTGTCCGCCAGCCGCGCCACGCGCAGCAGCGTCTCGGCCTTGGCGCGCGAGAACTTGCGGCTGGTAAGAGCGTCGAGATCGAGCCGGGCCACGTCGGCCGCCTCGGGATAGCACCACAAGCGGCTCGCATGCTGGCGTCCGGCCTGCTGAATGAAGGTGCGGCGCAGCGCGATCGCAAACGGCAGGTTGATCTGCTGGCCGATGATCGCCCAGGTGAGCGCCTCGAACACGGTGGCCGACTGCACGATGCGCAGGCCCGGTATGCGCTGCACGACCGCGCCGAGCAGGGCGTCGCCGCGCACTGCTTGCATGAACGGTGCGGGATCGATGCGCAGGCCGAGGATGTTCAGGAGGGCGTCATGCGCCACCGCGCCCAGGCGCTTGCCGACTTTGCCGCCGGCGTCGATGCGGCATCGCGCGGCCTGGCTGCCGATCTGCACCTCGAGCACGACCGGCACGCCGTCGAACATCACGCCCTTGCGCAGGGAGGTGGCCGATACCTGTTCGGCGACGGACTCGCTGTCGCGGCGATGGAAGTCGAGCACGTCCTCGCTGCGGTAGGCAGCGGGCAGCGGGATCGCCAGGGTGGCCGCCATCTATTTGCCCGCCGCCACGGCAGGGGCGCGGCCAAAGCGCGGCGTGAAGCCGGTGACGAGGGCGGTCCCGACCAGCACGATGGCCGCGCCGGCCACGGTGTACCAGCCGACCACTTCGCCCAGGAACAGCGAGCCCCACAGGATGCCGAACACCGGGTTGAGGAAGGTGACGGTCAGGGCCGAGGTCGGGCCAATCTCCTCGATCAGGCGGAAGTACAGCAGGTAGGCGATACCGCTGCACAGCACGCCCAGCGCGAGCACGCTGGCCGCGACGGTGAGCGTGGGTTGGCCTGGCTGCGGGAAGAACGGCAGCGCAGGCAGCACCAGCAGGGCCGCGGCCCACATCGAGCCGTGTGCGTTGGCGAACGGCGCCACGCTCCTGGCCGAGCGCGCGTAGGTAGTCGCGATGCCGTAGCTGCAGGCGGCGGCGAGCGTGGCCATCAGCGCGATGCCGGCGCGGGGCCTGGCGGACACCTTGTCGAAGCCCGCCAGCAGGGCCACGCCCAAGGTGCCCAGCACCAGCCCAAGCGCAGTGCGCGCCTTGATCGGCTGGCGGCCCCAGACCGCGCCGATGATGGCGCCCCACATTGGCGCGGTCGCGTTCACCACCGACATCACGGACGCGGACAGCGTGCGCGCCGAGAACGCAAACAGCAGGAACGGCAGGGCGGAATTGAAGAAGCCAAGCACCAGGAAGTGCTTCCAGTTCTCGCGCAAATTCAAGGGAGCGGCACGCCGGCGCAGCACCAGCCCGACCAGCATCAGGAACAGCGCTGCGAGCAGCACGCGCCACTCGATCAGCACGGCCGGGCCGAGCACCGGCGCGCTGATGCGCATGAACAGGAACGAGCCGCCCCAGATGGCGGCGAGCGTGACGAGTCGGATCAGGTTTGCAGTGTTCATTCTTGTTGTGTGGTTTGGGCAGGCGCGTATTGTGGCAACCGCCAAGGTGCGCCGCCAGCCGTTTCTTGCGTTCGAATCAGGGCAGGGCGCAGCCAGCGGTGCCGGCGGGCGCGGCCACCGCGTGCGGCACCAGCAGGCCGGCAGGGACGGCGTTCTTCACCGCCGTCATCTCGGCCAGGATCGAGATCGCGATTTCGGCCGGGGTCTTGCTGCCGATGTAGATGCCGACCGGGCCGTGCAGGCGCGCCAGCTGTTCGTCGGTGAGGTCGAACAGCTTGAGGCGTTCGCGGCGTTTGGCGTTGTTCAGGCGCGAGCCGATCGCGCCGACGTAGAACGCCTCGGACTTGAGCGCTTCCATCAGCGCCAGGTCGTCGAGCTTGGGGTCGTGGGTGAGCGCCACCACGGCGCTGCGCGCATCCAGGTGCGCCTCGATCACTAGGTCGTCGGGCATCACATGCACCAGCTCCACGCCCGCCACGTCCCAGCCGCTGCGGTATTCTTCGCGCGGGTCGCACACCGTGACCCGGTAGTCCATGGCGCTGGCGACCTGCGCCAGGAAGCGCGACAGCTGCCCGGCGCCGATGATGAACAGGCGCCAGCGAGGGCCGTGCACGGTCACCAGCAGGTCGCCCTCGATGTGCAGGGCGCTGTCGGCGCTGGCGCTGGCCAGGCTGACCGCGCCGGTCTTCAGGTCGATGCGGCGCTCGACGGTGTGGCCGTGCGCGAGCCGGCCGAGCAGTTCGGGGATGCCGCTGGCGGCCGAGAGCGGCTCGACCGCCAGCTGGATCGTGCCGCCGCAGGGCAGGCCGAAGCGGCGTGCCTGGTCGGCGCTGATGCCGTAGTCGCGCAAGCAGGGGATGGTCTGGCTGATGCCGTCGCGCGCGACGCTGGCGATCAGGTCGTCCTCGATGCAGCCGCCCGAAACCGAGCCGACGATCTCGCCGCCCTCGCGGATCGCCAGCATGGCGCCCGGCGGGCGCGGGCTCGAACCCCAGGTCTTGATGACGGTGACGAGTTCGCAGCGGTGGCCGGCAGCGAGCCAGGCGGCGGCGGTTTTCAGTACTTCGAGGTCGATGCTGTCCATGGGCGATTGCCAGATGCCGTCGATGAGGAAATGGCAATCATAGCGTAGGGTGGGCAGCTTGTGGCGCCGGCCACTGGCCGGCGCCACCCCACGCGTTCAACCGGCGCGGGCGTCATGGCGCACTCGCCGGCTGCGCTGCCGCTGGCTGAACGCGTGGGCAGAAAACCTGCCCACCCTACGGGATCACGGCACCAGGGGCTTTCTGGCCGAGCGCTTGGTCTTGACTTCTGCCACGGTCCGGTTGATGGCGGCAACGCGCGCATCGACCGCCGGGTGGTTGGCGGTGTACCCGTTGAGCACGGTGGCCGGCACGGTGGTCGCAAGCCGCTTCCAGAAGTTGTCGTCGCCGTCGATGTTGTAGCCGGCGCGCGCCAGCATGTACACCGCCAGCCGGTCGGCCTGCGCATCCATGTCGGCGGGCATGGCCTTGATGCCGCCGCTGCCGATCAGCATGGAGTCGTCGGGCTTCACGCGCACCAGGTTGTCGATGATGCTGCCGATGGTGGCCGAGTTGCGCTGCGCCGCCGCGTGGCCAAGCACGTTGTGCGCAAGGCCGGTGGCGAGCACGTAGGCCAGTTCGTCGTCGCCGCGGGTGAACTCGATCATCCCGCGCGTGACCATGATGCGCTGGCCGTCGGCATAGGAGTTGACGTTGTCGGCGTTGCCCAGCTCGATCGCGTAGGCGCAGGCGCGCGTGACGGGAATCGTCAGCTCGCGGGTGGCGCCCTTGCGTTCGATGGTGAGCGGCAGCGCGGCCTGCGATGCGACCAGCGGCGCGAAGATGGCGCCGGCGCCGGACAGTGCATGGCGGCCGGTGGGCAGCGGCTTGGCGCCGGCGGCGACCAGGCCGTCGCCGACCTTCAGGCCCGCGCGCGCGGCGCCGCTGCCGGCGAGCACTTCGGTGACCTGCAGGCGCTCGTCCATGCCGAAGGCGACGTGCGCCGCTTCGTTGTATTCGCCCGGGTAGGAGTAGCGATTTTTGGCGGTGAAGCCGAGCAGGTTGCGCGCGTGCGTCTTGCACAGCTCGGCGTTTTCGATCAGGAGCGGAGCCGCCACGTGGTACAGGCGTTCCTGCAGCGCCGCCATGCGCGTGAGGGTCTCGACGTTGGCGGCCATCTGCGGCGTCATGGCCGGCGCTTCGCGCGTGGGCTGGGCCGCGGTGGACGGGCCGGTCGGCTTCATCGGCGCCTGGGTGGCGCAGGCCGACAGCAGCAGGGCAACGGTGATTCCAAGCGCCGCGGGGCGCAGGCGATGGATGCGGCTCATGATTCTCCTCATTTATCCTTTTCCGGTGCTGCCGAAACCGCCGGCGCCCCGTTCAGTCGATGCGAACTCCTCCACCACGTTAAAGCCCACCTGCAGCACCGGCACCACGACCAGCTGGGCCAGCCGGTCCATGGGCTGCAGCGTGAAGGCGGACTGGCTGCGGTTCCAGGTCGAGACCATCAGCTGGCCCTGGTAATCGGAGTCAATCAAGCCTACCAGATTGCCCAAAACAATGCCGTTCTTATGGCCGAGCCCGCTGCGCGGCAGGATCACTGCCGCATAGCCGGGGTCGGCCAGGTGGATCGCCAGGCCCGTTGGCACCAGGACGGTCTGGCCCGGTTCCAGCGTAAGCGGCGCGTCGATGCAGGCGCGCAGGTCCAGCCCCGCGCTGCCGGGCGTGGCGTACTGTGGCAGCTGGTCCTTCATGCGCGGGTCGAGGATCTTGATGTCGATGGTTTTCATGCGTTGTTGTCAGGTAAGCAAAGAGCGCTGTTCGAGGCGCTTGGCGATTTCGGAGACCAGCTGGCGCGCCAGCACCAGCTTGGGGGCGCGCGGCAGGACCGTGTGGCCGGTTTCGTCGAACAGGACGATGCTGTTGTCATCCTGCCCGAAAGTGTGGTGGCCGATATTGCCGACCAACAGAGGAATGCCTTTTTTCTCGCGCTTGGCCGCGCCAAATTCGAGCAGGTTTTCCGATTCGGCGGCAAAGCCCACGCAGTAGGGCCAGCCGGAGAGGCTGGTGGTGGCGGCCACGGTGGCCAGGATGTCCGGGTTCTGCTCGAACCGGAGCTGAGGCGGCGCGCCGCCTTCCTGCTTCTTGACCTTCTGGTCGCTCGGGTTGGCCACGCGCCAGTCGGCCACGGCCGCCACGCCCACGAAGATATGCTGGCCGGGTACGGCGCCCATGACGGCCTCGTACATCTGGCGCGCGCTCTGCACGTCGATGCGGCGCACGCCGTGCGGCGTGGGAAGGGTGGTGGGGCCGGACACCAGCAGCACCTCGGCGCCGGCCTCGCGCGCGGCGCGCGCGACCGCGTAACCCATCTTGCCGGACGAAAGGTTGGTAATGCCGCGCACCGGGTCAATCGGCTCGAAGGTCGGGCCGGCGGTGATCAGGACGCGTTTGCCGGCCAATACCTTGGGCTGGAACGAGGCCACCAGCTCGTCGAGCAGGTCTTGCGGCTCGAGCATGCGGCCAAGGCCGGTCTCGCCGCAGGCTTGCTCGCCGGCGGCAGGACCGAGCACGGCGACGCCGTCCGCGCGCAGCTGGGCCACGTTGCGCTGCGTGGCCGGGTTCTCCCACATCTCCACGTTCATGGCAGGGGCGACCAGCAGCGGCACATGGCGCGGGCGCGCCAGGCACAGGGTGGAGAGCAGGTCGTCGCTGGCCCCGTGCACCAGCTTGCGAATGAAGTCGGCCGAGCAGGGCGCGATGAGCACCGCGGCGGCCCCGCGCGTGAGATCGATGTGCGCCATGTTGTTGGCGATGCGCGGGTCCCACTGATCGGTATAAACCGTATGCCCCGACAGCGCCTGCATCGTGACCGCGCCGATGAAGTGCGTCGCGGCCTCGGTCATCACCACCTGCACGCTGGCGCCTTGCTTGACCAGCGCGCGGCACAGCTCGGCGGCCTTGTAGCAGGCCACGCCGCCGGACAGGCCCAGTACGATTTTCTTCCCGTTCAGGTCCAGGCTCATTGGAGTGCCCCCCTCATTGCTTGTTCACGCGGCGCAGCTCGTCGAAGATGAACAGGATCGCGCCGATGGTGATCGCCGAGTCGGCGATGTTAAAGGCCGGGAAGTGGCCGAAGCCCTCCCAGTGGAAGTCGAGGAAGTCGATCACGTGGCCGTAGGCCAGGCGGTCGATCACGTTGCCAAGCGCGCCGCCCATGATCAGCGCGAGCGCCCAGCAGAACAGGCGCTGGCCGGCGTGGCGGCGCAGCAGGTAGAGGATGAAACCGACCGCGCCGAGCGCGATCGCGGTGAACAGGTAGCGCTGCCAGCCGCCCTGATTGGACAGGAAGCTGAACGCTGCGCCCTCGTTGTAGGCCAGCACCAGGTTGAAGAAGCCGGTGATGGTCTTTTCCTCGCCATGCATGAACAGCGTGGTGATGGTGATCTTGGAGAGCTGGTCGAGCAGGATGACGATGAAGGCGAGGCCCAGCCACGGCATCAGGCTGTTGGCGCGGGAAGCGGGGGCGCTTACAAAGGCCGGTTTCTTTTTGGTTGCCATATTGTCGTTGTCAGGGTCGAGGGCCGCCCGCATCGCTTGTCGCGCTGCGGGCGGGACCGATCACTTTACGCGAAGCGGCGATCTTCGCCGGCGCCGAACAGGTTGCTCACGCAGCGGCCGCACAGGCCCGGATGCTCGTGGTGGCTGCCCACGTCGGCGCGGTAGTGCCAGCAGCGCTCGCACTTGGGCGCTTCGGACGCGGTGACGGCAACCGATTCCTCGGCTTCGCCGGCGGCCTGCAGCGCCTTGGCCTGTGAGGTGATGAACACGAACTTGAGGTCGTCGCCGAGGCTGTCGAGCAGCTTGTACTTCTCGCCCGCAGCCTTGATCACCAGTTCGGCCTGCAGCGACGAGCCGATCTTGCCTGCCGCGCGCAGCTCCTCCAGCTCTTTCGTCACGGCGGCGCGTACGGCGCGCAGCTCGGTGTACTTGGCCAGCAGCGCTTCGCCATCGGCCACCTGCGGGAAGGTCCACAGCGTTTGCGTGAAGATGGTTTCCATGCTGGCCTGGTAGCCTTCCGCGCCGGCGAACACGGCCCAGGCTTCCTCGGCGGTGAAAGACAGGATCGGGGCCATCACGCGCAGCAAAGCGTGCGTCATGTGCCACAGCGCGGTCTGCGCCGAACGGCGTGCTCTGGAATCGAGGCCGGTGGTGTACAGGCGGTCCTTGAGCACGTCGAGGTAGAAGCCGCCCAGGTCTTCCGAGCAGTAGTTCTGCAGGCGCGCCACGACCGGGTGGAACTCGTAGCGGTCGAAGCTGGCGGCCACGTCCTTCTGCAGCTGTTCGGTCATGGCGATCGCCCAGCGGTCGATCTCGAGCATGTCCGCGACCGGCACGGCGTTGGTGGCCGGGTCGAAGTCGGAGGTGTTCGCGAGCAGGAAGCGCAGCGTGTTGCGGATGCGGCGGTAGGCTTCGGTCACGCGCTTGAGGATCTCTTCGGACAGGGCCAGCTCGCCCGTGTAGTCGGTCGATGCGACCCACAGGCGCAGGATGTCGGCGCCCAGCGTGTCGCTGATCTTCTGCGGCGAGAGCACGTTACCGAGCGACTTGGACATCTTGCGGCCATGCTCGTCCACGGTGAAGCCGTGCGTGAGCAACGCCTTGTACGGCGGGCGGCCGTCGAGCATGGAGGCGGTCAGCAGCGACGAGTGGAACCAGCCGCGGTGCTGGTCCGAGCCTTCCAGGTACAGGTCGGCCGGGAAGTGCGATTCTTCCTTGTGCGAGCCGCGCAGCACGGTGAAATGCGTGGTGCCGGAGTCGAACCAGACGTCAAGCGTGTCGCGGTTCTTTTCGTAGTGGGCGGCGTCCTCGCCCAGCAGGTCTTTCGGGTCGAGCTTGTGCCAGGCGTCGATGCCGTCTTTTTCGATCAGCTTGGCCACCTGCTCCAGCAGCTGCGCGGTGCGCGGGTGCAGGTCGCCGGTTTCCTTGTGGATGAAGAAGGCCATCGGCACACCCCACTGGCGCTGGCGCGACAGGGTCCAGTCCGGACGGTTGGCGATCATGCCGTGCAGGCGCGCCTTGCCCCAGTCGGGGAAGAACTGCGTCTGCTCGATGCCGGCCAGCGCGGTCTCGCGCAGGGTGGCGCCGCCGTCCTTGGGCGTGACGTCCATGCCGGCGAACCACTGGCTGGTGGCGCGGTACACGATCGGGGTCTTGTGGCGCCAGCAGTGCATGTAGCTGTGGTCGAACATCTTCAGTTCGAACAGGGCGCCCGCTTCGGTCAGCGCGGCGCAGATCGGCTTGGACGCTTCCCAGATCGTCATGCCGCCGAACAGCGGCAGCGTCGAGGCGTAGCGGCCGTCGCCCATCACGGGTTTCAGGATGTCGTCGTCCTTCATGCCGTGCGCTTTGCACGACTGGAAGTCCTCGATACCGTAGGCCGGCGCCGAGTGGACCACGCCGGTGCCGCTGTCGGTGGTCACGTAGTCGGCCAGGTACACGGGCGAGGTGCGGTCGTAGAATTTGTCCGCATTGTGCAGCGGGTGCTTGAAGCGGATGCCGGCCAGCGTCTCGCCAACCGTGGTGGCGATGACCTGGCCTTCGAGCTTGTAGCGCTCCAGGCAGGACTGGACCAGGTCTTCGGCCAGGATCAGCAGCAGCGGCTTGCCGTCGCGCTCGGCCTGCACCAGCGCGTAGGTCACTTCCGGGTGCACGTTGAGCGCCTGGTTGGACGGGATGGTCCACGGGGTGGTGGTCCAGATGACGATGTAGCCGTCCCACTGCGGCAGTTTGGGCAGCGCGAACGCGGCGGCCAGCTTGTCGGGTTCGGCAAACGGGAAGCCGACGTCGATCGCCGGGTCGCGCTTGTCCTGGTATTCCACTTCCGCCTCGGCCAGCGCCGAGCCGCAGTCGAAGCACCAGTTCACGGGTTTCAGGCCGCGGTACACGTAGCCCTTGTCGAGCAGCTTACCCAGTGCGCGCAGCTCGTCGGCCTCGTTACCGTGGGCCATGGTCATGTACGGGTTTTCCCATTGGCCGAGCACGCCCAGGCGGATAAAGCCGGCGCGCTGGCGGTCGATCTGTTCGTGCGCGTAGGCGCGCGCCTTCTGCAGCACTTCGGCGGTCGGCAGGTTTTTACCGTACAGCTTTTCGATCTGGATTTCGATCGGCATGCCGTGGCAGTCCCAGCCCGGCACGTAGGGCGCGTCGAAGCCGGCGATGGTGCGCGACTTGACCACCATGTCCTTGAGGATCTTGTTGACCGCGTGGCCCAGGTGGATGTCGCCGTTGGCGTACGGCGGGCCGTCGTGCAGCACGAACCTGGGGCGGCCGGCGGCAGCCTTGCGGATGCGCTGGTAGATTTTCTTGTCCTGCCACTGCTTGACCCAGCCCGGCTCGCGCTTGGCGAGGTCGCCGCGCATCGGGAACGCGGTGTCGGGCATGTTGACCGGGTATTTGCTTTGGGGCTTGTCGGCCGCCTTGGCGGGCTTGTTCTGGACGGGTTTGCTGTTATCGGACATATGCTGTTTCAAAAGTGGATTCGGTCGTGACGTACAGGTGCGCGGCGCTTGCCGCCGGGCGCGGGCGTCAAATTCGGTCGGTGGCGGTCAGGGCTCCGGCGCGCTGCGCGAACCAGGCGCGCGCCTGCTGGCCGTCGTGCTCGATCGCCGCGGTGAGCGTGGCCAGGTCGCTGTATTTTTCTTCGTCGCGCAGGCGGGCCAGGAACTCGACGCGCACCAGCTTGCCGTAGCACTCCTGGTGGAAGTCGAACACGTGTACTTCGAGCAGGGTGCGGCCCTGGTCCTCGACGGTGGGACGCACGCCCAGGCTGGCGACGGCGGGCAGCGGCCGGTCGGCCAGGCCATGCACCTGCACCACGAACACGCCGGACAGGGCGGGGCGGTGCACGACGTGCAGGTTCATGGTCGGAAAGCCCAGCGTGCGGCCGAGCTTGGCGCCGTGGATGACGTGGCCGGACATCGAGTACGAGTGGCCGAGCAGGTCGCGCGTGGTGTCGAAGTCGCCGCGGCCGAGCGCGGCGCGCACTTCGGACGAGGAGATGCGCAGCGGGCCGTGCATCACGGCGGGCAGCGACTCGACGTGGAAACCGTACTCGCGGCCGGCCTCGATCAGGGTCTGCACGCTGCCGGCGCGCCGGGCGCCGTAGCAGAAGTCCTCGCCGACCATCAGCCATTTGACGTGCAGGCCCTGCACCAGCACGCGCTCGGTGAACTCGCGCGGGGAGAGGGATGCAAAGTGGTCGTTGAAGTGTTCGACGATGACGCGGTCGATGCCGGCGTTGTCGAGGGCGCTGAGCTTGTCGCGCAGGTTGGCGATGCGCGCCGGCGCCTTCGAGTCGTCGCCCATTTTGGCGGCGAAGAATTCGCGCGGGTGCGGCTCGAAGGTCATCACGGCCGCTTCCAGCCCGAGCCGGGCCGCGGCGCCGGTTACGTGCGCCAGCAAAGCCTGGTGGCCGCGGTGGACGCCGTCAAAGTTGCCGATCGTGAGCGCGCAAGGAGCACGGGCCCTGTCGTTGGGAAGTCCGCGAAATACCTTCATTCGGGTGCTGGGTCAATCCGGAGCGAAATATCAGATTATACGGTCAAGTGGGCTGTTGCACATTGCTGAAGCGGGGAAAGGGCTGGCGCAGGGGCCGGCGAAGCGGGATTTCACGGTTGAGGTGTTGTAGGGTGGGCAGGTTTCCTGCCCACGCGTTCAGACGGCAGAGGTGTAGTCGCAAGCCTTGTGGCATTGCCGGCCTGTGTTGAACGCGTGGGCAGAATCTGCCCACCCTACGGGAGCCGGCGTGCGTCGAACGGTGGCCAAAATCCCCCAGCCCATGGCCGAAAAAAAAGCTGCCGGCGCGGGGCCGGCAGCTTTCATTGGTGCGATCTGAACCGCAATCAGGACATCGGGTGGTTGATGGCCATGATCCAGTAACGGGCCAGGTCGGCTGCGCCTTCCTTGCCGTCCACGCCCTTGAGCGTGTTGATCGCCTGCTGTTTCTTGCCGGCGACGGCGTACGCTTCGCCCAGGTGCAGCTTGGCGTCCTCGATGTTCTTGACGGTGCCCGACTTGATCGCCTCGTCCATCATCTTCAGGCCCTTGTCGACCTGGCCAGCCTGCACCAGGCCGTAGCCCAGCGCGACCAGGGCGTCGCCGTCCTTCTGCTTCTTGAACTCGGCTTCGTCGGTGGCGGCGTTCTTGTTCTGCTCGGCCAGGGTCTTGGCAGCCAGGTCCTTCAGGCGCTGGTGACGCGCCGCATCCGGGCCCTGACCCAGCGCGCCGGCCTTGTAGCCCTTGTCGATCACCTTGACGGCTTCGGCCGGAGCCTTCGCTTGCAGCACCAGCTGGCCCATTTCCATGAACTCGCTCGGCTTCTTCATCAGGTTGTTGGCCAGCTTCAGGCGGTACACGTCCACCAGCAGGCGGCCGGAAAAGCCCGGCTTGCCCTGCACGCGGTTGAGCAGATCGTCCCAGTAGCGTGCCTTCGGATAGCTGGCAGCCAGTTTCTCGATCGTGTTGACATAGCCGGCCTTGTCGTTCTTCTTCAGCTGCACGTTGGCCAGCATGCCCAGCTGGTCTTCGTTCAGGCCGCCGCGCTTCTCGGCGCTCTTCAGCTCGGTCTCGAGCGCGCTCCAGTTGCCCTGCTTGTAGTAGTTCTGCAGCAGGTAGGCGCGCAGCTTCGGATCATCCTTTTCCTTGAGCTGCTTTTCGATCGCGGCGTTTGCCTTGTTCAGGTCGCCACCACGCATGTAGATGCCGATCAGGCCCTCGGAGAACTGGGCGCGCTCGGTGGCCGACAGCTTGCCGGAAGCGAGCAGGGCTTCGAACGCCTTGGCGGCCTGGTCGTAGTCGCCAGCGGCCGAGGCAGCGGCGGCGCGGGTGCGCTCGATCAGGTAGGTTTCGTTCGGGGTCTTGCCGCTGACGCTGTCGAGCGAGTGCAGCTTGGCCAGCGCGTCTTTGTTCTTGCCTGCCTTCATCAGCTGCTGGGCTTCCTGCAGCGGCTTGCCGATTTCGGGGCGCACGGTTTCGGCGGCGTAGGCGGGAGCCAGGCCGACGACCGGGGCGGCAGCAGTGAAGCCGAGTGCGGCCATCACGAGGCCGAGGTGTGCGAGACGGAACTTGGACATGTTTGTGAAAATCTTTCCTCAAAATAGACACGGCAGGGAAACCCTGCCGTGTTCGTCACAGTCGTAAAGCTTACTGGAACTGCTCGTTGCCAACCATACCGATCTTGGTGACGCCGAGGCGCTGGGCCGAAGCCATCACGCCAGCGACCACCTTGTACTCGACCAGCTTGTTCGGACGCAGGTGCACTTCCGGCTGATCGGCCTGGGCGGCCACATTGGCCAGCTTCGCTTCGAGTGTAGCACGATCCGGCACAGGAACATTGTCCCAGAGGATAGTGCCGTCGAAGTCCACGTCGATCGTCACCACCGTCGGCGGCGTCGTCGGCGGCGGCGGGTTACCGACCGGCATGTTCAGGTTGACCGAGTGCATCTGCTTCGGAATGGTGATGATCATCATGATGATCAGCACAAGCATGACGTCGATCAGCGGCGTCATGTTCATTTCCATCATCGGTTCCGGATCTGCGCTGCTGGATCCGGAGCCCGAGCCGACGTTCATACTCATAGTGTTTCCTTTCTGGTGTCTGGTTGCCGCCGCGGCCCGGGGGCCGCGGCGAGGGACTTAGCCCTTGTCAGGCGGTTCGATGACGAAACCGACCTTTTGCACGCCAGCACGTTGGGCCGTGTAGATCACGCGGCCGATGGACTCGTAACGGGTGCTCATGTCACCACGCACGTGGACTGCCGGTTGAGGGACCTTGACCGATTCCTTCTTCAGGTTCTCAAACAGCTCGTCCGTGTTGGCCATCTTTTTCTGGCCCCAGTAGATGTCCCCGTCCTTGCTGACGATGATGTTCACGTCTTCCGGCTTGTTCTTGACAGGCTGGTTGACTTCGTTCGGCAGCTTGACGTTCAGCAGGTGCATCACTACCGGGCTGGTGATCAGGAAGATGATCAGGAGAACCAACATGATGTCCACGAGGGGCGTCGTGTTGATCTCCGACATCACGGTATCTTCTTCTCCGCTATCGGAGCCGACACTCATCGACATGATTAGCCAACCTTCTTAGCGCTCGCTGCGGCGTTTGCGGTGCTCATCACGCCCGACACCAGCACCGAGTGCACGTCAGCCGAGAACGAACGGATGTCTTCCATGGCCGACTTGTTGCGACGGACCAGCCAGTTGTAGCCCAGCACGGCCGGCACTGCCACGAACAGACCGAAGGCGGTCATGATCAGTGCTTCACCCACCGGACCTGCGACCTTGTCGATCGAGGCGTTACCGGTCATACCGATGTTGGTCAGTGCGTTGTAGATGCCCCAGACGGTACCGAACAGGCCGATGAACGGAGCGGTCGAGCCGACGGTTGCCAGGAACGACAGGCCGTCTTGCAGGCGCGATTGAACCTTGTCAACCGAACGCTGGATCTGCATGGTGACCCAGGTCGACAGGTCGATCTGCTCGAGCAGGGCGCCGTCGTGATGCTGGGTGGCCTTGGTGCCGGTTTCAGCGATGAAGCGGAACGGCGAGCCGTCTTTCAGGGCAGCCGAGCCGGCGGCGATCGACGGGGCCTTCCAGAACTTGGCGGCGGTTTCCTTCGACTGCTTGAAGATCTTCATCTGGTCGAGCAGCTTGGTAATGATGATGTACCACGAGCCCATCGACATCAGCGACAGGATGATCAGGGTGCCGCGCGAGACCACGCCGCCGTTCCACACGGCCTGGAAGCCGAACGGGTTCTCTGCTTCTTCCGTGGTGGTCTTGGCAGCAGCCGGAGCCGGCGCTTCGGCGGCCGGGGCAGCCGCATCAGCGGCAGCTGCCGGAGCGCTTGCCGCCGGGGCCGAAGCCTGGTCCTGGGCGAAGGCCGGTGCGGACACCAGGGCAGTAGCCGCCGACACCGAGAACAGGACAGCCGCCAGGAGAGCGGACAAACGGGTATTCTTAAACATGCTTCCTCCAAAAATTAAAATAGACAGTTCGCTGAACAAATGACAACGAAATTTAACTAAGTGAGACGAACAGCGGTCTCGGTTAATCCAGCGTCCAGACGTACTGCACCGGCTGCCAGGTTTCTACCGGCTGGCCATTTTCAGTTGCCGGCTTGAAGCGGCACCTGCCCAGCGCTGCCTGAGCAGCCTTATCCAGGTCACGGAAGCCGCTCGACTTCGTAATCTTGGAATCTTTCACGCTGCCGTCAGCGCCAATCAGGAACGACACCGTCGACGTACCGGTCTCCTCGTTACGCAGCGACGATTTCGGGTAGTCCGGCTTCGAGCACGTATTGAAGTCCACCACTGCCGCGGTCTTGCTCGGGCCAGCGGCCTTCGCGGGGGACGGCGGGGCCGGCGGGGCCGGGCGCTGCAGCTGGTTGGTCGGCGGCGCCACGCTGGTGGCGTTGCTGATCGGGCTTTGCTGCGGCGGCGGCTGCTGCACCTGCACTTCCACCGGCGGGATGAACGGAGGCGGCGGGGCCTTCATCTCGGGCGGCGGCGGCGGGGGCGGCGTCTCGGGCGGTGGAGGAGGTTTGACGTCCTCGATGATCTTTGTTTCCACTGCCTCTGCCATCTTTGTGATCATACGCTTGCCGAGACCGTTGATGATCCCCCAGGCGACAATCACGTGCAAGACGATGACAATGGCGATACCAGTGAAATTCTTCCCGGGTTCCTTCTCGTGCGAAAAATTCATCCTGCTTTCTCCAATACCAACTCTCTCGTTTTGGTCCAACTAAACCCACAAAACACGACAAAAAACTAGGGCCGCATCCGGGACATCGCGGAATTATACCTACGAATTCTTTTTTGCACAGACATTTTTGGGGGGGCAAAAGCTCGCCTATTTCCCTGTAAAAAGGGCCTAAAAGCACGCATTCTCACGGGGTCACCCCCTGCTACAGGTCGGTGATCAGTCTATACAAATGGAGACGTCTGCATGGGGTGGTTCCTGGATGTGTGGAAGATCAGGGCGTTTTCGCCGGTTCGCCAAATTTTTCACGCCGTTTTTGCTGTTCAGCAAATATCATATGTTGCCAAAGTGGCGTTTCTACTAACTATAGCCAGTTTCAGTCGAGGGCGTCGTACTATTGAAAGTCGCTCTCCTAGGAGAGGGCATGACTTCAGGTGATAGGGTGGCAATTTATTGATATGCGTCAAAGACAACAGTTCCGCCGGGAAATAGGCTGGGCGGCGTCGACGGACGCCGCCCAGGCGGTGGGGAGAGGTCGACAAGAGAACCTGAGCTTGCCGCCTTCGGGCACCGGAGCGGGTGCGCCGTTGGCGCTGCTTCGGTGAATTCAGCATCGGTCCCGGCCTGTGCCGGGACGAGGGAACACGCCCGGGTGGCGCCGGCAGCGCGTCCGCTACTATTAGTTAACAGGCGGGGAAGTCAGCGGCCCCGCTTTTCGCGGCGGCAGTCGATGAAGTTCGCCACATGTCCGCTCGGGTCCATGGTTTCGAGCCGCACGTCGAATCCCCACAGCCGCGCCACATGCTTGAGCACCTCCTGGGCCTGCTGGTTCAGCGGCCGCCGCTGGAACTGGGTGTGCCGCAGCGTCAGCGCCCGGTCGTCGCGGGTATTGACTTGCCAGACCTGGATGTTCGGCTCGCGGCTGCCCAGGTTGTACTGCTCGGCGAGCTTCTGGCGCACGTAGCGGTAGCCCGACTCGTCGTGGATGGCCGAGACCAGCAGCTTGTCCTGGCGGTCGTCGTCCAGGATCGAGAAGAAGTGGAAGTCGCGGATCAGCTTGGGCGACAGGTACTGGGCGATGAAACTCTCGTCCTTGAAGTTGCGCATCGCGAAGTCGAGCGTCTTGATCCAGTCGCTGCCGGCAATGTCCGGGAACCAGGCGCGGTCCTCCTCGGTGGGCTCCTCGCAGATGCGGCGGATGTCGCTCATCATGGCAAAACCGAGCGCGTACGGGTTGATCCCACTGTAGTAGGGACTGTTGGCGGGCGGCTGGTACACCACGTTGGTATGGCTCTGCAGGAACTCGAGCATGAAGCCGTCGCCGACGATGCCCTCTTTATATAGTTCGTGCAGGATCGTGTAGTGCCAGAACGTGGCCCAGCCCTCGTTCATCACCTGGGTCTGGCGCTGGGGGTAGAAATACTGCGAGATCTTGCGCGTGATGCGCACCAGTTCGCGCTGCCATGGTTCGAGCAGCGGCGCGTACTTTTCGATGAAGTACAGCAGGTTTTCCTCGGGCTCGGGCGGAAAGCGCTGCGGCGCATAGCCGGCGCCTTCCTCCTCTTCCTCGCGGCGCGGGATCGTGCGCCACAATTCGTTGACCTGCGACTGGGCGTATTCCTCGCGTTCTTTCTGGCGCGCCGTTTCCTGCGCCATCGACAGCTTGGCCGGGCGCTTGTAGCGGTCCACGCCGTAATTCTGCAGCGCGTGGCACGAGTCGAGCAGCTCCTCGACCGCGTCGATGCCGTGCCGGCGCTCGCACTCGGCAATGTAATTCTTGGCAAACACCATGTAGTCGACGATCGCCTCGGCGTCGGTCCAGGTGCGGAACAGGTAGTTCCCCTTGAAGAAGGAGTTGTGGCCGTAGGCGGCGTGCGCGATCACCAGCGCCTGCATCGTCAGGCTGTTTTCCTCCATCAGGTAGGCGATGCAGGGGTTGGAGTTGATGACGATTTCATACGCCAGGCCCATCTGCCCGCGCCGGTAGCTCTTCTCGGTGCTCAGGAAGTGTTTGCCGAACGACCAGTGGCTGTAGGACACCGGCATGCCGACCGACGCGTAGGCGTCCATCATCTGCTCGGCGGTGATGATCTCGAGCTGGTTGGGGTAGGTGTCGAGGCCGAACTTGGCGGCCACGCGACGGATTTCTTCGTGCGCCTGCTCGATCAGGTCGAAGGTCCACTCCGACTGTTCGGGCAGGGCGCGCGGATGGCGGGGATCTCTTGGCATGATTGCCTCTGCTTAGCGTGCGGCCTGCTTCTTGAACAGTTCCCGGAACACAGGGTAGATGTCGGCCGGCGTGATGATCTTCTGCATGGCGAAGTTGGCATTGTTCTCGGCCACTTCGGTATATTGCTCCCACAGGTTCTGCGGCGGGCCGTCCGTGATCTCGACATAGGTGTAGTACTGCACGCGCGGCATGATGTGGTTGACCAGGATCTGCTTGCACAGCACCGAGTCGTTGTCCCAGTTGTCGCCGTCGGAGGCCTGCGCCACGTAGGCGTTCCAGTCGCCCTGGCCGTAGCGCTCGGTCAGGATCTTTTGCAGCATGTGCAGCGCCGACGACACCACCGTGCCGCCCGACTCGCGCGAGTGGAAGAACTCGTCCTCGTCCACCTCGGCCGCGGCGGTGTGGTGGCGGATGAAGACGACTTCGATCTTTTCGTACACCCGCTTCAAGAACAGGTACAGCAGGATGAAGAAGCGCTTGGCGGTGTCCTTGCGCATCTCGTCCATGGAGCCGGACACGTCCATGATGCAGAACATCACCGCTTGCGTACTCGGCTTGGGCACCTTGATGCGGTTGGTGTAGCGCAGGTCGAACGGGTCGATGAACGGGATCGCCAGCAGCTTGGTGTGCAGATGGTGAATCTTGTGCTTGAGCTCGAGCACGCGGACGTCGTCGTCCTCGGCGCCGAGCTCCTGCAGGCGCTTGAGCTCCTGCTCGGCCTGCTTCATGGCCTTGCGCGTCGGCCCGCCCACCGCAATGCGGCGGCCGAGCGCGCCGCGCAGCGAGCGCAGCACGTGGATGTTGGATGGCGTACCGGACACGTTGTAGCCGGCACGCTGGTTCTTGAACTCGACCGTCTGCGCCAGCTGGGTCTTGACCATGTTCGGCAGTTCAAGATCCTCGAAGAAATAGTTCATGAATTCTTCGCGCGTGAGCTCGAAGATGAAGTCGTCCTCGGTGGTCTGTTCGCTGTTGCCGGCGCGCCCGCGGCCCGATCCGCCGCCGCCCGACTTGGGCCGGTTGATCTGGTCGCCTTTCTGGTATTCGGTGTTGCCCGGGCTGACGACCTCCCAGACGCCGCCGTGGGCGTGGCCGAAGTGCGGCTCGTTCACGTCCTTGACGGGAATCGAGACCTTCTCGCCGTTTTCGATATCGGTGATCGAGCGGCCTTTGATCGCGCGCCCGACCGCATCCTTGATCTGCGCCTTGTAGCGACGCAGGAAGCGCTCGCGGTTGACCGCTGACTTGTTCTTGCCTTGCAAGCGTCGGTCGATGAGGTAAGTCAAAACATGCCTCCTGGTTATCGCGGCGGGCCGGGTGCCCCGGTCCCCCTATCTTAATACGCTGCGTGGCGGCGTGTTGGCTGCGCACGGTTGCAGGACGGCCCAGTGTGCGCGCGCTCCAGGCCCATGCACATCGGTCGGACGCCTGCGCTGGTGTGGGACACTTCCCACTCAGCCGCGGCCGTGCGCTTGCGCTCGGCGATGCGGCCATCCTTGTGCTGGTCGAACGCGTGGGCAGGAAACCTGCCCACCCTACGGGGGTGACTGCAGGGTGGGCGGGTCTCCCGCCCACGCGTTCAACGCGCGCGGGCACGCCCGCGCCGACAGCCTTACGACGATTTCCTCACACGCAGATACCATTCGCACAGGAGGCGAACCTGCTTGGCGGTATAGCCTTTCTCGACCATGCGGGCGACGAAGTCGGCATGCTTGTTGGCGTCTTCGGCGCTGGCCTTGGCGTTGAACGAGATCACCGGCAGCAGTTCCTCGGTGTTCGAGAACATCTTCTTCTCGATCACGGTGCGGAACTTCTCGTAGCTGGTCCATGCAGGATTCTTGCCGTTGTTCGTCGCCCGCGCGCGCAGGCAGAAGTTGACGATCTCGTTGCGGAAATCCTTCGGGTTCGAGATGCCGGCCGGCTTTTCGATCTTCTCCAGCTCGCTGTTGAGCGCCTCGCGGTCGAACGATTCGCCGGTATCCGGATCGCGGAATTCCTGGTCCTGGATCCAGAAGTCGGCAAACGTCACGTAGCGGTCGAAGATGTTCTGGCCGTACTCGGAATAGCTTTCCAGGTAGGCCGTCTGGATTTCCTTGCCGATGAAGTCCACGTAGCGCTGCGCCAGGTGCTCTTTAATATAAGAGAGGTAGCGCTGCTCGGTCTCGGGCTGGAACTGCTCGCGCTCGATCTGCTGTTCGAGCACGTACAGCAGGTGCACCGGGTTGGCCGCCACCTCGGTGCTGTCGAAGTTGAAGACCTTCGACAGGATCTTGAAGGCAAAGCGCGTCGACAAGCCGTTCATGCCTTCGTCCACCCCGGCGTAGTCCACGTACTCGTGCAGCGACTTGGCCTTGGGGTCGGTGTCCTTCAGGTTCTCGCCGTCGTACACCAGCATCTTGGAAAAGATGCTCGAGTTCTCGGGATCCTTCAGGCGCGACAGGATGGCGAACTGCGACATCATGCGCAGTGTGCCCGGGGCGCACGGGGCCTTCTCGAGCGACGAGTTGCGCAGCAGCTTATCGTAGATCTTGATCTCGTCGGACACGCGCAGGCAGTACGGCACCTTGACGATGTAGATACGGTCGAGGAACGCCTCGTTGTTGCGGTTGTTGCGGAAGGTCTTCCACTCCGACTCGTTCGAGTGCGCCAGGATGATGCCTTCGAACGGGATCGCGCCAAAGCCCTCGGTGCCCTTGTAGTTGCCTTCCTGCGTGGCAGTGAGCAGCGGGTGCAGCACCTTGATCGGCGCCTTGAACATCTCGACGAATTCCATCAGGCCCTGGTTGGCCAGGCACAGGCCGCCGGAGTAGCTGTAGGCGTCCGGATCGTCCTGCGGGTATTCCTCGAGCTTGCGGATATCGACCTTGCCGACCAGCGAGGAGATGTCCTGGTTGTTCTCGTCGCCCGGCTCGGTCTTGGCGATCGCGATCTGTTTGAGGATCGACGGATAGCGCTTGACCACGCGGAACTGGTTGATGTCGCCGCCAAACTCATGCAGGCGTTTGACCGCCCACGGGCTGGGGATGGTGCGCAGGTAGCGGCGCGGAATGCCGTAGTCCTCTTCGAGGATCGTGCCGTCCTCGTCCT
This sequence comes from Massilia solisilvae, assembly GCF_024753215.1. GTDB lineage: Bacteria > Pseudomonadota > Gammaproteobacteria > Burkholderiales > Burkholderiaceae_D > Telluria > Telluria solisilvae. Next base: position 480,379 of record NZ_JANUGV010000001.1, read on the forward strand.
CGCTGAACAGGCCCAGCGGCGATTCGTTCACCGGCGAGCCCTTCAGGCAGTAGAACGGCACCTGCTCCATCAGCTGCTTGAGTTTTTCGGCGATCGATGACTTGCCGCCACCAACCGGGCCGAGCAGATACAGGATCTGCTTGCGCTCCTCGAGCCCTTGCGCGGCGTGGCGGAAGTACGAGACGACCTGCTCGATCACTTCCTCCATGCCGTAGAACTCGCGGAATGCGGGATAAATTTTGATGACCTTGTTGGCGAAGATGCGCGACAGCCGCGGATCGAGGCGCGTGTCGACCAGGGTCGGCTCGCCGATGGCGGCCAGCATGCGTTCCGGGGCGCTGGCGTAGGTCAGGGGATTCTTCTTGCAGAGTTGCAAGAACTCGGACAGTGAATATTCCTCTTCCTTGGTACGCTCATAGCGGGCGGCGTAGTTGTCAAATATGGTCATGTGCATGTCCTCTAATGTGCTTAACAACGATCACTGTCACGGCAGTGCGTTGGCGACTGCCCAGGCCCCGGTCTTTTGGCGTACTCCTTTTTTTGGGTCGCTACCGCAGTGGCGTCAGGATGCTGACGTTGACGACGGTGAGCGATTTTCTTGTTGTTGTACCGGATTTGGCTCCGGTCCCCCCGCGCATGTTGAGAGCGTCTTCTTACGTTTATGAAATTCACTATATGCCTATTGGTGCCGGAAGTCAAAGCAGTGTCGTGCGTGCCTGTATGGTGGTGGTAACCTAATGATTTTTAAGATAAAACGCCATTTTTAACGGGCCGCTGAAACGCCCTTGAATGCCCCGTTTTTGGCCCTCTTGAGGCCGCCAAAAAAGCGTTTTCGGAGGCCGTTTTCACAATCCCGATTTCACAAATGGTAAGTCGATATTGCACGATATGGCCAAGCTGTGGCGCACCGTTACCGCAGCCGTTTTTGCAGAAATTCCAGAGTGAAACGAGACGTCGGCGCGCATGCGCTACACTTGTCGGCGCGCTCCTACTTAACTGATCTCTGACAGGGAAAACCTATGCTGACTGACCAGCTCCGCAACATTGTTGAACGGATGCCAAAGGCCGAATTGCACATCCATATCGAAGGCTCGCTCGAGCCGGAGCTGATTTTTGCGATGGCGCAAAGAAACGGCGTTTCCTTGGCTTATCCCTCGGTCGAAGCGTTGCGCCAAGCGTACGCGTTCACCGATCTGCAGTCGTTCCTGGACATTTACTACGCCGGCGCCAGCGTGCTGCTGACCGAGCAGGACTTCTACGACATGACCGCGGCCTATCTCGCACGCGCGCATGCCGACAACGTGCGCCATGCCGAAATCTTCTTCGACCCGCAGACGCATACCGCGCGCGGCGTGCCGTTCGAGACCGTCATCAACGGCATCTCGCGCGCCTGCCACGACTCGCCTGTCAGTGCGCAGCTGATCATGTGCTTCCTGCGCCACTTGTCCGAGGAGGAGGCGATCGCCACGCTCGAGGACGCCGCGCCGCACCGCGACAAGTTCATCGGCGTGGGCCTGGACTCGTCCGAGGTCGGCCATCCGCCCGAGAAGTTCGCACGCGTGTTCGACCGCGCGCGCGAGCTGGGCCTGCACCTGGTGGCGCACGCCGGCGAGGAAGGTCCGCCGGCCTACATCCGCAATGCGCTCGATATCCTCAACGTCGAACGCATCGACCACGGCGTGCGCTGCCTGGAAGACCCGCTGCTGGTCGAGCGCCTGGTGCGCGAGCAGGTGCCGCTGACGGTGTGCCCGCTGTCGAACATCAAGCTGCGCGTGTTCGACGTGATGGGCAAGCACAACCTGCGTGACCTGCTCGACAAGGGACTGGTGGCGACCGTGAATTCGGACGACCCGGCGTACTTCGGCGGCTACGTCAACGACAACTACGTGGCCGCGTTCGAGGCGCTGCCGCTGGATGCGTCGCACGCGAAGCAGCTGGCGAAGAACAGCTTCACGGCGGCATTCCTGGAGCCGGAACAGAAGCGCGCATTCCTGGCCGAGGTTGAATCGTTCTTTGCTCAACACCCTTAATCAACGTCGTTCCCGCGAATGCGGGAACGACGGGTTGGGACTGACAATAAAACGGGAGTCGCGATGTTCAAGCAATCCCTGCGCATGACCCTGCGCGACTGGCGCGCCGGCGAGCTGCGCTTCCTGCTGGTGGCGCTGGTGGTCGCCGTGTCGGCGCTGTCCGCTGTCGGCTTCTTCGTTGACCGCATGCGCACCGCACTCAATCGCGACGCGCACCAGCTGATCGGCGCCGACCTGCTCGTGAGCGCAGACCAGCCGGTCCGCGCCGACTGGCGCCGCGAGGCCGAGCGGCGCGGCCTGGTGCTGGCCGATACGGCGGTATTCCCCAGCATGGCGCAGGCCGGCGAGGGCGATGCCTCGGTCGCGCAGCTGGTGTCGGTGAAGGCGGTGTCGAAACGCTACCCGCTGCGCGGGCAGATGCGCATCTCCACCAATGCCGACGACGCCAGTTCGGCGATCGGCGCGAATACCTCTGTGATTCCGGCGCCCGGCACGGTGTGGGTGGACCCGAACCTGCTGGTGAGCCTGAAGCTTGGCGTTGGCGGCACCATTCAGCTGGGCGACAAGCGCTTCGTGATCGCGCAGCTGATCGCGGCCGAGCCGGACCGCGGCTCCGCGATCGTCAACTTCGCGCCGCGCGTGATGCTGTCGATGGACGACCTGCCCGCCACGCACCTCGCCGACGACTCTGCGCGCGTGATGTGGCGCATGCAGGTGGCGGCGCCGTCGAACGACGACCTGTCGCGCGTGGACGAGTACGAACGCTGGATGCGCGCGCAAATCGACAGCGGCGCCGTCAAGGGCGTGCGCATCGAATCGCTGGAAAACGGCCGGCCCGAGATGCGCGCCACGCTCGACCGCGCGGACCGCTTCCTGTCGCTGGTCGGCCTGCTGTCGGCCATGCTGGCGGCAGTCGCGGTTGCGATGGCCGCGCGCCGCTTCATGCAACGCCACCTGGATGCATGCGCAATGCTGCGCTGCCTGGGCATGACTCAGAACCAGGTCGGATTCATGTACCTGCTCGAATTCGCGCTGGTCGGCCTGGCCGGCAGCATCCTCGGCGTGCTGGTCGGGCTGGCTGCCCACTACGTGCTGGTTGCCCTCGTCGGCAACATGATCACCACCGACCTGCCGCCGCTTTCGCTGCTGCCCGCCCTGCAGGGCATCGCGACCGGGCTGCTCCTGCTCGTCGGCTTTGCGCTGCCGCCGGTGCTCCAGCTGCGCAACGTGCCGCACAACCGCGTGATCCGCCGCGAGCAGGCCGCGCCGCAACCGATGGCGCTGGCCACCTATGGGCTCGGTGTCGTGGTGTTCATCGCGCTGCTGCTGTGGCAGGTCGGCGATCCCAAGCTGGCGTTGATCACGGCCGGCGGCTTCCTCGGCGGCTTTGGCGTGTTCGCGCTGGTGGGCTGGCTGGCGCTGATGGTGTTGCGGCGGCTGCGTGGCCTGTCGAAACGCCAGGGCTGGCGCTTTGCGCTCACTTCGCTGCAGCGCCGGCCCGGCGCGACAGTGGTGCAGGTGGTCGCGCTGTCGCTTGGCCTGATGGCGCTCCTGCTGCTGACCGTCGTGCGCGGCGACCTGATGAAGGCATGGCAGGTCTCGCTGCCGCCGGACGCGCCGAACCGCTTCATCATCAATATCCAGCCGGACCAGAAGCAAGCAGTGGCGCGTCAGATCCAGGACGCCGGCGTGGCGAACCCGGTGCTGTACCCGATGATCCGCGGCCGGCTCACCGCCGTGAACGGCCAGCCGGTCACGCCGCAGACCTACACCAATGAAGACGCGCGCCGCCTGGCGGACCGCGAATTCAATCTTTCGACCATGGCGCAGATACCGGAGCAGAACGAGATCGTGTCCGGCCGCTGGTTCAACGACGGGCCAGGCGTGGCCGAGGCCTCGGTCGAGCAGGGGATCGCGCGCACGCTCAACCTGAAGCTGGGCGACGTGATGCGCTTCGATATGGCGGGGCAGGTGGTCGATGCGAAGATCACGAGCCTGCGCAAGCTGGAATGGGGCTCCATGCGCGCCAACTTCTTCGTCATCATCAACCCGGCCGCCATGACGAATGCGCCGCAGACCTTCATGACCGCGTTCTACCTGCCGCGGCGCGGCGCGGCGCTGGCCAATACGCTCACGCGCGCCTACCCCAATCTCACCGTGATCGACGTCTCCGGCATCATCCACCAGCTGCAGGAGGTGCTCGACCAGGTGGTCACGGCGGTCGAATTCCTGTTCCTGTTCACGCTTGCCTCCGGCGTGCTGGTGCTGTACGCGGCGCTCATGGGTTCGCAAGCCGAACGCACGCGCGAAGCGGGCCTGCTGCGCGCGCTCGGCGCCACCCGCGCGCAGCTCGCGCAAGCGCAGCGCATCGAGTTCCTGATCGTGGGCGGGCTTTCGGGCGTGCTGGCGGCATCTGGCGCGGCGGGGCTGGGCTGGGCGCTCGCCACGTACCAGTTGAAGTTCCCGTGGTCGTTCGAGCCGGGGGTGTGGGCTGCGGGACTGGTGGCTGGCGCCGTGTGCGCCCTGATCGGCGGTTGGCTGGGATTGCGCAACGTGTTGCGCCAGCCACCGCTGCAGACGCTGCGCGAGGCCTGAGCCCCACGGGCCGCGGCGGCTGCGCTATCATCACAGGATGAGTGACGCACCTACCCCCTACGACATGATCGGCGGCGAAAGCCGCTTGCGCGAACTGGTCGACCGCTTTTACGACCTGATGGAGCTGGAGCCGGAGTTCGCCTGCATCCACGCGATGCACCCGAAACCGAACGACAGCTCGCGCGAGAAGCTGTTCATGTTCCTGTCCGGCTGGCTGGGCGGGCCTGACCTGTTCATCGAAAAGTACGGCCACCCGATGCTGCGCGCGCGCCATCTGCCGTTCGCCATCGGCAGCAGCGAGCGCGACCAGTGGCTGCGCTGCATGGCGTGGGCGATGCAGGACATCGGCATCGACGAGGAAATGCAGCTGCGCCTGATGCAGTCGTTCTACAACACGGCCGACTGGATGCGCAACAAGGCCGGCTGAGCGAACATGACGGACACCCACTTCCTGATCCTCGCCGCGGCGCTTGCTGCCATCGTCGTGCTGCAGCTGGTCGCGCTGTTGCGCAAAGGCGGCGGCCAGCTGGATCGGGTCGAGCGCGAGCTGCGCCTGGAAATGCAGGCGAGCGCGCAGGGCACGCGCCAGGAACTGTCGGCCCACCTGGCGCAGAACCAGGCTGCCATCGTGCAGCAGTTGGAGGCGATGCGCCAGCAGATCCAGCTGCATGCGGCCGGCGGGCGTGAAGAACAGGCGCGCGCGCTCAAGCGCTTTGCCGACACGCTCAACCAGGCCATCGCCAGCCTGACCGAATCGAACGCGCAGCGCATGCTCGAAGTGCGCTCGACGCTGGAAACCAAGATCCGCGACCTGCAAGCCGACAATGCCAAGCGGCTCGAGGAGATGCGCCAGACCGTCGACGAAAAGCTGCACGCCACCCTCGAAACCAGGCTCACCGAGTCGTTCCGCCACGTGTCCGAGCGGCTGGAAAAGGTCCATCAGGGGCTGGGCGAAATGCAGCAGCTGGCGGTGGGCGTGGGCGACCTCAAGCGCGTGCTGACCAACGTGAAGACGCGCGGCACCTGGGGCGAGGTGCAGCTGGAGATGCTGCTGGAGCAGGTGCTCACGGTGGATCAGTACGCGCGCAACGTGGAGACCGTGAAGGGCACCAACGCACGGGTCGAATTCGCGATCAGGCTGCCGGGCGCGGTCGAGGGCGGCGCGCCGCTGTGGTTGCCGATCGACGCCAAGTTCCCGAAGGAGCAGTACGAACGGCTGGTGGAGGCCGCGGAGCACGCCGACGCCGATGGGGTCGCGCGCGCCGGAGCCGAGCTCGAACGCGCGGTGCGGCTGGAAGCGAAGACGATCTGCGAGAAGTATGTGTCGCCGCCGCAGACCACCGACTTCGCGATCATGTTCCTGCCTACCGAAGGACTGTATGCCGAAGTGATGCGGCGGCCCGGCCTGGCCGACGACGTGCAGCGCACGCTGCGGGTGATGATCGCAGGTCCATCGACGCTGACCGCGCTGCTCAACAGCCTGCAGATGGGCTTCCGTACCCTGGCGCTGGAAAAGCGCTCGTCGGAAGTCTGGCAGGTGCTGGGCGCGGTCAAGACCGAGTTCGGCAAGTTCGGCGACGTGCTGGCCGCCACCAAGGCCACGCTGGAGCGCGCCGCCAGGAACATCGAAAGCGCGGAGGTGCGCAGCCGCCAGATGGCGCGCAAGCTCAAGTCGGTGGAAGCGCTGCCGAGCGAGGCCGCCCAACTGATGCTCGGGGCCGAAACGGCCGATCGCGACGAATAAACCCAACCAGGTTCGAAGGGGCAAAGGATGCAAAACCGGATAGCGCTGTTTCTCGCGGCAGGCATCTGTGCGCACGCAGCGGCGGCGCAGGACCTCGTCCAGTGTACCGTGATGGCCGATGCCGCCACCGGCACGATGCTGATGCGCCAGGGCCAGTGCGACCAGCGGGTCACGCCGGCATCGACGTTCAAGATCGCTATCAGCCTGATGGGCTACGACAGCCGCCTGCTGCGCGACGAGTATACGCCGGCACTGCCTTTCAGGCCGGGCTATATCGACTGGCGGCCAGAATGGCGGACCACGACCGACCCCGCAAGCTGGATGCGCGACTCGGTCGTGTGGTATTCGCAGGCGGTCACGACGGCGCTTGGGGAGGAGCGCTTCCAGGGCTACGTGCGCGGTTTCCAGTACGGGAACCAGGACGTGGCAGGCAGCGCGGGCAAACCCGGCCTGACCTACGCATGGCTCGGTTCATCGCTCAAGATCTCGCCGGATGAGCAGGTCGGGTTCTTGCGCAAGGTGGTGAACCGCCAGCTCACGGTAAGCCCGCAGGCTTATGAAATGACGTCCCGTATCACCAGGGTCGGGTACGCCAACGGCTGGGAAATCCACGGAAAGACCGGCACGGGCTTCCCGGTCCTTGCCGACGGCAGCGCGGACGAAGCGCACGCATACGGCTGGTTCGTGGGCTGGGCGAAACGGGGGGACCGCGTGCTCATCTTCGCGCGTCTTGTGCAGGACCAGAAACGCGAGCCGGTGCCCGCCGGCCTGCGCGTCAGGGACGGCCTGTTGCGCGACCTGCCGGGAATACTCGGTTCGCTGAGGACCGGTTGACCGCAATCGTTACGTAGGGTGGGCGGGTTTCCCGCCCACGCGTTCAACATGCCCACGCGTTGACGCAACTCAGCCGTCGTATAGTTCAAGCGTGTACGCTCGCGGATCATGTCACGCTTTCGCCGCGCCACCGTTGGCTCCACCTTCTTCTTCACGGTCGTATCGCATCGTCGCCGCCCCGTACTTTGCTCGGATCCAGTCCGAGTCGCATTGAGAACTGCGATTGATCGCGTCCGGATCGCGCGGCCTTTTGAGCTCGAAGGAATGGTGCTCTTATCCGACCACCTGCACTGCATTTGGACGCTGCCCGATGACGACGTTGATTTCTCGGCGCGCTGGTCGCTTATCAAGCATCATGTTGCCTATGCTTGTCGCGGATTGTTCGACGACGTGGCGGTGACGGTTTCAAGGCGCAAGCATCGCGACGCGAGCGTTTGGCAGCGGCGGTTTTGGGAGCATCAAATTCGCAGCGACGCGGACCTGGAACGGCACCTGGACTATATCCATTTCAACCCGGTGAAGCATGGCGTCGCGAAAAGCGCCGGCTCTTGGCCTTACTCGAGCGTTCATCGTTATGTTGCCAAGGGCGTCTATCAGCCTGACTGGGCGGGCCTGCCGTATTTGGAGAACATGGACCTCGATTGACGGTGCGGGCTGCTCTGATGTGGTTTGAACGCGTGAATGCCCGGGACAGCCCGCCTATACCAGTCCTTCGAACGGCAGCACGTCCACCATGTCGCCGGCCGCAACGCTGCCTTGTTCGTCATGCAGAACCACCATGCAATTTGCCTCGGACATCGAGCGCAGGATGCCCGAGCCTTGCGAGCCGGTGATGCGCACCTGCGGCATGCCGTCCTCGCCGCGCGAGAGGATGCCGCGCTGGTATTCGGTACGCCCCGGCTTCTTGCGGATCGCGCCCACTGAGCGTGCCTTCAGCAGCTCGAGCGGCGCTTCGGCGCCCATCATGCGCAGCAGCGCATCGCGCGCGAAGAAGTAGAACGACACCATCACCGCGACCGGATTGCCGGGCAAGCCGAACAGGAAGGCGCTGCGGCCGTTCGAGCTGATGCGCCCGAACGCGAGCGGGCGCCCTGGCCGCATGCCGATCTTCCAGAACGTGACGTCGCCCAGCTTGCCCATGATCTGCTTGGTGTAGTCCGCCGCGCCAACCGACACGCCGCCCGAGGTGACGATGGCGTCCGCGTTTTCGCAGGCCGCGCGCAGGGCATCCTCGAGCGCCTGCGGATCGTCGCGCACGATGCCCATGTCGATGATGTCGCAGCCCAGGCGCTGCAGCATGCCGTAGATGGTGTAGCGGTTGCTGTCGTACACGCAGCCTTCGTCCAGCGGCTGCCCGATCGAACGCAGCTCGTCGCCGGTGGAGAAGAACGCCACGCGCAGGCGGCGCTGCACGGGCACTTCCGCCACGGCGAGCGATGCGAGCAGCCCTAGGTCTGCGGGGCGCACGATCTTGCCCTTTGCGAGCGCAGGGCTGCCTGCCTTCAGGTCTTCGCCGGCCAGGCGCCGGTTGTCGCCCACGCGCACGGTGCTCGGGGGGATCGTCACGCTGTCATCTTGAGCGGTCGTGAATTCCTGCGGCACCACCGTGTCGCAGCCGGCCGGCATGACGCCGCCGGTCATGATGCGCACGCATTCGCCCGGGGCCGGCACCACGTCCGATGGGCGGCCGGCGTACACGGTTGCTACCACGCGCAGCGTGGTCGGGCCGTCGGCCGCCAGATCGGCTCCGCGCAGCGCAAAACCGTCCATGGCCGAGTTGTCGTGTGCGGGCACGTTGAAGGGCGAGACGATGTCCTGCGCGAGCACGCGGCCCAGCGCCGAGCGCAGCGCCACCTGTTCGATGGCGCGCACCGGCGCGACGAACTCGCGGATGATGCGCTGCGCGTCGCGTACCGGCAGCGCGTTGGGATCGTAGCCAGAGACGCAGCTGGTGACGTGTTGTAGGGTGGGCAGCTGTGCTGCCCACGCGTTCAACTCCGGCATGCTCTGGTCGGACGCGTGGGCAGCACAGCTGCCCACCCTACGCGCGGCCGCATCGAGCTCATCCAGGGTGTTGATGTTGCTGAAGGCGTCGGCGTCGTCGAACAGCACCTCGACCGCTTTCAGGTCCTTGTACCAGCCGTCCATCTTGCGACCGCCGGCGGCAAGGTAGCTTGACAGCACCGGCAGCAGGCTGGTTTTGACGAGGCAGAAGACCGGGTGCGGCTGGCGCTGCATGCCTGGCTCCTGGGTCGCCGCGAACGCGAGGTCCGCTCCTTCGGCCTGCAGCGCGGCGAACAGGCGCCCGGCCAGGTCGGGCGGCAGAAATGGCGAGTCGCACGGCGCGGTCAGCACGTACTCGGTGGTGGCGCGCCGCATACCGGCCTCCAGGCCTGCCAGCGGGCCGGCAAAGCCCGGCGTATCGTCGGGCCAGACGGGCACACCGAAACCGGCCCAGGTGTTCAGGTTCTGGTTGGCGTTGATGGCGACCGAGGCCACCTGCGGCGCCAGGCGCTCGAGCACGTGCGCCGCCATCGGCTTGCCGCGAAACGCTTGCAGCCCCTTGTCCACGTGGCCCATGCGCGTGCCGCGTCCGCCAGCGAGGATCAGCCCACTGATCAATGCTTGTTCTTTCATTTGTTATCCGCCGATGTAGGACATTTCGACTTTTTGTGCGCCGCCGCGCAGGGCAGCAGTATGGATGGTGCGGGTCTCGGAATAGCGGTCCGCGCGCGCGCGCCACAGCTGGGCGATCGCGCTCGAGATCTCGAGGTCGCTGCGGCCGTCGCGCAGGAGCGCGCGCAGGTCGTGGCCGCGGGTGGCGAACAGACACGTGTACAGCTGTCCTTCGGTGGACAGCCGGATGCGGGTGCAGTCGCGGCAGAAGGCCTGGGTGACGCTGGAAATCAGGCCGATCTCGCCGCTGCCGTCCAGGTAACGCCAGCGCGTGGCGGTCTCGCCGTGGTAGTTCGGTTCGACCGGTTCGAGCGGCATCTCGGCGCCGATGCGGCTGGCGATCTCGCGCGACGGCACCACGTCATCCATGTTCCAGCCGTTCGATGCGCCCACGTCCATGAACTCGATGAAGCGCAGGATGAACGGCGTGGCCTTGAAGTGGCGCGCCATCGGCAGGATCTCGGCGTCGTTCATGCCGCGCTTGACCACCATGTTGACCTTGATCGGTCCCAGCCCGGCGGCGTGCGCGGCCTCGATGCCGTCGAGGACATCCGTCACGGCAAAGTCGACGTCGTTCATGCGGCGGAAGGTCGCGTCGTCGAGCGCGTCGAGCGACACGGTGACGCGGTCCAGGCCTGCGTCCTTGAGCGCGCGCGCCTTGCGGGCCAGCAGCGAGCCGTTGGTTGTCAGGGTCAGGTCGAGCGGGCGGCCGGACGGCGTGCGTAGGTCGCGCAGCATGCCGACCAGGCGTTCGATGTCCTTGCGCAGCAGCGGTTCGCCGCCGGTCAGGCGCAGCTTTTCCACGCCGTGCTCGACGAACAGCCGCGCCACGCGCGTGATCTCCTCGAACGAGAGCAGCGATGCGTGCGGCAGGTAGGGGTAGTCCTTGTCGAACACTTCCTTGGGCATGCAGTACACGCAGCGGAAGTTGCAGCGGTCGGTGACGCTGATGCGCAGGTCGTGCAGCGGGCGCGCGAGGGCGTCGTCCACGCGGCCGGTGGGCGCCTGGAGAACGGCAGGGACAGGCAGGGAACCGGTCCGCGTATCGTTCAGCATGATGATTTTTTCAGCCATGCCAATACGATAGCACGAGGCCCGCCACGGCACAGGCGGCGATGAGCGGGATGGTGCCCATTTTGTAGCGGAAAAGGGCGATGCAGGCGGCCAGGCCGATGACGATTGCGGCCGGCTGAAGGAGCCCGCCGGCGAAGAACACGTGCCCGCCGAAGAACACGGCAAGGCTGGCGATCACGCCGACCACGGCCGCCGAGATCGCGGTCAGCGGAGCAGTCAGCCGCAGGTTGCCGCGGGTAGACTCGACCACCGGGCCGCCGGCGAGGATGAACACGAACGACGGCATGAACGTGAACAGCGTGGCCACCGCCGCGCCGGCCGCACCAGCGGCGGGCAGGGCGGCCGGCCCGAACAGCGCATGGGTCCAGCCGCCCACGAAGCCGACGAAGGCCACAATCATGATCAGCGGTCCGGGCGTAGTTTCGCCGAGCGCCAGACCGTCGATCATCTGGGGCGCGGAGAGCCAGCCGTAATGGTCCACCGCGCCTTGCACCACGTAGGGCAGCACCGCGTAGGCGCCGCCGAACGTCATGAGCGCGGCCTTGGTGAAGAACCAGCCCATTTGCGCCAGCGGACTGTGGATGCCGAACAGCCAGGCCAGCAGCAGCCACGCGGACAGTGCCAGCGCGGAGCCGGCCAGCACGACGTTAGCCAGGCGGCGCCAGCTGAACAGGGCATGCGCGGGCGTGGGAGTGGTGTCGTCGATCAGGGCGGGGCCATAGGAGGCGGTGTCGCCGGGATGGGCGCCGCCGAGGTCGAACCGCTGCGGCGACAGGCGCGCGCCGGCAAAACCGGCCAGCGCCGCGCCCAGCACGATCAGTGGGAAAGGCAGGCGCAGCACGGCGATCGAGACGAAAGCGGCCAGGGCGATCGCCGCGAGCACGGCGTTCTTGATGGTGCGGCTGCCGATGCGCCAGGCCGCGGCCAGCACGATGGCGACCACGGCTGGCTTGATGCCGTACATGACGCCCGCGACGGCGGGGACGTGGCCGAACGCCATGTAGATCCACGACAGCGCGATCAGGATCGCCAGCGAGGGCAGCACGAAAAGCACGCCGGCGATGATGCCGCCAGCCGTGCGGTGCAGCAGCCAGCCGATGTAGATCGCCAGCTGGGTGGCTTCGGGGCCGGGCAGCAGCATGCAGTAGTTGAGGGCATGCAGGAAGCGGCGCTCGGAGATCCAGCGGCGGCGCTCCACCAGCTCGGTGTGCATCAGCGCGATCTGGCCGGCCGGGCCGCCGAAGCTGATGAAGCCGAGCTTGAGCCAATACCAGAACGCCTCGCGCAGCGTGACGCATTGCGGTGGCGATTGGTTGGAGTCCACGTTACCGAGAACGCTCGTGTGCGTCTTCATATTTGTGCCGGGGGTCGTAGGGTGGGCGGGTTTCCCGCCCACGCGTTCAACCGGAGCGAAATGAAACAGGCAGCCTGAAACATTTCGTCGGTGGTTGAACGCGTGGGCAGAATCTGCCCACCAACAAAAAAGGGAAGCACGCGGCTTCCCTTTTCTTGTTTGCCGCTTACTGGCGGGTATCCACCTGGATCAGCGGCTCGTCGACCGGCGGCGGGACCTGGCGGCGGGTGCGGCGCACCGGAGCCGGCTGCGGTACCTGGGCGGCAGCCTCCTGCGCGGCTTTCAGCTTCTCCGGATCGGTCGAGGCCAGCTGCAGGCCGGCAGCGCTCAACAGCTGATTGAGGTCTGCCACCGGCGCGGGCGCAACCGCTACGGCCGGCGCGCGCACCGCTACGGGTTCGGCGCTCTTGGGCTGCGCCACGGCTTGCACAACCGGTGCGGCGGGTTGCTCAACCGGTGCGCTCGGCTGCACAGCGGGTGCCTGTTCAGCCGGGGCAACTTGTGCAACTGCAGCCGGTGCGGGGGCAGCCGGAGCGGCCGGTTTCACACCCATCAGTGCGGCGGTCGGGAAGAACCAGGTGGTCGCGCTCGGCTGCGGCACGCCAGCCGGCTTGGCCGTGGCTGCCGGGGCGGCTGCCGCAGGTGCTGGTGCCGGAGCGGCCTTGGCGGCCATCGATGCTGCCGTCGGGAACGGCCACGGTTCGCTGGTTGCGGCGCGTGCCTGTGCTGCCGGCTTAGCCCGTTTTGCCTCGGCCTGCACCTTGGCGGCTTCCTCGTCGGCAACCGGGGCGAATGCCGGCGTTGCTTCCTCCTCGGCGCCTTCGACGCCTTCGGCCTGCTCGCGCTCGCGGCGGTTGCGGTTGCGGCCACCACGACGACGGCGGCGGCGCGGCTCGTCGCCACCCGCTTCGGCCTCGCCGGCCGGGCCGGTAGCGGCGACATTCACTGCATGCTCGAGCTCGTCACCATGCGGGGCGCTTGCGGTTTCGATCTCCTCGACCGGGATTGCGTTCTGCACTTCGTTCGGCTCCTCGGCCTTGGCCTCGACTGCCGGGAAGCGTTCGCCGCGGGCGCGTTGCGGGCGTTGGCCGCGCTCGCCGCGTTCGGCGCGCTCACCACGTTCCGGACGCTCGCCACGCTCCGCGCGCGGCGCCGCTGCGGCTGCCTGCAGCTCGGCGGTCTCGCGCGGTTCACGCGGCTGACGTTGCCGGCGCTGGCGGCCGCCCTTGGCTTCCGCTGCTTCAGTTGCCTTGGCCGATTCGTCCTGCGGTGCCTTGGCCACCGGTTCGCGCTCCTCGCGCTCGCGTCCACCCTTGCCGTTACGGCTGCGGCCGCGCTGGCCACGGCCGCCGCGTTCGCCACGCTCGCCGGCAGCTGCCGCGGCAGGCTTGGCCGGGGCGGCGGGGGCGGGAGCAGGTGCCACCGGGGCCGGGCCGCCAAAGAAGAAGTTGCGCAGGCGCGCAAAGAAGCCGGCTTCGGCCGGAGCGGCGGCAGCCGGTGCGGGCGCGCTTGCCGGGGCAGCGGCCGGCTTGGCCGCTTCGGTGCGGTCCACCATCGGGGCGGGCTGGGCCGGGGTGATGGTCTTGACCACGGCTTCCTGGCGCGGACGCGCTTCTTCCTTCTGGCGCTTGGAGAAGCCCATGTCGGTTTCGGCGGTTTCGGCCAGGGTATAGCTGGCAGCCGCTTCTTCCAGGCGCGGGTCGTCGTGCTTGATGCGCTCGAGCTTGTAGTGCGGCGTTTCCAGGTGCTTGTTCGGGATCAGGATGACGGCGATGCGGTGGCGGTTCTCGATCTTGAGCACTTCGCCGCGCTTTTCGTTGAGCAGGAACGCGGCCACGTCGACCGGCACCTGCACGTGGATGGTCGCCGAGTTCTCCTTCATCGCCTCTTCCTGGATGATGCGCAGGACCTGCAGGGCGGACGACTCGGTGTCGCGGATGTGGCCGGTGCCGGAGCAGCGCGGGCAGGTCACGTGCGAGCCTTCGGACAGCGACGGGCGCAGGCGCTGGCGCGACAGTTCCATCAGGCCGAAGCGCGAGATCTTGCCCATCTGCACGCGTGCACGGTCGTGGTGCAGCGCGTCCTTCAGGCGCTGTTCCACTTCGCGCTGGTTCTTGGCCACTTCCATGTCGATGAAGTCGATCACGATCAGGCCGCCCAGGTCGCGCAGGCGCAGCTGGCGGGCCACTTCATCGGCCGCTTCCAGGTTGGTGTTGAAGGCGGTGGTCTCGATGTCCGAGCCGCGCGTGGCGCGTGCCGAGTTGACGTCGATGGACACCAGCGCTTCGGTGTGGTCGATGACGATCGCGCCGCCCGAGGGCAGCGGCACGGTGCGGGCGTAGGCGGTCTCGATCTGGTGTTCGATCTGGAAACGCGAGAACAGCGGCACGTCGTCGCTGTAACGCTTCACGCGGTGCACCATGTCCGGCATCACGTGGCTCATGAACTGGTGCGCCTGGTCGTAGATCTCGTCGGTGTCGATCAGGATCTCGCCGATGTCCGGCTGGAAGTAGTCGCGGATCGCGCGGATCACCAGCGAGCTTTCCTGGTAAATCAGGAACGCGCCCGGGGCCGACTTGCCGGCGCCTTCGATGGCGCGCCACAGCTGCATCAGGTAATTGAGGTCCCACTGCAGCTCTTCGACCGTGCGGCCGATGCCGGCGGTGCGGGCGATCACCGACATGCCCTGCGGCAGGTCGAGCTTGTCCATGGTTTCGCGCAGTTCCTGGCGTTCTTCGCCTTCGACGCGGCGCGACACGCCGCCGCCGCGCGGGTTGTTGGGCATGAGCACCAGGTAGCGGCCGGCCAGCGAGATGAACGAGGTCAGGGCCGCGCCCTTGTTGCCGCGTTCCTCTTTCTCGACCTGCACCATGATTTCCTGGCCTTCGCGCAGGGCTTCCTTGATGGTGGCGTTGCGCACGTCCACGCCTTCGCGGAAGTACGAGCGGGCCACTTCCTTGAACGGCAGGAAGCCGTGGCGCTCTTCGCCATAGCTGACGAAGCAGGCCTCGAGCGAGGGCTCGATGCGGGTGATGACACCCTTGTAGATGTTGGACTTGCGCTGTTCGCGGCCGGCCGTTTCGATATCGATATCGATCAGCTTCTGGCCATCGACGATTGCTACGCGCAGCTCCTCCTGCTGGGTAGCATTAAACAACATGCGTTTCATTTTTATAAACTCCGCGACCCGTAGGCCGTTCCAGGCCGCCTTGCCAAAGGGCGGCAAAAGTACAAGGAAGCACGCGGGGAGGGGAGTGTCGGAGGGTGAGTATGCCCTACTCCTGCGGCGTGGCGACGCAACGCGTCGCCGCCCGCAACAGGGCGCGGATGGACATCAATCGTTATTGCCGAGCGCACTGTGCGCAACCTGCAGCTGCTGCATGCGGCCCTGTGGGCGGCACGGCCAGCAGCCGGGGCGATGTGCTAAAACCAGCCAAACCGTAGCCAGCGAACACCAAGACTTCGAAACAGGCGATAGAATCAGCCTTTATTCACGAGCCTTCTGGATGAGGCCTACATCGGGTCGGGCGAAAACGGCAAGCGTTATCGACGCCATCAACCAGCGAGCCACCCAGGGGCGGCTTGCCGGTACTTATCCTTAATTTCCAAACAATCCAATCCGCATCCCTGGCGCGCTGCCCGGCTGCAACTGCGGTGCAACCCAAGTTCGCGCAGGAATGTGCGTACAGTTATTTCCCCATCGAGTGCATTTTTTGCGGGGCCGACGGGGACGCCCCTGTGTAAAATATCGTTTTAATTCTTACACCAGCAGAGGTTTGACCGCCGCCTGTCGATTATATATTCAAAATGAAGGACTTAAAGAGAATTTCTGGGAAGACAGAGGAAACGAAGGCGCAAAATGCTGTTGTTCCCCCTTCATCGCAGGCAGCGCAACAAGTGCGGCTGGTGACAATTACCGAGGAAGAGGCGGGTCAGCGTATTGACAATTACCTGCTGCGCGTCTGCAAAGGCGTCCCCAAGAGCCATGTTTACCGCATCCTGCGCTCGGGCGAAGTGCGCGTGAACAAAGGTCGTATCGATCAGCTGTACCGGCTGGCCGAAGGCGACGTGGTGCGCATCCCGCCGGTGCGGCTGGCCGAGCGCAGCGGGGCGGCGCCGGTGCCGGGGGCCGAATTCGCGATCCTGTTCGAGGACAGCCACCTGCTCGTGATCGACAAGCCGGCCGGGGTGGCCGTGCACGGCGGCTCGGGCGTGTCGTACGGCGTCATCGAGCAGCTGCGCGCGGCGCGGCCGGAAGCGAAATTTCTGGAGCTGGTGCACCGGCTGGACCGTGAAACGTCGGGATTATTGCTGCTGGCCAAGAAACGTTCGGCCCTGACCAATTTGCACGAGCAGATGCGCGAAGGCCACACGGACAAGCGTTATCTTGCTGCCGTGTATGGTGACTGGCGCAACAAGCGGCAGCACGTCAAGCTACCGCTGCACAAGTTCACGACCCCGGACGGCGAGCGGCGCGTGGTGGTGCAGGCGGGCGGAATGGAGTCGCACACCGTGTTTACGTTGCTGCGCAAGTGGGAGCGGTTCGCGTTGCTGGAGGCGGAGCTGAAGACCGGTCGGACGCACCAGATTCGTGTGCATCTGGCTTCCAGTGGCTTTCCGATCCTGGGTGACGACAAATACGGCGATTTTGCGCTCAACCGCGCGCTGCAAAAGGCGGGGGAAGACCACGGGCCGCTGCGCAGGATGTTCCTGCACGCGCACCAGATCACGTTCACGCATCCCGATTCCGGCAAGGAAATCACGCTGAAAGCGCCCTTGCCGCCAGAGTGCGAGCGTTTCTTGGTAAGCTTGGGGCAAGCGAAGACGTAGGGTGGGCAGGTTTCCTGCCCACGCGTTCAAATCACGCTGGCTTGGCCAGAACGCGTGGGCAGCACAGCTGCCCACCCTACGACTACAAACTATATACAGAGGAGCTGGCTGCGATCAGCCAGGAGACATGCCAAGACAAAAATTCGACCTGATCGTTTTCGACTGGGACGGCACGCTGATGGACAGCACGGCCACCATCGTCAAGTGCATCCAGTCGGCCGCCAAGGATATCGGCGTGAAGCCACCCAGCGACCAGGCCGCGTCGCAGGTGATCGGCCTGCGGCTGGCCGAGGCGATGCAATCGGTGGTGCCCGACATCGATCCCGCCCTGTACCCGAAACTGGTGGAGCGTTACCGCTACCATTACTTGACGAAGGACCACGAACTCGTCCTGTTCGACGGCGTTCGCGACATGTTGACGGACTTGTCGCACGCTGGCTACTTCCTCGCGGTGGCGACCGGCAAGAGCCGGGTCGGCCTGAACCGGGCATTGAACGCGGTTGGCCTGTTGTCGATGTTCGACGCTACCCGTTGCGCGGACGAGACATTTTCGAAGCCCCATCCGGCAATGTTGCAGGAGCTCACCAGGGAATTGGGGCAGGACCTGCGCCGGACCGTTATGATCGGCGACACCACGCATGATTTGCTAATGGCAAGCAATGCCGGCGCGGTTGGTGTGGCGGTTGAGTACGGCGCCCATCCGGTGCACCAATTACAGGCATGCAAGCCGGCGTTCTCCGCCAAAACCGTGGCCGAGCTGCACCAGTGGCTGCACGAGAACGCATGATGGAAGAAGTGCTGATCTGCGATTCTGCGGCGGTGGAGGAGGGCGGCAAGGGCGTGCGCTTTCCGGTGGTGGCGTTTGGCGACGCGGCAACCGGCTTCGTGGTGCGCTACGACGGCCAGCCGTACGCTTACCTGAACCGCTGCGCGCACGTGCCGATCGAGCTTGACTGGTTTCAAGGCGAGTTCTTCGAGTCGAGCGGGCTGTACCTGATGTGCTCGACGCACGGGGCAATCTACCAGCCGGACAGCGGGCGCTGCATGGGCGGGCCGTGTACCGGAGGGCGCCTGCGGCCGATCCCGGTGCGCGAAGTGGACAACAAGATTTACTGGCAGCCGGACGAGCACATCCGGCCGCCGGCGTGAAATGCTAGGGTGGGCACTCGTGCCCACGGGGTTGACACGTGCCTTTGCGGACCCGGCGATTCGCGCCCGGTCACGCGCGTGGCGTCGTAGGGTGGGCGGGTTTCCCGCCCACGCGTCCAACCAGCCTGTGCGTGGCCGCTCATCGGCGGCTGAACGCGTGGGCAGGAAACCTGCCCACCCTACAGTGCTACGCATTGCCGGCCGTTGCAAGTAGCGGCCACGTGAATAGAACGAACAAGTTATGAGCGACGACATCAGCAAGGACAATCCCGCCGACAGCCGGCTGGCCAAGGAGCCAAGCATTGCCAACTGGGAGCGCGACACGCTCGAAAAGCTGGTCTTCGCCACGATCAAGGAGCAGCGCGCCGCGCGCCGCTGGAGCATCTTTTTCCGCCTGAGCTTCCTGGCGCTGGCGGTGTTTGCCATCTGGACCTATTTCGACCTGGGTGGGGCGGACGTCGAGTCGCTCGGCCGTCACACCGCGCTCATCGAAATCGACGGCACCATCGACACCGACGGCAGCGGTGCGGCCGATAACGTGGTGCCCGCGCTGGACAAGGCGTTTGCCGACGCCGGCTCGGCGGCCGTGGTCCTTCGTGTCAACAGTCCCGGCGGCAGCCCGGTGCAGGCCGGCATCATCGTGGACGAGATCAATCGCCTCAAGAAGGGCTACCCGAACAAGCCGCTGTACGTGGTGGTGGACGAAATCTGTGCCTCGGGCGGCTATTACATCGCGGCGGCGGCCGACAAGATCTATGTGAACAAGGCCAGCATCGTCGGCTCGGTCGGCGTGCTGATGGACGGCTTCGGCTTCACCGGCGCCATGGAAAAGCTGGGCGTGGAGCGCCGCCTGCTGACGGCCGGGGCGAACAAGGGCTTCCTCGACCCGTTCAGCCCGCAGTCGGACAAGCAGAAGGCACACGCCCAGGAAATGCTCGACGAGATTCACCAGCAGTTCATCGACGTGGTGCGCACCGGCCGTGGCAAGCGCCTGAAGGAGACCCCCGAGATCTTCTCGGGCCTGTACTGGACCGGCGCCAAGGCGGTCGAGATGGGCCTGGCCGATGGCTTCGGCACGGTGGACACGGTGGCGCGCGACATCGTCAAGGCCGAGGACATCGTGGACTACACCTCGCGCGAAGGCTTGCCCGAGCGGGTGCTGAAGAAGTTCGGGGCGTCGGTCGGCAGCGGGGCGGTCCAGTCCATTTACCACGGCGCTGTTCCAAAAGTTCGCTGAGCTTTATCAATATCCCCTTGAAAGTTTGTGCACCCGTTCTATATTTAGAGGTGTAGGCCTTTCAAGGAGACGAAACAGAACCTCAGCCTCTTCTCATCGGTTTCGGAAACGGACTACAAGACGCACCCTGCGCGGTGCGGATCGAGAGAATTCAATTCCTCAGCAAAATTCCCTCGGGGAATAGAAAACGACGGCGCAAGCCGTCGTTTTCGTTTCAGGGGGGATTGCTGTGTGGGGGGGCGCCATGTTAAGCAAACGACGTGGCCCCGCAGGAACCTTGACTGATAACCCAGGCACCGTCGTCCCCGCGAAGGCGGGGACCCATGCCGGGCTTGCAACAACGCTGCCCGACCGCCCGTCTTGGCCCCAGGCCCGTCATCCCGGCGAATGCCGGGATCGATGCTGACGGTGCAGGAAGACGGCCCGAAACAGCCGAGATAGCACCAGAATGTACTCAAATGGCCCAGGTTTCGGCCGAATGCCCATCCGGGGATGCTTTGGGTTCGTTCGCCGCACCATCGTGCTGAACAAAGCCGCCCCCGTCCAGCCACGCCTGAAAGTCGCGCTGGGCCTGGGCCAGCCATGCCGCCCGCAGCGGCGGGTGGGCATGGTGAAGGTGGGGGAAGTCGGCGCCGCTCATCCAGCGGGCCAGCGCGAGCCGGGTGGGAAACAAGGCAGACTGTTCACGAGCAATAGTCATGCGTTCTTCGACGTTCGATTGCTGATCCTTCACAGTTTGCATCCTGGTCCTCTTATTGTTGGGGTTGACTGAAATCCTAACGATGAGTAGTCAAAGGCACACACCGTTAGTCCGATTCCTACTTGA
This sequence comes from Massilia solisilvae, assembly GCF_024753215.1. GTDB lineage: Bacteria > Pseudomonadota > Gammaproteobacteria > Burkholderiales > Burkholderiaceae_D > Telluria > Telluria solisilvae. The sequence goes on from NZ_JANUGV010000001.1 coordinate 500,728, forward strand.
ATTTCAGTGTATCAATAGGAAGATTCTGATGCTTGAGGTAAATCAAACGAGTGCGACACACGAACTCAACCTATTCTTGCCATTTTTGCCACTTTCAGGAGTGCGGCCGTTCTGTTACAGTCTCGCCCCATGAGCAAATTATCCCTTGACCGGATCCTGCAATCGCAGGGGTTTGGCAGCCGAAAGTATTGCCGCGCCCTGATCGAAGACGGCGACGTTGCGATCAATGGCGAGGTGGAGGACAACTACAAGGCAGTGGTCGAGACCGACGGCCTGGTGCTGACCGTGTTCGACGAGGACTGGCCATACCGCGAGCGGCTCTATATCGCCCTCAACAAACCGGTGGGCTACGAATGCTCGCGCAAGCCGAGCCACCACCCGGCCGTGTTGACCTTGTTGCCGGAGCAATTCACCTGGCGCGAGGTCCAGCCGGTCGGGCGGCTCGACCATGACACCACAGGTTTGCTGCTGATGTCCGACGACGGCGCCTTCATCCACGCGCAATCCTCCCCCAAGCGGCACGTGCCGAAGGTGTACCAGGCCACCACGGCCGAGCCGGTCACCCGGCCATTGGTAGACCAGCTGCTGGCCGGCGTGCAGCTGCATGACGAACCGGCGCCGCTGGCGGCCGTCACCTGCGTCCAGCGCGGCGAGCACCAGCTCGAGATCGTGCTCGAGCAGGGTAAATACCACCAGGTCAAGCGCATGCTGGCGGCCGCCGGCAATCACTGCACAGCGCTGCACCGCTCCCAGATCGGCGGCCTGACCCTCGACTCCCTGGGGATTCGCGAGGGGGAGTGGTGCTACCTGGGCGACGCACAGCTGGCGCTGCTCGCCTGCCAATAAGGCGCGCAAGGCTTTTGGCGCGGCGCGTGACGCCGTTCGGCGGGCTCCGAAAGTGTGTCCGCCGCGCCAGTGCTTCCGGGTATGGTGATGTCAATTGGAGGGCGCAAGCGGCCCTTAACAATAATCGCGCCATTTCCGATCTGAGGCGCTCTTGATTTGCCGTATCGGTGAACGACGACGCTCAAATATCACTAAATGTAACGCCCTCAAGTTAATCGCAAGCTATTCCTTTCCAAAATGACTTGGGTTTGATTGGGGATAACCAAAGCAGCCTCTCGGTTGATGAGGTGCGGAAGAAGATTTTGTACAGAATTCAATGACTTAGACGAGGTGGGCGGGAATTGAATGCCTGATAAGTCGAGACCCGATGGCGGCAAGGCGGTGTGGTAAATCTGCCGAATGTGCCCCCACGAAAGGGGTTTTCGAAACTGAACATCAACAACAAATTTCCCCTTCAGAATGCTATCGGGTAACATAGCGAGCTGAACCTTTTAGTCCTCGCGCTCGATTCCCCCGCAAGTCAATGTACAAAATTAAAACCAGCATCATTGCTGTAGCGCTGGCAACAGCGTCTATTGCCTCTGCGCAAGACAAATCGGACCTGTTCGGTCAGGAAGCCGTCACCGCCACCGATGTGGCCACGCCGCAGGCACCGCGCAAGCTCACTATCAACAACACATCGAACGTGCGGGCCGCGTCGGCCACGCCTCCCGCGGCAGTGGCCGCGCCGTCCGCGAAGTCGCACGATGAACCGAGCGAGTTCCAAAAATTTATCTCGGAGAACACCGGGCAGATGCTGCCAGTGTTCGGCAGCGAGTTCTTCGCGGGCGCACCGTCGACCTTTGCGCCGATCTCCAACTCGCCGGTGCCAGCCGATTACCCGCTCGGCCCGGGCGACGAACTGCTGATCCGCGGCTGGGGGACGATCGACATCGATTACCGCGCCACGATCGATCGCAACGGCACCATTTCGATCCCCAGCATCGGTTCGGTCGTGCTGGCCGGCGTCAAGGCGGGCGAGGCGGAATCGGTCATCCGCGGCGCCATCGGCAAGCTGTACAAGGGCGTGACGGTGAACGTCAATTTCGGGCAACTGCGTGCCATCACCGTCTATGTGGTCGGACAGGCACGGCGTCCAGGCACGTACACTGTCTCGAGCCTGTCCACGCTTGTGACGGCCCTGTTTGCCAGCGGCGGCCCGAATGCCAACGGCAGCATGCGCCATGTGCAGGTCAAGCGCGGCGGCAAGGTGGCGGCCGAGCTGGATCTGTATTCGTTTATCGCCAAGGGTGACAAGTCGGCCGACATCAAGCTGCTCGACGGCGATACGATTTTCATTCCTCCGGCTGGCGGCTTCGTTGCGCTGGTTGGCAAGGTCAACGCGCCCGCGGTCTACGAGCTGAAGAACGGCAACGACACGGTGGAGTCATTGCTCGATTTCGCCGGTGGCTTGCCCGTGGTGGCAGACCCGCGTCGTGCCTTCCTCGAGCGTATCAACGCTACCAGGAATCATCCGCGTAGCGTGGAGGAGTTCGCACTGGACGGCCAGGGCCTGAAGCGGCCGCTGCGCAACGGGGACGTGCTGAACATAACGTCGATTACCCCTGACTTTGCCAACGCGGTTGTTCTGCGGGGCAATGTTGACCAGCCGATCCGTGCCCAGTTCAAGAGCGGGATGCGGGTGAGCGATCTGATCCCCAGCCGCGAATACCTGATCAGCCGCGCGTCGGTGCGGCGCCAGAACAACGTTGTCGCCACGGGGGACGGTGAAAAGGACACGCGCGAGGTCAGCGAGGGAATCGCTGCCCGGATCGGCGGACTGATTGACGAGATTAACTGGGACTACGCAGTCGTCGAGCGGGTGAACCGTTCGGACCTGAGTGTCAATCTCATTCCCTTTAACCTTGGCAATGTGTTCGCCAATCCGAAGGGTGCCGACAACGTCGAGTTGCAGGCGGGCGACACGGTCACGATCTTCTCCCAAAGCGACGTGGCTGTGCCGCTGGACAAGCGCCGCGTCTTCGTCCGGGTCGAAGGCGAGGTCAAGGTGCCGGGCGTGTACCAGATGACCGCGGGCGAGACGCTGCAGAGCTTGATTGCCAAGGCCGGCGGCCCGACTTCCAACGCCTACCTGTTTGGTACTGCGTTCTTCCGCGAGAGCGTGCGCCGCGAGCAGCAGGCGAACCTGGAGAAAGCAGCCGACAAGCTCGAGGCGCAGTTGCGCGACGAGCAGGCCAAGAGTGTGGCGAACACCCGCGCACTCACCGATGCCGACGCCATGGTCGCGCGTTCGAAGAGTGACGCGCAAATGGAGTTGGCCAAGCAGTCGGTGAGCCGTTTTCGCCAATTCAAGGCCACCGGCCGCATCGCGTTTGGCCTGGATCCGGAAGAGCGTTCGTTCGCCCGCTTGCCGCAGCTGAAACTGGAAAACGGCGACCGCCTGGTGGTCCCGCCCAAGCCCCAGTTCGTGCATGTTTTCGGCGCCGTCAACGTCGAGGCGTCCCCGCTGTGGCGCCCGAATACGCGCGTGGACGATTACCTGAAGCTTGCCGGCCTGACGCCTGCCGCAGACACCGACAACGTGTTCGTGATGCGCGTGGACGGCACCGTCGAGTCTGGTCAATCGAAAGGATGGTTCTTTGGCGGCATCGGCGGGGTGATGGTGATGCCGGGCGACAGCATCCTGGTTCCCGAAAAGATCGACAAGGACAGCCGCTGGACCAAGTTTATGCAAGGCACGCGTGAGTGGGCGCAGATTTTCGCCAACTTCGGTCTGGGCGCAGCCGCGATCAAGACGCTGAGAAACTGATCCATCAAGCTTCAAACAGGTAATTGACATAATGAACCAAGTGCAGTCGAACGCGAACGGGCAGTCCAATGGCGAAGACCAGATTAGCCTGATCGATCTGCTGATCGTACTGGCCAAGCATAAGAAGCTGGTGGCAGGCCTGCCGCTGGTGGCGGCCGCGCTGGCTGTCGCGATCAGCCTCGTGCTGCCTAATGTGTACAAGGCAGACGCCAAGCTGCTTCCGCCCCAGCAGGCGCAATCCGGTGCCGCGGCGCTGCTGTCGCAGCTGGGCGGGATGGCGGGCGCCGCCGCTGGCGTGGCGGGCATCAAGAATCCGAATGATCTGTACATCGGCATGCTGAAGAGCCGCACCATTGCGGCCAAGCTGATCCAGAAGTTTGACCTCACCAAGGTGTACAACACGCAGTCGCAGGAAGTGGCGATGGCCAAGCTGGCGGCGAACACCGCCATCAGCGCCGGCAAGGACAACCTGATCACGATCGAAGTGCACGCGACCGACCGCAAGCTGGTCGCGCCGCTGGCCAATGCCTACGTCAGCGAACTGCTCGCGCTGACCAAGGTGATGGCCGTGACCGAGGCTGGCCAGCGTCGCGTGTTTTACGAGCGCCAGTTGGAGCAGGCCAAGAACAATCTGGCCAGGGGCGAGGCTGCTCTGAAGGGCGCGCTCGACGCGCGCGGCGTGATCAGCGTGGATACCGAGAGTCGTGCGGTCATCGAAACGGTGGGGCGTTTGCGTGCGCAAGTGTCGGCCAAGGAGATCCAGCTCAATTCGATGCGCGCCTTTGTCACTCCCAGCAATCCACAGTACATGCGGGTTGACGAGGAGCTGGCCAGCCTGCGTGCCGAGCTGGACAAGCTCGAGAACGGCCGAGCCGGTGCCGGCAGTGCGCCGGCGTCCGGTGCCGGGCCGAAGCAGAGTGGCTTCGACAACATCATGCTGCTGCGCGACGTGAAGTATTACCAGATGCTGTACGAGCTGCTGGCCAAGCAGTACGAAGCCGCGCGCCTGGACGAGGCAAAGGACCCGTCGGTGATCCAGGTCCTTGACCCGGCGGTGGAGCCGGAGCGCAAGTTCAAGCCGAACCGGACCTTGATCGTTGTGCTGACGACGATGGTCGCCTTGTTGGTGGCGATCGCGATCGCGTTCCTGAGTGAAGCGCGGCGCAAGGCTCTGTCATCGGAGGCGGGCGCTGCCAGGTGGCGTGAGCTGAAGCAGCACCTTGCACTGAAGCGATAGAAACAACCGTGCACCGCCAACCTTCGGTGCCACCAAAACAAGACTTGGGATATTGTCATGATGAACCAGCTGCTTGGCATTACTTTGGCCGCGATAGCGCTCAGTGTCTCCGCGAGCATACTCATCGTCTGGTCGCAGCGCTGGCACGGCAAACACACGCTCGACCATGATCTGGCCGGCGTCCAAAAATTCCATACCACGGCGGTGCCCAGGATTGGCGGTCTCGCCATCGTCTTCGCGATTACGGCCGTGCTGCTGGCGCGCCGCGGTGACTGGCTGGCCGGCGCGGCCGCGACCGAACATGGCAACACCGCGTTGCGCCTGTTGATAGCGGGGCTGCCTGCCTTTGCCGCCGGCATCGTGGAGGACCTGACCAAGAAGGTGTCGGTGCGGGCGCGCTTGTTCGCGTCAATCGCCAGCGCCTTGGCAGCCAGCTGGCTGCTGGGGGCGATCGTCAGGGAGGTCGATATCTGGGGCGTCGACCGGCTGCTGCAATGGGGGCCGCCCGCGCTCGTGGTGACCGCGATCGTCGTGGCTGGAGGTATCAACGCAATCAATATTATCGACGGCTTCAACGGTCTGGCCGCCAGTATCGTGACCGTCATGCTCGCGGCGCTGGGGGCCGTGGCCTGGTCGGTCGGGGATCAACTGGTGGCCGAACTGGCGGCGATCGGCGCGGGCGCCGCGATTGGCTTCGTGTTTGTGAACTATCCGATGGGCCGGATTTTTCTTGGCGATGGCGGCGCCTATTTTCTTGGCTTCTGGGTGGCCGAAGTCGGCGTGCTGCTGCTGGTACGCGATCCCGACGTCAGTGCATGGCAGGTGCTGTCGATTTGTGCGTATCCGGTGATCGAAGTCTTGTTCAGTATTTACCGCCGCAAGATCGTGCGCCAGGCCAGCCCGGGCGCACCGGACGCGCTGCACCTGCACACGCTGGTGTACCGCCGTGTCGTCACGCGCTTCGTGCGCATTGACCCGCAACGGCCGTGGAAGCGCAACGCCGCCGTGGTCTGCGTGACTCTGCCTTGGGTCGCCATCGCGGCCACGCTCAGCGTGCTGGTCGGAGATTCGCTGCCGGGCGCGGTGTTGCTGACGCTGGCGCAGGTAGTGGTGTACGTGGCCGTGTATGCGCGCCTCGTGCGCGGACACTGGCTGCGCCGCCAGCCGCTCGAGGGGGCCGTCAAGCCCGCTGCGCAAGCCGAATCGCTCGACGAGGTTCCCGCACGCACGGCAGTACGCTGAGCGCCGGCGTTTTTGCCGGTCGAGCGCAAGCGATCGCCGATTGCCAATGCAATGAAGATGGCGGCAGGCGGTTAAATGCGGCGGGGGCGTTAATGCCACAGCCTTAGTGCATGAAAATACAGGCCCCCGATATTCCGGCTTTTTAATGGACTGCGCTGGGGGAGTGGGCGTAAAATTGTTCAAGTTCGTGCAGAACTTGTGATTTGCATTAAATGATTCCGGCTCGATCGCTGAAGTGGCAGGGCGAGGCGGTAAATAGCCAGTCGAAAGACCTGCGTATGTCGAGCCGTCAGGCCAAAATTCAGGAAGACACATATTTTCGTGTCATGCGTCTGCTAGAGGAAAACCCCGACCTGACCCAGCGCGAATTGGCGGAAGAATTGGGTGTCAGTGTCGGCGGCCTTAATTATTGCCTGAAGGCCTTGATCGACAAGGGCTGGGTGAAAATGCAGAATTTTGCGCACTCAAAGAACAAATTCGGGTATGTCTACGTGCTGACGCCGCGTGGCTTTGCCGAGAAAACAGCGCTGACCAGTGAATTTTTAAGACGAAAAATGGACGAATACGAGGCATTGAAAAAAGAGATCGAGCTGCTCAAGGCAGAGGTTGGACAAACGGCCGAACAGGATCCGGGAAAGGGCGCGCAATGAAGATCGCGATCGCCGGTACCGGTTACGTCGGTCTGTCCAATTCGGTCCTGCTGGCCCAGCACAACGAGGTGGTGGCGCTGGACATCGTCCGTGAGAAGGTCGAGCTGCTGAACCAGAGGAAATCCCCGATCGAGGACAAGGAGATCGAGGAATACCTGACCAGCAAAACGCTCAACTTCCGTGCCACGCTTGACCCGCGCGAGGCGTACGACGGGGCAGATTATGTGATCATCGCCACGCCGACCGATTACGATCCGGAGACTAATTACTTCAACACCCGGTCGATCGAGGCGGTAATCCGTGACGTTATCGCAATTAACCCCAGGGCGGTAATGGTGATCAAGTCGACCATTCCGGTCGGCTATACTGCGCGCACCAAGGCGCAATTCGGTATCGATAACCTGATCTTTTCCCCGGAATTCCTGCGCGAAGGACGCGCGCTGTATGACAATCTCCATCCGTCGCGGATCGTGGTCGGCGAAAAATCCGAACGCGCGCGGGTATTTGCCGGGCTGCTGCAGCAGGGTGCTCTGAAACAAGACATCCCGACGCTGTTTACCGACAGCACCGAGGCCGAGGCGATCAAGCTGTTCGCCAATACCTTCCTGGCGATGCGTGTCGCGTATTTCAACGAGCTCGACACCTATGCCGCGACCCACGGCCTGGATACGCGCCAGATTATCGATGGCGTGTGCCTCGATCCGCGTATCGGCAACCATTACAACAACCCGAGTTTCGGGTATGGCGGCTATTGCCTGCCAAAGGATACGAAGCAGCTGTTGGCCAATTACCGCGACGTGCCGCAAAACCTGATCCATGCGATTGTCGAATCGAATACGACACGCAAGGATTTCATTGCCGAAGACATCTTGCGGCGCCAGCCGAAGGTTGTGGGGATTTTCCGCCTGATCATGAAGACGGGCTCCGACAATTTCCGCGCATCGAGCATCCAGGGGATCATGAAACGGATCAAGGCCAAGGGAGTCGAGGTCATCATTTACGAACCGGCGCTGAAGGACGAGAAGTTTTTCAATTCGCGCGTGATTAACAACCTCGAATATTTCCTGGAGCATTCGGACGTCATCGTGGCAAATCGGGCTACGCCGCTGCTCGAGAAGGTGCAGCACAAGGTCTATACGCGTGACCTGTTCGGCAGCGACTAAGGCGACAAGCGATTAAGGGCGAAAGCTGGTGCCGGCAGAGCAAGCCGGCAACAGACCCAGTTCAGCTAAATGGCAACCAATATACAGTCCCGCTTTGTCGTCAGCTTCGTGTCCAACCTGGTGCGCAGCGGTGTCACGTTCGGTACCGGCATGCTGCTGGCGCGCTGGATGGGCCCGGCGGACTACGGCAGGATGGCGTTCCTGATGGCGGCGTTTACCGCACTGCGCGGCATGCTCGACATGGGCAGTTCGACGGCGTTCTTCACGCTGCTGTCACGCCGTCCGCGCAGCAGCCGCTTCATCGGCTTGTTCTGGAGCTTTGTCGGCATCCAGATGGCGGTGGCCCTGCTGTTCCTGTTGCTGTTGCTGCCAGATACTACCGTGCGTGCGCTATGGGCCGGGGAGTCGCGCCTGATGCTCGGGCTGGCGTTCCTTGCCACGTTCATGCAGGGCACCGTGTGGCTGCTCGCGGTTCAGATGGCCGAGGCCAGCCGGCAGACGGTGCGAAGCCAGCAGATCAATACCGCCGTGGTGGTGGTGCACCTGGGCGTGGTGCTTGCGCTGGCCTGGGCGGGGATGCTGGCGGTGCCGCTGGTGTTCGCCGCGCTGGCGATCGAGTGGGCGGCGGCGGCCTGGCTGGCGTCGCGCCTGTACCGGGGGGGGCAAGCGGGAGGCCAGGACGAGTCGGGGGGGGACACGCCGAAAAGCGTATTCCTCGAGTTTTTCCATTACTGCCTGCCGCTGGTGCCGATGACGTTTCTCGGTTTCGTGCACGACTTCGCCGATCGCTGGATGCTGCAGACCTGGGCCGGCGTGAAGCAGCAGGCTTACTTCAGCGTTGCGCAGCAGTACTCAGCGATCGCGCTGCTGGCGACCGTGTCGGTCCTGCGCATCCTCTGGAAGGAAATCGCGGAGGCGCACCATCAGGGCAATCTCGAGCGGGTCGGTGCCCTGTACCGGCGCGCATCGCGCATGCTGTTTTTCGTCGGCGCTTTCCTGGCCGGCGCGATGCAACCGCTGGCCTCGGACATCCTGCGCTTGACGGTCGGGGAAGCGTACGTGGGCGGAACGCTGGCGATGGCGATCATGCTGCTGTACCCGGTCCACCAGTCGATGGGCCAGATTGGCGGAACATTGTCGTTTGCGACCGGCCACACGCGCGCCTACGCGTGGTCGAGCTCGGTCGGCATGGCGATCAGCCTGGTGGTGGCCTACCTGGTGCTGGCGCCGGCAACGGCCCCGGTCCCGGGCTTGCACATGGGAGCGGAAGGCCTGGCGCTCAAACTGGTGGGCGCGCAGGTGATTTCGGTCAATGTGCTGGCGTGGATGATCGCCCGGATTTTTGGCTGGCGCTTCGACTGGCACTACCAGGTGTTCGCGTTGGCCGGCTGCGTCTGCCTTGGCTGGCTGGCGCATTGGTTGGCGTGGCAGGCGCTCGGCGCCGATGCGCTCCTGCTGCTGAAGTTGCCACTGATGGCGGCGTTGTACACCGGATTCATTGGTGTTTATTTGTATTTTTTTCCTTGGCTTCTCTCGATGACAAGAGAGGAACTGGTTGGCCACCTGGCCTGGTTCCAACGGCTTTCAGGGATTAAAAAGTTATCTCAATTCTGATTATTTGAGGGAAGAATGCTGAATCAAAAGTCGATCCTTATTACCGGCGGTACCGGTAGTTTCGGGCACACGTTCGTGCCGATGACGCTGAAGAAATACAATCCCAAGCGTCTGGTCATTTATTCGCGCGACGAAATGAAGCAGTGGGAAATGGCCAAGCTCTACAAGGATGATGAGCGCGTCCGTTTCTTCATCGGCGACGTGCGCGACAAGGACCGCCTGGCGCGCGCCTTGTCCGGGATCGACTACGTGGTGCACGCCGCCGCGACGAAGATCGTGCCGACCGCGGAATACAATCCGTTCGAATGCGTCAAGACCAACGTCATCGGCGCGATGAACCTGATCGACACCTGCATCGACAAGGGCATCAAGCGCGTGGTCGCGCTGTCGACCGACAAGGCCAGCAGCCCGGTGAACCTGTACGGCGCCACCAAGCTCGCGTCGGACAAGCTGTTCGTGGCGGGTAACTCGTACGCCGGTGGCCAGGACACGCGCTTTGCGGTGGTCCGCTACGGCAACGTGATGGGTTCGCGCGGCTCGGTGATCCCGTTCTTCATGTCGATCCGCGACAAGGGCACGCTGCCCATCACCGACCCGCGCATGACCCGTTTCATGATCTCGCTCGAGCAGGGCGTCGAGCTCGTGTGGCACGCGTTCGAGGACATGGTCGGCGGCGAGATCTACGTCAAGAAGATCCCGTCGATGAAGGTGACCGACCTGGCCAGCGTGATCGCGCCGGAAGCGAAACAGGACGTCGTCGGCATCCGCCCGGGCGAAAAGCTGCACGAGCAGATGATCGGCGCCGAGGACTCGTTCTACACCTACGAGTACCCCGAGCACTTCAAGATCCTGCCGGCGATCCACAACTGGGACCAGGACGGGCTTCGCATCAAGGACGGCAAGCGGGTGCCGGAAGGCTTCAGCTACACCAGCGACAACAACCAGGAATGGATGAGTTCCGACGACCTGCGCACCTGGATCGAGATCAACCGCGAAAAGATCGGGAGCATCTGAGCATGATTCCATACGGTCGCCAGGACATCACCCAGGCTGACATCGACCTCGTGGTCGATGTGCTCAAGTCGGACTTCCTCACCCAGGGGCCGATGGTGCCGCGCTTCGAGCAGGCGGTGGCCGGGCACGTGGGCGCGCGCCACGCGGTCGCGGTCAACAGCGCCACCGCGGCGCTGCATATCGCGTGCCTGGCGCTTGGCCTTGGCCCTGGCGACTGGCTGTGGACCAGCCCGAACACCTTCGTCGCATCGGCCAACTGCGCCCTGTACTGCGGCGCGCAGGTGGACTTCGTCGACATCGACCCGCGCACCTACAACATGAGCCCGCAGGCGCTGGAGCGCAAGCTGGTGCAGGCCGAGCGCGAGGGCCGCTTGCCCAAGGTGGTGGTGCCGGTGCACCTGTGCGGCCAGCCGTGCGACATGGCGGCGATTGCGGCATTGGCCAAGCGCTACGGCTTCAAGGTGGTCGAAGACGCATCGCATGCCATCGGCGGCAAGTACAAGGGCGAGTTCATCGGCAGCGGCCGCTACAGCGACATCACGGTGTTCAGCTTCCACCCGGTGAAGATCATCACCACGGCCGAGGGCGGGATGGCGCTCACCAACGACCCGGCCCTGGCCGACAAGATGGCGCTGTTGCGCAGCCACGGCATCACGCGCGATCCGGCCGCGATGACCGAGGCGCCGCACGGTCCGTGGTACTACCAGCAGATCGAGCTGGGCTTCAACTACCGCATGACCGAGCTGCAGGCCGCCCTGGGCGTGAGCCAGATGACGCGCCTGGACGAGTACGTCGCGCGCCGCCATGCGCTGGCGCGCCGCTACGACCGGTTGCTGGCCGACCTGCCGCTGGCCACCCCGTGGCAGCACGAGGACGGTTACTCGGGCCTGCACCTGTACGTGATCCGCCTGCGCCAGGGCGGGCGCAGCCACGCGGCGGTGTTCGACGCGCTGCGCGCCAGCGGAATCGGGGTGAACCTGCACTACATCCCGGTGCATACCCAGCCTTACTACCAGCGCATGGGCTTCAAGCCCGGCGACTTTCCCGAGGCGGAGCGCTACTACGCGGAAGCGATCAGCCTGCCGATGTACCCGACGATGACCGAAGCCCAACAGGACGAGGTCGTCGCCGCGCTGCGCAAGGCGCTGGACGCATGAAGCTGGCCGTGATTCCAGCGCGTGGCGGCAGCAAACGCATCCCGCGCAAGAACATCAAGGCGTTCGCCGGCAAGCCGATGATCGCATGGTCGATCGAGGCTGCGCTGCAGAGCGGCTGCTTCGACCGCGTGGTGGTCTCAACCGACGACGCCGAGATCGCCGAGGTGGCGCGCCAATACGGCGCGCAGGTGCCTTTCATGCGCCCGCCCGAACTGTCGGACGACCATACCGGCACCAGCGCTGTAGTAGCCCATGCGGTGCGCTGGATGGCCGATGAAGGCCAGGCGCCGGCCGAAGTGTGCTGCATCTATGCCACCGCGCCCTTCGTCCAGGCGGACGACCTGCGGCGCGGGCTGCGCATCCTGTCCGACAGCGGGGCCGATTACGCATTCTCGGTCACCACCTACGCGTTTCCGATCCAGCGCGCGATCCGTGTCACCGCGAACAAGCGGGTGGAGATGTTCGAGCCCGCGCACTTCACGACCCGTTCGCAGGACCTGGAAGAGGCCTGGCACGACGCCGGCCAGTTCTACTGGGGCAGGGCCGAGGCATGGCTGGCGCACAAGCCGGTGTTCAGCCAGGACGCAGCGCCGGTGCCGCTGCCGCGCCACCGCGTGCAGGACATCGACACACCCGAAGACTGGGAACGCGCCGAATGGATGATGAAGGCGCTGATGCACGCCGGCAGCGGCGGCGCGGCGCGGCGCAGGCGCGTCGCGTTTCGCACCGATGCGTCGCTCCAGATCGGCACCGGGCACGTGATGCGCTGCCTGACCCTGGCCGATGCGCTCGCCGCGCGCGGCGCCGATTGCGTGTTCCTGTGCCGTCCGCATGCGGGCAACCTGCTTGGGCTGATCGAGCAACGCGGGCACCGGGCGCTGGCGCTGCCTGCGCCGGCGCAGGGGGCGGCGGCAGGGCCGGCGGGGCCCGCGCATGCGCGCTGGCTCGGCACCGACTGGGCGACCGACGCCGCCGATACCCGCAAGGCGCTCGGCGGCGAGCCGGTGGACTGGCTGGTGGTGGACCATTACGCGCTGGACGCCCGCTGGGAGCGCGAGCTGCGCAGCCGGTGCCGGCAGCTGATGGCGATCGATGACCTGGCCGACCGCGAGCACGACTGCGACCTGCTGTTTGACCAGAACTGGAATGGCCCGGATTACGCGCGCCGCTATGACGGCCTGGTCCCGGCCCATTGCCAGCTGCTGCTTGGGCCGCGCCACGTGCTGCTGCGGCCGGAGTACCTGAAGCTGCGCGAGTGGCTGCCGCCGCGCGACGGCATGGTGCGGCGGGTCCTGGTGTTCGTCGGCGGCAGCGACCTGCAGGGCCTGACCAGCAGGATCCTGCGAGCGCTGGACGAGCCGGACCTGCGGGCACTGGCGGCCGACGTGGTCGTGGGCGCCAATTATCCGGATGCCGGCGCGCTGGCCGAGCAGGCCGCGCGCCGGCCGGGGACCGTGCTGCACGGACCTCAACCCAGCCTGGCCGGCCTGATGGCGCGCGCCGACCTGATGATCGGCGCCGGTGGCACCACAACCTGGGAGCGCATGAGCCTGGGCCTGCCGGGTATCGTGATCAGCGTGGCGCCCAACCAGACGCCGGCCAACCAGGCGCTGCACGACGCCGGCTACATTGATTTCCTGGGCGAGGTGGACGCGGTATCGGCCGCCGACATTGCGCGCTCGGTGCGGGGCTGCCTCGGCGACGGCGCAACCTTGCGCGCGCGCAGCCGCGCCATCAGTGCGCTGGTGCCGGGACTTGGAACCGAAGAACTTTGCGAGAGGCTGCTTGGATGAAAACACCTATTTCACGCTTCGTGCCTGTTACCGCCGACCTGATCGAGCAGATCAGGGTGTGGCGCAACAAGTCGCGTATCCGCGAAAACATGCTCGACGACACGCTCATCGAGGCTGACCAGCAGCGTCGCTGGTTCGACAGCCTGGGGCAGGCGACGGACCGGCAGTACCGCGTATTTTTGCAGGACGACAAACCTGTCGGGATGCTGTACTTTTCTGACATCGGCAGCAGCGCCTGCCATTGGGGCTGCTACATCGGCGAAGATGCGGTCTGGCCGGGAAGCGGCCTGATTCTCGAAATCGCAGCGCTCGACTTCGCGTTCGGCACCCTCGATGTCGCCACCCTGGTGGCGGAGGTTTTCGAAGGCAACCGTTCGCCGATCCAGATGCACCGCACCTTTGGCTACCGCGAGCAGGAGACCAAGTCCGCGAGCACCCGCAGCGGGCAGGCCAAAAACCTGATCTGCTTCAGCTATGCCAAGGCAGACTGGCTGGCCAACCGGGACCAGGTGCTGGCCAAACTCCCGCGGCAGATTCGCGCAGCTGCCGAACACATCCATTTTGCATAACAAGGACCAACCATGAAAGACAAAATTCTCTCTCTGATGCGAGAAATCGCCAACGAAGGCGGCGTCGAACTGAGCGCGACCATCGGCGAGGACACGGTCCTCCTGGAGAGCGGCCTGGACTCGCTGGGCTTCGCGATCCTGATCGCCCGCCTCGAGGAAGACCTTGGCTATGACCCGTTCACCATGATGGACGAGCCGGTCTATCCGCAGACGTTCGGCGAACTGATCGGCATCTATCAACGCTTCAAGCCATGACCGTAGAGACCCTGGAAAGCGCGCTCGGGCAGTTACCGCCGGAACGGCCGTGCCTGCCGGGTGTGGCGGGCTGCGAGACCGTGGCCGGCCTGCTCGAGGCGGCCCGGGCATTGCGCGCGCGCCTGGCCGGCACGGCCGCGGCCCGGGTGGCCCTGTGCGGCCTGGCGCCTGCCGAGCTGGTCCTGGCCTTGGTCGCGCTCGACGGTGTCGCGCAGCACATGCTGCTCCTGCCGGCATCGCTCGACGGGGCGGCCAGGGACATGCTGATAACACGGGCGGGCGCGACCCATGTGCTTGAAGCCGGCCTGCACCTGGCCGCGCTTGGCGCCGCGCCCCTTCCCGATGCGGCAGCGGCGGGCGCGACCCGCTGGGTGCTTGCCACCTCCGGCACCACCGGCACCCCGAAGCTGATCGAACACCAGCTGGCCACGCTCGCGCGCACCGTTCGGCGCGACCTCCAGCGCGGCGCCGGCTACGTGTGGGGCCTGCTCTACGACCCCAGCCGTTTCGCCGGCTTGCAGGTGGTGTTGCAGGCACTGTTTTCCGGTTCCCCGCTGGTGCTGCCCGAGCATGTCGAATTCGAGGCGCAGCTGGCGGCACTGTCACGATTTCCGGTCAATGCGCTCTCGGCCACGCCGACCCTGTGGCGCAAGCTGCTCATGGATGGGCGCGTCACGCGGCTGCCGCTGCGCCAGCTTACCCTGGGCGGCGAAACGGCCGATCAGGCCATCCTCGATGCGCTGCGTGCGCGCTTCCCGGATGCCAGGATCGTCCACATCTATGCGTCCACCGAGGCAGGCACCGGGTTTGCCGTCCAGGACGGGCGCGCAGGCTTTCCTGCGGCCTGGCTGGATCACCCGGGCCAGGGCCCGTCGATGCGGATCGATGCGCACGGCCACCTGCTGATCAAGCCGCCGCTGCTGCCGGAGGGCGCCGATATCCAGGCGCGCCTGACCGCCGAAGGCTACCTCGACACAGAGGACCTGGTGCGCGTCGAAGGGGACCGCGTGCTGTTCCTGGGGCGGGCCTCGGGCGCGATCAACGTGGGCGGCAACAAGGTCAACCCGGAGTGGCTGGAGAGCTATCTGCGCGGCCTCGAGGGCGTACAGGATGCCCGTGTCTATGGCAAGTCGAGCAGCATGACGGGGCAGCTGGTGGCCGCCGAAATCGTCGCCGCGCCGGGTACGGTGGCGCAGACCCTGCGCCAGCACATCATCCAGTCCTGTCGGCGCGACCTGGAGGCATGGCAAGTGCCAGTCTTCCTCTCGTTCGTCGCCGTCATCAAAGAAACCGCCGCTGGCAAACGCGAAAGGATTCAAGCATGAAAACCGTAGTCATTACCGGGGCGACCCGCGGGCTGGGCCTGGCGATCGCCCGTCAAGCCATCGCCGAGGGCTACAAGGTGGTCGCCGTCGGCCGCAGTCTGTCCCCCGAACTGGGCGCGACCTGCGAGCAGCACCCGGAAGCGATCCATTTCGAGCCCTACGACTTCAACGAGGTGGAAGGCATCCACAACTTTGCAAACCACGTGGCGAAGACCTATGGCCGCCCGTGGGGCCTGGTGAACAATGCGGCGATCGGCACCGACGGCGTGCTCGCGACCCTGCACGAGCGCGACATCGGGCAGCTGCTGCGCGTGAACGTGGAAGCGCCGATCCTGCTCACCAAATACCTGCTGCGTCCAATGCTGATGAACCGGGCTGGCCGCATCGTCAACATCTCCTCGATCATCGCCAGCACCGGCTTTAACGGGCTGTCGGTGTACGGCGCCACCAAGGCGGCCCTGGCGGGCTTTACCCGCTCGCTGTCGCGCGAAGTCGGCAAGGCCGGCATCACCGTGAACACCGTCGCCCCGGGCTACATGGAGACCGACATGACCAGTGCCCTGCAGGGTGAGAAGCTGGAGTCGATCAAGCGCCGCAGCCCGCTCGGCCACCTGGCCCGGGCCGAGGACGTGGCCCACGCGGTGACCTACCTGCTGAGCGAGAAGGCGGCGCGCGTGACCGGCAGCACCATCACGGTGGACGCAGGCAGCACGGCATGACCGGCATGAAGCAGCTGAAGCTGGAAGTACGGGAGACCCGCGACGCGGACATCGACGGCGTGATCGCGCTGTTCTGCGAGACCGGGAGCAATCCGTACAACTGGTGCCCGGCCAAGTGGCGCCACTATTATCGCGACTACCCGGAAGGGCGGCCGCTGTCGCTGGTGGCGCTCATCGATGGCAGAATCGTCGGGCATTACGGCATGCTCCCGGTCCGCATCGGCGAGCATGCGGCCATGCTCGGTGTGCACGCCTATGTCGCGGCCGACCAGCGCGGCCTGACCGTGATCTCGGCGCTGATGAAGGATGTCGACCAGCGCTGCCAGGCCGCGGGCATTGCCCTGATCTGCGGTTTCGCCAACCCCAGGTTCACGATCGTGAAGACCACCGTCTTCAAATGGAAAGCAACGTGCTGGCTCGGGTTCCAGCAGGGGATCGGCGCGGACGACCTGGCCGCGGCAAAGGGCAGGAAGTTTTTCTTCAACTACTCGGCGCCCTGGTACGACTGGCGCTTTGGCGCCGCCGCGGACCAGTACCTGAGCAGGTACGTGGACCCGCAGGGCGCGGTGCACAAGCAGCTGTTGAAAACCACGCCGCGCACGGTGGCGGCGTCCATCGCCGGGGCAGAGGGCTGGTCGCCGAACAGCACCTACCCGGCTGGCCGCGAAGGCGAGTTTCGCCAGCCCTTCTCGATGAAAGTGTTCGACGAGCGCCTGATCGCGCAAGGCATCCTTGAGCATGGCAATTGGAGCATCGAAATGGGCGACTCCGACACATTCCAATATACCCCGTGGAGCATCACATGATTGAAATTGCAGGCCGACAGATCGGCCCCGACAGTCCGCCGTTCATCATCGCCGAGATGTCGGGCAACCACAACCAGTCGCTGGACCGGGCCATGCGGATCGTCGACGCGGCAGTCGAAGCGGGTGCGCATGCGATCAAGTTGCAGACCGCCAGTCCGGACGGCCTGACCCTGGACGTGGATTCGCCCGACTTCAAAATCCTCGACAAGGACAGCCTGTGGTACGGCAAGAACCTGTACCAGCTGTATCAGGAGGCTGTCACGCCGTGGGAATGGCACGGCCCCATCTTCGAACACTGCCGCAGCCGCGGCATCATCGCTTTCAGCTCGCCTTTCGAACTGAAAGCGGTGGACTTCCTGGAGAGCCTGGACGCGCCGTGCTACAAGATCGCCTCGTTCGAGCTGGTCGATACCCAGCTGGTGCGCCGCGCCGCGCAGACCGGCAAGCCGCTGATCATGTCGACCGGTATGGCGAGCCTGAGCGAGATCGAGACCGCCGTGAAGACCGCCCGCGCCGAAGGCAATGACCAGATCATTCTGCTCAAGTGCACCTCGACCTATCCGGCACGGCCCACCAACACCAACCTGCTGACCATTGCGCACCTGCGCGAAGCCTTCGGCACGCAAGTGGGACTGTCCGACCACACGATGGGCGTGGGCGTGCCTTGCGCGGCTGTGGCGATGGGCGCAACCGTGGTCGAAAAGCACTTCACCCTGGCGCGCGCCGATGGCGGCGTGGACGCCGCGTTCTCGCTCGAGCCGCACGAACTGAAGCTGCTGGTCGAGGAAACCGAGCGCGCCTGGCAGGCCGTGGGCACCGTGCGCTACGGCGGCAGCAAGGATGAACAGGCGTCGCTCAAGTACCGCCGTTCGATCTACATCAGCGAGGACGTCAAGGCAGGCGAGGCCCTGACGCCGGAGAACATGCGCATCGTGCGGCCAGGTTTCGGCCTGGCTCCGAAGTACTATGACCTGCTGATCGGCCGCCGCGTGAACAAGGACCTCGCCAAGGGCACGGCCATGTCCTGGGAGTACATCGGATGAAAGCGGTCATGGTCATTGCGGCGCATACCGACGACGAAGCCATCGGCTGCGGCGGTACGATCGCGCGCCACGTCGCCGCCGGCGATGCGGTCCACGTCGTGTTCATGGCCGACGGCGTCACCTCGCGCGCGCAGGCCGACACCGCGGGTTTGCAGCAGCGGCACGCCGCGGCGGAGCAGGCGCATGCGGTGCTTGGCATCGCCGGCGCGCACCACCTTGGATTCCCGGACAACCGGCTCGACAGCGTGGCGCTGCTCGACGTGGTGCAGCCGCTCGAGCAGATCATCCGCGCCGTCCGTCCCGAAATCGTGTACACCCACCACAGCGGTGACCTGAACGTCGATCACCAGATTACACACCAGGCGGTGATGACTGCCTGCCGCCCGCAGCCAGGGTTTCCGGTGCGCGAGATCCTGGCTTTCGAAGTCATGTCCAGCACCGAATGGACCGGTTGCGCGCAGCTGCCCTTTGTTCCCGACGTGTTCATCGACATCGACGCGTTCTGGGAGCGCAAGCGCAAGGCGCTGGAAGCATATGCGCTTGAAATGCGCGACTTTCCGCATTCACGCAGCATCGAGCACATGGACATTCTCGCGCGGCACCGGGGCGCCTGTGTCGGCGTGGCGCGTGCGGAAGCATTCAAACTGATCCGCTCGCTGCGCTAGGCCAGCCGGTTCGCACAGCCACGCCCTCGATGCCTGAACACACGTCAACCCAGAGCCAACCAGTATCGGCCCGTTCATGACCACCTCCAACCGCGCGGCCGGGAATGTCCGGCGCTGTCTTGTTACCACCTCGCACCGGGATTTCTGGAATACGGAAGGGCCGCTGCTGCTGCTGGGCCAGTGGTGCGCCAATGGCCGCGATGCCGCGCAACTGGCGGGCCGCGACGTGCACATCGCCGCCCCCTACGGGTTCGCGCTGGAGCAGCGCGACGCCGACCATGCGGCGGTGCGCGCGCTGGAGGAGCGTCTGTTCCCCGACTTGTGCCGGATGCTGAACGCCGCGCACGGCGTCAGCCATACCGAGCGCTATTGGCAGATCCTGACCGGGCAGTGGTTCCGCACCGCGCTGTCAGTGCTGTTCAACCGCGTGCGCACGCTGCAGGCTTGCCTGGAGGCGCACGGGCCGGCCTGCACGCTCGATCCGGGCAGCGCAGCCTTCGTCCTGGCACGGCCGGCTTCGAACGAAGCGCTGTGGGCCTACAGCGACCCGCGGTGGGACGGCCACTGTTGCCTTCGCATCCTCAAGTTGATCGCGCCGCAGCTCGCTTTCGAGGAGCGTCCCGCCGCACCTGAGCGCGCGGCGCCGGCGCCCGCCGCGATTCCCGGACCGGGCACCAAAAAGAAGTTGCTGGTCTCGGCGTGGCGCGTCTTGCAGCAGGTCGCGCAACGGTTCGCGCGCAGCACGGACGCGTTCATCATCAATTCCTACCTGCCCCGCGACCACGAGGTGCGGCTCCAGCTGCGCCTGGGCCAGTTCCCGCAGCTGTGGAAATCGCCCGCGATCCGGTTCGACCAGCGTGTCGATCGCGCGCGCCGGCAGCAGTACGCGGCGCAGTGGGCGAGCAGCAACAATGACACGGTGGAGCAGGTGGCGCGCGCGCTGCTGTTCGAGATCATCCCGGTCTGCTACCTGG
Source organism: Massilia solisilvae (assembly GCF_024753215.1). Classification (GTDB taxonomy): domain Bacteria; phylum Pseudomonadota; class Gammaproteobacteria; order Burkholderiales; family Burkholderiaceae_D; genus Telluria; species Telluria solisilvae. The sequence continues at coordinate 520,609 of NZ_JANUGV010000001.1, forward strand.
AAGGCTACCAGCACCTGGTATCGAGTGCGGCGCGGCTGCCATGGCCGGACTCGCCGAAGTTCATTTTCACCAGCAATAATTTTGGCACCGACGAATTGTTCAAGGCCTGGGCCGCCGAACGCGTGCAGCGCGGCGTCCGATATATCGTGGGTCAGCATGGCAACAACTACGGGACGCACCGCTACGTCAATCCGTCGGTGGAGGAAGCGACCAGCGACGCGTTCGTCACCTGGGGCTGGAAGGGCAAATTGTCCCAGCACACGCCAGGCTTCAACCTGAAGGTTCCCGCCGGCACCGAGCTGCGGGCCGACCCGCAGGGTGGCGTGCTGCTGGTCCAGGTCTGGGCCGGCCACCGGATCGTCACCTGGGACAGCTCGGAGCAGTTCCTGCACTACCTGGCCGACCAGTTCGCGTTCGTCAAGGGACTGGCGCAGCCGGCCAAGGCGCTGCTGAAGGTGCGCCTGCATCACGACTGGGCGCGTCTGGACTGGAACGAACCGGAGCGCTGGAAGCAGTTCGACCCGCTCCTGCGCCTGGACCCCGGCTTCGAAGGCATCCAGGACCAGATCCGCAAGTCGCGCCTGGTCATCCACAGCTACGACTCGACCGGCCTGCTCGAGACGCTCGCGCTGGACATCCCGACGCTCGCGTTTTGGCAGAACGGGCTGGCGCATCTTCGCGACGAGGTGCAGGACGACTTCCAGGCACTGGTGGACGCCGGCATCGTGCATCTGTCGCCCGCATCGGCGGCCGCTACCGTCAATGCGATTTGCGACGACGTGGCCGGCTGGTGGCGTGAACCGGCGCGGCGCGAGGCGGTGCGCAAGTTTTGCAGCAAGTACTCGCGGCTGTCCGCCGACCCGGCGCGTGACCTGGCGGCGCTCCTGAACCGGGCTGCCGCGGCCGAACTGAACAACCACTGACTGATTACACGCCAAGGCAGGGGCCGCGTTGTTGCCGGGCCGCCTGGAACTGATTATGACCTCGACAAACCTCGCTGAAACGAACAACCGGAGCGTGCCGGAACCGCTGTCGATCCGGCGGGTGACGCTGCTGGCTTTGATGGTGTTCTTTGCCTCGTTGACCTCGTCGCCGTCGATCCTGCGCGGCGTCACGCCCGCCGCGATTGCGAAGCTGGCGCCGCTGCTGCTCATCGTCATGCTGGCTGCGAGGGGAAACTTCAACCTGCCCCGGCGCTTCCTGCTGGCCTGGGGGGCCTGTTTCATCGCCATGTTCGCGTCGGGCCTGCAGATCGTCCTGAACTCTCCCGATGCGATGGCGCCGATAAACAGCGCAATCATCCTGCTGATCGTGGTCGGACTGGCCGCCAACCTGCATGACGAACGGTTCCGCAACCTGATGCTGAAATGGTGGAAGGTGCTGTTCTGGATCGTTGCGCTGTGCTCCGTCGTGAACTGGATCCTGGCGCCGCTGGTGCCGTCGCTGTTTGTCAATTTCGACTTCGGCCAGTTCTACGAAGGGAACGCGCGCACCTATCTGATTTCACCGTTCGGTGCCGTCATTCTCCAGAATTACGGCACCTTCCAGATCTACCGGGTCACGGGGCTGCTGGCCGAACCTGGCATGATGTCGCTGTTTTTCTTTGTCAATGCGATCCTCGGCCTGGCGGGCCGCAGCCCGGTCTTCAGCAAGCGCTTCGGCATGGTCAACCTGGCGGCCGCTTTTGGCACCCATTCGGTCGCCTTCTACGCCGCGCTGGTAACGGTGCTGTTCTACTTCGTCGCCGCCCGCATGGGCTGGCGCTACCGCTTCCTGATCCTGGCAGTGGCATGCGTGGCGGCCGCCGTGTTTTACGAATTCGTCGACGACACGGTGCAGGCGCTGCTGCTGCGCAGCTCGTTCGACGTGCGCGAAAACGACGCCGAATTTCTCACCAATCTCGTGAACGGCTCGCCACTGTCCGCGTTGATCGGCTATGCCTGGTGGGGCGAATACCGCCAGTTGCCGGCCGCGTTCCAGCAATTGTTTTACCAGGTCGGCCTGATCGGCGCGGCGCTGTATGCGCTGGTGCTGAGCTTCTTCCTGAAGGAGTCCAGGTTGTGCTGGATCGCCGTTTTCGTCTATGGCTTTTCGATCGACTACCAGGACTTCGTGATCCTGCCGCTGATGCTCTTCATTGTAAAAGCCCATGACGACTTGAGGCGGCCGCAACAGGCGCTGCCCGGCGCCATGCACTGCGGCGTCGCGAACGCGTAGTGGCGCAAACACCGTACCTTTCACTGATCGGAAACACAGCTTGAAAATCGTTGTTTTTATCGAAAATAACCAGCAGGGGGGGCTGGACACGTTCTGCGCGACGCTGCTGAACAATTGGCCCGACAGCGCCGACCGGTTCGTCGTCGTATGCAACGCGAGCCACCCCGGCCACACCCTTCTGGGCCGCGCGATTGGCCGGGACAGGGAATTTGTGGTCCACGAGATCCCATTGAGCTGGGTCCTGAGCGGCCGCCTGTTCGGCTGGCTGCCGCCGTCGATCCGCCGTCTGTCGCAGCCGTTCCTCAGGGTGCTGCTCATGCCGCTGCAGCTGGCGCGCCTGAAGTCGCTGTTTCGCAAGACCGGCGGCGATGCGCTCCTGGTGCTCAATGGCGGCTTCCCGGCCGGGGAGACTTGCCGGCTGGCGAACATCGCCTGGGCCGGCGTGAGCGGCCCGGAGGCGGCGCGCAGGAACATCCACAATTTTCATAACTTCGCGATCCCGGCGCGCCGCGGTTTTCGCTGGTACGAGCATCGTATCGACCGCAAAATGGCCAGTGCGGCCAGCCACGTTATCAGCGTCTCGCGCTCATGCGCCGAATCGCTGCGCATTCGGCCGGCGCTGCGCGATTATGCGCGCCTGTCCGCGATTTACAACGGCGTGGTGGTGCAGCCGCTCCCGGAGGGCGCCGCGTTGCCGGACCTGCGACGCGAGCTGGGCATTGGTGGCGCGCCGATGTGCCTCATCCTTGCCAACTACGAGGAACGCAAGGGGCACCGCTTCCTGTTCGAGGCCTTCGCCGAAGTGGCGCGCCGGCTGCCGGACGCCCATCTGGTGTGCTGCGGCGGCGGCAGTGGTCCCGAAAAGGAAGGCATCGCGGCCGCCCGCCAGGCCCTGGCGCCGCGCGCAAACATTCACATGCTCGGCTTCGTCCCCAACGGGAACCACCTGATCGGCCAGGCTGACCTGGTGGTGATCAGCTCGCAGAGCTTCGAATCGTTCGGCCTGACCGCGGTCGAGGCCATGTTGCGCGGCGTGCCGGTGCTGGCCACGCGCGTGGGCGGGCTGCCCGAGGTGCTGGGCGAACCGCCGCGCGGTGGCTTTCTGGTCGAACCGGACGACGTACAGGGGTTCGCCGACCGCATCACCGAGCTGCTCGCCGATCCCCAGCTGCGCAAGCGCACCGGCGCCGATGGCAAGGCCCGCGCCGAGGCAATGTTCACGGCCGAGCGCATGGCCAGGGAGTACCGCGACGCGCTCAAGAACGAGACCGGCAGCTCCGAGGCGCCGGCGCCCGGCGAGTGGCACTACGTGCTGCGGCGCTCGGCCGACCCGCGCATGGCCATCCAGGCGCTGGGAGTGGCCGCGGGCGCCGTGGTGCGGCGCCTGCGCAACCGCCTGGTCAGCCGCAGGGATTCGCTGTACCCGCCAGCGATCCGCGCGCTCGCGGCGACGCTGCCGGCGCCCGAGCAGGTCGAGGTCGAGCCGGCCGCGCCGGTGCTCGCGCAGGGGCCGCGCCGCCTGAAGCTGGCCACTGGCTGGCTGCGCTTTGACGCGTGGCCGAACTGGGCGACCCCATTCCAGGATCACGAGCAATATGTTTCGCTGCACCGCTGGAACTGGCTGCTGCGCGCGCTGACCGACGAGGACCCTCCGGCCACGTTCGGCTGGGGCATCGAACTGGTGCGCTCGTGGGCACAAGCCATGTCGTGCCTGCCCGAGGGGGACGCTGGCGAGAGCTACACGACCGGCGAGCGCATCTCGAACCTGTGCCTGTTTGCACGCCACACGCGGGGCAGCTGGCATGGCCTGCCCGACGACCTCGCGGCGCTCGTGCGCACGATGGGCCTGTCCCTGGCAGGGCGCATCGAATACCACAGCGGGGAACTGAGCGGCAACCATGTGATCAACAACGCCCGCGCTTTGCTGTTTGCCGGCCACTGCGCCAGCGCGCCCGCGCTGGCCGCGTTCGGCCGCGCCTTGATCGCCGAACGCCTGCCCGGGCTGGTCAAGGAAGGTTTCCTGCGCGAGGGTTCTTCGCACTACCAGTACCTGTTCACGCGGTGGCTGCTCGAACTGGCGCTGCTCGCGCGCGAGTGCGGCGACCGCGACACCGAAGCCCTGGTAGCGCCGTACCTGGCCGGGCTGGTTGCCGCCTGCGAGTTCTTCCGGGTCGATGCGCGCGACGGCGAGGTGCGCATCCCGACCTTTGGCGACATCTCGCCGGACGCCGAACCGCACTGGCTGGCCGGCCTGCCGGGATCGGGCCTGGCGCGCCATCTGGGCCTTGGCGGCACTGTGCCGTTTGCCAGTCAGGGTTGGGCCAGGCTGTTTGGCGAACTGGCCGCGGAGCCGGTGGAGCGCGCCGCGGCGCGCACGCAGAGCGCATGGCGCGCGCATCCGCAAGCGGGCTGGTACCGGCTGGACGCGAATGGCTGGACTGCGATCTGGCACGCCGAAGCGGCCGATGGTCCGGCACTTGCCTCGCACGCGCACCACGACCTGTGTTCGCTGGCCTTGTACCGGCACGGGCGGGAAGTGTTGATCGACCCGGGCCGCCACGACTACAGCGCCAGCCCCCTTGGCCGCTACGGCATCGGCGCTGCCGCACACAACAGCGTGACACTGGACGGCCGCGCCCCTATGCTCTCGCGCGGCGACCGCTTGCTGCCGCAGCGGTATCGCGCCTCGTCTTGCACGGTCTCGCACCAGCTGCAGGGCCAGCTGCCGGTGGTGCGCATCGAACACGATGGCTTTGCCCGGCTGGGCCAAGGCGCCGGCCGTCACGTTCGCACGTTTACTTTCGGCGAACGCGAAGTCCAGGTGGACGATGCGTTCGAAGGACGCGGTCGCTTTCGCATGCAAGCGCATTTCCATCAGCCCTTGGCGGCTGGCGGCGCGCTACCGGCAACCGGTTTGCACCAGGGGCCGCCGGCGGCCTGCGCCTGCCCGGTGGTGCTGGACGCGCAGGCCGGCAGCGAGCTGGAAGTGCATCACATGGTCGGCTGCGATGCGCCCATCGGTGGCTGGCGCTTCCCGGCCTACGGCGAGCGCGCGCTTGCGCTGACCCAGCGTTTCAGTGGCACGGCCGAGCTACCCGCCGCCTACCGATACCGTCTTTTGGACAGGGGAGAATAGTTTTTCATGTGTGGGATTTTCGGAATCATCCATTTCGACGGCGCGCCGGTGCGCGACGAGACCTTGTCGCTGATGGGCAGCCGCATGCGCCACCGCGGCCCGGACGATGAAGGCCACTGGATCGACGGCGCGGCCGGCTTCGGAATGCGGCGCCTGTCGATCATCGACCTCGAGGGCGGGCACCAGCCAATCAGCAACGAGGACGGCACCATCCACCTGGTCCTGAACGGCGAGATCTACAACTATCGCGAGCTGCGTGAAGAGCTGCTCGGCCGCGGCCACCGGTTCAAGACGCACAGCGATGTCGAGGTGGTGCTGCACCTGTACGAGGAGATGGGGCCGGGCTGCGTCGAGCGCCTGAACGGGATGTTCGCGGTCGCGATCTACGACCAGCCGCGCAAGCGTCTCTGGCTGGCGCGCGACCGTCTCGGCATCAAGCCGCTGTTCTATCGCCGCCTGCATAATGGTCTGGCTTTCGCGTCCGATCTGGCCTCGCTGGCAGCGATCGCGCCGGTCGAGCTCGACCCTGCGGCCCTGATCTCCTACCTGGGCTACTCTTACATCCCCGAGCCGGACACCGTTTACCGTGGCATCAAGAAGCTCACTGTCGCCGAACAGATGGTGATCGAAGACGGCCAGGTCAGGGCAAGCCGCTACTGGTCGCCCGACCGCCTGTCCGCATGGACCGGGGGCGTGGACGAGGCGGAGCGGCGCCTGGAAGAACTGCTGCTCGATTCCGCCTTGCTGGAGCTGCGCAGCGACGTGCCGGTCGGGATTTTCCTGAGCGGGGGCGTGGACAGCAGCGCGGTGGCGGCGCTGGCCGCCCGGGTGAACGGCGCCGAAGCAGTCAAGACATTTACCATCGATTTCGCGGGCAAGGGCGGACAGGACGCGGCGTATGCGCAAATGGTGGCCGACCGCCTCGGCGCCGAGCACCGTGTGATCAGCGTGGACGCGGCCGAACAGGCGCGCGCGCTCGACGAGCTGCTCGCCGTGCTCGATGAGCCGATGTCCGACAGTGCGATCGTGCCGACCTACCTGCTGTCGAAGAAGGCGCGCGAGCAGGGTGTCAAGGTGTTGCTGTCGGGGGCCGGCGGCGACGAGGTCTTCGGCGGCTATGCACGCCACTTCCCGGGCCGGGCCGGCAGCGCGGCATGGATCGCGCACAACCCGCTGGCGCGCACCGCCGCCAGGCTCGCGTTCCAGGCCTCGAAACCGCACCTGGCATGGCGCGTGGCATCGCCGGCGCGCGATTTCGCCATTGCGATCTCGGGCGCCAACCTCGAGTTCCTGCGGCGCGGCCTGCGCGACCGGCAGCAGTTCGATGGTCTGCTGGCGCGTTTCGAACAGGATTTCGGCGCGGCGCGCGCCTCGTCTGCGCTTGCGCGGATGCGGCTGGACCTGGATACCTACCTGCCCAACAACGTGCTGGCGCTGACCGACAAGGCGACGATGGCTGCCTCCGTCGAAGGGCGCGTGCCGCTGCTGGACCATCGCATCGTGGAGTTCGCGTTTTCGCTGCCGCTCCACCTCAATCCGCTCGGCGGCAAGGACAAGGGCCTGTTCAAGCGAGTCCTGGAACGCTACGTGCCCCGTGAGGTCCTCGTGCGTGGCAAGGAAGGCTTCAATGCGCCGATGCACGAGTGGGTCGAGAAGGACCCGAAAGCGATCCGCGAGGAGCTGCTTGGCTGCGCCGTGCCGCTGCTGAAGGACATGATCGACCTGCAGGTGGTCGAGGCGTGGCTCGATGCACCCGAGCGGCGCCGCCCGGCGGGCGAATCGCTGTATGCCCTGTACCTGCTGAACCGCTGGTTGCGACACCACATCCAATGACGAGTCATCCGATGATTAACATTTCCGTGGTCTGCCCGACCTATAACTCGGCCAAGTTCATCGAGGCTACCCTCGAGACGGTGGTGCGCCAGACGCGCTTGCCGGACGAACTGGTCATTTCCGACGACGGCTCCGCCGACGACACGCTCGACGTCGTCGAACGCTTCCTGTCCGCGCACGCCGGCGCGATGCCGTGGCGGATTCTGCGTAATGCGCACCGCGGCCCGGGCGCGACCCGCAATGCCGGGATCCGCGCGGCGACCGGCAACTGGATCGCCTTTCTCGACTCGGACGATCTGTGGGAGCTGAACAAGATAGAACGGATCGGGCAGGAGATCGCGGACCATGGCGATGCCAATTTCTTCTGCCATGACGAGCTTTTGGTCGGCAAGAACGGCCAGACCAGCACGCTCGTGTACGGCGGCCGTTACAACGGCGAGCGGCCGCTCCCGCCGCAGCTGTATTTCGCGAACATGTTCTCGACTTCGGCGGTGGTGTGCCGGCGCGACCTGCTGATCGCGCATGGCTGCTTCGATGAGAGCCTGATGTCGGCGCAGGACTATGAGCTGTGGCTGCGCCTGTCGCCTTTCATGCGCCCGGTGTTCGTGCACGACATCCTCGGACGCTATGTCGAGCGGGCGGGGAACATCACTTCGAGCTCGCTGCAGCGCAGGCTGAAGAACGAGCTGCTGATCGCGCGCATGCACCGGCACAAGGTGAGTGCGCCTTGGTTCCTCGTCCGTGTCGGCCGCATCTTGCTGTCGTACGCGCGGCAGTTTGCGCGTGCCAGCCTGGCATGACCGCGTTGTTCCGATGAGGTTACCGAGTTGATCGTCCTGTCCAGACCCGCGACCGATTTCGCCGCGCTGTTGAAGAAGACGGGCTCACGCGAGCCTGCGGCGCACGGGCTTTATTTCTATCCGCGCGGCCGCGATGCGCTGCTGGCCGGGCTGCACGCACTGGGCGTGCCGCCCGGCGAGACTGTGGTCGTGCCCGCGTATATCTGCGATTCGACCATTGCGCCGCTGCGCGGCGCCGGCTACCGCGTCTTGTTCGTGGACGTCGAGCCGAACTTCGAGCTGGATCTGGCGAAGGTGCTCGCGGCGGTCGAGCAGGGGGGCGCGCGGGCGGTTCTCGCGGTCCATTATTTCGGCTTTCCCGCCGGCGTGGCGCGGCTGGTGTCGGCATTGCGGCCGCGCGGCGTGCGCGTGATCGAGGACTGCTGCCACAGCTTCCTGACCCGAAGCGGCGGTCAGCCTGTCGGGCTTGCGGGGGACGCGGCCATCTTCAGCATGCGCAAGACGCTGCCGGTTCCGGACGGCGGCGCACTGCGCCTGAATACGGCCAGCGTCGGCGCGGCTGCGCTCGCGGCTGGGCGCGCCGGCGCGCCGCCGGTGGCGCGCTATCTGGCCACCCGCTGTGCCGAGGCGGCCGTTGCCGCGGTCGGCTGGCCGAACATCTACGCAGGCGCGGTCGATGCGGCCAAGCGCAGGGTGCGAGGCGCGCGACCGGCGCACGCGCCAGAGCCACAACCGGTGGCGCAGCCCGTGCCGCAGGCTCCTTCGGCGCTGCTGGCGCGCTACCTCGCCAACGCGGACTATCTGCGACAGATCGGCGAGCGCGTCGCGCACAACTATGCGCGCCTGGTCGAGGGGGCCGCCGCATGCGGCTTGCAGCCGTGCGTGCCGCAATTGGCGCCTGGCTGCGTTCCCCAGTGGGCGCCGTTGTGCGACGACTCGGGCCGGCTGGTTCCATGGCTGCGCGAGCACGGGGTGGGCGCGGCGCGCTGGCCCTGGCACGAGCTGCCGTCGGAGGTGGACGCGGCGCCGCAACGCTACCCGGTCAGTCATGACCTCAATCGTCGCCTGGCCCTGCTTCCGGTACATCAGAGCATCGGCAGCAGACACATCGTGCGCATGCTCGCGCTGGTTCGGCAAGGCATGGCCGCGCAATGAGCGGCGCGGCGGAATTTTCGGCAATTACAGGGCTGTCTTGATGACATCAATTAAAAGTGAGTGGATCTCCCGGGAGCAGTATGCAGGGCTGCTGGGCAGCTTCGCACAAGAGAGCGTCACGCTCTACCACCGGCTGGCATGGCTCGACGCGGTGGCCAGCGGTTTCCATGCGGATGTGCGTTTCATGCAGACGCTCGGCGCGGGCGGCTCGGCGCTCGCCGTCACGCCCTTCATGACCAAGAAGAAGGGGCCGTTTCGCCTGATCGGCACGCCGCTGAGCGGCATGTACACCGAGTTTTGCGGACCGCTGCTGGTCGAAGGGCTTGATCCGGACACGGTGGAGGCCGTCATGACGTCGCAGCATCGCTTGCTCGCGCAGAACGGCCATTACATCGAGTGGGGCAGCAAGGGCGAGCAGCGGTGGGCGCATTCGCTCGCCTCGTTCGGCTACGTCCACACGCAGCGCCCGACGCTGGTGGTGGACCTGTCTGCCGGCGTCGATGCCACCTGGGCCTCGTTCGAAGGCCGTGCGCGCAACATGACGCGCAAGTCCGAAAAAGCGGGCGTGGTGGCCAGGACCGTCACGCCGGACGAGGCGTGGATCGGCGCCTACTACGAGATGCTGCGCGCTACCTTCGGCCGCCAGGGCCTGGCGGTGCCGCACCCGCTGTCGTTCTACCGTCAGATGATCGCACTGTCGGCGGCAGGCAACGCGCGCTGCGTCGCCGCCGAGTTTGAGGGCAGGATGGTGGCGGCCTGCATTTTCCTGGTTGACCGCGCGCGCATGCTGTACCTGTCCGGCGTGGCCAACGAGCAGGGCATGACGCTGGCCGCCACTTCGCTGCTGCAGTGGCACGCGATACGTGAAGCGATCGAAGCGGGCGTGACCGAATATGACATGGGCGGCCTGGGCGTGCCCTCGATTGACAAATTCAAGCGCAGCTTCGGGGGCCGCGACTTCGCGCACCATCGCTGGACTTATCGATCGCGCCTGTTCGGCCTGGCCGAACCGGCCGCACTGTGGCTGGCCCGCAAGGGCTGGATCCGACTTGGGGGGAAATGACAATGCACGACGCCGCCGGCGTTTCACTCAAGGGAATGGTTCCGCTGGTCCTGCACCGCATCGTGCGCGGCCAGACCGAAGTCTGGGAAGACGTCAGTGAGGAACAGTTCAGGAGAATGCTCGATTTTATCGGCGAGCGCTGGGCGGTTTTCCGCCCCGGCGGCAGCGGGCGCGATCCGCGCTGGATGCTGACCTTCGACGACGGCTACCTCTCCGATTACGACATCGTCTTTCCGTTGTTGGTTGAACGTAACATTCAGGCGACTTTTTTCCTGATCACCGATAAAATTGGCGCGCCGGGTTATCTGGACTGGGCCCAGATTAAAGAAATGCGCCGTCATGGAATGTGTTTCGGCTCGCATAGCCGCAGCCACCGCCGCATGAATACCATTCCACTGGCCGAAGCCAGGGAAGAATTCGCGGTGTCGAAAACGGTCATCGAAGATAAATTGGGCGAGCAGGTTGCGGTTTTCTCGTATCCATATGGGGAGTGTTCCGCGCAACTGCATCGTGCCGGCTTTGATGTGGGATACCGGTATTTGTGTTCCTCGGCCCATGGCATCGCAGGCGCGAGCGGAACGGTGCCGCGCAATTCGATTAATTCAGGTCTCGATTGGAATGGCATCGAGCGTGTCATGGACCCGAGCGCCGGCACCCGCCTGCGTTGGCATTTGGAGGATTTGGTGAAGCATGTGATCAAAGGCGCGCTCGGTCGCGAGCGTTACATGAAATGGCGGAATAAGGCATTTCATGGGTAAGATCGATCGCGCAGCGGCTCTTGCCTCCTTGCGTTTTTCCGTCGTGATGGCAACCTATCGCGGCGACGACCCCGAGCAGTTGTACGCGGCAGGGGAGAGTGTATTCAAACAGACCAGGGCCCCTGATGAACTGGTCATCGTGTGCGACGGCCCTGTCGGCGCCGGGCACGACCAGGTGATCCAGCGGTTGTCGCTGCTGGGGCCCATCCACTGCCTGCGGCTCGAGCACAACGTCGGTCCCGGCGCCGCGCGCCACCACGGTATCCTGGCCGCAAGTCACGATGTGGTGGCGATCATGGATGCCGATGACATTTGCGTCCCCGACCGCTTTGAACGCCAGCTTGTGCTGGTCGAGGCGGGCCAGGTCGATGTGGTGGGAGGCTGGATCCGCGAGTTCAACGAGCGGCCGGGCGATTCTGAGACAGTGCGCCGAGTGCCGCAGAGCCATGATGAGATCGCGCGTTACGCCAAGCGGCGCAGCCCGATGAACAACGTGACCGCCATGTTCAGGAAACCGAGCTACCTGCAGGCTGGCGGCTACGCGTCGATGCGCACCATGGAAGACTACGACCTGTACGTGCGAATGCTGCTCGGTGGCGCGCGCTTTTGCAACCTGCCCGCGGTGCTGGTGGAGGTGCGCGCCGGGCGCAACATGTTCGAGCGGCGCGGCGGCCTGTCGATGATCCCGATCGAGTCGCGCTTGCTCTACCAGATGTACCGAAGCGGATTTTTCAGCTTGGGCGAATTCCTGTCGAACGTAATGATCCGGTCGGTCGTCCGGCTGCTACCCAATGGCGCGCGGCGCCTGCTGTACCAGATCTTTTTACGCGACCAAGGGCGCGGCCGCGAGAGGCGGCCGGTGCCACGCAGCGCGGCGGGTGAATAAGCCTGCCTAGCGGCGCGCTTTTTCCCACCAATTGTCGAACCAGGCGATCAGATAGCAGAGCAAGCCGGTGGCAACCGCGTAATCGGCGACCGCGTCTTGGTCGGTGGCGCTGGCGACGACGCCCACCAGCAGTGATGCGGCACCGAAGGGAGCGAGCACCCGGTTAAGACGGCGGCAGGCGCCAGACACGAGTTCGCTGGCATGGCGGCTGTGCATGGAAGAGTAAAGCTGCAGTTTTACTTTCATTCTTGCCTCCACAATGTATGGCGGTATTTTTGTCTTATTTCGTCAAGTCGAAACTTAATCTGCGTCAATGATCCGCCTTTATTGTTCAGTCTAGCACACGTTAGTGACAATGTAACAATGGGCTGCAGGTAATTTGAACAGCTTTTTTCAGGGCGTGGCGCGCGATGGATGGGCGTGCAAGGAGGCTTGGCCCGAAATGATGCAAATGGTAAACTTTCGCCTATTTTCCCAGCAGGTTTTGACTTCCCCTCGGCTGCCTCGCGGCGCCACTTGCCCTCGAATGGATCAGCGTGGTAGCAGTTTTCAGAACTTCTTTTAAATATTCGTGGTGCGGCTGGTTCATGCTGGGCGCGCTCAATGCGTATGCTGCCGCGCCGGCCGTGCACGGGCAGTCAGGCTACATCAACATGCCCAACGCCTCAGTCGAGGCCGATGGCACGATGAGCATCGGCTACGGTTACGACAAGCCGTATGGCAGTTTCTGGGTCAGCTCGACCGTGCTGCCGTTCCTGCAGGTGACCGGGCGCTACGTGTCGATCAGCGGCATCCCCGGTTTCACCGACGTGCCTGGCGAATACGGGTTTGCTTATGGCCGCTACAAGGACAAGGTGTTCGATGCCAAGCTCCGGCTGTGGCAGGAGACGCGCTGGCTGCCCTCGGTCGCCGTGGGCGCCACCGACCTGCAGGGCACCGAGCTGTTCAAGGGACAGTACATCGTCGCTTCGAAGGCGTTCGGGGACGCGCGCAACCTCGAGGCAAGCATCGGGTACGGCCGCCATCGTCCCGACGGAGCGTTCGCGGGCGTGCGCTGGGCCCCGCTTTTCGCCCCCGGCTGGGCGGTGGCGGCCGAGTACGACGCGGTCGACTACAAGACCGACTTCAAGGCCTACCGCACCTATGCCGGGCAGCGCAGCAAGGGCCCGGCGGTCGCGCTCGAGTATCGGTGGGGCTGGCTTGGCGCGCAGGTGGCGCGCCATCGCGATCACTTCAGTGCCAATGCCTACATCAGCCTCCCGTTCTCGGAACGTGAATTCGTGCCCAAGCTGTACGAGCCGGCCTATTTCCAGCCGAAGGACGCACCGCCCAAGGTCAGCGCCGAGGACTGGAACCGTGACGGCCGCCATGGGGCTGCGCTGGTGCAGGCGCTGGTTCGCCAGGACTTCAAGAACGTGCGCGTCGAACTCGACCACGATGTGCTCAAGCTGGTGTTGACCAATGCGCGCATTGCCAACCTCGGGCGCGCGGTCGGCCGGGCCACGCGCACCGCGCTCGCCTTCGCCCCTGCGGGCACACGCTCGATCCAGGTGACGTACACGCGGCTGGAGCAGCCGATCGCCACCTACGAGTTCGTCGACCTGCGCCAATTGACCGACTACCTCACCGGGCTGTCGTCGCGCGAGGCGTTCCTGCAGACGGTCGTGGTGCGCTATGCCACCCCGGATGAGCGCGGCCCCGCCGACCAGGCTGGCCTGCTCGACACGATCCAGGGCGATGGCGCGCTGGGCGTGCAGGTCGGCCACGAGGGCGACATGGTGCAGGTGCGCTCGGAAGACCGCGAAGCGAACCGCTTCAAGCTTGCGCCCAAGCTGTCTTTCTTCTTCAACGATCCGAGCGGCGCGCTGCGCTATGAAGTGTGGGGCGCGGCCAGCTACGACCGCCGGCTGGGCCAGGGGCTTTACCTGAACAGCGACATGAAGCTGACCGTGCTGGAGAACGTCTCCGGCGTCACCCAGCCCTCCAACAGCCTGCTGCCGCACGTGCGCTCCGACGTGGCCGACTACAAGCGCGGCGGGCGATTCAAGCTTAATCGTTTTCTGCTGAGCCAATACCTCAATCCCGGCGAGCGCGTGTACGCGCGCCTGTCCGGCGGCCTGTATGAGGAGATGTTCCGCGGCGTCGGCGGCCAGGTGCTGTATCTGCCCAAGGACAGCCGTTGGGCCACCGACCTGTCGCTCGACGCGCTGGAGCAGCGTGGTTACAAGGGCTGGCTCGACAAGCGCGACTACCGGACTGTCACCACGCTGGCCGCCTTGCATTACAGGCTTCCGTACGACATCACGGCGACCGCGCGCGCCGGCCGTTTCCTCGCGCGCGATAACGGCGTGCGACTCGAATTCAAACGCCGCTTCCCGTCCGGGGTCGAGGTCGGCGGCTGGTTCAGCAAGACGAACGGCAATGACATCACCACGCCGGGCACGCCGGCCAACCCGTACCACGACAAGGGCGTGTTCCTGTCGGTACCGCTGAACATCATGTTGCCGAGCGATACTCAGGCCACCGCCGGCATGGCTCTGGCGCCGTGGACGCGCGACGTCGGCCAGATGGTGACCGGTCCGGTCGACCTGTATGAACTGATGGAGCAGCCGCGCCGCGACCTGACGGCCTATGACGGCCTTGGCAATTTCGCTGAGCGCGCGGATGAACAGGGTCTGCCCGCGGTCAATCCGCCCGCGCGCGCCATGCCCGACGCCTGGCCGCTGTTCCGCTGGCGCATCGAGCAGGCCACCTCATCTGCGCCGCGCTGGCCCGACTGGCTGAACGGCGCCGCGCTGGGGGGCAGTGCGATCATGGCCGGCGCCTTGCTCGACAAGCCGGTTGACCGCTTCCTGCGCCAGCATCCCGATTCCAGTGCGCTGCGCAGCTGGGCCAACCTCGGCAAAGTGCTACCTGTCGCATTGACCGGGGTGGCCGGGGCGGCCGTGCTGTTCGGCGATGCGCGCCAGCAGAACATTGGCGTCATTTCGCTCGAGTCGCTGGCTGGGGCGGCCGCGCTGTCGATCGGTGCCAAGCACCTCGTCAGCCGCACCCGTCCGATCGACACGACCGCGCCGTGCGCGTGCGCGAGCCGCCGCTCGGACTCGTCGTTTCCGTCCAATCACGGCGTGGTGGCGTTCGCCGCTGTCACGCCGTTCGCCCAGGAATACGATGCGCCATGGCTGTACGGCCTGGCGGCAGCCGGCTCCATGGGACGTGTGGCGGGACGCCAGCACTGGGTCTCGGATGTCGTGGCCGGCAGCGCGCTGGGCTATGCGGTGGGCACCTGGCTGTGGCGCTCCCAGCGTGACGACAGCCGGTCGGGCCTGGTGTTGAGCCCGGGGCCGCGCGAGTTCAGCGTCTCCTGGAACAAATCCTATTGAACGTGCGCCGGCGGCGAGCTGTTGCCGGCGTTGAGCAGACAAGATCCGGCATGGTGGTCGGGCCGCCCGCCGGCAGTCCGTCCCCCGGACCCTACAGCAAGGTTGTACCGATGCGTTATCGTCCAGAGATCGACGGCCTGCGCGCCGTCGCCGTCCTTCCGGTGATCCTCTACCACGCCGGTTTCGGCTTGTTTGGCGGCGGCTATG
Source organism: Massilia solisilvae (assembly GCF_024753215.1). Classification (GTDB taxonomy): domain Bacteria; phylum Pseudomonadota; class Gammaproteobacteria; order Burkholderiales; family Burkholderiaceae_D; genus Telluria; species Telluria solisilvae. The sequence continues at coordinate 536,047 of NZ_JANUGV010000001.1, forward strand.
TGGGTGTCGATGTGTTTTTCGTCATCAGCGGCTTCCTCATCACCTCGATCATCATGGCAGACCTCGAGAAAGGCCGTTTCAGTATCCTCGAGTTCTATGAACGTCGCGCACGGCGGATTCTTCCTGCGCTGTTCGTCATGATGGCCGTGAGCAGTCTGTTCGCCTGGCGCTGGCTGCTGCCCGCGGACCTGAAGGGCTTTGCCCAGAGCGTGGTCGCGGTTTCGGCGTTCGCATCGAACATCCTGTTCTGGAAGACCAGCGACTACTTCGATACCGCGGCCGAGCTCAAACCGCTGCTGCATACGTGGAGCCTGGCGGTGGAAGAGCAGTTTTACGTGATCTTTCCGCTGCTGCTGATGCTGGCCTGGCGCTTTGGCAAACGCCGGATCGTCGCGCTGCTTGGCGTCCTTGCACTGGCAAGCCTGGCCGTCGCGCAATGGGGCGCGAGCGCAGCGCCCACGGCCAATTTCTTCCTGCTCCCGTCGCGCGGATGGGAGCTGCTGATCGGCGCCTTCGCCGCCTTCCATTTTTCCAATCCTGACCGGCGCACGCCGGCCCAGCCGCTGCGCGAGGCGGGTGGCTGGACAGGGCTGGTCCTGATCGCCTGTGCCGTGTTCTTGTACGGCAGCCAGACGCCGTATCCCAGCGTCTACACGCTGGTGCCGACGGTGGGAGCGTTGCTGGTCATCCTGTTTGCCGGGGCCGACACCGGCGCCGGAAGGTTGCTGGGCAGCCGGTGGTTTGCCGGAGTGGGCATGATCAGCTACAGCGCTTACCTGTGGCACCAGCCGCTGCTGGCCTTTGCCCGTTACCGGATGCCGGGCCACCCGGACCAGCTGATGCTCGGGGCGCTGGCGGCGGGCTCGCTGGTGCTGGCCTATTTCAGCTGGAAGTACGTCGAGACGCCTTTCCGTCAAAAGAACGTGGTCTCGCGCGCCACGATCTTTGGCTGTTCCGCCATTGCCTGCGCTGCCTTTGCGGCTGCCGGGTTCGCAGGCCACGTCAACAAGGGCTATCCGTCACGATTCCCCGCGATCGAGGACCTGCTGGCGATTCGCACCGTGGACAGCAGTCCTTGCCACACCCTGTCGAGGCGGACTGCGGACCAGATCCGGCGTGGCGACATGTGCAAGGTGGGGGCCGCGGTGACGCCGCACTTTGCCGTCATTGGCGACTCCCATGCGGGCGCCCTGTTCGAGTCCCTCGGCAGGCGCCAGGGAGACAGGCCGTTCTCCTTCTATGCGGTGTCCGGCGGCTTTTGCGCGCCCTTGCTGGAGTTCCGCTTTGTCGGCAATACCATTGCCGATTGCGACGAAACGACGAGTGCCGCGTTCAGGCAGGTCATGGCTTCTCCGGCCATCGACACCGTCGTGTTGTTCGCGGAGTGGGCGAACTATACCAAGGGTTATCGCGATGACGGCAACGATCGAACACGCAGTCCCGGGCTGGTGGCCGATAGCCTCGGCGCGGCGCAAACGCCGGAGCAGAACCGGATGGTTTTCGAGCGTTCGCTGCAACGGACGGTCGATGCGCTGGAGCGTGCTGGAAAACAGGTCGTGATCATCGAACCGGTGCCTGAATTCCCGTTCAGGGTCTTCGACTCGGTGGCCAAGCAGATCGTGTACACGGGCGGGGCGCGTGATTATCCAAGGGTGAGCATCGCGGATTACCGCGCCCGCAACCACGAAGTGCTGGAGGCGTTCGCCAGGTTGCACGGCGTTCGTTTTGTCGACTCGGCCAGCTTGTTCTGTTCAAAGGACAATTGTTCGTCAGCCGACGGCCGCGGGCGCATTTTGTTCAGCGACACGAACCACGTCAACGAATACGGGGCGGACCTGATTGCAGGCGAATTGATGAAATATATCGCGCAACCGCATGATGCCGGTAGCGCGCCCGCGCGCAGCGCGATCGCATCACGGTAGCGCCGGAATGCCGGCGACTGAACTCAGCACAGCGCCCGCAGATGGTGCATTTGACTTGGAATGAAAAAAATGGCCGCTTGTGCGGCCATTTTCTCGAGGCAAGGTCGCACGAGCGACCCAGCGATCAGTGGTGGCTGGTGGTGCTCGAGCCGCCGCTTGCGGCAACAGCAGCAGCAGCGACGCCAGCGCCGATCGCAGCGACGGTGCCAACCGACAGGCCAGCGATCGCGGTGGTGGCGGCAAAGCCAGTGCCTGCAGCGGCAGCGCCAGCAGCGCCAGCAGCAGCGCCAGCGGTACCAGCAGCAGCGCCAGCGGTACCAGCGGCAGCGCCGGTAGTGCCGGCGGCAGCGCCGGTTTGTGCGGCAGCGGCAGCGGCGGTTTCAGTCTGTGCCAGCACTTGGGTCGACACGAGGCTCAGGAGTGCGCTGAGGGCGAGAAGCTTTTTCATTTGTTGGATCCCTTTTAATTCAGAAATAGGTAACCTGTTGTGATACTTCAGGGCAATCTAATTATAGCAATGAAGTTTTGTGGGAATTCAAAAAAATTAACGACATTCGGTTAAAAAGGTGGCGCGCCGGAGACAAATGATGAGTGGCGGGGGGAAATACGCCCGGTTTGCCGGGTTATTTGGGGAATAGCCGCCGGGTAAGGTCGTGGATAATGCCATCCACAGGCTGTGTCCGGACGCGTGGGCAGGAGTGGCCACCCTACGACAACCAGGCACCGCGAACAGGAGCACCGAATGGCAGAAGACAGCGACGCGGAACGGACAGAACCCGCGTCAGCCAGGCGATTGGAGCAGGCGCGCGAAGAAGGCGACGTGCCCCGATCGCGCGAACTGGCAACCTTTGGCGTGTTGATGACGGCAGGCGCCGGTCTGTGGCTGACCGGCGGCAGCCTTGCGCGCCAGCTCGCCGCGGTGCTGCAGTCCGGTCTGTCGCTCGACCGCGAGCAGGTGTACAACCCGGACGTGCTGCTGCACCGCATCTTCACCGACATCGGCACGGTGATGCTGGCCTGCCTGCCGCTGGCGGTGGCGATCATGGTGGTGGCGCTGGCGTCGCCGCTGCTGATCGGCGGCTGGCTGTTCACCGCCAAGGCCTTCATGCCGAACTTCGGCAAGCTCAACCCCATGCGCGGGCTGGGGAACATGTTTTCGACCAATGCGCTGGTCGAGCTGCTCAAGGCCATCGCCAAGACCGTGGTGGTGGCCTGCGTGGCCTGGGTGGTGGTGATGAGCCAGAAGGAAGCCGTGCTGGGTCTTGCGATCGAGCCGCTGCACTCCGGCAGCACCCACCTGGTGCGCCTGGTCGGCGTGGCCTTCCTGTTCATGGTGGGCGCGCTCGGCCTGATCGCGGCGCTCGACGCCCCGTACCAGATCTGGCACTACGCCAACAAGCTCAAGATGACGCGCCAGGAAGTGATCCAGGAATCGAAGGAATCCGAAGGCAACCCGCAAATCAAGGGCAAGATCCGCCAGCTGCAGCGCGAGATGGCCAAGCGCCGCATGATGCAGAACGTGCCGACGGCCGACGTGGTGGTCACCAACCCGACCCATTACGCGGTCGCCCTCAAGTATGCCGAAGGCCAGCGCGGCGCGCCGCGCGTGGTGGCCAAGGGCGTGGACGAGGTGGCGGCGAAGATCCGCGAGATCGCGCAGGAAAACAAGGTGGCGCTGCTGGAGGCGCCGCCGCTGGCGCGCGCGCTGTACAAGCACGTCGAGCTGGAAGAGGAGATTCCCGAAGCGCTGTACTCGGCGGTGGCCGAGGTGCTGGCCTATGTGTTCCAGCTGCGTACCTACAGCGCGCATGGCGGCCGCCAGCCGGACCGCCCGACCAAACTGGCGGTGCCGCCCGCAATGGACCCGCTCGACCCGGCGGCGCGGCAGCAGCCCGGCGCCCCACACGGAGCTGACCAATGAAGCTGCCACCCTGGCTGAAGGGCCTGGCCAACCGCGGCAACAGCGCGCTGGCCGCGCCGATCCTCATCATCCTGCTGCTGGCGATGATGATTTTGCCGCTGCCGGCCTTCATGCTCGATGTGTTCTTCAGCTTTAACATCGCGCTGTCGGTGATCGTGCTGCTCACCAGCCTGTACACCGTCAAGCCGCTCGACTTCATGGCGTTCCCGGCGATCCTGCTGGTGTCCACCATGCTGCGCCTGTCGCTGAACGTCGCTTCCACGCGCGTGGTGCTCACCCAGGGCCACACTGGCGGCGCCGCCGCGGGCAAGGTGATCGAGGCGTTCGGCCACTTCCTCATCGGCGGCAACTACACCGTCGGTATCGTGGTGTTCGTGATCCTCACCATCATCAACTTCACCGTCGTGACCAAGGGCGCGGGCCGTATCGCCGAGGTGGGCGCGCGCTTCGCCCTGGATGCGATGCCGGGCAAGCAGATGGCGATCGACGCCGACCTGAACGCCGGCCTGATCGGCGAACAGGAAGCGCGCCGGCGCCGCTCGGAAGTGGCGCAGGAAGCCGAGTTCTACGGCGCGATGGACGGTGCGTCGAAGTACGTGCGCGGCGACGCGGTGGCCGGCATCATGGTCACCCTGATCAACGTGATCGGCGGCCTGATCGTGGGCATGGTCCAGCACGACATGGCATTCGGCGACGCGATCAAGAACTACACCCTGCTGGCGATCGGCGACGGCCTGGTCGCGCAGATTCCGTCCCTGATCATCTCGGTCGCGGCCGGTATGGTGGTGTCGCGCGTGGCCAGCGACGAGGACATCGGCAAGCAGCTGGTCACGCAGCTGTTTGCCAAGCCCGAAGTGCTGTACATCACTGGCGGCATCCTGGGCGGCATGGGCCTGATCCCGGGCATGCCGAACCTGGTGTTCCTGTTGCTGGGCAGCCTGCTGGGCGGCGCCGCTTACCTGTTGGAGAAGCGGGGGCCCAAGCTGAAGGCTGCACAGGAGGCGGCGGCTGCCGCGGCAGCGGCCACCCAGGCCGCCGCAGCGGCGCCGGCCGAAAACGAGGAGGCGAGCTGGCAGGACGTGCTGCAGGTGGACACGCTTGGCCTGGAGGTGGGCTACCGCCTGATCCCGCTGGTGGACCGCACCCAAAGCGGCGAGCTGCTCAAGCGCATCAAGGGCATCCGCAAGAAGTTCGCGCAGGAAGTGGGCTTCCTCGCCCCGCCGGTGCACATCCGTGACAACCTGGAACTGAAGCCGGTGGCCTACCGCATCACGCTCAAGGGCGTGGAGGTGGGCAGCGGCGAGGCGATCAACGGCCAGCTGCTGGCGATCAACCCGGGCATGGCCAGCGGCGTGCTGCCCGGCACCCCGACCACCGACCCGGCCTTCGGCCTGCCGGCCACCTGGATCGACGCCGGCCTGCGCGACCAGGCGCAGGGCATGGGCTACACGGTGGTGGACGCGGGCACCGTGATCGCGACCCACCTGAACCACATCATCAATTCCCACGCTTCGGAGCTGCTGGGACGCATGGAAGTGCAGGCGCTCATCGACCACATGGCCAAGGACGCGCCCAAGCTGGTGGAAGACCTGGTGCCGAAAGTGGTGGCGCTGTCCACGCTGCAGAAGGTGCTGCAGAACCTGCTGGCCGAAGGGGTGCACATCCGCGACATGCGCACCATCATCGAGACGGTTTCGGAGCACGCGCCGATCACGCAGGATCCGACCGAGCTGACTTCGCTGGTGCGCGTGGCGCTGGGCCGCGCCATCGTGCAGCAGCTGTTCCCGGGGACGAACGAGCTGTCCGTCATGACCCTGGACAACCGCCTGGAGCGGCTGCTGATGCAGGCGCTGGGCACCGGCAACGACGGCGTCGGCATCGAGCCGGGCCTGGCCGACACCATCGCCCAGCAGGCCGCCAACGCCGCCGCGCAGCAGGAGGCGATGGGACTGACGCCGGTGCTGCTGGTGCCAGGGCCGCTGCGCACGCTGCTGTCGCGCTTTTTGCGGCGCGCGCTGCCGCAGCTGAAGGTGCTGTCGCACTCCGAGATACCGGAGACCAAGACCATTCGCGTGACCAGCCTGGTGGGCGCGCCGATGTAATTCTGGCGCTGGTTGAACGCGTGGGCAGGAGACCTGCCCACCCTACGGCAATCGCAGCGTCTCTGTAGGGTGGGCGGGTCTCCCGCCCACGCGTCCAACTATCACATGCCATCGCCACATGTGGGAAAATGCACGCTTCACAAGGCAGCCTCGACCCGGCTGCCGCACCACTACCCGAGGCACGCATGTACATCGTCGTAACCGGAGCCGCCGGCCTGATCGGCTCGAACATCGTCAAGGCGCTCAACGAGCGCGGCATCACCAACATCATCGCCGTGGACAACCTCACGCGCGGCGACAAGTTCCGCAACCTGGTCGATTGCGAGATCAGCGACTACGTGGACAAGCACGAATTCATGGCGCGCATCCGCGCCCACGCCTACGACCGCCGCATCAAGGCGATCTTCCACGAAGGCGCGTGCTCGGACACGATGGAGCACAACGGCAAGTACATGATGGAGAACAATTATCAGTACTCGCTCGACCTGCTCGAATTCGCCAAGGAGCAGCGCGCCCAGTTCCTTTATGCCTCCAGCGCGGCCGTGTATGGCGGCGGCACCGTGTTCAAGGAAGAGCGCGCGCACGAGGATCCGCTGAATGTGTATGGCTACTCCAAGTTCCTGTTCGACCAGGTGGTGCGGCAGAGGGCAGGGGAGCTGACGGCGCAGGTGGTAGGCTTTCGCTATTTCAACGTGTACGGCCCGCGCGAAGGCCACAAGGGCCGCATGGCGTCGGTGGCCTTCCACCACTTCAACCAGTACCGTGAAAGCGGCAAGGTCAGGCTGTTCCAGGGCCGCGACGGCTACCCGGACGGCGGCCAGATGCGCGACTTCGTGTCGGTCAAGGACGTGGCCAAGGTGAACCTGTGGTTCTTCGACCATCCGGAAGTATCCGGTATCTTCAACCTGGGCACCGGCCGGGCGCAGCCGTTCAACGATGTCGCCACCGCCGTGGCGAACACGATGCGCGAGCTGGAAGGCAAGGAGCCGATGCCGACCGAAGAACTGGTCAAGGCCGGCATCATCGAATACGTCACGTTCCCCGAAGCGCTGATCGGCAAGTACCAGTCCTTCACGCAGGCCGACATGGCCAAGATGCGCGCGGCCGGCTACAGCGAGCCGTTCCTGTCGGTGGCCGAGGGCGTGCGCGATTACGTCCTCAACTGGCTCAATTCGCGTTGATCGGTAGGGTGGGCTCTTGAGCCCATGCGGTCGTACGCGGCCGAGCTGTCACGGCGCCGCAACCTGATCCGTAGGGTGGGCGGATTCCGCCCACGCGTTCAACCAGCGTTGATCTGTCCCACCATGCCAAAACAGCCCAAGATCATCATCCTCCACGCCAGCATCAACGATATCGAGCCGCTGATCTGGCGCCGCATCGAGGTGGACGCGGACATCAGCTTGCGAACGCTGCACCACATCCTTCAGGCAGCATTCGGCTGGACCAGCTCCCACCTTCACGAGTTTGAGGTGGGAGACCAGACCTACACCATACACGACGAATACCTGCTTGAGTCGATTGACGAGGGCGAGCCAGTGCCGCTGGATGACCGCAAGGCGAAACTGGGGCGGTTGCTCTTTCCAGGCCAGCGATTTACCTATCTGTACGATTTCGGTGATTCGTGGAGACACACGATCCACGTTGAAAGGATCGCCGAGGTTGCTGAAATGCGGGGATACGGCCACATCACTGATGGCGCCCGCGGCGGGCCTCCGGAGGATGTCGGCGGCCCCTATGGCTACATGGCATTCCTTGATGCTATCGAGCGCAAGCCGCGCACCCAGGAAGGTCGCGAGCTGCTCGACTGGATCGGTGGCAAGTTCGATGCCAGCGCCTTTGACAGGCGCGCGGCGAATGCAGCTTTGTTGCGGATGGCGTGGAACGGATGGGGAAGGAAATAGCCAATGGGTAAGCGGGTAGGGCCATGTTGAAGGGCTGTTGATTCTCGATTTTTTGTGCATACAATAATCGAATGCAAATCACGTATGATCCAACCAAAGACGACGCCAACATCACCAAGCATGGCGTGTCGTTGGCGCTCGCTGCTCAATTCGAGTGGGAATCAGCGGTGGTTTGGCCCGATGTCCGGCGCCAGTATGGTGAAGCGCGCATGGCAGCCATTGGCTACATTGGGCTGCGCTTGTACTTCGTGGTCTATGTGGACCGGGTCGGTGGGCGGCGCATCGTCAGCCTGCGCAAGGCCAACCAGCGAGAGGTAAAACGCTATGCCGAAACTTAAACCGGGAACGATTCTCCCTACGCCGGACGAAGACGCTGCCATCACGGCCGCAGCAAAGTCCGATGCGGACGCGATGCCGTATTCTGACGAGGAATGGGAAGACGTGAAGCCGACGGTCAAGCGCGGCAGGCCGGCGGCCTCTGCGAGCAAAGAACGGGTCACCATCCGGCTGTCGCCTGAGGTGGTGCAGGCGTTCCGCGCTACGGGGGCGGGGTGGCAAACTCGCGTGGATGCTGCGTTGCAGGACTGGCTCAAGACTCATTCCCCAGAGTGATGCCGGAGAAGACGTGACATGTGCTTGGTGGCTGCACGCACGTTGACTGTCAGGGTGGGCTCTTGAGCCCACGCGGTCGTACGCGGCCGGGACAGCCAGATGCGGCGTGCCAGCGCCGCGTATCACCGCGTGGGCAGGAAATCTGCCCACCCTACGTCACGCTTACCTTCCGCCTTCCTGCATTGCTCGATTGATCGAATACCGTTGCCGCGCGACGAGTGCGGCGGCTGTCAATATTGCGATGAGCAAAAACGATACAGCGAAGGCGAACAGATCTTCCAGGTCGGCCAGGTCGTCGCCATTGTGTGAACCGTACAGGTCAATTTGCCATTCCGCGAGCGCCACGGGAACGTGTGGCCCAAGTTCGGGATAGGTGAGCCAGACATGGGCTAACAGCAATGGGGCGAAGATAAGCCGAAACGGCACCGATACTGCCGAGTTCCGGCGCGAAAATTTCCTACCGCCGAGCTGGCCAACCCGCGCATTGCCTGCTTCACATGTTTCCGTAAGAAAACGCTGCAAATGTTTGATTTCCGGAAATAAACACCTATTTCCCATCCTTTTCCCCCGATGGTTTTCGTGCGCCGTCGTCAATAATCTTGATCGTAGAAGGGGCGCGTGCGCCCTTGCCGTGGCCAGTATTGACGAATGAAAGCAGCAGTCCCCAGGGACGGAGATCATCGATGAACGTGAAGAAATTTGTAGCGCCCACATCCCGCGATGCCTTGCGCAAGGTCCGCGAAGCGCTCGGTCCCGACGCGGTCATCCTGTCCAACCGCGCGGTCAATGGCGAAGTCGAGATCCTGGCGCTGGCCAGCGACGATGTCGCCTCGATCGCCTCGCCCGTCGCCGAATCCGAGATGGCCGCGCCGGCCCCGCAGCTGCAGCTGTCCGAGCCGCAGCCGTTCATGCCGCGCCGGGTGCGCGCCGAACCGCAGCCGGAGCCCAAGCCGGCCATCGACATGGCCGCCGTCACCTCGATGGTCTCGTCCGCGATCGAAAAGGTCACCGAGGCCGCCACCGCCGAGATGTCCGGCATGATGAACGAGATGCGCGCAATGCGCGGCCTGATGGAGTCGCAGCTGGCCGAGCTGACCTGGGGCGCCAGCCAGCAGCGCGCGCCGCACAAGGCCACCGTACTGCGCGAGATGCTGGCCGCCGGCTTTTCGGCCACGCTGTCGCGCTACCTGATCGACAAGCTGCCGCAGCACAAGGACGCGGCCGAATCGATGCGCTGGGTGAAGAACGTCATCGGCCGCAACCTGTCGGTGATGTCGAACGAGGACGCCATCCTCGGCCAGGGCGGCGTGTTTGCGCTGGTCGGCCCCACCGGCGTGGGCAAGACCACCACCACCGCCAAGCTGGCCGCGCGCTGCGTGATGCGCCACGGCCCCGAGAAGCTGGCCCTGATCACCACCGACGCCTATCGTATCGGCGCGCACGAGCAGCTGCGCATCTACGGCAAGATCCTCGGCGTGATGGTCCACGCGGTCAAGGACGAGGCCGACCTGCGCATCGCCCTGAAGGAACTGAAAAACAAGCATACGGTATTGATCGATACGATCGGCATGTCGCAGCGCGACCAGATGGTGGCCGCGCAGGTGGCCATGCTGACCGACGCCGGCGCCGAAGTGAAGCGCCTGCTGTGCCTGAACTCGACCTCGACCCACGAGACCCTGGGCGAGGTGGTGCGCGCCTACCAGGGCAGCGGCCTGCACGGCGTGATCATGACCAAGCTCGACGAAGCGGCATCGATCGGCAGCCTGCTCGACGTGCTGGTGCGCCAGAAGCTGAACCTGTGCTACATCTCCAACGGCCAGCGCGTGCCGGAAGACCTGCACCTGGCCGACCGCGCGCTGCTGGTGGACCGCGCATTCCGCGGCAAGCGCGAGCAGCTGCAGGAGGCCGACCTGCCGGCGGTAATGTCGCAGACCGGCAGCGTGCATAGCGACCGCACCCTGCGCGAGGTGTCGCTTGGCTAGTTTCGACTTCGACCAGGCCGAAGGCCTGCGCCGGATGCTGGCGGGCCCGCGCCCGCGCGTCGTCACCTTCCTCTCCGCCACGCCTGAAGACGACAAGGGCGCGATGCTGGTCAACCTGGGCGCGTCGCTGGCGCAGGCCGGCAACGACGTGCTGCTGGTCGATGCCAGCCTGAGCGAGTACGGTGTGGCGCAGCGCCTGGGCGTGGTCGGCCCGACGCTGTTGCAGGTGGCGCGCCAGCAGTGCGCGCTCAACGAGATCATCCAGCAGGTGCCGCAGGGCTTTGCGCTGGCCAGCCTGGCGCGCGAGCCGCAGGGCCGTGGCCGCGCCCCGGCGTGGGTCCCTGCGGTCGCGGGCCGCGACGAGGACGAGGCGCGGCGCCTGGCCAAGGCGTTCGACGTGCTGGCGCAGCAGTCCGGCGTGATCCTGGTGGACGGCGAGTTCGGCGAAGCCGGCTTCGCGTTGCCGGCACTGGCCAGTTCCGAGATCGTGGTGCAGGTGTCCACCAGCGCCGCTTCGATCACCAATGCCTATGGACTGATCAAGCGCCTGGTGCAGGCGCTGGGCCGGTGCCCGATCGGCATCCTGGTCACCGGCGCCAGCGAGGCCGAGGCGAAAATCGTTTACGCTAATATGGCATCCGCGGCCACCCGCTACCTGGCTGTCACCCTGACCTCGATGGGGTCGGTGCCGGCGGACGAATACCTGCAGCGCGCGGCGCGCCTGGGGCGCGCGGTGGTCGATGCGTTCCCGCTGGCCGGCGCGTCGGTGGCGTTCCGCCAGCTGGCCGGGCGCTTTGCGCTGGCCGCAATGGCGCAGGAACAGTGGCAGGGAGGCGGCGCACATTTTGGCTCCTGAGAACATAAAAGCATAAGAAGGCATGTACACGGTCAAAGGGAAAGCCGACAGGGATCACCTGCTGGAGCAGCACATGCAGCTGGTGAAGCGCCTGGCCCACCACATGAAGGCCAAGCTGCCCCCTTCCGTGGAAGTGGACGACCTGGTCCAGGCCGGCATGATGGGGCTGCTCGACGCGATCAACCGCTACGAAGAGACCCATGGCGCCCAGTTCGAGACCTATGCGGTGCTGCGCATCCGCGGCGCCATGCTCGACGAGCTGCGCAACAGCGACTGGATGCCGCGCTCGACGCGCCAGAACATGCGCAAGGTCGAGACGGCGATGAACACACTGCAGCAAAAGCTGGGCCGCGCGCCGTCCGAGTCCGAGGTGGCCAAGTCGCTCAAGATGTCGCTGGCCGAATACCAGGACCTGCTGTCGGACGGCAGCGGCCACCAGCTGATCTACTACGAAGACTTCCATGACGAGGACGGCAACGACAGCTTCCTCGACCGCTATGCGGTGGACGACAGCGACCCGCTGCGCGCGCTGCTGGAAACCGACTTCCGCCAGGCCGTGATCGACGCGATCGAGGCGCTGCCGCCGCGCGAGAAGATCCTGATGGGCTTGTACTACGAGGAAGAACTGAACTTGAAGGAGATCGGCGCGGTGATGGGCGTGTCTGAATCGCGCGTGTCGCAGCTGCACACCCAGGCGGTGGCACGGCTGCGCGCGGCGCTGCGGGAGCAATTGTGGACTGGTCCAGCGTAGCCGGCCTGTTGCTGGCGCTGGCCGGCATCTTCGTCGGCCATGCGCTGGACGGCGGCAAGTTCGCCTCGCTGGTGCAGCCGGCCGCGTTCGCGATCGTGGTGGTCGGCACCGCCGGCGCCGTGCTGCTGCAGACCGAGGCGCGCACCTTCTGGCGCGGCCTGTCGATGCTGGGCTGGGTGTTCCGCACGCCGCCCAGCCAGCGCGAACACCTCGCGCGCGAGATCGAGCAGTGGAGCCAGGTGGCGCGCCGCGACGGCCTGCTGGCGCTCGAGCGCTTTATGGAGGGCACGCGCGACAAGTTCATCGAGAAGGGCCTGCGGCTGGTGGTGGACGGCATCCAGCCGGACAAGCTGCGCAGCCTGCTCGAGACCGAGCTGTCCGCGTTCGAGACGCGCCAGCGCCAGGCCGCGCGCATCTGGGAGTCGGCAGCCGGCTATGCGCCGACCATCGGCATCATCGGCGCGGTGCTGGGCCTGATCCACGTGATGGAAAACCTGACCGACCCGTCGCGCCTGGGCGCCGGCATCGCGGTGGCCTTCGTCTCGACCGTGTACGGGGTGGGACTGGCCAATCTGTTCTGCCACCCGGTGGGCAACAAGCTCAAGGCGATCGTGGCGGCGCGCGTGGCGCAGTACGAGATCCTGATCGACGTGTTCCACGACCTGGCCAGCGGCGACCACACGCGCGTGATCGACGAGCGCATTGCCAGCCTGCTGGCGCGCGCCTAGGAAGCCGGCCATGGCGCGCAAAAAGTACGAGGAGCCGGAGGAGCACCAGGACCGCTGGCTGGTCTCGTACGCCGACTTCATCACGCTGCTGTTCGCGTTTTTCGTGGTGATGTACGCGGTCTCGGTGGTCAACGACGGCAAGTACCGGGTGCTGTCCGCCTCGCTGGGCGACGCGTTCGGCGGGCGCGACGCGGCAGCGGTCAAGGCCGAGCGCACCGAGGTCGAGCCGCCGCTGCCGCTGGCCTCGATGGTGGCGCGCCGCCGTGCCGAGGCGACGCGGCGCGAGAAGGAACGCCTGGCCGCGCTGGCGCGCCAGCTGTCCAACACGCTGGCGCCACTGGTCAAGACCGGCAAGGTGCGCGTGACCCAAAGCGGGCGCGGCGTGTCGGTCGAGATCAACGCGAGCGTCCTGTTCGACAGCGGCGACGCCAGGCTCAATGGCGATTCGGTCGAGGCGCTGCGCGCGGTGGCCGGGCTGCTCAAGGACGACACCCACGCGATCCAGGTCGAGGGGCACACCGACAACATCCCGATCGCCAATGCGCAGTTCCCGTCCAACTGGGAGCTGTCGGCCATGCGCGCCAGCAGCGTGGTGCGGCTGTTCATCGACAGCGGCGTGGCGCCGGAGCGCCTGACCGCGGTGGGGCATGCCGCGACCGAGCCGGTGGCCGCGAACGAGGACCCGGTCGGACGCGCGCGCAACCGCCGGGTGGCGGTGACCATCATCTCGGCGCTGCCCGAGCCGCCGACCGAAGTGCCGACACGTTAGCCGTCGTGCGGGGTGGCACCCCTGCCTTGCAGTGTCCATCGATGCAGGAACTTGCTAGAATGAAATCTGACATGTCAAATTTTCATTTCCCTCGTGACACCTGACCGCCCCCCGACTGGCCTGGCTTCCCATCCCGTCGCCCACTGGCGCCGGCTGTGCGGCGCCATCGCGCTGGCGCTGGGCTCGCTGGTGCTGGCGCTGGCCGCGTTCGCCGCCGATTGGGCTGCCGCCAACGCGCGCGCGTTCGCCGACGTCGGCATCGGCACCGCCGCCGCCTTTGCGCTGTGCGGCGCGGCGCTGCTGCTCGATGGGCGCAGCCGCGGCCGGCGCGCAGCGGTGCGCATCGCAGGCGGGCTCACGCTGGCGCTGGCACTGATGACGCTGCTGCAGCCGCTGCACGGCATCTACGCCGACAGCCTGCCGGCCCAGTTGCTGACCAATGCCGACCCGCGCGACTTGTCCCCCGGCCTGTGGCCCGGGCGCATGCGTTCGGGCGCAGCCTTCGCGCTCGGCCTGGCGGGGACGGCATTGCTGCTGTTGCCGGGCCTGCGCGGTCAGGGCGTGCTGCTGGCGCAGCTGTGCGGCGCGGTGGTAGCCGCGACCGCGCTGCCGTCGCTGCTGTCCAACCTGCTGGGGAACGTGCTGCTGGCCGGCGGCCGCGGGGGCTTGCAGGTGCCTGTGCCTACCGCGCTGGGAATGGCGGCGGTCGGCTGCGGCCTGTGCCTGGCCGCGCCCCGGCCTGGCTGGGTGGCCGCGCTCAAGGGGCGCGAGGACCGGCGCATCTTCTTCACCAGTTTTGCGCTGTTCGCGCTACTGTCGGTGGTGGCCAGCATGGTCGGCGTGGGCATCGTCGGGCGCTCGGCGATGAACAACTTCCAGGAAGCGTGGCTGACATCGTTTCGCTCGAACGCATCGCTGTTCCAGTTCTCGCTCGAGGCGGCCGCGGCCCAGGGCAGCAGCGCGCTCCAGTCCCTGCGCCGGCCCGTGGCGAACCAGGCCTGGGCCGGCGCACTGGAACAGGAGCTGCGCCGCCTTGGCGGGCGCGCCAACCTGGCGCTGATCGCGCGCGACGGCTCGCCGCTGGCGCGGGCCGGCAGCAGTCATTACCGTGACCAGTTCAGCGTCACGCTGCCGCTGCCGCAAGCGCCGCGCCTGTACTGGAGCGACGGCTGGCGCCTGCTGTTCGAGGTGCCGCAGGGGCAGGACCGCCTGCTGCGGCTCGACCTGGAGCTGGCCGCGTTCAATGCACGCTTTGCCGGCATGAACGGGAGTGCCACCAGCGGCGAGATGCGGGTGTGCGCCATGCGCGACGGGCGGATCGCCTGCTTTCCGTCGCGCCTGCAGCCGGAAACGGTGACGCTGCCGCTGGTGCGCGGCGATGCGCGCCTGCCGATCCAGCTCGCGCTCGAGGGCCAGACCGACGTCGGCATCCGGCATGACTACCGCGGCGCGGAGGTACTGGCCGCTTACGGCACCATCCCATTGGGGCTGGGGCTGGTGCAAAAGGTCGATACCGAGGAATTCTTCCGCCCGCTGCGGCGCCAGTTGTTGGCGGCGCTGGCCGGCATGGTCCTCTTGATACTGGGCGGCGCGTCGCTGCTGCAGTGGCGCACCCAGCCGCTGGTGCGCGGCCTGGTGCGCACGCGCGCGCGGCTCGATGCGATCCTCGACAACGTGCCGGCCGGCGTGCTCACCTTCGACGCGGCCGGGCGCGTATTGTCGGCCAACCGCGCCGCCTGCCGCATGTTCGGCTACGCGGCCGATGAACTGTCCGGCGTGTCGATTGGCCGGCTGCTGGGCGCCAGGGCGCTCCCCGCGGCCGGGAGCGAGGGCCGGGTGCAGCAGCTCACCGGCTACCGGCGCGATGGCGGCGAGCTCGCGCTCGAGGTGCTGTCCAACGAATTCAGGCTGGGCGAAAGGCGGCGCCACATCGCCATTGTGCAGGACGTGGGCGAGCGCGTGCGCATGGAGCAGGCGCTGCGCCAGCGCGAAGCGAGCCTGGCCCACGCGCAGCAGATGGCGCGCATCGGCAGCTGGGAGCGCGACCTGGTCACTGGCCGTTCGTGGTGGTCGGACGAGACCTTCCGCATCTTCGGCCTGGCTCCCGGCGGCGAGCCGCCGGACCGCGAGGCCACGCTGGCGCTGCTGCACCCGGACGACCGCAGCGCCAAGGTGCAGGCGGAACGCGACG
The DNA here is from genome assembly GCF_024753215.1 of Massilia solisilvae. Lineage (GTDB taxonomy): Bacteria > Pseudomonadota > Gammaproteobacteria > Burkholderiales > Burkholderiaceae_D > Telluria > Telluria solisilvae. Next base: position 551,782 of record NZ_JANUGV010000001.1, read on the forward strand.
CCATCGCGCGCCTGCGCAGCTACGACGTGACGTTCCGGGCGATGCCGGCCAGCGGCCAGGTACGCGTGATCCATTCGCGCGCCGAGGTCGAGTTCGACGCGGCCGGCACGGCGTTGCGCCTGCGCGGCACGATCCAGGACATCACCGAAAAAACCTGGGCCGACGAGCAGATCAGGAAGCGCGAGGAACAATACCGCGCGCTGGTCGAGAACTCGCCGGACGTGGTGATCCGTTTCGACCGCGAGCTGCGCTGCGTGTACGTCAATCCGGCGCTGGCCGCCGCCCCCGGACTGCATCCGGTGATCGGCCTCGGGCGGGTGCTGGGCGACGGCGACAAGCGCGCCTCGGTGCCATGGGTGGCGGCGGCGCGCCGGGTGCTGGGTGGCGGCCGGCCGGACACGTTCGAGGTGGCGGTCGATGGCGGCGGCGCGCTGTGCCACTACCAGGTGCAGGTGGTGCCCGAATTCCGCCAGGGCGGGGTGGTGGCGGCGGTGCTGGCCACCGCGCGCGACATTTCCGCGATCCGCAGCGGCGAGGCGGTGCTGCGCGAGAGCGAGCAGCGCCTGGCCGGCATCGCGGCCAACACCCCCGGCGCGGTGTTCCAGTGCGTCTGGAGCGGGGGCGAGCTGACCTTCACCTACGTCAGCGAGGGCGTGGCCCAGCTGTTCGGCGAGACGCCGGGCGCGGTGCTGGCCGACCCGCGCCGCCTCACCGGCCACTTCCTTGACGGCGAGCGGCCCGGCTTTTATGCCAGCCTGGCGCGCTCGGCGCGCAGCCTGAACATGCTCAACTGGGAAGGGCGCGCCCACACCGGCGACGGTCGCCAGATCTGGGTCAATTGCCGCGCCACCCCGCGCATGGCGGGCGCGGCCACGGTGTGGGAAGGGCTGATGCTCAACATCACCGACAGCAAGCGCAACGAGCAGCAGCTGACCGAATCGCGCCAGCTGCTGCGCGAGCTGTCCGCGCACCGCGAGCTGGTGCGCGAGGAGGAGCGCAAGAAGGTCGCGCGCGAGGTCCATGACGAACTCGGGCAGGCGCTGACCGCGCTGCGCATGGACGTGGCGCTGCTGCGCATGGCCGACGGGCCGCACAGCGAGGCGCTGCTGGCCCGCTTTGCGGCGATGAAGGAGGCGGTGGACCGCACCATCGGCATCGTGCGCAACGTCACCTCGGCGTTGCGCCCGGCCGCGCTCGACCTGGGCCTGAACGCGGCGCTCGAATGGCAGGTGGACGAATTCGCGCGGCGCTCCGGCATCGAATGCGTGCTGCACGCCGACGAGGCGGATGTCGAGCTCGACGACGGCCAGGCCACGGCCTTGTTCCGGATCGTGCAGGAGTCGCTCACCAACGTGCTCAAGCACGCTGGCGCGAGCTACGTCGAAGTGCACCTGGAAGCGAGCGACGACAGCATTGCGCTGGCGGTGCGCGACAATGGACAGGGCTTCGCCGCCGAAGCGGCGCCGCAGCGCGGCAAGTTCGGGCTGATGGGCATGCGCGAGCGCGTCCTGATGCTGGGCGGGACCGTGGAGATCAACAGCGCGCAGGGCGTGGGCACCAGCATCGAGGTCCGCCTGCCGCGCACCAACCTGGGCGCGCCGGCGCTCCTTGATGAAGAGAGATGCGATGGGTGAAACAATCCGAATCATTCTCGCCGACGATCACAGCATCGTGCGGCACGGACTGAAACAGCTGATGGGCATGACCACCGATCTGCAGGTCGTGGGCGAGGCCTCGAACGGTCAGCAGGTGCTGGGCTTGCTGCCCGGCGGCTGCGACCTGCTGCTGCTCGACCTGTCGATGCCGAACCTGTCGGGCGTGGAGCTGATCCGGCGCATCGCCGCGCGCGAGGATGCGCCGCGCGTGCTGGTGCTGTCGATGCACAACGAGGCGCAGCTGGTATCGCGTGCGATCAAGGCCGGCGCGGCCGGCTACCTGACCAAGGACAGCGATCCCGAGACCCTGATCGCGGCGATTCGCAAGGTCGCCCGCGGCGGCCGCTACATCGACCCGGCGCTGGTGGACACGATGGTGTTCGACCACGGGCTGGGCGACGACAAGCCGCCGCACGAGCGCCTGTCCGACCGCGAGTTCCAGATCTTCCAGTTGCTGGTGTCGGGCGACTCGGTCAACAACATCGCCGCGCGGCTGTCGCTGTCGGCCAAGACCATCAGCACGCACAAGCTGCGCCTGCTGCAAAAGATGCAGATGTCGAGCATCGCCGAGCTGACCCGCTACGCGCTGGAGCACCAGCTGATCCCGCACTAGAAGGGTAGGGAAATCCCTACGTCTGACTGCGGTTATCCTTACACCGCTTTCCAATTTCCCCGATTGTTCGGGCCCTGCAAATCACTCACCATCGGACGCTGGTGAAACTGTAAGCAGGGCAAGCGAATGCGAAAACAAGGGCGGCATGCAGGCGGCCGCGCGCCGGAGCGCGCATGAAGGACCTGCGCGAAGCGGTACTGCAGGTGGCGCGCGAGATCGGCCTGACTGACGAGGAAATCGCCAGGCGCAAGGACTTCCTCGAGCTGACCGCGCACGACTGCGAGATCCTGCGCGACGTGCAGGCGAGGATCGCGCGCGACAGCGAAAGCTTTGCCGACACCTTCTACGAACACGTGCTGTCGTTTTCCTCGATGCGCGCACTGGTGCCCACCGAGGACGCCCAGCTGCGCCTGCAGCATGCGATGGGCGCCTATTTCGCCAGCCTGTGCGGCGGCGACTATGGCCCCGGCTACGTGGCCGAGCGCCTGCGCGTGGGGCTGGCGCACCAGCGCATCGGACTTGAGCCCAAGTGGTACATCGGCGCGTATCGCAAGTACCTGGGCGAGCTGGTGCAGATCCTGGGCCGCCAGCTCGGCGAGGATCCGCAGTACCTGCTGGCCGCCTGCAACGCGGTGCTCAAGGTCGTGTGCTTCGACATGGGGCTGGCGCTGGACACCTACTTCCATGCCTCGCAGCGCAGCATCCTGGAAAAGCGCGCCTACCTCGAGCAGGTGATCGACGGCATGCCGGCCGGGCTGGTCGTGCTGGGGCCGGACCTGCGCGTGCTTTCGATCAACCGCACGATGGCCGACATGCTCGGGGTGCCGGACGACGCCCTCGAGGGTCAGCCGCCGCTCGCCAGCCTGCTTGGCTGCGCCGACCTGGAGCAGCGCGCGCTCGCGGTGCTCGAACACGGCACGCCGCTCGACCACGTGCTGTGCACCATCGACGGCGGCGCCGACGGCGTGCGCTACCTGGAATTCAACATCCGCCGCACCGAGGAGGGCGGCGCCGCGCTGCTGCTCCTGATCGGGCAGGACATCACGTTCCGCCGGCGCGCCCGCCTGCGCCTGCAGGAAAGCGAGGAGTACTTCCGCCTCACGTTCACGCAGGCCGCGGTGGGCATGGCGCACATCGCGCGCGACGGCCGCCTGATGCGGGTGAACCGCAAGCTGCGCGACATCCTCGGCTACGGCGAAGCCGAACTGCTGCAGCAGAACTGGATCGCGATCACCCATCCCGAGGACGCCGGCGAGGACGCGGCACTGATGACGCGCCTGGCCGAGGGCCGGATCGGCGAATACACGCGCGAAAAGCGCTTCGTGCGGCGCGACGGCCGCGCGCTGTGGGTGGCCTCGAGCATGTCGGTCATGCGCGACGCGGCCGGCACCCAGCGCTTCATCGCGGTGGTCGAGGACATCTCGCGCCGCAAGCAGGCCGAGGAGGCGCTGCTGCGCATGGCCAACCACGATGCGCTCACCGGCCTGCCCAACCGGGTCTTGTTGCAGGACCGGCTGGCGCAGGCGATCGCGCACGCCCAGCGCTCGCAGCGCCAGGTGGGCGTGGTGTTCGTCGACCTGGACCGCTTCAAGCTGATCAACGACAGCCTGGGGCATGACGCCGGCGACCAGTTGATCGTGGAGATCGCGCAGCGCCTGTCGGGCAGCCTGCGCGAGAGCGACACCGTGGCGCGCCAGGGCGGCGACGAGTTCGTGGTGGTGCTGGCCGACCTGGGCGGCGAGGACGACGCGGCCAAGGTCGCCACCAAGCTGCTGGGCAGCCTGTTCCAGCCGCTGACCCTGGCCGGGCAGGAGGTGTTCCCGACCGGGAGCATGGGCATTGCGATGTACCCGCGCGACGGCCTGGACAGCCAGGCCCTGCTCAAGAGCGCCGACAGCGCGATGTACCGCGCCAAGGCGCTCGGCGGTAACCACTTCCGCTTCTACAATCCGTCGCTCGACGCGCAGTCGCTGGAGGCGCTGCGCATGGAAGGCGCGCTGCAGCGGGCCTTGCAGCGCAATGAATTCGAAGTGCTGTACCAGCCGCTGGTGGCGGTCGATGGCGGCGCGATCGCCGGCGTGGAGGCGCTGCTGCGCTGGAAGCGCGACACCGGCACGCTGCTGCCGCATGACTTCCTGGCGCTGGCCGAAGAGACCGGCCTGATCGTGCCGATCGGCGAATGGGTGCTGGCCACCGTGCTGGCCCAGCAGGCCGCCTGGCGCGCCGCGGGACTGCCGCGCCTGCGGGTGTCGGTGAACCTGTCGGCGCGCCAGTTCCACGACCAGGACCTGGCGGCGCAGGTGGCGCGGCTGGCGCGCGAGGCAGGCTGCGAGCTGCCGTGCCTGGGCCTGGAGGTGGCCGAGAGCGTGCTGGCGCAGGACGCCCCGGGCACGCTGGACACCATGCGCAAGCTGGCCGCGATGGGGGTGCTGCTGTCGATCGACGACTTCGGCAGCGGCTATTCCAGCCTGGCCAACCTGCGGCGCTTCCCGATCCACAGCCTGAAGGTCGACCGCTCGTTCGTCAGCGACATCACGTCCGACCGCGACGACGCGCAGATCGTCAAGGCCGTGATCGCGCTCGCCCATTCGCTCAAGCTGCTGGTGGTGGCCGAGGGCGTCGAAAACGAGGCCCAGGTCGCGGTGCTGCGCGAGCAGGGCTGCGACCTGATGCAGGGCTATTACCACAGCGCGCCGATGACGGCGAGCCAGTTCGAGGCGCTGCTGCGCCGGGGCGCGCATGAAGCCGCGGCGGCCTGAGTGGCGCGGGGGGCGCCACGCGTTGACGGAGGGTGAATGAACACGTCGCATCAGGATGACATGGACAGCATCGCGCCACCGGGAACCGGCGCGCGCGTGGCGTTGCTGATCGCGTTGATGGCGCTGGTGCCGGTGCTGGTCGAGCTGGGAGTGGCCCCCGCGGCGCCATGGCTGCGTCAATGGTACCTGCCGCTGCACACGGTCATGGAGTGCTTTGCCGTGCTGGTGGCATGGCTGGTGTTTGCGGTCGGCTGGAACGGCATCGACATCCACCGGCGCGGCATGGTGCTGGTGGCGCCGGCCTTCCTTGCCGTCGGGCTGCTGGACCTGGGCCACCTGTTGTCGGTCAAGGGCATGCCCGGCCTGGGCGCGCCGGGCAGCGTGGGGCAGGGGATCCTGTTCTGGCTGGCGGCGCGCAACCTGGGCGGCTGCGCGCTGCTGGCGCTGGCGCTGGTGGCGGCGCCGGCCCCGGCCAGCCGCGCGGCGCGGCGCGCCAGCCTGGCCGGCGCGCTGGCGATCACCGCGCTGGCCGGGTGGATCGCCGTGCTGCATCCGGACCTGCTGCCCGCCACCTGGACCGACGGCGGCGGGCTGACCACGTTCAAGGTCGGCGCCGAGAACATGGCCACGCTGATCGTGACAGCCGCCGCGTTGCTGCTGCTGCGGCGCGCGCGCCGCACCAATTCGGCCGGCTGGTGGTACGCCACCGCCGCCGCGGCCGCCAGCGCCGTGCAGGGCGTGTGCTTTGCGCTCTACCGCGAACCGGACGACATGATGAACTTCGTGGGCCACGTGTACAAGGTGGTGGCCTACCTGTGCCTGTACCGCGCCGTGTTCGTGACCACGGTGATGCGTCCGTACCAGCGGCTGGCGCGCTCGGAGCGCTCGCTGTTCGAGAGCGAGAACAAGTTCCGCAGCCTGATGGAGGCTGCCCCGGACGCGATCGTGCTGTCCGACGCGCGCGGGCGCATCGTGATGGTTAACACCTGCGCCGAGCAGCTGTTCGGGCTGCCGCGCCACATCGCTCCGGGCATCCCGGTGCAGGCTTTCGTGCCGCCCGGCGGGCAAGATGAGCTGGAGGAGGTCACCTGCCGCCGCGTGCAGGGCGAGCCGTTCCCGGCCGAGGTGCGGCGCGCCAGCCTGGCCAGCGGCGACGCGCGCCACGACATCGCGATCGTGCGCGACGTCACCGAGCGGCGCCGGCTGGAGAAGGAACTGCTGCGCCAGCTGTCGCACGACGCGCTGACCGGCCTGCCCAACCGGGCGCGCATCATCGAGATGCTGGACGAGGCGATCGGCGCGGCGCGCGCGGCCGGGCGCATGCTGGCGGTGCTGGTGCTGGACCTGGACCGCTTCAAGAAGGTCAACGACGACTACGGCTACTCGCACGGCGACGCCGTGCTGCGCGAATGCGTGCAGCGCATCGAAGGCTGCCTGCGCGAGGGCGACACCCTGGCGCGCCAGGGCGGCAACGAATTCATCGTGGTGCAGCAGGGCGTGGCCGGCCGCCACGAGGCGGGCGCGCTGGCCGAGGCGCTGCTGGCGCGCATGCGCGAACCGTTCACGCCGCGCGGCCAGCAGGTGTTCCTGTCGGCCAGCGTGGGGATCGCGCTGATGCCCGAGGACGAGGCGGGCGCGGGAGCGCTGCTGCACAAGGCGCAGGTGGCGATGGGCGCCGCGCGCCAGGACGGCCCCGGGCGCTACCGCTTCCACACGTGGGAGATGGAGCGCGCGATCCGCGAGCGGGTGAGCATGGAGAGCTTCCTGCGCCACGCGCTCGAACGCCAGGAGCTGGCGCTGCAGTACCAGCCGCGCGTGTCGATGGCCAGCAACGAGATCGTCGGGGTCGAGGCGCTGGTGCGCTGGCGCCATCCGGCGCTGGGCCTGGTCGCGCCCGGCCGCTTCATCCCGATCGCCGAGGAGACCGGGTTGATCGAGGAGATCGACATGTGGGTGCTGAACGAAGCCTGCGCCTGCGCGGCGCGCTGGCAGGCCCAGGGGCTGCCGCCGGTGCGGGTGTCGGTCAACCTGTCGGCGCGCCTGTTCCAGCAGGACGGGCTGGCGCGGCGGGTGCGCGCGGTGCTCGACGAGGCCGGGCTGCCGCCGTACCGGCTCGAGCTCGAGATCACCGAAAGCACGGTGATGCACGACATCCGCGCGGCGCAGATGGTGCTGCACTCGCTCAAGCAGCTGGGGGTGGCGGTGTCGATCGACGACTTCGGCACCGGCTACTCGTCGCTCAGCTACCTGAAGCGCTTCCCGATCGACGTGCTCAAGATCGACCGTTCGTTCGTCACCGACGTGATGGCCGACCCCAACGACGCGGCCATCGTGCGCGCCCTGATCGCGCTGGCGCACGGGCTGGACCTTGAGGCGGTGGCGGAAGGGGTGGAAACGATCGACCAGCTCACCTTCCTGAAGGCCAACGGCTGCGACGAGATCCAGGGCTACTACTACAGCCCGCCGCTGTGGCCGGAGCAGCTGGCGCTGATGCTGACCAAGAAGGAGCATTCCAGCCTGCATTGAAGGCGCGGGGATTCGAGCGTGAGCTGAACGCGTGGGCAGGTTTCCTGCCCACGCGTTCAAATGCAACCAAAAAGGCCGCACATGCGGCCTTGACGATGGGGGAGGGTGGCTGTCAGCCCAGCACGAAGCGCTTGGACGGCCCGCCGCCGAAGGAGAGCCCGCCGGGGCCGTACACGGTGCTGTCGGCGTTGGCACCCTGGGGACGCAGTTCGGTCAGCACCTGCTGGTTGTGCGCCATGTGCTTGTTGATGAGCATGCCGTTGACGCGGTTCAGTTCCTTGGCCTCGCGCGCCGCATCCAGCAGCTGTTCCCACTCGGCGCGCGCGCTGGGCGCGCCATGCGCCGCCAGCCACGGTTCCATGCCGGCTTCGGCCGCTTCGAACCCGGCTTGCGACAACAGCCGGTGGCGTTCGACCGCCTGCGCGGCCAGTTGCTGCACCAGCTGGTTCTTGCGCGGCGTGACCTGCGACAGGGCGTCCGCATCGGCCGCCACCAGCAGGCGTTGTTCCTCGCGCAGCAGCTCGGTGAGCGATGCCAGCAGCTGCCGCTCGGCGGCCAGGGTCGAATCAGGGGTCATGCGTCTTTCTTAGCGTTTGCGCGAATGCAGCAGATCGCGGACGGTTTCGAGCAGGCTGTCGGCCACTTTTTCGGAGTTGACCTTGAACTGGCCGTCGGCGATGGCCGACTTGATCCGCTCCACCTTCTTGGTATCGAACGTCCCCGCGCCGCCGACCGCGCCGGCCAGCGCCTGGCCCTGCGACGACAGGCTCACGGTGTCGGTCGGCGCCTGGGTCGGGGGAGCGACCGCCTTGTCCGCGCCCCTGGTGCCCGCCGCCGGCGTACCGGCCGAGGGCAAGCCCTGGTTGCCTTTGAGGGTATCGTTGATTTTCACAGCATCATCCTTGGTCTGACCGAAGCAACAAGCCCCGGCATCTGCAACCGGTAACGGCAGGCCCGGACGAAACTTTAGCACAGCATGGGATTTTTTCGCGCTGTCAGAACGATACGTCAACCACCCCGCCGGCGCGGGCGGTGCCGGAGACCACGGTGCCGTTATTGGTGCGTACCTGCACCACCTGGCCCTCGGCGGCATTGCCCAGCGCCTTGGCTTCGCTCGAGACCGAGAAGTTGCGGCCGTTGGACACCAGCCGCACCGCCTGCCCCTGCTGCACCACCGGGCGCGCCTTGAGGATGTCGGTGCGCAGCGGCACCCCCGAGGCCAGCGAGACCAGCGGGGTACGGCCGACCGCCTGCGCGATCTCGGTCAGGATTCCGTTCGGCATGGCGGCGATGTCGCCCTTTAACAACACCAGCTGCCCGGCCTCGATCGGCTGGCCCTGGGCCAGCGGGACGGCCGTGGTCACGTAGTCGGCCAGCACGCTCACCTGGGCCTGCAGGAAGATGGTCCAGGCCGGCGCGGCGCAGCGTACCCCGACCGTGGTCTTGCCCCAGGCGCGTGCGCCCGGCTGCAGGAATGCTTCAAGCGCCGGGCAGGCCGGCAGCGCCAGGCGCGCATCGGGCGGGGTAATGCTGACCTTGACCTGGCCGGGCAGGCCGGCGGTCTGGGTGGTAAGGAACTGGTGGGCCACGGCGGGCAGGGCGGCCAGGTTCTGGCGCGGCGGCTGGGCCAGCGCAAGCGGGACGGCCAGCAGCAGGGCGAGGAAGACGGGCAATTTCATGGCAAGCGGGCCGATAGCCTTGGGCGATGTTGCCATCTTAGGGGGCCGGTCCGGGCGGCCAAACCATAAATAGGCCGGGTTTGGCGCGCCTTCTCTATCGATTGGGCACAGGTCCGCGCCCGTATGATCGAACCTGTCATAACAGGAAAAGCCCGGAAAGGCATCCCATGCTCGGCAAACTCGACGACTACCTGCGCTTCCAGGAAACCGCGCTGGCCCTGCGTGCCCAGCGCCAGGAGATCCTTGCCTCGAACATCGCCAACGCGGACACGCCCAACTACAAGGCGCGCGACTTCGATTTCCAGGGCGCCCTGCAGGATGCGCTGACCAAGCAGAGCTCGCCGCCGGGCGTGCTGGCCACCACCAATGCGCGCCACATCCCGCGCGGCACCCCGGATGGCAACACCCTGCCGGACGGCACCCAGGTCCAGTACCGCACGCCGACCCAGAACACGGTGGACGGCAACACGGTGGACATGGACGTCGAGCGCGCCCAGTTCGCCGACAACGCGCTGCGCTACGAAGCCGGCGTCACCGTGCTCAACCAGCAGATCCGCGCCATGCTCGCGGCAGTGCAAGGAGGCCAGTAATCATGCGTTCGCTCTTTAATATCTTCAACGTCGCCGGTTCCGGCATGAGCGCCCAGTCGCAGCGCCTGAACGCGGTCGCGTCCAACCTGGCCAATGCCGACAGCGCCGCCAGCAGCACCGGCGAAGCCTACCGCGCCAAGCAGGTGGTGTTCGAATCGGTGCCGCTGGACTCCGGCGGCGCCGGCGTGCGCGTGAAGGAAGTGAAGGACGACCAGTCGCCGTTCAAGAAAGTGTTCGACCCCAAGCACCCGCTGGCCGACAAGGACGGCTACGTCAACATGCCGAACGTGAACGTGGTTGACGAGATGGTCAACATGCTGTCGGCCTCGCGCGCCTACCAGAACAACGTCGACACCATGAACGCGGCCAAAGCAATGCTGCTCAAGACTCTCACCCTCGGCTCCTGATCAAGAGGCACCCCATGTCCGTTACCACCACCGCCGCCACCAGCACCAGCATGAACGAGCTGATGGCGACCATGAACGCCAAGACCAGCACCACCGCCGCCGCCGGCAGCGTGGAAGCGGAAACCAACAAGTTCATGACCATGCTGGTCACCCAGCTCAAGAACCAGGATCCGCTCAACCCGATGGACAACGCCCAGCTCACCAGCCAGCTGGCGCAGCTGAACACGGTCTCGGGCATCAACAAGCTCAACGCCACGCTTGAAACGCTGGCCGGCAGCTACCAGACCACCCAGGCGCTGGCCGCGACCAACCTGATCGGCAAGGGCGTGCTGGTGGACGGCAGCCACGCGGCGCTTGCCAGCGGCCAGAGCGTGTTCGGCGTGGAGCTGGGCAGCGCGGCCGACAACGTCAAGGTGATCATCACCGACCCCAAGACCGGCAAGGATGTGCAGACCATCGACCTGGGCCCGAACCAGGCCGGCGTGCTGCCGATCGCCTGGAACGGCGTGCCCGACCCGAGCAACGTGGATGCGGACGGCAAGCCGGTGGTGCTGGCCGATGGCAACTACACGATCCGCGTGGTGGCCACTCGCGGCACCGACACGCTGACCGACGCCAAGACGCTGTCGCTGGACACCGTGGCCAGCGTGACCACCAACGCCAAGGACGGCGTGAAGCTGAACCTGCCGAGCAAGGGCATGGTGACGCTGGCGGACATCAAGCAGGTTCTGTAACAGGCGAACGAATTCAACCGGAGAACAAGTCATGTCTTTTCAACAGGGTCTCAGCGGCCTGAACGGCGCCGCCAAATCGCTCGACGTCATCGGCAACAACATCGCCAACGCCAGCACGGTCGGCTTCAAGGGCTCGCAGGCGCAGTTCGCGGACGTGTACGCCAACTCGCTGAACGGCGCGGGCGGCAACACCGCCGGCATCGGTTCGAAGCTGGCCGCCATCGCCCAGCAGTTCACGCAAGGTAACGTCGAGGCGTCGAACAACCCGTTGGACATCGCCATCAACGGCGGCGGCTTCTTCCGCATGTCGATGGGCGGCGTGGTGCAATACACCCGCAACGGCCAGTTCTCGCTGGACAAGGAAGGCTACATGGTCAACGCCCAGGGCGCCAAGCTGACCGGCTACCTGACCGGCAACAACGGCCAGATCCTGGCCGGCGCCCCGGTGCCGATCAAGATCGACGCCTCCGACCTCAAGCCGGTGGCCACCAGCCGCGTGGACACCCAGATGAACCTGGACTCGCGCGCCAAGGTGCCGGTCGCGATGCCGTTCGACGCCAACGACCCGAACTCGTACAACAAGCAGGTGCCGGTGGACGTGTACGACACCCTCGGCAACGCGCACGTGATGTCGCTGTTCTACGTCAAGTCGGCCACCCCCGGCCAGTGGGACGTGTACGTGGCCAGCGACGGCGTGGAGTGGCAGGCGCAGCAGGTCGCCGCCAAGGCCCAGGGCGACGCCACCGCGCAGACCCTGCGCGACAAGTGGGTGGCCGACTCCAAGGCGATCCCGCCGGTGCAGGCGACCATCAATGCCGACCTGGCAGCCTACGCCGCGCAGGCCGGCAACGTAGTGGCCGCGGCCGCCGGTGCGGCCGGCGCCGATGCGACCGTGCAGGCCGCGATCAATGCGGCCGCGCTGGCCGCCGGCGGCGTGGCTGGCTCGACCCCGGAAGACGTGGACAAGGCGATCGCCGCGGCGGTCAAGGTACCGCCGGTGTCGGTGGGTCACCTGAACTTCGACGGCAACGGCCAGCTGGTGGCGTCGTCCTCGTCGGCCTTGCCGCTCAAGTTCCAGATGCCGGTGTTCCCGCCCAGCGGCGCCAACGCCACGCTGCCGGTGGACATCCACTTTGCCGGCTCCACCCAATACGGCGCCGCCACCGCCGAAAAGAACCCCACCACCCAGGACGGCTACACCTCGGGCCACCTGCAGCGCTTCACCGCCGGCCCGGATGGCGTCATCCTCGGCCAGTACAGCAATGGCCGCTCGCAGGCGCTGGGCCAGATCGTGCTGGCCAACTTCGAGAATCCCAACGGCCTGACTTCGCTGGGCAACAACGCCTGGGCCGAGACCTCGGCCTCGGGCACGCCGTCGGTGGGGGTGCCGGAGACCGGCAGCCTGGGCGTGCTGCAATCGTCGGCGGTGGAAAACTCGAACGTGGACCTGACCGCCGAGCTGGTCAACATGATCACCGCCCAGCGCGTGTACCAGGCCAATGCGCAGACCATCAAGACGCAGGACTCGGTGCTGCAGACGCTGGTGAACCTGCGTTGATGAATGATCGCTAACGCATGAACCGTCGTCCCCGCGCAGGCGGGGACCCATGCTGAGTTCGCCACTGCCGCACACGCTGCCCAGTCGCAAACGGTCTATGGGTCCCCGCCTGCGCGGGGACGACGTGCGAACGATAGAGGTATCGGAGAACAACCATGGACCGTTTGATTTACACCGTCGCCAGCGGCACCAAGCACATCCTCGACCAGCAGGCGGTGGTCTCGAACAACCTGGCCAACGTCAGCACCACCGGTTTCCGGGCGCAGATGGATTCGTTCCGCGCGGTGCCGGTGCTGGGCCAGGGCCTGGACACCCGGGTGATGGTGACCAACGACAACTCGGGCTCCGACATGTCGTCCGGCGCGCTGCAGGTGACCGGGCGCGACCTCGACGTGGCGATCAAGGGCAAGGGGTGGATCGCCCTGCAGATGCCCGACGGCTCCGAGGCCTACACCCGCAACGGCGCGCTGCAGACCAGCCCCAACGGGCTGCTGCAGTCAAGCGGCGGCCTGGCCGTGGCGGGCGAGGGCGGCCCGATCACGATCCCGCCCGATGCGTCCGTGATGATCGGCGCCGACGGCACGGTCGCGACCATGCCCTCCGGCACCCCGCCGGCGATTTCGACGGTGCTGGGCAAGATCAAGCTGGTCAACCCGCCCGACAAGGACCTGGTGCGCGGCGACGACGGGCTGTTTCGCCTCAATACCGGCGCCCCCAACGCCCCGGCCGACCCGCAGGTGACCGTTGCCGGCGGCGCGCTCGAGGGCAGCAACGTCAATCCGGTCGATTCGATGGTCGCGATGATCAACCTGGCGCGCTCGTTCGAAACCCAGATGAGCCTGTTGAAGAACGCCGAGAATAACGCCGCGAAAGCCAGCCAGATCCTCGCTTTGAGTTGAGTTGCTCTCCGCCATAATTTATCGTGCGTGGCGGGTCCCCGTCTGCCGCCGATAGGAGAACAACATGATCCGCTCGCTGTTTATCGCCAAGACCGGCCTCGAGGCCCAGCAGACCAACCTCGACGTCATCACCAACAACCTCGCCAACGTCAGCACCAACGGCTTCAAGCGTTCGCGCGCGGTGTTCGAGGACCTGCTCTACCAGAATATCCGCCAGCCGGGCGCGCAGTCGTCGCAGCAGACCACGCTGCCGTCGGGCCTGCAGATCGGCACCGGCGTGCGCAACGTCGCCACCGAGCGCATCTTCACCCAGGGCAATCCGCAAGCGACTGGCAACAGCAAGGACGTGATGATCAACGGCAGCGGCTTCTTCCAGGTGCTGCTGCCCGACGGCAGCACCGCCTACACCCGCGACGGTTCGTTCCAGATGGATGCCAACGGCCAGCTGGTCACCTCCAGCGGCTACACGATCCAGCCGACCATCACGATTCCCGCCAACGCCCAGGAGCTCACCGTCGGGCGCGACGGCGTGGTCTCGGTCAAGCTGCCGGGCAGCGCGGCCCCGACCCAGGTCGGCACGCTGATGGTCACTTCCTTCGTCAACCCGGCCGGCCTGGAAGCGAAGGGCGAGAACCTGTACGTCGAGACCGGCGCTTCCGGCTCGCCCAACACCAACACCCCGGGCACCAATGGCGCCGGCGTGCTGATGCAAGGCTATGTCGAGACCTCGAACGTGAACGTGGTCGAGGAGATGGTCAACATGATTCAGACCCAGCGCGCCTACGAGATCAACAGCAAGGCGATCAACACCTCCGACCAGATGCTGCAACGCCTGTCCCAGTTATGAAACGCCTGACCGCCTTGCTGCTGGCGCTGCTGGCCGGCTGCACCAGCGTGCCGACCTCGATCGTGCAGCGGCCGACCAGCTCGCGCCCGATGCTGGCCGACGCCGGCGCGCCGGCGGACGGCGCCATCTACAACGCCGGCTCCTACCGCCCGATGTTCGAGGACCGGCGCGCGCGCCACATCGGCGACCTGCTCACCATCAACATCGTCGAGAAGACCTCGGCGGTGAAGGCCAACCAGAGCTCGGCCAGCAAGACCGGCAGCGCCTCGTTCGGCGTGCCGGGCCTGGCGCAGGGCCGCCTGGGCGCGACGGTGGGCACCAACGCGTCCAACAAGTCCGAGGACGCCGGCAATCAGAGCAATTCGAACACCTTCAGCGGCACCATCGCGGTCACCGTCAGCGAGGTGCTCCCCAACGGCAACCTGATCGTGACCGGCGAAAAGCAGGTGGCGCTGGACCGCAGCATCGAATACATCCGCTTCTCGGGCATGGTCAGCCCCGATTCCATCCAGCCGGGCAACGTGGTGTCCTCGACCCTGGTGGCCGACGCCCGCGTCGAGTACCGCACTGCCAGCCGCATCGACCGCGCCGAGATGAACTCGATGCTGTCGCGCTTTTTCCAGTCGTTGCTGCCGTTCTGAGGACTTGATCGCATGCGCTCCCCCGTTTTCCTGATCCTGCTCGCCGCCCTGTTCGCGCTGGGCGCGCCGGCGCAGGCCGAGCGCCTGAAGGACATGGCCAGCATCGCCGGCGTGCGCGAGAACCAGCTGTCCGGCTACGGCATCGTGGTCGGCCTGGACGGTACCGGCGACCAGACCACCCAGACCCCGTTCACGGTGCAGGCCATCATGTCGATGCTGCAGCAGAAGGGCGTGACCATGCCGCCCGGCACCCAGCTGCAGCTCAAGAACGTGGCGGCGGTGATGGTGACCGCCTCGCTGCCGCCGTTCGCGCAGCCGGGCCAGACCATTGATGTGACCGTCTCGTCGATGGGCAACGCCAAGAGCCTGCGCGGCGGCACGCTGTTGATGACGCCGCTGCAGGGCGCGGACGGCCAGGTGTACGCGATTGCCCAAGGCAACCTGGTGGTCGGCGGCGCCGGCGCCTCCAGCGGCGGCAGCTCGGTCCAGGTCAACACGCTGTCGGTGGGCAAGATCTCGAATGGCGCCACGGTCGAGCGCGCGGTGCCCTCGACCCTGGGCCAGGACAACCAGATCCGCCTGGAGCTCAAGGAAACCGGCTTTGCCACCGCCGCGCGCGTGGTCGAGGCTATCAACGACCAGTTCGGCCCGGGCGTGGCCACCGCGCTGGACGGGCGCGTGATCCGCGTGCGCACCCCGTCCTCGAGCGACCAGCGGGTGGCGTTCCTGGGCCTGCTCGAAGGCATCGACGTGCGCCCGGCCGCGGCGGCCGCCAAGGTCATCATGAACGCACGCACCGGCTCGGTGGTGATGAACCAGAACGTCACCCTCGACGCCTGCGCCATCTCGCACGGCAACCTGTCGGTCACGATCACCTCCGAAAACCAGGTCAGCCAGCCGGCCCCGCTGTCGCTCGGCACCACGGTCGCGTCGCAGCAGGCCAAGGTGGAGCTGAAGAAGGACCCCGGCAAGGTGCTGCACGTGGAGGGCGGCGCCTCGCTGGCTGAAGTGGTCAAGGCCATGAACGCGATCGGCGCGACCCCGCAGGACCTGCTGGCGATCCTGCAGGCGCTCAAGGCTGCCGGCGCGCTGCACGCCGAGCTCGAGATCATCTAAGGTAGCCGGATGAGCATCAACAAGACCTCCGACCTGTCCTCCCGGTTTGCGCTCGACGCCCAGGCGCTTGGCGACCTGAAGCAGGGCGCCAAGGACGGCTCGCCGGACGCGCTGCGCGGTGCGGCCCAGCAGTTCGAGGCCATGTTCATCAACATGATGATGAAGAGCATGCGCGACGCCACGCCGCAGGACGGGCCGATGGACAGCGAGCAGACCCGCATGTTCACCGGCATGCTCGACCAGCAGATGAGCCAGAACCTGGCCAAGCGCGGCGTCGGCCTGGCCGACGTGCTGGTGCGCCAGCTGACCGCCAACAAGGTCAATGCCCAGGCGCTGGCGCTGTCGGGCGAGGCCGGCGCCGGCGGCACCATGCCGGCCGGCCTGTCGGCCGACATGCTGATGAAGACGCCGGGCGCGCTGCCCGCACCCGCGGCCGATGCGGCCCCGGCGGCGACGTCGCGCTCGAAGGCGCCGCACGTGCGCTCGTTCCAGGACAAGCTGGCCGCGCACGCCGACGAAGCCGAGAAGGCGACCGGCATTCCGGCCAAGTTCATGCTCGGCCAGGCCGCGCTGGAGTCGGGCTGGGGCAAGCGCGAGATCCGCAACGCCGACGGCAGCCCGAGCCACAACCTGTTCGGCATCAAGGCCGGCCCTGGCTGGAAGGGCAAGGTCGTTACCGCCGTCACCACCGAATACGTCAATGGCAAGGCCCATGCCAAGGTCGAAAAGTTCCGCGCCTACGACTCGTACGCGGAAGGCTTCAAGGATTACGCCAACATGTTGGCCAGCAACCCGCGCTACCAGCGCGTGCTGGCCCACGGCGGCGACGCGGCGACCTTTGCGCGCGGCCTGCAACGCGCCGGCTACGCGACCGACCCGCAATATGCCGCCAAGCTGTCCCAGATTATCAAGCATTCGCTGGCATAGTTGTTAGTTGAACAAGTCAAGTTTCCGGTAGCCGTGCCGAAAACGCCTTAGGAAGGAAAGAAAAGACGACCATGGCTGGAGATATCCTCAGTATCGGCAAGAGCGCACTGTTCGCGGCACAGGCTGGCCTGTCCACGACCGGGCACAACATCGCCAACGCGAACGTGGCCGGCTACAGCCGCCAGGTGGTGGTGCAGTCCACCACCGTGCCGGTGGACATGGGCGTGGGCTTTTTCGGCACCGGCACCCAGGTGGCCCAGATCAAGCGCTTTTCCGACTCCTTCCTCGACACCCAGGTGCGCAGCTCGCAGACGGCCAAGAGCGCGTTCGACGCGTTCAACGCCCAGATCAGCCAGCTGGACAACCTGCTGGCCGACAGCAGCGCCGGCCTGTCGCCCGCGCTGCAAAGCTTCTTCAAGCGCGTGCAGGACGTGGCCGGCAATCAGGGCTCGGTGCAGTCGCGCCAGTCGATGCTGTCCGGGGCCCAGACGCTGGCCGGGCGCTTCCAGGCAATGGATGGACGGCTGCAGGAGATCCGCGAGGGCATCAACAGCCAGATCACGGCCAATGTCACCGTCATCAACTCGTACGCGCAGCAGATCGCCGACCTGAACGACCAGATCACCGGCGTGTCCAGCGACGGCCAGCATCTGCCGAACGACCTGCTGGACAAGCGCGACCAGCTGGTGCGGGAACTGAACCAGCACGTGAAGGCCGAGGTGTCGCAGGGCGACGGCTACAGCCTGACGGTCTCGATCGGCAACGGCATGCCGCTGGTGGTGGGCAAGCAGTCCTACAAGCTGGCGGCAACCACCTCGCCGACCGACCAGGCGCGCACCGAGGTGGGGCTGGAAACGGCGAACGGCAAGGTCACCGTGCTGGGCGAGAGCACGCTCCAGGGCGGCGAGCTGGGCGGCCTGCTCGATTTCCGCTCCAACGTGCTGGACAAGACCCAGAACGAACTGGGCAAGGTGGCGGCCGGCCTGGCCTTCACCTTCAACGCGCAGCACAAGCTGGGCGTGGATGAGAACGGCCTGCCGGGCGGGGACTTCTTCACGCTGGCCAAGCCCGTGACCACCAGCAACATCTACAACAACATGCTCAGCAGCGCCAAAGTCGATGCCACCATCACCGACCCGGCCGCGCTGACCGGCAGCGACTACCGGGTCGATTACGACGGCGCCAATTTCATGGTCACGCGCCTGTCGGACAACAAGAAGACCGCGATCTCGCCCTTCCCGCAGACCAAACCGCAGACCATCGACGGCGTGGATTTCGCGGTGTCCGGCTCGGCTTCTGCCGGCGACAACTTCCTGGTGCGGCCGACCATCAATGGCGCCTCCGGTTTTGCCGTGGCCTTGACCGACACTTCGCAGATCGCGGCGGCCGCCCCGATCCTGGCGCAGGCGCCGGTGGCCAACACCGGCACCGCCACCATCAGCAAGGGCTCGATCGACGCCAGCTTCCTGTCGGCCGCGCCGACGCTGCCGATGACCCTGACCTACGACGCGGCCAGCGGCAGCCTGACTGGCTGGGACCCCACGAAACCGGTGACGGTGACGGTCAACGGCGTCGCGCAGCCGCCGATCGGGCCGGCGGTGCCGCCCGCGACCACGCTCGCGGTGCCGTACCAGACGGCCGGGGCGACCTATTCGCAAAACGGCATGACGTTCACGATCAGCGCCGGCGCCAAGGACAAGGACACCTTCGTTGTCAGCGTCAACACCGCCACCGGCGACGTGCGCAACGCCAACCTGCTGGGCAACCTGCAGAGCACCAACATCTTCGACGGCAAGAATGCTACCTACCAGTCGAGCTACGCCAAGCTGGTCAGCTTTGTGGGCAACAAGGCGCGCGAGTCGCAAGTCAACGGCCAGGCCGCCGACGCCATGCTGTCGCAGGCCACTGCCGCCGCGCAGAGCGTGTCGGGCGTGAACCTGGACGAGGAAGCGACCAACCTGCTGCGCTACCAGCAGGCCTACCAGGCAGCGGGCAAAGTGATGCAGATCGCATCGACCGTGTTCGACTCGCTGCTGTCGATCGGACACTAATCAGCGGAGCGACGTTTATGCGTATCAGTACCGCCGGCATCTTCGACGCCAGCATCAACCAGATGAACAGCCTGCAGGGCCAGATGGCCAAGACCCAGATGCAGCTGTCGACCCAGAAGCGCCTGCTCACGCCCTCGGACGACCCGGTGGCGTCGGCGCGCGCGCTGGAGGTGACCCAGTCGCAGGCGATGAACGAGCAGTTCGCGACCAACCGCACCAACGCGCGCAATTCGCTGGCGCAGGAGGACGGCGCGCTGTCGAACGTGGCCAACCTGCTGACCAACGTGAAGACGCTCGTGGTCCGGGCCGGCAACCCGGCGCTGTCGCCGGCGGACCGCAACTCGCTGGCCACCGAACTGGAGGGCCGCCTGACGGACCTGATTGGCCTGGCCAACACCACCGACGGCTCGGGCACCTATCTGTTTTCCGGCTACGAGGTCAAGACGGCGCCGTTCACCCAGACCGCCACCGGCGCCACCTACAACGGCGACCAGGGCGAGCGCGAACTGAAGATCGGCCCGTCGCGCATGGTGTCGATCAGCGATTCGGGCAGCGCCATCTTCGAGAACAACGTTGCGGCCAAGGGCACCTTCAAGGCCGGCGCGGCGGCCGGCAACTCGGGCGGCGCCACGCTCGACAGCAGCATCATCCTCGACCGCAGCCAGCTGACCGGGCACGACTACGCGGTCAAGTTCAGCGTCACCGGCGCCGGCACCACCTACGACGTGATCGACAACAGCCAGAGCCCGGCCGCGACCGTCAAGAGCGCCCAGCCCTATGTGGACGGCGACCCGATCGTGTTCGACGGCCTGCAGCTGACCGTGAAGGGCGCGCCGGCCGACGGCGACCAGTTCGACGTGAACGCGATCAAGAAGCAGTCCGTCTTCACGACCCTGCAGGACCTGGTGCAGACCCTGCGCACGCCGGTCAGCGGCACCAACGGCCAGACCGCCCTGGCCAACGCGCTGGCGGTCGCCAACGACAACGTGACCACCGCGATGGACACGGCGCTCACGGTGCAGTCGTCGGTGGGCGTGCGGCTGCAGGAACTGGACACCCTGGATACGGCCGGCGACCAGCTCGACCTGCAATATGCGAGCACGCTGTCGGACTTGCAGGACCTGGACGTGGTCAAGGCGATCTCGATGTTCTCGCAGCAGCAACAGGCGCTGGACGCGGCGCAGAAGTCGTTCAAGGTGATGTCCGGGCTGTCGCTGTTCAACTACATCGGCTGACGCGGGCGATCGCCGCCGTTCGATCGAAGGCTCCCCGCGCGGGAGCCTTTTTGTTTCACCGCGCCGCTGGCGCCTTCGCGGCCGGCGGCGCCGCTGCACGCGGGATCGCGCGGCTGGTCTCGATCCCCTGGTTGAACAGGTTGACGATCGGCGTGCCCAGGTAGGGCAGGACCAGGCTGATCACCAGCAGCCCCACGCCGAGCGTGACCGGAAAGCCGATGCCGAACAGGTTCAGCTGCGGCGCGGCGCGGGTCAGGATGCCCAGCGCCACGTTGGTGATCAGGAGCGCCGCCACGATCGGCAGCGACAGCTGGAAGCCGGCCGAAAACACGCGCGCGCCCCAGCGCGCCAGTTCCAACGGCCCGTTGGCCCCAAACGACGGTCCGCCCACCGGCAGCGTGAAGAAGCTTTCGACCAGCGCCGACAGCAGCGCCAGGTGCGCGTTCACCGCCAGGAAGGCCATCATCGACACCAGCGCCAGGAACTGGCTGATCGCCGACGAGCGGCCCGACGACGCCGGGTCGAAGAAGGTGGCAAAGCCCAGACCCATGGTCAGGCTGGCCACTTCGCCGGCCAGTTCGATCGCCGCGAACACCAGGCGCATCGCAAAGCCCATCGCCAGCCCGACCACCAGTTGCTGCAGCAGGATCAACAGGCCCGCCCACGAGCCGGGATCGATCGCCGGCATCGGCGGCAGGGTGGGCGCGACCACCAGCGTGATGAGCGCGCCGAGCGAGACCTTGACCGTGACCGGGATTGCGGTATTGCCGAACACCGGCGCGGCCGCGACCAGGCCCAGGATGCGCGTCAGCGGCCACAGGAAGGCCGCCATCCAGGCGTTCAGTTGGACCGAGGTGAAGCTGAGCATGGGGCAGCGGCGCCTAGCCGATCATGCCCGGAATGCCGGAGAAGACCTGGCGCATGTAGTCGAGCATCACCGACAGCATCCACGGCCCGGCGATCACCAGTGCGACGAAAATGCCGACCAGCTTGGGGATGAAGGACAGGGTGGCCTCGTTGATCTGGGTCGCGGCCTGGAAGATCGAGACGATCAGGCCGATGATGAGCGCAACCAGCAGCAGCGGGGCGGCGACCATCAGCGTCACCTCCATCGCGGTGCGGCCCATGGTCATGACGGTTTCGGGAGTCATGGCCGCTCCTAATAAAAGCTCTGCGAGAGCGAGCCAAGCAGCAGCTGCCAGCCGTCCACCAGCACGAACAGCATCAGCTTGAACGGCAGCGAGATCACCGCCGGCGACATCATCATCATACCCATCGACATGAGCACCGAGGCGACCACCATGTCGATGATCAGGAACGGGATGAAGATCGCAAAGCCGATCTGGAACGCGGTCTTCAGTTCGCTGGTGACGAAGGCCGGGATCAGTACGCGCAGCGGCACGTCCTCCGGTCCCTGCAGCGCGGGGCTGCGCGAGATCTTTACGAACAGGGCCAGGTCCGACTGGCGGGTCTGCTTGATCATGAAGGCCTTCAGCGGCGCCGCGGCGCGCTGCATGGCCTCGTCCATCTGGATCTTGTTCTCCTGCAGCGGCTGGTAGGCATCGGTATAGACCTTGTCGAAGGTCGGGCCCATCACGAACAGGGTCAGGAACAGCGACAGGCCGACGATCACCTGGTTGGGCGGCGCGGTCTGGGTGCCCAGTGCCTGGCGCAGCAGCGACAGCACGATGACGATGCGGGTGAAGCTGGTCATCATCAGGAGCGCGGCCGGAATGAACGACAGCGCCGTCATCAGGAGCAGCGTCTGGACCGGCAGCGAGTAATTGGTGCCGCCACCGGCGGCGGGGGTACTGGTGAAGGCGGGGATGCCGGGCGCGGCGGCGGCCGCCAGCGGCAGGAGCAGCATGCCCGCCGCCAGCAGGAGATTCTTATTTCGCATTACGTTTTTCAAGGGTCTGTTTGAGCCAGTCGCCAAAGCCGGCCGGCACGCTCGCGGCCATGCCCGGCGGCGAAGGCGGCAGTTCCTGGCGCGGCATGGTCGAGAGCAGGCTCACGCGGCCGGGGGAAGCGCCGACCACGATCCACTGGTCGGCCACTTCGACCACCAGCACGCGTTCGCGCCCGCCCAGCGACAGGGCGCCGACGATGCGCAGGTTGGCCGTGCCGCCCATGGCGCGCGGGCCGAAGCGCTTGGCCAGCCAGGCCAGGCCCGCCAGCAGGGCCAGCACGAAGCACAGCGCGAGCAGGGTTTGCAGCAGGCCGCCGGCGGCAGGCGCGGCGGGCGGCTGGTAGGTGGCCTGCGGCGCCGTTTGGGCCGGTGCCGGGGCAGGGGCGCTGGCCTGCGGCGCTGTGGGAGCTGCAGCGGGTACGCTCGCAACGGTCGCCTGCCCGGTGGGTTGTTGGACCTGAGCGTACGACGGCAGGCAGAGCCCGGCCGCCAAGGCGAGAGCTGCCGCGAACCGTAGGGTGGGCACGAGTCCCGTAGGGTGGGCGGCTTTGCCGCCCACGCGTTCAAACCGGGCACGCAGGCCACTCAAGCTTTGGCTGAACGCGTGGGCGGGAAACCCGCCTACCCTACGGGTAAATGGCCAAATCATTTATTCAGTTTCCGCACGCGCTCCGACGGCGAGATGATGTCGGTCAGGCGAATGCCGAACTTGTCGTTCACGACCACCACTTCGCCCTGCGCGATCAGGCAGCCGTTGACCAGCACGTCCATCGGCTCGCCGGCCAGGCCGTCCAGCTCCACCACCGAGCCCTGCGCCAGCTGCAGCAGGTTCTTGATCGCGATCTTGGTGCGTCCCAGCTCCACGGTGAGCTGCACCGGGATGTCGAGGATGAAGTCGATGTCGTTCGGCGTCTCGTTGCGCGTGCCCTTGTTGGAGAAGTCCTTGAACACGGCGGCCTGCGCCGCCTGCTGCTTCTCGAGGGCGGCCGCTTCGGCAGCGGCCTGCTCGGCAATCGCCGCGCCCCAATCGTCGTCGAGGTTCTGGTCGTCCTGGGTATCAGACATTGCTTATTCTCCTGTGTTGCCACCTTGTTGGTGCTCGACGGTCGAGAGCAGCTTCTCCACCTTGAGCGCGTACTGGCCGTTGAACACGCCGTACGAACATTCCATCACCGGCACGCCATCCACCGTGGCCTGGATCGTCTCCGGCACGGTGATCGGCACCACGTCGCCGATCTTCATGTTGAGCAGCTCGTCGAACGTGGTGCGGCCGTGGCCCAGCGTGGCCACCAGCTCGACCTCGGCGACCTGGATCTGCTGCGTCATCAGCCGGATCCAGCGCTTGTCCACTTCGAGCGCCTCGCCCTGCAGGCTGGAGGTGAGCGCGTCGCGGATCGGCTCGATCATCGAGTACGGCATGCAGAAGTGGATCTGGCCCGACACCGAGCCCAGTTCGACCGTGAAGGTCGAGGACACCACCACCTCGTTGGGAGTGGCGATGTTGGCGAACTGGGTGTTCATCTCGGAGCGGATGTATTCGAACTGCACCGGGTACACCGGCTCCCACGACTTGCCGTACGACTCGAACACGATGTCGAGGATGCGCAGGATGATGCGCTGCTCGGTCTGGGTAAAGTCGCGGCCTTCGACCCGGGTGTGGAAGCGCCCGTCGCCGCCGAACAGGTTATCGACCAGCAGGAACACCAGGCCCGGGTCGAACACCATCAGCGCGGTGCCGCGCAGCGGCTTCATGTGGATCAGGTTCAGGTTGGTGGGCACCACCAGGTTGCGGATGAATTCGCTGTACTTGGCGACGCGCACCGAGCCGACCGAGACCTCGGCGCTGCGGCGCAGGAAGTTGAACAGGCCGACCCGCAGGTACCTGGCGAAGCGCTCGTTGATGATCTCGAGCGTCGGCATGCGGCCGCGGACGATCCGCTCCTGCGTTGCCAGGTTGTAGGTGCGAACTCCCGAAGTGTCTTCGACCGCGACGACATCGTCCTGGTCGCCGTTGACGCCCTTGAGAAGGGCATCGACTTCTTCCTGGGAGAGGAAATTATCGGCCATGGTACTGCTGCTACTGGATGATGAAGGAGGTGAACAGCACGTCGTTCACCGGCTGCTGCGGGCCCTTGGCGACGAACGGCTGCTTGACCGAGGCGACGATCTCGCTGGCCAGCTGGCGCTTGCCGTCCACGGTGTTGATCTCGGACGCGTGCTTGCCCGACAGGAGCAGCAGCACGCGGTTGCGCACGATCGGCATGTTGGCCTTGATTTGTTCCGCGGCTTCGGCGTTGGGCACCTGCAGCGTGAATTGCAGCTGAAGGTACTGGTCGCCGTTTTCCGGCTGCAGGTTGACGGTGAACGGGTCGAGCTGGATGTACTCGGGCGGTTCGGCCTTGGCCGCCGCGTGTTCCTTGGGCTGGCTGCCCGACTGCACCCAGTACCAGCCCGCTCCGCCGCCGAGCGCGAGCACCAGCACGGCGCCGGCGATGATGCCGATCAGCTTCTTCTTGACGTTCGGGGACCCTGCCTCGTCTTTCGGGTCAGCCTTGGTTTTGGAATTCGCTTTCAAGATACCTCTGGGCTTTCAAGTGGATCGTGCCGACATTATGTCATTATCGGGAGTAACTGAGCAGCGAAAAGCCCCGAAAAGAGGGGCGAAGGGCGATCAGATCGCCGTTTTTGCGCTCTTCGTTGCCAGTCCGCTCATGCTGGTTCCACCGTGGCGCGAGCCTGTTTGAACGCGTGGCCCACGCGTCCAACTCACGCGAATGTATCGACCATGCCGCGGTCGCCCAGGACAGTGGTGCGCGTCGCCGTGCGCGGGGCTGCCACGTCGGATGCCGGCGCGCCGCCGCCATCGGCCATGCGCGCGCCCGATCCGCCCTGGCCGCTCCACTCGCCCTGCGCCTGGCGTCCATCGGGCATGCCGGTGCTGACGGTGGCGCTGCCCAGCGAAATGCCGCTCTCGCCCATCATCTCGCGCAGGCGCGGCAGCGCGTTTTCCAGGGCGTGCCGTACTTCCTGCTGATTGGACGAGAAGGCGACGCTGGCCTGGTCGCCGGTCACCGACAGAACCACCTGCATCGGTCCCAGGTCGGGCGGGTTGAGGGTGAGC
Source organism: Massilia solisilvae (assembly GCF_024753215.1). GTDB lineage: Bacteria > Pseudomonadota > Gammaproteobacteria > Burkholderiales > Burkholderiaceae_D > Telluria > Telluria solisilvae. The sequence continues at coordinate 577,049 of NZ_JANUGV010000001.1, forward strand.
GAGGCGCTCTGTTCGCCGCCGGCCACCATCCATACGATCTTCTGGCCGACCTGGTTGTCCCAGGCCGGGGTGCCCACGCGCGCGCCCAGGTGTTCGCTGGCCGCGACGGCCTGCGCCACCACGGGTGCGGCCGCCGGCGCCTGGGTGGCAGCAAGCAGCTGGGCGCTTGCCTGCGCCTGTGCGTTGTCGCGGCGCTCGGCGGCGGCGGCCAGCTGCTCCAGGCGCATCTCCGCCGGCGCGGCCGCCGCGGCGGTGGCCGCTGCCGCATCCGGCGCCATGCCGGGGGCGGCGCTGGGGGCGTGCGATGGCGCCTGCCCCGCCTGCGCCGACAGGTCCTGTCCGCTGGCGCTGGCGCTGGCGTTGGTGGTCTTTGCCTTGCCGGCTTCGTCGGCGGCGGCGCGGGCGGCAGCCGCCGTTGCGGTGGTGCTTGCCGATTCGGTGGCGGGGCGCTGTGCGCCGCGCATCAGGGCGGCAAAGCGCGCGGCCGCGTCGGGCGTGGCGCCTGGCTGGGCCGGAACGGCCTCGCCTTGCGCGGCGCTGGCCAGTGCGGCAAGCTGCGGCAGCGCCTTGTCGGTCGCCGTTGCCGTGGCCGTTGTTTTGGCGTCGGCCGCCGGCGCGGCGGCGCCTTGCTTGAGCAGCTGGTTGAAGTTGGCGACCATGGCCAGCATGTCGGCCATCGGCACAGCGCCGCTGGCATCGGCCGTGGCATCGCTGTCCTGGGCGGTTTCTTCCGCGCTGTCCTGGACGCTGGCCTTGGCCGTGTCCTGGGGCTTGCTGTCGGCGTCGGCCGGCGCCGCCTGCTGTGGCTTGGCCGGCTGTGCCGGTTGGGCCGCGGCCGGCTTGTCGGCCTGGCTGGCGCGCGGCTGCTGGGAGACCGCCTGGCTGCGCCCGCCCATCTCGCGCGACAGGGCGGCGCTGAACTGGCCGTCGCCGTTGCCGGCGTCGGCGCTGGCGCGCTGGGGCGCGCCGTTGACGTTCGCGCCAGGGTTCAGGTTCAGTAATGGGTTGGTCTGCATCTCGGATCCGCCGTCAACGTTTGTAGTACACCGTGCGCGCCGCGTGGTCGTCCATCAGCTTCTGGTCGCGCTTGTTCTCCACCCTGAGCGCCTCGCGTGCCGCCCGCTCGCTCAAGGTGCGGTAGGACAGCCGCTTGCGCTCGCACTGCTGCCATGCCTTCTGCTCCAGCGCGGTACGCGCCTCGGCGTGCCGCAGCACTTCCTGCTGGCCGGCGATGGCGTGGTCCAGCTTGCCCACGAATGCCACGAAGTTGTGGTATGCGTGCGGCGTGATGCCCGCCATCTGGACCGCGTCCAGGCGCTGCGCATATTCGTCGCGGTAGCCGAGCAGCATCTGCAGCTTTTGCTGTGCTTCTTCCACCGTGCGCCGCGCCGCGCCGACCCGCTTGGCCGCTTCGTCGGACTCGCGCTGGGCCAGGTCAGTCAGGGTATCGAGGGCTGAAGGGTTGGCCATGATGGGTCAAAGTATAGGACCCGGCCGCGCGCTTCGATCAGTGGAATAGAGAGGTAAGTTGCCCCAAGCTCTCGGGCATGGCCGAGCGCTCGTGGATCTCCTGGCACAGGAAAGCCTCGATTTTGTCGTGCAGGGCGATGGCCTGGTCGAGCACCGGATCGCTGCCGGCGGCGTAGGCGCCCACCGAGATCAGGTCGCGCGAGCGCTGGAACCGCGAGTAAAGCTGCTTGAGGCGGCGTGCCGCCTGCTGGTGCTCGGCCGAGGTGATCGAGTGCATGGCGCGGCTGATCGACTGCTCGATGTCGATGGCCGGGTAGTGGCCGGCCTCGGCCAAGTGCCGGTCGAGCACGATGTGGCCGTCCAGGATACCGCGCGCGGCGTCGGCGATCGGGTCCTGCTGGTCGTCGCCCTCGGACAGCACGGTGTAGAACGCGGTGATCGAGCCGCCGCCTTCCACGCCGTTGCCGGCGCGCTCGACCAGCACCGGCAGCTTGGCGAACACCGACGGCGGGTAGCCCTTGGTCGCGGGCGGCTCGCCGATCGCCAGCGCAATCTCGCGCTGCGCCATCGCGTAGCGGGTCAGCGAGTCCATGATCAGGAGGACGTTTTTGCCCTGGTCGCGGAAGTGCTCGGCGATCGCGGTGGCGTAGGCCGCGCCCTGCAGGCGCATCAGCGGCGGGCTGTCGGCCGGGGCGGCCACCACCGCCGAGCGGGCCAGGCCCTCGGGCCCGAGGATCTGTTCGATGAATTCCTTGACCTCGCGGCCGCGTTCGCCGATCAGGCCGACCACGATCACGTCGGCGCTGGTGTAGCGCGCGATCATCCCCAGGAGCACCGACTTGCCCACGCCGGTGCCGGCGAACAGGCCCAGGCGCTGGCCGCGGCCCACGGTCAGCATCGAATTAATGGCGCGCACGCCGACGTCGAGGGTGGTGCTGATCGGTGCGCGGTCGAGCGGGTTGATCGGGCGCGCGTTGATCGGCGCCACTTCGTCGGTGCCAAGCGGGCCGCGGCCGTCGAGCGGGCGGCCGGCGCCGTCCACCACCCGGCCCAGCAGCTTGCTGCCCACCGGCAGGTGGCGCGCGCGGTCGCTCGGCCGGCGGCGCGGGTGCGGCACGCTGCCGGGGCGCGGCACGGCCGCCTCCACCGGGAACACGCGCGCGCCGGGCAGCACGCCTTCGACGTCGCTTTGCGGCATCAGGAACAGGCGCTCACCCTCGAAGCCGACCACCTCGGCCTCGATGCGCGCGCCGCTGGCCACCGGAATCGTGCAGGCGCTGCCCACGGCCAGGCGCAGGCCCACGCATTCCATCACCAGGCCGGCCACGCGGGTGACGCGCCCCGAGACCTGCATCGGCTCGACGAAATCGAGCACGGCCCCGCAGTCGCGCAGGAAGCTCTTCCAGCGCGCGGTGTGGGCGTCGGGCGCGGCGGTCTCGCTCACGGCTCGAGCCAGTCCACGTTCTTGCCCAGCGCGTGCGCCAGGCGCTGCCAGCGGGTTGCGGCCTGGGCGTCGATCTGGTTGCTGGCGGTGTCGATCTTGCAGCCGCCGCGCCCGACCTGCGCGTCCTCGACCACGCGCCAGCCGCCTTTTTCGAGCTCTTCGCCGATCCCGGCGCGCACCACCGGCGCGTCCAGCGGGTTGAGCACCAGCAGGGCAGGCTGCTGCAGCACCGGCAGGTACTCGATCGCCTCGCGCACCACCGGGATGATCAGGTCGGGCCGCACGTCGAACGCGGTTTTCACCATCCCGCGTGCCAGGTGCAGCGCCAGGTCGAGCACGTCGCTGGCGATGGTCTCGTCGGCGCGCGCCACCGCCTGGCCAAAGGTGTCGGCGATGGTGCGCAGGCGCTGCAGTTCGGCGGTGGCTTCGGCGCGGCCCTGGGCCAGCCCTTCGGCGTGGCCGGCGGCGCGGCCCTGCGCCAGGCCCTCGGCGCGCGCGTTTTCCAGGATCGCGGCGATCTCCGCCTCGGTCGGCAGCTTGGGCGCGGCGACCGCGGCCTCCTGCTCGGCGGTGCGGCGCGCCACGGCGGCCGGGCGCTCGTCGCCGAACGAGGCCAGTTCCCAGCGCTGGTAGGCAGTTTGGAGTTCTTTTTGCATGTGCTGTCAGCTCAGACGAACGAGTCCTCGCCCTTGCCGCCCAGGACGATCTGGCCTTCGTCGGCCAGGCGCCGCACGATCTGCAGGATCTGCTTCTGCTGCGACTCGACCTCGGACAGGCGCACCGGCCCTTTCGATTCGAGGTCCTCGCGCATCATCTCGGCGGCGCGCTGGCTCATGTTCTTGAAGATCTTGTCGCGCAGGTCCTGGCTGGCGCCCTTGAGCGCGATGATCAGCATTTCGGACTGCACCTCGCGCAGCAGCAGCTGGATGCCGCGGTCGTCGATGTCGATGATGTTATCGAACACGAACATCTCGTCCATGATCTTCTGCGCCATGTCGTTGTCGTAGTTCTTGATGTTGTCCATCACCGACGATTCCTGCTCGCCGCTCATGAAGTTGAGAATCTCGGCGGCCGCGCGGATGCCGCCCAGCGAGGACTTCTTGATGTTCTCGTTGCCCGACAAGAGCTTGGTCAGCACGTCGTTCAGCTCGCGCAGCGCGGCCGGCTGCACGCCGTCCAGGGTGGCGATGCGCAGCACCACGTCGTTGCGCAGGCGGTCGGAAAAATGGCCCAGGATCTCGCAGGCCTGGTCGCGCTCCAGGTGCACCAGGATGGTGGCGATGATCTGCGGGTGCTCGTTGCGGATCAGCTCCGCCACCGACGACGAATCCATCCACTTCAGGCTCTCGATGCCCGAGGCGTCCTTGCCGCCCAGGATGCGCGACAGCAGCACCGAGGCCTTGTCGTCGCCCAGCGCGCGCGTGAGCACCTGGCGGATGTACTCGTCCGAATCCAGGCCCACGGTCGAATTCAGGTCGGTCTGCTCGCGAAACGACTCGAGCACTTTGACCACCTGTTCGTGCTGCACCTGGCGCATCGTCGCCATTGCCGCGCCCAGCTTGAGCACTTCCTTCGGCCCGAGGAACTTCATCACCTCGGCCGCCTCGGCCTCGCCCAGCGCGAGCATCAGGATCGCTGCCTTCTGGATCCCCTCGTCATTCATTTGCACCCACCCATGTCTTCACAACGTTGGCCACCACGCGCGGGTCGTCGCGCGCCAGGTCCTTTGCCATCTGCAGGTTGGAGCGGTAGCCCTTGGCCTGCTGGTGCGCCTCTGCTTCTTCCATCTCGGCCTCGAGCAGGGCGCGCTGCTCCTGCGCGGCCAGGTTCGGGTCCGGCTCGGGCGGCGGTTCCGCGATCTGGTCGTAGCGGCGCAGCAGCGGCCGCCCGAAGCGCATGTACAGGAAGCCGACGATGATCATCGACATCACGTACTTGCCGATCGTGGACGCCAGCGACACCGTCTCCGGATCGCGGTACCAGGCCAGCGCCGGCGGCGCCTCGGGCAGCTTGTCCACGCCCTCGAACGGCGCGTTGGTCACGTTCAGGGTGTCGCCGCGCGCGGCGTTGTAGCCCATCGCCTGCTTGACCAGTTCATTGATCTGCGCCACCACGGCCGGCGGCAGTGGGGTGGCCGAGACCTTGCCGGTCTTCGCATCGATCGTGCGCCGGTAGTTGACCACCACGCCCACCGTCAGGCGCTTGATGCCGCCCATCGGCTTTTGCTCGTAGCGCACCGTCTTGTCCACCTCGAAGTTGGTGGTGGCCTCGCGGTGCGCGTTGGTGGCCGGCTGCGGGTTGGCCGGCGCTTGCTGGCCGGCGGTGGTGGTGCTGCCGTTCTGCTGCGGATTGTTGGGCTGGTTGTTCGGGTTGTTCGGCGGGTTGTTCGACAGCGCGCCCGGCACGCCCGACGCCGGCGCCGGGGCGGGCGAGGCCTCGGCGGTCTGCTGGCTGCGGATCGCCTGCGGTTCCGGCGGCGAGTTCGGTTTGTACATCTCGGCCGCGGTATCGACCTGCGCGAAGTCCACCTCGGCGGTCGCCTCGGCGCGCACGTTGCCCTGGCCGACCAGCGGCGTGATGATCGACTCGACCTGCTTGGCGATGTTGGCCTGCAGCTGCTCGACATACTTGAGCTGGTTGGGGTCGAGCTGGTGCGCGCCCGCGCCGTTGTTCGGGTCGGACAGCAGGTTGCCGTTCTGGTCCACCACGGTCACGTTCCCGGTGGTCAGCTCGGGCACGCTGGAGGCGACCAGGTGCACGATGGCCGAGACCTGGCCGCGGTCGAGCGCGCGCCCGGGCTGCAGGGTCAAGAGCACCGAGGCGGTCGGTTTTTGCTGCTCGCGCACGAACACCGACGGCTTGGGCATGGCCAGGTGCACGCGCGCGCTGGCCACCGCGCCCAGCGACTGGATCGAGCGCGCCAGCTCGCCTTCGAGCGAGCGCTGGTAGTTCACCTGTTCGAGGAACTGGGACACGCCCAGCTTCTGGTTTTCCATCAGCTCGAAGCCGACGTTGCCACCCTTGGGCAGGCCCTGGGCGGCCAGCTTCAGGCGCACGTCGTGCACCTGGTCCGCGGTCACCAGGATCGCCGAGCCGCCTTCGGAGAACTTGTACTTGACCCCCATCTGGTCGAGCGAGGCGGTGATGGCGCCGCCGTCGCGGTCGCTGTAGTTCGAGAACAACACCCGGTATTCCGGCTGCTGGCTCCACATCCACAGCGCCACCGCCACCGCCAATGCGACGGCCGCCACCACGCCCAGCACGATATTGCGGCCAAAGGCGGTCTGGAGAAAGGGTTGCGGCTGGTTGTCGGCGTCTTCCGCTGCTGCCATGGTGGTCTCGGGATAGGGGGATTTAAGCCGGCATTATCAGGCCGGCGGCGCGGGTTCAAAGGCCGAAAAAGAGGCGCATTTACGCCCCTGCTCGGGACTGTGGCTTGCCATCATGCTGCTATTCTGACAGCCTGAGTTCGCTTGTCCGCCGCGCGGGCAGGCGTGCCACGACACAGGAGGATCAGATGAACATGGGTGGAATCGACAGCAGCCGGATCGAGGCGATGATGGCGCAGCTCAAGGCTGCCGCTACCCGTCCGGCCGCGTCGCCCGTGGCCGCGCCGGGCCCGGCTGCCGCGCCCAAGGCCGACTTCGCGCAGGCGCTCAAGACCTCGCTGCAGCAGGTGAGCGCGGCCCAGGAGAGCGCCGACCAGATGGGCCAGCGGGTGGCGATGGGCGACGATACGGTGAGCTTGCCGGAAATGATGATTGCGATGCAAAAAGCGAACATCAGCTTCCAGACCACGGTGCAGGTGCGTAACCGGCTGGTTTCGGCTTATCATGAAATCATGAACATGCAGGTCTGACCGGCGCTCCGGCGCCGCGGTGCCGGCTCAGCCGAGGCCGGCCAGGCGCGCGTTGCGTTCGCGCTCCAGCCGGGTGATGTAGCGCTGGACGTTGGAGAGGTTGCCGCGCGAGATGTTGACAAACATGCAGCCGAAGCGGCGGCTGGTTTTGTTGTTCAGCAGCGTCACGTCGAACATGTTCCGGATCTCCAGGCCGGTGACCACCGGGCCGATGTCGGGCAGGTCGATGCGGCAGCCTTCGAAGGTCTGGCCCATCGCTTCGCCCAGCTGGTGCTCCCTGTCGAGGAAGGCGATGCCGCCGCAGCTGATGTCGGCCAGCGGGAACGAGGCGGTGCCGCCGCCCAGCTCGTCGGGCAGGGGAATGATCGCGCGCACCGGGTTGGTCACCGGCGTTGCCATGCGATAGAACTCACGCCGCTGCAGGCGCACCATGGTTTCCGGAATGTCCGCTTCGAGCGCGTTGCTGCCCTCGTATTCGGTCTCGCGCACGTTCTCGAGCTTGAACATGATGCGGATCTTGTCCAGGCTGGTTTCGCAGGACACCTTGCCGGCGGACAGGATGCGGCGGTTCTGGTCGCGGTCGATCGAGCGGTCCAGCACCAGCGTGTCGTTGTCGGGATCGACATCCAGGATCGAGGTGACGCACACGTCGGCCTCGCCGTGCACCAGCATGCGCACGAGCTGGTTCTTCTCTGCGATCTGGCGCAGCAGGGCCACGATTTCCCTGCGCGACACCACACGGTAGTCGTGCCAGTTGTCCAGTTCCGAATTAGCCATTTGCTTCGGTCCGCCTTGTCTCTCAGTCCTGCGTTGTTATGTTGGCGCCCGGCGGAAGCGCGAGCTGGTGATGATGTTGCGTGGATTCAATATGATAAAGCCACGCCAGCAGTTCCGCAATTGCTCGATACAGCGACGGCGGAATCTCCCGGTCCAGGTCAACTTCCATCAAGAGGCCCACCAGTTCCCGCGACTGGTGGACGAACACGCCGGCCTCGCGCGCGCGTTCGATGATCTGTTCGGCGATCAGGCCCTGGCCCTTGGCCACCACTTTCGGGGCGCCGTCGCCATCATAGGCCAGTGCCACCGCGTTCGGGCGCGCGCCCTTGTGCTCGTCATTCATGGCCGGCCTCGCGCGGGATCACGGCGAAGGCCGCCAGCGGGATGCCGCTGGCGGCCAGCGCATCGGACAGCGCGCGGCCCTGGGCGCGCAGCACGCCGGCCACCTGTTCCTGCTCCGGTTCCACGCGCACCGCCACCTGGCCGCCGGCCAGCACCAGGGTCGCCTGCAGATCGCCCAGGCCCGGGAAGGACAGGCGCAGGCGGCTTTTCCAGGCCGGCGGCTCGGCCGCTTCGTGCCCCGGTTCGCGCTGTGGCGCGTCGCGCCGGATCTCCCATTGCATCGGCTGGCCGGGCCAGAGTTGTCCTTGCCAGGCGAGCTGGCCGGTCTCGTGGGCGGCCAGCTGCAGGTTGATCAGTTCGGCCGCCTGCGGTTCGGTCGGCGCGGCCGGGCGGCTGGCCATCTGCGGCTCGGCGGCCAGGTCGGCGATGTCGCGCTGGCCGCGCGCCCACTCGGCCACATGTGCTTCGTAGAACAGCCCGCTTTTGCCCAGCGCCTGCTTGAGCGCCGGGGCGATCGCGGCCGCGTCGGGCGTGGGGGCGGCCAGCGCCGGCGTGCTGGCGGTGACCGCGGCGGCCGGATGCTCGAGCCGCATCACGGCCGCCATCACCTCGCCGATCACCTTGCCGGCCGGGCTCAGGGTGGTGGACGGGTCGCCGGGCAGCGCCGGGTGCTGGGGCTCGGCGCCGCGCGCGCTCACGCCCGCCTGGCTGGCGGCGGCCGCGGCGGCAGTGCCGGCGGCGCTGGGCGGCGCCTTGCCGTCCGGGCGGTACAGCAGCGGGCCGGCCTCGCCGTGCGGGATGAAGGTGGCGGCCCCCTCGGGTTCCGGCTGGGCGGGGAGGGCGGCGTGCGGCTCGCCCGCATGTGACGCGGGCGTGGCCTCGATCAGGGCGGCGGTGCCGCCGCTGCTGTATTCAAAGGTGGGGCGCGGGTTGAGGGCAACCAGCTTGAGCGGTACGTCGGAGCCGACCTGGGCGCCGGCGGGCAGCATCATGCGTGCCTGGGTGTCGGCCACTCGCACCACCGCGCTGCCGTCGGCAAGCCGGGCCAGCACATGGGCCTGCATCGACTTGCCGAGCTGGCCGGCGAGGGAGCGCTGGAACGCCTGTTGGCGCGGGTCGCCCAGCGCTTCGACGGCGGTGGCAGGGGCCGGACGCAGTACCGGCGAAACGGTGGGATCGCGGGGCAGCATGGGCGATTCCAGCGGCGGGCGGGGTTACCGGCGCCGCGCGTGCGCGTTCAGAGGCCGTTTCCGGCGCCGTAGGCGGCGGCCAGCTTGCGTTCGTTGCCGGTGCTCGACAGCATGCGCGACAGCTCGGTCATCCACGGCGAGGCGAGGTCGCGGATCGCACGGTCGTTGGCCATGATCTCGTGGATGATCCTGACCTTGCGCTCGCGCGAGGCCCCGCTCAGCGGCGCCAGCACTTCGCCGGCGCGCAGCGCCTGCACCTGGTCGGCGCAGCGCGACTCCAGCTCCACCAGGTGGTCCCAGTCGCCCTCTTTGGCGCAGGCCAGCATCTGGCCGGTCAGCTCGGACAGGCCCTGGTACATCGAGATCACTTCTTCTCCGTTCATCATCACGCGCTCACAAACGAGGTGTTGCGCGGTGCGAGCGCATCGTTGCCGGTGGCAACGGCCGGTTCGTTGGCCGCGACCGGGGCGATCGCTTTCCAGGCGTCGTGCAGTTCGCCCAGGAGGCGCAGCACTTCGGTGATGCGTTCCGGGTCGTTGTGCAGGTTGGCCTGCAGCAGGCGGTCGATCATGTAGGCGTACAGCGCGTCCAGGTTGGCAGCGATCTCGCCGCCCGCATTCTTGTCCAGGCTGGCGCGCAGGCCATTCTGGATGATGTCGATGCCTTTCGAAATCGCGCGTCCCTTGCCCGGCACGTCGCCGGCGGCCATCAGCTGCACGGCCATGCGCAACGTGGTTTCGGCGCCTTCGAACAGCATCACGATCAGTTTGTGGGGGCTGGCCGACATCACGCCAGTTTCGATGCCCACGCTTGCGTATGCGCTGGCGCCTTTTTTCATTGAACCGAACATAAATATTCCTCTTGATGTCGAGCTGCTTAAGAAGACTTGGACAGATTCGCGATCTGTGTAAGTTGTTGCGTCAGGTAGTTCTGGGTCAGGCCCATGCTCGACAGTGCCTGGTCGAGCGCGTTGTACTGGGCGCGCAGCCGCTTTTCGGTCATCGTCAGGCGGTCCTGCAGCGCGGCCTGCTGCTTGTCCAGCAGCTTGATCGACACGTTGATGCCGTCGGTCTGCGACTTGATCATGCCATTGGTGCCGACGTAGTTATCGACCATGGCGCCGAGCTGCTGCGCGAAGCCTTTTGTGAAGCTCACGGTCCCGCGATCGCCAGTGGCCCCGCCCTTGATGGTGAGCTTCATGCCGGACGCGCTGCTGCCGGCGGCGCCGATCAGTATCTGCCCGGAGCCGGTGGCCTCGACGCCGTCGATCGAGCCCTTCACGTCCAGGCCGTCGGTGGCGGTCGGGGTGGCGCCAAAGATGTTGGTGGCGCCGCTGCCGCCGATGGCGACCTTGGACGCCGAGCCGTAGCGGTCCGACTGAACGGTGATGGTGCCGTCGGCCGCTGCCGTCGCACTGACGGAGACGCTCTTCGACGCGAAGTCCTTGCTGCTGTTGATCGCTGCCTGCAACGCCGTGGCAAATGCCGCGCTGGAAGCGTAGGTCTTTGCGGCCACCTTGACGGTCGCGCTGACGCCATCGACCGACATTGCGAATTCATCGTTGCTGCCGGCGATGATGGCCAGACTGGCCGGCGCGGCGGTGCCGACCAGCTTGCCCTGGGTGGCCAACTGGCTGACATTGAGTGAACGGGTGCCGGGCTTGGTCGAGGTGCTCGATTCGGTGAACTCGACCAGGCTGTCGGTGGCCGTGCCCACCGACGAGAACAGGCCGGCAATGTCGTCGAAATTGTTGTTGACCGCCTTGGTCAACTTGCTGTCATCAACCGCCAGCGTGCCGTCCTTCTGGAACGTGATGCCCAGCTGGGTGAGGTTGGTCAGGTTGCCGCCGGTGAGGTTGTCCGACAACATGCTGCGCACCTGGCTCTCGATCGCGCGCACGGCCGGGTCGCCCAGCAACAGGCCGGCTTGCTTGGTGTCGGCATTGTACGATGTGACGCTCTTGATTGCCTTGTTCAGGTCGTTGAACGACTTGACGAAGCCGTTGACGGCGGCCTTCACCGAATCGGTGTCGCGCGACACCGACAGCGTGCTTTCGCCGACCTTCCGGATATCCAGCGAGACGCCCTGGATCGCGTCGTCCACCGTGGTCTTGGCGCTGCTCACGGCAATACCGTTGACGGTCAGCTTGGTGTCGGCCGCCGCCGCGGTTTGCGTCAGGTTCTGGGTGGCGGTTGGATCGTAGGCGAGCAGGCCGGCGACGGCCGCATCGGGCGCCGCGTTGTCGCCCGCCACGCTGATCCGCATGCTCGAGGCCGCACCCGAGTCGTTCGAGGTGAGCACCAGGTGGTAAGGATTGGCGCTGCCGTCCGAAACGATGGTCGCGGTCACGCCCAAGCCGGCCTTGTTGATGGCGTCGCGGATGCCCTGCAGGCTGTTGTTGCTGCTGTCGATGACGACTGTGCCGGCCGCCTTCTTGTCGTTGACGGTGAAGGTCGGGTCCGGCGGGGTGGCGGTGGCGTCCTGCACGTAGCGGCCATCCACCAGCTTGCCGCCGGTGATGGTGCCGAAATCGATTGTCAGCGTCGTCTTGACACCTGAGCCGACCGGCGCGTTCATGGCAAGCTGGCCGGCGCTGGTAATGGTTTGCGACTTGGCCAGCTGGGTGACGTTGACGTTGTAATTGCCGGCCACGGCCTTGGAGGTGGCGGTGCCGGTGAAGATGGTGGCGTCGCCGGAGTTGGCATTCACGCCGCGGAAGCGCTCCGGGTCGCTGAGTGACTTGAGCGTGCCCTGGAACGAGTTGAGCGCACCGCTGACGGAGTTGAACGCCGTGACCTTGGCCTGGTACGCCGCTTCCTTTTGCGCCAGCGCGGTCAGCGGACGCGCCTCGACCGCCATTAACTGGCTGACGATGCTGTTTACGTCTAGACCGGACGACCCGACACCGGATGTAGTGGCCACATGCACCTCCTGGCAGAAAAACCCAACTATATCCAGTTATCGGCAACTCCCAAGCGGACTTGAGAGGGTAGTTTCCGTCGTTATTTGTCGTTTGCGCTACTTATGCTTCTTGCCGGATCAGCAAGCCCTGCAGGCGATCGAGCGCCTTGGCGATTTCCAGGGTCTCCGCCGACGGCATCTGGCGGATCACTTCTTTGGTGCGCTGGTCGACCACCTTGACGACGGTGCGGTCGGTGTCCGGATCGATCGAGAACTCGATCTCCTGCGACAGTGCCTGCATCGACTTGTTGATGCTTTTGAGCGCCTCGTCCAGCTTGGCCTGTGGCGGCGCGGCGTCCGGCTGCTGCACGGCCTGGGCGGTGCTGGTGGCGGCGGGGGCGAGTTCGGCGGTGGCGGCCGGTTGCGGAGCCGCAGCGGGAAGCGGCTTGTCGGCCATGCGGTTGATGGTGGACAGGGCCGGACCGTTGGTACGCAGTTCCATGTCAGTCTCCTTACGAAAAAACCCCGGCGGGCGAAACGCCTGCCGGGGATCACGTCAAAGCACTGCCTTCGGGGGTTAGCCGCGCAGCAGGCTCAGGACGCCGTTGGGCAGCGAGTTCGCTTGCGCCAGCATCGCGGTACCGGCTTGTTGCAGGATCTGGCCGCGGGTCAGGTTGGCCGTTTCTGCTGCAAAGTCGGTGTCCTGGATACGGCTGCGTGCAGAGGTGATGTTCTCGGCCGAGGTCTGCAGGTTGCTGATCGTGGACGAGAAGCGGTTCTGCACCGCACCCAAGCCGGCGCGCATCGAGTTCACCTGGCTCAGGGCACCGTCCACCAGGGCGATGGCGTTGTTGGCGCCATCGACGGTCGAGATGTCCACGGTCGAGATGGTCGAGAGCGAAGCCGAGGTGCCGTTCAGGCCAGCATCGCTGGCGCCCATCACCGTGAAGTCCTTGCCGGAGCTCAGGGTCAGGGTGCCGCGGGTGGTGGCGTCGCCGGTGCGTGCAGCGTCGGTACCGGTGGTGATTGCGCCTTCGGTCAGTGCCGAAGCGGTACCGGTGGCGTTGATGGTCTCGCTGTACGACAGGCCGTTGGCGCCGAACTTGGTGTCGGTGATATTCACCACGCCTGCACCAGCATCGGTGGCGGACAGCGAGGTGTTGCCGGCAGCATGCTGGGTGTTGATCGCGTTAGCGATCGCGGTGCCGACCTGGGCCTGGGTTGCGGTGGCGGCCAGTTCGATCTTCACCTTGTTGGCGCCGGTGACGGTGGTCGCGGCATCGCCGAACACGTAGGTCAGGCCGTCCATCGTGAACGAGTCGCCATTGCTGACGGCGTTCGCGGTCGGGGTGGTGGCGTTGAAGCCGGCGGTGCCCGCGGTCAGCGACATGGCGTCGTGGCCGGTTGCCTTGGCGTCGGTGCCCAGCTTGTTGGCGATCAGGCCGGTGGCGTTCTGGATCGCGGTCACGCCGTTGGCGTCGCCCGACTTTGCCTTGATCTCGATGTTGCGGCCGTCGGTGGCGGTCAGGGTCAGCTGGCCGGTCGACAGGTCGGCCTTGGCGGTCACACCGGTCAGGGCGGTCTGCGCGTTGATCGCGGTCTCGGCGTTGCGGCCCTGGGTCACGGCGCTGCCGCTCTTGGCGATGGCGCCGATCGACACGCCGTTGATGACCAGGTCGCCGGCGGCCAGGCCGCTGGCTGCAACCGGGATGTCGCCGGTGACCGAGTTGGTCGCGGTGGCCGACACGCCGGTTTCGGCGGTCTTGGCGTTGATGGCGGCAGCCTTGGCGGCGGCGCTGTCCTTGGTGATCAGGTTGTTGCCGGCGGTGCCAGTGTCAACGGTCACGCCGATCTTGGTGGCAACGGTGCTGCCGCTCGGGGTGATGGTGAAGCTGGTGCCGTCGAAACCGTTGGCCGAGACAGCCGTACCTTTTTGCTGGTAAGCGCCGATCAGGTTGGTCGAGGCGCCGGCGACGCTGACGCTGATGGTCTGGTTGGCGTTGGCGCCGACCTGGAACTGCGAGTTCTGGAACGAGCCGTCCAGCAGGTTGATGCCGTTGAACTGGGTGGTGCCAGCGACGCGGCCGATTTCTGCCAGTGCCGATTGCACTTCCGAGTTCAGCGAAGCACGGTCCGAAGCCGAGTTGGTCGAGTTGGCCGACTGCAGGGCCAGGGTGCGGATGCGCTGCAGGCTGTCGCCGATCGAAGACAGGGCGCCTTCGGCCGTTTGTGCCAGCGAAATGCCGTCGTTGGCGTTGCGGCCGGCCTGGCTCAGGCCGTTGATCTGGCTGGTCATGCGGTCAGCGATGGCCATGCCTGCTGCATCGTCTTTCGCGCTGTTGATGCGAAGGCCCGAGGACAGGCGCTGCAGCGAAGTGTTCAGCGACGTCTGCGACGTGGTCAGGTTACGCTGTGCATTCAACGACGCGATGTTGGTATTGATGACGGATGCCATGGTGTTTGTTCTCCAAACTTATTGCGGGGCGGGCGGCGTGCCCTGTTCACTTTGGTCTGCCACGCTGTTCCGTGACAATCAGACCGCTGCTGAGATGGGTAACGTGCTGGCACCGGAAAACTTGAGTGGAAAAAATTTGCTGCTTTACCCTCAAGTCCAGCGAAAGGCGGCGTCTAATCGGCGGGTTTTGGTGAATCTTTAGGGCGCAAAAACATTATTTTTTTGCGCGCATCGGAGCCGCTGGCGGGGATTTTCTTGATTTTGTTGCAACAACTCGGCGCAAGCAGGGTTGGTTTCCTTGCCGTTTCACGCGGGCGCATGAATAACGCGTGGGCTCGAGAGCCCACCCTACCGGCAATCAGTCGCGTAGGGTGGGCAGCTTGCTGCCCACGCGTTCAACATCAAACCGAATGCGCGGAAAAGCAAGCTGGGACTGAACGCGTGGGCAGGAAACCTGCCCACCCTACAGTTGACAACTTGTTTAGTCGGCCACCACCACCCGGTTCTTGCCGGTGTGCTTGGCCTCGTACATGGCCTTGTCGGCGCGCGCCATCAGGGCGGCCTGGTCCTCGCCCGGCTGCAGGCGTGCCACGCCGGCCGAGAACGTGATCAGGAGCTTGTCGTGCTCGTGCAGGAAGAAATGGGCGGTCAGCGCGCGCTGCACCCGGACCATGGTCTGGGCCGCCGACTCGAGCGTGGTGTCCGGCATCAGGATCACGAACTCCTCGCCGCCGAAGCGGGCCACGGTGTCCACCGAGCGCAGGGTTTCCTTGACCACCCGCACCAGGTGGCGCAGCGCGCCGTCGCCGGCGGCGTGGCCATAGGTGTCGTTGAGCTTCTTGAAGTTGTCCAGGTCCAGGAGGGCCACGCACAGGGGCGTGTGGCGGCGCTCGGCGCGGGCGCGCTCGCGCTCGAAGGCTTCGTCCAGCCCGCGGCGGTTCAGGCTGCCGGTCAGGTGGTCTTCGTGCACCCGCTCGCTCATCTGCTGCAGCTCGGTTTCCAGGGTGCGGATGCGCTGTTCCGCTTCCTGCACCTCGCTTTGCGCGGCCAGCATGTGCTGCTGGGAGACAAGCGCCTCGGCCTCGACCTTCTGCGCGGCGCGCACCACTTCGCCCAGCACGTCGTTCAGCTCGGCGATGTTGCCGGCCTGGCTGATGCGCTCGGCAAAGCCGCTCATCGTGGCCTGGAAGTCGCCGGTGCTGGCCGCCACCGACCCGAGCCGGTCGACGAAGGTCATCATCATGTTGCGCACGGTGAGCTTGACCTCGGCCAGGCTGTGCTTGAGCTTGCCCTGGCGGTAGATCACGTCCTTCAGGCTGCGGGTGGCGTCGTCCAGCGCGCGGTGGTTGATCGGGCCGGCGATCAGTTCCTGCACCACGGCGATCTGGCCGCGCATCCAGTTGTCGTGGTCGAGCAGCTCGGCCACGTTGTCCAGCAGCAGGCGGAACAGGCGCAGCAGCAGTTCCTGCTGTTCGCCCATGTCGCCGCTGTACAGCTCGATCTGGTAGCACAGCTGCTTCAGGCGCGGCCCCAGCGCCTGCAGGGCGCTCTCGGTCACTGCGCCGCGCACCGCTTCGCCCAGCGACTCGGCTTCGGCGGTCAGTTCCGGCACGGCCGACAGCAGGCCGGGCAGGGCAAAGCCGAGCGTGCGGCTGAGCATCTCGCGCAGCAGCCGTGCCTCCGGCGCCTCGGTGCCGATGCGGTCGACCGGGCCGGCCTTGCGCAAATGGGTCTCCATCACCCGCAGCAGCACCTTGGTGGCGGCGTCCCAGTCGCGCTCCTTGACCGCGCGGCGCAGCAGCACGCCGCTTTCGGACAGCTCGCCCGGCATGTCGGCCAGGCGCACCGCCAGCCCGGACAGCACCTGCACCGCGCCGGCGTCCGATGGCGGCGGCATGATGCCGGCCACCTCGTTGTACACGTCGCGGTAGGCATCCGGCGTGGGCGCGACCCGGCGCGAGGCCAGGCGGCGAAACGCTTCGCGCGCGATGTCGGCCGGGTTGGCGGACGCGGTTGGCGGGGTGGTGGGGAGGTTGGGCGGTAGCTTCTGCATCGAGGGCCAAACGTGGCGTTAACTGCTCGTTGCCGCAATGATATCACTGGTAGTTGCACCTAACCAATGAATACGAGCAATAAGCGCCGTATTTGTAGGGCGGGCGGGTTTCCCGCCCACGCGTCCAGATCACGCATGCAGCGGCGGCACGCGTCGGCAGGAGCTTATTCGATCAGGTGGTTGCGGATCGCGTAGTGGGTCAGTTCGGCGCTGTTCTTGAGCTTCATCTTCACCAGCAGGCGCGCGCGGTATTCGCTCACGGTCTTGACCGACAGCGACAGCTCGCGCGCGATGTCGCTCACCGTTTTGCCGGACGCGATCATGATCAGGGTCTGGTATTCGCGGTCGGACAGGCTGTCGTGCATCGGCGCCTCGTGGTCGGCGCCGACCTGCGCGGCCAGGGTCTGGGCCAGCGCGGCGCTGACGTATTTCTGGCCGGCGGCGACCTGGCGGATCGCCACCACCAGCTCGCGCGGCGCGCTCTGCTTGGTCAGGTAGCCGGCCGCGCCGGCCTTCAGCGAGCGGATCGCGTACTGGTCCTCGCGATGCATCGACAGCATCAGCACGGCCAGTTCGGGCTTGTCCTTCTTGACCTGCTTGAGCACCTCGATGCCGTTCCGGTCGGGCATGGAGATATCGAGCAGCATGACATGGCAGCGCGAGCGCGGGTACAGGCGGATGGCGTCGATCCCGTTTTCGGCTTCGCCGGCAACGACGATGTCGCGCTGCTCGGCGAGGATTTGTTTCAGACCTTCGCGGACGATCGCGTGGTCATCGGCGATGAAGACACGTATTGTTGCTTTCTCACTCATTATGGCGTGCGTCGGTTCTGCTGGCCAGGCGCGGCGGGATTGGCGCGACCAGCCTGATCTTTATTGCCACCATCGTGCCACCTCCGGGCGCTCCCGACAAGGCCAATGTGCCACCCAAGGCGTGGGCCCGCTCGCTCATGCTGCGCAAACCGAAGGATTGCGGCTTGAGGCGGTCGGCCGGGGCAATGCCGCGGCCGTTGTCGCGGATCGTGAGCAGCAGGTGGCGCCGCTCGCGGCGCAGGGTCACGGTCACCCGGGTGGCGCCGGCGTGCTTGGCGATGTTGGTGAGCGCTTCCTGGAAGATGCGAAACAGGGCGCTGGCGTGGTCGGGATCGAGTGCGATGTCCTTGTTGGGCGAGCGGAACACGCAGGCGATGCCGGCCTGCTTTTCGAATTCGCGTGCCTGCCATTCGAGCGCGGCGACGATGCCCAGGTCCAGGGTCGGCGGGCGCAGGTCGAGCGCGATGCGGTGCACGGCGTCGATGGTGCGGTCCACCAGGCCATCGAGGTAGGCGGCCTTGTCGGCCAGGGCGGCGTCCAGCGGCAGGCGCGCGGCCAGCATCGCCAGCGCCATCTTGATCGCCGTGAGGTTGCCGCCCAGGTCGTCGTGGATTTCGCGCGCGATGCGGGTGCGCTCCTGTTCCTTGGCCTGTTCGAGGTGCGCGGTGAGCTCGGCCAGGCGCGCGCGCGAGGCCATCAGCTCGGCGTGCTCGTTCTTGCTGTCGGTGATGTTGGTCATGATGCCGTCCCACTGCACCGCGCCGTCCGGCAGCAGCTGCGGCGTGGCGCGCAGGTTGATCCACTTGACGTCGTGCCAGGCGTCGATCCAGATGCGGCCCTCCCAGTTCCAGTTGGCCAGGCTGGCCTTCGATTCCTGCATCGCTTCGAGGTAGCCCTTGCGGTCCTCGGGCAGCACCAGGTCGAGGAACAGGCCGGGCTCGGCCTGCAGGCGCATGGCCGGCAGGCCGAGCAGCGCGGCGCTGGCCTCGGACAGGTAGGGAAAGCCGATCGCGCCGTCGGCGTGCAGCACGAACTGGTACACCAGGCCCGGCGTATGGCTGACCACCGCGTTGTAGCGCGCCTGGTACTGCTCGAGCGCGGCGGCGGCCGCGTGCTCGCGCGACAGGTCGTCGCCGATCCCCAGCAGCAGCGAGCGGCCGTCGCGCACGATGCGCAGGAAGCACAGCTTGACCGGGTACCAACTGCCGTCGGCGCGCCGGTGGCGGGTGCGCAGCGCGACCTGGGCGCCGACCTCGTCGCCGAGCGAGGCAAGCAGCCGTTCGAGGTCCGCGCGCGCAAGGCCAGGCGCCAGGTCGAGCGGCGTCATGGCCGCCAGCTGATCCTGGTCGTACTGGAGGTTGTGGCGCGCCGCCTGGTTGGCGTCAATCAGGTGGAGCGTGTCGGCATCGATCAGGTAGATCTCGGACGTGGCGGCCTGGATGCTGGCGGCGAGGGCGGGCGAGGGGGGGCTCATGGGTGCTCTGATTCGGTGGATTTGCGGCGGCGCGCGCGCCACTGGGCGATGAAGCGGCGCAGGAAGCGCGCGGTGCTGCGGCGCTGGCCCGGGCCGAACGGATGGCGGCGATGCAGGCGCTTGCGCACGCGGCGCAGCAGGCGCCGGAGGGCCTGCGCCAGGCGGCGTGCGCGGCGCCAGGTGTCGCTGGCGCGCAGGAAGGCGATCGAGCGGTCCTTGAGCCGGATGAACCAGGCATGGCAGCGCGCGAACCAGGCCAGCGCCAGCAGCGAGGGCAGGGTCAGCACGTACAGCCGGGCGACCACGGCCGCGCCGCCCAGCTTGGCCACGACCAGGGTCAGGATGCCGGAAGCCGGGTGGCCGCGCGCGATCGCGACCAGCGCCAGCACCTTGACCGGGAACAGCAGCAGCCCCGGCAGCACAAAGGCGACCAGCGCGACGTAGGGCGGCAGGCGGCGCACGCGCTCTTCCAGCGCACGCAGCGGCGGCCAGGCGCCGATCGCGGCGGCGATGCGCGCGCCGAAGTCCCAGCACCACTCTTCGAACAGCAGCAACAGCGCCACCAGGTAGACCAGGGGCGCGAGCAGCCGGGAGCGGGTTGGGATGCTTCGTGTCATGACGGCATGATACGGCAAACATGGCGCGCGCCGGCCGGTGAGCCGCTACAATAAGGATTATGAATAAGGCATTTGTAAAAGAGTCCGACGCGGACGATGACGACGCCGAGGGCGCGGCGCTGGCCGCGGCCATTCCCGCGGGCGCCAAGAACTACATCACTCCGGCCGGCTACAAAGCGATCAAGGACGAGCTGCTGCACCTGATCGACGTCGAGCGGCCCGAGGTGGTCAAGGTCGTGCACTGGGCGGCCTCCAATGGCGACCGCTCGGAAAACGGCGACTACATCTACGGCAAGCGGCGCCTGCGCGAGATCGACCGCCGCATCCGCTTCCTCACCAAGCGCATGGACTCGGCGTTCGTGGTCGATCCTTCGGTGCATCACGGCAACGACCAGGTGTTCTTCGGCGCCACGGTCACCTACCTCAACAAGGCCGGGGAAGAGCACACGGTGACGATCGTCGGCGTGGACGAGCTCGACCCGCTCAAGGGCAAGATCAGCTGGGTGTCGCCGGTGGCGCGGGCGTTGACCAAGGCACGCGAGGGCGACCTGATCACCTTGCACACGCCGCTGGGCGTGGACGAGCTGGAGATCGTCAGCGTCGAGTATCCCGAGCCGCAAGAAGGTTAAATTTGCAAACTTGCTGGTAAAATCGTGGTTTCGCCCTTTACCAGCACACCATGAATTCCACCAATGACGGCGCGGGCGACGCCGACGTGCTTGCCGCGCTGCGGCTTGCCACGGCCAGCCGCCACGCGGCGCTCGATGCGGGCCTGCCGCTGTCGGGCGAAGCGGCAAGCCTGGCGGACTATGCTTCCCACCTGATGCTCTTGCGCGACTGGCTGGCGCCCTTGCAGGCATGGCTGGCCGGATCGAACGCCGGCCTGCCCGACGCCCACCGGCTGGCGCGCATCGAGGCCGACCTGGCCGATCCCTCCATGGAAAACCTGATCCCGCGCGCGCAGGCGCCGAACGCGCAGCAATGGCCGCGGCACGCCAGCGACGCCTACCGCTGGGGCGTCTGCTATGTGATCGAAGGATCGCAACTGGGTGGCGCGGTGCTGTACCAGCGCCTGCGCGAACGGCTGGCGCCACACCCGCTGGGCTACCTGCGCGGCGTGCCCGAGGGACCCGGGCCGCGCTGGCGCGCGTTCATGCTGGCGCTGCGGGCCCATGTGCGCAGCCGGGCCGAGATTGCCGAGGCGTGCGCGGGGGCGTGCGATGCGTTCGATGCGATCCTGACTCGCGTTCAGCACCACCAACCGCAAAACCGTCGTCCCCGCGAAGGCGGGGACCCATGCTGAGTTACCGAAGCTAGCAACGGTTGAGCTTCATCACCCGAGACCAGCACGGGAACCGGGACGATACGCGGCATGGACAAGGAATCTTACGTGTACATGCTCGCTGGTGGGCGTTACGGAACGCTTTATGTCGGCGTCACGTCCGACCTGATTCGCCGCGTCTGGCAGCATCGAGAAGAGTTCGCCGATGGGTTCACAAAGAAGTACGGAGTGAAACAGCTCGTCTGGTACGAGGTCCATATCGATATCGTCGAAGCAATCCGCCGCGAAAAACAGATCAAGCATTGGAATCGCGAATGGAAGCTCAGGTTGGTGCATGAGCGCAATCCGCAGTGGCGGGATCTATACCTTGAGCTGGTGTGAATAAGCGCGGTGGCCGTGCTCGCGGTCTATGGGCCCCCGCCTTCGCGGGGACGACGTGCTGGGGGAGCGGGTGAGAGCAAGCGCTGTGGTGACAAACTATGCCCGCTCGCGCTCCACCCGGTTCACGCCCGCCACGCGCCGCAGGTTGCGGATCAGGTGCGCCAGGTGCACGCGGTCCTTTACCTGGATCGTGAAGCGCAGCTGGGTCATCATGTGTTCGTCGTCCTCGTCCATGCCCACATAGGTGATGTTGGCGTCGGACTCGCCGATCTCGGCCGCCACGCGCGCGAGGATGCCTTTTTCGTTGTTGATCAACAGGCGGATGCGGCAGTCGAACCGGCGGTTCAGCTCCGTGCCCCACTGGACCGCGATCCAGCGGTCCGGCTCCTTCAGGCGCAGGCGCTTGCCCTGCGAGCAGTCGGCCGTGTGCACCACCAGCCCCTGGTCACGCCGCAGCTGGCCGATGATCGCGTCGCCCGGGATCGGCAGGCAGCACGGGGCCAGCTGCACCGACACGCCTTCGCTGCCGTAGATCGTGACCGGGTCGAGCTCGCCGCCGGCAGCCGGCTGCGCCGCCGGCAGGGCGCCGGTCTCGTCCATCAGGCCGAAGATATGGCGCGCCACCAGCGCCGGCATGCGCTTGCCAATGCCGATGTCCGCGTACACCTCTTCCAGCGACTTGGCCGACGATTCGCCCAGCAGCTTTTCGACCGTGGCCGGCGGCAGCTCGGGCTTGATGCCCAGCACGCCCAGCGCCTGCGCCAGCAGCTCCTGGCCCAGCTCCACCGATTCGTTCAGGTTCACCGTGCGCAGGTGGTGGCGGATCGCCGAGCGCGCCTTGCCGGTGCGGACAAAACTGAGCCAGGTCGGGCTCGGCCGCGAGTCGGGATCGGTGACGATTTCGACGATGTCGCCGTTGTGCAGCTCGGTGCGCAGCGGCTGCGGCTCGTGGTTGATCTTGACCGACACCGTGTGGTCGCCAATGCCGGTGTGGATCGAGTACGCAAAGTCGAGCGCGGTGGCGCCGCGCGGCAGGGCGATGATCTTGGACTTGGGCGTGAACACGTACACCGAATCGGGGAACAGGTCGACCTTGACGTGCTCCAGGAACTCGGCCGAGTCGCCGGTCTGCTGCTGGATGTCGAGCAGCGATTGCAGCCACGCGTGGGTGCGCTGCTGCAGGTCGCTCATGTTGGCGTCGCCGTTCTTGTACAGCCAGTGCGCCGCCACGCCCGATTCCGCGGTGCGGTGCATCTCCTGGGTGCGGATCTGGAATTCCACCGGCGTGCCGTACGGGCCGATCAGGGTGGTGTGCAGCGACTGGTAGCCGTTGATCTTGCGGATCGCGATGTAATCCTTGAACTTGCCCGGCATCGGCTTGTACAGCCCGTGCAGCGCGCCCAGCGCCACGTAGCAGTTGGGGACCGTGTCCACCACCACCCGAAAACCGTACACGTCCAGCACCTGCGAAAACGACAGGTGCTTGTTGCGCATTTTCTTGTAGATGCCGTACAGCGTCTTTTCGCGCCCGTACACCTCGGCCGGGAGCCCGGCCATGGCGAGCGTGTTCTTGACCGCCTCGAGAATCTTCTTGACCACCTCGCGCCGGTTGCCGCGCGCTGCCTTGACCGCCTTGGCCAGGGTGCGGTAGCGCATCGGGTACAGGTGCGAGAAGGCCAGGTCCTGCAGCTCGCGGTAGATGTTGTTCAGGCCGAGCCGGTGCGCGATCGGCACATACACTTCCATCGTCTCGGACGCGATGCGGCGCTTCTTGGCCGGCGTCATGAAGCCGAGCGTGCGCATGTTGTGCAGCCGGTCGGCCAGCTTGATCAGGATGACGCGCACGTCGCTGGCCATCGCCAGCAGCATCTTGCGGAAGTTTTCGGCTTGCGCCTCGACCAGGCTCTGGAACTCGATTTTCTCGAGCTTGGACAGGCCGTCCACCAGGTTGGCCACCTGCGGTCCGAAGCGTTCGATCAGTTCGTCTTTCTTGACGTCCTGGTCTTCCATCACGTCGTGCAGCAGCGCAGCCATGATGGCCTGGGCGTCGAGCTTCCAGTCGGCGCAGATCTCGGCGACCGCGATCGGATGGGAAATGTAGGGCTCGCCGGACTTGCGCAATTGCCCGAGGTGCATTTCGTCAGAGAAGCGGTAGGCTTCCTTGACCTTTTTCAGTTCGGCGGGGGTGAGGTATTGCTGGAGCTTGTTGACAAGCTGCGTGACCGAAGCCACGCCTTGCGACGCGTCGGCGGAATCCTGCTGCGCAGGCTCCGGGCGCCTGGCCCGGGTCTTGGCGTTGCCTGCTTGAGTCGAATCCGGGGTGGTCAGGTTCATACGCAATGTCGTTCAGCCCTTGTTTGAACAGAATAACAGAATTACGGACTGACTCCCCCGGATGACCGGAGAAACTTACATCGGCACCTTTTTCAGCATTTCCAGGCCGACTTTACCGGCGGCGATTTCGCGCAGGGCCAGTACGGTCGGCTTGTCCTTGGCTTCGACCTTGGGGGTGTGGCCTTGCAGGAGCTGGCGCGCGCGGTAGGTGGCTGCCAGGGTCAGCTGGAAGCGGTTAGGGATGTTCTTGAGGCAATCTTCAATGGTGATGCGGGCCATGTTGTTCACTCCTGAATAACGATGTGATACGCGCGCTTAGGCAAGCGAGCGGGTCACGATTCTTGTTGCGCGTGGATACCCAACTGGGCAAACAGCGAGGCGTTGCGGGCAGCCTGCTGGGCGAACCGGCAACGTGTCGCTTTGACAATCGCCTGCAGCTCGGACAGGGCGACGTTGAACTCTTCGTTGATGATAGCATATTCGAACTCGGGAGCGTGAGCGATCTCCCCGCCGGCCGCCAGCAGGCGCCGGGTGATGATGTGCGGCTCGTCGGTGCCGCGCTTGTACAGGCGCTCTTCCAGCGCGGCGATCGACGGCGGCAGAATAAAGATGCCGGCTGCATGCGGGAACTGCTTTTTCACCTGGCGCGCGCCCTGCCAGTCGATTTCCAGCAGGATGTCGGTGCCGTTCTTCATCTCCTGTTCCACGGTCAGGCGGCTGGTGCCGTAGTAGTTGCCGTGCACCTCGGCCCATTCCAGGAATTCGCCGCGTTCGGCGCGCGCGACGAAATCGTCGGCGGTGGTGAAGTAGTATTCGCGGCCGTCCTGTTCGCCCGGGCGCGGCGCGCGCGTGGTGGTCGAGATCGACAGCTTGATGCCCGGCTCCAGCGCGAGCAGGGCGTTCACCAGGGTCGACTTGCCGGCGCCGGACGGGGCGGCGACGATGAACAGGCTGCCGGAGTAGGCGGGGGCGGGGACGGCGGACATGGTGCTTTCCTTCAAACGTTGTGGTTCTCGGCCAGCGGAAAATACCACCAGCTTCAAAACCGTCGTTCCCGCGGAGGCGGGAACCCATAGACCGCGTGATTGTACGCTCAGCATGGGTTCCCGCCTGCGCGGGAACGACGGGTTACTGCTAACTCTTACTGCAACTGCTAACTCGTAACGGGTTGGTGCTGACTCTTACGGGTCTTATTCCAGATTCTGCACCTGCTCGCGCATCTGCTCAATCAGCAGCTTGAGCTCCATCGACGCATCGGCCAGCTCCTTGACCGAGGCCTTGGCGCCGAGCGTGTTGGCCTCGCGGTTCAGTTCCTGCATCATGAAGTCCAGGCGCTTGCCGACCTGGCCGCCTTTCTTGAGGATGTGACGCGTCTCGGCCAGGTGCGCGGACAGGCGCGACAGCTCTTCGGACACGTCGATGCGGATGCCGTACAGGGTGACTTCCTGGCGGATGCGCTCGAACACTTCCTGGCGCGACAGCGCCTGCGGGTTGCCGTGCCCGGCCAGGCCCAACGCATCCTGCATGCGCTCGACCGCCTTTTGCTGGAACTGCGAAATCACCTGCGGGATGAGCGGGGTGATGCGCTTGACGATGTCTTCCATCGCGTCGATGCGCGAGACCAGCATCGTTTCGAGCGCGGCGCCTTCGCGCTTGCGGCTTTCGACGAAGGCGGCGATGGTCCTGGCGGTGAGGGCCGCCACATCGGCCTGCAGCGATTCCTGGCCGACGTGCGATTCCTCGATGACCCCCGGCCAGCGCAGCAGCTCGGCCACCGTCATCAAGGGGGCGGAGACGAAATGGCGCGTCACTTCGGACTGCAGGCGCGCCAGGTCGGCCAGCAGGTCCTGGTTCAGCACTTGCGAGCCGCTGGCCACCTTGCGGCCGAACGACACCCGCACCTCGACCTTGCCGCGGCTGATGGCGCCCATGATCGCGGTGCGCAGGTCGGGTTCGAGCGCGCGCAGGTCGTCGTTGATGCGAAACTGCAGGTCAAGAAAGCGCGAGTTGACGCTCTTGATTTCGATTGTGAGGGTGCCGGCCGCCCCTTCGCTGGTGGCGACCGCGTAACCTGTCATGCTTGAAATGCTCAATGGATTCCCCGGTTTTTATTCTTTACAAAGAACAGATTTATCCACACAATCGCCGTGTTACGCAAGGAACCCATGGATGGCCGCACAAAATAATGCTCCCTTGCCCGATGGGCTCGAAATTGCCGGATATCGCATTGTAAAGAAAATTGCGTCCGGCGGGTTCAGTATTGTATATCTCGCCTATGACGGCGAGGGCAATGCGGTCGCCATCAAGGAGTATCTTCCCAGCGCGCTTGCGCTGCGTCAGCCCGGCGAACTGGTGCCGACCATCGACAAGCCCAACCTGCCCATTTTCCGCATCGGCCTGAAGTGCTTTTTCGAAGAGGGGCGGGCGCTGGCGCGCATCGTGCACCCGAACGTGGTCCGGGTGGTCAACTTCTTCAAGGCGCACGACACCGTGTACATGGTGATGGCCTACGAATCGGGCCACACGCTGCAGGAGCGTATCGCGCGTGTCGCCTCCAAGGGCAGCCGGCTGTCGGAAGCGGCGATCTGCCAGCTGTTCATCGGCGTGTGCTCGGGCCTGCGCGAGGTCCATGCCAACAAGCTGCTGCACCTGGATATCAAGCCGGCCAACATCTACCTGCGCACCGACGGCACGCCGCTGCTGCTGGACTTCGGCGCGGCGC
Organism: Massilia solisilvae; assembly: GCF_024753215.1. Taxonomy (GTDB): domain Bacteria; phylum Pseudomonadota; class Gammaproteobacteria; order Burkholderiales; family Burkholderiaceae_D; genus Telluria; species Telluria solisilvae. The sequence continues at coordinate 603,162 of NZ_JANUGV010000001.1, forward strand.
GCCAGACCATCGAGACCGATTCGCCGCTGCTGCGGCCGATGTACACGCCCGGCTTTGCGCCCCCCGAGCTGTACGCCAAGGGCACCCCGCTGGGGCCGTGGTCGGACATCTACAGCATCGGCGCGTCGATGTTCGCCTGCATGAGCGGCGCGCCGCCGCAGCCAGCCAACCAGCGCAAGACCGAGGACACGATGGAGGCCCAGTTCGCCGCGCTCGCCGGCACCTATTCGGACGAGCTGGTGGCCATGGTGCGCGCCTGCCTGGCGCTGGACCCGCTGGCGCGCCCGCAAAGCGTGTTCGCGCTGCAGAAGGTGCTGCAGGCGGCGCTGCCCAAGGCGGCCGAACAGCGCAAGCGGGCGGCCGGGCCGGAAAAGAGCGGATGGCGCGGCCTCGTGGGCAAGCTGGGCCTGCGCGCGCGCGGCAAGGCTGGCGGCCAGCAGACCTGAACGGAGCTTGACCATGCAGTTTTCGGTGTACCAGAAGAGCGACATCGGCGCGCGGCGCGTCAACCAGGACCGGATGGGCTACAGCTACACGCGCGAAGCGCTGCTGCTGGCGCTGGCCGACGGCATGGGTGGACACAAAGGCGGCGAGATCGCTGCCACGATCGCAATGCAGGCGCTGTCGTCGCTGTTCCAGTCGCACGCCGCGCCCTACGTCAAACGGCCCGAGCGCTTCTTCGAAGAGGCGTTCCTGAAGGCGCACCACGACATCCTGCGCTACGCCGCCGTGCACCAGCTGGCCGATACGCCGCGCACCACCGTGGTGGCCTGCCTCATCCAGCACAACACGGCGATCTGGGCGCATTGCGGCGACTCGCGCCTGTACTGGGTGCGGCGCGGCCAGCTGCTCGGGCGCACGCGCGACCACTCGCACATCGAGTACCTGATCGCCAAGGGCCGCGCCAGCGAATTCGAGCGCAGCACGCACCCGGACCGCAACAAGCTGTACAACTGCCTGGGCGCCTCCCAGCCGCCGAACGTGGAGGTGTCGCGCCAGGCCAGCCTGCAGCCGGGCGACGTGATGATGCTCTGTTCGGACGGGCTGTGGTCGATGCTGCCGGACCATGACATCGTACAGCGCCTGTCGACCAGGACCGTGGTGCAGGCCGTGCCCGACATGATCGAGACCGCGCTGGAAGTGGCTGGCCCGAAGGCCGACAACACGACCGCGCTGGCAATCATGTGGCAGGGCGCGGGCGACGAGGCGACGGCCGCAGGCAACGACCTGATCTCGACCCAGATGCTGCCCGAGCACGAGGTCAACAGCACCATCGCCGACGAACCCGCGCCGCAGGCCGCGGACGCGGCCGATGCGTTCAACGAGGACGAGATCGAAAAGGCGATCGCCGAGATCCGCGAGGCGATCGAGAAGTCATCCCAATTACTAGACAAAGGCACACCATGACGTTCGAACAACGCCCGAGCGGGCGCGCGGTCGACCAGCTGCGCGACATCCGCCTGACGCGCCAGTACACCAAGCACGCGGAAGGCTCGGTGCTGATCGAGTGCGGCGACACCAAGGTCATCTGCACCGCCAGCATCGAGGACAAGGTGCCGGGCTTCCTGAAGGGGAAAGGACAGGGCTGGATGACGGCCGAATACGGCATGCTGCCGCGCTCGACCCACACGCGCATGGACCGCGAGGCTGCGCGCGGCAAGCAGTCCGGGCGCACGCAGGAGATCCAGCGCCTGATCGGCCGCTCGCTGCGCGCCGCGTTCGACCTGGACGCGTTCGGCGAGCGCACGCTGCAAATCGACTGCGACGTGATCCAGGCCGACGGCGGCACGCGCACCGCCTCGATCACCGGCGCCATGGTGGCTGCGTACGATGCGTTTGCGCGGCTGGTGGCCCAAGGCGTGATCCCGGCGGTGCCGGTCAAGCATTTCGTGGCCGCGATTTCGGTGGGCGTGTTCCGCGGCGTGCCGGTGCTGGACCTGGACTACGTCGAGGATTCGGACTGCGACACCGACATGAACGTGGTGATGACCGATGCCGGCCACTTCGTCGAAGTGCAGGGCACGGCGGAAGGCGCGGCCTTCGACCGCGCCGCCATGAACCGGCTGCTGGACCTGGCCGAAAGCGGCATCGCGCAACTGATCCGCCTGCAAAAGCAAACCCTCGCCATCACCGCCTGAACGTCGTCCCGGCGCAAGCCGGGACCCATGCTGAGCTGGCGTCGCTCTCAGCTTCTCACGCCCCGTTCACGCCACCTCGGCATGGGTTCCGGCCTTCGCCGGAACGACGGCGCGGGCGCCTTTCACCATCACATACAAGCCCAGCCCATACTCCACCACCTTGACCGCGTGCTCGACCATCGTGTTGACGTCGGCGCCGGCCAGGTGCTCCACGTTCGAGTACATGCTCGACAAATTCAGGATCATGTGCAGCCCGACCAGCAGCCACAGGTTGTTCACGTGGTAGCGGGCCGCGGTGAACATCATGCCCGCGCCGGTGGCCATGAAGGACCACATGAAGGCATGCATCCAGTCGCCGTCCATGTAACCGTGGATCATGTGCATGGAGCCGAACAGTACGCCGTTGAGCAGGATCGCTTGCCATTGCGGCAGGCGCAGCAGGATCACGAAGATCACGCCGCGAAACAGCAGCTCCTCGCCAAATGCGTTGAAGAGCTGGATCGCGAGGTCCGAACCAATGCTGCTGCCTTCACGCGCATGCACGCCCATCGACGCGAACATCAGCACCGGCACGAAGCAGGCCAGGTAGAACGGGCTCGGTTTGAGTTCGCTGAAACCCAGGCGCACTTCGCGCCACATTCCGAACAGGTGCGTCAGCAGCAGCGGCAGCAGGATGGTGGAGGCGAAGGCGAGGAGCTTGACCTTGCCGTACGCGTCGGCCGGCACGTACGCCTTGCCGGCCTTGAGGATGAGGATCGTCAGGGCGAACTGGGCGGCGGTGCACAGCACGGCGGTGAGGGCGGGGCGCTTGTTGGCGAATTCGCGGAGGGACATGTCGTTTTCCGATCTGTTTGTTGTTGAACTGGCGCCACTGTAACGACGCCGCCCACCGCCAGCCAACGGCGTGCGACAAACTGCATGATTTCAGGGATAAGCGGTCGATACCCGGCGCGCGCGGCGGCGGTACAATACCGGTTTGCCTGATTTCGCTCCTGCCGCCATGACCCAACGCCTCGTCCTCGCTTCCAACAACGCCGGTAAACTCAAGGAATTCGCCCAGCTGCTCGCGCCGATCGGCTTCGAGCTGCACCCGCAGGGCGAGTTCAACGTGCCCGAGGCGGAAGAGCCGCACGCGACCTTTGTCGAGAACGCGCTGGCCAAGGCGCGTCACGCCGCGCGCCTGACCGGGCTGCCCGCGCTGGCCGACGATTCGGGCGTGTGCGTGAACGCGCTCGGCGGCGCGCCCGGCGTGTACTCGGCGCGCTACGCCGGCGAGCCGAAATCGGATGCGCGCAACAACGACAAGCTGGTGGCCGAGCTGGCGGCGCATGCCGACAAGACGGCGTATTACTACTGTGTGCTGGTTTACGTGCGCCACGCCGACGACCCTCAGCCGGTGATCGCCGACGGTATGTGGCGCGGCGAGATGGTCGATACGCCGCGCGGCGAAGGCGGCTTTGGCTACGACCCGTATTTCCTGGTGCCGTCGTTGGGCAAGACCGTTGCCGAGCTGGCGCCGGAAGTGAAGAACGCGATGTCGCACCGCGGGCAGGCGCTGCGCGCGCTGGTCGAGAAGCTGAAATGATCCCGATTAAACCGGTCGACGCGCGCGGCGAGCCACGCTCGCCCGCCACCGCCGCCCTGCAGTACCTGAAGCCCGGTGCGCTCAACCTGCAGGCGCTGCCGCCGCTATCGCTGTACATCCACTTCCCGTGGTGCGTGCGCAAGTGCCCGTACTGCGACTTCAACTCGCACGAGGCCAAAGGCGAGCTGCCGGAACAGGACTACCTGGACGCGCTGCGGCTGGACCTGGAGCAGTCGCTGCCGATGATCTGGGGCCGGCCGATCCGCACGATCTTCATCGGCGGCGGCACGCCCAGCCTGATGTCGGCTGCGGGCCTGGACCGGCTGCTGTCGGACGTGCGCACGCTGCTGCCGCTGGAGCTGGACGCGGAGATCACGATGGAGGCCAACCCGGGCACCTTCGAGGCCGAGAAGTTCCGCTCGTACCGCGACAGTGGCGTGAACCGGCTCTCGATCGGTATCCAGAGCTTCAACGGGGCACACCTGAAAGCGCTGGGACGCATCCACGACGAGCGCGAGGCGCGCCGCGCGGTCGAGATCGCGCAGGCGAACTTCGACAACTTCAACCTGGACCTGATGTTCGCGCTGCCGTCGCAAACACTGGACGAGGCCAGGCGCGACCTGCAAACCGCGCTGTCGTTCGCGCCGCCCCACCTGTCGATGTATCACCTGACGATGGAACCGAACACGGTGTTCGCCAAGTACCCGCCGCAGCTGCCGGGCGAGGACGAGAGCGCGGACATGCAGGATATGATTCTTGAGGCGACCGCGGCCGCCGGCTACGATCATTACGAGGTGTCGGCCTATGCGCAGCCGGGACGGCGTGCGCGCCACAACCTGAATTACTGGCAGTTCGGGGACTACCTGGGCATCGGCGCGGGCGCGCACTCGAAGCTGTCGTTCCCGCACCGGGTGCTGCGGCAGGCGCGCTTCAAGCAGCCGGCTTCTTACATGGAAGCGGCGCGCGCGGGCAATCCGGTGGCGGAAGAGCACGAGATCGCGCGCTCTGACCTGGGCTTTGAGTTCATGCTCAATGCGCTGCGGCTGACGGAAGGGTTCGATCCGAACCTGTTCGGCGAGCGCACGGGATTGGGTATCAACGCGATTGACAGGCAGCTGAACGAGGCGGAGGCGAAGGGGCTGCTGTACCGCGACCACAAGCTTATCCGGCCGACGGAGCTGGGGCAGCGGTTCCTGAATGATCTGCAGGAGATGTTCCTGGCCGAGTGAAGTCGGTAGGGTGGGCGGGTTTCCCGCCCACGCGTCCAGGTCACGCATGCACTGGTTGAACGCGTGGGCAGGAAACCTGCCCACCCTACCGTGGCAACGTCAGAATTGTTCCCAGTTGCCGCCAGCGCTCTCCAGCTCGGGCTCGCGCCGCCGCGCGGGGCGCTGGACGGGAGTGGCTTTTTGCGCAATGCGTTTGGGCGCCGGCGCGGTCCTCGCCACCGCGCGCGGCGTGGCCGGTACCGGCACGCTGTGGCCAGCGCCCAGCCTGAAGCGGCTCGCGGCCGCTGCCAGCCGCGCCGACTGCTCTTGCATGCTGGCCGCCGCTGCGGCGGCTTCCTCGACCAACGCGGCATTTTCCTGCGTCGCGCGGTCCATGTGCGTGATCGCTTCATTCACCTGGTCGATGCCGGCGCTTTGCTCGCGGCTGGCGGCAGTGATCTCGGCCATGATGTCGGTCACGCGCGCGACGCTGTCCACCACTTCCTTGATCGTCGCACCGGCGCGCTGCACCAGTTCCGTGCCCTGGTTCACCTGCTCGACCGAGTCGCCGATCAGGGTCTTGATCTCCTTGGCCGCGGCGGCGGAACGCTGCGCCAGGTTGCGCACCTCCGAGGCCACCACCGCGAAGCCGCGTCCCTGCTCGCCCGCGCGCGCCGCTTCCACGGCGGCGTTAAGCGCCAGGATGTTGGTCTGGAAGGCGATGCCGTCGATGACGCCGATGATGTCCACGATCTTGCGCGAGGAGGCGTCGATCGAGCCCATCGTGTCGACCACCTTGCCGACGATCTCGCCGCCGCGGCCGGCCACGGTCGATGCCGCCTGCGCCAGCTGGTTGGCCTGGCCGGCGTTGTCGGCGTTGTGGCGCACGGTCGTGGTCAGCTCTTCCATCGACGATGCCGTCTCTTCCAGCGCACTGGCCTGCTGCTCGGTGCGCGCCGACAGATCCAGGTTGCCGCTGGCGATTTCGCCCGAGGCGCCCGCGATGGCGTGGGTGCCGGCCTGGACCTCGCCCACCAGTTTGGCCAGGCCGTCGTTCATCTGCTGCAGCGCGCGCATCAGGTCGCCCACCTCGTCCTTCGGCTGGGCCGTGAACACGGTGGTCAGGTCGCCGCTGGCCACCGCCTGCGACACTTTCACGGCCGAGGCCAGCGGACGGGTGATCGAGCGCGCCAGCAGGAAGGCGCACACGGCACCGAACGCCAGCATCAGCGCGCCCAGCAGGACGCACAGCATGGTGTCGCGCTCGGTCGCCGTTTCGATGCGGTCGGCCATGTCGTCGCTGATGCGGCGCTCCAGCTTGAGCATCTCCTCGACGCCCGCCTTGTAGGCGTCGGTGGCGGGCGTGAACACTTCCTTGTAGAGGCGGTCGGCTTCCTCGAGCTGGCCGGCCTTCTTGGCCTCGATCACGGCGTTCTTGGCGGCCTGGTACTTGTTGCGTGTCTCGTTGAGCGAGGCAAACGCCGCTTTTTCTTCATCGGTCACCAGCCGGCTCTGGATCTTCTTCATCACCGCGCTGCCTTCGCGCGTGCCTTCGGCAATCGCCTTGGCGAAGGTCACGCCGAGGTTGGTGTCGGTGCTGCCCGCCACCATCGCGGTGCGCCAGACGCCGCTCATGATGAGGGTCTTCATGTCGGCCGCGAGCCGTTCCGTGACGATGGGGTCGGCCATCATCTGGCGCATCGAGGCAACACTGCTGCGCGCGTTGAGCAAGGCGTAGGTGGTCGAGACGATCGACAATCCAAGAATGAGGGCAAAGCCAAGGGCGAGGCGGGTCCCGATCCGCAGGTTCTGGAAATATTGTCTCATTTGATATAGTTGATATAGATGAATCGACGTTGAGACGATTATGACCGATCCCGCTCGATCATGGTGCAAAAGTGTTGCATTCGGGCAAAAAATGTTGCCGGGGGCTTGACGCCGTCGCCCTGGAGTGGAAGAGAGGCAGCAGACTGGTTGGGGCGCCTGGCTCTCCTTGTATGGACGTTGCTGCGTCTGATTATGCCTGAGTAATTACTCGGCGCGCATAAGTAGTTCCCGATAGTGAATTTCTGCAACACTGAGGTGGTCCAGCGTCACCCCGAGGTCGTTCCAGCCAGCGCCGCGATGGCGCGCGACAGCCCGGCCACGGCGCGCGCCATCGATGTGTAGTCGAGCTTATCGGTGGTGTCCGATGCGGTGTCGTAGTAGGGGGAGCGCAAGAATGCGGTGTCGGTGAGCATCAGGGCCGGGTAGCCAGGGCCGGACAGGGTGAGGCCCTGCACGTAAGCTGGTGCGGCCAATCCCTGGGCCGGAAGATCGGGGCCGGCACGAAATGCCGCCAGTGCCTGCGCGACCAGGTGCGAGGATGCGCGCGCGCCGACAAACGCGATGAAATTGCCGCTGTCCGCGGAGCCATCGTCGACGAAAAACGCGAACCGGATTTCGGTCCCCCGGCTTGGATGCATGGTTTTCAGCAGTCGTGCCAGTTCGAGCACGGCGGCCGTGCCGCTGCCGTCGTTGTTGGCACCCGGCGCCGCGCCGTAGCGCGCGCCGATGATGAAGATGCGGTCCGGGCGCGCATCTGCCCCAAGGTTGGCAAGCGAAACCTCGACATTGCACGCGGTGAAGTAGCCGGCCTGGTATTGCTGCCGGCGTACCCGGTAGCCTTGCTCCGCCAGTGTGTCCTCGATGTAGCTTGCGACGGCGCTGGCTTTGTTGTGTTCGCCCGACGCGATCGCCTCGACGTGGGTGCGCAGGCGGGCGGCCAGCTCGGGCGTAGCGGCGCCGGGGCTCATCGTGATCACAGCCAGCAACACGAGGATGGCGAGCGCGACAATGACTTTCCAATGGGTGGCAAGAAAGGTTCGCATGGCAGTCTGCCGGCGCGAAAGGGGCGCCGCTCAACTGATAGACCCGGCAGGCGCGGCCAAGTTCGCGCACTCCCGTCCGTTGCTAGCAAAGCCGCTTCCGTATGTGAGTAAGCAAGAATCTTTACCAAGATCAAATATGGCGGGAGCGCTGCCACCTACGATGGTCGGATTCCGTGAGCACAGTGACGCTTGGCAAATCGAGCAAGGTGACGTACACGATGACAACTGCAGACTACCCGTTACCCGTGCAACAACATGGCGGAACCCGGCAAGCGGAAGGCTTTGCGACGCCTCAGCAGGACAAAAGACTGCAATGCGCACGTTTTCCGCCCCCACGCGTTTTGCCTGTCATCTTTTTGCCGGGAATCATGGGATCGAATCTGCGCTTGAGTGCGCAGCGGCAACAGGAACTGAAGCAGAAGGATAACATCGCTTGGCGGCCGGACAGTCTTGGTGCTTCCAACATTCGCAGGAACGCGCAAGACAGACCACGCGACCGACAACTCAGGCTAGACCCGTTGCAGACAACTGTGGACATCTACGACCTGTCGGGGCCGAGCGAGGTTAATGGTGACGGTCGCCATGTCAACGTGGAGCTCGACGGCAGTTTTCATTCCCCGCTATTGATGGATGACCTGCCTACGGCAACCAACGGTCGAACCGCCGTGCAAAAGGCACGGGCGCGTGGATGGGGCGAAGTCTTCTTTAAGAGCTATGGACAGTTGCTCCAGCACCTCGAGTCGCGCTTGAACAATACGTTCTCCGAAGGCGAATTGCGACAGGAGTGGCGCGACGTGGTCGGGGTTGACCCAAGTGTCTGGGGCGCGGATCAACGCCTGCCGCTGCAAGCGTTGAGCGAGGACGAACTCAAGAAGGTCGCCATGGACTGCTGGTTTGCGGTGTACGCATTTGGCTATAACTGGCTGCAATCCAATGGCGATAGCGCGAAGATCATCGCCAAGCGCATCGAACAGGTTATCGGCGATCTGACTCGGTCAGGTTATGAGTGCAACCAGGTCATCGTCGTGACGCACTCCATGGGTGGCCTGGTTGGCCGGGCGCTGATTCACCCGAAATATGGAAATTTGCAGGACAAGGTGCTGGGCATCGTTCATGGCGTAATGCCCGCGATCGGCGCGCCAGCCGCGTACAAGCGCATGAGAGCCGGATTCGAGGATCCTGGCATGATGAGCAGCCCAACTGAAAGCCTCGGCGCGAAAGTGGCAGGAAATTTTGGCGATGAGGTTACAGCTGTGCTGGCGAATGCTCCGGGCGGACTGCAACTATTGCCGACAGAGTCTTATGGCAATGGCTGGCTACGTGTGAAGCACAATGGGTGCGACCTCGATTCATGGCCGAAACAGGGGGATCCATATAAAGAAATCTACAAGACACGCGGGAAATGGTATTCCCTGTTCCGCGAAGAATGGATCAACCCGTCGGGCTGGCCTCAGGATAGAGGCGGAGGAACGTTCGAACGGACGTGCAACTATGTTGAGAAAGCCCAGAATTTCCACCAAACCATCGCTAACACATTTCATCCTAACAGCTATGCACATTATGGCGCCGATCCGGGGCGGCAAAGCTTCGGCGAGGTCGTATGGGAAATCGACAAGAACTGCGCCGACCCCAATGGCTGGCAGGAATGGCCGATCCTTAGCGATACACGCCAAGGTAGCGTTGAACTTGTTCGTCGGAAAGATAACTCTGATAACAAGGCATTCAGCCCATGGATCGCTACGCCACGCATGCCGCAGGCGGGGGGTAGCGAAATCGCCGAGTCGATTCATGCCTCAATCCGTCCACCCTCGGCGTCCGGTGACCAGACGGTTCCTATCCGATCTGCCGACTATCAGTTGACAAGTGGAGTGCTCAAGGGGGTGTTTCGCCAGATTGGCTATGAACACCAGTCAAGCTGCAAAGATCCGCGGGCCATCGCTGCGACCTTGTACAGCATTGTCCGCGTCGCGCAGACAGCAACGTGGAAATGCTGAAAGGCATACTGATGAACACCGCCATCGGACGCCTGGTCCTCGTTTCTTTCGCCGCTGCGATGTTGATTCAGACCGCTTGTAACAGTAGTCAAAAAGAATGGAAGACATCAAAAATGATTACCCTTACTTCCCGCCTGCAATCGATGTTTGAGAGAACAAAGACTGTGTGCTTCGGGCGCTTTATGGTAGATGTGCCGGCGTCAGCTACAGTCGTATGGGGCGATGCAGCTGTTTCGTTAGGCGTGAACGTCTACCCCGGTGGATTCGATGAGGTCCAATTGATGGCTCAGAAGTTCATTGAAGAGCTAAAGAGCGAAAAGGCAATATATCACAACGATGTCCCTTTGCTGATTTCAGTTGACCGCGTAAGCCAGCCTGAAGGAAGAATCGTTACCGGTTACGATGGCTTTGAGGCCATCAATGACCTTAGAATTAACGGGTACTTTAAACTGAAGGACGATGGCCTTATTATCGATGCGCGTCCCTTGAAAGACCGTAAAGATGCGGTCATCGCAAACATCACGAGCATTGCCCGACGCCTACGACAGAGGACTGAAGACGAAATCCCTGCCGAACCCGGTAATTGCATCGAACACGCATTCTTGAGCGACAAGCCAAATCCGACGTCGGACGATCTTCTCGAACATATCCGGGTCGGATTCCGCTTGAAGGAGTTCCCGGACGCGCACTTCTCGATCTATGTCGCGCCGTCGAATCCCCATGATCCTGAAGGCGATTCGCTTGAAACGCAGACGAAGCGCTTTTTCGAAGACCCGGCAACACCGGACGAAAAAAAGATGCTTGCCGCGATCAAGGTCTTGCGCCGCAGCGCCCGGCAGATCCACGACTGGCACACGGGCTTTGAAGCACTCATGCGTATGCCGGACGAGGATGGGTCACACGCACACCACGAGTTCCAGATGAAATTTACTGGCGTCCCGCACGACGTGTTGCAACCGTATGCCGATATCCAGTTTCAGACTGGTGTGGCGAACGACGCCGCAGGTGCGACGAAGGCGGGCCTCACGGACGAAGAGGCGATCGCGGTCTGGGACAAAATCACCAGTACCATTCGCGTGCGGCCGACGGGTTCTGCTGCAGTAGCGACAAGCGAGGCTGATCAGGCCCCCAGGCTGCTACTGGGAGAACTGGCGGCCACCGGACGGGTATGCCCGCAAACCGGGTGGTGGGAGTCCGCCGAACCAGGCGAGGTGCAGGGTGGCCGCCGCCAGCACTTCAAGGCCGGCGAACGCATGCCGCGCGTTGTCCTGCTCGGAGAACCGTCATTGTGGCAAAGGCTCAAGGGCCAACGGTCTGCTTCTTACAGCATGGCGACCATGTGGAAGCTTGTGGACTATGCGCCACCGGCGCCACCAACGATCGCACAAGCGGCCACCGACACCAGCCAGGGCCAGGGCCGGGACGATGTGGCGCCACGAAAGGACGGTTGAGCGACCCGCAATGCGAATCGGCGGCGTCGACGTCCAGCTAACGCAATTCCGGCCTGCTGGCACTGGTTGAACGCGTGGGCGGGAATCCGCCCACCCTACATTCGCGCCAAAAAAGAAAAAAGGGTTCCGGCTTGCGCGGGAACCCTTGGTTGCGGATGCGGCAGGCTTATGCCCCCGGCGTCGCCGTCCCGCTCCAGCCGCCACCGAGCACGCGGTACAGCGTGACCTGGTTCTGCAGCCGCGCCAGGTTGGCCTGCACTGCCGTCAACTGGGCCTGGAACAGCGAACGCTGGGCGTCCAGCAGGTCGAGGTAGCTGGCGGTGCCGGTGCGGTAGCGCTGGTTGACCAGGCTGAAGCGGTTTGCCTCGGTGTCGGCCGAGCTGCGCGCGGCGCGCAGCTGCTCGGCGAACGTGGCCTGGCCGGCCAGCGCGTCGGACACCTCGCGGAACGCGGTCTGGATCGAGCGCTCGTACTGCGCCACCGCGATGTCGCGCCCGGCCTTGGCCGATTCGACGCCGGCACGGGTACGGCCGAAGTCGAAGATCGGCATCGTGATGTTCTGCTGGAACTGCCAGCCATACGAGCCGCTGGAGAACAGGTTCGACAACTGCGTGCTGGCGCTGCCGCCGTTCGCGGTCAGGGCGATGCGCGGGAAGTAGGCCGCGCGCGCCGCGCCGATGTTGGCGTTGGCGGCGATCAGCTGCTGCTCGGCGGCGCGGATGTCCGGGCGCTCGGCCAGCAGGTCCGACGGCAGGCCGGCCGGCAGGTCGGGCAGGTTGGTCGCGGCCAGCGTGCTACCAGCCGGCAGCGCGCCCGGGATCGGCTGGCCGATCAGGAGCGTGAGCAGGTTGTCGTCCTGCGCGCGCTGGCGCAGCTGTTGCTGCAGCACGAAGCGGGCGTTGTCCACCAGCGACTGCGCCGAGTCCAGGTCGATGCGCGAGGCCACGCCGTTCTCGAAGCGCAGGCGGATCAGGCGCAGCGACTCTTCGCGCGTCTTGAGCGTGTCGCGGGTGAGGGCGAGCTGCTCGTCGTCGGCCAGGGCCAGCAGGTAGGCGTTGGCGACCGAGGCGATCAGGCTGATCTGCGCCGACTTGCGCGCTTCCTCGGTGGCCAGGAACTGCGCCAGCGCCGCCTGCGACAGGTTGCGCACGCGCCCGAACAGGTCGAGCTCGAAGGCGGACACGCCGATGCCGGCCTGGTACACGCTCGTGATCGTGTCAACGCCGTTGACCTGGGTGCTCTGGCGGTTGCCGTTGAAGGCGGCCGACAGCGCCGGGAACTGCTGCGAGCGCGTGATCTGGTACTGCGCGCGTACCTGTTCGATGTTGGCGATCGAGATGCGCAGGTCGCGGTTGTTGGTCAGCGCGATGTTGATCAGCTGCTGCAGGCGCGGGTCGGTAAAGAACTGCTGCCAGGCGATCGTGGCAGGCGCCTGGGCCGCCACCGGGTTGCCGCTGGCGTTGGTGCCGCCCACGGTCGGGAAGCTGCCGGCCACGGGCGCCGCCGGGCGCTCATACTTGGGCGCCAGGTTCACGCAGCCGGCAAGCGCCATGGCCAGGGCCAGCGGCGTGGCGAAGAGCTTGATTTTTCCAATCATATTTTTTCCTCGATTTGGGCCGCGGCTTCCTGCTCGTGCGCATACATTTTGCGCTGGCGCTCGCTGCCCTTGAAAATGCTGCGGATCACGACGAAGAACACCGGCACGAAGAACACGCCGAGCGCGGTGGCGGCCAGCATGCCGCCCATCACGCCGGTGCCGATCGCGCGTTGCGAGGCCGCGCCCGCACCGCCGGCGATCACCAGCGGCAGCACGCCCAGGATGAAGGCCATCGACGTCATCAGGATCGGGCGGAAGCGCAGGTGGCAGGCCTTGATCGCCGCTTCCACCACCGACATGCCCTGCGCCTGCAGGTCTTTGGCGAACTCGATGATCAGCACCGCGTTCTTTGCGCCCAGGCCGATGATCGTGATCAGGCCCACCTTGAAGTACACGTCGTTGGGCAGCCCGCGCATGGTGGCCGCCAGCAGCGCGCCGAGCACGCCCAGCGGCACTACCAGCAGCACCGCCACCGGGATCGACCAGCTTTCATACAGCGCGGCCAAGGCCAGGAACACGGCCAGCAGCGAGAAGCCGATCAGCACGAACACGGTCGAGCCGGCGAGGATCTCCTCGCGCGACTGGCCGGTCCATTCGAACGCAAAGCCGGCCGGCAGCTGGCCCGCCAGGCGCTCCATCTCGGCCAGCGCCTCGCCCGACGAGTGGCCCGGGGCCGGTTCGCCGGTGATGCTCATGGCCGGGTAGCCGTTGTAGCGCACGGTCTGCATCGGGCCGGTAACCCAGTGCGTGGTCGCGAATGCCGACAGCGGCACCGGCTGGCCCTTGGTGTTGAGCGCGTTGATCTTCAACAGGTCTCCCGGCTGCATGCGCGACGGCGCGTCGGCCTGCACCACCACCCGCTGCAGGCGGCCGGCGTTCGGGAAGTCGTTGATGTAGCTTGACCCCAGCGTGGTCGAGATCGCGGTGTTGATCGCGTCAAAGGTCACGCCCAGCGCCTGCGCCTTGTCGCGGTCGATATCGAGCGACAGCTGCGGTGCGTCTTCCAGGCCTTCCGGACGGATGCCGGTCAGCACCGGGCTCTTCATCGCCATGCCCAGCAGCTGATTGCGCGCGGCGAGCAGGGCGTTGTGGCCGGCGCCGCCGCGGTCCTGCAGGCGGAACGAGAAGCCGGCGCCGCGGCCCAGTTCGGGAATCGGCGGCGGGCTGATCGCGAAGATGAACGCGTCGCGCAGGCCCATCAGGCGGCCGGTGATGCGGCCGGCCAGGTCTTGCGCACTGTGGCCTGCGCCTTTGCGCTCGTCCCACGGTTTCAGGATGATGAAGCCCAGGCCCATGTTCTGGCCCTGGCCGGAGAACGAGAAGCCGGTCACGGCCACCATGTCCGACACCTCCGGCTGCTTGAGGATGAAGTCCTCGGCCTGGTTCAGCACGGCGCGGGTACGCTCCGCGGTGGCGCCCGGCGGCAGCTGGATGTTGGCGATGATGTAGCCCTGGTCCTCGTTCGGCAGGAACGAGTTGGGCATGCGGGTGAAGATCAGCGCGACCACGGCGGCAACGACGCCGAACACCACCATGGCGCGGCCGGTGCGGCGCAGGATGCGCGCGACCAGGCTTTCATAGTCGCGGGCGCCGCGCGCAAAGCTGCGGTTGAACCAGCCGAAGAAGCCGCGCTTTTCGATGTGGTGGCCCGCTTCCACGGGTTTGAGCAGGTGCGCGCACAGCGCCGGCGTGAGCGACAGCGCCATGAAGGCCGAGAAGGCGATCGAGGACACCATCACCGCCGAGAACTGGCGATAGATGTTGCCGACCGCGCCGGCGAAGAACGCCAGCGGCACGAACACGGAGATCAGCACCACGGTCACGCCGATGATGGCGCCCGAAATCTGGCTCATCGCCTTGCGCGTGGCCAGCAGCGGCGGCAAGCCTTCCTCGCTCATGATGCGCTCGACGTTCTCGACCACCACGATGGCGTCGTCCACCACGATACCGATCACCAGCACCATGCCGAACATGGTCAGCACGTTGATCGAGAAGCCGAGCGCGAGCAGGGTCGCGAACGAGCCGAGCAGCGCGACCGGCACCACGATGGTCGGAATCAGGGTGTAGCGGATGTTCTGCAGGAACAGGTACATCACGAGGAACACCAGGAACACGGCCTCGACCAGGGTTTCCACCACTTGCTTGATCGAGATGTCGATGAACTTCGTGCTGTCGTAAGGAATCGAGTACTTCATGCCTTTCGGGAAGTACTTGGACAGCTCCTGCATGCGGGCCTTGATCAGGTTGCCGGTCTGGAGCGCGTTACCGGTCGGCGACAGCTGCACGCCGATGCCGGTGGACGAGCGCCCGTTCAGGCGCGCGCTGGTGGCGTAGCTCTGGCCGCCGATCTCGATGCGGGCCACGTCCTTGAGCCGCACGGTCGAGCCGTCCGGGTTGGCGCGCAGCACGATGTTGCCGAACTGCTCGATGGTCGACAACTGGCCGGTGACCACCACGGTGGCCGTGATCTGCTGCCCGGCGGCCAGCGGCAGGTCGCCGATGGTGCCGGATGCGACCTGGGCGTTCTGCTGGCGGATCGCGTTGTTCACGTCGTTGGGCGACAGATTGAAGCCGACCAGCTTGGCCGGGTCGATCCAGATCCGCATCGCCTTCTCGGTACCAAACAGCTGGGCCTGGCCGACGCCGTCGATACGCTGGATTTCAGGCAGCACGTTGCGCGAGGCATAGTCGCCGAGCGCGATCGGGTCCCAGTTGGGGTCGTCCGACGAGAGGATGGTAAACAGCAGGAAGTTGGAGCGCGCCTTGTCCACGCGCACGCCCTGCTGGACCACGGCCTGCGGCAGGCGCGGGGTGGCGCGCGACAGGCGGTTCTGGACGTCCACCTGGGCCAGGTCGGGGTTGGTGCCGGTCTCGAAGCTGATGGTGATCGAGCCGGTGCCGTTGGCCTGGCTGGTCGATTCCATGTACACCATGCCGGGCGAGCCGTTCATCTCGCGCTCGATGACGGAAATCACCGAGTCCTCGAGGGTCTGAGCCGAAGCGCCCGGGTAGGCCACCGAGACCACGATGGTCGGCGGCGCCACGGTCGGGTATTGAGCGATCGGCAATTGCTTGATCGCGACGCCGCCCAGCACCATGATGAACAGGGCGATCACCCAGGCAAAGATGGGGCGGTCAATAAAAAAACGTGCCATTGGAAAATCCTGTTTCTATCCGTTTGCTGCGATTAGCGGCTGGCGGCCGGGCTTGACGCCTTGGCGGCGGCGCCTTCGGCCGCCGGCGTCCACGGCACCGGCTTGACCGGCGTGCCGGGGGGCAGCATCGCGATTTTCTGGAAGCCATCGACCATCACCTGCTCGCCGGCCTTCAGGCCGTCGGTGACGACCCAGTCGCTGCC
Source organism: Massilia solisilvae (assembly GCF_024753215.1). Lineage (GTDB taxonomy): Bacteria > Pseudomonadota > Gammaproteobacteria > Burkholderiales > Burkholderiaceae_D > Telluria > Telluria solisilvae. Next base: position 619,363 of record NZ_JANUGV010000001.1, read on the forward strand.
CTGCTGGGACGCGATTTTGACCACGCGCGGGGCCGGCTTGTTGTCGGCGCCGATCACCATCAGGCTGTCGCCCTGGGCGCCGCCGCGGGTGACGGCTTGCTGCGGCACCAGGATGCCGTTGGGCAGCTCGGCCTGGGCCACGCGCACGCGCACATACTGGCCCGGCAGCAGCGAGCGGTCCGGGTTCGGCATTTCGGCGCGCAGGGTCAGCTGGCCGGTGCCCTGGTCCACGGTGACGTCCGAGAACAGCAGGCGGCCCTGGCGCGGCAGCGTGCTGCCGTCATCCAGCACCACGGTCACCGGCATGCCGGACGAGACGTTCTTCTCGCCGGCCTGGCGGCGCAGGCGCTGCAGCTCGGAAGCGGACTGGGTGATGTTCAGGTACACCTTGTCCAGCTGCTGGATGGTGGCCAGCTGGGTTGCCTCGGTGGCGGATACCAGCGCGCCCTCGGTGACCATGGCGCGGCCGATGCGGCCGGCGATCGGCGCATAGACGTTGGCATAGTCATAATTGATCTGGGCGATGCGCAGCGCCGCCTTGGCCGAGTTCACGTCCGACTCGGCCTGCTTTTGGGCGGCCACGGCGTTGGTGTACTCCTGCTTGCTCACGGCCTCGGCGGCCACCAGCGGCTTGTAGCGTTCGGCCTGGGCGGTGGCCGACGCCAGCGCGGCCTCCGCCTTGCCCAGCGCGGCCTTGGCCGAGTTGACTTGCGCCTCGTACGGCTGCGGGTCGATCTGGAACAGCGACTGGCCCTGCTTGACTTCGCTGCCCTCGGTAAACAGGCGCTTGAGCACCACGCCGTTCACGCGCGCGCGCACCTGGGCCACGCGGAACGCGTCCACGCGCGCCGGCAGTTCAGTCTGCAGCGCGACCGGCTGGAACTTGGTGGTGATGACGCCGACTTCGGGCGCCGGCATCTTGCCGCCGGGGGCGCCGGGCGCCGCTTCTTTCTGGCCGCAGGCCGACAGCAGGGTCAGCGCCGCCAGGGTGCTCACGGCAACCCGGGTCAGGGACAGGTGGGAGGAGTTTGCAGAACGCATTCCTTGTGCTTCCTTCTCTTCTTTGTGGACATCAGCAACAAAACCACCCCGGCGGAACGATCCTTGCTCCGCTACGGCGTCGTCACTGGCTTTTACGAAATTTTGGAGATACTATCACGGATGTATGTTTAATGTTTTCAACCCACCAAAAACCGCGGAGTAGGCATGGCCCGCAAGACCAAGGAAGAGGCGGCGGCCACCCGTGACCGCATTTTGGATGCTGCAGAGCAGTTGTTTGCGGAACATGGCGTGTCGCGCACGACCTTGCAGCATATCGCAACGGCCGCCGGCGTGACGCGCGGGGCCATATACTGGCACTTCGACGACAAAGTGGCCCTGTTCAACGCGATGCTGGAGCGCGTGATCATGCCGCTCGAGTCGGCTCTGGTCCAGCTGGACACCGAAGACCCGCTGCGCGATTTGCGCGAGTACATGCTGGCCGGCCTGCGCAAGACGGTGCAGGATGAGCGCGCCCGGCGCGTGTTCGAGATCGCGGCGCTGAAGATGGAATTCGTCGGCGAGCTGGAGGCGGCGCGCGTTCGCCGGCACCAGTGCCTGCAGACGTGGATGGAGCGTTCGGAAGAGCGCATCAAGTGCGCGGCCGAGCGCGGCGAGTTGCGCGAGGGTGTGGTGCCGCGCGCCGTGGCGCTGACCATGTGGTCGCTGGCGGAGGGCTTGATCCGCAGCTGGCTGTTCGAGCAGGCGTTCGATTTGGTCGAGGTGGGCACGCAGGCGGTGGATGCGCAGATTAACGGCTTGCGGCGTTGAGCTTCAGGCCTGCAGGCGTCAGCTGGACGCGTGGGCAGGAAACCTGCCCACCCTACGCTGCTTAATGTAGGGTGGGCGGGTCCCCCGCCCACGCGTTCGATCAGCGCATCGATTCGATCATCTGCTTGAGCTTGCCCGAGTCGGCGCAGAACGCGCGGATGCCTTCGGCCAGCTTTTCGGTGGCCATCGCGTCTTCGTTGAGCATGAAGCGGAAGGTCTTTTCGTCCATGGCGATCTTTTCGATCGCCGCGCCCGCGTCCGGGCTCAGCTTGCGCTCGACCGCGCCGCTCGCATCGGCCAGCTTTTGCAGCAGGTCAGGCGAAATGGTCAGCAGGTCGCAGCCGGCCAGTTCCAGGATCTGCGAGGTGTTGCGGAAGCTCGCGCCCATCACTTCGGTCTTGTAGCCGAACTTGCGGTAGTACTGGTAGATCCGCTTGACCGACTGCACGCCCGGGTCGTCCGCGCCCTGGTAGTCGATGCCGGTCGACTTCTTGTACCAGTCGTAGATGCGGCCGACGAACGGCGAGATCAGCTGCACATTGGCCTGGGCACAGGCGATCGCCTGGCACAGCGAGAACAGCAGCGTCAGGTTGCAGCGGATGCCTTCGCGCTCCAGGATCTCGGCCGCGCGGATGCCTTCCCACGTCGATGCGATCTTGATCAGGACGCGCTTGCGGTCGATGCCCGCTTCTTCATACAGCGCGATCAGCTCGCGGCCCTTGGCGACCGTCGCTTCCGTATCGAAGGACAGGGCGGCGTCGATTTCGGTCGAGACCCGGCCCGGCACGTACTTGAGGATCTCGGTGCCGAACGCGATCAGCAGGCGGTCGATGATCTCGCCGGTCGAGGCTTTCGGGAAGTCGGCGATGGTTTTTTCGAGCAGCGGGCGGTACTCCGGCTTTTGCACGGCCTTCAGGATCAGCGACGGGTTGGTGGTCGCATCCTGCGGCGCATAGGCCTTGATCGACTGGAAGTCGCCAGTGTCGGCGACGACGGTGGTGTACTGCTTCAGTTGTTCGAGCTGGTTCATGTGCGTGGTCTGTTAGGGATGGTCGGATCAGCAATCGGTCGCGTCGAGGAAGGCCTTCAGCATCGCTTCCAGGCCGGCGCGGTCTTCCTCGGTAAAGCGGTTCAGGGTCGGGCTGTCGATGTCGAACACACCGATCACCTTGCCGTTCTTGACCAGGGGGATCACGATCTCGGCGTTGGATGCGGAATCGCAGGCGATGTGGCCGGGGAAGGCATGCACGTCCGCCACGACGATGGTGCGCCGCTCGGCCGCCGCGGTGCCGCACACGCCGCGCCCGAACGGGATGCGGGCGCACGCCGGCTTGCCCTGGAACGGGCCGACCAGCAGGTCCTGCTCGCGGCCGTTCTTGCCCGGGACGGTCAGGTAGAAGCCGGCCCAGTTCAGGTCCGCCAGGGTGTCGTAGACGAGCGCGGAAAACTGCGAGGCGTTGGCGACCAGCGAGGTCTCACCTTCAAGGACGCTGGTGACCTGGCGTACCAGCAGGTCGTAATCGGGGCGGGTGCTGCGTTCTGGGGAGATGTGCATGTTCGGATATCGGACGAGCGCTTGTAAAACACGCTATTTTACAGGCAGCTCCGCAAGCTCGACGTCCGGCAGATTGGCGAGCACCTGGTCAAAGGTGTCGTAGCGCTCGAGAACCTCGACCACGACCGGAAGCGGCTCGGCCCAGATTTCGGGCAGGTCCCGTTCGTGCGGCTCGCTGATCGAAAAGGCGAGGGCCTCGCGCGGAGGCGTAAACCGGGCATCCACGCCGGGCTTGTTGCCGCGCGCGTCGAGCCGGTACCAGCCTTCATCCTTGAGGTAGACGGCATTCAGGCCATGCAGGCAGTACGGCGCGCCGCTGTCTCCCGTCGACAGGCGCTGGTAGCACAGGCCTGTCGGAACGCCGTTCGCCCTGAGCAAAGCCGCGAGCAAATGGCTTTTTGCATAGCAGTAGCCGGTCCGGAACCGCAACACATCGGACGCCTTGCAGGTCACGGGATTGCGTTTGAAATCGACGCTGTGCTCGATCTCGTCCCGAACGAACTCGAAGCACGCGCGCACGAGGTCGGATTCAGAGCCGGCAGACGCCTTCAGGCGACGGGCAACCGACAGCACTTCCGGGTTGTCGAAGTCGATGTACCTGCTCGAGGAAAGGTAACGGCGCATGTGCTACGCTGGATGGTCAATAAAGCATCAACTTTATCACGCAGGCGTCGGCTTGGCGGGGCAGGCCACCCGATGAGTAAAGGAGCAGATATGCGTACCACGAAACTTCCCGCAGGCGTGGAGGTGCCGGTGCTAGGCATCGGCACCTGGCGCATGGGCGAGCAGCCCGAAAGGCGCCGCCACGAGCTTGAAGCCCTGGTCTGCGCACTCGACAACGGGATGAGCCTGATCGATACCGCCGAGATGTACGGCGACGGCGCCGCCGAGGAGCTGGTTGGGGAGGCGCTCGCAGGACGCCGGCGGCAAGCGTTCATCGTCAGCAAGGTGCTTCCGCACCATGCCTCGGCCAAGGGGACGATCGCGGCATGCGAAGCGAGCCTCAAGCGCATGGCGACCGACTACATCGACCTGTACCTGCTGCATTGGCGCGGGGGCGTGCCTTTGGCCGAGACCGTCGATGCGCTGGAGCGCCTGGCCAGCGACGGCAAGATCCGCTACTGGGGCGTGAGCAATTTCGATACCGGCGACATGGAGGAACTGCTTGCCTTGCCGGGCGGGCGCAAGGTCCAGACCAACCAGGTGCTCTACAACCTGATGCGGCGCGGGATCGAGTTCGACCTGCTGCCGTGGAGCAGGCAGCACGCGATGCCGGTGATGGCGTATTCTCCGCTGGAGCAAGGCGTGCTGTTGGGCCAGGCAGAGGTGCTGCGGCTCGCGGACGAATATTCGACCACGCCGGCCCAGATCGCCCTTGCCTGGGTTTTGCGCGACGAACAGGTGATCGCGATACCGAAGGCCGGCACGCCGCGCCACGTCAGGCAGGCGCGCGCGGCGCTCGACCTGCGCCTGTCCCCGATCGACCTGCAAGCGCTTGACCGGGCGTTTCCGCCGCCGCGCCGCAAGGTGCCGCTGGAAATGATCTAGCCGCCGGCTCAGGACTGCACCCGCGCATGCAGAGGTGGCGGGCTATCCGATGAAGGAATCGAACTGCATGTCGAATTCCTGCAGCGCCTTCTGGGCGTTCTGCATCTTCTTGCGAAATTCCGGGCCGCGCTGCAGGGCCAGGCCCACGGCCAGCACGTCGATCACGACCAGGTAAGCAAGGCGCGCCGAGATCGGCGTGTAGGGGTCGATCGCAAACACGAGGTCGATCGGGATGAGTACCGTGGCCATGTCCGCCAGCGGCGTGCCCGAGGGCGCCAGCACGATCACGTCCGCGCCCGCGCGGCGCGCCAGCTTGGCCGAGCGCACCAGCGCCGGGTTGTTGCCGCGCTGCGAAATCGCCACCACCGCGTCGCCCTCGTGCACCAGCGCCGCGGCGATCGAGTGGATCGCGGGGTCGGTGTAGGCCACCGTCGGCACGCCCGAGCGGAAGAACTTGTGCTGCGCATCGGCCGCGACAAAGCCCGAGGTGCCCTGGCCGTAGAACTCGATCTTGTTGGCGCGCGAAAGGATGTCGAGCGCTTTCTGGATGGTCTCGGGGTTCAGGTTGTTGCGCAGGTCGAGCAGGGTGTTGATCGAACGGCTGCAGATCTTGTTGACGAGATCGGAGGCCAGGTCGTCCTGCGCCGGCTGGTCGGTGGCGCCGGGCAGCGCGAGCGCGAGCCCCTGCGCCAGCTTGAGTTTGAACTCGTGCCAGCCTTCGTAGCCGAGGGTGCGGCAAAAGCGCACCACGGTCGGCTCGGACACCTGTGCGCTCTTGGCCAGCGCGGTGATGTTCTGGCTGACGGTGGCCGCTGGATTGTCCAGCACCGCCAGCGCCACCTTGCGTTCGGAGCGCGACAGCGAGTCGAGCTGGGTGCGGATTGAATCGAGCAGCACGATCTGTTCCTCGCCCTTAGTCTTCCGGCAGCGCTTCTTCGCGCCACTGCAGCCCGTCGCGCCCGATCAGTGCCGACGACGCGGCCGGACCCCAGGTGCCGGAGGCATAGGGCAGGGGCGAATTGTCGTCCTGTTCCCAGTGGTTGAGGATCGGCTCGACCCATTCCCATGCCGCTTCCAGTTCGTCGCCGCGCATGAACAGCGTGAGCTGGCCGCGCAGCACGTCCAGCAGCAGGCGCTCGTAGGCTTCCATGCGCGGGGCCTTGAACTGCTCGCGGAAGTCCAGCTCGAGCTCGGCCTGCTTCAGGCGCATGCTGTCGCCCGGCGTCTTGGCCATCAGGTTCAGCGACAGGCCTTCGTCCGGCTGCAGGCGAATCACCAGGCTGTTGGGCTGGAAGGTGGACGTGGGCTGGTGGAAGATCGAATGCGGGATCTGCTTGAAGCGCACCACGATCTCTGCCAGGCGGTCGGCCATGCGCTTGCCGGTGCGCAGGTAGAACGGCACGCCGGCCCAGCGCCAGGTGTCGATTTCGGCCTTGAGGGCGACGAAGGTCTCGGTCCTGGAATGCTTGGGCGCGTCCGGCTCCTCGCGGTAGCCCGGCACCGGCTTGCCATCGACGTAGCCGGCGCGGTACTGGCCGCGCACGATGTTCTGCGCCAGCGTGGTCGGGGTGAAGCGCTTGAGCGAGCGCAGCACCTGCAGCTTGGAGTCGCGCACCGCGTCCGGCGAGATCGAGGTCGGCGGCTCCATGGCGACGATACACAGCAGCTGCAGCAGGTGGTTCTGCAGCATGTCGCGCAGCGCGCCCGAGGTGTCGTAGTAGCCCAGGCGGTTGCCCACGCCGATCTTCTCGGCGATGGTGATCTGCACGTCGCTGATCCATTCGCGGCGCCACAGCGGCTCGAACAGGATGTTCCCGAAGCGCAGGGCCAACAGGTTCTGCACCGTTTCCTTGCCCAGATAGTGGTCGATCCGGTAGATCTGTTGCTCGGCAAAGACCTTGCCCACTTCGGCGTTGATGCGCTTGGCCGACGCGAGGTCGCGCCCGAGCGGCTTTTCCAGCACCACGCGCGAGTTCGGCGTGGCCAGCCCGGTCGCCTTCAGGTTGTCGCAGATCTGGGCGAACAGCGAGGGCGGGGTTGCCAGGTAGTACACGCGCGTGATCGCCGGGTCGCGGCGCAGCGCCTCAACCAGGGCGCCATAGCTGGCTACGTCGGTCGCGTTCACCGACACGTACACCAGGCGCTGCAGGAAGCGCTCCCAGTGCTCGTCGGTCGGGGTTTCCTTGATGTGCGGCTTCGAGCTCGTTTCCACCGTTTGCAGGAACTGCTCCTGCGACCATTCGGCGCGGCCCACGCAGATGATGCGGGCCGTCTCCGGCAGGTCCTTGCAGTAGTCGCGCGCGTACATCGCGGGCAGCAGCTTGCGCATTGCAAGGTCGCCGCTGCCGCCGAACAGAACGAGGTCGAAATCGTTGAGAGCCATGGGTAGTCGATCGCAAAGTGGGAGTGGTCGCATGGATGTAAATTTACTACGCAAATGTGGAGTTTGCAAGAAAATTTACTACGGCGGGCGCGAGCCTGAATGGCTATGGTGCCATATTGATTTGCCAGAGGTCGCGCGAAGCGCGATCAAGGCCACTGTTGGGACGTGTGAAGCACGCGGACGATCCGGATTGCACCGCCGGAAAGCGTGTAGATCAGCAAGTAGTGGCGCGCGACAACGTGTTCGTGTGTCCCTGCCATGCGCCCAGCGCGCCCGATGTGAGGAAAAGTTGAAACCAGTGTTGCGGCTCTCGCAATCTCATGATCGAACGCGATCGCGGCGCTGTGGTTGTTTGCGGCAATAAATTGAAAGATGGCGCGTCGGTCCCCCTTCGCCTCCGGTGACCAGATGACGCGCACGATTATCGGGTGCCACCCTGTCTTCGTTCCATCTCGTCGCGTAGAGCCTTAAATTCAGCTTCCACTTCTTCGCCGGGAATACCTTCACCTGCCGCGAGCGAGTCCAGTCCGGCCTGTACTTGCCGCTGAAACCACGCGTTATATTCAGGATCACTGTCGCTTTCGACGAAATCCCGAACCAGGTGTGGCAGCAGTTCCTCGGCGCTGCAGTGTCGCTCGCGCGCGAGCGCGACGAATTGCTGCTTGAGCTTTTCGTCGATTTCAAAAGTGATGGTAGTAATAGCCATGTCGGTCCCAAATGATCGGGCCAGTGTAGCACCGCCAGCGCGGCGCCCACAGCGCGCGACATTGAGCCAGGCCGTGCATATGTCCGAAACAATCCATTACAAACTCATCAATTCTCCATCGTCGCGTCCGGTATAGTTGGCGCGCCTGATCTACCAACATTCTCGAAGGGAATTCCGATGAGGTATGCCGCGCTGCTCGCACTGTTGCTTGCCAATGCCGCCTGGGCGAACGGGCTGGACGATCTGCGCTCCGGGCTGTCGACCTTGCAGGGGCAGGGAACGCTGCGCGGCACGTTCGAAGCGAAGCAGTCCGAGCGCGACCTCGACGGCAAGAAGCCGCCGCAAAGCGCGCACGCCTCGGCCCAAGTGGAAGAGGATGCGGGCACCCTGCAGATACGATGGGACCGCGCCACGCTCAAGCGCGCCGCCGACGAGGCCAGCCCGCCAAACGGCGCCAGGCGCAACGAAGCGCTGTCCACGCTGGTCGGCACATCGTCCGCGCTGCGTATCGCCAACCTGGTCAATTACGCGCCTGCCTTCGTGCGCGCGCTCGACGGCGCGCAGTTCAAGTCGGAGCGGGCCGATACCTACCAGGGCAAGCCGGTGCGGCTGCTGGAGCTGTCGCTGGTGGAGCGCGGCCCGGACGAAGAGCAGATCAAGATGAAGGAGAGCACCCACATCGCGCAGGTCTGGCTGGGCGCGGACAACGTGCCGCTGGCGGCCACCATCACCCACAAGCGCCGCGCCAAGGTGATGGTGTTCCTGTCGTTCGAGCAGCAGGCCAGGGAGGACTTCGTGTTCAGCGTGGTGGCCAACCGCCTGGTGGTGCTCAAGCGCGACGAGCAGGGCACGGCGAAAGGCTTCGGCAACGATACGCAGTATCACAACACCTACAGTTTCGCGCCGAAGGCGTGACCATCAGGGCAGGTAGGCCGGTTCAGCCTTGCCGGGAACGTCCACCCGCAGCGCGAGCAGGCGGCCGGTCAGCGGGTACTGCGCACGTTCTTCGGCCGGCCGATGGTGGCTGGCGCTGGTGACGTACAGCGTCTTCAGGTCATCGCCGCCGAAGGCGATCATGGTCGGGCAGCGCAGCGGCAGGTTCACTTCGCGCAGCAGCTTGCCGTTGGGGGCAAAGCACAGTACGCGGGCGCCTTCGAACATGGCGCACCAGTAGTTGCCTTCGCTGTCCACGGCCGCCCCGTCCGGGCGGCCGCCGTAGTCCGGCGCGCCCTTGTTGGTCGCGAACTGGTGGAAAACCTGCTTGTTGGACGCGATGCCTGTGGCCGGATCGAAATCGTAGCGATCGATGCGGTGCGTGGCGGTGTCGGCGTGGTACATGTGGCGGCCATCGGGCGAAAAGCCCAGCCCGTTCGAGTTCTTCATCGTGCCGGGCCACTGCTGGCGCAAGCGGCCACGTTCGAGCACGTACATCGCGGCGGCCTCGCCTTGTTCGTCGCGCCCGCCGATCCAGAACCGGCCCGCGGGATCGACACGGCCGTCGTTAAAGCGCATCTTCGCCGTCTCGTAGGGCGCCTGTGCCATCGGCGTGACCGCGCCGCTCACGGTATCCAGGTGGACCAGGCCCGCACGCAGCGCGACGACCAGCCCGCCGCGCTCATGGATCGCAAGCGCCGAGGGCTCGCTGTCCATCTTCCATGAGACGTGCGCGCCGCTGGCCGGATCGAGCCGGTGCACTGCAAAGCCGTCGATATCGACCCAGTACAGCCGGTGCTCGCCGTGGTGCCACAGCGGGCATTCGCCGACCTGCATCGGCTGGTCGAACGCGACGCGGATATCGTCCATGCGCGCCCCCCTCAGATGGCGGCGCGGGCGCGCGCGATCAGGCCGTTGGTCGAGCTGTCGTGCAGCGCCGGCTGCGGTTCGCCCGCCAGCTCGGCCTCGATCTTCTTGGCCAGCACCTTGCCCAGTTCGACGCCCCACTGGTCGAAACTGTTCACGTCCCACAGCACCCCCTGCACAAAGGTCTTGTGCTCGTACAGCGCGATCAGCGCGCCGAGCGAGGCCGGGTTCAGGTACTCCATCAGGATCGTGTTGCTGGGCCGGTTGCCGGGAAAGGTCTTGTGCGGCACCAGCCGCTCGATCTCGGCCAGCGGCAGGCCTTGCAGGTCGCGGCGCACCTCGTCCGGCGTCTTCCCCTTCATGAACGCTTCCGATTGCGCAAAGCAGTTGGCCAGCAGGGCAGTGTGGTGATGGCGCAGTTCGTGCGACGGGGAGAGCGCGGCGATGAAGTCGATCGGCGTCACGTCCGTCCCCTGGTGCAGCATCTGGAAGTAGGCGTGCTGGCCGTTGGTGCCGGGCTCGCCCCAGATCGCCGGGCAGGTCGGCGTGTCCACCGGCGCGCCGTCGCGCGTGACGCGCTTGCCATTGCTCTCCATCTCGAGCTGCTGCAGGTAGGCCGGAAAGCGCGCCAGGTCCTGATGGTAGGGCGCGATGGTGACCGACGGGCAGCCGAGGAACTGGCGGTTCCAAAAACCGATCAAGCCAAGCAGCACCGGCATGTTCTGCTCGATTGGCGCGCTGCGGAAGTGCTCGTCCATTGCGTGCGCGCCGGCGAGAAAGTCGCTGAAGTAACCAAAGCCCACGCACAGCGCGACCGGCAGGCCGATCGCCGACCACACCGAGTAGCGCCCGCCGACCCAGTCCCAGAACGGGAACATGTTGGCCGGGTCGATGCCGAAGTCCTTCACGGCCTCGGTATTGGTCGAGACGGCGACGAAGTGGCGCGGCAGCGCGCTCTCCGGCGCCCGCTCGACGAACCAGCGGCGCGCGGTCTGCGCGTTCATCATGGTCTCGGCAGTGGTGAAGGTCTTGGACGCGACGATGAACAGCGTGGTCTCCGGGTCCAGCCGTTCGAGCGCGGCCTCGATGTCATGCCCGTCCACGTTGGAGACGAAGTGCATGGCCAGGCGCGGATGGGCAAACGGGCGCAGCGCCAGGCACGCCATTTTCGGCCCCAGGTCCGAGCCACCGATGCCGATGTTGACCACGTCGGTGATCGGCTTGCCGGTGTGGCCGAGCCACTCGCCGCTACGCACGGCATTGGTGAAGGCCTTGATCCGGTCGAGCACCGCGTGCACGTCGGCGATCACGTCCTGGCCGTCGACGACCAGTTTGGCCTCGCGCGGCGCGCGCAGGGCGGTGTGCAGCACGGCGCGGTGTTCGGTGTTGTTGATCTTCTCGCCGGCGAACATGGCGTCGCGGCGCTGCTCCACGCCGCGCTCGCGCGCCAGCGCGGCCAGCAGTTCAAGCGTGCGCCCGTCAAGGCGATTTTTTGAATAGTCTAGGAACAGGCCGGCCGCCTCCAGCGACATGCGTTCGAAGCGCTGCGGATCGGCAGCGAACAGGCTGCGCATCTGCCAGTCTTCAGCTTCAATGGCGTGGGTTTCGAGGGCCTGGAAGCTGGCGCTGCTGGTCAGGGAAGGCTCGGACATGGCGTTGGCAAAATATGTTGTCATCAAGTGCAGATTAGCGAATCATACAGGAATTGCGCGTAAATTCACTACACTTTGTTGGCAACCGCCTGGCGACAACGGCCAGCACGCGCTGGCTGAACGCGTGGGCAGCACAGCTGCCCACCCTACGCGGCCGCGCTACGCCCCCGCCGCTAGCAGCGCCGGCAGCGGCTTGGCGGTAGGGTGGGCAGGTCTCCTGCCCACGCGTCCACCGGGCGTTTGAAAATCCATATCCGCAAAAAAGTGTAGTAAAATTTCAGTAACCCCACACTCAAGGAATCCATCATGGCGCTGCACCCCGTAGTCGAACAGGTCACCCAGCGTATCATCCAGCGCAGCCGCGCATCGCGGCGTGCTTATCTGGCGCATCTGGAGGCGGCGCGCGTGAAGGGCGTGCAGCGCGGTGCGCTGTCGTGCACCAACCTGGCCCACGGCTTTGCCGCGTTCCCGGCCAACGACAAGCTCAAGCTGCGCGAGCAGAAGCAGCCGTCGGTGGCCATCGTCTCGTCGTACAACGACATGCTGTCGGCGCACCAGCCGTTCGAATACTTCCCGCGCCTGATCAAGGAAGCGGTGCGCGAGATCGGCGCCGTGGCCCAGTTCGCGGGCGGCGTGCCGGCCATGTGCGACGGCGTCACGCAGGGCCAGCCGGGCATGGAGCTGTCGCTGTTCTCGCGCGACACCATCGCGATGGCAAGCGCGGTGGCGCTGTCGCACAACATGTTCGACGCGGCCCTGTACCTGGGCATCTGCGACAAGATCGTGCCGGGCCTGTTGATCGGCGCGCTGCACTTCGGGCACATCCCGGCCGTGTTCGTGCCGGGCGGGCCGATGACAACCGGCCTGTCGAACAAGGAAAAGGCTGCGGTTCGCCAGCGCTACGCGCAGGGCAAGGCCACGCGCGAGGAGCTGCTCGAGTGCGAGTCGCAGTCGTACCACGGCTCGGGCACCTGCACCTTCTACGGCACCGCCAACAGCAACCAGATGCTGATGGAGATGATGGGCCTGCACCTGCCGGGCGCCGCCTTCATCACGCCGGGCACGCCGCTGCGCGATGCGCTCACCGCGGCCGCCGCGCAGCAGGCGGTGAAGATCTCGCAGCAGGGCGGCCACTACATGCCGGTGGGGCAGGTGGTGGACGAGAAGAGCATCGTCAACGCCATCGTCGCGCTGCACGCGACCGGCGGCTCGACCAACCACACGCTGCACCTGGTGGCGATCGCGCGCGCTGCCGGCATCGTGATCGATTGGGACGACTTCGACGCGCTGTCGAAGGTGGTGCCGCTCCTGACCCGCATCTACCCCAACGGCGACGCCGACGTGAACCACTTCCAGGCCGCGGGCGGCCCCGGCTTCGTGATCCGCGAGCTGCTGGACGCGGGCCTGGCGCACGAGGACGTGAACACGGTGCTCGGCCACGGCCTGCGCGCCCACTGCAAGGAGCCGTTCCTGGGCGAAGACGGCAAGGTGGTGTGGCGCGACCTGCCCGCCCACAGCGGCGACGAGAGCGTGCTGCGCCCGGCCTCGAACCCGTTCCAGGCCAACGGCGGCCTGGTGCTGGTGCAGGGCAACCTGGGCCGCGCGGTGATGAAGATCTCGGCCGTCAAGCCCGAGTACCACGTGGTCGAAGCGCCGGCGCTGACCTTCGATTCGCAGGACGCTTTCATGCACGCCTACAAGGCCGGCCACCTCAACAAGGATTTCGTGGCGGTGATCCGCTTCCAGGGGCCGCGCGCCAACGGCATGCCGGAGCTGCACGCGCTCACCCCCGCGCTGTCGAACCTGCAGGACGCCGGCCACCACGTGGCGCTGGTCACCGACGGGCGCATGTCGGGCGCCTCGGGCAAGGTTCCGGCCGCGATCCACGTGTCGCCCGAGATCCTCGCCGGTGGCCCGCTGGGGCTGGTGCGCGATGGTGATATCATCCGCGTCGATGCCACGGCCGGCACGCTCGAAGCGCTGGTGCCGGAGGACGTGTGGGCCGCGCGCAAGCAGGCCAGCGCCGACCTGAGCTCCAGCCACATCGGCATGGGGCGCGAACTGTTCACCGTGTTCCGCCAGGCCGTCAGCGAAGCCGAGCAGGGCGCCTGCACCTTCCCGCTGCCGTCGCCCATCGACACCACCGTGCCGCTGCATGAAGGGGCCGACAGCGGCGAGATCATGCCCGGCTCAGACGAAGACTTTTTGTTCAGGACCTCCAAATGACTACCATGAACCTGCTTGACATCATGCGTTCGGCGACCGTGATCCCGGTGATCGCGATCGACGACCCTGCCACCGCGGTGCCGCTGGCGCGCGCGCTGGTGGCGGGCGGCATCCGCGTGCTCGAGGTGACCCTGCGCACCGCGCACGGCCTGGACGCGATCCGCGCCATGAGCCAGGTTGAAGGCGCGATCGTCGGCGTGGGCACGCTGACCCAGCCCGAGGAATTCGCGGCCGCGCGCGACGCCGGCGCCGTGTTCGGCGTGTCGCCGGGCCTGACTCCAGCGCTGATCGAGGCTGCAAAGAAGAGCGGCCTGCCGCTGCTGCCGGGCGTGATGACCCCGTCCGAAGTGATGGCCGCGCGCGAAGCGGGCTTCCGCCAGCTCAAGCTGTTCCCGGCCGTGCCGGCGGGCGGCGTGGGCATGCTCAGCGCCATTGCCGGCCCGCTGCCGGACGTGACCTTCTGCCCGACCGGCGGCATCTCGATCGACACCGCGCCGCAGTTCCTGAAGCTGAAGAACGTGGCCTGCGTGGGCGGCTCGTGGCTCACGCCCAAGGATGCGATCAAGGCCGGCGACTGGGGCCTGATCACCGACCTGGCCAGGGCCGCCGCCGCGCTGAGCGCCGCGTAACGTGCAACGCCGCGCGCGGGGCATGACGCCTGGCGAAATCGCGATGGTGTCGCTGCTGTTCGGCGACGCCATCGACTGCGCGCGGGTGCGCGTGCACAACCGTCCCTATCTGCCGTTCGGCCTGCAGCCGCGCAACTGCGCCATGACGCCCAACGGCAGCATCTACTTCCACCATTCCTGCTACCTGCCCGATTACGCGCTGGCGGACCTGCCGGCCAGGCACTGGTTCATGCACGAGATGGTGCACGTTTGGCAGCACCAGCTGGGCTATCCGGTGCGCCTGCGCGGCGCGCTGCGCATCGGCTTGTCGTACCGCTATGCGCTACGCGAGGGCGCCACGCTTGCCGACTACAACATGGAAGCGCAGGGCGAGCTGCTGGCCGACTACTTCGTGCTCAAGCACCTGCGCAAGCCCGAGGCGATGAGCCAGCCGGAATACGCGGGCAGCCTGGCGCTGTACGAGCGCGTGCTGGCGCATTTCCTGCGCGACCCGGCCAGCCCGGCCAATCTCCACCGCGGCACTGCGGCGCGGCTGCTACGCAGACCGCATGAGCTTGCGAATAATCAATAACTTCCGGGCGGCAACACCTTACGCTAGACGTCGATCCTGATTCGTCTTCCCAAGGTTGCCGCATGAAATTCCCGTTCGCCGCCTGTCCCCTCCTGCTGCTTGCCGTGCATACGCCAGAGGCACAGGCACGCACCGGCGAAGCGGAGGTACGCGCGCACGCCAATGGCGAGCCGTGCTTTACGATCTCCGAGCGTGAGGAGCGGCGCTTCGGCTCGCCCAATTTCGACAGCATTGTGGTGAGCGACCCGCTGGCAAAGAAGCCGGTGCTGTGGCGCATGGCGATGCCGCGCGAGCGCACCTTCCCGGTCCGGTACAGCATGTGCATTCCGTACGGCGGCCGGGTGCAGGCGCTGCCGCAGACGAGCGCCGTCGCGCTGGAGGGGGGGCGCGTGTACCGGGTGCGGATCGAGGCGCGCGCCGCGCGCGGCAGCGTGGCCGGCGCCTACGAGGCGCGCTTTTGCCTGGCGCGCCAGCACGACGGCAAGCTGCTCGTGCACCACATCGGCGCGGACGACCATGAGGGACGCCGCTTGTATGGTTGCCTGCCGCCGCTGGATTGAATCAGCGCAGGGCCTTGAGCTGGGCCTGCGCGTCGGAACGGAACTTGACCGGCAGGGCAGTGTGGGCCACCAGCGCCTTGTCGAACTCGGACGCCGCGCGCGCCTTGTCACCCATCGACAGCGCCGCGTGGGCAATGCGGTAGTGCGTGCTGGACAGCTCCGTGACCGCCAGCGCCTGTTCGAAGGCGGCGATGGCCTCGCGGTAGCGCCCTTGCTCCTGCTGCAGGCGGCCCAGGCCGTACAGCCCGGCCTCGCTGTCCGGGTAGCGCTTCTGCACCAGGTTGAAGATGCGCTCGCTGTCGGCGTACTTCTTGTTTTGCAGGTAGTTGTGCCCCAACGCGGTCAGCAGGTCGCGCTGCCGGTCCGCCACCACGTCGTCGTTGCCCGGCTGGACCGCAAGCAGCACGGACTCGGCCTTGGCGAGCTGGCCGTCGGCGATGTCGATCTGGGCCAGCATCAATTGGCTGGCCGGCGCGCTGACCGCGGCAGTCTGTTTGGCCAGGTCCTGCGCCTTGTCCTTGCCGCCGCCGACGATGCCGGGCGCCGCGTTGTAGTACTCCAGCAGCGAGAAGCGCGCCTGGATGTTGCGCGGCTCCAGTTCGATCGCCTTCTTGAATGCGTCGCGTACGGTGCCGGCGTAGCCGATCGCCGACATCATGCTGGCGTTGGCCGCCTTGGTACCCAGCGCGTTGCCCAGCGCCAGATGACAGGCCGCCGCCTGCGGCCGGGCCGCCACGCATTGTTCGCCCACTTTCACGGCCTCATCGACGCGCAGGACGCCGCTGGAACCGAGGATGGCGTTGACCTTGGCCAGCATCGCGTCGGGGTTGGCGGGGTCGCGCGCGAGCGTGGCATTGGCCAGCTTTTCGGCTTCGATGAATTTTTTGGCACGCAGCAGCGGGGCGTATTCGGTGGCGGCGCCGGCATACGCGCTGGCGACCAGGCCCAGGACAAGGGCGATGATGGAGCGTTTTTTCATGTAGTTGTGTTGGTCCGGATGGTTGAAGTCAAATGGTCCGGTGCGGCGCAAGGGCCCACCGGGCATGGATCAGTTTCGCCTCTTTTTGCATTTCTGGCAATGACTGCTTTCGCTGAAGGTGGTGCCCGATCCGCTACAATGGCGCATTCTTTTTCTCATTCGGACATCATGACTCAGGACGAACTCAAACAGGCGGTGGCGCGCGCGGCCATCGATTACGTGGTTGACGGCGAAATCATCGGCGTGGGCACGGGCTCGACGGCGAACTTCTTCATCGACGAGCTGGGCAAAATCAAGGACCGCATCAAGGGCGCGGTAGCGTCGTCCGAGGCGACTGCGACGCGCCTGCGCGGCCACGGCATCCACGTGTACGACCTGAACGATGTGGCGTCGATTTCCGTGTACGTCGATGGCGCGGACGAGATCGACGCGGCGGGTGCGATGATCAAGGGCGGCGGCGCTGCGCTCACGCGCGAAAAGATCGTGGCCTCGGTGTCGGGCAAGTTCGTGTGCATCGCCGACGGCTCCAAGCTGGTGCAGGTGCTGGGCAAGTTCCCGCTGCCGGTCGAGGTGGTGCCGATGGCGGGCCAGGCCGTGATGCGCAAGCTCACCCAGCTGGGCGGCAAGCCGGCCCTGCGCATCAAGGACGGCGAGCCTGTCGTGACCGACAACGGTGGCCACATCCTGGACGTGGCAGGGCTGTCGATCACCGACCCGGCGGGGCTGGAGTCGCAGATCAACCAGATCCCGGGCGTGATCACCGTCGGCCTGTTCGCGCAGCGCGGCGCCGATGTGTGCCTGCTGGGGACCAGCGAAGGCGTGAAGACGCTGACCTTCTGACCGGAGGAGACCATGAAACGATTGCTCGTGTTAGCTTGCGTGGTGCTGGGCGGCTGCTCGGCGTTTCACGGCAAGGCCGATGCCGATGCGCCGGTGGCCACGGCCAAACCGGCTGCGCCGCAGCTGGTGGCGGAAGGGGTGCCGATCGAGCGCATTCCGTTCCGTGCCGGCGTGTCGTCGGTGACCGTCGAGAAGATGGCCAGGCACGAGCAATGCACCGGCGGCGAGGGCGCGGGGCTGGTGACCGAGCCGGGGCCGGTGGAGGTCTATCGCATGCAGTGCGAGAACGGCAAGGTGTTCATGGCACGCTGCGAGTTGAGGCAGTGCTCGCGGATGTGAGAACTGGTGGGATAAACGGTAGTGCGACATCCACCACTTACTCATGCACGTCGTCCCCGCGCAAGCGGGGACCCATAGACCGCTCGGGCTATCGCGCACGCAGCGCATAGGCACACTCAGCATGGGTCCCCGCCAAGGGGGGCGCCGAGCCCGGGGACGACGTGCAAACGGTAGCGGTGAATTTAGCCGTTGGTCGGCGGCACGTAGCCCGCGGCCTGGTCGGCGCCTTCGCCGAAGAAGTGCTTTTCCATCTGCGTGGCCAGGTACTTGCGGGCGCGGACGTCGGCCATGTTCAGGCGGTTCTCGTTGATCAGCATCGTCTGGTGCTTGAGCCAGCCCTGCCAGGCTTCTTTCGATACCGACTCGTAAATGCGCTTACCCAGTTCGCCCGGCACGGGCGGAAAGTCGAGTCCTTCGGCGTCCTTGTTCAGTTTGATGCAGTGGACGGTACGGGCCATGTTGTTTGCTCCTGATTCCTGTTCGTGAATATGTGATTATAGTGGCTTGACCAGCACCTGCGACTTGCGCTGCCAGTTATACATGTGCTGGCGGTCCTTGGGCAGGTCATCCACTGTGGCGGTGACGAAGCCGCGCTTCTTGAACCAGTGCGAGGTGCGGGTGGTGAGCACGAACAGCTTGTTCATGCCCGCCGCGCGCGCCCGGTTCTCCATGTGCTTGAGGATGCGCTCGCCGTCGCCCTGCGCCTGCGCGTCGGGGCTCACGGTCAGGCATGCCATTTCGGCCATCTTCGATTCCGGGAACGGGTACAGCGCCGCGCAGCCGAAGATCACGCCGTCGTGCTCGATCACCGAGAACTGGTCGATCTCGCGTTCGATCAGCTCGCGGCCACGCTTGACCAGCGTGCCGTCGGCCTCCAGCGGTTCGATCAGCTTGATAATGCCGCCAACGTCCTCAATTGTGGCCTGGCGCAGGCTTTCGAGGTTCTCGTGGCTGATCATGGTGCCCACGCCGTCGTGCGTGAACAGTTCCAGCAGCGCCGAGCCGTCCATCTGGTAGGGCACGATGTGGGCGCGGTCCACGCCGGCGTTGCAGGCCTTGATCGCGTGCTGCAGGTAGAACGCCGAGTCGGCCGGCAAAAAGCCTGCCTGCAGCACGGCCTCGGCCTGGTGCGAGGACAGCTCGCGCAGCTCGACGCCGGCGGCGTCCTTCATCATCGGGGTCTCGCTGATGAAGATGAGTTTGTCGGCGTGCAGGGCGATCGCGGCCGATGCGGCCACGTCTTCCATGGTCAGGTTGAACACTTCGCCGGTGGGCGAAAAGCCAAGCGGCGAGAGCAGCACCAGGCTGTTTTCGGTGGCCAGGATCGGGTGGATGGTCTCGGCCGCGATCTTGCGCGTCACGCCGGTGAGCTCGAAGTCCACGCCGTCGATCACGCCAAGCGGACGCGCGGTGACGAAGTTACCTGAGATGATGCGAATGCCGGCGTGCGCCATCGGCGTGTTCGGCAGGCCCTGGCTGAAGGCGGCCTCGATGTCCAGGCGCAGTTCGCCGGCGGCCTCCTTGGCGCATTCGAGCGCGGCGCCGTCGGTGACGCGGATGCCGTTGTGGAAGCGCCCTTCGACGTTGCGCAGCGCGAGCTGTTCGGCCACCTGCGGGCGCGAGCCGTGCACGATGACGACTTTGATGCCGAGCGCGACCAGCAACGACAGGTCGTGCGCGAGCACCGGCAGGGCGCCGGAGTGCACCAGCTCACCAGGGAAGGCAACGACGAAGGTCTTGCCGCGGAAGGCGTGGACGTAAGGCGCGACGGAACGCAGCCACTGGACGAATTGGATCGAGTTTTCCATTTGCCGAATTATAATTCGCTGCGCGTTTTGCGCACTAAATACCTGCAAAAAACAATGTCTGAACAGAGTAACAAGCCTTCGCCCCCGGCGGCGCGCGCGTTTTCGCCTGATTCCAAGGTCCCGGACCGGCGACAAAAGAGCGCCGGCGGAGACGCACGCGCATCGCAAAACGAAGGCGGCGAGGCGCGCCGCGCGCCGCGGCCGGAACGGCGCCAGGACCAGCCGCGCCGCGAGCAGGCAAGTGTTGGCAAAAAAGCCGTCGTTCCCGCGCAGGGCTCGGCGCCCCCCCGAGGAACCCATGCTGAGCCGGCAGGCAAGCGGCCTATGGATTCCCGACTGCGCGGGAATGATGGGTCTCTTTTGGCACAGAGGTCCGAGTTCCGCAATCCGCTGCCGCCGATTGCCTTCCCCGAGGAGCTGCCGGTATCGGGCCGGCGCGCGGAGATCGCCAAGGCGGTGCGGGAGAATCAGGTCGTGATCGTGTCCGGCGAGACTGGCTCGGGCAAGACCACGCAGCTGCCCAAGATCTGCCTTGAACTGGGCCGCGGCAGCAAAGGCCTGATCGGTCACACGCAGCCGCGCCGCATTGCGGCATCCTCCACCGCCAAGCGCATCGCGCACGAACTGGGCTCGCCGCTGGGCGAGCATGTCGGCTTCAAGGTGCGTTTCACGGACACGCTGCAGAAGGGCGCCTCGGTCAAGCTGATGACCGACGGTATCCTGCTGGCCGAGACGCAGACTGACCCGCTGCTCAAGGCCTACGACACGATCATCATCGACGAGGCGCACGAGCGCAGCCTGAACATCGATTTTTTGCTCGGGTACCTGAAACAGATCCTGCCGCGCCGGCCGGACCTGAAGGTGATCATCACGTCCGCGACCATCGACGCGGACCGCTTTGCGCGCCACTTCGGCACAGCCGACAAGCCCGCACCGGTGATCGAGGTCTCGGGCCGCCTGTACAAGGTCGAGGTGCGCTACCGCCCGGTGGAGAGCGAGGTCGTGTCGCCGCCCGGCACCGACCCGAACAAGGTAACCAAGGCACAGGCGGCGCGCGACAAGCGCGACCTGATCGACGCGGTGGTGGACGGCGTGGACGAACTGGCGCGCATCGGCCAGGGCGACGTGCTGGTGTTCCTGCCCGGCGAGCGCGAGATCCGCGACTGCGCCGAGGCGCTGCGCAAGCACCATCCGCCGCACGTGGAGATCCTGCCGCTGTTCGCGCGCCTGTCGGTGGAAGAGCAGGACCGCGTGTTCCGCACCACGAACGCGCGCCGCATCGTGCTGGCGACGAACGTGGCCGAGACTTCGCTCACGGTGCCGGGCATTCGCTACGTGGTGGACTCGGGCCTGGCGCGCGTGAAGCGCTACAGCTTCCGCAACAAGGTCGAGCAGCTGCAGGTGGAGCCGATTTCGCAGGCCGCCGCCAACCAGCGCGCCGGCCGCTGCGGCCGCGTGGCCGACGGCGTGTGCATTCGCCTGTACGACGAGGAGGACTTCAAGCAGCGTCCGAAATTCTCGGACCCGGAGATTTTGCGCTCGTCGCTGGCGGCGGTCATCCTGCGCATGAAGTCGCTGCATCTGACCGACGTCGAGAGTTTCCTGTTCATCGAACCGCCGCAGGGCCGCGCGATCGCGGACGGCTACCAGCTGCTGCAGGAAGTGGGCGCGGTCGACGAGTTCAACCAGTTGACACCACTGGGCCGCAAGCTGGCCAAGCTGCCGCTCGATCCGCGCGTGGGCCGCATGATCCTGGCTGCATTGGATAACGCCTGCCTGACCGAGATGCTGGTGGTGGCTTCCGCGCTGTCCGTGCAGGACCCGCGCGACCGCCCGATCGAGTACCAGCAGCAGGCCGACGAGAAGCACAAGAAATTCGCCGACGAGAAGAGCGAGTTCCTGTCGTACCTGAAGATCTGGCGCTGGTTCGAGCAGGCGATCGAGCACAAGAAGAGCAACCGCCAGTTGCAGGACACCTGCCGCGAGAACTTCCTGTCGCAGCTGCGCCTGCGCGAGTGGCGCGACGTGCACTCGCAGCTGGTCACCATCGTCAAGGAGCAGGGCTGGCGCATGAACGAGTCGCCCGCCACCTACGACCAGCTGCACATGGCGCTGCTCACGGGCCTGTTGGGGAACATCGGCTTCAAGGGCGAGGACGAGCAGGGCGGGCAGTACCTGGGCGCGCGCGGCATCAAGTTCCACATCTGGCCGGGCTCGTCGCTGTCGAAGAAGCCGGGCAAGTGGGTGATGGCTGCCGAGCTGGTCGAGACCACGCGCCTGTACGCGCGCACGATCGCGCAGATCCAGCCCGAGTGGGTGGAGAAGATCGGCGCGCACCTGCTGAAAAAATCGTGGGGCGAGCCGCGCTGGGAAAAGCGCCCGGCGCAGGTGACCGCGAGCGAGCGCGCCACGCTGTACGGCATCGTGGTGTACAGCCAGCGCCGCATCAACTACGCGCTGCACAACCCGGCCGAGGCACGCGAGATATTCATCCGCGACGCGCTGGTGGCGGGCGATTACGACACGCGCGCGGCCTTCTTCGCCCACAACCACAAGCTGGTGCGCGAAATCGAGAACCTCGAGCACAAGTCGCGCCGCCAGGACGTGCTGGTGGACGACCAGTTGATCTACGCCTTCTACGACAAGGAGATCCCGGCATCGGTGGTGAACGGCGCCGGATTCGAGAAGTGGTACAAGGACGCGGCGCACGACAATCCCAAGCTCCTGTTCCTGAACCGGGAAGAGCTGATGCGGCACGAGGCGGCGGGCGTGACCACCGAGCTGTTCCCGAAGACGATGAACGTCACGGGCATCGAGATGGGCCTCTCATACCATTTCGAACCCGGCAGCGTGCGCGATGGCGTGACGCTCACGGTGCCGCTGTTCGCGCTCAACCAGATCCCGCGCGAGCGCGCGGACTGGCTGGTGCCGGGCATGCTGAAGGAGAAGGTACACCTGTTGCTCAAATCGCTGCCGCAGAAGCTGCGCCGCCATTGCGTACCGCTGCCCGATTTCGCGGCGCGCTTCGTGGACCGGATCACGGATGCGGGCGCGTTCGGGCGCGGCGACCTGATCGACGTGCTGATCGCGGACGTGCGCGCGCAGACCGGTGTGCAGGTGCTCACGGGCGACTTCAAGCTCGAGACGCTGCCGGCACACCTGTCGATGAATTTCAAGGTGGTGGACGAGCACGGCCGCCAGCTGGACATGGGCCGCAACCTGGCGACCCTGCAGGCCGAGCTGGGCGGGCAGGCGCGCAAAAGCTTCCAGAAGATGGCCGAGGCGGCGCCCGCGCCGGCCGCGGCAGCCAGACCGCAGGCAGGGGCAGCACCCGCGGCCAAACAGAAGGCCGCCGCCGCACCCGAGCCGGCGGTGAGCCAGCACACCAACATCACGACCTGGAACTTTGGCGAGTTGCCGGAGCTGCTGGAGATCAGCCAGGGCAAGCTCACGCTGATCGGCTTTCCCGCGCTGGTGGACAAGAAGACGCACTGCGACCTGGAAGTGTTCGACGACCCGAACGTGGCCGCGCGCACGCACCGCATTGGCCTGCGCCGCCTGTTCGCCCTGCAGTTCAAGGAGCAGCTCAAGTTCGCCGAGAAGAACATCCCCGGCCTGCAGCAGATGGGCATGCAGTTCATGTCGGTGGGCAGCCCGGACGAGCTGCGCGACCAGATCGTGAACAAGGCCATCGACATCGCCTGCCTGCAGGATCCGCTGCCGATCGACGAAGGCTCGTTCAACAAGCGCAAGGACGAAGGGAAGGGGCGCCTGGGCCTCTTGATCAACGAGATCGCGCGGCTGGTGGGACAGATCCTGCAGGAGTTCTACGTGCTGCCGAAGAAGCTGCAAAGCCTGCCGCAGCAGGTGTCGAGCGACATCCAGTCGCAATTGCAGGCTCTGGTGCACAAGCGTTTCATCGACGAGAACGAGTACAGCCAGCTGGCGCACTTCCCGCGCTACCTGAAGGCGATCAATGTGCGTATCGAGAAGTTGCGCGGTAATCCCGCGCGCGACGCGCAGCTGATGGCGGAGTGGCAGAACGCGGCCACCCAGTTCCAGCGGACCTCGCGCAACCAGCCGCTGAAGAACCTGGACCCGCGCATGGTCGAGTTCCGCTGGCTGCTGGAGGAACTGCGCGTGTCGCTGTTCGCGCAGGAGCTGCGCACGCCGATGCCGGTGTCGGCCAAGCGGCTGCAGAAGGTGTGGGAGTCGATGCTGCGCTGATGACGGGCTGCGCTGGCGCTGGTTGAACGCGTGGGCAGGAAGACCTGCCCACCCTACGCACGCGATGGTGTTTTGCGTTCAGGCGCCTTGTGGAGCGCCGATACGCCGGCAGCCTAGAGATCGCTGCCGCCGGTGCGGTCCTTGGTCCCGCGCATGCCGCCGCCGGAAGTGGAGCCAAGGTCGCTGCTCGACCCGATGCTGCTGGAACCGGCGCCGCCCAGGCTGGAGCTGCCCGCACCCGTGGTGGAAGAGCTGCCTGCCATGCCCGCGCCCATGCCGGCGCCGGCACCGGCGCCACCCATGCCGCTGACCATGCCGCCCATCGCCACGCCCGGGCCCATGCTCGGCCCGCCTGCGCGGTGCGGATCGGTGCCGTAGAAGCTGTGGATCTGGTTGGCCCAGGTGATGTCGCTCATGTCGGGCCACGCATCGGGGTTGAAGCCGGGCGCGGTTTTCAGGCGCTCCTTGTCGATGTTGAGCACGAAGCGCTTGTTGACGGTGTCCAGGTGCAGTGCCTGCCACGGCACGGCAAACAGCTTTTCGCCCATGCCGAGGAAGCCGCCGAACGCCAGCACCGCATAGGCGACCTGGCCGGTGCCCATGTCGAGCATGATTTCCTTGATGTCCCCAAGGCTCTCGTCGTTGCCATTGACAACGTCGTCGCCGATGAGGGTGTCCGCGCCCATCAGCGCCGGACCGGGGCCGGCGCTGGTTTTGTCTTTGTACATCCCATACTTGTCACGATCGATATAGCTCATGTCGTATCTCCTGGTGATGAAACTGCGGGCAAGCCGGTTGTGCAGCCGGCACAGGTTAGAGGCCAGGACGGTGGCACGTTTGAGGTGCATCAATCGTGCCGGGACGGCCGCCGCCTCTCGGAAATTTCGGTGACTCTCCACACGCCCGTCGGCGAAGTACTGTTGTGTTATCGCCAAATGAGCGGCAGCGCACAGAGCAGGGATTGCGTGATAGCTATGCTGAAAAGGAAATCTTGGAGGCTATCAACATGTTCGTCACCCCGCGCTGCAACTACGCCGGCCCGCGTGGCCAGCTGATCCCGACCCGCTCGTTTGCTTTCCTGGTCGCACGCCTGGGCGGCCTGCTGTTCGGGTGGTTGCGACGCTGAGCGCATGCCAGCGCAAACGTCGATACTAGTCCTGATCGCGGATCGGCGGCGTACGGTTCGATGCGAGCGCCGGGATGGCCGGCAGCGGGACTAGGCGGCCGGGCCGTGGGCCAGCAGTGCGGCGGAGAAGGCGCCGAAGTCGTCGAGGCCGCGCTTGATGATGGTGACCAGGGCCGGTAGCGGGGCGGCCTGGTAGTCCCACTCGGCGCGGCAGAATTCGCCGGTGCGCTTGAGGTCTTCGGCCAGCGCGGGATCGACCAGGCCGCGCTCGGCCAGCAGGGTGATCACCGCGCGCTCGTCCTTGGCAAGCACGCCATTGTTGCCGAGAATGTAGTCGCCCATCTCGACTGCCGCTTCCCACGCCCGGATGATGTTGAGGGTGGCCGCGTCCTGGCGCGTCACGTCGGCCGAGAAGGTGGTCGGATCCTTTTCGTATTCGTCGCGCGCGCGCTTGCAGCAGCGTTCGATGGTGCCAGCCTTGCTTGTCAGTACCTCGTCGGCCATGGGTATCCTCCGGTTGTGCTTGGATCGGCTAGAGCAGGAAAAGTGCCGCTGCGACGATAGTGGGGACCAGTGCGCCCAGGAACAAGCCCACTGCCCCGATCGATTCGTCGTCAAAGCCGTTGCGCAACAGGGCCACGCCGGCCGGGTTGGGCGCGTTGGCGATCACGGTCAGGCCGCCGCCGCCGACTGCGCCGGCCACCAGCATGTACTTGGCGTGGTCGGACAGCCCGACGATCAGCGAGCCGAGGTAGGTGAGGGCGGCGTTGTCGGTGATCGCGGTCAGGCCCAGCGCGCCGAAGAACAGCTCGGTGGGGCCAAGGCTGGACACGATCGGCTGCAGCCACCACTGCTGCATGCCGCCGAGCACGACCAGTCCGGCCAAGAAAAAGCCAACCAGCAATCCTTCCTTCAGGATCAGCGGGTCCTGGTAGCGTTCGTACGCCTTGGTAAAGCCGAGGAACAGCATGAACAGGCCGAGAAACACGACCGGATGGTGGGCGAACTTGACCACCGCGGCCAGGAATGCGAGATGGATCAGCGAGACCGTCAGCGGCACCGTGTGGTCCTCGGCGGGCGGCGCGCTGGCCAGGTGCTTGCGCATCAAGAGCGCCACGCCGGTCGCGTTGATGGCGACCGCGAGCGCCGCACGCCAGCCGATGTGCGCGGCCATGAACGCGGTATCCCAGCCCCAGTTGGCGGCCACCATCAGCACCGGCGGCGCGGCGTAGGCGGTGAGGGTGCCGCCGATCGAGACGTTGACGAACAACACGCCGAGCGCGGCGTACTTGATCCACTCCGGCATGCCGGGACGGAACACGATCGGCGCCAGCATCAGGGCGGCGAGCGTCATCGCGGCCGGCTCGGTGATGAGCGAACCGGCCAGCGGCACCAGCGCCAGCCCCAGCCAGGCCAGCGCCAGTTCGGTGCGCACCGGCGCCAGGTGCGCGATGGTGCGCAACAGGGTGCGCACCGCATCGAGCACGGGGCGCGAGGCTGCCACCACCATGACCACGAACACGAACAGCGGCTCGGCGTACTGGCGCGATTCGGCGTAAGCGGTGGCGGCCTGGCCGCCTTCGACCAGCGCCATGGCCACCAGCAGCACGAAGGCCCAGAAGCCGAACACGATCTCCACCTCGCCCAGCAGGTGGAACAAGCCGGCGTGGCGCGGATGGCGGTCCGCCAGTTGCTCGAAGGCCTTGGTGCTGAACGTGTGTACCAGGGCCAGGCCGAACACGACGGCGCTGATGAGCTGGATCGGGGTGGTCATGCGCGCTGCCTCCCGCATGGCCGGGAGAGGACGGGAAAACGGTGGAACTTATTTTTCATCGGTGAGTCTGGTCAACAAGGCAAGCCATTATCCACCTTTTCGCCGGGCGGGCGGATTTTCCGCCGGCACGTCGCGCACGAAACACGATAGCTCTTGCCAAAAACGGGCTCGCCGGGTACTGTATGTTTATACAGTAGTTATTCACTCATCCCGCCATGAACAGTTCCGAATCCATCGCCGCGCCGGAGGCTTTGCACCCGTCGCTCTGGCGCGCTTCGCAGCTCGCGCAGGCCGACACGCGCTGCGTCGATACCGGTCACCCGGCCCTGTCGGCGCAGCTGCCCGGCGGCGGCTGGCCCTCCGGCACACTGGTCGACCTGTTGGTGCAGCAACCCGGCATTGGCGAAATTCGCCTGCTCAAGCCGGCGCTGGCCCGGGTCGCCGAGCGCCGCATCGTGCTCCTGGCGCCGCCGCACGCACCGCAAGCCCTGGCGCTGGCCGCGCTGGGCCTGGCGCCGTCGCAGCTCGTCTGGATACGCGCCAGCCGCAGTGCGGACGCGCTGTGGGCGGCCGAGCAGGTGCTCAAGAGCGGCAGCTGCGGCGCGTTGCTGCTCTGGCAGCAGCATGCGCGTGGCGAAAGCCTGCGCCGACTGCACCTGGCGGCCCAAAGCGGCGAAACCCTGTTCTTCCTGTTCCGGCCGCTGGCCGCGGCGCAGGACGCATCGCCCGCGCCGCTGCGGCTGGCCTTGCGCCCGGCCGCCGGCGGCATCGACATCGGCTTCGTCAAACGCCGGGGACCGCAGCGCGACGCGCCGCTGTTCCTGCCACTCACCCCTTCCTTGCTGCAGCGTCATGCGACTCTGGATCGGCCTTTGCCTGCCCCAGCTCCCGCTCGAGGTCTTCAGCCCGCACTGGTCGGCTGACGCCGGCAGCGTCGTGCTCGAGCAGGAGCGCGTGCTGGCGGCGTCGCCCGCGGCGCGTGCGGCCGGGGTGCAAATCGGCATGCGGCGCGGCGGCGTGCTGATGCTCGAACCCGATGCGCGCCTGCACGAGCGCGATCCCGCGCGCGAGGCCGAGGCGCTGAACGCGGTGGCGCTGGCGCTGTTGCAGTACACCCCGCTCGTCACGCTGGCCGAGGAGGCCACGCTGCTGATGGACATTGGCGCCAGCCTGCGCCTGTTCGGCGGCATCCGCAGGCTGTGCAGCCGGGTGCGCGCCAACCTGCGCGCGCTCGGCTTCACTGGCCACTTGTCGTGCGCGCCCACCGCGCGCGGCGCCTGGCTGCTGGCGCGGCGCCGGGCCGGGCGCGCGCTCAAGATGGCATCGCTGGTGCGGCGGCTGGACCGGCTGCCGGCGTCCACGCCGCCGCCGGCGCGCCCCTTTGCCGGCTGGTTCGAGGGCATTGGCTGCTTCACGCTGGGCGACATGCGGCGCCTGCCGCGTCCCGGCCTGCAGCGGCGCTGCGGGCGGCCGCTGCTTGACCTGCTGGATGCGGCTTACGGCGCGCTGCCCGAGCTGTTCGAATGGATCGAGCCGCCCGAAACCTTCCACGCGCGCCTGGAGCTGTTCGACCGCATCGAGCATGCCGACGCGCTGCTGACGGGTGCGCACCGGCTGGTGCTGCAGCTGACCGGCTGGCTGTGCGCGCGCCAGCTCGCTGTCGAGCGCATCACGCTCAATCTCGCGCACGAGCGGGGCAGGGTGGCGCGAGCGCCCACGCCGATCGAGATCGCGCTGGCCGAGCCCACCTGGCGCGACGAGCACCTGGTGCGCCTGCTCAAGGAACGGCTGGCCAAGACGGTGCTCGATGCGCCGGTGATCGGGTTGGGCCTGCAGGCGTTGCAATTGCAGGCGATGGCGCCGCCGTCCGAGTCGCTGTTTCCCGAACCGGGCGGCACCGAGGAAGACCGCAACCGCGTGTTCGAACTGCTGGTGGCGCGGCTGGGGGCGGACAACGTGCTGCAGGCCGCGCCGCAGGCCGACTACCGGCCCGAGCTGGCCAACGCCTGGGTGCCGGTGCAGCAGAAGATCCGCGCATCGGCGCGCGCGGCGCAGATGCCGCCGGATGTGCAGAGTCTGCCGCGTCCGGTTTGGCTGCTGGCCAAGCCGATCGCGCTGTTGATGCGCGACCATCGGCCGTTCTACGGCTCGCCGCTCAAGATGGCGTCGAACCCCGAGCGGATCGAGGCGGGCTGGTGGAGCGAATCGCAAACGCGCGACTACTTCATCGCCGAAGGGCAGGACCACGCGCTGTACTGGGTGTACCGCGAGCGCATCGTCGGATCAGGCGAGGATGCCGAGCCGCGCTGGTTCCTGCATGGCTTGTTTGGGTGATGGCCGGACGGCGTCCGTAGGATGCGCTCTCGAGCCCACGGGTTGGCAGCCGGCATGTGGAGCGCCCCGTGGGCACAAGTGCCCACCCTACGTGTTGCGCATCCCGGCTATCCGGCGCTGTCTGAACGCGTGGGCAGAATCTGCCCACCCTACACGAGACGCCACGGTAGGGTGGGCAGGTTTCCTGCCCACGCGTTCAACGGTGCTTACTTCACCGGCGCAAAGATCGATTCGAGCCGATCCTTCGTCCCCGCCACGCGCTCCAGGCGCGGATAGCGCAAGCCCTCGTAGTACTCCAGCTTGATGGTCCTGAAGTTGTTGCCTTTCTTGACCAAGAGCTCGATCGGCTTGTGCGACGCCTTCGCTTCGCGCACCGCGGCCTTCAGCACCTCGCCCTTGTAGGCGCGGTTGTTGACCGCCACGATGCTGGTGTTGGCCGCCAGCCCCGCGCGGAAACCCACGCCGTCCCATACCACGCTGCGGATGCTGCCATCCTGTCCCACCGAGAATCCAAGGGAGTAGCTGAAGTCCGTCGCCTTGCTGCGCTCGTCCGCGCTCTTGAGGTAGTCGGTCGGCGTGTCGGTGTACACCAGCTTCCAGCCGGCGCGGGCCAGGCCGTCCAGCGGCGCGCCAGGGCCGTGCCCGTCCAGCCGCGCGCGCAGGAAGCTTGCCCAGTCGTACGGCTGCACCTTGTTCAGGGTCGCAACCACATCGTCGAAGGTATAGAACGCCGGCAGGTAGCTGCCGTCGTTGATGCCGTAGAAGGCGCGCGCGAAGTCGTCCAGTGAACGCTTCTCGCCCGACATCTCGCGCAGTTTGGTGTCCACGTCGAGCCAGATCAGCTGGCCTTCCGAGTAGTAGTCCTCGCTGCGCTGCCAGTTGCCCCAGCCGATCGGACGGCGGCCGTTGATGATCGGGTCGTTGACCGTGTCCTGCATCGCGCGCCAGTCGCGGCCCTTGACGTTGTCGTAGCGTGCAGCGGTGGCGGCCAGGGCGTCGCGCGCGCCCGCCTGCGAGAACAAGCCCGAGCGCGCGGCCAGCACGTTGCCCCAGTACTGGGTCTGGCCTTCGTACACCCACAGCAGGCTGTTCTGCAGCGGCGTGTTGAAGTTGGGGACGTCCTGTCCGGCCGGCCGGCGGAACTTGCCGTTCCACGAGTGCGTGTACTCGTGCGGCAGCAGGTCGCGGCCCGCCTCGCCCTTGTTCCATTCGGTGAAGTAGCCGGGCTTGACGCCGTTCTCGCTCGACTGGTGATGCTCGCGGCCGATGCCGCCGAATTCGTCCGACAGCGCAAACAGGAAATCGTAGTGGTCGTAGTGGTGCGAACCAAACAGTTTCGCGGCCTGCTGCACCATTGCGCGGTGCACCGCCACCTGCTCGGGCTTGGCTTCCAGTGCCTCCGGATTGTCGGCCACGATGTTCAGCGTCACCGGCACCTTGGCGCCCGGCGCCAGATCGATGCGCTTGAAGTAGCGGCCGGCGAACAGCGGCGAGTCGATCAGCGTTTCCAGGTCGGTCGGCTTGAAGCGTACTTCGTTGCCCTTGCGCTCCGCGGTCTCCAGCGCCGTGCCGTACTGCCAGCCTTCGGGCAGTGCCAGGTTGGCTTGCACCGTGACGCGCCGCGCCACGTAGCCGGCCGGGTACAGCGTCACCGACGGCCACTGCACGCCAAGCATCTCGTCGGTCATCGTGATGCGGCCCTGATTGCCCTCGAGCGGCGACAGGTACTGGTACTCGGCTTCGAGCGTGTTCGCGCCCTGCGGCACGTTGACGTGGAAGGCAAACACCTGCACCGGATCGCGCGTCCACTCGACCGGCTTGCCGTTGGCGCTGAACTTGAGTCCGGCCAGCTGCGTGAGCGGGCCGCTCGGGCCGTGGTTCCCCGGCAGCCACTGCGGGTACAGCAAGGTTAGCGGACCCGGCTGCACCGGAATGCTCATGCGTACGCGAAAGATCTGCTGTGACAGGTCGGTGGCATCGACGGTCAGGCATATGGTACCGGGGTAGGCCGAGTTTCCGACCGCGGGAACGTCGGCGTGGGCCGGAAGTGCAAGCGCCAGGGCAAGCGCCAGCGCGGACGCCGTACGAGCGGCGAGCGGGAAACGGATGTGTGCGGGCATGTTTGTCAGTGAAAAATGAGCGTCGGGAAAACCGGTGGGACCGGCAGCCGGGGAGTGTAGCACCGCCCGTCAACAGCAAATGCTGCAGGGAACGGATGCAAACAAAATTCCAAACCAAGCCTTAAAAACCGTATTTCGTACGCCTTGAAAACCCATCGGCATGCCATTAGATTGGGTACATCGGATGCTCAATGAGGTCCGACAACATATATCGCTTAACTTTAAAAGGATATTTATCATGCGTACTTTCGACCTTACTCCCCTGTACCGTTCCGCTATCGGTTTCGATCGTCTGGCCAGCCTGCTCGAGCAGCGCGCGGAAGCCCCGAGCTATCCGCCGTACAACATCGAGCTGGTGAGCGAAGACCAGTACCGCATCGTGATGGCACTGGCAGGCTTCAGCCGCGACGAAGTGGAAATCGTCACCGAGCGCGACACCCTGGCCGTGACTGGCCGCAAGCGCAAGGACGATACCCAGAAAACCTTCCTGCACCGTGGCATCGCTGCGCGCGACTTCGAACAGCGCTTCCAGCTGGCCAACCATGTGAAGGTCACCACCGCTTCGTTCGACAATGGCATGCTGACCATCGAACTGGTGCGCGAAGTGCCGGAGGCATTCAAGCCGCGCAAGATCCAGATCGCGGACGGCAACGGCAATACCCACAACGTCGAGGCGCTGGAACAACGCCAGGCCGCCTAAGACAAGACGGGCAGTAAGCTGAAAGAGGGCGCCTTCGGGCGCCCTTGTTGCGTCTGGGATGCGCGGTGCGCATGCACCGCATGCGCAGAATTCGTTTGTACGGCAAGGCAACAGGTCATAGACTCAGCTACCGGCATTTCCTTGACGAGTCCATCATGACCGACACCCCCACGCTCCAGTTCTGGTTCGAGTTCGGCAGCAACTACAGCTATCTTTCCGTGATGCGCATCGAGGCGCTGGCCAAGGCGGCCGGCGTGCGCGTGCAATGGCGGCCTTTTTTGTTGGGGCCGATCTTCAAGGAGCTGGGATGGTCCACGTCGCCTTTCGTGCTGCAGAAAGAGAAGGGCGAATACGCGTGGAAGGACGTGGCGCGCCAGGCCAGCAAGTATGGCTTGCCGTTCCGGCGCCCTTCGGTGTTCCCGCGCGTGGCGCTGCTGCCGCTGCGGGTTGCGGTCTTGGGTAGCGACAGCGACTGGATGGTGCCGTTCTGCGAGCGCGTGATGCTGCAGAACTGGCGCGACGACCTCGAGATCAACGAGGAGGTCAACGTGCTGGCCGCGCTCGAGGGACTGGTGGACGACCCGCGCGCGGTACTGGCTGCCGCGCTGACCGACGAGAACAAGCGGCGCCTGCGCGAGAACACCGAGCAGGCGCGCGCGCGCGGCATCTTTGGCGCGCCCAGCTTTTTCGTTGGCGACGAGCTGTTCTGGGGGAACGACAGGCTCGAGGACGCACTCGCTTTCGCACGGCAGGCGCACGCGTCCTGACCGAGCGGCTGGCGGGCCATCAAGACCCGTCTCCCCGTTTATTCGCGCACGAGGGCCGCTTCGTCGCGTATCCAGCGCATCACATGCACCACTTCGGGCGCGGGCTCGGGGTGGGCGTGCAGCAGCCAGTAGGCGTAATCGGTGGTCGGGCCGGGCCTGGGGGCGGAAATGGCGCGCAGCCGCCCGTCGGCCAGCATCGCCGCCACCAGCGGCCGGCGCCCGAGCGCAATCCCCTGGCCGGCCACGGCGGCGTGCACCAGCTGGTCGTACTGGTTAAACCGCAGCACCGCCTTGGGCCGCACTTCGTCCCAGCCCTGGCTGGCGAACCACTCGCCCCATTGCAGCCACGGCCGGTAGGGGCCATCAAACTGCAGCAGCGTGTGGTGCTCGAGATCGGCCGGGCTGGCCAGCGCCTTCACGCGCAAGGACGGATGGGCCACCGGCAACACCGACTCCCCGAACAGGTACTCAGCTCCCCTGGGCATGGCCTCGCGCGCGCCGTAGCGGATCGCCAGGTCGATGCCTTCGGCGGCCAGGTCCACCGCGCGGTCGTTGGCGGACACGCGCACTTCGATGTCCGGGTGCGCCTGCAGGAAGGCGCCGAGCCGTTCGATCAGCCACAGCCCGGTCAGGCCGGCGGTCGAGGTCAGGGTCACCAGCCGGCGCCCGGACGGGCCTTTCACCGCGTGGATCACATCCTGCAACTGGGCCAGCGCGCCATCGGCTGCGCGGAACAGGCGCTCGCCCTCGGGCGTGAAGGCGATCGAACGGTAGCCGCGCACCAGCAGCTTGACCCCGAGCGCGTCTTCCAGCGCCTGCACCTGCCGGCTGACCGCCGATTGGGTGAGGCATAGGTCGCGCGCGGCGAGCGTGACGCTCATGCGCCGGCCAACGGCGACAAAGCCGCGCACCAGGTCGAGGGAAGGGAGGCGTACGAGTGGTAGTGACATGTCAGTGACGCATGCGAAGTTGACGGGAATATCCGTTGATCGGCTCAGCAGAAGGCAGTTTAATCGACACCGGCGGCGATGCAAACATCGCCATGTATTCATCACCGGAATGTGAGGCGCGAAATGTCGAGTGGACGGAAAATGGTTTGGCTGGGCCATCCCTGGGTGGTCGTGACGGCGGGCGGGCTGGTGCTCGGGCTGGCGATGGGAGTGCGGCACGCGCAGGGCCTGTTCCTGCTGCCTGTTACGCTGGAGCGCGGCTGGTCGCGCGAGGCCTTCGGGTTCGCCCTCGCGGTGCAGAACCTGGCATGGGGGCTGGCCCAGCCGTTCACCGGCATGCTGGCCGACCGCTTCGGGGCGCGGCTGGTGGTGGTGTGCGGCCTGCTGTGCTACGGCGCGGGGCTGATCCTGATGGCGCAAGCGCCCACGGTGGCTGCGTTCACGCTGTCGGCGGGGCTGTGCATCGGCGTGGCGCTGTCGGGCACGGCCTTCGGTGTCGTGTATGGCGCCCTGAGCCGGCTGGTGGCGCCCGAGCGGCGCAGCTGGGCCTTGGGGATGGCCGGGGCAATCGGCGGCATGGGCCAGTTCCTGCTGGTGCCGGTCACGCAGGGCCTGACCAGTACGCTCGGCTGGGCCGGCGCGCTGGGTGTGCTGGGCATCGTGTGCGCGCTGATGCTGCCGTGCGCGCTGCCGCTGCGCGAGCGCACGGGCGGCGCCGAAAAGGCACGCCAGACCCTGGGCGCGGCGCTGCGCGAGGCGTTCGCGCACCGCGGCTTCTGGCTGCTGAACCTGGGCTTTTTCGCTTGCGGTTTCCAGCTCGCGTTCATCGCTTCGCACCTGCCAGCCTACCTGGCGGACAAGCAGCTGCCGGGCAATGCCGGCGTCACCGGGCTGGCCATCATCGCGCTGGCCAACGTGGCCGGGACCTATGTGTTCGGCTGGCTCGGCGGCTTCCAGCGGCGCAAGCATGTGCTCGCGGCCCTGTACCTGGCACGTGCGCTGGCCATGGCCGCCTTCGTGCTGCTGCCGCTGACCACCTGGACCTTGTACGCGTTCTGCGCGGTGATGGGCTTCCTGTGGCTGGGCACGGTGCCGTTGACCAATGGGCTGGTGTCGCAGGTGTTTGGTGTGCAGTACATCGCCACCCTGTTCGGCTTTGTGTTTTTCGGGCACCAGCTGGGCGCGTTCTTCGGCGTGTGGCTGGGCGGGAAGGTGTTCGACGCCACCCATTCCTACCAGCTGGTGTGGACCATCAGCGTGGCTCTGGGCGTGATCGCGGCCCTGCTGCACTACCGGATCGACGACGAGCCGGTCGAGCGCGTGCGGCTGGCGCTGGCATGAAGGCGCTGCGCCTGCTGCTGGCGCTGGTGCTCGCTGCAGTGCTGGCGGCCGGTTTCAACGCCTGGCTGCGGCCGGACAACGCGCTGGCCGTGGTGTCGGCGCTGTCGTTTTGCGGGTGAGGGGAGTGGTGCGATGCGAGGCGGCCTTAGCTTAAGCATGGTTTAAGGCTGGTGTCGCAATATGGTAGCCATCGTAGCTGAAGTCACCAACCATTATCTCTTCCAAAACAGGAGCACGTACATGCAAAACGAAGGTGCAGTCACTGCCATCACCGCAAAACGTCTCACGCTGGCGCTGTGCGCGGCTGGCGTCATTGGCGGGGCGGTGGGCGCAATCGCAGTCAATCACAATAACGCCATGGCCGAAGCGGCGGCTGCGGCTGCGGCGCCGGCTGCCGTGGCGCCCAGTGTGGGCCCGGCCGACCCGCAGGTGGCGCTGCCGGACTTCACTTCCATCGTGAAGCGCAACGGCCCGGCGGTGGTCAACATCCGGGTTGTTGGCGGCACCAAGACCGGCATGCGCCGCCGCCAGATGCCCGACATCGACGAGGACGATCCGTTCTTCGACTTTTTCCGCCAGTTCGGCGTGCCCGGCATGCCGCGCGGCGGCCAGCGCGGCGGCCAGACCCCGATGATGATGGGCGAGGGCTCGGGCTTCATCGTCAGCCCGGACGGCGTCATTCTGACCAATGCGCACGTGGTGCGCGACGCCGACGAAGTCACCGTCAAGCTGCAGGACCGCCGCGAGTACCGCGCCAAGGTTCTCGGCTCGGACCCCAAGACCGACGTCGCGGTGCTCAAGATCGACGGGAAGAACCTGCCGGTGGTCCCGCTCGGTAACACCCGCAACCTGCAGGTGGGCGAGTGGGTCATGGCGATCGGTTCGCCGTATGGGCTGGAGAGCACCGTCACCGCCGGCGTGGTCAGCGCCAAGGGCCGCACCATCGACAACGGCGGGGTGCAGTTCATCCAGACCGACGTTGCGGTCAATCCCGGCAACTCGGGCGGCCCGCTGTTCAACACGCGCGGCGAAGTGGTGGGCATCAACTCGCAGATCTTCAGCCAGAGCGGCGGCTACCAGGGCCTGTCGTTCTCGATCCCGATCGACGTGGCGGTGCGCATCAAGGACCAGATCGTCGCCCACGGCAAGGTGCAGCACGCCAAGCTGGGCGTGACGGTGCAGGAAGTGGACCAGGGCCTGGTCGATTCGTTCAAGCTCGATACGGTCGAGGGCGCGCTGGTGTCGAACGTCGAGCGCAATGGCCCCGGCGAGAAGGCGGGCCTGAAGACGGGCGACATCATCCGCAAGCTGAACGGCCAGCCGATCATCGCATCGGGCGACCTGCCGGCGATGCTGTCCACCGCGCGGCCGGGCGAAAAGGCGGCGCTGGAAGTCTGGCGCGACGGGAAGGTCGTGCAGCTCAATGCGACCCTGGGCAATGCCGACAGCAAGGCCGATCGCGCCGAGCAGATGGCCAGCACCGCCGACAACGGCGCCAAGCTGGGCCTGGCGTTGCGCCCGCTCGACCCGATGGAGCGCCGCGAGTCGGGCC
Organism: Massilia solisilvae; assembly: GCF_024753215.1. Classification (GTDB taxonomy): domain Bacteria; phylum Pseudomonadota; class Gammaproteobacteria; order Burkholderiales; family Burkholderiaceae_D; genus Telluria; species Telluria solisilvae. The sequence continues at coordinate 655,659 of NZ_JANUGV010000001.1, forward strand.
TGCCGTCGGGCCTGGTGATCGAGGACGCACAGGGCGCGGCGGCGTTCGCCGGCGTGCGCCGCGGCGACGTGCTCCTGTCGGTCAACGGCAAGCCTGTCTCGTCTGTTGACCAGGTACGCGACCTGGTAGGCAAAGCCTCCAAGTCCGTGGCCTTGCTGATCCAGCGCGGGGATGACAAAATCTTCATCCCGGTGCGGATCGGTTAAGGATCGTAGCGTCCACGACCAGCACTGTTCAAGAACGGGGGCGTTTGATGCGGCTGCTGCTGGTGGAAGACGATACGATGATCGGCGAAGTAGTGCTCGACCTGCTCAGGGCCGAGCACTACGCCGTCGATTGGGTCAAGGACGGCGAAATGGCCGACACGGCCCTGATGCAGAACCAGAACTACGACCTGGTGCTGCTGGACCTGGGCCTGCCGCGCAAGGACGGCCTGGACGTGCTGCGCGCCATGCGCGCGCGCAAGGACAGAACGCCGGTGCTGGTGGCCACCGCGCGCGACGCGGTGTCGCAGCGCATTGCGGGGCTCGATGCGGGCGCGGACGACTACGTCCTCAAACCCTACGATCTGGAAGAGCTGCTGGCGCGCATCCGCGCGCTGCTGCGGCGTGCCGCAGGGCGTGCCGAGCCGGTCTTCGAATACAAGAACATCTCCGTCAATCCGGCCACGCGTGAAGTCTCGGTGGACGGCCAGCAGGTCGCGCTGTCGGCGCGCGAGTGGGCCGTGCTCGAGGCGCTGGTGGCGCGGCCGGGCGCGGTGCTGTCGCGCGCGCAGCTGGAGGAAAAGCTGTACAGCTGGCGCGACGAAGTGTCCAGCAACGCGGTGGAGGTGTACATCCACGGCCTGCGCAAGAAGCTGGGCAGTGACCTGATCCAGAACGTGCGCGGGGTGGGCTACATGGTGCCCAAGGCATGAAGCGGGTAAGGAAGGTCACGCATTCGCTGCGCGGGCGCCTGCTGTGGTACCTGCTGGCGGCGATCACCATCGCTGCGGTGGCGCAGGCGTCGATCGCCTACCGCACCGCGCTGCGCGACGCCGACCAGATCTTCGACTACCACATGCAGCAAATGGCGCTGTCGCTGCGCTCGAACACGCCGCTGGCCACCAACGGCCCGGCGCCCGGTTACACCGACCCCAGCGCGGAATCGGACGACCTGGTGGTGCAGGTGTGGACACCGGACGGGGTGCAGGTGTTCCACAGCGTGTCGCGCGCGCGCCTGCCACAGCGCGCGGTGCTGGGCTTTTCCAACGTGCGTGCCAACGGCACCATCTATCGCGTGTTCTCGATCCAGACCAACAACCAGACGGTGCAGGTGGCGCAGGACCTGTCGGTGCGCAGCAACATGGCGCGCAACCTGGCGCTGCGCACGCTGGGGCCGATCGCGGTGATGATGCCGATCCTGATGCTGGTGGTGTGGTGGGTCATCAGCGGCTCGCTCGAGCCGGTGGACCGGGTGCGCTCGCAGGTGGCGTCGCGCCAGGCGGACGATTTGTCGCCGGTGTCGGAGAATGGCTTGCCGGACGAGGTGCAGCCGCTGGTGCGCGAGCTGAACCTGCTGTTTTCGCGCGTGCGCACGGCGTTCGACGCGCAGCAGCATTTCGTGGCCGACGCCGCGCACGAGCTGCGCACGCCGCTGGCCGCGCTCAAGCTGCAGGCGCAGAGCCTGGAGCGCGCCGACAATCCCGAGGCACGCAAGGTGGCGGTGGCGCGGCTTACGGCCGGCATCGACCGCGCGACGCGATTGGTGGAGCAACTGCTGGTGCTGGCGCGGCAGGAGGCCAGCGCCACGGCCGGCGCGATCAGGCAGGACGTGGACCTGGCCGAACTGGCGCGGCGCAGCGTGGCCGACCTGGCAGCGGCGGCGCAGGCCAAGGGCGTGGACCTCGGCGTGCAGCGTGCCGATGCGGTGCGCGTGCAGGGACAGCCGGATGCGCTCACCATCCTGCTGCGCAACCTGGTCGAGAACGCGGTCAAGTACACGCCGCAAGGCGGCACGGTCGATATTTCTGTGCGCGGGGAGAGCGGTGGCGCGGTGCTGGTGGTCGAGGACAGCGGGCCGGGCATTGCGCCGGAGGAGCGCGAGCGGGTGTTCGACCGCTTCTACCGGATCGCCGGCAGCGAGGCGCAGGGCAGTGGGTTGGGGCTGGCGATCATCAAGTCGATCGCGGAGCGGCATGGGGCCAGGCTGGAGCTGGGGCAGTCCGAGCGGCTGGGGGGATTGGCGGCGACGGTGACGTTTCCTGTGGCGTGATTCGTAGGGTGGGCGGGTCTCCCGCCCACGCGTTCAGGCAAAGCGTGCCGTGCTGAACGCGTGGGCAGGAAACCTGCCCACCCTACGTCCGGCGCGTCAGAACTTGTGCGACAGGCGCGCGAAGTACGAGGCGCCGTTCAGGCCGAACTGCACGCTTTCATACTTGAACCCGTTGTCGGTTTCGTCCGGGTTCTGCACGGTCGGGTGCACGTTGAAGATGTTGGTGCCGCCGACCGTCAGGCGGGTCTTGTCGGTGAACGACCAGGTGAACGCCAGGTCGGCCGAGGTCTTGGACGCGTAGTGCTGGTTCGGCACCGGCGGACCGGAGAACGTGCCCAGCGTCTGCGGGCCGAAGTGGATCACCTTGAAGTCGGTTTCCAGGCGCCCCAGCGTGTAGTCGAAGTCGAGCGTGGCCTTGTGGCGCGGGCCGCCCTGTTCGATGAACAGGCGCTCGCGCTCGGACAGCAGCACGTCCTCGTAGCCCTTGAGCGAGGCCGGTGCATGCACGCCGGTCACTTCGGTCTTCCCGATGTTCATCGCCAGGTAGGTGTTCAGCTTGCCCTCGCCGAGGGTTGCGCGGTTCGACACCGTCAGGTCCAGGCCCTGGGTGCGGGTGTCCACCGAGTTGACGAAGAACTGCGCCTGGCCTACGCCCAGCGCCGACAGGGTGGCGCCCAGGGCAGGGTAGTTGTCGGCGTCGAAGCGGCCCGACAGCACGATGCGACCGTCGATGTTGATGCGGTACAGGTCGGCGGTAATCGAGGTGGCGGTGGTCGGCGACCAGGTCATGCCCGCGGTGTAGCTCTTCGATTTCTCTTCATGCAGCTTGGGGATGCCGGCCGCGTTGGCGACCTTGCCGCCGTTCGGTGCCAGCACCACGTCCATCGGCACGCCGCTGATGAAGTCGGTGAAGGTGGACGAGAAGTAGGCCTGCTGCAGCGACGGCGCACGGAAGCCGGTGCTGGCCGAGGCGCGCAGCAGCACCCCGTCGGCGGCCTTGAAGGCGCCGGCCAGCTTGCCAGTGACGGTCGAGCCGAAGTCGGAGAAGTGCTCGTAGCGCACCGCCGTCTGCAGCTTGAAGCGCTGGGTCACGTCGGTCTCGACGTCGATGTAGGCGGCCTGGCTGTGGCGGTTGCGGTTGGTGGCGTCGCCCGGCTGGAAGCCCGGGAAGCCCTGGCTGCCGGCGTTGCCGCCCACGCCCACGCCGTCGGCGTCGATGTACGAGCCCGGTTCGCCGGCGAAGATCTGGTAGTTCTCTTTGCGGTACTCGAAGCCGAACGCCGCGTTCATCCCTTGCAGCACGCCCGGATAGAAGCGGCTGAAGTCGGCGTTGGTGGTGAGCTGGCGGAACGCGAAGCCGCCGGCGTCGAACGCGTTCGGGCTGATGCCCTTGCCGCCCTTGGACAGGTCGAGGTTGGCGATCGAGGCGTTGAGCGTATGCGTGATGTCGTAGCGCATGCGGTTCGAGCCGTAGGTCTGCGACAGGTCCATGTGCCAGTCGTCGCCGATGGTGCTGCGGTAGCCGAAGGTGGCGTAGCGGTCGTTGATGGTGCCGTTGATGAAGGGGACGAAGCCGTCCGGGTACATGGCGGCCGAGTTGCGCGACGGGATGTCGTCCGAGCCGATGCCGCCGCGCGCCCACGCGCCGGACGAGGCGTCGCGGTCTTGCGCGCCGGCGGTCAGGTAGAACTTGCCGGGGCCGGCAGGGAATTCGCCGTTCAGGTACACGGTCTGGTTCTTGACCTGGGTGTCGCCGATGATGCGCGGGTTGCCCGCTTCGGCCCGGTTGGAGCGGCCGCGGTTGGCGTATTCGCCGGTGATGCCCAGCACGCCGTCGGCCATCGCCACGCCGCAGTAGGCCGAGGCCAGATAGTTCTTGCCGTCGTGCTTGGAGTATTCGCCGGCGCCGAGGATGGTTTCGCAGCCCAGGCTCTTCTTCAGTTCGATGTTCAGCACGCCGGCGATCGCGTCCGAGCCGTATTGCGCGGCGGCGCCGTCGCGCAGCACCTGCACGTCCTTGATGGCCAGCAGCGGGATCGCGTTCATGTCGGTGCCGGTGTTGCCGCGGTTGCGCGCGCCGAACAGGTTCACCAGCGCGACCGTGTGGCGGCGCTTGCCGTTGACGAGCACCAGGGTCTGGTCCGAGCCCAGGCCGCGCAGGGCGGCCGAGTCCACCAGGTCGGCGCCGTCGGCGCCGGTCTGGCGCGTCGAGTTAAACGACGGCGAGATGTAGGTCAGGCTCTGGGCCAGGTCGAACTGGCCGCCTTGTTCCGCCACCTTGGTGAGCGGGATGAAATCGACCGGGACCGGGGTTTCGGTGCTCGAGGCGTTGCCGACGCGGCGCGAGCCGACCACGCTGACGGTCGGAACGACGTCGGCGCGGACTTGGGCTTCGCCCGTCTGGGCTTGGGCGGACGGGGCAAGCGCGGCGAGCGCGGCACCGCCGTAGAGGGCAGCAAGGACTGCCTGGCGTAGTTGCTTGGGTTGGGACACGGCACCTCCATTAGTAATGACGCCATGTTAGCCAACATTTATCTTGCAGCAAGCAAAGTGTGGAAAGCAAGCAACAGATTGTAGGGTGGGCGGGTTTCCCGCCCACGCGTTCAATCAGCGCATGTTCTGTTTGGACGCGTGGGCAGGAGACCTGCCCACCCTACCGATGTGACTATTTCTTTTCGTCCTTCGGCCACGCCACCCCCAGCCAGGCCGCGTTCAGGGCTTTCTGGTCGGTCGTCGGCTTGTCGAACGCCTTGATCCTGGCTTTGCCCTTGGGCTGCAGCACCGGGTTCAGGTCCAGTTCGCGCAGCTCGTCGCGGCGGAACAGGTGCACTTTGAACGGGCCGGCTTTGGCCAGCGACAGCTTGTCGCCCAGGTCCTTCGCGCTCACGCGCAGCCCGTTGACCGCCACCAGCGTGTCGCCGGCCACCACGCCGGCCTTCCATGCCGGGCTGTCGCGCTCGACCTCGGTCACCAGCGCCGGGTCGCTGCCGTCCTTCACGCGCCAGCCGGCCCACCATTCCTGCTTGTCCTCGGCGTCCTTGGGCACGTCCACCAGGTAGCGCTCGCCCACCGTTTGCAGCAGCGTCTCGAACGGGATCTCGGCCTTGCCATCGACGTACTGGCTCCACCAGCCGCTCCAGTCCTGGCCGCTCACCTGCCTGAGCGCGGCCTTGATGTGGGCCGCGTCGTAGCCGCCCTGCGCCACCGAGTGCTGCTCGAACAGGATGCGATGCACGTCTTCCAGGCCCTTGGCCCCCTTGGTTTGCCGGCGCAGTTCCAGGTCCATTGCCAGGCCCAGCAGCTGGCCCTTGTTGTAGATGTTGACCTGGGCGTTGCGCGCGCGCTCGCCGCCCTGGGCGATCCATTCGTCAAAGCTCGCTTCGCTGGCGCTTTGCTGGAAGCGGCCCGGCTGGTGCAGGTAGTCGTCGATTTCCTTGGCGAAGCTTTCCATGAATTCGTCGCGCTTTTGCAGCCCGGCGCGCAGCGTGATCAGCTCTTCGAAGTAGGAGGTGTTGCCCTCGGCGACCCACAGCAAGGGGTTGTAGTTCTCGCGCTGGTAATCGTAGGGCACCATTTCCTTGGGCCGGTAGGCTTTCACGTTCCAGGTGTGGAAGAACTCGTGCGCGGCGGTGTTCAGGAAGCCGAGGTAGTCCTTGCGCTTGTGGAACATCCAGCGCGGGCGCTGGATCACGGTCGAGTTGATGTGCTCGGTCGCGCCGCCGACGCCGTCGGTCGCATGCACGATGAACAGGTAGCGTTGCTGGAACGGGTACTTGCCGCCGTACAGCTGGCCGGTCTGGTGCACAATTTTGTTCAGGTCGGCCACCATCTGCTTGCTGTCATAGTTGCCGCGGCCCCAGATGGCGACGTCGATCTGCTTGCCGTCCACGTGCGAGGTGTAGAACTCGTGGATACCGGTCTCGATCGGCGAGTCGATCAGCACGTCGTAGTTGGGCGCCACAAAACAGTGGGCGCCGCAGGCGCCGTTGTCCATGCCCGAGCGCGACTGCCAGCCGGCCGGCACGTCCAGCTTCACGGCCACCGGTTGCTGGCGGTAGGCGTCGGCGTACACGAACACGCCCGAGGCATCGAGGTAGGCGTGGGTGTCGTCGATGTGGCGGGTGCGCTCGCCCAGCACGTTGGCGTACAGCTCGTACACCACGGTGACCTTGTCGCCGGGGCGGGTCTGCACGCGCCAGGTGCCCTTGTCGGTTTTGGCGACCGGCAGCTCCTCGCCCTTGTCGTTGACGGCCTTGAACTGGCGCACGCCGTTGGCCAGGTTCAGGATCTGGTAGCGGCCGGTGCGCCAGTTCGGCATGTGCACGTCCAGCGTGCTGCTTGTGGCGGCCGGGAAGCTGGCGCGCACCTCGGCCAGGTGCTGGGCGGCGTTGGCGATGCGCAGCTGGTAATCGACGTCGGCATGGGCAGCGCCGAACAGCAGGGACAGGCAGGAGGCGAGGAGGGCTCGTTTCATGTATGCGCTCTGGGAAAGTTAAGTTGCGAAAGTGTAACTCAGGCCGGCTCGGCTGCGCCGCCGACGAGCACGGCGTGGCCTTCGAGGCGGGTGCGGATCAGGCAGTCGCGGCCGGTGGCGCGGCCCTGCAGCAGCTCGATGCCATGGCCGAGCAGGGTGGTCAGGGCGCCGGCCGCCACGCCGGTGGCACTGTCTTCGAGCAGCGGGTCGAGGTGGTTGAAGTTGCGGCCCTCGTAGCGGCCGTCGGCGCGCCGGCACCAGGCGTAGATGCCGTTCACGCCGTTGGCCTTGCCCCAGGCGGTGATCGCGGCCAGGTCCGGCTGCAGGGCGTGGAGGACGGCTTCGTCGGCCACTTCCACCAGCAGCTTGGGGCTGCCGACCGAGGCCACGCGCGCGCTGCTGGCCGGGGTGAAGCCGGGCGTGCGCAGCAGGGTGGCCAGGTCGGGCAGGGCCGGCTGCGGGGCGGCCTGCGCGTCCAGGCGCACGAAGTAGCCGTCGCCATCGCGCGACAGCAGCAGGCGCTGGCCCTGCATCGCGGTGGCGACGGTCAGGGGCTGGTCCGCCAGCAGCACGCGCGCGGCAGCCAGCGTGGCGTGCAGGCACAGGGGACTGCGCGTGTGCGGATACTGGTAGTCGAGCGTGGCGGCCACGCCCGGTTCGGCAGGCGCGTCGATGAAGACGCAGGTGGTGGCGCGCTCGCGCGCGAAGGCGGCGCGCGCCTCCTGGCCGGCCGGGCCGTCCTCGATCACCAGCGCCGGGTTGCCGGCGCCCGGCGCCGCGCCAAAGCATGTCAGTTCGTGTATCCGCATCGTTCCCCCTTCGGTTATACTGTGTTTTTATACAGTAGTTTTATTCTCTGCAGAAATTTTAACGTTTTTGCAGCTTGCGTTCCGATGACTCCCCCGATTGCCGGCCTGCCCGCCTATGCGGAGCTGTTCTGCCTGTCCAATTTCTCGTTCCTGCAGGGCGCGTCCCATGCCGAGGAGCTGGTGGCGCGCGCAGTGCGGCTGGGTTACCACGCGCTGGCGCTGACCGACGAATGCTCGCTGGCCGGCGTGGTGCGCGCCCATGCCGAGGCCAAGCGCGCCGCTCTGCCGTTCATCGTCGGCGCGCACTTTCACCTGGAGGGCGGGCCTTCGCTGGTGCTGCTGGCGCAGAACCGCAACGGTTACGGCAACCTGTCCGAACTCATCACGCTCGGGCGCACGCGCAGCGAGAAGGGCACCTACCTGCTCACGCCCGACGATATCGCCAATCCCGGCGCCGGATTCGGGCACCTGAAGGGCATGCCCGACTGCCTGGCGATCCTGCTGCCGGCCTATCCGGCGCACGAGGCGCAGCACGTGGACCGCCTGCACGCGCAGGCGGCGTGGATGGCGGCCCAGTTCCCGGGGCGCGCGTGGATCGGGCTGAACCTGCTGCACCGCGCGTTCGACGACGCGCACCGCATGGCGCTGGAGGAGGTGGGCTGGCAGCACCAGCTGCCGCTGGTGGCGGTGGGCCACGTGGTGATGCACGTGCGTTCAAGGAAGCCCTTGCAGGACACGCTGACCGCGACCCGGCTCGGCAAGCCGGTGGCCGAGTGCGGCTATGGCCTGGCGCAGAACGCCGAGCAGCACCTGCGCGCGCGCCTGCGCCTGGCCAACATCTACCCGCGCGCGGCGCTGGAAGAAACGCTGCGCATCGCCGGCCTGTGCACGTTTTCGCTCGACGAGCTGCGCTACGAATACCCGAACGAGGTGGTGCCGGCGGGCGAGACCGCAGCCAGCTTTTTGCGCCGCGAGACCTACATCGGCGCGCACCGCCGCTTTCGCGAAGGGATCCCGGCCAAGGTGCAGGCCCAGGTCGAGCACGAGCTGCAGCTCATCGCCGAAATGGGCTACGAGCATTACTTTCTGACGGTGTACGACATCGTGCGCTTCGCGCGCTCGAACAACATCCTGTGCCAGGGGCGCGGCTCGGCCGCCAATTCGGCGGTGTGCTATTGCCTGGGCATCACCGAGGTGGACCCGGCGCGCGCCAACCTGCTGTTCGAGCGCTTCATCTCCAAAGAGCGCAACGAGCCGCCCGACATCGACGTCGACTTCGAGCACCAGCGGCGCGAGGAGGTGATCCAGTACATCTACAACAAGTACGGGCGCACCCGCGCGGCGCTGGCGGCGGTGGTGATCAGCTACCGGCCCAAGAGCGCGCTGCGCGACGCCGGGCGCGCGCTGGGCATCGACCTGGCGATCGTGGAAAAGGTGAGCAAGACCCACCACTGGTTCGACAGCCGCGCCGACCTGCTCAACCGCCTGGCCGAGGCCGGGCTCGACCCCGAGGCGCCGGCCTCGCAACAGTGGGCCACGCTGGCCAACCAGCTGCTCGGCTTTCCGCGCCACCTGTCGCAGCACCCGGGCGGGTTCGTGATCGCGCAGGGCAAGCTGTCGCGCCTGGTGCCGATCGAGAACGCGACCATGATCGACCGCAGCGTGATCCAGTGGGACAAGGACGACCTGGAGGAGCTGGGCCTGATGAAGGTGGACGTGCTGGCGCTGGGCATGCTGTCGATGCTGCGCCGCGCGCTCGAGCTGGTCAGTCAGCGCCACGGCACGGTGTTCGAGATGCAGGACATCCCGCCGGACGACGCCGCCACCTACGACATGATCTGCGCGGCCGACACGGTGGGCGTGTTCCAGATCGAGTCGCGCGCGCAGATGAGCATGCTGCCGCGGATGCTGCCGCGCCGCTTCTACGACCTGGTGATCGAGGTGGCGGTGGTGCGCCCCGGCCCGATCCAGGGCGGCATGGTGCACCCCTACCTGCGCCGGCGCCAGGGGCTGGAGCCGGTGCATTACCCGAGCGAGGAAATGAAGCTGGCGCTGGAGCGCACCCTGGGCGTGCCGATCTTCCAGGAGCAGGTGATGCAGGTGGCGATCCTGGGCGCCGGGTTTTCGCCGGGCGAGGCGGACCAGCTGCGGCGCGCGATGGCGGCCTGGAAGCGCAAGGGCGGGCTCGAAAAATACTACGACCGCATCGTGCGCGGCATGCTCGAACGCGGCTATGAGCTCGCGTTCGCCGAGGCCATCTTCAGCCAGATCCAGGGCTTTGGCGAATACGGCTTTCCCGAGTCGCACGCGGCCAGCTTTGCCTTGCTGGCCTACGCCAGCGCCTGGATCAAGTGCCACGAGCCGTCCGCGTTCCTGTGCGCGCTGCTCAACAGCCAGCCGATGGGGTTCTACAGCCCGTCGCAGCTGGTGCAGGACGCCAGGCGCCACGGCATCGAGGTGCGGCCGGTGGACGTGACCATCAGCGGCTGGGAATCGGCGCTGGAAGAGATTGCCGACGTGGCGGGTGGGACGCAGCCGGCGGTGCGGCTCGGGCTCGCATTGGTGCGCGGGATGAGCAAGGAGGCGGCGCTGGCCATCGAGGAAGCGCGCGCGATCCGGCCGTTCGACAGCGTGGCCGACCTGGCGCGGCGCGCGCACCTGGACCGCGCCGACCTGCAGGTGCTGGCCGCCTCCAACGCGCTCAAGCCGCTGGCCGGGCACCGGCGCGAAGCGCTGTGGCAGGCGGTGGGCGCGGTGCCGGACAAGGACCTGCTGCGCCCGGCCGCGCCACGCGAGGAGACGCCGGTGCTGCCCGCGCCGTCCGAGGGCGACGAGATCGTGGGCGACTACCGCGCGCAGGGACTCACGTTGGGGCGGCACCCGCTGGCGCTGCTGCGGCCGCACCTGCTGGCGCGGCGCTTCATGCCCGCATCCACGCTGATGGACTACCAGGACGGCCAGCTGGCGCGCGCCTGCGGCATCGTCACGGTGCGCCAGCGGCCCGGCACCGCCAAGGGCGTGCTGTTCATGACGCTGGAGGACGAGACCGGCAACGTGAACCTGATCGTCTGGCCCGACCTGGTGGAAAAGCAGCGGCGCGAGGTGCTGAACGCGCCGTTGCTGGGGGTGTATGGCATCTGGCAGCGGCAGGGCGAGGTGCGGCACCTGGTGGCGCGGCGGCTGGTGGACATGTCGGCGCTGCTGGGGCGGCTGGATACGCGCAGCCGCGATTTTTGCTGACGGGTGGCGCCGGTCAGCGGCCCTGCGCCGAGAGCAGCCGCTCGATGCGCTCGGCGCTGGACGGATGGCTGGCCGTGTATTCGAGGCTCTTCGACAGCCAGCGCGGCATGCTGCGCGTCGCCCGTGCGCGCGGTGTGTTTTCCAGCTCGTAGAACAGGTCGGCCAGCGGTTCGGTCGGCATGCCCTGCGCATGCAGCGCCTTGATGGCGTACAGGTCGGCCTCGGTCTCCATCGCGCGCGAATAGCTCGTCTTCATCAGCACCGCCGGCACGCCCGCAACGGCGGCGCTGAAGTCGCCGAACAGCGCCGCCGACAAGGCCGCGGTGAGCGACGTACGCGCGAGCGTACGGGCGCTGTGGCGCTGCTCGATGTGCCCGATCTCGTGCGCCAGCACGCCGGCCAGCTGCGCGGTTTCGCCGCTGCCGAAGTCGGCCCGCTTGCCGAGGATGAGCTTGACCATGTCGTCGGTGAGCACGATGGTCCCGTCCGGAAGCGCGAGCGCGTTCGCGCCCAGCGCGCGCGAGCTGCGCACCAGCAGGCGGATCGGCACGCGTGGATGCGGCGGCATTACCCGCGCCATCACGTTGTCGATGGCGGCAAGGCGCTGGTCGGAGAACCGCGATTGCGTCAGGATCTGCTGCCTTTCCAGGCTCGCCAGCACGCTCTTGCCCATGCTGGCGTCCACGCTTGCAGGCAGGCGCGCCGCGATCATCTCGGTGGCCGCCGGCAGGCCCCACAGCAGGGTCGCGGCCAGCACCAGCAACAGCAGCACCAGCGCGGCCAGCGCCGCCGGCCAGCGGGCCTGCCACCGCACCACCGGCGTCGCGCGGTAGCCGAGCGCGCCCGCAAGCTCGGCGTGCGCCGCGCCGGTCACCTCGCAGCGTGCGCCGTCGCTGAAGTACACCACGGCCGGCGCACCGGCGAACGGCTCGGCCAGCCGTGCCTGTCCGCTGGGGTAGATCCGCGCTATCCCAGGGCCCGCCACCACGACCGTGCCGGCGCTGGTTTCAAGTTCGACCCGGTGCATGCGGGCGCTCTGGCCATCGAAGTAGATCGCGCTGGTCATCGATGCCTCACCACGAAATGTCCACGCCAATGAAGTCGGCCGCGCCGTCGCCGGCAGCGCCGGCCTGGCGCGGCGCGGCGCCGCCCAGCACCTCATCGAATTCGCCCTGCACCTGGACCGACAAATGCTCGGCGCGGTAGCGATACACGTTGACGACGGCAAATGGCCTGTACAGGCCGAGCGTAAGCAGCGTCAGCAGGACATTGACCGCCTGCAGCCGCAGCATCCCCCATGCCTTCATGCTTGACTCGATGCGCACACCCGCGAACGAGGTGCTCGACCAGACAAGGTTGTTGATGCGCACGTGCATGTAAGGCGCGGCTGCCAGGAACACGACATAGCCGCCGAGCGCTCCGCTAATCACGGTAAGGACCCAGTTCCCGGCCCCGCTCATCATGGCGGCCTTGCTCAGGTGGGTCACGCCCAGCCGTGCTGCGGTCGAAATCACCAGGGTGATGACGACCCCGAGCACAATCCACAGCGCGCACATGAGGTATGGCCCGTAGAACTTCCATGGGCGCACCCCGTAGCGCGCCTGCTGGTCGCCGTACAGGATGTTCGCGTGCTGGTAACGCTTCATCCTGCCGTGCATGAGCGGCCAGCCGAGGTACAGGAGCATGACGGCAGCGGCAAGCCGGCTTCTCGGATCCATGGCCAGCAGCGCGCCCGGCAGCAGCACGGTCAGCGCCGGCGGCAGGTAGGCCAGGTAGGCGCCGCGCACGCTGCCGCCAAATCCGAACGGCAGGCCACGGTAGGCAGTGTTGGACAGCCTGAACCTGAGCGCCGAATGCATCAGGAACGGCAGCCAGAGAATCAGGGCTGCGGCGAAGCCAGCGCCGACCGCGAGCGAAAACCCGAACGCGTATTGGTAGCCGAGTAGCAGGGCCACGGCGATCAGGCGCCCCTTGAGGATGGACTTCGGGTCGCCGGTGAAGTCGAAGCAAGCGCCGGCCAGTTGGGTATTGCGATAGAAGTACTGCAACCTGCGCACCTTCGCCCACGCCGAATAGATGCCGAGCGTGGCCACCGTCAGCAGCAGGTTGACGATCCAGATGCGGAAGTACTCGTTGCCGCTGCCGGTAAAAGCCAGCGCCAGCCGCCGGGGTTCCGGCAGGGCGGGCTCCTCAGGTTGCGGCTGCATCGCAGTCTCGGCGCCTGTCTCCTGTAGGTTATGCATGATGCGTAAGGGCTTTCTGGGCAGTGGGCGAAACCGCAAGTCTAACGTGCAGGCCACCGGGTTTGTTATTCTTGCTACCCTTTTTTTGGACAGTCGTTCTCCCGGCCAGCAGTGGCCGGCGCCGCCGGACGAGCGCACCGCCCGGGGGGGCCGCGCGCGCCTTCGGCCGGGTCGGGGGAATCGCCGCCAGACCACTGGCGCATCGTGTCTCTTTTCGCGTTCTCGTTCTGTCTCTTTTTGTCGATTTTGAACTCATCGCTGAGATGAGACTCAAATCGACAGGAAGAGACAAAACGAGAAAGGAAAAAGAGAATGGATGCGCCATCCGAGTTCCTGGCCCCCACCCACGCGCTGCGCCGCCTTGCCGCCTTTCTCAAGGAAAAGGGCAGCAAACTGTCCACTTCCGACGCCGCCACCATGGCCATCAACCAGTGGATCGCATGCGAGCGCGGCCAATTCACGTCGCTCGCGCCCACGCCCACGCGCGGCTATCAATGGAAGACGTTGTTTTTGCCCGAGGGTACTGAACTTCGCGCAACAATGAATGGCGAAACGGCCTATGCCCGGGTGGAAGGCGACGACCTGCGCTACCGCGGGCGCGCGGTGTCGCCACGCCAAATGCTGCTCGACCTGGGTGGCAAGGGCCGCAACGCCTGGCGCGAGGTCTGGGTGCTGCTGCCAGGCGAGCGCAAGTGGCAGCCGGCCTCGCGCCTGCGCCGGGTGGCAGAAGGCGAGGCGCCTGCGCGTTTGGTGTCGCCGGCCGAAGCGATGTCGGCCGCTGCGGCATGCATGTCCGAAACCCTGAAGACAGCGCTGGCCCTGGTCGAGCAAGCCAACCAGCAAGCCTTGCCCGCTTTCGAGCGCCGCACTTCTCCGCAGCGCCGCGCCAGCGACGCGCTGGGCGACGACGTGCCGTTGGACTAGGCGGGCAGCGCGAGCGCCACCGTGCGCGCCGGCGGCGCGACCGGCCTTGCCCCCAGGTCCAGCTTGAACACGCCAACCGCCTGCGCCAGGCTGTCTGCCTGTTCCTGCATCGAGGTTGCCGCGGCCGCCGCTTCCTCCACCAATGCCGCATTTTGCTGGGTCGCCTGGTCCATCTGCCCGATCGCCTGGTTGACCTGCTCGATACCGCTGGTCTGCTCCTGGCTGGCGCTGGTGATCTCGGCCATGATGTCGGTCACGCGGGCGATGCTGGTCACCACCTGTTCCATCGTCGCGCCGGCCTCGTCCACCAGCCGGGTGCCGGTTGCCACCTTGCCCACCGAGTCGTCGATCAGCGCCTTGATCTCCTTGGCCGCCGCCGCCGAACGCTGCGCCAGCGTGCGCACTTCACCCGCCACCACCGCAAAGCCGCGCCCCTGTTCCCCGGCGCGCGCCGCCTCCACCGCGGCGTTCAGCGCCAGAATGTTGGTCTGGAACGCGATGCCATCGATCACGCCGATGATGTCGACAATCTTGCGCGAGGACTCGCTGATCGAGGCCATGGTGGTGGTGACCTGGCTGGCCACGATGCCGCATTCGGTGGCCACCCGCGACGCTTCGATCGACAGCTGGTTGGCATGGCGCGCATTCTCGGCGTTGTTGCGCACGGTGCCGGTCAGCTCTTCCATCGACGCGGCGGTCTCTTCCAGCGAGCTGGCCTGCTGCTCGGTGCGGGACGACAGATCCAGGTTGCCGGCGCTGATTTCGGCCGACGCGGTGGCGATCGCGTGGGTGCCGCTACGCACCTGCGACACGATCGCCACCAGGCTGTCGTTCATGTGGCCCAGCGCGCGCAGCAAGGCGCCGGTTTCGTCGCCGGTGGCCGCGTCGATGCGGTGGGTCAGGTCGCCGGCGGCCACGGTCTCGGCCACCTGCACCGCCGTGCGGATCGGTCGCGTGATGCTGCGCGTCAGGAACCAGGCAAACAGCGCGCCCAGCGCCACCGCCAGCACCGCCAGGCCCACCACCAACTGCATCCCCAGCGCCTGGTTGTGCTGGTTTTCCTGGGCATGCTGGTCCATGCTGGCGCGCTGCAAGGTCACCAGTTCGTCCAGGATCGCCATGTAGTTGTTCGCCGACGGCGTGTATTGCTCCTCGAGCACCTTGACCGCCAGTTCCTGGTTGCCCTCGGTTTTCGCTTTCATCGCCGCATTCACCGCATCTCGGTAGCGCTTGCGCTCGACCATCATCTTCGCGTACAGCGCCTTTTCCGCATCGGTCGTGATCATCGGCTCGATTTGCTTGATCAGCTCGGCGGTCTTGCCGGTCGTCATCGCCGCATCGTCCTTGAAATAGGCGACCAGCGACGGGTCGTTGCTCTTGACGATGGCCGCGGTGCGGCGCACGGCGGTGTAGATGTACTTGTTCCATTCCGCGATCATGCGGTCCTTGGCGATCGGTTGCGCCATCGCCGCCGTCGCCGCGGATGTTTCGTTCATCCGCCAGAAGGCGACCGCCGCGATCAGGACGGTCATGGCCAGGACCAGCGCAAAACCGATCCCGAGCCGCTTGCCAATATTCAGGTTGGCGAAAAAGCCCATTGCATCAACTCTCCAAAAACGCGCCACCCGTCGGGCGCGGGGGAAGAGTGTAAGTTCTTTGTGGAAACATGACTTGCATTTGGGAACATTTTTCACAAAAAACATCGGCGCCGACACCTTCTGTGGCGAGGACGGAACAGTCCGTCTCGCAGCGCGAACCGCCCCCGGACCGTTCGCGCAGGCAGCCCACAAAACCAGCGCCGGCGCGTTGGTGCTAACCTGCGCCCTTGGCCGGCGCGGGCCGGCAAAACGGGGCCCGATCGGCCTCCTGTTACGTTGACTTGGAGAAGTATTGGTGGGTTTAAGGTATAATTTCAATTTCCCGCGCGTGCCGTTCGGCACCTTCAGCACAATGACCAAATTTGTCTTCGTCACCGGCGGTGTGGTGTCTTCCCTGGGCAAGGGGATCGCAGCCGCCTCCCTCGCCGCGATCCTCGAATCGCGCGGCCTCAAAGTCACCATGCTCAAGCTCGACCCGTACATCAACGTCGACCCGGGCACGATGAGCCCCATGCAGCACGGCGAAGTGTTCGTCACCGATGACGGCGCCGAGACCGACCTCGACCTCGGCCACTACGAGCGCTTCATCAGCACCCGCATGAAGAAGGTGAACAACTTCACCACCGGCCAGATCTACGAATCGGTGATCCGCAAGGAACGCCGCGGCGAATACCTCGGCAAGACCGTGCAGGTGATCCCGCACATCACCAACGAAATCCAGGACTACATCCGCCGCGGCGCCGAAGGCGTGGACGTGGCGCTGGTCGAAATCGGCGGCACCGTGGGCGACATCGAATCGCTGCCGTTCCTGGAAGCGGCGCGCCAGCTGTCGCTGCGCGTGGGCCGCAAGTCGGCCGCGTTCGTGCACCTGACCCTGGTGCCGTATATCGCCTCGGCCGGCGAACTGAAGACCAAACCGACCCAGCACAGCGTGCAAAAGCTGCGCGAGATCGGCATCTCGCCCAACGCGCTCCTGTGCCGCGCCGACCGCCGCATCCCCGACGACGAGCGCGCCAAGATCTCGTTGTTCGCCAACGTCGAGGAACCGGCCGTGATCTCGGTGTGGGACGTGGACACCATCTACAAGGTGCCGCAGGTACTGCACGACCAGGGCCTGGACGACATCATCTGCGAGGCGCTCGACATCCAGGCGCCGCCGGCCGACCTGTCGGTCTGGTCCAAGCTGATCTACACGATGGAGCACCCCAAGCACGAGGTGACCATCGCCATGGTCGGCAAGTACGTCGACCTGACCGAGTCGTACAAGTCGCTGACCGAGGCCCTGCGCCACGCCGGCATCCACACCGAATCGAAGGTCAACATCGAATACATCGACTCGGAAGAGATCGAAACCCGTGGCACCGCCGGGCTGGAGAAGTACGACGCGATCCTGGTGCCGGGCGGCTTCGGCAAGCGCGGCGTGGAAGGCAAGATCCTGGCCGCCCGCTTCGCCCGCGAGAACAAGATCCCCTACCTGGGCATCTGCCTGGGCATGCAGGTCGCGCTGATCGAATACGCGCGCCACATGGCCGGCCTGCCCAACGCCAACTCGACCGAGTTCGATCCGGACACCGACCAGCCGGTGGTGGCCCTGATCACCGAGTGGCAGAACCACGACGGCAAGGTCGAAAAGCGCGACGTCAACTCCGACCTGGGCGGCACCATGCGCCTGGGTGCGCAGACCTGCGCGGTCAAGCCGGGCACGCTCGCGTCCGAAATCTACGGCAGCGTGGTCACCGAGCGCCACCGCCACCGCTACGAGGCCAACAACTTCTACCTGCCCAAGGTCGAGGCGGCCGGTATGGTGGTGGCCGCGCGCACCCCCAACGAAGACCTGTGCGAGATCATGGAACTGCCGCGCACCGGCGAGAACAGCCACCCGTGGTACATGGGCGTGCAGTACCATCCGGAGTTCAAATCGACCCCGCGCGCCGGCCATCCGCTGTTCACCTCGTTCATCCAGGCAGCCCTGGCACACCAGGCCGCCAACACCCGCACTGCCGCCAACACGCCCGCGGTAGAAGGAGACGCTGCATGAAGCTTTGCGGATTCGAAGCCGGCCTTGACCAGCCGATCTTCCTGATCGCCGGCACCTGCGTGATCGAGTCCGAGCAGCTGGCGCTGGACGTGGCCGGCACGCTCAAGGAGATCACCAGCGCGCTGGGCATCCCGTTCATCTACAAGTCCTCGTTCGACAAGGCCAACCGCTCGTCGGGCAAGTCGTTCCGCGGCCCGGGCATGGAAAAGGGCCTCGCGATCCTGGCCACCGTGAAGAAGCAGATCGGCGTACCGGTCCTGACCGACGTGCACACCGAGGACGAGATTGCCGAAGTGGCGAGCGTGGTCGACGTGCTGCAGACCCCGGCCTTCCTGTGCCGCCAGACCGACTTCATCAACGCATGCGCGCGTTCCGGCAAGCCGGTCAACATCAAGAAGGGCCAGTTCCTGGCCCCGGGCGACATGAAGAACGTGATCGACAAGGCACGCGCCGCCGCGCGCGAAGCGGGCCTTAACGAAGACAATTTCATGGCCTGCGAACGCGGCGCCTCGTTCGGCTACAACAACCTGGTGTCGGACATGCGCAGCCTGGCCATCATGCGCGAATCGAATTGCCCGGTGGTGTTCGACGCCACCCACTCGGTGCAGCTGCCGGGCGGGCAGGGCACGTCCTCGGGCGGCCAGCGCGAGCACATCCCGGTGCTGTCGCGCGCGGCGGTTGCCGCCGGCGTGGCCGGCCTGTTCATGGAGACCCACCCGAACCCGGCGGTGGCCATGTCGGACGGCCCCAACGCGATGCCGCTCGGGCGCATGAAGGAACTGCTCACCACGCTGGTCGAGATCGACCGCGTGGTCAAGCGCGCCGGCTTCATCGAACACAGCTTCAAGTAAATGCCAACCCCGGCCCGCTCCACACGCACGTCGTCCCCGCGCAGGCGGGGACCCATGCTGAGCCTGCGTGCCCGCAACGCTTTCTAATCCTCGGAGACCATAAAAAACATGAGTGCCATCGTTGACATCATCGGCCGCGAAATCATCGACTCGCGCGGCAACCCCACCGTCGAATGCGACGTGCTGCTCGAATCGGGCGTGATGGGCCGCGCCGCGGTGCCGTCCGGCGCCTCGACCGGCTCGCGCGAAGCGATCGAACTGCGCGACGGCGACCCCAAGCGCTACTTCGGCAAGGGCGTGCTGCAAGCCTGCGAAAACATCAACACCGAGATCAGCGAAGCGATCATGGGCCTGGACGCCAATGAGCAAGCCTTCCTGGACCGCACCCTGATCGACCTGGACGGCACCGAGAACAAGAGCCGCCTGGGCGCCAACGCCATGCTGGCCGTCTCGATGGCGGTGGCCAAGGCCGCCGCCGAAGAAGCCGGCCTGCCGCTGTACCGCTACTTCGGCGGCTCGGGCGCGATGCAGATGCCGGTGCCGATGATGAACGTCATCAACGGCGGCGCCCACGCCGACAACAACCTGGACATCCAGGAATTCATGATCATCCCGGTCGGCGCACCCTCGTTCAAGGAAGCGATCCGCTACGGCGCCGAGGTGTTCCACACCCTGAAGAAGATCCTGCACAGCAAAGGCCTGACCACCGCGGTCGGCGACGAAGGCGGCTTTGCCCCGTCGGTCGCCAACCACGAAGAAGCGATCAAGCTGATCATGCAAGCGATCGACCAGGCCGGCTACGTGGCCGGCCAGGACATCGCCATCGGCCTGGACTGCGCCGCCAGCGAGTTCTACAAGGACGGCAAGTACCACCTCGAAGGCGAAGGGCTGGTCCTGTCGGCCACCGACTTCACCAACCTCCTGGCCACCTGGTGCGACAAGTACCCGATCATTTCGATCGAAGACGCGATGGCCGAAGGCGACTGGGAAGGCTGGAAGATCCTGACCGACGCGCTGGGCAAGAAGGTGCAGCTGGTCGGCGACGATTTGTTCGTCACCAACACCAAGATCCTGAAAGAGGGCATCCAGAAGGGCATCGCCAACTCGATCCTCATCAAGATCAACCAGATCGGCACCCTGACCGAGACCTTCGCCGCCATTGAAATGGCCAAGCGCGCCGGCTACACCGCCGTGATCTCGCACCGCTCGGGCGAGACCGAGGACTCGACCATCGCCGACATCGCGGTTGGCCTGAACGCCCTGCAGATCAAGACCGGCTCGATGTCGCGCTCGGACCGCATGGCCAAGTACAACCAGCTGCTGCGCATCGAGGAAGACCTGGGCGACATCGCCAGCTACCCGGGCCGCGACGCGTTCTACAACCTGAAGTAAGCGACCCAAGGACCGGCCAGCGCGCGCTGGCCGGTATGCGATCCATGCGCCTGATCACGCTCGCCCTGGTTGCGCTGCTGCTGCTGATCCAGTACCCGCTGTGGCTGGGGAAAGGCGGCTGGCTGACCGTATCGGACCTGGAAGCGCAGGTCGACGCCATGCGCAAGAAGACCGACGACCTGAAGGCGCGCAACGCCCACCTCGAATCGGAAGTGCGCGACCTGAAGGAAGGCACCGGCGCCGTCGAAGAACGCGCCCGCTACGAGCTGGGCATGATCAAGCAGAACGAGATCTTCGTCCAGGTGCTCAAGAAAGGCGACAAGAACGCCCCGAGCATGACCCCGCAAAAGCCGCTGCCCGACACCGACAAGAAGGGCAAGCCCCTCGAGGACTGACGCCGTGGCCGACCCACTCGACACCCTGGAAGCGATCGCCGTTCACCTGGCCGACGCTTTCGAATCGGGCGACCCGGACGCGATCAAGAAAGCGCTGTCCGACGTCGCCGTATCCCCCGCCGCCGCCGAACTGGCTGCCGCCGCCGGCTTCCCGCGCCAGCAGCTGAACGACGCGCTGCTGAACGGCGAACTGCCGCTCGACATGACGCTGGCGATCATGAAGGTGATCGACCTCTACCTGCCCGGCACGCATCACCACTGACACGTAGGGTGGGCAGCTCCGCTGCCCACGCGTTCAAGAAGGCCGAGCACGGCCGCTCCCGCAGCGCGCATCACCGCGTGGGCAGCACAGCCGCCCACCCTGCGATCAATCGATCAAGGTCTTGACCAGCACCCCCTTCGGCGTGACGCTCTCCTGCCGCACCATCACCTGCGAGCCCTTCGCGAACCAGAACTTCGACACCGTCCCCGGCCGGTTGTAATCGGTGGTCAGCACCCAGCACTGAACCGGCCCGGACGGCCCGCTGATGCTCTCCGACCCGACCACCTTCCACGTGTAGCGCTGCGGCGCCTGCGCGCCGCCCGGATGGTAGAAATTGATGCGGAACTCCTCGCCCTCGGCCATCGGCATCGCCTGCAGGAACTCGATATCGGTCTCGAAGTTGAAGGTCGGCTCGGACGACTCGACGACCAGGTCCTTCTGCACGTTGTCCGCCAGCTCCTTCATCCCGGTGACGCGGTCCGGCGCAAACAGAAAGCCCTCGACCTTGCGCTTGCCATCGCGCTCGCTGGTGCGCTCATGCGAGATCGGCCGGAAGGTGCCCGGCTCGAACCAGGAATCGAGCCACAGCGTGTATGGCCCGGGCGCCACGCCGTCCCAGCGCTGGCGTACGCGCAGCATCTCTTTGCCGTCGCGCTGTTCGAAGCGCACCTCGCGCATCCAGATGTCGATCGGCTTGTTCGACTCGCCA
The DNA here is from genome assembly GCF_024753215.1 of Massilia solisilvae. Classification (GTDB taxonomy): domain Bacteria; phylum Pseudomonadota; class Gammaproteobacteria; order Burkholderiales; family Burkholderiaceae_D; genus Telluria; species Telluria solisilvae. The sequence continues at coordinate 676,847 of NZ_JANUGV010000001.1, forward strand.
TCGCGCAGGTAGCGCAGGTAGCGGTGCACCCCGGGTTTGACCAGCGCAAAGCGCGGCAGCGGGGCACCGAGGTCGATGTTATGAACGGCTGCGCCGGCATCGAGCATGGCTGCGGCCAGCAAGGCGAGCAGGGCGGACTTGATCGAGGCATGCATATGTGTCTTGGCCTTCCCAAAAAATCACATTCTGCCTCACCCGCACCGGCCAGATTGTCTCCAATTGCAACGTCGCTAGCGGAATGCCAGTTCCGCCAGCACCGCCCGCGTCGCCTCCGGGATCGGCACCGGCCGGTTGCTCCTGCGGTCCACGTACACATGCACGAAATGCCCGGCCGCCGACGGCAGCGGCTCGTCGTTCCGATACAGCGCGATCTCGTACTTCACGCTCGAATTGCCCAGCTTGGCCACGCGCACGCCCACGTGCACGGTATCGGGAAACACCACCGGCGCGAAATACGCGCAGCCCGTCTCCACCACGAACCCGACCACCTCGCCGCCATGAATATCGAGCATGCCGCGCTCGATCAGGAAGCGGTTCACCGCCGTGTCGAAATAGCTGTAGTAGTGGACGTTGTTGACGTGGCCGTACACGTCGTTGTCCATCCAGCGGGTCGCGATTTCGCAAAAGTGCGGAAAGGCGGAACGGGGCGTGTCGCGCATGTTGTTGTCCTGGTCCACCCGACGGATTTAATGACGGGTGCCGCTCGCCGGCGCCGTCGCATCGACCGTGCTGCCGCCGGCAAACAGCCGCGCGCAATCGACCTTGTCGAACGCATAGTGCTTGCCGCAGAAGTCGCAGTTGATCGACAGCGAGCCCAGATCGGCCAGCGCATCATCCACCTCGGCCTGTCCCAGCATCTTGAGCATGTCGCCGACCTTCTCGCGCGTGCAGCTGCAATGGAACTCGGGATGCGCCGGGTCGAACACGCGCAGCGTCTCTTCCCAGAACAGGCGCCGCATCAGCGTGGCGATGTCGGTGGCGATCAGCTCATCGCGCTTGAGCGTGCTGGCCAGCGACACCGCGCGGTTCCAGGTCTCGAGGTCTTCCTCTTCGGTGGCCTGCCGGACCTGGCCTTCCACGTTGCTGTTGCGCGGCAGCTTTTGCAGCAGCAGGCCGCGCGCGACCTTGTCGTCGGCCGCCAGCCACAGCTTGGTATCCATCTGCTCCGAGCGCAGCATGTAGTTTTCGATCACGGTCGCCATGTCCTCGCCCACCAGCGGTACGATGCCCTGGTACGGCTGCTGGCCCGGCACCTTGTCCTGCGGGTCGAGCGTGATCACGAAGCGGCCCTTGCCGTGCGCGTTGAACAGCTGGCTGATCGACGCCTGCTCCGGCACCGCCACATCGGGCGCGAGCTTGGCGGTGGCGCGCACGCGCAGGGCGGCATCGCACTCGACCACCAGCAGGCGCACCGCGCCGTCGCCGTGGATCTGCATCACGATCGAGCCGTTGAACTTCAGGTTGGCCGACAGCAGGGCCGCGGCCGCGACCATCTCGCCCAGTACCGCGCGCACCGCCGGCGGGTAGTTGTGGCGCGCCTGGATCTCTTGCCAGGCGTTGGAAATCTCCACGAGCTCGCCGCGCACGGCGGCGTTCTCGAAGATGAAGCGTTGCAGGGTGTCCTTGTCTACTGTCGTCATTGTCTATCCGATTTTCTTGAGCTCCGCCTTGAAGCGCTGGCCGCGCGTCACGTAGTGCGCGGCATTGCTTGACAGGCGTTGCAGGTCTTCTTCCGTGAGCGTGCGCACCACCTTGGCGGGCGAGCCCAGGATCAGCGAATTGTCCGGGAACTCCTTGCCCTCGGTGACCAGCGCGCCCGCGCCCACCAGGCAGCCCTTGCCGATTTTGGCGCCGTTGAGCACCACGGCCTGAATGCCGATCAGGGCGCCGTCGCCAATGGTGCAGCCGTGCAGCATGGCCTGGTGGCCCACCGTCACGTTCTTGCCCACCGTCAGCGGAAAGCCCATGTCGGTATGCATCACCGTGCCTTCCTGGATATTGCTGTTTTCCCCGATCGTGATGCGCTCGTTGTCGCCGCGCACCGTGACCCCGAACCAGACCGAGGCATTCGCCTCGACCGTGACCTTGCCGATCAGGTTGGCCGAATCGGCGACAAAGGCCGACGCATCGATCTCGGGGGCATGCTCGCCCAGCTGGTAAATCGCCATAGGATGTGCTCGCGAAAGGAGAGTTGAAAATATCGCTATTTTACGCCCTCGGGTCCGCCGCCCGTCCGATTGGGGCCAGATGGGGCTGACCGGCGGGAAATCAACCGCCAGCGTATAATCCGCACGATCGTACTTTTTTATTTTGCCATGAAGCCATCCCGTTCCGATTTCATCACCGTGCGCGGCCTGTCCACCCACGTGCGCCACTGGGGCCGCGAAGGCGCGCCCAAGCTGTTCATGCTGCATGGCTGGATGGACATGTCCGCCTCGTTCCAGTTCGTCGTTGACTGCCTGCAGGGCGACTGGCACGTGATCGCGCCCGACTGGCGCGGTTTTGGCCTGACCCAGCGCGCGGGCACCGACACCTACTGGTTTGCCGACTACGTGGCCGACCTCGACTTCATCCTCGACCATTACGCGCCGGGCGAGGCTGTGAACCTGCTCGGCCACAGCATGGGCGGCAACGTGGCGGGCATCTACGCCGGCGCGCGGCCGCAGCGCGTGGGCCGCCTGATTAACCTGGAAGGCTTTGGCCTGCCTGCAACGACGCCGGAGCAGTGGCCGGGGCGGCTTGCCGACTGGCTCGACCAGCTGCGCCAGCCGCCGGAGATGCGCGGCTACGCCAGCCTGGCCGAGGTGGCGGCGCGCCTGCAGAAGACCAATCCGCGCCTGCCGCACGAGCGCGCCGCCTTCCTCGCACAGCACTGGGCGGCGCAGGACGCATCGGGCCAATGGCAGATACTGGGCGACCCGGCCCACAAGCAGCATGGGCCGCTGCTGTACCACGTGGACGAGGTGCTGGCCTGCTGGCGGCAGATCACCGCACCGGTGCTGTCGGTGGAGGCGGAAGACACCAACATGTGGCGCTGGATGGGCCCCAAGGAGCAGGCGCGGGCGGAGGTGGACCGGCGTCTGTCGCACCTGGCCAACGTCAGCCTGCGCATGATGCCGGATGCGGGCCACATGCTGCACCACGACCAGCCGGAGCTGCTGGCGCGCATGATCGAAGAATTCCTGGCGGCCTGATTTTCCCCGCCAACCGTAGGGTGGGCAGGTTTCCTGCCCACGCGTTCAGCTACCGGCTGCATGACCACAATTGCGTCCGCTCGGCCGCAAGTTAAACGCGTGGGCGGGGACCCGCCCACCCTACAAATGCCGCGTTTCGGCCGGCGGTGCCTCCCAGACGTCGTTGCGCCCGTCCAGCCAGCGTACTGGCGCCGTAATCAGTTCCTCCGGCGTGGCATCATCCAGGCACGCGACCGCCACCGCCACGAACTGCCCCATCCGCGCCGACTCCCCGGTCGAATGGGTGTGAATGCCGCAGCGCGAGCAAAAGTAATGACCGTCGCGCCGGGTGAGGAAGCGGTACTCGCCCAACTGTTCCGTGCTGCTCAGGCGAAACGCCTCCGGCGCCACCACCGCCGCCCACCAGCGCATCTTGGTGCAGATGGAGCAGTTGCATTTGATCGTCCCGAGGCCCAGATCGATGGCCGCCGTGAACCGCACCTCCCCGCAATGGCAACTCCCGTGGTAAGTCTTCATTCTTGTCCTTTTCTCAAGCCCCGACTGTAGCACCGCCGTAGCGAGCTCAACAGGTAGCGGTGGCCAATGCAGCGTACAATGGATGCATGATGAAAGTCGACCTGCACTGCCACTCCACCGTCTCCGACGGCCTGCTCGCGCCGGCCGATGTGGCCGCCTTTGCGCGCAAGGCCGGCGTGGACGTGTGGGCGCTGACCGACCACGACGAAGTCGATGGCATCAAGGCCGCGCGCCAGGCCGCCGGCGAGCTGGGCATGCGCTTCGTGTCCGGCGTCGAGATCTCGATCACCTGGGCCGGCCAGACGGTGCACATCGTCGGCCTGCACATCGACGAGGACAACGAGGCGCTGCTCAAGGGCCTGGAGGCAACCCGCAGCGGCCGCGACCGCCGCGGCCACGAGATTTCCGCGCAGCTAGAAAAGGTCGGCATTCACAACGCCTACGAAGGCGCGCTCAAGTACGTCGGCAATCCCGACCTGATGTCGCGCACCCACTTCGCCCGCTACCTGGTCGAGATCGGCGCCTGCGACTCCACCGCCGACGTGTTCCGCAAGTACTTGTCTGAAGGCAAGCCAGGTTACGTGCCGCACCGCTGGGCCACGCTGGAGCAGGCCGTCAGCTGGATCCGCGGCGCCGGCGGCATCCCCGTCATCGCTCACCCGGGCCGCTACAAGTTCGCCCAGGTGGCCGAAGACGCGCTGTTCGACCAGTTCAGGCAGTTGGGCGGCAACGCCATCGAAGTGGTGACCGGCAGTCACTCGCCGGACCAGTACCAGACCTATGCCGAGGTCGCCCGCCGCTTCGGCTTCCTCGCTTCGCGCGGCACCGATTTCCATGGCCCGGGCGAAGCGCGGGTGGACTTTGCGCTGCTGCCGCCGCTGCCGCCGGGCCTGACCCCGGTGTGGCACGACTGGTTTTAAGCCGCGGTTAAGGCTGAGCCCTTGAATTTTCCGGGTGGCAGCCGTATCTTAGCGGCCTGTTAATACCAACCTGGCCCCGGAGGCTGCATCCATGAAGCGCATCATTCTGTTCCTCGCGACCAACCTTGCGGTCGTGCTGGTCTTGTCGATCGTCCTGAACGTGCTGGGCATCGGCCGCACCGTCGGGCCGAACAACCTGGGCGCGCTGCTGGTGTTCTCGCTGGTGGTCGGTTTCACCGGCTCGATCATTTCCCTGCTCATGAGTAAGCCGATGGCCAAGTGGTCGACCGGCGCGCGCGTGATCGAGCAGCCCGCCAACTCGACCGAGCTGTGGCTCGTCAACACCGTGCAGGGCCTGGCCCAGCGCGCCGGCATCGGCATGCCCGAAGTGGCGGTGTACGAGGGCGAGCCGAACGCATTTGCCACCGGCGCGTTCAAGGATTCGGCGCTGGTGGCCGTGTCCACGGGCCTGCTCACCGGCATGAACCGCGAGGAAGTGGAGGCCGTGCTCGGCCACGAGGTGGCGCACATCGCCAACGGCGACATGGTCACGCTCACGCTCATCCAGGGCGTGGTCAACACCTTTGTCGTGTTCCTGTCGCGCGTGGTCGGCTTCTTCGTGGACCAGGTGCTGCTGCGCGGGAATGACGAGCGCCGCGGCCCGGGCATCGGTTATATGATCAGCGTGTTCGTGTGCGAGATCGTGTTCGGCCTGGTGGCCTCGATGATCGTGGCCTGGTTCTCGCGCTACCGCGAGTTCCGCGCCGACGCCGGCTCCGCGCGCCTGTTGAACAGCACCTTGCCGATGCAGCACGCGCTCGCCCGCCTGGGGCAAATGCACTCGGCCGACCTGCCGCAATCGATGCAGGCGTTCGGCATCGCGGGCGGCGGCAGCGGCTGGGGCGCGCTGTTTGCCAGCCACCCCCCGCTGGAAGAGCGTATCGCGGCGCTGCAGCAGCTGCGTTAATCTCGTAGGGTGGGCAGGTTTTCCTGCCCACGCGTTCGACCAGCGCCATCGCACTGATAAGCGAGCGATGACGCGGACTTGAGCTGAACGCGTGGGCAGAAACCTGCCCACCCTACGGTAAAGAAGGGTTTGAATGAGCCAGTTTTTCGAGATCCACCCCGACAATCCCCAGCCCCGGCTGGTCAAGCAATCCGCGGAGATCATCCGGAGCGGCGGCATCGTCGCCGTGCCCACCGATTCGGCGTACGCACTGGTGTGCCGGCTGGACGACAAGGCCGCCGTCGAGCGCCTGCGCCGGATCCGTGGCGTGGACGAGAAGCACCACCTGACGCTGCTGTGCCGCGACCTGTCCGAAATCGCGCAGTACGCGCGCGTGGACAACCAGCAGTACCGCCTGCTCAAGGCCACCACGCCCGGGCCGTACACGGTGATCCTGGAAGCCACACGCGAAGTGCCGCGCCGCCTGTCGCACCCGTCGCGCAAGACCATCGGCCTGCGCGTGCCCGAGAACCGCATCCTGCTGGCGCTGCTCGAAGAGCTGGGCGAGCCGGTGATCGGCACCACGCTGCAGCTGCCCGGCGACGAACACATGCTGTCCGACCCGGACGAGGTGCAGGAGCGCCTGGGCAAGCAGATCGACCTGGTAATCGACGGCGGCGCCGGCACGCTGGAGCCCACCACCGTCATCGACCTGACCGGGCCGGCGCCCGAGCTGGTGCGCCAGGGCAGGGGCGACGCCGCCGCCTTCGGCCTCTGAGCCAACCGTCGTCCCCGCGGAGGCGGGGACCCATAGACACGCTGTGTAGTCGAAAACTCGCCGCAGGCCGGTGAACTCAGCATGGGTCCCGCCTTCGCGGGGACGACGTGCGAGGGCCGCCGGCCTGTTCCCCGGCTGCCGCCGCGCCGCCTCTGATAGAATCCCCCTTTATGGATGAACTCATACGCACCATCGCAGTCTACGCGCTGCCTCTTCTCTTCGCGATCACCCTGCACGAAGCTGCCCACGGATACGTCGCCAATTACTTCGGGGACAAGACCGCCTACGTCGCCGGCCGCGTGAGCCTGGACCCGTTCAAGCACATCGACCCGGTCGGCACGGTGCTCATGCCGCTGCTGCTGTACTTCATCAGCCACGGCAGCTTCATGTTCGGCTACGCCAAGCCGGTGCCCGTCAATTTCGGCAACCTGCGCAACCCGCGCAAGCAGTCGGCCTTCGTCGCCATTGCCGGCCCCGGCTCGAACCTGCTGATGGCCCTGGGCTGGCTGATCGTCGGCCTGGTGGTCGCGGCCTACAGCGGCCCGGACGGCTTCTTGTTCGAAGTCTCGCGCGCCGGCATTCGCATCAACCTGATCTTCTTCGCGCTGAACCTGGTGCCGATCCCGCCGCTGGACGGCGGCCGCGTGGTCACCAGCATCCTGCCGCCGCGCCTGGGCTACCAGTTCGCGCAGCTCGAACCGTACGGCTTTTTCATCGTCATGGCGCTGCTCGTGACCCATGTGCTCGACTTCTGGCTGGCCGGCGTGTCGAACCTCGGTTACGGCCTGATCAACCTGATCGCCAGCCCTCTGCAACTCATCCTCACCTGACCTCATTATGTATCCCGATCGCGTCGTTTCCGGTATGCGCCCCACCGGCGCCATGCACCTTGGCCACTACCACGGAGCCCTGAAAAACTGGATCCGTATGCAGTCCGAGCTGCCTTGCCTGTTCTTCGTGGCCGACTGGCACGCGCTGACCACCCACTACGACGACCCGACCATCATCGAGAAGAGCACCTGGGACATGGTGATCGACTGGCTGGCGGCTGGCATCGACCCGTCGCAGTCGACCATCTTCATTCAGTCCAAGGTGCCCGAGCACGCCGAGTTGCACCTGCTGCTGTCGATGGCCACGCCGCTCGGCTGGCTCGAGCGCGTGCCGACCTACAAGGACCAGATCGAAAACCTGTCCAGCCGCGACCTGGCCACCTACGGCTTCCTCGGCTACCCGCTGCTGCAGGCGGCCGACGTGCTGATCTACCGCGCCACGCAAGTGCCGGTGGGCGAGGACCAGATCCCGCACATCGAGATGATGCGCGAGATCGCGCGCCGCTTTAACCACCTGTACGGCAAGGAGCCGGGCTTCGAGGAAAAGGCGCTGGAAGCGGTCAAGAAGCTGGGCAGCAAGCGCGCCAAGCTCTATACCGAGCTGCGCACCGCTTTCCAGCAGGAGGGCAAGGAAGACGCGCTGGCGCAGGCCCAGGCCATGCTGGACGAGGCGGGCAGCCTGTCGAACATCGACCGTGAGCGCCTGTTCGGCTACCTCGAAGGCAGCCGCAAGATCATCCTGGTCGAGCCGCAGGTCAAGCTGACCGAGGCGTCGCGCCTGCCGGGCCTGGATGGCCGCAAGATGTCCAAGAGCTACGGCAACGCCATCACGCTGCGCGAGGACCGCGAATCGGTCACCAAGAAAATCCGCACCATGCCAACCGACCCGGCGCGGGTACGCCGCAGCGATGCCGGCGATCCGCTCAAGTGCCCGGTGTTCCAGCTGCACCAGGTGTATTCGGATGAGCAGACGAAGGACTGGGTGATGAAGGGCTGCACCAGCGCCGGCATCGGCTGCCTGGAGTGCAAGCAGCCGGTGGTGGACGCCGTGCTGGCCGAACAGGAACCGATGCGCGAGCGTGCGCAGCAATACCTGGACGACCCCTCGCTGGTGCGCGCGATCGTGGCCGACGGCTGCGAGAAGGCCAGGAAGCTGGCCCAGGAAACCATGCGCGACGTGCGCGAGGCCATGGGGCTGGACTACAGCTGATGGATACGCCGTCGTCCTGGGTGCGCCGCTGGGCGCCGCTGGTGCCGCCGGGCGAGGTGCTCGACCTTGCCTGCGGCAGCGGCCGTCATGCGCGCCTGCTGGCCGCGCTTGGCCACCCGGTGCTGGCGCTGGACCGCGACCCGCAGGCGCTGGCAGCCGCGGCCGGCCCCGGCATCCGGACCATGGAATACGACCTCGAGGCCCAAGGCGCTGCGTGGCCGTTCGAGGCCGGCCGCTTTGCCGGCATCGTCGTCACCAACTACCTGCATCGGCCCCTGATGCGTTCGTTGACGGCCTCGCTCGCCCCGGGCGGGGTTCTGATTTACGAGACCTTTGCAGTTGGCAATGAAGTGTTCGGCAAGCCGTCGAACCCGCTGTTCCTGCTGAGCGCGGGCGAGCTGCCCGAACATGCAAGGGAAGGGGGCTTGCGCGTGATCGCTTTTGAAGACGGGGTCACGGAAGAGCCCAAGCCGGCGCGCGTGCAGCGCCTGTGCGCAGCAGGCCCGGCATATGCATGGAGCGACGCAAAACTCGACCATTTATCTCAGCGGAAGCAACCATAACGGCAGGCTATCCGCTACAATCCAATTTTTATTTACCGGCACGGTCTTGAATATGATTAAGGGCAGCATAGTAGCCATCGTCACTCCGATGTTCGAAGACGGCAGTCTCGACAAGGACGGCCTGCGCAAGCTGATCGACTGGCATGTTGCGGAAGGCACCGATGCGATGGTGATCGTCGGCACGACCGGCGAATCGGCCACCGTCTCTCCCGAAGAGCATTGCGAGCTGGTCAAGCTGGCAGTGGAACACACCGCAGGGCGCATCCCCGTGATCGCCGGCACCGGCGGCAATTCGACCGCCGAGGCGATCGCGCTCACCCGCCACGCCAAGGACGTCGGTGCCGACGCCTCGCTGCAGGTGGTTCCGTACTATAACCGTCCGACCCAGGAAGGCATGTACCGCCACTTCAAGGCCATCGCCGAAGCGGTGGACCTGCCGGTGATCCTGTACAACGTGCCGGGCCGCACCGTGGCCGACATGAGCAACGACACCATCCTGCGCCTGGCGCCGGTGGACAACATCATCGGCATCAAGGACGCGACCGGCAACATCGGCCGCGGCCTGGAACTGCTCAAGGCGGTCCCGGACAATTTCGCCGTCTATTCCGGCGACGACGCCACCGCCATGGCGCTGATGTTCTGCGGCGCCTCGGGCAACATCTCGGTCACCGCCAACGTTGCCCCGCGCCTGATGCACGAGATGTGCGTGGCCGCGATGTCCCGCGACATCCCGCGCGCCATCGAGCTCAACAACCGCCTGCTCGGCCTGAACAACAAGTTGTTCGTCGAGCCGAACCCGGTGCCGGTCAAGTGGGCGCTGGCGGAAATGGGTATGATGCCGTCTGGCATTCGCCTGCCGCTCGCGCCGCTGTCGGCCCAGTTCCACGACGTGGTGCGCGGCGCCCTGCGCGAAGCTGGCATCTCTCTGAAGTCCTGAGCCCGCACGGGCCCCAACCCAGTAACGATATGACTATTGCAAAGAACAAGCCCCTGGCCTCCCAACCTGCCGTGCGTGCGCTGACGCTGTCCGTGCTCGCGCTCAGCCTGGCTGCCTGCACCACTGTGTTCGAGTCGGACAAGGTGGACTACAAGGCGGCCAAGAAAGCCGCTCCGCTGGACGTGCCGCCGGACCTGACCCAGCTGCAGAAGGACAATCGTTACGCCATTCCCGACGGCCGTGGCGTGGCCACCGCTTCGGGTCTGCAGCAGGCCGGCCCGGCAACCGTGGCCGCTGCCACCGAGCAGATCAGCCCGGTCTCGACCGACAAGGTGCGCGTCGAGCGCGCCGGCAACCAGCGCTGGCTGGTGGTCAAGGCCAGCCCCGAGCAGCTGTGGCCGCAGCTGAAGGACTTCTGGGCCGATTCGGGCTTCACCGTCGAAACCGAAAATCCGGCGGCCGGCACCATGGAAACCAACTGGGCCGAGAACCGCGCGAAGATCCCGCAAGACTTCATCCGCAACGCGATCGGCAAGGTGTTTGACTCGGCCTATTCGACCGGCGAGCGCGACAAGTTCCGCACGCGCCTCGAGCGCCTGCCGGATGGCTCGACCGAGATCTACCTGAGCCACCGCGGCGCCGAGGAAGTCGTGCAGAAAGAGGGCGGCACCGCCTGGACCACCCGCGCCAACGACCCGCAGCTCGAAGCCATCTTCCTGGCCCGCCTGATGGCGCGCCTGACCGGCGCTAGCTCCGTGAAGGCGGCCGAAGCGGTGGTCAACAGCGCCGCGCCGGCACCACAGCACGCCAAGCTGCTGGTGGACCATGTGGAAGTGGACGAAGGCTTTGACCGCGCATGGCGCCGGGTGGGTCTGGCGCTGGACCGCCTGGGCTTCACGGTCGAGGACCGCGACCGCGTGCAGGGCATCTACTTCGTGCGCTACGTCGATCCGGAAGGCGCGGACAAGCAGGGCTTCTTCTCCAAGCTGCTCAGCTTCGGCAGCGACGACAAGGCCAAGGAAGCGCAGCGCTACCGCGTGCTGGTCAAAGGCGCGCAGGGCGGCGCCAGCAGCGACGTCACCGTGCTGACCAACGAGGGCAAGCCGGTCACCACGCCGACCGGCGCGAAGATCCTGAAGCTCCTGAACGACGAGCTGAAATAAAAAGCGCGTTGAATAAAAAAACCGGCCTGCATGGCCGGTTTTTCATTTCCCGTCGTCGCTGCGAACGCCGGGACGACGGGCGCTAGTGGTGATGGTGCCCGGACATCGCATCCTTGCCGTGGTCGGCCAGCTGCGCGCCGAACCATTCGTGCAATGCCGTCACCAGCTGCGGATCGTCGCTGCGGTACACCAGTTCGGCCCCGCCATCGACCTCGCGGTACTCAACCTGCACCTGCCCCGGCGCTGCTGCCTTCAGCCGCGCCAGCCCCGGCATCGCATCGCCATGGATGCGCGCAGGCGCCGAGAAATTCCCATCTTTGAATTGCCGCGCAATGTCGCGCAAGTGCGCGCGTACCAGGCCCGTTTGGCGCGCGTCTGACGGATCCTTTGCCACCACCCGCTGCACGCCGCCATTCTGCGTCGTCGTGAACAAGTGGGTGGTCGCAGCGAGCTCGAACGGCATCACCTGGGCTCCGCGCCGCGCCACCTCGGCCTGGCGCTCAGGCGTGGCCTGCTGGGCGAAAACGGGTGCTGCGGCGAGCAGCAATAATGCCACCATCGATTTGTTCATCTGCTACCTCTTCAAGGCATGCCAGGCAAGCGTCAATCTTACGCGGCGCCGGGCGTACGGACGAAAAAAAACCGGCCCGAAGGCCGGTTTCTTAATCAGGAAAAGCTGATTACTTCGAAGCAGCCGGAGCAGCGGCAGCAGCAGCCGAAGCGGCTTCCGAAGCGGCCGAAGCAGCAGCCGAAGCGGCAGCAGCAGCGTCCGAAGCTGCAGCAGCAGCCGGAGCAGCAGCGTCAGCCGGAGCAGCGGCCGGAGCAGCAGCCGGAGCAGCCTCGACCACCGGTGCCGGAGCAGCAGGAGCTTCTTCTTTTTTGCTGCAAGCAGCCAGAGCAACAGCCAACAGGGAGACGATCAGCAGGGATTTTTTCATGGGTTTTCCTTAATTAATTCAAAAGTAAGTACTGCTTGGTGCGATGAATAATTACCGGTAATTATCGCTCGTCAGGAATTCTCGTCAGCTTTCAAAACGCTAAATAGTGCCCGACAGACAACGAAACGTTCCTAACAGGATATGTTATAGCCAAATTTACTGAATCGCAATAGGAAACGATGCTAACATGGCAGGTTTTTGTGACACCGCAACATTCATTTTGTTACAAGATGCTACTGCGTTGCACAATGCGCCATCACCAGTAGTAGAACGATAAGGATTACAAGCCGGTTGCCGTTGGTTGCAGTGCAACATAAGATTCGGCCCAGATGGCGGCAAAGCGCTGCTTCGGAATCTCGGCAGCGCCGGGCGCGTCGAACGCGGCCTGGCCGCGGATATGGTCGCTGTGGAAGCGCCTGAGCACATGGATGCCGTCGGCGATGCAGAACGAGTCCGTGAGCTGGTGCAGCACGCTGTTGGTGACCCGGCACTCGACGCGGTGCGAATAATCGCGCAGCAGGCGCAAAAAGCGCGGGTAATGGCGCTCGATGTGGGCCGTGGAGTGGGCCGCCAGCTGCAGCGTGCCGCTGCCGTGCAGGAAAGCGCGCAGCGCCGCATCCACGCCGCTGTCGCCCAGCGGGAAGACCGCGAAGTCCGGATCGAACAGCTGCAGCGTCACGTGCGCCCGCGCGAGGCAATCGCGAAAGCGCGCGTCGAACTCGGCGTGGGTGGTCACTGGCAGCAGCTGCGGTTCCGTCATCGCGTCTCTCCCGTATCAGGCAAGTTCAAGCCAACCGTCGTGGTACCAGGTGTACAGCGCGTCGCGCACGTCCTCGGTGGCGCTGGCGATCGCGGCGCCATCGAGCGCGCGCTCGTCGGCCAGCAGGGCCAGTGCCGGCTTGTCGGCGCGCCCGGCCTGGAACGACTCGCCGTTGATGAACACATGCTTGCCGCGGTAGAGCATCTGGGTCTTGAGCGACAGCTTCACGCCGCGCTTTTCGGCCGATTCGAGGAAGCGGCCGATCGCCAGCGGCTTGGCCGGCGGCGTGAAGAACACGTTGTGCTTCGGCTCGGACATGTACTCGCCGAGGAAGATGGCCACGTCCTCTTCGTCCCAGCGCACCTTGTTCAGTTCCTCGGTGACGGTGGCCAGCATGTCGGCCGGGATCTCGGCCGGCTTGGTGGCAGGCTTGAGCGCAGGGTCGGTGTACAGCCCCGGCAGGTCGATCGAGTCGGCCATGAACTGCAGGAAGTTCTCGCCCAGCTCCTGGAAATTCGGCACCCTGAAGCCCACCGAGTAGGTCATGCACTCGCCCTCGGCGATGCCGTCGTGGTTGTACAGCGGCGGCAGGTACAGCATGTCGCCCGGCTCGAGCACGTACTCTTCGTCCGGCTCGAAGTTGGCGAGGATCTTGACCGGCAGGCCGTCGACCAGGGTCTGGTCGCCGCCCTTGCTGATGCGCCAGCGGCGCTTGCCGTGCGCCTGCAGCAGGAACACGTCGTACGAATCGTAGTGCGGGCCGACGCCGCCGCCGTCGGTGGCAAAGCTGATCATCAGGTCGTCCAGCCGGGTCTGCGGCACGAAGCGGAACTGGCGCAGCAGCGCGTCCACGCGCGCGTCGTACAGGTTCACGCCCTGCACCAGCATGGTCCACTCGCGCCGCTCGCGTGACGGCAGTTCGGCCAGCGGGCCGTGCTGCAAATTCCAATCGCCGTTCGCGTGCGTGAGCAGGCGCGACTCGACGTGGTTCTGGCGCGCCAGTTCGGCCAGTTTCTCGAACTTGAGCAGCGGTTTGAAATTGGGGATAGCCTGCCGGATCAGCAGGGGTTTCTTTTGCCAGTAATCGCGCAGGAACTGGGCGGGCGTGAGATTGCCAAGGAGCTGTAGTTTTTGCATGGATTCATTATAACCGTCGCCGGACAGGGGCAAAGCGGGGCAGGGGGTATAATCCGCTGCTTACAACGAAAGGATGTGCGATGAAGATTGCCAAGAACACGGTCGTGACGGTCAACTACCGCCTGTCGGACGCCCAGAACAACCTGATCGAAGAAGGCACCCAGCCGATGGTGTACCTGCACGGCGGGTACGAGAACACGCTGCCCAAGATCGAGGAAGAACTGGACGGCAAGGATGTCGGCTATTCGTCGGTCATCCAGATCGAGCCGGAAGACGCGTTCGGCGACTACGACCCGGCCCTGATCAAGGTCGAGCCGAAGGATCGCCTGCCCGGGCCGATCGAAGTGGGTATGCAGTTCGAAGGCATGGCCGAGGGCGGCGACCCGGACGACGAGCCGACCATCTTCACCGTGACCGAAATCGCGGAAGACAAGGTGGTGCTGGACGGGAACCACCCGCTGGCCGGCATGGCGCTGCGCTTCGAGCTGTCGGTGATCGACGTGCGCGCGGCCACGCCGGAAGAGATCGCGCACGAGCACGTGCACGGCGCGCATGGCCACCACCACGAAGAGCACGGCCACCAGGAGCTCGACGACAGCGAGCCGGGCGACCACTTCCGCAGCCACCCGCTGCAGTAAGAGCACGCGCCGCCGGCAGGCAGGGTGGGCAGCTCGTCTGCCCACGCGTTCAAACCCGGCGTGACGGCCCGCGCGGCTTATCACACGCTGGCTGAACGTGTGGGCGGGAGACCCGCCCACCCTACGGACAATCGCCAGCTTAGTCGGCCGCGTCCTTGACGGCGAACTTCGGTTCCCCATTGGTTTGCACGCGCACCTCCAGCGCGCCCGGCCCCACCGACAGGTGCCCCACATTCCCGCGCCACTCGATGCCGGGCTTTGCCCCTTTCGGCAGCCCCGCACTATCGACCAGCAGCACCTTGCCCGCAAATTTCTGCGCCAGCGCCAGCACCTGCCGGCGAGGCTCGGCGAAGCCGTCATGCCCCGCCGGCGCGCGCCGAAGCAGCGCGCGCAGCCCGGTCGGCTCCGAGAACGGCTTCAGGTCGCCTTCCGAGAACAGCACGATCGCCTCGACCTTGTCGCTCCTGGCGATCGCGAACAGGCGATTGAGCCAGAACCGGTTGGCCACCAGCCTGTCCTCGTACTCGCTGTTGCGCCCGGCCGCGGGCAGGTAGTGATTGTTGTTGGAGGGAAGGTTGATCGTGGCGTACAGCACCTTGCCCACCTCCCAGTGCGCGTTCTCGGCATAGCTGCGAAAGCGCGGGCTCATCGACTGGCGCGTGAGCGCGATCTTCTTTTCTCCCAGCGACTGCTGCTCGGCGTAGAACAGCTCGCGCAGGCGCGCCAGGCGCTCGATCGCGTTCGAGCGGCCCGCCGAGTTCTTGCACTCGGTCCAGTCGCTGGCCGCGGGCAGCACCACCATCGGCCGCCGCGCGTTGTCGATGAGCTCGCGCCGCTGCTGGTACAGCTTGTCCACGCAGCCTTCCTGCACGCCCTTGATCCCGGCCACCACCACGAACGCGAGCGACTTCTCGCTGGTTTCCGCGATCGCCGCCTTCAGGTGTTCTTCGCCGCCGGAGATGAAGCTGTGCCCGATCACCGCAAAGCGCTGCCCGTCGTCGCGCTTGGGCGCGGCGCTGGCGGACAGCGTCAGCAGCGCGCAGGACAGCAGCAGGGACCGGGACAACAGTTGCATCAGGCGGCCAGGCGTTTCAGTTCGTAGAGCCGTTCCAGCGCCTCGCGTGGGGTCAGCGCGTCGGGATCGATCGCGTCCAGCGCCTCGCGCACGGCGTCGGCTGCGGGCGCGGCGGCCGCCGCCTCGTCCTCGGGCTCCACGCACGGCGGCGGAGCAAACAGGTCCATCTGCGAGGCGCCATCCACCGCCTGCGCCTCCAGCCGCGCCAGGTGACGGCGCGCGGCGCGGATCACGCCCGGCGGCACGCCCGCCAGCTGCGCCACCTGCAGGCCGTAGCTCTGCGAGGCGGGCCCGTCCTGCACCGCATGCAGGAACACGATGCTGTCCTTGTGCTCGACCGCCGACAGGTGCACGTTGACCGCGCTCGGGTGGGCTTCCGGCAGCTGGGTGAGCTCGAAGTAGTGGGTGGCGAACAGCGTGAAGCTGCGGCTGGTCTCGATCAGGTGGCGCGCGATCGCCCACGCCAGCGCCAGGCCGTCGAAGGTCGAGGTGCCGCGGCCGACTTCGTCCATCAGCACCAGCGAGCGGTCGGTAGCGCCGTTGAGGATGGCGGCCGATTCGGTCATCTCCACCATGAAGGTCGAACGGCCGTTGGCCAGGTCGTCGGAGGCGCCGATGCGGGTGAAAATGCGGTCGATCGGGCCGATGGTGGCGCTGGCGGCCGGCACAAAGCTGCCCACGTAGGCCAAGAGCGTGATCAGCGCGACCTGGCGCATGAAGGTTGATTTACCGCCCATGTTGGGGCCGGTGATGAGCAAGAGCCGCTTGTCGTCCGTCAGCCGGCACGAGTTGGCGATGAAGCGCTCGATCTGGTTCTCGACCACCGGGTGGCGGCCTTCGACGATGTCCAGGCACGGCTCCTCCACGAGCGCCGGCGCGCACCAGTTGCTGCGCACGGCGTGCGTGGCCAGCGCGGCCAGCGTGTCGATTTGCGCCAGCCCGCGCGCGATCGACTGCAGCTGGCCGATGAACGGGGCCAGGTCGGCCAGCAACTGGTCGTACAGCAGCTTCTCGCGCGCCAGCGCCTTGTCCTGTGCCGACAGGGCCTTGTCCTCGAACGCCTTCAGTTCGGGCGTGATGTAGCGCTCGGCGTTCTTGAGCGTCTGGCGGCGGCGGTAGTCCTCGGGCACCTTGTCGGCCTGGCCGTTGGTGACCTCGATGTAAAAGCCGTGCACCTTGTTGTACTCGACGCGCAGATTGGCGATGCCGGTACGGGCGCGTTCGCGCGATTCCAGGTCCACCAGGAACTGGCCGGCGTTCTCGGACAGGGCGCGCAGCTCGTCCAGCTCGGCGTCAAAGCCGCGCGCGAACACGCCGCCGTCGCGCACCATGGCCGCCGGCTCCTCGGCGATCGCGCGCGCCAGCAGGTCCAGGCAGGCATCCGGCGTGGCCAGCGCGGCGTGGATGTCGTGCAGCAGGCAGGTGTCGCCCGGGATGAAGCACTGCGCCACCTGTGCGCGCAGCGCCGGCAACTGCTTCAGGCCGTCGCGCAGGCTGGCCAGGTCGCGCGGGCGCGCCGACAGCAGCGCCACGCGGGTGGTGATGCGCTCGATGTCCGGCACCTGCGACAGCGTCGCCAGCAGGCTGCCGGCGGCGTCGCGCTCGATCAGCGCCTGCAGCGCCTGGTGGCGCGAGTGTGCCACCGCCTGGTCGCGCTTTGCGTGGTGCAGCCAGTGGCGCAGCAGGCGCGAGCCCATCGCGGTGCGGCAGTGGTCCAGCAGCGAAAACAGCGTGGGCGACTCCTGCCCGCGGATCGTCTCGGTCAGTTCCAGGTTGCGGCGCGTGGCCGCGTCCAGCCCGATGAATTCGTTCTCGCTTTCGACCGCCAGGCTCTTCACGTGCTGCAGCCCGCGGCCCTGCGTCGATTGGGCGTAGCGCAGCAGTGCGCCGGCCGCCCCGAACGCCGCGCCCAGGCCGTCGGCGCCATAGCCCGAGAGGGTGGCCACCGCCAGCTGGTCGAGCAGCGCCTTGTGGCCCTTGACCACGTCGAAGTGCCACTCCGGCACGTGCTGGGTGTGCCCGATCGGGCTGTCCGCGAACAGGTCGCTGTCATCGTCGGCGCGCAGCACCTCGGCCGGCGCAATGCGCTCGAGCTCCTGCGCCAGGCGTACGCCCACCGTGCGCGCGTCGCCGGAGAATTCCATCAGCTTGAGCGCGCCCGACGCCAGCGACAGCCAGGCCAGGCCGCAGGTGGACACCTTGCGCTGGGTGAGCGTGCACACCGCCAGCAGCGGGCGCTCCGCTTTTTCGGGCAACAGGTCGGCATCGGTCAGGGTGCCGGGCGTGACCACCCGCACCACCTTGCGCTCCACCGGGCCTTTGCTGGTGGCCGGGTCGCCGATCTGCTCGCAGATCGCGCACGACTCTCCCATGCGCACCAGCTTGGCCAGGTAGGGGTCGAGCGAGTGGAAGGGCACGCCGGCCATCTTGATCGGCACGCCGTTCGACGAACCGCGCGCAGTGAGCGTGATGCCGAGGATGCGCGCCGCCTTCTCGGCGTCGTCGAAGAACAGCTCGTAGAAGTCGCCCATGCGGTAGAACACCAGCATTGTCGGATAGTTCGCTTTTATCCGAAGATATTGGGCCATCATGGGCGTATGTTTTTCCGTCGCGCTGCTCTTTGCCGCGGCGGCGTTGATCTCGTTCGGGACAGTGGTCATTTCTCGTTGTGTAGTACGGCAGAGCAGGTTGCAAGCCAAGGGCGCCATTTTACCGCGATCGGTCCTGCTCGCCAGAGGGCCGAGCTTGCCGGTTTCACGTTTTCCTTGTCGAATTTTTTTACATGCGGTGGCAAAAAAGCTGCGACCACTTGGCTAAGTTATTGATATTGCTGGGTTTCAAATTTTTGGCACGGTTCCTGCTAAGTGTCAGGCGCTTAACCCAACAGTGGACCACCCAGAAAAAAGGACAACAACAATGAAAACCAAGGTATTGAAATCAGTGATTGCCAGCGTGCTGGTGGCAGCCGGGGCGCACGCCCAGGCGACGGTGGTGGCATCCAATTCGGATGGCGCGATCTTCGACGGCTCTTCGGGTAACCGCACGCTCACGGTCACCTCGCATGGGACGATCCAGGACCTGAACCTGACGGTCGATTTCGCCAAATGCGACAACAACGGCGCCGACGGGCCGCTGCTGGACGCGAACAACAATTGCATCGGGCGCGGCAATTCGTTCGACAGCGAGATCGTGTTTTCGCTCACGGGCCCGAACGGCCAGCCGGTCAGTCTCGTTCAAAAGAACACGTTCAGCAACGGCAACACCCCGGGCCTGGGCCGCATTCAGCTGACCTTCGACGATGAGGCATCGACGGCCGCTGGCGGCAAGATGCGCGCGGGCTCCTACGCGCCGGTGCAGGCGCCTTCCGTGTTCGATGGTCTGGACATGTTCGGCAACTGGACGCTGTTCGTGCAGGATACGCGCAGGGGCGATCCGCTCCAGTATTTTGGCGCCTGGCTCGACATCACGAGCGGCACTGTCGCGGAAGTGCCGGAGCCGGCCACGGTGGCGATCGTGGGACTTGGCCTGATCGGCATGGGCGCGCTGCGCCGCCGCCGGCAGGTTTGATGGGACGTTGTTCGGTCGGCGTCAGCGCCGGCTGGCATCGGGGGAGGCAGGGGCCCGCGCGAGCGGGCCTCTGCCTTTTAAACCGCCGTCGTTCCCGCGCAGGCGGGAACCCATGCTCCGCGTATTGTCACGCGGCCTATGGGTCCCCGCCTTCGCGGGGATGACGTTGGTAAATTCGCTTGCCTGGCTGCGGGTCAGCCTTCGGCCACGCGCCTGGCGATGTGCGCCAGCGCCTCGTCCACCTGGTCGATCAGGATCAGCGCCAGGTCGCCGTCGGACAGGCGCGAGAGCGCGCGGTCGATGGCGACGAATTCGCCGTTGATCTCCTCCACATGGCTGGTGCGGGTGGCGCCGGCCAGGCCCTCGCGCAGCAGCGCGATCACCTCGCCGTCGGCGCGGCCGCGCTGGCACTGGTCCTGGTACAGCAGCACGTCGTCGAACGCGGCGCCCAGGATGCGGGTCTGGTCGCGGATGTCCTCGTCGCGGCGGTCGCCCGCGCCGCTGATCAAGACCAGCCGGCGCTTGGCCGGCATGGCCTCGACCGCGTTCACCAGCGCCTGCATCGCGTCCGGGTTGTGGCCGTAGTCGGCGATCACGGTCGCGCCGCGATAGTCGAACACGTTAAAGCGCCCCGGCGCGTTGTTGCTCTCGCCCTTGAAGGTCGCAAGGCCGATGCGGATCGCGTCCCACGGCACGTTCACCGCCCAGGCGGCGGCCACCGCGGCCATCACGTTCTCGACCTGGAAGCCGATCACGCCGCCACGGGTGAGCGGCACGTCCGCAAGCGCCAGGCGCTGTTCGAACTTGCCCTGCGCCGCGACCAGCATGCCGTCCTCGACGAACACCACGCGCTTGCCTTTGGCGCGGTGCATCGACAGCGGCGGGTGCGTGCCGTCCAGCGCAAAGAAGGTGACGTCGCCGCGGGTCTTCTCGGCCATGCTGGCCACCATCGGGTCGGCAGCGTTGAGCACGGCCATGCCGCCCGGCGCCACGTTCATCACGATCACGCGCTTGAGCACCTTCAGGTCCTCCAGCGTGGTGATGTAGTTCAGGCCCAGGTGGTCGCCCGCGCCGATGTTGGTCACCACCGCCACCTGGCAGCGGTCGAAGGCCAGGCCCTCGCGCAGCATGCCGCCGCGCGCGGTCTCGAACACGGCAGCGTCCACGTCCGGGTGCAGCAGCACGTTGCGCGCGCTGCGCGGACCGCTGCAGTCGCCGCTGTCGATGCGGCGCCCCTCGATGTACACACCGTCGGTGTTGGTCATGCCGGTGCGCAGGCCCGAGGCGCCGAGCAGGTGCGCGATCAGGCGCACGGTCGTGGTCTTGCCGTTGGTGCCGGTCACCGCCACCACCGGGATGCGCCCGTCGTCGCCGTCCTTGAACATGGTCGAGATGATCGCCTCGCCCACCGCGCGGCCCTTGCCGAACGAGGGCGAGATGTGCATGCGCAGGCCCGGCGCGGCGTTCACCTCGACGATGCCACCGCCTTGTTCCTCGATGGGCTTGAGCACGCTGTCGCAGACCAGGTCCACGCCGCAGATGTCCAGGCCCACCATGTTGGCCGCGGCGATCGCGCGGGCCGCCACTTCCGGATGCACGTCGTCGGTCACGTCGGTGGCGGCGCCGCCGGTGGACAGGTTGGCGTTGTTACGCAGCCGTACGCGCTCGCCCTTGGGCGGCACCGAGTCGGCGTTGTAGCCTTGCTTGGCCAGGCTGGCCAGCGCGATGTCGTCGAAGCGGATCTTGGTCAGCGAGGTTGCGTGGCCGCTGCCGCGGCGGGGGTCCTTGTTGACGATCTCGACCAGTTCGCGCACCGTGTGCTCGCCATCGCCCACCACCGAGGGCGGGTCGCGCCGCGCGGCCGCCACCAGCTTGTCGCCTACCACCAGCAGGCGGAAGTCGTGGCCCGGCAGGTAGCGCTCGACCATGATCTCGTCGCGGAATTCGCTCGCGGTGTGAAAGCCGGCGGTGAGCTGCTCGCGCGTGGTCACGTTGACCGTCACGCCCTTGCCCTGGTTGCCGTCCTTCGGCTTGATCACCACCGGCAGGCCGATCTCCAGCGCGGCGGCCCAGGCGTCGTCCGGGTCGCTCACGGTGCGGCCCAGCGGCACCGGCACGCCGGCCGCATGCAGCAGCTTCTTGGTCAGTTCCTTGTCCTGCGCGATCGACTCGGCGATCGCGCCGGTGCAGTCCATCTCGGCGGCCTGGATGCGGCGCTGGCGGCTGCCCCAGCCGAACATCACCAGGCTGCCTTCGGTCAGGCGGCGGTACGGGATGCCGCGCGCCACCGCGGCCTGCACGATCGAGCCGGTGGACGGGCCCAGGCGCACATCCTCGTCCAGTTCGCGCAGCTGCGCGAGCGCCGCTTCCAGGTCGAAGGGGGTGTCGTCGCGCGCCGCTTCGCACAGCTTTTGCGCAAGGTCCAGCGCCAGGCGGCCGACTTCCTCTTCGGTGTACTCGACCACCACCTGGTACACGCCCGGCTCGATGGTGGCCGTGGTGCGGCTGAAGGTCACCGGGCAGCCGGCCTGCGCCTGCAGGTCGAGCGCGGCAAGTTCCAGCACCTGTGCCATCGGCACCTTCTTGTCCTGGCCGGTCGGCGCGAGCTGGCTGACGTGGGGGAAGCGCGTGCGCAGGCGGGTCTCGAAGCCGGGCAGGGCGGCGATGGATTCCTCGTCGGGCGTGCACTTGACGATGGCTTCCACCGAGGTATGGTGGCTCCAGAGGTTGGGACCCCGCAGGGCCCGTACGCGTGATACTTCCATAAACCTTCAATCCTTTGTGTGGTCCGCGCGCGTTGCGATGGCGCGGCAGCGGCGGCCCTGCTGTGCGGGCCGCTTCGTATTTTTTGTCAGTTGGTCTTTTTCGGGCTGGCGTCGAACGTGCGCAGTCCGGCGCAGATCAGGTCGGACGGCACCTCCAGCGCCCAGGCCGCGGCGGCCGCGGCCAGCAGGCTTTCCGGGTATTTGGCGGTGACCGGCTTGATCTTGGCCAGCTCCAGCAGCGGCGTTTCGTGCGGGCCCTCGGCCAGCATCATGCGGCCGTCGCGCACGAACGCGATGCGTTCGCCGCTGGCGCGGTGGCGCGCCATCACGTCGTTGTGTTCGTCGAGCGCGTAGAAGATCACGCGGCCGTCGCACAGGTCTGCCAGTTTCACCACCTCGGGGGCGGCGGCGTTGAGCACGGCGGTGCCCTCGGGCAGGATCACGTCGACCTGGCTGCGCACCACGTTGGCCAGCGCCGCCTGGTCGCTGATGTAAAGCTCGGACAGGTCTTCGCTCTGCATGTCCGTGACCACGCCCACCATGCATTTATCGTAGGGCAGGCCCTCGGCCAGGATGGTGGCCGCGTTCGATTCGAACACGGCGGCCTGCACGGTGCGGTTGATCAGCAGGCGCTGGCCGGCCTCGAAGCCCATGCTGTCGCCGGCGGTGACTTCGCGCTGGTCCAGGTACAGGCCTTCGCCGTTGGCCACGCCCACGTGCTTGCCGGTCAGGTGCACCAGGCAGCCGACGATGCGCGAGATCAGGCTCGTGCCCAGCGTGCCGGTCACGCCCACCACCGGGATGCGGCCGGTCTCGCCCTGTGCGAACAGGTGCGCGATGATCGCCTCGCCGACGTTGCGCGGCGTGCCGCTCGCGGGCTTGATGTGGGCCAGCAGGCCCGGGCTCGAATTGACTTCGATGATCGCGCCGCGCTGCTCTTGCAGCGGTCGCGAGATGTCTTCGCACACCATGTCGATGCCGGCAATGTCCAGGCCGACGATGCGCGCGGCCAGCGCGGCGGCGTAGGCCACCTCCGGGTGCACGATGTCGGTGACGTCGTCCGCCACGTTGCCGTTCAACTGGATCAGCACCTTCTGGCCGTCCTGCGGCACCGATTCCGGGCTCAACCCCTGGCGCTTCAGGTCCAGCATGATCTCTTCGCTCTCGTGCGGCACCACCGGGTTGAGCGGGAATTCCTCGGTCGGTCCGCGGCGCGGGTCGGTGTTGATCTGGCTGTCGCACAGCGCGATGATGTTCGACTTGCCGTCGCCGGTGACGAACAGCGATTCACCGCGCGCCGCCGCCACCACCTGCGAGCCGACCACCAGCAGGCGGTGCTCGTTGCCCGGAATGTAGCGTTCCACCAGCACCGAGCGGCTGTCGCCTTCCTTCGATGCGATCTCGTAGGCCGCCGCTACGTCGGCCTGGGTCATCAGGTTCAGCGATACGCCGCGCCCGTGGTTGCCGTCGATCGGCTTGACCGCGACCGGCAGGCCGATGTCCTGCGCTTCTTCCCACGCCTCGTCGGCGCTTTTCACCACCGCGCCTTCCGGCACCGGCACGCCGCACGAGGCCAGCAGGCTCTTGGTCAGGTCCTTGTCGCTGGCAATGCCCTCGGCGATGGCGCCGGTGCGGTCGGTTTCAGCGGTCCAGATGCGGCGCTGCGCCGCGCCGTGGCCAAGCTGCACCAGGTTGCCATCGGTGAGGCGGATGTACGGGATCTTGCGGTCGATGGCCGCATCCACGATATGGCCGGTGGACGGGCCCAGGCAGCGGCGGTCCACCAGGTCGGTCAGGCGCTCGACGGTGCCCTTCATGTCGAACGGCTCGTCGTTGATCGCCGCCAGCAGCAGTTCGCGCCCCGCTTCCAGCGCCGCGCGGCCCACGCCTTCCTCGCGCGTGCGGAAGGCCATCTTATAAATACCGGGCTCGCCCACCGAGCGGGTCTTGCCGAAACCGGTTTTCATGCCGGCCATGTTCTGCAACTCGAGGACGATGTGCTCGAGGATGTGGCCGGCCCAGGTGCCTTCCTGCAGCCGCTCCAGGAAGCCGCCGCGCGTGCCCACGCCACAACGGTGCTCGATGAGCCCGGGCAGCCAGGTGGTCAGTCGTTCATTCAGGCCGGGGAGGGTGTTCGAAGGGAAGTCTTCCAGTTCGCCGATGTCGAGCCAGGCTTCGATGACAGGGCGGTAAGTCCAGATGTTCGGGCCGCGCAGGTGGGTCACACGGAGAATCTTGATGTCTTTCTTCTTTGTCATGTAAAAATGTCTTCGCGGGCGGCTGCGCTTCGCGCCACCCGGCTTTGCCTATGTTTGCCTGCCTGTCCGCTACCCCACCGGGTACCGACTTTCCGTTGCGTTCTTTGTTGTATATACTCGCCGGCACGAGAGCTTACCGTGCCGCACCAATTTCTGCCAGTCTCGTTCCCTCCGATAGAATACCGTAGATTGCTCCGGCGCCCGTATCGCGCATGCTGCAGACAACGTTTTTCGGATCTGCTGAGCGTGTCGCCGTTTTGGCTTTCATTCGTACAAATCTAGTGCCTGGCAAACGGGCAGCATCGATAATGACAACTCAACAACTAGTTCCCTCTTCGTCACTGGCTGCAGCTGCCAGCTCCCTGCCGGATCACTGGCAGGCCGACGTCGGAAAGAGACTTGCTCCGGGGGAAAACGTTTTAAGTAGCGTTGAGGTTGACCTCGATGCCCGACTCCATTTCACAAAAGGGCTGCTGGTCGTCACGCAGCACCGCCTGATGGCCCGTTCGCCTGGCGAAACCGAGTGGCGCGACTGGCCCTACCGCAAGGGACTGCAACTGCGTCACTACGACCACGCCGGCATCGGCCACCTGGAGCTGGTCGACGAAAACGCGTTGCTGGCCGCATGGCGCTTCACGCTCGGGCAGAACCTGCAGGCGATCCGCGTGGCGGACCAGTTCCGCGACCAGGCCGAGAGCGTGGTGACGGGCGTGCCGGTGCTGCCACCCGAGCAACACATCTGCCCGACCTGCAAGGCGCCGCTCGACCCGGACGAGGACGAATGCCCGATCTGCACCAAGGTGCTGCACACGCCGCCGTCCACCTGGACCCTGCTGCGACTGTGGCGCTTCGCCCAGCCCTACCAGGGCCAGCTGGCGATCGGCTTTTTGCTGATGCTGGCCTCGACCGGCGCCCACATGATCCCGCCGTACCTGACCATGCCGCTGATGGACAAGGTGCTGATCCCGTACCAGAACGGCCAGAAGATCGACAATTCGCTGGTCTATCTGTACATGGGCGGCCTGTTTGCGTCGGCCATGCTGGCGTGGGCGCTGGGCTGGGGCAAGACCTATGTACTGGCGCTGGTCTCCGAACGCATGGGCGCGGACATGCGCACCGCCACCTACGAACACCTGCTGCGCCTGTCGCTGGAATTCTTTGGCGGGAAGCGCACCGGCGACCTGATGAGCCGCATCGGCAGCGGCTCCGACCGCATCTGCGTGTTCCTCTCGCTGCACCTGCTCGACTTCCTGTCCGACGTCCTCATGATCATCATGACGGGCGTGATCCTGTTCTCGATTAACGCAAAGCTGGCCTTGATCACGCTGGTGCCGCTGCCGTTCATCGCGTGGATGATCCACGTGGTGCGCGACAAGCTGCGCACCGGCTTCGAGAAGATCGACCGCGTGTGGGGCGAAGTGACCAACGTGCTGGCCGATACCATTCCCGGCATCCGCGTGGTGAAGGCCTTCGCGCAGGAGAAGCGCGAGGCGATGCGCTTCAAGGAAGCGAACAAGCACAACCTGGCCGTCAACGACAAGCTCAACAAGGTGTGGTCGCTGTTCTCGCCGACCGTGTCGCTGCTGACCGAACTGGGCCTGCTCATCATCTGGTGCTTCGGCATCTGGCAGGTGTCGCAAGGCGAGATCACGGTCGGTACCCTGTCGGCCTTCATTGCGTATTCCGGGCGATTCTACGTGCGCCTGGATTCCATGAGCCGCATCGTGTCGGTGACGCAGAAATCGGCGTCGGCGGCCAAGCGCATCTTCGACATCCTCGACCACGTGTCCAGCGTGCCCGACCCCGCCAACCCGGTCAAGCTGGACAAAGTGCAGGGCCATATCGAGCTGCGCGAAGTGGGCTTCCGTTACGGCACGCGCGCGGTCAACCGCGGCATCTCGCTGAACATCAAGGCCGGCGAAATGGTGGGCCTGGTCGGCCACAGCGGCTCGGGCAAATCGACGCTGGTGAACCTGATCTGCCGCTTCTACGATGTGGCCGAGGGCGCGATCCTGCTGGACGGGAAGGACATCCGCTCGTTCGCGGTGTCGGACTACCGGCGCCACATTGGCCTGGTGCTGCAGGAGCCGTTCCTGTTCTTCGGCACGATCGCCGAGAACATCGCCTACGGCAAGCCGGACGCGACCCGTGAAGAGATCATCGCCGCCGCGCGCGCCGCGCACGCGCACGAGTTCATCCTGCGCCTGCCGCAGGGCTACGACTCGATGGTGGGCGAGCGCGGGCAAGGGCTGTCCGGCGGCGAGCGCCAGCGCATTTCGATCGCGCGCGCGCTGCTCATCAACCCGCCGATCCTGATCCTGGACGAGGCCACGTCGTCGGTGGACTCGGAGACCGAAAAGGAAATCCAGAAGGCGCTCGACAACCTGGTGCAGGGCCGTACCACCATCGCGATTGCGCACCGCCTCTCGACCCTGCAGCGCGCCGACCGGCTGGTGGTGCTCGACCGCGGGCATGTGGTGGAAGAGGGCACCCACGACGAACTCATGTCGATCGACGATGGCGCCTACCGCCGCTTGTACGAAGCGCAGGCGCGCAACGTGGACCACGACCCGGACGATGGAAAGAAGGAATAAACAAGCATGAACCCATCATTCCAACTGCGCCGCGACAGTTTCGGCAAACTGGTGCTGACCACGCTGGACGGCGAAGAGATCGTTGGCGTGGCGCCGGTGCGCTCGTTCCCGATTCAGTCACCGTCCAAGGGCATCTCGCTGGTGCGTGACGGCGGCAAGGAAGTGGCGTGGATCGACGACCTGGCCGAGATGCCGGACGATATCCGCAAGCTCGTCTCCGAGGAGCTGGAGGGGCGCGAGTTCATGCCCGAGATCCTGCGCATCAAGTCCGTGTCGAGCTTCGCCACGCCTTGCACCTGGTACGTGGCGACCGACCGCGGCGACACCGAATTCGTGCTGAAGGCGGACGAGGACATCCGCCGCATCGGCGAAGCGTCGCTGCTGGTGGCGGACAGTCATGGCATCAATTTCCTCGTGCGCGACATGTACCGCATCGACAAGCAAAGCCGGAAGATCCTCGACCGCTTCCTTTGATGGGACCAGAGAGGCCAGCTTTCGCCACGGGCCCGGTATCACTGACCCGAGTAGGGTGGGCAGGTTTCCTGCCCACGCGTTCAGTCCACGAGTGCGGACCAGCGCGTTATTGTGCGCTTGAACGCGTGGGCAGCGAGTTGCCCACCCTACGCGAACACCTCGCTTGCTCAAGTGCGAGGCTGAACCGCTCGCCATCCTTCCCGCGTAAGCTCCAGCCGGTGCGTCAGGTCGAGCTTTGCGAGAAAACTCTCATCGTGCGAGACCACGACCAGCGCTCCCGTCCACGAACGCAGCATGTGCTCCAGGGCCTCGGTCGCGGCAAGGTCGAGGTGGTTGCTCGGCTCATCAAGCAGCAGCATGCGTGCTGGTGGCTGGCCCAGCATCGCCAACAGCAGCGCGGCGCGCATCTGTTCTCCGCCACTGAGCGCATGGCACGGCTGGCGCAAGCGATCAGCTGAAAGTCCCGCCTTGGCAAGATGCTGGCGTAGCCGTCCTTCGCCCAGGCCGTGCGTGCGCCGCTCGAACTGTTCCAGCAGCGGCGCATGCTGGTCCAGCATCCGTAGCGACTGGTCGAGCAGCGCGCAATGCAGCGGACGGCGAATTGCCCCGGATGCCGGCGCCAGTTCGCCCGCGATCATGCGCAGCAGGGTGCTCTTGCCGCAGCCGTTCGGCCCCGTGATCGCAAGCCGGACCGGCCCGCGCGCCGACCAGGTGAGCGGTGCCGACCATCCCCACGGCGCGCGCACTTCGTCCAGTACCAGCGCTTCTTGCCCTTGCGGGACCAGCACGTCGTCCAGCTCCGGAAATTCCGGCCGCTGCAATGCCCCGGCGAGCGCGCCGAATGCCTGCGCCACTTCGTCCTGCAGGTCCTGCTGGCGGCGGGCGTGGCGCATGGCGCGTGCACCGTTGGTCTGCTCGGCGCGGTCCTCGCGCAGGCCGAGCAGCAGCTTGGCTTGGTTGGCGCTTTTGGCGTCGCGCGCACCCCGTGCGTTGCGCCGCGCCGCCCGCTCGGCCTGTTCGCGCAGCGTCTGCTGTTCGCGCGAGCGCTCCGTTTTGGCCCGTTCCAGCCGCGCGTTCGCGGCCTCGACCTCGTCCCCGCGCTGGGCCTGGACCACCGACCATCCACCACCGTAGCGCTTCAGTAGCGGCGCACGCGTTTCGATGGTGCGGTCTACGTTGTTGAGCAGGGCGCGATCGTGGGTGATGAGCAGCAGGCCGCGCCCGCTGTCGCGCCAGCGGCTGATTTCGCCAAGCAGCCAGGCCCGATGCGCGCTGTCGAGGTGGTTGCTCGGCTCGTCCAGCACCAGCAGCTCCGCGTCGCTGCTGAAGGCGCCCGCGAGACACAGCAGCATCCGCTGCCCGCCGCTGAGCGAAGCCGGCGCCATGGATTCGTTAAGCTCGGCGCGTTCGAGCAGCGCCAGCCAGCGTGCTTCGATGTCCCAGCGCTCGCCAATGGTGTCGAAGTCCTCGGGCAGCGCCTCGCCTTGTGCCAAGCGGCGCAGCGCCGCCAGCGGCGCGTGCAGCCCGGCCAGTTCGGCAAGGCTACGCGCGCCCACCGATCCGCTGTCCTGCGACACGCGGACCACCGGTCGCGCGCGTTCGATTCGCCCGCGCGTCGGCGCGAGCTCGCCGCTCACCAGTTTGCCGAACGTGGATTTGCCGCTGCCGTTATGGCCGATCACGCCGACCGTTTCGGCGCCGATGGTTTCATTGAGGCCCGTGAACAGCGGTGTGCCGTCGGGCAGAAGGTAGTCGACCCCGTGCAGGGCCGCGAGAAACGGATACGCCATGTGTTGTTCCTGTGGATGCGTTGAAGCGCCTGGCCATTAGCTGACGGCGAGGGCGGTCGGGACGCTGCGTTGGGTGCAGCGGGCATCACAGGCGCATGGGTGGAATCCTCCATTTCAGATGAGGTGGTCATTTTACACGGACGTGCTGCAAGAACGTCAAGCGATGATGAAATTTGCTTTCATGCACGAGGCGTTTCCGTAATTAAATTTCGAAAAGATAAAATGGCCTATCGCGCGCGCCACATTTAACGATTGAGTTACACTTGGGATATTTTTTTCCATAATAAAGACCAGGGAATGGCTGAAGAGACAATCAACAACGAGAAGTTCCGGCGGATACTGACCCGGAACCTCGCCCTGCCGTTGGGGATGAGTGTGCTGAGCGCCGCGGTCTTTGTTGCGATCATCGCGTATTTGCTCAGCACCTTGAGCGGCGTGGAGCGTTCCGAGCGCGTGATCGGCAAGGCGCAGCAGGTCAGCAAGCTGTCGGCGGACATGGAGACTGGCTTGCGCGGCTACCTGCTGTCCGGCGAGCAGAGCTTCCTGGAGCCCTACCTTGCGGCCGGCTCGCGCCTGCAGCCCGAAACGCAGGCGCTGCAAGAGCTGGTGGGCGACCACGTCGGGCAGGCCGAGCGCGTGCGCCGCATCAAGGCCGCGCAAGCGGAGTGGCAAAAGTACGCCACCGAGATGGTCACCCGCCGGCGCGTGGGCCTGGACTACCTCGACGAGGTCAAGAGCGGCCGCGGCAAGGTCTTCACGGACGAGATACGCAACACCTTCAACGACCTGCTCGACAACGAGCAGCGCATGCTCCAGGAGCGCAACGACTCGGCGCGCACCGTCACCACGTTTTCGGTGCTCGCTTTCCTCATCTTTACGCTGCTGGCCGGCGGCCTGCTGGCGCTGTTCGGCCGGCGCGAGCTGACCGCGCTGTCCACCTCGTACGACGATGTGCTGCGCCACGAGGCCGAGCACAACGCCGAGCTGCGCCACATGGCCTGGCTGCGCAGCGGCCAGATCGAGCTGGCGCGCCACAGCGCCGGCATCCACGCCCTCGAACCGCTGGGGCAGGCGGTGCTCGACTACCTTGTGCCCTACGTGGACGGCGTGGTCGCGGCGATGTACTTCCGTAACGACGAAGGCGTCTTGCGCCGCATCGCCGCGTTCGGATTTGCGCACGACACCGCCGGGCATGCGGCCGTCATCCAGCCGGGCGAATCGCTGGCCAGCCAGGCGGCCAACGAGAACCGTGTCATGGTGCTCAAGGACCTGCCGCCGGATTACATCAAGGTGGGATCAAGCCTGGGCGAGACGCCGCCGCGCGAACTGTTGATCGTGCCGTTCTCGAACTACGGCAAGGTCAAGGGCGTGATCGAGATCGGTTTCCTGCACCCGATGGTCGGACGCGACCTGGAGTTCGTGAAGACCGTGAGCGACGCGATCGGCGCCGCGGTGGCTGCGGTCATGTACCGCCAGCGCATGCAGGAAGCGCTGGCCGAGACGCAGGCGCTGAACGAAGAGCTGCAGGTGCAGCAGGAAGAGCTGCGCACCGCGAACGAAGAGCTGGAAGAGCAGTCGCGCGCGCTGGAAGAGTCGCAGACCAGCCTGGAGAACCAGCAGGCCGAGCTTGAACAGACCAACGACCAGCTGGTGGAACAGGCCGCGAACCTGGACATGAAGAACGCGCAGCTGACCGAGGCGCAGGACCAGCTGCGCCAGCGCGCGCTGGACCTGGAGCGCGCCAGCCGCTACAAGTCCGAGTTCCTGGCCAATATGTCGCACGAGCTGCGCACGCCGCTCAACAGCTCGCTGATCCTGGCCAAGCTGCTGGCCGATAACGCGGCCGGCAACCTGAATGAGGAACAGGTGCGGTTTGCGAACACCATCTACTCGGCCGGGAACGACCTGCTCAACCTGATCAACGACATCCTCGACATCTCCAAGGTCGAGGCGGGCAAGCTGGAGCTCGCGCCCGAGGACGTGTCGCTGCGCCGCACCGTCGAGGGACTGGCGCGCACCTTCGAGCCGCTGGCGCGCCAGAAGCAGCTCGCCTTCTCGGTCAACGTCGAGCACGACGTGCCGGCCATGATCCACACCGACCGCCAGCGCCTGGAGCAGGTGCTGAAGAACCTGTTGTCGAACGCGGTCAAGTTCACCGAGCGCGGCAACGTGACGCTGGCGGTGTCGTCCACCGAGTCCGGCTGGGTGCAGTTTGCCGTGCGCGACTCGGGCATCGGCATCGCGCCCGAGCAGCAGGAGCGCATCTTCGAAGCCTTCCACCAGGCCGACGGCACCACCAGCCGGCGCTTTGGCGGTACCGGGCTTGGCCTGTCGATCTCGCGCGACCTGACCGCGCTCTTGGGTGGCACGCTGACCGTCACCAGCACGCCGGGGCAGGGCAGCACCTTCATCCTGAGCCTGCCGCGGAGCGGCGCGGTCGCCGCAACGCCGCCGGCCCCGGTTGCAACGCCCGCGCCCACCGCAGCTACGCCAGCGCCGCAGGAACCGCGCGAGGAGCGAGCGAAATTGCCGTTCACGGACGATCGCGACCGCCCCGCTGGCGGCGTGCGCACCGTGCTGGTGATCGAGGACGATGCCGGTTTCGCGCGCATTTTGTTCGACCTGGCGCATGACCTGGATTTCCGCTGCGTGGTCGCGCTCACCGCCGGCGAAGGACTGGAACTGGCCACCTCCGACAAGCCCGACGCGATCCTGCTCGATATGCGCCTGCCGGACCGCTCGGGCCTGTCGCTGCTGCAGGCGCTCAAGGAGAATCCGGCCACCCGCCACATCCCGGTGCACGTGGTGTCGAGCCTGGAAAATGGCGGCGAAGCGCTGCACCTGGGCGCGATCGGCTATGCGCTCAAGCCGACCACGCGCGAGCAGCTCGAGGAGGTGTTCCGCAAGCTGCAGCAAAAGTCGGCGCAACAGATCAAGCGTGTGTTGCTGGTCGAGGACGACGAGCGCCAGCGCGAGAGCGTGGTGCAGCTGATCGCCGACGCCGACGTGAAGATCGACGCGGTCGGCACCGGCGCCGACGCGCTGGACCTGCTGCGCAGCGAAATCTTCGACTGCATGATCATCGACCTGAAGCTGCCGGACATGCAAGGAAAGGACCTGCTGGAGCGCATGTCGCACGAGGAGATGTGCTCGTTCCCGCCGGTGATCGTGTACACCGGCCGCAACCTGACGCGCGACGAAGAAGCCGAACTGCTCAAGTACTCGCGTTCGATCATCATCAAGGGCGCCCGTTCGCCCGAGCGCCTGCTCGACGAGGTGACGCTGTTCCTGCACAAGGTCGAGTCGCAGCTCTCGTCCGAACGCCAGCACATGCTCAAGGCCGTGCGCGGCCGCGACCGTGTGTTCGAAGGGCGCACCATCCTGCTGGTCGATGACGACGTGCGCAACGTGTTCGCCCTCACCAGCGCGCTGGAGCAGCGCGGCGCGCACGTCGAGGTGGCGCGCAACGGACTGGAAGCGCTCAAGAAGCTGGACGAGGCGCCCGAAGTGGACCTGGTGCTGATGGACGTGATGATGCCCGGGATGGATGGCCTGGAAGCGACGCGCCGCATTCGCCAGGACAAGCGCTTCGAGCGCCTGCCGATCATCGCCGTGACCGCCAAGGCGATGAAGGACGACCAGGAACAGTGCCTGGCCGCCGGCGCCAACGACTACCTGGCCAAGCCGATCGACCTGACGCGCCTGTACTCGCTGCTGCGGGTATGGATGCCCAGCCTGGAGCGCATTTGAAGCAGCCGAACGACATCGACATCGAGATCCGGATGCTGGTGGAAGCCGTGTACCTCAAGTACAACTACGATTTCCGCGACTACACCGGGGCCTCGCAGAAGCGCCGCGTGCTGGTCGCGATGCGCGAGATGGGCTGCGCCACGGTGTCGGCGCTGCAGGCGCGCGTGATGCACGAGCCGGACGCGTTCGCGCAATTGCTGCAGTTCCTGACCATCCCGGTCACCGAGATGTTCCGCGACCCCGAGTACTTCCTGGCGCTGCGCACGCAGGTGGTGCCGTTCCTGCGTACCTACCCGTCGCTCAAGGTCTGGGTCGCCGGCTGCAGCACCGGCGAGGAAGTCTATTCGCTGGCGATTTTGCTGCACGAGGAAGGGCTGCTCGAGCGCGCGCTGATTTACGCGACCGACATCAACCCCGAGTCGCTGGAGGCGGCGCGGCGCGGCGTGTTCCCGCTCGATCGCATGCGGCTCTATACCGAGAACTACCAGAAGGCGGGCGGTACGCGCGCCTTCTCGGATTACTACACGGCCGCGTATGGCGGGGCGCGCTTTGACCGCGCGCTCATCGAGAACGTGACGTTTGCGGACCACAGCCTGGCCACCGACAGCGTCTTCTCCGAGACGCAACTGATCAGCTGCCGCAACGTGATGATCTACTTTAACCGGCGCCTGCAGGACCGCGTGCTGGGGCTGTTCCACGAATCGCTGTGCCACCGCTGCTTCCTGGGCCTTGGCAGCAAGGAGAGCATCGAGTTCTCGCGCTACGCCACCCAGTTCGAGGTGATGGCCAGGCGCGAGCGGATATTCCGCAAGGCGGGCGCATGAGCACGACGCAAGACATCGAACGCGCGCTCGCGGACCGCGCCATCGAGGCGGTGGTGATCGGCGCTTCGGCCGGCGGCATCGACGCGCTGCTCACGCTGCTGCCCGCGCTGCCCGCCGATCTGCGCCTGGCGGTGGTCTGCATCCTGCACATGCCGCCCGACCGCGAGAGCCGGCTGGCCGAGCTGTTCGGCGAGCGCCTGCCGCAGCCGGTGCGCGAGGCGGCCGACAAGGAATCGATTCGCCCCGGCACGATCTACTTCGCACCGCCGGGCTACCATCTGCTGGTCGAACAGGACCGCAGCTTTTCGCTCAGTTGCGAGCCGCCCGTGCACTTTGCGCGGCCCGCGATCGATGTGCTGATGGAGTCCGCCGCCGACGCCTACGGGCCGGCGCTGGCCGGCATCCTGCTGACCGGCGCCAACCAGGATGGCGCCGACGGCATGGCGCACATCCGGGCCTGCGGCGGCCTGGCCATCGTGCAGGACCCGGACGAGGCCCAGGTGCCCGCCATGCCCATGCATGCCATTCGTCGCTGCGCGCCGCACCTGGTGCTGCCGCTTGCGCGCATTGCCGCGCTATTGCCCATGTTGGAGGGACCATGAGCCAAGAACCCAGCAACCTGCTCATCGTTGACGACCTGCCGGAGAACCTGCAGGCGCTCGACGCGTTGATCCGCGACGACCGGCGCGTCGTCTATCGCGCCCAATCCGGCGAAGAGGCGCTGGCGCTGCTGCTCGACCACGAGTTCGCGCTCGCGATCCTGGACGTGCAAATGCCGGGCATGGACGGCTTCGAGCTGGCCGAGCTGATGCGCGGGACGGAGCGCACGCGCCACATCCCGATCGTGTTCGTCAGCGCGGCGGGCAAGGAGCTCAATTACGCCTTCAAGGGCTACGAGACCGGCGCGGTGGATTTCCTGTACAAGCCGCTCGACCCGGATGCGGTGCGCAGCAAGGTCAGCGTGTTCGTCGCGCTCGACCAGCAGCGGCGCGAGACGCAGCGCCAGGTGGCGGCGCTCGAACGCAGCCGGCGCGAGCAGGAAGTGCTGCTCAAGGAGCTGCACGCCACGCAGCAAGAGCTGCAGCGCTCGCTGCGCATGCGCGACGAGTTCATGTCGCTGGTGGCGCACGAATTGCGCACGCCGCTCAACACGCTGTTCCTGGAAACGCAGATGCGCAGCCTGCAGGTCAGGAAGGGCAACCTGGCCGCGTTCGACGCCGAAAAACTGTCCGCGATGGTGACCCGCGACGAGCGCCAGATCAAGGCGATGATCCGGCTGATCGACGACATGCTGGACGTCTCGCGCATCCGCAGCGGCACCCTGTCGATCCGCCCGGCGCAGGTGGAGTTGATGGCGCTGCTCGAGCGGGTGGTCAGCGACCTGTCGCTGCAGGCCGCCGCCGCCGGGTGCACGCTGGCGCTCACGCCGCACGCGCCCGTGGCCGGTTGCTGGGACGAGTTCCGGATCGAGCAGGTGATCGTGAACCTGCTGACCAACGCGCTGCGCTACGGCGGCAGCCGGCCGGTCGAGGTGAGCGTGCAGGACGCGCCGGGCCAGGTGCGTATCGACGTGCGCGACCAGGGCCGCGGCATCGCGCCGGAGGACGTGCAGCGCATCTTCGAGCCCTACGAACGGGGCGCGCGCAACGGCGAGCCGAAGGGCCTGGGGCTGGGCCTGTACATTTCGCGCCAGCTGGCGCAATCGCATGGTGGCGAGCTGTCGGTGCAGAGCAAGCCGGGCGAGGGCTCGGTGTTCAGCCTGACGCTGCCGTGCCCGGAGGCGCCTGCCGCCAGCGTGCAAGCGGCCGCCTGATTGCCGTGTTATCTCAAGCACGTCGTTCCCGCGCAGGCGGGAACCCGTAGGCCATTTCCGAAGTCGTCGCCGCGATGCTGCTCGCTCAGCATGGGTCACCGCCTGCGTGAGGACGACGAACTCAGGCGCAGCGAGCCCATCGCTCGTCATAGTCAAAATCAATCGACAGCATCTGTTCAATTCATTTTACAGATTCGCAGTGGCCGATTACACTACATCCCGTCTAGTCTTTTAACCCCCAAACAGGAGATGTCATGTCCCTTATCAACACCCAGATCAAACCGTTCAAAGCAACCGCATTCCACAACGGCAAATTCATCGACCTGACCGAAGAAAACTTCAAAGGCACCTGGTCGGTGATCATGTTTTACCCGGCCGACTTCACCTTCGTTTGCCCGACCGAACTGGAAGACCTGGCAAACCTGCAGCCGGAATTCGCCAAGCTGGGCGTGAACGTGTACGGCGCATCGACCGACACCCACTTCGCGCACAAGGCATGGCATGACACCTCGGAAGCGATCAAGAAGGTCAACTACCCGCTGATCGGCGACCCGACCGGCGCCCTGGCACGCAATTTCGAAGTGATGATCGAGGAAGAAGGCCTGGCCCTGCGCGGCACCTTCGTGATCAATCCGGAAGGCCAGATCAAAGTCATGGAAGTGCACGACAACGGCATCGGCCGCGACGCGTCGGAACTGCTGCGCAAGGTCAAGGCAGCCCAGTACGTCGCCAACCACCCGGGCGAAGTGTGCCCGGCCAAGTGGACCGAAGGCGCGGCCACCCTGAAGCCGTCGCTGGACCTGGTCGGCAAGATCTAAACGTCACCGCAACACCCCGTAGGGTGGGCAGGTCTTCCTGCCCACGCGTCCAACCAGTGCAAGCGCCGCTTGAGCGCGCGGGCGGACCAGCCGCCCACCCTACAAAATCGCATTAGCTGTCAGTAACTCAGCAACAAAGGAACCCCATCATGCTGGACGCAAGCCTCAAAGAGCAACTGCAGGCCTACCTGCAACGTGTGGTGACGCCGATTGAGCTCGTTGCCTCGCTTGATGACTCGCCTACTTCAGGCGAAATGAAAGAACTGCTGCACGACATTGCCGCGCTGAGCGACAAGATCACGGTGGTTGAAAAGCGCGACGACGACGAGCGCAAGCCGTCGTTCGCGATCAACCGTGTCGGCTCGGACGTGGGCGTGCGCTTTGCCGGCCTGCCGATGGGCCACGAATTCACCTCGCTGGTGCTGGCCCTGCTGCAGGTGGGCGGCCACCCGATCAAGCTGGACGAGGCGGTGATCGAGCAGATCCGGAACCTGGATGGCGACTTCGAGTTCGAGGTCTTCATCTCGCTGTCGTGCCACAACTGCCCGGAAGTGGTGCAGTCGCTTAACTCGATGTCGATCATCAACCCGCGCATCAAGGTCACCTCCATTGATGGCGGCGTGTTCAAGGACGAAGCGGAAGCGCGCCAGATCATGGCCGTGCCGATGATGTTCCTGAACGGAGAATATTTTGGCCAGGGCCGCACGAGCGTGGAAGAAATCCTGGCCAAGCTGGACACTGCCGGCGGCGCCCGCAAGGCGGCCGAGCTGTCCAGGCAGAAGCCCTTCGACGTGCTGATCGTCGGCGGTGGCCCGGCCGGCGCGGCGGCGGCAATCTACGCGGCGCGCAAGGGCATTCGTACCGGCGTGCTGGCGGACCGCTTCGGCGGCCAGGTGCTCGACACGCTGGCGATCGAGAACTTCGTGTCGATGAAGGAAACCGACGGCCCGCGCTTTGCGATTGCGCTGGAAGAACACGTTAAGCACTACGAAGTCGAGATCATGAACACGCAGCGCGCCAGCAAGCTGGTGCCGGGCAAGATGATCGAGGTGCAGACCGAAAGCGGCGCGGTGCTGAGCGCCAAGTCCGTGATCCTCGCCACCGGCGCGCGCTGGCGCGAGATCAATGTGCCGGGTGAAAAGGAATACCGCAACCACGGCGTGGCGTACTGCCCGCACTGCGACGGCCCGCTGTTCAAGGGCAAGCGCGTGGCGGTGATCGGCGGCGGCAATTCGGGCGTGGAAGCGGCGATCGACCTGGCCGGCATCGTGGCGCACGTCACGCTGGTCGAGTTCGGCGGCGAGCTGCGCGCGGACGCTGTGTTGCAGAAGAAGCTCAGGAGCCTGCAGAACGTGGACATCATCACCTCGGGCCAGACCACCGAGATTCACGGCGACGGCAAGAAGGTGAACGCGCTGACCTATACCGACCGCAGCACCGGCCAGTCGCACAAGCTGGAGCTGGAAGGCGTGTTCGTGCAGATCGGCCTGGTGCCGAATACCGAGTGGCTC
Organism: Massilia solisilvae; assembly: GCF_024753215.1. Lineage (GTDB taxonomy): Bacteria > Pseudomonadota > Gammaproteobacteria > Burkholderiales > Burkholderiaceae_D > Telluria > Telluria solisilvae. Next base: position 714,616 of record NZ_JANUGV010000001.1, read on the forward strand.
AAGGGCACGCTGGACCTGTCGCGCCACGGCGAGATCGAGGTCAATGCGCGCGGCGAGACGTCGGTGCCGGGCGTGTTCGCGGCAGGTGACGTGACCACGGTGCCGTTCAAGCAGATCGTGATCGCGGTGGGCGAGGGGGCAAAGGCGGCGCTGTCGGCGTTCGACTACCTGGTGCGCTCGTCGGTGGATGAGACGGCGGAGAAGGCTGCGGCGTAATGCTTGGTTTAGCAGCCACCGGCTGAACCTGGCACCTCCACCATCCGCACGTCGTCCCCGCGCAGGCGGGGACCCATAGACCGCGTCCGAAGGCGCATCAGCCGCGTTTCGCCAAACTCAGCATGGGTCCCCGCCTGCGCGGGGACGACGTGGAGATGCTGGTGGTCGGTGGCAGGGACTGACGGTCTGCCGAACGGATCAATGCACCAGCAGCACCGCCGACGCATCCCCCAGCGCGCCGCTCTCGCACAGCAGCCAGGTAGCGGCGCTGGCCAGCGCCAATTGGACCGCGGTCCACGCCATGGGAATCATGCGCGTCATGATATGCTCCGGTTCTATCGCATTGAGACGATTGCATCTTAGCCCCGCCGTCAGCGGGCAAGTATCAGCGGCAATTCCGTAGCCCTGTAGGAAAAAACCTTGTCACCCTGTATGACGCGCCCAGGGTGCCGAAAAGTGGCCTTCCTACGACAGCTGTAGGCTGCGTCCTATACCGCTGGCTTCGCTGGCCGCTTAGAGTTGGCCCATGACCCGTCACGACCCCAAACTCATGCATCGCGGCCTGCTCGCGATACGCCGCAACAACATTCGCAAGCTGCTCCATTCCGTCTTCGGCATCGAGCACCTGCGCGACGGCCAGCAACGCGTCATCGACAGCGTGCTGGACGGCAAGGACACGCTCGCCATCATGCCCACCGGCAGCGGCAAATCCCTGTGCTACCAGATTCCCGCCCGCATCCTGGAAGGGATGACGATCGTGGTCTCGCCGCTCATCTCGCTGATGAAGGACCAGCTGGAAAAGCTGCAGGAGCTTGGTGTGCGCGCCGTGCAGGTCAACAGCAGCCTGTCGGCCGAGGAAGAGCGGGAAGCGTTGGCGGCCGTGGAGAACGGCGAGTGCGAGATCGTGTTCTGCACGCCCGAGCGGCTGGCGCAGGCCGATTTCGTCGAGGTGCTGCGCAAGGTGAAGATCGACATTGTGGTGGTGGACGAGGCGCACTGCATCTCGCAGTGGGGCCACGACTTCCGGCCCGCCTACATCGAAATGGCCGCGTCGATCGAGGCGCTGGGCCGGCCGCCGGTGCTGGCGCTCACCGCCACCGCCACCGAGGACGTGATCGAAGACATCGGCAAGCAGCTTAACCGCCCGCGCCTGAACGTCATCAACACCGGCATCTACCGCGCCAACCTGCAATACCGGGTGCTGCAGGTGACGAACGCGGATGAGAAGTACGCCGAGGCGCTCAAGCTGGTGCGGGAAACCGAGGGCGTGGGCATCGTGTATGCCGCCACCGTCAAGGCGGCCGAGGAGATGCACCACATTCTGGAGGAAGCCGGCGAGTCGGTCACGATCTACCACGGCCAGCTGCGCGCGGCCGAGCGCAAGGCCAACCAGGACCAGTTCATGAACGACGAACGGCGCGTGATGGTGGCCACCAATGCGTTCGGCATGGGCATCGACAAGCCGGATACGCGCTTTGTGATCCACCTGCAGATCCCGGCCAACCTGGAAGCCTACTACCAGGAGTCTGGCCGCGCGGGCCGCGACGGCAAGGACGCCGAGTGCACGCTGCTGTTCCTGCAGGACGACAAGCGGGTGCAGCAGTTCTTCCTGGTGAAGCACTACCCGACCGCCAACGACCTGCGCGCCGTGTACGACGCGGTGCGCGGCGCGGCCGAAGCCGGGCCGGTGACGATCGAGCGGCTGGAGGGCGCGGTGAGCGAGCACGAGGCCAAGCTCAAGGTGTGCCTCAAGCTGCTCAAGGACGGCAAGCTGCTGCGCCAGAACCGCAAGCTCGAATATGTGCTCACGGCAGCCGAGCCGAAGGCCGCGACCTTCGACGGCCTGGCCGAGGTGTACGTGCAAAAGCAGGAACGCGACCGCGAAGCGCTCGAGCAAATGGTGGGCTATGCGGTGAGCGGCTTTTGCCGCTGGAAGCTGCTGCTCGATTACTTCTGCGACGAGATTCCCGGTTTCGACAAGTGCGGGCGCTGCGACAACTGCCTGAATCCGCCAGCTCTCGCGCTCACCGAAGAGATCGAGATCCGCGACGACGAGTTCGGCCAGCAGCCGGACGAGCATGCGCCGCCGCCCCCGGCATTCGAGGTGGGCGCGCGCGTCAAGGTGCACAAGTACGACGAGGGCGTGGTGGTCGCGGTTGCGGGCGACCAGGTGACCATCGAATTCCCGGATGAGGAAAAGCGCACCTTCGTGGCCGATTTCGTGGAGCCTGCCTGACCGGAAAGGAGCGCGATGGGGGACATGGTCGTCGTACGCAAGGAGGGCCTGTACTGTGTGCCCGGAGACTTCTACATCGACCCCTGGCGGCCGGTGGAGCGGGCGGTCATCACCCATGCGCACGGCGACCATGCGCGCCACGGCAGCGCGCACTACCTCACCGCCGCGCCCGGCGTGGGCGTGCTGCGTACCCGGCTGTCGGAAGATGCCTCGATCGAAGGAATCGCGTACGGCGAGAAGATCAGGCACAAGGATGTCACCCTGTCGCTGCACCCCGCCGGGCACGTGCTCGGATCGAGCCAGGTGCGCATGGAGTGCGGCGGCGAGGTCTGGGTGGCGTCGGGCGACTACAAGGTCGAGGCAGACAAGACCTGCGCGCCGTTCGAGCCAGTCTGCTGCCACACCTTCATCACCGAGTCCACCTTCGGGCTGCCGATCTACCGATGGGAGCCGGAGCAGGACATTTTCGACGACATCAACCGCTGGTGGCGCAAGAACGCCGACGAAGGGCGCTGCAGCGTCATCTTTGCGTACGCGTTCGGCAAGGCGCAGCGCATCCTTTCCGGCCTTGACCCGGCCACCGGGCCGATCGTCTGCCACGGCGCGGTCGAACCGCTGAACCGGGCCTACCGCGCGGCCGGCGTGGCGCTGCCGCCAACCAGCATGGTCACGGACGTCGAGAAGGCGGCCTTGCGGCGCGCGCTGGTGATCGCGCCGCCGTCGGCCGCCGGCTCGCCCTGGATGAAGCGCTTCGGCGACTGTAGCGATGCTTTCGCGAGCGGCTGGATGCTGCTGCGCGGGGCGCGCCGCCGGCGCAGCGTGGATCGCGGTTTCGTGCTGTCGGATCACGCCGACTGGCCCGGATTGATGACGGCGATCCGCGCCACCGAGGCCGAGCGCGTGATCGTCACGCACGGCTCGATTCCGGTGATGGTGCGCTGGCTGTGCCAGCAGGGCCTTTCCGCGGCCGGCTTCGAAACCGAGTACGGCGACGAGGACGAAGCCGTGACCGCGGCGCCGCTGGCCGGGGAGGCCGCCGATGCGTGAGTTCGCGCGCCTGTACGCCGAGCTGGACGAGACCACCGCCACCAACCGCAAGCTGGAGGCGCTGCAGAACTACTTTTCGCGCGCGGCGCCCGAGAACGCGGCATGGGCCGTGTACTTCCTCGCCGGCGGCAAGCCGCGCCAGGCGGTGCCGAGCAAGCTGCTGTGGCAGTACGCGATCGAGTATTCGGGCCTGGACGAGTGGCTGTTCGACGAGTGCTACCAGGCGGTTGGCGATATGGCCGAAACCATCGCCCACATTCTGCCGCCGCCCGCGCGGCGCAGCGACATCGGGCTGGCCGAGTGGATGGAACAGCGCATCGGGCCGCTGCGCGGGGCCGATCCGGGCACGATACGCGAGGCGCTGTTCGGCTACTGGAATGAACTGGACTGGCGCGAGCGCTTCCTGCTCATCAAGCTGATCGGCGGCGGCTTTCGCGTGGGCGTGTCGCGCCTGCTGGTCACGCGCGCGCTGGCCAACATCGCGGCGGTGGACAGCAAGCTGATTGCCCAGCGTCTGATGGGCTGGACCGACGGCACGGTGCGCCCGACAGCTAGCGGCTTCCTGCAGCTGATCTCGCCGCAATCGGATGAAGAACACAAGCTGCGCGGCGGCCAGCCCTATCCGTTCTTCCTGGCGCACCCGCTGCAGGGCGAGCCTGCCGCGCTGGGCGAGGTGGACGACTGGCTGGTCGAATGGAAGTACGACGGCATCCGCGCCCAGCTGGTGCGGCGCGGCGGCCAGAATTACCTGTGGTCGCGCGGCGAGGACCTGATCACCGAACGGTTTCCCGAGCTGGCCGCGATCCGCCTGCCCGAGGGCACGGTGATCGATGGCGAAGTGCTGGTCTGGAACCATGCGCAAGACGCCCCCGCGCCGTTCGCTGAGCTGCAGCGGCGTATCGGACGCAAGAACCTGTCGGCCAAGCTGCTGGCCGAGCTGCCGGCGGTGCTGGTCTCGTACGACTTGCTGGAACTGGATGGCGTGGATGTGCGCGCGCTGCCGCAGCACGAGCGGCGCGCGCTGCTGGAGACGCAGGTGGAGCAGGCAGCCCAGCCGGCGCTGAAGATTTCACCGCTGGTGCACGGCGCCGGCTGGGCCGCGCTGGCCGAGCTGCGCGCCGGCTCGCGCGAGCGCTGCGTGGAGGGCATGATGCTCAAGGCGCGCGACGCGCAGTACGGCGTGGGCCGCACCAAGGACGTGGGCACCTGGTGGAAGTGGAAGATCGACCCGTATTCGGTGGATGCGGTGCTGGTGTACGCGCAGCCCGGCCACGGGCGCCGTGCCTCGCTGTACACCGACTACACCTTCGCGGTTTGGGACGACAGCGAGGGCGAGCGCAGGCTGGTGCCGTTCGCGAAGGCGTATTCGGGCCTGACCGACGCCGAGATCGCGCAGGTGGACGCGGCGATCCGCAAGACCACGGTCGAGAAGTTCGGGCCGGTGCGCTCCGTACGCCCGACCATGGTGTTCGAAATCGGCTTCGAGGGCATCCAGCAGTCGTCGCGCCACAAGGCCGGCATCGCCGTGCGCTTTCCGCGCATCCTGCGCCGTCGCGACGACAAGCCGGTCGAGGATGCCGATACGCTTGGCACGCTCAAGGCACTGCTGGCGGTTGCGGTGGGGCCGGGCGGCTCGGCGGCGCAGGACGGGCCAGGTCGTGCGCCTGTGGATGCAAAAGGCGTATAAATTCGATCTGGACGGGGCCAAACGCAGCGCCCCATTCGTCGCCGCTGGTGCAACGCCGCGCTTAGCCCGACCGCCAACCGTTCGGCGTTGCAAATTGAAAGCGTGAGCATCATGAATGAAGGCATCCAAGCTGAAACGTTCCGCGGCCTTCCCTTAACCGACGATCAAGACCGCGAGATCCGGCATTACATCCATACGAAGCAGCGCCGTGGCGAACAGTGGGATACGGCGGAACTGCAGGCGATGCTGACGGACATGCTCGACCCGCCGGAAGCGGCCGACGACGACGCGCAGGCGACCGAGGACTGCATGGCCACCGAGCGCGCCACCGCACAGGGCGAGGAATCGCTCGACCCGGACAGGGTCCTGGTCCACCACGCCCACTAGGGCATTGGTCTATTCTTCGGAGCGCCGCGCAGGCGACGAGGGGGAGATGGCTTCCGAGATCGCCTGCTCCGCGCTGGGTGCGCGGCGCGATGCGGGGTCGTCGAGCACGCGCGCGATGACAGCCGGCGGCACGTGCATGCATTCCATATAATGTTGCGCCAGCGAGCGGTTCCGTACCGCAAGGATGTTGACGCCGCGCGCCACTGCTTTCGCTGTCTCGACATCGGAGCGCCTCTGGCGCGTGCTCGTTCCGGTCATCTCATCTTGGCCGCGTGTGGCGCGGCGTATTGTCTGGTTCAAAGGAACACGATACACGCACAATTCCACTTCACCTAACACTTTCTCCCCGTCGTGCCAGGCGTCAATTCGCCATCGCCGCAGGCCGTTTCGTGCGCGCATCGCGCTCGGGTATGATGGTTCCCAACTCAGGCACGGAGTGCCTGCGGAACTGTACTTGACGGTGAGACACACATCTTGACCCACGTTTTGTACCACGCCAACCCCATACTCCGCGGTGACAAGCCTTGCCAGGGACCGGCCGCCGCACCGCGATGAGCGCCGACCGGGCCGAACAGCGGATCGACGCCTGGTTCGCCGCGCGCGGCTGGACGGTGTTCCCGTTCCAGCGCGCGGTGTGGCGGGCCGCGCTGGCCGGGCAGTCGGGTCTGCTGCACGCGAACACGGGCGCGGGCAAGACCTACGCCGTCTGGTTCGCGGCGCTGATGCGCGCTCTGGAGCGCAAGGGCGGCGGCCTGCGCGTGCTGTGGCTCACGCCGATGCGCGCGCTGGCCGCCGATACCCAGCGTGCGCTGACACAATCGGCAGCGGATCTGGCGCCCGGCTGGACCATCGGCGCACGCACCGGCGACACCGGATCCGCCGAACGCGCGCGCCAGGCGCGCACGCTGCCGTCGTGCCTGATCACCACGCCCGAGAGCCTGTCTCTGCTGCTCAGCCACCCGAGCGCGGCCGAGCAGTTCAAGCATCTGGACACGGTCATCGTTGACGAATGGCACGAGCTCATGGGCAGCAAGCGCGGCGTGCAGGTGCAGCTGGCGCTGGCGCGCCTGCGCCGCTGGCGCCCGGAGCTGCTGGTGTGGGGGCTGTCTGCAACCATGGGCAACCTGGCGCTGGCGCGCGACGTGCTGCTGGGCGAGGGCAATGGCGTGCTGGTCGAAGGCGACCAGCGCAAGCAGATCGTGGTGGACACCTTGATCCCCGAGAACGTGGCGCGCTTCCCGTGGGGCGGGCACCTGGGCATCCAGATGCTGCCTGCGGTGATCGGCGAAATCGACAAGCACGCGGCCACGCTGGTGTTCACCAACACCCGTTCCCAGGCCGAGCTCTGGTACCAGAACATCATCGAGGCGCGGCCCGACTGGGCAGGACTGGTCGCGCTGCACCACGGTTCGCTCGACCGCGAGGTGCGCGACTGGGTCGAGCTGGGGCTGAAGAACGCCAGCCTCAAGGCCGTGATCTGCACCGCCAGCCTGGATCTGGGCGTGGACTTCCTGCCGGTCGAACGCGTGCTGCAGGTGGGCAGCGCCAAAGGTATCGCGCGCCTGCTGCAGCGCGCCGGGCGCAGCGGGCACGCGCCGGGGCGCGTCTCGCGCGTGACGCTGGTGCCGACCAACAGCCTGGAACTGCTGGAGGCGGCCGGCGCGCGCCGCGCCGTGGCCGCGCGCCGCATCGAGGCGCGCCAAGTGCCCAACAAGCCGTTCGACGTGCTGGTGCAGCACCTGGTGACGGTGGCGCTGGGCGGCGGCTTTCGCGCGGACGAGCTGCTGGCCGAGGTGCGCGGGGCCTGGTCGTACCGTGCGCTCACGCTCGAAGAGTGGCAGTGGGCGCTGGACTTCGTTGCCCGCGGCGGCCAGAGCCTGACGGTGTACCCGGAGTACCGGCGCGTGCTGCCGGACGAGCAGGGCGTGTACCGCGTGCCTGATCCCGCCATCGGCCGGCGCCACCGCATGGGCATCGGCACCATCGTCTCGGATGCGTCGATCCAGGTGAAATACATGAGCGGCGGGCGCATCGGCAGCGTGGAAGAGTCGTTCGTGGCGCGCCTGAAGCCGGGCGACCACTTCCTGTTCGGCGGGCGCATCCTCGAATTCGTGCGGGTGCACGAGATGACGGCTTTTGTGAAGCGCGCTACCGGCCGCCACGGCGCGGTCACGCGCTGGATGGGCGCCAAGATGTCGCTGTCTTCCGAGCTGGCCCACGCGGCGCTGGACGAGCTGCGCTTGGCCGCGCAGGGCGTGTTCGAAGGGCCGGAGATGCAGGCGCTGCGCCCGCTGCTCGAGATCCAGCAACGCTGGTCCGCGCTGCCCGACAGCGGCACGCTGGTGGTCGAGAGCATGAAGAGCCGCGAGGGCTGGCACCTGTTCGTGTACCCGTTTGCCGGCCGCGCGGTGCACATGGGGCTGGCCTCGCTGGTCGCGTACCGGGTCGGGCGCATTGCCCCGATCACGTTCTCGATCGCGATCAACGATTACGGCTTCGAGTTGCTCGCGCCGGAGCCGGTGGACTGGGTGCGCCTGTTCGCGGGCGCGACCGGTGCCGACGTGGGCCTGTTCGACACCGCTACGCTGCTGGAGGACGTGCTCGGCAGCCTGAATGCGACCCAGCTTTCGCAACAGCGCTTTCGCGAGGTGGCGCGCATCGCGGGGCTGGTGTTCCAGGGTTATCCGGGGCAGCCGAAATCGACGCGGCAGCTGCAGGCATCGTCGTCGCTGTTCTTCGAAGTCTTTCGCAAGCACGACGCGGCCAACCTTCTGCTCACGCAAGCGCAGCGCGAGGTGCTGGAGCAGGAGCTGGAACTGACGCGCCTGCGCGATACGCTGGCCGAACTGCACGCGCGGCGCGTGGCGTTTCGCGAAGTGCGGCGCGCCACGCCGTTCGCATTCCCGCTCATGGTCGAGCGCTTCCGCGAAAAGGTCACCACCGAGAAGCTGTCCGATCGCGTGGCGCGCATGGTGCGCGAACTGGAAAAGGCGGCCGCGGCATGAACGACCTGGCGGTGGAGCTGGCGGGCGAGCGCGTGCTGCTGCTGGCGCAGAAGGCGCTGGTGTGGCCGGCACAGCGCATGCTGGTGGTGGCCGATATCCACTTCGGCAAGGCGGCTGCCTTCCGCTCGCTCGGCGTGCCGGTGCCGCGCGGGACGACCACCGAGAACCTGCTGGCGTTAGATGCGCTGGTCGAACGCTACGGCGTGCGGCAGATCGTCTTCCTCGGCGATTTTCTGCACGCGCGTGCGGCACATGCGCGGGCCACGCAGGCCGCGCTGCTGGCATGGCGCGGGCGCCACCCGGACCTGGCGCTCACGCTGGTGCGCGGCAATCACGACCTCCATGCGGGCGACCCGGCGCGCGAACTGGACATCGATCTGGTGGACGAGCCGTACCAGGTCGGCCCGTTCGCGTTCTGCCACCATCCCGACCTTGCCGCGCCGGGCTATGTGCTGGCCGGGCACGTGCATCCGGTGTTCGTGCTTGCCACGCGCTTTGACGCGCTGCGTCTGCCGTGCTTCGTCCTCGGCACCTCGCGCATGATCCTGCCGTCGTTTGGCGCATTCACTGGCGGCCATGTCGTCGCGCCCGAGTCCGGGGACCAGATCTATGTGAGCTCTGGCGAGGCGATCCATAGCGTTCGATAGCGCACCGACCCTTGTCGTGACTGGGGGTACTTTCCTCTTACACAGCGAGGAGGACAAGATGAACGCAAGGAACAAAATTTGCGCAGCCCTGGTGGCGCTTCTGCCGCTGGGCGCGATGACACTGGCGGTGGCCCCGGTGCAGGCCCAGTCGCAGCGCGACTACGAGCGGCCGGTGATTCGCGGCTTCAACGTGGACGAGGTGCGCCGCATTGCGCCCGGCGTGGAGCTCAACTTTGACCTGTACGGTTCGCCCGGCGGCATGGCGACCATCCGCATCGACGGCGCCACCCGCAACCTGCACCTGACCGAAACCCAGCCGGGCCAGTACGAGGGCACCTACACGATCGGCGAGCATGACCGCATTCGTCCGGACAGCCCGGTGACCGCCAACCTGCGCGTGGGCAACCTGGTGGCCACCGACGTGCTGGCCGAGTCGATCCTGCGCGATGGCGCGCGCCCGGACAGCCACCGCGGCGACCTGGCGGTGGTGCCGAAAATCGAGCGCTTCAACGTGCGCGGCGCGGACGACCTGCGGCCGGGCGACGACATGACCTTCACCGTGCGCGGCACGCCGGGCGCCAAGGTGAGCATCGCCATTGCCGGCACGCGCGGCGTGTTCTTCCTGCCGGAGGTGCATCCGGGCGAATACAGCGGCGTGTACACGGTGCGCCCGGCGGATCGCCTGGCGCCGGACAGCCAGGTCACGGCGACCATCCGTTCGCACGGCCGCTACTCGACGGCGGTACTGGGTACGCCGCTGCTGGCCGCGCGCACGCTGCCGGTGCGGCAGGACCCTTATTGCCCTGACTGCGCAACCGTGGCGGCGGTCAACGTGATCGAGGTGAGCGGCAACGGCGGCTACCTGGGCACGATCGGCGGCGCCGTGGTCGGCGGGCTGCTGGGCAGCAACGTGGGCAGCGGCAACGGTCGCACTGCGGCGGAAGTGGCGGGCGCGGTCGGCGGGGCGGTGGCCGGCAACAACATCGAGCGCAACGCGCGTGGACGCAACCTGCGTTACGAGGTTGTGGTCCGCTACGGCAACGGCGCCACGCAGACGGTGACCTATACCGGCGACCCCGGCCTGCGCGTGGGCGACCGCGTGCGCGTGAACAACGGCAACATCACGCGCGACTAGCGCGGGCCGGCCGTCATAGGGTGGGCAGATCCTGGCACGCGTTCAACCAGCCCTGGCGTTGCCGCGACCTGTTCGGACGCGCCAAAACAAAAGCCGGCTCCCGCAAGGGACGCCGGCTTTGTGTTGTGGAAGGAAGGGCTTAGACGGTGGTGGCCAGCACCTGGTCGTCGCCGCTCTGGTCCACCTCAACCTTTTGTTTGGTGCTTTGTTTTGCGCGCGACCGCGACGGCGGCAGGCGGCGCAGGGTCTTGAGTGCTTCGGCGTCCTTGATGCCGATGGTGCGCTGGTCCACGGTGATCAGGCCGATTTCGTTAAAGGCCGACAGCGTGCGGCTGACGGTTTCCAGGGTGAGGCCGAGGTAGCTGCCGATTTCATGCCGTGTCATGCGCAGGTTGAACAGCTTGCTGGAATAGCCCATGGCGGCAAAGCGGTCGGCCAGCGACACCAGGAAGCGCGCCACGCGGGCCTCGGCCGATAGCGCGCCCAGCATGCCGATCATGGCCTGCTCGCGCACCAGCTCGCGGCTCATCACGCCGTACATGACGTTCTCGAGCTCGGTGTGCACGCGGCCAAGCGCGGTGAGCTTTTTGAACGGCAGCAGGATCAGGTCGCAGTCGGACAGCGCCACCGCCTCGGACGCGTAGTGGCGGGTGTGGATGCCGTCCACGCCGAGCATGTCGCCTTTCATCGGGAAGCTCAGCACCTGCTCGTTGCCGAATTCGTCGATGAGCACGGTCTTGAGGAAGCCCGAGTTGACGATGTACAGGGTGTCGAAGGCCTGGCCAATGGTGTGCACGCGCTGGCCGGTCTTGAACTGGACATGCTGGAACAACAGCTCTTCGCTGTTGACGGAAACGGCGGCCGGGATATGCAGCAGGTCGCAGACTTCTTTCAGGTTGGACCAGAGACGGCCCTGGCGTTGGCGGCCGGCCTCCATCGGCGAGGAATGCATGGTCGACGAGGCGGCGTTGTGTTGTTCTGACGTTGGCTGGGACTGCATGCTCATCTCCAGTTAGGGAATTCAAGGCTTCCGCAAGGGCCCACGGGCTGGGAAGCGCCCTGGTGCCGGCACCGGGTCTTCACTGCGGCATCAGGGCTGGCTCACGCAGCAAATATGGACCGCAAGCAAGTCGAAACGCTGAATTTAGTATGCCAACACGAGTTCGGCATTGATATCAGCAATGGCTGAATATGTAGGTAGGAGAGACGGTAGGGTTGTAGGAATGGTCCTACTGAAAGACGACGCTACAGAGGGAAGACGGGGAGGGGGGATTTGCCTGGAGGCGGGGCGGCGCGCGGTCTTGCGGACACACACGCCGACACCCGTGGCACAAAAAACGTGGCGTCGATGTCTAAAAACTTTTTTCGCTCACGCTTTCAGGGGCGACAGCAAACGGTGGGCCACCGCATACTGTACCATCTCCGACAGCGAGGTCATGCCCATTTTCTGCATGATGCGGGTCTTGTGGGTGCTGACCGTCTTGACCGACAGGTGCAGGCTGTTGGCGATCTCGGTGATCGACTTGCCGCCCACCAGTAGCGAGAACACCTCGAATTCGCGGTCCGACAGCTGCTTGTGCAGCAGCTGTTCGTTGGGTGCCATGATGTTCAGGGCCAGCTGCTCGGCCACCTCGGTGCTGATGTACGGCCGGCCCGAGGCCACCTTTCTGATCGCGCCCACCAGCTGGGTGCCCGCGCTCTCCTTGGTCAGGTAGCCCTGGGCGCCGGCGCGGATGGCGCGCACCGCGTACTGCTCTTCCTCGTGCATGGTCAGGATCAGGATCGCCAGCTTGGGCGCCTCGGCGCGTACCTGGCGGATCAGGTCCACGCCGCTGCGCCCGGGCATCGACAGGTCCAGCAGCAGCAGGTCGAACCCGCCCTGGCGCACGTGGGAAAGCACCTCGAAGCCGTTGATCGCCTCGCCGACGATCTCGATGTCGGGTGCGCCGTCGAGGATGCGCTTGAGCCCCTCGCGCATGATGGTATGGTCGTCCGCAATGACAATTCTGATCATGGTGAGCCCCTGTCGGTGTGGTCGCGAAAATGAGCGGCCTGACGAAAGTATTATTAATACGGCAAGATCATTTTGTCAAAACATCATCGTTTTGAAATACACTCTGATGACATTCTCATACACTTCAGCGACAGTCCTGTTGCACTTTTACGTCGCGTTCAAGTGCCCGGTTCGCGGATCAGGCGGTGCACCAGCACTGGTTTGGTGGTGTGCGACAGCACTTTGTTGGTGACGCTGCCCAGCAGCAGCTGGCCCCAGCCGCTGCGCCCGTGCGAGCCCATGAAGATGAGGTCGCAGCCTTGCTGCTCGGCCACGTCAACGATCTTGAGCGCGGCGGCGTCGGAAAACGCCGTCATGCAGCTGTGCGTCAGGCCGGCCCTGTCGGCCGCGCGCATGATCGACCCCATGTATTCCTCGCCCATGCGACGCATTTGCGCCACGTATTCCTCTTCGCTGGGGTAGGCCGGCGGCACGATCTCGACATACACCGGGTATTGGTAACTGGGAGCGACGAACAGGGCCAGCACTTCGGCCTGCATCTGCTGCGCGAATTTGACGCCGGCGCAGGCCGTGTGTTGCGACACGGCCGAGCCGTCGGTGGTGATCAGAATCTTCCGGTACATGCTCACTCCTCCCACACGCAACCTTCATCTGAATTGTAGTACGCATCCTGACCTGAGCCGGAGGCAATCCGTTGAGTTCGCTCAAACACGGGCCTGCCGGGGAGCGCGAATCTAGCGGGGCATGGGCTAGTGCCGATAAACAACACTCAGCCCGGGAAATGCACCGCGAACGGATGATTGCATTGTCTACGGATTAAGTTTTTTTGTCCAATGCACTGCGTATATCTAACAAAGATTTACCTACGGCAACGCCACTGCTACACTCGTGTAAAAACTGGTGATGCCCCGCCGCGCAGCGCGCCAGGAGGCGTGCCGCAGCCTACGGAAATGACGCAAGCGATTGCGAAACTGATTATGGAGAAGCAGGGATTATGACCGACGCCGCTGACGATTTCGACGCACTCTTCGAGGAAGTGGCGGCGCAACGCGCAAATGCACAGGCCGCGCCCGCGGCCGCCGAGGCGCCCGCCAGCGAGCCCGAAGCTGCGCCGCCGGCCAAAGCCGAGCCCGAGGACGAGCTCGAGGCGCTGTTCGACCAGGTGTCCGCCGAGCGCGCGACCGAAGCACCGCAGGCAGCACAGGCCGAAGCGGGCGAGGAAATCCAGGGCGACAAGGCGATGTTCGAACGCCTGGGCAGCATCGTGCGCCTGCTGCACGACTCGCTGCGCGAGCTGGGCTACGACCGCGCGCTGACCGAGGCCGCCACCCAGATCAACGACGCTCAGGACCGCCTGGAGTACGTCGCCACGCTGACCGAGCAGGCCGCCAACAAGGTGCTCAACACGCTCGATGAAGGCATGCCGGCGCAGGACGAGCTGTCGGTGAAGGCGCGCGACATGCAGCAACGCTGGGACGACCTGTTCGCCGGCAAGCTGTCGATCGACCAGTTCAAGGCGCTCGCCGGCGACTCGCGCCAGTTCGCGCAACTGGTGGCCGACGCCACCGACAAGGAAAAGGCGCGCCTGCTCGACATCATGATGGCGCAGGACTTCCAGGACATCACCGGCCAGCTGATCAAAAAGGTGGTCAACATCACCAAGACGGTCGAACAGGAACTGGCCCAGCTGCTGCGCGACAACGCGCCGGCCGAGATGCGCGAGAAACTGGCGCAGAAAGAAAAAGCGGCGCCGCCGCCGCTGATGCAGGGCCCCTCCGTGCCCGACGTGGCGCTGGACCAGGACAACGTTGACGACCTTCTTGCCGAGCTGGGATTCTAATGGACGATATGCTCAAGGATTTCGTCGTCGAGGCGATGGATCTGGCTGTCAATGTAGAAGAACACCTGCTGCGCCTCGAACGCGACCCCGACAACAAGGAAACGCTCAACGCGGTCTTCCGGTCGTTCCACACGATCAAGGGCGGCGCCGGCTTCATGGGCCTGCCGGCCCTGGTCACGGCCTGCCACCTGACCGAGAATCTGTTCGACGCGCTACGTAACGGCGCCGCCCCGGTCACGCCGTCGGCAATCGAAGCGTCGCTGCAGGCTTCCGGTTTCGTGGCCGACCAGCTCAATGACCTGAACAACGGCACCCCGCCCGAGCAGCTGGCGCCGATGCCGCCGGAACTGGAGCGCATGCTGCGCGAGGCGATCGAAGGCAAGGGCGCCCCGGCGCCGGCCGCTGCGGCCCCGGCTGCCGCCGCGCCTGCCGCCGCAGCCGCGGTCCCGGCCGAGCCTGTTGCGGCGCCCGCAGCCGCCAGCGAGCTTGGCGAGGACGGTCTGGACTGGCACGCGATGTACGCGGCCGTGGTCCCGCCCGGTACCGCGCTGCCGCAAGAGCCGGCCCAGCCGGCTGCGCCGGCGGCCGCCCCGGCTGCTGCCGCGCCGGCCGCCGCCCCGGCCGCCCATCACGATGCCGCAGCCGGCAAGCCTGGCTGGGATGGCGTTGAGCGCCGCACCGGCGCCCCGGCCGCTGCCGCTGGCGCGGCCAAGGACGAGAGCATCCGCATCGACGCCGTCAAGCTCGACGCGCTGCTCGAAGTGGCCGGCGAATCGGTGCAGGCCGCAAACCAGGCCGCCGTGCTGCTCGAACGCCTGCAGCAGTTCAAGTTCGAGGGCCAGGCCGCAACGCTGATGGCCACGCTCACCGAAACGCTCGAGCGCGCCTCGCGCTACTCGGCCGAGCTGCAGCGTGCCACGCTGGCCACCCGCATGCAGCCGGTGGGCCGCCTGTTCCAGAAGTTCCCGCGCCTGGTGCGTGAGCTGGCCAAGGACCTGGGCAAGGATGTCGAGCTGAACATCGAAGGCGCCGAGACCGAGGTCGACCGCGTGGTGGTGGACAGCCTGTACGACCCGCTGGTGCACATGCTGCGCAACGCGCTCGACCACGGTGTCGAGTCGCCCGAGGACCGCGCCGCCATCGGCAAGCCGGCCAAGGCCGTGATCTCGCTCAAGGCGTGGCAGGAAGCGAACAGCGTCATGATCGTGCTGTCCGACGACGGCCGCGGCATGGACCCGGTCAAGCTCAAGAAGAAGGCCGCCGAGAAGGGGCTCATTTCCGAGACCGCCGTGCTGTCGGACGACGAGGCCTACCAGCTCGTGTTCTTGCCGGGTTTCTCGACCAAGGAAGTGGCCTCGTCGGTGTCGGGCCGCGGCGTGGGCATGGACGTGGTCAAGACCGCGGTGGAAAAGAACCGCGGCGTGGTGCGCATCGAATCGGCGCTGGGCAAGGGCACCAAGTTTGCGATCCGCCTGCCGATCGAACTGTCGATCGTGCCGACCATGCTGGTGTCCACCTCGGGCGCGCTGCTGGCGCTGCCGATGGCGGCAGTGCAGCGCGTGGTCGAGCTGCCGGAAAGCTTCATGTCGGTTGGCTCCGCGCCGGTGCTCAAGGACCAGGGCGTGCCGCTGCCGGTGCGCTCGCTGGCGCGCGCCCTGTGCTACGAGGACTGCTCCGAGCGCGTGGGCATCGTGGTCAACGCGCCGCAGCCATACATCCTGGCGGTGGAGGCGGTGGACGGTACGGCCGACCTGGTGATCAAGCCGATGACGGCGCTGACGGTGGAAGGCATCACCGGCACCGCGCGCTCGGCCGAGGGCGAGCTGGTGCTGGTGGTCGGGCTGTCGTTCCTGATGGACGGCTGCCGCAACAGCGTGAAGCTGGCCGCCTGAAGCCTGGCCCTTACCTCATGCACGTCGTCCCCGCGGAGGCGGGGACCCGTGCTGAGCTTGCCGGCCTGTGTTGCTGTTTCCAACCACAGCCGCCTCCATGGGTTCCCGCCTCGGCGGGAATGGCGTTGAAGTGATAACAAAGTAAAAAAGCCTGCGACTTTCCCGTGCGGGCTTTTTTTGTTTGCATTTATAACAATCAGTTCAAATTTTATTCAGTCATAGCTGGGCAACTTGGAAGAATCGTGCAAAAGGCCGATGCTTCCGCGATGCAGCAAATATGGCATAATCGAACGAGTCTGCCTTTGCGGACAGCTGAAGGAACGATCGACCATGTTAAAAACGCTCTACGACAAACTCTGGGACTCGCACGTGGTGCGGGCCGACGCGGACGGCACCACGGTGCTGTATATCGACCGCCACCTGGTCCATGAAGTGACCAGCCCGCAGGCATTCGAAGGCCTGCGCGAGGCCGGCCGGCCGCTATGGCGCACCTCCGCCAACCTGGCCGTGGTGGACCACAACGTCCCCACCACCGACCGCAAGAACGGCATCGCCGACCCCACCTCGCGCCTGCAGGTCGAGACGCTGGACGCGAACGCCCAGGCCTTTGGCCTTACCTATTTCAATATCAGCGACAAGCGCCAGGGCATCGTGCACGTGATCGGGCCGGAGCAGGGCGCCACGCTGCCGGGCATGACGGTGGTGTGCGGCGACTCCCACACCTCGACCCACGGCGCCTTCGGCTGCCTGGCGCACGGCATCGGCACCTCGGAAGTGGAGCACGTGCTCGCCACCCAGACGCTGCTGGCCAAGAAATCCAGGTCGATGCTGGTCCAGGTGGACGGCCCGCTGCCGCTGGGCGTGACCGCCAAGGACATCGTGCTGGCCGTGATCGGCCGTATCGGCACCGCCGGCGGCACCGGCTACGCGATCGAATTTGCCGGCTCGACCATCCGTTCGCTGTCGATGGAAGGCCGCATGACGGTCTGTAACATGGCGATCGAAGCGGGCGCGCGGGCCGGCATGGTCGCGGTGGACGACACCACCATCGAGTACGTGAAGGGCCGCCCGCTCTCGCCCAAGGGCGAGCAGTGGGACAAGGCTGTGGCCTACTGGCGCACGCTGCACACCGACCCGGGCGCCAAGTTCGACATGGTGGTCACGCTGAACGCCGGCGAAATCCGCCCGCAGGTCACCTGGGGCACCTCGCCCGAGATGGTCACGGCGGTCAACGCCCGCGTGCCCGACCCGGAACTGGAAAAGGACCCGGTGCGCCGCGACGCGATGGAAAAGGCGCTGGTGTACATGAACCTCAAGCCGAACACCCGCATCGAGGACATCAAGATCGACAAGGTGTTCATCGGCTCGTGCACCAACTCGCGCATCGAAGACCTGCGCGCCGCCGCCCAGGTGGTACGCGGCCGCCAGCGCGCCGCCAACGTCAAGCTGGCCATGGTGGTGCCGGGCTCGGGCCTGGTCAAGGAGCAGGCCGAGCGCGAGGGACTGGACAAGATCTTCAAGGCCGCCGGCTTTGAATGGCGCGAGCCGGGCTGCTCGATGTGCCTGGCCATGAACGCCGACCGGCTGGAGCCGGGCGAGCGCTGCGCCTCGACCTCGAACCGCAACTTTGAAGGCCGCCAGGGACAGGGCGGGCGCACCCACCTGGTGTCGCCGGCGATGGCCGCAGCGGCTGGTATCGCCGGGCATTTCGTCGATGTACGCGCACTCTGATCAAAACCATAAGAAAGGACAGAACATGAAAAAGATTCTCGCCCTCGCCATCGCCGCATTCGTCCTCACCGGCTGCAATACCATCTCCGGTGTCGGCAAGGATGTGCAAAAAGTCGGACAAGTCATCACTGGCGCCGGAGGCAAGTAACGGCGCCGATACGTCATCCCGGCGACAGCCGGGATCCATGCTGAGCGCGCGACATCGCACACGGTCCATGGGTCCCGGCTTTCGCCGGGACGACGCGATTTAAATGAAGGAGTGCCCCCCGAAGGGGCAAACAAGATGGAAAAATTCACCGTACATCAAGGGCTGGTGGTGCCGCTGGACCGCGCCAACGTGGACACCGACGCCATCATCCCCAAGCAGTTCCTCAAGTCGATCCGGCGCACCGGCTTCGGCCCCAACCTGTTCGACGAATGGCGCTACCTCGATCACGGCGAGCCGGGCATGGACAACAGCCGCCGCCCGCTGAACCCGGACTTCGTGCTGAACCAGCCGCGCTACCAGGGCGCATCGATCCTGCTGGCGCGTAAGAACTTCGGCTGCGGCTCGTCGCGCGAGCATGCGCCGTGGGCGCTGCAGCAGTACGGCTTCCGCGCGATCATCGCTCCCAGCTTCGCCGACATCTTCTTCAACAACTGCTACAAGAGCGGCCTGTTGCCGATCGTGCTGTCCGAAGCGCAAGTGGACCACCTGTTCAACGAAGTGAAGGCCTTCCCCGGCTTCAAGCTGGTGGTGGACCTGCAGCAGCAGGTCGTGTCAACGCCGGAAGGCAGCCAGACGTTCAAGTTCGACATCGACGAGTTCCGCAAGTACTGCCTGCTGAACGGCCTGGACGACATCGGCCTGACCCTGCGCCACGCAGACGAAATCCGCGCGTTCGAGGAACGCCACCTGGCCAGCCAGCCCTGGCTTGCCAACGTCATCTGAAAGAGAACATGAAGATCGCAATCCTGCCGGGCGACGGCATTGGCCCGGAAATCATGGCGCAGGCCGTCAAGGTGCTGAACGCGCTGGGCGAAAAGTTTGAAATGGAAACCGCGGACGTAGGCGGCGCCGGCTATGCCGCGCACGGCCATCCGCTGCCCCCAAGCACGCTGGCGCTGGCCAAAGCGGCCGACGCCGTGCTGTTCGGCGCCGTTGGCGACTTCAAGTACGACAACCTGGAGCGCGCCCTGCGCCCCGAGCAGGCGATCCTGGGCCTGCGCCGCGAACTGAGCCTGTTCGCCAACCTGCGTCCCGCGATCCTGTACCCCGAACTGGCCGGCGCCTCCACGCTCAAGCCCGAGGTGGTCTCGGGCCTGGACATCCTGATCATCCGCGAGCTGACCGGCGACATCTACTTCGGCAAGCCGCGCGGCGTGCGCGAGTGCCCGGACGGCCCGTTCAAAGGCCAGCGCGAGGGCTTCGACACCATGCGCTACGCGGAAGGCGAAATCCGCCGCATCGCCCATGTGGCGTTCCAGGCGGCGCAAAAGCGCGGCCGCCGCGTCACCAGCGTGGACAAGGCCAACGTGCTCGAGACCTTCCAGTTCTGGCGCGACATCGTCACCGACGTGCACAAGGAATACCCGGACGTCGAGCTCGACCACATGTACGTCGATAACGCCGCCATGCAGCTCGTGCGTGCGCCCAAGAAGTTCGACGTGATCGTCACCGGCAACATGTTCGGCGATATCCTGTCCGATGCCGCCGCCATGCTGACCGGCTCGATCGGCATGCTGCCGTCGGCCTCGCTGGACGCCAACAACAAGGGCCTGTACGAGCCGTCGCACGGCTCGGCGCCGGACATCGCCGGCAAGGGCGTGGCCAATCCGCTGGCGACCATCCTGTCCGCCGCGATGATGCTGCGCTTCTCGCTGAACCGCGCCGAGCAGGCCGACCGCATCGAGAACGCGGTCAAGCGTGTGCTGGCGCAAGGGCTGCGCACGCCGGACATTTTTGAAGCGGGCACCACGCGCGTCGGAACCGAACAGATGGGCGATGCGGTGGTCAAAGCGCTCGCATAGGATTCTTAAACATTCAAAGGAAGATGATGAAATTAGTAGGCCTGGTAGGTTGGCGCGGTATGGTCGGTTCCGTCCTGATGAAGCGCATGCAGGACGAAGGCGACTTCGACCACATCGAGCCGGTGTTCTTCACGACGTCGAACCCGGGCGGTGATGCGCCGAAGATGGCGAAGAACGAGACCAAGCTGAAAAGCGCCACCGACATCGCCGAGCTGTCCCGCTGCGAGATCATCATCTCGTGCCAGGGCGGAGACTACACCACCGAGATGTTCCCCAAGCTGCGCGCCGCGGGCTGGAACGGCTACTGGATCGACGCCGCCTCGACCCTGCGCATGAAGGACGACGCGGTGATCGTGCTCGACCCGGTCAACCTGGACGTCATCAAGAACGCGATGGCGAAGGGCGTCAAGAACTTCGTCGGCGGTAACTGCACCGTGTCGTGCATGCTGATGGGCCTGGGCGGCCTGTTCCAGCACGACCTGGTGGACTGGATGACCTCCATGACCTACCAGGCCGCGTCCGGCGGCGGCGCGCAGCACATGCGCGAGCTGCTCACCCAGTTCGGCACCATCAACAGCGCCATCCGCCACCTGCTGGACGACCCGGCCTCGGCCATCCTCGAGATCGACCGTTCGGTGCTGGCGATCCAGCACGGCCTGTCGGCCGAAGAGACCAAGCAGTTCGGCGTGCCGCTGGCCGGCAACCTGATCCCCTGGATCGACAAGGACCTGGGCAACGGCCAGTCGCGCGAGGAATGGAAGGGCGGCGCCGAGACCAACAAGATCCTCGGCCGCGGCGAAGCCTTCGGCACCGCGGCGACCCCGGTCGATGGCCTGTGCGTGCGCATCGGCGCCATGCGCTGCCACTCGCAGGCGCTGACCATCAAGCTGAAAAAGGACGTGCCGCTGGACGAGATCAACGACATCATCGCCTCGCATAACCAGTGGGTGAAGGTGGTGCCGAACACGCGCGAGGCATCGATGACCGACCTGACCCCGGCCGCCGTCACCGGTAGCCTGACCATCCCGGTCGGCCGCCTGCGCAAGATGTCGATGGGCCCGGAGTACCTGTCCGCGTTCACCGTTGGCGACCAGCTGCTGTGGGGCGCCGCCGAGCCGCTGCGCCGCATGCTGCGCATCGTGCTGGACAAGTAAGCGACCCGCGTCGCTGCCAAGTGGGCGCCCCGACGGGCGCCCATTTTCGTTTCCAGCCCGCATTGCGTAGGGGGGGCGGGTCTCCCGCCCACGCGTTCGGGTAAAGCTTGCGCCGCCTGGACGCGTGGGCAGGAAACCTGCCCACCCTACCTGTCCTCAATACCATTTCGCCAACCTTCATGGCGAATTGACAGCGTATTACCCCGATCGCGGTGCCATCTCGTCCACAAAGCACGGCAAGCATAGGCGGTGTTGACCAGAAAACTTGCATGCTCTAGAGCATGATGTTATGTTCTTGCGACCTGTGTGGGAAACTCTTGTCCCGGCCAACCCATTCCGTCCCGACTATGCAATCCAACCGTCCTATGATCATCTCGTCCGCGCTGAAAACGCTCACCGCGTCAGTCGCCAGTGCCGTGCTGGTCACGTCCAGCGCGCAGGCTGCGGGACTTGGCAAGCTCACGGTGCTCTCGGCACTGGGCCAACCGCTGCGCGCCGAGATCGAACTGACGCAGGTCGCCGAAGACGAGGCTTCCGGGCTTGCCGCCAAACTGGCGTCGCCCGAGGCATTCCGCGTCGCGAACATCGAATTCAACCCCGCGCTGCTGTCGCTGCGGTTCGCGGTGGAGCACCGGGCGGGCCGCCAGTTCATCAGGATCACCTCGACACAGCCGCTGAACGAGCCGTTCGTGGACATGCTGCTCGAGCTGTCCTGGAACAATGGCAAGCTGGTGCGCGAATACACCTTCCTGCTCGATCCGGCCGAGCTGCGCGGCACGCAGTCGGCCCAGGTTGGCCCGGTCGAGCCGGCACACAGCCGCGCCGCCCAGCAGGCGCCGGCGCCGGAAGCCGCGGCCATGCCGGCCGCCAAGCCGCGTGCCCGCGCCGAGCGCGCCGACGAGCCGGCCGAGCCGAAGCGCCGCGCCGCCACCGAATACCGGGTCAAGCCGGGTGAAACGCTGGGCCGCATCGCCGCCCAGCTCAAGCCGGCCAACATCTCGCTCGACATGATGCTGGTCGCGCTGTACCGCGCCAATCCGGATGCCTTCATCGGCCACAACATGAACCGCCTGCGCTCGGGCGAGATCCTGTCGGTGCCCGACAGCGACGCGATCCGCGGCATCGGCGAAGGCGAGGCGCGCGGCATGGTGGTCGCCCACGCGGCCGACTTCAACGCCTACCGCAACAAGCTGGCCGGCCAGGTGGCAACCAGCGAGGCGGTCAAGGCGCCGCAGGCCGGCCAGAGCGCGGCCGGCAAGATCACCGCCAAGGTCGAGGAGCGTCCGACCGCCGCCAACGAAGCACAGGACCAGCTGCGCCTGTCCAAGGCAGTGCCGGCCCAGGGCGCGGGCGGCAAGGGCACCACGGTCTCGGCCGAGGACCTGGTCGCCAAGGAAAAGGCGCTGGCCGACGCCCAGGCCCGCGTGCGCGAGCTGGAGAAGAATGTCAGCGATCTGGAAAAGCTGGTCACGGTGAAGAACAAGGCTGGCGCGGACGCCGCCGCCAACGCCAGGCAGGAGGCTAAGCCGGCGCCTGCCGCCAGCGTGCCGGCCAAGGAAGCGGCCAAGCCGGCGGCCAAACCCGTCGCCAAGCCCGCGCCCACGCCGCCGGCGAAGGCCGCGCCGCCCGAGCCGAGCCTGGTCGATACGCTGATGGCGAACATCACCTACATCGGCGCCGGCCTGGCCGTGGCGCTGCTGGCCGCGTTCGGCCTGTCGCGCCGCCGCAAGAAGCCGGCCGACGACAGCCAGGCGCACGAGCCGTCGCTGCTGGGGGTGCCGACCGAGCACACCCACTCGCTGTTCGCCGAAACGGGCGGGCAGAGCGTGGACACCAATAACAGCGTGTTCAACTCCAGCTTCGCACCCTCGGCCAGCCAGCTCGACACCAATGAAGTCGATCCGGTCGCCGAAGCGGACGTGTACATCGCCTACGGCCGCGATGCGCAGGCCGAGGAAATCCTGAAGGAAGCGCTGCGCGCCCATCCCGACCGCCATTCGGTGCGCCTGAAGCTGCTCGAGATCTACGCCGCCCGCAAGGACCAGCGCGCGTTCGAGACCCAGGCCGCCGAGCTGTACAGCCTGACCCGCGGCGCCGGCGACGAGTGGGCGCAGGCCGCCGCGCTCGGCCTGTCGATCGATCCGCTCAACCCGATGTACGCGGGCGCCGCCGGTGCTCCCGCCCCGGCTGCCCAGTCCGACGAGGAGGCCGGCCAGAAGGCCCTGCTGTCGCAGGAACTGGAGCAGACCTTCGCCCCGGCCGAGCCGCGCGCCGCAACCGACGACGACTTCAAGCTCGAGTCCGAGTCGACCGCGCTGCCGCAGGTCGACGCCGAAGCGGTGGTGCCGCAGGAAGAGCCGAACCAGGACGAGCACGTGCTCGACTTCGACCTGGGCGGCCTGTCGTTCGAGCCGGTGTCGGCCACCGAACCGATCGCCATGCCGGCGCCGACCGAGGCGCCGCAGGAGAGCGCCACCGAGGTGCCGGACCTGGCGTTCGACGCCGCGCCCGCTGCCGCAAGCGAGCCGGAGCCGGCTGGCGTGACCGACCTGGAATTCAACGTCGAGCCGATCGCCGCCACCGAGCCGGCCACCCGGGAAGAGGATGTGAAGCCCGCCGAAGCCGCGCCGGAACAGCCGTTCGACCTGGCCTTCGACATGGACTTCGACGCCCCGGCCGCGGCCGCGCCGGCCCCCGCCGCCGATGACGAGCACACCGACGCGCCGGCCGGCGCGGATGACCTGGCGCTCGACCTCTCGCTCGATGCGCCGGGCCATGGCATCGACATGGCCGACCTGGCCAAGGAATTCGACCTGCCCGACCTGCCCAAGGCCCAGGAAGAGCAGCCGCACGCGGCGGACAAGGATCCGCTGTTCGACCTGGACACGATGGACTTCGGCGCGCACGACACCCCGGCCGCCACGCCGGCGCCGCAGGTGTCAAGCGAGGCTGCGCAGGACGACCCGTTCGCGCTGCCCGAACTGCCGGCGGCGCAGGCCCCGGCGGCTACGGCCAGCGCGCCGCAGTTCGACCTGTCCGACATCGACCTGGACCTGCCGGGCGGCGAAACCGCCGCGTCGGTGCCGGAAGTGGCGATGGCCGAGGCCGACGGCGAGATGTCGGCCGCCCACATGGAAATGGAAACCAAGCTCGACCTGGCCATCGCCTATCAGGAAATCGGTGACAAGGACGGTGCGCGCGAACTGCTTGATGAAGTCATCGAAGGTGGCAACAGCGAACAGGTGAGCAAGGCCCAGGCGCTGCGAGACCAGTTGGCGTGAAGAGAATCGCACTCGGTGTCCAGTATGTCGGCACCGCATGGAATGGATACCAGAAGCAGCCTGCACGCGACACCGTGCAGGACCAGCTTGAAATAGCGCTCGAAAAGTTCGCCTGCACCCCGGTCGCGACCACCTGCGCCGGCCGCACCGACGCCGGCGTGCACGCGATCGAGCAAGTGGTGCACTTCGACACCGATCTGTCGCGCGCCATGCAGTCGTGGGTGCGCGGCGTGAACGCCTTCCTGCCCGATTCGATCGTGGTGCGCTGGGCCGCCGAGGTGCCGCCTGACGCGCAGGGCAACGAGTTCCACGCGCGCTTCTCGGCGCGCTCGCGCACCTACCGCTACGTGCTGTACAACCATCCCAATCCGTCGGCGCTGCTGGCCGACCGGGCCGGCTGGGTGTTCCGGCCGCTGGACGTGGAGCGCATGCGCGAGGGCGCGCGGCACCTGATCGGCACGCATGACTTCTCGTCGTTCCGCGCATCGGGCTGCCAGGCCAGGTCGCCCGTCAAGGACATGCACGAGGTGTCGGTCGAGCGCCACGGCGACCTGATCGTCTTCACCGTGCGCGCCAGCGCCTTCCTGCACCACATGGTGCGCAACATCGTCGGCGCGCTGATCTACGTGGGCCAGGGCCGCAACGAACCGGACTGGATCGAACACGTCCTGAACAGCCGCGACCGCGACGCCGCCGCGCCCACCTTCATGCCCGACGGCCTGTACCTGGCCAAAATCGAGTACGATCCCAAGTGGGGCCTGCCGCAGGAAGAGGGCGCGCCGCTGCCCTGGCTGTAAGAGGACATCATGCATCGCACCCGGATCAAGATCTGCGGGATCACCCGCGAACAGGACCTGCACGCGGCCGTGGACGCCGGCGCGGACGCGCTCGGTTTCGTGTTCTATCCGAAGAGTCCGCGCTACGTGACGCCCGAGCAGTTCGCCCTGCTGGCGCGCGCGCTGCCGCCTTACGTGAGCAGCGTCGCGCTGTTCGTCAACCCGACGCTGGCAGAGGTCGAGGCGGTGGTGCGCGCCGGGCAGGTCTC
This sequence comes from Massilia solisilvae, assembly GCF_024753215.1. Lineage (GTDB taxonomy): Bacteria > Pseudomonadota > Gammaproteobacteria > Burkholderiales > Burkholderiaceae_D > Telluria > Telluria solisilvae. Next base: position 739,943 of record NZ_JANUGV010000001.1, read on the forward strand.
GCTGATCCAGTTCCATGGCGACGAAACGGCCGGGCAGTGCGCGGCGATCGCGCAGCAGGCAGGGCGGCCCTTCGTGCGGGCCTACCGGGTAAAACCGGACACGGCCGCTTCCGATTTGCTATCATGTGAGCTTGCATACCGCGCCGCCAGCCCCTGGTTTTCGGGCCTTCTGCTCGATGCCTATGTCGATGCCTACGGCGGCGCAGGAAAGGTCTTCGATTGGTCTCTTATTCCAAAAGAGCTCGCGCCTCGGGTCGTTTTGAGTGGTGGCTTGAGCGTACAAAACGCGACTGACGCAGTCGTGCACGTACGCCCCTTTGCCGTGGACATCAGCAGTGGTGTCGAAGAGAGCAAGGGAATCAAGGACGCCCGCAAGATCGCAGCGTTTGTCGCCGCGGTGCGGGCCGCCGATGCCATCACTACAAGCGAACCACACCATGAAAGAAGCACCTGAACGCGGCGCGGCCGCACTGTTCCATACTTCCGAATACGCGCTGCCCGACGCGACAGGCCACTTCGGCCCGTACGGCGGCAGCTTCGTCGCCGAGACGCTCAGCCACGCGCTGAACGAATTGAACGAAGCGTACGCGCGCTACAGCAAGGACCCCGAGTTCCTCGCCGAGTTCCGCTACGAGCTCAAGCACTTCGTCGGCCGTCCGTCGCCGATCTACCACGCCAAACGCTGGTCCGAGATCGTCGGCGGCGCGCAGATCTATCTCAAGCGCGAGGACCTGAACCACACTGGCGCGCACAAGATCAACAACGTGATCGGGCAGGCGCTGCTGGCCCGCCGCATGGGCAAGAAGCGCATCATCGCCGAAACCGGCGCCGGCCAGCACGGCGTGGCCACCGCCACCATCTGCGCCCGCTTTGGCCTGGAGTGCGTGGTGTACATGGGCAGCGAGGACGTCAAGCGCCAGGCCCAGAACGTGTACCGCATGAAGCTCCTGGGCGCGACCGTGGTGCCGGTCGAGTCGGGCTCCAAAACGCTCAAGGACGCGCTCAATGAAGCGATGCGCGACTGGGTCACCAACATCGAGAACACTTTCTACATCATCGGCACCGTGGCCGGCCCGCATCCGTACCCGATGATGGTGCGCGACTTCCAGTCGGTGATCGGCGAGGAATGCCTGGTGCAGATGCCGGAGATGACCGGGCGCCAGCCGGATTACGTGGTCGCCTGCATCGGCGGCGGCTCGAACGCGATGGGCATCTTCTACCCCTACATCGACGAGAAGAGCGTGCGGCTGGTGGGCGTGGAAGCGGCGGGCGAGGGCATCGACAGCGGCAAGCATGCCGCCTCGCTCACCGCAGGTTTTCCGGGCGTTTTGCACGGCAACCGCACCTACCTGCTGCAGGACGAAAACGGCCAGATCATCGAGACGCATTCGGTGTCGGCCGGCCTGGACTATCCGGGCGTGGGGCCGGAGCACGCCTGGCTGAAGGACTCGGCGCGCGCGCAGTACGTGTCGGTCACCGACGACGAGGCGCTGGCCGCGTTCCACGACTGCTGCCGCATCGAGGGCATCATCCCGGCGCTGGAATCGTCGCACGCGCTCGCCTACGCGACCAAGCTGGCGGCCACGCTCCCGAAGGACAAGATCATCCTGGTCAACCTGTCGGGCCGCGGCGACAAGGACATGCACACCGTGGCGCAGCGAATGGGTATGGATTGGTAGGGTGGGCAGATTTTCTGCCCACGCGGTGATACGCACCATTCGCAAACCACACATACTCATTAGAAGAGAACAGCATGTCCAGAATTGAAAACACTTTCGCTGCGCTCAAAGCGCAAAACAAAACCGGCCTGGTCACCTTCATCACCGCCGGCGACCCCGGCCCCGAGATGACCGTGCCGCTGATGCACGCGCTGGTCGCGGGCGGCGCCAACGTCCTCGAACTGGGCGTTCCATTTTCCGACCCGATGGCCGAAGGCCCGGTGATCCAGCGCGCCTGCGAACGCGCGCTCAAGTTCAACATCGGCATGAAGGACGTTTTCAACTTCGTGCGCGAATTCCGCAAGCAGGACGAGACGACGCCGGTGGTCCTGATGGGCTACGCCAACCCGATCGAACGCATGGGCGCATCGAACTTCATCCAGGGCGCCAGGGATGCCGGCGCGGACGGCGCCATCGTGGTCGATTACCCGCCCGAGGAATGCGCGGCGTTCGCGGACGAGATGAAGGCCAACGGCCTTGACCTCATCTTCCTGCTCGCGCCCACCTCGACCGAGGAACGCGTGAAGCAGGTGGCGCGCCACGGCAGCGGCTTTTCCTACTACGTCTCGCTCAAGGGCGTGACCGGCGCCGGCGGCATCGACACCGAAGACGTGGCGCGCCGCGTGGCCGCGATCCGCGAGCACGTCAAGCTGCCGATCGGCGTGGGCTTCGGCATCCGCGACGCGCAGACCGCGAAGGCGGTGGCATCGGTGGCCGACGCGGTGGTGATCGGCAGCCGCATCATCCAGGAGCTCGAGAACACGCCGAAGGAGTCGGCCGCCCAGGCGGTCCAGGACTTTGTTGCCGGTATCCGCAGCGCGCTGGACGCCTGAGGCCAGGACGCATCGCCCAAAGGCCGCGCGCAGTCGCGGCCTTTTTTCATGCTGTACTGCACCAAAGTACAATACCCGATCTTGCTGCGAGGCACTAAACTCGTTCGGTTTGCCTTGAGCTGGAAATCGGAAAGATGCGCAAGAACCTGCCGGTCACACAGAACGAATACGCCCTGGTCCCCGGGCAGCCGATTGTCTCGACGACCGACCTGAAGGGCCGGATCACCTACGTCAATCCCTACTTCATCGAGGCCAGCGGCTTTACCGAGGAGGAGCTGATCGGTGCACCGCACAACCTGGTGCGCCATCCCGACATGCCGCCCGAGGCGTTCGCCGACCTGTGGAGCACCCTCAAGGCCGGGCGCCCGTGGAGCGGCCTGGTCAAGAACCGCCGCAAGAACGGCGATTTCTACTGGGTGCTTGCCAACGTCTCGCCGGTGTACGAAAACGGCCGCGCGGTAGGCTACATGTCGGTGCGGGTGGCGCCCGACCGCGCCCAGGTCGAGCAGGCCGCGGCGCTGTACCGCGACCTGCGCGAGGGCGTGGCCAAGGTGCACATTGCCGGCGGCGAGGTGGTGCCGCACGGTGTGCGCGCGTTGCTGGCGCGCGTGCGCGGCTTGTCGATCGGCGCGGTGCTGGGCGCTTCTCTTGGCGTGCTTGGGCTGCTGGTCGCGGGCCTTGCGCTGGCCGATGGCCCGCACGGCTGGACCGCGGCCGCCGGCGCGCTTGGCGTGGCCCTGTGCGTGTGGCTGGCGGCGTGGGTGCGCACGGCCATCGTGGCGCCGCTGTCGCATGCGCTGGTCGCGGCGCGGGCGCTGGCGGGCGGCGACCTGACCGCGCAGGTCAGCGTGGGCGGCGCCGGCGAGGTGCGCCAGCTCTTGCGCACGCTGCGCCAGATGAGTTCGAACCTGGTGGCGGTGGTCGGCGACGTGCGCGCCAGCGCCGTCGGGACGCGCCGCGCGACCGGTGAAATCGCAACCGGCAATGCCGACCTGGCCCAGCGCACCGAAGCGCAGGCGGCGCGGCTGGAGGAAACCGCCTCGTCGATGCAGCAGCTGGCATCGGCCGTGGCCAACAACGCCGAGCATGCGCGCGCCGCCAACCAGCTCGCCTCGTCGGCGACGGTGGCGGCCGAGCAGGGACGCGGCGCGGTGTCGCGCATGGTCCAGACCATGCAGGGCATCGACGAGTCGTCGCGGCGGATCGCCGACATCACCTCCGTCATCGACGGCATCGCGTTCCAGACCAACATGCTGGCCCTGAACGCCGCGGTCGAGGCGGCGCGCGCCGGCGAGCAGGGCAAGGGATTCGCGGTCGTCGCCGCCGAGGTGCGCACGCTGGCCCAGCGCAGCGCCGCCGCAGCCAAGGAGATCAAGGGACTGATCGACGATTCGCTGGCGCGCGCGAGCAATGGCGCCGAACTGGCCGGGCAGGCCGGCCAGACCATCGAGGATATCGTCGAGCGCACGCGCCAGGTCGCGACCACGATCGACGCGATTGCCTCGGCCAATATCGAGCAGAGCGACGGCATCTCCGTGGTCAACCAGGCAGTGCGCGACATCGACGTGATGACGCAGCAGAACGCGGCCCTGGTGGAGCAGGCGGCGGCCGCCGCCAAGGCGGTCGAGCAGGACGCGGTGCGCACCACCCGCGCGGTGGGCGTGTTCAAGCTCGAGCACGCGGGCGCGCATCGGCTCGCGGCCTGAGGCCGGGCCGGCAGCGTCAGCGCGCCGATAGCTGGCTGTCGATGAGGACCAGCTCGGCGACCGAGCGCACCCCCAGTTTGTCCAGGATCGCGCGGCGGTGCGCCTTGACCGTGCGTTCGCTGTTGCCCAGCTTGTCCGCGATCTGCTTGTTCAGTGCGCCCGTGATCAGGAGCGCGAACACCTCGCGCTCGCGCGCGGTAAGGCCGGCGAAGCGCTGCGCCAGCGCGCGCCTGGCCCCGAGCGCGTGCGCGTCGCGCCGGTGGCGCGCCAATGCCCGTTCGACCGCGCCGAGCAGGCGCTCCTTCTCGACCGGCTTGCACAAAAAGTCTTCGGCGCCGGCCTTGATGGCGCGCACCGAGGCCGGGATGTCGCCCTGGGCGGTCAGGAACACGATCGGCAGGGTGCATCCCAGATCGTTCAGCCGTTCCTGCAGCGCCATCCCGTCCATGCCCGGCAGGCCGATGTCGAGCAGGATGCAGCCGGCCCAGCGGCCATCGAACGCGGCCAGGAAGGATTGGGCGCTGTCGTACCCCTGCACCGCGTGGCCGGTGGCGCGCAGCAGCCGCGCGAGCGCGGTGCGCATCGATTCGTCGTCCTCGACGATGTAGACGGTTTCGCCGGCATCCATCTAGCAGCACCCGCAGTCGGCCGCCGCGTCCACCACGATGGGCAGCACCAGGCTTACCTCGGCGCCGAATGGCTCCAGGTTGCGCGCCTCGATCTGGCCGCCGTGTTCGCGCACGATCGCCGCGCTGATCGCCAGCCCCAGGCCGGTGCCGTGTTCCTTGGTGGTGACGAAACCGTCGAACGCCTTGGCCGGGTCGCCCGTGAAGCCGGGCCCGTGGTCGGCCACGCGCAGCGTGACGTGGCGCCCGTCCTGCTCCAGGAAGGCCAGTACCAGGACCACGCGCTCGTGCGGCGCAACGCCGGCCATCGCGTCCAGCGCATTGATCACCAGGTTGATCAGCACTTGCTGGAGCTGGACCGGATCGCCGCGCACCGGCAGCGGCACTTCGGGCATCAGGCAGCGCACCGAGGCGCGGCGCATGTTCACTTCCGGTTCGATGAAGCCGATCGCGTCGCCGGCCACGGTGCGCAGGTCGACCACGCCCTGCACCTGCGCGCTGGGCTTGAGCATGCCGCGCATGCGGCCGATGATGTCGCTGGCCCGCCTGTCGTCGCGCCGGATGTCGGCCAGCGCCTGGCGCGCTTCTTCCACTTGCGGCGGGTCGCACGCCAGCAGCAGTTCGGCCGCCTCGGTGTTGGCCATGATCGCCGCCAGCGGCTGGTTCAGCTCGTGCGCGATGGCGCCGGCGTAGATGGTGGCGGTTGTGGCCCGGTTCAGGTGCGCCAGCTGGGCCAGCCGCTCGCGCGATCCGGCCGCGATGCGCGCGCGGCACAGGCGCTGAAACAACGCCACGACCAGCGCACCCAGGCCCGCGATTGCCGCGGCGACAAGCGCGGTGCCGGCGAGGTCGGCTTCATCCGCGAGCCCGCTTGCGCCACGCAGCATGTGGTCCACCATCGCCCATTCTCCCGAAAACATGATGTTGCGCCGGCTCTTGCGCCGGCCAGCGTCAATACTATTTCCCCGGGGCAAATAAAACAATGTCTAGACTGCAATTTCAGGATTGCAAGAATTCGACAAGCATGGCCGTAGCGGCTAAACTACCGCCAACTTCAAGAATTGCCGCAAAGGAGAGATGATGAGTTGGTTGGAAAAGCTGCTGCCCCCCCGGATCCAGCGCTCCGATGCAGGCCACCGCAAATCGATGCCCGAGGGGCTGTGGGTCAAGTGCCCGTCGTGCGAGGCGGTCCTGTACCGCGCCGACCTGGAGTCGAACCAGCACGTGTGCCCCAAGTGCAGCCACCACATGCGCATCCGTTCGCGCGAGCGCCTGGACGCGCTGCTCGACGAAGGCGGCCGCTATGAAATCGGCCAGGAGACGCTGCCGGTCGACACGCTCAAGTTCAAGGACAGCAAGAAGTACCCCGACCGCCTCAAGCAGGCGATGGACGCCACCGGCGAAACCGACGCGATGGTGGTCATGGGCGGCGCGATCATGAGCCTGCCCGTGGTCGTGGCCTGCTTCGAATTCGAATTCATGGGCGGCTCGATGGGCTCGGTGGTCGGCGAGCGCTTCGTGCGCGGCGCCCAGACCGCGCTCGAGCAAAAGGTGCCGTTCATCTGCATCACCGCCACCGGCGGCGCGCGCATGCAGGAAGGCCTGCTGTCGCTGATGCAGATGGCAAAAACCACCTCGATGCTGACCAAGCTGTCCGAGAAGCGCCTGCCGTTCATCAGCGTGCTGACCGACCCGACCATGGGCGGTGTGTCCGCGTCGTTCGCCTTCATGGGCGACGTCGTGATCGCTGAACCGAAAGCGCTGATCGGCTTTGCCGGCCCGCGCGTGATCGAAAACACCGTGCGCGAAAAGCTGCCCGAAGGCTTCCAGCGCGCCGAGTTCCTGCTGACCAAGGGCGCGATCGACATGATCGTGGACCGCCGCAAGATGCGCGAAGAGATCGCGCGCCTGCTGGCGCTGCTGCAGAACCAGTCGGCCGAAGTCGTCGCTTAGTCGCCGTTTCCGGCGCCGCCGGAAATGGCGTCCTCGCGAAGGCGAGGATCCATTGTTGTTTCGGTGCGGACCGCGTGTCCGCACCGCGCGCCCCCCAAGGCGCCTCTCCACCAAAAACATCCCATGCAAAACCTCCCGACCACCTTGCCCGACTGGCTGGCGCTGCTCGAGTCGCGCCATGCCGAAACCCACATCGACATGGGGCTTGACCGCGTGCGCGCCGTAAAGGAGCGCATGCAGCTCGCGTTCAAGTGCCCGGTGATCATGGTCGCCGGCACCAACGGCAAGGGCTCGACCTGCGCCATGCTCGAAGCGATGCTGCTGCAGTCGGGCTACCGCGTTGGCCTGTACATCAAGCCGCACTTTTTGGCCTTTAACGAGCGCGCGCGCCTCAATGGCGAGAACGCCAGCGACGAGCAGCTGGTCGCCGCCTTCAACGCGGTGGAAAGCGTGCGCGGCGAAGTCTCGCTCACGTACTTCGAATTCACCACGCTAGCGATCATGCACCTGCTCGCCAAAGCGCCGATCGACGTGGCGATCCTCGAAGTGGGCCTGGGCGGCCGGCTGGACGCGGTCAACGTGGTCGATGCGGACGTGGCGGTGGTCACCAGCATCGACATCGACCACAAGGAATACCTGGGCGAGACGCGCGAGGAGATCGGGCTGGAGAAGGCCGGCATCTTCAGGCCGGGCAAGCCTGCCATCTGCAGCGACCCGATGCCGCCCAAGTCGCTCATCCAGCACGCCGAAGACATCGGCGCCGACCTGTGGCTGTTGGGACGCGACTTCAACTACCAGGGCGACAAGCAGCAATGGGGTTACGCGGGACGCTCGCAGCGCCGCAATTCGCTGGCCTACCCGGCCCTGCGCGGCGCCAACCAGCTGCTCAACGCCTCGGCAGCGCTGGCCGCGCTGGAAGCGCTGCGCCTGCAGCTGCCATGCGGCGCGCAGGAAGTGCGCGCGGGCCTCGCGCTGGTCGAACTGCCGGGCCGCTTCCAGGTGCTGCCAGGCCGGCCGGCGATCGTGTACGACGTGGCCCACAACCCCCACGCGGCCGCCGCGCTGGCCCAGAACCTGGGGAACATGGGCTTCCATCCGTTCACCTACGCGGTCTTCGGCATCATGCAGGACAAGGACATCGACGCCGTGATCGCGCCGTTGGCGCAGTACGTCGATCACTGGTGCGTGGCCGACCTGCCGTCGCCGCGTTCGGCCAATGCCGCGGAACTGGCGCACAAGCTGCAGTCGCTGCGTCCGGCCGGGGCCAAGGACGACGAATTTTCGGCCAAAGCCTTCGCCAACCCGGGGGAAGCTTTTGCCGATGCGATGAGCCGGGCTAAAGAGGGTGATAGAATTGTGGTCTTTGGATCGTTCTATACAGTCGCCGGTGTGATGGCGGCCCGAAAAAACTCTCTACACTGACCTGACAATCGCATGGGCTTGTTCTCGTTCCTGGGCAAAAAGAACCAAGACAGCAGCGCCGAAGTTAGTGGCCGTTTTTCCCGCGCCGACGACGAATTCGCCGAGCGCGCCCGCGCCAAGCGGGCCTCGCACGCGGGCGCAAGCGCCCGCCGTGCCGGTGCCGACGATCCCGTGCTCCCCGAGAAAAAGCGCGCGCGCCGCCGCCTGGTGGGCGCCATCGCGCTGGCGCTGGCCGCCGCCGTAGGCCTGCCGATGCTGCTCGATTCCGAACCCAGGCCGCTCGCCGGCGACATCGCGATCCAGATTCCATCCAAGGACAAGGCGGCGCCGCTGCCGATGCCGGCCGAGCCGTCCGCTTCCGCCAGCGTGGCCGCAAGCCAGAGCGTGGACAAGGGCGAGGAGGTGCTCGACGCGCCACCGCCCAAGCCGGCGCCCGAGCCCAGGCCGGCGGCCCCGGCGGCCGAGACCGCGCGCAAGGTCGCCGAGGTGCAGGCTGCGCCGGCCAGGGTCGAGGCGCCCAAGCCCGAGGCCGCGCCCAAGCCGGTCGAGCATGCGAAGGCCGAGCCGCCCAAGCCTGAACACAAGGACAAGCCGGCCAGGACGGAACCCAAGCCGGACGCCAAGGGCAAGCCAGCGAAGAAGGAAGACAAGGCTGCGCCGCAGGACGCCGTGCGCGCCATGGCCATCCTCGAAGGCAAGGAAGACGCCAGGGCGCACGAGGCCGGCCAGAAGTTCGTGATGCAGGTGGCGGCGCTGGGCAACCAGGAGAAGGCCGCCGAACTGCAGGCCAAGTTGCGCGAAGCCGGCATTCGCTCGTTCACCGAAAAGTACCATGAGCTGATCCGCGTGAAGGTGGGCCCGTATACCCGCGAGGAAGCGGAGAAGGTGCGCGCCAAGCTGGGCAAGCTGGGCTTAAGCGGCGCGCTGTCGCCGGCATGATGGGAACGGTTGGCGCGGCGTGACGATTTTTGATTACGTAGTCTTGTTCGTGCTGATCTCGTCGGTGATCATCAGCACGCTGCGCGGCCTGGTGAAGGAAATCCTTTCGCTGCTGGGCTGGGTGATCGCCTTCGTGCTGGCCAACGCCTACGGCGCGAAGCTCGCCCCCATGTTGCCCAGCATGATCCCGGGCGAGCCGGTGCGGCTGATCGTTGCCTTTATTGCGCTGTTCATCGGCGTGCGAATTTTGATGGGCCTGCTGAGCCTTGCGATTGCTGCGCTGGTGACCGCCACCGGCCTGTCGCTGGCCGACCGCGGGCTGGGCGGATTGTTTGGCCTGGCGCGCGGGATTGTAATCGTGCTCGCGGGCGTCATATTGTGCGGGATGACTTCCATCCCCCAACAGGCTTTCTGGAAGAACGCGCTGCTCTCGCCCATGGCCGAGACCGGCGCGCGCACTGTCAAACCCTTTCTTCCCGCTGCGCTGGCGCAGCATGTACAGTTTTGAAAATTTCTGCATCATTGCAGTCCTGTTTTTAGGAGCGCACCATGTGTGGCATCGTCGGCGTCGTTTCGCACACCCCCGTCAACCAGCTCTTGTATGACGCGTTGCTGCTGCTGCAGCACCGCGGCCAGGATGCGGCTGGTATCGCAACCAACCACAGCAGCATGTTCTCGATGTACAAGGCCAACGGCCTGGTGCGCGACGTGTTCCGCACCCGGAACATGCGTTCGCTGGCCGGCAACTCGGGCATCGGCCACTGCCGCTACCCGACCGCCGGCTCGTCCAGCGAGGAAGAAGCCCAGCCGTTCTACGTGAACGCGCCGTTCGGCATCACCCTTGCGCACAACGGCAACCTGACCAACCAGGCCGAGCTCAAGGACGAGATGTTCCGCAAGGACCGCCGTCACATCAACACCGACTCGGACTCCGAGGTGCTGCTCAACGTGCTCGCCCACGAGCTGCAGGAGGCCTCCACCGGCTTCACGCTCGACGTGGACGCCGTGTTCAAGGCTGTCGCCATGGTGCACCGTCGCGCCCGTGGCGCGTACGCGGTGGTGGCGCAGATTTCAGGCCACGGCCTGCTGGCGTTCCGCGACCCGTTCGGCATCCGCCCGCTGTGCATCGGCGTGAACGAGACCGAGGATGGCCCGGAGTACCTGGTGGCCAGCGAATCGGTTGCGCTGGAAGGCCTGGGTTTCCGCTTCATGCGCGACATCGCGCCCGGCGAGGCGGTGTTCATCGACAACGACCGCCAGCTGCACGCGCGCCAGTGCGCCGACAACCCGTCGCTCAACCCCTGCGTGTTCGAATACGTGTACCTGGCGCGCCCGGACTCGGTGATCGACGGCGCCTCGGTGTACGCGACCCGCCTGCGCATGGGAGAGTACCTGGCCGAGAAGATCCGCAAGGAGATCCCGGCCGAAGAAATCGACGTGGTCATGCCGATCCCCGACTCCTCGCGCCCGGCCGCGATCCAGCTCGCGCTCAAGCTGGGCGTGGAGTACCGCGAAGGCTTCATCAAGAACCGCTACATCGGCCGCACTTTCATCATGCCGGGGCAGGGCATGCGCCGCAAATCGGTGCGCCAGAAGCTCAACGCGATCCCGTCCGAGTTCAAGGGCAAAAACGTGCTGCTGGTGGACGACTCGATCGTGCGCGGCACCACCAGCCGCGAGATCGTGCAGATGGCGCGTGAAGCCGGCGCGCGCAAGGTGATCTTCGCCTCGGCCGCGCCGCCGGTGATCTTCCCGAACGTGTACGGCATCGACATGCCGACCCGCGACGAGCTGATCGCCTACGGCCGCACGGTGGAAGAGGTGTGCAAGGAAATCACCGCCGACCACCTGGTGTACCAGGACCTGGACGCGCTCAAGCGCTCGATCTCGGACGTGAATCCGGCACTCACGAGCTTCGAGGCCTCGTGCTTCGACGGCGTGTACATCACCGGGGACGTGACGCCGGAGTACCTCGACAACGTCGAACAGGCGCGCCACAACCCCAAGAGCAAGCCGGTTGTCGAGGACGCAGCGCGCAACCAGCTCGCGCTGAACCCTCCCGTCGCCGCTGAATAACCGTAGGGTGGGCAGCTCTGCTGCCCACGCGTTCATACGACTCTGATCGAGCCTGGGCGCGTGGAGTACCCACCCGCCAACGCAATCGACACATCATGAACGACACCAAACACTACGGCTTCACCACCACCATCCTGCACAACGACCGCCGCAAGCCGATCGAGCAGGGCTCGCTGCACAAACCCATCCACACCTCGGTGACCTTCGGCTACGGCGACGCGCGCCAGCTGGCCTCGGTCTTCCAGGGCAAGGAGCCGGGCTTCCGCTACGGCCGCCAGGGCAACCCGACCGTGGCTGCGCTCGAGGACAAGGTCACCAAGATGGAAGACGGCGTGGCCACCATCTGCTTTGCCACCGGCATGGGCGCGATCGGCGCGCTGTTCCAGGCGCTGCTCAAGGCGGGCGACCACATCGTCTCGTCCAGCTTTTTGTTCGGGAACACCAACAGCCTGTGGAACACCGCGGCGGGGCAGGGCGTGGACGTGTCGTTCGTGGATGCGACCGACGTGGCCAACGTGGAGGCGGCGCTCAAGCCCAACACGCGCTTCGTGTTCGTCGAGACCATCGCCAACCCGCGCACCCAGGTGGCGGACCTGGCCCGCATCGGCGCGCTGTGCCGCGAGCGCGGCGTGCTGTTCGTGGTGGATAACACCATGACCACGCCGTACCTGTTCCGTCCGAAGAACGTCGGGGCGGGCCTGGTGGTCAACGCACTGACCAAGTCGATCGCCGGCCACGGCATCGCACTGGGCGGCGCGCTCACCGACACCGGCCTGTTCGACTGGGCCGCCTACCCGAACATCGCCCCCAACTTCCGCAAACTGGCGCCCGGCGCGCAAGGCATGGCGCAGGTGCGCGCCAAGGCGCTGCGCGACTTTGGCGCCTCGCTCGGGCCGGAAGCGGCGCACCACATCGCCGTTGGCGCCGAGACGCTGGCGCTGCGCATGGAGCGTACCTGCGCCAACGCGCTCGCGCTGGCCACCATGCTCGAGGCCGATGAGCGGGTCGCCGCGGTGCACTACCCGGGCCTCGCTTCGCACCCGCAGCATCAGATCGCGTCCGAACTGTTCCGCGCACCGGGCTCGCTGTTCTCGTTCGAGCTGCGCGAAGACATCGACTGCTTCGACTACCTGAACCGCCTCAAGCTGGGCATCCCGGCATCGAACCTGGGCGACACGCGCACGCTGGTGATCCCGGTGGCGCACACGATCTTCTTCGAGATGGGGGCGGAGCGCCGCGCCAGCATGGGCATCGCCGAATCCCTGATCCGCGTTTCGGTGGGCATCGAGGATACCGCCGACCTGCTGGACGATTTCGGCGGCGCGCTCAACGCAACCGCCTGAACATGGCGGTTGTGTAACCGCGAATTACGTGCGATGCTTACCCCGGATTTAACTTTCCGGGGGGGTATTGTGAAACGTATCCTGTTCGTCCTGATGCTTGCGGCATGCGGCGGCGCCGCAGCCGATTCGCTGTCCGAGGCCAAGAGCCTGCTCGCCGCCAAATCGTATGGCGAGGCATTCCCCGTCCTGCGCATGCTGGCCGATTCCGGCAACGCCGAGGCCAAACTCCACCTCGGCCGCATGTACTGGTACGGGCAGGGCCTGCCGGCCGACCGCGCGGCGGCCGACGCGCTGTTCGCGCAGGCGGCAGCGGCCGGCGTCGGCGAAGCGCAGGATGCGCGTACGCTGACACAGCGGCGCGCGGCAAAGATGGCGGAGATCACGCGCTGGACCGCCTATGACGGCGCCGACCTCGCCGCCGGCAAATATGCCTGCCCGCAGCCCGCGATACCCGAGGTCTCCAAAACGAACGACGAGATCAAGGCGACCACCGGGGCCTACCAGGCATGGTCTTCCTGCTACAACGGTTTCGTCGCCGACCTCGATGGCCCGCTGGCACCGGCAAAACGCATCCCGGCGGAACTGGCGGTGCTGATGAGCGAGGCCGAGCAGCAAGAGGCGGAGCAGCACATCCACCGGGCGACCGAAGCGGCGGTCGGGAAGGTTGGCGCGAACGCGCAGGCGGTCATGGCGCGCTTCGCCAGCTGGGAACAGGCCACCAAAGCCTTCGCCGCCGAGTACAACGCATCGGCCGAGGCGCGCAAGAAGCAGGACCAGATCACGCTGGAGACGGACCGGCGCCTGCGCGAGGGCTACCAGGGCCTGATCCACACCTCGGCGCCGACTGGCAAATAGGCCCTCAAAGTTCATTATTTTGTAACGCCACTTGCAACAGTTTTGCACACGAATAGTATCTGTACCATTGCAACCATTCGTCAGGAACAGCAATGCGACAATACCTCTTCTGCCTGGCCATGGCGGTGAGCGGCGCCGCCATGGCCGATGATCTGGCCGACGTCAACAAGCTGCTCGAATCGAAGTCCTATCCGCAGGCGATCGCAATGCTGACCCGCCTGTCCGACGCCGGCAACGCCGGCGCGCAGCTGCGCCTGGGCCAGATGTACTGGTACGGCGAGGGCGTGGCGGTGGACCGCGCCCGGGCCGACGCCCTGTTCGCCAAGGCCGCGGCGGCCGGCAACAAGGAGGCGCAGTCCGCGCTTGGCATGACGGCCGCGCGCCAGCAGCACATGGGCGACATCGCGTACTGGACCGACAAGTACGACGGCGCCGACCTGGTGAGCGGCCAGTTCGACTGCAAGGCGCCGGTGGTGCCGGCCAGGTCCACGACCAACCAGGAAATCAAGACCACCAACGACACGATCAATGCCTGGAAGGCGTGCTACAACGGCTTCGTCAAGAACCTGAACGACGTGTACCCGGTTGGCAAGCGCATTCCGGGCGAGGTTGCGGACCTGATGACCGATGCCGAGATGGAGCAAGCCAAGCGGCGCCTGACCGAGGTGTATGGACGCGTGGGCGACAAGGCCAAGGTGGCGGCGCAAGCCACGCTCACCGCCTTCGACAACTGGCAGAAGGGGACCGAGGACTACGTGCGCCAGCAGAACCTGGAAACGGCGCAGCGCATGCGCGAAGCGGAGCTGGCGCGCGACAACGTCAACCGCAACATGCCGCAGCCGCCCAAGCCGGTTTACGTCAAGTAGGCGGTTGAGCAGGGCGCGCCAATCCGGTTATCATCAACGGCATTGTTCACTACCTGTGCCCGCGCCGTGAAGAAGACCGCCCTGTTTTGCCTGTCCCTGTTCCTGTGCGGCGCCGCGCTCGCCGACGAGCTGGCCGACGCCAACGCGCTGTTCGCCAAAAAAGAGTACGCGCAAGCGCTGCAGAAGTACACCAGGCTCGCCAACGCCGGCAACGTCGAGGCACAGCAGCACCTGGGCGAGATGTACTGGTACGGCGAGGCCGGCGCGGTGGACGAAGCCAGGGCGCAAGGATGGTTCACGAAGGCCGCCGCCAAGGGTAATGCGGTGGCGATCGCCTCGCTGGAGGTGATGAAGCAGCGCGTCGCGCGCCGCGCCGACATCGACTACTGGATCAGCAAGTACGACGGTTCGGAGCTGCGCTCGGGCCAGTACCGCTGCCCCGCGCCGCGCATCCCGGCCATGTCCAAGCTGAACGACGAGATCGAGCGCGTCGGCGCGAGCGTGCAGGCCTGGCAGGACTGCTACAACCGTTTTGTGGAGCACCTGAACGAGGTGTCGCCGCTGACCAAGCTGATTCCGGCCGACCTTTCCAAGCTGATGAACAAGCAGGAGATGGAGCAGGCGACAGCGCACCTGGCGCTGGTGCACGACAACGTGGCGGAGGGGGCGAAAGTATCGGCCAAGCTGGTGCTGGCGGACTTTGCGGCGTGGCGCAGCGCCACCGAGGCCTATGTGGCCGAGCACAACGAGATCGTCAAGGGCGGCCCGTCCGAAGCGCGCCAGCGCGACATCGACGCGCGCAAGAACAACTACGCGCCGGCCGGCAAGTAAGCGGCGAGCACGTCGCCCCGGCCTTCGCCGGTGCGACGGAGTTTACAGTCGGATTGGCCTAGTCGTAAAAGCCGTACGGATGCCGCCAGCCGGGCAGGGCGGCGATGCGGTCGAGCCAGGCCTGCACGGCTGCCGGCATGGTGACCTGCGCCTGGTCGGCGAAATACAGGTAGCCGCATAGCGAACAATCGGCCACCGTCGGCGCGTCGCCAAGGATGAAAGTGCGGCCGTCGCTGAACTCCTGGCTCAGGCGCGCGATGTCGGCGTCAAAGCGCCGGCGCAGCATGGCCAGCACTGCCGGTTCGGCCGGCTCGAAGCGCGTGTGCCAGCGCAGGTTCGGCAGCGAAAAGCCGATCCGGTTCGCTTCCCAGAACAGCCACTCGCGCACGCGCGCCAGGCGCTCTTCCGATTCGCCGCCAAGCCGGCGCGTGTGGCCGGCCAGGTGCAGCAGGATGGCGTTGGACTGCACGTAGGGCTGGCCGTCGTGCACCAGCAGCGGCACCTCGCCGTATTTGGCCAGGCTGCGAAATGGCTCGGGACGCGCCTCGCGCGGCGTGCCGACGACGTCGATCTCTTCAAAACCATGGTCGATGCCGGCGAGCGCCAGCGCCAGGCGCACCTTGTAGGTGTGGCCCGACTCGCGGTTGCCGAAGAGGGTGATCCCGGCCAAGCTCAGTTCCAGGTGCGCATCAGGCCAACGGCCAGGCCCTCGAGCGCAAAGCCGTCTTCGGGCGTGACCTTGATGATCTTGAAGTCCGGATTCTCCGGCAGAAGCTCGATCAGCTCGCCGGTGCGGCGGTAGCGCTTGACGGTGACGTCGTCGCCCAGGCGCGCGACCACGATCTGGCCGTTCTTGGCCGTGTCCACTTTTTTCACCGCGAGCAGGTCGCCGTCGTTGATGCCGGCGTCGCGCATCGACCAGCCGCGCACCTTCAGCAAAAAGTCGGGCCTGGCGGAGAACATGGCCGGGTCAACGCTGTAGGTTGTCTCGACATGTTCCTGCGCCAGAATCGGCGAGCCGGCGGCCACGCGGCCCACCAGCGGCAGCGACATCATCATCACTTGCGGGTGCACCGGCGCCGGTTCGGGCGTGCCGACCAGGCGAATGCCGCGCGATGTGCCGGGCGAGATTTCGATGGCGCCCTTGCGCGCCAGCGCCTGCAGGTGTTCCTCGGCCGCGTTGGCCGACTTGAAGCCCAGCTCGGCCGCGATCTCGGCGCGGGTCGGGGGAAAGCCGGTGTTCTCGATCGCCTCGCGGATGAGGTTGAGGATCTGTTCTTGCCTTGCGGTGAGCTTGAGCATGGGTGTGCGGCCGGGTTGTATAAACAGACTGGATTTTTATACAGTATTTCGGCCAGCGCAAGGGGAAATGTGGATTTTTTCGTGTTTTTTATGGTCGAGTTGCCGATGCGGGCCCGCCGGACCGATCACTGGACAGGGGAGCGATACCATCTGGTTCGATTTCATGTTATAGTCGCGGGCTTACCCCTTCCCACACTCGTCTTGACGCCGAGGTGGGCATTTGTTTAAACGTCCTTAAGGAGTGTTTCATGCGTCATTATGAAATCGTTTTTATCGTCCACCCGGACCAGAGCGAGCAAGTCCCGGCGATGATCGAGCGTTACAAGGCCACCGTGTCCTCGCGTGGCGGTAACATCCATCGCGTCGAAGACTGGGGCCGTCGCCAGATGGCTTACCCGATCCAGAAGCTGCCGAAAGCGCACTACATCTGCATGAACATCGAATGCGACAACGAGACCCTGGTCGAGCTGGAAACCGCATTCAAATTCAATGATGCCGTGCTGCGTCACCTGACCGTTAAGATGAAGAAGGCTGAAACCGCTCCGTCGCCGATGATGAAATCGGTGCAGCGCGAAGACGCAGCCAAGAGCCACCGCGAGCAAGCTGCCGCTGCTCCGGCCGCCGCGGCCTAAGCCAAAGGATTCGTGAACGGGCTTTGAACCAGTTTCAATTCACCGGCACCATCCTCGAGCGCGACATACTGCGCTACTCCCCGGCCGGCGTGCCGATTGTGTCAGCCACCCTGGCGCACAGTTCGCAGCAGGTCGAAGCAGGGGGAACGAGGCTGGTCGAGTTCGAGATCACCGCGCTTGCCGCGGGCGAGATTTCGGGCCGCTTCAGCCGGGCGGAATTGGGCGCAGCCCTGCAGTTCACGGGATTTTTGGCCAGGAAGAACCGCAACAGCAAAGCCCTGGTGTTTCACATCATTGATTTCAGTGCAGCGGCCTAAGGCCGGCACATTTTAGATACAGGAGCCTCGAAATGGCATTCGGTAAAAAGTTCGACAAAAACAAAGCTAAAGAAAAACTGAAGCGCAAACAGCAGAACCCGCTGTTCAAGCGCAAGAAGTTCTGCCGCTTCACCGCCGCTGGCGTTGAGCAAGTGGATTACAAGGACGTCGACACCCTGAAGGACTTCATCCAGGAAAACGGCAAGATCATGCCGGCACGCCTGACCGGCACCAAGGCGCACTACCAGCGTCAGGTGGACACCGCCATCAAGCGCGCCCGTTACCTGGCCCTGCTGCCGTACACCGACCTGCACCACGCTTGATACGGTCGTCGACTAGATAATCCTGGAGAAAAATATGCAAGTCATTCTGTTGGAAAAAGTTGTTAACGTCGGCAACCTGGGCGACGTGGTCAAGGTCAAGGACGGTTACGCACGTAACTTCCTGATCCCGCAAAAGATGGCCCGCCGCGCGACCGAGTCCGCTGTGGCCGAGTTCGAAGCACGCCGCGCCGAGCTGGAAAAAGCTGCCGCTGAAAAGCTGGCCGCTGCCCAGGCACAAGGCGAGAAGCTGACCGGCATGACCGTCACCATCGCCCAGAAAGCTGGCGTGGACGGCCGCCTGTTCGGCTCCGTGACCAACTTCGACATCGCTGAAGCGCTGACCAAGCAAGGCTTCCCGGTCGAGAAGGCTGCGATCCGCATGCCGACCGGCCCGCTGAAGACCACCGGCGAGCACCCGGTCGCCGTGGCACTGCACACCGACGTGGTGATCGAGATCACCATCGCTGTCGTGGGCGAAGCTGCCTAAGCTGAGCGTTACGCATCAAGCAGAAAGCCGGGTTCGTCCCGGCTTTTTGTTTTTTGGCCTGCGGCTCCAATACGTCGTCCCGGCGAAGGCCGGGACCCATAGACCGTATGCCTGGCTACGCGCTTACGCCGCAGGCCCGCTGGCTCAGCATGGGTCCCGGCTTTCGCCGGGACGACGTGCGCTTACGCCGCAGGCCCGCTGGCTCAGCATGGGTCCCGGCTTTCGCCGGGACGACGTAAAAAACAACAAAGCCGCAAAATGCCGCGGCTTTGTTGTTTTTTACGTCGCTTTTATTGCCAAAAAAAACTAACTCCCGCGTTCAGCCTGCCATCCGGAGCAGGTATAATGCCGGCCATATGAACGCCCCCGCATCCGATCCGCAAATCGAAGCGCTGCGCGTCCCGCCGCACTCCATCGAAGCAGAGCAGTCCGTCATCGGCGGTTTGCTGCGCGATAACGCTGCCTGGGACCGCATCGCCGACTTCATGCATGCGGAAGACTTCTACCGCTACGACCACCGTATCATCTTCGAGCAGATGGTTCGCCTGATCAACTCGGGCAAGCCGGCCGACGTGATCACCGTGTACGAAGCGCTGGTGCAGCTGGGCAAGGCCGAGGAAGTCGGCGGCCTGCAGTACCTGAACGCGATGGCGCAGAACACGCCGTCCGCTGCCAACATCCGCCGCTATGCCGAGATCGTGCGCGACCGCGGCGTGCTGCGCCAGCTGATCACCGTGGCCGACGAAGTGTCGGCCAAGGCCTTCAACCCGCAGGGCGCCGAGGTCAAGCAGATCCTCGACGAAGCGGAATCGCGCATCTTCGCGATCGCCGAGCAAGGCGCGCGCGGCGCGCAGGGCTGGCTGCCGGTGCAGCCGCTGCTCACCCAGGTGGTCGAGCGCATCGACGAGCTGTACTCGCGCGAGAACCAGGGTGAGATCACCGGCGTGCCGACCGGCTTCATCGACCTGGACCGCATGACCTCGGGCCTGCAGCCGGGCGACCTGGTCATCGTGGCTGGCCGCCCGTCGATGGGCAAGACCGCGTTCTCGGTGAACATCGGCGAGAACGTCGCGGTCGAAGCCGGCCTGCCGGTGGCGATCTTCTCGATGGAGATGGGCGGCGCCCAGCTGGCCATGCGTATGCTCGGCTCGATCGGCCAGCTCGACCAGCACCGCCTGCGTACCGGCAAGCTGATCGACGAGGACTGGCCGCGCCTGACGCACGCCATCCAGAAGATGAACGACTGCCAGATCTTCATCGACGAGACGCCGGCGCTGAACCCGATCGAAATGCGCGCCCGCGCGCGACGCCTGGCGCGCCAGTGCGGCAAGCTGGGCCTGATCATCGTCGACTACCTGCAGCTGATGCAGGGTTCCAAGCCGGGCGACAACCGCGCCTCGGAGATCTCGGAGATCTCGCGTAGCCTGAAGGGCTTGGCCAAGGAGCTGGGCTGCCCGGTGATCGCGCTGTCGCAGCTGAACCGCTCGCTGGAACAACGCCCCAACAAACGACCCGTCATGTCCGACCTGCGCGAATCGGGCGCTATCGAGCAGGACGCGGACGTGATCATCTTCCTGTATCGTGACGAGGTTTACAACCCGGACTCGCCCGATAAGGGAACGGCCGAGATCATCATCGGCAAACAACGTAACGGCCCGATTGGTGCGGTGCGCCTGACCTGGATGGGCATGTACACCAAGTTCGGCAACTACAGCGGCAACCTCGCCATCTACCAGGGCGACTAAGTCGCAAGCAGACCTTCGGGAACGCCTCGGGGGTTCGCTGGCCCAAGAGAGTTTTACAAACGGAGAATAAAAGATGTTTGGACGCCTGATGCCCACCGAGGGCAAGTTCTTTGACCTGTTCAACCAGCACGCGGCCTTGTGCGTGAAGGGTGCGCAGGAGATGGTCGGCCTGATGACCAACTTCGACGACCTGGAAAACCGCACCCACGCGGTGGAGAGCGTCGAGAAGCAGGCGGACAAGATCACCTACGCCACCGTCGAGCTGCTGCACAAGACCTTCATCACCCCGATCGACCGCGACGACATCCACAAGCTCATCACGCGCATGGACGACATCCTCGACATGATGGAGGACGCCGCGCAGACCATTTCGCTGTACGACCTGCAGGCCGTCACGCCGGAAGCCAAGCGCCTGGCCGAGCTGTGCCTGGCCTGCTGCGAGAAGGTGCAGTCGGCCGTGGGCATGCTGCACAACATGGACAACGCCTCGCGCATCGTGGCCATCTGCGAAGAGATCGACCGCCTGGAGTCGGACGCCGACCACGTGATGCGCGCCGCCATGTCCAAGCTGTTCCGCGACGAGCCGGACGTGCGCAACCTGATCAAGATGAAGGCGATCTACGAGATCCTGGAAACCGTGACCGACCGCTGCGAGGATGTTGCCAACATCATCGAAGGCATCATCGTCGAAAACGCGTAAGCGGAAGGACCTATGCACACCATCCAACTGAGCATTTACGTGCTCATGCTACTGGTCGGCCTTGCGCTCATTTTCGACTTCATGAACGGCTTCCACGACGCCGCCAACGCGATTGCGACGGTGGTGTCCACGGGCGTGCTCAAGCCGCAGACGGCGGTGGCGATGTCGGCGCTGTTCAACTTTGTCGCGATCTTCACCGTCGGCCTGCACGTGGCGGCCACCGTTGGCAAGGGCACGGTGGATCCCAACATCGTGGACCACTACGTCGTGTTCGGCGCGCTGGTCGGGGCAATCATCTGGAACGTCATCACCTGGTACTACGGCATTCCGTCGTCCTCGTCGCACGCGCTGATCGGCGGCCTGGTGGGAGCGGCCGTGGCCAAGAGCGGCACTGGCGCGCTCAAGGGCGACGGCCTGCTCAAGACCGTCGAGTTCATCGTCATCTCGCCGCTGATGGGCTTCGTGCTCGGCTCGATCGTGATGCTGATCGTGTCGTGGGTGTTCGTCAAAACCCCGCCGCGCAAGGTCGATACCTGGTTCCGCCGCCTGCAGCTGTTCTCGGCCGCGGCCTACAGCCTGGGCCACGGCGGCAACGACGCGCAGAAGACCATCGGC
Source organism: Massilia solisilvae (assembly GCF_024753215.1). GTDB lineage: Bacteria > Pseudomonadota > Gammaproteobacteria > Burkholderiales > Burkholderiaceae_D > Telluria > Telluria solisilvae. Next base: position 761,232 of record NZ_JANUGV010000001.1, read on the forward strand.
ATCATCTGGATGCTGCTGATCGCGGCAGGCATCACCGCGCAGAGCGCGTCGGCGCCGCCGATCTGGGTTGTCGTCTCGTGCTACACCGCGATGAGCCTGGGCACGCTGTTCGGCGGCTGGCGCATCGTCAAGACCATGGGCCAGAAGATCACCAAGCTCAAACCCGTCGGCGGCTTCTGCGCCGAGGCGGGTGGCGCGGCCACGCTGTTCATCGCGACCGCGATGGGCGCACCGGTATCCACCACCCACACCATCACCGGCGCGATCGTCGGCGTCGGCTCGGCGCAGCGCGCTTCGGCCGTGCGCTGGGGCGTGGCGGGCACCATCGTGTGGGCGTGGGTCTTCACCATTCCGGCGTCGGCGTTCATGGCGGCGATCGCGTGGTGGATTGGAAAGCACGTGCTGTAAGCGCAGCGCGGACGCATACGAAAAGGCCGGGCATGCCCGGCTTTTTCATTGTTGGCGCTAAAACGTCGTCCCGGCGCAGGCCGGGACCCATAGACCGCTTTCGTCGTCGAACGGCGTCGCCGCAGGCCCGTTAGCTCAGCATGGGTCCCGGCCTGCGCCGGGACGACGGTTTTACGGGTAGCTGCCGACGTCTGAGGTTCGGGCTTACTTGATGCACACCTGCCGCACCATCTTGATGTCGGTGAACCCGCCCAGCACCTTTTCGATGCCGTCCATCTTCAGCGTCAGCATGCCGTCTTCCAGCGCGGCGGCGAGCAGGGCGGCTACGCGGCTGTGCTCGACCAGCAGCTTCTTGACGCGGTCGGTGCCGATCATCAGTTCGTGCAGGCCGATGCGGCCCTTGTAGCCCTTGTTGCATTCCGGGCAGCCCACCGCGCGGTACAAGGTGAACTTGCCCTCGCCGTCGGCGTAGCGCTCCTTCCAGCCCGCCAGCACCTGCGCGCGCGCGGCCTGCGGGTCGGTCCTGAATGCCTCGGTGGCCTTGAGCTCTTCGCAAAACTCGGCCAGCAGCAGGCTCACCTCTTCTTCGTTCGGGTGGTAGGCCTGCTTGCAGCTGCCGCACAGGCGCTTGGCCAGGCGCTGCGCCAGAATGCCCAGCAGCGCATCGGCAAAGTTAAACGGGTCCATGCCCATGTCCAGCAGGCGCACGATCGACTCCGGCGCGCTGTTGGTGTGCAGGGTGGCGAACACCAGGTGGCCGGTCAGCGAGGCTTCGATGCCGGTGCTGACGGTTTCCTTGTCGCGCATCTCGCCGACCATGATGATGTCCGGGTCGGCACGCAAAAAGGCGCGCATCACGCTGGCGAAATCGAGCCCCGCCTTGCGGTTGACCTGCACCTGGCGCAGGCCCTTTTGTGTGATCTCGACCGGGTCTTCCGCGGTCCAGATCTTGGTCTCCGGGGTGTTCAGGTAGTTCAGGATCGAGTGCAGCGTGGTGGTCTTGCCCGAGCCGGTCGGGCCGCAGACGAAGAACAGGCCGTAGGGCTTTTCGATGGTCGCCTTCAGGCGCTCCAGGTTATAGGGCAGTACGCCGAGCTTCTCGAGCGGGATCGGCTCGCCGGCCGCCAGGATACGCATCACTACGTCCTCGACCCCGCCGGCCGACGGAATGGTCGCCACCCGCAGCTCGATGTCGAGCGGGCCGTACTTCTTGAACTTGATCTTGCCGTCCTGGGGCTTCCTCCGCTCCGAGATGTCGAGGTCGCACATGATCTTGATGCGCGCGACCAGCGCGTTGCGGTAGCTGGCCGGGATCTCGATGTAGGGCACCAGCGAGCCGTCCTTGCGAAAGCGGATGCCGGTCTTGCCCTTGCCGGGCAGCGGCTCGATGTGGATGTCCGACACGCCCTGGCGGTAGGCATCCATGATGACCTTGTTGAGCAGCTTGACCAGTTCGTTCTCGACCGCTTCCGACACCTCGGACGGGGCGTCGCCGCCGTCGCCGTCGTCGTCCTCCAGGCCCGACAGCAGCTCGCTGACCGAGCCGCCCTCACCGGCGCCGGTGCCGAAGAACTGGTCCACGGTCTGGCCGAATTCGGCGTGGGTGGTGACGCGGAACGCGATCTTCGACTTGGGGAAGATCTGGCTGACGATGCGGCTCGCGCCCACCCGCTCTGGGTCCAGCGCCATGACCACCAGCCCGTCCTTGCCATCCTCCAGCGGCAGCCACTGGTTCTCCTCGACGTACTGCGCCTTCAGGTTGCGCAGCAGGTCCACCGGCTTGACCCGGTCGGGACGGAATGGCTCGTAGGGCACCATGAAGAACTTGGACAGCGACTGGCCGATCGCCGAGAGCTTGACGTGGTAGTCGGCCACCAGCACGTCCTCGATGTCCAGGTCGCGGTCACGGGCGGCGCGGGTGGCCTGTTCCAGTTCGGCCGCCGACAGCACGGCTTCGAGCACCAGCGCGTCGTACTTGCTGCGCACGCGCTGCGGCTTCATGCGCTGGTTGAGCGCCACCGACAGGGTGTCGCACAGCTGCTTCAGGCCTTCCAGCGCGACCGCCGGGAACGGCCCGCCGCCCAGGTGGTTGATGAACTGGACCACGCCCAGCAGCTCGCCGGACGGCTGGGCCACCAGCGGGGCAACCAGCATTTCGCGCGTGCGGTAGCCGGTGCGCTGGTCCACGCCGCGCTGGAACTGCAGCTCGGGCGAGATGCGTTTCAGTTCCGCCTCGTCGTACACGTCCACGATGTTGATGGTCTGGCGCGACTGCGCGACCCAGCCGGCGATCGAGCTGCTTGAAATGGGCAGGCGCAGGTCGCGGAACGACGACAGGCCGGTCTTGACCTTGGAGACGATGTGGTCGCGCTCGGGCGTGACGGCGTACAGGGTGAACCGGTCGCAGCTGAACAGGTCGCAGAAGTCGCGGCCCAGGTCGAGCATGATCTCGTCCAGGTTGCCGGTGGCGTGGATGCGCGTGGTGACTGCCTGCAGCTTCTTCAGGAAGGCCAGCCGCTGGTCGGTGTCCCCGCCCGGTGGCATGGTGGTGACGGGTGCGTTCATTTACAGCTCTACCTCCAGTCCTTCGTAGGCCAGCACGACCTTCAGGCCCGCGGGCAGCTTGTGGCGCGCGAGGGCGGTGGCGAAGGCCGCTTCCAGTTCATCGTCGCTGCGGGTGGGCTCGTGATGGGTGCAGTACAGCGCCTTGGCGCCGACCCGCGCGGCCATCTGCAGCGCCGCGTCGAAGGTGCCGTGGCCCCAGCCTTCGTGCGCCGGATACTCTTCGGCCGTGTACGAGCAGTCCACGATCAGCGCGTCCACGCCGGCCATGGCGGCGTCGATCGCCTGCTGGCGCGCTTGTGCGTGGCGCTCGAATTCGTCGTGGCGCGGGTCGCCGGGCGCGTGCGGGTTGATGAAGAATGGTTCATGGTCGCCGGTGAAGAACAGCGACTTGCCGTTGCAGCCGATGCGGTAGCCCAGGTTGGTGACCGGGTGGTTCATCAGCACGTTGTCCACCACCGCGTCGCCCACCGCGACCGCTTCGCCGCACGCGATGGTGCGGTAGTCGAGCGTGGCGTCGAGCTGGGTTTCGCTGACCGGGAAGTAGCTGTTCTGGAGCTGCACGCCCATCACGTGCTCGATGCCGTTGCCGGTCACGTCGTCGTGCGCGCCGTACAGGCGCACCCGGCTGCCCTTGACGAACAGCGGGGTAAAGAAGGGCAGGCCGTGGATGTGGTCCCAATGGCTGTGGGTGATGAAGATGTTGGCCTTGACCGGCAAGCGGCTCAGCAAGTGCTGGCCCAGCCCGAACAGGCCGGTGCCGCCGTCGAGGATGATCAGCGTGCCGTCGTCGGTGCACACTTCGATGCAGGTCGTGTTGCCGCCGTAGCGAGCGGTGCGCGGACCGGGGGACGGGATCGAACCGCGCACCCCCCAGAAGCGGAATTTCATCAGTCTTCCCCCCGGGCTTGGATAAGTTTTTTTATATTCAGAGGCTTACGCGCGGTCTTGCCCGCCGCGTCCAGCACGGGCGATGATAGCGGGTTTGTGTCCATATAGCTCCAAAAATTGCATTTTTTTATCGAACAGTGTACACGCGGGCGCATCGCCGTTACACTTGAGAAATTACAACAAAGCAACGATTTTTGGCCAGCCCGACACCATGCAAGAGCTGACTCCCGCCCAGGTCGCGCAGCGCCTGCACCTGCTTACCGAGCTGTCGGTCTCGCTGGGCAATGGCGCCGACACTGGCGAACTGCTTGACCGCATCCTGCAGGTGGCCAAGGGTATGACCGACGCCGACGGCGGCACCCTGTACCGCCCGAGCGAGGACGGCAAGAGCCTGTGCTTCCACATCTCGATCAACGACACACTGGAGATCTACCAGGGCGGGGCAAGCGGCAACCCGATCGACATCGCCCCGGTGCCGTTGGCCGACGCGGGCGGCGCGCCGAACCTGGCCTCGGTGGCTGCCTACGCCGCCAACACGCGCCAGTCGGTGAACATCGAGGACGTGTACGAGACCGACCTGTTCAACTTCTCGGGCATGCGCGCGTTCGACAAGACCTTTGGCTACCACTCCAAGTCGTTCCTGACGGTGCCGATGGCGAACCACGAGGGCGAGCTGGTCGGAGTGCTTCAGCTGATTAACGCCAAGGACCCGCAGACCGGCGGGATACGCCCGTTTTCCGGTACCGACCAGCGCTTCATCGAGGCGCTGGCGGCGCAGGCCGCGGTGGCGCTGACCAACCAGCAGCTGATCAACCAGCTCGAACAACTGTTCGAATCGCTGGTCAACCTGATCAACATCTGCATCGACGAAAAGAGCCCGTACACCGGACGCCACTGCCAGTTCGTGCCCGAGCTGACCATGATGCTGGCCGAGGCCGCGCACCAGACCGGCGAAGGGCCGCTCGCGCAGTTCCGCATGAGCGACGCCGACCGCAAGGAGCTGTGGCTGGCGGGCCTGCTGCACGATTGCGGCAAGCTGGTCACGCCGGTGCACGTGGTGGACAAGGCGACCAAGCTGGAGACCATCTTCGACCGCATCCACCTGGTCGATACGCGCTTCGAGGTGCTGCTGCGCGACGCCGAGATCCGCGCGCTGCGCGGCAAGTGCGAGCCGGGCGCGGACATCGTCGCGATCGACCTGGCGCTGGCGCAGGAGCAGGCCGCCATTCGCGAGGACCGCGACTTCCTGCGCCGCGCGAACGTGGGCGGGGAGGGCATGTCGCCAGCCGACCAGGAGCGCGTGCGCGAAATCGCGGCCCGCCGCTGGATGGGGCCGGATGGCATCGAGCGCGATCTGCTCGACGGCGACGAGGTGGCCAACCTGACCGTGCGCTTCGGCACCCTGACCGAGGAAGAGCGCAAGATCATCAACAACCACATCGTGGTCACGATCCGCATGCTCGAATCGCTGCCGTGGCCCAGGCACCTGAAGAACGTGCCCGAGTACGCCGGCGGCCACCACGAGCGCATGGACGGCAAGGGCTACCCGCGCGGGCTCAAGGCCGAGCAGATGTCGGTGCAGGCGCGCGTGATGGCCATTGCCGACATTTTCGAAGCGCTGACCGCCAAGGACCGTCCCTACAAGAAGGGCAAGCTGCTGTCGGAATCGCTGCGCATCATGGGCAACTTCGCCCTGAACGGCCACATCGACCCGGACCTGTTCGATATCTTCATCCGGCGCAAGGTGTACCTGGAGTTCGCGCGCCAGAACATGGAGCCGCACCAGGTGGACGAGATCGACGAGACGCTGATCCCGGGGTACCGGCCGTGATTGGCGGCGCGCTGAACCGGCTCAAGACCGCAATCAAGAAATACTGGGCCCGCTGGACCTTCGGCGTGCTGCTGGCGGTCGCGGCGTCGCTGTATCCGCTTGGCCTGTGGTCGAGCCACGCGATCGAGCGCCAGGACACGATGTGGTCGGACCTGCGCATGCGCCTGGAGGAGCCCACGCCGGACCCGCGCGTGGTCATCGTCGACATCGACAGCAAGAGCCTGACCGAGGTGGGGCGCTTCCCGTGGAGCCGCAACGTGCTGGCCAAACTGGTGACCCAGCTCACCCGGCATTACCACGTCGGCGCGGTCGGTTTCGACGTGTCGTTCCCGGAGCCGGACAACAGCTCGGGTTACTCGGTGCTCGAAAAGCTGGCCGAGCGCGACCTGAAGGACGTACCGATCCTGCGTGCCCGGCTGGGGGAACTCAAGAGCTCGCTGGACTATGACGGCCTGTTTGCCAAAGCGCTCGAGGGGCAGCCGGTGATCCTCGGCTACAACCTCTCCACCGGCCAGGCCAAGGGCGTGCTGCCCAAGCCGATCTTCACCGAGGAAGCGCTGAACGGGCGCGAGGTGTGGGCGTACCACACCGATGGCTACGAGGCCAATATCGAACGGCTTCAGAATGCGGCGATGGGCGCGGGCAGCTTCACGGTGGAACCGGACGCGGACGGCGTGGTGCGCAACTACTCGCTGGTCCAGAAGATCCGCGACGGTTATTACTCGTCGCTGGCGCTGGCCACCGTTGCCGCCTACCTCAAGGTCGAGGAGGGCGGCATCACGCCCGTGCTGCCGGAAGCGGCGCACGCGCTCACCAAGGGCCAGCGCGAAAGCGGGGCGCTCGACGCTCTGCTCATGTTCACGCCGGATGGCGCGCGCGAGATCCCGGTTGGCGTGGGCCTGACCACCATCGTCCAGTTCAGCGGGCCCGGCGGACCCGCCGGCGGCCGCTTCCGTTATGTCCCGGCGGCCGATGTCCTGTCCGGCAAGGCGGACCCGCGCGTGCTCAGGAACGCCATCGTGCTGGTCGGGACCACCGCGCCCGGCCTGGTGGACTTGCGCGCCACCCCGGTCAACAAGGAATACCCGGGCGTGGAGATCCACGCCAACGTCATCAAGGCCATCCTCGACGGACGCTTCAAGTCCTATCCGGCTGACGGCGCGACCTACGAGTTCCTGCAGATACTGGCCGTCGGGCTGTTGCTGGCGCTGGTGCTCGCGGTGCTCACGCCGCTCTACCAGCTGCTGCTGGCGGGGGCGGTGTTGGCCGGATCGATCGGCTTTAACTACTACATGTACAGCCAGCATGACGTGGTCCTGAACGTGTTCGCGTGCCTGCTGCTGGTTGCGCTGCTGTTCGTGATGAACCTGGCGTGGGGCTACTTTGCCGAGTTCCGGAAGGGCCGGGCGCTGGTCTCGCGCTTTGGCGAATACGTGGCCCCGGAGCTGGTGGCCCAGATGGCCGAGAACCCGGAAGCCTACAACATGGAAGGCGAAAGCCGCGAGCTGACCGTCATGTTCGTGGACGTGCGCGGCTTTACCACCATCTCCGAAGGGCTTACACCCAAGCAGCTGCGCGAGTACATCAACCTGTACCTGACCGCGATGTCCGAGGATATCCGCTCGAGCCACCAGGGCACGCTCGACAAGTACATCGGCGACGCCGTGATGGCATTCTGGGGCGCGCCGGTCGCCTTCCCCGACCACGCCAGCCGGGCGGTGGCCACCTCGCTCCTGATGCAGGCATCGGCCAAACGCCTGAACGAGGACTTCATCAAGCGCGGCTGGCCCGAGCTGAAGATCGGCATTGGCCTGAACAGCGGCCTGATGCATGTGGGGGACATGGGTTCCGCGATCCGCCGCGCCTACACAGTGATGGGTGACGCGGTGAACCTGGGCTCGCGCCTGGAAGGGATCACCAAGGTGTACGGCGTGGGCATTTGCGTGGGCGAGGCAACCCGCCACGCGGCCCCCGAATACGTGTACCGGGAGCTGGACCTGGTGCGGGTCAAGGGCAAGAACGAGCCGGTCGCCATTTTCGAGCCGGTCGGCAGGGCGGACGAGGTGGGCCAGGCCGAGCTGGACGAAATCGCCGCCTGGGACGCGGCGCTGGCGCTGGTGCGCGCCCAGCGCTGGGACGAGGCCGAGTCCCGCATCCGCTCGCTGGCAGGCGCCCATCCGCAGCGCGGGCTGTACCAGCTGTACCTGTCGCGCATCGCCCATTACCGGGCCAATCCGCCCGGCGCCGGCTGGGATGGCGTGACCACGTTCGAAACCAAATAGCATCAACTCGCCGGTGCCACCCGGTGTGTCACCCGAGCAACATTTGCCCGCGATGAATCCCCCTTCCAGTGGGGGAAGTGCCTTTTTTGCCCCAGAATTTTCTGACGGGAAACGTAAAGGTGTTTAGACTTGTCGCCGTATCCGTTTCAATTTTTCTATCCCCGCGCCCAGCCAGCGTGCGGCCTGAAGAGATACCAACAATAAAGAGAACGTAGAGCCAAAACTATGAAACAACGCTTTGCACGCCTGCTTGCGGGCTCGGTGCTGGCTGCGGCCGTGAGCGCCGCGTGGGCCGGCGAGACGGCCGAACCCGGAGACGTGATCCGTTTCGAAATCAGCCGTTTCGACGTCAGCGGCAACACGCTGCTTGCGCCGGCCGACGTGGAACGCGTGGTCGCGCCGTTTGCCGGCCGCAACCGCGACTTCGGCGACGTCCAGCGCGCGCTCGAGGCGCTCGAGGAGTTGTACCACGAGCGCGGCTACAACGTGGTCACGGTCCAGCTGCCGGAGCAGGAACTGAACGGCGGCGTGGTGCGCCTGCAGGTGGTGCAGACGAAGATCGGCAAGGTGCAGATCAGCGGCAACAAGGCGTTCTCGGAGCAGAACATCCGGCGCAGCCTGCCGACGCTGCAGCCGGGCCAGACGCCGAACCTGAAGCAGGTGTCGGCCAACCTGAAGCTGGCCAACGAGAACCCGGCCAAGAAGATCAGCTTGGGCCTGACCGGCGGCGAGGCGGACGACGAGGTGGACGCCAGGGTCGAGGTGCAGGACGAACGGCCGTGGAAGGTGATGGCCAACGTGGACAACACCGGCACCGCCGCCACCGGCAAGACCCACGCCGGCGTGGTGCTCCAGCACGCCAACCTGTTCGGCCTGGACCACGTGGCCAGCCTGCAGTACACCACCACGGTCGAGCATCCGGACCAGGTGGCGGTGTGGGGTGTCGGATACCACATCCCGCTGTACGCGCTGGGTGACTCGGTGGACCTGTTCGGCAGCTATTCGAACGTGGACTCGGGCACCGTGAGCGCCGGCCTGTTCAACCTGGCCGTAAGCGGCAAGGGCGCGGTGTACGGCGCGCGCTACAACCAGATCCTGGCGCGCCGCGGCGACTACGAGTCGCGCCTGGTCTATGGGCTGGACTACAAGGCGTACCGCAACAGCGTGCTGCTGTACGGCCAGGATTTCGGCAACAACGTCACCGTGCACCCGCTCTCGGTGGCGTACATGGGCACGCTGCCACTGCCCGGCGCCGAAACCAACTTCTCGATCTCCGCGGCGCACAACATCGCCGGCGGTTCGCGCGGCAGCGCCGCCGACTTCGAGCGCGCCCGCAGCGGCGCCAAGGCGTCGTTCAACCTGCTGCGCTTTTCGGGCGCGTTCTCGGTGGCCCTGGGCGGCGACTGGCAGGCGCGCATGCTCGCCAACGGCCAATACACGGCCGACGCGCTGGTGCCGGGCGAGCAGTTCGGCGCCGGCGGCAGCACCTCGGTGCGCGGTTTTAACGAGCGCGACCTGGCCACCGACAGCGGCGTGCTCCTGAACTACGAGCTGTACACCCCTAACCTGTGCCACAAGGCGAACTGGCAGTGCCGCCTGCTGGCCTTCTACGACACCGCCTACGGCAAGCGCAACCACACCCTGCCGGGTGAACTGACCAGCACCGCGATCGCCAGCACCGGCGTGGGTCTGCGCTTTGCGGTCGGCAGCTCGGCCAGCATCCAGCTCGATTACGGCCACGTGCTCAAGGAAGGCGCGTTGACCGGCACCAGCAAGAACAAGCTTCATGTCCGCGTAGGCCTGGCCTACTAAAGGGTAGAGAGATGACGACGACAACTATCAAACGCCGGCTGGTGCCGCTGCTGCTTGCGGCCTGCTTCGGCGCCGCCGTGGCTGCCCCGACCGGCCAGCAGGTGGTGGCCGGCCAGGCAACGTTCAGCCAGCAGGGCAACGTGTTCTCGATCACGAACACGCCCGGCACCATCATCAACTGGCAGAGCTTCTCGATCAATCCGGGCGAGATCACCCGCTTCATCCAGCAAGGCGCGGACAGTGCGGTGCTCAACCGGATCGTCGGGCAGGACCCGAGCCGCATCCTGGGCGCGCTGCAATCGAACGGCAAGGTCTTCCTGATCAACCCCAACGGCATCCTGTTCGGGCGCGATTCGCGCGTGGACGTGAACGGCCTGGTGGCTTCGACCCTGAACCTGCCGAACGCCGACTTTTTGGCCGGGAAGAAGAACTTCAGCGCCGGGCCGGCCGCTGGCGAGGTGCGCAACGAAGGCACGATCACCACGCCGTCCGGCGGGCAGGTGTTCCTGGTGGCGCCGAACGTGACCAACAGCGGCATCATCACCTCGCCGCAGGGCGAGGTGGTGCTGGCCGCCGGCCACAGCGTGCAGCTGGTGGATTCGCGCGACCCCGACCTGCATGTGGTGGTCTCGGCGCCCGACGACCAGGCCATCAACCTGGGCCAGGTGGTAGCGCAGGGCGGCCGTGTCGGCATTTACGGCGCGCTGGTCAACCAGCGCGGCCTGGTCAGCGCCAACAGCGCGGTGGTCGGCGAGAACGGCAAGATCGTGCTCAAGGCCAGCCGCGACACCCTGCTCGAGCAGGGCAGCGTGACCAGCGCCACCGGCGCAGGCAGGGGCGGCGACGTGCACTTGCTGGGCGCGCGCGTCGGCCTGACCGGCAACGCGCAAGTGGACGCCAGCGGCGCGCAGGGCGGCGGCAACGTGATGGTGGGCGGCGGCTGGCAGGGCAAGGATGCGCTGCTGGCCAACGCCAGCCAGACCTGGATGGGCAAGGACGCGCGCATCAAGGCCGACGCCACCACCCAGGGTAACGGCGGCCAGGTGGTGCTGTGGTCGAACGACGCTACCGGCGCTTACGGCAGCATTTCCGCGCGCGGCGGCGCTGTCGGCGGCGACGGCGGCAAGGTCGAGACCTCGGGCCACAGCCTGGACGTGAGCGGCCTGGCCGTGAACGCCGGCGCGGCCAAGGGCAAGTCGGGCAGCTGGCTGCTCGACCCTTACGACATCGAAGTGGTGGCCGCGGGCGCCACGGCCACCCCGGCCGACGTGGCCGCGTTCGGTTCCGGCCCGGCCAGCGGCGTGGCAAAGATCGCGCCGTCGGTCCTGCAGGGCACCGGCACCAACATCATGCTGCAGGCGCAGAACGACCTGACGATCACGGACGCGCTCTCGGGCAGCGCCGACGTCACCGGCTACGCCAACCACAACATCAACGTGAACGCCAACGTGTCGGCCAACGGCAGCGTGCTGTTCGCGGCCGGGAACGGCATCAACCTGAACAGCGCGGCGAAGATCAGCAGCCAGAACTACGTGGACCTGATCGCCGACCAGATGACCCTGGCGGGCAACATCGGCGGCATCAATGGCCGCAACCCGGTCATCAGCTTCGCCAGCCACACGCCGTCGCGCCAGATCGTGGTGGGCTCCGGCAGCGGAAATGGCTCCTCCCTGTGGCTCGACGCGGCGGCGCTGGCGCGCTTTTCGGCGTATGAGCTGAACATCGGCACCAGCGCCAACACGGGCGGCGTCAACATCAGCTCCGCGCTGAACACGAGCGCGCACCTGAGCCTGGACAGCTCGGGCCCGATTGCCGTGAATGCGCCGGTGAGCCTGGGCTCATCCAGCAACTTCCTCGCGACTCTGCACGGCAGCCGCGGCACCACCCTCGACATGGCGGGCGCGGTCACCGCCGGCGCCGTGTACCTGACCGGCGACGGACTGCGCATCAGCAAGCCGATCACGGCCAACACCGTCAAGGCCATGCCGCACAGCCCCGACGCTCCGATCACGCTGGGCCAGTTTGGCGAAGGCACGTTCGGGCTGGACCAGTCCATGCTTGGACAGATCAACACGCCCGACCTCACGATCGGCGGCCTGCCGGGCTTTTTCGCGGGCCTGAGCGTGAGCAGCGCGCTCGACCTGACTTCCCACCCGTTCGGCAAGCTGACGCTGGACGCGGGCGGCGCGGCGCTGGCGCTGTCGGCGCCGTTGACGATGCCAAGCGGCGTGCTGTCGCTCAAGTCCAACCTGGCCGTCGCCCAGGGCGAAGCGGGGGCCCTGAACGTGGACCAGCTGGTCGTCAAGGGCAACTACGTTGCGCTGATGGCACCCAATACGATCAACAAGGTGGCTGGCGCCAGTACGGCAGGCCCGTTCATGCTCAACACCGCGGGCGACGTGCATGTGGGCGACGTGGGCGGCATGTCCGGCATCAGCGCCAGCACATCGGGCATGCGCATCACCAGCGGTGGGGCATTGACGCTGGACCGCACGCTCAGCGCGCCGGAAAGCATGGTGTCGCTGCAGGCGGCCGGCATCGGCGGCGCCGGGACCATCCGCGCCGGCCAGCTGGACATGTACTCGACCAACGGCGTGGGCAGCGCCAGCGCGCCGCTCAACACCGAAGTGGCCGTGCTGCGCGTGTCGAACAACCAGACCGGCAGCAAGTTGGTCAACATCCGCAACACGGGTGACCTGATCGTCTGGGGCGCCTACCAGAGCTCGGCCTCGGATTCGGACAACAGCGGTTCGCTCGCGATTGCGGCAACCGGCACGATGACGGTGCCGAAGATCAGCAGCGCCCCGACCCTGAGCGCTACAGCGATTTCCTCGCCGGGCGACGGCCGCGTGCATACCGAAAGCGGCAACATCAGCCTGACCGCGCAAAGCGGCATGACCATCGGTGGCGAGGTCAGCACCAAGAGCGGCAACATCGACCTGAAGGTCAACAGCGGCGCGATCGAGGTACACGACGGCGCGCTGGTCGCCTCGGTCTCGGGCGACATCACCGTGGCCGCCACGTCCTCGACCATCGCCACGGGCGCCTTCCAGGCCGCGCCGGGCAAGCTGCACCTGCCGTCCGGCTCGTCGGGTACGCCGACCCCGACTCCGACGCCGCCGACCGTGGACCAGTGCGTTGCCAATCCGGCCGCCAGCGGCTGCGCCGCGGTGATCGAAGACGCGCGCAAGACCTGCGCGGCCAACCCGAACGGCGCCAACTGCGCGGCCGTGATGCCGAAGATCGACGAATGCAAGGCCAACCCGTCCGCCACCGGCTGCGACGTGGTGATCAAGCAGGACCAGGTGCAGCAGTGCGTGGCCAATCCGACAGGCGCCAGCTGCACCGGCTCGGCCGACTACTGCGCGGCCAACCCGACCTTCCCGGGCTGCGCGGCGCTGAACGATAAGCGTGGCCAGATCGACGCCTGCATCGCCAATCCGAAGGGCGCCGGCTGCAGCCTGGTGCTGCCGACCTTTGACGTCTGCACGGCCAAGCCGGACACCTACGGCTGCGCCACCGTCGTGAAAGAGCACGACAAGGTCGCAGCCTGCGCCAGGACCCCGGGCGACCCGGCTTGCGCCAGCGTGCTGCCGTCGCCGGAGGTCTGCAAGAACGACGCCAGCGTGTTCGGCTGCACTGCGGTGCTGGAACGCCTGAAGTTTGTCGCTTGCGTGGCCAATCCGAACGGCGCCGGCTGCGACGCGATCCTGCCGCCGCTGGACGTGTGCAAGACCGACAAGACCAAGGAAGGCTGCGGCGCGGTGATCGGCAAGACCTTCGACTATTGCCTGAGCAATCCGGGCGACGCCCGCTGCGTGGGCGTGCTGCCGACGATCTCGCAGTGCGTCAGCGACAAGACAGTAGCGGGCTGCACGGCAGTGCTGCCGACCATGACCCAATGTATCGCCAGCCCGACCCTGCAAGGCTGCGGCGTGATCCTGCCCAAGCTCGAGGTGTGCGCCGCCAACCCGAACCAGCAAGGCTGCGAGGCCGTGCTGCCCAAGCCGGACTTCTGCGCTACCCATCCGGCCGACCCGACCTGCGTCGTGTTCAACCCGAACCCGACCACGGGCAGCACCGAGAAGGAAAAGGCGCCGGTGGCGGACGCGGTCCAGACCACCGTCACGCTGATTAACAGCAGCACCCAGGGCAAAACCTCGCCGGCCACCGGCGGTGGTGGATCGAGCACCCCGCAGGCTGGCCCACCGGCGGCTGGCGGTGGCAGCAGCGGCGGCGACGCGGACAAGCCGTCCGAGAAGCAGTCCGACAAGCAGAGCGGCCCGGCAGGCAGCGAGAACACTGGAGCAAAGAATGAGAAACCTGCGACCAAAACTTATTGCAATTGAGGCCCTGCTGTGCGCGGTGCTGCTGCTGGCCGGCAGCACTGCCTGGGCGCAGGTGGTGGGCACGGTCGCCCACCTGTCCGGACCGCTGGTGGCGAAGAAGCCGAACGGCACCGTCAAGGTGCTGGCGGTGAAATCGGAGGTGGAGAATGGCGACACGCTGGTGTCGGAGAAGAACACCTACGCGCAGATCAAGTTCGTCGACAACGGCGAAATCACGCTGCGCCCGAACACGACCTTCAAGATCGAAAAGTTCGCGTATGACGCCGCCAAGCCGGACGGCGACAGCGCCTCGTTCGACCTGGTCAAGGGCGGCCTGCGCTCGGTGACCGGCCTGCTGGGCAAGCGCAACAAGGAAAAGTTCGCGCTCAAGACGCCGAGCGCGACCATCGGCATCCGTGGCACCACCTTCATCGCGCAGTACGTGCCCCCGCCGCCGGTGGCTGGCGGACCGGGAATGGGGCCGCCCCCGAGTGGCGGCGCACCGGGCAGCCAGGGGCCGCAGGGACCGGTGGAGCAACTGCTCAGGACCGGCGGCGCGCCGGGCCCGGTGGCGCCGCCGCCGCTGCCGCCCGGCCTGCACCTGCAGGTGACCGATGGCGCGATCGTGGTGACCAACAACGGCGGCTCGCAGGGTTTCCAGGCCGGCCAGTTCGGCTTTGTGCCCAGCTTTAGCCAGCCGCCGGTGATCGTGCCGCCGAATCCGGGCCTGCAGTTCACGCCGCCGCCGACGTTCAACCCGGGCAGCGGTGGACCGACGGCTTCCAATGGCCCCGGCCAGTCGCAGGCGGTGGACTGCATCGTGCGCTGATTCGGTTCGGCCGAATAGAAAAAGACCTGTGGGCCTTGCGGCGCACAGGTCTTTTTTGTTGGGGTGGCAGGCTCGCGGTGGTTGGACGCGTGGGCAGAATCTGCCCACCCTACACGAACGACCGTAGGGTGGGCGGGTCTCCCGCCCACGCGTTCAACCGGCGTTTGCGCTGACGCGAACCCTTACAGCACGTCGCTCGCGTGATCGGCCAGGCGGCTACGCTCGCCGCGTGCCAGCGTCACGTGGCCGCCGTGGTCCCAGCCCTTGAAGCGGTCCACCACGTAGGTCAGGCCGCTCGAACCTTCGGTCAAATACGGCGTGTCGATCTGGGCGATGTTGCCAAGGCACAGGATCTTGGTGCCGGGGCCGGCGCGCGTGACCAGCGTCTTCATCTGCTTGGGCGTGAGGTTCTGCGCCTCGTCGATGATCAGGAACTTGTTGACGAAGGTGCGCCCGCGCATGAAGTTGAGCGACTTGATCTTGATGCGCGAGCGGATCAGGTCCTGGGTGGCGGCGCGGCCCCAGTCGCCGGCCTCGCTGTCGGACTTCATCAGGACCTCGAGGTTGTCGTCGAACGCGCCCATCCACGGCGACATTTTCTCTTCCTCGGTGCCCGGCAGGAAGCCGATGTCTTCGCCCACCGGCACGGTCACGCGGGTGACGATGATCTCGTTGTAGAGTTTGGTTTCGAGCACCTGCGCCAGTCCCGCGGCCAGCGCCAGCAGGGTCTTGCCGGTGCCGGCCTGGCCGAGCAGGGTGACGAAGTCGATCTCGGGATTCATGAGCAGGTTGAGCGCGAAGTTCTGCTCGCGGTTGCGCGCGGTGATGCCCCACACGCCGTTCTTGGCGCTGCCGTAGTCGCGCAGGGTCTGGAACACGGCGGTCTTGCCGTTGATTTCCTTGACCTGGCCATAGAACGGCGCCTCGCCGCTCTTCGGCTCGAAGTACACGAACTGATTCACCAGCAGGGTCGGCACCAGCGGGCCGGTCACCCGGTAGTAGGTGGCCGAGGTGCCGTTGCGGTTCTCCTGCCACGACTGGACGTTCTTGCCGTGCTTGTCCCAGAAGTCGTCCGGCAGCTGGACGATGCCCGAGTACAGCAGGTCGGTGTCTTCCAGCACATGGTCGTTGAAGTAGTCCTCCGCCGGCAGGCCCAGCGCGCGCGCCTTGATGCGCATGTTGATGTCCTTGGACACCAGCACGATCGCGCGCCCCGGCTGCTGCGCTTCGAGCGCGCGCACCACGCCCAGGATCTGGTTGTCGGCCTTGCCCGAGGGCAGGCCTTCCGGCAGCGCGGCACCGTTCAGCTTGGTCTGGAAGTACAGGCGGCCCTTGGCGTCCTTGTTGCCCAGTTTGGCCAGCGGAATGCCGTTTTCGATCGCGTCGTCGTCCACGTTGGCGATCAGGGCGTCCAGCGTGCGCGAGACCTGGCGGGCATTGCGCGCGACCTCGGACATGCCTTTCTTGTGGTTGTCCAGCTCCTCCAGCGTCATCATCGGCAGGTAGACGTCGTGTTCCTCGAAGCGGAACAGGCTGGTCGGGTCGTGCATCAGCACGTTGGTGTCGAGCACGAACACCTTGGTCTGGCCCGCCTTGTCGGCCTTGCGGCTGGCGCCGGACTTGATGTTGATCTCCACCGGCTTGTGCTTGGCCGGATGCGGCTGGTCGATGTCGGTTTCCTTGAGCTTGGCAGTAACGCCGCCCTTGTCCGCGCGCGGCGGGGCCTTGGCGGCAGGCGGCGGCACCTCGGCCAGCACCGGGGCGGCCTTCTTGCGCGCGCGCGTGGACTTGGGCGCCGGGACGGCCTGGCCGCTGATCAGGTCTTCCACGTCAGCGCTGGCGGTCTCCGCCGGGACGGCCGCTACCTTCGCCTTGCCGGGCTCGACCTTGGGGTAATCTTTGACGGCCAGCAGCGTGGCTGGCTTGGTGGGCATTTTGGGCAGTGGCATCAGCTTCTCAATCTAAAAAAGTCAGGAAAGCGCATGGCGCGCCGACATCCATGGATGAGGCGCGAGAGCGGTTCGGAGCTATCGGGAATCTAAGGGGGGCAACGCCGTCCGGAGAGGGACCGGACGGGCGAACTGCCAGATTGGAATGATGCGAGTGGAGCAGGTGTCGACTCAAAATAAGCGGATAACGTCCAGCAGGTTGAACCAGGGAGCCATCCGTGTCAGGGCTGGCTCTTCAAAAATTCCAGCACTTCGTTGACGTGATCGTTGACTTTCACGCCACGCCATTCTTTCACCAATCGGCCACTAGCGTCAAATACAAACGTGCTCCGCTCGATCCCGCGGACTTGCTTACCATACATGTTCTTCATCTTCATGACGCCAAACTGGTTGCACACCAGCTCGTCCGGGTCGGAGATCAGTTCGAACGGCAGGCCCAGCTTGCCCTTGAAGTTGTCGTGCGATTTCATCGAGTCGCGCGACAGGCCGTAGATCTCGGCGCCCAGCGCCTGGAACTCTGGGTAGTGGTCGCGGAAGGCGATGCTTTCGGTGGTGCAGCCCGGCGTGTTGTCCTTCGGGTAGAAGTACAGCACGGTATATTTGGCCGGGCGGCCTTGCAGGTTGAAGGTCTGGCCGCCGGTCATGGGGGCGCTGAAGTTCGATGGGCTGTCGGCCACGGGTCACTCCTCTGGTTTTGGAGGCAGGGTGGCGGCTTCGATTGCACGCGGTGGTGGGCCGGAGCCGACTATCACCGCGTGGGCAGCAGACCTGCCCACCCTACACGTTGGTGTCCAGGACGATCAGTTCGCCCGACCGGCCCGGTACTTCGCCCCACGTGACCGGATGTTCGGGCAGCGCGGCGTCTTTTATCTTGTCATGGTACTGCGCCATCGACGCCAGTTGGTAGCCTTGGGCTTTCCAACCTGTCAACAGCTGCTCGAATATGGGGGCGAGTTTTTGCCCTTCAAGTTCTGCGTGCAAAGTGTACACGTGATCGCGCTGCGCACCCTCGGTCAGCCGCAGCAGGTGTGCGCCGATGTTGCCCGTGCTAATGGTCGTTCCGCCGATCTCGCGGCCGAGCAGTTCGTCCAGCGTGGGTAGGGTGGTCGGCATCTGGATGCAGCGCCCGCCCGGGAAGCGGTAGGGGCCGGCGGCCGGGTCGGCCAGCGAGCCGTCGTCGTTGAGCAGCGCGCGGCCGTCGGAGGCATAGGCATAGCCCATCGCCTCGTGCTCGGCGAAGGCGTGGCGGTTCATCTGCCAGCCGGCGGCGCCGTGGGTGTGCGGCGGCTGGCCGAACACCTGCGCATGGCGCTGGGCCGCTTTGCGCATCATGCGCACGGTCCAGGCGTCGTCGCGGCCACGCACGTTGTCCTGCCACAGCACGTGATCCCAGGTGTGAATGCCGCATTCGAAGCCGGCCGCGTGCGCGGCGCGCATCTCGTCCGCCGCCCGCACCCCGATATCGGGGCCGGGCAGCAGCGTGCCGTACATGAGGGTCTTGAAGCCGTAGTGCTCGACCACCGAGGTGCGCGAGACTTTCTTGAAGAAGCCGGGACGCAGCGCCCGGCGCAGGGCCCAGCCGGTATGGTCGGGCCCCAGCGAGAACAGGAAGGTGGCCTGGGCCCCGTGCGCTTTCAGGATGCGCGCGAGGTTGGGGACGCCTTCCTTCGTTCCGCGATAGGTGTCGACGTCGATCTTGAGGACGAGGAGCGGACCCACCTCAGTCCATCAGCGCCTGGGCTGCGCCGACCTGGCCGCGGTAGGCGTCGTAGATGCCGCGCAGCGCTTCCTGCATCGTGGTCTTGGGCGCCCAGCCCAGTTCCTCGCAGGTGTTGGTGATCTTCGGCACGCGGTTCTGCACGTCCTGATAGCCCTGGCCGTAGTAGGCGCCCGAGGTGGTCTCGGTGATCGCGACCTTGTTCGCGCCTTCGGCGTATTCCGGGTATTCCTTGGCCAGGTCGATCATCATGCCGGCCAGGTCGCGGATCGAGTAGTTGTTGCTCGGGTTGCCGATGTTGTAGATCTTGCCGGTGGCTGCGCCGTTCTTGTTCTCGATGATCTTCATCAGCGCGTCGATGCCGTCGTCGATGTAGGTGAAGGCGCGCTTCTGGTGGCCGCCATCGACCAGCGAGATCTGCTCGCCGCGCACGATGTGGCCGAAGAACTGGGTCACCACGCGCGAGGAGCCTTCCTTCGGGGTGTGGATCGAGTCCAGGCCGGCGCCGATCCAGTTAAACGGACGGAACAGGGTGAAGTTCAGGCCTTCCATGCCGTAGCCCCAGATCACGCGGTCCATCAGCTGCTTGGCGCACGAGTAGATCCAGCGCGGCTTGTTGATCGGGCCGCAGATCAGTTCCGAGTTCTCGGGGTCGAATTGATCGTCGTGGCACATGCCGTACACCTCGGAGGTGGACGGGAACACCAGGTGCTTGCCGTACTTGGCGGCCGAGCGCACGATCGGCAGGTTTGCTTCGAAGTCCAGTTCGAACACGCGCAGCGGCTGCTTGACGTAGGTGGACGGGGTGGCGATCGCCACCAGCGGCAGGATCACGTCGCACTTCTTGACGTGGTACTCGACCCATTCCTTGTTGATCGTGATGTCGCCCTCAAAGTAGTGCATGCGCGACTTGTACTCGGGGTTGGCCAGCAGTTCTTCGATGCGGTCGGCCTGCATGTCCATGCCGTACACGTGCCAGTCGGTGGTCTCGAGGATGCGCTTGGACAGGTGGTGGCCGATGAAGCCGTTGACGCCGAGGATGAGGACTTTTTTCATGTGTGATCTCTTTACGAATTCGTGGCCAGTCGCTCGGACAGCTCGCCCGCGCTGATCGGGGCGCCATCGGCCAGCAGGCTGGAAATGGCCAGCGCGCGGCCGTCGCCGCAAACGCCAAAGATGCCATTATCCACCACCGCCAAGCCCGGTGGCAAACTTGGTAAATTCTGCCGGGAAAGTCTTGCTCTTTCGATAATGTAGCGGTGCCCGCCCACGTCGGTGAACGCGCCGGGGTAGGGCGGGGCGACGGCGCGGTGCAGGTTGTACACCTGTTGCGCCGGTTTGCTCCAGTCGATCCGGCCGTCCTCGGGCTTGCGGCCGCCGAAGTAGCTGCCCTTGGCCAGTTCGTTCGGCAGGCGCGGGGCGGTGCCGGCCAGCAGGTCCGGCAGCACCTTCCACAGCGTGATCTCGGCGGCCACTTCCACCTTGCCGAACACGTCGTGGGCGGTGTCGTCGGGCAGGATCGGCACGGCGGTCTGCGCCACGATGGCGCCGGCGTCCGGCTTGACCGTCATCTCGTGCAGGGTGGCGCCGGTTTCGCGGGCGCCGTGCAGCACCGCCCAGTTGACCGGGGCGCGGCCGCGGAACTGCGGCAGCAGGGAGCCGTGCATGTTGAAGGCCGGAGCCACGTCCAGCACCGTGGCCGGCAACATGTGGCGGTAGTAGAAGCTGAACATCAGGTCGGGCCTGGCGGCCTTCACCTGCTCCAGCAGCTCGGCGCCGTTTGCGCTCTCGGGCGTGATGTAGGGGATGCCTTCGGCCTGGCAGACCGAGATCACGGACTCGAACCAGATGTTCTCAGTGGCGCTGTCCTGGTGCGTGACCACGAGGGCGACATCGACGCCGCCGGCCAGCAGCACTTTCAGGCAGCGCACACCGACGTTGTGGTAGGCGAAGACGACTGCGCGTTTTTTATTCATCGTCATAAGTGAAACCGTCGTTCCCGCGGAGGCGGGAACCCATGCTGAGCATCCCGTCACGCGGTCTATGGGTCCCCGGCAAGGCGGACGGCCAGTCCGGGGACGACGTGCAAGTGGTGTTGGTGTTATCGGCCGACCTGGCGCTTTTCGAGCACCACGCCTTCCGCTTCGTCCAGTTCGTGCCCTTCGCGGCGCGGCTGGCCCTGCAAAATGGTCTGCACCACGTAGCGCGGCCGCGCGCGTACCTGCTGGAAGATGCGGCCCACGTATTCGCCCACCAGGCCAATGCCGAACAGGATCACGCCCATGAAGAAGAACGCGATCGCAAACAGCGTGAACACGCCTTCGGCCTCGGCGCCCAGCAGGAAGCGGCGCACCAGCAGGATCAGCACCAGAAGGCCCGAGCAGAACGACAGCGTCATGCCCAGCAGCGAAAACACCTGCAGCGGCACCAGCGAAAAGCCGGTTACCAGGTCGAAGTTCAGGCGGATCAGGCTGTAGAGCGAGTATTTCGATTCGCCCGCGGCGCGCTCCTCGTGTTCGACCACGATCTCGGTGGGCTTGCGCGCAAACTTGTACGCCAGCGCCGGCACGAAGGTGTTCACCTCGCCGCACTGGTTGACCAGGTCGATCACGTTTCGGCCGTACGCGCGCAGCATGTTGCCCTGGTCGGTGATGTGAATGTTGGTGATGCGCTCGCGCAGGTGGTTCATCGCCTTGGACGCGATGGTGCGCCAGGCCGTGTCCTGGCGCTTGCGGCGGATCGAGCCGACGTAGTCGTAGCCCTCGCGCATCTTCTCGACCAGCTTGGGAATCTCTTCCGGCGGGTTCTGCAGGTCGGCGTCGAGCGTCACGATGATCTCGCCGCGGGTCTGCTCGAAGCCGGCCAGGATCGCCATGTGCTGGCCGTAGTTGCCGTTAAAGAGCACCACGCGCGTCACGTCCGGGCGCTGGCGGTACTGCTCGGCGAGGATGGCGACCGAGTTGTCGCGGCTGCCGTCGTTGACAAAAATGATCTCGTAGGTGATGCCGGCCTTGTCCAGCGCCGGGTACAGGCGGCCGAACAGCTTGTCCAGCCCGGCCTCTTCGTTGTACACCGGAATGACGACCGACAGTTCCGGTTTAATGGCAAGAACGTTCATTTGGCCAGGATCCCGTTGACGGCGGCGACCACGCGCTCCACATCGCCCAGCGTCATCGTGTTAAACATCGGCAGGGTCACGGTCAGGCGGCCGATTTTCTCGGCGACCGGGAATTGCCCGTCCTTGAAGCCGCGCTCGCGGTACAGGGTGAACAGGTGCACCGCCGCGTAGTGGTAGCCGGTGCCGATGTTGTACTCTTTTTGCATGCGCGTCATGAATTCGGCGCGCGTGCCGGGGCCGTGGTCGGGCAGGATGATCTGGAACAGGTGCCAGTTCGAGCTGCCGAAGGCCTGGATCGGGAGCTGGGCGCCGGTGTTCGCCTCGAAGTCGGGGCCGAAGCACTGGAAGTAGTGGCGCGCGATCTTTTCGCGATGGGCGTTGAACTCTTCCAGCCGCGCCAGTTGGCGCAGGCCGATGGCGGCGTTCACGTCGCTCATGTTGTACTTGCCGCCCAACACATCGACGTCGATGCCGTCCACGCCGCTGCGGGTGACGCCCTGCAGGCGGTATTTTTCGGCCAGCCGCGCTTCCTCGGGGGTGTTCATGACCAGGCAGCCGCCTTCGACGGTCGTGATGTTCTTGTTGACCTGGAAGCTGAACGAGACCAGGTCGCCGATCGCGCCGATGCGCTTGCCTTTCCAGGTCGAGCCGATCGCCTGCGCGGCGTCTTCCACCACGCGCAGCTTGTATTTCTCGGCAATGGCGTACAGCCGGTCCATGTCCACGGGCAGGCCGGACAGGAACACCGGGATGATGGCGCGGGTGCGCGGCGTGATCGCCGCTTCCAGCTTGTCCAGGTCGATGTTGCGGGTGCGCTCGTCGATGTCGGCGAACACCGGGGTGGCGCCGACTTCCAGGATGACGGCCGAGGTTGCGGGCCAGGTGATGGGCGTGGTGATCACCTCGTCGCCCGGGCCCACGCCGGCGATGCGCAGTGCGATCTCCATGGTGCAGGTGCCGGAGTTGAAGGTGCGTACCGGACGCCCGCCAAAGTATTCGGACAGCTGTGCTTCGAACGCCTGGTTCTTCGGCCCGGTGGTGATCCAGCCGGAGCGCAGCACGTCGCCGACTGCGGCGATGGTGTCTTCGTCGATGGTCGGGCGGGAAAAGGGCAGGAAAGGCAGCTCAGCAGTCATATTTCTCTTTCTGTGCTAATGGCTCGCCCCGAAACCACGGAACTCGTCGTTCCCGCGAAGGCGGGAACCCATCGACCGCGTGAGTGCGCGCTCAGCATGGATCCCCGCCTGCGCGGGGATGACGGCGTGGTTGTTCAGAGGTCACCAAAATGATTTACAGCGGCAGTGGTGGTGCCGCATTCGCTTTCTGAACGGAATTTTTTGATTCCACAGCGCCAATCGCGCATTTTATCAGGCTTGTCAGTCAGGTACGCGCCAGCAGGGCAACCCCGACCATGATGACACCGATCGCAGCCAGCCGCTGCAGCGAGACCGCCTCGCCCAGGAACAGCCAGGCGCCGGCGGCGCTGACCACGTAGCCGAGCGAGAGCATCGGGTAGGCAATGGTCACGTCGGTGCGCGACAGGCCGATGATCCACACCACCAGCGACACCGCGTAGCAGGCCAGCCCGCCCAGGATCGGCAGCTGGGTGGCCACCTTGATCCCGGTCTGGAACCAGTTTTCCATGGTGAGGTGGATGGCGCCGCCCAAGGCGTTGGTGCCGGCCTTGAGCAGCAGCTGGGCGGCCGCGTTGAGCAGCACGCCGGTGATGATGAATGCGAAAGTGGACAGGTTCATATCGTTTTAATAGTTTGCGATGACGGTGCGGCGCGCGTCGGCCGCGACCACGCGCAGCGGCACGCCCTGGCGCTTCAGGTCGGCCAGGATGTCTTCGCGGATGATGGCCAGGTCGTGGCGGCCGGCGGCGGCGTCGGCGCGCCACTGTGCGACAAAGGTTGGCACGGTCGGGATCGACAACTGCGGCTCTTGCTGCAGGCCGAAGGTGAATTCGTCCCAGTAGTCCACCAGCGTGACGGTGCGGCGCAGGTAGAAGGTCAGCGACTGTTCGTAGATGCCGACCGAATAGACACGGGTTTCAGGCTTGAGTTCGGCCCGGATCGCCGGCAGCAGGTTGACGCCGGCGCGCACCTGGCCGATCGGCTCGAAGCCGGCCAGCAGCAGCTCGGTGCTGGCAAAACCGGCCAGTGCCAGCACCACCACCATCAGGTCGCGCTGCATCTGACGCGCGTACAGCATGGCGACCACGCCGCCCGCCGCGGCCACGAAGCCGGCCGCCAGCACGAACGGCTGGTAGGCCGCGTACAGCGCGGCTTCGCCGGCCTGCTTGGCCAGGCCCGGGACGAAGGGCACGAACCCGAGCAGGGCGGCGCCCAGCAGGGCGGTCAGGCCGCAGGTAAGCATGCGGCTCCTGCGCGTGCCGACGTCGAGGTAGTTGGCGATCAGGAGCGCGGCCGCCGGGAACACCGGCAAAATGTAGCCGGGCAGCTTGGAGCTGGACTTGGTGAAGAACAGGATGATGAAGGCCAGCCAGACCAACAGCATCAGGCGCGGGCGGAACGGGCCGGGCGCGCCTGTCGTTTCGCGCTGTGCGCCCAGCACCAGGCTTTGCACCAGCACGCCCACCCATGGCACGGAACCTGCGGCCAGCAGCACAAAGAACACCCACCATGCGGCTTCGCGGTGGTGTTCCTTGAGCAGGAAGCGGTCGAAATGCTCGTGGATGAAGAAGAAGTGCGGCTGTTCCGGGTTCTTCAGGCCCACCAGCACGAACCACGGGGTGGCGATGGCGAAGAACAGCAGCAGGCCCTTGCCCAAGTGCAGACGGGTCCAGATCTTCCAGTCGCGCGCGGCCAGGGTGTAGATCACCAGAATCGCGCCCGGCAGCACCAGGCCGATCAGGCCCTTGGCCAGCACCGCCAGCGCCATGCCGGCCCAGCAGACCAGCATCCAGTCGCGGTTCTCGCGCGCCGTGGCGTCGTTGCGCTGGGCCAGCAGCAGGGCGCACAGGGCGATGGTCATCATGCCCGACAGGCCCATGTCCAGCGAGTTGATCTGGGCGCAGGCGACCCAGTAGAAGCAGGAGCCCAGCACCAGCGCGGCGTAGAAACCGACGCGCTCGGAAAACACCTTGCGGCCGGCGTGCCAGACCAGCGCCACGCCGAGGATGCCGTTCAGCCCCAGCCACAGGCGCGCCTGCCACTCGCCCAGGCCGAAGACGGCAAAGGTGAGGGCGTTGGCCCAGGTTTGCAGCGGCGGCTTTTCGAAGTACTTGATGCCGTTCAGTCGGGTGGTGACCCAGTCGCCGGTGGCGAGCATTTCGCGCGCCATTTCGGCGTAGCGGCCTTCGTCGGGCGGCACCAGGGTGCGCACGCCGAGCAGGTACAGGGTGGCGAGGACGAAGCCGGCGAAGAGGATCCAGAGGAGGGTTTTGTTGCGGTGCAGGTCGTTCATGCGGCCGCCGCGCCTTCGATGATCAGCGCCAGCGTGACCTTGCGGCCTTCACCCATCAGGATGTTGTAGGTACGGCAGGCGGCATGGCTGTCCATGCTTTCGACGCCCACGCGGCGGTTTGAGAGCGCCGTCACCAGTTTCGGGTGCACGAAGCGCTGGCGCTCGCCGGTGCCCAGAATGACCACGTCCGGCTGGTCCTGGGCGATGGCCGCGAAATGTTCGGCGGTGAGATCCTCGAAACGGGTGACCGGCCAGGCGCGCGGCTCGACCTCGGGCATCACGAGCACGCTGAACTCGTAGCGCTTCGCGTTGATCTCGACGCCCTGGGCGTCGTAGCCGGTAACGGTCTGGTACTGCTGGTTGTCCTGGGAGTGCAGCTTCATGGGTTTTGCCTCTGTGCGAAGGGCGATAGGATGCCACAAACGGGCGCAAAGCGCGACAGGACGCCCCGCCGAACATCGTTCAGGCTTTTGCTCCAACGGCGGCAAAAGATGGCGGGGCGGTTGATTTAACTGGTCTGTTTGGGGCAGAATGGACTTATCGCATTGCAGCAAAACCTTTCTCGTTACCAGGAATAACCGTGCGCCCCATCCTCAAATCCAACAAACTCGACGATGTCTGCTATGAGATCCGTGGCCCGGCCATGGACCTGGCGCGCAAGATGGAGGATGACGGGCACAAGATCATCAAGCTCAACATTGGCAACCTGGCCACCTTCGGCTTCGACCCGCCGGACGAGATCGTGCGCGACATGATCCGCAACATGCCCAATGCGGCGGGCTACACCGATTCCAAGGGCCTGTTCGCGCCGCGCAAGTCGATTGTCCACTACACCCAGCAAAAGGGCATCACGGGCGTGACCGTGGATGACGTCTATCTCGGCAACGGCGCCTCGGAACTGATCGTCATGGCGATGCAGGGCCTGCTCAACAACGGCGACGAGGTGCTGGTGCCGGCCCCGGACTACCCGCTGTGGACCGCGGCGGTGAGCCTGGCCGGCGGCGCGCCGGTGCACTACGTGTGCGACGAGCAGGCCGACTGGATGCCCGACATCGAGGACATGAAGCGCAAGATCACCCCCAACACGCGGGCGATCGTCGTCATCAACCCGAACAACCCGACCGGCGCGCTGTACCCGCGCGAACTCCTGCTCGAGATTATCGAACTGGCGCGCCAGCACCAGCTCATCATCTACGCCGACGAGATCTACGACAAGGTGCTGTACGACGGCGCCCAGCACACTTCGCTGGCCTCGCTGGCCGACGACGTGTTGTGCATCACGCTCAACGGCCTGTCAAAAAATTACCGCTCCTGCGGCTACCGGGCCGGCTGGATGGTAGTATCGGGGGAGAAGAAGCACGCGAAAGACTATATCGAGGGCCTGAACATGCTGGCCTCGATGCGCTTGTGCGCCAACGTGCCCGGCCAGTTTGCGATCCAGACTGCGCTGGGCGGCTACCAAAGCATTGCCGACCTGGTCGCGCCGAACGGGCGCCTGACCCGTCAACGCGATCTCGCGCACAAGATGCTGACCGAGATCCCGGGCGTTAGCTGCGTCAAGCCGAAGGCCGCGCTGTACATGTTCCCGCGGCTGGACCCCAAGGTGTACCCGATCGCCGACGACCAGCAGTTCATCTGCGAATTGCTGGCCGAAGAAAAGGTGCTGCTGGTGCAGGGTACCGGTTTCAACTGGATCGCGCCGGACCACTTCCGACTGGTGTTCCTGCCGAATACGGACGATCTGGGCGACGCCTGCGGCCGCCTCGCGCGCTTCCTCGACGGCTACCGGCGCCGCCACGCAATCCGCGCCTGAGAACAGAAGCAGAAGAAGAGAGAGTAAGTTGAAACCGATTAAAGTAGGCCTGCTAGGCATCGGCACCGTGGGCGCCGGCACATACAACGTCCTGCAGCGCAACCAGGAAGACATTCGACGCCGCGCCGGCCGCGGCATCGAGATCGCCATGGTCGCGGCGCGCAACCTGGAGCGTGCGCGTGGCATCGTCGGCGCCGATTGCGTCGTGGTGGACGATCCGTTCGCCGTGGTGGACAGCCCCGACATCGACATCGTGGTCGAGCTGATCGGCGGCTACGAGCTGCCGCGCGAGCTGGTGCTGCGCGCCATCGCCAATGGCAAGCACGTGGTCACCGCCAACAAGGCGCTGCTGGCGCAGCATGGCAACGAGATCTTCGCCGCAGCCCAGGAAAAGGGCGTGATGGTGGCGTTCGAGGCGGCCGTGGCCGGCGGCGTACCGATCATCAAGGCGCTGCGCGAGGGCCTCACGGCCAACCGGATCGAATCGGTGGCCGGCATCATCAACGGCACCACCAACTTCATTCTCTCGGAAATGCGCGAGAAGGGCCTGGACTTCGCGACGGTGCTCAAGCAGGCGCAGGAACTGGGCTATGCCGAGGCCGACCCGACCTTCGACATCGAGGGCGTGGACGCGGCGCACAAGCTGGCGATCATGTCGTCGATCGCGTTCGGCATCCCGGTTCAGTTCGAGAAGGCCCACATCGAGGGCATCAGCACGCTGCAGGCGGTGGACATCCGCTACGCCGAGCAGCTGGGCTACCGCATCAAGCTGCTGGGCATCACGCGCCGCGCGCAGGCCGATGGCGTGGACGGCATCGAGCTGCGCGTGCACCCGACGCTGATCCCGGCCAACCGCCTGATCGCGAACGTGGAAGGCGCGATGAACGCGGTGCTGGTGCACGCCGACGCCGTCGGTTCGACGCTTTACTACGGCAAGGGCGCGGGCTCGGAGCCGACCGCCTCGGCCGTGATCGCGGACCTGGTGGACGTGACGCGCCTGGCGACCGTGGACCCGTACTGCCGCGTGCCGCACCTGGCATTCCAGCCGAACGAGATGACGGACGTGCCGGTCCTGCCGATGTCCGAGATCCGCTCGAGCTACTACCTGCGCGTGTACGTGAAGGACCAGCTGGGCGTGATGGCCGACCTGACGCGCATCCTGGCCGATGCCGGCATCTCGATCGACGCCGTGCTGCAGAAGGAGCCGGGCGAGCTGCAGACGCGCACCGATATCATCATCATCACCCACCAGACCCGCGAGAAATTCGTGGACGCGGCGATCGCCAGGATCGAGGCGCTGGAAGCGGTGGAGCGCAAGGTGACGCGCATTCGCCTGGAAAGCCTGAGCTGACCCGCCTGCTCACTTAAGCGCCGTCGTCCCGGCGCATCCTCGGCGGCGCCGCCGTTATCCATGCTGACTCAAACGAAGCCGCAGTGCTTCCAACTCAGTATGGGTCGCGGCATTCGCCGGGATGACGGACACGGGCCATCATCTCGGCGGCTTGGGCCGGACCAGGTCCAGCAGGAACTCGGTTGCGAATTCATCCACCACCTGCGTGGGCGGGAGCTCGTCCTCGTCGAGCGGGGCGGTGGTGAGCGCGACCAGCTCGCACTCGAGCTGGTCGAACAGCGCGTCGGGCGCGGCGCCGTTCAGGAGGAAGGGAAGGTTCGGCGAAGTCATCCGCGCATTTTACGCACGCTGCACCGCACAACAAGTGCCGCGACGGGTGTCGCTTGCGACGCCTCAATGGCGGTTTTCCATCATGACAGAACGCTGGTCGCGACCGGCGCAAACAGCACCGTGACCTTCAGTCCGGCGCCACTTGCGGCATCGGATAACGATACCTCGGCCCCGTGCAGCGACGCGATGTCGCGCACGATCGACAGCCCGAGACCCGTGCCGGACGGGTTCGCCTCCATGGTGGCGGCGGCGCGGTAGAACGGCATGAATACCTTGTCGCGTTCCGCTGGCGCAATTCCCGGCCCGGAATCCTGCACTTCCAGTATCACGCCGTGCGCAGCTTGCCGCACAGCCAGTTGCACGCTGCCGCCGGGCGGCGTGTAGCGCAGCGCGTTGTCCACCAGGTTGCTCACCAGTTCGTGCAGCATCATGGCCTGGCCGCGCACGGCCAGCGTCTCGGGCGCGTCCAGCGCCAGGTCGATGTTCTTCTGCACCGCCGGCAGCGCCAGGTCCAGGCCCACCTGGCGCACTACCGCCGGCAGGTTCACCTCGGCCATGTCGCCCTGGCCGCCGTGCTCCACGCGCGCCAGCGTCAGCAGGCGGTTGGCCAGGTGGACCGCCGAGTCGGTGGTGCCGGCGATCGAGCGCACGATGGCGCGCATGGCTTCCGGGTCGTTCTCGCGCAGGGCCAGCTCGGCCTGGGTCTTGAGCACGGTGAGCGGGGTGCGCAGCTGGTGCGAGGCGTCGGCGATGAAGCGGCGCTGGCTGGCGATCAGGTGCTGCATGCGCGCCATGGTGCCGTTGAGCGTGGCCACCAGCGGGCGCACCTCCTTGTGCACCAGCGCCTGGTCCACGTTGGACAGGTCCGACAGCGGGCGCGTCTCGAATTCGTCCTTCAGCTGCATCAGCGGGCGCAGCACCAGCCGCACCGCCACCCACACCAGCGTGGCCACGGCCAGCACTAAAATGGCCTGGCGCAGCAGGGTGCCCATCAAAATGCGGCGCGACAGCGCGTAGCGCGCGTCCAGCGTTTCGCCGACCTGGATCAGCGCAATGCCGCGCATCGAATCGTCGAACACCGGCTGCAGCAGCGCGGCGATGCGCACCGGCTCGCCGTTGTAGGTGGCGTGGTAGAAGCGCACCAGCGCCGGGTACAGTTCCGAGCGTGGCACGTCGGCCGGCACGCGCGGCAGGTCGTCGTAGCCGGACACGGTTTCGCCTTTCAGGCCGCCGACCCGGTAGTAGATGCGCCCGAGGGTATCGGTCTCGAAGCTGTCCAGCGCCACGTAGGGCACGTCCGCCACCACCTGGCCGTCGCGCATGGCCACCCGCTCGGCCAGCGCCCGGGTGGACGCCAGCAGCGAGCGGTCGTAGGCCATGTCGGCCGCGTCCATCGCGTCGCGGTACAGCGAGAAGGTGTTGAGCGCGACCAGCAGCACCAGCGGCGCCAGCAGCCAGCGCAGCAGCTGGTTGCGCAGGCTGCCCAGCGGCGCGGCGCGGATGCGGCGGCCCAGGCCGAGCGCGATGCGTTTCATTGCGGCTCGCGCGCCTGCAGCAGGTAGCCGATGCCGCGCAGCGTGGCGATCGCCGCGCCCCCCTCGGGCCGGCGATCGAGCTTCTTGCGCACCCGGTGGATGTACAGCTCGATCGCGTCCAGGTTGGCGTCGTCGTCGAGCGCGAATACTTCGTCGAACAGCTTTTCCTTGGACAGTGCGCGGCCCGGGCGCGAGATCAGCGCCTCCAGCACCGCGTGCTCGCGCGGCGTGAGCGAGAGCGGCTCGCCGCAGTATTCGAACATGCGCGAGACGGTGTCGAACGCGAGCTGGCCGCAACGCTGGACGGGCGCCGCCACGCCGCCCTGGCTGCGCCGCAGCAGCGCCTTGACGCGCGCTTCCAGCTCGGCCAGCTCGAACGGCTTGGCCAGGTAATCGTCGGCGCCCAGGTTCAGCCCCTGCACCCGTTCCTCCAGCCCGCCGCGCGCGGTCAGGATCAGCACCGGCGTGCTGCCGCGCGCGCCGCCGCGCGCGCGCAGGCGGCGCAGCACGTCCAGGCCGTCCATGCGCGGCAGCGTCAGGTCGAGGATGACCAGCGCGTAGTCCTGCGTGTGCAGCAGGGCGTCGGCATCGGCGCCGGTGTGCGCGCATTCGACGGTGAGGTTGGCGTCGCGCAGGGCCTTGGACAGCCAGTGCGACAGTTCGAGGTGGTCTTCGACGAGGAGGATACGCATGGAGGCCAGTGTAAGGGGAAAGCGGGCGGCGCGAACAGGGGGCGTTGCACTTTGGCCGCTGAAAGCTGATTGAAAGGAAGCGGCCCATATAGTTCACAGCGCTGTAACAAAACCATAACCACAATCAGGAGACATCGATGAAGCGCAAGCTGCTTTCGCTCGCCGTTTTTGCGGCCCTTTCCATCGCCGGCCACGCGCAGGCCCAGACCAGCGTCCAGACCTACGGCCTGATCGACGCCGGCGTCGAATACCTCACCAATGCGGACGCCAAAGGTGGCAGCATGACGCGCGTGATCTCGGGTGGTAAAAACACCTCGCGCTGGGGCTTTCGCGGTGCCGAGGACCTGGGTGGCGGCCTGAAAGCCGTGTTCGGCCTGGAAGGCGGCATTTTGCTCGACACCGGCGCGCAGGACGGCGCGCTGTTCAAGCGCCAGGCTTACGTGGGCCTGGACGGCAAGGCCGGCCGCCTGGTGCTGGGCCGCTCGTTCACCACCGTGTATGACTTTGTCATCAAGTTCGACCCGATGGGCTTTGCGCCGAACTACTCGTGGGCCACTTCCGCTTCGGCCACCGGCCCCTCGAAGTACGGCATGACGACCGCGTTCGACAACCTCATCAAGTACTCGGGCAGCACCGGCGCGCTGTCGTACGGCGCGACCGTGGGCCTGGGCGAGCAGCCGGGCGCACCGAATGACGGCCGCAAATACGCCGGCGCCGTGTCGTGGGCCAACAAGGGCTTCGCGGTGATGGGTTCCTACGAGCGCATCAACGGCAATACGGTCGCCGCCACCGGCAACCGCGACCAGACCTCGGCCTTCCACATCGCCGCCGACTACAAGACCAGCTCGTGGCGCTACACCGCCGCCATGCGCGGCTACAAGCTCGAATCGGGCAAGGCCGCAACCCCCGACGTGCGCGCCGACACCTACTGGGGCGGCGTGAGCTACTACACCGGCCCGTGGACCCTCACCGGCGCGGCCTACCACGTCAACGTCAAGAATGTCGCGGCAGGCAAGGATGCCGATCCGACCATGTACGTGGCGCGCGCGCTGTACGCGCTGTCCAAGCGCACCGACCTGTACCTGGCTGGCGCGCACGTGAGCGGCAAGAACGGCCAGCTGGTCGGCCTGTCGCGCGACGACGCCGGTTTCGGAACGTCGCAAACCGGCATCACCATGGGCATCCAGCACCGCTACTGATTCGCTCGCCAGGCCAATCACCTCTATCATGGCTCGCATGAAACTGCGTAACCTGATTCCCCTGGCCCTGCTGGCCGCATGCGCGATCGCGCATGCCGGCGAGCCGGAATGCGTGATCCCGTCCAAGCCGGGTGGCGCGATGGACCTGACCTGCAAGCTTGCACAAAAAGCACTGCTGGCCAAGCCCGGCGCACCGAAGCTCAAGCTGACTTACCTGCCGGGCGGGATCGGCGCGGTGGCGTGGCACACACTGGTGTCGCAGCGGCGCCCGGAGCCGGACACCCTGGTCGCGTTTTCGGGCGGCTCCTTGCTCAATCTTGCGCAGGGCAAGTTTGGCAAGGCAGGCCCTTCGGACGTGCGCTGGGTGGCGGCGATGGGCGCCGACTACGGCATGATCGCGGTGCGCGCCGACTCGCCGTACCGCACGCTGGGCGACCTGCTGGAGGCGCTGCGCGCGGCGCCGCAGAAGGTGCTGATCGGCGTATCCGGCACCATCGGCAGCCAGGACTGGCTGAAGATGGCGATGGTCGCGCGCCACGCCGGCATCGATCCGAAGCAGCTGCGCTTTGTCGCGCTGGAAGGCGGCGGCGAAGCGTTCACGGCGATGAACGCCAGTTTCGTGCAGGTGGTCTCGGGCGACGCGTCCGAGGCCAAGCTGTACGCGGGGCCGGGCAAAGTGCGGGTGCTGGCGGTGCTTTCCGAACACCGGCTGCCGGGCGCGCTGGCGCAGGTGCCGACGGCGCGCGAGCAGGGCATCGACGTGGTGTGGCCGATCATCCGTGGCGTGTGGATGGCGCCTGGCGTGCCGGAGGCCGACTACCGGCGCTGGGTCGAGGCCTTCGACCGGATGGAGGCATCGCCCGAATTCGCGCAGCTGCGCACCGAGGCCGGGCTGTATCCGTTCTCGCTGACCGGCGACGCGCTGACCCAGTACATCAAGAAAGCAGTCAACGACTACACCCGGCAGGCGATGCAGTTCAACCTGGTGCGCTAGCCGGACAATCAAACCCAAGGAGACAAGATGAAATCCATTTCGAAGATTGCGCTCGCCCTCGCACTGTCGGGCGTGGCGCTGGCCGCCGGCGCGCAAGTCCCGGCCGGCTACCCGGCCACCTACCAGAAGATCATCGACGGCGCCAAAAAAGAGGGCAAGCTGGTGATCTACGGCGCCACCGACAGCAAGGCCGCGCAGCCGCTGATCAAGGACTTCAACGCGCTGTACCCGGGCATCGTGGTCGAGTACAACGACATGAACTCGACCGAGGTGTACAACCGCTTCATCTCCGAATCGGCCGCCGGCGGCGCCACCGCCGACGTGCTGTGGTCGTCGGCGATGGACCTGCAGCTCAAGCTGGCCGCGGAAGGCTATGCGATGGCCTACAAGTCGGTCGAAGCGCCGAAAATCCCGGGCTGGGCGGTGTGGAAGGACATGGCATACGGCACCACGTTCGAGCCGGCCGCGATCGTGTACAACAAGCGCCTGGTCACCGGCGCCGAAGTCCCGCAGACCCACGCCGACTTCGCCAAACTGATCGCCACCGACAAATTCCGCGACAAGGTCACCACCTACGACATCGAGAAATCGGGCGTGGGCTTCATGTTCATGACCCAGGATTCGCACGACTTCGCCCAGTTCCCGGCGCTGGAGAACGCGTTCGGCACGGCCAAGGTGCGCGTGCAGTCGTCCACCGGCACCATGCTGGAGCGGATCTCGTCGGGCGAGAACCTGATCGGCTACAACGTGCTCGGCTCGTACGCCCTGGTGCGCGCCAAGACCGACCCGTCGCTGGGCGTGGTGCTGCCCAAGGATTACACGCTGATCCTGTCGCGCGTCCAGTTCATCAACAAGAACGCGAAGAACGCCAACGCCGCCAAGCTGTGGATGGACTACATGCTGTCGGCACGCGGCCAGACCGTGATCGCCAACGACGCCAAGCTGTACGCGATCCGCGCGCACGTGAAGGGCGAGACCACCTCGGCCGAGCTGATTCGCGAGATCGGCGAGAAGAACATCAAGCCGCTGCCGGTCAACGAAAGCCTGCTGCAGTACCTCGCGCCGGCCAAGCGCATGGCCTTCCTGAAGCAGTGGAAGGAAACCGCTGGTAAGAAGTAAAGGCAGCTACGTCGTCCCCGCGACAGGCGGGGACCCATAGAACGCGTGCGACTCACGCTCAGCATGGGTTCCGGCCTTCGCCGGAACGACGGGTTCTCTGCTGGCAGCATCAACCCCTCACCGGATCGTTCCATGTCTACCTTGTCTTTGTCGCGCCGCCTTAACTGGCCGCGCGGGATGGTTGTCGCCCTGACGTGCCTGGCCATCTTCGTTCCGCTGTTCCTGATTTTCTACCAGAGCTTCCTGTCGGCGCCGTTCTTCATGCCCGACAAGGAGCTGGGCCTGGACGCGTACCGCTTCATTTTCGACGACCCCGACTTCCGGGTCGCGTTCCGCAACGGGATGATCCTTGCGGCGGGCCTGGCCGCGATCGCGGTGCCGCTGGGCGGCATGCTCGCCTTCCTGATGATCCGCACCGACCTGCCGGGCCGCAGCTGGATCGCGCCGCTGCTGCTGGTGCCGATCTTCGTGTCGCCGATGGTGATGGGCTTTGGCTACGTGGTCGCGATGGGGCCGGTCGGCTTCTATTCGACCTGGGCCAAGCAGATCCTCGGCTTCATCCCCTGGAACATCTACTCGTTCACCAGCATCGTGGTGATCGCGGGCCTGACCCACGTGCCGCACGTGTACCTGTACGCGTCCTCCGCGCTCAAGAGCCTGGGCTCGGACGTGGAGGAAGCGGCGCGCGTGACCGGCGCCTCGCCATGGCAGGTGATGTTCAACGTGTCGCTGCCGATGATCATGCCGGCGCTGGCCTACGCGGGCGTGCTGGTGTTCTTCCTCGGCTTCGAGGTGTTCGGCCTGGTGCTGGTGCTGGGCGACCCGGAAGGGCACCTGGTGCTGGCCACCTACCTGTACAAGCTCACCAACAAGCTGGGCACCCCGTCGTACCACCTGATGGCAGCCGTTGCGGTGTGCCTGGTGATGGTGACGATGCCGCTGGTGATGCTGCAGCGCTGGCTGCTCAAGTCGGCCAACAAGTACGTCGCCATCAAGGGCAAGGGCGCGCGCCAGAAGCCGCTGCCGCTGGGCCGCTGGAAGTGGGTGGCGTTCGCGCTGCTGGGCGCGTGGCTGCTGTTCACGATCGTGGTGCCGATCTCCGGCATCGTGCTGCGCAGCTTTGTGCAGTACTGGGGCGAAGGCGTGAAGCTGGCCGACGTGCTCACGCTGCAGCACTTCCGCGACATCATGGAGCAGCCTTCGCTCATGCGCGGCATCCTGAACACGGTGCTGATCGGTGTCGTGGGCGGCGGCCTGGCGGTGGCCTGCTACAGCGCGATCGCGCTGGCCATGCACCGCAAGCAGGACGGCATCACGCGCCTGCTGGACTACAGCGTGCTGGTGCCGCGCGCGGTGCCGGGCCTGCTCGCCGGCCTGTCGTTCCTGTGGGTGTTCCTGTTCGTGCCGAGCTGGCTGGACGGCCTGCTCAAGGGGATGGACAACGGCGCGGCCTTGTGGCTGTCAGAGCACCTGATCCCGGCGCTGCGTGAACTGCGCTCGACCATCTTCGCCCTGTGGCTGGCGTATTCGGTTGTGTGGCTGGCCTACGGCATGCGCATGGTGTCCACCGCCTTGCTGCAGGTGGGGCCGGAGCTGGAAGAGGCCGCGCGCGCGGTCGGCGCCCGCCGTGGCCGCGTCACCCGCGACATCACGCTCCCGCTCATCAAGTACGGCATGCTGGGCGGCTGGTTGATGGTGTTCCTGATCTTCGAACGCGAATACTCGACCGGCGTGTACCTGCTCTCGCCCGGCACCGAAGTGATTGGCGCGATGCTGGTATCGCTGTGGGCCGGCGGCTCGACCGACCTGGTGGCCGCGCTCTCGTTCATCAACATCACCCTGGTGGCCATCGGCCTTGGCATCGCGCTGCGCTTTGGCGTCAAGCTGCACGACTAATTCATCTACGAGACAACACATGAACGTTTTATCCGTCAACGACCTGCACCTCGACTACGGCAGCGGCGCCAGCACCAACCAGATCCTCAAAGGCGTGTCGATGCACCTGCAACGCGGCGAGGTGGTGGCGCTGCTGGGGCCTTCGGGCAGCGGCAAGACCACGCTGCTGCGCGCGGTGGCCGGCCTGGAAAGTCCGCGCGCCGGCACCATCGACATCGGCGAGCGCCGCGTGTTCGACGGCGATCGCAAGCTTGAGCTGCCCGCCGAGGAGCGCAACCTGGGCCTGGTGTTCCAGTCGTACGCGCTGTGGCCGCACAAAACCGTGTTCGACAACGTGGCATATGGCCTGAAGCTGCGCAAGATGCCTGCGCGCGAGATCGAGCCGAAGGTGAACCTGGTGCTGGCCCAGCTGGGCCTGGGGCACCTGGGCGCGCGCTTTCCGCACCAGCTGTCCGGCGGCCAGCAGCAGCGCGTGGCGATTGCGCGCGCGTTGGTGTACAACCCGCCGGTGATCCTGCTCGACGAGCCGCTGTCGAACCTGGACGCCAAGTTGCGCGAAGAGGCGCGCGCCTTCCTGCGCGAGCTGATCGTGCGGCTCGGCCTGTCGGCCCTGATGGTCACGCACGACCAGGCCGAGGCGATGGCGATCTCGGACCGCATCCTCCTGCTCAACAACGGCAAGATCGAGCAGCAGGGCACGCCGCAGCAGATGTACGAGACCCCGGACACGCTGTTCACCGCCGAGTTCATGGGCAGTAACAACCGCCTGCCTGGCAAGGTGTTGCGGCGCGACGGCAACCGCGTGCGCCTGCTGGTGGAAGGTGCACAGCTGGACGGTACCGCACGCGGCGCCAACGTGGGCAGCGACGTGACCGCGCTGGTGCGGCTGGAGGAAGTGCGCGTCAGCGACACGGCGGCCGACAACGCGCTGCAGATGGAGCTGATCACCTGCATGTACCTGGGTGACCGCTGGGAGTGCTTGTTCGGGCGCGGTGACGCCAAGCTGCGCGCATATTCGTCGCGCCGGCTGGATGGCGGCAGCTACTGGCTGCAGATGCCGGCCGAGAAGCTCTGGGCCTTTTGACGCGACCCATGCTGCGTTCCTTTGGCCTGGCGCTGCTGGTCGCGGTGCCGGCGGCGCTGGCCTGCGTGTGGCTGGACACGCCGCTGCCGTGGCTGATCGGGCCGCTGTTCTCGACCGCCGCTGCCTGCATGCTGGGCGCGTCGCTCGCGGCCCCGGTGCAGGTGCGCCAGGCCGGGCAGTGGGCGATCGGCACCGCGCTCGGCCTGTACTTCAGCGCGCCGGTGCTGGCGGTGCTGGCGCGCTACGCGCCGTGGATCGCGCTGGCGGTGCTGTTTGCGCTGGCGCTCGGGGTGGCGGGCGCGTGGCTGCTGCGGCGCGTTTCCGGTACCGACCATGCGACGGCATTTTTTGCGATGGCCGTCGGCGGCGCGTCGGAGATGGCGGTGCAGGGCGAGCGCCACGGCGCGCTGGTCGAGCGGGTGGCTGCCGCGCACAGCCTGCGCATCATGATGGTGGTCGGCACCATCCCGTTCATCGTGCGCGCGCTGCACGCCAGCGCCGGGCTGCCGGAGTTCGTGCCGGCCGCCAGCGAAGTGCACTATCCGGGCCTGGCCGTGCTGGCGCTGGCCACCGCTGCGGGGGCGCTGCTGCTCACCCGGCGCGACCTGCCCAACGCCTGGGTCATCGGCCCGCTCGTGGTGGCGCTTGCGCTCACGGCCGCGGGTATCCATTTGTCGCGCCTGCCCGAATGGGCGATCCGCACCGGGCAGCTGTTCATTGGCGTGTCGCTCGGCACGCGTTTCACCCCGGCTTTCGTGCACACGGCGCCGCGTTTTTTGGCAAGCGTGGCCGCCTGCACCGGCGTTGCGCTGCTGCTGGCCGCCGGCTTTGCCCTCGCGCTGGCGCAGTTCGCCGGCCTGCACTGGGGCACCGCTGTGCTCGCCACGTCACCCGGCGGCATCGCCGAGATGGCGCTGACGGCCCGGGTGCTCAACCTCGGTGTGCCGGTCGTGACGGCATTCCACGTCACGCGCATGGCGGTGGTGGTGCTGGCCGTCGGCCCTGTCTACCGGAGGCGCAAGCCTTGACTGGTCTTCAACTTGCAACCAGAGCAACATTGACCGTACACTGAGCGTTGACGGACGACCACGATCGGCTTGGGGCGGACCGGGTTCGATGACAATGAACGGTTGATATAGGAACATGGCCTACCGTAAATTTTTTTGGATCATCCTTGCGGGGTGCATTCTCTCTGCCGCAGCGACGCTGCTTCAGCTGCTCACCGTCTATCTCATGAGCTTGGCGCAGCTGCCCCACGCCTATGAACATTTCAATTCGGCTCTTGCCGGAGCAACGGATATCGAAGCAATCAAGACAGCGTGTTCATCGTTAGCCCAGTGGAATGAGTCGGAACGAGCAGGGCGTGTGAAGTTGATGATTTACGTCCCGCTCATCGCGTTGTTGACCTCCACAGTTTGCGCTGGAGTTGCTGCTTGGGCACTCGCGACAACAAGAACAGCGAAAAAGCCGCTGTAGGGAGTTTCAGCGAGCGCCGGCACGCCTTGCCGCCTTGCCGATTCGATTCAGATCATATGTCGCGCGCATATTGCGCCAGAGCCAGTTCCTTGCAAAACACCCAGTTCGGGTATCGCGCGGCACAACGCGGCGTATTAGTATCGGCTACACAAAAATAACACTAGGAAACATTGTTGTTTGCCTCCGCCGAGTGCTGTAGATTACGGCCCATCCACTTTTCGCGAGCCGACGCATGAGCAAACCGAACCAGTTCACCCTGTTGAAGCAGCGGCGCTTCGCCCCGTTTTTCTGGACCCAGTTCCTCGGGGCGTTCAACGACAACCTGTTCAAGACCGCGCTGATCGTGATCCTGACTTACGATGCGGCCAGCTGGACCAGTCTTTCCCCTTCGCTGCTGAACAACCTGATCCCGGGCCTGTTCATCCTGCCGTTCGTGCTGCTGTCGGGCACTTCCGGCCAGGTGGCGGACAAGGTGGAGAAGGGCAAGCTGGCGCGCTCGGTCAAGTTCCTCGAGCTGGGCATCATGCTGGTCGCGGGACTAGGCTGGATGAGCCACAACCTGTGGCTGCTGGTGTCCGCAGTGGTCGGCATGGGCGTGCACTCGACGCTGTTTGGGCCGGTGAAGTACGCCTACCTGCCGCAGCACCTGAAGCAGGATGAACTGGTCGGCGGCAACGGCGTGATCGAGATGGGTACCTTCGTCGGTATCTTGATCGGCGAGATCATGGGCGCGGTGCTGGTGGCGCAGCCGCATGGCATTGCCATGGTGGCGGCCGGTACGGTGCTGACCGCGGTGCTGGGGCTGGTTGCGTCGTGGGGCATCCCACGTTCACCGGCGCCGGAGCCGCAACTGAAGGTGAACGCAAATTTCCTCGCGGAGAGCTGGCGCAACCTGGCGTTCTCGAGCAAGAACCGCACGGTGTTCCTGTCGATGCTGGGCAACTCGTGGTTCTGGTTCTACGGCGCGCTGGTGCTGTCGCAGTTTCCGGTGTACGCCAAGGACTACCTGCACGGCGACCACAGCGTGTTCGTGCTGCTGCTGACCGTCTTCTCCCTGGGCGTGGGTACCGGCTCGCTGTTGTGCGAAAAGCTGTCCGGGCGCAAGGTCGAGATCGGCCTGGTGCCGTTCGGCTCCATCGGCCTGTCGGTGTTCGGCATCGACCTGTATTTCGCCAGCCAGCACTACACCAACACGCAGGCGGTGGACATGCTCGGCCTGCTGGCCCAGCCGGGCGTGGTGCGCATCCTGGCCGACCTGCTGCTGCTGGGCATGTTCGGCGGCTTCTTCATCGTGCCGCTGTTTGCGCTGATCCAGTCGCGCTGCGACCCCAAGCACATGGCGCGCACCATCGCCGGCACCAATATTTTGAATGCGCTGTTCATGGTGGCGGCGGCGGGCGTGGCCATCGTGCTGCTCGGCCATGGCTTCACGATTCCCGAAATGTTCCTGGTCACGGCCCTGCTCAACGCGGTGGTGGCGGTGTACATCTTCTCGCTGGTTCCCGAGTTCCTGCTGCGCTTCCTGGCGTGGATGCTGATCCACACGATTCACCGCGTGAAAACGGTGGACGCCGAGCGCATCCCCGAAGAGGGGCCGGCAGTGCTGGTGTGTAACCATGTGAGCTACGTGGACGCGGTTGTAATCGTGGCGGCCAGCCCGCGCCCGATCCGCTTCGTGATGGACCACCGCATCTTCGCCACGCCCGTGCTGGGCTGGATCTTCCGCACCGCCAAGGCGATCCCGATCGCGCCCGCCAAGGAAGACCCGTGGCTGATGGAAAAGGCGTTCGTCGATGTGGCCAAAGCGCTGCACGAAGGCGAGCTGGTCTGCATTTTCCCGGAGGGCAAGCTGACCTCGACCGGCGAGATGAACGAGTTCAAGGGCGGCATCGCCAAGATCGTTGGACGCAGCAAGGTGCCGGTGATCCCGATGGCGCTGCGCGGGCTGTGGGGCAGCCTGTTCACGCGCGACCGCGGCAACGTGTTCGAGCGCTCGTTTGCACGCGGCCCGCGTTCGCGGCTGGCGCTGGCGGTGGGCCGGCCGGTGCCGCCGGACGAGGCCACGCCGGAGAACCTGTACCAGCAAGTGCTGGACCTGCGCGGCGACTGGAAATAGTCCGGCCGCGTTG
Organism: Massilia solisilvae; assembly: GCF_024753215.1. Classification (GTDB taxonomy): domain Bacteria; phylum Pseudomonadota; class Gammaproteobacteria; order Burkholderiales; family Burkholderiaceae_D; genus Telluria; species Telluria solisilvae. The sequence continues at coordinate 802,006 of NZ_JANUGV010000001.1, forward strand.
TCGCCACTTTGATTTGCCTCAAGCACGCAGCCGACGCCTGACCGACAGTGGGGGCAGGCGCCGGCGTGCGTCGAGGGGTGAATCATGTACAAACGCATCCTGCTGCCGACCGACGGGTCGGCGCTGTCCCGCGAGGCGGTGCGGGGCGGCGTGCAGTTCGCCAAAGACTGCGGGGCGGAAGTGGTCGGCATCCATGTGGTGTCGCTGGCCGCGGGCGCACAGCTGGACACCTGGGTCGCGCACGCGCCCCACCTCGCCCAGCGCCGCCAGGCCCTGTTCGACAAGCTGGCGGACGAATACCTGGCCGACATCACCGCCACCGCCAGCGGCGCCCATGTCGCCTCCACCGTCATCAAGGTCCATGCGCCCGAGCCGTGGCAGGCCATCGTGCACGCGGCCGACGACCTGGGCTGCGACCTGATCTACCTGGCCTCGCACGGCTGGAAGGGCGACCGTGCGCGCATGCTGGGCAGCGAGACGCTCAAGGTGCTGCAGGAAAGCAAAGTGGCGGTGCTGGTGCACAAGCCGGTGGCGGGGGCAGCGTGAGCGAGGACAAGGAAACCCAGAACCCGATGCGTCCGGCCCTGTGGTATTGGCTGCTGGGTCTGGTGATCTTCGTGCTGTTCCAGAGCGTGGCGGGGCTGATGTCCACGGCGCCGATTGCCTACAGCGACTTCAAGCAGTTGCTGGCCGCCGGCAAGGTCAACGAGGTGCAGATTTCGGATACCACCATCACCGGCTCGCTCAAGCCGGGCGGGCTCGAGGCATTCCTGCCCAAGGACAAGGCCGAGACCATCAAGTGCTCGCCCGACGGCGGCTGCCCGTTCAGCACCGTGCGGGTGACCGACCCCGACCTGGTGTCGGACCTGGAGGCGCAGAAGGTGCGTTATGTGGGCCAGGTCAAGAGCGAGTGGCTGAGTACCTTGCTGGCGTGGGTGTTCCCGGTGCTGCTGCTGTTCTGGCTGTGGGGCAGCGTGGCCAAACGCGGCGGCATGATGGCGGGCGGCCTGTTTGACATTGGCAAAAGCAAGGCGCGCGTGTATGTGCAGAGCAAGACTGGCGTCACTTTCAACGATGTGGCCGGCATCGACGAGGCCAAGGAAGAGCTGATCGAGATCGTCGAGTTTCTCAAGAACCCGCAGCGCTACCGCCGGCTGGGCGGCAAGATTCCCAAGGGTGTGCTGATCGTCGGCGCGCCTGGCACCGGCAAGACCTTGCTGGCCAAGGCGCTGGCGGGCGAGGCCGGGGTGCCGTTCTTTTCGATCAGCGGCTCGGAGTTCGTCGAGATGTTCGTGGGCGTGGGAGCGGCGCGCGTGCGCGACATGTTCACGCAGGCGGAAAAGAGCGCGCCATGCATCATCTTTATCGACGAGCTCGACGCGCTGGGCCGGGCGCGGGGCGTGGGTGGCACGGTGAGCGGCTACAACGAGCAGGAGCAGACCCTGAACCAGCTGCTGGTGGAGATGGATGGCTTCGACACCAACAAGGGGGTGATCATCCTGGCCGCGACCAACCGGCCCGAGATCCTGGACCCGGCGCTGCTGCGGCCCGGCCGCTTCGACCGCCACATCACGCTGGACCGTCCGGACCTGAAGGGGCGCCAGAAGATCCTGGCCGTGCACACCCGCAGCGTGACCGTGGCGCACGACGTGGACCTGGAAGAGATTGCGGCGCGCACCGCGGGACTGGCCGGGGCCGACCTGGCCAACCTGGTCAACGAGGCGGCGCTGCTGGCGGCGCGGCGCGGCAAGCAGGCGGTGGACATGCACGACTTCGACGAGGCCGCCGACCGTGTGATCGCCGGGCTGGAGAAGAAGAGCCGCGTGATGAACCCGATGGAGAAGGAGACCGTGGCCTACCACGAGGCGGGCCACGCGCTGACCGCGGAGTACCGGCGCAATGCCGACCGCGTCGCGAAGATTTCGATCATTCCACGCGGGGTGGCCGCGCTCGGCTACACGCAGCAACTGCCCACCGAAGACCGCTACCTGCTGAAGAAGAGCGAGCTGCTGGACCGGCTCGACGTGTTCCTGGGCGGCAGGGTGGCGGAGGAAATCGTGTTCGGTGACATGTCCACCGGCGCGCAGAACGACTTGCAGATGGCAACCGACATGGCGCGCCACATGGTCACGCAATACGGGATGAGCCAGCGCTTGGGCATCGCCACTTTCGAGCAGCCGAACCCATCACCCCTGTACCCTGGCGCGCTGGGCGAACGGCTGCCGTACAGCGAGCGTACCGCGCAGGGCATCGACCAGGAGATCGCGACCTTGCTGTCCGAAGCGCACGAACGGGTGCGCCAGACCTTGCTGGAAAAGCGCGAGCTGCTGGACGTGCTTGCCCACACGTTGCTGGAACACGAAACGGTGGACCGGGCGGCGCTTGACCGCCTGATCAGCGAGCACAGTGTGGAGGCCCCGGTGCGGCGGGTGCGCAGCTCGGGAGGTTGACGCACGCTCCGGCGTTCACTGGTTCGAGAAGTGGCACACGTAATGGACAGGCTCGCTCACCTCGATCTCGAAGCTGGACTGGCCCGGCACCCGGAACTGCTGGCCGCCCCCGTAGGTCTTCCATTCGCCGTCCGGCCCGATGCGCGCCCGGCACTTGCCCTGGACGATCTCCATCACCTCGGGGGCGTCGGTGCCGAAGGTCAGGGTGCCCGGCATGATCACGCCGAGGGTCTTCCTGGTCTGGTCGGGAAAGACCAGGTTGTGCGAGATGCACTTGCCGTCGAAGTAGATGTTGGCTTTCTTGGCGACGGACACGTGGTCAAATTGCGAGTTGCCCATTCCAATCTCCTGATCAAGGCGCATCCCGGCGGGAGCTTTCCCGGTTTGACCATTTCCGCGCGGGGAGGTGCGCGCGCGAGGAGGAGTCATGCATATCCACAATGCCGATATCGCGTCGGTGTTCGGTGAAATCGCCGACCTGCTTGAGCTGGAAGAGGGCAATCCGTTCCGGATTCGCGCCTATCGCAACGCGGCGCGCACGGTGGAAACGCTGGCGCCCAGTGTCGAGGACCTGCTGAACGAAGGGCGCGACCTGTCCGAGCTGCCCGGCATCGGCGCCGACCTTGCCGGCAAGATCGCCGAGATCGTGCACGGCGGCGGCACCTGCGCGCTGCGCGAACAGCTGCGCCACGAGCTGCCGGAAGGGATCGGCACGCTGCTGCGGATCCCGGGACTGGGACCGAAGCGGGTCAAGCTGCTCTACCAGGAGCGGGGCATTCATACGCCCGAACAATTGCTGCGCGCCTGCGAGGACGGGCAATTGCGCACGATCCGTGGGTTGGGAGAAAAGGCGGAGCAGCGGATCCTGGAGGCGGTGCAGTCGCGTCTGTCCAAGAGCACGCGCTATTCGATCGCGCTGGCGGTGCAGCTGCTCGAACCCTTGGTGCGCTACCTGAAGCAGCATCCGGCGGTCGTCCGCGTCGAGGCGGCGGGCAGCCTGCGGCGGATGAAGGAGACGGTCGGGGACGTGGACATCGTCGTGGCCGCGCGCCGGATGGAGCAGGTGACAGCGCACTTCGTCCAGTACGAAGGCGTGGGGCGGGTGATCTCACATGGACCGACACGCGCGAGCGTGGAGCTTGCGCAGGGGATGCAGGTGGACCTGCGGGCGGTGGAACCGGAGAGCTTCGGGGCGGCGCTGCATTACTTTACGGGCTCGAAGGCGCACAACATCGAGATCCGCACGCTGGCACTGAAGCGCGACCTGAAGATCAACGAATATGGCGTGTTTGCGGGCGAAGCGCGCATTGCCGGCGATACCGAGGAGTCGGTGTTTGCGTCGGTTGGGCTGCCGTTCATTCCACCCGAGCTGCGCGAAAACCGCGGCGAGATCGAGGCGGCGCGCGACGGCAGGCTGCCGCATCTGGTGCAGCTGTCCGACCTGAAGGGCGACCTGCACGCGCACACCAGGGCCAGCGACGGGCGCAACAGCTTGCGGGAGATGGCGCTGGAAGCGCAGCGGCGCGGCATGGACTACCTGGGCATTACCGACCACGCGCGCCACGGCGGCTGGTCGGTGGACGAGGAGGCGCTGGCGCGGCAGGCGGACGAGATCGACCGGCTCAACGAGGAGCTGGATGGGATCACGCTGCTCAAGGGCGTGGAGGTGGACATTCTCGAGGACGGCGCGCTGGACTTGCCGGAGGCGGCGCTGGCGCGGCTCGATTATGCGATCGCGTCGGTGCACACGGCATTTGAGCTGAGCCGCGAAAAGCAGACCGCGCGTGTGTTGCGGGCGATGGACCAGCCCGGCGTTTGCGTGCTTGGCCACCCGACAGCGCGCTTGTTGACCGGGCGTGCGCCGGTGGAGCTGGACGTGGAGCGCGTGATACGCCATGCCCGGCAGTGCGGCTGCGTGCTGGAGCTCGACGCGCAGCCGGAGCGGCTGGACCTGAACGACAGCTACTGCATGATGGCGCGCGACCAGGGCGCGTTGGTGGTGATCGATTCGGACGCGCACAGCGTGCTCGACTTCGACAACCTGCGCTTTGGCGTTGGGCAGGGCAGGCGCGGGTGGCTGGAGAAGCGTGACGTGCTCAATACGCGCACCTTGGCACAGCTGAAGGCCGTGTTCAGCAAGCGCAAGACGGCGGGGCACTGAGGGCTAAACGGAGCGCAACGTGGCAGTAAGTTAAATTCGTGCGGCTTGGTCTACATAACGCGGTGCTCTCTGTTGATGTGCTACCTCGGGTTCCTTGACGCCTGCCAACGTCCTTTCCAGACGCTCAGGCAACAATCGTTCCTCAACGCTTTGATGTTGGAGGAATAGATGGCAATCGACGTGTACTTGCAAATTGATGGAATAAAGGGCGAGTCGAGCGACAGTGCCCACGTCGGCTGGATTGAAATCACCAGTGCTGCATGGGGTGTGAAGCAACCGAAAAGCGCGACCGCTTCCACGGCCGGGGGCCATACCGCAGAACGCTGTGAACACAAAAGCATTGTCTTGACCAAGCTAACCGACCTTGCGTCTCCTGTTCTGATGCAGACTGCTTCCGCTGGAAAGACAATCCCGAAGGCCAAACTAGAGTTTATGCGAGCGGATGGCGATGGTAAGCCTGTGAAATATTATGAGGTCGAACTGGAGAGCGTCCTCATCGGCAGCATGGATCAAGCTCTTCATCCAGGATCAGGGCTGCACGATTCGTTCACGCTGAAATTTTCGAGGGTCAAGTGGCGTTACATGAAACAGAACATTGGCGGCGGGGCGGGTGGTGCAACAGTCGGTGGCTGGGATCTTGCTGTCAACAAGATCTTGTGACGGGAGCAAGCCATGCCGCACGCGATCCCAGTCCAACCCAAGGACTCACGCGGATATTTCATGCTTCCCCAAGCTCCTGAGGACGCCGGCTACTACGTGTATGGCACGCCCGGCAAAGGAGAAGCCCAGTATGCTCATCCGGCGATGATAACGCTGCTGTTCATGGTAGAGCGCGAATGGGCGCTTATCGACAAACGGAAGTTTGGGGTCGGTAACATCAGTATTGCGGACGGCGGAGATTTTGGCCATAAATCGCACCGGAAAGGGCTGGAGGTCGATGTCCGCCCGTTGCGTAAAGATGGCCTGCAGCTTCCGGTTTCCTACCTCAGCCATGATTACGACCTGGACGCGACCGAAGTCCTGATTCAACTCTTTCGGACCTGCGCTGCGTATCCGCTTGTTGTCTTCTTTAATGACAGAAGAATCCCAGGCACTGCGCCGCTCGCCGGTCATGACAATCACTTTCACGTTCAGTTTTGAGATGACATGAAGCCATACCGCGCCTTAGTGGTTGTCGCAACATTAGCTGTGTTTTCGCTCGCCGTTGCGAGCTCGAAAAAGGCTTGGGACGGTACCTATACGTCGTCCACTTTCCACTACCTCATTTACTCGAACGACCTGGATGAGGCGCAGCCGCCAACAGCGTCTGATCAGCGTTTGTCGGTTGCGGTGACTGGTGAACTAGCGAAGCAGATTTTCGAGTCCATCGGCCCGGATTTGAAGCTCGCTTGCGGAACCACTCTGGGAATGCGGCAAAGGCAACGAGGGGACGTTGACTGTTCGTATGACAAGGAGCAGCACACGTCGCCATACACTTGCCACTTTGGAATTGATCTACGCCGCGGGAAGAGCATCGCGGGGGCAACCTGCTAGCCATAAGCGAGGAAAGCGCAGATTGTGGAAGTCCGGCACGCTGTGCGCGTACGAATTGATCGCCACAAGCACACCCCTAGTCGCGCGCCGGCCTGAATCGCGGCCACGAGCTTCGCCGGCACAATTTCCGTCCTCTGTTCCCGACTTCTCTAGCCAACCGCGCCTGTGGGGCAGGTCCGACAGATGCGCGCTAGTTCGAGTGTGTCACTTTGCCGGGCCTGACCCCGGGCGCGATTAGGCGCACAGCGCGCTGGACTGCGACGATCTGCGATTTGGATGCGGAAATGGAAGTTCGGTACCGGCTCGCTGGCAGAGCGGGGCGCGCCGGACTAACGCAGGAGTTCGGCCTTGTGCTTTATTAATAGGCCGCGGGAGATTTCGATTTTTACCTTAGCGCCGACTGACGCCCTGTTCTGGGCGAAATTCACACCACCCTTGCTGACGTCTACGCGGATATGCCCCTTGAGCTCGTTGGACTCAAGTGCCTCTAGCTGCAGGATTTCATCATTCTCGCGCCAGCCGATATCTATGGGCACGTTCGGACCGGACGGGATACTCTCACAAGTTTGAATGAGCGTCTTCATGTCCTCTCGCGTCCCATGCAGGATGTGAAATAGTCTCGCCAAGTTGGCACCGATGGTATAGCTCTCCTGAAATTGCAAGGCTTTGTGTGCCAGCACATCGAAGTCTGTTTTGAGTCGCCCCTTTCCGCCTACAGCACTCTGAATGCTGCGAAATGCTGCTTCGAGTTGCGATGCTTCTGTAGCGAGAATCCCGTTGAGGTTGTTCAGCGGAGCAGGCAGGCTGCCTGGAGTGCTCCCCGAGTGGCAGATGGGCAAGGCCGGAATTTCCCCATCACCCGCCCGTGTGCTCAGAACACTCCGGATCCAAACAGCGCCAAGCTCGAAGTTGATCCAGTTCCGCTTCACCGACTGAGGGCTGATGAGGTAAATGGCGGCGACACAGTCAGCTAGCCCGTTTTCGACCCGTTTCAGGAAATTTGCCCCGGCTGGGATGCTTACGCCATCAGAGGATTGGAATACGTCCACGAAACCGCCGAATTCGTCCTCGAGCGCCACTTTAAGAAGCAGCGCCAGATCCTTCTCTTCGTGGATGTGTGACAGAAACACCAGCTTGCTCATGCAGTTCCCCTCAGCAGTAAAAAAATGCCGCGCGAGGCGACATCTGCTGGTAAGACTAGCAAGCGAATATTAGATGATCATCCAATATACAGTGCTGTTGATACTTACAGCGCTCGCCGTAAGTCCTTGATTTTATTGGTCGGGGCGAGAGGATTCGAACCTCCGACCACCTGCACCCCATGCAGGTACGCTACCAGGCTGCGCTACGCCCCGACGACTGGGCAGCAATTATACCAGAGACGAAGGTTTCTTGGGTTTTTGTCATAAGGGTTCGCTTGCGCGTGGCCAAGGAGCGATCGCGTAGCCGTTCGTGGGTCAACCGGGCCTAGGGCTCCAGCAGACTGCAGACCGCTTCAACAACCTGCGTTGGTGCAATCTTCGAGAGACACTCGTTGTGCCCTTGTGGGCAGACGCTCTTCATGCAGAAGCGGCACGGCACGTCGTGGTAGAGCAGGCGGTTGCGCACCTGCCAGGGCGTGTGCTGGGGATTGGTCATTGCGTACAGGTCCACCAGCGGGGTGCCGACGGCTGCGGCAATGTGGGCCGGGCCGGTGTTGTTGCAAACGACTACGGTGGCGAGCTTGAGCGCGGCGCCCAGTTCCCCGAGGTTCAGCAGCCCGGCAAGCGAATGGACAGGCACCCCGCATTGTTCGCGTATCTCGTCCACCAGCGCTTGCTCGCCCACTGCGCCGGTCAGCACCATCGGCAGCTTGAGCCGTTCGTCCAGATCGCGGATTGCTTGCGCCCATTGTGCCGGTGGATAGCGGCGCGATGCGGCGCTGGCGCCGGGGTGCAGAAGGATCCAGCGTCGTTCGCGGTCAACGCCGAGCCGGTCCAGGTGCGCGCGCACGCTGTCGATGTCTGTCTCGCGAACGGCGAACGACATGCGCGTGGAGCTGGGCTTGCAGCGCACGTGGGCCACCAGGTCGAGCTGGCGCCGCACTTCGTGACGGATCACCTTGTCCGGCTCGGGGTCCGGCAGCCAGTGGGTCAGCAGCTGGTAGGCATTCTCGTGGCAGTAGGCCAGCCGCAAGGGGATGCGCGCGAGGTAGCACAGCAGTGCCGCCGGCAGCGGGCTCTGGCTGTACGAGTTGAAGATGACGGCCGCCTCGAAGTTCTGTTCGGCCAGCGTGGCCGCGAAGTCCAGGTCCGCTTGCGGATCGTGCGCCTGGCTGCTTTTCATCCACGGCGCTTCGTAGGTGATGACGCCGTCCAGCTCGGGGATGAAGGGGGCCGCCGGTGCCGCCGTGGGCGAGGTCAGCAGGGTGACGGAACGGCTGCGCCGCCGCTCGCGCAGGGCGCGCATTGCGGGCGTGCACATGAGCACGTCGCCCAACGAGTCGAGGCGGATGCACAGGATGCGGCGCGCGTTGTCCCAATCGGCGCTCATCGCGTTTCGCTATGGCTGGCGATCAGCACGGCGGCGGTGTACAGGTCGGGTGCCATGCGCGTTGGAATGCGGCCGGGGCCGAGCCGCCACTCGGTTTCGTTGCCGTTGTCGATAAGCAGCGTGCGGCAGCCGGCGCGGTTGCCGGCTTCGATGTCGTGCAGGATGTCGCCGACCATCCACGACGACGCCAGGTCGATATCGTGCTCCTGCGCTGCCTTGAGCAGCATGCCGGGCATCGGCTTGCGGCAGCTGCACAAGACGGCGTACCCCGGCACCTTGCCATCGGGATGGTGCGGGCAGAAGTAAAAGCCGTCGAGTGACAGATTTTCGCGAAACAGCAGGTCGGTGAGGCGGTCGCGCACGCGCTCCATGGCCACTTCCTCGAAGCGGCCGTGAGCGATCCCGTCCTGGTTGCTGACCACATAGAACCGGTAGTCCAGCCGCGACAGCAGTCGCAGCGCCGGCCCGGCGCCATTGGCCAGCATGATCTGGCGCGGCTCCACGTTGTACGGCACGTTCTCGACCAGGGTGCCGTCCTTGTCGAGGAAGATCGCTTTTATGGCCATGAGGTTTCCTGCATTGGCAACACGGTTAGCTCCGCCACCACGGTCGATGGCGGCAGCAACAGCACCGAGCGGATCGCGGCGGCGACGTTGGCCGGGTCCTGCAGCACGGCCGGGTCGAGGTCGGGGAAGCGGTCGAGCAAAAAAGGCGTGCGCATGCCACCCGCGATGACGGCCGTGACACGGATGTTCTGGGGGCGCAGCTCCGCATGCAGCGCGTGCGACAGGCCAAGCAAGCCCCATTTGCTGGCGTGGTAGGCCGCCGCGTTTGGCCAGGCGCGCTTGGCGGCGGTGGAGGCGACGTTGACGATGTGCCCGCCGCCGGCGCCGCGCATGTGGGCCGCGGCATGCTTGGACAGCAGGAAGGGGCCGCTGAGGTTGGTGCCGATTACGCGCAGCCAGTCCTGCTCGCCCAGCTCGTGGATGGGCACGGTGATGTCGGTGCCGGCGTTGTTGACGAGCACATCGAGCCGCCCCATGGTGTCGAGCGTTTCGTCAATCGCACGACGCACCGCAACGGGCTCGGACACGTCGAATGCGATCGGGTGGACCCGCGTACCGTGTTGCCTGACCCGGGCGCAGGTTTCTTCCAGCTTGTGCGCGGCGATGTCGGTGGCGACGATGTCGGCGCCCGCCTCGGCGAGCATGGAGGCCAGCGCCAGGCCCAGGCCGCTGCCGGCACCGGTGATGAGGACGGTCTGGCCCTGCAGGGAAGGCTGCTGCTGTTGCGTTTGCATCGATGTCATGCGCGCTCCTGTGGTTGGGGTTGGCTGGCGCGGTGTTCCTGCACGACGGCCGCATAGACCGCCGCCGCCTGTTGGGCGACGATGCGCCAGGTGTAGTGCTGGTAGGCGCGGCGCAGGCCGGCTTCGCCCATGTCGCACGCCAGTTCGGGGTGTTGCTGCAGGGCCGCCAGCCGGTCGGCCACCGCTTGCGGGTCGCGCGAGGGAATCAGGAAGCCGGTCACGCCATCGACCACCGTGCTCTTGATGCCGCCCACTTCCGACCCGATGACCGGCCGTGCGCACGCCATCGCCTCGACCGGGGTGATGCCGAACGGCTCGTACCAGGGTGAGGTGACGAAGGCGTTGGCGGCGCCGTAGTAGTAACGCAGCTCGCCGCGCGGCTTTTGTCCGATGAAGCGCACGTAGTCGCCGATGCCAAGTTGCGCTGCAAGGGCGCGCAGGCGCGCCATTTCAAGGCTGTCGCTGCCGTGCGGGCGGTCGATGTCGCCGCCCACGACCAGCAGTTCGGCATCGACGCCGTAGCGCGCGCGCAGCATGGCCACGCCCTGGATGACGGTGTCCACGCCCTTGCGCGGCACCATGCGGCCGAGCTGCAGGACGAGGAATTTGTCTTGCGGCAGACCAAGGCGCTGGCGCGCCTCCTGCAGCGGCACCGGCCACAGCTCTTCAGGGTCGAAGCCGCAAGGTGCGACCGTGATGCGCGATGGCGAGGCGCCGTACAGCTGCTCCATGTCCAGCCGGTCTTGCGCGCATTCGGCGATGATGCGGTCGGCGTGGCGCATCAGCATGCTTTCGATGCGCACGCGCGCGGGCGGGAACGCGTCGGCCGCGCCTTGCGCGAGGCGGCGCACCTGGCCCAGCGCGTGAAAGGTGATGACGAACGGGATGCCCAGCACCTGCTTGAGATGGTGCGCGACCATGCCGGACATGAAGAAGTTGGCGTGGACAATGTCGTACATGGCGCCCTGGCGGCGCGCGAAGCGGGTAACGAAGCGCGAAAAGGTCTGGATGTAGGGCAGCATCTGCTCTTTGGGCACGTAATGCGCCGGCCCGGCGGGCACGTGCACCACGCGCACGTTTTCGCGCAGCTGCACCAGTTGCTTTTGCGCGATCGCGTCGCGCCGGGTAAAGATGTCCACCAGGTAGCCGGCCAGCGCCAGTTCGCGCGCGAGGTGCGCCACATACACGTTCTGGCCGCCGCAGTCGATGCTGCCGGGCGAGGCCAGCGGCGAGGCGTGGTCGCTGACCAGCGCGATGCGGCGCAGCTCGGCGCCGCGTACGCCACCGACGGCATGCGCTTCGGTGAGTTTCATGCGGCCTCCGTGGCTAGCCGGCGCCCGCGCCGGTCACGTAACGCAGCGCCGCGTTCCAGTCGTCGCAAAAGCGCTGGATGTGGAAGCGTTCCAGTGCGCGCTTGCGTGCGCCTTCGCCAAGCTGGCGCGCAAGCTGTGGGCTTTCCAGCAGGTCGCGCATGTGGCCCACCAGGGCGGCGGGGTCAGTGTCGGCATAGCCCGAGACGCCGTTCTCGATGACCGTTGCCATTTCGGTGGTTGCCAGCGCGACCACCGGCACGCCCGCCATCATGGCCTCGATCACCGCCAGGCCCATGCTGGTGTAGCGGATCGGGCTGAACAGGAAGCGGTAGCGCGCGGCAAAGGAGGGCAGGTTCGCGTGCGCGATCTCGCCCAGCCCGCCCAGTTCGTCTGCGCCCATGCCAACCAGGTCGAGCGGCACCTGCGCGCGCGCCTGCACGAACAGGTCGGCGCCCAAGCGCCGGCCGCGCCGCGCGAGGTGGTTGGTGATGACCAGGCCGCGTTCCAGCTCGCCCTGGTAGCGCACCTGCGGCGGGATCACCACGCCGTGCTCGATTACGCGGGTGGGCGTGCGCCCGCTGTCCCACATCAGCGCGTTGAAGGGCGTGACGTGCACCAGCAGCACGTTGGGATCATCCACCGGGTGGCGCGTGTCGGTGGGATGTTCGCGCGGCGGGTCGTGTTCGAGGTAGATGCGGGGCAGCGCGCGCTGTGCGGGCGTGAGCAGCTCGTACTGGTCCTTTTCCCATTGCGGGTCGTCCTGGAACACGATGCAGTCGAACGCATGGTGGCGCGCCTGGTCCGCCGGCAGGTCGTGCAGGTTGTCGCCCCAGGCAATGCTGCCGCAGCGGCCGCCGTAGCCGGGCGGGCGGCCGGGCTTGGACAACACGTAGAACTCGTGCGACGCCTGCGACAGGTAGTACAGGTAGCTGCCGTGCGTGTGCCAGGTCAGGATGCGGAGTCGGCGCATGATCGGTGCCCCTCAGGCGAAGCGGACGCGGTAGCGGATTGCCCCCGCAACGCGCCAGAACACGGCGAGCGGGGGTATCAGGGCCGAGGTGAAGACCATCTCGGCAACATGGGACGGGGTTTTGGCGGTACCGGTGAGGCGGCGCACGCACAGGCGCACCGTGAGCGTGAGCCAGACGGCGCCCGCGAGCGTGGAGAGCAGCTTGCTGCTGGCGGCCAGCCCGGCCAGCAGCGCAAGGAGCGCGGCCACGATGACGTAGTAGTCCCAGCGCGGGCCACCACGGATTTTTTGCCGGTACAGCTGCGGGTGCTTTTTGTACAGCAGTGCGTCGAACGCGACCTTGCGGATCTGGAGCACGCTCACGCCCCACGGCGCAGGCCGTACCGGGTGCACCACCAGCGCCTCGGGCGCGTGGGCGATGGTGGCCTGCATTTCGAGCAGGCGGAAGTGCAGATCGCTGTCCTCTCGCCAGGGGCTGGTGAAGCGTTCGTCGAAGCCCTCGAGCTGTTCCAGCACCCGCTTGCGGCAGAAGCAGTTGGCGGTGACGAATTCGGCGGTCTGGAGCAGGCTGGCATCGCGCTGGTAGTCGGTGGGCCGTGCGGGCAGCGGCATTTCGATGCGGCCGCACAGTGCGTCCACGCCATCGCGGAACGCCGCCAGGCCGCTGGCCAGCCAGGTGGGCGAGGGCACCGTGTCGTCGTCGGTGAAGGCGATGACCGGCGCCTGGGCGATGCGCCAACCGCGGTTGCGCGCCGCCGCCGGGCCGTGCGGACCGGCGTTGGACACGTACACCAGCCGCGGCCCGCGGTCGAGCGTACGCGCACGCCAGCCCGCCACCAGGTGCAGCGTGTTGTGGTTGGGCTCGTCGTCCACGATGATGACCTCGTAGCTCGGCCCCGGCAGGGTCTGGCGCGTGAGCGCGTCCAGGCACCGGTCGAGCAGGTCGAGCCTGCCGCAGGTCGGCACCACGACCGACACCGCCGTGGCCTCGGTGTCGGTGGACGTTGTCGTTGTTGGCATTGTTCTCTCCGCTTGCTCTACGATGTCGCGCGCCGCATGTCCTGGTCCATCCGCTGCTGCAGCAGCCACAGCCGGGCATACGCCCCCTTGCGCCGCAGCAGCTCCGCATGGCTGCCACGCTCGACGATGCGCCCGCGGTCCATCACGATGATGGCGTTGGCGTTGACGATCGTGGACAGACGATGCGCGATGATGAGAGTGGTTCGATTTCGCGACAAACGGTCGAGTTCCTGCACGATTGCGTGTTCTGAATCTGAATCAAGTGCCGACGTCGCTTCGTCGAAAATCAGGATGCGCGGGTTCTTCAGGAAGGCGCGGGCGATCGAGATGCGCTGCTTTTCCCCGCCGGAAATGTTGACGCCGCGCTCGCCCACCGGGGTGTCGTATTGATCGGGCAGGGAACTGATGAGATCGTGCAATTGCGCCGACTTGCTTGCCTCCACCACCTGCTCGCGGCTGCTGTCGATGCGTCCATAGGCGATGTTGGCGCCGAGCGTGTCGTTGAACAGCGCCGTTTCCTGTGGCACCACGCCAATTGCCTGGCGCACGCTGCTGGGGCGCACCTTGGCAATGTCCTGGCCGTCGATGAGAATGCGGCCGGACACCGGGTCGTAGAACCGCAACAGCAGCCGCGCCAGCGTGGATTTGCCCGAGCCGCTGCGCCCGACCACGGCCAGCGTTTCGCCGGGCGGGATGTGAAAGCTCACGTCCGCCAGCACCGGGCGTTCGGGGTCGTAGTGGAAGCTGACGTTTTCGAACACGACGTCGCCGGGGCCGGGCGACAGCGCCGGCTGGGTGGGCGTGTCCTCGATGTCGGGGCGCTCGGCCAGCAGCGCGAGCAGCCGCTCGGCATTGACCCAGGCGTCGCGCGATTCGCGGTACACGAAGCCCAGCGCATTGAGTGGCAGGCACACCTGCAGCGCGTACGAATTGATGAGCACGAGATCGCCCACGCTCATGTGGCGCCGCAGCACCTCCTGCCCGGCCAGCAGCATGATCGCGGCCACGCCCAGCGCGATGATGGCGCTTTGCCCCACATGCAGCGTGAACAGCGCGCGCTGGTTGCCCGCACCGGCTTCGAGCCAGCGCGCCATGATGCCGGCAAAGCGCTGGCGCTCGTGCGCCTCGTTGGTGAAATACTTGACCGTGTCGTAGTTGATCAGGCTGTCCGCGAGCTGGCCCTTGGAGCGCGCATCGAGCTTGTTCACCCGGCGCTGGTACACCACGCGGCGCGCCGTGAAGATCACCGTGAAGCCGGCATACACCAGGAAGGTGGTCACGATGATGAGGGAGAACTGGGCGCTGTAGCGCTGTAGCATGATGGCCAGCACCAGGCCGATTTCGACCAGGGTCGGCACGATCGTGAACAGGCCCACGCCGAGCAGGAAGGCGATGCCGTTGGTGCCGCGGTCGATGTCCGGCAGCAGCGCGCCGATCTGGCGCCGCGCGTGAAAGCGCGGCCCCAGCGCATGCAGGTGCGCAAAGGTTTTTTGCGCGTAGGCAGAGACCGTGCTCAAGGTCACGCGCGCAAACAGCAGGTCGCGCCATTCGTTGAACAGCGTCGACGCAAAGCGCAGCAGGGCATAGCCGGCCAGCAGGTAAACCGGCAGGGTAGCTGGAAAATTGACCTGCGAGAACGCGTCGATGATGCGCTTGAGTACCAGCGGCACCGCGACGGTGGTCACCTTGGCCGCAAGCAGCAGGATGACCGAGAAGCTGACGCGCCACCGGAACGCCGCGAGCACTTGCAGCAGCTCGGCGCCGAAGTGGCGGGGCGGGCGCGGTGGGTCTGCCGTCGAAACCATGCACTGTGTCTCCCGAATATCTGCCATTTGGACAGTTCGGCCCGGCTTAACTCCGTTCAGGATGTCTGTCGCGGGTCAAACACTCGGCAGTTTTTTGCGGGAACCCGTTCGTGCGGCTTGCAAAGCGGATGCGGCGCGCTATGGTGATGCCTGTCGCGTTACAGGGAGCTGCGGGCATGATCACGCTTGGCATCAACGCTGCGTTCCACGACTGCTCGGCCTGCCTGGTCGAGGACGGCGTCGTGCGCGTCGCCGCCGAGGAAGAGCGCTTCACCCGCATCAAGCACGGCAAACGGCCGGTGCCGTTCACGGTCTGGCAGTTGCCCTGGAACGCGATCGCGTGCTGCCTGCGCGAGGCAGGGGTGGCCATGCGCGACGTAGACCATGTGGCCTATGCCTACGATCCCTGGCTGCAGCTTGGCGAGCGAAACACGTCGGCCGGCATCACGCTGCCGCTCGAACCATCGGCTGCCGGGGGCGGGGCGCCGCCGTGGGAGGCGCTGGGCCTGGCTTACGTGGTCAACGCACCCCGTCAGCTGGCGGGCGGGGCGCCGCACCACCTGCGCCACCTGTTCCAGGGCATCGGCCACGACGCGCCGTACCGCTGGCACTACGTGGAGCACCACCGCGCGCACGAGGCCAGCGCCTTCCTCGCCGCCCCGTTCGACGAATGCGCTGTGCTGGTCATGGATGGGCGGGGCGAACGTGCGTGCACCAGCTATGGCGTGTTCGAGCACGGCCGCTACGCGCGCATCGGGCAGGTCGATTTTCCGCATTCGCTGGGGCTGCTGTACGAGTCGGTGACCGCGCACCTGGGCTTCCTGCATGCGAGCGACGAGTACAAGGTAATGGCGCTGGCCCCGTTCGGCCGGCCCGTGTACGCGAACCAGTTGCGTGAATGCGTGCGCTATCGTGGCGGGGGCCGCTATGACGTGACGGAACCCGACTGGCATCAACTGTTCGGACCGCCGCGCGAGCCCGGCGAATCGCTCCGCCAGCGCCACATGGACATCGCCTGTTCGCTGCAGGCGGTGCTTGAGGAAATCGTGTTCGCGCTGGCCGACTGGCTCCATGTCGAGTCCGGGTCGGCCAACCTGGCAATGGCCGGTGGCGTGGCGTTGAATTGCGTGCTGACCGGCCGCTTGCGCGCGCGCGGGCCGTTCGCCCAGGTCTGGGTCCAGCCCGCGGCGGGGGACGCGGGCACGGCGCTGGGCGCGGCGCTGTGGGTCGATGCGAGCGAGCGCGGCTGGCCGGCGCGCCGCTGGCGCATGGACCACGCTTTCCTTGGGCCGGCGTTCGATGAGCGCGAGATCGGGGCCCAGCTGCGCGCCGCGGGGCTGGCGTTCGAGCGTCCCGGCGACCTGACCCAGGCTGCGGCTGCGCTGCTGGCCAGGGGCAAGGTGCTTGGCTGGTTTCAGGGCAGGATGGAATTCGGCCCGCGTGCCCTCGGCGCCCGCTCGATCCTGGCGTCGCCATTCGATCCCGCGATGCAGGACAAGCTCAACCAGATCAAGGACCGCGAAGATTTTCGCCCGGTCGCACCGGCCGTGCTGGCCGATGCGGCCGGGCAATGGTTCGAGACCGGTACCTCGTCGCCGTTCATGCTGTTCGTGGACCAGGTGCGCTCCGACAAGGCGGCACAGATACCGGCGGTGTGCCACGTGGACGGCAGCGCCCGCGTGCAGACGGTGGACGCGGCGACCAACCCGGCGCTGCATGCGCTGCTGCAGGCGTTTGCACACCGGACAGGCGTGCCGGTGCTGGTCAACACCTCGTTCAACACGCGTGGCGAGCCGATCGTGTGCACGCCGCGCGACGCGCTCGCGGCCTTCTTCACCAGCCCGCTGGACGCGCTGGCGATCGGGCCGTTCTTCGTCGAGAAGGGCAAGGTCGGGGCTGGGGCATGAGCCGCGCCCAGCGCAGGCGGGTGCTGGTTGCCGGGGGCGCCGGGTTTCTGGGCTCGCACCTGTGCCGCGCGCTGCTGGATGACGGCTGCCAGGTGTTATGCCTGGACAGCTTTGTCACCGGACGCGCACGCAACCTGGCCCCGCTGCTGGATAATCCGCGCTTTCACCTTGTCCGCCAGGACGTGACCGAGCCGGCGCTGGCCGAGGTGGACGAGATCTACAACCTGGCCTGCCCGGCGTCGCCGCGCCACTACCAGTCCGATCCCGTGCACACCACCCGCACCAGCGTGGTCGGCGCGCTCAACCTGCTGGAACTGGCGCGGCAGCAGGGCGCGCGCATCCTGCAGGCATCGACCAGCGAGGTGTACGGTGACCCGGAGGTGCATCCCCAGCCGGAGTCCTATCACGGGCGGGTCAACGCGATCGGCCCGCGCGCCTGCTACGACGAAGGCAAGCGCTGTGCCGAGACCCTGTGCTACGCCTACCGGCACCAGTACGGCGTGGCCGTGAAGATCGCGCGCATCTTCAACACCTACGGGCCGCAGATGGACGCCGACGATGGCCGGGTGGTGTCGAATTTCATCGTTCAGGCGCTGGCCGGCGGCCCGGTCACCATTTACGGCGATGGGCGCCAGACGCGCTCGTTCTGCTACGTGGACGACATGGTCGACGCCTTGCTGGCGCTGATGGCCTCGCCGGACGGCTTCTGCGGCCCGGTCAACCTGGGCAATCCGGACGAGATCAGCATGCTCGAGCTCGCGCGCATCGTCATCGGCCTGACCGGCTCGCCGGCGGGCATCGTGCACACGCATCCCGCGGCCGACGATCCGGCCCGGCGCCGGCCGGACATTGCGCTTGCCAGCGGCATGCTGGGCTGGGTGCCACGAACGCGGCTTGAAGATGGCCTGACGCGCACCATCGACTACTTCGCCAGCCTGCGCACGGGGCTGTGAACATGTCACCCCCTGCGAACACACAGGTGCAGGCGGGCGCGGCTTTGATACACTCGCGCCTGTAAAGAGCCAAATCCGGGATGAGGGGACACAACATGAAACAACTGTATATTGGCGGGCGCTGGGTGGACGGCGCCGCCACCACTACCACGCGCAGTCCGTCCGACCGCAGCGATATCGTTGACGAGTACGCCAGCGCGGGCGCCGCAGAGGCTGCGCTGGCCATCGAGGCCGCGCACGCGGCGGCGCCGGGCTGGGGCTTGTCCGGCGTGCAGCAGCGCGCCGACGCGCTGGACGCGATCGGCAACGAAATCCTGGCCCGCAAGACCGAGCTGGGCACGCTGCTGGCGCGCGAGGAAGGCAAGACGCTGCCCGAGGCAATCGGCGAGGCGGCCCGCGCGGGGACGATTTTCAAGTTCTTTGCGCAGGAGGCGCTGCGCGTGCGCGGCGACAAGCTCGCTTCGGTGCGGCCTGGCGTGGAGGTGGACATCAGCCGCGAGCCGGTCGGCGTGATCGGCATCATCGCGCCGTGGAATTTCCCGATTGCGATCCCGGCGTGGAAGATCGCTCCCGCACTTGCGTATGGCAACTCGGTCGTGTTCAAGCCTGCCGACCTGGTGCCGGGCTGCGCATGGGCACTGGCCGACATCATCGCCCGTGCCGGCCTGCCGCCGGGCGTGTTCAACCTGGTCATGGGACCGGGCCGCGTGGTTGGCGAAGCGATGCTCAACGATGCGCGGGTCAACGCGATCAGCTTTACCGGCTCCACCGCCACCGGCGAGCGGGTGCTGATGGCCTGCGCACGCCGCCGCGCCAAGGTGCAGCTGGAAATGGGCGGCAAGAACCCGCTCGTGGTGCTGGCCGACGCCGATCTCGACGTGGCCGTGAACGCCGCGATCCAGGGCTCGTTCTATTCCACCGGCCAGCGCTGCACTGCCTCGTCGCGCCTGATCGTGGACGAGCAAATCTACGCAAAGTTCATCGATACGATGGCCTCGCGCATGGCCCAGCTCAAGATCGGCAACGCGCTGCATGCGGGTGTGGACATTGGCCCGGTGGTGGACGGCAGCCAGCTCGAACAGGACCTGTCGTACATCGAGATCGCCAAACAGGAAGGCGCACGCCTGGTCAGCGGCGGCGATCGCCTGGCGCTGGAAACGGAGGGTTATTTCCTGCGGCCGGCACTGTTTGCCGACTGCGCGCCCGGCATGCGCCACGTGCGCGAAGAGATCTTCGGCCCGGTCGCCTCGGTGCTTCCCGCCAAAGGCTACGAGCATGCCCTGGCGCTGGCCAACGACACCGAGTTCGGACTGACCGCAGGCATCTGCACCACCTCGCTGAAGCACGCCACGCACTTCAAACGCAACGCCAGGGCGGGCATGGTGATGGTCAACCTGCCCACGGCAGGCGTCGATTACCACGTGCCGTTCGGCGGCACCAAGGGATCGAGCTACGGCGCCCGGGAGCAGGGCAGTTACGCGGCGGAGTTCTTCACCACGGTCAAGACCAGCTACACCTGCGCCTGATCCGTAGGGTGGGCCCTTGTGCCCACGCGGACACACGCGCGGCGTGACCGCCCGCGTGGGCCCGAGAGCCCCCCGACCTCTGGGATCGCTCCGTCGTCCCGGCGCAAGCCGGGATCCATGCCGAGTTCGAGTCGCCCGCGGCTTGGTTAGTTGCCGCGACACGGCAGTTTCAGCATGGGTTCCGGCGTGCGCCGGAACGACGTCAGTGAACTTGTCCAGTGCGCTGTCCGTTCACCGGCGCGGGTTCGAAAACCCGGTATCGTCGTCCATCTTCTCGTCCGCCGACAGCTTGTTGGCGCCGCCCGGGCTGCGCGGCAAGCCGCCGGACGAGTTGTTCGACTCGTGGATGCCGATGTCGTCCCGATGCAGGTCCGCCAGATTGTCCGGCCCGGTCAGGTGCGTGCTGCGCTTGTCCGGATACGGCCCGCTGTTGCCAGGGCTGCGCGGCAGGCCGCCGGTCACGTCGTTGGACTCGTGCGTGCCCATCTCGCGCTGATAGTTCCCCGTCTGCGAGCCGATGCGGTCGGTGCTGGCATGTCCCTGCTGCGTCCCGCGCGGCTGCGCCATGCCCGTGCCCTGGCCTTGCAAGCTGCCCGATTGCTGGCTCATCGAGCCGGTGCGCTGCATGCCGGCCTGGTCAAGCTGCGGCCCGAGCTGTCCGCCGCCTTGCGTCCCTTGCGCGGTTGCTGCCTGTTGTCCCATCGATCCGCCCTGGTTGCGCGGGATCGCCGTCTGCGGACCATACTGCCCGCCGCCCTGGGTCGACTGCTGGCTGCCGTGATGAACACCCAGCGAGCCGCCTTGTAATTCCGGCTGCGCCGCGTTTTGCGGATTCATGCGTTCGGTGGCCTGCGTGTTGCCGCTTTGGCGATCGCCTTGCAGGGAAACACCCGTGTCCTTCGGACGATCTCCGACAGGCTCTTCCAGTTTGCCGTACGCGCCGGAGCGCTGTTCCATCGCGCGCTGGTGGCTGTCGGTGATGCCTTGCTGCGGCCCGGTACCGCCGGTCTGCTGCGTCTGCATCGAGCCGCCGTGCAGGTCCGGGCCCAGGTCCTGGGCCGGGCCGGTGATGCCGGGGCCGGCGCCGCTTTGCTGCGTGCCTGCATGACCCTCCTGCTGGTTGCCGCGCTGCTGCACGGCGCCTTGCGGGTAGGTGTGGTCCAGCGGCCCCTCGGCCTGGGTCTTGCCCTGCGACCCCGGGGTCCACTTCTCGTTGGCGCCGTTGTTGGTCTGGTTGTTCACTTCGCTGCGTTGGTTCGCGTCCATGTCCGTTCCTTTCGAAAGAAGACAAAGGCAGGAAGCGCCGCTGACGCTGCCTGAAAACACAATGATGCGCGCTTTGGTCAAAGAGCAGTATAGGAAGACGGAAGGGCGATGTGTAGGACGGTTTCTGCCTAGGGGAATTGACGAGTGGAAGTACCTTTCGACACAGCATTTTCTGTCTCGTGAATTCCTACAAAGTCATCTGAAAACGTCCTATAGTCTCATCCAGCCTGCATGCCTAAGATGATTTCGACCCTCACTCATCGGCGCGAGCTGTGCGGTGGGGACCAAGGCCTGCCGCAGGACGCGGCGGTTTTTATGAGAAGAGGAGAGTACTCATGGCATCTAGCAACCAAGGCAACAAGCAAAGCGGCAGCCAAGGCAACAGCCAGAGCAGTGGCACCCGCAACCGCGGCTTTGCATCGATGGACCCGGCACGCCAGCGCGAGATCGCAAGCCAGGGCGGCAAGGCAGCACACGCGAAGGGCACTGCGCACGAGTTCACCTCGGAAGAGGCCCGCCGCGCCGGCAGCATGAGCCACGGCAACCGCCAGTCGGCCAACGCGAGCTCGGGCGGCGCAGCGCGCAGCAGCAGCGGCGGCAATCGCCAAAGTTCGCGCGGCGGCAACAAGCAGTAAGCGTTCCTGCCGGCCTGCGCCGGCGGCAACTGTGCAAGCAAGGACGGGGAGCAGCGAGCTCCCCGTTTTCTTTCCGTTTGCCAAACGGATGGGTTAGAATCGCTGCGCCGTTTTCAACCCATCTACCTGAGGAATCGTCGTGAAACAAGCGGTCATCCGTCAAGTCAAGAGTATCTCCATGCAGTGCGACAAGGTCGGCAACGTGCTGCTCGCAAAGTTTTCCGCGCATGGCGCGAGTGACGTGCGTATCGTGATTCCCGCTACGATCGTGTTCTGGCTGCTCAAGCATCTGCCGGTGAACCAGGACCCGACCCTGCGCCCGCCGCCGGCCCCGTCGCCGATCTTGCAGGAGGACTGGAACGCGCCGCGCGCGGCCAGCGTGCAGTGCAAGGAATTCCCGGGCGCGCTGCGCATGAACTTCCAGGCAGAGAACATGAAGCAGGACCTGACCGTGATGCTGGACCGCTCCAATGTCGAGCTGCTGCGCCAGATTCTCGAAGCATACCGGCACGACCTGATCGACCTGGACGCCGAGTAAACACGGGCGCGAGAGGCTGGGGCGGCCGGGGCAAATCCGGTATCATGGGGCGTGTTGTGAATCATTAATTAAGGATCAGCCCATGCCCATCAAGATCAGCCAGCTTTTCGACTCCGGTGCCATCGACGTGGTGAACGCGGAGCGAGCCGACCAGATCGACCTCAACCTGCGCAGCGATTCGCACGCCGACATCCACCAGTGGTTCCACTTCCGCCTGCAGGGCGCGCGCGGCCAGGCCTGCACGATCCGTTTTCTGAACGCGGGCCAGGCCACCTATCCGAAGGGCTTCGAGGACTACCAGGTCTGCGCCAGCTACGACACCGAAAACTGGTTCCGCGTGCCGACCACCTTCGACGGCCAGGTGATGACGGTGCGCGTCACGCCTGAGCTGGACAGCATCTACTTCGCCTACTTCGAGCCCTACAGCTGGGAGCGCCACCTGCGCCTGCTGGGCGAAGTGGCCGAAAACCCGGTTGCGCGCGTGCTCGACATCGGCACCACGGTCGATGGCCGCGACATGAACCTGGTGGTGATCGGCAACCCGGCCGCCGAGAAGAAAATCTGGGTGATCGCCCGCCAGCACCCGGGCGAAACCATGGCCGAATGGTTCGTCGAGGGCATGATGGATGCGCTGCTCGACAACGCCAACCCGGTCTCGCGCAAGCTGCTGCAGCGTGCGGTGTTCTACATTGTCCCCAACATGAACCCGGACGGCGCGGCGCGCGGCAACCTGCGCACCAATGCGGCCGGCGCCAACCTGAACCGCGAGTGGATGACCCCCACGCCCGAGCGCAGCCCCGAAGTGCTGTGCGTGAAGAACAAGATCCACGAAACCGGTGTGGACATGTTCTTCGACATCCACGGCGACGAGGCGCTGCCGTATAACTTTGTAGCTGGCAACGAAATGCTGGCCGACTTCACGCCCGAGCGCCTGAACCGCCAGAACGCCTTCATCGAGCGCTACATGGCCGCCAGCCCGGACTTCCAGAACAAGGTTGGTTACGCAGCCAGCAAGTACAACGAGGAACTGCTCACGCTGGCCTCCAAGTACATCGGCCATACCTTCAAATGCCTGTCGCTGACGCTCGAGATGCCGTTCAAGGACAACGCCAACCTGCCCGACCTGCACACCGGCTGGAACGGCGCACGCAGCGCGGCGCTGGGCGCGGCCATGCTGCTGCCGATCCTGCAATCGCTGGACTGACCCGTGGGTGTCGAAATCGAGCGCAAGTTCCTGCTCGAAGGCGGCGCCTGGCGCGCGCTGGGCGAGCCCAGCCTGATGCGCCAGGGCTACCTGAACCTCGATCCCGCGCGCACGGTGCGCGTGCGGATCGAAGGCGACCAGGCGTGGATCACCATCAAGAGCAAGAACCAGGGCGCCGCGCGCGGGGAATGGGAATACCCGATTCCATTGCCTGAGGCCGCCGAACTGCTCAACCACGTGTGCGAACGTCCCCTGATCGAGAAATATCGCCGTCGTATCGCGTTCGCCGGCCACACCTGGGAAGTAGACGAATTCCTGGGCGAGAACGCCGGTATGGCGGTCGCCGAGATCGAGCTGGCGTCCGAGGACGAAGCTTTCGCCAAGCCGGCCTGGATCGGCGAGGAGGTCACGGGCGACCCTCGCTACTACAACTCAAGTCTGATTCGTTTGCCGTATTCAAAGTGGAAACAACAAACATGACGAGTTTGCCGCGCCGCACCGCCCTCGGGCTCTGCCTTGCGCTGGTCGTGCGGGCCGGCTTTGCCGCCGCGCCTGCGCCCGCGCCGTACTATCCGCCGGCCCAGTCCTGGGCGCACAAGTCCCCGGCCGAGCTGGGAATGGACCCGGCCAGGCTGGCCGAAGCGGTCGCCTTTGCCCAGTCGCACGAGACCACGCGTGAGCGCGATTTCTCCGACCAGCAGGCCACCTTCGGCACGCCGCTGGGATCGCTGCCGACCAAGCGCGCGGCGACCAACGGCGTGGTGATCTACAAGGGCTACGTGGTGGCTGAATTCGGCGACACCCATTTCGTCGATCCGACCTATTCGGTGGCCAAGAGCATGCTCTCGACGGTTGCCGGCGTGGCCGTGCGCGACGGGCGCATCGCTAATCTCGACGAGCCGGTGGCGAAACTGGTGAACGACGGCGGCTATGCCTCCGAACACAACGCGCCGATCACCTGGAAGCACCACTTGCAGCAGGAAAGCGAGTGGGAAGGCAGCTTGTGGGGCAAGAATGCCAACTTCATCGGCCACGAGGCCTTCGGCGCGGGCGAGCGCAAGCCGCGCACCTTCCAGCAGCCGGGCACCTTCTACGAATACAACGACGTGCGTATCAACCGCTTTGCACTGTCGCTGCTGCGCGTGTTCGGCAAGCCGGTGCCGGAGGTGTTCGAGCAGGAAGTGATGAACCCGATCGGGGCGTCGAACACGTGGAAATGGGTGCCTTACCACAACAGCTATGTCGAACTGAACGGCAAGCAAGTAGCCTCGGTCAGCGGCGGTACGCGCTGGGGCGGCGGCATGTGGATCAACTCCTGGGACATGGCGCGCTTCGGCTACCTGTGGCTGCGCGGCGGCGCGTGGAACGGCAAGCAGATCCTGCCGACGGCGTACGTGAAGGCGGCGCTCACCCCGAGCGAGCACGGCCCGGACTACGGCTACCTGTGGTGGCTCAACACCAGGGGCAAGAACCTGCCGGGACTGCCTGCGACGGCGTTCGCGGCGCTGGGCGCGGGCAGCAACGACATCGTTGTTTCGCCTGAGCACGACCTCGTGATCGTGTGGCGCTGGCACGCCGGCAACCCGGCGGAGTTTGCCAAACGCGTGATCGCCGCGATCCGCTAACTTCGCAGGAAATAATGTGAGGGGCCGCATTCGAAGGGATGCGGCCTTTTTTATTTAAACCCATCAATACCCGCGGCGGATACAAGTGGGCGGGCCAGGGGTGCGGTTTCTCTTCCGCGCTTAAGCGATGTCAAACCGTGGTCCGCCCTGGCGGCTACGCTGGGGAGGCACCATGCGACGAGGAGGGAAAAGTGTTGACCTTGAAACGTGCTACTGGCCTCCTGGCCGCTGCCGCCCTTGCTTCAGCCGTACAGGCAGCGCCCAGGTACCCCTATAAGGTGACCGTACTCGTCCCGTTCGCGCCCGGCCAGGGATCGGGAGTCGCCAACATGATCAACAACCGCGGGCTGATCTGCGGCTTCTTGAGTAGCAACGCGGGCTATTGCTACTCCCATGGAAAGCTAACCCAGCTCATACCGCTTCCCGGTGACACCTGGGCGATCCCCTCCGGGTTGAACGACAGGGGGCAGGTCGTCGGCTATTCGTACAGCGAAACCGGCCCGCGCCACGCGGTCATCTTCGTCAATGGCGCTGCGCAGCCTCTCGCGGTCAGCAGCCACGCTTACTCTGTCGCCAACGATATCAACAACTTCGGACAGATCGTCGGCGGCCTGTCCGACGTCCAGGACGAGTCGCTTGCCTACCTGCTCACGGGAAGCAACGTACGCTTGCTCGGCACGCTCGGCGGACCCAGGCGCATCGATTTCGCCAACAGCATCAATGACCGCGGCCAGATCGTCGGCGCCGTGTCCCAGCCGAACACCCCGCCCGAGCCCGGGTACCAGGTGGCATTCCTGTACGAGAACGGCGCCATGCATGCCCTCCCGACGCCGTCCGAGCACACCAGCCTGGCGACGAAAATCAATTTGCGGGGGCAGATCGTGGGTGTCACGCAGGTGTACAACGGCGGAATCGAGGGCACGCGGGCCGTGCTGTGGCACAAGGGCACCATGAAGGTCCTGCTGGACCGTGTTGCCGATGCCAGGGACATCAACATCGAGGGACAAGTGGTCGGTGGATATCTGACCGGCCCCGGCGGCTACCTGTACCAGCCGGGCAAAGGGGTGCGCGACCTGAACGACCTGATCGACCCCGCGTCGGGATTCACGATCGGCTATCCCCAGGCGATCAACGACCGCCGGGAGATCGTCGGGTACGGCTGCAAAGAGAATCTCTGCGGCCCCATCCTGCTGAAACCGGTGCGCCACGGGCATGGGGCAGATGACAGCGACTGAGGGCAAGGAAGTCTCACATCGCGGTCTCGAGGTTCGTCTTGAAGCAGCAAGCGCGCCTGCCAATGAAAAAGCCCGCTGGACAGCGGGCCCTTTGATGCGCAAAGCTCAGTGGAAGTGTTCGGTGCCGGACGGCGTGTCTTCCGGCATCTCGGCATGCACCAGCTCGCCCGTGGGATCGGCGAACAGCGGCGCGCCGCAGTCGTCGCAGTACTCGGCCACGTAGCGCTCGCTGATGCGCTTGATGTGCGCGATGCCGGCCGCGTTCAGGTGCGCCACGATCTCGTTGATCGGCGTGACCGGGGCCGGACCGGCGACCGCCGGGCCTTCCATCGGCGTGCCTTCCTCGTCTTCCTGGCCGTACAGCGGCCATACGATGCCATACACCACGTCCGGCGACTGGCGCAGCGTGAAGCCGACCCGGTACTCGTCGATCTGGCCGTCGGTCGCTTCTTCGCCGAAGCCGGCGATCACGGCGCGCAAATCCGACGCTTCCACGCCCAGGGTATAGGTCAGGTAATGCACGGCGGCGCGGATCGACACCGGGCGGATCAGCTTGTCCGCCTCGCGGCAGGCCACGTAGTAGGCCTCGGGCAGCAGCAGTTCGATGCCGCAGCCGGGCAGCAGGCGCGCCACGTTCGGCGTGGCCTGCGCGCGCCACTGCTCCAGTGCGTTCGCGCGCTCGGCCATGAAATTGATGTGGTGCTGCGGCTCCTGCCAGCGGAAGATCGGCGCGCCCTGCGGCGCCACGATCACGGCCAGCAGGTAGCGCGTATCGGCCAGGAACGGCGCGGTATCCGGTGCGCGCACCGCCGGCTTGACGCTCGAACCCTTGTGCGCGGCCTGGGCCAGCTTGTGGGTCATCGCGTAGGTCTCGGCATGGGTACGCGGCAACTGGTCGATCGCGTACAGCGTCGGCGCCATCGCGATGCGCGTGCCTTCAGCCAGCAGGTGGGCCGAGAAGTGCGCGGTCAGCGTGCCCAGCAGGTCTGACGGAATCGCGCCGGAGGCGATCGAAAAGCGGGTCCAGGCCAGAATGGGCGCGGCCACCAGCAGGGCCTGCCAGGCCACTTCCTTGCCGTCCTGCTGTTCGACCATGAACGAGGACTCGCTGACCGCCTCGACGCCATCCATCAGCACGTCGTAGGCCGCCAGGTCATCCTTGAACAGGACGTTGAGCGCGGCGTCGATGCTTTCCTGGTGGTTGGTCTTGAGCAGCTTTTGCAGGTGCGTGTCCAGCTGCTGCTCCCAGGTCCGTTCCTCGACGCGGCTGGCGGCCTGCACGATGGCCTGGGCAATGCTGGAAATACGCTGGCTCTCTGCCGACAGTTTTTGGGATGAATCTTTCGCGGGGCGACGCATGGCGCTGGAAAAGTCTCTTCTAGGTAGTGATTGGTGGATATCCTCGGGCCGATGATAAACCCGTAGCCCTCTATTGTAGTTGATTCGGCCACATGCCATGAACACAACGGTTGCTGGCACCCTTGCGCGGCGCCGAGCGGGGGAGGGGAAAGGCGGCGCGGGCGCGCCGCCGGGCCGGCTAACGTGGCTCGACGCTCCACTTGACCGTGGTCACGCCGCGCTCGCCGCGATAGGACGCCGTGCCGGAGGGACGGCCGCCCTGGAACGGCAGGCCGCGCAGGATGAGCGAGCCCTTGGCGGGGGCGAATTCGGCGTTGGCGTTGCCGTCGAAATCGAGCCCTTCGATCAGGTAGTAGCCGCGTTCCTTCTTGTCCGAGCGCGCCACTTCGAATGGGAAGAAGGCCAGCTGGACCTGGTTGCGCTTGCGGTCCACCGTCATGATGTGCAGGCAGGTCCGCATGCCCGAGCCGTCGGTGGCGCCGCTCGGCAAGCGCGTGACCGCGGCTGGCTTGCCAGCGTCCAGCAGGCGGCCCTCGATGGTGCCGCAGGCGTCGGTGTTGTCGGCCACTGCGCGCCAGGACTGGTAGCGGTCCTTGTTGGCGGGATCGGGTTGCCGCACGCCGATCCGCATCGCCGTATCCGCCTGCGCCATCGAGGCGGCGAAGGCCTGTTGCCCGGCCTGGCACTCGGCACTGTCGCGGTCACGGTCGCAGGCGCGCGCCACCGCATCCATGTCGAGCTTGTCCAGCCGGGTCCGGGCAGCAGCCAGCGCCTTCTCGCGCTGTGCTCCGGCGGCGCTGTAGCTGGCGGCAGCGTCGTATTCCGGGTCCTCGCCGTCGTAGCTGGCATCCGATTCCATGCGTAGCGCCATGGTGACCGTGCGATGGATCGGCCTGCCGTCCTCCTTGCCGGCCAGGTTGAATTCGACGCGCAGGGTTGCTTTCTGGCCTGCTGGCAGCGGCGCCCTGTCCGCTGCCAGCGCGGACAAGCCGGCGCTGGCGAGGGAGCAGAGCAGCAGGGCTGCCGCGGTCCGCTTCGTGATCGGAGTCATCGATGCGGCAGTCAGAACTTGACCAGTTCCACGCGGCGGTTCTGGGCGCGGCCGTCGTCCTTGCGGTTGTCGCCCACCGGCTCGGTATCGCCCTTGCCGTCGGCCTTCAGGCGCTTGGCGTCGATGCCGCCGGCCACCAGGGCGCGCACCACGCTGGCCGCGCGCTGTTTGGACAACTCCAGGTTGGCCTTCTTGTCGCCCACGTTGTCGGTGTGGCCGACCACGGACAGCTTGAGCGAGGCATCCTTCTTGAGCAGCGCCACGACTTCGTTCACCAGTGCCTGCGATTCCGGCTTGATGCTTGCCTTGCCGGTATCAAACAGGATGCCGTTCAGGGCGATGAAGCCGTCTTTCTTGATCGCCTCGGCCATCTGGTCGGCCGAGAACTCGACCTTCTGCTCCATTGCCGCGGTGTCGATGATGGTGAGCTGGTAGCGCTCGCCGTCGTTGTCGATGTGCATCAGCATCCAGCGCTCTCCGCCGCCCGAGAGCGGCTGGCGATAGGTAGCCTCGTCGCCGTCCGGGCCATGATAGACCAGGCTGCCGCCGTTTTTCCTGAACGCGTTTTCGTAGTTCTTCTTCAGTTCCACGATGCTGGGATGACGCTTGCCTTCCTTGATGATGTAGTCCACGAACCAGTACTTGCCGCCCTTGTTTTCCTGACCGGCCTTCACCGGGAAGGCGACCTCGTTGTAGTCGTTGCGCTTGCTGTTATCGATGTAGAAGTTGGGGAAGCGCACGATTTCCGGATGCTCTTCGGTGCCTTCCAGGTCGGCGGGGACCTTGCCG
Organism: Massilia solisilvae; assembly: GCF_024753215.1. Lineage (GTDB taxonomy): Bacteria > Pseudomonadota > Gammaproteobacteria > Burkholderiales > Burkholderiaceae_D > Telluria > Telluria solisilvae. Next base: position 831,187 of record NZ_JANUGV010000001.1, read on the forward strand.
CCGGCGGCCAGCGCGCAGTTGGCGGCCAGGGTGAGCAGCAGAAAGGCCAGCAGTTTGGTCCACGGTTTCATGTTCGGTCTCTTTCCTGTCAGTGGCAGCAGGGCGCCGCCGATGTGCATACTTGTGCAACAGACAAGTCTAGCAAGCGGGACCGTCCAGGGCATCCCCCACGGGTGGGGGCAGTGGGGCGAAAAAAAAGCGCCGGACGAATCCGGCGCTCCTTGTGCAGCCCGCCGAGGCGGGCGCAGCGGTCGATTACGCGACCAGCAGCTGGCGCAGCACGAACGGCAGGATGCCGCCATGCTTGTAGTAGTCCACTTCGATCGGGGTGTCGATGCGCAGCAGGACCTTCGCTTCGGTGGCCTCGCCGTTGGCACGGTGGATCACCAGGGTGGCCAGCTGTTGCGGCTTGATCTCGCCTTCCAGGCCCTTCAGGTCATAGGTCTCGTTGCCGGTGATGCCCAGCGACTCGACGCTGTCGTTGCCGATGAACTGCAGCGGCAGCACGCCCATGCCCACCAGGTTGGAACGGTGGATGCGCTCGAACGAACGGGCGATCACGGCCTTCACGCCCAGCAGCTGGGTGCCCTTGGCTGCCCAGTCGCGCGACGAGCCGGTGCCGTACTCTTCGCCACCGAAGATCATGGTCGGCACGCCGTCGGCGATGTACTTCATCGCGGCGTCGTAGATCGACAGCTGCTCGCCGGTCGGCTGGTGGATGGTGATGCCGCCTTCGACTGCGGAACCGTCGGCCTTCGGCGGGATCATCTTGTTCTTGATACGCACGTTGGCGAAGGTGCCGCGCATCATGATCTCGTGGTTACCGCGGCGCGAGCCGTAGGAGTTGAAGTCGGCCTTCTGCACGCCGTGCTCCTTGAGCCACTTGCCTGCCGGACCGTCTTCCTTGATAGAACCTGCCGGCGAGATGTGGTCGGTGGTGATCGAGTCGCCAAACACGCCCAGTGCGCGCGCGCCACTGATGCCGGCAGCTGCGGCTTTCGGGGTCATCTCGAAGTCGGCGAAGAACGGCGGCTCGGCGATGTAGGTCGACTCCGGCCAGTTGTACACTTGGCCTGCCACCGACGACACGTTCTCCCACAGCTTGCCCGGGTTGTTCTTCACGTCGGCGTAGTTCTTGCGATAGGTATCGGCGTCCAGTGCCAGGCGCATCAGCGCGCCGACTTCTTGCGACGACGGCCAGATGTCGCCCAGGTACACGTCCACGCCATTCTGGTCCTTGCCGATCGGCTCGGACATCAGGTCGCGGGTCATGTTGCCGGCGATCGCGTAGGCGACGACCAGCGGCGGCGAGGCCAGGAAGTTCGAACGGATGTTCGGGTGGATACGTGCTTCGAAGTTGCGGTTGCCCGACAGGACGGCCGCGGCCACGATGTCGTTTTCGGTGATGCAGGCGTTCAGTTCCGGGGTCAGGTCGCCGGCGTTACCGATGCAGGTGGTGCAGCCGTAGGCGGCCAGCTCGAAGCCGAGCTTGGACAGGTACTGCATCAGGCCGGCTTTTTCCAGGTAGTCGGTCACCACGCGCGAGCCCGGGGCCAGCGAGGTCTTGATGTGCGGAGCGATGGTCAGGCCTTTTTCGACCGCCTTCTTGGCCACCAGACCGGCAGCCAGCAGCACGCTCGGGTTCGAGGTGTTGGTGCACGAGGTGATCGCGGCGATCAGCACGTCGCCGTTCTTCACGCGCACGCCATTGCTGGTCTCGTACACCTTGGACAGGTCGTCGGCGCTCTTGTTGAAGCCGTTTTCCTTGGTCGGCTTGGAGAACAGCTCGGTAAAGGTGTTCTTCACGTGGCCCAGTTCGATACGGTCCTGCGGGCGCTTCGGGCCGGCCAGCGACGGGGTGACGGTCGCCAGGTCCAGTTCCAGCACGCGGGTGTAGTCGATCTGGCCTTCAGCCGGGATGCCGAACAGCTGCTGTGCCTTGAAGTAGTTTTCGAACGCGGCCAGTTCCTCTTCGGTACGGCCGGTGCCGCGGAAGTAGTCGACGGTGGCTTCGTCGACCGGGAAGAAGCCCATGGTCGCGCCGTATTCCGGTGCCATGTTGGCGATGGTCGCGCGGTCGGTCAGCGACAGCGAGCGGGTGCCTTCGCCGAAGAACTCGACGAACTTGCCCACGACTTTTTCTTTACGCAGCATTTCGGTGATGGTCAGCACCAGGTCGGTCGCGGTGCAGCCTTCGCGCAGCTTGCCTTTCAGGTTCACGCCGATCACGTCCGGGGTCAGGAAGTACACCGGCTGGCCCAGCATGCCGGCTTCCGCCTCGATGCCGCCCACGCCCCAGCCGACCACGCCCACGCCGTTGATCATGGTGGTGTGCGAGTCGGTACCCACCAGGGTGTCCGGGTAGTACAGCGAGCCGTTCTTCATCACGCCGCGTGCCAGGTACTCCAGGTTAACCTGGTGCACGATACCGAAGCCCGGCGGCACCACGCCGAAGGTGTCGAATGCCTGCATGCCCCACTTCATGAACTGGTAGCGCTCGTTGTTGCGCTGGAATTCCAGTTTCATGTTCAGGTCCAGCGCCTTCGGCTCGCGGAAGTGGTCGATGGTGACCGAGTGGTCCACCACCAGGTCCACCGGCACCAGCGGCTCGATCTTCTTCGGATCGGCGCCGGTCTTGGCGGCCACGTTGCGCATGGCGGCCAGGTCGGCCAGCAGCGGCACGCCGGTGAAGTCCTGCAGCACGACGCGGGCGACGACGAACGGAATCTCGTCGGTGCGCTCGGCGGTCGGGGCCCAGTTGGCCAGCTGCTTGACGTGCTCTTCGGTGACCTTCTTGCCGTCGCAGTTACGCAACACGGACTCAAGGACGATACGGATCGACACCGGCAGGCGCGACAGGTTGACGCCCAGGGCCTCGCCCAGCGCCGGCAGCGAGTAGTACTGGCCTTGCTGGCCAGCCGATAGCGGGAATTCCTTGAGCGTATTCAGAGTGTTGCGGGACATGACCTCTCCTTCAGTGGGGTTTTTTTCTTGCTAATCAGTGATGAGTGACGGGGCCGACGGATCAGCCTTGTTTCGCCTCCGGCGACGTTGCGGCCAACGGCTTGGACTGTTCGGCGCTCTTGCACTCGTTGGCCAGCTGGCGGTTCAGCTTGGAGTCGAGCAGGATGCCCTTGGACGGGATGCCGATCCAGATGATGCCGGACACGGGATTTTCGAACCGCTGCGCGCCGGTGGTGGTGGCGATGCGGTTCATGCGGTGCAGCCGGTGTTTCCAGCGCAGCGCCATGTGGTCCGTGTCCTTCTCATTCGTGTAAATGGTGATCTTGTTACCGAGCTCGCAGTTGTAATCGGTGGTGACGGTGTCGGTGATGTCCGGTTCCGGATTGTTCTTGTCGTCGAACACGTCCTTGGCCGGCTCGGCCTTTTTCGCCATGTGCTTGTGCATCTTGGCGTGGTGCGTCTCGGGCGTGGCCTGCGCGACGGGCGCAAGGCTGGCGGCCGCCAGCAGGGCGAGGCAGGCGGCGAGGGTGTGTTTCAGTCGGGTGGCCATTAGATCGATTCCTTGTGGTTGAGGATTGCCGCCGCGGCCTCCGGCAGCGCCAGGCCTGCCAGCTTCGCGCGCTGCAACACCGTCCAATAATATCGGTAGCTGGCGCGGTCGTGCAAGCGGCCATGCTGGGCGATGGGGCCCCAGTTTGCCGCGATGGCGTCCAGGATGATGTTGGTCGCTTCATTCACCTCCGACAGCCGTGGCGTGAACGCCTTGATGATCGGCTTGATCTGGTCCGGATGAATGCTCCACATGCGCGTGAAACCGAATTCGCCGGCAGCGCGCTGGGCGTCGTTGGCGACCACCGCGCTGTCCTTGATCTCGGTGGTGACATTATGCGAGGCGACCTTGCCATGCGCATGAGCTGCCGCAACCATCTCCAGCTTTGCGCGCACCACCAGCGGGTGGGTAAACTGGCCGGGCGTGCGCATGGCGCTGGCGGGAATGGCGCCAAAATGCGCCGAGACGAAATCCATGATGCCGAACGACAGGCACTCGACCTGCGGCAGCGCCGCGATCTGGTAGGCGTCGTGCAGCGCGCCGTGCGTTTCGATCAGCACGTGCACCGGCAGCGCGGGCCGTCCGGCCGCCACGGCGTGGCGGTGGATGATGTCGAGCGCCTGCTGCACGTCGGCCAGCCCGCTCGGCTTGGGCAGCACCACGTAGGCGAGCTTGTGCGCGGCCTGGCCGACGATGGTGGCCACGTCCTGCTCGAAGTGCGGGTGGGTCACATCGTGCAGGCGCGCGCCGATGCGGTTGAAGCGGTTGTCGTCAGAATTGATGAGCGCGGCGACCAGCTGTGCGTGCTCGGCCTCGCGGCCGGCGGCGGCGCCATCCTCGCAGTCGAAGGTGATGTCGAACAGCGGGCCAAGCTCTTGTTGCAGGGCCATCGATTTGCGCATCAGCTTGTCGGAACCTGCGTAATGGTCGCAGGCCGGCAGCAGCAGCGGCTGGCGTTTGCCCTGGAATAAAACCTCGGAAGGATGCATGCTTGTGTTCGGGTATGCGGGAGCCGCCGTGCCGCTGGATGCGGCGGCACGGCGGGTGCGGCGAACGGTTGGCTTGGCCTCCACGAACGCCGCGGATTGCGATTACTTCAGCAGGTGAGCAACGCCGGCGCGCTCTTCTTCCAGCTCGGCCAGGGTCTTGTTGATGCGCTCGCGCGAGAACTCGTCGATCTCCAGGCCCTGGACGATCTTGTACTCGCCGTTCTCGGTGGTGACCGGGAAGCCGAAGATGATGCCTTCAGGGATGCCGTACGAGCCGTCCGACGGCACGCCCATCGTGGTCCACTTGCCGGCGGTGCCCAGCACCCAGTCATGCACGTGGTCGATCGCTGCGTTGGCGGCCGAGGCAGCCGACGAGGCGCCGCGGGCGTCGATGATGGCGGCGCCGCGCTTGCCGACGGTCGGCAGGAACACGTCGCGGTTCCATTCCTGGTCGTTGATCATGTCCTTGACCGACTTGCCGCCGACGGTGGCGAAGCGGTAGTCCGCGTACATGGTCGGCGAGTGGTTGCCCCACACGCACAGTTTTTCGATGTCGCCCACGGCCGTGCCGGTCTTGGCAGCCACTTGCGACAGGGCGCGGTTGTGGTCCAGGCGCAGCATGGCGGTGAAGTTCTTGGCCGGCAGGTTCGGGGCCGACTTCATGGCGATGTAGGCGTTGGTGTTGGCCGGGTTGCCGACCACCAGCACTTTGACGTCGCGCGAAGCCACGGCGTCCAGCGCTTTGCCCTGCACGGTGAAGATCTGGGCGTTCGCTTCCAGCAGGTCCTTGCGCTCCATGCCGGGGCCGCGCGGACGGGCGCCGACCAGCAGGGCCACGTCGGCGTCTTTGAATGCGGTCATCGGGTCGCTGTGCGCGGTCATGCCGGCCAGCAGCGGGAACGCGCAGTCTTCCAGTTCCATCATGACGCCCTTGAGCGCCTTCTGAGCCTTCTCATTGTCGATTTCGAGCAGCTGCAGGATGACCGGCTGGTCCTTGCCCAGCAGGTCGCCATTGGCGATGCGGAACAGCAGCGAATAGCCGATCTGGCCGGCGGCGCCGGTTACCGCGACGCGCTTGGGGGTTTTAGCCATGATGAATCTCCAAAAGTGGGAATGAAAACGGGGCAAGCCGAGGGAGCCTGTTCGGGAAACCGAGATGATACCAAAACAGCATCCGTCAATCGGACAGCGTGCGTGCCGTGCCAGGCACACCGGCGCCCGATTCGTCCGCGAGTGTAGTCCTGTGCTATTCCATCTGTCAATTCATATCATATGTCTTATATAAGACAGATCTCTTGACCCTTTCCACTGGACGGGCAGGGGGTTTTGTGGTGAAATGGTTGTTTATGAACCCAGCATCGTCCAATCCGGGCGGTGACGCCGCACAAGGCGCCTCGCCAACCTTCAGTCCGCTGTACCAGCAGATCAAGGCATTGATCACGCAAAGTCTGCAGTCGGGCGAATGGAAGCCCGGCGAGCTGATGCCCAGCGAAGTCGAACTGGCTGCCCGTTTCAAGGTTAGCCAGGGTACCGTGCGCAAGGCGATCGACGAGCTGTCCGCCGAGAACCTGGTGGTGCGCCGCCAGGGCAAGGGCACCTTTGTCGCCACTCACCACGAAGAGCGCGCCCACTACCGCTTCCTGCGTCTGATGCCCGACGAGGGCGTGCCGCACCATCCCGAGAGCCGCTTCATCGAAGTCAAGCGCATCCGTGCGCCGGCCGAGGTCGCGCGCCTGCTCGAGTTGCGTTCTGGCGACGCGGTGGTCTATATCAAGCGCGTGCAGTCGTTCGACGGGGTGCCGGCGATCCTGGAAGAACTGTGGCTGCCGGGGCAGCTGTTCAAGGGGCTGACGGCGGAACGACTGGTCGAGTACAAGGGGCCGATGTACGGGTTGTTCGAATCGGAATTCGGCACGCGCATGATCCGCGCGAGCGAAAAGATCAAGGCGGTGGCGGCGGACCCGGGCGCGGCCCAGCTGCTCGGCGTGGCCGAGGGCACGCCGCTGTTGTGCGCGGAGCGGGTCTCGTTCACCTACGGGGACAAGGCGGTGGAACTGCGGCGCGGGCTGTACCTGACCGCGCGCCACCACTACCTGAGCGAATTGTCGTAAGGCGGTAACTACGCCGGAGGCAAGCGCCAGGCCAGCCTGCGCCGTTTGCTTCCAGCGATTAAAATGTGTTGTTTATTGGAAAGCGGCAGGGGACGACCCGGTCTTGTCGCAAAAAGCCAGTAGCCGATTCGGTGTGGTTGGTGCAGCCACCGAAAATCGGTAACAATGAAGGGTTCTTTACATTTGTCAGTCTAAGGGAGGTGTTGTATGTCCGAAGCCGTGAGAGAGGTTCCCAAAAAGGAGCGGCCGGAATTCCGTAATGTCAACTTTTCCGACATTACGTCTAACTATCGCATGCCGCCGTCGGCCATGGTTTCGATCCTGCACCGCGTCAGCGGCGCCGGGATGTTCCTGCTGCTGCCGTTCCTGCTCTACCTGCTGCAGGAAAGCCTGCGCTCGGAGATCTCGTTTGCCCACTTCGCGGGCATCGTCGATAACGTCTTCGTGAAGATCATCCTCCTTGGCCTGTCCTGGGCCTACCTGCACCACTTTACCGCCGGCATTCGCCACCTGTTCATGGACAACCACATGGCCCTGGACAAGGACGCCTCGCAGCGCACCGCACGCTGGGTGCTGGTGATCAGCCTGGCGCTGACCGCGCTGGTCGCCCTCAAACTGTTTGGAGTGTTTTAATGGCAAAGAATAACATCGGACCGAAGCGCCTGGTCGTCGGCGCGCACTACGGCGTCAAGGACTGGCTGGCGCAACGCGTCACTGCGATCCTCATGGTGGTCTACACCGTTGTCCTGCTCGGCGCCTTCCTGACTGCACAGAATTTTTCCTACGAAGGCTGGGCGTCCCTGTTCGCCCGCCAGTGGTTCAAGCTGTTCTCGGCCGTGACCTTCCTGGGCCTGTTCTACCACGCCTGGGTTGGCGTGCGTGACATCTGGATGGACTACATCAAGCCGGTCGGCGTGCGCCTGTTCCTGCAACTCGTCACGATCGCATGCCTGGTGGCCTATGCCGTCTGGATGATTCAAATTCTGTGGAGCGTTTAATCGTGGCAGCAATCAAATCTGCAATCCCTACCCGTCACTTTGACGTGATTATCGTTGGCGCCGGCGGTTCCGGCATGCGCGCATCGCTGCAGCTGGCCGAAGCCGGCCTGAACGTGGCGGTGCTGTCGAAAGTGTTCCCGACCCGTTCGCACACCGTGGCTGCCCAGGGCGGCATCGGCGCGTCGCTGGGCAACATGAGCGAGGACGACTGGTACTGGCACATGTTCGACACCGTCAAGGGTGGCGACTACCTGGGCGACCAGGACGCGATCGAGTTCATGTGCCGCGAAGCACCGAAGGTCGTGTACGAGCTGGAACACTTCGGCATGCCGTTCGACCGCAACCCGGACGGCACCATCTACCAGCGCCCGTTCGGCGGCCACACCGCCAACTTCGGCGAAAAGCCGGTGCAGCGCGCCTGCGCCGCGGCTGACCGTACCGGCCACGCCCTGCTGCACACCCTGTATCAACGCAACGTGCGCGCCCGCACCCACTTCTTCGTCGAATGGATGGCGCTGGACCTGATCCGCGACCAGGACGGCGACGTGCTCGGCGTGGTGGCCCTGGAAATGGAAACCGGCGAAGTCATGCAGCTGGAAGCGAAGACCACCATCTTCGCCACCGGCGGCGCCGGCCGCATCTTCGCGGCCTCGACCAACGCCTTCATCAACACCGGCGACGGCATGGGCATGGCGGCGCGCGCCGGCATCCCGCTGCAGGACATGGAGTTCTGGCAGTTCCACCCGACCGGCGTGTCGGGCGCGGGCGTCTTGATCACCGAAGGCGTGCGCGGCGAAGGCGGCATCCTGATCAACAGCAACGGCGAACGCTTCATGGAGCGCTACGCGCCGACCCTGAAAGACCTGGCGCCGCGCGACTTCGTGTCGCGCTCGATGGACCAGGAGATCAAGGAAGGCCGTGGCTGCGGCCCGAACAAGGACCACGTGCTGCTCGACCTGCGCCACATCGGCGCGGACACCATCCGCAAGCGCCTGCCGTCGATTCTCGAAATCGGCCACAAGTTCGCCAACGTCGATGCGACCAAGGAACCGATCCCGGTCGTGCCGACCATCCACTACCAGATGGGCGGTATCCCGACCAACATCCACGGCCAGGTCGTCACGCCTGACGGCAACGGTGGCGAGAAAATCGTCAACGGCCTGTACGCGATCGGCGAATGCTCGTGCGTGTCGGTGCACGGCGCCAATCGCCTGGGCACCAACTCGCTGCTCGACCTGGTGGTGTTCGGCCGTGCCGCCGGCAACCACATCATCGCGCAGAAGCTGGACCAGCAAGAACAGAAGCCGGCGCCGAAGGACGCCGCCGACTTCGCCCTGAACCGCCTGAACCGTATCGAAACCTCGACCGGTGGCGAAAAGGTGCAGGGCGTGGCCAACGACATCCGTGCCTCGATGCAGAAGTACTGCGGCGTGTTCCGTACCCAGGAGCTGCTGGACGCCGGCGCCAAGGAAATCCTCAAGCTGGAAGAGCGCGTCAAGCACATCTCGTTCAAGGACAAGTCGAAGGTCTTCAACACCGCCCGCGTCGAAGCGCTGGAAGTGGAAAACCTGATCGAAACGGCCAAGGCCACCATGATCTCGGCAGCGGCACGCAAGGAATCGCGCGGCGCCCACGCGCACAGCGACTTCCCGACCCGCGACGACGAAAACTGGATGAAGCACACGCTGTTCTTCTCGTCGGGCAACCGCCTCGAGTACAAGCCGGTGCGCACCAAGCCCCTGACGGTCGAGACCTTCAAGCCGAAAGCACGTACTTTCTAAATAGTTTTGCGGCCGGGGCAAGGATCCCGGCCGCCACAAGATAGGTAAAACATGGCACGCACAGTCCAACTCAAGATTTACCGCTACGATCCGGACAAGGATACGAAGCCCTACATGCAAGACGTCACCGTCGAGTGCAAGGACACCGACAAGATGCTGCTGGACGTGCTCCAGCGCATCAAGTCGGACGTCGATGACTCGCTGGCGCTGCGCCGCTCGTGCCGCGAAGGCGTGTGCGGTTCGGACGCGATGAACATCAACGGCAAGAACGGCCTGGCCTGCACCACCAACCTGAACGAGCTGACCCAGCCGATCGTGCTGCGTCCGCTGCCGGGCCTGCCGGTGATCCGCGACCTGATCGTGGACATGACCAACTTCTTCAAGCAGTACCACTCGATCAAGCCGTACCTGATCAACGACTCGATCCCGCCGGAGAAAGAGCGCCTGCAGACCCCGGAAGAGCGCGAAGAGCTCGACGGCCTGTACGAGTGCATCCTGTGCGCCTGCTGCTCGACCTCGTGCCCGTCGTTCTGGTGGAACCCGGACAAGTTCGTCGGCCCGGCCGGTCTGCTGCAGGCGTACCGCTTCATCGCCGACTCGCGCGACGAAGCGACCAACGAGCGCCTGGACAACCTGGAAGACCCGTACCGCCTGTTCCGCTGCCACTCGATCATGAACTGCACGGACGTGTGCCCGAAGGGCCTGAATCCGAACAAGGCGATTGGCAAGATCAAGGAAATGCTGGTACGCCGCGCGATCTAAGCGCGTCGGCTGCACTGCGGCCGGCTGGACGCGTGGGCGGGAGACCCGCCCACCCTACGACAGCCGCAGCAGAGGGTAGGGTGGGCAGCTTGCTGCCCACGCGTTCGGCAGGTAGAAATATCGCCGCGCAGGGCGCAGCACGTTAGCCCGCAGCAAGTAGCAAATACAGTAAAAATACCGTACTGCCCCAAACAGGCAGCCGGAGTATAGTGTTGACCCAACAACGGACTCTAGTGTGAAAACGCATCAATCGGATCCGGCCAATCGCGCGCGCCTGCGCTGGCGCGCCCGCCGGGGCCTGCTCGAGAACGACCTGATCCTCACGCGCTTCCTCGACGCGCACGAGGAAGAAATGACTGACGAGGAGGTCGATGCGCTGACCCGCTTGCTGGACCTGGCAGACAATCCGCTGCTGGACCTGCTCCTGGGGAGAGCCGAGCCCGAAGGCGAAGTCGACCAGCCCCACGTGCGTGCCTTGCTGGCGCGCCTGCGGCAAGCGTAGGAAACCCCCGTTTTTTTAATTGTAGATTTCCCAACAAGGAAGCGCCATGAACATTTCTGAAACCAAAGCCACGTTGTCGTTCTCGGACGGCAGCCAGTCCGTTGACTTCCCAATCTACAAGGGCACCATCGGCCCGGACGTCGTCGATATCCGCAAACTGTACGGCCAGACCGGCAAGTTCACCTATGACCCGGGCTTCATGTCGACCGCATCGTGCCAGTCGGCCATCACCTACATCGATGGCGACAAGGGCGAGCTGCTGTACCGCGGCTACCCGATCGAGCAACTGGCGGTCAATGCCGACTTCCTGGAATCCTGCTACCTGCTGCTGAACGGCGAACTGCCGAACAAGGCAGAAAAAGAAAAGTTCGTGAACACCGTGACCCGTCACACCATGGTGCACGAGCAGATGAACTTCTTCTTCCGCGGCTTCCGTCGCGACGCGCACCCGATGTCGGTGCTGGTCGGCACCGTCGGCGCGCTGGCCTCGTTCTACCACGACTCGCTGGACATCAATGACCCGGCCCAGCGCGAAATCTCGGCAATCCGCCTGATCGCCAAGCTGCCGACCCTGGTTGCGATGGCATACAAGTACTCGGTCGGCCAGCCGTTCGTGTACCCGCGCAACGACCTGTCGTACAGCGCCAACTTCATGCACATGATGTTCAGCAATCCGTGCGAAGAGTACAAGGTCAACGACGTGCTGGTGCGCGCGCTGGACCGCATCCTGATCCTGCACGCCGACCACGAGCAGAACGCATCGACCTCGACCGTCCGTCTGGCCGGTTCGTCGGGCGCCAACCCGTTCGCCTGTATCGCTGCCGGCATCGCTTGCCTGTGGGGCCCGGCACACGGCGGCGCGAATGAAGCTGCCCTGAACATGCTCAAGGAAATCGGCACCCCGGACAAGATCCCTGAGTTCATCGCCAAGGTCAAGGACAAGAACTCGGGCGTGAAGCTGATGGGCTTCGGTCACCGCGTGTACAAGAACTTCGACCCGCGCGCCAAGCTGATGCGCGAAACCTGCCACGAAGTGCTGAACGAACTGGGCCTGCAGAACGACCCGCTGTTCAAGCTGGCGATGGAACTGGAAAAGATCGCGCTGGAAGACGACTACTTCGTGTCGCGCAAGCTGTACCCGAACGTCGACTTCTACTCGGGCATCGTGCAGTCGGCCCTGGGCATCCCGGTCTCGCTGTTCACTGGCATCTTCGCGATGGCACGCACCATCGGCTGGATCGCCCAGTGGAACGAAATGATCGCCGATCCGGAGCAGAAGATTGGCCGTCCGCGCCAGCTGTACGTGGGCGCCGCACGCCGCGACGTGCCGACCATCGACAAGCGTTAATCGGTCTTCGGTCCAACAAAAAAGCGAGCTTCGGCTCGCTTTTTTATTGTCCTCGGCCAAAGCCTCATACGGTTCAGCGAACGGGGGTGTCACATGGATGTCTGGTGTGTTTTCGCCATCGCAAAGCGCCCGGAACATGTCTCGTACGCCCGTCGTCGGCGCTCCCGACTCTTGGTTCAAGAACCCCGATAATGGACAAGAACGCAGGTATGAAGCCGACGGGCGACCCGAGTATGATATCGACTGGAACCACAGTCATGGATCTGGCGTTCCCCACGGCCATAACTGGGCTCATGGCCGACGCGGGCCTGCGGTGCAGTTGTGCGCATACCCCCGCGGGCGAAATGCATCAGATCGGAGCAGGTCATGAAAAGCGTCGCACTGATACTCGATCCAGAATTTGGGCAACGCGTGGAAAGCGTGGCCCGTGAAATGCCCGTCTGGGTTCTCGCAAGCCGGTCGAACGACCCTGCCATTGAGCACGCTCGCAGCCTGTTCGGGGGCCACGACATTACTTCGTTTTTTCCACCCCGGACCGGCGACAGGAAGGCCACCAGCGCACAAGCCTTGTACGATATCGACGAGCACCACGGGGAATTGAGCTCCTCACATCCCTATGAAGAGCTGCTGATATTCGGAGCTGCCCCTGCGGACGTTTCGCCGGAGGCAATGGAGGAGCTGGGGCTGGAGCCGGCCGGCGCCCGAAAGGACGCCTTCGTGCTGCGAAAGCGCGATGGCGCTGACTACACTACGCGTTGAATAAGCTGCCGAGAGCGTCGGCAGGCGCCCAGGGTCAGCGGTAAAACGCCTCGACCTTGCCTTTGAGTTTGATGAGCATCGGCTTGCCCTTGCGGTCGAGCACCTTGCCGGCGGCGACCTTGATCCAGCCTTCGCTGATGCAGTATTCCTCGACGTCGTGGCGTTCCTTGTCGTTGAAACGAATGCCGATCTCATGCTGGAAGACGGCCGCCACGTGGTGCGGGCTCTTCGGGTCGATGGACAGGCGGTCGGGCAGGGTGGGTTTGGTCGTATCGTTCATGGTGAGCAATTATCCATGATTCGCGCCTTGGAGGCGAGCGCCACGCCAGCCTAGCGGCATTTCCCGCGTACCGCCGCCGCCACCCAGAACGGGATCGCCAACAGCCCGCCAAAGAACGTGGGCTGGAATTTCAGCGCATCGGCGTGCAGGCAGTCGGGGATTTTTGATTCCGAAAACTGGCGCGAAAAGTTCTCGACCTTTTCGCCACCGTACGCGCCTTCGCGCGCGAGCTGCTGCCCCTTTTTGTCCTCGGCCAGCGTCTGCTGCACGGCCTGGCGGATCGCCTCGTCGGTGAGTTTTGCGCGCAGTGGCGGCAGCGGTGCCGGCGCGGTGGCGGGCGCCTGGGCGCGGGCCGTGGTCGCGGTCAGCGCAAGGATCAGGCTGGCGGCAACGAACGCGCGCATCGCTGGTGCCCGCTCACGTGCACTTGCCGCGCCACTTGGCCACGATCACGAACGGGAACGCGGCGCGCAGGCCATGCACCGTGAATGGCCCGAGCATCGGCGGCTGCCATTTCAGGCCGTCCGGCTTCAGGCAACCCGGCATGCGCGCGTCGTCGAAGGCGCGCTCGAAGGCGTCTACATTCGCACGGCGCAGCGCCTGGCCTCGTTCCGCGGGCGGGGCCTCGGCAAGCGCCTGCTGCACCGCTCGTTCCACCACGCTATCGGGCAACAGCGCAGGCGGCAGGCCCGTCGGCAGCGAGTACAGCGGGAACAGGAACAGGGGCGGCGGGGTGGCGGCGGCTGCCGGTTCAGCGGCCCGGGCACCGGGCAGCAGCGCGGCGAACAACAGGACAACGGCGGCGGCTTTCATTTGTCTGTTTGAAAAGTGTATTCACCACCACTGTACACCTTTCAGTGCTCAGTTTCCACGTTGTACCTTTGCTCATCTGTTACAGATACAATGGTTCGCCGGCACAGCCGGAGCACAGGTCAAAAAATTACCGGAGACAAGACAACATGAGGAAGCTTGCTGCACTCCTGGCCGCGTTGCTGATGGCCGCCGCCAGCCCGATGGCGTGCGCCGAAGCCGGCGCCCAGGCCAACCACTATTTCGACAATGCCGGCCGCACCGATGTGCTGGCGGGTGGCGTGCGCATGATCCCGATCGCCACGCCGAAGGGCACGTTCAAGGTCTGGACCAAGCGCGTTGGCAACAACCCGACCATCAAGGTGCTGCTCCTGCACGGCGGCCCGGGCGCCACCCACGAGTATTTCGAAGCGGCCGACAGCTATTTTCCCGGCGCGAGCGTCGAGTACTACTACTACGACCAGCTTGGCTCGGCCTACAGCGACCAGCCGGACGAGCCTTCGCTGTGGGAGATCCCGCGCTTCGTCGATGAGGTCGAGCAGGTGCGCAAGGCGCTGGGCCTGGACAAGCATAACTTCTACCTGCTGGGCCATTCCTGGGGTGGCATCCTGGCCGCGGAATATGCGCTCAAGCATGGCGACAAGCTCAAGGGCCTGATCATCTCCAACATGATGATGAGCATTCCCGCCTATAACGAGTACGCCGACAAGGTCCTGATGCCGCAGATGGACCAGAAGGTGCTGGCCCAGATCCTGCAGATGGAGAAGGAAGGCAAGTATGACGACCCGCGCTACGAGGAGCTGCTGGTGCCGTACTACGAGGCGCACATCCTGCGCATGCCGAGCGCCCGGTGGCCGGACCCGGCGCTGCGCGCGTTCGCCAAGATCAACAAGAAGATCTACGTGCCGATGCAAGGCCCGAGCGAGATGGGCTCGCACAACTCCAAGCTCGAACACTGGGACCGCGTGGCCGACCTGCCGAAGATCACGGTGCCGACGCTTGTCATCGCTGGCAAGTACGACACCATGGACCCCAAGCACATGAAGATGGTGTCGGAGAAGGTGAGGCATGGCCGCTTGTTGCTGACCAACGGCGGGCACATGGACATGTATGACGACCAGAAAGTGTACTTCGACGGCCTGATCAAGTTCCTGAAAGACGTGGACAGCGGGAGATTCAAATGAAGCGCCTGATCGCAGCTTTCCTCCTGTTTGTCGCCAGCCTGGGCGCGCATGCGCAGCCGGTCGATCCCGCGCTCGCGCGCGCCGTCAACGCCTTCGTGGACGAATGGCACGACGATGCAGCCCACGCGCGCATGGCGTACTTCGACAAGATCGCGCCGGACGGGGTGTACATCGGCACCGACAAGCACGAGCTGTGGCACAGGGACGAATTCAAGGCGTGGGCCGACAAGTTCTTCAAGCGCGGTTCGGCCTGGTCGTTCAAGTCCGTGCGGCGCAACGTGTACGCGTCGCCCGACGGGCAATTCATCTGGTTCGACGAGATCCTCGACACGCCCAACATGGGGCCGTGCATGGCGAGCGGCGTGATCCGCAAGACGGCCAAGGGCTTCGAGATCCTGCACTACCAGCTGTCGTTCGCGGTGCCCAACGAGCTGGCGGGGCAGGTGATGGGGCTCGTCAAGAATTTCGAAGCGAAGCCGCAGGCGGCAAAGTGAAGCGTACCTCAGCATCGTCGTCCCGGTGAAAAGGACCCATACTGAATCGAATGAAGCCGCGTTGCATGCAGCTCAGCATGGGTCCCGGCCTGCGCCGGGACGACGGTGGTCATTGCGGGTGTCGCCGCCCCACGGCTTAAGCCTCCGCTAACCCCCATGTGATAATCTGGTTTCTGTAATAACCACGAGCATCACCGTGACCACACCTTATGTCGGCCGTTTCGCGCCATCCCCCACCGGTCCGCTGCACGCCGGCTCGCTGGTGGCCGCCGTCGCCAGCTACCTGGACGCGCGCGTTCACCATGGCACCTGGCTGATCCGCATCGAGGACATCGACGAAGGCCGCAGCGTTCCCGGCGCCGCCGAAGGCATCCTGGAATTGCTGCGGCGCCTGGGCATGGAATCGGACCGCGAAGTAGTGTGGCAAAGCCGCCGCAAGCACCTGTACCAGGCCGCGTTCGACCGGCTCGCCGCCAATGCCTACGCCTGCGGCTGCAACCGTCGCGAGATTGCCGATTCAAGGCTGGGATTCGGACCGGACGGCGCCGCGATCTATCCGGGCACCTGCCGAAACGGCCTCGCCCCCGGCCGGAGCACGCGCAGTTTGCGCCTGCGTGTGCCCGAACCGGGTGCGGACCTGGTCGAATTTACCGACCGCTTCGCCGGCACCATCCGCCAGCGGCTTGCCCTTGAGTCCGGCGACTTCGTCCTGAAGCGGGCCGACGGTTACTGGGCCTACCAGCTGGCGGTGGTGGTCGACGATGCCGAGCAGGGCGTCACCGACGTGGTGCGCGGGGCGGACCTGATCGATTCGACCCCGCGCCAGATCTACCTGCAACGCCTGCTCGGCGTACCGACCCCGCGCTACCTGCACGTGCCGGTCGTGCGCAACGCAGCCGGCGAGAAGCTCTCGAAACAGACCGGGGCACTGGCCATCGCGCCGGACGACGAACCGGCCGCCGTCGCCGCCCTGCAGGATGCTGCCCGCTTCCTCGATCTGTCGGTAGAGCCCGTCGATTCGCTCGCCGGATTCTGGCAAGCAGCCGTCCCGGCCTGGGCCAGGCTGCTCTCGTTGCGCGAAGTTGCTGCCATTAACCCTCCCGGTTAACCGACACGGCGCCGTGCCATGAACCCCAGCCCGGCAAGACCAATCCCCAACATTGCCCACGACGCCGGCTCAGGAATCGGCGCCGCCACCAGCCAGCCCCGGATCTCGCCAGCCGGTTTGTCGCTGGTGTGAATGTTCACGTACGCTTCGTTGGCCTTGATACCGGTCATCAGCGCCGACATGGCAGACGATGCCGTGCCGCCGTTGGATGACAGGAACCCGGACTCGAACGAGGTGTCCAGCGCCAGATCCAGGCCGTTGGTGTACTGGCTTGCGTGTACACCGGTCGGGAAGCTGGTGAACGGCACTGCGATCGGAGCGTTGCCGGTAAAGGCCGTGCTCGTGCAGCAGTGAACGTGGGCCTCGGTCGTTGCGCCGAGCAGGTCGCGGAACCGTGCATCGACGAACATCTTCGTTCCCGCAATGTCGATCTGGGTCAGGCCCCAGCCCGGCGAGGCATTGGGCGGGTTTTCCAGCGGACCCGCTTCAACGGCTCGAAAGGTGGTCTGTGCCTGCGCCCCTCCCGCGGCAAAAGCGGCCGTGGTTGCCAGTGCCAGGATAGACAGAACTTTTTTCATTACAACCTCCTCTTCTTGAACAATGACTCTCCATTAGCGCCTTACCGCAGCGCTGCCTAAAAAAGTAGCATTCAGGAGAGGCGAGGCTGCACACCGTACGGCTGGGAAGTGTCGCGTGCGACTCTTCTGCGCGAAAAACGGCATGATGTCAAAAAGTTATTTTTCCGAGGCATCACATGCGACGCATTTTCCCGGCCATATCGTTGTTCCTTGTCTCCTGCTTCGCTGCAGCCCAGGATGCCTCGCTGCTGGCTGGCGGCATGCAGGTCGATCGCAGCGGCGAACAGTCGTTTGCGGTCAACCTGGGCTACACGCAGCGGCTTGGAAAGTACACGGCGGCCAGTCTGGAATACACCAACGAAGGCCACCCGCGCCTGCACCACCGCGACGGCCTGACTCCGCAGCTGTGGCTGCACACGGCGGTGCCCGAGCGCGGCTTCTCGTTCGCGGTCGGGGCCGGCCCGTACTACTACTTCGACACCACCACCGGCAGCGGCGCGCTGGCCGACTACCGCAACGAGCACGGCTGGGGCATCCAGGCCAACTTCAGCGCCAAATACCACCTGGGCGACCAGCGCACCTATGCCGAGGCGCGCCTGTCGCGCATCCATGGCCGCAGGGAGCATGACAGCACGCTCTTGATGGTTGGCCTGGGCTACGAACTGCGCAACCTGCCGCACGAGGTGAAAGCCGAGAACGCGGACGGCGGCGAGGACCTGTTCATGGTGCTGGCCGGGCGCTCGATCGTGAACAGCTTCAAGTCGGAGAAGGCGACCGGCGGCGGCATCGAATACCGCCACACGGTCACGCCGAACATGGAGTGGAGCGTGATGGCGATGAGCGAGGGACGCGTTGGCGTGGCCGAGCGCAAGGGCGTCTCGAGTCAATTGTGGCTGCTGCGGCCGTTCACCGAGCGCACCGTGCTGGAGCTGGGAATGGGCGGCTACGTGATGCGCGACCAGCTGAACCGCGACAGCGTGCGCGAAGAACCGAAGACGCACTTCGCGCCGATCGCTTCGATCGGCATGCGCTGGCGCCTGTCCCCGACCTGGCGCGCGCAGCTCAGCTGGAGCCGCGTCATCACCGACTACCACCGCGATTCAGACGTGTTCCTGCTCGGTGTCGGCAGCCTGTACTGAGCCTGGCTTGTCCGCCTGGGCCGCGCACCACGCTTCGTAGCGTTCGAGTGCTTCGGCGTACAGGTCGAACACGCACGGGCAGCAGCCGCTGCGGCAGCAGTCTTCCAGCTCGGGTTCGACGGGTGGCGTCATTTGTTCTTGTCGCCGTTGAGGATGGCCTGGATCTCGTCGCGTTCCTTCTGGCTCACGTGCCCGCGCAGGGCGGCCAGCACCAGCTCCTTGCCGGAGCCGGAGAACGCCTTGTTGATCAGTTCCTTGACCAGGCTGGTCTGCAGTGATTCCTGCGGCTGCGCGGGCGCGTACACGTGGGCGCGCTGGCTTTCGTCGCGCGCGAGCAGGCCCTTGGTGTGCATGACCTGCAGCAGGCGCAGCACGTTCGCGTAGGGCATGTCCGGACGGGTGGCGAGGGCGGCTTCGTGCACCTGGCGCGCGGTGGACGGGCCGAGCTGCCAGAGCAGGCGCAGCATTTCCAGTTCGGACCGGGTGGGTTTGGGTGGAGCGGGGGATTTCGGCATGGGGCTAGAATAAATGATCTAGATGCGGATGTCGATCATTCGAACTACGTCGTCCCCGCGCAGGCGGGGACCCATGCTGAACATGCCACTCAGTGGCGCCGCCTCTGGATACTGTCTATGGGTCCCCGCCTTCGCGGGGACGACGCGCCAATGTTCGTGACTAGCTTCAGTCCATGTGGTACATCCGCAGCTGGAACACCATCTTCCCATCCTCTTTCTCGCACACCCCGCGCATGTACTCGCCCTTCTTGATGTTGTAGGTGACATCGCTCCCCTCGGCTTTGCCGGCGCAGGCCGCGTGGGCTGCGGCCGGCACATCGGGGACCGGCGGCGGGGGCGGCGGCGCCGGGATGGCCGGCATCTGCGGCATGCCGGGCATCGGTGGCTGCGCGAATGCAAAGCCGCCGGGCGGAGGTGGCGGCGGAGCCGGCGGTGCCGGCGGGGCAGGGGGCGCTGGCGGGTTCGCCGGCACGCACTTGCCGTGCGCCTGCTTGCATTCCACATGGACGGTGGCCGAGCTGGCGCCAGCCGCGGCGCACATCAGGGCGAACAAAACGACGGATGCGTTCTTCTTCATGCTTTTTCTCCTCTTGGACTGGGCGCGGGGCGCCGTCGGAATGCATGTTGCCGCCCAAATGTGGAGAAAAAATGAAGGCCGCTACAGATCGAAGCGGTAGCCCAGTCCGTAGATCGAATGGATCGGCTCCAGTCCCGGCACCACCGCGTCGATCTTGCGGCGCAGGTTCTTGACGTGGCTGTCGATGGCGCGGTCGGTCACGTCGATGCTGTCGTTGAAGGCCAGGTCGAGCAGCTGCGCGCGCGAGAACACCTGGCCGGGCCGGCGCGCCAGCACGGCCAGCAGCGCATATTCGCTGGGCGTCAGGTCGAGCGCCTTGCCGTGGATCGCAATGCGGCGCGTTGCTTCGTCGATCTCGACGGCGCGCTGGGCGGGCGCCTGGCCGCAGCGGCGCAGGATGGCCTTGATGCGGGCCATCAGCTCGCGCGGGCTGAACGGCTTGCACAGGTAGTCGTCCGCCCCGGCCTCCAGGCCCAGCAAGCGGTCGATCTCCTCGACCCGCGCGGTGACCATCACCACCGGCACGTCGGAAAATTCGCGCAGCGCGCGGCACAGCGACAGCCCGTCCAGCCCGGGCAGCATCAGGTCGAGCACGACCAGCGCGGGCGCGGCGTTGCGCAAGGCGTCCAGCGCCGCCGCGCCATCATCAAACACCACCGGCGCAAATCCGGCCGCGCGCGCATAGTCGGCGACCAGCGCCGCCAGCTCCGGCTCGTCCTCGACGATGAACAGCTCCTGCGTCATGCCCCCTCCAGCGAAAAGTCGAGGGTGGCGCGCAGGCCGCCCAGCGGCGAATGATCGAAGGCGAGGGTGGCGCCATGCGCCTGCAGGATGCGCTGGCACAGCGCCAGGCCCAGGCCCGCGCCGCCTTGCGCGCGGCTGCGCGAAGCGTCCACCCGGTAGAAGCGCTCGCCCAGCCGCGCCAGCGCCTCGTCCGGTACGCCGGGCGCGCTGTCTTCGATGGTGATCACCAGCGTGCGACCCGTGCGCTCGGCGCCGAGCCGCACCTGCCCGCCGCTTGCGGTGTAGCGCAGGGCGTTTTCCAGCAGGTTGCCGAACACCTGCCGCAGCCGGTCGGGGTCACCCGATACCAGCGCGTGGCCGGGCGCGGGGCCGATGGCGAGCGCCAGCCCGGCTGCTTCCAGCCGCGCGCGGAAGGCTTCGGCGCTGTCGCAGGCCAGCGCCCACAGGTCGAGCGGCTGGCGCTGCACATCGAGGGCGCCGACGTCGGCGCGCGCCAGCGCGTACAGCTGGTCGATCAGCTTGTTCAGGGCCAGCACCTGGCGCAGCATCGCGGCCACGGTCTGCGGGTCGGCCACGCGCACCCTGTCCTCGATCGCTTCGAGCTGCGCGCGCAGGACCGCCAGAGGCGTGCGCAGCTCGTGCGAGGTGTCGGCCACCCACTGCCGGCGCGACGCCTCCATCGCTTCCAGCCGCTGCGCGAGCTGGTTGAAGCTGTGCGCCAGTTCGCCCAGTTCGTCGCTGCGGTCGGCCGCCAGCCGCATCTCGAAGCGCCCCTCGGCTAGTTGCTGTGCGCCGGCGGCCAGGCGCCGGATCGGCTTGCGAAAGTGCGCCGCGAGCAGCACCGCGGCCAGCGCCGAGAGCGCGACGCTGGCCGCGGCGATCGCGACCAGGCTCGAACGCAGCTGGTCGAGGAACGCGGCGGCCAGCGCGTCGCCGGGGCGCATCACGCGCGCCACCCGCAGGTAGCCGACCGTCCTGCCATTGGCCTCTATGGCGCGGCGGGCCGACGGTTCCGCGCCCGGCACCCGGCCGGCAAGATAGGCGCCCGATGCGTCCAGCAGCGACACGCGGTCGAGCAGCCCGAGCTGGTCCACGTCCGGCGGCGGCTCGGGCAGGGGCGCATATGATGTTGACGGCACCGGTGACACAGGCGGCACCGGCGGAGCGGGCGGCGCCGGGGGCGGCGGCAGGGGCGGCAGCACCGCATCCCCCGCGCCGGCAGTGGCCACCGCCAGCGGCGCGGGCGGCGGCGCGGGCGTGCGGACCGGTTTCGGTCGCGCCGGCTCGTCACGGCGCAGCTGCAGGCGCCGCAGCTCGTCGCCGATCCAGCGCCGCTGCGCGCCCCGGTCCTGCGGAACGAAGCGCCAGCCGCCGCGGTCCGCGTAGCGGCTGCCCAGGTCGTGCGACAATTCCTCCAGCCGGTCCAGTTCGATATTGACCGCGTACTCCGAAAAGCTGCGCATCACGTTATGTCGCATCAGGGCAATGCCGGCCACCGCGACGGCAAGGATCGCGAGCAGGACGGAGGCAAACAGCCGGTGGCCGATCGAAAAGCGCAAGATAAGGGATCCGGAGCGTCAAAACCCTGAGTGTAATGGCAACGCTTGCTCGAGGGTAGTTGCTCCGCGTGCAATCTGGCGATCCGAACAAAATACGGCTGCGTAGCAAAACCGCCAAAAGATTGCCGTTTTTCCGCTGGTCGGGATGTTGCGTTACAATGTTGCGTGCTATTCTGAGCGGCTTTCCCAAGCAACGAATTCTGTCGCTTTTAGTCCTTCCCCACAACTTGATGTCTAGTAAGTGCGATCCGCTAACCGGTCAGGCCGTGTCGCGGAAGGTTAGATTAACCCGCCACAATCGCGAAACGCGAAGAAAGGTGAGCAAGAATGATGAAGCAATATGAAGGCAACTCGTACCTGTTTGGCGGTAACGCGCCTTACGTGGAAGAGTTGTACGAAGCCTACCTGAACAACCCAGGCTCGGTCCCGGACAATTGGCGCTCCTATTTCGACGCCATGCAGCACGTGCCGGCCGTCGATGGCAGCAGCAAGCCCGACGTCGTGCACTCCTCCGTGATTGCCTCCTTCGCAGAACGCGCCAAGCACGGCCCGATCCGCACCGTCACCGCCGGCGCCGACCCGGAACTGGCACGCAAGAGCGTCGCCGTCACCCAGCTGATCGCCGCCTACCGCAACCTGGGCCTGCGCTGGGCCAACCTGGACCCGCTGCAGCGCACCGAGCGTCCGGCCCTGCCTGAACTGGACCCGTCGTTCTACGGCTTCACCGAAGCCGACCTCGACACGGTGTTCAACATCAGCAATACCTACTTCGGCGTGGAGAACGCGTCCCTGCGCGACCTGCTGAACATGCTGCGTGACACCTACTGCCGCTCGATCGGTGCCGAGTTCATGTTCGTGACCGACCCGACCGAAAAACGCTGGCTGCAAGAGAAGCTCGAGTCGATCCGCTCGACCCCGACCTTCACCGCCGAAAAGAAAAAACACATCCTCGAGCGCCTGACCGCGGCCGAAGGCCTGGAGCGCTACCTGCACACCCGCTACGTCGGCGCCAAGCGCTTCTCGCTCGAAGGCGGCGAATCGTTCATCGCCTCGATGGACGAAGTGATCCAGCGCGCCGGCGAAAAAGGCATCCAGGAAATCGTGATCGGCATGGCCCACCGCGGCCGCCTGAACGTGCTGGTCAACACCCTGGGCAAGTCGCCGGCCGACCTGTTCGAAGAATTCGAAGGCAAGCACGCCGACGACCTGCCGTCGGGCGACGTGAAATACCACCAGGGCTTCTCGAGCGACATCTCGACCACCGGCGGCCCGGTGCACCTGTCGCTGGCATTCAACCCGTCGCACCTGGAGATCGTCAACCCGGTGGTGGAAGGCTCGGTCAAGGCACGCATGGACCGCCGCGGCGACCCGGAAGGCAAGCAAGTGCTGCCGATCCTGGTGCACGGCGATGCCGCATTCGCCGGCCAGGGCGTGGTCATGGAGACCCTGAACCTGGCCCAGACCCGCGGCTACGGCACCGGCGGCACGGTCCACCTGGTGATCAACAACCAGATCGGCTTCACCACCTCGGACCCGCGCGACACCCGCTCGACCGTGTACTGCACCGACGTGGTCAAGATGATCGAGGCGCCGGTGTTCCACGTGAACGCCGACGATCCGGAAGCGGTGGTGCTGGCCTCGCAGATCGCGATGGACTACCGCACCGAATTCGGCAAGGACGTGGTGGTGGACATCGTCTGCTACCGCAAGCTGGGCCACAACGAGCAGGACACCCCGGCCCTGACCCAGCCGCTGATGTACAAGAAAATCGGCAAGCACCCCGGCACCCGCAAGCTGTACGCCGACAAGCTGGCCACCCAGGGCACCACGGCCGCCGACTTCGCCGACCAGATGGTCGCCGGCTACCGCGCCGCGATGGACGCCGGCAAGCACACGGTGGACCCGGTGCTGACCGACTTCAAGAACAAATACGCGGTCGATTGGGCGCCGTTCCTGGGCAAGAAGTGGACCGACGCTGCCGACACCGCCGTGCCGCAGACCGAACTGAAGCGCCTGGCGCAGAAGATCACCACCGTGCCGGAAGGCTTCAAGCTGCACTCGCTGGTTGAAAAAGTGCTGGCCGACCGCGCCACCATGGGCCGCGGCGAAATGAACCTGGACTGGGGCATGGGCGAACACCTGGCCTACGCGACCCTGCTGGCTTCGGGCTACCCGATCCGCCTGTCGGGCCAGGACGCCGGCCGCGGCACCTTCGTGCACCGCCACGCCGTGCTGCACGACCAGAACCGCGAGAAGTGGGATGCCGGCACCTATGTGCCGCTGCAGAACGTGTCGGACAGCCAGGCGCCGTTCACCGTCATCGACTCCGTGCTGTCGGAAGAAGCGGTGCTGGGCTTCGAATACGGCTACTCGACCGCCGAGCCGAACACCCTGACCATCTGGGAAGCCCAGTTCGGCGACTTCGCCAACGGCGCGCAAGTGGTCATCGACCAGTTCATCGCCTCGGGCGAAGTGAAGTGGGGCCGCGCGTCGGGCCTGGTGATGATGCTCCCGCACGGCTACGAAGGCCAGGGTCCGGAGCACTCGTCGGCCCGCATCGAGCGCTTCCTGCAGCTGTGCGCCGACAACAACATGCAAGTGGTGCAGCCGACCACCGCCGCGCAGATCTTCCACCTGCTGCGCCGCCAGATGGTGCGCCAGTTCCGCAAGCCGCTCGTGATCTTCACGCCGAAGTCGCTGCTGCGTAACAAGGACGCCGGCTCGCCGCTGACCGACCTGGCCAAGGGCGCGTTCCAGACCGTGATCGGCGAAGTGGACGACAAGATCGAAGCGGGCAAGGTCAAGCGCGTGATCGCCTGCTCGGGCAAGGTGTACTACGACCTGGTCAACACCCGCAAGACCCGCGGCGCCACCGACGTGGCCATCATCCGTGTCGAGCAGATGTACCCGTTCCCGCACAAATCGTTTGCCGCCGAACTGAAGAAGTTCCCGAACGCGACCGAGGTGGTGTGGGCACAGGACGAGCCGCAGAACCAGGGCCCGTGGTTCCAGATCCAGCACAACATCTTCGAAAACATGGAAGCGGGCCAGCGCCTGTCGTACGCCGGCCGTCCGGCATCGGCAGCACCGGCCGTCGGCTACAGCGACAAGCACGTCGCGCAGCAGAAGGAACTGCTGGAAACCGCGTTCGCGAAGATCAAGGGTTTCGTGCTGACCAAGTAAGGCCACGAGAGCGCCGCGCTACCCGCGCGGCGCCTGCACACTGAACAGCGCGACGTGCGCACAGAATAATTTACGGAGTTTTTAAATGGCACAAATCGAAGTCAAGGTCCCCCAACTGTCGGAATCGGTTGCTGAAGCGACCCTGCTGTCCTGGCACAAGAAAACCGGCGAGGCCGTCTCGCGCGACGAAAACCTGATCGACATCGAGACCGACAAGGTGGTCCTCGAGCTTCCCGCGCCTGGCGCCGGCGTGATCACCCAGATCATCAAGGGCGACGGCTCGACCGTCGTGTCGGGCGAAGTGATCGCCATCATCGACACCGAAGCCTCGGCCCAGACCAGCCCGCTGCAAGTGGCGGCCGCCCCGGTCCAGGCAGCCGCTCCGGCCGCCGCTGCACCGGCCGCCGAAGCCGGCGGTTCGAAAGCCGGCGTCGCCATGCCGGCCGCGGCCAAGATCCTGGCTGACAACGCGATGAACGCAGCACAAGTGGCCGGCACCGGCCGCGATGGCCGCGTGACCAAGGGCGACGCCCTGGCCGCCGTGGCCGCCAAGCCGGCCGCACCGGCTCCGCTGGCGCCGCAAGCGGCCAAGCCGGCCCTGCAGCAAGTCCCGGCCCCGAGCGTGAACCTGGGCGACCGTCCGGAAGAGCGCGTGCCGATGAGCCGCCTGCGCGCCCGTATCGCCGAGCGCCTGCTGCAGTCGCAATCGACCAACGCCATCCTGACCACCTTCAACGAAGTGAACATGAAGCCGGTCATGGATCTGCGTAACAAGTACAAGGACAAGTTCGAGAAGGAGCACGGCGTCAAGCTCGGCTTCATGTCGTTCTTCGTCAAGGCCGCTGTCGCCGCGCTGAAGAAGTACCCGATCCTGAACGCCTCGGTGGACGGCAACGACATCATCTACCACGGCTACTTCGACATCGGTATCGCGGTCGGTTCGCCGCGTGGCCTGGTGGTGCCGATCCTGCGTGATGCCGACCAGCTGTCGATCGCCGAGATCGAGAAGAAGATCGGCGAATTCGGCCAGAAAGCCAAGGACGGCAAGCTAACCCTGGAAGAGCTGACCGGCGGTACGTTCTCGATCTCGAACGGCGGCGTGTTCGGCTCGATGCTGTCGACCCCGATCATCAACCCGCCGCAGTCGGCGATCCTGGGCATCCACGCCACCAAGGACCGCGCCGTGGTCGAGAATGGCGAGATCGTGATCCGCCCGATGAACTACCTGGCCATGTCGTACGACCACCGCATCATCGACGGCCGCGAAGCCGTGCTGGGCCTGGTGGCGATGAAGGAAGCGCTGGAAGACCCGGCGCGCCTGCTGCTGGACCTGTAATCGGGACTGCGCGCTGGCCTGCCGTGCGGCGCGTGCTGACTGTGACTTGTTGAGGATCGATCGATGATCTCCGATGAAATCAAACGTTTGCACGAACTGCACCAGGCCGGCGCGCTGTCGGACGCGGAATTCGAGCAGGCCAAGGCCAGGGTGCTGGCCAGCTCCACCGTCAACCTGAACAAGGGCGACGGCACCCTGTCCGGCGAGATCAACAGCCTGCGCCGCTCGCGCACCGACCGCTGGCTAGGCGGCGTGTGCGGCGGCCTGGCGGTAGCCTCTGGCGTGGAGTCGTGGGTGTGGCGGCTGGTGTTCGTGCTGTTCACGCTCACCTTCGGCTTTGGGTTCCTGATCTACATCCTGATGTGGATTTTCGTTCCAGAAGAATAAGATCAATCCGTTCAGCCAGCGCAACCAACCAACGTCGTCCCCGCGAAGGCGGGGACCCATGCTGAGGTTGCGATAACGCGGCCCCTCCTGATGCAGCAAACCGTCTATGGGTCCCCGCCTTCGCGGGGACGACGGTTTCGAAGTGAGTGGCTCGCGCTGAACGCCAACTAAGGAAACAAGAATGAGCAACGCAAAACAATTTGACGTCGTCGTGATCGGCGGCGGCCCCGGCGGCTACATCGCCGCGATCCGCGCGGCGCAGCTGGGCTTTAACACCGCCTGCATCGACGAGTGGGCCAACGCAAAAGGCGGCCCGGCTCCGGGCGGCACCTGCACCAACGTCGGCTGCATCCCGTCCAAGGCACTGCTGCAGTCGTCCGAGCATTACGAGCACGCCGGCCACGGCTTCAAGGAGCACGGCATCGAAGTGTCGGGCCTGTCGCTGAACCTGGCCCAGCTCCTCAAGCGCAAGGACGGCGTGGTCAAGGCCAACAACGACGGCATCCTGTACCTGTTTAAAAAGAACAAGGTCAGCTTCTTCCACGGCCGCGGCACCTTTGCCGGCGCGGGCGAGGGCGGCTACACCGTCAACGTGTCCGGCCAGACCACCGACACCCTGCAGGCCAAGCACGTGATCGTCGCCACCGGCTCGAACGCGCGCGAACTGCCGGGCGCCGCGTTTGACGAGAAGCTGATCCTGTCGAACACCGGCGCGCTGGCGATCGACGCCGTGCCGGCCAACCTGGGCGTGATCGGCGCCGGCGTGATCGGCCTGGAGATGGGCAGCGTGTGGCGCCGCCTGGGTGCCAAGGTCACGGTGCTGGAAGGCCTGCCGACCTTCCTCGGCGCAGTGGACGAGCAGATCGCCAAGGAAGCGCAGAAGCTGTTCACCAAGCAGGGCCTGTCGATCAACCTGGGCTGCAAGATCGGTGCGATCACCAAGGGCGAGAACAACGTCACCGTGGAATACGCCGACGCCAAGGGCGAAGCGCAGAAAGCCACCTTCGACAAGCTGATCGTCTCGATCGGCCGCGTGCCGAACACCAACGGCCTGGGTATCGAATCGGTTGGCCTGAAAACCGACGAACGCGGCTTCATCGTCGTGGACGACGAGTGCCGCACCAACCTGCCGAACGTGTGGGCGGTGGGCGACGTCGTGCGCGGCCCGATGCTGGCGCACAAGGCGGAAGAAGAGGGCGTCGCGGTTGCCGAGCGCATCGCCGGCCAGCACGGCCACGTCAACTTCAACACCATCCCGTGGGTGATCTACACCTCGCCGGAGATCGCCTGGGTCGGCAAGACCGAGCAGGCGCTCAAGGCCGAAGGCGTGGCGTACAAGGCCGGCACCTTCCCGTTCATGGCCAACGGCCGTGCGCGCGCGCTGGGCGATACCAACGGCATGGTCAAGTTCCTGGCTGACGCGACCACCGACGAAATCCTGGGCGTGCACATCATCGGCCCGATGGCATCCGAGCTGATTTCGGAAGCCGTGGTGGCGATGGAGTTCAAGGCCTCGTCCGAGGACATCGCGCGCATCTGCCACGCGCACCCGTCGCTGTCCGAAGCGACCAAGGAAGCAGCGCTCGCCGTCGACAAGCGTTCGCTGAACTTCTAAGAGCCCCGCGGCTCATCATGTAGGGTGGGCGGGTTTCCCGCCCACGCGTTCAACCGGGGCCGGCACAACCACAGTGCCAGCGCGGATTGAACGCGTGGGCAGCGCACGGGAATCGACGTGCACGCACCGTCGGTGCAGCTGCCCACCCTACGTCAAGCATCACCCCATCTCACCCATGAACGTACAACAGTATTACGAACACGCGCTGAAAGAGCGCGGCTACAAACCCGACCCCGCGCAGCAGCGTGCGGTCGACCGCCTGCAGCGCGCGTACGACGAATGGGTGGCATACAAGGGCAAGCGCTCGTCCAGCTTCAAGCGCCTGATCAACCGTCCCGACGTGCCGCGCGGCGTGTACATGTGGGGCGGGGTTGGCCGCGGCAAGTCGTTTTTGATGGACAGTTTCTATTCGGTGGTGCCGGTGGTGCGCAAGACGCGCCTGCACTTCCACGAATTCATGCGCGGCGTGCACCGCCAGCTCGACGAACTGAAAGGCGTGGCCGACCCCCTCGACGAAGTGGCCAGGCGCATCGCCCGCAAGTACCGCCTGATCTGCTTCGACGAATTCCACGTCTCGGATATCGCCGACGCGATGATCCTGTATAACCTGATGTCGGCCCTGTTCGCCAACGGCGTCACCTTCGTGATGACCTCGAACTACGACCCCGACCTGCTGTACCCGGATGGCCTGCATCGCGACCGCATGCTGCCCACCATTGCGCTGCTCAAGGAAAAGCTCGACGTGATGAACGTGGACGCCGGCATCGACTACCGCCACCGCGCGCTGGAGCAGGTGCAGGCCTACTACACGCCGCTGGGCGCAAGCTCCGACCAGGCGCTGCGCGACGCCTGGGCCAAGCTGGCCGATACCGCCGACGAGGACCCGCGCGTGCACATCGAGCAGCGCGAGATCCGCGCCTTGCGCCGCGCCGGCGGCGTGATCTGGTTCGACTTCGCCACCCTGTGCGGCGGCCCGCGTTCGCAGAACGACTACCTCGAACTGTCCGAACGCTTTCACACGGTGATCCTGTCGGGGGTGCCGGCGATGTCGGCCGCGCAGTCGTCCGAGGCGCGCCGTTTCACCTGGCTTGTGGACGTGTTCTACGACCACAAGGTCAAGCTGATCATGTCGGCCGAGGTGGCCCCCGACCAGCTTTACACCAAGGGCGTGCTGTCGAACGAGTTTCACCGCACGGTCTCGCGTATCATTGAAATGCAGTCGCGTGAATACATGCTGGCCGAGCGCCGCAGCGCCGCCGATTCGCTTGCCTGATGCAGCTGAAAGGACCTGATCGATGAAACCAATGGCAGCACTTCGTACCGCAAGCGCGCTGGCGATCGCTGGCGCACTGGCCGCCGGTTGCGCGAGCGAACAGCAAGTGGCGTCGGGCCCGGCGCCCACGCCAACCACTTCGGTGGAGCAGGCCGACCAGCGCCTGGCCGCGGTAGCGGCCGAGCGTGCGGCGATCGAGGCCCGCTTTGTCGAGCGCGAACGGGTGTGCTACCAGAAGTTCTTCGTCACCCGCTGTCTTGATGAGGCCAAGGAGCGCCGCCGCAGCGCGCTGGCGGCCCAGCGCTCGATCGAAATCGAAGCCGAGCACTTCAAGCGCAAGGCCAAGGTGGAGGAGCGTGACCGCGCGCTGGCCGAAGCCGAGGCGCGCTACCGCGAGGAAGAGGCGCGCATGGCCGCCCAGCCGCCGGCCGCGCCGCGCCAGCCCACCGAGGAGCCGCCGCCGCGCCCGTCGCCGGTGGCCGAGCGCATCGCCAAACACAACGCCAGGCTGCAGAAGGCACAGGCGCAGGAACAGGCCGAGGCGGCCAGGCGCCAGGCCAACGTGCGCGACTACGAGGCGCGCAAGCGCGAATCGGAAGAGCGCCAGCGCAAGGTGGCCGAGCGCATGGCCGAAAAGCGCGCCAAGGAAGCGAAGAAGGAAGCCCTGACGCCGCCGGCGCCCAACCAGCAATAGCCGGCGTAGGGTGGGCAGCTTGGCTGCCCACGCGTTCAACCAGATCCCGATTGGGCCGCCGGCCGAACCTGCCCGGACGGCAAATCGGCCCGTCAGCGCAACGGTTTCGGCCCCGGCGCGATTCCCGGCGTCCCCTGCTGCGGCGGCTGCACCAGCTTGATGATAGCCATCGTGCAATTGCCGCCCTTGCCCTGGGCCCGCTCGCCCGCTTTGTTGATGAGCATTTCGGACGCCTGGCGCGGCGTCGCGCGCGAAATGGCTGCGCCCAGTTCGACGTCGGTAAAGAAATGCCACAGCCCGTCCGTCGCCAGCAGGAAGCTGTCGCCCGCCTTGAGCCCGGTGTAGCTGCCGATCGTCACGAACGGTGCCTTGTGACTATTGCCCATCAGATTGAGCAACAGCTTGGACTTGCGGTGGTTGCGCGCCGCGTCCGGCGGCAGCTTGTCGCTGGCGACGAGGTGCTCGACATAGCGGGCATCGCTGGTGCGCGCCATGCACTTGCCGTTCGAGAAATGGTACAGCCGCGAATCACCGACGTGCGCCCACACCGCGTCGCCATGGGGCGACAGGATCAAGCCGACGAAACTGGCCAGCGCCTCGGTCTTGTGCGCCACCGCGTTCATCTTGATGATCATGTGGGTTTCGTCGACGATCTCGCGCAGCAGCTGGCCGAGACGCTCCACGCTGGGGCGGTCGCCGGGCTTGTAGAGGTCGAACACATGCTTGGCCGTGTGCAGCACCTGCTCCGAGGCCTGCGACCCGGCCACGCCGTCCGACAGCACGGCCAGCACGTAGCCGGGGGCGCGCGCGCCGGTCAGCAGGGCCACCCGGTCGTTCTGCTGCGGGCGGTTGCCGATATGTTGCGCGGTTCCCGCTTCGATCTTGTATGAACTCATATACTTGGAGCGTTTCCGTGTCACGTCCGCCAACTTTTGTTGGCGGCAACGTCGGCGTAGATTAAACTATGCACCGAGAACCATAAATGTTGCAAGCCGTGACGTGCGGGACTGCTTGATTGTAGGCGGCAACGGTCCCCGCGTGCGGGAAGTTTTTGTAACAAAACAAAACTGTTGGGAACAGGTACGACATGGACGTCCAGGAGATCCAGCGCCGCATTATCGAACTCGATGTGGAACACCGTGACCTCGACGCGGTCATCGCCATGCTCACGCTCGACGGCCACGCGGACCAGTTGCAACTGCGCCGCCTGAAAAAGCGTAAACTACAGCTCAAAGATCACATCACCCTGCTGAAAATGCAGCTCGTGCCGGACGTCCCGGCCTGACTGCCCGACATCCCTTGACCGACCATCTTCCCGTCCCGGGCGCCGCACCAGGCGAACCCGGCCAGAGCGTTTCCGCCGCACCCGAACAGCCGCCCGGCAAATACGACGCCGAGATCGACCGCCTGTTCGGCGCGGGCGGCCCGCTCGCGCCTGCCGTCGGCACGTTCAAGCCGCGCCAGTCGCAGACCGAGATGGCGAAGGCGGTGGCCGGCGCGATCGCGAACCAGACCACGCTCATGGCCGAGGCCGGCACCGGCACCGGCAAGACCTTCGCCTACCTGGTGCCAGCGCTGCTGTGGGGCGGCAAGACCATCGTCTCGACCGGGACCAAGAACCTGCAGGACCAGCTGTTCCTGCGCGACATCCCGACCGTGCGCATGGCACTGCGTGCGCCGGTCTCGGTGGCATTGCTCAAGGGGCGCTCGAACTACGTCTGCCATTACCACCTGGAGCGCACGCTGCAGAACGGCCGCCTGACCTCGCGCGATGACGTGGGCCACCTGCGCGAGATCTCGCGCTTCATCAAGATGACCAACTCGGGCGACAAGGCCGAGCTGGCCAAGGTGCCCGAGAATGCGTCGGTCTGGAATCTGGTCACCTCCACCCGCGACACCTGCATGGGGCAGGAGTGCCAGTATTACCAGGACTGCTTCGTGATGAAGGCGCGCCGCGAGGCGCAGCAGGCGGACGTGGTTGTGGTCAACCACCACCTGTTCTTCGCCGACGTGGCGCTGAAGGACACCGGCGTGGCCGAGCTGCTGCCATCGGCCAACACCATCATCTTCGACGAGGCCCACCAGTTGCCGGACACCGCGACGCTGTTCTTCGGCAAGAGCGTCTCGACCTCGCAGGTGCTCGAGCTGTGCCGCGACGTGCTGGCCGAGGGGTTGGCGCACGCGCGCGGCGCGACCGATTGGGCCAAGGCCGTGACCGTGGTGGAAAAGGCCGCGCGCGACCTGCGCCTCGCGTTTTCGCAGGACAACATGCGCCTGTCCCTGCCGCAGATTTTGCCCAGTTCCGAGTTCTTCCCGGCGCTGGACAAGCTCAAGGAAGAGCTGGCGGGCCTGGTGACCGTGCTCGAAGCGCATGCCGCGGCGGCCGAGTCGCTCGAGCAGTGCCGCGTGCGCGCGGTCGAACTGGCGGCCGCCTACGACGACTGGAAGCCCGAGGCCAAGGGCAAGGAAGTGGAGGGCGACCAGGCGGTGCTGTGGGTCGAGGCGTTCTCGTCCTCGCTGCAATTGCACAAGACGCCGCTGTCGATCGCGCCGATTTTTTCCGGCCAGCGCGCCGGCACGCCGCGCAGCTGGATCTTCACCTCGGCCACGCTGGCGGTGAAGAACGACTTCAAGCACTTCGCCAGCCAGATGGGCCTGACCGGCGAGCCGGCGCAGACCTGGCCGAGCCCGTTCAATTACGGCGAGCAAGGCATCCTGTACGTCCCCACGGGGCTGCCGGAACCCAACTCGATGGGCTACACCGATGCCGTGGTCGATTGCGCGCTGCCGGTCATCGAGGCCGCCGGAGGCCGCACCTTCTTCCTGTGCACCACAATCCGCGCCGTCAATCGCGTGGCCGAGCGGCTGCGTGCCGAGTTCGCCGCGCGCGGGCTCGATTTCCCGCTGTTCGTGCAGGGCGAGCGCGGACGCACCGAACTGCTCGACGCGTTCCGCAACGCAGGCAATGCGGTGCTCGTGGGCAGCCAGAGTTTCTGGGAAGGCGTGGACGTGCGCGGCGACGCGCTGTCGCTGGTCATCATCGACAAGCTGCCGTTCGCCCCGCCGGACGACCCGGTGCTGGCCGCGCGCATCGAAGTGATGGAGAAGAAGGGCCTGAACGGCTTCATGCATCACCAGTTGCCCGAAGCGATCATCACGCTCAAGCAAGGCGCCGGCCGCCTGATCCGCGACGTCGACGACCGTGGCGTGCTGATGATTTGCGACCCGCGCATCATTTCCAAGCCGTACGGCCGTCGCATCTGGCAAAGCCTGCCGCCGTTCAAGCGCACACGGGTGCAGGACGAGGTCGTGGCGTTCTTCAGGAGCCCAGCCAGCCAGGCCGATTCGCGGTAGGGTGGGCAGGTCCTCCTGCCCACGCGTCCAATGATTGCATGCACTGGTTGAACGCGTGGGCAGGCAAGCTGCCCACCCTACCGTAAGGCACGCGGCGCGTCCGCGTGTCCGGCCCGTTTGTGCACCCGCAAAATCCCTCATCCATAGCTTGTTAGAGTCTCTGGTGCGAGCGCGCCAGTGAGCATGACTGAGGGGGGATGAAATGGCGATCCGTTACGGCTGTTTCTTCAGCTATGCACACGGCAAACACGATTTGATGAACAAGTTCAAGATCGCGCTGGCCGATGCCTTGCGTTGCTATCTCGAGCCATACTTCAACAACGAGGACGAGCTGTTCATCGACACCGAGCAGCTCGGCGGCGGTGACGACCTCGACCACAAGATCGCACGCGCCATGTGCGAGAGCGTGTGCATGATCCTCATCTACACCCCGAAGTACGAGGCGCACGCCTACACCCGGCGCGAATACGCCGCCATGCGCAAGCTCGAAGAAGAGCGCGCCGCCTGGTACGAAATGCCGAGCCACCTGATCATCCCCGTGATCATGACCCAGCATCCGGACAAGCTGCCGCCGCAGATCACGCAATCGAGCCTGTACGTGGACTTTTCCCATTTCACGATGGCGACCGCCGACCTGAAATCGAACCCCGATTTCTTGCCCGACATCGACAAGATCGTCAAACGGATCGCCAATCACTACCAGCTCCAGAAAAAGAACATGCCGCCGGGACATGATTGCAACCAGTTCGTGCTCCCCGATGTCCCACCCGAGTGGCGAGAACAACCGGTTCTAACTTTTCCAAAAAAATGAGGAGCAATATGGAAATCAACCGCATTACGCTGCCGCCAATTGCCGCGCCGGGCGAGGTCACCACGTTCTACTCATTCGAAAGCGGCACCGCGCGCAGCGTGACCTTGTCCAGCATGGCCATGCTGCTGGCGAGCCGCCGGAACGCCACCGTTCCGGTGCTGATGATCGATTGGGATACCGAGGCGCCCGGCCTGCACCACCTGTTCGCGCGGCACGACGACCGGCCCGGCCTGCTCGAATACTTCGACGCCTGCCGCGAGCAACTGCAAGGCCTGGCGCGCACCCACGCCGACGAGCCGGACGAGGAGCGCGCGCGGCTGGCGCTGGAGGCAATCGACTGGGAGAGCTATGTCGAACGCGTTGACGAAAGCCGCCCGCTGTACCTGATGCGCGCCGGCCGCTTCGACGACACCTATGGCGAGCGCGCCGACCGCATGGACTGGGACGGCCTGTTCGCCGACTGCCCGGCGCTGTTTCGCAGCTTTGCCGCCCACCTGACGCGCCAGTTCCAGCATGTGCTGATCGACGCGCGCGGCGGGCGCTCGGCCGCCGTGTCGGTGTGCACCACGCTGCTGCCGGACAAGCTGGTGGCGCTGTTCACGCCCAACCCGCGCAGCATCGAGGGCATGAGCGGCGTGGTCACGCGCGCCATCGACTACCGCTGCACGCACGAGGACGAGCAGCGCCCGCTGCTGGTGTACCCGGTGCCATACGCGATCGACAGCGGCGACTGCGAGCGGCGCCTGCTGTGGCGGCGCGGCGACCCGTACAAGGGCGTGCCGGGCTACCAGCCCATGCTGGAAAAGCTGCTGCGGGCCTGCTACGGCGTGTCGCGGCTCTCGCTCGACAGCTACCTCGACGAAGTGCAGCTGCAGCAGACCAACGCCACGGTCGGCGGCGAGCACCTGGGCCTGGTGCCCGAGCGCGACGCCGATCGCTTCTCGCTCACGCGCACGCTGGAAACCCTGCTCGACTGGATCGTGCCTGGCCGCCTGCCGTGGCAGTCGCGCGCCGAAGTCGAACTGCTGGCATCAATCGACGCGGCGCGCGCCGCGTTCCGCGACGGCATCGCCACCGAAGCGGCGGTGCCGCTGGCGCGCGACCTGGCCGCGCTGGCCCGGATCTACCAGCGCCAGGGGCGCGAGCGCCTGGCGCAGGAGTGCCTTGAAGAGAGCATCGGCTTGCGCCAGCGCGTGCTTGGCGCCGACCATGCCGAAACGCGCGCCAGCCGCGCCGCGCTGGCCACGCTGCTGCGCGATTCCGGCAAGCTGCACGAGGCAAAGTTCATGATCCAGACCCTGGTGGACGATTGCCAGCGCATGGCCGGCGCCGACCACCCGGAAACGCTGGCGGCCCGTTCCGCGCTGGCGGCCACGCTGTCGCAGCTGGGCGAGTTCGAGCGCGCGCTCGAACTGCACGAGCAGATCACGCAAGCCTGCGAACAGCACTTCGGGCGCGGGCACATGGCGACGCTCGACAGCCTGGCCGGGCAGGCCGAGACCCTGACCCGCCAGGGCGAGCTGAGCCGGGGCCGCATGGTGTACGAGCGCGTGCTGGAAGGCCGCCAGCGCCTGCTCGGCGCCGAACACGAGGATACGCTGCGCTGCACCCAGCAGCTGGCCTCGCTTTTGTGCGAGCTGGGCGACCTGGCCAACGCGCGCAAGCTGCAGGAAGACGTGGTGCGCGCCCGCGAGAAGCACGCCGGCCCGGACGGGGCGGCAACCCTGCAGGCGCGCGAGACACTGGCCGAGATCTTCGCGGCCCAGGGCGACCTGGACGCCGTGCGCAGGATGCAGGAGGCGCTGGCCCGGGCGCGCGAGCGGCGCTTCGGCTCGGAGCACCCGGACACGCTCAGCATCCAGATGCGGCTGGCCTCCACGCTCAGCCAGCAGGGCGACCTGGAAGAGGCGCGACGGCTGCAGCAGCATGTGGTCAATCTGCAGGAACGTATCCACGGGATGGACGACCAGGAAACCTTGCGCAGCAAAAAACTGCTGGCCGCCACGCTGTCGAGCCAGGGGCACAGCGTGGACGCGCGCAAGCTCGAGGAGAGCGTGCAGCAGTTCAACCGGCTGCGCGCCATCGCATCCGGGCCGCATGACCCGCACAGCGCCTTGCCGGGCCAGCGCGGCGGGCCTGGCGACCGGCGCGACCTGGGCGTTGGCGAATCGCTGGACGACAGGCTGGCGCAGCTGCAAAAGATGATGGACAGCAGCCCGCGCGAGGCCCGTGCGCTGGCCGACAGCCTGCGCAAGCCGATTTTGCGCCTGAGCGTCTCGCATCCCCTGCGCCAGCGCGGCGTGGCCATGATCAAGCGCGTGTACATGCAAGACGGCGACATGGACGCGGCGCTCGCGTTCACGCAAGACTACGCCTCGTCGCTCGAGGGCGCCCTGATCGAGGCGGCGGCGGGGCGACCAATGGCAATGCGGTGAGTGGTGTTCGGGGCAGCGCGGGGCGCCGGCGCGGCGCGGCAACATGGTGCAAAACGTTTCTGAACGGTAAAGCTGGAGACCCAAATGTAAATTAATGTTGAAGGCAAGCGAGCGATGCGGGCATTGCTTCAGGTAAAATCTGGGGTATGCGTATCCTTATCAGTAACGACGACGGCTATCTCGCACCCGGCATCAACGCGCTGGCCGGGGCGCTCGCGGACATCGCCGAGATCGTCGTGGTGGCGCCGGACAGCAATCGTTCGGGCGCTTCCAACTCGTTGTCGCTCGACCGCCCGCTGTCGGTCAACCGGGCCGCCAACGGTTTTTATTTCGTCAACGGCACCCCCACCGACTGCGTGCACGTGGCCCTGACCGGCCTGCTCGACTACCGGCCCGACCTGGTTGTCTCGGGCATCAACAACGGCCAGAACATGGGCGACGACACGCTGTACTCAGGCACCGTCGCCGCGGCCACCGAGGCCTACCTGTTTGGCATCCCGGCGATCGCTTTCTCGCAGGTCAATCCCGGCTGGGAACACATCGATTCGGCTGCGCGCGTGGCGCGGGAGATCGTGCTGCGCCGGTTCGACGCCTTGCCTTCGCCGTTCCTGCTGAACGTGAACATTCCGAACCTGCCCTACGAGCAGCTCGGCAAGCGGGTGGCCACGCGCCTGGGGCGCCGCCACCAGGCCGAGCCGGTGATCCGGTCGCACGACCCGCGCGGCCGCGAGATCTTCTGGATCGGCGCGCCCGGCGCCTGCCGCGATGCGGGCGAGGGCACCGATTTCCATGCCACCGCCCAGGGCCAGGTGTCGCTGACGCCGCTGCAGATCGATTTGACCCACCGGAGCCAGCTCGAGCGCCTGGCGCAGGAGCTGCCGTGAAGAAGGAGCGCAGCAATTTCCCGTTGCCGCTGTCCTCGGTGACCGGCCCCGCCCGCAAGCCTGCCGAGCCGGCCCGGGTGGTGGCCACGCCGCAGACCGCCACGCAGAACGCCCGCACCGCCGGCCAGGCGGGCCCCGCGCGCGCTTCGTATCAACAGGAAGCGACGGTACGCGCGCCGGCCTACGCCCAGCCGGCCGCCCCGCGCGCCGCCGCTGCCGTCCAGCCGCCACGGGCCGCGCCGCGCGTGGCCGCGTTCCCCCAGGCCGCCCCGGTGCCGCTGCGCGGCGCCGCCTTCCCGCAGCCGGCGCCGGTGCCGCAGCGTGCACCCGGCTTTGGCGCGCCGGCGGCGCCCGTCCGGCAGGGGGCGTTTGCCCAGTCGGCCACGGTGGCGCCGCGCTCGGACCTGCAGGCCACCGAAGCCTTGCGCCGCGCAATGGCCGCCGGCGTGGCCCGGCGCGGGGTCAAGGATCACAAGGTGCTGGCCGCGCTCGAAGCCGTGCCGCGCCACATGTTCATCGAGCCGGCACTGTCGGCCCAGGCGTACATCGACGCCTCGCTGCCCATCGGCCACAACCAGACCATTTCCCAGCCCTACATCGTGGCCCGCATGATCGAGGCGATGGGCGAGGGCGGCACGCTGGGCAAGGTGCTCGAGATCGGCACCGGCTGCGGCTACCAGGCCGCGGTGCTGTCCTGCGTTGCCGGCGAGGTGTACTCGATCGAACGCATCAAGCCGCTGCACGAACTGGCCAAGACCAACCTGCGCCCCTTGCGCATTTCCAACATTCGACTGCAATATGGCGATGGTATGCTGGGACTGCCGCAGGCCGCGCCGTTCGACGGCATCATCCTGGCTGCGGCCGGGCTGGAAGTGCCGCGCGCCCTGCTCGAACAGCTTGCCATCGGCGGCCGCCTGGTGGCGCCGGTCGGCGCCCAGAACCAGCAACTGCAACGCATCACGCGCATCGGGCCCCACGAATGGGCCAGCGAAACGCTCGAATCCTGCCATTTCGTCCCGCTGCGCCCAGGCCTCGCCTGATTCTTGCACGACTCTAGACAAGATGAGAATGAAACAATTACCACGCCTTGCCCTGTTGACCCTCACCCTCGGCCTGCTCGCCGCCTGCAGCACGCCGACGCGCCAGGCCCCGGTCATCGACCGCCCGGTGCAATCCGCCCACCACCCCGTGAAACCGGCCGCGCCGGCGCCGGCGCCGGCCGCCGCCAGCGAGGAGTCCAAACCGGATTCCCGTGGTTCCTATACGGTGCGCAAGGGCGATACGCTGCTGCGCATCGCGCTTGACCATGGCCAGAACTACCGCGACATCGTGACGTGGAACAACCTCGCCGATCCGGACGATATTAAGGTCGGACAGGTGTTGCGGGTGTGCCCGCCTGACCGCGTCGCCGGCGTCCAGACCAACCCGGTCCAGATGCCGGAGAAGGCCGGCCAGACGCCGTCGCGCAAGGTCGTGCCCAAGCGCCAGGAAACGAACGTGGCCGAGGCGGTCAAGCCGGACAGGAACGAGAAGGCCGAGAACGTTGCCTCCGGCCCGGCGCCCGGCACCATCGTCACCGCCAACGACGACGAGCGCCTGAGCTGGATGTGGCCGGCCAACGGCAAGATTGTCGCCACCTTTGATGACGGCAAGAACAAGGGCATCGACATCGCCGGCAGGGCCGGCCAGCAGGTGATGGCGGCAGGCGCAGGAAAGGTGATGTATGCCGGCAGCGGCATCCGTGGTTATGGTAATCTCGTGATCGTCAAACACAGCAACACGTTGCTGTCGGCTTATGCCCACAACCGCGCGATCGTGGTCAAAGAGGGTGACACCGTCAGCAAAGGCCAGGTCATCGCCGAAATGGGCGATACCGACGCCGATTCGGTCAAACTGCATTTCGAAATCCGCCAGCAGGGCAAGCCAGTCGACCCCACGAGGTTCTTGCCCAGCCGTTAAGGAGGGCCAATGACGCAGCCGCATCTGGAGCACGACGCCTCGGACGACACCCCGGACGAGCCGCTCGACGACGTGTTGCTCGATGCGGAGGGCAGCGCGCCCGCCGCCGAGCCGGGCGAGCAGGGGCCCGAGGGCAATGTCGTGCTCGAAAGCGTGGACGAGCTCAAGAAGATGCTCGCCGCCGAGTTGTCCACCGACACCACTCAGCACTACCTGAACCAGATCGGCTCGCGCCCGCTGCTGTCGGCCACCGAGGAGGCGCACTACGCCACCCTGGCCAAGGCCGGCGACTTCGCCGCGCGCCAGAAAATGATCGAACACAACCTGCGGCTGGTGGTGTCGATCGCCAAGCACTACATCAACCGCGGGGTCGTGCTGCTCGACATGATCGAGGAAGGCAACATCGGCCTGATGCGCGCCATCGACAAGTTCGAGCCGGAGCGCGGTTTCCGGTTTTCGACCTATGCCACCTGGTGGATACGCCAGAGCATCGAACGGGCGATCATGAACCAGGCGCGCACCGTGCGGCTGCCGGTGCACATGGTGCGCGAGCTCAACCAGATCCTGCGCGCCAAGTACCACCTGGAAGCGCAGCGCCACAACGGCAAGGACGCCTCCAGCGAAGATATCGCCAGCCTGGTCGGGCGCCCGGTGGAAGAGGTGCAGGACATCCTGGCGCTGTCCGAGCACGCCACCTCGCTCGACGCGCCGCTGGACAACGATCCGCAGTCGAGCCTGATGGACATGTTGCCCGGCGAAACGGACGACAGCCCCGACACGCGCGCCGAGCAGCACGAAATGACCGCGCTGGTGCGCGACTGGCTGGCCAAGCTGCCCGACAAGCAGCGGGTAGTCGTGATGCGCCGCTTTGGCCTGGACAACGACGACCCCGCCACCCTCGAGACCCTGGCCGAGGAGATGGGCGTGACGCGCGAGCGCGTGCGCCAGATCCAGCAAGAGGCGCTCGTCAAGCTCAAGCGGGCCATGGCCGCCCGTGGCGTCGTGCGCGATTCCTTGCTATGATCCCCGGTTTGCGGTTGGCTTGAGCCCTGCGTTCCTCCCGCCCGATCAACCATGCTCGTCACCGCCGTTCCCGGCCACGGGAGGGCGGTGCGTGGCGTTTGCCAGTTTGATTTCCAGTCTTCATTCACATGCAAGAAACCTTCATCGACATTAAAGCCCTCGACATGGAAGCGCGCGGCGTTGGCCACCTCGACAACGAGGACGGCACGCCCGGCAAGGTGATTTTCGTCGAGGGCGCGCTGCCGGGCGAGCGTGTCAGTTTCGAGACCCTGCGCAAGAAGAAGAACTGGGAGTCGGGCCGCCTGGTTACCTTGCGCCGCGCCTCGTCGATGCGGGTGGAACCCAAGTGCCAGCACTTCGACAACTGCGGCGGCTGCTCGATGCAGCACCTCGAGCCCACGGCCCAGGTCGCCATCAAGCAGCGCGTGCTGGAAGACAACCTGTGGCACCTCGGCAAGGTCAAGGCCGAGAACATCATGCGCCCGCTGCAAGGCCCGACCTGGGGCTACCGCTACCGCGCGCGGCTGTCGGTGCGCTACGTGGCCAAGAAGGAAACGGTGCTGGTGGGCTTTCACGAAAAGCACTCGTCCTACGTGGCCGACATGACCCAGTGCCACATCCTGCCGCCGCACGTGGCGCAGCTGCTGGTGCCGCTGCGCGCGCTGGTGCGCGCGCTGTCGATCTACACCCAGATGCCGCAGATCGAGGTGGCGGTGGGCGAGGAAACCACCGCGCTCGTGATGCGCAACATGGCGCCGCTCACGCCACAGGACGAGGAACTGCTCAAGG
Source organism: Massilia solisilvae (assembly GCF_024753215.1). Lineage (GTDB taxonomy): Bacteria > Pseudomonadota > Gammaproteobacteria > Burkholderiales > Burkholderiaceae_D > Telluria > Telluria solisilvae. The sequence goes on from NZ_JANUGV010000001.1 coordinate 872,682, forward strand.
CCTTTGCCGACCAGTGGAACATCCAGTGGTGGCTGCAGCCGAAGGGCCCGGACACGGTCTATCCGTTCTATCCGCTTGATAAAGAGCTGTACTACACGCTGCCCGAGTTCGGCATCAGGATGCCGTTCAAGCCGACTGACTTCACCCAGGTGAACCACCAGATCAACCGGGTGCTGGTCTCCAAGGCGCTGCGCCTGCTGGACGTGCAGCCGGGCGAGCGCGTGGCCGACCTGTTCTGTGGCCTGGGCAACTTTACGCTGCCGCTGGCAACGCAGGCGCGCGAAGTGGTCGGCATCGAAGGCAGCACCGCGCTCACCACGCGCGCGCTGGAGAACGCCAGGGCCAATGGTGTGTCGGACAAGACCACCTTCTACACGCGCAACCTGTTCGAGGTGACCAAGGACGACCTGATCGCGCTGGGCAAGTTCGACCGCATGCTGATCGACCCGCCGCGCGACGGCGCCGTGGCGCTGGCGCTGGCGCTGGCCGAGCTGAAGGAAACCCAGTCCGAGCTGCTGCCGCGCCGCATCGTGTACGTCTCGTGCAGCCCCTCGACGCTCGCGCGCGACGCCGGCATCCTGGTGCACCGGGCCGGCTACGTGATGCGCAAGGCCGGCATCGCCAACATGTTCCCGCACACCTCGCACGTCGAATCGATCGGCGTGTTCGAGCTGCCATAAGTGCAGGGTGGGCGGGTTTCCCTGCCCACGCGTTCGACCAGCGTCTGACAGCCCCGGACGGCAGCGGGATGCCGTGCTTCCATTCGACCACAGCTTGAACGCGTGGGCAGAATCTGCCCACCCTGCGGCAGCCTACTGCTGCCCCCCATACTGCCGCGCCACCTGCTGGCGCTGGGCCGGTGTCAGCAGCGCATCCATGCGCTTGTGCGCATCCAGCGCGTTCTCGAACATTTGCCGCCGCAACTTTTCGGTTGACTCGTACGCGCGCCGCGCCGCCTGCTCGTCGAACTGGCCATTGCGATAGAACGGCGTGCCATGCATCTGGTCGTGCATCTGGTCCATCAGCGTGAACTGGCGGTTGCGCAAGTCGCGCCGGATGGCGTCGATCTTGCTGCGCTGGTCCGCTGTCAGGTCGGGAATGTTGCGCCACCCGAAGCCGCCCATCATGCCCGGCCCCATCATGCCGCCGCCGTAGCCGCCGTAGCCGCCCATCATGCCGTGGTTGCCCCAGCCGCGCCCGCCTTGTGGCCCGGGCTGACCGCCGGGGCCGGGCTGGCCGCTTTGCCCGGGCTGGGCCAGTGCAAGGCCGGCTGCGAAGATGCCGCCCGCAAAGACGGCCAGTGTGCGCATGTTCATCTGCCACCTCCAGTCCTGTTACCGGCCGCCCGATGCGGCCACATGGGCAAAGAATCTGTGCGATCAGCCCCAAACAATGGACAGTCAGGCGGCGCGCGGGTTCACGGTCTTTCGTTCCGTCATCCAGTAGGCCAGCCCGAGTGCGCACAAGGCCAGGCCGGCGGCCATAGCGCCGGTGGCGCCATGGGTTGCGTAGATCCATCCGCCGATCGACGATCCGGCCGCGCCGCCAGCGAAGAACAGCGCGAAGTAGATGCCGTTCAGGCGGCTGCGCACCTCGGCGCCCAGTGCATAGATGGCGCGCTGGCCGAGCACCAGGTTGGCCGCGACTCCCATGTCCAGCAGGATCGACGCCGCCACCATCAGGGCCAGTGACACAGGGCGCGAGGCCGGCGCCAGCATCGGCAGCACGAAGCTGACCGTGCCCAGCGACAGCGCAACGCCGGTCGCGATCCGCGTGTGCCCGGCATCGGCCAGGCGTCCGGCCACCGGCGAGGCCACCGCACCGGCCATCCCTACCAGCGCGAACACGGCGATGCCGGTCTGCGACAGGTGCAAGCCAGGCCCTTGCAGGTGCAGCGGGGCGGTGGTCCAGAACAGGCTGAAGGCGCCGAACAAAGCGGCGTGGTAGGCGGCGCGGCGGCGCAGCACCGGCGTGGTGGCGAACAGGTGCCACAGCGACTTGATCAGCTGCGGGTAGGCCGGGCCCGCCACGGGCAAGCGTTGCGGCAGCTTGTGGTGCAGGACCAGTGCAAGACCCACCAGCGCGATGGCTCCGCCGGCAAAGACGGCATGCCAGCCCGCATAGCCGGCGACCAGGCTGGCGAGTGGCCGGGCCAGCATGATGCCCAGCAGCAGGCCACTGACGACCTTGCCGACGATCTCGCCGCGGCGCGCTTGCGGCGCCAGGTGGGCCGCGAAAGGTACCAGGACCTGGGCGACCACGGCGCCAAGGCCGATGCACAGCGCCGCCAGCAGGAACACCAGGGCCGACTGTGCCAGCGCGGCGGCGGCCAGCGCGGCGGAGGTGAATGCAATGCCGGTCACGATCATGCGCCGGTTCTCCAGCCGGTCGCCCAGCGGAACGATGAACAGCAGGCCCAGACAGTAGCCTAGCTGTGTCAGCGTGACGACCAGCCCGGCCGCGCCCGGCGACAGGCCGGTGGACGCGCTGATCGGGCCGACCAGTGTCTGGGCGTAATACAGGTTGGCGACGATCATGCCCGCCGCAACGGCAAGCAAGCGCACCATTCCTTGTGCGATGCCTGGCTCGACTGCGGCGGCGGGACGTTTTGCTATCAGTTGGATCACGATCAGCTCCTCATGGTTGACTGAAGCCAGTCTATTGGAAATGTGATAGCAAATAATCGGCCGAGAATGGATAATAGAGTTCACTTTATGTGAACAAAGGGTGCCTATGGATCGCCTGCGTGCCATGACTGTTTTCGCGCGCATCGTTGAAGCGCGCAGTTTTTCGAAAGCGGCCGAAACGCTCAACTTGCCGCGCTCGGCCGTGACCGCGACGGTGCAGCGCCTCGAATCGCACCTGCAGGCCAAGCTCCTGCAGCGCACAACGCGGCGCGTGTCGCCCACCCCGGAGGGCGAGGAGTACTATCGCCGCTGCGTCGAGATCCTGGCGGCGGTGGAGAGCGCCGACGAGGCCATGCGCCAGCTGGGCACGCAGCGGCCGCGCGGGCTGTTACGTGTGGACATGCCGGGCGCCCTGGCGCGCAACGTGGTGCTGCCGCGCCTGGGGGAGTTGCGCGCGGCCTATCCCGAGATCGAACTCATGCTCAGCATCAGCAACCGCGTGGCCGACCTCGCGCAGGAGGGGATCGATTGCGCGCTGCGCGTCGGCCAGCCGCACGACTCGACGCTGGTCGCGCGACCGATTGGCCAGATGCGCTTCGTCACCTGCGCCTCACCCGAGTACCTGGCGCGGCGCGGCACCCCGCGCAGCATCGCCGAACTGGCCGGGCACGACCTGGTGGTGTATTTCTCGGGGCGCACCGGGCGCCCGCTGGACTGGGATTTCGTGGTCGGAAACGAGGTGGTCAAGGTCGATGCAAAGGCGACGGTGAGCGTCAACGATGCCGACGCCAATGTGCTGTGCGGCCTGGCCGGCTGCGGGCTGATCCAGGCCGGGGCCTACCAGGTCCGCGACCACCTGGCGCATGGCCGGCTGGTCGAGGTGCTTGCGCAGTCGCGTCCGGCGCCGATGCCGGTTTCGCTCATGTACCGGGACAGCCGGCTGGCGGCGCCCAAGGTGAGGGCGTTTTCGCAGTGGGTGCTGGAATTGTTCGGGGCCGACCCCGATTTCAACTAAAACGCCCGGCCAGGGCCGGGCGCAAAGACGGGGAGTGGGCGCGCGTCAGTCGCGGCTGCCGGCGGTAAAGCCCAGCAGTTGCAGCAGGCTGGTGAAGATGTTGTAGACGTCCAGGTAGATCGACAGGGTGGCGGTGATGTAATTGGTTTCGCCGCCGTTGACGATGCGCTGCACGTCGAACAGGATGAAGGCCGAGAAGATGCCGATCGCCAGGACCGAGATCACCAGTTGCAGTGCCGTCAGGCCAAGGAAGATGTTGGCCACGGCCGCCAGCAGCAGCACGATCACGCCGGCCGTCAGCCAGCTGGACAGGCCCGAAAAATCGCGCTTGGACACGGTTGCAATGCTGGCCATGACCGCGAACACGCAGGCAGTGCCGCCGAATGCCGTCATGATCAGCGCCGGGCCGTTGGCATAGCGCAGGGTGTAGGTCAGGAGCGGCGTGAGCATCAACCCCATGAAGAAGGTGAATGCCAGCAGCACGGCCACGCCGGCCGCCGATTCCTTGGTCTTTTCGATGGCGGCGATAAAGCCGAACGCGATCAGCATGAACAGCAAGAAGCCCATGCCGCCGCGCAGGACCGGCACGTGCATGGTCACGCCGATGATGGCGCCCAGCACGGTCGGGACCATCGACAGCGCCAGCAGCCAGTAGGTGTTGCGCAGCACCTTGTGCCGCGTGGCCCGGGCGCCGGTAATGTCGTAACTGTTTTGGATGCTTGGGATCATGATGCCTCCGGTTTGTTGGTTGGTGACGCTTCCCGCCCAGCTTACCACCGGTTGCTGACACGGGTGTGACAGGCGGGAGCGCGGTGCCCCAACTGTAACACTTTGCTTGACGCCGGGGCAATATCGGTGATCCGGGGGATGTATGGTAAAATCAAAGGTTGATTGAGTTCTCAACATCTCGATTTAAACCATTCTTTTTATTGGAGTTTTTACATGGCAATTGAACGCACCCTGTCGATCATCAAACCAGACGCTGTTGCAAAAAACGTGATCGGCCAAATCTACAGCCGCTTCGAAGGCGCTGGCCTGAAGATCGTTGCTGCCCGCATGGCGCAGCTGTCGCGCGCTGAAGCCGAAGGCTTCTACGCCGTCCACAAGGAGCGTCCGTTCTTCAAGGACCTGGTTGACTTCATGGTCTCGGGCCCGGTCATGATCCAGGTGCTGGAAGGCGAAAACGCCATCGCCAAGAACCGCGAACTGATGGGCGCCACCGACCCGAAGAAGGCCGACAAGGGCACCATTCGCGCCGACTTCGCCGACTCGATCGACGCGAACGCCGTGCACGGTTCGGACGCGGCTGAAACCGCTGCCGTGGAAATCGCCTACTACTTCCCGGCCCTGAACGTCTACTCGCGCTAATCGCGCCGCCGGACGGTAACAGGCTGTAAAACCGCCCGCGACCGCGGGCGGCTTTTGTAATACTTTAGGAAATAAATGACGACTCTCACCAACCTGCTGGACTTCGATCCCGCGCAACTCGCCGCATACTGCGCCGACTTGGGTGAGAAGCCGTTTCGCGCCAAGCAATTGCAGCGCTGGATACACCAGTACGGCGCTGCCGATTTCGACAGCATGACCGACCTGGCCAAGTCGCTGCGCGAGAAGCTCAAGACGCGCGCGGAGATTCGGGCGCCCGCCATCATCAGCGACCACACGTCGTCCGACGGCACCCGCAAGTGGCTGGTAGACGTGGGCAACGGCAACGCCGTCGAAACCGTGTTCATTCCGGAAGAGACCCGCGGCACGCTGTGCATCTCGACCCAGGCCGGCTGCGCGGTCAACTGCCGCTTCTGCTCGACCGGCAAGCAGGGCTTTTCGCGCAACCTGACGGTGGCCGAAATCATCGGCCAGCTGTGGATGGCCGAGTTCGAGCTGCGCAGGACCAAGGGCATCGAGGCCGGCCCCAAGGGCGAACGCCAGATCACCAACGTGGTCATGATGGGCATGGGCGAGCCGCTGCTGAACTACGTGCCAACCGTCACCGCGCTCAAGCTCATGCTCGACGACAACGCGTACGGTCTGTCGCGCCGCCGCGTGACGCTCTCGACCTCGGGCGTGATACCGATGATCAACAAGCTGTCGCAGGAATGCCCGGTGGCGCTGGCGGTGTCGCTGCACGCGCCGAACGACCCGCTGCGCGACATGCTGGTGCCGCTTAACAAAAAGTACCCGCTGCGCGATCTGATGGTGGCCTGCAAGCGCTATCTGCAATTCGCCCCGCGCGACTTCATCACCTTCGAATACTGCATGCTCGACGGCGTGAACGACACCGACGAGCACGCGCGCGAGCTGCTGGCGCTGGTGAACGACCCCGAGGTGGGCGTGAACTGCAAGCTGAACCTGATTCCGTTCAACCCGTTCCCCGAATCGGGCCTGGTGCGCTCGAAGAACCCGCGCATCAAGGCCTTTGCCCAGATCCTGATGGATGCGGGCGTGGTGACCACGATCCGCAAGACCCGCGGCGACGACATCGACGCCGCCTGCGGCCAGCTGGCCGGCGAGGTGCAGGACCGCACCCGCGTGGCCGAGCGCATGGAGAAGATGGCCGAATACAAGAGCAAGTTCGGCGCCGACTTCGGCCGCATCGTGGAGATTCGTTCTTGAACGCCGCGCTCCTCAAGCGCGCCGCCGCCATCGTCGCGCTCGGCCTGCTGACTGCCTGCGCGGGCGGCCCGAGCGCCGAGAAAGGCGAGCTCAAGACCGCGTCGGACCAGACCGCGGCCGAAAAGCGCGCCGGCATCCGCCTGCAGCTGGCGGTCGGTTACTACCAGGACGGCAAGTTCGAGATCGCGCTCGACGAGGTCAAGCAGGCCATCGCGATCTATCCGCAGTCGGCCGACGCCTACGGCATGCGCGGCCTGATCTACAGCTCGATGGGCGAGAACGTGCTGGCCGAGGAAAACTTCCAGCGCGCGCTCAAGCTGGCACCGCACAACCCGGACATCGCCAACAACTACGGCTCGTTCCTGTGCAATGCCGCCGGCAAGCCGGGGCAGGCGATCCCGTATTTCGAGGCGGCGCTGAAGAACCCGCATTACCAGTCGCCGCTGTCGGCCCTGGTCAACGCCGGCACCTGCAGCCTGAAGAACAAGGATCGCGATGCGGCCGAACGCTACCTGCTGGAGGCGCTGCGTATCGCACCGGACCTGGCGGTCGTGAACACGGCGCTCGCGCGGGTCTATTATGAAAAGCGCGACTACGTGCGCGCCGGTTTTTTCGTTAACCGCCTGACGGAGACGGCGAAACTCGATACGCTGTCGGCTGACGCGCTGTGGCTCGCGCTGCGTGTCGAGCGCAAGTTGGGCGACCGCAACCTGGAGGCGAGCCTGGCCGGGCAACTGCGCCGTCGCTTCCCCGGTTCGCCTGAGTTCGCTGCCTTCCAGCGCGGGGCATTTGATGAGTGAGACGACAATGAGTGAGCGGGCAGATCAGCCGGCAACGCCCGAAATCCCGAACGGCGTGCCGGGCAAGGCATTGGCGGCCCAGCGCGAAGCGATGGGCTGGACCGTGGAACAGGTGGCCGACCAGCTCAAGCTGGCGCCGCGCCAGGTGGTGGCGCTGGAAGCAGGCGACTACGCGTCGCTGCCCAGCCCGGCCGTGGTACGCGGCTTCGTGCGCGCGTACGCCAAGATCCTCAGGCTCGACGCCGCGCCGCTGGTGGCGATGATCGCGATGGATACCCCGGACACCACCGTCAACACGGCCACGGTGCGGCGCGAAAAGCCGGCCACGTTCTCGGAGTCGTCGCGTTTTCCGCTGCACGGCAAGCGCAGCAGCCTGCCGCTCGGCTGGATCGTGGCCGCCGTCGCCGTGATGGCTGCCGCGGCCGCCGCCTGGCACCTGGGCGTCTTCCGTTCCAGCGTCGGCGAGGCGCCCTCCGGCTCGCCGGCCAGCACCACCGTCCTGCCGGCGCCGGCCAGCGTGCCCCCGGGCAGCGCGAGCGAGCCGGCGCAAAAGTCTGACGTGCCGCTGATTTCGGTGCCGGGACAGAATCCGCCGGCCCCCAGTGGCGAGGCGCAGCCCGGCACTGCGCCGGCCACCCCGACCGCGGCGCCAGGCGCCACCGGCGGCCCGGCTGCTGCCGCCCAGCCTGCCGCGGCGCAGCCGGCCGCACTGCAGCAACCGGTGCAGGCCGCAACCGAAACCGCCGTCGGCCCCAACTCGCTGGTGCTGAACGTGCGCGAGGATTCCTGGATCCAGGTGCGCACCGCGGACGGCAAGAACCTGATTTCGCGCCTGGTCAAGGCAGGCAGCACGGAAAGCGTGACGGTCGAGCAACCGGTCACCGTCACCGTCGGCAACCCGAAAGGCGTCAGCGCGTCCCTGCGCGGCAGCGCCGTCGAGCTGCCTATGCTGCCCGGCAAAACCATCGCGCGCGTCTCCCTGAAGTAACAGAGGAAAGCATGACTTCTTCGAACACGCCTATTGCCTCGGGCCCGCTGCCGCGCCGCAAGAGCCGCGCCGTCGCGGTGTCGCATGGCGCGCGCACGGTCTGGGTCGGCGGCGACGCGCCTGTGCTGGTGCAGTCGATGACCAATACCGACACGGCCGATGCGATCGCCACCGCGATCCAGGTCAAGGACCTGGCCCGCGCCGGCTCCGAGGTGGTGCGCATCACGGTCAACACGCCGGAAGCGGCGGCAGCCGTGCCGGCGATCCGCGAACAGCTCGACAAGATGGGCGTGGACGTGCCGCTGGTGGGCGACTTCCACTACAACGGCCACCTGCTGCTGCGTGATTTTCCGGAGTGCGCCAAGGCGCTGTCGAAATACCGCATCAACCCTGGCAACGTGGGCCAGGGCGCCAAGCGCGACAGCCAGTTCGCCCAGATGATCGAGGCGGCCATCCAGTACGACAAACCGGTGCGCATTGGCGTGAACTGGGGCAGCCTGGACCAGTCGCTGCTGGCGCGCATCATGGACGAGAATGCTGCCCGCGCGCAGCCGTGGAGTGCCCAGGCCGTGATGTACGAGGCGCTGGTCACCTCGGCGATCGAAAACGCCCAGCGCGCCGAGCAACTGGGCCTTGCCGGCGACAAGATCATCCTGTCGTGCAAGGTGTCCGGCGTGCAGGACCTGATCGCCGTGTACCGCGAGCTGGCCAAACGCTGCGACTACGCGCTGCACCTGGGCCTGACCGAAGCTGGCATGGGCAGCAAGGGCATCGTGGCCTCGACCGCGGCGCTGTCGGTGCTGCTGCAGGAAGGCATCGGCGACACGATCCGCATTTCGCTGACCCCCGAGCCGGGCGGCGACCGCACCAAGGAAGTGGTGGTGGCACAGGAAATCCTGCAGACCATGGGCCTGCGCAAGTTCGCGCCGATGGTGATCGCTTGCCCGGGCTGCGGCCGCACCACCTCGACCGTGTTCCAGGAACTGGCCGACAACATCCAGACCTTCCTGCGCGAGCAAATGCCCGAGTGGAAGAAGTCCTATCCCGGCGTGGAAGCGATGAACGTGGCCGTGATGGGCTGCATCGTCAACGGGCCGGGCGAATCGAAGCATGCCAACATCGGCATCAGCCTGCCGGGCACCGGCGAATCGCCGGCCGCGCCGGTGTTTGTCGATGGCCAGAAAGTGGCGACGCTGCGCGGCGAGCGCATCGTGGAAGAGTTCCAGCAAATTGTGCTGGATTACGTGAAAAAGAATTACGGTCAAGAGACCGCTGAATCATTGAGTTAGCAGGAGCACGTCGTCCCGGCGAACGCCGGGACCCATGCTGAGTGTGCGGTGTTGATCGCCTCAGCATGGGTCCCGGCGTTCGCCGGGATGACGTTGTTTCAAGCTGCGGGAATACCAAACTGTCCGAGAAAAAAGAGAAAATTGTTGGTGGAGCTGGGGTTTCGAGCGACCTGTCGCTCGCCAGCGGAACGGCCCAGGCTTGCACGCCTGGGCTCCTTAGCGACATTCAAGCATTACGGAGCGACCGGATTCGCCGGCGCTGAAACATATGTCCGAAACGAAGAAAACTGAAAAAATCGTCGCCATCAAAGGCATGAACGACATCCTCCCGGCCGATGCGCCGCTGTGGGAGCTGTTCGAAAACACCGCCGAGACCATCCTCAAGAGCTACGGCTACCAGAAGATCGTCACCCCGATCGTCGAGGAAACGCGCCTGTTCGCGCGCGCGATCGGCGCCGTCACCGACATCGTCGAAAAGGAGATGTACTCCTTCGAGGACTCGATGAATGGCGACCAGCTGACCCTGCGCCCGGAAGGTACGGCCGGCGTGGTGCGCGCCGTCATCGAGCACAATCTCGCCTACGACGGTCCCAAGCGCCTGTGGTACAAGGGCCCGATGTTCCGTCACGAGCGCCCGCAGCGCGGCCGCTACCGCCAGTTCTTCCAGTTCGGCGCCGAGGCCATCGGTTTCAGTGGTCCGGACATCGATGCCGAGCTCATCATGCTGTGCCGCCGCCTGTGGGATGACCTGGGCCTGGAAGGCATCCGCCTGGAGCTCAATTCGATCGGCAACGCCGAAGAGCGCAACCGCCACCGCGCCGACCTGATCGCCTACTTCGAAGCGAACATCGACCAGCTCGACGAGGAAGCCAAGCGCCGCCTGCACGCCAACCCGCTGCGCATCCTGGACACCAAGAATCCCAAGATGCAGGACCTGGTCAACCAGGCGCCCAAGCTGCTCGAGTATCTGGGCGAAGAATCGCTGGCCCACTTCGAGGGCTTGAAAAAGATCCTGGACGCCAATAATGTCCAGTACACCGTCAACCCGCGCCTGGTGCGCGGCCTGGACTACTACAACCGCACCGTGTTCGAGTGGGTCACCGACGCACTGGGCGCGCAGGGTACCGTGTGCGCGGGCGGCCGCTACGACCCGCTGATCGAGACCTTCGGCGGCAAGGCGACGCCGGGCGTGGGCTTTGCGATGGGCATCGAGCGACTGATCGAGCTGATGAAGGCAGCCGGCGAGCCCGCGGCGCCGAGCCAGTGCGACGTGTACATGGTGCACCAGGGGCAAGAAGCCCAGATGCGCGCCTTCATCCTGGCCGAGCGCCTGCGCGACGCCGGGCTGGACGTGGTGCTGCACTGCGCCACGCCGCAGGGCGCCGGCAGCTTCAAGAGCCAGATGAAGAAAGCCGATGCTTCGGGCGCCGCGTTCGCCGTGATCCTGGGCGACGACGAGGTGGCCAATAACGTCGCGGCCGTCAAGGCGCTGCGCGAAGGCGAGGAAGGCCAGCAGCAGACCAGCGTGCCGTTCGACAATGTGGTGGACTTCGTGGTTGACCAGATCGTCGGCCACGACCACGATCACGACCACGTGCACTACCACGCGTAACATTTCCTCCAACCCAACCATTACTAGAACCAGACCGACATGGCATACGACCTCGAAGAACAAGAACAGATAGCCACTTTCAAGGCATTCTGGGCCTCCTATGGCAACCTGATCACCTGGGTGCTGATCGTCGCGCTCGCGGGCTACGCCGGCTACAACTTCTGGACTTCGCACCAGGGCAAGCAGGCAGCGGAAGCGTCGGCCCTGTACGACGAATTGCAGGCTTCGCTGCAGGCGAACGACAACGCCAAGGTGCAGCGCATCGCCACCGACGTGCAAGCCAAGTTCGACGGCACCACCTACGCGCAGATGGCGGCGCTGGGCGCGGCCAAGGCGGCGTTCGACGCCAACGACCTGAAGACCGCCAAGGCCCAGCTGCAGTGGGTGGTTGACCACGGCAACGACGAGTACAAGTCGATCGCCAAGCTGCGCCTGGCTGGCGTGCTGCTGGACGAGAAGGCCTACGACGACGCGCTCAAGGTGCTGGCCGGCGACTTCCTGCCGCAGTACAAGGCGGAAGTGGCGGACCGCAAGGGCGACGTGCTGGTCGCGCAGAACAAGGTCGTTGAAGCGCGTGCCGCCTACCAGGCCGCGCTCGACGCAATGGACCAGAAGAACCCGGGCCGCCAGCTGGTGCAGATCAAGCTCGACGCGCTGGGTGTTCCGCAACAGGCCGCTGCCCCGGCCAAGCCGGCAGCCTGAATCCCTACGCACTTCGTGAGACAACAAGGTAAAAAACAATATGCGCACTACACGTAAGCTTGTCGGCGTTGGCGTCCTGGCCCTGATCGCCGGTTGCTCGAGCCTGAACCCGTTCGCGTCCAAGCCAAAAGGCAACCAGCCGGCCGCACTGACCGAGCTGAAGGCGAGCATGGCCGCCCGCACCAGCTGGAAACTGAGCGTCGGCAAATCGAACAACTACGAGCTGTCGCCTGCACTGGCGGGCAACACCGTGGTGCTGGCCAGCGGCGATGGCAACATCGTGCGCGTGCAGGCCGACAGCGGCAAGGAACTCTGGCGCACCAAGGCCGGCATGGACCTGACCGCCGGCGTGGGCACCGACGGCAACCTGATCGCCGTGGGCGGCGCCAAGGGCATGCTGCTGGCCTTCGACATGGACGGCAAGCCGCTGTGGAAGGCGCAGCTGTCGAGCGAAATCCTGTCGGCCCCGGCGGTCGCGCACGACATCGTGGTGGCGCGCTCGATCGACAACCGCATCGTCGGTTTCGACGCCAAAACCGGCGAGAAGAAATGGACCGTGCAGCGTCCGGCGCCGCCGCTGACCCTGCGCCTGGCGCCGGGCATGGCGGTGCACGACAAGGACGTGATCATTGCCCAGCCGGGCGGCAAGCTGTCCTCGCTCTTGATCGCCACCGGCGCGCCGCGCTGGGAGGTGGAAGTGGGCGTGGCGCGCGGCGCCACGGAACTTGAGCGCGTGACCGACATCGGCGGTGCCCCGGTCGTGTTCGACAATGACGTGTGCGCCGTGTCCTACCAGGGCCGCGTGGGCTGCTTCGACCTGGCCACCGGCTCGGCACGCTGGACGCGCGACCTGTCCTCCCAAGTGGGCGTGGCCGTGGACCAGCTGTACGTGTTCGCCGCCGACGACAAGGGCGCGGTGTACGCGTTCAACCGCGACGGCGGCACCAGCGCCTGGAAGAACGACAAGCTGTCCTTCCGCGCACTGTCCACGCCGGTGTCGTTCGGCCGCGCCGTCGCGGTGGGCGACTACCAGGGCTACGTGCACTTTTTGGCGCGCGAGGACGGCAAGCTGCTGGCGCGCGTGGCGACCGATGGCAGCGCCATCACCGCAAGCCCGATCGTGGCCGGCTCGAACCTGATTTTTCAAACGCAGAATGGCACCGTGACCGCGATCGCGGTGGAATAACATAATTAAATGAAGCCGGTAATCGCATTAGTAGGCCGACCCAACGTCGGGAAATCGACCCTGTTCAACCGCCTGACCCGCTCGCGCGACGCGCTGGTGGCAGACCTTCCTGGCCTGACCCGCGACCGCCACTACGGGGAAGGGCGGGTGGGCGAGCGCCCGTTCCTGGTCATCGATACCGGTGGTTTCGAGCCTGTCGCCAAGGAAGGCATCATGCACGAGATGGCGCTGCAGACGCGCCAGGCCGTGGCCGAGGCCGACGTGGTGGTGTTCATCGTGGACGGCCGCCAGGGCCTGACCCCGCATGACAAGACCATCACCGACTTCCTGCGCAAGAGCGGCCGCAAGGTCATGCTCGTGGTGAACAAGAGCGAGGGCATGAAGTACACCTCGGTCACCGCCGAGTTCTATGAGCTGGGCCTGGGTGACCCGTACGTGATCTCGGCCGCGCACGGCGACGGCGTGGTGGACCTCGTCAACGAGGCGCTCGACCTGGCATTCCAGCAGCGTCCGGAAGACGCCGAGGAGCTCGAGCCGGCCGAGCGCGGCATCCGCATCGCCATCGTCGGCCGCCCCAACGTGGGCAAGTCCACGCTGATCAACACCCTGGTGGGCGAGCAGCGCGTGATCGCCTTCGACATGCCGGGCACCACGCGTGACTCGATCGAGGTCCCGTTCGAGCGCGACGGCAAGCATTACACCCTGATCGACACCGCCGGCATCCGCCGCCGCGGCAAGGTGTTCGAGGCGATCGAGAAATTCTCGGTGGTCAAGACGCTGCAGTCGATCTCGGAAGCGAACGTGGTCATCCTGCTGCTGGACGCCCAGCAAACCATCTCGGAACAGGACGCCCACATCGCCGGCTTCATCCTGGAGTCGGGCAGGGCGCTGGTGGTGGCCGTGAACAAGTGGGACGGCCTGCAGTCGGACCAGCGCGACCAGGTCAAGTTCGACCTCGACCGCAAGCTCGACTTCCTGTCGTTCGCCAAGCAGCATTTCATTTCGGCGCTCAAGGGCACCGGCATCAGCCAGCTGATGAAGTCGGTCGATGCCGCCTATGCCGCCGCCACCGCCAACCTGTCCACCCCGCGCCTGACCCGCGCACTGGAACTGGCGGTGGAAAAGCAGGAACCCAAGCGCAAGGGTGGCACCCGCCCCAAGATGCGCTACGCCCACCAGGGCGGGCAAAACCCGCCGGTCATCGTCATCCACGGCAATGCGCTCGATGGCGTCACCGAGCCGTACAAGCGCTACCTGGAGAAGCATTTCCGCGACACATTCAATTTGGTGGGAACCCCGCTCCGTATTGAATTGCGTTCTGGCAAGAATCCGTTTGCCAAAGAGAACAAATAACCGATAGCAGGACGACAAACGGCGGCAAAACAGGGTACAGTAGGCTTGTTTTCGCCTTCAAAGAACGTCCGTTTTGCCTCTTGAAAACCGGCGAGTCGCCTCAACTTTTAAACTACAACAACATCACGGAGCTTTTATGAGCAACAAAGGGCAACTGTTACAAGACCCATTCCTCAACGCCTTGCGCAAAGAGCACGTTCCCGTCTCGATCTACCTGGTCAACGGGATCAAGCTCCAGGGACACATCGAGTCCTTTGACCAGTACGTGGTCCTGCTGCGTAACACCGTCACCCAAATGGTGTACAAACACGCCATTTCGACCGTTGTCCCGGCCCGCGCCGTCAACCTGAACCTCGAGCAGGAAGCCGAGTAAGGCCGATGGCAGAAGCCCCCGGCACCTCCACCATGCGCGCTGCGCTGGTGGGCATCGATTTTGGGGCTGGCGATTTTTCCGCCAGCCTCGATGAGCTGTCGTTGCTCGCGCGTTCCGCCGGTGCCGACCCGATCACCACCATCACCGCGCGCCGCGCCGCGCCCGATCCGGCGTACTACGTGGGCAGCGGCAAGGCCGACGAGATCGGGGAGGCTTGCCTGGCCGAGCACGTCGACATCGTCATCTTCAACCACGCGCTCTCGCCCGCCCAGCAGCGCAACCTCGAGCGGCGCCTGAACGTGCGCGTCGTCGACCGCACCAGCCTGATCCTCGACATCTTCGCCCAGCGCGCCAAGACCAACGAGGGCAAGCTGCAGGTCGAGCTGGCCCAGCTGCAGCACCTGGCCACGCGCCTGATCCGCGGCTGGACCCACCTGGAACGCCAGAAGGGCGGTATCGGCCTGCGCGGCCCTGGCGAAACCCAGCTCGAGACCGACCGCCGCCTGATCGGCGAGCGGGTCAAGATGCTGCGCACGCGCCTGACCAAGCTGCGCAAGCAACATGAAACCCAGCGCCGCTCGCGCGGGCGCAACCAGACCTTCTCGGTCTCGCTGGTCGGCTACACCAACGCCGGCAAGTCCACCCTGTTCAATACGCTGACCAAGGCTGGCGTGTACGTCGCCAACCAGCTGTTCGCCACGCTCGACACCACCAGCCGCCGCCTGTACCTGGGCGGCGAGGTCGGCAACGTGGTCGTGTCCGACACCGTCGGCTTCGTGCGCGAGCTGCCCCACCAGCTGGTGGCGGCGTTTCGCGCCACGCTGGAGGAAACCATCCATGCCGACCTGCTGCTGCACGTCGTGGACGGTTCCTCGCCCGTGCGCAACGAGCAGATCGAGCAGGTCAACGAGGTGCTGCGCGAGATTGGCGCCGACCACGTGCCGCAGATTCTGGTGTGGAACAAGATCGATGCCGCAGGGCTAGAGCCCGGGGTGGAACGTGATGAATATGATAAAATCAGCCGCGTTTTCATCAGCGCCCAGAGTGGCGCGGGCCTCGATCTGCTGCGCGAGGCGATCGTCGAGGCAGCAAGCGCCGGGCCCGGCCTGACGCCGTATCCAGAAGAACAGGAAGATCCGCGCGGCTTTGCGCAGGCCGGCGACATCCTTCCATCCTCCACCCCTGTCGGGCCCCACTAAAAGCATATGCTTGCTTCAATACTAAAAAGAATCGGCATCAAGACATCGTTGAACGATCCGCGCTGGGGCCACAATCCCAAAGGAGAAGGCAAGGCCCAGGAAGGTCGTCGTCCCGGCGAAGGCCCGCCTGACCTCGACCAGCTGTGGCGCGACTTCAACGCCCGCCTGAACCGTTTGTTCGGCCAGCGCGGCGCCGGCGGCGGCGACGGGCAGTTCAAGCCCGACATGCGCGGCGCCGGCATCACCGCGTCCGTCATCGTCTTCATCGTGGCGCTGATCTGGTTTGCCAGCGGCGCCTTCATCGTGCAGGAAGGGCAGGTCGCCGTGGTGACCACCTTCGGCAAACTCAGCCATACCGCCAGGCCGGGCTTCAACTGGCGCTGGCCGTACCCGATCCAGGCCCACCAGATCGTCAACACGGGCCGCGTCAACACCGCCGAGATCGGCTACCGCAACAACGTGCGCAACCGCCAGCCGGCCGAATCGCTGATGCTCACCGACGACGAGAACCTGGTCGATGTGCAATTTGCCGTCCAGTACCAGGTCAAGGACCCGGTGGCCTGGCTGTTCGCCGGGCGCGACCAGGACGACACCGTGCGCCACGTGGCCGAGAGCGCCGCGCGCGAAGTGGTCGGCAAGAACAAGATGGACTTCGTGCTCTATCAAGGGCGTGACCGCATCGCCGGCGACATCCACGCGATCATGCAGCGCCTGCTCGACCAGTACAAGCTGGGCGCACAGGTCACCGGCGTGACCATGCAAGCGGTCCAGCCGCCCGAGCCGGTGCAGGCCGCGTTCAACGACGCCGTCAAGGCGGCCGAGGACGCCGCACGCGCCCGCAACGAGGGCGAGAGCTATGCCAACGACATCCTGCCGCGCGCCCGTGGCCAGGCCTTTGGCGTGATCCAGGAAGCCGAAGCCTACCGCTCGATGGTGGTCGAGAACGCGATGGGCAACGCGGCCCGTTTCGACGCCGTGGTCTCGCAGTACGCCAAGGCGCCGGCCGTCACCCGCGACCGCATGTACATCGACACCATGCAGCAGATCTTCACCAGCGCCAGCAAGGTGCTGGTGGACACCAAGAGCGCCAACACGCTCTACCTGCCGCTGGACAAGATGATGGAAAAAACCGCCGCCCGTGACGCCGCCATCGGCAGCAAGTCGGGCCCGGTGCAGGCGCCGCAAGCGCCGCAGGCGCAGCCGCAGCAGGCGCAGCCGCAAGCCCAGCCGCAGCAGGCCCAGCCGCAGCCGGAAGCACCGCAGAACCTCGAATCGGTACGCCAGCGCGACGCGCGTTCGCGCGAATCGCAACGCGACCGGGAGACCCGCTGATGAACCGCCTCGTCACTGTATTTGTCGCGCTGTTCGTGGCGCTGATGCTGCTGTCCTCGACCGTGTTCGTGGTGGACCAGCGCCGCTATGCGATCGTGTTCGCGCTCGGCGAAGTGCATGAAGTCATCAGCGAGCCCGGCCTGCATTTCAAGCTGCCGCCGCCGCTGCAAAATGTCGTCTACCTCGACAAGCGCATCCTCACGCTCGACACGCCCGACGGCGAGCGCTACACCACGTCCGAAAAGAAGGGCCTGCAGGTGGATGCCTTCGTCAAATGGCGCATCGCCGACCCGCGCGGCTTCTTCGTCAGCTTTGGCGGCGACGAGGGCAAGGTGCGCGACCGCGTGGCGCAGATCGTCAAGGCGGCGCTGAACGACGAGATCGCGCGCCGCACCGTGCACCAGGTGGTGTCGACCGAACGCGACAAGATGATGGACGTGGTGCGCGGCAAGGTCGTGGCCGGCGCCAAACCGCTCGGGCTGGAGGTGATCGACGTGCGCCTCAAGCGTGTCGATTTCGTGGACGAGATCAACGGTGCCGTGTTCGACCGCATGAAGGCCGAGCGCGTGCGCGTGGCCAACGAGCTGCGCTCGACCGGTTCGGCCGAGTCCGAGAAAATCAAGGCCGACGCCGACCGCCAGCGCACCGTGATCCTGGCCGAAGCCTACCGCGACGCCGAGAAGATCAAGGGCGAGGGCGACGCCAGGGCCTCGGAAATCTACGCCAAATCGTTCGGCAAGAACCCGGAGTTCTACAAGTTCTACCGGTCGCTGGAGGCCTACCGTGCCTCGTTCAAGAACCATGGCGACGTGATGGTGATCGACTCCAATTCCGAGTTCTTCAAGTACTTCAAGAACCCAGGTTCCGGAAAGTAAGAACATTCTCCGGAAATTCAGTTTCCGGGATTCTTCAAAGGCGGCCGCGTGCCGCCTTTTTGTTTTTCGAAAATCTTTTTGCAGAGGAATTGGTTCTACAGGGACATTGTTTGCAGCAAGAATCCTGCGCCGCCCTTGATGCATGTTCAACTTATTGCCGAGGTCGGTACGTTCTCTGGGATTGGCTCAAAAGCCACATTTTTGATTTCTCGATGATGGGTTGTGAAGCAAGTCTTCACGGAACAACAACCCATTGTGGAGGAGCAAATCCATGTTCTCGATCCCCTCGACGCGCAAGCTGCCCGGCGTGGTGGCTTCCCTTCCTGCGTTCATCCCCTTGTTGCTGCTGGCCGGGTGCGGCGGCAGCGATCAGGCCAGGCAGTCGTCGCCGCCACCGTTTGCCGACTCCGGCCCGCCCGACCAGGTGTGCGTCTCCGGTCAGCCGACCGGGCAGGCGCCGCCGCCGTACCTGCTGGGCGCGATCAATTCGTCCGAGCCGGCCACGCCCCCGGCCCCGGCGACTTTGGCGGCCGTGTCCGCCGCGACCTCCGACCCGCTGGGCGAACCGATCGCGCTGGCCGACACCTACACCGGCCTGGTCCAGGGCACCCTGTACAACACCGCGGCCTGGCCGGCCTGGTGGGGCACAGGCAAGACCGTCGACACCGTGCAATGTCTGCTGAACGGCACCTGGCACAAGCACATGCTCATCTCGATCTACAAGGACGGCAAACGGCTGGGCTTTCCGGATGGGATAGGGCGCGTGCACGCGGGCTGCTACCACGCCTACGAGATGCACGTGCACGACGTGACCGGCATCATACACATGGAAGCCGATGCGCCGCGCAACTACAACCTGGGCAACTGGTTCTCGCTGTGGGGCCAGCCGCTCGGGCGCGATAACACGGCCGGGCTGGCCGGTCCGGTGCGCTTCTACATCATCGAGAACGGCAAGATCACCCGGTACGATGGCGACCCGCACGACATCGCGATGGTCGCGCACCGCGAAATCCTGATCGTCAGCGGCAGCACGCTGTCGGTGGTGCCGAAGTACCAGTGGCCGCTGGGCATCTAGGCCGCCCCCATGTCCGGGCCCGCGGCGACCAGGCCGGGACGTGGGAGATTGACAACTTCCACGCTGCGGGAACAATGTTTCCCTGCCTGCACTGCAGCATTTTCGGTTAGAATTGTCGATTCGGCGCAGCCATCGCGCGCCTCTCGCGCGTCTCAAGTTGTCCGAAGTCCAATAACTCCCGTAGTAGTCGCCCATGCCGAACTGGCTTTTGCCCGAGAATATTGCCGACGTCTTGCCGTCCGAAGCACGCAAGATCGAGGATCTGCGTCGCCTGATGCTCGATAACTTCCGCTTGTACGGATACGAGCTGGTGATGCCGCCGATGCTCGAATACGTCGAATCGCTGCTTGCCGGTGCCGGCCAGGACACCGACCTGCGCACCTTCAAGCTGGTGGACCAGCTGTCCGGCCGCTTGCTCGGCCTGCGCGCCGACATGACCACCCAGGTCGCCCGCATCGACGCCCACCTGCTCAACCGCAACACCGTCACCCGCCTGTGCTATGCCGGCAGCGTGCTGCACACCCGTCCGTCGGGCCTGCATTCCACCCGTGAGCCGCTCCAGATCGGCTGCGAGATGTACGGCCACGCCGGCCTCGAGGCCGACGCCGAGATCCAGGAGCTGGCGCTCGCCTCGCTGGCCCTGGCCGGCTTTGACGACGTGCGGCTGGACCTGTCGCACGTGGGCGTGCTGCGTGCGATCCTGCTCGAAGACCCGGTCGCCAAGCGCGACGAGGCCCAGCTGCATAGCCTGCTGCGCGGCAAGGATGTGCCGGGCCTGGAAGAAATCACGAACAATTACAGCGCCGTGACACGCGACGCGCTGCTGGCCCTGCCGCACCTGTACGGCGACGTCGACGTGCTGGCCAAGGCGCGCGAGGTGCTGCCGGCGCTGCCGGGCATCACCAAGGCGCTGAGCGAACTGGCCGCGCTGGCCGCGTCCGCGATCGGCCGCGCCCAGGTGGCGATCGACCTGGCCGACCTGCGCGGCTACCAGTACGAAAGCGGCGCCATGTTCGCGCTGTACGTGACCGGCCTGCCCAACGCGGTGGCGCGCGGCGGCCGCTATGACCATGTGGGCGAGGCGTTTGGCCGGGCACGTCCCGCGACCGGCTTTTCGCTCGACCTGCGCGAGCTGGCGCGGCTGCTGCCGACCGCCGAGCGCAAGCATTCGATTCGCGCGCCGTGGGGCAATGCTCCCGAGCTGCGCGAGAAAATCGCCGAGCTGCGCAAGGCCGGCGAAGTGGTGATCCAGAGCATGCCGGGTCACGACAACGTTCAGGACGAGTTCGAGTGCGACCGCGTGCTCGTCCTCGACAATGGAAACTGGATTCTCAAAAACTTAGGTTAAGTGTGATGTCAAATAAAAACGTGGCAAAGAACGTCGTGGTCATCGGCACCCAGTGGGGCGATGAAGGCAAGGGCAAGATCGTTGACTGGCTGACCGACCACGCAGCCGGCGTGGTGCGCTTCCAGGGCGGCCACAACGCGGGCCACACGCTCGTCATCAAGGGCCAGAAGACCGCGCTGCAGCTGATCCCGTCGGGCATCATGCGCGAAGGCGTGGCCTGCTACATCGGCAACGGCGTGGTCGTGTCGGTGCCGGACGTGATGCGCGAGATCGACAAGCTGCAAGCTGCCGGTATCGAAGTGAGCTCGCGCCTGATGATCTCGGAAGCCTGCCCCGCGATCCTGCCGTACCACGTGGCAATCGACGTCGCGCGCGAAGCGGCCCGTGGCGTCAACAAGATCGGCACCACCGGCAAGGGTATCGGCCCGGCCTACGAAGACAAGGTGGCACGCCGCGCGATCCGCATCGCCGACATGCTCAACGAGTCGCGCTTTGCCGAAAAGCTGAAAGAGAACCTCGACTATCACAACTTCGTGCTGACCGGCTACCTGGGCGGCACCGCGATCGACTTCCAGAAGACCTTCGACGACGCGATGGCCCTCGTGCCGCGCCTGAAGCCCATGGTCGGCGACGTCTCGTCGGCGCTGTACGCGGCCCACAAGAAGGGCGGCAACCTGCTGTTCGAAGGCGCGCAGGGCTCGCTGCTGGACGTGGACCACGGCACCTATCCGTACGTCACCTCGTCGAACTGCGTGGCCGGCAATGCCGCCGCCGGCGCCGGCGTCGGCCCCAACATGCTGCACTACATCCTGGGCATCACCAAGGCCTACACCACCCGCGTCGGCTCGGGCCCGTTCCCGGCCGAGCTGCCGACCGATCAGGGCATCGGCGAGCACCTGTCGCGCGTGGGCCACGAGTTCGGCACCGTCACCGGCCGTGCGCGCCGCTGCGGCTGGTTCGACGCCGCGCTGCTGCGCCGTTCGGTCCAGATCAACGGCGTGTCGGGCATGTGCCTGACCAAGCTGGACGTGCTGGACGGCCTGGAAACGCTCAAGCTGTGCACCGGCTACACCATCGATGGCCGCGCCGTGGATATCTTCCCGGTCGGCGCCGAAGAAGCGGCACGCTGCGTCCCGGTGTACGAGGAAATGCCGGGTTGGAAGGAAAGCACGGTTGGCGCCAAGTCCATGGACGAGCTGCCGGCTGCTGCCCGCGCTTACATCAAGCGCATCGAGGAACTGGTCGGCGTACCCGTCGACATGGTTTCGACCGGACCGGACCGCGAAGAGACGATCGTCCTGCGCCATCCGTTCGCGGCCCAATAACGACAACGTAGAGGGAATCCTGATATGACCACTCCGGTATCGACCGACAACGACCTTTGGGTATCCTGGGACGAGTACCACCGCCTGATCGAGCGCCTGGCGCTCAAGGTGTACGAATCGAACTGGCAGTTCGACATGGTGCTGTGCCTGGCACGCGGCGGCGTGCGCCCCGGCGACGTGTTCTCGCGCATCTTCGACGTGCCGCTGGCGATCCTGTCGACCAGCTCGTACCGTGAAGAAGCCGGCACCAAGCAGGGCGACCTGGACATCGCCAAGTACATGACGATGACCAAGGGCCCGCTGCGTGGCAAGATCCTGCTGGTCGATGACCTGGCCGATTCCGGCGTGACGCTCAAGAAAGTGCGCGAGCACCTGAAGGACAATTACTCGGACGTGACCGACGTGAAGTCGGCCGTCATCTGGGTCAAGGGCTGCTCGGAAATCAAACCGGACTACTTCCTGGAAGAGCTGCCACACAATCCTTGGATCCACCAGCCGTTCGAAGACTACGACGGACTGCGCCCGCACCAGCTGGCGGCGTGGATGAAGAAGTTCGAAAAGTAAGCCGCAATATCGCTTGGAAGCAAAGAAGGGAAGGGGAGCTGCCTCTTCCCTTTTTTTTTCTTCTTGGATATTTCTCCGAACGTGCGCCAGCCCACGGAAACGGCCTGTCCGTAGGTCTAAGCTCCATAAATCTCATTTGCAAAGGAGATTGCCATGCCTACCGGAGCCAGCCCGAAACGCGAACGCGAGTACAAGGAACTGGAGAACAAGTTTGAGAAGGAACACCGCTATCCCGGCCGCGAGAAGGAAGTGGCCGCGCGAATTGTGAACAAGCAACGCGCCGAACACGGCGAAACCAAGTC
Source organism: Massilia solisilvae (assembly GCF_024753215.1). Lineage (GTDB taxonomy): Bacteria > Pseudomonadota > Gammaproteobacteria > Burkholderiales > Burkholderiaceae_D > Telluria > Telluria solisilvae. The sequence goes on from NZ_JANUGV010000001.1 coordinate 895,260, forward strand.
ATCCAAGTCCAAATAGTGAACAAGACGCCGGCCACCTGCCGGCGTCTTTCCGCCACGCCAGCCGAGGTGCATATCGGTTAATATCGGACGATTCAACCCGATGCCGATTTGCCAATGACCCAAAGCTTTTTCCAGACCTTCATCCTGCTGTTGCTCGTGACCGACCCGTTCGGCAACGTGCCGCTGTTCGTCAGCGCGCTCAACCCGGTCGCGCCGGCGCGCCGTTCGCGCATCGTGGTGCGCGAATGTGCGATCGCGTTCCTGCTCCTGCTGCTGTTCATGTTCTTCGGCCGGCACTTCCTGGCGGCGCTGAACCTGACCGAAGTGTCCTTGCGCATTGGCGGCAGCGTCATTCTGCTCTTGATCGCCATTCGCATGGTGTTCCCGCATCCCGACGGCGTGCTGGGCCGCACCGAAGGCGGCGAGCCATTCATCGTGCCGCTCGCAATTCCCGCGCTGGCCGGCCCGTCGGCGCTGGCGACCGTGCTGCTGTTCACTGCCAACTCCACCGAAGAAGTCGCCATCCACGTCGCCGCGCTTGGCGCCGTCCTGGTGGTGTGGCTGGCCGTGTTCCTGAGCGCGGACCGGCTGCAGCGCCTGCTCGGCACGCAGGTGATGACCGCGTTCGAGCGCCTCATGGGCCTGATTCTGACCGCGATGTCGGTCGAAATGCTGCTGGGCGGCGTGCGCGCCTTCGTCAAAACGCTGTAAACGATATTGATGAAAACCTCGCTCCACGTGCCGCAGGGCGAGCTGGCCGAAGCCGTGTTCGGCATCGCCTTCGTCTCCACGCTGGACGAGCCGTGGCCACCCGACCAGCCGCGCCTGAACCGGTTCCCGGCAATGGTGTACTGCGGCGTGACGATGCTCACCGAGGGCCAGGTGGCGGTGCTGGGCGAGGAGGATGGGGCCCTGGCGCACATGCCGGACTGGATCGTGTTCGGGCCGCGCACCCGGCCCGTCACCTCGGTCACGCTCGCGCCGCTGCGCTGCGTGTCCGTGATCTTCTACCCGGACGCGTTCGCGCTGTTGACGGGGCGGGCGCCTGCCCAGCTGCAGGACCGGGACGAGCCGGCGTCATCCTGGCTGCCGGCCGAGTGGGGCGAATGGCCGCAAGCGCTGCGCGCAAGGGCGCAAGACGAGGCTGCGCAGGCACAGTGGATCGAATCCTGGCTCCTGCCGCGCTGGCTTGACGCGCGCAAGCACTGGAACCGCAAGCTGGGCGAAAGCCTGCGCCAGCTTGCACGGCGCGGCGTTGCGGCCACGGTGCGCACGCTCGGCGTGGGCGAGCGCCAGATGCAGCGGCAGTACCGCGCGCAGGTGGGGCTCACGCCGGCGCAGGCGCGCCGCCTGCAGCGTATGAACGAGGCCGTCTACGCGCTGCGTAACGGTGCCGCGGAAGGGGAAACGCTCGCCGCGCTGGCCGCGGAACTGGGGTATGCCGACCAGGCGCACATGGCGCGCGAGCTGCGCGCGCTGACCGGGCTGCCGCCATCGCGGCTGGAACAGCATATCGGGTCGGACCCGGATTACTGGCCGTACCGCCTCTGATATCGCTGCAGTTGGATGCGTGTAGGCCTTTGGTCGCATTGCCCGCCTGCCCCAAGGGTAAGAACATGTAGCGAACACCCAGCGGCCCAGCCGCTGCGAGCACGGCTCCGGCCGCCATCCGCCGGGGATACTGCACGCCTTGGGCTTCGTCGCGTGCAGCCGGGCTTGCCGGCGCCGGCCTGTCTTCCACCTCCAACGACTGCGAGGTCACAGATGGAACCAGGAACCCAGCTAGCGCGCAGCCACGACATCGGCCTGAAGATCGGCCTGCTGTACCACAAGCGCGCCGAGACCGCGCTCAACCAATTCAGCGACCGGGTGCGCGCCGCGGTGGACGGCAAGGATGGCGGGGCGGGCCGCGTGCCGGCGCTGCTGGCCGGCGTCGATCCGTCCGGCGCCTGGCAGTACGCGGTCGATACCATCCAGCGCTCGGTCCTGTTCTGGGACACGATGCGCCAGCGCGGCAACAACTTCGTGGACCAGGCCATGCGCGGCCTCGAACCGATGCTGCATTTCCGGTACGAGACGGTGCTCGATGGCCGCAGCTTCGACCGTCCCGTGAACTACGCACTGGTAAAGATCACCCCGCCCGAAGGCGTCATCGTCGATCCGCTGCGCCGCCCGTATCTCGTTATCGACCCGCGCGCGGGGCACGGTCCGGGCATCGGCGGCTTCAAGGACGATTCGCAGGTCGGCGTCGCCCTGCGGGCCGGCCACCCGGTCTATTTCGTCATCTTTTTCCGCGACCCGGAGCCGGGCCAAACCTTGCTCGACGTCTGCGCCGCCGAACAGCAGTTCGTGCGCAAGGTGCGCCAGCTGCACCCGGACAGCCCGAAACCGGCCATCGTCGGCAACTGCCAAGGCGGCTGGGCCGCGATGATGCTGAGCTCATCGTCGCCCGACGACACCGGGCCGATCCTGATCAACGGCGCGCCGATGTCGTATTGGGGCGGCGCCTGGAGCTCGGGCGAGGGCGACAACCCGATGCGCTACACCGGCGGCATGCTGGGCGGCTCGTGGATGTCCTCGCTCACGGCGGACATGGGGCACGGCGTGTTCGACGGCGCCTGGCTGGTCTACAACTTCGAAAACCTGAACCCGGCCAATTCGCTGTGGGACAAGTACCGCACGCTGTACGCCAACGTGGACACCGAGGCGCCGCGCTTCCTCGACTTCGAACGCTGGTGGGGCGGCTACTACCTGATGAACCGCGAGGAGATCGAGTTCATTACAAAGAATCTCTTCGTCGGGAACAAGCTGTGGTCGGGCGATGTGAACTCCGCCAGCGGCAACGCGTTCGACCTGCGCGACATCAAGTCGCCGATTGTCCTGTTCGCGTCGATGGGCGACAACATCACGCCGCCGCAGCAGGCCTTTAACTGGGTGGCCGACGTCTATGGCAGCACGGACGAGATCAAGGCCCGCGGGCAGGTGATCGTCGGCCTGATGCACAAGACCATCGGTCACCTCGGCATTTTCGTCTCCGGCAAGGTGGCGAAGAAGGAGTACACCCAGCTGGTGTCGGTGCTGCAGACCATCGAGCAGCTGCCACCGGGCCTGTACGGGATGGACATCCTCGAGCACAAGGGCGAAGGCGGCAAGGTCGATTACGAGGTCGAGTTCCGCGAGCTGCGGCTGGAGGAAATCAGCGCGCGCGTGAACCGCTTCGGGCGCGTCGACGAGCACCCGTTCGAGGCCGTCGAGGCGGTGTCCGAGTTTGTCCAGCGCGCCTACGAACTGTTCGCGCAGCCGGCCGTGCAGTCGATGTCGTCGGACTGGAGCGCGCTGCTGCTGCGCCAGTTCCATCCGCTGCGCGTGCAGCACTGGGCGATGTCGGACCTGAACCCGTGGTTTGCGTGGCTGGGACCGGCCGCGCAGGCCGTGCGCGACCACCGCCAGCCGGTCGAGCCGGACCGGCCGCTGCGCCAGCTGGAGGAAATCGGTTCGGAACTGATCAGTGCCTCGCTCGACTTCTACCGGGGGATGCGCGACGCCACCACCGAGGCCGCGTTCTTCGGCGTGTACGCCAACATGTTCGCGATGTACCTGGCAGACAAGCACAAGGCCGAGGCGGCGCGCGTGAAGCCGGTGAGCGAGCCGCGCGAAATGCCGTACGTGAAGGAGGCGCTCGCGTCGATCTCGCAGGGCGGTTATGCCGAGGCGTTCGCCCGCACCGGGGTGCTGCTGATGCGCCGCGGCGAGCCGCTGCCGCTCGCGCGTCTGGAAACCATCGACGAGCTGACGCGCGATTACGCGGACTACCTGCCCAAGGTGCCGCGCGAGGAAGCCCGGCGCATCCGCGGCGAACAAGAAATCATCGCCCGCTACGAACCGGAGCAGGCGGTCCTGTCGTTGCCGACCCTGCTCAAGGACGAGGCCGACCGCGCCAGGCTCCTGGCGCTGCTGGACAAACTGATCGTGGACCCGCGCGTGCAGGCCGTGCAGCCGACCCAGGAGCAAGTGGCGATGCTCGAGCGCATTCGCACGGTGCTGGGCGCGCGCCCTCCGGTGGAGCGGCGCATCAAGGCGGTCCGCTGAAATCACGCAACCACAGCCTCTAAAGGGAACGACATGGACAACAAACACGAAAAGTACCAGCGCCTGATCGACTACTGCCAGACGCTGCCGGCGCTGCCGACCGCGGTGGTGCACCCGTGCGACAAGAGCTCGCTCGCCGGCGCCGTCGAGGCCGCGCAGCTGAATCTGATCGCGCCTATCCTGGTCGGTCCGGCCGAGCGGATCAAGGCGGTGGCAGCCGAGTGCGGGATTCCGATTTCCGACTATCAGGTGGTCGATGCGCCCTACAGCGAGGCCGCCGCCGATTGCGCGGTGCAGCTGGTGCGCGAAGGGAAGGCCGAGGCGCTGATGAAAGGCAGCCTGCACACCGACGAACTGATGGCGGCGGTGGTGCGGCGCGACGCCGGCCTGCGCACGGGCCGGCGGGTGAGCCACTGCTTCGTGATGGACGTGCCGGGCCACGAAAGCCCCCTGATTATCACCGACGCCGCCGTGAACATCGCGCCCACGCTCGAAGAGAAGAAGGACATCCTGCAGAACGCGATCGACCTCGGGCACGCGCTGCTGTTTTCCGAGGTGCGGGTGGCGATCCTGTCGGCGATGGAGACCGTGAACCCGAAGGTGCCCTCGACGATCGAGGCGGCAGCGCTGTGCAAGATGGTGGACCGCCACCAGGTGACCGGCGCGCTGGTGGACGGCCCGCTTGCGCTGGACAACGCGATCGATCCCGAGGCCGCGCGCATCAAGGGCATCGATTCGCCGGTGGCCGGCCGCGCCAACGTGCTGCTGGTGCCGGACCTCGAGGCCGGCAACATGCTGGCCAAGAGCCTGTCGTTCCTGGCCGGGGCCGACGCGGCCGGCATCGTGCTTGGCGCGCGCGTGCCGATCATCCTGACCAGCCGCGCCGACTCGACCATGACGCGGCGCGCCTCGTGCGCGGTGGCGGTGCTGGTCGCCAAACAGCGGCGTGAAGCCGGCAAGGCAATGGGGTGAGGCCATGGCAGACATCATCCTTGTGGTGAACGCTGGCTCGTCCAGCATCAAGTTCTGCGGCTTCGACGCGGCCGGCGCCGAACCGCGCCTGCTGCTGAAAGGGCAAGTCGAAGGGTTGTTCACCGAACCGCACTTCAAGGTCGCCAATGCCGCCGGCGACCGCTCCGAGGAAAACCGCTGGCCCTCGGGCACCGAGATCGGCCACGCGGGCGCGATCCGCTACATCGCCGACTTCCTGCGCGACCATCGCGAGGGGCACAGCCTGGTCGCAGTCGGGCACCGCGTGGTGCACGGCGGGCTCGAGTTCGGTGCGCCCACGGTGGTGGACCATGCAGTGCTCGAACGCCTGGGCAGGCTGGTGCCGCTCGCGCCGCTGCACCAGCCGCACAACCTTGCGCCGATCCGGGTGCTGCTCGAGGCGCGGCCCGACGTGCCCCAGGTGGCCTGCTTCGACACCGCCTTCCACCGCAGCCAGCCCGAGGCTGCGCAAGCCTTCGCGCTGCCGCAGGAGATCACCGCGCCCGGCGTGCGCCGCTACGGCTTTCACGGTCTGTCGTACGAATACATCGCCAGCGTGTTGCCGCGGCTGGCGCCGGAAGCGGCGGCGGGCCGCACCGTGGTCGCGCACCTGGGCAACGGCGCCAGCATGTGCGCGCTCAAGGGCGGGCGCAGCATGGCCAGCACCATGGGCTTTACCGCCGTGGACGGGCTGCCGATGGGTACGCGCTGCGGCAGCCTGGACCCCGGCGTCATCCTGTACCTGATCGACGAGCTCGGGATGAACGCGCGCACCGTGGAGGACCTGATCTACAAGCGCTCCGGCCTGCTCGGCGTGTCGGGTCTGTCGAGCGATATGCGGGTGCTGCTCCAAAGTGACGACGTGCGTGCGCGCTTTGCGGTGGAGCTGTTCATCTACCGCATCGGCCGCGAACTGGGCTCGCTGGCGGCCGCGCTGGAAGGGCTGGACGCGCTGGTGTTCACGGGCGGGATCGGCGAGCACGCCACGCTCATCCGCGACCGCGTGTGCCGCCAGGCGGCCTGGCTCGGCATCGAGCTCGACACGGCCGCCAACGAGGTGGACGGTCCGCGCATCAGCACCGAGTCAAGCGGCGTGTCGGCCTGGGTGGTGCCAACCAACGAGGAACTGATGATTGCCCGGCATACCTTCGCCGTCACCTCAGCGGGTCTGGCATGAAGACGCTTGCACTGGACAAGGCAGTCGCGCTGATCCCCGACGGCGCCAGCCTCATGGTAGGTGGCTTCATGGGCGTGGGCACGCCGGAGCGGCTGATGGACGAGCTGGTCCGGCAGGGCAAGCGTGGCCTGACCGTGATCGCCAACGACACCAGCAGTCCCGGCCGCGGCATCGGCAAGCTCGTCACCGCGGGCGTGGCGGACAAGTTCGTGGTGAGCCACATCGGCCTGAACCCCGAGACGCAGCGCAAGATGATCGCCGGCGAGATCGCGGTCGAACTGGCGCCGCAGGGCACGCTGATCGAGCGCATCCGCGCCGGCGGCTATGGCCTGGGCGGCATCCTCACCGCCACCGGCGTGGGCACGCTGGCCGAGGAGGGCAAGCGCAAGATCGAACTGGACGGCCAGCAGTACCTGCTCGAGACGCCGATCCGCGCGGACTTTGCGCTGGTCGAGGCCTTCCTGTCGGACTACTACGGCAACCTGACCTATGCTTTCACCGCCCGCAATTTCAACCCGGTGATCGCGATGGCGGCCGACACCGTGATCGTCGATGCCGCCCACATCGTCCCGGTCGGGATGATCGCGCCCGACCACGTGGTCACCCCGGCGGTGCTGGTCGATTACGTCGTTGCACATTGAGGGGACAACCATGGACGCACAAACCGTCATCGCCAGGCGCATCGCGCGCGAGCTTGGCGCCGGCATGCTGGTGAACCTGGGGATCGGCATCCCGACCCAGGTCGCCAACTATGTCCCGGGCGGCATCCGCATCTACTTCCAGTCCGAGAATGGCCTGATCGGCACTGGCCCGATTCCCGAGGAGGGGATGGAGCAACCCTACCTGACCGACGCCGCCGGCCAGTCGGTCAGCGCGCTGCCCGGCGCCTGCACCTTTGATAGCGCCATGTCGTTTGGCCTGATCCGCGGCGGCCACCTCGACGTCACCGTGCTCGGCGGCCTGCAGGTGGACGAGCAGGGCCACTTGGCCAACTGGATGATCCCCGGGAAGATGGTGCCCGGGATGGGCGGGGCGATGGACCTGGTCACCGGCGCGCGCCGCGTGATCGTGGCCATGCAGCACACCGCCAAAGGCAAGCCGAAGATCGTGCGGCAGTGCACGCTGCCGCTGACGTCCGCGCGCCGCATCGACCTGGTGGTCACCGAGCTGGCCGTGATCTCGTTCGAAAGCGGCGCCGCGACCCTGCTCGAAACCGCGCCCGGCGTGGGCGTGCAGGAAGTGCTGGCGGCCACCGAGGCGTCGCTGGTGGTGCCGGAGCAGGTCCCGCAAATGAACATCGAAGGAGCCACATCATGACAAACGCAACCCCGCGCCCGATCCTGACTGGCGCCAAAGCGCTGGTGACGGGCATCGCCAACGAGCACTCGATCGCCTATGGCTGCGCCAGGGCCTTCCACGAGGTCGGCGCCGAGCTCGCGGTCACCTACCTGAACGAGAAGGCGCGCGGCTTCGTGGAGCCGCTGGCACAGCAGATGGAGTCGAAGATCTTCATGCCGCTGGACGTGGCCAAGGAAAGCGAGGTCGATGCCGTGTTCGACCGCATCGAACAGGAATGGGGCAAGCTGGACATCTTCGTGCACTCGCTGGCGTGGGCGCCCAAGGACGACCTGCAGGGCGGCCTGCTGAACTGTTCGGCGCAGGGCTTCGCGCAGGCGATGGATGTCTCGTGCCACTCGTTCATCCGGCTGGCCCGCCGCTGTGCGCCGCTGATGAAGGATGGCGGCGCGATGTTCACGATGACCTACTACGGCGCCGACAAGGTGGTCCCGAACTACAACGTGATGGGGCCGATCAAGGCGGCGCTGGAGGCGTCGGCGCGCTACCTCGCGTACGAGCTCGGGCCGAAGCACATCCGTGTGCACGCTATTTCGCCGGGCCCGCTCCAAACGCGCGCCGCGTCGGGCCTGAAGGATTTTGACCGCATGCTTAACGAAGCCGCGCAGCGCGCGCCGCTGGGCGAGCTGGTGGACATCATGGACGTCGGCTACACCTGCGCTTTCCTGGCCACGCCATTCGCCAAGCGCATGTCCGGCGAGACGCTGTACATCGACGGCGGCGTGCACATCATGGCGTGAGGCGATCATGGCCCAGCTCTGGTTAGGCAATGTGGACGACAGCGCCACCGACGACGACATCCGCGACCTGCTGGTGCGCTACGGCTTTCCGGCATTCGACGCGATCGAACATGTGCCCGGCAGTGGCGCCCGGCCGGCGGTCATGCTGACCTTTAACGAGGCGCCGCCGCAGGAGCTGCGCACGCTCGGCGACCGCATCCAGAACCTGTTCTGGAAGAATCGCAAGATCAACGTGCAGGTAATGTAGGAGGGCGGCAGTGGGATTGCTCGACAAGCTACTGCACGGTTCGCGCGCGCCGGACGAGCATCGCTACATCGACGAGGGCGTGGCGCGCGTGCTCGCGTTCAGCCCTCAGCTGCGCACGCTGCGCCAGGCCGAAGCGCGGCTTGCGCCCGCGGTGGGCACCGCGGTGCGTTACCTGGTGGGGCTGGCGCGCGAGGTGCCGCAGGTGCGCGAGGCCAGCGCCGCCGCCTGGGCCAGCGATCCCTGCATCCACGCGTTCTTCGCCTCGCCCGATGACGTCGCGCCGGCGTTCTCGCGTTCCGAAGACCTGCGCGCCTTCTTCGACCATTATCCGGACCTGCCCGAGGCCTACGCCTTGCTCGGGATGGCGATGACCGAGAAGCACATCCTGGGCGTGGCGCTGGAAGGCGACACGATGCGCCGCGACGTGATCCAGGAAACGATCAGCTTCAGCGACCACCAGGTGCGCGTGTGCGGGCGCACCGAGCTGGAACTGCGGCAGGAGATCGTGCGCCGCCTGGTGGACCAGCTGGCCCTGGAAGGGATGACCCGCTTTGCCGCCGACCAGGAGCGGCGCGGCGAGCTGGAAAAGGACCAGGCACTGCTCAGGACGCGCCTGCAGCTGCTCGAGCGGCAGGGCGTGGGCGTACGCGTGGCGCTGGGCGACGAGGAACGCGCCAGCGAGGCGGAAATGGAGCGCCTGCGCCAGCAGATGGCCGACAACGGGCGCGAGCTGGAGGCGCTGGGCATGCGCGCCGAAACGCTGGAGCGCCAGCTCGGGCACCTGTGCGCCGTGCTGTCCGAACCGGCGGCCCACATCTATGTCGAACGCAAGAGCGTCCGCTTGAACAAAATGAATGTGGTGCTGTCCCCGAACAGCAGCGAGGCGGGCGACGACATCACCTTCGAGCTTGCGCGTATCCCGGCCGACCCGCCGCGCAAGCGCGCGTTCGCGCTGGTGCGCTTTTCGCGCGGCGAACTGCTGCCCGAGGAGAGCGTACTTGACCGCGCCGCGCGGCTGCTGGGCTGAACCGGCTACGACCAAGGTCCAATTACCCAACAACCCCAACTGGCCTACCTTGGACCCAACTTTCGGCCGCAAGCTGCCGACCTGGGCGCCGGCACGGCCGTGCCGCTGCAATGTCAAACCGATGCTTTGGCAAGAGGTATGCCATGACATGTCGATCGTTACCGCTGCTGTTTGGCGCCTGGCGCTGGTTGCTTGCCGTCGGCGCCGCGGCCGTCATGCTGGGCGGCTGCACCAAGCAGGAGGCGCAGCCGGCGCCCGGTCCGCTGCAGGTCACCGCGCTCACCGTCGAGCCGCGCGACACGCCCGTCAGCTTTGAATTCGTCGCGCAGACGCAGAGCTCGCGCGAAGTGCAGATCCAGGCCCGCGTCGACGGCTTCCTCGACCGCCGGCTCTACACCGAAGGCGACATGGTGCGCGCCGGGCAGCCGCTGTTCCAAATGGACCGCAAGCCATTCGAGGCGGCGCTGCAGTCGGCCAAGGGACAACTGGAACAGCAGAAGGCGCGCCACGCGGTGGCCGTGGCCAACCTTGCGCGCGTGCGTCCGCTGGCGGCGCGCAACGCGGTCAGCAAAAAAGAGCTGGACGACGCGATCGGCTTCGAACGCGAATCGCAGGCCGCGGTGATCGCGGCCGAGGGCCAGGTGCGGCAGGCCAATCTCAACCTGGGCTACACCACGATCTACTCGCCGCTCAAGGGCCTGTCGAGCTTCGCCAAGCAGCAGGAGGGCAGCTACCTGACGGTCGGCCAGCAGGGCTTGCTGACGACGGTGTCGCAGATCGACCCGATCTGGGTCAACTTCAGCGTGTCCGAGAACCAGCAGCTGAGCTACCGCGACCAGATCGCCAAGGGCCAGCTCAAGTTCCCGGTCAACCAGGACTTCACCGTCGAGGTGGTGATGGCGGACGGCTCGGTCTTCCCGCACCGCGGCCACATCAACTTTGCCGCGCCCTCGTTCGATCCGGCGACCGGCACCTTCCTGGTGCGTACCGAGCTGCCGAACCCGGAGGGCGTGCTGCGTCCGGGCCAGTTTGTGCGTGCCCGCGTGTTCGGCTCGACCCGTCCGGCCGCGATCCGCATCCCGCAGCGCGCCGTGCAGCAGGGCTCGAAGGGGCACTATGTCTGGGTGGTCGGCAATGACGGCAAGGCCCGCCAGCGCGTGGTGGAGGTCGGTGACTGGTACGGCGACGACTGGTTCATCAGCGACGGCCTGAAAAGCGGCGAGCGGGTGGTGGTGGATGGCGCCGGCCGCGTGGCGCCCAACACGCCGCTGCGAGTCGCGGCGGCCGCGCCGCAGGTCGCCAGCGCCGCCGCGCGCACGCAGCCGGCGCGCTAGCATCCGAGCCCGGGCTTCATCATGAACGTCTCGCGCTTTTGCATCGACCACCCGATCTTCGCCTCGGTGATTTCGATCGTCATCACGCTCGCGGGTGCGGTGGCGATGGTCAAGTCGCCGGTCGCGCAGTACCCGGACATCACCCCGCCGCAGATCACGGTATCGGCCACCTATCCCGGGGCGGACGCCAACGTGGTTGCGAACAACGTGGCCGCGCCGATCGAGCAGCAGGTCAACGGCGCCGACAACATGATCTACATGAACTCGTCGAGCTCCTCCACCGGCAATCTGACCCTGAACGTGTTCTTCCAGATCGGCACCGACCCCGAACTGGCGCAGGTGGACGTGCAGAACCGCGTCAACCTGGCGCTGCCGCAGCTGCCCTCGGCGGTGACGGCGCAGGGCGTGCAGGTGCAGAAGAAGTCGTCCGCGTTCATGATGGTGATCGCGATCTATTCGCCCGGCGAGCGCTACGACCCGGTGTACGTGGCCAACTACGCCAACATCTACGTGCTTGACGCGCTCAAGCGCATCCCGGGCGCCAACCAGTCCGCGATCTTCGGCACGCCCGACTACGCCATGCGTATCTGGCTCAAGCCCGACCGCATGGCGCAGCTGGGCGTGACCGCGGCCGAGGTGCAGAACGCGGTGGCAGCCCAGAACCAGCAGTACGCCGTCGGCCGGCTGGGCCAGGCGCCGACCGGCAAGCCGGTGGAGCAGTCGTTCACCGTCACCACCGCCGGACGCATGACCGACCCGGCCCAGTTCGACAACATCATCATCCGCGCCGCCAGCGGTGGCGCCGCGATCGTGCGCCTGAAGGACATCGGCCACGCCGAGCTGGGGCAGAAGGACTACTCGATCCGCGGCACCTACCAGGGCAAGCCGGCCACGATGATGGCGGTGTACCAGCAGCCGGGCGCCAACGCGCTCGACGTCTCCAACCAGGTTAAGGCCACGCTGGCGCAGATGAAGAAGGAGTTCCCGGAAGGGATCGAGTACAAGGTCGTGATGGACACCACCAACTTCACGCGTGCGTCGATCCATGACGTGGTCAAGACCTTCTTCGAGGCTGTGATCCTGGTGGTGCTGGTGGTGTTCCTGTTCCTGCAAAGCCTGCGCGCGACGCTGATCCCGGTCCTGGCAGTGCCGGTGTCGATCGTCGGCACCTTCATCGGCATGCAGGCGCTGGGCTTTTCGATCAACATGCTCACGCTGTTCGGCATGGTGCTGGCGATCGGCATCGTGGTGGACGACGCGATCGTGGTCATCGAAAACGTCGAGCGCAACATGACGGTCCACAAGCTTGACCCGAAAGAGGCGGCCAAGCGCGCCATGGACGAGGTGTCCGGCCCGGTGGTGGCCATCGTACTGGTGCTGTGCGCGGTGTTCGTGCCGGTGGCCTTCCTGGGCGGGATCACCGGCCAGCTGTACAAGCAGTTCGCGATCACGATCGCGATCTCGGTGGTGATCTCGGGCCTGGTTGCGCTCACGCTCTCGCCCGCGCTGGCGGCGCTGCTGCTCAAGCCCGCGCACGGCAAGAAGAACCGATTCTTCCGCTGGTTCGAGCGCAGCTTCGAACGCATGACCGAAGGCTACACGCGCGGCGTCGCCTTCATGATCAAGCGCTCGCTGCTTGGCTTGCTCCTGTTCGGCGGCATGATCGCGCTGTCGGTGGTGATGATCAGGAAGGTGCCCACTGCCTTCCTGCCGCCCGAGGACCAGGGTTACCTGCTGGGCGCGGTGATCATGCCCGACGCGGCCAGCCTGGACCGCACGGGCGAGGTGGGCAAGCGCGTATCCGACTACTTTGCGAAGAACCCGGCAGTGGAGGGTGTCGCGATGGTGGATGGCTACAGCCTGCTGGACAACCAGAACAAGAACAACGCCGGCACCTTCTTCGTCGGCTTCAAGGATTTCGGCGCGCGCTACACCAGCGAGAACATCCGCAGCCAGAACGCCAAGGCGGTGCTGCTGCAGGCCTACAAGGCGCTCGGCAACGATCCGCGCGGCGTGATCCTGCCGGTGAACCCGCCGTCGATCCCGGGCCTGGGCACCACCGGCGGACTGGAAGTGTGGGTGCAGAGCAGGGGCGACAAGAACGTGCAGCAGATGGCCGCTTTGGTGGCCAATTACCTGGCCAAGGCCAAGACGGCGCCGGAACTGGCGCGCGTCACCGCCACCTTCAACGCCAACTCGCAGCAGCTGATGGTGGACGTGGACCGCGACAAGGCCGAAACGCTGGGCGTGCCGGTGGAGGACGTGTACGGCACGCTGCAGACGATGTTCGGCTCGCTGTACGTATCGCAGTTCATCAAGAGCAGCCGCCTGTGGCAGGTGATCCTGCAGGCCGAGCCGGGCTACCGCCTGCAGCCGGAGGACCTGGAGCGCCTGTACGTGCGCAACAAGGACGGCAAGATGCTGCCGCTGTCCTCCATCGTGACCAGCCGCTACGTGACCGGGCCCGACCTCATGACCCGTTTTAACAACTTCCCGGCCGTGAAAATCACCGCCAACGCCGCCCCCGGCTACAGCTCGGGCCAGGCCATCGCCGCGCTCGAGCGCATTGGCGCCCAAGTGCTGCCGTCCGACTTTGGACTGGCGTGGAGCGGCGAGGCGTTCGAGGAGAAGCAGGCAGGCAGCACCTCGACCTCGGTGTTCGCGTTCGGCCTGGTGATGGTGTTCCTGATCCTGGCCGCGCAATACGAGAAGTGGTCGCTGCCGATCGGCGTGCTGATGGCCGTGCCGTTTGCGCTGTTCGGGGCGCTGGTGGGTGTGATGCTGCGCGGGCTGAACAACGACGTGTACTTCCAGATCGGCCTGACCATGCTGATTGCGTTGGCGGCCAAGAACGCGATCCTGATCTTTGAATTCGCGGTGCTCAACCGCGAGCAGGGCAAGTCGTTCTACGACGCGGCCATCACCGCCGCGCGCGAGCGGCTGCGCCCGATCGTGATGACCTCGATCGCTTTCATCCTCGGCTGCGTACCGCTGGCGATCGCCACGGGCGCCTCGGCCAACAGCCGTATCTCGATCGGCACCGGCGTGATCGGCGGGATGCTGGCGGCGACCGTGATCGCCGTGTTCTTCATCCCGATGTTCTACTACGTGATCGAGCATACGGTCGAACGCTTCGGGCGCAAAAAAGCCGCGCAGCCGGGCGAGGCGGAGCGCCTGCCCGCGCCGGGCGGCATGGCCGGGCATGTGCCGCACGCGCCCCATGAAGGAGAATAACAATGCGAACAGCCTTGGTGCTGGCCGGGGCCGCAGCCGTCATGGCCGGTTGCGCCGTCGGCCCGGACTACCGGCGCCCGGCGGTCGATGCGCCGGCCGCGTTCCGCTTCCAGGTGAAGGAGGCGAAGGACATGGCCAACACCGCGTGGTGGCGCCAGTTCAACGATCCGCAGCTGGACCAGCTGATCGTCATCGCGCTGGGCGAGAACAAGGACGTCAAGATCGCCGCCGCGCGCATCGACCAGTTCCTTGGCCAGTACGTGAGCACGCGCTCGGTCCTGTTTCCGCAGGTGGGGGCGCAGCTGAACGGGCAGCGCCAGCGCCTGCCGCCGTCCGAACGCGCACTCACGCCGGGTGCGCTCGGTTCGGTCATCGAGAGTTATGACGCGGCGCTGTCCCTGAGCTGGGAGATCGACGTGTTCGGCAAGCGGCGGCGCCAGACCGAGGCCGCGCGCGCCAACGTGCTGGCCAGTGAAGAGGGGCGGCGCGCGACCATCCTGACCCTGGTGTCGTCGGTCGCCGCGTCCTACATCACGCTGCGCGAGCTCAATCGCCAGCTCGAGATCGCACAGGACACCGTCGCCGCGCGCCGCGCTTCCTACCTGCTGTTCAAGGACCGCTTCGAGGGCGGCACCGTGTCCGAGCTGGAGCTGTCGCAGGCCAAGTCCGATTACGAGGCGTCGCTGGTCACGGTCCCGCAGATCCAGGCACAGATCGGGCAGGCGGAGGATGCGCTGTCGGTGCTGTTGGGGCGCAATCCCGGGCCGATCCAGGGCGGGCTGAAGCTCGCGGCCATGCAGCTGCCGGCGGTGCCGTCCGGCCTGCCGTCGCAGCTGCTGGAGCGGCGGCCGGACCTGCGCCAGGCCGAGCAGAAGCTCATCGCCGCCAACGCGCAGATCGGCGCGGCGCGCGCCCAGTACTTCCCGACCATCTCGCTCACCGGCCTGTTCGGCGCAATCAGCAGCGAGTTCTCCGGCCTGTTCAAGGGTGAGAACAAGGCCTGGTCTTTCGGCGCCGCAGCCGCCATGCCGATCTTCACCGCTGGCGGCATTGCCGGCAGCGTGCAGACCGCCGAGGCCCAGCAGCGCGAGGCTTTGCTGACCTACCAGCAGTCGATCCAGACCGCGTTCCGCGAAGTGTCCGATTCGCTGCTGTCGCACACCAAGGCGCGCGAGCAGCTGGCCTACCAGGAACAGCAGGTGGCCACGCTGCGCCGCTACCTCGAGCTGGCGCGCCTGCGCTACGACAACGGCTACACCAGCTATATCGAAGTGCTCGACGCCGAACGCAACCTGTACAGCGCCGAGGTGGCGTATTCCCAGACCCAGGGCAACGTGTTCGTCTCGCTGGTGAACCTGTACAAGGCCATGGGCGGCGGCTGGGTGGCCGAGGCCGAGCGCATGGTGGCGCCCCCGCTGGCCAGGAAATGAGGAGGATGCCATGAGACGAGCGAACTTTGTGGCCGGCGCGCTGGCGCTGGCAGCCGTTGCCACGCTGGCGGGAGCGGGCGGACAGGCACCGCAGCAGCAGCCGGCCGTGCCCGCGCCCGCAGCGCCAACCGAGAGCCAGGCACACGCGCAACAGATCCTGCGGCGCATGGCCGCGTTCCTGGCCGGCGCGCCGCGCTTTTCCGTGAACGTGGCCAGCAACTACGATGTGCTGCAGGTATCCGGGCAGAAGATCGAGTTTGGCGAACGGCGCAGCCTGGTGGTGCAGCGCCCGGACCGGTTGCGCGTGGACACCGCGCGCAGCGATGGCGCGCATACGTCGGCGGTGTTCACGGGCGCCGAAATGGTGCTGGTCGATGCCACGCGCAAGGTGTACGCGAGTACGGCGCAGCCGGGTGGCCTGGACCAGGCGATCGTGCACTTCGTGAGCGACCTGGGCATGCGTTTTCCGCTGGCGATGATGCTGGTGAGCCGCCTGCCGGCGGAGCTGGAGCGGCGCGTGCGCAGCATCGATTACGTGGAGCGTTCCGACCTGTTCGGCGTGCCCACGCATCACCTGGCCGCACGCGGCGACACCGTGGACTTCCAGGTCTGGGTGCGAGACGACGACGCCCACCCGCTGCCGCTGCGGGTGGTGCTGACCTACAAGGACGAGCCGGGCCAGCCGGAATTCCGCGCCCAGTTCAGCGACTGGAACCTGGAACCGGCGATCACCGCCATGACGTTCCAGCCGTCGATTCCGGCAGGGGCGCAGAAGGTGCTGTTCGAGGCACAGCTGGCGGCGGCGCGCGCGGCCGGGCAGGGCCGCAAGCCATGAGGCGGGAGGATGAGATGGAGACGATGACACGCTCGGGATGGACAAGGTGGACGGTGCTCGCATGCGTGGCGCTGTTCGGGCTTGCCGAGATCGCGCAGGCCCAGCGTGGCGGACGCGGTGGGGGAGGCCGCGGCGGCGGCGCGGGCTTTTCGCGCGGTGGCGCAACCGCCAGCGGCGGCATGGCGCGCGGCGGGGGCGCCAGCTTCTCGCGCTCGGGACCGGCGGCCAGTGGCGGGTTCGCATCGGGACGGGCACCGCGCTCGCAGCCGCCGGCGCAGTTGGCCAGCGCCTCCGGCACCCGCCAGCGGCCGCAAGGGGGCGCCCAGCCGCAGGGACAGGTACAGCAGAACGCCGCGCAGAACCAGGCGCAGCGGCAGCAGGCCGCGGCACAGAACCAGGCGCAGCGCCAGCAAAGCGCGGCCCAGAACCAGACCCAGCGCCAGCAGACAGCGACGCAGAACCAGACGCAGCGCCAGCAGAGCGCGGCGCGGGCGCAGGCCAACCGGCAGGCATATGGCGGCGGTTACGGCTATCCGCCGCCGGGAGGCTACTACTACGGCGGCTGCCACGATTGCGACGACTGGGACAGCGGTTCGGCGGCAGTCGGCTTCGTCGCCGGCGCGGTGGTGGGCGGCGCGGCGGTCGCGGCCACCACGCCAACCACATCGACTACCGTGGTCACGGCTGCCCCGGCCACCACCACAACGGTCGTGGCGCCGCCATGCAGCGTGGCTCCCGTTTCGGTGAACGGCGCGACCTATTACAACTGCGGATCGACCTGGTACGCGGCAGGGTACGGGAACAACGGGCTGGTTTACGTGCCGGTGCCGGCCCCGCATTGAGCGGCCGGGCCGGCGGTGGAACGCGTGGGCCGCTCAGCCCACCGTGTAGCCCCGGCCCTTCATGCAGGCCGAGTAAGCGTTGTTGTAGCTTTGCAGCTGTCCCTGCTGTTGCTGTTGGGCCTGCTGGTTGCGGGACTCCTGGTTCTGGCGCGCCCGGTGTCCGCCGAGCATGGTGCCGCCCACCGCGCCAACGCCCGCGCCCTTGCCGGTGTCCCCGGCAATCGCGCCGATCGCGGCGCCGCCCACCGCGCCGCGCGCTGCTCCGCGCAGGCGCTCGCCGCCCCCCACCGCAGGGCCGGTTTCCTGCGCCGGCGGATTGGCCGCCAGCGCCGCGGGGTCGATCCCGGTCTTGTTCCTGGCCCATACGTGGCACTCGCCTTCGTCCTTGTTCTGGGTCGCGGGTGACTGGCCTTTGTTCGGGTAGGCGACCGGCTGCTGTGCCAGCGTCGCCAGCGGCAGCGCAAGCGCGAGCAGGGCCGCGCCGATGCATTTGATGTGCATGGAATCCTCCTTCGGTTTCAGCCCGCTTCGTTCGTGTCGGCCGGCGGCGGTCGCATGCCGCGCAATTCGTCCAGCCGTGCGCGGAAATTCCTGGCCCAGTAATCGGTAATCGGCGGCAGTGCCTCCCAGGTGATCTGGTCCCCCTGCGGCAGGCGTTTGTCGCCGCGGCGCGTGACGGTGGCGGCCACCACCCGCTTGCCGCTCGGGTCGAGCACTTCCAGTTCGGCCTTGATCTCGGCCACGCGCGGGCCGCCGCCGGCAGCTTCGCGGCCCACGTTGTAGATCGCCTTGATCGGCAGGTAATCGACCGCGCCGGCCGGCGGCTTGGCCGCCTCCAGCCCGGTGATGGCGCTGCGCACGCGCAGCACGTCCGGGCCGGGCGTGGTGACGACCTGGTACTCGGGCGCGAGCGCGCGCTGCAGCGACTGCTGCATCTGCGTGCCGATGCGCTGGATCACGTCCGGCGGCACCGGCGGCTGGTCCTTCGGCTGCGTCACCAGCACCTGGACCGGATCGAACATCAGCTTGGTGTACGGCTTGAAGTCGGTGCTGCGGTCGACGTAGAGCATCACGCCTTCGCGGTCCGGTGCTGGTTTAAGCTGAGAATAGTCACCAAGGAAACCGGACTGTGTCGTGGTCGGCTGCGAGCTGCAGCCGCCGAGGAGCGCCAGGGTGACGATGATTGCACCTGAGGAGAGTTTCATGATCAATCCTTATGACCGCCTGTGGCAGCGGCCCTGGGCGACCACTGTATCGCGGGCGAGTCATTGTTGACATTGACCTTTGGTCCACCGTCAGGCGCGCTTGATGCTCGTCATCCGCGCGCGCGGACGCAACCGTGCGCCACCCGGCGGCCGGTACATTAGCGCGGTCGATCCTTGCGCCCGCGTCCATGCCCACGCCCCTGTACAAGCTGGTGGTCCTGCTGCTCGCCGCGTGCCTGCTGCCATGCGCGGCGCAGGCGCAAGCGCCTTCGCGTCCGCGCATCGGCCTCGTGCTGGGCGGCGGCGGCGCGCGCGGCACCGCCCACATCGGCGTGCTGGAGGTGCTGGACCAGCTGCGCGTGCCGGTGGACTGCGTGGCCGGCACCAGCATGGGCGCGCTGGTGTCCGGGGCCTACGCCAGCGGTCTCACGTCGCAGGAAATGCTGGTGCGGCTGGGCCAGGTCGACTGGCACGACCTGTTTGACGACAACCCGTCGCAAATGGAGACCAATTACCGCGAACGCCGCCTGGCGGAAACGTATTATCCGGGCCTGGAGTTCGGCGTCACCGACCGTGGCCTGCGCATGGCGCACGGGGTGGTGGGCGGCCAGAAGATCAAGCTGTTCTTCAATACGCTGGTCGGGTCCGACCGCGGCGAACGCAAGATCGAAAACCTGGCGCTGCCGCTGTCGATCCTGGCCACCGACATTGGCACCGGCAACAAGGTCGTGTTTCGCGACGGCCAGTTGTCCGAGGCCATGCGCGCCAGCATGTCGGTGCCTGCGCTGCTGTCGCCGGTGCCGTACCGCGGCATGAAGCTCGTGGACGGCGGCCTGGTGGACAACCTGCCGGTGGACGAGGTGAGGGCGCGCTGCAACGCCGAAGTCGTCATTGCCGTGGACGTCGGTTCGCCGCTGTCCCGGCCCGAGGACGTGGATTCGATCGCCTCCGTCACCGGCCAGATGATCAACGTGCTGGCCCAGCAGAACTCGGTGGCCTCGCTCAAGCTCGTCGGCCCGCGCGACGTGTACATCAAACCCAACCTGGAAGGCATCACGGCGGCCGACTTCACCAAGTTCCGCGAAGGGGCTGCGCGGGGCCGTGCGGCGGCGCTGGCGGCGGCGGACAAGCTGCGCCAGTACGCGGTGCCCGTGCAGGATTACGCGGCATGGACAGCCCGGCTGCGTGGGCCGCTGGCGCCGTTGCCGCGCGTGGACGACGTCCGCATCGCCCCGCTTGCGTACGTGAATCCGGAAAACGTCGCCCGGCACATCGAGATCCGCCCCGGTCAGCAGCTCGACACCAAGGTGCTCGAGCGCGACCTGGCGCGCATCTACGGCGACGGCGACTTTGAAAGCGTGGACTACCTGATGCAGGTCGCGCCCGATCGCAACACGCTGCTCATCAACCCGGTCGAAAAGAGCTGGGGCCCCGACTACCTGCGCTTTGGCGTGAGCGTGGAGGCGGGCGACAAGCAGAACGACTTCGCGGTGCGCGGCGCCTACCACCGCAAGTGGATCAACTCGTACGGGGCCGAGTGGCTCTCTGGCGCCCAGTTGGGCGAGCGTTCCAACCTGTTCACCGAGTTCTACCAGCCGCTCGACCCGCGCCAGCGCTTCTTCGTCGAGCCGGGCGCGGGGGTGTCGCGCGACCGCCTGCGCGTGTACCAGGACGACCAGCGCATCGCCGAATACATCCTGCGCCAGAAAAACGTGTTCCTGAACGCCGGGATCAACCTCGGCGTGTACGGACAGGCCCGCCTGGGCTGGCTGTATCGCAAGCTCGACACCTCGATCGAGACCGGCCCGCCCACGCTCCCCACCGGCAAGGTCACGCTGCGCGGCTATAACGCGCTGCTCGACCTGGACCAGACCGACCGGGTGTTTTTTCCGTCCCGGGGCTGGTTCGCCAGCGCCAATTATTTCCGCAGTCCGGGTCTGGGCTACAGCCGTTTGGGGGTGGACCTGCGCGCCATCCATTCATGGGACCCGTACGTGGTCAACGCGCGCTACTACTATTTCAAGCGCTTTGACGGCCGCCTGCCGCTTGGCGACGCGGGCGGGCTCGGCGGCTTCCTCACCTTGTCCGGCTACACGCGCAACCAGATCCTGGCGGGCGATATCCGCTTCTTCAGCGTGCGTGGCGAGCGCATCATCGGCCGCATGCCGCTCGGCCTGTCGGGCGACCTGCGCGCCGGCGTCTCGCTCGAGTTCGGGCGCGCCCGCGAGCGCTTCACCGAAACCCATCTCGAGGGCTGGCAACAGGCCGTCTCGTTCTATCTTGGCGGCGACACACCGCTGGGCCCGCTGTATTTCGGCTACGGCCAGGCCAAGGGCGGGCGACACAGCGTGTACCTCTTCCTCGGTTTGCCATGATGGGCGCCGGCCTTGGGCTTTGGTCCAATTTGACGGCATGGGGCAGGGCATGACAATCGCTCCTGCGTCGCGGTTCGCCGCGGCGGCCGCGGGTGTGCGTGCGCGGCCCTTGGCGGCTCATCAATGCGAACCGAGGAGGTCCCGTGAAATTCGACCGACTGATGGAACAAGTGGTAGGCGTGGTGGCCGTGCTGGTGCTGGCCGGTGGCGCGCTGATCGTGATCGCGCCGTTCATGACGGCCTTGCTGTGGGGCGCGATCCTCGCCTATTGCACCTGGCAGCCGTTCCAGCGCCTGGCGCGCGCGCTGCATGGCCACCGGGTGCTGGCCGCGCTGCTGGTCGGGCTCCTGATCCTGTTGCTCGTGATCGTGCCGCTGTTCTATGCCGGATTGTCGTTTTCGGCCAGGGTGCCGCAACTGGTTGCGCTGGCCAGGGAGCGCCTCGCCGCCGGCGTGCCGCCGCTGCCCGACTGGCTGAGCCAGATTCCGGTCGTCGGCCCGCGGCTGGAGCACACATGGGAGGGCATTGCCGCGCGCAACCCGGAAATGATCGCGCGCCTGCGCGAGCTGTCCGGCCCGGTGCTGCGCGGCGCGCTCGGCGCCACGCTGTCGATCCTGTCGGGCCTGGGCCTGATGCTCGTAAGCGTGCTGTTCGCGATCTTCTTCTACCTGAGCGGCGAGGCGATCGGCACCGCGCTGGGCGTGGTCATGGCGCGCATTGCCGGCGCCCGCGCGCCGGTGCTGCTCGGGCTGATCGGCTCCACCGTCAAGGGTGTGGTGTACGGCATCCTGGGCACTGCGCTGGTGCAAGCTGTGCTGTGCGCCGTTGGCTACTGGCTCGCCGGCCTGCCATCGCCGGCGCTGCTGGGCCTGGTGACCTTCGTGCTGGCGATCCTGCCCGGCGGTCCGCTACTGGTGGTGGTGCCGGGTGCAATCTGGCTGGTCCAGCAGGGTGAACCGGGCTGGGCCGCATTCCTGGTGGGCTGGTCGCTGGTGGTGGGGATCGGCGTGGACAACGTGCTCAAGCCGGTGATCATCGGCAGGAGCAGCCACATCCCGTTCATCCTGATCCTGCTGGGCGTCATTGGCGGCGCCGGCGCGTTCGGGCTGCTCGGCGTGTTCGTCGGGCCGACCTTGCTGGCGGTGGCGCATGCCGTGCTTGGCACCTGGACCGAAGTGACCGCCGCGGCGGTACGCCCGGCTTCTGGGGCAGCGGCGGCCGCCGGGGTAGCGGCGGGTGGCAGGCCGGTCGGCATGCCACCGGGCCTTGCGGGCGGCGAGCAGCGCCACCAGCCGACCTGAGGACGGGAAGAGAATGGCCGCTCAGGGGCCGGCGGGAGCGTTCTCGCGCAACCAGGTGTCGCGCGCAATGTCGTACACGGAAGTGGGCATGCCGTGCCATTCCTGCTGGCCGCGGTAGCGCATGCCCAGCCGTTCCATCAGGCGCGAAGAATTGCGGTTGTCCGGATGGCAGATCGCGCACAGCAGCGGCGCTTGCAGCTGCTCGAACGCGAACCGGGTCATGCAGCGCGCCGCTTCCGAGGCGTAGCCCTGGCCCCACTTGTCGGCCCGCAGGCGCCAGCCGATTTCGTGGGGATTGGCGGGATTAAAGCCGAGGTATTGCACCCCGCCGGCGCCGATGATCTGGCCGCTGTCCTTCTCGAACAGCGACCACCACGAAAAGCCCCAGTCCGCCCAGCGCTGCCTGACGCGGCCGATCATGGCGAGCGTGGCCTCGCGGCTTTCCGGCGCGCCCGTGATGAAACGCATGACGGCCGGATCGCTGTTCATCGCCGACAGGCCGTCGAGGTGGTCCTCAAGCATCGGCACCAGCCGCAGGCGGGCGGTCTCGAGGATCATCGGCCTAGCTGTGCGACTGGTGCACCGCAGTCAGCTTGCGCAGCAGCGGCAGCACGGCCAGCGCGAGCAGGGTGCAGGCCACCGCGCCCATGCCCAGCTTGTTGAACAGGCTGGTGTAGATCGGCAGCGTCTGCACCGGGTCCACCAGGTTCTGCGGCACGCTCGCGTAGTTGGCCACCACGCCGCCCAGGTACTGCGAAATGCCGGTGCCGACGTAATAAGCGCCCATCATGAAGCCGCTCATGCGCTCCGGCACGTAGCGCGCGATCATCGCCAGGCCCAGGCCGGACACCAGCAGCTCGCCCAGCGAATAGAAGCCGTAACCCCAGATCATGATCCACGACGAAGTCTTGCCGCCCACGGCGAACTGGCCCGCCACACCGTAGATGAAGAAGCCGACCGCCACCACCGAAAAGCCGAGCGCGAACTTGGCCGCGATCGACAAGTCCTTGCCGCTCTTGCCGGCCCTGGTGTAAATCCATGCCAGCACCGGCGAGAGCACCATGATCCAGATCGCGTTCAGGGCCTGGAATTGCGCCGGCGACCAGTCGAACAGGTGCATGCCGAACAGCGAGAAGTCCAGGTCCACGTTACGCAGCGCGAACAGCGACAGCGAGGTGGACATCTGCTGGTAGAAGATGAAGAAGAACACGGTCTGCAGCGTCAGCACCAGCGCCGCGATCAGGCCCGAGCGCTCGCTGGCGGCGCTCTTGCGGATCAGGTGGACGAAGATGCCCAGCACCACGATGCCGGCGATGTACACGAACGCGCGCGCCAGCGCCTGGTATTCGAGGATCACCGCCGAGGCGCCGGCCACGATCACGCCCCCGCCGAGCACCATCGCCAGCTTGCCATAGTCCAGCGGCGCGCGGTCCGGCGGCGAGCCGAGATGATGGATCGTATGGCGCATCAGCGCCACATTGAACAGGCCCAGCACCAGGCCCACGCTACAGACCGCGAATGCGACGTGCCAGCCGAGCTCGCCGCCATAGGTGGCGTTCACGTAGTCCTTGATCCACGGCGTGGCCAGCATCGAGAAGGTCGAGCCGACGTTCACCGACATGTAGTAGATCGTGAACGCGCTGTCGATCTTCGAGTCGTCGCCTTCGTAGTTCTTGCGCACCAGGTTGGCGTTGTTTGGTTTGAACAGGCCGTTGCCGACCACCACCACGCCCAGCGCGCAGAACAGGAACCAGGTGTTCTCGGTCGGCACCGCCATCAGCGCATAGCCAACGGTCAGGATCATCGCGCCGAGCACGGCGGTGCGCTTGGTGCCCAGCACCTTGTCGCCAATCCAGCCGCCAATCGCCGGCGCCACGTAGATCAGCGCCGCCGCCGCGCTCCAGACCAGGTTGGCGCGCTCGTCGTTGAAGCCGAGGCGCTGCACCATGTAATACACGATCAGCGCCTGCATGCCGTAGTAGCCGAAGCGTTCCCACAGCTCGATCAGCACGAGCGTCATGAACGAGCGGGTCGGCGAGACAGTGCGCGATGGCAATGTTTCAGGTTTCATTTGTCTCCCTTGTCAATATGGGGGGGCCGCGCGGGTCCCCGCGGCAATGGGTGCGATGCTACGCGACAGAAACTGAAGATGCAATGTTGAAACGACCAGTGGGGCGGGCCGCCATCCCGGCATCCGTGCGCGGGCATGCGCAGCCTCGGGTGTATCCTCGGCCTACCCGAGTGAGCGCAGCGGAGGATTGTTCCAAGGATGAGGAGCTGGCGTATTGCGATAGAAGAAGCGGCGCTCGATCGTTCCTGCAAGGGCGCGTAGGAAAGCGGGGGGCACTGGCACCGTCCTGGCGTCCCGGCGCTGTACGCGGCCACCACTGCCGAGCTGGGCGTGCTCGAAAAGTTCGTCCACGCGGACGAAGGCGAGCAGAACCTGGTCCTGGTTGCCATCGACCTGTCCGACGATCCCTCGTTCGGCCTGGACGTGCCGGTCCACAAACTTCCACCGGGCTGGAACACGCTACCCAATTCCCCACTCGCAGCCGAGTTCGGCACCCACTTCCTGCAGTCCGCCTCCCATCTGTACATGCGCGTGCCCTCTGTCATCGTGCACGAGGGAACCAATCTCGTCATCAACCCACTGCATCCTGCCTACGATCGCGTGCGGCTCGAGGTGGTGCGCCCCTTCAGCTTCGACCCGCGCATGTTCAAACGCTGAGTTTTGGTGTCGGGAAAATTTACACTCGGCACTTTTAATGCCTTGTGTTAGCTGGCTAACTCATTGAAAGGAAGCATCTTTTTCCTATTGGCACAGCTTGTGCTTTAAGTCAGTTCCGCGTACGGCAGATGCGCTCATCACGCCGGGAAACGCTCACCAATGACAAGGAAAAAAAATGCAAACCTTGAATTTCCACTTCAAAAAAATGATGGGTAATGCAGTCGCCGCAAGTGCCCTGTTCGCTCTGGCACTGGCGGCCCAGGCTTCGACGATTGAGAACGGCAACTTCACCCCGCTGATCACCTCGGGCGCGCTGCCCGATTCGCCGTCCGCGCACGTGGACGCGAATACGGCCTCGTCCGCGTTCTCGGGCGTGGTCAGCATTAATATCGTGTACCCGGACGCCAGTGGCAAGCAACTGTCGTACATCTGCTCCGGCGCGCTGGTAGGCAAGCGCACCGTGGTCTCGGCCGGCCACTGCGTGGACACCGACGGGCACGGTAAGGTGATCGACCTGAGCAAGCCGAACAACGCGGTGCGCGTGGTATTCAACAATACCGGCGACAAGTACACCGCCATCATCAACGCCTCCAGCGTGAACATGAACCCGAACTACCAGGGCTTCGGCTATTGCCCGCCGGGCATCAACTCGTTCTGCGTGAACGATGACATCTCCGTCATCACGCTGGCCCAGGACGCGCCCGCCTCGGCGCGCAGCTACAAGATCGCCGCCAACCCGCTCAATGGCGGCACGCACATCACCATGGCCGGCTACGGTACTTCGGGTGATGGCATGAACGGGTATTACGTGAACCCCAGCTTTCACGTCAAGCGCAGCGGTGAAAACTATGTGGACCTGTTCGATGGCAACGACGAGCAGGGCTGGGGCGGCGCCAACGAAGTCTGGTACGCTGACTTCGACGGCAACGGCAAGGACACCTTCTGCACCTTGTTCCACGCATGCAGCCCGGTGCTGCCGAACAACCGCGAGTCCGGTATCGGCGGCGGCGACTCGGGCGGTCCGTCGTTCGTCAACATGTACGGCGAGCTGATGCTGGCCGCGAACAACACCTTCAGCGGCACTTTCAGCGGCCAGACGCCGGGCACCTTCGGCACCTATTTTGGCGGCATCTTGCTGAGCAGCTACAAGGGCTACCTTGGCGCGGCCGCAGGCGAGGGCATCACCTTCGTGCCGGAACCGGGCAGCCTGGCGCTGCTGGGCCTGGGTGCGGTGCTGTTGTTGCGCTCGCGCCGGCGCGTTGCTTGATCTGCCTCGCCTGCAAAAGAGACGACCTTTGACGGGTCGTCTTTTTTTTTCTTCGTGAACAACTATAGATTCTTCCTGTATGGCAACAAAGAGCGCAAAACAGGGAGAACGACATGCAAAAAGAGGCGCCACGCGATCGCCGCCGGCTCGCCTTCATGTGGACATGGCTCGCGGTGCTGCTTGCCGGCTGCGGTGGGCCGGATGGGGGAACCTCACAACCGGCCGCCGGAGAACTGATCGATCAAAAGCTCTCTGCCGTGCTGTACGAGCAGGGCTTTACCGGCAGGGTGGAACAGAGCCTGGAGCGGCGCCTTGGCCGCAAGCTCGATCCCAGACTGGCCGATGTGGGCAGGCTGTTGTTCTTCGACCGGATCTCGAATCTGCACAATGACAACACCTGCGCCGGCTGCCACGCGCCAACCAATGGCTTTGGCGACTCGCAGCCGATGGCGATCGGCATCCAGAGCAACCTGCTGGTCGGGCCGCACCGGCTTGGCCCGCGCAACCAGCGGCGCACGCCGACGGTGGTCAATGCGGCGTTCTATCCCAGGCTCATGTGGAACGGACGCTTTGCGGCATTGTCGGGTGACCCGTTCAACAATGCGCTCGGCTTTCAGTTCCCGCTGCCGGAGGGTGTTAGCAAATTTGGCCCGAACAATCCGCGGTACCCGCACCTGCTGGTCGCACAGGCGCACATGCCGCCAACGGAGCTGAACGAAGCGGCCGGCTTTACCGGTGTACTGGACGGGATCGACCCGCGCCTGCAGGTGTTCGACGATGGCATGGGCATGCGCGTGCCGGGGCTGGACGCGAGCGGATCGCGCAACGAGGCGATCCGGGAGGTCGTGGTCCAGCGCCTGAACGCGGTGCCCGATTATGTGCGCAAGTTCGCCGAGGTGTTTGGCCAGGTCAGGGAAGGCGGGGCGGTGGACATCGACATGTTCGCCAAGGCGATTGCAGAATTCGAGTTCACGCTGGTGCGCGCCAACGCGCCGCTGGACCGCTTTGCGCGCGGGGACGCGGGTGCGATGACGGCCTCGCAAAAGCATGGCGCGCTGCTTTTCTTCGGCAAGGCCAACTGCGTTTCGTGCCACGCGGTGAGGGGCGCATCCAACGAGATGTTCAGCGACTTCAGGATGCACAACATCGGCGTGCCGCAGATCGCGCCAGCGTTCGGCCCAGCCAAAGGCAACACCATCTTCGACGGGCCTGGTGAGAACGAAGACTTCGGGCTGGAGCAGGTGACGGGTGAGATCGGGGACCGCTACAAGTTCCGCACTTCGCCGCTGCGTAACCTTGCGGCGCAGCCGGCGTTCTTCCACAACGGGGCATTCGTGAAGCTGGAGGACGCGGTGCGGCATCACCTGGACGTGCTCGCATCGCTGAAGAACTACGATGCGGCAAAGGCAGGCGTGGCGCCTGATCTGGTCGGCCGCACCGCGCCGGTCGACACGGTGAGCGCGACGCTTGATCCGCAGATGAGCAAGGCGCTGAGGCTGACAGAAGCGGAGTTTGCGGACCTGGTCAACTTTCTGCGCTACGGGCTGCTGGACGAACGCGTGAGGCCGGGCGAGATGTGCAAGCTGGTGCCGGACAAGCTGCCCAGCGGGCCGCAGTTCCTGACGTTCGAAGCCTGCCGGTAGGGTGGGCGGGTCTCCCGCCCACGCGTTCAACCGCCGATCGCACGGCCGCGTCGGCGTGCGTTGAACGCGTGGGCAGGAAACCTGCCCACTCTACGGTCATTTGCCGAGCATCGACACGACGTTGTCCGCCCCCGGCGCACCGAACGCCTGCTGCTTGAGGACGTGCAGCTGGTCGCGCACCTGCGCCGCCTTTTCGAACTCCAGGTTCTTCGCGTGTTCGACCATGAGCTTTTCGAGCCGCTTGATTTCCTTGCTGACCTGCTTCTCGCTCATCGCCTCGACCTTGGCGGTCTCCTCGGCTCCCAGCGCAAGTCGCTGTTTGGCGGCAGCGGCGCTGTACACCCCGTCGATCATTTCCTTGATCTTCTTCTGCACACCTTTCGGCGTGATGCCATGCTCCTCGTTGAACGCGATCTGCTTGGCGCGGCGGCGCTCGGTCTCGTCGATCGCGCGCTTCATCGAATCGGTGATCGTGTCCGCATACAGGATCGCCACGCCGTTCAGGTTACGCGCCGCGCGGCCGACGGTCTGGATCAGCGAACGCTCGGAACGCAGGAAGCCTTCCTTGTCCGCGTCCAGCACCGCCACCAGCGACACTTCCGGCAGGTCCAGGCCCTCGCGCAGCAGGTTGATGCCGACCAGGACGTGAAAGGTGCCAAGCCGCAGGTCGCGCAGGATCTCCACCCGCTCCACCGTATCGATATCGCTGTGCAGGTAACGCACCTTGATGCCGTGGTCGGACAGGTACTCGGTCAGCTGCTCGGCCATGCGCTTGGTCAGCGTGGTCACCAGCACGCGCTCGTCCTTGGCGATGCGGTCGCTGATCTCGCTCATCAGGTCATCGACCTGCGACAGGGCAGGGCGCACGATGATCTTCGGGTCCACCAGCCCGGTCGGGCGCACCACCTGCTCGACCACGTTGTCGGCGTGCTCGCGTTCGTAGTCCGCCGGCGTGGCGGAGACGAACACCGTCTGCCGCATCTTGCTTTCGAATTCCTGGAACTTGAGCGGGCGGTTGTCGAGCGCGGACGGCAGGCGGAAGCCGTAATCGACCAGGTTCACCTTGCGCGAGCGGTCGCCGTTGTACATCGCGTTGAGCTGGCCGATCAGCACGTGCGATTCGTCCATGAACATCAGCGCGTCCTTCGGCAGGTAGTCCACCAGCGTGGGCGGCGGCTCGCCCGGCATCGAGCCGGACAGATGCCGCGAGTAGTTCTCGATGCCCTTGGTGAAGCCCACTTCGGCCAGCATTTCCAGGTCAAAGCGCGTGCGCTGTTCCAGCCGCTGCGCTTCCAGCAGCTTGCCTTCCTTGTGGAAGAACTCGAGGCGGTCGCGCAGCTCGGCCTTGATCGAGTCCACCGCGCGCAGCACGGTCGAACGCGGCGTGACGTAGTGCGAGCCCGGGTACACGGTAAAGCGCGGGATCTTCTGCTTCACGCGGCCGGTCAGCGGGTCGAACAGCTGCAGCGACTCGATCTCGTCGTCGAACATCTCGACGCGGATGGCCAGTTCCGCATGCTCGGCAGGGAAGATGTCGATCGTGTCGCCGCGCACGCGGAAGGTGCCGCGGCCGAAGTCCATCTCGTTGCGCGTGTACTGCATCTGGATCAGGCGCGCGATCACGTCGCGCTGCGCCACCTTGTCCTTGGCGCGCAGCGTCAGGATCATCTTGTGGTATTCGTTCGGGTTACCGATACCGTAGATCGCGGACACGGTGGCCACGATCACCACATCGCGCCGCTCCATCAGCGACTTGGTGCACGACAGGCGCATCTGCTCGATGTGCTCGTTGATCGACGAGTCCTTTTCGATGAACAGGTCGCGCTGCGGCACGTAGGCTTCGGGCTGGTAGTAGTCATAGTAGCTGACGAAGTACTCGACCGCGTTTTCGGGGAAGAACTCGCGGAACTCCGCATAAAGCTGTGCCGCCAGCGTTTTGTTGGGCGCGAACACGATCGCGGGCCGACCGCAACGCGCGATCACGTTGGCCATCGTGTAGGTCTTGCCCGAGCCGGTCACGCCGAGCAGCGTCTGGTACATCAGGCCGTCGTCGATGCCTTCCACCAGGCCCGCGATTGCGGTCGGCTGGTCGCCTGCAGGCGGAAACGGCTGGTGCAGTTTGAAGGGCGAATTCGGGAATGTGATGACGTTCGGAGCCGGTGCGTTTGCAACGGATAAATCTGCCTTGCCTGCCATGCTTTCAGACCTTTGCTAGAATGGTAGTCCGACTGCGGCACTGCAACATGCAGGAGCTGCTGTCTATACAACCGCTGCAAACCCCAGCCAACGACCAAGTTTAACACGATGAATTCCACCGCCCCTGCCAGCCTTTTCGGCGCCATCGACATGGCACCCCGCGACCCTATCCTGGGTATCACTGAAGCGTTCAACGCAGACACCAACCCCGCCAAGATCAACCTGGGTGTGGGTGTGTATTACGACGACAACGGCAAGGTGCCGTTGCTCGAATGCGTGCAGAAAGCGGAATCCAAATTGATGGAACAGCAAGCACCGCGCACCTATCTGCCGATCGAAGGCCTGGCGCAGTACGACAAGGCTGTTCAGGAGCTCGTATTTGGGGCCGACAGCCCGGTAATTCAAGAGAAGCGTGCCGTGACCGTGCAAGCCCTCGGCGGCACCGGCGGCCTGAAGATCGGCGCCGACTTCCTCAAGCGTTTTGCGCCTGATTCGCAGGTGTACATCAGCGACCCGAGCTGGGAAAACCACCGCGCGCTGTTCGAAAGCGCCGGCTTCGTGGTCAACCACTACACCTACTACGACCCGGCCACCCACGGCGTCAACTTCGAAGGCATGCTGGCCTCGCTCAAGTCGATGCCGCAAGGCTCGATCGTGGTGCTGCACGCCTGCTGCCATAACCCGACCGGCGCCGACCTCACGCAAGAGCAGTGGGGCGCCGTGATCGAGGCAGTCAAGGCCGGCGGCCTGATTCCGTTCCTCGACATGGCCTACCAGGGCTTCGGCTCGGGCATCGCTGAAGACGGCGCCGTCGTCGGCCGCTTTGTGCAGGCCGGCGGCCCGCTGCTGGTGTCGAACTCGTTCTCCAAATCGTTCTCGCTGTACGGCGAGCGTGTGGGCGCGCTGTCGGTGGTGGCATCGAGCGCGGAAGAGGCGGCACGCCTGCTGTCGCAGCTGAAGCGCGTGGTGCGTACCAACTACTCTAACCCGCCGGTCCATGGCGGCAAGGTGGTGGCGACCGTGCTGTCCACCCCGGAACTGCGCCAGCTGTGGGAAGACGAACTGGCCCACATGCGCGTTCGCATCAAGCAGATGCGCGATGCGCTGGTCGAAAAACTCAAGGCCAAGGCGCCCGGCCACGACTTTGATTTCGTGCGCAAGCAGGTCGGTATGTTCTCGTACTCGGGCCTGACCAAGGAACAGGTGGCCAAGCTGCGCGCCGAGTCGATCTATGCCGTGGACACCGGCCGCATCTGCGTGGCCGCGCTGAACTCGAAGAATATCGACCGGGTCGTTGACGCAATCGCCAAAGTGCTCTAAACTCTTGGCTCTTCCGGTATGGCGACATCCCGGAAGACTTAGTGATCCCTGATAGCTCAGTCGGTAGAGCGACGGACTGTTAATCCGCAGGTCCCTGGTTCGAGTCCAGGTCGGGGAGCCAGAATTTCTGGAAAGCCACGGTTATTCGTGGGTTTCTTAATGTAGTTGTAAGAGTTTATTCCCTGATAGCTCAGTCGGTAGAGCGACGGACTGTTAATCCGCAGGTCCCTGGTTCGAGTCCAGGTCGGGGAGCCAGACAAAAAGGAGTTTCGAGCGATCGAAACTCCTTTTTTCGTTTGTGCGGTTGCGCACGGCGGACGCCAGAGCCCACCGTACGCTTGAAGGCGTCAGGCCTTGCCGCTGACCGGCTTGACCTTGCTTGCCGCCTCCCGTGCGCGTTCGCGCGCGATCTCCGCGTTTTCGGCCGTCGCCAGCGCCACGCCCATGCGGCGGCGCGCAAAGGACTCCGGCTTGCCGAACAGGCGAATGTCGGCGCCGGGCACGCGCAGCGCCTCGGCCACGCCTTCGAACGCGATGCCTTTCTCGTCCAGGCGGCCGTAGATCACGGCGGAGGCGCCCGGGCAGCGCAGCGCGGTATTCACCGGCAGCCCAAGCACCGCTTTGGCGTGCAGCTCGAACTCGCTCTGCACCTGGCTGGCCATTGTCACCATGCCGGTGTCATGCGGGCGCGGGCTTACTTCCGAGAACCACACCATGTCGCCCTTGACGAAGAGCTCCACGCCGAACACGCCCAGGCCGTCCAGGTTGCCCGTGACTTTGCCCGCGATCTCGCGCGAACGCTCCAGCGCAACGGGGTTCATCGGGTGCGGCTGCCACGATTCGATGTAGTCGCCGCGCTCCTGCAGGTGGCCGATCGGCTCGCAGAAGCGGGTCTCGACCTGGCCGTCGGCGCCGATCGCGCGCACCGTCAGCAGGGTGATTTCGTAATCGAAGTCGATGAAGCCTTCCACGATCACGCGGCCCGCATCGACACGGCTGCCCGATGCCGCATAGTCCCATGCCTGCTTGATGTCCGCGGCGCTGTCGAGCTTGGACTGGCCCTTGCCGGACGAGGACATCACCGGCTTGACCACGCACGGAAAGCCGATCTCGGCGCACGCCTGCGTCAGCTCTTCGAGGCTGCTGGCGAAGCGGTAGGGCGAGGTGGCCAGGCCCAGTTCTTCGGCGGCCAGGCGGCGGATGCCTTCGCGGTTCATGGTCAGCATGGCGGCGCGCGCGGTGGGAATGCAGGTGATCTTGCCGGCGCCTTCGAGCTCGGCCAGCTTGGCGGTGGCGATCGCTTCGATCTCGGGGATCACCAGGTCCGGCTGCTCCTGCTCGATCAGCGCGGCGAGCTGGCCGCCGTTGGTCATGTCGATTACGTGGGCGCGGTGCGCGACCTGGTGGCCGGGTGCGTTGGCATAGCGGTCCACTGCGATGACTTCAACGCCGAGGCGCTGGAACGCGATGATGACTTCTTTGCCAAGCTCGCCGGAGCCGAGCAGCATGACCTTGGTTGCGGACGGGGAGAGGGGAGTGCCGAGGATGCGTGGGGTGCTCATGTTGAATGCAGCTGAAGTTGGAGAATATTGCGACTATAGCAAACCGCAATGGGCACTGCACCCGGAGGGCGTTCCTGGCCGGGATGCCGGAGTTGCAGTCGTCGATGGTCGCGTTCGTCGGCTGGCCCAATGAACGGCTGGGGAGACCACGAGCGGCCGGCGCGAAAAATGTGTGCGGGGCTGGCAAAAACAAAATTGCGCCGCTATAATGCGGCCTCTATTCCCTGATAGCTCAGTCGGTAGAGCGACGGACTGTTAATCCGCAGGTCCCTGGTTCGAGTCCAGGTCGGGGAGCCAGAATATAGCAGTATGCCAAGAGCCCAGCCCTCACCCGGTTGGGCTTTTTGCGTTTCAGAGCCCTGTTTATTTGCGCATAGTGGGCCGTGGTGAGGCAGTTGCGCGAGTGGTATGGCCTACCCCTACGGATGGGTCACGGTGGCACTGTCAGGCAGGTTGCGAGCTCGCTGATGGTGGTTGGGTCGCGAGGGCAGGCCGACCCGAACTGATGTCACTTGCAGATCTATTGCCTCGCTTTTGCCGATATTTTTATTCCATCGAAGAAATATTCAAGAAGGTAGCTGTCGAAATCTTGCAGGCCCTGCATGGCACCTTTCAATGAATGAACCCCAATATTATTCAGCATCTCAATCGCAGAGTGAACAGTTAGTTCGTTATCCTCAAAATTGATAAGTCCGGTTGATTGAATTTTGCGGCTGAGCATTCGTGGTAAGCCGTATTCTTCCAGTTGATAAACCACCGGGGGTAAGAACGCAAATGAAATTTTTGCAAGGAAGGGCGATACATCGTAGCTTCTATTTTTCAGAATCGCTGCTTGCAATGTATTCACATCCGACAGTAGTGCGGAAAATTTGAACACCACATTGCGTTCGAGCTTGAAGAATGAATCGATTCCCACATCAATACGATCAAGTGCGCTTAACAGCTGAGGAATTGTCCGGGTCCAATTTTTCGATAGAATCTTAATAAAATCCACGAAGACACTATGTCTGACTTCCCAGCCACCTGGGGCTAAATTGATCACCTTATAAAGGAGACGGTCCCAGTCTGCAGGATTGTCAGAGTTTAGGAATCCTAGACCGTTCCAACTGGTTGGGTCATTGCGAATATCGACTGCAATTTTTTTTAGAAGGAACGAATCACTGGACTGAAATGCATTCGAAGCCAAGAGCTCAGAAAAGCGAGTCTCACCCAAAATGGTGCTCATTTCGGTCTTATAGTCGATGATTTTTTGAATTTGCTCAGACGTCAGGTCCTCTTCGTGTTTTACCTCGTCCATGGTGCCAAGCAGCTCATCAGGAAGATCAAGATCCAAGACGGTCGGTTCGTCCTTGGGGGGGCTCTCCAGAATGTAAACTTTGCCAATGAAGTGCTTAAACATCCGTCCACTTCGACCTATTATATTCTTATAGGTGAAATCGTTTAGGTTGGACTTCCCGTTTTTATTGCTCCAAATTATGACATTTTCGGCGGAGGTATTAACTCCTTCAACAATGGAAGACGTCGATATTACGTTCTTTAGGCCATGCGGCTCTTCGAATAATTTTACTTGGATTTGGCTCAAGGAACGATGCAGTTGCCCATTATGAATTCCAGTGCCACGTCGGACCAAACTTGTAAGATTCCAATTCGGATCATAATGAGTTGAAAGCCACTCTGCAAAATTATTGAGAAGCAAGCTTTTCTTTTGCGAGACACTGGTCAGGATTAAATTCGAAATCTTTGCGATATTGGAATAAGTTCCAGCATAGATAAGTGACTTATTTTTTGTCTTCGCTAGAATGTCCAACAAAACGCGGCTTTTTTCAGCCTCGTCACCAATTTTCTTGTATAGCTCGTTTTTCTCCAAAAATACTGTATTAAACTCAAATTTTCGAAACTGCATCCCTTTGGTAAATGCATTTTTATTGAGTTGGGAGATATTTGGGGCGAGGAAATAACGCTGCTTCGCCTTCTCACTCAGCCTCATTATGGCTTTAATTAACGAGGGTGCTCGCTCCTTATCGAATTTTTTACTGGCTTTATAGAACTCGTCAATAATAAGAATGTCAAGCATCTCGATTTTATCCACATATCCAATTGCCCTCTCTTGAGGGAATATGAATATATTTCGTTCTGCCAACTGGATATCTGCCGTAGTAATTATTTTATAATCTGAAGAGAATTTCTTGTTTAGCCTTCGACGAGTTTCGTCTGCTAGTGCAATAGTAGGGACGATAATTACTACGTTTGTCGGACGTTTGATGGCGATAAAAGAGTCAATGACAAAGCTCTTGCCGAAACTTGTTGGCGCACTGATAGCTAAATTCTCGCCGTTGAGAAGTGATCGAAGCAATGAACTTTGCTCCCTATGAAGAATGGCCGGCGAGTCAGCGCCGATGTCCACCTTGAAGCTCTCCGAAAGGTAGCGTTCTTGCCAACGCGCGCTTTCGAGTTTCATATACGGATACAGACCAGTTTCCCTGATTAGATAATTAATCAGATTATCATATGGAATTCTCTCGTTTTCATATTGGGCCAGAATTTTTATTAATTCATCCCTAGCTTGAGCCTCGTCGCCATTTTGAATGTGGCGATTGATGATGCTGCACTTTTCGAATATTTCGTTGTTCATTATTGATCTTTATAATGCTCGACATTGGCAACAAACTTATCGACAATCAATTTCTTGTTTGGGACGGGTAATAAAATTAAATGAAAGGTGATCTTGGGGTACTTTGTAATAGTGTTTAATTTCGCTATTTGCTTTTTGAAATAAGAATTTGCCCGATCGAGGTGGTAAGCAATGATGCTTTGCCGATATTTTTCATCCAAAGTGTTGCTCGAATTCGTGATGCTACATTCATGAATCAATAGAATTGGAATGTTGATTTTGTTGGCAATGTTATCGATTGATTCCTGATCATCCAGCGCATTCGTAATGGACTTCAATAACGTCTTATCGGAAATAAGTTGATCCAAATCTTTTATGTTTGTGATGATTGCGTTTTCTTTCTTTAGCTTCTTGGTTTCCAAAGCATTTTGGACTGACGCGATCACTGTCCCTAAGCGCGCATCTTCGATACTGTTATAAAATTTAGCCTCTCCAAACCATAACGAAAAGTCGCCGTCAGTTATAACGATGTGAACACTATCCGCACCTTTAGCATTATCTTGAGTATTTTGCTTATAGAAAATTTTGGGAACGACCGGCAGCGCGTTATAGTGGTTTTTCATAACACCATAGAGAACAATCTCCGCTAACTCACTACCTTCACTTATGTCATCAATCTTGTCCGTAAGTCGGAGATTTCTTGCGGCAGCAACAAGGGTGCTATGCGAACGATCTACTAAGCTGGCCCGCTCCCGTTCAGACAATGCAGTCTGAGCAATGTTGTCCCAGATGAAATTATGGAAATTAGTTGCTCGCCATGCGCCATCCTCGTACCCATTAATCAGACTTAAGAGATGCTTTTTCTCTATCGGAGTTAACCCCTGCGTTGTATTGATATTGAGGAAAGTCTCATCTATTAATACTTCAAAACAGAGTGACATAATTTAGCTGCCGACTGGCGAAAGTAACGATCTTCCGACAGTACCACAGTGGTTGCCTAAAGAAACTCAAAGTTTGTAACCTGCAACTTTGCACTTCGTATAAATCCACGGACTGCTGTATAAATATACAGTATTTGGCTGTTTTTGCAAGGTGTCTGCAAGTGGCAGGCCTTGGTGCCCATAGGCTTGTCGGATCATCGTTCTGTTAATCCGCAGGTCCCTGGTTCGAGTCCAGGTCGGGGAGCCAGAATGCCAAAGGCCGCGTGCGAACGCGGCCTTTTTTGTTTTTCGGGCGCGGTTCAGGCGGTCCTGCGGCGCATGCGCCGGCGGCCCCAGGCCAACAGACCCATGCCGGCTGCCAGCATGGGGGCCGGCGACGGCTCGGGCACGGCGGACACCAGGTCCAGCCGCACCCGCGCGCAATCCTCAGGGTTGGGCCCGTTGCAGGCCGTGCCCAGGATCTGTCCCTTGTCGTTGATGTCCATTGCCGACTCCAGCCGCCAGCCGGCCGGCAGGGCGGTAAGCGTGTTCAGGTCCACCAGCTTGTCGCCTTTCCAGATGAATGCCGTCAGCAGCCCTTCGGCATTGAGCGAGTCGCCCACGACCAGCCCCAGGTTGTTGATCGCGCGGGCTTCGCCGAAGTCCCCGCCGAGCGTCCCCAGGTCCATCATCTTGCCGTCCCGGAACAGAAAAGGGTGGACAGAAGCGGACAGCTCCTCGGGCTGGATAAAGGAATAGCCCACCGCCCAGCCGCAATCGTTGATGTCGAACCCGAAGCTGCGTTGCCCGGTGCCCAGGGTGCCCAGGTCTTGCAAGCTGCCGTCGTGGTAGATGATGGCGTGGGTGAATGGATCGTTGACCGAGCCCTGGCCGGTGCTGGCCCAGCCAACCACCGCATCGTTGTTGTTCAGGTTGATGGCAAAGCTGAAGTCGCCGCCGAGCGTGGGCACGAGTTCCGATTGCCCATTGCGGTAGAGGAAGCCGCGCACCGCCTCGTCCGCGAACGGATCGGCAATGCCGGCCACCGAGCCGCGGTTGTTGATGGCATAGCCGTCCGATGTGTAGTAGAGCGAGGGCAGGGTGGCGTGGATGTCGATGAAGTTGCCGCCGATGAGGGCAAACGCGGTGCCGTTGCGGCGCTCGACGCCGCTGATATCCATGTGGTCGTTGATGCCGCGGCCCAGGCTGGGCGGCAGGTTGAGGGTGAGGATGCCGCTGCCGTCCCAGATGGCGGCGTGGTCCTGGTAGGTGCCGACCACGCGCCCGGCGTTGTTCATGGCGTCGAACGGTCCCGGCTCGAACCCTGGCGGAACGAACGTGACGGTGTATTGCGGGTCGGCCCAGGCCGCCAGCGGGCAGGCCGCCAGCAGCGCAAGCGCTGCCGCAAAAAAACATTCTCGAGAGATCATGGTGGGCTCCAGTGTGCGATGCGCGACTCAACCCAGTGTGCATAAGCTCGCATCAGCGGACTCTGCGAAAACTCAGCAGTGCGCACGGTGGCGCCCCGCGCACGATTGGTCCGCCAAAAGATGCAGGCGACAAAAGTTGTTGTAAAATCTTCGCTTTACATTTTGCAACAATTTACGTTGTCCGGATTCGCCAGTCACACATGATTGAAGACGATGCCAGCCACTGCTCGGTCCTGCTGATCGACGACGAGCCGTTCGCGCAAGACATCATTGCCCACGGGCTGGAAAACTGTCTCCAGCACACGCTGCGCTTTGACACCAACCCTGAGCGCGCGGTCGAGCTGGCCCGGGAAGTCGACGCCACCGTGGTGCTGGTGGACCTGCGCATGCCGGACATCGACGGCTTTGCGGTCACGCGCCGCCTGCGCCTGGACCCCGCGACCGAGCACATTCCGGTGATCCTGCTGTCTTCCGAGGACGATCCGGACATCAAGGCGCGCGCGTTCGCGGCCGGGGCCAACGATTACCTGGTCAAGTGGCCCGACCCGCGCGAGCTGGTGGCGCGGGTGCGCTACCACAGCGGCGCCTGCGTGGCGCGGCGCCAGCGCGACGCCGCCTTCGTGTCGCTGCGCCACAGCCAGGAGCAGCTTGCGGCCAGCCAGTGGGCGCTGCACCAGGCGCAGAAGATGGAGGCGATCGGCCAGCTCACCGGCGGCGTCGCGCACGACTTCAACAACGTCCTGCAAATCATCGGCGGCAACCTGCAGCTGCTTAAGCTAATGGGCGGGATCAACGAGGCCGGAAGGGCACGGGTGGACATGGCGCTGGCCGGGGTCGAGCGCGGCGCCAAGCTGTCCTCGCACCTGCTGGCGTTCGCGCGGCGCCAGCCGCTGCAGGCGGTGGTGCTCAACCCGGGCCATCTGCTGCGCGAGATGGACGAGATGATGCGCCGGGTGCTGGGCCCGCGCGCGCGCGTGACCACCGAGATCGCGCCCGGCCTGTGGAGCACCACGGCCGACCCCAACCAGCTCAACAACGTGCTGCTGAACCTGGCCATCAACGCGCGCGACGCGATGGCGGGCGAAGGCACCCTCACGATTCGCGCGGCCAATCTCGGCGCCGGCAGCGCGCGCCCGGCCGGCGTGGCTCCCGGCGAGTACGTGATGATCGAAGTGGCCGACACCGGCCGCGGCATGCCGCCCGAGGTGCTCGAGCGCGCGTTCGAACCGTTCTTCACCACCAAGCCGACCGGGCAGGGCACCGGCCTGGGCCTGTCGATGGCCTACGGATTCGTCAAGCAGTCCGGCGGCGAGATCGTGCTGGAGAGCGAGCCGGGGCGCGGCACCAGCGTGCGCATCTACCTGCCGCGCAGCGACGCCGAGCCGGCGCAGGCCGAGGCGCCGGCCAGCGCGCCGCTGCTGGGCGGGCTGGAGACGATTCTGGTGGTGGAGGACGAAGAGGACGTGCGCTCCTCGACTTGCGCTTTGCTGTCGGCGCTCGGCTACTACGTGCTCGAAGCGCACGACGCCGGCGCCGCGGTCGACATCGTGGAAAGCGGGCGCCACATCGATCTGGTGTTTTCGGACGTGATCATGCCCGGGCCGGTGAGCGCGCTGGAGCTGGCCGCGATCGTGCGCGAGCGGCTGCCGCACGCGCAGTTCCTGTACACGTCGGGCTATGCCGAAGGCGTGCTGTCACACGAGGGCAAGGTGGACGCCTCGGTCAACCTGCTGCAGAAGCCCTATCACCCGGACGCGCTCTCCGCGCGCATTCGCCACCTGCTGCGGCGCTCCAACACACAGCAGGCCGCGCCCGCTCACTTGGGCTTGACGTAACGGCGCGAGCCTGGCGGCGGCTCGTTCAGCACGGCCCAGAAGATGCCCAGGTCGGCGATCGCGCGCACGAATTCGGTGAAATCCACCGGCTTGACCACGTAGGCGTTCACGCCCAGCTCGTAACTGCGCAGCAGGTCCTGTTCCTCCTTGGACGAGGTGAGCATCACCACCGGCTGGCTCTTGAGGGAGGCGCTGCTGCGGATCTCCTTGAGCACTTCCAGCCCGTCCACCTTGGGCAGCTTCAGGTCCAGCAGCACCACGGCCGGATTGCCGACCGGCCGGCCGGCGTACTCGCCGCGCCGCATCAGGTAGTCGAGCGCTTCGGCGCCGTCGCGCGCGATCACCACTTCGTTGGCAAGCTGGCTTCTGGACAGCGCGATGAGCGTCAGCTCCAGGTCGTGCGGATTGTCCTCCACCAGCAGGATGGGCTTGAGCATATGTGCCTTTTACTGAATATCTGGTTGTCGTGGAATGGCGAACGAGAAGGTCGCGCCTTCGCCCTGCACCGACGTTGCCCACACCCGGCCGTGGTGGCGCTCGACGATGCGGCGCACGTTGGCAAGGCCAATGCCGGTGCCCTGGAAGTCTTCCATGCGGTGCAGGCGCTGGAACACGCCAAACAGCTTGTGAACGTATTCCATGTTAAAGCCCGCGCCGTTGTCGGCCACGTGGAAAATGCTTTCCTGGTCGGTCTGCTCGGCGTAGATGCGGATCACGGCCGGGTCGCGCCCGGCGGTGAATTTGACCGCGTTCGACAGCAGGTTGAACATCGCCAGGTGCAAAAAGGTCGGGTCCGCGCAGATTTCGGGCAGCGGTCCGATCTCCCACGCGATGTTGCGGCCGTGCGCCTCCAGGCCCAGCTTGTCGATGCAGGCGTCCACCATGTCGGTCATGTCGATCGTGACCGGACGCAGCGCCGCGCGACCCATCTGCGAGAAGCTGAGCAGGTCGTCCACCAGCTTGCCCGCCAGGCGCGCGGACTCCTTGATGTTGCGAAGGAAGCGCTCGCGCTTGCCGGAGTCCTCGCTGCCGGCCGATTCGAGCAGCAGGTCGGAAAAGCCGACGATGTGGCGCAGCGGCGCGCGCAGGTCGTGCGACACCGAATACGAGAATGCTTCCAGCTCCTTGTTGGCGCGGCCAAGCTCCTCGGCCAGCTCGGCCATCTGCTCGGCGCGCTCGAGCGCAATGCCCAGCAGGGCGGTGCGAAACTCGATGGTCAGCTCGATCTCGCCGCTGTGCCAAGGCAGGCTGGTGCCGCGGATGGTCTCGCGCCAGGCCGCAAAGCTGGTGCGCGGCGACAGCTGCACCGGGTCGCCGGGGCCGGCCGGCTTGTGGCGCGGGTCGCCGGCCCATTCGACCGTGTGGATGACCTCGG
Organism: Massilia solisilvae; assembly: GCF_024753215.1. Classification (GTDB taxonomy): domain Bacteria; phylum Pseudomonadota; class Gammaproteobacteria; order Burkholderiales; family Burkholderiaceae_D; genus Telluria; species Telluria solisilvae. Next base: position 936,329 of record NZ_JANUGV010000001.1, read on the forward strand.
GGCGGAACCACAGCAGGTAGTGCTTGTGGATGCGCGAGATCGGCATCGCCAGCAGGCCGCTGGCCACCGCCATCATCTCGCGGGCCGGCGGGTAGATCGAGGGCAGGCGGTCGCTGTGGAACACCTCGACGTGGCCGCGCATGCCCAGCCACGCCACCAGGTCCTGGATCTGCGCATGCGAGGGCGCTGCGCCGTAGGTCAGCACGCGGTCGTCGGCGACGATCGCCACCCCGCCGGCGCGCGCAAAGCGCAGCAGCTCGGGGAACACGCTGCTCATGTTGTCGACGAAGTCGGCACCCTTGGTCAGGCCGCCCAGCATCGATACCATGATACGGCGCACCTCGAGCCGGAACTGCAGTTCGCTTGCGTCTTCGCGCGTCTCGATGCACAGCGCCAGGATCTGGCCCAGCTGCTCGCAGGCGGTGCGCTTTTCGAACGGCACTGCGCGCGGCTCGGCGTTGTGGCATGAGATCAGGCCCCACAGCTTGCCGCGCACCACCAGCGACACCGACATCGACGCCAGCGTGCCCATGTTGCGCATGTACTGCAGGTGCACCGGCGAGACGCTGCGCAGCGCCGCGAACGACAGGTCGTTCATGTTGCCGGTGGCCGGATTCATGGCCGGCACCAGCGGCGAAGGAGTGTAGTTAGCGTCCTGAATCAGGCGGATGCGCGAGAGCGTGTACAGCGCGCGCGCCTGGGCCGGGATGTCGGACTCGGGAAAGCGCTGGCCCAGGTAGGACTGGTATGAGGGGTCGCGCGATTCGGCCATCACGTGCCCGTGGCCGTCGCCGTCGAACTGGTACGCGATCACGCGGCCAAAGCCGGTCACCTCGCGGATGTGCCGGGTGGCCAGATGGGCCAGCGACTGCACGCTCGCTGCCTCGTTCACCTTCAGCAGGAAGTCGCCGATCAGCGGGTACAGCTGGCGAAAGTCGGCCGGCTCGGCGCGCCCGGTCGGCTCGAACTCGGCGATGAGCACGCCGTCCCACTCGTGGGCCAGCACGTCGAAGTGGCGGCCGTTGGCCAGCGTCGTGGTGCCCAGGTAGAACGGCCGCGCGGACAGGGGGGCGGACAGGGCCGGCGCCAGGCGCGCATGGGCGTGCTCGCCGATCACCTGCGCCAGCGGCTGCCCGACCGCCGCCTCGGCCGCCACCCCGGCCCACTGCGCCAGGCTGGCGCTGGCCTGCAGCACCTCCAGCCCGTGCGACAGCGTCAGCAAGAAGCCGTGCGGCTGGATACTGCCCGGGGTGCGGATCGCTTCCTTGTCACAGGCGGACAAGTCGAGAACGGGAGGGGAAGCCTGGGTCATGAGGGGACGTGTTGCTGCTACTGAAACAAGTCACACATTTTACATGCAAAGCATGAGAAAACGCCCAGCTTCACTCTGTAGTTTGCGAGAAAAGTGTGGCAATTCGCAACATTTGCAAGGAAATCACGCATGAGTTGTGGGACAATTGCAAAATGACATGTTCGCCCGACTATGCCGCGCTGTTTCGCGCGTCCCCCTATCCGCATTTGCTGCTCGATCCAGGCTTGAGAATCGTGGCCGCGAATCCGGCCTATCTGCAGGTGACGGGGACGCATGAGGGCGACATCGTCGGCTTGCCGATCTTCGATGCCTTCCCGCCCAACCCGGATGACCCGGAATCGACCAACGTGGCCGAGGTGCGCGCTTCGCTCGAACGGGTGATCGCGACCGGCAAGCCGGATAATGCAGTGTTCGTGCGCTACTCGATCCCGCAGCGCGACGGCCACGACACGAGGTTCAAGGAGCGCTACTGGAGCACCGTGCACACGCCGGTGTTCGACGACGCGGGCCGGCTTGCCTACATTTCCCAGAACGCGCTGGACGTGACCGAGTTCTACCGCTATGACCGGCGCCGGCGCACGGCGCTGCCGGCCGCCGGCGACGCGCCCGACGCGAGCGGCGACGCGGTGGAGCAGGCGCGCCGCCACGCGGCCATGCAGCGCGCCGTCATCGGCGAGCGCAGCTACCTGCGCAACCTGTTCAACCAGGCGCCGGGCTTCATCGCGGTGCTGAACGGTCCCGAGCATGTGTTCGAAATCGTCAACGAGGCCTACTACCAGCTGGTGGGGCACCGCCCGATCATCGGCAGGCCCTTGTCCGAGGCGCTGCCGGAAGTGCGCGGTCAGCGCTTTCCGCAGTTGCTGGACAGCGTGTACGAGAGCGGCAAGCCATTCGTCGGGCGCGGCATGAAGGCGCACCTGCAGCGCGAACCGGACGGCGCGCTGGCCGAAGCGTACGTGGACCTGCTGTACCAGCCGCTGTTCGACCAGGACGGCAAGGTCAACGGCATTTTCGTGCAGGGCCACGACGTCACCGAAGCGCACGCGGCCCAGCTGGCCAAGCGCGAGAGCGAGGAGCGGCTGGCCGACGGCATGCTGGCCGCGCGCATGGTGGTGTGGGACTGGAACGTGGCCACCCGCGAGGTCATCTTCTCGGACAACGCCGAGCACGTGCTGGGCGCGCGCGGCGGCACCATGGCCGAGATGCATGCGCACCTGCCGCCCCAAGACCGCGAGCGCCTGCAGGCGGCCCACGCGGGCGCGCTGGCTGCGCGCGGCAGCTACGCCGAGACGGTGCGCTACGTGCGTCCGGACACCGGGCGCCTGCTCTGGCTCGACGTGCGCGGCAAGGTGCGCTGCGGCGCCGACGGCAATCCGGAATCGGTGCGCGGGGTGGCGATCGACGTCACCGAGCGGGTGCGCGCCGAGGAGGACCTGCGCGACGCGCACCGCCGCAAGGACGAATTCCTGGCGATGCTGGCGCACGAGCTGCGCAACCCGCTGGCCCCGATCGCGGCGGCGGCCCAGCTGCTGCGCCACGGCCCGCCCGACCCGGCAAGGCAAGCGCAGGCGGCCGATATCATTACGCGCCAGGTACGCCACGTGGCCGGCCTGCTGGACGACCTGATCGACGTCTCGCGCGTCACCCGCGGCCTGGTCGCGATGGAGCGCGCGCCGGTGGACATGCATGCGGTGGCGGCCGATGCGCTCGAACAGGCGCGCCCGGCGGCCGAGCGGCGCGGCCAGACGCTGGCGGTGCGGTTGCCGGACGCGCCGGCGCGCATTGCGGGCGACCACAAACGCATCGTGCAGGTCCTGTCCAACTTGCTGGGCAACGCGTGCAAATACACGCCCGAGGGCGGCCGCCTGCAGCTGGACATGGCGCTCGGCGACGGCAAGGTGATGCTGCGTGTGGCCGACGACGGCATCGGCATCGGGCCGGAGCTGCTGCCGCATGTGTTCGACCTGTTCACGCAGGGCGAGCGCAGCGCCGACCGCGCGCAGGGCGGGCTGGGCGTGGGGCTGGCGGTGGTGCGCAGCCTGGTCGAGCAGCATGGCGGCCAGGTGCGCGCGGACAGCGACGGGCCGGGCAAGGGAAGCACCTTCACGGTGGTGCTGCCGCTGCTGGACGGCGGCATGCAGGCCGCGATGCCGGCACCTGCCGCGCCGGCCGCCGCGCCAGGGCTGCGGGTGCTGGTGGTGGACGACAATCCGGATGCGGCGCGCATGCTCGCAATGGTGCTGGAGAGCGAAGGTCACGAGGTCGCGGTGGAAAACAGTTCGGCGGCGGCGCTGCGCCGGGTTGCCACCGACGTGCCCGACGTGTGCCTGCTCGACATCGGCCTGCCCGGCATGGACGGCTACGAGCTGGCGCGGCGCCTGCGCGCGCTGCCGGCGCTGGCGGCCAGCCGGTTGGTCGCTGTCACCGGCTACGGCCAGCCGTCCGACCGCGCGCTGGCGCTGCAGGCCGGCTTCGACCACCACCTGGTCAAGCCGGTGGACCTGGCCGAGCTGTTCGGGCTGCTGCGGTCCGTGGCAAAAGGCTGAGGCCGCAGTTCAACGGGGACGGCAATTTGCAAAACCACGGTGTATCATGGGATACATTTTGACCCGACGACTGGAATGCCCCACGCGCAAATGACACACAGCGATCCCGCACCGTTGCCGTTAAACGAGATGCAGCGATTCCAATATCTCATCGCCGGCATCAACGATTATGCGATCTACATGATCGACCCGAACGGGTACATCACGAGCTGGAACGCGGGCGCGCAGCGCTTCAAGGGCTACACCGAACACGAGATCATCGGCCAGCATTTCTCGCGCTTTTACACCCCCGAGGACCAGGCCAGCGGGCTGCCGGTCAGGGCGCTGGGGATCGCGCTGGCAGAGGGCAAATACGAATCGGAAGGCTGGCGCGTGCGCAAGGACGGCACGCGCTTCTGGGCCCACGTGGTGATCGACCCGATCTACAACGAGGACGGCAAGCTGCTGGGCTACGCCAAGGTCACGCGCGACGTCACCGAGCGCAAGCACGCCGAGGACGCGCTGCGCGAGAGCGAACAACGCTTCCGGCTGCTGGTGCAGGGCGTGAGCGACTACGCCATCTTCATGCTCTCGCCCGAGGGCATCGTCACCAACTGGAACGTGGGGGCGCAGCGCATCAAGGGCTATTCCGAGGAAGAGATCGTCGGCAGCCATTTCTCGCGCTTCTATACCGAGGACGACCGCAAAGCAGGCGAGCCCGAGGTGGCGCTTCAGGCCGCGCGCCAGGCCGGGCGCTTCGAGCGCGAAGGCTGGCGCGTGCGCAAGGACGGCAGCCGCTTCTGGGCCCATGTGGTGCTCGACGCCATCCGCGACGAGCATGGCGCGCTGCTCGGCTTTGCCAAGATCACGCGCGACCTGACCGAGAAGAAGGCCTCCGCCGACGCCCTCGCCGAGGCCAACGCCGCGCTGTTCCAGGCGCAGAAGATGGAGTCGATCGGCCAGCTCACCGGCGGCATCGCGCACGACTTCAACAACCTGCTGTCGGTGCTGGCCAGCGGGCTGGAGGTGCTGAGCCTGCACGGCGTGGGCGCGGCCCAGGCCAAGACGCTGGACAGCATGCGGCGCGCGGTGGACCGCGGCGCCGCGCTTACCCAGCAGTTGCTCGCGTTCGCGCGCCAGCAGCCGCTGCAGCCGGAAACGGACAACATCAACCGGCTCATCACCGGCTTCGAGTCGGTGCTGCGCCGCGCGGCCAATGCCGCGATCCGGTTCGACATCGTGCTCGACCCGCAACTGGGCAGCGTGATGATCGACCGCGCGCGCTTCGAGTCGGCCCTGCTGAACCTGGTGGTGAACGCGCGCGACGCCATGCCCGGCGGCGGCGAGCTGAAGATCGAGACCTCGCAGGCCAGGCTGGGCGAGAAGGATGTGCCGGGCCTGCCCGCGGGCCAGTACGCGCGGGTGGCGGTGCGCGACAGCGGCACCGGCATGTCGCCCGAGACCATCCGCCGCGCGTTCGAGCCGTTCTACACCACCAAGGAAGTGGGCAAGGGCACCGGCCTTGGCCTGTCGCAGGTGTATGGCTTCGTCAAGCAGTCCGGCGGCGAGGTGGTAATCGAGAGCGCGCTGGGAACAGGCACCGCGATCTCGATCTACCTGCCCGCGGTGGAGGGCGCCGAGCATACCGATCAGGACCACACCGAGACCGTCCTGATCGTCGAGGACGAGGCCGACCTGATGGACATGGCCACCTCGCTGTTCCTGAACATGGGCTACAACGTGCTGACCGCGCCGCGCGCCAGCGAAGCGCTGGGCCTGATGGCGGCGCGCCCGGTGGACGTGCTGTTCACCGACATCGTCATGCCCGAGATGGACGGGATCGAGCTGGCCAACCGCGTGCGCGCACTGTACCCGGACACCCGGATCGTCATCGCCTCCGGCTACCCGCTGTCCAAACTGCGCGAGAAGCACGACAACCTGAACAAATTCACTTTCGTGAACAAGCCTTACCGCCTGGCCGACCTGGCGCGTGCGCTGCGCATCGCGAGCAGACCATGAACCTGCACATCGACACGCCACTGCTGGCCTCCACCGCCATAGGCGCGCGCGCCGGCCAGGCGATCTGGCTGAAGATGGACGCGCTGCAGCCATCCGGCTCGTTCAAGCTGCGCGGCATCGGACACGCCTGCGTCACCTACGCGCGGCGCGGTGCGCGCCGCTTCATCTCTTCGTCGGGCGGCAATGCCGGGATCGCCGCTGCGTATTGCGGGCGCCGGCTCGGCGTGCCGGTGCTGGTGGTGGTGCCGGAAACCGCAAGCAGCCGCGCCCGCGAGCTGATCGCGCGCGAAGGCGCCGAGATCCGCGTGCACGGCGCCTCGTTCCAGGAGGCGAACGCGCACGCGCTGTCGCTGCTGGGCGAGCACGACGCCTTCATCCACCCGTTCGACGATCCGCTGCTGTGGGAAGGTCACGCCAGCATGATCGACGAGACCGTGCGTGCCGGCGTGCGCCCGGACGCGGTGATCCTGTCGGTGGGCGGCGGCGGCCTGCTGTGCGGCGCGGTCGCCGGCCTGCGCCGCAACGGCCTTGCCGAGGTGCCGGTGTTCGCGGTCGAAACCGAGGGCGCCGATTCGTATGCGCAGTCGGTCGCCGCCGGCGCGCGCATCGAGCTGCCGGCCATTACCAGCGTTGCCAGCTCGCTGGGCGCGCGCCGCGTGTCCGAGGCGGCACTTGCTCTGCGCGCGACGCATCCGGTGCATCCGGTGGTGCTGCCCGATACCGACGCCGTGCAGGCGGCCTTGCGCTTCATGGACGACCACCGCATCGTGGTCGAGCCGGCGTGCGGGGTGTCGCTGGCGCTGGCCTACCGCGCCGGCGAGCTGCTGGCCGGGTTTTCGAACGTGCTGGTGATCGTGTGCGGCGGCGTGACCGCGACCGTGCCCCAGCTGCAGGCGTGGGGCGCCGCTACAGCCCAAAGATGATGTCCGCGATCCGGTCATAGACCGGGTCGGCCGACGGGCCCGGGTTGGGCCAGTTGAGGATGTCGAAGTGGTCGTAGCCGCGGTAATTGCCGAGGAAGTTCCAGCTGCCCTTGAGCGCGGTGCCGTCGTAGTCGCGCACCGGGTGGCCGGCGGGCGCGCGCATGCTGGCCGTGTTGACCACGCCGTCGTTGGGGAACCAGGTCTCGTCGATGCGCACGCGCCCCGGCGCGTTTTGCGTGTAGCCGCCCATGCCGTGCTGCATGGCCGAGGGCACGATCCATTCGCCCGCGTAGGGCTTGAAGTAGGGGATCATGTCCTCGCGCGGGTACTGGTAGCGCACGTTCTGGACCGGCGCCAGCGCGCGGTCGGTGCCGTTGCAGCACCAGCTGCCGGCCTCGGTGGCCAGCGTGCCGACCGAGAAGTAGTAGACGTTGGGCGAGGTGCGCGCCCACAGGTTGAAGTCGCGCGCGCCGTCCGGCGCCAGCTCCCAGTGCGCCATGTCGTTGTCGAACATGTCGCGCAGCGGTGTATGCAGGTTGGGCAGAAAGTCGAGGATCGCGTCGCGCAGCGTGGTGCCGTTGTGCGGCGCCGAGATCGTGGTCACGCTTTTTACCCAGCCGGTCTTGCCGCCCTTGAACAGCTCGCCGTCGCCTTCGCCGGGCGCGCCATGCTCGAGCAGCTCGACCAGGGCGCGGATGGTGGTGCCGCCCTGGCTGTGGCCGATCAGGTGGATGGGGTGGCTGGCATCCCATTGCGGGTAGAACGCGAGCGGGTAGTGTTCGGGGTTGTGCGCGGCATCGGCGGACCAGCATTTGCCGGCGGGCTTTTGCGGCTGGCCCGGCGGGTCGTACTTGACCACGTGCTGCTGGCCGTAATCGACACAGCCGCCCTTGATCTGCGCGTACAGCTCGGCCGCGCGGTCCCAGTTGGAGCTGATCGCGCCGACGCCGGCCGCGAACACCGCGTGCGGGCCCTTGTACACCTGCATGTGGGCGGCGATGTCGCCGTAGCCGCCCCAGTACCTGAAGCCGGATTCGCGGAACTGCTCGGGGCCGAAGCCGAGAAAGCCGTGCACCAGGATCACGGGATCGTTGTTGGCCGCCGCGGCGGGCAGCCACGGCGACAGCGCGGCCGCGGCAAGCAGCGCGCGTGCGACACCTTGGGCGAATCGCGACATGGGGCTCTCCAGCGGATGTGTTCAAACCTCCGACATTGTCCGGGGTCAGCCGGCGCCGTGGTTTGTTCTACATCTGAAAAGCGGGCACGAGCGGGCGCTTGTTGAGTATCGGAAATGCAGGGTGGGATCGAGAACCCGCCCGACGCGAAGTGCGAACTTAATTTGCCGACTTGCCGACCGTGCCACCCACTGCGCCCTTGGCGTTGCTGTCCACCGCCGGCGTCACGGATGCCGTCAGCGCAGCCTTGTCAGCCTGGTCCAGCTTGCCATCGTTCCATACCACGTAGTCGTCGATCGAATACAGGTGGCACGGCTTGCTGCTCTTGGCCGAGCAGGTGGCCAGCGCGCGGCCTTCCGGATCCTCGCCTTCTTCGGCCCAGGTCCAGGCGCCGGTGGGCGAGACCGCGAACGCGCGCGGGGTCAGCTTGGTCAGATAGTCGCGGTAGGCGCGCCGCCCGTTGTCGGTCAGGAAAGGCACGGCGTCCACGTCGTCCACCTTCGCGTAGTCGGTCTTGGGCGGCTGCGGCGGCTCGGGCACGTTGTACAGCACCTTGGTCGGCATGCCGACCTGCTTGAGGAATTCCTCGGTCTCGCCCAGCCACACTTTTTCTCCGTCGCGGCTGGCGAGCATGCCGTGCGAGTCGCGCTTGAACGCGCCGTACTCGACCAGCTTGCCCTGGCCGCCGGCCAGCAGGTAGGCGTCGTGCATGCGCGTGGCCAGCTCCGGCCCGAACAGCGAATCGTTGGCGCCGTACATCCACAGACTGGGGATCCTGGCGTTGGCGCCGTAGTTGGCGTAGGCGCTCACCAGCTCGCGCTGCCAGCTGCATTCCTCGTCGCGCAGGCCGCCGGCAAAGTTGAGCAGGCCGCGCACGCCCGGCAGCTGCTGGGTGCCCAGCGCGATCGTGGCCAGCCCGCCGTACGACTGGCCGGCGATCACGATGCGCTGCGGGTCCACCCAGGGCTGCTCGCGCGCGTAGTTGAGCGCGTCGAGGATGTCGCTGGCCTGGGTGTAGCCGTTGGCGGTCATGTCGCAGCCGTGGTCCCGGTAGCGCCCGGTCGAGCTGGCAAAGCCCTGGCGCATCGGCACGATCACGGCATAGCCGCGCGCCACGAAGGCGTGCGCCATATGATAGAAGCGGTCGCGCGGTTGCTGGTCCGGGCGGCCCGGATCCTTGCCATGGTTAATGATGAGCAGCGGGAACGGCCCCGGACCGTTGGGCGTGAAGACCGTGGTCTCCATCATGGCCTGGTGGTCGGGCCCGGCGGGGATCAGGACGATGTGCTCGTTCAGGCGGTAGTCGAGCTGAAGCTCTTGTTCAATTGCCAAGCCCGGCAGCAAGGCGATTGCGGCGACGAGGGCGGATGTAATCTTGCGAACAGAAAGACGGACTCGGATCATGGAAACTCTAGGTGTCGGGGGCGATTTGTAACAAATTGCCGAGCGGCATGAACTTGATTCTAGGCACCTAGAAAAAGCGGAGCAATATCCAATAGATCAGTTCCGGAAGTAAATTTTCGCGTCGTGCCAAATTTGCTACGGCTGGCTTGGACTGGGGATACGCCAAGTGGACAGAAGGGCAATACGACAGGCCGGGGAGGGCCGATGAGCAGGTTTGCGCCGCGCGACTGGCATCCGGACGAGCGCCCCGTGCTGCCGGGCTCGCCGTCCACGCCCGCGCATCTTCCGCTGGTGCGCGTGGCCTATTTCCTGGTCGGCACGCTGCTCACGCTCACGGGCGGGCTGGGCAATGCGCTGGTCACCGCCAACCTGGTCAACCTGCAGGGCACGCTGGGCGCCTACGCTACCGAGACCAACTGGCTGCCGGCCGCGTTCGTGATGACCAATGCCTCGATGAACCTGCTGCTGGTGAAATTTCGCCAGCAGTTCGGGCTGCGCGCGTTCACCGAACTGTTCCTGGTGCTGTATGCGCTGGTCACGTTCGCGCACCTGTTCGTGGGCGAGCTGGGCTCGGCGATCGCGGTGCGCGCCGCGCACGGCATGGTGGGCGCGGCGCTGTCCACGCTCGGGCTGTACTACACGCTGCAGGCCTTCCCCAAGCCGATCCGCTTTCGCGGTACCGTGGTCTCGCTGGGCATTGCGCAACTGCCGCTGCCGCTGGCTTACATCTTTTCCAGCGAGCTGCTGCAGTTCGGCGAATGGCATGGCCTGTATGTGTTCGAGCTCGGGCTCACGCTGCTGGCGCTGGCCTGCGTGCTGGCGCTGCCGCTGCCGCCGGGCGACCACTACAAGGCGTTCCGCCCGCTCGACTTCGTGACCTTTGCGCTGTTCGCGCCGGGAGTGGCGCTGCTGTGCGCCGGGCTGACCTTCGGCCGCGTGCTGTGGTGGACCGACACGCCCTGGGTCGGGCTGGCGCTGGCCGGCGCGCTGGTGCTGATCCTGGCTGCCTTCTTCGTCGAGCACACCCGGCGTACGCCCTTGCTCAACATTCGCTGGCTGACCAACGGCGGCATCCTGCGGCTGGCGCTGGGCATGCTGCTGGTGCGCGTGGTGCTGGCCGAGCAGGGCGTGGGCGCGGTGAACTTCATGCGCTCGGTGGGCCTGAACAATGACGAGCTGGCGACCCTGTTCACCGTGGTGCTGTTGTCCACGATCGCCGGCATCGTAGTGGCCGCGGCCACCACCAGCCTGCAGCACCTGCTGGCGCCGCAGGCGATCGCGCTGGTGATCATGGCGCTGGGCGCGTTCATCGATTCGCATGCCACCAGCCAGACCCGGCCTGAACAGATGTACATCAGCCAGGGCATGCTGGGCTTTGGCGGCGCGCTGTTCCTGGGGCCGCTGGTGGTGTCGCTGATCGGGCAGGTGATCGCCAACCCCGGCAACCTGATCAGCTTTTCGGTCTTGTTCAGCCTGACGCAGAACCTGGGCGGGCTGATTGGAACCTCATTGCTGGGCACCTTTCAGGTGTGGCGCGAAAAATTCCACTCGAACGTGCTGGTCGAGCAGCTGTCGGCGCTGGACCCGGACGTGATCGCGCGCCTGCAGGCCGGCAGCGCCGCGTTTGTGCGCGCCACCACCGACCCGGCCGCGCGCGCGCACCTGGGCCTGTCGTCGCTGGCATCGAGCGCCACGCGCGAGGCCAATGTGCTGGCCTATAACGATGTGTTCCTGCTCATTGCCCTCATCGCCTCGCTGCACGCGCTGTGGGTGTTCGGGCGCGGCGCATGGCTGACCTATGTCGCGCCGCCGGCCCCGGCCGCGCCCCCCGCTGCCCCGGGCGCCCAACCAGAAACCGAACAGGTGACCGACTGACATGGCCGACGCATTGACCTCTCCCGCACCGGTCAACCCGGCCCGCAGCCTGCTGCTCAACGCGCTCATTTTCGGCAGCCTTGCGCTCGTGGGCGTGCTGATCGTGCTGTACGCGTGGAACCTGCCGCCGTTCCACAGCGCGGTCGAAAGCACCGAGAACGCCATGGTGCACGGACAGATCACGCTGATCAGCCCCCAGCTGTCGGGCTACGTGGTCGAGGTCAAGGTGCAGGACTTCCAGCATGTGCGCGCGGGCGAACTGCTGATGCGCATCGACGACCGCATCTATCACCAGCGCCTGGAGCAGGCGCGCGCGCAGCTGGCCACGCAGCAGGCGGCGCTGGCCAACTACGCGCAGACGCATGCCAGCGCGCAGGAGACGATCGCGCAGAACGAGGCTGCGTTGGCCTCGGCGCTGGCGCAGGAGCGCAAGGCCAGGGCCGACCTGGCGCGGGTGGAGGAGCTGGCGGCCGACGGTTCGCTGTCGGTGCGCGAGCGCGACGCGGCGCGCGCGGCGGCAGCGCAGGCGACGGCGGCGGCCCGGCAGGCCAGGGCCGCGCTCGGGATCGCGCGCCAGAATTTCACGTCGGTTGGCGTGAACCGCGCCTCGCTCGAGGCGGCCGTGGCCAACGCCCAAGCGGCCGTGCGGCTGGCCGAGATCGACCTGTCGAATACCCGCATCGTGGCGCCGCGTGACGGCCAGCTGGGGCAGGTCAGCGTGCGGCTGGGCGCCTACGTCAACGCCGGCACCCAGCTGACCGCGCTGGTGCCGCCGCAGCTGTGGGTGATCGCCAACTTGAAGGAAACGCAGATGGCCAACGTGCGTGTTGGCCAGCCGGTCACCTTCACGGTGGACGCGCTGAACAACGCCACGCTGCGCGGGCATGTGGAGCGCATCTCGCCCGCCACCGGCTCGGAATTCGCGGTGCTCCCGCCGGATAACGCGACCGGCAACTACGTCAAGATCGCGCAGCGCATCCCGGTGCGCATCAGCGTCGATCCGGGCCAGCAGCTGGCTGCGCGCCTGCGGCCGGGCATGTCGGTGGTAGCCAGCATCGACACCGGCGCCAAGGGGCAGCAATGAAGCGCGCCGCGCTGGCGGCACTGGCGGCGCTGCTGGCCGGGTGCAGCCTGCCGCGCCATCCCGCGCCCGCGCCGACGCTGCAAATGCCGGCCCACTGGCGCACGGCGGTCGGCCCGGGCGCGCCGGTGGAGCGCGACTGGTGGCAGGCCTTCCATGATCCCGCGCTGGCCAACCTGGTGCAGCAGGCGCTGGCGCGCAACGCCGACGTGCGCACGGCGCAGGCGCGCCTGCAGGAGTACCTGGCCCGCATCACGGTGGCGGCAAGCGGCCAATGGCCCATGCTCACCGCCAGCGGCGGCCCGTCACGCGCGGAAGCCATCGGCTCGACCGGATCGCCCACGGTCGTGACCTCGGTGACGGCCGGCGTGCAGGCCAGTTACGAACTCGACGTGTTCGGCCGGGCCGCGGCGACCACGCGCGCCGCGCGCCTGGATTATCAATCGCAGCTGGCGCTGGCCGATGCGACGGCGCTGTCGGTGGCGGCCAATACCGCCAACGGCTACCTGAACCTGCGCGGGCTCGACGCGCAGCTCGAGCTGGCCCGCGCCACGCTCGTCTCGCGCCGGCGCTCGCTCGACCTGGCGCGGCGCCAGTTCGAAGTCGGCTATTCGTCGCGGCTGGAGCTGGCACAGGCCGAGGCCGAGTACCGGACGACCGCCGGCGTGGTGCCGCAGCTGGAGCGCTCGATCGCGCTGCAGGAAAACGCGCTGGCGCTGCTGGCCGGCGCAAACCCGGGTGTGGTGGCGCGCGGCCTGCCGCTGGCCGAACTGGCGCCGCCGGCCATCGCGCCGTGGCTGCCGTCGCAACTGGTGCGGCGCCGGCCCGACGTGGCGGCGGCGGAGAGCGCGGTTGCCGCCGCCGACGCCAGCCTGGCCGTCGCGCGCGACCAGTTGCTGCCGTCGATCCGCATCTCGGCGGCGCTCTCGGGCGCGGGCTCGAACCTGCCGGAGCTGCTGAGCAACCCAACGGCCCTGTGGTCGATCGGCGGCAGCATCCTTGCGCCCGTGTTCGACGCAGGCCGGTTGCGGGCTCAGACCGACATCGCGGCATCGGTGCGCGACCGCGCCGTGTTCGCGTACGAAGCCACGGTGCGCACTGCGTTTGCCGAGACCGACAACGCGCTGGCCAGCATTCGCCGCCTGGGCGAGCAGATCGTCGAAGCGGACGCGCGCCGGGTGGCGGCGGCCGAGGCGCTGCGCATTGCGCACAACCGCTATGCGAACGGCTACGCCTCGTACCTGGAAGAGCTGGATGCGCAGCGCAACCTGTTCACTGCAGAGCAGACCGTGCTGCAGCTGCGCGCAGGCCTGCTGGGCGCGCATGTGGACCTGTACCGTGCCCTTGGCGGCGGCTGGGCGCCGGCGCGCTGAACCGCCGTGCACACGGTGCGTGCCAATGTGGTTAGAATGACCAGATCGTCGTTCAACTTGTAGGAGGAATTCATGGTCAAGATTGGGGTGATCGTCGGCAGCACGCGCCCGGGCCGCAAGGCGCTGGACGTGGCCAAGTGGGTGATGGACATCGCCAGGCTGCGTTCGGACGCGGCGTTCGAGCTGGTGGACATTGCGGACTTCAACCTGCCGCTCCTGGACGAGCCGGTGCCGCCGTCGATGGGCCAGTATTCCAAGCCGCACACCAAGGCGTGGGCCGAAAAGATCGGCCAGTACGACGGCTTCGTGTTCGTCACGCCCGAGTACAACCACGGCACGTCGGGCGCGCTGAAGAACGCGATCGACTTCCTGTACAAGGAGTGGAACAACAAGGCTGCCGGCTTCGTCGGCTACGGCAGCGCGGGCGGGGCGCGCGCGATCGAGAACCTGCGCCTGGTGATGGGCGAGCTGATGGTGGCCGACGTGCGCGCGCAAGTGATGCTGTCGCTGTTCACCGATTTCGAGAACTTCGCCACCTTCAAGCCGGCCGCGCACCACGAGAAGTCGGTGACGGCAATGCTCGACCAGGTGGTGGCCTGGAGCGGCGCGCTGCAGGGCCTGCGCGGCAAGCAGGGCTGACAGGACTGCTACAATCGGCGGCCCTGACCACCAGTGCCGCCGCATGACCGATACCATCCCGCCTCGCCGCGCCACCTGCGGCGTCTGCCTGCGCGCGCAAAGCGCCTGCATGTGCACGGCGGTAGTGCGCGTCCAGGCGGCGGTCGAGCTGCTCGTCCTGCTGCACCCGCTCGAAGCCGGCAACGCGAAGAACAGCGGCCGGCTGCTGCACCTGTGCGTGCCGGGCAGCCGCATCGAAGTAGGCGAGGCATTCGACCCGCAGGCGCTCGAGGCGATGCTGCACGCCGGCGGCCGCGTGCCGTTGCTGCTGTATCCGCCCACGCCGGCGCAGGCCGGCATTGCGCCGCCGCCCGAGCCCGACCACGCGCTGCTATCGGCGCCGCAGCGCCTGCGCCTGGTCGTGCTCGACGCCACCTGGCGCAAGAGCCGCAAGATGCTGTACCTGAACCCGGCCCTGCAGCGACTGCCCCGGCTGGCCCTGTCGGAGGTGCCAGCGTCGGCCTACCGGATACGCAAGGCGCACGCGCCGCACCAGTTGTCCACGTTTGAAGCGGCGGCGTACGCACTGCGCCAGCTTGGCGGCGACGAGCAGGCTTGCCACCAGCTGCTGACGGCGTTCGACAACTTCGTTGCACAACAGGCAGCGTTCGCGCGTCACGCTTGAATTCACGGAAGGCGCGGCGTAAGATACTGTATAAACGTACAGTACAGGTGGAGCGGTGGCCGAGCGCGAGCGACAAGTTGACAGGGAAAGTATCGAGGGGCAGCCCATGCTGCCCCCGCGCCCGCTTGCCGCGCGCAAGGGGCGCGGCGCCGTGTCCAACATCCAGGGCCGCTACGAGCTGGACCAGCGCGAACGTTTCGAGGACGGCTGGGTTGCCGGCGACGAGGACGAAGCGCCGGCCGTCCGTACCGTGGTGACGGACGAATACGCCAAAAGCATCCTCACGCGCAACGCCTCGCCCGACGTGCCGTTCAATGTGTCGCTCAATCCCTACCGCGGTTGCGAGCACGGCTGCATCTATTGTTTTGCGCGGCCCACGCACAGCTACCTGGGCCTGTCGCCGGGGCTCGATTTCGAAACCCGGCTGTTTGCCAAGGTCAACGCGCCGGACCTGCTGCGGCGCGAGCTGGCGTCGCCCTCGTACGTGCCCGAGCACATTGCCATCGGTGTCAATACCGACGCCTACCAGCCGTGCGAGCGGCAGCGCCGGATCACGCGCCAGGTGCTCGAGGTGCTGCACGAGTGCAACCACCCGGTTGGGCTGATCACGAAAAACGCCTTGATCGAGCGCGACATTGACCTGCTCGCGCCCATGGCCGAAAAGCGGCTGGCCTGCGCAGCCATCACGCTCACCACGCTCGACCCGGAGATCGCCCGCACGCTCGAGCCGCGCGCAGCCGCCCCCGCGCGCCGCCTGCGCGCCATCCGCACGCTGGCCGAGGCCGGCATTCCGGTCAGCGTGTCGGTGGCGCCCATCATCCCGTTCGTCACCGAGCCGGAGATCGAAAAGATCCTCGAAGCCGCGCGCGACGCGGGAGCGGTGGGTGCGCATTACGTGGTGCTGCGCTTGCCCTGGGAAGTCAATCCGCTGTTCAAGGAATGGCTGGAAGCGCATTTTCCCGAGCGCGCCGCGCGCGTGATGAACCGCGTGCGCGACATGCGCGGAGGCAAAGACTACGACAGTGACTTTTCCAAACGCATGCACGGGGAGGGCGTCTGGGCTGATTTGATCCAGCAACGTTTTGCCAAGACGGTGGAGCGGCTGGGCATGGGCGGCTTGCGCGGACGTTTCGACAAGCTCGACGTGTCGCAATTCCGGCGGCCATTGGTGGTGCCTCCCTCGGCTGGCAAGCAGGCCGGCAACGCGACCGGGCAGCTGGACCTGTTCTGAAAGAAGCGGCCGGCTTGGCGCTCCTTGGCCGGATCGGCTACGATTGCTGGTTGGAAAATCCAGGAACAGGCTTATGGCAGAGCGGGACGCGGCAGCGGAAATGGTCGAGAAGGTGGTGTTTGTCGGCGCGGAATCGACCGGCAAGTCGACGCTTGCCCAGTACCTCGCGCACGAGTTTGACACGGTGTACGTGCCCGAGATCGGGCGCTTCATCTGGGAAGAAAAGAAGGGGCAGCTGAATGTCGACGACTACGTTGACATCGCTGTCAAGCACCGCCAGGCCGAAGCGGAGGGCGCGGCACGGGCGCGCCGCTACCTGTTCGTGGACACCAGTGCGCTCACGACTTTGCTGCTGGGCTATTGCTTCGGCCATATCAAGCAAGCGCCGGAAGAACTCTTGCGCTACGCGGACGACTGCAAGCTGCGTTACGCGCACCACTTCGTGTGCGCCGACGACATTCCCTACGAATACGACCCGGCACGCGAGAACGAGGCATGGCGGGGGCGCATCCAGAAGCTGGTGCTGGACGACCTGGACGCGCGCGGCATCGCCTACACCGTCGTGACCGGCACGGTCGAGGAGCGCGCGGCGCAGGTGCGGCGCGTGCTCGAAGCACGCTGAAGGCCCGCCATGGCGCCACGGCCCGAGCGACTGCGTGACATGAAGGGACTGGGGCCACGCTGCGAGCAATGGCTGCCGCTGGTCGGCATCCACACGCCCGACGCGTTGCGCGCCGCCGATCCGTTCCTGATGTACGCAAGCCTGCTGCCGCAGGTGCCCGGGCTGGGGCTGAACATGCTGTACGCGCTGATCGGCGCGATCGAAGGGCGCAACTGGATCGACATCAAGCGCGAACGCCGCACCGAAATCCTGATGCGGCTCGAAGACATGGGTATTGCGCCGCGCCGATCCGTGTAGCGTGGGAAGCCCGCTCAGCTGGGCATTGCCGAGCTTCGCCCCACGCGTTCAACCAGCGCTGACACAGCCGATTCGCTTGCCTCGGCGCCGGGACGCCTCACCCCGCCATGAATTCCCGCAAATGCCGCTCGATCTCGAACACATGAGGATCGAACTTGCCCAGCTCGCGCAGCGCCTGTGCCAGCTCCAGCAGATACTCGCTGTTCGGCCCGCTTGGCCCGCGCGAGGCGGCGATCTGGCGCGCAATGTCGCGCTCGCTGGCCGGCCCCAGATAAGCCGCATTCTCGTGCGTGGCAATGTACACCAGCCCCTCCACGCTGCCGGCGCCCTCGAAGGCGATTTCGGTGGCCAGGCGCAGGTAGCCGTTTTTTTCGCGATGGTCCAGGTGGGCGAATTCCTCCGGCGTGACCAGGTAGGCCATCCCGTGGCACACCTGTCCCGGGTCCGGCACCAGCGTCACCACCCGGCCGGGTGCGGTCTCGGTGCCGCGGTGGTCGTGCGAGCCTTGCCAGAAGCGACGCGTCCAGCCGGTGATGCTGGCCGGGCGCCGCTCGATGAAGGGGAAGTCGGCCTTGAAGATCAGCGAGCCATAGCCGAACAGCCACACGCTTTCGTGGCCGTCGAACTTGTCCATGCGCTGGTTGATCGCGATGGTGTTGTGGGACATCGTTCCTGCGTTTGCTAGAAAGGAGGGCGTATTCTAGCGCCGGGCGCGCATGCGATGCTGGCCTTACTCGCCCTTGGCGACGAAATCGAGCAGGAAAGCAACGAACGCCTCGGCGGCCGGGCTCAGGGTCCGTTGCGGACGCGTATGCACGAAGAACCTGCGCGTGAGCCGCGGCGCTTCCAGCTCGCGTATGCACAGCTGATACAGGCTCACCAGCGGTTCGGCGTACGGCAGGCAGACCGTGACCCCCAGCCCGCTGCTGACCATGGCCAGGGCGGTTGTCATGAATGCCACCTCGTACGCCGGCTTGAGCGTGACCTCGCGCAGTGCGCCGTGCATGTCGGCCAGCAAGCGCTCGGTGAACTGGCCCTGCAGCGAGATGAACGGATAGTCCGCCAGGTCCTGCCAGGTGATCCGCTCGCGCTGTGCCAGCGGATGCTCCTTGGGAAAGACCAGTGCGAACGGCAGCTCGAACAGCAGCTGCGCATCCAGCGCCGGCGCCGGCTCGCGTTCCGGTGCAATGCCCACGTCGGCTTCGCCCGACAGGATGCGCGCCGCCACGCTCTCGACGGCGCAGTCGGCCAGGCGCACCTGCACGTCGGGATGCTGCGCCTGCCACGCGGCGATCGCGCGCGGCAGCAGCGTGCACGCCATCAGCTGCGGCGCCGCGATGCGCACCAATCCTTTCTTCAGGCGCGTGTGCGCCTCAATGTTCGCAAGCGCACCGTCGAGATCGTCGATGATCTGGCTGAATAGGGGCACCAGCTCGCGGCCGATGTCGGTGAGCGCGATCTTGCGCGTGCTGCGGTCCACCACGCGGGTGCCAAGGGCGGCTTCCAGCTCCTTGATCAAACCCGACAGGGCCGACTGCGACAGGTGCAGCAGCTGCGCGGCGAGCGTAAAGTTACCGGTCTTGGCCAGCGCGACGAAGGCGCGCATCTGCCGTAGGGTAGGATTCATAAGATAATCCGATAAATCGGGCGGAAAATACTGTTTGTATGATAGTCCGTTTTGTTCTTTAATGGCGGCAACTAACTGCATGAAGGAAACGCCATGAAACTCGCCACCCTCAAGACCGGCAGCCGCGACGGCACCCTGGTCGTCGTCAGCCGCGACCTCGTGACCTGCCAGCGCGTTCCGCACATCGCGCCCACGCTGCAGGCCGCGCTGGACGACTGGGAGCGCGCGGCGCCGCAACTGCAACAGGTGTACGAGGCGCTCAACGGCGGCAACGCGCCCGAGGCCGAGTCCTTCCTCGAGGAAGAAGCGCACTCGCCTCTGCCGCGCGCCTACCAGTGGGCCGACGGCTCGGCCTACATCAACCATGTGGAGCTGGTGCGCAAGGCGCGCGGGGCCGAGCTGCCGGCCTCGTTCTACACCGATCCGCTGATGTACCAGGGCGGTTCGGACTCCTTCGTCGGCCCGTGCGACCCGATCTGCGTGTTGTCCGAGGACTGGGGCGTGGACCTGGAGGCCGAGGTGTCCGTGATCACCGGCGACGTGCCGATGGGCGCCACGCCCGAGCAGGCCGCGAACGCGATTCGCCTGGTCATGCTGGTCAACGACGTCTCGCTGCGCAACCTGATCCCGGGCGAACTGGCCAAGGGCTTCGGCTTCTTCCAGTCCAAGCCGGCAAGCGCATTCTCGCCGGTGGCGGTCACGCCGGACGAACTGGGCAAGGCCTGGCGCGACAGCAAGCTGCACCTGCCGCTCCTGGTCACGCTCAACGACAAGCCGTTCGGCCGCCCCAACGCGGGCGAGGACATGACCTTCAGCTTTGCCCAGTTGGTCGCGCACGCCGCCAAGACGCGCGAGCTGGAGGCTGGCAGCATCATAGGCTCGGGCACCGTGTCCAACAAGCAGGGCAGCCTGCACGGCTCGAGCATCGAAAACGGCGGCGTGGGCTATTGCTGCCTGGCCGAGGTGCGCATGTACGAGACGATCGAGCAGGGCGCGCCCGCAACGCCATTCCTGCGCTACGGCGACAGCGTGCGCATCGAGATGCTGGACGCGGAAGGCTCGAGCATCTTCGGCGCGATCGACCAGGAGGTCGCGCACTATCACCGGAGGACCGAATGAAGCTCTACACGTACTTTCGCAGCTCGGCCGCGTACCGTGTGCGCATTGCGCTGAACCTGAAGGGGCTCAAGTACGAGGCGGTGCCGGTGCACCTGCTGCGCGGCGGCGGCGAGCAGCTGTCGGACAGCTACCGCAAGATCAACCCGAGCGCGCTGGTGCCCGCCCTGCAGGACGAGCGCGGCACGCTCACGCAGTCGATGGCGATCCTGGAATACCTCGAAGAGACCCATCCCGACGTGCCGCTGCTGCCGGCCGACCCGCTCGGGCGGGCGCGCGTGCGCGAGCTGTGCCAGATCGTCGCCTGCGACATCCACCCGCTCAACAACCTGCGCGTGCTGCGCTACCTCGTGCACACCGTGGGCGCGACCGAAGAGCAAAAGACCGAGTGGTATCGGCACTGGATCAGGGAGGGGCTGGCGTCGCTCGAGGGGCACCTGGCGCGCGACCCGGGCGCTGCCGATTTCTGCCACGGCGAGACGCCGACGCTGGCCGACTGTTTCCTGGTGCCGCAGGTGTTCAACGCGCAGCGCTTCGAGATCGACGTGGCGGCTTACCCGAACATCGCCCGCATCAACGCCAACTGCGTGCAGCTGCCGGCGTTCGCGCACGCGCACCCGTCGCAGCAGCCGGACACGGAATAGCAAGCGTAGGGTGGGCAGCTTGTCTGCCCACGCGTTCAAGCAGCTCACGATTTAGCGCTCATGCCAAGCGCAGTGTGAACGGGTGGGCAGCAAGCTGCCCCCTACGATGTGCAAGCGTCTCACGCAGCCCGCAGGGCATCGACGATCTCCATGCGCGATGCGCGCAGCGCCGGCAGGAAGCCGCCGACGAAGCCCATCGCCAGCGCAAACAGCAGCGACTCGGCCGCGATCGCCGGCGTCAGGCGAAAGCCGAACGCCAGCTCCGAGAACGACTGGAAGTTCGTGGTCGAGAACGACACCAGCTGCATGGCCGACGCGCACGCCAGCCCGGCCACGCCGCCGACCAGGCCCAGCATCAGCGCCTCGACCAAAAACGCGGCCAGGATGCTGCGCCGCTGGAAGCCCAGCGCGCGCAAGGTGCCGATCTCGGCCACACGGTTGGCCACCGATGCGTACATCGTCACCGTCGCCCCGATCACCGCGCCAATCGAGAACACCACCGACAATGTCATGCCGAGGATGTTGATGAAGGTGGACAGTGCCTTTGTCTGGTCCGAGTAGTAGGCCTGCTCGCGCTTGGCCTCCAGCGTCAGGCGCGGGTCGGTTTCGATGTCCTTCTTGAAGCGCTCGAACTGCGCGCTGTCGGCCAGCCGGAGCACGATGGACGAGTAGCTCGGCCGCCGGAACGCCTGCATCAGCTGGTCGGCGTCACCCCAGATCTCGGAGTCGAAGCCGCTGCCGCCCGCATCGAACAGCCCGACCACGGTCCACTCGCGCTGGCCGAAGCGCATGCGCTCGCCAAGGCCCGCGCCATTGAAGCGCCGCGCCACGCCGGCGCCGGCCACGATTTCGGAAGAGCCGGCGCGGAACATGCGCCCGGCCACCAGCCGTATCTGCGGGCGCAGTTCGAGCGCGTTTGGGCCTACGCCGCGGATCAGCACGTTGGAACGCTGGCTGGATTCGCGCTTGTCCAGCGAGATCAGCACCACCGTCTCGCGCGAGGCCAGCGGCAGCCCCTCGCCCGTGAGCGCCACCGCCGGGTGGCTGATCGCCGCATCGGCCTGGGCGCGCGGCACCGAGCTTTGCACTTCGGTCTCGGACGAGCTACGGATCAGCACCACGTTGTCGTATTCGCCGGTGGTCACCATGGTGTCGTGCAGGCCTTCGTTCAGCATCAGCACGGCCGCGAACACGAACACCACCAGTGCGAGCCCGGCGGCGGTGAGCACGGTGGTCAGCCGGCGCGACCACAGGTTGCGTGCGACATAGCCCGGCGGGATCTTCATGCCACGCTCCGCAGGCCATCGACGATGTTCACGCGGATCGCGCGCACGGCCGGCGCAATTGCGGCGACCACGCCGACCGCGATGGCGGCCGCGGCCTGCATCAGCACCGTGAGCGGCGCGACCTCGAACACCGGGAACAGCGTGCCCATGCGCGCAGCGAACGCGACCGCCGCGGGGTAGAGCAAGGCGATGCCGAGCAGGCCGCCCGCGCCCGACAGCAGCAGCGACTCGCCGACGATGAGCGAGCCCACGAAGAGCGGCCCGAAGCCGAGCGCCTTGAGCGTGGCGTACTCCGACAGGCGCTCGCGTGCGCTCATTGCCATCGTGTTGGCCATCACGGCCATGATGATGAGGATGACGACATAGGACACCAGTCGTATGGCGACCACGATCGCGTCGGACATCGACACGAACGAGAGCTGGAACGCCTTCTCGGTTTCGGTCAGTGTTTCGGCCAGCGAGTTCTTGAAGGTGGCATCGATCGCCGCGCTCACCTCCGGCGCCTGGTCGGCTCGCGCGATCTGCACCACGTACACACCCACCTGGTTGGCGCGGCGCGGCGTGGTCTTGAGCAGCGTCTCGTTCAGGTAATCCCAATGAAAGAACATCTGTGTGGTCACCGTGCTCGGCGTGCGCCCGTCGTAGATGCCGCGCACCACAAAGTCCCACTGGCCGGGAAAGATGGTGCCGCGCAGCGGGATCACGTCGCCGATCCTGAAGTGATACTGGTCGGCCAGCTTGCGCCCGATGATGGCGCCCTTGCGGTCGCGCAGGAAGGCCTTGTGCTGCTCCGGCGGCAGCACGAAGTCGGTGTAGATCTCGAGGTAGCTTTCGCCGGACACGGCCAGCTGCGGGAAGAAGTTCTTGGGGGCCTGGTACACGCCGCCGAACCAGTTGGCCCAGGCTACGCGCTCGACACCGTCGATGGCGCGGATCTTGGCAGCGTACGACAGCGGCAGCGGGAATACCAGCGAGACCGCGTTGCGCGTGATGAGCGTGGTGTTCGATGCCGCGTTCGCGCCCGCGTACCAGGCCTTGACGACGGTCTGCAGAAAGCCGAAGGCGAGGGTGGCAATGACGATCCCCACCACGGTGAGCGCGCTCCTGAGCTTGTGGCGCAGTGCGTTGCGCAGGATAAGCTTGAGCCTTTGCATGGCCTACGCGCCCTGCGGCGCCGCCAGCAGCTCGCCTTTTTCCAGGTGGATGACGGTGCGGGCCTGCTGGGCCGCGTGGGCGTCGTGGGTGACCATGATGATGGTCTTGCCCAGTTCGCGGTTCAGGCGCTGCATCAGGTCCAGCACCTCGCTGGCCGAGGCGCGATCCAGGTCGCCGGTGGGCTCGTCGGCGGCGATCAGCACCGGGTCGGTGACAATGGCGCGCGCAATCGCCACGCGCTGCTGCTGGCCGCCGGACAGTTCGCCCGGCAGGTGGTCCATGCGGTCGGCCAGGCCGACCATCTGCAGCGTCATTTCGGCCCGCTCGCGCCGCTCGCGCCGCGACAGGTTCGTCAGCAGCAGCGGCAGTTCGACGTTTTCGAACGCGCTCAGTACCGGCATCAGGTTATAGAACTGGAAGATGAAGCCGATGTGCGCGGCGCGCCAGTCGGCCAGCTCCGGCTCGGACAGCGCGGTGATGTCCAGGCCGGCCACGCGCAAGATGCCGCGGTCCGGCTTGTCGATCCCCGCGATCAGGTTGAGCAGCGTGCTCTTGCCCGAGCCCGATGGCCCCATCAGCGCGGTGAAATCGCCGGCGGCGACCGACAGCGTGATATCGGTCAGCACCGGCACCACCTGGCGGCCGCGCCGGTACGATTTGGCCAGGTGCTCGATTTCGACCAGTGCTGCCATCACTTCTTCGCCTGTTCGACCGGCATCCCGTCGGCCAGCCGTTCCGGCGGATTCAACACCACTTTCTGGCCCGGCGCCAGTCCATCGACCACCATCAGGTCGCCCAGCTTGCGTCCGGCCGCCACCGCCCGTTCGTGCGCCTTGCCGCCGACGAGTACGAACACCACTGCCCGCCCGCCACGCTGGACGATGGCGGCCGGCGGCACGGCAGGCAGCGGCTGCTTTTCGCTGGGCCGCAGCGCGCGCGACAGGAAGGCCACGCGCGCGCTCATGTCCGGCAGCACGCGCGGGTCCAGGTGTACGAAGCGCAGCTTGACCAGCAGCGTGGCCTTGCTGCGGTCCACGGTCGGCACCATGCGCGACACCACGCCGTCCAGCCGCAGGCCGGGATAGGCGTCGAGCTGGATCTCGGCCGGCTGGCCTGGCGCGATCTTCGCCAGGTTCGATTCGGAGACATCCGCCTCGACCTCGAGCGTGTCCATGTCGGCCATGGTGACCACCGCGCCCTTGGCCTCCGCGGCCGAGGAAAACGGCGTGATGTTGTCGCCCACGTTCGCGTTCTTGGTCAGGATCACGCCGTCGAAGGGCGCGCGGATCAGGGTCTGGTCCAGCGCCACCTGGGCCGCGCGCGCGTTGGCCTCTGCCGCGACCACCGCCGCCTGGGTGGCCTCGACGTTGGCGCGCGCCTTGTCGTAGCGGCCCTGCACGGCATCGAGCGTGGCCGGGGCAATGAAGTTCTTGGCGCGCAGCTCGGCGTTGCGGCGCAATGCGTTGGCCGCCTCGACCTGCTCGGCCTTTGCTTGCGCAAGGTTGCCGCGCGCGACTTCGACGTTCGCCCTGGCCTGGCCGAGCGCGGCGGCGACGTCGCGGTTTTCCAGCCGCGCGATGAGCTGGCCTTCCTTGACGCGGCTGCCTTCCAGCACGCCCAGCCATTCCAGCCGTCCGGTCGCCTTCGATGAGATGGCCGCCTTGCGTTGCGGCGCGACGTAGCCGGTGGCGTTAAGCACGGTAAGCGCCTGGGCCGGGTAGGCCAGGGTCACGTTGACGGTTTCTACCGCCGGCGGCGCCGTCCAGATGCGCAGCGCGGCGAGGGCGCCGAGCAGCACCACCGCAGCAAGCAGCCACAGCCATCCCGGCAGTTTGCGCCGCCGCCGGGCGCCAGGCTGGGTGCCACGGTCGATCGACAGTTTGGAGAGATCCGGAGTGTCCACTTCGACAGCTCGTTCATACGGTCTTGCAAAGCTGGTGGACAGCCGGGCGGTAATGAAATTCCACGCGGGCGCGGCTTTTTACCTGCTTTCTGAGGCAGGCCAATGGCTCGCCCGCGCTCGCGGACTGGTTAGTGATGCGTTTGGGTGCGGTCAGGCGTGGACGGGCTGGAAATCTCGTCGAGCGCGTGGTCGATGCCGGCCGAATGCTTGGTCGCCATGTCGCCAAGCGAGACGATGCCGATCATGCGGTGCGACTGTTCGTCCAGCACCGGCACGCGGCGGATCTGCACGTCACCCATCTGGCCAAGCACCTCGTCCACGGTCTGGTTGCTGGTGCAGGTGCGCACGTCGGTGCTCATCACGTCGGCTACGCGGGTCGATTGCGGCGCCTGGCCGGCCGCGGTCGAGCGCACGGTGATGTCGCGGTCGGTGATCATGCCGACCAGCTTGTCGCCATCGCAGACGGGAATCGCGCCCACGTTCAGCTCGTCCATCATCTGCGCAGCGCGCTGCACGTTGTCCTGCGGCGAAATGGTACGTACGTCGCGGGTCATCACATCCTGGATCGTTTGCATGGTGGTCTCCTTCTCGATTGGTTGGCGTGCCTCGTGGGGCAGGGCGCCATCATGCACCGGATCGAGAAAGGCGGACGCATGGTTGGAGGCAGCTAGCAGCGGTTGAAGACATGGTCCAATGTTGGCGCGTCGAGCAGGGTCTCTCCCCAGTGCTCCAGGTCTGCCGGACCGGCTTGCTTCAGCCTGTCCCGGATTGGTTGTGGAAGTTGCCCAAAACGCTTTTCTAGCTGGCGGGACAAGAGTTCGCTGAGTGCTTCCTTTCGGCCTTCTTCCCGGCCTTCTTCCCGGCCGCGCTCAAGGCCGCGCCGTTCAAAAGAATTCATGTAAGGCATGCCGCGCTCCTTCTCGAGACTGTTAATGTCATCCATGAGCTGCGTCTCGAACTCAGGTGGGAGGTACATCATCCAGTCGATGACGCTGAACAGGTCAATGATCCTTTGCTTGTCCCACTTCCGCTCGTAAAGCAGCCGAGCAAGACGGAACTTGGCGTCTCGCCGTTGGACATGCTGGCCTCGTGTTTGTTGCGTGAGCAGATGAGCAGCGGTGACGAGCGCAAAAACGTTCTCGTCGCCCAAAAGTTGCTCAAGTCGAGGCGCAAATGCGCTGAGCTTGGCGGCAGGGAACCGAATTCCCATCGCACAACCGAGAACGGAATAGCTGAAGCCGTCGGGCGTCCATGTCGCCGAGCCGTCGGCGAGGACCACGAGGCTGGCGACAGGCCGGCGGTAACGGTCGTAGATACGGTAGTTGTAAACAAAAATGCGTTCGGCAAAGCTCTTGTCGTAGTTCCCCTGCACGTCCACATGTACCAGCACCCACTCGTCGGCACCGTCCAGCAGGGCCACCCGCACCAGCTTGTCCACGCGTCGCTTGCCTATTTCGGCGTCGTGGACAACCTGTGCCAGTTCCTGCTCCAGAAAGACATGCGGGAGCGCCCAATCGATCGCGCGGTACGCGGCGGGAAAATAGAAGGCGATAAATTCAGGAAAGTATCGCGTCAGCGCATCCTTCCATGGGGTGTCGTAATCGTCGCTCATCCTTGTTAGGCCCGCCGAGCGCGGCGCGGTCACCTGTCAGCCGCTGATCCAGCACAGTACAATCCGATTTTCTCCCAACCGCCTGCACCGATGCCCGCCAGCGCCATTCCCCAGCCGATCATGTCCGCCCTTGACCTCGCCGACGCCTCCTGGCGAGCGCACCTGATCAGGGGCCTCGAAGCCATGGCACAGGCAACCCCGGCCTACCTGCCGACGCTGGCAAGCAACAACTACCTGCCAACACGCAACCGCCTGTTCGCCGCGTTCGCGCTGCCGCTGGAGAAGGTCCGTTACGTGCTCGTTGGCGAGGGCCCATACCCGCGCGAGGAAAGCGCCACTGGCGTCTGCTTCATGGACGGCGCCGTTGGCGAACTGTGGTGCGAAAACGGCCTGTCCAAGGCGGTCAACCGCGCGACCTCGCTGCGCAACTTCATGAAGATGCTGCTGGTGGCCGACGGCCAGCTCCAGCCCGGCGATTGCAGCGGCCAGGCCCTGGCGCCGGTCGCCGCAGCGGCGCGCACCAATGGCAGCATCCGGACGCTGGCCGAACTGCAGTCCAACCTGACCAGCCACGGCTTCCTGCTGTTGAACGCGGCGCTGGTATTCCGGCCCCACGTCGCGCCGGCAGTCGAAGCCCGCGCCTGGCAGCCTTTCCTGCAAACGGTGCTGGCGGCGCTGGCCGACCGCCCCGCACCGCCGACGCTCGTGTTGTGGGGAAAGATCGCCGAGCAATTGAAGAAGCGGCCCGAGACCGCGCGCTTTGCCCAGGTCTGCGCCGAACACCCTTACAACCTGTCGTTCATCCAGCACGACGGCATGCAAAAGCTGTTCGGCCCGATGCACTTGTTGCGCGCCGGGTAAGGAAGAAGAGACGGGAGGGCGGTGTCGCTGCGCCGCAGCAGGAATCGCAGGCCGCCAAGACAAAGCCGGCCAAATGCGCTATACTTGACTAAATAATTCAACTAATCGGGTTTTTATCAGCCTGCAAGGCGAACCTGGACTAGTTAAAGAAACGCAACATTCTAACATCAACCGGGGTTGTGATGCGTCTGACCACCAAAGGCCGTTTTGCTGTTACCGCGATGATCGATCTTGCCCTGCGCCAGGGCAAGGGCCCTGTCACGCTGTCGGGCATCAGCCAGCGCCAGGCTATTTCGCTGTCTTACCTGGAGCAGCTGTTCGGCAAGCTGCGCCGCCATGAAATCGTCGAATCGATCCGCGGCCCGGGTGGCGGCTACAGCCTGGCCCGCCCGGCGGAAAAGGTCACCGTGGCCGACATCATCATCGCGGTGGACGAGCCGATCGATGCCACCCAGTGCGGCGGCAAGGAAAATTGCCATGGCGCCGATGCCGCCACCGGCACCCGCTGCATGACCCACGAGCTGTGGGCCACGCTGAACGAAAAGATGGTCGATTACCTGGATTCGGTCACGCTGCAGGACCTGGTTGACCAGCAAAAGCAGAAAGAACAACAGAACGTCGTGGTGGTGCACCGCAACAGCCACGCCGCCGTCGGACAAGATTGAAGCAGATTGGAGTGAACTGATGAACGCGCCCCTGGACACGCAACAACTGGAAAAAAGCTTCGCCACCGCACCGCATTTTCCGATCTATATGGACTACTCGGCGACCACGCCGGTGGATCCGCGCGTGGCGGACAAGATGATCCCCTACCTGCGCGAGCAGTTCGGCAACCCGGCCTCGCGCAGCCACGCCTACGGCTGGAGCGCCGAGGCGGCGGTGGAAGAGGCGCGCGCCCAGGTGGCCGCGCTGGTCGGCGCCGACCCGCGCGAGATCATCTGGACCTCGGGCGCCACCGAGTCGAATAACCTCGCCCTGAAAGGCGCGGCCAATTTCTACAAAACCAAGGGCAAGCACATCATCACGGTCAAGACCGAGCATAAGTCGGTGCTCGACACGGTGCGCGAGCTGGAGCGCCAGGGCTTCGAGGCGACCTACCTCGAGCCGCAGGATAACGGCCTGATCTCGCTCGAGCAGCTGGAAGCGGCAATGCGCCCGGACACCATCCTGGTCTCGATCATGCTGGTCAATAACGAGATCGGCGTGGTGCAGCCGATCGCCGAGATTGGCGAACTGTGCCGCAAGAAGGGCATCATCTACCACTGCGACGCCGCACAGGCGACCGGCAAGGTCCACATCAACCTCGAGAACCTGAAGGTTGACCTGATGACCTTCACTGCGCACAAGACCTACGGCCCGAAGGGCGTGGGCGCGCTGTACGTGCGCCGCAAGCCGCGCGTGCGCCTGGAAGCGCAGATGCACGGCGGCGGCCACGAGCGCGGCCTGCGTTCGGGCACGCTGCCGACCCACCAGATCGTGGGCATGGGCGAAGCCTTCCGCCTGGCCAGGGAAGAGATGGACGGGGAACTGGGCCGCATCAAGGCGCTGCGCGACCGCCTGGCCAAGGGCCTGATGGAGATCGAAGAGGTCTATATCAACGGCGACATGGAGCACCGCGTCCCGCACAACCTGAACGTGTCGTTCAACTTCGTCGAGGGCGAATCCCTGATCATGGCGGTCAAGGACATCGCGGTGTCGTCGGGCTCGGCCTGCACCTCGGCCAGCCTGGAGCCGTCGTACGTGCTGCGCGCCCTGGGCCGCAGCGACGAGCTGGCGCACAGCTCGATCCGCTTCACCATCGGCCGCTTTACGACCGAGTCGGACATCGACTTCGCCGTCAATCTGCTGAAGGAAAAGGTCGGCAAGCTGCGCGAGCTGTCGCCGCTGTGGGAAATGTACAAGGACGGAATCGACCTGAACTCGATCCAGTGGGCTGCGCACTAATCACGCATCAGAATTCAAAATCAGGAGCACTGAAATGGCATATTCGGACAAAGTGTTGGACCACTACGAAAACCCGCGCAATGTCGGCTCGTTCGACAAGGGCGATGAAGCGATCGGCACCGGCATGGTCGGCGCACCGGCCTGCGGCGACGTGATGAAGCTGCAGATCAAGGTCAACGAGCAAGGCCTGATCGAGGACGCGAAATTCAAGACCTACGGCTGCGGCTCTGCGATCGCATCGAGCTCGCTCGTGACCGAATGGGTCAAGGGCAAGACGCTCGACCAGGCGCTGGAAATCAAGAACACCCAGATTGCCGAAGAGCTGGCCCTGCCGCCGGTGAAGATCCACTGCTCGATCCTGGCCGAAGACGCGATCAAGGCCGCCGTGGCGGACTACAAGACCAAGCACCCGGGCGCGTAAGCCCAGGAGGAAAAGATGGCAGTCACCCTGACCGAAAAGGCAGCGAAGCACATCACGCGCTACATCGAGCGCCGCGGCAAGGGCGTGGGCCTGCGTTTCGGCGTGCGCACCACCGGCTGTTCGGGCCTGGCATACAAGCTCGAATACGTGGACGAGGCCGCGCCCGAAGACGTGGTGTTCGAATCGCACGGCGTGAAGGTCTTTGTCGATCCCAAGAGCCTGGCGTACATCGATGGCACCGAACTCGATTTCGCGCGCGAAGGGCTGAACGAGGGCTTCCGTTTCAATAACCCGAACGTGAAGGACTCCTGCGGCTGCGGCGAGAGCTTCCGTATCTAAGGCTCCATGCAGAACCACTTCGAGCTGTTCAACCTGCCGGCGCGCTTTGACCTTGACCTGCCGGCCCTGGACGCCGCCTACCGCGACGTGCAGGGCCGTGTGCATCCCGACCGCTTCGTCAACGCCAGCGACACCGAACGGCGCGTGGCGATGCAGTGGGCCACGCGCGCCAACGAGGCCTACCAGACGCTGAAGAACCCGCTCAAGCGGGCGCGCTACCTGGTCGAGCTGAACGGCATCGACCTGCAGACGGAATCGAACACGGCCATGCCGATGGACTTCCTGATGCAGCAGATGGAGTGGCGCGAGGCGCTGGGCGATGCGCGTGCCGCCAAGGACGCCGGGGCGCTGGACGAACTGGACGCGCAGCTCAAGCGCGAACGCAAGGAGCGACTGGCGAAAATCGGGCACGCGCTGGACGCTGGCCAATACGAACAGGCGGCGCAGGACGTGCGCGCGCTCATGTTCCTCGATAAATTCGGCGACGAGGTGCACTACGCGTTCGAAGCCTTGGAAACGTAGGGTGGGCGGGTCTCCCGCCCACGCGTTCAACCGGCTCCCGCTCTGCCGCGGAACGTGCAATCCACCGTCGACCGCGTGGGCGGGAAACCCGCCCACCCTACAAGAACAAAACAGGTAACACCACATCATGGCACTCTTGCAAATCTCCGAACCCGGCATGTCGACCGCGCCTCACCAGCATCGGCTGGCGATAGGTATCGACCTGGGCACCACCAACTCGCTGGTCGCCACGGTCCGCAGCGGTAGCCCTGAAGTGCTCAGCGACGAGGACGGGCGGCCGCTGCTGCCGTCGATCGTGCGTTACCTGCCCAACGGCCACGCCAACATCGGCTACAAGGCGCAGGCCCACCGCACCACCGATCCGAAGAACACCATCGTCTCGGTCAAGCGCTTCATGGGCCGCGGCCTGAAGGACATCGCGCACGCCGAAAACCTGCCGTACGATTTTGTCGATGCTCCCGGTATGGTGCAGATCAGGACCGTCGCGGGCGTGAAAAGCCCGGTGGAAGTGTCGGCCCAGATCCTGGCCACGCTGCGCCAGCGCGCCGAGGATTCGCTTGGCGACGAACTGGTCGGTGCCGTGATCACCGTGCCCGCATACTTCGACGACGCGCAGCGCCAGGCCACCAAGGATGCGGCCCAGCTCGCGGGCCTGAACGTGCTGCGCCTGCTGTCCGAGCCCACCGCGGCGGCGATCGCCTACGGCCTGGACCACGGCAAGGAAGGCGTCTATGCCGTGTACGACCTGGGCGGCGGCACATTCGACATCTCGATCCTCAAGCTCACCAAGGGCGTGTTCGAAGTCATGTCCACCGGCGGCGACTCGGCGCTGGGCGGCGACGACTTCGACCAGCGCCTGTTCTGCCACATCCGCGACGAAGCGAAGCTGGCGCCGTTGTCGAACGAGGACACCGCCACGCTCATGGTCAAGGCGCGCCAGGCCAAGGAGCTCCTGTCCACCAACGCCGAAACGACCGTCGAGGCGATTCTGAAATCGGGCGAGATCGTGCAGGTGACCGTCACCGCCGAGACCTTCGCCGAGATCACCCGGCCGCTGGTGGCCAAGACCATCAACGCGATCCGCAAGGCGATGCGCGACGCGAACGTGTCGGTCGAGGACGTGGACGGCGTGGTCATGGTCGGCGGCGCCACACGCATGCCGCACGTGCGCCGCGCGGTGGGCGAGTTCTTCCACACCATCCCGCACGCGAACATCGACCCGGACAAGGTGGTGGCCCTGGGCGCGGCGATCCAGGCCAACCTGTTGGCAGGGAACCGCGCGCCCGGCGACGACTGGTTGCTGCTGGACGTGATCCCGCTGTCGCTCGGTATCGAGACGATGGGCGGCCTGGTCGAGAAGATCATTCCACGCAATTCGACGATCCCGTGCGCGCGTGCGCAGGAATTCACCACTTTCAAGGACGGCCAGACCGCGCTGGCGGTGCACGTGGTGCAGGGCGAGCGCGAGCTGGTGTCCGATTGCCGCTCGCTGGCGCGCTTCGAGCTGCGCGGCATTCCGCCGATGGCCGCCGGCGCCGCGCGTATCCGCGTGACCTACCAGGTCGATGCCGATGGTCTGCTGTCCGTGTCCGCGCGCGAGACGCGCTCGGGCGTGGAAGCGTCGATCACCGTCAAGCCCTCGTATGGCCTGTCCGACGACGAGGTGGCGCGCATGCTGCAGGACTCGTACAGCTCGGCCCAGGTCGATATGCAATTGCGCGCCCTGCGCGAAGAGCAGGTCGAGGCCGAGCGCATCTTGCTGGCGACTCAGTCGGCGCTGGACAACGACGGCGACCTGCTGGCGCTGGACGAGCGCACGGCGCTCGACGGCCTGATGCTGACGGTGCGCGAGACGCTGGCCAAATCGAACGACGAATCGACTGAGGCCGGGGCGCGCCAGAACGCGCTGCATGATGCGGTGCAGGCGCTCTCGCGCGGGACCGAGGATTTCGCCGCCCGCCGCATGGACAAGAGCGTGCGCAGCGCGCTGGCCGGGAAGTCGCTGGATCAGGTATAACACCACCAACCCGTCATCCCGGCGCAGGCCGGGACCCATGCTGAGCCAGCCGTTCACGCGGCGTATGGGTACCGGCCTTCGCCGGTACGACGTCGATAACCAAAGAGGTAACCGAAGTGCCACAACTCGTATTCCTGCCCCATCCGGTGTTCTGCCCCGAGGGCGCGGTCGTGGAAGCGCCGACCGGCAAATCCATCTGCGACGTGATGCTCGAGAACGACATCGAAATCGAGCACGCCTGCGATCGCGTCTGTGCGTGCACCACCTGCCATGTGCTGGTGCGCGAGGGCTATGAGTCACTCAATGAGCCGGAAGAGAAGGAAGAAGACATGCTCGACAAGGCCTGGGGCCTGGAGCCGGTCTCGCGCCTGTCGTGCCAGTCCATCGTGGGCACCGAGGACCTCGTCATCGAGATCCCCAAGTACACCATCAACCACGCGGCCGAAAAGAACCATTGAGGGGTGCGCCATGAAGTGGACCGACATCTCCGCGATTGCCGAGGCGCTGTACGACAAGTATCCCGACGTGGATCCGACGGCAGTGCGTTTCGTGGATCTGCACAACTGGGTGATTGCCCTCGAAGGCTTCGACGACGACCACGCGCGCGGCGGGGAAAAGATTTTGGAAGCGATACAGCAGGCATGGATCGATGAAGCGAGCTGACAAGACGAACAAGGCGCCGGCCGTGCCGGAACTGCCGCCCGAGGTGCGACCCGGCCAGTCGATCGAGCTGCTCAAGGAGCTGCACATCCTCACCCGCGACGGCAAATTGAACCAGGACAGCCGCCGCAAGCTCAAGCAGGTCTATCACCTGTACCAGTTCATCGAGCCGCTGCTGCAGGACGTGCTCGCACAGCACCCGGGCGTGTCGCTGGTGGACCATGGCGCCGGCAAGTCCTACCTCGGCTTCATCCTGTACGACCTGTTCTTCAAGAACCTGAACGACGGCTCGCACATCTACGGCATCGAAACGCGCGAAGAGCTGGTGCAGAAATCGACCGAGCTCGCGCAGCGGCTGGGCTTTGACGGCATGTCGTTCCTGCCGCTGTCGGTGGCCGAGTCCACGAAGTCGGACCTGCTGCCGCCGACGGTGGACGTGGTCACCGCGCTCCACGCCTGCAACACCGCGACCGACGACGCGATCGACTTTGCGCTCAAGAAGAAAGCGAAGTACATCGTGCTGGTGCCGTGCTGCCAGGCCGAAGTGGCCTCGGTCCTGCGCAAGAACAAAGGCGGCCAGCTGGGACGCAACGTGCTCACCGAGTTGTGGCGCCACCCGATCCACACGCGCGAATTCGGCAGCCAGGTCACCAACGTGCTGCGCTGCCTGCAACTGGAGGCGCACGGCTACCAGGTCAACGTGACCGAACTGGTGGGCTGGGAGCACTCGATGAAGAACGAGCTGATCGTCGCCACCTACAAGAACCTGCCGCGCCGCCGTCCTGCCGAGCGGCTCCAGGAAGTGCTGTCCACGCTGGGCCTGGAAGAGATGGGCCAGCGCTTCTACACCGGGCAAGCGGAGCAGCTTGATCCCGCCACCTCCACGGAATGAAGAAAAATGAGCAATAGCGACAACTGGATCGACCTTCGCAGCGACACCGTCACCCAGCCGTCGGACACGATGCGCGCCGTGATGGCCGCCGCTCCCGTTGGCGACGACGTGTACGCCGACGACCCCACCGTCAACCGCCTGCAGGACTACGCGGCCGACCTGTTCGGCTTCGAGGCAGGCTTGTTCGCGCCGTCCGGCACGCAGACCAACCTGATCGCGCTGATGAGCCATTGCGGTCGCGGCGACGAATACCTGGTCGGGCAGGAAGCGCACACCTACAAATACGAAGGCGGCGGCGCTGCGGTGCTGGGCAGCATTCAGCCGCAGCCGATCGCCAACCAGCCGGACGGCTCGATCGCGCTGGCGGACATCGAAGGCTACATCAAGGCCGACGACATCCACTTCGCGCGCACCCGCCTGCTGGCGCTGGAAAACACCATCGGCGGGCGCGTGCTGCCGCAGGAGTACGTGAAGGCGGCCACCGCGCTCGCGCACGCCAGGGGCCTGAACACTCACCTGGACGGCGCCCGCATCTGCAACGCGGCGGTCAAGCAGGGCATCAGCCTGCGCCAGGCCGTGGCCGGTTTCGACAGCGTGTCGGTGTGCTTGTCCAAGGGCCTGGGCGCGCCGGTCGGCTCGGTGCTGCTGGGTTCCAAAGCGCTGATCGAGCAGGGGAAGCGCTGGCGCAAGATGCTGGGCGGCGGCATGCGCCAGGCCGGCATCATCGCTGCAGCGGGCCTGTACGCGCTGGAGCACAATGTGCAGCGCCTGGCCGAGGACCACGACAACGCGGCCCGGCTGTCGCGCGGCCTGGCCGACATCGACGGCCTCACGGTCACCGCGCCGCAGACCAACATCTTCTACGTGGACATGCCGGCCGCCGCGTGCGAGCCGCTGCGCGCCTTCCTGGCCGGCCAGCGCATCCGCGCGTCGGTCGGGCCGCACACCCGCCTGGTGACGCACCTGGACGTGAATGCGGACGATGTCGAGCGCACCATCGCCGCGTTCAAGGCCTTCTTCAAGGACTGGCGCGCGTGATGGCCGACGAGGGCGTGCGCCTGGCCAAGCGCATCGCGGCACAGGTGCCGTGTTCGCGCGCCGAGGCCGAGCGCTACATCGCGGGCGGCTGGGTGAGCGTGGATGGCACGGTGGTCGAAGATCCGGCCACGCGCGTCACCGACGCTCAAACGGTCGCGCTGCTGCAAGGCGCCACGGCCGTCGAACTGGCGCCGGTGACGATCCTGCTGCACAAGCCTGCCGGTTTCGCGTCCGGCGGCGACGGTCGTCCGGCGACCGATTGCCTGACGCCAGAGAACCTTGAAGGGCGCGAGCGCTTCCTGAAGCGGCACCTGGCAAAGCTCACGCTGGCGGTGCCGCTGGAGACCAGTGCCAGCGGCCTGGTGGTCTACACCCAGAACTACCATGTGGCGCGCAAGCTCGTGGACGAGGCTGACCGCTTCGAACAGGAGTACGTGGCCGACGTGACCGGCAAGATGCCCGAAGGCGGCCTGGCGCTGCTCAATCGTGGCCTGACGTTCGAAGGCAAGGCCACTGGTCCGCTCAAGGCGAGCTGGCAGAGCGAGAACCGGCTGCGGTTTGCAGGGAAGGGCATCCGGCCGGGGCAGGTCGAGCACATGTGCCGGGCGGTGGGGCTTGAGGTGGTGGCGCTCAAGCGCCTGCGCATCGGCCGCGTGCCGCTGGCCGGGCTGCCCGAGAGGCATTGGCGCTACCTGAACAAGCTCCAAAGATTTTGAGGCCGACCCGTCGGACGAGCGAACCGGCCCTTAGTATCGTTCGGTCGCGGCAATAACTCGCCACGGATCAAGGTTTCTATATGAACACCTCGGGTGCGTCTGAGCCTTGCAGTAATCAAAGTATTCCGCCACCCGCCGTACTCATGTTGATTCCGTAGCTGGCTTTGCTTGGTTTCTTGCCTCTGGAACCATTCCGTAAAAATTAGCGGAAGGGAGCAGCATTGGGCCATACTTTTGTCTCGCCGTTGCAGAGAGAAGAACTTCTCGCGCTGCGCCGAATAACATGCTTGCTCCATTACAAACCACGAGACTACGCCTTTCCTCAAGAGTACCTTTATGTTCGATCGAGAATACTCCTTCGATTGCCACATCAAAGTCGTAAGGAAAGTCGGAATCATCAGGAGGCGCGCACGATATGTGAAGAGTCACAGCGAATTGATGCGGATCATCGTCATCGCCAGGCTCACCGAGAGAAACCGATGTGTTAATGTCCAGTCCCTCCGTCGAGGGATAAGGATTCGTTGACGACGTCATCTCGTCGTTATCTATATTTTCCCGAGCCGTGATTGAGAGGCGCGTGAAGTGATAATGTTCCAGTTGAAGAGGGGACAGTTTCATACGTCAAGCCGCCATTTTGTATGTGGTGATTTGTGAATCGCTGGCCAAAACAGGCGCCCTTGCTTTCACCCACATTTGACGATTCAGCTGATTTGCAGCCTCCAAAATCTTTTGGCTCTGAAAAAGATTTCTCTCAGCATCTCTGCGCAATTCATCCACTTTTTTGCAGACCACGACCGCCCGGTCAAGCATATGCTTAGTCTCCCAAGGCTGAGGCGCTCTGCAATCTTTCTGATTTCTGTAAATAATGTCAAAGTCCAAATTAAGAGCAGCTGCGAGTTGAACGAGAGTCCGAAGAGTGAGATTAGTCGAGCCATGCAAAACCTTGCTAACACGCGCAGTGCTCCACTTCATCCTTTCGGCAAGTTCCTTTTGGGAAATGCCCATCTCGGCAGCTGCCTGAGCAAGATCAATAGCCACGCTCTGTGCCTTGAGGTCGAACTGGAAATCCTCATCCTGCATCGAATCCGCCCAGAGTGCAGCCATGTCAACAGTTTCGCCTGCGGCTTGTTTCGGGTCAGTATGTTGGATCTTCATGATAAAGTCTTCTCAAGATAGGTAATATTGTTTGCCTTAACAGCGTCGAGGTAGGTCATTACCTCTGTTTCGAGCATTTTTTTCTGTGCGGTAGTTAGCTTATCCTCGTATTTCGCAAATGCATGGGTAAGAACGATGTTTTCGCCGTCGTAAAAGAACGTGATACGAACTACATCGCCTTTCCAGATGCGCCACACAGTTCGTTCTTTGTTCTGGTACCAAAAACTGTAAGCGTCGTGACATTGTTTTTTGTCATAAAAATCAGTGATTGGCTTACCAGTTGCGGCGACCTCAACTAACTTGCTGAGCGCGCTAAGGGCAGCTTTCCGGTCCTTCGGTGCAAGTTGTTTGATTTGCACAAACAGATCGCATGATCCAGGATCTTCTGTATTGCAGCGTGCTAGCAGCCTCCGCGGCTTAGACCCGGTCGGCGGCTCTGATCTGCCAGCCCCGAGGGCGGCGAAGTTGATGCGGAGGTAGGTAGTGGACATAGGTTAACTTATACGTTAACTTGTCCTTTGATCCCTGTCAAGGGAGTTTCGGCTGTGGAGAAGGGGGTTGCTTCGTTTAAGGCGCCGCGGCAACCTGGCTCAACTCTACCTAGGGGCGGCCCCAGCGGCATCTCGCTTCGGCATCGACACCAGCCGCGTCCCGGCCAGCTTGTCGTGCAGGAACTGCCGGTCCTTGTCCAGGAACGCCGTCATTGCCCACGCCACAATCCCGATGCCGATCGCAATTGCGATCTGGCCTTTGTCATGCAGCCCAGCAACATAGCACACCATCAGCGCCGGCAGGAACCATCCCCAGGACAGCAGGTAGCGGATCGCCGCGATCCGGAACGGCACGCGGGCATAGCCCGGCTGAACCAGCTTGATGCGCCAGGTCTTCATTGCCAGCGTGTGGCCGCTGTCGGTCCAGAAGTGCACGAAATAAGCCGCGGCAACGAGGAACAGGACGAAATTGCGCCCATGTTGGAACACCGGTTCCTGCCGATTGCCGGTCACGACCATGTACGCGGCCGTCGCCAGCATCTCCACCGAGAGCAGCAAGAATGCTTCGTAAACCATCGAGATGAGGCGGCGCTTGACGGTCGGCGTGGCCGCCGTCTCGAAATTATTGAGCATTCGGTGCGGACGAAACCGGTGGTGCCGGGGGAGTCGAAGAAGTGGGGGCAGCAGCGGCAGGTGCGGCGGGTGCAGGTTGCGCCGGCGCCGGTGCCTGGCCTGCCGGCGCCGAAGCGGGCGCCGGGGCCGGGGTGGCGGACGGCACGCACGGCGGCGCTGCCGAGACCGGATTCTTGGCCATGCCAGCCGGGCATGCCGTCGGGCTCTTGTGCATCGGGGTGGGCTGGCGGCGGCTGGTGGCCGAGGTAGTTGCCCCTTGCTTGCGTGCGGCGGCCTCGGCGGCGAGCTTTTGCTTCTGCTCTTCGGGGAGCTGCTGGTA
This sequence comes from Massilia solisilvae, assembly GCF_024753215.1. GTDB lineage: Bacteria > Pseudomonadota > Gammaproteobacteria > Burkholderiales > Burkholderiaceae_D > Telluria > Telluria solisilvae. The sequence continues at coordinate 974,820 of NZ_JANUGV010000001.1, forward strand.
ACTTTCCCAGGTCGAGGTTTTTTCGCCCGGCGCCAGCTTTTTGGTGCGGGTGTAGGTATCGCGCGCCAGCTTGCGCTGCGCCGGCGTCAGGCGCACCCACTCGCGCATGCGTTCATGCACGCGCTGCTGCTCTTCGGGCGACATGGATTTGAAGCGGTTGGCCATTTCCAGCCATTTCTGCTTGCGTACCCCATCCATCTGGTCCCATTCGGTGGCCAGCGGCTCGAGCGCGGCGCGCTGCGCCGGCGAGAGGTCGCGCCAGAGCGGCTTGTCCGGCGACTTGGCAGGCTTGGTGGCCGCAGGCTTGGCGCCGGCGGCAGGGGCCGGCGGCCGGGCTGCTGCAGCGGGCTGGCCCGCAGGCGTGGCCGGCGCGGGCGCGGCCGCTTGCTGCGCCACGGCAAATGCCGCCGCGCCAGCCAGCGCAAGCGCGGCCGTGCAGGCAATGGCAGTGTAACGAAAACGCAAGCCGTTTGCCCTCATTGGGTCGCGCGTTGCTGGTCCTGCCCTTGGGCTTGGGCGGCCAGATAGGCGTTGAAGCCGTGGTCGGTGTAGGCGGTCAGCGGCAGCTCGTCGGACAGCACCGCAGCATCCAGCTCGGCCAGCTCGGCAATACGCTGCTGCTGTTCGTACTGGTACAGCCCGGCAAGGCCGAACACGGCCGCCAGCAGCGGCACCGCCACCGCAACGCGGCCCAGGCCGGCCATCGACAGCATGGCGTGGATGTTGAACGCCGGACGAGCCTGCTTGCGCGCCGGCGCATCGGCCTTCTTGCGCGCTACAGCGCGCGCACGCGCGGCTGCCAGCCGTTCGGTGGTCGAAGCGGGCAGGGCATCAAGATTTTCGTTCAGGGCATGGCGTATCTTGTACGCCAGGTTGATGTCGTCCGTGTTCATAATTTAATTCCCTTGGCTTTGAGGGCTTCGGCCAGGGCGTGCGTAGCGCGAGAGCAATGCGTCTTGACGCTGCCCTCGGAGCACCCCATCGCTTCGGCCGTCTCGGCCACATCCATGTCCTGCCAGTAACGCATGAGGAAGGCTTCCCGTTGACGCGCGGGGAGCCGCTGCACTTCTTCCTCGATCAGGCGCAAGGTTTCGGCACGTTCCACCTGGTCCGCACTGGACTCCGCGGCGGCCGAGCCTTCCTCGGCTTCATAAGATGCAAGTATATCAAAATCCTCGTCTTCCTCCTCCCTGCGTCCCAGCCCGGAAAACAGGCTGACCCAGGTGTTTCTGACCTTTTCGCGCCGGAAGTAGTCGAGGATCGTGGTCTGCAGGATGCGCTGGAACAGCATCGGCAGTTCGGCGACCGGCTTGTCGCCATATTTTTCGGCGAGCTTGATCATCGCGTCCTGCACGATGTCCAGCGCCGCTTCGTCCTTTCTCACCGCATACACGGCTTGCTTGAAGGCGCGCCGCTCGACGTTCCCGAGGAAGTCGTTGAGTTCTTTGTCTGTGGCCATGCGATGAAGGGTGCGCCGAGGTACTTTGCCTGTGGCATTTGGGAAAACTGACGAATGCTAGCAAAAAACACAGCGGTATGCACAGGCTTAACGCAGCCTGCGCCCCCATCCGCCCTGGGTTTTGCACCAGTTGGGGGCGGTTCGCCCTGATTTCGAACAAAGTCACACAAGGCGCTTGACCAAAATGCTGCAACGCAGTAAGGTGTTTGTCACGCTTTGCAACCCCGAAGCCCCCAAGTCACCGGGCCAGCCACACAAGGTCCTACCCGGCATTGACTCGCTTTCATTTGTAGGCAGTTTGCTCCCACCCGCGCCACAAGCGCGAGAAATGCGCAACCGCGCCACAGACACTCACGCTAGAACGAGTTGCGACCAGCACCGGTTCACAGGGTATCTACGGGTATCTGCAGGATCGATGTGACCGCAGGAAGAAGGGAAAGCTGAGCACCTGTCGCGCCAAACGCATTTCGTTAGGAAAGAGCATCCGATCACTTCCCTGTGGGTTTTGAAAGGAATGTTATGAGTAACGAAGCAACGGCTCCCATCACGGGCGCTGAGATCGTCGTGCGTTGCCTGGCCGAGGAGGGCGTCAAACACGTCTTCGGCTATCCGGGCGGTGCAGTCCTGTATATCTACGACGCCATTTTCAAGCAAGACAAGTTCCAGCACATCCTGGTGCGCCACGAACAGGCCGCCGTCCATGCTGCTGACGCTTATTCCCGTTCATCCAATACCGTCGGCGTTGCCCTGGTCACCTCCGGCCCGGGCGTCACCAATGCCGTCACCGGCCTGTCCACCGCGTACATGGACTCGATCCCGATGGTGGTCATCACCGGCCAGGTGCCGAGCCACGCGATCGGCCAGGACGCGTTCCAGGAATGCGACACGGTCGGCATCACGCGCCCGGTGGTCAAGCACAACTTCCTGGTCAAGGACGTCAAGGACCTGGCCTCGACCATGAAGAAAGCCTTCTACATCGCCCGCACCGGCCGCCCCGGCCCCGTGCTGGTCGATATCCCGAAGGACATCAGCATGGCCAAGACCATGTTCGAGTACCCGCGCGATATCGAGATGCGCTCGTACAAGCCGGTCGACAAGGGCCACGCGGGCCAGATCCGCAAGGCGGTGCAGCTGCTGCTGCAGGCCGAGCGCCCGATGATCTACGCCGGCGGCGGCGTGATCCTGGCCAACGCCGCGCCCGAGCTGAACAAGCTGGTGGACAAGCTGGGCTACCCGGTCACCAACACCCTGATGGGCCTGGGCGGCTACCGCGCCGGCAGCGACAAGTCGGTCGGCATGCCGGGCATGCACGGCACCTTCGAAGCGAACATGGCGATGCAAAATTGCGACGTCCTGATCGCGATCGGTGCGCGCTTTGACGACCGCGTGATCGGCAACCCCAAGCACTTCGCCACCAACCCGCGCAAGATCATCCACATCGACATCGACCCGTCCTCGATCTCCAAGCGAGTCAAGGTCGATATCCCGATCGTGGGCAATGTCAAGGACGTGCTGGTTGAGCTGCTGAGCCAGCTGGACGCGACCGACACCAAGCCGAATGGGGGCGCGCTCAAGAACTGGTGGACCCAGATCAACGCCTGGCGCTCGCGCGAATGCCTGAAGTACCAGCAATCGGACGACGTGATCAAGCCGCAGTCGGTGATCGAAACCCTGTGGAAAGTGACCGAAGGCGACGCCTTCATCACCTCCGACGTCGGCCAGCACCAGATGTGGGCAGCCCAGTACTACCCGTTCAACAAGCCGCGCCGCTGGATCAACTCGGGCGGCCTGGGCACGATGGGTGTCGGCCTGCCGTACGCGATGGGCGTGCAGATGGCCAACCCGGACGCCACCGTCGCCTGCATCACCGGCGAAGGCTCGATCCAGATGTGCATCCAGGAACTTGCCACTTGCAAGCAGTACCACCTGACGCCGAAGATCATCCTGCTCAACAACGGTTACCTGGGCATGGTGCGCCAGTGGCAGCAGCTGGACTACGAGTCGCGTTATTCGGAGTCCTACGTGCACTCGCTGCCGGACTTCCAGAAGCTGGCCGAGGCCTATGGCCACGTCGGCATGCGCATCACCAAGCCGGCCGACGTCGAAGGCGCGCTGCGCGAAGCGTTTGCGATGAAGGACAAGCTGGTGTTCATGAACTTCCTCACCGATCCGGACGAGAACGTCTGGCCGATGGTGAAGGCTGGCAAAGGCCTGTCTGAAATGCTGCTCGGCTCGGAGGACCTGTGATGCGACACATTATTTCCGTCCTGCTTGAAAACGAAGCTGGCGCCCTGTCGCGCGTCGTGGGCCTGTTCTCCGCGCGCGGCTACAACATCGAAACGCTGACCGTGGCGCCGACCGAAGACGCGACCTTGTCGCGGATGACGATCGTCACCAGCGGCTCGGACGACATCATCGAGCAGATCACCAAGCACCTGAACCGCTTGATCGAAGTCGTGAAAGTCGTCGACCTGACCGAAGGCCCGCACATCGAGCGCGAGCTCATGCTCATCAAGGTGCGTGCGGTCGGCAAGGAACGCGAAGAGATGAAACGGACGGCGGACATCTTCCGCGGCCGCGTCATCGACGTGACCGAAAAGACCTACACCATCGAGCTGACCGGCAACAAGGACAAGCTGGACGCCTTCATCGGCGCCATCGACCGTGCCGCGATTCTCGAAACGGTGCGTACCGGCGGCTCGGGCATCGGCCGCGGCGAACGCATCCTCAAAGTGTAACGACCGGAACGTAGGGTGGGCAGGTCTTCCTGCCCACGCGTCCACACAGCTATCAATACTCTAAAAAATACAGGACCCTAAAATGAAAGTTTTCTACGACAAAGACTGCGACCTCTCCCTCATCAAAGGCAAGAATGTCGCCATCATCGGCTACGGTTCGCAAGGCCACGCGCACGCGCAGAACCTGAACGACTCGGGCGTGAACGTGACCGTCGGCCTGCGCCGCGGCGGCTCGTCCTGGGCCAAGGTGGAGAAGGCCGGCCTGAAAGTGGCCGAAGTGAACGAGGCGGTCAAGAACGCCGACGTCATCATGATCCTGCTGCCGGACGAGAATATCGCCCAGGTGTACAACGAGAACGTGGCCCCGAACGCCAAGCAGGGTGCGGTGCTGGCCTTCGCGCACGGCTTCAACGTGCACTATGGCCAGGTCGTGCCGCGCGCCGACCTGGACGTGATCATGGTTGCGCCGAAGGCCCCGGGCCACACGGTGCGCGGCACCTACGCGCAGGGTGGCGGCGTGCCGCACCTGGTCGCCGTGTACCAGGATAAATCGGGCTCGGCACGCGACATCGCGCTGTCGTACGCCATGGCCAACGGCGGCGGCCGCGCCGGCATCATCGAGACCAACTTCCGCGAAGAGACCGAGACCGACCTGTTCGGCGAGCAGGCCGTGCTGTGCGGCGGTACCGTCGAGCTGATCAAGGCTGGTTTCGAGACGCTGGTGGAAGCGGGCTACGCGCCGGAGATGGCGTACTTCGAGTGCCTGCACGAGCTCAAGCTGATCGTGGACCTGATCTACGAAGGCGGCATCGCCAACATGAACTACTCGATCTCGAACAACGCCGAGTATGGCGAATACGTCACCGGCCCGCGCGTGGTGACCAGCCAGACCAAGGACGCGATGCGCCAGTGCCTGAAGGACATCCAGACCGGCGAGTACGCAAAGAGCTTCATCCTCGAGAACAAAGCCGGCGCCCCGACCCTGATCTCGCGCCGCCGCCTGACCTCGGAGCACCAGATCGAGGAAGTCGGCGCCAAGCTGCGCGCGATGATGCCGTGGATCGCCAAGAACAAGCTGGTGGATCAGTCGAAGAACTGATTGTTAGCTCCAAAACGTCGTCCCCGCGCAGGCGGGGACCCATAGACAGAGAGAGCCGTCGAAAAGCCTGCGCCGCAGGTCGGCAATCTCAGCATGGGTCCCCGCCTTAGCGGGGACGACGAGTTATTGGTAACGGGTAAGGAAAATTGCAACTATTCGATACAGAAAGTAAGTACAGCGCCAAAAAACTGTATCGTATTGCGCAACGCGGCAACCGCCGCCTTTTACCCGGAGAATAACAATGTCGCTCTCGAAGCTTCTTCTGTTGACCGTCCTCGTCGCCGCCTCGCCCGCATACGCGCAGAGCGGCCCGTCTACCGCCGGCACGCTGGTGATCGTCCCCGCGTTCGGTGAGGTGAAGCACGCCAACGACGAGGCCGTGATCACGTTCTCGGTCGAGGAGCACGACAAGGACAAGGCGGCCGCCGCGGCGCGCGTCAACCGCAAGATGAAAGAGGGCACCGAGATCGTCCGTGCCGCCGACCCGGGGGCACGCCTGAAGACCCAGGGCTACTACACGGTGCCGATCTACCAGGACAGCCCGCCGCCGCAGCCGATGCAAACGGTGCAACGCCCGCCGGTGCCGGTAGCCTGGCGCGTGGGGCAGTACCTGGAAGTGAAGACGAACAACCTCGCCGCGTTGCCGAAAACGGCCGCGGCGGCGCAGAAGGTGCTGGCGATCAGCAATCTGTCGTTCGGACTGTCCAAGGAAACCGAAAAACGGCTCGACGATCAGCGCATCGCCGAGACCTACAAGAATTTGAATGAGCGCATCGCGTCGATTGCCGCCGCGATGGGCAGGAAACCGCAGGACGCAGTGCTCGACACGGTCGATTTCGAGGCATCGGGCAATTACGCGCCCGCTGGCACGGCCCCGATGGTGATGTCGTACGCGCGCGCCAAGGTGGCTGACCAAGTGCCCGAGCCCAGCTTCGAGCCGGGCGAAACCACGCTGCAAATGCGTCTCGTAGGAAAGGTGAAGTTCAAGTAACAGTATCCGTTCGCTAACAAGTCGACCCGGCCACTATAATGGCGAGGTCAGCGCCACAAGCGCGAACTTTACTTGAGAACCGACTACACAATGGCACATTTCCCCCGACGCAGAAAAGCTGCCGCCGCCATGGCGCCCAAGGCACCCCGATTCAGCCGTTTCGGCCGCAGGGCCGAGGGCCAACGCGGTCGCGGCATCTATCTGCTGCCCAATGCGTTCACCACCGGGGCGCTGTTCTGCGGCTTCTACGCGATCGTCATGGCGATGAACCAGCGCTTCGACTACGCGTGCTGGGCGATTTTCGTGGCCATGATCCTGGACGGGCTCGATGGCCGCATCGCGCGCCTGACCAACACCCAGTCCGAGTTCGGCGCGCAGTACGACTCCTTGTCCGACATGGTCTCGTTCGGTGCCGCGCCGGCGCTGGTCATCTACGAATACTCGCTGCGCGGCCTGGGCAAGCTGGGCTGGATCGCGGCCTTCGTGTACTGCGCCGGGGCCGCGCTGCGCCTGGCGCGCTTTAATACCAACATCGAAGTGGTGGACAAGCGCTACTTCCAGGGCCTGCCCAGCCCGTCGGCGGCCGCGCTGGTGGTCGGCTTCATCCTGATGATGACCGACCCGGACATCGACGTGTCGGCGCGCCAGGTGGACTGGATCAGCTGGACCATCGCGCTGTTCGCCGGCCTGACCATGGTCACCAACGTCCCGTTCTACAGCTTCAAGGACGTCAACTTCAAGAAGTCCGTTCCGTTCATTGTTGTTTTCCTGATCGCCCTCATCTTTGCGCTGGTGGCGATCAAGCCGGCCGTGGTGCTTTGGCCGCTGTTTGTTTTATACGGTTTATCCGGTTATGTGGTGCTGTTCTGGCGTATGGCCAAGGGCAAGCCGGTCAGCATCATCCAGACCGAGGATGAACCGTCAGACCCGAGCGAGCGCCGCTGACCGCCCAAAAGGCGGATCGGCTGCGCTCGCGTTTATTTGTTATTGGAGCCGTCATGTCTGACCCGAACCGCCTCATCATTTTCGATACCACCCTGCGCGATGGCGAGCAATCGCCCGGCGCATCGATGACCAAGGATGAGAAGGTGCGCATCGCGCGCCAGCTGGAGCGACTACGGGTGGACGTGATCGAGGCCGGCTTTGCGGCCGCCTCGCCGGGCGACTTCGAGGCGATCCGCGCAATCTCGTCGGTGGTGCGCGAGTCCACCATCTGCTCGCTCTCGCGCGCCAACGACCGCGACATCGCGCGCGCCGCCGAGGCGCTGGCCCCGGCCGCACGCAAGCGCATCCACACCTTCATCGCCACCTCGCCGCTGCACATGCAGATGAAGCTGCGCATGGAGCCGGAGCAGGTGCTGGAACAGGCCAGGCTGGCGATCCGCTACGCGCGCAACCACACCGACGACATCGAGTTCTCGCCCGAGGACGGCAGCCGCTCGGAAGAGGATTTCCTGTGCCGCGTGCTGGAAGCGGTGATCGCCGAAGGCGCCACCACCATCAACTTCCCGGACACGGTCGGCTACGCGGTGCCGCAAGAATTCGGCGAGCGCATCCGCCGCCTGCGCGAGCGCGTGCCCAACTCGGACAAGGCGATCTGGTCGGTGCACTGCCACAATGACCTCGGCCTGGCAGTGGCCAACTCGCTGGCCGGCGTGGCCATCGGCGGCGCGCGCCAGATCGAATGCACCATCAACGGCCTGGGCGAGCGTGCCGGCAACACCGCGCTGGAAGAGGTGGTGATGGCGCTGCGCACCCGCGCCGACTTCTACAAGCTCACGGTGGGCATCGACACCACGCAGATCGTGCCGGCCTCGAAGATGGTTTCGCAGATCACCGGTTTCGCGGTGCAGCCGAACAAGGCGGTGGTGGGCGCCAACGCGTTCGCGCACGCTTCGGGCATCCACCAGGACGGCATCCTCAAGGCGCGTGAAACCTACGAAATCATGCGCGCCGAAGACGTGGGCTGGTCCGCCAACAAGATCGTGCTGGGCAAGCTCTCGGGGCGCAACGCGTTCAAGGCGCGCCTCTCGGAGCTGGGCGTGGAGCTCGAGTCCGAGGCCGAGGTGAACGACGCCTTCGCTCGCTTCAAGAACCTGGCCGACCGCAAGGCCGAGATCTTCGACGAGGACATCATGGCGCTGGTGGCGCAGGGCGAGAAGGAGCAGGTGGGCGAGTACTACCGCTTCGTCTCGCTGGCGCAGCGCTCGGAGACGGGCGAGCTGCCGCACGCGCGCGTGAGCTTCACCATGGACGGCAAGGAGCACACGGCCGAAGCGACCGGCGACGGCCCTGTGGACGCGATGATCAACGCGATCGAATCGAAGGCCAATAGCGGCGCCGAGCTGCTGCTGTTTACGATCAACGCGATCAGCGGCAGCTCGCAGTCGCAGGGAGAGGTGACGGTGCGGCTGTCGCGCAATGGCCGCATCGTCAACGGTGTCGGCTCCGATCCGGACATCGTGGTGGCGTCGGCCAAGGCCTATCTGTCGGGCCTGAACAAGCTGCAGTCCAAGGTCGAGCGCGTCAACCCGCAGCTGTAATCCAACCATTCGCGCGTCGTCCCGGCGCACGCCGGGACCCATACGCCGCGTGCGTTCAGGCTCAGCATGGGTCCCGGCGTTCGCGGGGACGACGGTTAGCCCGTTGTGTTCCACGGAGTTGTCCGTTATCGTTCAGGCATCTACAACAACAAGGAAAACCTGAATGAAGATGATCTCGACCTTCAAGGCCTCGCTGGCCTGCGCGCTCGTCGCGGTGTTCTGCTCCGGCTGCGTGATCGCCACCGGCGGCACCGCGGACAAGGTACAAACCGGCGGCGCCAGCGAGTGCGTCACCTCGTCGGACGGCCGCGCGGTCGCCTGCGGCGGCAAGGCCGCCAGCTGCCAGATGTCCAGCGACGGCAAATCGGTCGCCTGCGGCGGGCAGGCCAACTACTGCCTGCGCTCGGACGATGGCCGCGCGGTCGCCTGCGGTGGCAAGGCCAACTACTGCGAAAAATCGGCGGACGGAACGGCCGTCGCCTGCGGCGGCATCGCCGGCGCCTGCTCGCGTTCGGCCGACGGCCGCGCCGTCGCCTGCGCTGGCGCCCACTAAGCCACCGGGCTTGCCGCGGCGGCTAGTGGAACTTGTCGTCCCGGTCCTGGTACCGCGGATCGGGACCGTTCTGCATCATGCGCACGATGCCGCCGCGGTCAAACATCACGTTCATCATCGAATACCAGACGTCGTTCTCCAGGTAGCGATAGGACCAGACCTCGTAGTCGCGCAGCGTCAGGTACGACACTTCGGCCGGGTGGCCGATCGTACGCAGCACGTCGTCCTTGGTGGCATGGTCGATCTTGATGGTGGCGAACTTGGCGCCGGTGAGCACCTGCTCGAACCGGCTCAGCCTTCCGTCCGGCCCGATGTGGGCCATCCAGGTGTATTCGCCCATCGGCCCGGTCGCGTATTCAAGCAGCTGCCCGCCGTCTTCGGGATAGACCGCCGTCGGCCGTCCCATCTTTTCCATCACCACCGAGGCGCTGTCGCCCTGGGAAGGGAAGTGGCGGACGATCGTGCCGCAGCCGGACAAGGCAATGGCTGTGGAGATTAATAAAATTGCAAATTTTGCCATCTTGGCACTCCGAAAAGCCCGAGAAACCAGCCCCGCACCGCGTCGGGCGTGAGCAAAATACTGGCTGCATGGGCAGTTTTCGCATATACTAGCCGGTCTGGCCCCAAGGCCGGGTTTTATCAACGTTATCACGGTGCGCTGGGTTCCGACTCTTGCACCGCATGTGAAAGGCATCATCATGACCGTAGAAAACATCAACAAAGCCGCGATCATCGCGGACAACGCACGTGGCCAGAACGATACCGGTTCGCCGGAAGTCCAGGTCGCACTGCTGACCGCACGCATCAACGAGCTGAACGGCCACTTCAAGACCCACCAGAAGGATCACCACTCGCGCCGCGGCCTGATCGCCATGGTCAACCGTCGCAAGAGCCTGCTGTCCTACCTGAAGGGCAAGGACGCCAACCGCTACCGCGACCTGATCGCCAAACTCGGCCTGCGCAAGTAATTCGATTGCGACAGACGGTTTAGTCAGGAAATGCCTGCGTCAGTTCGGCTGTCGCGGGCATTTTTTGTTTTTGCTGTTCCGTTGTTTTTGCAGTAAGGCGTGATCGGAGGAGAGCGCCCGTGGTGAGGTGAACGACAGCTCCTGAAAATCTGTCGGCAAATAGAAAGGGATTACCCATGTTTAACAAAGTTACGAAAACCTTCCAGTACGGCCAACATACCGTCACCCTGGAAACTGGCGAGATCGCACGTCAGGCATCCGGCGCCGTTCTGGTGTCGGTCGAAGACACCGTGGTGCTGGCAACCGTGGTCGCCAAGAAAGAGGCGAAACCGGGCCAGGACTTCTTCCCGCTGACGGTCGATTACGTCGAGAAAAGTTACGCTGCCGGTAAAATCCCCGGCGGTTTCTTCAAGCGTGAAGGCCGCCCGTCCGAAAAAGAAACGCTGACCTCGCGCCTGATCGACCGCCCGATCCGCCCGCTGTTCCCGGAAGGCTACCTGAACGAAGTGCAGGTCATCATCCACGTGCTGTCGGTCAATCCTGAAATCGACCCGGACATCCCGTCGATGATCGGCGCCTCGGCCGCCCTGTGCGTGGCCGGCATCCCGTTCAACGGCCCGATCAGCGCCGCGCGCGTTGGCTACATCGATGGCCAGTACGTCCTGAACCCGACCACCACCCAGCTCAAGAGCTCGAAGATGGACCTGGTCGTGGCCGGTACCGAGCACGCCGTGCTGATGGTCGAATCCGAAGCGCAGCAGCTGTCCGAAGAAATCATGCTGGGCGCCGTGGTCTACGGCCACGAGCAAGGCAAGGCCGTGATCGACGCGATCCACGCGCTGGTGGAAGAGGGCGGCAAGCCGGAAATCGAGTGGACCGCCCCGGCCAAGAACGAAGCGCTGATCTCGCGCGTGGCGCACTTTGCCGAAGCCAAGATCCGCGACGCCTACAAAACCCGCGACAAGCAAGCCCGTACCGACAAGCTGCGCCAGCTGTCGTCCGAAGTGCAGGCCGACCTGGCAGCCGAAGCGGCCGCCAACGGCACCGAAGCGCCGGACGCCGTCGAAGTGGGCAACATCCTGTTCGACATGGAAGCGCGTGTCGTGCGTTCGCAGATCCTGGAAGGCGAGCCGCGCATCGACGGCCGCGACACCCGCACCGTGCGCCCGATCTCGATCCGCACCAGCGTGCTGCCGCGTACCCACGGCTCGGCCCTGTTCACCCGCGGTGAAACCCAGGCGCTGGTGATCGCCACCCTGGGCACCTCGCGCGACAGCCAGAAGATCGACGCGCTGATGGGCGAGTACACCGACGAGTTCATGATGCACTACAACATGCCGCCGTTCGCCACCGGCGAAACCGGCCGTGTCGGTTCGCCCAAGCGCCGCGAAATCGGCCACGGCCGCCTGGCCAAGCGCGCGCTGATCGCCGCGCTGCCGGAGCAGGACGAGTTCAGCTACTCGATCCGCCTGGTCTCGGAAATCACCGAGTCCAACGGTTCGTCGTCGATGGCATCGGTGTGCGGCGGCTGCCTGGCACTGATGGACGCCGGCGTGCCGATGAAGGCACACGTGGCCGGCATCGCGATGGGCCTGATCAAGGAAGGCGGCAAGTTCGCCGTGCTGACCGACATCCTGGGTGACGAAGACCACCTGGGCGACATGGACTTCAAGGTGGCCGGTACCGCCAACGGCATCACCGCGCTGCAGATGGACATCAAGATCCAGGGCATCACCAAGGAAATCATGCAAGTGGCGCTGGCGCAAGCCAAGGAAGGCCGCCAGCACATCCTGGGCGAAATGCAGAAGGCCATGCCGCACGTGCGCACCGAGCTGTCCGACTTCGCGCCGCGCCTCCTGACCATGAAGATCAATCCGGAGAAGATCCGCGACGTGATCGGCAAGGGCGGCGCCGTGATCCGCGCGCTGACCGAGGAAACCGGCACCCAGATCGACATCACCGACGACGGCGTGGTGACGATCGCTTCGGTGGACGCCGCTGCCGCACAGGAAGCCAAGCGCCGCATCGAAGAGCTGACCGCGTCGGTCGAGATCGGCAAGACCTACGACGGTACCGTGCTCAAGCTGCTGGACTTCGGCGCCATCGTGCAAGTGATCCCGGGCAAAGATGGCCTGCTGCACATCAGCCAGATCGCCAACGAGCGTGTGAACGCCGTCGCCGACTACCTGAAGGAAGGCCAGCAAGTGCGCGTGAAGGTCATCGAGGCCGACGAGCGCGGCCGCCTGAAGCTGTCGATGAAGCAGGCCGAAGCTGCGGGCGCCGAGGCGACCGCGCAGTAATCGCTCTGGCATCAGGCCAGCAAGAACCGCCAGCGCGCAAGCCTGGCGGTTTTTTTATATCAGGAGATCCCATGTCGAGCTCTACCGAATTGCAGATTCGTCCGTCGTATCCGGCGGATTTCGCCGAATTGGCCCACGTGTGGGAAGCGTCCGTGGCTGCCACGCACCATTTTTTGCGGCGAGAAGACTTTTTGATGTTGCGCGGCATGATTATCGAATTCTTCGAGCAAGTCGATCTCGTGCACGCAACCGGCACGGACGGAAGGATCACCGGTTTCCTCGGCACATCCGAAGACAAGGTAGAGATGCTGTTTATCCACCCTGACGAACGCGGGCACGGCATCGGCAAGGGGCTGATTCGGTATGCCATCGAGCAGCTTCGTATCCGCAAGGTCGATGTGAACGAACAGAACGATCAGGCAGTCGGCTTCTACCAGCGCATGGGATTCCAGGTGATCGGTCGCAGCGCCGTCGATGGGATGGGAAAACCATATCCGCTGTTGTGTTTGGCTCTGCCCGACGAATAAGTGCGCTGCCGCCAAGTCGGTCGTCCACTGACCAAGGTCATGGTGTTGCAAAAAATGTAACTTAGAATCGGGGTTGGCTGTGGCGACATGGTGCTTGGGTCTTTGATCCTGGGCAATGTTTCTCAGCAAAGACAAACGACCCTGTATGGCGATTTCGAGCTCTCGTACGCCAGCGATGGCGCCGCATTTGGACGAAGCCGACAACCAGCTGGTTGCAGGTATCCGGCTGGTGCTGGCGATCTCGGCTTTGCTGGTGGCCATCGTCGATCACACCGGCCCCAACAAGGCCAATTCCTTCGAGCTCATCATCCTGTCGTGCTACGCGGCTGCGTGCGCGCTGGCCTGTGCGGGCAGGCTCGAATGGGCGCGCGGCAAGTTGATGCACCGCGTCGACGTGGCCGCCTGCGCGGCAATGGCCGCGGCCGGCGACGACGCGGACGTGTTTGCGCTGGTGTTCCTGTTCTTCGCGATCGTCGTCGCGTCGCTGCGCTTTGGCCTGGAGGAGGGCGCGCGGATCACGCTGGGCGGCGTCGTCCTCTACAGCGCCGCGGTGATCCTCACGCATGGCGGTTCGGTGCCGGCGCGCCTGTTCCTGCTGGCGGCGATCCTGCTCGCCTTCGGCCGGGCCATCGCGCAACTCGGGGAGCGCCAGCTCCGGGCCGTACGGCGCCAGGCGCTGCTGGCCGAGCTCAATCATGTCGCCAACCCGCGCTTCGGCATCGACCGCACGATGAGCATGGCGATGGAGCGCACCCGCGCCTTTTTCGAGGCCGGTACCTGCATCGTCATACTGGAAGAGCAGGACACCGGCCGCACCAGCATGCGCGCGGTGCGCGAGGGCAGCGCGGCGGTGGCGCCGATGGAAGACATCGACGCCGGGCTCGCGCGCGCCCTGCTGCCGGAACCGCGCGCGCATGCGCTGCTGTACGCAAGAGCCTCGTGCCACTGGCCGCGCGCCGCGGCGGTGTCGCAAAGCCACGCGGGTGTGGGCGCCTGGGCGGCACATGACGAGGCGCCGCTGCGCGAACTGGCCGACCTGTTGCAGGCACGGTCTTTCATCAGCGCGCCGCTGGTCTTCGGGCGCTGCCGGGGACGCATCTACCTGACGGGCGGCGCGCGCGATTTCGGGCGCGGCGACGCGTTGTTCCTGGCACGGATCGCGGCGCGCGAGCTGGCCGCCATCGACCGCATCGACGTGCTGGACCGCATTGCCACCGACGCCGCGGCGCTGGAGCGCAAGAAGATCGCGCTCGACCTGCACGATACCGCAATCCAGTCCTACATTGGCCTGCAGCTCGGGCTGGCCGCGCTGTGCCGCCAGGCCGAGCCCTCCAATCCGCTGGCCGGTGAGCTCGACAAGTTGTCCGCCATGGCTGCCGAGGTTGTGGTGGAGCTGCGCGACTATGCGCGCCGCACGCGCGCCGGCCCCGGCGCGGACGAACCGATGTGCATGTCGGCCCTGCGCCGGCAGGCCGCGCATGCCCAGGCCGCGTATGGCGTGGACGTGCGCATCGAGAGCGAAGGCCGGATCGAGTTCGGCGACCGCCTCACGGCCGAAGTGCTGCAGATCGTGCGCGAGGGGATCAGTAACGTCTGCCGCCACACCAAGGCCAGGCGTGCCGTGGTGTCGCTGTGCTGCGGTAACGATCGGCTGCGCATCGAGATCAGCAACGAGCATGGCGGAAAGCCGCCGGCGCCGTTTCGCCCGGCTTCCATCACCGAGCGCGCGCTTGCGCTCGGCGGCAGCGCCTTCGTGCACGAGGGCCGCTTCAACGACACGATTGTCTGCGTGGAGATCCCTTTATGAACAGTGACGCCAACGACCCAGGTATTGGCCCCATCAGGGTGCTGCTGGTCGAGGACCACCAGACCATGCTGTGGGGGCTGCAGAAGCTGGTGGACGCCGAACGGCCGCGCATGGAGGTGGCCGGCACCGCGCGCACCTGCCCCGAGGCGCTGGAACGCGCCGCGCAGCTGGCGCCGGACGTGATCCTGCTCGACCTGGACCTGAACGGCGTGTCGATGATCGACTTCCTGCCCGAGCTGCTGGCCAATGGCCTGTCGCGCGCGCTGGTGCTCACCGCCGCGCACGAGACCGAGACGCTCGACCTGGCGGTGCGACGCGGCGCGCGCGGCATCCTGCACAAGGAAGTCTCGGCCGGGCAGGTGCTCAAGGCGATCGAGAAGATCCACCGCGGCGAGCTGTGGTTCGACGCGGCCACCATGGACCGCGTGTTCGGCCAGCTGCTCCGTTCGCGCAACGCGCCCAAGCCCGAGCCCGCGCCGCACGAGGCATTGACCGCCCGCGAGCGCGCCATCATCAGCGCCGCCGTGCAGCACAGCGGCAGCGCCAACCACGAGGTGGCGCAGCGCCTGTTCATCTCGGAGCACACGCTGCGTAACCACCTGACCTCGATCTACCGCAAGCTCAACGTCAACAACCGGCTCGAGATGTATGTCTATGCGATGCGGCATGGCCTGGTCCAGCCCGAGCATGTGCGCCAGCGCGAAGGCACGGTCAGTGGGCGGCCAGGATCGGCATGATCGTGCGCACGATGACGATCATCGCCGGCCCCAGCACCACCATGATAATGGCCGGGAAGATGAACAGGCACAGCGGGATCAGCATCTTGGTCGGCACCTTGGCCGCGTGCTCCTCGGCCCGCACCTGGCGCTTGTGGCGCAGGTCCTCGGAGAACACCCGCAGCGATTCGCCGATGCTGGTGCCGAACTTGTCGGCCTGCGACAGCATCGTGGCAAACGTCCCGATTTCCTCCACGCCTGAGCGCAGGGCCAGGTTGCGCAGCGCCTGCGAGCGGCTGGCGCCGGCGCGCAGTTCCAGGTTGGTCAGGTGAAGCTCGTCGGCCAGCGCGCGGCTTTTCATTCCCATCTCGTCGGCGATCCGGGCCATGGCGGCATCCAGGCCCAGGCCCGCTTCCACGCACACCAGCATCAGGTCGGCCGCATCGGGAAAATTCTCGAAAATCTCGCGGCGGCGCTCGCGCAGGCGCCACCACAGCGCCAGGTTGGGCAGGTAGCAGCCGGCCAGCGCGGCGATCATCAGGAACATCAGCACCTTCATTTCATCCATGGCGGTAAAGGCGCGCAGGAGCAGCCAGGCGAGCGCCGCAAGAGCCACCGGCAGCACTGCCTTCAGGCCGAAGTAGATCAGGCGCGCGTCCTCGCGGCGGATGCCGGCGTTGATGAAGCGTAGCCGCAGCGCCGAGTTCTCCCAGTCGCCGGTGGGAGCGAGCACGCCGGCAAACGGGCCGACGGCCTGCGCCACGGTGGTGGCCCAGTCGGGCCTGGCGCCGGACGCTTCGAGTGTCTGCAGGCGGCGGTCCAGGCGGCTTGGGACCACCAGCATGAACAGGCCGGCGCAGGCAGCGGCAACAGCCAGGAAGACCAGGAAGGCAAGCATGAACATGGCCGTCTCCTTCACACGCGGATGTGGATGATTTTGCGAAGCACCAGCACGCCGAAGGCCATCGACAGCAGCATGGCGCGCACGATGCTTTGCCCCAGCGGGTCGGTCCACAGCGGCGCCATGAACTCCGGGTTGAACAGGTTCAGGAAGCCGCCGATGGCGAACGGCAGCAGCGACAGCAGCCAGGCCGACATGCGTCCTTCCGCCGACAGCACGCGCACGTGCCACAGGAGCTTCAGGCGCTGGCGGATCAGGCGGCTCAGGTTGGACAGCACCTCGGTCAGGTTGCCGCCGGATTCGCGCTGGATCAGCACGGCCACCACGAAGTAGCGCAGGTCCGTGATCGGCACCCGCAGCGACAGATTGGACAGCGCCTGGTCGAGCGACACACCGAAGTTGACCTCGTCGTGCACCATGCGAAATTCGCCGGCAATCGGTTCGGCCATTTCGTCGCCGATCATCTGCAGGCCGGTGCCGAAGGCGTGGCCGGCGCGCAGCGCGCGGCCGAGCAGGTCGAGCGCATCAGGCAGCTGCTGTTCCAGCTTGGCCAGGCGCCGCGCGCGCCGGTGCCTCACATACGCCAGCGGCAGGATGGCAGCACCGGCGGCGACCATGGCGCCGGCCATGAACGGCTGGTGCAGCAAGGCCGTGACCACGAGGTAGGCGATGGCGGCGCATGCGGCGCAGCCGAGTACGAGGTTGGCCACGGTCCAGTTGAGGTTGGCCTGCAGCAGGACGCGGTCGAGCTGGTGCGCGCTGGGCAGCCGCAGCAGGAAGCGCTGGAACGGCGGCAGCTCGCTCAGCATGCGATCGCGCACCAGCTGCTGCGTGGCGCGGCTGTCCGCTGCGTCGGCCAGGGTGGACAGGCGCTGCTGGATCTTTTTCGCGTGCGGCCCGCGGTAGGTCTTCCACATCAGATACAGCCCTTCGAGCAGCAGGATCACCGCAATGAAGACGAGCACCGACAGCAGCGGCGGCACGTGGGCGATGGCGTTGGCGTTGCTGGGCATGGCCTTCTCCTACTGGTAGCGGCGCGCGCTGTCGAACATGGTGTCGGGCAGGGTGATCCCGAACGCGCGCAGCCGCTCGCAGAATTTGGGGCGCACCCCGGTCGCCTGGAAGTAGCCTTCCACCGTGCCGTCCGCGGCAACGCCGACCTGGCGGAAGGCGAAGATCTCCTGCATCGTGATGACGTCGCCCTCCATGCCGGTGATCTCCTGGATGCTGGTGATCTTGCGGCGGCCGTCGATCAGGCGCAGGCCCTGGATCACCACCGTGATGGCCGAGGCGATCTGCTGGCGCGCGGCCTTGTGCGGCAGGTTCAGGTTGGCCATGCCGATCATGTTCTCCAGCCGAGACAGCGCATCGCGCGGGTTGTTGGCGTGGATCGTGGTGAGCGAGCCGTCGTGGCCGGTGTTCATCGCCTGCAGCATGTCCACCGCCTCGGCGCCGCGCACCTCGCCGATGATGATGCGGTCCGGGCGCATGCGCAGCGCGTTGCGCACCAGCGCGCGCTGCGTGATCTCGCCCTTGCCCTCGATGTTGGGAGGCCGCGTCTCCATGCGCACCACGTGCGGCTGCTGCAGCTGCAGCTCGGCCGCGTCCTCGATGGTGACGATGCGTTCGGCCGGCGGAATGAAGCCGGACAGGATGTTCAGCAGCGTGGTCTTGCCGGCCCCGGTGCCGCCCGCGATGATCATGTTGACCTTGGCCTTGCACAGGCCTTCGAGCACGGTGGCCATGTCCGGAGTGAGACTGTGCAGGTCGTTCACCAGGTTGGCCATCTTCAGCGGAATGTGGGCAAAGCGCCGGATCGACATCATCGGCCCGTCCAGCGCTACCGGCGCGATCACCGCGTTCACGCGCGAGCCGTCGGGCAGGCGCGCGTCCACCATCGGGCTGGACTCGTCGATACGGCGGCCCACCAGCGAGACGATCTTGTCGATGATGCGCAGCAGGTGCTTCTCGTCCGTGAAGCGCACCGGCGAGAGCTCCAGGCGCCCCTTGCGCTCCACGAAAATGCGGTTGTACCGGTTGACCAGGATGTCCGACACCGTGGGATCGGCCATCAACAGCTCCAGCGGGCCAAAGCCGAGCATCTCGTGCTGGATGTCGCGGATCAGCGCGCGCCGTTCCAGCTCGTTGATCGCGGCCGTATCCTCGTCGAGCATCCGCTCGGCCATCGCCGCAATCTCGGAGCGCAGCGTTGCCGCGGGCAGCGTTTCGAGTGCGGCCAGGTCGAATTTGTCGAGCAGCTTGAGGTGGATGCGCGCCTTGATCGCCTGGTAGTCGTCGCTGGTGCCGACCTCGGACGCGCGCGTGTCGTTCTTGCTGTCGACGGCATTGAGTTTCTCGCGGAAGGACATGGCTTGCTCCATCGGGATTGGTCAGCCGGCCACCAGCTGGCGCCGCACCAGCCGTTCGAGCAGGCTGCGCGGCGCTTCCTGCCGCGGGCTGATCGTCTGGGCCAGTTGCGCCACGCTGCGCAGCACAGGGTCCGACGGTGCGTCCGTCATCAGGGCTTCGCCATGGTCCACCGCGGCCGTGACGTGGCGGTACGAGTTGGGCACGGTATGGATGGTGAACTTGCCCAGCGCCCGTTCGATCTCGGCCGCGCCGATCGCACCCTTGCGCTCGAAGCGGTTGATCACCAGTTCAACCTTGTCCGGCCCGTAGTCGAGCGACTTGAAGATCGCGAGCAGCTTCTTGGCGTTGCGGATCGACGGCAAGCCTGCCTGCATCACGGTATAGATCCGGTGCGCGCGGTCCAGTGCCTTGATGCTCAGGTTCGTGACTGGCCGGCCGATGTCGAGCACGATGAAATCGTAGTGCTGCACCGCCAGCGCGAGCACCGCGTCCACATGCTCGGGGCCGATCTCCACTGCCTGGGCATGGTCCTCGGGCGCAGCCAGGATGGAAAGGCTGGGGGTAATGCGCACGGTGCACGCGGCCAGGAACGAGGCATCCAGCCTGTCGATGGCGCGCGCCACGTCGGCCATGGTCGATGGCGGCCGCTGGTCGTGCACGAACGAGAGCGCGTCGCCGAATTGCAGGTTCAGGTCGATCAGCAGCACCGACCTGGCTTGCGCCAGCTGGTAGCCCAGGCTGGTGGCAAGGAAGGTCGCGCCGCTGCCGCCCTTGCATGGCATGAAGGCGAGCACCTTGCCGTTGCCGCGGCCCGGCGCGCCGCGCAGCTTGCCGCAGATGCGCGTGACGGCTGTCTCCAGCTCGGCCTGCCCGGCGGGCGAGGGCAGCACTTCGCGCACACCCGCGCGCATGGCGCTGAGCAGGAAGGCCGGCGAGGTCTCCGCGCACAACAGCACCACCGCGATCTGCGGATGGTGCGTGGTCAGGTCCTCGATCGGGGCCAGGCTATCCTCGCAGCAGCCGATGCCGTCCACCAGCATCAGGTCGGGCTGGTCCTGCTCGGCCACCTGGCGCAGCTTGCCGGCGCCGCCCTCGGTCAGCACAGCGACGTGCGAGGCGGCCTGCAGCAGCTTGCCGATTTCGTTCAGCCGCACCTTGTTGGGTGAAATGGCGGCGATCTTCATGACGTTCTCCTTCCTGTTTTATTGGCAGATGAGCGCGTTGTTGGGGTCCTGGCGCATCATCTCGCGCGGCAGGTGGGTGCTGAATGGCGGCAGCGAGCGCACCGGGATCACCAGCCCGGTCACCGGCGAGATCCAGCGAAAGTTCAGGCCCGTGATGGTCACCGTCACCCCTTCGCAGCTGGTGGCGTCGCAGCCCGCCGGTTCCCACGCCAGGTTGACGCTGCCGATCTCCGGCACCAGCCGCTGCATCTTGTCCAGCAACAGCGGCTGGCTGGTGCTGTCGGCGCAGACCACGGCGTAGCGTGCCCCCACGCGCGCCGCCTCGGTGGCAGCGTTCCAGGTGAAAAGCATGCGGGCAAAATCGAGCACCCCGAGCAGGAACATGAAGAACACCACCAGCACGAAGGCCAGTTCGATGATCGTGGCGCCACGCTCGTTGCGGTTCATAGCGGGCTCCGCATGGTGGCGGTGATGTCGCTGAAGGTGATGGTCGCGTACCTGGCGCCGAACATGTTGGCGATCATTGGCCTGAACTGGTAGCCGGACACGCGCACCGTGACCGTGTTGATCAGCGGGTCGCTGCCGGCCGTCTGCCAGGTGGGGGCGGGTACGTTGCCCGCGCCGAGCGCGGTGTCAAGCGGCATGCCGGTTCCGGCCAGGTTCCCGTACACGATCAGGTTGCGCGCTTCGGTGACGTGGGTGCCGGGCGTTTGCACGGACAGGTAGCGCGCCGCGTCGCGCACCGCCTTGGCGGTTGTGTTGTAGCGGTACACAGCGCGCCCCAGTTCGGCCGCCAGCAGCGACAGCACCAGCAGCAGCGGCAGGATGAATGCGAACTCGACGAGCGCAACGCCGGATTGTCGCTTGCTCATGGCGTCACCTCACGAGCACCGGCACCAGCGGGCCGGCTGTCCCGCCGGGCAGGCCGCTGGGCGCGCACGGCGAGTTCGGGATGCCGGCCAGTCCCCGGTATTCGAGCTGCGCCGGGTCATTCGGACCGGTCAGCGGGTGCAGCATGAACATGCACACGAAATCGGTGACCTGGGCCGCGTCGTTGATCACCGGGACCACCACGAGGCGGCGGTCGTAGCCGTACTGCCGGTGCTGGCCGGAGGGGCCAGGCGTGGCCAGTTTCTGGAAACTGTTTAGTTTGTTCATATCGCCCCACACGATCTTGGCGCCGTCCTTCAGGTTGGTGCCGGTGTCGTCGAACGAGGCGTAGGCGGCGCGCTTGGTCACGTAGTTCGCGGCGGTCGCGTCCGACCCCGCGGCGGGCGTACCGTTGAAGGCGTTCTGCGGCACCGCGTTCTTCCAGTTGAAGCTGGTGTACGAGTAGCCGGTCTGGTCGGGGTGGTTCACGCTGGGCGAGTCGGTGTTCTTGTACACGCCGAAGCGGTAGTTCCACGGTCGGTCCACACTGGTCTGGGCGCCGGGCGTGCCGAGCGTGTCGCCGATGCGGGTGCCGCAGTGGCCGCCCTCGGACAGTTCGGCGGCGGTCTCGCTCGCGCTCTTGCTGCCGTCCAGGTTGTACCAGCCCATTTCGCCGGCCGAGGCGCCGCCCTTGTCGAAGACGGTGACCCACTCGCCGATCTGGAAGCCAAAATTGTTTGCGCGGCTGCCGCCGGGCCTGGCCTTGAGCGCCACCGGAATCGGGCAGGTGCTCTGCGCGCTGGCGCGGGTGGCTACCGCGCTGGCCAGCACGGCGCGGCTGGTCGGATTGGCGGCGGCGTTGCCGGTGAACGCCCCCATCGCGTGCAGCAGCCACATGCGCACGCCTTGCTGGGTGTGCTGGCACTGCGCGTAGCGCGCGCTGGCGGGCGCCGTGGTCGGCGCGTAGGCGCCGTCCTTGAACGTGATGTCGGTGCCGACCACCTGGCCCTTGCCGTCCCAGTTGGCCGATTGCAGGTTCACGCGGTTCAGGTTGGCGGCGGTGATGCCCGCGTTGCGCGCCCGCGTGAGCGCGGTGGATTGGCCGTCGAGCTCCTGCGCGGCGGCCAGTGCGCACGCGTCCATGGCCGTCTGCAGTTCGGTCTTGACGATGAACAGGCGTCCGAAGTCGAACGCGATGGCCACGAAGCCGAGCAGGAAGAACAGCATGAAGCACACCATCAGGATGACCGCGCCGGCCTGGCGCTTGCGGGCGCCGGCGCGGATTGCCTGGAGGGGGAGGAGATGCGCGAACATGGACGAGCAGGTCGGTTGGATGGCGGGCCACACAGGCGGCCCGCCGGCCGCCCGGTCAGGCGCACGAAGCCGAGGAGGTCAGGCAGGTGGCGACCCGGGTGATGAAGCCCGAGAAGCTGGTGCCGGTCAGGTCGCGCAGCGCCACCACCAGGATGATCGACACCACGGCGATGATCAGCGCGTATTCGATGACCTGGGCGCCTTCGTCGTCGCGCACGAACGATTTGATCGATTGGCCGGCTGCTTTCAGGAGGGTTTTCATGATGGTTCCTTTCGGTTGGTTGAGTTACAAAGCTCCCGCCCTTGTGGGGAGGGTTACTGCTCCAGGCCTCGGCGGTTGCCGGGGTCTCCGGATTGCTGCGCGGCCGCCCGCTGGCTGCCGCTCATTTCGAACTGCTGCCCGCGCCGCTCACGTTGATCACGTTGACGACCGGCGGCGGGGTCTTGAAGCTGTCGTGGTAGCGCGTGACCGCTTCGCGCCCGGACTGGCCGTCGATGCCCGCCGCCGGGTCGCGGTTGCTTGATGCGTTCGGGTCGATCGTCATCGCCACGCGCGCCTTGCGCACCGCGTCGCCGAAGCGCGCGTCGTAGTGCGGCGTGGCGGCGCAGCCGGCCAGCAGGGCAAACAGGGTCAGGCAAGTGATCCGGTACATGGTGTTCTCCTTATTTGCCCGGTGCGGGGTCGGCGCCCAGGCCCTCGGCCTTGCCCCGCAGGACGACGTCGGAGCGGCTCGGCTCGACGTGGTTGTCGGTCGGCGCCACCAACCCTTCGGCCGGCTTGACCAGGCGCGGCGTGATGATGAAGATGAGCTCCGTCTGGTCCTTCTGGAATTCGGTCGAGCGGAACAGCGCGCCCAGGATCGGCAGGTCGCCCAGGCCCGGGAAGCGGCTGATGGTTTCGGTGACGTTGTTGCGGATCAGCCCCGCCACCGCAAAGCTCTGGCCGTCGCTCAGCTGCACCGTCGTATCGATGCGGCGCGTGGTCACCGAGGGCAGCACCGAGGTCACGCCGCCGACCGTGGTAAAGGGCGAACCGGTCTGCGACAGTTCCGACACTTCGGACACCAGCTTGAGGTTGACCCGGCTGCGGTCGAGCACCGTGGGGGAGAACTTCAGGCCCACCCCGAACTCCTTCTCCTCGAGGGTGATGGTGGGCGCGGCGCCGTTCTGCGATTGCGAGACCGGGATGAAGATCTTCCCGCCCGACAGGAAGCTGGCCGACTGGCCGCTGATGGCCATGATGTTCGGCTCGGCGAGCACGCGCACCAGGCCGTCCTTTTTCTGGGCATCGACGCCGAACAGGGTTGCGTTGGCGCCGCGGGTGGACAGGCTGGCCTTGGCGCCGGCGCGGCTGCCGCCGACGATCGCATCGGCCGCGCCTTCGATCACGCTGCCGCGGATGTTCTGGCCAAACTTGCCGAATACGGCGGGGCCGCCGCCGAAGATGCCGGTCAGGACCTGCGAGGTGAGCCCGTCGGCCGAGGTGACCATGCGCGCAAAATCGATGCCGAACTTGTCGAGCAGCGTCTTGCTGACTTCCGCGATCTTCACCTCCAGCATGACCTGCTGGGGCGCCGTCACGGTCAGCAGGTTGACCACGCGCTTGCCATCGCCGTAGGCCGTGGCCACGCGCACCGCTTCGTCCAGCCTGGCCAGGTCGGTGACCTTGCCGGTCAGGACGATTGCATTCTCGGCGCTGCGCACCGTGATGCCGGTTTCCTCGGGCATGAGCTCGGCCAGTTTGGCCTGCAGCGCGGCCGGGTCGATCGACACCACCACGTCGCGCAGGTAGCAGGCGCCGTTCGCGTCCTGCAGGATGATGTTGCTGGCGCCGGCTTTTTTCCCGCGCAGGAAAAGGTCGGAGGGGCTGAGCAGCAGCACGTCGATCTCGGCCACGCCGGACGGGTCGGATGCGGCGCCAGGCGCGGCGGCCGGCGCCGGCACGGCCGCCGCTGCGGATGCCGCCGGCCTGGCCGGTGCACCCGCCAGCAGGCCGCTGGCCACGATCCGCGACACCGGCGCGGCCAGCGGGACCACCGAAGCCTTGCCCAGCATGACCTGGGTGGGCGGCTCCACCAGCACCGACCTGCAGGTCCTGGTCCCGGTGTCGGCCGCGCCCCAGGCCGGCGCCGCCAGCGCGGTGGCGATGGCCAATGCGGTGATGCGCAGTTGCGTGTTCATGGTTGGTTCCTCCGTCGCGCTTTCAGAAGCAGCTGAGGGTCGATGCGCCGTGCTGGGTCACTTCCACGCACGCGCGCTTTGGCGCCGGCGCGGCTGCCGGGGCCGACACGCGGTGCGGGCGCGCTGCCGCCACCGGGGCGGCGGCTGCCTGCTTATCGCCGAACAGTTCGTTCTTGGTCACGCCGCTGGTGGTCACCGGCTGTTTGTCCACCTGGTTGCGCAGCACCAGCGACAGGGTGCCTACGCTGCGCGCCAGGTCGAGCTTCTCGGCGTCTTCCAGCGACACTTCCAGCGTGACCGCGCTCACCACCTTCGGCTTGGTGTCGTCGCGCGCCGCCTCCTGTGCCACGGCCAGCACCAGCACGCGCTCGAGCACCGTCTTGCTGATCGGCTTGGGCTGGGCGCCGCTGCCCTGGTCCTGCTGGGCGTTGACCATCACGTCCACGTAATTGCCAGGCAGGGCAAAGCCCGCCACCCCAACCACTTCGTTGACGCGCACCGTGATCGCGCGCTTGCCTTCCGCGATCACCGCCGACAGGCCGCCGAGCGTGCCCTGCGGCGCCAGCTTGCGTTCCAGGAGCGGCTCGCCGCGCACTACGCCGAACCGCGGCACGCGGTCCTGCAGCTCCTTGATGTCGGTGAATGCGCCGGGAGGCATGGCGCTCGCTGGCCAGTCGAGGGTGGACAGCATCTCTTGATTGATCTTGGTGCCGGGCTCGATGTCCACCGCCGCCACGACCACCTTGCTGGACGCCACGCCAGGCTGGCGCGAGACCCATCCGGTTGCGTAGGCCGCGGCGGCCAGCCCGAGGATGAGCGCGGCGACGATCAGCCCGAGTGCCTTCAGGTTTTTCATGGTGCTGCCTCGCTAAGGTTTAGACGAGCCCGAACTGACGGGCCACGAGATAGCTTGCCGTGCCCACCGCGATCGCGACGCCGTAGGGGAGTTTGCCGACCGAAGGCGCGGCGCCCGCCGAGACGCTTGGATTGCCGCGCGCAACCGCCGACCACACCATCCCGCGCACCACCGTGCCGGTGTTGGCCAGCAGTCGCCCCAGCGCGCCATGCAGCAGCGACACCGCGATGGCGCCAAGGCCACCGGCGACAACCGAGAACAAAACGGCGTATAGCGTGCCCTCCATGCCGAGGAAGGCGCCGGCCATCGCCATCAGCTTCACGTCGGCCGCGCCCATCACGCCGATCGCGTACATCGGCAGCATCGCGACCAGGCCAAGCAGCATGCCGGCCGGTCCCCAGGTCCACTGGGCGTGCCAGGCCGGCACCAGCAGGTTGTAGACCAGCGCAAACGCCATGCCGCCGAAGGTCAGGAAATTGGGGATGCGGTAGCTGCGGTAGTCGCTGACGGCGGCCGCCGTCAGCAGGGCCAGCAGCACGCCGGTGCGCGGGTCGGTGACCAGCATCGCCAGCAATTCGAAGAAGGCGCGGACTTCATCCATGATCGTTCCCGGTGGGTGACGGCGGTTGATCGATGGCTTCAGTCTAGTGATGCGGCCGGTCCCGCGAATCGGAGCCATGTCCTGTTCAGGGGCGGCAGGGCCTCCTGTTTTTCGGGGCATGCGGTAGTGCGTGCGGACCAGGAGGCGGCGCCGGGGATAGTCGTTTTGTCCTGGTTGCTGCCGCGTCCAGGCCACGCCCGCGCAGCCTGAACGCGTGGGCAGGATGAATGGCCGACCGTCTGTAACATTTCGGCGGCTTGTCTGTCTGTAGGAACAGTCCTACGTACATTTGCAATTTGACAATCAAAGTGTTTCTAAAAATACACATATGAAATGCTCAATTGTGTCGTGGCTTCATAGAAATGGGTGGTATAGTTGGCCGCTTTTACAAATTGCCAGCAGTGTTTTGCGACTCCGCGTCACACGCTGCTTGCGCCAACTTCCCATCCAAAACAAAGAGAAGGAACCGATTGATGACCACGCAGGACTACGCCGCCCGCATCAGCCAGTTGATCCAGGACCACCAGGCAGACATCGGTAGTGAATGGATCGGCCAGCTCGAGGCATTGACTGGCCGCGCCAATGCGGTCTCGCGCGAGCAGCTGCGCGCCCATTGCCAGCAATTCCTTGCCGCATTCACGAAAGCCACCCGCGGTGGCATGCTCGACAACATCGAGCACCGCTCGTGGGACGACGTGCGCGACCTGCTGGCCGACATCTCGTCCAGCCGCGCCAAGGGCGGCTCGACGCCGAGCGACACGGCGACCTTCGTGTTCTCGCTCAAGCAGCCGCTGTTCTCGCGCCTGCGCGACGGCTTTACGGGCGACTCGGAGGGGCTGGCCACAGCATCGTGGACCATCAGCAGCCTGCTGGACAAGCTGGGCCTGTACACCATCGAGGTGTTCCAGAAGACGCGCGACCAGATCATCGTGCGCCAGCAGCAGGAGCTGCTCGAGCTGTCCACGCCGGTGGTCAAGCTGTGGCAGGGCATCCTGGCGCTGCCGCTGATCGGCACGCTCGACTCGGCCCGCACCCAGGTCGTGATGGAGAACATCCTGCAGAAGATCGTGGATACCGGCGCGGCCATTGCGATCATCGACATCACCGGCGTGCCCACCGTCGATACGCTGGTGGCGCAGCACCTGATGAAGACCATCGCCGCCGCCCGCCTGATGGGCGCCGACTGCATCATCAGCGGCATCCGCCCGCAGATCGCGCAGACCATCGTGCACCTGGGCGTGAACCTGGAGGACGTGATCACCAAGGCCACGCTGGCCGACGCCTTCCTGGTCGCGCTCGAGCGCACCGGCACCGCCTTGGTGCCGGCCGCCAAGGGCTGAGAAGGGGCATATGGAACGCATTCCCATCCTGCGCATGGGCGACCTGCTGCTGGTGACGATCCAGGTCGACATGCATGACCGCCTGGCGATGACCCTGCAGGACGACCTGGCCGAGCGCATCGTGCGCGACAACGCCAAGGGCGTGCTGATCGACATTTCGGCCCTCGACCTGGTCGATTCGTTCATCGGCCGCATGATCAGCAATACCGCCGCCATGGCGCGCGTGCTCGACGCCCGGACGGTGGTGGTCGGCATGCAGCCGGCGGTGGCGATCACGCTGGTGGAGCTCGGGCTCACGCTGCAGGGCGTGAAGACCGCGCTGAACGTCGAGAAGGGCATGGCCCTGTTAGGAAAGAACGCCTTCTGATGAGCGACCAACATAACGCGGCGTTGTTCGAGAGCGTCCTGCTCGATCGCAACCGTGCGCTGCGTACCGGCCGCACCACCTTGCCGCTCTGGACCGACGAGGACGTGGTCGGCCTGCGCAAGCAGGTGCGCGAGCGTGCCGTCGCCATCGCGCTGTCGCTGGTGGACCAGACCAAGCTGGTCACCGCGGCAAGCGAGCTGGCGCGCAACACGCTCAAGTATGGCGGCGGTGGCGAGGTGCACCTGGACGGCCTGTCGGACGGCATGCGCCAGGGGATTGGCCTGATCTTCGTCGATGGCGGCCCGGGCATCGCGGACACCGCGCAGGCGCTGCGCGACGGCTACACCACCGGCGGCGGCCTGGGCCTGGGCCTGGGCGGCTCGCGCCGCCTGGTTGACGAGTTCGAGATCGACAGCAGACAGGGAGAAGGCACCGCGGTGTCGGTCGTGAAATGGAAGCGCTGATCAGCTCCTTGTCGCACCAGCAGGCCGTGGCCATCAGCCACGCCAGCGACGCTTCGGCCGCGCGCCGCATCGGGCAGAAGCTGGCCGACGCGCTCGGCTTTGACGAAACGCGCGCCGGCCGGCTCGCCATCATCATCAGCGAGGCGGCCACCAACATCCTCAAGCACGCCGGGCACGGCATCCTGTACATTGGCCCGGCGCAGTCGGGCGCGGGACCAGGATTGGACGTGGTGGCCGTGGACGAAGGACCGGGCATCGCCGATGTTGCGAGCAGCCTGGTCGATGGCGTGTCCACCGCCGGCACCGCCGGCACCGGCCTGGGCGCGCTGAACCGACTGTCGGATGAGTTCGACGTGCATTCCACACCAGGCAAGGGCTCCGCGTTTTTCATGCGACTATGGCGCGACGCCACGGCGCCGGCGGCGCGGCCGGTGGTGGTGGGCGCGCTGGCGCTGCCGATGGCCGGCGAGGACGAGTGCGGCGACGGCTGGGCCGTCGGCTGCCACGAGCGCGGCGCGACCCTGCTGGCGGCCGACGGCCTGGGCCACGGGCCGGAAGCGGCGGCAGCCGCCAAGGCCGCAATCGGCGCGCTCGAGCGCAACCGCGACCTTGAGCCGGCCGAGCTGATGGCGCGCGCCAACGAGGCGTTGCGCATCACGCGCGGCGCGGCCCTGGCGCTGGCCCACATCGACTGCGCGCACGACCAACTGCGCTTTGCCGGCATCGGCAACATCAGCGCCTGCGTCTATGACGGCAAGGGCCGCCGCGCGCTGGTCTCGCACAACGGCATCGTCGGCCACAACATGCGCAAGGTGCAGGAGTTTTCGGTGCCCTTCGGGCCGGGCGCGCTGTGCATCATGCATTCGGACGGCGTGCAGACCCAGTGGGACCTGGGCGCCTACCCGGGCCTTGTGGCGCGCCACCCGGCGCTGGTGGCGGCAGTGCTGATGCGCGACTTCATCCGGCGCCGCGACGACGCCATGGTGCTGGCGGTGCGCCGGCGGGAGAAGCCATGAAACCGCAACGCATTCTTGTGGTGGGGCTGGAGAACGAGCAGGACGTGGTGCTGGTGCGCCAGCGCGCGCGCCAGGTCTCGAGCCTGCTCGGGTTCTCGCAGCAGGACCAGGTGCGCATTGCCACCGCGGTGTCGGAGGTGGCGCGCGCCTGCCTGCAGCGTGCCAGCGGGCGCGCCAACTTCGCTCTGCGCACCGACGGGGTACGCCAGCACCTGGAGGTGGAGGTGTGTCCGAACGCCAGCGGCACGCGCGCGCCGGCGGCAAGCGGGGACGGCATGGCCGCGGCGCCGGAACTGGCCATCATCACCGCGCACCGCCTGATGGACGCCTGCGAAGTCGCGGAGCAGGAAGGCGGGGTGAAATGCGTCACCATGCGCAAGCAGTTGCCGGCGCAGCCGCCCATCGGCGCGCAGCAGCTGGCCGAGCTCACGCGCCAGCTGGCCGCCAGCCCGGTGGCCAACACCTACCTCGAAGTGCAGGTGCAGAACCAGGAACTGCTGGCCACGCTGGCCGAGCTGCGCGAACGCCAGGAAGACCTGCTGTCGCTCACGCGCGAGCTCGAGGACACCAACCGCGGCATCCTTGCGCTGTACGCCGAGATCGAGGACAAGGCCGAGCGGCTGCGCCGCGCCGACGAAATGAAGTCGCGCTTCCTGTCCAACACCAGCCACGAGCTCAGGACGCCGTTGTCGTCGATCCGCGCGCTGGCCAAGCTTCTGCTCGACCGCATGGATGGCGAGCTGACCGTGGAGCAGGAACGCCAGGTGCAGTTCATCTCGAATGCGGCGGAAGACCTGTCCGAGCTGGTCAACGACCTGCTCGACCTGGCCAAGATCGAGGCCGGCAAGGTCGAAGTGCAGTTGGCCCCGGTGGTGGTGGAAAACATGTTCCGCGCGCTCAAGGGCATGTTGCGCCCGCTGGTCGATGGCGCCAACGTGGAGCTGGTGTTCGACACCGGGGGTATCATGGAGCCGTTCGATTCGGACGAGAGCAAGATCTCGCAAATCCTGCGCAATTTCATCTCCAACGCGCTCAAGTTCACCGAGCACGGCGCGGTCACCGTGCGCGCGCGCCTGCTCGCGGACACCGACGACATCGCTTTTGCCGTGGCCGACACCGGCATCGGCATCAGCCAGGAAAACCTGCAGTTGATCTTCGAGGAGTTCAGCCAGATCGAGCACCCGCTGCAGCGCAAGAGCAAGGGCACCGGCCTGGGCCTGCCCTTGTGCCGCAAGCTCGCCGAACTGCTGGGCGGGCGTGTCGAGGTCGAAAGCACGCCGGGACAGGGATCGACCTTCACCCTCATCCTGCCGCGGCACTTTCCGCACGCCGCCACCAGCACCGATGGAATCGAATCATGACTGCCAAACCGACCCTGATCCTGAACGTTGACGACAACGACGGCGCGCGCTACGCCAAGACGCGCATCCTGCAGAGTGCCGGATTCCGGGTGGTGGAGGCCGCCAACGGGACCGATGCGCTGGCCATCGTGGCGCGCGACGAGCCGGCGCTGGTGCTGCTGGACGTGAAGCTCCCCGACATCAACGGCCTCGAGGTCTGCCGCCGCATCAAGGCCGACCCGGCCACCGCGTGCGTGCTGGTGCTGCAGACCTCGGCCGCGCTGACCGGCCGCGACGACAAGATCCGCGGCCTGGAAGGCGGCGCCGACAATTACCTGGCCGCGCCGATCGAGGCGGACGAGCTGATCGCCAACGTCAACGCGCTTCTGCGCATGCGCCAGACCCAGGACGAGCTGCGCGACAGCGAGGAGCGCTTTCGCCAGCTGACCGACACCATCGAGGACGTGTTCTGGATGTTCTCGGTGCCCGACGCCACGCCCGACTACGTGAGCCCGGCTTACGAGGCGCTGTGGGGACGCAGCCGCGCCCTGCTGGCGCAGCGCCACGACGATTGGCTCGAAGGCGTGCATCCGGACGACCGCGCGCAGCTGGCGGCGCGCTGGGCCGCATTGGCGACCGAGCCGTCGTACGACGAGGAGTACCGCCTGCTGCTGCCGGACGGCACGGTGCGCTGGGTCCGCGACCGCCTGCGCCCGGTGCGCAACGCCAAGGACGAGGTGTACCGCGTCGCGCGCATTACCAGCGACATCTCGCACCGCAAGGAGATGGAGGCGCTGCTGCGCGCCGCCGACAGCAACAAGAACGAATTCCTGGCCACGCTGGCGCACGAGCTGCGCAACCCGCTCTCGCCGATCCGCAATGCCGCCGCGCTGCTGGGCACGACCGGGGACGGCGCCAGCGAGCGCCAGGCGCGCGCCAAGGAGGTGATCACGCGCCAGGTGGACCACCTGGCACACCTGGTGGACGACCTGCTCGACGTGGCCCGGATCTCCGAAGGCAAAATCGCGCTGCGCCGCGAAGAGGTCAACCTTGGCGCGGTGATCGGGCAGGCGATCGAGACCGCCGGCCCCCTGATCACGGCGCGCGAACACCGGCTCGAGGTGCATTTGCCGCACGAGCAGATCTGGGTGAGCGGCGACCCGGTACGGCTGGCGCAATCGATGGGCAACCTGCTGCACAACGCGGCCAAGTTCACGCCCAAGGGCGGGCGGCTGGGCGTGGTCGCCAAGCTGACCGACAGCGGCACCGTGCGCATCTCGGTGCAGGACAACGGCATCGGCATTGCCGAGGACAGCCTGCCGCGCATCTTCGGCATGTTCACGCAGGCGGCGGTGCCGCCCGACCGCGCGCCGGAAGGGCTGGGGATCGGGCTGTCGCTGGTGTCGCGCCTGCTCGAGATGCACGGCGGGCGGCTGACCGCGTCCAGTCCCGGCATCGGCCTGGGCAGCACCTTCACCGTCGAACTGCCGGTGCTGCGCGTCGAAAGCGGGCCGGCCGAGGCGCGGTGCGAACAGGCCAAGGCGCCGGGCCGCGCGGGCGGGCTGCGCGTGCTGCTGGTGGACGACAATGCGGACGCGATGGAGATGATGGGCTTTTTGCTCGGCGAAATGGGGCACGAGGCGATCACGACCCAGGACGCGCACAACATCGTGGCGCTGGCGCGCGCCCACAAGCCGGATGTCATTGTGCTCGACATTGGCCTGCCGGGCGTGGATGGCTACGAGCTGGCGCGCATGATCAAGCGCGAGCCGGAGCTGGCAGCGATCCGGCTGGTGGCACATACCGGCTACGGCTCGCCGGAGGACCGCAAGAAGGCGCTCGACGCCGGCTTCGACGCGCACCTGGTCAAGCCGGCCGAGCTGGACGACCTGGAGGCGGCGCTGCGCGGGAAGTGACGTAGGGTGGGCAGATTCTGCCCACGCGTCCGACGGTAGCTGAACGCGTGGGCAGGAAACCTGCCCACCCTACTCGGAGCGCGATTATTTGTCGCTGACGGTGAACTCCCCGAACGCCTTGAGCTGATCGGCCACCGCGCCCTTGTCGCCCACGACCACGATCGACTGCTTCTCGGGCGCGAAGTACTTCCTCGACACGTCGCGCACCTGCTCCGGCGTGACCTTCTGGATCAGCGGCACGTACTGGCCCAGGAACTCGGCCGGCAGGCCCACCAGCCAGTTGGCGGCCAGCGTGCCCGCGACCGAGCGCTGCATCTGGTTGCTGATCAGGTAGCTGCCGGCCACGTAGCGCTTGTGCATGTCCAGCTCCGCCGGCGGCACCAGTTCGGCGCCGATGCGCTTGAACTCGTTCATGTACTCGGTGATCGCCGCGCCCGTGACCGCGTTGCGCACGTCCGCCCCGCCCACGATGCTGCCGCCGTCGCGGTTCAGGCGCGCCCCGGCCGAGGCGCCGTAGGTGTAGCCCTTTTCCTCGCGCAGGTTGATGTTGACCCGGCTCGAGAAGCCGCCGCCGAGCACCGTGCTGGCCAGGCGCAGCGGCACCTGGTCTGCAGCCGTGGCCGCAATGCCGGGGCTGCCCAGGCGCAGCGTCGATTGCACGCTGCCGGGGCGCTCGAGCAGGACGCGCGCCGGCTTGGCCGCGCTCGGCGCCGCTGGCGTATCCGGCAGTGCCTTGCCTTGCGCCTTCCAGTCGCCGAACGCCTGCTGCGCCAGTTTCAGCGCATCGGTTTCCTTGATGCGGCCGGTGATCACGAGCAGCGCGCGGTCCGGACGGAAGCGCCTGGCGTGCTCGGCGCGCAGCATTTGCTCGGTGGTGGTGCTGATCGATTCCACGGTCGGCTCGGTGTGCCCGTACGGATGCTCGCCGTAGATCGCCACGCTGAGCGCGCGGTCAGCCCGGAAACGCGGCTGGGTCTCTGCCACCCGCAGCGCCTGAAGCGCGTTGGCCTTGGCCAGTTGTACCTCTTTGGCCGGGAACGCCGGCACGCGCGCCACCTCGGCCAGCAGCGCGGCCATCTCGCCGGCGTGAGAGGCCAGGGCATTGGCAGAGACCACGATGCCATCGGCCGCGGCGCTGGCGGCGACCGAGCCGCCCATGCCTTGCGCGGCCTCGGCGATCGCGCGCGAGTCGCGCTTGGCCGAGCCTTCGTTGAGCAGGCCCGCCATCAGGTTGGCGAAGCCCGGATGGTCCTTGTCGTCGGCGGCGTAACCGGCGCCGCGTACGGCCAGCACGAAGTCCACGCGTGGCAGTCCTTCACGCGGCACGACCCACACGGTCAGGCCGTTGGCCAGCTTCTTCTTGCCGATGTGCGGCACCGGCAGCGGCTTGTCCTTGGCGTAGGCCGGCATGTCGGTTGGCTTGGCGGCCGGGGCGTCGGCGTACGCGCCGGGCGCGAACAGCATCGAGACCGCCAGTGTCAGCATGAGTTTTTTCATCGATGTGCTCCTCATTTCTTGTCGCCTGCCGGCGCCGCTTTCGGCGCGGGCTTGCGGTCAATGACGGTACGGTTGGCCGGCACGAGGTAGGTGGCGGCGGCGCGCTTGATGTCGTCCGACGTCACGCCTTCGATCCATCCGGGGATCTTGTTGGCCACGTTGGCGTCGCCCCACAGCGTCTGCAGCTTGGCCAGCGTGTCGGCGCGGTTGATGAAGCTTTCCATCTTGTTGTTCCAGTCCGCGAGCATGCTGGTCTTCACGCGCTTGAGCGTGGCGTCGTCCACGCCGTTGCTGGCGACCTTGGCGATTTCCTCGTCCATGGCGGTCAGCATCGCGTCGGCGCTGCTGCCGGGCTTGTAGAGCGCGAACACGGTCATCAGGGTGGGACCGTCATATTCCCACGGGCCGGTCAGGCCGAACAGGGTGTTGACGTTGAGCGCGATCTCGCGCCCCTTCACCAGCCCCTGGTAGAACAGCGAGGCGTCGCTGCCGGCCAGCAGCTCGGCCAGCACCGCCACGGCGGCCTGGTCGCGGCTGCCGCGCGCCGGCACCTTCCACGCCGCCGCGATGGCCGGCACCTGGGCCAGCGGATCGCTTTGCTCGACGCGCTTTTCCTTCGTCCCCAGCGGCTCGCTGAAGTCGCCGGCGGCCGGGGTAGGGCGCTTGGCGATCGCGCCGAAGTACTTCTGCGCCAGCGCGAAGCCCTGGGCCGGGGTCACGTCGCCCGCGATCGCCAGCACGGCATTGTTCGGGCCGTAGTAATCGCGGTGAAAGCCGCGCACGTCGTCCAGCGTGGCGCCTTCCAGGTCTTCGAAGCTGCCGTAGCCGTCGTGGTTGTTCTCCCACTTCTGGAACGCCTGCTGCGAGATGTCGAGCCAGTAGAAGCCGCCGTACGGCTGGTTCTTGACGTTGACGCGAATCTCTTCCTTGACCACGTCCTGCTGGTTCTTCAGCGTCGCCGCGTTGAAGTCGAGCGTCTTCATGCGGTCGGCCTCCAGCCACAGCAGCGGCTCGATGGCCGAGACGGGCGCCGTCTCGATGTAGTTGGTGAAGTCGGGGCGGGTCGAGCCGTTGTTGCGGCCGCCGCCACCGGTGATGGTCTTGTCGAACACGCCCTTGGGTGCGTTCGGGGTGCCCTGGAACATCAGGTGCTCGAACAAGTGGGCAAAGCCGGTGCGGTTCCTCGGCTCGAGGCGCATGCCGACGTGGTACACCACCGAGATGCCGACCGTCGGCGAGCTGTGGTCTTCGGAGACCACGACCGTCAGGCCGTTGTCGAGTTTCTTGGTCTGGACCGGCAGGGTCCACTGGTCGGCCGACGCCGCGAACGCGAACATCGGAACAGTCAGGCCAGCCAGCAGGACAGGGAGAAGGCGCTTGCGCATGGAATTCCCTTGCAAAGTGGACGTTGGTTGTGGTTCGGGCGGCGCTGCGTCCACCCGGCAGCGATCTTAACGCACAGGCATGTCAGGAAGTAATCTTTTTTCGCGGCCGGGCTGGTCCAGTCCCGCGATTCGGTCGCCCAGCCCCGCATTTTTGCAGCCTGTCGCATTCTGCCGATCCGGGACGGGGCCGCAATTTATAGTGCGATCATCGGCCCAGCATCGAAATTGCACCGAAGGAATGATCATCTGGTAAGCTTTTTCGGTAACTGGTAGTGAAGCCGGCGCCGGTCCTGGACCTGCCCGACGGACAATTGCATGACGGAGAATCGTGTGAACAAGTTTTTCAAGTTCGGCCTGGTGCTGGCCACCTTGTGTACCTTTGCCGGAGCCGTGTTCGCGGCGCCGCCGGACGTGGCCAGCGAGAACCGCCCGATCGACGCGCGCGTGGTGCGGGTCAAGACCGACGGGCTGGTTGACCTGCACATCCGCCAGGGCTCGCCGGCCACGCTCACCGTGCGCGGCGACCCGCGCTGGCTCGAGCGCACCAGCACCGTGCAAAACGGCGACACGCTCAGCATCGACACCGAGGTGCGCAGCAACAAGCTGTCCGAGCGCTTCATCTCGCGCGAGATGGCCGGCCTGCGCGTCGAACTGACCCTGCCGCAGCTGCGCGAAGTCTGGTCCGAAAGCCTGGGCACGACCATCGTGAGCGGCTTTTCCGGCGACGAGCTGGACCTGACCCTGGACGGCGCCGGCTCGATGAACGTGAGCTGCAACGTCAAGCGGCTGACGGCCAACCTTGGCGGCCTGGGCAGCATGACGATCTCCGGCCTGAATGCCGACGGGGTCGAACTGAACCTGCGCGGCGCCGGCGGCATCACCCTGCTCGGGCGCAGCAAGTGGCTCAAGGCCGACCTGGGCGGGCTGGGTGGCCTGAATGCCCAGCAGTTCGCCGCCGACAACGTGACCATCGACGTGTCTGGCCTGGGCAACGCATCGATCACCGCGCGCCAGAACGCCAACCTGTCGCTGTCGGGCATGGGGTCGGTCACGGTGTACGGCAAGCCGCTGAACCACAAGGTGTCGATCGACGGCCTCGGCAAGGTCAGCTGGAAGTAGGACGATCAAGGACGCCGCGAAGGCGAGGGCAGGAACCCGTATCCAGAACGAGACATGAAAAAACTATTCGTTGCGATCACATTCGCACTAGGCCTGCATGCCACGGCGCACGCGGGCTTCACGGAAGGGGCAAACGCGTACAACGCGAACAACTACGCGCTGGCGCTCAAGGAGATCACGCCACTGGCCAAGGCCGGCAACGCCGACGCCCAGCACCTGCTGGGCTTGATGTATTACATGGGGCGCGGTGTGCCGCAGGACTACAAGCAGGCGTTCGCCTGGCACCAGAAGGCGGCAGTGCAGGGCAAGGCCGATGCGCAGTACGTGATCGGCGCCATGTACTACAAGGGCAACGCGGTGCCGCAGGACCAGAAGCAGGCGGTGTACTGGTTCCGCAAGGCAGCCGAGCAGGGCCACCCGGAAGCGCTGTACGCGCTGGCGCTGATGTACCGCTACCACGTGGCCGGCATGCCGCAGGACGTGGTGATCGCCTACATGCTGTGGAACCTGGCCGCGGCCAATGGCCACGCCAATTCGGCCAACCAGCGCGCCTCGGTGGCAAGGGTGATGAGCCAGGAGCAGGTGGAGGAGGCGCAGGCCCTGTCGCGCAGCTGGAAGCCGGGCACGCCGCTGCCGACGCAGTCGCGCACCGGGGGCAATTGAGCGAACCGCCAACAAAACCAGCGCCAGCGATGCTGGCGTTTTTTTTGGGGCCGCGCTTGCATCAAGGGGGGGCACTTCCATCCCTGGTTCCTGCACAGGCCAACGTCATCCCGGCGTTCGCCGGGACGACGATCTCGACTTCAAAACTTGTGCCGCATCGATCCTTCGTCTGGAAGCTGCATTCACGGGTGTCTTATTTTCCGGTTGTGCTGCCCGTACGTGCCTGGACACCAATCGACCGGAACAGTGTCAACGGCACCGCATTGGCCATTGCCTGGTTCCCCAGGTCGTTCGGGTTCAGGTGGTCGCCGCTGTCGTATGCAGGCAGCAGGCGGGCGCCATGCACCGGGTCGCGCATGGCCTGGTCGAAGTCGATCACACCGTCAAATTCGTCGCTCGCGCGGATCCACGTGTTGATCTGCTGGCGCACCTGTTCGCGCGCCGGCGAATACAGCGCCGAGCCCTCGAACGGCGTGAGCGTCGCCCCGTAGACCGCGATCCCCTTTGCGTGGGCGCGGGCGATCAGCTGCCGGTAGCCGGCGATCAGGTCGTATTGGCTGACCGGGGCGTTCTCCGGGCTGGCGCCGAGGTCCTGGATGCCGATGAGCACCGTCATGTAGCGCACGCCGGCCGTGGCCAGCACGTCGCGGTCGAAACGTTCGAGCGCGCTGCGGCCGGCGAGGGACCCTTGCGGCGCGTTGGCCAGCAAGCGATTACCGCTGATGCCGCGGTTGACCACGGAAAGGCGCCCGTTGATCCCAAGGACAGGGTCGCGCACCGTTTGCAGGCGCCGGGCCAGCCAGTCGGGCCAGCGGCTGTTGGTGTCGAGCGTGGTGCGCGCGCCGTCCGTGACCGAGTCGCCCAGCGTGACGATGGCCGCGCCCGCGCTGTCCACGTCCACCGCGGTCAGGAACGGCCACGACGCGATCGTCAGCGCGACCGGCAGGGTGTAGGCGCCGACATAGTTCCCTTGCTGCGACACGTAGCTGCTTTGGCTGGTGTTGTGCGTCGTCGTGGCCTGGACCGACCCGGGCAGGTAGATGCTGACGGCCAGGTCCGACAGCGGCGCCACGTTCAGCTCCACCGGATCGGATAGTACAGCCGCACCCGGCGCGATGGTGATCGACGACGTGCCGCTGAAGGTGAGCGGACGGTCGGTGCCGGGCACGATGCTCGCGCCCAAGGCCCGCACCGCAATGTCGGCCTGGCCGATGCGTAGTAGCGTGCCGCCCATTTCGTTCGACAGGCGGATGCGCACCCGGTTGCCGCCGATGCTGGTGTGCACGACCAGCCGCAGCGTCTGGTCGGTGAACGTGAGCGTGTTGGCCGGCTGGGGCGGACCGGCCGGGCTCGCGCCCCAGGTGGCGGTCCAGTGCTCCAGCTGCCAGGCCTGCGCGCGCGCCGCCGAAGGCACGGCGAGGGCGGCCAACATGGCGCCGGTCAGCAACAACGCGTGGAAAAGGGCGGGGTGCCGCATGGTGTGTGGCTCCTTCGCGTGGGTTGGCGGGACGATCGCGTGCAAGCCGCATGGCTCGCGTGACCAATCTAGGCAGGCTCGACAGCGCGGGCAAGACGCGACCACGCGATTTCTTGCGCTTGGTCGAAAGTTCCCCAAGATTCCAGTTCGCCGAAGAATTTATTTGCGTGGGAGCACGAATTCAGCACGTTCTTTCGCTTGCAAGCAACCGGGAAGAACGGCCGGCCTGGCGTATAATTGTGTTTTTCGTAACAAGGGGGACACATGCGCGCCATCGAAATCACGCAGCCGGGCAAGCCCGAGGTGCTGCAACTGTGCGAGCGTCCGCTGCCGGAGCTCAAGGCCGGCGAGGTGCTGATCAAGGTGCACGCGGCCGGCATCAACCGCCCCGACGTGCTGCAGCGCCTGGGCCACTACCCGGTGCCGCCGGGCGCATCCGACCTGCCGGGGCTGGAAGTGGCGGGCGAAATCGTCGATGGCGATCTGGCGGGCAGTTCCTTCCACAAGGGCGACATGGTGTGCGCGCTGGTGCAGGGCGGCGGCTACGCCGAATACTGCGCGGCTCCGCTGGCCCAGTGCCTGCCGGTGCCGGCGGGCCTGACGCCGGTGCAGGCGGCCTCGCTGCCGGAAACCTTCTTCACGGTCTGGAGCAACGTGTTCGACCGCTCCGCGCTGGCCGAAGGCGAAACGCTGCTGGTGCAGGGCGGTACCTCCGGCATTGGCGTGACCGCGATCCAGGTCGCCACCGCGCTGGGCCACCGCGTGTTCGCCACCGCCGGCACCGATGAAAAGTGCCGCGCCTGCGAGGCGCTTGGGGCCGAACGCGGCATCAACTACAAGACCGAGGATTTCGTGGCCGTGGCCAAGGAGCTCACGGGAGGGCGCGGCGTGGACGTGGTGCTGGACATGGTGGCCGGGCCCTACGTGGCGCGCGAGATCGACTGCCTGGCCGACGACGGCCGCATTGCGCTGATCGCCTTGCTGGGCGGGGCCAAGGCGCAGGTGGACCTGGGGCAGGTGCTGCGCCGCCGCTTGTCGATCAGCGGCTCGACCCTGCGCCCGCGTCCTGTCGCATTCAAGGCACAGATCGCCCGGCGCCTGCGCGAGCGGGTCTGGCCCCTGATCGAGGCAGGGAAAATCAAGCCGGTGATCTACAAGACCTTCCCGCTGGCCGAGGCGGCGCAGGCGCATGCGCTGATGGAGTCCAGCACGCACGTGGGCAAGATCGTGCTGCAGGTGATCTGAAGAGGAACGGCACGGTCTCCGGCAGGTGTTGACCCCGGCACGTCGTCCCCGCGCAGGCGGGGACCCATAGACCGCGTGAAGACACGCTCAGCATGGGTCCCCGCCTGCGCGGGGACGACGGGTTGATGCCAACAGTGGGTGCTGGCGGTGTGCGAAAAGTGGCCTGCAGGCCCTCGCCGCGCCAGCCCTTGTTTGACCGTAACTTCAACCACCGCTAGAATAGCGGGTTATTTGACTGCGGGGTTCTATGCGTTCCAAACTGGTCGTCGGCAACTGGAAAATGAACGGCAGCCGGGCTGCAAACGCAACGCTACTGTCCGGCATTGTCGCAGGACTCGGCGGCGCCAAAGCCGCGTGCGCAGTGTGCGCACCCGCGCCTTATCTGGCACAGTGCCAGGAACTGCTGGCCGGTACCCCGGTCGCCTGGGGCGCCCAGGATGTGTCCGTGCACGCGAGCGGTGCCTACACGGGCGAGGTGGCAGCGGCCATGCTGGCCGACTTTGCATGCCGCTACGTCATCGTTGGCCACTCCGAGCGCCGCGCCTACCATGGCGAGGGCAACGAGCTGGTGGCGCGCAAGGCCAAGGCCGCGCTCGACGCCGGCCTGACCCCGATCGTCTGCGTCGGCGAAACCCTGGCCCAGCGCGAGGCCAACCAGACCGCCGCCGTGGTCGGCGAGCAGCTGGGCACCGTGCTCGAGACCCTGAGCCCGGAAGAGGTAACGAAGATCGTGGTCGCCTACGAACCGGTGTGGGCGATCGGCACCGGCAAGACCGCCACCCCGGCCATGGCCCAGGAAGTGCACGCGCAGCTGCGTGCCCAGCTGAAGGTACGCGTCGGCAAGGAAGCGGCGCAGCAGCTGCACATCCTGTACGGCGGCAGCATGAAGCCGGACAATGCGGCCGAACTGATGGCCCAGCCGGACATCGATGGCGGCCTGATCGGCGGCGCCTCGCTCAAGGCGGCCGAATTCCTTGCCATCATCAACGCGGCCTGAACCCGCAAGGCCTCCTGAAAATAATCTGAAACCCCGTTAAACTTGGAATGGAATTGTAATGAGCACCTTGTTCAATCTGATCATTGTCCTGCAGGTCCTGTCGGCCCTGGCCATCGTCGGCCTGGTGCTGATGCAGCACGGTAAGGGCGCGGACATGGGCGCAGCCTTCGGTTCGGGCGCCTCGGGCAGCCTGTTTGGCGCCAGCGGCTCGTCGAACTTCCTGTCGAAGTCCACCGCCATTGCCGCCGTCATCTTCTTCGCCTGCACCCTGGGCCTGGCCTACGTGGGCAACAAGCGCCCGGCTGCCGGCACCGACGTGGGCGTGATGGGCCGCGTGACCGTGCCCTCGACCAATGCTCCGGCAACGACCGCTCCGGCCAACAACGCGGGCAACGCTGCACCGGTGCAAGCACCGGCCGCTCCGGCCACTTCCGCCCCGGCGCCGGCCAACCAGATTCCGAAGTAATCAGGCTTCTGTAAAGATAAGAAATATTGAGAAACTGTGCATTTTTCCTTGTGTCAACGCAATTTGTGCATTGAAAAAAGGTGCTAAGGCAGGGTAAAATAGCAGTCTCTTAGCCGACGTGGTGAAATTGGTAGACACGCTATCTTGAGGGGGTAGTGGCGAAAGCTGTGCGAGTTCGAGTCTCGCCGTCGGCACCAGGAATATCAGAAGCCAGCAAAGGCGCATGAGCTTCAGCTCTGCCTAAGCTGGCTTTTTTACGAGGATCAGTCGTACGATCCTGGTGTAGGGCACTTAGCCAGGGTTGCGCGATACGGCGCTGCAGTCAATGCGGCAGTTTCATTAACCGATCGTTCAAACAGGCTTCACAGTGAACCTCGAAAATTACTTCCCCGTTCTTCTCTTCATCCTTGTCGGTGCCGGTGTCGGCATCGCCCCGCAGGTGCTCGGCCGCCTGCTCGGGCCGTTCCGTCCGGACTCGGCCAAGCTCTCCCCGTACGAATGCGGCTTCGAGGCTTTCGAGGACGCCCGCATGAAGTTCGACGTGCGCTACTACCTGGTGGCGATCCTGTTTATTTTGTTTGATCTGGAAACGGCATTCTTCTTCCCGTGGGGCGTTGCGATGCGTGACCTGGGGTGGCCGGCCTTCGTGACGATGATGGTCTTCATCGCCGAGTTCGTGGTCGGTTTCTGGTACATCTGGAAGAAAGGTGCCCTTGATTGGGAATAAGCCATGGCAATTGAAGGCGTTTTAAACGAAGGTTTTATTACCACCACAGCTGACAAGCTGATCAACTGGGCGCGTACGGGATCGATGTTCCCGATGACTTTCGGCCTGGCTTGCTGCGCGGTCGAAATGATGCACGTGGGCGCCGCCCGCTACGACATGGACCGTTTCGGGGTCGTGTTCCGCCCGTCGCCGCGCCAGTCGGACGTGATGATCGTGGCCGGTACCCTGTGCAACAAGATGGCGCCGGCACTGCGCAAGGTGTACGACCAGATGGCCGAGCCGCGCTGGGTCATCTCGATGGGCTCCTGCGCCAACGGCGGCGGCTACTACCACTACTCCTACTCGGTGGTGCGCGGCTGCGACCGCATCGTGCCGGTCGATATCTATGTCCCGGGCTGCCCGCCGACCGCTGAAGCGCTGCTGTACGGCATCATCCAGCTGCAGAACAAGATCAAGCGCACCAACACCATCGCGCGCTAAAACATTCCGGTTTTCACCATGACGACAAAACTCGAGACCCTTGAACTCGCCCTGAAAAATGCGCTGGGCGAGAGCGCTTCCATCACGGTGGCGCTGGGCGAAGTGACGGTGGTAGTCAAGGCCGCCGATTACCTGGCCGCGATGCAGACCCTGCGCGACGACCCGGCCCTGCGATTCGAAGAGCTGATCGACCTGTGCGGCGTGGACTACTCGCAGTACGGCGACGGCACCTGGGATGGCCTGCGCTTTGCCGCCGTGTCGCACCTGCTGTCGATCGAGCACAACTGGCGCGTGCGCGTGCGCGTGTTCGCGCCCGACGACGACATGCCCGTGATCCCGACCGTCACCGGCATCTGGCGTGCCGCCAACTGGTACGAGCGCGAAGCGTTCGACCTGTACGGCATCATGTTCGAGGGCCACGGCGACCTGCGCCGCATCCTCACCGACTACGGCTTCATCGGCCACCCGTTCCGCAAGGACTTCCCGATTTCGGGCTACGTCGAAATGCGCTACGACCCCGAGCAGAAGCGCGTGATCTACCAACCCGTGACGATCGAGCCGCGTGAAAACATTCCGCGCGTGATCCGCGAAGAAAACTACGGGATCAAATAATGGCTGAGCTTAAGAATTACACCCTGAACTTTGGTCCGCAGCACCCGGCAGCGCACGGCGTGCTGCGTCTGGTGCTGGAACTGGACGGCGAGGTGATCCAGCGAGCCGACCCGCACATCGGCCTGCTCCACCGCGGTACCGAGAAGCTGGCGGAAACGCGTACTTACCTGCAGTCGGTCCCGTACATGGATCGCCTGGACTACGTGTCGATGATGTGCAACGAGCACGGCTACGTGCTGGCGATCGAAAAGCTGCTCGGCATCCAGGTGCCGGAGCGCGCGCAGTACATCCGCGTGATGTTCGACGAGATCACCCGCATCCTGAACCACCTGATGTGGCTGGGCGCGCACGCGCTCGACATCGGTGCGATGGGTCCGTTCCTGTACTGCTTCCGTGACCGCGAAGACCTGTTCGACGTGTACGAGGCGGTGTCGGGCGCGCGCATGCACGCGGCCTACTACCGCCCGGGCGGCGTGTACCGCGACCTGCCGGATGCGATGCCCAAGCACAAGCCGTCGATCATCCGCAGCCAGAAGGCCATCGACGAACTGAACGAAACCCGCCAGGGCTCGGTGCTCGACTTCATCGACCTGTTCACCCAGCGCTTCGACGGCTACGTGGACGAATACGAGACCCTGCTGACCGACAACCGCATCTGGAAACAGCGTACCGTCGGCATCGGCGTGGTGTCGCCGGAAGACGCGAAAGCGATGGGCTTTACCGGCGCCATGCTGCGCGGCTCGGGCGTGGCCTGGGACCTGCGCAAGACCCAGCCGTACGCCGTGTACGACAGGATGGAGTTCGATATTCCGGTCGGCACCAACGGCGACTCGTACGACCGCTACCTGGTGCGCGTGGAAGAGCTGCGCCAGTCGAACCGCATCATCAAGCAGTGCGTGGCCTGGCTGCGTGCGAACCCGGGTCCGGTGATGACCGACAACCACAAGATCGCTCCGCCGAGCCGCGTGGACATGAAGACCAACATGGAGTCGCTCATCCACCACTTCAAGCTGTTCTCGGAAGGCTTCCACGTGCCGGCAGGCGAAGCCTACGCGGCGGTGGAACACCCGAAGGGCGAATTCGGCATCTACATCGTGTCCGACGGCGCCAACAAGCCGTACCGCCTGAAGATCCGTACCCCGGACTACGCCCACCTGCAGAGCCTTGACGAAATGGCGCGCGGCCACATGATCGCCGACGCCGTGACCATCATCGGCACCCAGGACATCGTGTTCGGCAG
Source organism: Massilia solisilvae (assembly GCF_024753215.1). Lineage (GTDB taxonomy): Bacteria > Pseudomonadota > Gammaproteobacteria > Burkholderiales > Burkholderiaceae_D > Telluria > Telluria solisilvae. Next base: position 1,019,149 of record NZ_JANUGV010000001.1, read on the forward strand.
TATCGACAGGTAACGCCCACGTTCGCTAAGAAGGTAGACCAGATTATGTTATCCGAGCAGTGCTATAAAAAGATTGACCGCGAACTGGCCAAGTACCCGGCCGACCAGCGCCAGTCCGCCGTGATGGCCGCGCTGGCCCACGCGCAAGTCGAACTGGGCTGGCTGTCGCCCGAAACCATGCAGGAAGTCGCCGACTACATCGGCATGCCGGCCATCGCCGTGCAGGAAGTGGCGACCTTCTACAACATGTACAACCTCAAGCCGGTCGGCAAGCACAAGATCACCGTGTGCACCAACCTGCCGTGCGCCCTGTCCGGTGGCGAGCGCGCCGGCGACTACCTGAAAGAAAAGCTGGGCATCGATTACCGCGAAACCACCGCCGACGGCATGTTCACCCTGCTGGAAGGCGAGTGCATGGGCGCCTGCGGCGACGCGCCGGTCATGCTGGTGAACAACCACCGCATGTGCTCGCACATGAGCCGCGAAAAAATCGACGCCATGCTCGAGGAGTTGAAGAAATGACCTGCCTGCACGACCGTCACATCAACCCGCTGATCCTGAAGGACCTGAACGGCGACAACTGGCACCTGGCCGACTACGTCAAGCGCGGCGGCTACAGCGCGCTGCGCCGCATTCTGGAAGAGAAGATCGCGCCGGAGCAGATCATTGCCGACCTGAAGGCCTCGGGCCTGCGCGGCCGCGGCGGCGCCGGTTTCCCGACCGGCCTGAAGTGGAGCTTCATGCCGCGCCAGTTCCCGGGCCAGAAATACCTCGTCTGCAACACCGACGAAGGCGAGCCGGGCACGTTCAAGGACCGCGACATCATTCGCTACAACCCGCACGCGCTGATCGAAGGCATGGCCATCGGCGCCTACGCGATGGGCATCACCGTGGGCTACAACTACATCCACGGCGAGATCTTCCAGGATTACCTGCGCTTTGAAGAAGCGCTGGAAGAGGCGCGCGCCGCCGGCTTTTTGGGCGACAAGATCATGGGCAGCGAGTTCAGCTTCCAGCTGCACGCGCACCACGGCTACGGCGCCTACATCTGCGGCGAAGAGACCGCGCTGCTCGAATCGCTGGAAGGCAAGAAGGGCCAGCCGCGCTTCAAGCCGCCGTTCCCGGCCTCGTTCGGCCTGTACGGCAAGCCGACCACGATCAACAACACCGAGACCTTCTCGGCCGTGCCCTTCATCCTGAACATGGGCGCCGAGAACTACATGGCGCTGGGCAAGCCGAACAACGGCGGCACCAAGATCTTCTCGATCTCGGGCGACATCGAGCGTCCGGGCAACTACGAAGTCCCGCTGGGCACCCCGTTCGCCAAGCTGCTCGAACTGGCCGGTGGCATGCGCGGCGGCAAGAAGATCAAGGCGGTCATCCCGGGCGGTTCGTCGGCCCCGGTGATCCGTGGCGACGTCATGATGGACACCGACCTGGACTACGACTCGATCGCCAAGGCCGGCTCGATGCTCGGTTCGGGCGCCGTGATCGTCATGGACGAGACCCGCTGCATGGTCCGCTCGTTGCTGCGCCTGTCGTACTTCTACTACGAGGAATCGTGCGGCCAGTGCACCCCGTGCCGTGAGGGCACCGGCTGGCTGTACCGCATGGTCCACCGCATCGAGCACGGCCAGGGCCGCGCGGAAGACATGGAGATGCTGGCCTCGATCGCCGGCAACATCCAGGGCCGTACCATCTGCGCGCTGGGCGATGCTGCCGCGATGCCGGTGCAAGGCATGATCAAGAATTTCCGCGACGAATTCGAATACCACATCGAGCACAAGCGCTGCTTGGTGCCCGCATACATCTAAACCAGGTCAGGTAACGATCAAATGGTTGAAATTGAAATAGACGGCAAAAAAGTCGAGGTCCCGCCAGGTTCCATGGTGATGGACGCGGCCAATAAACTCGGCACCTACATTCCGCACTTCTGCTATCACAAGAAACTGTCGATCGCAGCGAACTGCCGCATGTGCCTGGTGGAAGTGGAGAAGGCGCCCAAGCCGCTGCCCGCTTGCGCCACCCCGGTGACCCCGAACATGATCGTGCGTACCCACAGCGACAAGGCCGTGCAGGCCCAGAAGTCGGTGATGGAGTTCCTGCTGATTAACCACCCGCTCGACTGCCCGATCTGCGATCAGGGCGGCGAGTGCCAGCTGCAAGACCTGGCCGTGGGCTACGGCAAGAGCGAATCGCGCTACAAGGAAGAAAAGCGCGTGGTGGCGCCGAAGGAAGCCGGCCCGCTGATCTCGATGGAAGAGATGAGCCGCTGCATCCAGTGCACCCGCTGCGTGCGCTTTGGCCAGGAAGTGGCAGGCCAGATGGAATTTGGCATGCTGGGCCGCGGCGAGCATTCCGAAATCTCGACCTTCGTCGGCAAGACCGTCGATTCGGAAGTGTCGGGCAACATGATCGACCTGTGCCCGGTCGGCGCGCTGACCAGCAAGCCGTTCCGCTACTCGGCACGCCCGTGGGAACTGTCGCGCCGCAAGTCGGTGTCGCCGCACGATTCGCTCGGCTCGAACCTGATCGTCCAGGTCAAGGGCGGCAAGGTGATGCGCGTGCTCCCGCTGGAGAACGAGGCGATCAACGAATGCTGGCTGTCGGACCGCGACCGCTTCTCGTACGAGGCGCTGGACAACGCCGACCGCCTGACCAACCCGATGATCAAGCAGGACGGCAACTGGATCGAGACCGACTGGCAGACCGCGCTGGAATACGTCGCGCACGGCCTGCGTAACATCCGCCACGAGCACGGCGCCGAGAACATCGCCGCGGTTGCCGCCGGCGGCTCGACGCTGGAAGAGCTGCACCTGCTGGCCAAGGTTGCGCGCGGCCTGGGTTCGGCCAACATCGACTTCCGCCTGCGCCAGAGCGACTTCGCGCTGGACGAGGAAGTGGTGCCCTGGCTGGGCATGCCGGTGGCCGACATTTCGCTGCTCAAACGCGTGCTGGTGATCGGTTCGTTCCTGCGCAAGGACCACCCGCTGGTCGCCACCCGCCTGCGCGCTGCCGCCAAGGCCGGCGCCAAGCTGACGATCATCAACGGCACCGCCGAAGAGAACCTGATCCCGACCGCGAAGAACATCACTGTGCTGCCGTCCGAATGGCTGGCTGCGCTGTCCGAGATCGTCGTGGCCGTGGCCGCCGCCAAGGGCGTTGCCGCCCCGGCTGGCTTCGAGGCCATCCAGGCCGGCGACGTGGCAAAAGCAATTGCCGCCACCCTGGTCGAGATTGGCGCGGAACTGCCGGGCGCGATCCTGCTGGGTAACGCTGCCGCGCAGCACCCGCAGGCTTCCAAGCTGCACGTGGCCGCGCAATGGATCGCCGAGCAAACCGGCGCCAGGTTCGGTTACCTGCTGGACGCCGCCAACAGCGTGGGCGGCTACCTGGCCGGCGCCGTGGCCAAGCCGGAATCGGCTTTCGCATCGCCGAAGAAGGCCTTCGTCGTGCTGCACGCCGAGCCGGAGCTGGACTGCGCCAACCCGCAGCAAGCGCGCGCCGCCCTCGACGCCGCCGAGATGGTCGTCGTGATGTCGCCGTTCAAGCACGGCCTGGACTACGCCGACGTGCTTCTGCCGGTATCGCCGTTCAGCGAGACCTCGGGCACTTTTGTGAACGCCGAAGGCCGCGCACAGAGCTTCAACGGTACCGTGCGTCCGCTGGGCGAAACCCGTCCGGCCTGGAAGGTGCTGCGCGTGCTGGGCAACCTGCTGCAGCTCCCGGGCTTCGACTTCGAGACCTCGGAACAGGTGCGCGATGACGTGCTGGGCAAGGGCGTGTTCGACGTGTCCGCCAAGCTGAACAACATTGCCCGCGTGCCGGCCGTGGCCGCCACCTACGGCAACGCCGGTTCGCTCGAGCGCGTTACCAACGTGCCGATCTACTACACCGACGCCATCGTGCGCCGTTCCGAGCCGCTGCAGCGCACCGCCGACGCCAACGCGCCGCTGGTCAGCCTGCCGCAGGCCCTGGCCGACAAGCTGGGCGTCAAGTCCGGCGACAGCGTCAAGGTTACCCAGGGCAATGGCTCCGCCGTCCTGGTGGCAAACGTGGACCCGACGCTGCCGGCCAACGCCGTGCGCGTGGCCGCCGGCCACCCGGCAGTGGCAAGCCTGGGCGCGATGTTCGGCGCCATCAATGTTGAAAAAGCAGGGGAGGGCAAGTAATGGCAACGCCCGGTTTTATTGATACTCTGAACGCTACCGGCGCCGCAACCCTCGGCGGTGTGTGGCCGCTGGTCTGGACCCTGATCAAGATCGTGGTCGTGCTGCTGCCGCTGATGGGCCTGGTCGCTTACCTGACCCTGTGGGAACGCAAGCTGATCGGCTGGATTCAGATCCGCGTCGGCCCGAACCGCGTGGGCCCGGCCGGCCTGCTGCAGCCGATCGCCGACGCGGTCAAGCTGCTGTTCAAGGAAATCGTGATCCCGACCAAGGCCAGCAGCGCGCTGTTCGTGATCGGCCCGATCATGACCATCATGCCGGCGCTGGCCGCCTGGGTGGTGGTGCCGTTCGGCCCGCAAGCGGCGCTGGCGGACGTGAACGCCGGCCTGCTGCTGCTGCTGGCGATCACCTCAATGGAGGTGTACGGCATCATCATCGCCGGCTGGTCGTCGAATTCGAAGTACTCGTTCATGGGCGCGATGCGCGCCTCGGCCCAGATGATCTCGTACGAGATCCCGATGGGCTTCGTGATGGTCGTGATCCTGATGGTTTCGGGCTCGCTGAACTTCTCGGACATCGTCGCCGGCCAGACCCGCGGCATGATGGCCGACCACGGCCTGAACCTCCTGTCCTGGAACTGGCTGCCGCTGTTGCCGCTGTTCGTGATCTACATTACCTCCGGCCTTGCCGAGTGCAACCGCCACCCGTTCGACGTGGTGGAAGGCGAATCGGAAATCGTGGCTGGCCACATGGTCGAGTACTCGGGCATGTCCTACGCCATGTTCATGCTGGCCGAGTACGGCAACATGATCCTGGTCGGCGCGCTCGCTTCGATCATGTTCCTGGGCGGCTGGTCGGCTCCGTTCTCGTTCCTCGAGTTCGGCGGCGGCTTCGGCGGCTTCTTCTGGCTGTTCGCCAAGACCTTCATGTTCGTATCCCTGTTCATCTGGGTGCGCGGCACCTTCCCGCGTTATCGCTATGACCAGATCATGCGCCTGGGCTGGAAAGTGTTCATTCCGCTGACGCTGGTGTGGCTGGTCCTGGTCGCTGCCGTGATGCAGACCCCGTGGAACATTTGGAAGTAAGGAAGCGCATTACATCATGGATCGTTTAAAAGACTTCTTCGGCAGCTTCATGCTGACCGAACTCTTCAAGGGGCTGGCCCTGACCGGACGCTACGCGTTCTCGCGCAAGATCACGGTGCAGTACCCGGAAGAGAAGACCCCGATGTCGCCGCGCTTCCGCGGCCTGCATGCGCTGCGCCGTTACCCCAACGGTGAAGAGCGCTGCATCGCCTGCAAACTGTGCGAGGCGGTGTGCCCGGCCATGGCCATCACGATCGAATCGGCGCAGCGCGAGGACGGCACCCGCCGCACCACGCGCTACGACATCGACCTGACCAAGTGCATCTTCTGCGGCTTTTGCGAAGAGTCCTGCCCGGTGGACTCGATCGTCGAGACCCACGTGCTCGAATACCACGGCGAAAAGCGCGGCGATCTCTACTACACCAAAGAGATGCTGCTGGCCGTCGGTGACCGCTACGAGGCCGACATCGCCGCCAACCGCGAAGCCGACGCGCCGTATCGCTAATAACAAGGTCCTGGGTTAGACATGGAATTCAAAACTTTTCTGTTCTACGCGTTCGCGGTCATCATGACCTTGGCCGCACTGCGCGTCATTACCGCCCGGAACCCGGTGCACGCTGCGCTGTTCCTGGTGCTCGCGTTCTTCAACGCGGCCGGTATCTGGATGCTGCTCAAGGCCGAGTTCCTGGCGATCGTGCTGGTGCTCGTGTACGTCGGCGCCGTGATGGTGCTGTTCCTGTTCGTCGTGATGATGCTCGACATTAACATCGACCGGATGCGCGAAGGCTTCTGGGGCTACTTGCCGCTGGCCAGCGGCATCGGCGCCCTGATCGTGCTGGAGATGGGCGCGGTGCTGTGGCGCGGCTTCCTGGGCGTGAACGAGAACGCGGCGGCCAACGCCGGCAACATCGGCGGCACCAAGGAACTGGGCATGCTGATCTACACCCAGTACATTTACGGCTTCGAGATCGCGGCCGCGATCCTGCTGGTGGCGATCATCGCCGCGGTGGCCCTCACGCTGCGCAAGCGCAAGGACACCAAGGCCATCGACCCGGGCCTGGCCGTTCGCGTCAAGCGCAACGACCGCCTGAAGATCGTGAAGATGCAAGCGGTGAAAGAGGCGCCGGCCGCTCCTGCAGAAGCAAACAAGGAGGCAGCAAAATGACGCTCTCGCTCGCACACTACCTGGTCCTGGGCGCGATCCTGTTCGCGATCTCGATCGTCGGCATTTTCCTGAACCGGAAGAACGTCATCATCCTGCTGATGGCCATCGAGCTGATGCTGCTGGCCGTGAACCTGAACTTCGTCGCCTTCTCGCATTACCTCGGCGACGCGGCAGGGCAGATCTTCGTGTTCTTCATCCTCACCGTGGCGGCGGCCGAATCGGCCATTGGCCTGGCGATCCTGGTGGTCCTGTTCCGCAACCTGGACACGATCAACGTGGAAGACCTCGACAGCCTGAAGGGCTAAGCGGTTATTGATAACTCATCCTCGATTAAATAAAAGGTTCAACAATGGTGGGTAATTCTCTCGACGCTAACCTGCTCCTGGCTGTCCCGCTGGCGCCGCTCGCAGGCTCCGCGATCGCTGGCCTGCTCGGTACCAAGTTCCTTGGTAACGTAGTCGGACGCAAGGTTTCGCACAGCGCGACCATCCTGGGCGTGCTGATCGCGCTGATCATCTCGGTGCAGACCCTGATGGCGGTGATGGATGGCGCCTCGTTCAACGGCGACATCTACACCTGGATGACGGTAGCCGGCCTGAAGATGACGGTCGGCTTCCAGATCGACGCGCTGTCCGCGATGATGATGTGCGTGGTAACCTTCGTGTCGCTGTGCGTGCACGTGTACACGATCGGCTACATGGCCGAGGACGAAGGCTACAACCGCTTCTTCTCGTACATCTCGCTGTTCACGTTCTCGATGCTGATGCTGGTCATGTCCAACAACTTCCTGCAGCTGTTCTTCGGCTGGGAAGCGGTGGGCCTGGTCTCGTACCTGCTGATCGGCTTCTGGTACACCCGCCCGACCGCGATCTTCGCGAACATGAAGGCGTTCCTGGTGAACCGCGTGGGCGACTTCGGCTTCATCCTCGGCATTGGCCTGTTGCTGGCGTTTGCCGGCTCGATGAATTACCAGGACGTGTTCGCCCAGCGCGAGCACCTGGCCACCCTGACCGTGCCCGGCATTGGCTGGCCGCTGCTGACCGCTGCCTGCATCTGCCTGTTCATCGGCGCGATGGGTAAATCGGCCCAGTTCCCGCTGCACGTGTGGCTGCCGGACTCGATGGAAGGCCCGACCCCGATCTCGGCGCTGATCCACGCCGCGACCATGGTGACCGCCGGTATCTTCATGGTGTCGCGCATGTCGCCGCTGTTCGAGCTGTCCGATACCGCGCTGTCGTTCGTGATTGTCATCGGCGCCATCACCGCGCTGTTCATGGGCTTCCTGGGCATCATCCAGAACGACATCAAGCGCGTGGTTGCTTACTCGACACTGTCGCAGCTGGGCTACATGACCGTGGCGCTGGGCGCCTCGGCCTACAACGTGGCCGTGTTCCACCTGATGACCCACGCATTCTTCAAGGCGCTGCTGTTCCTTGGCGCGGGTTCCGTCATCATCGGCATGCACCACGACCAGGACATGCGCAACATGGGCGGCCTGCGCAAGTACATGCCGATCACCTGGATCACTTCGCTGATCGGTTCGCTGGCCCTGATCGCAACCCCGTTCTTCTCGGGCTTCTACTCCAAGGACTCGATCATCGAGGCGGTTGCCGCGTCGGAGATCCCGGGTTCGGGCTTCGCGTACTTCGCCGTCATGGCTGGCGTGTTCGTCACCGCCTTCTACTCGTTCCGCATGTACTTCCTGGTCTTCCACGGCAAGGAGCAGTGGAACGAGAAGCACCACCATGTGAGCCACGGCCACGATTCGGATGCGCATAACGAGGAAGAGGACCACGAGGGCGAACACCACCACGGCCTGCACCCGGGCGACAAGCCGCACGAGTCGCCGTGGGTCGTGACCCTGCCGCTGGTGCTGCTGGCGATCCCGTCGGTGATCATCGGCTACCTGACCGTGCAGCCGATGCTGTTCGGCGACTTCTTCAAGGGCGTGATCTTCGTGGGCGAGAACCACAAGGCCATGGAAGAGCTGGCGCACGAGTTCCACGGTGCCGCCGCGATGGGCATGCACGCGATCCAGACCGTGCCGTTCTGGCTCGCGGTGGCTGGCGTGGCTGCGGCTTACTACTGCTACATGGTCAACCGCAAGGTGCCGGAACTGTTCTACAACGCGCTGCGTCCGATCCACACGTTGCTCGACAACAAGTACTACATGGACAAGTTCAACGAAGTGGTCTTCGCCGGCGGCGCGCGCGTCCTCGGTGGCGGCCTGTGGAAGGTGGGCGACCGTGGCCTGATCGACGGCCTGCTCGTCAACGGCAGCGCCAAGCTGGTGGGCTGGTTCGCCGCCATCGTGCGCACGTTCCAGACCGGTTACATCTATCACTACGCGTTCGTGATGATCGTCGGCGTGCTGGCAACGCTGCTGTACTTCTTCCCGTTCTGGCACGCATAAATCAGGCATAGACAAAGACAATGAATCAGACACTTCCTTACCTGAGCCTGTCGATCTGGCTTCCGATCCTGTTCGGCGTGCTGGTCCTGGCTGTTGGCCGCGACAACAACAAGGGCTTTACCCGCGTGCTGTCGCTGATCGGCGCGATCGTCAGCTTTTTGCCGACGATCCCGCTCATCACGAGCTTCAACAACTTTGCGCATGGTCCGCAGTTCGTCGAAAAGTCGGCCTGGATCGAGCGTTTCAACATCCAGTACTTCCTGGGCATTGACGGCCTGTCGCTGTGGTTCGTGCCGCTGACGGCCTTCATCACCATCATCGTCGTGATCTCGGCATGGGAAGTGATCCAGGAGCGCGTGGCGCAGTACATGGGGTCGTTCCTGCTGCTGTCGGGCCTGATGGTCGGCGTGTTCGAAGCGCTGGATGGCCTCTTGTTCTACTTCTTCTTCGAAGCGACCCTGATCCCGATGTTCATCATCATCGGCGTGTTCGGCGGCCCGAACCGTGTGTACGCGGCATTCAAGTTCTTCCTGTACACCTTCTTCGGCTCGCTGCTGACCCTGATCGCGATCATCTACCTGTACAACCGCGCAGGCGGCAGCTTCGACATCCTGGCATGGCACGCACTGCCGCTGACCATGAACGAGCAGATCCTGATCTTCCTGGCCTTCTTCATGGCGTTCGCCGTGAAGGTGCCGATGTGGCCGGTGCACACCTGGCTGCCGGACGCCCACGTGGAAGCGCCGACCGGCGGTTCCGTGGTGCTGGCCGCGATCATGCTGAAACTGGGCGCGTACGGCTTCCTGCGTTTCTCGCTGCCGATCGCCCCGGACGCCTCGCACTACCTGGCGCCGTTCATCATTACCATCTCGCTGGTGGCCGTGATCTACATCGGCCTGGTGGCGCTGGTGCAGGCCGACATGAAGAAACTGGTTGCGTACTCGTCGATTGCGCACATGGGCTTTGTCACCCTGGGCTTCTTCATCTTCAACGACCTGGGCGTGCAGGGCGGTATCGTGCAGATGATCTCGCACGGCTTCGTGTCGGGCGCCATGTTCCTGTGCATCGGTGTGCTGTACGACCGCATGCACTCGCGCCAGATCGCCGACTACGGTGGGGTGGTGAACGTGATGCCGAAGTTCGCCGCGTTCTCGGTGTTCTTTGCGATGGCCAACTGCGGCCTGCCGGCTACCTCGGGCTTCGTCGGTGAGTTCATGGTGATCCTGGCCTCGGTCAAGTACCAGTTCTGGATCGGCACGCTGGCTGCGACCGCCCTGATCCTGGGCGCGGCCTACTCGCTGTGGATGGTCAAGCGCGTCGTGTTCGGCGCACCTGGCAACAAGCATGTGCTGGAGCTGACCGACCTGAACAGCCGCGAATTCTTCATGTTCGTGGTGCTCGCACTGCTCACGCTGTACATGGGCCTGTACCCGGCGCCGTTCACCGACACGATGCAGACTTCGGTCTCCGACCTGCTCGCGCATGTCGCCCAGTCCAAGCTGCCTCACTAAATGGTATTGACTCAAATGACTAACAACCTGATCCCGGTTTACGCCGAAATCTTTATGCTGGTCGCGGCCTCCGCGATCCTGCTGATCGACATGTTCCTGTCGGAGTCGAAGCGGTCGATCACCTATGTGCTGACGCTGCTTGCGCTGGCCGGTGCGGCAATCTTCTCGTTCGCCGACTATAGCAGCGGCGCGACGACCTACACGTTCAACAACATGTTCGTGTCGGACCCGATGGCGAACCTGCTCAAGCTGTTCACCTACCTGGCCACCGGCATCACCCTGGTCTATTCGCGCCAGTACGCGACCGACCGCGGCATGCTGTCGGGTAACCTGGGCGGCGAGTTCTATGTGTTGACCCTGTTCTCGACCCTGGGCCAAATGGTCATGATCTCGGGTAACAGCGTGCTGTCGCTGTACCTGGGCCTGGAACTGATGTCGCTGTCGCTGTACGCGATGGTGGCGATGCGCCGCGACCATGCAGTCTCGACCGAAGCGGCGATGAAGTACTTCGTGCTCGGTTCGCTGGCTTCGGGCTTCCTGCTGTATGGCATCTCGATGGTGTACGGCGCGACCGGTTCGCTGATGCTGACCGACATCACCCGCATCATCGCGACGCAAGGCGCCAACCACACCATCCTGGTGTTCGGCCTGGTGTTCATCGTGGCCGGCATGGCGTTCAAGCTGGGCGTGGTGCCGTTCCACATGTGGGTGCCGGACGTCTATCAGGGCGCACCGACCGCCGTCACGCTGCTCCTGGGCGGCGCACCGAAGCTGGCCGCGTTCGCCATGGCGCTGCGCATCCTGGTCGAAGGCCTGCCGCAGATGGCCTTCGACTGGCAGCAGATGCTGATGGCGCTGGCCGTGCTGTCGCTGGCCGTGGGCAACCTGACCGCGATCGTGCAGACCAACATCAAGCGCCTGCTGGCGTACTCGACCATCGCGCAGATGGGCTTCGTGCTGCTGGGCCTGCTGGCCGGCGTGGTCGGCCGCGGCGCGGACGCGAACGCCGCCAACATGGCGCCGGCTTACAGCGCAGCGATGTACTACTCGATCACCTATGTGCTGACCACCGTCGGCACCTTCGGCCTGATCATGATGCTGGCACGTTCGGGCTTCGAAGCAGAGGAACTGGCCGACTTCAAGGGCCTGTCCAAGCGCAGCCCGTGGTTTGCCGTGGTGATGACCGTGCTGATGTTCTCGCTGGCCGGCGTGCCGCCGATGATGGGCTTCATGGCCAAGTGGGCCGTGCTGCAGGCCGTGACCGCCACCGGCCAGATCTGGCTGGCTATCGTGGCCGTGCTGTTCTCGCTGATCGGCGCCTTCTACTACCTGCGCGTGGTGAAGGTGATGTGGTTCGACGAGCCGGCCGACACGGCCGCGATCGCGACCCCGTTCGACATGCGCGTGGTGCTGTCGCTCAACGGCGTGGCCGTGGTGCTGCTGGGCGTGATGCCGGGCGCGCTGCTGGGCACCTGCCTGACCGCGATCAAAGCCACCCTGGCGTCGTAAGCGTTGGACGTTTCCCTCGCAAGCTGGTTGGTCATCGCCGTCGCCCTGGCGGCGGCCAACCTGCCATTCTTCAACGAGCGCGTGTTCGGCTTGCTGCCTTGGAAAGCCGGGCAGGGGCGCACGAAACCCTTCATCGTGCGCCTTCTCGAGTTGATTGTTTTATACTTCGTCGTCGGCCTGCTTGCGCGCGGGCTGGAATCCCGGATCGGCAACGTGTTCGTGCAGACCTGGGAGTTCTATGCGATTACCGCGTGCATGTTCGTCGTTCTGGCGTTTCCCGGGTTTGTACTGCGTTACCTGCGCAAGCGCCGCGGCTGATTTTTCCTCGTAAAGCCACCAACGTCGTCCCCGCGGAGGCGGGGACCCATGCTGAGTTTGCAGTGACGCGGCGTTTGCTGCACTCGCACACGGTCTATGGGTCCCCGCCTCCGCGGGGACGACGTGTTACAGCTAGCGGGGGAGGGAAGCTGTACAGGTGTTCAAACGCAGCCAGCAAACCACTCCCAGCATGGACCACCTCAAAGAAACCCGCCTCGACGGCGAAACCGCGTTTGACGGCAAATTCCTCAAGGTCGAGCGCGACCGTATCCGGCTGCCTGACGGCGCCATCACCCACCGCGAGTTCATCCGCCATCCCGGCGCGGTGGTGATCCTGCCGCTGCTGCCGGACGGGCGCATCCTGCTCGAGCGCCAGTTCCGCTACCCCAACGACCGCGTGTTCGTCGAATTCCCGGCCGGGAAGATCGACCCCGGCGAAGACCACCTGGCTTGCGCCAAGCGCGAGCTGGAAGAAGAAACGGGCTACACGGCCAAAGACTGGCAGTTCGTCTGCACCATCCACAACGCCATCGCCTATTCGGACGAGCACCTGGAACTGTTCCTCGCGCGCGACCTGACCGCAGGCCAGGCCAAACTCGACGAGGGTGAGTTCCTCGAAACTTTCACCGTCACCTTGTCCGAAATGCTCGACATGGTGCGCCGCGGCGAGATCACCGATGTGAAGACCATCATCGGCACCTTCTGGCTGGAGAAGATCCTGTCTGGCAGCTGGACGCCTGCACAGGCCGGCTGAGGCGTTGCGCACAGCGCGCATAGCAGTCCTTTCTTGCGCACGGGATGCGCCACCTCAAGCCGCATCCCGATCTTTTGCCGAAAGTGGAATCAGGTGGTCCCGCGCGCGGCCGCCGGCGACGGGCTGCGCGCCCTGAGCAAAGATGGCCAAGGTGAGGTACAGTCTCTTATTGATTCGGCAAAAAGCACCAGACCGCCAGCATGAACCAGCCAGCTCCCCGTTACTTCGCCCTTGTGCCTGCCGCCGGTGTCGGCGCGCGCATGGGCGCCGCTTCTCCCAAGCAGTACCTGCCCATCGGCGGCAAGCCGATGCTGCGCCATACGCTCGACGCTTTCCGCTCGAGCCCGCTCATCGCGCACACCTTCGTGGTGGTCAGCGTGGACGATCCGGTCATCGACACCGTCGTGCCGCCGGATGGGGTAACCGTGCTGCGCTGCGGCGGCGCCTCGCGCCTGGAATCGGTGCGCAACGGGATGTGGGCGCTGGAAAACCAGCTGCACGCGGGCGACTGGGTGCTGGTGCACGATGCCGCGCGCCCCGGCCTGAATGCCGAACTGATCGAAAAGCTGATCCGGGAAACCGGCGAGCATCCGGTCGGTGGCCTGCTTGCGCTGCCGGTGGTGGACACCGTCAAGCGCGCCATCAACGACGAGGTCGCGACGCTGTCGCGCGACGGCCTGTGGCTGGCCCAGACCCCGCAGATGTTCCGTTTCCGCCTGCTGGCCGACGCGCTCGAAGCCGCGACCGACCCAAGCACCATTACCGATGATGCCAGTGCGGTTGAAGCCCTTGGCCTCGCCCCCAAACTGGTGGAAGGACATCCCAGGAATTTGAAAGTGACGCTGCCCTCGGACATCAAGATTGCCGAGATGTACCTGGCGGCGGCGCCTTAACCCAAGACAGACACGAATCATGGCACTTGCATCCTACAACCCAACCCCGCCGTTTCGCATCGGCACCGGCTACGACTGCCACGCCCTGGTCGAGGGCCGCAAACTGATCGTCGGCGGTGTGACCATTCCGCACCGGCTCGGCCTGATGGGCCACTCCGACGCCGACGTGCTGCTGCATGCGATCATCGATGCGCTGCTGGGCGCGGCCGCGCTGGGCGACATCGGCAAGCATTTTCCCGACACCGACCCGATGTTCGCCGGCGCCGATTCGCGCACCTTGCTGCGCGAGGTGGCCAGCCGCGTGCTCAATACCGGCTACACGATCGGCAACATCGACGCCACCATCATTGCCCAGGCTCCCAAGATGGCGCCGCACATCCCGCACATGGTCTCGCGCATCGCCGAGGACGTGGGCGTGTCGCCGCAGCAGGTCAACATCAAGGCCAAGACCAACGAAAAGTTGGGCTACCTGGGACGCGAGGAGGGCATGGCGGCCGAGGCGGTGGCCATGCTGATCCGCGCGGCTTGATCTGCACTATCCGCACCACGTCGTTCCCGCGCAGGCGGGAACCCATGCTGAATATGCGCTAACGTAGCACGGCAGAGTGCCTTGGCAGCTTGCTCAGCATGGGTCCCGGCCTGCGCGGGGACGACGTGCGTGTATTGGCACAGGAAACCCTTGATGAGTGACCACAACGAGATGAGTTCGCGCGCCGCGTGGCTCCTGATCCTTTCCGCCAGCGCGATCCTGATGATCACCATGGCCGCGCGCCTGACGACCGGCCTGTTCCTCTCGCCGATCAACACTGCCACCGGCCTTGGCATCGGCGCGATCAGCTTTGCGATGGCGATCGGCCAGTTCATGTGGGGCGCATCGCAGCCGGTGTTTGGCGCGGTGGCCGACAAGTACGGCTCGGCGCGCGTGATCGTGGTCGGCGCGGTGCTGCTGGCCGCGGGTCTGGCGGCCACGCCTTTCGTCAGCTCGCAGTGGGGGCTGATGGTCACGCTCGGCATCCTGTCCGCCTCCGGCGCCGGCGCCGGCAGCTTTTCGATCCTGATCGGCGCCACCGCCCAGCGCCTGCCGGCTGCGCGCCGGCCGTTCGCGTCGGGCTTCATCAACGCCGGCGGCTCGTTCGGCCAGTTCGTGTTCTCGCCTCTGCTGCAGGCGATCATCAACGCCGCCGGCTGGGTGCAGGCGATGCTGTTCATGGCCGTGTCCACGCTGCTCACCATTCCGCTGGCCTGGCCGATGCGCGGCAAACCGCCGGCGCACGCCACCACCGGCTCCGGCGGCATCACGCTCACCGAACAGCTGCGCCAGGCGCTGCGCGACCCCAGCTACCTGTGCCTGCACGCGGGTTTCTTCACCTGCGGCTTTCATATCGCCTTCCTGGTCACGCACCTGCCGGGCGAGGTGTCGCTGTGCGGCCTTCCCGCCGGCGTGGCCGGCACCACGCTGGGACTGATTGGCCTGTTCAACATCGCCGGCAGCCTGGGTGCCGGTGCGCTGGCCGCGCGCTACCGCATGAAGTGGCTGCTGGTGGCCATGTACGGCAGCCGCGCCGCGATCATCGCGCTGTACCTGCTGGCGCCCAAGACGGCGCTCACCTTCTACCTGTTCGCCGCCGCGCTGGGCACCACCTGGCTTGCCACCGTGCCGCCCACCGCGGGCCTGGTGGCCAAGCTGTTCGGCATGCGCTACCTGTCCACGCTGTTCGGGCTCACGCTGCTGTCGCACCAGATCGGCGGCTTCTTCGGCGCCTGGCTGGGCGGACTGTCGATTGTGCACTTCGGCGACTACCGCTGGATGTGGTACGCGGACATCGTACTGGCGCTCGGCGCGGCGCTGGTCAACCTGCCGATCCGCGAGGCGCCGGTGGCGCGGGCGCAGGCACTGCCAGCGGCAAAGGCCTGACATGGCGCGCGATACCTGGGCCTACCGCGAGGTGGCGGTGGAATCGGTGTCCAACCCGGTGACCGGCGTCCTCGAGATCCATCCGATGGCAGGGCAGGCCTTTGCGCCGACGCTGAGCGTGCACTGCGCGCGCAAACTCACCGACCCGACGCTGTACCCGCCCGGCACCTGCTTCCTGCTGTCGGCCAAGCTCACCGACCGGCTTGGCGGCGAGCCCTACCTGTACGCCTGGCACGGCGACCCGGTGGTGGTGCTGAGTCGAGCGCAGGCAAAGAAATTCCTGGCCGAGTATCGTCGCATTCGCATCTGAGCTTGCGCGGCCGTGTTGCTGAGTATATGATTCGTATATGTTTCATATATTAGAGGGCAGCATGGGCATTGTGAACATCGACGACGATTTGCACGACCAAATACGCAAGGCGAGCGCGGTGTCGTGCCGCTCGATCAACGCGCAGGCTGCGTTCTGGATCAAGATCGGCATGCTGTGCGAAATGCACCCCACACTGAGTTTCAACGAGATCGTGGCGCGCGAGCTGCGTGCCGCAGGCGTTGCGCCGCAAGCGTTGAAGGTGGCTGCGGCATGACCAAGCGCCCGGAAGAAATCGCCCTGATGGCCGAGTCCGGCAAGCTGCTGGCCCAGGTGTTTGCCTATCTGGACGGGCTGGACCTGGTCGGCATGACGACCATGCAGGTGAACGACCTGGTGGACGCCTACATCGTCAACACGCTCCAGTCGCGGCCGGCAAGCAAGGGCCAGTATGGTTTTGCGTATGCGCTGAACTCGTCCCGCAACAACGTGGTGTGCCACGGCGTGCCCTCGGCGACCGAGTTCCTGCAAAGCGGGGACATCGTCAATTTCGATATCACGCTGGAAAAAAACGGCTATATCGCCGATTCCAGCAAAACCTATCTCGTCGGCGAGGTGTCGGCACAGGCCAAGCGGCTGGTGCAGGTGACCTACGAAGCCATGTGGAAGGGCATCAGGGCGGTCCGCCCCGGCGCCAGGCTGGGCGACGTCGGCTACGCGATCGAGCAGCACGCGCGCAAGAACGGCTACACGGTGGTCAGGGAATACTGTGGTCACGGCATTGGCCGCGAAATGCACGAGCCGCCCGAGGTGCTGCACTGGGGCAGGCCGAAGACCGGCGTGGTGCTGCGTGAGGGCATGGTGTTCACCATCGAGCCGATGATCAACCAGGGGCGGGCCGATGTTGAAACCCAGGACGATGGCTGGGCCGTCGTCACCTGCGACGGGCGGCTGTCCGCGCAGTTCGAGCACACCGTGGCCGTGACCAACAACGGCGTGCGGGTGCTGACCTTGCGCGCCGGCGAGAAGATGCCCAACTGAGCTGGTGCTTGCGGCGCCGTGCACCGCATCGGATGCGGGCGCGGTGATGCAAAAATGGTTACCATTTGGTCTTCCAAGGCTTGACCTGCAGGAGGAAGCAAATGGCAACGAGAAAAATCGCCGTACTGGTCGGCAGCCTGCGCAAGGAGTCGTACACGCGCAAGGTGGCCAAGACCCTGATGCTGCTGGCGCCGCCGGCGCTGGAGATGGAGATCGTCGAGATCGGCCAGCTCCAGCTGTACAACCAGGACCTCGACACCGATGCGCCGCCGGCAGCATGGACCGAATTTCGCACCCGCATTCGCGAGGCCGACGGGATCCTGTTCTGCACGCCCGAGTACAACCGCTCGATTCCAGCGGCGCTCAAGAACGCGGTGGACGTCGCGTCGCGGCCGTACGGGCAGTCGGCCTGGAACGGCAAGCCGTGTGGCGTCGTGAGTGTGTCGCCGGGCGCGATCGGCGGCTTCGGCGCCAACCACCACCTGCGCCAGTGCCTGCCTTTCCTGAACATGCCGTGCATGCCCGCGCCGGAAGCCTACGTGGGCGGCATCGCCGGCAAGGTCGACGCCGAGCACGTGAGCGACGAGTCCACGCGCAAGTTCCTGCAGTCTTTCGTGGACGCCTTCGCACCATGGGTGGAGCGCCATGCGGACTGACGCCAACGCCACCCACGCCATCGGCATTCGCCACATCGACCACATCGTGCTGCGCGTGCGCGACCTGGACGCCATGATCGGCTTTTATGGCAAGGTGCTCGGCTGCGCGGTCGAGCGGCGCCAGGACGAGATCGGCTTGGTGCAGCTGCGCGCCGGCAGCTCATTGATTGACCTGGTGCCGGTGGACGGCAAGCTGGGCAAGGCGGGCGGCGCCGCGCCCGGCGCCGAGGGCCGCAACCTCGATCATTTCTGCTTGCGGGTCGAGCCGTTCGACGAGGCGGCGATCCGCGCGCACCTGGCGGCATGCGGGGTGCAAGCCGGCCCCACCGAGAGCCGCTACGGCGCCGAGGGCGAGGGACCGTCGATTTACCTGCAGGACCCGGAGGGCAATACCATCGAGCTCAAGGGCCCGAGGGCATGAACGACCAGCGATCTCCTGACTACGTGCCCCAGGCGCCGGCTTCGTACGGGCGCCCGCGCGGCGAGCTGCGCGGGCGGCTCTACGACATCATCTTCGAGTCGGACACGCCGGCCGGCCGCCGCTTCGACATCGTGCTCGTGTGCGCGATCCTGCTCAGCATCCTGGTGGTGGTGCTCGACAGCGTTCCCGAACTGGACAAAGACTATGACGGCGTGCTGTTCGCGGCCGAGTGCGTGTTCACCGCCCTGTTCACCGCAGAATACCTGGCGCGGCTCTGGTGCGTGCGCCGGCCGTGGCGCTACGCGACAGGCTTCTACGGCATCGTCGACCTGCTGTCGGTGCTGCCCACGTATTTTTCGCTGCTGGTGCCGGGCAGCGCGCTGCTGCTGGACATTCGCATCCTGCGCCTGCTGCGCGTCTTCCGGATCTTCAAGCTCACGCTGTACGTGCAGGAGTACACCCGCCTGGGCGAGGCCCTGCTGGCAAGCCGCCGCAAGATCCTGGTGTTCCTGTCCGCCGTGGTGATGGCAGTGCTGGTGCTGGGCACCGTGATGTACGTGGTCGAGGGGCCGAAGAACGGTTACACCAGCATCCCGGTCTCGATGTACTGGGCCATTGTGACCATGACCACCGTGGGCTACGGCGACATCACGCCGCACACCAGCCTGGGCAAGCTGATCGCCTCGTTCATGATGCTGCTGGGGTGGGGCATCCTGGCCGTGCCCACGGGAATCGTGACGGCGGAGATGACGCGCCAGGAATGGGGCCGGCGCGCGGGACGGGAGAGCGCGGCGCCGGCGTGTGCTGCGTGCGGGTCGCGCGGTCACGCGAGCGCGGCCCGCTTCTGCAAGGACTGCGGGGCAGCGCTGCCGTCCCGCAGTCCCGCCGGCACTTAGAACTTCATGCTGGCACGCGCATAGTAGTAGCCGCCGTTGATCCCGAACGGCGAGAACGACGGGTAGAGCGTGACCGCGCCGTTATCCAGGTTGGCGCGGCGCTCGGCCAGCAGCTTCGCGTTGACCTGGTTCGGGTAGGTGTTGAACAGGTTGTTCGCACCCACCGCGAAGGTCCAGGCCTTGGTCGGGCTGTAGGCAAGCTCCAGGTCGGTGATCCAGGTCGGTTTGACCTCGTTCTTGTACCACACGGCGCCGTCGGACGAGTCGAGCGATTCGGACCTTCCGTAGAAGGCCTCGCGCAGGTTCATCGTCCACTTCCCAAGCTTCCACAACGCACCCAGGTTCAGGCGCGTGCGCGGCGAGGCGGTTTCGATGTCGGCGATCGCCGACGGATCGAGCAGCGTCTGCGGCTGCAGCTGGGCCGGGGCCTGGTTGATCTTGGTGACCTCGACCTTGTTGTAGTTGGCCGCTGCCGACCAGTCCACCTTCCCCCACTCGCCATAACTGCTGTTCAGTGTGGCGACGAACTCCAGGCCGCGGCTACGGGTGTTGACCGCGTTCGAGAAGATGTTGATGCCGGTCTGTACCACGGTCGGGTCGAGCACGTTGCCGTTGGCGATGATGGCCTTGATGACCGCCGGCGAGTTGATCGCGCCGCCCGAGCCGTACAGCGCGCCGCTGCCGACGATGCGGTCGCGGATGCTGATCTGGTAGGCGTCCAGCGTGATCGCCAGGTTCGCGCTCGGGTGCAGCACGATGCCCGCACTGATGTTGGTCGAGGCTTCGGGCTTCAGGCCATTCACGCCGACCAGCTTGGCACCGGCGGAGTTCGGCGGCAGCTGGACGAAGGCGCTGCGCGGCGACACGTTGGTGGCCGAGTAGTATTCCTCGGCCAGCGTCGGCGCACGGAAGCCGTTGCTGTAGGTGGCACGCACGCCAACCGCCGGCGAGAAGTCGTAGCGCGTGGTCAGCTTGCCCACCTTGGCGTTGCCGAAGTCGCTGAAGTGCTCGTAGCGCGCGGCCAGGTCCACCGTCAGGTCGGTGACAGGCTTGCCCGAGACGTTCACGTAGCCGGCCTTGCCGGTGCGGCTGTGCGAGCCGGCGTCGGTCAGCGAAAAGCCCGGGAACGACTGCGAGCCTTCCTTGTAGCGCGAAGCGGCGTCGCCGGCCACGATCTCGTAGGTGTCGCGGCGCTGCTCCAGGCCCGCGGCCACGTTCAGCGGCGACGCCATGCCGACGTCGAATTCACGCGACAGGTCCAGGTTGTTGGTCAGCTGGCCTGCGTGAAATTCGCCGGCCCTGAACTCCGTGGGCGTGAAGCCGGTATCGTTGAACAGCGAAACGTTGGCCGAGCTGGCCACGCCGATCTTGCTCACGTCCTTGCCGTAGGTGCTGGACAGGTCGAAGTGCCAGCCCAGCGCCTTGAACTTGGCGCCGAGCGTGAGCGCGTAATCCTGCTCGTTGAAGGTCTCCAGCGGCGAGAAGCCGTTCGGGTAGACCTTCGGGATGCGGCTGGGCATGCGGTAATTCTCGAACGCGCGCGCCTTCTTTTCGCCGTAGGTGGCAAAGCTGTACACGCTGGCGTCGTTGCTGATGTCGGCGCCGAAGTTCGCGGCGAACACGTGCTGGCGGTACTGGGCGTCGCCCGAGATCCGGTTCAGGTACGGGTACAGGCTGTTGTTCTTCAGTGTCGGCTGTGCGGCCAGCGTGCCCGGGTCGGTCACGCGCGGGTCGATCCCGCCGCGGTTGGAAAAGCCGTGGAACTTCGATTCGGCGGTCAGGCTCAGGAAGGCGCCCTCGAACGGCGTGAGCCCCATGTTGGCCGAGGCGTCGCCGGTGTGGCCGCCTTCGTCCATGTAGCCGCCGCCGTTCATGCTGGCGGTGCCGCCCTGGTAGTTCGATTTGAGGATGATGTTGATCACGCCGGCGATGGCGTCGGTGCCGTACTGCGCAGCGGCGCCGTCCTGCAGCACCTCGACGTGGTCGATCGCGGCGATCGGGATGTAGTTCAGGTCGGCCGCGGCGCCGCCCTGGTACGGGCCACCGAGCACCGACAGGTTCGAGGTGCCGTGGCGGCGCTTGCCGTTCACGAGCACCAGCGTGTTGTTGGGCGACAGGCCGCGCAGGCGCGCGGACAGCGTCATCGCGGCCATGTCGCTGCCGAACGCCTGAGCGTTCAGCGAGGGCAGGTTTTGCGACAGCGCCTGCATCAGGTCAGGCTGGCCGGCGCGCGACAGCGAAGTGGCGTCGAGCACCTGCACCGGCGAGGCGCTGTCCTCGACTTTGAGGCCGGTGGCACGGGTGCCGGTCACGATCACGACGCCCGCATTGGCCACCTGCGCGGCAGGATCTGGGGTCTCGGGCGGCTTGTCTTCGGCGGCGTGGGCCAGGCCCAGACCCGAGTGCAGGACGATGGCGGCGACGCCGCCCTTGAGGATTGCCTTTTGCATGGATTTCCCTTTTTTGGTCGAACAGTTTTGTGTACAACTTCTGGAAAACAGGGAGCGGCGGTCGGTTACTTTTTGGCGGCCACCACCTCGATCTCGACGAGCCAGCCCGGATTGGAGAGCGCAGCCACCTGGATCACCGCGCGCGCCGGCAGGTTGGGCTGGGCGCCGCCGAAGAACTGCGTGTAGCCCTGCATGAAGCCGGCCACGTCGGCCTTGCCGTTCTTGGCCGGGTCGCCGACCAGGAAGACCTGCATCTTGACCACGTCGCCCATCGACAGGCCCATGCCCTTGAGGATCTCGGCGATCTTCTTGAGCACGCCCTCGGTCTGGGTCTTGGTGTCGCCGAACGCGGCGAGCGAGTTGGGGTCGGCCGACTTGTCCACCAGCGGCGGCACCTGGCCGCTGACGAAGCTGATGGCGGTACCGGCCGGCAGCGTGACGGCCTGCGCGATCGGGAAATCGGAGCCCGGGATCTTGTGGCGGACGATCGCCGGCCCGGCCGCGCTGGCGGCCAGCGGCATCAGGCAGAAGAGGGCGGCGAGCAGTTTTTGCTTGTTCATGCGGTGTTTCTCCTGGGGTTTTGAAAGAGGGTTCAGTGCTTGTTGCCGAAGCGGCTGTGGCTGGCGGGCGGCACCTGCAGTTCGGTGCGCAGCGCGCTCACTTCGTCCTGCGACAGCGGCGCGGCGCTGTTGCCCCAGCTGCTGCGCACGTAGCTGAGCACTTGCGCGATCTCGGCGTCGTCCAGGCTGCCGCTGAAGTTGGGCATGCCGCCGCGGCCCTTGAGCAGCACGCTGGCCGGGTCGCGCGATGGTCCTTGCACGAAGGTGTTGCCGGCCAGCGCAGGGAAGGCGCCGGGGATGCCTTTGCCGGTCGGCTGGTGGCAGGCGGCGCAGTTCTTGACGAACAGCGCCTGGCCGGCGGGCGTGTCGGCCCGCACGTTCGTGTGCCAGGCCACGGCGGCGGCCATCAGCGCCGACCCGATCGCGAGTTCGTGGAATTTCATGCCATGGCCCTCCGGTGGATTTTTTCGATCTGCTGCCAGGCCGATTCGATGGCGCCGGCTTGCCAGCCGGTCAGGTAGCTCAGGTGTTCGCCGGCCAGCATCACGCGGCCTTCGCCTTCCTGCAGCGTGGGGTAGGCGTCCTTGCGCCCGTCGTCGGTCCATTCGGCCCAGCCGCCCAGGTTGTACTGGACGCGGTGCCAGGCCACGGAGAAGGCGTTCTCGAAAGAAGAGCGGTAGGCGCCCGGGAAGATCTTTTCGCCGGCGTCCAGCGCAAACTGCGCGCGCTCGGCAGGCGACAGCGCGCTCACCTCGATCGCGTCGAGCGCGTAGTGGTAGTAGCCCAGCACCACGCCTTTCCTGGACTGCCAGCCGGTCGACGGCAGGGAAATCGTGTTGATGGCCTTCAGGTCGGTCAGCACGTGGCCGCCGTAGATGCGCTCGTCCTCTTCCCAGAAGCGGCGGTTCATCTGCAGGCCGATCTTGCCGACCGGGGCATAGGCCACGCCGCGGATCGCGGTCTTGAATTTGTCGGTGAAGTCGGTGTCGATCATGCGCAGCACCGACAGCGGGATCGTGCACAGGCAGTAGTCCGCGCCGATGGTGCTGACCTTGCCGCCGGCGTCCTTGTAGGTGACCAGCACCTGCTCGGCGTTCTGGCGGATCGACTGCACTTCGGCCCCGTAGCGGATGTGGCGGCGCACGCGCTTCTCGAACGCTTTTGCGATCTGGTCCATGCCGCCGACCGGCTGGAACATCGTCCCGTGCATCGGGAAGTCCTGCACCGCGCTGTACACCTTGCCCACCTTGGCGGCGAGCAGGTCGCGAAAGCCGAGCGGGTCCGACGGCGTGCCCGCCACCAGGCCGGCGCCGGGGTTGACCGCATAGCCGCGGCCGCTGCGGCCCTTGTACTGCAGTTCGGGGCCTTCGAGCGCGCCCTCGTGCTTGAGATAGTCGAGCAGTAGCATCTGGTCGTCCTGCGTGACCTGCTGGTCGAGCAGGCCGCCCTTGACCGACTTGGCGAGCAGCTCGGACACGTGGCCGCGCATGTCGGCCTTGAGCTGTTCGCCGCGCAGGCGCTGCTTCGACAGCGGACCGGCGTCTTCCATGTACACGAAGGCGTGGTCGTTCTCGTTGACCATGACTTCGAGCGGCACGTCGAACTGGCGCGTGTAGTACAGCGTCGACTGGTGGTCGAGCGGGATGCGCCAAGGGCCGTGGTTGATGTACTGGCCCTGGTCGAACTTGCAGTGCTGGGTTTCGCCGCCCAGTTCCTGCAGCGCGAAACCCTTGCGTGCACTCTGGCAGCGGCCGCCGGCGAAGTGGCGCGCCTCGAGCACCTGGCAGTCGTAGCCGAGCTTGGCGAGCTCGTACGCGGCCGTCATGCCGGCCAGGCCGGCACCGAGGATCACGATCTTCTTGCCTTTGCCGCTGCCGCTCAGTTGCGGGGGCGCGACGGCCTGCGAGGCGATCCCCATTCCCCATGCGTTCATCGTGTTGAGCAGCAGCGCCGAACCGCCGACCATGGCGGCACGATATAAAAATTCACGTCTTGTTACTGACCGGGCCTTGCTGTCCATCCGCACCTCGATAAGTGATTGCTGAAAACGAAACTGGTGAAACACAAGAGCAAATAGCAATAGCTGTGCCAATCACGGTGAGGTCGGGAGAATTTTTTTCTTTGAAAAATAATGTTGTGCCCGCAGCGCGCCGTGTGGCGGACGGGCCGGGACGCGCGGGCGGAAAATAAAGTTGGCGCGTGGCGACTGCGGCTTGCGTGCACTGGATGGCGCTCGCGCCCACGCGCCCGGTCAGGCGTTGCGTCACATGCGTTGGCGCGCAAGGTTCGCGATGCGACGGCTGACTGCCTGACGTATGCACAGACTGTATTTTTCAAGCGCCAGACTTTATTTGCGGGAGCGTCCGTTCACGCGCGGCCAGGCGTGTGCGGCGACGGCACGCAAGCCCGGTGCGCGCCGCACCAGCGCGCACCGGGTTGTTGCACTACGGTTGGGAGAAGGTGTGCGTCAGCGCAGCGCGCAGGCGGCGTCGCGCTCGATCCAGTACTTGAACTGGCCGAAGGTGGGAATGGAGGAGTCGTCGCGCTCGCGGAAGAAGTCTTCGAGCATTTGGCGGTAGGCGCCGCGCCGCGAGAACTCGGCATGCGTGGCAGCGTAGCGCGCCACGGCGGTGCGGAAGGTGGCGCGGATCTGGGCGTCCGCATTCAGGCCCGGTTGCGAGGCATCCTTGCGCGGGCGCCCGCGCTTGACGTGCGCGTTGGGCACGCGGATCTTTCCCGGCGCGCCGGAGTTGGCATAGTCCGGAAGCAGCGCGGCCAATGTCTGCCCGCGCTCCCAATAGCGCCGCAGGTAGCGCAGAATGGTGGCACGCGACACGCCCGTTTCGGCCACGCGGTGCGCGATCATTTCGGCCCGGCGGCGCGGGAGGAAGATCGCGGGCGCGCTTGCCACCAGCGGGGCGATCACCTCCCATGCCCTGGCCTGCAGTTCGCGATGCTTCTCGGGCACCGCCGCCGCGGGGCAGGCTGGTGCGCCCGGATCGACCAGCAGCAGCGACAGGCGCCGGGATCGCACGTCCGCTTCCAGCATCGCCACCCGCGCCGGTTGCGGCAGCGCGCACGGCGTCTCCAACTGATAGGTGAATGCGACCTCCTGTTTTGCATCGATCCACAGGACACGCATCGTTTTCCCGTCCGGCCCGCAGGCGCGGAGCACATCGTTCGCAAGCAACATTCGAAACACTGGCAACAGTTAAGGCACAGTGCTTTATGCAAATATCGCGCCAGCAAGCGGGCTGCACCTTTATGGCAGATCAAGAGCCACCTGGCCGTATCCCCTAGCCTTGCTCCTTGTGCTGGCATGAACCATTCGCGCACCGGGATAGGGCAAACCCAGCATCCCGTTCGTGCGCGGGCAGCCTCGCGCCGCCGTGCCGGTTCCTTCCACTACCATTTACCTGGAGGCGACCCATGTATCCATTCCCGCAAGCCGTCAGTCCCGCCATCAAGAGCCACCTCGACGCCCAGGCCACGTACCTGAACGACGTGGCCAGGTCCATGTTCCATTCGTTCCAGCAGGTGTGCGACCTGAACATCCAGCTGATGCAGGCCATGCTCGAGGAGTCCGCGCAGGCCGGCAGGCAACTGCTGGCGGCGGACGGCCAGACAGAGGTGCTGGGCGCCGCGGCATCGCGCGCGCAGCCGGCCACCGACAAGCTGCGCGCCTGGCAGCAGCACTTGTCGCGCCTGGCGGCCGACACCCAGGTGGAGCTGGCGCGGGTCACCGAGCAACATGCGCAGAACACCGCGCGCACCGCGCGCGCACTGGCCGACGAGGTGGCGCGCACCACCAGCGAACAGGCCGAGCGCGGCGTGCGCACCCAGCAGGAAACGATGCGCCGGGTGGCCGAGCCGTTTGCGCACGCGGCAGAGGCAAGCGCGGCCCAGGCCGCGCACATCCGGACCGGCGGGCCGCAGCCGATGCAAAGCGCGGCGCCGCAGGGCGCAAGCCAGGGCGGGGCGCAACCGGCCAACGCGCAACACGGCTGAGCGCCGCACGCCTCACGCCGCGCGGGCGGGCGCCAGGCGGGGGCTCGCGCCGGCGGCCTGCTTGCGCGGCGCCGCCAGGCCAAACAAGGGGCGCAGCAGCGCGCTGCGCCGCACGGCTTCAAAGATGCCGAAGCTGGCAACGAGCGTGGCCACCACCAGCATCATGGCTTCCAGCCCCGGCGCCAGGCGCAGCGGCTTGAGCGCGTGCGCCATCACCACGATGAGGGTCTGGTGCGCGATGTACACGGGAAACACCGCCTCGGTCAGGTAGCGGCGTGCCGCGCCGTCGCGCTGCAAGTGGCGCTGGGCAAAGCCGCAGGCCGCCGCAATGGCGCACCACGCAAGGAAGGCATACACGGTGCGAATCACTACCCGCAAGGCTTCCACCTGGCCTGCCGGTACCGCGTCGTCGGGCACTGCCCAGAAGATGACGGCAGCGACCCAGCACCCAGCGGCGACCCCGAGCGACACCCAGCGCACGTCGCCCAGCCGCGGCCAGAAGCGCGGCACGCGGGCCAGCAGGGCGCCCAGCACGAACAGCGAGAAGTAGGTCGCGTGGCTGTACCAGTCGCCGATCACGGCGTGGTTTTGCGGAAAGCGGCCGGCCAGCAGCACGCGCACGATCGCCAGCACCAGGGCGGGCAGCACGATGATCCTCCATCCCGCCAGCGACCGCGCCACGCGGCTGGCCAGCGTGTCGAAGCGGTCCCCGAGCGCGGCCACCAGCGCCGCCAGGAACAGCGTGTAGATCCACAGGTAGGCCACGAACCAAAGGTGGTTCCAGGTTGGCAGGATCAGGCAGTCGTGGCCGCGGCAAAAGCCGCCGTAGCCGGTCAGGTACAGGCGCATGAAGTCGAGGTAGCTGCCGTCGTAGGCGACCTTCTCGACCACTTCCAGGTAGGACTGCGGCGGGACCACGACCAGCATCCCGAACAGCAGCGGCACCAGCAGCCGGATGCTGCGCTGGCGCAGGAACCCCGCCACCTTGCCCTTGGCGAGCATGAAGCTGGACGCCACGCCCGACACCAGGAACAGCAGGTCGAGCCGCCAGGGTGACGACAGCAGCATGAACGGCTCGGGGCCGGGGCCTGCCGCCGGACTCTTCACGTGCCAGTCCCAGCTGACGTAGTACATCCCCACGTGGAACACGATGAGGATGAAGAAGGCGATGATGCGCAGCCAGTCGAGGAAGAACAGGCGCGTTGGCGCCGTGGTATCTGTGGTGTGCATTGGAATGGATCCGTTGGTTGGTGACGGATGCCAGAATAGGGCGCGGCGCCGCCTGCGCGCGAGCGCAATGTGGCGAGCCGGGCTTGGGTTGGGGTGAGCCGGATTTGTGATGCTGGCGTGCGTTGAACGCGTGGGCAGGAGACCTGCCCACCCTACGACAAGCAGCAGGTAGGGCGGGCAGGCTCCCTGCCCACGCGTCCAGCCGGCGGCAGCGTAGCCGCCAGGCCAGCGTGGAAGTCAGCGAATGGACAGCCGGGCCAGCACCTCGGCGCGGTACTGGCGGCTGCACGGCACCCGCGCACCGCCGCGCAGCACCAGCTCGCAGTCGCCCTTGTCGAGCGGGACCACGCGCTCGATCCAGTCCAGCTGTACCGCCGCCCGGCGGTGGCAGCGCATAAAGCGCGCGCCAAGCTGGGCGACCAGGTTGGACAGCGTCTGGCGCAGCAGCGGCTGGCCTTCGGCCGTGTGCAGGACCACATAGTTGTCGGCCGTCTCGATCCACTGCACGTCCGCTACGCGCACCACGCGCGTGCCGGTGTGGCCCGGCACCAGCAGCTGGCGCACCGGGTGACTGGCGCCGAACTCGGGCAGGGCGGGCGCGGCCGTCTGCAGCCGCAGGCGCTCGTTCAGCCGCTCCAGCGCGCGCTGCAGGCGCTGGGCATCGAACGGTTTGAGCAGGTAGTCGATCGCGTTGGCGTCGAAGGCGCGCACCGCGTACTCGTCGAAGGCGGTCACGAACACCACCAGCGGCGCGGGCACCGGCAGCGAGGCTGCCAGTTCCAGTCCCGACAGCTCGGGCATCTGGATGTCGAGGAACAGCGCATCCGGCTTGACGGCATCGATCTTCTCCAGCGCCTCGATGCCGTCGCGTGCTTCGTCGATGGCGTCAACGCCCGGCATCGATGCCAGCATGCGGCGCAGCCGTTCACGCGCGGGGCGCTCGTCGTCAACGATCAAGAGGCGCATGGCAGGCGCATTTCGGCACGTACGCCGAGCGGGGACAGGGGCTCGAGCGAGAGGCTGGCGCGTTCCCCATGTAGGGCCGCGAGCCGTTCGCGCAGGTTGGACAGGCCGATGCCCGGCGCCGCCCCGTCCGCGAGCGTGCCGCCATCGTCTTCGACCGCCAGCACCAGCTGGCCGCCGTCACGCCGGGCCGACACCACGATCGCCACCGGCTGGCGGCGGCGCTCGACCGTGTGCTTGAACACGTTTTCCAGCAGCGGCTGCAGGCTCATGACCGGAACAGGGCAGGGCAGCAGCGCCTCGTCCACCTCCCAGGCAATGGTGACGCGGTCGGCGAAGCGCTCGGCCATCACGCCCGCGTAGCCGCGCACCAGGCGCAGCTCGGTGTCGAGCGAGGTTTCGTGGCCCGCGCCCAGGTCGAGCGTGGTGCGCAGCACGCTGGCCAGCTGCGCCAGGGTGGCGTCGGCCTTGTCGACGTCGGTGTGCATCAGCGACGAGATCGTGTTGAGCGCGTTGAACAGGAAGTGCGGTTGCATCTGCTGCGCCAGCCGCTGCAGCTGCGCCTGCTGTAACAGGCTGTTGGCGCGTTCGGCGCGCAGCTTTGCCCCCAGCATTTCGCGGTACGACAGCAGGCCAAAGCGGATGACCGTGAACAGGCCAATGAAGATCGAGATCTTCACCGACTCGTAGAGGAAGACGTGCGGCCAGGGGCCGTGCTCGTAGGTCTCGCCCGCCGCGTTGTACACGGCGATGCGGATGCCGAAGGCGATCGGCACAAACGCAATCCAATACACGGGGAACCACATCGCGTGCAGCGCGAACCAGCGCGCCGGCGCGGCCACCAGCGGCTGGAAGCGCCGCATCAGCCGGTCCTGCAGCAGCAGGAGAAAGGTGGCAGCGACCATCGACGAGCCTTCCCACAGCACCGGCTTCCACAGCTCGCCGTCGTTGTCGTTGGCCAGGTAGTCCTGCACCGCGACGGCTACCATCAGGCTCCAGAACAGGAGCCACGCAAGGCCGATGACGATCTTGTTGCGGTTCGAATCCATGACGGGCAAAGTGGGGGCGACGCGGGGATGATCCTGCATTCCCCGGCCGTTGTCAAAATGGCAGAGCCGATATACTCTCTGCAGGTCCCAGCCGGAGGTCGAGCCATGCCAGATGACGACGAGGTGCTTGAGTGTTCCCACCAGGGCGAGTGGGCGCAGTGGCTTGCAGCCAACCACGCCAGTTCCGCCGGCGTGTGGCTGCGCCACGCCAGGAAGGGCAACCCGCAGCCCACGGTGACCTACGCCGAGGCGCTGGAGGTGGCGCTGTGCTTTGGCTGGATCGACAGCCGCAAGAAGTCGGCCGGCGAACTGCACTTCCTGCAGCGCTGGACCCCGCGCTCGGCCAGGAGCATCTGGTCCAAGGTCAACCGGGAGGCGGCGCTGCGCTACATCGAGCAAGGACGCATGCAGCCAGCCGGCCTGGCCGAGGTCGAGCGCGCCCGGCGCGACGGCAGGTGGGACGCCGCCTACGATTCCGTTCGCGCGGCAAGCGTTCCGCCGGACCTGCAGGCCGCCCTCGACGCCAGCCCGGCGGCAGCAAAATTTTTCGCCACCCTCAGTTCCCAGAACCGCTACGCGATCCTGTTTCGCGTCCAGACAGCGAAAAAGCCGGCCACCCGCGCGGCCCGCATCCAGACGTTCATCCAGATGCTGACGCGCGGCGAAACCATCCATCCGCAACGGAGCAGCTAGGCCGGCATTCAGCCGTCGCCTTCGTCCTTGTCCTTGCTCGCGCGCTCCACGTCCAGTCGTGCCTTCATTGCGCCCACCTGGCCCATGAACTCGTCCACGCTGTGGTCGCGGCTTGCACGCAGCTCGGGCGGCATCAGTACCGACATGTACAACTCGTCGCCCAGGCGCCCGCTGCGCTGCTCGTTGGCGATGAAGGCCAGGCCCGAGCCGAGCAGGGCGAGCGCCACGCAGATGAAGCCATACCTTCGCGTGCGCTGCGGCCGCACGGTGGCAAGGTGGAACCACACCATGCCCGCGACCAGCGCGATCGCCACGTGCGAGCCGTAGCGCGTGAGCGGTTCGAGCGACCACGCATAGCCCAGCGCCGAGGTGGCGAGGCGGTAGAGCGTGAGCGCCGCGGCACCGCAGCCGAAGATGAACAGGTGCCGCCCGAGCCGCGCATGGCGCCCGAACAGCCGGTTGGCAAAGGCCCAGATGCCGCTCCACAGCAGCGCCGCGCCAAGGCCATAGGCGACCGCCTGCAGGTAGCGGACCAGCTCGAACGACTGGGTGTCGGCCAGCCACATCAGGAACAACGAGACCGCGCCGACCAGCAGCGCGCCGGCGAACCCCGGCAGCGCGCCTTCCCAGCGGTGCATGGTCCGGTCCAGCAGTTCCGGGGCGACCGGGTGGTCTGCCGGCCGCACGCGCAGCGAGGTGTGCCCAAGGCGCACCACGGTGTCGCCGTCCAGCAGCACGCTCTGGCTGCGCCGCCCCTTGTGCACCATGCCATTGCGCGAGCCCAGGTCGCGCAGCACCGGTGCGCCGGCGGCGCTCAGTTCCACCACGGCGTGCCGTGGCGCGACGTGGGCGTCATCCAGGATCACATCGTTGTCGTAGCCACGCCCGAGCCGGATCGGCAGTTGCGCCAGCTGGTGCCGGTGCAGCACGTCGCCGTTGGCGGCCAGCGTCTCGACGAACCATGGGCCTTTCATCGCCGCGTCCTTCCCAGTGCGGTCAGGAAGGCGCGCGTGACGCGCATGCCGTTCTCGTACGAGACCCCGGCCACGTCGAGCCGGCTTTGCAGGCTGGCCTGGTCGTCGTCGGTACTGGCCGTGAGCAGGGTGAAGTTGTACAGGCCGGGGAATTTTCGGTACGCGCGCACGCAGGTCACGGCGCGCAGCGGCAGCGACTGCGTGGCCACGAACTGCTCGGTGCACGAGGGGCCGGTCAGGCGCGTGTCCTTGCGGCTGCCGATGCGGTCCACGCGGAACTGGTTGGTCGCCAAAAACGCGAAGCGCAGCGGATTGAGGCTGGACGAGCGCAGATACTGGTGCGTCATCGACACGTAGCCTGTCTGCTGCGAGTCCGATACGTAGATCGCCGCTTCCATCGCGCAGCTGATCGCATCCATCGTGTACGGCGCTTCGGCCTTGAAGTTGGAGCGCCCCCAGCAGCGCACCTGGCCCGACTCGCGCACCGGCACCAGGTAGGGCCCCATCGACTTGACCGACAGCGGCTTTTCGAGGAGCCGGTCGATCATGCCGCGCTGGTGCGCCAGCAGCTGCTGGCCGATCACCGGATTGAAGTCGCGCGGCGGCGCGCGCTGGGTAGCGACCTTGTGCAGCAGCTCCTGCGCGTACTTGACCGGCACCAAAAAGCTCACCAGTTCGCCGTCGCGCCGCTTGGACACGTTGACCCCAGCCACCGTGCCCGCCTCGGTCACGCTCGGCCCGCCGCTCATGCCCGAATTGATCGGCCCGGTAAACATCAGCTGGTCATAGAAGCTGCGCGTGATGACCCCGTTGTACGCGCCTTCGGAGATCGCAAAGCCCAGATCGAGCGGGTTGCCGAGCGAGTACAGGTATTGCCCCTGGGTGAGCTTGACCGTGCGCTCCGGCACCTTGAAAAAGCCGCTGCCGCTGCGGTTGATGCGCACCACCGCCAGGTCGTGCAGCACGTCCACTGCCAGCAGTTCGACCGGGCCGCTGTTGCCGTCGGTGTCCATGTACTCGCCCAAGTACACGTCGGGGTCGAGCGCCATCTGCGACACCACGTGGTAGTTGGTCAGCACCAGGTTGGAGGTGCCGACCATGAAGCCGGAACCCACCTGCGACTGGCTGCGGCCGTTGCGCAGCAGCATGCGAATCTGCAGCAGGTCGGCGCGCGCGGACGAATACAGTTGCTGCGCGGCGGTGGAAGGCGGCGGCAGGGCCCCGGCGTCCGATTCGGCAGGGCCGGGCGCGGGTGGGACGAGGGTAGGCGGCGCCACCAGCGGCGTTGGCTCCCTGGGCTTGCCGGCCGCGTTCTTTTGCGCGGCAGACGCGCCCAGCGCGCCGGCAAGGCACGACAGCACGACAGCAGTGGCAAGGCGGTTCATGCAACCCTTCGATGGCAAGTCGACAGCGCCTACTTTGCCACCAAACGGCGCAACCGCCGCACACGCTACAGCTGGCCGTCCTCCACTGCCTCGGTCAGCGGATTCATCATGTGGCCGAGCTTGGCAGCCTTGGTGTTCAGGTAATTGTTATTGAAGGCGTTGCGGTTGACCAGCAGCGGCACGCGCTCGACCACATCGATGCCCAGGCGGGTCAGGGCGTCGATCTTGCGCGGGTTGTTGGTCATCAGGCGCACCTTGCGCACGCCAAACTGCTCCAGCATCGGCTTGCACAGCTCGTAGTTGCGGGCGTCCGCATGAAAGCCCAGCTGCAGGTTGGCCTCGACCGTGTCGGCGCCGGCTTCCTGCAGGCGGTAGGCGCGGATCTTGTTGACCAGGCCAATGCCGCGGCCTTCCTGGCGCAGGTACAGCAGGATGCCGCGACCCTCGGCGGCGATCTTCTTGAGCGCGCCCTCGAGCTGGGCGCCGCAGTCGCAGCGCTGCGAGAACAGCACGTCGCCGGTCAGGCATTCGGAGTGCACGCGCGCCAGCACCGGCTCGCCGTTGCCGATGTCGCCCAGCACCATGGCCAGGTGTTCCTTGCCGGTCGCGTGTTCGACGAAGGCGTGCAGGGTAAATTGCGCCCATGGCGTGGGCAGCGCGCACGACGTGACGTAGTCAAGCAGCGGTTCATTGGCGGGTGTGGCGGACATCTTGGCGTTCTCTGGTTTCGTATTGCTGTAACCGCTAAGTTTAGCGGAAATTCGGGTTTTCCGTGCGGATTGGGCCGGCCGCACCGGCCCGGCTCATGCCGGCAGGTCGAACACGAGCAGCTCGGCATCGACCGCGTCGATCAGCCGGATCGACGGCTCGCCCGTGAGCTTGAGCGCGTCGCCCGCGCGCAGGTGGGCGCCGTTGGCCCACACTTCGCCGCGGATCAGGTGCACGTAGCCGCGCCGCCCCTTGGCCAGCATGTGCTCGACGTCGTCGTTGCCGTCCATGAGCGAGGCGTACACGGCGGCATCCTGGTGGATGGTGATCGAGCCGTCGCGCCCGTCGCTGGAGGCGATCAGGCGCAGCCGGCCGCGCTTGGATTCGGGCGCGAAGTGCTTTTCCTCGTAACCTGGCGCAATGCCGGTTTTGTTCGGCTGGATCCAGATTTGCAGGAAATGCACCGGCTCCGTGGCCGAGCCGTTGAACTCGCTGTGCTGCACGCCGGTGCCAGCGCTCATGCGCTGCACGTCGCCGGGGTGCAGCACCGAGCCGGTGCCCATGCTGTCCTTGTGTTCCAGCGCGCCTTCGAGCACATAGGAGATGATCTCCATGTCGCGGTGCCCGTGGGTGCCGAAGCCCATGCCGGGCGCGACCCGGTCCTCGTTAATCACCAGCAGCGGGCCAAAGCCGGTGTGGCGCGGGTCGTAGTAGGAAGCGAACGAAAAACTATGTTTTGACAGCAGCCAGCCATGGTCGGCGTGGCCGCGCTCTTCGCTCTTACGCATTTCGAGCATCTTATCCTCCGTTTCTTGGGCCGCTGCGCAGCGGGTCGAGCAGGCTGCGCAAGGCGTTGTGGTCGATTTCGTACATCAGTTCGAGCAGTTGCCCCAGTTCGCCCTTGGGAAAGCCCTCGCGCGCGAACCAGCCGAGATAGTGGCCGGGCAGGTCGGCGATCTTGCGGCCCTTGTATTTACCGAAGGGCATGTCGCGGGTCAGCAGCAATTGCAGGTGTTCTGGTTTCATTGCTGCCACTTTAGCAAAGTTGGCGGGCGGTGTAGCATGGACCCCGATGGGGAGGATGCCATGGATACCGATTACGACCTCGAACGCTTCGTCACCGCACAGGACGAGGTGTACGCGACCGTGCTGGCGGAGTTGCGCGCGGGACGCAAGCACAGCCACTGGATGTGGTTCATTTTTCCGCAAGTGGCGGGGCTGGGGCACAGCGCGATGGCGCAGAAATACGCGATCGGCTCGTCCGACGAGGCTGCGGCCTATCTGGCGCACCCGGTGCTGGGGCCGCGCCTGCGCGAGTGCGCCACGCTGGTTGCCATGCATGACGATACGCCCATCGAGCAGATTTTCGACAGCCCCGACGACCGCAAATTCCAGTCGTCGATGACGCTGTTCGCCGACGTGGCGCCGGACGAGGCCGTGTTCCAGAGCTGCCTTGACCTCTTTTTCGATGGCAGGGCGGACCCGGCCACGCTTGATTTCCTTAGCAAGGAGCATTGATGACCAATCTTGTCCGCCTGCGCGATTTCGTGCGCGAATTCACCCGGCTGGTTGACAGCGGCGCCGACGAGGCGCGGATCTTCAGCGACGGTCGCGAGCTGCTCGGCGCGCTGGTCGCCGTGGACGACTGGCTGCCCGACGAATTCGCCCGGCCGCACCGCGACCGCTACCGCCAGTTCCTGCTGCACTGCGATCCGCTCGAACGGTTTTCGGTCGTGAGTTTCGTGTGGGGGCCGGGCCAGGCCACACCCGTGCATGACCACACGGTGTGGGGCATGGTCGGGGTGCTGCGCGGGACCGAACGCTGCCAGGAGTTCGCCCTGCCGGCCACGCCCGGGCCAATGGTCTCGACCGGCTCGCACGCGCTGCCCGCCGGCGCCATCGACCTGGTCTCGCCCATCGTGGGCGACATCCACCGCGTTTCGAACGCGCTGGCGGACGGCGTGTCGGTCAGTATCCACGTGTATGGCGCCAATATCGGCGCGGTGGCCCGCCATACCTTCGACCTGGCCAGCGGCGAGCGCAAGCGCTTCGTGTCCGGTTACGAGAACGAGACCGTGCCCAACCTGTGGAGGGTGTGACGCCGATGTAATGTTGTTGCGTATAATCGTCGGGTGGCATTTCGCCCAATATTAGAAAACAACAATTTATGGCTTCATCCTCAGACAACATCAGCATGGCGGTGTTCTGCGACTTCGAGAACGTCGCGCTCGGCGTTCGCGACGCCAACTACGAGAAATTCGACATCAAGCCCGTGCTGGAACGGCTGCTGCTCAAGGGCAGCATCGTCGTCAAGAAGTCGTACTGCGACTGGGAGCGCTACAAGGGCTTCAAGGCCGGCATGCACGAGGCGAACTTCGAGCTGATCGAGATCCCGCACGTGCGCCAGAGCGGCAAGAACTCGGCCGACATCCGCCTGGTGGTCGATGCGCTCGACCTGTGCTACACCAAGTCGCACGTGAATACCTTCGTCATCATCAGCGGCGACTCGGATTTTTCGCCGCTGGTGTCCAAGCTGCGCGAGAACGCCAAGCAGGTGATCGGCGTGGGCGTCAAGCAATCCACCTCGGACCTGCTGGTGGCCAACTGCGACGAATTCATTTTCTACGACGACCTGGTGCGCGAAAAGCAGCGCGCCGCCGCCAAGCGCGACGAGCGCAAGTCGCAGCCGCAGGCCAAGCGCCCGAGCGACGACCGCCGCAAGGAAGAACTGGATGCGCGCCGCACCCAGGCGCTGGAAATGGTCGTCGAGACCTTCGACGCGCTGGTTTCCGAGCGCGGCGACAGCGGCAAGATCTGGGCCTCGCTGCTCAAGGACACGCTCAAGCGCCGCCGTCCGGATTTTTCCGAGACCTACTATGGTTTCCGTACCTTCGGCAACCTGCTCGAAGAAGCGCAGACGCGCGGGCTGTTCGAATTCGGGCGCGATGAAAAATCCGGCACCTATGTGTACCGCAGCAGCGCCGCGCCCGCCGCACCGGCCGTCGAGCCGGTCCAGCCGGCGCCGGAACTGGCGGTGGCCGAGAATCCCGACACCAGCGCGTTGCCGGAATCGCAGCCGGAACCCAAGCCCGAATCGCGCCGCCGCGGCCGTGGCGCTCGCAAGCAGGCCGGGCGCGAAGAGCAGGAAATGATCGCGCGCGCCGACGAAGCGGTGCAGCACCAGGTGGCGCTGGCCCAACCGGTCGCAGCACCGGCGCAGGAGCAGGCCCCGTCGGACGCGGCCGAGGCGCTGGGCGAAGCGGAAGGGCTGTCCGAACGGATCGAGGCGCCGGTCGAGGAAGCCACGCCGGCCCCGGCCAAGGAGCGCCGCCGCGCGACCCGCAAGCCGAAGGCCGCCCCTGCGGCGCAAGCGGAGCCGGCACCGATCGTGGAGAGCGCGCCTGCAGCGGAGGTCACGGCCGAAGCTGCCGGCCAGGACGAGACGGCGGGCGAGAGCGCCGAGGCAAAGGCCGCGCGCAAGAAGACTGCGCGCCCGGCCCACAAGGCCCCGGCACGCAAGAGCGCCCCGCGCAGCCGTCGTCCGGCCAAGCCGAAGACGCCGCCGGAAAGCGCGTAAGCCGAACGGCGCGACGCGAGGGCGTCGCTCTGCTATATTGGCCAAACCGCGCGTTTGCGCGCGGTTCCTGGTCGTTGCCGCAGAACCGTTAGTGCCGAGGAAGCCGCCATGCGCAAGCTCATCGTTTCGCTGATCCTGCTCGCCGCCGCCATCCACGGCGCCCGCGCCGCGCCGCCCGCGCCGGCGCGCAACCACCCGCTGCTGGGCATCTGGAAGCTCGACCTGCCGGATGTAGGCTGCTCCGAAACCTATCACTTCCGCAGCGACGGCACCTCGCTCGTGACCAGCGCGGAAGAAGTGTCCGAGAGCGAGTTCAAGGTGCCGGACAAGCCCAGCGCGAAAGGCTTCTACCGGCTGGAAGACCGGATCGTGAAGGACAACGGCAAGAAAGACTGCGCCGGGCAAATCACCAAGGTTGGCACGCACGCCACCAACTTCATCATCTTCCACCCGTCCGGGGTGCTGTTCCTGATGTGCGCGGACGAGTCGATGCGGGCGTGCATCGGGCCGTTCGAGCGGGTGATGGGGCAGGAGACCTGAGCCAACCGTTACCCTCAACCCGTCGTCGCGGCGAAAGCCGGGACCCATGCTGAGTGTCCGGACCGGCGGCCATGGGAAACGCCGCGCAGTTGCAAGCGGGTTATGGGTTCCGGCTTTCGCCGGAACGACGGGTTCAGGCTAACAATGGCGCATGCGCCGCTGCCGCATACATACACCCGCTTCCTCTTCGATTGGCCGCAACCATTGCTTCCGTGTATATTGCTGGGCGATCAACCTAGCAACGGAAACTTATGTCCCCGGCACTCCTTTTCTGCATCCTGATCGGCTATTTCGGGCTCCTGATGGCGGTCGCATGGGCCACCGGCCGCAACGCCAACAACGACAGCTTCTTCATCGGTAACAAGAGCAGCAACTGGATGCTGGTCGCGTTCGGCATGGTCGGCACCACGCTGTCCGGCGCCACCTTCATCAGCGTGCCGGGCGCGGTGGGCAGCGACGGCTTCGGCTACGGCCAGATCCTGATCGGCTACGTGATCGGCTACATTGCGGTCGCCTACATCCTGCTGCCGCTGTACTACCGCCTCAAGCTCACT
Organism: Massilia solisilvae; assembly: GCF_024753215.1. GTDB lineage: Bacteria > Pseudomonadota > Gammaproteobacteria > Burkholderiales > Burkholderiaceae_D > Telluria > Telluria solisilvae. The sequence continues at coordinate 1,056,893 of NZ_JANUGV010000001.1, forward strand.
TCGATCTACCACTACCTCGACGTGCGCCTGGGCCGCCGCGCCTACCAGAGCGGCGCCGGCTTCTTCATCCTGTCGCGCCTGCTGGGCGCCACGGCCCGGCTCTACCTGGTGGTCAATATTCTGCAGGCGATTATTCTCGACAGCCTGGGCGTGCCGTTCTGGCTGACGACCTTTGTGGTGCTGGGCATGATCCTGATGTACACCTACCAGGGCGGCGTGAAGACCATCGTGTGGACCGACACCCTGCAGACCACCTGCATGCTGGCCGGCCTGTTCTTCTGCGTTGGCTTCATGCTGAGCGAACTCGACCTTTCGATTCCCGAGAGCCTGGCGCGCATGCACGAACAGGGCCTGTCGCGCGTGTTCACTTTCGATGCCGACAGCCCCAACTTCTGGCTCAAGCAGATCGTGGCCGGCGCCTTCATCGTGGTCACGATGACCGGCATGGATCAGGAAATGATGCAAAAGACGATCTCGGTGAAGACCGTCGGCGACTCGCAGAAGAACCTGCTGAGCCTGACCGCCGTGCTGGTGGTCGTGCTGTCGGCCTTCCTGTTCCTGGGCGGGCTGTTGTACCTGTACGCCCCGATCGTCGGCGTCACCGCCACCGGCGACAAGATCTTCCCGGCCGTGGTGATGGGCCATTTGCCGGCCACGGTCCAGATCATCTTTCTGGTGGCGCTGATCTCGGCGCTGTTCCCGAGCGCCGACGGCGCGATCACCGCGCTCACCTCCACCTTCTGCATCGACATCCTGGGCATCCAGCGTCGCAACGACCTGTCGGAAGCGGCCAAGGTGCGCCTGCGCCGCCACGTGCACCTGGGCTTTGCGTTCCTGTTCCTGGCGCTGGTGCTGGTGTTCAAGTGGGCGGACAATCCGAGCATGATCGGCGTGATCCTGAAACTGGCCAGCTACACCTACGGCCCGCTGCTGGGCCTGTTTGCGTTCGGCATGCTGACCCGCCGCACCCTGAACGATCGGCTGGTGCCGTTTGTCACGATCGGCGCACCGATTCTTTGCGGGCTTCTTGAGGCGAATCAGAAGTATCTGCTTGGAAACTACCGTCTCGGGCTTGAACTGCTCATCGTAAATGGCATATTGGTGTTTGCTGGTCTGTTTGCCATTTCCCAGCGTGAAAAAGCCGGACCCGCAGCCGTCACCGCTTAACTTCCCGCCAACTTTTTTTGCCGGAGTTCCGATGTCCTTCAAGCCTTTTTCGATGTTGCGCCGGGGTGTAGGCGCGCTGTGGCGCGGCATTGACGCCACCCGCCGCGTGCTGCTCAACCTGTTTTTCCTGATCGTGCTGATCGCCTTCCTGTGGGCCTTGTTCGGCGGCGGCGCGCGGCCGCTGGCGCCGAAGACCGCGCTGGTGCTCGAGCTCAAGGGCCAGCTGGTGGAAGAGCACAGCGGCAGCGTGGCCCAGAGCCTGGCCGAGGGCCTGGGCGGCGAGGTGCGCAAGACGGTGCAGCTGCGCGACCTGCTGACCGTGCTCGATGCCGCCGCCAAGGACCCGAACATCAGCAGCGTGCTGGTGTCGCTGGACCAGCTGGACATCAGCGGCATGGCCTCGATGCACGAGTTCGGCGCCGCGCTGGACCGCGTGAAGGCGGCCGGCAAGCCGGTGGTGGCGTGGGGCGGCAGCTACGACCAGAAGCGCTACCTGGTCGCATCGCACGCCAACGAGGTGTATGTGCACCCGATGGGCATGGTGCTGATCCAGGGCTTCGGCCACTACCGCAACTACTACCGCGACGCGCTCGACAAGCTGGGCGTGACGGTCAACCTGATGAAGGTGGGCACCTACAAGAGTTTTGCCGAGCCGTTCATCGGCAACGGCCCGTCGCAGGCGGCGGTGGAGGCGGACACCTACCTGTACAACGGCCTGTGGGGCAGCTACACGGCCGAGGTGGAGAAGAACCGCAAGCTCGCCGCCGGCACGCTCAACGCCGACATCGAGCAGCTGCCACAGAAGATGGCGGCGGCCGGCGGGGACGCGGCCAAGGTGGCGCTGGCCGCCGGGCTGGTGGACGGCATCAAGAACAAGGACGAGGTGCGCGCGCTGCTGGTCAAGCGTGGCGCCTACGACGAGCGCATCAAGAGCTTCCGCCAGGTGTCGTTCGACGACTATCTGGCGCGCCATCCGCAAAAGCTGCTGGGCGACGCGGTCGGCGTGGTGGTGGCCGAGGGCGATATCACCGAAGGCACCAGCGCGCCGGGCACGGTGGGCGGCATCTCCACCGCCAACCTGATCCGCAAGGCGCGCGAGGACGACCAGGTCAAGGCGGTGGTGCTGCGCGTGAATTCGCCGGGCGGCAGCGCCTACGGCTCCGAGCTGATCCGGCGCGAGCTGGAGCTCACGCGCGCCGCCGGCAAGCCGGTGGTGGTGTCGATGGGCGACGTGGCGGCCTCGGGCGGCTACTGGGTGTCGATGGCGTCGGACGAGGTGATTGCCGACCCCGGCACGATCACCGGCTCGATCGGCGTGTTTGCGATCATCCCGACCGCCGACAAGGTGGGCGACAAGCTCGGCATCCATACGGCCGGCGTGACCACCACCTGGCTGGCCGACCCCTACAACCCGCTGCGCCCGCTCGATCCGCGCTTTGGCCAGCTGGTGCAGTCGAGCATCAACCACATCTACAGCGAGTTCACCGGCAAGGCCGCGCTGGCGCGCAAGACCACCGCCGCCAAGATCGACGAGGTCGGCCAGGGCCGCGTGTGGACCGGCGTGCAGGCCAAAGAGCGCGGGCTGGTCGATACCCTGGGCAGCTACCAGGATGCGCTCAAGTCGGCCGCGCGCCGCGCCAAGCTGGGCGAGGATTTCCGCGTGGCGTATGTCGAGCGGCCGGTGTCGCCGTTCGAACGCTTCCTGCAGAAGGTGGGCGTATCGTCGGACCAATTTATCAAGGTGCAGGTGAAGCTTGGCCTGCTGCCGGAAGGGCTGGAATCGGCGCTGCCGGCGGCCGCGTCCAGCGGCGTGATGAAGGACCTGGGCTGGCTGGCCGGCGTGGCCGATGGCAGGAAGCCGTTCTCGGCGGTAACGCACTGCCTGTGCCAGGTGCCGTGAATGTAGCGAGTTTGTAACGGCAAGTAGCGCTGATACATTCAGCAGGGCCCCAAGGGCGCGGCACCCAGCCGCGCCTTTTTTCTTTTCTGAACAGGAAACGGAAGGGCTCGCGCTATGTACGATGCGAAACATATCGTCGTGGGTCTCCGTGCTAAAGTCAGTCGGTCAACAGCTTCGCGCTCCCGCCCGGGAGCAGAACAGGATGAGCATGGATTCGACCGTCACCCCCGACAAACCCGCCACCACCACGCCCCGCACCCGCCGCTCGCGCGTGATCGGCGCCATCATCGCCGTGCTGGCCATGATCGGCCTGGCGGCGCTGGCCTGGCACCTGACGCACCAGGCGCCGGCGGCCGGGGCGGGGCCGGGCACGGGCGGCGGCCGGGCGGCCGGAGGCGCCCCGGGCGCACGCGCTGGCGGCGGGCCGGGAGGGCGCGGCATGCCGGCGACCACCGTGGGGTTGGCCACGGCCGAACGCACGGACATTCCGGTGTACCTCGACGCTTTGGGCACGGTGACGGCCACCGCCACAGCCACCGTGCGCGCGCAGGTGGCGGGCGTGCTCCAGAAGATCAACTTCACCGAGGGCCAGCTGGTGCGGCAGGGACAGGTGCTGGCCACCATCGACCCGCGCTCGTTCCAGATCTCGCTGCAGCAGGCCACCGGCCAGCGCATGCGCGACGAGGCCCAGCTCGAGAGCGCGCGCGTGACGCTGTCGCGCTACCGCACGCTGCTGGAACAGGATTCGATCGCGCGCCAGGACGTGGACACGCAGGCGGCGCTGGTCAAGCAGCTGGAGGGCACGGTCACGGCCGACCGCGCGGCCGAGAACATGGCCAAGCTCAATCTCGGCTACACCGAGGTGAAGGCGCCGATCGCCGGGCGCGTGGGCCTGCGCACCGTGGACGTGGGCAACCTGGTAAGCACGGGCGACGCCAACGGCGTGGCCGTCATCACCCAGCTCACGCCGATCGACGTGCAGTTTTCGGTGCCGCAGGACCAGCTGCAGGAGCTGCAGGCGCGCATGCGCGAAGGCGCGCGCCTGCCCGCCACGGCGCTGGACCGTACCCGTACCCAGACGCTGGCGCAGGGGCGCTTCATGGCGCTGGACAACCAGGTCGACGTGCAGACCGGCACCGTGCGCGCCAAGGCGCGCTTCGAGAACGCGGACAGCAAGCTGTTCCCCAGCCAGTTCGTCAACCTGCGGCTGCAGGTGCGCACCATCGGCAACGCGGTGGTGGTGCCGGTGACGGCGCTGCGCCACGGGGCGGACGGCGATTTCGTGTATGTACTCAATGCGGCCGAACGCACCGTCGCGCTGCGTCCGGTCACGCGTGGCGAATCGACCGTGGACAAGGTGGAGATCCGTAGCGGGCTGCAGGCCGGCGAGCAGGTGATCACCGAGGGCGCGGACCGCCTCAAGGACGGCGCCAGGGTGGTGCTGCCGGGCGACCGGCCGGCCATGGGCGGCGCCGGCGGCGGGCGCGGCGGGCGGCGTGGCCAGGCAGGACAGGGCGCCGATTCGCAGGCGCCTGGCGCCGGTGGACCTGGCGCCGCCAATCCGGGCCGGCAGCGCCGCGACAGTGCGCAGCAGTGAGCGGGCCGTAGCATGAGTCCATCCGGTCCGTTCATTCGCCGCCCGGTCGCCACGGCGCTGCTGATGGTGGCGATCGTGCTTGCAGGCCTGGTCGGCTACAAGTTCCTGCCGCTGTCGGCGCTGCCGCAGGTCGACTTCCCGACCATCCAGGTGCAAACGCTATACCCCGGCGGCAGCCCCGAGGTGATGGCGCGCACCGTCACCGCGCCCCTGGAGCGCAACTTCGGCCAGATGACGGGCCTGTCGCGCATGAGTTCCACCAGCGCCGCCGGCGTCTCGGTGATCACGCTGCAGTTCGGCCTGGGCCAGACGCTGGACGTGGCCGAGCAGGAGGTGCAGGCCGCGATCAACGCCAGCAGCACGCTGCTGCCGACCGACCTGCCGGCGCCGCCCGTGTACGCCAAGGTCAACCCGGCGGACGCGCCGGTGCTCACGCTCGCGATCACGTCCGACACCATGCCGCTGACCGAGGTGCAGAACCTGGTCAACACCCGGCTGGCGCTCAAGATCAGCCAGGTCTCGGGCGTGGGCCTGGTCACGCTGCAGGGCGGGCAAAAGCCGGCGTTGCGCATCCAGGCCAACACCGAGCAGCTGGCGTCCTACGGCCTGGGGCTGGACACGCTGCGCAGCGCCATCACCGCGGCCAATGCCAACAGCGCCAAGGGCAGCTTCGACGGCCCGTCGCGCGCCTACACCATCAATGCCAACGACCAGCTGGTGGCGGTGCCGGACTACCAGAACCTGATCATCGCGTATCGCAACGGTGCCCCGGTGCGCCTGTCCGCGGTGGCGCGCGTGGTCAACAGCGCAGAAAACGTCAAGCTCGGCGCCTGGGCCAACATGAAGCCGGCGATCATCCTGAACGTGCAACGCCAGCCGGGCGCCAACGTGATTGCGACCGTGGACGCGATCAAGCAGCGCCTGCCCGAGCTGCAGGCCAGCCTGCCGCAGGCGGTGCAGCTGACCGTGCTGTCGGACCGCACCGCCGGCATCCGCGCCTCGGTCGAGCACGTGCAGTTCGAGCTGGTGCTGGCCGTGCTGCTGGTGGTGCTGGTGATCTTCGCCTTTTTGCACAGCGTGCGCGCCACCGTCATCGCCAGCCTGGCGGTGCCGATCTCGCTCATCGGCACCTTTGGCGCGATGTACCTGCTCGGCTACAGCCTGAACAACCTGTCGCTGATGGCGCTGACCATCGCCACCGGCTTCGTGGTGGACGACGCGATCGTCATGATCGAGAACATCGCGCGCTACATCGAGGAGGGCGACAAGCCGATGGCCGCGGCGATCAAGGGCGCCACGCAGATCGGTTTCACCATCATTTCGCTGACCGTGTCGCTGATCGCGGTCTTGATCCCGCTGCTGTTCATGGGTGACGTGGTCGGCCGCCTGTTCCGCGAATTCGCCGTGACGCTGGCCATCACCATCCTGATCTCGGCGGTGGTATCGCTCACGCTGGTGCCGATGATGTCCGCGCGCTGGCTGCGCAGCACGGCCGAGGAAAAGCCGAACCGCGTGGCGCAGCGCTTCCACGCCTTCTTCGACCGCGTGATCCACCGCTACGACCATGCGCTGGCCTGGGTGCTCGACCGCCAGCCAATGACGCTGCTGGTGGCGCTGGGCACGCTGCTGCTGACCGTGCTGCTGTACGTGTTCATTCCCAAGGGCCTGTTCCCGACGCAGGACACCGGCCAGCTGCAGGCCAGGGTCGAGGCGCGCGAAGGCATTTCGTACGAGCGCATGGCCGAGCTGCAGCAAGCCGCCGCGCGCGAAATACTGGCCGACCCGGACGTGCAGTCGCTCAGCTCGACGGTTGGCGTGGACGCGGCCAACAACACGATGCTCAACGCCGGCAGCATGCTGATCAACCTGAAGGATGGCCACCGCAACCAGGGCGACATCATGGAGCGCCTGCGCCGCCGCGTGGGGCACGTGGCGGGCCTGGCCCTGTATGTGCAGCCGGTGCAGGACCTGACCATCGACGCCGAGACCGGCCCGACACAGTACCGCCTGTCGATCGAGGGTGCCGACAACGCCACCGTGACGCAATGGGCGAACCGCCTTGCGCAGCGCATGCGCCAGCAGAGCCAGCTGCGCAACGTGACCACCGACGCCGGAGCCACTGGCGCGGCGGCGTTCGTCAATATCGACCGCGACAGCGCATCGCGGCTGTCGATCACCGCGTCCAACGTCGACGATGCGCTCTACAGCGCCTTTGGCCAGCGCATCGTGTCCACCATCTTCACCGAGACCAACCAATACCGCGTGATTTTGGAAGCGCAGCAAGGCGAACAGATGTCGCTCGATGCCTTGAACCGGCTGCAGCTGCGCACCGGCTCCGGCCAGCCGACGCCGCTGTCCGCGATCGCGACCGTCAACGAACAACCGGCGCCGCTGCAGATTACGCACGTGGCGCAGTACCCGGCCACCACGGTCGGCTTCGATACGGCGCCCGGGGTCAAGCTCGGCCAGGCCGTGGACGCGGTGCGCGCGGCTGCGCTCGATGTCAAGCTGCCGCCGTCGGTCACGCTGACCTTCCTGGGCGCGTCCGGCGCCTACCAGGCCTCGCTCACCAACCAGCTGTGGCTGATTTTGGCCGCCGTGGTCTGCGTGTACATCGTGCTGGGCGTGCTGTACGAGAGTTACATCCACCCGCTCACGATCCTGTCCACGCTGCCCTCGGCCGGCGTCGGCGCTCTGCTGGCGCTGATGGTCACCGGGCAGGGACTGGGCGTGATCGGCATCATCGGCATCATCCTCCTGATCGGCATCGTCAAAAAGAACGCGATCATGATGATCGACTTCGCCATCGAGGCCGAGCGTGACGAGGGCAAGGCTCCGCGCGAGGCGATCCACCAGGCCGCAATGCTGCGCTTCCGCCCGATCCTGATGACCACGCTGGCCGCGCTGTTTGCCGCCATTCCGCTGATGCTGGGCTGGGGGCAGGGCGCCGAACTGCGCCGCCCCCTGGGCCTGGCGATCTTCGGTGGCCTGATCGTGAGCCAGCTGCTCACCTTGTTCACCACGCCGGTGATCTACCTGGCGTTCGACCGGCTGGCGCGCCGCTGGAGCGGCCGCGCGCCGGCCAAGCCGCGCGAGGTTGACGCATGAACCTGTCGCACTGGTTCGTCCGGCGCCCGATCGGCACCGCGCTGCTCACGCTCGGGCTGGCGCTGGCCGGCATTGCGGCGTTCTTCGTGCTGCCGGTGGCGCCGCTGCCGCAGGTGGACTTCCCGGTGATCTCGGTGAGCGCCAGCCTGCCCGGTGCCAGTCCCGATACCATGGCCACCAGCGTGGCCACGCCGCTGGAACGGCGGCTGGGCGTGATCGCGGGCGTGAACGAGATGACCTCGAACAGCGGCAACGGCTCCACGCGCATCAGCCTGCAGTTCGACCTGAACCGCAAGATCGACTCTGCCGCGCGCGAGGTGCAGGCTGCCATCAACGCCTCGCGCGCCGACCTGCCGGCCACGCTGCGCAGCAACCCCACCTACCGCAAGGCCAACCCGTCCGATGCGCCGGTGCTGATCCTGGCGCTCACCTCGCGCACGCGCACCCCGGGCCAGATCTACGATGAAGTGTCCAACCTGGTGCAGCAGCAGATCGCGCAGGTGCAGGGTGTGGGCGACGTGGAGATCGGCGGTGGTTCGCTGCCGGCGGTGCGGGTGGACCTGAACCCCTACCAGCTCAACCACTACGGCGTGGCAGCCGAAGACGTGCGCGCCGCGCTCCAGGCCAGCAACCCGAACCGGCCCAAGGGCGCGGTGGAGGCCAACGGTACCCGGCTGCAGATCTACTCGCAGGCCAACACCATCAGCGGCGGGCGCTTTGCCGCCGACTACCGCGGCATGATCGTCGCGTGGCGCAACGGGGCGCCGATCCGGCTGCAGGACGTGGCCAACGTGTACGACGGCGTCGAGAACGTCAATACCCTGGGTCTCTTCAACGGCAAGCCGGCCGTGATCGTGCTGGTGACGCTGCAGCCGGGCGCGAACGTGATCCAGACGGTGGATGGCGTACGCGCGCTGCTGCCCACGCTGCAGGCCCAGTTGCCGGGCGACGTGACGCTGCAGGTGGCATCGGACCGCACCAACTCGATCCGCGCCTCGCTGCACGAAATCGAGATGACTCTGATGATCTCGGTGCTGCTGGTCGTGGTGGTGGTCAGCGTTTTCCTGCGCAGCGTACGGGCGACGGTGGTGCCGGCGGTGGCGACGGTGGTGTCCTTGCTGGGCACCTTCGGCGTGATGTACGCGCTGGGCTTTTCGCTGAACAACCTGTCGCTGATGGCGCTCACCGTGGCCACCGGCTTCGTGGTCGATGACGCCATCGTGGTGCTGGAAAACACCAGCCGCCACATCGAGCGCGGCATGGATCGCATGAAGGCGGCCTTGCTGGGCGCGCGCGAGGTGGGCTTTACCGTGCTGTCGATCAGCCTGTCGCTGGTGGCGGTGTTCATTCCGCTGCTGTTCATGGGCGGGCAGGTGGGGCGCCTGTTCCGCGAGTTTGCGGTGACGCTGTCGGCCGCGGTGCTGATCTCGCTCGTCATTTCGCTGACGACCACGCCGATGATGTGCGCATGGCTGCTCAAGAAGAGCATCATCGAACGCAAGCCCAACCGCCTTGCGCGCGCCGCCGAGCGCGGCTTTGCGCGGGTGCTGCGCGTGTACGAGCACGCGCTCGACTGGGCGCTGGACAGCAAGCTCTTGGTGATGGCGATCCTGCTGTTCGTCGTTGGCCTGAACGTGTACCTGTACGCGGCGGCCCCCAAGGGCTTTTTCCCGACCCAGGACACCGGCCAGATCAACGGCGGCCTGCGCGCCGACCAGAGCATCTCGTTCCAGGCCATGCAGGGCAAGCTGCGCCAGCTCGTGGGCATCATCAAGAGCGACCCGGCGGTGGACACCGTGGTCGGCTTCACCGGCGGCTCGCGCGCCGGCGGCGGCTTCATGTTCGTGAACCTCAAGCCGGCCTCGCAGCGCAAGGAAGGCGGGCAGGAAGTGATCGCCCGACTGCGCCCCAAGCTGGCGCGCGTGACCGGCGTGACGCTGTTCCTGAACCCGGTGCAGGACCTGCGCATGGGTGGACGGCAGAGCAATTCGGCCTACCAGTACACGCTCAAGAGCGACAACCGTGCCGACCTTCGGCTGTGGGCCACGCGCCTGGCCGACGCGATGAAGCGGCAGCCGGCGCTGGTGGACGTGGACACCGACCAGGCAGAGAACGGCGTGGAGAGCTACCTGAACATCGACAAGGAGAGTGCGTCGCGGCTTGGCATCAGCACGCGCGACATCGACAACGCGCTCTACGACGCCTTCGGCCAGCGGCAGGTGGCCAACATCTACTCCGAGCTGAACCAGTACCACGTGATCATGGGCGTGGCACAGCAGTACGCACAGTCGCCGCTGTCGCTGGAGGATATCTACGTCCCGGCAAAGAATACGGCAGCCGCAAGCGCGCTGCGCACCAGCACCAGCCCGTCCAGCGCTGCTTCCGGCACCGCCACGTCCGCCGGCGGCGCGGCCCTGAATCTCGTGAGCGGCATCGCGTCCTCGGCGGCCAGCGGCACCCCTTCGGCGCCAGCCAACCTGACGGCGGCGCGTGATCCGGCCAGCGGCCAGGCCATCTCGGGCTCGATGTCCACCATGGTGCCGCTGTCGGCGATCGCCCGATTCAGTGAGCGCTCCACGCCCAGCTCCGTCAATCACCAGGATGGCGAGCTGGCAACCACCGTGTCGTTCAACCTGGCGCAAGGCTACAACCTGTCCGATGGCCAGGCCGCGGTGCGCCAGGCCGAGGCGGACATCGGCATGCCCAACAACGTGCGCGGCAGCTTCCAGGGCACGGCGCGGGCGGCGCAGGAATCGAACCAGCAGCAGCCGCTCCTGATCGCGGCAGCGCTGGTGGTGATCTACATCGTGCTGGGCATTCTGTACGAAAGCCTGGTGCACCCGGTGACGGTGCTGACCACGCTGCCATCGGCCGGCGTGGGCGCCGTGCTGGCCCTGCTGCTGTTCAAGATGGAGTTCTCGATCATCGCGCTGATCGGCATTTTCCTGTTGATCGGCATCGTGAAGAAGAACGCGATCCTCATCATCGACTTTGCGCTCGAGTCTGAACGGGCGCGCGGATTGACCGCCGCCGAGGCGGTGCGCGAAGCCTGCCTGCTGCGCTTTCGCCCGATCCTGATGACGACCCTCGCCGCCGCGCTTGGCGCCTTGCCGCTGGCGATCGGCTTTGGCGAGGGCTCGGAGCTGCGCCGCCCGCTTGGCATTGCCATCATCGGGGGCCTGATCGCCAGCCAGCTGCTCACGCTCCTGACCACGCCGGTGGTGTACGTCCTGCTCGACAAGCTGCGCCGCAGGAACGAATCCGAACGCGAGCTGGTGCGCCACCCGCTCGACGACGAAGTCCAGTCCACCCCACCATGAGTGACCGTATGCGAAACATGAAGCCGCTCCGCCCGCACCTGCTTGCGCTTGCTGCCTGCCTTGTGGCCGGCTGCTCCGTCGCGCCCACGTACCACGTTCCCACAAGCCCCGCGCCGGCCCAGTTCAAGGAGGCCCAGGGCTGGGTCCCTGCGGCCCCTGGCGATGCTCTCGAGCGCGGCGCGTGGTGGCAACTGTTCAGCGATCCGGTGCTGGACCAGCTGGCGGCGAGCGTGGAGGTCTCGAACCAGAACGTGGCGGCGGCGATCGCGGCCTTCGACCAGGCGCGGGCGGCAGTGCAGGTGCAGCGTTCTTCGCTGTTCCCTTCGGTGGACCTGACCAGCAGTGCCGACCGCGGCGGCGGCGCAAACGTGAGCCCATCCAACCGCTACCGCCTGGATCTCGGCGCAAGCTGGGAACTCGATGTGTGGGGACGGCTGCGTGCCAACGTATCGGCTGCCACCGCCAACGCACAGGCATCCGCGGCCGATCTGGCCTCCGCGCGCCTGTCCGCGCAAGGGTTGCTGGCGACCGACTACTTTGCGCTGCGCGCCACGGACGCGGCGCTGGACATCATCGCCACCACCATCGACGCCTATCAGCGCGTGCTGCAGATCACGCAGAACCGCTTCAAGGCCGGCATCGCCGCGCATTCGGACGTGCTGCAGGCGCAAACGCAACTGGCCAATGCGCAGGCCGACCAGCAAGGCCTGCTGCGCCAGCGCGCGCAGCTCGAGCATGCGATCGCGATCCTGGTCGGCAAGGCGCCTGCCGAGTTCTCGCTGGCGGCCACGCCTTCGTGGCAAGTGGTGGTGCCCGAGGTACCGGTGGGCGTGCCGTCGACGCTGCTGCAGCGCCGGCCCGACATCGCGGCGGCCGAGCGGCGGGTGGCAGCGGCTAACGCGCAAATCGGGGTGGCACGCTCGGCCTATTTCCCCAGCCTTGGCCTGTCGGCCAACTACGGCACGGCGTCCACGACGCGCTTTGCGGACCTGTTCTCGGCGTCGAACGCGGCGTGGTCGTTCGGGCTGTCGGCGGCGCAGAGCATCTTCAACGCCGGGGCGACCAGCGCCAACGTCGCCGGGGCCGAGGCGGCGCATCGCGAGGCCGTTGCGCGCTACCGCCAGACCGTGCTGACCGCATTTGGCAACGTGGAGGACCAGCTGGCGGCGTCGCGCGTGCTGGCGAACCAGCAGGACCGGCGGCGCGAGGCGTCGCAAGCGGCGGACCTGGTCGAGCAGCAGATGCTCAACCGGTACAAGGCGGGGCAGGTGAGTTATACCGAGGTGGTGACCGCGCAGGTGACGGCGCTGAACGCGCGCAGGAACCTGGTGCAGGTGCAGGCGGACCGGCAGAACGCGGCGGTGGCGCTGATCCAGGCGCTCGGCGGCGGCTGGCACGTGCCGCAGTAGCCAATTTTCCGGCCACTACTTCAAGCACGTCGTCCCCGCGGAGGCGGGGACCCATGCTGAGCTTAACGAAGTCGCAGGCGCTGCAACTGCTCAAGCGGTCTATGGGTCCCCGCCTCCGCGGGGACGACGTATCAAAAGCTAGTTGGCCAGCAGCTCCCGCAGGTACTGCTCCCACAACTTGGCAATCGTATGGCTGCCATGCCCGCGCGTGTCGGGCGTGAGCGGCAGCACCACCGCCTTGCCGTGCGTGACGCGCTTGATCTCGCGCTCCAGGATGCCCAGCTCCGGCGGGTTGATCAGGTCATCGGCGGTGTTGACGGCGATGAGCGGCGCCTGGATTTTTTCCAGCTGAGGCCTGGGATCGTAGTCCTGCGACGCCTCCAGCTGGTACAGCAAATCGTTCGCATCGGTGGTCTTCATCGCGGCGGCCACGTAGGCATCGAGCGCCTTGTCGGTCTCGGCCAGCGTCGGCGTCTGTTCCTGCCGCAGCACCGGATTGCTGCTCATGAAGTACAACATCTGCGTGGCCGTGCGCAGGCTTTGCGGCTGAACCTTGTATTCGCCACCCTGCCACTGCGGGTCGTTGCGGATCGCGTCGATCACCGTGCGGCGCCATACGCGGTTGCGTCCAGAGATCTGGTCCGGCAGGCTGGCCAGCGGCATCAGGGCATCCATGAAGCCAGGATAGCGTTCTCCCCAAACCCAGGTCTGCATGCCGCCCATCGAGGTGCCCATCACCAGCCGCAGGTGGTTCACGCCCAGCGCTTCCGTCAGCAAGCGGTACTGCGCGTCCACCATGTCGTTGTAGCCGTAGTGCGGAAAGCGCGCGTGCAGGCCGTCGCTCGGCTTGGACGACTGGCCGTGGCCGATGCCGTCGGTGAGGATGGTGTAGTAGCGCGACGCATCGAGCACGCCACCGGGGCGGAACAGTTCGCCCGAAAATTCGGGCCGCACGAACTGCGCGCCGGTGCCGCCGGTGCCGTGCGTGACCAGCACCGCGTTGGTGACCTTGCCATGCGCGTCGCGCTGCGGCTTGCCGAAAGTGCGGTAGTGGATCTTCAGCGCCGGCAGCGATTCGCCTGACTTGAAGCGGAAATCCTTGAGGACGGCATCGCCTTCGTTTGGTGCCGGAACGTCGGCCGCCTGGACGGCGCTGGCGCAGATGCAGAGGAGCAGGGACGCGAGAAGCTTGGACATGTTCGTTTTCAAAAAGCCATTGCAGGGGCTGGTTACTATAGTCCAGTTTCCGACGCGTGTACGTTTGACACTGGAAATTTTTCCGCAGATACTTTTCCCGCTCTTTGCTGAGTTTCCCCGTGTATTTACGGGCTTCCTTGATCCCATCCAGCGAGATTGTTGCGTGAAAAAGAAAACCCTAGTTCTGGCCCTGTTGGCGGCGGCCTCCGCCCAGGCGGCAACACCCCCGAAATTTGATCCCCACCGCATCATCCAGGACGTGAAGGTCCTGGCATCCGATGAATTCGAAGGCCGCGGCCCGGGCACCGCCGGCGAAGTGAAGACGGTGGACTACCTGGTCAAGCAGTTCAAGGCGGCCGGCCTGCAGCCGGGCGGCGACCTGGTGAACGGCAAGCGCAGCTGGACCCAGGACGTGCCGCTTGGCCGGTTCGAGATCAAGGGCCCGGTCCAGGTCAGCGTGAGCGACGGCAAGCAGACCATGGCCCTGACCCAGGGCGAGGAGATTGCGATCCGTCCGGCCGAAAACGGGCAGGCGCAAGTGGATATCGCGAACGCGCCGCTGGTCTTCGTCGGCTACGGCGTGAGCGCTCCGGAGCGCAACTGGGACGACTTCAAGGGCATGGACCTGAAGGGCAAGCTGGCCGTGGTTCTGATCAACGACCCGGACTTCGAAACCGGGCAGGGCGACTTTGGCGGCAAGGCGATGACCTACTACGGCCGCTGGAGCTACAAGTACGAAGAGATGGCGCGCCGCGGCGCGCTGGGCACGCTGATCGTGCACGAGAGCGCGCCGGCCTCGTATGGCTGGCCGACCGTGAAGAACTCGAACACCATCGTCCAGTACGACATCGTGCGCAAGGACCCGGCCAAGGACCACGCGCCGGTCGAATCGTGGATCCAGCGCGACCTGGCGGTTGACCTGTTCAAGCGCGCCGGCCTGGATTTCGAGGCTGCCAAGAAGCAGGCGCAAAGCCGCGACTTCAAGCCGGTGGAACTGGCCGGCATCACGCTGTCGGCACACTTTGCGGTGGACGCGCAGGTGATCAAGTCGAAGAACGTGGTGGCGATCAAGGAAGGCAGCAAGCGCCCGAACGAGTATGTGATCTACACCGCGCACTGGGACCACCTGGGCGTGGGGCTGGCCAACGGCAAGGGCGACAAGGTGTACAACGGCGCGCTGGACAATGCGAGCGGCACGGCGGCGCTGCTGGAACTGGCGCGCGCCTACGGCAAGCAGCCCAGGCCGGCGCGCAGTGTGGTGTTCCTGTCGGTGACTGCGGAAGAGAAGGGCCTGCTCGGCTCCGAGTACTACGCGGCCAATCCGCTGTACCCGCTGGCCAGGACCGCCGGCGTGATCAACATGGACGGCATGGCGCCGAACGGTCCGGCACGCGACTTTTCGATCTCGGGCGTGGCCAAGCTCGACCTGCTCGACCGCCTGAGCGCGCAGGCACGCAAGTGGAACCGCACCTATTCGCCGGACCCGAATCCGGAAGCGGGCTACTTCTACCGTTCCGACCACTTCTCGTTCGCCAAGCGCGGCGTGCCGGCAATCTCGTATCGCGGCGGCCAGGACTGGGAAAGCGGCGGGCTGGCGGCGGGCAAGGGCAATGCCGAGGCCTATCGCGTGAACGACTACCACCAGGCGTCGGACGAGTTCAAGCCGGAGTGGACCTTCCAGGGGGCGGCGCACGACCTGGAACTGATCTACGCAACCGGCCGCGAGCTGGCCGATTCGGGCGCCTGGCCGAACTGGTCGCAGGACTCGGAGTTCCGCGCAGCGCGTGACGAGAGCGCGGCGCAGCGCAAGTAGGGTGGGCGGATTCCGCCCACGCGTTCAACCGCAGCATGCACTCCCGAACGCGTGGGCAGGAGGACCTGCCCACCCTACGGTGTCTGGCTGTCCGGCCTGCGTGCCAGGCGGCCGGCGAGCACCGCGCACACCATCAGCTGCAGCTGGTGAAACAGCATCAGCGGCAGGATGATCATCCCCAGCGCGCTTGGCGCGAACAGCACCTTCGCCATCGGCACGCCGCTGGCCAGGCTCTTCTTCGAGCCGCAGAACACGATCGTGATCTCGTCTTCCTTGCTGAACCCCAGCCGCCTGCTGGCAAGCGTGGCCGCGCCGAGCATCACGGCGAGTATCAGCGCGCTGATCACGAGTATGCCGATGAGCGTGGACAGCGAGACCTTTTGCCACAAGCCTTCGTTCACGGAGTCGCTGAACGCGGTATAAACCACCAGCAGGATCGAGCCCTGGTCGAAGAATTTGAGAACCGGCTTGTGGCGGTCCACCCATGCGCCAATCAGGGGGCGCAGCAACTGCCCGGCGATGAAGGGCAGCAGCAACTGCTCGACGATGGTGAGCACCGAATCCAGTGGCGAGCCGCCGGCCGCGCCGCGCGCGATCAGCACGCTTACCAGCAGCGGCGTGATGAAGATGCCAAGGAAGTTCGAGGCCGAGGCGCTGCACACTGCCGCCGCCACGTTCCCGCGCGCCAGCGCCGTGAACGCAATCGATGACTGCACTGTCGAGGGCAGCGCACACAGGAACAGCACTCCCAGGTACAGGTCCGGCGTGAGCAGGGCCAGGGCAAGCGGCTTGATCGCCAGGCCCAGCAGCGGGAACAGGACGAAGGTGCTGGCCAACACCAGCAGGTGCAGCCGCCAGTGGGTCAGGCCCGACACCAGCGCCTCGCGCGACAGCTTGGCGCCGTGCAGGAAGAACAGCATGCCGATCGCGAGCGTGGTGATATGGCCGAAAGCGACCGCAACCTGGCCGCTGGCCGGGAACAGGCTGGCCAGCGCGACCACGACCATGAGCAGCACCGTGAACGGATCGAGCGCGAGCCGGCGCATCAGGCCGGAAAACAGGTTGTCAATACGAGGCATGCGATTCCAGGGCAGATCCCGTTGGGAGGAGCGTGCCATTTTAGCGGCATCGCCACAGTATCGCTGCGGTGGGCGGGGAAAGCCTGAAAATCGTTTTCACTATTTGGCAACACAGCTATACTCGGCGATTGTCTTGCATCGTGCGCCGCGGCCTCCCGGCGCGGTGATCAATATTTTTTGACCTGAGGTCCAACTTGTTCAAATCTCTTGTCCTGCCAGTCGCCCTGCTGGGCGCCGCGGCCGCCGCGAATGCCGACGAAGGCCAGTGGCAGCCGCACCAGCTCCCACAGCTCAAGTCGGAGCTCAAGCGCATCGGCATCACCATTCCGGCCGAAAGCCTGGCCGACCTGTCGAAGCACCCGATGAGCGCGATCGTCTCGCTGGGCGGCTGCTCGGCCTCGTTCGTGTCGCCCGATGGCCTGGTGGTCACCAACCACCACTGCGGTTACTCGGCGATCCAGCGCAACTCGACCCCCGAGCACAACTACATCGCCAACGGCTTTTTGGCCAAGACCCGCGCGCAGGAACTGCCGGGCGGCCCGAACACGCTGGTGTACGTGACCGAGAAGGTCGAGAACGTGACCGACCGCGTGCTCAAGGGCCTGTCGCCCAACTTGTCGGGCAAGGAGCGCCACGAACAGGTCGAGAGCCGCATCAAGGCATTGATCGCCGAGTGCGAGTCGGACAAGGCCTATCGCTGCTCGGTGCCGGCCTTCCACCGCGGGCTGGAGTACTACCGCATCAAGCAGTTGATGATCCGCGACGTGCGCCTGGTGTATGCGCCGTCCAACCACATCGGCGACTTCGGCGGCGACATCGACAACTACGAGTGGCCGCGCCAGGTGGGCGACTTCTCGTTCCTGCGCGCTTACGTGGGCAAGGATGGCCGTCCGGCCGACCCGTCGCCGGACAACGTGCCGTACAAGTCGAAGGACTTCCTGGTCGTCTCGGCCGAAGGGCTGAAGAACGGCGACCCGATCCTCCTGGCCGGCTACCCGGGCCGCACCAGCCGCTACAAGCTGCCCAGCGAGATCCGCTTTGCGCGCGACGTGGACTACCCGGCCAAGGTGGGCTCGATCACGGCCGACCTGTCGGTCATCGCCGCCGCCACCATGGGCAACCCGAACTACAACGTGCGCTACGCCAGCGTGGTCAAGAGCGCCAACAACGTGCTCAAGAAAACCCAGGGCCTGCTGGACGGGTTCGCGCGCAAGGACATCGCCGCGATCAAGGACATCCAGGACGCCGAGTTCCGCAACTGGTACAAGCAGCACGGCAGCGGCTCCAAGACGCTGCTGGCGGACCTGGACGCGGTGATCGGCGCCGACATGGCCGTGTCGCGCCAGGAGTTCGCGCTGAACGAGGCGACCCACAGCGACCTGCTCAAGAGCGCGCGCACGCTGTACAAGCTGGCGATCGAGCGGCAGAAGCCCGATGCGCAGCGTGAGGCGGGCTACCAGGAGCGCGACGTTTCGTTCATCAAGGCGCGCCTGACGCGCCTGGAGCAGTCGTTCGTGCCGAGCGTGGACCAGGCCCGCTACGCCGCCGCGCTCACCCGTTACGCCAAGCTCGATGCGAAGATCCATCCGGCCGGCGTGGATGCGCTGTTGCCGGCGCCGGACGCGCTCGATGCCCTGTACAAGAACACCCAGCTGGCCGACACCGCGAAGCGGCTGGCCTGGATCGGCAAGGACCCTGACGCCTTCCGCAAATCGGATGACCCCTTCATCCAACTGGCGGTGCGCATGTACGACGCGGCCAATGCGGTGGACGAGCGCCGCAAGGAAGTCGATGGCAACCTCGAACGCGTGATCCCGCAGTACATGGCAGCCGTGATCGCCTGGAAGAAGTCGCTCGGCAAGCCGGTGTACCCGGACGCCAACTCGACGCTGCGCGTGACCTTCGGCACCGTGTCGCCGTACTCGCCGCGGGACGGCATCACCAAGGGCCCGTTCACGACCGTCGAGGGCATCCTCGAGAAGGCCACCGGCAAGGAGCCATTCATCGCCCCGGCCTCGCTGTCGGACGCGATCAAGGCCAAGCGCTACGATGTGTTCAAGGACCCGGTGCTGGGAACGGTTCCGGTGAACTTCCTGTCCTCGGCCGACACCACCGGCGGCAACTCGGGTTCGGCGGTGATGAACAAGCGCGGTCAGCTGGTGGGCCTGAACTTCGATTCGACCTACGAGTCGATCACGAAGGACTGGTACTTCGACAGCGCGATCACGCGCGCCATTCATGTGGACATCCGCTACATGCTGTGGGTGATGAAGGAAGTCGATCACGCCGACAACCTGCTCAAGGAAATGACGATCAAGTATCCGAAGAAGTGATCGTCCGGCGATGACAAGAACGGCCGCGTTGGTTGATCCACGTGGCCGTTTTTACTTGGGTTGAACGCGTGGGCGGAAAAACCTGCCCACCCTACGCACTGCCGACGATGCCTGGCTATTTTCCGATGTGCCTGGCCAGGAACGCCTCGAGCTTCTGGTAGAAGGCGGTCAGGTTGGCCGTGTCATAAAAGCCGTGGCCCTCGGCGGGCGCCAGCAACCATTCCGGCGCATTGCCGGCCTTGGCCAGTGCGTCGCGCATCGCTTCGGCTTGTTCCACCGGCGCCCGCTTGTCCTTGCCGCCGTGGACCAGGAGCACCGGCAGTTTGATCTGCGACGCATAGTTCACTGGCGAGTATCTGTCGAGCTCCTGCTTGTCCGTGCCAATGTAGCGCTTGAGGATGTTGGTGAAACGCTTGTCGTGCTGCGCCTCGTCCGACTTGTACATCAGACCCAGGTCGTACACGCCCGCATAGCCGACCGCGCACTTGAACAAGGACGGTTCGCGCGCGGCGAGCATCAGGGCCGAGTAGCCGCCAAAGCTGCCGCCGTACACGCACACCCGGGCGCCATCGACTTCGCCCTGCGCGATCGTGGCCTTCAGGCCGTCGACCAGGTCGTCCTGGATCTTGCCGCCCCACTGGTGGTAGCCGGCGTACTCGAAGTTCAAGCCACGCCCGCCTGAACCACGGTAGTTGACCTGAAGGACGGCGTAGCCACGGCTGGCCAGGAACTGCGCGTCAGTGTCGAAATACCAGCTGTCGTAGATGTTGTGCGGGCCCCCATGCGGCATCAGCACCAGCGGCACCTTGGCGCCCGCGGGGTGGGGCGGCATGGTCAGGAAGCCGTAGAGCGCAGCCCCGTCGCGCGCGGTGAAGCTGATCGGCTGGCGCGGCGCCATGTCGTCCGGATTGATCGCTTCCATCGCCGAGAACAGCAGGTCGGCCTTGCCGGTGGCGCGGTTGAACAAGTAGTACGAGCCTGGATCGCGGTCGCTGGAGGCGCCGAACAGCAGCAGGTTGCCATCGGCGCTGAAGTCGACGAACGAGACCACGCTGCCCGGGAACTGCTGGCTCAGCAGCTTATGCAGTTTGGCGTCTGCATGGTTCTCATCAAAATAGCGCATCGACGGCACGCCGACCGAGGACGAGGCCGCGAAGGGAAGGTCGTCCGCGCCGAACTGCAACCCGGTGACGCTGCCGTTCGGGCTTTCGAAGAGCGTGGTGCGCGTGCCGTCGCTGGCGTGTTCGCGCACCAGCGTGTCCGGGCCGCCGTTGGCCGAGTAGCGCGCGATAAAGCTCTTGTCGCCGGCGTCGAACATCATCGGCACGTAGCGGCGTCCCAGATTGTCCAGCTTTGTCCAGGCATTGCCCGTGTCATCGTGCCGGAACATCACGGCATACCCGTCCTCGCCCGTGCCATACGCGAAGCGCGGCTTGCCGTCGCGCTGCATCACAAATCCGAGGTCGGGCATCGCCAGGTCGGCAACCAGCTTGCGGGTTGCGCTGGTGGTGTCGATGTCGTACAGCAGGCTGTGGCTGCTGCGCCAGAGATGCGAGTCCACGAACAGGTGGCCGTTGCGTTCCTGCGGTACCCCGACGATCTCTCCGTAGCCGTAGTCGTCGCCGTAGCGGTCGCCCCGGCGCGAGGACCTGAACATATCGTAGCCGTACAGGTATTCCTGTTGGCTGCCGTCGAAGTTCACGGCCAGCACTTCGCCGGTGAGCACCGGCTGCTCGCGCGAGCCGAGCTCCTTGGCCTTGGTGATCGCCAGCCGGGTGTTGCTGACCCACAGATAATTGGCCGGCATCTCGAAGGCGGGCATACGGATCGCCCCGGTTATCTTCAGCTCGGGCAGGGTATAGATCATCACGATGGGAACTGTGCGCCCGCCCGAGGGGATGCGGGCGGTGACGGCGATATGCTTGCCGTCCGGCGCCAGGCGCGGCTTCGAATAGGTGTCATCCTGGACGAATGCGGACAGCGGAACCTTGGGTGCGGCGCTGGCGTGGCCGTATGGCGCCAGCAGCGCGGCGCAGAGCAGGGCGGGACGAAGACGCATGGGACTCCTTCTGGTCGCGGACACGGGG
The DNA here is from genome assembly GCF_024753215.1 of Massilia solisilvae. Classification (GTDB taxonomy): domain Bacteria; phylum Pseudomonadota; class Gammaproteobacteria; order Burkholderiales; family Burkholderiaceae_D; genus Telluria; species Telluria solisilvae. The sequence continues at coordinate 1,077,903 of NZ_JANUGV010000001.1, forward strand.
ACGTGATGGAGCTGTCGAGTATATCGGTCCACCCGGACAGTACCATGCGATTTTTAACCAGATGTTTTATTCGCACAACGACGCTGCGCGCCTTGCCTGCCTGCTTACCAATGCCGCATAATCCGCCAGTTCGGCGCCGCTGCGCCGCCTTCCCGCCCGCGAATGAACGATACACTCACCCTTGCCGGTTTCAGCACCTCCCCGCTGGAGCTGACCGGTTTTCTCCTGTCCGTGATCATGGTGCTGTTGAACATTCGACAGAACCACTGGGGCTGGCTGTTCGGGATCGTCTCGTCGGCCACCTACGGCATCGTGTTCTTCAACGCGCGCTTGTACGGCGACGCCTCGCTGCAGCTGGTCTTCATTGCCAGCGCGCTGTGGGGCTGGTACCAGTGGCTGCGCGGCGCGGGCGAGAGCACGCTCGTGGTCACCCGCCTGCAAGGCGCGGGCTGGGCGTGGTCGGCCGCCGGGTGGGCGCTCGGTTTCGTGGCGCTGGCCGCGTTCCTGCATGCCTTCACCAACACCGACGTGCCGCGCGCGGACGGCTTCCTCACCGCGGGCAGCCTGCTGGGCACGGTGCTCCTGGCGCGCAAGAAGGTCGAGAACTGGCACGTGTGGATCGCCGTGGACGTGCTGTACGTGGGCCTGTACCTGTACAAGGGCCTCATGCTCACCGCGATCCTGTACGCCGTGTTCGTGGCGATGGCGGTGGCCGGCCTGCGCGCGTGGGCCAACATCGCAAGCGCGAGGGCATGATGGCCGGCCCGGCCCGCATCGTCATCCTTGGCGCCGAATCGTCCGGCAAGTCCACGCTGGCCGAGGCGCTTGCCGCGCACTACGGCACCGTGTGGGTGCCGGAGTACCTGCGCGAGTTCGTCGAAACGCGCGGCCGCGTGCCGTTCGAGGAGGACCAGTTCGGGATCGCGCGCACGCAACGGGAGCGCGAGAACGCGCTGGCCGAGCGCGCCAGCCGCTTCCTCTTTTGCGACACGTCGCCGCTGATGACGGCGATCTACAGCCGCGCATACTGGAACCGGGTGGATGCGCAGCTGGCAGCGCTCGCGTCCGCGCACGACTATGCGCTCACGCTGGTGGCAGCGCCCGACGTGCCGTGGGAGCCGGACGGCCTGCAGCGGGACGGGATCGAAAGGCGGCAGGAAGTGCACCGCATGGTGATCGAGACGCTGGACGAACGGCGCATACCCTTCGTCCAGGTGGGAGGAGACCTGCCGCAGCGGCTGCGGCAGGTGCGGGGACTGCTGGGTTAGAAGTCCAGCTGGGCCGACACGCGGAAGGTGCGCGGCGCGCCTGCGTACAGGTAGCCGCCCAGCGCCGGGGTCACGTCGCGCCAGTAGAACTTGTCGAACAGGTTGTCCACGCGCGCGCGCACGACCACATTGTTGGCGCCGGCCTTGAACGCGTATGCGCCGCCCACGCCGAACACGCTGTAGCTGGGCACGAACACCGTGTTGGTCACGTCGAACGCCTTGCGGCTCGCATACTGCCAGGTGCCGTCGATCTTCAGCCCCGGAACCTGCGGCACCGAGTAGGCCAGCATGGCGATCGACTTGAAGTTCGGGACGTCGGTCACGCGCTTGCCGTCGATGGTGGGGTCGCCGGTGCCTTCCTGCTTGGTGTTCAGCGCGGTCAGCGACACGCTGTATTCCAGGTTGGCAGCTGGCTTGCCCTGCGCCGCCAGTTCCAGGCCACGGTGGGTCTCCTGGCCGTTGCGCACAAAGGTGTTGGCGGCGTTGGTGTACTCCAGGCCGCGGCGGATCTGGAACAGGGCAGCCGACAGCTGCAGCGCGGCGTTGACGTTGCCTTTAACGCCGAATTCAACCTGGTGCGACCGGTTCGGGCCCAGGCCCTGCAGCTCGTTGGTGGTCTGCATCGGCGCAAACCCGCCCGGCTCCACGCCGTGGCTCAGCGCGCCGTACACGTTCCACTGCGGCGTGAATGCGTACACCAGCGCCACGTTCGGCAGCAGGAACGAGTCGTCGCTCTTCTCGTGCGGGGTGGCCGCGTCGACGAACTGGTCGCGCTTGAAGTTCACGTAGCGCACGCCGGCGTGCAGCGTGGTTTGCGGCGCGAGCTTGACGATATCCTGCGCGAACAGGCTGCTTTCCTTGTCGGTCAGGCGCTCGAACACGGGGCCGGTCACGCGGTCCGGGCCGACCGGCGGCACGATGCGGTTCTTCCAGATGTTGCTGGAGCCGACGAAGTCGTAGATGTAGTCGCCAAACGCGTTGTGGCGCTCGTTGTACGAGGCGCCGACGGTGAGCGCGTGCGAGATTTCGCCGGTGGCGAATTTGCCCTGCACCATGGCCTGCGCACCCCACGGGGTCTTGCGCTCGCCGATGCTGCGGTAGTCGTACACGTCATAGTCGCCATTGGTGCAGTAGCCCGGGTAGAAGCCCGCGCCTTCGTTGGAGCAGCCATACGGGAAGGCGGTAAAGTCGTCGCGCTTGAACCAGTGCTTGTTGGCGTTGACGGTGGCAACCCAGTCCGGCGCCAGCTTGTATTCGAAGCGCAGGCCCAGGTTGGTGCTCTTGGTGTCCACCGGCTTGGCCCACGGCTGGTCGTTCAGGAACATCTTGGCCGACACGCCGGTCGGCAGCACTTCACCGCGGATCAGCTGGAAGCCAGGTTGGGTCAGTTGCGCCTTGTGCTGGTAATCGAAGTCCAGTTGCAGCAGGGCGTCCGGGCTGATCTGCCAATCGAAGGCGCCCGAGACGAATTCGCGCTCGCCGTTCGCGCCGCGCACGTAGGGGTGCAGCGATGCGGCGGCGGCGTTGATGCGGTAGCCGAAGCGGCGGTCGTCAAAGCGGCCGCCCAGGTCCACGGCGCCGTACACGGTGCCGCGCTCGCTGTATTCGACCGTGGCCGAACGCAGCGGATTGGCGGTCGGGCGCTTGGTCACGTAGTTGATGATGCCGCCCGGCGCCGACACGCCTGCCTGCAGGCCAGACAGGCCCTTGAGGATCTCGATGCGTTCCTTGTTCTCGAGCGGGATCTGGGTGTCGTTCGGGATGGCGATGCCGTCCTTGCGGTAGCTGGTGTCGTTGTTCAGGTTAAAGCCACGGATCGAGAACTGCTCGGCGTAGCCGACCGCGTTGTAGGCGTCGCTGACGGAGGCGTCGTATTTGGTCGCTTCGGTGGTCGAGCGGATCGACAGGTCCTGCATGCGGCCACTGTCGATGGTGGTGATCGAAGCCGGGGTATCGACCACCGCGGTGTTGCCGAAACCGCCAACGGCGGCGATGCCGCCTGCTTGCTTGGTGCCGGTGACGACGACTTCAGGGACCGACTGCTGCGCGTGCGCGACGCTGGAGAAGGCCTGCACGACGGCGCAGGCGATGATGGTTTGTTTCAGGTTGGTTTTCATTGTGTTTGCTCGTTTTCGCGCGCCGCCGCTGGCTGCGCGCTGCTTTTTACAAAAGCCGGAGCCAACGTGGGGGAAGGGCAAACAAGATAGACCACAACTGCTTTGCGCTTTCCTTCGCTGGCATTATCCAGATCAGGTACGGAGGGTATCTCTCACCCGGAAGCAAAGCCCCAGGACCCCTAGCGAGCCGCGAGTGTATCACGAACCTGGGCGGTTCGTGGTGTGTCTGCTAATTCAAGATTGGGATGTGTTGTTAAAGCTGCGTCTTTGCTGGCTTGGCGTGAACGCGTGGGCAGCCAAGCTGCCCACCCTACGCGAAATCGCGCCGGGTAGGGTGGGCAGGTTTTCCTGCCCACGGGTTCAGCTACGGCCGGATCAGAGGCAAAGCTCCAGCACCTTGCGGCTGATCTCGAGGTTGACGTCGCGCTTTTCGCCCAGCTTGACCATGCGATGCGCTTCGAGTGCATTGAGCACCGGCTCGATCACTTCGCGGCCCAGCTGGTAGTCGGGCAGGCGCGTGCCCACGCCCACGTCGCGGAAGAAGGCTTCGGTGCGCGCGATCGCCTGCTCGATGCGGTCATTCTCGCTGCCTTCGGTGATGTGCCACACGCGCTCGGCGTATTGCAGCAGCTTGGCGCGCTTGGCCTCGCGCCGCACGCGCAGCATCGCCGGCAGCACCACCGCCAGCGTCTGCGCGTGGTCGAGCCCGTAGAGCGCGGTCAGCTCGTGGCCGACCATGTGGGTCGCCCAGTCCTGCGGCACGCCCGCGCCGATCAGGCCATTCAAGGCCAGCGTGGCAGTCCACATCAGGTTTGCGCGCACGTCGTAGTCGTGCGGCTCGGCCAGGGCCCTGGGTCCTTCCTCGATCAGGGTGAGCAGCAGGCCCTCGGCAAAGCGGTCCTGTACCTTGGCGTTCACCGGGTAGGTCAGGTACTGCTCCATGGTATGAACGAACGCGTCCACGATGCCGTTGCCGACCTGGCGCGGCGGCAGCGTGTAGGTGGTGGTCGGGTCGAGCACCGAGAATTTCGGGAAGACGAGCGGCGTGCCGAACGCGAATTTCTCGTGCGTGGCCTTGCGCGTGATGACGCCGCCGGAATTCATTTCCGAGCCGGTCGCCGGCAGCGTCAGCACGGCGCCGAACGGCAGCGCGGCCTGCACGTTGGCGGCGCGCTTTTCGAAGATGGTCCAGGGATCGTCATCCATGGTCGCGCCGGCGGCCACGAACTTGGTGCCGTCGATGACCGAGCCGCCGCCCACGGCGAGCAGGAAGTCGATGCGCTCGGCCTTGACCAGCGCGATCGCCTTCATCAGGGTTTCGTAGGTGGGATTCGGTTCGATGCCGCCGAATTCAAAGACCGTGTGCTGCGCCAGCGCCGCCTTGACCTGGTCGTACACGCCGTTGGCGCGGATGCTGCCGCCGCCGTACAGCACCAGCACCCGGGCTTGCTGCGGCACCAGGTCGCGCAGCTTGGCGATCTGGCCTTCGCCAAAGACGATGCGGGTGGGATTGTAGAAATCGAAGTTGAGCATCTGGCCCCCTTTTGTTGCCGAACAAAAGAGGGATTATCGCGCATGCGGGCGCTTTGCGCCGGGCTCAGGCCTCGGCCGGTTCGCGCACCGGCGCGGCGTGCTCCTGGTGGGCGCGCGCGTGCAGCAGGTGGCGCTGCAGCGTGCCGCGCGCGGACTCGCCGATCACGCGCCAGTGTTCGCGCCGCTGCGCCGCGCGCTTGCGGTGCTTGGACGGCATGTCGGCCAGCGGCTTGAGGTAGAACGGCAGCGCGATCAGCCAGGTGTTGCCCGGCATTTCAACGCCCCCGAGGATCTTCCAGAAGCCGTCGTAGGCGTTGGCGAAGTGCTTGACCTCATCGGGGTCGTAGGCGATGTGGGCGGTGCACTTGATCGCCACCACCTGGTCCATGCCGACCGCCTGGGCCACGCCCTGCATCGCCGCAAAGCAGAAGAAGCTGGGCGAGTTGTTGGGGAAGACCTGCTCGAAGGCTTCGAACGCCTCGCCCGAGTCGGTCCAGCGCCCCTGGTTGCGCGCAATGAAGGGCACCAGCGGCGCCTGTACGCCGGCCATTGCGCCATCCATCCAGCTGAACGACAGCCGGTGCAGGCACTTGCCGTCGGCCACCAGCGAGAGCGTGAGGTCGCCCTCGGCATTGGCGCGCGAGGCCATGTCGAGCCGGATCAGGAAGCGGTGGTCTTCGTGCTGATGCTCCCACAGCACCAGCCCGCCGTCGCAGTACACCGCCTGCTTGTAGGCAGCGTTGAAGGTGGTTTCCTCGAAGTTGTAGTGGGCCAGCGCGCATTGCACCCGCTGGCGCGGCGACAGGCCCTTGACCAGGTAGTCGCGGTGGCTCAGGTGGTGGAACAGGTCGTCGTTGGGCGGCAGGGCGACATAATTGCGCACCACGTCGAGCTGGCACAGCGCCTGGTGGTCGCGGTAATACATCAGCACGCGCGACGTGCGCAGGATGCACAAGATCCAGGACGTCAGGCTGTACTGGCTGCGGCGGGCCAGCCAATGCTGTTTCAGGTGGGCGAAAATCATCGCGCGCTCCGTGGTCGCAACTGGTTGTCAGGCGTTTCTATCTTGTCTTAGCTTCAGGCCGACAAAAATGAGATTGCTCAAAAGAAACAAATTCTACATTGCAACGGTCGTGCCGTGTCGTTTTTTCCAGTGTGCTGAGCCCGGCGCGGCAACACTAGCATGATTGGCGCGCCGTCCGCGGCGGTCCCTGCTCGATAATTGCGCCAAACCGAACGAAACCGGAGGTGGCCCGTGACCTATGAACTTTTTTATTGGCCGTCGATCCAAGGGCGCGGCGAATTCGTCCGCCTGGCGCTGGAGGAAGCGGGGGCGCCGTACGTGGACGTGGCGCGCGAATCAGGCGGCATGGAGCGGATGATGGAACTGCTAAACGGCGCCCGGCGCCCGCCGTTTGCGCCGCCGTTCCTGAAGGCCGGCGAACTGCTGATCGGGCAGACCGCCAATATCCTGCTCTTCATCGGGCAGCACCACGGGCTGGCGCCGCTGGACGAAGCCGATGGCTTGTGGACGCACCAGCTGCAGCTGACCATCGCCGACCTGGTGGCCGAGGCGCACGACACGCACCATCCGATCGCCGGGTCGCTGTACTACGAGGACCAGAAGGACGAAGCGAAGCGCCGCGCGGCCGACTTTGTCGCCAACCGCATTCCCAAGTTCTTCGGCTATTTCGAGCGGGTGCTGGGCGAGCGTGAGTTCCTGGTGGGCGATCACCTGACTTATGCCGACCTGTCGCTGTTCCAGGTGATCGAGGGACTGCACTATGCCTTCCCGCGTGCGCTTGCGCGCTGCGGCGGCGACTACCCGGGCATTTTCGGGCTGCGCGAGCGCATCGCGGCCCGGCCGCGCATCGCCGCCTACCTCGCATCGGGGCGGCGCCTGCCGTTCAGCGAGGAGGGCATCTTCCGCCATTACGCGCAGCTGGACCCGGCTTAATCCCAGCGCGGCGCAAACTCGGGGGTGGCGATGCGTTCGCCGGCATCGAGCGCATCGATTGCTGCAAGGTCGGCCGGCGCCAGTTGAACGCGGGTGGCGGCCAGGTTCTGCTCCAGGTGTTCGCGGCGCGTGGACGACGGAATCACCACATGGCCGCGCGCCAGCAGCCATGCCAGCGTCACCTGTGCCGGCGTGGCCTGGAGGCGCTGCGCGATGCCCTGGATGACCGGATGCGCGACCGCCTTGCCCACCGCGAGCGGCATATAGGCGGTCACGCGGATTCCCGCCTCGCGCGTGAAGCCGGCGGCTGCCCGGTTCTGCAGGAACGGATGCAGCTCGATCTGGTTGGTGGCGATGTTCGGGGCGCCGACGGCGGCGATTGCCGTGCGCAGGTGCGCAATGGTGAAGTTGGAGACGCCGATCGCGCGCGTGAGGCCCAGTTCGCGGGCCTGCAGCAAGGCCTGCATCGACTCATCCAGCGGCACCTCGTCGCCCGGCGATGGCCAGTGGATCAGCGCCAGGTCGAGCTGTTCGAGCCGCAGCTTGCGCAGGCTCTCCTTGATGCTATCGACGAGCGCACCGGCGCGCAGGTGCTCGGTCCAGACCTTGGTGGTGACGAACACCTGTTCGCGCGGGATGCCGCTGGCGGCGAGCGCCGCGCCTACCTCCGCTTCGTTGGCGTAGATCTGCGCGGTGTCGATGTGGCGGTAGCCGGCCACAAGGCCGTTGGCGACCGCGTCGTAAGCCTGCTGGCCCTGCAGGCGAAAGGTGCCAAGGCCGATATCGGGGATGCGTGTCATGTAGTTGTTCCTTTCATTGGTAAGAATCATTCGACGGCCGCCAGTGCCGGTGCTGCCGCGGGCTGTTCGCGGCGGTCGAGCGCGCGCGCCAGCGACGTGAGGAGAAAAGCGCCGACAACGACCAGGGCGCCGATCTTTGGCGTGGCCATCAGGCCCAGATGCGCGACGATGATGCCGCCGCCCCACGCGCCCAGCGCAATGCCGACGTTGAACGCGGCGATGTTCAGGCCCGAGGCCACGTCCACGGCGTGCGGCGCGTCGCGTTCGGCGCGCCGGACCACGTACACCTGCAGTGCCGGCACGTTGCCGAATGCGACCGCGCCCCAGGCCAGCACCGTGGCCAGCACGGCGAGTTTGTGCGGCGCCGTGAAGACGAGCGCCAGCAGCACCGCTGCCAGCAGGGCAAACACGATCTGCAGCGCGGGCAGCGGCCCATGGCGGTCGGCCAGCTTGCCGCCCCAGATGTTCCCTGCCGCGACCGATGCGCCATACAGCAGCATCACCAGGCTGACCGAGGATGCCGAAAAGCCGGACACCTGCTGCAGGATCGGCGCGAGGAAGGTGAAGGCGACGAACGAGCCGCCGTAGCCGAGCGTGGTCATGGCGTACACCAGCAGCAGCCGCGGCTTGTGCAGCACCGCCAGCTGGGTCGCCAGTCCCGCCGGGCGGGTGCTTGCGATATTGGCGGGCACCAGCAGCGCGCTGCCGACGATTGCGATCACGCCCAGCAGCGACACGGCCAAAAAGGTCGCCTGCCAGCCGAAGTGCTGGCCGATGAAGGTCCCGAGCGGCACGCCGGTGACCAGCGCCACCGTCAGGCCGGTGAACATCAGCGCGATCGCACTGGCCGCTTTCTCCTTCGGCACCAGGCCGGTAGCGATGGTCGAGCCGATCGAAAAGAACACGCCGTGGGCCAGGCCCGTGATGACGCGCGCGGCCATCAGGGCCGGGTAGCCGGGCGCCATCCACGCAAGCAGGTTCCCGGCCGTGAACAGCGCCATCAGCGCCAGCAGCAAGCGCTTGCGCCCAACCCGCTTGGTGAGCGCGGTCAGCACCGGCGCTCCGACGGCGACGCCCAGTGCATACAGGCTGACCAGCAGGCCCGCCGACGGCAGCGAGACCGTGAGGCTGGCGGCGATGGTCGGGATCAGGCCGACGATGACGAATTCGGTCGTCCCGATGGCGAATGCGCTCAGGGTGAGCGCCCACAGTGCAAGTGGCATGTTGCCTCCAGTTGGTTGCGAAGGCGTGCAGTGTGCGCTGGCGGAAGGCAAAGAAAAATCGGTCGCCGTACAATAGACTTTTGATTTGGAGTCACAAATGCTCGATGTAGAGGCCTTGATTGCCTTTATCGCCGTCATTGATGCCGGGTCGTTCTCGGCTGCCGCCGCGCGGCTGGGACAGACCCCGTCGGGCGTGTCGCGCACCATCGCGCGGCTGGAACACCAGCTTGGCCTGACGCTGATCCAGCGCACCACGCGGCGCCTGCACCTGACCGAGGAAGGCGAATGGCTGCTGGGCCGGGCGCGCGCGCTTCTGGACGACCTGTCGAACACCGAGGCCGAGGCGGCGGCACGGCGCTCGCAGCCTGCGGGGCTGGTGCGCGTGAACGCGGCCACGCCTGCGCTGGACCACCTGCTCGCGCCGCAGGTGGCCGATTTCCTGGACGCGTATCCGCTGGTGCAGCTGGAGCTGGCGAGCGGCGAGACCGTGGTCGATCTCATCGAGGAGCGCGCCGACCTGGCGATCCGCATTGGCAGCCTGCCCGATTCGACGCTCAACGCACGGTTGCTGGGCAGCAGCCGGCTGCGCGTGCTGGCCGCGCCCGGCTACCTTGCGCGGCATCGCGCACCGCAAGCGGTGGAGGACCTGGCGCGTCATCGCCTGCTGGGCTTCACCGAGCCGGCCACGCTCAACACATGGCCGCTGGCGCATGCGGGCGGGGAGGGCTTCACCGTGTCGCCGGCGGTGTGGGCGTCGAGCGGCGAAACGGTGCGCCACCTTGCCTTGTGCGGCGCGGGCATCGCCTGCCTGTCCGATTTCCTGACCCGTGGCGACATTGCGGCCGGTCGCCTGGTGCCGGTGCTGGAAGCGCACACGCTGCCATGGACCCAGCCGATCTGGGCGGTGTTCTACAAGCAGGGCGCTCTGGCGCCGCGGGTGGCGGCGCTGGTCGATTTCCTGGCGCAGCGGCTGGCCGGCACGCTTGAGCGATGAGCGTTGTCTTGCCAATTGGAATTGGGTAGCATCGACCACGTTTGTCCGTCCATCCATTTCCAGAGGCACCATGACACAACGCCGCAAGTTCCTCATCAACGCCCCGCTTGGCCTGCTGGCCGCTACCACCGCCGTGCGCAACGACGCGCTCGCGCAGGACACGCCGCCGCCCGGCGCGCCGCCGACCTTCGGCGCCACGCCCGCGGTCGGTCCCGAGGTAAGCCCGGCTACCTTCGCCGAGGCCGAAAAGCTGATGCAGATGAAGATGACGCCTGCCCAGCGCGAGATGGCCTCAAGCAGCTGGCGCGTGTCGCTGTCGTCCACCATGGAGCGGCGCACCGGACCGCGCAAGGTGATGCTGGAACCGGAGCTGGCGCCGGCCACGGTGTGGCATCCGCAAGCGGTGGCCGGTGCCGCCGCTGGCAAGGGCCGCTTCGTGCGCAGCCGCGCTGGCGCGAGCGCGCTGCCCGCGCGCGACGAGGACATCGCTTACGCCACCGTGGCCCAACTGTCGCGCTGGATCGAAGCGCGCAAGCTCACCTCCGAACGGCTCACGCGGATCTACATCGACCGCATCGAGCGCCATGACGGCAAGCTGCGCAGCGTGATCACGCCCACCTTCGAGCACGCGCTGGCACAGGCGCGCCAGGCCGACCGCGAGATCGCCGCCGGCCGCTACCGCGGGCCGCTGCACGGCATTCCGTACGGGGTCAAGGACCTGCTCGACACCGCCGGCATCCGCACCACCTGGGGCGCCGAGCCGTTCCGCGATCGGGTGCCTGCCAAGGACTCGGCCGTGGTCGCGCGCCTGAACGCGGCCGGGGCGGTGCTGGTCGCCAAACTGAGCCTGGGTGCGTTCGCGCTCAACGACATCTGGTTCGGCGGGCAGACCATGAACCCGTGGCTGCTGGAAGAGGGCGCGTCCGGATCGAGCGCGGGGCCGGGCGCGGCCACGGCGGCCGGCCTGGTGGCGTTCTCGGTCGGCAGCGAGACCGGCGGCAGCATCGTCAGCCCGTCGATGCGCTGCGGCGTGACCGGCCTGCGCCCCACCTATGGCCGGGTGCCGCGTACCGGCGCCATGACGCTGTGCTGGTCGCTCGACAAGCTGGGCCCGATGACGCGCAGCGTCGAGGATGCGATGCTGGTGCTGGATGCGATCTCCGGCCTTGATGCGGGCGATGTGGCGAGCGTGCAGTCCAGGCTCGATTTCGACGCCGGCGCCGGCGTGCGCGGCCTGAAGGTCGGCTACTTCCCGGGCTGGATGAACGAGGCGCCGGCCACCGACGTGGACCGCGCGGCGCTGGAGCGCGTGAAGAAGCTCGGCATGACGGCGGTGCCGGTGTCGTTGCCGGACTGGCCGTACCAGTCGCTCAACACGGTGCTGTTCGCGGAGGCGGCCGCCGCGTTCGAAGAGATCACGCTCGACGGGCGCATCGACCAGCTGCGCGAGCAGGTGCCGGACGCGTGGCCGAACCTGTTCCGCGAGTCGCGCTTCCTGTCGGCGGTGGATTTCGTGCAGGCCGACCGGCTGCGCCGCAAGGTGGCGCTTGAAATGGCGCGCATCTTCCGCGAAGTGGACCTTCTGCTGGTGCCGTCGCTGCGCGACGAGATGCTGACGATTTCGAACTTCACCGGCCACCCGTCGCTGACGCTCAGGACCGGTTTCGTGCAGGTGGGGCAGGCGCGCAGCGACTGGGCGCCCAACCCGGCCCGGCCGCTTCCCACGTTCACGCCGCCGCGCCGCGTGCCGCATGGCGTGACGCTGATCGGGCGGCTGTTCGACGAAGGCACCATTGCGCGCGCCGGCATGGCGCTGGAAAAGGATGCCGGCGTGGCCGGCGAGCGCCCGCCAGGGTTCTGATCAGCACCACAAAGGCCAACGTAGGGTGGGCAGATTCTGCCCACGCGTTCAGCGCTATGAAGAATAGCCGGGCGGCGAACTCCAGGCGAGCGCTGCACGGCGGACCGCGCGGCCATGCCAGCCCCTGCTGGACGCGTGGGCGGACAAGCCGCCCACCCTACCGTAACGCGGGTGCCGTAAGCTCAGGCGTGCAGCCCGCCTTCGCGTTCGAGCCGCTTGTAGTACACCAGCGAGTACACCGCCGGCGCCAGCGGCCCGGCCATCAGCAGCGCCACCGCTGCGACCGGCTGGTTGGCCAGCGCGGCAACCAGTCCCAGCACGCCGCTGCCCACCATGGTCTTGGCCGCCAGCCGATGCGTTGCGTACCACACGCGCTCGTTGGCCAGCGTCCACGGCGTGCGCACGCCGATCCAGAAGTTGCTGCGCACCTTGCCCATCACATTGCCCAGCAGGGCGAAGAACACCGCGAGCCCGGCCAGCATGTGGTGGGTGGTCGCAGCCGAACCGGTGCTGGCGCCCCACAGCACCAGCGCCTGCGCATAGCCCAGCATGGCCTCCACCAGCAAGGCGCAGTACCAGTAGGTGTCGGTGAATGCGTCGACCGAGAAGCGCGCCGGCGAAATCTTCGGCAGCACCGCGAACAGCAGCAGGCTGCCGGCCATGATGCCCGGCATGAGCCAGGCGGTGGCGCGCGCGCCGTAGCGGTCCACCTCGCCGTGGATATTCCAGTGCACGGGCATGCGGTCCGGCAGCGCGCCGTACAGGGCCAGGGTGGCGCCGGCGACAGCCAGCACCAGCAGGATCGATAACAGCAGGTAGCGGTTCTTCATTGTTTTTCTCCTTTGGCGCCGCGCGCCAGGTCCATCGTCCATGCCAGGATGTCCTCCAGCACGGTTGTGTTGAGCGCGTACCAGATCGTCTGGCCTTCGCGCCGGCTGGTCACCAGCCCCGCCTCCTTGAGCACCGCAAAATGATGAGACAGGGTAGGCTTGCTCATGTCGAACCGCCCGGCCAGGTCGCCAGCCGTCATCTCCTCCTTGCGCAGCAGGTGCAAAATGGCGCGGCGGGTCGGGTCGGCGAGGGCCTTGAAGATCGAATTGCTGGCGTCCGACATAATTAGAAATTCATTTAATTAGAAATTGATCGAAATACTAGGCAGGTCTTGGCGCAATGTCAAGCACCCGGCATTTGGGGTGAATCTTCCGGTTTCGCGTTGGTCGATTCGCACGGGTATGTCCTGGATAGTTCAACCGCAAAGGAGAGCGCAATGAGCACAAGCGATGTCAAGCCGGTTCCGGAAGGGATGCACACCATTACCCCGCACCTTGTCTGCGCCGGCGCGGCAGATGCGATCGAGTTCTACAAGAAGGCGTTCGGCGCCGAGGAAGTCATGCGGCTGCCCGGGCCCGACGGCAAGCTGGGCCACGCCATGCTGCGCATCGGCGATTCGCTGCTGATGCTGGCCGACGAGTTCCCGCAGTGGGAGTCGTTCGGGCCGCTGTCGCTGAAGGGCTCGCCGGTCACGCTGCACCTGTCGGTGGCCGACGTGGACAAGGCGTTCGAGCGCGCGCTGGCCGCCGGCGCCGCCGTGCGCATGCCGCTGGCCGACATGTTCTGGGGCGACCGCTACGGCATCGTGGAAGACCCGTTCGGCCACCGCTGGTCGCTGGCCACCCACATCCGCGACGTGTCGGCCGAGGAGATGGCGGCCGAGATGGCCAAGGCCTGCGCCTGAGCCAATCCGGCAGGCGGGCGCAGGCGGCAGTATCATGTCGGCTTTTCCACGCCAGCGAGGAGATGCCCTTGAACCTGACCAGCTACGTGCGCCAGATGGCGGCCTACAACCAGTGGATGAACGAGCGCCTGTACGCGGCGGCCGCCACGCTGCCCGATGCAGAGCTTGCGGCAGACCGCAAGGCCTTCTTCGGCTCGATCCTCGGCACGCTCAACCACGTGGTCAATGGCGACATCATCTGGCTCAAGCGGTTTGCCGCGCACCCGTCCAACTGCCCGGCGCTGGCGCCGGTGGCGCCGCTGCCGCTGCCGGCCGGGCTGAACGAGCCGCGCGCCGCCACCCTGGCCGAGCTGGCCGTGCTGCGCCGCCAGCTCGACGGCGTGATCGTGGGCTTTGCCGGCGAGGTGCTTGACCAGGACCTGGACACGGTGCTCAGCTGGACCAACAGCCGCGGGCAAACCTGGCACAGGCAGTTCGGCGGCGTGCTGCAGCACTTCTTCAACCACCAGACCCACCACCGGGGCCAGGCCACCACCTTGCTGTCGCAGCAGGGCGTGGATGTCGGCGCCACCGACCTGCTGCTCCTGCTGCCCGAGGTGGCCGCATGACGCCGGACGAGATCCTGCGCATCGCCGCGTTCGCGGACGGCGACGCGGGCGGCAACCCGGCCGGCGTGTGGCTGGGCGGGGCGCTGCCCGATGCGGCCACCATGCAGCGGCTGGCGGCCGACATCGGCTTTTCCGAGACGGTGTTCGCGGCGCCGCAGGGGGAGCTCTGGCGCGCGCGCTACTTCTCGCCCGAGGCCGAGGTGCCGTTCTGCGGCCACGCCACCATCGCGCTCGGCGCCGCGCTGGCCAGGCAGCATGGCGATGGCGTATATCGCCTCGCGCTCAACAACGCGCAGATGACGGTGGAGGGCCGGAAGCAGGGCGCGCAGGTGCAGGCGGCGCTGCAGTCGCCGCCCACCCGCAGCCAGGCCGCGCCCGACGCGCTGGCCGATGCCGCGCTGGCGCTGTTCGGCTACAGCCGCGCCGACCTGGATCCGCGCATCCCGCCGGCGCTGGCGCACGGCGGCGCCGACCACCTGGTGCTGGCGCTGGCCAGCCGCGAACTGCTGGCCGCGATGCGCTACGAGCTGGCGGCGGGCCGCACCCTGATGAACGCGCATGGCCTGGTGACGGTGGTGCTGGCCTGGGCCGAGACGCCGCAGCGTTTCCACACCCGTAACCCGTTCGCGGCCGGCGGCGTGTACGAGGACCCGGCCACCGGCGCCGGCACCGCCGCGCTGGCGGGCTACCTGCGCGACCTTGGCTGGCCGCACGGCGGCCACATCGAGGTGGTGCAGGGCGAGGACATGGGCATGCGCTCGCGCCTGTTCGCCGACATCGGCCCCCAGCCCGGCGGCTCGATCCGCGTGTCCGGCGTCGCTCGCTTCATGAGCGCTGGCAATGATAAAAATATGTGAAATAAATTAAGGCTTAAAAGCAGGCTTGCTCCAAAGATTGACGAAGTGACAAAGGCCGATAATGAAAAAATTAACTTTTTTTCACATCGTAACCAGGAGTCGTCATGGAGCAGCACCAGCAACCGTTCAACCCGTCCCGCGCCATCCACGCCGTCGGTCCCGCCAGCGTTTCGGTTGCCACCGAGCGCCTGCCTTTCACCATTCGCCGCGTGGACGACAGCGATGCGCTGCGCAAGGCGGTGCAGGTCCGCCACGCCGCCTACGCGCGCCATGTGCCCGAGTTCGCGCGCACGCTGGTGTTGCCGGAAGATGCAGACTACGAACAGGATAGCGCGGTGCTGCTGGCCGAGTCGCGGCTGGATGGCTCGCCGCTGGGGACCGTGCGCATCCAGACCAACATGTTCCAGCCGCTGCGCATCGAGGAATCGGTGGTGCTGCCGGCCTGGCTGCAGGGGCAGCGGCTGGCCGAGGTGACGCGCCTGGGCGTGGGCGAAGGGCGCATCGGGCGTGTGGTCAAGCTGGCCCTGATCAAGGCCTGCTTCGAATACTGCGAGCGCAACGCGATCGACTGGGCAATCGTGACCGGCCGCGCGCCGATCGATCGCCAGTACCAGCAGTTGCTGTTCGAAGACGTGTTCGAGGGTGGCCAGATGGTGCCGCTGCGCCACGTGGGCAACATCCCGCACCGCGTCATGGCGTTCGAGATCGCCACCGGCGAAGAGCGCTGGCGCGAGGCCGGCCATCCGCTGCTCGGGTTCTTCCGTCACACGCGCCATCCGGACATCGACATCGGTCCGCTGGACGAATCGCGCGGCATTGCGCTGCGCCAGTTTGCCCGGATGCGTCAATACAACCGTCTCGCCGAACTTGCCGCCTGAAAAACAATTGCAATAGAGCAAGAACAGGTTGTATCCTTGCGCCCTGACGCTGCCGGCCCGGTTGCCGGTGCCAGTGAACCCGCATGAGCCAGCCTATGTCCTATTCGCCGACACCGCCGCGCAGCACGCCCTCCGGACCCGTCAACCGGGCGCTGGAAGCCGTGCTGCGCCTGTTCTCGGTGTACCTGGTCCCGCTGGGGATTGCGCTGTTTTCGCTGGTCGCGCTGCTGTTCTGGAACAGCCACTACGTCGCCAGCGGCGACCAGCCGGTGGCGCTGCGCCTGCTGGTGGAGCAGGAGGCCGCGCTGGCGCCCGAGGCGGCGCTGCGCCAGCTGGCGCAAGTGAGCGCCATCGACCATTACGACAGCCGGCTGTCCGAGGCGCCGGTGTGGTTTGCCTTCACCACCCGGGGCGCGCCGGGCGACGCCGACATGGTCGAGTTCCCGTCGCCGCACATGGTGGCGATCACCTGCTGGGATCCGTACAGCATGCAGCAGCTGGGCCAGGCCCGGCGCGGCAGCGCCGAGGGCGCGCTGTCGCAGGTCAAGGCCGGCTTTGCGCTGCGCCTGTGGAATACCCCGGCCGAGGTGCTGTGCCGCGCCAGCTTCATCGGGCCGGCGCGCTTGAGCGCGGTGCAGTGGCCGGTGGACCAGATGACGTTGTCGATCCAGCAGTTCCACCGCAAGTCGGGCCTGCTCGACGGCGGCATGATCGTGCTGACCCTGTTCATCCTGATTACTGCCGCGATCAACCGGCAGACGCTGTACCTGCAGTTCGCGGGCTGGCTGATCCTGAACCTGCGCGTGGGCGCGCTGTCGGCCGGCTGGGACGTGCAGTGGCTTGGCCAGGCCATTCCGGCCGAGTGGCTGCTACCGGTGCGCAAGGCCACGATTGCGCTGTACGCGATGTCCACGCTGACCCTGTACCACACGCTGTTTGGCAGCTACCTCAGCCGCACCCGCTTTGCGCCGCCGCTGCGCGTGCTGCAGTGGCTGTGCGTGCCGCTGCTGGCCTGCGCCTTCGTGCTGCCTTACCGTAGCTTCTTGCCGATCATGTGGACGGTCACCGGCGCCGGCCTGGTCCTGATGACGCTGGGGCTGGTGAGCGTGATCGCGCGCAGCCAGGCCCGGGTGGCGCTGTGGTTTGCCGCCTCGTTCGCGGTGACCTTCCTGTCCGGGCTGGCCGAGGTGGTGTCGGCCGCGCTCAACGTGCGCGAGCTCACCGGCGTTGCCAACAGCGTCACCGCGGCGCTGGCCTCGAGCCTGCTGGCCGCGCTCGCGGTGGCCGAGCAGATGCGGCTGGAGACCGAACAGCGCATCGCCGCGCAGGCCGAGCTGGAACACGCCTACGAGGCGATGCCGCTGGGCCTGTTCACGCTCGACCTGTACGGTAACTTCCTGTCGACCAATCCGGCGCTGGCCGGCATGCTGGGCGACCCACGCATGGTGCCGGGGCGCACGCGCTGGCAGCAGTTCTTCCCCGAAGGTGTGCTCGGCCAGCTGCAGGAGCTGGTGCACCGCCAGCAGAATGCCGAGCTGGAAATCGCTTCGCGCGACGGCGAGCGCCGCTTCCTGGTGCGCGCGACGCTGGCGCGCGGCCGCATCGAGGGCGTGCTGGAGGACATCACCGAAAAGACCAAGGCCACCGAGCAGCTGCGCTTCATGGCCAACCACGACCCGCTGACCAAGGTGTACAACCGGCGCGGGATCGAGAAGGCGTTCGAGCTGGCCGCCGCGTCGCTGGCCGCCGGCAAGCCGCTGGCGCTGGCCTACGTGGACCTGGACCGCTTCAAGCTGATCAACGATTTGTTCGGCCACGCCGCCGGCGACGAGGTGCTCAGGCAGGTGTGCGGCCGCATGGGGATGATGCTGGGCGGCGAACAGCAGATCGGCCGCGTCGGTGGCGACGAATTCGTGATCGTCATGCCCGACACCCCGGTGCGGCTGGCCGCGCTGGTCTGCCGCGGCATCGTCGACCGCCTGGTCGGCGAGCCGTACCAGGTCGGCGACAAGGCGTTCCATGTGCGCGGTTCGATCGGGCTGATCGAGGTGTCGCTCGGGATGGCGATGAAGGACGCGGTCTCGGCCGCCGACCGCGCCTGCCGCGAGGCCAAGGCCAATGTGCACGAAGGGCTGGCGGTGTACGAACGCGATTCGGCCGCCTTCCACGAGCGCGAGGCCGAGCTGAACCTGGTCGCGCGCCTGTCCGGGCCGCACCCGACCGCGGGCCTGTTCCTTGAAATGCAGCCGATCATGTCGCTCAGGAGCCCGAACGCCTCGCTCAATTTCGAGGTGCTGCTGCGCATGCGCGAGCCGGACGGGCGCGTGATGCCGGCCGGCCCGCTGATCGAGGCAGCGGAGAAGTGCGGCCAGGCCGGCGTGATCGACCGCTGGGTGCTGGCCACCACGCTGGACTGGATCGCGCAGCATGCGGAGCAGCTGCCCAACACGCGTTTCGTGTGCATGAACCTGTCCGGCGCCTCGCTCAACGATGAACGCTTCGTGCAGGACACGCTGGAGATCCTGGGGCGGCGCGCGGCGGTGGCGCACCGGCTGTGCATGGAGATCACCGAGAGCGTGGCCCTGCACGACCTGGACAACACGCGCCGCTTCATCGAACAGGTGCGCGCGTTCGGCGTGAAGGTGGCGCTGGACGACTTTGGGGCCGGCTACACCTCGTTCTCGTACCTGAAGGAGCTGCCGGCCGACGTGCTCAAGATCGACGGCAATTTCGTCGTCAACATCAACGCGCACCCGGCCAACGTGGCCATCGTCGAGGCCATCGTCAACCTGGCGGTCAACCTGGGCATGAAGACCATCGCCGAATGGGCCGAGGACGCGGCCACCGTGCGTACGCTGGCCGAGATCGGCGTGGACTACGTGCAGGGCTGGGCGGTGGCGCGTTCGCAAGCGCCCGAGCGGCTGCTGGAGGCACGGTCGTCGGCCAGCTTCATCACCGACGGCCAGGTCGCGCAGCTGGTGCGCTGCCTGGACGCGGGCGTGGACATCGAGCAGGAACTGTTCGCGGGCCTGAACTGAGCCGGGCCGTGGGTTTTGGTAGGGTGGGCAGGTCTCCTGCCCACGCGTGCAGCTGACGCCAGCTGGTTGAACGCGTGGGCAGAAACCTGGCCACCCTACGATGAATGGCCACGGCGCGCGCTCAACGCTGGCCGTTTTCCTTCACCATCAGTTGCGTGCGCGCCGCCTTGAGCGTGGCCGCGTCACGCGACAGCTGCGCTTCCTTTGCCGCGGGCGGCTTCCATTTGCCGCGCGGGGGCAGCGGCGCCGGCGCCGGATAGCGCGCGGCGGCCGGCACCGCGGCCGGCAGCTCGTCGCCGCCCGCGCCGGTGCTGCCGGCACTGCCCGAGCCACCGAACGAGCTGTCCTGGATCACCAGGCGCTGCCCGGCCGTGCCCGGCGGGCAGGGCTGGTCGGTGAGCGTGACGTGGCCAGTGCGGTCGACGCACTTGAGGATGTCGCCGGCCAGCGCGGCCGGCGCCGCGGTGGCCGCGGCCAGGATCAGGCAGAGTTGGCAGGTGTGGCGCTTCATCGCGGCTCCCGGGTGGAAACGAATGCATCCATTCTTTCGCGCGCCCGGCCGTGGGTCTGTTCGGTGCCGAACCCTGTCCACAATCTCCGTTTGCCACGCGAACCAGAACAGCAGGCCGCACTCTAACGCTGCACACGGGCCGCGCCCGCCCATCGCCCGCTCGACCAAAAACAACCGGAGAAAAACAGATGGAGAAGCTGTCGCGACGATCGTTCTTCAAAGCAGCGGGCGCCACCGCCGCGGCCATTGCCGGCAAGGCACACGCGCTACCCCACGACGCAGCGGCGCACCAGCACGCGCCAGGCCAGCGGGCCGGCACCACAGCCGCGCCAGTCACCTACACCTTCTTCCGGCCCGACGAGGCGCGCTTCATCGAAGCCGCGTGCGCCCGCCTGATCCCGGCCGACGCCAATGGCCCCGGCGCAATCGAGGCGGGCGTGCCCAACTACATCGACAAGCAGCTCGGCGGAGCCTGGGGCGCGGGCGAGCGGCTGTACCGCAGTGGGCCGTGGCAGCAGGGGCTGCCGGGGCAGGGCTACCAGCTGCCCTTCACCCCCGCCGAGTTGTTCCACAACGCGCTGCGCGCCATCAACGAAGACATCCGGCGCCGGCGCGGCACCACCTTCGACCAGTTGCCCGGCGCCGAGCAGGACGCTTACCTGCAGTCGCTGCAGACCGGCCAGCAGAGCCTGAACGGGGTGCCGGCGCACACGTTCTTCGAGTCGCTGCTGGGCCTGACCATCGAAGGCTTCTTCAGCGACCCGATCTACGGTGGCAACAAGGACATGGTGGCGTGGAAAATGATCGGCTTTCCGGGCGCCTACGCCAGCTTCTACGACCTGGTGGACCAGCACGGCATGCTGTACACGCGCGCGCCGATGTCGATCGGCGAAGACGCGCGCGGCATGATCATGATCGCGCCGGTCAGCCCGCCCGCGCATGCCCCGTCGGCCGAGGCGCCGCGCACCCCGACGCCGGTGCGCCGGAAAGGGGGCAAGTGATGGCTACCCGAATGAAGGAATGCGACGCCGTGCTGATCGGCGTGGGGCTGGTGGGCACGATGCTCGGGCGCGAGCTGACCCGCGCGGGGCTGAAGGTGGTCGGGCTGGAACGGGGCAATCCGCAGTTCACGGTGCCCGACTTCCAGGGGCCGCAGATGCACGACGAGCTGCGCTATTCGGTGCGCAAGGGCTTCATGCAGGACAACACCAAGGAAGCGATGACCTTCCGCAACAACATCAACCAGGTGGCGCTGCCGATCCGGCGTTGGGAAAGCTTTTTGCCCGGAACCGGCCTGGGCGGCGCGGCGGTGCACTGGAACGGCCAGACCTACCGCTTCCAGGATGACGAACTGCGGCTGCGCAGCCACATCGAGCAACGCTACGGCAAGAATTTCATCGACCCGGACCTGACCATCCAGGACTGGGGCGTGACCGCCGCCGACCTCGAGCCGCACTACGACCGCTTCGAATACCTGCTGGGCACGAGCGGGGAGGCTGGCAACGTCAAGGGTCGGAAGATCGCGGGCGGCAACCCGTTCGAGGATCCGCGCTCGCGCGGCTACCCGACCCCGCCGATGAAGGAGCCGTACGGGTCGGCCATTTTCCGCAAGGCTGCCGCCAGCCTGGGCTACCACCCGTTCCCGCAGCCGTCGTCCAACCTGTCGCAGCCGTACACCAATCCGGAAGGCATGACGCTCGGCACTTGCATGTTCTGCGGCTATTGCGAGCGCTTCGCCTGCGAGCATTTCGCCAAGTCCTCGCCGCAGACGGTCCTGCTGCCGGTGCTGCTCAAGGACAGGAACTTCACCTTGCGCACCCAGTCGCACGTGCTGCGCATCAATTTGTCAAAGGACAGAAAGCGCGCCACCGGCGTCACCTACGTGGACGCGGCCGGGCGCGAGTTCGAGCAGCCGGCGAAGATGGTCATCCTGTGCTCGTTCTCGCTGAACAACGTGCGCATGCTGCTGCTGTCGCGCATTGGCGAGCCGTACGACCCCAGGACCGGGCGCGGCAACGTCGGCCGCAACTACGCGTACCAGACGATGAGCGCGGTGCAGGTGTTCTTTGACGAGTCGGTCAACATCAACCCGTTCATGCGTTCGGGCGCCAACGGCACCCTGATTGCCGATTTCGTGGCCGACAACTTCGACCACGGGCCGCACAAGTTCATCGGCGGCGCCTACTTCGGCGACGTGATGACCAACGGGCGCCCGATCGAATTTCATCCCACGCCGCCGGGCACGCCGGCCTGGGGCGCGGCGTGGAAGGCGGCGGTGGTCAAGCACTACAACCACACCTCGGTGCTCAACGTGCACGGCAGTTCGATGTCGGCCAAGGGCAACTACCTCGATCTCGATCCGACTTACAAGGATGCCTGGGGCTTGCCGCTGTTGCGCATCACCTTCGACTTTCCGCCCAATGACTTGCGCATGTCGGCCTATGTCACCGCCAAGGCGGCCGAAATCGGGCGCGCGATGGGCGGGCGGCAGGTGGCCGGGGCCGGGCGCAAGGGGCCGTACGTGATCACCCAGTACCAGACCACGCACAACACCGGCGGCACCATCATGGGCCTGGACCGCGGCAGCAGCGTGGTCAACCGCTACCTGCAAAGCTGGGATGTGCCCAACCTGTTCATCATCGGCGCCTCCAACTTTCCGCAGAACGCGACCTACAACCCGACGGACACGGTCGGCGCGCTGGCCTACTGGTCGGCCGACGCGATCGTCCACCGCTACCTGAAGTCCCCCGGACCCTTGGTGCAAGCATGAAGACATCGATCATTTGTCCCGTCACGCTGGCCGTGCTGGCGCTGGCAGGCTGCGCGGGCCGGGGCGGTGGCGCGCAAGACGGTGCACGGCAGCCCGATGCAGCCCAGGGCCCGGCTGTTGCGCAGCCGGGGGCGCAGGAGAGCCAGGCCGGGGTGATGGAAGAACAGCAGGCGCAGGCCGGCCAGGCGCTTGCGCTCGCCCAGCCCGGCGCGGCCGCCGCGCAGGCGTTCGGCCCGCCCAACCTGCAGCTTGGCCAGCGCATCGCCACCCAGGGCGCGCCCAACGGCGTGGCCGCATGCGTGAGTTGCCACGGCGCGCAGGGCGAGGGCAACCCCGCCAGCGGCTTCCCGCGCATTGCCGGACAATCGGCCTACTACATGGGCAAGCAGCTGGCGGCCTACGCCAACGGCGCGCGCGTCAGCAACCCGATCATGCTGGCGATTGCCAAGGGCATGAGCGCCGAGCAGATCCGCGACGTGAGCGCCTATTACGCGACGCTGGGTGGGGCGCCGCCGGGCGCCGCCGCCGCGGGCGCGGGCACAACGGCGGCGTCCGGGCGTGGCGCGCAGTTGTCCATGGCGGGCGACGAGAGCAAGCGTGTGCAGGCCTGCGCCAACTGCCACGGCCCCGGCGGGGCGGGCGAGCCGCCGATTTATCCGTACCTTGCCGGGCAGAACAGCAGTTACCTGACGGCGGCCATGCAGGCCTGGAAAAACGGCTCGCGCAAGACCGACCTGTCGGGCCAGATGGTGCAGATCGCGCGCGCCTTGTCCGACGCCGACATTGCCGCGCTGGCAGCGTACTTCAGCGCCGAGCCGGCGCCGCCGCCCTCGGCCACGCGGGTGAACATTGCAGCCGGCTCGAGCGCGCGGCCGGCGGTGGCTGCGGCGGCCGGCGCGCCCGGGCCGCGCACACCGGGCGCGGCGGCGGCGGGCGTGACCGGCTCGGGCAGTGAGCAGGGTTCGCCGGTGACGGGCGGCGGGCAGGGGCCGGGCGGTGGCGGCGGCACCCAGGGCACCAAGCCGCCCGAGCCGCCGATCCGGCGTTGACGTGCCCCTGCGCAAAGGCGGGCAGGGTGGGCTCCCGCACCCACGCGCGAACACGCTGCGCCGAACAAGGCATTCACAGCGCGCGTGGTGGCCGAGTGGGCACAAGTGCCCAACCTGCGACGCCAACGAAAAAGGCGCTGTCTGGATTAAGTGTTGACACTAATACGTCCTTCCCGCGGAGGCGGGAGCCCATGCTGAGTTCGCGTCCTTGCGGCGCGCGAGCGTGCCGCGTGCCGGGGTGCTCAGGATGGGGCCCCGCCAAGGCGGACGGCGAGTCCGGGGAACGTGCTCAGGTCCACACTTAACGCCGACGGCGCCAAAAAAAGCCGAACCGCAAGGACGCGGTTCGGCCTTCTGGCCATTCGCCGGCGATGGGTCAGCCGCGGTTCGGATTGTTCGGATGCTCGTCGAAGCGGTTCGGCACGCCGTCGCCGTCGCGGTCACGCATGCCGCGTTCCCAGCCGCCGCGCTTCATCACCCACTGGCCGTCGCGCTCTTCCCACGCCGGCGCGCGGTAGCTGTAGCCGTGGCGTGCGCGCAGCCACTGGCCACGTACCCACACATAGCGGTGATGGCGATACTCGTAATGGCCCGGCGCCCACACGTAGCCGCGCCTTTCGTGCGGCACCGCTTCGTTGCGCGGCGGCGGCGGCGCTTCGCGCACGATAATGGTCTGGGCCTGGGCGGCGGCGGTGATGCCGCCAAGCGAACTTGCGAGCAATGCGGCAATAAGCAGTTTTTTCATGGTTGCGTCCTCCTTGAGTAGCCGTGTGATGTTCCACAGTTATAGCCCTCAGGATAGGCGCGCGACCGTGCGCTTGCACGCATTGGCGTGTAAAAAGTGTTACGAGGAATTGCGGCGGGAACGATCGGTGACTGGCGGCAATCCCAGACCTACTGCGGCCGCTGCGCCACCAGTTGCACCTCGACCAGGAAGCCGTAGTGCAGCGCCGGCACCGGCACCACCGTGCGCGCCGGCTTGTGGGCGCCGAACACGCGCGCATACGCGGCGTTGAACGCAGGCCAGTTCTCCACGCCCACGATGTAAGCCGTGCACTGGACCACGTCCGCAACGCCGCAGCCGGCCGCGCGCAGCACCTTGCCGCACTGTTCGAATACCGAGCCGCACTGGGCCTCGAACCCCGCTACGGCCGGGTCCACCTCGGCGGAGGAGGGCAGGATGCCCGACAGGAACACCAGCCCGCCGGCCGCCACCGCCTGCGAATAATGCCCGGCGGGCGCCGGCAGCTCGTGCGACTGGATCAGCTCCATCAACCGGCCACCAGCTGCGCAAAGCGCGCCAGGTCGACGTTGCCGCCGCTGATCAGGATGCCGACCCGCTTGCCCGCCACCGGCACCACGCCATGCAGCGCGGCCGCGGCAGCCAGGCACCCGGTCGGCTCGACCACGATTTTCATGCGCTCGGCAAAAAAGCGCATGGTCGCCTTGAGCTGTTCGTCGCTGACGGTCACGATGTCGTCGACAAAGCGCTGGATCACCGCAAAGTTGTGCTGCCCCAGGTGCGTGGTCTGGGCCCCGTCCGCGATCGTCTGCGGCACCGGGATGTCCACGATCTGGCCGCTGCGCAGCGACTGCTGGCCGTCGTTGCCGGCTTCCGGCTCCACGCCGATCACTTTGCAGGAAGGCGACAGCGTGGCCGCCGCCAGCGCGCAGCCGGCCAGCAGACCCCCGCCGCCGAGCGGCACCAGCAGCAGATCGAGCTGCCCGGCATCCTCGATCAGTTCCTTGGCCGCCGTGCCCTGGCCGCAGATCACGTCCGGATGGTCGTAAGGCGGGATCAGCGTCATGCCGCGCTCCTTGGCCAGGCGTGCGCCGATCTCCTCGCGGTTTTCCTTGTAGCGGTCGTACAGGATCACTTCGCCGCCATAACCCTTGGTGGCGCGCACCTTCAGCTCCGGCGCGTCCTGCGGCATGATGATCGCGGCCTTGATGCCCATCAGGCTGGCCGACAAAGCGATCGCCTGCGCGTGGTTGCCCGACGAGTAGGTCAGCACGCCGGCACGCTTCTGCTCGTCGGTAAAGCGGGCGATGGCGTTGCAGGCGCCGCGGAACTTGAATGCGCCCATGCGCTGCAGGTTCTCGGCCTTGAAGAACAGCTCGGCGCCGGCCATGGCATTGGCGGTGCGCGAGGTCAGCACCGGGGTGCGGTGCGCCGCGCCCTTGATGCGCGCGGCGGCCTGCTCGATGTCGCTGTATTGCAGTTGAGCGGTCTCGGTCATGTCGTTCTTGGTTGGTATGGAATGGATTTCAGGCCGCCAGCGGCAGCGCCAGCTGGACGACCAGCCCGCCGCCTTCGCGGTTGCGCAGGCTCAGCTGCGCGTTGTGGCGGGTCAGCACGCGTTCGACGATCGCCAGGCCCAGGCCGGCGCCGTTGGCCTGCCCGCGCGCCGTGTCCAGCCGCGTGAACGGCTTGAGCAGCTGGGCGATCTGGTCTTCGGGCACGCCCGGGCCGTGGTCGGCCAGCGTGATCACCGCGCGCCGCCCGTGACCGGTGGACTTGACGTGGCAAGCGATGTCGATCTCCGTATGATCTTCGCCCGGCGTGCGCGCGTAGCGGCGCGCGTTCTCGATCACGTTGTTGATCACGCGCCGCAGGTCGATCGCGTTGCCCAGCACCTGCACGTTCGGTTCGATCTCGCAATGCACGCGCATGTTGGGGATGCGCCCCGCCTCGCGCCCGATCTCGGCCAGCATCTCGGACATGTCCACCGCCGTGAAAGTGGCCGACTCGGTCGGCTTGGCGTAGTCGAGGAACTGGCCGATGATCGCGTCCATCTGCGCAATGTCCGACTGCATGCCCTCGCGCGCGTCCTGCGACAGGTTGGCCATCTCCACTTCCAGCTGCATGCGCGCCAGCGGGGTACGCAGGTCGTGCGAAATGCCGGCCAGGATCACCGCGCGGTCCTTCTCGACCTGCGCCAGGTCCTCCACCATCTGGTTGAAGCTGCGGTTGGCCTGGATGATCTCCTTCGATCCCTTTTCCGGTAGCGGGGCAGGGCGCTCGCCCTGCGCGATCGCGCGCGCAGCCGCGGTCAGGCGCGCCAGCGGCAGGTTGACCAGGCTCGAAATGAGCGCCGCGCCCAGCACCGACAACACGCCCACCACGCTGGCCCAGCCGATCCACTGCACCCGCGTCAGGCCCATCAGGCGGTCGCGTTCGAGCATCAGCCAGTACTTGTCGCCGTCGATGTTAAAGCTGATCCAGAAGCCGGCCACGCCGTTCACGCGGCGTGAAAAGCGCGTGTCCTCGCCCAGCTTCTCGCGCACCAGCGCCGCGATCTCGGCCATGTTGGGGGTGGACGGCGGCGGCTCGATCTTGTCGTCCGGCTCGAGCGGCAAAATCCGGATGCCTTCGTTCGACACCAGCTCGAACAGCAGCTCGCGCCGCAATTCCGGCGCCGAGTGCGTGAGCGCGGCCTTGGTGATGGTAACAACCGACACCACCAGTTCGGCCGTCTGCTGCACCTGCGGCCCGCGCTGGACCATGTTGATCATGCCGATCCACGATGCCATCGACAGCGTGGTCAGCACCGACAGCAGGAAGAACGTTCGCCAGAACAGGCCGCTCCTGAACCAGCCAAGGCGCAGGAAGCGCGGCGCACCCGAATAAAAGGCTGACACTAGCGCGGCTGTCCTTCAGGGATGAACACGTAGCCCAGGCCCCACACGGTCTGGATGTACAGCGGGCTGGAAGGATCGGGTTCGATGAGCTTGCGCAAGCGCGAGATCTGCACGTCCAGCGAACGGTCGAACACCTCGTACTCGCGGCCGCGCGCCAGTTCCATCAGCTTTTCGCGCGACAGCGGCTGGCGCGCATGGCGCGCGAACACCTTGAGCACCGAGAATTCGCCGGTGGTCAGCGGCACCGTCTCGCCGTTTTTCTTGAGCGTGCGCGTGCCCAGGTCGAGCACGAAGTCGCCGAATTCGAAGGTTTGCGGGGTTTCGGACGGCGCGCCCGGGATTTCGTCCGGGCCCTTGCGGCGGAGCACCGCGCCGATGCGCGCGACCAGTTCGCGCGGGTTGAACGGCTTGGGCAGGTAGTCGTCGGCGCCCATTTCCAGGCCGACGATGCGGTCCACGTCCTCGCCCTTGGCGGTCAGCATGATGATCGGGGTCTGGTCGCCGGCCCCGCGCAGGCGGCGGCAGATCGACAGGCCGTCTTCGCCAGGCAGCATCAGGTCCAGCACCAGCAGGTCGTAGCGCTCGCGCAGCCACAGCTTGTTCATGGCGGTCGCGTTTTCGGCGGTGACGACGGTGAAGCCCTGTTCGGTCAGGTAGCGGCGCAGCAGGTCGCGCAGGCGCACGTCGTCGTCCACGACCATGATCTTGGCCGAGTGGCCGCCGGAGTGGTTGCCGGAATTCGTTTGGGTGGGTGAATTCATAGTCTGTCCGGTTTGTCAGAATTATGTCGCTATGGTAACTTCTCTCGCCGATGCGTGCCGGGCTTCCTAACCCGGCATTACATTGTGTTACAAACTTTACCCATTTGGTCTTATGCCCCTCTGGCTTTATGCATACACTGGGTACAGGTCGCAACAAAGATTATCTGTTTATACGGCATCGCGGAAGAGGAACACCATGAAACACGTGCCCATCCCAACCAGTGTATCGCCCGCCACCTTTGGCGGCATCCGGTTGGCGCGCGTGCTGTGCGCGGCGGCCGCCGCGCTGGCCGTGGTGGCCACTCCCGCAATGGCGCAGCGCCAGGACCGCGGTGCCGACCCGCGCATGCAGGACATGCGCGGCCAGCAGGAGCAACCGCGTCCGATGCCGCAGGCCGAGCACGGCCAGCGCTTCGACCCGCGCACCTTCGATTCGCGCGAGTTCGACGAGCGCCGCATGCAGCAAGAGGCCGCCGCGCGCAGCCAGGAAGCGCGTCGCAGCGGCCGCCTGACCCCGGACGAGCGGCGCGACCTGCGCCGCCAGATCAACGAGGCAGGCATGGACCTGTATTCACGACCGCAACACCGCTGACGCGCTTTCCCCCATTTCTGGGGGTAACTTGTTGACGGACATTTATTTTCTGTTGACACCATGTTACGCTTGTCCGGTCACCCGTTGTGCATTGTAAATATGCGGGGTTAACCAGACGACCGGAGCGTGAACGTGTCGAACATGCCTGCTGCTACAACCAACGATGGATCGCCCGCGGGCGGTGCGGCCAGCATGCCGGAATACGGCGTGGTGCAGCGCGAGGACGGCGTGTTCCTCGACCCGTCGCTGCCGCGCGCCGGCCTGATGGCCGCGATCGACAACATCTTCGCCGCCAACAACTATTTCGCCGGGCTCGATTACGCGGTGCTGTTGCGTGCGCTGTACGGCGTGGGCGCGCCATTGCCGCTCAATCCCCATGGCGACGGCTGGGTGCGGTTTGCCTCCGGCATCGTGCCGTTCGACCGGGCGCGCCGCCAGTTGTACCGCGCTGTCAAGCTGGACAAGGGCATGGCCGAATACTATTTCGAGCCGGTGTACCTGGACGACCCGGGCGACCCTGGCGGCAGCGGCGTGCCGGCCCGCCTGGACCTGGACGAATTTGTCGCCGACCTGTGGACCAAGGGTATCCGCTTCGGGATCGACCTGGACGCCGTGCGCGCCGCGATCGCGTCCAGCCAGTCGGGGCGGCTGGTGGTCGCCCGCAAGCTCGACGCGCTGCCCGGCCAGGACGCGCGCGTGATCGAGGTCTCGGACGACATCCACCGCAACGACGCGCCGCGCCAGCTCGCCAACGGCAAGCTCGACCTGAACTCGTTCCAGAACCGCTTCCCGCAGATCAAGGAGGGCGTGCGGCTGCTGAAGAAGCTGCCGCGTGTGCCCGGCACCGCTGGCTATGAACTGAACGGCAACGTGATCGAACCGGCGGTTCCCGCCGACCTCGACCTGCAAGCCTATTGCGGCCTGGGCACGGTGGTGCAGCGCACGCCGGATGGCGAGTTCCTGGTGTCGCAGCAGGCCGGTTTCCTGACGGTGGACCGCAAGACCAGCCAGATCTCGGTGGGCGGCAAGATCGTCAGCCACGACGGTGTCAGCGTCAAGACCACCGGCAACCTGCAGCTGTCCGGCGATTACGAGGAATTCGGCGAGATCCAGGAAAAGCGCGTGATCGAGGGCGACAGCATCACCGTCCATGCCGACGTGTTCGGCACCGTGGTCTCGCGCGGCGGTGCCGTCGTGCTCAACCGCAACCTGGTCGGCGGCACCGCGATCAACAAGCAGGGCAGCATCACGGTGCGCGGCATGGTCTCGGGCGCCACCATCCAGGCCAGTGGCGGCGACGTGGAGCTGCAGCGTGCCGAGAACTCGGTGATCTCCGGGCGTGCGGTGCGCATCGAGCACGCGATCAACTGCGAGATCGTGGGCGAGACGGTGGAAGTGGGGCAGGCCGAAGGCTGCGCCATCGCCGGGCGTACGCTCGCGATCGAAACCGCCGCGCCGCGCCGCCAGAGCGAAATGGTGGTGTTCGTCCAGGTCCCCGACAGCGCGCGCATCAACAGCGTGCTGGCCGCGACCGCCGTGCGCGCCGAGCAGCTGGAGCAAGCTGCCGCGCGCTACAAGGCCGAGGTGGACCGGCTGGCCGGGCAGCCCGACGTGCGCAAGTACATGCGCCTGGCCGCGAGCGTGCGCAAGAACGAGATCACGCTCACGCCGGAACAGGTGCCGGCGTTCCAGCGCATGGCCAAGGCGGTGGGGCCGGTGCTCAAGGAGATCGGCAAGGCGTCCGACGCGCAGAAAGCCGCCGAGCTCGAGCTGCAGCAGAGCCGCGAGCTGGTCGCGCAGCTGGAGCGCCAGCGCGACGGCGCCGGCGTCTCGCGGGTAGCGGTGCGCTCGGTGCAGGGCGACATCCAGGTGCGCGCGCTGAAATACGACCCCGACGACGGCAGCAGCTGGGACCTGCCGGCACGCGACATCAAGGCTCGCCTGCGTGGCAACACTGCGGGCGCGCCGCTGTTTTCCGGCAGCGCCGGCGCCTTCGAGTGGGACAGCGAGCACGCCCGCGCCTGAGTTTTTGATGTCTCAGCAGAAATATTGACAGCAGTCAACTGACTCTGCGCCACGAGCCCGTACGATAGAGCCGCTAACCAGTGGGGGCGGGCCATGCAGAACGACACCAGCGGCGTTTCTCAGCAAATCAAGTTCCTCAGCTTCACGCTCGGCGGGCTGGAGTATGGGCTCGACTTCGGCAAGGTGCAGGAACTGCGCGTGCTCAAATCGCTCGAGCGCTTCGCCGCCGATGGCGAGATCATCAGCGGGGTGGCGGTGTCGCGCGGGATCATCATGCCGATCGTGGACATGCGCGCCGCGTTCTCGGTACGGCCGGCGCAGCCACCGAGCCCGCTCACCGATGTCATCATCCTCAAGCTCTCGTCCGGAACCATCGGGATGGTGGTGGACGGGGTGTCCGGGGTGGTGAGCTTTGCGGCTGAGCAGATCACGCCGATTCCGGGCGCGAACGGGCAGGTCGAGTACCTGCTGGGACTGGGGCGGATCGAGGGACGGCGCCTGATTCTGGTGGACATCGACCGGCTGATGTCGATCCACCGCGCGGCAAAGCAGGCGGAGAAGGTGGTGGCGTAAGACACGCGGACGTCGTCCCGGCGCAGGCCGGGACGACGGTCAGGCAGCCAGGCCTTCGAGCTGCTCCTGCAGTTCGAGCCACTCGCCTTCGAGCTGCTCCAGGTCGCGGCTGCAGAACGCCTGGTCGGCCACCAGGTTCTTCAGTTCGTCTTTCTTGTCCGCTTCGTAGATACCCGGGTCGAGCAGCTTCGCATCGACTTCGGCCTTCTTCGCATTGAGCTTGGCCATCTGCTCTTCCAGCCGCTTGATGCGCGACTCGATCGGCTTCTTCAATGCCGACAGGCGCTGGCGCTCCTCGGCTTCGAGCCGCTTCTGCTCCTTGCGGTCCACCGCCGGCGCCGGCGTTGGCTCTGCCTTCGCGCTTGCGGTCGGCAAAGGCACGGCTTCCGCCTTGCCCAGCTTGGTCTGGAACAGCCACTCCTTGTAGTCGTCCAGGTCGCCGTCGAAGGGCTGCAGGCGGCCGTCGGCCACGATCAGGAACTGGTCGGTGGTGGCGCGCAGCAGGTGGCGGTCGTGCGAGACCAGCACCAGCGTGCCCTCGAACTGCGCCAGCGCCAGCGTCAGCGCCTCGCGCGTTTCCAGGTCCAGGTGGTTGGTCGGCTCGTCCAGCAGCAGCAGGTTGGGGCGCTGCCACACGATCAGCGCCAGCGCCAGGCGCGCCTTCTCGCCGCCGGAGAACGGCGCGATCGGGCTGGTGACCATATCGCCCGGGAAGTTGAAGCCCCCGAGGAAGTTGCGCAGCTCCTGTTCGCGCGTGGTCGGCGCGATCTTCATCAGGTGCCACAGCGGCGATTCGTCATGCCGCAGCATCTCCACCTGGTGCTGCGCAAAATAACCGATCGACAGGCCCTTGCCCAGCGTGGCCGTGCCCGACAGCGGCGCCAGCTCGCCGGCGATGGTCTTGATGAGGGTCGATTTGCCCGCACCATTCACGCCCAACAGGCCGATGCGCTGGCCGATCTGCAGCGAGAAGTTCACGCGGTGGACGATCGCCTTGCCGCCCACCTTGTCGCCATGCGCGTCCAGGATCGGGTAACCGGCTTCCACGTCCTCCATCACCAGCAGAGGATTGGGCGCGGACAGCGGCTCGCGGAACTCGAACGAGAACTCGGCGGCCGCGCGCAGCGGCGCCAGCTCCTCCATCTTGGCCAGCGCCTTCATGCGGCTTTGCGCCTGGCGCGCCTTGGTGGCCTTGGCCTTGAAGCGGTTGATGAATGATTCCAGGTGCGCCTTGGTGCGCTGCTGCTTTTCGTACGCGGCCTGCGCCAGCACCAGGTGCGCGGCGCGCTGGCGTTCGAAGTCGCTGTAGTTGCCCGAGTAGCGCTTGAGCTTGCGCTCGTCGATGTGCACCACCACGTTCACGATCCCGTCCAGAAAGTCGCGGTCGTGCGAGATGATGATCAAAGTGCCGGGGTAGCGCTTGAGCCAGTCCTCGAGCCAGATGATCGCGTCCAGGTCCAGGTGGTTGGTCGGTTCGTCCAGCAGCAGCAGGTCGGAAGGGCACATCAGCGCCTGCGCCAGGTTCAGGCGCATGCGCCAGCCGCCGGAAAAACTCGCCACCGGCTGCTGCATCTGTTCGAGCGTGAAGCCAAGGCCCAGCAGCAGCTGCTCGGCGCGCGACTGCACGGTGTAGGCGTCGGCGTCGGCCAGTGCGCTGTGGACCTCGCCCATCGCAATGCCGTTTTCCTGCGTGTGCGGCGCGGCCTCGAGCCGTTCGAGCTCGGCTTGCAGCCGGCGCAGGGTCACGTCGCCGTCGATCGCGTATTCAAGCGCGGGACGGGCCAGCGCGGGCGTCTCCTGCGCCACGTAGGCCATGCGCCACTTGGCGGGAAAATCGATCTGGCCCTGGTCCGGATGCAGCTCGTTGCGCAGCATCGCGAACAGGCTCGATTTGCCGGCGCCGTTGGCGCCGACCAGGCCAATCTTGTCGCCCGGGTTGAGCGTGAGGTCGGCATCCTCGAGCAGCGGCTTGGTGCCGCGCATGAGGCTGACGTTCTGGAATCGGATCATCGTGCGTTACTGGAGCTGGTCGGCGGTGAGCAGGAACACCTGGTCCTCGCCCGCGCTGGTGGAGAGCCACGTCAGGCCGAGGTGGCCGAATGCGGCTTCGGCGAATTCGCGCTCGTTGCCGATCTCGACCACCAGCACGCCGTCCGGGGTGAGCCGTTCGGCGGCGCCGGCGACGATCTTGCGCACCAGGTCCATGCCGTCGGCGCCGCCGGCCAGCGCGATCTGCGGCTCGCGCAGGTACTCGGGCGGCAGCTTCTTCATCGACTCGGCGTTCACGTACGGCGGATTGGTCACGATCAGGTTGTACTTCTTGAACGGCACGTTTTCGTACAGGTCCGACTCGATCGGGTTGACCCGGCCTTCCAGCTTGTAGTCGCGGATGTTGCGCTCGGCGACCGCCAGCGCGTCCTTCGAAATGTCCACCGCATCGACCACCGCGTTGGGGAAGGCGTCGGCCAGCATGATGGCCAGGCACCCGGAACCGGTGCACAGTTCGAGCACGTTTTCCACCGTATCCGGATCGTTGACCCAGGGGCTGAACTGGTTGGGGATCAGCTCGGCGATGAAGGAGCGCGGCACCAGCACGCGTTCGTCGACGTAGAAGTTGTAGCTGCCCAGCCAGGCCTCGTTGGTGATGTAGGCGGCCGGCACGCGCTCGGTAACGCGGCGCTCGATCACGGCCAGCACCGCCAGCACCTCGTCGTGCAGCAGCTTCGCGTCCAGGAACGGCTCGAGCTTGTCGAGCGGGAGCTTGAGCGTGTGCAGGACCAGGTAGGCCGCCTCGTCGAAGGCCTCGGCGCTGCCGTGGCCGAAGAACAGCTTGGCGGCGTTGAAGCGGGTGACGGCATAGCGCAGCAGGTCGCGCGGCGTGGTGAAGGAGTCGGTAGTCATGGCCATGTTCTCGTGTTATGACGCGCCGGACAGCAGGTTTTCCAGTGTGCGGCGGTAGATGTTCTTCAGCGGATCGATCGCGCGCAGCTCGATGTGCTCGTCGATCTTGTGGATGGTGGCGTTCGTCGGCCCGAATTCTATCACCTGGGGGCAGATGCGGGCGATGAAGCGCCCGTCGGAAGTCCCGCCGGTGGTGGACAGTTCGGTCTTGATGCCAGTCTCGGCCAGGATCGCCTCGCAGACCGCGGTGGACAGCGTGCCGTGCGGCGTCAGGAAGGGCAGGCCCGAGAGCGTCCACTCCAGGTCGTAATCGAGCTGGTGGCGGTCGAGGATGGCGTGCACGCGCGCCTGCAGCGATTCGGCGGTGCTGGCGGTGGAAAAGCGGAAGTTGAAGTCCACCGTCAGCGTGCCCGGGATGACGTTGTTGGCGCCCGTGCCGGCGTGGATGTTCGACGCCTGCCACGAGGTCGGCAGGTAGTATTCGTTCCCTTCGTCCCAGCGCTCGGCGGCCAGTTCGGCCAGGGCAGGGGCCGCCAGGTGGATCGGGTTGCGCGCGAACTGCGGGTAGGCGATGTGGCCCTGCACGCCCTTTACCACCAGCTTGCCGGACAGCGAACCGCGCCGCCCGTTCTTGATCATGTCGCCCAGCACGTGTGCGGATGTGGGCTCGCCGACCACGCAGTAGTCGAGCTCTACGCCACGCTCTTCCAGCAGGTCCACCACCACCGCGGTGCCGTCCACTGCCGGGCCTTCCTCGTCGCTGGTGATGAGGAAGGCGATCGAGCCTTTGTGATTGGCGTGCTCGGCCAGGAATTCTTCGGTGGCCACCACCATGGCCGCGATCGAGGTCTTCATGTCCGATGCACCGCGCCCGTACAGCTTGCCGTCGCGCCGGGTCGGCGTGAACGGGTCCGACTGCCACTGCTCGCGCGGGCCGGTGGGCACCACGTCGGTGTGGCCGGCAAACACGAACAGGGGCGACGCGCTGCCCTTGCACGCCCACAGGTTGGTCACGCCGTTCGATTCGATGGTCTCGCAATGAAAGCCGAGCGGCGCCAGGAGTTCGATAAGGCGCTGCTGACAGCCTGCATCCGTGGGCGATACCGACGGCCGCGCAATCAGCTCTTCCGTCAGCTGCAGGGTGCGCGAGGGCTTCATGCCGGCGCGCCTTCGAAGATGGCGCGGTACTGCGCGTCCGAGAAGCCGACCGAGAACTTGCCATCGTTATCGAGCACCGGACGCTTGATGACGGACGGGTTGGACAGTATGAGCTCGAGCGCGCTCGTCTTGTCGGTCACGGCCGCCTTTTGCGCGTCCGTCAGGTTGCGCCAGGTGAGCCCCTTGCGGTTGACCAGCACTTCCCAGTCGAGCTGGCCGAGCCACTGCTGCACGGTGGCGCGTTCCAGTCCCTGCTTCTTGAAGTCGTGGAAGGTGAAGTCATGGCCGTTGTCCGCGAGCCAGGTGCGCGCTTTCTTGACGGTGTCGCAGTTGGGAATGCCGTACAGGGTTCGTTTCATGGGCAGGAATGGCTGTGCTGCCGGGGCGTGCGGGCGCGCCGGCGCGCTTGATTTGGGAAGCCGCGAGGATAGCACAGCTGCCTGTTTGCCAACGGATGCTTGTCATTGGGCGGACACATCTGTAGCCTATCGTACCTCCCACCCTTGTTCTCCTGTCAATACACATGTCCCGTCCCGCACCGCTCCTCCGCCTGCTCGCGCTCACCGCGCTGGCCGGCTCCGCTGTCACGTCCGCCTGTGCAGCCGCTCCCGTCAAGTACGAGCAACCCAAGCTCGTGGTGGTCATGGTCGTGGATGGCCTGCCCAACGAACAGGTGATGCGCTACCGCGACCAGTTCGGGCAGGGCGGCTTTCGCCGGCTGATGGAGCAGGGCGCGTGGTTCACCAACGCCTTCCAGGCGCACGGGGTGACGGTGACCGCGGTGGGACACACCGCTGTTTCTACCGGCGCCTACCCGTACCGCCACGGCATCATCAATAACTACTGGTACGACGCCAACGGCAAGAAGGTGTACTGCACCGAGGACGGCCGCTACCACTACCTGGGCGACGGTGAACAGACCCAGGAGCACGACGGCACCTCGCCCGCAAACCTGCGCGTGGACACCATCGGCGACCAGCTGCGCTATGCGACCGGCAACCAGTCCAAGGTGGTCACCGTGTCGGGCAAGGACCGCGGCGCGATCCTGCTCGCCGGGAAGACCGGCACCGCCTACATGTACATGGAGAAAACCGGCTCGTTCGCGACCAGCACCTTTTACATGAACGCGTATCCCGCCTGGGCCGAACACTTCCGCGCCGCGCATCCGCAAGACCGCTACTACGGCCAGTCGTGGACAAAACTGCTGCCCGACGCCGCCTACGCGGGCGACGCGCCGTATGTCGAACTAGCCAACGGCAAGCAGAGCCGGTTCCCGTTCGTGTTCAAGAGCGACAGCGGCAAGCCGGACGCGAAGTACTACGAAAGCCTGAAGGGCTCGCCGGCGGTGGACGAGCTGACGCTGGAATTTGCGCGCGCCGCCATCGAGGGCGAGAACCTGGGCCGCAACCCGGCCGGCGTGCCGGACCTGCTGGGCGTGAGCCTGTCCGCGCACGACATCATCAACCACTCCTTCGGGCCGGAGAGTGCGATGTCGCACGACCACCTGCAGCGGCTGGACCGCATGCTGGCGAACTTCTTCGGCTACCTCGACAAGCGCATCGGCCTGTCCAACGTGCTGGTGGTGCTGACCGCGGACCACGGCTTCACCAACTCGCCGGCGTTCTCGCAGGCGCGCCACATCGACGCGTTGCGGATCGATCCGGACAAGCTGGTCTCGGGTCTGGACAAGACGCTGGCCGACGCGTACCACGTGAACAAGCTGGTCAAGAGCTCGATGCTGCCGGAAATCTGGCTCGATGATGGGCTGGTCGAGAAGAACGGCCTGTCGCGCGCGGACGTGGAGGCGCGCGCAGCGCGCTACCTGCTGGCACAGCCCGGCATCGCGCAGGTGTACACGCGCACCCAGTTCGAGAACGGCGGCGTGGGCCCGACGCGCCTGGGCCTGCTGATGCAGCGCGCCTGGAACCGCCAGCTCTCGGGCGACCTGATGGTGGTGCCGCAGCCGTATTCGCTGTTCACCAAGTCGCTCACCAACGCCTCGCACGGCGCACCGTACAACTACGACGCCAATGTGCCGCTCTTGATCATGGGCAGCCGCTGGATCAAGCCGGGCACGTATGCGGGCTACACCGAAGTCGTGGACATCGCCCCCACGCTTGCGCACCTGCTGCGTGTGCGTCCGCCCGCCGCTGCGGAAGGGCGCGTGCTCGAGCAGGTGCTGCGCTGACCACCCCAAAGGGGCCCAAGGTCCGGGCTCTCTTTTCCGTGGAACGCGCGGTTTCGTACGATTCCGTCCGATTTCGCTCGATAGCGCCACGAAAGCGCCCGATTTGCGCGCGAAATCGTACGTTTTGACGCCGAAACCAGCCGATTTCATCACGAATTCGCGCGATATTCATGAGCTCATAGCGGTTATATCCGTTTGGATATCGTTCAATTTCGGATTGCTTTCGCGCGCTTTCGGGCTGAAAGCGTGCGGTTTCGCGGCCAAATCGGGCGGCTTCGTACGCCTATCGGACGAAATCGTCTGAAATCGCGCGTTATCGGGCGATTCGGAGAAATCGCAGGCCCGCACCCTGCAGGCCTGGTGACGGGGTGCTCTCAGTCGATCGCGAGGATGTGCGGCACGAAATCGCCGCGCTTGAGCACTGCGGTGCACGCCGCCACAACGGCCGGGTCGAGCTTGGTGCCGCTCATCTTGGCGATTTCGCTGGCCGCTTGCTCGATCCCCAGGGCAGGCCGATAGGGGCGGTCGGACGACATCGACTCCACGATGTCGGCCACGGTCAGGATGCGCGATTCGAGCAGGATCTGGTCGCCGCGCAGGCCACGCGGATAGCCTGAACCATCCAGGTACTCGTGGTGCTGGCGGATGATCTCCGCGATCGGCCACGGGAAGGTGATCTTCTTGAGCACGTTGTAGCCGGCCTCGGGATGCTGCTTGATGAGGGCAAATTCGGCAGCGTTCAGTCGCGCCGGCTTGGACAAGATCTCCGTGGGTACCTGAATCTTGCCGATGTCATGCACGATCGCACTCAGATACAAGGCGCGGATGCGTTGTTCGTCGAGGTGCATTTCCTTCGCGATCATCACTGCCAGCTCCGCCACGTGCTGCTGGTGGCCGGCCGTGTAAGGATCGCGCTGTTCCAGCACGGCGCCGATGCCGGCAAGCGACTCCTCCAAAGCCCGTTCCAGCTTGTTGGCCTGGACGGCGACGTCTCGCAACGACTGGTCGTACGCTGTCTGCGTGCGGCGGGCCTGTACGCCGTAGGCGATCGAGTCGGCCAGTTCTTCGAACAGGCGCGTCTCTTCGGCGCCGAAGGCTTCCTCGTCACCGGAATAGATCGTGAGCGCGCCGACCGTTTCCCCATCCATTTTCAGCGGGATGGCCGCCGACGAATGGATGCCGAATCCTGCCGCGCGCTCGCGCCACGGCGCAAAGGCAGGCCGGGCCCGCACATGATTGGCGATCTGCGTGGTCCCGGTCTGAAAGGCGATACCGGTCGGCCCATTGCCGTATGGCCCCGGCGCCCAGGTGACGACGAGGCCTTCGGCGTAGGGCGACGCCACGCCTGCGGTGGCGACGATTTGCACCGAGTGTGCTTCGTCATGCACTTTCCATCCGATCCAGCTCAGGAGGTAGCGCGACTCGGAGGTGATGGCTTCGCAGACCGCCTGCAGCATCTCCTGCTCGCTTTTGGCATAGACCATGGCCTTGTCACTCAGGCTAATCGCGCGCAATGCCCAGTTGAGCTGCTTCGTTTCTTCGAGCAGGCGCCGTTGTTCGGTGATGTCGGCGTAGATGCCGACCACCCCTTCGACATTGCCGTCGGCATCGATCACCGGGGCCTTGGTGGTTTGCACCCAGCTCTGCTTCCCACACGGTGACACGTACGGTTCTTCCATCGTGATCGACGTCTTCTCGTCCATCACCTTGCGGTCCGCGTTGCGATAGCTTTCAGCAAGCTCTTTCGGGAAGAAATCCAGGTCCGTCTTGCCGTGGACATCCTCAGGGGTCACGCCGATGTCGGCGGCAAAGTTGGCATTGCACGCGACAAACACGGACTTCGCATCCTTGATGAAGATCCGTTGAGGCAGATGGTTGACCAGCGCGTAGAACTTGTTCTCGTTCAGCTCTTTGGACTGCGCCACGATGACGGTCCGGAGCATGCGGATGTACTCGCCCTCGTAGTGGCGCACCAGCTCGTCCTCGCCAAAGACACCCACCAGCTCGCCCAGGCTGCCGAGGATGGGAATGATGGCCAGGCCAGGTTCGAGCAAGAGGCGCGCGGCTTCCGCGGACGATGCGCTCTCGCGCAGGGTAGCGCTGCAGGGGTGCATGAGATCGGCGATGCCCAGGCCAGTTTCGCCGCGGCCAATGGTGCGCACGACATCCTTCTCGGTGATGATGCCTGCCGGAGTGTCGCCATCGACCACGATCAGGTAGCGCTCGCCGCTGGTGGCCATTTGCTTCAACGCGTCCTCCAGCGTCGAGGTTGGCGGCAAGCGGCCGAAGCGGGTTTTCATCAAATCTCCGACGGTGGCCATCCCCAACAGGCCGGCAACGCCGTCGATCTTGCGGAAGTCCGATTCGCTCAGCATGCCGGCCGGCCGCCCGTGCTCATCCACAACGGGCAGGTGGTGAATGCCGTGTGCGAGCATCAGCTGGAATGCCTCGTGGACCTCAGCGTTTGCCGCGACCGACATCACCTGCCCACTCATCAGCTCGGCCACCGCCTGCTGCGGGGCGATGCCTTTTGCAAGCTGGCGCACCAGGTCGTGCTCGGTCAGGATGCCGGCCACATCCTCGCCGCGCATCACCAGGGCACTCGAGGCGCCGGCAGCGGTCATCCTGGACGCCGCGTCGGCGAGGGTGGTGGTGTCGTTGACGATCACAAAGTCATCGCTCATCAGCGATGCGACCTGGTGTTCGGTAAATTTTTCCGAGAGCTTCATGCGTGAGCCAAATGTTTTTCGCCGGCCCCGGCCGGACGGGCCAGCCACTGCCAGTCGCGCTCGATGAGCCTGATGCAGGCGTTGACGACATCCGCGTCGTATTGCTGGCCCCTGCCGGCGTTCAGTTGTGCGATCACGCTGTCGATGCTGGCGGCGCGCCGGAAGGGCCGGTGCGACAGCATCGCTTCCACGCTGTCGGCCACGCGAATGATCTTTGCCTCGGGCAGGATCTGGTCTCCCACCAGCCCGCGCGGATAGCCTGTTCCGTCCACGTTCTCATGGTGCTGGAACACGATTTCGGCTATCGGCCAGGGAAACTGGATGTCGCGCAGGATGTCGCGCCCGGCCTCGGCATGCATCTTGACGAGATTGAACTCTTCCGGCGAAAGCCGCCGTGGCCGCGTGAGGATTTCGGCGGGGACCTGGATCTGGCCAACGTCGTGGATCATCGCCGCGATGCCAAGCCCTTCGAGGCGATGTTCGTCAAAGCCCAGCTCCCTGCCGATGGCAACTGCCAGTTCGGTGATGCGGCGCTCATGGCCGGCGGTGGACAGGTCGCGGTGCGCCATGGCGGAGGTCAGCGCGCCCACGGTCTGGTTCAAGGTCTGGCGCAGGGCCGCGTTGGTTTCGTCCAGCGACTTTTGCGCGCAGACCAGGTTCGCCAGCATGCGCTCCAGCTCGGCCGTCTTGGCCGTCACCTGTTGGCGCAGGCTGCGGTTCCACACCGCCAGCAGCGCGCCGCCAATGCCGAGCGCGAGCAGGATATAGCCGGCATAGCGCAGGTAGATGGGCAATGCGGACGGTTCGATGCGGGTGCCGTGCCAGCGTTTGTCGATCGCGTCCCGTTCCTGCGCGCTGATCTTGTCAAAACCCTCGCTGACCTGGCGATACAGTGCCTCGTTTCCTTTGCGGACCACCCAGTGCGCACGGGCGACGTACAGGGACGGCGAGTGGCGGAAGGCATCCGTTTTGCGCAGCCTGTTCAGGAAATAGTCGGCCACCTGCTGCTGGGCGCAGAACAGGCGAATGTCGCCCCTGACCGCGGCGGCGATCATCGCTTCGTGGGTGGGGTAGCGCTTGAGGGTGTCGCCTTGCGCCGCGAGCTTCTCGCCGCAGGCGTCGCCCTGCGCGACGCCGACGACGAAACCGCGCGCGGTCGCCGCGTCGACGATGCCGGACAACTCCTGGCCGAAATACAGCATGACCTGGGTTTCAAAGTGCGGCGACGAAAAGTCGAAGCGCGCCTCCCGCGCCGGGGTGCGGATCAGCGCGTCGCCGATGTCGGCCTGGCCGGAGGCCACGGCTTCCTGCAGTTGGTCGAAAGGCAGCGGCAGCAATTTGACCGAGGTGCCGGTGCGCTCGCCCCACAAGGTCCACAGGTCGTTGAGGATGCCTGTGACGCCGCCGGCCTGGTCGGGAATGACCCAGGGCGGAAAATTGACGGGAACCGCGACGACAACGGTCGCCTGCCGCGCTGCGGAGGCGTCGGGCGCACTGCGCGCCGGGCCAGGAGCAATCCCGAATAGAAATAAAACGAAGGCAACAGCCAGGACGGAGTGCCCCAGGCGCCGTGGTCGGTGCGCGTACCAGCGCATGTTCACTCCCTGCACGCGTATCAAGCAAGCGCTTGAATAGGATGACGTTCCGTTGAGATATGTTTCATCATAATCCGCGCGCGTACATATGGGCAAGTTTCTGTACGCCGGGACAATACTTTCGGGGCAGTTTCGCGACAATCCCGGCACAAGGGCGACGAAAGGGCGCACGGCTTTGGTGCAGGGTCCTGAACCAGCCGCACCCGGGCCGGTCTTAACCCGTGTGGAAGCAGGCGAGGCAAGCATGAAATGCTCGGCACTGGCAGCCGCGACGGGCTGCATACTCATCGCCGGCTGCAGCGCGCCGGGGCCGCGCGAGGGTTACTATCTCACGCCGCTGGAAACGCTGGATGTGGTCGGAACTTATCCGTTATCGAACGGCGACACCTTGCGGATCACGCGCGAGCACAGCCGGTACTGGGCGCAGACCGGCCGCATCGGCAAGGTGGAGATCGTGCCGGTCGATTCGCTCGTGTTTGCGGAAAAGGCCGGCATGTTGCGCTACACGTTCACGCCGCTGCCGTTCACGACCGAGGTGCGCATCGACGGCTTGGCGCCGCCGAATGCCTACAGCGCGCTGCTCAAGGGCGCCGGCCCTTAGGTGTTGAGCGTGAACTCGGTGAACGAAGCGCCGTCCGGCTGGGCGTCCGGCTGGATTTCTTCCTGCTTCTTTTCCGGACCGTTGTTGAGCAGCCAGAGCAGGTTGGTGGCCGAGTCGGCGTTGGCGATCGCTTCTTCCTGCGCCACCTTGCCTTCCTTGACCAGGTTGTAGAGCGCGGTCTCGAAGGTTTGCGAGCCCGGCGACAGGCTCTTTTCCATCGCTTCCTTGATCTCGCCGATGCTGCCTTTTTCGATCAGGTCCGCGATGTAGCGCGTGTTGACCATGATCTCGACCGCCGCGTGGCGCGGGCCGCCGCCGGCCGAGCGGACCAGGCGCTGCGAGACGATGGCCTTCACCGCCGAGGACAAGTCCTGCAGCAGCGCGGCGCGGTTTTCGATGGGGTAGAAGCTGATGATGCGGTTGAGCGCGTTGTAGCTGTTGTTCGCGTGCAGCGTGGCAAGCACCAGGTGGCCCGACTGCGCATAGGCCAGCGCCGCGGCCATGGTTTCCTTGTCGCGGATCTCGCCGATCAAAATACAGTCCGGCGCCTGGCGCATCGAGTTCTTCAGCGCGGTGTAAAAGCTCTTCGCGTCCGCGCCGATCTCGCGCTGGTTGACGATCGACTTCTTGTTCTTGAACAGGTATTCGATCGGGTCTTCGAGCGTGAGGATGTGGCCGGTCTTCTGCTCGTTGCGGTGGTCCAGCATGGCCGCGATGGTGGTGGACTTGCCCGAACCGGTGGCGCCGACCAGCAGCAGCAGGCCGCGCTTTTCCATGATCAGCTCGGCGAGCACCGGCGGCAGGCCCAGCTCGCCCAGCGGCGGGATATTGGCAGGCACAAAGCGGAACACGGCCGAGATCGAACCGCGCTGGCGGAACGCCGACAGGCGGAAGCGCCCGAGGTTGGGGACCGAGACGCCCATGTTCAGCTCGTTCTCGTTCTCGAGTTCGGCCATCTGCTCGGGCGTGCAGATTTCGGACAGGAGGGAGTGGATGTTTTCCGGCTCCAGCTTGTGCTGGTTGATCGGGATGAGGTTCCCGTTGATCTTGATGTGCACCGGCGAGTTCACCGCGAAGAACATATCCGACGCGTTTTTCTCTTTCATCAGCTGGAACAGGCGGTCCATGGCCATTTCGTCTCTCCCTCTTGGTCGTTTGTTTTTAGTTGAACGCGTGGGCAGGAGACCTGCCCACCCTACAGCTTTTTCGTAGGGTGGGCAGATTTTCTGCCCACGCGTTCAGCAGGCGTCAGAACCCGCGCAGCAGCTCGTTGATGCCCGTCTTGGCGCGGGTCTTGGCGTCCACCTGCTTGACGATCACGGCGCAGTACAGGCTGTACTTGCCGTCGGCCGACGGCAGGCTGCCCGACACCACGACCGAGCCGGCCGGGATGCGGCCATAGCTCACTTCGCCGGTTTCGCGGTTGTAGATCTTGGTCGACTGGCCGATGTACACGCCCATCGAGATCACCGAGTTCTCTTCGACGATCACGCCTTCGACGATCTCCGAGCGCGCGCCGATGAAGCAGTTGTCTTCGATGATGGTGGGGTTGGCCTGCATCGGTTCGAGCACGCCGCCGATGCCCACGCCGCCGGACAGGTGCACGTTCTTGCCGATCTGCGCGCACGAGCCGACCGTGGCCCAGGTGTCGACCATGGTGCCTTCATCGACATAGGCGCCGATGTTCACGTACGACGGCATCAGGACCACGTTCTTGCCGATGAAGCTGCCGCGGCGCGCCACCGCCGGCGGCACCACGCGGAAGCCGCCCTTGGCGAAGTCCTCGGCGCTGTAGTTGGCGAACTTGGTCGGCACCTTGTCGTAGAACTGGATGTCGCCGCTGGCCACTGGCACGTTGTTCTCGAGGCGGAACGAGAGCAGCACGGCCTTCTTGATCCACTGGTTCACGAGCCAGCCGCCGGCTTCTTTCTGCGCCACGCGCAGGCTGCCGTCGTCAAGGCCGGCGAGCACGTGGGCGACGGCGTCGCGCAGTTCGGCGCTGGCGGACGATGCGTTGATCTCGGCGCGCTGTTCCCACGCGGTGTCGATGAGGGTCTGGAGTTGTTGGGTCATGATGGATCTACAAGTTGAAAATGCTGGTGCGCCCGGCGTCAGGCGCGAATCGATTGGCAGTACTGGACGATGCGGTTGGCCGCTTCCAGTCCTTCGTCCACCCCGGCCACCAGGGCCATGCGGATGCGGTTGCGGCCGGGGTTGACCCCGTGCGCGTCGCGCGCGAGGAAGCTGCCGGGCAGAACCGTCACATTATATTCGGCGTACAGGCCGCGTGCGAACTCGGTGTCCGACAGGCCGGTGCGGCGCACGTCGGCCCACAGGTAGAAGCCGGCGTCGGGCAGTTCCACGTCCATCACCGGCTTGAGCAGCGGGGTGATGAGGTTGAATTTTTCGCGGTACAGCGCGCGGTTCTCGACCACGTGCGATTCGTCGTTCCACGCCGCGATCGACGCGGCCTGGATCGGCGGGGACATGGCGCCGCCGCAGTAGGTGCGGTACAGCAGGAAGCGCTTGAGGATGGCCGGGTCGCCAGCCACGAAGCCCGAGCGCATGCCTGGCACGTTG
Source organism: Massilia solisilvae (assembly GCF_024753215.1). Taxonomy (GTDB): domain Bacteria; phylum Pseudomonadota; class Gammaproteobacteria; order Burkholderiales; family Burkholderiaceae_D; genus Telluria; species Telluria solisilvae. The sequence continues at coordinate 1,122,447 of NZ_JANUGV010000001.1, forward strand.
GAGCGCTTGGACAGGCTGGAGAACACGACCAGGTTGCGGTAAGGCCGCTCGCCGCTGCTGCGCCCGAGCGCGTGCGCCGCTTCCAGCGCGCCCAGCGGCGCCGTGGCGCCGTGGTAGATCTCGGAATAGCATTCGTCGGCCGCGATCACGAAGCCGTAGTGGTCCGACAGCGCAAACAGTGCTTTCCAGTCGGCCTGCGACAGGGTGGCGCCGGTCGGGTTTCCCGGCGAGCACACGTACAGCAGCTGCACGCGCGCCCACACGTCGGCCGGCACGCTTTCGTAATCGCAGCCGAAATTGCGGGCCGGCTCGGAATTGACGAACCAGGGCTCGGCGCCGGCGAGGTAGGCCGCGCCTTCGTAGATCTGGTAGAACGGGTTGGGGCAGGCCACCAGCGCGCCGGGGCGGCTGCCGTCGATGACGCACTGGGCGAACGCGAACAGCGCCTCGCGCGAGCCGTTCACCGGCAGCACCATGGTGGCCGGGTCGAGCGTGGGCACGCCGTAGCGGCGCTCGATCCAGCCGGCGATGGCCGCGCGCAGCGGCTCGCCGCCGTGGGTGCTGGGATAGTGCGCCAGCCCCTCCAGGCTCTGGACCAGGGCTTTCTGGATGAATGCGGGTGTCGGGTGCTTCGGCTCGCCGATGCCCAGGCTGATCGGCGCATAGCCGGGATTGGGCACGACGCCGGAGAAAAGTTGACGCAGTTTTTCGAACGGATAGGGGTGGAGCTTCTCGAGGTTTGGATTCACGACTGGTACCGGATCTTGGGCATGCGGATGGTTTGTTAATTATAGCGCCGATAAGTTCGGGCCAACGGCCCCCTTGTTGGTGTGGATTTGCAGTAAGATGTACGGATTCAGAACGCCGTCACCAAAGAAGATTCAGCCGTGCCGATCAATTACGCGAGAAGCCTTACCGGCCACCGACGCACCGTCAGCGCCAACCGCCACCTCGGGTTCACCCTGGCCTTTGTCGCCGGGGCCACCAACGCGGGCGGGTTTTTGGCGGTCAAGCAGTACACGTCGCACATGACCGGGATCGTGTCGGCCATGGCCGACAACCTGGCGCTGGGCGGCTATGACCTGGTGCTGGACGCGGCTGGCGCCATCGTCTCGTTCGTGCTGGGGGCGGCCTGCACCGCCGTGATGGTCAATTACGTGCGCCGCCAGCGCCTGTACAGCGAATACGCGCTGCCGCTGCTGCTGGAGGCGGTGCTGCTGCTGCTGTTCGGCGTGCTGGGGGCGCGCCTGCAGAGCGTGCAGGGGCTGTTCATCCCGATCACCGTCATGCTGCTGTGCTTCATCATGGGGCTGCAGAACGCGGTCATCACCAAGCTGTCGCACGCCGAGATCCGCACCACCCACATGACCGGCATCGTGACCGACATTGGTATTGAACTGGGCAAGCTGGCCTACTGGAACGCAGACCGCAACCTGCCGATGGTGATGGCCAACCGCGAGCGCCTGCGCGTGCTGGGCGGCCTGCTGTGCTGCTTTTTTGCCGGCGGCGTGACCGGGGCGGTCGGTTTTTCGCGCATGGGCTTCATCTCGACCGTGCCGCTGGCGGCGCTGCTGTGCCTGCTCGCGATCGTGCCGACGGTGGACGACGTGGTGCGGGTAGTGGTGCGTATCAGGAAAAAGCGCGGTCCGGCGCGCGGCTAGCCCGGCTCTGCCACCTCGACCGGCGCCGTGGCTACCACCCGGTTGCGACCGGCCTGCTTGGCCTCGTAAAGCCGCCGGTCCGCCGCCAGCAGCAGGCCGCGCAGTGATCCATGGCGCGCGGGCAGCACGCTCGCCACGCCAGTGCTCACCGTGACCCAGTTCGAACCAGGCGAGCGCGGGTTGGGGATGTGCAGCGCTTCGACGTCCGCGCGGATCGCCTCGGCCAGCCGTGCCGCCGCCTCGGCCGGCGTTTCCCCGAACAGCACCACGAACTCGTCGCCGCCGTAGCGCGCCGCCAGGTCGGTGGCGCGCGCCGCGTGGCGCTGCAGCACGCCGGCAACCTGCTGCAGGCAGGCGTCGCCGGCGGCATGGCCCAACGTGTCGTTGTAAAGCTTGAAATGGTCCACGTCGAGCATCAGCAGCGACAGCGGGGCGCCGCTGCGCAGCGCGCGCTGCCATTCCTTTTCCAGGAAGCTGTCGAAGTGGCGGCGGTTGGCGATGAGGGTGAGCGGGTCGGCCATGGCGGCGCGCTCCAGCGCCCAGGTCGAACGCCTGGACTGGAGCTGGGCGCGCAGGCGGACGCACAGTTCGGCCACCCGGGCTGGCTTGCTGACGTAGTCGGACGCGCCGGCCTCGAAGCCGGCCACGATGTCTTCCGTGCCCGCGCGCGAGCTGACGAAGATGACCGGGATGGTGGAGGTGGCGGGATCGGCCTTCAGGCGGCGGCAGGTTTCCAGCCCGTCGATGCCGGGCAAGGCCAGCTCCAGCAGCACCAGGTCGGGCTGGGCGCGCACGGCCAGCTCCAGTCCTTCCTCGCCGCTGCCGGCGGCCAGTGCGCGGTAGCCGTGGTCCTGCATCAGGGTGCGCAGCGCGTCGCGGCATGCCGGCGCCTGGTCGATCACCAGCACCGTCGCTTGCCGCGCAGTGGACTCTGTCGCCAGGACCGCCATGCCGTTGCCTCGCTCAGCCGTTGGTTTTGCGTCGAGAAAATCATACCGCGACGAAACCCGGTGCGGCGGGCAACCTATAAGAACTGATAGGGAATTGTTGCGGCGCCGGTAGCGGCGCGGGGAAGGCGGCGGACGCCGGGTGGCGTCCGCGCGGGGAGATCAAGCTTACAGCATGTCCTTGATCAGCTTGCCGAGGATGGCGACACCCTCGCGGATGCGCTCCGGCGGCACCGTCACGAACGACAGGCGCAGCGTGTTGGTGGCCGCTTCGTTGGCGTAGAACGGCGCGCCCGGGACAAAGGCCACGCGGGCCGCGATGGCCTGGTCGAGCAGCTTGAGCGCGTCGATCTGCTTGGGCAGGGTGACCCAGATGAACATGCCGCCTTCCGGGCGGGTCCAGGTGGCCTCGGCCGGGAAGTGCTCGGCCAGCGCGTCGAGCATGACCTGGCACTGGTTGCCGTACAGCTCGCGGATGGTCGGGATGTGGCGTTCGAGGAAGCCGTCCTTGACCACCTCGTGCACCACCATCTGGGTGATCTGGGCGGTGTGCAGGTCGGCCGCCTGCTTGGCCAGCTCGAGGCGGCGCACCAGCGGCAGCGGGGCGCACACATAGCCCAGGCGAATGCCGGGGGTGAGCACCTTGGAGAACGAGCCCATGTAGATCACGCCGTCCGGGTTCATGGCCACCATGCGCGGCAGCGGCTCGCCCTTGTACGACAGCGCGCCGTACGGATCGTCCTCGATCAGCGGCAGGCCCAGGCGGGCGCAGGTCTCGACCAGCTCGCGGCGGCGCTCGATCGACAGCGTGCGGCCGGTCGGGTTCTGGAAGTTCGGCAGCGAGTACAGCAGGCGTGCGCCTTGCGCCACCGCCTCGATCGACGAGGGCACCAGGCCATGGTCATCGGTCTGCACGGATTTGAATTCGGGGCGGTACACCGAGAACGCCTGCAGCGCGCCCAGGTAGCTCGGGGTTTCGACCAGCACGCGGCTGCCTTCGTCGATCAGCACCTTGCCCAGCAGGTCAAGCGCCTGCTGCGAGCCTGAGACCATCAGGATCTGCTCGGGGACGATCTTCGAGCCTCCGGTGGAGAGATAGTTGGCGATCCACTCGCGCAGCGGCGGGTAGCCATCCGTGGGGCCGTACTGCAGCGCGACGCGGCCGTTGTCGGTCAGGACCTTGTCGTAGGCCTCTTTCATGCGCTCCACCGGGAAGGTGGCGGGCGAGGGCAGGCCGCCGGCAAAGGAAATGATCTCCGGGCGCTGGGTGATTTTCAGGATTTCGCGGATGAACGAGCTTTGCAGCTGTTGGGCGCGTTCCGAAAAATGCCACTGGATGGGATTGGGATTCTCGATTTTCATACTCATCTCACAGAAGGGACCGCAGGTGGTGCTGGGCCATTATAAGCCACGCTGGATAAGCAGGCTCGGGAAAAGGCCGGCGCCTGGTGGGCTCCGGCCCGGGTTAGTTACGCACTGCAGGCAATGCGCTGCAAACTGGCTCCGTCGTCCCGGCGCAGGCCAGGACCCATGCTGAGCTTGCGCGCACGCGGCGCGTCCGTTTCATACTCGGCATGGGTTCCGGCGTTCGCCGGAACGACGTGCTTTTTTTGGTTGCCAATCAAGCAACTTCCACGATCATTTCGATCTCGACGCAGGCGCCGCGCGGCAGCGAGGCCACGCCGAACGCCGAGCGGGCGTGCTTGCCGGCATCGCCGAACACCTCGCCCAGCAGCTCGGAGCAGCCGTTGGTGACCAGGTGCTGCTCGTTGTAGTCCGGGGTCGAGGCCACCAGGCTCATCACCTTGACGATGCGCTTGACGCGGTCCAGGTCGCCGCCGCAGGCTTCCTGCAGGGTGCCAATCAGGTCGATCGCCACGGCGCGCGCCGCTTCCTGGCCCTGGGCGGTGGTTTTGTCCTTGCCCAAGGTGCCCGTGTTCGGGGTGCCGTCCGCGTTCTTGGCGATGTGGCCGGAAATGAAGACCAGGTTGCCGGTCTGTACGTACATGACGTAGGCGGCGGCCGGGGTTGCCGGCGCGACCAAGGTGATGTTCAGTTCTTTGAGCTTGTCGTAGACGGACATGTGCTGTTCCATTGGGTTGAGGGTTGATGCAAAAGCGATATTGTACCTGCCCCGGGCCTGCCTTCGCAGCCGTTACGCTTGACGCAGGATGGCGCCGAACACCGCCGCGTCCACGTTGCCGCCGGTGAGCGGCAGGCCGAGGCGGCGCGCCCGCAGCCGGCCCTGGTCGCGCAGCTGCAGGGCGCCCGCCAGCGCGGCCGCCCCGGCACCCTCGGCCAGGTTGTGGGTGCAGGTGTAATACAGGCGCATCGCGCGCGCCACCTCGTCGTCCGTGACGGTGATGATGTCGTCCACCTCGCGCAGGATCAGGTCCAGCGAGGTTTGCTCCGGCACGCGGCAGGCCACGCCGTCGGCCAGCACGGTCGACACCGGGGCATCGACGCTGCGCCCGGCCGCGAACGACAGCGCATAGGCGGGCGCGTGGGCCGAGACCACGCCGACGATCTGGACATCCAGCCCCAACGCCGCACGCGCCGCGATGGCGGCGCTGATGCCGGACCCCTGGCCGATCGGCACCAGCACCAGGTCGATGCCCGGCTGTGCGCGAAACAGTTCGAGCCAGTAGCTCGCCACGCCCGCAACGATGTCCGGGTGGCAGGACGGGACCATGTGCAGGCCGTCGCGCTCGGCCAGGGCCAGCGCGTGCTCCCGGCTTTCGTTGAAATCGCTTCCATGCTCGACCAGCGTGGCGCCGAAGCCGCGCATGGCCGCGTTCTTTTCCACGCTGTTGCCGCGCGGGACGACGATGGTCGCTACCAGGCCGTTGCGGCGCGCGCCCAGCGCCACCGACTGCCCATGGTTGCCGCGCGTGGCCGCGATCACGCCTTTGACGCCGGGCTCGCGCTCAAGCAGCCGGTCGATGTAGACGAGCGGCCCGCGCGCCTTGAACGCACCGGTGGGCGTGTGGTTCTCGTGCTTGACCCAGGTCTCCACGCCCAGCTCCTCGTTCAGCAAGGGCCAGGCGTATTGGGGTGTCGGCTGGATCACCGAATAGACGATGGCGGCGGCTTGCTCGAGTTCGGATAGGCTTGGCAGTTCCATGGGTGGTTGCGGGGGAGTGGCTGTACAGGTATCCTAGCCGTAAATACCAATACAGTCCCAGTACACTTTATCGGATAGTTGTCGGGCTGTACTGGCGAAATGACCAGCACACCCGGGCGACTACTTCACATGGACGAGATCAGGCAAGCGTTGGGCGCGCCGCTGTCGCGCGAATCGGGAGAATCGCTGTCGGACCAGATCGTGCGCGCGGTGGCGGCGCGCATCGACGACCGGCACCTGAGGAGCGGCGCACGCATGCCGTCGATCCGCCAGTTCGCCAAGGCGCATGGCGTGTCGGCGTTCACGGTGGTGAACAGCTACGACCGGCTGGTGGCGATGGGCTACCTGGAATCGCGGCGCGGGGCCGGCTTTTTCGTGCGCGAGCGCGCCCCGCTGGCGCCGCAGCGCCAGCCGGCCGAGGCCAGTGTCGCGGGCCGGCCGCTCGATGTCGTCTGGCTGATCCGCAACCTGTTCCGCCAGGCGCCGCCGCAGTTTTCGCCTGGCTCGGGCGTGCTGCCGGCCGAGTGGCTTGACGGCCCGGCCGTGTCGAACGCGCTGCGCGCCATCGGCCGCCAGAACAGCCATGGCCTGCTGGCCTACGGCACCCCGGCCGGCTTCCTGCCGCTGCGCCAGCAGCTGCAGCGCAAGCTGGCCGAACTCGAGATCGCGGCCGAGCCGGATCAGATCGTGACCACCGTGGGCGTGACCCAGGCCGTGGACCTGGTCGCGCGCGAATTGTGCCAGAACGGCGACGCCGTGTTCGTTGACGATCCGGGATGGTTCCTGATGTTTGGCTCGCTCTCGATGCAGGGGCTGAAGGTGATCGGCATCCCGCGCCTGGCGGACGGGCCGGACATCGCCCAGCTCGCGGCGCTGGCGGCGCAGCACAAGCCGCGGCTGTGCATCATCACCTCGGTGCTGCACAACCCGAGCTCGACCTCGCTGTCGGCCGCCAAGGCGTTCCAGGTGCTGCGGCTGGCGCAGGAGCACGGCTTTGCGATCGTCGAAGACGACATCTATTGCGACCTGCACCCGGGCGCGCCCACGCAGCCGGTGACGCGGCTGGCCGCGCTCGACCAGCTGCAACAGGTGATCTATTTGGGCGGGTTCTCCAAATCGATGTCGGCCAACCTGCGGGTCGGGTTCATCGCCACCTCGCGCGAGCGCGCGCAGCGGCTCACCGACCGCAAGATGCTGTCCACGCTGACCACCAGCGAGCTGACCGAACGGGTGGTGTACAAGATTCTGTCGGAGGGCGTGTACCGCAAGCACGCAGACCGCCTGCGCGCGCGGCTGGACGCGGCGCGGCCCAAGGCGCTGCGCGAGATCGAGGCGGCCGGACTGCATGTGCCGACCGCGCCGCCTGCCGGCCTGTTCGTGTGGGCGGATGCCGGGCGCGATACGAACGTGCTGGCCGAGCGGGCGATGGCCGAGGGGATTCTGCTCGCGCCGGGCAGCCTGTTTTCGCCGAGCCAGCTGCCTTCAACCTTCATGCGCTTGAACATTGCGGCGCTGGGAGAGCCCACCGTCTGGCGCTTCCTGCAGCGCGAGCTTGCGCGCTGATCGCAATCGGCACGCTACGAAGCGGTGCCGGGGCGCTGCCTGAACCAGTCGGCGCTCGCCTCGTCGGCCGGGAAAAATGACTCCAGCCGCAATTCGTGCACGGTCACGTCGTGCGGGGTGCCGAGCGTGGTGATGGTGGTGAACAGGTTCAGCTCGACCCCGTCCTTGCGCAGCGTGAGCGGCAGGAAGGGCAGGGCGCGGCGGTCCAGATTGGGTGCGGCCGACGCTTCGCGCATGCCCGGCAGCGCGGTGAGCTCGGCCAGCAGCGCGGCCGCTTCGCTGCCCGGGCCGTCGCCCATCGCCTCGCGCTGCACCCACTGCAGCAGGTCGGCGCCGACTTCCTCCCAGTTGGCCAGCCAGGGCCGCAGGCCGTTCGGGTCGAGCGTGAGCCGGATCACGTTGACCGAGCCGTCGCGCGGGATCGGCGCGTGCGCCGGCATGCCCAGGAACCAACGCATCATCGCTCCCGCCGGTTCGTTGGCCATCACCAGGTTCCACAGCCGGTCCACCACCAGCGCCGGGTAGGGCGCCGCCTGCCGCAGCATGAAGTCGAGCGCCTGCTTGACCGCGCCCATCTCGGGATCGGACAGGTTGCGTTCCTGGTACGCGGGCGCAAAGCCGGCTGCGAGCAGCATCACGTTGCGCTGCCGTAGCGGCACATCGAGCGTGATGCCGAGCTTGAGGATGAGCTCTCGGCCTGGCTGCGCGCGGCCGCTTTCGAGGAAGGACAGGTGGCGCTGCGAAATGCCGCTTTCGGCCGACAGCCGCAGCTGGGAAAAGCCACGCTTGGTGCGCCAGTAGCGCAGGGCGGCGGCAAAGTCGCTGAAATACTGGTCGGCAGGCGCCCTGGTGGCGGTGTCCATCGTGTCCCCTTCGCGGTTGTGGCAGCCATTCTCGCGCCTACTGCCCGATAAATTCAAGCAGGTCGGCATTGACCCGGTCCATGTGGGTGATGAACATGCCGTGCGGTGCGCCTTCGTACACCTTGAGCGTGGCGTTGGGCAGCAGCGCCGCGCTGCGTTTGGCCGTCAGTTCCAGCGGACAGGTGGCGTCGGCGTCGCCCGCGATCAGCAGTACCGGAATGTCGATGCGCGGCAGGTCGGCCCGGAAGTCGGTGTGCGTCAGCGCGGCATGGCATTCGCGCAGCGCGTGCAGCGAGGCGGTGAAGGCGAGCTGGCGGATCCAGCCCTTCATCCCCTGCGGCGTTTCCTCGAACACGAAGGGCACCATGTTGTCGTCCACCCACTGCGGAAAATCGCGCGCCAGTTCGTCGTTGCGGAAGGTGTCGAAGACCGCCTGGTCGATGCCGTCCGGGTTGTCCGGCGCCTGCGGCAGGTAAGGCGTCACCGTGCCCAGCAGCGCCGCGCGGGCGACCCGCGCCGTGCCGTGGCGCGCCAGGTAGCGCACGATCTCGTTGCAGCCCATCGAGTGGCCCACCAGCGTCACGCCGCGCAGGGAGAGCGCCTCGACGACGGCGGCGATGTCGTCGGCCAGGGTGTCGAAGTCGTAGCCGCGGCCCGGATCGCCCGACCTGCCGTGGCCGCGCCGGTCGAAGGCGATGACGCGCAGGCCGCGGTCGAGCAGGTGCATCATCTGGTACTGCCACGATTCGGAGGGCATGGACCAGCTGGCCACGAACAGCACGGGCCGGCCCTCGCCCCATGTGCGGTAGAACAGTTCGGTGCCGTCCGCGGCGCGGATCGTGTTGGGGCGGGAGGTGGCAAGCATGGCAGCCTCCTTACGCCACGTTGTCCAGGAAGCCGGTGACGCTGGCAAGGCGCCCGTCACCGTCCAGCAGGCCAAAGTCGGTGCCGCGCGCCACCGCCGCGCCGTCCGGCGCGTGCAGCGTCCAAGAGAAGCGCACCGCCTCGTGGTGGCCTTCCGGCTGGCCGGCCAGCTCGAAGCGAAAGCCCGGGAACTTGTCCTGCACCGCGCCGATCAGCGCGTCGATGCCCAGGTGGCCGCTGCTGGCCGCCATCGGGTCGGTGTAGGTGGCCTCGAGCGTGAAAACCCGGGCGACCTGCGCGCGGCGCGCGACCGGGTCGCGCTCGTTCCAGGCTTGCAGGTATTGCTCGGCGATGCGATTTGCGCTGTCCATCGTGATCTCCTTTGAGAACGGGTTGTCGATGCAAGCCATTCTCCGGAGATCGGCGCGGTGTGGCGATTACGTCCCAGGTAATAGGATTTGGCGGCGAGCGTTCAGGCAATGCCGAGCTGGCGCGCCTGCGCGGCCGAGTCGCGCGCGCCCCAGCGGCGGGTGATCTTGTCGCCGTCCACTTCGAACCACTCCATGGCCACTAGCTCGTAGGACTTGCCGGTCGGCTCGTGACCGAAGGCGCTCGCCTTGAAGGTGCCGGTCTCGGTGAAGCGCACCACCACCGTGTTGCCCTCGGCGACCATTTCTTCGATGCGCAGCTGCATGCCGTAGCCCTCGATCAGCTGGCGCCAGATCGGCGACACCTTCTCGAATACCCCTTTGCCCATCACGCCCTGGATCTGTGCATCCTCGGTGAACAGGGCGCCCAGCCCTTGCAGGTCGCCGCGGTTGAAGGCGTCCACATAGCGGCGCACGACGTCTTTTGGATCTTTGCTCATCTTGTCTCCGTGGTAAATACAGCAATTCTAGGACATTCGTCTTTCTCGCGTGCAAACACCCCTTGAAACCGCTGTTGCCATCCCCATATCGCAACGGTCCGTTTAACCCGAAATTACCACGAGGAAAACATGGCTGTTGCCGAAAAAGAAACTCTTGGCTTCCAAGCGGAAGTTAAACAACTGCTGCACCTGATGATCCATTCCTTGTATTCGAACAAGGAGATCTTCCTGCGCGAGCTGATTTCCAACGCATCGGACGCGGCGGACAAGCTGCGCTTCGAGGCGATTAACAACGACGCCCTGTACGGCAACGACCACGAACTGAAGATCAAGGTCACGTTCGACAAGGCGGCCCGTACCATCACCATTTCCGACAACGGCATCGGCATGAGCCGCGAGGAAGCGATCGCGCACCTGGGCACCATCGCCAAGTCGGGCACCAAGGAATTCTTCAGCAAGCTCTCGGGCGACCAGCAGGCCGACGCGGCCCTGATCGGCCAGTTCGGCGTCGGCTTCTATTCGGGTTTCATCGTGGCCGACCGCATCACCGTGAACACCCGCCGGGCGGGCGTGGACGCGGCGCAGGGCGTGCGCTGGGAGTCGACCGGCGAGGGCGACTACAGCGTCGAGCAGATCGACAAGCCGAACCGCGGCACCGACGTGATCCTGCACCTGCGCGAAGGCGAGGACGAGCTGTTATCAAGCTGGAAGCTCAAGTCCATCATCCGCAAGTACTCCGACCACATTTCGATCCCCATCGAGATGCAAAAGGAAGAGTGGGACAAGGACAAGCAGGAGTCCGTGCTCAAGGACGAATTCGAGACCGTCAACCAGGCCAGCGCGCTGTGGGCCCGCTCCAAGTCCGACATCACCAGGGAACAGTACGAGGAGTTCTACAAGCACGTTTCGCACGACTTCCAGCCGCCGCTGGCCTACACCCACAACCGGGTCGAGGGCCGCAGCGAGTACACGCAGCTGCTGTACGTGCCGAGCCACGCGCCGTTCGACCTGTGGGACCGCAACAAGCGCGGCGGCATCAAGCTGTACGTCAAGCGCGTGTTCATCATGGACGACGCCGAGCAGCTGATGCCGACCTACCTGCGCTTCATCAAGGGCGTGATCGACTCGGCCGACCTGCCGCTGAACGTGTCGCGCGAGATCCTGCAGGAGTCGCGCGACGTGCGCGTGATCCGCGAAGGTTCGACCAAGCGCGTGCTGGGCATGCTGGAAGAGATGGCCAATGCGGACGAGCAGGAGCAGAAGGACAAGTACAAGACCTTCTGGACCGAGTTCGGCCAGGTGCTCAAGGAGGGCATCGGCGAGGATTTCACCAACAAGGACCGCATCGCCAAGCTGCTGCGCTTTGCCTCGACCCATAACGACAGCGACGTGCAGGACGTGTCGTTGGCCGATTACGTGGGCCGCATGAAGGAAGGCCAGGACAAGATCTACTACGTGACCGCCGAGAGCTTCAACGCGGCCAAAAACAGCCCGCACCTCGAGATCTTCCGCAAGAAGGGCGTGGAAGTGCTGCTCATGACCGACCGCGTGGACGAGTGGATGCTGTCGTTCCTGAACGAGTTCGAGGGCAAGGAGCTGGTGTCGGTGGCCAAGGGCGGCCTGGACCTGGGCAAGCTCGAGGACGAGGCCGAAAAGAAAGAGCACGAAGAGACCGAGACTCAGTACAAGGACCTGGTCGAGAAAATGAAGGGCGTGCTGGGCGAGAAAGCCAAGGAGGTGCGCGTGACTTTCCGCCTGACCGATTCGCCGGCCTGCCTGGTGGCGGACGAGAACGAGCTGTCGGGCAACCTGGTGCGCATGCTCAAGGCGGCCGGCCAGGAAGCGCCGGAATCCAAGCCGATCCTCGAGATCAACCCGAACCACCCGCTGGTGACGCGCCTGAAGTACGAGGACGCGGCAAGCCCGCGCTTTGCGGACTGGTCGCACATCCTGTTCGACCAGGCGATGCTGGCCGAGGGCGGCAGCCTCTCGGACCCGGCGGCATTCGTGAAGCGCCTGAACGAGATGCTGCTGGCGACGCCGGCGAAGTAAGCCTTATCGCAGCAAGCGAAACGGCCGTGGCAGCGATGCCCGGCCGTTTTTTATTGCACTGCTACACGTCGTCCCCGCGCAGGTACGCGGCTCGCGCAAGGGCCGCAGCGATACAAACGCAGCATGGGTTCCCGCCTCCGCGGGAACGACGGATTACTTTCAACATTTCACGCGGACAGCACCTGTTTTTGACGCGACGCCGGGCACCCACCCTACGACTGCCGCTCCTAAAGCGCCGTGCGCAGCGCAAACAGCTCCGGGAACAGTACCACGTCGAGCATCTTGCGCAGGTAGCTCACGCCGGCGGTGCCGCCGGTGCCGGTCTTGAAGCCGATGATGCGCTCCACGGTGGTGACGTGGCGGAAGCGCCAGAAGCGGAACGACGTCTCCATGTCCACCAGCTTTTCCGCCAGCTCGTACAGGGCCCAGTGCTTTTCGGGCTCGCGGTACACTTCCAGCCATGCGGCCTTGACCGATTCGTCAGCCTGCGTCGGCTGGGTCCAGTCGCCCTCGAGCCGCTCGCGCGCGATCGCAAAGCCGCTACGCGCCAGCAGCATCACCGCTTCGTCGTACACCGACGGCGCGAGCAGCTCGCGCTCGAGCGCGGCATGCACGTCGGGGTTCTTCTCGTGCACCGCCAGCATGTGGCGGTTCTTGTTCCCCAGGATGAATTCGAGCTCGCGGTACTGGTAGGACTGGAAGCCCGAGGACGCGCCAAGGTAAGGCCGGATCGCCGTGTATTCCGGCGGTGTCATGGTGGCCAGAACGTCCCATGCGTGCACCAGCTGGTCCATGATGCGCGCCACGCGCGCCAGCATCTTGAACGCCGGCTGCAGCTCGCCCGCGCGGATCTGCGTGCGCACGGCCTGCATTTCGTGCAGCATCAGCTTCATCCACAGCTCGCTGGTCTGGTGCTGGATGATGAACAGCATCTCGTTGTGGTTGGGGGAGAGCGGGTGCTGGGCGCTCAGGATCTGGTCCAGGCCCAGGTAGTCGCCGTAGCTCATGGCCGAGCTGAAGTCCATCCGGGCGCCGTGCCACTGGGCCGGCTGCTGCTTGTCGCTACTGGTCATGGCATTCCTTTCAGGTGACGGCGCCGCGCGCGGCGGTGATGTCGTAGTCTTCGCGGTCGAGGATGTCCTTCAGTATCGCGACCGCGTCCCATACGTCGGCAAAGCGGGTGTACAGCGGGGTAAAGCCGAAGCGCATGATGCGCGGCTCGCGGTAGTCGCCGATCACGCCGCGCGCGATCAGGGACTGCATCACCGCGTAGCCGTGCGGGTGCGTGAAGCTGACCTGGCTGCCGCGCCGGTCGTGCGCGCGCGGGGTGACCAGCTCCAAAGGGTGGCCCGCGCAGCGCGCTTCGACCAGGTCGATGAACAGGTCGGTGAGCGCGAGCGATTTGGCGCGCAGCGCCTCCATGCTGGTGCGCTCGAAGATCTCGAGCCCGCATTCGACCAGGGCCAGCGAGACCACCGGCTGCGTGCCGCACAGCGCGCGCCTGATGCCTTGGCCAGGCGCAAAGCTGGGCGCCATCGCAAACGGCGACGCATGGCTCCACCAGCCCGACAGCGGGTGCGAGAATGCTGCCTGGTGGCGCTGCGGCACCCAGGCGAACGCGGGGGCGCCAGGGCCGCCGTTGAGGTATTTGTAGGTGCAGCCCACTGCAAAGTCGGCGTTGGCGGCGTGCAGGTCCACCGGCACCGCACCGGCCGAGTGGGCCAGGTCCCAGACCGCCAGCGTGCCGCGCTCGTGCGCAAGGCGCGTGAGCGCCGCCATGTCGTGCTGGTAGCCGGTGCGGTAGTTCACGTGCGTGAGCATGAGCACCGCGCAGTCGGCGCCGATCGCGGCCGGGAGCTCGTCTGGCGAATCCACCAGCAGCAGGCGGTAGCCGCGGTCGAGCCACGCGGCCAAGCCTTCGGCCATGTAGATATCGGTCGGGAAGTTGGAGCGCTCGGTGACGATCACGCGGCGCTGCGGGTCCGCCCGCTCCTGCATTGCAAGCGCGCTGGCCAGCACCTTGAACAGGTTCAGCGAGGTGGTGTCGGTGACGACCACTTCGCCTTGCCGTGCGCCGACCAGCGGGGCCAGCCGGTCGCCCAGGCGCGCCGGCATCTCGAACCAGCCGGCCGTATTCCAGCTGCGGATCAGGTCCTGGCCCCATTCGCGCGCCACCACAGCTGCGGCGCGCTCGAGCGCGGCACGCGGGCGGGCGCCAAGCGAATTGCCGTCCAGGTAGATCACGCCCTCCGGCAGGTCGAATGCATCGCGCAGCGGCGCGAGCGGGTCGGCGCGGTCGCGCGCCAGGCAGTCTTCGCGGGTGGTCGTGGTCATGCCGTGTCTTTCGATGCAAGGGGGCGCAGGATCGCGCGCACCGGGCTCGCGTCCATGCCGGCCAGTTTCAGGGGCAGGGCGATGAGCTCGTAGTCGCCTGGCGCGATCTCGTCGAGCACCACACCTTCCAGAATCGCCATGCCGTGCGTGCGCACCGCGTGGTGGGCGTCCAGCGTCTTGGAGTCCTGCGGGTCGAGCGAGGCCGCGTCCGTGCCGATCAGCGCCACGCCGTGCGCGGCGAGCAGCGCGATGGTGGCCGGTGCGATGGCCGCAAAGCGTTCGTCCCAGTGGCGCTGCGGCGCTTTGTCGTAGGTGCGCAGCAGCACGCGCGGCGGCATGGCCTCAAGCCAGGGCGCCACGTGCGCGGGCTCCACGCGCGTCACGCCGATGCAGTGGATGACGCGGCACGGGCCAATGTAGGGCGCCAGGCCCACCGCATCGATCGCCAGCCCGGCCGGATCGTAGTGCGAGGGCGCGTCGGTGTGCGCACCCAGGTGCGTGGTCATCGTCATGCGGCTGACGTGCACCGGGCAGCCGTTGCCGATTTCCCAGGTGGCGCTGGCCGCGAACCGGGTGTCGCCGGGCCAGACCGGGAGATCAGCCGAGATCGTCGGGCTGATGTCCCACAGGGGAGGTGTGTGCATGCAGGATCCTTTGTGTGGATGCTTGAAGCCTCAACAATCCGGCTTGTGGGATGCAAGTGTAGCAAGAAACCGCCGGGCAGAGGCAAGCGGCTCGGCTAAGTCGTTGAAAACAAAGGAACAAAAAAATTTTCAAAAATTTTTTAAAAAAACCCTAAAGTTCCCGAAACTGGTGCCGTAAATGATCCCAGATGCCCCGGAAAGGGACGTCAACACGGCGCAGTTGCAGAGTCACCTACAATTATTCAAAAGACTCTCTCGTCCAGGTACGCTCGCCGCACACCAAAGGGTCACCAATAAATTTTCAAAAGACCCCTAAAGTTCCCGGACACGGGACCGTTTACCTCAGCAAGACGCCCCAAGGGTGACGAAAAATTTTTTGGCGCAACACTCAAGTTGGTCAAAAATTTGACGTAAATCAAAAAATTCAGCGATCGCAGGACGGCCCGGGAAGTCCATTCCGCCGTGTTGCGCACACTCGTTTTCCGTCCCTTTTCATAGGGGCGCGACCACGATCCGGCAGGGTTTGTCAGACAAACTCCTACGGGTCTTCTTCGTCTTTGCCGGACGAAAAATACAGACCGCAGCCTATAGCCCAAAAGTTTCCACACAGTCAGAATGTATCTCACTGGCAACACCAAGAACGCCAGACCAACACGGATACCGGAGAGAACAATGACTGCGAACGACATGATGGCTGAAATTCGCGACGCGAACCTGAGCTACCTGATGCTTGCCCAGCAAATGATCCGCGCCGACAAGGTCACCGCGATCTTCCGCCTGGGTATCTCGGCCGACATCGCCGACCTGATCGAAGGCATGAGCAATGCCCAGATCCTGAAGCTGGCTGGCGGCAACATGATGCTGGCGCGCTTCCGCTTCGACGACAGCGCTATCCTGTCCATGCTCACCAACTACAACAAGGATCGCGCGCTGGCCCAGTCGCACGCCGCCATCCTGATGGCCGGCCAGCCGGTCGAGGAAATCGCTTAAGCCATCACTTAAGTCATCCTCGTTACGGAGCCTGCAATGAGCAAGAAAAGCGTCGTGTCGGAAGCGCAGGAGATCCAGCTCGCGATCGAGTTGATCCAGCTGGGCGCGCGCCTGCAACTGCTCGAGAGCGAAGTGTCGCTGTCGCGCGAACGCCTGCTCAAGTTGTACAAGGAACTGAAGGGCGTGTCGCCGCCGAAGGGCATGCTGCCGTTCTCGACCGACTGGTTCCTGACCTGGCAGCCGAACATCCACTCCTCGCTGTTCATCAATATCTACAAATTCCTGGTCGATCACGCGGGCGCCACCGGCATCCAGGCGGTGATGAAGGCCTACAAGCTGTACCTGGAACAGATGCCGCCGGAAGCGGGCGAGGAGCCGCAGCTCTCGCTGACCCGCGCCTGGACGCTGGTGCGCTTCTTTCAGAGCGAGATGCTCACGCTGGCCCCCTGCAGCACCTGCAAGGGCAAGTTCGTGGTCAATGCGCTGGACCTGAACAAAGATTACCAATGCGGCCTGTGCCACGTGCCTTCGCGCGCCGGCAAGACCCGCAAATCCAAGGAAGCCGCGGCGCTGGGCGCGGCGTGATTCCTGCATCCCCACCGCGGGGCGAACGATCCGCCCCGCGTCGCCTGCTGTCCATTCCGGCGCTGCGTGCGCTGCTGATCCAGTGTGCCTGCTTTCTGCCCACGCTCGCGGCGCTGTTCGTGCTCGCGCGCATGGGCGCCGCTCCCGGCTACTGGCATGCGGCACTGCTGCAAGGCGGGTTCGCCGCCATCGTGACCGCGCGCGCCGGCATGGCGCGCTGGTGGGGCCTGATTCAGTTCCTGTTCCCGGTGGCCGTGCTGCTGGCGCAGGCGCTGGCGCTGCCGCCCGCCGTGTTCCTGGCCGGCTTCGTGGTGCTGCTGCTCGTTTTCTGGTCCACCTTCCGCACCCAGGTGCCTTATTACCCGTCGGGCAGGGCGGTACGCGCCGAGGTGCTGGCGCTGCTGGCCGGGCGCGAGGCGCCGCGCGTCATCGACATCGGCAGTGGCCTGGGCGGCCTGGCGCTGGCGCTGGCGCGCGCGCGGCCCGATGCGCGGGTCGAGGGCATCGAGCTGGCGCCGCTGCCGTGGCTGGCGAGCCGCCTGCGCGCGCTGCTGTCCGGCAGCCGCGCGCGCTTCCTGCGCGGCGACTACGAGCGCCTCGACTTTGGCGACTACGACCTGGTGTATGCCTACCTGTCGCCTGCCGCGATGGATGGCTTGTGGCGCAAGGCGCGGCGCGAGATGCGGCCTGGCAGTGTGCTGGCCAGCTACGAGTTCGCGATCGCCGGACAGGCGCCGGACCGGGTGCTGGTCCCGCAGGGCAGCGCGCGCGAGCTATACATATGGTGTTTTAAACAGATTGACGGTCAGTAACTAATCGCTATTCTTGCGGCTGTGTCTCAATAACAAGGAAAAGCATGAAACTTCGTCAGTTTGTCGCGCTTGCGGCCATGGCCGCCGCTTCCCCTTTGTATGCGGCCGATGCCGCCAGCACCGCGGTGCTGAAGCAGGCGCTCGAAGCCCAGGGCGGCGCGCAGAAGCTGCGCGCGGTAAAGACCGTGGCCTTCGAGTCGTCCGGCTACCGCAACATGCTCGAGCAATCGGAGCGCCCGGAAGGTCCGTGGCTGGTGGCCTTCCTCGATATCACGGAGCTGCATGATCACGAATACAAGGCGCTGCGGCGCGATGTGAAGATGGCCGTGCCGCCGGCCCAGCAATGGAACACCAGCCTGGTTGTTTCCGGTGACGTGGCCATGAACGCGTTCGGCGCCAACCAGGTTCCCGGCAACAGCGCGGACGTGAAGCGCGCCGGCGAATCGATGGCGCTGAGTCCGGAGCGGGTTCTTCTTTCCGCCCTCGACGCCGCCGACACGCACCTGGAGGCCAGTCAGGTCATGCACGGCGTGCCGCACCAGGTGCTCGCGTTCACCCTCGACGGCGCTCCGGTGCGCATCTACCTGAACCAGTACACCCACCTGCCGTTTGCCGTGGACTACGCGGGGCCGCTGGCGCACACGGCCTACGGCGCCTTCATTGGCGACGCCACGCAGCGTGTCACCTGGACCTTCTGGCGGCTGGACAAGAGCGGCTTGCGCTACCCGATGCAATGGGACTACCAGCTCAACGGCATGGCTGACCGCACGCTGATGCTGCGCAAGCTGAAGGTGGATGCGCCGTTCGACCCGGCGCTGACCACGATTCCCGAGGCCGTGGCGGCGCGCTACAAGCCCCAGGCGCCGGCGCCGGGGCCGGACACCACGCCGCTGGGCGCAAAGCGCACCGAGATTGTGCCCGGCATCGTGCAGATCGAAGCGTCGTGGGACGTGGCGATCGTCGACCAGGGCGACGGCCTGGTCGTGATCGAGGCGCCGATTTCGTCGAACTACTCGAAGCAGGTGCTGGACGAGGCGGCGCGCCGCTATCCCGGCAAGCGCGTCAAGGCGGTGGTCAGCACCTCCGATTCATGGCCGCACCTGGCCGGCATTCGCGAGTATGCCGCGCGCGGCATCCCGATCTACGCGCTCGGCCTGTCCGAGCCGATCGTGCGCCGCACCCTGGCCGCCCCGCACACCCGGCAGCCGGACAGCCTGCAGCGCGCGCCGCGCAAACCCGAGCTGCACTGGGTGCGCGGCAAGACCGTGATCGGCTCCGGCCCCAACCGGGTCGAGCTGTACCCGATCATGGGGGCGACCACCGAGCGCCAGATGATGGCGTATTTTCCGCAGCATCGCCTGCTGTACGGCAGCGACCCGTTCCAGAAGCGGCAGGACGGCAGTTACACCGCAGCCCAGCCGGTGAGCGAGCTGGTGCAGGCGGTCGCGCGCGAGCAGCTGGCCGTGGACCGCTTCTTCATGATGCACCTGCCCCCGGCGCCGTACAGCGAACTGCTGGCGGTTGAAGGCGAGGCGGATTGAAGGCTGTCAAGAGAGGGGTAGGAAAAGCTTTACATATGGCACTTTTAGGCGACATCCCGGCCAGTTTTGCTTGCCGGGAAGCCTTTCTCAAGCTATTGTATTTCCCTACCGTAAATATTTTTTGAATTCAATACAATTTCCGGCATCAGAACGGGAAAACAATGCGTAGCGGGAGCAAGGGCACTTGTTAGTCATTATCGGATACGTCATCGTGCTGGGCGCGGTGTTCGGCGGCTTCGTGATCGAGGGTGGCCACCTCGCCGCGCTGTTCCAGCCGGTGGAACTGCTGATGATCGGCGGCGCGGCCCTCGGTGCCTTCTTCGTCGGCAATAACGGCAAGACCGTCAAGGCGACCCTGAAGGCGCTCCCGGCCATCTTCCAGGGCTCGCGCTACACCCGCGAGCTGTACATGGAGCTGATGTCGCTGCTGTTCGACGTGCTGTCCAAGGTGCGCAAGGAAGGCCTGATGTCGATCGAGGGCGACATCGAGGCGCCGGCCGAGAGCCCGCTGTTCTCCAAGTACCCGGCGGTGCTGGCCGACCACCATGTCATCGAATTCATGACCGACTACCTGCGCCTGATGGTCTCGGGGAACATGGACGCGTTCCAGATCGAGAACCTGATGGACAACGAGATCGACACCCACCACCACGAAGGCCTGGTGCCGGCCACCGCGCTCACCAAGCTGGGCGACGGCCTGCCGGCGTTCGGTATCGTGGCCGCGGTGATGGGCGTGGTGCACACGATGGAATCGGTGGGCATACCGCCGGCCGAGCTGGGCATCCTGATCGCCAAGGCGCTGGTCGGCACCTTCCTCGGCATCCTGCTGGCCTATGGCTTCGTCGGCCCGCTCGGCAGCCTGCTCGAGCAGAAGCTGGAAGAGTCGTCCAAGATGCTGCACTGCGTGAAGGTGACGCTGCTGGCAAGCCTGAACGGCTACGCGCCGGCGCTGGCGGTGGAATTCGGCCGCAAGGTGCTGTACTCGACCGAGCGCCCGACCTTCGCCGAGCTGGAAGAGCACATCAAGAAGGCCAAGGCCAAGTAAGGGCGGCAGCGTGAACTACATGATCCTGCGGAGGGCACATGGCCGATGAGGGACTGCGGCCGATCATCGTCAAGCGCGTGAAGAAGGGCCACGGCGGCCACCACGGCGGCGCTTGGAAGATCGCGTACGCCGACTTCGTGACCGCGATGATGGCGTTCTTCCTGCTCATGTGGCTGATTGGCTCGACCACCAAGGGCGACCTTGAAGGCATTGCGCAGTACTTCAAGACGCCGCTCAAGGTGGCCATGTCGGGCGGCTCGGGCAGCGGCGACAGCTCGTCGATCCTGCAGGGCGGCGGCAAGGACCTGACCAAGCGCGACGGCCAGGTCAAGCGTGGCGACGTCCCGGCCGACAAGAAGACCTACGACCTGGCCGCGGCCAAGGCCGCGCTCGAGCGCGAGGAGAACGGACGCCTGCAGTCGCTCAAGGGCCGCATCGAGATGACCATCGAGACCAACCCGGCGCTGAAGAAGTTCAAGAACCAGCTGCTGCTGGACATCACCAGCGAGGGCCTGCGGATCCAGGTGGTGGACGAGAAGAACCGTCCGATGTTCCAGCTGGCCAAAGCCGAGCTGGAGCCGTACACGCGCGAGATCCTGCGCACCATCGGCGCCGTGCTCAACGACGTGCCCAACAAGATCGGCCTGTCCGGCCACACCGACGCCACCCCGTACATGATGGAAACCGGCTACAGCAACTGGGAATTGTCGGCCGACCGCGCCAACGCCTCGCGCCGCGAGCTGGTGATCGGCGGGATGAAGGACGACAAGGTGCTGCGCGTGGTGGGGCTGGCGTCGGCCGCGCCGCTGAACCGCCAGGACCCGTTCGACCCGATCAACCGCCGCATCAGCATCATCGTGCTGAACAAGCGCACCGAGGAGGCGATCATGCGTGACGCCGGCAAGCTCGAAGTGCCGGTGCAGGAGGCGGGCCAGGTGGCGGCGGCTGCCGCCGTGGCCGCGCCGGCAGCGAAGAAATAAGCCGGAGGAGACCCGGATGACGACCAGGAAGAAAATTTTGGGATCGCACGTGAAGCGCCTGCTGTCGGGCGTGTCGGACCACGGCCGCCGGCACCTGGCCGAGGTCGAGACCGACCTGCTGCAGACCGAGCTGCTGCTGGAGGAGGCGATCGACAAGCTGACCGCCGCCTTCCTCGCGATCCACGGCGCGGTCAGCGCGCGCCAGGCTTTGGTGGACCGCCTGCTGGCGGGCGAGCAGTTGTCCGAGGAAGAGCGCGGCGCGCTCGCGCGCATGTCCGACGAAATCGGCCAGCACGTGAACCTGGCCGTGACCAGCATGCAGTTCCAGGACATGACCGGCCAGCTGATCGAACGCAGCATCCGGCGTGTCATCGGGCTGTCGGAATTCCTCGGTACGCTGGGCGCGCATGGCGCCGGGATCGTGCCGGAGAGCGGCCACGAAGAGATCGTCGACCGTCTCGGCAAGGTCAGCACGGCGCTCGCAATCCAGTCGCTCGAACTGCGCAGCGTGCTGCGCAAGTCGGTCGAGCAGAAGCACATGGAAAGCGGCGACATCGAGCTGTTCTGAAGGCGCGCGACACAACAGAAGTAACAGAAGAATCAGGAGCAAACATGGCAAAAACAATTCTCGCGGTCGACGACTCCAGCTCGCTGCGCCAGATGGTGGCGTTCTCGCTGAAGGCGGCGGGCTACCAGGTGGTGGAGGCGGTCGATGGCCAGGACGGCCTGGACAAGGCCAAGCAGCAGGCCGTGGACCTGGTGCTGACCGACCAGAACATGCCGCGCATGGACGGCCTGTCGCTGATCAAGATGCTGCGTGGCCTGCCGGCCTACCAGAAGACGCCGATCCTGATGCTGACCACCGAATCGTCCGACGAGATGAAATCCAAGGGCCGCGCCGCCGGCGCCAATGGCTGGCTGGTCAAGCCGTTCGACCCGCAACGCCTGATCGAGGTGGTCAAGAAAGTCATTGGCTAGCCGTGCGGCGGGCCATACACACGGACGTATCATGACCATCGACATCAGCCAGTTTTACCAGGTCTTCTTCGACGAGGCCGAAGAGCTGCTCGCCGAAATGGAGCGATTGCTGCTGGGCGTCGATGTCGAGGCGCCGGACGCCGAAGACCTGAACGCGATCTTCCGCACGGCGCACTCGGTCAAGGGCGGCGCGGCCACCTTCGGCCTGAACGACATGAGCGAAGTGACGCACGTGCTCGAGTCGCTGCTGGACCGCATCCGCAAGGGCGAGATGACGCTCACCGCGCAGCACGTGGACGCCTTCCTGGCCGCCAAGGAC
This sequence comes from Massilia solisilvae, assembly GCF_024753215.1. GTDB lineage: Bacteria > Pseudomonadota > Gammaproteobacteria > Burkholderiales > Burkholderiaceae_D > Telluria > Telluria solisilvae. The sequence continues at coordinate 1,144,617 of NZ_JANUGV010000001.1, forward strand.
ACGCTCAAGATGATGCTGGACGGGCACAAGAGCGGCGGCGAGGTGGACCAGGAGCAGGTGGCCAACGTGCGCATGGTGCTGCACGACCTGGCCGACGGCGTCGTGCCCGGCTCGAACCACCACGTCACGCCGTCGTTCCTGCACGCCGAAGCCAAGGTGGAGCAGCACCAGGTCGAGGGCGCGCACCGCTACAAGATCGAACTGCCCGAGGTGCCGCAGCGCGACGTGAACGCGCTGGTGGACGAGCTGGGCCTGCTGGGCCGGGTCCAGGTGACCCCGATCGAGGGCGGCCGCAGCGCGCTCGTCATCACCACCCGCGAAAGCCTGGACGACATCATCGCGATCTGCTCGTTCGTGCTCGAACCGGAAGACCTGAAGGTGTTCGAGGCGCCGCCGCTCACCCCCGAGCAGCGCCGCATCGAGCAGGAAGAGCGCGCGCGCATCGAGAACGCGCAGGGCTACGGCTTCTTCGACCCCAGCGACGAGGTCGAGCAGGTGCAGGCCGAGCTGTCCGACGACGAGCGCGGCTACGGGTTCTTCCAGCCGATCGAGGTGATCCGCGCGCAAGCGGGCATCAAGTCCGAGGAACCCCAGCGCGCCGCCAGCACCCTGCCCGAACCGATCGAGGTTTCCGAGGTCGCGGCCGAGAAGAAGGCCGCCGCCAAAAAGGATGACAAGGCCGCGCACGCGCACGCCGAGTCGTCCTCGATCCGGGTCTCGGTCGAGAAGGTGGACCAGCTGATCAACCTGGTGGGCGAACTGGTCATCACCCAGGCGATGATCGAGCAGCGCACCTCGACCCTGGATCCGATGCTGCACGAGCGCCTGCTGGCCTCGGTGGGGCAGCTGACCCGCAACACGCGCGACCTGCAGGAAGCGGTGATGTCGATCCGGATGATGCCGATGGACTTCGTGTTCTCGCGCTTCCCGCGCATGGTGCGCGACCTGGCCAGCAAGCTTGGCAAGAAGGTCGATTTCATCACGCACGGCGCGGCCACGGAGCTGGACAAGGGCCTGATCGAGCGCATCGTCGATCCGCTCACGCACCTGGTCAGGAACAGCATCGACCACGGCATCGAGCTGCCGCAAGCGCGCCGCGACGCCGGCAAGACCGACGCCGGGCGCCTGTTCCTGTCGGCCGGCCAGCAGGGCGGCAACATCGTGATCGAGGTCGCCGACGACGGCGCGGGCCTGAACCGCGAGAAGATCCTGGCCAAGGCCAAGGCCAACGGGCTGGAGGTGTCGGACACGATGAGCGACGCCGACGTCTGGCAGCTGATCTTCGCGCCGGGCTTCTCGACCGCCGAAATCGTGACCGACGTGTCCGGCCGCGGGGTCGGCATGGACGTCGTCAAGCGCAACATCACCGCGATGGGCGGGGTGGTGGACATCCGCTCGGCCAAGGGCTTCGGCACCACCATCTCGATCTCGCTGCCGCTCACGCTGGCGATCCTGGACGGCATGTCGATCCGCTGCGGCTCCGAGATCTACATCCTGCCGCTGGGCTTCGTGGTCGAGTCGCTGCAGCCGGCGCGCGAGGACATCAAGGATATCGCCGGCCAGGGCCGCGTGCTCAAGGTGCGCGGCGAGTACCTGCCCCTGATCCCGCTGTACCAGATGTTCGGCATCGAGCCGCGTTACACCGACCCGTCCGAGGCGATCGTCGTGATCCTCGAGACCGAAGGCCGGCGCGCCGCGCTGTTCGTGGACGAACTGGTGGGCCAGCAACAGGTCGTGGTCAAGAATCTGGAATCGAACTACCGCAAGGTGGCCGGGATCTCCGGCGCCACCATCCTCGGCGATGGCGGCGTGGCGCTGATCCTGGACGTCGCGGCGTTGCTGCGTTCGTCGCGCCAGCTCACCGACGACACCGTCGTTTTATAACTCTCTGCTTGTCAATCAAAGGAAGAAAGCCATGTCCACAGTCACCAACACCTCGTCGGCCGAAGCCCACGCACGCGACGGCGCCGGCAGCGAATTCCTGGCCTTTACCCTCGGGTCCGAGGAATACGGCATCGACATCCTGAAGGTGCAGGAGATCCGCGGCTACGAAGCGGTCACCCGCATCGCCAACGCCCCCGAATTCATCAAAGGCGTGATCAACCTGCGCGGCATCATCATCCCGGTGGTGGACATGCGCATCAAGTTCAAGCTGGGCACCCCGGTGTACGACCAGTTCACGGTCGTGATCATCCTGAACATCGGCGGGCGCATCATGGGCATGGTGGTGGACAGCGTGTCGGACGTGACCACGCTCACCCCGGACCAGATCAAGCCGGCCCCGGAAATGGGCACCGCCTTCAATTCCGACTACCTGATGGGCCTGGGCACGGTGGACGAGCGCATGCTGATCCTGATCGACATCGACAAGCTGATGTCGTCGGGCGAGATGGGATTGATCGACAAGCTGGCGGCGTAAGCGCCGCAGGCGGCAGGCACAAGGCTTGGCCCTGGCCCGCCGGCCAGGGCAGGGGCGCATGCGGCCCCGATTGAAGAAGGTAAGGCAAAGTGCCGCAACAGACACACGAGACGACCAAGGAATTCGACTTCACGCGCCGCGACTTCGAGCGGGTGCGCGCGCTGATCTACAAGCGCGCCGGGATTTCGCTGGCCGACAGCAAGCAGGAGATGGTGTACAGCCGCCTGGCGCGGCGCCTGCGCGCCACCGGCATCGGCGCGTTCCACACCTACCTGGACGAGCTGGAGGCCGGGCGCATGGACCATGAGTGGGAGTCGTTCACCAACGCGCTCACCACCAACCTGACCTCGTTCTTCCGCGAGGCGCACCATTTCCCGCTGCTGGCCGAGCACGTGCTGGCGGTGCGCGCGCGCGAGGGCGGGCAGCTGAACATCTGGTGCGCGGCCAGTTCCACCGGCGAAGAGCCGTATTCGATCGCCATGACGCTGTGCGAGGCGTTCAACACGCTCACGCCGCCGGCGCACGTGATCGCGACCGACATCGACACCAACGTGCTGGCCACCGCGAGCGAAGGCATCTACGGACTGGACCGCATCGAGAAGATGGCGCCCGAACGGCTGCGCCGCTTTTTCTTGCGCGGCAAGGGCAGCCACGAGGGCATGGTGCGGGTGCGCCCCGAGCTGCGCCAGCTGGTCACCTTCAAGCAGCTGAACCTGCTGGACGCGAGCTGGCATTTGCAGGGGCCGTTCGACGCGATCTTCTGCCGCAACGTGATGATCTACTTCGACAAGGCGACCCAGCGCGGCATCCTGTCGCGCTTCGTGCCGCTGATGAAACCGAGCGGCCTGCTGTTTGCCGGCCACTCGGAAAATTTTTTGTACGTGTCCGACGCGCTGCGACTGCGTGGCAAGACGGTGTACGAGCTTAACCATGCGTAGCCGGACCTGGACATGAACAGCAATTTCGCCACCAACGTGTACTACGACCGCACCTTCGACTGCGACGCGGCCAAGATCCTGCCGGGCGAGTACTACTACACCAATCGCGACATGCTGATCGTGACCGTGCTCGGCTCGTGCGTGGCGGCCTGCATCCGCGACCGCGTCACGGGCCTGGGCGGCATGAACCACTTCATGCTGCCCGACGGCGGCGACAACGGCCCGGTGTCGGCATCGATGCGCTACGGGACGTACGCGATGGAGGTCCTGATCAACGACCTGCTCAAGGCCGGCGCGCGGCGCGAAAGCCTGGAAGCGAAGGTGTTCGGCGGCGGCGCGGTGCTGCGCGGCTTTACCGCGATGAACGTGGGCGAGCGCAACGCCGCGTTCGTGACGCAGTTCCTCAAGACCGAGAAAATCCCGCTGCTGGCCGAGGACCTGAACGACATCTACCCGCGCAAGGTGTACTTCTTCCCGCACACCGGCAAGGTGCTGGTCAAGAAGCTGATGCAAACCCATAACGACACGCTGGCGCGGCGCGAAGCCGACTACGCCAGCAGGCTCAAGGTCGCGCCGGTTGCCGGCGACATCGACCTGTTCTGACCTGAAAGGGACTGGAAATGAAGACCAAGGTGCTGATCGTCGACGATTCGGCGCTGATCCGTGCGGTGATGAGCGAGATCGTCAATTCGCAGCCGGACCTGGAGGTGGTGGGCGTGGCGCCCGACCCGCTGGTGGCGCGCGACCTGATCAAGCGCACCAACCCGGACGTGCTCACGCTGGACGTCGAGATGCCGAAGATGGACGGCCTGGACTTCCTGGAAAAGCTGATGCGCCTGCGCCCGATGCCGGTGCTGATGGTTTCGTCGCTGACCGAGCGCGGCTCGGAGATCACGATGCGCGCGCTGGAACTGGGCGCGGTGGACTTCGTGACCAAGCCGAAGATCTCGATCCAGTCGGGCATGCGCGAGTACACCGACATCATTTGCGACAAGATCCGCGCCGCCGCGCGCGCCCGCATCAAGCCGCGCACGCTGCATCCGAACGCGCCGGCGCCGGTGCTGCCGGCCTTGAAGAGCCCGCTCACGTCGTCGGAAAAGCTGATCATCATCGGCGCTTCCACCGGCGGCACCGAGGCGATCCGCGAATTCCTGATGCAGATGCCGTCGGACTGCCCGGGCATCCTGATCACCCAGCATATGCCGGAAGGCTTCACCACCTCGTTTGCCAAACGCCTCGATACGCTGTGCAAGATCAGCGTGTGCGAGGCCGCCGGCAACGAGCGCGTGCTGCCCGGCCATGCCTACATCGCACCGGGCCATTCGCACCTGATGCTGGTGCGCTCGGGCGCGAACTACATGACCCGCATCGAGCAAAGCCCGCCGGTGAACCGGCACCGGCCGTCGGTGGACGTGCTGTTCCGCTCGGCGGCGCAGGCGGCTGGCAAGAACGCGGTCGGGGTGATCCTGACCGGCATGGGCAAGGACGGCGCGGCCGGCATGCTCGAGATGAAGCAGGCCGGCGCCTACAACTTCGCCCAGGACGAGGCGTCGTGCGTGGTGTTCGGCATGCCGCGCGAGGCGATCGCGGTCGGCGCCACCCATGAGGTGGGCGCGCTGGCGGCGCTGCCGGGGATGGTGCTCGGTCACCTCGCCGCGCAGGGCGGCCGGGCGTTGCGTGTTTGATCCGTGTGCGTCATTTCGCCCGCCATTTATGGCTTGAGGGCAACAAAAATGCTATCCTTTAGCCTGCTTCCCGGCAGCGCCGAAGTCCCCACCTAACCTGAGTAAAGAGAATCGACGGAGTATTACATGGCAGATCCCAAATTGCGTTTCCTGGTGGTAGATGATTTCTCGACGATGCGCCGCATCGTGAAGAATCTGCTCAAAGAACTGGGTTACGCCAACGTCGACGAGGCCGAAGACGGCGTCCAGGCGCTCGCCAAGCTGCGCAGCGAGCCGTTCGACTTCGTGGTGTCGGACTGGAACATGCCGAACATGGACGGCCTGACCATGCTGCAGAACATCCGTGCCGATCCCTCGCTGGCCAAGCTGCCGGTGCTGATGGTGACTGCGGAAGCGAAGAAGGAAAACATCATCGCGGCGGCCCAGGCGGGCGCCAACGGCTACGTCGTCAAGCCGTTCACGGCCGCGACGCTGGACGAAAAGCTGAACAAGATCTTCGAGAAGCTGGAAAAGGCTGCGTAATGGGTGAGCAAAACGGCGTCTCGGGCTCGAACGACGAGGTCCTGAGCCGCATCGGCCACCTGACGCGCGCGCTGCATGACAGCCTGCGCGGCCTGGGGCTGGACAAACTGATCGAACGCGCGGCAAGCGAGATTCCCGACGCGCGCGATCGCCTCGACTACGTGGCGCGCCTGTCGGAACAGGCCGCCCAACGCGTGCTGAACGCAACCGACGCAGCCAGCCCGCTGCAGGACCGCATCGACGCGCAGGCGGGCGAGCTGGCCGGCAAATGGCAGGCGCTGCTCGACGGCGGGGCCGAGGCCGACTGGCGCGCGCTGGCCGCGCAGACCGTGGCCCAGCTGGGCCAGGCCAGGGAGGACGCGGCCGCAACGCGCAAGCACCTCATGGACATCATGATGGCGCAGGACTTCCAGGACCTGACCGGCCAGGTGATCGGCCGCGTGACCTCGATCGCGCAGAACCTGGAGCAGCAGTTGGTGGAGGTGCTGGTCGATTTCGCGCCGGCCGAGATCAAGCGCGACCTGGACAATGGCCTGTTGAACGGCCCCCAGATCAACCCCGAGCGCAACAGCGAGGTGGTGTCCAACCAGGGGCAGGTGGACGACCTGCTCGAGAGCCTCGGCTTCTGATTCGCGCCGGGCGACCAGCTCCTTCAAGCGATGCACCAGACTAACTTCATTGTCCGCGAACCGCTGCTCGATCCCAAGCAGCGCGTGATCGGGTACGAGCTGTCGTGGCAGCAGAACGGCCAGCAGGTGACCGAGGCCGACCTCGAGTCGCTGGTCGGCTTCGTCGCCGCGCACGTGGTGGACGAGGACGATGGCTGGCTGCTGCGCGAGAAGGTGCTGTTCCTGGACGCGGTGCCGGCCATGCTGTCCACCGACGCGCTGCACGCGCTGCCGCCGCAGCACACGGTCCTGACCATCCGGGCGCAGGAGCTGAACAACCGCGACACGCTCACCGCCATGCAGGCGCTGCGCGCCGGCGGGGTGGGCCTGTCGATCCGCGGCGCGGACGCCGCGCTGCTGTCCAAGAACCTGTCGCGCATCGCTTCCTACGTCGAGGTGCGCTTTACCGGCGCGGACGTGGGCTCGCAGGCGCGTGCCTACGCGGCGGCCAAGCAGTCGTCGGTGCGCATGGTGGGGCGGCCGGTGACCACCTGGGCCGACTTCGACGCCTGCGCGGCGCTGGGGCTGGATGCATTCGTCGGCAAGCTGCACCTGACCCCGCGCGAGGGCATCGAAGTCAAGGGCATGAACCCGGCCCAGACCATCATCCTGCAGCTGATGCAGATGGTGCAGAACAACGAGGACATCCCGCGCCTGGAAGCGGTGCTCAAGCGCGACCCTGCGCTCATCTACAAGCTGCTGCGCTTCATTAACTCGGCCGGTTTCGGCGCGGGGCGCGAGGTGCAGTCGCTGCGCCAGGCGATCACGCTGCTGGGCTATGCGCCGCTGTACCGCTGGCTGACGCTGCTCCTGGCCACGGCCAGCAACAGCGGCTACTCGCCGGTGCTGATGGAGACCGCGGTGGTGCGCGCGCGCCTGTGCGAACTGCTGGGCATGAAGTTCCTGGCGCGCGGGGAGGGCGAGAACCTGTTCGTGGCGGGCATGTTCTCGCTGCTGGACCGCCTGCTCGGGCTGCCGATGAAGGAAGTGCTCGACACCGTGATGCTGCCGGACGAGGTGGTGCGCGCGCTGCTCACGCGCGGCGGCGTGTACGGGCCTTACCTGGCGCTGGCCGAGGCCTGCGAGCTCAATTCGAACCTGGTGGCGTCGCTGGCGCAGTCGCTGTCGATCAGCCCGGAAGACGTCAACAAGGCGCACCTGTCGGCGCTGGCGTGGGCGCAGAATGTGACGGCTTGAGAGCCGGCTGCGCCGCTTTTTCCACTAGCCTTTATACCGTCGTCCCGGCTTGCGCCGGGACGACGGTTTTTAAGTCAACGGTATAAACGGTTTCGCGGGACGCGGCGTGCCTACTGGTGCACGCCGGCGCGCCGGTGCGCGGCGTCGTGCGCCTCCATGATCGCCTTCATCCGCTGCTCCTTTTCGGGCGTCATGTTCACGAACTGGCAGCCGATCTGCACCTGCTCGCCGAGCAGGAAGGTGCGAAAGCGCCGTGCCAGCCGGATCACCAGGTCCACCACCAGCGTGTCGTCGCCGATGTCCAGCCGCACCGCGTCGAGCTTCTTGCCCACCCTTAGGCCCATCGCCTGCTGCGGCGCCGCGCGCATGCCCACGCCGCCCATCGAGAAGTCGTACAGCTGCAGCACGCGCTTCTGGCTCATCAGGATGAAGGTGGCGGTGTAGTTGCCGCCCACCGGCGTCTCGTGACGGCGCTCGGCGCGGCGGTTGAGCACAAGGCAGGTCTCGGGGAAGGTGGCCTGCACCAGCTGGCCGGTGGCGGACAGGTCGTGCCAGTCGTCCGGCAGCTCGAACTGCAGCTTGGCGTTGTTGCCCAGCGAGGCGACCAGCACCAGCTTGTGGTCGCGCGGCAGGGTGGCGCCGGCGGCCAGGTCAAGTACGAAATGCGGCAGTTCCGGATCGACCGACTCGATGCGCGCCATGACCGGCTCGCGCGCACGCGCCGCGTGGATGGTGATCGGCTCGCCCGATTCGGCCAGTTGGGTGAGCACCTCGCCGATGTCGAACGGGTCCCGCATCTCGTGCGGCTCGTCGGTTGCGGCGATCAGGCCGACCGCGTCCGACTGCCGGGGCGGACCCTTGCGGGTGGCGATGCGGGCGGTTTCGCTGTCGATCATGGTCGCCTCCTGATGAAGATTGAGCCGTGTAGGGTGGGCAGATTCTGCCCACGCGTTCAACGATAAGGAGTGGCTCCGCGGCAGTGCCGAAGCCGGCCGAACGCGTGGGCAGAAGATCTGCCCACCCTACGATTCTGACCGAATTGTATTACCTCTGGGAATCTTTTTGTCAGATTTCGAGGTTGTCGATCAGGCGGGTATTGCCCAGCTTGGCGGCAGCCAGCACCACCAGCGGGGTGCCCTGGGCCAGGTCGCCGGCCGAAGGCGGCTGCAGGTCAATGCGCTTGCGGATCGACACGTAGTCCGGCTTCCAGCCACGTTTGGCCAGGTCGTCCATTGCCTTGTGCTCGAGCTGGAACACGTCCAGGTGACCGGAACGCATCTCGTCGGCGACAAACTGCAGGGTGCGATACAGCACCGGGGCCTCGGCGCGCTCGGACTCGGACAGGTAGCTGTTGCGCGAGGACAGCGCCAGGCCGTCCTCGGCGCGGAAGGTTTCGGCGCCGATGATTTCGGTGGGCAGGGCGAACTGGCGCGCCATGTTACGCACGATCATTAGCTGCTGGTAGTCCTTCTTGCCGAACACCGCCACGCGCGGCTGCACGCACGAGAACAGCTTGAGCACGACGGTGGTCACGCCGGTGAAAAAGCCGGGGCGGAACTCGCCTTCCAGCGTGTTGCCCAGGTCGTCCGGCGGACGCACGCGGTATTCCTGCGGCTCCGGGTACATGTCCTTCTCGGTCGGCGCGAACAGCACGTACACGCCTTCCTTTTCCAGCTTTTCGACGTCGGCCTGGAAGGTGCGCGGGTACTTTTCGAAGTCCTCGTTGGGGCCGAACTGCAGGCGGTTGACGAAGATCGACGCGACCACCGGGTCGCCATGCTTGCGCGCCAGGCGCATCAGCGACAGGTGGCCCTCGTGCAGGTTACCCATGGTCGGCACGAAGGCCGTACGCAGTTGGCCGCGCAGCTGGTCGCGCAATTCGTCAATGGTGGAGATGATTTTCATGGTGATGGTGTTGCGGTGAGAAGGCGCGCTAGGCCGGCGAATAGGCCAGGCGCACGTAGATAGGCGCGAACGGTTCGGCCTGGGTAATTTCGATCAGCGTTTCCTTGGCCAGTTCGAGCATGGCCACGAAGTGCACCACGACCACCGGCACGCCGGCGCCGGCCTCGAACAGGTCGGCGAACTCGACGAAGCGTTCCGACTGCAGGGTGCGCAAAATCGCCGACATGTGCTCGCGCACCGACAGTTCCTGGCGGCTGATCTTGTGGTGCTGGGTCAGGCGCGCGCGGCGCATCACGTCCATCCAGGCGCGCTGCAGGTCCCACGGATCGACGTCGGGCCAGCTTGGCGTGTTGCCCTGCTCGACGAACAGGGAAGGGCGCCACACGTCGCGGCCCTCCTGCGGCAGCTTGTTCAGCTCCAGCGCGGCGATTTTCATCTGCTCGTAATCCAGCAGGCGCCGCACCAGTTCCGCGCGCGGGTCGTCGCCGACGTCCTCGACCAGGTCGTCCTGGCGGCGCGGCAGCAGCATGCGCGACTTGATCTCGATGAGCATGGCGGCCATCAGCAGGTATTCGGCCGCCAGCTCCAGGTTGCTGCGCCGGATCTGCTCGACGTATTCGAGGTACTGCAGGGTGACCTGCGCCATCGGGATGTCGAGGATGTTGAAGTTCTGCTTGCGGATCAGGTACAGCAGCAGGTCGAGCGGACCTTCGAACGCGTCGAGGAAGACCTCGAGCGCATCGGGCGGGATGTACAGGTCGCTCGGCAGCTTGAGCACAGGCTCGCCGTACAGGCGCGCGATGGCCTCGGCGGCCACGTCACCGGCTGCCGCCAGCGCCTCGGGCGAGGCGCCGGGTTCAAGCCCGTCGTTTGGGCCGGGGCCGGCCGGCGCGTCCAGCGCGGCCTGGTCGGGCAGCATGGCTGTGCTCCGGGAAGGTGCTTAGACCTTGGTCTGGTACGGGTAGGCTTGCTGGCGGATGCGCGATTCGGCGATGCGGCGCTGTTCCTCCAGCGTGATCGGGGCTTTGTCCCACAGCAGGGCGCGGCCGGCCTGCTGGCGCTCGTCCATGCCCGGGGTCCTGGCCTTGAGCTCCTTGATGAACTTGGTGTGATCGGATTCGTACATCGAGTGTTGTTTAAACAGTGCCATGGTTCGAAAACAGTTGTGATGCGATGGTCGGTCGTAGGGTGGGCGGGTTTCCCGCCCACGCGTTCAGACGGCGCATGCCCTGTTTGAACGCGTGGGCAGAATCTGCCCACCCTACGGGGGTTATTTGTGCAGCGCGTTCAGCTGGCGCGCGATGATGTCGTGGTTCAGCCACAGCACCGGCGCGATCTTTTCGGACGCGCCGTGGAACATCAGCGGGCCGGCGCCTTCCAGCACCAGCGCCGACAGGTGGTCGGTGATCAGCGTCTTCTTGTCCTTGTGCAGGGCGGTGATCTCTTCCGAGGTGCCGATCGCGATGTCGGCCAGCTCCGGCGTGTTATCCATCGGCCAGGCTTCGAAATTGCGGAACTTGGCGCTGACCGCGTCCTGGTTGAAGCGCTCGATCATGTCCAGCACCGACTGCAGCGTCACGCCGTCTTCCAGGCGTTCCTGGCAGATGGCCCACTGCTGGTCGGCCCAGGCGGTGCCGCCTTCCTTCTTCAGCGCGAGCAGCAGCGGGAACAGCGGCAGCTCGACGCCGACGAAGATGTCGGACGAATTGGTGCGGATCTCCGGGCAGTTGAACACCGTGACCGGCACGCCCTGCGCCCACGCCGCCTGCGCGATCGACTCCAGGCGCATCTTGGCGTAGCCCTGGGTGTAGTTGGTGTAGGTCTGCCAGGTGTACTGGCCGCCGATCAGGATCTCGGTGCCGTGGTAGCCGTAGGCGCTGTAGCGGACCTGGCCGCCGGCCTTGGTGACGCGCTCGCGGATCGGGCTTGATGCGTCGATCAGGTACTTGAGCGTGTTGGCCGTGACCTCGTCGAAGTTCATCAGGATCAGCTTGCCCAGGTCGCTGTCGAGCAGCGCGCGCGAGGACACGAAGCGCTCGCCGCGGCCTTTGTAGATGCGGTTGGCGATGGCCAGGAAGGCCTTGATCTTGGGGATGCCGCCGGCCATGGTGTGGGCGAAGAAGACGTTGGCGCCTTCCGGCACCAGCTTGTCGATTTCGGCCATGACGGTTTTTGCCGATTCGGTGAAGCGGCGCACGCCGGCCTCGCGGCAGCGCTCGATGCGCGACCAGTCCAGCTTCTCTTCCTGCCAGTTCTTGAGGGTGACCCCGGACAGCTGTTCGGTCGGGTTCTGTTCGCCCTCGGGGGCGTCCATGTCGAAGCCTGCCATCAGCGGCACGTTGATGATCTTGCCGCCGAGGCGCTCTTGCGCTTCGGCCAGCTCTTCGTCGTTCAGTGCGCGCAGCACGCCGTTGTCGTCGCGGCGGCCCACCGTGATACCGATGATCGTCATGCCGGCTTTGCGCGCCTCGTCGATCAGGCCGTTCACATAGCCGCGCCCGAACAGCTCGCCGAACAGGACGAAGACGTCGCCCTTGCGGAAGACGTTCGCGTGCGGGATATGACGCAGTGAGGTCAATTCGGTCATAGATTAATTACCACTCAAAAGGATGAAAGACCGGGAGCGGCGGTACGGAGCCCCGGATTGTTATTCTCAAAAAAGCGCATTATAACGCCCATTGTCGCGCTCGAATTGATACCGCTTTGTTAATACAGGCGCCTGCCGGCAGGCGCAGGCGGCAGCGCAGCACGCCGCCCCGTCCTCCATCAGCGAATGCGCATGCCCGGCTTGGCGCCGGCGATCGGCTCGAGCACGTACAGGCCCGGATCGGCCTTCTCGTCCGCCGCCGAGGCGCACAGCACCATCCCTTCCGACACCCCGAACTTCATCTTGCGCGGCGCGAGGTTGGCCACCATCACCGTCAGCTTGCCGATCAGGTCTTCCGGCTTGTAGGCCGATTTGATGCCCGAGAAGACGTTGCGGGTGCGGCCTTCGCCCACGTCCAGCGTCAGGCGCAGCAGCTTGGCCGAGCCTTCGACCTGCTCGCAGTTGACGATCTTCGCCACGCGCAGGTCGACCTTGGCAAAGTCGTCGATGCTGATTTCCGGGGCCAGCGGCTCGATACCGCCAGCCGCCGCGGCTTCGGCGGCCGGCGCCGCGGGCTCGGCGGCGGGTGTCGGCTTGTCGAACAGGTCTTCGATCATTTTGGCGTCCACACGCTGCATCAGGTGGCTGTAAGCGCCGATGGTGCGGCCGAGCATGGTCTCGTACACGGCGGCGCCGCGGGTATCGTTCCAGGTGAGCTGGGCGTCGCCCAGGAATTCGGTCACGCGCGCGGCCACGTTGGGCAGCACCGGCGCCAGCATGATGGTCAGCTGGCGGAACAGGATCAGCGCGGCGGTGCACACGTCGTGCAGCTCGGCGGTCTTTTCGGGGTCCTTGGCCAGCACCCACGGCTTGTACTCGTCCACGAACTGGTTGGTCACGTCGGCCACTTCCATCACTTCGCGCAGGGCCTTGCCGAATTCGCGGGCCTCGAACAGCGCGGCGATGCTGGCCTGGCGCTCGGCGCCGTCGCTGGTCAGGGCGCGCGCGATCCACTGCTTCGCGTTGTCCGACAGCGTGGTGGCCAGCTTGCCGTCGAAGCGCTTGGCGATGAAACCGGCGCAGCGGCTGGCGATGTTGACGTACTTGCCGATCAGGTCGGAGTTCACGCGGGCGACAAAGTCCTCGCCGTTGAAGTCCAGGTCCTCAACCTTGGCATTGAGCTTGAACGCCAGGTAGTAGCGCAGCCACTCCGGGTTCATCTTCAGGTCGAGGTAGCGCAGCGGCGAGATGCCGGTGCCGCGCGACTTGGACATCTTTTCGTAATTGACGGTCAGGTGCCCGTGCACCGCGACCTTGAGCTTGTCGATGATCGGGTGGCCCGAGAAATTGAGCATCGCCGGCCAGAACAGCAGGTGGAACGAGACGATGTCCTTGCCGATGAAGTGGATCTGCTCGGCGGCCGGGTCGCGCAGGAAGGCCTCGTAGTCCACGCCGATCTTGCCGAAGTAGTTCTTCAGGCTGGCGAGATACCCGACCGGCGCGTCCAGCCACACGTAGAAGAACTTGCCCGGCGCGTCAGGGATCGGGATGCCGAAGTAGGGCGCGTCGCGCGAGATGTCCCAGTCGGCCAGCTTTTCGCCATGCTCGCCCAGCCATTCCGAGACCTTGTTGACCATCTCGGTCTGCAGGCGGCCCGGGGTGTTGAGCCAGTCCTTGAGGAAGTGGAAGCAGCGCGGATCGGACAGTTTGAAGAAGTACTGCTCGGACGGTTTCAGGATCGGGGTCGAGCCGGTAAATACGGAGTACGGATTGAGCAGTTCGGTCGGCTCGTAGGCGGCGCCGCACACCTCGCAGTTGTCGCCATACTGGTCCTTGGCGTGGCACTTGGGGCACTCGCCCTTGATGTTGCGGTCGGCCAGGAACATGCCCTTGACCGGGTCAAAGAAGCGGTCAACGGTGCGGGTTTCGATCAGGCCGGCGTCGCGCAGCTTGCGGTAAATGGACTGCGACAGCTCGACGTTTTCCGGCGAGTCGGTCGAGTACCAGTTGTCGAACGCGATGTGAAAGCCGTCCAGGTACTGCTTGCGGCCGGCCGCGATCTTGGCCACGAATTCCTGCGGCGTGATGCCTTCCTTTTCGGCGGCGATCATGATCGGCGTGCCGTGGGTGTCGTCCGCGCCCACGAAGTGGACCTCGCAGCCCTGCATTCGCATGAACCGCACCCAGATGTCGGCCTGGATGTATTCCATCACGTGGCCGATGTGGAAGGGGCCGTTGGCGTAGGGCAGGGCGGTGGTGACGAACAGCTTGCGGGTCATGGTCGAAACGCTTATTTGGTTAGATGAAAAAAACATTTTACCAGCAAGATGGCCCTTTCCGCGCTGTGGGCATTGCTGCATTTTGCCATTCGGTCAAGGGCGGCGGGGCCGATTTGCGCTACACTTCGCGACAATATCATCCGGAGATTTTCATGAGCATCACAGCAGAAGACGTCAAGGCAGCCCTGGGCGCCGTTATCGACCCTAACACCGGCAAGGATTTCGTGTCGTCCAAGGAGGTCAGGAACCTCAAGGTCGAGGGTGGCGCCGTCGCGCTCGACATCGAGCTGGGCTACCCGGCCAAGAGCCAGCACGCGGCCATCAAGGCGTCCGTCACCGAAGCGCTGGCCAGACTGCCGGGCGTATCGAGCGTGAACGTCAAGGTCGGCTCGACCATCCTGTCGCACGCAGTCCAGCGCGGGCTGAAAGTGATGCCTAACGTGAAGAACATCATCGCCGTGGCCTCGGGCAAGGGCGGCGTGGGCAAGTCGACCACGGCCGTGAACCTGGCGCTGGCGCTGGCGGCGGAAGGCGCCAGCGTGGGCGTGCTGGACGCGGACATTTACGGTCCGTCGCAGCCGATGATGCTTGGCATCAGCGGCCGCCCGGAAACGCTGGATGGCAAGACCATGGAGCCGCTGGAAAACCACGGCGTGCAGGCCACCTCGATCGGCTTCCTGATCGACCCGGACGAGCCGATGGTCTGGCGCGGCCCGATGGTCACGCAGGCGCTGCAGCAGCTGCTGGACCAGACCAACTGGAAGGACCTCGACTACCTGGTGGTGGACATGCCGCCCGGGACCGGCGACATCCAGCTGACCTTGTCGCAGAAGGTGCCCGTCACCGGCGCGGTGATCGTCACCACGCCGCAGGACATTGCGCTGCTGGACGCGCGCAAGGGCCTGAAGATGTTCGAGAAGGTCGGCATCCCGATCCTGGGCGTGGTGGAGAACATGAGCACCCACATCTGCTCGAACTGCGGCCATACCGAGGCCATTTTCGGCGAGGGCGGCGGCGAGAAGATGTGCCGCGATTTCGGCGTTGACTTCCTCGGCAAGCTGCCGCTGACCTTGTCGATCCGCGAGCAGACCGATTCCGGCCGCCCGACCGTGGTGGCCGACCCCGACGGCCCGGTCGCGCAGGTGTACAAGGAGATCGCGCGCAAGGTGGCGATCAAGGTGGCCGAAAAGGCCAAGGACATGTCCGCCAAGTTCCCGACCATCGTCGTCAAGAACGACTAAAGGCGTGCGCGTCCAGGAACTGCGGGAGCGCCTGCTGGGGCTGGGCGCGCTGCCCGAGCACGCCCAGCGCGTGCTGCGCGACTGGGTACAGTGCGCGCCGCACGAGCGCGGGCGGCGCCGCCCGGCCGACTACCTTCCCAAGCCGGTGCGCGAGGCGCGGCCGGCCATCGACGCCGAGCTGGCAACGCTGGCACGGGTGGTGAGCGAGCATCCCGGCGAGGACGGATCGGCGCGCCTGCTGGTGGCGCTGGCCGACGGCCAGACGATCGAGAGCGTGCTGCTGCCGCGCGCTGGCGTGTGCGTGTCGAGCCAGGTCGGCTGCGCGGTCGGCTGCCGCTTTTGCATGACCGGCCAAAGCGGGCTGCTGCGGCAGGTGACCAGCGGCGAGATCGTGGCGCAGGTGGTGCTGGCGCGGCGCCGGCGGCCGGTGAAGAAGGTCGTCTTTATGGGCATGGGCGAGCCGGCGCACAACCTGGACAACGTGATGGAGGCAATCGACCTGTTGGGGGTGGAGGCTGGCATCTCGCACAAGAACCTGGTGTTCTCGACCGTGGGCGATGCGCGCGTGTTCGAACGCCTGCCGCAAGGCCGGGTGAAACCGGCGCTGGCGCTGTCGCTGCATACGACCAAACCCGAGCTGCGCGCCGAGCTGCTGCCGCGCGCCCCGCGCATCGATCCGCGCGAGCTGGTGGAGCAGGGCGAGCGCTACGCGCGGCTGTCCTGCTATCCGATCCAGTACCAGTGGACGCTGCTCGATGGCGTGAACGACGGCCAGGACGAGCTGGATGCGCTGGTCGCGCTCTTGCGCGGCAAATATGCGGTGCTGAACATGATCCCGTACAACGCCAACGACGGACTGCCGTTCCGGCGTCCGTCGTGGGAAAAGGCGCGTGCGATCGCGGCGCATTTGCACGGCCGCGGCATCCTGACCAAGCTGCGCGATTCGGCGGGGCAGGATGTCGATGGCGGCTGCGGACAGCTGCGGGCGCGCGCGCTCGATGGCGGCGCGCAGCCGCTGCGCCTGGCGCGCATGCGCTAGGGCCGGGCCGGGCGGGCGGGACTGAGCCCGCCCGTTATCTTGAGCCCGCGGCGTGTGGGCTCAGAACTCTTCCCAATCGTCGCCGCCGGCCACCACGGCCAGCTTCGGCTTGCGCGCCGGCGCGGCCAGCGCACTGGCGCGCGCGCCTGCAGGCGCGACCTTGCGCTCTGCCTTGGGCGCGGCGCGCGTCGGCAGGGCCTGCATCTGCGCCTGGTCGATCTTGAAGACGCTCACCAGGTCGGCCAGCTTGGCGGCCTGGTCCTGCAGCGCCGTGGAGGCGGCGGCGCCTTCCTCGACCAGCGCCGCGTTTTGCTGGGTCGCCGCGTCCATGTCCGAGATCGCCTGGTTGACCTGGTCGATGCCGCTGGTCTGCTCCTGGCTGGCCGAGGCGATCTCGCCCATCAGGTCGGTGACGCGCTTGACGCTGGCGACGATGTCCTTCATGGTCGCGCCGGCCTGGTCCACCAGCTGGCTGCCGCGCTCGACCTTGTCGACCGAGTCGTCGATCAGCGCCTTGATTTCCTTGGCTGCCGATGCCGAGCGCTGCGCCAGGTTGCGCACTTCCGATGCGACCACGGCAAAGCCGCGGCCCTGTTCGCCGGCGCGCGCTGCCTCCACCGCGGCATTCAGGGCCAGGATATTGGTCTGGAAGGCGATGCCGTCGATGACGCCGATGATGTCCACGATCTTGCGCGCCGAATCGTTGATCGCCCCCATCGTATCGACCACCTCGGACACCACCTGGCCACCCTTGCTGGCGACTTCGGAAGCGGTCGCGGCAAGCGTATTGGCCTGGCGCGCGTTGTCGGCGTTCTGGCGCACGGTACCCGTCAGTTCTTCCATCGACGAGGCGGTTTCCTCGAGCGAGCTGGCCTGCTGCTCGGTGCGCGCGGACAGGTCCAGGTTGCCGGCGGCGATCTCGCTCGACCCGTGCGCGATGGCCTCGGCGCCGGTGCGGACCTGCGACACGATATCGGCCAGGCTGCTGTTCATGTGGCCAAGGGCGGTGAGCAGTTGGCCGCACTCGTCGGTCGAGGTGGCGCGGATGTCCTGGGTGAGATCACCCTCGGCGACGCGGCTGGCGGCTTCGACCGCATTGCGCAGGGGGCGGGTGATGGCGATCGCCTGGCGCCAGGCGAACAGCACGCCAAGGGCCAGCACCACCGCGGTCAGCGCGACGATGCGGTTAACGCTGGCCTCTTTGATGGTGGCGATGTGGGTCGCTTCCGCGTCCATCTGGGAGCGCTGCAGAGCGATGAAATCACCCAGCATCTTTTCGTAATCCTGGGCGGCGGGGACGAAACGCTTTTCGAAAACGGCAGCCGCTTCGTCGACCTGGCCGGCGGCCTTGGCCTTCATGATCTCGTCGCGCGCGCTGATGTAGGACTTGCGGATCGAGGCGACCTTGGCGTACAGGTCTTTTTCTTCCTGCGTGGTCAGCAGCGGCTCGAGCCGCTTGACGATCTCGGTGGACTTGCGCGAGCCCTCGGCCGCGCTCTTGCTGAAGTAGGCGGACAGCGAGGGGTCGGCGCTGCGGGCGATGGCGGTGGTGCGCATGATGCCCACCGAAATGATCTGGGCCCAGTCGCTCACCATGCGTTCCTTTTGCACCGGCAACTCGGCCATGTTGTGGCTGGCATCGGCGATGCCGTTCAACTGCCACAGCCCGACGCCGGCGATAATGATTGCCATGAGCAGCATGGTCCCGTAGCCCATGGCAAGCCGTGCGCCGATTTTCAATCTCGAAAAGCTGTACATCACTCTACCCTTTGTCTTCGTTGTTCTGCCGCGCAAGCGGTGCCAGCGGATGGCTGCCGGTGCGCGTTGTCTCTCTCTTGGCGGAAGCGGGGAGGGCGGCAGACGGCCTGGCCGCTTGGCGCCGGCCGGCTGACGATTTCCCTGGTTCCTGTAGGGAGACTAGCTAAAGAATTTCCGTAGCGCAATCTCTGTGACTTTTGTGCCACTGTTTCCTTTAAGAATTGCACTTTTGGCAATGACGGGCGGCGACGGGTTTTCTGATGAGTTTCTGCGCGAAAATAAACTGAGCCGGAATTTCCGTACATAAACTGGCCACTGGCTTCCACATGCCGTGCCAGATCGAAAATCCCGGATGAGCAAAGCGAGTGCGCAGTGGGCCGAGCGGTACCTGTCGGCCGTCCATTGGTTCATTCCCGCGCAGCTGCACGGCGCGGCGGTGCCATTTGGGCGCGCCCAAAACGTGGTCAACGCGGCGCTGGTGGCTGCCATGTCGGGGCCGTTCTACGCGCTGGCCTACCACCTGCTTGGCTTTGACGCGGCCGCCGCCGAGATCCTGGCCTGCTGCCTGCTGATGCTGGGCGCGCCGCTGGTGCTGCGCACCACCGGCAGCATCGTGGCAGCGCGCGAGACCTTCCTGTGCGGCGTGTTCTTCAACTTCAGCTGGCTGACCTGGCACCTGGGCGGCATCGGCGCGCCCACGGCCAGCTGGCTGATCACCGCGCCGGTGGTCGCCATGTTCCTGGGCGGCGCGCGCACCGCGCTGTTCTGGCTGGCGATGAGCTGCGCGGCGGCTGGCCTGGCCTACCTGCTGCCGGCGCTGGGCACGCCGCTGCCGCCGCATCCGGTGTCGGACATGGGACTGTTATACCTGATCTGCGATCTCGGCCTGTACCTGGTGGTGGTGGTGTTCGTGCTGCTGTTCGAGCTGACCAAGAACCAGGGCTTCGAGAAGCTGGAGCAGGCGCTTGCGCTGATCAAGGAACTGGCGATCCGCGACGAGCTCACCGGCGCGCACAACCGGCGCCGGGTGCTGGAGCTGATCGCCAGCGAAAAGGAGCGCAGCGACCGCAACGGCCGCGGATTTTGCCTGTGCCTGCTCGACATCGACTTCTTCAAACGCATCAACGACACCTACGGCCACGCGGCCGGCGACACGGTGCTGCGCGAGTTTGCGCGCACGGTGCAGTCGATGGTGCGCGGCACCGATACCTTTGGCCGCTACGGCGGCGAGGAATTCATGCTGATGCTGCCGGAGACGCGCGCCGACGACGCGCTGATGCTGGCCGAGCGCGTGCGCGGCGCGGTCGAGCGCATGCGCGCGATCGACGGCGCGAGCGAGATTGCAGTCACGGTCTCGATCGGCGTGACCGAGTACCGCGCCGGCGAGGAGGTGGGGCAGGCGGTGGCGCGCGCCGACGAGGCGCTGTACATGGCCAAGTCCACCGGCCGCAACCGGGTGGTGCGGCACGGCAGCGACTGCACGGTGATGCAGCCGGGCGCACCGGCGCGCCAGAGCAAGGGCAACCAGCACGACATGGGCCTGACGGTGGCGCGCCTGATCGACAGCGCGCAGTACGACCAGCTCACCGGGCTGCTCAACCGCAGGCTGCTGCGCGACCGCTTGCGCCACGCGATGGAGCGCGCCAACCGCAACCGGCACACGGTGGCCCTGATCCTCATGGACATCAACAACTTCAAGGAAGTCAACGACGCGCTGGGCTATGAAGCCGGCGACGCGGTCCTGGCCCAGGCCGGGGCGGCCATCCGCGGCTGCTTGCGCGACAGCGACAGCGTGGCGCGCTGGGGCGGCGACGAGTTCGTGGCCCTGCTCGAGGACCTGGCGGCCGAGTCGGATGCGCAGGCCGTCGCCGACAAGATCCTGACGCGCTTTGCGCAGCCGTTCAGGACCGGCGCGCACGAGTGCCTGATCACGATGTCGGTCGGTATCGCGCTGTACCCGGCGGCCGATTGCGACCTGGATGCGCTGCTCAAGCGCGCCGACATCGCGGTGCGCCTGGCCAGGCGCTGGGGCGAGAACAGCGTGCGCGTGTACTCGGCCGACGCCAGCGAGCCGCAAAGCGAACGGCTGGCGCTCAAGACCGGCATGCGCGAGGCGCTGCGCGAGGGCCAGCTGTTCATCGAGTACCAGCCGCAGGTGGAGCTGGCCAGCCGGCGCATCGTCGGGGTCGAGGCGCTGCTGCGCTGGCAGCATCCGGTGTACGGCCGGATCGCGCCCGACCGTTTCATCCCGCTGGCCGAGGAGACGGGCCTGATCGTGCAGATCGGCGAATGGGTGCTCAGGACCGCCTGCGCCCAGAACCGGGCCTGGCGCGAGGCCGGGCTGCCGGAGGTGCGCACGGCAGTGAACCTGTCGGCGCGCCAGCTCAAGGACCCCGACATCGTCGCGCGCGTGCTGCAGATCGTGGCCGACAGCGGCGTGCCGACGCGCTGCGTGGAGATCGAGATCACCGAGGGCACCCTGATCGAAGACCTGGCGGTGAACCGGGTGTTGATGAACGAGCTGCGCCAGGCCGGCGTGCTGGTGTCGATCGACGACTTCGGCGCCGGATATTCGAGCCTGAACTACCTGTCCGAGCTGCCGGTGGACATTTTGAAAATGGACGGCATGTTCGTGCGCCGCCTTGGCGCCGCTTCGGGGCGCGCGCGCTCGTTCGCGCTGGCCGAGTCGATCGTGGACATGGCGCACCGGCTGCAGCTGAAGGTGATTGCCGAAGCCGTGGAGACCGGCGAACAGCTGGCCGACCTGTGCGCGATGCGGTGCGACGCGGCGCAGGGCTACCTGTTTGCGCGGCCGCTGCCGCCCGACCAGTTGGGCGCGCTGCTGGCGCGCCAGTATGCCGTTCCCGCCGCGCCGGCGCTTGCCTGAGCCGCGCGCGGCCCCTGCGAAGGAGAGTCCCGTGCAAGAACCAACCGTGATCGACGAGGGCGATGACGACATCGAGGCGCTGGCCGCATCCGGCGCGCTGGCCGGCACCGCGGCCCAGTTCGCGCAGCCGCGCGGGGCCGACCTGGTGCGCCGCGCCGAGGCGCTGGAAGCCTGGTGCGCGACGCGCGCGGCCCACGGCGTGTGGCAGTATGCACGCGTGCTCGACGGCGCGCCGGAGCCGGTGGCCAGCGTGCGCGAGGAGGGGCTGCCTGCCGCGCGCGGGATCAACTTCGCCTCGCAGGACTACCTGTCGCTGGCGTCGCACCCGGCGGTGGTGGACGCCGCCGCGCGGGCACTGCACGACGCCGGCCCGCACAGCGCCGGGTCGGCCGTTTTGCTGGGGAACAGCCGGCTGTCGCTGGCGCTCGAGCAGGTGCTGGGCGCGATGCTGCAGGCGCCGCACGTGACGCTGTTCCCGACCGGTTGGGGCGCGGCGTTCGGCGCGGTCACCGCGCTGGTGCATGCGCGCGACCACGTGGTGATCGACCAGCTGGCGCACGCGTCGCTGCGGCAGGGCGCGGCCGCGGCCACGCGCAACGTGGCCCCGCACCGGCACCTCGATTGCGGCCACGTACGCGAGCTGCTGGCGCAGATCCGCGCGCGCGATGCCGACAACGGAATCCTGGTGGTGACCGAAGGGCTGTTCAGCATGGATTCGGACAGCCCGGACCTGCCGCTGCTGCAGCACCTGTGCCGCGATTACGGCGCCACGCTGCTGGTGGACGTGGCGCACGACCTGGGCGCGCTGGGGCCGAACGGGCTGGGCGTGCTGGGGCTGCAGAACATGGTGGGCAAGGTGGACATCGTGCTGGGCGCGTTTTCGAAGAGCTTTGCGTCCAACGGCGGCTTTATCGCCAGCGGCTCGCGCGCGCTCAAGCGCCAGCTGCAGCTGTTCGCCGGCCCGCACCTGTTCTCCAACGCGCTCTCGCCGGTGCAGGTGGCGGTGGTGCTGGAGAGCCTGCGCATCGCGGCCTCGGACGAGGGCGATGCACTGCGTGCTGACGTGATGCGCAACGCCTGCGCCTTGCGCGCGCACCTGGCCGAAGCGGGTATCAAATGTGGGGGCACGCCTTCGCCGATCGTGCCGGTGGTCGTCGGCAGCGAGCAGGTGGCGCGGCTGTCGGGCAAGCTGCTGGCGCGCCAGGGCGTGTTCGTGAACCCGGTCGAATACCCGGGCGTGCCGCTGGGCGCGGCGCGGCTGCGCCTGCAGCTGATGGCAAACCACAACCTGCAGCAGGTCAGGCGCGCCGCGCAGCAGATCGAGTCGGCACTGCACCGCGCCGGCGCCGTCGTGGAAGGGGTGCGGCGGCACCAGGTGGCGGAGGTGCGGCGTGCTTGACCACACCGGCAGCAGCGTACCCGTTCCGGTGTCGCGCCGGTTGGCGCTGCACGCGCGCGCAACGCCCACGCGCATCGCCTTCACTTTCCTGCGCGAGGACGGGCGGGCCGAGGACCTGAGCTATGGCGATCTGGCGCGCCAGGTCGAGCTGCTGGCCGGCCACCTGGCGGCGCGCGTGGGGCCGGGCGCGCGCGCGCTGCTGCTGTACCCGCCGGGGCTGGAATTCGTCGTCGCCTTCTTTGCCTGCCTGACCTGCGGCGTGGTGGCGGTGCCGGCGGCGATGGCCGATCGCCGGCATGCCGCACGGCTGCGCGCCTTGCTCCAGGATGCCGACCCGGCGCTGGTCCTGACCACGGGCGATTGCGCTGGCGCGGTTGACGCCAGCCTGGCGCAGGCCGGGGCGGCGATGCTGGAATGCCTGGCCACCGACACCGCGCGCGCAAACGCGGCGGGGCCGCTGGCGGAACCCGATCCGGACGCGCTGGCGCTGATCCAGTACACCTCGGGCTCCACGGCGCAGCCGCGCGGGGTCGAGGTGACGCACGCGAACCTCGCATCCAATGTCGATGCGATCGGCCAGGTGTTCGGCTTTGGCCCGGACAGCGTGATGGTCAGCTGGCTGCCGCTGTTTCACGACATGGGACTGGTGGGCAGCGTGGCCGCGCCGGCGGCGCTGGGTTTTCGCAGCGTGCTGATGGCGCCTGCCCAGTTCCTGCGCAGCCCGGTGCGCTGGTTGCGCGCGATCGGCGACTATCGCGCCACCTGCGCCGGCGCGCCGGACTTTGGCTGGCAGCTGTGTGCGCGCCGCGTGGACGAGGAGCAGAAGACGGGGCTCGACCTGTCCAGCCTGAAGCTGGCGTACAACGGCGCCGAACCGGTGCGCGCGGCCACGCTGCGCCGCTTCGTGGAGGCGTTTGCCGGGTGTGGCTTCCGGCCCGATGCACAGTTCGCGTGCTATGGGATGGCCGAGGCGACGCTGCTGGTGGCGGGCGGCCCGCGCGGCCGCGCGCCCCGGGTGCGCACCTTGTCCGCCTCGGCGCTGGAGCACAACCAGGTGCGCGAAGCGACGCCAGGCACGCGGGATGCGCGCGATATCGTCAGTTGCGGCCCGCCGGCGCCCGGGGTGACGCTGCTGGTGGCCGCCCCCGACAGCTGCCTGCCGGTGCTGCCGCGACGCGTGGGCGAAATCTGGGTTGCCGGGCCTTCGGTCGCGCAGGCGTATCGCAACCAGCCGGACCAATCCGCGCAGGCGTTTGGCGCAAGGCTGGCGGAGCAGCCCGGCGCTTCGTTGGCGGCCGGTTCGGCGTGGCCCGGGCCGCTGCCTGCGGGGCCGTTCCTGCGTACGGGGGACCTTGGATTCGTGCTCGATGGCGAGGTGTATGTCACCGGCCGCCTGCGTGACCTGGTTATCATCAACGGCAGGAACATCTACCCGCAGGACGTGGAGGAGGCGGCCGAGCGCGCGGCCGGTTGCGGCGCGCCGAACCGCTGCGCGGCATTCGCCGTGGAGACGCAAGGGCGCGAGCGGCTGGCCGTGGTGATCGAGGCCGACCGCGCGCTCGCTCGCGCGCTGCAGGGCGGACATGGCGCGGCCAGGGCCGAGGCTCTGGCGCAGCAGGTGCGCGCGGCGGTGACCCGCCAGTTCGGGGTGGCGGTGGCGACGGTGGCACTGGTGGGGCCGGGCTGCTTTCCACGTACCACCAGCGGCAAGGTGCAGCGCGCGCGCTGCAAGGCGCTGGCGCAAAGCGGCGCGCTGCCGCTGCTGTTTGCGGGCGGCGAGCGTCTGGCTCCCGCGCCTGCTGCGACAGTGGCGGCACCGGGCCGGGCGCGGGCCGACGCCATGATCGCCTGGCTGCGGCGCTACGCGGCGCGGCGCCTGGATTCGCGGCTGATGGACGAACGCCGCACGGTGTCGCCGCACGTGGTGCTGGACCTGGGCAACGAGGGCTTCTTCGGCTTGCAGGTGCCGCAGGCGCACGGCGGGTGTGCGCTTTCGTGCGCGGACACCATGCGGGTGCTGCAGCAACTGGCCGCGCTCGACCTGACACTGGCCACCATGGTCGGAGTGCACAACGGCCTGGGCCTGCGCCCGCTGCTGCAATACGGACCCGAGGCACTGCAGCGCGAGCTGCTGCCGCGCCTGGCAAGCGGGCGCCAGCTCGCGGCGTACGCGCAGACCGAGCCGCAGGCTGGGTCCAATCCGCTGGCGATCCGGGCGCGCGCCCGGCGCGTGGATGGCGGCTGGCGGCTGGACGCGGAAAAGCACCTGATCGGCCTGGGCGCCTGGGCGGGCGTTCTCACGGTGCTGGCCAAGGGCGTGGACCGCGACGGCTCGCCGCTGGGCCCGATGGTGCTGCTGGTGCCGGAGGATGCGCCGGGACTGGCGCACGGGCCCGAGGCGCTGACGATGGGCATGCGCGCGATGGTCCAGAACACGGTGCGCTGCGAGGGCGTGTTCGTGCCGGACGCGCGCGTGCTGCTGGCGCCGGGGGAGGGCATGCAGGTCGCGCACGACGCGATGGGCTTTGCGCGCCTGGGCGTGGGCGCGCTGTGCGTGGGCGCGATGAAGCGCTGCGCCCAGCTGATGACCCGCTACGCGGCCCGGCGCGAGGTGGCCACCGGCAGGCTGCTGGACAATCCGGTCAGCTGCGCGCGCCTGCACGAACTCACCTGCGCGGTGTGGGCGCTCGAGGCGCTGGTGGAGGCGATTGCCGCGGCGCTGGACGCGCGCGAACCGCTACCCCGGCATGCCTGCCTGGCCTGCAAATGCGTCGGCTCGGAACTGCTGTGGGAGGCGGCCGACTGGCTGGTCCAGATGCTCGGCGGGCGCGGCTACCTCGAAAACAACGCGGCGCCGCAGATGCTGCGCGACGCGCGCGTGCTGCGCATCCTGGAGGGGCCGACCGAGACGCTGTACATGCACCTGGGCGGTGCGGCCGCGCCCGACAGCGGCGCCGAGCGCTTCCTGGCCCACGGCCTCGGGCGGCCCGCGCTCGCGGCCGAACTGGGACGCACGGTGGCGTCGATCCGCGAGCGCGCCGCCGGGGCGCGCCGGTTTGCCGGGGACGGCGCGCTGGTGCAAGGGCTCGACTACCGCATCGGCGAGCTGTGCGCGTTCGCGATCCTGCTGGGCGCCGCCGAACGGCGCGCGGCGGGCGATGAGGGCGGCGCGCAGGCCAGACCGGCGCTGGAGTGGGCGCGCGCGCGCTACGACCGGGTGCGGCGCGCCATCGCGGCCGAGCAGGACGCGGCGCACGCCTACCCGTCGGCCAGCGTGCTGCTGGAACGGATCGGCGCGTACGCGGATGCGATCGGCGACGTCGACCAGCAGCCGGGCGGGGTGGACCAGTTGCCCGATCCGATGCTGCGCGCGGCGGACCTGCCGCAGCCGCCGGCCGCAGCTTGTGCGCCGGCGCCGCGCGCGGCCGGGGACTCCATGCGCCAACTGGTGCGCGAGAGCGTGACCCGCTGGCTGGCGAGCGACGGCCGCCCGTCCATGCCCGCGTTCGGCGACGACACCCCGTTCGCGGAGCTGGGCATCGACTCGCTGGCGACGGTGCCGATCGCGCTGGAGATCGAACAGCGCGCCGCGGTGCCGGTGGTGCCGGAGCTGCTGTACGACTACCCGACCGTCAACGCGCTGGCTGCCTGGCTGGAGGCGCAAGGCGCGCCCGAACAGGCGCGCATTTAGCAGGCCGCAAGGGCGGGTACGGCGCGGCAGCGCAGCGGCGGCAGGGTCGCGGTAAAATAGGCGTTTTACCAATTTGCATTACGCCATGACCGTCCGTACCCGTTTCGCACCGAGCCCGACTGGCTACCTCCATCTCGGCGGCGCGCGCACCGCGCTGTATTCGTGGGCCTACGCCCGCCATTTCGGCGGCACTTTTGTTCTGCGCATCGAAGACACCGACCTCGAGCGCTCCACGCCGGAAGCGGTGCAGGCGATCCTGGACGGCATGAAGTGGCTGGGCCTGGAGCACGACGAAGGCCCGTTCTACCAGATGAAGCGCATGGACCGCTACCGCGAGGTGATCCTGACCATGCTGGAGCAGGGCAGCGCCTACCTGTGCTACTGCTCGCCCGAGGAAGTGGAGGCGATGCGCGAGCGCATGCGCGCGGCCGGCGAAAAACCGCGCTACGACGGCACCTGGCGCCCCGAGCCGGGCAAGGAGCTGCCGCCGGTGCCCCCTGGCGTGCAGCCGGTGGTGCGCTTCAAGAACCCGCTGGACGGCGAAGTCACCTGGAACGACGTGGTCAAGGGGCCGATCACGATCGCCAACAAGGAGCTGGACGACCTGGTGATCGCCCGCCCGGACGGCACGCCGACCTATAACTTCTGCGTGGCGGTGGACGACTGGGACATGGGCATCACCCACGTGCTGCGCGGCGACGACCACGTCAACAACACCCCGCGCCAGATCAACATCCTGCGCGCGCTCGGCGCGCCGCTGCCGGAATACGGCCACCTGCCGATGATCCTGGGCGCCGACGGCGAGAAGCTGTCCAAGCGCCACGGCGCGGTGAGCGTGATGGAATATCCGGCCCAGGGCTACCTGCCCGAGGCCATGCTGAACTACCTGGCGCGCCTGGGCTGGAGCCACGGCAACGACGAGATCTTCTCGATGGACCAGTTCTGCGAGTGGTTCAACCTGGAGCACCTGACCGCGTCGGCCGCCCAGTTCAACAACGAGAAGCTGGCGTGGCTGAACAACCACTACATCAAGCAGGCCGACAATGGCCGGCTGGCCGAGCTGGCCCGCCCGGTGCTCGAGCGCGAAGGCGCGCGCCTGCTGTCCGGCCCCGACCTGCCGGCCGTGATCGGCCTGATGAAGGAGCGCGCCAACACCGTCAACGAACTGGCGGACGCGGCCATGCTGTTCTACCGCGTGCCCAAGGCCGATCCGGCGCTGGTGGCGCAGCACCTGACCGACAGCGCCCGCACCGCGCTGGGCCAGTTTGCCGAGCGCGCCAAGAGCGTGGAATGGACGCGCGCGGCGATTTCGGCCATGGTCAAGGAAGTGCTGGCCGCCAACGGGCTGAAGATGCCGCAACTGGCCATGCCGCTGCGCCTGGCCCTGACCGGGCAGCTGCAAACCCCGGCCATTGATGCGGTCGTGGAACTGTTTGGCCGCGACACCGTGGTCGAGCGCGTGGAAAAATTCATCTAAACGCAGGATGGCTATTTGCAGATTGCAAGACTGACGCTATAATCCTGCTTCTTCGCCGGTACGGGGGTATAGCTCAGCTGGGAGAGCGCTTGCATGGCATGCAAGAGGTCAGCGGTTCGATCCCGCTTACCTCCACCAACGTCGAAGAAGCAGTAGCAGTCCAGGGTCCCCATCGTCTAGAGGCCTAGGACATCACCCTTTCACGGTGAGTACCGGGGTTCGAATCCCCGTGGGGACGCCAAGAATTGGCAGTCGCAAGGCGTAGGGTGGGCAGGTTTCTGCCCACGCGTTCAGGCGGCGGCAGAGTAGTCGTAGTAAAAGCAGTACAACGGGGGTATAGCTCAGCTGGGAGAGCGCTTGCATGGCATGCAAGAGGTCAGCGGTTCGATCCCGCTTACCTCCACCACGAACAAATAGCAGTCCAGGGTCCCCATCGTCTAGAGGCCTAGGACATCACCCTTTCACGGTGAGTACCGGGGTTCGAATCCCCGTGGGGACGCCAAGAATTTGGCAGCTGGAGGCGCGTAGGGGGGGCAGATTCTGCCCACGCGTTCAGCCAGCCGCAGAGTAGTCGTAGTAAAAGCAGTGCAACGGGGGTATAGCTCAGCTGGGAGAGCGCTTGCATGGCATGCAAGAGGTCAGCGGTTCGATCCCGCTTACCTCCACCAAGGTTTTAGGTCCCCATCGTCTAGAGGCCTAGGACATCACCCTTTCACGGTGAGTACCGGGGTTCGAATCCCCGTGGGGACGCCAGGTTTGGCAGCGTGGGCGCGCAGTTGGAGACTGTCCAACTTCGCTGCCCGCGCGGAAGTACAATAGCAGCAAAGCAGTTTTAGGTCCCCATCGTCTAGAGGCCTAGGACATCACCCTTTCACGGTGAGTACCGGGGTTCGAATCCCCGTGGGGACGCCAGTTAAAAACCGGAGCAGACCACCGTGCATGCGCGGATAGGTGCTCCGGTTTTTCTTTGCCCGTTTGCGGCCCGTGTGGTGCGCTACCAGCCGCCGCGCACGGTGCCAATGCCGAATGGCAAGCCGGGTATGCCGGGAATGCCGCCTTGGGCCGCCCCCAGCCCGACCGGCTGCCCGAACGCCGCCTCGCCCATGAGCCCGGTCCCGCCGATGCCGCCGAGTGCGCCAAGGCCCATGCCGGCCATGCCCTGCAGCGGCTGCTGCCCGCGGCGGTCGGCGGCCATCACCGACCACCCCAGGGCCACCAGCGCGTCCGGCAAGCCGTAGCCGATGCGCGTCTGTTCGCCCAGCGTGACCCGGCGCGCGCTCATGCGGATGACCTGGAACAGGCGCTCGACCCGGTCGGCGTTGGGTGCCCGGCCCGGCCCCTGGAACGCCGGATGGTGGGCCAGCACCAGCGCGGCCAGCCCGGTCACGTGGGGCGCGGCCATCGAAGTGCCGTCCCAGGCGGCGAAATTGTTTGGCGGCACCGACGAGACGATGGCCACGCCCGGTGCGCACACGTCCACGCGCGGCCCGTAGCAGCTGAACCGCGCGGTGAAGAAGCCGTCCGCATCGACGTCGCCGTTCATGGTCTGGCTGTGGTAGCTGTCGGGCGGAAACTCCCCGGCCTTGCCGATCGCGGCCACGGCCAGCACATGCGGCGACGAGGCCGGGTACTGGACCGCGTCGCCGCTGTTGCCCGCCGCGGCGATACAGGCCACGCCGAAGCGCTTGGCGCGCAGGATCTGTTGTTCCAGCGCCTCGGACGGTTCGGTGCCGCCCAAACTCAGGTTGGCCACGTCGATCTGGTGCTCGATGCAATATTCGAGCGCCTCGATCAACTGGCTCACCTGGCCGCCGGGGAACAGCTTGCAGACGTGGATTTCCGCTTCCGGTGCAAAGCCGCGGATGCCAAAGGTGGGGTCGGCGCCACCGATCACGCCCGAGCAGTGCGAGCCATGCCCAAGCTGGTCCTGGTTCCAGGCGCCCGGATCGGTATCTTTATCAATGATGTCGAAGCCCGCGCCGATCTGCCGCAGGTTGGTGTGGCTGGTGGCAACGCCTGAATCGATCACCGCGATCCTGACGCCGCGGCCACGGAACTCGGGCGGCAGCTTGTCCATGCGCATGGCGCGCTGGCCCCAGCCGATGGTGTTCTGGGCCGGGAAGCCCGACAAGCCGCGCCACGCGGATAGCGGGCGCAGGGTGACCACGTTCGGCTCGGTGGCGGACAAGTCGGGGTCGCGCTGGTAAAAGCTCCAGAAGTCCGATTTTGGCTTGACGTACAGGCCGCGCACCGTGTGCGGGTTTTCGCCGTACATGGTGATGGTGGCGGTGCCGTCCTGCCCGGTCACGCCGCTTGCCGGCAGCAGGCTGCCGAACAGCGAGACCTCGGCCTCGGGCACGGGCGCGCCGCTGCCGTCCAGCACCAGCACGGCAAGCGACATTGCCGGGCCCGCGGCCGGAGTGAGCGAGGCGACCAGATTCGGCTGGCGCAAGGCCGGCTCGAACAGTTGCAGGTGCTGGTCGCGCTCGACCAGCAGGCGGCCCTGGCCCTGCAGGTGCAGTTCCTGCGCCTTCTGGTCGGTCATGCGCGCCACCAGCACGCCCTCGGCGTGGCCGCCGCCCATGCCCTCGGCCAGCGGGCTGGCCGCGCGGCGGTCGCCCACCAGGCCGACCACCTCGATATCAGGCGCGGCGCGCAGGGCTTGCTCGACCGTGCTCAGCGACAGCGGCTGGAAGGCCATCGGCAGCACGCCGAGCGGGCCCATCTGCACCATCGGCTGGCGTGGCGCGACCAGGAAACGCTTCTTGCGTTCGCCCACCACGTGGCCGCGCGGTTGCCGGCTGGCGCTGGCGCCGCTCTCGGGCGGCGCTCCGGCGCCTTGCGGATTCTGTGGCGCCGCGCCTTGCGCCGGCTGCGCGCCCTGTCCGCTGGTTGGTTCCTTTGGCATGTGTATTCCTTTCGATTCAGGCCGGACCGTGACCGAACAGCGACAGCGGCCGGTCCGGTTCGATCATCAATTGGTTGGTGCTGGCAAAGCGTTGCGCGAGCTGTTGCGCGGTCGCCTCGTCGGTCTGGATGACCACCGTGTGCGGCTGCTGCGCCGGGCCGATGGCCTCGACCAGCTGGATGGCAGGCTCGCTCTGCAGGCCGGCGATGAAGCCCTGCAGCGGCGCGCTGTCGCCGGCGGCGCGCACGATGTAGCGCTGCTGGTTGGGTGCTTGGGGCATGACGTGTTCCTCTCGTTTGAAAAACCTCCCGCAAGCGCCGCGGGAGGTCCGGTTCAGCCTGTGATCAGTGCAGCGTCTGGCCGCCTTGGCCCTGCTGGCCACCCTGCATGCCCTGGCCCATCCCCTGGCCCGGCTGGTACTGCTGCATGCCGCCCATGCCTCGGTATTGCGAGGCAATGGCCTGTTGCTGCAGCCAGTTGCTGTACGGGTCCGCGCCGAACGGCAGCATCTGGCCGAGCTGGGCGGCCGCGCCGCCGATCGCGCTGCCCAGCCCTTGCTGGCCGAGCCAGCCGCCGACGGTGGAGCCGATCGGCTGCGCATACTGGCCGACCAGATTGCCGAACCAGCCCTGCGGCTGCATCTGGCCGCCGCCCATGCCCGGTTGCTGGAACTGCTGCGGTTGCTGTTGTTGCTGGATCTGCTGCAACTGCTGCATCAGCTGTTGTTGCAGTGCCTGGTGCAGCAGCGGGTGCGACTGCATGACGGTGTGCGCCAGCAGCGGATGCTGCAGCGCTTGCTGGAGCATGGGGTGCTGCTGCACCAGCTGTTGCGCAGCCTGGGGGTTCTGCAGCGAGGCCTGCAGCAACGGGTGCGTGGACAGCAGCTGCTGCGCCAGCGCCGGCTGCTGCGCGATGGCCTGCAGCAGCGGATGTTGCTGGAGGAACTGGCCGACGATCTGTGCGCCTTGCTGTCCGCCGCCGATGCCGCCGCCATAGCCCTGCATGCCTTGCGGCTGGGCGCTGAACGGCAAAATGCCGCCGAGGAAGCTGCCGGCTGCCTGGCCGATCTGGCCGCCCAGCTGCGGGTTGCCAAGCCAGCTGCCGATGCCGCTGCCGATCTGGCCGCCGAGCGGAGCGCCGAAGGTGCTGCCAAAGAAGCCTTGCGGCTGGAACTGTGGTTGTCCGTACCCTGCTTGTTGGAACTCGTTCATGATTCACCCCTTCTTGTTCAATGTGAGTGCAGCCGCCGGCCCTGGGGCCTGTCACGGTCGGTCACAAGCAGCTGTGCCCGACTCGCGTTCCCTTACGCACCACGGCAAACGGCAGCGTGCGATCAAGCGCCTCACCCATCCGGTAAGGTCAGGTGTGTCAGGCGGGAGGAAGAACGCTCAAGCGGACGAATCCGCCAAAGCGCAGCTGGTACGGGGTCTTGGACAGGGTGGGGTAGGTGAAGTTTTTCGACGGGCAGGGCAAAATCGGGCTCGCCGGCCGCTGCTTGCGATGCCGCAGATGAACGGCTGCCGGCCCTTGCGCGGCGGCGCGGCAAGCGTTAATCGCGCGCGGGTCGGGTAGAATGGCGGCCCGCGCTGCCTGGCTCCATCGACATGTCCAACACTCCACGTACCCTGGTCATCTTTTGCAAAGTCGTCGACAACTACGGCGACATCGGCATCTGCTGGCGCCTGGCGCGCCAGTTGCACCACGAGCACGCGCTTGCGGTGACGCTGTGGGTGGACGACCTGGCCAGCTTTCGCCGCATCTGCCCCGAGGTGGACACCGGCGCCGCGCTCCAGCAGGTGCAGGGCGTCGCGGTGCGCCACTGGCAAGGACAGGACGGGCAGTTCGATCCGGGCGAGGTGGCCGACATCGTCATCGAATTCTTCGGCGTGGACATTCCGCCCGGCTATGCCGAGGCCATGGCGCGGCGCGAACCGCGGCCGGTCTGGATCAACTACGAGGGTCTGAGCGCCGAGGAATGGGTCGAAGGCTGCCACCGGCTGCCGTCGATGCATCCACGCTTGCCGATCACCAAGTATTTCTTTTTCCCTGGCTTTACCGGCAAAACCGGCGGACTGCTGCACGAGGCCGGTCTGGACGAGGCACGCCAGGCGTTCCAGTCCGATCGCGCCGCCATGGCCGCGTTCCTGGCGCGCTTTGGCGTCACCGATGAGGAGATGGACACGCTCAAGGTCTCGCTGTTCTGCTATCCGCATGCCCCGGTCGCGGCGCTGCTCGAGGCGTGGGAAGCGGAGGGCACGGCGCTGACCTGCCTGGTGCCCGAGGGCGTGGCGCGCGACGCGGTCGAGGCCTTCCTGGGCCAACCGGCGCAGGCCGGCGCGTACGGCAAGCGGGGGGCGGTCACGCTCCGGGTGCTGCCGTTCGTGCCGCAACCGGACTACGACAGGCTGCTGTGGGCCTGCGACATCAACTTTGTGCGCGGCGAGGATTCGTGGGTGCGCGCGCAGTGGGCGGGGCGCGCCTTCGTCTGGCAGATCTACCCGCAGGACGAGAACCTGCACCACAAGAAGCTGCGCGCGTTCCTGCAGCGCTACGCCGGCGGCCTCCCCAGCGTGGAGCGCTTCATGCTGGGCTGGAACGACGCAGCCGTGATCGGCGACTGGCAGGCCGCGTGGCTGGCGCTCAAGGAGGACTTGCCGGCCATCGCGCGGCGCAACGCCGCCTGGCAGCACGCGGTGTTGGAAAACGGCGACCTGGTCACGCAACTGCTCAGCTTTGCGCGCTCGGCCGGGTAGGCTGGCGCCGAAAAACATGGTATGATGCCCGGTTACTGCAACCTACAAATAAACGCATACACCCTATGAAACCCGCAAAAGAAATTCGTGTTGGCAATATCATTATGGTTGACGGCAAGCCCTTCATCGTGCTGCGTTCCGACGTCAACGGTTCGAGCCGCACGGGCTTCACTTACAAGTGGAAGATGAAGAATCTTCTGACGAACGCGCCGCTGGAAAACGTGTTCCGCGGCGACGACAAGTTCGACGTCGTCATTCTCGACAAGAAGCCGGTGACCTACTCGTACTTCGCCGACCCGCTGTACGTCTTCATGGACGAAGAGTACAACCAGTACGAAATCGAAGAAGAAAACCTGGGTGATGCGCTGCACTACCTGAAGGATGGCATGGAGTGCGAGGCCGTGTTCTACGACGGCAAGGCAATTTCGGTCGAACTGCCGACCACCATCGCGCGTCAGGTCGTGTACACCGAGCCGGCCGTCAAGGGCAACACCTCGGGCAACGTGCTGAAAGACGCCCGTATCGAGAACGCCATCGAGTCGAAGCAGCACACCGTCCAGGTGCCGCTGTTCGTCAGCAACGACGACGTCATCGAAATCGACACCCGCACCAACGAGTACAAGCGCATCGTTCGCGCCTAAGCTCGCTTGCGCCGGCTTGCCGGCGTAAAGACACACAAAAAGCACGCCCGGTTCGCCGCGCGTGCTTTTTCTTTTGCGGCTGGCCGGGCCTTGCTTGAGCGAACAATTTTGCTGCTATGCTGTTGCCTCTACAAAATTGGAGGCAGGAATGGATCGCAGGGATTTCGTTCATCTTGGACTGGCTGCCGGCGCCATGGCTGGCATGGCGGATGCGGGCGCGGCGGCATTGCCGGCAGCAGGCAATGGCGCGCTGCTGGACGCCGGCGTGGCCGAGCAGCAGGCGGCCATGAAGGCCGGCAAGCTGAGCTCGCGCGCGCTGGTGTCGCACTACCTGGCGCGCATCGCCGCGATTGACAAGGCTGGCCCCAGGCTGCACGCAATCATCGAGCTGAATCCGGATGCGCTGGCGATTGCCGAGTCGCTGGACCGCGAGCGTGCCGCCGGCAAGCTGCGCGGCCCGCTGCACGGCATCCCGGTGCTCCTGAAGGACAATATCGCCACCGCCGACAAGATGAGCACCAGCGCCGGCTCGCTGGCGCTGGACGGCGTGCGCGCCAGCCGCGACGCGCACGTGGCGGCGCGCCTGCGCGAGGCGGGCGCGGTCATCATCGGCAAGACCAACCTGTCGGAGTGGGCCAACATGCGCTCGACCCATTCGATCAGCGGCTGGAGCGGGCGCGGCGGCCAGACGAAGAACCCGTACGCACTGGACCGCAACACCAGCGGTTCCAGCTCCGGTTCGGCCTCGGCCATCGCGGCCAGCCTGGCCACGCTGGCGGTGGGCACCGAGACCGACGGCTCGATCGTGTCGCCGTCCTCGACCTGCGGCATCGTCGGCATCAAGCCCACGCTGGGACTGGTCAGCCGCAGCGGCATCATCCCGATCGCGCACTCGCAGGACACGGCCGGCCCCATGACCCGCACCGTCGCCGACGCTGCGCTGCTGCTGGCCGCGCTGGCCGGCAGTGACGCCAGCGACGCCGCCACCAAAGAGGCGAACGCGCGCGCCACCGACTACGCGGCCGCCTTGCGCCGCGACGGCCTGCAGGGCAAGCGCATTGGCGTGGCGCGCAACTTTTTCGGCAGTAACGACGCGGTGGACGCGATCATCGAAAAGGAGCTGGAAATCCTGAAGGCGCAGGGCGCGACCCTGGTGGACGTGCAGCTGCCCAACATCGACAAGTACAACGACACCGAGACCACGGTGCTGCTGTACGAATTCAAGCCCGACCTGAACGCTTACCTGGCAAACTACGCGCCGCACGCGCCGGTCAAGAACATGGCCGACGTGATCGCCTTCAACCAGAAGAACGCTGCGCGCGAGATGTCGTACTTCCAGCAGGAACACCTGGTTGCGGCCGAAGCCAAGGCCGGGCTCGACGCCAAGGAATACCAGGAGGCGCTGGCGAACAACCTGCGCTACTCGCGCGAGGAAGGCATCGACCAGGTGCTGCGCGAGCACAAGCTCGATGCGCTGGTGGCGCCGACCGGGGGGCCGGCCTGGGTGACGGATTACATCAACGGCGACCACTACGGCGGCAGCTTCTCGTCGCCGGCGGCGGTGGCGGGCTACCCGCACATCACAGTTCCGGCGGGCTACACGCACGGACTGCCGGTCGGCATGTCGTTCGTGGGCACGGCGTGGAGCGAAGCGGCGCTGATCGGCATGGCCTACGCCTACGAACAGGCCAGTGCCCGCCGCCGTGCACCGACCTTCCCGGCGTCCGTCACCGTCAAGCTTTGATCGTAGGGTGGGCAGGTCTCCTGCCCACATCCAACTCAAGCTTGCGCTGCTCGAACGCATGGGCAGGAATCTGTCCACCCTACGAAGGAGGATTAGCGGTTGTTTTTGGCCTTCGCGAATACCGGCCCCCACAGCGGGTGCCCGTGCTCGCCCGGCTCCAGGTCGAACCTGGGATCCAGCTTGATTGCCCGCTCGAACGCGCGCTGGCATTGGGAGGGCCGGCTGGTCACGCAATAGCTGAACGCGGTGTACTTGAGCGCGGTGACGCGCGCATTCACCGAGCCGTTGGCGATCTCGCGCGAGGACAGCCGCTTGATCGCGCCATTGAAATCGCCTTCGTTGTACAGATGGATTCCCTCGCGCAGGGCGGCCGGCTCGCGCGTGGCGGACAGGCTTTCGGCGCGCGGGTGCGGCTGGGCCGGTGTGCTGCCGAACAGGTCGGGCATGTCGGCGCAGCCGGCCAGCAGGCTGGCCGCAAGCAGCGTGGACAGGAAGATGGTTCTCATGACATACACCTCAACGTGACCGTTGGCCAAAATCGACGTCGATGCGGCCGTTGCGGTTGTGTTCCGCATCGATGCGCAGGACGCGGTCGCGATAGTTCGGGTTCACCACGCGCACGGTGTGCTGCCCCGGCGCCAGCCGCAGGTGCTTGAGCGGCGGGCTGATGCCACGTTCGGCGCCGTCCACGTACACGGTTCCCCACGGCTTGACCATCAGCTTGTAGGTGACGGAGGGAGCTTGCTGCGCGTCGCGCGCAGGCGCTGCCGATGGCGCAACGGGGCGGGCAGGGGAGCTGGCGGCGGGTTCCGGTTCGATGGAGCGCGTTGCCGCGGCAGAGTGCGGGCCCATCGCGGCGGCATCGCGCGCGGCTGTTGCGATGGCCGGCGTGGCCGGCGCGACCGGCGCGGCGGGAGCGGGCAGCGCCGGCGCCGCGTTGGGGCTGGCGTTGTGCGACGCTGGCACCGTCTCGGGCAAGGTCAGCGCGACGTTGTCGCCGCCGTCCGCGTCGCGCAGCAGCATCCACAGCGCCGAGGCTGCGGCCAGCAGCACCACGGCCGCCAGGCAGATCAGCATCCAGCGCTGCCATTTGTCGGGGCCGAAAATGCTCGTCGTGCGGGTGGTTTCGACCGGCGCAAAGACTGGCTCGGGCGTGGCATGCGGTATGACGGCCCCCAGCGCGACGATGCCGAGCAGGTTGCGCAGTTCGGCGATCGACTGCGGCCGCTCGCCCGGGTCGGGCGCGATGCACTTGTTGACCGCGCCGACCAGCGATTCGCTGAAGCCGTCCAGCGCCTGGGTACGCAGCGGCGTCAGTGGCTGCGGCTCCCAGGTGATGGCGTAGTGGACCACGGCGCCGAGCGCCTGCACGTCGGCCGCTTCGCCCGGCTCGGCCGTGGCGCCGTCGGCCGGCAGCAGGACCGGGTCGCCGTGCGCGTCAAAACCGATCGTGTCGGGCGAGATGGGCGCGTGCGGCTGCCTGAGCGCGTGGTGGCGTTCGAGCGCCTGCAGGATGTTGCGGAAGATCTTGCGGCACCAGACTTCGTTCACCTGCTCCGGCTGCTGCGACACCACCTGGCGCACCGTGCGTGCAAGCGTGGGAGATCGGATTGTGCTTGGACTGGTCATCATGCAAACCTCATTTGTTGCAAATAATGCCAGATTCCAGGCGGGCGTGTCGGTGGCCCGCTCAACCGTGCGCGCCTAGGCCTCGATGAAACGCATCCGGAAGTAGCGCCCCTTGAACGCCCCGTACTCGGGCCCGAGCGGGCTGCCGGCAGCAAGGCGCTCGAACGCGTGCGCCGCGGCCGGGCGCGCCAGCGCCACGTAGCTGGCGAACTGGGTGATGTCGATCTTGCCGACCTGTTCGCGGGTCAGGCCCGCCTCGCCGGTCAGCGCGCCCAGCAGGTCGGCGGGGCGCAGCTTGTCCTTCTTGCCGCCGGCAATGCATAGCGTGACCATCGGGGCTGGCCCGGGCGGGGCGGCGTCAGGCGGGGAGGGCAGCGGGTGCCACTGCGCGGGGCTGCCCTGCAGTTCCTCCACGCGCGCCACCCACTTCTTGTCGCCCGGCGTGCACACCGATACCGCCAGGCCTTCGCTGCCGGCGCGTCCGGTGCGGCCGACGCGGTGCACGTACACTTCCGCGTCCTTGGGCATGCCGGCGTTGATCACCAGGTCCAGGTCCGCGATGTCCAGGCCGCGCGCTGCCACGTCGGTGGCCACCAGCACCTGGCAGCTGCGGTGCGCGAACAGCAGCAGCGTCTCGTCGCGCTCGCGCTGTTCCAGCTCGCCGAACAGGGCGCGCGCCGAAAAACCTTGCGCGCGCAGCGCTGCCGCCAGCTCTTCGCAATGTGCCTTGGTATTGCAGA
Organism: Massilia solisilvae; assembly: GCF_024753215.1. GTDB lineage: Bacteria > Pseudomonadota > Gammaproteobacteria > Burkholderiales > Burkholderiaceae_D > Telluria > Telluria solisilvae. Next base: position 1,182,724 of record NZ_JANUGV010000001.1, read on the forward strand.
AGACGATGGCGGAAGTGGGGCGCAGGCTTGCCAGCAGCGTCGCCACGGCGGCGTCGCGCGCATCGACATCGACTTCGTAAAAGCGCTGTTCGATGCGCGCCGCCTGCTGGCCGCCTTCCACCGCCACTTCGAGCGGATCGCGCAGCAGCGCCGCGGTGGCGGCGCGAATGTCGTCGGGGTAGGTCGCCGAATACAGCAGGGTCTGGCGCCAGGCGGGGCAGTCGCCCGCGATCGCCGCGATGTCCTCGTAAAAGCCCATGTCCGTCATGCGGTCCGCTTCGTCGAGCACCAGCGTGTTCACGCGCTTGAGATCCAGCGTGCGCTTGCCCAGGTGGTCGCGGATGCGCCCCGGGGTGCCGACCACGATGTGCGCGCCATGCTCGAGCGAGGCTACCTGCGGGCGGAACGCCACGCCGCCGGTCAGCGTCAGGATCTTGACGTTGCCCACGCCGCGCGCCAGCCGGCGCAACTCGCCCGCGACCTGGTCGGCCAGTTCGCGCGTCGGGCACAGCACCAGGCCCTGCACCGAGAACAGCGCCGGGTTCAGCCGGTGCAGCATGCCGATGCCAAACGAAGCCGTCTTGCCGCTGCCGGTGTGCGCCTGCACGATCAGGTCGCGCCCGGCCAGCGCGTGCGGCAGGCTGGCGGCCTGCACCGGCGTCATCGCGTGGTAGCCGAGATTGTTCAGGTTCGAGAGGAAGCGCGCCGCCAGCGGCAGCGTGGAGAAGGAAGTGGACATGCGGTCAGGCTGGTGCCCAGACCGGCAGGCCGGTCAGGTCGAGGTTGTCGTCGCGCTTCCACACCGGCAGGCCGGTGGCGTCGGTCTCTTCGAGCAGCTGGAGCTGCTCTTGCTTGAGTATGACGCGGCGCGGGCGGGTGCCGGGCTTTTTGGGTTCAACGGGTTGCGGCGGCAGCGCGAAGGCGTCTTCGAAGCCAGGCAGGTCGAATGTTGCGTTGTCTTTCTTGTCTCTCATCGGGCCGCGCTGCCACACAAAACAAAAGCCCGGCTGCGAGGGACAGTCGGGCCCAGTATTTGGTTGCGGGGACAGGATTTGAACCTGTGACCTTCGGGTTATGAGCCCGACGAGCTGCCAGACTGCTCCACCCCGCGTCTGATGCCCAAATTGTATCGCGTATGCGGCCCCGGCGCAAATCGGGAGTGTGCGTTGGTCATACCGCCGTGTTGCGTTTCGCGCGCAGCCGCCACAGCGACGTCACTTCGCGCGAGCGCGCCGCGTGCAGCGGATCGTCGGGGTCGCTGGCCTTGCCGTGCACCGGGCGCGTGTCCAGCCGCGCGATCACTTCCAGTCCGGCGCCATCGATCCAGCCGAGCAGCTGCTCGCGCGAGCGCAGGCCCAGGTGCTCGGCCAGGTCCGACAGGATCAGCCAGCCTTCGCCGTGCTCGAGCAAATGCGCTGCCAGGCCGCCGAGATACGTGCGCAGCATGCGGCTGTCCGGGTCGTAGATCGCGTATTCGATGGACGAACTGGGTTTGCCCGGCAACCACGGCGGATTGCACACGACGAGCGGCGCGCGCCCTTCCGGGAACAGGTCGGCCTTGATCAGTTCAACCTGCGCTCCAACGCCCAGCCGTTCGATGTTCTCGCGCGCGCAGCCGAGCGCCCGCTCGTCCATGTCGGTGGCCAGCACCCGCTCGATGCCGCGCTTTGCCAGCAGGGCCGCCAGCACGCCGGTGCCGGTGCCGATGTCGAAAGCCAGCTGCGCGCCCGCCGGCAGCGGCGCCTGCGCCACCAGGTCCACATACTCGCCGCGCACCGGCGAAAACACGCCGTACCACGGGTGGATGCGCGCGCCCAGCGCGGGCATGAAGACGCCCTTGCGCCGCCACTCGTGCGCGCCGATCAGGCCAAGCAGCTCGCGCAGCGAGATCACGAGGCGTTCGCCGCTGGCCGGGCCATACGCCTCGGCACAGGCGTCGCGCACGTCGGGCGCGCGGCGCAGCAGGATTGCGTAGTCGCCTTCGAGCGGGATGAGCAGCATCGCCAGCAGGCGCGCGCGCTGCAGCTGGGTCAGGCGGTGGCGGTGGAACAGTTCGGCAGGGCTGGCGGCCGGCTTGGCGGCCTTGGCACGCTTGCCGCGCGCGCCCTTGTGCTCGATGCGGCGCACCAGTGCCTGCAGCAGCTGGCGCGCGTTCTGGAAGTCGCCGCGCCACAACAGGCCCGTGCCCTCCAGCGCAAGCCGGTAGGCCACGTCGGCCGGCATGGTGTCGTCGGCCGGCACCACCTTTTTCGGCGCGGGCCAGCCACTTTCGGAGTGCCACAGGGCCGAGCGGTCTTCGCCCCCCTCAGGCCAGTGGATGCGCGCGGGTTCGCTCATCAATGGTGATGGTGCCAGTCGATGCCGCCGGACTCGAGGAAGGACTTGACCGCGTCCGGGTTGCCGGTGGCGTGCAGCCTGACCTCGCCGCAGTCGCACACGCCCAGGTAGGGCTGGATGTGCGAGCAGGCCGACACTTTCTGCAGTTGGACCTTGACCGGCTTGGCGCACTTGGCGCACTTGAAGGTCAAAAAGCGTGCTGGTTTGGTCATGATGGATGAATGCGGAAAAGGGCGCATTGTAGCATCGGCTACTGCACCGAGACGGCGCTTGCGCCGCCGCCGGCCGGGCGCACCACGATCCTGGCAGCGATCCGCTCGGTCATCTCCTGCACGTGCGAGATCACCCCCACCTTGCGGCCCTGCGCCTGCAGCGCGTCGAGCGCATCCATCGCCACCCCGAGCGTGTCGCTGTCCAGGCTCCCGAAGCCCTCGTCGATGAACAGCGATTCGACCCGCACGCGGTTGGACGAGAGCGAGGCCAGCCCCAGCGCCAGGGCCAGCGACACCAGGAAGGTCTCGCCGCCGGAGAGCGAATTGACCGGGCGGACCTCGCCGCCCATGTCCTGGTCGCGCACCATCAGCGCGAGCGAGGGGCCGCCCGTGTTGACCACCCGCTCGAGCCGGTAGCGGCGCGCCAGTTGCGCCAGGTGATGGTTGGCGTAACCGAGCAGCACGTCCAGCGTGAACTGCTGCGCATAATTGCGGAACTTCTTCCCGTCGCTCGATCCGATGAGCTCCGACAGTTTGGCCCACTTCTGCTCCTCGGCCTGCTGGCGTTCGATCTCGGCCAGCAGGGCCTGGCCCTGCGCGCGCCGTTCGTCGTCCTGCGCGGCCTGCATGCGCAGTGCCGTGGCGCGTTCGAGCAGGGCTCCGCGTTCGAGGTTGACCACCGCCAGCGCCGCTTCCACGTCGTCGGCGCTGGCCGGCGCATCGGGCAGCGCGCTGCCGGCGTGCAGTTCGCGCTGAGCGCGGCGCTCGGCAAGCACGGTGGCGGCGCTTGCGGCCTGCGCGTCCAGTTCGGCCAGCGCGGCGCGTTCCCGGGCCACATCATCCTGCGTGGTGTCCAGCAGGGCGGCAAGGGCGGCGCTGTCGGCGACCGGTTCCAGGTCCGCGTGCTGCAGGGCATAGTCGTCGAGCCATGCGGACAGCTGCGCCGCGGCGGCGCCGGATGCGGCATGCAATGCCGTGTGGCGTTCGCCGCACTGGATCACGCCGGCACGGGCGGCGGCTTCGCGCTGGGCGGCCTGGGCGCTTGCCGCTTGCCGTTCCACGAGCGTGGCGCGGGCCTGGCCAACGGCCTGGGCAAGCGCTTGTTCGACTTGCCGCACCGGCTTGCCCTCGAAGAGTGAAGCGCGCTCGCCCAGCTTGGCCTTGACCTGCGCGTCGGCGCGCTGGAACTGGGCCGCGGCCTCGCTGGCCAGCCGCGCTGCCTGCCCCGCATTGGCGGCAGCGGCGGCAAGCTCGACCTCCAGCGTGGCGATCTCGCTGTTGCTGCGGGTGAGCTGGTGCGACTGTTCGCTCCACGCCCCTGCCTCGGCGGCACGGCGCGCGCGGTAGGCGTTCGGGTCCTGGCGCCATCGGGCTTGCCAGCCGTCGCTGTCGGCCTGCGACAGCGGCTGCTCCAGTTCGCGCAGGGTCGCGGCGAGGGCGCTTGCGGCTGCGTCACGCTTTGCGGCAAGCGTGTCCAGCTCGGACTTCAGGCGCGCCGCTTGCGCTTGCGCCGCATGGGCCGCTTCCAGTAGCCGGGCATGCGCGGCGCGCGCCTTGTCGCACCCTTGCTGGGCGTTGTCGCGCGCAGTGCGCGCACGCTGTGCCGCTTGTTCCTGCCCGTCCAGCTGCGCAGCCTGTTCCCGCAGTGCCTGCTGTTGTGCGGCCAGCCAGCCGCTGCGCTCGTCTTCGCCCGGCGCGGCGTGTGCATGCGGGTGTGCGTTCCACGCCCGCGACAGTTCGTCCAGGGTCGGGGCAAGGGCGCCGCGCTCGGCGTCCAGCGCGGTCAAGCGCTCGCGTGCGCCCGCTGCCGCGGTGCGCTGCGCCGCCTGTGCGGCCAGGTTGTCCTGTGCCGCAGCCCGGCAGCGCACCACCTCGGCGCGCAGGCCGTCGAGCACGGCCTGCAAGCGTTCGTCCTGATGATGGTAGGGGTGCTCCAGCGCGCCGCAAACGGGGCAGGCCGCGCCGTCCGCGAGCTGGGCGCGCAGGCTGGCAACGCTGTCGGCACAGGCCAGCTCGGCGCCGGCGAGGGCGCGTTCGGCCTGTTCGGCGGCGCCGCCCAGCGCCTTCGCTTGTGCCGCCGCCGTGGCCAGCGCAATTTCGGCCTGTTGGCGCGCACACTCGGCAGCGGTGCGTTGCTCGTCCAGCTGTGCCATGCGCTTGCGCGTGGATGACAGTGCCGACCAGGTCTTCTCGAGCGCGGCAAGCTGCTCGCGCCGCGCGTCCAGCGCCTGGCGCGCCTGGCGCAGGGCCTCGTCATCGAAGCCGGCCAGCGTGTCGCTTGCGTGCCGCAGGGCCGATTCGTGCTCGCGCAGCGCGCTTGCCGCCTGCTCGAGCGCCGCCGCCGCTTGCTGCCCGGTTTGGGAGTTCACCTCGGCGTTGCGCGCGGCCGTGGCAAGGGCCGCCGCGGCATCGGCGTCGGCTTGCGCCGCGTTGGCCGCCTGTGCCAGCAGGTTGTCCCAGCGTTCCCATTGCGTGGCCAGCACTTCGTGGTGCGCATGCGCGGCAAGCCATGCGGCACTCGCCTGCTGTGCGGCGAGCGTCGCTGCATGTGCGGCCTGCTTGGTTTGCATGGCCTGCGCCGCGTCGGCAGCGCCCAGTCGGGCCGCCTGCATCGCCTTGCGCGCATGGTCAAGGGCCGGGGTCAGGGCGGCGATGGCGGCGTCCAGCGCCTTGGCCGCGTCCAGCGCGGGGGCGGCATCGCGTTGTGCGGCTTCGGCCACCGCCAGCGCTTGCGCGGCTGCCGCCAGCTGGTGCGCGGCCTGCGCCTGTGCGGCAACGGCGCTGTCCAACTCGCGGCCGGCTTGTTCGGTAGCAGCGTGGACCTGTGTCTGCTCGCGTTCCAGCCGCTGGGTTTCGGCCAGCAGTGCGCGCGCCGGCTGCAGCGCTTCCAGTGTGGCCAGGTGGCGCCGGCGCCCGGCCGCGGCGTCCACCTGTGTGCGCGCCTGGGCCAGCGCATCCTGCGCCGCCGCTTCGTTGCGGGTGAGCTTGGCCAGTTCGTCGTGCCAGCGCCTTTGCTGTTCGAGCAAGGCGCGGCGCGCATCGACAGTCTGCAGCTCAAGCTCGGCCTGTGCGCGTTCGGCGTCCAGCGTGGCGCGCGCCTCGGCCGACAGCGGCACCTGGCGCGACAGCTGCTGGGTGAGCACGCGCAGCGCCTCCTGCTCGCGCTTGCAGCGCTCGAAGGCACGCTTCGATATGTCGCTGTACACGGCGCTGCCGGTGAGAGTTTCGAGCAGTTCGCCGCGCTCGTTTTCGTCGGTGCGCAGGAAGGCGGAGAATTCGTTCTGCGCCAGCAGCACGGCGCGCGTGAACTGCTCGAACGACAGGCCGATGCGCTGCACGATCTCGCCCGCCACCTCGGACTTGGTGCCGCCCACCGGCGCCAGTTCGGGCAGGCGGTGCAGCGTCATCGCGGCGGCCTGCAGCGGCCCGCCCGGCTTGTTGCGCGAGCGGCGCACGCTCCAGCGCGCGCGGTAGCGCAGGCCGTCGTTGCCCACGAAGTCCACTTCCGCAAAGCCCTCGCCCGCGCCACGCCGCAGCAGGTTGCGCGGATCCACGGTGGACACCGGTTCGCCGTTCACGTCCGGCAGCGCGCTGGCCCCGCGCGCGCTTTTCGGCAGGCGCGGGGTGGTGCCGTACAGCGCCAGGCACAGCGCGTCGAGCAGGGTGCTCTTGCCCGCGCCGGTCGGGCCGCTGATGGCGAACAGGCCGCTGGACGCAAGCGGCTCGGCCTCGAAATCGACGCAGAAGTCGCCCGCGAGCGAGGCCAGGTTGCGGCCGCCGATGCGCAGGATCTTCATGCCGCCTCCGTGGCGCCGGCCAGCATCAGCTCGGTGAACGCGGCCAGCTGCCCGGCCGGCGCCTCTTCGCCGTAGCGCTGCCGGTACAGGCGGCGGAAGATGTCGTCCGGCTTGAGCTGGGCCAGCTGGTCGAGCGTCATCGCATCATCCAGCGGCGCGGCGGTGGCCACCTTGCGCGTCGGTTCGATCTTGGCAAGGCGCACCGGCTTGCCGGCGATGGCCGCCTCGATTTGCGCGCGCAGGCCGGGCTCCGGGCCGTCGAGCAGCACGCGCACCTCAAGATAGGGCTGGGCGTGGGCGGGCAGCTCGGGCAGCTCGAGCGCTTCGAGCGCGGCCAGCACCTCGGCCAGCGGCGCCGGCGCCGGCGGCACGCGCAGCAGCTCCACCGCGCGCGGCACGCGGATCGGCGTGACCTCGCGCACCGCGCTGCCGTCAAGATCGATGCGCAGCACCTGGTGCTGGTAGTTCACCTCGGAGAACGAAAGCGGCAGCGGGCTGCCGCAGTAGCGCAGGTGTTCCTGCAGGCCCACGCGCTGGGCCAGGTGCAGGTGCCCGAGCGCCGCATACGCCACGCTTGCACCGAACATCGTGGCCGGCAAGGCCTCGGTGCCGCCGATGACGATGCGCCGCTCCGAGTCCAGCGATGACTGCCCGTCCACCATGTGGCAGTGGCCCATGGCGACGATCGCCTGGCCCCCGGCGCAGCGCGCGCGCGCCAGCTCGATCGCCTGGCGGTACAGGAGCGCCACGCCCTGCAGGTAAGGATCGCCCTCGCTCTCGCCCTCGACCCGCGGGACGTCGCCGGGCCGCAGGAAGGGGATGGCCAGGCACCATGCCTGCACCTGGCCGGCGCGGTTCGCGAGCGGCACCAGCAGCCGCGCCAGGTCGATTTCGCCGTCTTCGCCGCGCACCACGTGGCCGACCACGGTGGCGCCGTGCGCCTGCAGCAGCGGCGCGGGCGCCTCCAGCCGTCCCGGCGAATCGTGGTTGCCGGCGATGACCACCACCTGCAGCCACGGTGCGCGCTCGCGTGCCTGCTGCAGGAAACGGTACAGCTGCCGCTGCGACTGCGCCGACGGGTTGGCGTTGTCGAAGACGTCGCCCGCGACCAGCAGCACGTCGGCCTGTTCGGCCACGATGGTCTCGACCAGCCAGTCGAGGAAGCACTGGTGCTCGTAGCTCCGGTCGAAATTGTGCAGGGTCTGGCCGAGGTGCCAGTCGGACGTGTGCAGCAGGCGCATGGGAATCGAAGGGAAGGGAAGCCGGCGCTACTATAGCTCAGCCATCGGGCCGCTGCCGAGAAAATGTCGGGGGCCCTTGACCAGCGTTGACGAATCGTTATTACAATGCTGGCATGAGCGAACTGACCCTTTCCCCGGGCGCCGCGCGCGCCCTTCATCTTCATGCACAGGGCATGCTGCAGCCGCGCCGGCGCCGCGCCACCAAGGCCGATGTGCTGGACGCGATACGGCGCATGGGAATGCTTCAGATCGACACCATCCACGTGGTCGCGCGCAGCCCGTATTTCGTGCTGTGGAGCCGGCTGGGCGATTACCGGCCCGAGTGGCTGGACGAGCTGCTGGAAGAGGGCAGCCTGTTCGAATACTGGGCGCACGAGGCGTGCTTCCTGCCGATCGAGGATTACGGCCTGTACCGCCACCGCATGCTCGACCCCGGCGCCATGGGCTGGAAGTACTCCGAAACCTGGATGCGCGAGCGCGCCGCCGAGGTGGCCAGGGTGATGGACCACATCCGCGCGAACGGCCCGGCGCGATCGAGCGATTTCGAGCGCACCGACGGCAAGGCCGGCGGCTGGTGGGAATGGAAGCCCGAGAAACGCTCGCTCGAGGTGCTGTTCACATCCGGGAAGCTGATGATCGCGCGGCGCCACAACTTCCAGCGCATCTACGATCTGGCCGAGCGCGTGCACCCGTCGTGGGACGACAGCCGGGCGCCGGCGCTGCCCGAGGTGCGGCGCCAGTTCGTCCTGCGGGCTGTGCGTGCCCTGGGCCTGGCGCGCGCGGCCTGGATTTCCGACTACCACCGCACGCGCCGCCCCCATCCTGACCCTGACCAACTGGTTGCGCGCGGCGAGCTGCTGCGCGCGCGCGTGGAGGGCTGGGACGACCCGGTGTATATCCACCCCGAGCACGAGCAGGCCGCGCGCCAGGCAGCGCAAGGCGCACTGGCGAGCACGCTGACCACCTTGCTGTCGCCGTTCGACCCGATCGTGTGGGACCGCCGCCGCGCGCTCGAGCTGTTCGGCTTCGATTACCGGCTCGAGTGCTACACGCCGGCCGAAAAGCGGCGCTACGGCTACTTCACGCTGCCTGTCCTGCGGCGCGGGGCGCTGGTCGGGCGGATCGACGCCAAGGCGCACCGCCGCCACGGCGCGTTCGAGCTCAAGTCGGTGATCCTGGAGCCGGGCACGCGCGTGAGCGAGCGCTTCGCGCGCGACATCGCGGCGGCGCTGCAGCGCTGCGCGCGCTGGCACGGTTGCGCCACGGTGGAAGTGACGCATGCCGAGCCGGCCGCGTTCGGGCGGCAGCTGGCGGCGGCGCTGGGCGCGTGCGCCACCGACGACAAGGTGGCCGCATGATGCTGCCGGCCGCGCCCCTGCACGCCGTCGGCGCCGACGGCCAGCCGCGCCTTGGGCGCTACGCGGGACTGGCCGAGTCGTTCGGCTGGGACGCGCTGGCCGAACCGTTCCGGCGCAGTGCGCCGTGGCGCCGGCTGCACCACAAGCGCTGGCATTTCGTCGGCATCGTGACCGACGAGGTGTACTGCGCCACTGCGGTGGTCCACGTGGGCTGGGGTTCGAGCGCGTTCGGTTACGTGTTCGAGCGCGCGACGGGGCGCGACCTCGCCTGCTTCTCGTCGGTCGGCTTGCCCGGCATGGGGGCGCGGGTCGGCGCCAACGCGCGCGCCCCCGGCAGCTACCGTTCGTTCTCGGAGCACATCGACATCCTGCCGGCGGGCAGCGGGGACTGGATGCTTGGCCTGTCTGCGCGTGGCCTGCGCATCGACGCGGCCTACGGCGGGGCAGCCGGACACCTGCTCGCCATCGGCCCGGCCGCGGGCGGATCGGTGCACGCGACGCAGAAGTCGGGCGCCATGACCGTGGCCGGCGTGGCCGTGGCGGGCGGCCGCCGTTTCGTGCTCGACGACGGGGTGGCGATCATGGACTATTCGAACGGCCTGCTGGGCCGCAGCACCGGGTGGCGCTGGCTGTCGGCGCACGGGCCGGACGTGGGCATCAATTTGCAGCAGGGCTATTTCGGCGGGGCCGAGAATGCATTGTGGCTGGACGGCCAGCTGTTACCGCTGGGCGAGGCCCGTTTCGACATGACGCCGCAAGGCCTGTGCGTGCGCACCGCCGACGGCCTGGTGGAGCTGCATTTCACGCCCGACGGGGAACGGCGCGACGACAAGCAACTGCTGGTGGCCAGCAGCCGGCTGCGGCAGCAGATCGGCGTGTTCGACGGCTGGGTGCGGGCGGCGCCGGACGCTGCGCCGCGTGCGGTGCGACGGCTGGCCGGCATGGTCGAGCAGCATCATGCCCGCTGGTAACTTTTCTTCCGCTGAAACGATTATGGCGGCGTGGCACATTGCAACGCCGGGCGCGGCAACAGGTTGACGCAGCGTGTAGGACCAAAGGCCAGTGGTTTGCGAAATATCAAACCTTTGCTGTCGGGGCTCTTTACACTACTAGTTCCTGCGGGCCGATGACAATAATAAAATTCCTCAAAGGCCTGTTCAAAACGACATTCCCGACCCGGTTGCTTGCCGTTCTCCCGGCAGGTGCCTGCGTTGGTGAGAATTCTGGGAGGAGACAAGATGTTAACTGCGACCTATACGCTGGTAGCACTGTCTGTGGAGCAAACCAGCGTTCGTACCAGCCTTCAATCGCTTCAGAAGTTGCTCCAATCCAATTTCCTCCAGCAAAGGGCGCTGACCCCGGGTCAGGTCGAGATGACTTGCGACGCCCTCAAGCGCCTGTACGAAAGTTGTCATTGGCGCAAGCTCGACAAGTTCCTGATCCCGGCGGTGCGGCGCGCCACCGGCGCGGCCGACAAGCTGATCGAGGAGCTCGACGCGCTCAGCCAGGCCGCGGCGGACGCCATGGCGGCGGCGCTGCGTGTGGTGGAGAGCGCCACGCTCGACAGCGAAGCCCAGGTGCGCCAGTTCTGCGCCGCGGTCGAGCAGTTCTGCGTCGCACTGCTGGCGCGCATCGAGCGCGAGGAACGCGAACTGTTCGAGCTGGCCGCCAGCGTCATTTCGGGCGAGGCCTGGTTCGCGATCGCCAACCAGATGCTGGCGCACGATGCTTACAGGCAAGAGAGCCGGGGTGGCGAGCGGTACCCGCGCCTGGCTCGCAACTACCGGCCGCGGCCCGAGCGTGTCCAGCGGCAAGGCCCGCCGATGTCCTTCGTGCACTGAGCCAGTGCGGGCGCGTTCCGCGCGCGGCAGCCCGGCCGCGCCAGGCCACCCATCGTTCTTTGTTATGATGGGGGTTTTGGAAGTGCGACTTCATCATGTTCGAGTTTCTCTTCAAGCGCCCGGGCGACAACAAGCCGGGCGATCCGCCGGCCGGGCAGGCGGCGCCGCCAGCACAACAGGCGGCCACGGCGGCAGGCTCGCAGCGCGAGCTGCAGGCCGACAAGCTGCGGCAGCTGGGCGGTAACGAAGCCGCCGCCGTCGAGTTCATCCTTCAGTGCGAATTCTCCGAACTGCGGCTCGCCGCCGCCGAGTTCGTCCATTCCCCCGAACAGCTCGAGCGCGTCCACAGTGCGATGCGCAACACCGACCGGCGCGTGGCCAAGCTGGCGCAGTCGCGCCTGGATGCGATCCGCCACCACGCGTCCGAGCTGCGCCGCGCCCAGGCAGCCATCGAGCAGGCCCAGGCGCTGCTGCGCGACGAGCTGCTCACGCCGAACCACGTCGCTGAACTGGACCGCAAATGGTCGGTGATCGCCGCGCCCGAGCTGGCCGGCCAGTTCGATGCCGTGCGCGCCCAGCTGGGGCAGCGCCTGGAAGCGCAGGTGGCGTTGCAGCGCGCCATGATCGACCGCCTGGCGGAGCTGCGCGCGCTCGAGACGGCCGGCCTGACGGCCGACGAGATGCGCGCGCGGCTGGCGCAGATGGAGCAGGAGCAGCAGGGCGCGCTGGCCGCGCCGGAACACGCATCGCTGCCGCGCGCGCTGGCCGCGGAATTCGCCGCCGCGCATGCGCGCCTGGCATCCAACCTGGCCACGCTGGAAGAAGGACAGGCCGCGCTGGCCGCGCGCGACGCCCAGCTGGCCGAGTGGCTGGCGGCCTCGCGCGATTCGCTGCAGCCCGAGGCGCTGCGCAAGGCTTGGCAAAAGCTGGGGCAGCCGCCGCGCGGCCCGGTACAAGAAGCGCAGCAGCAGCGTTTCGACGAGCTGCTGGCAAGCCTGCCGCAACCGGAGCGCAAACCCAGGGAGCCGGCCAACCCGCCCGCCGCCAAAGCGCCGCCCAAGGGCGCCGACCAGCATTTCCTGGACACGCTGGACGCGATGGAAGCGGCGCTGCGTCAGGGCTCGCTCGGCACCGCGGCGGACCTGGACAAGGCACTCAAGGACAGCCGCGACAAGGGAATGCGCCTGACCGCCGCGCAGGCCGACCGGCTGGCCCACGCGCGCGCCGAGCTCAAACGCCTGTCGGACTGGGCGCGCTGGGGCGGCAACGTCTCGCGCGAGGAGCTGGTCAAGTCGGTCGAGACGCTCTCCACCCAGCAGCTGTCGATGAGCGACCTGGCCAAGAAGGTGGGCAGCATGCGCGAGCGCTGGAAGGCGCTCGACAGCATCTCCGGCCCCGCGCCCAAGAGCCTGTGGGAGCGCTTCGACGCCGCCTGCACCGCCGCCTACGCGCCGGCCGCCGCGCACTTCAAGCACCTGGCCGACGAGCGCCACGCCAATGCCGCGCGCGGCCAGGCGTTGCTGGACGAAGCGCGGGCCGAGGTCACGCGCCTGGAGCAGGGCACGGCCGAGTGGAAGCACGTGGCCGGCACCGTCCAGCGCCTGCGCACCGCGTGGAGCCACCTGGGCGCCATCGACCGCAAGGACAAGAAGCGCCTGGATCACGAATTCGCCGAGGTGCTGGGCGTGTTGCAAGGCCCGCTGGAAGACCAGCGCAAGGGCGAGGTGTCGCAGCGCGAAGAGCTGATCGACGAGGTGGCCGCGCTCGACCCGCACGACCGCCACGTGGTGGACGCGATGCGCGCGATCCAGCAGCGCTGGCAGGAGCACGCCCGCGCGCTGCCGCTCGAACGCAAGGACGAGCAGGCCCTGTGGCAGCGCTTTCGCGCCGCCTGCGACGCCGTGTTCGCGGCCCGCAAGGAGAGCGTGCATGCGCTGGACGCCGAGCGCCGCGCGCACGAATCGGTGAAGGAAGCGATCTGCGTGCGCCTGGAAGAGGCGGCGCCGCAGGCCACGCCTGCCACCGCGAGCAAGCTGCTGCGCGATGCCGCGGCCGAATGGCATGCGGCCGGCCCGGTCCCGCGCGCGCATGAGGCGCGACTGGAAAAGCGCTACCACGACGCCATCGCGCTGGTGCAGCACCATGCCGACAGCGCGCGCCGCGCCGCCGGTCTGGCCCAGGCCGGCGCCTTGCGCGAGCGCCTGCGCCTGATCCACGAGCTCGAGGCCGCCGTCGCCGACCCGGCGCTGGACGCCGCCGCCACCGACTGGCAGGCGCGCTGGGACCAGCTCCCGGCCGTCCCGGCAGACTACGACGCCGTGCTGCGCCAGCGTTTTGGCGACGCCCTCGCGGCCACCGCCGCGCCACAGGCCCAGGCCTACGCCCGCCTGCTCGAGCAGAACCGCGCCAAACTGTTGCATGAATTGCTCCGCCTTGAGATCATTGCAGGCGTTGACAGCGGTCCGGAGTTCGCGCGCGACCGGCTCAGGCTCCAGGTGGAAGTGCTGCAGTCCTCGCTCAAGTCGGGGCACAAGCCGGCCACCACGGCGGCCGAGCTGCGCCAACTGTGCGCGCTGCCGGCGCTGACCGACGCGCGGACCGCGTCGCGCATCGAGCACCTGCTCATGCGGCTGGCCAAGGAGGGTAAATGATCGAAGTACGGGTGCAGGCCGGGGATTTCGACCTCGGCGCCGAGGTGGCGCGCCTGCGCGCGGGTGACGCGCGCGCCGGCGCGGTGGTGACGTTCGTCGGCACGGTGCGCGACATGAACGACGGCGCGTCGGTCGCCAGCATGGAGCTCGAACACTACCCCGGCATGACCGAACGCGCGCTGGAAGACATCGTGGAACAGGCGCGCGCGCGCTGGCCGCTGCTGGGCGCGCTGGTCATCCACCGTGTCGGCCCCTTGCTCCCGCGCGACCAGATCGTGCTGGTCGCGGTCGCGTCCAGCCATCGCGGCGAGGCCTTCGCCGCCTGCGAATTCATCATCGATTACCTCAAGACCGACGCCCCGTTCTGGAAGAAGGAAGCCACGCCCGACGGCGCGCGCTGGGTGGACGCCCGCGTTTCGGACGACACCGCCAAGGCCAAATGGGCGGCCCGTTGAGCTGGCTCGCGGTGGGCGTGGGGGCGGCCATCGGCGCATGGCTGCGCTGGGGGCTGGCGCTGTGGCTGTCGGACCTGCACGCGCACGTGCAGGTGGGTACGCTCACGGCCAACCTGGCCGGCGGCTACCTGATCGGCATCGCTCTGGCGTTCTTTTCCTCGCACCCGGGCCTGTCGCCGGAGTGGCGGCTGTTCGCGATCACCGGTTTCCTGGGCGGGCTGACCACGTTTTCCAGCTTCTCGGGCGAAGCCATGATGCTGCTGCAGCGCGGCCAGTACGGCTGGGCGCTGGGCCACTCAGCCTTGCACCTGCTCGGCTCGATCGGGTTTTGCATCGCCGGCTACGCCACCTACCGCGCGGTTTCCCAGTAAACCGTCGTCCCGGCGCACGCCGGGACCCATGCTGAGCCGAGCGGGTCGCAAACTCAGCATGGACCCCGGCTTTCGCGGGACGACGGTGGTTCGCGCGCGCCTGAGGTCGCAGGCACCGGAGCGCCTGGCTCATCAAATGCCATCTTGAAAACCCGGCATCCCATCCCAACTTTGCTTCCTGGTTAAAGAACACTCACTAGGGAGTATTACCATGCGGCAAGATAAACTGACGACCAAGCTGCAAGAAGCGCTGGCGGACGCCCAGAGCCTGGCGGTCGGCAACGACAATCCTTACATCGAACCGGTGCACCTGCTGGTGGCGCTGCTGAACCAGGACGACGGCGCGGCGCGCTCGCTGCTGCAGCGCGCCGGCGTGAACGTGGGCGGCCTCACGAATGCCCTCAAGGGCGGGCTCGAGCGCCTGCCCAAGGTGTCCGGCACCGGCGGCGAGATCCAGGTCGGGCGCGAGCTGATGTCGCTGCTGAACCTGGCCGACCGCGAAGCGCAAAAGCGCGGCGACCAGTTCCTGTCTTCCGAAATGGTGCTGCTCGCCCTGACCGATGACAAGTCCGAGGCCGGGCGCCTGGCGCGCGAGCATGGGCTGGCGCGCAAGGCGCTCGAATCGGCAATTCAGGCCGTGCGCGGCGGCGAGTCCGTCAATTCGCAGGATGCCGAAGGCCAGCGCGAGGCGCTCAAGAAGTACACCCTCGACCTGACCGAGCGCGCCCGCATGGGCAAACTCGACCCCGTGATCGGCCGCGACGACGAGATCCGCCGCGCGATCCAGGTCCTGCAGCGCCGCACCAAGAACAACCCGGTGCTGATCGGCGAGCCGGGCGTGGGCAAGACCGCCATCGTGGAAGGGCTGGCCCAGCGCATCGTCAATGGCGAAGTGCCCGATTCGCTCAAGGGCAAGCGCGTGCTGTCGCTCGACCTGGCGGCCCTGCTGGCCGGCGCCAAGTACCGCGGCGAGTTCGAGGAACGCCTGAAGGCCGTGCTCAAGGAGCTGGCCCAGGACGAGGGCATGACCATCGTCTTCATCGACGAGATCCACACCATGGTCGGCGCCGGCAAGGCCGAGGGCGCCATGGACGCCGGCAACATGCTCAAGCCCGCGCTGGCGCGCGGCGAACTGCACTGCATCGGCGCGACCACGCTCGACGAGTACCGCAAGTACATCGAGAAGGACGCCGCGCTCGAGCGCCGCTTCCAGAAGATTATCGTGGACGAGCCGAGCGTGGAGGCGACCATCGCCATCCTGCGCGGCCTGCAGGAGAAATACGAGCTGCACCACAAGGTCGAGATCACCGACCCGGCCATCATCGCCGCGGCCGAGCTGTCGCACCGCTACATTACCGACCGCTTTTTGCCGGACAAGGCGATCGACCTGATCGACGAGGCAGCCTCGAAGATCAAGATCGAGATCGACTCCAAGCCGGAGGTGATGGACAAGCTCGAACGGCGCCTGATCCAGCTGAAGATCGAGCGCGAGGCGGTGCGCAAGGAGACCGACGAGGCCTCGATGCGCCGCATGGAGCTGCTCGACGAGGAAATCGCGCGCCTGGAACGCGAGTACAACGATTACGAGGAAGTGCTCAAGGCCGAGAAGGCGATGGTGCAGGGGACCACCCACATCAAGGAAGAGATCGAGCGCATCCGCCAGCAGATGGAGGAAGCCAAGCGCCAGAGCAACTGGCAGAAGGTCTCCGAGCTGCAGTACGGCCGCCTGCCGGAACTGGAGCGCCAGCTCAAGCAGGCCGAGGACACCACGGTCAAGACCGAGGAAGCGAACCCCAAGCTGCTGCGCACCCAGGTCGGCGCCGAGGAAATCGCCGAGGTGGTCTCGCGCGCGACCGGCATCCCGGTCTCGCGCATGATGCAGGGCGAGCGCGACAAGCTGCTGCACATCGAACAGAAGCTGCATGAGCGCGTGGTCGGCCAGGACGAGGCGATCACCGCGGTGGCCGATGCGATCCGGCGTTCGCGCGCGGGTCTGGCGGACCCGAACCGGCCGTATGGCTCGTTCATGTTCCTGGGGCCGACGGGCGTGGGCAAGACCGAGCTGTGCAAGGCGCTGGCCGCGTTCCTGTTCGATACCGAGGAAGCCCTGATCCGCATCGACATGAGCGAGTTCATGGAGAAGCACTCGGTGGCCCGCCTGATCGGCGCGCCGCCGGGCTATGTCGGCTACGAGGAAGGCGGCTACCTGACCGAGGCCGTGCGCAGGAAGCCGTACAGCGTGATCCTGCTGGACGAAATCGAGAAGGCGCACCCGGACGTGTTCAATGTGCTGCTGCAGGTGCTGGACGATGGCCGCATGACCGATGGCCAGGGCCGCACCGTGGACTTCAAGAACACGGTGATCGTGATGACCTCGAACCTGGGTTCGCACAAGATCCAGTCGATGGACAGCGACGACCCGGCGGTGGTCAAGCTGGCGGTAATGGCCGAGGTGCGCGGGCACTTCCGTCCGGAGTTCATCAACCGGATCGACGAGATCGTGGTGTTCCATGCGCTCGATGAGAAGAACATCGGCGCGATCGCCAAGATCCAGCTGGGGAACCTGGAACAGCGGCTCGAGAAGATGGACATGCGTCTGGACGTGTCGGAAGCGGCGCTGCAGAAGATCGCCGAAGCCGGCTTCGACCCGGTGTATGGCGCCCGTCCGCTCAAGCGCGCGATCCAGCAGCAGATCGAAAACCCGCTGTCCAAGGAGATCTTGTCCGGCCACTTCGGGCCGAAGGACACCATCCGCGTCGATACCCGCGGCGGCGAGCTGGTGTTCGACAAGGAGGTCGAGCTGGCCAAGTAAGCTGGCCGTGGAGGTGAAAACGCCCGACCCGCGCAAGCGGGCCGGGCGTTTTTTCGTCGCGTGGGCAGGTTTCCTGCCCACGCGTTCAGCCCAAGCCTGCCATTCACCCGCGCTTGCGCCGTGCAATCCCCATCAGCCCCAGCCCCCCGAGCAGGATGGCCGCGCTGACCGGCTCCGGCACGTCGGTCGGCGGCGTCTCCGCGGTCGGCACCCCCTGCGAAAACAGGCTGCCGACCTTCTTGGTCCCGTTGCCAACGAAGAAATTGACCTTCACGTTCGGCTCGTCCAGGTCCACCTTGGTGCCGGCGAACGAAAACTTGAAGACCATGTCGTCGGCCAGCGCCACGTGCGTGCCCGACCAGCAGGCTACCTTGGTGGGCTGGCTGGCGCCGCTGCATTGGTTCGCATTCAGTTCGTTCCCGTGCAGGCTCCAGCCGGCAGCCGCGCCCGGCGCGGACAGCATGGTGGCCGAGCTGAACGTCCCGATCGACGCGATGCCCAGCGCCCCGATCGTGGTGGCGCTGGCCCAGTCGCCGGTCGGGTGCGCCGCGTCGATCTCCAGCGTCAGCACGTTGCCGCTGGTGGTCGCGGTGAACGTCACGCCCTGAAAGGTCACGACGCCGGCATGGGCGGAGGTGAATCCTGCGGCCAGCAGGATGGGAAGAATGGCCCGGGTGATCGTCTTCGTCAGCATTTTTCGGTTCCTTTAGTGTTATTGTTGCAACCAAGATTGTCATTTTGAGTTGACATCGAAACACTACTCCAATTCACCTTTTTAAGTATTCCTGCTGGAAATCAATCGTGCGCACAACGCCAATAGTCTTTCCGTACGTCAAGCGCCGTGTGGGCTGAGTGCGTGGTCCCGCCGGCAGCAAGACGCAGTTTTGGCTACACTTGCCGTTCAAATAAAAACCCAGGGGAAACAAACATGGCAGAAGCAAGCTTGCGCGACGACGCTCGTGTCATCGGATTGGTCGGCATCGCGCACGGCGTGTCGCACTTTTTTCACCTTATCCTGGCCGGGCTGTTTCCGTGGATCAAGGCCGCGTTCGGGTTGAGCTATGCCGAGCTGGGCCTCTTGATGACGGTGTTCTTCGTCGTCTCGGGCATCGGCCAGGCGTTGTCCGGTTTCATTGTCGATCGGGTTGGGGCGCGCGCGGTGCTGTTTGCCGGGCTGGCGCTGCTGGGCGCTGCCGCGCTGGTGCTGGCGGGCGCGCCCAACTACGCCTTGCTGCTGGCCGGCTCGATGCTGGCCGGCTGCGGCAATGCGGTCTTCCATCCGGCCGACTACACCTTGCTCAACCAGCGCGTCTCCAAGCCGCGCCTGGCGCATGCGTTCTCGGTGCACGGCGTATCGGGCAACCTGGGCTGGGCAGCCGCGCCGGTGTTCCTTGCCGCGGTTGCCGCCTTGTCGAACTGGCGCGTCGCGCTGGTGGCCGCCGCGCTGATCCCGTTCGGGGTGCTGGCGCTGTTGCTGCTGAACCGAAGCGTGCTGCGCACCGTCGCCGCCCCGGCTCGGCCTGCGGCCCGGGAAGAGGACGGTTCCTTCGCTTTCCTGCGCCTGCCGCAAGTCTGGATGTGCTTTGGCTTCTTCTTCCTGACGGCGGTGGCGCTGGCCGGGATCCAGAGCTTTGCCTCGACCGCCCTGGTGGCCACTTACGGCATCTCGCTGGCCGCGGCCACGAGCGCCTACACTATCTATATGCTCGCGTCGGCGGGCGGCATGGTGCTGGGCGGCTTCTTTGCTGCCCGCGCCAGCAACCATGACCGCACCATCGCGTTCGCCTTTACGCTGGCAGCCGTGCTGGCGCTGCTGCTCGCGGCCGGCGTGGTGCCGGGGCCGCTGGTGGTGGTGCTGATGGGCCTGATCGGACTGGCGTCGGGCGTGGCCGGCCCCTCGCGCGACCTGTTGATCCGCAGCGCCGCGCCCAGGAACGCCACCGGCCGTGTGTTCGGCGTGGTCTATTCGGGGCTGGACAGCGGGCTCGCGCTTGGCCCCTTGCTGTTCGGTGCATTGATGGATGCCAGCCACCCGGCCTGGGTGTTCGTCGGCATTGCGCTGTTCCAGGCGCTGGCCATCGCCACTGCCGTCACGGTCGGCACCCGCCGCACTGCGTCCCTGCAAAACGCCTGAACCGCGGCCGCGGTTCGGCTTCCCCCGCGCGCCGCTCCGGCGCGCGTCCACTGCGCTGACGCGCTGCTTTCGTTGCCTGCAGTCAACTCGCTCGCTGCAGCAAAACTTACCATGGGTTGAACGGGCGATCGGGCTCGGCATTTCAGATCGCGGTTACCCGATTGCGCAATGCGAAAAATGGCGCCGAGAAATCGAAGCCGCATATTCCATTTTGAGAAATTTCGTTTCGCATCATGGAAGAGTTAAGCTAAGTGTAGGAATTTAAAGCGAAAAATTTTAGTTGTGTGTCTTATAGAAGACCTGTGCTGCTGCGCACAAGCCGGCCTATCATTGGTATCAACGGATTCGGTTTTCCAACTTCGCTTACCTCATTAGGAGAAACACCATGGCAACTCGTGAACAGCAAATCTCGGCACTGAAAAAGGATTGGGAAACCAACCCCCGCTGGAAAGGCGTTGAGCGCGCCTACACCGCCGAGGACGTCGTGCGCCTGCGTGGTTCGGTCCAGATCGACCACACCCTGGCCCGCCGCGGCGCCGAAAAACTGTGGGACCTGATCAACAATGAAGCCTACGTCAACGCCCTCGGCGCGCTGACCGGCAACCAGGCCATGCAGCAAGTCAAGGCCGGCCTGAAGGCCATCTACCTGTCCGGCTGGCAGGTCGCGGGCGACGCCAACCTGGCTGGCGAAATGTACCCGGACCAGTCGCTGTACCCGGCCAACTCGGTCCCGGCCGTGGTCCGTCGCATCAACAACACCTTCCAGCGCGCTGACCAGATCCAATGGTCCGAAGGCAAGGACGACATCGACTTCTTCGCCCCGATCGTGGCCGACGCAGAAGCCGGCTTTGGCGGCGTGCTCAACGCCTTCGAACTGATGAAGTCGATGATCGAAGCGGGCGCCGCCGGCGTGCACTTCGAAGACCAGCTCGCCTCGGTCAAGAAATGCGGCCACATGGGCGGCAAGGTGCTGGTCCCCAGCCGTGAAGCAGTCGAGAAGCTGACCGCCGCCCGCCTGGCAGCCGACGTGATGGGCGTGCCGACCATCCTGGTGGCCCGCACCGACGCGGAAGCGGCCGACCTGCTGACCTCCGACGTGGACCCCAACGACCAGCCGTTCTGCACTGGCGAGCGCACCGTGGAAGGCTTCTTCCGCGTGAAACCGGGCCTGGAGCAGGCGATCTCGCGCGGCCTGGCCTACGCTCCGTACGCCGACCTCGTGTGGTGCGAAACCGGCAAACCGGACCTGGCCTACGCCAAGGCTTTCGCCGACGCGATCCACGCCAAGTTCCCGGGCAAGATGCTGGCTTACAACTGCTCGCCGTCGTTCAACTGGAAGAAGAACCTGGATGACGCCACCATCGCCAAGTTCCAGAAAGAGCTGGGCGCCATGGGCTACAAGTTCCAGTTCATCACGCTGGCCGGTTTCCACGCGCTGAACTACAGCATGTTCAACCTGGCCCACGGCTACGCACGCCGCGGCATGTCGGCCTTCGTCGAGCTGCAGGAATCGGAATTCGCCGCTGCCGAGAAGGGCTTCACCGCCGTCAAGCACCAGCGCGAAGTCGGTACCGGCTACTTTGACGCCGTGACCCAGACCATCCAGCAGAACCAGAGCTCGACCACCGCACTGCACGGCTCCACCGAAGACGAGCAGTTCTTCGACGAGAAGAAGGTCGCCTAAACGTCTTTTGCAGGGTCTTCGCCGCAGCGGGTTGTCGTGCCCGCTGCGGCGTTTTTTCGTCCATGCTTGGGACGGCGTGGCGTTCTAAGCGATAATGCCGGATTACGGACGGGATCCTACCTATGCTCAGCTATCGCCACGCCTTCCACGCCGGTAACCACGCCGACGTCCTCAAGCACTTCGTGCAGGTGCAACTGCACAAGTACATGAACCAGAAGGACACGGCCTACACCTACATCGACACCCACTCGGGCGCCGGGGTGTACGCGCTCGACAGCGACTACGCTTCCAAGAACGCGGAGTACGCGACCGGCATCGGCCCGCTGTGGGACTGCCGCGACATTCCCGAGCCGCTGGCCGAGTACGTGGACCTGGTGCGCGCGATGAACCCGAGCGGCCGCCTCCGTTACTACCCGGGTTCACCCTATATTGCCGAGCAGATGGCGCGCGAGCAGGACCGTCTGCGCCTGTTCGAGCTGCATCCCACCGACAGCAAGGTGCTGGCCGAGAACTTTCGCAAGCTGGAAGCGCACAAGGCCGAGCAGGGCCAGCGCGCGCGCGGGCGCCGTGTGATGATCGAGCGCGGCGACGGTTTCCTGAGCCTGAAGGCGCTGCTGCCGCCGCCCTCGCGCCGCGCGCTGGTGCTGATCGACCCGCCGTACGAGGTGAAGGACGATTACCGCCGCGTCAAGGACGCGCTGGACGAAGCGCTCGGCCGCTTCCCGTCGGGCATCTACGCGGTCTGGTACCCGGTGCTGCAGCGCATGGAGTCGCGCCAGTTCGCCGACAAGCTCAAGCGCCTGCCGGCCAAGGAATGGCTGCACGTCACGCTCACGATTTCCACCCCCACGCCGGACGGTGTGGGCCTGCACACCAGCGGCATGTTCATCCTGAACCCGCCGTACACGCTCGAGCCGCTGCTGCGCCAGGTGATGCCTTACCTGGTGCGCGTGCTGGGCAAGGACGCCGCCGCCACCTTCCACATCGAAAAGGGCACGCAAGTGACCGGCGCGGCCGCCGCGCGCACCGGCGCCGGCCCGCGCCAGCCGGTCGGCAACGCGCGCCGCGCCAGCCCGCTGGCGGGCACCGGCAGCCTGCGCCTGCCCGGACAGTCGATGCGTGCGGACGAGGACCGGCAAAAGCCGGCCGGCGCGCAGCGCGACGGGGCGCCGGGCAATCGCCAGGCACGTCCGGCGGCACACGGCGCGCGCCAGGAGCGTCCGGCAGCGCAGGGCAGGGAAGGCCGGCCCGCCGGCCCGGCGCGTCCCAAAGGCTTGGCCGGCCCGGGCCGCGGCGGTGGGCGTCGCGGCTAAGGCACGCGATTCGATGTCGAAATGCTAAGTTTGGCGTTTTTGTAGTATATTCGGTATGGGCGCGCAGAAGACACAGGCGCCCTTGCCGCACCTTCCGGTGTCGCAACGTTTCCGGGAGTTTTTACATGCATGCCGAAGCAGTGGCAGTCTCGTCCACGCCCTCCGAAGAATTTTTCCTGGCGCGCCAGCCCATCCTTGGCCGCGACCAGCACCTTGTGGCCTTCGAGCTGCTGTTTCGCGCCGCCGGCGAGCACGACGATGCACAGATGACCAATGGCGCGGCCGCCACGGCCGCCGTGATCTCGCACGCCTCGCAGCTGGGCATGGAGCAGGTGGTGGGCGACCAGCTGGCATTCGTCAACGCCGACGAAGACGTGCTGATGAGCGACTTCGTGCGTTTCCTCCCGCCGCATAAAGTTATCCTCGAAATCCTCGAAACCGTCAAGCCAACCGAGCAGTTGCTCGCGCGCGTGGCCGAGCTCAAGCAGCTCGGCTTCAAGTTCGCGCTCGACGACGTGGTGGACCGCTCAGCCGATGTCGAGCAGCTGGTCGAGCTGGTGGACGTGGTGAAGGTGGATCTGCAGGGCATCGATCACGCGCTCCTGCCCAGGCTGGCCGCGTCGCTGCGCAGGCCGAGCAAAAAGCTGCTGGCCGAAAAGGTCGAGACGGTGGACGAGTTCAACATGTGCATGGACCTCGGCTTCGATTATTTCCAGGGCTATTATTTCGCGCGTCCGGCCATCCTGTCGGGCAAGAAGATTTCGCCGTCGGAAATGGCGATCCTGCATTTGCTGGAGCTGATCAATTCCAAGGCGGACGAGCAGGCGGTCGAGTCGGCCGTCAAGCGCGACGCCCTGATCAGCCTGAACCTGCTCAGGCTGGTGAACAGCCGTGCGGCCGGCACCGGGCGGCGAATCGAATCGGTGACCGAGGCGCTGGCGCTGCTGGGCCGCAGCCAGTTGCAGCGCTGGCTGCAGATCCTGCTCTACACCGTGCCGGGCGGCCGCGTCGAGCTCAATTCGCCGCTGCTGCAGATGGCGACCACGCGCGGCAAGCTGCTCGAGCTGATCACACAAAAAGTGCGGCCGGGGGACGCCACCAGCGCCGAGCGCGCGTTCACGGTGGGGGTGCTGTCGCTGGCCGATGCGCTGTTCGCGATTCCCATGGATGAAATCGTGACACGGGTCGAGGTGTCGGCCGACGTGCGCGCCGCGCTGCTGGAGCGCACCGGCGACTTTGGGCTGATGCTGAAGGTGGCCGAGATGCTGGAAAACGCCGAGTGCGGCAAGCTGTTGTCCGGCTTGCTGCGCAAGCTCGGCCTGACCGCCAAGGCGATGCGCGAGATCGAGCTGGCGGCGTTCGAGTGGGTGCAGGAACTGGCGTACGAGGTTCACTAGCCGGCCACAAATGCAACCGTCGTCCCGGTGCAAGCCGGGACGACGGCGCTTGGGCTGACAAGTAAAGTCTTACTGTCCCAGCAGCAAGAACACTGTCGGCTTCTTATGGAACTCCGGTCCCTTGCCGGCCGCCAGCGCCCCCTTCCATTTGGCCGCCGTCATCGTGCGCACCGATTCGCTCGGCAGCGACAGGTCGGTCGCCACGCACACCAGCGTCCCCGGCTGGCAAGCCGCCACCAGCGCCTCCAGCATCGCCGCGTTGCGATACGGCGTCTCGATGAAGAGCTGCGTTTGCCTTTCCTTGCGCGAACGCTGTTCCAGCTCGCGGATCCGCTTGGCGCGCTGCTCGGCATCCGTTGGCAGGTAGCCGTTGAAGGCAAAGCTTTGCCCGTTCAGGCCGCTGGCCATCACCGCCAGCAACAGCGATGACGGCCCCACCAGCGGGCGCACCGGCACCGCGTGCTGATGTGCCAGGCGCACCAGGTCCGCGCCCGGGTCGGCGACTGCGGGCACGCCGGCTTCCGAAACCAGGCCCGCATCGCGTCCGGCCAGCAGCGGCTCCAGCAGGGCGGCTAGCGCCTGGGCCGGCGTGTTCACGTTCAGCTCGGCGATCTGGATTTCCTGCAACGGTTTGGCGAGCGGGTGGCGCGTGCCGACCAGCTTCAGGAACGCGCGCGTGGTCTTCGCGTTTTCGCCGACGAAATAGTCCAGGCGCGCAGCAATTGCCTGCACCTGTTCGGGCAGGATGGTCGCCAAGGCGTCAGGCTCGGCCGGGCCGAGGGTGTTGGGGATCAGGTAAAGAGTTCCAGGCATATCGGCAAAGTGTGAGCCGTCGTTCCCGCGAAGGCGGGAACCCATAGGCCGCGTGAATGCGGGCTCAGCATGGGTTCCCGCCTTCGCGTGAACGACGGGGTGAGGCTAACGTTAAAGATTAAAGAAGGGCACGCCGGCGCGGCGCAGCATGCTGGTCAGCGCAATCAGCGGCAAGCCGGTGAGGGCGGTCGGGTCGCTGCTGTCGATCCGTTCCAGTAGCGCAATCCCCAGCCCTTCGTTCTTGGCGCTGCCGGCGCAGTCGTAGGGCTGCTCGATGCGCAGGTAGGCGTCCAGCTCGGCGTCGGGCAGGTCGCGAAACGCCACCACCACCTGCACGTCCTGCAGCTGCGCGGCCCGCTCCGGGTCCGCTACCCGCCCGTCCCACAGGCACAGCGCGGTGTGGAACACCACCTCGCGCCCGCGCATCTTTTGCAGCTGGGCCAGTGCCACGGCATGGCTGCCCGGCTTGCCGATCTGCTCGCCATCGAGCGTGGCGACCTGGTCCGAGCCGATGACGAGGGCGCCCGGCGCCTTGGCGGCCACCGCGCGTGCCTTCTCGCGCGCCAGCCGCAGCGCGGTGTCGGTCGGCGCCTCGCCCGCCAGCGGCGTCTCGTCGATGTCGGGCGCCACCACCTCGAACGGCAGCAACAAGCGCGACAGCAGCTCGCGCCGGTAGGCCGAGCTGGAAGCGAGGATCAGGCGCGGGACAGGGGAACTTGGTATCATCTCGGGCGCTCAAAAGAATCCATAAGAAAAACAGATAGTTAGGTTATCCCCGGAAGCAAAGCCGATGAATACTTGAGCCTGTTGCAACAGCGTTTGCGCCAGGCCTAAAAAAACCGTGTAAGTCTTTGACTCTTCGGGGATAAGCCTGTTATTATCGCAGGTTTTCCGGGTCCAATTTCTCCAATGAGCGCTTTTGTCATCGACGCCTTCGAATTTTGTCGAAACAACGGCTACCGCGAAGGCGTCACGCCAGTCGCTGAAATGACCCGGTTGGCGGCCGATTGCGCCGATCAGACTGGCGAGATTCGCTGGTCGATCCAGGGCGGCACGACGCCGCAAGGCTATCCGTCGCTCACGCTCTCGGTGGCGGGCACGGTGCAGCTGGTGTGCCAGCGCTGCCTGCAGCCGTTTGGCTACGAGATCGATTCGTCCACCGTGCTGGTGCTCGGGCGCGACGACGAAGAAGCAGACGAGATCGAAGAGTTGCTCGCTGACGAGCGCATCGACGTGATTGTCGGCAGCAACTGCTGCGACATCCGCGACCTGCTGGAAGACGAGGCCCTGCTGGCCCTGCCGCAGTCGCCCAAGCACGAGGTGTGCCCGGATACCAGCCTGCTGGACTCCGTCAAGTCCGAGAAGGTTTCGCCGTTCGCCGGCCTGAAGAACCTGAAATCCGAATAAGCGGTACTGAGCAAGCAGTACAAGAACAAGCAGTAAGTCAAGAACGTGTCAAACGCGTGCAGTAGTCGAGTACGTCTAGCAGTAAGTGAGTAGGGCAGCGTTTTAAACGTGATTCGGCAGAAATTGCCGATGGGATACTCGATGCGCATGTATTTGCAAGTCGAATGTGTTAGAATTTTAGAACTTATGTATTAGGAGTCATCATGGCAGTTCAGCAGAATAAGAAATCCCCGTCCAAGCGCGGCATGCACCGTTCGCACGATTTCCTCGTGGCGCCGAACCTGGCTGTCGAGCCGACCACTGGTGAAACGCACCTGCGTCACCACATCAGCCCGAACGGTTTCTACCGTGGCCGTAAAGTCCTCAAGACCAAGAACGACGAGTAATCGACGTTTGTCGTAACATGAAAGCGGTGCAACGTACCTGGTTGGCGTGGCGCCGCTTTTTCTTTGTCTTCGGCTGCAATCCAAGCTTGCACACCGTCATTTTGAATACCGCCGACCCTGGCTGGCCACGAGCCATGCGCAGGTCGCTTTGCGCCGTCCGCTCTGTTTGAACTGCGGCACGACCCCGACAAATGACAATTAAAATTTCCATCGACTGCATGGGAGGCGATCACGGCCCCGCAGTCACGATCCCGGCAGCCATTTCCTTCCTCAAGCAGGAAGCGGAAGCGGAACTCATTCTCGTCGGCCGCGAAGACGAGCTTCGCGCCGAACTCAAGAAACAACATGCCGACAGCCACCCGCGCCTGTCGGTGAAAAACGCCACCGAAGTGGTGGCGATGGACGACCCGATCGAAGTGGCGCTGCGCCGCAAGAAGGATTCGTCGATGCGCGTGGCCATCGAGCTGGTCAAGGATGGCAGCGCCAACGCCTGCGTCTCGGCCGGCAACACCGGCGCCCTGATGGCCGTCTCGCGCTACGTGCTCAAGACCATGGCCGACGTCGATCGTCCCGCCATCTGCTCGATCCTGCCCAACGAAAAGGGCAAGCCCACCTACATGCTCGACCTTGGCGCCAACGTCGATTGCGAGCCGCACCACCTGCACCAGTTCGCGATCATGGGCTCGGTGCTGTGCTCGGCCATGGAGGGCATCGGCAAGCCGACCATCGGCCTGCTCAACGTGGGCACCGAGGACATCAAGGGTAACGAAGTGGTCAAGGCCACCGCCACCCTGCTGCGTGCCGATCACGAGCGCGGCGCGCTCAATTTCTATGGCAACATCGAAGGCAACGACATCTTCAAGGGCACGACCGACGTCGTGGTCTGCGACGGTTTCGTGGGCAACGTCACGCTCAAGGCGATCGAGGGTCTGGCGCATTTCTTCAAGTCCGCCTTCCGCGACAACCTGCTGTCGATGATCGGCGCGCTGATCGCCTACAAGTCGCTCAAGAAGCTCAATCCGAAGAGCTACAACGGCGCGGGCCTGCTGGGCCTGAAGGGCCTGGTGTTCAAGAGCCACGGCGGCGCCGATGCCTACGGCTTCGAATGGGCGATCCGGCGCGCCTTCGATGCCGCCAAATACAACGTGCAAGAGCAGCTCTCGACGATGATCGCCGAGCTGATGCCCAAGTCCACCCCTGCCGAAGCGCCCGGCGCAACCATCAAGCAGAGTTCAGTATGACCGTGTACAGCAAAATCATCGGCACCGGCAGCTACCTGCCGGCAAGGCGTGTGACCAACCACGACCTGGCCGCGCAACTGGCCGCCAAGGGCATCGAGACCTCGGACGAGTGGATCGTCACGCGCAGCGGCATCTCCGCGCGCCACTACGCCGAGCCGGGGCAGAACGCCTCCGATCTGGCGGTCGAAGCGGCCAGGAAGGCGCTCGACATGGCCGGCAAGAGCCCGGCCGACATTGACCTGGTGATTGTCGCCAGCTCCACCCCCGACTTCCTCGGCAGCTTCCCTAGCACCGCCTGCATCGTGCAGAAAAAGCTCGGCATGACCGGCGGCGCGGCATTCGACGTGCAGGCCGTGTGCAGCGGCTTCGTGTACGCGGTGTCGGTGGCCGACGCTTTCATCAAGTCGGGCGCGCACAAGAACGTGCTGGTGATCGGCGCCGAGGTGTTTTCGCGCATCCTCGATTTCGCCGACCGCACCACCTGCGTGCTGTTCGGCGACGGCGCCGGCGCCGTGGTGATGACCGCATCAAGCGAGCCGGGCATCCTGGCCACCAAGCTGCACGCGGACGGCAGCCACGCGGACATCCTGTCGGTGCCGGGCAACCTGGCCGACGGCGCGCTGGCGGGCAGCGGCTACCTGTACATGGATGGCCAGGCCGTGTTCAAGCTGGCCGTCAAGGTGCTGGAAGAAGTGGCGACCGAAGCGCTGGCGGCGGCGCAGATGCAGCCGTCGGACATCGACTGGCTGATCCCGCACCAGGCCAATATCCGCATCATGAAGGGCACCGCGAAAAAGCTGAAGCTGCCGGAAGAAAAGATGGTGGTGACCGTCGATCAGCACGGCAACACCTCGGCCGCCTCGATCCCGCTGGCGCTGGACCAGGCGGTGCGCGACGGCCGCGTCAAGCCGGGCCAGAACGTGCTGATGGAAGGCGTGGGCGGCGGCTTCACCTGGGGCGCGATCCTCGCGCGCATGTGAGGCGCGGCAACCGCATCTGATCGCGTAGGGTGGGCGGGTCTCCCGCCCACGCGTTCAACCCGGGGCGTGCGTCGCCGCCCTGCCAGCCAATGTTGAACGCGTGGGCAGAAAACCTGCCCACCCTACGATAAAAACACTGAAAGAGATAACGATGACCAAATTCGCATTCCTCTTCACCGGGCAGGGCGCCCAAGCCGTCGGCATGCTGAACGGCTTTGCCGGCAACAAGGTCGTGGCCGACACCGTGGCCGAGGCCTCCGACGCGCTGGGCATGGACATCGGCAAGCTGATCGCCGAAGGCCCGAAGGAAGAGCTGGACCTGACCACCAACACCCAGCCGGTGATGCTGACCGCAGCCGTGGCCGTCTACCGCGCGTGGATCGCCGCGGGCGGCAAGGCGCCGTCCGTCGTGGCCGGCCACAGCCTGGGCGAATATTCGGCGCTGGTGGCCGCCGGCGTGATCCCGTTCAAGGATGCGGTGCCGCTGGTGCGCTTCCGCGCCCAGTCGATGCAGGAAGCGGTGCCGGTCGGGCAGGGCGGCATGGCCGTGGTCCTGGGCCTGCAAGCGGACGACGTGCGCGCCGTGTGCCTGGAAGCCCAGGCCGCCGTGCCGGGTGAAGTGGTGGAGGCGGTGAACTTCAACGAGCCGACCCAGATCGTGATCGCCGGCCACACCGCCGCCGTCGAGAAGGCCTGCGAGATCGCCAAGGCCAAGGGCGCCAAGCGCGCGATGAAGCTGGCCGTGTCCGCACCGTTCCACTCGTCGCTGCTCAAACCCGCATCGGACCGCCTGCGCGACTACATGTCCAGGCTCAGCTTCGGCGCGCCGCAGATCGACGTGATCAACAACGTGGACGTGGCCGTGTATAGCGACCCCGAGCAGATCAAGGACGCGCTGGTGCGCCAGGCCGCGGGCGCCGTGCGCTGGGTCGAGACCATGCAGAAGATGGCCGCCAGCGGCGTGACCCAGGTGGTCGAGTGCGCTCCGTCCAAGACGCTGATCGGCATGGCCAAGCGCATCGACCCGGTGCTGGCCGGCGAAGCGCTGATGGATCAGGAATCGCTGGAACGCGTGTTGAGTGCTCTCAACCAGGCCTGAGGGGCCGCTGTAGTATCGTGACCGTCGTTTAAGAAAGAGGACATCAATGAACCTGGAAAACCAAATCGCCCTCGTCACCGGCGCTTCGCGCGGCATCGGCAAGGCCATCGCCCTCGAGCTGGCCCGCCAGGGCGCCAAAGTGGTCGGCACCGCCACCACCGAGTCGGGCGCGGAGGCGATTACCGGCTACCTGGCCGAATTCGGCGGCAAGGGCGTGGTGCTGAACGTCACCAACGCCGAGCAGTGCGGGGCGGTGATCGACGACGTGGCCAAGACCTTTGGCGCCGTCACCATCCTGGTCAACAACGCCGGCATCACCAAGGACCAGCTGGCCATGCGCATGAAGGACGAGGAGTGGGACGACGTGATCGCCACCAACCTGACCGCGGTGGGCCGCCTGTCGCGCGCGGTGCTGCGCGGGATGATGAAGGCCAAGCATGGGCGTATCATTAACATTACCTCGGTGGTCGGCGCGGCCGGCAATCCGGGCCAGATGAACTACGCTGCCGCCAAGGCGGGCGTGGCCGGCATGAGCCGTGCCCTGGCCCGCGAAATCGGCAGCCGCAACATCACGGTCAACTGCGTCGCGCCGGGTTTCATCGACACCGACATGACCAAGGCATTGGGCGAAGGCCAGCACGAGGCGCTGCTCACGCAGATCCCGCTGGGCCGCCTGGGCGCGCCGGAAGACATCGCGCATGCGGTCGCCTTCCTGGCCGGCCCGCAGGCTGCCTATATCACGGGTACGACCCTGCACGTGAACGGCGGCATGTACATGAACTGATGCAAACGCGTGCCGGTTCGGGCATGGTGCCTGGTACGAACCGGCGGGCGTATGGCAGAGTTCCCGTCTTTTAGCAGTAATTGCGGCCGAATTCGCCGCAGACGTTGAAAATAGTTTTTCGGCGCGCAAACCTGATAAAATGCGCGCACTTTCCGCAACACATACCTAAATGGAGCCATAACATGTCGGATATCGAACAACGCGTTAAAAAAATCGTCGCTGAGCAACTGGGCGTTGCCGAAGCAGACATCAAAATCGACTCTTCGTTCGTTGACGATCTCGGCGCAGATTCCCTCGATACCGTTGAACTGGTGATGGCACTGGAAGACGAGTTCGAAATGGAAATCCCGGACGAGCAGGCCGAGAAGATCACCACCGTGCGTCAAGCCATCGAGTACGCACAAGCGCACGTCAAGGCCTAAGCTGTCCAGTTTCCAGGAGAATCGCTTGAGTTCACGCAACCGTCGTGTCGTCGTGACCGGCCTGGGCTGCGTTTCCCCGATCGGCAACACCATTGCCGATGCGTGGAGTGCAGCACTCGCAGGCAAGTCGGGCATCGCGAATATCACCAAGTTCGATGCGACCCCGTTCTCGACCCGCTTCGCCGGCGAGGTGAAGAACTTCAACGTCGAGGACTACCTGCCTGGCAAGGAAGGCCGCCACATGGATACGTTTATCCATTTTGGCATGGCCGCCGGCATCCAGGCACTGGCCGACAGCGGCATTGAAGTCACCGACGCCAACGCTGACCGCATCGGTGTCATCGTCGGTTCCGGCATCGGCGGCCTGCCGATGATCGAAGCCACCAAGGAAGAGTACGACAGCCGCGGCCCGCGCCGCATCTCGCCGTTCTTCGTGCCGGCCTCGATCATCAACATGATCTCGGGCGACCTCTCGATCAAGTTCGGCCTGCGCGGCCCGAACCTGGCGATCGTCACCGCCTGCACCACCGGCCTGCACTGCATCGGCGCGGCGGCCCGCCTGATCGAGTACGGCGATGCCGACGTGATGATCGCCGGCGGCGCCGAATCGACCGTCTCGCCGCTGGGCCTGGGCGGCTTCGCCTCGGCGCGCGCACTGTCCTCCCGTAACGACGAGCCGGCAACGGCATCGCGTCCGTGGGACAGCGACCGCGACGGCTTCGTGCTGGGCGAAGGCGCCGGTGTGATGGTGCTCGAAGAGTACGAACACGCCAAGGCGCGCGGCGCCAAGATCTACGCCGAGGTGATCGGCTTCGGCATGAGCGCTGACGCCAACCACATCACCGCGCCGGTGGAAGATGGCAGCGGCGCGTCGCGCTGCATGGTGTCGGCCCTGAACTATGCCGGCATCAACCGCGACCAGGTCAACTACATCAACGCGCACGGCACCTCGACGCCGGCAGGCGACCTGGCCGAAGTGCAGGGCATCAAGCGCACCTTCGGCGACCACGCCAAGCGCCTGGTGGTCAACTCGACCAAGTCGATGACCGGCCACCTGCTGGGCGGCGCCGGCGGCCTCGAGTCGGTGTTCACCGTGCTGGCGATCCACAACCAGGTGTCGCCGCCGACGATCAACATCTTCAACCAGGACCCCGCTTGCGACCTGGACTTCTGCGCCAACCAGGCGCGCGAGATGAAGATCGACTACGCAGTCAAGAACTCGTTCGGCTTCGGCGGTACCAACGGTACCCTGGTGTTCGCAAAGGTCTGAGTTTTCTGAACCTTCCCAGCCCGCCCTTGTCAAAAAGGGTGGGCTGATCCGCCTGGCTGTGGCCGGCGCTTCTTAATTTTTCCCTCAGTACGTTTCCTCATGTCGATTGCGGCATCCGCCATCGTCGTGCCCTCGCGCCGCCTGCGTGCGCTCGTCGCGCT
Source organism: Massilia solisilvae (assembly GCF_024753215.1). GTDB lineage: Bacteria > Pseudomonadota > Gammaproteobacteria > Burkholderiales > Burkholderiaceae_D > Telluria > Telluria solisilvae. The sequence continues at coordinate 1,214,890 of NZ_JANUGV010000001.1, forward strand.
CTATGGCTTGTGCAACGCGGCGGCCGCGCTTGCCGTGGGCGGCGTGCTGCCCGAACGCTTTGCGCTGGCGCCCCTGTCCGCGCTGTTTTTCCTGGTCGCAGCGGCATGCTTGCTGCATACCGCGGCGCGGCACGGAAAGACGCACCGGATTGATGTATCTGGACTCGGACAGCTACGCCTGACGGTACAACAGGACGTGGACGCGCAGGATGCGGGCAGCGCGCCGGCGGCAAGCAACGTCGCGCTGGTGGCCGGTTCGACGGTATGGCCGCAGCTGATGCTGTTGCTGCTGCGCGCGGACGACGGTGCGCTCACGGTGCTGCCGGTCCTGCGCGACAGTGTTGCGCCGCAGCAGTTTCGCGCGCTCGCGGTGGCGCTGCGCGCTGCTGCCGGCCGCCACGGCCAAACGCCGGCGCCGGAGGCCGGCGCGCCGTACCGCCCACATGCAGGGGAACACAAAATACTTTGAACTTATTGCAGCGGGCCAACTCTTAAGCAACAGGGGGCGCCGCTGCAGCCAATGGGGCATGGTCAGTGACGACAGAACGCGAGTGTGATCAATTGCTGGTCGAACGCGTCCAGGCCGGCGACCGGCAGGCGTTCGACCTGCTGGTGGCCAAGTATCAGCGCAGGCTGATGCGGCTCGTGTCGCGCCTCGTGCACGACCCGGCCGAAGCGGAAGACGTGGTGCAGGAAACCTTCATCAAGGCGTTCCGGGCACTGCGGCACTTCCGTGGCGATTCGGCGTTTTATACATGGCTGTACAGGATTGGAATCAACACGGCAAAAAATTTTCTCGTCACACAGGGCAGGCGCGCACCCACCTCGACCGAGGCCGATGCCGAGCGCGCCGAAGCGTTTGACGATGCGGACAGCTTGCGGGACATAAATACGCCGGAGTCGGTGTTGGCCAGCAAGCAAATCGCTTATACGGTCAATGCCGCGATGGAAGCCTTGCCGCTCGAACTGAGAACGGCAATCGTCCTTCGCGAAATTGAAGGATTAAGCTACGAGGAAATCTCCGAAGTGATGGCCTGTCCCATAGGCACCGTGCGCAGCAGGATCTTCCGGGCACGCGAAGTCATCGCCGAGAAATTGAAGCCCTTGCTCGATTTCCCGGTTGACAAACGTCGGTAGGTAGCGATGATCTTAAGTAAGACCAGGTGATGTTTTGATCACTTACCTACGTGATGGATAAGATGGAAACCAACAAAAAAATCCGTGAGCACATCTCCGCCCTTTGTGACGGCGAACTACCGACAGGCGACCTCGAGCTGGCATTTGCCGGCCTGCATACGGCTGACGGCCATCACGCATGGGAAGTTTACCACCGAATCGGCGACGTGTTGAGGTCGCAGGGCGCGCAAGACCTGTCGCCGGGCTTCACCGAACGCCTGAATGCGCGCCTCGCGGCCGAGCCGCTGCCGTCGCGCCGCCGGGCCGAGGCCGTGGCCGAAGTCGAGCCCAAGCCGGCGGTGGCCGTCGCCTCGCGGCCCTGAGTGCGGCGCCTGCCGTCCAGCCCACGCCTCCCGTAGGGTGGGCAGGTTTCCTGCCCACGCGTTCAGGCAACATTTGCGCTACCCGAACGCGTGGGCAGAATCTGCCCACCCTACAAGCCCCGCCAACTGGTCCCACGGCCGCGACACGGCACAGCGATTTCGCTTACCATAACGTCAATCCCCCCACCCGATCGATTGATCCTATGACAAGCAAAACTCGTAGCATGGTCCTGTCGGCGTGCCTGCTTGCGGCCGCCGGCGCCTGGTTCGCGCCGCACGCCGGCGCCGCCGCCCCGGTCACCGCGCCCGCCGTGACGGGGCTGCCCGATTTCGCCGACCTGGTCGAGCACGTCGGCCCGGCCGTGGTCAACATCCGCACCACCGAGCGCATCCGCCTGGGTCAGGGGCAGGGCGACGAGGAAATGCAGGAATTCCTGCGCCGCTTCTTCGGCCAGAACGCACCGCGCGGGCGCCGTGGCGGCCAGCAGGAAGAGATCCAGCGCGGCGTCGGCTCCGGCTTCATCATCTCCCAGGACGGCTACGTGCTGACCAATGCGCACGTGGTCGAGGGCGCGGACGAGGTGACCGTCACGCTGACCGACCGCCGCGAGTTCAAGGCCAAGGTGCTCGGCACCGACATGCGCTCGGACGTCGGCCTGCTCAAGGTGGAAGCGAGCAACCTGCCGACGCTGCGCATCGGCGACTCGAACAAGATCCGGGTCGGCGAATGGGTGATCGCGATCGGCTCGCCGTTCAACCTCGAGAACACGGTCACGGCCGGCATCATCTCGGCCAAGGCGCGCGACACCGGCGAATACCTGCCGCTGATCCAGAGCGACGTGGCGGTCAACCCGGGCAACTCGGGCGGCCCGCTCATCAACATGCGCGGCGAAGTCATCGGCATCAACTCGCAGATCGCGACCCTGTCCGGTGGCTACAACGGCATCTCGTTCGCGGTGCCAATCCAGGAAGTGATGCGCGTGGCCGACCAGCTCAAGAAGACCGGCCACGTCACGCGCGGGCGCTTGGGCGTGCAGATCAGCGAAGTGACGCGCGACGTGGCGCAGGCGCTGGGCCTGGAGAAGGCGCGCGGCGCCGAGGTGGCCATGGTCGAGCCGGGCGGCCCGGCAGAGAAGGCCGGCATCAAGGTCGGCGACATCATCCTGCGCTTTAACGGCCAGCCGATCGAGACCACGCGCGACCTGCCGCGCCTGGTGGGCGCATCCAAGGTCGGCAGCCGCGCCACCGTCACGCTGTGGCGGCGCGGCCAGCAGATGGAGGTGCCGGTCACGATCGTCGAGCTGCAGGACGAAAAGCCGGGCGGCAAGCCGCAGCAGAAAAAAGCGCCGGCCGAGACCAACGCGCTGGGCTTGCACGTGACCGACCTGTCGCCGGCGCAGCGGCGCGAGCTCAAGTCCGACACCGGCGTGCTGGTCGAGGCCGCCGAGGGCAGGGCGGCAACGGCGGGCATCCTGCCGGGCGACGTGATCCTGCAGCTGGACAATGTCGAGATCAAGAGCGCGAGCCAGTTCAACGGCATCGTGGCCAAGCTCGACCCGAAGAAGGCGGTGGCAGTGCTGGTGCGGCGCGAAGACGTGACCCAGTACCTGGTCATCAAGTCGCGCCAATGACGGCCCGCTTCACGCTTTACTCGCGCAGCTGGTGCCACCTGTGCGAGGACATGCTGGCGGCCCTGCAGCGGCTGGCCCCGCCGGGCCAGCCGTTCGCCGTGGAGGTGGTGGACGTGGACGCCGACCCGGCGCTGGTGGCGCGCTTCGACGAGCTGGTGCCGGTGCTGTACGGGCGCCTGGACGAGCCGGAGCTGTGCCACTACTTCCTCGACGAGGCGGCGGTGCGGGCCTACCTGGAGCGCGCGCAAGCGTCCAGCGCCGCCTGAGCCCATCCGCGACCCTGGCACGTCGTCCCCGCAAAGGCGGGGACCCGTAGACCGACAGCCCGACCGCAAAGACAGCAGTACCCGACCGCGTCGTCGCGAAAGCAGCCAGCTCCGCCTGAACACACCCGCGACCTTGCGACGGCGTCCCGCAAAGGCGGGGACCCATAGACCGCCTGCCCGGTCGCACACCCTGCAGCAACCAGTACCACGTCGTCCCGGCGAAAGCCGGGACCCATGCTGAGCGTCCTCAGCCCGGCCCTCTTTCAAGCCCCGGGCGAACCGAAGTCAGCTTGGGTCCCCGCCTCCGCGGGGACGACGTTTTAGCGTTATCGATAGAATCGCAGCCGACTGCGCTCAGGCTCAGCATGGGTCCCGACTTTCGTCGGGACGACGGCGGAACGGAGCGAGCATAGTACCGTCCACGCTTGAATTTCCCCTAAAAACAGCCATTTTCCCAGCCTGGGGCACCGGGAAACCCGGCTTTCTGCCCTGAAATCCGGTAAAATGTCTGGTCCGGAAAAGCTTCTGACCACAGCACATCAGCTTCCCGCGTTTGATAAGGCGCTCGCCAGGGGATTGCCAATCCCTCAACGGAGCGCTTTTTTCGTATTGCGGGCAACAATGCGCGGCCAGGAATGCCGCCCCCAATTGGTTTTGAGTTAGTTAATGAACAACATACGTAACTTTTCCATCATCGCCCACATCGATCACGGTAAATCGACGCTGGCCGACCGCATCATCCAGATCTGCGGCGGCCTGTCGGACCGTGAAATGGACGAGCAGGTGCTCGACTCGATGGACCTGGAGCGCGAGCGCGGCATCACCATCAAGGCCCAGACCGCCGCGCTGCAGTACAAGGCGCGCGATGGCCAGACCTACAACCTGAACCTGATCGACACCCCGGGCCACGTGGACTTCAGCTACGAAGTGTCGCGCTCGCTGTCGGCGTGCGAAGGCGCGCTGCTGGTGGTGGACGCGAGCCAGGGCGTGGAAGCGCAGACCGTGGCCAACTGCTACACGGCGCTGGACCTGGGCGTGGAAGTGATCCCGGTCCTGAACAAGATCGACCTGCCGCACGCCGACCCCGACAACGCCAAGAAGGAAATCGAGGACGTGATCGGCATCGACGCCTCCGACGCCACCGTGTGCTCGGCCAAGACCGGCCTGGGCGTGGAGGACGTGCTCGAAGCGCTGATCGCCAAGGTGCCGCCGCCCAAGGGCAACGCGGCCGACCCGCTGCAGGCGCTGATCATCGACTCGTGGTACGACAGCTATGTCGGCGTCGTCATGCTGGTGCGCGTGGTCAACGGCACCCTGCGGCCGAAGGACAAGATCCTGTTGATGTCGACCGGCTCCCAGCAACTGGTCGAGCAGGTCGGCGTGTTCAGCCCGCGCTCGGTGCAGTTGCCCGAGCTGTCGGCGGGGCAGGTGGGCTTCGTCATCGCCGGCATCAAGGAGCTGCACGCCGCGCGCGTGGGCGACACCATTACGCTGGCGCAAAAGCCGGCTGCCGCCCCGCTGCCAGGCTTCAAGGAAGTGCAGCCGCAGGTGTTCGCCGGCCTGTTCCCGGTCGAGGCCAACCAGTACGACGCGCTGCGCGACTCGCTCGAAAAGCTCAAGCTCAACGACGCGGCGCTGATGTACGAGCCGGAAGTGTCGCAGGCGCTCGGCTTCGGCTTCCGCTGCGGCTTCCTGGGCTTGCTCCACATGGAAATCGTGCAGGAACGCCTGGAGCGCGAATTCGACATGGACCTGATCACCACGGCCCCGACCGTGGTGTACGAGGTGCAAATGCGTGACGGTACCGAGATCAAGGTGGACAACCCGTCCAAGATGCCGGAACCGTCGAAAATCGCCGAAGTGCGCGAGCCGATCGTGAACGTGAACCTGTACATGCCGCAGGAATATGTCGGTTCGGTCATGACGCTGTGTAACTCCAAGCGCGGCGTGCAGATGGACATGAGCTACCACGGCCGCCAGGTCAAGCTGCGCTACGAAATCCCGATGGCCGAGATCGTGCTCGACTTCTTCGACCGGCTGAAGTCCACCTCGCGCGGCTACGCCTCGATGGACTACGAGTTCAAGGAATACCGTGCCGCCGACGTGGTCAAGGTCGACATGCTGATCAACGGCGACAAGGTGGACGCGCTGGCGATCATCGTGCACCGCGCCAACGCCGCATTCCGCGGGCGCCAGGTGGCGGCCAAGATGCGCGAGCTGATCCCGCGCCAGATGTTCGACGTGGCCATCCAGGCCGCGATCGGCGCGACCATCATCTCGCGCGAGAACGTCAAGGCGATGCGCAAGAACGTGCTGGCCAAGTGCTACGGCGGCGACATCACCCGTAAGAAGAAACTGCTCGAGAAACAGAAAGCCGGTAAGAAGCGCATGAAGCAAGTGGGCTCGGTGGAGATCCCGCAAGAAGCCTTCCTGGCCATCCTCCAAGTGGAAGAAAAATGAACCTGCAACCCATCCTTGGGAACTTTGCCCTGATCCTGTTCGTCGCAATGGTGGTCACCGGCGTGATCTGGTGCCTGGACGTGTTCTACCTGGCCAGGAAGCGCCGCGCCGCCGCCAACGCCGCACTGGCGGCCTATGACGCCCGCAACGCCAAGGCGACCGCCGACGGCATCAAGCTCGACAACGGCAACCGCGCCGCGATCGAGGCCGCCCTGCTGCGCCAGCCCACCTGGATCGAGTACTCGGGCAGCTTCTTCCCGGTGATCGCGCTGGTGTTCGTGCTGCGCTCGTTCCTGTGGGAGCCGTTCAAGATCCCGTCGTCGTCGATGGTGCCGACCCTGCTGGTGGGCGACCTGATCCTGGTGAACAAGTACGCCTACGGTATCCGCCTGCCGATCATCAACAAGAAGATCATCCAAGTGGGCAACCCGCAGCGCGGCGACGTGATGGTGTTCAAGTACCCGAAGGATCCGAGCCAGGACTACATCAAGCGCGTGATCGGCGTTCCGGGTGATAAAATCACCTACGAAAACAAGCGCCTGACGGTCAACGGCAAGCCGGTGGACTACCGCCCGATGGACGATTACCTCGACGACGAGCGTCCGGTGTACCACAAGCAATACATGGAAATGTTGCCGGGCGCGCAACACCGTATCCTGACCATGGAAGGACGGCGTACCCTCGACCTTGGCTCGGTGGACAATTTCCCGCATCGTGAAAATTGCGACTATTCGTACGACAAATTTACCTGTATCGTACCGGAGGGCAATTATTTTATGATGGGGGATAACCGGGACAACTCTGCCGACAGCCGTTACTGGGGCTTCGTGCCTGACCAGAACATCGTCGGCAAAGCGATCGCGATCTGGATGAACTTCAGCAATCCGAAGCGCATCGGCGGTATCCACTAAGTCGACGGGGGAAGGGCACATGCAAGGACATAAGCAGTATTTCATCAACGCGGAACGCGGGGTTTCTCTGTCGGGCCTGATTTTCTTGCTCGCGGTGCTGGGCGTGGCCGCCGTGTTCGCCCTGAAGCTTGTGCCAACCTACATGGAATACCGCACCATCCAGGACGCGATCGTCAAGGCCAAGGCCACCGGCGGCAGCGTGGCCGAGATGCAGCGCACCTTCGACAAGAATGCGGAGATCAACAACGTCAGCGCCATCAGCGGCCATGACCTGGTGATCACCAAGGACGGCGGCGAGCCGGAAATCAGCTTCGCCTACGAAAAGCGGGTGCCGCTGGCGGGCAACGTGAGCCTGGTCATCAACTATGCCGGCACCACCGACAAGAGCGGCGTCGTGGCCGCCCAGGCCGCCGCCAGTGCCAACTGATCGTGGGCGCGGCAAGGAAGTAAACCAACGATGAATCTTCAGTTATTGCAAACACGCCTAGGCTACACGTTCCAGGATGCTGGCCTGTTACAGCAAGCCCTGACGCACCGTAGCCACAGCAGTTTGCATAACGAACGGCTGGAATTCCTTGGCGACTCGATCCTGAACTGCGTGGTCGCCTCGGTGCTGTACGAACGCTTCAACACCCTGGACGAAGGCGACCTGTCGCGCCTGCGCGCCAACCTGGTCAAGCAACAGTCGCTGTACGAGATCGCGCAAAAGCTCGAACTGTCGCAGTTTCTGCGTCTGGGCGAGGGCGAGCTCAAGTCGGGCGGATTCCGCCGCCCGTCGATCCTGGCAGACACCCTGGAAGCGCTGCTGGGCGCGATCTTCCTCGACGCGGGCTTCAACGCCGCGCGCGATGTGATACGCGCCTTCTACATCCCGATCCTGGAAACGGTCGATCCGCGCACGCTGGGCAAGGACGCCAAGACCCTGCTGCAGGAGTTTTTGCAGAGCAAGAAGATTTCGCTGCCGACCTACAACGTGGTGGCCACCCACGGCGCCGCGCACAGCCAGGAATTCGAGATCGAGTGCCTGGTGCCCAAGCTTGGCATCCAGGTGTTCGGCCGTGGCGGCAGCCGCCGCGCCGGCGAGCAGGCCGCGGCCCGGCTGGCGCTGGAGGCGGCCGAACAGGCGCTGGTGAAGACGCCGTCCGCCACCCGCAAATCGCGCCCGCGCGCGGCACAGCTTAAACTGGCGGGTATTGCGACCATCCAGCCCGATGCGCCGCCCGTCGCCGAGCCTGCCAGCGCGCCCACGCCGCAGGGCGGCGACACCGAGAATACTGGCGCCAGGCCGGCCACCGACACCAAGCCCGCGTCCGGCGACGCCAAGGCGCAAAAACAAGCAGGAAGCAAGTCAGCATGAACGACGGCAGCACCCATTCGGATTTTCGTTGCGGTTACATCGCGATCGTCGGCCGTCCCAACGTCGGCAAGTCGACGCTGATGAACGTGCTGATCGGCGCCAAGGTGTCGATCACCTCGCGCAAGGCGCAGACCACGCGCCACCGCATCACCGGCATCCAGACGACGGACGACGCGCAGTACATCTACGTCGATACGCCGGGCTTTCAGACGCGCCACGCCAATGCGCTGAACAAGACGCTCAACAAGACCGTGTCGAACACGCTGACCGCGGCCGACGTGGTGCTGTTCCTGGTCGAAGCCGGCACCTTTGGCGCCGCCGACCAGCAGGTGATCGACCTGCTGCCCAAGAACGTGCCGGTGGTGCTGGTCATCAACAAGGCCGACCGCATGAAGGACAAGGCCCAGTTGATGCCGTTCACGCAAAAGATCGCGGCGCTGCACCACTTTGCCGCCGTGGTCCCGGTGTCGGCCAAGTTGCGGTTCCAGGTCGATGCGCTGGAGAAGGAAATTCGCACCTGGCTGCCGCGTAACGAGCCGATCTTTGGCCCGGACGACATCACCGACCGCAGCGAGAAGTTCCTCGCCGCCGAGATCGTGCGCGAGAAGGTGTTTCGCCTGTGCGGCGACGAGCTGCCCTACACCAGCACGGTGCTGATCGAAAAATTCGAGCAGGAAGGCAACCTGCGGCGCATCTTCGCCGCCATCCTGGTCGAGCGCGACAGCCACAAGGCGATGATCATCGGCGCCAAGGGCGCGCGCCTGAAGGAAATCTCGACGGCCTCGCGGCTGGATATGGAAAAACTGTTCGGCGGACCGGTGTACCTGGAAATCTGGGTCAAGGTCAAATCCGGCTGGGCCGACAACGAAGCGGGCCTGCGCGCCTACGGCTACGAGTAAGCGCAGGGGGCCGACCCACGCGCATGTCCATCCTCGACGCCGACCTTCACCCCACCGAGCCTGCCGCAACGCCAGCGCCGGCGAAAAAGCGCAGCCGTGCGCCCGCGCGCGACAACCGCGTGGCCGGCCAGCCGTCCTTCGTACTGCACAGTTATCCGTACAAGGAAACCAGCCTCATCATCGACCTGTTCACCCGTGACCACGGCCGCATCGCGGTGGTGGCCAAGGGCGCCAAGCGGCCCATGTCGCGGCTGCGCGGCGTGCTGCAGACCTTCCAGCCCCTGTCGAGCTCGTGGAGCGGCAAGTCCGAACTGCGCACGCTGATCGACGCCGAATGGGTCGGCGGCATGCTGCCGCTGGAAAAGACCGCGTTGCTGTGCGGCTTTTACCTGAACGAACTGCTGGTCAAGCTGCTCGCACGCGACGACCCGCATCCGGCCTTGTTCGATCATTACGTGGCGACGCTGAACGAGCTGGCGCACGGCGAGCCGGCGCAAATCGTCTTGCGAAAGTTCGAACGGGCCTTACTTAAGGAAACGGGCGTGGCCGCGGACCTGTCGCGCTCCACCACCACGCGCACGCTGGTCGACCCAGGTGCAGAATATGTGGTGGACCCGGAAAAGGGCGCGCGCGAAGCGACCCCTGGCGACAGCTGGCCGGTGGTTTCCGGCAAGACCCTGCGCGACATGGAAAGCGACGACTACGCGGACCCGGCCACGCAGGCGCAGAGCAAACAACTGATGCGCTTTTTGCTGGCGTATCACCTGGGCGGCGCGCCGCTGAATACGCGCCAGATATTGATTGACCTAATGCAGCTATAAGAAAACCACCATGAGCTTCCTGCACCCTGCCGGTTCCGTCATCGACCTGGGCGTGAACATCGACCACATTGCCACCGTGCGCAACGCGCGCGGCACCGTCTATCCCGACCCGCTGCGCGCGGCCCTCCTGGCCGAGCAGGCCGGCGCCGACCTGATCACGCTGCACCTGCGCGAAGACCGGCGCCACATCAAGGATGCCGACGTGCTCGCGATCCGCCCGGAGCTCACCACGCGCATGAACCTGGAAGCGGCGGTCACGCCCGAGATGATCGACTTTGCCTGCCGCGTCAAGCCGGCCGACGTGTGCCTGGTGCCGGAACGGCGCGAGGAAGTGACCACCGAAGGCGGGCTGGATGTGCTGCGCTACTACAAACAGGTCGAGGCCGCGGTCAGGCAGCTGGCGGGCGAGGGCATTCGCGTTTCGCTCTTCATCGACGCCGACGACCGGCAGATCGAGGCGGCGGCCGCGGTGGGCGCACCGGTGATCGAGCTGCACACCGGCCGCTACGCCGACGCCGAAGGCGACGCGGTCGCCACGGAACTGGAGCGCATCCGTCTGGGCGTGCAGGCGGGCGTCAAGCGCGGCCTGCGCGTGAATGCGGGCCACGGCCTGCACTACACCAACGTGCAGCCGATCGCCGCGATCCAGGAAATCCACGAGCTGAACATCGGCCACGCAATCGTCGCGCAGGCGCTGTTCACCGGCTGGGAACATGCGGTGCGCGAAATGAAGGCCATCATGGTGGACGCGCGCCTGGGCGTGTCGCTGGACTAAAGCGATGATCTACGGGATTGGCACCGACATCGTCCAGATCTCGCGCGTGCAGGCGGCGCTTGCCCGCAGCGGCGAGCGCTTCGCCGAAAAGATCCTGGGCCCGGACGAGCTGGTGAAGTACCATGCGCGCCGCGCCAAGAACGAAACGCGCGGCCTGCGCTTTCTGGCCACGCGCTTCTCGGCCAAGGAAGCGTTCTCCAAGGCGATCGGCCTTGGCATGCGCATGCCCATGACCTGGCGCAGTGCGCAGATGCTCAACGCACCGAGCGGCAAGCCGGTCATCGTCTGCAGCGGCGCGCTCGAAGAATTCATGCGCCAGAACCGATTGACGGCCCAGGTCTCGATCAGCGACGAAGCCGACTATGGTGTCGCCTTCGTGATCGTCACCCAAGAACCGTAGGGTGGGCAGATTTCTGCCCACGCGTTCAACCGGCTTGAGAACAGCCGTAAAATCGTAGGGTGGACTCTCGAGCCCACGCGTCCAACCGGCAGGTGCAAGCCCCCAGCAATCAAAGCAAGATGAACGACGTATTGGAAAGCCCAGACGCGCAACCCGACGCGCGTGCCCAGGTACTGGCCACGGTCGCCAAACTGCCCGACCTGCCGGGCGTGTACCGCTATTTCGACGCCAACGACGCGGTCCTGTACGTCGGCAAGGCGCGCAACCTGAAAAAGCGCGTCTCGAGCTACTTCCAGAAGAACCTGTCCAGCCCGCGCATTGCGATGATGGTCGAGAAGATCGCGCGGCTCGAGACCACGGTGACCAACAGCGAGGCCGAAGCGCTGATCCTGGAAAACAACCTGATCAAGACGTTAAAGCCCCGCTACAACATCCTGTTCAGGGACGACAAGTCCTACCCCTACCTGAAGATCACGGGCGGCGACGTGCCGCGCATGGCCTACTACCGCGGCGCACTGGACAAGAAAAACCAGTACTTCGGCCCGTTCCCGAGCGCGTGGGCAGTGAAGGAGTCGATGCAGATCCTGCAGAAGGTCTTCATGATCCGCACCTGCGAGGACAGCGTTTACTCGAACCGCACGCGCCCCTGCCTGCTGCACCAGATCGGGCGTTGCAGCGCACCCTGCGTGGGCGCCATCACCTCAGACGAATACAAGATCGACGTGGACAACGCCGCCAAGTTCCTGCGCGGGCGCCAGTCCGAGGTGCTGGAAGACCTGGAAAAGAAGATGCACGGCTACGCCGCTGAACTGAAGTTCGAGCAGGCGGCATCGGTGCGCAACCAGATCCAGTCGCTCTCGCGCGTGCTGCACCAGCAGGCGATGGAGACCACCGGCGACGCCGACGTGGACGTGATCGCGGTGGTGGTGCAGGGCGGACGCGCCTGCGTGAACCTGGCGATGGTACGCGGCGGCCGACACCTGGGCGACCGCGCCTACTTCCCGACCCAAGTGGGCGAGGCGCTGGGCGAGGTGCCGATCGAGGTCGAGGTGCTGGCCGCCTTCATGGCGCAGCACTATGCCGACAAGTTCATCCCCAACACGCTGATCCTGAATATCGAGTTCGACCAGCCCGAGCTGATGATGGCGCTGACCGAGCAATGCGGCCACCGCATCAACCTGATCTTCCAGCCGCAGGGGCAGCGCCGCCAGTGGCTGGAACTGGCGCAGAAGGGCGCCGAGATCGCGCTGGCGCGGCTCTTGTCCGAGCAAGGCTCGCAGCAGGCGCGCACGCGCGCGCTGGCCGAGGTGCTGGGGCTCGACATGGAGGATCTCGACAGCATCCGCATTGAATGCTTCGACATCAGTCACACCGCGGGTGAAGCGACGCAGGCATCGTGCGTGGTGTTCCATCATCACCAGATGCAGAACGGCGAATACCGGCGCTTCAACATCAACGGCATCACGCCGGGCGACGACTTCGCGGCGATGCGCCAGGTGCTCACGCGTCGCTATGAAAAGGTGGCGGCGGGCGAGGGCGTGATGCCGGACGTGGTGCTCGTGGACGGCGGCAAGGGCCAGGTCGAGATGGCGCGCCAGGTATTCGAAGAGCTGGGGCTGGACATCGGCCTGATCGTGGGCGTGGCCAAGGGCGAGGGCCGGCGCGTGGGCCTGGAGACGCTGATCTTCGCCGACGGCCGCGCTCCGCAGGAACTGGGCAAGGAATCGGCGGCGCTGATGCTGGTGGCGCTGATCCGCGACGAAGCGCACCGCTTCGCCATCACCGGCATGCGCGCCAAGCGCGCCAAGGCGCGCCAGGCGTCGCGCTTGGAGGAGATCGAAGGCATCGGCGCCAAACGCCGCCAGAAGCTGCTGGCGCGCTTTGGCGGCCTGCGTGGCGTGATCGACGCCAGCATCGAGGACCTGATGTCGGTGGAAGGCATCAGCAGCACGCTGGCCGAAGAAATCTACCGCCAGCTGCACTGACCAGGCTCGCGTCCCTGGTCTTCCCGCGCAGGCCGTCGTCCCGGCGCAAGCCGGACCCATGCCGATTGTGCGGCACCGGCACACCGTGTCTCTTCGCACACGGTCTATGGATCGCGGCCTGCGCCGGGATGACAGCGCATCCAGCGCGAACCCAACTGGTTTAAATGGCAATAGCAAGGTAGACTATCGCCGCATCGAACATACAGATAACCCTGCCGCGCCCCTATGCCTTTCAACATCCCGATCCTCCTGACCTGGTTACGCGTTGCACTCATTCCGCTCGTGGTCGGGGTGTACTACCTGCCGGCGAGCTGGCTGCCGCAAGCGGACCGCGACCTGGCGGCCACCCTGGTCTTCATCGTGGCCGCCATCACCGACTGGTTCGACGGCTTCCTGGCGCGGCGCTGGAACGAGACCTCGGCCTTCGGCGCCTTCCTCGATCCGGTGGCGGACAAGCTGATGGTGGCCGGCGCCTTGCTGGTGCTGGTGCAGCTCGATCGCGTCAACGCGGTGCTGGCCTTCATCATCATCGGCCGCGAGATCACCATCTCGGCGCTGCGCGAGTGGATGGCCGAAATCGGCGCGCGCAAATCGGTCGCGGTCAGCTCGCTGGGCAAGATCAAGACCGCCGCGCAGATGGTCGCGATCCCGATGCTGCTGTTCCATGGCGAGGTGCTCGGCTTCGTCGATACCAGGCTGTGGGGCGACGTGCTGCTGTGGATTGCGGGCGTGCTGACGGTGTGGTCGATGTTCTACTATCTGCGCCGCGCGTGGCCGCTGATGAAAGAGAAATCGGGCGCCGTTTGAGATTTGTTTCGAGGCATCCTTGACACACAGGATAGAACCTCTATAATGCCTGCCTGTTGCGAACGAAGCAGCACAGCAAGAAAGACGAAGCGGGAGTAGCTCAGTTGGTAGAGCGCAACCTTGCCAAGGTTGAGGTCGACGGTTCGAGACCGTTCTCCCGCTCCAACAAACTTGCAGTGCAGTTCGTTTGAAACGGTTGTCGCAGAAGGTTGGATTTTCTGAGATAATCGCTGCTCCGAGATGCGGGAATAGCTCAGTTGGTAGAGCGCAACCTTGCCAAGGTTGAGGTCGACGGTTCGAGACCGTTTTCCCGCTCCAAACCCTCGGTCGCAGTAGCAGTAACTTGTTGCACCAATGCGGGAATAGCTCAGTTGGTAGAGCGCAACCTTGCCAAGGTTGAGGTCGACGGTTCGAGACCGTTTTCCCGCTCCAGGATCCCAAGGGAAGCCCCGGCTTCCCTTTTTGTTGATATAGCCCATAGCCGGGCCTGTCAGCAGGACTTACGATCAAGTCTGGCGAGGTAGCAAAGAGGTTATGCAGCGGCCTGCAAAGCCGTCTAGACGGGTTCGATTCCCGTCCTCGCCTCCAGATTCTCCTATACGGGCCCCTTTGGGGCCCGTTATCGTTTTGGGTTCGCGACCTCACGGAAAATGGGGCGACCTGACACCCACCGTTGACATCGGACGGCACCGGCCGGTCGTGCCCCGCGCGAAGGGCGGTTGGGCTTACAATGGCTGGCGAAGAGACGATTCAACTTCTCGTTATCATGGAACGAACGCTGCACCTCTGCTCATGTCCCCTGTCGGTCGGGTTCCAGACCCGCCGGGTCGCGGCCATCCTTGCCGTGTTTGGCGTTGGATCGGCGCCTGCCATCGATGACCATTCCAAGCGGTGAAATGTTAAAGACGCTGCTGCTCGTGCTCGACCTTGCGGGCACCTTCGTGTTCGCGCTGAGCGGAGCGCTGGCGGGAGTCAAGCGCAGGCTGGATTTCTTCGGTATTCTGGTCCTGTCTTTTGCGGCGGCCAATTCCGGCGGCATCGCGCGCGACGTGCTCATCGGCGCCACGCCGCCGGCGGCCATCAGCGACTGGCGCTACCTGGTTGTCGCGCTGTGCGCGGGCGTGTTGACCTTTTTTGCACACCGCGCAATCGAACGCGTGCATGGTTCCGTCCTTGTGTTCGATGCGGCGGGACTGGCGCTGTTCGCGGTCGCCGGTACGCAAAAAGCACTGGCGTTCAATCTCAATCCCCTGATGGCTGCCGTCTTGGGCATGGTCACGGGCATCGGCGGCGGTATCGTGCGCGATGTCTTGTTGACCGAAGTGCCCGCAGTGCTGCGTGCGGAGATCTACGCGTTGGCGGCCCTGGCCGGCGCTTTGGTCGTGGTGGCAGGGCACTTGCTGTCCTTGCCGAGCGCCCCCGTCGCCGTCGTTGCAGCGAGTCTGTGTTTTGCGATCCGCGTCCTTGCCCTCCAGCGCAACTGGCAATTGCCGTCGGCCGCTTCGCGGAAAGGGCGAGGGCGCTAGCACGGCCCTGGCCGGGCAAGCTGCGGTAATTTGGCATTCCAGCGCCAGCCGCTATACTGGATCGCATAGCCGCAACGGGGGAGGTGTGATGAACATCCAATCCAGCCAGACCATTGACCGCGTCCTTTCCAGTCTCAAGGGCATGCTCCCTTCGCTCGAGGCGCTGTACACCGATGTCCACGCCCATCCCGAGTTGTCAATGCAGGAAGAGCGCACGGCCGGGTTGGCGGCGGAACGGCTGCGGTCAGCGGGATTCGACGTGACGACCGGCGTTGGAAAGACAGGCGTGGTCGGTCTGCTGCGTAACGGTCCCGGCCCCACCGTGATGTTGCGCGCCGACATGGATGCGCTTCCGATCAAGGAAATGACAGGCTTGCCCTACGCGAGCACCGTCAGCGCCACAGACCGTGCCGGCGTGACGGTCCCCGTCATGCACGCATGCGGGCACGATATGCATGTGGCCTGGCTGGCGGGCGCAACAGCCGTCCTGGCACAAGCGCGCGACGCCTGGAGCGGCACATTGATGGCGGTGTTCCAGCCGGGCGAGGAAACAGCGGAAGGCGCGCGGTCCATGATCGACGATGGCTTGTTTTCCCGGTTTCCAAAACCCGATGTCGTGCTTGGCCAGCACGTCATGGTCGGCGCCGCAGGTGATATTGGTGGCCGGACCGGCACCATCACGTCGGCCGCCGACAGTCTGCAGATCCGCTTGTTCGGGCGTGGCGCCCATGGTTCCATGCCGCAGTCGAGCATTGATCCCGTGGTGATGGCTGCGGCAACCGTGATGCGTCTGCAAACGATCGTCTCACGTGAAATCTCGCCAAACGAAGCGGCGGTCGTAACAGTCGGTGCGTTGTTGGCGGGAACAAAGGAAAATGTGATTCCGGACGAAGCCATCATCAAGCTGAACGTACGAACCTACGATGAGAATGTACGCAAGCGTGTGCTTGATGCGATCAAACGCATCGTCAATGCCGAGGCTGCCGCGTCTGGCGCGCCCAAACCGCCCGAGATCACCACTCTCGACAGCTATCCGATGGGTTCCAACGATGCCGCGTCGAGCACCCGTATCGGCGATGCGTTCCGGGCCTATTTCGGGCCAGACCGGGTGCGGGTGACCGGGCCTACCTCGGCAAGTGAGGATTTCGGGTCGTTCGGACAGGAATGGCATGTTCCTTCGGTGTTCTGGTTCGTCGGCGGCGTCGAACGCGAGGTCTACGCCAAGGCCAAGGCCGCCGGTGAAGTCAGCAAGATTCCAAGCAACCACAGCCCCTATTTCGCGCCGGCAATTCATCCGACACTAGAGACTGGCGTTGAGACGCTGGTGGTCGCGACCCTGGCATGGTGCGGACGGGACGACGTTCAATCGAGCTGAGTTGTTGCGCAGCGTCCCCGAACGGCACGCGCGCCAGTTGCGCTAACCCCCCGCGATGTTTTCCGGGACAAATATCTTTGCTATGCTGCCCAGGTTTCCGCCGCCTTGGCAATGCCACAGCGGCCCCCTCATTTCCCTCGGAGCAGAATATGGTTTCCCTGCAAGAACAACTCTTGAAGGCCGGCTTGGTCAATAAGCAGAAGGTCAAGGTGGCCAACCACGAAAAGAGTAAACAGCAGAAGCTGGAGCGCCGCACCGGCGTGCAGACTGTTGACCCAGTGCGAGAGGCCGCGCTCGAACTACGGCGCAAACAGGCCGAGCGGGCACGCGAGTTGAACGCCCAGCGCGACGCTGCGGCTGCCGAAAAGGCGGTGGCCGCCCAGATTGCCCAAATGGTCCAGCAGAACCGGCAGGGCAAGGGCGGCGGTGAGCTCGCCTACAACTTTGCCATTGGCACCCGGATCGAGCGCATTCACGTTTCCGAGAAGATACGTGACCATCTGGTTGCCGGTCGCCTGGCTATCGTCGCACTTGGCGACACTTTCGAACTGGTGCCGCGCGCGATCGCCGACAAGATCGCCGAACGCGCTCCCGAAAGTGTGGTGCGCACTAACAAAACCAGCCCCGAGGTCGATGCCGACGATCCCTACGCCGAGTTCAAAATCCCGGACGATTTCAACTGGTAAGCGCGCGTGCGCCCTTGAACTCCAGGATTAGCGAAAAAACTGACAGCCAGGCATTCCCGTCAGCCCTGTCTCGCCAGTTCCGCCAATCGCCTGCAGTCCGCAACCAGCCGGCGTTCGTCCACATTGGTCACGCCCAGCAGTAAACCGCTTGGTTGCGGGGCGTGCGCATACCAAGGAGACAGCGGCGCCGGCGCGAGCCCGAACGACAGCGCGCGCAGCGCAAGGTCCACGTCCGACACGGGCGTGCGCAGCCGTGTCAGGACCGCCATGCCGGCCGTCGCCTGCACATCGAGTACATCCGCGGCCACTTCGTGCAAACAGCGCACCAGCGCTTGCCGCCGCCCGGCATACAGCCGCTTCATGCGGCGCAAATGGCGAAGGTAATGCCCATCGTGCAGGAAACTCGCCACGGCGCACTGGGTGGTCGCGGCCGGCGCCGGTGCCAGGCAGGCCGCGAGGTCGCCGAACCCGGCCACCAGTTCTGGCGGGACAACCAGGAAGCCCAAGCGCAAGGTCGGGCTGATGGTCTTGCTGAAGGTGCCACAGTGAAGCACCCGCCCGCCGTCAAGCGACGCGAGGGCCGGGGCGGCCCGTCCTTCCAACTGCAACTCACTCAAATAATCGTCTTCGAGAATCCAACTGTCGTTGCGATGCGCCCATTCAATCAATTCCAGCCGACGGGGCAGTGACATCGTTACGCCAAGCGGCGCCTGCTGGCCCGGGGTGACGACGGCCAGCGCCGCATCGGCCGCGATCGCGATGCCGGCTTCGACATCCAGTCCTTGATCGTCCACCGGGACCGCGCTTGTCGTCATGCCTGCCAGTTTGAGCGCGGTGCGCGTCAGCGGGAAACCGGGATCCTCGACCCAGGCCTTGTTGCCTTCCAGTCCGAGGCCGCGGATCGCCAGCCCGAGCGCTCCCGAGAAGCCGGCTGTGATCAGCACCTGCGACGGGCTGCATCGAATGCCGCGGGCGATGGCCAGATAGGCTGCGATTTCGCGTCGCAACGCCGGCTCGCCACGCGGATCAGGGTAGCCGACCGGCGCCACTGCGGTGCGGCGCGCCTCGCGTGTAAGGATGCGCGACCACAATTTGTACGGGAATTCATCCTGGGCCGGCACGCCCATCTGGAACGACAGCGGCCGGGTACCGAAGTCGTGGAAGAGATCGAGCATCGTCGATGGCCGCTGCGTCCATCCCGACGTACAGGACTGTGGCGGGCGCTCGGTGACGCGCGTTCCCGCTGCGCCCAGGCCTACGGCAAGTTGCTCGTCGATAAGACGTTCGTACGCAATGCGCACCGTACCACGCGAGACGCCCAGTTGCGCGGCCAGGTCGCGCCAGGAAGGCAGCTTTGCATTGGCCGACAACTTTCCCGACTGAATGGCATCGCGTATGCCCGCGTAGATCTGTGTCGCCAGTGGTGTCTTCTTGGAGCGATCGAGCCCGATGGAAAGCGTGGTCATCGTCCATGGTACAACGAAACACGCAAATCTTGGCACTGTTCTTTGGCCACCCGGAGGCGCAAGCTTTCGTCTGCGGCATGAGCCGCGTGAATCAAAACCTGAGCCGGCACGATCGTCCTGCAGCGAACGCCGCTCATCGACTGGAGATATCAAATGACGCAGCGTATGGATTACAACGCGGCCACACCGGCCGGCATGAAGGCATTGGGCGGAGTGTATGGCCATATCTTGCAGTGTGGACTGCCGAAGGTGCTGATCGACCTCGTCTATCTCCGCGTTTCGCAGATAAATGGCTGCGCCTACTGCATCGACATGCATTCGCGTGATCTGCTCAAGGAAGGCGTGTCACTCGAAAAGCTGATCCTCGTCCCGGCATGGCGCGAGGGCGGGACCTTGTTTGACGCAACCGAACGCGCGGCACTTGCCTGGGCAGAGACGGTGACGCTGGTCGCCGAGACGGGCATTCCGGACGCAGACTATCAGGCCGTCGCCGCCGTGTTCAGCCCACAACAGTTAGCTGATCTCACGATTGCAATCGGCCTGATGAACGCGTACAACCGGATGGCGATCAGCTTCCGGGCGGTTCCGGCAGCGGTGGCCAGGGCACTTGAGCCGGCTTGATGCGATGAGCAATCCTGACATTTTTGGTGTGAAAATACCGGACAGTGCCATCGCCCGCGACATCACCCAGCTCGTTCGCGACACGGAAAGCGACATGCTCTTCCAGCATTCACGGCGCGTCTTTTATTGGGCCGCCATGACCGGGCAGCGCATGGGGCTCAAGTTCGACCCTGAGCTGCTGTACGCCGCTGCCATGTTCCACGATATCGGCATCACGCCGCATTACCACGAGAGCCAGCTTCGCTTCGAGGTGGACGGGGCGAATGCGGCGCGTGAATTCCTGCGCGGGCGTGGGATCGCGGAAAGCGATGTGGAGAAGGTATGGCTGGCGATTGCCCTTCATACGACGCCCGGCATTCCTGAACACATGCACCCCGAAATCCGCCTGGTGCAGGCGGGGGCGGGAATGGACATGGCGGGACGCGGTTACGAGGATTTTACGGAAGAGGAGCGGGCGGCGGTCACTGCCGCCTGTCCTCGCAGCCACAATTTCGCCAACGAAGTGATCGACACTTTTTATGAAGGGCTGAAGCACCGGCCAGCGAGTACGTTCGGCACCTTCAATGACGATTTTCTCGCGGCGAAAGATCCTGGCTTCGAACGGGGCAATCTCTGCACGATTATTTTGAGATCGCCCTGGCGCTGATCTTGGCATTCAGGACTCCCAGCTTGTCTGGATTGCGCACGACATAAATCGCCGCGATGCGCCCATCGCGCAGGTCGAACGAAGTGACGGAATCCGGCATACCGTCGCGCCAGGTCAGCAGCCCGGGTTCGCCGTTGACCATGATGATTTCGTGACGGCCCCGATCGGTCCACTTGCGCTCGATGCCGGCCACCAGGCGTGCCACGCGCCCGGCGCCCGCCACGATGCGTACCGTGGTTCTGGCTTTGCCGCCGCCGTCCCCGGTGTAGGTGGCATCGTCCGTGAGCAACGCCATTACCTGCTGCGGATCGTACGAGCGCGCCGCCTCGATGAATCGTCCCAGCAGTGCCAGGTGCGCTTCGCGCTGGACCGTAAAGCGTGGCCGCTCCGCGCGCACCCGCTCGCGCGCACGCTGCACGATCTTGCGGCACGCTGCCTCGGTCTTGCCGACCATCGCCGCCACCTCGGGGTAGTCCACATCGAAAACCTGATGCAGCAGGAACACCGCGCGCTCTTCCGGGCCGAGGCGCTCGAGCATGAGCAGGAAGGCGGTCGAGATGTCGCTCGCCAGTTCCAGCGCCTCGGCCGGCGAACCGGCCTGCGCGTCGAGCAGCGGCTCGGGCAGCCAGGGCCCTACATAACGCTCGCGTTCGCCCATCATGCCGCGCAGGCGGTCGATCGACAGCCGCGTTACCACCGTGACCAGCCAGGCTTCCGGGGTGTGCGCTTCTACCGATCCGCGCATGTGCCAGCGCAGCCATGCTTCCTGGACGATGTCCTCGGCGTCGGCGCGCAGGCCGAGCATGCGGTAGGCGATCCCGAACAGGCGCGGGCGCAGGCGGTGAAAGGTGTCGGTTGCGGTATCCATGTTCCTCTAGACGGATAAAACGCTGCGGGTGTGACAGGTCCGGGGAAAAAAATAGATCGGGACAATCCTGTCACAGAACCCACGGCCATGTCGACTAAGCACTGTAAGCCCACCCAACTCATCGATTAAGGAGTACATCATGCAACGTCTCGATTTTTCCAAAGCCTCGCCGTCCGCCTACAAAGCCCTGCTCGCCGTGGAGAACACCGTGCGCGAGAGCGGCCTGGAAGCCAGTCTGCTCGAGCTGGTCAAGCTGCGCGCATCGCAGATCAACGGCTGCGGCTACTGCGTGGACATGCACGCCGCCGACGCGCGCAAGGCCGGGGAGAGCGAGCGGCGCTTGTATGCGGTCGCAGTCTGGCGCGAGACGCCGTTCTTCACGGCGCGCGAACGCGCCGCACTGGCCTGGGCCGAGGCGCTGACCCGGCTGTCCCAACAGCCCGAGCTGGAGCGCGAATATGGCGCGCTCAAAGGGCAGTTCAGCGACAAGGAAATGGTCGACCTGACCCTGGCTGTGATCGCGATTAACAGCTGGAACCGCATGGCGATCGGTTTCGGGGTGCAGCCCGCGGCCTGATCCTGTCCGCGGGTTCACCGCTCTGCTACCGGCCCGGGCCGCTGCGGCGCCGCGCGATGTTGTGAATCCCTGGCACTACCAAGGACACCTGTCGTCAATGCCGTCCCCAGGACGATCAAACAGCTGCCCGCCGCCAACCGCCAACTCACGCCTTCGCCGAGAAACAGCACCGGCCACAACACACCAAACGCAGGGACAAGGAATGGCACGGCCATGGTGCGCGAGGCGCCGACGTTGGCAATCAGCCGGAAAAACAGGACGTAGGCGAACGCCGTGCAGCCCACGGTCAATGCTGCCAAGGCGGCCCACGCATGCGGCGAAGGCGCTACTGCAGGGCGCAGCAGCAGGGCCGGTATGGCAAGCACCAACGCGGCGACCAGTTGGCTGCCGGTGGCAACGGCGAGTGGCGGCACATCCGCCACGCGCTGCTTGCTGTAGTGCGCCGCGAATGCATACAGGAGCGTGGCTGCCACGCACGCGACGACGGCCCATCCGGTCGCAACGCTGCCTGGGCCAGTCTTGAAGCCGGCGTTATCCCACACCAGCCACGTGACGCCCGCAAAGCCAAGCGCCAGGCCAAGTGCCCGTTCCTTGCCAATGGGCTGGCCCAGCCACAGCAATCCGATGACGGCTGCGTACAAGGGCGTGGCCGCGTTGAAGATCGCCGACAGGCTCGCGTTGATGCTCAGCGCCGCGAACGAGAACAAGACAAATGGCAGCGCCGAATTGGTCAGGCCCACGATCACGATCGGCCTCCAGTGACCTGCCATGGCGCGAACGCTCCCGTCTCGCCGCGCAGCCAGCAAGGGAAGCAGCAGGATTGCCGCGCCGGCGGCCCGGGCGCCGGCCATGGTGACGGCGCCAAATTCACCTGCGCCAACGCGCATGAAGAGGTAAGAGGCGCCCCATAGCGCAGCGAGCACCAGTAAGCGGGCGATGTCCGGTGTTTTCAATTGTTCTTCTCCTTGATGTCGTCACTGCAGCGCGCTGCGTTGGGTAGTCGCGCTGTCGCCGATTGCAACGACCTTGGGTTCGTGCGATGGCATGACGCTGTCGAGCGTGCGCAGGAAGGTGGGGGCATCCTGAAAGCCAATGACGCGTTTCTCGACCATTTCCTGGCCGGCCGCGTCGAACACGATGATCCCCGGTGGCCCGAACAGGCCGAAGCGTTTGAGCAATGCGCGGTCGTCTGCATCGCTGCCCGTCACGTCCGCCTGCAGCAGGACCCCGCCACCCAGCTTCTCTGCCACTTGTTTGTTGGCGAAGGTGCTTCGTTCCATCTCTTTGCATGCAACGCACCAGTCGGCGTAAAAGTCCAGCAGGACCGGCTTGCCATGGCTGCTTGCCAGGGCTGCGTCAAGTTCGGCCGCAGTTTTGATACGCGTGAACCGTAGCGCGCTGTCGTTGGCGCGCGCCGAAGCCAGCGGCGATACCGGATCGGATGCACCGGTCACCACCCCGAATACCTGCAAGCCGCCAGCCGTCGCAAGCACAAGTGCCGCGCTCCACGCAGGCAAACTGCGGCGGGTCGAGAGCAGGTAGGCCGCGTAGCCGAAGGCGAGGGTGGCCCAGCCCAGCATCTGTGCCCGAACGGGGAGGATTGGACTGACCAGCCACCACGCCGTTGCCAGGAGAACGACACCGAAGAACCGCTTCACCTCTTCCATCCATTTGCCGGCGCGCGGCAGCAGTGTACCCGCCGAAGCGCCAACGAGCAGCAGCGGCACGCTCATCCCCATGGCCAGCGAGAACAGGGCGGCGCCGCCCACCACGACATCGTGGGTCTTGCTGATGTACACGAGGGCGCCAGCCAGTGGGGCGGCGACGCATGGCCCGACGATCAACGCGGACAGCGCGCCCATCGTGAATACCCCGGCCAATGTGCCGGACGTCTGCCGGTTGGCCGCGCTGGCCAGCCTTGCCTGAAGCGCCGCCGGCACCTGCAATTCATATAGCCCGAACATAGAGAGGGCCAGGCTCGCCATCACGAGCCCGAAAGCGCCCAGCACCCACTGATTCTGCAGCAGGCCCGCCAGGCCTTCGCCGGCCAGGCCGGCCGCCACACCCATGGCCGTGTACACCATCGCCATGCCAAGCGCGTAGGTGGCGGAGAGCATCAGCCCGCGCTCACGGCTGGCTTGCCTGGCGTCGCCAACGATAATCGATGAGAGGATCGGCACCATCGGGAGCACGCAAGGGGTGAATGCCAACCCTAGCCCGAGCGCAATGAAAAGAGGCACGATGACAAGAAGTCGTCCGCCCTTGAGCGCTTGCTCGACGCTGCCGGTCGTGGCCGGGGCCGCGTTTGTGGCACCGCTGCCGCGCAGCGTTGCCGTCGCCTGCTGCGGCAGGTAGCACAAGCCCGCGTCGGAGCAGCCTTGCGAGCTGACGGTGAGGCCGAACGGCCCGCTTGCCCGCACCGGGATCATGATGGTGACCTGCTTGCGGTAGGTTTCCACGTCCTTGTTAAAGGTGTGGTCAAACTTGATGGCGCCGCGCGGGAATGCGGGCTCGCCGAGCGCGGCCCCTTTGGCGGAAAACCGGAACCTTTCGCGGTACATGTAATAGCCGTCCGCAATGTCGAACGTCACTGCGGCGGTGCTCGCGTCGGCCATGCGCGCGCTGAATTTGAACGCCGCATCCGGCTCAAGGAATGCCTCGTCGGCACGCGCATGGCCGCCGAGACCCGTAGCGAGCAACAACGCCAAAAACACGGCCGCGGCGCTTGCTATCGCGCGCAGGGCGCGCCATAACGCGGAAAAATGTGCGTACATGAGGTCTCTCCTGGATCAACGCTGCTTCAGTTGCTGGACCGCCTGCCCCAGGCCGGTGTCATTTGGCCCGAGCACTTGCGCTACGCGGTTATGCGCATCAATCAGCACCACGGACGGAAATTGCCGGATGCCGAAAGCGCCGAAAATGTCACCGCTTCGGTCGAGCACCAGAGGAATCGTGGTCTTGTTGGCTTTCCCGTATTCGGCCAGTTCCTTGTTGCTCGTCCAGAGCGGGGCCGAAATGGCGAACCATTCGACATTCGGCTGCCTCGCGAGCCGTTCAGACTCGATGCGTACCCGGCGGCAGGCCCGTGCGACAGCAGGGCGGCTGCCTGCCAGATAGGTTTCGCACCAGGGCGAGAAGAACACCAGCGCGTGCGCTTTGCCGGGCGTGAGCGACACTGATCTGCCATCCGTCGTTCCGAGCGTGATGCCGTTCACCTGGTCGCCTACCTTCAGCGCCGCCGGCTCGCTCGCGGGCAGCGCGAAAGCAGTGTTGGTTCGGCCAGGCTTCTCCGACATCAGCTTCTGCAGCGCGGCGTCCAGCTGTCGGTCGGCGGCGTGTCCCACGTACTCGATGCGGCCATCGGCTCCGATCAGGACGTGCTGCGGAGTCACCCGAAGATTGAGCTTGCGGCCCAGGCTGCCGTCATCGATCACGATCGGCATGCGCAGGCCGTGCTTTGCGCGATAGGCGCGTACGTCGGCTTCGGTCTCGCTGAAGCCCGTATTCACCGCAATAATGGCGATGCGGTCGCCGTACTTCTCGTAGATCCGCTCGAAGCCGGGCATCTGCTCGCGGCAGGGAACGCACCACGTTGCCCAGAACTTGAGGTAGACCGGCTTCTTTCCATAGAACGATGCGAGATCGATGTGCGCCCCGTCGATCGTGGTCATCGCCGCCGTGGGGCCCGGCTGTCCGATCAGGTTGCGGCCTGCACTTGCCGCACGGCTGTTGCCGTCTCCGGCGGTGTCGGCGGCGTTTTGGGCAGGCTTCATTTCTTGCGCCGAAACGAGCGCGTGGGAGGCGAAAAACAAGAGGATTGCCGCAAGCGGCTTGCTGTATGGTTGGCTACGCATGACTTGCCTTATGGGTTGGGACAAGCCAATGGTACTGAGCGCATGAACCAATAAAAAGACGCAAGAATGGTGCAGAGTTGTGTACCATTCACCCATGAAGCGGCCTGAAAAAACAAAAGACGTATTCGGTATTGCAGGCTTTTCTGTCGATATCGATCGCGGCGCGCGGGAATCGCTCGCCGATCAGATCAGCGCGGCGGTCGGGCGCGCTATCCGCGAAGGACAGCTCGGTCCGGGCGCCCGGCTGCCCTCGTGGCACGACCTGGCGGCCCAGCTGGGAGTTGCGCGCGGCACGGTCCGGATGGCCTATGAAAACCTGCGCGACCAGCAGCTGATCGTGACTGCCGGCGCGGCAGGCACCCGGGTCGCCGAGGATGCGCGCCCGGCGGCGAGTGGCCTGACCCTGGCGCGCGCGACGCCTGCGCCGGCGCGGCCGGGGCGGCCCGGCATTTTCCAGATCGGTGTACCGTCGCATGACGCATTCCCTTTCAAGACCTGGTCGCGCATCATGGGCCGGGCCGCGCGTGCGGCGGCCGCCGCGCCAGTGGGATACCCCGACCCCAGCGGTGAGATCGAACTGCGCTCGGAAATTGCCGCGTATCTCAGCATTGCCCGCGGCATCGTGTGCGCGCCATCCCAGATCTTTATCTGCAATGGGTTCGGTGGCGCGCTTGCGGCCGTCCTGCGCGCACTTGGGATGGAGGGCAAGAGCGCATGGATGGAAGAGCCGGGCTTCTCGGTGAGCCGCGAAATTCTCCGCATGTCCGGCGTGACACCGGTGCCGGTCCCCGTCGACGCGGAGGGGCTGGATGTGGCAGCGGGCATGGCGGCGGCGCCGCAGGCGTCGCTGGCGATCGTTACCCCCGGCCAGCAAGCACCGCTGGGCATGACGCTGTCGCTGCGGCGGCGCCACGCGTTGCTGGAGTGGGCCGCGGCGTCGGGCGCGTGGGTGATCGAAGACGACTACCTGGGGGAACTGCAACTGCAAGGCCGCGCCACGCCCGCGCTGGCCTCACTGGACCGTGAGGGGCGGGTGGTCCACATCGGCACCTTCAGCAAGACGATCAATCCAGGTTTGCGCGTTGGTTTTCTGATGGTCCCGCCCGCGCTCGTGGACGCGGTGACCCAGGTGGTGACCGTGTACTCAGCCGCACCCACGCCGACGGTACAACTTGCCGTCGCCGAGTTCATGCGCGATGGCCACTACTTGCGCCATCTGCGCCGCATGAAGCGCTTGTATGCCGAGCGCCGGCGGCTGCTGATGCAGTGCTTGCGCGAGCTGTCGGTACCCGCTGTCGAAGCGGGGCTGGCGGTGTTGGTGCCGCTTGCCGATGGCGTCGACGATGTGGCCGCGGTTGCAAAGGCACGTGAAGTCGGCATGTCGCCCGCAGCCCTGTCGTGGTGGCACGCGCAGCCGGGCCGGCGCGACAGGGGACTCTTGCTGGGCGTGACGAACGTGCAGGAGCAGCAGGTCGCGGAACATTGTGTGCGCCTCGCCGGCATCTGCGCGGCGCGCCAGGGCGCCGCTTACGCCAGCAGGAAGGGTAAAGTGCGTGCCGGCGACCGATGGGAATGCCGCGCGAATGCGCGGTATTTTCTCTTGCTCATCCATTTGAACCGGACGCGACGGCGCCACCGGTTTTGAACGCGAGGGCAGGAAACCTGCCCACCCTAACCGGGTAGCGTCAGGCCGGGCTCTCTTTCATGTACACCAGCCCCCAGTTGTGGCCGTCGAGATCCTCGAACCCGTAGCTGTACATGAAGCCATAGTCCTCGGGCGGGTGCGGCGCCTTGCCGCCGGCGGCGATGGCCTTGGCCACCAGGTCGTCGACTTCCTGCTGGCTCTCGCAGCTCAGGCAGAGCAGCGCTTCGGTTTCCTCGTGCGCGTTGATGATGGCCTTCCTGGTCAGTGTCCTGAAGAAGTCCTCGGTCAGCAGCATCGCGAGAATGCTGTTCTCTGAAATCACCATGGCTGCGCCATGCTCATTGGTGAACTGCGGGTTGAACGTATAGCCCAGCGCGGAGAAGAAGGCTTTCGACTTCTCCAGGTCCTTGACCGGCAGGTTCACGAAAATCTGCTTGTTCATGGTGATTCCTTTTCAGGGGTGAAAATACCTTGTCGAACGGGGGAGCATGAAATCGACAGGCGACGCCCAAATTTTTCGATCTGATGCGGCGCCTTGCAGGATTGTCATCAAACTGACACAGCCGTTCGCTACATTCTTGGCCATCCGCGGCAGCCCGCCGCCACCGTCTCTACGACCAAGGAGCCATAGAATGACCCAAGACCACGACCTGTCCCGCCGCCGCATTATGCGCCTGTTCGGGGCAGCTCCCATGCTGCCGTTGACCTCGTTTGGCGCCGGCGCGCTGCTCGCCGGCTGCGGCAGCGACAATGGCCCCGTTGCCGAACCCACGCCGCCCGCGCCCGTCAACCTGGCCAGCGTGACCTTCAGCGCCACCCCGGCGCCCACGCTTGCCAACGCGGCGGCCATGGCCACCACCAACGTCGCCTCGACCATGACGGTCAGCTTCAGCGACAGCAGCAAGATCGACTTCAAGCTGTCCTACCAGCCCTTCTTCATCACCGGCGACATGGTACCGGACGGCAAGGGCGGCAAGATCCTGGCCGGCGGCTATTACGACATCAACAACAAGCCAATCATGGACACCACCGTGGCCGGCAAGGAGCGCCAGTTCTTCTCCGATTCGCCGGACGGCACCTCGCTGCTCTCCGTGCCCAACGCCACCGTGACCGGCGTGAAGGGCAACACCGTGTTCGCGGTGGTGCAGTTCGAGTACACCACCTGGGCGCAGGACGGCGTGACCGGCATGTACGGCCGCCTGCCGTCGCCGATCGCGGTGCTGACGCTGGACCAGGACCGCACCACCGGCAAGCTCACCTTGGTGAAGTACTACAACGTGGACACCTCGGGCGTCAACGGCCTGTGGATCACCTGCGGCGCCAGCCTGTCGCCCTGGGGCACGCACCTGTCGAGCGAGGAATACGAGCCGAACGCCTTCACTGCCGACACCGACGCCCAGTTCAAGGCATTTTCCAAGAACCTGTACGGCAGCGAGACCGCGGCCAAGGCCTACAACTACGGCCACCTGCCGGAAGTGACGGTCAACCCGGACGGCACCGGCACCATCAAGAAGCACTACTGCCTTGGCCGCATCTCGCACGAGCTGGTGCAGGTGATGCCGGACAACCGCACCGTCTTCATGGGCGACGACGCCACCAATAGCGGCTACTTCGTGTTCGTGGCGGACCGCGAGAAGGACCTGTCCTCGGGCACGCTGTACGTGGCCAAGGTCGGCGCCGGCTTTTCGCTCGACCCGGCGGCGGCCCCGGCCCCGCTCACCTGGATCAAGCTCGGCTCGGCCACCAGCGACGAGATCCGCGCCCTGGCCAGCTCGCTCAAGCCGACCGACATCATGACGGTGAAGACGGCCGACCCGCAGGACCCGGCGTACAAGAAGATCGTCGTCAACGGCAAGGTCGAGTGGGTCAAGATCAACGCCGGCATGGAGAAGGCCGCCGCCTTCCTCGAGACGCACCGCTACGCCGCTTTCGTTGGCGCGTCGATGGGCTTCACCAAGATGGAAGGCACCACGGTCAACATCAAGGACAAGGTGGCTTACTCGGCGCTGCAGAACTGCGTGACCTCGATGGTCGCCGGCCACGCGCTCAATGTGCCGGGCAACGGCATTTCGATCCCGAAGATGCTGGACGCAGGCGCGGTGATGGCGCTGAGCCTGAAGGGCGGGCAGAAGGATACGAACGGCAACGCCATCAACAGCGAGTGGATGCCGGCCGATACCAAGGCGCTCCTCGTCGGCGAGGACCTGGCCGCAGCGGACGCGCTGGGCAATACCGCCAACCCGGAGCGCATCGCGCAGCCGGACAACCTGAAGTTCTCGGAAAAGATGCGCACCCTGTTCATCGGCGAGGACAGCAGCCAGCACGTGACCAGCTTCCTGTGGGCCTACAACGTGGATACCAAGGTGCTGAGCCGCTTGATGTCCGTGCCGGCCGGCGGCGAATCGACCGGCCTGCATGCGGTCGATGAGCTGAACGGCTGGACCTACATCATGAGCAATTTCCAGCACCCCGGTGACTGGGGCTCGGCCCACAGCGGCGTCAAGGCAACGCTCGATCCGCTGGTGCGCGCGAACTACAAGGACAAGTTCGGCGCGGCGGTGGGCTACCTGACCGCGGACGTGAGCCAGGTGAAGCTGGCGAAAGGCTAAGCGGCACGGGCCTGAAGGCGATCGTGGACGGCAACGGACGCGATCGCTAGGGAACCGCTGAATTAATCTCGTTTCGACGGCCTGGCTCGCGGCACTGAGTAAAGGCAGCGCAACGCACGAGTCGGCGCCGGACGCGACGACGCTGCTCAAGTTCCGAAGCTACGGGTCGCCGGGATGCGCCATGTGCCAGCTTGGCTCGCATCAGGACGACGAGCAGGGCTGACACAATGGCGCATCACTTGAACCTATAGCCGCGCTATTCCAGAACGATGCTGCCGTTCGTTACACGGCCCGCCGCAGTGCCGGATGCCCCATGCGCATTGTCGTAATCGACCACGTCCTTTCGGCTCGTTGGATCGGTATGCCAGATCTTCAGGATGAAGCTGCCCTGTTCGCCCCCGGGCACGGCCGCCGACGTGGATAGCCTGAACTTGTAGCCGCCCGCTCCCCCGGCCGTACCGCTGCCTTCGAATACCTGCTGCGTACCCTGGCGGCCCAGCAGCCGCAAGTCCTGGCTGCGGAAGTCCAGGCCCGGCAGGTCGAACTGCAGCATGGCCGGGACGCGCTCTGCCTTCGCGGTCGTGTCGGTCGGGGCGATCAGGCGGAAGCTCGCTTTACCGGCATACCGTGGCGCTTGCGCGAACGCACCCGCCGGCGACATCAGCGTCCCGGCGCCGGCCACCGTACCGCCCGACGGCGCGGTGACCACAACGTCGTGGCTGACCGCGGTGCTGCGGCCGGTGCGGTCAACCACCGTGGCCGTGACGGTGTAGATGCCCGGCGCGGCGAAGCGGTGGCTGGCGGCGGCACTGCCGGCGCTGTCGCTCTCGCGCACCTGCCCCGCCTGCGCGGCGCTGCCGTCGCCCCAGGACCAGGTGACGCTGCGCGTGCCGACGCGGTCCTCGTCCGTGAAGGCCACCGAGGCCTGCAGCGGCATGCCGGTCTTGACCACGGGCGGCGCCACGACCGGGCCAAGCGCATGCCCGCACCCGCACTTCTGCTCCGGTTGCAGCAGCACCAGCCCGGCGTTCGAGCTCGCCACGATCGCTCCGCTGTCATTGATCGCGAACGCATCGTCCAGCACCAGTCCGTGCGGCGCATGGCGCAGGTATTTGTTCAGGTCCCGCATCCCGCGCTGCGCGGTCCAGATGAATGCGCGCGGATTGCCGGCCTTGTTCTGGGCGAAGCCGACGATCTGGTCCCTGTCGTTGACGCCCCTGGCTACCGACCCCAGGCCCCCCAGCGTGCCGAGATTGCGCGTGCCGGTGGCGGGCGTCCATGACATCGCCTGCTGGGGACGATCGACGAAATTGATGAGGCCCGCCATGTGCAGGCCGGGCGTCATTGCAAGCACGATCGGGCTGCCACCAGCCGACCCGATATCCACCATGCCGGTGGCCCGCGTCCACAGGAAGGCGCGTTCACTGAAGTCGGAGGGGAAAGCAAATCGATTGCCGGCCACCTCGCCCTTGGCGCCGACGGCCACGGGCAACGAACCGACGCTGTTCAGCGTGTCGATGTCCTCCATCCCGGCGCTGCGCGTCCAGACGAACGCATGCAGGCGGTTATCCGCGGTCGACGCCCCGCCGGCGATTTCGTCCGCGTCGTTGAGCGCTGTGCCGAAGGAATAGCCCCCCACAGCGAGCGTGCCCAGGTCTTCCAGGCCAGTTGGCGGGCTCCAGCGGAATGCGCGGTCGCCACCGTAGCGGTACGAGCCGGTGATGACGCCGTGGTTGTTGATCGCAGTCGCCATCGAGCTGCCGACGCCGGCAATCGTACTGAGGTCGAAGATGCCGGCGCTTCCAATCCAGACGAAGCCGTGCTGGACGCCCGATGCGGTGGTGGCGCGGCCGACCACCTGCCCGACGTCGTTCAGGTCGACCGCCACGACCTCGTCGCCGCCCAGGTTGCCGATATTCACCACGTTTCTGGTGTCAAAGACGTAGGTGGTGCTGTGGCCGCCACCGGTCCCGATCGAGAACGACACCTGCCCCTTGACATTGATTTCCGGGTTCGAGGCAAGCGTGACGGCGGGATACAGGTTGATCACGCGGTAGGTCGTATGGGTGGGGTGGGTTTTGCTCTCGGCGGTGCCGTAGGGCTGCGCCTGTTGCGCAACCGCCGCGCCGGCAGCGGCCAGCGCGACAAGCAGCACGGGCAGGCGAAACAGCGGCCAGGTTGCGCTGGCGGCCGGTTCGAGCTTGTCTTGAACGCGTTGCATGTTTTTCTCCTGATGGATGAAAACTGCTTCCGTCGCCATCGGCGGCGCCGTGGTCGGGTCGATCATGCGCCGTGCATATTCCGAACGCTTGATCGAAGTCCAGCTCGCTTGTCCTTTTGCGGTGAGTCAGTGCGACCGATGCGCGGACGCCAAGGACGGCCTTGACATTCGGTATGGCTTTCGATACGGAACGTTCGGCCAGCCCGCTGCTGGGCATTCAGGCCGACGCGCGCCGGCCCAGTGCGCAGGATTGCCTCAGCTTCGGCTGGCTGCGGGCGATGAATTCAGTGGTTCCCTAGCGCTCGAGCGCGGCACGCGCCGCGAGCATCTCGAGCAGGGCCAGCCCGAACGGCCAGTCGCCCAGCCTGGATTCGGCATTGATGTGGCCAAGGGCGCCGGCGTTGACGAATTCGCTTCCCCATCGGGCGGACCAGTCGCGCGCGCCGCCGGCCGACAGCCACGGGTCGTTCTCGCTGCCCACCACGACCGAGGGTACCGGCAGCGGGCCAACCGCGAGCTCGTGCTGAACGCCGAACTTGGCAGGATCCGCCGGCGCGACCAGCAGCGCGCCCGCCAGCTGGGGGACGCCGGCCGCAATGCGGTGTACGGTGGCAAGGCAGCCGAAACTGTGGGCAACGACGATAGCTGGCCGCGCCGAGCGCCGCAAGGCATCGCCCACCTGCGCCGACCAGGCAAGCAGGTCCGGGCAGTCCCAGTCCCGTTGCCCGATCCGCTCGAACCACGGATGCAATGTTTGCCAGCGCGTCTGCCAGTGGCCGGCGCCGCTGCCACCCAGTCCCGGCGCGACCAGCACGCGAAAATCCTGCAACTGCGAACCCATCTCGTCCCCTTACCGCTGCATGCCCCAGCGCCGCACCGTCAGTCTTTCAATGGTGCCGAACACGAGGTTTTCAACCACCAGGCCGACGATGACGACCACCGCCAGCCCGGCAAACACCTTGTCGGTGTAGAGCTCGTTGCGGTTCTGAAAGATGTACCAGCCCAGCCCGCGTTCGCCCGAAGTGCTGCCGAAGACAAGCTCGGCGGCGATGAGCGTGCGCCACGCGAACGCCCAGCCGATCTTCAGGCCGGCCAGGATCGATGGCAGCGCGGCCGGCACCAGCACCTGCCACACCAGCGCCAAGCCGCGCAGGCCATACTGGCGTCCGGCCATGCGCAGCGTCTCAGGCACCGCCCGAAAGCCGGCGTAGGTATTCAAGGCCAGCGGCCAC
Organism: Massilia solisilvae; assembly: GCF_024753215.1. Lineage (GTDB taxonomy): Bacteria > Pseudomonadota > Gammaproteobacteria > Burkholderiales > Burkholderiaceae_D > Telluria > Telluria solisilvae. Next base: position 1,248,027 of record NZ_JANUGV010000001.1, read on the forward strand.
AGCACGGAATGGACCAGCACGAACAGCAGGCTGCCCTTGCCCAGCCCGAACCACAGCAGCGCAAGCGGGAGCAGTGCGATGGCGGGCAGGGGGCTGAACATCGCGTTCAAGGTGCCGAGCAGCTCCTGGCCCAGCCGGGTAGTGGCCGCCAGTGCGCTCAACGCCAGCGCGCAGGCGGCGCCGATCAGGTAGCCTTGCAGCAGCACGCCGAGCGAGGCGGCCAGGTTGCCGGCGAGCTCGCCGGAAATGATGCCCGACGCAAGCGCTTTTGCCGTGGCGAAGAAGCCCGGCAGCATCAGCTCATTGCCCTGCCAGCGCGCGGCGGCTTCCCACAGCGCGGCCAGCGCCGCCAGGATCAGCAGCCGGCGCGCTGCCGCGACATGGGCCGCGCGCAGCAACGGGGATGCGGGTGTGGCGTGCGGTGGCGCGGCTTCCGGCACGCGCTCGTATTCGGGCCGGATCGGCGGGGACAACGGTGCGTTCATCGTACGCCCCCGATCGCCGCATCATGTGCGGCGGCCTGTGCTTCCTGCACCCCGAACAGCAGGCCATGCACGCGCCGCACGGCTGCCTGGAACTCGGCGCCGGCACTGTCCAGGTCGTACTGGTGGCTGTTGACCTCGGCGCGCACCTGGCCCGGGTGCGGCGACAGCAGCAGCACCCGGTTGCCCACCACCAGCGCCTCTTCGATCGAGTGGGTGACGAACAGCAGGGTGAAGCGCACTTCGTCCCACAGCGCGGTCAGAAGCTCCTGCATGCGGCGCCGCGTGAGCGCGTCGAGCGCGGCGAACGGTTCGTCCATCAGCAGCACTTCCGGCTGCATCGCCAGCGCCCGCGCGATCGCGACGCGCTGTTTCATGCCGCCCGAGAGCGTGTGCGGATAGGCGTCGGCGCAATGCGCCAGCCCGACCTTGTGCAGCCAGTAGCTGGTGGCCGCCTTGGCCTCGACGCGGCTCGCGCGGCCGCTGGCCAGCAGCGGGAACATCACGTTCTGCGCCACCGTTTTCCATTGCGGCAGCTGGTCGAACTCCTGGAACACGGCGATGCGGTCGGGGCCGGGCCCCAGCACCGGCTTGCCATCCAGGCTGATGCTGCCTTCGGCCGGCGCCACGAAGCCGCCCACGGCCTTGAGCAGGGTGGACTTGCCGCAGCCGGAAGGCCCGAGCAGGACGAAACGGTCGGCGCGGTGCACGTCGAAGCTGACGCGGTGGGTGGCGCGCACGGTGCGCCCGCCGGCGCTGTATTGCAGCGTCAGGCCGCGTGCGCGCAGGAGCGGTTGGGAGACCTGCAGGGCTTGCACGTTCATGATGCTTCGATCCTTTTCAGCTGCCGTTGGCGGTGGCGGCATCGTCGAAGAAGTAGTCGCGCCAGCTGCGCGGCTGGTGCTTGATCGCGCCGATCCGGTACAGGAATTGCGCCAGCGTGAAGGTGTTTTGCGGGACCACCGTGAAATGGACCTGCGGGTCCTTGATGGTCTTCACCAGCAGCGCGCGATCGATGCCGCCCTTGTTGATGCGCAGGTAGGCATCGGCGGCGGCCTCGGGATTGGCGCGGGTGAACGCCGCCGCCTCGGCCAGTGCCGCCACGAACGCTGCATAGGTCCTGGGATTCTCGGCGCGGAACTTCTCGGTCGCGTACAACACCGTGGCCGAGCTGGGGCCGCCCAGCACGTCGTACGAGTTCAGCACCACGTGCGCGTTCCGGTTCAGCGCCAGCTCCTGGTCCTGGAACGGTGGCGAGGCGAAGTGGCTCGTGATCTCGGTCTTGCCGGCGATGACTGCGGCGGCGGCATCCGGGTGCGGCAGCGCCTGGGTCAGCCGGTCGAGCCGGTTGAATTCCTTGTCGCCCCATTGCTTTGCCACGGCCAGTTGCAGGATGCGCGCCTGCACCGACACCGTCACCGCCGGCAGGGCAATGCGATCCTTGTCCGTGAAATCGGCCAGTGTGCGCACCGCTGGGTTGTTGCTGACCAGGAGGTAGGGGAAGCTGCCGAGCGAGGCCACGCCCTTGACGTTCTGGCGGCCGTGGGTGCGGTCCCACACCGTGAGCAGCGGGGCCACGCCGGCGCCGGCCACGTCGATGGCGCCCGAGAGCAGCGCGTCGTTCACGTTAGCGCCGCCGGACAGCCTGGTCCACTCGACCTGGATATCGACGCCGCGCGCCTTGCCCTGCTTTTCGATCAGGTGCTGGTCCTGCGCCACATTCAGCAGCAGGTACACCACGCCGTACTGCTCGGCGATGCGCAGCTTGCCCTCGGCGTGAGCGCTGCCGGCTGGCAGCAGGGACGCCGCGAGCAGGACCGGCGCAAGCGCACGGCGCAGCCGTTGTGTGAAGGAAGAGTGGGATGTCATGTTCAGGCTTTCGTGATCAGGTAAAAGGGGGTATCGCCCTCGATGGTGGTGCGGTACAGCTTGCGGCGCTGGTTGTCGGGGCAGCCGGTGGCCAGATGCATGACTGAGCGGTTGTCCCAGAACAGCAGGTCATGCGGCTGCCAGCGGTGGCGGTAGATGAATTCGGGGCGCACCGAATGGGCGAACAGCTGGTCCAGCAGGTCGCGGCTCTCGTCTTCCGGAATGCCCAGGATGCGGGTGGTGAAGTGCTCGCTGACGAACAGCGCGTTGCGGCCGTTTTCGGGGTGGGTGCGCACGATCGGGTGCGTCACCGGCTTGACCTCGGCGATCTGCCCGGGCGTCAGCTCCGGGCGCCAGGGGCTGCGCTCCTGCAGCTGCGCGTAGTTGGCCAGGTAGCTGTGCTCCGCATGCCGCCCTTCGACGGCCCGGCGCAGCGTCTGGGGCAGCTCGTCCCAGGCCAGGTGCATGTTGGCGAACAGCGTGTCGCCGCCGGTGGCCGGCAGCTCCTGCGCATGCAGCATCGAGCCCAGGCTTGGCAGCGCCTTGTACGACAGGTCGGAGTGCCACATGCGCCCGGCGTCGCCAAGGCCGATCGGCTTGCCGTTTTCCTTGATGTTGGAGACCACCAGAACCTCTTCGTGGCCAGGCAGCTGGAACTGGCGCAGCACATGGATCTGCAGCGGGCCGAAGCGGCGGCTGAAGGCGATCTGCTGCTGCGGCGTGATGTGCTGGTCGCGGAACACGAGCACATGGTGGTCGAGGTGGGCGCGGTGGATGCGCGCGAATTCTTCGTCGGGGAGCGGCGCGTGCAGGTCCAGACCGAGCACCTCGGCGCCGAGCGCCGCATCGAAGCGGCGGATCGCGACCGGCGCGTGCGGCAAGACGGATTGGGGGAGGGCAGACATGATGATTCGTTGGCAGTTGTGACCTGGGCCATTCTAGGTACGCCCAACAGCCAGGCCAACGAATCAAAACGCGCATCGATAGACGCGCCGCGCATCAGGCCAAAAAGGTTTATCGATATGTGTTTTTTGCCTACAGCGCGCGCGTTCCCGCGTTGACCAGTTCGGCCGGGTAATAGCGGCGGTAGGCGTTGAGCAGCGCGTGGTTGCGGTTGGCGGCGCGGATCGCTTTTTCAAGGATCTTGCGGTCGGCCTCCGGGATGCGCTTGGACAGGTACAGTCCGCCGAACGTCCACGGCAGTTCATCGAGCGGTTCGATCCGCAGGTTGGTCGCGATGTCGCTCACCCGCGGATCGACGACGGCGGCGCCGTACAGCGCGCTGGCGGGCATGATCGTCACGTCGGCCATGTTCGCTTTCAGCAGGCGCGCGACCTCGAGCGGATCTTTTTCGACGAGCAGCCGATGCTGGTCCTTCAGCTGATCGAGCGCTTGCCTGTACGCCGGGCCGTAGTCGAAGCCGCGCACCGCCGCCACGCGCAGGCCCGGCGTGGCCAGCAGTTCGGCCAAGGAGCGGATGGCAGGGCGAGTGCTCCCCTTGAGCGACACCATGACCGACCTGGTTTGTACCAGCGGAATGAAAACGCCGAACTGATCGCGCTTTTCCGAATGCGTGGACGCGAGCATCACGTCCGCGTCGCCCTGTTCGAACATGAATTCGAGGCGCGCGCGCGGGACCTGGGGCATGTGCAGCCGACAGCCGGCGCTGGTGGCCACCTGCTCGATGAACTCCACGAAGGCGCCGCCCGCCTTGTCGCCGTCCAGGGTCACCGAGAATCCCATGGGCGCGACCGGCACCTCCAGCGGGCGCGAGCAGCCGGCACTGGCCATCGACGATGCCATCGAGAGAAGCAAAACTGTCAACAATCGAACGAGAGCCATCTGTTACTCAACTGGTTGAATGCGATTTGCCGCATATTGTATCCCGGTGGAATGTCGTCAATTGCTCGCAATAGCAGAGTTTAACCCCGCAATTCGCATTCAAGTTTCACGCATTGTTGCTTGGTGAACAGAAGGGGGCGGCGCAGCCCGCAAGCACTGGGGTTGATTTCAACGGTGCAACACTTGCTAGAATGCAGCCCATGCGTACCTCATTTGCCCTCGCCATGCTTGTCTTCGCCCTCGCCTTGTCCGGCTGCGGCACCCTGCGCACCGCCAGTCAGCTGGAGGACGGCGCCGGCGACGAGGCCGGCCGCTTGTGGGACCGCTGGATCGAGGCCGGCGGCGACATCGCCACCACCACCACCTGGTCGCGCAAGGTCGCGCCCGGCGTTTCCGTCGCCGAGGTCGAGGAGGCGCTGGCGAGCGTGGCCGCCGAGGACAACGTGAAGGAAGTCGGCATGCTGCCGCTGTCGCGCGAGCTGGAAGCGCGCACCGGCAAGCCGCAGCGCTTCCTCAAGGTCTATTCCTACTGCAACCCGGAGACCGCGCGCCAGATGGTGGACTTCAGCCCGGCCATGGCAGCCTACCTGCCGTGCCGCGTCACGCTCGTGGAGCAGGCCGATGGCCTGTGGCTGTACACGCTCAACCTGGACATGCTGATCCACATGGGCCGCAAGATGCCGCCGGAGCTGCGCGCCTCGGCACTGCGCATGCGCGGCACCATGGTCAAGCTGCTCGATCGCGGCGCGCGCGGGGAGTTCTGAGGTGCAAAAAATTTCTTGACATAAATTATGAAAACTCGGCAATATGCGCATATAGTCATATAGTAAATCGTGCGGCACGCATCGCACGAATGAGGAGACGAAGTGCGCCGTTGCCTGGTGTTGGTGGTCATGTTGCTGGCTGTTTGCGGCCTGCCGTTGGCGCAAGCCGCGGAGTCGATTGTGCTCACGCCGGTGCGCATTTCGGCCCATGCCTGGATGTTCCAGGGCGAGGCCGGCATGGCCAGCCAGGCCAACAAAGGTTTCATGTCCAACGCCGGCTTTATCGTGACCGGCGACGGCGTGGTCGTATTCGACGCACTCGCCACCCCTGTGCTGGGCCAGGCGATGGTCGATGCGATCCGCAAGGTCACCTCCGAACCGATCCGCCGCGTCATCGTCAGCCACTACCACGCCGATCACTTTTATGGCCTGCAGGCGCTCAAGGCGCAAGGCGCGCAGGTGTGGGCCCACGTCAATGGCAAGGCCTCCCTGGCATCGGACGACACCCGCAGCCGCTTCGAGCAGCGCGTCGCCGACCTGGCCCCCTGGATCAACCGCGACACCAGGCTGTTGCCGGCCGACCGCTGGCTGGCGCTGGCGCCCGGTGGCGAGGAGCGCTTTGCGATGGGCAAGCTGCATTTCCGCGTGATCGATTCCAGCGGCGCGCATTCGCCCGAGGACATCATGCTGTACGTCGAAGAGGACCGTCTGCTGTTTGCCGGCGACCTGTTCGTGACCGGCCGCATCCCGTTCGTCGGCACGGCCGACAGCGCGCGCTGGCTTGCGGCGCTCGACACCATGCTCGCGACCGATCCCGCGATCGCCGTTCCCGGCCATGGCGCGGCCTCGCGCACACCCGCCACCGACATCGCCTTCACGCGCGACTACCTGCGCTTTCTGCGTCAGTCGATGGGTGACGCCGTGGCGGCCATGACTTCGTTCGACGAAGCCTATGCGGCGACGGACTGGAGCCGCTTGCGCGACTACCCGGCGTTCGAGCAGGCCAACCGCATCAACGCTTACAACACTTACTTGCGCATGGAGCGCGAAAGCCTGGCGCCGCGCCAGCCGTGAAGGAGAGGACGATGAAAATTCTGCGCATCCTGGTTCTGGCCCTGCTGGCATGGGTCACCTTCGGCGCGGCGGCACGGCCGCTTTCCATGGGCGCCGCGCCCGCGCCGCGCGAGGAGAAGGTGGTGTACCACATCACCGACGCCAAGCTCGCGACGGGTGCGCTGAACAACATCCGCAACCATCTCAAGGCCAGCCCGGGCGTGAAGATCGTGGTGGTGGCCAACGGCGCCGGCATCGATTTCCTGCTCGAAGGCGCCACCAACGCCAACGGCAATCCCTACGACGCCACGGTGCAGGAGCTGGTCATGCGCAACCGCGTCGAGTTCAGGGTCTGCAACAACACGCTGGAAGCGCGCCACATCGACAAAAGCCGGGTGATCCCGGAAGCGACCATCGTGCCGTCCGGGGTGGCCGAGGTGGCACGCCTTCAGATGGAGGGATATGCGTACCTCAAGCCGTGACCGCGCCGCCGCCGTTGCCGGGGCCTTTGTTTTGCCTGTAACATCAGCGCTTTCATCGTCCCCCCAAGCAAACATGGATTCGAGCGGCAGCCAGGAGCTGGAACAGCTTTTCGAGGAAGTCTCGCATTACTTTGCGCTGCTGTCGCAGCCGACACGGCTGAAGATCCTGTACGCCGTGTGCCAGGGCGAGCGTTCGGTCAACGACATCGTGGCGCAAGTCCAGTCAACCCAGGCCAATGTGTCGCGCCAGCTGAACATGCTGTACCGCGCGCGCATCCTGGCGCGCCGCAAGGATGGCGCCCAGGTGTACTACCGGATCGAGGACCAGCGCACCGTCGAGCTGTGCAAGTCGGTCTGCGGGCGCGTGGCAGCGCGCAGCGGCCGCGAGGTGCCCGGCGTAACAAGCTGAAGTTTGCAGTAACAAGTGGTACCAGAGTTTTTTGCAACAAACATATGCTGATATAGGCATATGCGCACATAACGATAGTTTGGTGGAGACGAGATGACAGACCGCAGCAAAACAGGACGCGTGCTGCGCGCGCCCGAGCACTTTGTCGACCCGGGGCTGGCCCAGGCCATCACCCGGGACGGACTGAACGAAGAACGGCGCGGCTTTTTGCGCAAGAGCTTCCTGGCCGCCAGCGCCGCCGTCGGCGCCGCTGCCGCCACCCCGGCGCTGGCGCAGGTGGGCGAGGGCGACCCGGCCATCCTGACCCTGCCGGCGCATTCGACCTCGCTGGGCAAACCGGTTGCCGCCAACCCGTACGGCGTGCCGTCCAAATACGAAGGCAACCTGCAGCGCCGCGAGTCGCCCGGCCTGACCCGGGTGTCGCAGGCGTCGGTCGCGTTCACCCCGCTGCAGGGCCTGTTCGGCATCATCACGCCGAGCGGCCTGCACTTCGAGCGCCACCACCAGGGCTGGCAGGACATCGACCCGTCCCAGCACCGCCTGATGATCAACGGCCTGGTCAAGCAGTCCAAGGTGTACACGATGGACGACCTGATGCGCCTGCCGTCGGTCTCGCGCATGCACTTCATCGAGTGCGGCGCCAACACGGCCATGGAGTGGGGCAACGTGGCGGTGCCGACCGTGCAGTACTCGCACGGCATGCTCAGCTGCAGCGAGTTCACTGGGGTGCCGCTGTCGGTGCTGCTGGAGGACTGCGGCTACGACAAGAAGAACGGCAAGTTCGTGCTGGCCGAAGGCGCGGACGGCTCGTCGATGACGCGCACGATCGACATGTCGCGCGCGCTGGACGACGTGCTGGTCGCGTGGGGCATGAACGGCGAAATGCTGCGCCCCGAGAACGGCTACCCGCTGCGGCTGGTGGTGCCGGGCGTGCAGGGCGTCTCGTGGGTCAAGTGGCTGCGCCGCATCGAAGTGGGCGACCAGCCCTGGGCCAGCAAGGACGAAGCGGTGCACTACATCGACGCGATGCCGGACGGTTCGTACCGCCAGTACACCTCGATCCAGGAATGCAAATCGGTGATTACCACGCCGTCCGGCGGCCAGACCCTGGTCGGCCAGGGCTTCTACAACATCACGGGCCTGGCCTGGTCCGGGCGCGGGCGGGTCAAGCGTGTGGACGTGTCGGCCGACGGCGGGCGCACCTGGCGCACCGCGCGCCTGGAAGGCCCGGTGCTGCCCAAGTGCCTGACGCGCTTTAACATCGACTGGGTGTGGGACGGCGGCCCGTGCGTGCTGCAATCGCGCGCGGTGGACGAGACCGGCTACGTGCAGCCGAAGATCAACGAGCTGCGCGCGGTACGCGGTACGCGCTCGATTTATCACAACAACGCAATCCAGTCGTGGCAGGTGGCCGCATCGGGGGAGGTATCCAATGTTCAGGTCTACTAAGCTGCTGCTGGCGCTGCTGCTGGCCGCCGGCGCCGCGCAGGCGCAACAACAGTTCCCCCACATCGGCCGTCCGGCCACGCCGAAGGAAGTCGCGGCCTGGGACATCGACGTGCGCCCCGACTTCAAGGGCCTGCCCAAGGGATCGGGCACGGTGGCCAAGGGCATGCAGGTGTGGGAAGGGCGCTGCGCTTCCTGCCACGGCACCTTTGGCGAATCGAACGAGGTGTTCACCCCGATCATCGGCGGCACCACCGCGGACGACATCAAGACCGGCCACGTGGCCGCGCTCAAGACCAACCGCCAGCCGCAGCGCACCACCATCATGAAGGTGGCCACCGTCTCCACGCTGTGGGACTACATCCACCGCGCGATGCCGTGGACCGCGCCAAAGTCGCTGTCGACCGATGAGGTGTATGCGGTGGTAGCCTACATCCTGAATATGGCCGAGATCGTGCCGGACGACTTTACGCTGTCCGACCAGAACATCGCCGAGGTGCAGAAGCGCATGCCCAACCGGAACGGCATGACCACCGCGCACGGCCTGTGGGACGTCAAGGGCAAGCCGGACGTGAAGAGCGTGGCCTGCATGAAGAACTGCGCGCCGACCGAGCTGCATTCGACCCTGCCGGAGGTGTCGCGCAATGCGCACGGCAACCTGGCGCAGCAGAACCGCACGTTCGGCCCGGTGCGCGGGGTGGACACCACTGGCAAGCCGGCGGCGGCGGCTGCCGCGGCGATCGCACCGGCCCGCTCGCCGGCGCTGGCGATCGCCGAGCAGAACGCCTGCCTGGCCTGCCACGACATGAAGAACAAGCTGGTCGGCCCCGGCTTTGCCCAGGTGGCGGAACGCTACAAGGGTGACGTCAAGGCGCCGGCCGCGCTGGCGGCCAAGATCCGCACCGGCGGCAGCGGCAACTGGGGCCAGGTACCGATGCCGCCGCAGTCGCAGCTCAAGGACCTGGAAGTGCAGCAGCTGGTGGCCTGGATTTTGGGCGGCGCCAATTAATCAGGAAGGTCGACGACAGTCGCGCGCCGCGCAAGCGGCTTTACAACGAGGAGAGCAGATGAACCAAAAACGACGCGAACTGTTGCGCATTGCAACAGTGATGGGCCTGGCGATCAGCGCCGGGATCATCAAGCCCACTGAAGCCCTGGCTGCGGACTGGAACAGCAGCGGCTTCGATGCCAAGAGCCTGGCCGACGCGCTCAAGACCATCGGTGCGGAAGGCGCCGCGATCAGCGCCGACGTCGCCGTCAACGGCCCGGCCATCGCCGAGAACGGCGCGGTGGTGCCGGTGCAGGTGACCAGCAGCCTCCCGGGCACCGAGTACATGGCGATCCTGGTGGAGAAGAACCCGAACCCGCTGTCGGCCGCGTTCACGCTGCCGGCCGGGACCGAGGCGGCGATCAGCACCCGCATCAAGATGGGCGGCACCTCCAACGTGCACGCCCTGGTCAAGGCCAACGGGAAGTGGTTCATTGCCAGCAAGGAAATCAAGGTCACGCTGGGCGGCTGCGGCGGCTGATGCCGGCGCCACCATCCATCCGTCAACCAATCATCGAAGGAATCGAACATGGGTAACCCGATGCGCATTCGCGCAAGCGCCAGCGGCGACGTCGTCGAAGTCAAAGTCCTGATGCGCCACGACATGGAAACCGGCCAGCGCAAGGACGCCGCCGGCAACGTGATCCCGGCCCACTTCATCCAGAAGCTGGTCGCCAAGTGCAACGACAAGGTGGTGCTCGACTGCCTGCTGGGCACGTCGGTCTCGAAGGACCCCTTTTTGTCGTTCAAGTTCAAGGGCGGCAAGCAGGGCGACAAGGTCAGCATCAACTGGGTCGATAACACCGGCGACAGCCGCACCGACGAAACGGTGATCGCGTAAGCGAAAGCCACGGCAGGCGAAGGCCAGGGCGGCGCAGAACCGCCCGGCCGCACTTCAAGGAGAGAACATGAGACGCACAAGCATGTTGTTGACCGGCGTGGCCGGACTGGCGGCGACCGCGTTCGCGCTGGCGCAGGACCAGGGCGACGAGATCGCGAAATACCGCGAACTGCTGGCGGACGGCAATCCCGCCGAGCTGTGGGAAATGCGCGGCGAAGAACTGTGGAAGGCCAAGGCCGGACCCAGGCAGGTGTCGCTGGAAGCCTGCGACCTGGGCAAGGGACCGGGCGTGGTCAAGGGCGCCTACGCCGAGCTCCCGCGCTACTTCAAGGACACCGGCAAGGTGATGGACCTGGAGCAGCGTCTCATGCACTGCCGCATGACCCTGCAGGGCCTGACGGCGGAGCAGGCGAGCGCCACTCCGTTCGGCAGCACCGGCAAGCCGTCCGACATCGAGCCGCTGGTGGCTTACATCACGGCGCAGTCGCGCGGGGTGAAGATGAACGTCTCCACCCGCCACCCGCAGGAAAAGCGCGCCTACGAAATCGGCAAGCAGCTGTTCTTCTACCGCGGCGGCTCGCATGACTTTGCGTGCGCCACCTGCCACAGCGCCGACAAGATGCGCATCCGCATGCAGGACCTGCCGAACCTGACCGCGAAGAAGGACGCCCAGGCGGCCTACACCAGCTGGCCGGCCTACCGCGTCTCGCAGGGCGAGGTGCGCACCATGCAGCACCGCCTGAACGACTGCTTCCGCCAGCAGCGCTTCCCCGAGCCGATGTACGCGTCGGAAGCGATCACCGCGCTGACCATGTTCCTGGCAGCCAATGCCAACGGCGGCGTCTATAACGGCCCCGCGCTCAAACGCTAAGGAGACTGCGATGAACCAGTTGAAAATGGGGGCCGCGCTGGCCCTGCTGCTGGGCTGCGGCACGGTGTTCGCGGCGGAGAACTACGCGGCCGCTGCCGCCGGCCTGCTCAAGTCCGATTTCAAATCCAAGGGCCCGGCAACCGTCGAGCGCGTGGGCAACCGCGACGAGGTCCAGCAGGCCTGCAGCGCCGACAAGCCACTGGCGCCGGCCAAGGCGCAGGCGCTCCAGGCCGCCCAGCTCAAGACCGTCAAGGCGCCGGCCGACGGCAACTACCTGGGCGACTGGAAGGCGGGCGAGAAGATCGCCCAGAACGGCCGCGGCATGCAGTGGTCCGACAAGGTCGGCAGCGAAAACGGCGGCAACTGCTACGCCTGCCACCAGCTGACCAAGGAAGAGATCTCGTTCGGCAATATCGGCCCCTCGCTGTACCAGTACGCCAAGCTGCGCGGCACCAGTGCCGAGATCGTGAAATACACCTGGGCCAAGCTGTACAACGCACAGGCATTCAACGCCTGTTCGCGCATGCCGCGCTTCGGTCACAACGAGGTGCTGACCGAACAGCAGTTGAAGGACGTGATGGCGCTGCTGCTCGATCCGCAGTCGCCAGTCAACAAGTAAGCAAGGGAACGCAATGGGTCTGAATCGCCGTGAATTCCTGCAAGTGATGAGTATCGCCGCGGCCGGCGGCATGGCGCTCGATGCGCCAGCCGCGCTGGCCGCACCGTCCGCAGGCCAGCTGTACGACGTGCCGCGCTTTGGCAACGTGCACTTCCTCCACTTTACCGACTGCCACGCGCAGCTCAAGCCGATCTATTTCCGCGAGCCGAGCGCCAACCTGGGTGTGGGCGCGGCCAGCGGCCACGTGCCGCACCTGGTCGGCGAGCAGCTGCTGCGGCAGGCCGGCCTGAAGCCCGGCAGCGCCGCCGCCCACGCTTTCACCTGCCTGGACTTCGAGAAGGCCGCGCACACGTACGGCAAGGTGGGCGGCTTTGCGCACCTGTCCACGCTGGTCAAGCGCATGAAGGCCAGCCGGCCGGGCGCCCTGCTGCTGGACGGCGGCGACACCTGGCAGGGCTCGGCCACGGCCTTGTGGACGCAGGGCCAGGACATGGTCGACGCCTGCCTGGCGCTCGGTGTGGACGTGATGACGGCGCACTGGGAAATGACCCTGGGCGACAAGCGCGTGAAGGAAATCGTCGACAAGGACTTCAAGGGCAAGGTCGATTTCGTCGCGCAGAACATCAAGACCACCGACTTTGGCGACCAGGTGTTCCCGCCTTACGTGATCAAGGAAATGAACGGCGTGCCGGTGGCCGTGATTGGCCAGGCCTTCCCGTACACGCCGATCGCCAACCCGCGCTACATGGTCCCGGAATGGAGCTTCGGCATCCAGGAAGAGAACATGCAGGCCATGGTGGACGAGGCGCGCGCCAAGGGCGCCAAGGTGGTGGTGGTGCTGTCGCACAACGGCATGGACGTGGACCTGAAGATGGCCTCGCGCGTGCGCGGCATCGATGCGATCCTCGGCGGCCACACCCACGACGGCGTGCCGCAGCCGGTGATTGTCTCCAACGGCGCCGGCAAGACGCTGGTGACCAACGCCGGCTCGAACGGCAAATTCCTCGGGGTGCTCGATTTCGATGTCCGCGACGGCAAGGTCTCGGACTTCCGCTACAAGCTGCTGCCGGTGTTCTCGCGCTTTTTGCCTGCCGACCGCGAGATGGAAGCGCTGGTCACGCGGGTGCGCGCGCCGTACGAGGCAAAGCTGAACGAACAGCTCGCGGTCACCCAGGGCACGCTCTACCGGCGCGGCAACTTCAACGGCAGCTTCGACCAGCTGATCGTCGATGCGCTGCTGGAATCGAAGGGCGCCGACATCGCCTTCTCGCCGGGCTTCCGCTGGGGCACCTCGCTGCTGCCGGGCAGCCCGATCCTGATGGAACACCTGATGGACCAGACCGCGACCACCTATTCGTACACCACGCTCACCGAGATGACCGGCGCCACCATCAAGACGGTGCTGGAAGATGTGGCCGACAACCTGTTCAACCCGGACCCGTACTACCAGCAGGGCGGCGACATGGTGCGTGTGGGCGGCATGACCTATGCAATCGAACCGGCGGCGAAGATCGGCGCGCGCATCCAGGACATGCGCCTGAACGGCAAGCTGATCGAGGCCGACAAGAAGTACAAGGTGGCCGGCTGGGCGCCGGTGGCCGAAGGCGCCAGCGGCACACCGGTGTGGGACGTGGTGGCCGGCTGGCTGCGCGACAAGAAGACCGTGGCGCCGCGCGCGATCAACACGCCGCGACTGATCGGGGTGCAGGGCAATCCGGGGCTGATTGCATGAAGTCCCGCGCCACCCGCTGGCTCAGTTGCCTTGCAGGGTTGGTGCTAGCCGGGGCCGCCCACGCGGCCACGGTGCCGGTGCCCGGCCAGCAGGTGGCACTGCCGCAGCTGGCCGCGGCGGCCGGCGTGTCCCCCTCGCTCATGCAGGGCAAGGTGGTGGTGATCGCGTGGTTCGCGTCCTGGTGCCCGTTCTGCATGCACGAAGCTCCGCAACTGCAGCGCCTGTACGCGGGCAACCGGGAGCGCATGGTGGTCGTCGGGGTCAACGTGGAAAAGGGCGATCCCGGGCAGGTGGCCAAGGTGAAAGAGTGGGTTGCGCGCTTTGGCTGGACCTTTCCCGTGGTGCTGGACGGGACGGCGCTGGAACGCGTGACCGGCAAGCCCAAGGGCATACCGTCGCTGCTTGTGCTGGGCAAGAGCGGCGTGGTCCACCAGGTCGAGTCCGGGGAAATGCTGGACGAGGATGTCGAGGACATCGCCGCGTTTGCACGCCGGGAGGTGCCATGAACTGGCGCCATGCCGCCGCCGCGCTGGCGCTCCTGGCAGCCGGCTGTGCCAGCGCTGCACCGTCGCTCGCCCCGCTGGCCGACTGGGAGGCCGACAGCCGGCTTGCCGCGCGTGCCGGCCGCCCGCTGGTCCTGTTCTTTACCCTGCCCGGATGCCGCTTTTGCGAGGACGTGCGACAGCGCTACATGCTGCCGCTGGTGCGCCAGGGCCAGTTGGTGCGCGAAGTGGTGATCGGCAGTGCGCAGCCGGTCGCGGGCCTGGCCGATGCGAACGCGCAGGACGGTGTGGCGCGCAAGTTCGGCGTGCGTTTCGCGCCGGTCGTGTTGTTGGTGGACGGGCAGGCGCGCAAGCTGGCCGACCCGATCATGGGCGGCGATACCGCGGGCCTTTACGGCGGCTACCTGGACAACGCCTTCGAGCAGGCGCAGCGCACGCTGGGGCGGCAGGTCGATTGAACCCTCCCGGGCCGTGCGGGTTCGTATGCTAGGATTGCCGCTTTGCAACTCGAACCCGACACGGAGACAATTGATGCAGGTCGCAGCACGACTTTCCGCACTCGCATTGGCGCTTGGCGCCGCCTTTGGCACCCCGTGTGCCGCCGCCCAGACTTCCACCGCCGCAGCCGAGGTGGCGCGCCTGCTGGCCAGCCCCGCGTTCAAGACCGCCGCGGCGACGCTCGACAATGAGCATGGTCGCATCGTCGAAGACGGCATCAAGCTGGCCGAAATCCCGTCGCCGCCACTGAAGGAAGCGGTGCGCGCGCAGGCTTACGAAAAAATGTTCAGGGAGGCGGGCCTGGCCGACGTGAAGATCGACGAGGAAGGCAACGTGCTGGGGATCCGCAAGGGCGCGCGCGGCGACGGCAAGTTCGTCGTGGTGTCGGCCCACATGGACACGGTGTTCCCGGCCGGTACCGACGTCAAGGTCAAACGCGACGGCACCAGACTGCGCGGCCCCGGCATCGGCGACGACACCATGAGCCTGTCGGTGCTATTGGGCTTTATCCGCGCCATGAACGCGGCCCACATCAAGACCCGCGACGACATCCTGTTCGTCGGCACCGTTGGCGAAGAAGGCCCGGGCGACCTGCGTGGCGTGCGCTACCTGTTCACCAAGGGCCAGTACAAGGACAGGATCAAGTCCTTCTTCTCGGTCGAGTCGGGCGGCGTGGACAGCATCACCAATGCGGGCGTCGGCTCCAAGCGTTACCACATCACCTTCAAGGGACCGGGCGGCCACAGCTTCGGCGCGTTCGGCCTGGTCAACCCGATGTTCGCGCTGGGGCAGGCGGCGAGCGAGTTCTCGCGCGTGCAGGTGCCGGCGTCACCCAAGACCACCTACAGCATTGGCCTGATCGGCGGCGGCACCTCGGTCAACTCGATTCCGGTGTCGGCGTGGATGGATGTGGACATGCGCTCGGAATCGCTGGTTGAACTGAAGCGCGTGGAAGACCGGCTGTTGAAGGTCGTCCAGGAGGCGGCGGACGGCGAGAACTTCGCACGCTCGACCAAGGAAGGAAAGATCACCGTCGAGGCCAAGCTGATCGGGGACAGGCCGGCCGGCACGACCGCTGTCGATTCGCCTTTCGTCCAGACGGCTGCGGCAGCCATCGAAGCCGGTGGTTACAAGGTGGCGTACCGCAACAGTTCAACGGACTCGAACATGGCCATGAGCCTGGGCATTCCGGCGCTGACCATCGGGCGCATGGGACCGGACAAGGGCGGCCGCGCGCACTCGCTGGATGAGTGGATCGATGTGGAGAAGGGGCCGATGGTCAAGGCCATGACGACCTGCCTGTCGATCATTCTGGCCACGACTGGCGTGGAACAGGACGCGCGATAAGTCCCGTAGGGTGGGCAGGTTTCCTGCCCACGCGTTCATGGAGCGCATGCACTGTCTGGACGCGTGGGCGGGAGACCCGCCCACCCTACGAAGGTTATGCGCCCAGTTCAGCCGCCAACTGCGGCACCACCTCGAACAGGTCGCCGACAATGCCGTAATCGGCCACCGAGAAGATCGGCGCTTCCGGGTCCTTGTTGATCGCCACGATCACCTTCGAATCCTTCATGCCGGCCAGGTGCTGGATCGCGCCCGAGATGCCGACCGCAACGTAGAGCTGAGGCGCGACGATCTTGCCGGTCTGGCCCACCTGCCAGTCGTTCGGCACGAAGCCGGCGTCCACCGCAGCGCGCGACGCGCCCATGGCGGCGCCCAGCTTGTCGGCCAGTGGCTCCAGGATCTTGAAGTTCTCGCCCGAACCCATGCCACGGCCGCCGGACACGATGACTTTCGCCGCGGTCAGCTCGGGACGGTCGGACTTGGCCAGCTCGCGGCCAACGAACGAGGACTTGCCGGTATCGCCAACCGGCGCCAGCGTCTCGACCGCGGCCGCGCCGCCGGTAGCGGCTGCGGCGTCGAAGCCGGTGGTGCGCACGGTGATCACCTTCACCTTGTCGCCCGACTGCACCGTGGCGATGGCGTTGCCGGCGTAAACCGGGCGCTCGAAGGTATCGGGCGCATCGACCTTGGTGATCTCCGAAATCTGCGCCACGTCCAGTTTGGCGGCCACGCGCGGCAGCACGTTCTTGCCGAATGCCGTGGCCGGAGCCAGGATGTGCGAGTAGGCAGCGGCGACGGCGAGCACCTGTTCGGCCACGTTCTCGGCCAGGCCGTCGGCAAAGCAGGGCGCGTCTGCGACGAGCACCCTGGACACGCCGGCGACCTGCGCGGCCTGCTGCGCGCTGGCGCCGCAGGCCGCGCCCGCGACCAGAATGTGGACTTCGCCGCCGCATTGGAGCGCGGCGGTGACGGTGTTGAGCGTGCTTCCCTTGAGCGAAGCGTTGTCGTGTTCAGCAATGACGAGTGCGGTCATGATGTGTTCCGGTCTTTCGATTCAGATTACTTTGGCTTCGAGGCGCAGCTTTTGCACCAGCGTGGCGGCGTCAGGCACCTTGATGCCGGCCGAGCGCTTGGCCGGCTCCACCACCTTCAAGGTCTTCAGGCGCGGCGCCACGTCCACGCCCAGATCGTCCGGCTTGATGGTGTCGAGCGGCTTCTTCTTCGCCTTCATGATGTTGGGCAGCGTGACGTAGCGCGGCTCGTTCAGGCGCAGGTCGGTCGTCACCACCGCCGGCAGTTGCAGCGCCACCGTCTCAAGGCCGCCATCCACCTCGCGGGTCACGATGGCCTTGCCACCATCGATCTCCAGTTTCGACGCGAAGGTCGCCTGTGGCCAGCCGAGCAGGGCTGCCAGCATCTGGCCGGTCTGGTTGCAGTCGTCGTCGATGGCTTGCTTGCCGAGGATGATCAACTGGGGCTGCTCCTTGTCGGCCAGCGCCTTGAGCAGCTTGGCCACGGCCAGCGGCTGCAGCTCGGCGTCGGTCTCGACCAGAATGCCGCGGTCGGCGCCGATGGCCATCGCCGTGCGGATCGTCTCCTGGCACTGCGACAGGCCGCACGAGATGGCGACCACCTCGGTCGCCTTGCCGGCTTCCTTCAGGCGCGTGGCTTCTTCGACGGCGATCTCGTCGAACGGGTTCATCGACATCTTCACGTTGCCGATATCGACGCCCGAGCCGTCGGATTTGACGCGCACCTTGACGTTGTAGTCGACCACGCGTTTGACTGGAACCAGGACTTTCATTTTCATCTCCCTCAGATTTCTTGTGACGGCGTCAGATGACGCCCTTGTCGCGCAGCGCCTTGATCTCTTCGTCGGCCATGCCGCCCAGCGTGGACAGCACGTCCTGCGTGTGCTGGCCGAGCAGGGGCGGGGCGGTGCGATAGGCGATCGGCGTGCCCGAGAACTTGATCGGGTTGGCCACGGACGGCACCGTGCCCGACTGCGGGTGCGGCAGGTCCACCTTCATCTTGCGGTGTTTGACCTGCGGGTGCTCGAAGGTCTGCGCGATGTTGTTGATCGGGCCGGACGGCACGCCGGCCGCTTCCAGCGGGGCGACCCATTCGGCGGTGGTGCGCGTCAGCAGCACTTCCTGCAGCATGGGCACCAGCACTTCGCGATTCCTGACCCGGTTGGCGTTGGTGGCGAAACGCTCGTCCGTGGCCAGTTGCGGGCAGCCGGCGATGTCGCAGAACTTGGCGAACTGGCGGTCATTGCCAACCGCAAGGACCAGGTGGCCGTCGCTCGAGCGGAACACCTGGTACGGCACGATGTTGGCGTGCGCATTGCCCTGGCGCTTGGGGATCACGCCGGACACCAGGTAGTTCATGTTCATGTTGGCCATGGCCGCCACCTGCACATCCAGCAGCGCCATGTCGATGTACTGACCCTCGCCCGACTTGTGGCGGTTCTCCAGTGCCGCGAGGATTGCGACGCTCGAATACATGCCCGTCATGAGGTCCGAAAAGGCGACGCCGAGCTTTTGCGGGCCGCCGCCCGGCAGGTCGTCGCGCTCGCCGGTGATGCTCATCAGGCCGCCCATGCCCTGGATGATGAAGTCGTAGCCGGCAAAGCTGGACATCGGGCCGGTTTGGCCGAACCCGGTGACCGAGCAGTACACCAGGCGCGGATTCAGTTCCTTCAGGTGGTCGTACGACAGGCCGTAGCGCGCCATGTCGCCCACTTTGTAGTTCTCGATGAAGACGTCGCTCTCGAGCGCGAGCTTGCGCACGATGGCCTGGCCCTCGGGCGTCGAAATATCCAGGGTGACGGATTTCTTGCCGCGGTTGGCCGACAGGAAGTAGGCCGACTCGCGCGTGTCCTTGCCGTCCTGGTCCTTCAGGTAGGGCGGGCCCCAGGCGCGGGTGTCGTCCCCGCTGCCCGGACGCTCGATCTTGATCACCTCGGCGCCGAGGTCCGCCAGCAGCTGGGAAGCCCAGGGACCGGCGAGGACGCGCGTCAGGTCGAGGACGCGGATATGTGACAGTGCTCCCGACATCAGAGGTTCTCCTTTCAGACTCGTTCGATGACGACGGCCAGGCCCTGGCCAACGCCGATGCACAGGCTCAGGACGGCATAGCGGCCGTTGCGGCGTTCCAGTTCGCGCGCGGCGTTCAGCGCCAGTCGCGCGCCCGATGCGCCAAGCGGGTGGCCGACCGCGATCGCGCCGCCGTTCGGGTTCACGCGCGGGTCGTCGAACGCCACGCCCATCAATTTGAGGCAGCCGAGCATCTGGGCCGCGAAGGCTTCGTTGATCTCGATGACGTCCATGTCGGCCAGCGTCAGGCCGGCGCGCTCGAGCGCTTTCGGGATCGCGTAGGCCGGGCCCACGCCCATGACGCGCGGCTCGACGCCAATCGCGGCGCCGGCCAGGATGCGCGCCATCGGCCTGGCGCCGGCCTTCTCGCCCACCGCGCGGCTGCCGATGAACATGGCCGCCGCGCCGTCATTTACGCCCGAGGCGTTGCCGGCGGTGGTTACGCCGCCTTCGGACAGCGCCCGCAGTTTCGACAGCGATTCGAACGTGGACTCGGGGCGCGGATGCTCGTCTTCGCTCACGATGCGCGGCGGCGTCTTGCGGCCGGTCGGCACTTCAACCGGCATGATCTCGCCCGCCAAAAAGCCGCTGGCGCGGGCCGCCTCGAAGCGCGCCTGCGACAGGGCGGCAAAGCGGTCGACGTCCTCGCGGCTCAGGTCCAGGTCGCGCGCCACGTTGTCGGCGGTCTCCGGCATGGTGTCGTTGCCGTACTGCGCGGTGATGCGCGGGTTGGGGAAGCGCGCACCGATGGCGGAATCGAACACCTTGAACTCGCGCCCGAAGGCCGACTCGCTCTTGGCCACGACGAACGGCGCGCGGCTCATGCTCTCCACGCCGCCCGCGATGTACAGGTCACCTTCGCCGCTGGTGACGGCGCGCGCGGCGTCCAGCACCGCGGCCAGGCCGCTGGAGCACAGGCGGTTGACGGTCTGGCCGGGAATGGTGTGCGGCAGTCCGGACAGCAGCACCGCGTGGCGCGCGATGTTGCGGCTGTCTTCGCCGGCCTGGCAGGCGCAGCCGAGGATGACGTCTTCGATCTGGTTCGCTTCAAACGGGGAGGATTCCACCAGCTTGCGGATCACGGAGGCGATCAGGTCGTCCGGACGGACCGGGGCCAGGGCACCGGCAACGCGGCCGAACGGGGTGCGCAGGCCGGAGTAGAGATAAGCGTCGAGCATATTGTTTTCCTTGAGATTGGGGTAGGGGGGCAGGTTTTCCTGCCCACGCGTTCAACGGCACGGCGAGCAATCGTGTCGCTCACGCGGCGGTTGAACGCGTGGGCGGGAGACCCGCCCAGCTACGATGTTCAGTTGTCGGGGGTGAGCAGCGACACGCCCAGCATGGCGCGGCGCTTGAGCCACGGGCTGGGACGGTAGCGCGGGTCGCGGTAGAAGTCGAACAGGCCATCCAGGATGCGCAGGATGGACGCCGCGCCCAGCGCATCGCCCATCGCCAGCGGCCCTTTCGGGTAGCCCAGGCCAAGCGTGACTGCCTTGTCGATGTCTTCCGGCGTCGCGATGCCTTGCTGCGCGATGTCGGCGCCGATGTTGACGATGGTGGCGACCACGCGCTGGCACACCAGGCCCGCGCTGTCGCGCACCACCGAGACCGGCACGCCGTCGGACGCGAACAGTCCATGAGCGGCGTCGCGGAAGGCGGTGGCAGTCAGCGGCGTGGTCATCAGCGTGCGGCGGCCGGCCAGGAACAGCGGATCCAGCGCCACGGTGCGGCTCGGGTCGAGCTGGGCGGCGACCGTGCAACTGGTGGCATCCTGGCCCACCGGCAGCACCAGGCACAGCGAGCCGTCGGCCGGGCGCGCGCCGGTGTCGCGCGCGGCGCCGAGCTGGTCGAGCAGCTCGCTGACGGCCGGGAAAGCCGCCGCGTCCGCCGCGCCCAGCCAGACAGGGGTGGAGGTACGGGGCGGCACCGCGGCTTCGGCCACGTCCTGCTTCTGGCCGTCCTCGTAGCGGTAGAAGCCGCGCTGGCTCTTGCGGCCCAGCAGCCCGGCCGCCAGGCGCTGGCGCGCAATCGGCGAGGGGCGGAAGCGCGGTTCCTGGTAATACTGGTCGTAGATCGATTCCATCACCGGCTGCGACACGTCGAGCCCGGTCAGGTCCAGCAGCTCGAACGGGCCCATGCGAAAGCCGGCGGCCTGGCGCAGGATGCGGTCCACTTCCGGATGCGGTGCGATGCTTTCGCCCAGGATGCGCAGCGACTCCGTCAGGTAGCCGCGGCCGGCGTGGTTGACGATGAAACCGGGGGTGTCGCTGGCGCGCACCGGGGTGTGCTTCATCTGGCGCGCGATCGCGACCAGCTGGTCGGCCACCGGCGCGTCGGTCAGCGGGCCGGCGATCACCTCGACGATTTTCATCAAGGGCACGGGGCTGAAGAAGTGGAAGCCCGCCACGCGGCCAGGCGTTTTGCAGGCGGCGGCAATCGCGGTGACCGACAGCGACGAGGTGTTGGTAGCCAGGATGCAGTCCGGGCCGACCACGGCCTCGAGCTGGCGGAACAGTTCCTGCTTGACGTCCAGCTTTTCGACGATCGCCTCGATCACCGTGGTGCACGGGGCCAGGTCGGCCAGTGCCGAGGCGACGGACAGGCGCGCGCACGCATCCGCCACGTCCTGCGCGCCGATCTTGCCTTTGTCGGCGAGCTTTTGCAGCGTGGCGCCGATGGCCGTGCGCGCTTCCTCGGCGCCGCCCGGGCGGCTGTCATGCAGGATCACGGGAATGCCGCCCTGGATGGCGATCTGGGCGATGCCGCGGCCCATCAGGCCGCAGCCGACGATGCCGAGAAGGGAAGTTGAACTCATTGCTTATTGTCCTGTGTAGCTGGGTTTGCGTTTTTCGAAGAAGGCGCGCATGCCTTCTTTCTGGTCCTGGCTGGCGAACAGCAGGTGGAAGGCTTTGCGCTCGAGCATCAGCGCGGCGTCGAGCGAGGCATCTTGCCCCGCCAGCAACACTTCCTTGATCTGGGCGGCGGCCAGCGGCGGCATGGCGGCGATGGTGCGCGCCAGTTCCAGCGCGCGTTCCTGCACCTTGGCGTCCTCCACCACCTCGCTGGCCAGGCCCGCGGCGAACGCTTCGCGGCCGCTGATCGGCAGGCCGGTCAGCAGCATCTTCATTGCCTGGAACTTGCCGATGGCGCGGGTCAGGCGCTGCGTGCCGCCGGCGCCGGGCATGATGCCGACCTTGATTTCGGGCTGCGCGAACGAGGCATTCTCCCCGGCCACGATGATGTCGGCATGCATGGCGAGCTCGCAGCCGCCGCCCCAGGCATAGCCGTTGACGGCGGCGATCACTGGCTTGGGACAGCCGGCGATCGCCTGCCACAGGCGCTGCACCTGGCGCAGGTGCATCTCGATCGCGGTGGCGTCGGCAATGTCGCGCAGGTCGGCGCCGGCCGCAAAGACCTTGTCGCCGCCGGTGACGATGATGCAGCGGATGTCGGGGTCCTGGCCGAGGGCGCTGAAATGCTCCGCCAGTTGCCGGCGCACCGACTGGTTGAGCGCGTTACGTACTTCGGGACGGTTGATGCAAAGGCTTGCAATGCCCGGTTCCGGGCGGGAGAGGAGAATCTCTGTCATGGTGAGTTGGTTCGCACCGCGAACCGTGGGTTCGCAAAAGGATGAATGCCAGCCAGAATATTTAAAGTTTTCGGGCTTGTAAAGGGCCGGGCCGCGCGGCTCCATTTTTGAGCAAGCCGCGGTCCGCTTGGCGGAACGGGCTGCGCGCAATCAATGCACAGTTGACAAGTTTTCGTGGCAAAAAAGCCGCGTGGTTCGCACTGCGAATTAGCGGTTTGAAAATACTTGACATCATCAGAAATGATATGACAGCATCCGTTCCCATAAAGACCGGCGAAACCCGCGGCAACAAACACAAAACAGGAGCAGTCATGAGCGAAACCGATATCGAACATTTCGACGATGATGGGCAGGGGAAGGACCGCCAATTTGTGACTGCGCTGGCGCGCGGACTGGAACTGCTGCGCTGCTTCAAACCGCGGGAACGGTATCTCGGCATCACCGAACTGGCGCGTCGCTCCGGCATCCCCAAGCCGAGCGTGTCGCGGCTGGCGGGCACCCTGGCCAAGCTGGGCTATCTCGATTTTTCGGCCGAGCTGGGCAAGTACCGGCTGGGCGCCGGCGTGCTGTCGCTGGGCTACTCGATGCTGTCGAACGTGGATGTGCGCGAGGTAGCCAAGCCCTTCATGCAGGAGCTGGCCGAGCACTCGCAGGCGTCGGTGTCGATCGGCATGCGCGACCGCCTGAGCATGGTGTACGTGGAATCGATCCGCAGCAGCTCGCCGATCATCCTGCAACGCGGCATCGGCACCCGCCTGCCGATCGCGACCACCGGCATGGGCCGCGCCTATCTGGCCGGGTTGCCGGAAGAAGAACGGAATTTTTTGCTGGACCAGATCCGGCTGCGCGCCGGCACCGAGTGGCCGCAGGTCAAGGCCGGCATCGAACAGGGCCTGCGCGATTACGCCGAGCGCGGCTTCTGCATTTCGATGAGCGACTGGGACAAGGCCACCTCCGGGGTGGGCGTCCCGTTCACCAATCCCGACGGAACGGTGATCGCGTTCAACTGCGGTGGTCCGGCCTTCATGCTCACCCGCGAGCTGCTCGAGAACGACATCGGGCCGCGGCTGGTGAGCCTGGTTAAACGTGTTAGCGGCGCAATGGGCCGCATTTAGAAGGAAGAAGCATGATTCGCGATCAAGAAACCCTCAATGTCCTGCTCGACACCCTGTCCCGCTTCGTGCGCGAACGGCTGGTGCCGGCCGAGAACGAGGTGGCTGAAACCGACCAGATCCCGGCCGACATCGTGGCCGAGATGCGGGACATCGGCCTGTTCGGCCTGTGCATCCCCGAGGAATACGGCGGCCTGGGGCTGACGATGGAAGAGGAGGTGCTGGTCGCTTTCGAGATCGCCAAGACCTCGCCGGCGTTCCGCTCGCTAATCGGCACCAACAACGGCATCGGCTCGCAGGGCCTGATCGTCGACGGCACCGAAGAACAGAAGAACCATTACCTGCCCAAGCTTGCCTCGGGCGAACTGATCGCGTCGTTCGCGCTCACCGAGCCGGGCTCGGGTTCGGACGCGGCCTCGCTGCGCACCAGCGCGCGGCGCGATGGCGATCATTACGTCATCAACGGTACCAAGCGCTTCATCACCAACGCACCGGAAGCGGGCGTATTTACGGTGATGGCGCGCACCAACCCGGACATCAAGGGCGCAGGCGGCATTACGGCCTTCATCGTCGAGAAGGGCACGCCGGGCCTGAACATTGGCAAGACCGACAAGAAGATGGGCCAGAAGGGCGCGCATACCAGCGACGTCATCTTCGAGGATTGCCGCGTGCCGGCCGCCAACATCATCGGCGGCAAGGAAGGTGTCGGCTTCAAGACCGCGATGAAGGTGCTGGACAAGGGCCGGCTGCACATCGCCGCGATCTGCGTGGGCGCGGCCGAGCGCATGCTCGACGATGCGCTGCGCTACGCCATGGAGCGCCAGCAGTTTGGCAAGCCGATCGCCGAGTTCCAGCTGATCCAGGCCATGCTGGCCGACAGCAAGGCGGAAATCTACGCCGCCCGTTCCATGGTGCTCGATGCGGCGCGCCGCCGCGACAGCAAGCAGGATATTTCTACCGAAGCAGCGTGCTGCAAGATGTTTGCCTCGGAAATGTGCGGCCGCGTGGCCGACCGCGCGGTGCAGATCCACGGCGGCGCCGGCTATGTCTCGGAATACGCGATCGAGCGCTTCTACCGCGACGTGCGCCTGTTCCGCATCTACGAGGGCACGACCCAGGTCCAGCAGCTGGTCATCGCCCGCAACATGATCAAGCACGCACAGCTGTAAACCCGAATTTGCAATTGTCGCGCGGTGCCTCCAACGCCGCGCGTGTCTTTTCCCGGAGGAGAAATGGAAGTAGCAGCAAACCGCGCGGTAGTCACCGCGGAAAATCAAAAAATATGGGTTGCCGTGTTCATCTTTGCGTTCCTGGCACTGATGATCGATGGGGCGGACCTCATGTTCCTGTCCTATAGCCTGTCCAGCCTGACCAAGGAGTTCGGGCTGACCAAGGTGCAGGCCGGCACCCTGGGCAGCGTCACGCTGGCCGGCATGGCCATCGGCGGCATCTTCGGCGGTCTGGCTTCGGACCGTTTCGGGCGGGTGCGCACGGTGGTCGCCACGATCATGCTGTTTTCGATCGGTACCGCGGCGCTGGGTACGACCCACAGCTTCGAACAGTTCGCCGTGTTCCGCTTCCTCGCCTCGCTCGGCCTGGGTGCGGTGTACGTGGTGTCGAACACGCTGATGGCCGAATACGTGCCCACCGAGCGACGCACCACCGTGCTGGGCAGCCTGCAGGCCGGCTGGTCGGTCGGCTACGTGGTGGCCACGCTGCTCTCTGGCTGGATCCTGCCGACCTACGGCTGGCGCTGGCTGTTCTACATCGCGATCATCCCTGTGGTGCTGGCCGTGCTGATGCAACGCATCGTGCCGGAGCCGGCATCGTGGGTCGCATCGCGCCAGAAAGCCCTCGCCGACAAGGCCGCCGGCATCGTCAGCAGCAAGAAGAAGGAAAGCGCGATGAAGATCATCTTCGCGCACCCGGGTCACCGCCGCATGTTCATCATGTGGTCGCTGGCCGCCGGTTTCCTGCAGTTCGGCTACTACGGCGTGAACAACTGGATGCCGACCTATCTGGAAAAAGAGCTGCACATGAACTTCAAGGCGATGACCGGCTACATGGTCGGCACCTATGTCGCCATGATTCTCGGTAAGATCGTGGCGGGCTGGCTCGCCGACAAGTTCGGCCGCCGCGCCGTGTTTGCCTTCGGCGCGCTCGGCACCGCGGTGTTCCTGCCGGCCATCGTGTTCTACCACACCCCGGAAAACATCGTGTACCTGCTGATCGTGTTCGGCTTCCTGTACGGCATTCCGTACGGCGTGAACGCGACGTACATGACCGAAAGCTTCGAGACCTCGATCCGCGGCTCGGCCGTGGGCGGCGCCTACAACGTCGGCCGCATCGGCGCGGCGGTGGCTCCGGCCTGCATCGGCTACCTCGCCACCAACGGCTCGATCGGCCTGGGCTTCCTGGTGATGGGCGCGGCGTATTTCCTGTGCGGTATCGTGCCGGCGCTGTTCATCAAGGAAAAACAGTACGACCCCCAGCAGTAATTTAACTGCCTGTTTCAGCCGGCCCCTGCATCGCGCACGGGCCGGCTTTGTCTTTTATATGGAGCAGCCATGACCATTTCGCTATCCACCTCCGATTTCCAGCCGACCGAGATGTATTTCCTGCTGCGCGACTCCGTCGTGCCGCGCCCGATTGCCTGGGTCTCGACCATTTCAGCGGACGGGGCGCCCAACATTGCCCCGTTCAGCTTCTTCAACGTCGTTTCGCCGTATCCGCCGGTGCTTGGCTTCAGTTGCGGGCCGCGCGGGGACAACCATGCAGGCGAGTGGATACCGAAGGACACGTACACCAATATCCTCGCAACCCGCGAGTTCGTGGTGAACATCGTGCCCGAGCAACTGATGGACGAAATGGTCCGGACGGCGGCCGACCTGGCGCCCGGTGACAGCGAATTTCGTTATGCCGGCCTGGCCGAGGCGCCCAGCGCCATCGTCAAGCCGCCGCGTGTGGCGCGCGCGCCGGTTGCGTATGAATGCAAGCTGTACGACATCGTGGACGCCGGTGCGAACAAGTGGATCATGGGCAGCGTGGAGCACGTGCACATCGACGAGGCTGTGTACGTGGGGCGCAAGGGCGAGCAGAACCATCGCATCGACCTGCTGGAAAAGCTCGAGACCCGGCCGCTGGGGCGACTCGGGCGCGCCAATTACGTGCGGGTGCGCGAGGTGGAAACCCGGTTGCGTCGCGACGGCCCGAACAGCTGAGTTACAAACCCCCGGCTGCCGCTTCCCAACGTTTCCAAAAAACAGACATTCGGTCAAGCGTAAACATTGCTTTCTGGAAATGAATGATTTAGTATCTATTATTGCCTAACGGCAAGTTTGTTGAATAATAGAAATTGAACGGGGACAAATATGAGTGAGCTGGCAGCAGCCCAAGGCGATGGGGAATTCCTCGCCTTTGCACTGGGCGGGGAAGAGTACGGGGTCGCTATCCTGAAGACGCAGGAGATACGCGGCTATGACGCGGCGGCGGTGACACGGATCGCCAATGCGCCCGACTACATCAAGGGCGTGATCAACCTGCGCGGCAGCATTGTTCCGATCGTGGACATGCGCATTCGGCTGAACCTTGGCAGCGCCACCTACGACCAGTTCACCGTGGTCATCATTCTCAACATTCGCGGACGCGTGGTCGGCATGGTGGTCGATCGCGTGTCCGATGTCATTGCCTTGTCACACGAGCAGATCAAGCCGGCGCCGAGCATGGGCACGGCCTTGAATGTCAATCATCTTCTCGGCATCGGTACGCTGGACGATCGGATGGTCGTCCTGCTCGACATCGATGCGCTCATGTCGGCCACCGACATCGGGCTCATCGAAAAGATGGCCGCTTGAGCCCCCGTAAGGGCGCACCGCGGGAAGAAGTGACAGCAAACATGTTGGGAACGAAATGAACGCAATACATGCAGATGGCAGCAATGGGCATCCGGTTGCGATGTCCAGGAAGATCCGTATCGGTACCAGCCTCACCTTCGTGCTGGTGGTGCTGGTCACAGTCATGGCAGTCGGCAACCTGGTTTCATGGAACAGCCTGCGCAGCACCGCCGATTCTGTCCTGGCCTTGAGCGCGGTGAACGACGAGGTGCAGGCGGTCAATGGCGCGTTCGCCGCAACCCAGCGGGCTCGGGTGTCGCTGGCCGGCACCCAGAGCGCCGCGCGGGTCGGCAATGAGGCGGCGGCGAAGGATTTGATGAAGACCGTCGGGGTCCGCCTGGAACAGGGCGAAAAGCTGATCGACAGCTTCGCCAAGATGCCGCGCGCCAGCGCACAAGACCAGGAACTGGCGCAGAAACTGGTCTCGACCTACCAGGCGCTGAACGCCAGCGTGCGCGCCGAGCAGGCAGCCGTGCTGGCCGGCGATACCGCGGCCTACGATCAAATCAGTTCGGTGCGCAGCATTGCGGCGTCGCGCAGCTTCAACAGCGAACTGGACAAGTTCGCCAAGCAAGCGACCGCACGTGGCGACGAGGCAGAAGCCGGCGCGCATCAGAAGGTAGCCCAGCTTCAACGAGTCATGATGGGCAGCATGGTGCTGGCGGTGCTGCTCGCGGTGTTGGCACGCTGGGCGCTGACCCACATCGTACAACGGCCGCTGAAGGAAATCGGAGAGCACCTCGACCGCATGGGCAGCGGCGACCTGACATCGTCGATCGACTGGCGTTCGAACACCGAGATCGGCACGCTGTTCGCGGCGGCTGGCCGGGTCCAGCAAAACCTGGCCCGCGTGATCGGTGCGGTGCACACCTCGGCCGTGTCGGTGAGCGCCGCGTCGCAGCAGATCGCATCGGGCAACGCGGATCTGTCGGCGCGCACCGAATCGCAGGCGAGCTTCCTGGAAGAGACGGCGTCGTCGATGGAGGAACTGACCTCGACGGTCAAGCAGAACGCAGACAACGCCAAACAGGCCAACCAGATGGCAGCGGCGGCCTCCGAGGTCGCGGTCAAAGGCGGCCAGGTTGTATCGCAAGTGATCGACACGATGGGATCGATCAACGCGTCGTCCAAGCAGATTGTCGATATCATCAGTGTGATCGACGGCATCGCGTTCCAGACCAATATCCTCGCGCTCAATGCGGCAGTGGAAGCGGCGCGCGCCGGCGAGCAGGGAAGGGGCTTTGCAGTCGTGGCCACCGAGGTGCGCAACCTGGCCCAGCGCTCCGCCTCCGCCGCCAAGGAAATCAAGGAGCTGATCAGCAATTCGGTCGGCCAGGTGGATGCCGGTTCCAGGCTGGTGGACCAGGCGGGCACGACGATGGATGAGGTCGTCCGCAGTATCGAACGGGTGACCCGGATCATGTCTGAGATCACTGCGGCGAGCAGCGAGCAGGGCGCCGGCATCGAGCAGGTGAACCAGGCGCTCTCGGAAATGGACAACGCGACGCAGCAGAACGCGGCGCTGGTGGAGGAAGCCGCGGCGGCGGCCCAGTCGATGCAGGACCAGGCGGTAGCCTTGCTCGAGACGGTCAAGGTATTCAAGCTGGCGGCCGGGCAGCAGGGGCTGGCGTTGCCGGCGGCCCAGGCCGCATCGGCGCGCCCGTCGACTCCGCGCGTTGCGGGACAGGCCAGGCCAAGGCTTGTCAAGGCGTCGGCCGGTGGCGAGTGGGAAAGTTTTTGATCCCGGCGCGGGCGCGCGCGGCGTGCCGGCGTCGCCCCGCTCTTATCACTTCCATGGCAAGCCCAGGCGGGGGTAAGCAAAGCAAAGGAAACAGGCGGTGATTGCATCTTTTCTAAGGTTCCTGCGCGGGAAAGCGCGCAGGGCGCCGCCAGCGCAACCTGGAGCGGAGCTGGCGGCGCTGCGCGCACAGATAGGGGCGATGCAGGCGCGCTTCGACCTGATCCGCCAGGCGACCAGCGACGGCCTGTGGGACATGGAAATTTGCAGTCCCGATCCGATCGACGGCGACAACCCGTTCTGGTGGTCCGACCAGTTCCGGCGCCTGCTCGGGTATAGCGACGAGCGCGATTTTCCGAACGTGCTGCGCAGCTGGTCGTCCCGGTTGCACCCGGACGACGCCGGCCCCACCCTGGTGGCCTTTGCCGCCCACGTCCATGACCGGACCGGCAGGACGCCGTACGATGTGACGTACCGGCTGAAGTGCCGCAACGGCGAGTACCGATGGTTCCGCGCCCAGGGCAAGACCATTCGCGCACCCGACGGTACCCCGCAACGGGTCGCAGGCGCGCTCACCGATCTCACCGACCGCAATGCCATCCTCGGGCTGAAGCGCTTTTCCGAGGATATCATCGCCAACCTTCCGGTCGGACTGATCGTCGCGGACGAGAGCCTGCGCATCATCCGGGTCAATCGCGCCTTCCTGGAAATCTTCGGCATGCAGCAGGAGGGCAGCGCGCTCGCGCGCGCGCTCGATGCGGTTTTCCGGAACGATGCGTTGCGCGAGGAGGCCCAGCGCGTCCTCAGGGACGAGTCGACCCGCCAAGGCATCGCGACTGAGTGGGGCGGCAAGCGCTTACGGGTTGCGCTGGCAGGAATCCGCGACGCGGAGGAACGGCGCCGCTTGCTGGTGATGACCGAGGACGTGACCGAGAAGCAGCGGCTGCGCGAGGAAGCGCGCGCGCATGTGGCGCGCCAGCGCGACCAGCTGTCACTGCTGGACAAGGCCACCGACGCCATTCTCGTGCGCGGTATCGACCACCGCATCCAGTTCTGGAACAAGAGCGCGGAGCGGCTGTACGGATGGACGTCGAAGGAGGTGCTGGGGCGGTCCGAGGTGGAACTGTTGTATGACGAGCCGTCCCAGTTCGCCACGCTCACCGACGAATTGCTCGAGCACGACGAATGGCGCGGCGAACTTATGCACCGGCGCAAGGACGGCAGCAGCTTCGCGGTCGAAAGCCATTGGACGCTGGTGCGGAGCGAGGATCACCAGCCGCAATCGGTGCTCGTGATTAACACCGATATCACCCAGCGAAAGGCGACGGCGGAGAAGATCGAATATCTGGCCCTGTATGACATGCTCACCGGGCTGCCGAACCGCAGGCTGTTTGCCGACCGGGTGGAACAGGCGCTCATGAATGCGCAGCGTCATCGGCGCACGCTGGCGGTCATGTTCATGGACCTGAACCGTTTTAAGGAAATCAACGACACGCGCGGCCACGGGGTCGGCGACCAGGTGCTGGTCAAGGTGGCCACGCGGCTCCGGGCAGCGTTGCGCGGTGACGAGACACTGGCGCGCCTGGCAGGCGACGAATTCGTGGTGGTGGCCCAAACCGACGACGCGCACGCGGGCATCCTCATCGCGGAGCGGCTCGAACAAGCGCTGACCGATCCGGTCGTCACCAGCGGCGGGACCTTTTCCGTTGGCGTCAGCATCGGCATCGCCTTCTATCCCAGCGACGGCACCACCAGCGAGGACCTGCTCAAGTGCGCCGACATTGCCATGTACCGCGCCAAGGCAACCGGGGCGGGCCACATCTGCTATCGGCCTGAGATGGGCTCGGAGCTGGCCGAACGGATGGAGCTGGCCAGGAAACTCCAGCGCGCGCTGAGCGAGGATAAGCTGGAGCTGCATTACCAGCCGAAGGTATGCCTTCGCACCGGCAAGCTGGTCGGCGCGGAGGCGCTGTTGCGCTGGCATGATCCGGAACGGGGGTGGATCAGTCCCGCCACGTTCATACCGGTGGCCGAGGCGCGCGACATCATCGGCGTGCTCGGCAAGTGGGTGTTGCGCCAGGCGTGCCGCCAGCTGAAAGCATGGCAGGACGCGGACCTCGCGTCCCCCGGACGGCTCGCGGTCAACGTCTCCGCGCGCCAGCTGGACGAGGCAGGCGTGGCCGACAGCATCCAGGCAATCGTTCGGGAAGAGGGCCTGGCGCCGTCCGACCTCGAGCTGGAGCTGACCGAAAGCGGCGTGATGCATCACGTGGAACGCGCGATCGAGATCATGAAGACGCTCAAGCGCGCCGGATTTGCGCTCACGATCGACGATTTCGGCACCGGCTACTCATCGCTGTCGTACCTGAAGCGCCTGCCGGTGGACAAGCTGAAGATCGACATGGCGTTCGTGCGCGACATGCTCAAGGACCACCACGACCGGACGATCGTGACGACGATCATCGGCATGGCGCGCAACCTCGACCTGGACGTGATCGCGGAGGGTGTGGAAGAGGCGGCACAGGCGGACACCTTGCGCGCGATGGGCTGCGACGAGGCCCAGGGTTTCTACTTTGGCAGGCCGGTCACGGCAGAGGTGTTCGCGCAACAATGGCTGACGCCGGCGATGCAGGCTGTCTGCCTGGAGTGAGCGCGTCCTGCCGCCGCGCGGGGCGTGCCGGTGTTGGCGCTATACTGCGCGGATGCGCATTCAGCTTTTCTCCGACATCCATCTCGAAACCGATCCCGATTTCTTTCCCCGGATTGCCGACGACACGGACGTGGTCGTCCTGGCGGGCGATATCGGCTCCTACC
Organism: Massilia solisilvae; assembly: GCF_024753215.1. Lineage (GTDB taxonomy): Bacteria > Pseudomonadota > Gammaproteobacteria > Burkholderiales > Burkholderiaceae_D > Telluria > Telluria solisilvae. Next base: position 1,280,074 of record NZ_JANUGV010000001.1, read on the forward strand.
AGCAAGGCTCGCGGCTGCAATCGGACGACTTTGGCCTGTCGCGGTTCGTGCCGTCGCGCCCGGGCGTGCGTGTGCTCTTCATTCCGGGTAACCATGAGTTCGACGGGCTCGAGTACGTGCAGGCCTACCAGCGCCTGCGCGAGATTTGCGCGCAGCTCGGCATCCTCTGGCTCGACCGCCAGGTCGTGACGCTCGGCCACGTGCGCTTTGTCGGCACCACCCTGTGGACCGATTTCGATGCGCTGATCCGCGACGAGCCCGACCTGTCGCGCCAGATGAAGCTGCGCACCAAGGCATTCCGCGCGGCCAACTGGTATTTGAGCCGCAATTCGACCTTCGTGGCCGGCGAACCGGTGCTGGCGGAGTCCATTCGCGACATGGCGCTGCAGTGCCAGGACTGGCTGCGCGCGGCGCTGGCCGCGCCGTTCGACGGCAAGACGGTGGTGGTGACGCATCATGCGCCGAGCCTGAAAAGCGCCGACCCGCGCTATGGCCTCACGCCCGGCACCGCCGGCTTCTGCAACTCGCTGGACGATCTGTTCCCGTACGTGGACCTGTGGATGCACGGCCACCTGCACTGCATGAACGACTACCTGGTCGAGGGGCGCGACAACGGCCGCCCGTGGTCCTGCCGCGTGGTGGCCAACCCGCTCGGCTACCAGCGCAAGGGCGAGCAGGCAGCCTTTCGCGAAGACCTGGTCATCGAGCTGTAGCCCGGTTCATTCCACCGTCAGCGCCAGGTCGCTGCCGGTCGTTCGTTGGATCAGGCAGGCCGGTTGGATGCCAAGTCCCAGCCGCCAATTGTGCTGCCGCCGGTTCTCGCGAGGAAAGGGTGGCGTCCGCTTACTTGTTCAAGATCAATGTTTGCGGTCTACGCTTCACTACATTGAACTTTTACGTTCAATCAAGTAGAGATGCCATGAAAATTATTGGCTGGATTAGAGTGGACGACCAAGCGGCATGCGGCGGAAAAGTGGTCGAGGGCTTCCAGCACTGCACAGGCCGGGGAGTGCCCTACGCTTACCAAGGCGCTCAAATGGCTTGCAAAAAAAAATGCAAGATCGTCGAGGGGTTCGCCCGCCGCACTTTGAACGGCCAGCAATTTGTTATCCACGGCATGAAAACGAGCGGCGGCTGCCCCCTCGTCTCGACGCTCAACGACATCGACGGCGTGAGCAACGAACACGGCGAAGAGGCCCCAACTCGGTTTGTCCTGAACGATGCCGGGGAGTGGGCAGGCAAGACAAATGAAGGCTATGAGCATCAATTCTTGCTAACCGATGAGCAGACCGGGCGGGCGCTGCCGAATCGCCATTACCGGATGACATTCAAGGGTACGGTCACGGAAGGTAAGAGCGACGCTGAAGGAAAAACGGAAAAGGTCATCTCGGATGATCCCGCCGAGGTGAAGATCGAGATTCTGCCCGAGGGCCACACCGGGACGATCAAATGATCCCCGCAATTGTCGTTGTGAGCGTGACCGCTGCCTTAACGCTAAAATCCGACTCTAAAGGGCCACTTAAAATTGCAGTCAACAAACCGCGAGGCACCGTTTATTGGGGAGGTGCCGGGCTGAATGGTCCTTATATCGCAGACCAGGTCGCGGCATTCCAGGAGAGCGGCATCAAGCATGTGTGGGTGGGCAAGCGCACCATTGGCGACATACCGGACGCTGTCCGCTCTGCCATCGAGCTAAGGTATGAACGCGATCCCGGGGACCGCTATTGGATGGTTGAGGGCATGGAAAAGATTGCTGCCGAACAGTTCAATCTGATCGGCTACTCGTATGGATCGTTAATGGCAGCTCAGACAGCGCACGTTTATGCAAGCAATGGATATATTGTCGATCATTTGGCCCTGATCGCCTCCCCGATTGACGGCGATTTCCTCAGTCATCTGCAGAGTAATAAGAACATCAAGAAACTCATCATTATCAATTTGCGGGAACACGGCGATCCGATATTTGCTGGAATCTCCCAGTGGAGGTTGCTCCTCGCAAAGTCTAAGCTTGAGAAGCAAAACGACGACTCTGGCACGACAAGAGGCATCGGCCACTTCTACTACAGACCTGCATCGGAAGAAGGCAGGATGAGGCGCAGGCAGTTGGCAAAATTCCTTTTTGAACAAGGTTTACGATGAAGAGGGCCGCCGCGTTAAGCAATCTCTTGCAAGCGCTTGCGCTGATAGGGAGTGTGGTTATTGCCTTCAATGGCCTGGCATACTCGTATCGCTTGGTCAAATGGGGGTTCGACGAGCACTGGCACTTTACGTACGTGAGCGGATGGGGATTTCCTTTCCTGGCGCACTTGGAATACATCATTCCGGCACTGCTGTTGATAGCGCCGTACTGGCTATTCGTAAGGGCACGCGCGCTGGCGCGATATAAAGCCAGCCGGACGTTGATAAATGCGTTTGTCGCGGCCGGACTGCTTCTGTTTGCGCTTGCTTCGGTTCTGGAATCTTGGCTGGCAAAGAGTTTTCCGTAGGCGAATATGGTGGTCTAATGGCGCAAGCGTTCACGCCGAACTCGGCAGCTACTTGCCGAACCCGGTCACCGTGGTCGATACCGGGTGTACGCAGGTCTTCATCAAGAAGCCAAACAAAGTTGTCATATTCTGGAATGGCTTCTTCTTCGATGCGGTAAGAGTTCCTGATTCGCCTGGCAGACAGCACCGCTAGCGGGTGCAAAAATACGTTGTCACGACCTATTCGATCGTCAGCGCCAGGTCGCGCCCCGTGGTGGCGCTGTGGCCGGCAAAGTCCGCCGCAAAGATCCTGAGCACGTAGTCGCCCGGCGCCAGCGCGTCGGTGTTCCAGCTGCCGGGCGCCACGTTCCCGTCGCGCAGCGTGTTGGTGATGGCATAGGCAAAGCGCGTGAGCTTGCTGCCATAGACGGTGATGCCGCTCTGCGGCGCATACAGCAGCTTGACCGCCTCGCGGCTGCGCGGCAGGCGGTTGTACACCTGGGTGATCAAGGGCTGCTCGAATCCGGCGAGCGGCTTGCCGTCCGCGTCCAGCAACTGGTAGCCGAGCCGGTACAGGCCCAGGCGGCGGCGCGCGAGGTTGTCGTCCATCTGGTCGTAGGCATCGACCACGATCTGCAGCGCGCCGGCCGAACGCGGCACCAGCAGCCGCTTGCCGCGCCGCGCGCGCAGCGGGTGATTGCCGCTGTCGTACAGGGTGACGCTGTCGATGTGCGGGGCGATGCTGTCGCTGATCCCGACGAAGGGCAGGGCGAGCGGATTGCCGTGCGGGCCGCCGGGGTAGTACTCGAGGTGGACGTGCGCCATGCCGTTGACAGTGCCGAGCACCTCGCCCACCGCAAAGCGGGTGCCGCGCCGCACGCGCACCCGCTGCGCCTTGCCGCGCTCGTCCCGCTGCACGTCAAAGCGCGGGTCCAGCGCGCGGCCGCGGGTGTCGCGCCCAACCCGCATGTGCACGTACGACAGGGCTCCGACGCCGATGCCTTCGCTCAGCGTGCCGAAGCCCCAGTTCGCGAGCGGATCGGTCACCTTCGATGGCGCGACCGCCAGCACCGGCTGGCCGACGTCGGCGCGCACGTCCAGGCCCGCGTGGAAGTGGTCGCGGTTTTCGCCATCGTAGCTGCCGCGCACCTCGCCCATCAGTCCCACCACTTCGTGCTTGCCGAACTGCGGGGCGAGCGGCCAGGGCATCGGTTCCGTGCGCGCGGGTTCCGGCGGCGCAGCCTGGGCCGCCGGCGGCTGGTCCGGGCGCGCGGCGCCAAGGCGCTGGATGCGCAGCGCCAGTGCGTCCGCCACCAGCAGGCTGCCATCGCGCTGCAGGGCCAGGCCGCGCGGGCCGTACAGGCGCACCGTGCCGTCGCTGCCGTACTCGGATGCGAGCGCCGCGTCGGCATGGCGCAGCGCGTGGCAGGCGCCATCCGGCGCCAGCTGCAGGATGCGTCCGCCCGAGCTGGCTGCCACGTAGAGATAGCCGTCCCGGGCCAGCGCCAGCCCGACCGGCCGGCGCAGGATGGGGCGGCGTTCGTCCTCGGGCGCGGCGGCAAAGGTGCTGACCATGCCGTCCTTGCCGATCTTGCGGATGGCGTTGTTGCCGGTGTCGGCCACATACAGCGTGCCGTCGCGCGCAACCGCGATTGCGGTCGGCGTGTCGAAGGCGGCATCGCCGGCCGGGCCGTCCAGCTGGCCCGGATGGCCGGCGCCGGCCACCGTGGTGACGCTGCCATCGGGCGCGATGCGGCGAATGCGGTCGTTGTAGGTGTCGGCCACGAACACGTTGCCGGCGCCGTCAACGGCCAGCCCCACGGGGCCGTTGAAGCGGGCCTGGTCGCCCTTGCCGTCGGCAAAGCCTGCCGTGCCGTTGCCGGCGATGGTGCTCACGCCTCCGCCAGGCGCAATGCGGCGGATCGCATGGTTGCCGGTGTCGGCCACGTACAGGTTGCCCTTGCTGTCGAAGGCCAGGGCAGAGGGTGTGTTGAAGGCTGCCTGGGCACCCGGCCCGTCGGCGAAGCCCTCGCGCCCGCCGGCAATCGTGGTCACCGCGCCGTCCGTGCCGATGCGTTCGACGCGGTTGCTGTCGCCCCCATCGGCCACGAACACCGCGCCGTTGGCGTCCACCGCCACGCCGAACGGATCGCTGAAGCGGCTGTCCGCAGCCGCGCCGTCGCCGGCAAGGGTGGAGACGTAGGCCTGCCAGTCCGGCCTGGTGCGCCCGCCCAGCGGGTGCAGCACGGCCTGCAGCGCCCGCTGGCCCGGGCCTGGCGCTTGCCAGGCGCGGTAGGCAAAGATGCCGATGAGCGCGACGAGGATGGCGCCGATGCCGGAGATGATGATTTTTCGGTTCAATTGCCTAGGTGAAACGGAGTGTGAAAGCAGCAAGATTACCCGAAAGGTGATCCGGGCGCCGCCCGGCGGCGGCTCGGGCGACAATCATGGGGGATCAAGCGAACCGGAGTGCACGTTGGAGAAACCGCTCGTCTGCACGATCGGCCATGCGACGCGGCCGATCGAGGAATTCATCGGCCTGCTCAAGGAGAACGGGATTGGCTGCCTGCTCGACATCCGCACGGTGCCGCGCTCGCGCCACAATCCGCAGTTCGACCGCGATACGCTGCCCGGGGCGCTCGCCGCTGCGGGAATCGAATACCGCCACATTGCCGGCCTGGGCGGGCTGCGCCACGCGCGCGCCGATTCGCCGAACAAGGGCTGGCGCAACGCGTCGTTCCGCGGCTATGCCGACTACATGCAGACGCCCGAGTTTTCGCACAATGTCGATGACCTGGTCGCCCTGTCGCAGACGGTGCCGTGCGCGCTGATGTGTGCCGAGGCGGTGCCGTGGCGTTGCCACCGTTCGATGGTGGCCGATGCGCTGGTGGTGCGCGGCATCCCGGTCGCGCACATCATGGGACCGCACAAGCGCAAGCCGCACACGCTGACCCCGTTCGCGCAGGTGGACGGCACGCGCATCACCTACCCGGCGGCGGAGGGCGAGGCCTGAGTCAGTGCGCCATCAGCACCGGGATCGTCATTGCGCGCAACACGGTGTCGGTGGCGCCGCCCAGCAGCAGCTCGCGCAGGCGCGCGTGGCCGTAGCAGCCCATCACCAGCAGGTCGGCGCCGGTTTCGCCGGCCAGCGCGAGCAGGGCCAGACCGGCATCCACGTTGGCATGCCGGACCAGCACCTCGGCCTTGACCCCATGCCGCCCGAGCCAGGCGGCCAGGTCCGCCACGGGATGCACGCCGTCCGGGCTGTCCAGCTGCGGCGGGTCGAACATCGCCACGCTGACCTGCTCGGCGCGCGCCAGGATGGGCAGGGCGCTCGCCACGGCGGCCACTGCCTCGTTGCTGCCGTTCCAGCCGACGAGGGCGCGCCGGCCGACCGGCCCACCGGTGCCGGTGTACGGGACCACCAGCACCGGGCGCGCGCAGTTGAGCACCACGTATTCGGGCAGATCGGCTACGACCAGCGAGGTGGATTCGGCCGGGTCGTTCTGGCTGACCACCACCAGGTCGCAGAACGCGGCGCGGCGCGCCAGGCCGTCCTCGGGCAGGTCGCTGACGAGCTGGCGCTCCCAGCTGGGCACGGCGGCAGAGCGCACGATGTGCTCGAATTCGTCCAGGCAGCGGTTGGCGCCGGCGTAGATCGGATCGAGGTAGCCGTGGATGATGTCACCCGGCGTGCTGGGATACTCCGCACAGACGTGGCGCGAGATGCCGGTGGTGGAGATGCCCACCAGGTGCGCGCCAAAGGTGCTGGCCAGGCGCGCGGCGCAGGCGATGCGGCCGGCGGCGTGCGCGGACGGGTCGGCATGCACGAGGATGGTTTTCCATTCCATTGCCGCTCCCGCTCAGATGACGCGCTGCAGCGGGCGCGTCCGGCCCCGGCTTGCGCAGCAGGCCCGGGTGGCCATGCGCGGGATGCTGGCTCGGGGCGCGGCGAGCAAGGCCTGGTCGATCGCGGGCCGGTGCATGCGCAGGAAACGGGCGAGCAATACGACCGCCTCGCGCGCCAGCACGGCGTCGCCGCTTTCGATGCGAGAGGCAGCCTGGTGCAGGGCGCACAGCACGCGCGCATGCGCTTCGCGGTGCTGGCGCAGCACGCGGCAATTGGTCGCTTCCATCACCTGTTCCTCGGCGCGGAACGACTGCTCGAGGGCGGTTACCAGGTTGATGAAGCACTCGGCCGCTTGCTCGTCGGTGGCGCGCGCGAGTGCGTTCATGCGCTGCGCCACCGCGCGGCGGCCTGCGCTGATTGCGGCCGCAAGCGGCCTTGCGTTGGTGGGTGATGCCGGCAGTTCCATTTGCGCCCTCATTCCAAAGGGGTTAGAAGGCGCGCGCGCGGCCGGGTTCCACGCTCATGATGCGGCGGCGCCGTGGGCGCTGGCGGCGGAAAGAATCGAGCGGTTGCGCCCGCTTCCCTTGGCGAGGTAGAGCGCGTCGTCGGCATCCTTGAGCAGGGACTCCCAGTCGCCCGTTGCCGGATGGAGCACGGCGACACCGATGCTGATCGTGAAGGACAGCGTGCCCTTGCCGCTGTCCACGCGCTGCGTCTCCACGCTCCTGCGCATGCGTTCGGCGCAGGCCATTGCTTCCTCGGCGCCGGTTTCGGGCATGATGCAGACGAATTCCTCGCCGCCGAAGCGCCCCAGCAGGTCGGCCTCGCGCAGGCTGCCCATGCAGGTTTTCACCAGATGCCGCAGCACGTTGTCGCCGGTGGCGTGGCCGTACAGGTCGTTCACGCGCTTGAAGTGGTCGATGTCGATCATGGCGACCGCCAGCGGGTGGGTATGGCGCCGGGCCAGGGCAACGGCGCGCTGCCCCAGTTCGGCCAGGTAGCCGCGGTTGGCGGCGCCGGTAAGGCTGTCGTGGCGCGCGTTGTGCAGCAGGCGCTGCTCGGAACGGAAGGCCTGGCGCCGGAAGGCCCCGACCACGACCATGATGGCGGCGGCCAGCGCCACGGCAAACCCGTAGAGCAGCGCCGAATTGATCAGGCCATACGGCGACAGGCTGGCCGCACCCAGCACCAACAGCAGCAGCGACGGCACCAGCAGGATGCGCACGAAGGCGGCGCCGGTGAGCGCCACCAGTGGCACCAAAAATACCGAGGCGGCAATGCCCGCCAGCCCGAGCAGGATGCCGTTGGGCAGCAGCGAGGCGGCGACAATCATTGCGCTCGCGTGCGTGGCATAGACGAAGCCGGCGCGCTGCACTGCGCTCCAGCGCAGACGATGCTGGCGGTAACCGACCGAGCCGAGCAGCACCAGGGCGATGCGCACCGGGGCGGTGAGGGCGACCCTGCCCGGCGCGATCCAGTAGTCCCACAGCACGAACAGGATCACGGTGGCGCCGAACAGGGCGCCGCAGGCGGGCAGCATGTTGGCCACCGTTGCATTGTGATGAGTTTCAAGCGCATGCTCGTCGTGCTCGGGCAGGCGCTCGCCCAGGGGTATGCCGAACGGCATGATGCCCTCCTGCCGGTCCATGCGTGAGAGACCATGTCGGCGGCGGTGAGTTCGGACCGTCCTGCTGCGCGGCCTCAGGCGTTTGTCATGGCGGGGGCGTGCGTGGTACGGTATGCTGGTTGGGTGAGTGAAGGGCAGGCAATGGCAGAGGGCAGGCTGGAACAGCAGGCGGCGCTGGTCGGGGCGCTGGTTGCGCAATTGCGTGCGGCCGGGGCGCCGGTGGCGCTGTACGAAACCCACGTGTCATGGGTGCTCGTGGCCGGGGCAGACGCGTACAAGATCAAGAAGGCGCTCAGGCTGGAGTTCCTCGATTACGCCACGCTGCCCTTACGCAGGCACTATTGCGCGCAAGAAGTCGCGCTGAACGCCGCGCTTGCGCCCGGCTTGTATCTGGGCGTGGCCGAGATCGGCGGCACCCCGGCAGCGCCACGGCTTGGTGCCGCGCCCGCGATCGAGGTGGCGGTGCACATGCGCAGCTTTCCGCAGTCCGCCTTGTGGAGCGAGCGGGTGGCGCATGGCCAGCTTGGGGTAGCCGAGATCGACCAGTTTGCGGCGCTGCTGGCGCGGTTCCATGCTGGCGCTGCGCGTGCCCCGTCCGGTTCGCCGCTGGGCGAAGCCGCGGCCATCGCGCGGGCCGGGGAGCGCAACGTGGACGAGCTGCTGCCGCTGGCCGGGGACAGTGCGCAGGTGGAACAGCTGGGCCGGTGGCGGCGGGGCGAAGCAGCGCGGCTGGCGGGGTGCTTTGAACAGCGGCGGCGCGGTGGCGCGATCCGCGCCTGCCATGGGGACCTGCATTGCGCGAACATCCTCACGCTGGACGACAGGGTGATGGCGTTCGACTGCATCGAGTTTGACGACGCGCTGCGCTGGATTGATGTGCTGCACGACCTTGCCTTCACGCTGATGGATTTGCGCCAGCGTGGCCAGGCGCGGCTGGCGGCGCGGCTGCTGAACGCTTATCTGTCGGAGGGCGGCGACTACGCGGGGCTTGCGGTGCTGCGCTACTACGTCGTCGAGTGCGCGCTGGTGCGGGCCAAGGTCGCCCTGTTGCGCGCGCGGCAACGCGAACCGCGGGCCGGCGAGGCGGGGCGCCTGCTCGACACTGCACTTGCGGCGGCCACTGCGCGGCGCGGGGCGGTGATCGTCATGCATGGATATTCGGGCAGCGGCAAATCGAGCATTGCGCGCGAACTGGTCGAGGAACTGGGCGCGGTGCAGATTCGGTCCGATGTCGAGCGCGGCCGCACGGCGGGCGTCGAGCCGCACTGCTACGACCGTGCAAGCAGCGACGCGGTCTATGCGCGGCTGCGGGGGCTGGCCGGCGCGGTGGTGGAGGCGGGTTATCCGGTGATCGTCGATGCATGCCATCTTGCGCGGGCCGAGCGCGATGCCTGCGCCCGGCTGGCGGACGAACATGGTGTCCCATGGGTCATCGTGGACGTGCAGGCCAGCCCGGCAACGATGCGCGCGCGCATTGCGCAGCGGCGGGCAGCGGGGCATGACCCGTCGGAGGCGGACGAGGGCGTGCTCGCGCTGCAGCTTGGTGGCGCCGAGCCGCTGGACGCGCCGGAGTTGGCGCGCACGGTGGTGGTCGATAGCGAGGAGGTCGGCGCCGTTGGAAGGCTGCTGGCAGACATGCAAAGCTTGCTGGCGGCCTGACCCGCACGCATGAGGCATAGGGTGGGGCATTGCGCCCACGCGTCCAACGACAAGTTGCTGTGCCGATCAATGTGCGCTGGCCGGTCCGCGTTGGCTGAACGCGTGGGCAGGAGAACCTGCCCACCCTACGCCACCTCGGACGTCGGCGGGACCGATCGGGGCCGCTGTGCTGCTCCATTTTTCACGCCGCGAGCCGGACGTGCTCCTCCGCCAGCTGCAAATACTGCCCCGCGCGCCGCATCCAGTGCGGCGAATGCCGAAACCGTTGGTCCAGCAGGTGCCGCGCGGCGATCAGTGCGCGGGTGCTGGCGCGGCAGCTCTGGTAGAAGTGCAGCAGCGCGCCCGGTACGGCGTCGCCGGACAGCGCGGCATATTCCTGCAGCAGCGTCTGGCCGGCCATGCGCGACCCCAGACGCTCACACTCCATCGCCAGGAACGCAAGCTCGTCGGCCGGATCGCCCAGGCGCAGCATGCGCGAGAACTCCAGGCAGTCGATCACCGCGACCGGATCGCCAAGGAAGACGTGTTCCGGCCGCAGGTCGCCATGGCCTTCGATAATGCAACCGGAGAGAACCCGTTGATCCAGCAGCGTTCCCAGCCGGTCCAGCGCCGCGTGCTGGTCGCGTGCGAGCTGGCGCACGTGGCCGGACGGCAGCCCGTACAGCGGCGAGGCCAGTCCGCGGCGGTTCGCTTCGATCTGCAGGCGAAACCGTTCGCGCCAGGCGGCACGGTCCACCGCTTCCGGGTCCAGGCTGCGGTAAAACGCCACCAGGCGCGCGGCCAGGCGGCGCAGGTCGCCGTCGGCCAGCGTGCCGTGCACGAGGGCGTAATCAAGCATGCGCTCGGCCGGCAGCCGCCGCATGCGCACCAGCCAGTCCACGACGCTGCCGCGGCCGTCGATGCCCAGGTGGCCGCGCCGGTCGCAGGTGAGGGTGGCCAGGCCCAGGTAGATGCCGGCCGCCAGCCGCTCGTTCAGCTTGACTTCGGCCAGGCAAAAGCGGTGGCGCGCGGTGAGGGTGCGAAAGTCGAGCAGCTCGTGCCGCACCGGCTTTTTCAGTTTGTAGACGTGATGGTCGAGCAGGAACACCCACGACATGTGGGTTTCGAGTGCCTCGACCCGGAAGGTGGGTTCGGGGTAGTTGCCCGGCGCACGCAGGAAGGCGACCTTCGCTTCGAGCCCGGGCGTGGTGCGGTGTGGGGGCGGCCCGCAGGCGGGCCGCGCCCGGTTCACTGGCTTGCTGCGGCCGAGCTCTCCGGCACGTGCAGCTTGCCGTTCTCGGCGCGGGGCCGCAGCACCATGACCGGGATCGTGGAGTAGGCCAGCACGTTCTGGGTGACGCTGCCGGCCAGCAGCTTGGACAGCCCGCGGCGGCCGTGCGAGGCCATGAAGATCAGGTCGCAGCCCTGTTCCTTGGCCACGTGGATGATTTCGTCGGCCGGCGCCATCGACACCGCGGTCAGCGCCGTGCATTCCAGGCCGGCGGCACGGGCGGCTTTGGCCACCTTGTCCACGGTCTGCTGCGCCAGTTCCTGCAGGGTGCGGGTTTCGAAACCGGGGTCGATCACCATCGCGCCCTCGGCGGCGGGGACCATCGGATACGGTTCGGCGATCGACAGCGCGACGATCTGCGCATGGCACAGGCGGGCAAAGTCGATGGCGGAGGTGACGGCCTGGTTGGACAGTTCCGAACCGTCAGTGGGGACGAGAATCTTGTTGTACATGGTTGTGTGCTCCTCGAAAGTGCCTAGCCAGTCTGTGCGCCGTGTCACGGGAAGTCCTTGATGTACGTCAAATCCTCCATTGCTGCAAGCGCGGCTGCAGGCCGGTCAAAATCGAAAGCCGCGCCCGGGTGGACGTGGCATCCGAACATAACAGGAGAGCAACATGGCCACCAACCTGACCCGGTTCGACCCGATCGGCGAACTGCGCCGCATGACGCCGCTGCGCGCCTTCGAGGACATCTTCAGCGACCTGGCTCCGCGCGGCGGCGCGCGCGACCTGCAGGAAATACCGATGATCGGGCTCGACGTGTCCGAGAACGACCAGGCCTACACGGTGCGCGCCGAAATCCCGGGTGTCAAGAAAGAGGACATCAAGGTCGAGGTGCAGGGCAACCGCGTCTCGATCAGCGCCGAAACCCGGCGCGAGGACCAGCAAAAGCAGGGCGAGCGCGTGGTGCGCAGCGAGCTGTACTATGGCCAGCAGCAGCGCACCTTCATGCTCGACCAGGACGTGGACGACGCCAAGGCGAGTGCCCGGTATGTGGACGGCGTGCTGGAGCTGAGCTTGCCCAAGAAGGCGCCCGGCGGGGCCAGCAAGGTGCAGGTGAGCTGACCGGGTCCGGCTCTACAAGCCCAGCCTGCCCGGGCGCTCGGCGAGCCGCTTGCGGCCCGGCGCGCTGGCCGGGCCGGGCTGCGCGAGCGCCATTGCGGACAGGCGCGAACGGCCCTTGACGCCCTGCACCAGGGCCAGGTACCCCACCAGCAGCACGGGCAGGGCCAGCCAGTACAGGGCTGGCAGGGGCACGAAGCCGAGCACCGGCGCCAGCGGCGAGCCTGGCAGCCACAGGCCGAGCAGGCAAACCAGCGTGGTGGTGGCCAGCAGGGCGTTGCTGGGACGGCTCTGGACAAAGGGCAGCTGGTCGGTACGGATCACGTGCACCACCAGCGTCTGCGACAGCAGCGACTCGACGAACCAGCCCGTCTGGAACAGCGCAGGGTGGCTGCCCGCACCCAGCACGAACCACAGCAGGCCGAAGGTGGCGTAGTCGAACAGCGAGCTCACCGGCCCGAGCACGAACATGGCGCGCCGGATGTCCGCCGTATGCCAGCGGCGTGGCTGGCGCAGGAAGGCGGCATCGACCCGGTCGCTCGCCAGCGCCGTCTGCGACACGTCGTACAGCAGGTTGTTGAGCAGGATTTGCAGTGGCGCCATCGGCAAGAAGGGCAGCAGCAGGCTGGCGCCGACCACGCTGAGCATGTTGCCGAAGTTGGAACTGGCGCTCATGCGCAGGTATTTCACGATGTTGCCGAAGACGCTGCGTCCCTCGAGCACGCCGCGTTGCAGGGCCACCAGATCCTTTTCGAGCATGATGATGTCGGCCGACTCCTTGGCGATACCGGCCCCGCTGTCCACCGAAATGCCCACGTCCGCGCTCTTGAGCGCAATGCTGTCGTTGATGCCGTCGCCCAGGTAGCCGACCACGTGGCCGGCGTCCTGCAGGGCGCGGATGATGTCGGCCTTCTGCTGCGGCGTCACCTTTGCGAACACCGAGCCGGCTTCGGCACGGGCGGCAAGCCGGGCCGGGGCGATGCCGTCCAGCTCGTGGCCAAGCACGGGCGCCTGCACCGCCAGCCCGACGTGCCGGCACACGCTGTAGGTCACGGCGTCGTTGTCGCCGGTCAGCACCTTGATCGCGATGCCGGCCTGTTCCAGCGCGCGCAGTGCGGCGGCGGCGGTTTCCTTGGGCGGGTCGAGAAAGGCAATGTAGCCGGCCAGCACCAGGTCGCGCTCGTCTTCGGTGGTGAGGGTGTGCGGCCCGGGCGGCAGTTCGCGCACCGCGACCGCGATCACGCGCATGCCGTCTTCGTTCAGGCCCCGCACCACGTCCGCCAGCACGGCGCCATGGGCCGTCTCCAGCGGCCGGCGGTCGTCGTCACGCTGCACGAAGCGGCACGCCGCCAGCACTTCCTCCACCGCGCCCTTGCAGATCAGGAGCCGCTCGCCGTTCGGGCGCGCCAGTACCACCGACATGCGCCGCCGCGCAAAATCGAACGGCAGCTCGTCGACCTTCACGTAGCCGGCGCCCTGGCGCAGGTGCTGCACCTGCGCGTGCTCCAGCACGGCCAGGTCGAGCAGGTTGTGCAGGCCGGTCTGGTGGAAGCTGTTGAGCCAGGCATATTCCAGCACGCGCTGCGAATCGTTGCCGTCGATGTCGACGTGCCTTTCCAAAATGACGCGGTCCTGGGTCAGCGTGCCGGTCTTGTCGGTGCACAGCACGTCCATGGCGCCCAGGTTCTGGATTGCGTTCAGGCGCTTGACGATCATGCGTTGCCCGGCCATGTCCAGCGCGCCGCGCGCCAGGTTGATCGTGACCACCATCGGCAGCAGCTCCGGCGTCAGCCCCACGGCCACCGCGACTGCGAACAGCAATGCTTCGAGCCAGTTGCCCTTGTCCAGGCCGTTGACCAGGAACACCAGCGGCATCATCACCAGCATCGCCCGCAGCATGAGCTGGACGAAGCGGTCCATGCCGCGGTCGAAGTCGGTGAGTTCGCGCGCGCCGGCGGCAGCGGCCGCGATTGCCCCAAAGCTGGTGCGCCGGCCGGTGATCGCGACCACCGCGGTGGCGCTGCCCGACAGCACGGTGCTGCCCATGAAGGCGATGTTGGGCAGGTCCGGCAGGCTGTCCGGCGGTCGCTCGACAGGGACGGCGAATTTTTCCACCGGCATCGATTCGCCGGTGAACGCGGCCTGGCTGACGAACAGGTCGCGCGCCTCCAGCAGCCGCAAGTCGGCCGGCACGCTGTCACCGGCGGACAGCAGGACCACGTCGCCCGGCGCCAGGCTGGCCAGGGCTTCCTCGTGCGGCTGAGCCTGGCCATCCGGGCCGGGCCGCAGGACGGTGGCGGTGGTGCGCACCATCGCAGCCAGCGCCGCGGCTGCTTTGTCGGAGCGGTATTCCTGCACGAAGGTCAGCAGCGAAGACAGCACGACGATCACGGCAATTACCAGCGCGGGCAGGGCCTGGCCACTGATCACGTTCAGGATGGCCAGGCCAAGCAGCAGCAACGACAGGGGACTGGCCAGCACGCGCACAAAGCGCAGCGCGGCACCCAGGCGCGGCGCGACCGCAACGTCGTTCGGACCGTACAGCGCGAGCCGGCGAGCGGACTCGTCCACCGTAAGACCCGCGCGTGCGCTCGACAAGGCCGCCAGAGCCGACTCGGGCGCAAGCCGTGCCAGCTCCGGCAAGGCCGGCACCGGTGCGGCCCGGCCGGGGCCGGGCGGCGCAGGCGCGCGCATCTAGGGCGTGATCGCGACCTTGAGCACGCCGTCGCGCTGCGCGCCGAACAGGTCGTAGGCCTGCTCGATGTTGGACAAGCGGAAGCGGTGCGTGACCAGCGGCTTCAAATCCAGCCGGCGCGCACCGATCACATTCATCAGCCGGCGCATCCGTTCCTTGCCGCCGGGGCAGAGCGTGGTCACGATCTTCTGGTCGCCCAGGCCGGCCGCGAAGGCGTCCATCGGCAGCGCCAGCTTGCCCGAGTACACGCCCAGGCTCGACAGGATGCCGCTTGGCTTGAGCACGCGCAGGCAGCTTTCGAAGGTCTGCTGGGTGCCCAGCGCCTCGATGGCCACGTCCACGCCGCGCCCGCCGGTTTCGCGCATGATCTCGGCTACCGGGTCGGCGCGGTGGAAATCGATCAGGTGATCTGCGCCCAGCCGCCGCGCCATGTCGAGCCGCGCGTCGATCCCGTCCACCGCAAAGATCCGCGTGGCGCCGCGCAGGCGCGCGCCGGCGGTGGCGCACAGCCCGATCGGCCCTTGCGCGAACACGGCCACGGTGTCGCCGAGCCGGATGCGCCCGCTCTCGGCGCCGCCAAAGCCGGTGCTCATGATGTCCGGGCACATCAGCACTTCCTCGTCCGACAGCTCGTCCGGCACCGGCGCGAGGTTGGCGTTTGCGAATGGCACCACCACGTACTCGGCCTGGCAACCGTCGATGGTATTGCCGAAGCGCCAGCCACCGGTGGCGTGGCCGGTGCACTGGGCCTGGTGCCCGTCGAGGCAGAAGTTGCATTGCCCGCAG
Source organism: Massilia solisilvae (assembly GCF_024753215.1). Taxonomy (GTDB): domain Bacteria; phylum Pseudomonadota; class Gammaproteobacteria; order Burkholderiales; family Burkholderiaceae_D; genus Telluria; species Telluria solisilvae. Next base: position 1,295,488 of record NZ_JANUGV010000001.1, read on the forward strand.
GGCGTGATGGCGCCGGCGATGACGCGCTGGCCGACCTGGATGCCGTTCACGCCCGGCCCCAGCTCGGCCACCGTGCCAACCAGCTCGTGGCCGATGGTGCGCCCCGGGTCAACCCGGTATTCGCCCTTGAGGATGTGGATGTCGGTGCCGCAGATGGTGGTGGTCGTGACCTTGACCAGCGCCTCGCCGGGGCCCGGCCTGGGCACGGGCTTTTCGTCGAGCACGATGCGGCCGGGGCCGCGGAACACCGCTGCTTTCATCATGCGCATGGTGGTCTCCTGTTCGGTGGGCGGAGCGCATATGGTTTCGACCCGGTGTGTGCGGCGAGGTTTGCGCGCCGGTTTGTGCCGGGTCAAATGCTGGACGCAGCGCCTGCATAGGCTTGACACCTGCATGCCACGGAGGGGCGATGGAGCGAGCGGCGTCGGCGCTGCTGACGGACCTGTACCAGCTGACCATGCTGCAATCGTACCACCGCAGCGGCATGCATGCGCCGGCGGTGTTCGAATTCTTCGTGCGCAGCCAGGGGCCGCGCTCGTTCCTCGTGGCCGCCGGCCTGGAGCAGGCGCTCGACTACCTCGCTACACTGGCAGTCGAGCCGTTTGAAGTGGAGCAATTGCGCGCGCTCGGGCGCTTCGATCCCGGGTTCCTCGCTGCGCTGGCCGGCTTGCGCTTTACCGGCGACGTCGACGCGGTGCCTGAAGGCACGATCGTGTTCGCGGGCGAGCCCTTGCTGCGCGTGCGCGCGCCGCTGCCGCAGGCCCAGCTGGTCGAGAGCAGGATCGTCAACCTGTTGCATTACCAGACCATGGTCGCCTCCAAGGCGGCGCGCTGCGTGCTGGCCGCGCGCGGCAGGCGGCTGGTCGATTTCGGCATGCGCCGTTCGCACGGGGCCGAAGCCGCGCTGCTGGCCGCGCGCGCCACCTGGCTGGCCGGCTTCGACGGCACGGCGACGCTGCAAGCCGGCCTGCGCCTGGGCATTCCCGTGTTCGGCACGATGGCGCACTCGTTCGTGCAGGCGCACGCCAGCGAGCAGCAGGCATTCGAGGCCTACGCCCGCGCCTGCCCGGAGCATGTCACCTTCCTGATCGACACCTACGACACCGAGGCCGCCGCGCGGCTGGTGGCGCAAATCAGCCCGGGCCTGGAGCGCGCCGGCGCGCATGTGGAGGCGGTGCGCATCGACAGCGGCGACCTGGGCGCGTGCGCGCGCCGCGTGCGCGCCATCCTCGACGAGGGCGGTTGCCCGCACATCGGCATCTTCGCCAGCGGCAACCTGGACGAGGCGCAGGTCGATGCGCTCGCGCGTGCCGGTGCGCCGATCCAGGGCTATGGGGTCGGCACCCGCATGAACACTTCGGCCGACGCGCCCTACCTGGACTGTGCCTACAAACTGGTCGATTACGCCGGCCGGCCGACCTTGAAGCTCTCGTCCGGCAAGGCTACCTGGCCGGGTGCCAAGCAGGTGTTCCGGCGCCACGGGCCGCGTGGCGCGATGCTGTCGGACCTGGTCGCGCTCGAGGGCGAGCAGGACAGCGGATTGCCGCTGCTGCAGCCGGTGATGCGCGCCGGCCGCCGCATCGACGCGCAAGGCGGCTTGCCGGCCGCGCGCGCGCTGCTGCGCGCCCAGCTCGATGCGCTGCCGGCGCCGCTGCGGCGGCTTGACGAAGTGGCTGCGTACCCTGTCATCGTGTCCGACGCCCTGGACGCGCTGGCGCGGCAGGTGCGCGCGAGCCTGAACCCGGCGCCGCGGCAGCCTGCGCACGGCTGATGTGGCGCAAGAGCGGCCGGGCGCGGCACCCTAAGCTGTGTCCATCGCCGAACCGGCTGTCCCGTCATCCCATGCTCACCGATACCTTGCAACTCTTTGTGTTGAATGCCAGCCGCCAGTTCGGCGAGCAGGTCGCGCGCTGGCTCGGGGTGGCGCCGGCCGCGCACGAAGAGCGCGAGTTCGGCGATGGCGAGCACAAGGCGCGCGCGCTCGACAACGTACGCGGCAACGACGTGTTCGTGGTGCAGTCGCTGCACGGGGATGGCAACTTCAGCGTCAACGACAAGCTGTGCCGGCTGCTGTTCTTCATCGGCGCGCTCAAGGACGCGGCCGCCGCGCGCGTCACGGCCGTGGTGCCCTACCTGGCCTATGCGCGCAAGGACAGCAAGACCAATCCGCGCGACCCGCTCACGCTGCGTTACATCGCCACGCTGTTCGAGGCGGTCGGCACCGATGCGCTGCTCACGCTCGACGCGCACAACCTGGCGGCCTTCCAGAATGCCTTCCGCTGCGGCACCGAGCAGCTCGACGGGGCGAACCTGTTCGCCAAGCACTTCATGCCGCTGCTGCACGACAGCGAGGTGGTGACGGTGTCGCCGGACACCGGCGGCGCCAAGCGCGCCAACCGCTTTCGCAAATGCCTGGAGGCGGGCCTGGGCAAGCCGGTCGGTACCGCCTTCTGCGAAAAGTATCGCAAGGCCGACAAGCTCACCGGCGAACTGCTGGTGGGGGAGGTGGCGGGCAAGACCGCCATCCTGTACGACGACATGGTCAACAGCGGCCACACGCTGGCGCGCGCCGCCCAGGCCTGCCGCGAGCAGGGCGCCACGCGGGTGTTCGCCGCCGCCAGCCACGGGCTGTTCAGTCCGGGCGCGGCGCACGTGCTCAATGGCGCGGGGCTCGATGCGGTGGTTGTGACCGACAGCGTGGCGCCGTTCCGCCAGGACCAGAGCCTGCCCGAGCACCTTACCGTGCTCAGTTGCAGCGCGCTGTTCGCGGAAGCCATCCGGCGCATGCACAACGGCGGTTCAGTCTCGGAGCTGTCGGCATGGTGACGCCACTTGCGCCACCCCGGGTGAGCGTGATCCTGCCAACCTACGGCCACGCGCACTTCATTTCGCGCGCGCTCGACAGCCTGCTGGCGCAGTCGCTGGCCGAATGGGAGGCGATCGTGGTGGACGACGGCGCGGATGAGGACACTGGCCTGGCGGTCGAGCCCTTCCTGGCCGATGCGCGCATCCACTACGTGCGGCGCGAGCTCAACGGCGGGCTTGGCGTCGCGCTGAACACGGGCCTGGCGCAGGCGCGCGCGCCGCTGCTGGCCTACCTGCCGACGGACGACGTGGTGTACCGCGACCACCTCGCCCGGCTGGCGGCCTGCCTCGACGACGAGCCCGACGCCGTACTCGCATTCTCTGGCGTGCGCCATCATTACAACCGCTACGCCATGGGGCCCATTCACGGCAGCTGGCTCCAGCTGGTGCAATGCATGCACCGGCGCACGACCCTGCGCTGGACCGAGCGCGACGAGCTGGAGTCAGATGACCTTGAACGGCTGTTCTGGGGCCGCCTGCGCGCGCTCGGGCGCTTTGCCGGCACCGGGCAGGTCAGCTGCGAATGGGTGGACCACCCGCTGCAGCGGCACAAGCTGATGCAGGAACCGCTGGGTGGCATCAATCCGTTCCGCGCCTTCTACCGCGTGAGCCAGCCACTGCGGTTTCACACCAGCTGCGGCAACGCCATCGACGAGGTGGAACAGTACCGCACCCAGCGCCTGCGGCCGCCGTCCACGCCATCGCCGGACGGCCTGACCATCGTGCTGGCCGGAGAACTGGCGTACAACGCCGACCGGGTGCTCGCGCTGGAGGAGCAGGGGCACCGGCTGTACGGGCTGTGGACGCGCGCGCCGTACTGGTTCAACACCGTCGGCCCGCTGCCGTTCGGCCACGTCACCGAGCTGCCGCAGCGCGGCTGGCGCGAGGCGCTGGCGCGCATTCAGCCCGACATCATCTACGCCCAGCTCAACTGGCAAACGGTCCCGTTCGCACACGAGGTGCTGATGGCCACGGCCGGCATCCCCTTCGTCTGGCACTTCAAGGAGGGCCCGTTCATCTGCCTGGAAAAGGGAAGCTGGCCCCAGCTTGTCGAGCTGTACCGCTACGCCGACGGCCGCATCTTCAGCAGCCCCGAAATGCGCGACTGGTTCGACTCCGTGGTGCCCGGGCTGTCCAGCACCCGTCCCTGCCTGGTGCTGGACGGCGACCTGCCCAAGCGCGACTGGTTCACGGAAACGCGTTCGCCCTTGTTGTCCGCTCAGGACGGCGAGGTGCACACGGTGGTGCCCGGCCGGCCCATCGGCCTGCACCCGCCCACGGTGGCCGAGCTGGCGCGGCACAAGGTGCACCTGCACTTCTACGGCGACTTTACGCACGGCCAGTGGCGCGACTGGATCGCCCGGGCCACACAGCTGGCGCCTGGCTACCTGCACCTGCACGCCAACGTGGACCAGGCGCGTTGGGTGGAAGAGTTCTCGCGCTACGACGCCGGCTGGCTGCACGCCTTTGCCAGCGACAACGGCGGCGAACTGCGACGCGCCAACTGGGATGACCTCAACTATCCGGCGCGCATCTCCACACTGGCGGCGGCCGGTTTGCCGATGATTCAGCGTGACAACGAAGGCGCGGTGGTCGCCACGCAGGCGCTGGCGCGGCGCTTCGGCCTGGGCCTGGCATACCGCTCCATTGACGAGCTCGGCGTCATGCTGCACGACGGCCAGCGCATGCGCCAGTTGCGCGAGCAGGTGTGGTCGCAGCGGCTGCAGTTCTGTTTTGACACCCATGTGCCGGCGCTGGTGGCGTTCTTCCGAAGCGTGATCGCGCTCGCGGAAGCCGGGCCGCGCCGGCCGGCTTGAGCAGACGGTAGCGGCCGGCACCCGGCGGTCGCAGTCGGTGGCTGGCGGTGGCTGGCGGTGGCTGGCCCGGCCATGCTGGTCGCAGCGCGGCCGCGCGCACTGCTCGACGATGGCGGGTGGCACGCCGCGCCATAGCTTCGCGTGGGGCCCTGTTGAAAGTGGGACTAATCCGACGCCATCAGCACCTCTGCGGCCGGTTGCGCGGCCGGGTGCTGGACGTCTGCTTGACGCGCGTGGGTATCGGGCGTCGCGGGAGAGGCGGACACCGGGGTGGTTGGTGCAGGGTGTGTCCGTTTGACAAGTTTTGCGTCCGCCTGCCGGGCGTCCGTGCGCGCGGCTGTGGCCTGCGGCGCTTGAGCGGTTCTTGCCGCCTCTTGCCTTTGCTGCTCCAGCACCTGCGGGATCGCAGCGCCGGTCAGCACGCCGAACGGGGACGCGATGGCGCAGGCGGGCAGGGCGAGCAGCAAGGTGGCAAGACGCGCTTTCATGTCATCTCCGGGGTTTGCAACTGGAAATATTAATCCTTTTTTTGAGCAGGAGTTGCCCCAGCGCTCAAACATGCGCAAAAAAGTTCACTGCCCTGTATGCGCATTCAGCCCCAGCACGTCGCCGCGCGGGTAGCCCCAGCCAGGCACCGCGAACGTGCAGCGGCCAGCCGACGCCCCAGGCGCCATCGACAGGGTCGAAAAATTCACGCCACCAGGCGGGCCGAAGCGGGCATCGGTGGCCAGGTCGTCCTGTACAGAGGGGGCACGGGCAAAGCGCAGCCAGGCGTCCACCCGGCAATCCCGTTGCTGCAGCGCGCGCAGCTGGGCGAGCGGCATGCTCTGTGCCCACTGCCAGGCGAGTGCCGCGGGTGCCGCTGGCGTCCCGGCGGCCGGGGCCGGGCCGGCGATGCGGGCCGGGCAGGATTGCGGTGGCATCAGCTCGGGCGCCAGGCTGATCAACCCGCGCCGCAGCCGCAGCTGGCCGGCCTGCCGGTCCAGCTCCACCGCCACGAACGACCAGCAAACCGGGTTGGCCGGAAACGCCGACATCGCCGCGTCCACCAGCTCGCCCTGTCGGGGCTGGGCGGCCACCAGCGCGCGCTCCGCACAGCCAGCCCCTGGCTCGCCACGAACAGCGCGGCCAGCGCAAGTCCCAGCCCCAGTGCGCTGCGGCCCCGCGCGCCGCTGCGCCATTGCAGCCAGGCGAGCGTCGTGCCGGCCAGCGCCAGCCCGGCCAGCGATCCCCACTGCAAGAAGCCGAGCGCCGTGAACAGGACCGGCAACGCCACCAGCAGCGCCAAGGCGACGCGCCGGGCCGTCCCCGGAACGGCCAGCACGGCAAGCGGGGCGCCGAGCACGATCCAGAAGACTGGCTCGACAATGAACACCATGTCGCCGTATAGCCAGCGCGCATCGAAAGGGAAAAAGGGATGCACGCCATACACGTTCAGGTAATCCATGGCCAGGTGCAGCGCCAGCCCGGCCGCGACCAGGCCCACGGTGGCGCCTGGCGTGGCCCGGCTTTCCCGCAACAGCGCGCGGGCGGCGGGCCACAGCCACAGCAGCGCCAGCAACAGTACCGCCTGCGGCAACAGGCCGGCCAGGGTATGCGTGTGGCCGCGATGTTGCAGCAGGTAGCCGAGCGGCTGCGGCGCCAGTGGCGTCAACACCAGGTCGAGGTCGGGGAAATTGCTGGCCACCCAGCACGACACCAGGAGGAGCCGGTGGCGGGTGCGGGCGCGCCCGGGATCGGGCTCGGGCGCGAGACTGCGGTCGACAAGTTCTGCCAGGGCGAGGCCGGCGAGCGAGTGGCTGATGTTATCCATCCCGCAATATTACCGGTCCGGTGGCGGCGGGTGACAGGCCCCCGGGGCGGATGGCCTTGGCGGATGCGTCAGGGCCGCGTCGCGCCGCATGGGCACGGTGTGCCCTAGGCGTCCTGCTTGTTACGCTCCAGCACGAATGCCGCCACCACGCCCACGAAGCCTTCCGGCAGCACGAGCTCGTGGCAGCGCGCCGGCAGCGCCAGTCCGCTCCACTCGGTGAGCTGGCGGCCGTGGCATTTCAGGCGCGCCTCGTGCTCGGTCCACGCGCGCGCCAGCAAGGCGGGGCGCCGCTCGGGCGCGCTGGCTTCGAGCAGATCCAGCACGTGCGGCGGCAGGTAGTCGCGCGCCACCTGGCGCCAGTCCGGCGCCTCCTGCACCCGCATCAGGTCCACCCCCGCCAGGCCGCGCGTGTGAATCGCCGCCACCGACAACGGGCCGTCATGGCTGATCGAGATCCCGGGCGGCGTCATGCCCGCCGCGCCCAGAAACGACACGGCAGGCGCACGGCCGGCCGAAAAATGGATCATGATCTGGTCCACCGCCAGCCCGTACAGCTGGGCCAGCGCCTCGCACAGCGCCTGCCGGGTGCGGCGCCGCGCCGCCTGCCGCTCGCCATCGCCCCGCACGCCGATCACATACAGGCCGTCTTCCCGTGGCGCCAGCTGTGCCGGCCACCATGCCACATCCACTGGCGCTTCCATCATGACCTCGCCAGCGCGGCCGGAAGGCCCGCCCAGCTGGTCGCGGCCGGAATGTGCTCGCCCTTCATCACCAGCGTGAGCGGACCAAGGCGTGCATTGTCGCCCACCCGCGCGCTGTACAGCACGGCGCTCCTTGGGCCCAGGTACACGCGGCTGCCGATGTCCACGTGGTCGATCTTCATCACGCGGTCCTCGAACAGGTGCGTCTGCGGGCACGACAGCGCATTCAGTTCGCTGTAGTCGCCAATGTTCACGCAGTCGAATTCGGTGATGTCGGTCGTATCCATGTACACCCCGCGGCCGATGCGGCAGCCCAGCAGCCAGAACGCCAGTGGCAGCCAGGGCGTGCCGCGCAGGTAGCGCATGAAGTTGGGCACCGCGATGCCCTCGTACAGGTTGGTCACGCCTTCGGACAGCCACACGAACGGCGTCCACATCGGCGCGGCGCGCTTGCGGTAGCGGCCCAGCAGCACCCACTTGAGCAGCGCCACCAGCAGGTAGTTGCCCACGCCGTAGGCCAGGCCGACCAGCGCCAGGTCCAGTACCACCTCGCCCCAGCGGCCGGCGCCGGCAATCGGCATCAGGTCCAGCACCACAGTGTAGCCGACCGCGATCACCACCGCATGCGGCGCGACGATGCGAAATCCCTCGACCAGCGCGCGGCCCAGCCGGCGCAGCGGCGACGGCCGGTAGGTCAGTTTTTCCGGGTAGCCGCTGACCTGCTCGCGCGCCGGCAGGTGGATCGGGGGCGAACCCAGCCAGGTGTCGCCGCTCTTCATCTGCGCGTTGCCCGGCGCGTGCGTGTGCACGCCCACCAGCACGTGCTCGGGCAGCACGGTGCCGTCCGGGATGTAGCTGCCGTTGCCGACGAAACTGCGGTGCGACACCACGGTCGGCTGCATCGTCATCCAGCCGCCGTCGATCTGTTCGTCGCCCAGCATCACGGCGTCGGCGATGAAGGTTTCGTCGCCGAGCGTGAGCATGTCGGGGACCACGCCGAGCGCGGTCGAGATCTCGGCGCCGCGCCCGACCTTGGCGCCCAGCAGCCGGTACCAGAACGGCGCGAACACGGTCGCGTAGATCCCGTGCAGCACGTTCAGGCTCGATTCCTGGATGTGGCTGACCAGCCACTTGGCGCAGTAGGTCCTGCTGTGGATCGGCGAGCGCCCCGGCGAAAGGCGCGGCAGCGCGCCCCAGCGGATCGCGGCCGAGACCAGCGCCGTGAGCACGATCAGCACCGCGCTGGCCGGGAACGCCAGCACGAAGTAGCGCGCCAGCTGGATCGTCACGCTCGAACCCTGCAGCCAGTGCAGCTTGTCCTGCTCGTCGAACCAGTCGATCAGCACGAAACTCGGGAACACCGGCATGAAGAACAGGGTGGCCACCGCCACCATGCCGGTGACGAAGAACAACGCCTCGGCCGCCAGCCGCGCCGTCGACACGCACGGGCGCGGCGGCAGGCTGGCCGGATCGAATGCGCCCGCATCCACCGCGGGCGAGCCGCTCCACACGCGCCCATCCGGCACGCCGGCGCCATCGGCCAGGGCGGACTGGCCCTCCAGGTGACCCTGCCGGCCCACGCGCGTGTTCCCTTCCAGGATCGCGTACGAGGCCACGCAGGCGTCGTCGTCCAGGCGAATCGCGCCCAGGCGCAGCCAGCCGCGCTCCACGCGCGCGTTCTCGAAGTTGACCGCGTTGCCGACGCTGACGTTGTCGCCGATCGACAGCAGCTCCGGCGCGCGCAGCGTCATCGATCCGATCACCACGTCGCGCCCGACCTTGGCGCCAAGCGCGCGCAGCCACCAGTTGTACAGCGAGGACCCCGACAGCAGGTAGCTCGGCGCCGACTCGACCAGGCGGTCGGCCAGCCACCAGCGGTAATAGGTCACGCCCCACAGCGGGTAAGAGCCCGGCTTCAGGCGGCCGGCCACCAGCCACTTGCCCGCGATCGCCACCGCGAACTCCATCAGCGTGGCGAGCAGGAACACGACGATCGAGGCGGCGATCGCGCGCGCCACCGAGTCGCCCGGGTCGCCGGTCAGGAAGTGGTAGGTGAAGAATGGCGCCAGCCACTGCGCCATGCGCAGCGTGACCAGGCCGGGCACCGCGGCCAGCTGCGCCAGCCCGCACAGCCAGCGCTTGCCTGCCGGCGGCGGCGTCCATTCTTCCTGCGCGCTGCCGGTGCCGGACGACTCGCCCAGGGCGGCGGCAATCAGGCCGATTTTGCGCTGCTGGTAGATGTCGCGCACGGTCATGTGCGCAAAGCGCGGATCGGCGCGCAGGCTCGATGCCAGGCGCGCCGCAAAGAACGAGTGGCCACCCAGGTCGCTGAAGAAGTCCAGCTCGCGCCGGATCGGCTGGCCCGGGAACAGCTTCCCGAGCGCGGCGAACAGCGCTTCCTCGGCCGGCGTCTCGGGAATGTCCGAGTCGGCCGCGTCGCCCGCCGGCGGCGCCGACAGCGGCATCGCCTTGAGCGCCTTGCGGTCGATCTTCCCGGAGGTCAGGCGCGGCATCTCGGCCAGCTGCTCGAAACGGCTGGGCACCATGTACGGCGGCAGCCGCGTGGCCAGCTGCTGGCGCAAGGCGGAGGGCGCCAGCGCAGCTTCGCTCGCGCCGTGCTTGGGCACCAGGTAGGCCACCAGCCGGTCGATGCCGTCGTCGCGGCGCAGCAGCACGGCAGTCGTGCCCACGCCTTCCAGTTGCGCCAGCACCGCTTCGATCTCGCCGAGTTCGACCCGGAACCCGCGGATCTTGACCTGGTCGTCGGTCCGGCCCAGGCACACCACCTCGCCATCGTCCAGGATGCGCGCCAGGTCGCCGGTGCGGTACAGGCGCGCGTCGTGCGCGCCAACGGACCAGGGGTTGGGCAGGAATTTTTCGGCGGTCAGGTCGGGACGGCCCAGGTAGCCGGCGGCCAGGCCCGGGCCGGTGATGCACAGTTCGCCCGTCTCGCCGCGCGGCAGCAGCGCCAGCGTGCCCGGCTCGCCGCCAGCCGCGATCACCAGCAGCCCATAGTTGGGCAGCGGCTTGCCGATCGTGACCGGGCGTCCCGGCGCCAGCCGCGCCAGGCTGGCCGACACCGTGGCCTCGGTCGGGCCGTAGGTGTTGAACATCTGGCGCCCGGGCCGCGCGTAACGCTCGACCACGGTCTCGGGGCACATCTCGCCGCCCAGGTTAATCAGGCGCAGCGACGGCACGTCCTGCGCGAACAGCGCCAGCAGGGTCGGCACCGCGTGCAGCACCGTGACCCGGTTCTCGTCCAGCAGGCGCGGCAGCGCTTCCGGGTCGCCGGCCGCCTCGCGCGGGCCGATCCACAGCGTGGCGCCGACCAGGTACGAGATCCAGATCTCCTCGAACGACATGTCGAACGCCACCGAAAAGCCCTGGTACACCCGGTCGCTCTCGCGCACGCCCAGCACTTCGTTTTCGCTGCGCAGGAAGTGGCAGATGCTGCGCTGGCTGATCAGGATGCCTTTCGGCTTGCCGGTCGAACCCGACGTGTAAATGACATAGGCCGGCGCATCCGGCGACACCGCGCCGCGGCGCTGCGCCACGAAGCCGGGCGGCGGCGCGGCCAGCAGGTCTTCGGCGGTGAACAGCGGGCGGTCCAGCTGCGCCAGCTGCGGCGCCATGCCGGTGCTGCTGACCAGACCAGCGGCCCTGGCGTCTTCCATGCACACCAGCAGCCGCTCGGCCGGTGTGTCGGCATCCACCGGCAGCCAGGCGGCGCCGGCCTTGGCGATTGCCGCCTGCATGACCAGCAGTTCGATCCCGCGCGGCAGCCACAGGCCCAGGATGTCGCCGGGCCGGATGCCGGCCTCGAGCAGGCGCGCCGCGGCCAGGCCGGCCAACCGGTCCAGTTCGGCATAGGTGATCTGGCGCTCGCCCTCGATCAGCGCAATCTGGCCGGGCACGCGCCGGGCGGTCGCTTCGAGCAGGTCAGCAAGGATTTCTTCGCGCAGCAGTTCGGGCTGCGCCGGGCCGTACAGCACTTCAGGATGCCGTTCTGCAAGGGTGAGGTCACTCATCAACGGCGAGGAATTTGAAACAGGCACATCCGTGAGAGCGTACAGCATTTCGCTCGCACGTGAGGCTTGCCCGCGGACTTTTTCTTCTACAAGCATGTTTTAGAGAATTTTTTGATCTAGATCAAGAATACGAATCTGACATCAGGCTTACACTGCGGCACTTTCAGTGCTCCAGGGCAATAAGGATAGTTGTGCGCGAAAACATGCCGGTGACGGCGACCGAGTACCTGCTGCGGGACGGGCAGTGCATCGTGTCCAAGACCGACACCAAGGGGCGCATCACCTACGTCAACCCCACCTTCGTCGAGGTGAGCGGCTTTTCGGAACAGGAGGTGCTGGGCAAGGCGCACAACATCGTGCGCCACCCGGACATGCCCCCCGAAGCCTTCGCCGACCTGTGGAAAACGCTCCAGGCCGGCCAGCCGTGGACCGGACTGGTGAAAAATCGTCGCAAGAATGGCGATTTCTATTGGGTTGTTGCCAATGTGGTACCGGTGCGCGAAGGTGCGCGCACGGTTGGCTATATGTCGGTACGCACCAAGCCGGCGCGCGAGCAGGTCGAAGCCGCCGACGCGCTGTACCGCCGGATGCGCGCGACGCCGAACCACGGCATCGTCCTGCGCAATGGCAAGGTCGCGCCCACCGGGCTGCGGGCGCGGATTGCCGCCTTGCGCGGCCTGCCGTTCAGCGACCGGCTCGCGCTCCTGATGGGCGGCCAGGCCGCGCTGATGGCTGCGCTGGCCGTGGCCGCCGGCGACACGCTGTGGCGCGTGCTCGCGGCACTCGGCGCGGCCGTGACGCTGGCGGCGTGGTACGACTTGCGGCGCAGCCTGGTGCGGCCGCTCGCCGCCGCCACCGACGCCTTGTACGCGATGGCCGGCGGCGACCTGGGTCACGCCTGCCCGCAGGGCGGCAGCGACGACATCGGCCGGCTGCTGGCCGCCTTGCGCCAGCTGAACGTGAACCTGACCGCGCTGGTGGGCGACGTGCGCGTGAACGTGCGCTCGATCGAGGGCGCGATGCGCGACATCGCGGCCGGCAACGCCGACCTGGCCTCGCGCACCGAGTCGCAGGCCGCCAGCCTGGAACAGACCGCCGCCAGCCTGCAGCAGATCGCGGCGGCGGCAGGGCAGGCTACCGAAAGCGCGCGCCGCGCCGACGAGATGGTCAGCGGCGCGGCCGGGGTGGCCAGCCGCGGCGGCCAGGCGGTGGAGCGGGTCGGCGCCACGATGGGCCGCATCAGCACCTCGGCCAGCCGCATCGTGGACATCATCGCGCTGATCGACGGGATCGCGTTCCAGACCAACCTGCTGGCGCTGAACGCCTCGGTGGAGGCGGCCCGGGCAGGCGAGGGCGGACGCGGTTTCGCGGTAGTGGCGGACGAGGTGCGCGCGCTGGCCCAGCGTTCGGCCGGCGCCGCGCGCGAGATCAAGGCGCTGATCGAGGAGTCGGCCATGCAGGTCGAGCAGGGCAGCGCGCTGGTGGACGAAGCCGGGCGCACCATGCGCGACGTGGTGGTGGCGGTGCAGGGCGCGGTGGCGGTCATGAACGACATCAGCCGCGCCAGCGCCGAGCAGCACGACGGCATCGACCAGGTCAACGCGGCCATGGGCGGGCTCGATACGATCACGCGCCAGAACGCCGCGCTGGTCGAGGAATCGGCGATGTCCTCATCCAGCGTTGCCGAAGACGCAACACGGCTGGTGCGGGCGGTCGCGCTGTTCAAATTGGCGGAAGAAGGTTACATGCCGACTCCGAGTCCGACATATTTGATGCACGTCAAGGAACTGGCTGAGCCGGATCAATAAACTTTTACATAATCGACCCGAGCCGCACCCTGCGGCCGGCATCCAGCAGGAGCCTCCCACAAATGCACTCAAACGTCATCCCGGTCGCGGCCAGCCCGTCGTATTCGGCCGCCTACCAGTCGGTTGAATTCGATGCAGAGCTCCTTGGCCGGCTGGCCAAGTCGGGTCCCCGCTATACCTCGTATCCGACCGCCGACCGTTTTTCCGAGTCGTTCGGCTACCGCGATTACCTGCAGGCGGTGGCCGGCGTGCGCACCCGGGGCGGCGCCAAGCCGCTGTCGCTGTACCTGCACATCCCGTTCTGCGACACCGTCTGCTACTACTGCGCCTGCAACAAGATCGTCACCAAGAACCGCGAAAAGGCCGCCACCTACCTCGCCTACCTCAAGCGCGAAGTGGAGATGCAGGGCCTGCTGTTCTCGGGCATGAACGAGGTCGAGCAGCTGCACTTCGGCGGCGGCACCCCGACCTACCTGTCGGATGCCCAGATGGGCGAGCTGATGGCGCACCTGCACCGGCTGTTCCGCTTCGCGCCGGACGGCGTGGGCGAATACTCGATCGAGGTGGACCCGCGCACGGTGACGCCCGAGCGCGTCCATTCGCTGCGCGAGCAGGGCTTCAACCGCATCAGCCTGGGCGTGCAGGACTTCGATCCCGAGGTGCAGAAGGCGGTCAACCGCATCCAGCCGGAAGCCGAGACCCGCTCGGTCATCGATGCCGCCCGCGGCGCCGGCTTCCGTTCGGTCAGCGTCGACCTGATCTACGGCCTGCCGCGCCAGACGCTCAAGACCATCGGCGAGACGCTCGACAAGGTCATCACCTGCAACCCGGATCGCATCGCGGTGTACCACTACGCGCACATGCCGCACCTGTTCAAGCCGCAGCGCCGCATCAATGAGTCCGAGCTGCCGTCCAGCGACGCCAAGCTGGCCATGCTCTCGCTGTGCATCGAGCGCCTGTCCAAGGCCGGCTACGTGTACATCGGCATGGACCACTTCGCCAAGCCGACCGACGACCTGGCGGTGGCGCAGCAGCAGGGCCGCCTGCACCGCAATTTTCAGGGCTATTCGACCCACTCGGACACCGACCTGGTCTCGTGCGGCGTGTCGGCGATCAGTTCCGTGGGCGCCACCTACAGCCAGAACGTCAAGACGCTCGACGCCTACTACGACCTGCTCGACTGTAACGAGTTGCCGATCGCGCGCGGCATCCGCATGACGATGGACGACGCGCTGCGCCGCACCCTGATCCAGAAGCTGATGTGCCAGTTCGAAGTGTCCATCCCGGCGCTCGAGCAGGCCTTCCCGATCCAGTTCGACGAGTACTTCGAGAGCGAGCTGGCGCAGCTGCGCGAGCTCGAACGCGATGGGCTGGTGACGCGTGACGCCGAATGGATCACGGTGTCCATGAAGGGCCGCCTGTTGATCCGCAACGTGTGCATGGTGTTCGACCGCTACCTGGCCTCGCGCGGCAACGGGCCGCGCCACTCGCAGACCATCTGAGCGGCGCATGGCCGGCATCAACCTGTTCCCCATGTTCATGGTGGGCCTGCTCGGCAGCGTCCACTGCGGCGCCATGTGCGGCGGCATCGTGAGCGCGCTCTCGCTCGCGCCGGCGCGCGCGGGCACGCCCGCGTTCCCGGTGCCGGTGCGCACGGTGACGCTGCAGTCCAGCCTGCCCAACGTGTTCGCCTACAATGCCGGCCGCATCGGCAGCTACATGATCGCCGGCGCGCTGGCCGGTGGCGCCGCCGGCAGCGCGCGCGCTCTCGCCGGGCTGCCGGCGCTGCAGGCGGGCGGCTTCTGGCTCGCCAACCTCATGCTCGTCGCGCTCGGCCTGTACCTGATGGATGCCTGGCGCGGCCTGGCCTGGCTGGAGCAGGGCGGACGCGCGCTGTGGCGCCACGTGCAGCCGCTGATGCGCCGGGTCGGCCCGCCCGACACCCCGGCCAAGATGCTCGCCACCGGCTTCCTGTGGGGCTGGCTGCCCTGCGGGATGGTGTACAGCGCGCTGGTGACGGCCATGCTGACCGGCTCCGGGACTGCCGGCGCCTCGGTGATGCTGGCGTTCGGCCTTGGCACGCTGCCGATGCTCGTTGCGCTGGGCGCGGCCGGGGCCCAGGTGCGCGCCTTCCTGGCGCGGCGCGCGGTGCGCGTGGCCAGCGGGGTGGTGGTGCTCGGTTTCGGCGTGCTGGGCCTGGTGCGCGCGGCCGGCGGCCTGCCGCAAAGCTGGCTGCACACCCTGTGCATCACGCCGGGAGTGGGCGCGTGAACGCGGTCCCGAAACCGGTGGCGTGCTTCCACTGCGGCGAGCCGGTGCCGGCCAACAGCCGCTGGGAGGTGGACATCGACGGCAAGCCGCGCCCGATGTGCTGCCCCGGCTGCGCAGCCGCCGCCCAGGCCATCGCCGACGGCGGCTTTGCCGACTATTACAGCACCCGTACCGAATACGCCGCGCGCCAGGAAGACGTGGCCGCCGATGCGCCCGAGCTGGCCCTGTACGACGAGGATCCGCAAGCCACCGAGGCCGTGTTCTCGGTCGAAGGCATGCGCTGCGCGGCCTGCGTGTGGCTGATCGAGCGGCGCCTGGCGCACCTGCCGGGCGTGGCCGAGGTGGCGCTGAACGTGGCCACCGAGCGCCTGCGCGTGCGCTGGGAGAGCGGCCAGTGCAAGCCCAGCGACATCGTGCGCGCGGTGCGCGCGATCGGCTACGGCGCCTATCCTTACGACGCCAAGCAGCATGGCGAGCAGCTCGAACGCGCCCGCAAGAAGCTGTTCCGCCAGCTGTTCATCGCGGGCCTGGCGATGATGCAGGTGATGATGTATGCGGTCCCGGTGTACATGGCCACCGACGGCACCATGGACGCCAGCATGGAGGCGCTGATGCACTGGGCCTCGTTCGCGCTGACCGTGCCGGCCGTGTTCTATTCGGCCCAGCCGTTCTTCCGCGGCGCCTGGCTCGACCTCAAGCGCGGCATGCCGGGCATGGACGTGCCGGTTGCGCTGGGCATCGGCGCGGCCTTCGCGGGCAGCGTGTGGGCGCTGGTGACGCGCGCGGGCGAGGTGTACTTCGACTCGATCACGATGTTCATCTTCCTGCTGCTGGGCAGCCGCTATTTCGAGCTCGGTGCGCGCCGCAAGGCCGCGCGCGCGCTCGAGGGACTGCAGCGGGCGCTGCCGGCGTCGGCGCTGCGCATGCCCGGTTTTCCGGCCGAGCGCGCGACCGAGCTGGTGGCGGCCGGCGCCTTGCTGCCGGGCGACCTGATCCTGGTGCAGCCAGGGCAGGCGGTGGCGGCCGACGGCGTGATCGTCGAGGGCGCCACCGAGGTGGACCTGGCGCTGTTGACCGGCGAGAGCCGCACCCAGCGCAAACAGGCCGGCGACGAGCTGCCGGGCGGCGCGGTCAACGCAGCGCAGGCGATCGTGCTGCGCGTGACCACCGCCGCGCGCGACAGCACGCTGGCGCTGCTGGTGCGCCTGGTGGAACGGGCAGGGCAGGGCAAGCCGCAGCTGGCGCTGTGGGCCGACAAGGTCGCCGCCTGGTTCGTGGCCGCGTTGCTGGTGCTGACCGTGATCGTGTTCGCGGCCTGGCACGTCATCGACCCGTCGCGCGCCTGGGCGGCCGCGATCGCCGTGCTGGTGGTCTCGTGCCCGTGCGCGCTGTCGCTGGCCACGCCCACTGCGCTGGCGGCGGCCACCGACCGCCTGCTGCGCCGCGGCGCGCTCGCCGTGCAGCCGCACGTGCTCGAGACGCTGGCGCGCGCCACCCATGTCGTGTTTGACAAGACCGGCACCCTGACGCTGGGGCGTCCGGAACTGCGCCGCACGGTGGCGCTGGGCGCGGCGGGCGAAGGGGAATGCCTGCAGCTGGCCGGCGCGCTCGAGGCGGCCAACGCGCACCCGATCGCGCTGGCGCTCCGCGCCGCGGCCGGTCCGGTGGCGGCGGCGGCGCAGGAACTGGAATATGTGGTCGGCGAGGGTGTCGAAGGAACGATCGCGGGCGTGCGCTACCGGCTGGGCAGCGCGGCGTTCGCGGCAGGTTTGGCGGGGAGCCAAGAGCCGGCGGGTGGCGATACCGGCGCCACCCGCGTCTGGCTCGCTACACGGGGCCGCTGGCTGGCCCGGTTCGAGCTGGCCGACGGCTTGCGGCCTGAAGCGCGCGAGATCGTGCGCCGCTTCCACCAGGCCGGCAAGACGGTGGTGCTGCTCTCCGGCGACCAGCAGGAAGCGGCCGCCGCCGTGGCTGCCGAGCTCGGCATCGACGAGGCGCTGGGCGGGCAGTTGCCACAACAAAAGCTCGACTACGTGCGCGCTTTGCAGCAAAATGGCGCGGTGGTCGCGATGGTGGGCGACGGCGTCAACGACGCGGCGGTGCTGCGCGGCGCGGACGTGTCGTTTGCCATGGGCAACGGCGCGGCGCTGGCCCAGTTGAATGCCGATTGCGTGCTGCTCGGCGATGGCCTGGGGCCGCTGGCCGATGCCGCCGATACCGCGCGCCGCACCCTTGCCGTGATCCGCCAGAACCTGGCCTGGGCCACGGTGTACAACCTGGCCGCCATCCCGGCCGCCGCCTTCGGGCTGCTCAATCCCTGGCTGTCCGGTATCGGCATGGCGGCCAGCTCCGCCCTTGTGGTGGGCAACGCATTACGCCTCAGAAGGGGAAAGTGATCATGGAAGCGCTGTATTTACTCGTGCCGCTCAGCATCATCACGGTGGGCATTGCGATCTGGGTGTTCTTTGGCGCGTCCGACAGCGGCCAGTTCGACGACCTCGAAGGGCCGGCCATGCGCATTTTGCGCGACGACGACCGGGCGTGACGGCCCCGTTCGAACCTGACGTACCCGGCACGCTTGGTTTGAACGCGTGGGCAGAATCTGCCCACCCTACAAGAGCGCGCCACGGGTAGGGTGGGCAGGTCTGCTGCCCACGCGTCCAGCGAACCGCGGCGTCGCCTCTCAGATCTGCGGCGGCCGCCCCGTGGCCCGCATCTGCTTCTTCTCCAGCCGCTCCTGGCATTCGATGCAGGTCTGCACTGTCGGCGTGGCCAGGAGGCGCTGCTCTGCAATCTCGCGCCCGCACTCGACACAGATCCCGTAGCCGCCCGATTCCAGCCGCCCCAGCGCGGCGTCGATCTCGTGCAGCAGCGCGCTCTCGTGGTCGGCCAGGTGCTCCTCGTTGTGGCTGATCATCTCGGCCTGCGGCCGGTCCTCGTTTTGCGCCGTGTGCGCGCCCGGGCCGATGGCAGGGTCGTCACCATACACCCGCGCGCGCACCGCGCCCAGCAGGTCCTCGCGGCTTTGGGTGAGCTTGCGTTCGACGTCGGCGTGAAGTTGCGGGGAAATAGGCATAAGAATCTTCCTGTGAGCAGTTAAAAACGGCATCCACCGAGTGTGGCGGGCCGGCCTGTCACGATCCTTGATGCACTTCAAATTCGCGTTCGCAAAATAGGGGAACTAAAGGCAGTCACATTGTTGCATGGGGACACATTCCCATAACTCAAGTGTTGCCGAACAATTTGATTCACATCAAGGATTTTTGCGATGCGGAAAACTACTCTCCTACCGTCATCTTTTTGAATCCTTTCAGGAGAGCATCTTGGACAGCAGTCTAAACTATAACTACAAGATCGTGCGCCAGTTTGCGATCGCCACCGTCCTCTGGGGCGTGGTCGGTATGCTGGTGGGCGTCTTCATCGCGGCCCAGCTCGCATGGCCCGCATTGAACTTCGACACCCCGTGGCTGACCTATGGTCGCCTGCGTCCGCTGCACACGAACGCCGTGATTTTCGCGTTCGGCATCAGCGGTCTGTTTGCCACTTCGTACTGGGTTGTCCAGCGTACCTGCCAGGTGCGCCTGTTCTCCGACAAACTGGCCGCCTTCACCTTCTGGGGCTGGCAGCTGGTGATCCTGTGCGCGGCCGTGTCGCTGCCGCTGGGCTACACCCGCGGCAAGGAATACGCCGAGCTGGAATGGCCGATCTCGATCCTGATCGCGGTGGTGTGGGTTGCCTACGCAGTGGTGTTCTTCGGCACCATCATCAAGCGCAAGGTCCAGCACATCTACGTGGCCAACTGGTTCTTCGGCGGCTTCATCCTGGCCGTGGCCATCCTGCACATCGTCAACGGCATGTCGATGCCGGCTTCGTTCATGAAGTCGTACTCGATGTACGCCGGCGTGCAGGACGCCATGATCCAGTGGTGGTACGGCCACAACGCGGTGGGCTTCATCCTGACCGCGGGCTACCTGGGCATGGTGTACTACTTCATCCCGAAACAGGCCGAGCGCCCGGTGTACTCGTATCGCCTGTCGATCGTGCACTTCTGGGCCCTGATCTTCACCTACATGTGGGCCGGTCCTCACCACCTGCACTACACCGCGCTGCCTGACTGGACCCAGTCGCTGGGCATGGTGTTCTCGCTGATCCTGCTGGCACCGTCGTGGGGTGGCATGATCAACGGCATCATGACGCTGTCGGGCGCCTGGTACAAGCTGCGTTCCGACCCGATCCTGAAGTTCCTGATCGTCTCGCTGTCGTTCTACGGCATGTCGACCTTCGAAGGCCCGATGATGTCGATCAAGACCATCAACTCGCTGTCGCACTACACCGACTGGACCGTCGCCCACGTGCACGCCGGCGCCCTGGGCTGGGTCGGCTTCATCACCATGGGTTCGATCTACTACCTGATCCCGCGTCTGTCGGGCAAGAAGCAGATGTACAGCGTCGGCCTGATCGACCTGCACTTCTGGCTGGCCACCATCGGCATCGTGCTGTACATCGCCTCGATGTGGATTGCCGGCGTGATGCAGGGCCTGATGTGGCGCGCAGTGAACCCGGACGGCACCCTGACCTACACCTTCGTCGAAGGCGTCAAGGCCACCTTCCCGTACTACGTGATTCGCGTGACCGGCGGCTCGCTGTACCTGACCGGCATGCTGATCATGGCCTTCAACACCTGGAAGACCATGAGCGGCACCAAGTCGGTGGACCAGCCGATCCCGGCACTGAAACCGCATGACCACGCCGCTGACACCAGCGCCGCCGTCCACGCTTGAAGCAGGAGAGAAGCATGAAATTTTCGCATGAGTGGATCGAGAAGAACGCCGCGCTCTTGATCGGTCTGATTATCCTGGTCGTCTCGGTGGGCGGCCTGGTCGAGATCGTCCCGCTGTTCTTCCAGCATTCGACCACCGAACCGGTGGCCGGCTTGAAACCGTACTCGCCGCTGCGCCTGGCCGGCCGCGACATCTACATCCGCGAAGGCTGCTACAACTGCCACTCGCAGATGATCCGTCCGTTCCGCGCCGAGACCGAGCGCTACGGCCACTACTCGGTCGCCGGTGAATACGTGTACGACCACCCGTTCCAGTGGGGCTCCAAGCGCACCGGCCCGGACCTGGCGCGCGTGGGCACCCGCTACTCGGACGAGTGGCACCGCACCCACCTGAACAACCCGCGTGACGTGGTGCCGGAATCGAACATGCCGGCCTACCCGTGGCTGTCGCAGAACAAGCTGAACCCGGCCGACATCGTGCCGAAGATGCATGCGATGCAGCGTATCGGTGTGCCTTACACCGAGCAGGAAATCAAGGATGCGCCGACCGAACTGGCCGACAAGACCGAACAGGACGCGCTGATCGCCTACCTGCAGGGCCTGGGCACCCAGATCAAGACGAGGAACTGAGATGGGTATTTTCGACACCGCGAGCAGCGTGATGACGGTCATCTCGTTCATCACCTTCATCGGAATCATCTGGTGGGCGTTCACGCCCGCCAACCGCGGCAACTTCGAGCAGGCGGCCAGCCTGCCGTTCGCCGAGGACGACAAGGCAGCAGGGGAGAGTGCACATGTCTGACTTTATTAACGAGTTTTGGAATTACTACGTCGCGCTGATCACCATCGCGAGTATCGCCGGCTGCGCGATCCTGCTGTGGACCCAGTCGCGCTTCAAGGTCAAGCTGGACGAGAACGGCAAGCCGCAGGCCACCACCGGCCACGTCTGGGACGAGGATCTGTCCGAGCTGAACACCCCGATGCCGCGCTGGTGGATGATCATGTTCTGGCTGACCATCATCTTTGGTCTGGTCTACCTGGCCCTGTACCCGGGCCTGGGCAGCTACGCCGGCAAACTGGGCTGGAAATCGACGGCCGAGTACCAGGACGAGCTGAAAAAGGCTGACGCCGAATACGGCCCGCTGTTCGCCAAGTACGCCAGCCAGGACCTGAAGGCAGTGGCCGCGGACCCGCAGGCCCACGCCATCGGTGAGCGCCTGTTCCTGACCTACTGCGCGCAGTGCCACGGCTCGGACGCCCGCGGCAACAAGGGCTTCCCGAACCTGACCGACAACGACTGGCTGTACGGCGGCGCGCCGGAAACCATCAAGGAGACCATCATGAACGGCCGCCACGGCCAGATGCCCTCGATGGCTGCCGCGCTCGGTTCTGACAGCGACGTCGAAGCTGTGGCACACTATGTGCGCAGCCTGTCGGGTCTGACTGCCGACCCGGTCAAAGTCGCCTACGGCAAACCGAAATTTGCCGCCTGCGCCGCCTGCCATGGCATGGATGCGCACGGCAACCAGATGATCGGTGCGCCGAACCTGACCGACAAGACCTGGCTGTACGGTGGCAGCGCCGAAACGATCATGGAAACCATCCGCAAGGGCCGTAACAACACCATGCCGGCGTGGGGTGAGTTCCTGGGCGAGAAGAAGGTGCATGTCCTGGCTGCCTATGTCTGGAGCCTGTCGAACAACAACCCGGCGCAAGCCGCAGCAGCACCTGCAGCACAATAAAAAATGAATGCACCTAAAGAAGCGGTCATCAAGATGTACACCAAGGGCGAGGATATCTATCCTCGCGAGGTGAAGGGCCGCTACGCAACACTGCGTTGGCTGTGTGTCTGGCTGACGCAGCTCGTGTTCTACGGGTTGCCCTGGTTGCAATGGAACGGCCGCCAGGCCGTTCTGTTCGACCTGACGGCCCGTAAGTTCTACCTGTTTGGATTGGTGCTGTGGCCGCAAGACTTCATCTACCTTGCGGCCCTCCTGATCATCTGCGCCTACGGGCTGTTCCTGGTAACAGCCGTCGCAGGGCGGGTGTGGTGCGGTTTCGCCTGCCCACAAACCGTATATACAGAAATATTCCTGTGGATCGAACAAAAGATCGAGGGCGCGCGCAGCGCCCGTATTCGTTTGAATCGCCAGCCCTGGAATGCTGAAAAGATTGCCAAGAAAAGCGCCAAGCACGCCGCCTGGGGCGTGGTCGCGCTGTGGACCGGTTTCACCTTCGTCGCCTACTTCACCCCGCTCAAGGCGCTGGTGAACGAACTGGTCAGCTGGTCGTTCGGTCCGTGGGAAACCTGGTGGATCTTCTTCTACGCGTTCGCCACCTACGGCAACGCCGGTTTCATGCGCGAGCAGGTGTGCAAGTACATGTGCCCGTACGCCCGCTTCCAGAGCTCGATGTTCGACCACGACACGCTGGTCATCACCTATGACGCCAAGCGGGGCGAACCGCGTGCGCCGCTCGGCAAGAAAGCCGCGAACGGTGGGGCCGCAGGCGACTGCATCGACTGCTCGATGTGCGTGCAGGTGTGCCCGGCCGGCATCGACATCCGCAACGGCCTGCAGTACGAGTGCATCGGCTGCGCCGCCTGCGTGGACGCCTGCAACAGCGTGATGGACAAGATCGAGAAGCCGCGCGGCCTGATCCGCTACGCGACCGAGCACGCGCTGGTGAACGGCTTGACCAACAAGCAGGCAGCCAAGCGCGTGTTCCGTCCGCGCGTGCTGATCTACACCGGCCTGTTGGGGCTGATCATCACGGCGTTCTTCGGCACGCTGGCGCTGCGCACCCCGCTCAAGATGGACGTGATCCGCGACCGCGGCTCGATGGGGCGCGAGGTCGAGGATGACCAGATCGAGAACGTGTACCGCCTGCAGATCATGAACACCGGCGAGTCGTCGCATCGCTTCAAGCTCAAGGTCGAAGGGCTGGAGGGCGCCAAGGTGGTGGAGAACGACGTGATAGAGGTGCCGGGCGCAACCACGCGCGGTGTCGCAGTGCGCGTGCGTGTCCCCGAACACGCCGGCAAGCACGGCTCGAACAAGATCGAGTTCGAACTGACCGGCATCGACGACCCCTCGCTGCATGTCGAGGAAAAGGCCGTCTTCATTGTGCCCAGATAACCGAAGGAGCAAAGCATGAATCGCAATTCGCAAACCCTGGGCTCGATGCCGCAGCCGCCGTGGTACGCGCAGCGCTGGCCGTGGCTCTTGATGCTCGGCCCAGCCACCGTGGTGGTGGCCGGCGCGTTCACCACGTGGCTGGCGGTCAGCCGTCCTGACGCGCTGGTCGTCGGCGACTATTACAAGCAGGGCCAGGCCATCAACCAGGATCTGCGGCGCGACCGCGTGGCGACCGGCATGCGGCTGGAAGTGCAGATGCGCTTCGACCCGCAGGCAGGGCGCCTGGAAGGCACGCTCACCGCCGCCGGCCGCCCGCTGGGCACGCCGTTCAAGGTGATGCTGGCCCACCCCACCATGCCCGAAAAGGACATGACGCTGGAAGCGGTGCCGGACGCCACCGGCCGCTTCTCGATCGTGCTGCCGGCGCTCGAACGCGCGCACTGGCAGGTGGTGGTCGAAGGTGGCCAGAAGGACTGGCGCCTGGCCCACAGCTGGGACTGGCCGAAGCACCGCGAGCTCGACATCAAGGCCGACGCCCGCTAGCCGCACCGTTTCGCAACATGAGGTTCCTGCGGGGAGCCTGGCCGGCCGCGGTGGTGGCTGCCCCCACTCCCGCCGTACCCGGGTAACGGCCCGGGCCACCCGCAGGGCCTCATCGATGCGAACTTTCCCGCAGGGTGGGCAGATCCTGCCCACGCGTCCAGCCAGCCGCCGCGTCGCTACCCCCGCGATCCCGGCCTGCGTCGTCAATACAGACGCTCTCTCCGTTCCATGTTAGATTCCAAACGGCAATTCCCCATTGCCAACTAACAGAACAACCACTTCCCAAGAGAGACGCCCGATGTCCACCTTCCGCCCGCGCGCCCTGCGCACCGCGCTCGCCACCCTGTTCGTTCCCCTGATGCTAGGCGCGGCCCTGCCGCCGGTTGCGCTCGCCGAGCCGGCCGTCAAAGCGGCGGCCGTCAAGCCGAATGCCGCCTTCAACCTGTGGGCCGACAAGTTCGCCGAAGACTGGGTGCGCCTGAACCCGCAACTGGCGACCAGCACCCAGTACTTCTCCGGCAAGGAACAGGACGCGCTCGACCGCCAGCTGACCCCGATCACCGATGCGCAGCGCCAGAAGGTGCGCGCGCTGGCCCGCGCCGGCATCGCCAGGCTGGACAAATTCCTGGCCGGCCCGCTGGACGGCGACCAGCGCATCTCGGCCGCGACCATGCGCTGGTCGCTGCAAAAGACGGTCGAGGGCGAACCCTTCGAGGACTACAACTTCATCTTTTCTCAGTTCAGCGGCGTGCACGTCTCGCTGGTCAATTTCATGACCCAGACCCACCCGCTGCGCCGCGCCGCCGACGTGGACAGCTACCTGGCGCGCCTGGACCAGGTGGCCACCCGCATCGACGAAGCGCTGGCGCGGGGGCGCGCTGCCGCAGCACGCAACCTGATCCCGCCGCGCGTGATCCTCGAACGTGCCCAGGACCAGGTCAACATTTTCCTCAAGCCGGAAGCGGCGCAGAACGTGCTGGTGACCTCGTTGGACAAGCGCAGCGCCAACTTGTCGGACCTGAGCCCGGAGGCGCGCGCCGCCGCGGTCGCCCGCGCGACCCGCGTGGTGCAGGAGAAGATCATTCCCGCCTACGCCCGCGTGAAGGACTTCATGGCCGAAATCCACCCGCGTACCGGCAATGTGGTCGGCATCTCGCGCCTGCCCGATGGCGCTGCCGCCTACCAGCACTACCTGTCCAACTTCACCAGCACCCGCCTCACCGCCGAGCAGATCCACGCGATCGGCCTGCGCGAGGTCGCGCGGATCGAAGCGGAGATGGACAAGCACCTGCGCGAGCTGGGCTACAGCGAGGGCACGGTCGAAGCGCGCATGAAGCAGCTCGACGCCACCTTCCAGCCCAAGGTGGAGGGCGATCCGCGTCCGGAGCTGCTGGCGCGCTACGCCGGCATCGTCAAGGACGCGCAGGCCAGGAGCGAAAGCCTGTTCAACCTGAAGCCGGCCGCGCCGGTGGAAGTGCGGCGCGAGCCGGCGCTGACCGAGCCATCGGCCTCGGCGCACTATTCGCTGCCGGCGCCGGACGGCAGCCGCCCGGGCATCTTCTGGGTCCCGATGCGCGGGCCGAAGTTCGACATGATCCGCATGCGCAGCCTGTCGTACCACGAGGCGGTGCCGGGCCACCACTTCCAGCTCGCGATCCAGCAGGAGCAGAAGGGGCTGCCGAAGTACCGCGCCAACCGCATCTTCGGCGGCGGCAGCGCGCACAGCGAAGGCTGGGGCCTGTACGCGGAGCGCCTGGCGGTGGAGCAGGGCTGGTACCAGGGCGACGTGCCCAGCCTGTTGGGCGCGCTCGGCTCCGAACTGTTCCGCGCGCGCCGGCTGGTGGTGGACACCGGCATGCACGCCAAGGGCTGGACGCGCGAGCAGGCGATCGACTTCGGCATCAACAAGGAAGAGGTGGAGCGCTACATCGCCTGGCCGGGCCAGGCCAACGCCTACATGATCGGCATGCTGCGCATCCTGGAGCTGCGCGAGGAGGCAAAGACGGCGCTCGGGGCCAAGTTCTCGCTACCGGCCTTCCACGACGTGGTGCTGCGCACCGGCTCGGTGCCGCTGGACGTGCTGGGGGATGTAGTGCACCGCTGGATCGACCAGCAGAAAAACAGCTGAGGCCATTCGCGCCACTGCCGTTGCCCCGTCGTCCCCACGAAGGCGGGGACCCATGCTGAGTTTGCAGCGAGGCGGCTGATATTGTGGCCGCGGGCTCGCACAATCAGCATGGGTTCCCGCCTCCGCGGGAACGACGTATCTTAGGCTAACAAATGAAAAGGGGTTCCGGCTTGCGCGCGGAACCCCTTCGATGTTTCAGCGGCCAGGTTCAGGCCATCGGGCTGCACTGCTCCGTGCCCGCGGCCATGGCCTTGAGCTTGGCCGGATCGAGCAGCGTCACTTCGCGCTTGTCCACCGCCAGCCAGCCCTGCTTCTTGAAGCGCGACAGCAGCCGGCTGACGCTCTCGATGGTCAGGCCCAGGTAGTTGCCGATATCTTCGCGCGACATGCGCAGCTGGAAGGTGTTGGGCGAATAGCCGCGCGCGGCGTAGCGTGCCGACAGGTTGATCAGGAACACCGCAAAACGCTGCTCGGCGCGCATGTTGCCCAGCAACAGCATGACATTCTGCTCGCGCGTGATTTCCTGGCTCATGATGCGGTGGAAGTGGCGCAGCAGCGCCGGCACCTCGCCGAACAGTTCTTCGAGGCGGTGGAACGGGATCTCGCACACCTCGCTGTCTTCCAGCGCGACCGCATCGCAGTAGTGGCGGTCGCCGCTGATCGCATCCATCCCCAGCAGCTCGCCGGCCATCTGGAAGCCGGTGATCTGCGCCTCGCCCGCGGCATTGATGTGGTAGGTCTTGAAGTGCCCGAAGCGCACCGCGTACAGGTTGCGGAACGGCTCGTTCATCTTGTACAGCGGCTCGTCGCGCTCCAGGCGGCGGCGCTTGCCGATGATCTGGTCGAGGCGGTTGATGTCACAATCCTCGAGGCCCATCGGCAGGCAAAGCTGATGCATGCTGCATGCAGCGCAACTCTTCTTCAACGCGGTGACGTTGAGCGTAGTGGGGTCTGCCGAGAACGTGAGCGGTTGGGGCATACGGTAAAAAAAGGTGTGGGATCGAGCAGATTATAACGGCCTCGTGGGCAACCTGCCGGGAAAATTGATTTTGTGCTTGTCTCTCGGGAAACAAAACTGTGGCGAAATCGCCCGGTGGCTTGACAACTTCGCCAGCCTTCTTCGCCGTGTCCGCCGGATCGGAAAATCCGGCAACCGTGCGCGCGGGCGACCATGGTAGATTTTGCACGGGTCGCGCAGAGGAGAGCTCATGTTCGGACTGACGGCGGTGGACCTCGCACGCTTGCAATTCGCGTTCACGATGGCCTTCCACATCCTGTTTCCGGCCATCACCATTGGCCTGGCCAGCTACCTGGCCGTGCTCGAACTGTGCTGGCTGCGCACCGGCCGCCAGGTGTTCCTCGACCTGTACCACTACTGGATCAAGATCTTCTCGGTCAACTTCGGCATGGGGGTGGTGTCGGGCATCGTCATGGCCTACCAGTTCGGCACCAACTGGAGCTTCTTTTCCGAATTCGCGGGCGGCGTTGCCGGCCCGCTCCTGAGTTACGAGGTGCTGACCGCGTTCTTCCTCGAGGCGGGCTTTCTCGGGGTTATGCTGTTCGGGTGGAACCGGGTCGGTCCCGGCCTGCATTTCCTGGCCACCTGCCTGGTGGCCCTGGGCACGCTGGTGTCCGCCACCTGGATTTTGGGCGCCAATAGCTGGATGCAGACCCCGCAAGGCTATGAAATCGTTAATGGCAAGGCGATCCCGGTGGACTGGATCGCGGTGATCTTCAACCCCTCGTTCCCGTACCGGCTGATGCACATGGCCGTGGCCGCCTTTCTGTCGACGGCGCTGTTCGTGGGCGCGACCGGCGCCTGGCACCTGCTCAAGGGCAATGACCAGCCGGCGGTGCGCACCATGCTGTCGATGGCCATGTGGATGATGGCCATTGTGGCCCCGATCCAGGCCGCCATTGGTGACGCGCACGGGCTCAACACGGCCGAGCACCAGCCGGCCAAGGTCGCAGCCCTCGAAGGGCACTGGGAAAACGGACCGCCGGAGCAGGGCATGCCGCTGATCCTGTTCGGCATGCCTGACATGCAGCAGGAACGGACCAAGTATGCGGTCGAGGTGCCGCATCTGGGCAGCGTGATCCTCACCCACAGCTGGAATGGTCAACTCAAGGGCTTGAAGGCCTTCCCGCGCGAGCTGCGGCCCAACGCGCTGATCGTGTTCTGGAGCTTTCGCCTCATGGTCGGCCTGGGCCTGTTGATGATCGCGCTCGGCTTCTGGAGCCTGTGGCTGCGGCGGGGAGGGCGCCTGTTCGGCAACCGTGCCTTCCTCAAGGCGGCCGTGGCGATGGGACCGGCCGGGCTGGTGGCCTTGCTGGCCGGCTGGGTCACCACCGAGGTCGGGCGCCAGCCCTGGGTGGTGTACGGCGTGATGCGTACCGCCGATGGCGCCTCGGCCCACGCGGTGGCGCCCGTCGCGCTCACCTTGCTGCTGTTCGTGGTCAGCTATGTGTTCGTGTTCGGGGCCGGCTTTGCCTACGTGCTGCGGCTCGCGCATAAGGGGCCGCAGCCGTTCGACATGCGCCAGCCGCCCGAGGGCGGGCCCGGCCGCGAGCGTACCCCCATGCGCCCGCTCTCGGCGGCCGAAGAGGGCCCGGACGAGGGCCTGCCGCTGCCGGCCGCCAAGGGCGCCACCGGGAGCTGACCATGGGCGTGGATACTGCCTCGATCTGGGTCGTCATCATCTTTTTCGCGGTGTTCATGTACGTGGTCATGGACGGCTTCGACCTGGGCATCGGCATGCTGTTTCCGTTCGTGCGCCAGCGGCACGACCGCGACGTGATGATGAATACCGTTGCGCCGGTGTGGGACGGCAACGAGACCTGGCTGGTGCTGGGCGGCGAGACGCTGCTGGCGGCCTTTCCGGTGGCCTACTCGATCATCCTGTCGGCGCTGTACCTGCCGCTCATCTTCATGCTGGTGGGCCTGATCTTTCGCGGCGTGGCCTTCGAGTTCCGCTTCAAGGCGCGCGAACACGAGCGGCATGTCTGGGACAAGGCCTTCATCGCCGGTTCGTTCGTCGCGGCATTCTTCCAGGGCGTGGCGCTGGGCGTGTTCCTGGAAGGAATCCCGGTCTCCGGCCGTACCTACGCCGGCGGCGTGCTGGACTGGCTGGCGCCGTTCCCGCTGCTGGCCGGGGCAGGCGTGATCCTCGCCTACGCGCTGCTGGGCAGCACCTGGCTGATCATGAAGACGGAAGGGGAGCTGCACCGGCGCATGATCGAGGTGGCCGCGCCGCTTGCGGGGCTGGTGCTGCTGGCGATCATCGCGGTGAGCATCTGGACCCCGCTGCGCCACCACGACGTGGCCGAACGCTGGTTCAGTTTTCCCAACATCGTGTTCCTGTCGCCGGTGCCGCTGCTGGTGCTGGCCGCGTTGGCGGTGCTGGTGCGCTCGCTCAGGGGCGCGCCGCACCGGGTGCCGTTCCTGATGGCGCTCTCACTCGTGTTCCTGGGCTACAGCGGCATGGCGATCAGCATCTGGCCGCACATCGTCCCGCCCACGATCACCATCTGGGAAGCCGCGTCCTCGCCGTCCAGCCACGGGTTCCTGCTGGTGGGCACGCTGTTCATCATCCCGTTCATCCTGATGTACACCGCCTGGTCGTACTGGGTGTTTCGCGGCAAGGTACGCACCTCGGAGGGCTACCACTGATGCGGCGACGCATGCGCCTGTGGCTGGGCCGCGTTGGCTGGATGACCGCGCTGTGGGCGGGCGGGGTGGCGGCGCTGGCCGCCGTCGCGCTGCTGCTGCGCGTGCTGATGCACGTGGCCGGCATGCACCGTTAACCATTGCACTCCAACCGTGCGCGCCTCAGGCGGGGGACTGGATAAACTTCCCATGTACCTTTGCTAACGGGAGAACAGTCCAGTGCACGTGCAAATTGCGCAACCCGGCCATCGTGATGCAGGCACCGTTGGCGTGCCGCTCCCCCTGTCCGGTGAGGATCAGGCGCGCGCCGACCTGTACGGTCTGCTTGCGCGCCTGCTGTTTGCCCCGCCGGACGCCGGCCTGCTGGCCGCGCTGGCCGCGGCCGAGCCGATTTGCGCGACCGGCGGCGCGCTGCCGCTGGAGCAGACCTGGCGCAAGCTCGCGCTGGCTGCCACTGTCACCGAGGCGGACGCGGTGGCGGACGAGTTCAACGCGCTGTTCGTCAGCATCGGCACGCCCCGGCTCAATCCCTACGAATCGTTCTACCTGTCCGGCTACATCAACGACAAGCCGCTGGCCGACCTGCGCGCCGACCTGGCCGCGCTGCACCTGGCGCGCGCCGGCAACGCCGGCGAGTTCGAGGACCACCTGGGCGCCATGTGCGAAACCATGCGCATCCTCGTCACCGGTGCGCCCGGCCTGCCGCGCCAGCCGCTGGCGCGCCAGAAGTGGTTTTTCGAGCGGCACATTGCGCCCTGGTACGCGCGCTGCCTGGCAGACATTTCCGCCGACGAGCAGGCCAGCTTCTACCGCCTGGTGGCCGCCTTCGCGCAGGCGTTTTTCGCGGTCGAGGCCGAGGCCTTTGCATTCGAGGAGAGCATCGATGACTGAGCAAGAACAGCACGGGGCCAGCGCCGCGCTGGCCGGCCCCGATCCGCAGCGCCGCGGCTTTCTCAAGGCACTCCCACTGGGCGCGCTGGCCGCCGCCGTCGGTGGCGCCGCGTCGGCCGAACCTGTCGCGGCCGCCGCGCCGGCGCCGGCAACGCAAGCCGGCGGCTATCGTGAAACCGAACACATTCGACGTTATTACCGCACCGCCGCCTACTGGTGAGCGCGGCGAAGGAGTGGGCCATGTCCCTGGTGAAGATCACGCGTGAAAGCGGCCTGATGCGCAGGAAATTCCTCGTTGGCGCGGGCGTCACGGCGGGCGCCGGCGCATTGGCGCGGCACCTGCCGTTCCGGGTGATCGAGCCGGTCTCCGCCGCCGACCCGGCGCCGCCGCCGGCCAGCAGCAACACGGTCGTCAAGCACACCGTCTGCAGCCACTGCTCGGTCGGCTGTTCGGTTGAGGCGGTGGTCACCAACGGCGTCTGGGTGCGCCAGGACGCCGCCTTCGATTCGCCGATCAACATGGGCGCCCACTGCGCCAAGGGCGCCTCGGTGCGCGAGCACGCGTTCGGCGAAAAGCGCCTGCGCTATCCCATGAAGCTGGTCAATGGAAAGTACGAGCGCATCTCGTGGGACCAGGCCATCAACGAGATCGGCGACAAGCTCATCGCCCTGCGCCAGCAGGCCGGCCCCGACGCGCTGATGGTCATCGGCAGCAGCAAGCACAACAACGAGCAATCGTATTTGCTGCGCAAATGGGTCTCGATGTGGGGCTCGAACAATTGCGACCACCAGGCGCGCATCTGCCACTCCACCACGGTCGCCGGCGTGGCCCAGACCTTCGGCTACGGCGCGATGACCAACTCGTTCAACGACCTGCACTACAGCAAGGCGGTGATGTTCATCGGCTCCAACCCGGCCGAGGCGCACCCGATCTCGATGCTGCACTTCCTGCACGCCAAGGAGCTGGGCGCCAAGATGATCGTGGTCGACCCGCGCTTCACCCGCACCGCGCGCTTTGCCCACCACTACGTGCGCGTGCGTCCCGGCACCGACATCCCGCTGGTGTGGGGCATCCTGTGGCATATCTTTAACAACGGATGGGAAGACAAGGAATACATCGCCGCGCGCACCTGGGGCATGGAAGACGTGCGCAAGGAAGTGGCCAAGTGGACGCCGGACAAGGTCTCGGACGTGACCGGCGTGCCCGAGGCCACGGTGCGCATGGCGGCCGAGGTGCTGGCCAAGAACAAGCCATCGTCGGTGGTGTGGTGCATGGGCATCACCCAGCACCACATCGGCACCGCCAACGTGCGCGCGCTGTGCATCCTGCAGCTTGCGCTGGGCAACATCGGCGTGCAGGGTGGCGGCGCCAACATCTACCGCGGCCACGACAACGTGCAGGGCGCCACCGACGTCGGACCCAATGGCGAATCGCTGCCCGGCTACTACGGGCTGGCCGAAGGCTCATGGAAGCATTTCGCCAGCGCCTGGGGCGTGGACTACAACTGGCTGCTGTCGCGCTATGGCTCCAAGGAGCTGATGGAAAAGCCCGGCATCACCGTGTCGCGCTGGTTCGACGCGGTCAACGAGCAGAACCAGTACATCGACCAGCCGAGCAACCTGCGCGCCGTGTTCTACTGGGGCCACGCGCCCAACAGCCAGACCCGCCTGCCGGACATGAAGGCGGCCATGCAAAAGCTCGACATGCTGGTGGTGATCGACCCCTATCCGAGCATGACGGCCTCGATGCACGGTCGCGAGAACGGCGTGTACCTGTTGCCGGCGGCCTCGCAGTTCGAGACCCAGGGCTCGGTCACCGCGTCCAACCGCAGCATTCAGTGGCGCGAGCGCGTGATCCAGCCCATCTTCGAATGCAAGACCGATCACGAGATCATGTATTTGTTCGCCAAAAAGTTCGGCTTTGCGGACGAACTGTGCAAGAACATCAAGGTGGTCAACAACGAGCCGGTCATCGAGGACATTCTGCGCGAGATTAACCGCTCGTGCTGGACCATCGGCTACACCGGATGCTCGCCGGAGCGCCTGAAGCTGCACATGGAGAACAAGGCCACCTTCGACCCGACCACGCTGCGCGCCGAGTACGGGCCGTGCAAGGGCGACTACTACGGGCTGCCGTGGCCATGTTGGGGCACGCCCGAAATGAAGCACCCGGGCACGCCCATTTTGTACGACCTGCACAAGCCGGTGATGGAAGGCGGCATGCCGTTCCGCGCCAACTGGGGCGTGGAACACAACGGTTCCTCGCTGCTGGCGGCGGACGGATCGACCAACGCCGGGTCGCAGATCGACACCGGCTACCCCGAGTTCGACCATGTGTTCCTCAAAAAGCTCGGCTGGTGGCAGGAGCTTACGCGCCAGGAACAGGCACTGGCCGAGGGCAAGAACTGGAAGACCGACCTGTCGGGCGGCATCATCCGGGTGGTGATGTCGCACGGCTGCGCTCCCTATGGCAACGCCCGCGCCCGCTGCAACGTGTGGAACTTCCCCGACCCGGTGCCGGTGCACCGCGAGCCGCTGGTCACGCCGCGCCGCGACCTGGCCGCCAAATACCCGACCTACGACGACAAGGCCAATTTCTGGCGCCTGCCAACGCTCTACAAGTCGGTGCAGGACGTCGATTTCTCCAAGGACTACCCGCTGATCATGACGTCCGGCCGCCTGGTCGAGTTCGAGGGCGGCGGCGAAGAGACCCGTTCCAATCCCTGGCTGGCCGAGCTGCAGCAGAACATGTTCGTCGAGCTCAACCCCGACGACGCGGCCCAGATCAACGCCCGCCTCGGCGACTACGTGTGGGTCGAAACACCCACTGGCGCGCGCCTGAAGATGATGGCCATGGTGACCCAGCGCGTGCCCAGCGGCATCGTGTGGATGCCGTTCCACTTCGGCGGCTGGTGGATGGGCGACGACCTCGAGCGCCACTACCCGGATGGCGCGGCCCCGATCGTGCGCGGGGAGGCGACCAATACCGGCTGGACCTACGGCTACGACGCCGTGACGATGATGCAGGAAACCAAGGTGTCGCTGTGCCGCGTGGTACGCGCGTGACGGCCGACAGGACAGGGGAGACGACATGGCTGCCAGGATGAAGTTCATTTGCGACACGGAGCGCTGCATCGACTGCAACGGCTGCGTGACCGCCTGCAAGAATGAGCACGAACTCGCATGGGGTATCAACCGTCGCCGCGTGGTGACGATCAACGACGGCGTGCCCGGCGAGCGCTCGATCTCGATGGCCTGCATGCACTGCACCGACGCGCCGTGCCTCGCGGTATGCCCGGTCGAATGCATCTACCATACCGAGGACGGCATCGTTTTGCACAGCAAGGACCAGTGCATCGGCTGCGGCTACTGCTATTACGCGTGCCCGTTCGGCGCGCCGCAGTTCCCCGGCACGGGCCTGTTCAACCACCGCGGCAAGATGGACAAGTGCACCTTCTGCGCCGGCGGCCCGGAGCCGGATACGTCCGAGGCCGAGTTCAAGAAATACGGCCGCAACCGCATCGCCGAGGGCAAGCTGCCGCTCTGCGCCGAGATGTGCGGCACCAAGGCCTTGCTGGGCGGGGACGCCGGCATCATCGCCGACATCTACCGCCAGCGCGTCGAAACGCGCGGCTATGGCCCCGAGCTGTGGGGCTGGAAAATCGCCTACGGCAAGCCGAAGGGCGGCGGCGAGATCAAAACCAAGGGCGATGGCCCGCGCGAGAACCAGAACCTGAACGACTCGCAGAACGACGTCGGGAGGTTCCCGACATGACCCTCGTCCGACTCGCTTTGGCGCTGCTGCTGCCGGCGGTACTGTCCGGCTGCCTCGAGGTCAAGCAGCATCCGGCGTGGAAAAACGGCCAGTACGCCGGCAAGCACGACGACCGTCAGTTCCAGCGCCTGTTCCACAACGACAAGCTGGCGTGGTTCGCCGCGATCTCGAACCGCAACAGCAAGCAGAACGAATACAACCGGGCCAACCCCTAGCAGGAGGCTGACATGCGAGCTACCAACTTTGCCGTGCGCGCGCTGCTGGCCCTGGTGCTGGCCCTGCTGCTGCCGGCCGCCTGGGCCGGCGTGCCCAACAACCGCGCGCAGCCGGCCTATGCCGAGGAGCAGACCATCATGCAGGCCGAGCAGGGCTCGCGCGCGCCAGAGCCCGGGCTGGCGTCGGGCGAGTCGGGGCGGGTGCACATCGACCGCCACTTCCTAGGCCAATACGGCGCCACCGAGGGCGACGTCATCCTCCAGCGCGGCGGCAACACCTGGCGCGTGCTGCGCAACGGCCCCATCGGCACCACCGCCGGCACCCTGTTCGTGCTGGCCCTGGTCGGCATCGGCCTGTTCTACCTGGCCGTGGGCACGGCGCGCCAGCAGCATCCCGATTCCGGGCGCAAGATCGTGCGCTTTTCCAACTGGGACCGGCTGGTGCACTGGGCCACCGCGATCAGCTTCCTGCTGCTCGCCTTTACCGGGCTTATCATCCTGTTCGGCAAGGTCGTGCTCCGGCCGTGGATGGGCGCGCAGGTATTCTCGGCGCTGGCCTATTTGTCCAAGTACGTGCACAACTTCTTTGGCCCGCTGTTCATCCTGTGCTCGCTGGTGATGTTCTTCACCTTCCTGCGGCGCAATTTCTTCAACCGCTTGGACTGGCAGTGGTTTCGGGAGGGCGGCGGCATCGTTTCGCACAAGCATGTGCGTGCAGGCTTCTTCAACGCCGGCGAAAAGGCATGGTTCTGGCTCGGCATTACCTTGCTGGGGCTGGTGATGTCGATCACCGGGCTCATCCTCGATTTCACCAACATGGGCCAGACCCGCTACATCCTGCAGGTGGCCAACTACTTCCACATCGGTGGCGCCACGCTGTACATCATCGCTGCCATGGGCCACATCTACATCGGCACGATCGGCACCGAGGGCGCCTACCACGCCATGCGCTACGGCACCGTGGACGAGGAATGGGCGCGCCAGCACCACGAGGCCTGGTACGACCAGGTCAAGGCGGGTGGCGCGCCGCCGGTACCGCCGGACGGCGGCCGCATGCCCCCACCGTCCACGCGGCCGGGAGCGGCGACATGAGGGCCGCGATGAGAGTCTTTCCATGGGTATGCAACGCTGCCGCCTGCGTGCTGTTGCTGGCGACGGCGGGCTGCAACCGTGACCACGCGGACGCGGCCGCCGGCGTGCGCCAGACCAAATTCCCCGGCGAGGTGACCGCCGGTGGCGGCACCAGCGGCCAGGTCCTGGCGCGCAACGCCAAACCGACGACCGACGCCACTTACGCCGGCGGCACGCCAGGCATTGCCGGCGGCGCCGGGGGCACCTCCGGCGGCGCGGCCACGTCCGGCACGGTCCAGGAATCCGGCCAGGGGCCCAGCCAGGGCACGTCCCAGCCGGCCTCGGTGGGGCGGCCCGGCACCAGCCTGCCGCCCGGGGACATGGGCAAGCCGGCCACGCCGGCCCCGGAAGCGACCATGGGCGGCGCGGCCACCCACCGCGACACGCAGCAGGGCGCCGCCCCCGGCCAACTGGGCAGCGGAGGAGGCAAGCAATGAAAATCACATCACTGGCGTTCACGCTGGCGTTGCTGGCACTGGGCAGCGTAGCCAATGCGGCGCTGCCGCCGCCCAGCCCGGCGCAGGCGCAGGCCGCCGCCGCCAAAAAGGCGGCCGCCGACGCGCAGGCGCAAAAGGACAAAGAGGCCCTGATGGCGTCGATGGATGCAATCGCTGGCCGTTGGCGGTCGCGCGCCGCCGGCCAGGGCTGGCACACCAACCCGTCGGTTGCGATCGCGGCGCCGGCGACGGCTGCCAGCGCGCCGGCGACCGGCGCGGCACCGGCCAGCCAGCCCGGCGGCAAGCCTGGCCCGGCCACGGCGGCCGTGCCCATTCGCAGCGAAAAACTGGGGACGGCGCCGCCGAGCGCCGACGTCAAGAAAAAACCGTAATCACCACGCACGCCTGGAGAGACCGATCGTGAAGATGGCAAGCATGCCGATCGCCGTGCTGATGCAGCGGCGCGCCCCCAGCCACCGCTGGGCCGACGACGCCTGGGCGGCTGTCGGCGTCGTTCCCGACCGCGGCAGCCTGCCGCCGCTGTACGTGCTCAGCGAAAGCCCGCAGCGTGACTACTACCTGGTGTCCGGGCTCGAACTGGAGCTCTACACCGACGACAACGACGGCTACTACGAAAACGCGGTCGCGCCCGAATCGAAGATCTTCGTGTTGTGGCGCATGCAGGGCGGGCGCGCGATTCCGGTGCGCGCATCGGTCAGCTATGCGGAGGGCACGCGCATGTTCGACTCCGGCGAAAGCGCCGACGGCGTCGCCATGCCGGCCGAGATTCACGCCTGGCTGTCGGCCTACCTCAACGAGCACTACCGGCCCCGTCCGCGCCGTGGCCGCGAACACGGATAAGGCGAGCGCCATGAGCAAGGAAGGCTTCCTGCGCCGCTGGTCGCGGCTCAAGTCGCACGGCGCGCCGGCCGAAGCGGACAGCGCCGGCCACGCCCCGTGTGCGCCGGGCGGCCAGGCCGGCGCATCGCGGCAAAGCGCCGACGACGCGGCCGCGTTCGACCTGCCGCCCGTGGCCCAGCGCGACCCGCACCCGCCCGTGGTCCCGCGCGCGCCCGAAGCGGCCCCGCCGCCGCGCCTGCCGACGCTCGACGACGTGGCACTGCTCGGGCCCGATTCCGACTTCTCCATCTTCATGACGCAGGGCGTGGACAAGACCGTGCAGCGCCTCGCGATGAAAAAGCTGTTCTCCGACCCGCACTTCAGCATCATGGACGGCCTGGACGTGTACATCGACGACTACACCAAGTCCGCTCCGGTCTCGCCTGGCATGCTCGCCTCGCTCGAGCATGCCAGGAGCCTGTTCGCCCGCTTCGCCAGCGACGATGCCAGCCCCGGCCAGGGCGAGCCGGGCGCCGGACCACAGGGCGGGCAAGGCGGCCCCAATCCACCAGAACAAGACGACGCATGAACATACGATTGATGGAGCCTTTCCCGGCCGACCCCGCACAGGAGCAGCGCGACCTGCTGGCGCGTGCCGCCGCGCTGGCCGCAATGTCCGCACTGCCCGAGCCGGACGAGGTGCCCAGCGTGA
Source organism: Massilia solisilvae (assembly GCF_024753215.1). Taxonomy (GTDB): domain Bacteria; phylum Pseudomonadota; class Gammaproteobacteria; order Burkholderiales; family Burkholderiaceae_D; genus Telluria; species Telluria solisilvae. Next base: position 1,333,047 of record NZ_JANUGV010000001.1, read on the forward strand.
CCTACCGCTCCGCCGGACGGGTGCTCGTGGTCGGCAACGCCGCGCACGCCCTGCTTCACGCCGACCGGCTGGCGCAGTCGCTGCCGGTAACGCTGCTGCTGACCGACGCCGAGGCAGGCGGGCTGCCCGCGCGCGCCTACCCGGTCTTTGCGCCGCGTGCGGTGGCGGTGGCCGGCTGGCTGGGCGCGTTCGAGGCGCGCTGGCAAGCCGCCGGCCAGGCGTCTCAGCAGGGCAGCTTTGACCTGGTGCTCGACCTGTCGGCCAGCCCCCTGATCGCCACCCACCAGCACCCGCACGGCTACTACGCGCCGGGCCAAAGCGAGGACGCGCGCCGCGCCGCGGTGGACGAGCTGCTGGACATGGTGGGCGAATTCGAAAAGCCGAAGTACTTCATTTACAAGGAGCGCCTGTGCGCGCATAGCCGCAACCAGCGCAACGGTTGCAGCGCCTGCATCGACATCTGCTCGGCGGGCGCGATCGCACCGGCGGGCGAGCGCATCCGGGTCAACCCCTACCTGTGCGCCGGCTGCGGCGCGTGCACCACGGTGTGCCCGACGGGCGCGCTGGCCTATGCCTACCCGGGCGCGAGCTACACCGGCACGCGCCTGAAGGCCGCGCTGCGCGCCTTTGCCGAGGCAGGCGGGCGCGATCCCGTCGTGCTGCTGCACAGCCAGGCCGATGGCGCCGCGCTGCTCGCCAGCCACGCCGGCGCGGGCCATGCCTTGCCCGGCCGCATGATCCCGCTTGCGCTGCACCATGTGGCCTCGACCGGCATCGACGTCTGGCTGTCGGCGATAGCCTACGGCGCTGCCGGCGTCACTGTATTGCTGACCGGCGCCGAAGCACCGCAATACGCGGCCGCGCTCGACCAGCAGATGGCCCTTGCCCAGGCAGTGCTCGACGGCCTGGGCTATGCCGGACCGCATGTGCACCTGGCGCGCGTCGCCGCGCCGGACGAACTGGAAACCGCGCTGCGCCACGCCCCGCGCGGCGCCGTGCCGCCCGAGCCGGCCACCTTCCACCTGGCGCTGGATAAGCGCAACTCGCTCGACTACGCGCTCGAGCACCTGCTACGCCACGCGCCCGTGCCCGCCACGGAGATCCCGCTGCCGGCGGCCAGCCCGTTCGGCGCGCTGCAGGTCAAGCGCGACGCCTGCAGCCTGTGCATGGCCTGCGTCGGCGCCTGTCCTTCCGGGGCACTGCAGGACGGCCAGGCGCTGCCCCAGTTGCGCTTCATCGAGAAGAACTGCGTCCAGTGCGGCCTGTGCGCCGACACCTGTCCCGAAAACGCCATCACGCTCGTGCCGCGGCTGTCGTTTGCCGAGACCCGCAACCAACCCGTCGTGCTGAACGAGACGGAGCCCTTTAACTGCATCCGCTGCGGCCAGCCATTCGGCACCCTGCAGATGATCGAGAACATGCTCACCCGCCTGTCGTCCCACCCGGCCTTCGCCGATCACCTCGACCGCATCCGCATGTGCGGCGATTGCCGCGTGCGCGACATGATGCAGCCGGGCGGCGAACTGACGGTCCAGTTGCGCCGGCCCGTGTAAGCTTGCCGTAAGCGAGCATCGCCACGATGGGACGGCACAATGTACGATAGCGTACACAGCGGGACGGCATGCCGTCGTACCCGCCAAGAATAATGAGCGCACAGGAGACCCACATGACACCATACGAGCGCTTCGTTCAGGCGCGCGACTTCCTGCAACGGCACCGCACCGACTACGAGACCGCCTACCGCGACTACCGCGCACCCGAGCTCGATACCTTCAACTGGGCGCTGGACTTCTTCGACCAAGAGGCCAGGGACAACCAGCGCCCCGCGCTGTGGGTGGTGGGCGACGACGGCAGCGAGCAGAAGATCTCGTTCGCCGACATGTCCTCGCGCTCGCACCAGGTCGCACAGTACTTGTATGAATGCGGCGTACGCCGCGGCGACCGTGTGCTGCTGATGCTGCCCAACCGTGTGGAGCTGTGGGAGATCATGCTGGCCGGGATCAAGCTCGGCGCGGTGCTGGTGCCCACCACCATGCTGGTGTCCACCGCCGACCTGCAGGACCGGCTTGACCGCGGCGGCGTGCGCCACGTGATCGCACAGGCGTCCGAAGCCCTCAAGTTCGCCGGCCTGCAAGGCAGCTTCACCCGCATCGCTGTTGGCGGCAGTGCCGAGGGCTGGCGCGACTTCGAGGACAGCCGCGCCGTGACCACCGTGTTCACGCCCGACGGTCAGACCATGGCTGACGACCCGCTGCTGCTGTACTTCACTTCCGGCACCACAGCCAAACCCAAGCTGGTGCTGCACAGCCACCAGAGCTACCCGGTCGGGCACCTGTCCACCATGTACTGGATCGGCCTGCAGCAGGGCGACGTCCACTGGAACATCAGCTCCCCTGGTTGGGCCAAGCATGCGTGGAGCTGCTTCTTCGCGCCCTGGAACGCGGGCGCCACCATCTTCGTGTACAACTACGAGCGCTTCAACGCCCGGGCAGTGCTCGACGTTGTCCAGCGCTGCGGCGTGACCTCGCTGTGCGCGCCGCCCACCGTGTGGCGCATGATGATCCAGGAGGACCTGTCCAAGTGGAAGCCGCCGCTGCGCGAGCTGGTCGGCGCCGGCGAGCCGCTCAACCCCGAGGTGATCGACCAGGTGGCCAAGGCCTGGGGCATCCACATCCGCGACGGCTTTGGACAGTCCGAAACCACGGCGCAGATCGGCAACCCGCCGGGCCAGCCGCTCAAGCCCGGCTCGATGGGGCGGCCGCTGCCCGGCTACCGCATCGCGCTGCTGGACGCGGACGACCAGCAGGTGTTCGAAGGCGAAATCTCGGTGGCGCTCGAGCCGCGCCCGCTGGGCCTCATGCTCGGCTACGAGGGCGACGAGGCCAAGATGGCCGACGTCATGCGCGCCGGCTACTACCACACCGGCGACACGGCGACCGTGGACGAAGACGGCTACTACTTCTACGTCGGCCGCAACGACGACGTGTTCAAGTCGTCCGACTACCGTATCAGCCCGTTCGAGCTGGAAAGCGTGCTGATCGAGCACGACGACGTGCTGGAAGCGGCGATCGTGCCGAGCCCCGACCCGGTGCGCCTGTCGGTGCCCAAGGCCTTCATCACGCTGCGCCAGGGCGCCGAGCCAAGCCGCGAGATGGCGCGCGCCATCTTTGCGTTCGCGCGCGAGCGGCTGGCGCCGTACAAGCGCATCCGCCGTATCGAGTTCCGCGAGCTGCCCAAGACCATCTCCGGCAAGATCCGCCGCGTCGAGCTGCGCAAGCAGGAAGCCGGGCGCGGCGAGGGCGGGGCGGCCGGCGTGGAATATCGCGAGGAAGAGTTCGGCAACTGAGCACGCGCAACGCTGCGCCACGTGCCCACGCTATCGTGGGCGGCACGACAACGACAAGGAGCCAACCATGCCAACCATTTCACGCATCACCCCATGCCTGTGGTTCGACACGCAGGGAGAAGAAGCGGCCCGGTTCTACACGAGCGTGTTCCCCAACTCGCGCATCACGTCGATGACGCACTATCCGGCGGTGGGGCAGGAGCTGCACGGCCGGGCGGCCGGATCGGCCATGACCGTCGCGTTCGAGCTGGACGGCCAGCAGTTCACGGCGCTGAACGGCGGGCCGGCATTCAAGTTCACCGAAGCGGTGTCGATGATGGTTTGTTGCGACAACCAGGACGAGGTGGACCACTACTGGCAGCGGCTGGGCGAGGGCGGCGAAGAGCGCGAATGCGGCTGGCTCAAGGACCGCTACGGCCTGTTCTGGCAGATCGTGCCGCGCGTGCTGATGGACACACTGGTTGAAGCAAACCCCGCCAGGGTCGAGCGCGTGTTCGCCGCCATGCTCAAGATGCGGAAGATGGACGTGGCCGAACTGCGCCGCGCATTGGCCGGCTGAGCGCAGAGTTCCCGGCTGCCCCGCCTTGCGCATGGCGACGCGCAAGGCGGGTGCTGCCCGGCTGGGTTCTGGTGCCCCGCGCAGGCGTTCAGCCCCGCGCAAGCGGGGGCTGAACGCGTCGGCGCGAGACCGGTGCCCGGGATTCAGGCCGGCTCGGCGCAGGGCAGGACGTCGAGCGGCATGCCGGCACTGGCTGCACAGCCGATGCACGCGCCGAGATAGACGGCAGCGGTCAACGCCCCGGCCACGGCAAGGAAATCGGAGAGGACGCCGGCACCGACCAGCTCAGCCACAGTGACCGCCGTGCCGTATTGTTTCACCGCGTTTGATAGCGCGGTGATCGTGGCAAGGGCCATCTGCATGGTGGAGAACGCCGAGTCCGGTACAGGCATGCCTTTCGATTTCAGGCATGACTGGAAGCGGGACTGGAAGTCGCCCGCACCGTCGGCAAGCGCGTTGGCTGCAACTGCGGCGTCACCGCTGAAGGTTCGGTCGCACAGCCAACAAGCGGCGCCGTATTGCGCATGAGCGGCCATGATCGCCGCGCTGCGCTGGATCCAGTCGTCGATCTTGTTTGCTTCCTTCAACTCGGAGTCGAGGACATCCTTTGCGGCCTGGTAGCAGGCGGATCGCTGTGCGTTCGACTCGGGTACGATCCCCGACGACTCATGTGCGAACGCCGCGAACGGCCCGTCCGAACGTGGCATACCGGTATCCCGCGCTACCAGCTCGTTGACGAGGGCGGCCTCGAGGTGGTTGAAGCGGTAGCGTGGGGTGTTCCCGTGCGCTTCCGGTTGCGGGTAATTCATGTCGGCCAAACGCATGGTCCCCTGTACCGAAGTCAACGCATTACGCGCGCTGGACAAGACGCTGCGCCAGGTGGCCGGATCGACGCCAGGAAAAGGCCACGCCGTGATGTCGAGGCCGCCAGCCTTCGTGCCCACATAGTGCGGTGCGAGCTCGAGGATGACCGAGCCATCCGCCTCCTTGCTGGCGTTTTCGTAATAACCCACGACGAATTTCAATGCCTCCGCCAGCAGCTGGCCGACCGGAACCGGAAAGCCAGCGACCGGCACCGGCGGCAAGGATGAGAGCGATTTCGCGACACTCGCCACGACTTGGTCGATAGCTCCCTGGGCGACTTGGACGTACCCGCTTGCACATTTGATACACAAAAATTGCTCTGTGTACGTCTGGCGGCCATTGAAGTATGTCATGTCGTACTTGAGCGGCGCGCTGACCCACACCGTTACCCCTTTAACGAGATCCATGCTTGTCTCCCCCTGGTTGAAGTGGTGAAGCGATTCGACAGGAATTGTCGAAATTTCATGGTATCCATTTTCGGCACGGCAAAGACTGGCATGTCTCGTAATCGACACACCAGTCATAAGAAACATGGTTTTGATTAAGTTTGCACGCGCGAAACGACCCACCATGCATTGTTCGCGCCGCGGCAATCAAAGGTGCAACCGCGCCGCCTCCCGCACGAACCCCGCAATCTCGTCCTTGAGCGCCTTCGGCTCCACCACATACGAGCGGTGCGCCTCGGCCTGCAACATGCGCACCAGCTGCAGCGAATACATCACGGTGGCCTGCAGCTCGTACGTCCCGTCCCCGCGCTTGACGATGCGCTGGTCCGCCGCCATCGGCGTTTCGCGATAGCTGTCGCATAGCGCCTGCCCGTCGGCATTGTCCGCAAAGCGCAGCTTGAGCGCGATCTTCCCCTTGTCGAAGAACTGCAGCTGCCCGTTCCCCAGTGCCGCCTCGAGACTCGGCAAGCCGCGCGCCACCGGCTCCTGCCGCCGCCGCGCCACGCGCCGGACGCGGTCGATCCGGAAGGTCTGCACCGGCCCCGGCGCGCGCTTGTGCACGTTCTCCTCCTTCACCGCCAGCAGGTAAAAGAACAGCCCCTGCTTGACCAGCCCGACCGGATGCAGCCGGTACGCCGTCTCCCCGCTGCTGCGGGCCGTGCGGTAGGCCAGGTCCAGCTGCTCCCCGTGCAGCAGCGCCTCGTTGATCTCCTGCAGGTGCGGCATGTTCAACTCGGGCGGCCGCAATGCCGGCCCGTCCGCGATCACCCGCACACGCTCGCGGAACTGCGCCTGCGGCTGGTTCGCATGCAGCGACAGCACCCGGTTCGACACTTTCAGGTACTGCATCAGTGACTCGTACGCGGACGCCGGCATGAAGAACTTCAGCTCCTGCTCCACAAGACTCAGTAACAACGCGTCTTCATTGGACAGCGTACGAAACAGCAGCGCCTTGCTGTTTGGCGTGTGGCTCCAGCGCGGCACGCGGGCGTCTTCTTCATCCATCCCCTGCTGCAGGTCCACGCCGATGCCGCGCCACACCGAGCCCACTGCGTCGATCGCCTCCAGGTCGCGCTCCACCGTGCGCCGCCCGCAGTCGAAGCCGCTCGCATTGAGGTAGTCGGTCAGCTCGCCCACGGTGCGCCCGGCCGCGGGCGCGTGGCCGACCGGCAGCCGGTCGAGCAGGGCGATGCGCCGTGCCAGGGTCTGTTCGCTTGCCTGTTTGCCTTTTCCGCTCATGTTTTTTATGCGTCACATATTGTCGCGTATCGACTATAGCATGAGCACATCAGACAAACACAAGAGGAGAACAAGATGAGCATCCAATCCGTGACCCAGGTTCGCCGTTCGCTGCTGCGCGGCGCATTCGCCCTGATTGGCCTGGCCGCCGGCACCGCTGCCCAGGCCCGCACCGCGCCGCGCGCGCGCCGCCGCTCGCGCGACGAAATGCTGTACGAGCAGGCCTTGAACCTGGTGCAGCAGCACTTCGACCAGCACGGTGACGTGATCGCCGGCCCGGTCTCGCTGCTGCAGCGCCAGTACGGGCTGGGCTACGGCCAGGCGCTGGAACTGGCCGGGCAGCTCGAGCAGGCGCAGGTCTGGACCGTGTTCCGCGACGCCGCCGGCATGCGCTGCGCGCGCCGCCAGATCCGGATCTGAAGCGGCTGTATTAAGTGTGCGCGGTGGCGCCCACGATTCTTCCATAATACGGGCAGTTCAACTCTCGCCTGCGGCATCATCGTGTTCATGTCCACCATCGCAAAGCCGGGCGCGCGCAGGGCGCCGCCGGCGTACGAAGTCAAGTCTTCACCGGTCCACGGCAACGGCGTGTTCGCCAGCCGCAAAATTCCGGCCGGCGAGCGCATCGTCGAATACAAGGGCGAACGCATCAGCTGGGACGAAGCGATCGAGCGCGCCCAGCGCCGCGGCGGCCCGGTCAACCACACCTTCTATTTCAGCCTGCATGACGGCCGCGTGATCGACGGCGGCAGCCGCGGCAACCAGGCGCGCTTCATCAACCATGCTTGCTCCCCAAACTGCGAGGCGTTCGAGGAGAACGGACGGGTCTACATCCACGCGCTGCGCGACATCGAGGCCGGCGAGGAACTGAACTACAATTACGCCTTGATCTACGATGAGCGACATACGCCGGCGCTCAAGCGCCTGTTCGAATGCCGTTGCGGCACCGAGGGCTGCACCGGCACGATGCTCGCGCCCAAGCGCCGCCGCAGCAAGGCGGCGTAACGAACCGCCAGGGAGCTCATGAAACCCGTCGTCCGCAGCCTGCTCGAAACCGATCTCTACAAGTTCACGATGTGGCAGGCGCTGCTGCACCGGCATCCCGGCGCCCACGGCGAGTACGAATTCAAGTGCCGCAACCAGCCCGAGTTCCCGCTGGCCGAGCTCAAGGAAGCGGTGGAGCGCGAGCTCGACCACCTGTGCTCCTTGATGTTCACCGACGAGGAAGTGGCCTACCTGCGCAGCCTGCGCTTCATCAAGAGCGACTTCGCCGATTTCCTCACCGTCTTCCGCTTCCAGCGCAAATTCATCACGGTGGAAACGGACGGCCCGCACCTGCGCATCAAGGCCGTCGGCCCCGTGGTGCACGTGATGGGCTTTGAAATCTACGTGCTCTATATCGTCAACGAGCTGTATTTCCGCCGCTTCGACCAGGCCGGCGCGCTGCTCGAGGCGCGCAAACGCCTGGCCGGCAAGATCGCCGAGCTGCGCGCCTTCGACAAGGAGCCGCACCGCAGCAACCCGTTCGAGTTCTTCGACTTCGGCGTGCGCCGCCGCTTTTCGGGCGACTGGCACGACGAGGTGGTGCGCACGCTGGCGCGCGAGGTGCCGCAGTACTTCAAGGGCACCTCCAACGTGCACCTGGCGCGCAAGTACAACCTGGTGCCGATCGGTACCATGGCGCACGAGTACATGCAGGCCTTCCAGTCGTTCGGCGTGCGGCTGCGCGACTTCCAGAAGGCCGCGCTGGAGGATTGGGTGCAGGAGTATCGCGGCGACCTTGGCACCGCGCTCACCGACGTGGTGGGCATGAACGCCTTCCTCAACGACTTCGACCTGTACTTTGCCAAGCTGTTCGACGGCCTGCGCCACGACTCGGGCGACCCGGTGGAGTGGGGCGAAAAGGCGATCGCCCATTATCACAAGCTGCGCATCGACCCGCGCACCAAGCGGCTGGTGTTCTCGGACAGCCTGTCGGTGCCCAAGGCGCTGTCGCTGTACCGTCACTTCGGCGACCGTATCATGACCGGCTTCGGCATCGGCACCAGGCTGACCAACGACACCGGCATCGAGCCGCTGAACATCGTCATGAAGCTGGTGCGCTGCAACGGCCAGGCAGTGGCCAAGCTGGCCGATACGCCGGGCAAGTCGCAATGCACGGACGAGACCTTCCTGGCCTACCTGCGGCAGGTCTTCAACCACTACGTTTGAGGCCATGCATTGCGCATGGCGCTTGACTCGCGGTGCGGCTGCGCTAGGATGGGCGCCAGTCCATCAACGCCAGGAGAAACGCATGAAGTTCCGCTGCCTGTTCGCTGTCGCTGCCTTTGCCGCGACCCTTGCCCATGCCCAGGACAACAACGTCAACGAAGCAACGGCCGCCGCGGAAAGCTGGCTGGCCCAGGTCGACAAGGGCGACGTCGCCGGCTCGTGGGACAACATGGCCAGCGTGTCGCAAAAGATGGTGAGCAAGGCGGACTGGGAAAAATCGGTGCGCGGCGCGCGCGACCCGTATGGCAAGCCGGTGTCGCGGCGGCTGGCTACTGCGGTGGCCACCCGGGCGCTGCCCGGCGCGCCGGAAGGCGAGTACGTGGTCATCCAGTACAACACCAGGTTCAACCAGTTGCCCGCCAACCAGATCGGCATCGAGACCGTCACGCCCATGCGCGACAAGGACGGCAAGTGGCGGGTATCCGGCTATTACATCAAGACGGTGCCGCACAACGAGCTCAAGGACTGAGGCGTAGGGTCGGCAGCTTGGCTGCCCACGCGTTCGACCAGCGCTGGCGCTGGCTGAACGCCCATGCCACGCGTTATGCCTGCGTTGCTGCGCGCTTGCGCCGCGCGGGCTTGGCTGCCGGCGGCGCGGCCGCTTCGTGCGCCAGCCGCTCCTCCAGCAGGGCCAGCACGGCCGCCTCCTCGGGGTTGAGCTTGTGCAGCTCTTCTGTCAGCTCCTCCCCGGCGCGCTCGCGCAGCACCTGCAGCGTCGCGCCTTCCAGGTAGCTGTCCAGGATCGCCGGGTGCACGTAGCACTTGCGGCACACCGAGGGCGTGTTGCCCAGCTTTTCGGCCACCTGCTCGATCGCGCGCACCACATTCTTCTTGGCCTGGGCTTGCGAGTCGAACTTTTCGAACTCCTGCAGCGCCATCGCCGCCAGCACCGTGCCCGACCAGGTGCGAAAGTCCTTGGCCGTGTAGTCCTCGCCGCTGATCTGGCGCAGGTATTCGTTCACGTCGCTCGAATCGACCGTGCGCGTTTCGCCGTCGTCGTCCACGTACTCGAACAGTTCCTGCCCCGGCAGGTCGCGCGTGCGCTGGATGATGCGCGCCAGCCTCCGGTCGTGCACCTTGACCTTGTGGTACACCCCGCTCTTGCCGCGAAAGCGGAACTCGACGTCGCTGCCATCGATGCGCACGTGGCGCCGCTGCAGCGTGGTGAGCCCGAACGATTTGTTGGTGCGCGCGTACTCCTCGTTGCCAACGCGGATCATCGTCGTTTCCAGCAGGTAGACGATGGTCGCCAGCACCTTTTCGCGCGGCAGGCCGGGCAGGCCGAGGGCGCGGTTGACCTCCCGGCGGATCGCCGGCAGCGCCTCGCCGAACTTGATCATGCGCTCGTACTTGACCTCGTCGCGCACCTCGCGCCATTTGGGATGGTAGCGGTATTGCTTGCGCCCGCGCGCATCGCGCCCGGTCGCCTGCAGGTGGCCGTTGGCAAGCGGACAGATCCACACGTCGGTCCACGCCGGCGGAATCGCGAGCGACTTGATGCGCCGCAGTACGTCCTCGTCGGTGATCGTTTCGCCCTTGGGGTCCACATAGCGAAAAGCCTCGCCCGCGTGCTCGCGCCGGATGCCGGGCTTGCTGTCGTTCACGTAGCGCAGCCCGGCGGCCCGGGCGGCAGCGGGCGGATCGGCGTTCGCCACCGGGCTGGCCAGTGACAGGTCTTCGCTCTTCATGTGTTGGGCGCGAAAATGGGCGAGAAGTCTGGCCGATCTTACTCGCTCGCTTGCGCGCGCACCGTTCGCAACATAACTTTGTCAGCGATAACGCGCTTCCACCAGGTCGATTTCGCGCAGCAGCTTGCGGGCGGTCTCGTCCGAAATGCGCTCGTCGCGCGCCAGCTGCAGGATCGTGTCGCGCTCCGCGTGCAGCGCCACCAGGCGGAACGCGCGCTCGGACTGGTCGGCCATGCGCACCTTGGCCGGGTCCATGCTGCCGGCCACACCGCCGGCCAGGCGGTGCTCGTAGATGCCCATCACATGGTCCGCCGCGCTGCTGTGGATCTCGGGATCGATGTGCTGGTGCGCCTGCTGGTGGCTGGACTGTTCGACCGCCGCGATCGCCGCCACCGCCGCCTCGTGGCGCGCGAAGTCTTCCTCCGCGGCGTCGGCCGGCTCTTCCGGCAGCTTGAGCGAACGCAGCAGCGGCGGCAGCGCCACGCTCGCCAGCACCAGCGATATCAGGATGACCGATGCCGCGAGGAAGATCGCGAGATGGCGGCCGGGCAGGGGCCTGCCGTTCGCCAGGGTCAGCGGCAGGGTCAGGATGCCAGCCATGGTCAGTGCGCCACGCACGCCAGCCAGCGAGGTGGCCAGCACCAGACGGAACTTGCTCACGTTCACATGATGTCCCTGGCGCTTGGCGCTGAGCAGCGTCAGGCGCAGCGACACCCAGACCCAGATAAAGCGCAGCAACAGCAGCCCCAGGCTCACCGCGAGGGCGGTGGACGCCAGCCGCCACAGGCCGCGCTCGCCGCCGCTGGCCTCGGCCGCCCGCAAGGCGCCACTGATAATGTCAGGCAATTGTTCGCCGAGCAGGACGAACACGATGCCGTTGAACGCGAACTGCACCGAGTCCCACACCACGGCGCGGCGCACGCGGGTGGTGGCCAGCGCGCGCCCGCTCAGTTCCACGTAACTCATGGTGATGCCGGCGGCCACCGCGGCCAGGATGCCGGAGCCCTGCAGGCGCTCCGCGACCAGGTAGGCGCCGAACGGCGTGAGCAGGTTGATGAGGACCGGCGAGCCGCTCTCTTCGCCAAAGCGGCGCGACAGCGAGCGCTGAGCGTACGAGATTGCCAGCGTAATGGCCACGCCGCTGGCGATGCCGGCCAGCGCCACCCACAGGAAGGTGACCGCGGCCGAGGCCAGCGAAAAGTGCCCGGTGATGGCGGCCGCGACGGCAAAACGGAAGCACACCAGGCCGCTGGCGTCGTTGAGCAGGGCCTCGCCTTCCAGGATGTGCATCAGGCGCGGCGGGATCGGCACGCGGCTGGCGATCGAGGACACCGCGATCGGGTCGGTGGGCGCGACGATGGCCGCCAGCGCAAACGCAACCGCCAGCGGCATCGACGGCACCAGCCAGTGGATCAGGTAGCCGGCGCCGATCACCGTGAACACGACCAGGCCCAGCGCCAGTTCGAGGATGGTGCTCTTGTCGCGGAACAGGCCGACCTTGGGGATGCGCCAGCCGTCCAGGAACAGCAGCGGCGGCAGGAACAGCAGGAAGAAGATGTCCGGCTCGAGCGTGACGCCGTGCCCGAACACGCCTTCGATGACGGCGCCCAGCGCAATCTGGACCAGCGGCAGGGGTAGCGGAAACGGCAACATGCGCACCACGTAGCCGCTCGCCACAACCGCCAGCAGCATCGCCAGCACCAGTTCAACCGAATCCATGCATTCCCTCCTTGATAGTCAGGATGATAAAGGATTGCGGGGATGCGTTGGCCACCGTTGCTCGAAAACCGTCATCCCGGCGCATCCTCGGCGGCCCCGCCGTGGCCCATGCTGAGTTTGCGACTTCGGAGATTCAGCATGGATCGCGGCCTTCGCCGGGATGACGATCGTAGCAGGTGGTGCTAGAGTGGCGGCCGGTTCAGCGCGGCCGTTTGCGGCACCCGCACCGTTGCCAGCAACTGCGTCAGCTGCACCGTGTTCACGGGCTTGACGAGGTAGTGGTCGAACCCGGCCAGTGCCGACGCCTCGCGGTCCTGCTGGCGGCCGTAGCCGGTCATGGCCACCAGGGTCGCGCCCGCGGCCTGCGGCGTCAGGCGCAGCCGCCGTGCCAGTTCGTTGCCGTCAAAGTCCGGCAGCCCGATGTCGAGCAGGCAGACCTGCGGCCGGAACGCGCGCGCCAGTTCCAGCCCTTCGGCCGCGCGGTGCGCCACCTGCACCGCGTGCCCGGCCGCCTCCAGGAACAGTTGCAGCGTGTGCGCCGCGTCCTGATTGTCGTCCACCAGCAAAATGCGCAGCGGCGCGGCCGGCGCGCCGCGCCGCTCGATCGACGGCAGGGCGGGCGCTTGCGTGGCCGCGTGCTCTTCATGGCGCGGCAGGCGCACCGTGAAGATGCTGCCCTTGCCCAGGCCCGCGCTGTAGGCACGCACGCTGCCGCCGTGCAGCTCGACCAGGCTCTTGGCCAGCGCCAGGCCCAGTCCCAGGCCGCCTTGCGAGCGGTCCGGCGTGCGCTCGGCCTGCGTGAACAGGTCGAACACGCGCTCGACCAGCGAGCTCTCCATGCCGATGCCGTCGTCCGACACCGAAATCACGTAGTCGTCGTCCTCGCGCGCCAGGCGCAGCTCGATGTGCCCGCCCTCGGGCGTGTACTTGGTCGCGTTGCCCAGCAGGTTGGCCACCACCTGCACCAGCCGCTTGTGGTCGCCCTTGACGATGGCCGGCTCCTGCGGCAGGTCGATCACCACCCGATGGCGCCGCGCGTTGACCAGCGGCCGGATCTGCTCGGCCGCGTCTTCCACCACCTTCTTCAGGTCCAGCGCCTGGGTGGACAGCGACACCAGCCCGCGCGTGACGCGCGAGACGTCCAGCAGGTCATCCACCAGGCTGGTCATGTGCTCGACCTGGCGCGCGATGATCGCGCAGGTCTGCGTGATCTGCGCGCTGTCCGAGTGCAGCAGCTTGAGCAGGTGGGCGCCGGTGCTGATCGGCGCCAGCGGGTTTCTCAGCTCGTGCGCCAGCATTGCCAGGAACTCGTCCTTGCGCTGGTCCGCGGCGCGCAATTCGCGCTCGGCCAGGCTGCGCGCGGTTTCCTTCTTCTGCAGCGCCTCGGCCATCTCGTCCAGCGCCTTGGCCAGGTTGCCGATCTCCTCGTGCCCGTACTCGATGCCGGTGCGGGCATCGAGCTTGCCGGCGGCGATGCTGCGCGCCGTGTCCATCAGCTTGCGCACCCGCTGCACGATCAAAATGTCGCCCGCCAGCCAGGCAGCCAGCAGGGCCAGCATGGTGGTGGCGGCCAGCGCGACCAGGGACATGAGCTGGTCGTGGCGGGCGGTGTAGGTGATGGTGTCGGTCGGGATGCCGATCGAGACCGTGTAGTCGGTCAGCTGCGGTGCCCCCACGTGCGCGAACGCGTGCAGGCGCTCGACGCCATCGTCGCCCTTGAGTACCAGCGACCTGCCGTTCGCATGCGCCATCCCTTCCAGCATCGGCTGCGAGATGGCCGTGCCGAGCCAGCGCTCGGGCTCGGGCCGGCGCGAGATGATCTGGCCGCGCGCGTCGGCGGTGGTCAGCACCGAGCCGGGCGGCAGGCTGATATCGTTGACGAAGGTGTCCAGGTCCGCCAGGTCCATTGCGGCGAACACCACCGCCACCACCTGGCCGTCGTGGTTGATGACCGGGTAGGTCAGGTTGATCGTGTGCTTGCGTATCACGCGCCCGAACACGTAGTCGCCGGCGATGAAGCGGCGCTCCGAGATGGCGCGCTTGAAGTGGCTGCGGTCGCCCAGGTTCACCGGGTGCAGCAGCGGCACCGCGCTGCAGCTCACGTCGCCGTTGAGCTGGATGAGGCCGAAGTTGACATAGCCCTCGTTGCGGTCCAGGACGTCGGCCAACAGCGCGCGGCAGCGTTCCTTGGGGCCGAGCAGGTCCGGCACGCTGGCCAGGTCCACCAGGATCTGGCGCGCGGCCTCGATCGACTGCGCTTCGTTGGCGGCGGCCAGCCGCGTGAGCCGGCGCAGGTTTTCCTCGGACGCCTTGACGGCCTGCTCGCGCTCGCGCACGCCGTTCACCAAGGTCATCACCGCGATCGGCGTGATCGCCAGCGCGACCAGCAGCATCAGCCTGCTGCGCAGGCTGTTCAGGCGAAGACTGCCCAGCGAGAACTTCATCGTTGTTTGGCGCGCGCGTAGCCGTCGCCAAAGGCGATGATACGGCGGATGCCTTCCTCCAGCGTCGCCACGTCGTCCGAGATGTAGCCCAGGCGGATGTAACCCGGCACGCCGAGCGCGTCGCCCGGCATGACGGCCACGCGCTTGTCTTCCAGCAGGCGCTCGGAAAACGCCACCGTCTCCATCGTCAGCGAGCGGATGTCGCCCCACAGGTAGGGGCCGGATGCCGGCGCGTGCATGTCGATCCACGGCACTTCGGCGAAGTGCCTGACCGCCAGGTCGCGCCGCGCGCGGTAGTCGTCCATCATGGCGCGCGGGGTGCCGCAGGCAAAAGCCGCGTCGGCCGCGATCTGCGAGATGTGCGATGCCGCTGCGGTGATCGGCCCCTGCAGCGTTTCCATGGCGCTGACCACTTCCTTGGGCGCGAGCGCAAAGCCCACGCGCCAGCCCATCATGGCGTAGCTCTGCGAGGCCGAGAAGATCGTCACCACGCCGATCTTGCGCCAGTCGCAGGTCGCGGCAAAACTGGTGTGCCGGCCCTCGAACGCCAGGTGCTCATAGCTCTCGTCGACGATCACCTGCGCGCCGGTGCGTTCCACCCAGTCGCGAATATGCTCAAGCTCGGCGCGCGTGAACACCTTCCCGGTCGGGTTGTGCGGGTTGTTGATGATGACCACCTTGGCCGGCGCGATCGCATCCAGGAACGCCGGCGTGACCTGCTCGGGCAGGTCCACCAGGATCGGCGAAAGGCCCAGCAGCTGCGCGGTGGCCACGTAGGCCGGCCAGTGCGGCTTGAAGATCACGACCGCATCGCCCGGGTCGGTCATCACGTACAGCGACTCGTACAACGCCTGCTTGGCGCCGCAGGTGACGATGATCTCCTCGCTGCCGGCCTCGATCTCGTTCTCCTTGCGCAGCTTCTCGCCCAGGTGTTCGCGCACCTGCAGGGCGCCGACCACGGCGGTGTAGGGCATGGTGCGCTCGCGTTCGACCGCCTGGGCGACCGCGTCAAGCACCGGCTTGGGCGCGGGAAAATGTGAAATGGCGATCGAAAAATCGATCACCGACTCACCCTGGTTGCGCAGCGTTTCCACGCGGCCGTGCATGGCAGTGGTGGCGAGCGGTCGGGAAGAGGCGATACGGTCGGAGATTTTCATCTTGCATTTACGATAAGTGTTTGATGATTCGGGCTTTTTCGCTGCACAAGCCCGGCACGGCGGGTTTCCGGATTGTACTAAATTAAGAAAATCCCGTCCTTCAATCGAACTGCGCTATTAGTTGACACCTAAACTAGTTATGCATGTAATATTCCTGAGTACCACAAACAGGGGATGACAATGAAAATCGTGTGCGTTGGGGGCGGGCCGGCTGGCCTGTATTTCGCGCTGCTGATGAAAAAGCAGGACCCGGCACACGAGATTACGGTCATCGAGCGCAACCGCCCGTATGACACATTTGGCTGGGGCGTGGTGTTCTCGGACCAGACGCTCGGCAACCTGGTCGCCGCCGACGAGCCGACCGCGCGCTCGATCCTGCAGTCGTTCAACCACTGGGACGACATCGACGTGCACTTCAAGGGCCGCACCGTGACCTCCGGCGGCCACGGCTTTTGCGGGATCGGGCGCAAGCGCCTGTTGAACATCCTGCAGCAGCGCTGCGAAGCGCTGGGCGTCAAGCTCGTCTTCGAGACCGATGTGCTGGACGACCAGGCCATCGCCGCGCAGTACGATGCGGACCTGGTGATCGCCAGCGACGGCATCAACAGCCGCATTCGCCACCGCTACGCCGCCACCTACCAGCCCGACGTGGACGCGCGCCACTGCCGCTTCGTCTGGCTCGGCACCAGGAAGAAGTTCGACGCCTTCACCTTTGCCTTCGAAGAGACGCCGCACGGCTGGTTCCAGGCTCACGCCTACCAGTACGACGGCGACACCTCCACCTTCATCGTCGAAACGCCCGAGCAAGTGTGGCGCGCGGCCGGGCTGGACGAGATGGAGCAGCCGCAGGCCATCGCCTTTTGCGAGCGGCTGTTCGCGCGCTACCTCGACGGCCAGAAGCTGATGGCGAACGCGGCGCACCTGCGCGGCTCGGCCATGTGGATCCGCTTTCCGCGCATTGTCTGCCGCGATTGGGTCCACTGGAACAGCATCGGCGCGCGCCGGGTGCCGGTGGTTCTGATGGGCGACGCGGCGCACACGGCGCACTTCTCGATCGGGTCCGGCACCAAGCTCGCGCTGGAGGATGCAATCGAACTGGCGCGCTGCTTTGGCGATGGCGGCACGCTGGAGCAGGTGCTGGCGGCCTACCAGCAGGCGCGATCGGTCGAGGTGCTCAAGCTGCAAAGCGCGGCGCGCAACTCGATGGAATGGTTCGAGAACGTGCGCCGCTACACGGCCATGGAAGCGGAGCAGTTCGCGTATTCGCTGCTCACGCGCAGCCAGCGCCTGTCGCACGAGAACCTGCGGCTGCGCGA
This sequence comes from Massilia solisilvae, assembly GCF_024753215.1. GTDB lineage: Bacteria > Pseudomonadota > Gammaproteobacteria > Burkholderiales > Burkholderiaceae_D > Telluria > Telluria solisilvae. Next base: position 1,350,096 of record NZ_JANUGV010000001.1, read on the forward strand.
CCCCGCTTACGTCGAACGCGTGGAAAACTGGATCGCCAAGCGGGCATACGCACAGGCCGGGCTGCCGCTGCCATCGACCAGTCGCAGCATTCCGCCCATGCTCACCCCGTTCAAGGTGCGCGGCGTGGTGCTCAAGAACCGCATCGTGGTCTCGCCCATGGCGCAATACTCGGCCGAGGACGGGCTGGTGGGCGACTACCACCTGATGCACCTGGGCGCGCGCGCGTTCGGCGGGGCGGCGCTGGTGATGGCCGAGATGACCTGCGTGTCGGCGGACGCGCGCATCACGCCCGGCTGCCCGGGCATGTACACCCGCGAGCACACGGCGGCGTGGAAGCGCATCGTCGATTACGTCCACGCCAACACCGACGCCGCGATCGGCATCCAGCTCGGCCACGCCGGCGCCAAGGGATCGACGCGCCGCGCGTGGGAAGGCATCGACCAGCCGCTGGTCGATGCCAACTGGCCGCTGGTGTCGGCATCGCCGCAGCAGTACATCGAAGGCGTGTCGCAGGTCGCGCGCGAGGCGAGCCTGGAAGACCTGGAGCGCATCAAGGCCGATTTCGTGCGCGCGGCGCGGGCGGCGGCCGAAGCGGGCTTCGACTGGCTGGAGCTGCACTGCGCGCACGGCTACCTGCTGTCGAGCTTCATTTCGCCGCTCACCAACCGGCGGACTGACGCCTACGGCGGCTCGCTCGAGAACCGCTGCCGCTATCCGCTCGAAGTGTTCGCCGCGGTGCGCGCCGCGTGGCCGCAGCACCTGCCGATCAGCGTGCGCGTCTCGGCCCACGACTGGGTGGAGGGCGGCATCACCCCGGGCGACGCGGTCGAGGTGGCGCGGTTGTTCAAGCAGGCCGGGGCGGACCTGATCGATTGTTCGTCCGGCCAGGTGTCGAAACAAGAGAAGCCGGTGTACGGGCGCATGTTCCAGACCCCGTTCGCCGACCGCGTCCGCAACGAGGCCGGCATCCCGACCATTGCGGTGGGCGCGATCTACGAGGCGGACCATGCCAACGGCATCATCGCCTCGGGCCGCGCCGACCTGTGCGCAGTGGCGCGCCCGCACCTGGCGAACCCGGCCTGGACCTTGCATGAAGCCGCGCGCATCGGCTTTACCGACCTGCCATGGCCGAAGCAGTACCGCGCGGCCAAGCTGCAGCTCGAACGCAACCTCGAACGCGAGCGCCAGCTGGCGGCCGCCAACAGCGGCTTGAGCCCGCAGCAGATCGCGGCGCGGCTGCTCGAGGGATGACTATCTGACAGGAGACCACATGCGATACCTTGCAGGCAAAGCGCACGAACTGCCCGGCAACCGCACCAACCTGGGCGGCTACCGCGCGCGCCACTTCCTTTTCAGCGTCACGGCCGGCGTGGCCACGCTGACCCTGAACCGGCCGGAGCGCAAGAACCCGCTCACCTTCGAATCCTATACCGAGCTGCGCGACCTGTTCCGCGAGCTTGCCTACGCCGACGACGTCAAGTCCGTGGTGCTGGACGGCGCTGGCGAGAACTTCTGCTCAGGCGGCGACGTGCACGAGATTATCGGGCCACTCACCAAGCTGGACATGCCGGGCCTGCTCGCCTTCACGCGCCTGACCGGCGACGTGGTCAAGGCGATGCGCGCATGCCCGCAGCCGGTGATTGCCGCCATCGACGGCGTGTGCGCGGGCGCTGGCGCCATGCTCGCGCTGGGCTCGGACATCCGCTTTGGCACCGCGCGCAGCAAGACCGCCTTCCTGTTCACCCGCGTGGGCCTGGCCGGGTGCGACATGGGTGCGTGCGCGCTGCTGCCGCGCGTGATCGGGCAGGGCCGTGCTTCCGAGTTGCTGTACAGCGGACGCAGCATGGGCGGCGAGGAAGGCGAGCGCTGGGGCTTCTTCAACCGCCTGTGCGCGCCCGAGAACCTGGTGGCCGACGCGCAGGGCTTTGCGGCCTCGCTCGCGGCCGGCCCCACGTTCGCGCATGGGATGACCAAGAAAATGCTGCAGCAGGAATGGAACATGGGCGTGGACGAGGCCATCGAGGCCGAGGCGCAGGCGCAGGCGATCTGCATGGCGACCAACGACTTCCACCGCGCCTACCACGCCTTCGTGGCGAAGGAAAAACCGCAATTCGAGGGCGACTGATGGCCGATACCGACTACCTCAACTGGCCGTTCCTGGAACCGCGCCACGCCGCGCTGGCGCGCGAGCTCGACGCCTGGGCTGCGGCCAACGTGGCCGAGCACCACGGCGCCAGCGTGGACGATACCTGCCGGGCGCTGGTGAAAAGCCTTGGGCTGGCCGGCTGGCTGCGCCATGCGGTGGGGGGCACGCGCTATGGTGGCGTGGGCGACGCGATCGACACGCGCGCCATCTGCCTGTTGCGCGAGACGCTGGCCCGCCATTGCGGTCTTGCCGACTTCGCGTTTGCGATGCAGGGGCTGGGCAGCGGGGCGATTTCGCTGTTCGGCACCGAAGAGCAGAAGCAGGCATACCTGCCGCGGGTGGCGGCCGGCGAGGCGATTGCCGCGTTCGCGCTGTCGGAGCCGGAGGCCGGCTCGGACGTGGCCGCAATGCAGTGCGCAGCGCGCCGCGACGGCGACCATTATGTGCTCGACGGCGAAAAGACCTGGATTTCCAACGGCGGCATCGCCGACTTCTATGTGGTCTTTGCCCGAACCGGCGAGCAGCCTGGCGCGCGCGGCATCTCGGCCTTCATCGTCGATGCCGGCATGACCGGCTTTGGGATTGCCGAGCGCATCGACGTGATCGCGCCGCACCCGCTGGCGCGCCTGCGCTTTGACGGCTGCCGCGTGCCGGCGAGCCGCATGATCGGCGCACCGGGGCAGGGCTTCAAGGTCGCCATGGCCACGCTCGACGTGTTCCGCACCTCGGTTGCGGCCGCGGCGCTCGGCTTTGCGCGGCGCGCGCTGGACGAAGCGCTGGATCGCGCCGCCTCGCGCAAGATGTTCGGCAAGACGCTGGCCGACTTCCAGCTCACGCAGGCCAAACTGGCGCAGATGGCGACCGGCGTGGACGCAGCCGCGCTCCTGACCTACCGCGCGGCCTGGCTGCGCGACCAGGGCCGCCGTGTGACCAAGGAGGCGGCAATGGCCAAGCTGACCGCGACCGAAACCGCGCAGCAGGTGATCGACAGCGCGCTCCAGATGTTCGGCGGGCTGGGCGTGGTGAGCGGGCAGCCGGTGGAGAGCCTGTACCGCGAGATCCGCGCGCTGCGCATTTACGAAGGGGCGAGCGAAGTGCAGCAGCTGATCATCGCGCGCGAGCTGCTGGGCGAACGCGGCATCAAACCAAGCTAAGGAAAGGCGACAGATGGAGATCCTGAACCCGGCCGGATGGCCGCGCCCGAAGGGCTATTCGAACGGCGTGGCTGCGCGCGGGCGCGTGGTGTGCGTGAGCGGCATGGTGGGGTGGGACGCGCAAGGGCAGTTCCACACCGACGACTTCGTGGGCCAGTGCCGCCAGGCGCTCGAGAACATCGTGGCCGTGCTGCGCGAGGCGGGCGCGGAGCCGGGGGACATCGTGCGCATGACCTGGTATGTGCTGGACAAGCGCGAGTACCTGGACGCGGGCGCGGCGCTGGGCGCGGCCTACCGCGATGTCATCGGCCGGCACTATCCGGCGATGAGCGCGGTGCAGGTATCGGCGCTGATGGAGGACCGGGCGCGCGTGGAGATCGAAGCCACTGCCGTCATTCCGGACTGAGCGCCGCCGGGGCGCCGATTCTGGTAGGGTGGGCCGCATCGTCAAGGATGGAGCGGCCATGAACACCCAGATCGTACGCATATTCGACAATTACGACGCGGCCCAGCGCGCCCGCGCCGAGCTGATTGCCTCCGGCTTTACCGACGAGCGCGTGCAGCTCAAGGTCAAGGAAGACGAGGCGGGGCCGGCAAAGTCCAACTTCACGGTCGGGAACGACCCGAACGTGGTGGGTGGGCAGGCGTACAGCCGCACCTATGCGCCCACCAACCAGGTGGAGTACTTCATGATGACGGTGCTGGCCAATGACCCCAGCGAGGCCGCGGGCGCCGCGTCGATCATGGCGCGCCACGGCGCCACCAGCGGCGACCCAGCACAGCAGCCGCCGCGCCGGTAAGGCGCGCCTGAGCCACATTGTTAGCTCCCCCATAACCGTCGTCCCGGCGAAGGCCGGGACCCATAACCCGTTCGCAACAACGGTTCGGCGGGAATAAAGGGCCGCGTGACAAGACGCTCAGCATGGGTTCCGGCCTTCGCCGGAACGAGGGTTTTGGACACGCCGCTAGCCGAAGCCTTCCCGTCAGCTCCAGCTCAAATCGACCTTACTCAACGGCAGCTCGCGCACCCGCTTGCCCGTCGCCGCGAAAATCGCATTGCACACGGCCGGCGCCAGCGGCGGCAAGGCCGGCTCGCCCAGGCCGGTGACCGGATAGTCGGTCTTGAGGAAATGCACGTCGATCTGCGGCGGCGTCTCCGCCATGCGCAGCAGTTTGTACTCGTGGAAATTGCTCTGCACCACGCGCCCGTTCTCGATATTCAGCTCCGGGTACATCAGCGTGGACAGCCCGTCGATCACCGAGCCCTGCACCTGGTTCTCGGCGCCGGACAGGTTGACGATCTGGGCGCCGATGTCGGTCACCACGACCACGCGGTCCACCTTGAGCTTGCCATCGCGCGAGACCGTGACCTCGGCCACCTCGGCAATATAGCCGCGATGGCTGAAGTGGAAGGCGATGCCCTGGCCCTGGCCGCGCGGGAACTTGCGCTTGCCCCAGCCCGATTTCTCGGCCACCTCTTGCAGCACGTGCTTCATGCGCGCGACGTTGTAGGGCACGCCGCGCTCGCCGGTGCCCGGCACCATGTCCTTGTCGCCCAGCAGTTCAAGGCGGAACTCGAGCGGATCGCGTCCCGCCGCGTGGGCCAGTTCGTCGATAAAGCTATGAAATACCCACGCGAACACGTTGCTGCCCGGCGCGCGCCACGGTCCCATCGGGATGCTGCATTCGAGTGCGGTCTGTTCCAGCAGGCAGTTGGTCACCCAGCGGCCCGGGAACTCGTCGCCCGACAGGCTGCCGCCGCTGCCCGGCTGCAGCACGCTCTTGCCTTCGCGCTCGACCCGGTTGGCAAAGGTGACGAAAAGGTTGTGCCATCCCACCAGCTTGCCTTGCCCGTCGATGCCGCCGCGCAGGAAGTGGAAGCCGCCGGCGCGGAAATGGTCATGCTGCAGGTCGTCCTCGCGCGTCCAGGTCAGTTTGACCGGCGCGGCAACCTTTTGCGCAACCGCCACGGCTTCGACGATGAAGTCCGAACTCAGGCGACGGCCGAAACCGCCGCCACTGCGGGTGATGTGCAGCGTGATGTTGTCCTTGGGGATGCCGAAGGTGCTGGCAACCAGTGCCTGGCCGGCGCCCGGGTTCTGCGTGGGCGCCCACAGTTCCACCGTGCCGCTGGCCGGCTTGAACCAGGCGGTGCAGTTCTGCGGCTCCATGCTGGCGTGCGAGATGAACGGGTAGCGGTAGGCCGCCTCCACCTGCTTGGCCGCGCCGGCAATCGCCTTGTTCGCGTCGCCATCCTGGCGCAGCGTGGTCGTGCCCGGCTGCCTGGCTGCCGCCTGCGCTGCGGCCGAGAAGCCAGCCCAGCTGTGCGCGGCGCCCGCGCCTTCGTCCCACTCCACCTTGAGCTGCTTGCGCGCGCGGAACGCCGCCCAGGTCGAGGTCGCGACGATCGCCACGCCCGGCACCAGGCCGTTCAGGTTGCTGGTGCCCTCGACGATGAACGCGTCCTTCACGCCCGGCAGCGCCTTGATCTCGGCCTCGTTGAAGCTCTTCGGCTTGCCGCCAAACACCGGGCACTTCGCGTACACCGCGTACAGCATGCCGGGCAGTTGCACGTCGATGCCGAACAGCGGCTTGCCGGTGACGACGGCCAGGTTGTCCACGCCGCCGATGCGCGTGCCGAGCAGCTTGTAGTCGGCCGGGTTCTTGACCTTGACCTGCGCCGCGTCCGGCACCGGCAGCCTGGCAGCGGTGGCGACCAGCTTGCCGTAGGGCAGGCGCCGGCCGCTGGCAGCATGCACCACGGCGCCATTGTCGGCGTGGCAGTCGGCGGGCGAAACATTCCACGTCTGCGCCGCCGCCTGCACCAGGATCGTGCGCGCGGTGGCGCCCAGCTTGTGGAAGGGCTCGTAGTTGGTCGGCGTGGAGGTCGAGCCGCCCGCACCCTGGCTGCCGTAGGCCGGGTTCAGGTCGCCCTGGACGATGTGCACGTCGCGCCAGGGCACTTCCAGCTCTTCGGCCAGCACCATCGGCAGCGAGGTCTTGATGCCCTGGCCGATTTCCGGCTGCTTGGATACCAGCGTCACCTTGCCGGTGCTGTCGATGCGGATGAAGGCGTTCGGCGCGAATTCTTCAGGCCTGGCGCTGACAGCGGCCAGCACGCCATCGGCATACATGCCAATCACCAGTGCGCTGCCGCCCAGCGCGCCCTGGCGCAGGAAGTTGCGGCGCGACGGGGAGGGAGGAAGCGTGGTCGTCATTTCTTGCCCTTTCCGTTGGCGGCAATCTCGGCGGCGCGGTGGATGCCGGCGCGGATGCGGGTGTAGGTCGCGCAGCGGCACAGGTTGCCGTCCATCGCGCTGTCGATCTGGGCGTCGGTCGGCTGCGGATGTTGCTTGAGCAGGGCGCTGGCGGTCATGATCTGGCCGGCCTGGCAGTAGCCGCACTGCGGCACGTCCAGTTCCTGCCACGCTTGCTGCAGCGGGTGCATCGCATGCGGGTCAAGGCCCTCGATGGTCGTGATCTTCTTGTTGCCCACGCTGGACACCGGCGTCAGGCACGAGCGGGCAGGCACACCGTCCAGATGCACGGTGCAGGCGCCGCATTGTCCAACGCCGCAGCCATACTTTGTGCCGACCAGGCCCAGTGCATCGCGCAAGGCCCACAACAGCGGGGTGTCCGGTTCCACTTCAACGGCGCGCGGCTTGCCGTTGATGTTCAGATTGTATTTACTCATGATTGACCTTGCCCGAAGATAACTGCGCACATGCTAACGAAATCGTGGCTGGGTGGCTAGATGCACGCAGGGGATCGAGAAATATTGCCCGACAGTCTTTGTATTGCCGCGCCTCATTGAGCCAGGCGAGGAACCGGGCTTGAGCGTTGATGCCGATCAATCCATGGTCAACTTTGCTGAACTAGAGACGCACATGCTTCTACCCTTGAGCAGGTAGCCAACGCTACCACGCGTTCCGGCCCGCGTTTTTAACCGCCGGTACACAACTTACGCACAATCGGGAGGCCCAAATGAAATCGCATGCGCTCGCTTCCGTACCAGCGCTCGTCCTGTTGATGGCCGGCGCGCCGCTTGCCCAGGCGCAGGACAACATGGTCAGCATCACCAACAACGACGCGAAGGCGGCGGCGGCCTACTGGACGCCGGAGCGGTTCAAGGCCGCCAAGCCGTTGCCGATGCCGCACGCCGCGCCGGGCGCAACGCTGCGCGAGGAGCCCACGGGGGCGCCGTCAGGCAAGGTCGAAGCCAGCGATGGCCGAGCCCCCGCCGAGAACCTGCGCGCGTCGCCCCAGCGCCTGTACAAGCCCGATACTGCGCCGGGCCGCAGCAATGGCGAGGTGACGACGCCGGGCGCCGTCGGCACCTTTGGCGCGCACTACACCAGCACGCGGGTGTTTCCCATGTTCACCGGCACGGCCGCACCGTTTTCGGCTGACCGGGCCTATCCGTACATCACGGTCGGCAAGCTGTTCTTCTCGATCAACAACGAGCCCTTCGTCTGCTCGGCGTCCGTCATCCAGCACCGCATCGTCGCCACCGCCGGCCACTGCGTGCACAGCGGCACCTCGCAGGGCTTCCACAGCAACTGGGTGTTCGTCCCGGCCTTCCGTGACGGCACCGCGCCGCTCCTGGTCTGGAACTGGCGCGCCGCCATCGTGACCGGCACCTGGGCCACTGGCGGGGGCACCGTGCCCAATGCGGCCGACTACGCCATGATCGAGTTCGGCGACCAGAGCGTGAACGGGCGCACCTTCGCCCTGGGCGACGTGACCGGCTGGCTCGGCTGGCAAACGCTCAGCCTGTCGGCCAACCACACGTCCAAGCTCGGCTACCCCTGCAACCTGGACAGCTGCCAGAAGATGCAGGATGTCACCAGCGGCGCCTTCCGCAACACCGCGCCCAACAACGTCGAGTACGGGTCGGATGCGCTGGGCGGCTCTTCCGGCGGGCCGTGGGTGCAGAACTTCCAGCTCCTGCAGACGGGTGGCGGCACCGGCTCGAACACGGGCTCCAACCGGGTGGTGGGCGTGACCTCGTACATCTACGTCCCGTCCGACCCGAAAGTGCAGGGCGCCTCGATCCCGGACAATCGCTGGGTGAGCATCTTCACCACCCTGTGCTCCCGCGTTCCCGGCAACTGCCTATAAGTCCAGTACGTGTCCCGGCGCGAGCCGGGACCTCCGCCTCTCTGCTTTGTAAAAATGGCATCAGTGCCGTACTATTACGAAGCATCATTTCCTGGCGGAGAGACGGATGGGCGACTTCATCAACACGGCTGTCAACTGGATCGGCAACCTGCTCGGGCCGAACCCCGACTGGAAGCAGGCACTGTTGACGGCGATGACGCCCATCTTCATTGCCGCTTTCCTGATCGAGCTGGCGCGGGCACGGCGCCTGGGCCGGCTGGGGCAGTTCCACTGGAAGGAAATCGGGGCAAACATCGCGCTTGGCGCCGGCTACCAGGTGATGGAGGCGCTGGCCTGGATCGTGGCAGGCGGCGCCACCTTCGCATGGTTTTACCAGTACCGGCTGTTCGACATGCCGGTCAACGCCTGGACGGTGGTGCCGATCTTCGTCTTCGTCGAATTCTGCTATTACTGGTTCCACCGCTGTTCGCACCGGGTGCGCTGGTGGTGGGCGGCGCACGTGCCGCACCACAGCGGCGAGACCATGAACTTCACCACCGCCATGCGCCAGAGCGTGCTCAATGCGCTGGTCGGGATCTTCGTGTTCTACGTCCCGCCGGTGCTGCTGGGCGTGCCGCCGGCGGTGGTGATGTTCATGCTGGCGATCGACCTGAGTTACCAGTACTTCGTGCATACCGAGTCCATCGGCAAGCTGCCGGCGTGGTTCGAGTTCGTGTTCGACACGCCGTCGAACCACCGCGTGCATCACGGGCGCAATCCGCAGTACATCGACAAGAACTACGGCGGGGTGCTGATCATTTTCGACCGCATCTTCGGCACCTACGAGCCGGAGGTGGAGAAGGTCGAATACGGGATTCCGCGCCAGATACGCTCGTATAACTTCTTCGTGCTGAACTTTCACGAGTTCGTGGACATGCTGCGCGATGTGCTGGCGCCCGGGCCGTTGTGGCAGCGGCTGAAGCATTTGTGGATGCCGCCGGACTGGAAGCGGCCGGGGCATGAGCCGGTGCATACGTGGACGGTGGAGCGCAAGGAGATGCCGGCCGCCGATCCAGATGAGATTGTCGTGGCCAGGCAGGCCTGAGTTGAACGCGTGGGCAGGAGAACCTGCCCACCCTACGCGATAACCTGGTAGGGTGGGCAGGTCTCCTGCCCACGCGTTCAACCGGCAGGTGCGATGTTCAAACGCCTTCCGGATACGTCTCCGGCGGCTCGCCGGTATGCCATCCACTGGTGGGATCGAGCGGCTGCACGGCCGTGGTGGTGTCGATGTGGATCACCGCATCGAACTGGCGCGGCATCTCGGCCGAAAAGTAGTGGCTCTGGCGTTCGGTGCGCGGCAGGTAAATGACGCCGATCGCGCGCTCCAGCCGGCTTTTCATCAACGCGTCGCGCGCCCGTCCGGACGTATTCAGCGCCAGGAAAAAGCGCGGCATGCCAACCCGGTGCAGCACTTCCTCGTAACTGTCCGGCATGCCCGGGCGCACGCGCTTGCGCTCGGCCGGGCCGTCCCATTCGGACGCGGCGGTCACCCAGCCGTCGTAGGTGGAAAAGCCGATCAGCCGGGCGTCGTCGCCGTAGGCCCCGCGTACCAGCTCGCCCACGTTCCATTCGCCCGCGTCGCCCATTTCGGTGGCGCGCGCGTCGCCAATGTGCGAGTTGTGCTCCCACACCACAATTTTGGCCTGCTGGCCGCCGCGCGACAGGTGGCGCGACAGCGCGTCGAGCGTCTCGGCCATGTGCTTGTCGCGCAGGTTCCATGACGAGACGCGGCCGCGGAACATGGTGCGGTAATATTCCTCGGCGTTCTTGACCAGCCGGGCGTTCTGCTGCGCGTAGAAGAACGCGTCCTCGGCATGGCCGCCGTCGGCCTGCACATAGTCGAATGCGCGCTGCTGGAGTTCCTGCAGCTGCGCAATTACGCCCTGTTCGCACGATTCCGACATGCCGATGCCGGTGGCGTAGCCGTAGTGCTGGCTGTCCTCGTAGTAGTGATCGAAGCAGGCATAGCGCTGACGCGCCAGGCCCGCGGCGTTGGGATCGACTTTTTCGAGGTAGCGCAGCACTTCCTGGATCGAGGTGAACATGCTGTACAGGTCCAGCCCGTAGAAGCCGACGCGCTGCGCCGTATCGAAGAGCGCGTTGTGGCCGCGCAGCCACTCGACGAAATCGGCCACGTCGGTGTTGCGCCACATCCAGCTCGGAAAGCGCTGGAACCCGCCCAGCGCCTGCACGGCGTCGGCGTCCTTCTCGTCGCCGCGCACGTAGCAGTTGGCACGGTAGGCGTCCGGCCAGTCGGCCTCGACCGCGACCGCGTTGAAACCCTTGTCCCGGATCAGCCGCTGGGTGATGCGCGCGCGTTCTTCGTAGAACTCATGCGTGCCGTGGGTGGCTTCACCCAGCAGCACGTAGTGGGCGTCGCCCACCAGGTCGAGCAGGGCGTCGTAATCGGCGCGCGCGCCCGTCAGCGGTTGGGCGGCCGCCGCGATGGCGGCCGTGAGGCTTGCGGTGGCGGTCGTCATGATGTGCCTAGTGCAGGAAACGGCTCATGAAGCCGCCCGAACGCGCCGTCTCCCGCTGCATTGCGCCGCCGCGCTCGATCAGGGCCTTCATGCGGGCAAGGTCGTCGTCCATCTGGCGCTTGGGGTCGGAGCCGATCAGGGACGCGATGCGGTGGCCGATCTCGCCGGCCGGCGGGGTGTACGACATGCGCACCGTGACGCGCGTGCCGCCGCGGCTGGGCTCGAACTGCACCGAGCCGGACTGCGGGATCTCGGCGCCACGCTCCGTGCGCCAGGCCAGGCGGTGCGGGCGCGAATGCTCGGTGAGCTTGGCGTCCCATTCAAATTCGCTGCCGGCCGGACCGCGCACCACCCAGTGCGAGCGCCCGCGGCCGAGGTCGCGCACATCGACCACGTGCGACATGAAGCGTGGGAAGTTTTCGTAGTCCGCCCACAGGTCGTACACCTCCTCGGGCGAGGCGTCGATGTGGAGCGTCTTTTCCAGGTCGACGGTGCGGCTCAGCGCGCGGCCGCCCACCAGGCTGCGCAGCGGCTGGCCGCCCATGCCGCGCGCCAGCATGGCGATGCCGGCCAGGCCGATTGCGATGCCAACAGGCGAGCGGCGCATCAGCCCGTACAGGCCCAGCAGGCCGCCGCCCACCATCGCTGAATTGCGCAGTGCCGGCGTCCAGTCGCCGCGGCTGCCCTGCATCGACTGCTGCACGCGGCTGGCCATGTCGCTGGCGCTGTGCGTGGCGCGCGCCATGGTGTCGGACAGGGCGCTGCTGGCCTGGCGGCCCAGCCGCTGTGCCGATTCGCCGAGCGAGCCGGCGCCGTCCGGCCGTGCCAGGTGGCTCACCTTGTCCCAGGCATTGCCCAGCATTTGCCCGCCCTGGCGGCCCATGCCGCGCACGGCGTCGGTGGCCTGGCTGCGGCGGGCGTCGCCGCGGTCGGGGTCGAGCATGTACATCAGGAGAGCGCCAGCGGCGGCGCCGCCCAGCCATTTACCAAGGTCAAGTCCCACGTCGGTCATTTGCTTCATGTTGATTCCTTTCGTCAGGTTTCGTCATGGTGTTGGCGTGGCGGCTGGCCTGGTCGCGCCAGGCCATCGCCAGCAGGTCCTGCACTTCCTCGTCGCTGGTCTGGTCAAATTCCCTGTACCACTGGCTCACGGCGCGAAAGAACAGGGGCGTGGACAGGCAGACGAACTGGTCCACCCGCTGCGCCATGTCGGCGGCCGTGTCGGGCGGCGCCACCGGCACCGCCACCACCACCTTGCCGGCGCCGTGCTGGCGCGCCACCTCGACCGCGGCCATCATGGTCGAGCCGGTGGCGATGCCGTCGTCCACCAGCACCACGGTGCGCCCGCGCAGCGCCACCGGCGGGCGGTTGCCGCGGTACTTGCGCTCGCGCCGCACGATCTCGGCCGCCTCGCGCGCGGTGACGGCGTCGATCTGCGCCGCAGTCACGCCCATCTGCCCCGGAAAGCCGGGCTGCAGGTAGCGCACGCCGCCGCTGCCGATCGCGCCCATCGCATATTCTTCCTGTCCCGGCATGCCGAGCTTGCGCACGATGAGCAGGTCGAGTTCGACGCCCAGCGCCAGCGCCACGGCAAACGCAACCGGCACGCCGCCGCGCGGCAGGGCCAGCACAACCACATCGGGCCGGTGCGCATACATGCCCAGCCGCTGGGCCAGCAGTTGCCCGGCCTGGGCACGGTTCTTGAAGCGGACTTCGTCAGACATGGTCAGGCTCCCGGCACGAATGGGTGCCTGTTGGACCGTCGCCCGCGGCGCTGGTTGCGGCACACGGCGGGCGCGTTGCGCGTCGATGCGCCCGCGCGCAGGCGGGCGTTCTAGCGTTACTGGATGGTCAGCCGGCGTGCCTCTGCGCCCTGTTTTTTGGGCAGGGTCAGGTGCAGGATGCCGTCTTCCAGCCGGGCTTGCGCGGTGGCGTCGTCCACCTCCGTCGGCAGCATGAAGCTGCGCAGGAACTTGCGTGCCGAGCGCTCAGAATACACCACGTTTTCGCCCTCACGCTGTTCGTTTGCCGTGCGGCATTCGCCCTCGATCGTCACCCGGTCGTGCTCGATCGAGACCTTGATGTCTTCCTTCTTCACCCCGGGCATTTCGGCTTCGATGTCGTAGCCCTTGTCGTTCTCGCGCACGTTGATGCGCGGGCTGATCGTGTCTTCCGCGCTCCAGCCGCCACCGGCGCCGCCGAACGGCGACAGCATTTCCTGGAACATGTTCTGCACGATCCGGCCGAACTGGTCTTCAACCGATCCCGGGCGCCAGGCCGACAGCGGGGATGCGTTTCTCCTGATGAGATTCATGACAGCCTCCAATCTGTTGTTGAATGACATTGAACACGTCGCGGCCAATGCCGCCATTGTCATTTATAGGGCAGTGAAAAATGTCTTTCAAGGGTCGTGACGGTGGCGTCATGCAGCTCCCTTCCGGTCGATTTGCAGTACTGTCTTTGATACGGAACAGTAGGCTTGCGTGCGCCGTGAATCCCGATTTGTCCTAACGGTCAGAAGCAGCAAAAGGAGGAATGAACGTGAACGAGACATTGCTGAGATCGTGGTGGATGCCGGCCCTGCGCGGGCTGGTCACGGTGGCGTTCGGCCTGCTGGTGTTGCTCGACATCGCGCTGATGTGGCTGGTGGCGCTGTTTGCCGCTTACGCGCTGCTGGCGGGCGCGGTGTGGGCGGCCGGGGCCTTGCACAACCGCCGTGCCGACGCGCGCTGGCGCATGCCGTTCATGCTGGGGGCGCTGGGCATCGGCATTGGCACGCTGGCGCTGGCGCGGCCGGTGCGCACCGAGCTGGTGCTCATGGTCCTGATCGGCGCGCATGCGCTGGCCACGGGCCTGCTCGACATGGTGGCGGCGCTGCGGCTGCGCAAGTTCATCCGTGGCGAGCGCCTGTTTGCGCTGTCGGCGCTGACCTCCATCGTGTTCGGCATTGCGGTGGCGGCGGCGCCGGATGCCGGCGCGGGCGCGCTGGGGCCGCTGGTGGGAATCTATGCGCTCAGCAGCGGCCTGGCGCTGTTCGTGCTCGGCATGCGCGTGCGAGCGTGGGCGTTGCGCGACATGGCGGCCGGAACCGAACTGGCGGCACCAGCGTGATCCTTTTTGCACGGTGCGAGGTTTCCCGCCCACGGGTTCGAGCAGTCGATGCGTATTGAAATGCACCACTTGTGGTGACGTCGCCGCGAGTCGAACGCGTGGGCGGGAGACCCGCCCACCCTGCGATCACGCCGCATGGGCGGTTTCAGCACCGGTCCGCGGCGCCGGCGCGCCAATCGCCACCTGCACGGCGTCGTCCACATTGTTCAGCCAAACGAACTGGAGCTGGCGCCGCGCTTCGTCGGGAATCTCGTCGAGCTCCTTCTGGTTGCGTGCAGGCAGCATCACGGTCGTGATGCCGGCGCGCAGCGCGGCCAGCACCTTTTCCTTGATGCCGCCCACCGGCAGCACCAGCCCGCGCAAGCTGATTTCGCCGGTCATCGCCACGTCGCTGCGCACCGGCGTGCCCATGGCCAGCGAGGCCAGCGCGATGAACATGGCCACGCCCGCGCTCGGCCCGTCCTTCGGGATCGCGCCGGCCGGCACGTGCACGTGCACGTCGCAGCGCCGGAACACGTCCGGGCCGAGCCCGAACGTGCCGCCATGCGCCTTCACCAGCGTGAGCGCGGCCTGCGCGCTTTCCTTCATCACTTCGCCCAGTTGCCCGGTCAGGATCAGCCGCCCGTTGCCCGCTACCCGGCTCGCTTCGACGAACAGGATGTCGCCGCCCACCGGCGTCCACGCCAGGCCGGTGGCCACGCCCGGCAGGCTGGTGCGCATCGCCACTTCGCTTTCGTACTTGCGGGGCCCGAGGATCGCGGGCAGGTCGGGGGCGTCGATCGCGATCCGCTCGGCCGAGCCCTCGGCAATGCGTACCGCGGCGTGGCGGAACACCGCGCCGATCTCGCGTTCAAGGCCGCGCACGCCTGCTTCGCGTGTGTAATCGTCGATCAGGGCGCGCAGCGCCGCGTCGGTGATGTCCACCTGATCGGCCGTGAGCCCGTTGGCCTGCAGCTGGCGCGGCACCAGGTAGCGGCGCGCGATCTGCTCCTTTTCCTGGCTGGTGTAGCCGGGCAGCGAGATGATCTCGAGCCGGTCGCGCAGCGGCCCTGGCATGGTGTCGAGCATGTTGGCGGTGCAGATGAACAGCACCTGCGACAGGTCGAACGGCACCGCCAGGTAGTTGTCGCGAAAGGTCGAGTTCTGCTCGGGGTCGAGCACTTCGAGCAGCGCCGCGTTGGGGTCGCCATGCAGGCTGGCGCCCATCTTGTCCACTTCGTCGAGCATCATCACGCAATTGCGCGTGCCGGCCTTGCGGATGCCCTGGATGATGTTGCCGGGCAGGGCGCCCACGTAGGTGCGGCGATGGCCGCGGATCTCGGCCTCGTCGTGCACGCCGCCGAGCGACACGCGCGCGAACTTGCGCCCGGTGGCGCGCGCGATGCTCTGGCCGAGCGAGGTCTTGCCCACGCCGGGTGGCCCGACAAAGCACAGGATCGGGCTCTTGCCGTGCGGGTTGAGCTTGCGCACCGCCAGGTATTCGAGGATGCGCCGCTTGATGCGCTCCAGCCCGAAATGGTCCTGGTCGAGAATTGCGCGCGCCTGCGCCAGGTCGATGATCTCGGCCGGCGGCTCGGCCCATGGCAGTTCGGTCAGCCACTCCAGGTAGGTGCGCAGCATCGAATACTCGACCGAGGCCTCGGAGGTCTTTTCGAGCCGGCGCATTTCCTTGAGCGCGTGAGCCTGGGTGTCTTCCGGCATGTGCGCATGGGCGATGGCCTGGCGCAGGTCGGCCAGCTCGGTGTCGCCGCTTTCGTCCTCGCCCAGTTCGCTCTGGATGGTCTTGAGCTGCTCGCGCAGCATGAATTCGCGTTGCCGCTCGTCCATGCGCTGGCGCGTCTGTTCGTTGATCTGGCGCGACAGGCGCAGCACTTCGATGCGGTGCGCCAGGTGCTCCAGCACCTTTTCCAGCCGCCGCTTCAGGTCCAGCGTTTCGAGCAGGTCCTGCTTTTCCTCGGCGCTGATGTCCATCAGCCCGGCCACGAAGTCGGCGTAGGCCGCCGCCGACGTCAAGGCCTGCAGTGCGCGCGTGAGCTCGGCCGGCACCTGCGGCAGCAGGCCGAGGATGTCGTTGGAGCGCTGGCGCAGCTGGATGAACAGGGCCTCGATCTCGGGGCGCCGGTCGTCCTGCTCGGGCAGCAGGTTGGCGCGCGCCACGTTGAACGGGTAGCCTTGCAGGTACTCGAGCGCGCCAAAGCGCTGCTGGCCCTGGCAGACGATGTGGTGGGTGCCTTCCTGCGTGGTGACGTAACGCACGATGGCGGCCACGGTGCCGATCCGGTGCAGCTGGTCCGGTCGCGGCGTTTCGGCGGCGGGGTCCTTTTGCAGCACCACGCCGATCGGCCGTTCGCTGCGCGCGGCTTCCTGCGCGGCGGCGATCGAGGCCGGCCGCCCGATGCTGATCGGCGACACCATGCCGGGAAACAGCACCAGGTTGCGCACCGGGACGATGAGCAGCGCGTCCGGCGGCAGGTCGAAGCGCGGCGCGGCCTGTGCGGCGTCGGTCGGGTTGTCGTTCATGGCGCGCCTTCCAGCTTGTCCAGCGTGAGGGTCAGGCAACCGTCGGCCAGCACGCGCGCGCCCAGCCGCAACATTCGCCCGGGCAGCTCGATGCGGCGCTCGAAGTGGCCGTAGGGCAATTCGAGCCTGTGGATCAGGCCGGCTGCAGCCGCGGGCGGCTGGCGGCGCTGGCCGCGCACGAGGATGGCGTGGCCGTCGATGTCGATCTGCAGCTGCTCGGCGGCCACGCCCGGCAGCGCGACCACGATGATGAACTGGCGCGCGGTTTCGAACACGTCCACCGGCGGCTCCCAGGTCGGGCGCGACTGGCCGGCCGCGCCGAGCTGGAAGAAGCGCCGGTGCAAGCGGTCTGCGCGCTCGATCATTTCGAGCGCCTCGCCCCACATCCAGACGGTCGGATCGCGTACTTGCATGACGCTCTCCACGCGGTTCGGAAAGCGGGTTTGACCGGAGCGGAGCCGGTTCGTTCTGGACTATTCGAGCTGGCGGCGGTGAAAGCGCAGATGGTGCTCGATGAAGGTCTGGATGAAGTAGTAGCCGTGGTCGTAGCCGGGGTGAAAGCGCAGCTCGAGCGGCTGGTCGGCCTGCTCGCAGGCGAGCGCGAAGTCGTCCACGTTCAGCTGCTCGGCCAGGAATTTGTCGTGCAGGCCCTGGTCGATGAGGATGCCGTTGGGAAAGGGCGTCTTCATCACCAGCATCAGCTCGGTGGCGTCGTAGGCACGCCAGGCTTCGCGCTCCGTGCCAAGGTAGCCGCCAAATGCCTTTTCGCCCCACGGGCAGCGGCCGGGCGCGGCGATCGGCGCAAATGCCGACACCGAGCGGAACAGGTCGGGATTGCGCAGCGCCAGCACCAGCGCGCCATGCCCGCCCATCGAGTGGCCAAAGATGCCGCAGCGGCTCGGGTCGGCCGGCAGCGTGTTCATCACCAGGTCGCGCAACTCCAGTATGTAGCTGTACATGCGGTAGTGGCGCGCCCACGGCTCCTCGGTCGCATCGACGTAAAAGCCGGCCCCGACGCCGAAGTCCCAGCTGTCCGTTTCGCCGGGCAGGTTGGCGCCGCGCGGGCTGGTGTCGGGCGCCACCAGGATGATGCCTTCCTGCGCCGCCACGCGCTGGGCGCCGGCCTTGGTCATGAAGGTCTCTTCGGTGCAGGTGAGTCCGGCCAGGTAGAACAGGACCGGCAGCCTCTTGCCTTCTGCCTGGGGCGGAAGGTACACCGAGAAGCGCATCGGCAAGCCGATGGCGGCCGAATCGTGGCGGTAGAAACGTTGCAGGCCGCCGAAGCAGGCGTGTTCGCTGATGAGTTCTGGCATGGTAATGTCGTCAATGGTCGATGCCGCAAGTATGCCCTTGGCGGACGCGGCATGCCAACAGCGCACGCAATCAGACCAGGTGCAGCGCGCCGAGCAGGGCGCCCGCGCCCAGCACCCACAGGATGTGCAGGTGCGTGCGCCAGATCACGAGCATGCTGGCGGCCGACAGCAGCCCCAGGCGCCAGTTGGCGCTGCCGGTGCCGCCGGCACTGGCCAGGATCCAGGCGGTGGACAGCAGCAAGGCGATCACGATCGGCGCCATGCCCAACTTGAACGCGCGGACCGCGCGCAGTTCGCGGTTGCGGTGGCCCCATTGCGCGGCCGCGTAGGTGAGCAGGGTGGAGGGGATCATCATGCCGAGCATGGTGGTGGCCACGCCGGCCAGTGCCAGCAGCGGGCTGCCGGCGTTCATGCCCACGTGCCAGCCCATCAGCGCGACGAACAGCACGTTCGGCCCCGGCGCGGCCTGCGCCAGCGCGATCGCGTCGCTGAACTGTTCCTGCGTCAGCCAGTGGTGCTGCTCGACCAGGAAGCGGTGCATCTCGGAGGTGGTCGAGATCGCGCCGCCGACCGACATCAGCGACAGCATCAGGTAGTGTGCAAACAGGTTGATCCAGTCGTGCCAGGCCAGCACGATGTGCAACGGCGCGCTCGTCATGCCAGCCTCCGCCATGCGATCACGCAGCCCAGGCCGCCCAGGCCGAACAGCACCACCGGCAACGGCCAGTGCAGCAGGGCCACCAGCGCAAAGCCCACGACGACGATGGCCGCGACCCAGCCGCCCGGGATCGGGCTGCGCTTGAGCGCCGGCAGCATCTTCAGGCCCGCTGCCGCGATCAGGCCGGCGGACACGGCCGCCATGCCGCGCAGCGCGCCGACCACGGCCGGGTTGCCGGCGAAGCGGTCGTGCAGCAGCGCCAGCAGGATCACCAGCACCAGCGGCAGCGCCAGCATGCCGGCCAGCGCGGTCATGGCGCCGGCAAAGCCGAAGTAGCGCGCGCCGATCATCAGCGACAGGTTGACCACGTTCGGGCCGGGCATGATCTGCGCGACCGCCCAGTCCTCGATGAATTCTTCCTGCGTCAGCCAGCGCTTGCGCTCGACCAGCTCGCGCTGGACGACGGCCAGCACGCCGCCGAAGCCCTGCAGGGCGAGCAGCGTGAATGAGATGAACAGGTCGGCAAGCGATTGCGGGCGGGGACGCGGTGCTTCGGCGTCGAGCGTTTCGGGACGCGGTGCGGCGGAGAAGGTCATCCACGCATTATCGCGTCCGCCAGCCGTCCTGTCCAACCGCTAGCCGCCGCCGATGCCTTCGACGATGCGGCCGGAACCGCCGCACATCGGGCATTGGCGCCCGTCGGCCAGCTTGCCGGTGCCGTGGCAGGCCGAGCAGATGTCTTCGCCGGTGCCCGGGGTGCCCGGCAGGGCGGCGTCGCCGGGATTGGGGGACGGCTCGGGAGTGGTTGCCATGGAAACTCCTCGCTGTGGTCAGGTGGACGAGGGCATTCTAGGCATCTGGCCAACGTGGCGGCGCGCCGCTGGACAGAATGATCGCGTGGCAACGGCGCCAGATATTTTTGGCTTCGATGGTGAGCTGATATTGACATTGAACCGTGCAGATGAATACTCGTTACGAACGCGCTACCACGCTCTACTTTCGAAGGAGTCGCGATGGATCAATCTTTGTACGAAAACATCGGCGACCCGCAAGTTGCCGTTCCCAACGTGCGGCGCGACCACCGCTGCCATGCGATCGTCGAGCATGGCATCCTGATGCAGCAGAGCGGCTGCACGGTCTCGGCGGTCGAGTACCTGAAAGCGCGCGGCGTGGCGCCGGAAGTCATCCGTCGCGTCTTGCTGGAGCCCCAGCGGCGGCGCGCGCGGGGCTGAATGTTTCCTTTTGCGCAAGAATATCGATAAAAAAATGACATCGATTTCGCTGGCGCTGGGGCCGCAGGATTGCCCGGTTATGCACAAAAATTTCGTTTTTTTAACTCACGGAGATTTTTACGAGGCGGTGCCGCGGGTGTTGCCAAGTCCTTGATTTTTAATGGCGCAAAATCTGCCCGTCCGATGGGCAGTTTGTTGAAACCCGCTCCACTACGCGCTTCTGGCCTGTCAAGGGGGCGATTTTCCACATCGTTATCCACAGCGTTTGTGGATATCCGAAAAAAACCTTTTAAAACCGCGACTTAGCTGCGCTGGAGCGATGCACTGCGTGCGCTGGCGCACGGACGATCGACCGGAAGTTTGCGTTATCACAAGAAAATTTTCTTGCGATTCTGCTTGCGCTCGGCTACTGGACAAATGTACAGTTATGCCACCTGTTCCCACCACGCCAGCCGATGCAAGAAGCCGCCGTTGCCCGCGCCCCCGACGATCCGTTTGCCGCCCTCAACCCGCAGCAACGCTGTGCCGTCGAGCACGACATCGGCGCGCAAGACCCGCGCCCGCTGCTGGTGGTCGCCGGCGCCGGCTCGGGCAAGACCAATACGCTGGCGCACCGCGTCGCGCGCCTGATCGGGGCGGGCACGGATCCCCAGCGGATCCTGCTGCTGACCTTTTCGCGCCGCGCCGCCAATGAAATGACCCAACGGGCCGGCCACGTGCTGCAGCGGGTGCTGGGCACCGGGCTGTCGGCGGCGAGCCCCACGCTCCCCTGGGCCGGCACCTTCCACAGTATCGGCGCGCGCCTGCTGCGCGAGTACGCGGGCCGCATCGGACTGTCCGACTCGTTCACCATCCATGACCGCGGCGACTCGGAAGACCTGATGGGCCTGGTGCGCCACGAGATCGGCCTGTCGCAGGGGCAGAAGCGCTTTCCGCTCAAGGGGACTTGCCTGTCGATCTATTCGCGCGTCGTCAACAGCCGCGAGCCGCTCGACCTCGTGCTCAAATCAACCTTCCCGTGGTGCGCGCAGTGGGAGGCGCAGCTCAAGACCCTGTTCGGCGCCTACGTCGACGCCAAGCAGGAACAGAACGTGCTCGATTACGACGACCTGCTGCTGTTCTGGGCCGAGATGGTGTCCGATCCGGAGCTGGGCGCCGAGATCGGCGCGCTGTTCGACCACGTGCTGGTGGACGAATACCAGGACACCAACCGGCTGCAGGCCGCGATCCTCACCGGCATGAAGCCGGACGGGCGCGGCGTGATGGTGGTGGGCGACGACGCGCAATCGATCTATTCGTTCCGCGGCGCCACCGTGCGCAACATCCTCGATTTCCCGCAGCAGTTCTCGCGCCCGGCCGAGCTTGTCACGCTCGATCGCAACTACCGCTCGACCCAGCCGATCCTGGACGCGTCCAACGCCGTCATCGAACAGGCCGTCGAGCGCCACGCCAAAACGCTGTGGACCGACAAGCTGTCGTCGGCCAAGCCGCAGCTGGTGCTCATCCCGGACGAAGCGGAGCAGGCACGCTGGGTCTGCAACCGCGTGCTGGAGCACCGCGAGGCCGGCATTGCGCTGACCCAGCAGGCGGTGCTGTTTCGCGCCGCCAGCCACAGCGCGGCGCTGGAACTGGAGCTGATGCGGCGCAATATCCCGTTCGTGAAGTTCGGCGGGCTCAAGTTCCTGGAAGCCTCGCACATCAAGGACGTGCTGGCGGTGCTGCGTTTCGCGCAGAACCCGAGCGGGCGCATGGCGGGCTTCCGGGTCGCGCAGATGATTCCCGGTATCGGCCCGGCCACCGCGGCGCGCCTGCTCGATGCGATGTCCGAGGCGGCCGATCCGCTGGCGGCGCTCGAGGCCTTCGCCGCGCCTGCCAGGAGCGCCGAGGACTGGCAGCAGTTCGTGGCTCTGTACCGCGCGCTGCGTGCGCCTGGCCTGCGCTGGCCGGCCGACATCGAGCTGGCGAAGAACTGGTACCTGCCGCATTTGGAGCGCATGCACGACGACGCGCCGGTGCGCGCGGCCGACGTGGAGCAGCTCGCCGCGCTGGCCGGCGGCTACGGCTCGCGCGAGAGTTTCCTCGCCGAGATCACGCTCGACCCGCCCGAGGCGACCAGCGACCGCGCCGGGCCGCCGCTGCTGGACGAGGACTACCTGATCCTGTCCACCATCCACTCGTCGAAAGGACAGGAGTGGAGATCGGTGCACGTGCTGAACGTGGTGGACGGCTGCATCCCGTCCGACATGGCGACCGGCAGCATGGAGGAGATCGAGGAAGAGCGGCGCCTGCTCTACGTGGCCATGACGCGCGCCCGCGAGCACCTGCAGCTGGTGGTGCCGAATAAATTCTTCATCAAGCAGCAGTCACAGATGGGCGACCGCCACGTGTACGCGCAGCGCACCCGCTTCATCAGCCCGGCGATGCTCAGGCACTACGAAGAATGCGTGTGGCTGGACGCCGCCACGCTGCAGCAGCGCAAGCCGATGCCCGAATCGGTGCGCATGCTGGTGCGCGACCGCGCCCGCAACGCATGGAAGTAACAGGTGGTAGGGCGCGCGTGTTGATGACTTATCCCCCGCTGTAGGAATTTGTAGGAATCTACCGCATATTTCGCTAGGACTATTTCTCTCGGATTGCGTAAGTCCTTGATTCTATTGGGTCGAAATTTTGCCTTCAGAACGGGCAAAGTGTCGAAACCCGCATGAAATCTGGGGTTCCGGCCTGTCAAGTGGGCCTTTTCCACACAGTTATCCACATTTTTTGTGGATATCGAGAAATATCGCGGAAAATCAGTAGCTTACACATTTTCCGTTGCCGCTTGGATATCATTCTGCAGCCGATGCAACTCGGCCAGAAAGCGCTCTGCCGCCAGCGCCGGCGCCCACGGTTCCCATGCCTTGCCACCATACAAAGCGAGCAGCGGATCGGCGGCCAGCACTGTCGAGCGGATTTTCAGCGTGCGCCGCACTTCCTGTTCCGACCAGCCGGCAACATGGACGGCTTCGCTCGCCGCCGCAACGCGGTCGGCTTGCTTGTGCTTACGGTACTCGCCGGGTGTCCATGCGGGCAGGCCGTAGCGCAGGAAGACGGCCTGCTCGAGCCGCTGTGTGAGCGCGCGGAATCCATCGCCCAGGAAAGGTTTGATTACCGAGATCGCGTCAAAGCCGAGCAAGCCTTCCTCGGCGTCGTGCAGTAATTCGCGCAACTCGGCTTCCGGCGACAGCGTGCCGCCGGCGGCGCGGCGCAGCAGCATGACCGTGATCGAGTGCTGGGCCACCGACAACGGCAGCGGCCACGCGGAGTGCCCGCCCCAGCGATAGGTGCGGGCCAGGCCGAGCGCCAGGTCGGCGTCGTCCCAGTCGAAAGGCGTGGGGTCGAGCAGGTCAAGTCGTTTGCCGGAGGGCATGCGCACCCAGGCGCGGGTCGGCAGGGGCATCAGTGGGCGGTGCAGGTCTTCGTCATCACAAGATTTTACACGCCACACCCGTCGCCATGGGGTGGGGCGGTGGTCGTTGCTGGCGTGATAAAAAAACAACATCGGCCTTTGTCGCGGAAACACTTGTTGCCAGCCGGACCGTGTTTCTATAGTCTTTTGGCAACTTTCTGCTCGGGTCACTGTTGGTCTTCTCATCGGAGGAATCATGTGCTGCTGGCGTCTTGTTTTCCCTCTCATTCTCGGAGCGTTCCTGTTTGGTTGCCATTCGATCCCGACCAAGGAAGAGCGGGCTCGGCTCGACAGCGCAAGAGAGCAGTGTA
The DNA here is from genome assembly GCF_024753215.1 of Massilia solisilvae. GTDB lineage: Bacteria > Pseudomonadota > Gammaproteobacteria > Burkholderiales > Burkholderiaceae_D > Telluria > Telluria solisilvae. Next base: position 1,373,630 of record NZ_JANUGV010000001.1, read on the forward strand.
ATTACGTGAACCTGGGCGGCGCACAGCTGACCCTGAAAGCGGTCCCGGTGATCAACGGCAAAAGCCTGAACGAGATCTCGGCGAAGCTGGGCAACAACACCAAGTCGGACTACGCGCTGTTCGCCGCTCTGTGGCATCAGGACGCGTGCATGATCCAGCGCCTGGCCCCGTCGATGGATTTCAACAAGGTGTCGCAATGGGACGAGATCATTGCGGACGCGTTTGCCGCGGTACCGAACCAGATTCCGGGCGACCACGCCGCCAGGCTCGAGACCATCCGCAAGTTGCGAAGCGAGTATCTGGCGCGGCTGGACGGCAAGGACAAGACGAAAGGGCCATTGATGCCCGACTATCTCTACTTTGCTGCGATCCCGGCTGATAACTTCCTGAACATTACCGAATTTCACTCGGAAATCGCGCTTCCCGATGGCGCCGTCGTCAAGGGAACAAACCTGGCGAAAAGCGCACTGAGCGCCGATCTGGGCCCGGGCGAATTTTCCAACGAGGTGCGTCCGGCGCTGCAAGTGATTCGATCCAATCTCGCCGCGTATGCCTTGGGCCACGCTACGGAGCAAGAAATTCTCCAGGCAACTGTCACGTCGATCTTTAACGTGGCGACGAACAAGGTCCGGCTCGCGGAGCAAGCCACCAGCCCCGCTGGCGAGACAAAAGCACCAGCGAGCAGCCAGCCGGTGAGCGCAGGCACGGCAATTTCGGCGCCGCCGGCGACCGCGGGCGCGCAGGCCGCTCCGGCGGCCGGCTCGTAGCGCGATGGCCGCCACCAGTCTCGCCGTCGCCATCCCGCTGGCCATTGCCGTCTATTCGGGGTGGCAGCAGCACAAGGCATGCATTGGCGACCACGACCCGCGGCCGGTCGTGGAGAATTTTTGCTCGGGCCTCAGGCAGTCCCTCAACGAAACGTGCTCGGCCATGCTGTCGGTGCCGCTGCCCGGGAACTATTTCCAGTTGAGGCTCGGGGAGGCGATCAAGCCGGTGAAATTCGACGATTTCACCAGGGAGACGATCCGCGAAACCTACACGGCGTGCACGAACTTCTGGGGCGGCGATCCGTCATGGAGCTACCCGCGATACCTGGCCTACCTCAACGAGCGGGCCTCGGTGCTGGATCTGTTGCTCGCCCAGGTAAAGCTGCCGGGGGCCAGGGCGCAGACCTCGGCGGCCCTGGCTGGGCAGGGCGCCAGTCCGGCGGTGGCGCCGCCACCGCTCAACAAGACGATCGACAAGATATGCGAGGCAACCGGCGGCTGCCCCGCCGGCGGCGGCGCGGGCCAGGGGCTCAGCGAGTCTGAGGTGAAGCAGATCGTCAATACCGAGGTGGCGCAGTTGTCCGCCGAGCTGAGGGACGCGGTGGATGAGCGGATCGCGCAATCCAATATGCGGATCACCGACCAGTTGCTGGAGATGCGCGTGGCGCTGAACGAGTTCCTGGGAGGGGCCGGCAAACCGCGGGCGCCTGGCAAGCGGCTGGTCGCGGAGGTGGCATTTGCCACCGCAAGCGCGAAGATCAGTGACCAGGACTGCGACGGCCTGGCACGCATGGTGACGTCCCAGTTGCCGGCGGGATCCGAGGTGACGGTCATCGGCTCGGCCGACGCCCGCGGTACGGCCGCTGACAACAAGCGCCTGAGCGAACGGCGCGCGCAGCGGGCGGCCGCTTGCTTGTCCCGCCATCCGGCGTGGCGTGGCGCGCGCATCCAGGCGCATGGCGACGGTGTCCTCGGGACCCTGCCATCGAGCATGAGCCTGGCGCGCAAGGCGGCCATCTACATCGCACCGCCCGTCGAGCGCACGGCGGAATAGTCATCGACAGCGATATTGATTTAGGCAAACACAGCGCTAGATCGACAACAATACACTGGCCTGAATGCAATCCTTCGTGGGGAGGGCAAGATGGCACAGGTCCAGAAGATCGCGATCCTCGGTGGGGGCGCGGGCGCACTGGCGGCGGCGTTTTACCTGAGCGGGCAAGCGGGATGGCGTGAGCGCTACGACATCACGATCTACCAGCAGGGCTGGCGCCTGGGCGGCAAGGGCGCGAGCGGGCGCAATCCCGATCTGGCGCAGCGCATCGAGGAACATGGCCTGCACATCTGGTTCGGCCACTACGCCAACGCGTTTGCGCTGATGCGCGCGGCCTATGCCGAGCTGGCGCGGCCTGCCGACGCGCCGCTGGCCAGCTGGGCCGAAGCCTTCCACCCGCAGGACTATATTGCGCTGGCGGAGCAGGCCGGGGCCGGCTGGCAGTTCTGGAACCTGGTGCTGCCGCGCCGCCCTGGCGAGCCGGGCACGGGCAGCGATCCGGTCACGCCGTGGGCGCTGGCGCTGGAAGCAATCCGCGCGCTGCGCCACTGGCACGACAGCTTGCGCACGCTGGCGCCGGGCGGGGTGGAAGACGCCGCGTTCGACACCCTGCTGTCGCTCGCGCACGGCATGCCGCGCCACCCGCGTGACCACACCACCCATGACCGCGCCGCGCTGGGCCGGGCGCTGGAGCGCGTGCGCGGCCATATCGATGGTTTGCACGTCCTGTCGATCGACGGCGGCCAAGTGCAGCGGCTGCTGGTTGCGCTCAATATCGGCGCGACCGTGCTCAAGGGGATGCTGGCCGACGGCGTGTTCGTGCGCGGCTTCAACGCCATCAACGACGAGGACCTGCGCGCCTGGCTCACGCGGCATGGCGGCGACGCACGCCTGTGCGTCGATTCCACGCCGATCCGCGCGCTTTACGAACTGCTGTTCGCGTACGAGGACGGCGACCCGGCGCGTCCCAACCTGGAAGCCGGTACCGCGCTGCGCTGGATGCTGCGCATGGCCTTCGCCTACCGCGGCAGCGTGATGTACCGGATGACCGCCGGCATGGGCGACGCCGTGTTCGCTCCCCTGTATGAAGTGCTGGCGCGGCGCGGCGTACGGTTCGCGTTCTTCCACCGGGTCGAGGAACTGGTGCCCGACGACGACGGGGTGGGCGAGATCGTCCTGACCGAGCAGGCCAAGCTGCGCGCCGGCCGCTACGATCCGCTGGTGGATGTGAAAGGGCTGCCGTGCTGGCCGGATGCGCCGCTGTGGGGCCAGCTCGACGCGGGCCAGGCCGCGCTGATGCAGGAATACGGCGTGGACCTCGAATCGTATTTCAGCGACTGGCCGCGCATCTACCGCCAGGCGTATGGCGGGCCCTTGCTGCAACGCGTGCTGCGGCGCGGGCGCGACTTCGACCATGTGGTGTGCGGCATCCCGGTCGGCTCGCTGCCGCTGGTCGCGCCGCGCCTGCTGGCCAAGAGCCCGGCGCTGCGCGCCGCCGCCAACCGCTTGCGCACCATCGCCACCCAGGCCTGCCAGGTATGGCTCGACCGCAGCCTTGCGGACCTTGGCTGGACCACACAGCCCAACGGCCAGCAGCCGGTGCTGACCGGCTTCAGCCAGCCCTACGACACCTGGGCGCCGATGGACCAGGTGCTCGCGCGCGAGGACTGGCCGGGCGGCGCCGCGCCTGCGAGCGTATCCTACTTCTGCGGCGTGTTCCCGGCAGGCGAGCTGCCGCACCAGTCCGACAGCGACTACCCGGCGCGCAGCAACGAACAGGCCCGGCAAAACGCGATCGCACTGCTGGCCGGGCGCATCCAGGGGCTGTGGCCCGCCGGTTTTCAGTGGCAGTGGCTGCACGACCCGCTGCAGGCGCAGGGCCAGGCGCGCTTTGACCGCCAGTTCTGGCGCGCCAACGTCGATCCGTCCGAGCGCTATGTGCTGTCGGTGGCGGGCAGCAGCGGCTACCGGCCGGTGGCAGGCGGCTCGGGCTTGACCAACCTGTACCTGGCCGGAGACTGGTTGCGCACCGGGCTCGACTCGGGCTGCGTGGAGGCGGCGGTGATGGGCGGGATGCAGGCCTCGCGCGCATTGTCCGGCTTTCCGGCGGTGATCGAGGCCGAGAGCGATTTCCCCGAAGGAGGCGGTACATGGGCGACAACCTGAATCGCATCGAATGCGACATGCTGGTGGTAGGAGGCGGCATCAACGGCGCGGCGATCGCGCGCGACGCTGCCGGGCGCGGCCTGCGCGTGGTGTTGTGCGAAAAGGACGACCTCGGGCAGCACACCTCGTCCGCGTCCAGCAAACTGATACACGGCGGGCTGCGCTACCTGGAACACTACGCATTTGGCCTGGTGCGCAAGGCGCTGGCCGAGCGCGAGGTGCTGCTCAAGAGCGCTCCGCACATCATGCGGCCGCTGCGTTTCGTGATGCCGCACGATAGCGGCCAGCGGCCGGCGTGGATGATCCGCGCCGGACTGATGTTGTACGACCGTCTGGCGCCGCGCGAATTCCTGCCTGGCTCGGAAAGCGTGGACCTGATCGGACATGCGGCCGGCAAGCCGCTCAAGCGCCGGTTCGCGCGCGGCTTCGTGTATTCGGACGGCTGGGTGGACGACGCGCGGCTGGTGGTGCTCAATGCGCTCGACGCCAGCGAGCGCGGCGCCACCATTCTCACGCACACGCTGTGCAGCGCGGTGGAGCGCCACCCCGGCCACTGGTCGGCCACGCTCAGGCACGCGCTGGGCCAGACCCGCGTGAACGCGCGCTGCCTGGTCAATGCGGCCGGGCCGTGGGCAGCGCGCTTCCTGCACGGCGCAGCCGGCGCGCAGGGCGGCGCGCTGCGGCTCATCAAGGGCAGCCACATCGTCGTGCCGCGCCTGTTCGAGCACCCGTATGCCTACATCTTCCAGCACCCGGACGGCCGCATCGTGTTCGCGATTCCCTACGAGGGCGCGTTCACGCTCATCGGCACCACCGACGTGGACTACCGCGGCGACCTGGACAAGGTCGCGATCAGCGCCGACGAGACGAACTACCTGTGCCAGCTGGCCAACCGCTATTTCGTGCGCCAGATCGGCCCGGGCGACGTGGTGTGGAGCTATTCGGGCGTGCGCGCGCTGGTCGAGGATGCGGCGTCGAGCGCGGCGGCGGCCACGCGCGACTACCGGTTGGAACACGACACGCACGGCGCGCCGCTGCTGTCGGTCCTGGGCGGCAAGCTCACCACCAGCCGCAAGCTGGCGGAGCAGGCGGTGGACTGGATCGCACCGGCGCTCGGGCGGCGCGCGGCGGCGTGGACGGCGCAGGCCTGCCTGCCGGGTGGAGACCTGATGGGAGCGCAGCCGGCCAGCCGCGCGGTGCTCGAATTCGACCTGTGGGTCAAGCGCCAGCAGGCGCGCTATCCGTGGCTGCCGCCCGCGCTGCTGTCACGCTACGCCCGCGCTTACGGCACGCTGATCGAGGTGTTGCTTGCCGGGCGCAAGTCGGTGGCCGAGCTGGGCGAGGAGATCGCGCCGGGGCTCTACGCGGCCGAGGCCGAGTACCTGTGCCGGCACGAGTGGGCCGCGAGCGCCGAGGACATCCTGTGGCGGCGCTCCAAGCTGGGCCTGCACCTGCCGCCGGGCGCGGCACGCCAGCTGGACGCATGGCTGGACGCGCGCCACCGGGCGCAGGCTGGCGAGGGCGCGGACGCGCCTTAGCGCGCCTGACAAGACCGTCAAGTTGCCCTGGAAGCAACAGAAGCGTACACTCGGCCATTCCGACCGTTCGCTATCGGCCACGACAATGGACGGCTTATCTGGCACCAGTACATGGAAGCTAGCTCATGAATAGCGAGTTCATCACTTCTGTTCCATACCTTCACACGGAACGACTCATGCTTCGCGAATATCGACGGGAGGACTTTGACGCATTCGCAGCGCATTTGGCCGACCCTGTAAGCGCGGCCCACCTGGTCCCGGCTGACCGCCACGCTGCATGGCGAATCTTCTGCTCACAAGCGGGACTGTGGCTGATACATGGCGCCGGATGGTGGGCCGTCGAGGAAAGGGAGACTGGTCAACTCGTCGGGAATGTTGGCGCGTTCTTTCGCGAGGAATCCACGGTGATGGAGCTTGGTTGGAATACCTATCGTGCCTTTTGGGGCCAGGGATTCGCAAACGAAGCGGCGGCGGCAGCCTTGAACCATGCGCTCGAGATCCGACGCGAACCAAAAGTTCGGGCTGTCATCGCTTCAGCCAACGAATCATCGCTGCGCGTTGCCAAGCGTCTTGGCATGACTTATGAAGCGGAAACCGAGATTTACGGCAAAGTGGTCGGCATTTATACGCGTGAGCGGGGATGCTCAGCTGTTTAGGCCGACAGGACTGTACGGGAAGCTCGTTGTCGTACGTGCTGGAGCATGTTGGCAAAGGCCAAATCAAATTAGCGGATCGCGATGAGCAGTGTAGCCGCCGGCTGTAGAAAGCTTGGTTTTCTACTTCGTCTGGCATCATAGAGCGGCACCACCCCGACAACGGGAAGCCCAGAAAGGTATGATGCGGGTCGGCCACGTACGGTTGCCGAAGTTCGAAAGTATCAATGAAGCTCAGCCAGAAAGTCGGCGCCGCGCTTGCACTCTTTGCAGCTGCGGCACTTGTTCCTTGTCCCATCCTTGCGCAGCCGGTCCCCGCCGCCATTCAAACCCTGGCCGTCCAGGCGTCACGGTCGCACACGACGCTTCTGGCTCCGTACGACGATCGCACCTGGCTCGATCGCTTCTACGCCCCGCGCAAGTATGCGCCCGCCTGGGATGCGTCGACTGCTTCGGCTGCATTGTGGGTACTACGCCAAGCCACGCTGCAGGGCCTGGATCCGCTCGACTACGGCACCGAGTCGCTGCAGCGGCAACTGCGCTCCGGCCAAGCCGGCGCTGCCGATTTCGACGTCGCGCTCACCGCCGCGATGCTGCACTACCTGGCTGACCTGCGCGTTGGGCGAGTCCGCTCCGAGTACCACACCCGTCTGCCTGATGCGCGTCTGAAGCAGTACGATCCGGTCGAGCGCCTGCGTGTAGGGCTCGCCGCCGGCAAGCTGCGGGCCGCGGTGCAGGCGGCCGAGCCGCAATCGTGGCAGTACCAGCGGGTCAAGTCGGCGCTGGCATCGTACCGCGAGCTGTCCAGGCAGCCGTATCCGCCGCTACCGAAGCCGCGTGCCAAAGTCGCGCCCGGTGGCAGCTACCCCGCCGCCAAGGCGTTGTTCGAGCGCCTGGTGCTGCTGGGAGACCTGCCCGCGGAAGCGCCGCCGCCACGCGCTGGCATCTACGGGGTTCGGATGAAGGAGGGCGTCCAACGCTTCCAGGCCCGTCACGGACTGGTTGATGACGGTGTGCTGGGCCGCGCCACCATCGACGCGCTCAATGTGCCGCCGGCGCAGCGCGCGCGCCAGCTCGAACTGACGCTCGAGCGCCTGCGCTGGCTGCCCGATTTCGGTCCGGGCCCCCTGATCGTGGTTGACCTGCCGGCTTACCGGCTGTTGGCGCTACACGACGGCAGCGCCGAGGGGCCGCTCGAGATGCGCGTGGTGGTTGGCTCGATCAAGTCCGAAACCCCGCTGTTCATTGGCCAGATGCGCTACCTCGAGTTCAATCCGTACTGGAACGTCCCGAGCAGCATTCTTGAAAAGGACATCCTGCCCAAGCTCGAGCGCAATCATGCTTACCTCAGGCAGAACGAGATGGAGACGGTACCGCCAGGCGCGAGCACGGCTGACCTGAAGGCAGGCCGGGCCCGCTTGCGCCAGCGCCCGGGCCCCAAAAACTCGCTGGGTGCGATCAAGTTCGCAATGCCCAACCCGATGGATATTTACCTGCACTCGACCCCAGCCCGCGAACTGTTCAAGCGTAGCCGGCGCGACCTGTCGCACGGCTGCATCCGGGTCGAGAATCCGGCCGCATTGGCCCAGTACGTACTTGGCCAGCAGGGCCAGTGGAACGCTGACACCATCCGGGGCGCGCTGCAGCCGGGACCGACCCGGCACGTCGATCTGGCCCGCCCAGTTCCCGTTGTGCTTTTCTATGCCACCGCCACCGTCGACAGCAAAGGCCGTCCGCGCTTTGCGGCCGATATCTACGGCCGCGACGCGAAGCTCGAGGAGCAGCTGACGGCCAGGTCCGGAGGCTTGCCAATTATTTCCGGGCCCCGACTGTAGAGCCTTGATTCGCGGCAGGGGCGGCAGTTCTAGTCCGCGCTGTGGCTGGCCAGCCAGGCGTCGATCTGCGGCAGCCGCTCGCTCCTCACCTTGATCCGGTCGCGGATGGCGGCAATTGCCGTCGCCACGTCGCCGCGCGAGGTGGGGGCCAGGTTGGCGCCCGCGTACTCGTTCAACTTGGCGATCATCGCCGGATCGTAGGAGCCATACGCCAGGCGCGGGAAGTAGCGGCTGCGCGACGTGGCGTCCACCCGCGCGTTGACCTGTTCGATGTGCTTGATCGCGAAGTCGTAGGCCATGTCCGGATGGTTCTCTGCCACCCGCGCCAGCATGCCCGCACTGTTGGTCGCACCCGGCTCGTCGGTCAGCGCCAGGTCGAGCGCGCGTTGGGCCAGCGCCTTGTCCTCGGCGGCGGCCAGCATCTCGTACAGGCGGTCCTTGATCAGCGGCGTCTTTTCGGCCACGGCGGCGGCGTGCAGCTTGTCCCAGGTTGGCGCGTCCGCGTGCTGCGCGACGACGGCCAAAATCACTTTGCGCAGCGGACCCGGCACGGCCTCGGGGTCGCTGCCGCTGGCGGCGTAGCGACGGCGGGCCTCACCGACCACGGTCGGGTCGCCCAGTTCGCCGAGCGTGGTGATGAGGCTTTCGCGCAGGTTGGCGATTGGGGTGGCCTCGCCCGGGCGCGTGATCCACCCCACCTGCGCCATCACGGGCGCCAGGCGCGCGATCGCATAGTTGTCAAAACGCTTCTGCCGTGCCGGATCGCCGTTGTACAGGCCGTGAATATTGCTGAACACGCGGGCGATGCGGCGCCATACCTGCGGGTCGGCCGAGAGCGGCGTGGCCGCGGCGAGGTCCAGAAAGGACGCGGCGTTCTGCATTCCGGCCAGGCCGAGCGCCCAGCTGTCGACGAGCATGCCGATCTGGTCGACCGGCGCCAGCTTGTCGAATCCGGACGCGAGCTCTGCGAACTGCTTGGGCGCGTACAGCGTGCGGTAGTAGCCGCTCTGGCCGGCGTTGACGACCACCGCGCCGCCGCAGCCGGGCAGGGTGATCGCACCCTTGCCGCCGGTAACGATCGCGCGCCCCTGCTTGCCCGAACCGAGCGTTTGCGCGATGACCGGCACGCGCCACGACAGCGGCTTCTTGTCAGGCTGGTCACGCGAGTATTCGCCCTGCGCCAGCTTGACGACGGTGGCGCCGTTCTTGCAGCTGACGTCCTCAACGCGAATCAACGGCACGCCGGGCTGCAGCGTAAAGTCGTGCGCGATTGCGGTGATCGGTTTGCGCGCGGCCTTTTCCACGCTCCTCCACAGGTCGTCGGACACGGTATTGCCGTAGGCGTGCGCCTTCATGTACGCGCGCACGCCGCTGCGCCACGCGTTCTCGCCCACATAGCCCTCGAGCATGCGGATCACCGCTTCGCCCTTCTGGTAGGTGATCGCGTCGAACGCCTGGCTGGCCTGTTCCACGGTCTGGATGTGCTGCACGATCGGGTGGGTGGTGGCGAGCGCGTCGCGGTACATGGCGCCGTCGCGGCTGTTGACCGCTTCCAGCGCGGTGTTCCATTCAGGGTGCAGGCGCGCGGTGGTGCGGCCCTCCATCCATGATGCGAAGCCCTCGTTGAGCCACAGGTCGTCCCACCACGACATCGTCACCAGGTCGCCGAACCACTGGTGCGCCATTTCGTGCGCGGCGGTGGCGAACACCTCCTGGCGGTCGGCCTGGGTGGAGAACGACGGATCCACCAGCATCGCATATTCGAAGGTGAAGATCGCGCCCCAGTTTTCCATCGCGCCGAAGAACTGGCTGCGGCCCGGGCCGGCCACGTTGTCCAGCTTGGGCAGCGGATAGCGCACGCCGAAGTAGTCGTTGTACTCGCGCAGGACGACCTTGGACGAGTCCAGCGCAAACTGCGCCTGCGCGGCGCCGCCCTTGCGCGTGACCACGCCGAGCTCCACGCCGTCCACCGTCATGCGCGCGCGTTCGAAGTCGCCAAGGCCAAAGAACAGCAGGTAGGTGGACATCTTCGGCGTGGCCGCGAACGTGACGCGCGTCTTGCCGCCGCCAAGGTCTTCCTCCTTCGTGATCGGCATGTTGCTGACGGCCATTTGGCCGGTCGGGACCACGGCGGACAGCGCGAACGTGGCTTTGTAGGCCGGCTCGTCCCACGACGGGATCATGCGGCGCGCGTCCGAGTTTTCGAACTGGGTGTAGAGCGCACGCTGCTTGCCTTGCGGGCTGTCGTAGTCGAGCGAGAACAGGCCAACGGCCTGGGTGCCGATGGTGCCGGTGTAGTCGAGTGCGAGCTTGTAGGCGCCTTTTGCGATCGGCTGCGCAAAAGTGAAGGTGGCCGTCTGCGCATTCGCGTCCACCACGACCTGCGCGCTTTGCGCCGTGCCGCCGGCGGCCGGGGTCAGTGTCGCGGCGCTGAATTTCACGTCCAGCGCATTGAGGGTGATCGTGGCGGTGGGCGCCTGCACGGTGAGGTCCACGACCACGTGCCCGGCAAAGGTGCCGGCCTTGGCATCGGGCGTGATCGACACGTCGTAGTGGGTTGGCGCCACGCCGCGCGGGAGCTGGGTGGTCGGCTGCTGCATGGCTGCGGCAGGCGCCGGCGCGGCGATTGCAGGGTGCACGGACAGGACGGCAAAGGCGGCGGCGACGGCTGCCGGGATGAGCTTGCGATGCATGGGCTACCTTTACGAATATGTACGTTGAATAGGCGCGGTGCCAGCAGGCGCCTCGCGCAATCTAAAGCGAAATCGGCGGGCATGTCAACGAAACAAGTTGGCGAGCACGCGACCGTAATTACGTCTATGATTTAGCTCTTCCGTGATGCACGCGATGAAGCACCAACCACCTGAAAGGAGACTTCATGAAGCTATACGTCAGCAAGTACGCGCCCAATCCGCGCCGTGCCGTGATCTTTGCGGCCGAGAAGGCGGTGCCCAATCTCGAACTGGTGCAGGTTGACCTGTTCAACGGCGAGCTGCGCAGCCCTGAATTCCTGGCCAAGAATCCACTGGGGCGTGTGCCGGTGCTGGAGCTGGACGACGGGCGCATGCTGTCGGAAACGCGCGCGATCTGCACCTACCTGGAAGGGTTGTATCCGCAGCCGAACCTGATGGGCGAAGGCTTCGAGGAGCGCGCCTTCATCGAGATGGTGGACCGCCAGACGGAGCTCTATTTTTTCCAGCTGATCGCCAACTGCCTGCGCCACTCGCATCCGGCGCTGGCGCCGCTGGAGCAGCCGCAGTTCGAGGACTTCGGCAAGTCGCAGGGCGAGAAATTCCTGGCCGCGGCGCGCCGCCTGGATGGGGTGCTGGCAAAGCAGCAGTACATCGCGGGGGACCGCTACACGATCGCTGACATCACCGCGTTCTGCGGCTATGAATTCGCGCGTGGAATGATGAAGTTCAATGCCGGCGAGCTGGGCATGGAACACCTGCAGGCATGGCGCGACCGCATCGCGGCACGTCCGACGATCGGCAAGCCCTGAGCAACCTCACGCATGAGCCGTCGCTTCCGCGCAGCGGATCGGCGGTTCATCAGTGGGCGTGCGGTTTTGTGATCGGCACACATTCGCCGTCAAGCTTGAGCACCTCATCACCCATCTTCAGCTCGTCCGAGGTCAATTGCAGCGCACCAGCGAACGCCTGGCCTTCCCACCGGACTTTGCAGGCGTCCAGATCGAATAGAGCGATGTTCCTGACGCTGCCCGAATAGGTGGCCACGAACAGTTGGCCTTTGGACGTCAGGGCAATTGGCAGTTCGATGATCCCGATGTCGAAACTGCAGCGGCCGACTCGCAATGGCCCCTGCCAGGCTGTTGGCTGCTGCGGATCGTCGGGCTCACCGAGGCTGATTGTGCGCAAGCCGATGGAGACCTTGTCCTCTTGTGGGGCCAGCATTTTCAATGAGCACTGCGCGTGCGCCGGCGCAGACAAACAAGTCCATATGACGCAGAAGATGGACGCAACAAGCGATGTTCTTTTCATAGCGAGCCTGCAAAATAGCTGACTTGCGCAAGCGCCGGGCGCCTCCAGCTCAGGCTGATTGGGGCCTTCTTTTTGCCGAAAGATCCGAACCGGCCCCAATAGCCGACGGGGAAGCCGGCGGAGGGCAGCCCGACGATGATCGCTACATGACCGTGCGGACTATCCTTCAATCCCGCGATGTCAAAATCTCCGAGCGTTGCTTGAACTCGTGCTTTGTTATGGTCATGTCCAAGGTCGCGCCAATCTGGGGAATTGCCGAGAAAATCGACGAGCTGGTTCGCATTGCCAAAGACACGAACGCCAAGCCGCGCTGCGACGGCCTTCACGAACCCACTACAGTCGCTTTTCCAGCTATCCCATTCCGCTTCACAAGCGAGAATGACCCGATCATCGTCTTTGGCCATGCGAACGTCCTTTCGTTTGGCAACGAAAGGACGATAGCGGAAATAATCAGGCGTAACGTTGAGATCGGTTAACCCGGGAGGGACCTACCCAACCCGCTTGTACCACGGCTGGCCGGGCGCGAGCTGCAGGTAGCGGTCGCACAGCGCATCGGACGCGGTGAGCGGCTTGTCGATGCCGAGCACGCCGAACGGCGCCAGGCTCTCGTGGAACAGGCGCAGCACACGCTGGCGCAGCACCGGCCCGAAGTCGGGCAGGGCGCGGCAGCAGACGATTGCCTGGAATTCGTTGAACGATGCGTCCGTCACCAGGCTGTATTGCGCCCAGGTGATGTGGCTTTTCAGTTCCGGCAGCAGGCTCGCGCGATCGTCGGACACGTCGAAGTACTCGGCGAGCTTGCCACCGCCGCCGCTGCTTTCGTAATCCTGCTGGTAGCGCGCCAGCTCGGCGGCCGGCAGCGTGGCGTCGCGCGCCTCGGCCAGCATCTCCTCGTTCGATACCGTGGCGTACACTTCGGTACGCGCGGCCAGGTTCGCCTCGGCCAGCAGAATCGCGAGTGACCACGCTTCGCCCACGCCTGCACATTCGGCCAGCCACACGCGCGGCAAGGCCGAGCTGCGCAGCGCCGGCACCAGGACCTCGCGCAGCTGGCGGGCGTGCCGCGGTTCGGCGAACGGCGCGGACGGCTCGACCGATAGCGCGCGCATGACCTGGGCCGCGGCGCCGCCCTGGTGCAGTACGCGTTCCTGCAGCGCCGACAGCGTGCCGACCTGCAGCGCGCGCATCAGCTCCCCCAGCTTGCGCCGCAGCGCGGGGCGCGCATAGCCCCGGAAATCGACGCCGTAACGCTGGAACAGCGCCTCGAGCAGCAGCTCGATCTCCAGGTCTTCGGTCGCGACCCCGGCCGCGAAGGAAGCCCAGGCCGTCAATGCAGCCACACCCGCATCAGCGACAACAGCTGGGCCACATCCACCGGCTTGGTGATGTAGTCCGAAGCGCCGGCGGCGATGCACTTGTCGCGGTCACCCTTCATCGCCTTGGCGGTCAGGGTGATGATCGGCAGCGACTTGAACTTGGGGATGCGGCGGATCGCGCGCATCGTGTCGTAGCCGTCCATCTCCGGCATCATGATGTCCATCAGGACGATCTCGATGCTCGGGTCCTTCTCCAGCACTTCGATGCCGTCGCGGCCGTTTTCGGCGAACAGCACCTGCATCTGCTGGCGCTCCAGCAGCGAGGACAGCGCGAAGATGTTGCGCAGGTCGTCGTCCACGATCAGCACCTTGCGCCCGGCCAGGCCGCCGTCGGCGGCGTGGATCTCCTCCAGCATGCGGCGCTGCGTCTCGGGCAGGCTGGCGTGCGAGCGGTGCAGGAACAGCGCGGTCTCGTCCAGCAGCCGCTCGGGCGAACGTGCGTCCTTGATGACGATGGTCTTGGCGTAGCGCTTGAGTTTGGTGACTTCCTTGCGCGACAGTTCCTGCGCCGTGTAGATCACGATCGGCAGGTCGCGCAGCCGCGGATTCTGGCCGATCTGGTCGAGCAGGTCGAAGCCCGAGATGTCGGGCAGGGTCAAATCGAGCACCATGCAGTCGAAGCGGCCGTTTTCCAGCGCCGCGAGCGCATTGGCGCCGTTCTCGGCGGTCACCAGCTTCAGGTCGGCGGCGCCGATCAGCTGCACGATCGCGTCGCGCTGGGCCTTGTCGTCCTCGACCACCAGCAGGCTGCGCTTGCCCCCCATCAGGAACTTCTGGATGCGGGTGAATTCTTCCTGCAGCTGCTCGCGGCCAACCGGCTTGTTGATGTACGAGATCGCGCCCTGGCGCAGCGCGCGCTCGCGCTCGCGGTGTGAAGACATCACGTGCACCGGGATGTGGCGCGTGTTCGGGTCGCGCTTCAAGCGATCGAGTACGGTGAAGCCGTCGATGTCGGGCAGGTCAAGGTCGAGCAGGATCGCGGACGGCAGGTAGTCGCGCGCCAGCGACAGCGCCGAATCGCCGCGGTGGGTGACGATGCCCTTGAAGTTCTTTTCGCGCGCGAACTCCAGCACCACCTTGGCAAAGCGCTCGTCGTCCTCCACGATCAGCACCGAGGGGTCGCCCGGGGCGATCAGGCCGCGGTCGTCGAGCATGGAGGCGTATTCGACCAGCGCGGCGGTGCCGGCCGGAGTTTCGACCGTGACCACTTCGGTGATCTCGGCCGGCTCCACCACCTGGGCCGGGCCCGGGACCTGCTGCGGCGGGGCCAGGCGGGCCGGCTGCGGCTGGCGCGCCAGCTCGTAGTTGACGAAGCCGGCGCGGTTGTACGGCAGGTACAGCGTGAAGGTCGAGCCGACGTTGACCATCGACTCCACACGGATCTCGCCGCCCAACAGGCGCGCCAGTTCGCGCGAGATCGACAGGCCCAGGCCGGTGCCGCCGTACTTGCGGGCGGTGGAGCCGTCGGCCTGCTGGAACGCCTCGAAGATCAGCTGCAGCTTGTCGGACGGGATGCCCACGCCGGTGTCGCGCACCGAGAACGCCACCACCGCGTCGGCCAGGGGCAGGTTGGGGTGGTCCGGGCTCCAGCCGGTATCGACCATGGAAATCGTCAGCGCGACGTGGCCGTGGCTGGTGAACTTGAACGCGTTCGACAGCAGGTTCTTGAGCACCTGCTGCAAGCGCGTGGTGTCGGTCATCAGCGCGGTCGGCAGGTTCTCGCCCAGGTCCACGGTAAAGCCGAGATGCTTGGCCTCGGCCATGTGGCGGAAGGTGCGGTCCACATAGTTGCGCAGGTTGTTGAAGCGGTACTCCGACACGTCCAGCGTGACGGTGCCCGATTCGATCTTCGACAGGTCCAGGATGTCGTTGATCAGCGTGAGCAGGTCGGAACCCGAGCCGTGGATGGTCTTGGCGAATTCCACCTGCTTGGGCGACAGGTTGCCCTCGGGGTTGTCGGACAGCTGCTGTGCCAGGATCAGCAGCGAGTTCAATGGTGTGCGCAGCTCGTGCGACATGTTGGCCAGGAACTCGGACTTGTACTTGGACGACAGCGCCAGCTGGGTCGCCTTTTCTTCCAGCGCCAGCTTGGCCTGCTCCACCTCGCGGTTCTTGCGCTCCACCTCGATGTTCTGTTCCGAGAGCAGGCGCGCTTTCTCCGCCAGCTCCTGGTTGGTCTGCTGCAGTTCCTGCGCCAGCGACTGCGACTGGGTCAGCAGCGATTCGGTACGGCTGTTCGCCTCAATGGTGTTGAGCACCACGCCGATCGATTCCATCAGCTGGTCGAGGAAGGACAGGTGGGTGTCGGTGAAGCGGTCGAGCGAGGCGATCTCGATCACCGCCTTGACCTGCTGTTCGAACAGGATCGGCAGCACCACGATGTTGGTCGGCGGCGCCGCGCCCAGGCCTGACGAGACCACGATGTAATCGCGCGGCACGTCGGTGAGCCAGATGCGGGTCTTCTCCAGCGCGCACTGGCCGACCAGCCCTTCGCCCGGCAGGAACGAAGTGGGCAGCTTGCGGCTGGAACGGTAGCCATAGCTGGCGATCATGCGCAGGCGGGCGTCGGTCTCCTGCGAGTCCATCATGTAGAACACGCCGTGGTGCGCCGAGACCAGCGGGGCCAGTTCGGACAGGATCAGCTTGGTCACGGCCTGCAGGTCGCGCTGGCCCTGCAGGAGTCGCGTGAAGCGCGCCAGGTTGGTCTTGAGCCAGTCCTGCTGCGCGTTCTTCTGCGTGGTTTCCTTCAGGTTGCGGATCATCTCGTTGATGTTGTCCTTGAGGTAGGACACCTCGCCGCGCGCTTCCACCTGAATGCTGCGTGACAGGTCGCCACGGGTCACCGCGGTTGCCACCTCGCCGATCGCGCGCATCTGGTTGGTCAGGTTTGCCGCCAGCTGGTTCACGTTCTCGGTCAGGTCCTTCCAGGTGCCGGCCACGCCGGACACGTTTGCCTGGCCGCCGAGCTTACCTTCCGTACCCACCTCGCGCGCCACCCGGGTCACCTCGGACGCGAACGAGGACAGCTGGTCCACCATCACGTTGATGGTGTCCTTCAGCTCGAGGATCTCGCCCTTCACGTCCACCGTGATCTTCTTGGACAGGTCGCCGCGCGCCACCGCGGTGGTCACCGCTGCGATGTTACGCACCTGGCCGGTGAGGTTGGACGCCATGAAGTTCACGTTGTCGGTCAGGTCCTTCCAGGTACCGCCCACGCCCGGCACATACGCCTGGCCGCCGAGCTTACCTTCCGTACCCACTTCGCGCGCCACGCGGGTCACCTCGGACGCGAACGAAGACAGCTGGTCCACCATCACGTTGATCGTGTTCTTCAGTTCGAGAATCTCGCCCTTCACGTCCACCGTGATCTTCTTGGACAGGTCGCCGTTGGCCACCGCGGTGGTCACGTCCGCGATGTTACGCACCTGCGCCGTGAGGTTACCCGCCATCGAGTTCACGCCGTCGGTCAGGTCCTTCCAGGTGCCGGCCACGCCCGGCACGTTGGCCTGGCCGCCCAGCTTGCCCTCGGTACCTACCTCGCGCGCCACGCGGGTCACCTCGGATGCGAAGGAGTTCAGCTGGTCCACCATCACGTTGATGGTGTTCTTCAGTTCCAGAATCTCGCCCTTCACGTCCACCGTGATCTTCTTGGACAGGTCGCCGTTCGCCACCGCAGTCGTCACGTCCGCGATGTTTCGCACCTGGCCGGTCAGGTTACCCGCCATCGAGTTCACCGAGTCGGTCAGGTCCTTCCAGGTGCCCGCCACGCCCTTCACCTGCGCCTGGCCGCCGAGCTTGCCCTCGGTACCCACCTCGCGCGCCACGCGGGTCACCTCGGACGCGAAGGACGAGAGCTGGTCCACCATCACGTTGATGGTGTTTTTCAGCTCGAGGATCTCGCCCTTCACGTCCACGGTGATCTTCTTGGACAGGTCGCCGTTGGCAACCGCGGTCGTCACCGCCGCGATGTTGCGCACCTGGCCGGTCAGGTTCGCCGCCATGAAGTTCACGTTGTCGGTCAGGTCCTTCCAGGTGCCGGACACGCCCGGCACATAGGCCTGGCCGCCCAGCTTGCCCTCGGTACCCACCTCGCGCGCCACCCGCGTCACCTCGGACGCGAACGAACGCAGCTGGTCCACCATCACGTTGATGGTGTCCTTCAGCTGCAGAATCTCGCCGCGCACGTCCACCGTGATCTTCTTGGACAGGTCGCCGTTCGCCACCGCGGTGGTCACTTCCGCGATGTTACGCACCTGGCTGGTCAGGTTGCCCGCCATCGAGTTCACCGAGTCGGTCAGGTCCTTCCAGGTGCCGGCCACGCCTTTCACCTGGGCCTGGCCGCCGAGCTTGCCTTCGGTGCCGATTTCGCGCGCCACGCGCGTCACCTCGGACGAGAACGAGGCCAGCTGCTCCACCATGGTGTTCGCGGTCATCGCCGCGCGCAGGTACTGGCCCTTGAGCGGGTGGCCGTCCACTTCCAGCGCCATGGTCTGCGACAGGTCGCCCTTGGCCACCGCGCCGATCACGCGCGCCATCTCGGTGGTCGGGCGCACCAGGTCGTCGATCAGGGTGTTGACCGAGCTGATGATGGTGGCCCAGCCGCCCGTCACTTCCGGCACCGTGGCGCGCTGGGTCAGGCGCCCTTCGCGGCCCACCACGCGCGACACGTCCTTGACCGAGTTGACGATCTTTTCCTTGGTCTCGATGATGTCGTTCAGCGTGTCGGCGATCTTGCCGGCCATACCGGTGTAGTCGGACGGCATGCGCGCCGTGAAATCGCCTTTTTTCAGTGCCATCAGCGTCTGCAGCAGGAGCCTTAAATCAAGCTCTTCGGCCATTTCGGTCATGTTGTTCATCGATATCTATCCTCGGAGTGTTGGCGGCGCTGTTGCTCGCAGGGGAGGGGCCTGGTAATGAAAACTGTTAACTGCGGGAGTGTCACAAGATACTCTCGTGCCCGGCAGAGTCAAGTAACGGAACGAGTTGTTGCGGAATGGTTGTCGAAATTGCAATTTAGCAACTGTGATCCGGGCGAGCGTAGCTGAAATCGGTAGGCGACGGCGCACGATTGCCGGGGCCGGTACTGGCCGTTGCTCTCATGCAACGCCCGTCGCGCCCCGGATGGTTGTAAAATTGTATAAAAATAGTAATTTCTGATGCGCATTGATTACAACTCATCTAGGATGGTGTTGTTGTATTGACAGCATCCATCCTCACTATGGTCGCAACGACACAACTGGTCGAGCTGCTGGAAAGCGCGGATCCGGCGCAATGGAGCCGGAACCTGGTTGCGCTCGCGCGCAGCGCCGGCTTTGACCGGGTGCTGTACGGGATGGTGCCGTCGCGCCACGCCAAGCTGGAGAGCGCCTTCCTGATGAGTAACTACGCGCCGGCCTGGCGCGAACGTTACGACGCCAACCGGCTGGCCTACGTCGATCCGACGGTGACCCATTGCGCGCAGAGCAGCCTGCCGATCGTATGGAAACCGGAAACCTTCAGTGCGCCCGCCCAGCGCGCCCTGTACGAGGAAGCGTGCAGCTTCGGGATCCGGCTCGGGGTGACCCTGCCGATCCATGGTCCGGGGGGAGAATTCGGGGTGATCAGCTTTGCTTCGGATGCGCCGGCCGACGCCGGTTCCGTGCGCGACATCGAGCGGGCGATGCCGGGGTTGTCGCTGATCCGCGACTATGCGTTCCAGTCGTCGCTGCGCTTGTCGGCGCAGGCGGCGGGCCACGAGCCGCCGCCGCGGCTCACCAAGCGCGAGCTGGAAGTGCTCAAGTGGGTGATGGCGGGAAAATCATCGTGGGAAATTTCCCGCATCACCAATTGTTCCGAGGCGACTGTCAACTTTCACATGGCCAATGTGCGCCAGAAGTTCAACGTCAACACCCGCCAGCAGGCGGTCGTGAAAGCGATCGCCCTGGGGCTGGTCAACCCTGAAGATCTCCGTCGCTGAGCTTGCCGTTGACATAGAGCTTGAGCAGGATCGCCACCGGGGCCGGAATCGACAATCCGGTCTCGAAGCGGCTGCCGCTCGACTGCGTCACGCCGAAGCGGCCCCAGAATTTCTCCTGGCTTTCGCGCTTGCTGATCCGCAACTGGCGCAGGTCGGTCAGCGGAATCGGGCGTACCGGCTCGACCGCCGAACCCAGGTTGATGCCTGCAGTGTGTTCGTCCATCCTTGCCTCGCATACAAAATCGTTCGCCATTGCATCACCTCTTTTTGAAATTTGCAATGAGCGAGTATTTCAGAGCTGCCCGCCCCTAGCCACCTAGCAAGCTTGCTAGTACTCATCGCTCCCGATTTGCATGATCCTTGGTATGCACCTTGCATATTTTTGATGTCATTCAAACAACCAAAGGGGGATGTCATGGCACTGCAAATCAAGATCGCGGCACGGCGGGATTTCAAATCGAAGGACCTGTGGGAGATGCACGCACTGCGGGCGAAGGTGTTCAAGGGACGGCTGGGCTGGGAGGTGCCCGTGCTGTCCGGGATGGAGATCGATGGCTACGACGCGCTCGAGCCGATGTACATGATGATGCGCGAGGCGGGCGGCGACCTGCGCGGCTGCTGGCGGCTGCTGCCGACCGAGGGGCCGTACATGCTCAAGGATTCGTTCGCCCAGCTGCTGCACGGCCAGCCGGCGCCGAGCGACCCGCTCGTCTGGGAACTGTCGCGCTTTGCGATCGAGACCGAGGGCTGCGGACCGTTCGGGTTCTCGCAGGTGACGATGGAGTCGATCGCGGCGATCATCCGCTATGGCCAGGCTGCCGGGTTGACGCGCTACGTCACCGTCACCACCACAGCGATCGAGCGCATGCTGCGGCGCGCCGGGGTGGTCACGCGGCGCCTGGGCGATCCGGAGCGGATCGGGATCGAGACCGCGGTCGCGCTGTACGTCGAGATCGAGCCGACCTGCGCGGCGCTGTTCGATACCCGCATCGCTTCCTGACGCGGCCGGCGGCCGGGGCGCAAGGCGTGCGGCCGCGCCCGGCATTGCGCTTATACTTGGGGTCCTTGCCGACCCCAGCCAAAGCGCGACGCCAATGACGCCCTCGATCACCCGCAGCCTGCAGCCTGCTCCGGCCAATCCCGCTTCGCGCCTGCGCTTGTGGGCCGGCGGGGTGGCGTTGTCGCTGCTGGTCGGGGGGCTGCTGTACCTGCTGACCGCGCGCGAGCTGGAGCAGGACGCGCAAAGCCGTTTCGAGGTCGCCGCGCACGACGCCCAGCAGCGCCTGGCCAGCGCGGTCCAGTCCTGCACCGGCGTGGTGCGCGGGCTGGCCGCGCTGTTCGAGGCCGGCGACGAGGTCACCCGCGTCGAATTTTCGCGCTACGTCGCTTCGCTCGACCTGCCGCACAGCCTGCCGGCGCTGGAGGCGGTGTCGTGGGCGCCGTGGGTGCCGGACGCGCGGCGCGATGCCTTCGTCGCCTCGGTGCGCGCCGACCGCAGCATCGACCCGCGCGGCTACCCCGACTTCGACATCAAGCCGCCGGGACGCCGCCAGGGCTACGCCGTGATCACCTACATGGAACCACTGGAGCCGTACCGCGAGAAATTCGGCAACGACATCGCCGCCAACCCGGCGGTGCTGCGCGCGCTGGAGGAGTCGCGCGATGGCGGCGGGATCAGCGCGACCAGCCAGCCGCTGCAGGTTTCCCGGCCCACGCCGCACATTGCGCTGGGCATGCGCATGCCGGTGTATGCCGGGGGCGAGGTGCCGTCGACCGTACAAGCGCGGCGCGCGCGCTACATGGGCTCGGCCGGCGTCAGCTTTTCGGTGCCGGCGCTGGTCGAGCGCGCGCTGGAAGGCTACGGACCGCAGGTGCTGGCGCTGGCGCTGTACTCCGCCGGCCCCGCCAAGCCGGCCGGGCCGCTCGGGATCGCGCGCGGCGACCGGCTGCTGTACCGTTCGCCCGCCGGGCCTGCCGGCGAGCGCTTCGAGACGGTGCTGCCGGTCGATTACAACGGCATCCTGTGGAAGGCCAGCTTCTCGGCGCTCAAGACGGACATGTACGCCGGCTTCGACCGGCGCGTGCCGTGGCTGGCGCTGGCCGCCGGCTTCGTCGCGACGCTGCTGGTGTACGGCCTGTTCGTCAAGCTGTACTGGACCGGGCGCGGCGCGCTGGCCCAGCGCGCCTTGCTCGACACGGTGCTGGACAATCTCGACGCCTACGTGTACATGAAGGACCGCGAGCGCCGCTACCGGTACGTGAACGCCAAAGCCGCCGCCGCGTTCGGCCGCAACGCCGAGCAGGTGCCCGGGATGCGCGACCGCGACCTGATGCCGGCCGGGCAGGCCGACCGCCTGTGGGCGCGCGACGAAGCCGTGTTCGCGCACCGGCGGCGCGTGGCCGAACAGATCGAATTCGTCCACCACGACGGCAGCGTGCACCAGCTGTGGAGCGTGCGTGTGCCGATGGTGGCCGATGGCCAGGTGGCCGCGGTGCTGGGGGTGGCGACCGACGTCACCGAGCTGCACCAGCTCAAGGCCCAGGCCGACGCTGCCAACCGCGCCAAGAGCGAGTTCCTGTCCAACATGAGCCACGAGATCCGCACGCCGATGAACAGCATCATCGGCATGACGCACCTGGCGCGCCAGGCGGCGCTGGAGCCCAGGCTGCGCGATTACCTCGACAAGATCCGCCACTCGGGGCAGCACCTGCTGGGCATCATCAACCACCTGCTCGACTTTTCCAAGATCGAGGCCGGCAAGCTCGAACTGGAAGAACTCGACGTGTCGCTCGACCAGCTGATGCGCAACGTCGGCGGCCAGCTCGAGGAAGCGGCCGCCGCCAAAGGGCTGCAGCTGCGTTTTGACGTCGCCCCGGATCTGCAGCGGACGCTGCGCGGCGATCCGCTGCGGCTGGAGCAGGTGCTGCTCAACTTCACCGGCAACGCGATCAAGTTCTCCGAGGCCGGCGTCGTCCGCGTGAGCGCCTCCAGCCTGGCGCGCGAAGACGGGCACACGCTGGTGCGGTTCGAGGTGCGGGACCAGGGCATCGGCATCGACCCGGCCGAACTGGGTAAATTGTTCAGCCCGTTCCACCAGGCGGACACCTCGACCACGCGCCGCCACGGTGGCACCGGACTGGGGCTGGTCATCAGCAAGCAGCTGGCCGAGCTGATGGGCGGCAGCGTGGGCGTGGACAGCGTGCCGGGGCAGGGCAGCACGTTCTGGTTCACCGCCAGGCTCGCCGATGCAGGCGACGCCGCAGCGGGACCGGCGCAGGATTGCGAACGCCTGCCGACGGCGATCGCCGGCACGCGCATCCTGCTGGTCGAGGACAACGTGTTCAGCCAGCAGGTCGGGCGCGAGCTGCTCGAGCTGGCGGGCGCCCGGGTGATGGTCGCCGCCAACGGCAGCGAGGCGCTGGACATGCTCGCCTGCGCGCCGTTCGATTGCGTGCTGATGGACCTGCAGATGCCGGTGATGGACGGGATCGAGGCGACGCGCCGGATCCGCGCCGATGCCGCGCTGCGCGACACCGTGGTCATCGCCATGACCGCGAACGCCAGCCTCGAGGACCGCGCCCGCTGCCTGGCGGCGGGAATGAACGACTTCGTCACCAAGCCGGTGGCGCCCGAACAGCTTGCCGAAACGGTGGCCCGTTCGCTGGGGCGGCGCGGGCAGGCAGCGCCCGCGCCGCCCGCGTCCCCGTCCCGTGAAAAGCCCGCGGCCAGCCCGGGCCTGCTCGACACTACCTCGCTTGCCGCCGCGCTGGGCGGTGACCGCGACAAAATGCGCAAGTTTGCGTTCCTGTTCCTCGACAGTGCGCGCGAGGGGATGGCCGAGATCGACGTCGCGCTGGCCAGCGGCGACCTGGAGCGTGCCGCCGCGGCCGCGCACCGGATCAAGTCCTCGGCGCGCACCGTGGGCGCCAACAGTTTCGCTCTGGTGTGCGCCGACCTGGAAGCGCAGCGCGAGCGTGGCGCGCTGGCGCAGGCGCGGGCACTGGCGGCCCGGCTGCGCGGGCTGCATGCCCGGCTCGAGCGCCAGATCGGCGCCGAACTGGGGGCGCGCGCCACCGACACGCGCTGAGGCGCTCGCGCTACATCTGGCGGAACAGGTGCGCGTACAGCGGGCTCACGCGCAGCTTTTCGGCGCGCTGCCTCAGGTTGAGCAACAGCTTGCCCGACTCGTCGCGCACGGCGCTCTTCACGCAGGCGCAATTGACGATGACGCCGCGGTGGACCTGCCAGAACACGGCCGGATCCAGCTGCGCGAGCAGTTCCTTCAGCGTCAGGCGGATCAGCGCCTCGCCGTCGGCGGTGACGACGTTGACGTATTTGTCCACCGCCTCGAAATAGACCACCTCGGCCACGGGGATCATGCGCACCTGGTTGCCCACCGCGGCGCGCACCATGGTCAGCCGCTCGACCTGCGGCGGCGCCGGCGTCAAGGCGCGCATCTGCGCCAGCAGCTGCTGCATCGCGTCCGCGGACGGCCCGCTGCGTGCCGACAGGCGCTGGCGCAGGCGCTCCACGGTCCTGCCCAGGCGCGCGTCGTTGACTGGCTTGAGCACGTAGTCGGCGGCGTCGCGCTCGATGGCGGCCAGCGCGAATTCGTCATACGCGGTCACGAACACGACCAGCGGGAACGGCACGCCGGCCGGCCATGCCTCGGCCAGTTCCTCCGCCACCTCCAGGCCGGTCTTGCCGGGCATTTTGATGTCCAGGAAAAGCACCTCGGGCCGCAGCGCGAGCGCGCGCTCGATCGCATTCAGGCCGTTGGGGCAGGTGGCGACGATCGACAGCTCCGGCCACAGCCGGGCAAGGCTGTGCTCGAGGGTGGCGGCAAGAATGGGTTCGTCTTCGGCGATCAGGGCGCGGATGTTCATGTGTCAGGCGGGCAGGGTGATGGTGGCAAGGGCGCCGGCGGGCATTGCCGCTTGCAGCGACAGTGATGCGCGCTCGCCGTACACGGCGCGCAGCCGGTCGCGGGTATTGGCAAGGCCGAGCCGCGTTCCCGGCTTGACGGGCGGCGCGTCAATGCCGCGGCCGGTGTCTTCGACCGACAGGATCAGCAGCGAGCCTTCCCGGCGCGCGCGCACGGCGATGGCGCCGCCGTCAGGCTGCGGCTCCAGGCCATGCGCGATCGCGTTTTCGACGAGCGGCTGGAGCAGCATCGGCGGCAGGCTGGCCTGGGCCAGTTCCGCGGGCAGGTCGAGCGAATAGGCCAGGCGCGCGCCCATGCGCACCGCCATCAGGCCGAGGTAGGCTTCGGCCAGCGCAAATTCGCGCGCCAGGGTGGTCGATTCGGCGCGCGAGGCGGTGAGGGTGGCGCGCAGGAACTGGATCAGCTGGTCCAGCATGTGCTGGGCGCGTGCCGAGTCGATCGCGATCAGGCCCTGCACGTTGGCGAGCGTATTGAACAGCATGTGCGGCTCGAGCTGGGCCTGCAGCAGCTGCAACTGGGCCTGCACCGCCTGCCGTTCGACCGCCTCGGCGCGGGCGCGCTCGCTGGCGGCCGCCGCGCGTGCCCGCAGCAGGCCTTCGCGGCCGATGAAAAAGACGGTTGCGCCGAGCATGGCCAGGGTCGTGAACATCAGGCCGCCGGAGCGGGTGAGGCTGTGGCGCACATCGACCGGATGGCCCATGATCGAGGCGGCCAGCGCGGTTCCAGCCACTTGCGCCACCACGACGCTGGCGCCAATGAGCAGCGCGAACAGCCACCAGTTCGGTATCCGGTGTTCGCCCCACAGCAGCAGGCGGGTGATATCAGAGACGAGAAAGGCGATGCCCCCGATGCTCAGCGAATACACCAGGTTGGTCAGGAAGCCGGGGTGCGGGTTGAGCGCCCAGATCACCATCGCGCACATCAGCGTCAGGACCAGGCTGTAGGCGCCATCGAGGGCGAGCCGTTTGAAGGGGAATCTGTTCATGTCTGCAGTGTCAGGCCGCGCCAGCGCCACGTGCAAGCGGCGTGCGACGAAACCGGCCGCGGGTGGCGCGAAACGCGGCTGGCATCGACCCGGCCCGGTGGCCCCGCGGCGATATTGACGAGATTATACGGCCGGGCCTGAACCCTACCATAGCGGCCGCGAAGATAGTATCCTGTGCGACCAGGCTGCCCAACCATATACGAATGTCCCAACCGCTCACTCCCGGCTTGCTGATTTTGCACGGCAACCAGATGGAACTGCTGCGCGAAGCCGTGTTCGACTGGCTGCGCAGCCATCCGCTCGGCCCGCTCGAGCAGGAGACCATCCTGGTGCAGTCCAACGGCGTGGCCGAGTGGCTGAAGATCGCGCTGGCCGAGGAGCTGGGCGTGTACGCGGCCACGCAGGTGGCGCTGCCGGCGCGCTTCCTGTGGCAGGCCTACCGCGGCCTGCTCGGGCGCGAACGCGTGCCGTCGATCTCCCCGTTCGACAAGGGGCCGCTCACCTGGCGCCTGATGCGGCTGTTGCCGGCGCTGCTGGCCGACCCGGTGTTCGAGCCCCTGAAGCACTTCCTCGGCGACGGCGACCCCGAGCGGCGCCTGCAGCTGGCCGAGCGCCTGGCCGACCTGTTCGACCAGTACCAGGTGTACCGCGCCGACTGGCTGGCCGACTGGGAGCAGGGCCGCGACCTGTTGCGCCGTCCCGGGGGCGAGCCGCTGCCGCTGCCGCAGGACCAGCGCTGGCAGGCGCAGCTCTGGCGCGCGGTGCACGCGAGCCTGGACGCGGCGCTGCGCGACACCGGCCGCGCCACCATCCACGAGCGCTTTGTCGCGGCCAGCAGCGCCGGACTCGCCCCGGCCGGCCACCTGCCGCGGCGCGTGGTGCTGTTCGGGATGTCGGCCCTGCCGTACCAGACCTTGCAGGCGATCGCCGCGCTGTCGCGCTACACCCAGGTGCTGCTGGCCGTGCCCAATCCCTGCCAGTTCTACTGGGGCGACATCATCGAAGGCCGCGAGCTGCTCAAGGCGGCGCACCGGCGCCAGCGCGCGCGTGAAGGCATCGACCTGGCCAGCGTGCCGCTCGAGGAGCTGCACGCCCACAGCCACCCGCTGCTGGCCAGCTGGGGCAGGCAGGGCCGCGACTTCGTGCGCATGCTCGACGAGTTCGACGGCTCGGGGAGCGAGCGCTTCGGCAACCTGCGCGTGGACCTGTTCTCGGAGGGCGCGCGCGGCACGTTGCTGTCGCAGGTGCAGGCCGCGGTGCGCGACCTGCTGCCGCTGCCGGAACACCCGCACGTGCCGCCCGATCCGGCCGACCGCTCGATCGAATTTCACATTGCGCACAGCGTGCAGCGCGAGGTCGAGGTGCTGCACGACCAGCTCCTGTCGCTGTTCGCGCAGGACCCCACGCTGCGCCCGCGCGACGTGGTGGTGATGGTGCCGGACATCGACACCTTCAGCGCTGCGATCCACGCCGTGTTCGACCAGCACAAGCGCAGCGATCCTCGCTACATCCCGTTCGAGATCGGCGACGTCAAGGACCGCAGCGTCAACCCGCTGCTGGTGGCGCTGGAATGGCTGCTGCGCCTGCCGCAGCAGCGCTGCCGCCAGAGCGAGGTGCGCGACCTGCTCGACGTGCCGTCGCTGTCCGCCCGGTTCGGCCTCGATGAAGACGACCTGCCCCTGCTTGCCCGCTGGATCGAGGGCGCGGGCGTGCGCTGGGGGCTGGATGGCGCGCACCGCGCCGGCCTGGGCCTGGGCGCGGCGGGCGAACAGAACGCGTGGATGTTCGGCGTGCGCCGCATGCTGCTCGGTTACGCCAGCGGGGCGGGGACGAGCTTCCACGACATCGAACCGTACCCGGAAGTCGGTGGCCTCGATGCCGAACTGGCCGGTTCGCTCGCGCAGCTCATCGAGTCGCTGCTGGCCTGGCGCGAAACGCTGGCGCGGCCGCACCGTCCCGCCGAATGGGGCATGCGCGCGCGCGCGCTGCTGGCCGCGTTTTTCAAGGCCCACGACGAGGCCGACCGCCTGATGCTGCTCGACCTGGACAAGGCGCTTCAGTGCTGGCTCGAACTGTGCGACAGCGCCGGCTTCGACGAAGCGGTGCCGCTGGCCGTGCTGCGCGAGGCCTGGCTCGGCCAGATCGACGAACCGACGCTTAACCACCAGTTCGTGTCCGGCGGCGTCACCTTCTGCACCCTGATGCCGATGCGCGCGGTGCCGTTCCGGGTGGTGTGCCTGCTTGGCATGAACGACGGCGACTTCCCGCGCCGCGCGCAGCAGGCCGATTTCGACCTGCTGGCCGTGCCCGGCACCAGCCGCCCGGGCGACCGTTCGCGGCGCGACGACGACCGCTACCTGATGCTCGAAGCGCTGCTCGCCGCGCGCGACAGGCTGTACGTGAGCTGGGTCGGCCGCAACGTGCGCGACAACACCGAGCAGCCGGCGTCCGTGCTCGTATCGCAGCTGCGCGACTACCTTTGCGCCGGCTGGGATCTCGACATCGCCAGCTTGACCACCGTGCACGCGCTGCAGCCGTTCAGCCGCGTGTACTTCGAGCGCGGCGGCCTGCCCACGTATGCTGGCGAATGGCGCGCCGCCCACGCCGCGCAGGACGGCGGTGCCGACGACGCGATCCCGCCGTACGAGCTGGAGCCGGACTACAGCCTCAAGCTGGCCGAACTTGCCCAGTTCGTGCGCCAGCCGGCACGCTACTTCTTCCGGCGCCGGCTCGGCGTGTCGTTCGCGGCCGAGGACGTGGTCGGCGAGGATGAGGAACCGTTCGCGCTGGACGCGCTGCAGCGTTACGCGCTCGAGGACCGGCTGCTCGACGACGCCGGCCACCCCGAGCCGGAGGACGATGTGCGCGCCACGCTGGTGCTGCGCGCGGACAGCCTGGCGCGCCAGGGCCTGCTGCCGATCGGCCTGGTCGGGCGCCAGTGGCAGGCCGAACTGGTCGAGGCGCTGGTTCCGGTGCGCACCGCCTGGCTCGCCCTGGCGGCGCGCTATCCCGCAGCGGCGCCCAAGCGTGCGGTCAGCCTGGAGCTGGGTGGCGTGCGGCTGGACGACTGGCTCGACCGCCTGCGCTCCGGCGCGGCCGGCGACACCGTCTGGCTGATGCAGATCTCGTCAAAGGTGCTGGACAAGGACGGTGCGCCGCGCGGCGACAAGCTGGTCGGCTGCTGGCTGCGCCAGCTCGCGGCCAGCGCGGTAGGCCAGCCGGTCACCGGCTATCTGGTTGCGCGCGATGCGCAGGTGACCATGCGTCCGCTCGCCCGCGAAGCCGGGCAGGCCGGCCTGGCCGCGCTCGTGGCCCTGTGGCGCCGCAACCTGGACGCGCCGCTCGCGGTGGCGTGCAAGGCGGCGCTCGCGCAACTGCTCGGCGGCGACCCGCGTGCGGCCTACGAAGGCGGCTTCGAACGCCAGGGTGAGGTCGAGCAGGACCAGTGCCTGGCGCGCCTGTGGCCAGACTTCGCAGCGCTCACCGCCGCAGGCGAATGGGACGCTGTGGTTGAGCAGCTGTACGGGCCGCTGGTGCAGTGGCTCCAGGAGGACATCAACATCATGGCGCATGACGGAGGCGAGCAATGAGCGAGCTGCTCGACCCGCTGCGTTTTCCGCTGCACGGCTCGCGCCTGATCGAGGCGAGCGCCGGCACCGGCAAGACCTGGACCATCGCCGCGCTGTACCTGCGCCTCGTGCTCGGCCACGGCGGCGCAGACGGCTTCCCGCGCCCGCTGCTGCCAGCCGAAATTCTGGTGATGACCTTCACCCGCGCGGCCACGCGCGAGCTGTCCAACCGTATTCGCCAGCGCCTGGTGGACGCGGCCGCGTATTTCCGCGGCGAGGGCGAGGCGAACGATACCTACCTGCGTGCGCTGGCCGAGGCTTACCCCACGCAGGCCGAGCGCAACGTGGCCGCGCACCGGCTGGTGCTGGCTGCCGAAACGATGGACGAGGCGGCCGTGTTCACCATCGACGCCTGGTGCCAGCGCATGCTGCGCGAGCACGCATTCGACAGCGGCAGCCTGTTCGACGAGGAGCTGGTGAGCGACGAGCGCGCGCTGTTCGAGGACGCGGCCCACGACTACTGGCGCCAGCACGTGTACCCGCTCGACAGCCACGCGTTGGGCGCGGTGCTCGAGTGCTGGGGCGACGTGCAGGTGCTCAAGCAGTCCGTGCGCGAACTGGTGCCGCGCTGCGAGGCGATGGGAGCGCAGGCCGGCGAACCTTTGCCGGTCCTGGTGCCGCGCTTGCAGCGCGAGCAGCAGGCGCAGCTGGCGCGCCTGAAAGAAGGCTGGTTCGACCGAGCCAACGAGATGGAACAGTGGATCGCCTCGCTGCGCGCGGCGAACCCGAAGTGCTTCAACGGGAACAAGATGCGGGCCGATTCGCTCGCCAAGTGGTTCGAAGCCTTGCGCGTGTGGGCGAACGACCCGGTGGCGGTCAAGCCCGACCTGAACGATACTGCGTGGTCGCGGCTCACGCCGGACGGCATCCACGACGCCTTCGCCAAGGATTATTTCGCCGACATCCCGGAGTGCTTCGAGCGCATGCCCGAGCTGCGCGGCGCGCTGCAGGCGATCGCGCCGCTGTCGCACGCGCTGCTGCGCCACGCGGCCCGGCACATCGCGCGCCGCATGGCCGAGCTCAAAGAGCGCAACCGCCAGTTCGGCTTTGCCGACATGTTGCACCGCCTGCGCGACGCGCTCGAAGGCCCGAACGGCGAGGCACTGCGCCGCCGGATCGTGGCCCAGTTCCCGGTTGCGCTGGTGGACGAATTCCAGGATACCTCGCCCGACCAGTACCGCATCTTCAACCTGCTGTACCGGGTCGCGGACAACGACCCGTCGCAGGGCCTGTTCCTGATCGGCGACCCGAAGCAATCGATCTACGGCTTTCGCGGCGCCGACATCCACAGCTACCTGGCGGCGCGCCGCGCCACTGCGGGCCGCCACTACAAGCTCGGCACCAACTTCCGCTCGACCGAAGGCATCGTCGAGGCGGTCAACCAGCTGTTCCTGCACGCCGAGAACGGCTACGCCGCCGGCGCGTTCCGCTTCAAGAAGGAAGACGAAAACCCGCTGCCGTTCGATAAGGTGGACGCCAACGGCCGCAAGGAACGGCTGGTCGGCGTCGATGGGCCTTACCAGGCGCTGGCCGTGGCCTGCTGCGAGCAGGAAGACCTGAAGGCCGACGACTACCGCGAGTTCTTCGCCCACCACTGCGCCGAGCACATTGTGCGGTTGCTCAACGACCCCTGGGTTGGCTTCCTGCGCGAAGATGGCGAATTCGTGCGCCTGAAACCGGCCGACGTCGCCGTGCTGGTGCGCGACCGCAACGAAGCCAACGCGATCCGTCGCGCGCTCCAGCAGCGCATGGTGGCGAGCGTTTATTTGTCGGACAAGGACTCGGTGGTCGAAAGCGAGGAAGCGGCGGACGTGCTGCGCTGGCTGCGCGCGGTCGCCAACCCGCTGGACGGCGCGCTGGCCCGCGCAGCGTTCGCAACGGCGACCGCGCGCCTGCCGCTGGCCGAACTGGCGCGGCTGGCCGCGGACGAAGTGGCCTGGGAGGAGCGCGTCGAGCAGCTCAAGGCGCTGCACGTGGCGTGGCAGCGCCAGGGCGTGCTGGCCATGCTGCGCCGCTTCATCCACGAGCTGGAGCTGCCGGCGCGCCTGCTGGCCGAGCCGGGTGGCGAGCGCCGCCTGACCAACCTGCTGCACCTGGCCGAACTGCTGCAGCAAGCAAGCCGCGAATTGGATGGCGAGCAGGCGCTCGTGCGCTGGTTCGCCGAACAGGTGGAAGGCGCAGGCGAGGGTGGCGACGAGCGCGTGCTGCGGCTGGAAAGCGACGCCGAGCTGGTCAAGGTCGTCACCGTCCACAAGTCCAAGGGCCTGGAATACCCGCTGGTGTACCTGCCGTTTGCCGTCACCGCGCGCAAGGTGGAGGGCAGCCGCCGCAGCTTCGTCGAGTTCGTGCACGAGGACGGCACGCGCACAATCGACCTGGCGCTGGCCGAGGAGGCGGTGCTGGCGGCCGACCGTGCGCGCCTGGAGGAAGACCTGCGCCTGCTGTACGTGGCGCTCACCCGCGCCAGCCATTTCCTGTGGCTGGGCGTGGCCGCGCTGGCCAGTCGCAAGAAGGGCCAGAACCGGCTGCACGAATCCGCGCTGGGCTACCTGCTCACCGGCGGCGACCCGATCGCGCCGGGCGAACTGCGCGCACGCTTCGAGCACCTGCGCGCCGGCCTGTCCTCGATCGAACTGCACACGCTGGAACCGGCGCAGGGCGCTACCTTGCTGAACCGGGTGGAAGAAAAGCCGGAGCTGATCGACGCCCCCGTGTACCGCGCCCGTTTCGAGCGCGACTGGACGGTCGGTTCGTTCACCTCGCTGGCGCGCCAGGCCGGCGCCGCGCCCACCCGCGCCCAGGACGAGACCCTGCTCGAGGAGCTGGCGGGCGAAGTGCCGGCGCCGCTGGCGATCGATGACGTGCCGTGGCACCGCTTCCCGCGCGGCTCGGTGCCGGGCAACTTCCTGCACGAGCAGCTCGAGTGGATGGCCCAGGAGGGCTTCGGCTGCATCCACGACCCGCATTTCGACGCCAGGCTGGGGCAGCGCTGCGAGCGCGCCGGCTGGGCCAACCGCAAGGACGACGCCATCGTGTGGCTGCGCGAAGTGGCCGCCACCGTGCTGCCGCCGCTGGGCGCGCCGCTGGCCGCGATCGGGACCCTGATGCCTGAAATGGAATTCTGGTTCCCCAGCGACCGGCTGGCGGTGGACCAGCTGGACCGGCTGTGCCGCGAGCGCCTGCTGGCCGGCATCGACAGGCCGCGCCTGCCGGAGCGCGAACTGCATGGCATGCTCAGGGGCTTTGCCGACCTGGTGTTCGAATACGAGGGACGCTACTGGGTGCTCGACTACAAATCCAACGCGCTCGGCCCGGGCGACGCGGCGTACACGCGGCGCGCGATGATGGGGGCAATGGCCGACCACCGCTACGACATCCAGGGCGCGATCTACATGCTGGCCCTGCACCGCCTGCTCCGGGCCCGGCTTGGCGCGGCCTACGACCCGGCGCACCAGCTCGGCGGCGCCGTGTTCCTGTTCCTGCGCGGGATCGCCAACCCGTCCACGCGCGGCTGCTGCGTGCTGGAGCCGGACCTCGAACTCCTGGATGGCATCGACCGGCTGCTCGGCAAGGAGGCCGCATGACGAGCGCCGACAACCTCTGGCTCGAAACCACGCGGCTTTCCGAGGCCGGCGAGCTGCGCCGCCTGTCCGGCGCCTTTGCCCGCTTCATCGCCTCGCTTGGCGAGGCCTCGCCCGCGGTGCTGCTGGCCGCGCTGGTGCTGTCCGAGATGGAAGGGCAGGGCCACAGCTGCCTGCCGCTTGCGGACCTGGCGGCCGGGCCGGGCGAGCTGCTCGGCTGGCCCGACGGGCAATGGCAGGCGCTGGCACAGGCTGCCGGACCGCTGCCGAAGAACCCGAAGGCATGGCACGCCGAGCTGGCGGCCTGCGAACTGGTCGGCCAGGCGGGCCAGTTCGATTACGGCCAGCCGCTGGTGCTCGACGGTGAACGCCTGTACCTGCGCCGCTACTGGAAAGACGAGATGGTGGTGGCCAAGGCGATCCGCGCGCGTGCGCTGGCAACGCGCGCGGTTGACGAGGATGAGGTGCGGCACTGGCTCGACGTGCTGTTCTCGTCGCGTTCGGACGAAAAGCCGGACTGGCAGAAGCTGGCCTGCGCGATCGCCTTGCGCGGTTCGGTGGCCGTGATCACCGGCGGTCCGGGCACCGGCAAGACCTACACCGTGGCCCGCCTGCTGGCCCTGCTGCTGGCGATGGCGGGCGAGAACGCCGGCAGCCGCCGCATTGCCCTGGCCGCGCCGACCGGCAAGGCGGCGGCGCGCCTGAAGCAATCGATCGACAAGGCGCTGGGCGACCTGGCCGCGCGCGTCGAGGGCAAGCTGCCGCTGCGCGAACTGGCCGAACGCATGGGGGCCGCGCGCACGCTCCACAGCCTGCTCGGCGCGCGTCCCGACAGCCGCGCCTTTGCCCACCATGCCGGCAACCCCCTGGACGTGGACGTGCTGATCGTGGACGAGGCGTCCATGGTCCACCTCGAGATGATGGCCGCGCTGCTCGACGCGCTGCCCGCGGGCGCGACCCTGATCCTGTTGGGCGACAAGGACCAGCTGGCGTCGGTGGAGGCGGGCGCGGTGCTGGGCGACCTGTGCCACGACGCGCAGGCTGGCAACTACACGCGGGCGACGCAGGCCTACGTGGAAGCGGCCAGCGGCGAAGCGATTCCCGCGCAATACACGGGCCAGGGCGCCGCGCTCGCGCAGCAGACCGTGATGCTGCGCCACAGCCGCCGCTTCGGCGGGCCGATCGGCCAGCTGGCGCTTGCGGTGAATGCGGGCGAGACCGAGCGCGCCGAGACGGTGCTGCGTGCAGCGTCCGGCCCGGTACGCTGGATCGAGAACGCCCAGCCGCAGCAAGCGGTGGCGCTGGCCGTCGGCGGCTACCGGGGCTACCTGGAGCTGCTGGCCAAGGGACCGGATGGCGAGCATGAAGCCTGGGTGCGCAAGGTGCTGCAGGCGTTCGAGGCGTTTCGCATCCTGTGCGCGGTGCGCGAAGGGGAGTGGGGCGTGACGGGCCTGAACATGGCCATCGAGGAGCGGCTGGAGGCGGCCGGACTGGTGCGTCGCGGCGGCGAGTGGTATGCCGGCCGGCCGGTCATGGTCACCCGCAACGACTACGGCACCCGCGTCTTCAACGGCGACATCGGCATCACGCTCGCGGACCCGGAGCGAGCGGGTTCGATGCGCGTGTACTTCCTGGAGGGCGACGAGGTGCGCAGCGTGCTTGCGACCCGGCTGCGCGACGTGGAGACGGCGTATGCGATGACGGTGCACAAATCGCAGGGCTCCGAGTTCCGTCACACGGTGCTGGTGCTGCCGCAGGACCGCGGCGGCATCGTCGCGCGCGAGCTGGTGTACACCGGGATCACGCGCGCGAGCGGCGAGTTCACCCTGATCACGCCGGCGGGGGCGGGGCTGGCGCAGGCGATTGCGCGGCGCACGCACCGGGCCAGCGGGCTGCGCGAGCTGTTGGGGTAGGCCGGGCAGAAAATCTGCCCACCCTACCGCAAGCGCGGGGTCAAAATGAAAAAAGGCCAGCGGTTTGCTGGCCTTTTGTGCAGACGTTGCGCCGATCAGCGATGGCGGCGGCGCGCCTTCACATGCTTCACGCGGCGCGTACCGCCGGCGCTGGCCTTTGCACGCGGCGCGTTCGCTGCAAAGGCGGTCGAGCTGTTGTCACCCAATACGTAGCGGCGAATGTTGAGCGCATCGAGCACGCGCACCGACGATGCGCCCGCGTTCAGCAGCACCATGGTCGCGTTCTTGCCGGCGGCTTTGACCTTCATGATCAGGCAGCGGCCCGCTTCCTGCGTGTAGCCGGTCTTGGACAGTCCGATGTCCCAGCCCTTGGCGCCCACCAGGCGGTTGGTGTTGTGGTATTCCACCTCGCGGCCCTTGATGTTGATGATGTCCTTCGGATCGGTGGTGATGCGCGTGATCTCCGGGTAGCGCGAGGCGGCGTGCGCCATCTTCACCAGGTCTTCCGCGGTCGAGCGGTTGGCCGGGTTCAGGCCGGTCGGCTCTTCGATCGCGGTCTGGGTCATGCCCAGCGCGGCGATCTTGCGCTTGACCGCGGCCTTGAATGCCGCCGGGCCGCCCGGATAGGTGCGGGCCAGCGAGGCGGCGGCGCGGTTATCGGACGACATCAGCGCCAGCTGCAGCACGTCGCGGCGCGGGATGGTCGCGCCCACCGGCACGCGCGAGCTGCTGTGCTTGATCACGTCCACGTCCGATTGTTCAATCTCGATCGGCTCGTCCATGTCCTGCTTGGCGTCAAGCACGACCATCGCGGTCATCAGCTTGGTCAGGGAAGCGATCGGCATCAGGCGGTCTGCGTTCTTTTCGAGCAGGACCTTGCCGGTATCGTCTTCCACCACAAGCACCGATTGCGATCCGAACGGCACCGCCACGGCGGCGGCGGCCGAAAACGACATCAGTACTGCGGCGAACAGTTTTTTCATCATAGTCGGGTAGAAGGGGGTGACGGATAAAACTGCCATAGTCGGCAGTGAAATACATCTGTCTGTTGAGAAACTACTTTAAGTTGGAAGATAGCACCAAGCATGCGCTATGTCTATGGCGCACGGGAAAAAAGCAAGCTCTTCGCTAAAAAATGTAACAAAAAAAGCCCCGCACGCTGGCGGGGCCCTGGTTTTTGCCGGCGCGCACCGGCGGTTTGCTTATTTCGACTGGTAAATCTTATCGAATTCGCCGCCGTCGTCGAAGTGTACCTTCTGGGCCTTCTGCCAGCCGCCAAACACGTCCTGCACGGTGAACAGGGTGATCGGCTTGTAGTTGCCGGCGAATTTCTTCATCACCGCCTGGTTACGCACGCGCAGGAAGTGCTGGGCGCCGATGGTCTGGCCGGTTTCCGAATACAGGAAGTTCAGGTAATCCGTCGCTTCCTTGCGGATGCCCTTGCGGTCCACCACCTTGTCCACCACCGCCACCGGCGACTCGGCCAGCACCGACACCGCCGGGTACACGACTTCGAAGTTGTCGCCGAATTCCTTGCGCACCAGGTTCACTTCGTTCTCGAAGGTCACCAGCGCGTCGCCGATCTGGCGCTGGGTGAAGGTGGTGGTCGCGGCGCGCCCGCCCGCATCCAGGATCGGCACGTTCTTGAAGATGCGCTTGACCAGGTCACGCGCCTGCGCCTCGTTGCCGCCTTTCTTCAATACCGAGCCCCAGGCGGCGAGATACGTGTAGCGGCCGTTGCCGGCAGTCTTCGGGTTCGGGATCACCACCTGCACGCCCGGCTTGGCCAGGTCGGCCCAGTCATGGATGCCTTTCGGATTGCCCTTGCGCACCAGGAACACCATGGTCGAGTAGTAGGGCGCGGCGTCGTTAGGGAACTTCTTGGCCCAGTCCTTGGACACCAGGCCCTTCTCGGCCAGGAAGTCGATGTCGTTGGCTTGGTTCATCGTTACGACCGAGGCCTCCAGGCCGTCGGCCACCGCCCGCGCCTGCTTGCTCGATGCGGCGTGCGACTGCTTGATGGTGATGTTTTCGCCGGCCTTTTTCTTGTATTCGGCAACGAAGGCCGGGTTGATGTCCTTGTACAGTTCACGCGCGACGTCGTACGAGACATTCAGCAATTCGACGTCTTTCGCGTTGGCCGACACGGGCAGCGCGGCGGCCAGTGCCAGGCCAAGGAGCACGCGGCGCAGGGAGGAGAGGGGAGTGGTCGTCATATTGTTCTCGCTATCAAAACTTTGGAAACAATTCATGTTCCGAAAAATCCGGTCCGAACGGAACGACAGTTTTGTCATATGCTTAGAAGTCGGGCCGGATATGCATGCGCTCACAGCAGCCATTCGCACTACAGTGTATAGTTCGCGCAATCGGTGACGCCGAAAGTCCATGGTTTTGTTTTTTCTTGCTGGAAGAGATGGGTATCGAAATTCGACAAGCATTGTTAAGTGACGCACCAGCCGCCTGCGCGCTGCTGCGCCGCTCCATCGCCGAAGGTTGCGCGCCGGACCACCTGGGCCAATCCGATATCCTCGACAACTGGCTCGGCAATAAAACGCCGCAAACCGTTGCCACCTGGTTTTCCACCCCCAGCAACCACGCAGTCGTGGCCGAGCGCGACGGCCAGCTGCTGGGTCTGGGCCTGCTGACCCAGGCCGGCAAGGTCGCCCTGTGCTATGTGCTGCCCGACACGCTGCGCGCCGGGGTCGGCCGCGCGCTGCTGGGTGCGCTGGAGCAGCAGGCGCGCTGCTGGAGCATCAGCAAGCTGCACCTGCACAGCCCGGCCTCGTCCAGCGCCTTCTTCGAGCGTCACGGCTATGCCAACGCCGGCAAGGAAAAGGCCTGCTTCGGCCTGGAGTGCGACCTGATGTGGAAAAGCCTGAAGACCGACGGCGCCTGCGACCCCGCCGCCCGCAAGCGTTTTTGCAACTGCAGCGGCGAATAACGCGCCGATATCCCGCCATTCCCTTTTTTCCGCTGAGCCATTGCGTTATAGTACGAACCTCGCAATGTTGAGTACGCCATGGCTTCACGCAGAGAATTCCTCCAGCACGGCATCAGCCTGACCGCGCTCGGTGCCCTGTCCGTCCCTCTGATCGGTTGCGCCAACGCCAGCGCAGCCCACAAGGCATCGCCCAAAGTCGTTGCCCGCGCCCAGCCGCAACCGGTGGAGCCGGCCGGCACCACCAGCATGGCGCCCCCGCCCGACCTGTTCGACGCCCAGCTGCTCGACCTGGACTTCTGGGTCAAGCCGCGCACGCTGACGGTGGTCCGCCCGCAAAGCGGCGAAAAGGCGCGCGTGCTGTACTGGAAGGACGGCGACATCATCGACTCGGCCTACCAGGAGCTGTGCCACCTGCTGCGCGACGTGAACGGCAAGGCCACCATCCCGATCGACCCCAAGCTGCTTGAAACGCTGTGGGGCACGCAAGCCTTCATCGCCCGCTACGGCATGGAGCAGCCGCTCGAGATCCTGTCCGGCTACCGCACCCCGGCCTCCAACAAGCGCCTGATCGAGTCGGGCGTGCCGGCCGCGCGCCAGTCGTTGCACATGTCGGGCAAGGCGGCGGACATCCGCATCGCCAGCCTGAACGAGGAAGTGCTGGGCGGGCTGGTCAGGAGCTTCCGCAAGGGCGGGGTTGGCTTTTACTACCGCTCCGGTCCCAAGGGCGGCTGGATCCACACCGATACTGGCCTGAACCGCACCTGGCAGGGCTGAACGCGCCCAAAACTTGGGCGATAATTCGTTGTCACATGCTTGGTCCGGCCTTGCGCCGGCCGGCCGTTTTCGCGAAGGAGACAGTGATGGCAACGATGAATGCACCCACCATCGACCGGCGGCAGATGCCCGAACGGCGCGTGGCGCTGCGCGAGGGGCGCGGCTCGGTGATGTCCGCGCTCGACTACATTGCAATGGCCCTGCTGATCATCGGCGGGCTGAACTGGGGCATGATCGGGATATCCGGCATCGACGTGGTCGCCAGCGTGTTTGGCGCCGACAGCGCCGGCAGCCGGCTGGTGTACACGCTGGTGGGCCTGGCGGCCCTGTATTCGATCTACCTGGCCGCCAAGATGGCCTCGACCCGGCGCTTGTAGGGGCGCCGTTTGCGCATCGGCCTGATTTCCGACACCCACGGCCTGCTGCGGCCGGAAGCGCTCGGCTTTCTGGCCGGAGCCGACCACATCATCCACGGCGGCGACATCGGCGCGCCGGACATCCTGGCCCGGCTGGCGGCCATCGCGCCCCTGACGACGGTGCGCGGCAATAATGACACGGCCCCGTGGGCGCGCGCGCTGCCCGCGACCGCGCTGGTGCGCTTCGAGGACGTTGCCGTGTACGTGATCCACGACCTGAAGGAGCTGGCCATCGATCCGGCGGCCGAAGGCGCGCGGGTAGTGGTGGCGGGGCACTCGCACAAACCGGCCCAGGCCGAGCGCGACGGCGTGCTGTACGTGAATCCCGGCAGTGCGGGCCGGCGGCGCTTCAGCTTGCCGATTGCGCTGGGGGAGCTGGTGGTCGAGGGCGCACGCGTCAGTGCCCGGGTCGTGAACTTGTAGGGTGGGCAGCTGTGCTGCCCACGCGTCCAGCCAGCGCCAGCGCAGCGCAACCGCATGCGATGGTTGAACGCGTGGGCAGGAAACCTGCCCACCCTACATGGGCTCACTCGTAGTAATACGGTGGCAGCGGAACATGGTCGCGCTGCTCCTTGGCCAGCTCGTCCAGGTCCACTTGCTTGTCCCACAGCAGGTACCAGCCGTGCTGCTGGTCCTTCTCGACGGCGGGGTGCTGGTGCACATAGCGGCCCAGGAATTCTTCGAACTCCGAAACGTAGCCGCCGTGCCGCGGCTCGTATGGCTGTTGCGCTTTCATGACGCTTCCCTCCCTGCATGCTATGACCTCGTGGCAAGCGCCAAGTTCGTGATGGCCCGGGGCGCCGAAATGCCTTACGATACCGCTCCAGATTTCCTATCCGCACCACCATGAATGCACCCATCGACAAGCCGCGCTTTCGCCCCGTTCCGTGGACGCCCCTCGAGACGCCGCAGGACGTCGAGCTGTGGATCGAGGAGCACAACATGGCCATGCAGGAGCTGATCAGCCCCAAGGAGACCGGCTATGGCGTGCGCTTCACGCTCGCGCCCGGCGGCGAGGTCGTCATGCAGACGGGTGCAGACGCCGTGATCCTGGACGTGGAGCCGGACGCGGAATGGATTGCGCCCCTGATCATCGCCGCCACTGGCGCCGAGGCGCCGAAGGGCCGGATCTGGGTGCTGCCCAGCGACAAGCTGGTCCAGCTCATCATGGGCCTGTCGAGCCTGGTCGACAGCACGACCCTCGTCAGCGGCCACAAGTTCGGCACGCGCGCCCGCAACGTCTTGTATTGACGGAACTTTTGCTTCTCACGAAAAGCGGTTTTCGGTTATAAAAGCGTACTCAAGCTTTTTCCGGAGAAACTTGGTGACCGTGATGCGCAAGGATTCCCTGAACACCCTCCGCCGCCGTGCCCTCAAGGCGGGCGCGCTGCTGCTGGCGGCCGGGCTGGCCCTGCCGGCCAGTGCCGCCGACCTGCTCGATACCGTCAAGGCACGCGGCAGCTTGCGCATCGCGCTGGAGGGCACCTATCCGCCGTTCAACTTCAAGGACCAGAAGACCGGCCAGCTGAGCGGCTATGACGTCGAGGTGGCCCGTGTGCTGGCCGCAAAGATGGGGCTCAAGCCGGAGTTCATCAGCACCGAGTGGTCGGCGATCCTGGCGGGCCTGTCCACCGGCAAGTACGACGTGATCATTAGCCAGGTGGGCATCACGCCCAAGCGCGAGGAAACCTTCGACTTCTCCGAGCCGTACACGTACTCCAGCCCGCAGCTGGTCCAGCGCAGCAACGACCGCACCAACTATGCGAGCCTGGCGGAGCTGAAGGGCAAGAAGGTCGGCGTGGGGCAGGGCACCGTGTTCGAGCAGCAGATCAAGACCGTGCCGGGCGTGGACGTGAAGAGCTACCCGGCCACGCCGGAGACGCTGCAGGACCTGGCCTTCGGCCGCATCGACGCTGCCCTGAACGACAGTCTGATGGTGCCGTTCCTGCTGAAGAACTCGCGCCTGCCGATCCGCGCCGGCACGCGCGTGGGCGTGGTGTCGAAGATGGGCATCCCGTTCCAGAAGGGGAACCCCAGGTTCAAGGCCGCGCTCAACAAGGCCATCGCCGAGGCCACCGCCGACGGCAGCCTGAAGGCGATTTCGATGAAGTGGTTCGGTACCGATGCCAGCCGCCCGGCGCAGTAAGGCGGGCGGATGAATCTTGTCGAATTGCTGCGCGAAGCCGCGCCGGTGATGCTGACCGGCGCCGGCTACACCCTGCTGTTTGCCGTGGCCGCCATGCTGGGCGGCCTGGTGCTCGGCTTTCCCACCGCCGTGATGCGGATTGCC
The DNA here is from genome assembly GCF_024753215.1 of Massilia solisilvae. Classification (GTDB taxonomy): domain Bacteria; phylum Pseudomonadota; class Gammaproteobacteria; order Burkholderiales; family Burkholderiaceae_D; genus Telluria; species Telluria solisilvae. The sequence continues at coordinate 1,414,451 of NZ_JANUGV010000001.1, forward strand.
CCGTGGGCGCTGCTGCGCTGGCCGGCCTCGCTGTACGTGAGCGCGATGCGCGGCACGCCGCTCCTGGTGCAGCTGTTCGTCATTTACTACGGCCTGCCCAGCGTGGGCATTGAATTCACCCCGGTCACGGCCGGCATCCTGGCGCTGTCGCTCAATGCCGGCGCCTACTTGTCCGAAAGCCTGCGCGGCGCGATCCGGAGCATCGGTATCGGCCAGTGGCGCGCCAGCTACAGCCTGGGCCTGACCTATGGCCAGGCGCTGCGCTTCGTGGTGCTGCCGCAGGCGCTGCGGGTAGCGGTGCCGTCGATGAGCAACACCCTCATCAGCCTGATCAAGGATACCTCGCTGGTCTCCGTCATCACCATGACCGAGCTGATGCTGGCGACCAAGGAAGTCATCGCCACCACCTTCCAGCCGCTGCCGCTGTACATTGCGGCGGCCTGCATCTACTGGGTCCTGAGCCTGGTGTTCGAGCAGCTGCAGCGCTACGCCGAACAAAGGCTTAACCGGGGCCACCAGCAACACTAGTAGACGGCGTCTCCCGTTCGCGCCGCGATCCGATTCGTCGGCCCCAAAACGTCGTCCCCGCGCAGGCGGGGACCCATGCCGAGCGTAAGTTCACGCGGCCTATGGGTCCCCGCCTGCGCGGGGACGACGGTTTTTGGGGTGGCTGAAGGACTTACATGTTCGGGTAGTTCGGCCCGCCGCCGCCTTCCGGCGTGACCCACACGATGTTCTGCGTCGGGTCCTTGATGTCGCAGGTCTTGCAGTGCACGCAGTTCTGCGCGTTGATCTGCAACCGGTCCTTGCCCTCGTCCGTCTTCACGAACTCGTAGACGCCGGCCGGGCAGTAGCGCTGCTCCGGTCCCGCGAAGCGGGCCAGGTTGACCTCCACCGGCACGTCCTTGTTCTTGAGCGTCAGGTGCACCGGCTGGTCCTCGGCATGGTTGGTGTTCGAGATGAACACCGACGACAGGCGGTCGAAGGTCAGCTTGCCGTCCGGCTTGGGATACACGATCGGCTTGAACCCGGAAGCGGGCTTCAGGCACTCGTGGTCGGCGTGCTGGTGGTGCAGCGTCCACGGCGCCTTGCCACGGAAGACGATCTGGTCGATGCCGGTCATGATCGAGCCGAGCACCAGCCCCTTGGCCATCCACGGCTTGAAGTTGCGCGCCACGTGCAGCTCTTCGTGCAGCCACGACTGCTCGAACGCGGCCGGGTAGCTTGCCAGCTCGTCGTGCTGGCGGTTCTCGCCCAGCGCTGCGAATGCCGAATCTGCCGCCAGCATGCCGCTCTTGATCGCCGCATGGCTGCCCTTGATGCGCGAGGTGTTCAGGAAGCCGGCGTCGCAGCCGATCAGCGCGCCGCCCGGGAACACCAGCTTGGGCAGCGACTGCAGGCCGCCCGCGGTGATCGCGCGCGCGCCGTAGGAAATGCGCTTGCCGCCTTCGAAGAAGGTGCGGATCGCCGGGTGCGTCTTGTAGCGCTGGAATTCCTCGTACGGCGACAGATAGGGGTTCTGGTAGGCCAGGCCCACCACGAAGCCGACTGCGACCTGGTTGTTCTCGAGGTGGTACAGGAACGAGCCGCCGTAGGTATCGTTCTCCAGCGGCCAGCCGGCCGTGTGGATCACCAGGCCCGGCTTGTGCTTGGCCGGGTCGATCTCCCACAGCTCCTTGATGCCGATGCCGTAGGTTTGCGGATCCTTGCCCTTGTTCAGGTCAAACTTGGCCATCAGCTGCTTGCCCAGGTGGCCGCGCGCGCCTTCCGCGAACAGCGTGTACTTGGCGTGCAGTTCCATGCCGAGCTGGAACGCGTCGGTCGGCTCGCCCTCGCGGTTCACGCCCATGTTGCCGGTAGCGACGCCCTTGACCGAGCCGTCATCGTTGTACAGCACTTCGGCCGCCGGGAAGCCCGGGAAGATCTCGACGCCCAGCGCTTCGGCCTGCTGGCCCAGCCAGCGCACTACGTTGGCCAGCGAGACGATGTAGTTGCCGTGGTTCTCGAAGCACTTGGGCACCGCGAACGACGGGGTCTGGTAGGCCTTGGTCTCGGTCAGGAACAGCACGCGGTCTTCGGTGACCGCGGTGTTCAGGGGCGCGCCCAGCTCCTTCCAGTTCGGGATCAGCTCGCTGATCGCACGCGGGTCCATGACGGCGCCCGACAGGATGTGGGCGCCGACTTCGCTGCCTTTTTCCAGCACGCAGACGGATACTTCCTGTCCCTTTTCTTGCGCCAGTTGTTTCAGGCGGATGGCGGCGGACAGGCCGGCAGGACCGCCGCCGACGATCACCACGTCATACTCCATGGCTTCGCGCGGTCCGAATTGTTCAACGAGGTTGGTGGTCTCGGTCATCTTCTTGTAGAGTTAAAAAATTTAAGCACGAGTGTGCGTCTTTTTAGTGGGGATTGCAACTTTGACCGCTATTTTACGGGGATAATCAGAGCTTGGACTCTAATTCTGGCAATTTGTGTAATGATGATGGCTTCCCAACCGAACATCCTTAAGCAGCAACAGGAGCCACCACGTGGGCATTGAAGTAAATTTTGAAGGCAAGATCGCGCTGGTCACCGGCGCGTCCAGCGCCCTGGGCGCACGTTTTGCCAAGGCGCTCGCGGGCGCCGGCGCGCAGGTCGTGCTGGCCTCGCCGCACACCGAACGCCTCAAGGAACTGCGGGCCGAGATCGAGGCCGATGGCGGTGCGGCGCACGTCGTGGCGCTCGACGTCACCGATCTTGCCAGCATCAAGGCTGCGGTCGCGCATGCCGAAACCGAGGCAGGTCCGCTCGATATCCTGATCAACAACTCGGGCGTTTCCACCACCCAGCGGCTGATCGATGTGTCCGAAGAAGATTTCGGCTACATCATGGACACCAACCTGCGCGGCGCTTTCTTTGTGGCGCAGCAGGTGGCCAAGCGCATGATCCTGCGAGCAAAGGCCGACACCCGCAAGCAGCATCGCATCGTCAACATTGCATCGGTCGCAGGCCTGCGGGTGCTGCCCCAGATCGGCGTGTATTGCATGAGCAAGGCTGCCGTGGTGCAGATGACCAAGGCGATGGCGGTGGAGTGGGGCAAGTATGGCATCAACGTCAACGCCATCTGCCCGGGCTTCATTTCCACCGAGCTGAACGAAGAATACTTCGGTACCGACAACGGCAAGAAGCTGCTCGACATGCTGCCGAGGAAGCGTCCCGGCAAGCCGGAAGACCTCGACGGGCTGCTGCTCTTGCTGGCGGCCGAAGAAACCCATTTCATCAACGGAGCGATCATCACCGCGGACGACGGCATGACGGCGCAATAGGAAGCAAAGAAACAAAAAGCATGAGCAACAAGAAGCAGGTACACGTCATGCGGATGCCCATCCGCTGGGGCGACATGGATGCAATGGGGCACGTGAACAACACGGTGTATTTCCGCTATATCGAATCGGCCCGCATTGCGTGGCTGGAAGAGGCGGGCGGCACGCCGGACCCGGGCAGCGTGACCGAGGGGCCGGTGATCGTGAGCGCGCAATGCTCGTTCATCAGGCAGCTGAAGTATCCGGGCGAAATCGAGGTGACCACCTATGTCGGGCCGCCGGGGCGTTCCAGCTTCGACGTCACGCACGAGATTCGCCTGGTGGGGCCGGATGGCAAGGCCGGCGACCTGTACGCGCAAGGCGGCGCCAAGGTCGTGTGGGTGAACTTCGCCGCCGAGAAGTCGGTGCCGGTGCCGGACGCGGTGCGCGCCCTGCTGCCTGCCGCCTGATCGCTCGGCCAAGGTCAGCCTACGCTTATCCCGCGCAGCAGCGCGAGACATGCCCGACGCGGTAGACCTGCGCGCCGTCCGCCAGATCCGGCGGCAGGTCCGCCCAAAGCCCGAACCGTACCAGCGTCCAGGTGGTCGGCTCATACCCGGCGACAGCGACGAGCGCCTTGTTCTGGCTGACGCAGGACTGGGCGAGCGCCGTTTCCGCTGCGCGCAGCTGCTCCAGCCGCGTATGCGGGGCAATGGCAAGCCGCTCGCAAGTGGCATAGCGCGCATGCTCGATGCCCGGTGCAAGTTCCGCATGCCATACCGACCAGGCAGCGACGGAAGGCCACCCGAACGACTGCGACAAGGCAACGAAGCCGGGGCCGGACAGGAAGTCGTTCATGCCCGCCGGCCCGTGCCACAGATAAAAGGGGGCGTAGCGATTGTCACTGGCGCCGCGCTCGCCCTTGCGCGCGCTCAGGTAGGCCTTGAACGCCAGGCCGGGGAAACCGTCCGTCATGCTTCCCTTGTCGGCGATACGGCGATCGATTACCGACATGTCGTAGTCCGACGGCAGGACAAAGCTGTACTGCATTGAGATCATTGCGCCTCCATCATGGCTGGGTAAGTTGGTTTGCCGCTAGGCCATTGCCAAAGGACCAGTCCTCGGCAGCCGTCGTGTTGATGATCACCATCACGTCTTCAGGCCGGATGCCGGGCGCAGCCGCGAGCAGTTCGCACAGGCGGCGGTACAAGGCCTGCTTGGCTGCCGCTGGCCGCGGTTTGCCGGCGGTGATGCAGATGAGGACAAAGCCGTCGGAACGGGGGCCGCACAGGTAGTCGCGGTCGAAGACGAGTTCGTTCGACCCGCATTGCTGGATAACCTGGAAGCGATCCGTTGGCGGGGTGTCGAAGACCTCGACCATGGCGCGATGCACGTTGCGCGAAAGCTGGTCCAGGTAGTCGTCGGATTTGCCGCGCAGGAGGGAGATGCGAACGTAGGGCATGGCGCGCTCCTTCAGGCCGGTTTGCCGGCGCAGGCCTGGTGCAGCAGCTGGACGGCACTGGCGGCCGTTGGCCATCCCGCATAGAAGGCGAGGTGCGTGATCACCTCTGCCAGCTCGTCGCGCGTCACGCCGTTCTCGAGCGCGCGCTCCAGGTGGAAGGGCAACTGTTCGAGCCGGTAGAGCGCGACCAGGGCAGCCACGGTGACCAGGCTGCGGTCGCGCCGGGACAGGCCGTCGCGCTCCCAGATATCGCCGAACAGGACGTCGCTGGTCACTTGCGCCAGCTTGGGCGCGAGCGCGGCCATCGCCTGCTGCACTTGTTCTTTGTTTGTACTCATCATGCCTCCTGCGCTGGTAATTGACGAGGCAATGGTATTACTCGACAATAATCCTGAAAATCGGATAATTTCGAATCAATCATCCCGAATAACCGGACGATCAGATGAGGCGAGTCAATTTCGACCTGGACGCCATGCGCACCTTTTGCCTTGGCATGGAGCTGGGCAGCTTTGCCAAGGCGGCGGACCGGCTGGGCCGTTCGACCTCGGCGGTCAGTGCGCAGCTCAAGAAGCTGGAGGAGCAGGCCGGCACAGCGCTCGCGAGCAAGGCCGGGCGCCACCTGGTGCTGACCGACGCCGGCGAACTGCTCTTGAGTTACGCGCGGCGCTTGCTCGAGTTGAACGACGAAGCATGGATGGCGCTTGGCAGTGCCGACCTGGCCGGCGCCGTCAGGCTGGGTTTGCAGGAGGATTTCGGCGAGCACATGCTGTCCGAGATGCTGGGGCGCTTCGCCCGCACGCACCCGTCGGTTCGAATAGAAGCGCGCGTTGGGCGCAACGCCGACCTGATCGCGCGTATCGAAAAGGGGGAACTGGACCTTGCCCTCGCGTGGAATGCCGGCGACACGACGGCGCACATGCAGGAAGTCGGCTCCTACGCCCTGCAGTGGATCGGGCCGGCCGATGCCTCATTGCTGCGCTGGCAGCCTGGCCGCGAACCGCTGCCGCTGGTTGCCGTGGATGGCCAGTGCGTGCTGCGCAAGCTGGCCACGGAAGCGCTGGACCGGGCCGGCACTGCCTGGCGGCTGGCGTTCACCAGTCCAAGCCTGGGCGGCGTCTGGGCCGCGGTTGCCGCGGGACTTGGTGTCACTGTCAGAACTGGTTTTGGCCTGGCGCCGGGCTTGCGGATTCAGGCTGGCGCCAATGCCGGGTTGCCGGCGCTCGGCTGCATCGGGCTGGCGCTGCATCGCTCGGCGGCGGATCTGAGCGCGCCCGCACAACGGCTTGAAGCGATCATCCTCGACAGTATTCGCGACGCGCAGGCGCGTATGCGTTGACAGGGTTCAGCGCGTCACGCCAACCAGCTTGTGCACGAGCTCGGAGGAGGTGGATGCGGCGAACTTGCGCATCAGCTTGGCGCGATGCATCTCCACCGTGCGCGGCGACAGGTCGGTCTCGCGCGCGATCACCTTGCTGGTCTTGCCCTCGACCAGCAGGGCCGCGATCTCGCGCTCGCGCGGGGTCAGCTCCGCCGTTACCGGGCGCTTTTCGCTCACGTCCTCGAAGGTCCACACGCCCGCGCCCAGCGGCTCGCCGGGATCGAGCGCGCGGCCGGTCACGTGGCACCAGAACAGCTCGCCATTGCCGCGGCGCATGATGCGCTCGTCCGAGTAGCGGCCACGCGCGTTCATGATCGGGATAATGCGGTCGCCCGTGCGCAGGAACTCGTCCATGGTGGGGTAGAGCACGGCGAACGACTGGCCATCCAGCTGGCCCTTGTCGTAGCCGAACATTGCGGCCAGCGCGTGGTTGCACGACTGGATCACACGGTTCACCGAGATGCACATGCCCACTGGGGCGTGCTGGAAAATCAGCTCGTAATCAATGGCGTATGATGCGTTCATCTGATGCAAATCGTGTCGTCTCCGAATGCCGTGTTGCCGGTATTTCTACGGTATTGTGCTTTGCACGGGCGTATTTTATGCTGAGATTCTACTCTGCAGTCACAAAGAGCGTTCTGCTTAACTATTCAAGGGACGGGTATGAATAAAGTTTATCCTGATGCGGCATCGGCGCTGGCCGGTATCGTCAAAGATGGCCAGACCATCGCCGTGGGCGGCTTCGGCCTGTGCGGCATTCCGGAGGCGCTGATCCTGGCGCTGCGCGACTCGGGCGTCAAGGGCCTGACCGCGATCTCCAACAACGCCGGTGTCGATGGCTTCGGTCTGGGCATGCTGCTCGAAACGCGTCAGATCAAGAAGATGATTTCGTCCTATGTTGGCGAGAACAAGGAATTCGCACGGCAGTTCCTGGCCGGCGAACTGGAGCTGGAATTCACGCCGCAGGGCACGCTGGCGGAAAAGCTGCGCGCCGGCGGCGCCGGCATCCCGGCCTTCTTCACCAAGACCGGCTACGGCACCATTGTCGCTGAAGGCAAGGAAGTGCGCGAGTTCGACGGCGACATGTATGTGATGGAACGCTCGCTGGTGCCGGACGTCTCGCTGGTCAAGGCCTACATGGCCGACAAGGCGGGCAACCTGGTGTTCCGCAAGACCGCGCGCAACTTCAATCCGAACGTCGCCACCGCAGGCAAGGTCTGCATCGTGGAAGTCGAAAAGCTGGTCGAGGTCGGAGAGATCGACCCGGACCAGGTGCACACCCCGAGCATTTTCGTGCACCGCATCGTTCACAACCCGAACCCGGAAAAGCGCATCGAACAGCGCACCGTGCGTTCCAACTAAGATCAGCTTTCGGAGACAAACATGGCATGGACTCGTGATCAAATGGCCGCGCGCGCGGCCCAGGAACTGCAAGACGGTTTCTACGTCAACCTCGGCATCGGCCTGCCGACCCTGGTGGCCAACTACGTCCCCAGCGGCATCGAAGTGTTCCTGCAGTCCGAAAACGGCCTGCTCGGCATTGGCCCGTTCCCGACCGAAGCCGAGATCGACGCCGACCTCATCAATGCCGGCAAGCAGACCGTGACGGCGCTGCCGGGCGCGGCCTACTTCAGCTCGGCCGATTCGTTCGGCATGATCCGCGGCGGCAAGATCAACCTGGCGATCCTCGGCGCGATGCAGGTGTCCGAGCGCGGCGACCTGGCCAACTGGATGATTCCGGGCAAGATGGTCAAGGGCATGGGCGGCGCGATGGACCTGGTGGCCGGCGTCAAGCGCGTGGTGGTGGTGATGGAGCACGTGGCCACCGCCAAGGATGGCTCGACCTCGCACAAGATCCTCGAGAAGTGCGACCTGCCGCTGACCGGCGTGGGCGTGGTGGACCGCATCATCACCGACCTGTGCGTGATCGACGTGACTCCCCACGGCCTGAAGGTGGTCGAGCTGGCGCCGGGCGTGACCAAGAGTGAGATCGCCGAGAAGACCGGCTGCGAGCTGACCTTCGCCGTCTGATCCGGCACACCGCCGACGTCGTCCCGGCGCACGCCGGGATGACGTGCTCAGAGTTTCATTTCCAGGCTCAAGCCCGCGCGCATCACGCCGGGCTGGAAGCTGGTCTGGCGCGACAAGCCCTCGGCATCCAGATAACGGCGGTCCGACTTGTTGTCCACCCGTAGCAGGTTCGCCAAGGACAGGCGCAACTGGTAGCGCGCATCCAGCTTCCACAATAAATAGGCGTCCAGGTCGCGGCGCGCTTGCTGGCGCTGGCTTTGTGCTTCCGAAATCCGGACCCAGCCATTCTTCTGGTAAGCCAGGCTCGAACCAAAGCTCAGGCCGCCTTTTCGATAATCGAAGCCGACCGTTGCCGACAAGGGCGTTTGCGCGTCGAGCCGGTTGTTGGGGCCGGGCACGGCGGCCACGCGCGACCAGTTGCGGCTGGCGCTGGCGCGCACGTCGAGGCCATCGAGCGCCGGAGTGAGCAGTTTGAGCGGCAGCTTCAGTTCGGTCTCGAGCGAACGCACCTGTGCGGTGCCGTCGTTCACCGGCTGATAGACCCAGCGGCCTGAGGCGTCCAGGTCCAGGCGCGTGCGGATGTAATCGGTAATGGCGCGCCGCGACGCGTTGACCGAGAACAGCGCACCCGGCGCCCAGAAGTGTTCATAGCCCAGGTCGATGCCCGTGGCCAGCTCCGGCCGCAGGTTGGGGTTGCCGCCGGAGTCGGGGCTGAACCGGGTATTGGTGGCGGACTCGAATCGCCGCGCCGTCAGCTCGTTGGTGGTCGGGGCCTTGTAGGTGCGGGTCAGGGCCAGCCGCAGCTGGCGGCCGCTCGCGCCCGGGAACTTGTACAGCGTCTGCGCGACGGGGCTGAGTACATGGTTGCGCGACGTCGTTGCGACCAGCCCCGTGCCTTCGCTGTCCGTCTGTACGCCTTCCCAGCGCGTGCCCAGGTACACCGACCATTGCTTCGTCACATTCCATTCGTCCTGCACGAAGCCGGCCAGCCGCGTGATCCGCGGCTGGAAATATTCGACGAAATGGACGAGCGGGGCGTCCGCCAGCTGCTCGCGGCGGTCGCGCGTTTCGTCGCTCGTTTGCACGCTGGCGTCCATGCCGGTGACCAGCGCATGCCCGTCAAACAGCGAACGGGTGAATTTGCCGCGCAAGGAATAGCGGCTGGTGCGGTTGATCGTGTCCCAGTCGCGATCCAGGCGCAGGGCCCGGCCTTCGGTATAGCGCAGGGTGTCGGAATCGTTTTCGTTCCGGCCGCGCTCCATCGAGAGCGCGACGTCGAGCTTGCCGCCCGCGCGCTTGGCGATCCAGTTGATTTCGCCGCGCAGCATGCGCTGGCTGCCCGGGGTGTGGTCGTTGCCTTCCATCCATTCCGGGGCAGGGAAGCTGCCGACCAGGTTCCGGGTCTGCCAGTTGCTGTTCCAGCGGGAACGGAAGGCTTGGGCGCCGGCCTGCAGGTTCAGTTCATCGCCGTTGTCGAACTTCCATGACAGGCGTGGGAACAGCGCCAGGCCATGGCTGGAGCCGGTGCCGCGAAAGCGCGATTCGCGCAGTTGGCGCACGTCGCCGGAGGGCAGGGTAAATTCGTCCGCGCTGGTGCTGTCGATCTGGTTGCGGTTGGCGAACAGCGAGCCGTTGAGGAACCAGGACGCGTTCCCGCGCTTTTCCGCCCAGGTGCCTCCCACCGTTTCGAACTTGCTCTGCGGCGAATTCATGATGCCGATGCGCAGGTCGCGCTGCGGCTTGGACACCATTTTGCGCAGCACGATGTTGATTGTCCCGGCGATCGCCTGCATCGAATATTCGGCGGTGGCCGCGCGCATGATCTCGATGCGCTCGATCTGGTCGGGATCCAGGTTATCCAGCGAAAAGCCCGGCGGCGGGCGGTCGCCGTTCACGAGGATTTGCGTATAGCCCGCGCCCAGCCCGCGCATCCGGATCACGTTGCCCGTCACCGTCACGCCCGGCGCCCGCTTGAGGACCTCATAGACATTGCTGTCGCCGTACTTCGTCAGTTCCTCGTGGTTCAGCACTGTTTTGCTCGCGGTGTCGTCGCGGCGCGGATCGTAATTGCTTGCCGAGCCTTTCACCTCGACGCTTTGAATCGGCTTTTCCTTGGCCTTTTCCTTGTCGTCTTTTTGCTCGCTGCTGAGCGTGGTGGCCGGCATCGTAGTTTGCGCCATCGAGGCGTGGGAAACGAGAACAGAAGCGGCGAATGCGAAATGGGTAGGTTTGAAAAACATCGGGGCAGGATCTGTTGGTCAGCCGGCAAGCTTAACTGACTGTTTTCGAACTAACAACCAAAAGTGCGGCACCCGCGGCAGCAGGAACCCCACCGCGCGTTCAGCCGTGCGACCACACGTACTGCATCTGGGTCCAGCGCTCGACCGGTGTTCCGTCCACGGTAGCCGGCTTGAATTGGCATTTGACGATCCCGTCGCGCGCCGCCTCGTCCATGGCCGGGTAGCCGCTCGATTTCAGGATCGTCGCTTGCGTGGCCTTGCCATCGGCGCCGACCAGGAAGTTGAGCGTGACGGTGCCGTCGTGGCCGGCGCGAAAGTCCTCGTCGGGCCAGTCCGGCTTGGCGCAGGACTGGAACAGGACGACTGCTTTCGTTGCGCCATCGGCGGGCGCGGTGCGCGGGGTTTGTGCGCATGCGCCGAGGATTGCGGCCGCCAGCGCCGTGGCGACAATCCGGAGCTTGCGGTAGGGCGAAAGGCTGCTGCCTGACATGGTGTCTCCTTGGTTGGTTGAGGAAGGCGGAGCCGGGGCGCGGCTCGGGCCAGCGCTAGAGTAGTCTTTCTAGACATGGTTGTCTAGGATGGTTCGATGCCATCTGTCGTGAATTAGACACGAATGTCTAGAGCGGTGTGCAAAAAACGCCGGTGGTGCCGGCGTTCAGGGTGCGGCGGGGTGTCGCGCTAATCCAGGGTCCACACGTACTGCATGCGCATCCACTCCTGCACGGGCGCGCCGTCCACGGTGGCAGGCTTGAAGCTGCACTTGTCCAGGGCGGTGCGCGCCGCTTCGTCAAGCCCGCGGTAGCCGCTTGACCTCAGCACGTGCGACTCGACTGGCTTGCCGTCGGCGGAGATGAGGAACTGCAGGGTCACCGTGCCGCGATTGCCGGCTGCCAGGTCGGCCTTGGGGTAATGCGGTTTGGCGCAGGAACGAAAATCCGCGAGCGCCCGGGTGTGCACGTGCGCCGGCGCGTGCCGCGGCAACGCGGCTGCGTTCGCGCAGAGCACGGCGAACGCTGCGGCCAGTCCCAGCACCGGGATCGCCGCCTTCCAGCTCAGGGCATGGCGATCGGGACGCACCAGCCGCCTGATCCGGTCAACCAGATCGCCGCCGTTCGCCGCTTGCGCGAGCGCACACGACGAGAACTGGACGCGCTCGAGCTCGGACAACGCGCGCGCCAGCCGGCGCGGCTCGCCGATCACGTCGGCTGCAAGCGCATCGGCGATTTGTTCGCGCTCGGCGCGGATACGGCCCGAAATCCACCAGACCGCCGGGTGATAGAACAGCAGGATCTCCACCACGTTCTGGCCCAGGTTGACGAGGTAGTCGAGCCGTTTGACGTGGCCGAGTTCGTGGGCGAGCAGCGCCTCGAGCAGGTCGGGCGGCATGCCGGAAACCAGCGAGGCCGGCACCAGCACCAGCGGGCGCCACCAGCCGGCGGTGATGGGGCTGGCGAGGTGGTCCACGATGCGCAAGCGGACCTGGCGCCCGATTCCCATGCGCTCTGCCAGCAGCGACAGGCGCAGCTGCAAGGCCGCGTCGGTGCCGCAGCGCGCCGCCGCGCGCCCGATCCAGGCCAGGCCGAGCGCCATGCGCAAGGTGAGGGCGCCAACGCAGCAAGCCCACGCGCCAACGAGCCACGGCAGGTGTGACTGCAGGTAGTCGAACAAGCCGGTGGTGGAGGACAATGCTGCCGTAACGCCGGCGTCCGCCGCGTACAGCTGGATCGCGCCGGCCGGCATGGGCGCCGCCACGCGCAGCGCCAGTCCGATCGCGGGCCACAGCAAGCAGCCCAGCAGGCCCGCGCACGCGGCGAGATAGCGTAGTTGAGGCCGCGCGTTGCGCAGCGCCGTGAGCGCGATGCCGGTCAGGCAGGCCAGCAGCGCACCCTGCCAGACAAAATGGATCAGCGTCCACCCGGTTGCCGCCAGCAGCTGATAGGCGGCCGGCGTCATTGCTTGTCGTCCTTGAGCAGGTGTTCGATCTCTTCGCGTTCCTTCTTCGAGATGCCGGTCTTGAGCGCGGCCAGCACCAGCGCCTTGGCCGAGCCCGAAAAGGCGCGTTGCATCAGGTCCTTGAGCAGGTTCGTTTGCAGCGAATCCTGGGTGTAGGCGGGCGCGTACACGTGTGAGCGGCCCGCCTCGTCGCGGATCAGCAGGCCCTTGCCGTGCATGATCTGCATCAGGCGCAGCACGGTGGCGTAGGTGACGTCCGGCCGGTCCTTGAGCATCGCTTCATGAACCTGGCGCACGGTGGCCGAGCCGAGCGGCCACAAGGTTTGCAAAAGATCGAGTTCGGCCGGGGTCGGCTTTGGCAGGGCGGGTTTCTTGGCCATGGTGTCGGAAAGTCGTTACGCGTACGCGGATTAGCGTAGCGTGCCTAGAAACCTGCGTCTACAAATATTTTGAACGCCAGCTGCTTGCGAGCGCGGCCGACCGGGATTATGCTAGACATCGTTGTCTAGATAATTCATCCAAAGGAGACATCATGCTCAAGAAGGTTTTGGCGCTTACCACCCTGCTGCTCGCACCGCTCGCGGTCCCTGCGTCGCAATTGCCTGACTACCCGTTCATCCACATCACCGGCACCGCCCAGCAGTACGTGCAGCCGGACATGGGGTCCATTGATTTCGAGGTGATCGCGGCGGACGCCGACCCGGCGGTCGCGCTCAGGGCGGTGCAGGAACGCGTGGCCGAGGTGCGCGCGCTGGTCCAGGCGCAGGGGCTCGAGGCCGAAAGCCTGGAAGTGCGCAACGTGCGGCAGGAGCTGCGCAAGAACCAGCGCGCAGACGGCCCGGCCGTGGTCGAGGTCAAGTGCGTGGTGCACCTGGACGTGCATGACCTGGCCAAATGGGCGACGCTGGCCAACGGGCTGTTGGGGATGCAGAACCTGGACAGCTTTGCGACCGCGTTCGACACGAGCGAGCGCGAAAAGATCGAAGCGGGCCTGGCCGCTGACGCCGTGCGCGACGCCAGCCGAAAGGCCGGCGCCCTGGCAGCCGGTCTTGGCCGCAAACTGGGGCCGGTGACGGGATTGAGCACCGGCGCGCTCAGGAACCTGGGCAACGCGATGGGTCTGGTCGCCGCCGATTTCGGGTTCCGCCGCAAGGAAGCGCCGCAGACCCAAGGCAGCGGGCGCGACAACCTGGTCAACGTTGTCATGGTCCCGATGGCGCTGTCGGTGGACGCGATATTCCGGCTAAAGTGAAACCTGCGCCGGCCGGCGACCGTAGGGTGCGCGGGTTTCCCGCCCACGCGTTCAACAATCGCATGCGATACCCCAGCGGGGCCCAAACGAAAAAGCGCCGGACTGGCCGGCGCTCTTGAGGGGGGCAGGGAAACGAATCAGGCCGCTTTCTTGCGCTCCGGGTACATTTCCTTGTCTTCTTCCAGATGGCTCGGGTGCTTCAGCTCGCGCTGCAGCGTCTCGTGGTCGAGCTCGCTTTCCCACTTCGACACGACAATCGAGGCCACGCCGTTGCCGATGAAGTTGGTCAGCGCGCGGCATTCGCTCATGAACTTGTCGATGCCCAGGATCAGCGCCATGCCGGCCACCGGGATGGTCGGCACCACCGCCAGCGTTGCCGCCAGCGTAATGAAGCCGGCGCCGGTGATGCCCGATGCGCCTTTCGAGGTGAGCATGGCGACAACCAGGATGGTCAGTTGCTGGCCGAGCGTCAGGTCGGTGTTGGTGGCTTGTGCGATGAACAGCGCGGCCATCGTCATGTAGATGTTGGTGCCGTCCAGGTTGAACGAATAGCCGGTCGGGACAACCAGGCCGACGACCGATTTCGAGCAGCCGAGTTTTTCCATCTTGCGCATCAGCGCCGGCAGCGCGCTTTCCGACGAGCTGGTGCCCAGCACGATCAGCAGTTCTTCCTTGATATACGAGACGAAGCGGAAGATCGAGAAGCCGGTCATGCGGGCGATCAGGCCCAGCACGATGATGACGAACAGCGCCGAGGTCAGGTAGAAGGTGCCGACCAGCTTGGCCAGCGGCAGCAGGGCGGCCACGCCGTATTTGCCGATGGTGAAGGCCATGGCGCCGAATGCGCCGATCGGGGCCGCTTTCATGATGATGCCGACCACGCCGAAGATGGCGTGCGAGAGCTCGTCGATGAACTTGGTGACCGGGCGGCCACGCTCGCCCAGCATCGACAGCGCAAAACCGAACAGGATCGAGATCAGCAGCACCTGCAGGATGTCGCCCTTGGCAAACGCGTCCACGAAGGTGTTCGGGATGATGTTCATCAGGAAGTCGACGGTGGACAGCGACTTGGTCTTGGCGGTGTACTCGGCGATGGCCTTGGTGTCCAGGGTGGCCGGGTCCACGTTGAAGCCGGCGCCCGGCTGGATCAGGTGCGCGACGATCAGGCCGATGGCCAGCGCAAAAGTCGAGACGACTTCGAAATACAGCAGCGCCTTGCCGCCGACGCGGCCGACTTTTTTCATGTCCTGCATCCCGGCGATGCCGGCGACGACGGTACAGAAGATGACCGGTGCGATGATCATCTTGATCAGTTTGACGAAGCCGTCTCCCAATGGCTTCATCTTGGCAGCAAGGTCAGGGTCGAATACACCCAGCAGCACGCCAACGATAATGGCGAACAGCACCTGGATATAAAGGACTTTATAAAAAGGCTTTTTCATGACAGCTCTTCAAGCGAATTGTTGATCTCGGCATGATGTCCGAATTGAAGAGGGCGGGCTATTGTGGAAAACCCGCACGGGTCATGCTACGCCGCGTCGCCGTTTGCCAGCGCGCGATTGCGCGCGTAAAAAAACGCGGCGGGTGCTGTGGCTAACGGAGGGTGGGCAGCTCTGCCGCCCACGCGTCCAGCGAACGCTGAAAAGAGGTGAAAGGTATTTATTGCGGGCGACGATAAATCATTCCGCCCTTCATCACAAAGCCAACCTTGCGTAGCGCCGCGATGTCGGCCGTGGGGTCACCGTCAACGGCCACCACGTCGGCCAGCGCACCTTGCTTGAGTGCACCCAGATCCTTGGACTTGTCGAGAATGTTCGCCGCCACCACCGTCGCCGCGCGCAGTGCCTCCGTGGGCGTCATGCCCAACCGCACCATCCACTCGAGCTCGCGCGCATTGGTGCCGTGGGAAAACACGCCGACATCGCTGCCGTTGCCGATCATCACGCCCAGCTTGCGCGCCAGCTGGAATGCATGCATCGCCTGCTGCATGCCCGCGGTCGGCGCGCCGCCGCGGGTGTAGTGCTGGAAGTACTCACCGATGGCTTCCGGCGCGGTCAGCGTCGGCACGTAGGCGGTGTGGCGCTCGGCCATCAGCTTGAAGGTGGCTTCGGACGCGCCGTAGCCGTGCTCGATCGTATCCACGCCGGCCAGCACCGCCAGGCGGATCGCCTCGTCGCTGCTGGCGTGCGCTGCCACCTTGCGGCCGGTGTTGTGCGCGGTTGCGACCATCGCCTTCATTTCATCCAGCGTGAAGGTCGGGCGCGTGCTGCCGTCGATGCCGGTGCGGTAGTCGGCGTAGAACTTGATCCAGTCCGCGCCATGCGCGGATTGCTCGCGCACCGCCTTGACGGCCTCGTCCACTCCGGTCGCTTCCTGGGCGCCGTAGGGCAGCTCCATGTCCGGGCGATAGTTGCGTTCGGCAGGTCCGTAGCTGGCGGTGGCGACGATGGCCTTGGTTGCCACGAACAGGCGCGGGCCGGGCAGCACGCCTTCGTCGATCGCGCGCTTGATGCCCACGTCGGCGTAGCCGGCGCCTTCGGTGCCCAGGTCGCGCAGGGTGGTAAAGCCGGCCTGCAGGGTATCGGCCGAGTGGCGCGCCGCCAGCATCACGCGGTAGGCCGGCGCTTCCTTGATCACCTGGTCGTCCCAGGCGGTTTCGTTGTACGGGTGCAGCAGGACGTGCGAATGCAGGTCGATCAGGCCCGGGATCAGGGTCTTGCCCGGCAGGTTGATGCGCTCGGCGTCAGCCGGGGTCGCCACCTTGTCCGCCGGGCCGACGGCCTGGATGCGGCCTTGCGACACCAGCACCGCCCAGCCCTGGTGCGGCGCACCTTCGCCGGTCCAGACACGGTCGGCGGTCAGCAGCATCGGATGGGTGTCGGCCGCGTGCGCTGAACAGGCCAGCAGGGTGAGGGTGGTCAGCGCAAGTTTTTTGGCCCAGATCCGCATCGTTGTCTTCCCGTAATTGTTGTGATGACGCAATCATAGCGGAGCGTCGTGGGAACGTCTGTAATGACGCGGCCCGGCACTAGCGCAGTTCGTAGATGAGGCTGTATTGTTCGAGCGCTTCGAGCGTGGGGATGGTGACGATGGAAAGGGATGGGTCCCAACGCGGCATGTGCTGCCAGGTCGCCTGGCTGGCGGACTGGCCGGGAAGCCATAGCTCCAGTGTGACGCCGCTGGCCAGATGCGGCGCGGTGCGCAGGAGGTGGTTCTGCAGCAGCAGCCCATAGCTCTCGATGTTCAGGAAATCACGCTCCGGCTTTTCGACGTCGCCATGCGTCTGTTTGATCCTCCGGGTGGGCGCGCTTGCATAAAACTTGAAATCGATGACCTTCGCCCCGGTGTCGGAGAGCAGGACGAGGTCTGGACGCCGCGCCAGCTCGTTGCGAGCGAAAATGGCCTTGCGCTGCGCGAGCCATTTCGCTTCCGCAGCAGGCGAGCTGGCGGCGACAGGAAGATGGTCGAAGTCGCAGGTCAGGAATTGGGGGAAATGATCGGTCGCGGCGCGCACCAGGCATACCGACTCCCACACCGCCCAGAAGTCCTTCACGCCCCAGACCAGCCCATCCTTGCCCTTGGTGTCGAGTCCCGCATTGAGGAAACGGTCCAGGGTATCATGCAGCGCCCGGTAATCCGGGCTTCGAAACGCCGTGTTGCGGTCGATCACCAGCAGTGTGTGCCGCAATGTCTGCAGCGTGTGTGCGCAGCTGTCCGGTTCGCCCTTGTATTGCGAGGCGCCCGCGCTCAGGTAGCGCTCGCGGAACTGCGCCGAGAGCGCCTTGCCTTCTGCCGAAAATTTCCCCCACGGCGTTTCGACAGCGATTCCCAGAAGGTTCTCGTAGAAGTCTTCCGCAACGAAGCAATACAACCCGACGATGTCGCCTGTGGCGTAGCGAAGCTCGCGCCGGGGGGCGGTCACATGGTCAAGGTAGGGAACGCCCTGGGCATCGAAGAGCGCGCGGTGCAAATGTCGGTCGATGCGCAGGTGTCGATCGGTCGAGACCCGTCCGCGCCCTTCGATAAGCGACAGGATCCGGGTTGGATCGATTGTTGAAAACAGCTCGTCAAGACCAAGCGCGTCGCAAAACGTGAAACCGTCGTCACCGTCATCCAGACCATCCTGTCCCTGGCTTTCGACGCCATCAACTGACGCCAGCCTTTCCTTCAACCGCCCGGTGCTGCGAAAGACCACGAAGGCCTTGTAGAGGAGTGCAATTGCCTGCGGGGCAGCGACGCCTTCCATGCCGAACGGAACGGTCAGCTCAAGGCGCCCGTCGCTGCACCGCGATAAACCTACCTGGTTGCCACTGCCGGCAACGGAGACTTCCTGGACCAGCATCTGGTTCAGACCGCGGGAGTGGTGGTTGCAGCCATCAGGCGATCGATGAGCCGGTCCGCCAGGTCCGCGAACTGGCCGAAAGTACGCAATTCGTTGCGCGAGATGTCGAGCAGCTTGACGAGGGGCGCCTTGTCGCGGTCGAACACGTTATCCCACAGATACAGGAACAGCTTGCCGGTGATCTCGTTCCTGCCGATTTCCCAGGTGGGCGCCGGCTCCGGCAGCTTTGAGAGTCCGACGACAAAGTCCTCAATGACCATTTTCCCTTCCGAAGGTACTCGTCCCCGCTTTCGGGAACAATAGTATTCGGACGCGGTGTCGAACTCGATCACCTTCAGCTTCCGGCGCTTGCCATCGTCCTGGTAATCCGCGTACTTCAGCAGCGCGGCCCGGCTGGCCGGAGCGAGCATGTCGGCGAATTTGAGCAACTGGTTGTCGAATCTGTCGCTGTTGTCCGCGCCGCGCATGTACTCGCCGACGGTACCGGCAATCTCCGTCAGGCTGCGCACCTCGTCAGGGTACTCGGCGCCGAGGGTGGACGGCTTGTCTGCTGCGGCCCGTCTCGCCTTGATGAACCACGGGCCCACCAATTTGTCATCGAGCTTGTGCGCGCTGCAATGTTCAAGGATGAAGTTGTTCAAAGCAACGACGAATGTTTCCCAGCTCAAGTCGGGCCTGCCATAGACCTGCGCCGTGCGTTGCCACTCGGGCACTTTGTCGAAACCGGGAGGATGGAACTCGAAATTCCAGCGGCGCTTGAAGGCCGAATCCATATAGAAGATCGAGTCGTCGCTCGTGTTCATCGTGCCGATCAGGTAGAAATTCGGCGGTAAGCTAAGCTTCTTTTTATCGATGAGCGTGCTGACGCGGAGGGGCAGGTCTTCAATGCGCCGATCATTTCCCTGGATTTGCGCAACCAACGATTCGACAGTCAGGTCGGACACCTCGATCTCGTAGCTGGACCATCCATCGTCCTCGCGGTCGAGCAAATGGAACACGTCGCCGAAGATCTCGGCGCAGTTGCCGCGGTTGATCTCGTCAATGAGAAGTACGACGTTGCCGGCTTGAGGCTGATCCGTCTGCGCGTCGCCTGGCAGGAGGGCATACGCGCGCCCCAGGGCACGGAGGAACGGGCCGCCGTGGACGCGGTATTCAATCTGGCCATTCCTGGTCAGCGGAACAAGCCGCGAAACGAATTCGCCGTAATTGAATTCCGGATGGAAGGCGACGGGGAAAATATCCAGCTTGCCAGCCTGCAGCTGCTTTGCCTTCTCGTGTTTTGCGTGGTAGCTCTTGCTGGTGCCCGGCGGGCCGAACAGGATCTGTTGATGGGGAAACTCAAAACTCATGCGAAGTTCGATGCGCTAGTTGTTATGACATCGCGAGGATGAGCGAATGCCATCCTCGCGATCGCGATGCTTACTGCGCGACCCAGCCGCCGTCCATGTTCCAGGCCACGCCGCGCACCTGGTCGCCGGCCGGGCTGCAGAAGAACACGGCCAGCGCGCCCAGCTCTTCGGGCGTGACGAACTCGCCGGAGGGCTGTTTTTCCGACAGCAGCGCCTTTTTCGCCTGCTCGTTGCTGATGCCGTCGCGTGCGGCGCGGTCGTCCACCTGCTTTTGCACCAGCGGGGTCAGCACCCAGCCCGGGCAGATCGCGTTGCAGGTGATGCCGGTGTGCGCGTTTTCCAGTGCGGTAACCTTGGTCAGGCCCACCACGCCGTGCTTGGCCGCGACGTAGGCCGATTTGCCGGCCGAGCCGACCAGCCCGTGCACCGAGGCCACGTTGATGATGCGGCCCCAGTTCTTCTTCTTCATGCCCGGCAGCGCGCAGCGGGTGGTGTGGAAGGTGGAGGACAGGTTGATCGCGATGATCGCGTCCCAGCGCTCGACCGGGAAATCCTCGACGTTGGCCACGTACTGGATGCCGGCGTTATTGACCAGCACGTCCACGCCGCCGAACTTCTCTTCGGCGAACTTGATCATGGCCTCAATCTCGGCCGGTTTGGACATGTCCGCGTTGTGGTAAGCCGCTTGTACGCCAAACTCCTGGGCCACGCCGGCGCGCAGCTGCTCGATTTGCTGCGCGTCGCCGAACCCGTTGAACACGATGTTGGCGCCCTGTGCCGCGAGCGAGCGCGCGATGCCCAGGCCAATGCCGGAGGTCGAGCCAGTGACGAGAGCCGTTTTACCGCTTAACATCTTGGAGTTCATGTTGTCCTCTGTTGTGAATGGTGTGATCAGGGGGATGCTTCAGAATTGGTAGAATTCTAATCGCAAAAGCCCGGTAAAATATCGGGCTGCTAACAGCGCAGGAACAAATTTTGTTATCGGGGAGGCCATGAGCGAAGCTAGGATCAAGAGCGTGCTATGCAGTTCGCCAGCAGGCCTGCACCACATGGCCTACAAGGAGTGGGGCGATGCGGCCAACCCGCGCGTGCTGGTGTGCGTGCACGGCGTCACCCGCGTCGCTGACGACTTTGACCATCTGGCGCGCGCCTTGTGCGGTCAATATCGCGTGGTTTGCCCCGACGTGGTCGGGCGCGGCCGCTCGGACCGCCTGCGCGACCCGCAGTACTACACCGTGGCCCAGTACGTGGCCGACATGGTCACCCTGATCGCCCGTGTTACCGCCGGCAGCCTTGATGAGAGCGTCGATTGGTTCGGCACCTCGATGGGCGGCCTGATGGGCATGATGTTGGCGGCGCTCGAAGGCACGCCGGTGCGCAAGCTGGTGCTCAACGATATTGGCCCGGTGCTCGACCCGGTGGCGCTGGCGCGCATCGGCGAGTACATTGGCCAGGACCTGCGCTTTCCGAGCTTTGCGCACGGCGCCGCCTTCGTGCGCGAGGTGTCCAGTTCGTTCGGCCCGCACAGCGACGAACAGTGGGACAAGCTGGCCGGCGACGTGCTGCGCCAGGCGCCGGACGGCAGCTGGGTGCGCCACTACGACCTGGCGCTGGCCGAGCCATTCAAGGCCATCACCCCCGAGGTTGCCAAGGCCGGCGAAGCGGGACTGTGGGCCGCGTACGACGCGATCCGCTGCCCGACCCTGCTGGTGCGGGGCGAACTGTCTGACCTGCTGTCGCGCGAGACTGCGCAGCAGATGGCCGCGCGCGGCCCCAGGCCGAAGCTGGTCGAGGTTCCCGGGGTTGGCCATGCGCCGACCTTCATGAACGAGGACCAGATCGCCATTGCGCGAGATTTTTTAATTGGCTGAAAAGCCGCTGTACAACGAGAGAATATGGAAATCAAACGACTGCACGTGGGCAAACGCCTGTCCGAAACCGCTATCCACAACGAGACCGTCTACCTGGCCGGCCAGATCGCGGACGACACCACGCAAGGGATCGAAGGCCAGACCCGCGAGGTGCTGGCCAATATCGACCGCCTGCTCAACGAGGCTGGCAGCGACAAGACCTGCATCCTGATGTGCCAGATCTTCATCACCGACATGGCCAATTTCCCGGGCATGAATTCGGTGTGGGACGAATGGGTCGCGCAGGGCCACACGCCGCCGCGCGCCACCGTCGAGGCCAAGCTGGCCAACCCCGCCTGCCTGGTGGAGATTGTCGTCACCGCCGCACTTCGCTGACACGACAATGGTTTCAATCGCCGCGCTGGGCGACGCCACAACCCAACTGGTCCAGGGCTTGCGTCCCGAGGACGAGGCACGCGTGCGCGCCGCGCTCGACTACGCCGTCGACGCGTACGGCGAGCGCCTGGCCACCACCGGCCAGAACGCGTTCGAGTTTTCGCTCGGCGTGGCGGGCACGCTCGCCTATCTGCGCAGCGATGCGGAAAGCCGGATCGCCGGCCTGTTGTTCGAGCTGGCCCTGATGGAACCGAAGGTGGCGGAAGGGCTGGGCGAGCGCTTCGGCCTGGAAGTGGCCGACCTGGTGCTGGGCGTGCACCAGCTGATCCGCCTGCGCGACCTGACGGCTGCCCAGCAGCCGGTGGGGCGCGGCAAGAACGCCCAGCAGCAGGCTGTGGCGCAGGTCGAAACCCTGCGCAAGATGCTGCTGGCGATGGCGTCGGACATGCGCGTGGTGCTGGTGCGCCTGGCTTCGTGCGTGACCTCGCTGCGCTATTTCGCCGAGCAGAAGCGCTTCGACGAGGTGACGCGCACCTACGGGCGCGAGGTGCTCGACCTGTACGCGCCGCTCGCCAACCGCCTGGGTATCTGGCAGCTCAAGTGGGAGCTGGAAGACCTGGCGTTCCGCTTCATCGAGCCCGAGACCTACAAGCGCATCGCCAAGATGCTCGAAGAGAAGCGCATGGCGCGCGAGGGCTTCGTGCAGGGCTCGATCGACCGGCTGGAGCGCGAGCTCAAGGCGGCCGGCATCAAGGCCGAGGTGACCGGGCGGCCCAAGCACATCTATAGCATCTGGAAGAAGATGCGCGGCAAGGAGCTCGATTTCTCCGAGCTGTACGACGTGCGCGCGTTCCGCGTGATCGTGGCCGACGTGAAGACCTGCTACACGGTGCTGAGCATCGTGAACAATATCTGGACCCCGATCCCGAGCGAGTACGACGACTACATCGCGCGGCCCAAGGCGAACGGCTACCAGTCGCTGCACACGGTGGTGACGGCCGAGGACGGACGGCCGCTGGAAGTGCAGATCCGCACCCAGGAGATGCACAACTTCGCCGAGTACGGTATCGCCGCGCACTGGCGCTACAAGGAAGAGGGCGGCTCCAACTTCAAGAGCCAGAAGTACGACGAGAAAATCGCGTGGCTGCGCCAGCTGCTGGCGTGGAAGAACGACGTGGCCGACAACGTGGCCGAGCACGAGGACCAGCAGCGCGAGTGGGTCGAAAAGCTCAAGGCCACCACGCTGGACGACCGCATCTTCGTGCTCACGCCGCAGGCGCGCGTGCTCGAGCTGCCGGTGGGCGCGACGCCGATCGACTTCGCCTACCACCTGCACAGCGAGATCGGCCACCGCTGCCGCGGCGCCAAGATCGATGGCGTGATGGTGCCGCTCAATACGCCGCTCAAGAACGGGCAGACTTGCGAGATCATCACCGCCAAGGGCGCACCCGGCACCGCCGGCCCGTCGCGCGACTGGCTCAGCCCCGGTTACGCGGCCAGCAATCGCACGCGCACCAAGATCCGCGCCTGGTTTCATGCCGCCGACCAGGCCGCGACGCTGGCGCAGGGCCGGGCGCTGGTCGAGAAGTCGCTGCAGCGCGAGGGCAAGACCGCGGTCAACCTGGAAGCGCTGGCGCACAAGCTGGGCTTTGCCAAGCTGGACGACCTGTTCATCGAAGTGGGCAAGGAGAAGTTCAGCCTGCGCCACGTCGAGGCCGCACTGCACGAGCAGCCCGAAGCCGCGCCCGTGGTCGAGGACACGGCGGTCGTCAACAAGAGCCGCTCGTCGAGCGTGGAGCAGGGCGCCAAGTCGGGCGTGCTGGTGGTCGGCACCGAAGGGCTGATGACCGTGCTGGCGCGCTGCTGCAAGCCGGCGCCGCCGGACCCCATCGTCGGCTTTGTCACGCGCGGCAAAGGCGTGTCGATTCACCGCACCAGCTGCAAGAACTTCCAGGAGATGCGCGACAAGAATCCGGAACGCGTGATCCAGACCGAGTGGGGCGAGGCGGGCGTGGACACCGTGTACCCGGTGGACCTGTTTATCATGGCAAACGACCGCCAGGGCCTGCTGCGCGATATCTCGGAGGTGTTCTCGCGCGAGAAGATCAACGTGATCGGGGTGAACACGCAAAGCTCGAAAGGGCAGGCGCGCATGGTCTTCACCGCGGAGATCGGCTCCACCGGGCAGCTGCAAAAGGCGCTCGGGGCGATCGCCGAGGTACAGGGCGTGCGCGAGGCGCGGCGCCAGTAGTGGGGCCGCGGTTCCCCACCCTCTGCCGCCGTCGTTCCGGCGCAAGCCGAACCCATGCTGAGCATCAGGTCACGCGACAACGAAATCGATAACGACCAGCGGCCCGTCGTCCCCTCGCAGGAGGGGGCCCATGGAGCGTGCGCACAGTCACGGTGCGATTCCCGTCCCGATTTCGCTGATTCTCGGCCATTTCGCCTCAAAAAATGTATCATCTGACAATGCGCCGCTTACCCACCCTGACCACCAACCCGCGCCTGCTTGGCGCGCGCATCGGGCGTTACCTGCGCAGCTGGTGGTACATGATCCACCTTGGCGCCGTCGCGCTGGTGATGTCGTTCACGCCCTCGACGTGGAGCCGCGCCAACCGCCTGTCCACCTCGCGCTACATCTACGCCAGCACCTGGCAGGTGCTGCCCTGGTTCACGGTGCTCACCGCGCTGATCGGCCTGGTCGTCATCCGCATCGTGCTCGTCACCGCGCGCAGCTACGGGCTATCCCAATTCGCGCTGGAGATGGTGGTGCGCGTGCTGGTGCTTGAACTGATTCCGCTGTCGGCAGCGATGTTTGCCGCGCTGCGCTCCAGCATGGCATTCGATGCCGCCGCCCTTGGCCTGGCGCGCGCCGGCATGCCAACACAAGTGGCCAGCGAAGAGGCGGTGCGCCAGCTGCGCCGCGACCTGGTGCCGCAGGTGCTTGCCAACGCCTTTTCGGTCCTGAGCCTGGCGATGACCAGCGGGACCATTGTGCTGCTGCTCGCTTACCTGAACGTGTATGGATTGTCGCCGTGGGGCGTGCCGGACTACACGCGCACGGTCGGCCGCATTTTTGACCCGATCGTGAGCATCGGCTTTGCGCTCAAGACCGTCCTGTTCGGCCTTGCCGTGGCGCTGGTGCCGACGGCGGCGATTTTGGAATTGCAGCGCTATCCGCGCCGCCTCGCATCCAACGTGCAGCCCGGCGCGCTGCGGCTGCTGTTCGTGCTGCTGGTGATCGAGGCAGGCTCGCTCGCGATCAAATACATCTGAAAGACCCGATCCATCATGACCGACCACACTCCCGACGAACCAGCCCACGTGGAAGCGAAAGCGGCGATCCTGCTCGTGCTGATGGGCGCGCTGATCGTCACCTTTGTGCTGTACGTGATGTACGCGCGCGGCGTGTTCGAGCCGACCCAGCGCCTGATCCTCGAGACCGACAACTCCGAGGGCGTGGCGCCGGGCATGGATCTGAGCTTCGCCGGCTTTCCGATCGGGCGGGTGACGCAGGTTGAGCTGTCCAAGGACGGCAAGGTGCAGATCCTGATCGATGTGCCACGCAAGGACGCCAAATGGCTGCGCGTGACGAGCGTGTTCACGCTGGAGCGCAGCCTGGTGGGCGAGACACGGCTGCGCGCCTACAGCGGCGTGCTCACCGACCCGCCGCTTCCGCCCAACTCCACGCGCGCGGTGCTGCGCGGCGACGTGAGCGAACAAATCCCGCGCATGGTCGCAAGCGCACGCGAACTACTCGAGAACCTCGTGAATATGACCTCGCCCGGGTCGCACATCGACACCACGCTTGCGAACGTGGATACCGTCACCGGCCGCATGGCAGGGCGCTACGGCATCCTCGGCAGCGCGCTTGGCGGCGATGCGGAGGCCAAGAAGATGCTGCAGACGCTGGACCGCGTGAACGCGCTGATCGCCAAGGCGGACCAGCGCGTGTTCGGCAAAAACGGCGTGATGGACGACACCCAGGGCGCAATCCGCCAGCTCAATGGCGTGCTGATGGACGCGCGCACCACGCTGCAGAAGGTGGACGCGGTGCTGGTCGAGGCGCAGGGCGTTGCGGCCAATGCGCGTACCGCCACGGCTGACTTGGGGCCGTTGCGCGGCGAGGTCGAGGCCAGCCTGCGCAAGGTGAACCGGCTGGTTGACGAGATCAACCGCAAATGGCCCTTCGCACACGAAACGGAGATCAAGCTGCCATGATGAAGATGCGATTTTTGGCTTTGCTGCTGCTGGCCGGTTGTGTCAGCAAACCCGTGCCGCCATCGTGGCAGACCAACGCGCATGATGCGATTGGCGCGTTCACCGATGCTTACTTGTCCGGCGACACCCGTGTGGCCGATGCGGAGTTCGGCCGTGCGCGGCTTGCTGCTTCCAGTACAGGCAGGGCCGACGAGGTGGCCCAGGTCGAACTGGTGCGCTGCGCGGCGCAGGCGGCCAGCCTGGTGTTTGAGGGCTGTCCTGGGTTCGCAGGGGTGTCGGTGGACGCGACTGCTGCGCAAAGCGCCTACGCGGCCTATCTCGATGGGCGTTGGCAGGGGCTGAAGCCCGAGCTGCTGCCGGAACAGCATGCGGCGGTGGTGCGCGGCGGGCAGATCGCGGAGGTCAGGGATCCGCTCGCGCGGCTCGTTGCAGTAGGAGCAGCCTTCAAGGCTCAGCGACTGGCGCCGGGGGATATCAACGTTGCAGTGGACGCCGCATCCGCCCAGGGATGGCGGCGGCCGCTGCTGACGTGGCTTGGTGTTGCGGCCAAGCGCGCAGAAGCGGTGGGCGATACCGCACAGTTGGAGAGGATTCGGCGCAGGATTGAGCTGACATCAGCGGGGCCGGCGCCTGCTGCGCACAAGTGATCGCCACCTGCCGGGGCGTTATCCTCGGCTATTGCGCGCTGAAATTTTTGACGGTCGCCATCAAGGTGGCGCCACAACTCGTCTTATGGCCGTCGTAGGCGACAGCGATTCCGTCAATTGTGTGGGTATGGTCGCCCTCGACAATTGTGCAGTTGTCGTGCCCCGGAATGGGGCAGCTGCAGAGATCGCCAACGCGAGCGACTGCGACACCATCGACCGTAAAATGGTTCGCGGTCACGCTGACGACCTTGCCTCCATGCGACGTGGAGTCGCCCAGACGGATCACATTAGGCATCGCTCCCCCCTTTTTTCGCTGAGTCTTCGTCGTGGTTTCCTTGGGAGGCGGCATTTTGCGCGTCGTTTGAGGCCCTGTCCGTGGCTACGACTTGAGCGAGTGTCGGCGGGGCCTCGCCGTACTCAACCAGCTGCCAAACAGTCGCTCGTCGGTAGCTTGGCCGCTCGCCCCTGAGCTTTTGCCAAATCGAGGGCTCGCCAGCCAGCACCACATGGGGCATTTGTTGTCCGGCCTGGAAGTGCTGGCGTCCGCCACCTTCTTTTCTGCCTGGCTCGCTTGGCTGCCACCAGCCTGTTTGCGGGCACACGCGACCCGTTGCAGCAAGATCGCCGAGTGGGCGGCGCGGTGGCGTGTCAGCTTGGCTGGTCTTTACCGCCGTTCCGCTTGTTGGTCGAACGCGGATTGTGCTGGTGATTTTGTCCCATACCGCGATGGCTTCTTCGTCTGTCAAGCTGGGTTTGATCGCACCCGCCATGTTGTCGCTAACGCCCGTTTGCATACGAACGTCGGCATGAGGTTTTAGGGGATCTGACGGTACACCTCTGAAGTCCATGGCGAAATCATGGATGCCGTACATCTCCGACTGTTCAGGTGTGTGCGACAGGGCTTCAAAGCCGTTGAGCCAGTCATGGATCTGACGCGCACCTCGGCGCAGATACCTGGTTTTTAACAGCGGATGGTCGAGATCCTCTGATTTTTCGCTCCCCTCGAGCCGTTTGAGCTGCCACTCAAGAGAGTCGCTATCTCCATAATGAGGATTCGATGGGTTTAGAAGAATAGATAGATGCGTATCCGGGAACTCCTTCAAGCGGAAGCCGATGCGTATGAGCTCGCCTTGCCCTTCGCCGTTCTTAGCGGAGCTGTCTGGAAGGAAAGCGTTTTCTATGCAGTTTCCAGGCTCCGTCGGAGTCTCATCTTCGGTGCGTAACCTCAAGCGTCTTGCAATGCTATTGATTTCTCCAATGGCCCTCTCCCTATCGTCTTGAAGTGGGCGCGAATTGATAACAATCCCAGCGTCAGCCACCCGAAAGTATCCGTTGATTCTCAGGTCCTTAATTGACATGAAATCTTCGTAGCCGGTGACGATTTTTCCTGGCGGCTCAGTGACCTCATCGGCGGCGATGAGGAGCGGGACGTGGTTGTGGTATATGGCTTTCCCGGCGTTTAGTTCATCGATGAATTTTTGTGCTAGCGTTTTCACGTGTTCTGCGCCGCCAGGATAAACACTTATGCCCAGTGGGATGTCGACCTCGCCCCAGATAACGGTTGTGGAGTCCGGAACGTCGACGAGAAACCGGCCGAAGCAAACCGTTTTTGTTTTTTCAAAGAGCGGTTTCAGTCGCGGCGTGAGCTGTGTCATATTTGGCACCGTCCATTCTTTCGGATTTCGCTCGCAGCCGGCCAGGGATATTGCCGTCGCGGCTACGCAGACAAGGAAAAGGCGTTGTGTTGTGGTCATCAGCATTTATATCTTGCCTCCTGAGCGATGCGGACGATGCTGTATAACGTAGAGGCGACAGCATGAGGATCTTCATAACTTGACTGATGCTCGTAACCGACCTGACGAAAGACACCCTTGAAAATGCCGCTTTTTAACTGGTAATCAGCGGATTTGATAGGGACCGTTTGATCGCCGGGCGCCGCTGGTGCAAGAATAGTGGCCTGTATCGGCTGCGGCAGCTCATCGGTGCGCTCGGACAAGATTTTGCTGTCATGCGAAGAGGGAGGCCTCCCACCAATTTCCAGCGTGCCGTCGCCGGTGTCATTGATGATGCTCCAGTCCTGCCATCCCGCAGGGTCGGTGCAGTTCTCGTTGATACTCCACACAACTTCCCCAAAGCTTCGGTGCTCCCGATCGGCACCGTAATGCGCGTAACTGTTCGGGTGAAAGGTTTGCGCAATGTCCGCGTGGAAACTCTGTACCTTATCAAGATAGTTGCAGGTTCTTTGAAGCGTTCCCCCGCCGCGATCTGGAGGTAGTCTAGAAGGATTTATCCATTCTTCTCGGAACAGCGAAAACCATTTCCCCCGCACTTTGTATATTTCGTTGTACGGATCACCCTGCTTAGGCAGGGTGTCCAGGTCACGTCCACCGTGAGTTATGCGCAGCCATCCATTTCCATAGGACTCGGTCGGTAACAGCTCAAGTCCGCCAGGGGCGTTTGCTAAGACGGCGGTGACTTCTCCCCCCGTATTTCCGGCAACCTTTGCCCCGATACTCGCTTTCATCCCGTGAAGGAGGCCAGGATCCTCGAATCCCGCTCGCATGCGCTTGTAGGCGGCCGGAGCGCCGATTGCAGGCATCACTCCGTGTACCATTCCGAGCACTTTGTCTGGAATGTTGCCGTAGTTCCGGTGGATGAGCGCCCGTCCCACCAACCCGCCCATTGAATGAGTGACCACGATGACTTTATAGCACTCGTAGCCGGACGCGGCGTAGTCGTTGATGAGCTGCTTAATCCGCTCCGCAACAACGCTTGCGCTAACGCCGTTGTGCTGCAGCCAATTGTAGCCAAACGCGTGAACTGGAAACCAGAAACGCGTTGCAATCTCTTTGAGTTCATTTTCAGTTAATGTCTGTTGCTGACGAGATGCGTGAGCTCCCCAGGTTTTCGGGTCGACGCCGATGACATCGTGCCATTCAGCCCGAAGTTCGCCGTCCGTGAAGGTGTTGTTGAGACGTGACTCGAGATGCTGCAGCAATGCGCCATAGCTCCCGTAGAACACTTCGCCCCAGCCGCGGGCCCGAGCTTTCTGTACTGCGTTTCGCCCGTTCGGGGCTGTGGCGGGATCGTCGAGCAACAATGGCGAATGGAAGCCTGGGCCGAACGAAACATTGTTGTTGCGCTTATCTCCACTTATCGCCGAAGGTCCCGACGGATCGTAGATGTCTACTGTTGTTTGAAGCGGATCCAGTCGTAGTTGACGGTCGGCAGGGGTCTCCGTGCTGGCACCATGAACGTTCGTCGGTCCTAAGACATCTGGCCGCCACGCGATGTTATTTTTTCGACGTGTCGCGCTTTGACGTTCTGCACTCATGCGCAAATTCGAACCCATGATCCCCGGCAGAAAAACCACCGGTAAGACGGCCTTAGGGAGAAATCTGGCGGCCTGGACTTTCATGTCCTGCTGCGGCGTGACAAAGCCTTCGGCAATGCGCGCGGAGCTGTTAGTTGGATAAATAGGTAGCGGATATGTCGGCGTACTCATTGGGTTGCTTAGGTCTGATTGAGATAGCGTTGTGACTAGTCGTCGAGTGCCTCGATCCTGTAGCGGCCAAAAGGAATCGTGCTCGTAAAGCGCTCCGTTAGCCCAGAAGCATTCGTGCGGCCCTCGAAAGTACGGCCATCTTCCGTCGTTACCCGATAGCGCTGGTTCTGCAGTGGTTCGTCCGTTCCCGCGCGTAGAAGAATGGTCTGCTGGTCATGTACCTGGCTGCTCTCTGGCAGCGATACGCCGGACGGCACGCCATTTCCGGGTCCAACATGGGAGAACTTCGCTGACTTGATAACGTGTTCGCCACTGCTTTGCTGCATGATCGCGCCGCCGCCAATGTCCACCTGGGCGCCCTTGGCAACGAATCGCACCTTCGGAGCCTGCAGCACAATTTCGTCGTTGGCGGTCAGCACGATCTTTTTCGCGGATGTCAGCTCGATATCGTCGCTATGCGCCTGCATCTCCACTTTCCCGCTGGCCGCGACGAGCTTGATGCCGAGCCGGTGCGCAAACAGGCTGATGCTTTCGCCCGCGCGCGCAAGCAGTCGTCTGCCAACCGACAGCTGCGTATTGCCAATGCTGACCACATCGACATGGGTTTGCGCCCCGATCGCGACATTGTCCTGGCTGGCGATTGCGGCCCCGGCAGGCGCGGACAGTGCAACAACGGGTTGGCCGCCAATGCCTCCGTCGCCGCTTTTGGTATTGCTGCCGGCTTCCCACCGCTTCAGGTAACCGATCAATCGCTTCAGTTCCTTGTCGTCGGTTTCGTCGGCGTAATGGGTCGCCGCCAGTTGGGCCAACTGTTGCTGCACACCTTGCAGCGCTTCGACCAAGCCGAGTAGCTCGGCGCGATCGAGTTGTTTGCCACTGGCGCCTTCGCGGGCAGCGGCGCTGATGAGAACTCCCTGCGCGCCTCGTACCGCAACAGCGTGGTCGCTGCGTAGTTCGGCCCCTTCGCCACGGGGCTCGCCCTGGCCGTCGCGCCGGGGGTGGGTGAGCCAGCCGAGATTCAGTTCACTATGGCCGTGCTCCGAACACAGCTGCGCGTTGATCTGCCCCGGCGTGTCGTCCAGCCGAAGCTGGTTGTAGCGGGTACCTTGTATTTCCTTGCTTTTGATGCCAGCGAGGTATTTGTTTCCAGGCAGCGTTCCGATGTGGCTGAACGAAGGCGGGCGAGCGGTGCCGCCATAGACCCCTGCCACGATGATTGGTTTGTCCGGATCGCCGCCCAGGAAATCGACAATGACTTCATCGCCTACGCGGGGCAGGGTAATCGCACCCCACTGACTGCTGGCCCAGTTACTGGCGACACGCACCCAGGCGGAGTCGCGGTCGCTGTCGCTGGCCCCCGCTCCCTGCGCGTGGCTGTGATCTTCCGGCCGGGTGCCGAGAAAGCGCACCTTGATGCGGCCATATTCGTCGCAATGCACTTCTTCGCCAGCCGGTCCGACCACGATCGCGCTTTGCAGCTGCGGGCGCGGCAAGTCAACGCGGGGATCGAACGCCGGAACGATCGGGATGCCGCGACGAACGCACGCAAAACGGTTGGTGTAGCGCATGCCGCGCTCCTCGCTTGCCAGCTGCAGCTCGTTACCGGAACGCTTGTCATCCCATCTGTTCAGTGCAAACAGCCGCTTGATCTTGTCATCAACGGCTTTGGGCAGGTTGTTTTCCGCATCCACCTCCAGCCGCGTGACGACAAATTGGCGTTCGTCCTCGGGATGGGTATCGATCTCGTGGTGCCCGGAGAGGGCTATCCACTGTCCAACGCACAACGCGCGCACGCTGCCTTCGCCGTAAAAGCACTTGGATTCGTACTCATAACGCTGCATGCGCAATTCGCCCAGTTCCCGGTAATCGTCGCCGTTATCGCCAGCGTGGGGGCCGTCCACCAGATAGTCATCGAGACTGAACGCGAACTGGTTGCCGGTCGTCCCCTGGTCAACAAGAGCGGACGCTTGGCTAGACATGGGCCGGGCATGCATGTAATCCCAGCTTTGGCGGTTCACGCTGCCGGGTTTCAGCGTACGTACCGGACTCCACTTGGTGATGGTGTCTTGTTGCTCGGTGCCGTCATCGCGGTGATAGCGCACAGTGCCGGCGGCATTTTTCGGCAACCTGGATGCATCGTCGAACAGCACCAGTGCATGGCCATGTATGTCTTTGCTTTGTGACTGGCTGGCTTGCCCGGGCCGAATGAACCACGCGATACCCCGCCGTTTCCATAAACGGCAGAGAAAGGCGGCATCGGACTCATTGTGCTGCAGCGTAAAGCCGCGGGCTGGATACGTGCCAGTGACCAAAGACCAATCCACTTCGAAGGATCTGGCCAGCACAGGATTTTTTTGGCGCCACTCGTTCAGGATGACCTCGGCGATGTCGAGCTCATTTTGATTGCGGAAGACGCGGGTATTGGTGCGCAGTTCCATCAGCGCCAACGCATCGCGTACCACCAGCTCGTAGGTCGCAAGGCCCCCATCGCTTTGGCCGGCCGCGGCCTGCGCCACAATGCCACAAACCGCGCGAAGTTCGCCGCGATCCGTCACAAACTGGAGTTCAACAGGCAGGGCGATGAAGTCCTTCAGCGGGAGATCGGCGCGCGGCGACACGCACAGGAGCCGGTATTCCAGTCCGCCGCACAGCCTTTCGTTCCCGGTCACGCGTTTCACCAGCAAGACGTCGTCGAGCGCTTGCCGCTCTTGCGACATGCGCAAACGAATTGGCCGATTCGCTTCGGTAAAAATCCCGTACACCTCGTTCAGCGCTCTGAGGTCCATCCAGATTCCCCTCAACAGATTAAGAAAGGACAGCCAGCAGTTCCAGCTTCAGTTCCTTGATCCCGGACGGCACATAAATCGAGATCGACTGCGCCTGCAGCATGCGCTCGTACATCGGGCCTTTGGTGTCGAGCAGGAAGTAGCTGGTATCTGGCCGAACGGGGACTGCGGCGGGCAACTGCGGCGCATATTGCAGCCGCACGCCGGGCAGGGCGGAGAGTACGCATTTTTCGACGTCATCCGGTGCACCCACCTTGAACCGGCGCGGCACCGCCTCCACCAGTTCCAGTGCCGGCATGTCGGCCGACACGGCAATGTAGAACGCTGTCTTTTCGTCGATCTTTCCCGAGTCGAGCTTGCCCAAGTGGTAGGATGGCCGCGCCTCGGCCAGCACGATCGCGAAGTATTTCGACGAGATCACCGTGTCCAGCAGTTCGCGGATGATCAGGTGCAGCTTGGCGAACGATGCGCCAGCATCGGCGTGCTGGTAGGCCGGCAGATCGGATAGCTGCCAACTCTTCGAGAACGTCATCAGCTCGCCGGCAATGCCAAGCAGCTGCTCAAACAGCCGCTCAGGATGCATCGCCGGGTGGTTGACGTAATGCGTCAGTCGGGCACAGGCGGCGCTCGCCGTATGCAGCAGCCAGAACGAGGACATGTCGCCCGAACGGAATTCGATGACGTTGCGGCTGGGCTCGCGCTGGTGCCCGTACAGCGCGCTGACCTTGGCCTGCAGCGCGTCGAGCAGGCGGCGCAGCTGCAGGAACAGCGGTTGGGCCGCACCAATGGACACGCACGGTGGCACGAAGGCGTCGTCGAGCTCGAACCCGCCGGACGCAGCGCGCCGCAGCCGGAGCAACGGAAAGCAAGTGTAGGAATCGCGCGGTTCGAATTCGGATACCAGCCGTATGGCACGCTTGAGGTAAGCCAGGTGGATGGAAGCGGCTTGCGTGTACAGGTCCGGCGTTTCCTCGCTTGCCTGCACAAAGCGCATCGCGTTCGATGGTTGCCCCGGCTGGGCGAAATTTCCGCTGAACGGCTTCAGCCCGGGCAGGGCGGCATAGAAGGTGACAGTTTGATGTTGCGGCGGCAGCAGTGCGAGGTCCACCGCCTCGGGCAGGTCGTCCGCCTCGGGTGCTTCGACCAGCTCGCCGTCCTGGAAGCGCAACGACAGCTGGAGCACGCGGAGCACGTTGCTGGCAAGCGCATCGCGATCCACCTTCAAGTGCTCGACGCCCCAAGC
Source organism: Massilia solisilvae (assembly GCF_024753215.1). GTDB lineage: Bacteria > Pseudomonadota > Gammaproteobacteria > Burkholderiales > Burkholderiaceae_D > Telluria > Telluria solisilvae. The sequence continues at coordinate 1,448,387 of NZ_JANUGV010000001.1, forward strand.
ATATGGATTGACCGTGCTGATGCTCTTGTGCAGGCGGTGCTCGTGATAGCGGTCCTGGCGCTGGAAGTGCTGGGGCCGCAACAACAGGCCCTCGCCCCAGAGTACTTTGCAGGTCATTTCGCCGGCCCTCCTGTCTTGTTTTAACTAGTTGTTGATCGAGCGTCAGATTCGAACCATAACGTTTCCACCGTGCCTTTTGCACACCAACAATGGCCATTGTTGCGGTCGGTCAAAGTGAGTGTGCACCCCGGCTGGACTGCCTGTTTTTTTTCCTACGGCTGTGCAAAGATGCGAGCTTGAGTCCGCGACGAGAGGTGCCGATGAAGGGGTACACGCCTGGATTGTTCGACCGCCTGCTGGGAGTGCCGGTCCGTGGCGCCGGCGGCGCCAGCGTGTCGCGCCTGTCAGCCGAAGACCTGAAGGAAACCGTCGCGCGCGATCTCGAGGCCTTGCTGAACACGCGCTCGGCACTGCCGGAAGAGTTGCTCAAAGGCTACCCGGAGTGCAGCGATTCGATCATCACGTATGGCCTGACGGATTTCGCCGATCGTTCCTTGTCGAGCCCGTCTGATCGTGCCTACATCTGCAGCTGCATCGAGCAGGCCATCGCCCGTCACGAGCCGCGGCTACGCAAGGTCCGAGCCTTGCTCGAAGTGCGCGAGGAGTCGGTGAACAGGCTCACCTTTTCCATCTCCGCCATGCTGGTGGCCAGGGCGTCGGAAGAGCCAGTCCAGTTCGACGCCGTGCTGCACCCGTCGACCCTGCATTACAGCATCACCAGGGCGGCCCGCGTGGCCGCAGAGGGAGCCTGAGCGTGGAGCAACTGCTACCGTACTACGAGCGGGAACTGGGCTACCTGCGCCACGATCTGCGCGAGTTTGCGGAACGCTATCCCAAGATCGCGGGGCGCCTCCTGATCAGTGGCGAGGTCTGCGAAGACCCGCATATCGAACGCATGATCGAGTCGTTCGGGCTGCTCAACGCGCGCATCGCAAAGCGGCTCGACGACGATTATCCCGAATTCACCGAGGCGCTGTTCGAGGTGCTCTATCCGCACTACCTGAGGCCGTTCCCCTCGTGCTCGATCGCGCGCATGGAGCGCGATCCGGCCAGCAAGCAGGCGACGGCCGGCGTCATTCCACGCGGCACACAACTGAATACGCTGGCGGTCCGTGGCACGGCCTGCATCTTCCGCACCGTGTATCCGGTCACGGTGGCGCCGCTCGCACTGACCGATGCATCATTCGCGCCGATCATCGACACGCCCGAAGCGATCCAGGCGCCGGCCGGGGCAACTTCGAGCGTGAGCCTGACCATCGCGTGCACTGAACAGCTCACCCTGTCACAACTGGGCATGCCGCGGGTCCGGGTGTTCATCGACGGCGAGCCCTCGTTCTGCGCGGCCTTGCGCGACGCGCTCTTCATGCGTGCCGTGGCGGCTTACGCCGAGGCCGACGGTTGCGGACGCTGGGTACAATTGTCCGCAATCCCGGTGCGGGGCGCGGGCTTTGACGACGATGAGTCGCTGATCGACTTTCCCGCGCGTTCGCACGCCGCGTATCGGCTGCTGGCCGAGTATTTCTGCTTTCCCGAAAAGTTCAATTTTTTCGACATCGACCTGGCCGCGCTCACCGCGACGATGCCACCTGGCGCTCGCAGGATGACCCTGCACCTGGCGCTCTCGGGCATGCGCGCCGATTCGAACACCGCCCGTATCTTGGGCTCACTCTCGAGCAACAACCTCCTGCTGAACTGCACGCCTGTGGTGAACCTGTTCCGGCGGTGTGGCGAGCCTATCCGGCTGACGCACGCCACCGCGAGCTATCCGGTGCTGGGCGACGCGCGCCGCGCCTTTGCCTTCGAGGTCTATTCGATCGATTCCGTGAACCTGGTGCGCCAGACGCTGCAAGGCGAAACGGTGGTGCAGTTCTCGCCGTTTTATTCACTCAAGCACGGGCAAACGCCGGAACAACATGGGCATTACTGGGCGATGCGGCGCGACGATGTGATGGCCGAGAAAAGTCCGGGTCACGAAACACAGATCTCGATCGTCGATATCGACTTCGATCCTGCCGAAGTGGAAACGCAAACCCTCAACGTCGAGCTTACCTGCACCAATCGCGACCTGCCGACAGCGCTTGCGTACGGCCAGCCTGGCGGGGACCTGTTCCTCGACGGATTCGGCCTCAAGCGTATCAGCTTCCTGCGCAAGCCCACCGCTTCCTGCCGCTTCGAGCGCGGCCGCGGTGCGCACTGGCGCCTGATCTCGCACCTGGCGTTGAACCACCTGTCGCTCAGCGACGGTGGGGCGGACGCCTTGCGCGAGATGCTGTCGATGTATGACCTGCCCCGTTCTCCGTGGTCGCAGCGCCAGATCGGGGGCATCGTGGCCGTGTCGCAGCAGCCTGTTACGGCCTGGTTGCCCGGAAACCCGTTTGCCTGCCTGGTGCGCGGAGTGCAAGTGCGCCTGACGATCGAGGAGGAGGCGTTTGTCGGCAGCGGCATCTACGCTTTTGCCCAGGTGATCGAGCGCTTTCTGGCGCTGTATGTGCACGCCAACAGCTTTACCCAACTGATCCTCGTATCCGCCAAAAGCGGGGAAGAATTATTGAAATGTGCGCCACGCAGCGGCGATTTGAACCTGCTGTAATCGAACGGCTGTTCACCGAGCCGTACCGCTTCGACTATTTCCAGGCGGTGCGCCTGCTCGAGTTGTGGCTGCGACGCCGCGGCTTGCCCGACCGTGACCTGGTGCCGCGCTTTTTGCGCTTCAAGAACTCAACCTCCCTCAGTTTTCCGGCCAGCCAGCTCGAGGCGATCGAGACCGAGCCGCGCGGCCTGGGGCGCGGCCCTGGCTCGCTGGACGCGGCCGTGCGGGCGCGCACGCTGCGGTACGTGCGCATCACGCCCGCCTTCATGGGATTGTTGAGCGGGAATGGCGCCTTACCGGTCCATTACACCGAGCGCATCGCCGAGCACGAGGTGTACCAGCGCGAAGACGGGCCGCGCGTCTTTTTGGATGTGTTTTCGAACCGGTCGCTGGCGATGTTTTACGAGGCTTGGCGCAAGTACCGGCTCCCGTTCAAGTACCAGCTGACGGGGAAGGACGAGTTCCTGCCATTGCTGCTTGCGCTGGCCGGGCTGGGCCATGAGGCGCTGCGCAAGCGCCTTGCCGGGCCCGAGGATGGCACGGTGCGCGACGAAACGCTCGCCTGCTTTGCCGCGGCCATCCGACACCGGCCCACGTCGGCATCGCAATTGGCTCGCGTGCTGTCCGAGTACTTTGGCAAGCCGGTGCAGGCCGAGCAGTTTATCGGCAGTTGGTACGAGGTGCCACTGGCGCAGCAGACCGTGCTCGGCAGCATGGATGCGGTGCTCGGCGCGGGCGCGATGGCGGGCGCGCGCGTCTGGCAGCGCCATTTGCGCCTGCGCCTGGTGGTTGGCCCGCTCGACGCCGCCGGCTTCAGCGCGTTTCTTCCCGGCGGGCAGGCCGCGCGCGCGCTGCGTAGCCTGCTCGCGTTGTTCACCGGCGTCTCGCTCGAATACGAGATCGAGCTGGTGTTGCGCGCTCCAGATGTTCGGCCCGTGTCGCTCGCCGATGGCAGCCTGGGGCGTCTCGGCTGGGATGCGTTCATGGTGTCCGGCCCACAGGTTGGCGACCGTAACGACGTCAGCTATCTGATGCACGCCGTGTAGACGGGCCGTAGCGGCAACAGCGCTAGGCAAGGTCCGCAGGTGCGCGCCGGAAGGTCCGCGGCAGGCGGTTGTGGATGCGCGTTGCCGCCACCGCCGCCTGGCCGGCCGCCACCGCGATCTGGTTGAGCCCGCACACCACGTCGCCTATCGCATACAGGCCCGGCACGGTGGTGCACTGGTGCTCGTCCACGACCAGCTCCGCGCAGTCGCTGGTTTGCGCACCGAGCGACACTGCCAGTTCCGAACGCGCCACCTCGCCCAGCATCGGGTAGAACACCTCGGCCAGGTACTCGGCGCCGTCCTGCGTGTGCAGCACCGGTTTCATGTCCCCGCTCATGGTCACCCCCAGCAGTGGCGAATCGACGTAGCGCACGCCGGCTTCCTTCAGCCGATCGCGATCGTGCGCGTCCAGCAGCAGTTCCGGGCCGCGCTCGAACAGGGTCACGTCATGGCTGAAGGTGCGCATGAACAGCGCGTGGCCGACCGGGTTCTTTTCGGCCGTTGCCACCGCAATCTTCTTGTCCAGCACGTCGTAGCCGTCGCACACCGGGCACAGGCGCACCGCGCCGGCGGCCACGGCCTCGCGCCAGTTTTCGATGGGCAATCCGGCATCGGCAATCCCGGTGGCGATAAGCACGGTGCGCGCCTTGAGCTGATGCTCGGCGCCGTCTTCGTCGTGGTACTCGGCGGTGAACAGATCGTCAGCGCGCCCCAGGGCCATGATCTCGCCGCGCATCACGCGTCCGCCGTAGTGTTCGAGCTGGCGTTCGAGGTTTTCCAGCAACTGCCCGCCGTTCACGCCCATCGGAAAGCCGGGATAGTTGTGCGACACGGGAATCAGCCGCAACCGGCTGCGGCCCTTGTCCACCAGCGCGATGTTGCGGGTGAAGCGGCGCAGGTAGATGCCGGCGGTCAGGCCACCGGGGCCGCCGCCAACGATGAGCGTGTCGAACACATGCGATGCTGGGATGAGCGGGGTCATTGCCCGATTATCCGGAAAAGCGGCCGGCAAGGCGTATCGGCATTTGCCGCGCCGCCGGGTCAGAACGCGCTTACAGGTGAGCGTGGGCCTCGGGCTGCAAGGTCACGTGCTCGATGCCGTGCTTGGCATGCAGCATCTGCCGCACCGCCTGCAGCACGGTGGGCCACTGGGCAAGGTCGCGGATCTCGAGGTGGCCGATCAGTGCAGGGTGCCCGGGAGACATGTCCCACACGTGCAGATCGTGCACGGACAGCACGCCGGGCACCTTGGCCAGGTCCTCGCCCACCTCCAGGTAGTCGATATGGTGCGGCACGCCTTCCATCAGGAAGTGATACGACTCGTGCAGGATGCTATAGGTGGACTTGAGGATCAGCATCGACACGAAGATCGACAGCAGCGGGTCGATGCGCACCCAGCCGGTGAAATAGATCACGGCGCCGGCCGCAATCGCGGCCACCGAACCGAGCAGGTCGCCCAGCACGTTCACCAGCGCGGCGCGGGTGTTGATGTTCTGCTCGTCGCGCGAGAGCACCCACGCGACCATGATGTTGATGGCCGCGCCGATGGCCGCCACCACCAGCACCGTGCCGCCCTTGACCGGCTCGGGCGTTGCCAGCCGCTGCACCGCTTCGTAAATGATCCAGCCCACCAGGGCCAGCATGGCAAGGCTGTTGACGAAGGCCGCCAGCGCCTCCGCGCGTACGAAGCCGAACGAGTGGCGTGCCGACGGCGGCCGCTTGGCGATGATCTGGGCCAGCAAGGCCAGGCCGAGCGCGGCCGCGTCCGTGACCATATGGCCGGCATCGGAAATGAGCGCAAGCGAATTGGACAGGAAACCCGCGGCCACCTCGATCACTGCGTACAGCAGCGTCAGGCCGAGCGCGAGCGCCATGGCGGTCTGGCTGCGCGCCTCGATGAAGTGGGCATGGCGCGCATCGCCGTCCAGGTGGGCGTGCAGGTGTGCAGAGGAGGTCGCTTGTTCGGGCATCGCGGGCATGATGGTTTTCGCAACCGGGAAGTGTACTGGAAATCGCGTGGCCGCGTCCTGGCCACCATTTTTCATTCGTTTAACTTTTTGCAGTGCAACGCTTGCGCAAGCAGGGAGGTGTCCTTATAATGGCGGCTCACGGGCGGTTAGTTCAGCTGGTTAGAATACTTGGTCGACATCCAAGGGGTCGCAGATTCGAATTCTGCACCGCCCACCAGAACACTCAAGTAAGAGCGAGAAAGGCACCGACGGTTATGACACCGCGAACTACCATGTTGTTGTGGGAGAATCGCTAGACGCGGTATCGGTGTTCTTTTGCTCAACACTCTGAAGAAAACGCGCCTGGTGCGCGTTTTTTTTCGTCTTTTTGTTTCCAGTCTTTCGAATCGAAGTCTTTAACCGGCGCCCGTAACAGCGCCACATGGAGAGATCACTATGCTTAACGTTCGACTTCCCGATGGTTCCGTCCGACAGTTCGACGGTCCCGTGACCGTGGCCCAGGTGGCGGCGAACATCGGCACGGGCCTGGCCAAGGCTGCGCTCGCCGGCAAGGTCGACGGCAAAGTGGTCGATACCTCGCACCTGATCGACAAGGATTCCGACGTCGCGATCATCACCGACAAGGATCCGGAAGGCCTGGACGTGATCCGCCACTCGACCGCCCACCTGCTGGCCTACGCCGTCAAGGAGCTGTTCCCGGACGCGCAGGTAACCATCGGCCCGGTGATCGAGAACGGCTTCTACTACGATTTCTCGTACAAGCGCCCGTTCACCCCGGAAGACCTGCGGGCGATCGAGAAGAAGATGACCGAGCTGGCCAAGAAGGACGAGCCGGTGACCCGCTCGGTGCTGCCGCGCGACGAGGCGGTCAAGTACTTCAAGTCGATCGGCGAGGACTACAAGGCCGAGATCATCGCCTCGATCCCGGCGAATGAGGACGTATCGCTGTACAACGAAGGCAAGTTCACCGACCTGTGCCGCGGTCCGCACGTGCCGTCCACCGGCAAGCTGAAGGTATTCAAGCTGATGAAGCTGGCCGGCGCCTACTGGCGCGGCGACTCGAACAACGAGATGCTGCAGCGTATCTACGGCACCGCCTGGGCGAAAAAGGAAGAGCAGGAGCAGTACCTGCACATGCTGGAGGAGGCCGAGAAGCGCGACCACCGCAAGCTGGGCAAGCAGCTGGACCTGTTCCACTTCCAGGAAGAAGCCCCGGGCCTGATCTTCTGGCACCCGAAGGGCTGGACGGTGTGGCAGCAGGTCGAGCAGTACATGCGCAACAAATACCAGGTCAACGGCTACAACGAAGTGAAGGCGCCGCAGATCCTGGACGTGACCCTGTGGCAGAAGACCGGCCACTGGGACAACTACCGCGAGAACATGTTCACCACCGAGTCGGAGAACCGCTCGTACGCGCTCAAGCCGATGAACTGCCCGGGCCATGTGCAAATTTACAACGCCGGCCTGCGCTCCTACCGCGACCTGCCGCTGCGCTACGGCGAGTTCGGCCAGTGCCACCGCAACGAGTCCTCGGGCGCGCTGCACGGGCTGATGCGCGTGCGCGGCTTCACCCAGGACGACGGCCACATCTTCTGCACCGAAGACCAGATCGCAGGCGAAGTGACCGCCTTCCACGCCCAGGCGATGCAGGTGTACGACGACTTCGGTTTTGCCAACATCGATGTCAAGATCGCGCTGCGCCCGGATAACCGCATCGGCTCGGACGAAGTCTGGGACCAGGCCGAGGAAGCGCTGCGTTCGGCGCTGCGTTCGTGCGGCGTGTCGTGGACCGAGCTGCCGGGCGAGGGCGCATTCTACGGCCCCAAGATCGAATACCACCTGAAGGATAGCCTGGGCCGTCCGTGGCAGGTCGGCACGATGCAGGTGGACTTCTCGATGCCGGGGCGCCTGGGCGCCGAGTATGTGGCAGAAGACAACACCCGCAAGGTGCCGGTCATGCTGCACCGCGCAATTGTCGGCTCGATGGAACGCTTCATCGGCATCCTGATCGAAAACCATGCCGGCGCGCTGCCGCTGTGGCTGGCGCCGGTGCAAGTGGCGGTGCTGAACATCTCCGACGCGCAGGCCGAATATGCACAGCAGGTCGCCGCTACCTTGCGCAAATCGGGGTTCCGCGTTCACGCTGATTTGCGGAACGAGAAGATTACTTATAAAATACGAGAGCATTCCGTCCAAAAACTGCCGTACATCCTGGTGATTGGCGACAAGGAACGGGATGCCAACACTGTGGCCGTACGTGCGCGTGGCAATGTCGATCTGGGCGTGATGCCGGTCGACGCACTGTTGGAGCGCCTCCAGGGCGAGGTCCAATCCAAGGCATAATAGGCACCGGCCGTCCCTACCTTAACATTCAAAGGAAACAACATAGCTACTGACAAGCAGCATCGCATCAATGGCGAAATCAACCACCCGGAAATGCGTTTGAACGGGGTGGACAACGAGCCGCTGGGCATTGTGAGCCTGGCTGAGGCGTTTCGTCTGGCTGAAGAAGCGAACGTGGACCTGGTGGAGATCGCCCCCAACGCGAACCCGCCGGTGTGCCGCCTGATGGATTACGGCAAGTTCAAGTATTCGGAACAGAAGAAGGCGCACGAGGCCAAGCTGAAGCAGAAGGTCATCCAGGTCAAGGAAGTCAAATTCCGTCCTGGCACCGACGAAGGCGACTACAGCATCAAGCTGCGCAACCTGATCAAGTTCCTGGAAGAAGGGGACAAGACCAAGATTACGCTGCGCTTCCGTGGCCGCGAGATGGCGCACCAGGACATCGGTATGCGCATGCTCGAACGCCTGCGTGGCGACCTGGAGCCGTATGGTCAGGTCGAACAGTTTCCCAAGCTCGAAGGCCGCCAGATGATCATGGTGGTTGCGCCGAAGAAGAAGAAGTAAGCTTCGCGACAGTACACCAGGGCCGGGCCCGGGTTGCAGGCATTGCCTGACACCCGGCCCGGCCTTGTATTTTTCGGCATCCGGCTTGGCGGCGGCCAGCGATCTGTCACGCCGCTCCTGCCCGTCGTCCCCGCGCAGGCGGGGACCCATAGACCGTATGCCGGTTCGCGCCTGACGCCGCAGGTCGGTATCCTCAGCATGGGTCCCCGCCTGCGCGGGGACGACGGTCTGGGTGCAGTAGTGCTGCTTGCCGAGTCACAATACCGGTATCCAGGCTGACCATTTTGTGCTAGAATCCTTGGTTCCTGTTTTTCGAAACAGGTTGTAGTGGCCCGGCGGCTCCCGCTGCGCGCCGCTGCAAGACAAGTGAAAGCAGGCATCCAAGCGCAGCAAGGGCTGCCACCTGCAATCCTGTCCGACATGGAGCTGCCTGAGAGGGCAGAACACTCATGCCAAAAATGAAGACCAAAAGCTCGGCGAAAAAGCGTTTTCGCGTGCGTCCGGGTGGTACCGTCAAATCGGGTATGGCGTTCAAGCGTCACATCCTGACCAAGAAGACCACCAAAAACAAGCGCCAACTGCGTGGCACCCGCAACATCAATGCGTCGGACGTGACGAGCGTCTACCGCATGATGCCGTCGGCCGTCTAATCTCACACTAAGGAGCGAATATGCCTCGAGTAAAACGTGGGGTTACTGCACGTGCCCGTCACAAGAAGGTTCTTGAGCTTGCAAAAGGCTACCGTGGCCGCCGCAGCAAGGTATTCCGTATTGCCAAGCAAGCAGTCATGCGCGCTGGTCAGTACGCCTACCGCGACCGCCGCAACAAGAAGCGCGTCTTCCGCGCCCTGTGGATCACCCGTATCAACGCGGCTTCGCGTTCGCACGGCATGACCTACAGCGCGTTCATGAACGGCCTGAAAAAGTCCGCGATTGAACTGGACCGTAAAGTGCTGGCCGACATGGCCGTGCACGACAAGCCGGCTTTCGCCGCGATTGTCAACACGGTCAAAGCAAAGCTCGCTGCCTAAGCGATCTGCGCAATGCATCACCAGCGTCGCCGGCTTGCCTGGCGGCGCGAAAAGAGCGGGGCAGGGTGCAAACCACTGCCCCGTTTTTGATTGTGGCGCCTCCAAGCCACCTAAAAAACAGGAACAGAACAAGATGAACTCGCTGGAAGAACTCGTCGTCTCGGCCCAGTCCGATTTCGGCGCCGCGCCCGATGCGGCCGCGCTCGAAAACGCCAAAGCGAAATACCTGGGCAAGACCGGCCAGGTGACCGAGCTGATGAAGGGCCTGGGCAAGCTGGCCTCCGAGGAGCGCAAGGCCCAGGGCGCCCTGATCAACGCCGCCAAGGAGAAAATCGAGCAGGCGCTGACGACCCGCCGCGAGGCGCTGGCCAACGCGCAGCTCGAGGCGCGCCTGAATGCCGAGTCGATCGACGTGACCCTGCCGGGTCGCGGCGCTTCCCGTGGCGGCATCCACCCGGTGATGCGCACCTGGGAGCGGGTCGAGGAGATCTTCCGTTCCATCGGTTTCGACGTGGCCGACGGCCCCGAGATCGAGACCGACTGGTTCAACTTCACCGCGCTGAACAGCCCCGAGAACCACCCGGCCCGTTCGATGCAGGACACCTTCTACGTCGAGGGCAATGACTCGACCGGCAAGCCGCTCTTGCTGCGCACCCACACCAGCCCGATGCAGGTGCGCTACGCGCGCACGCACACGCCGCCGATCAAGGTGATCGCGCCGGGCCGCACCTACCGCGTGGACAGCGATGCGACCCACTCGCCGATGTTCCACCAGGTCGAAGGCCTGTGGATCGGCGAGAACATCAGCTTTGCCGACCTGAAAGCGGTGTACCTGAACTTCGTGCAGGCCTTCTTCGAGACCGACGACCTGCAGGTGCGCTTCCGCCCGTCCTACTTCCCGTTCACCGAACCGTCGGCCGAGATCGACATCGCGTTCGGCTCCGGTCCGCTCAAGGGCCGCTGGCTGGAAGTGTCCGGCTCGGGCCAGGTGCATCCGACCGTGATCCGCAATTTCGGCCTCGATCCGGAAAAATACATCGGCTTTGCGTTCGGCTCTGGCCTCGAGCGCCTGACGATGCTGCGCTACGGCGTCAACGACCTGCGCCTGTTCTACGAAGGCGACCTGCGCTTCCTGAAGCAGTTCAACTAACACCACCACCCAGGCAGAACTATGCAATTTTCCGAAAAGTGGCTCCGTACGATGGTCGATCCGAAGATGACTTCGGACGAACTGGCCCACCTCTTGACGATGTCCGGCCTCGAAGTCGAGGAGATCGAGCCGGTCGTGCCGCCGTTCTCCAACGTGGTGGTGGCCCAGGTGCTGGAAGTGGCCAAGCATCCGGACGCCGACCGCCTGAACGTGTGCAAGGTCGATGTCGGCACCGGCACCCTGCTCAACATCGTCTGCGGCGCGCCCAACGTGCGCGCCGGGATGAAGGCGCCGTGCGCCATGGTCGGCGCGGTGCTGCCGCCGGGCGCGGACGGCAAGCCGTTCCAGATCAAGGTCGGCAAGCTGCGCGGCGTCGAGTCGCAGGGCATGATGTGCTCCGCGCGCGAGCTCAAGATCTCCGAGGAGCACGGCGGCCTGCTGGAGCTGCCGGAAGACGCGCCGGTCGGCATGAACATCCGCGACTACCTGCTGCTCAACGACCTGAAGTTCACCATCAAGCTGACCCCGAACCGTGCCGACGCGCTGTCGGTGCTGGGCGTGGCGCGCGAAGTGTCGGCGCTGACCGGCGTGCCGCTGTCGGTGCCCACCGCGCGCGCGGTGCCGGTCACCACGGATGAAATCCTGCCGGCCAAAATCAGCGCGCCGGACCTGTGCGGGCGCTTTACCGGCCGCGTGATCCGGGGCCTGAACGCGAAGGCGGCAACGCCCGACTGGATCAAGCGCCGCATCGAGCGCAGCGGCCAGCGTTCGGTCTCGGCGCTGGTGGACATCTCCAACTACGTGATGCTGGAGCTGGGCCGCCCGTCGCACGTGTTCGACCTGGCCAAGATCCACGGCGGGCTGGACGTGCGCTGGGGCCGCAAGGGCGAGACGCTCAAGCTCCTGAACGGGAACACCATCGAGGTGGACGAGACGGTGGGCGTGATCGCCGACGACAAGGAAATCGAATCGCTGGCCGGCATCATGGGCGGCGACTCGACCGCCGTCACGCTCGACACCACCGACATCTACCTCGAGGCCGCGTTCTGGTGGCCCGACTCGATCCGCGGCCGCGCACGCCGCTACAACTTCTCGACCGATGCCGCGCACCGCTTCGAGCGCGGCGTGGACTACGCCACCACGGTCGAGCACATCGAGCGCATCACCGCGCTGATCGTCGAGGTCTGCGGCACCGCCGCTACCCTGGTCGGCCCGGTGGACGACCAGTCCGTCAACCTGCCGCAACCCAAGCCGGTGACCATGCGCACCGCGCGCGCCAGCAAGGTGATCGGCATTCCGTTCTCCGACGAGCAGGTCGCCGACATCTTCACGCGCCTGCACCTGCCGTTCACGCACGAGGCTGGCAAGTTCCACGTCACCGCGCCGTCGTACCGCTTCGACATCGAGATCGAGGAAGACCTGATCGAGGAAGTGGCGCGCGTGTACGGCTTCGAGAACATTCCGTCGCTGCCGCCGGTGGCGCCGACCGCGATCCTGGCCCAGCCGGAAGAGCGCCGCTCGCTGTTCGCGATCCGCCACCAGCTGGCCGACCTGGGCTACCAGGAAGTGGTCAACATGAGCTTCGTGGAGGCCGAGTGGGAGCGCGATTTTGCCGCCAACACCAACCCGATCAAGCTGCAGAACCCGATCGCCAGCCAGATGAGCGTGATGCGCTCGAACCTGGTGGGCAGCCTGCTGGCCAATGTGCGCTACAACCTGAACCGCAAGCAGAACCGCGTGCGCCTGTTCGAGGTGGCCGCCGTGTACCAGCGCAGCGAGCAAGCCCAGGACGGTCCGCTGTCCGTGGCAGGCATCAGCCAGCCCAAGCGGGTGGCCGCGATCGCCTACGGCCCGGCGCTGGACGAGCAGTGGAGCGTGCCGAACCGCGCCGTGGACTTCTTCGACGTCAAGGCCGACCTCGAGGCGCTGTTCGCGCCGCGCGTGGCGCGCTTCGTGAAGGCCGAGCACCCGGCGCTGCACCCGGGGCGCTGCGCCGCGATCGAGCTCGATGGCCAGCCGGTCGGCTTCATCGGCGAACTGCACCCGCGCTGGCTGCAGAAGTACGAACTGCCGCAGGCGCCGGTCCTGTTTGAGGTCGATGCTGCTGCGCTGCAGCAGCGCGTGGTGCCGAACTATGTCGAGATTTCCAAGTTCCCGGGCGCCTCGCGCGACCTGGCGCTGGTGGTCAAACAACAGGTTGCTGCGCAGGAGATTCTCGATGCCTTCGCTGCTGAGGTACAATCGAACCCGCTCGGTCGGATCGTGCAAGCCGTTGTTTTATTTGATGAATATCGCGGCAAAGGATTGGAGGCGGACGAAAAAAGTCTTGCTTTCCGCTTTAGCTTGCAAGATACTCAATCGACGCTGCAGGACGACGCCGTGGACGCCATCATGGGTGCGCTGGCCGAGGCCGCAAAACAAAAACATGGCGCGCGTTTGCGTGCATAAACGTGTCCGAAACCTCGTTTGATCTGAAGGCAGGGCTTCAAAATTAACAACAACGACATCGATTCGGCCGTCCTCCAGGAAGCGCTGGCGGCCGACCTGCATCGCGCGATGCAGGTCGCGCGCACGCGCCAGGAGGCCGAGAAAGCATTGCCGACCCTGACCAAGGCCGAGCTGGCCGAACTGCTGTTCGAGCAGGTCGGCCTGAACAAGCGCGAGGCCAAGGACATGGTCGAGACCTTTTTCGACGAAATCCGCAACGCGCTCGAGCGGGGCGAGGCGGTCAAGCTGTCGGGCTTCGGCAATTTCCAGTTGCGCGACAAGCCGCAGCGGCCCGGGCGCAACCCCAAGACCGGCGAAGAGATCCCGATCACGGCGCGCCGCGTCGTGACTTTCCACGCGAGCCAGAAACTGAAGGGCATGGTCGAGGAGACCAGCCCCGCGCTGTCGCGCGCTGCCTGATTTAGATGATGAACGACCGTCCGACCAAGCTAGAACCGACGACGCTGCCGCCGATCCCGGCCAAGCGCTATTTCACGATCGGGGAAGTCAGCGAATTGTGCGGGGTCAAGCCGCATGTCCTGCGCTACTGGGAGCAGGAATTTACCCAACTGAAGCCAGTCAAACGCCGTGGAAACCGCCGCTACTACCAGCACCACGAGGTGCTGCTGATCCGGCGCATCCGCGAGCTGTTGTACGAGCAGGGCTTCACCATCAGCGGCGCGCGCAACAAGCTCGACAGCCGCGGCAGCGAAGGCCCCGGTGTCGAGGTGGCGCACGAGGAGCAGGCCGCCGGCATGCTCGATCCGGCCGCGCTGCGCGACGAACTGCTCGCCATTCTCGACCTGCTCAAGCACGGCCCGCGCGCAGCCTGACTCAGGCATTCGTGCGCCTGTTGATCGGCGGCGCTGGAGTGCTAGAATGTCACATGCGGTTTTTGCTGAATCAACGCATTGATATGGGCGTGAGGTTCAGCCTCGGCTCTTTCCTGCCTCAGGAAACTTTAAGGGAAGACAATGATACGCGTTGCCATTTGTGACGATCACCAGATAGTACGAGCGGGCTTCAAGCAGATTTTTTCGTCGTCCGGCGAGTTCGACGTCGTGGCCGAAGGCGCCACTGGCCGCGAGGCGCTCGACATCGCGCGACGCGAGATCTGCGATGTGCTGCTGCTCGACATCGCCATGCCGGACCAGAGCGGGATCGACATCCTGCGCACCATCCGCCAGGGACAGCCCAACCTGCCGGTGCTGATCCTGTCGGGCTACCCGGCGCAGCAGTACGCGCTGAACCTGTTCAAAATGGGCGCCAACGGCTACCTGAACAAGGAATGCGACGCCGACGAGCTCAAGACGGCAGTGCGCACCGTCTACCAGGGGCGCCGCTACGTCAGCTCGCAAGTGGGCGAGCTGCTGGCGCAAAGTTTCGACCGCGACCCCAACACGGCACTGCACACCGAGTTGTCGGACCGCGAGTTTCAGGTGTTCCTGCGCCTGGCCAAGGGCGCGACCGTGTCCGACATCGGCAATGCGCTGTCGCTGTCGATCAAGACCGTGTCCACCTACCGCACCCGCATCATGGAAAAGATGGGGCTGCAGTCGAACAGCGACCTGACGTACTACGCGATGAAGAACAACCTGCTCGATTGAGCGGGTGGGCAGGGCGCACGCCTTGACCTGAGACAGCGGCCGCTTGCGCGGCCGTTGTTCTTTTGTAGGGTGGGCAGGTTTCCTGCCCACGCGTTCAGTCTCCGCTTGCGCCGCTCGGACGCGTGGGCAGCAAGCTGCCCACCCTACGGATACGGCGATGGCTCGGCCGCACCACAAACAGCAAGCGCCCCGAAGGGCGCCCGCTGTTCATCACTGTCGAGTGCCGCCTTTTGCACGGGCGACGTCGTGTTGGCGGCGCTTACCGCGCCACGTCCATCAGCAGCCGGTCATATTCCGACTTGGCGACCTTGTAGCATTCGCCCGCGTATTCCTCCAGCCCGGCACGGTCGAGCACCGTGATGTTGCCGCGGCGGTACTGGATCAGGCCTTCTTCCTGCAGCTTGCCGGCGGCCGCGGTGATGCTCTCGCGCCGCACGCCCAGCATGATCGAGATGAGCTCCTGGGTCACCTTCAGCTCGTTCGAGGGCGAGCGGTCCAGGCGGTCCAGCAACCAGCGGCACAGCTTCTGCTCGATCGAGCTGTGGCGCCCGCCCACGGCGTTCTGCGCCATCTGTGCGAACAGGGCGTTGGTGTAGCGCATCAGGAGTTGCGGCAGCGCGCCGCCGCGGTTGAAGGCGTCGCGCAGGTACTGGGTCTTGAGGCGGTAGCCGTAGCCGGCGCTTTGCACCACCGCGCTGCAGGTGGCGCGTTCGCCCATGAACAGCGACACGCCGACCGCGCCCTCATGGCCCACCACGGCGATCTCCGTGGTCGCGCCGTCTTCCATCACGTACAGCAGCGACACGATGGCAGTGGTCGGGAAATACACATACTCCAGCTTGCTGCCGTATTCGAACAGTTCCTTGCCGAAGGGCAGCGGGACCAGCTCGAGGTGCTCGAACAGGGTTTCCAGGTCTTGGCGCGGAAGGGCGGCGAGCAGCTCGTTCTGCTGGGTGCCGCTGTAGCTGACAACCGGACGGGACGCAGTCTTCAGTTCCTCCCTGGTGGAAGGAATCTGGTTGACCGCTTGCGCTTTTTGCGTGGCACCACCAAGTTGAGCGTTGTTCATGTTATGTCCTCGTAATCTTCTACTTGCTTCGTTGGCGAGGGGAGCTCGTCTTGACGTTTCCCCATCGCGATGTGTGTATATTGAAGCTATAGTCCGGTGCCGAACATAAGATTAGCAGTCGCACCAATGTAGGCTCTCAGCATAATGTTTTGTCAGTCCAGTCCTACTGGAGCAGCCCCCCAAAACGGGCCGTTTTCTTGGGCGCGGGCAACGATTTAGCGCATAATGGGCGGCTCCAAAACAACTCAGCACTAGGCATGCAAATCCTGCTCGTGGAAGACGATGCCGTCCTCGCCGACGGCCTGGGCCGTGTCCTGCAAACGCAGGGAATCGGGGCCGAGCTCGTCCACGACGGCGTGCGTGCCGACCAGTTGCTGCAGGCGGGCAGTTACGCCGTGGCAGTGCTCGACATCGGCCTGCCCGGCATCGACGGATTCGAAGTGGTGCGCCGGCTGCGCGCGCGCGGCTCGCAGCTGCCGGTGCTGCTCCTGACCGCGCGCGACGCGGTCGAGGACCGGGTGCACGGGCTGGAGCTGGGCGCGGACGACTACCTGGTCAAGCCGTTCGCCACCGCCGAGCTGGTGGCGCGGATCCGGGCGCTGGCGCGCCGCAATGCACCCGCCCCGCAGGCGCTGTCAGCCGGCCGGCTGGTGCTGGACGTGGCCGCGCGGCGGGCCCGCATCGGCGACAAGCCGGTCGAACTGTCGGTGCGCGAATGGGCGGTACTTGAATACTTGCTGCAGCACAGTGGGCGGGTGGTGTCCAAGCAGCAGATCATCGACGCGATCCAGCCCTGGGGCGACGACCTGACGTTGAACGCGGTCGAGGTGTACGTGTCGCGCCTGCGTGGCAAGCTCGAGGATGCCGGCGTGGTCATCCGGACCATCCGCGGTTTCGGTTACCTGTTCGATATTTCGGCATGAGCAGCATTCGCCTGCGGCTGCTGAAGTGGCTGGTGGGGCCGGTCGTGCTGGTGAACCTGGGCGCGGCGCTGCTGGCCTACGAGCTGGCGTGGAAGCCGGCCGAGCTGGCCGCCATCCAGCCGCAGCCCGGCGCCACTGTTGTGTCACCCACCCAAGCGTCGCAGGCAGCGCCAGCCGCTGCGGGCGCGGCGCGCAGTGCCCAGGCGCGCGCGCAGGTGCGCAGCGCCGTGTTGCGCACCCTGGTCCTGGTCGAGGTGCTGGTGTGCCTGGCGCTGGCGGGGCTGGTGTGGTTTTCGGTCACCAACGGACTGGCGCCGCTGGCGCGCCTGCGCGCGAGCCTTGACCGGCGCGGCAGTGCCGACCTGGAGCCGCTGCATCAGGATGGGCTGCCGCAGGAACTGGTGCCGGTCGTGGATGCCTTCAACGACCTGCTGGGACGCATCGGCGAGAGCGCGCGCGCCCAGCACGAGTTCCAGGCCAACGTCGCGCACCAGCTGCGCACGCCGCTGGCGGGCATGAAGCTGCAGCTGGAATGGCTGGCGGCGCGCCACCGCGACGACCCCGAGACCGGGGCCTCGCTCGCGCTGATGCGCCAGGCCAATGAACGCCTGATCCGCGAGACCAACCAGCTGCTGTCCCTGGCGCGTGCCGAACCGAGCCGCTTCGAGGCCGCGCGCGTGGAGCCGCTGGACCTGGCGGGGCTGGTGGAGGAAGCGGTGCAGGCCTTCGTCGACCAGGCGGTCGCGCGCCGGATCGACCTGGGTTTTTCGCTGGCCGCGGCGCCGGTGCGGGGCGACCGTTTCCTGCTGCGCGACCTGCTGGACAACCTGGTGGACAACGCCCTGCGCTACACGCCGCCGGGCGGAACCGTGACGGTGCGGGCCGGCGTGGAGGACGGCGCGGCGCGGCTGGTGGTGGAGGACAATGGCCCCGGCATCGCGCCCGAGCAACGCGCCCGCGTGTTCCAGCGCTTCGTCCGGCTTGACCAGAACACCACCGGCAGCGGGCTGGGCCTGGCCATCGTGCGCGACATCGCCCAGGTGCACGGCGGCGAGGTCGAGCTCGCAAGCGGCGCGGGCGGGAAGGGCGCCGTGTTCACGGTCCGCTTCCCGCCCGCCTGAGCCCGGCAACGCCGCTCAGCTGCCCGAGATGTAGGTGTAGCTGCGCTTGCGCTTGGACTTGATGGCCGGGCGGTGCAACTGCGGACCGATCGCCGAGCTGGCGCCCGACGTGCCCGCCGCACCCTCGTCGGTGCCGCCTTTCTGGACCGCACCAATGATCACCGACACGGCCTTGTCGCCGACCGGCACGCTGGTCGCCATCACCGGCGACGGCGGCAGGCCGCCGCCGACGAACGGCGACGAGCGCTGGCCGCCGCAGCTGCCGCCCACGTTGATGGCGCCGGAGCCATTGAGCAGGTTGACCCAGTAGCCGCGCGCCTCGCCCAGCGCCGTGGAGCAGGTGGCCGCGTTGGGCGGGATCGGGCGGTTGGTGCTGAAGGTGACCATGCCGCCGGCGATCAGGGCCGAGGTGACCACCTGTTCGCCGCGCCCGTACTGGTTCAGGTCCATGAACCAGCCCTTCAGGTTGGACGAGGGCAGCACCAGCGGCGTGTCGCAGCTATCCCTGGAGCTGTAGTCCTGGAGCTGGCTGTCCAGGTTGATGGCCGGGGTGTCGTCGCTCGTGATGGACAGGTCATCCTTGTACACGTAGAAGCGGTTGGTGACCGGGGTGGTGTAAGGATATTGCTCCTTGAGCGGGTGCTCGCGGTCGCCGCTGCCGATGGCCAGGTACACCTTGCCGGCGGAGTAGAGCAGCGCCGGCGCAAACAGGAACTTGCGCCCGCCGCCGGTCGTGTAGGCCACCTTGCGCATGGTCCAGCCTTCCTTGGCCAGCGGTCCGTGCAGCGCCGTGTTGTCGACAAAGTCGATCCGGTAGATGTTGCCGCGCGTGTCGGCCGCATACAGGTAGTCGGGCATGCCGTCGTTGTTCACGTCCACCATCGCCACGTCGGCCGCCACCGCGCCCTCGGTCTCGAACGGTTCGTGCAGCAGCGCCCCGGTCAGGCCGTTCAGGATGTAGATGAAGTGGCCCTTGTTGCCGCAGGTGGGGCCGGACACGTTGGCGTCCTCGCAGGCGTCGTAGCCGCCGCCGAACGCGACCACCGGGGTGCTGGTGGAAAAGCCCTTGACCAGCGCCACGCTCGGGGTGGACCAGGTCTGGCCGATGCCGCTCATGTTGGCGGTGCAGTCGTTGTCGTTGGCCAGGTCGGCGCAACCGCTGCGCCACTTGTAGACCGGCGCGTCGGGGTTGGTCACGTCGAGCGCGTAGATGCGGCGCCCGCCGCGGCGCATGCCGGCGTAGATCCAGACCTTGGAGTTGTCGGCGTTCTGGTACAGGCCGACCGAGCCGTCGAAGAAGTAGTCCTTGGCCTGGGCCGAGGCGCCCGAAGCGAGCGTCGGGTAGCTGATCATCGGGCTGTTGTCCTTCAGCCGCTGCAGGCGGCCGAAGAACTCGGGCGCCACGAACGACCAGGCCTCGACCCCGCTGTCGGCCTTGACCGAATGTAGCGCGCCGTCGTTGGCGCCGTAGAACACGCGCACGCCGCCCTTGTCCTTGCCGTAGTTCACCGGCAGCGGGCGCGAGTGGATCACGTCGCCGTGGATCGACGGCCGCGTGGTGCCGGCGCCCGCCTTGTCGTTGTTGACGTCTTCGCCGCGGATGAAGGCCACCAGGCTGGCATCGAGCCCGCTGGTGGCGGCCGTGAAGTCGGCCAGCGCGCTGCCGGACAGCGTGTACATCGTGCGCGAGAGCGCATAGCTGGCCGGTGCGCCGCCGACGTTGCCCGCGCGCAGCACCTCGGCGGCGCCGCCTTTTTCCACCAGCGGGCCGTCCGGCGCGTCCGAATACTTGTTGAAGGCCGAGGTGGTGCAGCCGCCCGCCGGGTCCGGGTTGACGCCCAGGCCGCTCCAGTAGGTGCCGCTGTCGGTGGTCCAGAAGCTGGTGGCGCAGGGCGTGACGAAGCCGGTCAGCGAGTTGATCGCCAGCTGCCCGTTGGCGTCGCCCAGGTCCACGCCGCTGCCGGCCGTCACCAGCTGGTAGCGCTTGAGATTGCCGAACCAGCGCGGCAGCGCGCTCGGATCCGGCCGGAACATGCCGATGAACACCTGGTTCTCGTTCTGGGCGCGGTTGGTCGCGTTCACCGGCAGGCTGGTCGAGGCGAAGCTGGTGTTCACCGCCTGGATCTCGACGATGATCTGCTTGAGCGCGTCCAGGATCGCCTGCTCGTTCTTGGCCGCGAAGTACTTGCCGCCGCCGGCCTTGGCCATGCTCATCATCAGCGAGGTCTGCACCGCGTTGGGCTGTTTGTTGTACACGTCGATGGTGTAGGTGGTCACCGAGGGCCGCACGCTCGAATTGGCGACCGGGATGCCCTTGTCGTGCATCAGGCGCGCCCATTCGTCGGCATTGTAGGTGGCCGTGTCGGTGGTCGAGGTGGTGGTCGGCACGTCCACGAACTCCAGGTTCACGCCGTCGACCTTGTAGGCGCTGGTCCCCGGCGGGCAGGAGGCCAGCGTGTTCGAGGTGGGCGCGTTGTTGTAGGTGCAGCTGACGTTGGTGCCGGTGCACGAGCTGGCATAGTCGCTGGTGCTGGTCGGGCCGCTGGCATAGCATTGCGAGGTCATGCCCAGCACCGCCGTGCTGGTGTAGGGCGGCGTGGTGGTGCTGTTGACCGTGGTGGGGGTGACGGTCTGGGTCAGGTTGTACTGGCGCTTGAGCGTGGCGGTCTGGGTGATCGTCAGCTTAAAGTCGCTGTTGCCCGGGCAGCCCTTGTTGTTGCCCGAGTACTGGGCCGAATAGGTGCAGCTGCTGTTGGAGGGGCAGGTCAGGCCGCCGTGATCGGTGCTGGTTTCGGGGTTCCAGTACCCGGTGCCGGTGCCGACGCCCGCGTAGCAGGCGCTGGAGGTTGCGCTGCTGGTGCTCTGGGTCGCGGTGCCAATGGGGCCGCCGACGGTGTAGGAGCAGCTGTACGTGGTGGTGGCGGTGTTGTTGCCGCTGGTCGTGGTGGAGCTCGACGGGCAAACCAGGTTGCCGTGGTCGCTTTCCGGCACGTCGCTGACCGAACCGTAATAGCCGGTGGTCGCGCCGGTCGAACTGGTGACCGTGCCCTGGATCGGCACGCCCGGCGCGGTGGAGGCCGGATGGAACACCGACTGCACCACGGTGTAGGCCTGGGTGCCGGCCGGGCAGGCGATCGGCGTCAGGTTGGCGGTTGGATCGCCAGCCACGCAGCCCTCGGTATAGGTAGAGCATGTCGCTTTGAACGTCGAGTCGATCTCTGCCTGCACGCCAGCCGGGCTGGCGTAGCAAGCCGCGGTCACGCCGACGTTGGTACGTGCGTTGATGCTTTGTGTGGTGAAGTTCGGCAGCCCCAGCTGTTTGACGGGGATGATGCTGCCGTCCGCGTTTTTGTTGCCGTTCAGTTCGTTCAGCTTGGCGGTGTTCGCCGCGCTGTCCTTTTCCGGGCCGTTCCGGTCCGGGTTGCCAATGAAGATGACGAAGGTCTTGCCGCAGGTGCTGTCGGCGGTGATCGGCGAGGCGAAGGTGGTGTAGGGCGAGGTGTAACCGGCATTGTCGGCCTTGCTGGAGACCACCGCAGCCGGAGAATACGAGTTGGCGCCGGCAAAGTAGTTGTACACGTCGTACATCAGGTTGCCGTACGAGGTGTTCGAATTGCGTTTTTCCGTCGAGCCGGTGACGTCGCTGTAGATCGTGTTCAGCGTGCTGGTGAAATTGGCCTTCGCGGTCGCGTCCATCGGCCGGATCGCCGAACGGATGAAGCCGCCATCGTCGTTGGCGGTGCCGCCGGTGACAAATTCCATCAGGCCGATACTGGTCTTGTCGTCCAGCGTGGCCAGCAGGTTGCGGATCGAGCGCACTTCCGACTCGCCCTGCTGCAGCCCGCCCGGCCACTGCTGGCTCTGGCGTGCCCAGTTCGAGGTATTGTCGAGCACGATCAGGATGCGCGGGTTGGTCGACAGGCCGCCCGAGGTGCCGGTGAAGATGTCGATGTCGTCGGCCGCCGCCTTGATCGGCGACCACGACAGGCCGGCCGAGAGCGACAGCGCCAGGCAGGTGGAGAAAAGATTGCGTTTCATGGCGTCCCCGTTCCGGTTCAGTTGGCCGCGGCCGCGGAGGCCGGCGTGCAGTTGGTAACGATGTCGTCCGTGGCCACGCGCACGGACACGCCCTGCGTGACCTTGACCGAAGCGTCGGTGACCACGTCGGTCGCCACCGCGGTGATGTCCCAGGTGGTGTTGCCGCATTCCGAGCTGCCGGTGGTGGCGCCGGCCACGCCGAAGAACTGGCTGCTGCCGACCGCACAGCCGGCGTCTTCCGAGTCTTCCAGGTTCAGGTTGCTGTTCAGGATGGCCTGCGCCTTGACGCAGGCAGGCGACGGGGTGAGCGTGACCTTGATGTCGGTCTTGCCGTCGCCGTCGGTGTCCACGCAGCGCTGGTTGGGGGCGCCGCAGGGGTTGGCCAGCGCCGCGTCGGGCGTGTTGAAGAAACGGGTCGAGCTGATCGTTTCTTCCAGCACCTGATAGGCGGCCGAGACGGCCTGCTCGCGCTGCTGCATGTTGCTGACAATTTGCAGGTTGGAGTTGCCCAGGGTGATGCTGGTCAGCGCAAGCAAGGTCAGCAGCACCAGCATGATGAGCGCCATCACCAGCGTGATGCCGCGTTGGCGGCGTAGCATCGGCGCGCTCATGGTTGTTTCCTTCCGATCGGGTTGGGCATCGGCACCAGCGACTGGAAGACGTGGCGCTTGAAGCTGTCGTTGGCGGCGGCCTGCACGTACTCGCTGCCATCGGCCTTGTGGCCGAGCTTGTACTGGCGGGTGTCCGTGTAGCCAAGCGTGGCTTCGGTGTTGCGCGCGACCAGGCTGAGCCGGACCGTCAGCACGTTGTGCCAGTTGCGCGGCCCGCAGCTGCCGGCGCTGCAGCCGGCGGCGACGGTCGGGTCCACCGCATTGGTCGGGTCGGCGCTGACCATGTCCACCTTGCCGTCGCCGTTGGTGTCGATGCCGTACTCCAGCTGCAGGTTTTCGATGCCTTCAGCCAGCGACACGGGCACGAATTGCAGTCCGCCGTCCACCAGCTGCAGCTCGGCGCGCTTGAGGGTGGGGATGTGGTCGTTGGGCTTGTCGTTGTTTGCCACGTAATAGATGTGGGTCAGGAAGCGCCGCGTCACCGCGGCCGTGGTGCAGTCGCGTGCGGTGCGCGTGAGCTTGGAGACGTCGGTGTCCAGCTGGAACCAGTTCTCGGGGATGGTTGTCATGGCCAGCTCGGTGCTGCACAGCGAGGCCTGGAACAGCGGGCCGTCCACGTCGTCGCAGTCGGCGCTGCCGGTGGTGCAGGCGCGGGTGTGGCGCACCACCAGCACGTCGGTGCCGCTGCGCACGTCCGAGATGCAGCCGGGGGCGCTGCCGTCGTACCCTTGCACGTGCAGCGGCAGCGCCACCTTGATCGCCGCCAGGGCGGTGGCGCAGGGATCGGCCAGCGCGGTCGGCTCGCCCAGCGGGGTGGGGTCGAATTCGCCGTAGAAGCCGGCGTTGCGCAGGTCGGCCGTGATCACGTCGATGCCGTAGCGGCCGTTCTCGATCTGGCGGTTGGCCTTTTCGATCTCGGCCTGGGCGCGGCTGTTACGCACGAACAGGCTGGTCATGCCGGCCAAAATCAACAGGCCGATCGCCACGGCCACCATCAGTTCCGCCATCGTGAAGCCGCGCGCACGGCGCGGCAGGGGCAACTTGGGAGTAGGCTTCATCTCGGTTCCTCAGCTGCAGCTGGGCAGGCCGACCGCCACCTGCACCGAGATGGCGCGCCGGTAGCTGTCGTTGTTGCCGTAGGCGTTGGCCCCGCAGGCCAGGCTTTGCGTGCGGGTCGGGTGCATGCCCTGCCAGGCCACGGTCAGGCGGTAGATGCCGGGGCGGCACACGCCGGCCGACGCATCCTGGGCCTGGATCTGCTCGATGCAGCCGCGCGCGCCGATCATGGCGCCGGTGTTGGCGGTGCCTTGCACCTCGGCCGCGCCCTTGAGCGCATTGCTCCATTCGCACAGGTCGCGCACCGACGTGGCCTTGTCCGCATCGGCCGCCGCCACCAGCGCGTCGCAGTCCGCCAGCCCGGGGTTGGTGGTGCTGGTGCCCAGCGGGGTGCTGGTGCCGGTGACGTAGTCGGCGGCCGCGTCGCCATTGCTCATGATCCGGGCGCGCATGTCCTGCAGCAGCACGACTGCCTGCGCGCGCTGGTAGGACTCGATCGTGCCGACCTGGGCCTTGGCCTGCAGCGCCGCGATCCCGAGCAGGCCGAAGGCGAGCAGGATGACGGTCACCAGGACCTCGACCAGGGTGGTGCCGCGCTGGCGCGCGCGAAGGCGTGGGGATGGTGGGTGCATGATGATCAGCAGGCGTCGTTTTTGAGGTAGGGCCGGCCGCTCAGGTCAATGGTCACGCAGCGGTGCTTGGCGGCGTTGGCAAAGGAGATGTCGAACGACACCGAGTCGGCGGCCCTGATCCGGCCGTTGGGCAGGTACACCACCGAGGCCGGTCCGGTGACGGTGGCGCCGGTCAGCGGGTTGTGCACCTCGATCGGGTGGCCGGTATCGCTGGGGTTGGGGATGCGCCAGCCGCTCTGCCAGCTGCCGGCCGTCTCCGGGCGCAGCGTCACCGCGGTGTTGCGCTTGATCGCTTCGCTGCGGGCGCGGTTCAGGGAAGTAAACAGGTCGCTGCTGGCCGAGCGCGCGCGCTGCCCGGCGATCAGCGCGGTGACCGCGGGGGCAGCCGTCGCCGCCAGAATGGACATGATCGCGACCACGGCCAGCAGCTCGGGCAGGGTGAAGCCGCGCGCGGCGCTCGGGCGGGTTACCATTTGTCGGTCGGGGTCTTCTGGCCGGCGTCGTTGATCGTCAGCGTCACGTCGCTTGCCTGGATGGTGCCGACCTTGGGTGTGGCGATGATCTTGAAGCTGGGCGGCGGGCCATCGGAGACTTCGAACGACACGTCGTAGTTGTCGCTGACGGCCTGCGGGGTGGTGGTGCCCAGCTTGGCCACGGTGTCGGCGTAGGCGCGGTTGTCGGCCAGGTACTGGGTTTCGGCCTGCGCCAGCTCCATCAGGTGCGCCTGCGCCGCGGCCCGGTTGCCGTTGACCCGGTACTTGCCATACGCCGGGTAGGCGATGGCGGCGAGAATGCCGACAATCGCGAGCACGACCATCAGTTCGATCAGGGTGAACCCGCGCAGGCGGGCGGATGTCAGGCGAAGGCGCTGCTGCATGGTGGCTCTCCTCGGGCGGATGGCGGGAATGTTGCTCAGTATAAACATTCAAGCTGTCAAATGCCTGAGAACAAGCTGACAAAATGCTGACAAACGCGCACCCGGGGCGGGCCACGGGCCGGCCGGGCAGGGCGACGATGGCGCGGTTTCACACAAGCGCGCCGCGAGCCGGTAAAATCGAGGGTTTTGCAAGGGCCACAGGATGGCCGAGACTATGGCTACCGATCACGCAGCAACGACTCCAGACACCCAGGACGGCAGCGCCGCCAAGCAGCCCGCGCAGATTGCGCGCGAGGTGGCGCGGCGCCGCACCTTCGGCATCATTTCGCACCCGGACGCGGGCAAGACCACGCTGACCGAAAAACTGCTGCTGTTCTCGGGCGCGATCCAGCTGGCCGGCACCGTCAAGGCAAGGAAGAGCGGGCGCCACGCCACGTCGGACTGGATGGAGATCGAAAAGCAGCGCGGCATCTCGGTGGCCAGCTCGGTGATGCAGTTCGAGTTCCGCGACCACGTGATCAACCTGCTCGATACCCCGGGCCACCAGGACTTCTCGGAAGACACCTACCGCGTGCTGACCGCGGTGGACTCGGCCCTGATGGTGATCGACGCGGCCAAGGGCGTGGAGGAGCAGACCATCAAGCTGCTGGACGTGTGCCGCATGCGCAGCACCCCGATCGTGACCTTCATGAACAAGCTCGACCGCGAAACCCGCGACCCGCTCGAGCTGCTGGACGAGGTCGAGTCGGTGCTCAAGATCGAGTGCGCGCCGGTGACCTGGCCGATCGGCATGGGCAAGAGCTTCCGCGGGGTGTACCACCTGCTCAACGACGAGGTGATGCTGTTCCGCGCCGGCGAGGAACGCGCCGACGGCGCCTTCGAGATCGTCAAGGGCATCGACAACCCGAAGCTGATGGAGATGTTCCCGCTCGAAATGGAGCAGCTCAAGATGGAAGTGGAGCTGGTGCACGGCGCCTCGCACCCGTTCGACCTGCAGCGCTTTTTGGACGGCATCCAGACCCCGGTATTCTTCGGCTCGGCGATCAACAACTTCGGCGTGCGCGAGATCCTGTCCTCGCTGGTGGACTGGGCGCCGCCGCCGCGCGAGCGCGACGCCACCGTGCGCAAGGTCGAGCCGGTCGAGCCGCGCTTTTCGGGCTTCGTCTTCAAGATCCAGGCCAATATGGACCCGGCGCACCGCGACCGCATCGCCTTCCTGCGGGTGTGCTCGGGCCGCTTTGAAAAGGGCATGAAGGTCAAGCACCTGCGCCTGGGGCGCGAGGTCAAGCTGTCGCAGGTGGTGACCTTCATGGCGTCCTCGCGCGAGCAGGTCGAGGAAGCCTACGCCGGCGACATCATCGGCCTGCCCAACCACGGCAACATGCAGATCGGCGACAGCTTCTCCGAGGGCGAAATGCTCTCGTTCACCGGCATCCCATATTTTGCGCCGGAGCTGTTCCGCGTGGTGCGCATCCGTAACCCGCTCAAGACCAAGCAGCTGCAGAAGGGCTTGCAGCAGCTGGGCGAGGAAGGCGCGGTGCAGGTGTTCAAGCCGGTGCTGGGCAGCGACCTGATTCTGGGTGCAGTGGGCGTGCTGCAGTTCGAGGTGGTGGCATCGCGCCTGCTCAACGAATACGGCGTGGACGCGCTGTTCGAAGGCGCCAGCATCAGCAGCGCGCGCTGGGTCAGCTCGGACGACAAGAAGGCGCTGTCCGACTTCGAACAGGCGCTCGCGCCCAACGTGGCGTACGACGCCGCCGGCAACCTGGCCTACCTGGCCACGTCGAGCGTGAACCTGCGCCTGACCGAGGAGCGCTGGCCCAAGCTCAAGTTCCACGCCACGCGCGAGCACGCGGCCAGGCTGGATTGATGGCGCGGAGCCGGGAGGCCGCAAGTCGCGTGGCCATCGCCGCCAGTTGAACGCGTGGGCAGAAAATCTGCCCACCCTACTTGGCCGGTGTGGCCAACGGCTTGCCTTTCTCGACCACGTACACCCCGATCAGGTGCATCGGCTGCGCGCCGTCGTTGCGCGCATCGTGCACGCGGCCGGCCTTGACCACGAACGCATCCCCCGGCTTGAGCTTGCGCGGCGCCTCGCCATCGACCAGCAGCGAACCCTCGCCATCGACGACATAGCTGATCTCGTCGCCGGGATGCGTGTGGCGCCCCGAATGACCGCCGGCGGCCAGCTCGACCTTCATCACCACCGCCTCGTGGCCCGCCTGCGCCACGTCGTCCCGGAACACTTCGGTGCGTTTCAGCGCCGGCCTTGGTGCGGCCGGCGATTGCGCCAGCGCCGGCAGCGCGGCGGCCAACCCGAGCAGGGCAGTGAACAATCCCTTACTTCCGTGCAGAGCCATCCCGTTCCCCTTTCAAGCAGGTCAGTCCCTTCGAGGCGCGCGGTTGTCCTGCTCCTTGCGCGGCGCGCCTTGTCGCGCAACCACAAACGCATCGACGATGCTGCCGATCCAGCATGCCACCAGCACCACCCCGGCCACCGTGAGCAGCGGCGAACCGCCGTCCTGCGCGTGCAGGCGCGCGGCGATCGCCGCCGGGTCGGGCGCGAGCGTGCCCGCCAGGATCTGGTCCACCATGCGCGAGGCTTGCGTGGTG
This sequence comes from Massilia solisilvae, assembly GCF_024753215.1. Taxonomy (GTDB): domain Bacteria; phylum Pseudomonadota; class Gammaproteobacteria; order Burkholderiales; family Burkholderiaceae_D; genus Telluria; species Telluria solisilvae. Next base: position 1,476,174 of record NZ_JANUGV010000001.1, read on the forward strand.
ATGTCGCCTACGTACACCGCCGCGGCCAGCAGCGCCGGCACCACGAACAGGCCGGCGCGGCGCGGCCGGCGCAGGTACAGGTGGCCGGCACCGGGAAACACGAAGGCGGACAGCAGGGCGGCGACGAGCGCGCGGTTCATCGATGATCCTTTTCAAATGCCGGTGCCGTTTGACCGGTCTCAAATTCCCAGTTTGCCGGACAGCGTAGATTGGCTCAATGCGCTTTGGAAATTACGCCCAAGATATCGAGCCCAGTGCCATGAACATCCCAGCCAATTGCCTGCGCGGCCGGCGCGATGCGCGGCTCCGGCCACGGTGGAGCAAGCCATGCTCGCGCGCCTGAAGATCGGTCCCAAGCTGCTGCTCGCGCCCGGCGCGGTGCTGCTGCTGCTCGTTGCGCTGTCCTGCGGCGCCTATTATGCAATGGTGCGCCAGAACCAGTCGCTGGAAACCATCGTGCAGCAGCGCGCGGTGCACATGCGCGCCGCTTCCGACCTGGTGGCCACCGCGCAGAAGGCCCATGCGGACAGCTACCGGCTGCTGTCGTGGATCAGCGGCAGTTTTCCGCGCCGGCGCACCGATCCGCTGGTGGTGCAGATCGAGCGCCAGCACGGCGCGCTCGAGCGCGGCTTGGCCGGACTGGCCGAGACGACACCGACCAGCAGCCCCGAGCGGCGCTACGTGGACCAGGCGGCGGCGGCCCATCGCCTCTACGTGCGCGCGGTGCAGGACGTGATCGAGATGTCGCAAAACGACCAGTCGATCAGCGCCAATGCCATGCAAAAGGCCGACGACGCGTTCACCGTGGTGGCGCAGCGTCTGACCGAACTGTCGCGCATGGAGCAGGAGCTGGGCGAGAAGGCGTCGGCCGAGGCGGCCGAGGACTACCGCGTCACCTCCACCCTGATGCCGGTCGTGATCGTGCTGTCGATCGCGCTGTCGCTGGCGATCACGATGGCGGTGCGGCGCTCGCTGCTGCACGAGATCCGCGGGATCGGGGCGGCGGCGATCGACCTGGCCAGCGGCGACCTGACGGTCAAGCAGCGCGTGTACGGAAACGACGAGATCGCCCAGACCTCGCGCACCCTGGACGCCAGCATCCGCAACCTGAACGGCACCTTGCGCACGATTCTGGAGTCGGCACGCACGATCGGCTCGGCCTCGCGCAACATCGCGCTGGGCGACCTGAACCTGTCGACCCGGGCGGTGTTCCGTGCCAGCTCGCTGGAGCAGGCGGCGTCCTCGATGCAGGAGCTTGCGGCCACGGTGAATCTCACGGCGGACAGCGCGCAGACGGCCAACCGGCTGGTGGAAAACGCCTCGACGGTGGCGCAGCAGGGCGGCAGCGTGGTGGACCAGCTGATGCACACGATGGAATCGGTCAAGGGCAGCTCGCGCCGGGTGGCGGAGCTGGTGGGTGCGATCGACGAAATCGCCAACGAGACCGGCACGCTGGCGCTGAACGCGGCGGTGGAGGCGGCGCGCGCGGGCGAGCACGGGCACGGCTTCGCGCAGGTGGCCAGCGACGTGCGCCAGCTGTCGCTGCGGGCCAGCGCGGCGGCGCATGAGATCCGCGCGCTGGCGGTGCAGTCGGTGGCGCAGATCGAGGGCGGCACCGCGTGGGCGGCCGAGGCCAGCCACCGGATGGCACACATCGCCAGCTCGGTGCAGCAGGTGGGCACCATCATCAGCCAGATCAGCAGCGCGAGCGTGGAGCAGGCCAGCGGCCTGTCGGAGGTGAACCAGGCGATCGTGCAGATGGATCAGATGACGCAGCGGAACTCGGCGCTGGTCGAGGAAGCGGCGGCGGCCGCGCGCACGCTGCAGATGCAGGCGCTGACTTTGTCGAAGGCGGTGTCGGCGTTCCGGCTCGATGAGGCGCTGGAGGAAAAGGGCGCCGCCGCCGGCAGCACGGACGAGGATGAGCCGCCGCCGGTGATCCACAACCGGCGGCGCACACCGGGGCATCCGCACTTGCGGCTGGCCTCGCGTCGGGACTAGAAAACCGTTAGCCGAAAAACCGTCGTCGCCGCGGAGGCGGGGACCCATAGATCGCGTGAATGCACGCTCAGCATGGGTCCCCGCCTGCGCGGGGACGACGGTTTGGAGCTAACGAAGATTACTCGTAATCGCTCACCGGCGCGCAGCCGCAGAACAGGTTGCGGTCGCCGTACACGTTGTCGGCACGGCCGACCGGCGGCCAGTACTTCTGCTTGCGCAGCGAGGCAACCGGGAACGCCGCCGCCTCGCGGCTGTAGGCATGCTTCCACTCGTCGGCCGTGATGACCTCGGCGGTGTGCGGCGCGCCCTTGAGCGGGTTGTCCATCTTGTCGTACTCGCCGCGCTCGACCTTGGTGATCTCGGCGTGGATCGTGATCATCGCCTCGATGAAGCGGTCCAGCTCGGCCTTGGACTCGGACTCGGTCGGCTCGATCATCAGCGTGCCCGGCACCGGGAAGCTCATGGTCGGGGCGTGGAAGCCGAAGTCCATCAGGCGCTTGGCCACGTCCTCGTTGCTGATGCCGGTCTTGTCCTGCAGCGGGCGCAGGTCGATGATGCACTCGTGCGCCACCAGGCCGTCGTGGCCGGTGTACAGCACCGGGTAGTGCGGCGCCAAACGGCGCGCCACGTAGTTGGCGTTCAGGATCGCCACTTCGGTGGCCGCGGTCAGCCCTGCGCCGCCCATCATCGCGATGTACATCCACGAGATCGGCAGGATCGAGGCCGAGCCGTAGGCCGCGGCGCTGACCGCGCCGATGCCGTCCTCGTTGCGCGCGTAGCCGGTCGAGCGGTGGTTCGGCAGGAACTGCGCCAGGTGCGCGCCCACGCCGATCGGGCCCACGCCCGGGCCGCCGCCGCCGTGCGGGATGCAGAAGGTCTTGTGCAGGTTCAGGTGGCTGACGTCACCGCCGAACGAACCCGGGGCCGCCACGCCGACCAGCGCATTCATGTTCGCGCCGTCGATGTACACCTGGCCGCCATGCGAATGGACGATGTCGCACAGTTCCTGGATGCCTTCCTCGAACACGCCGTGGGTGGACGGGTAGGTCACCATCACGCACGCCAGGTTGGCGCTGTGCTGCTCGGCCTTGGCCTTCAGGTCGGCCAGGTCCACGTTGCCGTTGGCGTCGCAGGCGGTCACCACCACCTGCATGCCGGCCATCGCGGCCGATGCCGGGTTGGTGCCGTGCGCCGACGATGGGATCAGGCAGATGTTGCGATGGCCTTCGCCGCGCGACTCGTGGTACTTCTTGATGACCAGCAGGCCCGCGTACTCGCCCTGCGAGCCGGCGTTCGGCTGCAGCGACACGGCGGCGTAGCCGGTGGCGGCGCACAGCATGTCTTCGAGCTGGCCGATCATCTCGCGGTAGCCGACGGTCTGCTCGTTCGGCGCGAACGGGTGGATGTTCGAGAACTCCGGCCAGGTCACCGGGATCATCTCGGACGTCGCGTTCAGCTTCATCGTGCACGAACCCAGCGGGATCATGGTGCGGTCCAGGGCCAGGTCCTTGTCGGCCAGCGAGCGCAGGTAGCGCAGCATCTCGGTCTCGGAGTGGTAGCGGTGGAAGGTCGGGTGCTGCAGGTAGGTGCTGGCGCGCGCGAGCTGGCCCGGGAACTGGTCGGCCATCTTGGCGTCGAGCGCGTCGATGTCAAGCGCCGGGGCGCCCGCCACGCCGGCCGCGAACACCTTGTAGAGCGCGGCGATGTCGTCACGGGTGATGGTCTCGTCGATCGACACGCCAACGTGGCCGGCGTCCACGCGGCGCAGGTTGAAGCCGTGCTCGATCGCGGTGGCGTGCAGTTCGGCGGCGCGGTCGGTCTTGACGGTCAGGGTGTCGAAGAAGGTGCCGTTGGCGAACTGGTAGCCCAGCTGCGACAGGGCAGCGGCCAGGACGCTTGTGAGGCGGTGTACGCGGCGCGCGATGCGCTCCAGGCCCTGCGGGCCGTGGTACACGGCGTACATCGAGGCCATCACGGCCAGCAGCACCTGCGCGGTGCAGATGTTCGAGGTGGCCTTTTCGCGACGGATGTGCTGCTCGCGGGTCTGCAGCGCCAGGCGATAGGCCTGGTTGCCCTGCGCGTCCACGGTCACGCCCACCAGGCGGCCCGGCATGCTGCGCTTGTATTCGTCGCGGGTTGCCATGTAGCCGGCGTGCGGGCCGCCGAAACCGAGCGGCACGCCGAAGCGCTGGCTGTTACCGACGACCACGTCGGCGCCCCATTCGCCCGGCGGCGTGAGCACGGCCAGGGCCAGCAGGTCGGCGGCCACCACCACCATTGCGCCGGCGGCATGCAGCTTCTCGACAGCGGCGCTGTAGTCGCGTACTTCGCCGTTCACGCCCGGGTACTGCAGCAGCACGCCGAAGCAGGTGTCGACCTCGCCCACCTTGTCGGCGGCGACCGTTTTCACTTCCACGCCCAGCGGCCGGGCGCGGGTCTGGACCACTTCCAGGGTCTGCGGCAGCACGTCGTCGGCCACGTAGAACACCTTCGATGCCGATTTGCCGACGCGCTGGATCAGCGTCATCGCTTCGGCGGCCGCGGTGCCTTCGTCCAGCATCGAGGCGTTGGCGATGCCCATGCCGGTCATGTCGGTGATCACCTGCTGGAAGTTCAGGATCGCTTCCAGTCGGCCTTGCGAGATCTCGGGCTGGTACGGGGTGTAGGCGGTGTACCAGGCAGGGTTTTCAAAGATGTTGCGCAGCACGACCGTCGGCGTATGGGTGCCGTAGTAGCCCTGGCCGATGACCGACTTCATGACCTTGTTCTTCGCGGCCAGGCCGCGCAGCTTGGCCAGCGCCGCTTCTTCCGGCATCGGATCGAGGAACTGGCCCAGCGCCAGCTCGCTCTTCTTGCGGATATTGGCCGGGACGATGGCATCGATCAGGGCAGCGCGCGAAGCGTAGCCGAGGGTCGAGAGCATGGCGGCCTGTTCGGTGTCGGACGGGCCGAGGTGGCGCGGGATGAAGCTGTCGCGCGCTTCAAGTTGGGTCAGGCTGGTGCGGGTCATGATAGGGGACGAAAACAAAATTGTGAGCCGTCGTCCCCGCGCAGGCGGGGACCCATACTGAGGTCGCTGGCCTGCGGCGGTCGGATGTTCGACGGCGCGATCGGTCTATGGGTCCCCGCCTGCGCGGGGACGACGGTCATACGTTGCTGATGCTTGAAACAACACCGGCGCCATCGAAGCGCCGGCCGTGTTCATTAATGGTTCTCGGTCACTTTGCCGTACGCTGCGGCGTCGAGCAGGCCGTTGACGGCATTCGCGTCGGCCGGCTTGAGCTTGAACAGCCAGGCGGCGTAGGCGTCGGCGTTGATCGAGTCCGGCGCGTCGGCGGCCGACTGGTTGACGGCGGTGACGGTGCCCGACACCGGGGCGTAGATGTCGCTTGCGGCCTTGACCGACTCGACCACGGCGGCGTCGTCACCGGCGGTGAACGACTTGCCGATCGCCGGCAGTTCGACGAACACGATGTCGCCCAGCGCGTCCTGCGCGTACTCGGTGATGCCGACGGTGAGGGTGCCGTCGGATTCGACGCGGACCCACTCGTGGGACTCGGTGTATTTCAGGTCGGCTGGGATGTTCATGTGTGGCTCCTGGTTGTTAGGTGTCGCAAAAGTATAAATTGTTTGTTCTTCGGGCCGGGCAAATCAGGCGGCCAGGATCTTGCCGTTGCGGACGAACGGCAGCTTGACCACCGAGGCGGCCAGCTTCTTGTCGCGGATCTCGACGTGCACGGTGTCGCCGACGTTCACGTCCAGCGGCACGCGCGCCAGCGCGATTGCCTGCTGCATGGTCGGGCTGAAGGTGCCGCTGGTGATTTCGCCGGTGTTGCCCGACGCTGCCACCACTTTCTGGTGGGCGCGCAGGATGCCGCCTTTTTCGCGCAGGATCAGGCCGACGAAGTTGGCGCGCTGGCCCATCTGCTGCAGCGCGGCCTTGCCGATGAAGTCGCGCTCGGACACCAGATCGATGGTCCAGGCCAGGCCCGCGTCGAGCGGGTTGACGGTTTCGTCCATGTCCTGGCCGTACAGGTTCATGCCGGCTTCCAGGCGCAGCGTGTCGCGCGCGCCCAGGCCAGCGGGCTTGATGCCGGCGGCGGCCAGCGCGTTCCACAGCGCCTCGACCTGCGATGCCGAAACACCGAGCTCGAAGCCGTCTTCGCCGGTGTAGCCGGTGCGCGCCACCATCACTTCGCCAAACTGCGTGTCCTTGACGATGACCGCGTTGAAGGGCTTGAGCGGCTCGGACGGCGCTTTGGTCGCCGGCAGCACTTCCCACACCTTGGCGCGGGCGTTCGGGCCCTGCACCGCGACCAGCGCGATCGGGTCATTGCCGTCCCGGCGCTGGGTGATGGTCAGGCCGCTGCCGGTGTCCAGGTTCTGCTTGTTGATCCAGGCGACGTCCTTCTCGGCGGTGCCGGCGTTGACGACCAGGCGGAACCAGTCCTCGCTGAAGAAGTACACGATCAGGTCGTCGATGACGAAGCCTTGCGGATTGAGCATGCACGAGTACAGGGCCTTGCCCGGCGCCTGCAGCTTGTCCACGTTGTTGGCCAGCAGGCCGCGCAGGAAGGCGCGCACGTTGGCGCCCTTGATGTCCACCACGCACATGTGCGACACGTCGAACATGCCCGCATCGGTACGCACCGCGTTGTGCTCCTCGATCTGCGAACCGTAGTTGACCGGCATGTCCCAGCCGCCGAAATCGACCATCTTGGCGCCGGCGGCGCGGTGTACGGAATTGAGCGGGGTCGCTTTGAGCGTCATGGAATCCTCAGGGCAGGTGAATAGGGTACATGCACGACACACCGCGCGATGCGGCCCGCGTGCCTTAGCGCCCCTCTGTCCTTGGTACCTGAGAGATAGCGGCTCGCTGCCGCCTGCCCCTTCGGTGGGCCGCGTTCGCGGCCGCTCTCCAGAGTTAAGCCGGCCGCGCGCTGCGCCGCCGTCCCTTGACCGGTCCTTTTGCCTGAGAGTTTTTGGGTGATGCCCCTTCGGCGGCCGCGTGCGCGACCCTCTCCCGGTCAAGACTGTGGAGGATATGCCAGCATGACCCTACTGTCAACTCGGAAAGCCGAGTTGCCGTGAGGTCAGTACCAGCGCACGAATGAGGACGGGCAAAACCGGCGTCGGGACGTCGTTTGTTAAACTACCGTCTAACACTTTTCGAGCAGGGAAAATGATGAGCGAAGAGCAAGCAAAGCAGTGCAAGGAAGGCTGGTACACCTTGTCCGGCGACGTCAACAGCGACATGGTGCACCGGGTGTTCGAGTCGGTGGCGATGATGACCGAGGATGGCATCGAACGGGCGCACATTTTGGTGCAGTCCAACGGCGGCTACGTCAGCGACGGGTTGTGCCTGTATAACTTCCTGGGCAATTCGCCGATCGAGTTCGTCATGTACAACGGCGGCGCGGTGGCGTCGATCGCCGTGATCATGTACCTGTCGGGCACGCGCCGTTACTGCAGCGAAACGGCGCGCTTCATGGTGCACAAGTCGCACGCCACGGCCTCGCCCGGTTCACGGCCGGACGCGCTCAATATCATCGTCGAGGGCCTGCGCGCCGACGATGCGCGCACCGAATCGATCCTGCGTAAGCACATCGAGCTCACGCCCGAGCAGTGGGGTATCCACCAGTATTCCGACCTGCACCTCAATTCGCGCGACGCCAAAATTGCCGGAATGGTGGACGACATCATGGATTTTGCGCCGCCAAAAGGGGCGGTGCTGCGCAATATCTGAACCGCTGGGTTATTTTCACGTAATCCGTGAAATAACCAGGGTTTGATTTATTGTTGAATTAACCCGGCAATAAAGATGTAAAAAGCCCGCCGAAGATTCGACGGGCTTTTTGCCAAGTAACGACCAGCTTAGCGCTTGTTGTCGTTCTTGTGGCTTTGACGGCCGGCTTCCGCATGCTGCTCGCGGGTGCCGCCACGCATGCCCGAGCCGGAGCCGCCGCCCGATTTCGAGCCGCCCGAGCCCGACTGGCTGTTGCCGTCGTTCTTGTGGCTCTGACGACCAGCCTCGGCGTGCTGCTCGCGGGTGCCGCCGCGCATGCCCGAGCCCGAGCCCGAGCCCGAGCCGGAGCCCGAGGAAGCCGACTGACGGTTGCCGTCATTCTTGTGGCTTTGGCGGCCGGCTTCCACGTGCTGCTCGTGAGTACCTCCCTGGGTGCCCTTGCTGTTCGAGTTCATGATCATTCCTTTCAAAAATGGAAAATGTCTTACTCGCCAATTTCTGCCGGCGAAAATAAATCGCCAGCAGTTTTCGGTGATCAAATGATGCGAGCCGAGCCGTTAAATCGGTATCGGATCATTTCTTGAACCCGTGTAGGACATTCTCTATCGATCACTCGCTCGTTATTAGAGGCAATTGATAACAGGAATAATTAAAACTCTTCCCAATCCGATTCCTGGATCGTCGCCTGGGCGGCGCCGTTGGCCCGGCGCCGCGGCGCAGCGCTACGGGCCGGACGCGGCCGCGTGCTGGCCTCGGCGGCTCCGGCGGATCGCGGACGGGCCGGCGCTTGCTGGACCGGCGCCTTGGCACCGGCAGGAGCTGCTTGCGTGGCCGGGACGGGGAGCCTGGCGCGGGCCGGCGCGGCCTGGCCGCCGAAGGCCGTCACCAGCCGGGTCAGCGTGTCGGCCTGCTCGCGCATGGATGCGGCGGCGGCGGCCGATTGCTCGACCAGCGCGGCGTTCTGCTGGGTCGCATGGTCCATCGCGGTGATGGCCTGGTTGACCTGGTCGATGCCGCTGGTCTGCTCGGCGCTGGCGTCGGCGATCTCGCCGATGATGTCGGTCACGCGCTTGACGCTGGCGACCACCTCGTTCATCGTGTTGCCGGCCTTGTCCGCCAGCTCCGTGCCGGCGTTGACCTTCTCCACGGAGTCGTCGATCAGTTCCTTGATCTCCTTGGCCGCCGCCGCCGAGCGCTGGGCCAGGCTGCGCACTTCCGAGGCCACCACGGCAAATCCGCGCCCCTGCTCGCCGGCGCGGGCCGCCTCGACCGCCGCGTTGAGCGCGAGGATGTTGGTCTGGAAGGCGATCCCGTCGATCACGCCGATGATCTCCGCGATGCGCTTGGACGATTCGTTGATCGAGGCCATGGTGCCGACCACTTCGGACACCACCGCGCCGCCCTTGACCGCCACTTCCGATGCCGACACGGCCAGCTTGCTGGCCTGGTGCGCGTGGTCGGCGTTCTGCTTGACGGTCGCGGTCAGCTCTTCCATCGACGAAGCGGTCTCCTCAAGCGACGCGGCCTGCTGCTCGGTGCGCGCCGACAGGTCCAGGCTGCCGTCGGCGATCTCGCCCGTGCCGCGCACCAGCGATTCGGCGCCGGTGCGCAGCTCTTGCATCATCGCCGCCAGCTTGTCGTTCAACTGCTGCAGGTGGCACAGCAGCGTGCCGGCATCCCCGCCCTGGTCGGTTTCCAGCGTGCCGCCGAGCTGGCCGCTGGCAAGCCGTCCCGCATACCGGGCCGCTTCGCGCAGGGTATTGGCAACCTGGGCCGCGAGCCACAATCCGAGCAGGGTGCTGACCACCAGCCCAAGGCCAATCGCAACGGCTGCGTAGACCTGGATGCCAACGATCTCGGCGTGCAACTGGTCTGGCGCATGCGCCGCGGCGCCGGCCCGGCCAGCCTGCAGCCCCAGATCCCCGATATTGGCTAGCTGCCCGATCAGCCAGGCCGAGAGCACGGCGCCCAGGCTGAACGCGAGCAGCACGCCGCCGCAGATCTTTATTTTGTTGTCAATTTTGCGGATCGATGTCATCGCAGGTTTCCTTCAGGTCGAGGAGGGGACCATGTTATGTTAAGGAAACGCGACTTCTTGCCATTGCGGCTAGTCAATGCGGTGGCTGGCACGCCGGGGAGCGCGCGCTTGGGCAAATCGGCCGCCTCAGGTATAGTCCGGTTCGCTTTGGTGTTCGGCCGGGCGGCACACGGCAGCGGGGGGGGCGGTCTAACGGGTCGTTCGAACGGGTCAGTTGAGAGGGGCTGCGCCCCTCTGTACTTGGCCGAAGAGCAAGCAACAGATGGTATGATAGGTCTTTTAACGATTCCCAGGCTGCCTTAGACAACGTGCGACTATCCTCCATTAAATTGTCGGGATTTAAGTCATTCGTCGATCCGACCAATTTCCAGGTGCCAGGCCAGCTGGTGGGCGTGGTCGGACCGAACGGATGCGGCAAGTCGAACATCATCGACGCCGTGCGCTGGGTGCTGGGCGAATCGAAGGCTTCCGAGCTGCGCGGCGAGTCGATGCAGGACGTGATCTTCAACGGCTCGACCCACCGCAAGCCGGCCGGGCGCGCCTCCGTCGAGCTGGTGTTCGACAACAGCGCCGGCAAGGCGTCCGGCCAGTGGGGCCAGTATGCCGAGATCGCGGTCAAGCGCACGCTCACGCGCGACGGCACTTCTTCGTATTTCATCAACGGCCAGCCGGTGCGCCGGCGCGACATCCAGGACATCTTCCTGGGCACCGGCCTGGGGCCGCGCGCCTACGCCATCATCGGCCAGGGCATGATTGCCCGTATCATCGAGTCGCGCCCGGAAGAGCTGCGGGTGTTCCTTGAAGAGGCGGCCGGCGTCTCGAAGTACAAGGAGCGCCGGCGCGAGACCGAGAACCGGCTCGCGGACACGCGCGAGAACCTGACGCGGGTCGAGGACATCCTGCGCGAGCTGAACGCCAACCTGGAAAAGCTGGAGGCGCAGGCTGCGGTGGCCAATCGTTTCCACCAGCTGCAGGCCGACCAGGAAGAAAAGCAGAAGCTGCTTTGGTTGCTGCGCAAGAACGAAGCGCAGGCCGAGCAGAAGCGCTATTTCGGCGAAGTGGAGGCGGCCCAGACCGCGCTGGAAGAGCAGACGGCCAAGCTGCGCCACGTCGAACTGGAGCTGGAGCAGATGCGCCAGGCCCACTACGCGGTGGGCGACCGCCTGCATCAGGCGCAGGGCGCGCTGTACCAGACCAATTCCGAAATCGGCAGCCTGGAAGCGCAGATCAAGTACGTGATCGAATCGCGCACGCGGCTGCAAAACCAGCTCGGCACGCTCGCGGCGCAGCGTGACCAGTGGCTGACGCAGGGCCAGGAGTTCCAGGAGCAGCTGGAAGAGGCCGAGATGCGCCTGGAGGAGTTGGCCGCGCGCGCGGAAGGCGCCCAGATCGCGGTGGAGGTGCACAACGAGCGCCTGCCCGAACTGGACGCGGTGTGGCGCGCGGCGCAGGACAAGACCAAGGAGTCGCGCGAGCGCATCATGCAGCTGCAGCAGCGCATCGAGCTGTCGTCGGCGCACCAGCGCAACGCCTCGAACATCCTGGCCAACCTGGCCGGCCGGCGCGAGCGCCTGCAGCAGGAAAAGAACGGGCTGAACCTGCCCGACAGCGCGCACCTGGAAAACCTGCGCATGCAGCTGGAGGAAAAGCAGCAGGCGCTGGAAGAACAGACCATGCTGCTGGAAGAAGCGGCCGAGCAGCAGCACCGGGTCGAGGAAGAACGCGCGGCCGCCCACCAGGCCGCGCAGCAAGAGACGGCAGCCAATGCGCAGCTGGAAGCGCGCCTGTCCGCGCTCAAGCAGCTGCAGGAGCGCGTACAAACCCAGGGCAAGGTGCAGCCGTGGCTGCAGAAACACGAGCTCGACAAGCTGCCCAAGCTGTGGCAAAAGCTGCAGATCGAGGACGGCTGGGAGACCGCGCTCGAATCGATCCTGCGCGAGCGCACCGGCGCGCTTGAAATGTCCAACATCGACTGGGCCAAAGCGTTTTTCAGCGACGCGCCGCCGGCGCGCCTGGCCTTGTACGCGCCGCTGCCCGCCGGGCCGCAAGCGGCGCAGGTGCCGGGGCTCAAGCCCTTTGCCGGCCTGCTCAAGCTGAACGACCCCGGCCTGCGCGGGCTGCTCAACGACTGGCTGCACAATGTGTTCGTGGCCGACGATGCGGCCGCCGCGTTTGCCGGGCGTTCGCAGCTGCCGGCCGGCGCTTGCTTCGTCACGCGCCAGGGCCATGTCATCGCGCAGTCGAGCGTGCGCTTTTATGCCGCCGACGCGGAGCAGGACGGCATGCTCGGCCGCCAGCACGAAATCGACAACATTTCGCGCCAGCTGCGCGCGCAGGCGCTGCTGGCGGACGAGGCGCGCGCACGCGCCGTACGCGCCGACGCGGCCGTGGCCGACCTGTCGCGCCGCCTGCAGGAAGCGCGCGCGAAGGTCACGGGCCTGACCCAGCAAGTGCATGCGCTGCAGATCGACGTGGTCAAGCAGAGCGAGATCGAGGCGCGCTTCAACCAGCGCAGCACCCAGATCGATAGCGACCTGGCCGAGATCGCCGCGCACGAGGCGGAGCAAAAGCAGATCCAGGCCGAGGCCGAAGCCGAGTTCGAACAGCTGGATATGGAGCTGGCCGAGCTGCAGGGCGCGCACGAGGACCGCCAGACCGAGTTCCTGCAGAAGGAACAGGCGCTGACCGACGCGCGCGACAAGCTGCGCGAGCTCGAACGCAGCGCGCAGGAGGCCGCGTTCGCCGAGCGTTCGCAACGCAGCCGCATCGAGGAACTGCGGCGCAACATCGCCACCGCCAGCCAGCAGGCCGCGCAGGTCGCCGCCAGCATCGAGTCGGGCAAACAGGAACTGGAAGCGCTCGAATCGGGCAGCGCCAACGAGGGCCTGCAGGAACTGCTGGAGCGCCGCACGCAGCAGGAAAAGGCGCTGTCCGAGGCGCGCCACGAACTGGACCAGATCACGCAGCAGCTGCGCCAGGCCGAAGAGTCGCGCATGGCGGCCGAACGCAGCCTGCAGCCGCAGCGCGACAAGATCACTGAAATGCAGCTCAAGGAGCAGGCCGCGCGCCTGAACCAGGAGCAGTTTGCCGAGGCATTGGCGGCAACCGGCGCGGTCGAGGCCGAGCTGCTTGAGAAGCTCAACCCGGACATGAAGCCGTCCTGGCTGCAGGGCGAGGTGACGCGCCTGACCAATGCGATTTCGGCGCTGGGCGCGGTCAACCTGGCCGCGGTCGACGAACTGGCCCAGGCCACCGAGCGCAAGCGCTTTCTCGACTCGCAGAACGCCGACCTGCAGGAGGCCATCGCCACGCTCGAGGATGCGATCGCGCGCATCGACAAGGAGACGCGCGACCTGCTGCAGGACACCTTCGATCGCGTCAACCAGCACTTCTCCGAGCTGTTCCCGATCCTGTTCGGCGGCGGCCAGGCCAAGCTGGTGATGACCGGCGACGAGATCCTGGACGCTGGCGTGCAGGTGATGGCCCAGCCGCCGGGCAAGAAGAACGCCACCATCCACCTGCTGTCCGGCGGCGAGAAGGCGCTGACCGCGACGGCACTGGTGTTCTCGATGTTCCGCCTGAACCCGGCGCCGTTCTGCCTGCTCGACGAGGTGGACGCGCCGCTCGACGACGCCAATACCGAGCGTTTCTGCCGCATGGTCAAGCGCATGTCGGACCAGACCCAGTTCCTCTTCATCTCGCACAACAAGATCGCGATGGAGATGGCCAACCAATTGATTGGTGTGACGATGCAGGAGCAAGGTGTATCGCGCATCGTGGCGGTGGACATGGAGTCCGCCGCGAACTTCGCACAAGAGGCACAAGCAGCATGACTGATTTTCAAATGAGCCTGATCGCGGCTGGCGGCGTGTTCGTCGTTGGCGTCATTAGCTACAACAAATGGCAGGAGTACAAGGCCAGGAAGAGCGTGGAGCGGGCGTTCTCGTCCGACCACGACGACGTGCTGATGCGCGCGGACGGCACCTTGACGTCGCGCCAGGAGCCGGTGCTCGACCTGGGCGTGGCCCCGGCAGGCGAGGGCGTGGTGCTCGAGCCTTCGCTGGGCACCGCCGGTATCGCCGACGAGGCGGCGCCCGCCGCTCCGGCGGCGCCGGTGCACCTGCCTGGCGCGGCGCCCGATACGCCCCCGGCCGAACTGGCCGAAAGCCTGGTGGACCCGCTGATCGACTGCCTGATCCCGCTCGCGCTGGAGCTGCCGGCGCGCGGCGACAAGCTGCTGCCGGTGCTGCAAAAGCTGCGCCGCATCGGCAACAAGCCGGTGCACTTCATCGGTTTGCACGTGAACGGCGACTGGGAGCCGATCGTGCACGGCGGCGTGTACACCAAGCTGCAGGCCGGCGTGCAGATGGCCACCCGCACCACTTCGCTCAACGAACTCGAATACTCCGAGCTGGTCACGCGCCTGCGCCCGCTGGCCGACGAGATCGGCGCCGAGCCCGAGCTGCCCGACATGATCGAAGCGGTGGGCGAGGCGCGCAACCTGCACAAGTTCGTGGCCGGTCACGACGCCCAGTTGGGCGTGAACCTGCGCTCGAACGGCGCGCCGTGGGCCATGGCCACGCTGATCGGGGCGCTGGAGAACCAGGGCTTCGACGTGCGCCCCGATGGCCGCTTTGCGATGCCGGACGGCGAGGGCGGCGTGCTGTTCACGCTGTCCACCAACGTCACCCTCGGCTCGGACACCACGTCCAAGCTCACCCTGCTGCTGGACGTGCCCTGCGTGGCCCCGGCCCGCGACGGCTTCGGCAAGATGGTGGCGTGTGCCAAGGCGCTGGTGCAGCGCCTGGACGCGACCATCGTGGACGACTACGACCAGCCGCTGCTCGATGCGGCGCTGGACGAGATCAGCGGGCAGGTGCAGGAGTTCTACCAGGAGATGGAAGCGGCCGACATCCCGGCCGGTTCGACGCGCGCGCTGCGCCTGTTCAGCTGAGGAAGCTGGCGTGCACAAGGAAGACGACAAGAAGCGCATGGCGTGGCTGGTCGAGGAGCTGAACCGCCACATCTACAACTACCATGTGCTCGACGCGCCGACGATTCCCGACGCCGAGTACGACCGGCTGTTCCGCGAACTGCAGGAACTGGAAGCGAAGCATCCGGACGCGGTGTCGGTCGATACGCCGACCTCGCGCGTGGGCGCGGCGCCGATCCCGGAATTTTCCCAGGTGACGCATGCGCTGCCGATGCTGTCGCTGAACAACGGCTTTTCGGACGAGGACATCGACAACTTCGACCGCCGCGTGCGCGACGGCCTGGGCCGGGCCCAGGTTGCGTATGCCGCCGAACTGAAGTTCGACGGGCTGGCGATCAGTCTGCGCTACGAGGATGGGGTGCTGCTGCAGGCCGCCACCCGCGGCGACGGCTACACCGGCGAGGACGTCACGGCCAACATCCGCACCGTGAAGGTGATCCCGCTGCGCCTGCACGGCCGCAGCGTGCCCGATGTGCTGGAAGTGCGCGGCGAGGTCCTGATGTTCAAGCAGGACTTCGAACGCCTGAACCAGCGCCAGCGCGACGCCGGCCAGAGGGAATTCGCCAATCCGCGCAACGCCGCCGCCGGCAGCCTGCGCCAGCTCGACGCCCGCGTCACGGCCCAGCGCAGCCTGCGCTTCTTCGCCTATGGCATCGGCGTGCTCGAAGGCGCCGACATGCCGCAGTCGCACTCGGCGGTGCTGGACTGGTTCGAGCAACTGGGGCTGCCGGTGTCGAAGGAGCGCGCCGTGGTCAACGGCTGCGAAGGGCTGCTCGGCTACTACCGGGCGATCGGAGAAAAGCGCAAGTCGCTGCCCTACGAGATCGACGGCGTGGTGTACAAGGTGAACAGCCTGGCCGACCAGGCCCGGCTCGGCTTCGTGTCGCGCGCGCCGCGCTTTGCGCTGGCCCACAAGTTCCCGGCCGAAGAGGCGCTGACGCTGGTGCAGGCGATCGACGTGCAAGTGGGCCGCACCGGGGCGATCACGCCGGTGGCGCGGCTGGTGCCGGTGTCGGTCGGCGGCGTGACCGTGACCAACGCCACCTTGCACAACGAGGACGAGGTGCGCCGCAAGGACGTGCGCGTGGGCGACACGGTGGTGGTGCGCCGCGCCGGCGACGTGATCCCCGAGGTGCTGTCGGTGGTGCTGGAACGCCGTCCGCACCCGGCGCCCGCGGTCTATGCCTTGCCGAAGGCGTGCCCGGTGTGCGGTTCGCACGTGGTGCGCGAAGAGGGCGAGGCGGTGGCGCGCTGCTCCGGCGGGCTGACCTGCGCGGCGCAGCGCAAGGAAGCGATCCGGCACTTTGCGGGCCGCCGCATGATGGACATCGAAGGCCTGGGCGACCGCTACATCGACAGCCTGGTCGAGTGCGAGCTGATTCACGGGGTGGCCGACCTGTACCGCCTGACGCTGGACGACCTGCTGGCCATGAAGCGCGCCGCCGACGAGCGGGACGGCACCACGCCCGAGACGGTCAAGCAGGGCAAGATCGCCACCAAGTGGGCCGACAACCTGCTGGCCGCGATCGAGGCCAGCAAGCGGCCGCCGCTCGAGCGCCTGCTGTTCGCGCTGGGCATCCGCCACGTCGGCGAGTCCACCGCCAAGACCCTGGCCGACTGGCTGGGAAGCCTGGCGCTGGTGCGGCGCGCGCCGGCCGCGCTGCTGCGGGTGCTGCCGGACATCGGCGGCACCGTGGCCGAGGCGATTGCCGACTTTTTCGCCGAACCGAAAAACCAGCAGGCGCTCGACGCGCTGCTTGAGGCGGGGGTGGAGCCGCAGGGTGAGCACCCGCCGAAGGCGCAGCTGCGCGAGCGCCTGGACGAGGTCACGCTGCTGGCCGCGCTCGACATTCCCAAGATGACCGAACCGCGCGCGCGCCAGCTGCTGCAGGACGGGCGTACGCTGGACGATCTTGCGCACCTGAAGATTTTCAGCGTGTTCGGCCTGCCCGACGCGCTGGTCGAATCGCTCGAGCTCTGGATGGCTACCCCGGGCAAGCGCCAGTTGCTGCAGGCCACAGCCGGGCTGCGGCGCGAACTGCTTGCCCAATTGCCGCTGCAAGCGGCGGCAGGCGACGAGGGCCCGCTGGCCGGCAAGACCTTTGTGCTCACAGGGACGCTGCCGACCCTGTCGCGCGACGAAGCCGGCGCGATGATCGAGGCGGCGGGCGGCAAGGTGTCCGGCTCGGTGTCGAAGAAGACCAGCTTCGTGGTCGCCGGCGCGGAGGCGGGCAGCAAGCTCGCCAAGGCCGAGCAGCTCGGTGTGCCGGTGCTCGACGAGGACGCGCTGCGCGCCATGCTCGCCCAAGGCGAAGAACAATGAAAGAAAAAGGACAACACCAATGACGACAATCAGGAAGGCCGTATTTCCGGTCGCCGGCCTGGGCAGCCGCTTTCTGCCCGCCACCAAGGCCCAGCCGAAGGAAATGCTGCCGATCGTGGACAAGCCGCTGATCCAGTATGCGGTCGAGGAGGCGGTCGCGGCCGGCATCACCGAGATGATCTTCATCACCGGCCGCAACAAGCGCGCCATCGAAGACCATTTCGACAAGGCCTACGAGCTCGAGTCCGAGCTGGAGGCGCACGGCAAGCAGGCGCTGCTCGACGTGGTGCGCGGCGTGATCCCCAAGAACATCACCTGCATCTATATCCGCCAGTCCGAGCCGCTGGGCCTGGGCCACGCGGTGCTGTGCGCGCGCCCGGTCGTGGGCAACGAACCGTTTGCGGTGCTGCTGGCGGACGACTTCATGGATACCGACGCCGGCAACAAGCCGGTGCTGGCGCAGATGACCGAGCTGTACGAGTACGAGCGCTGCAGCCTGCTGGCCGTGCAGGACGTGCCGCGCGAGCACACGCGCCAGTACGGCATCGTCAGCGCCTCGGCCTATCGTCCCGACCTCGAAGTGGTGTCGGGCATCGTCGAAAAGCCGCAGCCGGAGCTGGCGCCGTCTACGCTGGCGGTGGTGGGCCGCTACGTGCTGTCGGGCGCGATCTTCAATCACCTGGAGCACCTGGGCCGTGGCGCCGGCGGCGAAATCCAGCTTACCGATGGCATCGCCGCGCTGATGGCGCAGGAGCGCGTGCTGGCCTACCGCTATTGCGGACAGCGGTATGATTGCGGCTCCAAGCTCGGATACTTGAAGGCGACCGCCGCCATCGGTCTCAAGCACGCGGAAACTGCCGAGGGATTCCGGGCCTTCCTCGACCAGCTGCAAAAGGAGCAGGGCCGGCCATGACTGTCCGCGAGATCCTGAAGATGGGCGACCCGCGCCTGACGCGCGTGTCCGACAAGGTCGCCAGGTTCGGCACGCCCGAGCTGCACGCGCTGGTCGCTGACATGTTCGAGACCATGCACGCGGCCAATGGGGCCGGGCTGGCCGCGCCGCAGATCGGCATCAATCTGCAGCTCGTGATCTTCGGGTTCAAGCACAACCAGCGCTATCCCGATGCGCCCGAGGTGCCCGAGACGGTGCTGATCAACCCGGTGCTGCGGCCGCTGTCGGACGAGATGGAAGAGGGCTTCGAGGGCTGCCTGTCGGTGCCCGGCCTGCGCGGCAGCGTGCCGCGCTACACGCGGCTGCATTACGAGGGCTTCGACCAGCACGGCAACTGGATCAGCCGCGACGCCGAGGGCTTTCACGCGCGCGTCGTGCAGCATGAGGTGGACCACCTGCTGGGCATCCTGTACCCGATGCGGATCAAGGACTTTTCCCGCTTCGGCTTTACCGACGTGCTGTTCCCCGACCAGGCGCCAGGAGACGACGATTGAACCGATTGCTTGAGCGCGGCGCGGCCGCCTTGTTGTGCATCCTGGCCCCGCTGGCGCATGCGGGCGAGCCGTTCACCGCAATCGAGGCCGAACCGAAGAGCGAGGTCTGGCTCGACAGCGGTTTTCTCACCGGGCACTTCAACCGCGACAAGGACCTGAACGGCGCCAACCGCGGGCTGGGCGCCGAGTATCGCTTCAGCGGCACGGCCTCGGCGGCGGCGGGCCGCTTCTACAACAGCGATCGCGCCTGGTCGAGCTATGCGGGCGTGATCTGGCAGCCCCTGGCGGTGGGCCCGGTGCGCCTGGGCGCGGCACTGGCGCTCTTCAATGGCTATCCGCACATGCGCGATGGCGGCTGGTTTCCGGCCGCGGTGCCCACCGCAACCGTCGAGTACCAGCGGGTTGGCGTGAACGTCGGCTTTGTTCCCAGCTACAAAGACCGGCTCTACGGAGGCATTTCGGTGCAGCTCAAGCTGAGGCTGTGGTAAGTCCTGTAATGTAAATTGTTTCTTTTTTGTCGTTCAAGCATAACAATCGGGCTATAATCGCCCGACTGTGTGGCCTATGGCTGCCCGGCCGTACCATCTATTCTTTCCCCACATGGACAAACACGACGACAAGCGGCAGCAACTGCTCGTTGCAATGACGGCGAGCTGCGGCGCGAGCACCCGCGATGGCACGCTCTCGCTGCTGCAACCATGGTCGCGCCTTGCGCGCCACCTCAGCCCGCTCATCGGGGAGAGCGGCTTCTGCGCCCTGTTCGGCAGGGCGGCACGGCTCGTATCGGCGCGCTTCGACTGGGTCGCCGGTCCCTCTTTCAAGACGATCGAGTCGCTGCTTGGGGCGCTGGGCGAGCGCCTGGCCAGCGTCGGCGCCGAGCAGGCGCGCGCCGCCAACACGGCCCTACTCGACACTTTCACCCGGCTGCTCGCCGACCTCATTGGCGAAGCGTTGACGATCCGCCTTTTACACTCGGCTGCGCTAAGCACGGGTGAGCAGAATGCACAGGAGCAGAAGTAAATGACCGACAAAGTAATGCTGCGAACCTTGAACACAGGCGTGCCCGGTCTCGATCTGCTGCTCGGCGGGGGACTGATCGAGTTCTCTTTCAACCTGATCGCGGGCTCGCCCGGCTGCGGCAAGACCACGCTGGCGCACCAGATCATGTTCTCGCTGGCCGGTCCCGACTGCCGCGCGCTGTTCTTCACCGTGCTCGGCGAGCCGCCGCTCAAGATGCTGCGCTACCAGCAGCAGTTCGGTTTCTTCGACCTGGACAAGGTCGGCAGCTCGATCCGCTACATCAACCTGGCCGAGGACCTGCGCGCAGGTGACTTCTCCGGCGTGCTGGAACGGATCATGAAGGAGGTGGAGGACTTTTCGCCGTCGCTGGTGTTCGTCGACTCGTTCCGCTCGGTGGTGCAGACTGCCAAGGGCGGGCTGGAAGGCGTGGCCGACCTGCAGGCTTTCGTCCAGGAGCTGGGTACGCGCATGACGAGCTGGCAGGCCACCACCTTCCTGATCGGGGAATACACCCAGTCCGATGCCGAGGCCAACCCGATCATGACGGTGGCCGACGGCATGATCGCGCTGTCCCAGTGGCAGGAACAGAACTCGGTGGTGCGCAAGATCCGCGTGGTGAAGATGCGCGGCCAGGCCCACATGGCGGGCTGGCATCCGCTGCGCATTACCGACGACGGTTTGCGCATCTATCCGCGCCTGCTGCCGCCGCTGGCCGACGACCGCGTACCCGGCGCTTGCATCGAGCGCGAGCCACGCCGCATCTCGACCGGTGTGCCGGACCTCGACCAGCTGCTGTGCGGCGGCCTGCCACAGGGGCACACCGCGCTGGTGGTCGGCCCGACCGGAACCGGCAAGACCATCCTTGGCACCCGCTTCCTGCAGGAGGGCGTGCAGCAGGGCGAGAAAGGCGTGGCCATGCTGTTCGAAAAGGGCACCGCCCGCCTGCGCAATGCACAGCTGGCGGAAATGGTCCAGGCGGGGCAGGTGCGCGTGATCGAAAGCCGCTCGCTCGACCTGACCGTGGAGGAGCTGCTCGACGACCTGGTCTGCGCCATCGCCGAGACCGGCGCCACGCGCGTGGTGATCGATTCGCTGTCCGAGTTCGGGCTGTACCTGGCGCCGGAGGTGCGCGGCGACTTCCGGCGCGCCGTGTTCCGCGTGCTGGCCTCGCTGGCCAAGGGCGGCGTGACCGCAATCGTCACTGTCGGCATGGAAGACCGCTTTACCGACATGCGTTTTTCGTTTGATGACATCTCGTTCCTCACCGATGCGGTGATCGCCATGCGCTACGCGGAAGTCGAGGGGCGCTTGTGCAAGCTCGTCTCGGTGGTCAAGGTGCGCGGCAGCGCGCACAGCAACGAGCTGCGCGAATACCGCATCACCGACCAGGGCATCGAGATCGGCGTGCGCCCTGGCTACACCGGGCTGCTGTCAGGCTCGCCAACCAGGACCGGCGACGGCCATTGAGAGAAGGCATGGGACACGTGAACGACGAAGACTCCGGCTCGCAACAGCGCGTCCCTGCCGGCTCCAGAGGGGAGCCACCGCAATCGCATGCCGCGCTGCGCGCGCAGGTCGAATCGCTCCAGCAGGAGCTGGCAGTCTTGCGCGTGGTGGCGCGCGAAAAGGCGGAACTGGAACTGACGGCCGCCCAGCTGCGCGAGGCGAACCAGAACCTGGTGCTGGCCACCGTCACCGCCCAGAGCGGGCGCGACGATGCCGAGGAAGCCAACCGGCGCCAGACCGAGTTCCTGGCCATGCTCGCGCACGAGTTGCGCAATCCGCTCGCGCCGATCGGCACCGCGGCCGCGCTGCTGCCGCGCACTGCCGGCGACGATGCCAGGGCGCTGGAGCTGGCACAGGTAATCGGCCGCCAGGTCGCGCACATGGCTCACCTGCTGGACGACCTGCTGGATGCGGCGCGCATCAGCAGCGGCAAGATCACGCTGTCGCTGCAGAGCGTGCGGCTGGATCAGGTGATCGAGCAGGCCGTGGAAACGGTGGCCCCGCGCGTGCGCGAGCGCGCGCAGGAGCTCGCGCTGACGCTGCCGCGCGAGCCGCTGGTGCTGCACGGGGACAGGGTCAGGCTGACCCAGGTCTTCACCAACCTGCTGTCCAACGCCTCCAAATACACTCCCGAGGGCGGCACGATCCGGCTAACTGCCGTGGCCGATGCCGAGCAGGCGGTGGTCACGGTGCAGGACAACGGCACGGGCATCGCGCCCGGGTTCATGCCGCACGTGTTCGACCTGTTCACGCAAGGGCCGCGCGCGCTGGCGCGCACGGAGGGCGGCCTGGGCGTGGGCCTGAACGTGGTGCGCAACCTGGTCGGCATGCACGGCGGCCGGATCGACGCCTACAGCGCGGGGGAAGGGGAGGGCAGCCTGTTCACGGTGACGCTGCCGCTGCCCGAAGGCACGCTCGCGCCGCCGCGCGAGGCGCGCACCGTGCGGCGTGGGCGCGCTGCGCCGCTGCGCCTGCTGCTGGTGGAGGACAACCGTGACGCCTGCGAGACGCTGAGCCACCTGTTGGCGCTGGAAGGGCATGAGGTGCAAGTGGCTTACGACGGCAAGGCCGGGCTGGCCGCAGCCACCGGCGGCGAGTTCGACGCGCTGCTGTGCGACATCGGACTGCCAGGCCTGGACGGGCTGGAACTGATCGCGTGCCTGCGCCGCGCGCGCGGCGGCAAGCCGCTCTACGCGGTTGCGCTGTCCGGCTACTGCCAGGCCGAGGACCGCAGCCGCGCGCTGGCCGCGGGTTTTGACGAGTATTGCGTCAAGCCGGTGAACACCGAGGCCTTGCTCGGCCTGCTGGGATCGCGCGGGCGCGCGGCGGCTCCCGGCTGACCTCAGGCGGGAGCCGCCGCCGGGGTGCGGTGGGCCGCGGTGCACGACAGCACCCCCGCCACCAGCAGCGCCACCGCCGCCAGCTCCGCCGGCGCGGGCGCGCGCCCTTCCCAGATAAAGCCGTACAAGAGCGCAAACAGCGTCTCGAACAAAATCATCTGCCCGGTCATCGTCAGCGGCAGCAGGCGGCTGGCGCGGTTCCAGAAGGCGTTGCCGAGCACCGAGGCGCAGATCGCCACGCCGGTCACGATGGCGCCGAAATACAGCCATTCGTTGGCGCCGTGCGCGCGCGGCGCCAATGCGAAGGCAGGGACGGCGAGCAGCAGCGATTCGGCGCCGGTGACCACGCCGGTCAGCAGGCTCCATTCATGCGACGTCACATGGTCCAGCCGCCCGAGCCAGCGGCTGTTCTGTACCGCGTACACGGTCCACGAAGCCAGCGCGCCCAGCGCGCACAGCAGGCCTTCGAGCGAGCCTTCGCTTGACGCTTGCAGCGAGTGCCAGCCGATGCACACCATGCCGGCGGAGGACAGCATCAGCGAGGGCAGCAGGCGCGCAAACGGCACCGCGCCGTGCTCGCGGCTGGCGACGATGGTCACCGTCACCGGCAAAAAGCCGACGATCAGCGAGGTCATCGCAATGCCGCCGGTCTGCACGGCGCGCGCCAGCAGCACGAAGTACAGGATGTTGCCCCAGAAGCTGAGCCAGGCAAGGGCGCGCCATTCGGTGCGGGTCAACACGCGCGCCAGGCGCGGCCATGCGGGAGCGATGAGCGCCACCGACAGCAGGCCGTAGGCGAGGTAGCGGCCGGCCGACAGCTGCAACGGGGTAAAGCCTTTTGCCAGTGCGGGCGCAAGGAAAACCAGGCCCCAGAATGCGCCGGCCACGGCGCCGCAGCCGATGCCGAGCCAGGTGTTTTTTGAAACTGTCACGTACGCGAATCTCCAGAAATCGCCGGTCTGTCCTCACCTGGCGAAATCGTGTTGAGATCTGCTGCAGTTCGGCCTGTAACGCGGGCTGGCAAAAAGTGTATCAGAGGGCGCGCACGTTTGCTGGCCGCGGATCAGGCACTTGGGGCGCCGGCTACCGTGCCACGGACACGCCGGCGTTCCCTGGTACCGCGGGCCGAGCTCCTCGCCAGTGAACTGCACCTTGCGCACGTTGATCGAGCCGGGCTGGCCGAGGATCCTGAGCATGGACTACCTCTGCTGCGTATAGGGGCTCTTGCCGCCTTGCGCGATGAAGGTGTCGATGCGCGCTTCCAGCACCGGCAGCGGCACGGAGCCCAGCTGCAGCACCGTGTCGTGGAAGTTGCGGATGTCGAACTTCGGTCCCAGCGCCTGTTCGGCCTTCGCGCGCGCCTTCTGGATCGCCATCTCGCCCAGGTAGTACGACAGGGCCTGGCCCGGCCACGATATGTAGCGGTCCACTTCGGTCTCGATCTCGTGGTCGGCCAGTGCGGTGTTCTCGTGCATGTAGGCTTGCGCCTGTTCGCGCGTCCACCCCTTGGCGTGGATGCCGGTGTCCACCACCAGGCGCGCGGCGCGCCAGGCCTGGTAGCTCAGCATGCCGAAGGTCTCGTAGGCGTTCTCGTAGATGCCCATCTCCACGCCCAGGCGTTCGGTGTACAGCGCCCAACCTTCGCCAAAGGCCGAGATGTAGGCGCGCCGGAACGGCGGCAGGCCTTTCTGCTCCAGCGCCACCGGCATCTGGAACGCGTGGCCCGGCGCCGATTCGTGCAGCGTCAGCGCGGGCAGGGAATACAGCGCACGCGCCGGCAGGTTGTAGGTGTTGACGAGATAAACGCCGGGGCCGCCGCGGCCGGCAGTGTAGTAGGGCGCCTGGTCCGGCGGCACCGGCACGATCGCAAAGCGCTTGCGCGGCAGGTAGCCGAAGTACTGCTCGGCCTTGCCGTCGAATTTCTTGGCGACCCAGGCGGCGCGCATCAACAGCTCCTCCGGGGTCTTGGCGTAGAACTGCGGGTCGGTGCGCAGGAACGACAGGAAGGCCGCAAAGTCGCCCTTGAATCCGGTGGCGCGGATCGTTTGCTCCATCTCGGCGCGGATTTTGGCCATCTCGGACAGGCCGATCTGGTGGATCTGGTCCGCGGTCAGCGAGGTGGTCGTGTATTCCACGATCTTGGATTGGTAGTAGGCCTTCCCGTCCGGCAGGCTCTCGGCCGCGAGGGCGGTGCGCGCATGGGGCATGTACTCCTCGCGCATGAAGGCGAGCATGCGGCGATAGGCCGGTTGCACGTCGTCGCGGATCGCGGCGGCGGCGTCAAGGCGCAACTGCTCCTGCTCGGCCGCCGGGATCGAGGCCGGCATTGCTTTGAACGGGGCGTAGAAGATGGTGTCCTGCGGCGTCTTCGCTTCGGCAACTGTCGCCAGCGGCGCGTCGCGTCCCGCCAGCGTCACCTTGGGCGGGGTGAAACCGCGCGCCAGGCCGGCGCGCATGTTCGCGGCTTCTTCGCCGAAATAGCGCGGGAATTCGTGGAGCTGGCTGATGTAGTTGCGGTACTCCTGGGCGCTCTTGAGCGGGTTGCGCGTCATGTAGGCCAGGTTGGTCCAGAAGCTGCTGTCGGCGTTGACCGGCTGCTCGTACTCGCGAAACCGCAGCGCCTCGGCCAGCGCCGCTATCTGGGCGCGGTACACCGCATAGTTGACGCGCTCACCCTCCGACAGGTCGGCCGGACGGATCGCATCGAGCTGCTTGAGCACCCCGGTCCAGTAGGCGAGCCGCTCCTGTTGCGAGCGCGCGTCCACGTGGGGCAGGGTGGGCTGCACGCCGGTGGAGTCTTCCGAGCGGGCCAGGCGCTGGGACTGGCGCCACTTCCATTCGGCGGTGTAGATCGACTTGAACCGTGCGTCGGCGTCGGTTGCGGCATGCACCGGCAGCGTGGCCGCCGACAGCACGCCAGCCGCGAACAGCGCGGCGAGCAGCTTCTTTTCCATTGTCCCCTTCCGTGCCGCACCGCGGCGAGTGATTGTTCGGACAATTGTTGCCCGGCCGGGCAAAAGAAGCAAGCCGCCGCGTGTCGGTCAGCGCTTCACACGCGCCAGCGGGTCGTTCGCGTTCCAGGTCGGCATCGCCGGCGCGTTGGCAACGGCGTAGCCCAGGTTGAGCGTGAACTGCGCCTGCTGCACCATGCCCGACAGGTCCCACTTCGGGTTGTATTCGTCGGTGATCTGGTGGTAGCGCTTGGTGAAGCCGACCATCTCTTCGTGCGAATGGCCCTGGTCGTGCGCGAACTCGAAGCTGCCGTCGCCCGAGAACACGGCCGAACCGACGTTAAACGCGGGCACGCCAGCCTTGGCGAACGCGAAGTGGTCGGCGCGGAAGTAGGCGCCGCCCAGGTCCGGCACCGGCGGCGCCAGCTTCAGCCCCATCGCCTTGGCCACTTGCGCGGCGGAGGCGTGGAGCGAACTGCGTTCGCTGCCGGGCACCCCGATGTCGCGGGTCTTGCCGACGAAGTTCATGCTGTCCAGGTTCAGGTCGGCGGCGGTTTTCGCCAGCGGCCACAAGGGATGCTGGACGTAGCCGTGCGCGCCGATCAGGCCCTGCTCCTCGGCGCAGGGCCACAGGAAGATCTGGGTGCGGCGCGCCGGATGGGCAGCTGCGGCCTGCGCCATCGCCAGCAGCGCGGCCGCGCCCGAGGCGTTGTCGATCGCGCCGTTCCAGATGTGATCCGGCTTGCCGTTGCCGGTGTCGATGCCCAGGTGGTCCCAGTGCGCCGAATAGACCACCGCCTGGTCCTTGAGTTTGGGGTCGGTACCCGGCACGAT
This sequence comes from Massilia solisilvae, assembly GCF_024753215.1. Classification (GTDB taxonomy): domain Bacteria; phylum Pseudomonadota; class Gammaproteobacteria; order Burkholderiales; family Burkholderiaceae_D; genus Telluria; species Telluria solisilvae. Next base: position 1,502,372 of record NZ_JANUGV010000001.1, read on the forward strand.
GCCGGCCACGTTGTACTCGTCCACGTTGCGCACCGCGCTTCTCACGTGCACGCGCGCGCTTGCGCCCAGTTCGACCGGTTTGAAGCCACGCACCTCGGCCTGCGCGCGCAGTGTGTCCAGGTCCTTGCCGGCGGCGGCGAACAGGGCGCGCGCCGCATCTTCGTGGATCCAGCCCTGCAGCGCATTGCCCGGGCCGGCCAGGTGGAACTGCTCGTGCGAGAAGCCGTTGGCCGGCACGCTCCACGGGTACGAGGCGGAAGCGTCGGTGTGGATCAGCAGGATGCCGGCCGCGCCCTGGCGCACCGCCTCTTCGAACTTGTACATCCAGCGGCCGTACCAGGTCAGCGACTTGCCGCCGAAGCGGTTGGGCTCGGCGGCGGTCGGCTGCGGGTCGTTGACCATTGCAACGAGCAGCTTGCCCTTGACGTCCGCGCCGGCGAAGTCGTTCCAGTGTTCTTCGTCCGCGTGGATCCCGTAGCCGACGAACACCACCGGCGCCTCGAAACTGGTCTCGTTCTGGCCGTTGGCGTTGCCGAACACGACCTCGGTGCCCAGGGCCGGCGCGAGCGTCTTGCCGCCGACCGAGAAGCTCACCGCGCTGCCCGGCAGCGTCTTTTCGCCGACCATGGCAACCTTCTGGCGATAGCTGTCGCCGTTGGCCGGTTTCAGGCCGACCGCCGCCGCCTGCGTCTCGAGGTAGCGCACCGCGAGTTCGCCGCCGCGCTGCCCGGTGCCGCGGCCTTCGAGCAGGTCGTCCGCCAGGAAGGCCAGGTGGGCGCGCAGCGGCGCCTCGGCCACCACGGGCTGGCTGGACGCCGGCGCGGCGAAAGCGGGCAGGGACAGCGCCAGCGCGCAGGCGGTGGCGGACAGGCGAAGCGGGAGCAAGCGGGTCATGCGTTACCTTTGTTGTTGTGGATGTGGGAAATCAGCGACTCAGCACCCGGGCCAGCCGGTCCACGGCTTCCTGGATGCGTTCGTATTTGGTGGCGTACGAAAAGCGTACGTGCTTGCGCGGCGCGGCAAAGCCGAAGTCGTCGCCCGGCACGATCGCAACGTGGGTGTCGTTCAGCACCGACCATGCGAACGCGGTGCTGTCGCCGGCGTCCTTGTGCGCCAGCTTGTCGATTTCGGCGTACACGTAAAAGCCGCCGTCGGGCATGACCGGCACGCCGAAGCCCAGTTCGCGCAGCGCCGGCACGAAATAGTCGCGGCGGCGCTTGAGCTCCAGCCGGCGCGCTTCGCAGATGGCGAGCGCTTCTTGCGAAAAACACGCCAGCGCCGCGTATTGGGCGATGGCGGACGGGCAGATGAACAGGTTCTGCGCCAGTTTTTCCAGCACCGGCACCAGGGCCTCCGGCACCACCAGCCAGCCCAGGCGCCAGCCGGTCATGTGGAAGTACTTGGAGAAGCTGTTGACGGTGATGACGTCGTCGCCATAGGACAGGGCGCTGACGGGCGCGCCGTCGAAGCACAGGCCCGAATACAGCTCGTCCACCACCGAAAAGCCGCCGCGCGCGCGCACGGCCTGGATGATCTCTTGCAGCTGCGCCGGGGTCATCGAGGTGCCGGTCGGGTTGGATGGCGAGGCGACCACCACCCCGCGGGTGCGCGCATTCCAGTGCTCGGCCACCTGAGCCGCGCTGAGCTGGTAGCGCGCGTCGGCGCCGCACGGCAGCAGCACCGGCTTGCCGCCGAAGGCCGACACGAAGTGGCGGTTGCAGGGATAGCAGGGGTCGGGCATCAGCACCTCGTCGCCCTCGTTGACCAGCGCGGCGCAGGCCAGCAGCAGCGCGGCCGAGGCGCCGGCCGTCACCACGATGCGGCGCGGGTCGATCGACACGCCGTAGGCGCTGGCGTAGTGCCCGGCGATCGCCTCGCGCAGGGCGGGCAGGCCAAGCGAGACCGTGTATTGGGTGTGGCCGGCGCGGATCGCTTCGATCGCGGCCTGCGCCACCGGCTCGGGCGCGGTGAAATCCGGTTCGCCCACGCTCATGCTGATGATGTCGGCGCCCGCGTGTTTCAGGTCGGCCGCGGCCTTGACCATTTCCATCACGCGGAAGGGCTCGATCGCGTCCACGCGCTGGGCCAGCTGCAGCGCGCGGGCGGCCTGCAGTTCAGGGTTGTTCGGTGCGTTCATTGGGTCTTGCTGGATTGGGAATCCTGCCATCTTAACCGAAGCGGGTAGGCGCCGCAGCTCACGCGGCAGCGGCGCTGCCGTCGGCCGCGCCGTGCCCGGCTTCGTCGCTGGCCACCAGGCGCATGGGCGGTGCGGCCAGCAGCGCGCGATCGATCAGCTGCCCGCGCGCCAGCAGGGCGGTGCACTCGGCTGCCGGCAGCGGGCGGCTGGCATAGTAGCCCTGGATCTGGTCGCAGGCGTAGCCGTGCAGGGTACGCGCCTGCTCCAGGGTCTCCACGCCTTCGGCCACCACCTTCAGGCTCAGGTGGTGGGCAAGGCTGATGACGGCTTGGGTGATGGCGGCGTCGTCGCCGTCCTCGGGCAGGTCGCGCACGAAGGCACGGTCGATCTTGAGCGTGTCGAGCGGGAAGCGCTTCAGGTAGGCCAGGCTGGAATAGCCGGTGCCGAAGTCGTCGATCGACAAGTGCATGCCGAGGCGCTTGATCGCGGCCAGCGTGGCCGCCGCGCTTTCCGGATCGGCCATCAGCAAGGATTCGGTGAGTTCGAATTCGAGCAGCTGCGGGTTGGCGCCGGAAGCGCCGACGATGCGCTCGATCACCTGCGCCAGGTCGGCTTGCTGGAACTGGCGCGCCGACAGGTTGATCGCCACCGGCACCGGGGCCGCGCCCTCGCGTTCCCACAGCAGCAGCTGGCGGCACACCTGGCCGATGATCCATTCGCCCACTGGGATGATGATGCCGGTGTCCTCGAGGATGCCGATGAATTCGAGCGGCGGCACCAGGCCGCGCACCGGGTGCTGCCAGCGCAGCAGCGCCTCGAAGCCGGCCAGCTTGCCGGTGGCCAGGCTCACCTTGGGCTGGTAGTGCAGCACGAACTCTTCGCGCCGCAGCGCTTCGCGCAGCTCGGCTTCGGTGCGCAGGCGCCGGGTCGCGTCCTCGTTCATCACCGGCATGTAGAACGAATGGGTGTTGCGGCCCGCCTTCTTGGCGCTGTACATCGCGTTGTCGGCGTTGCGGATCAGGGCCTCGGCCGCCTCGCCGTCGCCCGGCCAGGTGGCAATGCCCACGCTGGCGGTCGCGTACACCTGCTGGCCCTGCACGCGGTAGGGCCGGCCCAGGGACTCGACGATGGCGGCGGCCACGGCGCGGCTCTCGCGGCGCTGGGCCGCGGCCGGCAGCACCACGGCGAACTCGTCGCCGCCCAGGCGGCCGACCACGTCGCCCGCGCGCACGCAGTCGAGCAGGCGGCGCGCGGCCTGCACCAGCAGTTCGTCGCCGGCGGTGTGGCCCAGCGTGTCGTTGACGTCCTTGAAGCGGTCCAGGTCGATCAGCAGCACCGCGCAGCTGTCGGCGCGGCTCTTGGCGCGCGCGATCGAGTCGTCCAGGAAGCGCGTCAGGCGCCGCCGGTTGGGCAGGCTGGTCAACTGGTCGTACTGGTCGAGGAAGGTCAGGCGGCTCTTGGCCTCGTGGCGCTCGAGCGCGGTCGCCACCAGCGTCGCGATGCTCTTCAGGAAATCGGTTTCCACCGGCGTAAAGGTGCGCTCGCCGATGTCGTACACGCCGATTGCGCCGAACAGGCGCGTGCCGCGGAAGATCGCCACGTCCAGCCCGCAGCCGACCACGCTGGAGGCGCGCAGCGGCGCCGACCATGGCAGCAGGCCGGGCTGTCCCTGCGTGCGGACGGCGGCCTGGCAGTCGTACACGGTGCCGTTCATCTGCGACGGCCAGCCCGCGACCGCGCGTGCGATCGCCACATTGCGTTCGGTGTCCGCTTCCAGCAGCACCGCAAAGCGCGTGTTCAGGCCCTGGGCGGCGGTGGCCGCGGCCTGCGCGAACAGTTCGTCCAGCATCGAGGCGTGCAACGCCTTCTGCCCCAGCGCCGCGATCAGGGTCTGGCGCCGCGCGTTGTCCAGGATCGCTTGTTCAAAGTCCTTGCGCGCGGTGATGTCGATGTCGATGCAGATGTACTTTTCGACCGCCTTGTCCGCGCCCAGAATCGGCACCACGGTGCGGAACCACTGGGTTTCGCCCTGCGCGCCGGATACCGTCACCTCGCCGGTCCAGACCAGGGGCGAGGGCACCCATGGCAGGCCGCTGGCATTGGCCGGGCGCCCGATGGTGGCCAGTTCCATCCCGGCCAGCGCCTCGCGCGCGATCCCGCAGCAGCGCACGAACTGCTCGTTGGCGTCCACGATGCGGCCCAGCTTGTCCACCTCGCACATGCTGGCCACCTGGTCCATCGCGCGCTTGTGCTCGAGCAGCGTGTGCATCAGGTGCGCGATGCGCTCGCCATACTGGTTGCGCAGGCTGGCGGTGGTGCGGTTGATGGCGTGGATCGCGTCCTGGATCTCGACCGGCGCATCGTCCAGCAGCGGCGCCTCGGCCGTCACTTCGCCAGCCGATACTTCGTTCTCGAAGTGCTGCAGGCGCTGCAGGTTGGCGAGCCAGCGGCGCAGCGTCGAGCGCATCAGGAGGTAGCAGGCCAGCGCAAACGCGGCCACCAGCGCGGCGGTCTGCACCGCCACGTCCCACAGCTGCGCGGCGATCGCCGCTGCGTCGATGGCCAGGCCCAGCACGCCGATGCTCTGCCCGCCAGCCTCGACCTTGCGCACCACGTCGGGCATCCTGCGGTCGATGGCGTGCACCAGCCACGCGGGCGCGCCCGGCCCTTTGGCCGGCGGCGCGGCGAGGACGGTCATGCCGTGCGGCCCGCGAAACGCGGCGCTCTTGAGCGGCGAGCCTGCCAGCGCCAGGTGCATCACCTGCTCGACGCGGGTGGCGTCGCCTTCCAGGCTCTCATGGGCGATGGCTTGCGCGGTGATGTCGGCGATGGTGTTGGCCGCCTGGTCGGTGTCGGCAAGGCGCTGGCTGAACTGGTAGCGGTAGAACATCCCGAGGCCGAACAGCAGGAACACCAGCATGCACAGCCCGAACATGGCAAATACCCGGCCGCTGAGGGAGCGTGGCAGGAACTTGTGCGGGAATAGGGTCATGGGAAGTCGCCCCGGTGCCGCGCTATCGGCCCGGGCGGAGTATTGCTACATTTGTTGCAACAATATAACACATTCTCACGTGCATCCCGCCCCGGCCGCAGCCAGAATCCCCCAAAATACGACGGTCTGTGGCGTGCGCCTTTACAAGACTTGACAGTTCACGCGGGCGTTCAGAACTGCTCATCCGGCGCCAGGTAGCGCCACTGGCCGGGCGGCAACTCGCCCAGCTTGACGCGGCCGATGCGCACGCGCTTCAGGCCCACGACCTTCAGCCCGACCATCTCGCACATGCGGCGGATCTGACGCTTCTTGCCTTCGCGCAGGGTAAAGCTGAGCTGGTCATCGTTCTGCCAGCGCACCTTGGCCGGCAGCAGCGGTTTGCCGTCCATCCACAGGCCATGGTTGAGCTTTTTCAGGTCGGCATCGGGCAGGCGGCCCGGCTTGGTGTACTGGACCCGCACCAGGTATTCCTTCTCGATCGAGGTGTCCTCGCCGATCAGCTTTTTCGCGATGCGGCCGTCCTGGGTCAGCACCAGCAGGCCTACCGAGTCGATGTCCAGGCGCCCGGCCGGGACCAGGCTTTTCAGCTGCGCCGGGTGGAACTGCTCGGGCGAAGGGTCGGCGCTCCAGCGGTTCTCCGGCTTGACCAGCACCACGGCCGGCTTGTAGCCGTCCTCGGCCTGGCCGCTGACGTAGCCGACCGGCTTGTGCAGCAGAACGGTCACGCGCCGGGCCTGCTGGGCCTGGGCCTGGCGCTCCACCGTGATGCGCTGCGACGGCAGCACCTTGCTGCCCAGTTCCGACACCACCTGGCCGTCCACCCGCACCCAGCCGCGGGCGATCCATTCGTCGGCCTCGCGGCGCGAGCACAGGCCAAGTTCGGACATGCGTTTGGAAAGGCGGAGTGGTTCAGTCATCGGTTCTTGCAGGGGAAGGTTAAATCTTGAGTGCTTCGAGCAGGTCGGTCTCGAGCTGCACCTGGGTGCGCGGGTTGGACAGGGCTGCGCCGTCGATCAGGAACACGTCCTCGACGCGCTCGCCGAGGGTCATGATCTTGGCCGTGTGCAGGTTGATACGGTAGCGCGTGAGCACCAGCGCGACCGAATACAGCAGGCCGGTGCGGTCGTTGGCCGCGATCGACAGCACGTAATACTGGCCGCGCTCGTCCGGGCGCAGCTCCACGGTCGGCTGGATCGGGAAGGTCCGCGACAGGCGCGACAGGCGGCCACGCACCGGCGCGCCCAGCGGGCTCTGGCGCGTGAGCAGCTCGGTCAGCTCGTGCTCGATCAGGTTGATGATGTCGCGGTAGCTGCCGGCGAAGGTCTGCTCGGTCACCAGGAAGGTGTCCAGCGCGTACCTGGTGCGCGTGGTGTGGATCTTGGCGTCCAGGATCGAGAAGTTCTTGCGGTCGAAGTAGCTGCAGATGCGCGCGAACAGGTCGGGCTGGTCCTTGCAGTACACCGTCACCTGCAGCCCTTCGCCGATCGGCGCCAGGCGGCACTTGACCACCGGGCGCGCGCTGTCCACCTTGTCGTGCAGCGCGCGCGTCTGCCATGCGATGTCGGAAGCGTCGTGGCGCAGGAAGTAGGCCACGTCGAGCTGGTCCCACAGCTGTTCGTGCGCGGTGGCCGACAGGCCGAACAGGCGCAGCGTGGCCAGCGCCTCTTGCTGGCGCGCGCGCAGCTCGCGGTCCGCGCTCGGCGGCTCGCCGCCCAGCACGCGCAGCGTGATCTTGTACAGGTCTTCCAGCAGCTTGGCCTTCCAGGCGTTCCACACCTTCGGGCTGGTGCCGCGGATGTCGGCCACCGTCAGCAGGTACAGCGCCGAGAGGTGGCGCTCGTCCTTCACCAGCGCGGCGAACGCGGCGATCACGTCCGGGTCGGACAGGTCCTGCTTCTGCGCCACCTGCGACATCGTCAGGTGATGCTCGACCAGGAACAGCACCAGCTCGGTGTCCTGCTCCGACAGGCCATGCTCGAGGCAGAACCGGGCGGCGTCCACGCGCCCGAGGGTAGAGTGGTCGCCCCCGCGGCCCTTGGCGATGTCGTGAAACAGCGCGGCCACGTACAGCAGCCAGCGGTCGCGGAAGTTGGCGATCAGCTGGCTGCAGAACGGGTATTCGTGCGCGTGCTCGGGCATGGTGAAGCGGCGCAGGTTACGCACCACCATCATGATGTGCTGGTCCACCGTGTAGGCGTGGAACAGGTCATGCTGCATCTGGCCGATGATGTTGCGGAAGGTCGGCAGGTAGCGCCCCAGAATGCCCAGGTCGTTCATGCGCCGCAGCGCGTGCACCAGCCCCTGCGGCGCCTGCAGGATGCGCAGGAACAGGCGGCGGTGCGCGGGATCGGCGCGGAACGCCTCGTCGATCTGCTTGCGCGCGTGCCACAGCGCGCGCGTGGTGCGCGCGGTCATGCCCTTGATGTCGGGGCGCTCGGTCATCACCACGAAGATCTCGAGCACGGCCGACGGGTTGGCCTGGAAGGTATCGTCGCGCACGATGTCGATGAAGCCGTTCACCTCGTTAAAGCGCGGGTTGACCGGCATCGGCACCGTCGGCTGCGGGAACAGGCGCGCCTCGATGTTCTGCAGCAGGATGGTGTTGAGCTGGGTGACGGTCTTGGCGGCCCAGTAGTAGCGCTGCATCAGAAATTCGCTGGCGCGGCGGGCGTCCGCCCCGTCGGAGTTGGTCAGGCCAAAGGTCTCGGCGATCGCGGTCTGCACGTCGAACAGCAGGCGGTCTTCGCGGCGCCCGGTCTGCAGGTGCAGGCGCACGCGGATGTCCTTGAACGCGCGCTCCTTTTCCATCAGCTGGCGCGCTTCCTCGCGCGTGATCAGGCCGCGCGTGGCCAGCTGGCCCCACGAGTTGGCCAGGCCCGCCGCCTTGGCCACCCACAGGATCACCTGCAGGTCGCGCAGCGCGCCCGGGCTCTCCTTGCAATTGGGTTCGAGCGCGAATGCGGTGTATTCGTACTTGGCGTGGCGCAGCCGCATTTCGGCGGTTTTGGCCTGGAAAAAGGCCTGCGGGTCCATCGCCTCGCGGTAGCGCCGCTGCAGCTGCGCGAACAAGGCCTGGCTGCCGGTGACCAGGCGCGCTTCCAGCAGGCTGGTTTGCACCGTGATGTCGGCCTCGGACTCGACCATGCATTCGTCCACGGTGCGGATGCTGTGGCCGATTTCCAGTCCCAGGTCCCAGAGCAGCTGCACCAGTCCCTCGACGCGCGCCTGGGTCAGGGCGTCCAGCGGCGCGCCCAGCAGGATCAGGACATCGACGTCGGAGTAGGGGAACAGTTCGCCGCGGCCGTAGCCGCCCACGCCCACCAGCGCCGTGTCGGCTGGCAGCCCGGCGGCCTGCCAGGCCTCGGCCAGCACCGCGTCCACCACGCGGCGCAGGCCGCGCAGCAGCTTTTCGGGCTTGCCGTCATGGCGGAACTCGGCGATGACGTGCTGGCGCTCTGCCTTCAGCTTTTGCTTGAGCCGGGGTCGCGCCTGGTCGAGCAGCGCGGCGACTGGCATGTCAGGCCGCCGCTTGTGCCTTGGGCTGGACGATGGCCGGCGGCGGCGGGGTGCCGGCCGACTTGGTCAGGATTTCGTAGCCGGTTTCGGTCACCAGCACCGTGTGCTCCCACTGGGCGGACAGGCTGCGGTCCTTGGTCTTGATGGTCCAGCCGTCCGGCATTTCGCGGATCTCGCGGCGGCCGGCGTTGATCATCGGCTCGATCGTGAAGATCATGCCCGTTTCCAGCTTTTCGTGGGTGCCCGGGCGGCCGTAGTGCAGCACCTGCGGCTCTTCGTGGAACACGCGGCCGATGCCGTGGCCGCAGAACTCGCGCACCACGCTGTAGCCGTTCTTTTCGGCGTGCTGCTGGATCGCGTGGCCGATGTCGCCCAGGTGGATGCCCGGCTTGACCATCGAGATGCCGATCCACATGCACTCATAGGTCACGTCGGACAGGCGGCGCGCCAGGATCGACGGCTCGCCGACGAAGAACATGCGGCTGGTGTCGCCATGGAAGCCGTCCTTGATGACGGTGATGTCGATGTTGAGCGCGTCGCCGTTCTTGAGCACCTTGTCGCCCGGGATGCCGTGGCAGATCACGTCGTTGACCGAGGTGCAGATCGCTTTCGGGTACGGGGTGTAGCCCGGCGGCGCGTAGTTCAGCGGGGCCGGCACCGTGCCCTGCACGTTGACCATGTACTCGTGGCACAGGCGGTCGAGTTCGCCCGTGGTCACGCCCGGCTTGATGAAGGGCGTGATGTAGTCGAGCACTTCGGAGGCCAGGCGGCCGGCCACGCGCATGCCTTCGATTTCTTCCGGGGTTTTGATGGAAATGGGCATAGGGGTCACAATCAGGAAAAGGAAAGGCACGGCCGCGCGCCGGGGGGCCGCACCGTGCTAAAAATTCATGCCATTATACGGCATCTTGTCCGCGGCTGCCCCGGGGCGCGGCTGGCGGCCGGGGCAGGGGCGCGCGCATGCTTGAAAAAGACCCCGAATCCGGCTAGAATCTCGGGTTGCTTGATTTCACTTCGAGCAACGCCCTCAAAAGCGTCTTTTTATCAAATCGCGAACAGCGTCCGACAAAGGGTGCCTGCAAAGGTGACTGGGCCTGTTCAAGACTTAACCCTGGAGAAATTCAATGTCCGTTACTATGCGCGAAATGCTGGAAGCCGGTGTTCACTTCGGCCACCAGACCCGTTTCTGGAACCCGAAGATGGCCCCGTTCATCTTTGGTCATCGCAACAAAATCCACATCATCAACCTGGAAAAAACCATGGCGATGTACCAGGATGCGATGAAAACCATCAAGCAGATCGCTGCCAACCGCGGCACCATCCTGCTGGTGGGCACCAAGCGCCAGGCCCGCGACATCATCGCCGCTGAAGCGCAACGCGCCGGCGTGCCCTATGTTGACCAGCGCTGGCTGGGCGGCATGCTGACCAACTTCAAGACCATCAAGACCTCGATCAAGCGCCTGAAAGACATGGAAGCTGCCATCGAGTCGGGCGAAGTCGACAAAATGTCGAAGAAAGAAGCCCTGATGTTCAACCGCGAGCTGGACAAGCTGCAAAAGTCGATCGGCGGCATCAAGGACCTGAACGGCGTGCCGGACGCGATCTTCGTCGTGGACGTCGGCTACCACAAGGGCGCCGTCACCGAAGCCGGCAAGCTGGGCATCCCGGTCATCGGCGTGGTTGACACCAACCACTCGCCGGAAGGCGTGACCCACGTGATCCCGGGCAACGACGACTCGTCGAAGGCGATCACCCTGTACGCACGCGGCGTGGCCGATGCGATCCTGGAAGGCCGTGCCAACGCGACCAACGAAGTGGTCGAGATGGTCAAGGGCGGCGACGAATTCGTCGAAGTTTCCGAGCAAGCATAATTGCAGGGCAGGCCGCGCGCCTGCCCACTGACCGAAGGGGGGCCTTGCCTCCCCTTTTTTTAAGCAGAACAAACGCGGCACGCGCCCCGATGCGCGATCCGCACCCTGGATTCTAATTTAGGAGAAAACAACATGGCAGCGATTACTGCAGCGATGGTTGGCGAACTGCGCGCCAAGACCGACGCCCCGATGATGGAATGCAAAAAAGCACTGACCGAAGCCGAAGGCGACATGGCGCGTGCCGAAGAGATCCTGCGCGTCAAGCTGGGCGGCAAGGCATCGAAGGCCGCCGCCCGCATCACCGCTGAAGGCGTGGTGGCCGCTTACATCGCCGGCAACATCGGCGCGCTGGTCGAAATCAACAGCGAAACCGACTTCGTCGCCAAGAACGAAGAGTTCCTGGCCATGGCCAACCTGGCTGCCAAGCTGGTCGCCGAGAACAACCCGGCCGACGTCGCTGCCCTGGCTGCCCTGCCGGTGGACGGCAAGACCTTCGACGACGTGCGCACCGCGCTGATCGGTAAAATCGGCGAGAATATGACCGTGCGCCGCTTCAAGCGTTTCGACACCAGCGCCAAGCTGGCTTCGTACCTGCACGGCGCGCGCATCGGCGTGATCGTCGAGTTCGAAGGCGCCGACGACCAGGTCGGCAAGGACGTGGCGATGCACATCGCCGCCATGAAGCCGGTCTCGCTGTCGTCGGATCAAGTGCCGGCCGAGCTGATCGAGAAAGAGCGTTCGGTTGCCCAGCTCAAAGCCCAGGAAGACGCCGACAAGGCCGTCGCCGAAGGCAAGCAGCCGCAATCGGCCGAGATCGTCGCCAAGCGTATCGACGGTTCGGTGCAGAAGTTCCTGAAAGAAGTGTCGCTGCTGAACCAGGCATTCGTGAAGAACGACAAGCAGTCGGTCGAGCAAATGCTGAAAGCGGCCAACGCGAACGTCAAATCGTTCGTGATGTACGTGGTAGGCGAGGGCATCGAAAAGAAAGTCGACGACTTCGCAGCAGAAGTCGCAGCACAGATGGCTGCTTCCAAGCAGTAAAATGGAAAACGGGCCGCGAGGCCCGTTTTTTTGACCCGTGGCCCTGGGGCCGTCGTTCCCGCGCAGGCGGGAACCCATGCTGAGTATGCCGCCCTGTGGCTGGCGCGAATACTGCAGATGGTCTATGGGTCCCCGCCTGTGCGGGGACGCCGGAGCGGCAGGCGCGGGCCAAGGCAATACACTCCACCTGCGCCCGCCGCAGGTGAGGCCGCCGCCAGCGGCCAGACCCGAATTTCGTAACAACACATTAAGGAGAGCGCACCATCATGACCAAACCCGCCTATCAACGAGTCCTCCTTAAACTGTCCGGCGAAGCGCTGATGGGCGACGACCCGTTCGGCATCAATCGCGCCACCATCGAGCGCATGGTCGCCGACGTGGCCGAAGTGGCAAACATGGGGGTGCAGTTGGCGGTCGTGATCGGCGGTGGCAACATCTTCCGCGGCGTGGCGCCCGGCGCGCAAGGCATGGACCGCGCCACCGCCGACTACATGGGCATGCTGGCCACCGTGATGAACGCGCTGGCCCTGGCCGACGCCATGCGCCAGCAGGGCATCACCGCGCGCGTCATGAGCGCGATCGCCATCGAGCAGGTGGTCGAGCCCTACGTGCGCCCGAAAGCGCTGCAGTATCTGGAAGAAGGCAAGGTCGTCGTGTTCGCCGCAGGCACCGGCAACCCCTTCTTCACCACCGACACCGCGGCCGCGTTGCGCGGCTCGGAAATCTCCGCCGAAATTGTTTTGAAGGCAACCAAGGTCGATGGCGTATATACTGCCGATCCGAAGAAGGATCCGCACGCTACCCGCTATGAATCGATTTCGTTCGACGAGGCGATCTCGAAGAACCTGCAGGTGATGGATGCGACCGCGTTCGCCCTGTGCCGCGACCAGAAGCTGCCGATCAAGGTGTTTTCCATCGTCAAACCTGGTGCGCTCAAGCGCGTGATCATGGGCGAAGACGAAGGTACACTGGTACACGTTTAACAGAAAATTTAAGTTTAGAACTCAGGAGAGCAGCATGTCTGTAGCTGACGTGAAGAAGAACGCCCAGGATCGGATGAACAAGTCGATCGAGACCCTGAAGAATGACCTGGCGAAGGTCCGCACCGGCCGCGCCCATACCGGCATCCTCGACCACGTGATGGTGGACTACTACGGTTCGCCGACCCCGCTGTCGGGCGTGGCCAACCTGACCCTGCTGGACGCGCGCACGATCGGCGTGCAGCCGTGGGAAAAGAAGATGCTGGCCGTCATCGAAAAAGCGATCCGCGAATCGGACCTGGGCCTGAACCCGTCGTCGTTCGGCGAGATGATCCGCGTGCCGACCCCGCCGCTGACCGAAGAGCGCCGCAAGGAAATGGTCAAGCTGTGCAAGTCGGAAGCGGAAGACGCCAAGATCGCCGTGCGTAACATTCGCCGCGACGCCAACGAACAGCTCAAGAAAATGGTCAAAGACAAGGCGATCTCGGAAGACGAGGAACGTCGCTCCCAGGACGAGATCCAGAAGCTGACCGACAAATTCGTGGCCGATATCGACAAGCTCGTTGGGGAAAAAGAAAAAGAAGTCCTGACCGTATAATCCTGGCGCCTCGCGCGTCCGCAGCGGACCGGCCTGGCCAGTATGGCCCGCCCGGTCCGTCCTTTCTTTTTGTATCGCCTCCGGGTCCCGATATATGATTTTCAAAAGTTCGACGACCGCAGTTCCCGACACGCCGCTGGTGCCGCGCCACGTCGCCATCATCATGGATGGCAACGGGCGCTGGGCAACCAAGCGGCTGTTGCCGCGCGTGGCGGGCCACGTCAAGGGCGTGGAAGCGGTGCGCACCGTGGTCGAGGCGTGCGTGGAGCGGGGCATCGAGTACCTGACCCTGTTCGCGTTCTCGTCCGAAAACTGGCGCCGCCCGCAGGAGGAAGTGTCGCTGTTGATGCGCCTGTTCGTCACCGCGCTCGAGCGTGAGGTGTCGAAGATGCACGCCAACAATATCCGCCTGAAGGTGGTGGGCGACCTGTCGCGCTTCGACCCCAAGCTGCAGGAGATGATCGCCGGCGCCATGCGCAAGACCGCCAACAACACGCGCCTGACGGTGACCGTGTGCGCCAACTACGGCGGCCGCTGGGACATCATGCAGGCAACCGGCAAGATGGTCGCGGCCAATCCCGGCGCCACCGACTTTACCGAAGAGATGCTGGCGCCGCACCTGGCCATGGCCTACGCGCCCGAGCCCGACCTGTTCATCCGCACCGGCGGCGAGGAGCGCATCTCCAACTTCCTGCTGTGGCAGCTGGCGTACTCCGAGCTGTATTTCACCGACACCTTCTGGCCGGATTTCGACAGCCAGTCGCTCGACGCGGCGATCGCGTCCTACCAGAGCCGCGAGCGCCGTTTCGGCCGCACCGGCGAACAAGTGGCAAAGAAAAGCTGATGCTGAAAACCCGGGTCATCACGGCGGTCGTGCTGCTGGCAGTGCTGCTGCCCATCCTGTACTTCAACAGCTACACGGCGTTCGCCGTGGTGGCCACGGTATTTTTCGGCGCGGCGATCTGGGAAGCCTTCCGGCTGTTTAACCCTGCCTCCAACAGCGCACTGGTGGTGGCCGGTTTCTGGACCGCGGCGTTTGCCTACGGCTTCTTCGTGCAGGGGCCCGGCAACCTGACCTTCTGGTTCGCCATCAGCGTGCTGATCTGGCTGCTGCGGCTGGCGCCTTCGCTCAAGATCGGCCTGCCGCCGCTCGATGCCGGCGGCAACACGCTGCTGTCGGTCACCTACGCGATCGCCATCGTCGGCTGCTTTGCCGCGATCGTCGCGCTGTTCCAGCATTCGCCGCTGTACCTGCTGTCGGTGATGGCGCTGGTCTGGATCGCCGACATCGGCGCCTACTTTGCCGGCAAGGCGTTCGGCAGGCGCAAGCTGGCGCCGTCCATCTCGCCCGGCAAGTCGTGGGAAGGCGCGGTCGGCGGCGGCATCGCGGTGCTGGTCATCGCCTCGCTCACCGTGCTGTTCGGCGGCCAGGCGCTGGCCGACACCTTCGCCGCGCGCACCGTGGCCCGGCTGGGCTGGGCCGCGCTGCTGGCGGTACTCATCCTCATCGTCGCCGCCAGTGTGGTGGGCGACCTGTTCGAATCACAGCTCAAGCGCCGCGCTGGCATGAAGGACAGCAGCAACCTGCTGCCCGGCCACGGCGGGGTGCTGGACCGGATCGATGCACTGATCCCGGTATTGCCATTGGCGGCGTTGATCGGCGCCTGGCTCTAAAAGGAGCTTCACAATGCAACGCATCACCATTCTCGGCGCCACCGGCTCGATCGGCGCCTCGACACTCGACGTGCTCGCGCGTCACCCCGAAAAATACCAGGTCCATGCGCTCACCGCGCACGGCCGCGTGGACGAACTGGCCGCGCAGTGCCGCGCGTTCCGTCCGGCGCGCGCGGTGGTCGGCACGGCCGAAGCCGCGCAGCGCCTGGCGCAGCTGATCGCCGACCTGCCCACCAGCGTCGAATACGGCGCGCAGGCGCTGTGCGACGTCGCCGCCAGCCCGGACACCGACACCGTGATGGCGGCCATCGTCGGCGGCGCCGGCCTGGCGCCCACGCTGGCCGCCGCGCGCGCGGGCAAGAAGGTCCTGCTCGCGAACAAGGAGGCGCTGGTCATGTCCGGCCAGCTGTTCATGGACGCGGTCAAGGAGCACAAGGCCACGCTGCTGCCGATCGACAGCGAACACAATGCGATCTTCCAGTCGCTGCCGCAGTCGTACGCGCGCCAGCCGGGCGACTCGGGTGTCGCGCGCATCCTGCTCACCGCTTCCGGCGGCCCGTTCCTGAACCGCGCCGTCGACACGCTCGAAGACGTGACGCCCGAGGAAGCGTGCAAGCACCCGAACTGGGTCATGGGCCGCAAGATCTCGGTGGACTCGGCGACCATGATGAACAAGGGCCTGGAAGTGATAGAGGCGCACTGGCTGTTCGGCGCGCCGGCCGAGATGATCGAGGTCGTGATCCACCCGCAATCGGTGATCCACTCGATGGTCTCGTACGTTGACGGTTCCGTGGTTGCACAGCTGGGCAACCCGGACATGCGCACTCCGATCGCGCACGCGCTGGCGTTCCCCGAGCGGATCGAGTCGGGCGTTGGCCAGCTCGACCTGACCCGGATGGCTTCGCTGCAGTTCCACCGTCCCGACTACCAGCGCTTCCCGTGCCTGGCGCTCGCCTTCGAAGCGCTGCGCGACGGCGGCACGGCGCCGGCGCTGCTCAATGCCGCCAACGAAGTGGCGGTGCAGGCCTTCCTCGACCGCCGCATCGGTTTTCGTGACATCGACCGCGTGATCGGCCGCGTGATGGACGAGATCGCGCATGGCGCAGCCGCGTCGATCGAAGCCGTGATGGAACAGGATGCGCGCGCCCGTGCCGCTGCCGAGCGCGTGGTTGCGGGTCTTGCGAGGGCTTGATGCCATGAACCTCATTTATACCGTACTGGCCTTCCTGCTGGCCCTGGGCCCCCTGGTGGTGTTCCACGAGCTGGGGCACTACGCCGTCGCCCGCCTGTGCGGCGTGAAGGTGCTGCGTTTCTCGGTCGGCATGGGCAAGATCGTCTGGATGCGCCGCTTCGGCCGCGACCAGACCGAATGGGCGCTGTCGGCGCTCCCGATCGGCGGCTACGTCAAGATGCTCGACAAGCGCGACCCGTCCACCGCGCCGCGCGACGAGGCGGAGCTGGCGCGCGAATTCACGTCGCAAAGCGCGGCCAAGCGCATGGCCATCATCGCCGCCGGGCCGCTGGCCAACTTCCTGCTGGCGATCGTGCTGTTTGCCGCGCTGTTCATGCATGGCGTGCAGGAGCCGAGCGCGCGCCTGTACGTGAACCCGAACGCCAGCGCGGCGTACCAGGCCGGCATGCGCGCCGGCGACACCGTCACCGCGGTCAACGGCGATCCGGTGCGCTCGCTGTCCGAGCTGCGCTGGGAAATCCTCAACGCCGCCGTGGACAAGCGCGAGGCGCAGCTCGAACTGCGCGGCGCCGGCGGCGGCAGCTACCGCGCCACCATCCCGGCCGCCGCGATGGCCAAACTGGACGTGGACAACGACGTGCTGGGCGCATTGGGCATGGACATGTGGCGCCCGCCCGCGATGCTGGGCGAGGTGGTGGCAGGCGGCGCGGCCGCCAAAGCCGGCCTGCGCAAGGGCGACCTGGTCACCGCCATCGACGGCAAGGCAGTTTCCGACTGGATTGCGCTGACCCAGGTGGTGCGCCAGTCCGCGGGCCGTGTGCTGCGCCTGTCCGTTACCCGCGATGGCGTGCCGATGGAAGTGGCGGTAACGCCCGACCGCGACGAGGCATCGGGGCGCGGCATGATCAAGGCCATGGTGGGCGTGCAGCCGGAGATCGTGACCGTCGCCTACGGGCCGCTTTCGGCGCTGCGCCACGCGGCCAGCGAAACCTGGGGGCAGGCCACCATGATGCTCAAGATGATCGGCAAGATGATCACCGGCGAAGTCTCGTGGAAGAACGTGGCCGGCCCGATCACCATTGCCGATGCCGCGGGCCAGAGCGCACATGCCGGATTGTCGGTCTTCTTGCGCTTTATCGCCTTCATCAGCATCAGTCTGGGTGTAATGAATCTGTTACCAATTCCGGTTCTGGATGGTGGCCATTTGCTGTATTATTCGCTGGAAGTTTTGACAGGGCGCCCCGTGCCCGAACGGATCGGAGAGATGGTCCAACGCGCGGGGGTAGGCCTGCTGTTCATGCTGATGGCGCTCGCCGTTTTCAACGACCTTGCGCGGCTGCTGTAGGGCTGCACCAGCGCAGGCGTTAGAATACGCCGTTTGTCCGATGACTGACCCATTGAATAACCCCAATGAAATTACAATCGAATAGTTTTGCCCCGCCGTTCATCCGCCGCAGCCTCATTGGCGCCGCCGTGCTGGCCGTGTGCGCCAGCCAGGCGCAAGCCGCCGCCCCGTTCAAGGTCAAGGACATCCGGGTCGAAGGCATCCAGCGGACGGAAGCGGGCACCGTGTTCAGCTATCTGCCGGTGCGCGTGGGCGAAACCTTCGATGACGACAAGGCCACCGCCGCCATCAAGGCGCTGTATGCGACCGGCTTCTTCAAGGACGTGCGCCTGGAAGAGGAAAACGGCGTGCTGGTGGTGCTGGTCGAGGAGCGCCCGGCGATCGCTTCGGTGGACTTCACCGGCACCAAGGAATTCGAAAAGGACATGCTGGTCAAGGCGCTCAAGGAAATCGGCGTGGGCGAGACCAAGATCTTCGACAAGGCCTCCGTGGACCGCGCGGAGCAGGAGCTCAAGCGCCAGTACCTGTCGCACGGCCTGTATGGCGTGAAGATCACCACCACCGTCACCCCGATCGAGCGCAATCGCGTGAACATCATGTTCAACGTGGACGAGGGCGACGTCGCCAAGATCCGGCAGATCAACATCGTCGGCAACAAGGCCTTCAGCGACAAGCAGCTGCGCGAGCTGCTGCAGCTGTCCACCTCCGGCTGGTTCACCTGGTACTCCAAGGCCGACCAGTACTCCAAGACCAAGCTGACCGGCGACATCGAAGCCATCAAGTCCTGGTACCTGGATCACGGCTATCTCGAGGCCAACGTCGAATCGACCCAGGTCGCGATCACGCCGGACAAGAAGGACATCTACCTGACCATCAACATCACCGAAGGCGAGAAGTACACCGTCTCCAGCGTGAAGCTCGATGGCGAGATGTTCGGCCGCGAGGAAGAGCTGCGCCAGCTGATCCTGCTGCGCCCGGGCCAGACCTATTCCGGCGCCGCGCAAGAGGCGTCGAACAAGCGCATCGCCGCGCGCCTGGGCACCTTTGGCTATGCCTTCGCCAACGTGACCGCCAACCCCGAGATCGACCGCGCCAAGCGCCAGGTGGCCTTCACCTTCTTCGTCGATCCGGGCAAGCGCGCCTACGTGCGCCACATGACCATTTCGGGCAACACCACCACCCGTGACGAAGTGATCCGCCGCGAATTCCGCCAGTTCGAAAGCTCGTGGTACAACGCGGACAAGGTCAAGCTCTCGCGCGATCGCGTGGACCGCCTCGGCTACTTCAAGGACGTCAAGGTCGACACGCCCGAATCGCAGGGCACCTCGGACCAGGTGGACGTGAACTTCGAGGTCACCGAAAAGCCGACCGGTAACTTCATGATCGGCGGCGCGTTCTCGCAGGCCGAAAAGTTCACCTTCACGGCCTCGGTGCAGCAGCAGAACTTCGCCGGCAGCGGCAACACGGTCGGCGTCGAACTGAATACGTCGAAGTACAACCGCACGATCGCCTTCTCGCAAACCAACCCGTACTTCACCGACGACGGCATCTCGCGCGCGTTCCAGCTGTACCTGCGCACTTCGCGTCCGCCGGCGGCCTACGTCGGCTCGTTCACCGTGCGCCAGCAGGGCGGCAACATCACCTTCGGCGTGCCGTTCTCCGACACCGACACCGTGTTCTTCGGCATCGGCGCTGAAAAGACCCTGATCGAGACCGACGAGACCAGCCCGCCGCTGTACCAGCAGTTCGTGGCCCAGAACGGCGGCCCGGCAAGCGGCGTGGGCACGGCTCGCACCTACGCGATCCCGCTGACCGTTGCGTGGGGCCGCGATTCGCGCGACAGCGCCATCACCCCGACCACCGGCCGCTACCAGCGCGCCAACCTCGAGGTGGACGCGATCG
Organism: Massilia solisilvae; assembly: GCF_024753215.1. Classification (GTDB taxonomy): domain Bacteria; phylum Pseudomonadota; class Gammaproteobacteria; order Burkholderiales; family Burkholderiaceae_D; genus Telluria; species Telluria solisilvae. The sequence goes on from NZ_JANUGV010000001.1 coordinate 1,521,620, forward strand.
GCGACTCCAAGTACTACCGCGCGATCTACGAACACCAGTGGTACCGGCCCCTCACGCGCTGGATGACGCTGGCCCTGCGTGGCGAGGCCGACTACGGCCACGGCATCGGCGGCCACCCGTACCCGATCTTCAAGAACTTCTATGCGGGCGGCATCGGCTCGGTGCGCGGCTATGAAAGCTCGACGCTGGGCGTGGTCGACCAGTTCAACAACCCGCTGGGCGGCACCAAACGCGTGATCGGCAACGCCGAGCTGCAGTTCCCGTTCCCGGGCAGCGGCACCGACCGCAGCCTGCGCTGGTTCGTGTTCGCCGACGGCGGCCAGGTGTGGCAGGAGAAAACCAAGCCGCGCTTTAACGAGCTGCGCTACTCGGCCGGTATCGGCCTGTCGTGGATTTCCCCGGTCGGCCCGCTCAAGTTGAGTTATGCTAAACCCTTGAACTCGCTGCCGGGCGACCGCCTGGAGCGCTTCCAGTTCCAGATGGGTACCGGCTTCTGATCCGACGGCACCGTCTGATCCTACGTTTGCGGAGAACTATGTTGAAAAAATCGATTGCCTCGCTGCCCAGGAGCCTCGTGTTCGCGGCGTTGTGCGCGTGCTCGCTGGCCCAGGCGCAAACCGCGGTCGCCCCGAGCCGCATCGGTGTCGTGTTCACCGAGCGCCTGATGACCGAGTCCAAGATGGCGAAGGCGGCCGACGCCAAGATCCAGGCCGAATTCTCCAAGCGCCAGAAGGCCAACGAAGAGATGGTGGGCAAGCTCAAGGCCGCGTCCGAGAAGTTCGACGCCGATGCCCCGCGCATGAGCGACCTCGAACGGACCAAGCGCTCGCGCGAGCTGTTCGACATGGAAAAGGACGTGCAGCGCATGCAGCGCGAGTTCCAGGAGGACCTCCTGCAGCGCAAGAACGAGGAGCGTGCCGCGATCGCCCAGCGTGCCTACAAGCTGATCGAACAGATCGCCGAGCAGGAACACCTGGACGTGGTGCTGCAGGAAACCGCGTGGTCGAGCCCGCGCGTGGACATCACCGACAAGATCCTCAAGCTGCTCGACAAATAATACGATTTACACTGAATTGGAATAACCAGGATGGGCACTCGACTGGCTGAATTGGTCGAACGCTTCGGTGGGCATTTGGCGGGTGACCCGAATATCGAGGTGACCGGCATCGCGCCGCTCTCGGACGCGGGCGCTACGCACATCAGCTTTCTCTCGAACAGCAAACTGCGCGCACTGGCCGCGCAGAGCAACGCCGCGGCGCTGATCCTCTCGCCGCTGGACGACCCGACCGTGGCCGCCACCTACACCGGTGCGCGCATCGTCACCAGCAACCCGTACGCCTACTTCGCCCGCGCGGCGCAGTATTTCGTTGCGCTCGAGGCGATCGAGCCCGAGCCGGGCATCCACCCGAGCGCGGTGGTCGCCGCGAGCGCCAAGGTCGATCCGTCGGCGCACGTCGGCCCGCACGCCACGGTCGAGGAGGGCGCGGTCATCAAGGCCGGCGCCGTCATCGATGCCGGCTGCTTCATCGGGCGCGAGGCCGAGGTGGGCGAGGACACGCACCTGTTCGCCAACGTCACCTTCCATGCGCGCTGCAAGATCGGCGCGCGCGGCATCATCCACTCCGGCGCCGTCATCGGCGCGGACGGCTTCGGCTTTGCCAACGAGGCCGGCGTGTACATCAAGATCCCGCAGACCGGGCGCGTGCTGATCGGCGATGACGTCGAGATCGGCGCCAACACCTCGGTGGACCGCGGCGCGCTGGCCGACACGGTGCTGGAAGACGGCGTCAAGCTGGACAACCAGATCCAGATCGGCCACAACTGCCACATCGGCGCGCACACCGCCATGGCCGGTTGCGTGGGCGTGGCCGGCAGCGCCAGGATCGGCAAACACTGCACCTTTGGTGGCGCCGCGATGGTGCTGGGGCACCTGGAGATCGCCGACAACGTGCATATCTCGTCGGGCACCATGGTGTCGCGCTCGGTGCTCGAACCCGGGCAGTACACCGGCTTTTACCCGCTGGCCAAGAACGCCGAATGGGAAAAGAGCGCGGCCATCGTGCGCAACCTGGCGTCGATGCGCGAGAAGATCCGCACGCTGGAAAAAACGATTAAAAAACTCACAGAAGACAAATGACCACTACCGAAAGCAAGACTCTCGACATCAACCAGATCAAGGAATACCTGCCGCACCGCTACCCGATGCTGCTGGTGGACCGCGTGGTCGACTTTGAACTGGGCAAGCGCATCACCGCGATCAAGAACGTGACCGCCAACGAGGAGTTCTTCAACGGCCACTTCCCGCACAAGCCGGTGATGCCGGGCGTGCTGATGATCGAGGCGATGGCGCAGACCGCGGCCATTCTCTCGTTCATGACCATGAACGTGAAGCCGGACGCCAATTCGGTGGTCTACTTCGCCGGCATCGACGGCGCGCGCTTCAAGCGTCCGGTGGAGCCGGGCGACCAGCTCAAGATGGATGTCGAGATCCTGCGCGTGGCGCGCGGCATCTGGAAGTACAAGGCCGTGGGCAGCGTGGACGGCAAGGTTGCGCTGGAAGCGGAACTGATGTGCACCATCCGCGGCGCCGCCGAAACCCAGATGGCGCGCCCTGAACAGCCGGCGGGACAGTAAATGACCAGGATTCACCCGAGCGCGATCGTCGATCCCAAGGCGGAGCTGGACAGCTCGGTCGAAGTCGGCCCGTATTCGATCATCGGCCCGCACGTGCGCATCGACGCGGGCACGGTGGTGGGCCCACACGTGGTCATCGAAGGCCACACCACGATCGGCCGCGATAACAAGTTTTTCCAGTTCTCCTCCATCGGCGCCGCGCCGCAGGACAAGAAGTGGAATGGCGAGCCGACGCGGCTGGAGATCGGCAACGGCAACACGATCCGCGAGTTCGTCACCTTCAACCTGGGCACGGCGCAGGACAAGGGCGTCACGCGGCTTGGCGACGACAACTGGATCTCGGCCTACGTGCACCTGGCGCACGACTGCCAGGTGGGCAGCCACACGATTTTCTCGAACAACGCGCAGCTGGCCGGCCACGTCGAGGTGGGCGACTGGGCGATCTTGTCGGGCTATTGCGGCGTGCACCAGTTCTGCAAGATCGGCGCCCACGCCTTCATCGGTATGTACACCAGCCTGACGCAGGACGTGCCGCCGTTCGTCATGGTCGCCGGTAACCCGGCTGCGGCCAAGGGCATCAACGTCGAGGGCCTGAAGCGGCGAGGCTTTACGCGCGAGCAGATCGACGGCATTCGCGCCGCCTACAAGTCGATCTACCGCGCCGGCCTGACGCTGGAAGAAGCCAAGGCAGCGCTCGAAGAGCAGGAAGCGGCTTCGCTCGAGGCGGCGCCGCACGTGCGCGCGATGCGCGGTTTCCTCGACGCGGCGGCCCGTGGCATCGTCCGCTGACATCTCGCTGGCACTCGTCGCCGGCGAGGTCTCCGGCGACATGCTCGCAGGCCGCCTGATGGCCGGCCTGCGGCCACATCTTCCCAACGCACGCTTCTCCGGCATCGGCGGCCCGCGCATGATCGAGCAGGGCTTGGTATCGAGCGTGCCGATGGACACGCTCACCGTGCGCGGCCTGTTCGAGGTCATTCCGCGCTACCGCGAAATCAAGGGCATCCAGAACAAGCTGCGCGACCAGCTGATCGCCGAGCGCCCGGCCGCCTTCATCGGCGCCGACTACCCGGGCTTCAATCTTGGCCTGGAAGAGCAACTGCGCGCCGCCGGCATCCCCACCGTGCACTTCGTGAGCCCGCAGATCTGGGCCTGGCGCGGCGGGCGCATCAAGAAGATCAAGCGCGCCGTCTCGCACATGCTCGTGATCTTCCCGTTCGAGGAGCAGATCTACCGCGACGCAGGCGTGCCCGTGACTTACATCGGTCATCCGCTGGCGGAGATGATCCCGCTGCAGCCGGACGTGGCGGGGGCGCGGCGCTCGCTTGGACTGGCCGGCGACGCGCGCGTGGTCACCGTCATGCCCGGCAGCCGGATGGGCGAGATCAAATACCTCACCGAACCGTTCATGCGCGCAGTGCGCATCCTGGCCCAGCGCGACCCGCAGCTCAAGTTCGTGATGCCGATGGCGGGCGAACGGCAAAAGGCCCTGTTCACCGAACTGGCGGCCAAGGCGGGCCTGTCCGACGTGCCGGTCCAGCTCGTGGACGGCCAATCGCACACGGCCATTGCGGCTGCCGACGCGGTGCTGGTTGCCTCCGGCACGGCCACGCTGGAAGTGGCGCTGTTCAAGAAGCCGATGGTGATCGCGTATAAAGTGTTCGAAGCGTCGTGGCAGATCATGCGTCACATGGGCTACATGCCGTGGATCGGGCTGCCGAACATCTTGTCGCGCGAGTTCGTCGTTCCCGAGTTCCTGCAACACGCCGCCAGGCCCGAAGCGCTGGCCGACGCCGTGTGGCGGCAGCTGGAGGACACGGCCGGCCGCGAGCGGCTGGCGCAGCGCTTCACCGACATGCACCACAGCCTGCTCAGGAACAGCGCGGCCGAGAGCGCCGAAGCGGTCCTGCGGGTGATTGGCAAAGCAACATGAGCAAGAAGAAGATCAATTTCTACCCCGGCCTGCCGCCCCGGCTGCGCCCGTTCACGCTGGACGACGTCGTGTGCGGCGTGGACGAAGCGGGCAGGGGGCCGCTGGCCGGCCCGGTGTTTGCGGCGGCCGTCATCCTCGACCCCGCGCGCCCGATCGAGGGCCTGAAAGACTCCAAGCAGCTGACCGAAGCACGCCGCAACGAGCTGGCGCCGCAGATCAAGGAATGCGCGCTGGCGTGGGCGATTGCCGAGTGCTCGCACCAGGAGATCGACAGCCTGAACATCCTGCAGGCGACCATGCTGGCCATGCGCCGCGCGGTCGAGGCGCTGGCCACCGTGCCGACCATTGCCCTCATCGACGGCAACCGCTGCCCGCCGCTCTCGATCAAGGCCCATGCCATCGTCGAAGGCGACGACAAGGTGCATGCGATTTCGGCCGCCTCGATCCTGGCCAAGACCGCGCGCGACGCGGCGCTGGTGGCGCTGCACGAGGTGTACCCGCAATACGGCTTCGACCAGCACAAGGGCTACTCGACCCCGCTGCACCTGGAGCGCCTGCGCGAGCACGGCCCGTGCCCGGTGCACCGCCGCTCGTTCGCTCCGGTGCGCGCGCTGATGGAGCCAGATCTGTTCGATAGCCTGTGATGCCTACCATGGCCACCACCCCGTCATCCCGGCTTTCGCCGGGACGACGTGCGGACCATTGATGATGACTCAATCATGAAAACCATCACCTCGCGCGACAACGCGTTCTACAAGGAGCTGAAGGCGCTCGCGACCAGCTCGCAGGCGCGGCGCAAGGCCGGCCAGAGCCTGCTGGACGGCGTGCACCTGTGCCAGGCCTGGCTCGACCTGCGCGGCGCGCCAGTGCACTGCGTGGTGTCCGAAGGCGTGCTGGCCAACCCCGAAGTCGATGCCGTGGTGCGCCGCTGCGAGAACCTGCGCGCACCCGTCACCGTGTTTCCGGATGCGCTGTTCGCGGCCATCAGCCAGGTCGAGCACGGCATCAACCTCGCCTTCATCGTGGCCACGCCGCGTCCGGCGCAGCCCGGCGCGCTGATGCAGTCGGCCGTGCTGCTGGACGGCGTGCAGGACCCCGGCAACGTCGGCTCGATTCTGCGCAGCGCCGCGGCGGCCGGCATCAAACAGGTTTTCTGCAGCGCCGGCACCGCGTTCTGCTGGTCGCCCAAGGTGCTGCGCGCCGCGATGGGCGCCCACTTCGTGCTCGAAATCTTCGAGAACGTGGACCTGCCGCAGCTGGTGCGCGACGCGCGCGTGCCGGTGCTGGCCACCAGCGGCTACGCCGCCGAGCGCCTGTACTGCCTGGACCTGAAGCGCGACGTCGCCTGGGTACTTGGGCACGAGGGGCAGGGCGTCAGCGCCGAGGTGCTGGAACTGGCCACGCACCGGGTCGCGGTGCCGCATGCCGGCAAGGTCGAGTCGCTCAACGTGGCCGCCTGCGCCGCCGTGTGCTTTTTCGAACAACTGCGCCAGAACCAAAGCTAGACGGCAGCTTGCTGCTCGGGTTACTCTTGCGCCTAGGCAATCTGGAGCATCGATGGATATCGCGCATTTGCATTTTCTGGTAGCGGAAGCAGACCCGGCGCAGCGCGCGGCGCTGAAGGACATGCTCGGCCATCTCGGCGCGAGCCGGGTGACCGATGCGCCCGATGGGCACACGGCGCTGCGTTTCTTCCAGGGCGGCTTTTCGCCGGCGGCGGACGTCGCGATCATCGACCTGGACCTGCCGGGCATGGACGGCCTGGAGCTGATCCGCAACCTGGCCGGTCTGGACTGCCACACCAGCGTGATCATGACCGGCAAGCAGCCGCCGGCGCTGATGTTCTCGGTGGAGACGCTGGCCCAGGTGTACGGACTGGAACTGCTCGGCGCCATCGCCAAGCCGGTCACCCAGGCCAAGCTCAAGACGCTGCTGGACAACTACACGCCGCCCGCGCCGCCGGCCGAGGCGGCGGGCGGTCCGCGCTTTACGTTCACGGACATCGGCGTGGGCCTGCAGCGGCGCGAATTCGAACCCTTCTTCCAGCCCAAGATCGAGCTGGCGACCGGGCAGGTCAAGGGCCTGGAAGTGTTCGCGCGCTGGCGCCACCCGGAGCACGGCGTGCTCACGCCTTCGTCGTTCATCCACGCGCTGGAAGAGAACAACCGCATCGATTTCCTCGACTGGAGCATGATCGAGCTGTCGCTGGAACGCTGCCGCAAGCTGCACGACCAGGGTATCCCGATTTCCATTTCGATCAACCTGGCGCCGGAAACGGTCGCGCACCCGGCCTTCATTCGCCAGGTGAGCGCAGCGCTCGGCCGCCACCGCCTGCTCCCGGATTACCTGACCTTCGAAATGCCGGAATCGTCGGTGCTCACCAGTGACCCGGACTTCATCGAACGGCTGGTGCGGCTGCGCATGATGGGCTTTGGCCTGGCGATCGACGACTACGGCACCGGCCGTTCGAACCTGCAGCTGCTGGCGCGCATACCGTTCTCCGAGCTGAAAATCGACCGCAGCTTCGTCGATGGCGCGTCCAAAAAGCGCCCGCTGGGCACGGTGCTCAAGTCCTGCCTGGGCCTGGCTCATAACCTGGACCGCATGTCGGTGGCCGTGGGCGTGGAAACGCGCCAGGACTGGGACTTCCTGCAAGGGCTCGGCTGCACCTATGCGCAGGGCTACCACATTGCCAACCCCATGGAAGCGTCGGCCTTCCCGGGGTGGCTGGAAGACTGGCGGCATTTCTTCTGACAGGCGGAGCCCGTGCGAGCGTAGCGTGGGCAGCTCGTTCGGCCGGGCACTGCCCAGCCTCACCCCACGCGTTCGAATACTGCGGGCATGAGCGACCATCCAATGATCGTTGGACGCGTGGGCAGGAAACCTGCCCACCCTACGTTCCTACGATGCTCGCGCGCCGCTCAGGAGTTGTTCCGATCCGGCTTGATCTCCTGCAGGATCGTGGTCGCGATCTCCTCGATCGACTTGGTGGTCGAGGACAGCCAGCGTATCCCCTCGCGCTGCATCATCTGCTCGGCCTCGTTGATCTCGTAGCGGCAATTCTGCAGCGATGCGTATTTACTCCCTGCGCGCCGCTCGTTCCGGATCTGCGACAGGCGTTCCGGCGATATCGTCAGCCCGAACAGCTTGTGCCTGAACTCCGGCAGCGCCGACGGCAACCTGCCGCGTTCAAAGTCGTCCGGAATCAAGGGGTAATTGGCCGCCTTCAGACCATATTGCATGGCCAGATACAGGCTGGTCGGCGTCTTGCCGGAGCGCGACACGCCCACCAGGATCACGTCGGCCTCGGCCAGGTTCTTGTGCGACTGCCCGTCATCGTGCGCCAGCGAAAAGTTGATCGCCTCGATGCGGTTCTTGTACTCCTCGGTGTCCACCGTGTTGTGGATACGCCCGATCGTATGGGTCGATTTGACGCCAAGCTCCTGCTCCATCGGCGCCACGAAGGTCTGGAACAGGTCCATGTGCATGCCATTGGCGGCCCGGATGATCGCCGACAGCTTGGGCGTGACCAGGGTCGAGAACACAATCGGTCTCTGCTGGTCTACCGAAAAGACCTCGTTGATGCGGCGCGCAGCGTCGTGCGCCTTGTCGATGCTGTCGATGAACGGCAGACGGATTTGCCGGAACCGCATCTCGAACTGGCTCAACACTGCGTGGCCGAATGTTTCTGCTGTGATACCGGTTCCGTCCGATACAAAAAAGACAGTTCTGGTGGACGTGGGGAGCGCTTGGGGGGTATCGGCCGTCATTTTCAAAATTTTGTTTGTTCAATGCGCACCAAATCTCCAGACTTGTGCGCTGTAAATCCTAGCTGCCCGGAGTACAATGCTGGGCAACGGTTTTTGCATTGTGCTGCACGACGCGAAGAATAACAAGAAAACACCGTCGTTCGGCCAGGCACGAAAGATTTCCATCATCATAAGGTGTTTAACCATGACTAACTTGTCAAATGCAGCACTGCAAGTGCCGCAGGCGGCGGACGGCAGCAACGTCTACGTCGCCTCGTTCGAGGACCTGCGCATGACCGACGTCGAGTCGGTCGGCGGCAAAAATGCGTCCCTGGGCGAGATGATCAGCCAGCTGGCGCATGCCGGCGTGCGTGTGCCGGGCGGCTTTGCCACCACGGCGGCGGCTTTCCGCGACTTCCTCGGCCACAGCGTCGATGGCGGCGCATCGCTGGCCGACCGCATCGCCAAGCGCCTGGAAAACCTGAACGTGGACGACGTGCGCGCGCTGGCTGCGGCCGGCGCCGAAATCCGCCAGTGGATCGTCGACACCCCGTTCCAGCCGCGCCTGGAGCAGGAAATCCGCGCCTTCTACGACCGCCTGGTGGCCGGTTCGACGACCGAAATGTCGTTCGCCGTCCGTTCGTCGGCCACCGCCGAAGACCTGCCGGACGCCTCGTTCGCGGGCCAGCAGGAGACCTTCCTGAACGTGGTGGGCATCGACAACGTGCTCGAAGCGATGAAGCACGTGTTCGCTTCGCTGTACAACGACCGCGCGATCTCGTACCGCGTGCACAAGGGCTTCACCCACGCCGAAGTGGCGCTGTCGGCCGGCGTGCAGCGCATGGTGCGCTCCGACCTGGGCGCCTCGGGCGTGATGTTCACGATCGACACCGAGTCGGGCTTCAAGGACGTGGTGTTCATCACCTCGAGCTATGGCCTGGGCGAGACCGTGGTGCAGGGCGCGGTCAACCCGGACGAGTTCTACGTGCACAAGCCGATGCTCGCGCAGGGCAAGTGCCCGGTCATCCGCCGCAACCTGGGCTCCAAGCTCATCAAGATGGAATTCACGCCGGAAGCCAAGGCCGGCCGCTCGGTCAAGACCGTGGACGTGCCCATCGAGCAGCGCAACCGCTACTCGCTCAAGGACGACGAGATCATCGAACTGGCCAAGTACGCGGTCATCATCGAGAACCACTACGGCCGTCCGATGGACATCGAGTGGGGCAAGGACGGCCGCGACGGCAAGCTGTACATCCTGCAGGCGCGTCCGGAAACCGTGAAGTCGCAGCAGAAGGCCGGCGACGCGCAGCAGCGCTTCACCCTCAAGGGCAAGGGCACCGTGCTCGCTTCGGGCCGCGCGATCGGCCAGAAGATCGGCGCAGGCCCCGTGCGCGTGATCCACGACCCGTCCGAAATGGAACGCGTCCAGCCGGGCGACGTGCTGGTGGCCGACATGACCGACCCGAACTGGGAGCCGGTGATGAAGCGCGCTTCGGCCATCGTCACCAACCGCGGCGGCCGTACCTGCCACGCGGCGATCATTGCGCGTGAGCTGGGCGTGCCGGCAGTCGTGGGCTGCGGCGACGCCACCGAAACGCTCAAGGACGGCACTTTTGTCACCGTCTCGTGCGCCGAAGGCGACGAGGGCAAGATCTACGACGGCCTGCTGGAAACCGAGGTGACCGAGGTCTCGCGCGGCGAACTGCCGCCGCTCAAATCGAAGATCATGCTCAACGTCGGCAACCCGCAGCTCGCGTTCGACTTCCAGTCGGTGCCGAACGCCGGTGTGGGCCTGGCGCGCCTCGAGTTCATCATCAACAACAACATCGGCGTGCACCCGAAGGCCATCCTCGAGTACCCGAACATCGACCCGGACCTGAAGAAGGCCGTGGAATCGGTGGCGCGTGGCCACGCATCGCCGCGCGCGTTCTACGTGGACAAGCTGGCCGAAGGCGTGGCGACCATCGCCGCCGCGTTCTGGCCGAAGACCGTCATCGTGCGCCTGTCCGACTTCAAGTCGAACGAGTACAAGAAGCTGATCGGCGGCTCGCGCTACGAGCCGGACGAAGAAAACCCGATGCTGGGCTTCCGCGGCGCCGCCCGCTACCTGGCCGAGGACTTTGCCGAGTCGTTCGAGATGGAATGCGCCGCGATGAAGCGCGTGCGTAACGACATGGGCCTGACCAACGTCGAGCTGATGGTGCCGTTCGTGCGTACGCTGGGCCAGGCCGAGAAGGTGGTCGAGCTGCTGGCCAAGAATGGCCTCAAGCGCGGCGAGAACGGCCTGCGCCTGATCATGATGTGCGAGGTTCCCTCGAATGCGATCCTGGCCGAGCAGTTCCTGCAGCATTTCGACGGCTTCTCGATCGGCTCGAACGACCTGACCCAGCTGACCCTGGGCCTGGACCGCGACTCCGGCATGGAGCTCCTGGCCAAGGACTTCGACGAGCGCGATCCGGCGGTCAAGGCAATGCTGTCGATGGCGATCAAGGCTTGCCTGGCACAGGGCAAGTACATCGGCATCTGCGGGCAGGGCCCGTCCGACAACCCGGACTTCGCGGTCTGGCTGATGGAGCAGGGCATCGAGTCGATGTCGCTGAACCCGGACTCCGTGATCGACACCTGGCAGACGCTGGCCAAGCTGTAAGGCTTGTCCCGGCCCGCTACTTAAAGTCCGTCATTCCGGCTCCCGCCGGAACGACGGCGGGGCGAGCTCAATGGTGAACAAACAACGAATCGGTTGACTCCCAGCCAAAAGGCGTTACACTGGCTGCGTGAAAGTTGTTTGATATAAAAACATCATAAAAAGCATAGCCCATCGTAGCGAAAACCCTCGTAGCCCTTGCGGGCCGCGGGGGTTTTTGTCTTTGAGGGGTGCCTCAACAGTGGGAGGTTGTAATGTCTGATTGGATGAACTGGTTGGTAGCGGCGGGCGTAGTCGTGATCCTGGAGCTGTTCTCGGGCACGTTCTACCTCTTGATGATTGCAATTGGCCTCGTGTTCGGGGCGCTGGCCGCGCTGGTGGGCGGATCGATACCGATGCAGGCGATTATCGCCGGCGTCATTGGCGTGCTGGCCACGGGCCTGTTGCAACGCAGCCGTTTCGGCAAGCCTGCCAAGGCCAATGCCTCGCGCGACCATAACGTCAATCTCGACATCGGCCAGCGCGTGAGCGTGCCCGAATGGGAGGGCGGCAAGGCCCGCGTCATGTACCGCGGCGCGCTGTGGGATGTCGAACTGGGGCAGGGTGCATCGGCGCATCCCGGCGAGTTCAAGATCGTCGAGGTCCAGGGCAGCCGCCTGATCGTCTCCAATCCATAAGAAAACCATATAAATAATAATCATCCATAAGGGAGTCCCATGGAAATCTCGTTCGGAACGGTCGCGCTGGTCATCTTCATCATTGCGCTTGTCTTCGTCTTCAAGACCATCCAGGTGGTGCCGCAGCAGCACGCGTGGGTGGTCGAGCGACTCGGCAAATACCATGCGACGCTGGCGCCGGGCCTGAACATCGTGGTGCCGTTCATCGACCGCATCGCGTACAAGCACATCCTCAAGGAGATCCCGCTCGACGTGCCGCCGCAGGTCTGCATCACCAAGGACAACACGCAGCTGCAGGTGGACGGCATCCTGTACTTCCAGGTGACCGACCCGATGCGCGCTTCGTACGGCGCCTCCAACTACATTCAGGCCATCACCCAGCTGGCCCAGACCACGCTGCGCTCGGTGATCGGCCGCATGGAGCTGGACAAGACGTTCGAAGAGCGCGAGCACATCAACACCACCATCGTGAACGCGATCGACGAGTCGGCCGCGAACTGGGGCGTCAAGGTGCTGCGCTACGAGATCAAGGACCTGACGCCGCCGGCCGAGATCCTGCATGCGATGCAGGCCCAGATCACCGCCGAGCGCGAGAAGCGCGCGCGCATTGCCGCTTCCGAAGGCCGCCGCCAGGAACAGATCAACATTGCCGACGGTGAGAAGAACGCCGCCATCGCGCGCTCGGAGGGCGAGAAACAGTCGGCCATCAACCGCGCGCAAGGTGAGGCGGCGGCCATCGTCGCGCTGGCCGATGCAAGCGCCACCGCGCTGCGCCAGGTGGGCGCTGCGATCCGCGAGCCGGGCGGCGCGGACGCGGTGAACCTGCGCGTGGCCGAGGAGTACGTGAACGCGTTCGGCAACCTGGCCAAGACCAACAACGCGATCATCGTGCCGGCCAACATGGGCGACATGAGCACGCTCATCGCCAGCGCAATGCAGATCGTGAAGGCGCAGAAGTAATGCAGGTGGTGGTCGTCACCGGCGGCTCGGACGGCATAGGCGCCGAGATCGCGCGCCAGCTCGCCGCCCGCCACCGCAGCGACGTGGCGCTGGTGCTGGCTGCCCGCAATCCCGAGCAGCTGGCCGCCGTCGCGCGCGAGTGCGAACAACTGGGCGCGCAGGCGCTCGCGGTGCCAACCGACGTGTCGGTGCGCGCACAGTGCCAGCAGCTCATCGCCGCCACCGTCGAGCGCTTCGGCACGATCGACGTCCTGGTCAATAACGCCGGCCGCTCGGCGCACGCCTTATTCGAGGACGTGGCGGACCTGGGTTGGTACGAGGACCTGATGCGCGTGAACCTGTGGGGCAGCGTGTGGTGCACCCAGGCCGCGCTGCCGTACCTGAAGGCCGCGCGCGGACGCATCGTGGCCGTGTCTTCGCTCGCGGGGCTGCTCGGCGTGCCAGGCCGCACGGCGTACAGCGCCACCAAGTTCGCGATGGCCGGGTTCTTCGAAGCCTTGCGCGCCGAGCTCAAGGGCGCGGGGGTGAGCGTGACGGTCGCCTATCCGGGCGTGGTCGCGACGCGCATCCGACATCGCGGCTTTAACGCGGCCGGCCAGGCGCTGGGCGAAAGCCTGCTCAAGGAAGAGGGCGCGATGACGGCAGGGCAAGCCGCGCGACTGATCATCGACGGCATGCAGCAGCGCCGGCGCGAGGTCGTGATGACGGCCAAGGGTAAACTGGGCCGCTTCATCAAGCTCGTGGCGCCTGGCCTGGTTGAGCGCATGGCGCTTGCGGCCCTCAAGAACGACGCCCGGCCGCGCTGACCGCGCCGGGCATGCACGCATCAATTCGTATGACTCAACGACGCATCCTTGCCGCCATCCTGCTCGTGATGGTATTCGACGGTTTTCTCGACGCGACCTATACGTGGCGGGGCGGTTCGCAGCCGCTGGCATGGAGCGCGCCGCTCACGCTGGTCGTCAGCTTCCTCACCTTCGTTTGGTACCGCCGTGACAGCGATCAGTACGGCTACCGCCGCAGTCTCGGCCTGAACATCGCCATTATCCTGCTCACGCCGGTCGCGATGCCTTACTACCTGCTGCGTAGCCGGCCCTCCGGCCAAAAGCTGCGCGCACTGCTCAAGTGTGTTGGCTTTGCGGTGCTGATCGTGCTGTCGGCGGCGCTGGGCATGGTGCTGAGCGGCCACCCGCTCTGAGGCTTCAGCCGACACCGTGCCGGCAGAGGTCGGGCGATTGCCGTTTAAGCATCCTTAAAGAATGCTCGCGTATAAAGACACCCATACCAACTCAACAGGGAGTCCTGCGATGAAAGACTGGGTCCGCGACAACAAGAGCTTCTTGATGACGCTGTGCCTGATCGGCGTGTTCCGCTCGGCGGTCGCGGAGATCAACGCCATTCCGTCCGGCTCGATGCGGCCCAATCTGCTCGAAGGCGACGTGGTGCTGGTCAACCGCACCGCGTACAACCTGAAGGTGCCGCTCACCGACAAGGTGCTGGCCCGGCTGGGCGATCCGGCCTGTGGCGACGTGGTCACCTTCCATTCGCCCAAGGATGGCGAACGCCTGATCAAGCGCGTGATCGCGCTGCCGGGCGACGTGGTCGAGATGCGCAACGAGCGCCTGATCATCAACGGAAAGGCGGCCGGTTACGAGGTGCAGGGCGTGGCGCGCGAGTCGATCGGCGGCGGCCAGGTCGATGCGGTGCGGCTGGACGAGACCCTGGGCGGCAAGCACCACAGCATCCAGCTCCTGCCCGAGATCGATGCCGCGCGCAGCTTCGGCCCGGTGACGATCCCGCAGGACCAGTATCTCGTGTTGGGCGACAACCGCGACAACAGCGCCGACTCGCGCTACATCGGCCTGGTGCCGCGCGAACTGTTGATCGGCCGCGCCGAGCGTGTGCTGGTCTCGGCCGATTACCTGGGCAACTGGCTGCCGCGCCCGGGCCGCTTCGGCATGTCGCTGCGTTGAAGGACCCGGGCGCCGGCCCGCTAGTCGTGGCCGTGCTCGCCGGGCGCCACGTCGATGCGGCCGTACAGCCCGTGCTGCTCGTCCTGCGGGCCGGACGCAAAGAACAGCGTGTTGGTCGGCTGCTGCTGCACGCCGTTGCCGAAGGCGATCCCCCACAGGCCGTCGATGCGGATCGGCCTTCTGTGCTCATCGAGCAGCCGGCCTTCCCAGTGGCCGGTGTCCAGATCGTAGGCATTGATGATGCCGTTGCCGAAGTTCCCCACCAGTAGCCGGTTGCCGAAATGGCCGAAGCTCGCCGGCGCCAGCGCCATGCCCCATGGCGCATTCAGTTCGCCGCGCGAAATCAGGCGCCGCACGAAGTGGCCCTGCGGGTCGAACACGCTCACGAAGCCGAAGCCCGGCCCGGGCACGTCGTCCTCGGCGTCGGCGTCCTGCTTGGCATAGCTCACGTAGATATCGCCGGCGATGGCCTGGATGCCGAACGGCGCGTAGCCGGACGGGATGGCCGGATCGCGGAACGCGCCCGGCCCCAGCAGGATCGGGTTGAACGCGCCGTCGTACACGTCGACCTTGTTATTGTGGAAGTCGGTCGCGTAGAGCAGGGGACTGCCGCCGTTGCCGCTCAACGCCAGCCCCTTGTAGATGGCGCCGACATTGTTGATGACTCGGATCGCGGTGGTCGGCTCCACGTTTGGCGCCCATGCCGAAATGCCGCCGTCCTCGCTGGCGAAGATGAAGCGTGCCGGGCCCGATACGCGGTCGTGCGTGACCACGAATTCCGGCCCGCCGTAGAACACGATTCCGGTCGGGTTGCCGGTCTTGTTGCCCGGGGCCGGCGGAATGGTCACCACCAGCGGCTGCTTGTTGCCGTTGCCGTCGTACAGCGTCGACACGCCGGTGCCGTTGTCGGCCACCCAGGCCACGGCGAATGGATTGAACGCCAGCCCCCACGCGTTGACCAGTTGCGGGTCGTGGTGCTCGGCGGGAATCGCAACGGTGTCGGAAACGAGGTTGCGCTGGTGGTAGCGGCCCTGCGTGGCGCAGCCGGCAGTCATTGCAACGACGGCGCACGTGCCAAGTGCCAAGGCGAGCCTGCGATGGATGATGTTCATGGTTAAGTCCTCCTGAGCGTGTTCAGACGAGCACATCAGTACTGATCTTCGTACGCCCGGACCGCGTCGCGTTGAGCGAACCCAATGGCGGCCTCAGGTGGAATTGAGCGAATGCCGCTACAATCGCGGATTGCTTTCGAGGAATTTACCCAGAGGACAAGGCTGTATGCATAAGATCCTGACGGTGGTGCTGGCATGCCTGGGCATGGTCGGCGCGCTCGCGATCGACACCTATTTGCCGTCGATGCCGGCGATCGGCCGCGTGTTTGGCGTCGGCCCCGTTGCCGTGCAGCAGACACTGAGCGTGTTCGTGTTCTGCTTCGCGTTCATGATGCTGTTTTACGGCACGCTGTCGGACTCGTTCGGGCGGCGCCCGGTGCTGCTCGCCGCGTTGTCGGTGTACGTGCTGGCCTCGATCGGTGCGGCCTGCGCGCCCACCTTCGGCTGGCTGCTGGCGTGCCGCGCGCTGCAGGGGCTGGCCGCCGGTTCCGGTTCGGTGATCGGCCAGGCGATCGTGCAGGACCGCTTTGCCGGGCCGCAGGCGCAGAAGATGATGTCGCACATCATGATGGTGTTCGGCCTGGCGCCCGCCATCGCGCCGGTGCTGGGCGGCTGGCTGCACGTGACCTTTGGCTGGCGCGCGACCTTCGTGTTCCTGGCCGCGTTCGGCGCGCTGATGGTGGTGCTGTGCCTGCGCCTGGTGCCGGAGAGCCTGCCGGTCGAGAAGCGCCACGCCTTCCACCCGGTCGCCATCGCGCGCAACTACCTGATGGTGCTGCGCCACACGCGCTTCGTGCTGCTGTCGCTGTCGGTGGGCCTGGCCTTTGGCGGGCTGTCGCTGTACATCGGCTCGGCGGCCAACTTTGTGATGGAGATCCTGCACCTGCCGGAGACCGCGTTCGCTTGGCTGTTCATCCCGCTGATCGGCGGCTCGGTGATCGGCTCGGCCTGGGGCGGCAAGCGCGCCGGCAGGTTCACGCCCGAACGCATGAAGGGGATCGGCTATGGCGCGATGGCGCTGGCCTGCGTGCACAATGTCGGCTACACGGCGCTGTTCCCGGCCGCGATCCCGTGGGCGGTGCTGCCGCTGGCGCTGTTCACGTTCGGCCTGGCGGTGGCCGCGCCGGCGCTGCAGGTGATGGCGCTGGGACTGTTCCCGCACCACCGCGGGCTGGCCTCGTCGATGCTGTCGTTCATCCAGATGATGTCGTTCGCGCTGGTGTCCGGCCTGGTCGCGCCGCTGCTGTTCGACAGCGCACTTAACCTGGCATGCGGAGTGACGGTGGGGCTGGTGCTGAGCTTTGTGAGCTGGCAGGTGAGCTTGAAATTGAAGGATGAGCAGCCGGCGCCGGCCCTGGAGACTACCTAAGCACGTCGTTCCCGCGCAGGCGGGAACCCATGCTGAGCTTGAGAAAGATGCACACAGGCCGCGAGTCGGCACACTCGGCATGGGTCCCCGCCTGCGCGGGGACGACGGCGCTTACTTGCGTGGTATGAATCACCGCTTGTGGGTTTTCAGCGCCTTTTCCACTTCGCGCTTGGCGTCGCGGTCCTTCTCGGTGGCGCGCTTGTCGTGCTGTTTCTTGCCCTTGGCCAAGCCGATCTCGCACTTCACCCGTCCCGCCTTGAAGTGCAGGTTCAGCGGCACCAGCGTGTAGCCGGCGCGCTCGACCTTGCCGACCAGCTTGTCGATCTCGGCCTTGTGCAACAGGAGCTTGCGCGTGCGCAGCACTTCGGCATTGCTCCATGCGGACGTGGTACCCAACGGGCTGATGTGCGCGCCGAACAGGAACAGCTCGCCGCCGCGCACGACCACGTACGCTTCCTTGATCTGTACCCGGCCCTCGCGGATCGCCTTGACTTCCCAACCTTCCAGCACCAGGCCGGCCTCGTAGCGGTCCTCGATGAAGTAGTCGAAAAAGGCTTTTTTATTGTCAACAATGCTCATGAAATAGCTAAATGGCGCGGGTCGGTTAAACTAACGTTGTCGCGCGCGCAGAGGCGCACATGGCAACATCCCAACATCATAACAAACGGTTGACCAATGGCAGTAGTACACAAGTCAGTTTTCCTCGGATACAGCGCCGAACAGATGTTTGACCTGGTGGCAAAGGTCGAAGATTATCCCAAGTTCCTGCCCTGGTGCGGTGGCGTCAAGCTGATCGAACGAAGCGACGACAAGCTGGTGGCCTGCCTGCAGATCAATTTCCACGGCGTCAAGCAAAGCTTCACCACCTCCAACCACAACGAGCGCCCGACGCTGATGAAGATGCACCTGGTCGATGGCCCGTTCCGCATGCTCGAGGGCACCTGGAACTTCAAGGCGCTGCGCGCGGACGCGTGCAAGATCGAGTTCGACCTGCACTACGAATTTTCCAGCGCGCTCCTGGAACAGCTGATCGGGCCGGTGTTCGGCATGATCGCCAACAGCATGGTCGATTCGTTCTGCAAGCGCGCGGAGACGGTTTATGGCTGAGGCGGTGCAAGTGTACCTGTGTTACGCCACGCCCGTGCGCGAATACGTCCGCACGATGAAGGTCGAGCCCGGCACGACAATCGGCCAGGCGATCGAGCAGAGCGGGGTGCTGCAAGAGTTCCCGGAAATTAACCTGTCCACCGCGGCAGTCGGCGTGTACGCGAAAAAGAAGACGCTCGACACGGTGCTGCGCGAGCGCGACCGCGTCGAGATCTACCGGCCGCTGGTGGCCGACCCGAAGGACTCGCGCCGCCGCCGCGCCGCCAAGAAGGACGCGGCGCCCAAGGCCTAGCGGCAGTCCGCCAGGATGGCGTCAACCTCGGCTGCGCGCCTGGCGCGCTCGTCGTCGCCCAGGTACCGGCGCTCGCCGTCGGCCCCGGTATCGACCACGCGAATGCCCGAATCGAGCATGGCCTTGTAGCGGCGCGCGTTGTCGCAGCTTTGCGCCTTGGCCTTCGCCTTGGCGGCATCCGCTGCCGCTTTTTCCTCCTGCTTGGCGCGCTCCTGGGCGCGCTTGCGGTAATCCGCTTCGCGGTCGGCCAGCGTGGGCGCGGCGTCGGCTTTCGGGCCCGCTTGCGGCGGCTGCGTTTCGCCCGGCGGCGCCTCGTCGGCCCGCTTGCCCGGCGCCTTCAACACCTTGGCCGCGGGGACGGTGGCTGGCGGCGGACGGTCCGAGTAGTGGCGCACGCCTTTTTCGTCGATCCACGCGTACTGGGCGTGGGCGAGGCTGGCGGCGAGCAGGGTGCCCGCAGCCATCAGGCCCGGCAGGGCGGCGCGGAGTGTCTTGGTCATGGCGGTTTCCTTCGAGAACTACGGGGATTTCGCCATGAAACGATGCCGCTGTCAATTGCGCACGAGCTCCCGCTTGAAGGCAAAAATAACCGCCGGGCGGGCTTTTCGCAGCAATTTCGCGACGCAATCCGTGACTTTCTGTATAATTCACTTTTGCGCCTATAGGAAAATGCTATGCGTCTAATCCAAAAAGCACTCACGTTCGATGACGTGCTGCTTGTCCCGGCCTACTCGAATGTTCTTCCGGCCAACACCTCCCTCCGCACCAAGCTGACCCGGAATATCTCGCTGAACATTCCGTTGCTGTCCGCCGCCATGGACACCGTCACCGAAGCACGCCTCGCGATCGCGATGGCGCAAGAGGGCGGCATCGGCATCATCCACAAGAACCTGAGCCCGAAGGACCAGGCGCGCGAAGTGGCCCGCGTCAAGCGTTTCGAGGCCGGCGTGCTGCGCGACCCGATCACGATTCCGCCGGACATGAAGATCCGCGAAGTGCTGCACCTGGCGGCACAGCACGGCATCAGCGGCTTCCCGGTGGTCGAGGGCAAGAAGGTGGTGGGCATCATCACCAACCGCGACCTGCGCTTTGAAGAGGACCTGGACGCGGAAGCACGCGCCAAGATGACGCCGCGCGAAAAGCTGGTGTACGTCAAGGAAGAGGCGGACACGGCCGAAGCCAAGCGCCTGATGAACAAGCACCGCCTCGAGCGCGTGCTGGTGGTCAACGACGAATTCGAGCTGCGCGGCCTGATCACTGTGAAGGACATCCTCAAGTCGCACGAGCACCCGCTGGCATCGAAAGACGCACGCGGCCAGCTGCTGGTGGGCGCCGCGGTGGGCGTGGGCCCGCGCGACGAGGAGCGCATCGACCTGCTGGTGAAAGCCGGCGTGGACGTGCTGGTGGTGGACACCGCGCACGGCCACTCGCAAGGCATCCTGAACCGCGTGAAATGGATCAAGGATAACTATCCGGGCGTGGACGTCATCGGCGGTAACATCGCCACTGCGGCCGCCGCCCTGGCGCTCGTTGAACACGGCGCGGACGCGGTCAAGGTCGGCATCGGCCCGGGCTCGATCTGCACCACCCGTATCGTGGCCGGCGTGGGCGTGCCGCAGATCACCGCGATCGCCAACGTGTCCGAGGCGCTCAAGGGCACCGGCGTGCCATGCATCGCCGACGGCGGCATCCGCTTCTCGGGCGACATCTCCAAGGCACTGGCAGCAGGCGCGCACACCGTGATGATGGGTTCGATGTTTGCCGGCACCGAAGAGGCGCCGGGCGAAGTCATCCTGTACCAGGGCCGCAGCTACAAGGGCTACCGCGGCATGGGCAGCCTGGGCGCAATGGCCGAAGGCTCGGCCGACCGCTACTTCCAGGAATCGCAGTCCAAGGCCGAGAAGTTCGTGCCGGAAGGCATCGAAGGGCGCGTGGCCTACAAGGGCTCGGTGCTGGCGATCATCTACCAGCTGGTCGGCGGCGTGCGCCAGTCGATGGGCTACTGCGGCTGCGGCACGATCGAAGAGCTGCGCGAGAAAGCCGAGTTCGTCGAGATCACCTCGGCGGGCATGCGCGAATCGCATGTGCACGACGTGACCATCACCAAGGAAGCGCCGAACTACCGTTCGGAATAAACACGACTGCGGCGCTGATGCGCCGCGTTTCGTATCGTTCGTAGGGTGGGCAGGTTTCCTGCCCACGCGTCCAACTGGCTCCCGCAAATCGCGTAGCCTTGCATCTGGCGCTTGAACGCGTGGGCAGGAGACCTGCCCACCCTACGAGACCCGGATTAGCCACTATTTTCAGCACCCCATGCACTCCAAAATCCTCATCCTCGATTTCGGTTCCCAGGTCACCCAGCTGATCGCGCGCCGCGTGCGCGACGCCGGCGTGTTCTCCGAAGTGTTCCCGCACGACGTCAGCGACGACTTCATCCGCAGCTATGGCGCGGCCGGCGTCATCCTGTCCGGCAGCCACAACTCCACGCTGGAAGGCGAATCGCCGCGCGCGCCGCAGGCCGTGTTCGAGCTGGGCGTGCCCGTGCTGGGCATCTGCTACGGCATGCAGACCATGGCCATGCAGCTGGGCGGCAAGGTCGAAAACGGCAAGGTGCGCGAATTCGGCTACGCCGAAGTGCGCGCGCGCGGCCATACCAAACTCCTGAACGGCATCAACGACTTCGTCACCGACGAAGGCCACGGCATGCTCAAGGTCTGGATGAGCCACGGCGACAAGGTGCTGGAAATGCCGCCGGGCTTCAAGCTGATGGGCTCGACCGACAGCTGCCCGGTCGCGGCCATGGCCGACGAAGACCGCGGCTTCTACGCGCTGCAGTTCCACCCCGAAGTGACCCACACCACCCAGGGCGAGGCGATCATCGGCCGCTTCGTGCACGAGATCTGCGGCTGCAAGTCGGACTGGAACATGCCGGACTACATCGGCGAAGCGGTCGAGAAGATCCGCGCGCAAGTGGGCAGCGATGAGGTGATCCTCGGCCTGTCCGGCGGCGTCGATTCGAGCGTGGCCGCGGCGCTGATCCACCGTGCCATCGGCGACCAGCTGACTTGCGTGTTCGTGGACCACGGCCTGCTGCGCAAGGACGAAGGCAAGATGGTCATGGACATGTTCTCCAAGAACCTGGGCGTGAAGGTGCTGCACATCGATGCTTCGGAGCAGTTCATGGGCCACCTGGCCGGCGTGACCGACCCCGAGCAAAAGCGCAAGATCATCGGCCGTGAATTCGTCGAGGTGTTCCAGGAGCAGGCAAAGAATCTGTCGAAGGCGCGCTGGCTGGCACAGGGCACCATTTACCCGGACGTGATCGAATCGGCCGGCAAGGGCAAGAAGGGCCAGACCATCAAGAGCCACCACAACGTGGGCGGCCTGCCAGAGACGCTGAACCTGAAGCTGCTGGAACCGCTGCGCGAGCTGTTCAAGGATGAAGTGCGCAAGCTGGGCGTGGCGCTGGGCCTGCCGCACGCAATGGTGTACCGCCACCCGTTCCCGGGCCCGGGCCTGGGCGTGCGCATCCTGGGCGAAGTAAAGCGCGAGTATGCCGACCTGCTGCGCGAAGCGGATGCGATCTTCATCGAAGAACTGCGCAACACCCCGTTCGAAGCACCGATGGTGCCCGGCATCGACGCAGGCAAGGCGCCGGTGAACTGGTACGAGGCGACCAGCCAGGCGTTTGCCGTGTTCCTGCCGGTGAAGTCGGTGGGCGTGATGGGCGACGGCCGCACGTACGACTACGTGGTCGCGCTGCGCGCTGTGCAGACGCTGGACTTCATGACCGCGCAGTGGGCGCACCTGCCGCACGATCTGCTGGGGCGCGTGTCGAACCGCATCATCAACGAGGTGCGGGGGCTCAACCGGGTGGTGTACGACATCTCGGGTAAGCCGCCAGCGACGATCGAGTGGGAGTGAGCGGCGTTCGGTAACCAGCTCAATCCAAAGGTAGTTCAGCAGGCCGTTGATCATCCCGCCAAATGATCAACGGCTTTTTTGATTTCATGCCACCCGCGGTGACCTGTCCGCTGGGACAGCGCCGAATATTCACGAACCAAGAGGAAGCAATGACTATATTCGCCATGCCCGTATTCGATGCCACCGTCATCTACGACGGCAAGGAACTCTTCAAGGGCCGCGGCGCCGCCAGCATGTGGGCTGAGAAGCTCGCCAGCGAAATCGGCAGCAACGTCACGGTGGAAAAAATAGGCACTGGTTGGGCCTTGTGCGGGCGTGTGGATGATCTCGATTGCAAGTGGGGCATCCACGGCCAGCGGCTCAAGCGCCTGGACTGAGTCCGGCGCAGCAAGCATGTCGACGCCATCGCCCGGCAGCCTATGCCGCGTGGCTGAAACCACCGATAATAGAGGGCTGTATCCTTTTGCGCAGCGGTTTGGAATTCCCCCATGGAAATTAAGGTTAACTTTCTTGACAAGCTACGTCTTGAAGCCAGGTTCGATGACTTCACGGTGATAGCCGACCAGCCTATCCGCTACAAGGGCGACGGCTCGGCGCCTGGTCCGTTCGACTACTTTCTGGCCTCATCAGCCTTGTGTGCGGCTTACTTCGTCAAGTTGTACTGCGATACCCGCAATATCCCGACCGACAATATCCGCCTGTCGCAAAATAATATCGTCGACCCGGAGAATCGCTACCAGCAGATCTTCAAGATCCAGGTCGAGCTGCCGCCGGATATCTCCGACAAGGACCGCCAGGGCATCCTGCGCTCGATCGACCGCTGTACCGTGAAAAAAGTGGTGCAGACCGGGCCCGAGTTCGTGATCGAAGAGGTGGAAAATCTGGATGCGGATGCGCAGGCCCTGCTGACCTTGGAGCCTGCTGCCGGCGCGAGCACCTATATCCCAGGCAAGGATCTGCCCCTGGAGCAGACCATCGCGAATATGTCGGGCTTGCTGGCCGACCTCGGCATCAAGATTGAAATCGCTTCGTGGCGCAATATCGTTCCCAATGTGTGGTCGCTGCATATCCGCGATGCGCACTCGCCGATGTGTTTTACCAACGGCAAGGGTGCGACCAAGGAAAGCGCGTTGGCATCGGCTCTTGGCGAGTACATCGAACGCGTGAGCAACAACCACTTCTATGCCGGCGTCTTCTGGGGCGAGGAGATCGCCAATGCGCCGTTCGTGCATTACCCGGACGAGCGCTGGTTCAAGCCCGGCCCCGGCGATGCGCTGCCGGCCGGGATCCTGGATGCATACTGCCTGGAGATCTACGATCCGGAGGGCGAGTTGCGCGGCTCTCATCTTATCGACACCAATTCGGGCAACGCAGACCGGGGTATCGTGTGTCTTCCGTACGTGCGGCAGTCGGATGGCCAGGTCGTGTATTTCCCGTCCAACCTGATCGAAAACCTGTACGCCAGCAACGGCATGAGCGCTGGTAACACGCTGGCCGAAGCGCAGGTGCAATGCTTGTCCGAAATTTTTGAACGGGCGGTCAAGCGCGAGATTATCGAAGGCGAAATCGCATTGCCTGACGTGCCTCACGAGGTGCTGGCGAAATATCCCGGCATCCTGGCCGGAATCCGGGGCCTGGAAGAGCAGGGCTTCCCGGTGTTGGTCAAGGATGCATCGCTGGGTGGAACCTATCCGGTGATGTGCGTCACCCTGATGAATCCGCGCACAGGCGGTGTATTTGCCTCGTTTGGGGCGCACCCCAGCTTCGAGGTGGCCCTGGAACGGAGCCTGACGGAATTGCTGCAAGGGCGCAGTTTCGAAGGGCTGAACGACCTGCCCCAGCCCACCTTCGCAAGCGAGGCCGTGACGGAACCAAACAATTTCGTCGAGCACTTCATTGATTCCAGCGGCGTCATCTCGTGGCGCTTTTTCAGTGCCAAAGCGGATTTCGATTTCGTCGAATGGGATTTCACCGGCGAGGGCGAGAATTCCAACGCGGAGGAAGCCGCGACCCTGCTCGGCATCCTCGACGAAATGGGCAAAGAGGTCTACATGGCGGTGTACGATCAACTGGGCGCGACGGCCTGCCGGATCCTGGTGCCCGGATATTCGGAAGTCTATCCGGTCGAAGATCTCGTCTGGGATAACACCAACAAGTCGCTGTTGTTCCGCGCCGATATCCTGAACCTGCATCGCCTTGACGATGCCGCACTGGCAGCGTTGCTGGAGCGCCTCGAGAACAACGAGCTGGATGAGTACTCCGACATCGCCACGCTGATCGGCATTAAATTCGACGAGAATACGGAATGGGGGCAGTTGACCGTTCTCGAGTTGAAGCTGCTGATTCACCTCGCGTTGCAGCAATTGGAGGAGGCCCACGAACTGGTCGGGGCCTTCCTGCAGTACAACGACAATACCGTCGAGCGCCGGCTGTTTTATCAGGCGCTGAACGTGGTACTGGAGGTGATGCTCGACGACGACCTCGAGCTGGACGATTACGTGGTCAATTTCCGCCGCATGTACGGCAACGCGCGGATGGACGCGGCGCTGGGCTCGGTGGACGGCAGTGTGCGCTTCTTCGGACTGACGCCGACGAGCATGCGGCTGGATGGGCTCGACAAGCATCATCGTCTGATGGACAGCTACAGGAAGCTCCACAGGGCGCGCTCCGCCGCGACCGTGTAACGCCGTCAGCTCCGCTGCGCATCCTCGTTGCCGGGCGAGGCAGGCTCGCGCGGCGCCGCTCCCGCTTCCGGGGCCTGTTGCATCGGCGCTGGCCGGGCAGGGGCCAGGGAAGCGGGTTGACGCAGCACTGATTGTACTTGCGTCTCCCGCAGCCCGCCGCCGCGGCTCTGATTTGCCGAGCCCGGCACCGAGCGCGACATCAACGGCCGCTTCACGCCGGCAGCGAAGTCGCTGGGCCGGTTCAATCCGGTAGCCACCACGGTCACGCGCATGGCGCCGCCCAGACTTTCGTCGAAGACCGCGCCGAATTTGATGATGGCGTCGTCGCTGGTCTGTGCGCAGATCGTGTTCATCACCAGCTTGGTTTCACGCAGCTTCAGCGTTTCCTCAGATGCGGCGATGTTGACCAGCAGGCCGCGCGCGACGCGAAGGCTTGAGCCATCGAGCAGCGGGCACGAGATCGCCTCTTCGGCCGCCTTGACGGCGCGGTCCTCGCCGGAGTGTTGGGCGGAACCCATCATCGCCATGCCTGTCTGGCGCATTACCGTGCGGATGTCCTCGAAATCGACGTTGATCATCCCGGGCACGGAGATGATTTCCGCGATGCCGGTCACGGCCTTGCTCAGCACCTCGTCAGCGGCGGCGAACGCCTGCTTGTGCGTGATATCGTCACCCAGTACTTCCTCAAGCCGGCTATTGAGGATGATGACGAGCGAGTCCACGCATCTGGCCAAGGTCGCAATGCCTTCTTCGGCCACGCGCCTGCGCCGCGGGCCCTCGAATTCGAAGGGCTTCGATACCACGCCCACAGTGAGGATGCCCAGCTCGCGCGCCACCTCGGCGACCACGGGCGCGGCTCCGGTGCCGGTGCCGCCACCCATGCCGGCGGTAAGGAACACCATGTCGGCGCCCTTGAGCGCGTCGGCGATCACGGTGCGCTCGCGCATGGCGCTTTCACGCCCGACGATCGGGTCGCTGCCGGCGCCAAGGCCGCTTTCGCCAAGCTGGATGCGCTTTTCGGTCTGGGTGTTCGACAGCGCCTGCGCGTCCGTATTCGCGCTGATTAATTCAAAGGCGGACAGTCCGGAGGACGCCATATGGTTGATGGCGTTGCCGCCGGCACCGCCTACGCCGACGATTTTGATCGTCGGCTTCAGTGGGGGATTTTGTGCTTCGGACAAGGAAAACTCCGTTTGAAGTAAGGGCGCCCGGGCAGCCGTGATGCTGGCACCAGGCGCGCTGGCGACTACTGAGCCCATTAGACTACTTGCTGAGGCGCGCACGCGAAAGGTTGTAAACGTTACAATCGAAAGCATTTGTAAGAGCACGTGCAATCGCCGCGAAAGCCTGGCGGCGCAGCCGCTCAAGCTGCCCAGCTCAGGTCAATCCTTGTCCTGATTTGACTGCATCGGATCCTCGGGCAGCGCCGGCGGTTTGGTGTGCGCCGGGCGGCTGGACGCTGTCCGCCGTCACCGGGTTGACACATTCACGCTGTACAGTCAAACGCGTGTAAACAAGCGCGGGCTTCCGCCTTCCGGATGGCGCAGAAAAAGCTTCTACTGTTAAGTGCTTCGGCCGGGGCGGGGCACATGCGCGCGGCCGAAGCCTTGCGGGCCTACGCCTGCGAGGCTGACAGCCGGATCGACGCGGCGCACCTGGACGCGCTGGCCTTCGTCAAGCCGCACCTGCGCAAGGTGTATGCCGACATCTACCTGTCGCTGGTCCGACGCGCGCCATCGGTCTGGAGCCAGTTGTACCGGCTGACGAACGAGGCCAGTCCGGGCGGCTGGCCCCACCGCGTCCGGCGCCGGATCGAGGAAAACGCCAGCCGGGGACTGGTCCGTAAGATCGTCGCGATGGCGCCCGACATGATCGTGTGCACGCATTTCATGCCGGCCGAGCTCCTGTCGCGGCAGCTCGCCGCAGGCGGCCTTGAATGTCCCGTGTGGGTGCAAGTGACCGATTTCGACCTGCACCGGATGTGGGTGCACCCCAACGTCACGGGGTACTTTGCGCCCAATGACGAGGTGGCCGCCCGGCTGCGGGCGAGCGGCGTCGCGCGCGATGCGATCCACGTGACCGGGATACCGATCATGCCAGCCTTCTCCCGCCCGCTCGATCGCAACGCCTGCGCGCGCGAGATCGGGCTCGACCCGGACATGCAGACCGTGCTGCTGATGGGCGGCGGCGCCGGGCTCGGTGGACTGTGCGCGATCGCGCGGCAATTGCTTGGCTTGCCCTGGAACCTGCAGGTGATTGCCATGGCCGGCAAGAACGCTGCCGAACTGGCCGCGCTGGAAGCGCTCGCGGCGCAGTATCCCGGGCGGCTGGCGCCGCAAGGCTACACCGACCGGGTCGAGCGGCTGATGGCGTGTTCCGACCTGGCCGTGACCAAACCGGGCGGCGCCACCACGGCCGAATGCCTGGCGATGGGCTTGCCGATGGTGCTGGTTGCGCCGATCCCCGGACAGGAGGACCGCAACGCCAACTACCTGCTCGAACACGGAGCGGCGCTGCGCGCGTATGACGCGGCGGCGCTGGATTACCGCATCCTGCGCCTGCTGCGGGACCGCGCGGCGCTGGAGACCATGCGCCGCAGGGCCCGGGCCCTGGGCCGGCCGCACGCGGGGGCCGCGGCGACCGCCGCCATGTTAAGAAAGTCGAACCCAGAATATGTTCTTCGCTGATGCCGCGCTCGCGGCCCAAGTCTTGCTGCCGCTGGGCGCGGTCGCCGTACTCGCCTGGCTGTTCGCGAATGCCGAAATCCATATCGAAGGCGATGCCGGCTGGGCCGCGGCCCTGCCTACCTGGCGCATCGAGGAGCACTGGCTGCTCGATATTTTTTGGGGTGGCCGCCCGCTCACGGGTTATCACGTGTGGGTGTTCTCGTTCGTGGGTTTCGTGTTCCACTTCCCGCTGTTCTTCATGGCGCAGTGGTCCCCGCAACTGGAAGCGCGCGTCGCGGCCTGCGTCATGTTCTTCTGGATCGTCGAAGACTACCTGTGGTTCGTCCTCAACCCGGCCTTCGGCTGGCGCCGCTTCAAGCCCGCGTACGTGTCCTGGCATAAGCGCTGGGTGCTCGGGGCCCCGGTCGATTACTGGATGTTCGCGGGACTGGGCGCGCTGCTCTACTGGCTGTCGTTCTGACCCGCTTCAGTCGAGTGCCAGCGCATGCCGCACCCGGCGGCACAGCTCGTCGGGAGTGCGCGAGATCACCTCAACGGGAATGTCGAACCTGGACGTCAGCCGGTTGTGATCTTCAAACCCGTAGGACACCATGAACGGGTGCATGCCGGTCTTGACTGCCGCGACATAGTCCTTGTGCTCGTCGCCGCACACGTACGCGAGCGCCGGATTGATGTCGAAGCGCTTGCGCAGCGCGCGGAACTGGTCGGTCTTGGTTTCGCTCAGGGGGACGTGGGCGATGAAGTCGAGCGCCTCGAGGTCGACATCGTGCCGCCGGAACAGCTGCCCAAGCGTTTGCAGCGGCTGCCGGGTAATGTTGCGGGTGACGAGGCCCACCATGACGTCCGGCGCCGCGATCAGCGCACGGATCAAGTCGGCAATGCCATCGTACAGGCGCGCTTCGGAACGATAAACCTCGGTCAGGGTATCGACGATCTTCGCGCGGCTGCCCGGGCGGATGTTTTTCCTGACGATCGACGGGAACTCCTTCACCCCGCCCAGGTACTTGAACAGATGGTGGCGCTTCTGGAAATTGATCTCGTCACCGAGCGTCAGCCCGTGCTGGGAGAAGGCGGCTTCGATCGCGGGAAAGGCGTCGATTGTGGTGCCGTCCGCATCCAGGATGACAAGGCGTTTGCGGCTGTTGAACATGGCCTGATCCGTGCTTGTTGTTGTCGAATCGCTGCGGGTGCAACCCGCCTGGTATCGATCATGGAGCACGGCTGTTACAGGCGTATGACAAAGCGCCGGCAATCAGAACCGGCGCGCGTTGCTTTTCCTGTGTTCGGCTGCCTCCTGCAACAGCGCGGCGGCCTCGGCGCTGTCCCTGGCGGTCAGGCTGTCGCCCGTTTGCTTGACCAGGGCCAGCTGCTGGATCGCGGCCGGATATTCCAGGTCGGCCGACCGCTCGAGCAATTGGCGCGCCTTTTTCGGATCGGCCGGGACGCCGTCGCCGTCGGCGTACACGTTCGAGAGCAGGAACATCGCGTGCGCGTTGCCCCCGTTTGCCGCGACTTCGAGCCAGCGAATGGCCTGATGCTTGTCCAGCGCGACGCCGTTGCCGTTCTTGTACATCAAAGCCAGGGCAAGCGCGGCCTTGGGGTGGCCGGTGGCGCCCGCGGCACGGTACCATTGCGCGGCCATGTCCAGCCCATTGCGGGACCGTTCCAGCTCGCCCATCTGGAAGGCGGCTTCGGCGTCTCCGCTTTGCGCCGCCTGGCGCAGCAGGCCCACCGCCGCCTCGGCCATCTCGGGGCGGTTGCGGTACAACAGCGCCAGTTCGCGCTGCGCGACCGGCAGGCCCTGGCTGGCCCAGTTGGCAAGGCGCTGCTCGGCCTGGTAGTCGCCGCGCTGGCTGGCGCCCATTGCCAGCAATTCGATCTGGGCGGCCGAGGGCTTGCCGGCGCAGCCCGCAAGCGCGAGCTGAAGCGAGCAGGCCGCAAGCAAAAGGCCGGTTCGGATTCTCATCAGGTTTTCCTTGGGAATGAGGCGGGGAGCGACGGCTCCCCGCCGTGAGCCTTACTTGCTCAGGTCGATGGCGTACTTCGCAAAGCCATTCGCATCCAGGCCGCCTTCAGCCGTCACGAGCGCCAGGCCCGCCGCCCTGGCCAGGCCCAGGTGGCCAGGCGCCGAGCGCAGGACCACCGGGCCGGCGGTCGCCACCTTGACGAAGCTCCAGCTGCGCGCGCTGCCGTTGGCGCCCAGGGTCACCTTGCCGCTGGTCTTGCCCAGCTGTTGCAGGTAGTTGCTCACCACCGACTGGTTCGCGTCCGGCGACTTGATGATGGTCTTGCTGCCGTCGATGCCCGGGAAGTTGCCGCCACCGCCGGCGCGGTAGTCGTTGGTGGCGACCACAAAGTCGTCGCCATCCTGTACCGGCTTGCCCTGGTAGGTGAGGTTGACGATGCGGCTGCCGGCCGGCTTGGTCACGTCGATCTGGTATTGCAGGGCGTTGTTCTCGGCGTAGAACACGTCGTAGTTGTAGATCGTGCCGTACGAGGAAACCAGGTCCTGCTCGGCGGCCTTGGCCGGGTCGATTTGGGCGAACTGCTTGGCCGCGGTCTCCAGCCAGGCTTTCAGGTCCGCGCCCTTGATCTTCACCGCCTGCAGGTTGTTGTTGCTGTACAGGTAAAGGTCGCCCGGGTTACGCACCTGCAGCCCGACCGGCGATGCCGGGGTCGCGCCCGGGGCCACGTCGGTGAAGTCCGACGGTCCGTTGCGGCCGGCCTTGAACGGGGCGCTGCACGAGATCACCGGGATGTTCCGGTAGCTCGCCAGCTCGGCGCTGGTCGCGATCATGTTCTTCACGTAGTCGAGCTGGGCCTGGTTCACGAGCTCGATGGCGGTCACGTCACCGACCAGCGAGAAGTACGACGACATCTCGAAGTCGGTGGACACGCCGAGCGGCTGCCTGGCGTAGGCGATGGTGGCGGCGTGTTCGGCCGAAACGGTGTTGGCGATGACCGGGTCCGCAGCCACGCTGGTGGTGCCGTCCTTGTACTTGTAGCCGCGCGACTCGACCGTGGTCTGGCCCTGCTGCACCACCCACTTGCCGCCCTGGTAGGTGAGGGTCATCCTGATGATGCCCAGGCGCCGGCCCCAGCTTTGCGCCATCACGGTCGGCACGCCGTTGACGAAGCCCTTGATGGCGTCGATGTTGGCCGACGCCGGCAGCGCCGCGAACGACGGGTCGAGCGCGGGTGCGCCTGGTTCTTTACCCTTGGGGAAGACCAGGTGCGAGTGACCGATCAGCAGCGCGTCGATGCCGGTGCCGGCCAGGTGATAGCTCTGGTTCTCCATCTTGGGGCTGTACGGGCTGGGGTCCAGGCCGCCGTGCGACAGCGCCACCACCAGGTCGGCGCCCCTGGAGCGCATTTCGGGGATGTACTGCTGGGCGGCTTCCTTCGAGCCGGTGACGGCCACCTTGCCGGCCAGGTTTTTCTGGTCCCAGTCCATGATCTGGGGCGGCACGAAGCTCATCACGCCAACGTTGATCTTCACGGTGGTCGTGGTGCCGTCCGGCTTGGTGGCGGTGAAGTCGCGCGGCAGGATGGTGTAGGGCTGGAAGATCGGCTTGTTGCTGGCCGCGCCGGTCACGTTGGTCAGCACCAGCGGATACGACGGGGCGCCGCAGGTGCCGGCCGGCTTGGTCACGCCCGGAATGCCGAAGTCGGTGTTGGTGACCTGGCTCAGGAACGGCAGGCCATAGTTGAATTCGTGGTTGCCCAGACCGCCGGCGTCGTACTTGATCGCGTTCATGGCCTTGTGCACGGCCAGCGTCTGCGAGCAGGTCACCGGCGAGGCCACCGCTTGCAAGTCGGCCAGCAGCGTGCCCTGGATGACGTCGCCGTCGTCGAGCAGCAGGTTGTTCGGGTTCTCGGCGCGCGCCTGCTGGATCAGGGTCGCGGCACGGTCCAGGCCAAGGGTTGCGTCGTCGTTCAGCGAATAGTAGTTGTAGCCGAGGACGTTCGAGTGAATGTCGGTGGTCTCGAGCAGCGCGAGGGTGACGGTCGTACCTTCCGCGATCGCGGGCGGCTGGTTGGGCGAGGACGAGTCGCCGCAGCCGGCAAGGCCAGCGGCGGCCAGTGCCGCGAGCAGGACGTGATTCGTTTTCAAGTGCAATCCCTGTGGTGTTGTTAAGAACGGCAGGGACTGTAGCTTCGCTCTGTGACGATGTGATGACGAAATGCAATGTCATTTGGAGAACCTCAGGTCACGGCGGTGTCATATTCCGGGGCTACAGTCCGGCGCATGGAACACGCGACAGTACTGAAAACGTCATCGATTTCCCCCGCGATCGCTCGCCCCGGGCAGCGGGCCGAGGCCTATTTGAATCGCGAGCTGTCGATGCTCGAATTTAACCGGCGCGTGCTGGCCCAGGCCGAGGACCCGGCAACGCCGGCGCTGGAGCGGCTGCGCTTCCTGTGCATCGTCAGCAGCAACCTGGATGAATTCTTCGAGGTGCGCGTGGCCAGCCTGCTGGCCCAGCACCGGATGGAGGGCGCCGGCCCCGTGCCGCCGGAACTGGTCGCCACCATCGAGCGTGCCGCCGCGGAGTGCCGCGCGCTGATCGAGCGCCAGTACGCGTTGCTCAACCAGGACATCCTGCCGACCTTGGCAGGCGAGGGCATCCAGCTGCTCAACCGCAGCGCACGCAATCCCGCGCAGCGGGCCTGGGTCAAGCAGTTCTTCGACAAGGAGGTGCGGCCGTTGCTCACACCGGTGGGGCTCGATCCGGCCCACCCGTTCCCGCGCGTGATCAACAAGAGCCTGAACTTCATCGTCGAGCTCTCGGGCAAGGACGCCTTCGGCCGCGGTACGGGCATTGCGATCATGAAGGCGCCGCGCGTGCTGCCGCGGGTGATCCGGTTGCCGGACGAGCTGTCGTCCACGCCCGGCGCCAGCTACTGCCTGCTGTCGTCGGTGATCCAGGCGCACATCGCGGAACTGTTTACCGGGCGCGAGGTGCTGTCCTGTTCCCAGTTCCGCGTCACCCGCAACAGCGACCTGTGGGTGGACGAGGAAGAGGTCAAGAACCTGCGCCAGGCGCTGCAGGGCGAGCTGCACGGCCGGCAGTACGGGTTTGCGGTGCGGCTGGAGGTGGGACGCACCTGCCTGCCGCACCTGGCCGATTTCCTGCTCGAGCAATTTGGCATCGACCGCTCGCGGCTGTTCATTGCGGACGGCCCGGTGAACATGGTGCGCCTGCTCGAAATCGTCAACGGCCCGGCCAAGCCGGCGCTGAAGTACCCGCCGTTCGTGCCGGGTTTTCCGGCCAAGCTGGGCAGCCGCGACATCTTCACGCTGCTGGACAAGCAGGACGTGCTGCTGCATCACCCGTTCCAGTCGTTCCAGCCGGTGATCGATTTCATCCACAGCGCGGCGCTGGACCCGAACGTGGCGGCGATCAAGCAGACGGTGTACCGCGCCGGCATGAACTCGGAGCTGATGGAATCGCTGATCGGCGCAGCGTTGCGCGGCAAGGAGGTCACCGTGATCGTGGAGCTGATGGCGCGCTTTGACGAGGAGGCCAACATCAACTGGGCCGAGCGGCTGGAGCAGGCCGGCGCGCAGGTGGTGTACGGCGTGGTGGGCCTGAAGACCCACGCCAAGATGGCGCTGGTGATGCGGCGCGAGGCGGGCGGCCTGCGCAAGTACGCGCACCTTGGCACCGGCAACTACAACCCGGCCACCGCCCGGCACTACACCGATTTCGGCCTGCTGACCGCCGATGCGGCCGTCACCGACGAAGTGAACGAGGTATTCCTGCACCTGACCAGCATGACGCGGCCGCGTCAGCTGTCCAGCCTGTGGCTGGCGCCGTTCTCGCTGCACAAGGAACTGCTGCGCGCGATCCGGAACGAAGCGGCCATCGCGCGCGATGGCGGACGCGGGCACATCATCGCAAAGATGAATTCGCTGACCGATGAAACGGTCATCCGGGCGCTGTACGCCGCGTCCGGCGACGGCGTGAAGATCGACCTGATCGTGCGCGGCGCCTGCGCGCTGCGGCCGGGTGTGCCCGGGCTGTCGGAGAACATCCGGGTACGCTCGATCGTGGGCCGCTTTCTCGAGCATAGCCGCGTGTACTACTTCCGCAACAACCTGGCGCACGACGTGTACCTGAGCAGTGCGGACTGGATGAACCGCAACCTGTTCCGGCGCGTCGAAGTCGCCTTCCCGGTGCGCGCGCCGGCGCTCAAGCGGCGCGTGATCCGCGAGGGCTTGCAGCCGTACCTGAAGGACAACGTGAATGCATGGGACCTTGGCGCCGATGGCCAGTACCGGCGCCGCAAGCCGCGCGCCAAGCAGGCGCGCTACAGCGCCCAGCTGGTACTGGCGGAACTGCTCGGCAACCCGGGCACGTAAGTTGGCGAAAGGGGCGGCATGGAACTGATCTTGTGGCGTCACGCGGAAGCCGAGTTGGCCGCCGCCGGGCAGCAGGACGCGCAGCGCGCGCTGACGGCAAAGGGCCGGCGCAACGCCGCGCGCGTCGGCGCCTGGCTGGACCGCCAGCTGCCGGCGCACTGCCGTATCCTCTCCAGCCCGGCCGTGCGCTGCCGCCAGACCGCACAGGCGCTGGGGCGCAAGTTCAGTTGCGACCATGCGCTCGCGCTGGACTCGAGCGCTGAGCAGATCCTCGCCGCGAGCGGGTGGCCGGCGCACCGGTTGCCGGTAGTCGTGGTGGGACACCAGCCGCTGCTGGGGCAACTGGCGGCGCTCATTCTCACCGGCCAGGAGCACGACTGGAAGATCCGCAAGGGCAGCGTGTTATGGCTGAGCCGCAAAGGGGAGGCCCAGGCGCCGTACATTCGCTTGTCTGCCGGCCCCGACCTGATCGGCCGGCTGCGCTAGACCATCCGCACGGAACAGGGACGACCGACCTCGTTCCACGCCGCGCGCTCCTTGCCGAGCCAGGTTTCAACGGTCGGGTGGCGCGCCGACCAGCTGGCCGGCGCGCAGATCTCGATGTCCGCTTCCATGCGCAGCTTGAGCTCCGCAAGCTCGCGCTTGTCGACGTGGGCGTGCATCAGCATGGTGGCCAGGCGCAGCGCCAGCACCGCGCGCGCGGTTTCCGGGGCCGCCAGTTCGGCGCGGATCTTGCGCAGGTTGCCTTTCTGGCCGAGGACCAGGGTCGCCATCGCGCGCTGCTCGCTGGTCGTAAAGCCCGGCAGGTCGGCGTGCTCGACGATATAGGCAGCGTGCTTGTGGGCGCCGCTGTGCGAGACGGCCAGGCCCACTTCGTGCAGCATGGCGCTCCAGGCCAGCTGGCGTTGCAGGTGTGCCTCGCGCGGCCCCAGCCTGGCATGCAGTTCGCAGGCGAGGGTGGCTGCACGCGCGGCGCGCTCCTCGTCCACGCCAAAGCGCCGCATGCACGCAAGTACGGCCTGGTCGCGGCGGTCATGCTGGTTGGCGCGCAGTTCAAGGTCGGACAGCACGCCAAGCCGCAAGCCGGCGTTGATCGCGTTGACCCGTTCGATGCCCAGTTCCTGCATCACCCCGATGAGCACGGTCAGGCCGCCCACCATCACCGGCACGCGCTCCTGCTTGATGCCGGGCAGGTCGAACGCGGCCACATGGCCCAGCTCCACCAGCACGTCGCGCAGGGCCTTCAGGCTGGGCATGCTCATGGTGCCGTCGCCCATGCCGTTGCGGGCGATGACCTCGGCGATCGCGCGCATCGTGCCGGACGAGCCATACACGGCATCGCGCGGCTGGGCACGGTACCAGTCGGCGGCGTCCTCGAAGCGCGCGCGCGCTGCCAGCACGGCGGCCTTGAAGGCGGCGGCGGTGATGCGGCCGTCCGGGAAGTACGCGGCGCTCTGGTCATGGGTGCCGACGGTGAACGATTCCACCGCCTGCACCTGGGCACCCTGGCCCAGCACGACCTCGGTGGAGCCGCCGCCGATATCGACGACGAGGCGGCGCTCGGCGGCGTCGTCCAGTGCGCGCGCCACGCCCATGTAGATCAGGCGGCCTTCCTCTTCGCCGGAAATGATCTCGATCGGGTGGCCGATCGCCTGCTCAGCGCGCGGCAGGATGTCGGCGGCATTGCGCGCCAGCCGCAGCGTGTTGGTGGCCACCACGCGCACGGCGTCGAGCCGGTATTCGCGCAGGATGGCGCCGAAGTCGGTCAGGCAGCGCAGCGCGCGCGCAATGGCCGCGTCGTCGAGCATGCCTTGTGCGTCCAGGCCGGAAGCGAGGCGGATCGGGTCGCGCGCGCTGCGCACGATACGCATCCGGGAGCCGTCGGGCTCGCCGATATGCAAGCGAAAACTGTTGGATCCAAGGTCAACTGCAGCAAACATGAGTACTCTTTCTTTATCGGCGCAACCGTCGCGCCGGGGACAGCGATGGGGCTCGCCGCCAGTATGACATCGGAATATGACAGGAATGCGCCGCCGCCCGGCCCCGGACGAATGCGACCGGCCGGGCCATATGTGTCGCGACAGCGGGCCGGTTTCATACTCTGTCGTTTGCATGCCACTAAGTCAACGCTGTTTGCATCCTTACAATTTCCAAAATGCATTCAAATTGACTACAATCGGCAGCCGTATCATCCATGTGCACGGCGCTGGGTGTTGTTCGAGCGCTCAATCCGCATGTCGCCGGCTCTCCCACGCGGCCGGGCGACGCCAACGCAAGGTTCCGCCGGACGACCTTTTCTCACCGTTCTTTGGTGTCATGCTTAGTACCCAGGTCATTTTCCTCATCGCTGCGCTGTTATGCTTCATGACCTTCCTGGTCTTGCTGGGCGTGTCGACCAATCGCATCGACGGCATGCGGCAGATCCGGCTGGCGGCGTTGCTTGGGATTGTCGGCAATATCCTGTATGCATTTGGCAGGGAATTGCCGCCCTTGCTGGCGTACGAGGCAGCCAATGCGGTTTATGCCGCAGCCTCGGCCTCGCTGTTCGTGGGGTATCGGCTGCTGTTCAAGCGGCGGGCCTACGCGCGGGCGGCAGCCGTATCGGTGCTGGTGTTCACGGCGCTGATCGCCATCTTTCACTACTGGTTCGATTCGTTCGTGGCGCGCAGCTCCGTGGTGTCGCTCTACCACGCGGCCGTCGGCGCCGGGATCGCGCTGACCCTGATCCGGTGCCGGTCGCAGTGGGACAGGCCGTTCTACGTGAAGCGGTTCATCCTGTTCGTCTGCAGCATGAAGGTGCTCGGCCACGTCACGCGCGTGGCCTGGCAACTCCTGGGGCCGGCACAACCGACATCGTTACTGCAGCCGAGCCCCGGGGCGATCTTTTTTCTCAGCGTGGCAACCGTCGGCTTGCCGGCACTGGCCTTCGGCGGCATGCTGCTCGCGCATCGCAGGATCGTCGAATTCGCCCAGGAGGCCGCCGACCACGACTACCTGACCGGTGTCCTGTCGCGCCGCGCGTTTTCCAAAATCGGCGAGCGCGAGCTGGGCCGGGCGGCGCGGACCGGGCGCCCGTTGGCGCTGCTGCTGATCGACCTGGACCACTTCAAGCCGATCAACGACAACTACGGGCATGACGCGGGTGACCGGGCCCTGGTCGCGTTCACGCTCAATGCAGAAAAAGTCTTGAGGGGCATGGATTTCCTCGGGCGCATCGGCGGCGACGAGTTTGCCGTCTGGATGCCAGAGACGGACCTCGCGGCGGCCACCGTTGCAGCGCATCGCCTGCGGCGGCGCGTGGCTGCCTTGGGCCGGACAGGCGCGCTTCCAGGTGTCACGCTCAGTATTGGCGTGTCGGTGCTGCACGACGGCGACTCGCTGGAATCGGTGATGAAGCGCGCCGACGTGGCGCTTTACGAAGCCAAACGAAATGGCCGCGACCAGGTGGTGACCGAGCCGGAAGGCGGACAGCCCGCTGGCATCGGCGAATGCGCGACACTGCAAATGACGCGCACGAAAACCGGGTCAACGGCCACTTGAGTGCTCCCTGCCCCAAGCGGGCCCGATGCGCGTTCGCCGTGGCAGCAAACAGGGCCGCCATCGACCGCCGGTTTGCTGATGTGTGATAATCAAAAAGTCCGGCCGTTGGTGCTTGCGGCGACTTTTTGGAGAACCTATGTATTCACGAATTCTTGTACCGCTCGATCGCAGTGCGACAGCGCTTTGCGCGCTGGAGCAGGCGGCCGTGCTGGCGCGCCTGAGTGGCGGTACGATCGTCCTGTTGCACGTCGTCGAGGAGCTAGATCACGCCACCGGCTTCGAGTCCGCCAAGGTGTACACCGAGGATGTGGAGCCCACTTTCCTGGCGGCCGGACAGGCGATGCTCGAGCAAGCCGCGGCCCCCCTGCGCAAGGATGGCGTGACCGTGGAGACGCTTCTGCGGCAGAGCAGGGGTGAACGCGTGGCGACCCTGATCGTCAAGGAGACCGCTGCCGCCAACTGTGACATCGTCATCATGGGCACCCATGGCCGTCATGGCATTGGCCGCGTGCTGCTGGGCAGCGATGCGGAGCAGGTGGCGCGCCTGTCTCCCGTGCCCGTGATGCTGGTGCGGCATGCGCAGGCGGGGGGCGCGCGGCCCGACTCGGGCGCAGGCGGCTGACACACCAGCGCGCAGCAGCCCGCCCAACTGACCGCTGCGCCCGGCCAGCGCGCTGGCCAAAGAGACTCACACCATCTGCACGATCGTCTTGCGGAACCGCGCCAGCGACAGCCCGAACAGCACCGAACCGATCGCCGCCAGCGCCAGCATCGAGGGCCAGGCGATCGCGAAGCCGGCGCCGCGGAACAGGATGGCCTGGCTCAGGCTGACGAAATGGGTGGTGGGCGCGAGCGACATCAGGTAGCGCACCGCGTCGGGCATGCTTTCGCGCGGGGTGATCGCGCCGGACAGCAGTTCCAGCGGAATCAGTGTCAGCATCAGCAGCAGGCCAAACTGCGGCATGCTGCGCGCGAGCGTGGCCATGAAGATGCCCATCGACGTGGTGGCAAACAGGTGCAGCGCCGCGCAGCACAGGAACAAGCCCAGCGACCCCTCGATGCGGACCCCGAGCGCGCCTTTTATCACCACCGTGAGCGACACCAGGGTGGCGAGCATGACGATCAGTCCCATTGCCCAGACCTTGGACAGCATGATCTCGGTGGGCGTGACCGGCATGACCAGCAGGTGTTCCACCGTGCCGTGTTCGCGCTCGCGGATCAGCGCCGCCCCGGTCAGGATGATCGACAGCATGGTGATGTTGTTCGCCAGTTCACTGATGGAGCCGAACCAGGTCGGATCGAGGGCCTGGTTGAAGCGCTGGCGCACCGTCACCTCGACCGGACTGGCCGCGCTGCCGCGGTAACGCTGCAGGAATTCGCCGACTTCCCCCAGCACGATCTGCTGGATCCAGCCGCTGCCGGTGAAGGCCTGGCTCATCCGGGTTGCGTCCACTGCCAGTTGCACCTGCGGCCCTCTTCCGGCCAGCACGTCGCGCTGGAAGTCCGGCGGAATATCGAGCACGAAGGTGTAGGTGCCGGCGTCAAGCGTGGCGTCGACCTCGGCCGGCGTGATGCGCGCGGGCGGCGCGAACTGGGGCGGGTAGAACGCGGTCACGATGCGCGCCGACAGCGCCGAATCGTCCTCGTCCACGATCGCGATCGCGGCGCGGTGCAGTCCCTCGGGCGCGGCCGTGGCGGCGATGTACAGGGCCGCCGTGAAGGTATAGACGATCAGCAGCAGCAGCCCGGGGTCGCGCCACAGGCTCCACAGTTCCTTCACGCCCAGGCGGTAAATGTTGGAAAGGCGCGGCATCTCACTTCTCCTGCTTCTTGAGCAGCGCAATCGCGGCGGCCAGCACCACCGGATAGGCCAGCGCCATCGGCCACATCGCGTGGTACAGGTCGGCCAATCCGAGCGCTTTGTTGAACACCCCGCGGCTAATGTTGAACATGTGGCTGGCCGGGTACAGCTCGCCGATCACCCGCCCCGCGCCCTCGAGCGAGGAAACGGGGTTGATCAGGCCGGAGAACTGAATCGCCGGCAGCATGGTGCCGATCAGGGTAAAGAACATGGCGGCAATCTGGCTGCGTGTCAGTGCCGAGGCGAGCAGGCCGATCGCGGTGGTGCCCAGCACGTACAGCAGCGTGGCCAGCGTCAGCGCGCCGAAGCTGCCGCTGACGGGCACGCCGAACACGGTCACCGCGGCTGCGCACATCAGCAAAAAATTCAGCATGGCCAGGGCGACGTAGGGCATCTGCTTGCCGATCAAGAATTCGGTGCGCGTGGCCGGCGTGACGTACAGGTTGATGATGGAACCGAGCTCCTTCTCGCGCACCACGGCCAGCGCGGTCAGCATCGCGGGCAGCATCAGCAGGAGCAGGGGGATGACGGCGGGGACGATCGCAGGCAGGCTGCGCACGTCCGGGTTGTAGCGAAAGCGCGTCTCCACGGTCGCTGGCATGGCCGGCGTGGGCATGCCGCGTTCGAGCGCCTGTCGCATCAGCCAGTGCTGGTGCAGGCCCTGCACGTAGCCGGTGATGGTCTCGGCCCGCTGCGGCATGGCGCCATCGACCCAGATCCCGACCTGTGCCTGGCGGCCGTGGGTGAGGTCGCGCGCAAAGCCGGGCGGGATTTCGACTGCGAGCGACACGTCGCCGCTGCGCATGCGGTGGTCAAGGTCGGCATAGTCGCGCAGCGGCGGGGTTTGTGTGAAGTAGCGCGAACCGGCGATGTTGAGCACGTAGTCGCGGCTCAATGCGGTCGCGTCGCGGTCCAGTACCGCAAAGCGCAGGTTTTCCACGTCCATGTTGATGCCGTAGCCGATCACGAACATCAGCAGCAGTGAACCGACCAGCGCCAGGGCGCGGCGGATTTTGTCGCGCTTGAGTTCGAGCGCCTCGCGCCACAGGTAGCTGACCATGCGGCCAAAGCTGCGCTGCGCTGCGCCATGCCTGGGCGGGGCGGCCGGGGCGACGACGCTTTCCGTCGGGGCCTCCGGCGTGTCGGGTGCGCCGCCAGCCTCGCGCAGGAAGGCGATGAAAGCATCTTCGAGCGTGGCGGTGCCGCGCGCTGCGACCAGCGCGGACGGCGCATCGCAGGCCAGCACGCGGCCAGCGTGCATCAGCGAGATGCGGTCGCAGCGCTCGGCCTCGTTCATGAAGTGGGTGGAAATGAAGATCGTGACCCGGTCCTTGCGCGCCAGGTCGATCATCAGGCGCCAGAAGGCGTCGCGCGCCAGCGGGTCAACGCCGGAGGTCGGTTCGTCCAGGATCAGCAGTTCGGGCTTGTGCACCATCGCCACCGCCAGCGACAGGCGCTGGCGGATGCCGAGCGGAACGCGGTCGGGGAGTGCATCGAGCACGTCCTGCAGGTCGAAGCGCTCGGCCATCTCGGCCACCCGCGCGTCGATCTGCGCTTCCGGAACGTGGAACAGGCGCGCGTGCAGCACCAGGTTCTGGTGCACCGTCAGTTCGCCATACAGCGAGAACGACTGCGACATGTAGCCGACGCGGCGCCGCGTTTCCAGGTCGCGCGCGTCCACCGGCTGGCCGAACAACAGGGCCTGGCCGCCGCTGGCCGGCAGCAGGCCGGTCAGCATTTTCATGGTGGTGGTCTTGCCGCAGCCGTTGGAGCCGAGGAAGCCGAAGATCTCGCCGCGCCGGATGCGAAAGCTCACGTGGTCCACGGCGGTGAAGTCGCCGAAACGCATCGTCAGCTCCTTCGCTTCGATGGCGATTTCATCCTCGCCGCCGGCAACCATCGGCGGCACGTGCAGCGGCGCGTAGCCGGCGCGCTCCTCTTCCGGCAGCAGGGCGATGAAGGCCTGCTCCAGCGTGGCGCTGCCGGTGCGCTCGAGCAGTTCGGCGGGCGTGCCGGTCGCCAGCACGCGGCCCGCGTCCATCGCGACCAGCCAGTCGAAACGCATGGCCTCGTCCATGTAGGCAGTTGCCACCATCACGCTCATGCCCGGGCGCTCGGCGCGGATGCGCGCGATCAGGTCCCAGAACTGGGTGCGCGCCAGCGGATCCACCCCGGTGGTCGGCTCGTCCAGGATGAGCAGGTCGGGGTCGTGGATCAGCGCGCAGCACAGGCCGAGCTTCTGCTTCATCCCGCCCGAGAGTTTGCCCGCCGGCCGGTCGAGGAAGGGGAACAGGCCGGTGCTGCGCGTGAGCTGGTCGATGCGGCGCCGTCGCTCGGGGCCGTCGTGCCCGAACAGGCGCCCGAAGAACTGCAGGTTTTCTTCCACCGACAGGGTGGGGTACAGGTTTTTGCCCAGCCCCTGCGGCATGTAGGCGATGCGCGGGCAAACCTGTTCGCGGTGGCGCCGCTCGGCCATGTCGCCGCCCAGCACCTCGATCCTGCCGTGCTGCATGCGGCGCGCTCCCGACAGCAGGGCGAGCAGGGTGGACTTGCCGACGCCGTCAGGCCCGATCAGTCCGACCACGCAGCCGGACGGCACCTCCAGCGTCAGCCGGTCCAGCGCCCGGGTCTTGCCGTACTCGATGCTGACGTCTTCCAGCCTGGCGACGCAAGCAGGCTGGTTGGCGTGCGTCATGGCGTTACCTTGGCCGCCACTTCAGCAGGCCATGGTGCTTTCGGGTCCAGGCGGACCCAGGCTACGCCCGGCAGGCCGGTTTTCACCTGCTGCAGGTGTGCTTCGAGCAGCTTGCGGTCGATCCGGGCCTTGACCCGGAACATCAGCTTCTGGCGTTCGCTGGCGGTTTCCACCGTCTTGGGCGTGAACTGGGCGGTGCTGGCTACGTACGATACCCTGGCCGGGATCGCGTATTGGGGCACGGCGTCGAGCACCACGCGCACCTCGGCGCCAAGGCCCACCCGGCCGGCCACGGTTTCGGGCAGGAAGAAGGTCATGTACACGTCGGCCAGGTCGACGAGGTTGAGCACCTTGCCGCCGGCGCCGAGCACTTCGCCCGGCTGGGCCACGCGGTACTGCACCCGGCCGGCGCGCGGCGCGATCAGCACCGTATCGGCCAGTTCGGCGTCGATGCGCGCGATGGTTGCGGCGGCGGCCTTTTCGTTGGCCTGTGCGCTGAGCACCTGGGTACGGGTGGCGTTCACCGCGGCCTGGGCAGCGCGCACCTGGGCCCGCGCGGCGGCCAGCGCGGCCAGCGTGCCGTTCACCCGGGCGCGGTCGTCGTCCAGCTCCTGGCGCGACGATGCGCCTTCGTTGGCCAGCGTCTCGGAGCGGGCCAGGCGGCGGCGTGCGGCGTCCAGGTCGCTTTCGCGCTGGCCCACCAGCGCCTGCGCGGCCAGCTGGTCGCTTTCGCGCAGCGTCACTTCGGCGCGCGCGCCTGCCAGCGCGGCGGCCGCCTGCTGCTGGCGCGCCACCGCTTCCTCGCGCTGGGCCTGCATGCTGCGGGTATCCATCCTGGCGAGGACTTGCCCGGCCTTGACGAACTCGCCTTCCTGCGCGGTGATCTCGCTGATCCTTCCCGGCACCTTGGTGGCGACGTCAACCTCGGTGGCTTCGATGCGGCCGTTGCCCTTGGCGAAGCCGTCGGTCTTGTCGCGCTGCGAGAACGGCCCCCAGTTCACGAAGGCCCACGCGGCCAGTGCGGCGACCAGCGCTACCGGCACCCACAACTTCAGTTCTTTTTTCATGGTGTTGTATTGTAGAAGACTAGTCATCGGATGGCGCCAGCGTCAGTGCCTGGCAAGCGCCGCGCACCGCCGCCGAGCGCGCGGTACAGCGCCACCTGCGCCGACAGTTGCTGCCTGCGCAGCTGCACCAACTGCTGCTCGGCGCCAAAGCGCTCGCGCTCTGCATCTAGCACCTCGAGGTAGGCGGCGGCGCCGCTCTCGTAGCGCAGCTGTGCCAGGCGGGCGCGCTCGGCCTGCAGCACCAGCGTGGCGCGGGTTGCCTCGGCCTGGGCGGCCAGTCCGCGCCGCGCGGCGAGCGCGTCGGCCACGTCGCGGAAGGCGCCCTGGATCGCCCGCTCGTATTGGGCCACCGCCTCTTCGCTGCGCAGCTGGGCCACCGACAGTTGACCCTTCAGGCGCCCGCCATTGAAGATCGGCAGCGCGAGCGAGGGCGCAAAGTTCCAGGCGCGGCTGTCATCGTTGAACAGCTCGTTGAGCGAGGTGCTGGCCGCGCCCGCGGTGGCGGTGAGCGCGATGCGCGGGAAGAACGCGGCGCGCGCGGCCTGCACGTTGGCGTGGGCGGCACGCAGTT
Source organism: Massilia solisilvae (assembly GCF_024753215.1). Lineage (GTDB taxonomy): Bacteria > Pseudomonadota > Gammaproteobacteria > Burkholderiales > Burkholderiaceae_D > Telluria > Telluria solisilvae. The sequence continues at coordinate 1,565,466 of NZ_JANUGV010000001.1, forward strand.
GCTGTTCGGCGGCGGCGATGTCGGCGCGCTCGAGCAGCAGGTCCGACGGCAGGCCGGTTGCGGGCTCGCGTGCCAACGGCACGGTGCCCAAGCCATCCAGTGCCGGCGCGAGCGTGACCGGGGCGCCGGCCAGCAGGTCGAGCACCGCACCTTGTTGCGCGCGCGCCTGCTCCAGCTGGGCCACCTGGGCAATCGCCTGCTGTTGCAGCAGCTCGACCTGGGTCAGGTTCAGGCGCGAGGCGGCGCCCAGTTGGTAGCGGCGCCGGAAGATGCGCACCGTCTCGTCGCGCAGTTCGCGCGTGCGCCGGGCCAGCGCCAGCCGTTCGTCGATCTCGCGCAGGCCGAGGTAAGCGTCGGCCACCTGAGCGATCAGGCTGACCGTAATGGAACGGCGCGCCTCGTCGCTGGACAGCCAGCTTGCGAGCGCGGATTCGTTCAGGCTGCGCAGGCGCCCCCACACATCCAGTTCCCATTGCGAGAAGCCGATGCCCGCCTGGAACTGGTTGCCCATGATGGGGCGGCCGATGAAGCTCTGCGCCGGCGGCACCAGCGCGCGGGTGGCCTGCAGGCTGCCGTTCACCACCGGCAGCTGTTCGGCGCGCTGGATGCCGTAGGCGGCCGCCGCCTCCTGCACGCGCAGTGCCGCTGTGCGCAGCTCGCGGCTGTTCTCCAGCGCCACGCCAATCACCCGACGCAGCTCGGGGTCGAGGAAGAAGTCCTGCCAGCCGGGCTGCGCAGCGGCGGCCGTGGCGTCGCTGGCCTGCCCCGGATAGGCGGCGGGCACGGGAAAGCCCGCCGTCGGCGTGGCGCGTGGCAGCGGCGCACACGCGGCAAGGCTCAGGCAGACCGGCAGGGCCGCCATGGCCGCACGCAAGCGCCGGCGCGACTGGCGGTGCGCCAGGCTCTGTTTTGTTATTTGATCCATCTGTTTTTGTTCAATCATGGGTGTGTGGCAGCGCTCAGGATTTGAGCTCGTCCGCCGCAGCGCGGGTTTGCTGCGCGATCACTGCTTCTTCGTCGGCCGGCAGTACCCAGACCGAAACCGCGCTGTCCGCCGCATGCAGCCGCGGACCGCCGGCCGCGTTGGCGGCGGGGTCGAGGCGCACGCCAAGCCAGGCCGCCTGCTCGCAGACGCGCGCGCGGATCTCGGGCGCGTGTTCGCCGATGCCGCCGGTGAAGACCAGCACGTCGAGCCCGCCGGCGGCAGCGGCAAGCGAACCGAGTTCGCGCCCGATGCGATACACGAACACGTCCAGCGCCTCGCGCGCGGCCGGCTCCTGGCTGGCCGTCAGCTCGCGCATGTCGCCGCTGATCCCGGACAGGCCCAGCAGGCCCGACTCCTGGTACAGCAAGCGCTGCATTGCCGCCGGCGTCATGCGCTTGTCCTGCAGCAGGTACAGCAGCAGGCCGGGGTCGATGCTGCCGCAGCGCGTGGCCATGGGCAGGCCGTCGAGGGCGGAAAAGCCCATCGTGCTGGCCACGCTCCTGCCGCCCACCATGGCGCACATGCTGGCGCCGCTGCCCAGGTGCGCGGCGACGACGCGGCCGCCGGCGCGCGGTTCCAGCGCCGGCAAGGTATTGGCCACGTGCTGGTACGACAGGCCGTGGAAGCCGTAGCGCAGCACCTGCTGCTCGGCCAGCGCGCGCGGCAGCGCGTACAGGCGCGACACGCGCGGGTTGTCCAGGTGGAAGGCGGTGTCGAAGCAGGCCACTTGCGGCAGGTCCGGATGCAGTTTGGCCATGGCCTGCATCGCCGCCAGGTTGTGCGGCTGGTGCAGTGGCGCGAGCGGGTTCAGCGCGGCCAGTTCGGCCAGCAGGGCCGGCGTCACCAGCGCAGGGCCGGCGTGCGCGTTACCGCCGTGGACCACGCGGTGGCCGATGGCGGCCAGCCGCGCCGGGGCAAGGTGGCCCTCCACCCAGGCGATCACCGCCGCCAGCTGGTCGGCATAGCCGTTGATCCCTTCCAGCGGCCGGTCTTCGGTAAGCTCTCCTTGCGGCGACCAGGCGAGAAGGCGGTGCTGGTGGCCGCCGCTGTCGATCTCGCCGCGGCTGGAAAGCGCGAGCGCATCGCCGCGCTCCACGAACACCGCGAACTTGATGCTGGACGAACCGGCGTTGAAGCAGGCGTAACCCTTCATGGCGTACCGATCATGCCCGGCGTGGCCTGGTGGCGCGCGAGCAGCGCCGCCAGTGCGCACGAGGCCAGGCGCGCCAGCGGCCCGTCGGCGCGGCTGGTGAGCATGATGGGCACGCGCGCGCCGAGCACGATGCCGGCAATCTGGGCGTCCGCCAGGTATTCGAGCTGCTTGGCGAGCATGTTGCCCGCTTCGAGATCGGGCACGACCAGGATGTCGGCGCGCCCGGCCACCGGCGACACGAAGCCCTTGGTGGCCGCCGCTTCGGCCGACACCGCCAGGTCGAACGCCATCGGCCCGTCCACGATCGCGCCGCTGATCTGGCCGCGTTCGGCCATCTTGCACAGCGCCGCCGCCTCGATGGTGGACGCGATCTTGGGATACACGGTCTCCAGCGCCGACAGGATGGCCACGCGCGGCGCCGCGATCCCGAGTGCGTGCGCCAGGTCGATGGCGTTCTGCACGATGTCGCGCTTGTCCTCCAGCGTGGGATAGACGTTGATTGCGGCGTCGGTGATCAACAACGGGCGCGGATAGGTGGGCACATCCATGGCGAACACGTGGCTGATGCGGCGCGCCGTGCGCAGCCCGCTGTCCTTGGCGACCACGGCGCGCATCAGCTCGTCCGTGTGGAGCGCGCCCTTCATCAGGGCCTGCACTTCGCCGGCGCGCGCCATGGCGACCGCGGCCTCGGCCGCCGCGTGACTGTGTTCGGTCGACACGATGCGCAGGCTCGCCAGGTCGATGCCAGCGTCGGCCGCGGCGCGCCGGATCTTCGCTTCAGGACCAACCAGCACCGGCTCGATCAGGCCCTCGCGCGCCGCCTCCACCGCGCCCAGCAGCGAGACTGCGTCAACCGGATGCACGACCGCGGTGCGCACGCGCGGCGCATTGCGCGCTGCCGCCAGCAGCTCGAGGTAGCGTCCGCCGCGCTCGTGCACCCGCACCTCGGGCAGCGCCACGCGCGCGCGCGCGACCTTGTCGGCGGGGGCAATGACCTCGGCGGTGCCGGTGACCACCGGGTCGTGATGCTGGTTGGTCACCACGCAATCGAGCGTGACGCGGCGCCTGGCTGGATCGAGCGCGGTCACGGTGACGGTGACGGTGACGCTGTCGCCCAGCCCGACCGGCTTGAGGAAGCGCAGCGACTGCCCGAGATAGATCGTACCCGGTCCCGGCAGCTGCGTGCCCAGCACGGCCGAGACCAGCGCGCCGCTCCACATGCCATGCGCGACCACCTTGTGGAAGGTGTCGCCGCGCGCGTATTCGTCGTCCAGGTGGGCCGGGTTGACGTCGCCCGACATCACGGCGAACAGTTCGATGTCCCTGCGGGTGAGGGTGCGCGTCAGGCTGGCGCTGTCGCCAACCGCCAGCTCGTCGAAGGTGCGGTTTTCGATCATGTCCATGGTTTCAGCGCTCCAGCACGTACTGGCCGGGCGCGGCGCAGATCGGCACATAGCCCAGGCCAGCGGCCCCCATGGTCGGCGGCGCGATCCGGCCGCTGGAGGACGATTCCAGCCAGTCGGTCCAGGCCGGCCACCACGAGCCGTCGCGCTGGGCGGTTGCGGCCACCCAGTCGTCCGGCGCCAGGTAGGTGTCGCCATTGGTGCGGCGAGCAAGCCGGTAGTGGCGGTTGCGGTGGCCCGGCTCGCTGACGATGCCCGCATTGTGGCCGCCGCTGGTCAGCACGAAGGTCACGTCGGCGCCTGCCACCAGGTTAATCTTGTACACCGACTTCCACGGCGCCACGTGGTCGGTCTCGGTCGCGACCACGAACATGGGAACGTGGATGTCGGCCAGCGCCACCGGGGCGTCGTCGATGCGGTAGCGTCCTTCGAACAGGTCGTTCTTCAGGAACAAGCGGCGCAGGTATTCGCTGTGCATGCGGTAGGGCATGCGCGTGGCGTCGGCATTCCATGCCATCAGGTCGTTCATCGGCTGGCGCTTGCCGAGCAGGTATTCGTTGACCACGCGCGACCACACCAGGTCGTTCGAGCGCAGCAGCTGGAAGGCGCCTGCCATCTGGCGCGTCTGCAGGTAGCCCTGGCGCCACATGATGTCCTCGAGGTAGTTCAGCTGGCTGTCGTCGATGAACAGGCGCAGTTCGCCGGCCTCGGTGAAATCGGTTTGCGCGGCGAGCAGCGTCATCGAATGGATGCGCTGGTCGCGCCGGCCGGCCAGCCAGGCCGCGGCGATCGCGAGCAGCGTGCCGCCCAGGCAGTAGCCGACTGTGTTGATGCCGCGGTCCGGCACGATGGCGGCCACCGCATCGAGCGCGGCCAGCACGCCCATGCGCAGGTAGTCGTCCATGCCCAGGTCGCGGTCGGCTTCGACCGGGTTGTGCCACGAGATCATGAAGACTGTGTGGCCCCGGTCCGCCAGGTATTTCACCAGCGAGTTCTGCGGCGACAGGTCGAGGATGTAGTACTTCATGATCCAGGCCGGCACGATCAGGATCGGTTCGGCGTGCACGTCGGGCGTGGTGGGCGAGTACTGGATCAGCTCGATCAGGCGATTGCGCAGCACGACCTGTCCGGGCGTGACCGCCACCTGCTGTCCCGGGACGAATTGGTCGGCCCCGGCCGGCGGCTGGTTGAGCAGCATGCGGCGCCAGTCGTCGGCCAGGTGGGTGGCGCCGCGCACCAGGTTCTGGCCGCCTTCCTGCAGCGTGGCCTCGAGCACTTCCGGGTTCGTGGCGATGTAGTTCACCGGCGAGAACATGTCGAGCGCCTGGCGGGCGACGAAGGAAACGACCTGCTCGTGGTGCGGCGACACGCCGCCTATACCGGTGGTCACGTTGTACCACCACTGCTGGTTCAGCAGGAATCCCTGCTGCATCACATTGAACGGCCAGCGCTGCCAGGCCGGGCCGCTGAAACGGTGGTCCTGCGGCAGCGGCGCAATGCACGGCTCGGTACCGCCGATGGCCGCACGGACGGCATACTCGCCGAAGCGGCCGGCCTTGGTGGTGGCCTTTTCGCACAGGCGCGCCCATTTGCCGGGCGACTGCGACAGGTGCAGCGCCCAGTCGGTCCAGGCCAGCGCCATGGCGGCCGGCGAAATGCCGGAGGTGAGCCGGCCGAGCGCGGCATGCAGCACGCGATCGGTACGGCTGGGCGTTTCGATGTCGTCACCGGAGCCCGTGTGGGGCGCGGTGGCGGGGAGGGCGGTGTGAGCGGGCGGGAGTACGGCAGCGAGATTCAGCTTGAGCTTGTCCATGCGTGTACCTTACGTTCTTGATCCGCGTCAAATCATTGACATGGATCAAGATCCTACCACTTACAGTATTAATGCCTAGAAAAAGTCCTCTAAATTGCGCCTAACTGCCGCGAAAAACGATGGTCTTGTTCCCATCGACGAAAACGCGGCGCTCGATGTGGAACTTGACGGCGGCGGCCAGCGCCAGGCATTCGTTGTCGCGGCCCACCCGCACCAGCTGTTCCGGCTTGTAGCTGTGATCGACGCGGGTGACGACCTGTTCGATGATCGGGCCTTCGTCCAGGTCCGGGGTGGCGTAGTGGGCGGTGGCGCCGATCAGCTTCACGCCGCGGTCGTAGGCCTGGTGGTAAGGCTTGGCGCCCTTGAAGCCAGGCAGGAAAGAGTGGTGGATGTTGATGCAGCGGCCGGCCAGCTTGCGCGACAAATCGTCGGACAGGATCTGCATGTAGCGCGCCAGGACCACCAGTTCCGCGCCGGTTTCCTCCAGCAGTTCAAGAATGCGCGCCTCCTGCCGCTGCTTGGTTTCGCGGGTGACAGGCAGGTGCACGAAACGGATGCCCTCGCGCTCCACCATCGGCCGCAGGTCCTGGTGGTTGGACACCACCGCCGTGATTTCCATGTTCAGCTCGCCATTGCGGCGGCGGTACAGCAGGTCGTCCAGGCAGTGGTCGTATTTCGAAACCATGATGACGGTCTTGACCGGCTCGGACGGGTCGTAGATGGCCCATTCCATCTCGAGCCTGCCGGCCACTTCGGCCGGGAACTCGGCGCGGATGCGCTCGATGCCGATGTCGGCGGACATCGGCCGGAAGACCGCGCGCATGAAAAAGCGCTGGGTCGAATCGTCGTCGAACTGCTCCAGCGCGCAGATGTAGCAGTCGCGCCGGGCCAGAAAGCCCGATACGGCGGCGACGATGCCAATGGCCGCCGTGCAGCTGGCGGTAAGGATGTATTGCTTCTGTGTCGGTTGTTGCTCGATGGTGCTCATGCTCGGTCCAGGGTCCAGGTGTCTTTACTGCAATGCAGCAAGATTACCATGACGCCTGCCGAGCATGCTTCCCAGTTGCGATCTCAGCGTCCGAGCGTCCCCAGCACAGCCAGGCTCATCGCCTGCGCGGCGGTCTTGATCGAGGGCTCGGGCACCGGCGCATAGTAGGGCGAGTGGTTGAACGCGACGGGCTTGCCGTCGGACCGTTGCGCCTCTGCCACTGCCTGCGGGTCATAGATGCCGGTGAAGAAGAACATCGAGGGCACGCCTTCGTTGACGAACTGGGAGAAGTCCTCGCTTGCGGTCATCGGCGGCATGCGCTGCGCCTTGTCGCCGAACGCGGCCTTGAACACCGCCTCGGTCTTTTGTACCAGCGCTTCGTTGTTGACGACGGCATCGCCGCCGCGGCCTTGCAGCGACACCTCGGGCGCGGGTGCGCCGGCCATGGCCGCCGATGCATTGGCGACGCGGCGCACGCCATCGAGCAGTCTGGCGCGCACCTCGGGCTTGTACGAGCGGATCGTGCCGCGGACCACGACGGTATCGGGAATGATGTTGCCGACGGTGCCGCCCTGGATCGCGCCGATCGTCACCACGCCGAACTCCTTCGGGTCCTTCTCGCGGCTGATCACGGTCTGCACGTCGGTCACGAAGCGCGCCGCGATCGCGATCGGGTCGATCGTCTTGTCCGGCGCCGAGCCGTGCCCGCCGCGGCCCTTGAACACGATTTCCAGCGCGTCCGAGTTGGACGAGACCGGGCCCGCGTTATAGCCCACGGTGCCATAAGCGAGTGGCCAGGAATGCAGCGCAAACGCGTAGTCCGGCTTGCCGAAGCGCTTGAACAGGCCATCGTCCAGCATGGCGCGCGCGCCGGACACGATCTCCTCGGCCGGCTGGCCCACGAACATCAGCGTGCCGCTCCATTGCGACTTCAGTTCGACCAGCGTGCGCGCGGCGCCCAGCCAGCTGGCCATGTGGATGTCGTGGCCGCAGCTGTGCGCCACAAAGGTGTCGCGGCCGTCGCTTTGCGCGCGCGCGTGGCTGGCGTAGGAAAGCCCGGTCTTTTCTTCCATCGGCAAGCCATCCAGTTCGGTACGCACCAGCACCAGCGGGCCCGGGCCGTTGCGGTAGATTGCGACCACGCCGGTCTTGCCGACCTTCTCGGTCACCTCGAAGCCCAGCTTGCGCATCTCGGCCGCCAGCTTGCCGGCCGTGCGCGCTTCCTGGAACGCGATCTCCGGATGCGCGTGCAGGTCCTTGTACACCCCGTCCAGCCAGGGGTACATGGCGTCGATGCGGGACGTGACCTGGGCGGAGAGCGCCGCGGGAGCCGCTGCATGGGCGGCGGGAAGGGCGGAAAGCAGGATGGCTGCGATGGCGAGGCGGGAGAGTCGCGTTTTCAAGGAGGTCCCTTTCTGTGTTGGCTGGCTGCGGATCGAGCAGCGGTTAGCCTAACACAGCAGGACAGGGAATTGCCGCTGCTCAGAATCGCAGCTCGCGTTCGGCCAGCGCGCGCCCCCAGTCGCGGATGATGCGCCGGTACTCGACCCCGACCTTGCGGATGCGCCGCTCCAGGTCGAACAGGCCGCAGCTGTTGACATGGCCCAGCTGCTCGCGCAGGTCCATGTCCCAGTCCACCTGGTCGGTCAGGCTGTACCAGGTGAAGCCGATGATCGGAAAGCCCTCCTGGCGCAGGCGCAGCACGTTGCCCCATTGGCGCTCGAGCCAGTGGGCCGCGTTCAGCAGCTGGAAGTGGTTGGTCTCGGTGTGCATGATCGGCAGCCGGAACCGGCTGTAGTACTGGCGTGTCAGCCCGTAGTAGCCCAGCACGTTGACGCGCCGGGTGCTGCCGTCCGCGAACACGGCCATTTCGCTGGTCTCGTAGTAGTCTGTGCCCATCACGCACCAGGGACGAATGGTGCGGTTCATGAAGTAGTCGAACTTGTCCAGCGATAGCCCGTTCTCGACCAGGTAGCGCAGCATGACCGCGGACGGGGGATGGCTGTAGTTCAGGTCCAGCGACAGAAAGCGGCGCTCGTTCAGGTGGGCGGTGCGCTCGACGGCCGTAGGGTCGTGCGGGTGGTAGTAGCGCGTCGATTCGCTCTGCACGAACCACACGGTGCGCACCGCGCGGATCGCCTCGCTGGCGCGGATGTTCGCCTCCACGCAGTTGGACAGCGCCGTGACGAACGCGCGGTGGTCGCGCAGCTGCTCGTTCCAGTAGCCGAACAGGGCCGAGTACTCGGCGGTGATGAGCATCTCGTTGACCGGCGTGTACATCCACACCCACGGGTAGCGGCGCGCGAACGCCTCGGCGTATTCCGCGAAGTAGCGCGGGAAGTCCGGGTTCTGGAAGTTGCCGAGCCAGTCGGGCAGGCCGAAGTGGCACAGGTCGGCGATCGGCTCGATGCCGAGCCGGCTCAACTCGGCAAAGGCTTCGTCCGCAAATGACCAGTCGTACTGCCCGGGCGCGACGTGGGTGCGGTAGTAGGGCGGACCGAAGCGCAGGCAGCGCAGGCCCATGTCATGCACGAGCCGGAAGTCCTCGCGCCAGCGCTGGTAGTGGCCGCAGGCGGCCATTTCATCCACCCGGCGCGGCTTGCCGTCGTGGCCGGTGACGATGGGGGCGCTGTTCTCGATGCCTGTACTGAACGAGAACGAACGCGTCAGGTTGTCGGGGTTGGGATGCGCAGGCAGGCGCGACGTGCTGGACATGGGCACACCTCGGAGTCGTTTCGTCAGACCGCTTGTGGCCGCAGTGGTTCAGCCGGCGTGATTTGGTACACTGCCGCTTTTGTTGGGCGGGACTGAACATGGCGGTATCTAGCGAGCTGCGCGCACGCGCGCTTGAATGTCTGGTGGAGACGGACCCTGCTGCAAAGACGGCGGGCGTGGCGGCGCTGGCTGCGGCCAGCGCGAGCGGCGCGGCGCGCCTCGACAGCGCGGCCGTCCTGCAGAGCGGCGCCGCCATTCCTGGGCGGCCGGCGCGCCCTGAGCTGGTGCCGCCGCGGCTGGTGGGGCGCCGCTCGATGGCAACCGTCGAAGGCCGCGCCATGCTCATCCATGCTCTGGCGCACATTGAATTCAATGCAGTGAACCTGGCGCTGGACGCGATGTGGCGCTTCCCCGGCATGCCGCCGCGCTTTTACACGGACTGGCTGCGTGTGGCCAAGGAAGAGTCCGCGCATTTTTCAATGCTGGCCGCGCACCTGCAAACGCTGGGCCACCGGTACGGCGACTTTCCCGCGCACGACAGCCTGTGGGAGATGGCCGAGAAGACCCGCGGCGACATTCTCGCCCGCATGGCGCTGGTGCCGCGCACGCTCGAGGCGCGCGGGCTGGACGCGATTCCGCCGGTGCGCGCCAAGCTGGCCCAGGCCGGCGACCTGGCGGCCGCCGCAATCCTGGACGTGATCCTGCGCGAGGAGGTTGGTCATGTCGAGATCGGCAACCGCTGGTACGGCCACCTGTGCGCGCTGCGCGGGCTGGACCCGGTGCCGACCTACACAGAGCTGGCCGCGCGCTACGAGGCGCCCGTGCTCAAGGGCCCTTTCAATATCGAAGCGCGCCGTCAGGCGGGCTTTACCGAAGCCGAGCTGGCGCGCTTCGCGTAAGGGCGGCTGCTTTGCGATAAGCTGTCGCAACGATGAGCGAACAAGCAGACGCGAATGGCAGCGGCGCCGGCTTCCTGCTGACCCGGCACTGGCGCGACCTGGACGATGGCGTGCAGGTCGAATTCTGGCTCGCGACCGACGAGGGGCCGCGCCTGGTCCGGCTTGCGCCGCAGGCCGCGGTCGCATTCATCCCACAGGAGCAGCGCGCAACGGCCGAACTGCTGCTGGCGCGCGAGCGCGGCTGGGAGCTGCGCGAGCTGGCGCTGTCCGACTTCCGGCACCGCCCCGTGGCAGGCCTGTACTGCCGCCAGTACCGCCAACTGCTGCGGCTTGAAAAGCGCCTGCGCCAGCACGGCATCGACGTGTACGAAGCTGACGTGCGCCCGCCCGAGCGCTACCTGATGGAGCGCTTCATCACCGCGCCGGTCGAGTATTCCGGTCAGGCCGTCCCCGCCGATACTGCGCTGCGGGACGCCGGCCAGTTGAAGCCCGTTGCCGGCTACCGGCCGCGCCTGCGCACTGTGTCGCTCGACATCGAGACCACATTTCAGGGCGAGCTCTATTCGATCGCGCTGGAAGGGTGCGGCCAGCGCCAGGTGTACATGCTTGGCCCGCCGAACGGGGATCACGGCGCGCTCGACTTCACGCTTGACTACTGCGAGACCCGGCGCGACCTGCTGGTCCGCCTGGAGGAGTGGATGGAGCGGCACGACCCGGATGCGATCATCGGCTGGAACCTGGTGCAGTTCGACCTGCGCGTGCTGCAGCAGAACGCCGAGCGCGTGCAGCACACGCTGCGCCTTGGCCGCGGCGGCGCGCCGGTCGAGTGGCGCGAGCACAGCAGGCAGGAGCACTTCTTCGTGTCGATCCCGGGCCGGCTGGTCATCGACGGCATCGAGGCGCTGCGTTCGGCGACCTGGAGCTTTCCCTCGTTTAGCCTGGAGCACGTGGCGCAGACCCTGCTGGGCGAAGGCAAGGCGATCGACAACGCCTACGACCGCATGGACGAGATCGACCGCATGTTCGCCGAGGACAAGCCGGCGCTGGCGCGCTACAACCTCAAGGACTGCGAACTGGTCACCCGCATCTTCGACAAGACCGGGCTGATGGCCTTTTTGCTCGAACGCGCGAGCGTGACCGGCCTTGCGGCCGACCGCAGCGGCGGGTCGGTGGCCGCGTTCGAGCACCTGTACATGCCGGTGATGCACCGCCAGGGCTACGTGGCGCCGAATATCGGCGACGTGGTGGGCGGCGAGAGCCCGGGCGGGTTCGTGATGGATTCACGCTCCGGGCTGTACGATTCGGTGCTGGTGCTCGACTACAAGAGCCTGTACCCGTCGATCATCCGCACCTTCCTGATCGACCCGGTGGGCCTGGTCGAAGGCTTGTGCGAGGACGAAGCCGGCACCGTGCCCGGCTTTCGCAACGCGCGCTTCTCGCGTACCAAACACTGCCTGCCCGCGATCGTGCGCCAGGTGTGGGAGGGCAGGGACGCCGCCAAGCGCGAGCGCAACGCGCACCTGTCGCAGGCGCTCAAGATCATCATGAACTCGTTTTACGGGGTGCTCGGTTCGCCCGGCTGCCGTTTCTTCGACCCGCGGCTGGCCTCGTCGATCACCCTGCGCGGCCACCAGATCATGCACCGCACGCGCGAGCTGATCGAGGAGCAGGGCTACCAGGTGATCTATGGCGACACCGATTCGACCTTTGTCTGGCTCGGGCGCGCGCACGAGAACGAGCACGCCGCACGGATCGGGCGCGCACTGGTCGCGCACGTGAACGACTGGTGGCGGCGCCACCTGCGCGAGGAATATGGCCTGGACTGCGCGCTCGAGCTGCAGTTCGAGCGGCACTTCCGCCGCTTCCTGATGCCCACCGTGCGCGGTTCCGAAGAAGGCAGCAAAAAGCGCTACGCCGGACTGGTGACCAGGCCCGACGGGCTGGAGGAGGTGGTGTACAAAGGGCTGGAGACCGTGCGCACCGACTGGACGCCGCTGGCCCAGCAGTTCCAGCAGGGGCTGTACGAGCGCATCTTCAAGGGCGAGCCATATCAGGACTTCGTGCGCGACTATGCCCAGCGCACGCTGCGCGGCGAACTGGACGAGCTGCTGGTGTACCGCAAGCGGCTGCGCCGTAAGCTCGACGATTACGAGCGCAACGTGCCGCCCCACGTGCGCGCCGCGCGTGCCGCCGACGAGTTCCACCTCAGCCAGGGGCGACCGGCGCAGTATCGCAACGGCGGCTGGATTCGCTACGTGGTCACCACCGCCGGGCCGGAGCCGCTGGAGACGCGCCGCTCACCGATCGATTACGAGCACTACCTGAGCCGCCAGCTCGAGCCGGTGGCCGACGCCATCCTGCCCTTCCTGGGCGACTCGTTCGCGCGCCTGACCAGCCGGCAGCAGGAGCTGTTCTGAGCCGACTATCGCTTCCACCACTCGCCAAAATTAGGCCAAGCTTTGCGTGCCGCGGCGTTGCAGGTCCTCGAGCGTTCAAATTCGGCCTGCGAGATTCGCGTTCCCGTGGCCGTCTCGGTCGTGAGCGCGGCCACGTGAAACCCATATCCATGGCGGAACGTGATTGGCTTGGCGCCTTTGGGAGTGACAACCAGCGGGTGCAGGCCGGGCGCATCGGTGTACGCGGCAAAGCAGTGCCCTGACTTGAAGAAGCTTCCTGTTGCGCCGTCGGCCCAAGCCACCGAAAAATCCTCGGCCGGTTCGTAGTTTGGGCCTGCGTATTGGACGGTGCCGACAATGCCCTGCTGCGGATGCGCCGGCGGCGTGATCGGACAGACCCCGTCGCTCTGGCAGCTGCTGTCGCCGCGGGTGAACTGCGCAGTGCCGTCCACGTCGACCATGACAATCTCTTCCGGCAGCCGCACCTGGTAGCGGGTGAGGCCGAACAGCTTTTCCAGCAGGCCGTTCTCCACGTCCCACGACCAGCTGCCCCAGTACCGCACTTCCGGGTTGAAGTTCGGGTAGTCGGCGCGGAACTCGTCGAGCCCGGAATAGACGCGGCCATAGACATGCCCGATGGCGGCGTCGACGATCTCGCGCCGGTCCACCCACTTCATCCGCGTCCACGAAAAGCCGGTGAGGTTGGCGCTTTCGATGAGCAGGATGGGGAGCAACAGCATTGTCCGGATGCGCATTGCGGGCCTGGGGGCATGGATGACCTGTCCAGTCTAGATAAGAACCGCGGCGCGAGCAATGAATGTCGCTTCAGCCGGCGGCCCGGAAGTCGTTGATCACGAACTGGCGCTTGCCGCCCGGCGCACGCGCCAGCTCCGGCACCTCGGCCACGTCCATCTCGAAGCGCGTGCCCCAGTGCTCCAGGGGCGCGGCGAGCAGCTCGGCCTTTTGCTCCGGTGTCAGCGGGCCGTTGCGCGGCACCACGGCAATGGTCAGCTTGCCCGGCTCGCGCTGGCGGATCTGGCACGACCGCACAAAGTCCCAGGTGCCCGCCTCCAGCGCAATGGTCAGGCCGGGCAGGCGGTTGCCGTCGCGGTCGAGCACGAACTCGTGCACGCGCCCCAGGATTTCGGGGCACTGGCCGTGCTCGTCGATGTCGGCAAAGTCGCCGGTGCAGTAGCGGATCAAGGGCATCACCTCGTTCCATGCAGAGGTGCCAACGATCTCGGGCTGGCCGTCGCTGGAGTGCCGGGTCTCGGTCCAGCCGTAAAGGGACTCGAACTGATAGGCGCTGGTGTGGCCGCGCTGGTGGTGCGCGAACGCGAGGTTGGTGCGTTCGGTCAGGCCGTAGCTGATCGAGACCGGGCAATCGAACACGCGGCCGATGAGCGCGAGCTGTACCGGCGTGGCCGGCTCGGAAGCGAGCAGCACGCCCTTCAGCCGGAACTGCAGGTCGCCGGGCGCAAGCAGTTCGGCGAGCGACAGGGCCGCGCTTGGGTAGGCGTGGATGAATTCAGGGCGAAACCGGTTCAGCGCCTCGACGATGCTCGCCTTGTGCGCCGCCTGCAGGTGGTTGGGCGAGACCATCAGCCGGTTGCCGAAGCGGTAGCAGGGCGCGTCGTCCAGCGGCCGCGCCGAATCGGCGCCCAGGCGGGCGTAGCGCGATTTGTCGAAACTGAAGCCGAGCCGCCCCCAGGCGTGGAAGTAGAACGCCTTTTCGATATCGCCCTGGCGCTTGTCGCGCCACACGCCAATGCCCGTGCCGGACGAGCCGTGGCTCTGCGCGTACACAAGGAAGCGCGGGTTCACGCGGTCGTCCACGAAGTCGCGCTGGCATTCCATCACGTCCTGCTTGCCGATGTAGGGGAAGCGTTCCAGCAGTTCCCCCACCGGCGCATGCGCCAGCTCGACCGGCCGCAGCGCCACGCGGCGGCGGTACCACGGCACGTGGGCCACCGCGCTGCCCAGCACGTGGCGCAGCCGGTGTTCGGCCGCCGCGCGCTGCACTTCGGGCGGCGCGGCAAGCAGGCGCCGCACCGCGAAATGGTCGGAGTGGTACAGCAGCGTGGCCGGCACCACGCCGCGCCAGCGATGGTAGAGACGAAGCAGTGTTCCCTTCGCGCGCTCGTAATCCATGCCGTCCACCTCTCCCGCAAAAGCCAAAGTCGGTCCAAGCTCAGTCGTCGAAATCATGGTAGTGCCTGTCTTGTTTGCGTGTCGCACGAATGGCCGAGTCCGCTTGAAGCATCAAGGAATCAGCATCGTCATCTCGGCAAAGCCGAGCCAGCCGCGGTCGAGCAGGTCGTCGACGCGGGCATCCGAATAGGTAAAGCTGAACTGCTGGGTATGGGTGCGGTTGTGCGGTTCGGTTCCGCTGCGCTGGGTGTACTGCGCCACCACGTACACGGCCTGTCCCAGCACCGCCTCGACCGGGAACTGCGCCGGCGACAGCGCGTTCGGGTAGCGCCGCGCCGCGCTTTCGGGATAGCTGTGCGGCTGCTGGACCCTGTACACACCAGGATCGGACAGCGGTGCATAGTCGATGTCCGTCACGCCGCCGAGCTGGTCGGACACGCGGCTGACCAGGTCAGGATACGGGCCGCGCGACAGGTAGGTGTGCACGACCGGCACGCCATCGCCGTCCGGCGCGATGCGCACCAGGTCGCCCTTGCCATCGCCGTTGACGTCGCCCACCAGCACCAGTCCCGCGTCGCCCATCATGCCGGCGCCGTTTTCGCTGTGCCGCCTGAACAGGCCCGTTGCGGAAGCGGCGTACACGGTAAACATGAGTTCACCGTCACCGGCGCGCCAGGCGTTGAGCAACTGGGTCTGGCCGCCGCCGGTAAAACCGATCGGATGGAACTGGCCCGGCGCGAAGCCCTGGCCGTGAAAGCTGCTGTCGGGGCCTGCGACGAAGCCACCCGCGCCGTCGGCGAAAAAGGTCCGCAGGTGCAGCAGCGGGCCGTCCTCCGTTTGCTCCTGCCACGCCTGGACCAGATCCATCATGCCGTCGCCATTGACGTCCAGCGGCAGGAAGGCGAGGTGGCTGGCCAGATCGATCGTGGCCAGCACGGTGTCGCGTCGCGCCGTGAAGTGCACCCGGTCCACCGCGCTGGAGACGGAGAGGTAGGCGGTGAGGTGCGTCCTGCCTTGCTCGTCGGCCCAGGCGCGCACCAGGTCGACCATGCCGTCGCCGTTCACGTCCATCGGCCACAGCGCGAGCTGGCGCGCGGGCTGGGCCGGGTCATCAGTGGCGCTCACCAGTGCCTGGCTGAACACCGCGGTGCCGGCTGCGCCAGGCAGGGAGAGGTAGCTGCGGAAGTAGAGCAGCTGGCCGCGCCGCGGGTCGGCGTGGCCGTAGGCTTCCACCAGGTCGAGGCGTCCGTCGCCGTTCACGTCCATCACGAAGAAGCCGAGGTGGTGCTCGCTCCATGCGTCGCCCGTATCGTGCACGGCCAGCGCATCGAACGACGCGCCGTTGGACGCAAAGGACGCCAGCACCAGGTTGCCGTTGTGCGGGTCGCGGTAGGCCACCAACAGGTCGGCGCGGCCGTCGCCGTCCAGGTCCGCCGCCAGGATCCGGTGCTCGTTCGGGAACACGCCGAGCGGACAGATCGCGCCGCAGTCGTAGGCGCCGTTGCCATCGGCCAGCCAGGTGGTGGCGTTGAGCCGGCCGCGTCCGTCGATCCAGAGCTGGACCAGGTCGGTGCAGCCGTTCCCGCTCACGTCCATCGGCAGGAACCCGGTTGTCTGCGCATGGCGGCCGAGCGTCACCAGCGCGGCGGCGTCGAAACCGGGGGCTGGCGTGTCCTGCCAATCGATGGTGATGAGCTGCTCGAAGCGGCGCGCGCCATCGGACGAGCTGCGCTCGGTGACGCTGCACAGGCGGCTCTGGCGCGTGGCGGCGCTGCAGCCGTAGTCCAGGTCGTAGCTGTGCACCAGGGTCGAGGCGTCGAGCCAGGTGTTGATCTGGGCGAGGCGATACAGGGTGGCTACGCCACAGCCGGCGGCAAACGCCGTGATCGGGTCCGGCCGCTCCTCGTAGGTGAAGGTGATGATGCTGCCTGGCGCCGCCTCGTCGGATGCACGGTAGCTGATGCGGTCCAGGTAGTACTGCCCGCAGTCCGCCGCACCCTCCACCGGCGTGGTGGTGTAGTGGTACTCGACCCGGTTGCCGTGCAGGTCTTCCACCGAATGCAGCGCCCACACGCGCACCTGAGCGCCGCCGTGGGCCTTGATGCGGCTGTCCGCCGACGCCCCGTAGGTCCAGATTTCGCCATCCATCATGACGGTAATGAACCCGTCCTCCACGGTGCCGCCGGCGCGGATCTGCTTCCACTCGTGCATCTGCGTGTGGTACAGCGTGCCGGGCTGGCCGTAGTCGCCGTCCACGCTGATCAGGCGCTGGCCGTCCAGCGCCAGGCGGTCGCGCGCGTCGTAGTTGACCGAACCGTTGAACCCGTCCACGGCGTACGTGGCCTTGGTGCGGGTGATGGACGACAGACCGCCAATGCTCCAGCCCACACCCAGCGCCCCATTCGGCTGGCGGTGGCTGTACACCAGTTCGAGCCCGGGCCGCATGCCGGTCAGGCTGGCCGGAGTTGGCAGCACCAGGCGGTAGGTGGCCTGGCCGCTCGCATCGACATTGAAGACGCCTTGCGGCAGGGCGCGGCCGGACAGGGGAAAGTCGGAGTGCATGTTGGTGGACACGATTACCTGAGCGAGAAGTGGTTCTGGATGGCGCGGCAGATCGAGAGCGCCAGAAATTCCTGCTGCGCGATGCCGAACGGGAGACCGGCGTCGAATTGCTCGGACAGGGGGATGCACAGGGACAGCCGGTCCACCAGCCGCACGGTCGTTCGCAGCCGGTCGCCATCGACGCGCAGGCAGGCTTCGATCACGTGGGTCGCGCCCGCGGCGGCGGGACCGTAGGGAACGACCTGGGCGCCGAAGACGCCATGCAGGCGGTGCTCCAGTTCGGCCTGCAGGGCCTGGGCGCACTCGGTCGCGGCGCGGTCCGAACCCACGCTGCGCAGCGGCGCCACGGCCAGGCGGCGCACGTTCAGCGGTGTCGCGGGGAACTGGTCGTGGCTGGCGGGCAGGGCTTGCAGGGTGTCGGCGAACGGGGTGCCCGCCGGCGGGCAAAGGGTACGCAGGCGCTCGCGCAGGCGCTCGGCCAGGGCGCTCTGCCCGGCATCGGGCCGATTGGGCCGGCCGCCGTTTGCACGCTCGACTGGAAATGGGGACACGGTGGCGCCTCCCGGCGGGACGTCCAGTGCTTGCGGTCGCCTGGCCGTGGGACGCCGCGCATCCAGCGCGACGACAGCGCTCTCAGGCTCAAGCGAACCGTGACTAAAATTCAATGTTTTGTGCATTTTGGAAATTATTTTGTTGGCAAGCTGTCTGATGCCGGATAAACTCTAGCCCTAAAGAAATAAATTAACCTTCCGGTTTCCTTCCGGTTTTTAAGTCCTTGATTTGCTTGGGTTTCTCGCCACGCTGCGCAGGCTTCCAGGCGTTCGGAGAAGATGACGACAGAGCAGTTCCGCTTCGGGGAATGGGACGTCAGTCGCGCCGGCAACAGCCTGCAGCGCGGCGACGAACGGTTCCAGATCGAGCCGCGTGCGATGGACGTGCTGTTCGCGTTATGCGCTCGTGCGAACGAAGTGATCAGCACCGAAGAGCTCCTGCTCGAATGCTGGGGCAGCACGGTCTACGGCGACAATCCGGTCCACAAGACCATCACCCAGCTGCGCCGGGTGCTGGCGGACAGCGCGGCCAATCCCTCTTATATACAAACCATTCGCAAGCGCGGGTACCGGGCAATCGCGCCGGTCAGTTTCGGCGATCCTGCGGCCCAGGTGCAGCCCGGGAGCTGGCGCGATGGTTCCCCGTTCCGCGGCCTGCAGCCGTTCGACGCGGACCATGCGGCCATCTTTTTTGGCCGGGACACCGCGGTCAATGCGCTGCGCTCCTCGCTGGCCGGGCAGGCGCGCGCGGGGCGGCCGCTGGTGGTGGTGCTGGGGCCGAGCGGCTCGGGCAAGACGTCGCTGATCCTGGCCGGGCTGGTGCCGGCGCTCATGCGCGAACAACGGGCGGGGGAGCCGCATGCGCTGTCTTCGGCCTTCATCGACCTGGGCGAATTGCACGATGGGCAGGTGTTCGCAGGGCTGGCCTCGGCCATGCTGGACTGGCAGTTGGGGGACGATGCTGTGTTCGGCGGCGAGAGCGGGGTGTCGCTCGGGCGCTTGTTGCAGGCCGACCCCGACGAGGTGGCCGCGCGCATCGACAGGGCGCTGGACGCCCATGGCGCAGGACGGGACGACCGGCTCGTTCTGGTCATCGACCGCTTCGAGGCCTTGTTCACCCATCCCCAGGTGACCGCAGCCCAGCGCGAGGCGGCGGTGTCGGCGCTCGATACGCTGGCGCGCGCGGGCCGGGTGATGGTGATCATCGCCTGCCGCAACGACTTCTATCCGCGTATTGCCGAATTCCCGGCGCTGCTGGAAGGGAAGGCGCAAGGCGCCCATTTCGACGTCGAGCGCCCAAGTCTTGCCGAAATCACGCAGATGATCCGGCTGCCCGCACTGGCCGCCAACCTGACCTACGGCGTCGATCCGCAAACGCAGGAACGCTGCGACGAGCTGCTGGCGCGCGGCGCCGCCGCAAGTCCCGATTCGCTGCCGCTGCTGCAGTACACGCTGCAGGAACTGTATCGCCTGCGCAGCCCGGAGGGCGAGCTGTCGGTGGAGGCATACCACCGCATCGGCGGGCTGGAGGGCGCGATCGGCGCGCGTGCCGAGGAAGTGATTGCCGGGCTGACGGCGGCACAGGTGGCGGCGCTGCCGCGCGTGCTGTCGCTGGTGGTGACGGTATCTGCGGACAGCGACACGGTGACCAGCCGGCGCGCGCCATGGTCCGCGCTCAGGTCCGACACCGAGCGTGAGCTGGTCAATGCGCTGGTCGATGCGCGGCTGTTCCAGAGCGAGCTGGTCGACGGCGAAGGGGGCTTTGGCGTGGCGCATGAGGCGCTGCTGCGGCGCTGGCCGCGCGCGGCCAACTGGATCGCCTCGCACCGTGGCGGCCTGCAGGTGCGCTCGCGCATTGCGCAGTGGACGGCGCGCTGGGCGGTCGAGGGGCGCAGTTCGGACCTGCTGCTCCCGCCCGGCAAGCAGCTGGACGAGGCGCGGGAGCTGCTCAGCATGAGCGAATTGTCGCTGTCGGCGCTGGAGCGCGAGCTGATCGACGCTTCAGCGAGGAAAGCCAGGCGGCGCGATCAGGTCAGGCTGATGGTCATGGTGGCGATCGTCATGCTCGCAATAATCGCCGGCGCCGCGTCACTCGTCGCATATTCCTCAAAGCGTGTCGCGCAACAGCGACGGGCGGAGGCCGAAGGGCTGATGGGCTTCATGCTTGGCGATTTCGCGGACAAGCTGCGGCCGCTGGGGCGCCTTGATCTGTTGGATTCGGTGAGCGGGAAAGCGCTCGAATACCTTGCGATCAATGACGACAGCAACGCCGCCTCGCTGACCAACCGAGCGAAGGCACTTCAAGTTATCGCGGAAGTGAGCTTTGCGCGAAGTGACTCGAAGGCCGCGTTATCGGCGCTTGATTCCGCGCGCGCGATTTTGCTGCATCAATTAGGAGCGAGTCCCCAGAACTGGGAGGTCGTCAAGGGACTTGGTGCCAACGCGTTCTGGCGCGGGCGAATATATTTGAGCCAGGGGGACCTGGCGCGGGCAGAGGAGCAAATCAAGCTATATCAGCAGTACAGTGAACGCCTCTACAAGATCGATCCAGAGAACGTCGAAGGCTGGATCGAGCAGTCATATGCGCACACCAATTTGGGGCAGTTCCGTCTCAAGCGCGGTGACGCTGTTGCTGCCGCCAGCGACTTTGCGGCGTCAATTGCGTTGAAGCAGCGGGCGCTCCTGCGGAGGCCGAGCGATAAAGTGTTGTCCGCGGAACTGGCCAACAGTCTTTCGTGGCTGGCGAGCACGCGTGAGTCCTTGGGGGCACTGGATGATGCTCTGAAGCTGTATGACAAAGAAGTCAAGGTCGTGTCCCAGCTTTATGAGAGCTCCCCAAGTGATTCGTTGTGGGCTAAGAACACCGCAGTCGCCCTGCAGCGCCGAGGCTGGCTCAAGGCGATGATGGGGCAGACCAAAGAAGGGGAAGCTGACCTCGCGCAGGCCGAACAATTGTTAAGCGCCGTGGTGATACGGGAGCCGAACCACCGGGTGTGGAAGGTTCTTCTGGCGGGCGTTGAGCTGAACCGTCTGCGTCTTCAGTTAACTCACGCAGGCCGCTTAGTGCTTCCTGCATTGCAAACAGCTGTCGAGAACGCCAGCAAACTTGTTGTGCTGAGTCCGGACTCGCGTGAGTCGGCCCTAGCTCTTGCAAGTGCGTATCAATACATTGGTATCGTACTACTAGAGGTCGGGCGGGATGAAGAGGCGCGTACAGTCCTTTCCAAGAGTTTAGAGAGGCTGCAAGCGCTTTTCGCTAACAACCCTGGCGAAGTCCGTTATGCCGGCGATCTAGCGCAAACAATGGTGCTCCTTAGTCAAGCATATGCCGGGCTCGGCAATCCTGTTGATGCAAAGCGAAGCTGCTCCTCCGCACTGGACGTACTTGGACAGATATCCGTGCGCTCGGACTACCGTCTGTTGGACCCTTTTGTCCGGGCACACCTTTGTCTCGGTAATGTCTCGGCAGCAGTTGCTGGGCACGCTCGCCTCGCGTCGATCGGTTACCACGAGGCTTCGTACAGCCGTTTTTTTTCAAGCCACCAGAAGATGAGGGAGTCATTAGCTAATGTCCGACACTAACAATCCGAATTCGACCTCCACGGTCGCGGCACCATCATTTCACAATATTACTGTGGTCGTTGTGCCGACGCCTGATGGCAGCGGTAATGCCGGCGGCGGTAAGTGGAAAGTAACCTGTTCACCGTACTCCTGTCCCGTGTTCACCGGCGATGCCATTCTGAACTACCAGCTGGTGGCACCGACACCCTCGGGTATTGTGTTCGCGGGTTATGAGGCTTGCGCACCGCTCCCAGGGCGTGAGTTAAGCCGCCCGTCAATTTCCGTCGACGGCAAAATGATGACCTTTAGCGACCGAAACTCAAAGGGCGAGACGATCCTTGTGACGCTTCGCTTTAAGGATATCATGGAAATTCTATATGATCCTGAGATTCCAAACGATGGCATTCGTTGATCTGTACGAGCGAGTGTTTAAACAATCTGAGAGCAGCAAGAAAAGCAGTCCAAAACTGAGAGGAGAAGAATATGCCAGAAGTTCCGAACGATGGAACGCATTTGACTAGCGAAACTGCGCCGGTGATCGACGTGACAGATAGCGCGTCGGTGTTTGCCGCACAACCCACCGAAATACAAACAGACCCGACCGAGGCTGAGCTGATAGGCGTGCCGATCGCGCCGGCGGCAGCCGGCTAAGTGAACAGGGCCAAGTTATCGGTGAGTGCAGGTGGCGCTGTGGGTACCTACGTTTGAGGCTAGCCGCAGCCTGCCCCCTTGAATGATTGGGCGGTAAGAAAAGTAACTTAAAGGGAGAAGAAGATGCCAGAAGTGCCAAATGATGGAGTGCTTTTGACTAGTGCAGCTGCGCCAGTGATCGCGGCGACAGTTAGCGCACCAGCGCTTGCCGTGCAAGCCGTCGAAACGCAGGCAGATCCGATTGAGGCTGAGCTAATCGGCCTTTCGCTTGTTCCACTCGCAGGCGGATAAGCACTGCGGTAGTTATCTCGGCGTCAGGCATGTAACGCTATGCAGCACTAACCAATTGTTTTAAGGAGAAATGAAATGCCGGAATTACCAAACGACCCTCAGCCTGGCATCATCAGCCCAACTACAACTGTCCAGGAAGCAGTAGTGCAGGATGCAATTTTGCAGTTCGTGCCGGTTTGGGAGGGGGGGGCAGCCAGCGTCGACTGCTCCGATGCAACACTTGTCGGGGTACCGACCAGTTAGTGCGCCAGTTGGGAAGTATTTTCTATCTTGTCTATATTTCACTAAGGAGAACTTAAATGCCAGAAGTGCCAAATGAACCGATCCCGGGAATCGTGAGTCCGGTTTCCACGGTCTCGGAAGCAGCCATTTATGACACCACTCTGGTGTCGGCTCCCCTTGATGGCGGCCAAACGATTGACACTGAGGCCGTTGCTGCCACGCTAGTCGGAGTGCCGACCACTTAGCAAGGCGGAGGCTGCGACCTGGTGCAGTTTTTCTAACAATATTCACGAATATAAGGGTGAAACACATAATGCCAGACCTACCAAACGATCCGATACCGGGCATCGTTAGCCCGGATGTCACGATCGCGGACGCAAGTAGCGCGAACCCTGCCTTCGGATCCGATCTCATCATTGAGCAGTTGATGACACCCGGCGAAGATTCCGCTGTGGTACTTGTCGGCGTGCCGACCAGCTAAGATGCATTGCGCTGTGCGTCCGGTTTTGTGAGCAGTACCACCTCATCGACGTGGACGCAAAAGTGAACCAGCACTGTTGGTTGCACAGCAGTGCTGATTCCTCGGTAATATCCTACCCCTCCCGCTGCGCCGGTTCGCGCCGTGTTTTCAGCCTTCACGCGTCGGATCGTCGATAATCCCCGGATGGAACTCGAATTCCTCGGCACCTCATCCGGCACGCCCACCAAGACCCGCAACGTCTCCGCGCTCGCGCTGCGTTCGCCGCTGGCGGCCCGCTGGTACCTGGTCGATTGCGGCGAAGGGACGCAGCACCGCCTGCTGCACACCAGCCTGTCGTTGATGGGCCTGCGTGCCATTTTCATCACGCATGTGCACGGCGACCATTGCTACGGCCTGCCGGGTTTGCTGGCGAGCGCTGGCTTGCTCAACCGCACGGACGAACTGCTGCTGGTCGGGCCCGCAGCCATTGCTGCTTTCGTCCAGGGCGTGATGGAAACGACGCAGCTCGCGCTGCCGTACCCAGTCGCCTTCCTGCCGGTCGAACAGGGCATCCCGGACGGCCTGCTGCCGGACTTCGAGGTGCGCGTCACGGCGCTGTCGCACCGCGTTCCCTCGTACGCCTATACCTTTATCGAATCCAAACTTGAGCGCAAACTCGACGCGGGCCGGCTCAGGGCCGATGGCGTGCCGCGCGGACCCGCATGGGGCGAGTTGCAGCGCGGGGGCGATGTGATGCTGCCCGACGGGCGAGTTCTGCGTGCGCAGGACTACCTTCAAGCGCCGCGCAAGCCGCGCAAGATCATCGTCGGCGGCGACAACGACACGCCTGAACTACTGGCGGACCAAGCTGGCGGCGCCGACGTGCTGGTACACGAGGCGACCTACACCGAGGACATCCTGGAAAAGGTGGGGCCGGCACCGCAGCACAGCACGGCGCGCCGAACAGCGCGTTTCGCTGCCGACGCGAACATTCCGAACCTCGTCCTGACCCATTTCAGCCCCCGCTACCAACAGCACAACGGGCCGCAGACGATCGCCGACGTCGAGCGCGAGGCGCGCGCGGCCTATCGCGGCAACCTGTTCCTGGCAAACGACCTGGACAGGTTCAGCCTGGACCGGCAAGGGCGCCTGTCGCGTATTGCCCCAGCCGGATGATTACTGGACCCGGCGCACCTTCGGCGACTGGTTGGTGCCTTCGATCTCCAGGAAAATGGTGCCGAAGAAGTTGCGCGACACCTTGACCTTGGGGTTTTGCAGCGGCGCCAGCACGGCTTCGCTGCCATCGACCACTTTCCAGACCTGCCCGTTGGCCAGTTTGATCTGGGAACCGGGGCGCCAGCCGTCGAAGGTGCCGGCGATGGCGCTCTCGATCGACTTGGGCTGTTCGTCGGCCTGCTTCTTCACCGCTTCCATGCCAAAGGCTTGCTCGGGCGTCCTTGCCGGCACGGCAGCCGGCGCTGCGGCCACGCCGGCGGCAGCCGGGGTTGCCTGGCCAATCGGGATCGCGTCATAGCAGCTCAGGCGGCTGGCGGCGTCGGCCAGCAGGCGGCATTTCTGCAGCGCGGCGTCATCGGCAAACGCGGCGCCGGATACGAGCAGGAGCAGGTACAGGGCTTTTTTCATCGTCTTTCCAACCAGATGCGCGTGCCACCTTGGCACGGCTGGGGACGATTATAGCGTCAAGGCAACCTGTCGTTGGCGAGGAAGGCCCAGGCGACCGTGATGACGATGGTCCCGGTGAGCGTGACGCAGGACCAGGTGAAGAACCACGCCGATACCATGCTGGCCTGCAGCGCGCGCTCGAACAGGCAACCCATGCCGAAATCGAACGCGGTCAGGATCGACCAGCGCCGCAGGTACACGGGCAGAAACTTGCACATGCGCCGGTTGTGCTGGCGCGCGGCATGTCGCTCGATGCGGTTGCGCGCGGCGCTGACGTCCGCGAACAACCAGTCGAAGAACATGAAACGGTAGAGGAGCCGCCAGAACGGCAACTCCGGCTTTTCTGCGGTGGGTGTCGGCTTGTCGGTCATCGTGCTGCGCCTGAATGCTTTTCCTGCATACTAAGCCGAAGCCGCGCCCAGCACGATGACAAATGGCCAATCGTGCGTTGCGCGCGGCATCATTGCAGTGTGCACAGCACCAGTTCGGGATCGGCGTTGATGCGCAGTGGCAACGCGCTGCAGCCGATGCCGCGGCTGACGATCAGCGGGCCGTTGGCGAACTCGTACTTGCCGTAGCAATGGTTGCGCGACAAGGGGCCGCGCGGGCGCCTGACCGGGGTGCCGTTCGCGAATGCGATCTGGCCGCCATGGGTGTGGCCGGCAAAGCCGACATTGAAGGTCTCTGCCAGGTTGCACAGGCCGTCGGGGGAATGCATCAGGTAGATACGTACCGGCCTGGCCCCTGCGAACGCGGCGCGCGGAGAGGGCGCGCCGGTCCAGGGATCGTCCACGCCGCAGATGCTGACCATGTCGAATGGGGCCGGCAGCGCAAGGTTGCGGTTCACCAGCAGGTGCACGCCGGCGTCCTGCAGCGCGGCCTCGATCGGCTCGCGGCCGTGCCAGATGTCGTGGTTGCCGATGACCGCGTACGCGCCAAGGGGCGCCAGTTCGGCGGCGCGGGCGAACAGGCCGCCCAGCTGGCCGATGTGGCGCGCGCCGAGCGAGACATAGTCGCCACCCAGCAGCACCACGTCCGGACGCGCTGCTTCGAGCTGGCGCGCGAGTGCGTCGAACAGGGCCGGGTGCGTGGTCGGGCCGGCGTGCAGGTCCGATGCGAACGCGATGACCAGCGGCGCAGGCAGGCGTTGTGCCGGGTCCAGCGCCAGTGTGTGCCGGGTGATGCCGAGGTTCCCGTGCCAGCCGCGGCGGTAGCTCCACGCGGCTACCTTGCCGTCCATCAGCAACTTGTCGATCAAGCGCTCGACGCCGTAACGAATCGGACGGCGACGTTGGCGGCCGGGCGCGCTCATGGCGGTTGCACCGTGAACGCGCCTTCGACGGCGACGCGGCCAGCGCAGAGCGCGGTGTAGGCGCTGCCCGCGGGATTGGCGAACAGACGCACCTCGCTCTGCAGCGGCACCGGCGCGCGGAAGCGGGCAGAGATGGCGGTGAGCCTTGCGCCACGGTCTTGCTCCAGCGCGGCACAGGCCCGGGCGACCGTGTGCATGCCGTGGATGATCGGTGAGCGCAACCCCATCAGGCGGGCTGACCAGGGCCACAGGTGGATCGGGTTCCAGTCGCCGGAAATGGCCGCATAGGCGCGGCCGGCGGATGCGTCGACGGTCCAGCTGGCAATCTGCGTGCCGTGGACGGGTTCCTCGTGCCGGGTGCCATTGCGCGTGACGCGCGCGCCGCGCACGGCCACGTAGTCGCTGCGGCAGGTGAACATCGTCTTGCCTTCTTGTTCGCCGGCTGTGTCGAGCACGACGTGAATGGCGCCGCTGGGCTTGGGCGGCTGGATTGCGACGCTGGTGGTGATGACGAGCGGCCTGCCGGCATCGACCCGGCATTGCTCGGTGATATCGTTACCGGCGTGGATCATGCCCGCAATGCGGAAAGGAAAGCGCGGGTCGAGCATGGTCGCCATGTGTGCGCGCTGGGCGACCAGGTAGTAGAACGTCACCGGCAAGGCGTTCGCGGCAAAGCCGAGGGCGGCGTTGTAGCGCTGCAGGCGGGCGGTGTCCAGGTGCCCCGCGTCGTAGCGCGTGCGCAGTGCGCCAGCCGCCCGTTGCGAACCGGCGCGCTTGAACAGCGCACGCGCCAGCAGCAGGGCGTTCAGCGGTGGAAGCGGGGTGGTCTGTGTCGGCGTGGTCATCCCGGGCAAAAGAGGTGCGGACAACCGCATCGTACCCGACCCGGCTGCGAACCTCCAGTTTGCCCGGGCATACCGGATCAACGCGAGCGCGTCCCGCCCTGGATGTTGGGGTTGGCCGCGGTCTGGTTGTCCTCGCGCTGCTGCTCGGCCTCGCTCTGGCCGGACAGCGATCCGCCCTGGCCGCTCTGCTGGCTTTGCTGCCCGCCCTGGCGACCCTGCGCGTTTTGCTGTCCCTGCTGGCCGCCCTGGCGGCCGTGCGGTCCGCGTACCCGGCTGCCCAGCGCCGGCGTGTCGCCGTGTTCACCCAGGTCCGCGTTCTGCAGGTTGCCCGCGTCGTTACGGCTCGGCATGCCTACGCCGCCATCACGACCGCCCGTGTTCAGGTTGCCCGTGGTCCCGGTGACGCCCGCCTCGCTGGTGCCAATCCCGCTCAGCTCGTCATAGTTGGCGCCCTTGACGCCCCTGCCTTTGTTCTCAGCCATGGTGACCTCCTGTGGTGAAACGGACAAACCTTGATAGTAGTCCCGTGGGCGCCGGGGCCAATCGGAAAATGGACGTGGGCTTTGTGGGACCGGTCCTACAAATTCTTCTCCTGGTCTATTTCCCTTGTGACAAAAGGGGATTATTATTGCCGCATGGAATTTCTCAACGGAGCATCATGACCGGCCAGCCCACCGCCAAGGAACGCATCCTCGCCCGTGCCAACGCCGACTACCAGCCCGAGCTGGTGGCCGTCGATGCCGACGCCATTGCCCGCATGCCCGCGCGGGCCGACCGCTTCAGCCACATGGCCGTTGGCCTGTTCGGCAAGCCGGCCGGCCAGACGCCGGAAGGCGCGGCTGCCTACAGCATTGCATTGAACAGCCTGAACTTCATGTTCTGGACGCCGACCACCGACGGCATCACGCGCTACCACTGGGGCGATGAAGGCGGTGCGCACGGCCTGAAGGCGGCGCTGGACTACGCATGGGGCGAGGAGCCGACGCCGGCGCGGCTGCGCGAGCTGCTGGGATCGGGGCAGGAGCAGGCGGTGCTCGACGTGCTGGGCGAGATCTCGCTGGCACGGCGCCGGGCCCAGTTCCTGCGCGAGGTGTTGGCGGGCGATCGCCTGGAGGAGGCTGCGGCCGAGCTGGTGCAGGCAGCTGGCAGTGGCAGCCTGACCAGCGATGATGCCGAGCGGCTGGCCCGGCGCTTCCCGATGGCGTACGGCCAGGATCCGTATCTGGTGCGGGCACAGCTGGCGGTGATGTGGTACGCCGGCTTCCTGCGCGAGCAGGGTAGCGACATCGATTGCGACATCACGGTGGCAGCCAGCTACCAGATGCCGCGTGTGATGCGCTCGATTAAGGTGCTCAAGTTCGCGCCCGCGCTGGCGGCCAAGATCGACAGCCACACCCTGATCATGCGCGAAAGCGACGAAGAGCGCGCGATCCGCGCCGCCACCGTGCTCGGGTGCCAGATGCTGGCGCGGCATGTGGGCGTGTCCGAACATGCGATGGTCAATGTGCTGTGGCAGAACCGGCATGCGTGCGGCACGATTCCTTACCATCTCACGATCACGACGGATTACTGATCGAGGCCAGCTCGCGAGGCGCTGGCGACGATCGCACCGTTTGGACGCGTGGGCAGAATCTGCCCGCGCCAGCTCAGTGGGTGCGGGCGGCGTCAGTCGCGCGCCAGCGGTCGCACGTATTCGAGCAGGCTGACCAGCAGCTTGCCCGGTTCCTCGAACTGCACCAGGTGCGACGAGCGCTCGAACCACACGCCTTTCTTGTACGGCGCCTTCACCTTGTCGAGCCAGGCAGCGGTCGGTTGGGACGGGGTCGAATAGTCGTGGCGCCCCATGAACATCAGCACCGGGATCGGGAACCGGGTCACGCCCTTGAAATCCACCTCGAGCATTTCGTCGATGACGCTGCCCAGCGTGAGCAGGCTGCCCTTGTCGATCGCGTCCACGGCGGCCTTGTCGTATTCCGGCGAGAGCGCTGCCGCGTTGAAGTAGTAGCCCGATTCGCTGCGGAAGGCCGACAGGCCGCCGTAATACTGCGCCCACTTGCGCGCGATGATGATGCGTTCGCGTGTGATCGGCTGATTGCCGGGGTAGGGCGCGATGGTGGCCAGTTCGTCCAGCGCCGCCTGGTTGTGCGCGGCGCGCGCCTGCTGCAGCCCGTAGTCGAAGCTGATCCGCTCGTTGTCGTGCGCGTTGATGATCTGGCCGATGCCCACATAGGCGTAGAACAGGTCGGGGCGCGCGAGCGCCGCCTTCATCGCCACAATGGTGCCCCAGCTGTGGCCGACCAGGATCACCTTGCGCTTGCCGTAGCGCTGGGCTACCTGCTGGGCGATCTCGACGGCGTCCTGCACGTAGCGATCGATTTTCAGGGTCGGCTTGACCGCGGCCGGGTCGCTTTCAAGGTAAGTCTTGCCGGCGCCGCGCTGGTCGTAGTTGACGACGGTGAAGTACTCTTCCAGCGGACGCTGGTAGGTCCACATCACCGGCGCCGCCGGCGAGGCCGGGCCGCCGTGGACGAACAGGATCACCGGGTTGGCCTTGTCCTGGCCGCGCACGTACAGCCATTGGTCGATGCCGCCGATGCGCAGCTTGAAGTTCTCTTGTATGCCCGAAGGGCTCACGATGCGCCCGAGGTCGCCGATGACGTCGCGCGGCGGCGGTTCGGCGGCGAGCGCAAACAGGGGCAGGGCAAGGAGCAGCAGGCAGCGGTACAGCGTGCGGATCATGGGGGCCTCGTCGGACAGGATGGGGCTGCTAGTGTAGCAGAGCAATATTGACAAGGCAGGAGCGCGCGGATCGTGCGCCACGATAAAACTTGCCGTGTTAGCGTTATTTCCTTGTGGAAACTTTGCGAGGAAGAGCGCATGGAAAACGAGATCAGGGAATCGGTCATGGATGCAATCGGCAATACGCCGGTGGTACGGCTGGAAAGGCTGTTTCCGGCTGCCGACGTGGTCGCCAAGCTCGAATACATGAACCCAGGCGGCAGCATCAAGGATCGGATGGTGCGCTACATGTTGCGGCACATGCCGGAGGGCACGACGCGGCTGGTCGAGAGCTCGTCCGGCAACACGGGCGCGGCGCTGGCGATGGCCAGTGCCGTGCTTGGGCTGGAGTGCGAGGTTGCGGTGCCGGAGTGCACCAGCGTCGAAAAGGTCCGGCGCATTGGGGCCTACGGCGCGCGCGTTCATCTGTGCGCGCAGGAGAGCGGCGAGGGGGATTATCACGCCGTGGCGCGCCGCATCGCGGCCGCGCGCGGCGCCTTTCACCTGGACCAGTACGCGTCCGAGCTCAATCGGCTGGCGCACTATCACGACACCGCGCCGGAGCTGTGGCGGCAGCTCGGTGGCGAGCTCGACGTGTTCGTGTGCGGCATCGGCTCGGGCGGCACCATTTCCGGCATCGGCCGCTACCTCAAGGAGCGCAATCCGAACGTGCGCGTGATTGGCGTGGAGCCGCTCAACTCGTCGTATCGCAAGCTGGTGACCGACCGCCCGGCCGCGGGCGAGTTCGACACCGTGATCGAGGGCGTGGGCAAGCGCGCGCCCTCGCGCAGTTTCGATCCGGCGGTCGTGGACGACGTGGTGCAGGTGCCGGACGGCCAGGCGCTCGCCTGGTGCCGGGCGCTGGCAACCGAGGAGGGCATCCTGGCCGGTGGCTCGAGCGGTTGCGTGGTGGCCGGCATCGCCGAGGTCCTGCCGCGCTTTCATGGGGCGCGGGTGGCGGCGGTGTTGCCCGATTCGGGTGCCTACTACTTGTCGAAGTACTTCTGAGGCCAGGGGGCGTTGCGCAATAAAGTTGAGCTATTAATACTTTTTCGTGTTTCGGAGAAACTATTGTGTAAGATAGCCGGCTGTACCGCACTCCCGGTTTTCCCTTGAGCACACTGAGCCTCCTTCTTGTCACGGCCGCCATGTCGGCCGTCATGCTGCTGGTCCTGTCGTCGCTGTCGCGCAGCGAGGTGAAGGGCATCCGCTGCTGGGCGCGCGCCAACTGGCTGGCGGTGCTGGCGCTGCCGCTGTTCGCCGGGCGTGGCGTGCTGCCCGACCTGATTTCGATCGAGCTGGCCAACGGGCTGTACCTGTGGGCCATTGCGACGATGCTGGTGGGCTTTCGCAGCCACCTGGGAGTGCCCACCGGCGCGCGCGCCCTGGCTGCCTGCGCCGTGCTTGCGCTGGGCGCGCTCACCATTTTGCACTATGTGATCGAGTCATTCCCGCTGCGCGTGGTGGTGGCCTCGCTGTTCCACGGCGGGTCCACGCTCGCCATCGGGCTGGCGGTCAGGCGCGCGCTGGGCAAGGCGCCGGCGCGCTATCCCTACGTGTTCACCAGTGTGGCGGCGTTCGGACTGGCGAGCGGCCATGCGGTGCGGGCGGCCGTGTCGCTGGCCCAGCATGCGGGCGTGGCGCCGCTGTTCGACGCGGCGACCTGGACCCTGATCTTCTTTTCGCTCGGTACGCTCGCCATGCCGCTCCTGACGCTGGGCGCGGTGATGATGGCAAATGCCGACATCGTGGCCAGGGCCAGGTATGCGGCGGACCACGATTACCTGACTGGCGCCTGGTCGCGGCGCGCGTTCTTCAACCTGGCCGAGCACGAGCGCGCGCGCGCGACGCGAAGCGGCGCCGAGCTGTCGGTGCTGCTGTTCGACGTGGACCACTTCAAGCGCATCAACGACACCTTCGGCCATGCGGTCGGCGACCGGGTGCTGGAGGATATCGTACGGCGCACCGCGAGCGTCATCCGCGAGGCCGACTGCTGCGCGCGCCTGGGCGGTGAGGAGTTCGCCGTGCTGCTGCCGGACGCATCGATCGAAACGGCGAGCGCCGTGGCCGAGCGCCTGCGCGACGCGCTGGCCCATTCGCCGCTGCTGCTGCAGCCCGCCGTGGTGGTGGCATACACGGTGAGCATCGGCGTGGCGCGGCTGGAGCCGGGCGAAAGCATCACCGCGCTGCTGTGCCGCGCCGACCGCGCGCTGTACCTGGCCAAGGCCGCGGGCCGCAACGTGGCCGTGTGCGCCGCCGCGGCGTGCGATGCCGAGGACGCGTTGTGCGAGCACCCGGCGCCAATGACGCTGGCGGTGAGCCAGGTGTTAGCGGGCGACCAGCAGCTTTAGGCCGAGCGCAACGAAGATGCCGCCGGCCAGGCGGTCGAGCCACATGCCGGCGCTGGGCCGCCTGGCCAGCCATGCGCCAACCGATCCCGAAAAGAACCCGAGCAGTCCGAACAGCAGGGCCGCCTGCACCGTGAAGATGAGGCCCAGCGCCGCCGTCTGCAGGTTGGCATGGCCGTGCGCGGCAACCACGAACTGCGGCAGGAAGGACAGGAAGAACAGCACCACCTTGGGGTTGATCGCGTTGGCCAGCAGCCCCTTGGCGAACAGCGTGGACAGCGGCTCGCTGGCGGTGACGGTGGCCGCCCTGGCGCCGCCACGGCTGCGCAGCGCCTGCAGGCCGAGCCAGACCAGGTACAGGCCGCCGGCCACCTTGAGCAGCGTGAATGCGGCGGGCGAAGCGGCGATCAGCGCACTCACGCCGAGCGTGGCCAGCACGGTGTGGCTCAGGCAGCCGAGCGCGCAGCCCAGGCCAAAGGCCATGCCGCGCGCGCGGCCCTTGGCCATGCCGATGCCAAGCACCATCATGTTGTCCGGTCCCGGCGACAGGGTGATCAGGACCGCGGCGGTGAGAAAGCCAAGGACTTGTTCGATCGAGAGCATCTGGTGGCTTCAGGCGGCAAACGGCAGCAGCAGGGCGTGCTGGGTGGCGGTGTGCAGGTCGCGCCATACGCGGCCGATCTCGCTGCGGCTGTCGCAGGCGGACAGGCCGCACAGCGGGTACAGCTCGTCCACGGCGCGGCGTGCGGCCTGCACCATCTGCAGCGCCACCTCGTGCAGCGCGCGGATATCCTCGCCTGGCACCTGCTCGCGGCGGCACACCTGGTCCCACATCCGGTCCAGCAGTGCGTAGAAGCGCACGCGCAGCCGTGCCAGTTCGGCCGGGCCGTCCGCCAGTGCGCTGGCCACCTGCGGCAGTTCGGCCAGCGGCTGCCGGGTCACGTGGTGGCGCCGCTGGCCGATGACCTCGCGCGCAAGGCCGATGAAGTTGGCGGCCATGCCGGCCATGTTGGCGCCCAGCGTGACGAAGGCGAGCGACAGGAACGGGAAGCGGTACAGCGGGCCGTCGGCCACCGCGCTCTCGGGCGTCAGGTCGAATGCCTGATGCGCGCCGGCGAACACGCCGTCCAGGCTGAAGGTGTGCGATGCCGTGGCCTTCTGACCGATGGTGTGCCAGTTTTCGTGCACCGTCACGTCGGATGCGGGCACGATGAAGGCCCGCATGCGCGGCGTACCCGCCTCGTCCAGCAACGGCTGGCCGTCGCGGCGCAGGATCGCGTTCATCGTGAAGTGCGTGGTCATGGGCGCGCCGGTGGCGAAGTCCCAGCGGCCGGTCAGGCGATAGCCCTCGCCCTCGATGTCGGCGTGGCCCGAGGGCGCGCCGCTACCGCCCAGGCACAGGCCGCGCGTGGCCATCACCTCGCTGGCGTAGGCCGGCGGCAGGAAGCCGGCGAACCAGCCGGCGCCGGCGCACAGCGTGACGGTCCAGCCGGTGCTGCCGTCGGCGGCGGCAATGGCTTCTTCGAGCCGCACGGCCTGCGGCAGGGGCAGCTCGGCGCCGCCGACGGAGCGGGGCGCCAGCATGCGCAGCCAGTCGCGCGCGTGAATCAGTTCCTGCACCGGCGCGGTCAGCATGCCGGCTTGCTCGGACGGGTGGGCCTGGCCGCGGATCAGGGCGGCGTCGGCGGGGGAAAGGGTGTAGTCGGTGTTGGGTACTGCTTGGTCGGGCATCTTCAGGTCCGGTGATGAGTTACGAGACCGACAGCGCGGTCATGCCATGTTCGCCCAGCCGCACCGCGACCGCGCCGCGCGCCACCATGCGGTCGATGGCGCGTGAGCCGTCGCCCGGGTGCACGTCCACGGCGCGCATCGCTTCGGGCACGATCAGGGTCTCGAAGCCTTCTTCCAGCGCGTCGGTGACGGTGTTGAGCACGCAGTAGTCGGTGGCCAGGCCGCACACGGCCACGCGCGTCACGCCGCGCGCGCGCAGCTGGCTGGCCAGCGTCGTGCCGTTGAAGGCCGAATAGGCGTCGGCTTGTGCGGTGTCGGCCTTGGAAATGACGATGGTGTCGTCGGGGAAGGCCAATTCGGCGGAGAATTCGGCGCCGTGGGTGCCGGCCACGCAATGCGGGGGCCACGGCCCGCCCTGCTCGCGGAACGAGCAGTGGTCGGCGGGGTGCCAGTCGCGCGAGGCAAAGATCGGCAGCTTGCAGTCGCTGTACAGTGCGAGCAGGTGGTTGATCGGGGCAATCACCTCGTGCCCTGCCGGCACGCCCAGGCTGCCGCCGGGCAGGAAGTCATACTGCATGTCGACGACGATCAGGGCGTCTCCCTTGCCGAGTTTTATCGCGCTCATGGTGGTTCCGGTCAAATGGTTGGCGGGCAGGTTGCCATTGTAATCGTTCCGGCATCCCGGCCCGGAAAGTCAGGCGTCGAGCTCGACCCACGTGGGCGCATGGTCGCTCGGCTTTTCGCGCGCACGCACATGGCGGTCCACCTCGGCAGCGCGCAGCGCGGGGGCCAGTGCGGGGCTGAGCAGCAGGTGGTCGATGCGCAGGCCCGCGTCGCGCCCGAAGGCGTTGCGGAAGTAGTCCCAGAAAGTGTAGATCGTTTCGTCCGGGTGCATGGTGCGCAGGGCGTCGGTCCAGCCCTGGTCCACCAGGCGACGGAAGGCGGCGCGCGTCTCGGGCCGGAACAGGGCGTCGTTTACCCAGCGCTCGGGCTTGTACACGTCCAGTTCGGTGGGCATCACGTTGAAGTCGCCGGCCAGGATCACCTTCTCGCCGCTGGCGATCAGCTCGGCGCCGCGCGCGATCAGGCGTTCGAACCAGGCCAGCTTGTAGTCGAACTTGGGACCGGGCGCCGGGTTCCCGTTGGGCAGGTAGAGGCAGGCGATGCGGATGCCGTTCACGATCGCCTCGATGTAGCGGCTCTGTTCGTCGGACGGGTCGCCCGGCAGGCCGCGTCCCGCCTCCTGCGGCTGGCAGCCGCGCGCCAGGATCGCCACGCCGTTCCAGCTCTTCTGGCCATGCCAGATCGCGCCGTAGCCGGCCTCGCGGATCGCGTCCAGCGGGAACTTCTCCTGCGGCGCCTTGAGCTCCTGCAGGCAGGCCACGTCGGGCTGGGTTTCGTCCAGCCATTGCAGCAGGGCGGGCAGGCGGCTGCCGATGCCGTTGACGTTGAAGGTGGCGACACGCATGTTTACTCCGGGATGTTATTGATTCTCCAATTTTGCCTGCAGGTTGCACTGTCGTGACGCACGCGTCAAGCGACCGTTCTTGTTGGCCGGTTGGCAATTGCCTATACTCGACAGCTCAATCGACTCTGCATTGGGATCAAGATGCCTGCCTGCCGCAAACTCATCGTGTCCGCCGTTTTGCTGGCTGCGCAGGTGGCCGCGCATGCCGCCGAGCCGCTGCTGGTCCGCATCGGCCTGGCCGACGCGCTGACCGGCCCGTTGTCGCATTTCGGCAAGGACGACGAAAACGGCGCGCGCATGGCCATCGACGAGCTCAACGCGCGCGGCGTGACGATCGGCGCTCGCAAGGCGCGCTTCGAGCTGCTGGTGGAGGACGACGCCAGCGAGCCGCGCATCGCAACCACGGTGGCGCAAAAGCTGGTGGATGCAAAGGTGAACGCGGTGATCGGGCACGAGACCTCGGGCACCAGCATCCCGGCTTCCCGGATCTATTTCGATGCCGGCATACCGCAAATCTCGACCTCGGCCACGAGCCCGAAGTACACCGAGCAGGGCTTCAGCACCACCTTTCGCACCGTGAACAACGACAAGCAGCTGGGGCGCGCACTGGGACGTTATGCGGGCAAGAACATGGGCGTGAAGCGCCTGGCGCTGATCGATGACCGCACCGCGTACGGCCAGGGCGTGGCGACCGAATTCCTCAAGGGCTTCCAGGAAGCCGGCGGTACGGTCGTGGCCCGGGAGTTCACCAACGACAAAGCCACCGAGTTCAGCGCCATCCTCACGAAGATCCGCGCCGCGCGGCCCGACATGGTGTTCTTTGGCGGCATGACCCCGGTGGCGGCGCCGATGCTGCGGCAGATGAAGTTGCTCGGCATGGGCAGCGTACGCTTCATGGGCGGCGACGGCATCTGCACGGACGAGATGACCAGCCTGGCGCAAGGCGCGATGGGAGAGGGGCAGGTGATGTGCGCCGGCTCGGGCGGCGTGGAGGACGCGCAGCAGGCCGGCTTGCAGCGCTTTCGCGCGGCGTACCGCAAGCGCTACGGCATCGACAGCCTGATCTATTCGCCCTACGTGTACGACTCGGTGATGACGCTTGCCGCCGCCATGGAGAAGGCGGGCTCGGCGCAGCCCGCGCGCTACCTGCGGGTGCTGGCGAAAATCGAACACCAGGGCATCACCGGCGCGATCGCGTTCGACCAGCACGGCGACATCCGCAACGGCACGCTGACGCTGTACACATTCAGGAACGGGCAGCGTGCGAGCGTGGGCGTGATCCGGTAAATACGGCTGTTGCTTTATAGCAGGCGCGTCTTTCGATATTGCCAATCGATACTTCTGGCGCCCCTGCGCATCGCCTATACTCGACGGTTCGATTCATCAGCCGTCTGGAGCAACCATGGTCATTCGTCGTAAAGTTTTTGTATCCGCCGTCGCACTCACCCTCGCCGCGGGGGGCGCGCAGGCCCAGCAGCAAGTGGTCAAGATCGGCCACGTCGCCGCCGTGTCGGGGCCGCTGTCGTACTTCGGCAAGGACAACGAGAACGGCGCGCGCATCGCCATCGACGAACTGAACGCGAAGGGCGTGACCATCGGCGGCAAGAAGGTCAAGTTCGTGCTGATGGCAGAGGACGATGCGGGCGAGCCGCGCAACGCCACCGTGGTCGCGCAAAAGCTGGTCGATGCCAGGGTCAACGCGGTCATCGGCCACGAGACCTCGGGCACCACGATCCCGGCGTCGAAGATTTACCACGATGCCGGCATTCCGGAAATCTCGGCCGCCACCACCAGCCCGAAGTACACCGAACAAGGCTTCAATACCGCGTTTCGCGTCGTGGTAAACGACAAGCAGCTCGGCCGCACGCTGGGGCGCTACGCGGTGAAGAACATGGGCGTCAAGCGCGTGGCGCTGATCGATGACCGCACCGCGTACGGCCAGGGCATCGCTACCGAATTCGTCAAGGGGTTGCAGGAAGCGGGTGGCCTTGTCGTGACCAAGGAGTTCACCAACGACAAGGCCACCGAGTTCGGCGCGATTCTCACCAAGATTCGCGCTTCGCGCCCGGACATGATCTTTTTTGGCGGGATGAGCGCGGTGGCCGGGCCGATGCTGCACCAGATGAAGGCGCTCGGCATGGGCAATTTGCGCCTGATGGGCGGCGACGGCATCTGTTCGGACGAAATCGGCACGCTGGCGCAAGGTGCGATGTCGGACGGCCAGGTCGTGTGCGCCGAGGCGGGTGGCATCGAGGATTCGGCCAAGACCGCGCTCGAGAAGTTCAATGCCGGCTACAAGAAGCGCTTCGGCATCGACGTGCAGATCTACGCGCCCTACGTGTACGACTCGATCATGACGATTGTGGATGCGATGGTGAAGGCCGGTTCGGCCGAGCCGGCCAAGTATCTGCCGGTGCTGGCGAAGATCGAACACAAGGGCATTACCGGCACCATCGCCTTCGATGCGCGCGGCGACATCCGCGACGGGACGCTGACCCTGTACACGTTCAAGAAGGGGCACCGCACCACGATCGCGGTCACGAAGTGAGCGTAGGGTGGGCGGGTTTCCGCCCACGCGTTCAGCCGGGGCGCGCGCCGTCGTGATGCCTGCCCTTGTTGGACGCGTGGGCAGGGAACCTGCCCACCCTACGGGGACCGTTCGTGGTTATCTTGCCGGAGCTTTGAGCATCGACGGGTAGCCCGCGTCCTCGGTCGCCTTCTTCAGGTCGTCCACGGTCGCCTTGCTGTCGTCGTACACGATCACGGCTTCGCGCCGCTCGTAGCTCACCTTCACCTTGGACACGCCAGGCACCTTGTTCAGCGATGCCTTGATCGTGATCGGGCAGGTGGCGCAGTCCATGGTGGGGATATTCAGCGAAACGGTCTGCTGCTTGGCCAGCGCGAGGCCGGGCATGAGCAGGAGGGCAGCGATAAGCAGTTTGGCCTTCATGGTTCGGGTCAGTAGAAAAGTGGTGCGATCAGCGGAAAGCCCAGCAGCAGCGCGACAAACACGGCGCAGGCGATGAAGATGCGGCGCGTGGCCGGCCGCGTGGTGGCGCAGGCGTCGGTGCCGCATTCGCCGGCGGGACGCAGCACCAGGTAGCCGGCCCAGCCCATCGCGCCAAGCGCCAGCGCGATGAACAGCGGCGTGACCGGCTTGAGCGCGACCAGGTTGGCCATCCACGCGCCCGTCACGCCCAGCAGCACCAGCACCAGCGGCAGCACGCAGCAGGTGGAGGCGAGCAGGGTCGAGACCACCGCGAGTCCCATCAGCCGCAGGCCGAGATGCTCGCGCGAGGGTGCCGCTTTGGCCGGTGCCGCTTGCAGGTTCATGCTGATTTACGCCTTGATTTCGCGGGCGGTGATGGTGTACTTGAACGAGTCCGGGTCGAGCGGGTCGTAGGCTTCGCCACCGGTCTGGGCCTGCGGGTACATCAGGAAGCCGAGCTTGGCGCCATGCGCGCCTTGCAGCTTCACGTCGTGCGCGAAGTTGTAGCCCATCCAGTTGCCTTCCCAGCCGCCGAACAGGCCGGCCTTGACCGGCGCGACCAGCGCGTTGTCCGGGTCCTTGATCCAGGTGTCGGTTTCCAGGCGCATCACCTTGCCCACGTCCGCCGGGTCCATTGCAACCCAGCCGTGCTTCTTCAGGTACACCTCGGCGCGGCAGTGCTGCGCGCCCTGCAGCGCGGCGCTGTTGCCGCCCAGTTGCTTGTAGCCGAACGCGGACGGCGCCACGCGCAAGCCGTACACGTCGCGCGCGGGCACGCCGGCGGCGCGGCACAGGCCGACGAACAGACCGTTGATGTCACCGCACTTGCCGCCGAAGTTGCCGGTTTCGAGCATCGTCTTGATGTCGCCGGTGCCGCAGCCGCGCACCTTGGGCTCGCGGAAGGTGTTCAGCACGATCCAGTCGTAGATGCGCTGGACCTTTTCGTCATCGCCGCGGGCGCCCGCCACGATCTGGCGCGCCGTCTTGCGCACGATGCCGTCGGTGGGCATCAGGTCGGTCGGCTGCAGCCACATGCGCAGGTCGGCGGCCGATTCGGTCGCGCCGGGCGCGGCCTTCCAGTCTTGCGCGCGGTCGCGCGTCTGCACGCGGCTGGCCACTTCGAGCACCGGCTTGCTGCTGCCGTCGAATTCGGCGACGAGGTAGCGCGCGCCAAAGCGCGGGTCGGCCGCCAAGCGCATTGCGGTGGCGTTGCCGGACCAGTTGTTCGACAGCGAACGCTGCCAGTCGGTGTCGATCGACGGCAGCGGCACCCACACGGTGGAGGGCGCGGTGCCGTGCGTGAGCTCGACGCGGGTGACGACTTCGAAAGTACGCCAGTCGCCCGGGCGCGGCTCGAAGCGGCGCGCGGCTTCCTTGGCCAGCAGTGTGGTCGGCAGCGCGCCGAACAGCATCGCGCCGGAGGCGGCCTTGAGCACTGCGCGGCGGGTCATATTGCTTGAGTCTTGCATGGTTTAACCTTTCCCTGTTTTTGGTTGTTTTTATTGCGCGAGCATCTGGTCAAGCGCCTCGCGCACCCGCTTGTCGTTCGGGGCGATCGCACCGATCACGCGCCAGCGCGGCTTGCCGTCGCGGCCGATCAGCACGGTGGTCGGCATCACGCCGCCGGTCCAGCGCTTGAAATGCTCGCCGGTCTTGTCCAGTAGCGCCGGGTAGCCGAACTGGTGTTCGCGCGAAAAGCGTTCGACTGTCCAGCTGGGCTCTTTGTAGTTGACGCCGAGCACGACCAGCCGGTCGCCGGATGTGGCCGCAATCGTGTTCAGCACGGGTACTTCTTCAATGCACGGCCCGCACCAGCCGGCCCAGAAGTTCAGCACCACCACCTTGCCGCGCAAGTCGGCCAGGTTCCATTGCTTTCCGTTCAGGTCGGTCAGGGCCAGCGGCGCCGCCGCCAGCTTCGCCGGCCATGGGCGCAGTACGCTGTCGGGGGCGGCAGTCGCGATCGAGCAGGCCAGCAGCAGCGGGACGATGCCGCATGCGGCGCGGCGCAAGAACTTGACGCGCATTGAACTCAGAGACTCCGGCTGTGCCACGAAAAATGCCCGCTATTTTAGCAGATCAGCGGGCTGCCCGGCCCTTGTGGGGCGGCCCGCCGGACGCATATCCCACAATGCAACCGAGACAAGGAGGAGATCATGGCAACTGGAAACGAACGCAAGGACAAGCCGGGACGGCCTTTCGACCAGATCACGCACGATGGCACCAGCAGCGCCGGCAGCGTCGGCCCTGGCGGCACGGGAGACTTGGGTGGCGCCGCAGGCGGGCAGGGCGGATCGCTGCAGTCGGACACGCGCACGGATGACCTGCTGGCGGGCGACGCCGGCACGCAGGGATTCCGGCCAGAGCACGCGGGCGAATTGCAGATTGGCATGGGTGGCATCGGCGGCGCCAGCCAGAGCAACCGCCAGTCGGCTCCGGTTGGGCCGCCGGGCTCGGCGCAGGGCGAGCGCGACCGCGAGAACGAGCGGGCGGTGCCGCGCAGCTCGGCGCGCATCTCCGAAAGGCACGGCCGCAAGGGCTGAGCGAGCTGGCCGGCTTAGCGCAGCGCCTGCCGGGCCGCGGCGCCGTATTGCGCGACCGCGGCCTCGCGAATGAACTGGGCGGTCGCCTCGGGCTGGGTGATCGGCAGCATGTGGCCGGCATCGAGCAGGCTGAGGGTGGCCCCCGGCACCTTGTCGACCAGCGCCTGGCCGTTGTCGCGCCAGTCGAGGATCTTGTCGTTCAGGCCGTACAGCACGCGCACCGGCAAGCGCAGCTGGCTGTAGCGCGCTCCCAGCGCCGGCAGCGTGTGCTCGAGCGCCAGCAGGTCGGCCGACGAGGACAGGAAGGCGCCCGGGCGCAGGCTGAGCAGGCCGCCGCCGCGGGTGGCGAAGTCGGCCGGCACCGCCTCTGGGCCGAACACGTCGGCCAGCAGGCGCGCGCTCTTTGCGATCGACATGGGCGTGGCGAGCGTCCAGGCGACGAACTTGCGCGCCAGCGCCGAGCGGATGGTGAGCCCCTTGAACGCGGGCGGCACGTCGTCAGGCGCGTGGGTCAGCGGGGCGATCAGCGCCAGCGCACCAACCTGGTCCGGGTGGTCGAGCGCCAGCGTCAGCGCCACGGTGCCGCCGAACGAATGGCCGACCACCAGCGGCCGGTCAAGCTCGAGCGTGTCGATCAGCGCGGAGATCGCGTTGGCCTGCGCGCTTGCGCTTGCACTCGCTGCGGCGTCGCGCGTGGAGTAGCCGGAGCCGGGGCGGTCGACCATGATGACGCGGTAGTCCGCAGCCAGCCGGTCAAGCAGCGCGTAGCTGAAGTGCGCCATCTGGCCGGCCAGGCCGTGGATCATCAACAGTGGCGGCCCGTTGCCGGCTTCGCGCACATGCAGGCGCGCACCGGGCACGTCGATGAAGCGGCCGGCCGGGCGCAGGTAGGCCTCGATCCTTTTGGCCGTGCGCCAGGTGAACAGCGCGCTGGCCGCCAGCACCAGCGCAATGGCGCCGGCAACGAAGAGCAGCAGGTGTGTGGTCATGCCCTGATCGCTTTCCTGAGAAGGTTCCAGTAGCTCACCGGTGCAAAGCGCTCCAGCAGCGACACGATTTTCGCATCGTTTCCGACCAGGATGCGAGCGCGATCGCGTTCGATGCCCTGGACGATGATTTCGCCGGCCTGGTCGGCCGGCATGCGCAGCATCGCCTGTGCGATCTTGCGGCCGCGTTCCACTTCCGCGGGCGGCGCACCCGCCGGAAGGCGCGCGTTCTGCGCGATCGCCGTGTTGACCCCGCCCGGGTGCACAACCGTCACGCCGACGTTGGTGCCGGCCAGTTCGTGGCGCAGCGCATTGGAAAAGCCGCGCACCGCGAACTTGCTGGCCGAGTAGGCCGCCTGGCCGGGGGGCGAAATGATGCCGTAGATGCTGGACAGGTTGACGATGCGTGCCTGCTGGCTGCCTTTCAGGACCGGCAGGAAGGCACGGGTCATGCGCACCACGCCATGGAAGTTGATCTCCATGAGCCAGTCGAAGTCTTCCTCGCTGACCTGCTCGAACATGCCCCCAAGGGCCACGCCGGCGTTGTTGATGAGGATATCCACGCCACCGTGGGCGGCGCGCACCGTGTCGGGAAAGGCGCGCACGGCGTCGCGGCTGGCGACATCGAGCTGGTGCCAGGTAGCGCGCACGCCGAACTCGCGCGCCTGCAAGGCGGTGAACTTCGCCCCCGATTCGTCGATGTCGGCCAGGGCGAGATGGCATCCGCGCCGTGCCAGCGATATGGCGATGGCGCGTCCGATGCCGCCGCCCGCGCCGGTGATGACTGCTACGCGTTGGGCCAGTTTCAAGGCATGGTTCCTTTCCGTCCAAAGTGCATGACGCCGTCGGCCAGGCGGCCGAAGCGGATCATCAAGAGGTCCTGCAGGTAGTTCTGGTACACCTGCCAGGGTTTGCGGTCGCCCTGCTTGGGCAGCATGTCGATCGCGCGCTGCACGTACCCGGAGGTGAAGCTGACGAAGGGCTGCGCCCCGGCTTCGTGGCCGCGCCGAGGTACCGCGATGGCGAGCTTGCGGCGGTCCATGTAGCGCAGCAGGCGGCACACCCAGGCGGCGGTCAGGTCGGCCTTGAGCGTCCAGGATGCGTTGGTATAGCCGAAAGCGAGCGCCAGGTTCGGCACGTCCGACAGCATCATGCCCTTGTACGACAGCGCCTGGCCGGGCTTGAACGGCTGGCCGTCGATGCTGATGGCGGCGTCGCCCAGCACGTTCAGCTGCAGGCCGGTGGCCATCACCACGATGTCCGCCGCGAGCTCCTGGCCACAGGCGAGGCGGATGCCGGTTGGCGTGAAGCGTTCGATGGTGTCGGTGACGACCGAGGCGCGGCCCTCGCGGATTGCGCGGAACATGTCGCCGTCCGGGACCACGCACACGCGCTGGTCCCAAGGCTTGTAGCGCGGGGTGAAGTGGGTTGCCACGTCGTAGTCGCGGCCCAGGTCCTTGCGCGCCAGCGCGACGATGCGGCGCTTGACCTCCTCCGGATACTTGCGCGCCATCCGGTACAGGAACATGCTCTCGGCGATCACGCGCCAGCGGGTGACCGCATAGGCGAGCTTCTCCGGCAGCAGGCGGCGCCAGCGCGCGGCGAATTCATACTCGGACGGGCGCGACACCACGTAGGTGGGCGAGCGCTGCAGCATGGTCACGTGGGAAGCGCGTTCGGCCATCGCGGGCACCAGGGTCACGGCGGTGGCGCCGCTGCCGATGACGACCACGCGCTTGCCGCTGTAGTCGAGGTCCTGCGGCCAGAACTGCGGCTGCACGATGGTGCCGGCGAAGCTGTCTTCGCCTTCGAATTGCGGCCGGTAGGCCTTGTCGTAGCTGTAGTAGCCGCTGCACATGTAGAGAAAGCGAGTGCGCAGCAGCCTGCTTTCGCCGGTCTTGCTGTCGCGCGCCTCGACGCTCCAGCAGGCGTCCGCGCTCGACCAGCTCGCGGCAACCACCTTGTGGCCGAAGCGGATGTGCTTGGCGACGCCGTATTCGCGCGCGGTCTCGCGCACGTAGTTCAGTATCGACGGCCCGTCTGCAATCGCCTTGGACGCCAGCCAGGGCTTGAACGCGTAGCCGAGCGTGTACATGTCCGAGTCGGAGCGGATGCCCGGATAGCGGAACAGGTCCCAGGTGCCGCCGATGGCGTCGCGCGCTTCGAGGATCGCGTAACGCTTGCCCGGACAGCGTTTGTGCAGGTGAACCGCCGCGCCGATGCCGGACAGGCCGGCGCCGACGATCAGGACGTCGAGGAGTGGCTCCTCGGGTGGAGAGGATACGGCTGTCATGTGGTGTCTCTTGTTGTAATTATCGTGTGTGACACTGTACATTGTCAGAAATCCGGTTGCAACAACCTGTGCCAAAATAGAGGGATGACTCCAGACTCCTTACCATCGCGCCCGTACCGCGGCGTGGCCCCGGACGAGCGGCGTGCGCAGCGGCGCCGGCGCCTGATCGAGGCTGCGGTGGCGGTGTACGGCGAGCGCGGCTACCGGCAGGCCACCGTCAAGGCGGTATGCGAGGCGGCCGGGCTCACGGAACGCTATTTTTACGAATCGTTCGCCAACAGCGACGAGCTCCTGATCGCCGGCTTTAACGCGGTGACGTTCTCGGTCGTCGGCGAGGTGCTGGCGGCGGCGCAGGCCGCGGGACGCAGCCGCAGGGAGCGTGCGCGCGCGCTGCTGGGCACCTATTTCGCGGCACTGCAGCGCGACCCGCGTTCGGCGCGCGTGTTCCTGG
This sequence comes from Massilia solisilvae, assembly GCF_024753215.1. GTDB lineage: Bacteria > Pseudomonadota > Gammaproteobacteria > Burkholderiales > Burkholderiaceae_D > Telluria > Telluria solisilvae. The sequence continues at coordinate 1,609,691 of NZ_JANUGV010000001.1, forward strand.
TGGAGATGCGCGGCGTGAGCCGTGAGGTGGACAAGGCCTTCGATGCGGCGCTGCGCGATGTCGGGCGCCAGGTCGCGCGCGTGGTGGCGCCGCCGGGCAGCCAGGACGACGAGCTGCTGCAGGCTGGCGTGATCGGCGGGGTGATCCACATCGCGCTGCGCTGGATCGAGCAGGGCTATTGGCCGCCGCTGGAAGAGGTCACGGAAACGGCCCTCCGCCTGGGCATGGTGCTCGCGCGCGCGTCCAGCCCTGCCTGAGCCGGTCAGAAGTTACAGTAGCCCGCGCCCGGCACGCCGCGAAAATCCATCCGCCCCACGAAGTTGTTGTGGAACGCGTCCCAGGTACTGCGGTTGCCGTTGGCAACCAGGGCGGCATTGAGCGCGCCCAGCGTGGCCTGGTGCAGCCTGGTCTCTTCCTGGGTGTAGGTCGGCGCAAAGTTCTGGATCACGTAACCCCGGTAGAACAACAGGTTCACGCAGCGCATCTGCGGCGACTCGGTGATCGCGGCGTTCACGATCATGCCGGTTGCGACGTGGTCGGTATGGTCGCCGGGGTTCCAGCGCGTGTCCGGGTCCTGCGTGTTCAGGTTGACCATGGCGGCGGCGCGGTTGTTGATCCGGACGATCTCGCGCATCACTTCCTTCAGCTCTGCCAACGTGTAGGTGTTGACCGGGTTCAGACTCGTCACCATCCCTAGCCGGCCGGTGGCGAGCTGCTGCAAGCTCATGTCGTCGGGCAGGTTCAGGTGGTACATCACCACGTTGCCCATGTGGACAGTCTCGATGGCCTTGCCTGCGATGAGTTCGGTCGTCCTGAGCGGCACCGGCGCTGGCACGTCCGGGTTCAGGCCCTGCCAGAAATGGACGATGGACTCGAACGCCCTGAGCCGCGCCCGGTAGTAGGGAATGCGCATCGTGTTGTTGGCGTAGCCGGTGCCGTTGGCGGCGTCGCCGGCCGTGGTCAGCACGAATACGGTCGGGTAGCCGGTGGCCACGTCGGTTGCCGCGTTCTTGTGCATCATCAGCGGCACGTCGTCGGGATGGGCGGCGATGAACAGGGCACAGCGGGCGGGAGCGATGAGGATTGCCGCGAGGGCGAGGAATGCGGCCGCGCTACGTTTGAGGGAGATCATGGGAACCTCCGGAAGCGGGAACTGGTTGTAAAGTTGCTAATCCAGTCTAGGGTTCCGCAGGAGGCCGGCTATTGTGCGAGATCGAGCCGCACTGTGCACCTGATCAAACGTGTTGACCAAAGTGCAGGATTCGTTTTCGTAAGGAAAATGCGGCCGCGCAGTTGGGGCCGCGCGCGCGAAAAAACACCGTCATTCCGGCGAAGGCCGGAAATCCATGCTGAGCGTGCGTCCGGGCGGTCGGTGACCTGCCGCGACGGTTCACGTTCAGCATGGGTCCCGGCTTGCGCCGGGACGACGGGTGCTTCAGATGTGCAAGGCGTGGCCCAGGGCGCGCAGCGCGGCTTCCTGCACCGCTTCGCCCAGGGTCGGGTGCGCGTGGATCGTGCCCGCGACATCCTCGAGCTGCGCGCCCAGCTCGATCGACTGCGAGAACGCGGCCGACAGTTCGGACACGCCGCGACCTACCGCCTGCCAGCCGACGATCAGGTGGTTGTCCTTGCGCGCGACCACGCGCACGAAGCCGTCCGTGCTTTCGATCGTCATCGCCCGGCCGTTGGCGGCGAACGGGAAGTTGGCAGTCACGCATTCAAGGCCGTTGCGCTCGGCTTCCTGCGGCGTGAGGCCGACCACCACCACCTCGGGGTCGGTGTAGCACACCGCGGGAATCGCGCTGGGAGCGAAGTGGCGGCGCTTGCCGGCGATGATCTCGGCCACCATCTCGCCCTGCGCCATCGCGCGGTGCGCCAGCATCGGCTCGCCGGTGATGTCGCCGATGGCCCAGACGTTGCGCATCGAGGTGCGGCACTGGTTGTCGATGCGGACCGCGCGACCGTTCATGTCCAGCAGCAGGCTTTCCAGGCCATAGCCCTTGGTGCGCGGCTTGCGGCCGACCGCCACCAGCACGCGGTCCGCTTCCAGCTGCGATTCGTAGCCGCCGGCAGCGCCACGCACGCGCACCGCGTCGCCGGCTTCGGTCATGCCCAGCACGCTGGTGTTCAGGTGCACCTCGATGCCCAGGCGCTTGAGCGATGCCGCAACCGGCTTGACCAGCTCTTCGTCGTAGGCCGGCAGGATGCGGTCCATCGCCTCCACCACGGACACCTGCGCGCCCAGCTTGCGGTAGGCGATGCCCAGTTCCAGGCCGATGTAGCCGGCGCCCACCACCACCAGGCGTTGCGGCAGCGTCTCGGGCGAAAGCGCCTCGGTGCTGGAGATGACCGCGCCGCCGAACGGCATGAACGGCAGCTCCACGGCCTGCGAGCCGGTTGCCAGCAGAAGGTGCTCGCAACGGATGCGCATGCTGCCCTCCGCAGCGCCAGGTTCGGTCACCTCGACGGTCTTGCCGTCCACGATGCGCGCCCAGCCCTTGATGACTTGCACGCCGTGCTTGCGCAGCAGGGCGCCCACGCCGCCGGTCAGGCGCCTGACGATGCCGTCCTTCCATTCAACGGTGCGGGCGACGTCGATCTTCACGCCGGACACCGCGATGCCGAGCGGCGAATTGTCGGCGTAGTGGCGGGCCTTCTCGAATTCCTCGGCCGCGTGGATCAGGGCCTTGGACGGGATGCAGCCGATGTTCAGGCAGGTGCCGCCCAGGTGCTCGGCCTCGACCAGGATGGTGGGGATGCCGAGCTGACCGGCGCGGATCGCGGCCACGTAGCCACCGGGGCCGCCGCCGATCACGAGCAGGGTCGTCGAAACAGAATTCATATGCTCATTCCACAAACAGAGTTGCCGGGCACTCGAGATAGCCACGGATGGTTTGCACGAACTCGGCGGCCACCATGCCGTCGATGACGCGGTGGTCGAACGAGGACGACAGGTTCATCGTCTTGCGCGCCACCATGCCGCCGTTCCTGATCACCGGCTTTTCGACGATGCGGTTCACGCCGATGATCGCCACCTCCGGCCAGTTGATGACCGGTGTGGTGACGATACCGCCCAGGGGGCCAAGGCTGGTGATGGTGATGGTCGAACCGGAGAGCTCTTCGCGCAGCGCCTTGCCGTTACGAGCCGCGTCCGCCAGGCGCACGATTTCGGAGGCGCTGGACCACGGGTCGCGCGCCTCGGCATTGCGCACCACGGGCACCATCAGGCCGGTGTCGGTCTGGGTCGCGATGCCGAGGTGGACCGGGTTGTAGCGGGTGACCACGCCAGCGTCGTCGTCGTAGCGCGCGTTCACCTCGGGGAACTTGCGGATCGCGAGCACCACCGCGCGCATCAGCAGCGGCAGCAGGGTGAGCTTGCCGCGCTCTTCGCCGTAGCGGCTGTTCAGTTGCGTGCGCAGCAGTTCCAGTTCGGTGACGTCGACCTCTTCCACATACGTGAAGTGCGGGATGCGGCGTTTCGCTTCCTGCATCTTCTCGGCGATCTTGCGGCGCAGGCCGATCACCGGCACCGCCTGTTCGCCCTGCAGCTCGGCGTAGCGCGTGTCCGCGCCGCCCATGCCGCCACCGCCGCGCTGGCGCGTTTCGACGTAGGCGTCCAGGTCGGCGTGCGTGATGCGGCCGGCCGGGCCGCTGCCCATCACGTATTGCAGCTCGATGCCCATGTCCCAGGCGCGCTGGCGAACCGCGGGCGCGGCCAGCGGTTTTTCGCCAGCGGGGCGCAGGGCGACCACGGGGGCGACAGGGCGCGGTGCGGTTGCGGGGCGTGCCTGCGCATGGGCATGAGTGCCCACGCTACCGGTCTGCGTGCCTGTGTTGGACGCGTGGGCAGCGGAGCTGCCCACCCTACCGGTTGGCTTGCCTTCCGCGTTCACCGCAACGGGCTCGCCGGCCTGTTGTTCGGCCACCGCGTCCTGCGCCGAGACCGGGGCCGGGACCTTGTCCTTGTCGGCCGAGTGGTTGCCGGCGCCTTCCACTTCCAGGCGAATCAGCTCGGCGCCAACTGCCATCGACTGGCCCACGGCGCAGCCGAGCGAAGTGACCGTGCCGTGCACCGGCGACGGGATTTCGACGGTGGCCTTGTCGGTCATCACGTCGGCCAGCACCTGGTCTTCCTTGATCGTGTCGCCGGGCTTGACGTGCCATTCGACGACTTCAACTTCTGCAATGCCTTCGCCCAGGTCGGGCATTTTGATTACATGAATGCCCATATCACCTCTCCATCGCACGTTTGAATGCCGCGCCCACGCGGTCGGGGCCCGGGAAGTACGCCCACTCCTGCGCGTGCGGGTACGGGGTATCGAAACCGCACACGCGCTCGATTGGCGCTTCGAGGTGGTAGAAGCAGTGTTCCTGCACCAGCGCGGCCAGTTCGGCGCCAAAGCCGCTGGTCTTCGTGGCTTCGTGCACGACCACGCAGCGGCCGGTCTTGTTGACCGAGGCGACGATGGTTTCCAGGTCGAGCGGCCACAGGGTGCGCAGGTCGATGATCTCGGCATCGATGCCGGTCTCCTTGGCGGCAGCCTCCGACACCCAGACCATGGTGCCGTAGGTGAGCACGGTCAGGTCGGCGCCGGGACGGAACACGGCCGCCTTGTCGAGCGGGGTCGTGTAGTAGCCTTCGGGGACTTCGCCCATCGGGTGCTTGGACCAGGGCACGACCGGACGGTCGTGATGGCCGTCGAAGGGGCCGTTATACAGGCGCTTGGGTTCGAGGAAGATCACCGGGTCGTCGTTCTCGATCGAGGCGATCAGCAGGCCCTTGGCATCGATCGGATTGGACGGCATCACCGTGCGCAGGCCGCACACGTGGGTGAAGAACGCTTCCGGGCTCTGGCTGTGGGTCTGGCCGCCGTAGATGCCGCCGCCGCAGGGCATGCGGATGGTGAGCGGGGCCGAAAAATCGCCGGCCGAGCGGTAGCGCAGGCGCGCAGCCTCGGACACGATCTGGTCGGTCGCCGGGTAAAAATAGTCGGCGAACTGGATCTCCACCACCGGGCGCAGGCCGTAGGCGGCCATGCCGACCGCGGTGCCGACGATGCCGCCTTCGGAGATCGGCGCGTCGAACACGCGGGTCTTGCCGTACTTGGCCTGCAGGCCGTCGGTGCAGCGGAACACGCCGCCGAAGTAGCCAACGTCCTGGCCGTAGATCACGGTATTGCTGTCACGCTCGAGCATGACGTTCATGGCGCTGCGCAGCGCCTGAATCATCGTCATCGGCACGACTTTGCTTGGTTTATCGTCGTCGCGTGCCACGGTCACACTCCCAGTTGTTGGCGTTGCTGGCGCAGGTGTTCGGGCATGTCCTTGTACACGTCCTCGAACATCGTTGCGGCGCTCGGCACACGGCCGTCGATCAGGGTGCCGTGCTGCTCGGCCTCTTTTTGGGCGGCGAGCACTTCGGCTTCCAGTTCGGCCTGTACCTTGTCATGTTCCTCGTCGCTCCACCAGCCCTTGTTGGTCAGGTGGCGGCGCAGCCGGGCGATCGGGTCGCCCAGCGGGAACCACGACCAGTCGTCGGCGGGGCGGTAGCGCGACGGGTCGTCGGAAGTGGAGTGGGGGCCGGCGCGGTAGGTGACCCATTCGATCAGGGCCGGGCCATGGCCGCCGCGGGTGCGCTCGGCAGCCCAGCACGAGGCCGCGTACACGGCCAAAAAGTCGTTGCCGTCCACGCGCAGCGAGGCGATGCCGGTGCCCACGCCGCGAGTGGCAAAGGTGACGCTCTCGCCGCCAGCGATGTGCTGGAAGGTGGAGATGGCCCACTGGTTGTTAACCACGTTCAGGATCACCGGCGCGTTGTACACGTGGGCGAAGGTGAGGGCGGTGTAGAAGTCCGATTCGGCGGTGGCGCCGTCGCCGATCCAGGCCGACGCGATTTTTGTGTCGCCCTTGATGGCCGAGGCCATGGCCCAGCCCACGGCTTGCGGGTACTGGGTGGCCAGGTTGCCGGAAATGGTGAAGAAACCTTTTTCGCGCACCGAGTACATGACGGGCAGCTGGCGGCCCTTCATGGGGTCCGCTTCGTTGGACAGCAGCTGGCAGATCATGTCCTTCATCGGATACTCGCGCGCCATCAGCAGGCTTTGCTGGCGGTAGGTCGGGAAGTTCATGTCGCCATCCTTGAGCGCGAGCGAATGGGCGGTGCCGATCGCTTCCTCGCCAAGGGAGGTCATGTAGAACGACAGCTTCTTCTGGCGCTGGGCGATGACCATGCGCGCGTCGAAAATGCGCGTTTTCATCATCGTGCGCAGGCCGAAGCGCAGCGTTTCACGGTCGAGATCCGGCGCCCACGGACCAACGGCATTGCCGTCGTCGTCGAGTACGCGGATCATGGTGGAGGCAAGATCGCCCGTTTCGGATGGCAGTACGTCAATGGGTGGACGACGCACTGATCCCGCGGGGCTGACCTGCAGGTATGAAAAATCAGTCTTGCAGCCGGGCCGGCCGGATGGCTCCGGTACATGCAGCGACAGAGGCTTACTCTGGCTCATAAATACGCTTCTCCCTTGTGAGGTGACTTGCGGCAAGCGCGATGATAAAGCGTCCAGCAGCGCACGAGTGGCGATATCGCAGATATTTTCATGTTGCTATGCAGCACGCATCCTGGTCCGGGCGGGACGTGCGCGGGCTGATCGCGGTAAAGTTGCTGCATGAACGAGCCGATTTGCCCGCTGTGCGGGCGTGCCCTGGGGACCGAAAACATCGACCGGCACCACCTGGTGCCGAAGACCTACAAGGGAAAAGAGCAGTTCCCGGTGCACAAGATCTGCCACCGGAAAATCCATTCGGTGTTCACCGAGAAGGAGCTGCGCGACCGCTTCCACAGCTGGGAAGCTTTGCGCGCACATGAGGATATCCGCAACTTCATCGCCTGGGTGGCAAAAAAGCCGCCGGGGTATTACGCGCGTACGGAGACGGCAAAGCGCAAGAAGTGGTGATGCACGCAGCTGTTGGACGCGTGGGCGGGAAACCGCCCACCCCTACGGGGCGCAGCCAGTGACGGTGGGCGTTCAGCTCACGTCCGCGCTGGCGCGTTCGGGTACCGTGGCCACGCTGCGCTGACGCAGCCAGTAGCCCACGCCCAGCACCGCCAGCCAGGCCGGGATCAGGATCACCGACACGCGCAGCTCGGGCGTGATCCACATGATGACCAGCATTGCGGCAAGGAAGCCCAGGCACAGGTAGTTGGTGAGTGGCGCGGCCGGGCTGGGGAAGCCGGTCGGCGCGCCCGCAGCGCGCTTGGCGGCGCGAAAGCGCAGGTGAATCCAGCTGATCATGCCCCAGTTGATCACCAGCGCGGACACGGTCAGCCCCATCAGCATGCCAAACGCCTCACCTGGCATGAAGTAGTTCAGGCACACGCAAATGCCGGTCACCAGTGCAGACACGCCCAGCGCCAGCACCGGCACCCCGCGCCGGTTCACGCGCAGAAGTGCGCGCGGCGCGTTGCCCTGCGCGGCCAGGCCATACAGCATGCGGCTGTTCGAATACACGCCGCTGTTATACACGGACATGGCCGCGGTCAGCACCACAATGTTGAGCAGGTTGGCAACCATGTCGCTGTTGAGCGCATGGAAGATCAGCACGAACGGGCTGCCGCCGGCCGCGACCTTCTGCCACGGGTACAGCGACAGCAACACGCCGAGCGCGCCGATGTAGAAGATCAGGATGCGGTAGATGGCCTGGTTGGTTGCGCGCGGGATCGAGTGCGACGGGTCGTCGGCCTCGGCGGCCGTGATGCCGATCAGCTCCAGCCCGCCAAAGGAGAACATCAGCATCGGGATCGCCATCACCAGACCGCCCAGGCCGCCCGGGAAGAAGCCATCGCGCCACAGGTTGGACACGCTGGCTTGCGGACCGGCGCCGCCGGACAGCAACAGCCACAGGCCGAACACGATCATGCCGACCACCGCCACCACCTTGATGAGGGCGAACCAGAACTCCATTTCGCCGAACGCTTTCACGTTGAACAGGCTGATGGCGTTGATAACGGCAAAAAAGGCCAGCGCCGAGACCCAGGTGGGGATGCCCGGCCACCAGTACTGCACATAGATGCCGACCGCCGACAGCTCGGCCATGCTGACCAGGACGTACAGGACCCAGTAGTTCCAGCCGGTGACGAAGCCGGCGAGGTGGCCGCAGTATTTGTTGGCAAAGTAGCTGAAGGAACCGGCCACCGGCTCGTCCACCACCATTTCGCCGAGCTGGCGCATGATGAGGAAGGCAATCATGCCGCCGATCGCGTAGCCGAGCAGGACCGACGGGCCGGTCATCTTGATCGTTTGCGCCACGCCCAGGAACAGGCCGGTGCCGATTGCGCCGCCGAGGGCGATGAGCTGGATATGGCGGCTCTTGAGCCCGCGCTTGAGTCCTTCTTTTGGTTCTGACATATTCACCCTCGGCAATAGCTGAAGGTTCGGATTCTAAATCAGGCGCGGGCCGAGCGGGTAGCGAAAACGGCCGGCCCCTCGCTGGAAGGGGCGCGGACGCCATGCGCAAAACCTAGCGCTGCAGGATCGAGGCGACGTTGCCGTAGCCGGGCGTGGTGAAGTTCTGGGAGATGGTGGCGGTGTACCCGGCGGTGCCGGCGCTGGTCTGGGTGATGGTGGCCAGGTTGTCGTAGCCACCCTGGCGAATGGTCGCCGTGTTGGTCTGGTCTGCCGAGAAGCCATCGCCCACCGAGGTGATGCGGCCGGTGTTGTGGTTGCCGTGCTGGATGATGGTGGCATCGACGAAGCTGCCGGTCACGTCGATGGTGGCGACGTTGTTGTTCCCGGCCTGGTCGATCTTGGCCGAATTGGAAAAGCCTTGCTCGCTGATCCGTCCCACGTTGCTCACACCGTCCTGCTTGACCGTGGCCTGGCTCGAGTTGGCCGGCAGGTCGATGGTCGCAAAATTCGACGAACCGTGCTGGTGGATCGTCGCGTTCGGATCGACCGAGTTCGGCTCGTTGATCGTGGCCACGTTGTCGTTGCCGGACTGGCGCACCTCGGCGGTGGCGCCGATGGTGTTGTTCTGGTTGACGGAAGTGATGTTGCGCAGGCCATCCTGCTCGACGTTGATGTGAAGCTCGTGGATGCCGCTCTGGTCCACGTCGGCCACGTTGTCCGACCCGCGCTGCACGATCGTCGTGTGCGAGCCGTCGGTGTCCTGCTTGACGCGGGCGATCTGGTTGTTGCCGTACTGTGTGACGGCGGCGTGCGCCTCGTAGCCGGTCTGCTCCACGGCGGCGTAGTTGTTGGTGCCGGTCCCCTGCAAGATGTCAGCAGTGCTCTCGAACGAGACCACGAACCGGCCCTGGGTGATCTTGGCGGTGCTCAGACTGCCCTGCTGGGTAATGGACGAATTGTCGGACGCGAAGGCCGGCAGGGCGCTCAGGGCCAGGACGGTGCATGCGAGTGTGGCGAATGGGTGCTTCATGGTGGATCTCCTGTGGTGAGGGATGAAGGTGCTGCCTGGAGCGGGGTGGGTGGCGGGTGCCGGCTAGCGGCGCACGACGACAGGGGCGCTTGCGGCGCCGTTCTTGACGATCGAGGCGGTCAGGCCCAAACCGGCCAGTTCGATGCGCGAGGGCTTGTGCGGTGCGCTTCATGGCGGCTCCCATCAGCCCTTGCGCGCACCGCGGGCGCCCAGTGCCCCGTCTTCCTTCAGGTAGGCTTCGATCAGCGGATCGGACCAGTCCTTTTCGTCTTTCAGCTGCCAGCGCCCGTCCTTCAAACCCTGCACCACCAGGTGCACGACCGCCGCCTCGATCGCCTCGCGCACGCACAGCTGGGCCGGCTCGTTGCGGGTGGTGCCGGCCTCGAACTGGGCCAGGTCCTTGAAGTTGACGAACTTGAACACGCTTGGGTGCAGCTCGTACGAATAGATGGTCTTGGTGGTGGAGACCGAGTTCAGCACCTCGCCGGTGCGCACGTCCACGCTGCGCAGGGTGATGGTGACCTGGTCCACCCGGTATTGCGAGGACGCGCCGATGCCGAGGAAGTTGGCGCCAATGCCGCCGGTGCGCACGTTGGTCTCGTAGGCCGTGATGCCGCCTTCGACCAGGATGGCGGCGGACACCAGCTGCGGCATTGCGGCCGGCGCCGGCGCGGCGTTCGCTTCCTTGGGCGACTCGAGCGCGCGCGCGATCTTGCGTTCGGTGAGCAGGTCTTGCAGGTTCTCGCGCTCGACCGGGGTGAACCAGCCGGAAGCCTGCAGGGCGCCGAGCAGCAGCGAGGCCGCGCCCTGCGTGACGGCGGTGGAGAACGAGCTGTCCGGCGCCGCCTTGTACTGGCCGGTCTGGTCGCGAAAGCCGTACACGGCCACGCTGATCTTGCCGCGCGGCGGCGGCAGGCGGGTCAGGTCGCGGGTGACGGAGGTGGCCGGGGTCAGGCGCGCGCCGGACTGGGCGACGGACGGGGCGTGGGCGCAGCCGGCCAGCGTTGCGCATACCAGCGCGCCGGACAGCGCGGCAAACAGCTTGATGGCGGGGCGAGCGTTTTTCATTGTCCACCTATCTGGAAGGTCGTCGAGGCGCCGGTGGTCTTGTCGGTGGTGGTGATGGTCAACACGCCGCCGCCGGAATCGACGATCGTGATGCGAAAGTTGCCCGTGTCAACGGTTCCTGGCTGGAGCTTGCCGTTCTGCCCGATCACGCCCGACATCGCCGCGGCGGACAGCTGGCTGAGGATCGAGCGCTCCAGCATGTCGGTGAACTGTTCCAGCGGCGACTTGTCGAGCAGCGAGTTGCGCGCAGCGAGCGGGTCCTTGTGCTTGTTGGTCGCTTGCGCGCTGGCGAGCAGGCCCGGGCCGTTGAGCGGGCTGCCGCCGAACGCGGGGTTGACGGGCGTGTAGACCAGCTCGGTTGCGGCGGCCGGAAGGACAGCCGTACACGCACAGAGGAGGGCGGCAAGGTACAAGTGTTTGGCCATGGGAACTCCTGTTGACGCTGCTAGATTTCGTCGGGCGCGAGGTCGCCGTCGGCCGGCAGCAGCGGCTGGACCTGGCTGGCGAGCGCCGCGTCGTAGGCCGCATCCACCGCCTGCGCGGCCAGCGGGCGGACCTGCGCGCGCGTGGGCGGCAAAAAGGCGCGGAACAGCAAGCGGCCCGCGTGCTCGACCTCGATGGTGGTGCCGCGCGCGGCGGAAGGCCGCTCGCGCACCAGCACGGCGTAGCCGGCCACGCCCGGCTTGTCTGCCCACATTGCGGCAAAGGCGGCGTGGAACTCCTGTCCCGCCACCGTGACGGTCTGGTTGACCAGAATGCCTTCGACCGGATCTTGTTGCGGAGGCACACCGCCGGCCGTGGCCATCCTCGCGAAGAGCAAGGCCAGGGCCGCGGCTGCAATGGTCCCGGCACGCCTCATCTTCCTGTCTCCGCCATTACCGCTGCACGATGCGGGCGTAGTTGCCGCCACCCGGGGCAAGGGTGTTCTGCGTGATGGTGGCAGTCAGCCCATTGCCAAGCTGATCGATCTTGGCCCAATTGTTCCGGCCGCCTTGCACGATGGTGGCGAAGTTGCCGTCGCCGGCCGAGGTGATGAAGGCCTTGTTTCCGGTGCCGGTCTGCGATATCTGCGCGGCGCTGGTGGTGCCGGTCAGGTCGATCTCGCCGACGTTGTTGCTGCCGTTCTGGTCGACGATGCCGGATAAGCGCGAGCCGCCGTGCACGTTCGTTGCCGCTGAGTTATCCGTCCCCACCTGGTGGGCGCCAGCCTGGTTCTCGTCACCCGAGAGATCGACGTCGGCGACGTTGCCTGTGCCGTTCTGGTAGACCGTCGAGCCGAGAATCGTCCCGTTCAGCTCGCTGATGCTGGCCTTGTTGTTCGTCCCCAGCTGCGTGACGTCGGCGAAGGCGTCCGTGATACGCTGGGCTATCGTGACGGTGTTGCCCCGGCCTTCCTGGCGGACCTTGGCAATGCCGCCAACGACCTCCTGCACAATGTCCGCGGAGTTGCCCGCGCCGTGCTGCAAGATGGTGGCGCTGCCGCCATCGTTGTGCTGCAGGATGCGCGCGGCCTGGTTGTCGCCCCCCTGGTCGATGGCGGCGTCGGCCTGGTTGCCGGCCTGTTCGATGATGCCCAGGTTGCCCGAGCCCGGCCCCTGCGTGATGCTCGCACTGGCCCCGGAGAGCAGGTGCTCCTGCTTGATCGTTGCGGTGCCGTTGCTGCCTTGCTGGTCGATCGACGCGGATTCCTGCGCGAGCGCCGGCAGTGCCAGCAGCGTCAGGGTGGCGAGGGCAAGTGCTTCGAATGGCCGCTTCATCATGATTCTCCTTGCTGAAGGAAATTGTTTCGTTTCGGAATTTTTCCCTGAATAATCAACTAGATAGGGTTGTCATCCTGTCCAGTATTGGCGAGGCCCAGGCCCCAGCCCTTGGCGCAGATTAAGAACGGCTGAGTTGACCATATGACGTGGCGCAACAACGCATGGCGCCGCGTTTTGATTTATCTCAATTGGCACTTGAGCACCTCGGAAACAATGCCGGGATACCCGCCCGGCGTGCCAGCCCGGCCGCCGTCGTTCACCAAGGAGACTGCCGTGCGCCAAACATCCCGTGCCGCCTTAGCCCTCATGACCCTCGCCATTGCCGCCTGCTTCCAGGGCGCGCGGGCCGACGAGACCTGCAATTCCCCGTACCTGTCCAACCTGATCAAGGGGCAGGAGGACTACCTGTACGTGTGGACGCTGGGTGTGCCCGGCATCGGCGATGGCTCGGACAAGCTGGTCACGGTGGACGTGAACCCGCGCTCGAAGCAGTTCGGCAAGGTGATCGCGCAACTGCCCGTGGGCGGGCGCGGCGAGGCGCACCACGCCGGCTTCACCGACGACCGCCGCTTTTTGTGGGCGGGCGGCCTGGACGACAGCAAGATCTACGTGTTCGACATCCACACCGACCCGGCCAGGCCAAAGCTGGTGAAGACCATCACCGACCTGCCGGCGAAGAGCGGCTATGTCGGCCCGCACACCTTCTACGCGCTGCCGGGGCGCATGCTGGTCGGGGCGTTGTCGAACACCAAGGACCATGGCGGTGTGACCGGTATGGCGCTGTACAACAACAAGGGCGAGTACATCACCAAATACCCGCTGCCGACAAGCATGGGCGGCGACGGCTACGGCTATGACATCGCGATCAATCCGGCGAAGAACGCCATGCTCACTTCCAGCTTTACCGGCCACACCAACTACATGATGGACCTGGGCACGCTCATCAAGAACAAGACGGCGATGGGCAACTTCGGCAACACCATGGTGCTGTGGAACCTGAAGGCCATGAAGCCGGAGAAGGTGTTCAAGGTGCCCGGTGCGCCGCTGGAGATCCGCTGGTCGCAGCACGAGGGCGACGACTGGGCGGTGACCGCAACCGCGCTCACGTCCAAGCTGTGGCTGGTGAAGAAGGACGCGCAGGGCCAGTGGCAGGCCAGGGAAGTGGCCACGATCGGCGACCCCGCCAAGACACCGCTGCCGGTGGACCTGTCGCTGTCCGCCGACGGCAAGGGGCTATGGGTGAACACCTTCATGGACGGCATCACGCACCATTTCGACCTGTCGAACCCCGAGGCGCCGAAGGAGGACTACGCGAAGCACACCGGATCGCAGGTGAACATGCTGTCGCAGAGCTGGGACGGCAAGCGCCTGTACGTGAGCAGCTCGCTGTTGGCCAACTGGGACAAGAAGGGCGCGGACAACGAGCAGTTCGTCAAGCTGTATGCGTGGGACGACAAGGAGCTCAAGGAGGTCTTCCAGCTCGACTTCGCCAGGCTCGGGCTGGGCCGGCCGCACCACATGAAGTTCGGCGCCGCCACGCCCCAGCGGGTGGCGTCGGCCCGGGAGTAGGCGATGGCCGGGCGCCGGCCGGGTCGCGCGGTGCTGGCCGGGCGCGCCGCACTCGCGCTCGGACTGCTGCGCGCGGCCATGGCAAGCTGCGCGCCGGTGCAGGCCGCCACGCCGGGCCAGGCGCTGACGCTGCCGCCGCCCGGCAGCTACCGGCTCGAACGCATCATGCGCGCGCCGGAGGGCGTGGTGCTGGACAGCGACGGTGGGGCGCACCGGCTGTCCGAGTTCACGACCGGGAAGGTGACGCTGTTCTCGTTCATCTACACCTACTGTACCGACGCGCGCGGCTGCCCGTTGGCCTACGCGACGATGCACAGCGTGAAGCAGGCGATCCTGGCCGATCCGGCGCTGGCCGCACAGGTGCAATTCGTGAGCATGAGCTTTGACCCGGAGTACGACACCCCCGCCGCGATGCGCAGCTATGGCGGCGAGGACGCGCGCGACCGCCGCGCCCTGCGCTGGCACTTCCTGACCGCGCGCTCGGGCCGCGAGCTGGCGCCGATGCTGGACGGGTTCGGGCAGGATGTGCGGCTGGCGGCGCAGCCGCCGGGCCAGCGCGCGCCGGTCTTGAGCCACGTGCTGAAGGTGTACCTGCTGGACCGGCGCGGCTACGTGCGCGAGATCTATTCGACCTCGTTCCTCAACCCCGAGGTGCTGGTGAACGACATCCGCACGCTGGCGATGGAGCGCTAGGGGCGCAGACTAACGGCGGCGGGCCACCAGGCCGATCAGGGCCGACGGTCCGATGTGGCGCGAGCCTTCGTTCAGCTGCGCCTCGTACTCGCGCAGCTCCACCATCTCCAGGTCGGCAAACGCCGCGCGCAGCAGCTCGGGCGTGTACAGGTGCTCGAGGATGCCGGGCCCGCCGGTGTTGTAATCCAGCTGTTTGGGGGTGTAGCCCTGCAGGACAAGGTAGCCACCGGGCTTGAGCGCGCGCGCCATGTTGGCGAACAGTCGCTCCCGCATGGCCGGATCGGCGAACTGGATGAAAATCGCCACCACGTAATCGTAGGTTTGCGGCTCCCAGTTCCACCCGTCGCAATCGGACACCTGGTAGTTGACGGCCACGCCGCCCTGGCGCGCCAGCTCGCGCGCCTTGGCCACGCCCACCGGCGAAATGTCGAATGCGTCCACGGCCAGACCCTGCCGGGCAAGCCAGACGCTGTTGCGGCCTTCGCCGTCGGCCACGGCCAGCACGCGCTTGCCCGGCTCGAACAGGGCGCGCTGGTTGGCGAGGAAGGCGTTCGGTTCGGTCCCGAACACGTAGCCCGGCTGACTGAAGCGCTGGTCCCAGGTCGCGGCCGGTTCCGGGAATTGTCGTTCATGCGCCATGTGAAAGCCCCAGGTTGCGGTTGGCAGGTACGGCCACGTCGATCAGCTTCGGACGCGGCAGGTTGAGCGCGGCCATCACCTCGGCAAATTCAACCCGGGTGCGGTTGGCAAGGCGCGCGTTGTGACGCTTTTCCCAGCCGATCGTGGAGACCGACTGGCCCTTGTAGTCGTGGCCCGGCCAGATGCGCGTGTCTTCCGGCAGCGTGAACAGCTTGTTGGTCACGCTGTCGTACAAGGCGTCGGCGCTGCCGCTCTGGAAGTCGGTGCGCCCGCAGCCGTCGATGAGGAGGGTGTCGCCGGTGAACGCGTTGCCGCGCCAGACGTAGCTCATGCTGCCGGCGGTGTGGCCCGGCGTGTGCAGCACCGAGATCGTCTCGCCCGCGCCAAAGCGGATCACGTCGCCGTCGTTCAGCTGTACTTCGGCCGGCGGGATGCCGCAGCCGCTGGGCACGCAGGCCTTGGCGCCGGTCAGTTCGCGCAGCTTGCCGGCCGAGGTGACGTGGTCGGCATGCGCGTGGGTCTCGAGCACGTAGGCCAGCGTCAGGCCAAGGCGTTCAATGTGCGCCAGGTCGCGCTCGAGGTTGTGATCGACCGGGTCGATGATCACCGCCTCGCGGCTGTCCGGGCCGCACAGGATGTAGGTGAAGGTCGATGACTCGGCATCGAACAGCTGGATCGGGTTGATGTTCATGGTCTCTCCTCAGTCCTGATTCTAATCTGCTTTCACCATACGGCCTTGGCGATCATCCCCAGCGCCACGGCGCCCGAGATCGCGCCAAAACCCGCCTGCAGGTGCGGCCCGGCCAGCCGCGCAGCCACGGCGCGCCCGCCCAGCATGCCGGCCAGTGCGCCGCCGGAAAAAGGCAGGGCGACCGCCCAGTCCAGCTGACCGGCGATGGCGCTTGCGACGACCCCGGTGGCCGACACCAGCGCGATCACGGCCAGCGAGGTTGCCACCGTCGACTGCATGTCCAGGTCGGTGTAGCGCTGCAGCGCCGGCACCATCACAAAGCCGCCGCCCACGCCAAGCAGGCCCGAAAGAAGGCCCGCCGCCACGCCGGACAGGGCAAGCGCGCGTGCGCACGGCGCCGTCCAGATGAAGCGGCCGGTGGCGGCATTGCGCACGCACGGACGCGCGGCGTGCGCGTGTTCGGCCGGCTGCTGTCCGCGGCCCAGGCCCTTGGCCAGCGCGCGGTAGCCCACGTACAGCAGCACGAGTGCGAACAGCACGCTCAGCCAGCGGTTGTCGATGCGATGCGCGAGCAGCAGGCCCAGCGGCGAAGCCAGCATGCCTGTCCCGGCAACCAGACCGGCCGCACGGTAGCGGACGATGCCGCCGCGCAGCCCAAGCAGCGCGCCCAGCGCCGCCGCCATGCCCACCGCCAGCAAGCCGATCGGGGCCGCCTGCACCAGCGCGATGTGCGCCACGAACACCAGCAGCGGAACGGCCAGGATGCCGCCGCCCGCGCCGGTGAGCGCAAGGATGATGCCGACGACCAGGCCGAGGGCGAGGGCGATCATGACCGGGTCGCTGCGCGGCCGGCGCGCGGCAGGCGTTCGAGCACTTCGAACAGCGCCATGCCGGCGACCATCGCGATCACGAAGATCGCCGGTTTCGCGCCCAGCGTGAGCGAAGCGAGCGCCGGGCCCGGGCAGTAGCCGGCCAGGCCCCAGCCGGCCCCGAAGGCCAGGCTGCCGAGCACCAGCCGGCGGTCGATGTCGCGGGCGGTGGGCAGGCGCATGGGGGCGCCCAGCACCGAACGTTCGCGCTTGCCGGCAAAACGGAAGGCGACCGTGCCGACCGCGATGGCGCCGACCATGACGAAGGCCAGCGACGGGTCCCAGCTGCCGCCAAGGTCGAGGAAGCCCTGCACCTTGCCGGGGTCGGTCATGCCGCCGACGATGAGGCCAATGCCAAAGACAAGGCCGATGATGAATGCGCTCAGGATCTGCATGGCTGGTTCCTTAAAAAACGTGACGAATGACGAACACGGTGACAAAGCCCGCCAGCATGAAGGCGGCGGTGGCCACCAGCGAGCGCGGCGACAGGCGCGACAGGCCGCACACGCCGTGGCCGCTGGTGCAGCCGGAGCCGTAGCGCGTGCCCAAGCCGACCAGCAGGCCGGCGGCGATCAGCGTGCCGGTGCCGGCATCGACGCGTGACTCAGGCAATGCGTGGAACAGCGCGTAAGTGGCCGGGGCGAGCACCAGCCCGAGCAGGAAGGCGACGCGCCAGGCCGAGTCGCCGGCGGGGCGCGTGAGCAGCCCGCCCAGGATGCCGCTGATGCCCGCGATGCGGCCGTTGAGCAGCACGAACAGGGCCGCCGCCAGGCCGATCAGCAGGCCGCCGGCGAGCGAGGCCAGCGGGGTAAAGTGGGTCCAGTCGATATTCATTTTTTGGCTCCTTGGTTGGCGCCGCAATACAGGTCATAGAGGACCTGCATCACGGCCTGCGCCTCGCGGCTGGTGATGCTGTAATAGATCTGCTTGCCCTCGCGGCGGGTTTGCACGAGCGCTTCGTCGCGCAGCACGCCCAGTTGCTGCGACAGGGTGGGCTGCTGGATGCCGAGGGCTTGTTCGAGGTCGCTCACGCACTGCTCGCCTTGCGTGAGCTGGCACAGCAGGAGGAGCCGGTCGGGATTGGACAGGACCTTGAGCAGGCCGCGCGCCTGTTCAGCCGCGGCGCGCATGGCGTCGATGTCGAGGGTGTCTTTATTCACGGGAATCTCGGACGGAGCGGAATGGTTCATGGCAATCAGTATATCGCACGATAATCTATTGTGCAATAGAGTGTGTCAGTACGCCGCCTTTCGTCCGCTGTTGCAGGTTGGCAACTATACAAGCCAGCCTCTTGTCCATACTAGTTTCCTGCAGGTAATATCTGCGCTCTTTTTGCCAAGAGCTCCACGTGAGGGTGCGGGAGGCACTGTGCCGCCCGGCGTTTCGCTAATGAAAGGTGGTCAATGAAGTTACGTAGCAAGATCGCGCTGGGCATGGGCCTGGTGTTCGCCGTATTCTCGATTGCACTCGGCGTGGCCATCTGGGGCATGCGCAACGCGACCGCCCAGTTCGAGCGCTTCATCGACAAGGACCAGGTGGTGCTGACGGCGAGCAACGGGCTGTATGCGCAGGGCCTGCAGATGGGCCAGGCGCTGCGCAACATCGTCATGGCGCCGGATAACCGCAAGGCGTACCAGAACCTGGAAGACTCGCGCAAGAGCTTCCGCCAGACGCTGGACGATGCCGGGCCGTTGGCGGCGGAGGACCCTGAGATGGCGCGCACCCTGGCCAAGCTGGGCGAGATGCACCAGCGCCAGCGCGCCTTGCAGGACCAGTTGGTAGCCATGGCCAGGGACGACCAGGCCGGCGCGATCCAGAAGCTCAACGCCGAAGAAACGCCGCTGTGGCGCCAGATGCGCGCCGACTTGCTCGATCTCATCAAGAGCAAGAGCGCAGCGGTGGGCGAGCGCAAGGCCGCGCTGGCGGCGCAGACCAACCGCCTGCTGACATGGAGCCTGGCGCTGGCCGCCTGCGCGCTGGTGGCCGGCGGCGCGATCGCGTTCTGGCTGGCGCGCGACATCATGCGCCGCCTGGGCGGGGAGCCCGATTACGCGGCCTCCATTGCCGCGTCCATTGCGGCCGGCGACCTGACGGTGCAGATCGACATCGACAGCGAGGACAACCGCGCCAGCGTCATGTATGCGATGCGCACCATGCAGCAGGGCCTCGCCCAACTGGTGAGCAAGGTGCGCCAAGGGACGGATGCGATCACGACGGCATCGGGCGAAATTGCGGCCGGCAACCTGGACCTGTCGGCGCGCACCGAGCAGCAGGCCAGCGCGCTGCAGGAGACCGCCGCGTCGATGGAGCAGCTCACCGTCACGGTGCGCCACAACGCCGACCATGTGCGCGAGGCCAACGACATGGCCGCGTCGGCATCGGCGGTCGCGCTCAAGGGAGGCGACGCGGTGGCCGAAGTGGTCCAGACCATGGGGTCGATCAACGCCTCGGCCAAGCGCATCGTGGACATCATCGGCGTGATCGATGGGATCGCGTTCCAGACCAATATCCTGGCATTGAACGCGGCGGTGGAAGCGGCGCGCGCGGGCGAGCAGGGGCGCGGCTTTGCCGTGGTGGCGTCGGAAGTGCGGGCGCTGGCGCAGCGCAGCGCGGCGGCGGCCAAGGAGATCAAGGAGCTGATCGGCGAGTCGGTGCACCAGGTGGAGAACGGCAGCAAGCTGGTGCACACTGCCGGCAGCACGATGGAAGACGTGGTGGAGAGCGTCAAGCGGTTCTCGGCCATCATGCACGAGATCGCGCAGTCCGGGCAGGAACAGAGCTCGGGCATCGCCCAGGTGAGCCATGCGATCACGCAGATGGATTCGGTGACCCAGCAAAACGCGGCGCTGGTCGAGGAGGCGGCCGCGGCGGCGCAGGCCATGCAGGAGCAGGCGGAAGCGCTGCTGTCGCTGGTGGGGACGTTCCGCGTGGCGCAGGATGAGCGGGCGCCGGCCTTGGCGGGACGGGCGCTGCTGACTGCGTAAGGCGTTCCATCTGCCGCACGCTTTGGCTGGACGCGTGGGCAGGAAACCTGCCCACCCTGCGGGTTCAGGAGCGCAGGTAGGCGTAGCCTTCGTGCTGGCGGCGGATCAGTTCACCGACGCCCGAGGGCACGTAGCCGGCTTCGGGCAGCATGTCCTTCGGCTCCAGGTGCAGCGCCCGCATGGTGTTCTGGCAGGCGACGAGCTTGATGCCGGCGGCTGCGGCTTCGGTGATGCGCGCGCCCACTTCCGATCCGGCCTTGAGCATGCCGATGCCGGGGCCGAACACCACGATCTCGATCACCGTGTCCTTGCCCAGGTCGGCCGCGGCGTTCCTGGCGTTGTTGAGCGTGAGGTTCCACTTGTGCGGGTCGGCGTCGCTCACCTGGATCACGACCTTGTACGGGCCGCCGGCCCGGGCCGGTTCGGCGGCGACGGCACCGGCGCACAGCGCTGCGGCGGCCGCCGCGGCGATGGATTGGGTGACGAGCGAGCGGCGCTCCTGCGAAGGCTTGGTCATCGTTGTTCTCCGATTGTCGAGTCGCGACAGTCTAGCGTGTTTGCCCGTCCTCGGGGGCGTTTGCGGACCCGGTACGCCTGACCAGCAAGCGGTCGATCCGGTTGCCGTCCATGTCCACCACCTCGAAAGAGAAATCGTCCCAGCCGAAGTGCTCGCCCGGCCGCGGGATGGTGCCGAGCTGGTAGAGCACGAAGCCGGCCAGGGTATGGTAGCGGGCTTCGTCCTCGTCGGGAAAGCGCGCATCGGTGGCGAACAGGTCGCGAAAGCGTTCCAGCGACATGCCGCCGTCGAGCAGCCAGCTGCCGTCCTCGCGCTGCACCGCGTCCGGCTCGGGCTGGTCGGCCCGGGCCGGCACCTCGCCCACCAGCGCGCCCATCATGTCCGCCAGCGTGACCATGCCCTGGATGTCGCCGTACTCGTCCACGATCAGCGCAAGCTCGGCGCGGTTCTGCTTGAACAGCTCGAAGGCGTCCATCACGCTCACCGATTCGGGAACGTACAACAGTGGCCGGACAGCGGCGCCAATGTCGATCGCGTCGAGCGCGCATGCGCGAATCGCCTGCGAGAACAGGTCGCGCGCGTGCACCACACCCAGGATCTGCGAGCGGTCGCCGCGGTACACCGGATAGCGGCTGTAGGGCGAGGCGGCGATGCGCGCCAGGTTGGTGGCGGTGCTGTCGCCAAGGTCGAGCAGGTGCAGGTCCACGCGCGGCGTCATCAAGGCTTTCAGGTTGCGGTCGTCCAGCCGCAAGGCGCGCGACACGATGTCGTACTCCATTTTTTCCAGCACGCCGGCCTGGCTGCCTTCGCGGATCATGCCCGAGATCTCTTCTTCGGTCGGCGTCTCGTCGCGCGGGCGGTGGATGCCCAGCAGGTGCGAGAGAAAATCGGTGGCGGCGGTCAGCACCCTGACCAGCGGCGCCATCAGTGCCGACAGCGCGCGCAGTGGCGGCGCGGCCAGCGTGGCCAGCTGCTCCGGGTACTGGATCGCGATGCGTTTGGGGACCAGTTCGCCGAACAGGATCGAGGCAAAGGTGATGGCCACCACCACGGTCACCAGCGCCGCCTCGTGCGCGTACGGGTCGGCCAGGCCAAGGGCGGAAAAGCGCGGCCCCAGGCGCGCGGCCAGCGAGGCCTCGCCGAAGGCGCCGTTGAAGATGCTGATGAGGGTGATGCCGATCTGGATGGTGGACAGGTAGCGGCTCGGGTTGTCCGCCAGTTCGAGCGCGGCGCGGGCGCCGACGCTGCCATCACCGGACAGCTTTTCCAGGCGCAGGCGGCGGGCCGAGACCAGGGCCAGCTCGGCCATTGCGAACGCGCCGTTCAGCAGGATCAGGCCGAGGATGATCAGGACGTCGCTCATGGCCCCGCGAAGTGCCGGGCTTGCCGGGCCGGCGGCCGCTGCGCCGGGATGGCGCGCAGCACATCATCGCACGTGCGGCGTGCCGCCCGGCACACAACTGGCTACGGTTCCAGCCGGAAATTCTTGCGGATGCCGGCCCAGCAGTCGGCGTAGTCGCGCTGCAGCTGCGGCGAGGTGAGGGCGTACTCGGTCGGCTGGATCACGTGGCGCGTTTCGAACATGAAGGCCATCGTGTCGGCCACCTTGTGCGGGCGCGTGGTGTCGGCCGCGCTGGCCTTGTCGAAGGTGGCCGCGTCCGGGCCGTGGCCGCTCATGCAGTTGTGCAGGCTGGCGCCGCCGGGCACGAAGCCCTCGGCCTTGGCGTCGTATTCGCCGTGGATCAGGCCCATGAACTCGCTGGCCACGTTGCGGTGGAACCAGGGCGGGCGGAAGGTGTCTTCGCCCGCCAGCCAGCGCGGCGGGAAGATCACGAAGTCGATCGTGTCCACGCCCGGGGTGTCGGAAGGCGCCTGCAGCACCAGGAAAATCGACGGGTCCGGGTGGTCGTAGCTGATCGAGCCGATGGTGTTGAAGTGGCGCAGGTCGTACTTGTACGGCGCGTAGTTGCCGTGCCAGGCCACCACGTCGAGTGGCGAGTGGCCGATCGGGGCGCGCCAGAGGTTGCCGCAGAACTTGGCCACCAGCTCGAACTCGCCCTCGCGGTCCTCGTAGCGCGCCACTGGCGTGAGGAAGTCGCGCGGGTTGGCCAGGCCGTTGCTGCCGATGACGCCCAGGTCGGGCAGACGCAGCAGGGCGCCGAAATTCTCGCAGATGTAGCCGCGCGCCTGACCGTCCGGCAGCGCCACCTGGAAGCGCACGCCGCGCGGGATCACTGCGATCTCGTGCGGCTCGACCTGAACCAGGCCAAGTTCCGTGGCAATCGACAGCCGGCCCAGTTGCGGCACGATCAGCATTTCGCCGTCGGCGGAGTAAAAGAAGCGGTCCGTCATCGATTTGTTGGCGGCGTACAGGTGGATCGCGCAGCCGGACTGGCTTTCCGGAGAGCCGTTGCCGGCCATGGTCACCAGGCCTTCGACGAAGTCGGTGGGCGCGTCCGGCATCGGCAGCGGCGACCAGCGCATCTGGCTCGGCGGCACGGGCACCTGGCCGAAATGGCTGACCATGCGGCCGTTGGGCATGCGGCTGAACTGGCCGTGCAGCGCGCCGGGGCGAATGCGGTACATCCACGTGCGGCGGTTGTGTGCGCGCGGGGCGGTGAAGGCGGTGCCGGACATCTGCTCGGCATACAGGCCGTAGGCCACGCGCTGCGGCGAGTTGCGGTGCTGCGGCAGGGCGCCGGGCAGGGCTTCGGTGGCAAATTCGTTGCCAAAGCCGGACTGGTAGCCGTCCTGGGGCTGGGGCATGGCGGTCTCCTCCAATGATTGGGTCGTTTTCGGACACTCTACGGCAAACCTGTGTGATTTACGAGATGAATGGCAAAATGTAGACTATTGATCGGATAAATATCGTTGAACGCTACCGGACGCAGCGCATGTCCGCCCACGCGTTCATTCAAAACGCCGGATGATCGAGCCAACCAATATCGACTTGAACCTGCTTGCCGTCTTCCAGGAGGTGTACCGCGAGCGTCAGATCTCGGCCGCCGCGAAGCGCCTTGGACTGACCCAGTCGGCGGTGAGCAATGCGCTGGCGCGCCTGCGCCGCGTTTTCAACGACGAGCTGTTCGTGCGCACGGCGCAGGGCATGCAGCCCACGCCGTTCGCGCAGCAGGTCGCCGGCCCCGTCGGCGCGGCCATGGCCCAGGTGGCGCTGGCACTGAACCAGCGCAGCCAGTTCGACCCGGCCACCAGCGAGCGCCGCTTCGTGCTGGCGATGACGGACGTCGGCGAGGTGCACTTCATGCCCGCGCTGATCGAGCGCTGCCGGGCTCTGGCGCCGCGCGTGCAGCTCAGCTCCGTGCGCGCGGGCAGCATCGCGCTCAAGGAGGAGCTCGAGACCGGCCGGGTGGACCTGGCGGTCGGGCCGTTCGACGGCATCTCGGAGGCGCTGTTCCAGCGGCTGCTGTTTCGCCAGCCGTACGTGAGCATGTTCCGCAAGGGCCATCCGCTCGGGCGCGGCAAGGTCACGCTGGCGCGCTTCGTCGCGGCCGAGCACCTGCTGGTGGACGCGACGGACGCGCCTTACGAGCGCATCAACCAGTTGCTGGAACAGGCGGGCGTGGGCGGCAATTCGCGCTTTCGCGTGCCGCATTTCACCGCCGTGCCGTACATCGTGAGTACGGGCGAACTGGTGGTCACGGTACCGCTCAAGCTGGCCGAGCGGGCGGCGGCGCCGTTCGGGCTTACGTGGATCACGCCGCCGCTGGCGTTACCGCCGCTGCAGACCAATCTGTTCTGGCATCGGCGCTTCCACCAGGATCCGGGCAACCAGTGGCTGCGGGCATTGGTGGTGGAGGTGTTTGGGGAGTGAGGCGAAGGCGTCGCCGCACTAAGCTATACAATAACCACCTGCCCCAAGACCGTCATTCCGGCGCAAGCCGGAATCCATAGGCAGCGTGCGCATTTGCTCAGCATTGGTTCCGGCCTGCGCCGGAACGACGGCTTTCAGTTTAGCGGTGATCCCCGATACCGCGATCCAGATTGATACCGGAAGGACCAACATGCTTGCGGCTTTCGCCATCCTCCTCATTTTCCAGTGTCTAGGGGAGGGCGTCGCCTTCCTCATCGGCGTGCCGATTCCAGGCCCGGTGATCGGCATGCTGCTGCTGTTTGCGGCGCTGCTGGCGTGGCCGCGCCTGCAGGAGCTGCTGGAACCGACCGCCTCGGAGCTGCTGCGCCACCTGTCCCTGCTGTTCGTGCCGGCGGGGGTTGGCATCGTCGTGGCGGCGGCGAGCGGGCGCGGACAATGGGTCGCCATTGGGGCCGCGCTCGTGGGCAGCACGCTGCTGACGCTGGGCGTGACCGCGTTCGTGATGCAGGCCCTCTCCCGTGTGGGCAAGGAGCAGGGCGATGTTTAGCGAAATCACGTCGTTCTGGGTGTACCTGTCGGCCTCGCCGCTGCTTGGCCTGACGCTCACGCTGTGTGCCTACGTTGTCGCCCACGCCATTTTCGTGCGGGCCCGGTTTTCGCCGCTGGCCAACCCGGTCGCCATCGCGGTGGCCCTGATCGCGCTGGTGCTGGCCGGGTCCGGCATGTCCTACCAGCGCTATTTCGCGGGCGCCCAGTTCGTGCACTTCCTGCTGGGACCGGCCACGGTGGCGCTGGCGGTGCCGCTGGCGCGGCTGTTTCCGCGCATGCGTCGCTCGCTGCTCCCGATTTCGTGCGCGCTGCTGTCCGGGTGCGTTACCGCCATCGTGTCGTCGGTGGTGATCGCCCGCCTGCTGGGGGCGACGCCGCAGCTGGCGCGCACCCTTGGTCCCAAGTCGGCCACCACGCCGATTGCCATGGCGGTGGCCGAGCGCCTTGGCGGCCTGCCGGCGCTGACGGCGGCGGTCGTGATCGTCACCGGCGTGTTCGGCGCGATCACGGGGCGTTTTCTTTTCAACGCGCTGCGCATTCACTCGATGCAGGCGCGCGGCTTTGCGCTTGGCGTGGCCGCGCACGGGATCGGGACGGCGCGCGCGTTCCAGGTCAATGCCGAGGCTGGCGCCTTTGCCGGCCTGGGCATGGGCCTGAACGGCGCGCTGACCGCACTGCTGGCGCCGTGGCTGGTGCCGCTGGTGCTGAGCTGGATGTAGGCGCGCGGAACGGGACGCAGCCCGGCCGCGCGGCCGCGCTATCATCGGCTCGACAGCCATCACAGGGAGGCTGCGATGCCGACTCATCTTTGGCGGCCTGGCGCCGTGCTCGCGCTGGCGGTGGCGGGCCTGGCACAGGCGCAACCGTTCCAGCCGCAAGTTGCCGCGTCCGTTGTCGAGCAGGACCGGTACCCGCAAGGCCAGCCGGCTTTCCCGCGCGGCGTGACCGGGCTGCCCGGGCTGGTTTATGCCACCGATCCGGGCTACGCCCCGCTCCGGCTCGACTTGTACCTGCCGCCCGGCGCCGCGTCCAGCGCGCCGCGGCCGCTGGTGGTGTTCGTGCACGATGGCGGCTGGCACGGCGGATCGCGCCGCACCAACGGGGCGTTTGCCGACTGGCCGCTGGCGCTCGCGGCACTCGCCGCGCGCGGCTACGTGGTGGCGTCGATCGACTACCGACTGGCGCCGCAGGCGAACTTCCCGGCGCCGGTGCAGGACGTGAAGGATGCGCTGCGCTGGCTGCGCAGCAAGGCGGGAGCCTACGGCATCGACCGCGCCAAGGTGCTGGTGTGGGGCGCCGGGGCGGGTGCGCACCTGGCGGCACTGGCGGCGGTCTCATGCGGCGCCGCGGGCCTCGACCGGCCCGCCAGCGGGGGGCGCCCGAACCCGGCCATCGGCGCCGCGGCGACGCCGCCGCCACCGTCTGACGAATCGGCCTGCGTGCGGGCGGCGGTCGCCTGGTACGGCGCTTACGACCTGCTGGCGCTCAGGTCCATGCCGCAGGCGAACAGCTTCCTTGGCTGCGGCGCGGCCAATTGCGACCCGCAGCGGCGCCTGGCCAGCCCGGTGAACTACGTGGACGCAAGCGTACCGCCGTTCCTGATCGTGCACGGGATGGAGGACACGTTCTTCGCGGTGTCGCAGGCGTCCACGCTGGACCGCGTGATCCGCGCGCGCGGCGGCAGCGCCGAGCTGATCTTGCTGCCCGGGGTTGGCCATGCCTTCATCGGCAGCAGCGCGGACGCGACGCGCGCAGCGTCCCAGCGCGCGTGGGAACGCACGGTGGACTTCATCGCCCGCATGCTGCCCCCGGCCAGGCCGTGAGGGCAAGCGCTCAGGCGTGCTTTTGCCCGAATTTCTTGACCGCGAACAGCGTGCCGGCCACGCCCAGCGCGATGGCGGCCGTGCTGCCGGCAAAGCCGAGCACGGTGTTGGCGGCGATCTTGCCGGCCTTGGGCGTGACCAGCTCAAGGCGCCGGCGTGTCATCTGCGCGCCCAGCTCGGACAGGCGCTCCTGGCCAAGGAATTCCTCGGCCTGCGGCAGCAGCACGGTTTCCTCGTCGGCCACGTGGTGGATCACCAGGCGCATCAGCTCGAACATCAGCCGGTCGTGGTCGGGATCGTCCGCCTCGGTGTTGCACAGCAAGGCAATTACGTTGCGCATCTGGTCGTGCTCGGACGGGCTCTTGGCGAGCACGTGCTCGTCGGTGGTGATGCCGCGCATGACCGGGTAGAAGAGCTCCTCTTCCAGCCGGGCGTGGATGTCCACCGCGTCGCAGATGGTCTCGGCGAGCGCCTTCTTGATCCTTGCCGGCTTGTCCCGGGTGTACTGGTGGAAGGTCACCATCACGTGCGAGTGATCGAAGCGGATCATGTCGGTGATGGTCGGGCTAAGCTTGTTCAGAGAAAACATTTCGCAACTCCGTCGAGCGTTGAAGCCACCATGCTAGCTCCCGGCGCGCGCGTCGTCAGTAGGACAGCAGGCTATCGTGCTGTCGGCATTTTGCCGGGAAAGTTCAAAAAATCGGCTGAACCGACGCGCTGGCCGCTTGTCTTATGAGTTATTTCCTGAAACGCAATCGGTAACGCAGCGCATGGCTGAACAAACGGCGACCACATCCGTCGCCAGCCTCGAGAACGTGCTGATCACCGGCGAACTGTCGGCGCGGCCCGCGCGCGCTCCCGATTACCGGGCCGAGAGCCAGGCGCTGGCCGCGCTTGGCAGCGAGATGGCGGCGCGCCCGCACGGGGTGCTGCAAAAGCTGGCCGAGATCGTTCTGGAGCTGTGCCACGCCGACTCGGCTGGCGTCAGCATCCTCGAGCCGGACGGCGCAGCGGGACAGTTTCGCTGGCGCGCGGTGGCCGGCACGTTTTCGCCCAACCTGGGCGGCACCATCCCGCGCGACACCAGCCCGTGCGGTGCGGTCATCGAGCGTAACGGGGTCATGTTGTTCCGCGATCCCGAGCTCGTGTTCCCGCGCCTGCGCGAAGTGCAGCCGCGCATGCACGAGACCTTGCTCGCGCCGTGGGCGGCCGACAACCAGGTGGTCGGCACGGTGTGGGCGATCGCGCACTCGCCGGACCGGCACTTCGACCGGGAAGATGCGCGTTTGCTGCAGAGCGTTGCCAGCTTCGCCTCGGCGGCGCACCAACTGGTCACCGCGCGCGACCAGGCCGACACCGCGCGCGACGTGGTGCAACGGCAGGTGGCTGAGCGC
This sequence comes from Massilia solisilvae, assembly GCF_024753215.1. GTDB lineage: Bacteria > Pseudomonadota > Gammaproteobacteria > Burkholderiales > Burkholderiaceae_D > Telluria > Telluria solisilvae. The sequence continues at coordinate 1,637,517 of NZ_JANUGV010000001.1, forward strand.
ACGCGCGAACTGGGGCGCAGCAACGCGCTGCTGCGCCAGCAAGGCGAACAGATCAGCCAGGCCGGGCGCGACGCGCGCGAGCAGCACGCGCTGCTGGCGGCGGCCATGGGCATCGATACGGTCGGGGTGCTGTTTTTCCGGCTCGACGGCAAGGTACTGGCGGCCAACCGGGGCTTTCAACGGATGAGCGGCTACAGCGAGCAGGAACTGGTGCAGTCGGTGAACTGGGCCACGCTCACGCCCGCCGAGTTCTGCGCAGTCACGCGCGCCGCCGCTGCCGAGCTGGAGGAGACGGGCCGCACCGCGCCCTACGTCAAGCAAATGGTGCGCAAGGACGGCACGCGCTGGTGGGGGCTGTTTGCGCCGACCCGGCTGTCGGGCAGCGGCAAGCAGTCGAAATGCGTCGAATTCATCCTCGACATCACCAAACAGAAGGACACCGAAACGGCGCTGCGCGCAAGCGAGGAGCGGTTCCGCGCGCTGGCCGACGGGTCGCCGGCGCTGATCTACCAGTTCGACGCCAATGGCGCTGCGGTTTTCCTGAACCAGCGCTTTGCCAGCGTCACCGGGTGCGACACCGAAGCGATGCTCGGCACCGGCTGGCAGGCGTTGCTGCACCCGGACGACGTGGCGCCGATCACCCAGGCCGTGGGCAAGGCGATCCGCGAGCACGTACAGTGCCAGCAGCGCATGCGCTTTCGCAGCGCCGGCGGCGACTGGCGCTGGTTCGAGTCGCACTCGGTGCCCTGGTACGGCGGTAGCGGCGATTACCGGGGACTGGTTGGCATCGCCATCGACATCACCGACGCGGTGCAGGCCGAGCAGGCGCTGCGCGCCGCCGACCGGCGCAAGGACGAGTTCCTGGCCACGCTCGCGCACGAGCTGCGCAATCCGCTCGCCCCGATCAGCAACGCCGTGCACCTGCTCGGCCGTCCCGACGGGCGGCGCCGCGCCGACCGGCTCATTGGGATGGTCGAGCGCCAGATCAAGCACATCGTGCGCCTGGTGGACGATTTGATGGAGGTGTCGCGCATCACGCGCGGCAAGCTGGAGCTGCAGTTGGCGCCGGTGACGCTGGACGAGGTAGTGCGCGGCGCGCTCGAGATCAGCCAGCCGGCGATCGACCAGGGAAGGCACCGGCTGGCGGTGTCGCTGCCGCCAGAGCCGGTCACGCTCATGGCGGACAAGGTGCGGCTGGTGCAGGTGTTCGCCAACCTGCTCAACAACGCGGCGCGCTACACCGACCCGGGCGGCGCGATCGCGCTGGCCGCGTGCCGCGCCGGCGCCGAGGTGGTGGTGGCGGTGCGCGATACCGGCATCGGGATTGCGCCGGACCAGCTGCCGCGCGTGTTCGAGCTGTTCACCCAGGTGCAGCGTGAAGGTTCGCGCGGCATCGGCGGGCTCGGCATCGGGCTGACCATGGCGCGCAGCCTGGTCGAGATGCACGGCGGCAGAGTGGCGGTGGCAAGCGACGGGCCGGGGCGCGGCAGCGAGTTCACCGTGCGCTTGCCAATCGCCGCGAAACCAGAGGCAGTCGCCACGGGCGAGGACGCCGGCAAGGAGCACGCGCCACTGGCCGGGCTGCGCGTGCTGGTCGTGGACGACAATCGCGACGCTGCCGACTCGCTGGCGATGCTGCTCGAGGAAGAGGGCGCGACCGTTGACGTGACCTACGACGGGCCGGCCGCGCTCGCGCGCGCGCAGGCTTTCGCGCCGCGCGCCGTGCTGCTGGACCTGGGCATGCCGGGAATGGATGGCTATGAGGTGGCGCGCCGCATGCAGCAGGACCCGGCGCTGGGCGAGCCGCTGCTCATCGCGCTCACCGGATGGGGCCAGGACGCCGACCGCCGCGCCACCAGCGCCAGCGGGTTCGACCACCACCTGACCAAGCCGGTGGACCTGGCCAGGCTGACGATGTTATTGCGGGAGCGAGGTTAGCAGCTCGCCTTCGATCCCGGTGTGTGTGCCCAGGTCGCGGCACAGGGCACGCATGCGCTCGAGGATCCAGTCGCGCGCTGCCGCGTGGGCCGGCGCGGTGCGGCAGTCTTCAATGAACAGCGGCCGCATCGCCAGCTTGAGCACCCGCCGGGCGTCGAGGTCCAGCTCGAACAGCAACTGGTGGTCGTTGCGAAAGCCCGGATCCACGTAATAGTCGTCCACCAGATCGCCCGCCGCGTAGATGATCGGGCAGCCGGCGCGCCACTCCACGCCCTGGAACACGTGGGCGCTGTGGCCGAACACGATCTTCCAGCCCATGTCGATGGCGGCGTGGGCCAGCCGCCGGAAGCGCGGCGACGGCCGCCACACCATGTTCGGACCCCAGTGCAGCGACAGCACCGGCCAGTCGGTGCCGGCCTCCACCAGCGTGGTGAGCGCGGCGCGCAGGTCATCCGCGGCGCGCGCCGGGTTCTCCAGGTCGATCCAGGCGATGCCGGGGCGGTCGTGGGCGGCGGCGAAATCGCTCTGGTGGTCGCAGAACGCCGCCATGCCGAAACGGATGCCGTCGCGTTCGAGCAGGGCGGGGCGCAGCGCGCCAGCGAGGTTTTCGCCGGCGCCGGCATGCGCGATGCCGTGCGCGTCCAGCGCCTGCAGGGTGTCGCGCAGCCCTTGCACCCCAAAGTCGAGGGCGTGGTTGTTGGCCAGGCTGACGAGGTCGATGCCGGCATCGGCCAGCGACAGCACGGCCGCGGGCGGGGCGCCGAAGTAGAAGGCCTTGGGTTCACCGGGCCAGGGCGTGGTGCACGCGGTGAGCGCGCATTCGAGGTTGACGATGGCAAGGTCGGCGCCGGCCAGCGTGGCCGCCAGTGGGCCGAGCGGGTAGCCGTGGCCGAAGCGGGCGATCGCCTTGCCCACCAGCCGGCCGAGCATGGCGTCGCCGCCGAACACGACCCGCAGTGGCCGCGCGGCGTCCATCGGTCACCCGGCCGGGCAGTGGCTGCGGAACCAGTCCGTGGCCAGGCGCGCCACCTCTTCCAGCGTGCCGCGTTCCTCGAACAGATGGGTGGCTCCAGGCACGATGACAAGCTCCTTTTCGCAGGTCATTGCGGCCAGCGCGCGGCGGTTCAGGTCGATGACGATGGCGTCGTCGCCGCCCACGATCAGCAGCGTGGGCGAGCGCACCTTGCGCAAGGCATCGGCGCCGGCCAGGTCGGGCCGTCCGCCGCGCGAGACCACGCACGCCACCGCATCCGGCCGGGCCGCGGCCAGGCGCAGGGCCGCCGCCGCGCCGGTACTGGCGCCGAACAGGCCGATCAGCAGGTGCCCGACCTGCTGGTTGGCCGCGAGCCAGCTCGCGGCGTCATCCAGGCGGCCGGTGAGCAGGGCAATGTCGAAGCGGTTCTCGGCTGCCTGGTCTTCCTGCGGCGTGAGCAGGTCGAGCAGCAGGGTGGCGATGCCGGCCTTGCGCAGCTCGCCGGCGACGTAGTTGTTGCGCGGGCTCAGGCGGCTGCTGCCCGAGCCGTGCGCAAACAGGACGATGCCGGCGGCGTTGTCGGGCACTTCGAGCATGCCCTCCATGACGGCCGCGCCGGTGGGGATGGTGACAAAGGTTTGCTGCGCCATATTTGGCCTCCGTGCCGATTGGACCGGAGCGGGGGCGCGAAAATTCGGCTCGGCGGTTTTGGTACTGCCGGCGCGCGGGGCCGCGTGCGCGTGTCGAACGCGTGGGCAGGATCTGCCCACCCTACAGGTTGGTGTCGCGGGTAGGGTGGGCAGGTTTCCTGCCCACGCGTTCAGCCAGAAAAAGCGCGCTCAGTCGCGAATCTCCAGCGCCCGGTTCAGGCTCAGCGCCGCCAGCGAGCCGACCGCGCCGGACAGCAGGTACAGGCTGACGTAGCCCAGACCGAAGTTGGCCGACAGCCCCAGCGCGACCAGCGGCGCGAACGCGGCGCCCACCAGCCATGCCAGGTCCGAGGTGAGCGCGGCGCCGGTGTAGCGGTACTTGCGCTGGAACTGGGCCGTCACCGCGCCTGCCGCCTGGCCGTACGACAGCCCGAGCAGTCCGAAGCCCACCAGGATGAAGATGTTCTGGCCGCTTTCGCCGCCGTCGATCAGCGTCGGCACAAAGGCCGAGAACAGCGCGATCAGCGCCGCCAGCGTGCCGAGCGTGGTGCGGCGCCCCAGCTTGTCGGCAATCAGGCCCGACACCAGGATGCCCACCGCCGCCACGCCCGCACCCCACATTTGCAGTTGCAGGAACTCGGCGGTCGGGCGCGTATCGTAGAGCTGGATCCACGACAGCGGGAACACCGTGACCAGGTGGAACAGGGCATAGCTGGCGAGCGCCGCCATGGCGCCGATGGCAACATTGCTGCCTTGCTCACGGGTCAGTTCCAGCACCGGGGCCGGGTCGAGCTCGTGCGCGTCCAGCAGGCGCGAGTACTCGGTCGTCGAGACCAGCCGCAGCCGCGCGAACAGCGCCACCACGTTGATGGCGAACGCCACATAGAACGGGTAGCGCCAGCCCCAGACCAGGAAGTCCTCGGAAGACAGGTTGGTCAGCAGGTAGGAAAAAAGACCGGCTGCGATCACAAATCCCACCGGTGCGCCAAGCTGCCCCAGCATGGCGTACCATCCGCGCTTGTTTTCCGGCGCATTGAGCGCGAGCAGCGACGGCAGGCCGTCCCACGAGCCGCCCTGGGCCACGCCCTGGCCGATGCGCAGCAGCGCGAGCAGCACGATGGCGGCGGTCCCCAGGCTGGCGTAAGTTGGCAGGAATGCAATTCCAGCGGTCGCGGTGCCCATCAGGAACAGGGCGATGGTCAGCTTGATCTCGCGGCTGAACTTTTGTTGGATTGCCATGAAGATCACGGTGCCGATCGGCCGCGCGATGAAGGCCAGCGCAAAGATGGTGAACGCGTACAGCGTGCCGTCGAGCCGGTCGGCAAACGGGAAAAACACCGCCGGGAACACGAGCGCCGAGGCGATGGCGTAGACGAAGAAGTCGAAGTATTCCGAGGCCCGCCCGATCACCACGCCGATGGCGATTTCGCCGGGGTGGATTTCGGCGTCGCGCGCATTGATGTTGCGGGCGCCGCTGCAGGGATGGGTAATGGGAGCGGCACCTGCACCGCCGTATTGCGTCGTGCTTTGCATATCTTCGTCTCCATATTTACTTGTTTTACAGCCCGAGGTTTCACCCCGAAAGTGATGCTGTGTGACAAAGGGTGAGACAAAACGTCCAATGTGCAGCCCGGGCCGTTGGCAGTACAGTAGCATGTTCTCATTCCCATGTAACGTCCTATACAAGCATGATTCCATTGACCGTCCGTCGCGGACTGGTTCTGACCCCGTTGTTGCTCGCTCTCGCGGGCTGCAACACCGTGGTGCTGAACCCTTCCGGTGACATTGCTAAACAGCAGGCAGACCTGATCACCGTGTCGGTGCTGCTGATGCTGTTGATTATCGTCCCCGTGATGTTCCTGATTGTCCTTTTCGCTTGGCGTTATCGAAAAGGCAATACCAGTGCGAAGTACGAGCCCGACTGGGACCACTCGACCAAGCTGGAACTGGTCATCTGGGGTGCCCCGCTGTTGATCATCATCGCGCTGGGCCTGATCACCTGGATCAGCACCCACAAGCTCGACCCTTACCGTCCGCTCGAACGGCTCGACGCCCACCGGCCGATCGCCGCATCGACCAAGCCGCTGACGGTGCAGGTGGTGGCGATGGACTGGAAGTGGCTGTTCATCTATCCGGAGCAAGGCATCGCGACGGTCAATGAACTGGTGCTGCCGGTGGACCAGCCGGTGCGCTTCAAGATCACTTCGACGACGGTCATGAACGCGTTCTACGTGCCGGAACTGGCCGGCATGGTGTACGCAATGCCGGGCATGCAAACCGAGCTGAACGCGGTGCAGAACAAGCCGGTGGTCTCGCGCGGCCTGTCGGCCAACTACAGCGGCGCCGGCTTCTCGGACATGATCTTTGCCTACCGTGGCGTTCCGCAGGCCGATTTTGACCAGTGGATCGCGCAGAAGAAGGCCGGCTCGGGCAACCTGAACCGCGCCGACTACCTGCAGCTGGCCAAGCCGAGCGTGAAGGAAGCGGTGCGCTCGTACGCGCAAGTGGAAGAGGGCCTGTACAACGCCGTGCTGAACCAGTGCGTTGCAGCCGGCACCGTCTGCCTGAACCGCCAGATGGCCGACGACGCGCGCCGCCAGCAAGAAGCCGCCACCAAAGAGTCGCACAAGGAAGCCGGGGAGAAGGTAGCCCAGGCCGAGATCTGCACGACACCTGACAAAACCTCTGTGAAGTAACCATGCAAGACTTTGACTTGACCAAGCTGATTTTCGGTCGGCTGAGCTGGGAAGCGATTCCCTACCACGAGCCGATCCTGCTGGGCACCTTTATCATGGTTGCCCTGGGTGGCCTTGCCGTGCTCGGCGCGCTCACCAAATTCAAACTGTGGGGTCCGCTGTGGCGCGACTGGATCACCTCGATCGACCACAAAAAGATCGGCATCATGTACATGGTGCTGGGCCTCGTGATGTTCCTGCGCGGCTTTGCCGACGCGCTGATGATGCGCGCGCAGCAGGCATTCTCGTTCGGCGACGCCCACGGCTTCCTGCCGCCGCACCACTACGACCAGGTCTTCACCGCCCACGGCGTGATCATGATCTTCTTCGTGGCGATGCCGCTGGTGACGGGCCTGATGAACTACGTGGTGCCGCTGCAGATCGGCGCGCGCGACGTGGCGTTCCCGTTCCTGAACAACTTCTCGTTCTGGATGACCACGTTCGGTGCGATCCTGGTGATGGCCTCGCTGTTCGTGGGCGAATTCGCGCGCACCGGCTGGCTGGCCTATCCGCCGCTGTCGGGCATACTGGCCTCGCCTGATGTCGGGGTGGACTATTACATCTGGTCACTGCAGATTGCCGGTGTCGGCACGCTATTGTCCGGCGTGAACCTGATCGTCACCATCGTCAAGATGCGTGCCCCCGGCATGGACCTGATGAAAATGCCGGTGTTCACCTGGACCGCCCTGTGCACCAACATCCTGATCGTCATCACCTTCCCGGTGCTGACCGCCGCGCTGGCCATGCTCGGCGTGGACCGCCTGTTCAACGCCCACTATTTCACCAATGAGCTGGGCGGCAACGCGATGATGTACGTGAACCTGATCTGGATCTGGGGCCACCCCGAGGTGTACATCCTGATCCTGCCGGCGTTCGGCATCTTCTCGGAAGTCGTGTCGACCTTCTGCTCCAAGCGCCTGTTCGGCTACACCTCGATGGTGTACGCGACCTGCGTGATCATGATCCTGTCGTACCTGGTGTGGCTGCACCACTTCTTCACCATGGGTTCGGGCGCATCGGTCAACTCGTTCTTCGGCATTTCGACGATGATCATCTCGATCCCGACCGGCGCGAAGATCTTCAACTGGCTGTTCACGATGTACAAGGGCCGCATCCGCTACGAATTGCCGATGATGTGGACCATTGCGTTCATGATCACCTTCATCATCGGCGGCCTGACCGGCGTGATGCTGGCGGTGCCCCCGGCCGACTTCGTGCTGCACAACTCGCTGTTCCTGATCGCGCACTTCCACAACGTGATCATCGGCGGCGTGCTGTTCGGCCTGTTCGCCGGCGTGAACTACTGGTGGCCGAAGATGTTCGGCTACAAGCTGGACCGTACCTGGGGCGTGCGCTCGTTCTGGCTGTGGTCGATCGGCTTCTGGGTCGCCTTTACCCCGCCGTACATCCTGGGCTTCATGGGCTATACCCGCCGCATGTCGCACTTCGACAACATGGACGACCAGTGGCTGTTCCGCATCTCGCTGTTCGGCACCCTGATGATCGCCGCCGGCATCGGCTGCCTGGTCATGCAGATCCTGGTCTCGGTGTACAAGCGCAAGGAACTGCGCGACGTGACCGGCGACCCGTGGGATGGCCGTACGCTGGAGTGGTCGACCTCGTCGCCGCCGCCGGACTACAACTTCGCGTTCACCCCGGTGGTGCACGACAACGACACCTGGGCCGACATGAAGAAGAACGGCTACAAGCGTCCGCTCTCGGATTTCGTGGCGATCCACATGCCCAAGAACACCTGGGCCGGCTTCGGCATCGCAGCGATTTCGGCGGTGTTGGGCTTCGGCGTGATCTGGCACATGTGGCTGCTGGTTGGCCTGTCGTTCCTCGCGATGATGGCCGCCATCATCAAGCACACCTTCGATTACAAACGCGATTACTACATCCAGGCGGACCAGGTGGTTCGCACGGAAAACGCACGTACCGCACTGCTGGAAAGCCATGTCTGAAATTAACGCAACTGCTGGCGGCGTAGCCGCCGACAACAGCTCGCGCTACTTCGTGCGCGAGCATCATCCGGAGAACGGCACGCTGCTGGGCTTCTGGATCTACCTGATGAGCGACTGCCTCATCTTCGCCTGCCTGTTCGTGGGTTACGCCGTGCTGGGCCGCAACTATGCGGGCGGCCCGACCGGCGCCGAGCTGTTCGAGCTGCCGATCGTGGCGCTGAACACCGCGTTCCTGCTGGTGTCGTCGATCACCTATGGGTTCGCGATGCTGTCGGCACAGAAGAAGAACGTGAAGGCCACCCAGCTGTGGCTGGTCGTCACCGGCATCTTCGGCGCCTGCTTCCTGGGCCTGGAGCTGACCGAGTTCGCCACCCTGATCCACGAAGGCGCCGGCCCGTGGCGCTCGGGCTTCCTGACCTCGTTCTTCTCGCTGGTGGGCACCCACGGCCTGCACGTGACCTTCGGCATCGTGTGGCTGGTGACGCTGCTGTTCCAGCTTGGCAAGCACGGGATCACCCCGGAAAACTATCGCCGCCTGGCCTGCCTGTCGATGTTCTGGCACTTCCTGGACGTCGTCTGGATCGGCGTGTTCACCTATGTCTACCTGATGGGAGTATTGCCATGAGCGATCATCACCACGCACACGGCCACCACGGCCATGACGATCACCTCGAAGCCCACGGCAGCCTGAAGGACTACACGATCGGCTTCATCCTGTCGGTGATCCTGACCGCCATCCCGTTCTGGCTGGTGATGGGCCATGTGGTGCCGCCTGGCACCACCAAGGTCGTGATCCTCGGCTTCGCCGCCGTGCAGGTGGTCGTGCACATGATCTACTTCCTGCATATGAACTCGAAGTCCGAGGGCGGCTGGAACATGATGGCGCTGATCCTGACCGCGATCCTGCTGGTCATCGTGCTGTCCGGTTCGCTGTGGGTCATGTACCACATGAACGCCAACATGATGCCGACCATGGACGCCGGCCAGGCAATGCACAACATGCCATGATGGCCAACGGTCAGCCAGCGGCGCGCCCCATGCGCGGCTTTCTCCTGCGCGCTGCCGCGCTGCTGCTGATCGTCCTGTTTGCGGGGCTGGGAACCTGGCAGGTGCAACGCCTGCAATGGAAACTGGCCCTCATCGAGCGCGTAGAGTCACGCGTGCACTCGGCCCCTGGCGCGCCACCCCCTCCGGCGCGCTGGGGCCAACTTTCCGCTGCTTCCGACGAGTACCGGCGCGTTCGCCTTGCCGGCCGCTATCTTTACGAATTCACCACCGCCGTGCAGGCTGTGTCCGACCTGGGCAGCGGCTACTGGCTGTTGACGCCGCTGTGCACCAGCGAAGGCTACATCGTGCTGGTCAATCGCGGCTTTGTGCCGGTCGAGCAGGGCGGACCGGCGCACTATCCGGCCCGCAGCGCGGACGCTGCGCACCAGTGCGCGCGCTCGCCCGGCACGCCCGGGGCCGACATCGTCGGGCTGGTGCGGATCACCGAACCCAGGGGCGGCTTCCTGCGCGAGAACGACCCGGCACGCAACCGCTGGTACTCGCGGGACGTCCAGGCCATCGCAAAAGCGCGGGGGCTGTACAATGTCGCACCATACTTCGTCGACGCGGCCAAAGACCAGGACCCGGCAGGCGCGCCGGACCGTCCGGTTGGCGGCCTGACCGTGATCTCCTTCCATAACAGTCACCTGGTTTACGCCTTCACCTGGTATGCGCTGGCCCTGATGGTTGCCGGCGCGTGGTGGTGGGCGGCGCGCGGCGGCGCAAGTCGGGAACATTGACCCGTCAGGCGGACTTCCATCCGCGCACCCGACGGGCGATTGCCAGGTTAAGGATGATGCGGAAAGAGACACCCGTTTTAGAAAAGCCCATCGCGGCCGCAGAGCCGTCGGCACTTGCCGCCAACGTCGAATACGCGGCAGGCCACACCAACATGCTGCAGCTGATCGAGCTGCGCTGGATCGCCGTGGTCGGCCAGGTGACGACCATTGCCGGCGCCATCCTCGTCTTTCACGTCAGGCTGCCGCTGGTGCAGATGCTGCAGGTGCTGGCCTGCCTGATCGCGTTCAACATCGCCAGCCATCTGCGCTGGCACGAGCGGCGCCCGGTCACCAACCGCGAGTTGTTCCTCGCGCTGCTGGTGGACGTGGGCATGTTCACGCTGCAGCTGTACCTGTCGGGCGGCACCACCAATCCTTTCGCGTTCCTGTACCTGCTGCAGGTGATCATCTCGGCCGTGCTGCTGGAGGCGTGGTCCACCTGGACCATCGTCGGCATCACGCTCGCGTGCCTGGCGGGCCTGGCCGTGTTTGCGCGGCCCCTGGCGCTGCCGTTCGATCACGCGCGCGGCATCGGCAGCCTGTACGTGCAGGGCCTGCTGGTCTGCTTTGCGCTCAATGCCGCGCTCCTGGTGATCTTCGTCTCGCGCATCAGCAATACGTTGCGCACCAAGGCGGCCCAGCTGGCGGACCTGCGCCAGCGCGCGGCCGAGGAAGACCACATCGTGCGCATGGGCCTGCTGGCATCGGGCGCCGCCCACGAGCTGGGTACGCCGCTGGCCACGCTGTCGGTTATCCTGGGCGACTGGAAGCGCATGCCCGAGTTTAAAAAGAATCCGGAGCTGCTCGAAGAGATCGGCGAGATGCAGACCCAGCTCAAGCGCTGCAAGAGCATCGTCAGCAGCGTGCTGCTGGCGGCCGGCGAGACGCGCGGCGAGTCGGCGGCGCGCACCACGATCCGCACCTTCCTCGACCAGCTGGTGGACGACTGGAAGGGCAGCCGGCCGGTGCATGGCTTCACCTACGACAATCGCATCGCGGACGATGTGCGCGTGGTGTTCGACTCGGCGCTCAAGCAGATGATCGACAATGTGCTGGACAACGCGCTGGAGGCCTCGCCCGCGTGGGTGGGGCTCGACGCTGGCGTGGAACAGGGCATGCTCAAGCTCGCGGTCAGCGACGCCGGGCCGGGCTTTGCGCCGGCGATGCTGGCCCACTTCGGCAAGCCCTACCAGTCGAGCAAGGGCCGGCCCGGCGGCGGGCTGGGGCTGTTCCTGGTGGTGAACGTGGCGCGCACGCTGGGCGGCACGGTATCGGCATCGAACCGGCCGGAAGGCGGCGCCGAGGTCAGGCTGACCCTGCCGCTGTCGGCCATCGCCCTGGAACAGGAGCGCGTCGATGTCCGCTGAACGCCTGCTTCTCATCATCGAAGACGACGAGGCGTTCGCCCGCACGCTGGCGCGCTCGTTCGAGCGCCGCGAGTACAAGGTGATCGTCGCCTCCGGTCACGACGAGGCGGCCGAGCTGCTGGCCACGCATTCGCCGGGCTACGCGGTGGTCGACCTCAAGCTCAAGGGGAACACGTCCGGGCTGGCGTGCGTGCAGATGCTGCACCAGCACGACCCCGACATGCTGATCGTCGTGCTGACCGGCTTTGCCAGCATCGGCACCGCCGTGGAGGCGATCAAGCTGGGCGCGGTGCAGTACCTGGCCAAGCCGTCCAACACCGACGACATCGAGGCCGCCTTCGGCCACGTCGCCGGCAGCGCCGAGGTCGAGGTGACCAACCGCTCCACCTCGATCAAGACGCTGGAGTGGGAGCGCATTCACGCGGTGCTGGCCGAGACCGACTTCAACATCTCCGAGACCGCGCGGCGCCTGGGCATGCACCGGCGTACGCTGGCGCGCAAGCTGGAAAAGCAGCGGGTCAAGTAGCCCGGCCGGCGGGGCGCAGCGGTGGTTCGGTATTTACGCGCTACAATACCTCAATCCCAGTCACCGATCCGGCCGCCACGCGTATGGAGCCATTTGTCGCCGAGCTGTCCCGCCTTTACCGCATCGCCTCGAGCACGCCGGTCGAGCAGTTCGCGGGCTGCGCGCTCGACCAGCTGCGCGAGTGGATCGATTTCGACGGCGCCGTATTCGGCTTCGGCGAAACCGGCGCGGACCGGCTGACGATCGGCAGCTGCGCCATCTACAACCGCGACGCGGCGATCGTTGGCGAGTATGCCGCGGTGTCGGCCGCCGATCCCACCACACGCCGTTTTCTGCAGGCCCCGGGCATGGTGGCGAACGTCGATACGCAGGCCGACTACAGCGCGCACGATGCCCAACTAAAGGATTTCGTGCGCCGCCACGACATCCGCCACCTGCTGCTGCTTGGTGAACCGGCGGCCGTTCCGGGGCACCTGCGCTGGATCGTCCTGTACCGCGGCACCCGGACCGGCTTCGGCCGGTACGAGTCGGCCCGGCTGTCGGCCGCATGGTCGCACCTGCTGTGCGCGCTGGACCTGAACCGGACCCGCGCGCTCGACCTGCATGCGCTGTCGGACGCGCCGCGCGCGGCGGCGCTGGCCGGCCCCGGCGGCGCGATCGAAGCGGCCAATCCGCTGTTCGTCGAGATGCTGCGGCGCGAATGGCGCAATGCCACGCCTGCGTTTCTGCCGCCGGCCCTGTGCGAGGCGATGCGCGGCCCCGGCCCCTACGTGGGGCGCGAGATCGAAGTGCACTTCACGCGCAAGGGCGACTACACGCTGTGCCAGGCCGCTCGCCTGAGCGCCGTGGCCAGGCTCAGTCCGCGCGAGGCGCAGGTTGCCCGCGGCTTTGCGGCGGGCCAGGACTACAAGACGATTGCGGCGCTGCTCGGCATCTCGCCCAACACGGTGCGCGCCCAGCTGGCCAGCGTGTACCGCAAGCTGGAAATCAACGACAAGGCGATGCTGGCCGCCGCGCTCTCCACAGCACCTTGCAACTGATGCCGGCGCCCGGCCCGCATGCGGCCGCGCATAGTGCATTTGCATGATTCCGGTTTTCCGTCCGCCGCTTTACTGTTATCTCCGCCTTCATCCGACTGGAGGCGCGGATAACCATAAAACGAACGGAGACCATCATGACGCAGGCGCGACGCCTCATTCCACTGCTTTTCCTGACACTTGCTATCGGCCTTGCGGGCTGCGGCGCCGGCGACCAGGGGGCGCAAGGGCCGACCGGGCCCGCCGGCGCGACCGGGCCGGCCGGCGCCAATGCGGACGCCATCGCCACCATCGGCGAGGGTGCGATCATCATCGACGGCGTGGCTGCGGGCGATCCGAAGGAAAGCATCTATGTCCGCAAGGTCGGCCACGGACCGAAGACCATCGTCCTCATCCCGGGCAATAACACCTCGGGCGTCGCCTTCGACGGCATGCTCGGCTATTTCCGTTCGGTCGACGCGCTCAACGACGCCTATACCGTGTATGCCTTCGATTACCGCGGCAGCGGCAGGTCCAGCTACAACAAGAAGATCACGTCGCTGAAGGATTTTGCGCTCGACTTCGAGAAGGTGATGAACAAGATCACCGGCTTTCCGACTTCCGGCGTGACCCTGGTCGGCTACTCGATGGGCTTTGGCGTCGCTCTGGAGATGGTGATCGCCAACCCGGCTCGCTACGGCAACGTGGTCAGCCTGGCGGGCATCGGCACGCGCGGCATTCGCGTCAGCTTCAACGCCGGCCAGGCGGGGACCGACGCTGCAGGCCATGCATGGGCCAATGGCGACTGGGTGAGCGTGACGAACGACGCCGCGGGCCTGGCCGGGACCGAGTTCCAGCAGCGCTCCTGGCAAGGCGACCAGCGCACCTACGCGAACGTCCAGGCGACATGGGACGCGGTGGTCTATAACGACGTTCTCAAATACGACATCAGCAAGGCCTTCACGGTGGCCGCGGTGACCGACCCGACGTTCCGCGCCGCGCCGAGCTACGTCAATTCGCTGATGGACGGCTTCAACATCCAGTACATGCCGGAATCGCTGTACTACTCGCACAAGTTCAACGTCTCGTCGATCGACGTGGTCAAGGGCACCCCCAATGCCGACGGCAGCGTGGTGACGATCCCGGGCGACGGCCGCCTGGCGACGCTGTTGACCGGCAAGCGCGCGCTGCTGGTAAAGGCGAGCACCGACTTTGCCACCTGGCGCGGCGACCAGGTCATCTACGACAACTACACGGCCACCTCGAAATACGATCTCAAGCGCGCGGGCGCCGACGTCACCGCCGTGATGATCAACCCCGGCCAGGGCTTCGACCACGGCTTTCCGGTGGCGCATCCGCTCGAGACGGTGCGCCTGATCGATGCCTTCATCAAGGGGAACGTCACGGCTGGCAGCGCGGCGCTCGCCCTGGGCAATGCGGGCGTTGCCGTGTACCCGAGCGGGGAGACGGCCTGGGAGACCGCCACCTTCACCGGGTTCTGACGGTAGCCGCGCCCGGCGCACTGCTGGGCGCTTCTCTTGTGTAGCGCCGGGTTTGATGCTAGCGTATTCAGGTGGCGGGGCGCGCTTGCGCCATGCTTCGAGCCAGCAGACGGTTTGACCTGAAATACAACGACAACGATTTCGGAGGCAGACATGGGAAGCGAGCGAGACAAGCCGCACAGCGCCCAGCGGCGTGCGGTGCTGCGACAAGCCGGTGCCTTGGGCGCGGCATCGGCCCTGGGCGGGATGGCACTGCCGGCGCTGGCCAGCAAATCCGTCAACCTGGGCTTCGAGAACGGGGAGCGCGAGCTGGTCGCGTTTCCCCAGAAACGGCCGTTGATCCTGCTGACCAGCCGGCCGCCGCAGCTCGAAACGCCGTTCGGCGTCTTCAACGAAAACATCATCACCCCCAACGACGCGTTCTTCGTCCGTTACCACTGGAGTGGGGTGCCCACCTCGATCGATCCCGGAACGTATCGGCTGCACGTGGGCGGCAACGTGAACACGCCGCTTGAACTGTCGCTCGCGGAGCTCAGGCAAATGGGCGGCATGGAGCTCACCGCCGTCAACCAGTGCTCCGGCAACAGCCGCGGCTTCTTCCAGCCGCGCGTGAACGGCGGCCAGCTCGGCAACGGAGCGATGGGCAACGCGCGCTGGACCGGCGTGCCGCTCAAGACAGTTCTCGAGCGCGCGGGCCTGAAGGCGGGCTCGGTGCAGGTGTCGTTCAACGGCATGGACATGCCACCGGTGGCGGGCGGTCCGGATTTCGTCAAGGCGCTCGACGTCGACCACGCCATGGACGGCGAGGTCATGCTGGCCTACCTGATGAACGGGGCCGACCTGCCGGTGCTGAACGGTTATCCGGTACGCCTGATCGTGCCCGGCTACTACGGCACCTACTGGGTCAAGCACGTCAACGATATCCAGGTGCTCGACAAGACCTTCGACGGCTTCTGGATGGCGTCGGCCTACCGCATTCCGGACAACGCCTGCGCCTGCGTGCCGCCGGGTACATCGGTGGCAAAGTCGCGCCCCATCGGCCGTTTCGACGTGCGCTCGTTCATCACCAGCGTGGCCAACGGCGCGCAGGTGAAGGCAGGGCAGGAGCTGGTGCTCAAGGGGATCGCGTTTGACGGCGGCTCGGGCATCGCCGAGGTGGCCGTGTCCATCGACGGCGGCAACAGCTGGCGCACGGCGCGCCTGGGCGAGGACCTTGGCAAGTACTCGTTTCGCGCGTGGAGCACGAGCGTGCGGCTGCCCAAGGGCGCGCACGAGCTGAAGGTGAGGGCGGTTAGCCGCATCGGGCAATCGCAGCCGATGGCGCCGCTGTGGAATCCACCCGGCTACATGCGCAACGTGGTCGAGACCACGCGCGTGACCGCTGTCTGAGGAGGACGCCATGAACGTCAAACTTGTCGGCGCCGCGCTTGCGGTGCTTGCGTGCGGTGTGGCTGTGGCGGTCGAGATCCAGCTGCCGCCCGATGCAACGGCTTACAAGCCCAGTCAGCTGCCGGGTTACCAGCTGGTGCAGCGTAACTGCATGGCCTGCCACGCGGCCGAATACCCGGCCACGCAGCCGCCCAGTTCCAACCGGGCGTACTGGGAGACCACGGTGAAGAAGATGAAGAAACCGTTCGGCGCGCAGTTCGACGATGCCGATATTCCGGCGATGGTCGATTACCTGGTCAAGACCTACGGGAACGAGCGCGGCGCGGCAGCGCCGAGCCAGAAGAAGCCTGGTGCGACGTAGGGTGGGCAGGTCCTCCTGCCCACGCGTCCAGCCAGTGCCGGCGTCATGTGAACGCGTGGGGTGAAGCTGGCCAGTGGCCAGCTGAGCAAGCTGCCCACCCTACGGGCCGCTGTTACCAGCTATAGCCCGCCTTCACGTAGTAGAACCGCCCATTGAACCCGTTCGGCGCGAACCCGCTGTAGCGCGAGATGCCGTTGTTGTTCAGGTTCGCCTTCGAGGTGATCTCGGCCGGGTAACGGTCGGTCACGTTGTCGATGCCGGCGGCGAGCCTCCAGTTGCGATCGATCTTCACGCTGCCCGACAGGTCCAGTACCCATTGCGGATCGTAGGTCTGGTCCAGCGTGGCGTCGTTCTGCGGCACCGTAAAGCTGCCGTAGCGCGTCACCACCGCGCGAGCGTTCCACGCGCCGCGGGTGTAGTCGGTGGACAGGCTCAGCTTGTCCTTGGGCGAGGCCACCGTCACGCGGTTGATGGTCTGGCGGTCCACCAGCAGCAGCTTGTTCTGGGTGAGCAGCGCGGGGTTGTCGGCGACGTGGCGCACCGCGTTCTGGTTCCAGTTGTAGCCGAGCGTGAAGTCCACGCGCGCGCCCTGCGACAGCGGCAGGCGGTACGTGCTGACCACGTCCACGCCCTTGGTGCGGGTGTCCAGCGCGTTGGTGAAGTAGCGCGCCGCGCCAATGTAGTAGCCGCGCGAGGCCATCTGCGCCTTGAGCGGGTCCGGCAGCGGCAGGTTGGCCGAGAACAGGATGCGGTCGTCGATGTCGATGCGGTACAGGTCAACCGAGGTGCTGAAGTTCTTCGACGGCTGGTACTGCAGGCCCAGGCTCAGGTTGCGCGCCTTCTCGGCCTTGAGCGGCTGCGCGCCGAGCACCTGGGCGGCCGGGTTGGTGACGGCAAAGGTGCCGGTCTCGATCGGCGTGTTCACGCCGTTGATGACGAAGAAGTTGGTAGTCGTGATGGTGTAGTACTGCTGCGCCAGCGACGGGGCGCGGAAACCGGAGGAGGCGGTACCGCGCACCGAGAAGTCGGGCGTCACCGCGTAGCGCGCCGACGCCTTGGCCGAGGTGGTGTCGCCAAAGTCGGTGTAGTGCTCATGGCGCACCGCCACCGAGCCGGCCAGCTTGTCGGTCACGTCCGCTTCCAGGTTCAGGTACGCGGACTGGTTGCTGCGGCCGTTCTTGCCGGCGTCCGTGAGACGGAAGCCCGAAAAGCCCTGCGAGCCGCTGCCGGTGTACGACGCCTCTTCGCCGGCGCCGATCTCGTAGCTCTCGTGGCGCGCCTCCAGGCCCAGCGCGACGGTCAGCGGGCCATGCAGGAACGACACCGGGATCTCGCGCGCCACGTCCAGGTTGGCCAGGGTCTGGTCGAACTTCAGGCGGCCGGCGTAGAAGTGGGTCGGGCTGGATGCCCCAAGGCTCTGGTTGATCGTGTTGTCCAGGTCCAGCGAGAATGCGTTGCTGCCATAGTTCAGGCTCCCGTCCCAGCGCCAGCCGGCCAATTCGCCGCGCAGGCCGGTCACCACGGACCTGTCGGTCGAGGTGCTGTCTTCCAGCGGCAGGAAGCCTTCCGGATAGATCGTCGGCGAGCGCAGCGCGGTGCCGACGTAGGCCGTGCGCCAGGTGGCCGCGGCCGAGGTGGTGCGCTCACCGTAGTTGGCAAAGCCGTACCACTCGATGTCGTCGTTCACGCGCACCTGGCTGTTGACGAACAGCGTGCGCGGACGGCTCTCGGGGTCGCCCAGGCGCTGGGTCACCTGGCCATAGCGCGGCTCCCTCGGGTTGCGGAAGTCGGCGCCGGCGCGGTTGGTCGGGTCCTTGTCGGCCGCTTCCAGCGCAATGCGCACCCAGCCCCGGTCGCCCAGCTCGAAGCCGGTCGAACCGCGCAGCGTCACCTGCCTGCCGTCGTGCTGCTGGTACTGGCCCCAGCCGGCTTCGACGTCGCCGCCCTTGGCGCCTTTTTTCAGGATGATGTTGATGACGCCGGCGATCGCGTCCGAGCCGTACTGCGCGGCCGCGCCGTCGCGCAGCACTTCGATGTGGTCGATCGCCTCCAGCGGAATCGCGTTCAGGTCCACCGGCGCCGAGCCGCGGCCCAGCGTGCCGTTGACGTTGATGACCGACGAGGCGTGGCGGCGCTTGCCGTTCACCAGCACCAGCACCTGGTCGGGCGACAGGCCGCGCAGCTGCGCCGGGCGCACCGCGTCGCTGGCGTCCGCGCCCGACGGACGCGGGAAGTTCACCGACGGCAGGATGCGGCCGAGGACAGTGGCCAGCTCGGTAGAGCCGGTGGCCTGCAGTTCCCTGGCGCCGATCACATCGACCGGGGACTGCGAGTCGAGCGTGCGGCGGTTTTTGGAGAAGGTGCCGGTGACGACCACCGACTGCATTTGCGCGCCGTCGTCGGCGGCGGGTTGCTGGGTTTGCGCGCTGGCGTTCAGGCCGAGCGAGCCGATCAGGCCAAGCACGAGCAGGCTCGGTGCGGTGTGGTGCTTACTCATCTTCGAAATACTTTCTTCTTCTGACATGTTGCGAGGGGGAAGCGAAGATTAGCAGTCTCATCATTCGCGCCGCCAATATTGTTTGCTTGTTTGCTTATGCGGATTCCGCGATAAGACCTCGCCCCCGGTCAGGATATGGCTGGACCATTGTGGTAAATTGCCGTTTTTGTTTCCCTGCTGGCCATGACCGCTCCTTCGCTCCGCTCGCGTGCGCTCACGCTCCTTTCCTTGTCGCTGCTCGCCGGCTGCGCCTCCTTCCACGTCGAGCAGCAGCCGGAGGCGGCTTTCGTGGTGCTGGGGGAGCAAGGCGCGCCGCTGGCGCGCGCGATCACCAGCGGTCCGGCCTGCCCGTCGATGTCGGTGGATGGCAAGGCGGTGGCCATGAACGTGCGCGCGCCGCTGCAGGCGATTCCCGCGCGCCCGACAGGCAAGCCGCAACCGGCGTCCAGCGCGGTGCTTACCTGCGAGCTCGCGCTGCCCGCTGATGCCCGCGAGGTACGGGTGGCGGGCCGCAGCCTGCCGCTGCCGCGCGCGCAAGCAAAGCGCATCGTGGTGATCGGCGACACCGGCTGCCGCATCAAAGGCAAGGAGATCCAGGACTGCAACGACGAACAGGCTTTCCCGTTCGCGCGCATTGCGGCGGTCGCCGCCGCGTTTGGTCCGGACCTGGTGGTGCACGTGGGCGACTTCCACTACCGCGAAGACCCGTGCCCGGCGGACCACAAGGGTTGCGCGGGCAGCCCGTCCGGCTATGGTTGGGACGCCTGGAACGCGGACTTCTTCCAGCCGGCGCGGGCGCTGCTGCACGCGGCGCCCTGGGTCATGGTGCGCGGCAACCACGAGTCGTGCGAGCGTGCCGGGCAGGGCTGGTGGCGCTACCTCGATCCGCGCCCCATGCTGGCGCACCGTACCTGCGACGACCCGCGCGACGACGGGGTGGGCGACTACAGCGACCCGTACGCGGTGCCGCTTGGCGCGGGGGCGCAGCTGCTCGTACTGGACACCGCCAACACTTCCTACAAGGGATTCAAGGAGGGCGACCCGCGCCGCGCCATCTACGCCGACACGCTGCGCAAGGCCGAAGCGCTGGCACGCAACGCCAGCTACAACATCGCGGTGGATCACCATCCGCTGTACGCGTTCGGTGCCACCACCGAGAAATCGGGCGCGGCGCGGCTGTTCGGGGGCGACGCAGGGCTGCTGCAGGCGTTTGGCGACGTCACGCCGCGCTATCTGCCGGCCAGCGTGGACATGCTCCTGTCCGGGCACGTGCACCTGTGGGAGCAGGTGAGCTTTGCGAGCGATCACCCGAGCCAGTTCGTGAGCGGTTTTTCCGGCACTGCCGAGGACCTGGTGCCGCTGCCGGCCTCGGTAGCGCCGGGCCTGAGCCCGACCCCCGGTGCAGTGGTGGCGCACATGAGTTCGTGGATCGACGGCTTCGGCTTCATGACGATGGAGCGCACCGGCGCGCGCGACTGGCTCGTCAAGGTGTGGGACCGCGACGGCCGCGCGCGCAACAGCTGCACCGTCAGCGGCAGCAAGTCGGTCTGCGAGGTGGCGCAGGTCAAGTAGGACCAGTCCTACATTGGCACAAATCTAGTTGCATCCGAGCTACGGATGAGGCAGTATAGGGGTGTTGGAGCGCCGCCTCTCCGGGTGGCCCGCTCGATCAGCGATGAGGGCTATTGCTTACCTCTTGCGCCCCCGGCCAGCCCGGGGGCATTTTTTCGCCGCGATCGGCCCGCAATCCCCCCAGCTTTACGGATCTGCCCGCATGACCGACCTGATCTCCCTTGCATCCCGCCTCGCCTGGCCATTGGCACTTACGCTGGCCTGGATGGCGGGTGAACTGATGTACCGCTTTTCCGGCATGCCGCGCATCGCCGTCTATGGCCTTGCCGGCTTCGTGTTCGGCAACGTGGCCGCCGGCTACCTGCCGCCATCCGAGGCGCAAGCCTTCATGCTGCTGGCCAATCTTGGCTTCGGCCTGATGCTGTTCGAGCTTGGCTACCGCATCAACCTGCGCTGGCTGCGCAACAACCCGTGGATCCTCGTCACCTCGCTGGCGGAAAGCCTCTGCACCTTTGCCGCCGTGTACTTTGTCGCGACCTATTGCGGCACGCCGCCGCTGGCCGCCGGGCTGCTGGCCGCGCTGGCCATGTCGACCTCGCCCGCCGGACTGCTGCGGGTGTTGAACGAGCAGGCCAGCTCGGGCCAGGTGACCGAGCGCGCGCTGCACCTGTCGGCGCTGAACTGCGTGCTGGCGGTGTTCGCGTTCAAGGTGGTGGTCGGCATCGGCGTGTTCCAGACGTCCGGCGACCTGGCGCACGCCGCGTGGAGCAGCCTGGTCGTGCTGGCCGCGTCGGCGCTCCTGGGGGCACTGTTCGGCGTGGCCGTGCCGCTGTGGCTGCGCCGGATCGACAACGCCGCGCGCGACGCCACGCTTGCCTTCGCGATTGCGGTGTTCCTGCTGGTCGTGATCACCCACGTGCTGGTGTTCTCGCCCGTGCTGGCCGCGCTCACCTTCGGCATCGTCGCGCGCCACCGCCGCATTGCGCTCTCGCCGGCGCAGCGCAACTTCGGGGTGCTGGGCGACCTGCTGTCGGTGCTGCTGTTCTTTTTCGTGGCCACCACGCTGTCGTGGGATCAGGTGGCACGCGGATTTGCGCTGGGCCTGTTGCTGGTGTTGGTGCGCACCCTGATCAAGGTCGCCGTATGCACCGCGTTCGCACGGGTGTCCGGCATCACGGCGCGCAAGGGAGCGCTGTCGGGACTGGCGCTCACGCCGATGGCGGTGTTCGCGATTTTGCTGCTGGAGCAGACCCGGCGCCTTGGCGTGGACCTGTTCCACAGCCTGGCGCCGCTGGCCGCGATCGCGCTGCTGCTCGAGGTGGCCGGGCCGCTGGTCACGCAGCGCGCCGTGCTGCTGGCCCGTGAAGCGCGCAGCGCGCGGGAGGAATGACATGCCGCTTGAACGATTCGCCACTTCCGATTCGCTGACCATGGGCGTGGAGCTGGAATTGCAGCTCGTGAGCCTGTCCGACTTCGACCTGGTGGCTGCCTCGCCTGACATGCTGGAGCTGCTCGGGCGCGCGCCGTTCCCGGGTAACGTCACCCCCGAGATCACCGAGAGCATGATCGAGATTAACAGCAGCGTGCACACCGGCCACGCGGACCTGTTGGCCCAGCTGCGCGAGATCCGCGACCGGCTGCTGGCGGCGGGCGACCGGCTCAACGTGGGCGTGTGCGGCGGCGGCACGCATCCGTTCCAGCAGTGGTCGCAGCGGAAGATCTTTTCCAAGCCGCGCTTTCGGCAGGTGTCGGCGCTGTACGGCTATCTGGCCAAGCAGTTCACGGTGTTCGGCCAGCACGTGCACATTGGCTGCAGCTCGGGCGATGAGGCGTTGTTCCTGCTGCATTCGCTCAACCGCTACATCCCGCATTTCATCGCGCTCTCGGCGTCCTCGCCGTTCCTGCAGGGATACGACACGCTGTTTAACTCGGCGCGCCTGAATTCGGTGTTCGCGTTTCCACTGTCGGGCCGCGCGCCGTTCCTGCTGCGTTGGGAAGACTTCGAGCGCGACTATTTCGCCCGCATGGAAAGCACCGGCATCGTCAAGAGCATGAAGGACTTCTACTGGGACCTGCGGCCCAAGCCGGAGTACGGCACCATCGAGCTGCGCGTGTGCGACACGCCGCTCACGGTGGAGCGGGCCGCGGCCCTGGCGTGCTACCTGCAGGCGCTGTGCCGCCACCTGCTCGAACGCCGGGAGCCGGCGCCGCGCGAGGACGACTACCTGGTGTACAACTACAACCGCTTCCAGGCCTGCCGCTTCGGGCTGGACGGGACCATCGTGCACCCGCAGACGCACGAGCAGATGTCACTGCGCGAGGACATCCTGACCACGCTGCGGCACCTGGAGCCGCATGCGCAGGCGCTGGGCAGCGAAGCGGCACTGGACCATATCTACCATGAGGCGCATGCCGGCAGCGACGCTTACTTCTTGCGCGACGCGTTCGCTCAGGCCGGCAGCGCCGAGGGCATCGTCGATGCTGCGCTGCGGCGTTTTCGGGGCGAAGGGGAGGCGTGACCGGGTCAGAGCTGGGCGAGCGGCACCCCGGCGCCGGCTTCGTCGGCGGCGAGCGCGGCGATCAGCTTGTCCAGGTCCTGTTCCAGCCGCGCCAGCGTTTCGGGGTCGAGCGCGGAGAGCGCGTCCGGCAGCACGCCGGCAAACGGCATCGGCGCGCTCTTGAGCACGGCCTCGCCGGCCGGCAGCAGGCGCAGCGCCACGCTGCGGCGGTCCAGGCCCTCGCGCGCGCCCACGACCAAGCCGCGCTCGACCAGCGCCTTGATCAGGTTGCTGGCGGTGGACTGGTGGATGTCGAGCTCGCGCGCGAGGTCGGTGACGCCAATGCCGGGCTGGCGCTCGATCACCGCCAGCGCCCACAGCTGGGCGCCGCCCACGCCCGCCTCGCGCTCGACCTGGCGGAAGTGGGTCTTGACCGCATTGAAGACGATACGGAACTGGCGCAGCACGCGCGTGGACGGCGCCAGCGCGTCGTCCTGATTTTGAATGAAATCAGTCATGGGGCGAATGATATAGGAAATTGTCGCGCCACCCCGCTTTCGCGCCGTCCGTGCACCATGACCCGGGGTCCAAAGTGAGGTGAACCACCGTCAGCTGCGCCGTCCTCGGCTATACTTGCTGCTCTTATCAGTAATGCGGACAGGGTAAAGACAAGTGGCCGAGGACGACAACACAGGCAGCCGGCTCAAACGACATGGAAAACGGCTGTTCGACGCGGCCCAGGTTTCGGCCCGCAACGGCTACCAGCTGGCGCAGGGCAAGCTCCAGAATCGCACGCCGCTCCAGCGCGCCGCCCTGGTCAGCCTGTGGAGCCTGCTCGCGCTGATCGTGCTCGGCACGCTGTACATGCTGCTGCTGGTCCCGCTCACGCCCGGCATTTCAGACCTCAGGCATGCGCGCGTGGCCCGCCCCACGGTGATGCTGTCAGCCGACGGGCGCGAACTGGCCAGCTTCGAGCAGGGGCTGCAGGAGCGGGTCAAGCTGTCGCAGATTTCGCCGCACGTCATCAACGCGCTGATCGCCACCGAGGACCACCGCTTCTACGACCACCACGGGGTGGACTTCACCCGCATCGGCGGGGCGCTGGTGGCCAGCCTGCACGGCGACACGCAGGGCGGCTCGACCATCACCCAGCAGCTGGCGCGGAACATGTTCCCCGAGGAGATCGGGCGCTCGCGCAGCCTGAACCGCAAGCTCAAGGAGCTCATCACCGCGATCAAGATCGAGAATACCTACAGCAAGCCCGAGATTCTCGAGATGTACCTGAACACGGTGCCGTTCCTGTACAACACCTTCGGCATCGAGATGGCCGCGCGCACCTACTTCGGCAAGCCGGCCGCGCAGCTGGATATCGTCGAGAGCGCGACGCTGGTGGGCATGCTCAAGGGGACCAACTACTACAACCCGGTGACCAATCCCGAGCGTTCGGTCCAGCGCCGCAACGTGGTGCTGGGCCAGATGCTCAAGCAGGGCGCGTTTTCGGAAGCGCGCTACAAGCAGCTGCTCAAGCGCCCGCTGCGGGTGCACTTCGCGCGCCAGACAGCCGAGCGCAATACCAAGGAAAACCACTTTACGGCCTACGTGCGCAAGTGGCTGATCGACTGGGCCGACGAGAACGACTACAACCTGAACCTGGACGGCCTGGTGGTGCGCACCACCCTCGACTATGACCTGCAGCAGGCCGCGCAGCGCGCGGTGGAGCGCCAGGCCGCGGCGCTGCAGGCGGTGGCGGACGTCGAGTGGGCGCGCGCCCAGCCGCCCGGCGGCAGCTCGACTGGCCTGTACACCGACCTGCACGGCAGCGTGGCGCCGTTCGACTACTTCTGGCGCTCGCACGCCGACCTGCTCGACCAGTTCGTGCGCGAGTCCGGCGCCTACCGCCGCGCCATTGATGGTGGCGAGGCGCCGGCGGCGGCATTCAAGCGCCTGAAGGCCGACCGTGATTTCATCGCCAAGCTGAAGGCAACCAAGACCCGGCTCGAGGCAGGCTTCGTGGCCATGGACCCGAACAGCGGCGAGATCAAGGCCTGGATCGGCAGCCGCGATTTCCAGCGCGAGCAGTACGACCACGTGGTGCAGGCGGCGCGCCAGCCGGGGTCCACGTTCAAGCCGATCGTCTACGGCGCGGCGCTCGAACGCGGCATCACGCCCGACCATCCGTATCTGGACGCGGTGATGGACATCAAGGCGGCGGACGGCACGATCTGGCGGCCGACCGACATGAGCGGCACTACCGGCCGCCAGATGACGCTGCGCGACGGCCTGGTGTTCTCGAAGAATACGATCACCGCCCAGGTGATGCAGGACGTCGGCCTGCCGCCGATCGTCAAGCTGGCGCGCGACATGGGTATCCGCGAGAGCAAGCTGTCGCAGGTGCCGTCGCTGGCGCTGGGCACGAGCCCGGTCACGCTGCTGGAGATGGTCAACGCCTACTCGACCATCGCGGCGCAGGGCAGCTATCGCCGGCCGGTTTTCATCAAGAGCATCTCGGACCGTGATGGCAAGGTGATCGCCCAGTTCGACAGCGGCAAGCCTGAAACGGCCTTGTCCAACGCGTCGGCAGTCACGCTGATCGACATGATGCGCGGGGTGGTCAACCGCGGTACCGGCACGGCCGTGCGCTACCGCTTCGGCATCAACGCGGACGTGGCGGGCAAGACCGGCACCACGCAGAACAATGCCGACGGCTGGTTCATCCTGATGCACCCGAACCTCGTGGCCGGCGCGTGGGTTGGCTTCAACGACACGCGGGTGGCGATGCGCAGCAGCTACTGGGGGCAGGGCGGCCACAACGCCGTGCTGCTGGTGGGCGACTTCTTCAAGACGGCGCTCGACAGTGGCAAGCTGGACGCGCGGGCGGTCTTCCCGGGCGGGCGCCCGCCACCGCCGGTGCAGCGCAACCAGGAGCCCGAGCCGGACATGGAAGAGCAGCCGAGCGACCTGCAGCAGGACGGCGCGCCGCCACCGCAACCGCCGGCCCCGCAGCCGCCGCCGGAAGAGGATGAGCCGCCGGCCCAGACCCTGCCGCCGCCACCGGAGAGCGCGCCGGTGCAGGGGCAGCAGTCCAGTTCCGACGTTTAGGCCCATATCGCCCCCCCAGCACGTCGTCCCGGCGCAAGCCGGGACCCATGCCGAGCGTGCGGTTCCGAGTCGGATGCCGCGACCATTCACGCGGTCTATGGGTCCCGGCGTCCGCCGGGACGACGGTGGATGGCTGTACGAACGCTTTCAATGCAGGTTGCGCACGTTCCCCGCGCCGCGCTTTTCGCCGCCATGCCCCTGGTCGTGCACCAGCATGGTCTGCGGCGGCGTGGAGGTCGAGATGCCCTGGTCGATGAACATCTGCATCGCCTCCAGGATGATGGCCTGCTGGGTATCCATGAACTTGATGTAGTCCGCCGTCAGCATCGTGTAGGCCACCTCGAACTCGATGAAGTTCTGGTCGAGCGACTTGACGTGCGCACGCTCGAAGTTCACCTTGTCCTTGGTCTCGACGATGCGCTTGAGCGCGGGCGGCACCTTGGCCGCCAGCTCGGGCGGCGTGGTCGGGCAGGCGCGCAGGCTGAACTGCACATGGCGCGTTTGCATACGCTTGAAGTTGTGGACCGTGTTCTTGAGGATCTCGGCGTTCGAAATCACGATCTGCTCGCCCGACAGCGCGCGGATGCGCGTGGTCTTGAGTCCCACGTGCTCGACGGTGCCCGAAAAGTCGTTCACCGCCAAAAAGTCGCCCACCTCGAAGGGCTTGTCCACGGCAATGGCGAGCGAGGCAAACAGGTCCCCCAGGATGTTCTGCACCGCCAGCGCGATCGCCACCCCACCAATGCCCAGGCTGGCGACAAAGGTCGTTACGTTGATCCCCAGGTTGGACAGCATCGCCAGCGCGAACACGGTCCACACGCTCGTTTGCAGCACCCAGATCATCAGCGTATGCGCGACCGTGACCTGGTCGTCCTCGGCGCCATGCCCGTGCTGACGGAAGTAGCGCCGCGCCGTGACCGCAACCGCGCGGTGCAGCCACAGCGCCAGCTGCGCACCCAGCGTGATGAACCACAGGTGGCGCACCCTTTCGTTCCACGGTGCGGGCAGGTCGAGCACCGACAGGCCGATCAAGAGTGCGGTGGCGATGATCGCCAGGTTGCTGGTGCGCGCCAGCGTCTGGCGCAGCACCTCGCCCACCGGCCGGTGCGCGCGCTCGTCGGACAGTTTGCAGACGCGCCGCCGGAACAGCAGCAGCGCGGCGTGGATGACGATGAAGCTGACCACCGCTGCGGCCAGGGCGAACAGTGCGTTGGGCAGCGTGATGTTCAAGGATGAGATGAATCCGCGGATATCCAAGGCGGCCTCCTTTCAAAAGGGCGACGCCGGCCGGCAGCGCGTCCTGGCGCTGCGGGTCGGCGTCGCGGGAAAGACGGGATGGGGAGGGGGCGGTGCGTCAGCGCTTGAGCTGTTCGCGCACGGCGGTCACGCTGTTGCCCGCCTGCTGGACCGCGCGCGCGAGTTCCTCCTGCGAGACGCCCAGTTCGCGGGTCCAGTACTTCACTTCCCAGGGTTCGTTCATGTTGATGCGCGAACGGTCCTGCTGCCCGCGCTGGTTCAGGTCGTCTGCCATGATGTCCTCCTGCATGATGAGCATGGGCCGAGCATGCCACCTCCCGCGCCCGGTTTCCGTTCGCTGTCGAACGTTCAGGCCGGTTGCTGGAAGTCGCCGGTAGGGTGGGCAGGTCCTCCTGCCCACGCGTTCAGCCACGGCTTGCACACCCGGGCCGGCAGCGAACCGGACCGCAGTCGAACGCGTGGGCGGGAAACCCGCCCACCCTACGCGAAGTGCCCGTTTTGAGGTACGCTTGCAATATCAGCACTATCAGGAGCCAAACCGCATGACCAAGCCTTACGAAACGGCCCAGCCCGAGCGCAGCGCCATCGATGCAATGCCGGGCCCGATCGCCCTTGATTTCGGCACCAACTGGTGCGGCTACTGTCGCGCGGCCGAGCCGCTCATCGAGAGCGCGCTGGCCGACCACCCCGGCATCGAGCACATCAAGGTCGAGGACGGACCGGGCCGCCCGCTCGGCCGCTCGTTTCGCATCAAGCTGTGGCCGACCGTGGTGGTGCTCAAGAACGGGCAGGAGGTCGCGCGCGTGACGCGCCCGGCCGATGCCGACGAGGTGCGCGCCGCGCTCGCCAAGGCGGCCGGCGCATGACGGCGGCCACCGCGACGCGCCCGGTCAACCGCCCGGCGACGGTGCTGTTCGCCAGTCTGGCCGGTACCACCATCGAATTCTTCGACTTCTACACCTACGCCAACGCGGCCGTGCTGGTGTTCCCCAAGCTGTTCTTCCCGGCCAGCGACGCCGTGGCGGCGACCATGCAGTCGCTGGTCACGTTCGCGCTGGCCTTCCTCGCGCGCCCGTTCGGCTCGGCCCTGTTCGGCCACTTCGGCGACCGCATCGGCCGCAAGGCCACGCTGGTGGCGGCGCTGCTCACGATGGGCATCTCGACGGTGGTGATCGGCCTGCTGCCGACCTATGCCGACATCGGCATGTGGGCGCCGGTGCTGCTTGCCCTGTGCCGCTTCGGCCAGGGCCTGGGTCTGGGCGGCGAGTGGGGCGGGGCGGTGCTGCTGGCCACCGAGAATGCGCCGCCGAGCCGGCGCGCGTGGTACGGCATGTTCCCGCAGCTGGGCGCGCCGATCGGCTTCTTCCTGTCGTCCGGTGTGTTCCTGCTGCTGTCGCAAACGCTGTCGGACCGCGAGTTCTTTGCCTATGGCTGGCGCATCCCGTTCCTGGCCAGCGCGCTGCTGGTGCTGGTGGGCCTGTACGTGCGGCTGACCCTGACCGAGACCCCCGCCTTCCGCGACGTCCTCGACCGCAACGAGCGCGTGCGCGTGCCGGCGCTCACGGTGTTCCGCGAACACCGCCGTCCGCTGGTGCTGGGCACCTTCCTGGCGGTGGCCACCTTCGTCGTGTTCTACATCATGACGGTGTTCACCATGAGCTGGGGCACCAGCGCGCTGCACTACTCACGCAAGGAGCTGCTGCTGCTGCAGCTGTTCGCGGTGGTGTTTTTCGGCCTCACGATCCCGCTGTCGGCGGTGCTGGCCGACCGGCGCGGTGCGCGCATGGCCATGATCGTGGTATCGGTGCTGATCGCCGCGTTCGGCCTGTTCATCAAGCCGCTGTTCGGTTCCGGCCACCTGACGCTGGTGACGGTGTTCATGGTGCTGGGCCTGTCCCTGACCGGCCTGACCTATGGCCCGCTGGGCACCTTGCTGTCCGAGCTGTTTCCAGCCTCGGTGCGCTACACCGGTTCGTCGCTCAGCTTCAACCTGGCCGGCATCCTTGGCGCCTCGCTGGCGCCCTATATCGCGATGACGCTGGCCACCAGCCACGGCCTGCAATACGTGGGCTATTACCTGAGCGCCAGCGCCTTGCTCAGCCTTGGCGCGCTGCTGCTGACCGAGAAGACCCCCGCGGGCGCGGCGTTGCGCTAGCGAGCGTCGCCCGCGCACGCTTGAGCTTGCGCGGGCGATGACCTATGCTGGTAGCACACCAGCGGAGGTGATATGGACGCTTTGCTCAACCTGCTTGCGCGGATCCTGATGTCGCAGATCTTCATCGTCTCGGGCTTCGGCAAGATCACCGGCTATGCCGGCACCCAGCAATACATGCAGGCGGCCGGGGTGCCCGGCTTTCTGCTGCCGGTCGTGATTCTGGTCGAACTGGGCGGCGGCCTCGCGCTGCTGTTCGGTGCCAAGGCGCGCTGGGCGGCGCTGCTGCTGGCCGGGTTCTCGCTGGCATCGGCCTTGCTGTTTCATCTGCACCCGGGCGACCAGATGCAGATGATTAACTTCATGAAGAACCTGGCCATGGCCGGCGGGCTGTTGATGGTCACCCGCCACGGCGCCGGGCGGCCGTCGCTGGACCACCGGCTGGAACGCTCGCCCTGAGCTGGGTCAGAACGAATAGACCATCGTCAGCGAGGTCTGGGTATCGGTGTTCTTCTTGTCGGCCGGGACACTGGTGTCGTTGCGCAGGCTGAAGCCGGCCTTCATCTGCATCGTGCCATTGATCTTGGTGCTGATCGAGGTCTCTGCGATCGAGTGCGTGTTGGACGTGCCGCGCTCCACGCTCACGTTCTGCACGAACCAGGCCGACGGGCTGACGGCCCAGCGAAACAGCGCGGCGCCGCGCACCGTCACGCCGCTTTCGCTTTCGCCGATCGAGTGCACGCCGTGGAAGTAGCCCGGGCCGATCTCCACGTCAAGCGTCTTGTCGTCCGTCTTGTACCACTGCGAACCGTAACCGACCGCCAGGCTCGAATAGCGGGTGTAGGCGCCGAACTTGTCGTCCACGTGCGAACCGAGCACGAAAGCGCGCTTGCCTTCCTGGAGCAGCTTGAACGCGGCCTTGGCCGACAGCGTGAAGCGCTCGGCCGAGCGCTGCTTGACGCGGTGGCCGTCGTCGGTGGTGACCTCGTCCTCCTTGAAGTAGCCGCTGGCGATGTACTCGTTGCTCCAGTTGGCCGACTCGTGGCGCGCATCGATCTTGCCGGTGAACGAAGTGCCGGTGGTGTTACCCGAGGTGGTGATCGCGCCCATTTCGGCCGAGGTGAACCAGCCGCCGTCGGGCAGCGTGGCGGGCGGCTTGACCGTCAGCGGCGCATGCACGTTGATGGTCTCGCCCGGCTTGGCGGTGGGGACGGCGTCGGCCAGATCGTCGGCCAAAGCGGGAATGGAAACGGCGGCGGCGAGCGCCAGCGCGAAGAGCGATTGAGATTTCATAGGCATCCGTGCGGCTGGCGCATGCGCCCGCGCCAAGCGCGGCGGGGCCAGCCCGTCTTTCGTGAGTCGCCCGCCCGGCTTGGAGCGCGCGTGGCGCGCCGTGCGGCTGAGTTCACATTGTAGCCCGAAAGACGAGCCGGCGCGACCGCCGGCGATGCCTTTGTCAGGTGCCGATGTAGACGATCTTGAAAGCGAACAGCGCGGCGATCACCCAAATCACGGGCTTGACTTCGCGTGCGCGGCCGGTCAGCAGCTTGAGCACCGCGTAGGTGATGAAGCCGAATGCGATGCCTTCCGCGATCGAATACGTGAATGGCATCAGGAGCGCGGTGATCGCGGCCGGAATGCTCTCGGTGGTGTCCGCCCACTCGATGTCGACCAGGTCGCGCAGCATCAGGCAGGCCACGAACAGCAGGGCAGGCGCGGTGGCATACGCCGGCACCACGCCGGCCAGCGGCGCGATGAACAGGGCGGCCAGGAACAGCACCGCAACCGTCAGGGCGGTCAGGCCCGTGCGCCCGCCAGCTTGCACGCCGGCCGCGCTTTCGATGTAGGCGGTGGTGCTGGAGGTGCCGAGCATCGAGCCGGCGAGGATCGCAGCGCTGTCGGCCAGCAACGCCTTGTTCAGGCGGTCCATCTTGCCCTCGACGAGCAGGCCGGCACGGCTGGCCACGCCCATCAGCGTGCCGGTGGCGTCGAACAGTTCGACCAGGAAGAACACAAGCACCACGTTCAGGATGCCGCTGGACAGGGCGCCCGCGATATCGAGCTTGAGCAGGGTCGGGGTGATCGACGGCGGCGCCGAGAACACGCCATGGAAGGTGTTCCCGCCGAAGAAGAACGAGAGCACGGTCACGACGATGATGCCGATCAGGATGGCGCCCTTCACGCGCAGCTTGTCCAGGGTGACGATCAGGAAGAAGCCGAGGATTGCCATGATGGCCTCGCTCTTGTGCAAATCACCGGCCTTCACCAGCGTGGGTTCGCTGCCGACCACGATGCCGGCGCTCTTTAACGCGATCAGCGCCAGGAACAGGCCAATGCCCACCGTGATGGCGGTGCGCAGCGACTTGGGGATGCCGGCCACGATCATGCCGCGCAGGCCCAGCGCCGTGACCAGGATGAACAGGCAGCCCGACACGAACACCGCGCCCAGCGCCGCCGGCCACGCGATGCCCATGCCCAGGACCACTGCAAACGCAAAGTAGGCATTCAGGCCCATGCCGGGCGCCATGGCGATCGGGTAGTTCGCGTACAGGGCCATCACGGCCGATCCCAGCGCCGACACGAGGCAGGTGGCGACGAATACGGCGTCTTTGGGCATACCGGCCGTGCCCAGGATCGACGGGTTGACGAAGATGATGTACGCCATCGTCAGGAAGGTGGTCAGGCCGGCGATCAGTTCGGTGCGGACGTTGGTGCCGTTCTCTTTGAGTTTGAACAGGTTTTCGAGCATGGTAGCGATTCTTTTGTGGATGGGCGGCCGCGCCCGGCGCGATGACGAAAGCATAACATCGTTTCACCATCGCATTGTCCGGCGGCGGCGCGTGCCGGGATTCTACCTGCTGGCCCTTGAAAGTTCGACAAAGCGGCGAAAAATTTCTCGGTTTTGCCGGCCGAACCCCCGCGAGGGGGATTTGATACCATGTCGGTTTGATCAACCTGTCGTCTTCCCATGCCCCGAAACAAGCGTCCCCTGCCGAGAAAGTCCAACAACACGCCGCAGCCCAATCCCGACGCGCAGCTGCGCGAGCTGTCGATGCTCGCGCTCACCGTCATCGAGCGCGGCGAGGCCGGCACGGATAGTCCGCGCGAGGAGGAGCTGCTGACCCTGGTGCGGCGCGCGTTGCGCCGCAAGCATGACGAGGTGCTGTATGGCGCCGTCGAATTCACCAAGCTGTCGGACCCCGACGCCTGCCGCTACCTGCGCGACCGTATCGAAGAGGAGGCGGCCAGCCAGCGGATCCGCCGCGAAGGCGCGCCCGAGCTCGAAATCGACGCGTTTCTGGTGCCGCTGTTCGTGCGCAGCATCGGCGGGCTGAAGCAAGACCAGGTGTTCCAGGACGAGGCCGCGTTCGATGAGCTGGTGCGCAGCTTCAAGCGCGATGGCCTGGAAAGCGAGCAGGCCAGCGTGGTGCTGGTGCGCCACCTGTACGACCTGGAGGGCGTGAACGCGATCACCTACGGCACGCTGCACGAGATCGTGCGCGAGGCCGCCGGCTCGATGACGTCGAAGAAGCCCACCCCGGTGCCGCTGCTGGAAGCGTCCATGCGCGGCTGGAGCGGCGAGGACTTTGCGCCGGACGACGAGGCGATGGAGCTGCGCTTCCTGTTCGGCTTTTCGCTCAAGCGCGCCGATGATCCGTTCTACGAGGTGCCGGAAGACGAGGCGGGCAGCGAAGCGTATTTCGACGCGCGCATGGAACGTTACCGCGCCTGGACCCAGCGGGCCGCGCCGCTGCTCAAGCGCTGCTTTTCGTCCCGTCCAGAGGCCCTGGAGGTCAACTTCCTGTACCAGGACCTGTTTTTCGGCGCGCGCGCGCAAGGCGCGGATGAGCTGGCAATGCTGGTGTCGCTGGCCGAGGTCAACCATGTGCTGGGCAAGCACGCCCTGGCGCTGGAAGATGCGCGTGCCGTGGTCGCCGTGCTCGATGGCGGCGAGAACGCGCTGCTGCGCACCAACCTGTATCGCGGCGACGAACTGGTTGGCACGCTGGATCGCCCGATCGACTTGTCGGCGGACCTGGGTGAAGAGCTCGACACGATGTGCGAGGCGCTGCTGTCGTTCGGTGTTGGCGTGGTCGAGACGGCGGCCGACTTCACCGAGGAAGGCCAGCCCGAAGGCGCCGAGCGGTTCGCGTCCGCCTGAGTCCTCCGCCTGCCCGCAGCTTTTGATGGGCACGATTCCCATTCGCGTCGTCCCGGCCTTCGCCGGGACGACGCGTGTCTTGATGTTCCTTTCCGCTTCGCGCGTACGCGCGCGCCCGCGCACGCTTGCGCACATGATGAGTTTTCGTAGTGTTTTTTCTTGAATCGCTGTAGGACTGGGCCGACATTTGCCTTCCGGCCTAGGCGGTCTCTCCTATGAAACGCCTGTTGGCGGTACATACATTCCATTTCCAAAGAGAAAAATTTCGATGTATAAATGAAAATCTTAGAAAAGTAGCATGTTACGATTTCCGGGTCTGGCGTGGTTCGGCCAGGTGCCACAAGCCCTCGTGCCGACGACCCGCGCAGCAACTCCCAGATCAATCAAAACAGCCACAAAGGCGAAAGGAAAACTGAACATGCCGACCCTGATCGTGTTTTGCCACCTGCGTTGGGATTTTGTGTTCCAGCGCCCACAGCACTTGATGACGCGCCTGGCGGAACACTACCAAATCCTGTTTGTCGAGGAACCGGTGTATCACGAGGGCCAGGCACACCTGAAAAAAACGGCCGTTGCGCCGAACATGACGGTGTGCCAGCCGCATACCGCGATCCACGCCCCGGGCTTCCACGACGACCAGATCCCGACCCTGCAGAATCTGCTGGCGGACCTGGTGCCCGAGGGCGAACAACCCGTCGTCTGGTTCTACACCCCGATGGCCCTGCCGCTGCTGCAAGGGCTGCACCCCGCGCTGGTCGTCTATGACTGCATGGACGAACTGGCTGCGTTCAAGAATTCGCCGAAACAGCTGCTGCAGCGCGAGACCGCGTTGCTGAACATCGCCGACCTGGTCTTCACCGGCGGCCCGAGCCTGTACGAGGCCAAGAAGGAACGCCACAACAACGCGCACTGCTTCCCGAGCAGTGTCGATGCCGCCCACTTCCGCAAGGCGCTCGACCGCGCCAGCAGCCATCCCAGCCAGGAACCGTATGCCGGGCCGCGCCTGGGCTTCTACGGCGTGATCGACGAGCGTTTCGATACCGAGCTTGTCAAGGCCATGGCCGAGGCGCATCCGGAATGGAACATCGTGCTGGTCGGTCCTGTGGTGAAGATCGACCCGGCCGCGCTGCCGCGCGCCAGGAACATCCACTACCTCGGCCAGCAGGACTACAAGGCCCTGCCTCAGTTCCTGGCGGGCTGGGACGTATGCCTGCTGCCGTTCGCTTTGAACGAATCGACGAAGTTCATCAGCCCGACCAAGGTGCTCGAGTACATGGCGGCCGAGCTGCCGGTGGTGTCCACCCCGATTACCGACGTCAAGGTGCCGTATGGCGACGTGGTGGCGGTTGCCGAGACGCCTGAGCAATTCATCACCGCCTGTGAGCGCGCACTGGCCGCGTCCAGCGAGCAGAAGACCGCCATGGCGCGGCGCATGCGCGAGATCGTCGCCCGCACCTCGTGGGACAACACGGCAACGAACATGCACAAGCTGATCCAGGCCACGGCGCCGGGCAACAAGGCGCACCGGCTGGTGGCGCACGGCGGCGATGCCGGTGCGCAGGTGAACCCGCTGCCGGTGCAGGCGGCGCAGAAGTCGTCGTACCGCAATGTGATCATTGGCGGCGGCCCGACCGGCCTGTCGGCGGCCTACCACCTGGGCGCGGACACCGTGCTGCTGGAGCGTAACCAGACCATCGGCGGCTGGTGCCGCTCGATCGAGGACAACGGCTTCACCTTCGATTACGCCGGCCACATCATGTTCTCGAACGACCCCTACGTGCTGAAGATGTACGAAGTGCTGCTGGGCGACAACGTGCACTGGCAGAACCGCGAGGCCTGGGTGTACAGCAAGGGCGTTTACACCCGCTACCCGTTCCAGGGCGCGCTGTACGGCTTGCCGCCGACGGTCATTACCGAGTGCGTGATGGGGGCGATCGAAGCGCGCTATGGCGTGGACGAGGCGGCCGAAGCGCTCGATGCAACGCAGATCGAGGATTGCTGCGCCGACGGCACCACCGACGTGTGCAACACCGACAAGTCGGTCAAGGGGCAGGTGCGCAATTTCGAGCAGTTCATCTACAAGGTCTGGGGCAAGGGCATCGCCAAGCACTTCGCGATTCCCTACAACCGCAAGATCTGGACCGTGCCGCTGACCGAGATGGAAACCTCGTGGCTCGGCGGGCGGGTGCCGCTGCCGAACCTGGAGGAAATCATTTCCGGCGCGCTGGAGCCGGTGGCCAAGCCGATGGGACCGAATGCGCGCTTCGGCTACCCGAAGAAGGGCGGCTTCCAGGCGCTGATGGACGGCTTCAAGCCGCACATCAAGGGAAAAGTCGAGACCAATGCCGACGTCGTGCAGGTGCTGCCGCGCGAGCACGTGGTGGCGCTGGCCGACGGCCGCCGCTTCCGCTACGACAACCTGGTCTCGACCATGCCCTTGCCGGAGCTGGTCAAGCTGATCGGCGACGAGGCGCCGGAAGAGGTACGCGCCGCGGCCAAGGGCCTGCGCCATGTGTCGATCCGTTGCGTGAACATCGGCATCGACCGCGTGGCGACCGACAAGCACTGGATCTACTATCCGGAAGACACGATCTTCCACCGCATCTTCGTGCAGGGCAATGCCAGCCCGCAGTGCAACCCGCCGGGCGGCTTCGGCTTTACGTGCGAGATCTCGTACTCGCCATACAAGCCGCTGCCGGTCGATGGCGACGAGCTGATCGCACGCGCGATCGAGGACTGCCGCAAGGTAGGCATGATCCAGCCGGGCGACAAGATCCTGGCCGCCAACCAGGTGGACATGCCGATTGCTTACGTGTTGTATGACCACAACCGGGCAACGAACGTGGAGACCTGCAAGGCCTGGCTGAAACAGTTCGACATTACCCTGGCTGGCCGCTACAGCGAGTGGGAGTACTACAACTCGGATCACGCCCTGCTGGCTGGCAAGAAGGCGGCCGACACCGTGCTGGCACTGCAGGCCGCCGCCGACGCGGCGCAGGCATCGGTGGCGCCGCAGCAGGGGCAGCAAGCGCAGGCCGAGTAAGAAGGCGGGTGCGGGCTTCTGGCCCGCAGGCGGTAGTTGAACGCGTAGGCAGGAGACCTGCCCACCCTACCGGTTGCCGCCTTCCGTAGGGTAGGCAGATTCGGTCAACGCGTTCAATCAGCCTCGCCGAGGCGCCGCCTCAAACCGTTTCCCATTCCTCTGCCTGCAGCGCCAGGCGCGGAGCGGTTGCCGGCTGCTCCACGCTCAGATTGCGCTGCGCCTGGCCCCCTTGCGCGTCGATCCGGAACACCTTCACCAGTTCGGCCAGCTTGGCTGCCTGTTCCTGCATCGCTTCGGCCGCGGCTGCGGCTTCCTCGACCAGCGAGGCATTCTGCTGCGTGGTCTGGTCCATCTGCGCGATGGCCTGGTTGACCTGCTCGATGCCGGACGTCTGCTCGTAGCTGGCAGTCGTGATCTCGCCCATGATGGCGGTCACGCGCTCGACGCTGGTCACGACCTCGTGCATCGTTGCGCCGGCCTGGTCCACCAGCCTGGTGCCGGCTTCCACCTTGCCCACCGAGTCGTCGATCAGTTGCTTGATTTCCTTGGCGGCCGCTGCCGAGCGTTGCGCGAGCGTGCGCACTTCGCCTGCCACGACCGCAAAGCCGCGGCCCTGTTCACCGGCGCGCGCCGCTTCCACGGCCGCGTTCAGGGCCAGGATGTTGGTCTGGAATGCGATGCCGTCGATCACCCCGATGATGTCCACGATCTTGCGTGCCGACGTGTTGATCGAGCCCATGGTCTCCACCACCTGGCCCACCACCGCGCCGCCCTTGGTCGCCACGGCCGATGCGCTGCCCGCCAGCATGTTGGCTTGCTGGGCGTTGTCGGCGTTCTGCTTCACGGTCGAGGTCAGTTCCTCCATCGACGAGGCGGTCTCCTCGAGCGAGCTGGCCTGTTCCTCGGTGCGCGACGACAGGTCCAGGTTACCCGCGGCGATCTGGGCCGAGACGGACGCAATCGCGTCGGTGCCGCTGCGTACCTGCCCGACGATGGCCGCGAGGCTGTCGCGCATGCTCTTCATGGCGAACAGCAGGCTGCTGTTGTCGCCGGGCCGCAGGGTGATCTCGGTCACCAGGTCGCCCGCGGCAATGCGTTCGGCGATGGCCGCCGCATGTGCCGGTTCGCCGCCCAGCTGGCGCGTCAGCAGGCGCGTCATGGTGACGCCCATGATGATGCCGGCGCCCAGCCCGCACAGCACCAGCACCAGCATCGTGGTGCGGCTGGTGGCGTACAGGTCGGCACTGGCCTGGGCCACGCGCGCGGCGTTGGTCTCCTTCAGCCGGCTCAGTTCGCCCAAGGTTTCGGTCACGGGAGCCAGCGTGGTCGAATAGGTGCCAAACAGGAAGGCGATGGTGTCGCCGCCTGTCTGCAGCGGCTCGGCGCGGATGCGCTTGACCAGTTCATCGGCCAGCGGCAGGTAGGCCTGCAGCTGGTTGTCCAGCCCCCCGAGCAGTGCCTTGCCACGCTCGGTGACGAACAGCGGCCGGGCCTGCGCCAGGTTCTGCTGCAGCAGGTCGCGTTGCTTCTGTGCATCCTCGAGGTATTGGCTGCGCAGCTGCTCGGTCGGCGCCAGCAGCGCATTGCGCAGCGCGCGCCCCAGGTTGGTCAGGCTCAGGTTGGCGTCCTTGATCCTTGATACGCCCACCAGTTCCTGTTTGTAGATGACTTCGGATTGCTCGTTGATCTTGCCCATGTTGCGAATACCGATGCCGGCAACCACGGCGCCAACCAGGGCGACGACGACGAAACCAAACAGCAGTCTGGTGCTGATCTTCACATCTTTGAACAATTTTTTCTCCAGCAGAAAAGCAAACGGGTGTACCGGGGCGGCACGGCCGCGAAGCGAGCGCTTCGCCAAGTGCGATGAGGGATCGTCGTGGCGCAGCGCCGGGCGGCGCCGCGAATTCAACCAGGTCAAGAATACGGGGCTCACATTACGTTGTGCTTACGGCGCTGTCACACGCGCAACGGACCATGCAACACAGTTATGCAATTGTTCACGTGGCTGCCGCGCGCGCCCCGCGGCGCCGGGTGCGCTTCATGCCGCGGGCGCGATATTCTGGTTCTGTCGGAACAGGTTGTGCGGGTCGTAGCGTTGCTTGATGGCCTTGAGCCGCGCATAGTTGCCGCCGTACGCGGCAGCGATGCGGCTGCCTTCGTCCTGGGTCATGAAGTTGATGTACACGCCGGTGCTGGCGTAGGGCGCGGTCTCGGCAAAGAAGGCGCGCGCCCAGCTGATGCAAGCATCGTCCTCGCCCGGCTCGGTCCAGCGGCCGTGCACGTTCATCACGTACAGCGCGTCGCGATGCGGGTAGGCGATGGCGTCGGCGGCCAGGCGCGATGCCTGCCCGCCGAGCAGGCCGAGAAAGATTTCCGTATGGGCCGACGGCAGCGCGCCGGCATGGCGCACCACGGTGTCGATGGCCTCGTCGCCCAGGTCGGCGAAGTTGTGCGACTTCCAATAATTGCGTGCGCCCGGCGCCAGCAGCGGATCGAAGATGCGCTGCCAGGCCACGTAGGGCATTGCGCCGGCCATCTCGCCATGCGGGTTGCCGAATGCGCGCACCAGGTTCAGTTCCGCGCTCACTTCGTCCGGGGGCAGCGGCGAGAAGAATGCCATGACGACAACCTCGCTGCCGTGCACGTTCTCCGGCAGGAAGGGCAGGGGCGGGGCCTTGCGCAGCACGGCCCACACGCTGACGTCGTCGCCAAGCTGGGGCACCAGGTTGCGGTAGCGCGTCAGCACCTGGCGCGCCTGGTCGAACGGGAACACGATCAGCGCGGCAGTCACCAGCGGCCCGACCGCGTGCAGGGCGAACTCGAAAGTGGTGACGACGCCGAAATTGCCGCCGCCACCGCGGATCGCCCAGAACAGGTCGGGGTGCTCGGTTGGGTTGGTGCGCAGCAGCTCGCCGCCGGCGGTGACGATCTCGGCCGACAGCAGGTTGTCGGCGCTGAGCCCGTACTTGCGGCTCAACCAGCCAAAGCCGCCGCCGAGCGTGAGCCCGGCCACCCCGGTCGTCGAGTTGATGCCCAGCGGCGTAGCCAGGCCAAACGACTGCGTCTCGTGGTCGACGTCGGCCAGCAGCGCGCCGCCCTGCACGTAGGCACGCCGCGCGCTGCTGTCCACGTGCACGGCGCGCATGCGCGACAAATCGATCACGAGCCCGCCGTCGCACAGCGCATTGCCTGCGATGTTGTGGCCGCCGCCGCGCACGGCCAGTCGGAAGCCGTTGTCGCGCGCAAAGGCCAATGCGGCGCGCACGTCGGCGCTGTCGGCGCAGCGCACGATCAGCGCCGGGTGCTTGTCGATCATGGCGTTCCAGATCTGGCGCGCACTGTCGTAGCCGGCGTCGGTGCCTTGCAGCAGATCGCCGCGCAATTGCCCACGCAAGCCATCAATGGCAGTTTCCTGTAACGTGTTCATCATCCCCTCCTGTGGCTGGCGCGCGTTTCGCACCAACGGTGCGACAGTATCGCGCTGCGCGCCACGCAATTCGATGCGCGGGCCTTCGGTACTGAGGCCCGAAGCGCCAACTTTGAGAGGGATCATGGATGCATGCGATGTTCGGACGGCCGCGCAACAGAATCGGCGGCCGGACGCAAAAAAGCCGGCGCGGGCAACCGTATTCCAGTGTGCCCGCGCCGGCGTTCTTCAGGCGTCCTCAACGGGCGCCGTCAGGGATGGCGATCAGCGACGGCCGCCGTGGCCGCCGTTGTTGTTGCCGCCGCCTTGGTTGCCGGCATTGTTGCCGCCGCCCGAGCGCGAGCCCGAGTTGCTGCCGCTTTGCTGGTTGCCGTCGTTTTTGTGCGACTGGCGGCCGGCTTCGCGTGCTTCTTCCGAATTGAACTCGTGGGCGTGGCCCGAAGCGTGTGCTGCGCGGCCGCCTTCCGAAGCGATCTCACGCTGCTTTTGCGGATCCATTGAGGCAAAACCGCGGTTGCTGTTGCCGCCGCTCTGGTTGTTGCCGCCGTTACCACCCTGGTTGTTACCACCTTGGTTGTTACCGCCCTGGTTGTTCGATGCCATGATCGTTCTCCTTAATCGAATCGTTCGAATGGATTACTGCGTCCCCTGCCGGATCAGTGTCAACTGACAGGCCGATCGGGGAGAGGCGAGGCCATCTTAAGCGGGGCAAGGGTAGGACAGAATAGGACAGGGCAGGGCAGCCTTGTAGGATGAGTCCGGCTAACTTGCGCAGAGAAATCTAATGCCTCATCGCACGGTCGGACACCGGCGCGACAGGCGCGGGGCCGGCGCGCGCGCCGATGTCGCCGGGCTGCCGGTCGAACACGCGCACGATCGACATGGGATGCGCGAACTGGATATGTTCCTGTTCGAAGCGCCGGTAGAGCGCCAGAAAGATTTCCTGTTGCGTGTCCAGGTGCGCGAACCAGTCCGGGCTGCGAAACACGTACACCACTTCGTAGTTGAGCGACCATTCGCCGTAGGACATGAAGTGGCAATGCTCGAAGTCCACCGGATGGGCGCCGACGATGTCGCGGATGATGGCCGGCACCGCGCGCAGCTTTTCCTCCGGCGTGCCGTAGGCAACGCGCACGGTGAAGGCAACGCGGCGCCGTTCCAGCCGCTTGTGGTTGTGGATGCGGCTCTTGAGCAGGTCGCCGTTGGAGAACACCACCTCCTCGCCGCCCAGGCCGCGCACGCGGGTGGTCTTCAGGCCGATGTGTTCGACCCAGCCGAGGACGTCGCCGACGATGATGAAGTCGCCCAGCTCGAACGGCTTGTCGAGCATGATCGACAGCGACGCGAACAGGTCGCCCAAAATGTTCTGCACCGCCAGCGCCACCGCGACGCCACCGATGCCCAGGCTGGCCACCAGGGTGGTGATGTTAAAGCCGAGATTGTCGAGCACCATCAGGAACGCGACGACCCACAGCGCCAGGCGCAGCACGAAGCACAGCACTGCGCTGGAGGCGCGCCGCCCGCCGTCGCCGGGCGCGCCGTTGCGATAGCGGTCGCGCCAGGCGCGCAGGCCGACGTCGCCCCACACTGCCGCTTGCAGCAGCAAGGCGGTGATCGCGATCCGGGTGAGGATCAGCGCCGGGTGCGCGCGGACCGCCAGGAACTGCGCGCCGATGTAGACGCTGACGGCCAGGATCGCGAACGCGTGGGTGGACGCCAGCACGGCGACGACCAGGTCGTCCAGCCTGGACTCGGTGCGCCCGGCCAGCTTGCGCAGCCGACACAGCATGTAGTAGCGCAGCGCGTACAGCACCGTCATCGTGACGGCGCCGGCCAGCAGGGCGGCGCTCCAGCGTTCGATTGAATTACCCCACAACACAAAATCCATGCGGACCCCGACGGTGTCAGCCTTTTGAAGGGGCATAGTGTGCGGCGATCCCGCGGCCGGGGTGCGCACAATTGACATTCGGAAGGGCCGCGCATACATTGCCTTTAGTGCATCGAATATGCCAGCCGCGGGCCATGATTGCCGACATTCAAACAAGAATCTTGCTCGTCGACGACCAGCCTGCCAACCTGACCGTCCTGGCGACGGTCCTTGCCGACCTGGGACCGCAACTGGTGGCGGTCGATTCCGGCGAAAAGGCGCTGCGCGCATTGCTCGAGCACGAGTTCGCGCTGGTGCTGCTGGATCTGCGCATGCCCACCATGGACGGGTTCGAAACCGCGCGCCTGATCCGCGAACATCCGCGCACCCGCTCGGTGCCGATCATCTTCATGACCGCCGCCGAGGAGCCGGCGTTCCCGGTGGACGAAGCCTACGCGCTGGGCGCGGTCGACTACCTGACCAAGCCGGTCAACCCGGCGGTGCTGCGCGCCAAGGTCTCGGTGTTCGTCGACCTGTTCCGCAAGAACGCGGAACTGGCACGCCTGATGACCCGGCAGCATCAGGACGCACTCAGGAAGCGCGACCAGCGCTTGCGCCTGATTCTCGACAATGTCCGCGACTACGCTTTC
The DNA here is from genome assembly GCF_024753215.1 of Massilia solisilvae. Lineage (GTDB taxonomy): Bacteria > Pseudomonadota > Gammaproteobacteria > Burkholderiales > Burkholderiaceae_D > Telluria > Telluria solisilvae. The sequence continues at coordinate 1,679,991 of NZ_JANUGV010000001.1, forward strand.
ATCGGCACCGACGTGGAGCGCCGCGTGACCGAATGGGAAGGCGGGGCAGCGGCGATCACCGGCTGGCGCGCGCAGGAGGCGATCGGGCGCAGCGCCGACATGTTGTTCGACGCGCAGGAACGCCAGGCCGGGGCGCCGGAAGACGAAGCGCGCCGCGCGCTCGAGAACGGGAATGCCCAGGACCGGCGCTGGCACCTGCGGCGCGACGGCAGCCGGTTCTGGGCCGACGGCGTGATGGTGGCGCTACGCGACGAACGCGGCGGGCTGCGCGGCTTTGCCAAGATCCTGCGCGACGCCACCGCCGAGCGCCTGGCCGCCGAGCGGCTGGCGCAGAGCGAAAAGCAGCTGGGCGAGAGCATGGAGCGCTTCGCGCTGCTGCTCGAATCGGCGGGCGAGGCGATCATCGGCCTGGGCATGGACGGCACCTGCACCTTCATGAACGCGGCCGGCGCGGCCATGCTCGGCTACCGGCCGGGCGAGCTGCTGGACACCAACGTGCACGCCCGCATCCACCACCATCGCGAGGACGGCTCGCCCTATCCGCCGCAAGCGTGCCCGATCCTGGACGCGGTGCGCAACGAGCGCGTGCTGCGCGGCGAGGACGTGTTCTGGCGCACCGACGGCAGCATGGTGCCGGTGGCGTTCTCGGTGCACCCGATGATCGTGGGCGGGCGCGCCACCGGGGCGGTGCTCACGTTTACCGACATCACGGGGCGCCGCCTAGCCGAGGCCGAGCGCGAGCGACTGAACCGCGAACTGCGCACCGCCAACGACCGGATGATCGACATCTTCTACCGCGCGCCGGCGTTCATGGCGGTGATGCGCGGGCCGGAGCACGTGTTCGAGATGGTCAACGAGCGCTACCTCGCGCTGATCGGCGCGCGCGAGGTGATCGGGCGCCCGGTGCGCGCGGCGCTGCCCGAGGTGGAAGGCCAGGGCTTGTTCGAGCCGCTCGAGCAGGTGTACCGCACGGGCGAAGCCTACGAGGGCAGCAACGTGCGCATGCTGCTGCAGCCGGCCGGCGCCGGCGACCGGCTGGAGGAGCACTTCGTCGATTTCATTTACATGGCCCTGCGCGAGCCGGACGGCAGCATCGCCGGCGTGCTGGTGCATGGCGTGGACGTGAGCGAGCGCACCCGGGTCAACCTGCTGGCGGTCGGCCAGCGCGGCGCGCTCGAGCTGGCGGTGACCGATGCGCCGCTGGCGGACGTGCTGGACGTGCTGGCGCACACCGCCGAGGACTATGCCGGCGGCGCCGCGCTGGCGGCAGTGCAGCTGGCCGAGCCGGACGGCGTGCACCTGCGTCACGCGGCCGCGCCATCGCTGCCTGCACGCCTGCGCGAGGCGTTCGATCGCCTGCCGGTGGCGCCGCTGTCCGGCAGCAGCGGCGCGGCGGCCTGGCGCGCCGAGCCGGTGGTGAGCGCCGACATCGACACCGATCCGCTCTGGGAGTCCCTGCGCGAGGTGGCGCGCGAACACGGCCTGCGCGCCGCGCACTCGGTGCCGATCCTGGCGCCGTCGGGCGCGGTGCTGGGCACCTTCAGCTGGTACTTCCGCGAGCACGGCGAACGGCCTGCGCACGAAACCGAGGCGATGGCGCTGCTGGCCAACACGGCGTCGCTGGTGCTCGGGCAGCGTCACGAGGCGCAGGAACGGCAGGCGGCCGAGGAGCGCTCGCGCAACATCCTGGAGAGCATGAGCGAAGGCTTCCTTGCGCTGGACCGCGAATGGCGCGTGACTTACGCGAACCGCGCGGCCGAGGAGGTGGCGCAGATGAGCCGCGAAGAGATGGCCGGCGCCGTGTTCTGGGAGCTGTTCCCGCACGTGCGCGGCACTGTGCGCGAGCAGGCCTACCGGCGCACGGCGGCCGAGCGGGTGCGCACGCGCATCGAGGCCTACCTCGACCCGCACGGCCGCTGGTTCGAGATCAACAGCTTTCCCACGCCGGACGGCGGCATCGCGCTGTACTTTCGGGACGAAACCGAAAGGCGCCGGGCGGAAGAGGACATCCGGCGCCTGGCCGCGCTGGCCGACCAGTCGTCCGACTTCATCGGCCTGTTCACGCCGGACGCGGGCGGGATTTACCTCAACCCGGCCGGACGCGCGCTGGCCGGCCTGGCGCGCGACGCCAACATCGAGGCCTGGCGCCTGCTCGACTTCGTGGCGCAGGACAGCCGTGACTTCTTCCGGCACGAGGTGCTGACCGCACTGACCGGCCCCGCCGCCCAGTGGGAGGGCGAGCTGCGCTTTGCGCGCGCCGGCGGCGGCGGCACCTTCCCGGTCTATTTCAAGGGCTTCGTGGTGCGCGATGCGGCTGGCCACCACCTCGGCATGGCCACCATCACGCGCGACATCACCGGCCAGAAGGCGGCCGAGGACGAGCTGCGGCGTGTCGCGGCGGACTTGTCCGAGGCCGACCACCGCAAGAGCGAGTTCCTGGCCACGCTCGCGCATGAGCTCAGGAATCCGCTGGCGCCGATCCGCACGGGCCTGGATCTGTTGCGCATTGGCGGCGGCAACGCGGAGACGGCCGAGCGCGTGCACGACATGATGGAGCGCCAGCTCGGGCACCTGATCCACCTGGTGGACGACCTGCTCGACATCGCCCGCATCACGCGCGGCAAGATCGAGCTGAAGAAGGAGCCGGTGGACCTGCGCGCGGTCGTCGCCACCGCGCTCGAAACCAGCGCCGCCATGATCGAGGGCAGCGGGCACACGCTGTCGGTGCAGCTGCCCGACGAGCCCCTGATGCTGGCGGCCGACGTCACGCGGCTGGTGCAGGTGCTGTCCAACCTGCTCAACAACGCAGCCAAGTACACGCCCGCCGGCGGCCATGTCGGGCTCAAGGCCTGGCGCGAGGATGGGCAGGCGGTGATCGAGGTGTCCGACAGCGGCGTGGGCATTCCGCCGGAGGCGCTGGGCGCCGTGTTCGAGATGTTCACCCAGGTGCGCGGCAGCGTCGATCGTGCCCAGGGCGGGCTGGGCATCGGGCTGTCGCTGGTGCGCCGGCTGGTCGAGTTGCATGGCGGCCAGGTGAGCGCAGCCAGCGCCGGACGCGGCAAGGGCAGCACGTTCACGGTGCGCCTGCCGCTGCGCCAGGCACAGGCCGGCGCCGCCGGCGCGGCCGCGTCGCCGGCCGGCCACGAACGGGATGCGCGGCCGCTGCGGGTGCTGGTGGTGGACGACAACGCCGACGCCGCCGAGAGCCTGGCCGAACTGCTGGGGCTGTTGGGGCACACGGTGCGCGTCGCGCACGACGGTCCGCAGGGCTACCAGCTGGCCAGGGAGTTCCTGCCGGACCTGGTGTTCCTGGACATTGGCCTGCCCGGCATGTCCGGGCACGAAGTAGCGCGCGCGATCCGCCGCACCAGCGGCCTCGAGCACGTGGTGCTGATCGCGCTCACCGGCTGGGGCGCGGCGCGCGACATGGCGCGCTCGCACGAGGCGGGCTTTGACCAGCACCTGACCAAGCCGGTCAGCTTTGAAGCGCTGGAGCAGGCCTTTGCCGCGGCCTGGGAGGCGCGCCGGTGAGCGCCGGCGTGTCGTGCGGCGTGCTGGTGGTGAGCCCGCGGCGCGAGCTGCTGCTGTGCCACGTCACGCACACCGCAAAATGGGACATCCCCAAGGGCATGCGCGACGCGCACGAAAGCACGCTGGAGGCGGCCATGCGCGAGCTGTACGAGGAAGCCGGGATCGCGTTCGCGCCGGCGCGCTTCGAGGACCTGGGCGAGTTCGCCTACCGGCCGGCCAAGCGCCTGCACCTGTACAAGGTGGCGGCGCAGGACACGCTGGAGAGCCTGGAGCAACTGGCCTGCACCAGCTTCTTTCCGCACCGCGTCACCGGCAAGCCGACGCCGGAGGTCGATGCGTTCCGCTGGGCCGGGCGCGGCGAGATCGCGGCGCTGTGCTGGCCGCGCATGGCGCAGGTGCTGCTGTCGCTCGACTGGTAGTTCAGGCCGCGGTGGCGGCCACTTTGGCGAGCACCTGCTCGATCGCCTCGATGGTGGCCGGCTTGGTCAGGTGCTCGTCAAAGCCCGCGCTGGCGCTGCGCGAGCGATCGAGTTCGCCGCCCCAGCCGGTGAGCGCCACCAGCATCACGTTGTCGAAGTTGTGGTCGCGCCGGATCGCACTGGCCACTTCATAGCCGGACATGCCCGGCATGCCGATGTCCAGGAACACCACCTGCGGGCGGAAGCTGTGCATCATGCGCAGCGCCTGCGCTCCATCGTTCGCGACAGGCGCCGCGTGCCCCATGACGTCGAGCAGGGCGGCCAGGGTTTCGGCGGCGTCGCGGTTGTCGTCCACCACCAGCACCCGCAGCGCGGATGCGGCGTGCTGTGCGGCGTTCGGGACGACGGCGGACGACAGAGCGGGCGCGCCGTGCGGCGCAAGCGGCAGCCGCACGGTGAACACGCTGCCGGCGCCGGGCCCCTTGCTCGAGGCGACCACCGTGCCGCCATGGAGCTCGACGAAGCTGCGCACCAGCGACAAGCCGATGCCCAGCCCGCCGTGGGGGCGGAAGTCCTCGGCGCCGACCTGGGTGAACATCTTGAAGACGTCGGCCAGCGCCACCTTCGGGATGCCGACGCCGTTGTCCGCCACCGTAATCACAGCCTCGGCGCCGTCGCGCCTGGCCGACAGCGCAATGCGCCCGCCGCGCGGGGTGTACTTGGCGGCGTTGTTGAGCAGGTTGCTGACAACTTGGGTGATGCGCGTGGGATCGGCGTACAGCGGCACCGGTTCGGCGGGCAGGGCCAGTTCGAGCTGGTGGCGCGAGGCTTCCACCAGCGGCATGCTGGCATCCACCGCGCCCTGCAACACCTGCCCGAGGTCGATCCACTCGCGCTTGAGCTCGACCTGCCCGCGGGTGATGCGCGCCACGTCCAGCAGGTCGTCCACCAGGTGCACCAGGTGGTCGAGCTGGCGATCCATGATGGCCTGCACGCGCGCCATGACGGCCGCGTCGCTGCCGGCGCGGCGCATCAGCTGCAGGCCGCTCCTGATCGGCGCCAGCGGGTTGCGCAGCTCGTGCGCGAGCGTGGCCAGGAACTCGGTCTTGAGGCGGTCGGACTCGGCCAGGTCGGCCGCCAGCCGGCGGAGCTCTTCCTCGGCATGGCGCCGCTCGGTGATGTCGTTGAACAGGATCGCGACCCGGCGCAGGCCTGGGGCGCCGATGCGGGTGGCGTACACGTCGTACCAGCGCCCAAGCGCGCGCGCTTCGTGGGTAAAGCGCACAGGCTCGCCGGTGAGCGCGACGCGCCCGTAGATGTCGAACCAGTGCTGCTCATGCGCCGGCGCCAGCGTGCGGATGGTCTTGCCGACCGCGTCGTGCAAACCGGTGTGGGCCACGAAGGCCGGGTTGACCTCGAGGAAGCGGTAGTCGCAGGGCAGTTGCTGCGCGTCGAACAGCACTTCGATCACGCACACGCCTTCGTCGAGCGATTCGAACAGGGTGCGGTAGCGCTCCTCGCTGGCCGCCAGCTGCTGTTCGGCCTGGATCTGGCGAGTCGCGTCGATGATCACGCCGCGCAGGCGCAGCGCGCGCGCGTGGCGGTCCAGCTCGACCCGGCCGCGCGCGATCACCCAGCGCCAGCCGCCCGGTGCGCGCAGGCGGAAGGTGGCGTCGTAGGTGGCGCCGTCGCGTATCGCCTGGTCGAGCTGGGCGCGGGTGGCGGCCACGTCGTCGGGATGGATCGCCGCGAACCAGCGCGCCAGCGGCGCGCCGTCCAGTTCGGCCGCGGGCACGGCGAACAGGGCGCCCATGCGCGCGTCGGCATGCACGTAATCGGCCTGCACGTCCCAGGTCCAGGTTGCGACCTCGGCCGCCTCGATGGTCGCCTCCAGCCGCGCGCTCGTTTCGAGCAGGGCCGCCTCGGCATGCCGCCGTTCGGTGGCGGTGGCGAAGGCGTCGAGGTAGAAGCGGGCCTTGGCCTTGAGGATGGCGGGCGAGATCGGTTCGGTAACCACGGCGATGGCGCCCGCTTCGTACAGCGGTTCGAGCGGGAACGCCGGTTCCGGCGGCACGCCGAGCACCACCACCGGGGTCTGGCTCGACCGGGGCGTGGCGCGGAAGGTGCGGATGGCGTGCAGCAGCTTGTCGGTGTTGCCGGAGTAGCCGGCCAGGATCAGCGCGAATTCGTTGTTGCGCAGATGGGCGAGCGCGGATTCGGCCGAGTCGGCGCGCACCAGCATTTGCCCCAGCTCGCGCGACACGGTTTCGATCACCGGATCGGAGACCGGACGGTCGCAGACGAACAGGATATGGCCTTGGTCGGGACGGTTCACGGGCGGCCGCTGCCTTTCCGGCGGCGCGCCCACGCAAGGCCCGCCGTCGGCAGGGCAAGGAGGCGGACGGCAGGGGGCGGGCATGGAATGTTCATGTTCAGCTCCACACAATAGGAGCGCCGCGCAGCCTTGTCAACGTCCGCGCCGGCGCGCTCAGCGGGTGACCGGCGGCACTTCGTCGTCTGGCCGGGCGGCGCCCGGAACGCGCGGGGCGGGGTGCCCGGGCGCCTGCCCGATGTGCCGCGCCGCGTCGGACTGCTGGTCGAGGTTGACTTCTTCGGCCACGTCGAAACGGCCGTCGCTGTCGTCCTTTCCAGGGGGCAGCAGGTTCTCCGAGCGGTTCGGCTGGGCCGAGCCGCCGCCTGCGTCGCCCCGGTCATGCTGGTCGGTGCTTGCCATGCTGTCCTCCATACGCGGGTGGTGGGCGGGATTATCGCGCGATGAAGGTTTGGCAAGGCGCACGCTAGCGCGCCTTCGCGCGCGGCAGGTTCTTTTCGAGGATTGCCCACAAGATCAGTCCATAGGCCAGCAAGCGGATCAGGTAGTGCAGCGGCGAGTCCTCGCCGCCGTCGTCGTGCAGCGCCGAGTACACCCGGTGCAGCCCTTCGATGAAGAAGGACAGCGCGAAATACAAAAAGAAGCGGTCGCTGGTGTTGCGCCAGAAGCGCAGGAAGAACAGGGCAATGACCAGCGAGGCCATCGCGATCGCGCCGGTGAGCAGGTCGGTCATGACTCATTCCTTCTCATAGATCAGGCCGTACAGCAGGAGCAGCAGCGCGAGCAGGGCCGAGCCCAGCCGCCCGAACAGGAAATCGATGTCCGGGAACACCACCTTGTCCAGCAGCAGCAACAGATTGTTCAGGGTCATCACCGCAAAGCAGGAGCCGCTCCAGAACAGCAGGCGGTGGCCGGTGCGGCGGTAACTGCCGAACAGCAGCCAGCAGCAGGCCAGCGAGGTCAGGGTGCACAGGATGTAGATGGTTTCCGCCACGTCAGGAGTCCTTTCGCCATCTGAAAGCGTCGGCAAATTGCTGCGCCTTGCGGTCGAGTGAGGAGTGAATCAGATTGGTGACTTCGACGAGATGTCGTGCGTACAGCTCGGCCAGCGTGTCGATGCGCGCCTGCAGCGCCGGCGAGGCCGGCTGGTAGCGGTAGCAGCCGGTGGCGGCCGGCTCGCACTGTCCGGCCATGCCGGCCGTGCACAGCGCCTCGAGCAGCCCGTGCGCGACCCGTTCCGAGATGTACAGGCGGCGCGCCAGTGTGTCGGCATGCCACTGCTGGCGGGGATCTGCCCGCAGCAGCAGCAATGCTTCGAGGAAGGGGACTGACGGAATGCTGGTAAGCACGAAGCGCCGCAGGTCCTCCGAGAAAGTGGCTCTGTCCATCGCCCGAAGTTCCGGTATGGAAATATCAAAAGAATCGGATTCTAGAGCATCAAGGAAAGCTCTGCCTTTTCAATCGTGCGCGCGCCGGTTGCGGATCGCGTGCCGGGCAATTGTATCTTAAACGTAAATTGTGTGACAGAAAATATTTCCGTGAAGTCACATTGCCCGGTTGTAAAATTCTGCGGTCGCACGATTCCAGAGAAATATGCTGTCTCCCAAACTGATGCTTGCCGCCGCGCTGCTGTCCTCCTTGGCCGGCGCTGCCGTGGCCGGCGATTGCCCGTCCCACTACGTGGGCGGGCGCCTGCCCGAAATCCACAACCAGAAGCTGGCCAATGGCGCCCGCGAACTGTGCTACGGCGAGTTCGGGGTGATGCATTCGGGCGTGACGCGCACGCCGCTGTGGTCGGCCGAACATCTGCGCGCCGAAAACGTGCTGGCCGCCCAGGGCTTGACGCGCGAAAACAGCTTCCATGCCGAACCGCGGCTGCCGCCGGCGCAGCGCGCCGAACTGTCGGACTACGCGCGCAGCGGCTTCGACCGCGGCCACATGGCGCCCAACGGCGACATGCCGGACCGCGACAGCCAGCACGAGAGCTTTACGCTGGCCAACATGGTGCCGCAGGATGGCGACAACAACCGGCACGTCTGGGCCGGCATCGAGGGCGCGGTGCGCAAGATGGCGAAGAAGGAGGGATCGCTGTACGTCATCACGGGGCCGGCATTCCTGGGTGGCCAGCTGCGCAAGGTCGGCAACGTGATCGTGCCAAGCCACTTGTACAAGGTGGTGTACAGTCCCCGCCAGCAGGCCGGCGCGGCATGGTTTGTCGCCAACGAGGCCGGCGCGCAACCGCAGGTGCTGTCGATCCCGGAGCTGGAGCGCATGGTGGGCATCGACCTGTTGCCTTCGCTCAGCGCGCAGCAGAAGGAGCGTTTGCTGCGCCTGCCCAAGGTGCGCCAGGGCGAGCGGCGCCGGCTGTAACAAGGAGAGGTAATGGCAAGCAAGAAGAATTCTTTTGTGCCGTTTGCAAACGAAGCGGACGTGCTGCAGGTGGGCGGGCTGACCGCCGAAAACCGGCTCGACCGGATCACGCTGTCCGGCGACATCGACCTGACGGCCGACCAGGCCGGCCTGGCCGCCGCCCGGGTGCTGCACGAGCTGCTTGGCAAGGTGGTCGCGGCGCTGGAGGGACGCGATCTGCCCGTGCGCTTGCCGCCGCCGGACGTCAAGCGCGTGGACAACCCGTTCGCGTAGGGCGGGCAGGTTTCCTGCCCACGCGTTCAGGGGGCCCAGGCAATTTGCACGGGCGGACGTATTGCGCAGGCGGACGTTCTGCGCAGGCGCGGACTGAACGCGTGGGCGGGAGACCCGCCCACCCTACAGTGACAATCAGGGCGGCGCTAGCGCTCCAGCACGTAAGTGCCCGGCGCCGCCGCCAGCGACGGACCGACCTGGCGCGCCGGCACCCGTGCGCCCCGCGTGTGGCGGCCCAGCCAGGCGGTCCAGGCCGGCCACCACGAGCCGTCGTGCAGGCGCGCCGCGGCCAGCCAGGCATCGGCGTCGATGTAGCAGTCGCCCCGATGGCGATCGAGGCTGTAGTAGTGGCGCCCCTGGTGGCCCGGCTCGCTGACGATGCCGGCGTTGTGCCCGCCACTGGTGAGTACGAACGAGACGTCGCAGCCGGACAGCAGGTGGATCCGGTGGACTGAACGCCAGGGCGAAACGTGGTCGGTGATGGTTGCCACCGCGAAGACCGGCAGTTCGATGTCGGTGAGCGCGATCGGCTTGCCGCCAACCCGGTAGCGGCCGGCGAACAGGTCGTTGTGCAGGAACAGGTGGCGCAGGTAGTCGCTGTGCATGCGGTAGGGCATGCGCGTGGTGTCGGTGTTCCATGCCATCAGGTCGTTCATGGGCGGGCGCCGCCCCAGCAGGTATTGCTCCACCGCGATCGACCACACCAGGTCGTTGGTGCGCAGCAGCCGGAATGCCCCCGCCATTTGCCGGTTGTCCAGGTAGCCCTGTTCCCACATCAGGTCTTCCAGCCAGGTGACCTGGCTTTCGTCGATGAAGAGCTGCAATTCGCCGGCCTCGGAGAAATCGGTCTGCGCCGCCAGCAGGGTCATGCTGCCCAGGATCTTGCGATCGGCACAGGCCAGCGCCGCCGCCGCCATCGACAGCAGTGTGCCGCCCAGACAGTAGCCCGCGGCGTTGATCGGCTGCCCGGGCACCAGGGCGCGCACGACGTCGATGGCGGCCAGCACCCCGTCTTCGAGGTAGTCGTTCAGGTTCAGCTCGCGGTTCTCGGCAGTGGGGTTGTGCCACGAGATGATGAACACCGTGTGCCCCTGCTCGACGAGGTAGCGCACCAGCGAGTTGTGCGGCGACAGGTCGAGGATGTAGTACTTCATGATCCACGCCGGCACGATCAGCACCGGCTCGGCGTAGACGGTGGGGGTGGCGGGCTTGTACTGGATGAGCTCGATCAGGCCGTTGCGGTACACCACTTCGCCGGGAGTGACGGCGACCTCGTGGCCTGGCCGGAATTTTTCGGCGCCGGCGGGCGGCTTGCCGCTCAATGCGCGGTGGATGTCATCCACCAGGTAGCCCGCCCCGCGCACGAAATTGAGCCCGTGCTCGGCGATGGTGGTGGCCATCACCTCCGGGTTGGTGGCCACGAAATTCAGCGGCGACACCATGTCGAGCAGCTGGCGTGCGGCGAACGCGACCACCTGCTCGTGGTGGCGGGTAACGCCGTCCACGCCGGTGGTGGCGTTGTACCACCACTGCTGGTTCAGCAGGAAGGCTTGCTGCAGCAGGTTGTACGGCCACTGCTGCCACAGCTCGTTGACGAAGCGGCGGTCTTGCGGCAGCGGCTTGATGCAGGGCGGCACCTGCATGCCGAGCGAGCTGCGGACCGCGTAGTCCCACCACCGGATGTCCTTGTGCCAGGCCTTTTCGGCCAGGCGCTGCCATTTGGCGGGCGCCTGCGCGAGGTGCAGCAGCCAGTCGAACGCGGCCAGCGCCAGGCTGGTGGGCGAAATCCCGTGCGTGGCGTGCCCGATCAGGGCATGCAGCAACCGGTCCGCGTCGCTTGGCGGCTCCGGCACGCTGGTGTGCATGGCGACCATGTCCTGGTGGCGCTGGGCGCCGCCAATTTGCGGCGGCGGCCACGGGATGCCGGGGATCGGTGGTGGCGTTTCCATGTGTTCTCCCAACCCGCGCAAAGCGCGAGGGCTCCAGCATCGCGCGCAGCGCTGGCGCAAACTTGATCGGTCTCAATGGTGCGCGGCACAAGGCGGCTTTGGGGTAATCTCGGTCGGTCTCGCGCAACCACTTCGGAGCCCGTTCGATGGCAGACAGCCCGCAGCAGCAAGCCGAAAGCGATGCGCTCAAGGTTCCCGTGATCGAGGAACAGCTCGCACTGGACACGCGCACGGTCGATACCGGCCGCGGCGTGCGCATCCACAAGACCGTGGCCGAACATCCGGTGGCCATCGACGAAGGCCTCATTCACGATGAGGTGGACGTGCGCCGGGTACCGGTCGACCGCGTAGTCGGGGCCGGCGAGGCTCCCGCTGTGCGGTACGAAGGCGACACGCTGGTCGTGCCGGTGCTCGAAGAAGTGCTGGTGGTCGAGCGGCGCGTGCGCATCAAGGAAGAGCTTCACATCACGCGCAACCGGCGCCAGGAGCGCCACCAGGAAACCGTCATGGTCAGGTCGGAGCAGGTCAGCATCGAACGCTTCGACGAAGCGGCAGCGCCACCCCCACCCCGCTAACCCAAGGAGGAAATCATGCAACATACACTCATCGCCGTGTTCGACAACCGCGCCGACGCCGACCGCGCCCAGGACGACCTGCTGATGGCCGGCTTCAAGCGCGACTGCATCAAGATCTCCAACAGCGACCCCACCGGGATCACCGACAGCGTTTCCGGTACCACCACCACGGCGGCCAGCACCGGGACTCAGCATGAAGGGTTGGGCGCGAGCATCAAGCACTTTTTCGCCGATATCTTCGGCACCGACAACAGCGAGCACGCACAACGCTACTCCGACGCGGTCAGCCGCGGCCACCACGTGCTGACCGTCACCGCCGACGACGAGCCGGAAGTGGAACGCGCCGCCGACATCGTCGAGCGCCACGGCCCGGTGGACATCGACGAGAAGGCGGCCGAGTGGGCGGGCGGCGCCGCCATCGGCCATCCCGAGTCGCTGCGCATGAGCGGGGCCGGCGGCATGCAGCAGTCGAGCGCCACCTCGCTGCAGTCCGAGGGCGATCGCAACCTGTTCGCGCAGCAGTCGCTGAACGAGGACGTGCCGATGGGTCAGACCTACCAGGAGCCGATGTCGCGCAGCGGCGAGTCGCTGCAGGGTTCGACGCTCGGCGGCTCGCAGCAGTCCGAGGGCATGCAGCTGGACAGTACGCGGGGCGGCGCGCTCCGGCCCGAAGCCGGTGTCCTGGGTGCCGAGCAGCGCGACACCGGCTTGTCCGGCTCGCTGCAGCGGGACACGTCGAGCCAGGCCATCCCGGTGGTCGAAGAACGCCTGAAGGTGGGCAAGCGCGAAGTGCAGCGCGGCGGCGTGCGCGTGTTCTCGCGCGTGGTCGAGCGGCCGGTGAACGAGAGCATCGGGCTGCGCGAGGAGCACGTGAACGTCGAGCGCCACCGTGTGGACCAGCCGCTGTCGCCGGGCGACACCAGCGCGTTCAAGGAGCAGACCATCGAGCTGCGCGAGACCGCCGAGGAACCGGTGGTCGAGAAGAGCGCGCGCGTGGTCGAGGAGGTGGTGGTCGGCAAGCAGGTCTCGCAGCGCGAGCAGGAGATCCGCGACACGGTGCGCCACACCGAGGTGCAGGTGGAGAACCTGGGCGCGGGCGGGCGCGCGTCGATGCTGAGCGATGACGACTATTTCCGGCGTCACTGGACCAGCAACTACGGCACCAGCGGCGGCAGCTACGACGATTACGCGCCGGCCTACAGCTTTGGCTCCGAAATGGCGCGCGATACCAAGTACCGCGGCCGCAAGTGGGATGAGGTCGAATCGGACCTGAAGAGCAGCTGGGAGTCGCGCCACCCGGGCCAGTCGACGTGGGAGCGCTTCAAGGCCTCGGTGCGCGAGGGCTGGGACCGGATCACCAACGACGAGGCCAGCCGTTCGCACTGGAACAGCAACTATGCCACCAGCGGCGGCAGCTACGACGACTACGCGCCGGCCTATGACTACGGCTATGAAATGGCGCGCAGCGACAAGTACCGGGGCCGCAAGTGGGATGAGGTCGAGTCCGACCTGCGCACGGATTGGGACAGCCGCTATCCGGGCGAATCCGGCGCATCGAGCTGGGAGCGCTTCAAGATGGCCGTGCGTAACGGCTGGGATCGCCTGACGTCCTGAGCGCCAGCACAGCGTCGTCCCGGCGCATGCCGGGACCCATGCTGAGTTCGCGTTGCCAGCCAGCTCGGCATGGCCCCCGGCTTTCGCGAGGCGACGCGTCTTTCAGGCGGGCTCCGAAATCGGCAAGCTGATCCGGTTGCGCCCCATGTGCTTGGCCCGGTACAGGGCCGCGTCGGCGATGGCCACCAGCTGGCTGGCGTCGTTTTCCGGCGATGCGATCGCCGTGGCCGCACCGATCGACACGGTCACGTGCTGGGTCGGCGCCAGCCGGTTTGGAACCTGCAGCTTCTCGACACGGCAGCGGATGCGCTCGGCCACGATGGCGGCGCCCTTGAGCGACTGGTTGGGCAGGATCACCGCGAATTCCTCGCCGCCGTAGCGCGCCACCAGGTCGTTGGCGCGCATCTCGCTTGCCACTGCGGTGGCGATGCGCTTGAGGCACTCGTCGCCACCCAGGTGCCCGTTGGCGTCGTTGTAGGCCTTGAAGTTGTCGACGTCGACCATCAGCAGCGACAGCGGCTGGTGCTGGCGCAGCGCGCGCGCCCACTCGGCATGCAGGGTGTCGTCAAAGCAGCGGCGGTTGGCCAGTCCCGTCAGGCCGTCACGCGTGGCCAGCTGTTCCAGTGCGATCTGCGCCATCTTTTCGTCGGTCAGGTCGCGCAGCGTTTCCACCACCGCCGACAGCCTTCCGTGCTGGTCGTAGATCGGGCTGGCGTCCGCGGCCAGGTAGCGGCGCCGGCCCATGCGCGGCATGTCGCACCAGCTTTCGGCCGACAGGTTGGCGCCAAGCGGCTGCACCTTGGCCTGGCGCGGATAGATCTGGCGAATTTCCTCGGTCCGATTCTGGATCACCAGGTCGGCCAGCGTGGGACGCGGTTCTTCGTAAAAGGTGCGCCAGTGGTTGTCGGTGCCGACGATCTCGTCGGACGGGACCCCGGTCAGGCGCTCGCAAGCGCGGTTCCAGATCATGACCCGCGAGTTGGTGTCAAGCACGAACACCGGGATCGCCAGCATTTCCATCAGCTGGTTGGCGAACGCGCGGTCGTGCGGTTGGGCGGAGGACTCTATCAGGCGGGACATTGTTGTTGTGCTGGTCATGAGCCATCCTCGTTGTCTGTCCGTTGAGCAATCAATTGACTGCTGACAAGTCGGATTTTGCTACCCGGAAGTGTTGAGATTCTTGATCCCGAGCAAGGAAGGAACCGGTCGCGTTCAGCGCACCACGGTTTCATGCGCGAGGGGTAGCGACAGCGCCAGCAGGGTGCCGGCGTCGGGCGCGCTCTCGACCAGCAGGTCGCCGCCGACCGCGCTGATGCGCTCGCGCATGCCGGCCAGGCCGCAGCCGTAATGCACCGGGTCGGTCGGCATGCCCACGCCGTTGTCCTGGATGCGCAGGCACACGCAGCCTTCCTCGCAGGCCACGCGCACCCAGACCTTGGACGCATGCGAGTGGCGCGCCACGTTGGTCAACGACTCCTGCAACACGCGGTACAGCACCACGTCCAGCGCCGGCTCGCGCTGGGCCAGCTCGAGCGCATGCTCGTCGGCGATGAACTCGTGGGTGATGCCGGACAGGCGGCTGAACTCGCGCACCTGGCGCTGCATGGCGCCGCACAAGCCTTCGCCGAGCGCGAGCGGCCGCAGGTCGTTGAGCACCGCGCGCAGCGAGCGCAGCGCGTGGTCGAGCGTCCCGGCTAATGTGCCGAGCTTGTCGTGGATGGCCGGGTGCAGGCCCTTGGTGGAAACCTGCAGCAGCGACACGTCGATGCGCAGCGCGAGCAGCGTCTGGCCGAGGTCGTCGTGGATGTCGCGCGCGATGCGGCCGCGTTCGGTGTCGCGCTCGCGGCCCTGTTGCTGGACCAGCCGCGCCAGCACGGCGTGCGTTTCCGACAGCGCCGCTTCGGTGTCGGCGCGTTGCTGCTGCTCGGCATACAGCTTCGAGCGCAGGCGTTCGACCTCTTCTTCGATCCGGAAGCTGCGGCGCAGCAGCAGGCAGCACGCGCTCGCCAACGCCACCACCCACAGCAGGCAGGCGCCAGCCGCGCTCGGGACCTCCCAGGTGCTGGCCTGGGCATCACTCCACGCCAGGCAGAGCAGGGCGGGGAGACAGACAGTTCGATGGGACAGGTTGGCCATGGCATACCTTCCGACGTTGATCAGAACTTTCTGTTGACCAACATAGCGTGCCGGCGCCGGGCGAATATTGTTCGTAATCAATCGGTTGCCGAGTATTATTCCTAGTCACTGTCGGCGGATGTGCCGGCGGGAGCTCGATGCGCAGGACGTTCCCGCGCTATAATGGAGGGTTCTCGAAAGGCTCAGCGTGACTTACAGCATCAAAGAAATCTTCTACACCTTGCAGGGCGAAGGGGCGCATGCCGGCCGGTCGGCCGTGTTCTGCCGCTTCTCCGGCTGCAACTTGTGGAGCGGGCGCGAAAGCGACCGTGCCAGCGCCATTTGCACGTTTTGCGACACCGACTTCGTCGGCACCGACGGCGAGCGCGGCGGCAAGTTTCGCGACGCGCCAGCGCTGGCGGCGGAAATCGACAGCCTGTGGCCGTCCAGCTACCCGGCCAGCAAGTACGTCGTGTTCACCGGCGGCGAGCCGCTGCTGCAGCTGGACACGGCCCTGCTCGAAGCCATGCACGCGCAAGGCTTCACGGTCGCGATCGAGACCAACGGCACCTTGCCGGTGCCGGCGGGCGTCGATTGGGTGTGCGTGAGCCCGAAGATGGGCTCGAAGCTGGTGGTGGAGAAGGGCAACGAAATCAAGGTCGTGATCCCGCAGGCCGGACAGGACCTGGCCGCCTACGAAAGGCTCGAATTCGACAACTTCTACGTCCAGCCGATGGACGGGCCGCTGGCCGAGTTCAACACGCGCCTGGCGATCGAGACCTGCCGCCGCAACCCGAAATGGAAGCTCAGCCTCCAGACCCACAAACTGCTACAGATTCCCTAAGCCATGCTGACGATTACCCGCAAGCTCGAGTTCGATGCCGGGCACCGCATCCCCGACCACAAGAGCCAGTGCCGCAACCTGCATGGCCACCGCTACACGCTGGAGATTACGCTCACCGGCGCGGTCATCAATGCCGAAGGAAATTCCGACAACGGCATGATCATGGACTTTTCCGACATCAAGGCGCTGGCCAAGCAGCACCTGGTGGACGTGTGGGACCATGCCTTCCTCGTGTACGAAAAGGACGACAAGGTGCGCGAGTTCCTCGCCAGCCTGCCGGACCACAAGACGGTTGTGATCGACCGCATCCCGACCGTCGAGAACCTGGCGCAGGTCGCCTTCA
Source organism: Massilia solisilvae (assembly GCF_024753215.1). Classification (GTDB taxonomy): domain Bacteria; phylum Pseudomonadota; class Gammaproteobacteria; order Burkholderiales; family Burkholderiaceae_D; genus Telluria; species Telluria solisilvae. The sequence continues at coordinate 1,696,356 of NZ_JANUGV010000001.1, forward strand.
ATATTCTCAAGGGCGCCTACACCGACCGCTACGGCACCGGCCTGCGCCTGAAGAAGCTGGTGCTGCACGAAACCCCCAACTGCTGGGCCGAGATCGGCGATGCCTGATTCGCGCTTCATGCAGCTGGCGCTGGACCAGGCGCGCCTGGCGTGGGCCGTGGGCGAGGTGCCGGTGGGCGCGGTCGTCGTGCGCGACGGCGAGGTGATCGCGACCGGCTACAACCAGCCGATCGGCCGGCACGACCCGACCGCGCATGCCGAGATCGTCGCGCTGCGCGCGGCTGCCGAGAAGCTCGGCAATTACCGGCTGCCCGGTTGCGAGCTGTACGTGACGCTGGAGCCGTGCGTGATGTGCTCCGGTGCGATGATGCACGCGCGCCTGGCGCGTGTGGTGTATGCCGCGGTCGACCCCAAGACCGGCGCATGCGGCTCGGTCGTGGACCTGTTCAAGCAAGAGCAGCTCAACCACCATACCGAGGTGGTTGGCGGCGTGCTGGCCGACGAGGCCAGCGCCATGCTCAAGGGCTTCTTCGCGGAGCGCCGCGCCAACGCCCGCCGTCCCGTCGCCGAGTAGCGCGCCGCACGCGGCGCGAGCGCCGCCGATTTGTCGAAAATGCTATGCTGGTTTCACATCGCCTTCGGGCGAAGGAGACCACGTTTTGCATTCGCGTTCACACGTTCGGCGTGCGCGGCCCTGGCGGGCTGGCGGGGCGCCGTTCCAGCTGCCATGCCTACCCTGACCGCCAACGGCATCCGCCTCGCATTCGACACCACCGGCGACCCCAAGGCCGTGCCGCTGCTGCTCATCCACGGCATCGGCATGCAGCTCACCGCGTGGCCTGAAGAATACGTCGACGGCCTGGCCGAGCTGGGCTTCTACGTGATCCGTTTCGACAACCGCGACTGCGGCCTGTCCACCAAGTTCGAGCAGGCCGGTACGCCCAACCTCATGCTGTCCTGGCTCAAGACCAAAATCGGTTGGCCGATCTCGCTGGCGTACACCATCGACGACATGGCCGAGGATGCGGTCGGCGTGCTGTCCGCGCTGGGCGTGGCGCGCGCGCACGTGGTCGGGGTGTCGATGGGCGGCGTGATCGGCCAGCTGCTGGCTGCGCGCCACCCCGGGCGGGTACTGTCGCTCACCTCCATCATGTCCAGCAGCGGCCGGCGCGGTTTGCCGGAACCGTCGCGCGAGGTGCGCAAGGTGGTGCAGCAGGCGCTGGCCAAGCCGCCGGATTTCGACACCGCGGTCGAACAGTCGATCGCAGTGCTGCGCAAGATCGGCAGCCCGGCTTACCCGACCACCGAAAAGCAGCTGCGCCGGCGCGTGGCGCGCCAGCTGCGTCGCAACTGCTGCCCAGGCGGCGCCGCGCGCCAGTGGCTGGCCGTGACCGCGGCTGGCGAGCGCCGCGACCTGCTGGCGCAGGTGAAGTCGCCCACGCTGGTGATCCATGGCGCGGCCGACCCCCTGCTGGCACTGGCGCACGGCATCGACACCGCGCAGCTGATTCCCGGCGCGCGCCTGGAGATCATCGAGGGCATGGGTCACGACCTGCCGGCGCAGCTGGCCGAGCGCATCCTTGCCTTGATTGACGAACATGCCCACGGTAAGATGGCACCGGACTCAACACCGCGGCTATTCGTCAAACAGTGATCACCAAACAAATCGGCATCGCCATTGCCGGCACCGGCGGGGCTGCGCCCGACTACGCCGCGGTCGAGCGTGGCGTGGAGCGCCTGCGCGCGCAGGGCATCCTCGTTCACAACTACGCCTCGCAGGAGCAGGTGCACCAGCGCTTCGCCGGCACCGATGGCGAGCGCCTGGCCCAGCTGCACGGCGCGGTGGCCGACCCCGACGTGCAGGTCGTCATGGCGCTGCGCGGGCAATACGGCATGACGCGGCTGCTGCCGCATATCGATTACAAGGCGATTGCCGCCAGCGGCAAGATCATCGTCGGCTACTCCGACGTGACGGCGCTGCATATGGCGCTGATGGCGAAGACCGGCGCGCAAAGCTATGCGGGGCCGATGTTCTGCGGTGACTTTGAGGTCGACGCGTGGGAACCGTACACGCAGGAGCAGTTCTGGCAGTGCCTGGCCGGGCCAACGCACAGCGTTCGCGGCGGGGCTGGCGGCAACCCGCAGGTGGCGGTCGAGGGCCGGATCTGGGGCGGCAACCTGGCCATGTTCGTGTCCTTGCTGGGCACCGAATACTTCCCGCGCATCGACGGCGGCATCCTGTTTTTCGAGGACATCGCCGAACACCCGTACCGGGTCGAGCGCATGCTGCTGCAGCTGGACCAGGCCGGCGTGATCGCGCGCCAGCAGGCCGTGGTGCTGGGCGACTTTTCCGCCTACCGCCTGGGCCCCGCCGACAACGGCTACGACTTCGACGCAATGCTGGCCTATATGCGCCAGACGCTGCCGGTGCCGGTGCTGACCGGCCTGCCGTTCGGGCACATCCCGCGCCGCGCCACGATCCCGTTTGGCGCAATGGCGCAGCTGGTGTCCGACCCCGATGGTTTTACCCTGACGCTGTCGGATTATCCGACGGTGCGCCATGCCTAGCGGGCTGGCCCCGCTCGACTACTACAGGGCGACCTGTTCGCCCGACTCTTACCCCATGCTGGACGGCGCACGCGAGTGCGCCGTTTGCATTATCGGCGCCGGTTTTGCGGGCCTGGGGACGGCATGCTCGCTGCATGAGCGCGGCATGGCCGACCTCGTCGTGCTGGAGGCGCAGCACGTCGGCTTTGGCGCATCCGGCCGCAACGGCGGGTTTGTGTTCGGCGGCTTTTCGCTGGACGAGCGCGCGCTGCAGTCCCAGGCCGGGGCTGCCGAAGCGCAGGCGCTGTACGGCATGAGCGTGGCGGCGGTCGAGACGATCCGTGGCCGCATCCGCCGCCACGGCATTGCCTGCGACGCGCGCGAGGCCGGCGCGATCCTGGCGAACTGGTTCGACGACGACCGGCTGCTGGACGCGCGCCAGCGCTTCATGGCCGAGCACATGGGCGTGCAATGGCAGCGCATCTCGCGCGCAGACCTGGGCGAGCTGTTGCAGACCACGCGTTATCACGGCGGCCTGTTCGAGCCGGCCGCATTCCACTTTCACCCGCTCAAATACGCGCAAGGACTGGCCCGGGTGCTGTCCGGCCATGGGATCGCTATCCATGAGCACAGCCGCGTGGCGCGCATCGAGCGCGACGGCGCCCGTTGGCGCATCACGACCACGCGCGGGCAGGTGAGGGCGCGCGAAGTGGTGATGTGCTGCGGCGGCTACCTGGGGCGCCTGCATCGCAAGCTGTCGTCTGCTGCGCTGCCGATCGCGACCTACGTGATGACCACCGAACCCCTGGGTGCCCGGCTCGCAGAGGCGATCCGCACGCAGGCCGCCGTGTACGACACGCGCTTTGCGTTCGACTATTACCGCGCGCTGCCGGACACCCGGCTGTTGTGGGGCGGGCGCATCGCGGTGCGCGACCGCGACGCCGCATCCGTCGCGCGGCTGCTGTACGGCGACATGCTGAAGGTGTATCCGCAGCTGGCCGGCGTGCGCGTCGAGCACGCATGGAGCGGCTTGATGAGCTACGCAAGACACAAGATGCCGCAGGTCGGGCGCCTGCCGGACGGGATGTGGTACGCGATGGGCTTTGGCGGTCACGGTGTCGGCCCGACCACGCTGGCGGGCGAGCTGCTGGCCAGCGCGCTCTTGGGCGACCTGGAGGGGATGGCGCGCTTTGAACAATGGGGCTTGCCGTTCGCCGGCGGACCCGCCGGAAAACTGGCGGCGCAGCTCGTGTATTGGTACCATTCGCTGCGCGACCTGATGCGCTCCTAGCCGAACAAGTGCTTGAGCGCGTACGGGGCGAGCTGGGTGAACAGCCCAAGGCCGATGATCCACATGACCAGGCTGTTCCGCGATTCCAGCACGTCCGCCCGGGTTGCGTAGTTTGACTCGATCACGGCCAAGCGCTGATTGGTCAGGTCAGCCCTTTTGGCCAGGTCCGCGATCTGGCTGCTCAGATTGAAGAACTGCTCGCGTTCGAACGAATCCACGTTGAGCTCCTTTCGTTTGAGGGGACTACGAACAGTTTACGCTCCTGTGAACAGGGGCGCTTGATAAGGACGCAGGCAGTACATGGAACTTAACACCCGCAGTGAACTGGCAGCCTCGCGCATGCCGCGCGCGATCTGGATACTCGGCTGCGTGAGCATGCTGATGGACGTGTCGTCCGAGATGATCCAGAGCCTGCTCCCACTGTTCATGGTTGGCGCGCTCGGCGCCAGCGTCCTCACCGTGGGCGTGATCGAAGGGATGGCCGAGGCGACTGCCCTGATCGTCAAGGTGTTCTCCGGTGTGCTGAGCGACTACCTTGGCAAGCGCAAGCGGCTGGCGGTGATCGGCTATGCGCTGGGCGCGTTCACCAAGCCGGTGTTCGCGATTGCGCCCACGGCCGGCGTGGTGCTCGCGGCGCGCCTGGTGGACCGTGTCGGCAAGGGCATCCGCGGCGCGCCGCGCGATGCGCTGATTGCGGACGTGACGCCGGCGGACCTGCGCGGCTCCGCGTTCGGGCTGCGCCAGGCGCTCGATACGGTCGGCGCCTTTGCCGGCCCGCTGCTGGGCGCCGGGCTCATGCTGGTGTGGGCCAACGATTACCGCGCCGTGTTCTGGCTCGCGATCGTGCCCGGATTGCTGTCGGTGGCGTTGCTGGCGTTCGGCGTGCGCGAGCCGGACGGCGCGGTCGAGGGGCCGCGCTCCAACCCGATCGCACGCGCCAACCTGGCGCGCATGCCGCGCGCGTACTGGTCGGTGGTGGCGATCGCGGCGGTCTTCACGCTCGCACGCTTTTCGCAGGCGTTCCTGGTGCTGCGCGCACAGCAGGTCGGCATCGCGGTTGCGCTGGTGCCGCTGGTGATGGTGGCGATGAACGTGGTGTACGCCGGCAGCGCCTATCCATTCGGCTGGCTGGCCGACCGGGTGCACCACGCCAAGCTGCTCAAGGGCGGACTGGTGGTGCTGGTTGCCTCCGACCTGGTGCTGGCACATGCTGCCGGATGGGGCTCGGTGCTGGCGGGCGTGGTGCTGTGGGGCGTCCACATGGGCATGACCCAGGGGCTGTTCGCCGCGATGGTGGCGGGCGCAGCGCCGGCTGACCTGCGCGGCACCGCGTTCGGCATCTTCAACCTGGTGAGCGGCATCGCCGTGCTCGCGGCCAGCGTCGTGGCGGGCCTGCTGTGGACGCGACTGGGGCCGGCCTTCACGTTCTACGCCGGCGCGGCGTTCGCGGTGGCGGCGCTGGCGGCATTGGCCGCGCGTCGGCCTGCGCCAGCAATGGTAGAATAGCCGGTTATCCGAATACTTCCGCTTTCAAGGGTTTTACCGTGCTCAGTACAGCGAACATCACGATGCAGTTCGGCGCCAAGCCGCTGTTCGAGAACATTTCCGTCAAATTTGGCGAAGGCAACCGTTACGGCCTGATCGGCGCGAACGGCTGCGGCAAATCGACCTTCATGAAGATCCTCGGCGGCGACCTCGAACCGTCGGCCGGCACCGTCATGCTCGACCCGAACGAGCGCCTGGGCAAGCTGCGCCAGGACCAGTTCGCGTACGAAGAGACGCGCGTGCTGGACGTGGTCATGATGGGCCACACCGAGCTGTGGAACGCGATCAGCGAACGCGACGCGATCTATGCCAACCCTGACGCGACCGACGACGACTACATGCGCGCGGCCGAGCTGGAAGGCAAGGTCGCCGAGTACGACGGCTACTCGGCCGAGGCGCGCGCGGGCGAGCTGCTGCTGGGCGTGGGCATCGCCTCGGACCTGCACCAGGGCCCGATGAGCGCGGTGGCGCCGGGCTGGAAGCTGCGCGTGCTTCTGGCACAGGCGCTGTTCTCCGATCCGGACATCCTGCTGCTGGACGAACCGACCAACAACCTGGACATCGACACGATCCGCTGGCTCGAGAACGTGCTCAACGAGCGCAACTCGACCATGATCATCATCTCGCACGACCGCCACTTCCTGAACCAGGTGTGCACCCACGTCGCGGACATGGACTACGGCACGCTGAAGGTCTATCCGGGCAACTACGACGACTACATGGAGGCGTCGACGCAGGCGCGCAACCAGCAGCTGGCGAACAACGCCAAGGCCAAGGAGAAGGTGGCCGAGCTGCAGGACTTCGTGCGCCGCTTCTCGGCCAACAAGTCCAAGGCGCGCCAGGCCACGTCGCGCCTGAAGCAGATCGACAAGATCAAGATCGAGGAATTCAAGCCGTCCTCGCGCGCCTATCCGTTCGTGCGTTTCGAGGGCGAGAAGAAGCTGCACCGCCTGGCGGTGGAGACCGAGGGCCTGTCCAAAGCCTACGACCACCAGATTTTCAAGAACTTCTCGATCATGGTCGAGGCGGGCGAGCGCATCGCGATCATTGGTGCCAACGGCGCCGGCAAGACGACGCTGCTGCGCTGCATCGGCAGCGGCGACATCACCGGCCTGTCGGCAGACAGCGGCACCGTGAAGTGGGCCGAGAACGCCAACGTGGGCTACATGCCGCAGGACCCGACCGAGGAATTCGCGCAGGACGTGAACCTGACCGACTGGATGGGCCAGTGGACGCAGGAAGGCGACGATGACCAGGCGGTGCGCTCGATCCTGGGGCGCCTGCTGTTTGGCGGCGACGAGGTGAAGAAGTCGGTGCGCGTGCTGTCCGGTGGCGAAAAGGGCCGCATGATGTATGGTAAGCTGATGCTGGGCCGGCACAACGTGCTGCTGCTCGACGAGCCGACCAACCACATGGACATGGAGTCGATCGAGTCGCTCAACATCGCGCTTGATAAGTACGCCGGCACCCTCATCTTCGTGTCGCACGACCGCGAGTTCGTGTCGTCGCTGGCTACCCGCATCCTGGAGGTGAAGGACGGGCAGGTGATCGACTTCCGCGGCAATTACGAAGACTACCTGGCGAGCCAGGGCATCGACTAAACCAATCGCCGCTTTCGCACGTCGTCCCGCGAAGGGGGGACCCATAGGCCGCGTGCCTTCAGGCTCAGCATGGGTTCCCGCCTTCGCGGGAACGACGGGTTGATTGAGCTGGCATTGTCAACTGTCGCAATGTGAGATCATATTGCCATGAACACCCAACCCATCAAAACCTTCGAATACGACCGTCCCGCCGCCGGTGCCGCCTGCACCGCCGAGGCTTGGGCGCGCGTGCCCGCGGCAGCCACCGCCGAGGAACGCGCCGCGCTGAAAGACCGCATCCGCCGCCTGCTCAAGGAGCGCGAGGCGGTGCTGGTCGCGCACTATTACGTGGACGCCGACCTGCAGGACCTGGCCGAGGAAACCGGCGGCTGCGTCTCCGACTCGCTCGAAATGGCGCGCTTTGGCCGCGACCACCCGGCCAAAACCCTGGTGGTGGCCGGCGTACGCTTCATGGGCGAGACCGCGAAGATCCTCAGCCCCGAGAAAACCATCCTCATGCCCGACCTGGACGCGACCTGTTCGCTCGACCTGGGCTGCCCGGCCGACGAGTTCGCGGCGTTCTGCGACCAGCACCCGGATCGCACCGTGGTCGTGTACGCCAACACCAGCGCTGCCGTCAAGGCGCGCGCGGACTGGATGGTGACCTCGTCGATCGGCCTGGACATCGTCAAGTACCTGCACGAGCAGGGCAAGAAGATCCTGTGGGCGCCTGACCGCCACCTGGGTGCTTACATCCAGAAGCAGACCGGCGCCGACATGCTGCTGTGGCAGGGCTCATGCCTGGTGCACGACGAATTCAAGGGCATCGAGCTCGACCTGCTGCGTGCCGAGCACCCGGACGCGAAGGTGCTGGTGCACCCCGAGTCGCCGGCTTCTGTCGTGGCGCAGGCGGACGTGGTGGGCTCGACCACCCAGCTGATCAACGCCGCGCAAACCATGGATGCGACCACGTTCATCGTGGCCACCGACAACGGCATCCTGCACAAGATGCGCATGGCCGCGCCGGGCAAGCACTTCATCGAAGCGCCGACCGCGGGCAACAGCGCCACTTGCAAGAGCTGCGCGCACTGCCCGTGGATGGCCATGAACGGCCTGCAGAACCTGGTCGAGGTGCTCGAAAGCGGCAAGAACGAAATCCACGTCGATCCTGAAATCGGCCGCCAGGCCAAGCGCGCGATCGACCGCATGCTCGATTTCGCGGCGGCCAAGAAAGCCAAGGCGCTGCCGACCGGCGCGCTGGAACAGGAATGCAAACTTTTTTCGGGGATCGGTCCGGCATGAGCAACCTGAAGAATCCGCATGACCAGTTCAGCGACAAGCTGCAGTCGGCGTTCGAGCAGAACATCCTGGCCGCGCTGCTGGAAGACGTGGGCACGGGCGATGTCACCGGCCGGCTGGTGCCGGGCGACACGCGCGTGCAGGCGCGCGTGATCGTGCGCGAGCAGGCCGTGCTTTGCGGCGCCCCGTGGTTCGAAGGGCTGATGCTCGCGGTCGACCAGGACATCGAGATCGACTGGAAGTATGCCGAGGGCGACCTGATGGCGGCCGACAGCGTGGTGTGCACGATCGAGGGTTCGCCGCGTTCGCTGCTGACTGCGGAGCGTGGCGCGCTTAATTTCATGCAGTTGCTGTCGGGCGTGGCCAGCGCCACGCGCCGGTACGTCGATGCGATCGCCGGCACCAAGGCAAAGATCCTCGACACGCGCAAGACGCTGCCGGGACTGCGCCAGGCGCAGAAGTATGCGGTGCGCGTGGGCGGCGGCGAGAACCAGCGCATGGCGCTGTACGACGGCATCCTGATCAAGGAAAACCACATCGCCGCGGCGGGCGGCATCACGAATGCGCTGCTGGCGGCGGCCGCACTCAACGCGGGCGTGCCGGTGCAGATCGAGGTCGAGAGCCTGGATGAGCTGCGCGAGGCGCTGGCGGCGGGCGCAAGCTCGGTTTTGCTGGATAACTTCGACCTGGCGATGATGCGCGAGGCGGTTGCAGTCAACGCCGGCAGGGCGCTGCTGGAAGCATCCGGCGGCATCAACATGGACACGGTGCGGGCGATTGCCGAGACGGGCGTGGACCGCATTTCGATCGGCAGCCTGACCAAGGATGTGCGCGCGACGGATTACTCGTTGCGCGTGATTGGCTGAGTCGTTACGATCCACTGTAGCACGTCATCCCGGCGGCGCCGGGATGCATGCATCGTTAGCTGCTTCGGATAGTCAGCATGGGTCCCGGCGTTCGCCGGGACGACGACCGGCGGCGGTGGCTCAGACCCCGCTCTCGCTGGCACGCGCCAGCGCTTCAGCGCGCGGGTTGCGGATCTGGACCGGTTCTCCCACCTTGGCGGCCATGGCGTCGATTGCCTCCAGCACCTTTTCCGGATGGGCGTAGTGCGTCATGTGGCCCACGCCCGGCTCCAGCGTCAGTTCGCCTTCCGGCACCCGTTCGCTCAGACGCTCGGAGTTGTGGCTGAAATCGGCCATCTTGTCGCGCGTGCCGGCGATGAGCGCGACCGGCACTTTCAGCTCCGGATACCGCCTGGCCAGCGCCATGGCGGCCGGCACCATGAGCGCGCTGTCGGCGGCAACCGCGCGCAACTGCTTTGGACGCACCATCATCCACGCGGGCATGTCCCAAAAGCGCTGCGGCACCGGCTGCGGCGAGAACATGAACTTGGCCATCAGCGGCCAGCGCAGGCGCCAGAGCAAGGGCGACACCGTGTAGCGCAGCAGGTCGCCCAGGATCGGGATCGCGGGCGTGGACAACATCGGCACGTCCAGCCGCAGGCTCGGATAGTAGTAGCCCGACAGCAGGACCAGCCCACGCACGAAATCGGGCACGTCCAGCGCCATCGACAGCGCCACCAGCGTGCCCCAGGAGTGGCCGACGACCAGCGCCGAGTCCACGCCCATTTCCTGCAGCGCGTGGTGGATCAGGCGCGCTTGCGCCTGCGGGGTCCAGACCGTCGAGCGTGGCCGCTCGCTGTAGCCGTAGCCGGGCCGGTCGAACGCAATGACCCGGTAGCGTTCGGCCGCGCGGCCCACGAGGCCGCTGTGGTCGTAATCGTCCGAGCTCACCATGTTGCCGTGCAGGAGAACCAGCACCGGCCCCTGGCCGCGTTCGGTGTAGTGCAGGCGCACGCCATCGACCTCGATGAACTTGCCCTGTGGTGGGTGCTCGCGCTCGACCTGGCGGGTCTTGGCGCGCACATACAGGAACGAGGCCGCCAGGCCCACGCCGGCCAGCAGGGCGGCGTTGCGCCAGCCGTTTGCGCGGGCGGCGCGCGGCAACATGCTGCTCATGGATTCGCTCACAGTACTCCTCCTGGTGTGTGGTCGGGTGTGGTGACGCCTGCAGGTTTCCTGAGTTGTAACAGCTGGGGTACGAGCGGCAGGATGCGCTCGGCCGATTCCTCGATCTTGAGGCCGATCAGGTGGTCGGCGCGCGTGCGGCCGAGGTTGAGGGCGGCAATCGGCTTGCCTTGCTCGGCGGCCAGGCGGCAGAAGCGGTAGCCGGAATACACCATCAACGACGAGCCGACCACCAGCAGCGCGTCGGCCGCCTCCATCTGCGCGAGGGCACAGGCGGTGCGCGCGGTCGGGATGCCATCGCCGAAGAACACCACGTCAGGCTGCAGCGTGCCGCCGCAGTGCACGCAGGCGGGCAGGCGGAAGTGCTCTAGCGCCTCGGGTTCAAGGTCGGCGTCGCCATCGGGCAGCGGCGTAGCCAGCGCGGCGGCCACTTCGGGATTAGCTTCCAGCAGCTGGGCCTGGACGAAGGCGCGCGGGAAGCGGGCCTGGCAGGACAGGCAGAGCACGTGGTGGATGTTGCCGTGCAGTTCAAGCACGGCGTGGCTGCCGGCCTGCTGGTGCAGGCCGTCCACGTTTTGCGTCAACAGCGCGCCAATGCGCCCGTTTGCCTCGAGCATGGCAAGCGCGCGGTGGCCGGTATTGGGCTGCGCCCTGGCCAGCGTGGGCCAGCCGACCATGCTGCGCGCCCAGTAGCGGCGCTGCACCGCGGGCGAGCGCCGAAATTCCGGTCCCTGGATCGGCTGCCTGCCGCGGCGGTTGCCGTCGCGGTCGCGGTAATCGGGAATGCCGGACGCGGTCGATAGCCCGGCCCCGGTCAGCACCAGCGCGTTGGCATGCCTTGCGAGGAAATCCGCCAGCGCGCCCGCGTGGTCGTGAACGGTGAAACCTTCGGCCATCGTGTTACTCCTCTCATCTGATGGGATCGTAACATCGTTGCCCGAGCGACCAGAACACCTTTCCTGTCGATATGAAACAGCGCTCAGCGCTGGCGCGAGGACCAGGCGATGCCGCCGACGATCAGCAGGAACGCGAGCGCGTGGTAAAGATGCGGCGGCTCGCCCAGCAGGGCCGAGCTGAAGAGCGCGGTGAACAGCGGCGTGAGGTTGATGAAGAAGGCGCCGATGTTGGGGCCGGCGCGCATCACGCCCGCGCCCCAGCAGCGCATGGCCACGATGGCCGGCCCGATGGCGACGTAGGCCAGCGCCGCGATGACCGGCCAGCTCCACGCGATGTGAATGCCGGAAAGCGCCCATTCGGCGCCGGTGGCCGCGGCCGACCACAGCACGCCATAGCCGACCTGCACCAGCAGGAACGCGGCCCAGTCCGCGCGCAGCGCCGGTGCGTCGGCTTTTTGCAGCAGCATCCAGCTGTAGAACGACCAGGCGATGGTCGCGAGGATGGTGTACAGGTCACCCACTACCAGCCGCAGCGCCGCCAGCTGCTGCCAGTCGCCGCGCGAGAGCACCACCAGCACGCCGGCGATCGACAGGATCGCGCCGGCCACCTGGCGCGGGCGCACCGGTACCTTGAAGAAGTAGCGGCCCACCAGCATCATCCACACGGGCATGCCGGATGCGACCAGGGTCACGTTGATCGGCGTGGAGGTGTGCAGGGCCAGGTACAGCAGCGAGTTGTAGGTGCCAACGCCCAGCAGGCCGAGCAAGCTGTAGCGGCGCCAGTTGGCCAGCACCCCGCTGCCTTGCGCGAACGCCGCGCGGCCCAGCGGCAGCAGCACCACCATCGCGATGGCCCAGCGCAGCAGGTTCAGCGTCATCGGCGGCACCGCGTCGCGCACCAGGCGGCCGACCACGGCGTTGCCGGCCCAGAGGATCGGCGACACGGTGAGCAGCGCGATGGTCGACAGGGACAGGTTACGGTTCATTCTTGTGAAATGAGACGAACAAGGAACGCCTTGTGGGCAACCCGGCATTGTGAGCGATGGGCGGGCGCGCCGTCCATGATCTGGTTCAGGTTGGCGTGGGCCCGTCCTCCGCGCCGCAGGCGATCATCCTCGGCATCTCCCGGCTCTGGCCGGGAGTCCGATCCCGGCAGCGCCGGGAACAATGTGCGTTAGCGTCGCGGTGGCGTGAGCACCGAGGGCAGCGCCTTGGGCAGGGTGTCCGGATAGTCGCGCGAGTAGTGCAGGCCGCGGCTCTCCTTGCGCGACAGCGCCGAATTGACGATCAGCTCGGCCACGGCAACCAGGTTGCGCAGCTCGAGCAGGTCGGGCGTGATGCGGAAGTTGCGGTAGTACTCGTCGATCTCGCCGCGCAGCAGCGAGATGCGGTGCTGTGCGCGCTCCAGGCGCTTGGTGGTGCGCACGATCCCCACATAGTTCCACATGAAGCGGCGCAGCTCGTCCCAGTTGTGGGCGATGACCACTTCCTCATCGGCGTTGGTGACGCGGCTCTCGTCCCATGCCGGCAGGGCCGGTGCTTCCCTGGACGGCATGGCAGCGATCTGCTGGGCGCAGGCACGGCCGACCACCAGGCATTCGAGCAGCGAATTGCTGGCCAGGCGGTTGGCGCCGTGCAGGCCGGTGCAGGCGGTCTCGCCCACCGCGTACAGGCCCGGGATGTCGGTGCGCCCGGCCAGGTCCGTGACCACGCCGCCGCAGGTGAAGTGCACCGCCGGCACCACCGGAATCGGCTGCCTGGTGATGTCGATGCCCAGCTCGAGGCAGCGCGCGTAGATGGTCGGGAAGTGCTCCTGGATGAAATCGGCGCTCTGGTGGCTGATGTCCAGGTGGACGTAGTCCAGGCCGCGCTTTTTCATTTCGAAGTCGATCGCGCGCGCCACCACGTCGCGCGGGGCCAGCTCGCCACGCTCGTCGTGCGCGGGCATGAAGCGGGTGCCAGCGGCGGCGCCGGCTTCGGGCGGCAACTTGAGCAGGCCGCCTTCGCCACGCACCGCCTCGCTGATCAGGAACGACTTGGCGTAGGGGTGGTACAGGCAGGTCGGGTGGAACTGGATGAATTCCATGTTGGCCACGCGGCAGCCGGCGCGCCAGGCCATCGCGATGCCGTCGCCGGTGGCGGTGTCGGGGTTGGTGGTGTACAGGTACACCTTGCCGGCGCCGCCGGTGGCCAGCACGGTGTGCTCGGCCTCGAAGGTCATCACCTTGCCGCTTTTTTCGTCCTGTACGTACAGGCCGTGGCAGCGCGGCTGGCCCACCAGGTGTGGCGCGCCGCCTTGGACGCCCTTGCCGGTCAGCTTGTCGGAGGTGATCACGTCGATCGCGCAGTGGTGCTCGAACAGCGAGATGTTCGGGTGCGCGCGCACCTTCTGCTCGAGCGTCACCTGCACCGCGTGGCCGGTGGCGTCGGCAGCGTGGATGATGCGTCGCTGGCTGTGGCCGCCCTCGCGGGTCAGGTGGAAGCCCAGCTCGGCGGTCTCGTCACGGGTGAAGGGCACGCCTTGCGCGATCAGCCATTCGATCGCGGCGCGGCCGTGCTCGACGATGTAGCGGGTGGCCGCCTCGTCGCACAAGCCGGCGCCGGCCACCAGCGTGTCGGCGATATGCTGGTCGTGGCTGTCGCCGGAATCGAGCACCGCGGCGATGCCGCCTTGCGCCCAGTTGCTGGCGCCGTCAAGCAGCGCTTTTTTGGAGATGACCGCGACCTTGCGCGTCTCGGCCAGGTGCAGAGCCACCGACAGGCCGGCCAGGCCGCTGCCGACGATGGCGACGTCGAATTTCATGTTAGTACGCAGTTTTGGACAGAAGCATCACTATAGACGATTTGGCGCACGCTCGCCCAGTCACCATCGGCAGGAAAAGTTGCTAACAGTCAATATTGCGGTCAAGGAGTTGCGCCATCATCCCCCTGCAGGCTGCGGGCACCGCCCCGGCCGGCAGCGGGAGGAGGCAGGGATGGCAAAGCGGAAACTGCTGGTGGTGGAGGGCGATGCGGAGCTGCGACGCGCGTTGCGGCTGCACTTCGAGCACCTCGAGGTGGTGGTGGCCGACTCGCGCGAGACCGCGCTGGCGCAGGTGCGCCGGCACGAGCCGCCCGCGGTGCTGCTCGACCTGTGCCTGCCGCCCGAGCCGGAGGTTACGGTCGAGGGCCTGGCCGCGCTGCGCCAGATTCTGTCCGAGGCGCCGGACACCAAGGTGGTGGTGCTGGCCCCGGGCAGGGATCATGCCAGTGCGCTGGAAGCGATCGGCAGCGGCGCCTACGACGTGCACCACAAGCCGTGCGACCTGGCGTTGCTGTCGCTGGTGGTCGAGCGTGCCGCCGTGCTGTACGCATTGCAGCAGGAGCACCGCCGCACGCAGCAGCTGGCGCCGGATTCGCCGCTGGCGGGCATCGTATCGCGCGACGCGGCCATGCTCAAGCTGTGCCGCGACGTGGAGCGCGTGGCGCCGACCGCCGCCACCGTCATGCTGCTGGGCGAATCGGGCAGCGGTAAGGAGCTGGTGGCGCGCGCGCTGCACCGCATGAGCGGGCGGGCTGACGCGCGCTTCGTGGCCATTAACTGTGCCGCGATTCCCGGTGACCTGCTCGAGAGCGAGCTGTTCGGGCATGAAAAGGGCGCCTTCACCGGCGCGGGCCAGCAGACCCTGGGCAAGATCGAGATGGCCAGCGGCGGTACCTTTTTCCTGGACGAGGTGGGCGACATGGCGCTTGCGCTGCAGGCCAAGCTGCTGCGCTTCGTGCAGGAGCGCGTGATCGAACGGGTGGGCGGGCGCGCCGAGATCGCGGTGGACGTGCGCATCGTGTGCGCCACGCACCAGGACCTGAAGGCGCTGGTGGCGCGCGGGGCATTTCGCGAGGACCTGTACTACCGGCTATCGGAGATCGTGCTGGCGATTCCGGCCCTGCGCGAGCGCGTCGGCGACTGCGCGCTGCTGGCGCACCACTTTCGCAACCTGTGGAGCGCGCGTACCGGACGCGTGCCGATGCGGTTCACCGACGAGGCGGTGGCGGCGATCGAGGCTTATCGTTGGCCGGGCAATGTGCGCGAGCTGGAAAACTGCATCAAGCGGGCCGTGATCATGGCGGACGGACCGTTGATCGGCGCCAGCGACCTCGGCTTGCCGCTGCCCGGGCAGCCCGGACCGGACGTCAATCTGCGCCGGGCGCGCGCTGCGGCCGAGTACCAGGCAATGGTGTGCGCGCTGGCACGGGCGGACGGCAACATCGCGCGCGCCGCAGAGCTGATGGGGGTGTCACGCCCGACCGTGTACGACCTGATGCATTACCACGGGATACGCGGGTGAACGCGCTACCAGGACATGATCCAGTTGGCGCTGGCTTCGGCCACCTCGTCGCGCCAGGCGCTGCTGGTGAAGGCGTGGTCGGCCTGTGCCACCTCGACGCAGCGAAAACGCGCATGGTGCCGGGCGAGCACGCGCGCAAAGTGGCGGGCTGCCAGGTCTTCGCCGCCCAGCACCAGCAGCAGGCGGCCCGGAAAGCCGTGCAGGCTGTCGGCGATGCGACGCGGCAGCGCCGTGCGGTGCGAACCGCCGCCCATCTGGCGCCACTGCTCGCGCAGGGTGCCGGCGCGTTCGGCCAGCCCAAGTTCGCCGCGCGCCACTTTCTTCCAGAACGCCACCTCGCCCAGGCGCGCCAGATAGTGGTGGCGCAGCGGCTCGGCCGGATCGACGGGGCGGCCCGGCAACGGGTTGAGCAGCACCAGGGCGCACACCCGCTCGTCCAGCGGCGCGTACAGGGCCGCGGCAAGTGCGGCGTCGCCCAGGCCGAGGATGACAGTTTCTTTCATTTCGGGCACCTGGGCGGAAAATTCTTTCATGGCTGCCCGGATATCGTCTTCGATTGCGTCGAACGCGCGCGGCGCGCCCTCGCTGTCGCCCATGCCGCGGCGGTCGAAGCGCATCATCGGCAGGCCGCGCTGGGCCAGCACGCGCGACAGCAGCGTGAACTGGCGGTGACTGCCGATACGGTATTGCTCGCTGTCCGCCAACATGAGCACGCCGCGCAGCAGCGGCCGCTCGGGCACATCGACCACCCCGATCAGGCTGCTGCCGTTGCAGTTGAAACGCAGCGCGCGCTGGTCGATTTTCATGGCAGGCTCCCGAACACCTCGCTGGTGGCGTCCAGCAAGGCGGGACATTCGATCACATCGTCATTCCAGGCGTGGGGGCCGGCCACGGGATGGAACTGGACCCGCACGCCGTCGCGTGCCCAGCGCGCGGCCAGGCGGGCCACGTTGGCTTCGACCCGGGCGGGCGCCGGCTCGGGATTGGCGAACCAGTGGACGGTGCAGGGCGGCAGGCGCAGATTGGCGGCGTCGCAGCTGTCGATGGCCTTGACCAGCGGAATTGCCACCTCGTAGCCGCCCACCTCGATGTGACCGTGCACGGCGAGCTGGGCGCGCAGGGCGGCGGTGCTGCGCGCGGTGCCGGGCGCCTTGCCCTGCAGCTGTGCGGCCAGGCGCAGGCGCAGGAACTGGTTGATGCAGGTGCGCCCGTTGGTGAACGGCTGCCACAGGATGATGCCGGCCGGGCGCAGCCGGGCCGCGCAGTCGAGCGCCAGCAAGCCGCCGAGGCGCACGCCCCACAGGTGCAGCGGCCCGCCGCCGGTGCGGTCGAGCAGCCAGCCGGCGGCAATGGCCAGGTCGGTCTTCCACAGCTCCCAGCGGCCGGAATGGAAGTCGCCGCAGCTGTCGCCGCAGCCAAACAGGTCAAACTGCAGCACGGCGTAGCCCATGGCGGCGAACGCCCGCGACTGCAGCGCGGCCATGCGGCGCGATTTGTTCATTTCTTCTGCAAACGCATGCACGTGCAAGATCGCCCCGCGCGGCTCCACGCGCGGATTGGGCGCATGGTACACGCTGAACCGCGTGCCAGGCTCGGCATCGAAGAAGAAGGGCTCCACGCGCGGCGTGGACAGCAGCGGGGCATTCATGGTGCAAGTGTCTCCTGCACGGGCTCGGGCGGGCCGCCGCGGGCCCCGGCGCGCGGCGCGGGGCGAGGGAAGTGCACTGGTTGTCGGAGCCGGTTGGTCATCTTAACGCTCGTGCTTTCATGTTAATTAGACACCCCCGATGAGCCCGGGTCTTGATGGGCCGCAAGCGTGCTCCCCGCGCCATTCTTGAGAAGACGCAATGAGCCGTTCGCGCTTTTTGCGAATGATGAATCTTTACTTGCAGCATCTTGGGAGGGACGATGGCCCTGCTCGTCCAGGAACTGATCTACGAAGCCGCCAGCCGCGACGCGAATGCGCCGGCGCTGCGCTATGCCGGCGCGCGCATCGGCTACGGCGCGCTGGCGATGATGGTCGAAGCGGCGGGCGGTGGCCTGCGCGCGCTCGGCGTGCGCGCCCATGACCGGGTGGCGCTGTGGCTGCCCAAGCGCGAGGAGGCGGTGGTCGCCCTGTTTGGCGCCAGTGCCGCGGGCGGCGCGTTCGTCGTGCCCGATCCGGCGCTGGCCGCGCCGCAGGCGGCGGCGCTGCTGCGCGATTGTGGCGCGCGGGTGCTGGTGACGACCAGCGAGCGGCTGGCCACGCTGGGTTCCGAGCTGGCGCGCTGCCCCGATCTGGCGGCGGCAGTGGTTTGCGGCGCGCCCGGGCCGGTGCCGCCCGGGATCGAAGTCGTGCACTGGGACGAGCTGCTGCGTGCCGGCTCCGGCCGCGCTGCACCGGGCGGGGTGGACGACGACATGGCGGCGCTGTTGTACCTGCAGCACGGGGCAAGGCCATCGGCCATCATCCTCACGCATCGCAACGTGGTGGCGGCGGCGCGCACGCTGCAGCGCGCGCTGCGCATTGGCGCGGACGACCGCCTGTTGGCCGCGCTGCCGCTGAGTGTGGACGCCGGGCTGCACCAGCTGACCACCGCCTTCGCGGCCGGCGCCAGCGCGGTGCTGCTCAATCCGATGCTGGCGCGCGACGTGGTGCGCGCGGTCGAGGACGAAAGCGTGACGGCCCTGGCTGCGTTGCCGCCGCTGTGGACCGAGCTGGCCGAACTGGCATGGCCGGCTGGCGGCGGTTCGCTACGCGTGGCGGTCAATGCCGGCGGCTCGCTGCCTGCGGCGAGCGTGGCCGCGCTGCGCCGCAAACTGCCGCGCGCGCGCATCGTGCTGCTGCATGGCCAGCCGGAGGCATTCCGCGCCACCTGCCTGGCGCAGGAAGAGTTCGAGCGCCACGGCGATTCGATCGGCCGCCCGCTGCCGCAGGCCGGCGTGCTGGTGCTGCGGGCGGACGGCAGTCCTTGCGCGGCCGGCGAGCCGGGCGAGCTGGTGCAGCGCGGCCCGCTGGTGGCGCGCGGCTACTGGAACGACAGCGCGCGCACGCGCGACTGCTTCCGCACACTGCCGGCGCGTCCTGGTGCGAGCGTACGCGAGACGGCCTTGTGGACCGGCGAAACGGTGAGCGCCGATGCGCATGGCTACCTGTACCTGGCGCGCGCCGGCGAAGAGATCATTCGCACCGGCGGGCGCCGCGTGCGCGCGGCGCAGGTGGAGGAAGCGCTGTACGCAACCGGACTCGTGGAGGAAGCGGCGGCGGTCGGCATTGCGCACCCCGCGCGCGGCCAGGTGATCGCGGTGATGGCGCGTGCGAGCACCGGGCTGGCGATCGACTCGCGCCACCTGTTCGAGGCCTGCCGCGCGCGGCTCCCCGGGCACATGCTGCCGGCGATGCTGGACCTGCGGCGCTCGCCGCTGCCGCGCGACGCCGGCGGACGGATCGACCGGGCCAGCGTGGCGGCCGCGCTGGCGCCGCTGTTTGCCGAGGTGGCGCCATGAGCGGCCTGTGCGGCTGGTTCTCGCGCGAGCCGGCGGCGCTGCCGATCGCGCAGATGGCGGCGCCGCTGTGTCGGTTCGACCAGGCGCCGCTGCGCACGGCGGCCCACGGCATGGGCGCGGTGGCGCTGGCCGGCGGCCTGGATTGCGCCAGCCTGTACCACGAGGACGGCCTGCTGATCGCGCACTGGGGCGAACGGGTGGACGCGCTGGCCCGCCTGTGGCGCGCGCACGGCGTGAAGGCGTGCGCGGCGCTGTCCGGCCAGTTTGCGTTCGCGCTGATCGACGAACGGCGCGGCGAAGCGCTGCTGGCGGTGGACCGCGCGGCCTCGCGCCCGCTGTACTACCAGCTGGTCGGGCACACGCTGGTGTTCGCCAGCTCGACGGACGCGATGGTGCTGCATCCCGGCGCCGGCCGCGAGGTCGACCCGCAGGCGCTGTACAACTACCTGTATTTTCATGCAGTGCCGGGCTCGATCTACAAGGGCCAGCGGCGGCTGGCGCCGGGCGAGTACGTGCACCTGCGCGCCGGCCGCCTCGAGCGCACGCGCTACTGGCGGCTGCGCTTTCACGAGCGCCAGCCGGCCACCAACTCGCCGGTGCTGGCCAGCGAGCTGCTGGACACGATACGCGGCGCCGTCGAGTGCTGCGTGGGACAGCAGCGCACCGGCGTGATGCTGGGCGGCGGCCCGGCCAGCACGGCGCTGGGCGCGCTGCTGGCCAATGCCAGCGGCCAGCGTGTGCCGACCTTCGCGGTGGGCATCGGTCCGGCCGGGCGCGCCGCATTCGAGCATGCGCGCCAGGCGGCGCGGGCGCTGGGGTTCGACCACCACGAACGCGTGATCGGCACCAGCGAGGTGGCCGACGCGATCGCCCAGCTTGGGGCGGCGTTCGACCTGCCGTGCGGCGACCCCGCGGCGCTGGCTGCCTTCTACTGCGCACTGCTGGCGCGCGAGAGCGGAACCCAGCGCCTGCTGACCGGGCAGGGCGCCGCGGAACTGTTCGGGCGCCGCGCCTACTATGCGCGCCAGTTGCGGCTGGCGCGATACGAGCGCCTGCCGTCCGGGCTGCGCCAGCTGCTGATCGAGCCGCTGCTGTTCCGCCTGGCGCGGCGCGTGCGGCGCGGCCCGCTGGCCATGGCGCGCGAACATATTCGCCAGTCGATGATGCCGCTGCCGGCGCGCCTGCAGCGTGCCAACCTGTTGCACGGCTACGGCCCGGGGGAAGTGTTCGAGCCCGGCTTCCTGGAGCTGGTCGACCCGACCGCGCCAGCGGCGACGGTGGAACAAAGCTGGTGGCTGGCGCAGGGGCGCCACCCGCTGAACCGGATGATCGCGCTCGACCTGCAGTACCGGTTGGGCGAGCGCGGACTGCCGTCGGTATCGCGCGCCTGCGATATGGCCGGCGTGGCGGTGCAGTTCCCGTACCTGAACGACGCCCTGGTCGCGTTCGCGGCGCGGCTGGACCCGGCCGCGAAGGAGACTGGCGCATCGGCGCATGGCCTGTTCTGCCAGGCGCTGCAGGCTACGCTGCCACGCCGCAGCCTGCACGTGCGCGGTTACGGGCTGGCGCCGCCGGTCGGGCAGTGGCTGCTGTCGGACCCGCGTCTGAGAGCGATCGCGTTCGACAGCCTGTCGGCTCTGCGCGAGCGCCATATCGTGCGCGCCTGCTTCATCGACCAATTGTTGTCCCAACGGCTGGCGCAAGATCCGCCGCGTCACGGGCGCATGGTGTGGATGCTGATGATGCTGGAGCAGTGGTTCGCGCAGCGGCGCGCGCTGGCCTCAACAACGCCGGCGCCCGCGCACGCGCCCGCCACCGCACGGACCTAGGCGAGCCATGCGCGTTGCGCTGCTGCCCGATCCCGTGCTGTTCCAGCGTCCTGACGGCCTGCGCACGCAGGTGCGCGAGACGCTGGAGGCGCTCGCGCGCCGGCAGGTTGAGGCGGTGCTGGTGGCAGGCGGCATGCCGCGCGGCGGGTTCGAGCTGCTGCATGTGTTTGGCGCGGCGCGCGGCAACGCAGCGCTGGTCGAGCAGGCCGCGGCAAGCATGCCGGTCGTGCTCACACCCCGCGTGTCACCCGCGTGGACCAGCGCAAATGGCACCCGGGCGCGGGTGGCGGACCGTGTGCTGGGCAACCGCACGTCATGGGACTTCGATACCGGCTACGCCCAGATCCGGCGCGCGCTGCGCTGCGCCACGCACGTGGTGGCCCAGGGTGAAGCCGAGCGCACATCCATCTGCCGGGCATTCCTGATCGACGCGCAGCGCGTGTCGGTGGTTCCGAACGGCGTCGCTCAGCGCTTCTTCGTGGCAGGTGGTGCGCTATTTCGCGAGCGCCTGCGCATCGCCGGCCAGTTCGCGCTCATGGTCGGCCAGGTCTCGCCGTGGCATGGCCAGCTCGAGGTGGCGCGCGCACTGGCCAGGCTGGCCGTGCCCCTGGTGGTGATCGGCGAGGCGCACGGGCGCGACGCGCTCTACCTGCAGGCGCTGCGCGCCGTGCGCACCGTGACGTGCATCGACGCCGTGGCGCACGACTCGCCGCTGCTGGCCAGCGCTTACGCCGCCGCGTCGGCGCTGGTGCTGCCGCCACATGGCGCGGGACTTCCGATGGCGGCGCTGGAAGCGCTGGCGGCCGGGACGCCCGTCGTGACGGCAGGCTCGCCGGGACACTGGTCGGAGACGGCAGGCGTGCGCAAGACAAGCGGCGAGGGTGCCGAGGCCCTGGCGATCGCGGTCTCGGCGCTGCTGCACGAGCCCTTGGCGCCGGAGGCGGTACGGGCCGGCGTGCGTGTCTTCAGCTGGGATGCGGCGGCGGCACGGCTCGCCGCCTTGTACGCGGAGCTGCTCGCGGCGCGGCGCTGAGGGCGCTCAAGCCCGCTGCGGCGCCGCGCTGGCCTGGCGTGCGAGCGCGTCGTACACGGCCAGGTAGCTGCGCGCCATCGCCGGCAGGCTGTGGTGTGCGATCACCTGGCTGCGTGCGCGGGCGCCGTGGCGCGCGCCCATCTCGGGGATGCGGCAGTAGTCGGCGATGGCGGCGGCCATCAGGTCGGGCGACGTCGGCGGCACCAGGATGCCGGTGAAGCCGGGGTGCACGAGCTCGTTGCTGGCGCCGACCGTGGTGGCGACCACCGGCAGGCCAGTCGCCATCGCCTCCAGCAGCGCGTTCGAACCGCCCTCGGCAACCGATGGCAGCACGAACAAATCCATGGCGCGCAGCAGCTGCGCGATATCGGCCCGGTCGCCGGGCAGCCAGGCCTTGTGGCCGGCGCCGGCGCGGTTGAGCATGGCCTGGCACTCGGCGCGGCACGGTCCGTCGCCGATGATCATCAAGCGCAGGCGCTGGTGCGCCGGGTGCGGCGAAGCGATCAAACGCAGGAAGGCTTCCACCAGCGTGGCATGATTCATGGCCTCGTCCATGTGGCCCACGCTCCCGATCACGTAAGCGCTGTCATGCATGAACCCGGCTGGCCCGACCGCGGCCGGCGGGCCAAGGCGCGGGTGGAACTGCACGCTATCGACGCCGTTGGAAATGTGGGAGACGCGCGCCGGCTCGGCGCCAACCTGGTCCACCAGCCAGCGCTGCAGGTCCGAGCTGACCGCAATGAAGTGGCCGATCAGGGGCCGCAGCAGGCGCCGCAGCAGGCGATGGCCGGGTGTGGCGCCGTCATCCCGCTCGCGGCCGTGCTCGGCGTGCACGCGCAACTTTACCCCGGCCAGCGCGGCCACCAGCTGGCCTTTCAGGCCGCTCAGGTTGCGGGTGTGGACCAGGTCCGGCTGCAGGGCGCGCAGGGTGCGGAACATGCGCAGGTAGTGGCCGAAGTCGGCGCCGTCGCGCTTGTGCAGGTTGATGATCGCAACACCGCGCTCGCGAATGTCGGCCTGGTAGCTGGCGCTCTCGCTCAGGCACACGATTGCATGGCGGTAGCGCTCGGGAGGCATGTGCGCGATCAGGTTCACCAGGCCAGTGCCGGCGCCGCCGGCGTCGAGCTGGCTGACCAGGTGCACGACCAGCGGCGGCGCATCGGCGTGCTGGCTCATGGTTGCGCGGCGGCCGCGACGAAGGTGGCTGGTGAGGGAAGGGCGCTGTGCATGGCGGACGGCCTCCTGTCGTTGCGCGTGGGTCGCTCGGCGATTGGAGCAACGATTATATGGCCACCTGAACACGCGTATCGGCCGCACGGCAGCGCCGTTGACACCCGTCAAGAGCGGCAGCGCAAGCGTCGCGCGCGCACCGTATGCTTGCGGCAAATTTCCGTCGAGCTTGATGCATATCCATACGGCAAACGAAGGGGCATTCCGCACGGAACCCATGCATTGCCGCGCTTGTCTGAGACCCCATTACGCCACCAACGGAGGAAGAGAAAATGCGGGTTGAGGAGCAGCCAATCGTTTCGTTCCAGGTGCCGGCCAGTGCTGCCGGCGCCAGCCAGCTGGAGTGTCGTCAGGACGCGCGCACGGCAGGCATGCAGCAAGTGAATGTGCACATCGACGCATCGGCCGATGGGCTGGCGGCCGCCGGCAGCCTGCTGCGCCGGATGTACGCCTGGCGCGGCTACGCGCTGGCGGACGGGATGGGGCACGCCAACCGGATCACGCTGGTGGCCGAGACCGGCGGGCTGGCGATCGGAACGATGAGCCTGTGGTTCGACCGGCAGGGCGCGCTGCCGGCTGACGCAGAGTTCGGCGACCGCCTCGACCTGCTGCGCGCCCAGGGGCGGCGGTTGTGCGAGCCGTCGCGGCTGGCGATCGACAAGGGCATGTCCAAGCGCGTGTTCGCGGCGCTGATCCACGTTTCCTATATTTACGCACACCATATCCAGGGCTTTTCCGACTACGTCATCGAGGTCAACCCGCGTCACGTGACGTTCTACAAGCGCATGCTCGGCTTTGCCGACTTCGGCGGCGAGCGCGCGTGTGCCCGCGTGGGCGCGCCAGCCGTGCTGCTGCGGCTGCCGCTGGAGCAAATGGGGGCGCAGATTCGCCAGTGGGGCGGGCTGATGGAGCAGCATGGCGGCGAGCGCTCGTTCTATCCGTACTTCTTTGCCCTGCGCGAGGAGGCCGGGATCACCGCGCGCCTGGTGGCCAGTTGCGTGCAGCGGAGCGCGGCATGAACGCGGTCACGGAGCCGCGCGCGATCGGCATTCCGGCGCAGGGCGTGCTGGAGGCGATGTCGCAGGTGGTGGGCGCGTCCAACCTTGTCGTCGAACAGGCGGCGCTGGCCGGTTACGCCGCCAGCACCGCGGCGCGCCCGGTGTGGCCGCTGGCGGTGGCGCGCCCGGGCTCGACGCAGGAGGTGGCGGCACTGGCGCGGCTGGCCACCGTGTACGGGGTGGCGCTGTACCCGGTCAGCACCGGCAGGAACTGGGGTTACGGCGACGCCTGCCCGGTGAGCGGCGGTCAGGTGCTGCTGGACCTGTCGCGCATGAACCGCATCGTCAAGGTGGATACGGAACTGGCGTATGCGGTGATCGAGCCCGGCGTGACCCAGCAGCAGCTGTCGGACTACCTGCGCGAGCAGCAGAGCGGGTTGTGGTGCGATTGCACGGGCGCCGGGCCGGACACCAGCTTCGTCGGCAATATCCTCGAACGGGGCTTCGGCCATTCGCCGTATGGCAACCGGCTGCAGCACGTGGCCGGCATGCGTGTGGTGCTGGCGGGCGGCGAAATCCTCGACACCGGTTTCGGGCACTACCCGCAGGCGCGCACCGCGCACCTGTTCCCGTATGGCGTCGGCCCATTTCTCGACGGGCTGTTCACGCAGTCGAACTTCGGCATCGTCACCCGGCTTGGGATATGGCTGATGCCGCAGGCGCGCTGCATCAACCACTTCCTGTGTTCGGTGCCGCGCCATGCGGACGTGGCGTTGCTGGTCGATGCGCTGCGCCCGTTGCGGCTGGACGGAACGCTGCGCAGCATCGTCCACATCGGGAACGACCTGCGGGTGATCTCCGGCGGGCGTGCCTTCCCGCGTGCGCTGGCGGGCGAGGCGTCGTGCTTGCCGGACGAGGTGCGGGCGACGTTGCGCGGCGAGGCTGGCGTGGGGGCCTGGACTGCGTCCGGCGCGCTGTATGGCAGCCCGGAGCAGGTGGCGGCGGCGCGCAAGGCCCTGCGGCGGGCGCTGGCGCCGCTCGGGGCCAAGCCGGTTTTCATCACCCCGCGCGCGCTGAACACGGCACGGCGGCTATCGCGCTTGCTGGGCTTCACGCGCGCCGGTCAGGTGTTGCGGGCCAAGGTGGCGTTGGGCGAATCGCTGCTGGCGATGAACCGGGGCGAGCCGAACGGACGCTTTCTTGCGGGCGCGTACTGGCGGCGGCGCGGCGGGGTGCCGCAGGATTTTCCGCACGGGGCCAACCCAGCCCGCGACAACTGCGGCATGCTGTGGGTGTCGCCGGTGCTGCCGATGCGCGGGGCCGACATGCTGGCGGTGCACGCTCTGGCCGAGCCGGTGTTTCGCCAGTACGGCTTCGACCTGTTTGCAACCTTCAGCATGATCAACGAGCGCGCGCTGGGCGGGGTGCTGACCGTCGCCTACGACAAGGAGGATCCGGAAGAGGTGGAGCGGGCGCATGCCTGCTACCACGAGGTGTTCGCGCGCTGCATGAATGCGGGTTACATCCCTTACCGGGTGGGCAATCATTCGATGGGGGAGCTGGATCCGGAAGGGGACGTTTACTGGAAGACGGTGGCGCGTATCAAGGCGGCACTGGACCCGTTGGGAACGATTGCACCAGGACGGTATGAGCCGACGCCGGTGTGCAGGTGATGCGGTCGGCAATGTCGGGCCGGGCGCGCGGCCCATCCCGCTAGAAGCCGACCTTGCGCGCCGGCAGTACGCGTACCACGCCGCGGAAGTCCACGGTATGCAAGGAGACAGGACGCCGCCAGATGCGCGTGACGTACTCCATCACCCGTTCGGCCTGCTGCAGGTCGAGCCCGCGGCCGTCGTGCAGGTAGTCATGGCGCAGGTCGAGGCTGCCGTCGGCGCCCACTTGCTGCACCATCACGGTCGGCGCGCCGTAGTTGTATTTCGGCGCCAGGATCGCCTCGCGAATCGCGTGGATGTCGCGGCTGGCGATCTTGGTCTCGCCATCCTTGCGCGTCTCGTACACGAACAGGTCGAGCTTGTCGGCCAGCTCCTGGTCCAGGTAGTTGCGAATGAAGCCGAAGTCGTCTTCGTCGCGCACGATCTCGCGCGCCTTGGCCAGCCCATGCTGGTCGATGATGTGCTCCCACATCGAAAAGCCGAGGTGGTAGGGGTTGAGCGAGAGCGCCAGCTGCTGGCCGCTCGCATACGGGCGCACCACGTCCGAATGCGACTTGATCGCGGCCAGGTACAGCTCGTGCGGCAGGAAATTGGCCTCGCGCAGCAGCCGCGCGTGCCAGTACGAGGCCCAGCCCTCGTTCATGATCTGGCAGGCGAAGATGGGGTGGAAGTAGTAGGCCTCCTCGCGCACCGCCAGGAAGATGTCGCGCTCCCATTCTTCCAGCTCGGGCGCGTAGTGCGCGATGAACCACAGCAGGTCGCGTTCCGGCTGCGGCGGCAGCGGACTGCGCTGCACCGGTCCGGCCGTGGGCGGGGGCGCGGCCTCGCCCGGCAGGCGCGCAAAGCGGTCGCGAAAGACGTCCGGGGGCGGCTCGGTGGGCGGCGCCATGAAGGCGGGATACAGCGGCCGATGCAGCGGCTGGTCCACGTCGATGTGCGGCTCGAGCGCCAGCGCCGCGTCCAGCACCGCCTCGACCGCTTCCTGGCCGTGCGCCGTCAGCGCCCGCTCCAGCCGGTGCGCGCGTCCGGCGCTTTGTTCGAGAATGTGTCCGCCTGCCATGTCCATGAAGCGCGCGAACAGCTGGTTGTTCTTGGCAAAATCGGCGTGGCCGAGCACGTGGGCCGTGACCAGCGTGTTTTCGGCCAGCGAGTTCTGTTCCAGCATGAAGGCATTGCACGGATCGCCCGGGAACATGACCTCGAAGATGCGCGAGTGGCCCATGTGCTGGCGCACCAGCTGGTGGATGTAACGCACCCCGAAGGACCAGTGGCGCATGCGCACCGGCAGTCCGTACACCGCGATTTCGACCATGAAGTTATTCGGCACCAGGTCGAAGTTCACCGGGTGGTAATCCAGGCCCAGCTCGGCGGCGAGCGCCTCGAGCCGCCCGGTGTACTCGGCCAGGCGCGCGTGCAGCTCGCTCATGGCAGCACCTCGGCCGGCTCGTCCTCGCTCTGGTCGCTGAAGAAGCGCCGCAGCGCGCGCCAGACATCGTCGGAGTGGGCCAGCACGCTCGATCCGACCGGCAAACCGCGCCGTTCCAGCTCGTTGCACATGCGCCGCATCTCCGTTTCCAGCGCGCGCGGCACGCCGGGCAGGGTTTCGATGTAGCCGATGTAGTTGAGCATGCCGGCCAGTTCGGTCAGTGTTTGCGTCGCCGAGGCGCGGTCTTCGGTGAAGTTTTCGCCGTCCGAGGCGTAGAACATGTAGATGTTGTTCTGCGCCGCGTTCATCTCGGCGTGGACAGTGTCGAGCACCAGGCGGAAGGCGCTGGAGGCGATGGTGCCGCCGATGCCGGACACCTGGAAGAAATCGGCCTCGCCGAATTCCCACGCGTGGGTGGTGTGGGCAATGAAACGGGTTTCCACCTTGCGGTACTTGCGCCGCACACCCTGCAGGGCAAAGAAGAAGAAGGACTTGGCCAGCTTGCGTTCCAGCTGGGTCATGCTGGCCGACACGTCGATCACGAAGAAGATGACCGCGCTGGTGCTCGGGCGCGAGCGCGTGACCAGTTGCCGGAACCGCAGGTCCTCGTTGGTGAACGGCACCGGGTCTTGCTGCACCGCGCGCCGCTTGATCGCTTCCTTCACCGTACGCCGCCGGTCCAGCCGCGAGCGCGCGCCGCGTTTGTCCCAGCCCTCGCGCACCAGCTCCAGTTCGTCGATGCGTGCGCTGGACTTGGGCTTGAGGTCGGGCAGCTTGAGTTCCTCCCACACCCAGTCCATCACGTCGTCGATGGAAAATTCGAGCAGCAGCTTGACCTCGCCGTCCTCGTTACCGCCTTCGCCCGGCTCCATACCGGCTTCCTCCTCGGGCTGGGCGGGCGCCAGCACGTCTCCCGGCTTGCCCTTGCCCTGGCCGGCGCCGGTTTCGGAACGTCCCTCGGCCAGCCGGAAGCGTGCGTGTTCCAGCAGGCGCACCGGCACTTGCACGCTGCGGTCCTGCGGGCCGGTGATCAGGTCGGGGCCGGCGATCAGCTCCGGCAGGTGCTTTTGCACCGCTTCCCGCACTTTGTCGTTGTGGCGCAACCAGTCGCGCGCGCCGCGCGAAAACAGGTCGTACCAAGCCGTGTTCATCGTAGTCACGCCGCACCTCCAGACAGGTTCCGGCTGTTGTTCGGCTATTCTTGCGCCAGCAGTGTCGTCACATAGTTCAGGGCCTCGCGCGCGCTGTGCGCGTCGTAGCCGTATTCGTCCACCAGCCGCTTTTCGACGGCCGAGATCTTGGTCCGGATTTCCTCGTCCGGCCGTTTGGCCGAGCTCACCAGCCGCAGCACGTCGCGCCGCTGCTCGAACAGGTACTGCTGCACGGCGTCGTTGAGCTGGATATGGCTCTCCAGCCCGAACCTGACGCCGCGCTTGTAGGCCCCCATCGCCTTGCGCACCACCTCCTGCCGGAACGACTGCTTGCCGGACTCGGAAATGTGGATCTTTTCCTCCACCGCCCGCAGGAAGCGCTCGTCCGGGCGCCGCTCCTCGTTGGTGATCGGGTCTTTGATGGTGCGGTTGTCGAGCATGGCCTCCACTTCGTCCAGGTACTTGTTGAGCAGGTCCTGCGCCTCCTGCTCGAACGACACGAACAGCGCCTTGTGCACGTCCTGCTTGACCCAGCGGTTATAGAAGTCCTTGCGGGTGAGCACCAGGTAGTCGACCCACTTGCGCTTTTTCTTGGGGTCGATGCGGGCGTCGTTTTCGATCCCGTCTTTCAAGGCAAGCAGCACGTCCATCGTTGACAGGCTCTTCTGGTTTGACTGGATGATGGCATTGGACAGCGCGTTGATCACAAAGCGCGGCGACACCCCCGACAATCCCTCGTCGGGCGCCTTTTCCTTCTCTTTGACCCGGCGCACGTCGGCACGGTTCACCCCCTCGACCTCTTCGTCGGCGTGGATGCGCACCTTCTTGACCAGCTCGACCTCCTTCTCGTCGCTGTCCTGGATGCGCGACAGGATCGCGAACACGGCGGCCGCGTGCAGTACGTGCGGGTCCAGATGGACGTCGCGAAAGGCCGGCGCCGCCGAGGAGATGAGCTTTTTGTAGATGCGCGCCTCTTCCTTGTAGTTCAGCGTGTAGGGCACCTGGATGATGACCATGCGGTCGAGCAGGGCCTCGTTCTCGCTCTCCTGGAGAAATTTGCGAAATTCCGCCAGGTTGGTGTGCGCAAGAATGGTCTCGTCCAGGTAGATGAGCGGAAAGCGCGACACCTTGACGTTCTTTTCCTGGGTGAGCGTGAGCAGCAGGTAGAGGAACTCGCGCTTGACCTTGAGGATCTCGATCATCTCCAGCACCCCGCGGCTGGCCGCGTACACCGCGCCGGACCACGACCAGGCGCGCGGGTCGCCCTCGTCGCCGTACTGGGCCACCTTGGACAGGTCCACCGAGCCGACCAGGTCGGCCAGGTCGGCCGTGGTGGGGTCGTGCGGGGCGTAGGTGCCGATCCCGCTGCGGCCGGATTCGGAAATGAAGAAGCGCTCGACCGGCATCTGCATGAAATCGCCGTCGAACTGGTCCTCCAGCCGGGCGCGGCAGTGAGGACAGACCTCGCCGGTAATGTCGATGCCGTAGGTGTTGCGGCAGGAAGCGCGCATGGTGTGCGGGATCAGGTGCAGCGGCGACTCGTGCACCGGGCAGCCGGCGATGGCGTACAGCGCGCCTTCCTCGGTGTAGCTGTATTCCTCCAGCCCGCGCTTGAGCAGGATGACGAGCGTGGACTTGCCGCCCGACGGCGGGCCGAGCAGCAACAGCAGCCGGCGGCCGACCTCGGACCCGCTGGCCGCCGCCTTGAAGTAGTCGACGACGCGGTCGATCGCCTCGTCGATGCCGAACAGGTCGTCCTCGAACAGCCTGCAGCGGAAATGGCCTTCGCCATCGTCGATGCAGGTGGCGCGGATCATGTCCCAGATGTACTGGTGCGAGCTGCGTGCCACTTGCTGCGGCGCCAGTGGCAGGACCTTCTCCATGAACTCGGAGAACGGCCCCGACCAGTGCCCGGCCCGGTGCTGCCGGGTGAACAGGCTCAGGCTCTTCAGGAAATTGTCCTGCTCGTCCCAGGAACGGGCAGGGAATTCTTCGCCAGGTAGCGTCACGTTGCCTCCGTATTCCAGACAGGCGCGCGCGAACGAATCGCACGCCGCGCGAAGCCACAGTATCGGCGCGCGCTACGGGCAGCAAATGAGCCGCGTCAATGTGAGAGACCGAACCTTGCCGCTGCGGCGACAAGAGGCGCGGCAGCAGCGCTCAGAAGCTGGCGTTGACGGTCAGGCGCAGCGCGCGCGGCGAGCCCGGCGTGATGTTGCTGTCGCTGTTGGCCGACGCGTAGTAGCGCTGGTCAAGCAGGTTCTCCACGTTCAGCTGGGCCTGGTAGTGCTTGTCGATCCGGTAGTACAACGCCGCGTCCAGCCGGGCAAAGCCGGGCAGGGCGACCGCGTTGGAGGTGGAGGCAAACACCCGGTCACGGGCCACGACGCCCACACCGGCGCCGAGCGCATTGCTGAAGTCGTAGCGGTTCCACAGCGACAGCGTGTGGCGCGGTACCTGCGCCACCGTGCGGCCGGCCGGCACGTTGCCGGACGCGGCGGTCAGCTTGGCGTCCTGCCACGCATAGCCACCCATCACGCTCCATGCCTTGGTGATCTTGCCCTGCAGCCCCAGCTCGACGCCCTTGCTGCGCTGGCCGTCGACCAGATAGGTGCGTGCGGGATCGAGCGGGTCGGTGGCCAGCACATTGCTGCGATCGAGCCGGTACACGGCCGCCGTAGCCGACAGGTTCGGCAGCACATCCCACTTCGCGCCCAGCTCCACGTTGCGGAATTTTTCCGGATCGAAGGCGGCGTTGGACGGCGTGAGCGAGGCGAGCTGGTCGCCCGCACGCGGCGCGTAGGCCAGGCTGTAGCTGGCATACAGCGACATCGCGCGCACCGGTTTGTACACCAGGCCGACCCGCGGCGACACCGGGCTATCGGTGATGTCGAAGCGCCTGCCGCTGCGGTGGTCGGTGAAATCGACCTTGAAGCGGTCGTAGCGCAGCCCGACGATCGCCAGCCACTGCGGCGAGAATTCCAGCTGGTCCTGCAGGTAGGCGGACGCCGCGGTGGCCACCCCGTGGTTGTCGGCGTCGGTTGCCGACTGGCGGAAGCTGACGCTGCCCACCAGCCACGGCGCGGCAGCCGGAACGGTCGCGGAGGCGCCGCTGAAGTAGCCGGTGTTGCGGAAGTTGTCCGTCACCTGGCGGCCATACTCGATGCCGGTCGCAAATTTGTGGCGCAGGCCGAGGGCATCGACGGTAAAGTTGAGGTCGGTCTGGTTGAACAGGTTGGTGCGTTGGGTGGCGTTGTTGTAGGCGCCGAGCGTCAGGGTCGGCACGCCGTTCTTGAGTGTCACGACGCTGCCGGCGTAGATGTTCTGGTAGAACTTGTCGTAGTCGGCGTAGCGGGTACGGTTGCGCAGCATCACGCCGTTGCCGAAATCATGCTCAAGCAGCGCGGAAAATGCGTTCACGCGCGACCACGTCGGGCTGTGCGCGGCGTCGCCAAAGAAGGTGGCAGGGTCGGTCTCGTAGGGGCGGCCATTAAAGCCCGGCACGCCGCGGTCGGCCACGCGCTCGTCCTGGAAGTGTTCGTAGCCGAGCACGATGCGGGTGTTGTCGCCCGGCGCCAGCAGCAGTGTGGGGTTGATGCCCTTGCGCTTGTTCGACACGCCGGCGCGGTAGCTGCCGGAGTCGTCCAGCAGCGCGTTGAGGCGCAGCGCCGCGCCGTCGCCGAGCGCCTGGCCCAGGTCGACGCTGGCCCGGCGGTTGCGCCACGAGCCCACGGTCAGCGATGCGTCGCGCACCGGCGTCCACGCCGGCTCCTTGCTGACCCGGTTGATGACGCCGCCGGCGCCGCCGCGACCGAAGATCATGGCGTTCGGGCCCTTGAGTGCTTCGACCCGCTCAATGTTGTACAGGTCGCGGTAGTACTGCACGTCATCGCGCACGCCATCGACAAAGAAGTCGCCGGTGGTGCTGTTGCCGCGCATGACGGCGGTGTCGCGGTTGCCTTCGCCCTGGGCGGTGACCACGCCGGGCACGTAACGGATCACGTCGGCCATGCCTTGCATTGCCTGATCGCGCATCAGTTCGCTGGTGACGACCGTGACCGCCTGGGGCGTGTCGCGCAACAGGGTGTCGGATTTGGTTGCGGTGCTGCTCGATTTGGCGTCGTAGCCGCGCTCCGCGGTGCCGACGATGGTCACCTGCGGCAGTGGCGCGTCGTCGTCCGCCAGGGCGGCGCCGGCGTACCCGGCAAAGATGGCGGCAATGGCCAGGCGAAGGGGAGTATTGGTCTTGTTCCTGGACATCGCAGCTTTCCTTAAACGCAAATGAGAATGATTCGCATTATGTATCAAGAACTGTTCAGTTGCAAGTGCAGAATCGCGCGCAAGGTTGGACTGCGCACCGTGGCGGCGGCGCGCCGGCGCTAACATGCACGCTTCCATGAACCGAGGAGGAATCACGCCATGACCACCCCGACCGACTCCGGCCACGTGGCGGCGCTGGCCGACAAGCTCGGCCCCGTGCGCTTTGCCATGTTCACCACGGCCGACCAACACGGGCACCTGATCAGCCACCCGATGACGCTGCAGCTCACCGACGATGGCGGCGGCCTGTGGTTCTACACCGCGACCACGGCGCCGCTGTGGGAAAACATCGCCCACAACCCGGAAGTGAACCTCAGTTTCGCCCGGCCCGACGACATGCTGTTCGTGTCGGTGAGCGGCCGGGCCGAGCGGGTGGTGGACCGCGAGCGCATCCGCGACCTGTGGAACGTGGGCGTGCAGGCCTGGTTCCCGGCCGGGCCGGAGGACGAGCATGTGGTGCTGGTCCGTGTGGACCCGCATGCGGCCGCGTATTGGGATTCGAAGGAAAGCAAGATGGTGCGGCTGTTCGAGTACGCCAGGGCGGCGTTCACCGGCAACCGCCCGGACGTGGAGCCGGGCGAGCACGGCACAATACCGCTCGATTGAGCCTGCGGCGATAGCTGGGGGCGGCCGCATTGTTGCTTGCAGAAAATTGCCCCTATAGTTAGAGTACCTGCTTCTTCAACGAGGAGCAGGCAGATGATGCTGGCCAGTCAAGGCAGGGCGCGATGACGCCGCTGGAAGTGGCGGCGAACGCGTTCACGGCGCTCGCGATCGTGCTCGCCGGGCGCAACAACGTGCACACCTGGTGGACCGGCATCGTCGGCTGCACGCTGTTCGGCGTGCTGTTCGCGCAGAACCGTCTTTACGCGGACGTGGTGCTGCAGGCGTTTTTCGTTGGCACCAGCATCTTCGGCTGGTGGAAATGGGTCCGCGGCGGCGACGCCGGCAGCGCGCTGCCGGTCACGCATGCAAGCCTGGCCAGCATTTTGTGGACCGTTCCTGCCGGCGTGCTGGCCACCGCCGCCTATGGCGCGCTGCTTCATTACTACACCAACGCCTATTCGCCGTTCTTCGACTCGGCCGTGCTCGTGTTCAGCGTGATCGGGCAGATCATGATGATGCAGCGCCGGGTCGAGAACTGGGCGTTCTGGGTGCTCGTCAATACGATCGCGGCGCCGCTCTACCTGAGCCGCGGCCTGGCCCTGACGGCGACCCTGTATGCCGGCTTCTGGGTCAACGCGCTCGTGTCCTGGCACACCTGGCGCAAGCTCGCCGCGCGCAAGCTTCAAGAACAGGTTTCCGTCACCACAGCTGTTTCCATCGAAAGCACGCACACATGAAATTGATCCGCCTGTTTGCCGGCCTGGCTGCCGCCGGCGTCCTTGCTTCGTCCGCTCTCGCCGCCGACCAGCTGGTCGCTATCCGCGCCGGCAAACTTGTCGATGTGGTCAAGGGCGAAGTGCTGCGCGACCAGACCATCGTCGTGAGCGGCGAGCGCATCGCGGCTGTCGGCCCGTCCGGGTCGGTGCAGGTGCCGGCCGGCGCCAGGACCATCGACTTGTCCGGCGCGACGGTCTTGCCCGGCCTGATCGACATGCATACCCACCTGACCGGCGACCCCAACCTGCACGGCTACAAGTCGCTGGGCGTGTCCGATATCCGCTCGGCGCTGTACGGCGCGCGCTCGGCCAAGGTGACGCTGGAGGCGGGCTTTACCAGCGTGCGCAACGTGGGCGCGAGCGGCTTTGGCGACGTGGCGCTGCGCGATGCGATCGACGACGGTGAACTGCCGGGGCCGCGCATGCGGGTGTCGGGCTACGCAATCGGCATCATGGGCGGGCACTGCGACAACAACCTGCTGCCGAATGACTTCCACTACGTCGAGCGCGGCGTGGCCGACGGCCCGTGGGAAGCGCGCACCAAGGTGCGCGAGATGGCCAAGTACGGCGCCGACGTGATCAAGATCTGCGCCTCCGGCGGCGTGCTGTCCAAGGGCGACGAGCCGGGCGCGCAGCAGTACACGCTGGAAGAGATGAAGGCGATCGTGGACGAGGCCCACAAGCTGGGCCGCCGGGTGGCCGCGCATGCGCACGGCGCATCGAGCATTCGCGACGCGATCCTGGCCGGCGTCGACTCGGTCGAGCATGCGAGCCTGATCGACGACGAGGGCATCCGCCTTGCACGCGAGAAGGGGACCTGGCTGGTCATGGATATTTACAACGACGACTTCATCCTGCAGGAAGGCGCCAAGGCGGGCATGCTGCCCGAGTCGCTGGCCAAGGAGAAGGCGCTCGGCCAGCTCCAGCGCGACAACTTCCGCAAGGCGTTCAGGGGCGGGGCAAAAATGGCGTTCGGCACCGACGCCGGCGTGTACCCGCACGGCGACAACGCGCGCCAGTTCTTCTACATGGTCAAGTACGGCATGACGCCGATGCAGGCGATCCAGGCCGCGACCATCAACGCTGCCGACCTGTTGGGCTGGAAGGACCGTGTCGGGTCGATCAGCGCCGGCAAGTACGCCGACATCATCGCGGTGAGCGGCGACCCGACCGCGGACCCGGCCGAGCTGACGCGCGTGCGCTTCGTGATGAAGGGCGGGGCGGTGTACAAGGCCGATCCGGTATCTGCGCCGCGTTGAATTGGCAGGGTGGGCAGGTCTCCTGCCCACGCGTCCAGGCGACGTCAGAACTGGTTGAACGCGTGGGCAGAAATCTGCCCACCCTACGGGATCAGCGGGGCGGTTTGCCTTGCCGCTCCAGGTCGACCGGTTCCTGGTTGGCCCCGGTTTCTGGCGTGCCCAGCCCGGTCTCCTTGGGGCCGGCCTGCTCGCTGCGCGTGTCCTGGAACCCGCGCCGGCCGGTATCCAGAGACTCACTATCCGCCGGCTGGCGCGGCTGCCCCTCTTGCTGCGCTGCCTGGCAGGCATCGTTACGGGTTAAGCCCGCGCCGCCGCTGCCGCCGGTCTCGGCCATGGTCTCGTGGGTCGGGGTGGACCCGGCTTCGCCGCTGGTCGGCCCGCCCACGCCGAGCGTGGTCGATGGGTCCGGCTGGCCGCTGTTTCCTGATCGGTTGCCGCTCATGTCATTCTCCTGCAAGTTGCCGATGCCCCGATTATGCGCCGCGTGCGCGCCGGCGGCGGTCAGCGCACGTAGCGCAGCGGCGTAGGAGGGGACCGGGACTATCATTTTGCGTTGCAGCATGTTAGAGTTGGTTACATGATGTGTTCGGTCCGCAAATTCGTCGCGCTGCTCATGCTGGTCGTGGTCACGACCAACGTGTTCGTCTGGGATTCCAGCAGCACGCGCATGGCGCACCAGATCAGCCACATCAGCCAGCTCGACCTTGGCGCCGGCAACCACAGCCACCCGTGCCTGGACGCCGCCCATTCGCTGGGCAAATGCAGCGTGTTGCACCAGGTGCTGCACGCGGTGGATCATCTCCAGTACTTCGCCGACCTGGCATCGCACGCGGCGATCCAGCTGCAGCGCGCCGGCCTTGGCCGGATTGCCTTCCCCGAGCGGGCGTATGCGCTTGCCACGCTCGAACCTCCCTACCGCCCTCCAAGCGAGCAGCCCGCCCCGGCCTGATCGCCAGCTTCGATCGTTTTTTCCTGCGGGTGCTCAGGCCGTGTAGCGGCATGGCTCGGATAATCGTCCGAACCACCGCTTCCGTTGCCGTTCGCAATCGCGTGCAGCCAGCCGGCTGGGCGCGTGAGGCGCCGGCCCGTGCACTGTCGTATTGGAAGAAAACATGAAGAATCCGGTATCCCTTTTCCTCGCCACCACGCTGGCCTGGTGTCCCGTTGCGTTTGCCGCCCAGCCAGGCGCGGCGATCCCCGTCTCCGCCCAACAAATGCAGGCGCTTGGCATCACGGTACAGCCGCTCAAGCGCGGCGCCACGTCGGGCGAGGCCACCGTGCCCGCCCGGGTGGTGCTGCCGCCCGGCGGTGAACTGGTGGCCAGCGCTCCCGTCTCCGGCCTTGCCGTGCAGGTGTATGTCCAGCCCAACCAGGCGGTGGCCAAGGGCGCGGCGCTGGTGCGCGTTGCCAGCCCCGAGCTCGGTTCGCTGCAGCTGAACCTGATGCAGGCCGCCAGCCGCGCGGCCCTGGCCCAGCGCACGGTCGAGCGCGAACGCGCCCTGTTCGGCGAAGGCATCGTGGCCCAGCGCCGCTTGCAGGAAGCCGAGGCGGCCCAGGCCGAGGCGCGCGCGGCGCTGTCGCAGGCACGTTCGGCCTTGCGTCTTGCCGGCATGGCGCCGGGCGCGATCGAGCGCGTTGCCGCCGGCGGCAAGCCGGACGATTCGATCACCGTCGCTGCCGCCGCTTCCGGTGTCGTGACCAAGGTCGAGGTGCGCCCCGGCCAGCGGGTCGACGCGTCGACCGCACTGGTCGGGCTGGCGCGGCTGGACCGCCTGGTGCTCGAAATCGAGGTGCCGGCCGCCGACGCGGCGCACTGGCCGGCTGGCGCACAGGTCGGCATCCAGGGCCGCAAGGCCAGGGCGGTGGTGAAGGGTACGAGCCCGCTGGTATCGGCCCAGACCCAGACCACCACGGTGCGCGCCGAGGTCGCGGGCGGCGCCGATGTGCGCCCGGGCGAACTGGTTGCGGTGCAGGTGCCGCAAGGCGCGGCCGGCAACGGATGGGACGTGCCGCTGGCCGCCGTGGCCCACGTGGGCAAGCAGGGGTACGTGTTCGTGCGCACCAGCAGCGGCTTCGAGGCACGCCCGGTGAGCGAGCTTGGCAGGGCGGGCCAGCAGGTGCGCGTGGCCGGCGCGCTCAAGGAAGGCGATGCGCTGGCGGTGTCCGGCGTGGTGGCGCTGAAGGGCGAGTGGCAGCGCGCTAATGGGGGGCAGTAACATGCTGTCTCGTCTTATCCAGGCCTGCCTTGCGCAGCGCCTGTTCGTGCTGCTGGCCGCGCTGATGCTGGCCGCATTCGGCTGGCACTCGTTCAGCCAGCTTCCGATCGACGCCTTCCCGGACGTGTCCAGCACGCAGGTGAAGGTGATCATGAAAGCGGCGGGCATGACGCCCGAGGAAGTCGAGACCCGGATCGCGGTGCCGATCGAGGTCGAAATGCTCGGTATCCCGCGCACCAAGCTGCTGCGTTCGGTGACCAAGTATGGCCTGGCCGACGTGACCATCGACTTCGAGGACGGCACCGACATCTACTGGGCGCGCCAGCAGGTCAGCGAACGCCTGTCCGGCATCGCCGACGTGCTGCCGCCATCGGCGACCGGGGGCATGGCGCCGATCACGACCCCGCTGGGCGAGATGTTCATGTTCACGGTGGACAGCAAGGACATGACGCTGGCCGAGCGCCGCACGCTGCTTGACCGGGTGATCCGCCCGGCGCTGCGTACGGTGCCGGGTGTGGCGGACGTGAACGCGCTTGGCGGCGCCGTGCGCGCGTTCGAGGTGGTGCCGGATGCGCCGGCGATGTCCGCGGCCGGCGTGAGCCTGGCGCAGATGGCCGACGCCATCCGCGCCAACAACCGCAATGACGGCGCCGGCCGGCTGGGCGAGGGCGGCGAGGTGCTGCTGGTACGCAGCGAAGGCAGCATCGCCACCGTCGAGGACCTGGCCGCCGTGGTGGTGACAGTCAAGAACGGTGTGCCGGTGCGCCTCGGTTCGCTGGCCACGGTACGGGTCGGGAACATCACCCGCAATGGTGCGGTGACGCGCAGCGGCGCGGGCGAAGCGGTCGAGGGCCTGGTGCTCGGCCTGGCAGGCGCCAACGCCCAGCGGGTGGTGGATGGCGTGCGCGCCAAGATCGCCGAGCTGCAGCCGACCCTGCCAAAAGGCGTCACGCTCAACGTGTTCTACGACCGCGCCTCGCTGGTCGAGCGCGCGGTGCACACGGTGTCCTCGGCGCTGCTGGAAGCGACCGTGCTGGTGATCGTGCTGCTCGGCCTGTTCCTGGGTAATTTGCGCGCGGCGGTGACGGTGGCGCTGGTGCTGCCGCTGGCGGCGCTGGTCACGTTCATTTTGATGGGCATGTTCGGCATGTCCGCCAACCTCATGAGCCTTGGCGGCCTGGCCATTGCGATCGGCATGCTGGTGGACGCGGCGGTGGTGGTGGTCGAGAACATCGTCCAGCACCTCGGCCACGATTCCGCGCAGGGCCGCCTGCCGCGGCTGCACGTGATCTACCGCGCGGTGCGCGAGGTGGCGGTGCCGGTCACGGCCGGCATCCTGATCATCGTGACGGTGTTCCTGCCGCTGCTGACGCTGCAAGGGCTGGAAGGGAAGTTCTTCGCCCCGGTGGCGCTGGCGATCGTGTTCGCGCTGGCCGGCTCGCTGGTGCTGTCGCTGACGGTGATCCCGGTGCTTGCGTCGTGGCTGGTCAAGGCCGGCGCGCACGCCGAACCCTGGCTGCCGCGCAAGCTGCTCTCGCTCTACCAGCCGGTGCTGGATTTTGCGATGCGGCGCCAGCGCGTGGTCGCGGTCGTGGCGGCAGTGCTGTTGGTGCTGGCGGGCGTGCTCTACACCCGCGTGGGCAAGACCTTCATGCCGACCATGGACGAGGGCGACCTGATCGTGGGTATCGAGAAGATCCCGTCGATCGGGCTGGAGCAAAGCGTGGCGCTGGACCTGAAGATCCAGCAGGCGATCATGAAGCAGGTGCCGGAGGTGACCGGGATCGTCGCGCGCGTCGGCTCCGACGAAATCGGCCTGGACCCGATGGGCCTGAACCAGACCGACACCTATCTGCTGCTCAAGCCGCGCGGGCAGTGGCGCATGAAGTCGAAGGATGAACTGATCGACGCCGTGCGCAAGGTGCTCGACCAGCTCCCCGGCATCAACTACAGCTTCACCCAGCCGATCGAGATGCGCGTGTCCGAGATGATCGTCGGCGTGCGCGGCGACATCGCGGTGAAGGTGTTCGGCCCCGAACTGGACAAGCTGAACGAATACGCCAAGGGCATCGAGGCGGTGCTCAAGACGATTCCCGGCAACCAGGACGTGTACACGGTGCAGAACGGCGGCGTGCAGTACCTGCGCGTGGTGGTCGACCGGCTTGCGGCCGGACGGCTTGGCCTGTCGGTGGACGAGATCCAGGACGCGCTGCGCGCCCAGGTCGAAGGCCAGCAGGCGGGCAATGCGATCGAGGCCGGCCGCCGCACCCCGATCGTGGTGCGCGCGGGCGAATCGGTACGGCTGTCGCCGGCCGGGTTCGAGCAGGTGCGCATCACCACGCGCGACGGCGCCAGCGTGCCGCTGGCGAGCGTGGCACGGCTGGAGCGTGCCGAAGGTCCGGTCAAGATCGACCGCGAGATGGGCAGCCGCTACAGCGTGGTGGTGGCCAACGTGACCGGGCGCGACCTGGTCGGCTTTGTCGAGGAAGCCAAGGCGGCGGTGGCGCGCAAGCTGCCGCTGGCCTCCGGCTACCGGATGACCTGGGGCGGCCAGTTCGAGAACCAGCAGCGGGCCGCGGCCCGGCTGTCGGTCGTGGTGCCGGCGGCGCTGGTGCTGATCTTCATCCTGCTGTTCACGACCTTCCGCTCGGTGCGGCAGGCGCTGCTGGTGCTGTCGATCATTCCGTTCGCGCTGGTCGGCGGCATCGTGGCGCTGTGGGTCACGGGGGAGTACCTGTCCGTGCCGGCTTCGGTCGGGTTCATCGCGCTGTTGGGCATCACGGTGCTGAACGGGGTGGTGCTGGTCAGCTACTTCAACCAGCTGCGCGAAGCCGGCATGCCTTTGGTGGAGGTGGTGGTGCATGGAGCGCGGCGGCGCCTGCGGCCGATCATGATGACCGCGTCGATCACCGCGTTCGGCCTGATCCCGCTGCTGCTGTCGAGCGGCCCGGGGTCGGAGATCCAGCGGCCGCTCGCGATCGTCGTGATCGGTGGCCTGGTGTCGGCCACCGCGCTGACCTTGCTGCTGCTGCCCATACTGTATTTGCGCTTCGCGTTTGCGAAACGGGAGGACCAACATGCCTGATATTTGCCTGACTTTGCTCTGCCATGCGGAGCTGGAAGAGCGCGTGCTCGATGCGCTGCTGCTCACCCCGCAACTGACCATCTTCACCAGCACCCCGATTTTCGTGCACGGGCTGGCGCACTCGGGCCTGGAAGAATCCGAGCAGGTGCTTGGCCGCGCCGACTGCGTGCAGGTGCAGGCGCTGATGCCGGAGGACGCGGGGCGCGAAGTTGTCGAGCGTATCAAGATCGAGTTCGCCGGTGCGCGGATGCGCTACTGGCTCACGCCGGTGATCGCCTCGGGAGCATGCGCATGAAACGACTGATATTGATCGCGGCCCTGGCCGCCGCCGGCGCACATGCCGAAACCCTGCCCACGATGCCTGGCCTGCTGCCGGAACCCGTGGCGCATCCCTTGCTGGTGAACGACGCGATGGTGGCGTCGGCGCGTGCCGACGCCGAAGCGGCGCGCCAGGATGCGCGGCTGGCGGAGAGCTCGCCCTACGAGTTCACGGCCCGCCTGAACGCGCAAAAGCGGCGGCTGGACGTTGGCCCGCAATACAAGGAATGGAACGTCGGGATCGAACGTACGCTGCGCTTGCCCGGCAAGGCGCAGGCCGACCGCCGCATCGGGCAGGCCTTCATGGCCGAGAGCGACGCCGTGTACGGCGAAGCGCTGCACGAGGCAGCGCGCGTGCTGCTGACCCTGTGGCTGGACTGGGCACAGGCCGAACGTGCAGTCGAACTGGCGGCGCGCAACCTGGTGGCCGCGCAGGAGAACGCCGACGCAGTCGACAAGCGCGTGAAGGCGGGCGACGCGGCGCGGCTGGACGCCAGCATTGCCCGTGCCGACCTGGCCGAGCAGGAACGCGCCGCCGTGGAAGCCAGGACGGCCGCCGCGGTGGCATGGGCCCAGCTGAACGCCCGCTTTCCAGGCCTGAAGCGCGAGCACGCCATGCTGCCCGAGCCGCAACCGCTGGCGCGGCCGCTGCAATTCTGGCGCGAACGCATTTTGGCCGAAAGCGACGAGCTGAAACTGGCCGCCGCAGCGCGCGACAAGGCGGCAGGTCATGCCGCGCGGGCGCGCGCCGAGCGCGTGCCGGACCCGACGGTAGGGGTGTACACGGCATCGGAGTTCGCTGGGCAGGAACGCTTCACGGGCGTGATGGTCAGCGTGCCGATCCCC
Organism: Massilia solisilvae; assembly: GCF_024753215.1. Taxonomy (GTDB): domain Bacteria; phylum Pseudomonadota; class Gammaproteobacteria; order Burkholderiales; family Burkholderiaceae_D; genus Telluria; species Telluria solisilvae. The sequence continues at coordinate 1,738,120 of NZ_JANUGV010000001.1, forward strand.
GGCGCGCGGCGCAGCAGGCTGGCCGACAGGGCAGTGAGCGCTGCCGAGTCGGCGCGGCAGCTGCACCAGGCCAAGCTGGTTCAGCTGGAGGCGCATATCGCGTCCGAAGTGGCAACCGCCGAAGGCGCGTACGAGGCGTGGCGCGCCGCCCGCACCAACGCTGCCTCGATGGGCGAGAACGCGCGCCTGGCGACCCGCGCCTATGCGCTGGGCGAGGCGGACCTGCAGTCCTTGCTGGCGGCAAGGCGGCAGGCCAATAGCGCGGCCCTGAGCGCGCTCTCGGCCCAGGTCACGGCGGTGCATGCGCAGGCGGCGTTGATGGTCGATGCGCACTTGGTGTGGGGGCTGGGCGAGGAGTAGGCGAAGTTGCCGGGTGCGCGTCCTGTACGGGTTCCCGGACTGTCGCTGCTCGAGACGAGGCGGTTGGGCCAGGGCGGGCGGTCGGCTGAGCACCCGCCCTGTCTCACTTGCGGACGGTCTAACGGTCCGTGGGTGGCCCGAGCGCATTGGCGGTCGTTCGGCTGTCAATTGGCGAGCCAGCGTTCGAGCTACTCCCATGCTGGCTGGACGCGTGGGCAGGGGAACCTGCCCACCCTACGCGGTAGCGGTGCGGTGCGCACGTTCGGCCAAGCCATGAGTTGCCAGCGAATTGCGCCGACGGGCCCGCAGTGATACATGCTTGCCGCCACCATATCGTGCGGCCTCGGTCGCTTTCCCTGTGATAGGGTCGGGGGCATGAGGTTATCTGTTGGTGCATTCCTGCTGTGCCTGGCGTTAGCCGGTGCGGGGCCCGCCACCGCCGTTGTGCCTGCCGCTTCAAAGCCTGCGTGCCCGGGGCATGACCAGCGCGCGAGCGCAAGCCCAAACGCAAAGGGACGGACGAGCGGTGGTCACCGTGTCATCGTCCGCGGTAAGAACCAAGGGTGCCCGCCGGCGCGGCAGACACCAGCAGCCCGTTCCCCGGCGTGTTCCCCTTGCTGCCCCGGCACTTCCGCTCCGCCAACGCGCGGCGCGGAGCCGTCCTATGGCGACGTGCCCCCGGCGGCAATAATGCCACCCGCGGAGTCGTTCGGCGGCAGCATTCCGCCCGGGGACCATTCCTCTCGGTCGCCGGCCGACCCTTGCGCCGCACCGCGCCGGTCCCGCTAAGTCCACCAGGACTGTGCGCTGCAGACAGCCATCATCCACCCGTCACACACGAGGAGAAAGACAATGGATCGTCAGCAATTCCAATCCTGTATCGAAGCCTGCAACGACTGCGCCGATGCCTGCGATTTTTGCGCTGCGTCGTGCCTGCAGGAGCAGGATGTCAAGGCAATGGCGCGTTGCATTGCGCTTGACATCGACTGCGCGCAGATGTGCCGCCTTGCCGCCGGCGCGATGGCGCGCGGCAGCGAGGTGGCCGATGCGATCTGCAATACCTGCGCGCACCTTTGCGAGCTGTGTGCAGACGAGTGCGCCAAGCACCCGATGCAGCACTGCCGCGATTGCGCGGACGCCTGCCGTCGCTGCGCAGCCGAGTGCCGCCGGATGAGCGGCGCGCAGGCCAGCGGCACGGGCGCCGGCGCCGGCTCGCACGCCCACTAAGCGCTGACCTGGATTTTTCGCCCACGAATCGCGGGCCTAGCGGGCTGACGCCCCGCCCGCGCTCGACAGCGCCTGCTTCAATGTGTCGCTGTGCGGGCTGCTCACCTTGCCGCTCACCACATCCTGCACCGTGAGCGCCTTGCCATAGTAGGCCTGGGTCGCCTTCTGGTTGTAGCGGATGTCGTTGATCGCCAGTGTGGCCACATTGCCGAACAGGCCTTTGGAGCCGGTCCAGACCACGACATCGCCAGCGCCAGCCTGGCCCTGGGCCTGCGCGCGCCAGTTCACGACGGTAAGGCCCGCGTCCGCGCTCAGGTTGAAGTTGTTCTTTTGCCGGAAGCTGTTCAGGGCCTTGTCGTTCATGAGCAGCAGCGCCACGGGCCCGCCTTCGACGCCGGCCTGCAGCCCCACGCTGATGCCGCCGGTGTTGAAGAAGGCCGGATCACTCCATGTGCCATCGGTGCGCTTTTCGGAGAACACGCCGGCGCCGCCGGCTGCGCCCAGGCCAAGCGCCGCGCGGCCATAACGCGGCATGATGTAGATGCCGCGCGCCTGGGAGAGCAGCCGACTGATGTTGGTATCGGACGCCAGCGTGCGGACCACGGCCGCCGCGTCATCCACGTGCTTGATGGCAGTGGAAGCGGCGCTGCTGGTGCCGCCGGTGCTGCCGCTGCTCTGCTGGCTGGCAGAGCTGCCTTGCGCCAACGCCGGCTCGCCCAAGCCGGCAAGCATGATGAGGCCGACGGCGGACAAGACGGCCCGTCTGGTGGGTAGGTGCAATTTCATGCCGATCCTCCTTTCTTCGAATGGCTACGCCTCGATCGGGGGTGTCAGCCTTCGAGGATAAGGGGAGGGGACCGCAGGCGTTTGATCCGGCGCAGGCGTGCCGGCCCGGCCGGGATCGGCGTGGTGGCGAAGCCACCGCCCATGCGCGAGACGTCTTTACAGCGCACGCTCGCGGGCATAGGCTCGTTGCACGATGACATACCGTGTCGCCGCAGCTGCCGTGCTGTTCCTTCACCTTGCGTTCATCCTGTTCGTGATGGGGGGCGCCTTGCTTGCCGTGCGGCGCCGGTGGGTGCTGGCCGTGCATTTGCCGGCCGCGCTGTGGGGCGTGTGGGCGGAGCTGGGCGACGCACCTTGTCCATTGACCGGCATCGAGAACTACCTGCGCATGCGTGGTGGCCTGGCCGGCTATCGCGAAGGCTTCATCGAGCACTACCTGCTTGCAGCGATCTACCCGAGCGGGCTGGGCCGCGAGCTGCAACTTCTACTGGCAGCAGTCGTCCTGGCAACGAATGTTGTGCTGTACACGCTGGTGTTGCGCCGTCGCGGGCGTGGTCAGACGGGAAGTTCGGAGGTTCCGCCGGCCGAGGAGCCGTAGTTTTGCAGGTCGCTGAACTCCAGCCGCCGCTCCTGGAGCGCGGCGAGTATTCGCGCCAGTTGCTCTTCGTTGGGCACGATGTACACCATGGCCTGGTCGATCTCGTTCTCCCAGCGGTGCCCATACGGCACCGCGTCCTCTCGCATGACCTTCGCGACAAAGCGGCCGTCGCGCAGTTCGCCGAACAGCGTCACCATCGGGGTGTCGGGCGTGGTGTTCTTTACTGTGATGCTCATTCAACTCCTCCTCGGAAAGATGAAGCGGTTCAGTCCTCGGCACCGGTCTCGTCCGGCTGATCGGGTTCGCCCGCTGGTGAAATGTCGGGCGCGCGGGCCAGCGGCGTGAGCGCGGGGCCCTCCAGCACCTGGCCATCCGGCCCGAACCTGCTGCCGTGACAATGGCAATCCCAGCTCGTCTCGGCGTCGTTCCACTGCAGGTCGCATCCCATGTGCGTGCATTTGGCGCCCACGATGAGCACGCGGCCATCCTCGCAGCGGAAGGCGGCTAGCTTCTGGCCGCCGTGCTCGAGTTGCCGGCTTTCGCACAGCGGCAAATCGGCGAAGAGGGCGCGCGCGGCCTGATCCAGCGGCAGCACAGCGGACGGCGCGGCTTCGGTGCGCTCACGCTCGAAGCCATCGGGCCGCTTGCCGTTTGCCAGCCGCGACGGGCTATACAGGTCGTCCCACGGCGTAGGCCGGCCGCGCATCTGCTCCGCCACCATCATTCCGGCGAGCGTGCCGTAGGTCAGGCCGTCACCGGAAAAACCGGTCGCGATCCAGGTGCGCGCGCTGTCCACGTTCCTGCCTATGCAGGGCAGCAAGTCCTCGGACCGGTAGCGCTGCGCGGACCAGCGGTAGTCGACCGGGCCAAGCTTGAAATGCGTACGGGCGTAACACTCCAGCGCGTCGAACGGATGGGCCGTTGCCTGCGCATGACCGGTGGGATGGGGCGCGCCGACGGCGACCAGCCAGGCAATCCCGCCTTCCGTGAAAAGGCGCAGCGAGTAGTTGTCCTGGCCAAGCACCCAGTAGATGCCCGGCTCTGGTAGTGCGTCCTCGAGCCGCAGGGCGACCGCGTATTCGCGCACCACGTCCAGCTTCGATTGCACGAGGTGCACGCCGACCGGCGTGTGGGTGGCCAGCAAAATCCGCTCGCAGCGCACCGATCCGTTCGGGGTTCGGATCTCGCCGTTGGCATCGTCCACCGCCAGCGCCGGGGTATTTTCAAACACCAGGCAGCGATCGCCCACGATGTGCTGCGCCAGCTGGCGTACGTAATCGAGCGGCTGGAACTGCGCCTGGTTCTCCACGCGCAACGTGCGCCGTGCGGGCAGGGGCAGGGGAGACGCGTCCACCAGCCGCGCCTGCAGGCCTGCGGCCTGTGCGGCCTTGTGTTCCTCTTCAACCGCCCCTGTGGTCTCGGGTGTGCTGGCGATCAGGTGCCAGGCGGTGCGAGTGAACGCGCACTTGAGCGACAGTGCCTGGATCGTCTGCGCGAGCGCATCGACGGCCGAAGCACGCGATTCGGCCACGGCGCGCATGGTCGCCTCGCCGCGCCGCCGTGCGATCTCTCGCAGGCCCATATCGGTCAGCGCATACAGATTGCCGGTGGAGTGGCCGGTGCTCGAACCGCCGATGCGGTGCGCCTCCAGCACCGCGACGGTCTTTCCGCCAGCCGCCAGCAGCATTGCGGCGGTCAGGCCGGTGATGCCGGCGCCGACCACCGCCACGTCCACCGCGATGTCAGTCTGCAGCGTGGGCAGACACGCCATTTTCACGGCAGTTCCTTGCCACAGTGATGCGGTATCCATGTTCGCTCCCGGCGCCTTGTCGCACCAATCATCATTCCAGCAAACGCGATGTCGTGGCGCTGCATTGCCTGTCACCACTTACCGAGGCGTATTGACGTGCGTGTAAGGACTGTACTAACGAGCAACTCTTGTTTATCGTCTCGAATTTGGTGCCTGCCGGCCGAGTGCCCCCTGCCACACAATCGATCGATGTCTTGATGCTCAAATCCACGAACACCAGCGCGCTGTGCGCTGCCTCCCGCAAACTGCTGCTTGGCGCCCTGGTCGGCGACGTGCTGTGCAGCGGATGGGCCCTGGCGCAGCAGGCGCCTGTCGCCAAACCCGTCGTACAGCAGCCTGTGCAGGCGGACACCGCCAACGCCAACAACGGCGAGGTGCCTGCGGTGACGGTATCGGCGCAGCGGCCCGCCAGCCGCATCGACCGGCAAGTCTACGACGTCAAATCCGATGCCAGCAGCACCAACGGCACGGCGGCGGACGCGCTCAACAACGTGCCCTCGGTGTCGCTTGACCCGGACGGCACGCTCACCCTGCGCGGCAGCAGCAACGTGCAGATCTACATCGACGGCAAGCCCTCGGCCATGTTTCAGGGTGAGAACCGGGCGGCTGCGCTGCAGGCACTGCCATCGGAAGACATCGAATCGATTGAGGTCATCAACAACCCCGGCGCGCAGTTCGGCAACGAGACGGGCGGGGGACCGATCCTGAACATTGTGATGAAACGGACGCGCAAGCCCGGCGGATTCGGGGTTGTCAATGCGAATGGCGGAACGGCAGGGCGCTACAACTCGGCGGTATCGGGCACTTACAACAGTGGCCGCATCGGCCTGCAGGGCGGGATCAACGTGCGCCATGACGGGCGCAACTTGGTCGGCCAGGTCGAGCGCGAGCGGGTCAATGTTGCCACCGGCGAAGTGACGCGCAGCGCGCAGGCATCCAGTTCCGCCGGGCTGAACGAGTCCGCGGGGCTGAACGGCAGCATCAAATACAACCTGGGCGACACGGACACGCTCAGTGCCGCGGTCTCGTGGCTCGGGCGCACCAACGACGCCAACGCGGTGGACCGCTATCTTGGCTTTGGTCTTGATGGCGTCACCGTCAGCGACTACCAGCGCACCACCGCGCGCGGCGGCGACAGCAGCAACTACACGGTCAGCACGCATTGGGATCGCAAGGGCGAACTGCCGGGCGAAATCTTCAAGCTGGACCTGCGCGTTTCGTCGGCGCGCAACGCCAGCGACAGCGATTACGCGAACGCCTACAGCGTGCGCCCGCCAGGTACGCGCGACAGCCGCAGCCAGCAGGTCAACGACAACACGACCCGGATCACGGACTTCAGTGGCGACTACGAGCGGCCCGGCGACAAGGGCGTCCTCAAGCTCGGTTTCAAGGCGATCGCACAGAAGAGCGGCGTGGACGCGCTGTATGAGGACATCGATGTGGTCACCGGGGCCGGCGTGGTCAACCCGCGCCGAACCAACAGCTTCGAGCTGAACCAGCACAATCTGGCTGCGTACGCCTCGTACCAGCTGCGGCTGACCGACCGGCTTGGCGTGCTGGGCGGCCTGCGCGCCGAATACACGCATGTGGACATCGACCAGATCACGTCGAACATCAACGCGACCAACCATTACGTGAACGCCATTCCGAGCGCGTTTGCGACCTACAAGCTGACGGACGATACCAACCTGCGGCTGGCGTACGCGCGGCGCTTGCGGCGCGCCAGCGCAGCCGAGCTCAATCCGTTCGTGGTTTATCGGGACGAGCTGAACGAATCCGCCGGCAATCCAAGCCTGCATCCGGCGCTGACCGATTCGTTGGAACTGGGGCTGGAGTCGCGCCTGATGGGGTTGGAAGCGAACCTGCGCGGCTACTACCGCAGGGACAAGGACGCGATCCTGTACCGCCGCAGCTTCGTTGGCGATGCAGTGGTGCTGACGCGGCCGGAGAACGGTCCCGGATCCCGGACGGGCGGCCTTGAGTTCACGCTTGGCGGCAAGGTCACGCCACGATTTTCAATCAACACGAGCGGCAACCTGGCGCATATCGAGCAGCCGCAACTGGACGCAACCGGTGCCGACGTGCGCCGCAGCGCGACCTCATTGAGCATGCGCGGGCGCTTCAACGTCGAGTTGACCGACGTGGACCACCTGCAGGTGGCGCTGAACGGACAAGGCAAGGCGCTGACCGGCCAGGGCTACCGCCAGCCGACGTCGTTCACCAACGTCAGCCTGCGCCACAACATCACGCCGGCGCTGTCAGTGGTGATGAACGTGACCGACATCTTCAACACGCAAAAGATCGAGACCGTGACCGATACCGAAACGCTCAGGGAGACGAACCTCAGGCGGTTTGACGGACGGATTGTCTATCTTGGACTGTCGTGGCGGCTTGGCGGGCCGGCGGCTGTCGGGCGGGGTGCAGTGCGCAATTGAGACGGCGGGCGATCAGCCGGGAACGGTCGCCGTGTTGGACATCTCAGTTGACTTACGCCCTGATCTTTCGCTTCAGGAAGTCTTCCGTTCCGCCGTGCAAGGACGCAGTCCCGATACTCACATGGGACGAGCTCCCGCAGGCCATGCATTTGACGCCCGCCAGTAGCGGCCTTCAGCCATCGACCTAAGCTGGAGTTGGCGCGTCCGTTGGCATCGCTCCGGGCGCAAAAACTGACAGGAGGAAAGAATGGAAACCCAGGCCCGACTACCCGGCGCGCACGCCCCTTGGGGCCGCTCCTCGCTATTATGGCACCTCATCGCGTTGGCCGCCTGCGGCGCGCTGTGGGAAGGCCGGGCGTTCGCTACGGGACAGGCCGAGGAGGCGCCCGTCGCGGCCGCGGCATCGGGCACAAGGTACAACGTTGTCCCGCTTTCGGACGATCCCGAGGTGGCAGCCGCATACATCAACAACAAGGGGCAGGTGGCATTTACCGAGAACCCTTTCAATCCCAACGAGTTTACGCGGGCCCGCTTTTTCGACGGGAAAACGGTGCGGTCGATCATCCCGTTCCGCGCGCGCCAGTCCGCCGCGTCCGCCCTGAACGAGGTCGGGCAAGTCACCGGGTTCGTCGACAGCCGCAGGTTCTCCGGCGCCTACCGATGGAGCAAGGAGAAGGGTTTCGAGCGCCTTCTGCCCGCAGGCGGACAAGGCTTCGACATCAACAACAAGGGTGAGGTGGCGGGTTTTACTTTTTTTGATCCCACCCACCCCACGCAGGCCAACGCCGCTTTGTGGAACGCCGCCAACGTCGCGACGAGTGTCGGTCCGCTCAACACCGGCTCCTTTGCGCTTGCCCTCAACGATGCGGAAACGGTCGTGGGCGTGTTCCCGTTGGTGGTGGCGGGCCAATTCCTCCAACTGCCGTTCAGGTGGACCCAGTCCGCGGGGCTCCACACGCCTTCGACGATTCCCAGCGACAGGTCGGCAGCGAACGACATCAACACCGCCGGGTACGTCGTCGGCGGCGCGGTCTTCCAGGAGGGCCAGCGCGAACATGCATTCTTGTGGACACCACAGGAGCAGTTAATCGATATTGGAGGCAACGGGTTCTCGATCGCGACCAAAATCAACGACAAGGGGATGGTGATCGGGCTGAAAGAGCCGTTTGCTTTTGCCTGGACGCGCGCGAGCGGGTTGGTCCAGATTGGCGCCGGCATTCCCAATGTCACCCAGTCGCTGGCGGACGACCTGAATAACCGCGGCCAGGTCGTAGGAACCGCCAACCTGGCCGGATCGCGCGCCTATATCTGGTCCCTGGCCGGCGGAATCGTGGACCTGAACACGCGCGTGCGCAACTTGCCGCACGGGCTGTTCCTGCGGCGAGCCCTGGCGATATCGGACTACGGCTCGATCGTTGCAACCACCGACACGGGGCTGGTCCTGCTGACCACCCAGCCCGTCTCCGGCCTGCGTCCGCTGGTCGGCCCGATCACCGTCACCGGCAAGCAGCAACCCGGCCATCTGCTGTCCTTCTCCGCCAACTTCACCGATTCCGACCCGCACGATACCCACAAGGCTACCTGGGACTGGGGCGACGGACACAAGGACACGGGAACGGTCAATGAGCGCAACGGCAGCGGCAACGTCAGTGGCCAGCACACCTACAAAGCCCAGGGCGATTACACCGTCAAGCTCACCGTGACCGACTCCAGCGGCAAGAGCACGGTCGTCCGGCTCAACGTCACCGTGGTCAAGACTTGCCCCTGCGTGGCGGGCGAGGGCCGGTTCGTGTCGCCGGCCAACGCCTTCCGGGAGCCTACGAGCCGACCCGGTGTTGCGACGTTCGCCTTTGCCTCCGATGCCGGCAGCATGGCGGTGGTCCGGTTCAACTCGGCGGGTTTGCGCTTTCAGAGCGATCAAGTCGATTCGAAGGCGCTGCGGGGGACGGAATTGCAGTTCGGCGGCAGCGGCACCCTCAACGGCGCGGGCGGCTACAAGTTCACCCTGGCCGCCACGACGAATGAAGCAGGCAAGCTGAACGGCGTTCGCGTCCGGATCTGGCATGCAGATCCGCGTTCCGGCGCCGAGGTTGTCGACTACGACAACATGCGGGCCAGCGCCGCTGGCGCCATCGCGACCGTGGACGAGGGAACGATCTCGGCCGACACCGAGTGAAGCGGGCACGCGGGCGGCCGGGCTGCCCGCGTACAAACCGCAAGTGCAGTTGGCGGACCCTGTTGCGTCATTGCACGGTGACGAGGGAGCCGTGTCATGGGAGGGAACGGTTGCTACGGCCCGGTCAGCATCTGAAATTGTCGCTGTGGGTGTGATCGCGATGCGTAGGGGACCGGGTGCGCAGCTACGATTTGACATAATATAAATTATGCGAACAGAAGGCCGGGCAGCGGCGAGATCTCAAACGCTGCCGCCGAGTCAGCAAAGTCCTTTCTGGGCAACAGGATCGCCGCTCAGGAGCACCGGCTGATCTCACAGATCTCCTTCCTGCCAATATGCCGATCGGCGAGCGAAGATCGGGCTGGGCCAGCACCGTTTCGGCCCTGCGGACCGTCAGCACGTGCTCGGGCAGCCGGCGCTCCAGCCGTGCCAGGTGCAGCTCGCTGGCGCCACCAGCCTGGCCTTAACCTCAAGGTCTCCAACACGCCCAACCTATCGCTTATGCTAAATTTGCTGCTTGGGTGAAGTAATAATGGCCACCATGGAGGATCACCAATACATTGCCGTGATTCGCGTTGTTGGCCACGGCGCCTTGTGCGTTGTAATTGCCCTGCGTTGTTACAACGGTAACGGTTCCGTTGAGATTATGGCCGGCAAGCCTCAGTCGGTTTGCTATTTCTTGAATGAGTCCCGGCAACATTGGAAGCTGACCATGTGCGCTGAAATGGGCATTGTGCGCACTGTGATTATTCAACCAGTTTCGAATCTCTGCTGCCTCGTGATCCGTAAGATGAACGCCAAAAGCACCAGCTATGGCATAGATTAGACAGTTATTGCCGTCTGACCCGCCATAATATGCTTGAACGCCATTTTGTTCAGCCAAATGTTGGACTTCTTGCGGAATATGTGGCTGATACGCACTGACATCGGCACTCTCGGCTGTCACATCGCTTGAACCAGTGTACAGTTTGCTTTGCAGCTCCGCCAGCCTTGAGAGTTGAACCGTCAGATTATTCATAATTTGTTTAATCGCTTGTCCGGTACCCTGCTCAATTGCATACTCCTTGTGGCTATGGATCAGGATAACCATATTTGCGATTGCTCGCTTGACCAACTTGATGTAAAACAGATACGCGATTTTTTGTACGTTGGCGGCCATTGGCGTGGTGGGAAATTTGACATCCGCGCCTGACAGGAACGCAGCTACGTTGGCATGCGCTTGTTCTATATTCGAATTTTCCTTCGAGCCCAGGAATTTTCGTCTCTTTGTCGAGCTTCCTTCCTTCTTTGCTGCTTTAGATTTCTGCTTGTTCGCGGAGCCTAGATACGCTTCTTTATGTGCTTCGATCGCAACCGATGCCAGCTCTTTATCCAGAAATAGTTGGGTGTCCTCAGCGGTTTTCAATATGAAATCAGGATTCGCTGACAGCATATTGAGGAATTTTTTGAAAACGGTATGCACCGCTTTGTAATCCGTTCCAACGCTTTCGTCTGATATTGTCGGTGGAAAGTTTACGTCAAGTGTTGGGCCAAGCGTGTTTAGCCAGTGCTCTGATTGCTGGGTTTGGGTAAATGGGGCGTAGAGCGCAGAATCGGGGACGATATCGTTAAACTTCGATAAGTATTGTGCCTCGTAGAGATCCTGAGCGGTCAGGTTTTTCTCCAGTTTGTCCTTTCTCTGGTACGAGCTTTTGATGAGATCGTCGGCTTGATGAAAAGGGAGCCCGCCGCTCGCGTCCACTGAAAATTCGTAATTTTTACCTGATTCGTAGGGCCGCTTGTTGAAACCATTCTTCCGAGGTGCTGGCTGCGCTAGCTTGCCATAGGCGCGTATTCTTTCGTCAATCACCTTACGGTAGCCTTCCGATGGTTTTGCTTCTTTTGGTAACGATGGGATGTCGGAGAAAAAATCTCTGAACTCTTGATCTCTGATCTTTCCGTGTGCTGAGTACGGTAAATCAGCTTTCTCGAGATCGCCCTTCTCTTTAAGTGCATCAGCTGCCTTGAAGCCTTTGAATTCAGAGTCTACGCGATATCCCGAGCCTCGCTGCGGGGTCAGCGTGACCTGAGCTGGTTGGCTGACTCGGTTCCATGTGCCGTCCATGCCCTGCTCAATGACAAAGCTCTCGCCGTCTTCTGACGTAAGGGTAACCCTCCCTCCCGAGATTGTGCTGGTTTGTTGGTAGACCTTGTTTGTGTCTGTATCTCTCCACGAAAATGTCTGGTTATCCTGGATGAAGACACCTTGGACAACCTGAGACGTATCGGCCGTATGAGGTGCGGTTGCCGCATGCTCCATTTGCCGGCCCGCCTGCCGATTGTCAACAAGCTGGACGAAGCTCTTTTTTATGCTGTTGCCCGCCATCTCTTGCGCCTTCCGGGTCTGTATGCTGGAAGGCCGGTTGTCCAGGTGCTGAAATCCGGGCGAATCCCGCGTTTTCTCATTCCTGGCCTTGGCAGTGGCCGACGTAGCTTGACTATCCCGGTTTTTATCCGCATACGATTGCATGGCTAACCCTTTTTTGAGTTGCACCCTTGATTGAAAAAGATGGGGATGAGCTTTGCTCGCGCCGCGACCAGTTTGACGCTGGGTGAGAAAGCTTCAGAATGAGAAGTGCCGAGACCCGAACCTCCGGCATGTCTCGCATGCCCATCCGTGATCGTTGCAATAATGAAATTGTACGCTCTCTGGCGCACAAGTGGATATCAGGGCTTAGTCGGAAGCCAACATTTGAAGAGCGGCTCAATGACACAGGCTCGGCACGCGGATGGCAGCCGCGTGTCGCCTGTGTTCCTTTATGTAGCCGGAGCCGTAGTGCCTGCGTGTGTTCAGGCTGCTTCGATTCGCAGCGGCAGCTCGACGAAGCCGCTCGCCGGATACACGGCGTTCACCGGTGCCGCATCTGGAGCCGGCGCGATTTTTTTTACGCGCGCCAAAAGTTCCTCGACAATGATGCGCAACTCAAGGCGCGCCAGCGGTGCTCCCGGACAAACGTGAATGCCTGCTCCATACAACAGGTTCTTCGATGGATCCCGGTCCAGGCGGAACGAGTCTGGTTCATCGAACACCGCTTCATCGCGATTTGCCGATGCCCACATCAAGGTGATGCGTTCGCCGGCGGCGAGGTATTGGCCGCCGATTTCCACAGGTCTCGTCAGCACGCGCCGGTTCGAGATCAATGGCGCATGCAGGCGCAGGATTTCATCGACGGCCGCCGGGACCAGCGTGACGTTTTCCCGCAAACGCTGCTGTAGTGCCGGCCACGCAGCCAGATAGTGCGCGACAATGCCGACGCTGGCGGCAATCGTGCTCAGCTCGCCGACAGTCCAGTTGCGCAGGATGCTGATGATCTCTTCCTCATTCAGCGGGCGCCCGCCCACGCGCTCGCGCAACAGACTGGTCGTCAGGTCGGCGGGCGCGCTTGCACCCGCGCTGCGGCGTACCGCCAGCAGTTCGCGAATATAGCCATCGAACTCGAAGGCAACCGCCTCCATCGCCGCACGGTCACGCGCCAGGGTCGCTGCATGGTTCTTGCGCGTCCACCTCCGCAGCGGATCACGCAGTTCGCTTGGCCAGCCAAGAAAGGCGGATTGCACCCGCAGTGCATAGTCCTCGGCAATTGCACTCATGAACTCGACCACGCCCGCCGCCGGCAAGCTGTCCATCAATTCAATGGCGATGGCGCGGCACGCCGGTTCGAACGCCTGCATGCGCTCCACGCTGAAATACGGCTCGATGATGCGACGGTACTCGGTGTGCTGCGGCGGATCCATGCCACTCGGAACGGCAAGGTGGCTGGAGACGGCACTGCTGAATGTGAGGGGGGCGTGCAGCGCGCGCGTAACGTCGTCATGCCGAAACAGCGACCAGTTCAGGTAGTCGCTATGGGCCACCGGGCACCGGCGCCGCATCTCGTCATAGGCCGCGATCTGATCCTGAAGCACCGCTTCGGACCGTGGGTCCCATTCGGGGCTTGATTTACTGTCCATGATTCCAGTACAACATGCCGCGCACCGCGGCCGCGTACATGTTCCCTTGAGGATGTTAGTGACCTGAAGATTGTATCGGATGGAAATGCGATCGCAGGCGCTGATTGCGAAATGCTTGATCTGGTGAATGGAAACGACGTGGAGTGGGCAGATCAGTCCGGGTTTCCAAGGATGAGTGCCATGGGTACACTAGTGTCTCTTGCGCAACCTACGGACAAAGTCGTGAACCCAGCTCCAGCGGCCGGCCAGTTGGCCGACCTGATCAACGCATACAAGCAGGACCAGGAATCGGTGTACAACACCTGGTTTGTCGGCAGTGACGAACGGATGAAGGCCTTCCGCTCGATCAGTACATTCCCTTCGACCTGCTCGACAAACATTGCGAAGCGCTGTGCATGTTCGGGCAAGACCTGAACGCTTTGCGCAAGATCGCACGCGGCTGTCACTGCGCCTGAGCGGCCGCGCTCACGCCGTCACCGGCGCAACCGGCATTCCGCGCGCCGCCCCGAGCAGTCGGACCAGCCGTCTTGCAAGCTGCGACAAGGCCCACGCGTAAGCGTAAATCAACGCGACCACCAGACCGAACAGGGCAAACAGCAGCGGCTGCGGCTGGCCTGCTATCGGCACGCCAAAAGCCCTGCTCGCAGCGGCAACGGCAAACATCATCAGCGGGAAATGGCAGGCGAAAATGACCGAATTTGCGGCCGGAAATCCCCGAGCGAGCCGCCACAGCAAGACCGACCGGCGATCCCGGTAAATCCTGCTACTGCCCAAGGCGAGCAGCAGGCAGGTCAGCCCGATGCCGAACTGCAGATCGAGCAAGCTGCGAACCACCAGCACATACTGCTCCGGCACCTCGGACAGGTGCGATCCGACCACACGCGAAGTCAGCAGGCTCGCCACGAAGAGCACGAACGCCCTGCCCCGCCCTAGCCGTTCCTGCAGCCGCAAACGGTAGTGATAGACCCCGGCACCCATCATCCACAACAGCAGGTAGCCCACGAACTCCGGGGCCAGGACGGAGCCGACGATGGCGACGAAGGCCCCGAGCACCGCGCCCGTGCGGCGACGCGTGGGCAGGACAAACGCGGCAAAGGCCAGGTAGGCCCAGCATTCGTACGCCAGCAGGTAGAGCATCGAGTTGCTGCCAAGGCCGGGAACGATGAAGCGCTGGACCGGCAGCAGGTTTTCGGCAACCGCGCGCAGCGAAAAATCGGGCGTGAACTGATCGAAATAGGCGTAGGTGCCAGTGGAGCGCAGCTCGCAATGACCGGTCAGGTCCAGCAAGCCGCCAAGCAGCAGGCCGGGAACCAGAAATGCGTAGAACCACAAGGCCTTGTGGGCGATATCGCGCCACGCGCCGGCACCCTGCAATTTCCATCGGCGCAGGGATAACCCGCCCAGCAACATGCCGCTGACCAGCATGTACAGCACAAAGCCTTCGTGCCCCAGGCTGGTGCCAAAATAGAACAGGTTCAGCAGCACGCCCTTCTCTGCCACGTCGTCGTACGGAGCTAGCAATAGAAAGCGCACGTGATAGAGCACCACCGCGAAGGCGGCCAGCCAGCGCCACCAGCCCAGCATGGTTACAAAATGCTTGTTCACGCAAAAACCTCCTGGCCAGTAGACACCGCTGCCGCAACCTCACCCCAAACTAGCACCAGACCGGGCCGCTGCCTTGATCCACGCTGACGAATTGTTGGGAACCGCGCCGGACCCAACGGATCCAGCGCCACTCCATGCCTGCTCGGCAAAAGCATGAATCAGGCAAGGCGCCGGAAAGACACAATATTTGAAGACAGAAATTCCTGGCATTAACATTCATTTACAGCAGAATCGGCCATAATGAACGGCGGCCTGAAGTGGTCGACCGTGTTTCCAACTGACGGCATCCAATATGCATCGACTATATCGTGCGGGCCGCATGCGCCTGTACGGAACCTGCCTCCTCACAATAATGGGCGCGGGTTGCGCAACGCACCGGCCGATGGCCGGCCCCGGGTACCAGGCGCCACAACAGCAGGCGCCCGCGACATGGCACGGCGCAACCGATTCGGCCGGCCTCACGCCCGCCAGCCCGGCCGCACTGGCGCGCTGGTGGCGGGTGCTGGGCGACTCCCAGCTCGACACGCTGGTGGAACAGGCACTGGCGGCCAATGGCGACGTGCGGCTGGCAGCAGCGCGCGTACGTCAGGCCCGCGCCGTGCGTGTGCAGGCGCGCGCCGGCCTGTTTCCGACCCTGACAGCCAACCTGTCGCCAACCACGCGCAGCGCGTCCACGAGCGGCGTGCGCGCCACCTCCACCCTGTACGAAGCAGGCTTTGACGCTGGCTGGGAAGTCGACCTGTTCGGCAAGAACGGCCGCACGCTGGAGGCGGCCGGCGCCGACCTGGAGGCCAGCGAGGCGTCGCTGGCCAACGTGAAGGTGTCGCTCGTGGCCGAAGTGGTGCAGAGTTATGTCGACCTGCGCAGCTACCAGCAGCGCCTGGCCATCGCCCGCGAAAACCTGGCCAGCCAGACCGAGACCGTGCAGCTGGCGCAGTGGCGCAACCAGGCCGGCCTTGTGAGCACCAGCGACGTTGACCAGGCCGTGGCCAGCCGCGAGCAGACCCGCGCCTCGATCTCCGACCTGGAAATGGCGATCGCCAATGCCCAGAACCGGCTGGCCGTGCTGTTGGCGCAGCAGCCGGGCGCCTTGCGATCGGCGCTGCAGGAGCCGCGTCCCTTGCCCCGGGTTCCCGCCCGCGTTGCGGTTGGCATTCCCGCCGACGCGCTGCGGGCGCGTCCGGACCTTGCCGCCGCCGAGCGCAGCCTGGCTGCGGAAACCGCACGGGTCGGCGCGCAAATGGCGCAGCGCTACCCGAGCCTGAACCTGTCGGGCTCGATCTTCTGGCAGGCCGCTTCGCTCGGCGCGCTCGGCACGGCCGACACGCTGGTGCGCAGCGCCGCCGGCTCGCTGGCGGCCACGCTGTTCGACGCCGGACGGCTGCGCAGCGCGGTCGAGGTGCGCAGCGCCGTGCAGGAGCAGGCGCTCATCGCCTATCAGAACGCGGTGCTGTCGGCGCTGGAAGAAGTCGAGGACGCGCTGGTGGCCTACGGCGCCGCGCGCGACCGCCTCGAGGCCCGCACCAGTGCGGCCGATGCGGCTGCCCGCGCCGCCACCACGTCGCGCCAGATGTACCAATCGGGTCTGTCCGATTTCCAGCGCCTGCTCGACGCCGAGCGCACCCGTCTTTCCGCGCAGGACGCGCTGGCCAGCGCGCAAGCGGCCCAGTTGTCCGCGCTCGTGGCCCTTTACAAGGCACTCGGCGGCGGATGGCAGCAGGCCTGACGTCTCCCCTCTTCCGGAACCGCAAGCATGACAACCAAAGTTAGCGACGACACCAAGGACAAACTGCAGCGCCTGCTCGACGACGCTGCCGCCGGCACTTCCGGGCATGCCCGGCGCCGCTGGCCCATGATCGCCGGCGCGCTCGTGGTGGCGGCATTCGTGGTGGCATACCTCGCCACGCGCAGCGCCGGCCCGACGGTCAAGTACGTCACCGAGCAGGCCGCAATCGGCGATCTCGTCGTCACCGCATCGGCCAGCGGCACGCTGGCACCGACCAAGTCGGTGGACGTGGGCAGCGAGCTGTCCGGCACCCTGGCGTCCGTGCTGGTGGACGAGAACGACACCGTCAAAAAGGGCCAGTTGATGGCGCAACTGGACAAGTCGCGCCTGAACGACACCGTGTTCAAGTCACGCGCCGCAGTGCAGGCGGCCGAAGGCCAGGTCGCGCAGGCGCAAGCCACGGTGGCCGAGGCGCGCGCGTCGCTCACGCGCATGCGCCAGGTGTCCGAGCTCTCGGGTGGCAAGGTGCCGGCACGCACGGAACTGGAGGCAGCCGAAGCGGCCCTGCAGCGCGCCATCGCCAACGAGTCGACCGCGCGCGGCCAGGCCGCACAGGCGCGCGCCACCCTCAAGACCGACGAGACCAACCTGACCAAGGCCGACATCCGCTCGCCGGTGGACGGCGTGGTACTGACGCGCAAGGTCGAGCCGGGCAACACGGTGGTGGCCGCCATGACCACGCCCGTGCTGTTCGTCGTGGCGGAGGACCTCACCCGCATGCAGCTGCAGGTCAAGGTGGACGAGGCCGACGTCGCTACCGTGCGGCCCGGCCAGCCGGCCAGCTTCACCGTGTCCGCATGGCCGGGGCGCCGCTTTCCGGCCGCGATCCAGCGTGTCGGTCTGGGCGCGACCACGACCGATAACGTGGTCACCTACAAGACCATCCTGGATGTGGTGAACAAGGACCTTGCACTGCGCCCGGGCATGACGGCCACCGCGTCGATCGTCACCGCGCGGCGCGACAAGACGCTGCTGGTGCCCAATGCCGCCCTGCGCTTCGTGCCGCCGCAGCAGTCGGGCCAGGCAGCGCAAGGCGGCTTCGTGAGCCAGCTCATGCCGCGCTTTCCTGCAGCGCCGCGGCGCGCCGCCAAGCCGGTCAACGGCCAGGCGCAGGTCTGGGTGCTGGGCGCAAACGGCCCGCAGCCGGTCGGTGTGCACACGGGCGTGAGCGACGGCCGCCATACCGAAGTGACGGGCGGCGAGCTCAAAGCCGGCATGGCGGTGATCACCGACTACGAAGAGGCGGCCAAGTGAGCGAGCAAGAGGCGCCGCTGATCGAGCTGCGCGCCATCACCAAGACCTTCGGCGAAGGCGCCGTGGCCTTCCAGGCACTGCGCGGCATCGACCTGTCGATCGCCGCCGGCGATTTCGTGGCCGTGATGGGGCCCAGCGGTTCGGGCAAATCGACGGCGATGAACATTCTCGGCTGCCTGGATTCGCCCACCTCCGGCGAATATCTGTTCCAGGGCATCCACGTCGAACGGCTCGACCGCAACCAGCGCGCCCTGCTGCGCCGCGGCTACCTCGGGTTCGTGTTCCAAGGTTTTAACCTGCTGGCCCGCACCTCGGCGCAGGAGAACGTCGAGCTGCCCCTGCTCTACCGGGGCGAACCGCCCGAGCAGCGGCGCGCCGCGGCGCGCGCCGCGCTTGCCATGGTGGGCCTGGACGGCTGGGAGGACCACACGCCGGCCGAACTGTCCGGCGGCCAGCAGCAGCGCGTGGCGATCGCGCGCGCCATCGTCACCAGGCCGCTGGTCCTGCTGGCCGATGAACCGACCGGCAACCTGGACTCCAAGCGCAGCCACGAGATCATGCAGCTGATCGCCGACCTGAACCGCGAACAAGGCATTACCGTCGTCATGGTCACCCACGAGCCGGACATGGCCCGCTACGCGCACCGCATCATTCATTTCATCGACGGGGCGATCGACAGCGAGACCGTCAACGAGGAGGCCGCCGATGCTCGGTAACGCCTTGCTGGTGGCGCTGCGCGAAATCCGCCGCAACCTGTTGCGCTCGTTCCTGACCGTGCTGGGCATCGTGATCGGTGTGGCGGCCGTGATCACCATGGTCACGCTGGGCAACGGCGCGACCCAGATGGTATCCGACCAGATCTCCAGCCTGGGCAGCAACCTGTTGATGGTGCGCCCTGGCCAGCGCATGGGCCCGCGCGACGGCGCCCGTCCGCCCAACTTCAAGCTGGCCGACATCGAGGCACTGCGTTTGCAGCTGAGCGGGGTCAAGGCGGTGGCGCCGGCGGTGAGCCGCACCTCGACACTGGTCGCCGGCAACAACAACTGGTCTTCCGTGGTCAACGGCACCACCAACGACTACTTCATTGCCGGGAATTGGAAGCTGGCCGCGGGCCGCGAGTTCAACGAGGACGAGGAAAAGGCCGGCAAGGCGGTGTGCGTCATCGGCAACACGGTGCGCAAGCAACTGTTCGGCAGCCAGAACCCGGTCGGCGCCCAACTGCGCGTGAAAAACTTCTCGTGCGAGATCGTCGGTCTGCTGGCTTCCAAGGGCCAGGGCGCGATGGGGATGGACCAGGACGACGTGGTGGTGATGCCGATCGCCACCGTCCAGCGCCGCATCACGGGCGACACCGACGTGAGCACGATCCTGGTTTCGCTGCGCGACTCGGCACGCACGGCGCAAGTGATGAAGCAGATTAACGCCCTGCTGCGCGAACGGCGCCGGCTGGCGGAGAACGAGGACGACAATTTCAACGTCATGGACACCAAGCAGATCGCCGACACCCTGTCGGGTACGATCCGCACCATGACCGGGCTTTTGGGCGCGGTGGCGGCGGTCAGCCTGCTGGTGGGCGGCATCGGCATCATGAACATCATGCTGGTGTCGGTGCGCGAGCGCACCCGCGAGATCGGCATTCGCCTGGCCATCGGGGCGCTGGAGCGCGAGGTGCTGCTGCAGTTCCTGATCGAGGCGGTGGTGCTGTCCGGTTTCGGTGGCCTGATTGGCATTGCGATCGCGCTTGCGGCCTGCGTTGGCCTGGCGGCGCTGATGCACATGCCGTTCCTGTTCAGTCCCTCGATCAACCTGACCGCGTTCGTGTTCTCGGCCGCGATCGGGATCATCTTCGGCTATTTTCCGGCCCGGCGGGCGGCGCACCTGGACCCGATCGAAGCGCTGCGGCACGAGTAAGGCGCGCCGGGGCAGTCCGGCGCCTGCGCGCTATTTGGCCTTGCGCGACGACCAGTGCACATGGGTGATCAGCCAGCCGTCGCCGTCGCGCTCCAGCAGCACCGTTTCGGTGCCGAACAGATGCACCGGCTTGCCCTGGTGGCTGCCCGTGGTCTCGGTCTCGCGGCGCACGATGGCCAGGTCCCCCGACGCCTGTTCATGCTGTTGCAGGATGCGCATCGTGGTGGTCTTTGCGAACGCCATGTCTGCGGGCAGGTGATGCGCTGCATATTCGGCGCGCGAACGCTCGACGTAGCCGGACTCGTAGATGTCCACTGCCGGCGCGAGCAGCGCACTGGCCTGCGCCATGTCACCGCGCTTGAGCGCCTCGTGGAAGCTGGCGACGGTTTCGGCCGGTGTGGCGGCCAACGCCGGCACGGACAATACGGCAAGGGCGGCGAACAGCAGGTGGCGCATGTGGACTCCTTCAGCGGGATGTTGAAGTGGACGATCATACCGCAGGTGGGCTGCTTGCTGCCCACGCGTTCAGCCCCCGCATGCTGCGCTTGAACGCGTGGGCGGGAGACCCGCCCACCCTACGAAATCAAGCGCCGACCTGGCGCCTCCTGAGCAGCAGATACGCGGCCGGTACCACGAACATCGACAGCAGCGGCGCCGTGATCATGCCGCCCACCATGGGTGCGGCAATGCGCTGCATGACCTCCGAGCCCGTACCCGAACCGATCATGATCGGCACCAGGCCCGCCACGATCACCGCGACGGTCATCGCCTTCGGCCGCACCCGCAGCACTGCGCCCTCGGTCACCGCATCCAGCAAGTCCTGCTCGCTGGTCTTCCCAAGCGCGACGCGGCCTTCCCATGCGTGCTTCAGGTACAGCAGCATGATCACGCCAAATTCGGCCGAGACGCCGGCCAGCGCGATGAAGCCAACGCCGCTGGCCACCGACAGGTTGTGCCCGAGGAGCCATAGCAGCCAGGCCCCGCCGGCCAGCGCGAACGGTAGCGTGGCCATGATCAGCAGCGCCTCGTCCAGCCGGCGAAACGTGGCGTAGAGCAGCAGGAAGATGATCGCAAGCGTCACCGGGACCACGACACGCAGCTTGGCCGATGCGCGCTCCATATACTCGAACTGCCCCGACCACGCGATCGAATAGCCGGGTGAGATCTTCACCTCGCGTGCCACCGCCTGCTGCATCTCGCGCACCGCCGAGCCCAGGTCGCGGCCCCGGATGTCGACATACACCCAGCCGGACAGCCTGGCGTTTTCGCTCTTGAGCATGGGCGGCCCGTCGGCCACGCGGATGTCGGCCACGTCGCCCAGCGCGATCTGCGCCCCGCGCCCGGTCAGCACCGGCAGCCGGCGCAGCTTGTCGACCGAGTCGCGCACCTCGCGCGGGTAGCGCACGTTGATCGGGAAGCGCTGCAGCCCTTCGACGGTCTCGCCCACATTGTCGCCGCCAACGGCCGCCGATACGATGCCTTGCACGTCCGCGATGTTCATGCCGTAGCGGGAGGCGCGGTCGCGGTCGATGCCGATATCGACATAGCGCCCGCCGTTCAGGCGCTCGGCCAACGCGGACGAGACCCCGGGCACCTTCTTGACGACGGCCTCGATCGCGCTGCTCAGGCGGTCGATCTCGGGCAGGCTGGCGCCGGAGACCTTGATCCCGACCGGGCTCTTGATGCCGGTGGCGAGCATGTCGATGCGGTTGCGGATCGGCGGCACCCACACGTTGGACAGTCCCGGCACCTTCACCACGCGGTCCAGTTCTTCGGTGAGTCTTGCCATCGTCATGCCCGGCCGCCACTGTCCGCGCGGCTTGAACTGGATGGTGGTCTCGAACATCTCGAGCGGCGCGGGATCGGTGGCCGACTCGGCGCGGCCGGCCTTGCCGAACACGGTGGCGACCTCCGGCACGGTCTTGATCAGGCGGTTGGTCTGCTGCAGCAGCTCGGCCGCCTTGCCCGCCGAAAGGCCGGGCAGCGCCGACGGCATGTACAGCAAATCGCCCTCATCCAGCATCGGCAGGAATTCGCCGCCCAACCGGCTGACCGGCCACACGGTGGCGGCGGCCACGAACGCGGCCGCCACCAGCGTCGACCTCGGATGGCGCAGCACGGCGGCGATCAGCGGCCGATAGCCGGCAATCAGGGCGCGACTTACCGGGTTGCGCCGCTCATCCGGAATGCGTCCCCGGATCAGGTAGCCCATCAGCACCGGCACCAGCGAAATCGAAAGCCCGGCCGCGGCGGCCATCGAATAGGTCTTGGTGAACGCGAGCGGCGCGAACAGCCGCCCTTCCTGCGCCTGCAGGGCAAACACGGGCACGAACGAGAGCACGATGATCAGCAGCGAGAAGAACAGCGCCGGGCCCACTTCCGCCGCGGCGTCGCCGATCACGCGCCAGCGCTCTTCCCCGTTCAGTTGCGCGTCCGGGTGCGCGTGGTTCCATGCTTCGATATGCTTGTGCGCGTTCTCGATCATGACCACCGCGCCATCGACCATGGCACCGATCGCGATCGCAATGCCGCCCAGGGACATGATGTTGGCGTTCACGCCCTGGTAGTACATGACGATGTAAGCGGCCAGGACACCCAGCGGCAGCGATACGATGGCCACCAGCGCCGAACGCAGGTGGCACAGGAACAGCGCGCACACCAGGGCGACGACGATGAATTCCTCCACCAGCTTGTGTTCCAGGTTGTCGACCGCGCGGTCGATGAGGCCGGAGCGGTCATAGGTGGTCACCACCTCGACGCCCGGCGGCAGGCTGGCCTTCAGGCTGGCGAGCCTTTCCTTGACGGCGGCGATGGTCGCGCGCGCGTTCTTCCCGGAGCGCAGGACCACCACGCCGCCCGCCACCTCGCCTTCACCGTTCAGCTCCGCGATCCCGCGCCGCATCTCGGGGCCGACCTGGATGCGGGCGACGTCGCCCAGGCGCACCGGCACGCCGGCCGCGTTGGTCGACAGTGGCACCGCGCGGAAGTCGTCCAGCGAGTGCAGGTAGCCGGTGGTGCGGACCATGTATTCGGCTTCGCCCATTTCCAGTACCGAACCGCCGCTTTCCTGGTTGGCCCTGGCCAGCGCATCGAGCACCATCGCGTGGGTGACGTTGTAGGCCCTCATCTTGTCCGGATCGAGCACCACCTGGTACTGGCGTACCATGCCGCCGATGCTGGCCACTTCCGAGACATTGGGAACCGTCTTGAGCTCGTACTTGAGGAACCAGTCCTGCAGCGCGCGCAGTTGCGACAGGTCGTGGCGCCCACTGTGGTCCACCAGCGCGTACTCGAACACCCAGCCGACGCCGGTAGCGTCCGGGCCCAGCGCGGGTCGCGCCTGTTGCGGCAGGCGCGACTGCACCTGGTTCAGGTACTCCAGCACCCGCGAGCGCGCCCAGTACGGATCGGTACCATCCTCAAACAGCACATACACGAACGAGTCGCCAAAGAACGAGTAGCCGCGTACGGTCTTCGCGCCCGGGACCGAGAGCATGGTGGTGGTGAGCGGATACGTCACCTGGTTTTCGACGATCTGCGGCGCCTGGCCGGGCCAGGTCGTGCGGATGATGACCTGCACGTCCGACAGGTCGGGCAGCGCGTCCACAGGCGTGCGCCCGAGAGACCACGCGCCCCACCCGGCCAGCGCCACAGCGGCCAGCAGGACGAGCAGGCGGTTGATAATCGACCAGCGGATGATGCGGGCGATCATTGGTGCGCTCCGTGGTCATGGGGCGCATCTTCAAGCATGGCGTGTGCCCCATGCTCGCCGTGCGTGGCATCGCCCTGGCCGGTGGCGTGATCCACGCCGTGTTCGCTGCCGTGCCGCGCAGGTTCATGGGCAGGAGGCGGCGTTGCCTTCGCTTTGCGTTCGATCCCCGTGATCTGGTAGCGCCCATCGGGGCGGGCCTGCAGATCGAACGCTACGCTGTCGCCCACCCGGATCCCTGCCGGCAGGCCACCGGCCGGCGGCACGAAGCCCATCGTCATCGGCCCCCATCCGAGCGTTTGAATGGGTCCGTGCGAGATGGTGACTTCATCCGGGCCGATCTTTTCGATCTTGCCGATGCCATGGTGCGTGACCGGGGCAACCGTCGCGGGCCTGGTTTGCGTGGCCCCTTCCAGGCGCCGCACGGCGCCGCGCAAGCTGGCTTCGGAGTCGATCAGGAACTGGCCGGAAGCCACCACCCGCTGCCCTGCGGAGAGACCCGACAGGATTTCCGTGTCGCCGTTGGCCTCTGTGCCGACGCTCACTTCCATCGGCATGAATTTGCCGTCGCCCTGCGCCACGATGACGACGGTGCGGGTGCCGGTCTGGATTGCCGCCTCGGACGGAACGACCAGTGCCTGCCGGCGCCCGGCGCCGATCACGCCGATGTTGGCGAACATGCCGGGACTGAGCTTTCCGGCTGGGTTGGCGATCTCGATCCGTGCGACCAGGGTGCGCGTGCCTGGATCGACCTGAGGCAGCAAGGATTCGACCTTGCCGCTGAAACGCTCGCCGGGATATGCCGGCGTCGTGGCCTCGACCGCCGTACCGGGCCGCACCTGGGCCGCGGCGCTTTCGGGCACTTCGGCGTTGACCCAGACGCTGGCCAGTCCGCTGATCGTCATCATCGGCGCGCCGGCACTGACCGTCATGCCCTCGCGCGCCGGCAGTTCGCTCACCACGCCGGTTGCGGGGGCCGTGACGGTCACCCGCTTGATCACCTGGCCGCGCGCGGCCACCTGGCGGATCTGCTCGTCCGTCATGCCGGCCAGGCGCATGCGCTGCTGCGCCGCGTCCAGCAGGCCCGCGGACTGCGCGGCGCCCATGCGGCGGATCGACAGGTATTCCTCCTGCGCCGCCACCCAGTCCGGCACGTAGAGGTCCAGCAGCGCCTGCCCCTTGCGCACCCGCTCGAGCGGTGCACGCACAAACAGCCGCTCGACGAAGCCGCTGCTGCGCGCCTGCACCAGCACGCGTTCGCGCTCGTTGAACGCGATATTGCCGACCAGCCGAAGTCCGCCGCCCAGCTGGCCCTGGCGCACCTCGACCAGGCGGATGCCCAGGTTCTGCTGCACGTCGGGACTGACCTTGACCGTGCCTTCGGCGCCCTGCTCGTCCGCGTACACGGGCACGAGATCCATGTCCATGTACGGCGATTTGCCGGGCTTGTCGAAGCGTTTGCCAGGAGCCATGGGGTCCTGCCAGTACAGGACCTTGCGTCCCGATTCCGGCACGGCGGCCGGCACATGCGCGGCTGAACGCTGACCAAGGCGGTATGCGCCAAAGCTGGCGCCGGCCAGCACGAGTGCCGCGGCCGCGGCTGCAATCACGCGGCGATTCATGGCGCCTCCGGTTTGTTGAGGTTCGAAACGGTGTTCATCTGGCTGGTCGGGAATAGAAAGTTCAGGCGGGCCCACAGGCGCGCGGTGTCGGCCTCGAGCTGCAAGGACTGCAGGCGGGTTTCCAGTTCGTCGCGGCGCGCGGCGATGACGTCGGCCAGCGCGGCCTTGCCGCCCCGGTAGGCGGCGAGCAGCGCATCTGCCCGTTCGCGCGCGAGCGGCAGCAGTTCGGTGCGGTAGCGTTCCAGGCGTTCCAGGCCGGTGCGCCACTCGCCGACCTGGTTCGCGGTTTCGGCGGTGTGCATGCGCAGCGCCTCGTCGCGCTCGTCGCGCGCCTGGTCGGCTAGCGCCAGGCGCGCCGCGATTTCGCGGTCCTGGCGGTGCTTGCGGTCCCATTGCAGCGGCACCGCAACGCCGAACGAGACCATGTTCGGATAATCCGGGCCGCGCTGCTGGAACGCCAGTTCGACGCGCCAGTCCGGGCGGCTCTCTGCGTCCGCCAGGCGCGCCTCTGTGCTGGCCAGGTCCGCAGCGCGGTTCAGCACGCTCACCTCAGGATGGTGTTCGAGCTCGTGCGGCAGGGTGTCCGGGTTGTGGCGAATCTGCGTGAGGTCCGGGCTGCCCGTGAGCGCAAGACCAGGCAACTCACCAACCCAGCGCACCAGCGTCGTGCGGGCGCTCTGGCGCTGGCGCTCGATCGCGCTCGCGCGGTCGTGCACCATGGCCAGCGCGCTGCGGGCGGCCAGCAGGTCCGCGCGGCTGGAGCGCCCACCGCGATAGGCCGCGTCCACAGCCACCACGAGCGCCTCGGCCTGGTCGGCCTGCTCGGCCACCACCTGCGCCATCTGCTCGAAGTAATACTGGTCCAGCCAGGCCAGCGCCGTGTCGCGCTCGACCGCGCCGGCGGCGGCAACCTGCTCGGCGCGCGTCTTGTTGGCCAGATGCTCGTAGCGCCGGGCGCGCAGGTCGCGCTTGTCGCTACGTGTAAGCTCCTGTTCGATGCCGATGCGCCGCATCGTCATCGAGTCCCGGCCCAGCGAATACCTGTCGGGACCGCTCAGCGGGACATTCTCGACGCCCGCCTTGAGCATGGGGTCGGGCAGCTGGCGCGCGGCGGCTGCCAGCTCCTGCGACGCCTTCACCGCCGCGTCCTGCGCGCGCAGCTGCAGCGAGCGACCGAGCGCGCGCTGCTGCGCCTCGGGGAGCGTCAGGCCGGTGCCTGAGGCCATGGCTGGGCCGGCGAACGCCAACGCCAGCAGCGCCGGCGCAAGCATCGCCGGCGTAGTGCGGCGCCGCAGCGCCGCGAGTCGAATTCGGGAAAACATGACATCTCCAACTTGCAATGAACGACCGCAGTCCCGGTATCAGCGGGACCATGGGCTAGCGAGCAAGCCGGGATCTAATTGCGCAGGCAGCAGTTCCGGATCGGAATCGGAGGCGAACTGCTGGCGGTCTCCAGGAACGAAGCTGGCGCCTCGAGGTTGAGCGGGAGCGGCGTCTCGACAGCGGAGATGGCAAGGACGAGGGATGTGGGAACGAACGGCGCCACCGGCGGCTGCGCCGGCAGGTCGAGCGACTGCGCCTTGGACTGGCCATGCGCCTCGCACAGGTTGGGACTTTGCTGGTCGTGCGGGGTGCAGCAGTTGGAATGGGCGACTTGCATTGCCACCGGTTGTTCGAGCGCGCGCGCCACCTGCGGGCAGTCGTAGCCCGCCAGGGCCAGCTGCGTGAACAGCAGGCTCACCAGGGCCACCAGGGCGGCCAGGAAGCGAATGCGTCGTGTATATCTCATGGCGTTTACCGGCGCCACCTTAGCACTGTTGCAGCCTGCTGTCGAGCAGATTGCTGTTTCATTTACTCGCCGCAGTGCCGCGCAAGCGCAGCGCATTGGTTACGACCGAGACGGAGCTCAGGCTCATCGCAAGCGCGGCCAGCATTGGCGACAGCAACTGGCCGGTGACCGGATACAGCAGGCCCGCCGCGACCGGAATGCCCAGCGCGTTGTACACGAAAGCGAAGCCAAGGTTCTGGTGCATGTTGCGCACGGTGGCCACCGAAATGGCGCGCGCCCTGGCGATCGCCCTCAGGTCGCCCTTGACCAACGTGACGTGCGCGCTGTTGATCGCCACGTCGGTGCCGGTGCCCATGGCGATACCCACGTTGGCCTTGGCCAGCGCCGGCGCGTCATTGATGCCGTCGCCCGCCATGGCCACCACCCTGCCCTCCGCCTGGTAGCGCTCGACGAGGGTGAGCTTGTCCTGCGGCTTGACTTCGCCATAGACCTCGTCAATGCCAAGCCGCTCGCCCACCGAGCGCGCGGTGGTCAGGCCATCGCCGGTCGCCATCACGACCTTCATGCCTGCTTCGCGCAGGGCGGCGAGTGCTTCGGGCGTGGTGAACTTGATCGGGTCGGCCACCGCCAGCAGCCCGGCCAATTGGCCGTCGCGCGCCAGGTACATGACGCTTGCGCCTTCGTGGCGCAGACGCTCGGCCTGTTCGCGCAGCGGCTGCCAGGCCACGCCGGCGCTGTCCATCAGCACGGTATTGCCGAGCACGACAGCCGCGCCATCGACACTGCCGCGCACGCCGATGCCGCTGGACGACTCGAACGATCCCGGTTTCGACAGCGGCAGGTTGCGGCGCCGCGCCTCTGCCACGATCGCGTGCGCCAACGGGTGCTCGCTGCCCTGGTCGATGCTGGCGGCCAGGGCCAGCACCTGGTCCTCGGTCCAGCCGGGTGCGCCCACCACGGCCGAAAATGCCGGTTTGCCTTCTGTGAGCGTGCCGGTCTTGTCGACGATGAGTGTATCGACCTTGCGCAGCGCTTCGATGGCTGCCGCGTCCCGGAACAGCACGCCCTGGGTGGCCGCCTGCCCGGTCGCGGCCATGATCGACATCGGCGTGGCCAGGCCCAGCGCGCACGGGCACGCGATGATGAGGACCGAGACCGCGTTGACGAAGCCGAAGACCCAGCTCGGCTGCGGGCCGTAGATGCCCCAGACCAGCAGCGTCAGCACGGCCAGCGCCACCACGATCACGACGAAATAGCCGGCCACCACGTCGGCCAGCCGCTGCATCGGCGCGCGGGAGCGCTGTGCCTGCGCGACCATTTGTACAATCTGCGACAGCATGGTCTGGCCGCCCACCTTCTCGGCGCGCATGATAAGGCTCCCGCTGGCGTTGATGGTGGCGCCGATGACG
Source organism: Massilia solisilvae (assembly GCF_024753215.1). Taxonomy (GTDB): domain Bacteria; phylum Pseudomonadota; class Gammaproteobacteria; order Burkholderiales; family Burkholderiaceae_D; genus Telluria; species Telluria solisilvae. The sequence continues at coordinate 1,766,587 of NZ_JANUGV010000001.1, forward strand.
CGGTCGCCCGGGCGCTTGGTCACCGGAACCGGCTCGCCGGTCAGCATCGACTCGTCCAGCGCGCTCTCGCCCTCCAGCACCACGCCGTCGACCGGCACCTTTTCGCCGGGCCGGATCCGCAGCGTGTCGCCGATGTGAACGTGGGCCAGCGGCACGTCCTCTTCGCTGCCGTCGGTGCGAATGCGGCGCGCGGTCTTGGGCGCCAGGCCGAGCAGGGACTTGATCGCGGCCGAGGTCTGCGAGCGGGCCTTGAGCTCAAGGATCTGCCCCAGCAGCGTGAGCGAAATGATGACCGCGGCGGCCTCGAAGTACACCGCCACGCGGCCGTGCATGACAAACGATGCCGGGAACAGGTGCGGTGCAAACGTGGCCACTACGCTGTAGCCATAGGCGGCCGTCACGCCGGTTCCGATCAGTGTCCACATGTTCGGGCTGCGCTGCGCGACCGAGGCGGCGCCGCGCCGCAGGAACGGCCAGCCGGCCCACAGCACCACCGGGGTGCCGAGCGCGAACTCGATGTAGCTTTGCCCGGCCAGGCCGCCGGGGAACAGGCGGTGCCCGGCCATTGCCAGCACGGCCACAATGATCGTGAGCGGCAAGGTCCACCAGAACCGGCGGCGAAAGTCGACCAGCTCGGGATTCGGCCCTTCCTCCAGTGTCGGCAGCTCCGGCTCGAGCGTCATGCCGCAGATCGGGCAGTTGCCGGGCATCGGCTGGCGCACCTGCGGGTGCATCGGGCAGGTGTAGATGGTGCCGGGCGGGGCCGGCGCCAGCTCCGGCGCCTGGGCCGCGGCACCCTGGTGATGGTGGTGGTGCTCAGCATGGGCGGGCGCGCTTGCTGTCGTCTGCTCGCCGGCGTGGTTGTGGTGGTGATGCTCGTGCTCGTTCATCGATCGGCTCGCCCAAGGGAGGTGATTGTGCAGATACTGTAAGCCAGATTGCCCTGTGATTGGGCGCGGCGGCACGGCTCAACTTTGCAGGTCGCATGGCTATGGTCTGCAATCCTATTGACCCAAGGAAACAAGTTCCTTGACTTGCATCAACCCCTGCCCAGCTTTTACGGGCGTGCCGGTGCCATGCTAGAATCAAATTGTGAACGTAATCGTCAAGGCATTTTTCGTTTGGCTGATGTTGCTCGCAGTGCCATTCCAAGGCTTTGCGGCGGCATCTGCGCTGCTGTGCGCGCCGCTTCCGGCGGCCGCAGTGCATGACATGGCCAAACCCGACACGGACCAGCATGGGACCGAGGCTGCCGGCGCCGCGAAAGCAGGCGCGGGCGTGCACGCGCACCACCATGCCGACGGCAAATGCGGCGCCTGCGCCAACTGCTGCACCGGCGCTGCCATCACACCGTCTTTCGTGCCGGCGCTGCCGGTCCACCCTGCCCGGCTGGTGTCCACACCGATGGCCGCGCACCGCCTCGTCTCTGTCGACCTCGCCCTGCCCGAGCGACCTCCCCGCGCCTGACCGTTCCCTCGGCACGATGCCGCAGCCGGGACAATTGGTCCCGCCGCGTCTGTTCGTCGTGCCGACATCTCCCGCAACACGGTCGCGTCGCCGCGGCCGTGAACCACGAACGTACCAAGCAAGGAGCTTCACATGACTCGTCTCTTTACCGTCGCCGTCGCCGCCGGCGGCCTCGTACTCGCCTCTGCCCAGGCCGGCGCCCGGATGCAGGACCACGCGCAGATGCATGCGCAGATGCACGCACAGCATCAGGCCGCGCCTGAACAAGCCGCGGCCGAGCTGTCGTCCGGCGAAGTGCAAAAAGTGGACAAGGATACCGGCACGCTGACCATCCAGCACGGGCCGCTCGTCAACCTGGGCATGCCGGGCATGACCATGGTTTTCAAGGCCAGGGACGCGGCGATGCTCGGCCAGGTCAAGGTTGGCGACAAGATCCGCTTTCGCGCCGAACAGGTGAACGGCGCGTTCACCGTCACCAGACTGGAACCGGTGCGCTGACGGGCTTGCGCGGCCCCGGTGGTGTTCTGTACGCTGCCGGGGTTGATCTGCGTTTTATCGATTTTGGTCCGGAGAAAAGATGTCCCTGAAACGACTGTCCATTGCTGCCGGCATTGCCGCCAGCGCCTTTGCTGCCACGGCCGCGCACGCCCACGCGAAGCTCGAATCGTCCGAGCCGCTGGCCGGCAGCGTCCTTGCCATTGCCCCGAAGCAGCTGCGGCTGGGCTTCAACGAAGCGCTCGAGCCTGCATTCAGCAAGATCCGGCTCGTCGACGCCAGGAATGCCGAAATCGCGCTGCCGCGCGCCCAGGTCGATAAGGCCGATCCGACCGCGATGATTGCGCCGCTGCCGGCGCTGCCGGCTGGCACCTACCGCGTGCAGTGGACGACCATGACCCATGACGGCCACAAGACCAAGGGAGACTTCACCTTCCAGGTCAAGTAACGACATGGGCGTTGACATCGCAATACTGCTGAAGGTGGTGACGGTCCTGCTGTACCTGTTTGCCGCGGTTGCCGCCGGCGCCAACATGGCCGTGTTCTGGCTGGCAGATGCGCGGTCGCCGTGGGCGCTCGCGCAGTTGCCGTCGCTGCGGCGCTGGGCCGCGGGCGGTGCGCTGCTGGCGCTGTCGGCGTCTTTTGCGGTGCTGTGCGCGGAAGCGGCCGAAATGGCCGAGCTGCCGTTGTCGGACGCCATGCCGGCGGTTGCGACAATGCTCGCGTCGACCCATTACGGGCTGGCGTGGTCCATTGGCGCGGGTGCGCTCGCGGCCGCTGTCGTGCTGCCGATCCTGCTGCGCGCCCGCGGCGGCGCCACCCTCGCTTTCGGCGCACTGGCGGTCTTCTGGTACAGCCGCAGCATGGTCAGCCACGCATCGGGCAATGGGGATGCCAGCCTGGCTGTGATGGCGGACTGGATGCACCTGGTCCTCGTCGGCCTCTGGCTGGGCGCGGTCGTCATCGCGGCCCTGGTCGCATTGGCGAACCGGCGCGACGTGCAGGAGACAGACAGGCGCGAACGGGCCGCGTATGTAGCCGCGCTGAGCGCCTGCGCCACGATCGCGCTCGTCGGCATCGTCATCACCGGGCTGGCCAGCGCCTGGCACAACCTGCGCAGCTTCCATGATTTGCTGGGCACCCCTTACGGCAACGCCCTGCTCGCCAAGCTGGCGCTGGTCGCGGTTGCCGTGGTGCTCGGCGGCGTGAACCGATTCGTCGTCATGCCGCCCTGGCTCCTGTCCGAAGGCGCGGGACGCCCGGTGGCGGCGACCTTGCCGTGCCGGTTCCGGCTCGTCTTGCAGATCGAAACCGTGATATTGATCGCCGCGCTGGTCATGGCGGTGATCCTTGCTGCTACGCCACCGCCGGGCGCGGCGACGTAGCCACACACATACACTTTAGGAGAAGGAAAATGTTTGCACGAACAATTCGCAAGACCCTGCTCGCAGCCCTGGTTGGCCTGCCGGTCCTGGCCTATGCCGCAACGCCGGTGATCGATGTGTACAAGAGCGCTTACTGCGGCTGCTGCGAGGCCTGGGCCAAGCACCTGCGCGACAGCGGCCTGAAGGTCGAGGTGCACACCGTCGCCAACCCGTCGGACGTGCGCGAGAAGATGGGCATCCCGAATAACCTCGGCTCCTGCCACACCGCGATCGTGGCCGGATACGCGATCGAAGGGCACGTGCCGGCGCAGGAGATCAAGCGCCTGCTGGCCACGCACCCGAAGGCGAAGGGGCTGGCGGTTCCCGCGATGCCGGCCGGCTCTCCTGGCATGGAAGGCCCGCGCAAGGACCCGTTCGACGTCCTGCTCGTGCAAAACGACGGGCGCACGACGGTGTACAAGCACTACAACTAGCACGCCGCCTGCTGCCCGCCCTGCCCGGCATTATCACAACTCATCCGGAGACTTCATGAAATTGGCGCTCACGATGCTTGCCCTGTCCATCCTTTCGACCACGGCGTCGGCCGCCGCGCTGCCCGAGCCGCAGGCTGCCGGCCTGACGCGCCAGTTGCAGGCCATCGTGAGCGATCCGGCGATGCCGCTGGCCAGCCTGTCCGTCGTGGCGATCCGTCACGGCGAAATCGTGTATGCCCAGCAGCTGGGCAGCAAGCGCCTGGCCACCGCGACGTCGCCCGCGCAGCCAGCGGATGCCAACACCATGTACCGGATCGCGTCGGTGTCCAAATTCGTCACGGCGCTGGGCACCATGAAGATGGTCGAGCAAGGCCGCCTGTCGCTCGACGCGGACATCAGCGACTACCTCGGCTACCGCCTGCGCAACCCGCACTTCCCGGACCGGCCGATCACCTTGCGCATGCTGCTCACGCATACCTCGTCTCTGCGCGACGAAGGCGGCTTCAAATGGGCGCCCGACGTGAACCTGAAGGACGTGCTGGTGCCCGGCGGGCGCTTCTACGGCAAGGGCGACATGTGGTCGGCCACGCAGGCGCCCGGCACCTATTTCGAATACGTGAACTTCAACTGGGGCGTCATCGCGACCGTCATGGAACGCGCCGGCGGCGAACGGTTCGACCGCCTGATGCGGCGCCTGGTGTTCGACCCGATGCGGCTCAAGGCCGGCTTCTACCTGGACGATTTCGCCCCGGCCAGCGTCAAGGATGTCGCAACGCTGTACCGCAAGCGCGAAAAGGATGGCAATGAGCTCTGGGACCCGAACGGCCCGTGGATCGCGCAGGCCGACGATTTCGGCAACGAGGCCCCGGCCGCGCCCGCGGGCCTGGACCGCTACGTGGTGGGCAGCAACGGCTCGATCTTCGGGCCGCAGGGCAGCCTGCGCATCTCCGCCAACGAGCTGGCGCAAATCATGCTGATGCTGATGAACGGCGGCCGCGACAAGGACACGCAAGTGCTCAAGCCAGACACCGTGGACCTGATGTTCAGCCGCCAGTGGACGCTGGGCGGCGCCGGCAACAAGGGCAACGGCGACAGCGACTACTTCCACGGCCTGTACCACGCCTGGGGCCTGGGCAACCAGCATTTCATCGACGTGAGCGAAGTGAAGAACGGCCGCGCGAGCGGGGACCGGCTGGTCGAAGGCGGCGGCTTTACGGGTGTGGGCCACCTCGGCTGGTCGTGGGGGCTGAACGCCTTGTTCGTGTTCGACCGGCAGGCGAAGAACGGCATGATCTACGTGAGCAGCGGCGTGGGCGCCAATCCCGAACTCCAGCCGGGCAAGTTCTCGTCGGAGGCACGCTTCCAGGAGCGCATCACCGACGTGCTTTATCGCGGTGCGATCATGGCGCGATAAGCGGCAGCGACGGGGCGCTAGCTCTGGCGCTGCGCGATCAGCGCCTGCAGCGACTCCTGCAGCCAGTCCACGCACACCCTGAGCTTGGCCGAGTTGCCCAGCTTTGACGGGTACACCGCCCACACGTTGGCCTCCTGCGTGAACTCCGGCAGCACGCGCACCAGCTTGCCCGATTCCAGCAGCGGCGCAATGTCCCACATCGACCGCAGGGCGATGCCGCGCCCGCCCACGGCCCACTGCACCACCACCTCGCCGTTGTTCGACGACAGCGGACCGGTTACCTTGATCACCTCCTCGCGCGTGCCGTCGCGCAGGCGCCAGACGCCGAACGGGTGGTCGCGCTCCTTGATGATCAGGCAGTCGTGGCTCGCCAGTTCGCCCAGGGTGCGCGGCGTGCCGCGCCGGGCCAGGTAGCCCGGGGCCGCGCACAGCACGCGGTGGTTCGGGGCCAGCCGCCGCGCGATCAGGTGCGGCGCGATCTCGTCGCCCACGCGCACGTCCAGGTCGAAGCCTTCGTTGGTGATATCGACCAGCCGGTCGAACACCTCGAAGCGGATCTTCAATTGCGGATAACGCGCCGACAGCTGCGAGATCGCCGGCGCGACGATGTTGCGTCCAAAGCCAAAGCTGCTGCAGATGCGCAGCGCGCCGCGTGGCTCGGCACGGCCGACGCTCACCTCCGCCACCATGCCGTCCACCGCATCGAGGATCTGCTGCGCCCACTGGTAGATGCGCTCCCCCTCTTCCGTCACCACCACCTTGCGGGTGCTGCGGTGGAACAGCTTGACCCCGAGGTTCTGCTCGAGCACCTGGATGCGCTTGGTGACGTAGGCCGCGGACGCGTCGAGGGCTTCGGCCGCACGCGTAAAGTTGGCACGGCGCGCCGTTTCGACAAAGACCCGGAGGTCCACAAGATCGGGCAGATTATTCACGTTACGTTGACGGTGGATTCACGGATGGACTGATTGTACACGCGCGATCGGGCGTATGATCTGCTGGTCGTTTTTGAAAGGTAAGCCATGACACGTAAATTCAAGATTGCCGCGATCGCCGGCGACGGCATCGGCAAGGAAGTCCTGCCGGAAGGCCTCAAGGTGCTGGAAGTGGCCGCGCGCCGCTTTGGCCTGGATCTCGAGTTCACCCATTTCGAATGGGCGAGCTGCGACTACTACCTGAAGACCGGCACCATGATGCCGGACAACTGGAAGGAGCAGCTGTCCGGCATGGACGCGATCTATTTCGGCGCGGTCGGCTGGCCGGCCACGGTGCCGGACCACATTTCGCTGTGGGGTTCGCTGCTCAAGTTCCGCCGCGAATTCGACCAGTACATCAACCTGCGCCCGGTGCGCCTGTTCGACGGAGTACCCTGCCCGCTGGCCAACCGCAAGCCGGGCGACATCGACTTCTACGTGGTGCGCGAGAACACCGAAGGCGAATACACCAACCTGGGCGGCATCATGTTCCCGGGTACCGAGCGCGAGATGGTGATCCAGGAGTCGGTCTTCACGCGCACCGGTACCGACCGCGTGCTCAAGTACGCCTTCGAGCTGGCCAATTCGCGCAAGCGCAAGCACCTGACGGTGGCCACCAAGTCGAACGGCATCGCGATCAGCATGCCGTGGTGGGACGGCCGTGCCGATGCCATCGGCAAGGACTACCCCGACGTGGCGACCGACAAGCAGCACATCGACATTTTGACCGCGCGCTTCGTGCTGCAGCCAACGCGCTTTGACGTGGTGGTGGCATCGAACCTGTTCGGCGACATCCTGTCCGACCTGGGCCCGGCCTGCACCGGCACCATCGGCCTGGCGCCGTCGGGCAACCTGAACCCGGACCGCAACTTCCCATCGCTGTTCGAGCCGGTCCATGGCTCGGCGCCGGACATTGCTGGCAAGGGCATCGCCAACCCGATCGCGCAGATCTGGTCGGGCGCGATGATGCTGTCCTTCCTCGCCGATACGCCGGGCGTGGACGGCCAGCGTTACCGCGAAGCGCATGACGCCATCCTCGCGGCGATCGAGCAATCGCTCAAGGACGGACCGCGCACCGCGGACCTGGGCGGCAACGCCAACACCGTGCAAGTCGGTGACGCGATCGCGCAACTGCTGCAAGGCTAAGCCAGCGGCCAGCCGTCCCGCAGCGCGGGGCGGCATCAAGGACACCAACGGCCCGGGACACGAGAAGCGCCGTGCGGTATGTATGTTGCCATGTTGAAAATGCGTTGCTAGGATGCCAGCCTCTTACAACACGAGGAGACGATATGCCCAGCATCCGCAACACCCTGGTATTGCTCGCCGCGCTTTGCGTTGGCGCCGCCGCGCACGCTGCCGACAAGGTCCCCGCGCCAACGGAAGACCTGATGGGCGCCAACGATGCGGCGTTCACCGCGCAGTTTCGCGACATGTACGCCACCACTTGGGGCGAAGGCGCGATCCCGAAAAAGTACAAGGAACTGTCCGGCGTCTCGATCTCGGTGGTGGAGCGCTGCGAGACCTGCTTGCGCTTTCATGTGCGCAACGCAAAGAACGCCGGCGCCTCGGGCAAGGAAGTGATCGAGGCGCTGCGCATCGGTCTGCTCACCGGCGGCTCCATCACGCTGCCGACGGTGCGGGCGGGCTATGACGAGCTCAAGGCGCTCGGCGCCATCTGAGCCGTCCACCACATGGCGGTTGCGCAGCTGCCACTGACATTAAGTGGTTGATTTCGCTATAATTCCGCGCTTCTCCCGAGGAACCCGCCATGTCACTGCTCGACCACCAGCTAGAACTCCTGTCGCCCGCCAAAACCGCTGAGATCGGCCGCGAGGCGATCCTGCACGGCGCCGACGCGGTGTACATCGGCGGGCCGGCGTTCGGCGCGCGCCACAATGCAAGCAATACGCTGGAGGATATCGCCAGCCTGGTCGAGTTCGCGCACCGCTACCGCGCCCGCATCTTCGTCACCCTGAACACGATCCTGCACGACGCCGAGCTCGAAGCGGCGCGCAAGCAGATCTGGCAGCTGTACGAGGCTGGCGTGGACGCGCTGATCGTGCAGGACATGGGCCTGCTGGAGATGGACCTGCCGCCGATCCAGCTGCACGCCAGCACCCAGTGCGACATCCGTACCGTGGACAAGGCGCGCTTTTTGGGCCAGGTCGGCTTTTCGCAGCTGGTGCTGGCGCGCGAACTGTCGCTGGAACAGATCCGCAAGGTGCGCGAGGCGGTGGACACGCCGCTCGAATACTTCATCCACGGCGCGCTGTGCGTGGCGTTCTCGGGCCAGTGCTACATTTCGCACGCCGACACCGGGCGCAGCGCCAACCGCGGCGACTGCTCCCAAGCCTGCCGCCTGCCCTACACCCTCACCGACGCTCAGGGCCGCGTGGTGGCTTACGAAAAGCATCTGCTGTCGATGAAGGACAATGACCAGAGCCGCAACCTGGAAGCCCTGGTCGATGCGGGCATCCGCTCGTTCAAGATCGAGGGGCGCTACAAGGACATGGGCTATGTGAAGAACATCACGGCCCACTACCGGCTGCTGCTGGACGAGATCCTGGAGCGCCGTCCCGAATTTGCGCGCGCATCGAGTGGCCGCACGCGTGTGCTGTTCACACCGGATGTGGACAAGAACTTCCACCGCGGGCATACCGACTACTTCGCCAACGGCCGCCAGGACGATATCGGCGCTTTCGATTCGCCCAAGTACGTAGGCGTGCTGCTGGGGACGGTGAGCCGCACCGGCGCCGATCATTTCGAGCTCGTCACCAACGCGCCGATGGCCAATGGCGATGGCCTGAACTACATGCACAAGCGCGCCACCGTCGGCATCCAGGCCAACAGCGTGGAGCTGCTCGGCGACAGCGAGGAAGGCCAGCGCTGGCGCGTGTACCCGAACGAGCCGATGGCGACGCTCGCGGGCCTGAAGGGCGGGACCGAGGTGCACCGCAACCGCGACCACCAGTGGGAAGGCGCGCTGCAGAAGAAGTCGTCCGAGCGGCGCGTGGCGCTGGACCTGGTCTTGTCCGAGCACGCGGGCGGCCTGTCCCTTGCGCTCGTTGACGAGGACGGCATCGAGACGGTGACGCATGCCGCCATCGAGCTGCAGCCGGCGCGCGAGGCCGTCCAGGCCGAGTCCGCGCTGCGCGCGAGCCTGGGCAAGCTGGGCAACACGATGTTCGAGGCTCGGCAGGTCGAGCTGGCGCTGTCGCAGCCATGGTTTGTGCCGGCGGGCGTGATCAACGCGCTGCGCCGCGACGCGATCGCGGCCCACGAGGCGGCGCGGCTGGCCGCCTGGGAGCGCCCGCAGCGCAAGGCGCCGGCCGAGCCGCGCGCGGTGTACCCGGAGACCCAGCTGAGCTACCTGGCCAACGTGTACAACGAGAAGGCGCGCGCGTTCTACCACAAGCACGGGGTGCAGCTGATCGACGCCGCCTATGAGGCGCACGAGGAGCCGGGCGAGGTGTCGCTGATGATCACCAAGCACTGCCTGCGCTTCGCGTTCAACCTGTGTCCCAAGCAGGCTAAGGGTGTGCAGGGCGTGCAGGGACAGGTGCGCGCCGAGCCGATGACGCTGGTGAACGGCGGCGAACGCTACACGCTGCGCTTCGATTGCAAGCCTTGCGAAATGCACGTGGTCGGCGCGATGAAGCCTGGCATCCTCAATTCCCCTCCCCCGTCCGCGATACCGTACAGCCCGCTGGTGTTCCATCGCCAGCGTCCACGCTGACGGCCTGGTCGTCGTGAACGCGTGGGCGGGAGACCCGCCTACGCGTTCAGCTACAGCGCGCGTCCGCCCGCCGCTCCCTCTCTGCGGCCGAGCGAGGGCGCGACTTTGAGCGCAATCAAGCCCCCCTCGGCGGGTGGCGCGAGACTGTTCGTCGATGCCGCCGCCCGCCCGTCGCCGCGCGGTGGCGGCGGGCCGCCTGTGCGGCATGGATAATCGAGGAGCCATCATGTTCAAGCAAATCCTGTTACCCACGGACGGTTCCGACCTGTCCGAGCGCGCCGTGCTGGCTGGGATCAGCTTCGCCAAGGAGATCGGGGCGCAGGTGGTCGGCCTGACCGTGCGGCCAGAGTTCCACACGTTCACGTACAAGACCGAGATGCTCGAGGACACCGAACCCGAGTTCGAGGCCGCCACCGGCAAGCAGGCCGACAAGTACCTGTCCTTTGTCACCGATGCCGCGCGTACGGCCGGCGTGCCGTGCACCGTGGTGCAGGTGGTCTCGGACGATCCGTACGAAGCGATCCTGCAGACAGCCAAGGAACGCAAGTGCGACCTGATCATCATGGCCTCGCACGGCCGGCGCGGCCTCAAGGGCGTGCTGCTGGGCAGCGAGACGCAGAAGGTGCTGGTGCACAGCGACATCCCGGTGCTGGTCTATCGCTAGTGCCGGGCGCAACCGGTTCGCGCCCGCCGGCCATCTGCTAAACTGGCATCCAACTCAGGCATTGGAGGCGTGGCGCGACGGCCAGATGGAAAGCACAGAATACGAAGAAGGGCTGAGCCCGGACGAAGCTGGCCAGCGCCTGGCCACGGAAGGACCAAACGCATTGCCGGCAAGCGCGCGGGGCGGCGCCTGGGCGCTGGTGCGCGAGGCTGTTACGCAGCCGATGTTCCTGTTGCTCACGGGCGGCGCCCTGCTCTACCTGCTGCTTGGCGACGCGCGCGAAGGCGCGCTGCTGGCGACCATGGTGCTGCTGACCGTCGCCATCGACCTGTACCAGGAAGGCAAGTCCGAACGTGCGCTGGAAGCGCTGCGCGAGCTGTCGAGCCCCAAGGCCACCGTGCTGCGCAATGGCCAATGGGAACTCATCGACAGCCGCGAGGTCGTGCGCGGCGACCTGTGCCTGCTGCGCGAGGGCGACCGCGTGCCGGCGGACGGTGTGCTGGTGCGCGCCGAAGGCATGGCCGTGGACGAATCGCTGCTCACGGGTGAGTCGGAAACCGTGGCCAAGTCCACGCAACCCTGCACGGCGGTGCAGGCGCTGCTGCAAGGCGCGGTCGGTCCCGCCGGTGGCCAGGATACGCCGTACGCCTTTTCGGGCACCACGGTCGTGCAAGGCCACGGCCTGCTGCGCGTAACGGCGATCGGTCCGGCAAGCCACATCGGGCGCATCGGCGCGGCACTGAGCGATGTCGGGCGCGGCCGCTCGCCGCTGGAGCGCCAGGTCGGGCGCCTGATCACCGTGTTTGCGACCGCCGGCGCCGCGGTCAGCGTGTTCCTGGTCGCCTATTACCGCGGAACCGGCGGCAGCTGGCTCGATTCCCTGCTGGCCGGCATCGCGCTGGCGCTGTCGCTGCTGCCAGAGGAATTTGCCCTGGTGCTGGCCGTGTTCCCTGCGCTCGGTGCGTGGCGCCTGGCCCGCGTGAATGTGCTCACGCGGCGCCTGTCGGCCATCGAAACGCTGGGCACCACCTCGGTGCTGTGCGTCGACAAGACCGGCACGCTCACCGAGAACCGGATGAGCGTTGCCGCCCTCTTGGCCGATGGCGAGATGCTCCGGGTGAACGAGGCCACCGACGCGCTGCCGGAGCCCTACCATCGCCTGCTCGAATTCGCCCTGCTGGCCAGCCCCGCCGACTCGGCCGAGCCGATGGACAAGGCGGTGCAGCGGCTCGGCCAGCGCGCGCTGCGCGCCACCGAACACCTGCACCCGGAATGGACCCAGGCGGCGGAATTCGGCATGACGGCCGGCATGCGCGCGGTGTCGCACGCCTGGGTCGGCGACCCGGAGGGCAGCGCGGCGGTCGGAGCCAAGGGTGCGCCGGAAGCCATCATCGACCTGTGCCACCTGCCCGCCGACGAACGCGACCGCGTGCTGGCGCAAGTGGATGCGCTCGCGGCCGAGGGGCTGCGGGTGCTGGCGGTGGCGACCGCGGCCTACGATGGCCCGCCGTGGCCGAGCGAGGCGCACGCCTTCGACTTTTCGTTGCTGGGGCTGGTCGGGTTTGCCGACCCGCTGCGTCCGGGCATTGCCGCCGCCACCGCCGAGTGCCAGCGAGCCGGCATCCGCGTGGTGATGATTACCGGCGACTATCCGGCCACGGCGCGCCACATCGCCCGTGACGCCGGCCTTGGCGACAGCGAACCGGTCACCGGGGACGAACTCGCCGCGCTGGCCCCCGCCGCCCTGGCCGAACGTTTGCGCACAACCAACGTGTGCGCCCGCGTCGCGCCCGAGCAGAAGCTGGCCATCGTGCAGTCCTTGCGTGCCAGCGGCGAGGTGGTGACCATGACCGGTGACGGCGTGAACGACGCGCCGGCCCTGCGCGCGGCGCATGTCGGCGTGGCGATGGGCCAGCGCGGCACCGACGTGGCGCGCCAGGCGGCCTCGCTGGTCCTGCTGGACGACCAGTTCTCGTCCATCGTGGCGGGCGTGCGCCTGGGCCGCCATATCTTCGCGAACATGCGCAAGGCGATGATCTACATCGTCTCGGTCCACGTGCCTACCGCCGGCATGGCGCTGCTGCCCGTGCTGCTGGGCTGGCCGATCTTCCTGTACCCGGTGCACATCGTCTTCCTGGAGCTGCTGATTGCGCCCACCTGCGCGCTCGCGTTCGAAAACGAGCCGCCGGAACGCGACCTGATGCGCGAAAAGCCGCGCCGGCCCGACGCGCCCCTGCTCGGGCCGGGCGCGCTGGCCTACGGCTTTGCCCAGGGCGTGGTGGTGCTGCTCACGGTGCTGCTTGCCTACGGCTGGGCGGTGCGGCACCTGGAGCCGTCGCAGGCGCGCGCATTCGGCTTTTGCGCGCTGGTGCTGGCCGATGTGGGGCTGATCTTTTCCAACCGTTCGCGCAGCCGTACCAGCATCGGCGCCATGTTCACGCCCAACCCGATCGCCTGGGCGGTGTGCGTGGCCGCCTGCGCGATCCTGGCGCTGGCGGTGCTGGTGCCCTTCCTTGCCGAACTGTTCTACTTCGGCCCGGTGCCGCTGGCGGCGCTGGGCACGGCCTGCGCGATCGGCGCCAGCAGCGTGCTCTGGTTCGATTTGCTCAAGCTGGCACGGCGGGGCGCGCGACGCCTGGGCCTTGCAGGTTGAGGCACATGCTGACGATTTCCTCGCCGGGCAGCTGGGTCTTGTGGAAACCCAGCCGCGCCGCGAGGCGCAGGATCGCCACGTTCTCGGCCAGCGCCTCGCCAACCAGTTCGCGGATCCCCTTGTCGCGACAGTAGTCGACCAGCACCTGCATCAGGAGCGTGCCCAGCCCCTGCCCTTTCAGGTCCGAGCGTATCGTCACCGCAAACTCCGCCTTCACGTTGTCGGGGTCGGCCACGGCGCGCGACACGCCCAGCGTTTCCGGTTCGCCGTCCGGGCCCACGCGGGTGGCGATGAACGCCATCTCGCGGTCGTAATCGATCTGGGTGAAGCGCGCCAGCTGCGCGGGCGACAACTCGCGCAGGCGCACGAACATGCGCAGGCGCACGTCCTCGGGCGTGAGGCGGTTGAAGAACGCGACGTGGGCCGGTGCGTCTTCCGGCCGCACGGGGCGGATCGTCAGCGGCTGTCCCTGCCAGGTTACGGTCCGTTCCAGCTCCTGCGGATAGGGCCGGATCGCCAGCCGGCTGTACGGGTCGACGTCCGGCGCCGGGGCCACCCGCACGCGCGCATCGAGCGCAATGACGCCATTGTGATCCACCAGCAGCGGATTGATGTCCAGCTCCAGCACCTCGGGTATGTCGGTCACCAGGTGCGACAGGCGAATCAGCACGGCGCACACGGCTTCGGTGTCCACCGCCGGGCGGTTGCGGTAGCCGCCCAGCAGGCGCGACACCCGGGTGCGGCGCAGCAGGTCGTGCGCCAGCACCATGTCCAGCGGCGGCAAGGCGAGCGCGCGGTCGGCCGTGATGTCCACCGTAATGCCGCCCTGGCCGAACACGATCACCGGCCCGAACACGGGATCGGTCGCGGTGCCCGCCAGCAGCTCGAGGGCGTCGGGCCGCCGTGCCATCGCCTGCACGGTGTAGCCCAGCAGGCGTGCACCGGGCTTGAAATGCGCCAGGCGATCGGCCATTGCCTGCGCGGCCGCCTGCACCGCGGCGGCGTCCGGCAGGTCGAGCTCCACGCCGCCGACGTCGGTCTTGTGGGTCACGTCGGGCGACAGAATCTTGAGCGCTACCGGAAAGCCGATCGCATGCGCTGCCTCGACGGCGCCGGCGACGGTTTCCACGCTGCGCGTGTCGACCACCGGGATGCCGTAGGCCGCCAGCAGCGCTTTTGACTCCGGCTCGGTCAGCATCTGGCGCCCCGACGCGAGCGCGGCGCGCACCAGGGCGCGGGCGACACCGGGCTCGGGCTGCTGGCCGGCGGGCGCTGCCGGCGGCACTTGCATCAGCAATTGCTGGTTGTGCCGGTAACGCACGATCTGCAGGAAGGCATGGATGGCGTCCTCCGGCGTATCGTAGGCAGGCAGCCTGGCGCTCGCCCATATCCGCCGCGCGTCCGCCAGCGCGTCCCCGCCCAGCCAGCAGCCGAACACGTTCCTGGACGTGTTCCTGGTCAGCGGCACGACGGCGCGCGCGATCTCTGCGCTGGACACAATCGCGGTGGGACAATGGATCAGCAGCACGGCATCGACCTCGGGCGCTTCGAGCAGTACCTGCAGCGCGTCGCGGTAGCGCTCGGGCGGGGCGTCGCCGATGATGTCGATCGGGTTTGCGCGCGGCCACGATGGCGGCAGCAGCGCATCCAGCCGCGCGAGCGTGTCGGTGGACAAGGTGGCGAGCGTGCCGCCGCCGCATACCAGCTCGTCCGTCGCCATCACGCCCGGGCCGCCGCCGTTGGTCAGGATCGCCAGCCGCTCGCCGTGGCCGCGGCGCGCATGGGCCAGCGTTTCGGTGGCGTCAAACAATTCCTCGGTGCTCATCACGCGCAGCATGCCGGCGCGGCGGAAGGCGGCCTCGTACACGGCGTCGCTGCCCGCCAGCGCGCCGCTGTGCGAGGCTGCGGCGCGCGCCCCTTCGGCCACCCGGCCGGCCTTGAGCACGACGGTGGGCTTGCTGCGCCCGGCCGCGCGCGCGGCCGACATGAACTTGCGCGCGTGGCGCACGTCCTCGATGTACAGCAGGATCGACTGGGTGAGCGGGTCGCCGGCGAGGTAATCGAGCACGTCGCCAAAATCGACGTCCGCCCCCTCGCCCAGCGAAATGAAGCGCGAAAAGCCGATGCCGCGCGACTTGGCCCAGTCGAGCACGCCGGTCACGAGCGCGCCCGATTGCGAGACGAAGGCCGTGCGGCCGGACAAGGCGTTGGTATGGGCAAAGCTCGCGTTCAGCCCGATCGCCGGCACGATCAGGCCGATGCAGTTGGGGCCGAGGATGCGCAGCAGCCTGGGCCGCGCCGCGGCGAGCGCCGCCTGCAGCCAGGTGACGCCAGGCGTTCCCGACGCGGCGCCAAGCCCGGCCGAGATGATGATGGCTGCCCGCGTGCCGCGCGCGGCCAGCGCCGCAATAATGCCGGGCACCGTGGGCGCGGGGGTGCAGATGACGGCCAGTTCGGGCGCGGCCGGCAGCGCCGCCACGTCGGGATAGGCCTGGCGGCCGGCGACGGTGCGGTGCCTGGGGTTGACCGCGTACACCGGCCCGCGGAACGAACCGGCCAGCAGGTTACGAAACACGGTGGCGCCGACGCTGTGCGGCCGATCGGAAGCGCCGATGACGGCCACCGAGTGCGGGTCGAACAGGTACTGCAGGTTGCGTACACTCATGCATTCTCCTCCGTCCGGCCGAAGCTGACAGCGTAAGGGCGCAGGCCGGCGCGCCAATGAGCTACATCAAACGGCGCATCGCGCCCGGAGCGATCATCTTACCCGCTCAGTGAATGCGGAAGGAAGCCTCATGCGCTACAAAACCATCGCTGTGCACGCCGACACGTCCGTGCACGCGCCAGCCCGGGTTCTGCTGGCGTGCGCGCTGGCCCGCGCGGAGGGCGCGCACCTGGTCGGCGTGGCGGCCACCGGGGTGTCGCGCTTCATCTATCCCGCTTCCACGGCGGCGCTTGCCCGTAACGTCGTGTCGCCGTACGCGGCGTCGCTGCACGAGCACGCGCACCGCGCGCTGGACGAGTTCGAGGCAATCGCTGCCGCCGAGGGCGTCGCCTCGCGCGAGCCGCGCCTGGTCGCGGACGACCCCGAGGGCGCGCTGGTGCTGATGTCGCGCTACGCCGACCTGCTGGTCCTGAGCCAGACCGCCCCCGCGCACGAGGTGGCCGGCGCCGTGCGCGAGTTGCCGGAATTCGTCATGCTCAACACTGCGCGGCCGTTGTTGCTGGCGCCGTACGTCGACCGGCCGTGGTCGCCGGGCGGCAAGGCGCTGGTGGCGTGGGACGAAAGCATCGAGGCAACGCGCGCGCTGGGCCATGCGCTACCGCTGTTGTGCCTGGCCGCTGCAGTCACCGTGGTGCAGTTCGGGCGCGGCGCTGCGGGCAGCCTGGCCGCGCATGCCACCGACCTGGTCGCCTGGCTCGGCCGGCACGGCGTGCGCGCCAACGTGCTCGAGGAACGCCTGGACATCGGCGACGGCAATGCCTTGCTGTCGCTGGCTGCCGACCAGCAAGCCGGCCTGCTGGTGATGGGGGGCTACGGCCACGCACGCTTTCGCGAACTGCTGCTGGGCGGCGTCACCCGCACCGTGCTCGATGCAATGACCGTGCCGGTGCTGATGGCCCATTAGGCGTCGGGTCACACGATTGATGGCCGTCAAACGTGCTCCTTGCGGCGAGGGTGCACACTGGTCGGAGTTCTCGGGCAAAAGGAAAAACCGTGTTCAAGCACATCCTCTTTCCGACAGACGGGTCCCCGGCATCGGTGGTGGCGGCCGCTCACTGCGTCCGCTTCGCCGCCGACATCGGCGCGCGCCTGACCATCCTCCATTCCAGCGCGCCCTTGCACCTGTTCAGCTACGAACCCATCGTGGTGGACGAGGCGTACGAGGAATACCGGCGCAGCCGCGACCG
This sequence comes from Massilia solisilvae, assembly GCF_024753215.1. Classification (GTDB taxonomy): domain Bacteria; phylum Pseudomonadota; class Gammaproteobacteria; order Burkholderiales; family Burkholderiaceae_D; genus Telluria; species Telluria solisilvae. The sequence continues at coordinate 1,783,757 of NZ_JANUGV010000001.1, forward strand.
GCTTTGCGCCGAATGCCTGGCGCCGGTGGAAGAGCTGGCGCGCAATGCCGGCATCCCCTTTGACAGCGTCACGGTGGAAGCGGACGAACCCTACACCGCCATCATCACCACCGCGAACAACAAGGGATGCGACCTGGTCGCTATGGCCTCGCACGGGCGCAAGGGCATCAAGGGCGTGCTGCTCGGCAGCCAAACCCAAAAGGTGCTCACGCACAGCGCCTTGCCCGTTCTGGTCTTCCGTTAGCGGCCGGGGCGAACAGCGCGGTCCAGGCACGCGCCTGGGGCTGCAGCCTGAGCGCGTGAATCCTTGCGCAACCAGGTGCCCGCCGACGGCCCGCCGGCGGCGTCCTGAACCCGCTGGCTAACCCGGCACGAGCACGGCGGCACCGTCGAAGCGGCCCGCGCGCAAGTCCTCCAGTGCCTGGTTCGCCTGGGCCAACGGATACACGACGGGCGCGGTCCGGATGGGCACCTGCGCGGCGAGCGCCATGAAGGCCGTCCCGTCCGCGCGCGTCAGGTTGGCGACCGAGCGCACACAGCGTTCGCCCCACAGCAAAGAATACGGAAACGACGGGATATCGCTCATGTGGATGCCCGCGCAGACCACCGTGGCGCCCTTGTTGCTCGCGGCAAGCGCCTGTGGCACCAGCTCACCGGTGGGCGCGAACAAAATGGCCGCGTCCAGCGGTTTCGGCGGTGCATCCCCCGACGCCCCCGCCCAGCTTGCGCCTAGCGAGCGGGCAAACTGCTGCGAGTGCTCGTCGCCAGGCCGGGTAAAGGCAAACACCTCCCGGCCCTGCCCGACCGCGAGCTGGGCGATGATGTGCGCGGCCGCCCCGAAGCCGTACAGGCCCAGCCGCCGTCCCTGCCCTGCCATCGCATACGCCCGGTACCCGATCAGCCCGGCGCACAGCAGCGGCGCCGCGTGGCGGTCGTCGTAGAGGCCGGGCAGCAACAGGCAAAAGTCGGCCCGGGCGACCGTGTACTCGGCGTAGCCGCCATCGCGGTCGTAGCCGGTGAAGCTGGCCGACTCGCACAGGTTCTCGCGCCCGCTCGTGCACCACTCGCACTGGCCGCAGGCGCCGCCCAGCCACGGAATGCCGACGCGCTGGCCCACGCGCAAGTCTTGCACCTGCGCACCCGCCGCTGCAACGATGCCGACGATCTCGTGCCCGGGAACCAGCGGCAGCCGGTGCGGCGGCAGCTCGCCGTCAACGATATGCAGGTCGGTCCGGCACACGCCACAGGCCAGCACGCGCACCAGCACCTCGTCCGGGCCGGGCGCGGGAATCGGCAGCCTGGTTGCCTTCAAGGGCGCCCCGGGCCGCTCCAGCACCATGGCCAGCATGGTCGAGTCCGTATCGCGTGTGTCGCTCATGCGCGCACCGTGGCCAGCGTCAGGTCGTGCGTGCGCGCGGTGACGTCGAGGATGAAGTTCTTGTGAGCGTGGTCCATACCCGCCTTTCGGAAAATCGTCGGAGCCGAAGCCACGAACCGGCTGCGTTGGCTCCGGCGCAGCGGCCGATGGACCATTCTACCCGTCGCCGCGCGCGGGATGTCCCGCGCCGGGGTTCAGATCCAGTAGATAAGGGCGGCCAGGCCGACGATGAGGGCGACTTTGGTCAGCTTGTACGCGGTCTTGTTCCAGGCCTTGTAGCGGCGGCGGTACTGGCCCATCACGTAGGAGATGCGGAACAGCTTGCTGACCAGGCCCGTCTGGTCGCCGCTTTCGTTGGGCGAGGCGGCAGCCGTCATCATCGTGCGGCCGAGCCAGCGGTTGATCGCCTGCATCCAGCCAAAGCGCATCGGACGCTCGACGTCGCAGAACAGGATGATGCGGTCGCGCTCGCTGCCGTTGATTGCCCAGTGGATGAAGGTTTCGTCGAAGATCACCCCCTGGCCGTCGCGCCAGCTGTACGGCTGGCCATCGACGTCGATGAAGCAACGGTCGTCGTTGGGCGTGGCCAGGCCCAGGTGGTAGCGCAGCGATCCGGCGAACGGGTCGCGGTGCGGATTGAGCTTGCCGCCGGGCGGCAGCTCGGCAAACATCGCCGCCTTGACCGACGGAATGCTCTGCAGCAGCTTGTAGGTCTCCGGGCACAGACGCTCGGCAGACGGGTGGCTGGCGTCGTACCACTTCAGGTAGAAGCGCTTCCAGCCGTTCTTGAAGAAGGAGTTGAAGCCGGCGTCATCGTTCTTTTCGGCGGCCTTGATCTTTTGCAGCGCGACCAGGTTCTCGGCCTCGGCGCGGATCACTTGCCAGTTCTGCTGCAGCGGCGCCAGCTCGGGAAACTCGGAAACGGGAATGAACGGCGTGTTCGGCACCCGGGAGAACAGGTGCATCCAGATATTGATTGGCGCCATGAACGACGAATGGTCGAACAGCTGCCGGCCGAACGGCAGGCGCACCCTGCCGCGAAAGTGAATGTGCAGGATCGAGAGAATGAGAAAACCTACTACCGCCCACTTCATCGCGCCCCCAATTGCAGCCCGCCAGGTACGGCTGGCCTCTTCATTAATCGAGGCGCAAGGATACCACAACCGCCTGCGCCCAAGCGGGGCCGGGGGCCGTTCCGGCGGGAGCCGTACGGCGCGCCGCCGGCCGCGTCGGGCCGGCGCAACAGGCGCGGGGGCGCGAGTCGGGTCAGTGGAAGGTCGAGGTGACGGCGTAGCCTTTCTCGCGGATCTGGCCGTTGAGGTTGTCGATATCGTAATCGGGAATCTGGTCCGCGTTGTCATCCACTTCGATGGCGCGCGCCTCCACCTCCCAGTCGGTGTTGGTGGCCTCTTCGGGGATGTTGCGCGCTTCCGGCACTGCCAGATACGAGAATTTGCCGTCCTGTTCGGCCCTGCGGTAAATGTCCAGTCGCATTGTCGGTTCCTGTGTTAAAGGAGAGAACGATCACAGTAGGCGATCGCGACCCGACCGTCTGTTAATTGGACCACACTGCTGGGAGGCACTACTTAGCGGACAGAACCGCCACCCAGCACGCGCGCCGGCAGCATCACGATCGAGCGCAGCAAGGCGAACACAGCCTCGACGCCGATGCCGACCAGGCGAAACGGCAGGCAGACCAGCCAAGCCACAGGATACAGCACGAGCGCCAGCAGCGCGATCGGCCAGCACAGGAACAGCAACAGCAGCCACACGAGGAAACCCAGCATCATTCGCTCCCTGACTTGATCAACATCGGTAGCGTGACTGTACGGGCGCGGCCGACGCGTTTCAATCGCGGTGCGACGAATGGCGTCCCGGGCCGACCGGCGGTGGAAAACGGGGGGCGAACGGGAGCGCTCGCCCCGCCTGCTTAAGCGAAGGCCACCTGCGGCAGACAAGCGGCCGAATGCACCACCTCGGCGCGGATCGATGCCTGCAGCGACGGGATCGAGCCCCCGGCGCGGTAGCGGAACGAGAGCTGGACGATGTCGCCCTCTTCCACCCGCAGCGGCTGCGCCAGCGGCAGGCACATGTAGTGGTTGAGCCAGTCGATGGTGCTGCCGCGCTCCTGCACCACGGACAACACGTTCTTGGTGATGAAGCGCAGCGCGTTCAGCTCGCCGGCCTGCTCGATCAGCAACTGGCCGTCGAAACCGATCATCGGGTCCACCGCCGTCGTAAAGTCCAGCACGCTGTAGATGACCGGCTGGCCCAGCTGCACGGTGCCCGACTGGAACACGGTCGTTTCCTCGAACTGGATGATGGGCGCGACGTAGCCTTCGAAGTTGTAGTCTTTCTGCAGCGGCTGCACGGCCATCAGCACCGCTTCGGGGATGAACATCGGCAGCGGGCCGCCGAAGCGTTCGAAATAGCGCTGCTTGAAGGCCTCGATCACGTCCACCTGCTTCTCGCGCAGCATGCCCACGTGGATCATCTCGCAGATCACCACATCCACCGGCTCCGGCGGCAGGTAGTCGAACGCGTCGGCGTGGATCACCTCCACGCGGTCGCCGCGCGCGTTCTGTGCCAGGAAGCGCCGGGCTTCCTGCACCAGGTCGGGATTGAACTCGACGCAGTACACCTTGTCCGCCTTTTGGGCAGCGAAGAACGACAGCACGCCGGTGCCGCCGCCCAGTTCCAGGACCTTGGCGCCGGGGAATACCACATGGTCGATGGCGCACTTGAATGCGTGCATGCGGTTCTGGTCCATCAGCATGTTGTGATGGTAGTGCACCGGGATGAACTGCCCCAGGTAGCAGCTCTCGATCTCTCGCTCATTGAGCATTGGCTTCCCCTTTGTCTGCGCGTCATGCGCTTGTGTGTTTGCTATCTTGGATTATCCAAGGCAATGCACGCGGGGTATGCGCCGAGGTGGCACGGTTTTCCGTGCCATTTCCTCGATTGGCGGCGACGGCCGCTTTTCAGTGGTGCGCGGCGCGCGCGGTGATGGCGGCAGCCACCTGGGTCTTGCCGGCGCGCTCGGCCAGCTGGGCAGGCGTCAGGCCTTCGGAATTGGTCAGGCCCGGGTTGGCCCCGCTGTCGATCAGGAGCAGCGCGGTACTGTCGTGGCCTTCGCGCGCGGCCATCATCAACGGGGTGTAGGCGCCGCTCGCTCGCGGCGAGAGCGCATCGACCTTCGCGCCGTGATCGAGCAGCAGGCGGGCGATCTCGTTGTCGCCGCCGGCCGCCGCGTAGTGCAGCGGGGTCCAGCCGTCGCGGTTGACGGCGGCGCCCTTGGCCAGCAGCGCCTGCGCCGCCGGCATGTTGTGCTTGAAGGCCGCCATCATCAGGGCGGTATTGCCGTTGACGGCGGGCGTATCGATCCTGGTGCCAGGATGGGCCAGCAAGGTGTCGAGCACCTGCATCGAGCCCTCGCGCGCCGCCAGCACCAGCGCCGGCTCGCCGCCGATCGGGTTCAGGCTGTTGGCGTCGAAGCCGCCGGCCAGCATCGACTTGACGGTACGCGCATCGTCCGTCTGCACCGCCCGGAAGAACTCCGCCACCTGGGCACTGGTGGCGGCCTGCGCCGCGCCGACAAGCATGCAGACCGAGAACAGGAAGCTGCGGAAGATCGCGCGGCGCGGTGTGGTCATGGTCAGTCCCTTGGCACGTTGAACAGCTTGAAGAAGTTATCCGTCGTCTGCCGCGCCACCTCGCGCAGCGGCACGTCCTTGAGCGTGGCGATGAACTCGGCCACATGCGGCACGAAGCCGGGCTCGTTCATTTTGCCACGGTACGGCACCGGCGCGAGATACGGCGAGTCGGTTTCGATCAACATCCGTTCAAGCGGAACGGCTCTGGCGACCGCCTGCAGCTCCTTGGCGCTCTTGAAGGTGACGATGCCGGAAAAGGAGATGTAGAAGCCCATCTGCATGGCCGCCTGGGCCACTTCCAGCGACTCGGTAAAGCAGTGCATCACGCCGGCCACGCCGCCCTTGTCCGGCGCCGCGCCCTCTTCCTGCAGGATGCGGATCGTGTCGCTGCTTGCCGATCGGGTATGGATGATCAGTGGTTTCCTGGCGATGCGCGAGGCCCGGATGTGAGTGCGAAAGCGCTCGCGCTGCCATTCCAGGTCGCCTTCCAGCCGGTAGTAGTCCAGGCCGGTCTCGCCGATGGCGACGATGCGCGGGTGTTTGGCCAGCTCGACCAGTTGCTCGACCGTAGGCTCGGGCGTGTCCTCGTAGTCCGGGTGCACGCCGACCGAGGCGTAGATGTGGGGATATTGCTCGGCCAGCGCGAGCACCTGCGGGAAATCCGGCAAGTCCACCGAGACGCACAGCGCGTGGCTGACCTTGTTCTCGGCCATTTTGGCCAGCACCTCGGGCATGCGCGCGGCGAGCTCGGGGAAATTGATGTGGCAGTGGGAATCGATGTACATCCGCACATTGTACGGCGCGGGGGCAAACCGCGCCAAACGCTGCCAGGACAACGTAGGGTGGGCAGCTTGCTGCCCACGCGTTCAACCAGCCCCAGCACTGCCTGCCGCCCACGCGTGAGGCACTTTGACGCTGGCTGAACGCGTGGGCAGGAGAACCTGCCCACCCTACGATCGGTCAGGCCACCCGCTTGCCGAGGATGTCCAGGTCGCGCTCGATGCCGTCCAGGTTGGCCACGCGCGGGAAATGCGCCCAGGTCTCGAAGCCGAACTTTCGGAACAGTTCCAGGCTCGGCTTGTTGTGCCCGAAGATGAATCCCAGCAAGGTGTGCACCTTGACCTGCGGCGCGAACGCAATCGCCTCTTCCAGGCAATAGCGGCCCACGCCCTTGCCGCGCCATTTCTCCGCGACATAGATCGACAGCTCGGCCGTGCCCGAATACGCCGGCCGGCCATAGAAGTTCGAGTACGACAGCCAGCCCACGATTTCCGGCTCCGCCGCGGTATCGTCGGCACGATGGATGACCCACAGCGGGCGCCGGTCCGGCGTGTGGTCGGCAAACCAGCCCTCGCGCGACTGCACGGTGATCGGCTCGGTATCGGCGGTCACTTCACGCGAAGCAATGGTGGAATTGTAAATATCGACGATGACAGGCAGGTCTTCGATGCGGGCGGTGCGGTGAACGTAGGACGGCATAAAGCGAAAAGACTAGAGGGTATGCGTGGCGCGCGACGAACGCAGCGCGGCGCCGAGGATTTCTTCGATGCGCAGGCGGGCACGCTGACCCGATTCGTCGGCCGGGAAATGTACCCCGACGCCCTGCGCCTTGTTATTGTTGGCTCCCGCCGGCGTGATCCAGGCGACGCGGCCGGCAATCGGGAACTTGGTCGGGTCCTCCATCAGCGTCAGGATCAGGTAGATCTCGTCGCCGATCTTGTACGGCTTGTTGGTCGGCACGAAGATGCCGCCATTCTTCAAGAACGGCATATAGGCCGCGTACAGCGCCGCTTTTTCCTTGATGGCAAGCGACAACACCGACGGCCGTGGCTGGTTGGCTGGGCTGCTGGTGTCGTTCCGGTTGCCGCTCATCGGTATCCTTTCATGTGCAGCAGAGAGTGTACTCAAGCAGCATATCTTCGACAAACAATTTTGGCGACAGCGGGTGGTCCGCCACGGCCCGGCGCTCGGTAACGCCCTTGATCGCCTTGAGCACGCCGGCAGTGTGCACGCTGGCGGCCAGGGCCGCAAGCTCCCTCTGATAACGGGGATAGTAGCGCACGGTGCCCGAAAGTTTACAAGAGAGCAAGTCATACAGCCAGCGCTGCTCCCACGCCACCAGCGAGGCCAGCGGCGCCTTGGACAGCCGTTCGGCGGCCTTCAGGGCGGCGTCCGCGCTCGGACGGGCCAGCAGGTGCAGCAGCACGTCCAGTTCCTCGCGGTTGCCGGACTCGGCCTGGGCCAGCGCAAGCAGCGGCGCCCCGCCCTGCTCGCGCAGCCAGCTGTCGGCGTCCTGCACGCCCTGCGCCTGCAGCCATGCCAGCGCTTCGTCGTGCGCCGGCATCGGCAGCGCAAACTTGCGGCAGCGCGACAGGATGGTCGGCAACAGCCGGTCGATGCTGTTGGACGAGAGCAGGAACACGGTGCCGGGGGGCGGCTCTTCCAGCGTCTTGAGCAGCGCGTTGGAGGCCGGCATGTTGAGCGCCTCGGCCGGGTACAGCACGACCACGCGCAAGCCCTGCCGGTGGGTCGAGATGTTCATGAAGTCGGCCAGCGAGCGGATCTGCTCGATCCTGATCTCTTTCGATGCGCTCTTGGCGGACTTCTTCTTGTCGCCGTCCGCGTCCTCGCCCTCGGCGGCGGCCGCCTCGTCTTCCAGCGCCTCGGGGCGCACGCGCCGGTAGTCGGGATGATTCTGCTGCGCGAACCAGCCGCACGAGGCGCATTCGCCGCAGGCGTGCCCATCCGGCCGCACGTTCTCGCACAACAGCGACTGGGCGAAGGCCTCGATGAAGCCGGTCTTGCCGGTGCCTTCGGCGCCGTAGAACAGGATCGCGTGCGGCAGCCGCTCGCGCATGTGCTGCAGCTGCTCCCACGCGGCCTGCTGCCACGGATGGATCGCGGTCACAGCAGCCGCTCCAGCGCCGCGGCAATGGCGGCGCGCGTCTCGTCGATGCTCCTGGTCGAATCGATCACGACGATGCGGCCGGGATGCTCGCCGGCCAGCCGCAGGTACTCGTTGCGGCAGCGCGAGAAGAAGTCGGCCTTCTCCTGTTCGAACTTGTCGAGCGTGCGCTCGGCGTCAAGACGCTGGCGCGCCACCTCGACCGGCACGTCGAACAGCAGCGTCAGGTCGGGCCAGCGCCTTGCGTGCACCCACTGCGCCAGCGCCATGATCTTGTCGCGGTCCATGCCGCCCGCCGCCGACTGGTAGGCGAAACTGGCATCGGTGAAGCGGTCCGACAGCACCCAGTCGCCACGCTCGATGCCCGGCTCGATCACCTGCGCCAGGTGCTCGCGGCGGCTGGCGAACATCAGGAGCGCCTCGGTCTCCACGTGCATCTTCTCGTGCAGCAGCAGCTCGCGCAGCTGTTCGCCCAGGCGCGTGCCGCCCGGCTCGCGCGAGGACACGACGGTCTTGCCGCGCGCGGCCAAAAAGTCGACGACAAAGCCGATGTGTGTCGACTTGCCTGCGCCGTCAATGCCTTCGAAAGTGATGAATTTGCCCGGCACTGCCGTGGTCTGCTGCGTCATGGGGCCTGCCGCTGGTATCGGTTGACGGCCTTGTTGTGGTCCGTCAGGTTGTCGGAAAACTTGCTGGTGCCATCGCCGCGCGAGACGAAGTACAGCGCTTCGGTGCGGGCCGGCGACAGCGCCGCCTGCAGCGACTGCACGCCCGGCAGCGCGATCGGCGTGGGCGGCAGGCCGGCACGCACGTAGGTATTGTAAGGGGTGTCCGTTTCCAGGTCCTTCTTGCGGATTTTACCCTCGTACTTCTCGCCCATGCCGTAGATGACGGTGGGGTCGGTCTGCAGCAGCATGCCGGCCTTCAGGCGGTTCACGAACACGCCCGCGATCATCGGGCGCTCCGACTTCTGCCCGGTCTCCTTCTCGACGATCGAGGCCATGATCAGCGCTTCGTACGGATTCGCATACGGGAGGTTGGGGTCGCGCTTTTCCCACGCCGCTTTCAGCCGGTCCATCATCGCCTGGTGTGCCTGGCGGAAGATCTGCAGCTCGCTCGAGCCTTTCGCGAACAGGTAGGTATCCGGGAAGAACAGCCCTTCGGGCGACTTGTACGACAGTTGCGGCGCGATCTTTTGCAGCAGTTCCTTGTCCGACAGGTCGGCCGCGTCATGTTTGAGACTGGGCGCGGCGGCGATCACCTGGCGCATCTGGCGGAAGGTCCAGCCTTCGATGATCGTGACCGATTCCTGCGCGAACTCGCCGCGCACCAGTTGGGTGAGCAGCGTGCGGGGCGAGGTGTTGGGCTTGAGCTCGTAGCTGCCGGCCTTGATGCGCGAGCTCTTGCCCGAGATGCGCGCCAGCGTCGCAAACAGGAAAGGGTTGATCGGCACGCCTGCCTTGGCGATCTGCTGCGCCGCAGCACCCGCGCCGCTGCCTGGTTCGACGGCGAAGGGAATCACCGCATCGGCCGTGCTGATCGGCTGCTTGGCCCACCAGGAAAAGCCCGCGGCCGCCGCGACCGACACGATCACGCCGGTCACGATGAGTTTTTTTATTAGTGCCATTCGGGTAGTAGGGGTATTACGCCGGGTCCGGCGCGAAATTCTCGACAACTCTATAATGAGGCCGTAATGATAAAGCCTAAACGCAAAAATAACCGAGTTTATGAGTAACTGGACAGAATACCTTGCGTCCCACGGCGCCCGCTTCCATATCGACGAAGCCACTCAGGTCGAAGACTTTGGCCGCGCCCTCGGCGCCGCCGAGCTGGCCGATGGTTTCGTGGCATCGGTCACCGACCTGGGACTCATCTCCGTTGCCGGCCTTGATGCCGCCAGCTTCCTCCACAACCAGCTGACCAACGACGTCGAACACCTGGCGCCTGGCGAGGCGCGCCTGGCCGGCTACTGTACGCCCAAGGGCCGCCTGCTGGGCAGCTTCCTGATGTGGCGCGACGCCGAAGCCATCTATTTGCAGCTGCCGCGCGCGCTGCAGGCGCCGCTGCAAAAGCGCCTGTCGATGTACGTGCTGCGCGCCAAGGCCAAGCTGGCCGATGCCACGCAAGATCCCGCCAACGAGGCCGTGATCGGCATCGGCGGCGGCAAGGGCGAAGCGGCCCTGCGCGAGCAGTTCGGCACGCTACCGGTGGCGCCCTACGCAACCGTGGCTGGCGACGCTGGCACCGTGATCCGCGTGGCCGACGCATTCGGCGCGCCGCGCTACCTGTGGCTGGCGAGCGCCGAGCGCGCCAGCGCCGCGCTGCCGGCATTGAAGGAAGCGCTGGCACTGGGCGGCAACCAGGCCTGGAACCTGGCGTCGATCCACGCTGGCGTGCCGCAGGTGACGGCCAGCACGCAGGAGCAGTTCGTGCCGCAGATGATCAATCTCGAGCTCCTTGGCGGCGTCAACTTCAAGAAGGGCTGCTATCCGGGCCAGGAAATCGTGGCGCGCAGCCAGTACCTGGGCAAGCTCAAGCGCCGCACCGCGCTCGCGACCATCGACAACGCCGCCGCGCAGGCCGGGCAGGAAGTGTTTTCGACGGCCGATCCCGACCAGCCCTGCGGCATGGTGGTGAACGCCGCCGCCAACGGCGCCGGCGGCGCGGATGCCCTGATCGAGATGAAGCTCGCCGCGCTGGAAGAGGACGTACACCTTGGCGCGGCCAGCGGCGCGAAGGTCCGCTTCCTGCCCATGCCCTACCCGCTCGACGCGCTCGACCTGTAAGCCATGATCGACCTGTACGTGTATTACAAGGTGCGCGCGGAGAACGCCGCGCGGCTGGAACCTGTCGTTCGTGCCATGCAGGCGCGCGTGGAGGCCAACCTGGGCGTGGCCGGACGGCTGCAGCGCCGGCCCGCGGAGTGCAACGGCGTGCAGACCTGGATGGAAGTGTATTCATCCGTGACCGACGAATTCGCAAAGAGCCTGGAACAGGCCGCGCGTGACGCCGGCGTGCACCACCTGGTTGAAGGCGGCGCGCGTCACGGCGAAGTTTTTACGGATTTCACAGCATGTGCCTGATTGTCTTTGCCTGGCGCGTGATCCCGGGCGTGCCCTTGATTGCGGCAGCCAACCGTGACGAGTATTACGACCGCCCGGCCACGCCGGCGGGTCCCTGGCCCGAAAATCCCAACGTGATCGCAGGCCGCGACTTGCGCGGCGGCGGCAGCTGGATGGGCGTGACGCTCGATGGCCCGGGCGGGCCGCGGTTCGCCGCGCTGACCAACATCCGCGGGCCACAGGAAAAGCGCCCCGATGCGCCCACGCGCGGCGCGCTGGTGGCGGACTTTCTGCAGGGCGAGCAAAGTGCGGCCGACTACATCGAACGCATCGCCCCCGGCTCTGGCGTGTACAACGGCTTTAACCTCGTGCTCGGCGACCGCGACGGCCTGTACTGGTTTTCGAACCGGGGGCTGGACGACCCGCGCAACGGCAAACCGCTGGAGCCCGGCATCTACGGGATTTCGAACGGCCTGCTGGACGATCCGTGGCCGAAGGTGATGCGCACCAAGGCGCAGTTTGCCAGCCTGCTGTGCCAGGGCGCGCCCGAGGAAGCCTATTTCGAAATGCTGGCCGACACCACGCGTGCGCCGGACATGCGGCTGCCGGCCACCGGCGTGCCGATCGAGATGGAGCGCATGCTGTCGGCCGTGTGCATCGAATCGCCGGGGTATGGAACGCGCACTTCGACGGTGGTGCGCTTGTATGCGGGCGCGCCGCCGGAATTGAGCGAGCGCGTGGTGCAGCCGCTGTGCCCGGAGCAGGCAGAAGCCAGCTAGTTAGCAGTAAAACCGTCGTCCCCGCGGAGGCGGGGACCCATGCTGAGCGTCGGGGCACGCGGTCTATGGGTCCCCGCCTTCGCGGGGACGACGGTTTCAGGCGTGTGGGAAATAGCTAGATCGCCGACACGCCGCCATCCACCGCCAGGATTTGCCCCGTGATGTGCTTGCCCGCATCCGACGCGAACAGCACCACGGCGCCCTTCAGGTCCTCGTCGTCGCCCAGCCGCCCGAGTGGCGCAGCATCGGCCAGTTCCTCGCCCATCGTGGACAGCACCCCTTTCGTCATCTTGGACGGAAAGAAGCCCGGCGCGATCGAGTTCACGGTGATGCCATAGCGGCCCCACTCCGCCGCCAGCGCACGCGTGAAATTAACCACCGCACCCTTGGAGGTGTTGTAAGCCAGCGTCTGCATCGTCCCCGGCGCATTGCCGGCCAATCCCGCGATCGACGAGATGTTCACGATGCGCCCATACCGGCGCGGAATCATCGACAGCTTGCCCACCGCCTGGGTCAGCAGGAACATGCTGCGCACGTTCAGGTTCATCACCTTGTCCCACGCGTCCAGCGGGTGATCCTCGGCCGGCGAACCCCAGCTGGCGCCGGCGTTGTTGACGAGGATGTCGACCTGCCCGAGCCGCGCCACCGCTTGTTCGGCAAAGGGCCGCACCTGCGCCTCCTGCCCCAGGTCCACCGCGATCGCCTGCGCTTCGATGCCGCGTTGCGCCAGGTGGGCCACGGCCTCGTCCAGTTCGTCCTGCTTGCGCGCCGAGATCACGAGGCGCGCCCCCTGTTCTCCCAGCGCCTGGGCCATCTGCAGGCCCAGTCCACGCGAGCCGCCGGTCACGATGGCGGTTTTGCCCTGCAAGGAGAACAGCTCCCGGGTGGTACGCATGCGGCCTCCGCGGAAAAGATCAGGCTTCGTAATCCATGCACTGGCGCGCTTCGCGCACCGCGCCGATGAACGGCACCACTGCCTGGTGGGTCGGGTGCGCGGCGTAGGCGGCCAGCGCTTCCTTGCTGTCGAATTCCGAGTACAGCACCACGTCGTAAGTCGCCTCCAGCCCCGGCTGCGCCAGCGCCACCTCGAACTTGCGCATGCCCGGCACGATGTTGGCGCAGGCATCGAGACGGCGTTTCATCTCCCGGGCATTGGTGGCGCGGTCGGCGCCTTCGGCCTGGTCCTTCAGTTTCCACATGACGATGTGCTTAATCATATATTTCTCGTATCACAGGGGCTCCAACTGAGCCGTTTGCATATGTAGGGTGGGCAGGTCCTCCTGCCCACGCGTTCGGACAGAGCAAGCACTGGCTGGACGCGTGGGCAGGAAACCTGCCCACCCTACGGAGGTTTGCAGAATAGCATGGGGTACCGCCTCAAGGGGCAAGCCCCACCGCGAAAAAGGTGGTTTGAGTAAGCTCAATGTTAGATCGCCGTAAGGTTCCAGTAAGCCTGGAGCAAGACTCGTGTAAGTTTTACATTCCACACTGCGAGATAGCTGACGAAGGATCGGCTATATCCAAACCGGATAATTACTACACGGAGACAACACAATGGCTATCACACCTGGCATGACCGCCGGTGGAAAGGCAATGCCTACCACTGCGGGGCTCACCAAGGAAGAGCGGAAAGTCATCTTCGCATCGTCCCTCGGTACCGTTTTCGAATGGTACGACTTTTACCTGTACGGCTCGCTTGCACCGATCATCGCCAAGCAGTTCTTCATTGGCGACCCGACCGTCACCTTCATCTTTGCGCTCCTGGCATTTGCGGCCGGCTTCATCGTGCGCCCGTTCGGCGCGCTGGTGTTCGGCCGCCTGGGCGACCTGATCGGACGTAAGTACACCTTCCTGATCACCATCCTGATCATGGGCGGTTCGACCTTCATCGTGGGCCTGTTGCCAAGCCACGCCTCCATTGGCGTTGCCGCGCCGATCATCCTGGTCAGCCTGCGCATCCTGCAAGGCCTGGCGCTGGGTGGCGAGTACGGCGGCGCCGCGACTTACGTGGCCGAGCACGCGCCGGAAGGCCGCCGCGGCTTCTTCACCTCGTGGATCCAGACCACCGCGACGCTGGGCCTGTTCCTGTCGCTGCTGGTGATCCTGGGCACTCGTACCGCCATGGGCGAGAAGGACTTCGCCGAATGGGGCTGGCGCGTGCCGTTCCTGGTGTCCGTGCTGCTGCTGGCCGTCTCGGTGTGGATCCGCCTGTCGATGAACGAGTCGCCGGCCTTCGCCAAGATGAAGTCCGAAGGCAAGACCTCGAAGGCGCCGCTGACCGAGTCCTTCCTGCACTGGAAGAACGCCAAGATCGTCATCCTGGCCCTGGTCGGCCTGACGATGGGCCAGGCCGTGGTCTGGTACACCGGCCAGTTCTACGCCTTGTTCTTCCTGACGCAGACGCTGAAGATCGACGGCCCGACCGCGAACATCCTGATCGCGATCTCGCTGGCGCTGGCCACCCCGTTCTTCATCTTCTTCGGCTCGCTGTCGGACCGCATCGGCCGCAAGTGGATCATCCTGGGCGGCTGCCTGATCGCCGCGCTGACCTACTTCCCGATCTTCAAGGCCATCACCCACTACGGCAACCCGCAGCTGGAAACGGCGCTGAAGAACTCGCCGGTGGTGGTCGAAGCCGATCCGGCATCGTGCCACTTCCAGTTCAACCTGACCGGCACCTCCAAGTTCCCGTCCTCGTGCGACATCGCCACCGGCATGCTGACCGCGTCCTCGGTGAGCTACACGCGCGTCGATGCCGCCCCGGGCTCGATGGCCACGATCAAGGTGGGCGACAAGGTCCTGCCGTCGTTTAACGCGGCCATGACCCCGGACGGCCTGAACTTCGACCAGGCGTCGAAGGACAAGGAAGCCGCGCTCAAGAAGGACGTGAGCGGCGCCATCAAGGCCGCGGGCTACCCGGCCAAGGCCGATCCGGAGCAGATCAACAAACCGATGGTGGTGCTGTTCCTGTTCATCCTGGTGCTGTACGTGACCATGGTGTACGGGCCGGTGGCCGCGATGCTGGTCGAGATGTTCCCGACCCGGATCCGCTACTCGTCGATGTCCCTGCCCTACCACATCGGTAACGGCTGGTTCGGCGGCCTGCTGCCGACCACCGTGTTCGCGCTGGTGGCGTTCAAGGGTGACATCTACTACGGCCTGTGGTATCCGATCGTCATCGCTGCCATCACCTTCGTGATCGGCGCGCTGTTCGTGCGCGAGACCAAGGACAACGACATCTACGCTGCGGACTGAGATCCTTTGCCTGCAGTGCCCAAAGCCCCGGCGTGCCGGGGCTTTTTTGTTGGTCCACACAGACCGATCGCTCAGTGGCGAACGACGCTCAGGCTCTTGCTCGGGAAGAATTAGCCAGCTTCGGAAGGGAAAGTCGCTTATGTCGCCACAAACTCAGCACGCATCCTCTGGCATGACGCGCCATTGAACCTGACACGTCACAAGTCCCCGCTCGATCTGCTTGGTGCACAGCAAGGCAAGCACGGCGGCGACAGGCCGCGCAATGCGCTGCGGGTCGCAGCCCGCGGCATTCCGTGCATGCAACGGTCATGATTCAGCCGCGTTGCTTGCAGGGACATGCGCTTCCTGCCAGCGCCACGCACGCATGCGATATGCGGCCCACGCACTCAGGCCGGCGCCGGCCAGCAGGATCAGCCGGGTGTCGAACAGGGTCAACACGGCGCCGCCGAGGGCCATGACGATATTGGCGAAGCAGAACGTGGTCGACAGGAGCCCCATCACCGCGCCCTGGCCGTGGCCGCCGAAGCGATCCGCCGCCCAGCCCTGGATAGTGGCGTTATAGAACGCGTGCGGCAGGCCGAAGAGGACGATCCCGGCCATGCCGACCCACAGGTTGCCCAGCGCAACGCTGGCGATGAGGATGGCGACCAGGATCGCGTGAAAGCTCGCACGGCGCAGCGGATCGAGTTTGCTCGGCCCACCCGCGAAGGCTGCCGACAGCGTCATCACGCCGCACAGCCCAACGTTGACGAGCGAGATGCCGCGGGTGTCGAAATGGCCCACTTCCACCAGCCACAGCGGATAGAACTCGTAGAAACCGGTCACGCCGCAGGTGTAAGCCAGCTGCATGATGAACAGCAGGCGCAGCTGGTCATGGCGCAGCAGGTTGAACGCATGGCGCTCGCGCGCCACCGACCACCACGAACCGGCCGCGCCGTGTGGTTTTTCCTTGTTCAGCGCCACCGCGCAAAAGGTCGCGCCCAACAGCAGCGCGCCTGCGGCAACGTAGAACGGCACCGACAGGCCAAAGCCGATGGTTACGCCGGCCAGCAGCGGGCCCACCAGCCAGCCCAGATGCAGCGCGCCGTTAAACCATGACATCGCCCGGTTGCGCAGGTCGCCCTCGAGCCGCTCGGCCAGCAACGCGCGCACCACCGGGGCCTGCCCTTCGAGCAAGCCGGTGCCAAAGCGCGCAGCGAGAAACAGCGGATACGACTGCATCGCCAGCGCGCCTGCCGTCAGCACGTGGCCGACCGCGGCGCCGGCGGCGGTGACCAGCACCACCTTGCGGCGCCCGAAGCGGTCCGACAGCGGGCCGAGCACGGCGTTGCCGATCAGAAGCCCGAGCGGGTTGATCAGCAAGGCGACACTGAACAGCAGTTTCGGCGGCAGGCCGAGGAAGTGGTTCAGGTTGTCGGCGGCGCCGGCCGCGAACAGCGGCGGCAGGATCGGGTACGGCAGCGAGGCGCCGGTCGTGGCCAGCAGTCCCAGCAGGCAGGCTGTTGCAATCAGCAGGTGATTTTTCACGCGTACAACCAGTTATATAAAGATAACGAACTGTAGCGTGGAAGGCCACCAAAGTAAATGCAGGGCGGGTACTTGTCGGGTGGGCAGATTTCTGCCCACCGACGATGGTCGCCCGCGGGCGGTCAGCCGTTGAAGCGCTTGCCCTCGACCGCCAGGCGCACCAGCAGCGGCGCCGGGGCCCACGCCTCGCCATGCCGCCCGCGCCCGTACTTCTCGATCGCTTGCAGCACGTTGGGCAGGCCCACACAGTCGGCGTAAAACATCGGGCCGCCGCGCCAGCTCGGGAAGCCGTAGCCGGTCAGGTACACCATGTCGATGTCGGAAGCGCGCAGCGCGATGCCCTCTTCCAGGATCTTCGCGCCTTCGTTCACCAGCGCGTACACCAGCCGTTCGATGATCTCCTCGTCGCTGATCTTGCGGCGCTCGATGCCCTGCTCGCGCGCATACTCGACGATCATGTCGTTGACCAGCTGCGAGGGGTAGGCATGGCGGTCGCCCGGCTTGTAGTCGTACCAGCCGGCGCCGGTCTTCTGGCCGAAGCGGCCCTTTTCGCACAGCAGGTCGGCCGTCTTTGAGTACACCAGCTCGGGCGACTCGATTGCGCGGCGCTTGCGGATGTACCAGCCCACGTCGTTGCCCGCCAGGTCGCTCATGCGGAACGGCCCCATCGCAAAGCCGAACTTCTCGATGGCCTTATCCACCTGCTCGGGCGTGCACCCTTCGTCAAGCAAAAAGCCGGCCTGCCGCAGGTACTGTTCCAGCATGCGGTTGCCGATGAAGCCGTCGCACACGCCGGCCACCACGCCCGTCTTCTTCAGCTTTTTTGACAGCGCCATCGCGGTCGCGAGCACGTCCTTGCCGGTCTTTGCGCCGCGCACGATCTCGAGCAGCTTCATCACATTGGCCGGGCTGAAGAAGTGCAGGCCGATCACGTCCTGCGGACGGCCGGTCACGGCCGCGATCTTGTTCACGTCCAGCGTCGAGGTGTTGGTGGCGAGGATCGCGCCGGGCTTCATCACCTTGTCGAGCTGACGGAACACCTCGGTCTTGACCGCCATGTCCTCGAACACGGCCTCGATCGTGATGTCGGCCTGGGCGATGTCTTCGTACGCCAGCGTGCCGGTGACCAGCTGCATGCGCTGCTCCAGCTTGTCCTGCGTGAGCTTGCCGCGCTTGACCGAGGTTTCGTAGTTCTTGCGGATCGTGGCCAGGCCCTTGTCCAGCGCCTCCTGCTTCATCTCGAGGAGCGTCACCGGGATGCCGGCGTTGGCAAAGTTCATCGCAATGCCGCCGCCCATGGTGCCCGCGCCAATGACGGCGGCCGAGGCGATCTTGCGGGTCGGCGTGTCGGCCGGCACGTCCGGAATCTTGCTGGCCGCGCGCTCGGCGAAGAATGCGTGGCGCAGCGACTTCGATTCGTTCGTTTCCTTTAGCTTGAGGAACAGTTCGCGCTCGACCTTCAGGCCTTCCTCGAACGGCAGGGTCAGGGCCGCGATCAGGGCCTCGACGCAAGCCACCGGTGCCGGGAACGGGCCGGCCGCCTTTTTGATGCCTTCGCGCGCCTGGCTGATGAACAATTCAGGCTGGGCATGCTCGACCTTGCGGTCGCGCACCTTCGGTAGCGGGCGCAGGTCCGCCACCTTGTTGGCGAATGCAATCGCGGACGCCAGCAGGTCAGCCCCCGGCCGATACACTTCGTCGAACAGCGCAGTGCCCGCAAGGGCCTCGGCCGGGACCGGGGTGCCGGTGGTGATCATCTGCATCGCTTGCTCCAGGCCGACCAGGCGCGGCATGCGCTGGGTACCGCCGGCGCCAGGCAGGATGCCGAGTTTGACCTCCGGCAGCGCAATCTGGGCCTCGGGCGTGGCGACGCGGTAGTTGCAGCCAAGGGCCAGTTCCAGCCCGCCGCCCATGGCGACCGAGTGGATGGCGGCGACGACCGGCTTTTCGCTGCTTTCCACCGTGCTGATCAGCGTGTGCAGGGTTGGCTCGGTGAGCGCTTTGGGAGAGTTGAATTCACGAATGTCCGCGCCGCCCGAAAAGGCCTTGCCGGCGCCGGTCAGCACGATCGCCTTGACGGCGGGGTCCATGCCAGCCTTGCGGACAGCTTCGACGGCGGCGCTGCGGGTCTCCAGCCCCAGCCCGTTCACCGGCGGGTTGTTCAGCGTGATGACGGCGACGTTGCCGCGCACTTCGTAGTCGGCGCTCATGTCTCTTCCTCTTCTGGTTGGATGTGCAATCGCTGAACTATAACCGATAAAAGTACGGTCGTATTATTTTTGATGAAACGTACCCACCAACTTTACCGGTCGTTCCGGCGTCCGCCGGAACGACGTTGGTCGGTGAAGTTTCAGTTCAGATCGTCGGCAGCTTGTGCTCGCGATACGCTTCGCGCAGCCGGTTCTTCTGGATCTTGCCGGTCGCGCCCAGCGGCAGGCTGTCCACGAACACCACGTCATCCGGCATCCAGAACCTGGCCACTTTCCCGGCAAAGAAGGCCAGCAGCTCTTCACGGGTCAGCTGCGCCTCGGGCCGCCTGACCACCACCAGCAGCGGCCGCTCGTCCCATTTCGGATGCACCACGCCGATGCACGCAGCCTGTAACACCGCGGGGTGCGACATCGCAATGTTCTCCAGATCGATGCTGCCGATCCATTCGCCGCCGGACTTGATCACGTCCTTGCTGCGGTCGGTGATCTGCATGTAGCCGTCGGGGTCGATGGTGGCCACGTCGCCGGTCGGGAACCAGCCGTCCTCGAGCACGTCGCCGCCTTCGTCGCGGAAGTAGCGCTTGATGATCCACGGCCCCTTCACCAGCAAATGCCCGGAGGTCTCGCCATCCCACGGCAGCTGGGCGCCCGCGTCGTCCACGATCTTCATGTCCACGCCGTAGATCGCGTGGCCTTGCTTGCGCAACACGGCGCGCTGCGCTTCGGTCGGCAGCGCGTCGTGCTTCGCCAGCAGATTGGCGGTCGTGCCCAGCGGCGACATCTCGGTCATGCCCCAGGCATGCACCACCTCGACATTGAAGCGGTCGATCAGGGTGTCCATCATTGCGGGCGGGCAGGCCGCGCCGCCGATCACGGTGCGGCGGAAGGTGGAGAACTGCAAATCGTTCTGCAGCGCGTAGTTGACCAGGCCCAGCCATACCGTGGGCACGCCGGCCGAGAATGTCACGCGCTCGGCCTCGAACAGCTCGTAGAGCGACTTGCCGTCCAGCGCAGGCCCCGGGTACACCATGCGCGCGCCGGACAGCAGCACCGAATACGGCAATCCCCATGCGTTCACGTGGAACATCGGCACCACCGGCAGCACCGAGTCGCGCGCCGAGATGTTCAGCGCATTCGGCATGGCCGACGCATAGGCGTGCAGCACCGTCGAGCGGTGCGAATACAGCGCGCCTTTCGGGTTGCCGGTGGTGCCCGAGGTGTAGCACAGCGCGGCGGCCGAGTTTTCGTCGAATTGCGGCCAGAGGTAGCCGTCGTCGGTGGCGTCGATCAGTTCCTCGTAGCACAGCAGGTTGGCGATGCTGGTCTTGTCCGGCATGTGCGCGCGGTCGCTCATCAGCACGAAATGGCGGATCGTGGGGCAGCGTGCGGCCACGATCTCGGCCAGCGGCAGGAAGCTCAGGTCGAAGAACAGCACCTTGTTTTCGGCGTGGCCGATGATGTAGGCCAGCTGGTCCGGATGCAGGCGCGGGTTAATCGTGTGCAGCACGGCGCCCGAGCCGGACACGGCGTAGTAGAGCTCCATGTGGCGGTAGCCGTTCCAGGCCACCGTGCCCACCCGGTCGCCCATGTCGACGCCCAGCGTTTCAAGCGCGCGCGCCAGCTGCCGGGCGCGGCGGGCGCAGTCGCGGTAGGTGTAGCGGTGCATGTCGCCCTCGACGCGGCGCGAGACGATTTCACTGCCGCCGTAATGCCGGGCGGCGAACTCGATGATGCTGGAGATGAGCAGGGGCTGGTCCATCATCTGCCCCATCAGCGGGCTCATCGGGAATGCGGTCATGGGCGCTCCTGTGAACAGATTGATAACGTAAGCCGAGTGTCATGCCGAGCGGCACAGGCGTCAACCGCTTTCGATGCTGCGCCGCAGCAGACGGCTGTTTCAGGGTGTAACGCACGTTTGAAGCAGGGGCATCGACCAATAAAATCGGCCCCGTACGGTAAAATCCTGACATCAAACGTTTGCAATCACCTGTACTGGAATCGCCATTACCGCCGACGACCTACCGCTCGACAATTCGTTCGCCCAGTTGCCGCCCGCGTTCTACACGCGCCTGATGCCCACTCCCCTGCCCGATCCTCACTTCGTGGCGGCCAGCGCTCCGGCCGCGGCGCTGGTGGGACTGGATGCGCAGCAGCTCGCGAACGAAGACTTCGTTGCCGTTTTCAGCGGCAACCGGGTGCCTGCGCGCGCCCAGCCGCTGTCGGCCGTGTATTCGGGCCACCAGTTCGGCGTGTGGGCCGGTCAGCTTGGCGACGGCCGCGCGATCCTGTTGGGCGACATTCCGTCGCCGGCTGGCCCGATGGAATTGCAGCTCAAGGGTTCCGGCCGCACCCCGTACTCGCGCATGGGCGACGGGCGCGCCGTACTGCGCTCGTCGATCCGCGAATTCCTGTGCTCCGAGGCCATGGCCGCGCTCGGCATTCCAACGACGCGCGCGCTCATGGTCACCGGCTCGCCCCAGCCAGTGGTGCGCGAATCGGTAGAGACCGCGGCGGTGGTGACGCGGATGGCGCCCTCCTTTGTGCGCTTCGGTTCGTTCGAGCATTGGTACTACCGCGACAAGCAAGACGAGTTGCGCACGCTGGCTGACTACGTGATCAAGGCGTTCTACCCGGAACTGGCGGGCGAACCGAATCCGTACAAGGCGCTGCTCAAGGAGGTCACGCTGCGTACCGCGCGCCTGATCGCGCAGTGGCAGGCGGTCGGCTTCATGCATGGCGTGATGAACAGCGACAACATGTCGATCCTCGGCCTGACGCTGGACTACGGCCCGTTCGGCTTCATGGAGGCGTTCGACCCGAACCACATTTGCAACCACACCGACCAGCACGGCCGCTATTCGTACGCCAACCAGCCGCCCATCGGCCACTGGAACTGCTACGCGCTGGCCAACGCCCTGCTGCCGCTGGTGGGCACCGTCGAGGACGCGCAGGAGGCGCTGGACGCATACCAGCCCGAATTCGCACGCAGCATCGACGCGCTGCTGCATGCGAAACTGGGGCTGGCGAGCAACCGGGACGGCGACCGCGAATTCCTCGACGATACGTTCAAGCTCATGCAGGACAACCACGTCGATTTCACGCTGTTTTTCCGGCGCCTCGGCAAGCTCCAACTGCAGGCACCGGAAACCGACGCGCCGCTGCGCGACCTGTTCATCGATCGCGCCGCCTTCGATGCGTGGGCCGCCAGGTACCGCGAGCGGCTGCGCGCGGAAAACAGCGTTGACGTGGCGCGCCGCGAGGCGATGATGCGCACCAATCCCAAGTACGTGCTGCGCAACTACCTGGCGCAAGTAGCGATCGAGCGCGCGCAGAACGGCGATTTTTCCGAGGTCGACAAGCTGCTGTCGGTACTGCAGCAGCCTTATGACGAACAACCCGACAACGAGTCTTACGCGGCGCTGCCGCCCGACTGGGCCAGCCACCTCGAAGTGAGCTGCTCCTCCTGACCCCCTGGAACCACCATGACCGACAAAGTAACCAAGACCGACGCCGAGTGGCGCGCCCAGCTCGACCCGATGCAGTACCAGGTGACGCGCCATGCCGCCACCGAACGCGCTTTCACCGGCAAATACTGGGACCACCATGAACACGGCATCTACCACTGCGTGTGCTGCAATACCCCATTGTTCGAATCGGATGCCAAATTCGAATCGGGCTGCGGCTGGCCGAGCTATTTCCGCGCCATCGATCCGGCCAATGTGATCGAAAAGGTCGACCGCAGCCATGGTATGCTGCGCACCGAAATCATTTGCGCGGTGTGCGATGCCCACCTGGGTCACGTCTTCGAGGACGGGCCGCCGCCGACCGGCCTGCGCTACTGCATCAATTCGGCCGCACTGCGCTTCGAACCTGCTTGAGAATGACGCTGCACCAGTTATGAAATTCCTGTTCGATCTTTTCCCCGTCATCCTGTTCTTCCTCGTCTTCAAACTGGGCGAGGGACACCAGGAGGCGGCGCACGCGCTGGTGGCGCAATACCTCGGCGGCCTGATCAGCGGCGGCCACGTGACCCCGGCGCAATCGCCTATCCTGCTGGCCACCGCCGTCGGCATCCTCGCCACTGCCCTGCAGATTGCCTACCTGCTCGTGCGCGGCCGCAAGGTGGATGGCATGCTGTGGCTCTCGCTCGGCGTCATTGCCGTCATGGGCGGGGCGACCATCTACTTCCATGACGAGACCTTCATCAAGTGGAAGCCCACCATCCTGTACTGGGCATTCGCGCTGGCGCTGTCGGTGGCGCAGTTCGGCTTTCGCAATAACCTCATGCGCAAGGTCATGGAGGCCAACATCCAGCTGCCGGACGCGGTGTGGGACCGCGTCGGCTACGCGTGGATGGCCTTCCTGGCCGCGATGGGCTTGCTGAACCTGTTTGTCGCCTTTGTCCTGTTCAAGGCCGACACCAGCGCGTGGGTGAGCTTCAAGCTGTTCGGGTTCACCGCGATCTTCTTTGTCTTCATCTTCGTGCAGATGCTGTTCCTGTCCAAGCACATCAAGGAGGACGCATGAACCTCGACACCCGTATCGACCGCATGCGCGCACGCCTGCAGGCGGCGCTTTCGCCCTCGCACCTGGAACTGGGCGACGACTCGGCCAGGCACGCCGGCCACCCCGGCGCTGCCTCTGGCGGCGGGCATTACACCGTGAAGATCGTGTCGAGCCGCTTCGAGGGGCTCAAACTCGTCATGCGCCACCGACTGGTGTATGATTCCGTGCACGATATGATGCCTACCGAGATTCACGCACTGGCGATTACCGCGCTGGCTCCGTCAGAGCTGGCGTGAGGGCGAATTCAGTCAGGTTTAAGAAATCTCGTCCAGAATTGAAACACGAAGTTAAAAACGTAATCTAACCCCGTCCAAGCTAACCTCCCCTCAACAGGAATCAATAATGACTTTTAAGCCAGCTCGCTTGCTGTTAGCCCTGATCGCCGTTGCCGCAGCACCCGCCTTCGCACAGAACCTCGCCGTCGTGAACGGCAAGGCGATTCCGTCGTCGCGCGTGGATGCCATCGTCAAGCAGGTCGTGGCCCAGGGCCAGGCGCAAGACACCCCGCAACTGCGCGACCAGATCAAGAAAGAAGTCATCGCGCGCGAAGTGCTGATGCAGGAAGCGATGAAGGAAGGCTACGACAAGAAGCCGGAAGTGAAGGCAGCGCTGGACAACGCCCGCCAGACCATCGTCATCAACGCGCTGGCGCGCGAGTACATCACCAAGCACCCGGTCACCGACGCCGAAGTGCAGGCCGAGTACGACAAGTTCAAGGCGCAGACCGGCGACAAGGAATACCATGTGCGCCACATCCTGGTGGACAGCGAGCAGGCAGCCAAGGACATCATCGCCAAGATCAAGGGCGGCGCCAAGTTCGAAGATCTGGCCAAGCAGTCCAAGGACCAGGGCACGGCCAGCAACGGCGGCGACCTGGATTGGGCCGTCCCGGCAGCCTTCCCGCCCGAGTTCGCCAATGGCTTCAAGAACCTGCAAAAAGGCCAGGTCACCGAAACCCCGGTCAAGACCGCCAACGGTTTCCACGTGATCAAGCTGGACGACGTGCGCGCCGCCAAGCTGCCGTCGCTCGAAGAAGTGAAGCCGCAAATCCAGGAAGAGCTGGCTCAGCGCAAGCTGGCCGCCTACCAGGCGGAAATGGTCAAAAAAGCAAAGGTGCAGTAAGATGAAGCGTTGCCGGCGGCGGGTGCCGCCGGTGTTCGTCGCGAGCAGCGACACGTCTCGTGTTTTTATAGGATCCGAAGAATGATTTTGAAGCCAGCCCGCCTGTTGTTAGCCATGACCGCGATGGTTGCCGCGCCCGTGTTCGCGCAAAACGTTGCGACTGTCAACGGCAAGCCCATTCCCGCGGCCAAGGTCGACCAGCTGGTCAAGCAGGTGGTCGCCCAGGGCAAGGCCACCGATTCGCCGCAACTGCGCGAGATGATCAAGAAGGACCTGATCGGCCGCGAAGTGCTGATCCAGGAAGCCGACAAGCAAGGCGTCGGCAACCGCGCCGACGTGAAGGCTGCGATCGACAACGCCCGCCAGAGCATCATCATCAACGCGATGCTGGCTGACTACGTCAAGAAGAACCCGGTCAAGGATGCCGACATCAAGGCCGAGTACGACCGCTACAAGTCGCAAGTGGGCGACAAGGAATACCATGCCCGCCACATCCTGGTGGACAGCGAGCAGCAGGCCAAGGACATCATCGCCAAGCTGAAAGGCGGCGCCAAGTGGGACGACCTGGCCAAGCAGTCGAAAGACTCGAGCGCCAACAACGGCGGCGACCTGGACTGGGCAAGCCCGGCTTCGTACGTGCCTGAGTTCTCCAAGGCCATGGTAGCGCTGCAAAAAGGCGCCATCACCGAAACCCCGGTCAAGAGCCAGTTCGGTTGGCACGTGATCAAGCTGGAAGACGTGCGCGCCGCCAAGATCCCGCCGATGGAAGAAGTCAAGGGCCAGATCGCCGAGGCACTGCAGCAGCGTCAGCTGGCCCAGTTCCGCGAGACCCTGATGAAGAAGGCCAAGATCCAGTAATCCTGGTTTCCCTTCCCTGAAAAGGCGCCCTCCCCGACGGCGCCTTTTTTATTTTTCGTTCCCGCCAGGAGCGCGCGCACCGGGATTTGGCCGGTTCATATCCGCATGAGCGGAGGTTATGCGTTTCACACTGCCTGCACGATCTCCGGTCTATTTCGCGGCTATTTGTATGTATCTTGACGTAGAACATCCCCCACCCGTGGTGTAATTACAATTTTCGGACGGATTTCCTGTTGCCGCTTCTTTACTATTGCTTCACGGCAATAACCAAAAGGAGCTGACCACATGAAATTCAAACTCAAATCTCTCGCGGCCGCGACACTGTTGTCGATCGCCGCCACCGCGCCCTGGGCCGCCCAGGCCCAGACCGGCAAATGGGTGACCGGCTACTACGGTGGATGGTTCGCCGGCAGCACGATGTACCAGGCGCCGCAACACGTCGACATGACCGCCATGACGCACTTTGTCTTCGGGCGCATCGGCCCGGGCGGCGGCGGCCAGGGCAACCCGGGCGACGTCATCCTGGGTGGCGGCAATTCGCAAACCGACATCGACCACGGCCCGGGCGTCCCCTGGGAGAAGACGGTCGAGGATTACCTGGTCATGCGCGCCCACCAGGTCGGCACCAAGGCGCTCATCATGCTGGGCGGCGAAAACGAAAACGCGGCCTTCCACGCCTCGTGCCTGCCGGGCGTGCGCGCCACCTTCGTCAAGAACCTGGTCGACTACATGGTCAAGCACGACTACGACGGCATCGACGTGGACTGGGAAGGCATCGATTCGAAGGACACCGAAAACCAGGCCCTGCTCGAAGCGTTGATCAAGGACCTGCGCGTTGAGGCGAACGCGCGTCCGCGCTACCAGGACAAGCCGGTGATCATCACCTTCCCGGGCGGCGTGCTGAACCCGAACTACGAAAAGGTCTCGGACCACGTCAAGCGCCTGGCTGCTCTGGTGGACCAGTACAACATCATGAACTACACCGGCACGTGGTTCAACTACGGCTGGGAGACCAGCACCTTTGCGCCCCTGACCAGCGCTGCCAGCAAGGCGCGCCCCACCTCGGTGGCCAGCACGATCCAGATGCTGGAAGACGCCGGCGTGCCGCGCTCGAAGGTGGGCATGGGCATCGGCTTCTACGGCCTGAACTACAAGCCGCCGTTCGCCAAGCCGGGCCAGCCGACCGACGGCTACCCGATGAGCGATTTCTCGTTCACCGACACCGTTTGGAGCTGGACCCTCCTGAACAAGCTGGGCTACCTGGACAACGGCACCTACGTGTGGGAGAACGAGACCCAGACCAGCTACCGCACCTACCCGGGCGGCTACACGCCGGCCGCGCGTACGGACACCACCAGCGGCTACATCTCGTACGAGGAGCCGGCCACCATCGCCGCCAAGGGCGCGTGGGCGCTGTCGAACCGCCCGGGCGAAGGCGCCGCCGGCACCATCATCTGGCTGGTCAACTACGGCACCACCGATGGCGTGAACAATCCGCTGCTGACGGCGACCAAGAAGGCCTTCCTCGACCCGAACGCGACCGAGCCGGGCCCGAACCCGAACCCGCTCGATCCGCCGCCGCCGCCGGTGATCACCGCGCAGAAGACCATCACCTCGGACTGGGGCACCGGTTATTGCGCCGACATGGTGCTGACCAACACCGGCCCGAGCGCCGGCCCGTGGACCTACACCGAGACGCTGGCCGACACCGTCACCTCGCTGTGGAACGGCACCTGGTCGCAGTCGAACGGCCAGCTGTCGGTCAGCGGCCCGAGCTACAGCCCGAACCTGCACATTGGCCAATCGACCAAGGTGGGCTTCTGCGCGACCCGTCCGGCCAAGCCGGTGGAAACGCCGCCCCCGCCGCCGCCGGGTGCGCTGACCTCGACGGTGAAGATCACGGCTGACTGGACCAGCGGCTACTGCGCCAACATCGCCGTCACCAACACCACGACCAGCAAGGTGGTCAGCTGGGCGGTGGACGTGCCGAACATTCAGGGCACGATCACCAGCCTGTGGAGCGGCAAGTACACGATGAACGGCACCACCATGCACCTGTCCGGCCCGGACTGGAACAAGGACCTGGCCGCTGGCGCGACCAACAGCGACGTGGGCTACTGCGCCACGCGTTGATTCGAACTAGCGTCGTCCCGGCGAAAGCCGGGATGACGTTGGCGCGTCGCATAGTTCAATCGGGGCAATGCGGCGGACCACCCGGGTAGTTGCCGTTGTTATAGACGTCCAGCGTGGCGGCCCAGGTCTTCTGCAGCTCGCACGTACCGGGCGAACAGGTTTGCAGCGTGGTTCCGCTGGCGAACCAGTCGCGCGCCGCCGCCATCACGTCCTGCACGCCCTGCGGAGCCGAGGCGCCCGCGTTGCGGTTGAGCACCGCTGCGATGAACTGGTCGGCCAGGATGATGTAGGCGTTGCCACGCGGCGGCGTATCCAGGATCTGCTGCCAGGTCAAGCCGCTGGAGTAGAAGTTCATCTCGCGATACCAGCCGTTCGGCCAGACGACGCCGGGCTTGTTGCCCCAGTAACCCTGGGTGCGCGTGCAGCCTTTGGGACCGCAGCCACAGACCGGGGCAAGCACGTCATTTTCTGCCGTGAACAGCGCGCCCAGTTTCGGATCGGTGGACTGGGCGTAGAACTGGACGCGTACTGCATTCCTCAGGGAGCCCAGCGTCAGCGGCGCCGCATTGATGCTGAACGGAACCACCCGCACATCGCCCGAGCTCAGCGCGCCATCGGTCCCGCTCAGCGTATTGACCTTGTAGACGTCCTGATAGCCGGTGCGCTCAGTTCCGTTTTGCACCGCATAGTCCACGCTGTAGCTTGTCTGCGTGGTGCTCGGCGGCAGGACCGAGACGACGCCGCTGTAACGCCAGTTGCCGGTGGCGCTGTCTTCGCACACGTCCAGCGTCGACGTCACAGCGGGTTTGGCAGTCTGTGCGAGCGCCGGGCTCGCGTGGATGGCGGCAATGGCCATCATGGCCACAGCCAACCGCATGGGGGAACGACAAAACGCAGCAAGATAACTCATGGCAAATCTCCTGATTGGGGGCGCGCGGCGACGTGCTGGCGCTCCCAGCCATGATGAAGCGTGATCAATCAGCTAATTTTGTGGGAACTCAGCAATGCAAGTCGTTGAATTTCAACGGAAAAAGCTTTCCACCGAACACTCGCTTGCCGAAAAAAAAGCGCTTCCGAAGAAGCGCTTTCTGGCTTAGCCAACCCACTTGCGGGCATTGCGGAACATCCGCATCCACGGGCCGTCCTCGCCCCAGGAATCCGGCGCCCACGAGTGCTGCACCGTGCGGAACACGCGCTCGGCGTGCGGCATCATCACGGTAAAGCGCCCGTCCGGGGTCGTCACCGAGCTGATCCCCTGCGGCGAACCGTTCGGGTTGAACGGATAGGTCTCGGTGGCCTGGCCGCGGTTGTCCACATAGCGCAGCGCCTTGATGGCGGCGTTGATGTCGCCGGTCTGCGAGAAGTCCGCATAGCCTTCGCCGTGGGCGATCGCGATCGGCGCCTGCGTGCCGGCCATCCCGGCGAAGAAGATCGACGGCGAATCGAGCACTTCGACCATGCCGAAGCGGGCTTCGAACTGCTCCGACTTGTTGCGGGTGAACTTGGGCCAGGCATGCGCGCCCGGGATGATCGACTTCAGGTTGCTCATCATCTGGCAGCCGTTGCACACGCCAAGGCCAAAGGTATCGGTGCGCGCGAAGAACTTCGCGAACTGGTCGGCCAGCTGGGTGTTGAACAGGATGGTCTTGGCCCAGCCCTCGCCCGCGCCCAGCACGTCGCCATACGAGAAGCCGCCCACCGCGATGATGCCGTGGAAGTCGTCCAGGCTGGCGCGGCCGGCGATCAGGTCGCTCATGTGCACGTCCACCGCGGTGAAGCCCGCCTGGTGCATGACCCACGCCGTCTCCACGTGCGAGTTCACGCCCTGCTCGCGCAGGATCGCCACGCGCGGGCGCACGCCGGTCGCCAGGAACGGCGCGGCCACGTTATCCAGCAGGTCGAACGTGACCTTGGGCGCCATGCCCGGATCTTCCTCGTCCAGCAGGCGGTCGTATTCCTGGTCGGCGCAGACAGGGTTGTCGCGCAGTTTGGCGATGCGCCAGCTGGTTTCGCTCCACAGGCGGTGCAGCGCGCTGCGCGGCTGGTTGTAGATCACCTTGGCATCGCGCATGAATTCGACCACGCCGCGATCGTTGTGCTTGCCGATGATGTGGCTGCACGCGCCCAGGCCGAATTCGCGCAGCACGTTCATCACTTCGCTGCGCTCGCCATGGCGTACCTGGATCACGGCGCCCAGCTCCTCGGCAAACAGCGCGCGCAGGGTCAGGTCGTTGCGGCGTTCGCCCACCTGGGTGGCCCAGTTCTTGGCGTCGCCCTGGTCGGCCGCGTGCTCGCTTTCCATGGTCAGGATGTCGAGGTTGACCGACACGCCGGTGCGGCCGGCAAAGGCCATCTCGCACAGGGTAGCGAACAGGCCGCCGTCCGAACGGTCGTGGTATGCCAGCAGCTTGCCCTCGTTGTTCAGGCGCTGGATGGCTGCAAAAAAGGCTTTCAGGTCGTCCGGCGAGTCCACATCCGGTACCGCGTCGCCGAGCTGCTGCGTTACCTGCGCGAGCGCCGACGCGCCCAGGCGGTTCTTGCCGCGGCCAAGATCCACCAGGATCAGCGCGCTGTCGCCAAGGTCGGCGCGCAGCTGCGGGGTAAGCGAACGGCGCACGTCGGGCACCGGCGCAAACGCGGACACGATCAGCGACACGGGCGATACCACTGCCTTCGCTTCGCCTTCGTCCTGCCAGGTGGTGCGCATCGACAGCGAGTCTTTGCCGACCGGGATCGACACGCCGAGCGCCGGGCACAGCTCCATGCCCACCGCCTTCACGGTGTCGAACAGCGCCGCGTCCTGGCCCGGCTGGCCGCAGGCGGCCATCCAGTTGGCCGACAGCTTGATGTCGGAGATGTCCGCAACGGGCGCGGCGGCGATGTTGGTGATCGCCTCGCCCACCGCCATGCGGCCCGAGGCAGCGGCGTCGATCACGGCCAGCGGGGTGCGCTCGCCCATCGACATCGCCTCGCCCACGTAGCCGTCAAAGCTCATCGCCGTGACCGCGCAGTCTGCGACCGGCACCTGCCACGGACCGACCATCTGGTCGCGCACGCTCATGCCGCCCACGGTGCGGTCACCGATGGTGATCAGGAAGCTCTTGTCGCCCACGGTCGGGAGCAGCAGCACGCGGCGCGCCGCTTCTTCCAGCTCGATGCCGGTCAGGTCCACCGGCGGGAATGCGCGCGCCACGTGCTCCACGGTGCGCAGCATCTTGGGTGGTTTGCCGAGCAGGACTTCCATCGGCATGTCCACCGGCGCGTTGTCGTGCAGCGGATCGATCAGGCGCAGCTGGCGCTCTTCGGTGGCCACGCCCACGGCGGCAAACGGGCAGCGCTCGCGCGCGCAGATGTCCGCGAACGCCTGCAGGTCGCCAGGGGCGATCGCGAGCACGTAGCGCTCCTGCGATTCGTTACTCCAGATTTCCTTGGGCGCCATCCCGCTTTCTTCGAGCGGAATCTTGCGCAGGTCGAAGGTGGCGCCGCGTTTGGAATCGTTCACCACTTCGGGGAAGGCATTGGACAGGCCGCCCGCGCCCACGTCGTGAATCGAGATGATCGGGTTCGTCGCGCCCAGCGCCCAGCAGGCGTTGATCACTTCCTGCGCGCGGCGCTCCATTTCCGGGTTGCCGCGCTGGACCGAGTCGAAGTCCAGGTCGGCGGTGTTGGTGCCGGTCGCCATCGACGAGGCGGCGCTGCCGCCCATGCCGATGCGCATGCCGGGGCCGCCCAGCTGGATCAGCAGGCTGCCCGGCGGGATATCGTTCTTGTGCGTGTGCCCGGCCGAGATGTTGCCGATACCGCCCGCGATCATGATCGGCTTGTGGTAGCCGAACACCGCGCCGGCCGCGCCCACGTTCTGCTCGTAGGTACGGAAGTAACCGCCCAGGACCGGGCGGCCGAATTCGTTCGAGAAGGCGGCGCCGCCGAGCGGGCCGTCGATCATGATCTGCAGCGGCGAGGCGATGCGCTCCGGCTTGCCGTACACGGCTTCAGTGCGCTCGCCGGTGCGGGCGGTCACGTCCGATGCGTTCTCCCACACGCGCTCCGCGCCGGGAATCAGCAGGTTGGACACGGTAAAGCCGGTCAGGCCCGCCTTTGGCTTGGCGCCGCGGCCGGTCGCGCCCTCGTCGCGGATCTCGCCACCGGCGCCGGTCGAGGCGCCTGGGAACGGGGAGATGGCGGTCGGGTGGTTGTGGGTCTCCACCTTCATCAAGGTGTGGGTCAGCTCGCTGGACGGCGCGTATTCGTGGCCGGCGCCGCGCGGGTAGAAGCGGGTGACGCTTGCCCCTTCCATGATCGACGAGTTGTCGCTGTACGCCACCACGGTGCCCTTCGGCTGCAGCTGGTGGGTGTTTTTGATCATCTGGAACAGCGACTTGTCCTGCTTGACGCCGTCGATGATCCAGTCGGCGTTGAAGATCTTGTGGCGGCAGTGCTCGCTGTTGGCCTGCGCGAACATCATCAGCTCGACGTCGGTCGGGTTGCGCCTGGCCCTGGTGAAGGCGTCTTCCAGGTAGTCGATCTCGTCGTCCGACATGGCCAGGCCCAGCTCCGCGTTGGCTGCAACCAGCGCCTGCTTGCCCTTGCCCAGCACGTCGATCGATTCGAGCGGACGGCTTTCGAGTTCGCTGAACAGTCCGGCCGCGTCGGAGGCGCTGCGCAGCACCGTCTCGGTCATGCGGTCGTGCAGCAGGGCCGCGACCGCGGCCGCATCGTGCTCTGCCAGTTTTTTCGCGCCGCCGATGCCGAGCACGCCGCTCTTGAGCGAGACCGTGTAGCCCACCCCGCGTTCGATGCGGTGGATGTGCGCCATGCCGCAGTTGTGCGCGATGTCGGTGGCCTTCGACGCCCAGGGCGAGATGGTGCCCAGCCGCGGGATCACGAAGAACTCTTCGGCCGCGCCTTCCTGCTGGGCGCTTGCCGGCTCGCCGTAGGTCAGCATCGCGGTCAGGCGCGCTGTGTCGTCGGCAGTGAGCGGGCTGCTTGCGTCGATGAAGTGGTAGAACCTTGCGCTCACCGCCGTGATCGCGGGGGCGACGGCTTGCAGTTGGCTGAGGAGGCGTTGGCTACGAAATGCGGACAGGGCGTTGGAACCCGGCAGAATCAACATGGCTTGGAAGTCGGTTGATGCAGCTGTGCTGCGGGTGTGGATGAAGCCCACTATTATACAACGCCCGCCCCTGCCCGACCCCTTGTGCCGCTCGAATAGTTGCCCGCAAACAAAGGAATGGGTATTGTAACGTCTGACAAGAAGCCGGACGCGCCCCGCGTTACCGGCCAAGGGGGCAACGAGAGAGATGCAAGGACACAGCAATTTGTCGGTGCTGGTGGTAGACCCGAACCCGGGTATGCGCAGCAGCCTGCAGAACATGCTCAACCAGGCTGGCATCAGCAAGGTCGAGTACGCGGTCAATTCCGGGACCGCGATCAAGCAGCTGATGAAGAAGTCGTACGACATCATCCTGTGCGAGTACGACCTCGGCGTGGCCGATGGCCAGGACGGCCAGCAGCTGCTGGAAGACCTGCGCCACCACAAGCTGATCGGCCTGCTCACGATCTTCATCATGCTTACCTCCGAGGCGGTGTACAGCAAGGTCGTCAGCGCGGCCGAACTGACCCCGACCGACTACATCCTCAAGCCCTTTACGGTGGAGACGCTGGTGCAGCGCATCGGCCGCGCGGTCGAGCGGCGCATGGCCTTCCTGCCCACCTTCCAGCTGATCGGCCAGGGCAACCTGCGCGAGGCGATCCGTTCCTGCATCAAGGCCGAGGCCGAGCACCCGCGCTACGCCACCGATTTCGCACGCCTGCGCGCCGAGATGCTGGTCAGCCTGAAGCAGTACGACGAGGCCGAGAAGGTGTACCGCGAGATCCTCGACACCCGCCCGCTCGGCTGGGCGCACCTGGGCCATGCACGCGCCGTGTTTGCGCTGGGCCGCGTGGACGAGGCGCGCGCCGCGCTGGAAGAACTCATCAAGGCCAACCCGCAGCTGATGAGCGCCTACGACCTGCTGGCGCGCTGCCACGAAGCCGAGGGCCAGCACGCCCGCGCCAAGGAGGTGCTGGAAAACGCGGTGGCCATTTCGCCCCACATGGTGCGGCGCCTGCGCAAGCTGGGCGAAGTGGCGCTGGATGCGGGCGACGTGGCCGCCGCCGAGAAGTCGTTCAAGCAGGTGGTGAGCAAGGCGCGCTATTCCGAGTTCCGCAATCCGGAGGACCACGTCAACCTGGTCAAGGCGCTGGTGAAGAAAGGCGACAGCCAACAGGCCGGCGGCGTGGTGCGCGACCTGGAGCGTTCGCTGCGCGGCAGCCCCGGGCTGGATGCGTGCAAGGCCTATGCGACCGCGATGCTGCACGAGGCGGCCGGCAACCCCACCGCCGCCGCCGCCGAACTGAAGGCCGCGTCCAACGCGCTGAAGGCGGCGAGCGGCCTGTCGTCCGGCATGAAGATGGCGTTGGTGCGCTCATGCCTGGACCACAAGCTCGATGCCGAAGCCTCCGATGTCATGCTATCGGTCGTCAACGACGTCAACAGCGAGGTCACGACCGACCAGGCGGTGGCCGTGTTCGAGCGCGCCGGACGGCACGACCTGGCGCGCGGGATCGGCGAGCAGCTCAGCGCGCAGGCGCAGGTGCTGCTGGGCGTGGCGGACGAGAAGCGCAACATGGGCGACGTGCGCGGCGCGGTGCAAAGCCTGCTGGAGGCTTACCACATCGCGCCGGACAACCTCAAGGTTATCCTCGCGCTCACCGGCGGCATCCTGCGCCAGATGAACGAACTGGGATGGGACCACCCGCTGGGCGAACTGTGTCACGAACAGATCGAGAAGATCCGCAAGCTCGATCCGCAGCACCCGCGGCTGCAGCCGATCACGGACGAATACAACGCGACACGGCGCAAGTACGGTATCGCCGTTTGAGCCCCTCGCGGCAAAGCCGTCGTCCCCGAGGAGGCGGCGACCCATGCTGAGTGTGATGGGTTGCTGCCTCTGCAATCCTGCGTGCTGTCCATGGGTCCCCGCCTCCGCGGGGACGATGGGTCAGCTTTCGCCGAAGCCTCCACCGCCCGGGGTCTCGATCACGAACACATCTCCCGGCGCCATGTCGGTCTTGCCGATGTGCCCCAGCCGCTCCACGCGCCCGTCCGCGCGCACGACAGTGTTCGTGCCACGCGCACCCGCGCTGCCGCCGGCCATGCCGAACGGCGCATGGATGCGGTTGTTCGACAGGATCGCCGCCGTCATCGGCTCCAGGAAGCGCACCTTGCGCACCCCGCCATTGCCGCCGTGCCAGCGCCCCGCCCCGCCCGAGCCCTGGCGGATCTCGTAGCTCTCCAGCCGCACCGGGAAGCGGAACTCCAGTATCTCCGGATCGGTGAGCCGCGAATTGGTCATGTTGGTCTGCACCACATCCGTCCCGTCGAAGCCCTCGCCTGCGCCCGAGCCGCCGCTGATGGTCTCGTAGTACTGGTAACGCGCATTCCCGAACGTGAAGTTGTTCATCGTGCCCTGCGACGCCGCCATCACCCCCAGCGCGCCATACAGCGCGTTGGTGATGCAGGTCGAGGTCTCCACGTTCCCCGACACCACCGAGGCGGGATAACGCGGGTTGAGCATCGAGCCCTGCGGAATGATCACCTTCAGCGGCTTGAGGCAGCCGGCGTTGAGCGGGATCTCGTCATCGACCAGCGTGCGGAACACATACAGCACCGCCGCCATGCACACCGCCGAGGGCGCGTTGAAATTGTTGGGCAACTGGCCCGAGGTGCCGGTGAAATCCACCTCGGCGCTGCGCGCCTGCCGGTCCACGCGGATCGCCACTTCGATCCGTGCCCCGTTGTCCAGGTCGTACACGAAGTGCCCGTCCTTCAGCGCCGTGATTACCCGGCGCACCGCTTCCTCGGCGTTGTCCTGCACGTGGCCCATGTAAGCCTGCACCACGTCCAGCCCGAAGTGCGCCACCATCTTGCGCAGCTCTTCCACGCCCTTCTGGTTCGCCGCCACCTGAGCGCGCAGGTCGGCCAGGTTCTGGTCCGGATTGCGGGCCGGGTAGCGCGCGCCCGCCAGCAACGCACGCGCCTCGGCTTCGCGCAGCACGCCGTCGGCGCCGTCGACCAGCTTGAAGTTGTTGATCAGGACGCCCTCTTCCTCGATGTGCACCGAGTCCGGCGGCATCGAGCCCGGCGTGGTGCCGCCGATGTCGGCGTGGTGCCCGCGCGAGCCGACGTAGAACAGGATCTCGCGTCCGCCCTCGTCGAATACGGGCGAGATCACGGTCACGTCGGGCAGGTGCGTGCCGCCGTTATACGGGTCGTTGAGCACATAGACGTCCCCCGGGCGCATCTTGCCGGCGTTGGCTGTCATGACGGTCTTGATGCTCTCGCCCATCGAGCCCAGGTGCACCGGCATGTGCGGCGCATTGGCCACCAGGTTGCCGCCGGCGTCGAAGATCGCGCAGCTGAAGTCCAGCCGTTCCTTGATGTTCACCGAGTAGGCGGTGTTCTGCAGCCGCAGGCCCATCTGTTCGGCGATCGACATGAACAGGTTGTTGAAGATCTCGAGCATCACCGGGTCGGCCGTGGTGCCGATGGCGCGCCGCTCCGGCAGCGCTTCCACACGCGTGAGCACCAGGTGGTCGTACGGCGTGACCTGGGCCTGCCAGCCCGCTTCGACCACCGTGGTCGCATTCTTTTCCGCGATGATGGCAGGCCCTTTAATCACGTCGCCCGGCCCAATCGCCGCGCGCCCGTAGATGCCGGTCTGGCGCCACTGGCCACCGCCGAACATGCGCACCGTCTCGCTGGGCGCGAGTTTGTCCGCGCGCTGCGCAGCCGGCTGCACGGTCTCGGGTGGCGCGTCAGAGCGCCCGAGTGCTTCGACCGAGATCGCCTCGACCACCAGCTCCCTGGACGGCATCAGGAACGAGAAGCGGCGCTTGTACGCAGCCTCGAACTGGGCCTGCATGTCCTGCCCGCTTGCAAACAACACGAGCAGCGCGGAATCCGTGCCTTCGTAGCGCAGGTGCACGCGCTGGACGAGTGCGATCCGTTCGGGCGCCACGCCCTGGGCCACCAGCTCGTTGCGCGCGGCTGCGCCCAGTTCGGCAAGCTGCTGTCCCAGCGTATCGACACCCACCTCGCGCAGCCGGCGTTCGATCGCCAGCTCGCGCATGGCGCCCTGGTCGGCCAGGCCCATGCCGTACGCGGACAGCACACCCGCCAGGCTGTGCACGAACACCGTTTTCATGCCCAGCGCGTCCGCGACCAGGCAGGCATGCTGCCCGCCGGCGCCGCCGAAGCTGGTGAGCGCGTATTCGGTCACGTCGTGGCCGCGCTGCACCGAAATCTGCTTGATCGCATTGGCCATGTTCCCGACCGCGATCTGGATGAAGCCTTCGGCTACCTGCTCGGGCGCGGGCGTCGCGCCGGTCGCTGCGCCAATGCGGCGCGCCATCGTCCCGAACTGCTCGCGCACCGTGTCCACGTCGAGCGGCTGGTCGGCGTTTGGCCCGAACAGGCGCGGGAAGTGCTGCGGCTGGATCTTGCCGAGCATGACGTTGCAGTCGGTGACCGTCAGCGGACCGCCGCGCCGATAGCTGGCCGGACCCGGGTTGGCGCCGGCGCTGTCGGGGCCAACGCGGTAGCGGCTGCCATCGAAATGCAGGATCGAGCCGCCGCCGGCGGCCACGGTGTGAATGCTCATCATCGGCGCGCGCATGCGCACCCCTGCCACCTGCGTCTCGAACAAGCGTTCGAACTCGCCGGAAAAGTGCGACACGTCGGTCGACGTGCCGCCCATGTCGAAGCCGATCACCCGGTCGAACCCCGCAAGCTGACTCGCGCGCACCATGCCGACGATGCCGCCGGCCGGGCCGGAGAGAATGCTGTCCTTGCCCTGGAACGCGCGCGCATCGGTCAGCGCGCCGCTGGACTGCATGAACTGCAGGTTCACACCCGGCAGCTCGGACGCCACCTGGTCCACGTAGCGGCGCAGAATCGGCGACAGGTAGGCATCGACCACCGTCGTGTCGCCGCGCGCGACGAGCTTCATCAAGGGGCTCACTTCGTGCGACACCGAGACCTGCGTGAAGCCGATGTCGCGCGCGATGCGCGCAGCCGCTGCCTCGTGCCCGGTGTAGCGGTAGCCATGCATGAAGACGATGGCGAGCGAGCGCAAACCGCTGTCGTATGCCTGCTGCAGCGCGATGCGCGTGGCCGCCTCGTCGATCGGCGTGACCACGTCGCCGTGCGCGCCGATGCGTTCGTCGATTTCGATGACGTGCTGGTAGAGCAGCTCCGGCAGCACAATGTGGCGGTCGAACAGGCGCGGCCGGTTCTGGTAGGCGATGCGCAGCGCGTCGCGAAAGCCGCGCGTGATCGCCAGCGCGGTCGGCTCGCCCTTGCGTTCCAGGAGCGCGTTGGTGGCCACGGTGGTGCCCATCTTGACCGCCTCCACCTGCCCGGCCGGGATCGCCGCACCCGGCCCCAGGCCCAACAGGTGGCGGATGCCAGCTACCGCGGCGTCGCGGTATTGCTCGGGGTTCTCGGAGAGCAGCTTGTGCGTCACCAACTGGCCGTCCGGCCGCCGCGCCACGATGTCGGTAAAAGTGCCGCCGCGATCGATCCAGAACTGCCAGTCCATGTTTTTCTCCGAGCCAAGTCAACCAAGCGCATATTCTAGTCGCGCGGGCTCCGGATTTTAGCGAAAATGCACCTCAACGGCGAATAACCTCTTCTTTGCACTCACATGGACAACCTGCTCTACAGTGTCGAATCGATCCGCGCGATCGAACATGCCGCCGCCGCGGCGCTTGGCGAAGGCGTGCTGATGCAGCGTGCCGGCCAGGCAGCGGCACGCTTTGCGCTGGACCTGCTTGGCGAGCACCGCAAGCTCCCGGTCTTGCTGGTGGCAGGCCCGGGCAACAATGGCGGCGACGCGCTGGAGACGGCGGCCAACCTGCGCGAGGCCGGCGTCGAGGCGCTGGTGCTGTATTTGCCTGGCGAAGCTGCGCCCTCGGCGGAAACGGCGCGGGCGCTGGCGCGGGCACAGGCCAGCGGCGTGCGCTTCATCGACGCGCTGCCGGACCACGCGCAGCTCGGCCTGGTCGTGGACGGGCTGTTCGGCATTGGCCTTGCGCGCCAGCTGCAGGGGCGCCATGCGGAGCTGGCGCTGCGTCTGGACACCTTCGGCTGCCCGGTGCTCGCGCTCGACGTGCCCAGCGGCCTGGATGCGGACACCGGCGCCGTGGTCGGCGTGAACGACGACCGCGTGGCGGTATCGGCAACCCATACCATCACCTTCATCGGCGACAAGCCGGGGCTGCACACCTGCGATGGCCGCGACCATGCGGGCATCGTGCGCGTGGACGACCTTGGCATCGAACGGCACCATTTCGTCGCGCCCGATGCCCGGCTCAATGCAGTGGACATGTTCGCGTCCGACCTGGCGCTGGCGCGGCGTCCGCAGAACACGCACAAGGGCAGCTTTGGCGACGTGGTGATCGTCGGCGGCGCGCATGGCATGGCGGGCGCGCCCGTGCTGGCGGCACGCGCAGCGCTGCTGGCGGGCGCTGGCCGCGTGTTCGTGGCCGCGCTCGATCCGGGGCTGGCCTACGACAGCGTGCACCCCGAGCTCATGTTCCGCGACGCCGTGAGCTTCGACTTCAGCGGCCGCACCGTGGTGGCAGGTCCGGGCATGGGCGACGCCCCGGCGGCAAGGCGCCTGCTGTTCAAGGTGATCGACAGCGACAGCCCGCTGGTGCTCGACGCCGATGCCCTGAACCAGCTGGCCGGCGACGCCGACCTGCAGGGCAAGCTGGCCCAGCGCAAGGCCCCGACCGTGCTCACGCCACACCCGCTCGAGGCTGCGCGCCTGCTCGGCGTGACCTCGGCCGTGGTGCAGGCCGACCGCGTCGAGGCCGCGCGCGAGCTGGCGGGGCGCTTCGATGCCACCATCGTGCTCAAGGGTTCGGGAACGGTGATTGCCGAGAACGAGGCCAACGGTGTGGCGATCAACACCACCGGCAATCCGGGCCTGGCGACAGCGGGTACCGGCGACGTGCTCAGTGGCGTGTGCGGGGCGCTGCTGACGCAGGGGTGGAGCGCCGGCACCGCGGCGCTGGGCGCCGTGTGGATGCATGGCGCCGCGGCGGACGCGCTGGTGGAGCAAGGCATCGGGCCGATCGGCCTGACGGCGGGCGAACTGCCGGGCGCGATCCGCTCGATACTGAACCGGCTGGTGCGCGAGGCGACGGTTCGCTAAACCAGCCTGCCCGCGGCGATGGTGAGGGTGCGCCCACAGCGGGCCGCGATGGAGGCGTCGTGCGTGACCAGCACCAGCGTCGAACCGCGCTCGCGGTTCAGCTCGAACATCAGCTGGATCACGGCTTCGCCGGTGGCGGCATCCAGGCTGCCGGTCGGCTCGTCCGCGAACAGCAGCGGCGGCTCGGTGACGAAGGCGCGCGCCAGCGCCACCCGCTGCTGCTCACCCCCGGACAGGTACTTGGGGTAGTGCTTCAGCCGGCTCGACAGGCCCACGCGCTCGAGCATGGCGGCGGCCTTGTCGCGTGCCCCGTCGTCGCCGCGCAGTTCGAGCGGCAGCATCACGTTTTCCAGCGCGGTCAGGTGCCCGAGCAGCTGGAAAGACTGGAACACGAAACCCAGCTTGGCCTTGCGGAACGCAGCGCGGCCGTCCTCGTCGAGCGCGAAGATGTCGGTGCCGTCGAGGATGACCTTGCCGGTGGTTGGGGTGTCCAGGCCCGCGAGCAGGCCCAGCAGCGTGGACTTGCCCGAGCCCGAGGCCCCGACCAAGGCGAGCGTCTCGGCCGGTTGCACGGTAAAATCGATGTTGTGCAGGATGGTGAGTTCGCCGCTGGCGTCGGCCACCCGCTTGGACAGGTCGGTCACCTCGATGGCCGGCGGCCGCCCGCCCTGCGCGGACATATCAGTTTTTGAAGCCTCGGGAATATCACGCATGCTTGCCA
This sequence comes from Massilia solisilvae, assembly GCF_024753215.1. Taxonomy (GTDB): domain Bacteria; phylum Pseudomonadota; class Gammaproteobacteria; order Burkholderiales; family Burkholderiaceae_D; genus Telluria; species Telluria solisilvae. The sequence goes on from NZ_JANUGV010000001.1 coordinate 1,824,189, forward strand.
GTCTCAAGAAATTTGCCGTCGGCGCTCTCCTGCTGGTGTCGGCCGCGAGCGCCTATTCTGCACCAAAAACCGTGCTGGTGGTGGGCGACAGCCTGTCGGCCGAATATGGCCTTGCGCGCGGCTCCGGATGGGTCGCGCTGATGGAGCAAAAGCTCAAGGCCGAAAAGATCGACGCAAAGGTCGTCAACGCGAGCATCAGCGGCGAGACCACCAGCGGCGGGCGCACGCGCTTGCCGGCCCTCTTGTCGCAGTACCATCCGCAGGTGGTGGTGATCGAGCTTGGCGCCAACGACGGCCTGCGCGGCCTGCCGGTGGCGGCGGCCGAGGACAACCTGCGCAGCATGGTCGTCATGGCCAAGCGCGACCACGCCAAGGTGCTGCTGGTGGGAATGCGCATGCCCCCCAACTACGGCCGCGCGTACACCGAGCGCTTTTCCGGCATGTACAAACAGGTCTCGTCCGACACCAAATCGGCGCTGGTGCCGTTCATGCTAGAAGGCGTGGCCGACAAGCCGGCGCTGTTCCAACAGGACCAGCTGCACCCGCTCGCGACCGCGCACCCGACCATCCTCAATAACATCTGGCCCAAGTTTGCCGCCCTCATCAAATCAGAATGAAATATCCAGCCGTACTGAGCTTCGAAGACGTCCTGCCCCAGCTGGAACAGTTCGACACCATCATCGACGCGCGCAGCAAATCGGAGTTCGCGCTTGACCACATCCCCGGGGCCATCAACTGCCCGGTTCTCAACGACGAGGAGCGCATCCTGGTCGGCACGACCTACAAGCAGGTGAACGCCTTCGAAGCGAAGAAGATCGGCGCGCCGCTGGTCGCCCGCAATATCGCGCACCATATCGAGACGCTGTGGCGCGACAAGCCACGCGACTGGAAGCCGCTGGTGTACTGCTGGCGCGGCGGGAACCGCAGCGGGTCGATGGCGCACATCCTGGCCAAGATCGGCTGGCCGGTGATCCAGCTCGATGGCGGCTACAAGGCTTACCGCGCATTCGTTGCTGCCTCGCTCGACAATCCGCCGCAGGTGCAGTTTCGCGTCGTGTGCGGCACCACCGGCAGCGGCAAGAGCCGGCTGCTGGAAACCCTCGACGACATCGGCGCGCAGGTGCTGGACCTGGAACGGCTGGCGGCGCACCGCGGCTCGGTGCTGGGCAACCTGCCGGACGAGCCGCAGCCGTCGCAGAAGCGCTTTGAAAGCCTCATCTGGGACAAGCTGCGCGGCTTCGACCTGGACAAGCCCGTGTTCGTGGAATCGGAGAGCAAAAAGGTGGGCAACCTGCGCGTGCCGGACGCGGTGATGCAGATGATGCGCGCTTCGCCGTGCGTATCCTTGATGTTGTCGCGGCCGAACCGGGTGCGCTTGCTGATCGAGGACTACGACCACTTCATGAAGGATCCGGCGCTGCTTAATGCGCAGCTTGACCACCTGGTGCAGCTGCACGGCCGCGCCAGGATCGACGCCTGGCACGAGCTGGCCAATACCGGCCGCATGGCCGAGCTGGTGGATGAACTACTGGTCGATCACTACGATCCGGCGTACCTGCGCTCGATCGATCGGAATTTTGTGCAGTTCCCGGATGCGCGCGTCGTGGAGCTGTCGGACATCGCGCCCGCTGACTTCCTCAAGGCGGCGCAGCAGTTGCACCATGCCTCCTGAGCACCGTCATTCCGGCGCAAGCCGGAATCCATGCTGAGGTTGCGGACGCCACGCACTCAGCATGGGTCCCGGCTTGCGCCGGGACGACGGAATTTCCCTCACCGTTGGCGCCAAC
>NZ_JANUGV010000010.1 GCF_024753215.1 Massilia solisilvae
CGCATTTTGATAGCAATCGTAGCCATCCGTCATCGAGCAAGCAACGCCATGTCTGCGGTGGATGCGCTGGTACGCCTCGGAGCAGTATTGAAGACCGCGGTCTGAGTGGTGGACCAAGGCGCGATCAGTCGTCCGCTGCTGCAACGCCATGTGTAGCGCCTTTAACACCCCGTCCGTATGCAGGCTGGCGTGCAAATGGTGCTCCATGATGCGGCGAGAATAGGCTGTCGCAAGTTCACTATAGCCTTCCATGACGGCTATATAGTGCCAGTTGGCCCAAAACGAATTAATAGTCTAGTTGGGATAGCCGATTCTTAATCTCTTCAACGTCGAGCAGCAGTTCCGAGTCCACTTCGCCAGCATCAATCCTCAGCTGCTTCGCATGTAGAACTTCCTTCAACGCGTCTAATGCGGGAGGATAGCTAAACTTCCCGAGAGCTATCCAGCTCGTTAAAACATATCCTCTGCGCATCTTCCTGTACTCGAGGCTGTCATCGTTCTCATGATCGTGCAACCACTTGAAATCCTGCACTGCTGCGCCATAGCGTCCCTCAACGCAAGCCTTCATGGCTTGGGCGTAAACGTCCATGATTTTTAACATACACATACCTTTCTAAGCGACCAGTGCAGGACTTCGATAAGTAACTCCGAATTAGCGGCCGCAATCCGCTAAGCAGCCGCTGTACGCCGCCATATTTAGCGCGTGGCAGCCAGCTCGATCTTGAGCTTTCGGCAACGAATTACAGTACGGCACGTTGTTATTGTAGGCCTGATCACAGACCTGCCGCTTGCAGGTCTCAATTTCTGCTGGCGAAGGCGAGCCCCCAAAACCTCCGCCTACAAACAAGGAATTATAAGAAGTATCAATAACGAACGAGTAATCGCCTTCTGTCCCGCAACCTAGGCTCAAAGTGCCATCTGAAGTTGCTGATGTCTTTGCTATAGTTGTTGACGCGGGCTCGGAAGGTGATGGCGCCGCTGCTGGATTCAGCCAGTCATCGCAGTTCGCTGGAGTGATATCCCAACCATCAGTTGCGGCAAGTAGACCAGCAACGCCACGGGGAGTCAACCGCCCAGTTGGGACCCTCGTCAATGCCTTCAAGATAAATTCTTCCGTCTGCTGCTGAGCGCGTGCACCTCTGCGCACGTGCTGTTACTCGCTAAAGGCAGAATTTCTGGAAGCGCTCAGGAAATGTCGATTTATTTCTGAAGTCGCACTCGGCAGGCCCGCCGAGCTAGGCAAAAGACTGAGCTAATCGTTGATGTCCCCACCTTCGCTCGCCAGCCGTGCCAGGCGTGACTGGCTTGCTTTGACGCGGCCGGGATCATCGCCCCGTTCAAGGATGCTCCTTGCCTCGTCCCGTTGTTGTCGAGCTTGCGCAAGCGAAACATAAGGGTAAGTTCCAAAGTGGAGCTTGTTTTCCTTGCCGTTACTCTGGCGATACTTCATACACCAGAGCTTGCTCCCGTTCGGTTGAATGGCCAGGTACAGTCCACCGCGATCGAAGAGCTTGTAGGGTTTGTCCTTCGGTCTGGCGCTGCGAAGGCGCGCATCTGTCAGTGGTACAACCTGCTTTGGCATTTTGGGGGCCTCACAAGTAGTTGGGGCCGATGGAAGCCCCCACAAAGGCCCCCAAAACGAGCGGATAGGCGGGGTGGACAGTATAGGACGAAAAAAAACCGCCGTCCCTATGGGAACAGCGGCTTTTCGGAGTTTCCTGGATGACCAAGAACAATGTTCTGGCGGAGGCGGTGGGATTCGAACCCACGATACAGGTTTAAGCCCGTATGCTTCCTTAGCAGGGAAGTGCCTTCGGCCACTCGGCCACGCCTCCAGTCTCGACTCCGGTACTCCAGAACCGAGAGCACGCATATTAATGGGGACGATTCATTTGGTCAAGGAACGCGCCCCACTTTTTTTCAACTTTTTTAAGCCTTGTCCAGTTCGAAGGCACGGTGCAGCGCGCGCACTGCCAGCTCCATGTACTTCTCGTCGATCAGCACCGAGATCTTGATCTCCGAGGTCGAGATCATCATGATGTTGATGCCTTCGGCCGCCAGGGTCTGGAACATGTGCGTTGCCACGCCCACGTGGCTGCGCATGCCCACGCCCACCGCCGACACCTTGGACACCTTGGCGTCGCCCAGGATTCGGGTCGCGCCCAGCTGCTCCTTCACGCTCTCCAGCACAGCCATCGCCTTGGCGTAGTCGCCGCGCGAGACGGTGAACGTGAAATCCGTCTTGCCTTCCACCGACTGGTTCTGGATGATCATGTCCACTTCGATGTTCGCGTCCGAGATCGGGCCCAGGATGCCGAACGCGACGCCCGGACGGTCCGGCACGCCCAGGACGGTGATTTTGGCTTCATCGCGGTGGAAAGCGATACCGGAGATGACGGCTTGTTCCATGTTGGTTTCTTCCTCAAACGAAATCAGGGTGCCGGAATTCGCTTCTTCTTCCAGCGGCATCAGGGGATCGGTCAGCGACGAGAGCACGCGCGTGGGCACGTGGTAGTTGCCGGCAAATTCGACCGAGCGGGTCTGGAGAACTTTCGAGCCCAGCGAGGCCAGCTCGAGCATTTCCTCGAAGGTAATCTTGTTCAGGCGGCGCGCCTCTTCCACCACACGCGGGTCGGTCGTGTACACGCCATCCACGTCGGTGTAGATCAGGCACTCGTCAGCCTTGAGGGCAGCGGCGATCGCCACGGCCGACGTGTCCGAGCCGCCACGGCCCAGCGTCGAGATGTTGCCCTCTTCGTCCACACCCTGGAAGCCGGTGATGATGACGATCTTGCCGGCATCGAGATCAGCCTTGACGCGGCTGTCGTCGATCGACTGGATGCGCGCTTTGGTGAAGGCCGAGTCGGTCTTGATGCCAACCTGCCAGCCGGTGTACGAGACTGCGTCCTTGCCGCGCGCCAGCAGCGCCATCGCCAGCAGGCCGACCGAGACTTGCTCGCCGGTCGAGGCGATCATGTCCAGTTCACGCGGGTCCGGCTGCGGCATGATTTCCTTGGCCAGTCCGATGAGGCGATTGGTCTCGCCCGCCATTGCGGACGGCACCACCACAATCTTGTGCCCTGCGTCATGCCATTTGGCGACACGGGCTGCAACGTTCTTGATCCGTTCCGTCGAGCCCATCGACGTCCCGCCGTACTTGTGAACAATTAAAGCCATAGCGATTCGGTTATTCCGCTTGAGTAAAATCAAAGGTAACGACTACTCTAGCATGCTGCATCGCAAAATCACAAGTCGGGAAAACCGAAATTTCTCAGAACCTTTGAGAATATGTTAATTCCTTAAAGGAATGGCTTGCTTTCCCAGCGTAAAGCGACGGCTGGCGTTGCTTCGGTGACAAGATGACGGCAGTCCATGCCGATACCGGCGGCGAACAGCAGGTCGTACCCGGCGAATACCAGTGGCAGGCGTTCGCGCTCCCAGGCCGGCACGCCGAGCGCCTGGTAGTGCGCCTTCAGGCTGCGCGTGGGACGGTTGGCGGCCGGCTTCAGGCGCTCGCCGCCTTTGCGAAAGTCGATTTGCAGCAGTTGGGCGCGCAGCCAGGCCGGGTCGAAACCCTGGGGCGCGGAGTCGAAGTGCAGCACGCCACCGTAGTCCGGGAACGCAAGCGCGGCTTCGCCATTCCACCGGAACGCCTGCCCTTCCCTGTCGATGACGCCGATGTCGTCCGGGTCGCGCATGGCGGCAAGGGTGGCCAGCCGCGGCGTGATGTACAGGTGGTCACGGTGGCGCCGGATCTCGCACTCGGGATGCGTGACGCGCAGTTGTGCATCCTCGCGCGCATCCAGCGCCTGGGCCGCCATCTGCTCCAGCCACGAGGTGGATGGCATCCTGATGCCGCGCTGGGCCAGCCAGTAGCGCAGCAGGTTGTGAACGCGGTCTTCGTTCAGCTTGCGCAGGCACGGCAGCGACAGCGCGTCGCCGGCCAGACAGGCGGCCAGGTCCTGGGCGGCCAGTGCGTTGAGCAGCCGCTGGGCGGACTGGGCGTGCCCGGCGCTCCTGGCCACCCGCTGCTGGAAACCGGGGAATGCCTGTGCCAGTGCGGGCATGACCTGGTGGCGCAGCGCGTTGCGGGCATAGCGCGGATCGCTGTTCGACTCGTCCTCCACCCAGCCGAGGGCGTGCTCGCGCGCCCAGTTCTCCAGTTCAGAGCGGGTGAGGCCAAGCAGCGGGCGTGCCATCACCACGTCGGCCGTGCCGAGCAATGACGGCGCCCGGTTGGCCACGTCCATGCCGGACAGGCCGGCCGGTCCCGAGCCGCGCAGCAGTTGCAGCAGCACGGTTTCGGCCTGGTCGTCCAGATGGTGGGCGGTCAGCAGCAGACCCACGCAGTGCTCGGTGCACATCTGGCCCAGCGCCGCGTAGCGTGCCTTGCGCGCCGCCTGCTCGACGCCGGAGCGTCCCTTGTCCACCGCCACCCGGCGATGGTCAAAGCGTGCGCCGAGCTGTACGCATTCGCGCTCGCAATGGGCCAGCCACTGGTCCGCGTTCGGGCTCAGGCCGTGGTGGACGTGGAAGGCGAACAGGTGAATGCCAGACTCGCGCGCCCACGCGTGTGCCAGGTGCAGCAGCACCATGGAATCGAGCCCGCCGCTTAAGGCGACGGCGATGGCGGGAGAAGAAAATTCGGCCCGCAGCGCGTCGAGCGCGCGTGCGAGCCTGGCGGGAATCGACCGGGCCTGGTCCGGCCCGGCGTGCGGACGGCTCACTCTTCGGCCGGCAGCGTCTCTTTGAATTTACCGTAGCTCATCAGCTTCTGGTGACGGGCTTCCAGCAGATCCTTGGTTTTCATGCCTTGGAACTGGCGCAGCGTGTCGGCCAGCGCGCGCTTCAGGAGCTGCGCCATCTGCTTCGGATCGCGGTGCGCGCCGCCCAGCGGTTCGTTGACGATCTTGTCGATCAGGCCCATCGCCTTGAGGCGGTGCGCGGTCAGGCCCAGCGCGTCGGCCGCGTCGGAAGCACGCTCCGAGGTCTTCCACAGGATCGAGGCGCAGCCTTCCGGCGAGATCACCGAGTAGGTCGCGTATTGCAGCATCAGCACCGCGTCGCCCACGGCGATCGCCAGCGCGCCGCCCGAGCCGCCTTCGCCGATGATGGTGGCGATCAGCGGCACCTTCAGTTCGGCCATCACATACAGATTGTGGCCGATCGCTTCGGACTGGCCGCGCTCTTCGGCGTCGATGCCGGGGAATGCGCCCGGGGTATCCACAAAGGTGAAGATCGGCAGGTTGAACTTCTCGGCCACTTTCATCAGGCGCATGGCCTTGCGATAGCCTTCGGGCTTGGGCATGCCGAAGTTGCGCATCGCGCGCTCTTTCGTGTCGCGGCCCTTTTGGTGGCCGATGACCATGCAGGCCTGGCCATTGAAGCGCGCCAGGCCGCCGATGATCGACTGGTCGTCGGCAAAGGTGCGGTCGCCGTGCAGTTCGTGGAAATCGGTGAAGATCGCGTTCACGTAGTCCATGGTGTAGGGACGCTGCGGGTGGCGCGCGATCTGCGACACTTGCCACGGGGTGAGCTTGGCGTAGATGTCCTTGGTCAGCTGCTGGCTTTTCTTGGCCAGGCGGTCGATCTCTTCGGAGATGTCGACGGCGGAATCGTCCTGCACGAAACGCAGCTCTTCAATTTTCGAGTCGAGTTCTGCGATCGGTTGCTCGAAACTGAGGAAAGTTGTTTTGGTCATTGTACCTCCGGGTGTTTTCTTACCCCGCCCGCCTCACAACGTCGTTCCCGCGCAGGCGGGAACCCATGCTGAGCGCGCTTGTCACGCTGCCTGAGGGTTCCCGCCTGCACAGGGGCGACGGAACTGAGGGCACGGGGCCATCATTCTTTGGCCGCGGAGCAATAAACGTTTCCCCTCGCGGCGGTGTCAGGCGCTATTCTACCGGAACCGGGTCCAGGCTACGCCACAAATACCATGTGGCAACAGTACGCCACGGCTCCCAGTTGGCCGACACTTCGCGCGCATCGCTGCGCGAGACCGGCTCGCCCGAGAAGTAGTTCTGGCTGATGCCCTGGATCAGGCCGGGGTCGTCAAGCGGCAACACATTCGGCCGGAGCAGATTAAATATCAAAAACATCTCGGCTGTCCAGCGGGTAATACCGCGGATCTGCACGAGTTCGGCGATCACGGCCTCGTCGTCCATCTCGGACCAGAGGTCGCTGTGCACGCGTTTGGCCTTGAAACTGTCGGCCAGGTCGAGGATGTATTCGGTCTTGCGCTTGGATAGGCCGCAGCCGGCGATCTGCACGGCGCCCAGCTTGATCACCTGGGCCGGTGTGAACTTGGGACAAGTGGCTTGCAGCTTGGTCCACGCCGCGTCCGCCGCCTTGGTCGTCACCTGCTGGCCGACCACCGAACGCGCCAACGTGGTGAACGGATCGGGCTGGCCGCGCAGGTACATGTCGCCAAACTGCGGGATCAGCTTGTTCATGATGCGGTCGCGCTTCATGAGCTCGGCCTTGGCCTGGACCCAGTAGGCGGGAACGTCCAGCTGCGGGGCGGCGCCCGCATTGTCCTTGTTCAGTGCCATTATGCGCGACGCCAGTTCGTCGTGCCGTCGGGTTTGTCTTCGAGCACGATACCGGCAGCGGTCAGTTCGGCGCGGATGCGGTCGGCCTCGGCGAAGTTGCGCGCCTTCTTGGCTGCCTTGCGGGCCTCGATGGCTTCGGCGATCCTGGCCTCGTCCAGAGCGCCCGCGTCGCCCACCGGCGCGCGCAAGAATTGCTGCGGTTCGCGCTCGAGCAGGCCGAGCACATTGCCCAGCGCCTTGAGCTGGCGCGCATCAACCGCCGACTTTGTCTTGTTGACCTTTGTGGCCAGCTCGAACAGCTCGGCAATCGCCAGCGGCGTGTTGAAGTCGTCGTCCATCGCCTCGCGGAAGCGCACCGCGTGTTCTTCGCTCCAGTCCACCTGCGGCGCATCCGGGCCAAGGTCGATATCGGCCAGCGCCGTGTACAGGCGGGTCAGCGCGTTCTTGGCGTCTTCCAGGTTGCTGTCGGCATAGTTGATCGGGCTGCGGTAGTGTGCGCGCACGACGAAGAAGCGGATCACCTCGCCGTCATACTCCTTGAGCACGTCGCGGATCGTGAAGAAGTTGTTCAGCGACTTGGACATCTTCTCGTTGTCCACCCGCACGAACCCGTTGTGGATCCAGTAGTTCACCATCTGGTGCCCGAACGCGCCTTCGGACTGCGCGATCTCGTTCTCGTGGTGCGGGAACTGCAGGTCCATGCCGCCGCCGTGGATGTCGAACTGTTCGCCGAGCAGCGCGCAGGACATCGCCGAGCACTCGATATGCCAGCCCGGGCGGCCCATGCCCCATTTCGAGTCCCATTTTGCTTCAGCCGGCTCGGACTCCTTGGCCGATTTCCATAGCACGAAGTCGAGCGGGTCGCGCTTGCCGGTGTTCACGTCCACACGCTCGCCGGCACGCAGGTCGTCGAGCGACTTGCCCGACAGCTTGCCGTAACCGGGGAAGCCGCGCACCGCGTAGTTGACGTCGCCGTCCTCGCCCTTGTAGGCCAGCCCGTTTTCTTCCAGCTTGCCGATGATCGAGAGCATCTGCGGCACGTATTCGGTCGCACGCGGCGCCACCGTGGGCGGCAGCACGCCCAGCGCGCCCAGGTCCTGGTCCATCTGCTTGATCATGCGGGTGGTCAGCGACGACAGCGTTTCGCCATTTTCCACAGCGCGCTTGATGATCTTGTCGTCGATGTCGGTGATATTGCGCACGAACTTGACTTCGTAGCCCGAGGCACGGAGCCAGCGATACACATAATCGAACACCACCATCATGCGCGCGTGACCGATGTGGCACAGATCGTACACGGTGATGCCGCATACATACATCCCGACCTTGCCGGGAACCATCGGGACAAAGACCTGCTTGTCACGCGCGAGCGTGTTGTAGATTTTTAGTTGGCTCATGAAGTCTTGAGGTTGTTAACGAACGCGACGCAATGGACGGAACGGCACCCGGGCACGTCCGCCGCGAAGGCGCGCACCGGCTACGATTGAGCTTGCGTCGAGATCGTCAGGTCCCTCTGCCTTGTTCTTGTTTTGATAGAATGGGACGTTGTTCGCAGAGTATAGCATTCTTAAAAACCTGACTGGCCGCAGTTGGCTCAGGTTTATTTTTCGGGAAAAGACTTGACAGCACTTTGCGCCACATCCACGACACGAGAGCCAATATGCCAGAACTGAAACGCCACGCCCCTTCCCTGTTCGCCCGCGCCGCCTTGGCGCTGGCCGCCATGGCCGTTGCCGGCGCCGCGCTGGCCGAGCCGGAAGTTTCCCTCAAGACCACGATGGGCGAGATCGCAATCGACCTGAACCACGAAGCGGCGCCCAAGACGGTGGACAACTTCCTTCGCTACGTCAAATCGGGATTTTACAAGGGCACCGTGTTCCACCGCGTGATCGACGGCTTCATGATCCAGGGCGGCGGCCTGACCGACAAGCTGGTGCAAAAGCCGACCAACAAGCCGATTCCCAACGAATCGAAGAACGGGCTGTCCAACCAGCCGTACACGATCTCGATGGCGCGCGAGGACCATCCGGATTCGGCCACCTCGCAGTTCTTCATCAACGTGGGCGACAACAGCGGGCTCGACTATCCGGGGCCGAAGGGTAACGGCGGCTACACGGTGTTCGGCAAGGTGGTCAAGGGCCAGGACGTGGTGGACAAAATCGCCAAGGTGGTGGTGGACGACATCCACGGGCTGCAGAATGTGCCGGTGACGCCGGTGGTCATCAAGTCGGCGAGCGTCATCAAGTCGTCCGAGGCGGTAAAATAACGAATTCGCAATTGCAATTAACTAAAAAGGACGATCCATGGCCACCGTACGCATGACCACCAACAAGGGCAACATCACCGTCGAACTGGACGAAGCCAAGGCGCCGAAAACGGTCGCCAACTTCCTCCACTACGTGAACAGCGGCCACTTCACCAACACCATCTTCCACCGCGTGATCAAGGACTTCATGATCCAGGGTGGCGGCTTCGAGCCGACCATGCGCCAGAAGCCGGCCGACCAGACCGTCGAGAACGAAGCCAAGAACGGCCTGAAGAACGACAAGTACACGATCGCCATGGCCCGTACCTCGGCTCCGCATTCGGCATCGGCCCAGTTCTTCATCAATACCAAGAACAACAGCTTCCTCGACTACCCGGGCCAGGACGGCTGGGGCTACGCCGTGTTCGGCAAAGTGACCGAGGGCCAGGACGTGGTGGACCAAATCAACACCGTCAAGACCGGCCGCAGCGGCATGCACTCGGACGTGCCGGTGGACGCCGTGATCATCGAGAAGGTCGAAGTCCTCTGATGATGGAGCGCGCGCCGTTGCGAGCATTGCCTGTATGAGCGCACGCCAGGCGCTCGCGCTTTTCATCTCCGACCTGCACCTGCAGGAATCGCACCCGCGCACGGCCGAAGCGTTCTTCCGCTTTTTGGCCGAGCGCGCCGTGCATGCCCGGCAGCTCTACCTGCTGGGCGACATCTTCGAATACTGGGCGGGGGACGACGACCTCGACACGCCCTTCCACCAGCGCGTGGTGCACGCCTTGCGCTCCCTTTCCGACCGTGGCGTCGAAATCTTCTGGATTGCGGGCAACCGCGATTTCCTCGTCGGCGCGCAGTTCGCGCAGGCCGCCGGCGTGACCATCCTGGCCGAGCCGCACGTCATCACCGTTGGCGGCACGCGCATCGCGCTCGTGCACGGCGACGCCCAGTGCACCGCCGACACCAAGTACATGGCGTTTCGCGCGCAGGTGCGCGAGAGCGCTTGGCAGCAGCAGTTCCTGGCCCTGCCGCTGGCGCAGCGCAAGCAGATCATCGCCGGCCTGCGCGAAGGCAGCCGCGAGGCGCACGCGACCAAGTCGTACGAGATCATGGACGTGACGCCGGAAGCGGTCGATGCCCTGTTCGAGCAGACTGCGGCCGACGTGATCATTCACGGCCACACGCATCGCCCGAACCTGCATCTGGTGGGCGACAAACGTCGCTACGTGCTGCCGGATTGGGAGCTCGATACCGAATCGCCGCGTGGCGGGTGGATCGAGCTCTCGGTGGACGGCGAAATTGCCCGTCATGGTATCGAGGACCTGACGGGCTGAAGTCGGCGCCTCAGGGCGTGAAGATTTGCAGGGCAGCGTATCTGGTCATTCCGTACAGCTTCCCATTGCGCCACACGAGACCATGGATGTTAGGGTTGCCCCATGCCAGGTCGAGGGTCGACGCGACACCAGAAGGGCTGATCTTGCGAAGTTTGCCTTGCCCACTAAGGTAAAGGTTGCCCTTGTCATCAATCGTCATTTGGTCAACACCGTAATAACCGAAGGTGGCTTTGCCCACCGGCCCGTCCTCGTCGCCCTCGACTGTTGGCGTGCCGGCGAAGATGCTAGCTTCTCCCGCCTTGCTGAGCTTGTAGATTGCCGCCGTGCCCGTGTCGGAGATATACAGGTTGCCGGCTGCGTCGTACGCGATCCCCTGCGGAGTGAACATCCGCGCTTCATCTGGCCCCAGCAATTTCGCGAGCATACTATAGTCAGCCAGCAGGGAGACTTCTCCACTCGGGGTAATGCCCCATACCGCCTCACCCGACACTGCCACGTTGCCGTCCCTGTCTATCGCAAGGTCGAACATGTATGCATAGCCTATTTGGGGGACCACCGTCGAAACGACGCCATTGACAATGCGTCTTAGCCTCCGGCTGCTGAAGCCGTCGAGCAGATACAGGACGTCGCCCGGACCGGCAGCAATCGCGGAAGGGCGATCGAAGGTCGCACTCGCCAAGGGGCCATCCAAGGCGCCCCTGACACCCGGCATGCCGGCAAACAGGCTTACCGTTCCATCCGGGGTCATTTTTCGGACCACATTCTGGACGGGATCGGTCAAGTAAACGTTGCCTGCGCTGTCCACCGCTGGCTGCGCCGACGAGTTCAAACGTGCCCGGTCCCCCACCCCGTCGACGTAGCCTCGCGAGAGAGTCGCCTCGATGGTCGACACGCTGCCGTCAGCGCTCATTTTGCGCAGCGTAGTAGATCCCCATTCGGTAAACATGAAGGTGCCGTTCCCGTCTGTCGAGATCCCTTTGACGCTGCCGAGTTGCGCGCTCTTCCCGACGCCGTCCACGCTGCCCATATGAAGGTACGAGCCTGCGACCGTCGACACGTACCCTGCAGGGGTTACCTTGCGCACGCTCCCGCTATCGCCCACGTAGATGTTATCCGCTGCATCCACCGTCATTGCGTCGATCGCATTGAAATCGGCGTCGCTTCCCTGGCCGTCCGCGAGATCGACGCCGGGCAACGAGTTGTGCCACTTTCCTGCGATGTAGGTCGGCTTCCCTCCAGGGACGAATTTCCATACCCTGCGCTTGTCGTCCCCAAACCAGATGGCACCCTTGCTGTCGACGACCAGACTGGTGAGGTATTGGGTGTCGGTCTGCGAATCGGTGATTGGCCAGCGCACCGAGACCACCCGTCCGTTCGGCATGACATGTCGAACGCCCACGATCCAGTCAAAGTCGGCAACGTAAAATCCACCTGCGCGGTCGCTTGCCAGCGCAAAGATTTGTCCGAAGCGCGCCGTCTTTGCGTCACCGTCCGCGACTTGCGGCATCTCGCCAATTTTTTGGTAGTTTTTACACAGGTTGGTGGGCACCCCGGACAGCGTTGTCACAACCCCATCCGGCGTCATTTTGCGAATCACCGCATTGCAGCTGTCAGCGATGCCCAGGTTTCCCGAACTATCCAGCGCAAGCATCGATCTCCCGCTGAAGTGGAAGCGCGCTTCCCCTCCTTTTCCATCACGGTAGCCGGCCAAACCAGGGGAACCGGCGAGCACCGTCGCCTTCCCGCTTGCGTCGAGCTTCAACACAACGTGATTTTCGATATCGAGCACGTAGGCGTTACCAGCCCCATCGACCGCTCCCCCGCCTGCTTGCTGGATCATGGCTGGCTTGCCGGCCAGGACGAAGGGGAAGCAGTCAACGCCAACCTTGGTCACATCCGCGCCGTCGATGGTGCCCGCATTGTTCGCGACCCTGCAGGAATACCCGGGCGGTGTCTGTACTCTGACGTCGTAGGACGCGCCGTTGTTGAGAACGGTCGGGAACGTAAAGCGGCCGTTCGCGGGGACGCTGATCGTGTCAGCGCCGTTTTGGAGCACCACGGCGTCGCCCGTCCGCATGCCGCTGACCGTGCCGCCCACCGAGAACGTCGTCCGTGGCGGCGGCGGCGCCGTACCACCAGACCCGCCACCACATCCCGCAAACGCCGCTGCCACGAGCGCTACCAAGGACAACCCGTACCTTGCGCGAAGCATTTCGCCTCCATCCGTGTTGAGCAAAAACGAGGGGGCAATCGTAGCGTGCTCAACACCGTGCCATGTTGAGCGACATCTGTTCATTTATATGTTGACATCGGTGTGCGCACTGTTATACTTCACTACAACACCACTTCAATACTTCACCAGAAGTGGTCCATCGCGAAGTTTCACCAACCAAGGAGGCCGCCCATGTCAGTCGGCTGGAACGACAACACACCCATTTACCGCCAGCTCAAGGATCGCGTGATCGGCATGATGCTCGACGGCGTACTCAAGGCGGGCGATGCCCTGCCCTCGGTGCGCCAGGTCGCGGCCGAGTACCAGCTCAACCCAATCACCGTATCCAAGGCTTACCAAGAACTCGTCGACGAACAACTCGTGGAAAAAAGAAGGGGAATCGGCATGTACGTTACCGAAGGTGCAAGCGAAAAACTGCTGGCCAGCGAGCGCGAGCGCTTCATGCGCGAGGAATGGCCGGCCATGCTCGAACGCATCCGCCGCCTGGGCATTGACCCGGCCGCACTGCTGGCGCAAACCCAGGCCGGAGGTGCGGCATGAGCGCCCTCTCCGCCAAAGGCCTGACCAAGCGCTACGGCAAGCGCGTTGCCGTCGACGGCATCAGCTTCGATATTCCCGCCGGGCGCATCGTGGGCCTGATCGGTCCCAACGGCTCGGGCAAGACGACCACGCTCAAGGCCGCGCTGGGCCTGATCCCGTTCGAGGGCGAGCTGTCGGTGCTCGGCCTGGACCCGCGCACCCAGCGCGACCAGCTGATGCAGGACGTGTGCTTTATCGCCGACGTGGCGATTTTGCCGCGCTGGCTGCGCGTCTCCGAGGCGATCGATTTCGTCGCTGGCGTGCACCCGCGCTTTGACCGCGCCAAGGCCGAGCGCTATGTCGCCAACACCAAGCTCACCCCCTCGATGAAGGTCAAGCAGATGTCCAAGGGGATGATCGTGCAGCTGCACCTGGCGCTGGTGATGGCGATCGACGCCAAGCTGCTGGTGCTGGACGAGCCCACGCTGGGCCTGGACATCATCTACCGCAAGCAGTTCTACCAGAACCTGCTCGAGGATTACTTCGACGAGAACAAGACCATCGTCATCACCACCCACCAGGTCGAGGAGATCGAGCACATCCTTACCGACCTGATGTTCATCCGCGAAGGCAAGATCGTGCTGTCGGCCTCGATGGACGAGATTGGCGAGCGTTACACCGAGGTGATGGTCGCGGCCGACAAGGTCACCGCGGCAAACGCCCTCGCCCCGATCGACACGCGCACCGTGTTCGGCAAGCCGGTCATGTTGTTCGATGGGGTCTCGCGCACCCAGCTCGCCACGCTTGGCGAAACGCGCAACCCGAGCCTGGCCGACCTGTTCGTGGCAACGATGAAAGGAACCTACGCATGAATACGCTGAAATGGCTGCTCCGCCGCGAATTCTGGGAGCACAAGGGATCGATGTTCTGGGCGCCGCTGGTGGTGGCGGGCATTTTGCTCGCCACGATGGGCAGCAGCATGATCTTCGGGCTCGCCAAGCATGGCGTGCACATGACGATCAACGGCCACCCGGTCCACCAGGCCACGGTGTTCCGCGCGCTGCCGGTTGACCTGCGCAGCGACGTCATCAACGTCATCACCAGCGGCTACCTGGCCGTCTCGGCCCCGCTGTTCATGATGCTGGCCATCGTCGTATTCTTCTATTGCCTGGGCGCGCTGTACGACGAGCGCCGCGACCGCAGCATCCTGTTCTGGAAGTCGCTGCCGACCTCCGACGAGATGACCGTGCTGTCCAAGGTGCTGACCGCGGCCATCGTCACGCCGGTCATCACGATGGCGTTTGCGGTCGCCGTGTCCTTGCTCATGGTGGTGCTGACCTGCGCGGCGCTGGCCGTGAACGGCGTGAACCTGTTCGGCGACGTGCTGGCCAGCCCGCAGCTCTACCTTGCCCCGCTGGCACTGGTCAGCCTGCTTCCGGTGTATGTGCTGTGGGCGGCTCCCACCATCGGCTGGCTGATGCTGGTGTCGGGCTGGGCGCGCTCCAAGGTATTCCTGTGGGCGGTCGGCACGCCGCTGGTCGCGCTGGTGATCGCCAAGTGGGTGAGCCTGACGCTGAGCCAGACCACCGGCAGCGATATGTCCGGGCTGATGGCGTTCATGCAGGATGTGGTGGCGCGCGCGCTGACCGGAATCGTTCCGGGCATCTGGTTCAGCTACAAGGGCATCGACCCGTCGCTGATGTTGAACGCCACCCACAAGGGTCTTGACCTGGGCGCGGTAGTCGCGCAGTCGTGGGGAACGCTGGCCGGTGCCGACGCATGGATCGGTGTCGCGGCAGGCGCGGCGATGATCTTCGGCGCGATCCGCCTGCGCCGCTGGCGCGACGAGGGCTGATATGCGGCTCTTCGCTGCTGCCCTGCTTGGCTTGTCCTTGTGCGCCGGCGTCGCGGCCAAGGACAAGCGCGACAAGGATGAGGACATGGCCACCGTCGAGGTGGATGGCCTGCGCAATCCGCAGATGAAGTCCTACCGCGCCGTCTGGGCGGGACTGGACGCTTTCGACAGCGAACACGCCCTGGCCCCGGCGGTGCAGCAACTGCGGTTTCGCATCGGGACCAAGGACGACAAGTACGTCACCGAGCGGGACATCACGCTGCGCATCGCAAGCGACGACCTGAACATCCCGGTGCCGGTCACCACCGAAGGGAGCTTTGTGGTGCCGCGCAGCCGGGCCGCGTTCGATGCAAGCGCGGACCTGATCTTCAACCGGCGGGCCGGCCAGTACCAGGTGGCGCCGGAGGTGCGTACACCGGGGCTGCCGGAGAACATGCGGCGCCTCGGCGACCTGCGGCTCGAATGCAAGGTTGCGGTGGCCATCGTCAAGGAAGAGATTCCCGGCTGGATCGCCCTGCTGGCCAATGTGTTCCTGGGAACCACTGACTGGTGCATGACCACCAAGGGCGATGTCGAGTTTTCGTATCCGACCGAGCGGCCGGTGACCGGTGCCGTGCTGGCCTACGGGGACCGCCGCGCCAGGCTCAGGCTGAACGGCGCCGACTACAAGGTTCCGCTGGCGGACCGCAGCTGGCCGGACGAGGCGATGGTGCTGCTGGAGTTTGCGCAGTAAATCTGTGCCCTACTCGAACTGCTTGCGAAAGCTTTCGAACTGGGCCTTCAGCGCCTCGACCTCGGCGCGCAGCGTCGCCACTTCCTGTTCGAGCTGGGCGACGCGGCCGCCGCCTGCGGGCGCGGTGGAGCCGGTGCGCGCATCCTCATGCGCCAGTTCGATCTCGCCGGCCAGCAGCTGGCCGTAGCGGTGCTCCTTGGTGCCGGGCGCACGTTCGAGCTTTGCCACCAGCGGCGGATATTTATCGATCAGGAACTGCAGCGCGCCCTCGACCTCGGCCACGGATTTAAACTCGTGCAAGCGGCCGGTGCGGGTGCGCACCTCGCCCGCCGTTTGCGGACCGCGCAGCATCAGCACGGTGAGCACGGCCAGCTTGTCCTGTTCCAGCGACCACTTGATGCGCATGCGGTGCTCGTACTTGGCCACGCGCGCGCCGGCTTGCGTGATGCAGTTGACCAGCTTGCGCTCCATCAGGCGCTGCAGGGTGTCCTGCACTTCGTCGTCGGTCAGCTGCATTACCGGGTCGCGGCTGGACAGCTGGTTGCAACCGTTGACGACCGCGTTGAGCGACATCGGGTAATTGTCAGGGGTGAGCGCTTCTTTTTCGGCCAGCACTGCAAGCACGCGGAGCTCGACAGGGTCGAGATGGGCGGCGGGATCGAAGGCTCCCGCGTTTTCTGAGGTCATGCGTTTCCTTATTCAACCAGGCGATTCAGTTGTGCCTGGTCGAGTTTATCACTCTCGCCGAGGTGGGGACAGGCGATGCCCGCGGCCTTGATGGTGGCGCACAGGCGCTCCATCTGCTCGTCCTGGCGTGCGACGTGGTCGATCAGGCCGCGCAGCGCCTTGGACATGGGGTCGTCGCCATTGGTCACGCCATACGCGGCGAACATTTTTGCGCTGCGCGACTGCTCTTCCTTGCGCACGATGTGGGCCGGGTTGCCGACCGCGGTGGCGCCCGGCGGCACCGGCTTGATCACGACCGCGTTGGAGCCGACCTTGGCGTACTCGCCAACCGTGAACGCGCCCAGCACCTGGGCACCGGCGCCGACGATGACGCCGCGTTCGAGCGTAGGGTGACGCTTGGCGCCGGCCGTGAGCGTGGTGCCGCCCAGGGTGACGCCCTGGTAGATGGTGCAGTCGTCGCCGACCACGGCGGTTTCGCCGATGACCACGCCAAAGCCGTGGTCGATGAAGACGCGGCGGCCGATGACCGCGCCCGGGTGGATCTCGATGCCGGTGATGATGCGGGCCAGGTAAGAGATGAAGCGCCCGAGCCATTTGAAGCCGTGCGTCCAACAGGCGTGCGCCCATCCGTGCATGACGATGGCGTGCAGGCCCGGGTAGCAGGTAAGCACCTCCCAACCGTTGCGGGCAGCCGGGTCGCGCTCGATGATGCTGTTGATGTCTTCGCGCAGCTTGGAGAACATAAAGGTGTAGTTACGAATGCAAGACAAGGCCATGGTAGCCGATTCGGACCACGCTTGCTTACGGGGGGTCAATTCTGGCTGAGTGGGCGAATGGCCTCTCAGTGATATTCCGGTAGGAAGCTTTTTGGGCCAACTGTCGTCCCGGCGAAAGCCGGGCCCCATAGACGTTCAGCGATGCCGCGCAGCTACCAGAGCCGCGGGCGGAGCATGCTCAGCATGGGTCCCGGCGTTCGCCGGGACGACGGGTGGATGCGACGGCCGGGTCAGCCTTTCACGATCCGCTGGCGCCGGGCCTCGTACAGACACACGCCGGATGCGACCGACACGTTCAGGCTCTCCACCGAACCGAGCATCGGAATGCTGACCAGCAGATCGCAGGTCTCGCGCGTCAGGCGACGCATGCCCTCGCCTTCCGAACCCATCACCAGCGCCGTCGGGCCGGTGAAGTCCGCCTCATACAAGCCCTTGTCGGAGTCGTCGGACGTGCCGATCAGCCACACGCCGCGCTCCTTCAGTTCGCGCATGGTGCGCGCCAGGTTGGTCACGGTGATGTACGGGACGCTTTCCGCCGCGCCGCTGGCGACCTTGGCGGCGGTGGCGTTCAGGCCGACCGCGCGGTCCTTCGGCACGATCACCGCATGCGCGCCGGCGCCGTCGGCCACGCGCAGGCAGGCGCCCAGGTTGTGCGGGTCGGTGATGCCATCCAGGATCAGCAACAGCGGCGGGCCTTCCACCGCATCGAGCAGTTCGTCCAGGTTACGCGCCAGCGACAGCTGCGCCGCGAACGCGATCACGCCCTGGTGGCGGTGGGTTCCCACGATCTTGTCCAGGCGCGCGGCCTCGACCGGCATGACGCGCACGCCGGCCGACTTGGCATGCGCCACCAGGTCCTGCATGCGACGGTCGTTGCGTGCGGCGTCAACGAAGATCTCTTCCACCGACGACGCCTCGTGCCTCAGGCGCGAAGTCACCGCGTGGAACCCGAAAATCATTTTGTTTTTCATGTATTACTTCTTCTTCCTGCTCGTTTTGGATGCTGGCTTTTTGGCGGTCGCCATTTTGGGGGCCGCCTTTTTTGGTGCTGTTTTCCGGGCGCCGTTCCGGGCCGCAGCGCTGCTTGCCTTGCCCGCGCGTGGCGGTTTGAAGAACGCCGGCGCTTCTTCGTCGTCGGCCTGGACCGCAATGCGCTGCGGCTGCTCGCTCGATGCCGGCTTGCGCCCGCGCTTGCGCTCGGGCGACGCGGCCTGCTCATACGTGCCGATTTGCCCCGACTCCCCGAGCACCAGGTCGATCTTGCGCGACTCCAGGTCCACGCGCGCGATCTGCACGGTCACGCGGTCGGTCAGGCCAAAGCGCTTGCCGGTGCGCTCGCCACGCAGCTCGTGGCGCACTTCGTCGTACTGGAAGTAGTCGCTGCCCAGCTCCGTCACGTGCACCAGGCCCTCGACGTACAGCTCGTCGAGCTGCACGAAGATGCCGAACGGCGTCACGCCCGAAACCACGCCGGTGAACTGCTCGCCCAGCTTGTCCTTCATGTAGTAGCACTTGAGCCAGGCCTCGACATCGCGCGAGGCTTCGTCGGCGCGGCGCTCGTTGGCCGAGCAATGTACGCCGAGCGCGTCCCAGACCGTCAGGTCCTTTTCTTCCTTCTGCTTGCCCTGGGCCCGGTCCTTGGCGATCTGCTTGCGCGCCGAGTTGCTGATCGTGGTATTCAGCCTGGACAGGTCAATGTCGGTCGGCTCGTAGCGCTTGCCCTGCAGGATGGCCTTGATGGCGCGGTGGGTCAGCAGGTCGGGATAGCGACGGATCGGGCTGGTGAAATGCGCATACGCCTCGTACGCCAGGCCGAAGTGGCCGATGTTGTCCGGGCTGTACACGGCCTGCTGCATTGAACGCAGCAGCATGGTCTGCAGCAGCTGCGCATCCGGCCGGTCTTTGATCTGCTGCATCAGCGCGGCGTAATCGGCGGCGGACGGGCTGCTGCCGCCATTCAGGTTCAGGCCGGCCTGCTTGAGGAAGGTACGCAGCTGATTCAGCTTTTCCTCGGTCGGCGTGGCGTGGATGCGGAAGGTGCCGGGGTGCTTGTGGCGGATCAGCAGGTCCGCCGCGCACACGTTCGCGGCCAGCATGCACTCCTCGATCAGCCGGTGCGCGTCGTTGCGGGTGCGCGGAATGATCTTCTCGATCTTGCCCAGCGCATTGCAGACGATGTAGGTCTCGGTGGTCTCGAAGTCGATCGCGCCGCGCTCCTGGCGTGCCTTGAGCAGCGCGTGGAACACGTCGTTCAGGTTGAGCAGGTGCGGCACGATCGATTCGCGGCGCCGTGCCTGCTGCCCTTTCGGCTCGGCCAGGATCTCGGCCACCTCGTTGTAGGTCAGGCGCGCGGCCGAGTGCATCACCGCCGGATAGAACTGGTAGGCCTCGACCTCGCCCTTGGCGGTGACCACCATGTCGCACACCAGCGTAAGCCGGTCCACGTTCGGGTTGAGCGAACACAGGCCGTTGGACAGCTTCTCGGGCAGCATCGGGATCACGCGGCGCGGGAAGTACACCGAAGTGCTGCGTTCGAGCGCGTCCTTGTCCAGCGCGTCGTTGGGCTTGACGTAGTGGCTCACGTCGGCAATCGCGACCAGCAGGCGGTAGCCTTTCGCACGGCCGATCTTGACCGGCTCGCAGTACACGGCGTCGTCAAAGTCGCGCGCGTCTTCGCCGTCGATGGTCACGAGCGGCACGTCGCGCAGGTCGACGCGGTCGCCCATGTCGGCCTCGCGCACTTCCGACGGCAGCCTGGCGGCCTGCCTGGTGGCGCCACTGGAGAAGATGTGCGGCACGCCGAACTTGCGCACCGCGATCTCGATTTCCATGCCGGGGTCGTCCAGCTCGCCCAGCACCTCGGCGATCTTGCCGGTCGGTTGCTGGAAGCGCGAAGGCTGCTCGATCAGCTCCACACTGACCACCTGGCCTTCCTTGGCCTTGCCGGGCGAACCGACGATCAGCACGTCGCGGCTGATGCGCTTGTCCTCGGGCGAGACGACCCACACGCCGCCTTCGTTCAGCAGACGGCCGATGATGTGGGTGTTGCCGCGCTCGACCACCTCGACGATGGTGCCCTCGGGGCGGCCACGGCGGTCGGTGCCGGTGACGCGTGCCAGCACGCGGTCGCCGTTGAGCACCTTCTGCATTTCCTTATCGTTGAGGAACAGATCTTCGCTGCCGTCGTCCGGGATCACGAAACCGTAGCCGTCGCGGTGCGCGCTGATGCGCCCGGCCACAAAGCCGGAGTGGTCGGCCAGCGCGTAATGGCCGCTGACATCCGTGCGCAGCTGGCCATCGCGCTCCATCGCATTCAGGCGGCGCGTGAGCACTTCCTGCGCAGCTGGTTTGACCTTGAGGAGCCGCGCCAGGGCATTGAAGTCCAGGGCCTCGCCGGTTTCGCGGAAGACGGCGAGGATCTCCTCGCGGCTGGGAATGGTATGAGTAGGTTGCTTCAAATCGTTTTGTTTTTTCCGTAAAGTTGCGCCAGTCCGGCTGGCGCGTCAGATCACATTGACACGTAGACACGCATAGTGTAACGGAGTACCACTGGATTCGCCTAACGAACAGTGCTCGGGAATTTCTCGCGGGGGTCTTTGACTTTTGCAATGGTTCCGCTATAATCTCGGCCTCGGCAGCGATGCCGCGTAGTTGAAGCAGTGCCCACGTGGCGGAATTGGTAGACGCGCATGGTTCAGGTCCATGTGCCGCGAGGTGTGGGGGTTCGAGTCCCTCCGTGGGCACCAAACTCTACCGGAATTGATTGTCGTATGTAGCATTGCAGTGCCCACGTGGCGGAATTGGTAGACGCGCATGGTTCAGGTCCATGTGCCGCGAGGTGTGGGGGTTCGAGTCCCTCCGTGGGCACCACAAGCAGCAGTTGTAGGCTGGGCAGATTCTGCCCACGCGGAAGTAAGAGCAGCGTTAGCAGTACAAGCAGTGCCCACGTGGCGGAATTGGTAGACGCGCATGGTTCAGGTCCATGTGCCGCGAGGTGTGGGGGTTCGAGTCCCTCCGTGGGCACCAAATCTACTGGCAGCAGCCGGCGCAAAACGCCGCAATCTTTGCAAAAGGATTGCGGCGTTTTGCGTTTGGCGGTCCGCCTACCCCGCCAGGTCATCCAGGATCGGGCATTCAGAGCGGCCGTCGCCGTGGCAGGACGAGGCCAGCCGTTCCAGCGTGCGGCGCATCGACTCCAGCTCGGCGATCTTCTGGTTCAGTTCCTCGATATGCCGGTGCGCCAGTGCGCGCACGTCGGCGCTGGCGCGATGCTTGTCCTGCCACAGCGCGAGCAGGTCGCCGATCTGCTCCAGCGAAAAGCCGAGCGCGCGGGCACGGTGGATAAACTGCAGCACCTGCACATCCTGCTGGTTGTAGAGGCGGTAGCCGGCGTCGGTCCGGCGCGCCTCGCCGATCAGGCCAATGGACTCGTAGTGCCGGATCATCTTGGCCGTCACGCCCGATGCCTTGGCCGCTTCGCCAATGTTCAGGTTCCTGGTTTCACTCGCGGTGCACGACATCGCCGCCCTCCGTTCTCATCTCGATAATTCAGGATACACCTTCCCATGATGGTAAGGTCAAGCCCTTGACTTGCCGTACCATCGGTTTATGCTGAGCCTGCATATGAAGACCATCGCCGCCCTCCTCCTCGCCTTGCATGTTGCCGCCGCCGTGGCCGGCCCGGCGCCCTGGTTCCAATGGCGCAGCAAGGTGGATGGCCAGCTCGCCTGCTCGCAGACGCCGCTGGGGCCGGGCTGGGAAAAGGCGTTTGGCCCCTATCAGGACAGCCATTGCACGAAAAGAATTAGCCAGAAATAATCGAGCTGCACCGCATTTCTACCGAGGGAGAAACCATGTTTACGAATCCGGAACAATTTGCATCCGCCACCAAGACCCTGTTCGAACTGCAGACCCAGACCTTCAACGCGCTCGCCAACAAGGCGGTACAAGGGGTGCAGCAGGTGGTGGCACTGAACCTGCAGGCGGCCAAGGATTCGGCGCAGGGCGCGCTGGCGGTCGGCAAGGAACTCAGCCAGGCGAAAGATCCGCAGCAGGCGCTGGCAGCGGTTTCCTCCGGCGTGCAGCCGGGGATGGCGGGCGCGGCGACTTACGGCGCGGAGCTCAAACAGGTGGTCGATGACATCCTGCGCGAATTCCGCGATGCCGCCGATACGCACGTGCACGAAGCGAAGAACACGCTCACGGCGCTGATCCACGATGTGACGCAAAACGTGAAGCCGGGGTCCGAGAACGCGGTGGAGATCATCAAGGCCGCCATCGACAATGCATTCGCTGGCTACGAAAAGGTAACGCAGTCCACGCGCGACGCGGTGCGTGCGGTCGAAGAACAGGTGGCCAAGGCCACCGAGCTGGTGTCGCCGGGGATGGGCAAGGCTGCTGCCACCGCGAAGGACGACTAAGCTGCCGTCGTCCCGCGAATCCTCGGCGGCCCCGCCATGCTCTGCCGCCCGTCAGATGGGGGCCGACGGCTAACTCAAGCTCAGCATGGATCCCGGCCTACGCCGGGATGACGGAGCATAGTTTGGCGGGCGGATGGGGAAGCTATTGCATCGCTTACCGCTCGACTCCCAGCAGTTCATCCAGCCGTGCCAGCGCCGCGTCGTCCTTGATGACGGCGCGCAGCCACAGGTGCAGCGGCTGCTCACCCCAGTTGGCGGCCTTCTCGGCCAGGTAGGCCACCGGGCTGTGCGGTTCGGTGCGGCGGAAGTACTCGGCCACGATGCGCAGCTGCGCCAGCGCCTGCGCGCGGTTCTGGATCGGCCCCGACGAAATCGCCCGCGGCGCCGGCCCGTCTGCCGCTTCCACCGGCGCATCGGGCGCGGCTTCCGGCAACGCCCCGGCCTCGCGCGCGGCCGGCGTCACGAAATGGATCAGGCTTTGCAGGGCCGCCTTGGCTGACGACAGGCTTGGCCCCTCCTGTCCGACACGGTCATCGACCACGCGTTCCAGGTCCGCCAGCGCGGCCGCGCAGTGGTCGCAGTCGAGCATGAGCTGCTGGTAGAAGGCGCGCGAACTGCGCCGCCGCGCCGCCTCCAGCTCCTCGCCCTGCTCGCCGGCGTGCGACCGGGCGAGCTCGAAGTCCTTCATCGAATGACCTGCCGGACCTTCGGTGATGGGGATCTCGAGGATCATTTGCGGCGCGCGGGTGGCGATCCAGTGGAGGTTGCCGATGCGCTGGTCGAACCCGCCCTCGTCCGGCAAGGGATACACGTCATCCCAGTAGCGTTCGCACAGCGCGCCGATCAGCAACAGGCTGTCGGCCAGGCCGCGCAGGCCGCTCGTCTTCGCGCTGGCCTCGGCCAGCCACACGGCCAGCTGCAGGTCCTTGCTGCGCTTTTCGATCAGTTCCGCGCAGCGCTTTGCGACGAACTTCCAGTCCGCTTCCTTGAGCGTGGTGACCCACGCGCCCTGCTCCAGGGTTGGATCGTCCGCGCGGCGCGCATTGGCAATCGCGTCCAGCTCCGGCGAGAACGCCAGGTTCTCGCCGCAGGGCTGCGCCTCGCTGATGGGCGCGAGCAGCTGTTCGATGTTGAGCATGATGCCTCCTTACGCCGCTTCGATGGCGTACTTGAATTTTCCCGTCTTGGTCGCGCTGACCTTGATGCGAGCGATCGTGCCGCCTTCGGCCATCGTTGCGAGCACCGTGTCCGCGATCTCGGGCAGCAGCGTGCCGTTGAGGATGGTGTCCACGTTGCGCGCGCCGGAATCGACCTCGGTGCAGCGCGACAGGACGGCGTCCACCAGCGCGTCGTCATACCTGAACTCGGCCTGGTGGTTGTCGGCCACGCGCTGCTGGATGCGATCGAGCTTGAGACGAATGATGTTGGCCAGGACGTCGTCGTTGATCGGGTAGAACGGCACCACCGCAAGCCGGCCGAGGAAGGCCGGCTTGAACTGCTTGACCAGGTAAGGGCGCACCAGCTCGGCCAGTTGCTCGGGCGTCGGCTGTTCCGCCACCGGCTTGTTCAGGCAGGCCTGCATGATCTGGCTCGACGCAACGTTCGAGGTGAGGATGATGATCGTATTGCGAAAGTCGATCTGGCGTCCTTCGGCATCGTCCATCACGCCTTTGTCGAAGACCTGGAAGAACAGTTCGAGCACGTCGGCGTGGGCCTTCTCCACTTCGTCCAGCAGCACCACGCTGTACGGGTTGCGGCGCACCGCCTCGGTCAGCACGCCGCCTTCGCCATAGCCCACATAGCCCGGGGGCGAACCCTTCAGGCCCGAGACGCTGTGCGCTTCCTGGTACTCGCTCATATTGATGGTGATGAGCTTGCGCTTGCCGCCGTACAGCAGGTCGGCCAGCGCGAGCGCCGTTTCGGTCTTGCCCACGCCCGAGGTGCCAACGAACAGGAACACGCCCTTCGGCTTGTTCGGGTCGTCCATGTTCGCGCGCGATGTGCGCACGCGCTGGGCGACGACGCCGGTCGCCTGCTTCTGGCCGAGGATGCGTTCGTCCAGCAGCGCCTGCAGGTTCATCACCGTCTTGATCTCGTCCTTGACCATCCGGCCGAGCGGGATGCCGGTCCAGCTGGCGACGATCCCGGCAACCGTGTGGCCATCCACCTGCACCGGCACCATCGGCATTTCGCCCTGCAGTGCGCGCAGTTCCTCCAGCATCGCGGCCAGCGCCTGGCGGTCGCCCTCTCCCGTTTCGAGGCCGGCGCGCAGCGCGTGGATGCGCGCGACGATGGCCTGCTCGCTTTCCCAGCGCTGCTGGTGCTGCTGTCGCTCGCCGTCCAGCCGGGCGCGCTCCGAGCGCAGCGCGGCGAGCTTCACGGCGTGATCCGCCCCGGCGCTTTCCTCCCGCGCCAGCGCGGTGATCTGCGCATCGAGCTGTTCGAGCTTGCGGGTGCTGTTCTCCAGCAGCGCCGGGGTTGCGTTCTGGCCCAGCGCGACCTTGGCGCAGGCGGTATCGAGCACGCTGATCGCCTTGTCCGGCAGCTGGCGACCGCTGATGTACCGGTGCGACAGGCGAACCGCTTCCTGGATCGCCTCGTCGTAGATGCGCACGTTGAAGTGCTTTTCCATGAGCGGCGCCATCCCGCGCAGCATGGCGCAGGCGGTTTCCTCGTCGGGTTCCTCGACCTTCACCACCTGGAAACGGCGCGCGAGCGCGGCGTCCTTCTCGAAGTACTTCTTGTACTCGCCCCAGGTGGTGGCCGCGATCGTGCGCAGCTCGCCACGCGCGAGCGCCGGCTTGAGCAGGTTGGCGGCGTCGTTCTGGCCGGCCGAGCCGCCCGCGCCGATCATGGTGTGCGCCTCGTCGATGAACAGGATGATGGGATGCAGGCTCTTCTTCACCTCATCGATCACGTTCTTCAGGCGGTTCTCGAACTCGCCCTTGACGCTGGCGCCGGCCTGCAGCAGGCCCATGTCCAGCGTGTGGATCTCCACGCCACGCAGCACCTCGGGCACGTCGTCGCTGGCAATGCGCAGCGCCAGTCCCTCGACCACGGCGGTCTTGCCCACGCCAGCCTCGCCGGTCAGGATGGGGTTGTTCTGGCGGCGGCGCATCAGGATGTCGATCGCTTGCCGGATCTCGGGGTCGCGGCCGATCACCGGGTCCACCTTGCCCTCGCGCGCGCGCTGGGTCAGGCAGGTGGTGAACTGGTCCAGCGCAGGCGTCTTGTTCGGGGCCTGGGCTTCCAGCTCGGTGACGGGGTCGGCGCAAGTTGCGGCCGGCGCCTGTTGCACCGCTGCCGCTTCGTCGGAGCCGCGCGTGAGCCGGTCGAAATCGTGCTTGAGACGATCGAGCGGGAACCTGGCAAAGTTCTTCGACGAGCGCTGGGCGAGCTGCGCCAGGTCCGGCTCGGTGAGCAGCGCTAGCAGCAGGTGGCCGCTGCGAATCTGGTTCGGCACGCCGTTGCCGAGCGAGGCGATCAGCCAGGCGTGCTCGAACAGCGTGGGCAGGTGCTTCGAAAACACCGGGGTTCGTGCGCTGCCGGTGGCAAAGCGCGATATCTCGTTGCGCAGGTCGGTCTCCAGCCCCGTGGTGCTGATGTCGCAGTGGCGGGCAATCACGGCAAAGTCGCTGGCCGGCTGCTCCAGCAGCGCCAGGAACAGGTGCTCGACGTCGACTTCGTACTGGCCCAGTCCCACGCAGATGTTGGCGGCGCGCGTGGCGGCCACGCGGGTGGTGTCGTTGAGTTTGCCGATCAGTGTTTTAAGATTGATGTCCATGACCGTCCTTTGCCTTGTTATCTGAGGCCGGGTTCGCAGCGCGGCAGCCCGCGGAAGTATCAGCTTCGGTTCCTCTCTCAGCGCAGAGAGTGGCCTGGTAGGGGATTTCAAGCACGACGGGTTCGGCTACGCCGCGGTAGTGGCACACCAAATGGAGATGTTCTTTCGCAGCCTTTGCGTTGGCCTGCTCCAGTTCGAGTTGCCACTCCGACGTCGCAAGGTCGGGCATCAGGATGCCCCGCCGCTCAATCGGTCCGTCAAACACCTCGGCCCGCTCCAGGCTTTGATTCTGCTTTTGAGGACAGGAGACGAGATCCTGCGCACAAGCTGAGCCACCGCCGAACAGGCACGCAAACAAAAGCAGATATCTACTCCACGACATAGTAATTTCTCCCATCGTTGACGGCCCTTGTCTTTGCCAGAAAGCTGATCGTTCGTTCACTCACCGGGTGAGCCGTGCGCGCTACCACCCCACCCGGGGCGCGCCGGGTTTCCATCCACTGGTCGAGCACGATGATGCCGGCAGCCGTTTGGCCAAGATAGATCGCCGCATGCGACTTTCCACTCGTGTCGTTGGCGTAGTGCCCTTCCTCATCGAAGGTCGCAATGACTGTTCCGACTGCGAGATTCGCGCCCCTCACCAGCGCCCCGCGCTTCCAAAATCGTGTCGGCCCGACCTGGGTCGCGGCCTGCACGAATGCGACGCACTGGCCGCTACCGACCGATGTGTTTTCGAACTTTCTGGGATTGATGGCTACGTACGGCATGACATCTCCATGTTCAGTTCTCGGACTGGCCGCGCTGGCGCGGGCTCTTGATGATCGAGTAGTGCAACGACGATGGCTGCAGCACCGCGTTGAAGTTGACCGGCTCCGCCTCGGGATGGAGAACGAGCCGGGCGGAGATGACGAAGTTGAGACGATTCACACCATCCGCTGATGGTTCCAGCGACGCCGACACATCGGTCAGCCGAGGTTCGTGGATCTCGATGGCGGACTTCAGGCTGGCGCAGATGGCTTCGCGATCCTCGGTACTGGTCAGGCACATGCCGGCGAAATCGGACAGCCCGTAATTGAGAATCGACGCTCGGGCGAGCGGATAGTCGTCGAATTTGCGCGATGGGATCGCGATGCGCGTATTGAGCAGGGCTTCGAGGTCGCGCGCGATGCTGTCCTTGAGCTGCTCGATCGTCAGCTGTCCCCTAGTGCCGCCCTGCCCCGCCTCGCCCATCAGGCGGTCGAGCAGTCCAGGTGCGAAACCCTTCATCGCGCCTCCGAAAAAATACCGCGGCCAGAAAGCCGCGGTTCGTGCATACACAAGCTGGCGTCAGGCGTAGATCTTGTTGTTGGACAGGTCCCAGCCGCCGGAGGTGTTGCCGCCGGCGCCGCCGCCCACCTTCTGCTGGGTGTACATGTACTTCACCGCCGAAAACTTCAGGCCGACGTTTTCGTGCATGAATTCGCCGTCGCCCACCTGCGGGTTGACGTCGCCAATGAGCACATTGGTGAGCTGCATCTCGAAATACTTGATGCGCTCGCCATTGCCGTCCGCACGCATGAAGTGCAGCGTCGCCTTCGGGATCGTCTTGCCCGAGGCGCAGTTCTGCAACAGCAGCGGCGTGGACAGGTCGGTCAGCTTGCTGATGGTGATCTCGCTCATTTCCACGCGCTCCGCCGTGTGGCCGCCGCTGGTCGATGACGTCGCCGATTTCGGCTGGGTCACCTTCCAGGACACCGATTTGCACTCGATCCAGTCCTTGTGCTTGTCGTCCATCGACTCGCCCTTGATGCCCTCGATCTGCAGGTACACGTCAATTGCCATTTCTTACTCCATGGTTCAGGTTAGTAGGTTTAGTTTTTGGTCGACTGCGGCAACTCCGCGACCAATCGGAGCGAAACGGACAGCTCGTCCAGCTGGAAGTGCGGACGGAGGAACGACACCGCGCGGTAGACGCCCGGCCGCCCCGGCACTTCGGACACCTGCACGCTGGCCTCGCGCAGCGGGAACTGGGCCTTCTGGTCCTGGCTGGCGTTGTCGTCCAACAGGACGTATTGCGTCAGCCAGCGGTTCAGGTAGTCCTGCACGTTGGAGGCGGCGGCGAAGCTGCCGATCTTGTCGCGCATCATGGCCTTCATGTAGTGGGCAATGCGCGAGACGGCAAAGATGTACTGCAGCTGCGAGGACAGCACCGCGTTGGCGTTGGCCGCCTCGTTGGCGTACTTCTTGGCCTTCTGGGCCGACTGCGCGCCAAAGAACGCGGCATAGGATGTGTTCTTGCAGTGGACCAGCGAGATGAAGCCCAGGTCCGACAGCTCCTTTTCGCGCCGGTCGGTGATGGCCAGCTCGGTCGGGCACTTGAGCGCGACCTCGCCCTCGTCGGTCTTGAAGGTGTGGGCCGGCAGGTTCTCGACCAGGCCGCCGCCCTCCACGCCGCGGATCGCCGCGCACCAGCCGTAGTCCTCGAAGGCTTTGGTGAGCTTGGTGGCAAAAGCATAGGCGGCGTTACACCACAGGTACTTCTGGTGGTCGGTGCCGTCCACGTCCTCGACGTAGTTGAAGCCTTCGGTGGTCATGCCATCGGCCGGGTTGTACGGCAGCCGGCCCAAAAAGCGCGGCAGGGTCAGGCCGACGTAGCGCGAGTCCTCCGACTCGCGAAAGCCCTTCCACTTGGCGTATTCGACCGTGTCGAACACCTTGGCCAGGTCGCGCGGCTTGCCCAGTTCGGCGAAGCTGTCGATGCCGAACAGCTCGGGCGCCGCGGAGCTGATGAACGGCGCATGCGCGGCTGCGGCCACGTGCGACATCTGCTCGAGAAAATAGATGTCCTCGGCCTGGCGCGTGATCTCGTAGTCGCCGATCAGCGCGCCGTACGGGGCGCCGCCGAAGGTGCCGAACTCCTCTTCGTACACCTTCTTGAAGATCGTGCTCTGGTCGAATTCGAGCGCCGACTGGAAGTCCTTGACCAGCTCGCGCTTGGTCACGTTCATCATGCGGATCTGCAGTTGCGCGCTGGTGGTGCTGTTTTTGACCAGGTAGTGCAGACCGGTCCAGCTGCGTTCGAGCTTCTGGAACTCCGGCGCGTGCATCACGGACGAGAGCTGGGCCGAGATGATGCGATCCAGCTCCGCGATGCGGGCGTCGATGGTGGCCGACAGGTTGGCCGACATGACCACCGTGCCCTCCAGCACCTGGGTCACCAGTTCGCCGATGATGTCGCGCGCGCGCTCCTTTTCGCTGCTCGACTTGGCGACCCGGCTTTGCTCGACGATCTGGTCCAGCAGCGACGTGTCCAGTTCGACCGCCGGCTTGGCGGATTCTTGAAGAACGGCGGCCATCTCATTGCTCCTTGTTCGGTTTGCGCAGCGTGTCGAGCTTTTCGGTGTTCGAAAGGACTTCGGACAGGATGTCTTCCAGCTTGTCGTTCCCGGCGAGCTTGTTGCGCAGGTCGGCCAGCTTGGTGCGCGCGTCCAGCAAGCCCTTGAGCGGCGCCACCTGCTGCACCACCGATTCGGGCCGGAAGTCGTCCATTTCCTTGAACTGCAGCTCGACCGCGAATTCGCCGCCTTCGGACGACATGTGGTTTTGCACGCGGAAGTTGGCCACCGGCGCCACGCCGGCCAGCACCTCGTCGAAGTTGCTGGCATCGACGTTGACGAAGTTGCGGTCCTTCAGGCGCTTCTTCTCGACGCTCGGGTCGCCGCCGAAGTCGCCCACCACGCCCACCACGAAGGGCAGCTCCTTGTTCTCGATCGCGTCGCCGATTTCAACGTCGTACGTCATCTGCACACGCGGCGCGCGCACTTTCTGCAGGCGCTTCTGCACGCTTTCACTTTTGGCCATGTCGACTCCAGGGTTGCGGGAATGGGCGGCCGGCGCGCGCCGGCCGGCGGGTCACTTGAGCGCGCCGAACGGATCGCTGCTGGCGGCGGTGGTGGTGGCCGGCTTGGGCTGCGCCGCGACACTGGCACGGCGCGCGGCCTCCTTGGCACGCGCCATCGCGCGGGTGTTCGCGGACGGCACGAGCTCCTTCTCGCCGAGCGCCTCGCGCAGCAGCTTGGCCAGGTCCTGCGCTTCGCTGCGCACGGTGCCGGACAGGTTGTTCTTCTGGGTCAGGTCGGCCAGCGCCTTGCTCGACACGCGCAGGCCGGCCACGGCGGCAATGCTGTTGGCGAGCGTGTCGTCCGGGTCGCGCTCGAGCGCTTCGAGGGCGTTGACGATCGCCTCGCCGTAGTTGCCGCTGTCAAAGCGCATCTGCGCCATGCGCTGCCACGGGGTCTTCTCGGTCGGGAAGGCGCTGCTGGCGGTCTTGAGGATGGCATAGGCCTTGTCGTTCTGGCCGGCCATCACCGCCGCGTCGGCCTCGGACATTGCGGCCGCGATGGTCGGGGCCTTGGGCGCGTTGCCGGAGCCCTGGCCACCACTGGCGCAGGCGGACAGCACGGCAACACAGACGAGGGTGGGAATGACACGCTGGAAGGTCATACTTTTTCTCCGGTACGTTTTGACCAGAGGCCATTATTCGGCAAGCGTTCCCAAGGGAATTGCGGGTCATCAATTGACTGTGATTTCGTCGGTTTTGTGCTCTTTCATATCAACCATTGCGCCTTCTCACGCGCCGTTTTGCAGAGTCGGCTAAGGTCAGCGTTGAACTTTACCGAATGCAAGGCGATGCCCATGAAACTGCGACTGCATGTCCTGTATTCCCTGTGCCTGCTGCTGGCCGGCTGCGCCGGCGGCGGCCTCGGTTCGATTGCCGGCGCCGCGCTGGAAGCGACCGGCCTGCGCAAGCCGCCGGAATTGCCCGAAGCGCAAAAACCGCCTCGCGCAATCGCATTGCGCCTGCATGCGGCGACCAGGCTGAATGTGGACGAATCGGGGCAGCCGCTGGCCCTGGTCGCACGCATTTACAAGCTGCGCCAGAACGCGGCGTTCGAGCAGGCGCCGCTGGCGGCCTTCCTCGACCCGGCGGCGGAAAAGCAGGCACTGGGGCCGGACCTGATCGAGGTGAAGGAGGTCACGCTGGTGCCTGGCCAACACTACGAGGTCTCGGAGAAGGTGTCGCGCGAGGCCGGTTACGTGGGCGTGGTGGCACTGTTCCACGCGCCGGCCGCCCAGCGCTGGCGGCTGGCGTTTCCGACCGCCGAGGCCGAGCGCCAGGGCGTGACCGTGGGCCTGCATGCGTGCGCGCTGTCGGTGGGCGCGGGCGCGCGGGCCACCGTTCCCGAGCTCAGGATGCTGTCGTCTGTGCACTGTCAATGAGGAGGCTGCAATTTCCTTCAAGCTAGAGATTTCAAGCCAACCGGGCGAGCGAGGCTGACGTGAACCATCCATCGAAAGTGCTATGGAGCGAGGGACTGTTCCTGCGTCCCCAGCATTTCCAGCAGCAGGACCGCTACCACGAAGCGAGGCTGAACCAGACGGCGAGCGCGCTGCACCCGTATTCGTGGGGAGTGCGGCGGCTGGCGGTTGACCACGATGCGCTGCGCTCGGACGTGTTGCGGGTCAGCGAGCTGTCGGTGATTTTCGCCGACGGCGAGGTGTACCGCGCGCCGGAAAGCGACGACCTGCCGCTGCAGGTGCGCCTGTCCGAGCTGGCGCCAACGGTGCAGACCGTCACCTACCACGCCGCCCTGCCCGCGCTCAAGCCGCACGGTGAGAACTGCGCCGACGGTATCCACGCCAGCCCGGACGCGCGCTATGTGCAGCAGGAACGCGACACGCAGGACCTGTTCACGGGCGCGGCCGAGGCGCCGGTGAGCTACCTGAAGAAGACCGTGCGGCTGGTCTCCGAGCTCGACCCGCTCGAAGCGTACGAGAGCTTTCCGCTGGTGCGACTGCGGCGCGTGGCCACCGGCGGATTCGAAGCCGATCCGTCGTTCACGCCGCCAGCGGTCACGATCGGGGGCGCACCCGGGCTGCACACGCAGCTGGCGCGACTGATGGAAAAACTGCTGGCCAAGGTGAACGCGCTGTACGGCCACCACCGCGAGCCGAGCAAGAACGTGATCGAGATCCGCGGCGGCGACATGTCGGCGTTCTGGCTGCTGCACACGGCCAGCACAGGCTACGCGGCGCTGTCGCACTACCTGGCGCACCCGGACCTGCATCCGGAGCGCCTGTTCTCGGAACTGCTTACGCTGGCGGGAGGGCTGATGACCTATTCGCGCAGCTACAAGCTCGAGGACCTGCCAGCCTACGTGCACGCCGATCCCGGGCCCGCCTTCGCGCGCATCGACGACATCGTGCGCAACCTGCTCGATACCGTGATCTCGTCGAAGTACTTCTCGATCGCGCTGCGCAACGAGCGCCCCTCGTACCACCTGGGCGCGCTCGACTCGGGCAAGATCAATGCGCAGACAGCGCTGTACCTGGCGGTATCGGCCGACATGCCGGCGCTGCAACTGGTCGAGGTGGTGCCGCTGCGTTTCAAGATCGGCGCGCCGGAAGACGTGGAGAAGTTCGTGCTGTCGGCCATGCCCGGCGTGAAGCTGGTGCACTCGCCGCAGGTGCCGGCCGCGATCCCGATACGACCGGACACCTACTACTTCATCCTTGAAAACAAGGGTGCCCTCTACGAAAGCATGTTGAAGGCACAGGCGATCTCGATCTACGTACCGACCGGGATGCGCGACCTGAAACTCGAACTGATAGCGATCGCAGCATGAGCACAACCAATCACATCGAACGCCGTGCCGCCCATGACAAAACCCGCGCGGCGGCGGGCACCGGAACGCAGAACCTGGTCGACCTGATGTACGACGGATTCTACGCCCTCTTCCTGCTCAAGAACGGCGGCAGCCCGCACGACAAGGCGGCCTTTGCCGACCACATGACGCAGTTCCTGGGCGACGTGGACCGCCAGGCCAAGCAGCTTGGCATTGCGGCCGAAGACGTCGCGGCGGCCAAGTACGCCTTTTGCGCGGGGGTGGACGAGATCATTCTCTCGTCGCAGCACGACATTCGTGAGTCGTGGGAGACCCGGCCGCTGCAGCTGCGCGTGTTCGGCGACCAGCTGGCCGGCGAGCACTTCTTCAACCGGCTGGAGGACCTGCGCGCCAAGGGCGCGGTGCACCTGCAGGCGCTGGAGGTATTCCACATGTGCCTGCTGCTCGGATTCCAGGGACGCTTTGCGCTGGATGCGCCGGACAAGCTGAACTACCTGACGGCGCGCCTGGGCGACGAGATCGCGCGCATGCGCGGCAAGGCGCGCGGCTTTGCCCCGCACGCCGAGCGGCCCGACCAGGTGGTCAACAAGCTGCGCAGCGATTTGTCGCTGTGGGTGCTGGGAACGGTATTCGCGCTGTCCGGGCTGCTGGCGTACATCGGGTTCCGGGCCTCGCTGGCGCACAGCACGCAGGTGACAATGGCGCAGTACAACGACGTGGTCAAGCTGCCTGCGCGCGCAGCGAACGTGACCATCACCCTGCCATGAACCGTCGTCTCCGGGCTCGGCGTCCCCCTTGGCGGGGACGACGTGCCTGGGTAGCCGGCTGACGGCGGCCAGGCGGCTTACTGGATGACCTTGAACTCGATCCGGCGGTTGCGCGCACGGCCCTCG
Organism: Massilia solisilvae; assembly: GCF_024753215.1. Taxonomy (GTDB): domain Bacteria; phylum Pseudomonadota; class Gammaproteobacteria; order Burkholderiales; family Burkholderiaceae_D; genus Telluria; species Telluria solisilvae. Next base: position 33,702 of record NZ_JANUGV010000010.1, read on the forward strand.
GCGGTGCGGTTGTCGGCAACCGGGCGGTCCGGCCCTTCGCCCGAGACCGAGATGAGGTCGGGGTTGATGCCGCGCCCCGCCACGTAGCTCTTGACCGCCTCCGCCCGCGCCTGGGACAGCGACAGGTTGCCGGCCCGCGATCCCGCGTTGTCGGTATGGCCGATCACCTCGACCCGCACCCCTTTGATCTTCTGCAGCGCCACCGCCATCTGGTCCAGGATCGTCTTGCCGGAGTCGGTCAGCGCCGCCTTGCCGGACTCGAACTCGATGATGCGGTTGGCCAGCGCCGCGTCGAGCACGCCCTGCTCCGAGGCCGCCACGCGCAGGCCGTTGTTGACCACGTAGGTCGGGTTCAGGCTTTCGGCGATGCTTGCCGCGATCTGCTGCCGCTGCATTTCGTTGGCCACGTCGCCGCGCAGGCTGACGTTGTTGCCGTCGATTTTCAGCTGCCCGCGCGTGATGAGCTTCAGATCGGGGCTGATCAGCTTCTGGACGTGCTCGTTCCAGTTGGCCGGCGTGGCGACGCTGCCCACCGACAGCTGGTCGACCACCCGCCCCGCGCCGTACACCTCGCGCAGGCGCGCCAGCAGCGAAGCCTTGCTGGCCTCGTCGCCCACAGTGCCGGTCACGACGATGGGCGACGCGTTCTGGGCGCAGGCGGCGCCGGCGGCAAGCAGGGTTGCCGCGAACAGGAGGATGGGCTTCACGATGCGGCTCCGATGAAGGTTTGCAGGAACAGCTCGCGCGCGAGCCTGAGCGGCAGCTGCGGCTGGTCGAGGTAGCTGGCCAGGGCGCGCACGTCCACGTCCAGGCCAAGCTGCTCATCGACCCAGCTGGTGTCGGCAAAACCAACCTGCTGTTCGGCCGCCTCCAGCGGGTCGATGATCGCGCGCAGCGCTTCGGCGACGGCGCTGCAAAAGCCGACCACCAGCACGGGCTTGCCGTCCAGGCGCGTCATGAACAGGGCCAGGTCAAAGCCGCCGCGGCGCAGGAACGGGGCGGCCAGCTCGAGCCAGAAGGCGGCCACCGCGCAGCGTGCCGTGGCGTCTTCGGGCAGCGGCAGGACAAGGCTCTTGTGCACCGCCGCCGGCTGGCTGTGCATGACCGGCTGCAGCACCAGGCCCAGTGCCAGCACCAGGCGCTCGACCTGGCACCCGAGCTGGGCCGACAGTGACGAGACGGTGCCGCCTGCCAGAAAGCTCGCCAGCCCGGGCCGCGCGTCGCCCAGTACGACGTTGGCGTCGGCGATCCCTTGCAACAGCGGCCCGGGGTCGCTGGACGCGACGATCCGCGGCGCCATCGCTTCGTAATAGCTCCACAGCGGCGCCAGCGCCAGCGGCGAGCGCGAGACGAAGCCCACCGGGTCGGGCACGTCCACGGTGCGCATCATCAGAAACGGAAAGCGCCTGCCCGACTGGTCGTGACTCGACACCAGGTGACCGGCCACCGCATAGTGGCGCGCCGGGCCGACAAAAACAAAACTCACCGGCGGCATGGCGTCGTAGTCGAGCTTCCAGCGCGGGTTGGCCGGCAGCCGGCTCATGACCTGCGCCAGCCATTCGTCGAGCATGCCCATCACGGGCGCGTCGTAGGCCATCTTGATGAAATCGCTGCGGGCCGGGATCTTGCCGAAGTAGCCGATACGTTCGGTCGCCGTGCGCATCACCGGCCTCCCGCGCCCAGGCTGGCCACGGCCGGCGCGGGCGCGCCATGGCCGACGATCGTTTCGGGCAGGCGCAAGCCCTTGAAGCCGCGCGCCTGCGTCTCGCCGTTGCCGTTCACGTCCGGGCTGCTCACCTTCTTCAGGTTGATCGCCACGGCGACGTTGTTGCCGGACCAGCGCAGCTCGAACACGTTGTCTCCCTTGTTTTTCCTGGCCGCCGCCTCGATCATGCGTTGCAGGCCGAACTCGCCCGGCTGGTTCAGCAGCTCGACGGTGCGCCCGTCAAAGGTCACGGCGCTGATGCGCGCCCCGTTCACGCCTTGCGGGCCGGGGTGCACCATCGTGGTCCAGGCGGGCGGCGTGTTCCGGTAGCGCAGCTGCTGGCCGTCGATCTCGATCGTGTACTCGGTGGTGCCGGGCGCGGGCAGCGGCTGCACCTGGAACACGGTCTGCGGCGCGCCGCCGGCGGCCACGCCGTTGGACGACAGCGGCGCCACCCAACCGGGGAAACCGCTCACCACCTGCGGCGAGAGCGTGATGCCGATGTCAGCCCAGGTGCGCGATGTGAGCACGTCGCCGCGCCGCACCACCAGCGGACCCATCAAGGTATTGACGAACTTGGCCACCACGCCATCCGGCCCGAAGAACTGGCCGATCTCGGCGTTGGTCGCTTCCACCCTGGAGGCGGCACTGAACGGGTACTTGCCGGCCAGCGTCTTCTGGAACGGTTCGGCCACCTGTACCTGCCAGGTCTTGTTGATCTCGGCCTCGGACGGCAGCACGATCATCGAGAAGGTCTGCACCAGCGGCCGCACCAGCAGCGGACGCAGCGCCTGTTTCTGGCTGTCGCTCATCCCGGTCAGCATCTGCTCGTCCACATATTTCAGGGCGTCGGCCAGCTCCGAACCGGTGCCTTCGAGCGTTTGCTGCATCAGCTGCTTGGCGCCGGGGCCGGGGTCGCCCTGGTTTTTCAGCTGGTTCAGCCGGGTGCGCAGGCGCGACAGGGCGTCGAGGTAGCCGGTCATCAGCGAGGCTTCCTTCTCGCGGGCGCCCACCAGCCGCGCGACGCCGGAGAACTCGCGTCCGATCACGCCCAGCACTGGCGCCGCGCCCGGCTGCATGCCGCCGGGCCCTACCGGACCGACCGCGTCGGCCAGCGTGCGCGCGTCGCTCGGGGCGCGGCGCAGGATCACTTCCTTGAACCATCCAGCCAGCCCGCGCTCGACCTTGCCCAGCTCGCGCGGCACGCCCGGGTTGTCCCACGAGGTCTGGTCGTAGATCACCTTCAGCAGCCTGGCGATGGGCGAGGTTTGCGGGTCGCCCAGCCGGTTCATCGCCTGCACGCTGGCGTCAAAGCCATTGAGGTCGGCAACGGTCACGCCCTGCACGAATTTGCTCCACTCCTTCGCGTACTCGGCCTTGTACATGTCGGTGAGGGTCTTCTGGATCTGCTCGGGGCTGCCTTCGAGCGTGAGGTCGTCATGGGTCGAGGTCTTGAGCACCCAGTCGTTGCTCTGCAGGTCCTTGTTGGCGGCCTCGCGGATCGCGCCCTGCACGTACTTTTCCCAGGCTTCACGGGTGAAGGCGCCGCTTACCGCATAGCTGCCCGCGACCAGCCCCTTGTCCTGGTCGCCCACTACCTGGGCTACCGTCACGCCGGTAAAGCGCACCGCGGCGCGGGTCTTGATGTCGGCGTACACGCGCTCGCGCGCGGGCGTGCCGCGCACCACGTGGCGCAGGTTCTCGCGCGCGGTGTCGAGCAGGCCCAGTTTGAGCGTGATCTGGGGCCAGGCCTGGTCGTGAATCTGCGATACGTAAAAGGTCATCTGGCGCTCGGCGCTGCGCACCATCTGCTCGTGCGGCATGGCGCCGCGGTTCTGCTCGAGCCAGACGCGCCAGTAGCGGGTCAGCTGGTCGTTCAGGTGGCCCGGCTCGGCGCGCGATTTTTCGCCCAACATCAGGTAGGTCTTGAGCGCGTTGTAGGCGTCGCCCACGTTGGTCGGAGACACGTCCTGGTACGGCTGCCCCGGCACCGACGGCGGCGACGCCTGCGAGTTCGGGTCAAGCTGCGCGGCGTTGGCGTTCATCTCGCCGAGCATGGCTTCCAGGCCGGCGGCGACCGGCATCACCATCACTTCGCGCATGCCGGCAAAGTATTCGTCGCGCAGCTTGCGATCGAGCTCGTCGCCCTGGTACAGGCCGAACGAGAGCGCGAGCGGCTGGTCGTTGCGGTACTTCGCCAGCTGCATGATGCGGTCCTGCAGGATGTCGAGCGCTTCCAGCCGCGACTGCAGATCAACGCGCCTCTCCTGCAGCTTGACCACCCGGTCCAGGTCCCTTTGCACGTCGGCGATGAGCTGACGGTTGCCGGACCAGGACCAGGTCCAGCCGCCGAGCGCGACGCCGAAGGCGATGGCGCCGGCGAAGAACAGGCCGTATTTCAGGCGCGCCGCGGTCGGGCTGGTGTAGCGCTTGACGAGGTCCTTGTCGGCGAAGATCACCTTGCGGAACAGGTCGAGCAGGAAGTAGCCGGTCTGCTCGCCCTCGCGCGCTTCGCCCGCCTGCTCCGCCGGTGGCAGCTCGAGGTCGAAGCGCCCGGCCACGCGCTTGGATGCGAGGTCCTGCACCGCGCCCTCCTGCAACGCGCTGGTGAAGTAGAAGCCGCGGAACACCGGCTTGAACTGGTAAGTGTTTTCCTCGAACAGGGTGGCCAGGAAGGCGCGCAGCTGGCTCTTGAGCGACGCGAATTCGACCGGGAAGGTGAATACGCCCGGGCGCATGCGCGCGCTGCGGTTGCCGGCCATGGTCGCCACGCTCATCTCTTTCAGGCCCTGTTGCAGCTCGTCGAACTGCTGGTCGAAGAAGGCCAGCACGTCCTGCGGCGTGCTGCGGCGGTTGTAGCGCAGGGTGGCGCCCCACACGCGGTCGCGCTCGGCGCGCTCGCTGCCTTCGAAAAAGTCGGAAAAGCCGGCGATCAGGTCGGCCTTGGTGAAGACGACGTACACGGGGGCGTACACGCCCAGGCGCTCGGTCAGTTCCTGCACCCGCGTGCGCAGGCTGCGCGCCAGCTCCATCGAGGCGTAGGCCGGACCGGTGGCCAGTTCGGCCACGCTGACGGCGATGAGGATGCCATTGATCGGCGCGCGCCGCCGGTGCTTGCGCAGCAGGTCGAGAAAGCCAAACCATTCGGTGCGGTCGCCTTCGAGCACCGAATAGCGGCCGGCGGTATCGAGCAGGATGCCATCGGTGGTGAAGAACCAGTCGCAGTTGCGGGTGCCGCCCACGCCCTGCACTGCCTTGCTGCCCGGGATAGGAAAGGTCAGGCCCGAATGCGCGATGGCGCTGCTCTTGCCGGCCGACGGGTTGCCGATGATCATGTACCACGGCAGCTCGTAGAGGGCCGCAGCGCCGCGCGTGAGCCCGAGCTTGGAGGTCTTGATGGTGTTGATCGCCTCTAACATCGCCTTGCGCAGCACCGCCACCTCGCTCCTGCCCTGCCCCTGGCCGTTGCCGTCGGCGGCGACGATGCTCTCGCCCAATCTGGCCGCCGCCCGCTTGCGCCACTGGCGCCGCGCCAGCCAGAACACGCCCCAGCACGCAAGCAGTGCGAGCGCAGCGATCAGCGCCCAGATCAGCGCGATTTCAAACGTATCGGCGATCAGGAACAGGAATAGCGCGAAGGCGGAAATGCCGATCACGGCCAGCACGCGGCTGTCGGTCAGGAACTGCCAGAGTCGGGCCATAGGGAAGGCTTGCGGTAGTTGGAGGGGAAAAGTCTCGCAGGCAATGTTGGCACCATTCGGTGTCGCATAATTTGACAGGTCACAAGATTTCGCGGGAGCCGCCGGTCACCCGGGGCGCCGCATCGCGCCGCGCAGACGCAGCTCGGTGTGGCCGAGGTCCGTCATGGTCCAGCGCCCGCCCCAGGTCAGGCCGAGCGATTCGGCCACCTGACCATAGAGCCGGTAGCCACGCATGGCCCAGGGATCTTTTTCCGAAATCACAAGTTTGCCGTCGCGCCAGAAGGCGCAGTCGGCGGCCAGGCCGTACTGGTGCCAGCTCTGCCAGGCGCGCGCGTTGGTGACCTGGCTGCCCATTTTGGCCAGCATGTCCTGCCGGGACGGACTGCGATAGCCTTCCAGCAGCGCCATCTCGTAGCCGTGCTGTTCGCGCATGATGCGAAATGCCAGCAGCAGGCGCTGGCTGAATTCCGGGTGCAGCAGGCCCCAGTTGCGGCTGGCGTCGGCCAGCATCGGGCGCACCAGTTCGACCTCGGGCGTGCTGAAGGCGAGCGGCGGCAGCGCCACCGGCGGCACCAGATGCTCGCCCTTGAGGAGGGCGGCGACCTTGGCGTCAGGCAACGGCTCGGTCGGACCGGCGTCTGGCAGCATCGCCGGGCTGCGCAGGACCAGTGCCAGCAAGGGCGGGATGGCGACCACCGGCCCCCCGATCGCGAACATGACGCGGTGGCGGCGTAGGTATTTGAAGGCAGCCCTGGCGGCGCCGCGCAGGCCGCGCCGCCAATCCACGCGAACCTGCGGGCGCCAGGCCCACTGGCGCTGTCCGGCACGCTGCGCGATCGACACCAGGCGGGCATGCATCAGCTCGCGCGCGGTGGGGAAAACGAACAATCCAATGACGCAGCACACCACACAAAAGTAGAGAAGTGCGATCAAGATCAGCATGGGATTCCCCAGATTGTTTCTAATCAGAACTGGAAGCATCATCTTAGGAGCCTGCACCGTGCGCCCTTCAGACGAAAATCAACACTCCACGCGACCAAACCTGATGTCTTCGCCGCGGCGTGGCGGTAACGACGAAAGCATTCTCGCGATGCTCGAGCGCGACGGCATGCGCGGGCTTGGGCGGGGTCCGGCGTCGCCGGCGCGGCTGGGGTGGTACGTGGGCGGCGCGGCGCTGGCGGCGTGCCTGGTCGGAACGCTGATCTGGCTGGCGCGCGACAACACCGGGCTGCCCCCGGGCGAACCGGTGGCGCAAGCGTCCACGGTGGAGACCACGCCCGCGCGCGGCGAGAGCGACGGGCAGCACGCAGCGATCATCGACGAGGCACGGCCGGCGTTGGCGCTCCAGGATGAGCCGCCGCTGGTGCTGCTGTCGCCCCCCGCCCAGTCCAGCGCCGAGGAGGCGCCGCGGCCCACCCACGCAGCCGTGGTGGTGGACGAGACGGCGGGCGTGCCGAAGCAGGCCGCAGTCCCCGAGGCGGCCCCCAAACCGGTCGCGGCGCTGATCGAGCAGCCGGCCGCCAGACACGAGGCGGTCGCGGCGGTGCCGGTGCCCAGGGTACCCGAACCGAAGCGCCCGGCCAGGGCCGGCCAGCGCCCGCGGGCCGGCAAGCTGGCACTCGCCCAGCACGGCAAGCCCCCGGCCCGGCCGAAAAAGCCTGCAGCCGCGGCGCAACCGGGAAATGCGCCGGTGGACAGCGACGTCGCGCTGATCTCGGCGGTCATCCAGCACTCGGCCAAACACAACGACGGCGGCTGCGAAGCCGAGGCCGGATGTGCCGCAAAAGCCACGGCTGAGCCTTGATCGCAGGGCAAAACCACATCGAACGGTCGAGCCACGGCGAATCCTCTGGGTAGGCGGGCCCTGAAACGTTATACTGTACAAAAGCACAGTGTAGCGTTTCAATAATGATCAGGATCCTGGAAAACGAGTTTTACTATCTGGACAATTTCCAGCGTGTCCTGGACTGGATCGCCCTGCGTTACGACGACCTGCTGGTCGAGGATGAACGGGCGTTCATCGCCGCCTTCCCCGCACTGCCCCGCCCTGCCCGCGCGCTGTTCGTGCGCATGGTCATGCGCAAAGGCGAGCTGTTCCGGGCGAGCAAACTGAACTATGCGGAGATCGGCTGTCCGGTCGAGGCGGCGCGCCACCTGCTGCCCACGGGCTGGGTCGAGCTCGACCCCGTGCTGGGGCTGGAAGAACTGTTCGAGCTGCTGTCCAAGCCCGAGATCGCGCTCGTGTTCCAGCTGACGCTGCACCAGAAAGGCGCGCGGAAGGCCGAGCAACTGGCGTCCCTGCGGCCGGACTTTGCGGACAGCCGCCCGTTTTCTGCCTGGTACCGCGATTGTCCGGACACGGCGCTGCGTATCGTCGCCAAACCGTTGTGCGACCGGCTGCGGCTGATCTTCTTTGGCAACCTGCGCCAGGACTGGACCGAGTTCGTGCTGTCGGACCTGGGCATCTACCGCTTCGAGCAAGTCGAGTTTTCGCAGGCGTCGCGCGGGTTTCGCAGCCGGCGCGACATCGACCTGTATTTGCAGCTGCATGCCTGCCGCGAGCGGTTCGAGGGCGGCGAATCCCCGGATACGATCGTCCCCGACCTGCCCCCGCCGGCGCCGGACAACGAGTGGATCGACGGGCGGCGCGAAAAGCTGCTGTTCAAGATTGGCCAGCACTACGAGAAACAACACGACTTCGAGCGCGCACACGCGGTGTACGTGGCCTGCCGCTTTCCCGGCGCGCGCGGGCGGGCCATCCGGGTGCTGGAAAAGGACGGGCAGTATGCCCAGGCCCACGCGCTGCTGCTCAAGGCGCAGGACGCGCCGGAAAGCGACGCCGAACGCCAGCACCTGCTGCGCATCGGTCCGCGCCTTGCGCGCAAGCTCGGGCATGTGCGCACCAGGGCGCGCCGTGCCGCCCCGGCCGAGCGGATCGACCTGTGCCTGCCAATGCCCTCCGGCGACCGGTGGGTGGAAGGCGTGGTGCGCGACCATCTCGCGTGCACCGAGGCGCCCGTGTTCTACGTCGAGAACGCGCTCGCCAACGCGCTGTTCGGGCTGCTCTGCTGGCGCGCGATCTTCAGTGCGATCCCGGGCGCGTTCTTCCATCCGTTTCACCGCGCGCCGGCCGACCTGCACAGCCCCGACTTCTACCAGCGCCGCGCGCGCGAGTTCGACGCCTGCCTGGCCGAACTGGACGACGGCCGCTACCGCGACACCATCCGCCGCCACTTTGCCGAGAAAGCGGGCATCCAGTCCCCGTTCCTGCTCTGGGACTACCTGGACGAGGCGCTGATCGGACTCGCGCTCGACTGCATTCCGGCCGTGCACCTGAAGCGCTGGTGCGAGCGCATCCTGCACGACGTGAAGGCCAACCGCAGCGGCTTTCCCGACCTGATCCAGTTCTGGCCGTCCGAGCGGCGCTACCGCATGATCGAGGTGAAGGGTCCGGGCGACCGTCTGCAGGACAACCAGCTGCGCTGGATCGACTACTGCGCCACGCACCAGATGCCGGTGGCGGTGTGCTACCTGCAGTGGGAACAGAACGCTTGAGCTACGTCGTCGCGGTACGCGCACTGTGCGAGTTCACGGCCAAGCAGGGCGACCTCGACCTGCGCTTCACGCCCTCGCCCACCGCGCAGGAAGGCATCGCCGGACACGCCACCGTCACCGCCCGGCGCGGCCCCGGCTATCAGGCTGAAGTCGCGCTGTCGGGCGGGCATGGGCCACTGCTGGTGCGCGGCCGGGCGGACGGCTACGACCCGGCGCAGAACCTGATCGAGGAAATCAAGACCTACCGCGGCCAGTTCGCCAGCATTCCGGACAACCACCGGCATCTGCACTGGGCCCAGCTGCGGGTGTACGGCCACCTGCTGTGCGCGCAGCAGCAACTCGAGCGGGTGAACCTGGCGCTGGTGTATTACGACATCGGCAGCGGCGCGGAGACGGTGCTGCGCGCGACGCGCGAGGCGCACGAGCTGGCCGCGCTGTTCGCGGACCATTGCCAGCGCTTTGTCGCCTGGGCCGAGCAGGAGCTTGCGCACCGCGGCGCGCGCGACGAGGCATTGGCCGCCCTGCGCTTTCCGCATGCGGAGTTTCGGACCGGCCAGCGGCAACTGGCAAAGGCGGTGTTCCAGGCCAACGCCAGCGGGCGCTGCCTGCTCGCGCAGGCGCCCACCGGGATCGGCAAGACCGTCGGCAGCCTGTTCCCGGTGCTGAAGGCGGCACCGCAGCAACGCATCGACAAGGTGCTGTTTTTGGCCGCGAAAACGCCCGGCCGCCAGCTGGCGCTCGACGCGGCAGCCACGCTGGGTAGAGGCACGCCGTTGCGTGTGCTGGAACTGACGGCGCGCGAGAAGGCCTGCGAGCATCCCGAAAATTCATGCCACGGCGAGTCGTGTCCGCTGGCGCGAGGATTCTACGACCGCCTGCCGGCAGCGCGCCAGGCCGCCCTCACCCACGTTACGCTGGACCGCGCAGCGCTGCGCGAGGTGGGACTGGCGCACGCGGTGTGCCCGTACTACCTGGGCAGCGAGATGGCGCGCTGGAGCGACGTGATCGTGGGCGACTACAACTACTGGTTCGACGCGGGCGCGATGCTGCATGGCCTGGCGCTGGCCAACCAGTGGCGCGTATCGGTGCTGGTGGACGAAGCGCACAACATGGTCTCGCGCGCCCGCTCGATGTTCACGGCATCGCTGGAACGCGGCACATTGCGCTCCGCCCGTGCGGCAGCACCGCCGCTGGCGAAGAAGGCACTGGGGCGTGTCGCGCGCGCGTGGTCGGCGCTCGACAAAGAACACGGCGCGCCGTACCAAGTGCTGCCGGCGCTGCCCGAACCACTGCTGGACGCGCTGCAGGCAGCCGCCAGCGCCATCACCGACCACCTCGCCGAGCGGCCCGGGCCGCTGGACCCGGCGCTGCAGCGCTTTTACTTTGACGCGCTGCACTTCGCGCGGCTGGCCGACTCCTTCGCCAGCCATTCGCTGTGCGACTTCACGCGCGACGGCCGCGACAGCGCGCTGTGCATCCGCAACGTGGTGCCGGCGCCGTTCCTGAAGAGCCGCTTCGCGCTGGCGCACTCGACCACCCTGTTCTCGGCCACGCTCAGTCCCTGGCATTACCACGCCGACGCGCTTGGTCTGCCCGAGGATACCGCGTGGATCGACGTGGACTCGCCATTTTCAAGCGAGCAGCTGGCGGTGCGCGTGGCAAGCCGGATCTCCACGCGCTACCAGCACCGCGCGGCCTCGCTCGCGCCGATCGCGGAACTGATGGCGAGCCAGTACCGCGAGCGGCCCGGGAACTACCTCGCCTTCTTCAGCAGCTTCGACTACCTGGAGCAGGCGGCCGCGCTGTTTGCCGAGCGCCACCCGGGCATCCCGGCCTGGCTGCAGGGGCGGCGCATGAATGAGGCCGAGCGCGCCGGGTTCGTCGCGCGGTTCGTGCCGGGTGGCCGCGGCATCGGGTTCGCGGTGCTGGGCGGCGCATTCGGCGAAGGCATCGACCTGCCGGGCGAGCGGCTGATCGGGGCGTTCATCGCCACGCTCGGGCTGCCGCAGGTGAACCCGGTGAACGAGCAGTTGCGGCAGCGGCTGGAAGAGGCATTCGGCGCGGGGTACGACTACACCTATCTGTACCCGGGAATACAAAAGGTGGTGCAGGCGGCCGGGCGCGTGGTGCGCACGATGGCCGACCACGGCGTGGTGGTGCTGATCGACGACCGGTTCGACCAGCCGCGCGTGCGCGAGCTGCTGCCGCGCTGGTGGGGCATCGGGCGAATGCCGGGTGCGGCTTAGCGTATCAGCCCGCGCACCTTCTGGTAGCCGCTGCGGCTGATCGGGACGCGCACGTCGCCATCGAGCACCGCGCAGTGGTTGTCCTTGCTGGCCTGTTCGATGCGTCTGATCGCCGCAAGGTTGACGATGTAAGAGCGGTGCACGCGGACGAACACCGCCGGGTCGAGCTGGGCTTCCAGTTCCGACAGCGGCTGGTTCTTCAGCCATGACTTGCCGCCGGCGCTGATACGCACGTAGTCGTCCTGCGCTTCGATGTAGCCGATGCTCTCGACCGGCACGACGTGCACGCGCGCGCCATCGCGGATCAGCACCCGCGCGAGCGGGCCGTTGCGGCGGGCCGCCTCCGACAGCAGCGAGCTCGCGCCGGCAGGCGCCGCAACGAGCGAGCGCGCATGCGCCAGCGCCTGTTCGAGCCGCGCGCGCGAGAACGGCTTGAGCAGGTAGTCCACCGCATGCACCTCGAACGCGCGCAGCGCGAACTGGTCGTACGCGGTGACAAACAGGTAGCGTGTCTTGTCGCCCGCAAGCTCGGCCACCTCGAAGCCGTCGAGCCTCGGCATTTGAATATCGAGGAAGACGAGATCCGGTTCGAGCTCCGCGATCGACTTGACGGCATCGAAGCCGTTGGCGCATTCGCCGACAATCTCGACATCGTCCAGCGCCGCCAGATGCTCGCGCAGCACGGCCCGGGCGAGGTGCTCGTCATCCACGATCAGCACACGCATCGTTCAGCTCTCCATGGTTTGCGCCGGCAGCACGAGCTCGACGCGGAACGTGCCGGGCCCGGCCGACCAATGCGCGCTCGCCTCGTGCGCGTACACCGCCGCGAGCCGTGCGCGCACGTTGACCAGGCCGCGGCCACTGGCCGAACGCGGCGCCTCTTCATCGCCACTGTCGTTCTCCAGCGCGATGCGCAGCAGCGAGCCGGCGCGTGCGGCGGCAAAGCGCAGGCGGCCGCCATCGAGCCGGCGCGCCACGCCGTGCTTAATCGCGTTTTCGACCAGCGGTTGCAGGATCAACGGCGGCAGCAGGCAGGCCAGCGCCGCGTCGTCGATGCTTTCGTCCCACGCCAGCCGTTCGCCAAAGCGCACCTGTTCGATCGCCAGGTAATGGCGCAGCAGCTCCAGCTCGTCGCGCAAGGGAATGTGGCGGCGCGCTTCGAGCCCCAGCGTGCGGCGGAAGAACTCGGCCAGCTGCAGGGTCATTTCGCGCGCTGCGGCGGGGTCGATGCTGGTGAGCGCGCTCACCGAGTTCAGACTGTTGAACAGGAAGTGCGGATCGACCTGCGCGCGCAGCAGGCGCAGCTCGGCGTCGCGCGCCATCAGCTGAGCCTGCAGCTCGCGCGTCTCGAGCTCGCGGGCGCGCCCGACCGCGATCGCCAGGTAGTTCGCGACCGCGCACAAGCCATACAGGATCAGGCCCAGACCGAACACAGTGGCGGCCAGCGAGCGGTTCCAGGGAATACCGCCCTGCCCCAGCAAGTCATTCCACAGGCTGGCGGCGGCCAGCCACAGCCCGGCCATGCACAGGGCCGCGAACCCGAACGCGGCCAGCACGCGCCAGTGAGCCACCGCACCCAGCGGGTGTGCCCGGCACAGGTAGTACGAAGAGAATCCGGCGGCCACGCCATAGAGCACGGTGAGCGGCAGCGCGAACAGCAGGCTGGCGGCCAGGGTAACGCCCGCCGCGGCCGCGAGCAACCACGCCAGCGCGACGCCGAACAGGAGCCAGGCCAGCAGGTACAGCAGGCTGCCCTGGCGCGCGCCGAACGGGCCTTGCATCAGTTGCGCACTTCCACGCCGCCCAGAATGGCGTAACCGGTCACGACCAGCCGCTTGGCGGCGACCGGCGGGTGGGCCGTCTTTTCCTCGAAACCGCCCAGGATCGGCGAGCCATGCAGCACGACCGTCCAGTCGGGCGGGCACTTGATGGTAACGCCGCCCATGAACGCGAAGACGTTGAGCACGGCCTCGCCTTCGATCGAGGCGCCGCGCATGTCGAGCGAGCAGCCGCCGAGGATGGCGGTGATGTCGCCGCCGCGGAAGGCCTGGCTGGTGACGCTGCGCTCGAAGCCGCCGAGGATGGCGCTGATGTCCACTACCGCATCGGAAGGCGGCATGCCCGCGCCGGTCTTGGCGCCCGTGTCCGTCCACGTGGCTCCGGCTTGCGGCGCGCCGGCTGCATCGCGGCGGCGCCCGGCTTCAAAGGCGCGGTACATGAACAGTGCCCCGGCCACGATCAGGAACAGCGGCCACACCATGCCCCAGGTGAGGTAGAAGAGGCCGAGCCGGTTGCACACCAGCGCCGCGCCGATCGCCACCAGGATGCCGCCGACCAGGTAGTTGTTGGGCGAGCTGGTGTCGAACAGCTTGACCAGTCCCGCGACGATGAACACCACCGGCCAGAACGTGATCGCATGGCGCACGTTGATGATGTCAAGGTTATCGAGCAGGAACAGCACGCCGATCGCGATGACGAGCGCGCCCGTCACGAGCTGGCCGGTGCCGGTACGGCCTGGGTTATCGTTTCTCATTGTCGGACTCCCTGGACTGCAGGCGGCGCGCCACGACCGGTTCGAGCACCATGGCCACGCCGCTGATGATGATGAAAATCGGCCAGCTGTTATAGATGGTCAGGCCGTAGTCGCCCTCGAAGACGGCGAACAGCCACAGGCCGATGCAGGTCATCCACAGGCCGCCGGTGAAGTCGCGCGCGCTGGGAAAGCCGATCATGCGGTTCAGCCCCACCACCACCAGAATCAGCGGCCAATAATGCCACAGCCGTGTGATGTCGAACATCCCCATCTGGTCGAGGAACAGCGCGATGCCAAGGACAACCAGCAGCAGGCCCCAGAGCATCTGGCGGCGCCATCGGTAAGAGTCGTTGCTGCGCATGTGCGTCACTCCTGTCTGTTGAACACGGACAGAAGATACCGCCGGGCGCGCGGCAGCGGAAGCGGTTTTCGGCGAATGGCGGGCGCAAGGCGGCGAATGGCGAAGCCGGCGGCGAACGGCAGGCAGCAAAAAGGCCCGCCGCGTTCAGCGGGGCGGGCCTTGCAAGCGGAGCGGGCCGCGTCAGACGGCGGGATTGGCGGACAGGTCCATCGGCGGACGGCCCTTGACCTGGTTGCGGTACTTGGCGCGTGCCGCCGCCTGCCTGGCCTGTTCGCGCACCACGTTGGCACGCTTGGTCTCGCGCTTTTCCTGCTTGCTGCGGTGCTGGGCCTGGTCCTTGTTGCCGATTCGGGCGGTCATCGTACTCTCCTTTGTCGAAACTTTTGACACGTTCGCGGCGTTGCGCGGCGCCCCTTGCGGGCCAGGCCGCGGCGCCGGTCTTGTCCCAACTACGAGCGGGACGTCGTTATTTTCAGGTCCACCGGCATCAGCATTTCCCACCCGAGCTGGCGTCGGATTTCTTCCGGGGTCGGGGGCGGTTTCTGCTCGCGCATGCGGCGTTCCAGATACGCGCGCACCAGGTGCTTGGGTGGGTGCTTAATCGCAGACATGGCAACCTCCGCTTGCGTTTGTCAGCCGGCGCAGCCCCGGGGGCGCGCCGGCACATGGATTCTGGTGCCGATCCTCGAGGCGGACCGGCTGGCCTGTTGAGGTATTTGGCTTTGACCCGCGAATGCATCGCCGGCGCCTCACTCACACGGCTCCATCATAACGGCCCGGGACAGGGGCCACCGTTAGGTGACGCACAATGTGCGTTCCCCCTGCCAATGGCGTCGAAATTTTTCACACTCGGGCCATGGCGACCGCCTGTGTCGGCCTGGCCGACAGCGCCTCCCCTCGCGCAGGCCGCTCGGCACGCTTCCTGCCTACTCCTTCTTATCGTGCCATCACGAGCACGAGATCCTCATCTCTGGAGAGCGTGTATGAATAACCTGAAAGCGTCGATACGCCGTTTCCTCACTTGTGCATCCATCGTTGCCAGCACCGTTCCCGCGCTGGCGGCCGCCGTGCCTGTGTTCGACAACGGGCCGCCGGACCACGTCAGCGCCAACAACATGGGCTTTGCATGGCAAGCCGACGACTTCACGATCGGCGCCGGCCAGAGCCCGGCCAGCCTGACCTTCTGGAGCCTGGAGGCCAGCGGCGCCTACCGCGGCAGCATCTCGTGGCAGATCCTGAGCGCGCCCGGTGGGTCAATCCTCGGCTCGGGCACCACCAGCAGCGTGACACGCACCAGCACCGGCTCGTACCTGGGACTGGCGGAATACCGCAACCAGTTCGACTTCGGGACGGTGCTGGGACTTGGCGCCGGGACCTACTGGCTCGTCTTGCACAACGGCGCGTTCAGCAACCTGGGCGACCCCAACGAATTCCTGTGGGAGACCACGGCCGGCAACAGCAGCGCGGTCGGCATGGAGAGCTATGACCTCGGGAAGACCTGGACGCCGAACGGCAACGAGCACGCGTTCGTGATCAGCGCGGTGCCCGAGCCGTCCTCGGTGGCGCTGCTGGCCGGCGGCCTGCTGCTGGCCGGGTGCCTGCGCAAACGCGAGCAGCGCAGCAAAACGTTCGCCCGCTAACGCAAGGAGAACCCGAGATGAAGACTCGTTACGCACAGAACCTGCTACTGGCAACGCTGCTTGCGGCCGGCGCCGATGCGCTGGCCGCGCCTATGGCCGTCACCGAAGCGCAGTTGCCCAAGGCGGACCTGAGCCCGACGCTGGCGTCGATGGCGAAGGCGATGCCGCTGAACGCGGTGGCGCAACCGCGCCGCGTGGTGCCGCTGCGCCTGATCTCGCCCGCCATGCGCACCCAGGCGCCGCCGACCTCCGCGCGCGGGCAGCCGCCGGCATCGAGCCTGACCAGCGGCCAGGGGGGGCTGACACCGGGGGTGTACACCGGCGGGCCGCTGCTGAACATCGACGGCATCGCCTCCGACGGCACAAGCGCGCCACCGGACCCGAACGGCGCGGTTGGCGACAGCCAGTACGTTCAGTGGGTGAACACGCGCCTTGCGATCTACAATAAGGCCAATGGCGCCCTGCTGCTCGGCCCGATCCCGGGCAACGCCCTGTTCGCCGGCATGACCGGGAGCCCTGGCGCGGATGCCTGCCGCACCAGCAACTGGGGCGACCCGATCGTCCAGTACGACAAACAGGCCAGGCGCTGGATCCTGACCCAGTTCGCGTGGGACCCGGCCAAGACCGACACCGGGCCGTACTACCAGTGCATCGCCGTCTCCACCTCGGCCGACGCGACCGGCAGCTATTACCGCTACGCGTGGGAGATCCACAATGACGCGGGCAAGATCGTGTTCCCCGATTATCCCAAGGTCGGCGTCTGGCCCGATGCCATCTACTTCACCTGGGTGCTGTTCGAAAGCGCCACGGCAGGCGGCTATCTGGGACCGCGCGCCTGCGGCGTGGACCGCGCAGCGCTGCTGTCGGGCGGCTCGGCGAGCGCGCGCTGCTACGACTTCGGCACCGCGTACGGCCCGATCCTGCCGTCGGACCTGGACGGCACGGCCGCGCCGCCCGCCGGCAGCCCGAACTACATGCTGACGCTGGACTTCCTGGCCGACGGCACCGGCGACCACCTGTTCATGTGGCGCTTCTCGTTCGCCAACGCCACGGTGAACGGGCCGGTGACGGTGCCGGTGGCGCCGTTCACGATCGCCTGCCCGAGCACCTATGGAGGCCCGTGCGTGCGCCAGCCGGCGCCCGGCGAGGCGCTTGACGCGCTAGGCGACCGGCTGATGCACCGGCTCGCGTACCGCAACTTCGGCAACCGCGAGGTGCTGGTCGCGAACCACTCGGTGCAGCAGCCGGGCGCGCCCACCGACGGGCCAGTGGGCGTGCGCTGGTACGAGATCCGCAACCCGGCCAGCGACAGCGTGGCGGTGTACCAACAAGGCACCTGGGCGCCGGATGGCCTGGACCGCTGGATGGGCAGCATCGCGATGGACAAGATGGGCAATATCGCGCTGGGCTACAGTGCGTCCGGCACCAAGACGCCGCCGGGGGTGCGCTACACCGGCCGGCTGCGCAGCGAGCCAACGGGGCGGCTGGAGCCGGAAGCGGTGCTGGTCTCCGGCGGCGGCTCGCAGGTTGACACCTACAACCGCTGGGGCGACTACAGCGCGATGACGATCGACCCGAGCGGCGACTGCAATTTCTGGTACACCCAGGAGTACATCCGGGCGACCGGCTCGTTCAACTGGAGCACCCGCATCGGCGAGTTCAGGTTCAAGAACTGCAAGTAGAACCCTGCGCGCGAAAAAAAGGGGAGCCGAGGCTCCCCTTCTCATTTGCTGCAGCCCTGCTTAGAACTTGTACTTCAGGTTCAGGTAGAACTGGCGGCCGATCACGTCCAGCTTGGACTGCTCTTCCTCGCTGTAGCGATAGTACGCGCG
The DNA here is from genome assembly GCF_024753215.1 of Massilia solisilvae. GTDB lineage: Bacteria > Pseudomonadota > Gammaproteobacteria > Burkholderiales > Burkholderiaceae_D > Telluria > Telluria solisilvae. The sequence continues at coordinate 51,275 of NZ_JANUGV010000010.1, forward strand.
GCGCACGTTGGTCAGGTTGGTCGCGTCGAAGCTCAGCACCAGGTTCGGGGTGAAGCTGTAGCTGGCGTTGAACGCGAGGGTCTTGACCGGTGCAGCCATGGTCGGTGCCGACGGCATCAGGATGCCCTGGATGGTGGTCATGCCCTGGCTGTTCGCGGTCGGCGACGGCGCGGTGCTGCTGTTGATGTACTCGCTGCGGTAGTTCCACACCAGGCGGGCCGACAGCTTGTCATCCTCGTAGTAGCCGCCCAAGTTGGCCGCGTACTCCGAAGCGCCGACCATCGGACGGCCGTCGTCGACCTTGGTGTGGGCCTTGCTGACGTTCGAGGTGATGCCGAAGTTGGTGTTAAACAGCGGCTGCTCGTACGACAGTTCGATACCGGCGATCTTGGCGCCCTGCTGCGAGGAGGTGTTGACCGCATAGACCTTGCCGGCCTTGGACAGCTCGTCCCACAGTTCGACCGTCGCGCCGCCGGTGGTGCCGGTCTTGGCGTAGCCGTCGATCTTCGAGTAGAACAGGTCCACGGCCACCAGCGAACGACGGGCAAAATACCAGGCCCACGATGCGTCCAGGTTCTTGGCGATCATCGGGTGCAGGTCCGGGTTCGGGCCGTTCACGTGACAACCTTGGGCATCGCAGGCCGCGCCCGAGAAGCCCACGCCATACATGTTGTAGTTCTGGCGGCTGATGGTCTTGCTCGCGCCGAAGCGGGCGATCATGTCCTTGGACAGCTCGTAGCGGATGTTCAGGCTCGGCAGGAAGTTGTTGAACTTGCGGTCGGTGTGCGCGAAGTAGTACGTATTGCCGGTAAAGCCGTTGAACGGGGTGTTGTCGTAGTACGGCTGCAGGTCGCCGGCGGTGGTGACCGCACCCGGATAGGCCGCGCACGGGATCGCCGGCTGGCCCGGGGCCGCGCGCTCGCACTTGCCCGGCGCGATCGGGGTCGGGATGTCGGCGGTTTCACGGGTCTGCACAAAGCGCATGCCCACGTTGCCCGACCAGCGCTCGCCTTCCAGGTTGGCCATCACGTAGGCGGCCGACTGGCGTTCGCGCACGTGCAGTTCGGAGAACACGCGGCGCTCGAACTCGTCGCTGGTGGGCTTGGTGTTGGCCGCGAAGTAGGCCTTCAGGGTCTCAGGCGTGAAGGTGAAGCCGGTGTTGTCCCAGCCAGCCGGGCCGCCCAGGTCCTTGCCGAAATCGCCCGGGAAGCCGATGTAGCTGGTCGGGGCGTTGGCGTTGATGTCCTTGGTGTGGTAGGCCGGATAGCGGCGCGCGCTGTCGCGGTGGTGGTCGGCGTAGCGCACACCGGTTTCGATCGACTCGATGAAGCTCTTGCCCACTTTGTACTCGGCGTCCAGCTGCAGGCTGTTTTCCTTGTCGGTGGTCTTGATGCCCGAGATGGTGCGGCCGATCAGCATGTTGCCGCTGCCGTCAGCGTTCATGCCCGGCACGTTGGCGCCAGCGCCGTAGTACTTGATGAACGGTGCCTGGTCCACGGCGCCGTACGAGAACGAGGCGCCGGTGCCGTAGCGGGCGTAAGTCAGGCCCTGGTCGGCGTCGGTCTTGCCCACGCCCTGAGTGGTCGAGAACAGGGTCTTGACGGTCAGGTCGTCGTTGACGCGGTACTTGGCGTCCAGGTCCAGGAAGCCCGAGGTGGCGCGCGCGCCGTTGCGGTAGAAGCTTTCCGAGTTGCCGATGTACTGCGGCGGCGTGCCGGCCGGGTACATGATGTCGGCGGCCTTGAGCACGCGGATGGTGTCGCCGTACATCGTCTTTTCGGTGACGATGACCGGGTTCTTCAGCGTGGCGTAGACTTGCTGGCCGTTGACGTTGGTGTTGACGTTGGTGCCGCCCAGCGGTTCGGCCTTGCCCATCAGCATGCTGTAGAACGCGCCGGCGTTCAGGCGGCCGTAGTTGTTGGCGTTCATGCCGGAGTAGAAGCCGGTCATGGTCACGTCCAGGTCCTTGTTCGGCTTGAACTCGAGCGAGAGCATGCCGCCCTTGCGGTCGCGCACGCCTTCGACGAACTCGGTGCTTGCGGTGCCGCGCATGCGCACGCCGTCCAGGTCCTTGGCGGTGTAGCCGCTGCCGGCCAGCGAGGCGTCGGTGATGCCCGGCATGTTCTTCAGGTTGATGACGTCATAGCCGCTGGAGAAGCCGTAGGCCAGGGTCGAGGAGGTGTCGCGGCGCACGTAGCGTTTTTCCGCGAAGCCCTGGGCGATGAAGCCGAAGGTGCCGGCCTCGTTCTTCCAGTTGACGGTAGCGTTCAGGTCCGGCGCGCTCTTGCCCGGCAGGGTGGCGTAGCTCATGCCGGCGCTGACCACGCCCGACAGGCGTTCCTTGGCAGCCAGCGGCTTGCGGGTGGTGACGTTGATGGTACCGGCCATGCCGCCATCGACGATATTGGCTTGCGAGGTCTTGTACACCAGTGCCTGGTTCAGGACCGAGGACGGCATCAGCGACAGGCTGGTCGAGCGGCTGCTCGAGCCCTGGTCGCCCACGTACCAGTCGCCGCCGGAAACGGTGTGGCCGTTGAACAGGATCAGCGACATGTCCGGGTTGGTGCCGCGCATCGAGACCTTTTCGGCCTCGTCGTAGTCGGTGCGCACGGCCACGCCCGCCAGGCGCTGCAGCGAGTCGGCCAGGTTCTTGTCCGGCATCTTGCCCACGTCTTCGGCGGTGATCACCTCAACGTTGGCGGTGGCGTTCTTTTTCACCTCCAGCGACTTGGCCATCGAGGCGCGGATACCGGTCACTTCGACCGTCTGCATGGGGGCTTCCTGGGTCTGGGCCATTGCCGGCATTGCCGACAAGCTCCACAGAGCCAGCGAGACAGCGGCCGCTAGCGGTGTTTGTTTGAACATCTTGAATCTCCTGGGTGCGGTATTTTTTTGAAAAATGGGCAGGTCGAGGCCTGCCGCGCGCACAGTATTGACGAAAATTTACCTTTCGCCATAATCACTTGTGTATGTCGGGATATAACCTTTCGGAATGTGACAAGAAGGCCTGAACGCAGGGTTATACCCTACGAACAAGTTTTCATTGTCAAATTCCGCCCCAGCCGTTAGTTTGTCGCTTTCCAACACTGTTAATTCCCGCCATGCGCCTCGCCTGCCTCCTGCTCGCCTCTGCCGTCCTGTCCGGTTGCGCAAGCGTCCCTGCCCCGTCCACCGTGCCGACGGGCCCGGTGTCGCTGGACACGGTGCTGCACAAGCAGCTCTACCAGATGACGCCGGCCGAGGCCGGGCGCTACATCGGCTACGTCCACCAGGCCGAGCCGGACCTGCGTCACCGCATCGCGGCCATCGGGCGCAAGAACATCGGCCAGCCGTACACGCTGAACCTGCTGGGCGAATTTCCGTACGAGATACACGACAGCCTGCCGATGTTCTCGCTCGACCACAGCGACTGCGTGGTCTTCGCCGAACACACCTACGCGATGGCGCTGTCGCAGTCGTGGGAGGAATTCTTCTGGATGCTGCAGCGGATCCGCTACCGCGATGGCGTCATCGGCGTGAAGACGCGCAACCACTACACCGAGCTGGACTGGAACGTGCAGAACCGCTGGCTGGTCACCGACGTCAGCGCGCAACTGGCCGGCGCCAATGTGGCGACCTACGACATGACGGTAGACCGCGCGCGGTTCCTGAAAACGCGCCACCATACCGACGCGTCAATCCCGGTCGAGACCAGCCGCCAGTCGTACGTGCCGAAGGAGCGCGTGGTGGAAGTCGCCGGCGAGCTGCAGGAAGGCGACTTCGTCAACGTGATTTCGACCAGGAACGGCGAGTACTGGGCCTCGCACGTGGGCCTGGTGGTGCTGGGGCCCAACGGCGAGCGGCACTTCCTGCATTCGTCCGAGCCGCAGGTGCGCGAGGAGACGTTCGAGTCGTTCATGGCGCGCGCTGCCGAACGCGAGGCGCGCAATGCACGCGAGGGCAAGAACGGACAGAAGCTGGCCGGCTTCAAGTTCCTGCGCCTGAACGACAACATCGTGGTGCCGCCGATGGCGCCGCAGCCGCGTCCGGTGGCAACGCCGGCGGCGTAAGCGGTACCCTGGCGGCCGGCGCATCGGGCCGCGGCGCCAGGCGTGCGCGGGCCTAGCACCAGATCTCGCCGGTGCTGCGGCACCAGGCGTCGCGCTCGGCCAGGCCGTTGTCGGCACCGTTGATGCGGCGCGTCAGCTCCGACAGGTCGCCCGCGTCGGCCAGCTGGTTGCAACCCTTGTCCTGCCAGATCGCGGCGGCCACATGCAGGCACCAGCGCGGGTCGAGTACGGCATCGGGGCGGGCGACGAAATCAGGACTGCCGGCAACGCTGGCGAGCACGGCACGGGTGGCGCGGGCGTAGCTGTCCTTGCCCGTCAGCTGAAGCAGGCCGCGGCCGCGGTAGGTGTAGCCGTCGTCGGGCGCGCTGTTGCCCATCCGTTTGCCATAGACGAGATTGGCGAGCTTGCGCGGATCGTGGGCGTAGGCCGCCGCGCTCAAGGACGCACCGCGACCGAAGCGCGAGGGCCAGACCGCGGCCAGGCGCGCGGTGCTGTAATCGAGGTTTTCGTACTCCACCGTCAGGGCCTGCGATTCGTGCAGCACCTGGGCCAGGAAGTGCGCGACCCGCTGCGGCGTGGCCGAGATACCCCACAGGTCGAGCGCGGCCTGGCCGGTGCGGAACGCCTCGCGGTAGCGCGGCTGCATGCGCGGTGCGAGGCGCGCAAGCTGTTCGAGGGTTACGGTGATCGTCATCGCGTGCTCCGGGTCGCCACGTCTTGATGCTAGCCCCCGGTGCCTGGCCCCGCCCTCGTGCAGATCAAAGTCTCCCTTCTGGCCGTCCGCCGTTGCCGGACCGAACCCGCGTGCCCTAGCCTCCCTTGACCTCGCGGAACTCGGCGTCCACCACGTCGTCCTGCTGGCGCCCTGCCCCCGCGCCCTGCTGTTCCGGCTGTTCCGGACCGGCAGTGGCGCCTTGCTGTTGGGCATACATTTTTTCGCCGAGCTTCTGGCTGGCGCTGTTGACCGCGGCGATGCTGCTGTCGATCGCGGCCTTGTCATTGCCCTTGAGGGTCTCGTCCAGCCGCGCCACCGCGTCTTCCAGCGCCTTGCGCTCGCCGGCATCGAGCGCCTGGCCGTGTTCGGCCAGGGTCTTGCGGGTCGCATGCACCAGTGCATCGCCGGTGTTGCGCGCGTCCGCCAACTCGCGCGCCCGCCGGTCCTCGTCGGCATGGGCGGCGGCGTCGCGCACCATCTTCTCGATCTCGGCCTCGGTGAGGCCCGAGTTGGCCTTGATCGTGATCTGGTTTTCCTTGCCGGTGGCCTTGTCCTTCGCCGAAACGTGCAGGATGCCGTTGGCGTCGATGTCGAAGGTGACTTCGATCTGCGGCATCCCGCGCGGCGCCGGCGCAATGCCCATCAGGTTGAATTCGCCCAGCAGCTTGTTGCCTGCAACCATCTCCCGTTCGCCCTGCGCGACCTTGATCGTGACCGCCGGCTGGTTGTCGTCCGCGGTCGAAAACACCTGGGTGTGCCGGGTCGGGATCGTGGTGTTCTTGGGGATCATTTTGGTCATCACGCCGCCCAGGGTCTCGATGCCGAGCGAGAGCGGGGTCACGTCCATCAGCAGCACGTCGGTGCGCTCGCCGGCCAGCACCGAGCCCTGGATTGCCGCGCCCACCGCCACCGCCTCGTCGGGATTGACGTCCTTGCGCGGCTCCTTGCCGAAGAAGGCGCGCACCTTTTCCTGGACCATGGGCATGCGCGTCATGCCGCCGACCAGGATCACGTCGTCGACCTGTTCAGGCTGGATGCCTGCATCCTTGAGCGCGGTGCGGCACGGCTCGATGGTGCGCTCGACCAGGTCCTCGACCAGCGATTCGAGCTTGGCGCGGGTGATGCGCAGGTTCATGTGGGCGGGCGCGCCACCGGCCATGGCGATGTAGGGCTCGTTGATTTCGGTCTGCTGGGTCGAGGACAGTTCGATCTTGGCGCGCTCGGCCGCGCTCTTGATGCGCTGCAGGGCAATCGGGTCCTTGCCCAGGTCGATGCCGCTGGTCTTCCTGAATTCGCCGATGATGTAGTCGACGATGCGCTGGTCGAAATCCTCGCCGCCGAGGAAGGTGTCGCCGTTGGTCGAGAGCACTTCGAACTGCTTTTCGCCCTCGACGTCGGCAATCTCGATGATCGAGATATCGAAGGTGCCGCCGCCCAGGTCGAAGACGGCGATGCGGCGCTCGCCCTGCCCGGTCTTGTCCAGCCCGAATGCGAGCGCGGCGGCGGTGGGCTCGTTGATGATGCGCCTGACCTCGAGCCCGGCGATGCGCCCGGCGTCCTTGGTGGCCTGGCGCTGGGCATCGTTGAAGTAGGCAGGCACGGTGATCACCGCGTCGGTGACCGGCTCGCCCAGGTAGTCCTCGGCCGTCTTCTTCATCTTGCGCAGCACTTCGGCCGACACCTGCTGCGGTGCCAGCTTGCGCCCCGCCACCTCGATCCAGGCGTCGGCGTTGTCGGCGCGGATGATCTTGTAGGGCATCAGGTGGATGTCCTTCTGGACCTCGGGATCGTCGAACTTGCGGCCGATCAGGCGCTTGACCGCGTACAGCGTGTGCTGCGGATTGGTGACCGCCTGGCGCTTGGCCGGCGCGCCAACCAGGATTTCGCCGCTGTCCTGGTAGGCGACGATCGAGGGCGTGGTGCGCGCGCCCTCCGCGTTTTCAATCACCTTGGCCTGCCCGCCTTCCATCACGGCCACACACGAATTGGTGGTGCCAAGGTCGATGCCAATGATCTTGCTCATGCTTTCTCCCCTCGAAAAGACCGCAACGATTCCGGCTGTTACGGCTGCAGCAATAGACAACGCGCGGCGCGAAAGGCTCCCCGGCCGCGCAGGTTTATTGGGGATGGATCAAGGGTTGTTGAACTGAAGAGCGCGAGCGCACTCCAACGGGTCAGCCGTTGCGTTTCGCACCAGGCCGCCAGACCAGCCCAAGGACCCTCCATGCACCTGCCCGCGCTCGTCCTGCTCCGGACCCTGCTCATCCCATGGGTGGGCGCGGCCGCGCTGCTGGCCGCGCCATGGACCGGGGCGCGGGCGCAGGAGCCGGACGAATACATCCTGACCCTGCCGTCCGGCCCGGCGGCGCCCGCGCAAGGCGGCTCGGTGCGCTTCATCGGCAACGCCACCGTACTGATTGAGTACCAGGGCCTGGCGATCCTGACCGATCCCAACTTCCTGCCGCGCGGCTCCTTCGTGCGCCTCGGGTACGGCCTGCGCTCCGAGCGCCTGGCCGGCCCGGCCATCAGCATCGACGCGCTGCCGCCGGTGGACCTGGTGGTGCTCACCCACCTGCACGAGGACCACTTCGACTGGCTGGTCCAGCAGCGCCTGCGGCGCGACGTGCCCATCGTGACCACCAGCGAGGCGGCGCCGCAACTCGAGGAGCTCGGCTTCACGCAGCACTACGGGCTGGCCGCGTGGGATTCGCTGACGGTGCGCAAGGGCGAGGCCAGGCTGCGCGTCACCGCGCTCCCGGCGCGCCACGGGCCGCGTGCGCTGGCCTGGCTGCTGCCCGAGGTGATGGGCGCACTGCTGGACTTCGGCCCCGGCGCGTTCGGCCCCGCCTATCGCATGTACATCAGCGGCGACACGGTACTGTTCGACGAGTTGGCGCAGATTGGCCAGCGCTTTCCCGACATCGACCTGGCGCTGCTGCACCTGGGGGGCATGCGCCTGGCCGGCCCGTTCAAGCTGTCGATGGATGGCGAGGACGGCGCCCGCCTGCTCCAGCTGACTGGCGCGCGCCGCGCGATCCCGTTGCATTTCTCCGACTACGACATGTTCCACTCGCCGCTGGCCGATTTTCAGCGCGCCACCCGGGCGGCAGGGCTGGACGGGCGCGTGATCCATCTGGAACGCGGCGACACCTACACCCTGCCGCTGGAGAGAGCGGAGGGCCAAACCGGGCAGCCCGCGCCGGCTGGATATTCCTATTTTGAAATGAAAAATGGAAATAAAAACGCTGTTTCTATTTCCGATATTCATTTCCAAAAAATAATGAATTAGCTGAGCAGATTTAATTCACTACTCGCCGTTGAGCGTTGTCAAACTCACCATTCGTAGCGGACACGATAATAAACTTACTCAGCAATAAGAACTCGAATTCAGCCAATTAATTAAATTCAATTCGGAAAATAAAAACAGGCAATAAAGAACATCTTACCGCTTCCAAATCAGGGACTTAGAGCAGCGCGCAGCACAAGCATTCACGTCGACGAAACCAAATCGAGCAGCATCAAGGCCATGTCCATGCTAAATGAGAATGTCGTCAGTCAGTTTTGCGCCGGAATGGTGTCCCTGCATCGGACCACGAAAATCGCCCTGATGGTGGTGATCGACTTGCTAGCGCTGCCATTTTGTTTTTTGATTGCGATGCTGCTGCGCGGCGGAGATTTGAAACTGGCCATGCATTACGGCCCCGCCTCGTATGTGCTGGTGGCGGTGGTGACGATTGCCGCCCTGTCCATGTCCGACCTGTACCGGGCCGTGATCCGCTTCATCGACCAGCGCCTGCTGTCGGTCACTGGCCTGGCATTGGCGGTGGCGGTGCTGTGCGCCTATGTCGTGCTGTTTGCGATCAACGACGAGATGTTCCCGCGCAGCGCGCTGGCAATCTACTGGTTCATCGTGTTCTCGTACGTGGTCACCTCGCGCATCGGCATGCGCAACTTCCTGCGCAACCACAGCACGCGCCGGCGGCCGGCCTCGGACACGGTCGCCATCTACGGCGCCGGCGAGGCCGGGGCCCAGCTGGCCCAGACCATGCGCAACAGCGGCGAATACCGCCCTGTCTGCTTTTTCGACGACAAGCATGTACTGAACGACCGGACCATCGCCGGCCTGCGCGTGTTCCACACCGACCGGCTGGTCGAGCTGGTGCAGGCGCACAACATCCGCACCGTGGTCATCGCCATCCCGTCGGTCTCGCCCGAGCGGCTGCGCGACATCATGCAGCGCCTCGGCCAGGCCGGGGTCTCGACCAAGATCCTCAGCCGCCTGGTTGACCTGGCCGACGACAAGGCCACGCCGCGCGACTCGATCCGCGAGCTCAAGTTCGAGGACCTGCTGGGCCGCGCGCCGGTGCCGCCGCGGGTCGACCTGTTCGCGCGCTGCGTGCGCGGCAAGCAGGTGCTGGTCACGGGCGCCGGCGGCTCCATCGGCAGCGAACTGTGCCGGCAGATCGCCACGCTGGGCCCGGCCTGCCTGCACCTGCTCGACCATTCCGAATACGCGCTCTACACGATCCGCCAGGAGCTGGCCACGCGCTTTCCGGAACTGGCCACCGAGGCGCACCTGGGCTCGGTGTGCAACGCCGACCTGGTCGCGCGCATCCTGCACGACGGCGCGGTCCAGACCATCTACCATGCGGCCGCCTACAAGCATGTGCCGCTGGTCGAGGCCAACATCGTCGAGGGCCTGCGCAACAACGTGCTCGGCGCCCAGGTCGTCGCCGAGGCCGCCGCCCGGGCGCGGGTCGAGACCTGCGTGCTGATCTCGAGCGACAAGGCGGTGCGCCCGACCAACATCATGGGCGCGAGCAAACGCATCGCCGAGCTGATCTTCCAGGCTGCCGCGGCCCGGCACGGCGCCCACACCACCTTTTGCATGGTGCGTTTTGGCAACGTGCTCGGCTCGTCCGGCTCGGTGATCCCGCTGTTCCAGCGCCAGATCGCGCGCGGCGGCCCGCTCACCATCACCCATCCGGAGGTGTCACGCTACTTCATGCTGATCCCCGAAGCGGCCCAGCTGGTGATCCAGGCCGGCGCCATGGCCAAGGGCGGCGACGTGTTCGTGCTCGACATGGGCGAGCCGGTCCGGATCCTCGACCTGGCGCGCAGCATGATCGCGATGACCGGGCTGACCGAAAAGACGCCGCAGAACCCGGGCGGCGAGATCGAGATCAAGTTCGTCGGCCTGTTCCCGGGCGAAAAGCTGCACGAGGAGCTGCTGACCGAGGGCGTGGTGTTCCCCAGCGAGCACCCGCGCATCATGCGAATGAAGGAAAACGCGCTGCGCCCGTCGGTGCTGGAGACCTGCATCACCTGCCTGATGATGGCCTGCGACACCCACGAGCGCGCCATGATCGAGTCGATGGTCAAGGCCATCGTCACCGAATACACGCCCCAGCAGGCCGCCCCGGCCGCGGCGCCGGCGCCGGTACTGGCCGTGCCCGAGCCCGGCCTGATCAAAAAATTCGTGCCGTTTCGCATCTAGCGGCGGCTTTTACCCCACCAGAGGACAACTATGCGCGACGAACACCAATCGGCCCACCTGGAGCAGCTGACCGCCAAGCTGCGCGACCGCACCGCCATCATCGGCATCATCGGCCTGGGTTACGTCGGCCTGCCGCTGACCTTGCGCTACGCCGCGGTCGGGTTCAAGGTGCTGGGGATCGACATCGACAGCGCCAAGGTCGACACGCTGAACGCCGGCGCCAGCTACATCAACCACATCTGCGCCGCCGACATCGCGCGCGCGCGCGCCAACGGCTTCGAGGCCACCACCGACTTTTCCCGCGCGGGCGAGCCGGACGCCCTGATCATCTGCGTGCCCACCCCGCTCAACCCGTACCGCGAGCCGGACCTGTCCTTCGTGCTGGGCACCACCGACGCGCTGCTGCCCTATATGCGGCCTGGCCAGGTGGTCTCGCTCGAAAGCACCACCTACCCCGGCACCACTGAGGAGGAATTGCGTCCGCGGCTGGAGTCGCGCGGCTTCGAGGTCGGGCGCGAGGTGTTCCTGGTGTTCTCGCCCGAGCGCGAAGACCCGGGCAACCCCAACTTCGAGACGCGCACCATCCCCAAGGTCTGCGGCGGCTCGACCGCGGCCTGCCTGGAGGCGGGGCTGGCCCTGTACGGACCGGCGATCGACCGCGTGGTGCCGGTCAGCTCGACCCGTGCCGCCGAACTGACCAAGCTGCTCGAGAACATCCACCGCGCGGTCAATATCGGCCTGGTCAACGAAATGAAGATCATCGCCGACAAGATGCAGATCGACATCCACGAGGTGATCCGCGCCGCCGCCACCAAGCCGTTCGGCTTCACACCCTATTATCCCGGTCCCGGCCTGGGCGGGCACTGCATCCCGATCGACCCGTTCTACCTGACCTGGAAGGCACGCCAGTACGGCCTGCATACCCGCTTCATCGAACTGGCCGGCGAGATCAACAGCGACATGCCGCACTGGGTGGTCGGCAAGGTGTCCGACGCGCTCAACCAGCGCGGGCGCAGCGTGATGGGCAGCCGCGTGCTGGTGCTGGGCATCGCCTACAAGAAGGACGTCGAGGACATGCGCGAGTCGCCCTCGGTCGAGCTGATGGAGCTGCTGCGCGACAAGGGCGCGCACGTCGACTATGCCGACCCGCACGTACCGGTGTTCCCGCGCATGCGCGAGCATCACTTCGACCTGTCGAGCGTGGCGCTGACGCCGCAGTCGATCGCCTCTTACGACGTGGTGCTGCTGGCCACCGCCCACAGCGGCTTCGATTACGAGCTGATCCGCAAGTACGCGAACCTGATCGTCGACACCCGCGGCGTCTACCTCGAGCGCCAGCCGAACGTCGTCAAGGCGTGAACCGGAGAGCCCCATGCGCAACTATCCCCCTGCCATTACCGACCGCAAAATCCGTTTCGCCCTGGTCGGCTGCGGCCGCATCTCGAAAAACCACATCGGCGCGCTGCGCCAGCACGCCGAGCGCGCCGAGCTGGCCGGCGTGTGCGACATCGATCCGCGCGCGCTGGCGGCGGCGGCCGGCGAAACCGGGGCCGAGGCCTATGCCAGCCTGGAGGCCATGCTGGCCAAATGCGACGCCGACGCCTTCATCGTCGCCACCCCGTCCGGCCTGCATCCCGAGCAGGCGATCCAGATCGCGCGCGCCGGCCGCCATGTGATCACCGAAAAGCCGATGGCCACGCGCTGGGAGGACGGCAAGCGCATGGTCGCGGCGGCCGACGCGGCCGGGGTGCGCCTGTTCGTGGTCAAGCAAAACCGCCGCAACGCCACCTTGCAGCTACTCAAGAGTGCGGTCGAGAAAAAGCGCTTCGGCCGCATCTACATGGTCAACCTGAACGTGTTCTGGACCCGCCCGCCCGAGTACTACGCCAGCGCCAAGTGGCGCGGCACCTGGGAGTTCGACGGCGGCGCGTTCATGAACCAGGCCAGCCACTACGTCGACCTGCTCGACTGGATCATCGGCCCGGTCGAGAGCCTGCAGGCCTACACCGCCACCCTGGCGCGCGACATCGAGGTCGAGGACACCGGCGTGCTCAGCCTGCGCTGGCGCAACGGTGCGCTCGGCTCGATGAACGTGACGATGCTGACCTACCCGCGCAACCTGGAAGGGTCGATCACCGTGCTCGGCGAGCACGGCACCGTGCGCATCGGCGGCGTCGCCGTCAACGAAGTGCTGCAGTGGGAGTTTGCCGCCCCCGACCCCGACGACGACAAGGTGCGCGCTGCCAGCTATCAGACCACCTCGGTCTATGGCTTCGGCCACCCGCTCTACTACGACAACGTCATCAAAGTGCTGCGCGGCGAGGCCGAGCCCGAAACCGACGGCCGCGAAGGGCTCAAGTCGCTCGAGGTGCTGATCGCCGCCTACAAATCCGCGCGCGACGGCAAGCGCGTGGCGCTGCCGCTGGAGTACTGAACATGGCGGCCACGATCCACCCTTCGGCCATCGTCGACGAGGGCGCCCGGCTGGGCGACGGCACGCGCGTCTGGCACTTCGCCCACGTCTGCGCCGGCGCGCGCATCGGACGGGCCTGCTCGCTTGGCCAGAACGTGTTCGTCGGTAACGACGTGCGCATCGGCGACCGGGTCAAGATCCAGAACAATGTCTCCGTGTACGACGCCGTGACCCTCGAAGACGAGGTGTTCTGCGGGCCCAGCATGGTCTTTACCAACGTGTATAACCCGCGCGCCGCCGTCGTGCGCAAGGACGAGTACCGGCGCACCCTGGTACGACGCGGCGCCAGCATCGGCGCCAACGCCACCATCGTCTGCGGCGTCACCATCGGCGAGTACGCGTTCGTCGCCGCCGGCGCCGTGGTCAACCGCGACGTGCCCGCGTTCGCCCTGATGGCCGGGGTCCCGGCGCGCCAGATCGGCTGGATCAGCCGTTTCGGCGAGCGCCTGCCGTTACCGCTGTCCGGCGCCGCCCAGGCTGTCTGCCCGCACACCGGCGACACCTACCTGCTCGAGCGCGGCGCCTGCACGCTGCTGCCCGCCACCTCCCAACGCTGACTCTTTCCGACCGATCATGGAATTCATCGACCTCAAAGCGCAATACCAGGCCTCGCGCGAACTGATCAACGCACGAATCCAGGCCGTGCTCGACCACGGCCAATACATCATGGGACCCGAGGTGGCCGAACTGGAGTCGGCGCTGGCGGCCTGCACCGGCGCGCGCCATTGCGTGACCGTCTCGTCCGGCACCGAGGCGCTGCTGATCGCCCTGATGGCGCTTGGCGTCGGCCCCGGCGACGAAGTGATCACCACCCCGTTCTCGTTCATCGCCACCGCCGAAGCGATCGTCCTGCTGGGCGCCCGGCCGGTGTTCGCCGACATCAACCCGGCCACCTGCAACATCGACCCCGGCCTGGTCGAGGCCCTGGTCACACCGCGCACCCGCGCCATCATGCCGGTATCGCTGTACGGCCAGCCGGCCGACATGGACGAGATCAACGCCATCGCACTGCGCCATGGCCTGCCCGTGATCGAGGATGCGGCGCAAAGCTTCGGCGCCACCTACCGCGGCAAAAAGAGCTGCAACCTGTCCACCATCGGCTGCACCAGCTTTTTCCCCAGCAAGCCGCTGGGCTGCTATGGCGACGGCGGCGCGCTGTTCACCAGCGACGATGCGATTGCCGCCGCGGCGCGCGAAATCCGCGTGCACGGCCAGTCGCGCCGCTATGTGCACACCCGCGTTGGCGTCGGCGGCCGCATGGACACCCTGCAGTGCGCGGTCGTCCTGGCCAAGCTGGACCGCTTCGAATGGGAGCTCGGGCAGCGCCAGCGCGCCGCCGCCAGCTATGACGCGCTGCTGTCCGGGCGCGTGCAGCTGGTGGGCCACGCGCGCGACCGCAGCAGCGCCTGGGCCCAATACACGGTGGTGCTCGACGAGCGCGACCGGGTACAGGCCGAGCTGCATGCCCAAGGCATCCCGACGGCGGTCCACTACCCGGTGCCGATGCACCTGCAGCCGGCCTACGCCCACTTGTCGCGCCCCGACGCCTGCCCGGTTGCGCTGGAGATGGCAGGCCGGGTCATGAGTCTGCCGATGGGCCCCTACCTGGACGAAGCCGGCGCGCGCAAGGTGGCGCTGGCGGTGCTGGGCGCCTGCGGCGTCGCGCTGCCAGCGGCCGGGGAACCCGCCGCCGTATGAAAGCAGCGCTGCCGACGTTCTGGAAGCATGTGATCACGGTACTGGGTGGCACCCTTGGGGCCCAGGCCCTGCCGCTGGCCGTCGCCCCCTTGATCACGCGGTTGTGCACGCCCGCCGAAATGGGCGCCTTCAGCCTGTGGCTCGGCGTGGTCGCCGTGGCGGCCGTCACCGCCACGCTGCGCATGGAAACGGCGATGATCCTGGATCACGAGCCCGAGCAGCAGCGCACCTGCTTCCGGGTCGTGTTCTACAGCGCCACCGTCACCGCGCTGCTGGTCACTTCCGGCGCGCTGGCCGCGCGCAGCCTCGGCATTCACGCACTCGGACGGCTGTCGCTCACCGCCCTGTTCACCCTGGGCCTGGGTACCTGGCTGACCGCCGCGATGCAGACCACGCTCGCCTACGCCACCTCGCACGGCGCCTTCGGCAAGGCGGCGCACGCCAAGATCTGGGGCGCCGGCACGATCGCGGTCGGCCAGCTGGTGCTGCTGTACCTGGGCGGCGGCGAGCTGGCCCTGCTGGGCGGCCAGCTGCTGGGGCTTGCGGCCGGCCTGGCGGCGGCGCGCTTGCAGCTCAAGCCGCCGCGCGCGCCGATCGGCCTGCGCCTGGACCGTGACCAGCGCGCCTATCTCGTGCGGCACCGCGATTTCTGGCGCTTTTCGCTGCCGGGCAACCTGCTCAACGCCATGGTCAGCCAGCTGCCGCTGTTCCTGATCGGGCTGCGCCACGGCGCCTACGCCGCCGGCCTGTTCGCGCTGACCCAGCGCGTGCTGTACGCCCCGGTCGCGCTGCTGGCCGCCTCGGTGCTCGAAGTATTCAAGCGCCAGTCGGTAGAGGAATTCAAAACCGTCGGCAACTGCGCCAACGCCTACCGCTACACCTTCAAGATCCTGCTCGCGCTCGGGCTGGGCCCGTCGCTGGTCCTGTTCCTGTTTTCGCCGATGCTGTTTGCCTGGATTTTCGGCGAGTCGTGGCGCGCGGCCGGCGAACTGGCCCGCATCCTGGCCCCGCTGTACTTCCTCAACTTTATCGCCAGTCCGCTCAGCTATGTGTTTTTCGTGGCCGGCAAGCAAAAGGTCGACCTGGTGTGGCAGGTCGCGCTGTTCCTGATGACCGTCAGCGCATTCCTGGCCCCGGGCAGCCTGCGCGAGAACGTGCTCTGGTACACGCTCGGCTACTCGCTGCTCTACCTGGTCTATCTTCACCTGTCGTGGCTGTACTCGCAAAACCGGATAGTGCCCGCATGAAGCCGATCGCCGCCAGCCGCAACCGCCTCGAGCAGACCGTGCTCGGCGCCGCCTTCTTCCTGCTGTTTCCCGGCTTCTTCTACTACCACACGCTGCTGGGAACCGGCACCACCGGGGCCTTCCTCGGCGGCTACTTCGCGCCCATCTCGCTCCTGTTTGCGCTGCCGGTGGCCTTCATCTACCTGGGCCGCGTGCGGCGCGACCCGCGCGAGCTGGGCCTGGTGGACCTGCACTTCGGCCTGTACCTGTGCTATTTCGCGGCCGTGGTGGTGCTCAATGCCGCCACCGGGGCCAACCGCGTGATCGCGGCCAACCACATTCTCCAGATCCACTTCCTGGTCAACATCTTCATCATCTTCAGGTACCTCGACTTCGATCATCCCCGCTTTCGCCTGCTCGGCCTGGCGGCGCTGGCGGCCATGACCGCGATCGCGGTCGCCTTCTCGGTCAACGGCGTTTTCTACCTCGGCGGGCTCGGCATCGCCAAGGACGCCGACAGCCTCGCCACCTACCAGGGCTTTTCGCGCTCCTACCTGTTCACCTACCTGGCGGTGATCGCCTACACCCGGCCGCTGGCGCTGCGGCTGCTGCTGCACGTCACCGGCGCCGTCACCCTGTTCCTCAATACCGCGCGCAGCGAGTTCGTCGCCCTGCTGTTCATCGTGCCGATCATCGAGTTCTACTACTCGCGCTACAAGCTCGCGCTCATCCTGGTCGGCGTCTCCACCCTGGTCATCGCCAACCTCTACTTCGACCAGGTGCTGGCCGCGCTGCCCGACAACCGCATCCTCGAACTGCTCGACCTGTCGCAATCGACCTCGGCCAACAAGCGCCACCACCTGACCGTGCACGCGCTGCAAACCATTGCGGCCCACCCGCTGCTGGGCGACTACGCCAGCTACGCGCCCGGCTACTACTCGCACAACATCCTGTCGGCCTGGGTCGACCTGGGCCTGTTCGGGCTGGTCTACCTGAGCGCGCTGATGGTGCTGCCGGCGCTGCCGATGTTCGTGCGCGAGTTCTTCGCCTCGCGCCGCTGCGGCAGCTTCATGCTCGGCTTCGGGCTCGCCTGCACCACCATCCTGCTGCTGCTGACCTCGCACTACTTCACCGACATGCTGATCGGCGCCACCCTCGGCGCCTATTCGAAGTACATGTATGAGAGGAAATATGGCAAAGATCGCGCACCTGACCTCGGCCCATCCGCGCCACGACACCCGGATCTTCGTCAAGCAGTGCCGCACCTTGGCCGAGCATGGCCATGAGGTGCACCTGGTCGTGGCCGACGGCGCCGGCGCCGCGCGCGACGACGGCGTGCGCATCATCGACGTCGGCCGCCTGCCCGGCCGCGTGAACCGGATGCTGCGCACCACCACGCGCGTGCTGGCGGCCGCGCGCGCGCTCGACGCCGACATCTACCAGCTGCACGACCCGGAGCTGATCCCGATCGGGCTGCGCCTGAAACAGTTGGGCAAGAAAGTGGTGTTCGACGCGCACGAGGACGTGCCGGCCCAGCTGCTGGCCAAGCCCTACCTGGGCCAGCTGTCCGGGCGCGTGCTGTCGCATTCGTTCGGCGCTTACGAGCGCTACGCCTGCCGCCGCTTCGACGGGATCATCGCCGCGACTCCGTTCATCCGCGACAAGTTCTTGCGCATCAACCGCGCCACCGTCGACGTCAACAACTTCCCCTTGCTGCACGAATTCGACGCCCCCGCCGCCTGGAGCGGCAAGGCAGCGGAGGTCTGCTACGTCGGCGGCATCTCCGCGATCCGCGGCATTCGCGAACTGGTGCGCGCCTGCGCCCTGCTGCGCTCGCCCGCGCGACTGGCGCTGGCCGGGGCCTTCGCCGAGCCGGCGCTCGAACGCGAGGTGACCGCCTACCCCGGCTGGCAGCGCGTCGTTGCCCACGGCCACCTCGACCGCGCTGGTGTACGCCGCGTCATGGGGCGTGCGGTCGCCGGACTGGTCACCCTGCACCCGGTCGTCAACTACCTCGACGCGCTGCCGGTCAAGATGTTCGAGTACATGGCCGCCGGCATCCCGGTGATCGCCTCCCGCTTTCCGCTGTGGCGCGAGATCGTCGAAGGCGCCGCCTGCGGCGTGTGCGTCGATCCCGGCGACCCGGCCGCCATCGCGGCCGCGATCGACCACTTCGTGCTGCACCCCGAGCTGGCCATGCGCATGGGCGAGAACGGCCGCCGCGCCGTGCTCGACAGGTACAACTGGCAACCCGAGTCGCGCAAGCTGGTGGACTTCTATGCGCACATCTGACACCGCTGGCCCGGCGCCGCGTGCGCGCAACGCCGGCACTCCCGCCGCCGCGCCGCGCGCGCAGGAAGGCTTAAGGAACTTCAAACAGCGGCACGGCGCGACGCCGTATTGTGTACGCTAATCGATGAGCTAACGCCATGGACAAGATATTGCACAACTACAATATGTTCATCCAGCTCCTGCGCTTGCCGGTGGCTCATCTGCAATTTCGCCAGCAAATCGACCCCGAAAATATCCGGTCCGTCTACCGCTATTACACCAAGCCCCATCCGCGCTACAAGATCATCCGCCACAAAACCATGGGCGCGGCACTGGTCGACCTGGGCCAGTGCAGCACCCGCGAACAATACCTGGATGCGATCAAGGGAAAAAACAATGGCGCCTGGCACGCCAGGCGCGCCCGTTCGCGCGGCTACCGTTTCGGCGAAATCGACCGCAACCGCTACGTCGACGACATCCACGCCATCAATACCTCGCTGGAACAGCGCCAGGGCCGGCCGATGGACGCGCAGTACCTGGAAAAGAAGCAGGTCTACGAAAACCTGCCGCATTTTCGCTATTACGGCATTCTGGACGAGCACGACCGGCTGGTCGCCTACGCCAATCTTGGCCTGTTCGGCAATTTCGCCGGCTTCAGCCACCTGATCGGCATCCGCAACAACGACGGCATCATGCATTTGCTGGTGGTCGAGATCGTCGCCCAGATGATCGAGCAGCGGGCGGTGCGCTACGTCATGTACGACACCTTCTTCGGCGCCCAGCCGGGCATGCAGACCTTCAAGAAAATCCTCGGCTTTCGTCCCTATCGCGCGAAATACAGCCTCCAATGAAAACCGTCTTCCACCGCTTCTACGCCGATTACCTGATGCCGTCGCGCCTGGGCGAGTACGAGGCCGTCCTGCGCCAGGCCAAGGAAATGGATTACGCGCAACTGCCGGTGCGCGACTTCTTCCGCGCGCTCGCGCAGCCGGCCACGCTGCCCGAGCGCGTGCTGGTGCACCGCCACGACATCGACAGTGACTTGCGCACCGCGAAAAAGCTGTTCGCGGTCGAGTCGCGCCACGGCATCCAGGCGACCTACTATTTCCGGCTCTGCACCCTCGACTTCGGCTTCATGCGCGAGATCGCGGCAGCCGGCAGCGAAGCCAGCTACCACTACGAAGAAGTGTCCGACTTCGCCAAGCGCCACCGCATCCGCGACGCGGACGCGCTGCGCAAGCGCTTCCCCGAGATCCGCGAGCTGTTCATCCGTAACTTCGACAGCATTCGCCAGCGCCTCGGCATGCCGCTTGCCACCGTGGCCAGCCACGGCGACTTTGCCAACCGGCGCCTGAACGTCATCAACCACGAACTGCTGCGCGACCCGGACCTGCGCGCGCACTGCGGCATCGAATGCGAAGCCTACGATGAACCGCTGCTGCGCAACATCGACATGTACATCAGCGACCGCAAGTACCCGGTCTACTACCGCCCGATGTCGCCGTTCGACGCGCTCGGCCAGCACCGCCGCATCCTGTTCCTGACCCATCCCGTGCAGTGGGAAACCAACTGGGTCGACAACACGCGCCTGAACGCGCGCCGCCTGGTCGAGGAGCTGGCATGGCGCGCCTGAACATACTGCTGATCAACCACTACGCCGGCTCGGTGCGCCACGGTATGGAATACCGGCCCTACTACCTCGCGCGCGAGTGGGTGCGCCTCGGCCACGCGGTCCGGATCGTCGCCTCGGCCAACTCGCACATCCGCGCGCGCGGGCCGCAGCTGGACGGGCGCACGCGGCTGGACGAAACCATCGACGGTATCGACTACACCTGGTATGCCACCCCCGCCTACAACAGCAACGGACCAGCGCGCGTGCGCAACATGGCCGCGTTCGTGTGGCGCCTGTTGCGCGAAGCGCGCGCGCTGGCGGCCTCCCGCCGGCCGGACGTCGTCATTGCCTCGAGCACCTATCCGCTCGACATCTGGCCAGCGCACCGCATCGCGCGCCTGGCCGGGGCCCGGCTGCTGTTCGAAGTTCACGACCTGTGGCCGCTGTCGCCGATGGAGCTGGGCGGCTACTCGCGCTGGCACCCGTTCATCATGCTGCTGCAGGCGGCCGAAAACTACGCCTGCCGTCACGCCGACGCCGTGGTGTCGATCCTGCCCAAGGTGCGCGACCACCTCGAGGCGCATGGCATGGCGCCGCACAAGCTGCACGTGGTGCCCAACGGGACCGATCCGGCCGAGTGGCTGGCGGCGGTCGAGGAGCTGCCGGCGGCGCTGGACCAGGCCCTGTCCGGCCTGCGCGACGCCGGGCGTTTCGTGGTCGGCTACGCCGGCACCCACGGCGTGGCCAATGCACTGGGCACCCTGCTCGACGCGGCCAGCCTGCTGCGCGCGCAGCCGGTCTCGTTCGTGCTGGTTGGCGGCGGCCCGGACAAGCGCGCCCTGCAGCAGCGCGCTGCTGCGATGGGCCTGGAGCACGTGCATTTCTTCGAACCGGTCGCCAAGCGCCAGGTGCCGGCACTGCTGGCGCGCTTCGACCTGGCCTACATCGGCTGGCAACGCCAGCCCCTGTACCGCTTCGGCATCGCCCCGAACAAGCTGATCGACTACATGATGGCGGCGCGCCCCGTGCTCCATGCGGTCGAGGCCGGCAACGACCCGGTGGCCGACGCCGGCTGCGGGCTGACCGTGGCGCCGGAAGATCCGCAAGCGCTCGCCGATGGCGTCCTGCGCATGCTCGCCCTGGCTCCCGCGCGGCGCGAGGCGTTGGGCCAGCGCGGGCGCGCCTACGCGCTGGCCAACCACACCTACCCCGTCCTTGGACAACGATTCTTGACCGCATGTGCAGGAGGCAATCACCATGGCTGACCAACCGCACGCCGACGCCGGCACGCCCACTTTCCTGCCGTTCGCCTTGCCCGACATCGGCGAGGAAGAGATCGCCGCCGTCGTGGCCTGCCTGCGCTCGGGCTGGGTCACGACCGGGCCGGCAACCAGGCGCTTCGAGCAGGAGTTTCGTGCCTACCTCGGCGCCGACGTCGATACCATCTCGGTCAACTCGGCCACGGCAGGCCTGCACCTGGCGCTCGAGGCCCTGGGCATCGGGCCGGGCGACGAGGTGATCGTGCCTACCCTCACCTTCACCGCCACCGCCGAAGTGGTGCGCTATCTCGGCGCGACGCCGGTCTTCGCGGACGTCGACCCGGTCACGCTCAACCTGTCGCCGCTCGCGGTGCAGGCCGCGATCACCGGCCGCACACGCGCCCTCGTCCCAGTGCACTACGCCGGCATGGCCTGCGAGATGGACGCCTTGCTCGAACTGGCGCACGCCCACGGCATCAAGGTGGTCGAGGATGCCGCGCATGCCTTCCCGACGCGCTACCGGGGACGCCTGGTCGGCACCCTCGACAGCGATGTGACCGTCTTCAGCTTTTACGCCAACAAGACCATGACCACCGGCGAAGGCGGCATGATCGTGACCCGCGACCCCGAGCTGGCGCGACGCATCCGCCTGATGCGCCTGCATGGCATCAGCCAGGATGCGTTCAACCGCTACGTCTCCAGGACGCCGGCCTGGTACTACGAGGTGGTGGCGGCCGGCTTCAAGTACAACCTGACCGACATTGCCTCGGCAATCGGTATTGAACAGCTGCGCAAGATCGACTGCTTCCTCGAGCGTCGCGTGCGGCTCGCGCGCCGCTACAACGCGGCGCTGGCCGGCCTGCCGCTGCAGCTGCCGCCGCAACCGGCCGGCGACAGTACCCACGCATGGCACCTGTACGTGGTGCGGCTGGCCCCGCAAGCGCGCCTGTCGCGCGACGCGCTCATCAACGAGCTATCCTTGCGCGGCATCGGCACCAGCGTCCACTTCATTCCGCTGCACCGTCAGCCCTACTGGCGCGACACCTGCGCCCTGTCGCCGGCCCAGTTCCCGGTGGCCGAAGCCAGCTACCAGTCGATGCTGACCCTGCCGCTGTACACGCGCATGACCGATGCCGATCAGGAACGCGTCATCGCGGCGATGCACGAGTTGCTGGCATGAGCAAGCGCGCCTTCGACCTGCTGGCGGCATCCATTGGCCTGGTCGTGCTGGCGCCGCTCCTTGCGCTGGTCGCGCTGTGGGTCAAGCTCGACTCGCCCGGACCGGTGTTCTACCGCCAGCAACGGGTGGGACGCGGCGGCGTTCTGTTCAATATCCTCAAATTCCGCACCATGTTCGTGCGACCCGACGACCAGCGCCAGCTCACGGTCGGGCGAGATCCGCGCGTCACCCGTGCCGGCCACTTCCTGCGCCACTACAAACTGGACGAATTGCCGCAACTTGTCAACGTCGTACAGGGAACCATGAGCCTGGTCGGCCCGCGCCCCGAGGTGCCGCGCTACGTCGCCTGCTATCCGGCCGACGTGCGGGCACTGGTGCTGTCGGTCGCGCCCGGGCTCACCGACTGGGCCTCCATCCTGTACAAGGAAGAAAGCACGATCCTGGGCCGCGCCCCGGACCCCGAACGGGCCTACGTCGACACCATCCTCCCGGCCAAGCTCGACTACTACGTGCGCTATGTGCACGAGCGCAGCTTCTGGATGGACCTGCGCATCATCTGGCGCACGCTGGTGGCCATTGCACATTGACCGACATGACCTGGCTCGCGCTCATGCACCTGGGAGACATTACGCTGACGCTGCCGGCCGCTGCGGCGGTGGCGGCGTGGCTGCTGGCCAGCCGCGCCTGGCGCATGGCACTGTGCTGGAGCCTGCTGTACCTGTGCGGCATCGGCCTGGTCGGCGCCAGCAAGATCGCCTTCCTCGGCTGGGGCACAGGTTTGCCTGCGCTGGGTTTCAAGGCGCTCAGCGGTCACGCGACCGGCGCCACCGCCGTGTTTCCCGTCCTGTTCTACCTGCTGGTACGCGGACACGGAGCCGTATTGCAACGTGCCGCCATCGCCGCCGGCCTCGTACTGGGCGGCCTGGTCGCCACCATGCTGGTGGCCGGCGCCGAGCACACCCTGTCCGAGGCAATTGCCGGCTGGACCATCGGCGCCCTCGTCAGCCTCGGCTGCATCCGCTGCGTCCGCCATTTGCCGGCCACTCCCGCGCTGCACGGACTCGGCTTTGCCGTGCTGGCGTTTGCCGGCGTGGCCTGGCTGGTCAAATCGATTCCGCTCGGCTACTGGATGGCGCGCGCGGCCCTCGCCCTGTCAGGCAATGACCGGCTCCACCCTTGGGACCACTGCGGCTGAGCGCCGCGAACAGGAGACACCATGCGTCCGCTGACCCTGCCCACACTCCACTGGCAACAGCGCAGCCAGCTGAGCGAAGACTCGATCCATTCGCTGCTGATTGCACTGCTGCGCGGGATGGCCGCTCTGCAGGTCGCCGCGGCGCACCTGCGGGCCGAGGTCTTTCCCAGTCTGCGTTCGGTGACCGAACCACCGTTGTACTACCTTGGGCTGGCCTTCGTCACCGGGTTCGCGCACCAGGCCGTGGTCGTGTTCTTCCTCGTCAGCGGCTGGCTCGTCGGCGGCAGCCTGCTCAACAAGCTGAACCAGCCGCAAGCGCTGCGCTCCTACGCGATCGACCGTGCCACGCGCCTGTGGACCGTGCTGGTCCCGGCCATGATCGTGATGGTCGGCGTCGGCATCATCACCGGCGCGCTCAACCCGGCCGTCCTGGGGCTCGGGGCGGACAACGACTTTTCGGTGCTGAGCTTTGCCGGCAACCTGGTCGGACTGCAGACGGTGCTGGTCAAGAACTTTGGCGGCAACTACGCGCTGTGGAGCCTGGCCAACGAAACCTGGTACTACGTCGCGTTTCCGCTCCTGCTGCTGGCCTTCCGCGGTCCGGGCCTGTTGCGCCAGGCCGCCAGCGTCACCGCGCTTGCCCTGATCGCAGCGCTCCTGCCTTGGGCGATCACCCTGTACTTTGCACTATGGCTGCTGGGCGCGCTGTTTTCGCGGATCCGGATCGACTGCGCCCCCTTCTGGCGCTACGCCCTGCTCGCGATCGCCGGCGCCTTGTCGATCTATTACCGAATCACGGGCAGCAACGACGACCTGGTGCCCGCCTCCTTCGTCCAGGACCTGGTCTGCAGCCTGCCCTTCCTGCTGCTCCTGTCAACGCTGCAGATCAAGATCGACCACGCCTCCCGCCCCCTGCGCCGCCTGCGCGCGTTCGCGCAGTTCTTCTCCGAGTTTTCATTCACCCTGTACGTGATCCACGTGCCCACGATTACCCTGCTGCGCTTCCTTGGCCGGACCGCATTCGGGCGCGATCAACTGGCCCCGGACAAGCCGCTCGACTACGCCATCTACGCCGGCATGGTGGTCCTGATCGTGAGCGTGGCCTACCTGTCCTACTTGATGTTCGAATCGCAGACCTACCGCGTCCGTGCCAGCGCCAAGCGGCTGCTGTTGGCGCCCGCGGCAAAGCAGGCGCAGGCGCCCGCCATGTCGCCGGAGTGAGCGGGACCCCATTTACCGCACCCGGTGCCTGGCGCTTGCCAAACCCGGGTCGGTAGCGACAGCCCCGGGGAGGCATGCGATCAGGGCTGCACGGCGAGGCTGGTGCAAATCGGCAGCGCGGTCACCGGATGGGCCATTGGCCGCGCCGACGGCCACGCGCGAGCGCCGCCGATCAAACCCACTGGAGGGATACAGGCGCTTCCATATGCCCCACGACCGATTCGGGTAGCCCTCGATCAGTTACCGGTGCCACGGGCTCTGACCGGCGCCACGGCTTGGGTTCGCGACCAGGCCTGCTGGCGCTGACGATCACGGGCGACCGCCGCTGTATGTCGACTGGACTTGCTACAGATCGGCGGAATCGGCATCGCATGTGCGCTGCCGCTGGCGCGCGACAACGTACAACCGAGGGCGCGATGACCCACCGCACTCTCTTCCGCGCTGACGGCGGCATCCGTCACTTGGCTCCGATGCAGCCGCATTCACGGTCGCCCAACACCGGTTGGCGGTGCTAGCCGGCGACGTAACCGATCTGGCTCGGCGTGCCGTACTTGTACTGGCCGCCGTAGGCGCCCAGGCGCAATGCCATGTCGTTGAACAACACGCCCTGCGGCGAGATCCCGGCGTGGTTCAGGCGCTTGATCGATTCGTTGATCTGCGCCTCGGTCGTCACACCCGAGCGCGCCACGATGAACACCGCACCGGCATGGGCGCCGATGATCAGCGCGTCCGACACCGGCAGCAGCGGCGGCGGATCGAGCAGCACCAGGTCGTAATGCGGGCTGACCGCCTCGAGCAGGCTGCCGAAATTCAGGTGCAGCAGGAACTCGGAGCGATTCGGCGGCAGCTCGCCGGTCGGGATGAAGTCCAGGTTTTCCATCACGCTGTGATGGATGATCTCTTCCACCGGCAGCGCGCCGGTGATCGTGCGCGACAGCCCGCGTTCCCGGCTGACGCCAAAATAGCGGTGAAGGTGGCCGTTGCGCAGGTCGGCGTCGATCAGCAGCACCCGCTTGCCACTGGCCGCCACCACTGCCGCAAAATTGGCCGAAACGAAGGACTTGCCGAGCGCGCGCGTCGGTCCGGTGAACATGACGATGTTGTTCTTAAAGTGCGGCATCGAGAACTGCAACGCGGCGCGAAAGCTGCGCAGCGCCTCCACCGCCTCGTCCTCTGGCATGATCTGGGCCAGCAGCGGCAGCACCCCGCCCTCGCCGCGTGCCTTGCGCAACAGCTTGTCCTGGTTGCTGCTGTGCGGGATCGACGCGTACACGATACGCGCGCGCAACATCCGCTCGATCTTCTGCGGATCGTCGATGCCACCCTTGATCGCCTTGCGCGTGAACGCGATCAGCGTCCCCAGAAACAGCCCCGTGACCACCGCCAGCGCCACGATCAGCGGGCGGTTCGGCTTGATCGGCTTTTCCGGCGCGATCGGCGCGTCGATCATACGCACGTTGCTCACCCGGCCCACCGAAATCAGCCGCAGCTGCTGGGCCGTGTTCGACAGCGCCGTGTACAGGTCGGTGTTGACCTTGATGTCGCGCGTCAGCCGCGCCTCGTCCTGCTCCAGCACCGGCAGCGTCTTGATCCGGGCCGCGATCGCGTCGAGTTCGTTGTCAACTTCCTTGCGCTGACGGTTGATCGCCGCCACCACCGGGTGGTCCTCGGTAAAGCGCGACAGCAGCTCGGTCTTCTTCTGGATCAGTTCCATGCGCCGCGCGCGCGCCGCGGCCGCCTGTTCCAGGCTCATGCGCGCCTCCTCCTGCAGGTCGACCGTGCCGTGCGCATTGCGGAACTGGTTGTAGCGATCCTCGGACTGCTCCAGCTGGCGCTTGAGGATCGGCAGCTGCTGGTTCAGGAACGCCAGCGACTTTTCCGCCTCTTCGGTCTTGCGCGCCAGGTTCTGGCGCATGTATTCACGCCCCACCTCGGACAGCAGGCTGTGGATGCGCTTGGCGTCCTCTCCCTGCAGCTTGACCTCGATCACGCCCGACTGCTTGCCCTGCTCCGCGATCACCAGCGCGAGCTGGATCGCCTGGATCGTGCCCAGCCGCGACATGCGCTTGATGCGAAAACGCGCGCCCGCCTTGGCATACATGCGGTCGACCTTGATCTCGACTACGCCGTCCGGCGTCGGCACCCGGTAGCGCTGGCCCACCGTTCCCTCGAACACCAGGCGCTGGCCGCCGCCGGAAAACCGGTAGCGGTTGTTGCCCTGCGCGGTCAGCGTGAATTCCCGGTTCAGCCAGGCGTCGGGTACATCAAACACCGACACGTCGGCCCGCTCGCCGCCCCAGACATAGCCGCCATAGCCAAACAGGCCGGGCTCGGACAGCACCCCGCTGTTCTGATTGGCAAACCAGAAGCCGGCAATGGGCAGGTATTTTGGCTCGACCTGGATGTACAGCTGCAGGTTGTCCACCGCGCGCGACACCACCATGCGCGAGCGCAGCAGCTCCATTTCGGCGATCGCCGCCTTCTTGGTTTCGAACAGCGACGACGCCTCGGACAGGATGTTCTTGGACGCGTTCGGGCTCTCCTCTTCCACGTGGATCATCAGGTTGTCTTCATAGACCGGCTTGGCCACCAGCGCATACAGCACGGCGACGAAAGTAATCAGCGCCGTGATACCGCCAATCAGCCAGCGGCTGTCGTACAGCGTATTAAAATAGCTCTTGACGTCCACCGTCGGCTCGTCGCCCGGCCGCTCGTAGGGGTACGGGTTGACCGGTACCGACAGGATCGGGGGACTGTGTACGACATGGGTGAGCTGGTGGTGTTCGCCTGGCGTGGTCATGGATTCCTCCTGCGGTCAGGGCCGGGTGGTCACACCCACCGCCGAGGTCAACGCGCCCGGGAACAGCAGGCTCAGGTTGCGGTTCCAGTTGGCCAGCGGCGACGCGGCCACATACACCACGTCCTTGGGCCGCAGCTCGAACTCCTCGGCCATCGCGATCGATCCGGTCACGCGTGCGTCGAGCTGGAACACACGTGTGCCTTCGGCGGTCTTGCGCACCACGTAGATCTGGCGCGCGTCACCGGACAACGGGCTTACCCCGCCGCTTTCTCCCAGCGCCTCGTTCAGCGTCAGGCGCCCGTCGTGCATGGTCAGCGCTTTGGGCGTGATCACCTCGCCCGACACGAACACCTTGCTCTCGTCGCGCGAATGGACGCGCACCACGTCGCCCGGCGCCAGCAGCACCGTATTCGGATCGATGCCCTTTTGCACCAGCTCGCGCAGGTTGATGTCGTACCGTACCTTGCTGCGCTCCACTGCAATGCGGCTCTGGTCCGCCGTTGGCAGCAGCCCGCCGGCCCGGTTGAGCGCCTCCATCAGCGACATCGGGATGTCATTGATTGCCTGCAGCCCCGGCGACTTGACCTCGCCGTCGATGTACACGCGCTTGCTGCGGTACGACTGCACGCGCAGCGTGACGTTGGGATTGGCAATGTACTTGGCCAGCTTTTCGGACAGCTGCGCCCGCGCCTGTTCCTCGGTCAGCCCTTCCACCGGCAGCAGCCCGGCAAACGGAAACTGGATGCGGCCCTTGTGGTCAACCACGAAGCCGGGCGGTGTGGAGTTGGCGGCGGCGGTGGCCAGCGTGCCGTTGTCGGCGGCGGCCGCGGCCGCGGGCATGCCGGCGCCGGCCAGCTCGGGGTGGTCCCACACCGTAATCGACAGCACGTCGCCGGCGCCGATGCGGTACGGCCCGGGGTTCTTGACGATCAGGGAGGAGATGTCTTGCTGCTTCTGCTGCGCTGCCTTCTGCTTTTCCGCGTGAATCAACTGCTCGGTGATCATTTCAGTGGGCGGCGCCGCTTCCGCCCGGCCGTCGGCGCCGCCGGAATGGAACTGCAGCCCACTGGCACACCCCGCAAGCGCCGACACGATCAACAGGGGGCAGGTCCGTAGAAGTGCTCTTGCAATAGAGAATCTCATGATGATCGCCTGTCAAGAAACGCCTCCATGTCAGAGTACGGCGTCTCAATGGCTGGGCTTTGGCGCACGTCAAACGCCGGGCTCAGGTGGCAAGGTTTAGAGCAGGGAGGCGTTGAAAGCCGGGCTCAACCGTAGTGCCGGTCCGACCGGCTGGGCGTCAGCGCACTTCCTCCAGCAGCTTGAGCCCGTTCGCAAACGTCCAGATGCGGCGGATCTCGATCACGTCGTACAACGCCGCGACATTCGGCGGGAACGCGGCGTAGCGCTCGTTCAGGCGCACGATCCGCCGCACCGCCGCATCCACCTCGGCGTGGCCGCTGGAGCGTACGATCATCACGTCCTCGACGCTACCGTCGCTGCGCAGCGCCACGCTGACCACCGGATCGATACGCACGCGGTCGCCCAGCTGGCCGCCGTTGAGCGTGCCGTTGCGCTCGATCTTCTGGCGAAAGCCGTCGATGTACAGGCGCAGCGGCACGTCGCGCTCCGCCCCCGTGGACACGACCCGCCGGCGCTGCCGCGAATCGTCCTCGATCGTGCGCGCCACGGGCGGCGCGCCGCCG
Source organism: Massilia solisilvae (assembly GCF_024753215.1). GTDB lineage: Bacteria > Pseudomonadota > Gammaproteobacteria > Burkholderiales > Burkholderiaceae_D > Telluria > Telluria solisilvae. The sequence continues at coordinate 80,177 of NZ_JANUGV010000010.1, forward strand.
AGCACACCAAGTCCACGCACCAGCTCGCGCGCGCGGTTGCCAAGCTCGCTGCCGAGCGCCGTGCGCCGGGCTCGCTCGCCGGCCAGTCCGCTGCCACCAAACGCTGCGCCCGCTCCGGCGCCCGGCGCCACGGTTTCCTGACCAGCCACCGCGTCCTGCGCACGCCGCGCTTCTGCCTGCGCGCGCTGGCGCGCCAGTTCCTCTGCCTGGCGCTGCGCAAGCTGCTCGGCCCGGCGCCGGGCGGCATCCTCGGCCTCGCGCCGCAGCGCTTCCTGCTGCGCTTTTTGCTGGGCTGCGAGTACTTCCCGCTGGCGCAGCTCGGCCTGCTGGCGCTCTTCCTCCGCGCGCTGGCGCGACTGCCGCTCCTGTTCCTCGGCCTGCCGCTGGCGCTCCAGCCTGTCCTGCGCGGCGCGCTGCTCGGCCAGCAGGCGGGCGTGTTCTTGCGCAGCGCGCTGGCGCGCCAGTTCGCGCGCCGCCGCTTCCGCCGCCCGCTGCTGTTCCTGCTCCCGGACCAAGGCCGCGGCAGCGTCGCGCTCCCGTTCCTGCTGCCGGGCCAGCGCCTCGGCCGCTTCCTGCGCGCGGGTGCGCTCCTGTTCCGCCAGCCGCAACTGCTCCTGCCGTTGGGCTTCCTGCGCCGCGCGCAACTGCTCCTCGCGCTGCGTCCGTTCCTGCTCGCGGCGCAACGCCAGCGCCTGCTCGGCCTGCCGCTGCTCTTGCGCGCGCAGCGCCGCCAGCCGTTCCTGTTCCTGGCGCTGCTGTTCCAGCTTCGCCATTTCCAGCTGGCGAGTCTCCTCCTGCGCCTGCCGGGCTGCGGCCTCTTCCGCTTGCCTGCGCGTCTCCGCAACGCGCTGCTCGGCCGCCGCCTGTTCGATCCGTTCACGCTGCTCAGCGTCGTTGCCGGCGACGCTGGCGCCGTTACCCTCCTCTGCACCAGTGCGCAACACGGCCGTCCCGCTGTCCGTACTCGCGTCCGGTTCCGGCTGAGGGATGCTGAACGATGGCTCGGGCTTGCCATCCTGCGCAATCACACGCTCGCTCAACGCCTCGGTTTTTGGATGAACGACTGGCCGGCCGGACCGTTTGCGCGGGACTCGTTTTGCCGGGCTCGCCTTCACCGGTGGCGGCGGAACACGCTCCACCAACCGCAGCCCGTGTGCTGGCGCGTCCGGCATCGGCGCTTGAGGCATTGCCTCGACCGGTTGAACCGGGTCACCAGCCGGCGGCGCAGACTCACTCGCCAGCGGCCGCAACGGAGCTGCAAGCCTCACGACCAGCCGGGAAACGGCACCGGCCCCGAGCCCCGGCACCCCGAACTGCAGCGACAGCAGCAACGCGTGCGCCGCCAAGGACAGCGACAGGCCAACGGCAAGGCGCCGGTTGACCAATTCGCTTTGGCTGGACGGGCTGGCGGCAGTGGACATGGCGCGAGAAATGTTGTCGGACAAACAGCATAACGTTTACTCGACCGTAACGCGAGGCGCGCACGATACGGAACATCGCGGCAAACCCCGTTCTGGCAGAATGAGCATGGATGGTGATACGCCGACTGAGGAGGGATCATGTCCCCCGGATTCATCTTCGCAACCGGGATCGAAAACAGCGCCCCGACCATCGACCACGGCAGGAAGCGTGTCGACGAGATGGAAAAGTGCGGCCACTACAAATACTGGCGCACCGACTTCGACCTGGTGCAGGAACTGGGCCTGAAGGTGCTGCGCTACGGCCCGCCGCTGCACCGCACCTGGCTTGGGCCCAACCGCTACGACTGGGACTTTGCCGACCTGAGCTTTTACGACCTGCGCGAGCGCAACATTGCCGCCATCGTGGACCTGTGCCACTTCGGCCTGCCCGACTGGCTCGGCAACTTCCAGAACCCCGACTTCCCCGAGCTCTTTGCCCGCTACGCGCGCGCCTTCGCCGAGCGCTACCCGTGGAACCAGCTCTACACGCCGGTCAACGAAATGTCGATCTGCGCCCTGTTCTCGACCCTGTACGGCTGGTGGAACGAACAGGAACGCACCGACCGCGCCTTCGTCACCGCGATGAAGCACATCGTCAAGGCCAACATCCTGGCCATGCACGCCATCCTGAAGGTGCGGCCGGACGCGCTCTTTGTGCAAAGCGAATCAAGCGAGTACTACCATGCCGAGAACCCGCGCGCCATCGGCCCGGCCGAAGTGCGCAATGCGCGCCGCTTCCTGTCGCTCGACCTGAACTACGGCCGCCGGGTCGATTCGGAAATGTACGAATACATGCTCGACAACGGCATGACCCGCGACGAGTACCACTTCTTCCTCAACAACAACCTCAAGCACCACTGCATCATGGGCAACGACTATTACCAGACCAACGAGCACTACGTCCGTGCCGACGGTTCGACCCGTGCCGCAGGCGAAATCTTCGGCTACGCCGTCATCACCCACCAGTACTACAACCGCTATCGACTGCCCGTGATGCACACCGAAACCAACCTGTGCGAGGGCCCCAACGGCGACGAGGCGGTCAAGTGGCTGCGCAAGGAATGGGCGAACGTGCTACGCGTGCGCAACAACGGTGTGCCACTGGTCGGTTTCACCTGGTACTCCCTTACTGACCAGGTGGACTGGGACTCGGCCCTGCGCGAGGACAAGGGCCGGGTCAACGCGCTCGGCCTGTTCGACCTGAACCGCAAGATCCGGCCCGTGGGGATCGCCTACCGCGAGCTCGTGCAAGACTGGCTGCAGGTGCTGCCGACACAGAGCGTGTGCCTGCAGGTGCCGATGGCCATGCCGAGCGACTACGACCTGATCTGCAACGTGCGGCCGACCATGCCTCGAGACGAAGGCCGGACGCTCGCGCCGAGCAATACCGAGGGCAACTGAGCGCCCAGGAGGCAGTCATGCGTTTCACTGGACAAGTGGCCATCGTCACCGGCGCCACCGGCGGCATCGGCATGGCCGTGGCAACGCGGCTAGCCCATGAAGGCGCCAGCGTCGTGCTGGCCGCGCGCAATTCGCTCAAGCTGGCACAGGCACAGGCGCAGCTACAGGCTGCGGGCGCCCCGGCCGTGTTTTGCAGCACCTGCGACGTGTCCCACGAAGACCAGGTGCGCAACACGGTGGACGAAACCATTGCGCGCTTCGGTCGGCTTGACGTGGTGGTCAACAACGCCGGCGTCATGAACTTCAAGCCGCTTGAGGAGCAGACGGCCGAGGACTGGAACAGCGTGCTCGGGGTGGACCTGCTCGGCGCGTTCTTCTTCATTAAGCATGCGTTTCGCGTGATGATCCATGGCGGCGCGATCGTCAACGTATCCAGTGTGCATGCAGTCGAAACCTCGCCGCTGATTGCCCCTTACGCGGCGGCCAAGACCGCCCTGCTCTCGCTCACCCGCTCGGCCGCGCTGGAAGGCAAGCCGCGCCACATCCGCGTCAACGCGGTGCTCCCCGGCGCCATCGACACGCCTATGCTGTGGGATAACCCGAACATCAAGTCAGGCGTGGAAAAGATCGACCAGCGCGACGTCGGCCAGCCCGAAAACGTGGCCGCCGCCATCACCTACCTGGCCTCGCCGGACGCGGCCTTTGTGCAGGGGGCGATGCTCCGGGTGGATGGGGGACGTCTGGATCGGCTATAGCTAGCGATCCAGATTCGTGCCATTAATGCGAAAAAATGCGGAGAACCCACTTGAACATCTAGTAGCCGTGCCCTGCCTACTTTCCCATCAGG
>NZ_JANUGV010000011.1 GCF_024753215.1 Massilia solisilvae
CGTTCGCCGGGACGACAGTGCAAGCAAAACGAGCAATTGCTAGCGCCCGGCGGCAAGCGCGTTGAAGTCGTTGATCCACCCTTGCATCCGCTTTTGCGCATGCGCTTTCTGCTCGGGCGTGGCCAGGCGGATCGCGGTGAGGATGTATTTCGAGGTGCTGTCCACATAGGCGTCGAAGAATGCCTTGCGCTCCGGCGCGTCGAAGCGGTCGAAGAAGTCGCGCAGCAGGGTGTGAATCGCCGCCATTGTCTGTTCCTTGTTCAGCCTTTCCTGCTGCACCCGGCGCAGCAGCGCGACAATCTTTTGCTGGCGCATCTTGCGTTCCTGCAGCCAGATCTCGTTGTCCAGCGGCCGCGCGTCCGAGGCGCGCCGCAACACGGCTTCCTGGTCGCGCGAGAAGTGCCCGAACCACAGCTCGAACTGGTCCATCGATTTGTCGAAGCGAACCTTGTGCTGGTGCTCGACGTCGCCGCTCATGTACTTGTGCCGGAAATCCTCGTTGTTCTTGTTGAATTTCTTCTGCATCTGCTCGATCTGGTCCGGCCGCATCGACATCGCCAGGTCAGCCAGCTCGGGCAAGGCCTTGAACGCCAGCAGCTCGGTGCGCGCCTTGATGTCGCGATAGTCCGACAGCAGGTCGGCCTGGGTCGGGTTGCCGGCCAGCTGGCGCTGCATGTTCGTCAGCAGGCCGGCGTAGTCGCGCAGCTGGGTCTGCCGGTGCCACAGGAACAGCTTGTCGATGTCCTGCTTGACCCAGGTCGATTGGTCGCTGTCGAGATCGACGTACGCGTTCAGCCACCAGTACAGTAGAGTGTCGCCGTGGTTGTACGTGAATTTGACGGTGCTGCACCCCGCCGCGACCGCGACCATTGCAACCAGGAACAGCAAGCGTACGCGGTACCACCAGGGGTGCGTGCTAAACTTTTTCATCTCTTCAACTCTTTTTGCGAAAAACGGCATATGAACGTAGTCATCCTCGCCGCCGGCATGGGAAAGCGCATGCAGTCCGCGCTGCCAAAGGTGTTGCATCCGCTGGCAGGTAAGCCGCTGCTGCAGCACGTGATCGAAACGGCGCGCGGCCTTGCACCACGCAAATTATGCGTGATTTATGGGCACGGCGGCGCAGCGGTGCCCGCCATGGTCGGGCAATTGGCCGAGCGCACCGGTGCCGTGATCGACACCGCCTTGCAGGAGCCCCAGCTGGGCACTGGCCACGCGGTCATGCAGGCGGTGCCCCAGCTGGACGACAACGTGCCGACCCTGGTGCTGTACGGCGATGTGCCGCTGACGTCAAGCGCCTCGCTGCGCAAGCTGGTGGCGGCGGCGGGCGATGACAAGCTGGGCATCCTGACGGTGGAGATGGCCAACCCGTTCGGCCTGGGCCGCATCGTGCGCGACAACGGGCGCATCGTGCGCATCGTGGAAGAAAAGGATGCCACCGAGGCCGAGCGCCAGATCCGCGAGATCAACAGCGGCATCATGGTCATTCCCACCCGCCACCTGAAGAAATGGCTGGCTGCGCTGTCGAACAACAACGCCCAGGGTGAATATTACCTGACCGACATCGTGGCGCAGGCGGTGGCGGACGGGGTCGAGGTCGTGTCGGCCCAGCCGTCGGCGGAATGGGAAGTCGCGGGCGTGAACAGCAAGGTCCAGCTGGCCGAGCTCGAGCGCCGCCACCAGCTCAACATCGCCAATGCGCTGCTGGACAAAGGCGTCACCCTGATGGACCCGGCGCGGATCGACGTGCGCGGCGAACTCATCTGCGGCCGCGACGTGACGATCGACGTCGGCTGCGTGTTCGAGGGCCGTGTCGAGCTGGGCGATGGCGTGAGCGTGGGCGCGCACAACGTGCTGGTGGACGCGAAGGTGGCGGCCGGGGCGCAGATCAAGCCGTTCTGCCATATCGAGGACGCGGTGGTGGGCGAGAAATCGATCATCGGGCCGTACGCGCGCCTGCGCCCGGGCACCGAGCTGGCCGAGGATGTCCACGTGGGCAATTTCGTCGAGATCAAGAACAGCAAGGTGGCGGCGCACAGCAAGGCCAACCACCTGGCCTATGTGGGCGATGCCGACGTCGGCTCGCGCGTGAACATTGGTGCGGGCACGATCACCTGCAACTATGACGGCGCCAATAAGTTCCGCACCACCATCGAGGATGACGCGTTCATCGGCAGCGATACGCAGCTGGTGGCGCCGGTGACTGTTGGCAAGGGCGCTACCCTTGGCGCCGGCACCACGCTGACCAAGGACGCGCCGGCCGGCAAGCTGACCATTTCGCGTCCCAAGCAGATGACCATCGAAGGCTGGCAGCGCCCGGTCAAGGTCAAAAAGTAATCCACAGCTTGTCCAAGGTGGGCGCGCTATTACCCGGCGCCCGCCAATTCTTCCGCCACATCGTCCCGCAGCGTATGCAGGGCCGGCACCAGCACCGCCACCGATACCGCCACGAACACCAGCACCAGCGCGGCCAACTGGCGCCGCGGGTCCGGCTCGAGCACCAGGTGCCAGCCGGGGACAGCCTGCGCAATCGACCAGAGCAGCGTGCTGGCGGCCATGCCCAGCACCACGGCGCACAGCGTCACCAGCAGCGCTTCCGCAAGCATGTGCGCCAGCACGGCCCGGTCCGCCAGCCCGAGGGCGCGCAGCAGCGCAAACTCGCGCCGGCGCTCCACGCGGTTGAGTGTGGCTGTGCAGAAAATCACCATCATGATGGCCGCGAGCGCCGCGACGGTCACGCTGGCAAGCGCCCGGCGATGGGTGGCGCGGGCGGCGCGGTAGGTGCGGGACAAGTCTGCCGCGCGATGCAGGCTCGCCCGCAGGCCGGCCGCGCGCAAGCCCGCGTCCAGTGCGGCGCTGCGCGCCTGCCAGTCGAGTGGATTGGCAAGATAGACGGCGATGGCGGCGGGGGAGTCCGCAACCAGGACCACGCCGGGTGTTCGCTGGGCGAGCTCGCGCAGGCTTTGCGCCTGGCGGGCCGTGAAGGCAGATGCGTCTTGCGGCAGGATGGCCAGGTGTCCCAGGCGTTCGCCAAAGACCGCTTCCTGCTCGGCTTGCCGCAGCGCTTCGCCCTCCCAGCCGAAAAACAGGTCGAGCCCGCACAGGGCCAGCGCGATGAGCAGGACCGGCCCCAGCGTCCGTCGACGGGCCCGCAGCAGGTTGCGCAGCACCAGCTGCAGGCTGTTCATGCCAGCGCCCGGCAAGCAAGGCGGGGCGTGTCGGCCGGCGCGCCCAGCAGGCGGCCTTCGCTCAGCTGCAAGGTACGCGCGGCGCGCAGCAACTGCCGCTGGTCGCGTGTGGCGACCACGAACGTGGTGCCGCGTTCGCGCTGCAAGGCGCTGAACAAGTCCATCACCATGCGCACGCTGCCGCTGTCCAGGCGCGAGGTTGGCTCGTCCGCCACCACCAGCGCCGGGCGGTTGACGAGCGCGCGCGCAATGCAGACGCGCTGGCGCTGGCTGGCGTCCAGCGCAGTCGGCAACTGACGGACCTGCGCGGCAAGGCCAAGGCGCGCCAGCAGTTCGGCGGCCAGCTCGCTGGTGTCGTCGGGCCGCTTGCCATTGAGCAAGCGCGGGAGCATCACGTTTTCCTGTGCGGACAGGACCGGCACCAGCGTGCAGTGCTGGAAGACGAGGCCGATCTTTTCCGTGCGTAGTTGCCTGCGTGCGCCCTCGGCCAGCGATTCGGTGGCCAGTCCGTCGAACCAGAGGCTGCCTTCGCTCGGCGCGTCCAGCAGGCCGATGAGGTTGGCCAGCGTGGTCTTGCCGTGCCCCGAGGGGCCGCAGATGGCGAGGATCTCGCCGCGCTGAACCCGCAGGCTGATGTCGTAGAGGGCATGGACCAGCACCTTCCCGGTCCGGAAGCGGCGATGGACGCCGGACAGTTCTACAAGTGCGCTATTACCGTTCGCAACCACTTCCGCCTCGCTATGAAGTCGCTGGATGTTTCCAGTAGACATCTATTCGCGGGCGGCGCGGTTGATGTTACTCAACGGCAACTTTAGATCGGGATGCGCGTGTCGAATTTGCTGCGGGAGGTCGAGAAATAAGTGCGCACATTGCGCACGTTGGCGTGGGTGGCGAATATCCGGTGCGCCAGTTCGTGGTAGGCCGGCATGTCCTTGACCTGCAGCACCAGGATGAAGTCCGGTCCCGGCGCCGTCCGGTAGCACTGGAGGATGGCGGCCTCCTGCGCCACCAGGCGCTCGAACTCGTCCATGCGCTCGGCGGCCTGCACGTCGAGCGTGATCTCGACGATGGCCGTGATGCTGGCGCCGACTTTGACGGGATCGACGATAGCAACTTGTTTCTGAATCACGCCGCTGTCGGTCAGGTGCTTGACCCGGCGCAGGCAGGTTGGGGGTGACACATGAACAAGTTCAGCCAGCTCGGCGTTGGTGTGAGATGAGTCAAGCTGAAGCGCTTGCAGGATGCGACGATCGAGATCGTCCAAAGGGTACTCGGCGGCCATTTTTGAAAGATCTGCCAAGAATTTCGGCGAAGATGAAATAAGATTTCAGTGTAAATGCTCTCTGAAATAATATATCAAAAACAGCCGCGCACTGAACGCATATTTCATTGGCTCTGCTCTACAGTAAGGGTATCCCAACCTATTCACGAGGACAGATCATGTGCGGAATCGTCGGAGCCGTAGCGCAACGCAACATTACACCAATTCTGATTGAAGGCCTGAAACGATTGGAATACCGCGGCTACGATTCCTGCGGCGTGGCGCTGCACGTGAACGGCGCGTTGCGCCGCTCGCGCAGCACCTCGCGCGTGGCCGACCTCGAAACCCAGGTCAAGAGTGCCGAGCTCGAGGGCTTCACCGGCATCGCGCACACCCGCTGGGCCACGCACGGCGCCCCGGCCTCGCACAACGCGCACCCGCACTTTTCCCCGAGCGAAGACAACGCCCGCATTGCACTTGTCCACAACGGCATCATCGAAAACCATGACGAGCTGCGCCACGAGCTGACCGGGCTGGGCTACCAGTTCCAGAGCCAGACCGACACCGAAGTCATCGCCCACCTGGTGGACCACATGTACAACGGCGACCTGTTCGACACCGTGCAGCAGGCCGTCAAGCGCCTGCACGGCGCGTATGCAATCGCCGTGTTCTGCCGCGACGAGCCGCACCGCGTGGTGGCCGCGCGCCAGGGCTCGCCGCTGGTGGTGGGCGTGGGCAATGGCGAGAACTTCGTCGCCTCGGACGCCATGGCGCTGGCCGGCACCACCGACCAGATCATCTACCTGGAAGAAGGCGACGTGGTCGACCTGCAGCTGGCGCGCTACTGGATCGTGGACGCGGAAGGGCGCCAGGTGAGCCGCGAGGTCAAGACCGTGCACGCCCACACCGGCGCGGCCGAGCTGGGCCCGTACCGCCACTTCATGCAGAAAGAAATCTTCGAGCAGCCACGCGCGATCGGCGACACGCTGGAAGGCGTCACCGGCATCATGCCCGAGCTGTTTGGCGACGGCGCCTACCAGGTGTTCAAGCAGATCGACCGCGTGCTGATCCTGGCCTGCGGCACCAGCTACTACGCGGGGCTGACGGCCAAGTACTGGATCGAATCGGTGGCCCAGGTGCCGGTCAGCGTCGAAATCGCCAGCGAATACCGCTACCGCGTGAGCGTGCCGGACCCCAGGACCCTGGTGGTGACGATCTCGCAGAGCGGCGAAACGGCCGACACCCTGGCCGCGCTAAAGCACGCCCGCAGCCTCGGCATGCACCACACCCTCACGATCTGCAACGTGGCCACCAGCGCAATGGTGCGTGAGTGCTCACTTGCATACATCACCCGTGCTGGCGTGGAAGTGGGCGTGGCGTCGACCAAGGCCTTCACCACCCAGCTGGCCGCGCTGTTCCTGCTGACGTTGACGCTGGCGCAGGTCAACGGCCGCCTGGACGACGCGCAGGAGGCCATCTACCTGAAGCAGATGCGCCACCTGCCGGTCGCGCTGTCGGCCGTGCTGGCGCTGGAGCCCCAGATCATCGCCTGGGCCGAGGAATTCGCGCGCAAGGAAAACGCCCTGTTCCTGGGCCGCGGCATCCACTACCCGATCGCGCTCGAAGGCGCGCTCAAGCTCAAGGAAATTTCGTACATCCACGCCGAGGCCTACCCGGCGGGTGAGCTGAAGCATGGCCCGCTGGCGCTGGTGACCGAGGAAATGCCGGTGGTGACGATCGCGCCCAACGACGCGCTGCTGGAAAAGCTCAAATCCAACATGCAGGAAGTGCGCGCGCGCGGGGGCGAGCTGTACGTGTTCGCGGACGTGGACTCGCGCATCACCTCGAGCGACGGCGTGCACGTGATCCGTCTGCCGGAGCACTACGGCCTGCTGTCGCCGATCCTGCACGTGGCCGCGCTGCAGCTGCTGGCGTATCACACCGCGCTGGCGCGTGGCACGGATGTGGACAAGCCGCGCAACCTGGCGAAGTCTGTGACGGTGGAGTGAGCCTGCTTTAGCTGGGACGGGCGGCTGTCGACATATAAAAAAGTCTGACAACAGATAAAATTGTCTGACAATGCATAAAAAAGTCTGACAACGCTGCTTTTTCCTTCATTCCATGTCGTTGCAGGCAGGCGCCGTCCCGACGCCTGCCTGCATTCTTCTGCTCGCTCGACTCTAGGGACGACATCCAGGCGCGATCTGTTTTAGAGAAGGCCGGCGCACGGTGCGACCACCCAATTTTTCATCTAAAAAACGAAGTACTGTGACATCAGCCCAAAAAACGCCCATTTTTGCTCTTGCAAGCTGTTGAAAATAAAGGAAATTATTGGCGATATCGAAAAGGATTGACCACCCACGAAGTGAAGAATTATAAATAGCGCTCTGTGACAAGGAGCAGGTAGCTTATGCCATTAGGTGCCCTCAAAGTGCTTGGCCCGTGCCTGAGCACAGAACTAGCCGAGTACCTCGTCCAAACAGCCGGACTTAGCCCCGCGGCCGCTCGCCAGCGGATTGCTCGCGCGGCCGCGCCCGTCAAGAAGTTGGCGCACCTGCCTTTCGCTCGGGGCGTCCGCTTCGTTTACCTCGAAAAGGATTTCCGATCCCCCTACTATTGGCAACGGCTGTTCGCTGCCATCCTTGCCTCCAAGAGCGCGTATGCCAGGGCGCTTGTTGCAGTACAGGCCAGGAGCATAGTGCCGGTTGCGCACTTTACCGCTGCGTGCGGTGCGCCCATCGCTCAGAAGAAGCACATTTCAGCCGGAGCCGTACTCGAAAGAATGGTCGCAGCCGGAGTGTTCGAGCGTAGAGAGGTGCCTGGGATTGGGGAATGCGTCATGACGCGGCAGCTTTCTGAGTATATGGACGCTATGCCACCTGAAGCTGTCGCACAGGTTCGCGCGAGACTGATCGCCGAAGGCATTTTGCTGGGCAGCGTAAACGAATGGCTCCGGAGGCTGAGCATAGCGAGTTTTAATAAGGTCAAAATTCGAGGTGGGGCCGCCGAGATGCCTATGCTTGGAACATTTGCATGGGATTTGACTGCTCCGAGCTATCTTGGGCCGCTGTCCGTTCAGGATAAGGATGGCTCGATGAGGCCCGGCCTCATTGCCTGCGACGTTTTACTTGCCGGGTCATTGGGATTCGGAAGCGCCGAAACATTCCTATACAAAGTTCGTGCCCTTCGAGCACTCAAAAAACTGGGCAAGACTCTCTTCATTTACGTGTCGGAGCACTATTCGAAGGAGGCGTTCCAAGAGCTGCGGAGCGCGGGTATCCTACCGGCGACGCCCGAAACACTCTTTGGGAAAGACGTTGCGGATGGTTTCAAGGAGCTTAGCAAAGTTCTGGCGGAAGCTGCGATTCGTTCTGTATCGCCAGAAAAATTCGACATGCTGTTCAACAGCTTGGGCAAGCTGGAGGGAGCGGCTGGCAACATGCGCGGGGCTTTTTTCGAACTCCTGGTGGCAGAAGTCGTGAGGCGCGATCGTTCGCCAGCTATCGAGCTCAACAAAATTTGCAAGGGCAAGGACGGTGCAAAAGCCGAGGTGGATGTCTGGTTGGTAATTCCTAACCGTGAAGCTTACTTCATCGAGTGCAAAGGTCACGCTCCCGGCTCTTCCATAGACGATACTGAAATTGATCAGTGGCTTACCAAACGCATTCTCACCGTACGTCATTATGTCGACCAATACTTGGACAGGAAACCCACAAGGCTAATCTTCGAGCTGTGGTATACAGGGACGTTATCCGATGAGTCGTTAAGTCGAGTTGAGAGGACGCGCGATGCAAATCGGAAGCAGTTCGAGCTTGTCTTGGTCGGCCCAGAGGAGATCCGGGCCAAGGTCCGTGAACTGAACGACCCATCTCTACTTAGGACGTTCGAACAGCACTTTCTACCGTTGCAACATGTTGCTGTAAGCCGTGCGCGCCGCTTGCAAGATTGACCAGGCGCTGGCGGAGGAACGGTTAAAGAGACGGTGGCGCCCCCGCAACGGCCCCCGGGCACCGCCCGGTACGCGGTTGTGCCGAGCTCGCTCAGAGGAACGCCACCGTAGCGCACCTCGCCCTCGGTCGGCTGGAAGATGCCAAGAATCAGTTTGGGTCCCTGCGTTGGCAAAAGTTGATGAGCTGCAGCCGAGCTGCCGGACGATGCTAGCGCTGCATCGAGTTCCATTTCTTAGCTGCCTGTGGCCGATCCATGGGTACCTAAAGGATCAGCCATTGACCGAACGCGATGCAACCGAAGTGTTTGCTATGCTGGCGTACCACTGGAAGCTGGCCATCGACGCAACGATCCCGGTTCGATAGTCTATCGACAATATAAGGAAAGCAACTTTGGATTTCTACGCAGACGAGAGTGGCAACACTGGTGATCTCGCAAGAACTGGTCCGGCTCTTGACTTCGGCGGACAAAGCGTCTTCAGCCTAGCAGCAGTAGGTGCTTGCGACGAAAGCGAGATTTCAAGGGAACTAGACGCCTTGAGGAAAAAGCACAAGGTTCAAAGCTCCGAGCTAAAACTAAGCAAGATTCTGAGACGAAAGCCTGAGTTTGCTCTAGACGCCGTGCAATTGGTAGCGAAGCAACGTTTGCCCTTCTTCATCGAAGTAGTGGACAAGAAATACCAGTTGGCCGTCAGTATTATCAATGGTTTCGTTTGGCCGCCATACTTCAACACTGAGGAGTCCCAACAGACCGTATGGTTGAAGAACATTTTTGCTGACTACATCTACAACAGGGTTCCCCATGATGTGATCTTCGAATTTGTCCAGTGCATGAACAGTCCGTCAAACGCAACCGTTGGGTCCTACTTCGATCGGCTCAAGGCCTGTGTGGTTGAAGATCCTCATGAGGTTGCTCAGGGACTCGCCTCCCAGGTGGAAGAAAGCAAAGACGACTTCCGAATAATGATTGAGAGAGAAGGTGAAAATGCGCACCGTCGATTCCTCCCTCTTCCCGACATTGGCAAGCGCGGCCAGGAGGTCTGGTTGTTGCCCAATTTTTCATCGACGGCACACATGTACGCGCGGATAAATCTGTTCTTAAAGGGCAACCTGAATGGATGCCGGATTTTTCACGATGAACAGGCCCACTTCGATGAGATCATCGCAGAGGCAAAAGCTCAGGCGGAATCTGCGAAGCGGAATCCTTCGGAGTTCTGGCCTCCCTATTCGGATTTCAACTTTGAGGAGGTAGCTGACCTATTCTTCAAAGCGTCGCCAGAGAGCGTCGGCATACAGCTTGCAGATATCGTAGCCGGCCTATCAATGCGTTGGTACCAGGCTCACCTCAGTGACGAGAGCGAGACGGAGGTCCTGGATAGGGCTATTGATGTATTACTTCGGCATACTAACAGAGACAAAGGAATAGGGATCAATGTAGTGGGGCCACACAACATGGCCCAACAACTTTTTGGCGTAGCCGGATACTGATATCAATGAAAGATGAAGGGGGAGACGTGGGGGGCTCCTCCTACTCATGGTGGGGCCTGTCCTGCGGGCTCGGAATCGGGGACGGCAGCTCCACGCAGCGGCCACGACCGGCGGGCGGCCATTCACCAAGCGTTCCTTTCGCTTGCTTGCTTCCTCATCTGTTGGGAGGTACGTCCAGAGGTTTTGTTAGGCGTTCTTAAAGCGGGCATGGAGCGAGGTAGGCTCGTCGAGACTGGCCCTACGCTGCGAATATGCCTGTGCAGACTCTGCTACTTCCCTTAAGGCAGAAGTCGTGAGAGGCAGGCGATGCATGAATTTCTCGATTAGCGCCTGACGGCCGACCAAGCGGATAATCCGGGTCCGGCTGACCCTCACCGGTGGCAGGTCTCTATATAATCTTTCTGCTATCGAGCGTACCTGTTGCGCAAAGTTCTGGTCGCGCGCTGCCCAGTTGACTCGTTCCCGCCTCGTCGTCGCTTGTGCTGGTATTGTCGATCTTATGGCCCCTTGAAGCCACGTGTGATCATTCCGATACAGCCAAGCGTAGTCGGTGGCCCGCCTGGCGGGCATCTTCTGGCGGTCGTCATTAAACCTTTTTCGACGTGTTTCCCTCTCCTGCTCCATCAGAAGCGTTTCCCGCCTGTTCGCTAAAGCAGGATCAGCGCGCAGAATCCTGTAGAGAGAGACAAGCGCGACCCCGTGCACACAGGCGATTTGATCAAGGGAAGTTGTTGTGAAAAGGTCCTGTTTAAGATCATCTAGCTTAGTTCCCTTCAGTTTCTTTGGGCGCTTGCTAGGGTGTAGTCCGGCACGCTCGGCTGCGATGCGCAGGGTTGTCACAGCGATTCCGGTTTGTCGGCTCACTTCCCGCAACGAGCAGCCGCTGCGGCTCATCGCTACTAGTGCCTGCATACTTTGCAATTTGGAGTCAGAAATGCAAACGTCTCTCTCCGGTTTTCGCGCTCGCGGCGTAAAGCAAGAGCAAAATTTGGATAAGTCATTCCAACTGGATCCGAGCAATAACAGAAGCGTCAGATGTCGAATAGGTGCGGACGCGCGGCGTTGTTTTCGTAGTAGTTGAAGTATCCATGCTCCCCGAGATACATCGCTTACTGGGAGGCGGAGAAAGTTGAAGTCGGGAAGGTCTGGAAAGGATTGGCAGCAACGTTTCCCCATCGAGTCAATAACTTCGCCTTGAATCCTTCCACGTCCTGTTAGCCAACCAAGGCACCCCGCTCGAGTTAGGTAGAACGTTCTAAGCACATCGGGCGGGAGTTGCATGGTTGTCGATACCAATAGCTGTGCACTCAACTGGGCGAGCTTTATCAGCGCGGGCATGTGATGGTTCTCGACACCCGAAGGACACGCGACTTGCGCACGAGGGATCGCATCGGGCAAGAAAAGGCTATGGCGCCGTAAGTGCGCCCAAGCCCTGTCTGGCTCAAGCAAGAAGCATTCGTGCCGAGGGCAGACGAGCACCCCAGGGAGTTGATGTGTGCGATGCCAGTGAGGAGTTCCGTACAGATTCCGATCTTCGACAACGCATTGGTCGCAAAGCCGTAATGGGTTTTGTCCACCCAAACGACCCGCTACCATTCCCAAGCTAATTTTAAGACCGCGTGCATCCGTGCTGTTAGCGGCCGCTAGGCATCGAGCGATTTGTGGCGGAGCAAGAAGTGGTCGATAGTACGGGAAGATGGTTCCCTGCTCCAGTAGACCATCTGCGCAGGTTTCGGCTCTCTCCGGAAGCCTTGACGACATCAGCCTCAAATGGCTCGGAAGCAGGGAAGTGGCCACTAGGCTCTGTGATCCAAACACTTCCCTCAGAGTTAGCCTGTCATCGAGGTTTCCAGAAAGACGGTGGTATCGCGCTACTTGGCTATGCAGGGTTTCATCCGGCAAGGCTGGCGGGAAGAAGACAAGCCTCGTTGCATCAGGTTCGTAAGCCACGATATCCTCATCGGTCAAACTTACGGGGCGTTTGCCACCGCATAGGTTTCTGAGAATTCGAGTGGATCGGAAGCAAGCCAACCAACTTCAATCAGGGCACTGCGCGTGTCCTCGCGAGCAGCAATCAAAGCGGACGCCGGCTGCTCGGCTGGCCTCGTGGCCATTCGGGACGTTGGTCGTGAAGGTTCGTCGTGCAAGGGCGTAGCCGGGCTTGGTTGCGCAGCTGGCCGCGTATCCGGTTTAGAACGTCTTAGACCCGCAAGCATGTCGAGCGATAGGGTTGGCTCCTTTTCGGACAACATTTCATTTAGTATCTCGTCAGGCGGGAGCAGGTCATCGAACTTGGACATCTTTTCCGGGTCACGGGATTTAAGTACCTCCAGCGCCGGTTTCAGCAGCCTCATTTTGGTGTTAAAGACGTGACTGAAGACCTGGGGGTTAAGCGTCTCGATTTTGGCCTGGATGGCGTACCGCTGGCCCAGCATGAGTAGTTTGACGAGAAAGTCAGTGACACCTTGGGTGTACTCATAAAGCGCGTCCTTGATCTCAGGAGTGAGCTCTACGGGTTGCTGTACCCATTGGTAGTCCAATGCCACATCGACAAGCATATCCCACGTCGGGTCGTCGGCCTTCGGTTCCTGGAAGTAATGCGTGCCGTGGCCGCACGCCCGTCTTGCGTTGCGCAGCACATCAGCAAAAAGCTTCACCATGGAATTGGTTCCGACGAAGACCACGGGGATGCCGATGCTGTTGATCAGGTTGACGAAGAAATTCAGCATGTTCTCTTGTCCACCGACCTTTGCTCGGTTGAGATGCTGGAGCTCGTCGATAAAAAGCGCGCCGATGAAATAAGTGCTGGCGAGCTGGGTCATTCGCAGGATCATTTCTTCGATGCCGCCTCTGGCCCGATATCGGCTCGCGTATCGATCTTCTTGTCCTAGGGCTTTGTCGACGGCCCGAAAGAATGCATGACATAAGCCGGAGAGGGAGCCATCGTAGGGGCATTCCAGCTTTAGCCAAACAATTTGAGTATGAACGAACTCCTTGCCTTGGTATCGGACATGCTCAATCGTCTGCGGGTACAGGCTGAGCACCGAGTTGAGAGCCGTCGTTTTTCCCATCCCGCTCAGGCCGGTGAGACTGGTTGTCGAGGCGGTAGAGATGAAACCGGTGGAAGAGTTACGGCCGGTAGAAAGCCCGTACAGATGACGCATGGTCTCAGGCCGCATCGGGTTTCGCGCGACATAACCGCTACGCAACAGGCTCGATATCGTGCTCTCTAGCTCAAGGTGGATCGGCAGGGGCTGAACCAGCGATCGGATTCGATTGACAAGATGAAGACGCACCTCCTTGCTAAGGTGTCGCTCATCCCCAGGGGTAGGTGGAAAATTTGCCATCGCTGCACCCGCGTCATCTTCAGAAAGAATGGGCGGCAACGCCTCGATAAGCGGGTTTCCAGTGTATTCCGGAACAGGCGACGGTTGGTAATGGGCGCGCTTGCTCACTTTGCCCCCTTCCTACGAAGCTGGGAAAGAATATCGATCACTT
Source organism: Massilia solisilvae (assembly GCF_024753215.1). Taxonomy (GTDB): domain Bacteria; phylum Pseudomonadota; class Gammaproteobacteria; order Burkholderiales; family Burkholderiaceae_D; genus Telluria; species Telluria solisilvae. Next base: position 13,383 of record NZ_JANUGV010000011.1, read on the forward strand.
CGGCGCTGCGTTCGCCATAGCCTTCTGCAATGTAAGGTTTCACATCTCGATCCTGCTGTCGGACGTCCGAGCTCACTTGGGGGCTACCGGTCCCCGCGGCGCGTTCAATCGCACGATTACTACGAATATTCGCAAGTTGTGCCGCCTTTGACACTGGCTTGGGCGCCTCGCGCTTCTCAGCAGTGGCGGTGTCGACGATGGCCTGGATCCTGGCGTCAAGGTTCACTTTGCTCGTAAGCTCGGCATGCAATTGATCCGGTCCCACATAATTAATCATCTGCTGCATGTCTAGGATCTCTTCAAACCGGGCGGCCTCGTCATACTGGCCGGGAGATCTCCACTGACAGCGCAACATTGACTTATCCGTATCTCGGATCCATATGTACGCCGGCTTCATCGGGTCATGCCAAACGTCGATGGGTTGATGACCGTTGGCCCGAGCTCGAGCGAAAAATTTCTCATATCGGTCGTCCTCTGGGGTAAAAAGCATGCCGGAAAAATGAATCCCGCCTGCCTGAATCGTTCCCGCAGCTTTATTCAAAAGCTGTAGCTTCACCAGGTCCGGGGCTTGCTCCACTCTGGTCGCAAAGCCGTGATCAATACCCCAGTTCCAGATCGATATTCCAGTTGACGAAATACCCTCCGCGACCATAGGGGGCGTAAGGCTATCAGGATGTGTCGTGTGATGGTTATAGTGAAGAACGGTTCGGATAATAATCTCCGTGAATTCCCGAAGAGTTAGGGTAGCGTCTTCCCTGTAGTCGCGTTCCCCACGCTCCTTGATTCGTTGAGCAACGCCTCCCGGTATCCAGTGAATCTGCGTAAGCTGGTTAAGAATTCGAAACCTGCTCTCAACGACGGCCTTCCAGTCAGGCCGAAATGGTGGAGCAATAACCAAGTCGATGCCAAGGCTTGGGACAATGGCCTCCGCCGCTAGGCCCAACATTTCGCCGCGGTCGCAGCTCAACTCCTGTGGCAAGTGTGCGCAGGGCCAGTCTTCCGGGCGGATTTGGATGCCATAGTCCGCACAGAATTGCACTTTGTCAGTGAAGGTGTTGAGTAGTGCCTGCCGCGCACCGTTCCAACTCGGACCCTCGAGGCCGACGAAGAGGCCTACGATCATCCTGGAAAAGACGTCCACCACGACGTATACGACAGGCCGCCCGATGATCCAGTTACGATTGAACCTGCTGATGAGGTATATGTCGGCGACCGTAGCGTCGATTTCGAAGCGATGACCCGGGCCGAACAATCCGTCCGATGCTCTGCCCTTGAGCGGTCGATGATCCTTAGCCCACCTCCGTTCGCCCTTACGGCCGCGGAGAACGGTCATGTCATCGAACGATTTCTTGCCCCAATACTCGAACTGGGTTTGGTTGGGGAGTTCGCTTAGAGGCTTCAGGGTTATGTTTTGTTCAGGGAAGTCAGGCGTCGTGATCGACTCGCAATAGAACTTCCGTAGCATGCGCGTGTACGCGTCTCCCTTCGACTTCACTTCGTTCTTGCAGTAGAGTGCGTAGCCTATCCGGATCGCGATCTTGTCTTGTTTGGTCAACGTTTTTGCGCGAGGCCTTGGGGTGGTACTCATCACCTTTGGCGGCCTTCCAGGTGACTTGCCCGGCGCATAGTTCTTCTCGACTCCCTTTCCTCCGGAATTGGGATAGTTCGGCAGGAGAGCATTACGAATAGAGCCGAACATCCAGTATCGATACAGCAAGCGGTAGAGAGATTTCTTTTCGACACCTACAGCTTCGGCCTGTTGCTTAACCAACGCGCCCATAGTGTCTGGCTCGAACATTCGGCTTGGCGACGATCCTTGCACTATTGGCCTAATACGTTCCCAGTTTGCATCGCGCTTGTTCCTGTATTTCGCAGGGATCTCGTCCTCAAGTGTCATCATAAATTCTGGAACTTTCAGTTGGACGATGACCGCTTTTTGTTCCGATAACAGTGATCGCAGCGTCGATAATCCAAGCAGCCAAGGCTTTTTCGGTTCTTTTTCGATGGTGATAAGCGCGACGAGATCCACTTGCTCGTCCATCCAGAGCAGACGGCACGGTTGCTGGAATGAGACGCTTTCGTCCACCGGTTTCAAGACTGAGTTAACGCTGAGATTTGAATTCATGATTAAGCGACCTTCTCCGTGACAACCGGAGCGGGAAAAGAAAGCGACGGGCATGGACCAGTTAGCGCTAAAGAGTCCACACGTAGATTGATAAGGACTTCCTTGGTCCACACAAGGTCTTTGAACATCATGACGCCGTCCTCATAGGGAAGCGTAACGGCGGTCGCGGTCGAACGGATAACCGACGCCAAGGTCCGTTCCGAGCTGCAGTAATACTTTAGGTAGTCTTTATATGCCTTCCGCAACGCAGGCTGTAACAGGTGGCGTTGCGGATGTGCTGCTTTGCGCAACCACTGCAGGTTGGCGGCGAGCGTCTTGCCGATGACCTGGTCCGTCACAATAGCCCAATCGCTCACACCTCTGCTGCGCCAAACTGCTCTTTCGAGCTCGAATTTTTCGAGCGTCCGTCGGCGTGTTTTGGGATCATCAAGTTCCGCTTGGTACTTGAGCGTCCGCGCAGCCAATCGGAATTTCCCGTCCGGCTGCTTCAATGTCACTAGCACGTCCGTTGGGAGGACGAACATCACGTTTGTACCCGGATATTTCGGATATTCGATACCCAGGCTGCTGGCGATCGCCAGCGACTCGGACGACGGGAATAATGGGAATTGTTCCCTAATGTCGACGACCTGTTCGGAAAACTCCAATGTCAACCAGTACCAATACTCGAGGTCCGATTGCAAGTGATGCACTCGGTTCGTCTTTGAACCCTGGACCTCGCGGGATCTGCCGCGTGAAGCGATATCTCGAACTTTTATCCACGGAATATACGAATCGCGCTCCCCAGCACCGTACCCCTTGGCAACGTATCGGTCGACGTCAGCCTGGGTCTTAATTTGTCTTGTTCGCATGTGTCTGTGCGCTTATTGTTCGTATCGCAGCGGCTTCAATCCGAGCTCACTTGTTCGACATCAACGGCGCTCTTGCCAGCTCGTTGCCTCTTGCGAACATACGCCCTCCCGCCCACTGTCCCCATCGGAGTGGACTCTGGTCCTGCCCAGCTTGGACCGATCCCGACCTTGCCCAGTTCGTGAGGAATGTTGAGCGATCGCGCGGACATCTCGGCAAGGTCCCATTGGGTAAAGCGAGTAATCATGGCGACGGCATAGGCGGAGACTGCAGAGACCTGGCTTACGTTACCGATCGTGACCGGAAGTTCAAGACGGATGAGTTCGCCTAATGACCAAAGAATCCGCCGCGCCGAGAAGCACCAAGAGCTCTCCTTGCATACAACTAGCTGTTCAGATAACAATGGGTAACGCGACCGTCGGGCTAACGTATCAACTTTCCACGCGGGCACGTTCTCGAGGAGGCGCTGGATGGTTACCCGCTCGGGTTTAGTCTTAAGGGAGATGACTGCTCGCGCTTGACTGGCGACCAGATCCGCGAATCTCTTGTCTTCTTCTTGAGGAGCAGGGCCTAGTGGACGTTTAGTCGTTGCTGCCCTGCCTTTGGGTTGCAGAGCCGCTTCCAGCCACGCTCTGTCGTGCTCGAACAACCATGCCGTTGCGGTAAACGCCCGCCTCCAAAGCTGCTCCAACTCTATTCCAGGACAACGAAGCATTTCGACCCGCACTCGTTTGCGATGTTCCGCTTGAACCGGCTCCGCACTTGTCGTCCTGCGGGACTTCCCTCCCTCGGGTTTAGTATGCGGCGTCGCGTTTGCTTCCTCGACTGCTTGCATAAACCGTGTAGGAGTACCAAAGAGATACATGCTCACCATGAGATGCCTTGTGATCGGAAGATCCATTACTCCGTCACAGATGCTGAACCGCAGCCAATTGGTGCGGCGACCGGCAGAGTATGCCGTGTCTACCTGCTGGACGAAGTCCTCGCCGAGACCAGTGATCAGAGCTTCGGCGAACTCTGCAGTGGCTGCTGCATTGCCCCAGCAATATCCACGTGCCCGGATTGCAGCGCGATACGTCATCGCCAGGAGATCCGAAGGTATCGGGGGCAATGCGGCCTGAAGCATTCTGTGAACATAGACCGCATAGGCGTGTTCGACATCGGTAACTGTTCGATCAGGTACCGCTTTAGTCACGTCAAGTTTGCAGTTAGGGCACGCGTTCCACGGAACTTCCAGCAGCCGGAGCTTGCGTTGAAACGGCAAACTGCACGTCGGACAACTACTGATCAACCTGACCCGGTGTCGCCAACAAACAGACACTCCCGGGCATTGATGCGCGCGGCGCCAGTACGCTACTCCATGCTCACGTTCATCATCTACAGCGCATTGAATGCAAAGATTGGAGTCCCCGTGTCTTCCGACCACGTGTCTTGGCAGCCGGCTAACGGAACAGCCTGTGTCAGCCTCCATACGATCGAGGAGTCGTGAATTCGCCTTCCCCAAGAATGGAGAAAAAAGTGGGAGTAGCGTGTTTGCTGAGGTCAAAGCACCAGCGTTTTCGCTCGGCTCACCGGGAAGTTTCGCTGCCAAGTCTTCGATGCATTTCGGGACGATCTTGCTAAGGTCGCTCAGGGGGTGCCCGAAGAGCTGCCTTAGCGTTGCCGTGAACGTAGCGTTACCTTCAATGATGTGGAACCGAGATACGCGTGACGACAGGGTTTCATCTGGGAGAGCAGCAGGAAAAAACGGTAAATGCGACACAGCTAAGTGATAGATAGAAGAGTGGACAGCCAACAGATTGTAGCGTTCATAACGTCTAGAGCCTGGATTTCTAGCGGATGAGTAAAGGGCAGTGGTAACGTTCGAAACCGCGATGACGACAGCGGGCGTGTCTTGGGATGAAGAGCCGCGATTGTAAAAGCTGTTTCGAAGACGAACAATTGTCCAGTTTGCATCTTCCCCATCAGGGCTTCACCTGTACGCAGGCGCGACCAGCGACTATCGCCTGTAGGTAGAATCGAAACATTCTGTCGAGTGATCATGCTTGACGGAACTATTGCATTTGCAGGATCCGTAACCATGGCGGATCATGTAGGGCGTGGACTTTGAGCAGTCACCCGTAGCTGGGCGGCGGTCGTAAATTTTATTGCACCGGACAGTGCTTTAAAGAATAGGAGTAAGCCATAACTCCCAGAACATCAGCACGTGCGAATCGGCCGGGAAGTGGTGCGCTGGCTCCAGCGCATCGCGGTTATGCATATCAAGACCTTGTCACAGCCTATTTGCTCGTGGCGTGTATGGTGCAGAGGTATGAATCTGTCGTGGTCGACAGGAAGGTGGTTGATGACGACCGCTTCGATGACATCGAGGTCACTGCATCAGGAAGGCGTATCCGACGCCAGCTTAAGTCCAGTGAACACGCGGACCGGGCTCTAAGCTATACAGACTTCAACTCGGGCAATTCATCGCTGCGGTTTGATCGACTCGTAAAAACATTTACTTCCGAGGGCCGCGAGCACGCCGACGAGTATCGACTGTCCGTAACGTGGTGCGCACCCTCTGCAACGGACCCCATTGCACAGTTGCTCAAGACGGCAAGCGCAACTGGCACATTTGAAGGCTATGCGACGGGAACGTTCCGGTTGGATCCCCAGGCGGTCTGGCCAAGGGAAGGCCCGCCAATCTTTGCATTCTTGCAGAGTACTCAGGGATTGGCTCGAGAAGATGTGGTTCGCTTTTGCGAGCGTTTCGTCATCGAAGTGGCCTTGCCGCCGGCTTCACTAGATATCGACGCTCCAGGCTCGCTTGAGCAGTTGCTGTTGAATGTTTTAGCAGAACAAGTCGGAATCGGAAGGTACCCGAATGGCGACCGTCGCGTCGAAGATGTGGCGGCCCTTGTGATCTACGTCGCATCTACTGCAAGGACAAACGGAGACGTCTTAACACCTTCCGATATTGCTCAAAAACTTGGATTGCGCACCGACTTCGGCCGGGTGGCCCAGGCATTTCCGCTGGATCGCTCGACTTTGCAGGAACGGCTCACCTTACGCGCACGTTTGATCGAGTCAATTGCTTGCGGTGGCGTTCATTTGGTGCTAGCGGGACCTGGTTCTGGTAAGTCGTGGACTCTAACGCAGGTGGCGGAAGATCTCGAACTCGAGGGGAAGGTCGTAGCACGGCACTACTGCTTCCTCGAACCGGGAGACGAGCTGGTAGAGCGTAGGGTCACAACCGACGTGTTCTTCGGCAACCTTCTTGGTGAGCTCAGTGACGCTCTAAAAGCAAAATCTCGCACGTCCCCCCAAGTATTCGCTGCCGGCCTCAATGAACTCGAGGACGTTCTGGAACACGCGGCGAAAGGAGACACCCAGGTCGTCGTTATTGTCGATGGACTAGATCACATTGCCCGAGTCCTTGACGCATCGAAAAGTTTGAGTGACAGCGAGACCGATATCGTCGAGCGACTTGCGACACTGAACCTCCCGGAGGGAGTTACATTGGTGGTGGGATCCCAACCCGGCCCACATCTTGACGCTTTGCGTGATGCTTTCCGAGACCGAATCATGGAGCACGCGGTAGATCCTTGGTCTAAGGAAGAGCTCTTCGGACTTGCTGCAAAGCTTGGCGTAGAGGCCGCGTTAGACTCCGTCAACCTGCTTGATGAAGAACGCCGCAAGAACGTGATGAACCTCTTGGCGCAACGCTCAGAGGGCAATCCGCTCTATGCGCGCTACCTTTGCAGGGGGATTGTGGATGGGCTACTTGCAGGGACACTCGCCGATCCGGCAGAGTGGCTTAATGCTGCCCCGGCCATTATGGGCGACATTGCACGTTACTATCGACACCTGTATGAATCGGCGAGCGCGCAAGCTCAGGCAATCGCCGATGTTTTGGGCGTTTTAGATTTTTCGGTGACGGAAGCCGAACTGCAAGAGATCGTTGGCGCGCTCCTCGAAGACCGGGTACCAGAGGCGCTTGTGGTGCTTTCGCCAGTTCTGACAAGGGCTACCGCTCAAGGCGGGTTGCGTATATTCCACGAGAGCTTTCGACGGTTCATGCTGCAGGAGCTGCAGCGTCGGAACATACGTCTTTCAAATGTTCTGAAGCCTGTTGTTCAGTGGCTTGAATCGCAAGACTTCTTTGCCAATGCAAAAAGTTATCGTTTTACGCTGCCAGTCATGCGCCGCGCCGGACGTGATATTGATATTCTCCAACGAGTTTCAACCTCCTTCGTCCGAGAAAGCGTTCTGCATGGGCACCCGCATGACGTGATTGAGCGAAATCTAGCGCTTGCTGCTGATGTTGCTGCACGGTTATTGGACTGGCCGGCGCTGCTTCGCTTTGCAGAACTCTGGCGGGCGCTAGACTCGTGTTTTGACCCCGGAACGAACGACTGGCACGAATATTGGCAAACTTATGAAGCCATCTCTGGGCCTAATGCAGTGGCTGAACGCCTACTTTTCGATGGGCGCCCAACTCTTTCCCGAACCATGGGCTTGCTCGCTTGCGAGCTCGTTGACAAAGCCGGCGCTACCGCTCCTTGGCAAGAATATCTAAGCTTGCCGGTTGCCGACGACGAAGGAAGGCATTCATCAGACTTCGATGCCGGTGGCGCTCTCACCTCTGATGAGGAAACGGGCCTTGCCGCTATCCGAGGCCGCCTGCGGCTAGGTCAACACCTCCGAATTGTCCGGCGAGTTCACGCACATCTCTGCCACCCCGACGCCGAGCCGACATCGTTCTTTGTGCGAAAGCTAGCCGAGCTGCTCGCTGAAGAGATATCGCCGTCATTAGTCGAGAAGATGATCCGCCGTGCAGCCTTCGAGCCGCCTAAGCGTTACATGCTTGCCAAAAGGAATGCGTGTGCCTTGCTTCTTGGCTTGGCTGACGTTGCCCGGAACGCCGAAGACGGCGCGGCAACTGTTCGCTACGCAGTTGCTGCTATGCAGCACGCTAACACGCCAGAGGAGGCACTTTGGTGCATCGAAGCGGGAGCAGCACCGAGTCAAGCCAGTGATTTTGTAACGCTTCCTGACTCTCTGGACATAGGTGTGGAAGAGTCCGGGCACTCGCTCAGCGCGCCCGCTGTCCGCCGTTGGGTTGCCTCGGTTCGGCTGCTGGCGCGCGACCCCAACGGGTCAGCAATATTATCGGAACAACGTCGACGCGCTAACGGTGAGGGGTGGTACCGCTGCTGGCTACGTTACGTGTTGTCTCTTGCACAGGCCGAGGTCGCTGCGGCAGAGAACCGAGACTATGACATTAGAGCGGCGTTTACTGAGCTTACTGCAGACACGAGACCGTTCCACGGGACACCGCGGCCCTGTGATCTTTATTCGATTCATCGAATTATTGATGAGAGCCTCGCTAGAGGCCTCACATTCGTTCGCACTACAGAAGACTGGGAGCACGCGCTCAACTGCATTTTGGAGGCGCGTTCTGGTACGTCAAGCCGCCTTGATAGAGAGGACGGCGGACCGATCACAGCTAGTTCGTTCTTCTCTATCCTGCTCGCCCATGCATCGTCGCCAGTTGCCTCTGACGTCATCATTGCAGTTCTCGAACGCGAACTCGAAGCCGAGGAAGCAAACGGCACGTATTACGGTACTCATGCAGAATTCCGGATGCGCATGGCACGTTTGCACGCGTTGACCCGGCAATCAGCGCGCGCGTTGGAACACTGGCACAAAGCGGGATATTTTCTTCTCGGCTACGGGTTTCATAAGGACATTGCTCTTTTTGATGTTATTGAGAGCGTTCCCGCCCTCTTGGGGCACGCGGAGCACACGGCGCTTAGTGCGCTGGTTCGTTTGCAGCCTTTGTTGAGCGCCGTCCTCAGGCACACAGACCGAAGGGAAACCAAACACGCGCCGAATGCGTGGTTCGGAGCGCTCCTTGATGTCAATCGAGTGCGCTCGATCGAGCTCCTTTGTCGTGACTTCATCAGAGATCCAGGTTCTCCTTCCTGGATGGCTGAGCGAGCATTGAAGGAGGTTCTCCGTCATGAGATCGACACTGCAGACCCATTACTGCTCGACGCGCTTTGGGCTACCCAGCTGTTTGAGATCGAGTACCAAAACGAGGGGGGAAGGATTGCCGAAGAGCGCCTAGCTCCCTTACATCGGCTGACCACCGCTTTTCCTGAGTACGTGAGGGAACGCTTTGTACGGCTATGTGCCGAAGCGAGTGACGACACGCGACACTATCGGGACGGTGCGATAGCAGCCCTTCGTTCCTTTGCTAGCAAGTACAACTTGGCTTGGCAATATTCGGAAGAGCAAGATACGTTGAATGAGACTGACGGTACGCCTGTAGGATTGGAGAAGAGCCCCAGCTTGCAGCTAGGGCAAAGGCCGGCCTTTCCACAGTCGCCCCGTTTTGTTGACATTCTAGCGTCGCTGCGCCGGCTTTCCCAAGAGCGAGTGCCACGCGAACAGGTGGATGGCCTTGTGACGCTACCCCTGAGCTACGTTCTAACCGAGATGGTGGAACGCGGTGAGGAGACTCAGGCGCATCGCTTACTACACTTCCTTGTCCACGAAACCCCGTTCTGGTCCTTTGAAAGTACCCACCCGATAGAGGCCTTGGCCCAGTGCCTTGATGAAGCCGGCCACACTAGGCTCGCAGCTGTGGCCCACACACTTACCTTCACATCCTCAAGAGGAGGACGAGGATGGCTAAATTTCGGCGATCGTAGTCAAGCTGTAGTGCTCCAGCGTGCCATGGAACTCGACAAACAATTGGCTTTGCAAACTCTCGCGGAAGAGACCGCACGAAAGCTCCGCTCAGGGGGCTACAGCGGTATCGCTAAGCATTTAGTCGAACAGATTTCGGCTTGGGGCGACCATGAAATAGCTGTCCGTGCTTGGGATGAGGCGTTCGGTGTCATCGAAAGCCGACTGCCGCTTCCCGGGAGCACAAGCTTGTTCGAGTCCCTTGACATGAATGACATGATTGACTGGTCGGTCGATGAAGGTCTTGCAACCCTTCTCCTTGTCCGAATTGGCCACCCTGTTCTTCCTCGACGGATCGCAGCTTTATCCGCGTTCGCCCGGCTCCTGAATAACCGCGCAGCCTTGTTTCGGAAGCCCGTTCGATGGTTACTCACGAGGGACTCGACCGTATCGACCGTTCAGTCCATATTGCAAATCCTCCTCGAGACTCCAGCCGAAGTGGCGGACATTCTGGAATTCAACGAGGACATGTTACAAGGCTACGCAGCTTCCGGTTCCTGGAGCTTGTCAGTGCTTGCCGGGAGGCTTCTTGCCCGTTTGGGTCGGCCTGTTTCCGCGACGCGATCACGGTTTACTCCGGTTGAGGAAACCGCTTCGCATCGTGGCCGTGTTCTCGCGAAATACGGCGATGTCGGCAACGTATTGGAGATGCTGGCGCACCTATGGTCGGACCTGCCAGAGATTGTGGCCGCCCGGATGCGGCAGCCAAGCGTGGACAACGAAACGTTCAAGCATTATGCACGTGAGCGTGCGGAACTTGCATTTGGCCGACGAGGAGAAACCGTGCCCCCAGCCCAAGTACTACCTTGGCCTGGCGAACTGTTGATAGCTGTGCTGGACGAGACACTTTTCGGGCTGTATGAGCATATCTGGCGACAGGGTAATTGGAGCGTTGACGTCGAGGATGAGGTGTTGAGTATTGTCCTGCCAGATTTGCAGTCGCACTTCGCCTTGGACGCGAGCCGCGTGAGACGGCCGAATTGGCCTTTCGCGAACGAAGCTCGAGATCAAATCACCCAAATGAACATAATGTCTGACGAAGATCCCACTTATGGTGGGTGGGTACGGTTGGCCCTGTGTGAAAAAAATTTCTATCACTCGGCTGACCGCAGCTATGAGCCGCCGAACAGGCGTGCCATTTGGGCTGCTGGGGTTGTTCGCGCAGCGATGGACGGTACCGTACCGCCCCGAGCGTCAGCCCATGGCGAGAGCGATCCGGGCCCATGGTGGTACGAGATTGAAGGGGTGGAGGCTTTGATGGATGCACGGAAGCCTCAGCTTGTCAAACTCGCTTCAGTGGCTGACTGGCTCGGAAAATGCCTTGCGCTTGTCCCCCCTGTCTCCTTGCGATATCGTGCAAAACTGCAACCCCCCGCTTACGGAGCTCCCTTGGTTTGGTATGACCCATCCGGAAAGGCTGCAGTGGTTCTGCGCAGTTGGCGTGTACGGGGAGATCGGCCAGATATTGAATGGCACACAACTGTTGGTGAGGACCTGCTCATGCGTCCTGACCTGCTGGCGACACTGTTTGATTTGTATGGGGGGCCGCTTAAAGAACTGCAGAGGAGCAACGTGAGCGAGATGAATAATGGTTAAAATCCGCTGCGCCTTCCGTTCCACCTTCAGAGTTTACCCGGCACCGCCGCAGGACGGGAAAACGTCACAATAACACCGATGAAGTAGTGCCTGGTTGACTTGTCGATAACCAGTTCCTCGGCTTCTTCGGTGATCGTCCCGTGCGGGTCCCAGCTGACTGTGAAGGTCTCGATGGTCTCGACAACATCGTTGCGCTGCCCGAGGCCAGCCAGCCAACCTTGATATTTTGTCTTTATTTCGGCCCCACAGGCCATTGCTTCAGACAGATCTTTGGGCGCAGGCCTTTCGTGCAATGCCGCGAAGGTGGCAAACTCAAGAACGCTATTGCCTGTGTTTCCGCTGACCCTCATTAATTCCAAGTTCCGGCGCAGGTCGTCCATTACAAGCTTGCGCGCTGGATCAAATCCCTTTAATTCGATCGCGCAAAGAGGTTGCCGCCCAAGGTAGCGGGACTTGGGTGCGTCGTAATAAACGGCGATATCAATTCGGCCATTGCGTTCGATCTTCGGAGGCACTTTTGATCGCAACTTGTTCGAACCACGAACCATTTTTGTGCCGAACTTGAACGGCGGCAGGCAGTCACGGGCGAACTTTTTGGTACTGTGCTCAATTCGGATTTCGTAGGAATGAGCGGGTACGTAATTATGTTCGTTAATCGCATTCGCGGTACTTACCGTAAAAAGATACTCGGCATTGAAAGCCAACGCTGGCTCATCCGTAAAGCTGTACATGGCTCGGCATGCATTGCTCATCCCGGTCTTGATAGCATTGATAATTTGTTTCTGGTAGGGCATGTACGATTCCAAGAAGATTGCCCCCGACGTCGAGGCGGTGATTCAGGTCATTGGGTCTGGTTAGCGTGGCCAGGAAGGAATTTGGGGTTATGGATGACATACCGTGACCAAGCAAAAGCATAATTAGACTGCTTATTTGTTTGTATATATACTTTCGGTAACACGTGGGGGCCTAATGCCATTATGCCGGTGGAAAAGTCCAAATTACCTCTCGGAACGCCATTGCGCAGAGGGTAACGATTTCTTTAGGGCTCGTCTATGACTGACGGCGCCCTTGATCCCGTGTCCGTTGCACTCACGATATCAGCGAGTTCCAGCCTCCTCGACCTGTCCAGACAGCAACGAAACCTCTTGCTGCTGCGGCCCGTGTTTCAGCTCGAGCGCTACAAGATGATGCTCGGGGACGAAGGGGGCGCTGATCGAACTCTTTTCCAAGGGGTGGACACTCACTACCTCGCCCTTTCGGCGCTCGATCTGATGATGGAGGCGACAACTATCTCCAGTGGGAGCACGTCGGCTGATGTGCTAATGCATCTTGCCGAGGTGGCCATGCGGATGAAGCCGTCGCTATCCACTTCGCAAGGGCGGCGCGTTGCGGAGGTGGTGCTCGACGCGCTGGACAATAAAGCCAACAACCACCGCGAGTTCAGCTTCGACTACTTTGATGCGCCAACTTGCAGCACCAAGAGCGTCCGCTTCCGTCTCGTGAGGTTCGAACCTGATCCCGAAGACCTGTACCGGTACCGTCCCACAGCCGAGGGCTACCTTGTGTACCTTGGCATGCTGGACCTATCGCCAGAGGATTCCCAGGAGCTGATGGAGAAGATGCTGGACCTCTTGGTTCAGCGCGGCCGCTTCGAGGCGGCGTTGGAAATAGCTCGACGGGCGCGTAAGCTCTCCATCGAATACCGTCAGCTTATCCGTGACCGGCTGTATCAGGCCTATCGCGCTCCTGGGAGCGTCAACTGGACCCGAGACATGTCAGGCCGCCTCGAGGCGGCGCGGGTGCATGTCCGCCAGCGTCAGGCTGAAGACACGCGCATGGAGGAGGCTGTCGCCGAATCGCTCATCAAAGCTGACGAGGTACGCACCCGCCAGAGCCTCATCCAACTGAGGGAAACGTTGCACAGCGCCAGTCTGCTTCGTTTGCAACTCGTCACAGATATCACTGAGTCCAACGAGCGGTTCATTGAGGCCCAGCGAGCGGTTTTCCGCACTCGGAAACCTACAGGACTTCCCGACCTCGAGCCGCAGCTCCTACCGCAGTTGGTGAATCTGCCGATCCAGACCCTGGTCGCCGAGGGCGACATCTTTATTAGCGCCTTGTATCCCCCGGCATGGCCGAAGGTGTATGACCTCAACTCGGTATTTACAGTGCTTCTAGAGCAACCCGCGGAAGACGCTGTGGCGGAAGAGGACGATGGCGATATGACCGTGTTCGAACCGATACCGGACCAGTTCCCCAAAGAGCTTGTTCAACAGGCCCACGAATGGCTCGGGTCGATGTTCGCGACGGGCGTGACTCTACGGGTTGACCAGGTTCTGGAAGCCGCCGAGGACGCGGGTCTGGACCGCACGTTGCGCCGATGCCTCGTGCTCATCCTGTTCCGCAGCTTTGCGCAGTCGGAAAGCGAATTCAAGGATGTACACGTTCAGTTGACGGGTACGGAGTTCATGCTGGACATCGCACAAGGGGACAACTTGGAATTCGTCCAACAGGGAGAAAAACAATGAACACGCCCGAACCTACAGTGCGCAATGCCGCGCGCCTGACCTATAAGGCGCTGCACACCTCGCTGTCGCCCATTAATGACAACGAGTACCGAGAATTACTCGCCCTGTATCGCGCTGACCCGATGTTCTATCGGCACGTTCAAGAAATCGCGCTCGGCATGGAGCTCAGCATTTTGGATGCGAGCGAGCAACGCGGCCTCATAGTTGTTCCGGCGTCGCGCGACAGCAAGTTCGCGGTTAGGTTAACCGACATTCGTAGCGGCATGAGTCTGGAGCAGAAGGCATCACTGATCCTCGCACACATGGCAATCGTGGCAGTCTTTTTCCCGACCACTGACGGCCTGGACGACGACAACTATTCCCCGCCCCCGGCCTCGGTTGGAATGTGCCGCGACACGCTCTATACGCTGTCGCGGCGGCTCAAGGAAAACTCAGACCTGCCCCCGGACATTCCGCCAGAGCTGGCGCCAGGTTGGGAGGCACTCTCGGCGATGCCTATCGCCATCCCCACCGGTCAGCGTGCTTCGGTGGCATCGGTAGTCGGCGTGGTCAAGCTGGCCTTGAACCAAATGGCACAAAATGGGCTTGTGCGGTTAGACCGGGAGGCAGACGAAGATGCTGCCGTCACATACACGGCGACGCACCGGCTCCGCGTGCAGCTGCGCGAGTTAGCGCTGCGTCGGCTCTACGAAATGGCGCAGCTGGCGGTGACCCTGGGGAAGGTGGATTGACATGCAGAAGATTTCGCGCATCCATCTCGCCAACTGCGGTTTCCGAACGGCCTGGTACGAGGCAGTCACCTTTGACCTGACAGAACCCGGCACGGGCTTGCCAACGGACACGATCATCAACCTCGAGAACGGCGGCGGGAAGACGACGCTGCTGGGCTTGGTGTTTTCGTGCTTCGAAACCTCGCAGGAACGGTTCCTCAAGCACATCCAGAGCAAGCACAACAGCTTCTCCCAGTATTTCACCCATGACGGGGTTCCCGGTTTCATCGTCATCGAATGGCTGATGCCCGCTCGATCGGCCAATGGTCAGCCTTACAAACTGGTCACAGGCCAAGCCGTCTCGGTAAGAACCACGGCCGAGACGGATGTCGACCGCATGTTCTTCAGTTTCGAGGAGCGCGTCGACCTTCGACTAGAAGACATTCCTGCGTCAGCGCTGTCCGGCACACCGGCCACATCGATGAACGATTTCTCACGATGGATTCATGACCAGCAGAAGAAGCATTCTGGGAACGTTTTCATTAGCCACAACCGCCAGGCAGAGTGGCAGCGGCACCTGAAAGAAGAACGACTCATCGACCTGGACATGCTGCGCATGCAGGTCAACTTTTCGGCTCAGGAAGGTGGCTTCGACACCGGTTTCCTGGACTTCAAGACTGAGAGCGAGTTTCTGCGGAAGTTCCTCTTTCTGACGAGCGATACGAATAAGGCAGACGAAGCCCGCCGGTCGGTGGTTTCTGTGTGCGAACTCCATCGGCGCAAACCGCAGTTGCAGCGCCGCCGCGACCAGCTCAAAAAGTTCCGCATCTCATTGACCACGTTCTCCGATGCTGCTCGCCAGTACATGAAGGCGGTCGGCACACAGCAGACCATGCTCATCAAAGGCGCTCAGCTTGTTACAGCACTACAGGCTCGTGCCTGCGAACATCGAAAGGCGCAGGTAGCGGAGGTGGCTCTCGAGAAGGAGCAGCGTAACCTGGCCGGCGCCGCAACAAAGGATGGGGCACTGTTCGCAGCCGAGTGGATAACTGGAACTTGGGTCTGGCACCAGAAGCGTACCGCACAGGCGAAAAAGCGGAAAGACGAGGCCGACACATTGGTATTCGGGCTGGAGACCCAATCCAAGCTGCTGAAGGCGGCACGGCTGCAGCAGGAAATCCTGAACCTGGACCTACGTATCAAGGAACTTGATGCACTCGCTGAGGCTGAAATGACAGAACTGAAGCCGGCCCGGGACCATGTAGAAATCCAGGGCGCTCTGCTACGGCGTGCACTGTTCGCAGAGGAGAGTCGCTTGAAGGATGAGCTGGCGGCTCTGGATGGTAGATCGAAGCTTCGCGAGGAACGTAGGACGACGCTTCGAAGTCAGAAAGTGAAGGCGGAAGGCGACGAACTTCGCCTAACGCGGGAGCAGACCGAGTTGCAGACCGCCGAGGACCGGCGAAACGCCCGACGTCTGGTGCTGGAGCGCGACGGCGTGTTTGTCAACCCCGATGAGTCAGCCGATGCCGCTTTGGCGCGGCACGAAGCGGCAACACTATCCCACCAGAGCGAGAGAGACCTTCAATTGGCGGCAAGGGACACTGCTCGCACTCAGGCAAGTGAGCACAGGCGTGACGCGAACGTTGAGCGCGTCAAGGCGGCCAGCTTCGATGAGCAGGCCAAGGGGCTGCAGACGTACATCGCTCGCGGAGAAGCGGAGCTGGAACGGCTTGGCCAACTGCCGGCACTTCTTAGTGCTGTCGAGACTGACCGCGTCGACCCACAATCCCCCGCACTGCTGCCGCGCCTTCAGGACGTAGTCACCGATTCCAACCGGCAGAAGTCACTGGCCGACGTTCGACTGGCCGAACTGCGTACCACCCGTCAGGCCATTGAAGATACCGGGGTCGCCGGCTACAGTCACGACGTCTCACTCGTTGTGCAAGGGCTTCACGCTGCCGGCGTTCGCTCGGCAAAGCCCTTCAACGAATACATTGCCCACGCTGTCGACGATGCCCTCAGGGCGCAGGCACTGGTGCAGAGCGATCCTGCACGGTACTCCGGCGTCTGCGTCGCACAGGCGGAGTTCACCAAAGCTACTGGGGTTTCCTGGCATGCCCGAAAACCGGTGCGCCCGGTGATAGTCTCCATCGCGGCACTCGAGACGGCTACGGCCCACGACGGGCGTTTGGTCGTTCCACCTGAGGACGCATCTGCCTTTAACATTGCTGCTGCAACACGCTTGGCCGAGAACTTGGACAATCGGCTGCAGGAAGAGGAGCAACGGCGTGCCGCATACGAGCTGCGGCACGCTCAGACGCTCAAGGCAGCTCAGGAGCTCGATACCTTCGCAACCACCTACGGAAATGGCCAGCTGGCTGAAGCTGCGGTAAAGCGGGCCGCGCTGGAGGAACACGCATCCGCTGCGCGAAACCGGGCAGCGAACCTTGAAGCTGAAGCAAAGGATCTCGACGCGAATGCTGAACAACACGACAAGAGCGCGATGCAGGAGGAGAGACTTCGCTCTGGCGGAGCCCAGGCGGCGCAGTCGATGCGCCAGTTCCAAACGGAGCACGAAGTCGGCCGAGAAGGGCGCCTTGTACGCCTCGCCGACATTGGCCAGGAGTTGACAGAAGCACGGGAGCGCAAGGCCGATGTCGACTTGGCGTTGGAAGAGCTGCAGGCTGCGCATGACGCTGACCAAATCAAGCGGGCGAACACGGACGTGGAGATGCGTCAGGTCGGCGAAGAGCGTGGTCGCACGGTTTACTACAACAAGGAGTACCCAGCCCAAGAGCAACTCCAGCAACATCCGCGTTCCTTGACGACGCTGCGTGAACTTTACGAGGATGCTCTTGCCAACTACCTGACGGAAGAAAAGGCCCGTTTGGGTTCTTTGAGTGAGCGCATTCAGGGCGTGAAAGAACAGCGTCTCGGCAAGATCAAGGAGTTCGCGCGCGACTACAGCGGGGTGAGCATGGCCGATCTGGACCCTTACCTTCCTCAGGACCATGAAGCGGGACTTCGTACGGCCGAGCAGCAGCTCGCCGAAGCCCGCAAGGAACAGGTGGAGGCGTCCGGGCAGCATCAATCCCTCTGTGCAGAATCCCGCAAGTGGCATGCTGCGAACAAGCAGAACATTGGCACGGCCACCTCTGAGTTCGAACGACACACCGCCGAAGAGCTTGAATCCCTTCTCGAGGACTTGAAGCAGAAGATTAATGCGGCAAATGACCGCATGCGCGTTGCTAACGAAGAGGCTAATCGTGCGTCCAGCCGTGCCCAAGAGAAGCTTCGTGAAGCCGAGTCGGACGAGCAGAACGAATCCATCTTGCGCAGCGGAATGGGTCTCTCAGACCATCCAGACCCGGTTCTCATCGCGGCCGAGATTGGCGCTTTGGTTGGAGAGACTCCCCAAGTTCCAGAATCGTCCTCTTTGGTCCTCGATCGCAATTCGAGCAAGCAGGTCAGCTCCCTGCTGGCAGAGTACAACGGCAAGAATGCCGGCGTTTCCAAGCTGCATACGGCCGCGCGTACTTCGTTCGATGCCCTCAAGAGCGCCGCCGGTGACACAACCTTCCGGGAAGTTGACCCCGATGTCGCGCTGCAGATGCTGCAGAACGACTTTGCAGCGGCTTGCATGGACGCGCCACGGCTGCTTGAACATCTCGATGACCGCATATCGACGACCGAGTCGACACTGACGGGCATGCAGGCCGACTTCGACACCTGTGTGGAAGAGGTTCTGGGCGTGGTGCGCGGCGCCATCACCACTTTGAACAGGGCATGTAGCCAGGAGAAGTGTGTTCCGGCGACAGCTCCTTATGTTGGCGGCAAACAGGTCCTGAAGATGCGGGCGAACTTTGCCGCGGTTACGCTTGAGATGCGCCGCGCAGCCATGCGCAACTACCTCGACGTTTTGGCAGACACGCTCACAATCCCGGCCAAGGGCACAGACCTCATTGCAGACGCTGTCGCCCGCATTTATGGCAAACCTCTCGGGCTGCATGTGCTGAAGATGTCCATCGAGGAGTCCGAGCAGTACGTTCCTGTGGAGAAGATTTCAAATTCCGGCGGCGAAGGCGTGGTAATGGCCATGTTCCTCTATCTGGTCATCAACCAGCTGCGCGCTGAGAACCACGCACAGGTACAGAAACGCGCCGGCGGGCCGCTTATTCTCGACAACCCCTTCGCCAAAGCGACGACTGCCGCGCTGTGGCGCGCGCAGAGGCTGCTGGCATCTGCCATGAACGTACAGCTCATCTTCGCGACTGCGCTGCAGGACTTCAACTCGATCGGGGAGTTCCAGCGATTCATTCGCGTACGCAAAGCCGGCCAAAATACGAAGACGAAGCGATGGCACCTGGAGGTGGCCAATCTGCAGTTGAGGGATGCCGCTGACGAGGTGGCTTCGTGAAGGATTTTCTCGAACTGCTGCAGAGGGGAGCGCGCAAGCGAATCTCGTTAGCGGAGTTGCGTCAGCACTACTTCTCCTTGTACCCTGACGTCCAAAACAGCCCCGACAGGAGTGCGCGTCTGCTTGAGACCCTGCGACAGTTAGAGACTATCGGCGCGCTATCGCTTCCGGCTGTCGGCAGTTGGGAGAAAATCGGTGTTCCACCGCTTCCCCAATGGGTGCTGTTGAAGCGCGAGCCCAAGGCTGTTCCAAGAAAAGATTTCGGCAACGTCGCCTGGGCGCCAGAACTTGGGTTCTGGCCAGAACTGCGACCGGGACAACTTGAAACATTATTGCCCATCAACGAGTTTCTGTTGCGCCGTCGCGGCAGTCTCATGGTCGTTCCCATCAAAGAGCGGTCACTTGAAATCTACGGCGACGAGAAGCGACTCGATGGGATGTGCACCGGCGACAGCCTGTTCGGTGGGCGCCTGCACTTAAACACTCTCGGGTGCTTCCGAGTGCCGCAACCCCTTCCCTACAGAATGGCCGACGCCCCTGGGAAGCCTGTGCTCGTCGTCGAGAATCACAACAGCTTCTGGAGCTTCGGCGAATGGAACCAACAAGCCAGATGCTACTCGGCCATCGTGTACGGTTCCGGCGACGCCTTTCGGCTGACCGGTCGAGCGCTCCAGCAGGTGCTGGGTCAAGTGGCCGGCAGCGGTGCTGAATACTTGGGAGACCTGGATCCGAAGGGGGTTCGCATTCCCGGCGAGTTCAACCGTTCTGCAGAAGTCGGCTCGCCGCAGGTCAGTCCTGCGTTGGTCTTTTATCAGTGGCTGCTGGCACACGGCGTGCGACGCCATCGGGCCGAGTGCGTCTCATTTGACGCCGCCAGCTTGGAGAGATGGCTTGGCGCGGAACTGGCTGCCCAAGTCGCCAAAGTCTGGCAGAGCGAACATTGGATTCCACAGGAGTCGTTGGGTTTCGAGCAACTGTCGGCAGGTGTACTGTGAAGCTCTAACAAAACCTTACTTGCCCTGAAGGCAACTGCTCTCGTACACTGAGCCTTATTGAATTTCCCCGTATCGGCTACAAGGGGAAGTTCCTTAAAGGTCCGGTTCGTTGCGGGTCGTGTGGCAGAATCAATTGAAAAGAATTGCGAGGAGAGACTTGGTTCAGGTCATCGAGATTGACATCGGTCAGCTCGGCGTGCGATTGCCGCGTGGAGAAGTCGGAATGGTCATCGCGCAGCCCTATGTGGATTTCATTCATTTGGAACCGTTCCCCCTTGTACCCGAAGTGCGGGCTACCGCACTGGCGGGGATCGACGCCACGCTCGCTGTGGCCCGTCAGTGCGTGCATGGCGCCGAGAAGACGCACTTCACCATTTTTCCAGAATGCACGCTGCCTGGGCTTGCCGGCTTCGACCACATCATGGCCGAGATGACTAATAACAGCTGGCCGACTGGCACGGTCGTCATTGGAGGGTTCGAGGGCCTGACGCGGGAGCAGTTCGGTGAACTAGTTCAGCGGCCGGGCACAAGCTATGACGATGTTGGGAGTTCGTTGGACCGCATCCGCGCAGACCAGTGGGTGAACTGCTGTGCGACATGGGTCAAGCTCGGGTCTGGCGAAGTTCGGTGCTGGATTCAGACCAAGATTGAGCCTGCGGGCGTCGAACTTCAAGTGGATCATCAGTCCATGTTCAAGGGGAAATCCATCTTCTTGTTTAAGGGCACGTATGCTGACACTCACGCGCCATATCGGTTTGCGACCCTCATTTGCTACGATTGGATTGGAGTCCGGGATCAACGCCGCGTCTGGGAGTGGCTTCTGCACGCCATCGAGCAGACCGCGGCCGCAGTGGAAGCACAGTTGCCGCTCACATGGCTGTTCGTAGCGCAATGCAACCCGGGACCTTCGCATGCGTCGTTCATGAGTCAGGTTCAGCCGTTCTTCAATCCGGTGCACTTCCCCAGTGTCCTTCGTGAGGGCACCTGCTTAGTCATGGCGAACGTAGCGGGGAATGCGGTTCCTGGAATGGCAAATCAGTATGGTCAGTCAGCGGTTATCTTTGCAACCGACAAGTTCATGAAGCCAGAGAGTATGCCGACGTACTGCGCCGGCGGCGAATTCCAGCGACCAGGCAATCCTCTGGAGAACTTCAAGGATGCGGTATTCCGAGAACGCGGTGCATGTATCCATTCGTTCCGGCAACTGAACCCTTCGGCCCTGCCACCAGGCGCGGCAGGCAAGCGATATGCACTCGCCGATGCGACCGTGCATCCATATCCTGGAACAGTGGACCCTCGGACGCCCTCAGGCCTTGTTCCTGCAGTCGTAAAGTGGGTCAACGACGAACTCGACGACTCCAAGAAATCCTTGCAGGTGAAATATCCGGATTTGCCGCTGGCCGATGCTGCTGGAGTTGCACATCAAAGGGCGGTGAGCGCGCTTCGCTGGCTACCGCCGGATGCGCTGAGCAAGACGGTATTGATTGCAACCCCTGGGACAGGTAGTGCTCCAGACAAATGGAGGAGCGGGCAGTCTCAGGCGGTCAAGCATGTCCTGCACAGCTTCTCAATCCTCGAAGTGGCACAGTATTCGGCGACATTCCATGGTAACGGCGCGCAGGCGACCATCATGAAAGGGGAGGCGAGCGTCGAAGTAGTCGCCGTAATTGGCCGAAGCCACGAGGAGTGCGATAAGCACGCTCTAGGCTTACTGCCAGACCATCGAGGTCAACTTCTTGTGGTTAGTCGCGACGAAGACAATACGTCATGGAATCCGCGGATGCGAACTCTGTTTGACCAGGCCGCTGAGCCGACCAAGGAACTCAACTTCACCGACCCTACAAGCGCGGTTATTCGGGTGGGCTACCACGACGTTCTTAAAGCATACCAAGACTCCGCCAACGAAGCGGAACTAAGAGAGGCACTTGATGCTGCAATCTCCTGAAGTCCTGAGCCTACCTTCAGAGCTACGCGGTGCACTAACGCCGCTTATGGCCGGAGCATCCTTCACAGAGGAGGCCCTTCGCGAGGATTGCCTGCCGTTGCTACTGATGCAACGCGCCCATGCGGTAACGGCATTTGCGGTGGGTGATGAGGCTGACTACGAACCGCTGTATGAGGCGTTCAAAAAGCACTACCTCAAGCGAACCGCGGAATGGTCGGCGAAGGATGTGTCATTTGTGTTCTGTCTTCCGGCGAAAACTACCGTTCACGAGTCTTTCCGTTCTCGCGTCGAAGTCGACGTGTACTTCTGCAGAAAATATGTCATTCAGCTGGACCATGACCTGGCAGGCAGCCTCGCTAGGTTGCCCTTCCTGCCGCTGTCGCCAGTTTCGCCAGGGGTGCAGACACGCCCTCCATCCGCCCAGACGTTACTTCGGCAGCGCAACTTGAAGGCTGAGCTGGCAAAGGCCCTCGTCGTACCCTCGCAAAGTAGCGCGAGCTCGATTTTTAGTGCATGTCTTGAAGGAATCTACGGCGCGCCTGACAAAGTCGCGGGGGCGTCCACAGAGACATACTCGGAGCCCACCGCTGAAGAGCGAGTGCAGGCCACACTGAAGTCGATTTCTATCCAGAACTTCCGAGCCTATCGCACAAAGAAGGAGTTCGCGCTTGGCTCAGCTGTCACGATCCTTTATGGTCCCAACGGATTTGGCAAGACGTCATTCTTCGATGCCATCGACTTTGCCGTCACTGGCGGGGTTGGTCGGCTTGCCAAGTCTAGCGGAGGCTTGGCAAAAGCCGCGAAGCACCTAGACAGTGGTGAAGAGCCGACCGTGGTTACTCTTACGCTTGAGCGTGAAGGTAAGCAGCACGTCATCAGCCGCGATTTGGCGGAGCATAACAACGCTCAGGTAAATGGAAAGGCCACCTCGAGAAAGGACGTACTGAGTCTGTTGACTGGCGGAGCCCCTGCCGCGGCTGATCGCGTGGAAAACATGGTTGCTCTGTTTCGAGCTACCCACTTGTTCAGCCAGGACAGCCAGGAGCTAACCTGTGACGTTGCTGAAAAGTCCGAATTGCCTGCGGATATAGTGTCTCGCATGCTCGCATTCGACGACTATGTGAGCGGCTTGAAAAAGGCCGAGGATGTGCTGAAGCTCGCGCGTCAAGCGCTCGTCGAGGCACGGAAGCAAGCTCAGAGCACTCGCGGCTCCATGGAGGCCGAGCGGAGGGAATTAAATCGCCTCGAGGGCATTGCCTCCGCAGACACGTCGCCGGATGCGCTCAATGCTCGGTTCAGCGAATTGGAGCAGGCGATTTTGACCTCAGGGTTCCAAATGTCCGGCATCAGCATGCGCGACACGAGAGCTCTCCGTGCGATGCTGGAGTCTTCGGCGACTGAAGCTGTCAACGTGCGCGCGGGGGTGGCCAAAGCCCTCGAGCACGTTGCGGCCTTGAAAACGCTGCATGAGCAACTCGAGCCGATGCGCACGCAGCTCGAGGAACGTAAGGCGTTGGTCGAAAGAACTGAGGCGAGCGTCAATGAAGCGTCGGAGCGCCTCAACTCGCTTACAAGCGAGCTTGCTCAGTTCAAGAGCCAGGAACAGGGCGTGCAGAACCAGCGGGAATGGTCCGCATGGGCTACCTCTGTTCAGCCGGAATTTGCGCAGCTGACTGCACAGAGTCAGGCGCTCGCTGAAAATCTATCCAGGCTCAACCAGCTTCTCAACCAGCAAAGGGAGAAACAGTCCAAGGCGCTAAGTGCTCGGCAGGATGCCGCAGCAACGCTTCAGAGGCTTGATGCCGCCCTAAAGTCCGCTAGAGATGCGGTGGCTCGCGTGCAACAGGTCAAAGAACAGTCAGGTCTTTGGGCGCAGGCAGAGCCAAGATTGGTAGTCGCACAAACCGTCGAGGCAGAGCTGCAGGGCTTGCCCGAGGCAAAGCGCGCGCGGCTGGGCGAAGCGCAGCAAGCAGTCCTGGCACAGGAACATGTTGTCGCTCGCGTAGAGCGAGAACTCGGTTCAGCCAGGATAAACGATACCAGTCTACAGAAGCTGATTGCCGAGCTCCGCACGCATATAGATGGCACGACGTGCTTGCTCTGCGGTCACGATCATGGGAGCCGAGACGCGCTGTTGGCTGCCATCGACCGACGGATGGCTCAAAGTGAGGTCGTCGTTCGATTGAGTGAGGCGCTGGCTATCGAGCGGACAAAGCTTCAGGCACAGGCGGCTGCGCGACAAGCCCTGTCCGACGAGCTGAGCCAAGAAGAACAGCGGTTAAGGCAAGCCAAGACTGAGCGCGAAGAACTCGAGCGACAGCGGACGACCTATACGGCGGCACTGAGTTCGATTGGACTATCTCTAACAAACGATATAGCTCAACAGCTTGCAAAGACGAGCACTCAGGTGCATGAGGCTGAGATTCTGGCCGCGAGCGCCGTCAACAACGCCAGGCAACTGCTGGAGGCCGCAGACGCTACGCTTACCACCGCTCAGGATGGCTACCAAGCATTGGAGCGCGAACGCCAGGCGTCTACGACCTCGCTAGAGGGGGCGAAGGGCCGGCTGAACGAACTTCTTGCCGAGGCGAATCGTGGTGCTGTCGATCTTACGGCGAGCCTGCCTGCTTTGGCCGAGCAACTGGGAGACATAGAGGCGCGGCTCATCCAAGCAAGTTTGTCCGTTAGAAATGCAAGCACCTCACTGGATGCTCAGAAGACCCTTCACGCAGCTGCGAAGGCAACCCTCGCAGTTGCGCGTACGAGCCACCAGGAGGCAGCTCAGATATGGAACACCTACAATACAAATGTGCAGTCTCTGGTCGCAGCGCTGGCCGCTGCAGGACTTGACGGCGAAGTTTCTGATGAGCAGTTGCATCAACAAATTCAGGAGGCGACCGCACGCGAAACGATAGCGCTCCGCTTACGTGACCGCGTCGCCGACATTGAAGTGGCCGTGGATACGGCAGCGACCTCCGCCGCGTTCCAAAATATGCGCGACCGAATTCTGGCCAGCGAAAAGCTGGTAGAGCAGGCTGACGAGCGTGCTCAAAAGATTGCGCCTTGGGTAACGTACTTCGAGAATGTCACGAAGCTGTTGGGCGGCCAGCAGGCGGTCGCGACCGAGCACTTTATTAAACAGTACGGGCCTAGGACTGCGGTGATTCAGCAGCGACTGCGACCAGTCTACAGCTTCGGCGAAATTGAAGTGTCTAGCAAGGACTCAGCCATTGGCATCCGAGTGCACCGAAAGGGCCAGGAGTTGCGGCCAGCCGACTATTTCAGTCAATCGCAGGTGCAAACGCTTGTCTTGGGACTGTTTTTGACCGCCTGCAGTTCTCAAACCTGGTCTGGATTCTCGTCGATAATGATGGACGATCCTGTAACGCACTTCGATGACCTCAATACGTACGCGCTATTGGACCTGATTTTGGGTCTGCAAGGCTCGCCGGAAGGTGAGAGGCAGTTCGTCATTTCCACGTGCGACGAGAAATTACTGCAGTTAGCGCGCCAGAAGTTCAGGCACATGGGAACTGCGGCGAAGTTCTATAGGTTCTCGGCCATTGGAGCTGAAGGGCCGATGGTGAGCGAGATTCCTGCCTGACGGAGCGTTCCCAAATAAATTATTCCTCAAGTCGTTGCCGCGGTGCTACTGCCTACCACTCAAAATTACAATGCCGAGCCGAGCCGAACTGTGTTGGCCAACGCGAGTGCAAGTGTCCAATCCGGGGGGCAAGTATGTCAGCGCGATCCGTTGTCAAACTTTTTTATTGCAAGTTTCGCAGTGGTTTCATGTTGACCGCGTTTGTTGTCAAACTTTATCATTAACAACGCAGTCGGTCGCATTGGCTAAGTTCTTGAATTGCATAGCGGTGCGTTGTCAGACTTTTTTATTGCTCTACAGCGGCTTTAAATTACAAAAATTATGGAGAATTTCCCCAGCGCCGACGACTCGATAGACAATTTTCCCTACAATAAGGGAAATTCTGCCAATCGAATACTCGTTGCTCTGGGGATTCCTCAATGCCATCTTCGTTTCAGCTGAACTGCACCCTCCCCTTATCACCCAAGCAACACCAAGCCGCCGCCTTCGGCTCGAAAAGAAACCTTGCCCTTATCTGCGGAAGTGAACTCCAGTGAACGCTTGTTAGTTTTTCAGGCACCCGGCGTAGACGAGTGGGATTAGGGCAGACCGCTTTGTAGTAAGAACCCTAGGTCGGCTGCGGCCCGGGTACATACCGCTCTGGGCCGACTAGGAAAGGCACGCGACCATGTCAGCATCACAAACGCGACGCAGTGTTATCCAGGCAGGGGTGCAGCTGGACGGGACAAAGCACCTAGCGACGCGGCTCGCAGACAGTGCCTGCATTGGCTCGACCAGGATATAAAAGCGCATCCAAACGCCCAGGAAGAAATGCCCTGATCGCGGGTCGAATCGTCCAAGGGCTCGCCAAGAGCCTTCACCTCTACAATTAGCAAATTTTGCTGGTCGCTATTGCGGACCAGGATGTCTGCACGCGAAATACATGTTGAGCCAGAGGGCCGCGGCGTGGTGTGGTTAAGATCTCGAGAAGTAGTGCCGTTCGCGACCTTGAGCACGGCCCTTCCGACCTTGATCTTGAATGTGAATTCCAGCGAGAGTTCGTCAGGTGCAAAACCGTTTTCGCAGAGCCACGGAACGACAATCTTTGTCCGTACATCCTCTTCTGATCCAAGTAGTGTTGTCATTGTCAACGCCAGCACCTTTTAGGTCTGGTCTTGCAACAGCCGCGAGATCATCGCGAACGAAGCCTATTGCGCATCAGAATGGTAAGAAGAAAAGCAACAATAATCGCAACAGTCAAAATTACGCCCGTTGAAAGGTATTGTCCAACAGCCGAATCTAATTGGTACTCCCTTTGCGTGAGGCAAAGAGCTTGCTCTTTAGTTCCCGGGACGTAATTGGCAAGGCATCCTGTCTTATGCCTTTCCGCGTTTTCAAACTTTTCTTTGCCGAACATTTGCGATAGGGGGAAAATGGTACTGGCGATTAATCCACCAATCAAACCAGCAGCAAGTCCTAATTCTGCACTTATCATAGTCTGCTTGTGCTCGAGGGTGGATGAATATAGGCTTGAGTAGCGGCTGTCTTTATCCTCAAGCAGTCTCAGTAACTTTTCTCCTCTGCGCGTTGGCGGACGAATGGCAACAGAGGCAGCGGCTACTTTTATGAAGAGTTCCAGGTGTTTTTGGAGCTCAGAATTCCCCGCAATACCGGAGAGCTCGTTTGCTGACCGGTATGCTGCGATAGTATAGCTCTTCTCACGGCCCATCTTTGACCATCCCGATTTATGCGGGTATATAGAGACGATAACTGAGCCGTTTAGGTGCATTGAATAAACAAGGGAAGCGGGTTCTTCATAGCTCACTGAACCGTTGGCACCTCCTCCTGGGGCTGGGGGATACACGCGGTTATTGTATGCGGAAAGCTGAAAGTGAGGCAGCGGGCTTTTATCGCCTTCAATGATTCTGAAGTATTGTTCCTGGTTCGAACAATTCAGCAAAAGATCCACGCCTTCCCGAAGCCGCGGCTCTAAATCATATTTCCAGTTTAGAATCGAGTAGTGGGCCTTTTCCCTAGAATTTCTAATTTCACTATTTTCCTTCAGGAGAGTACGCAGCATTTGACTTTTTTTGTAATAAGTTGTGGTAACAGCTTCTTCGGAATGGATGGTAGCACAGGCGCCGGGTTACCACGAAGAGCTAAACGATTTAACTCTCTACATAACTAGTGCGTCTGTGCGTTCACTGGGACCTTTGGAATAGCCGTCCTGCTTGACCACCGCCCGGGGGGGGCAGAAAAAAGCCGCCTTTGAAGGCGGCCTAAGGAGCTGAACTGGCGAAACGAAAGCTCATGGTTATCCGCGCTTAACGGGTGAGTAAATGGGGCAGCAACGTCGAGTTCAGATCCGCAACTTCTTCGGCTGTGAGGACGCGGGTATCGGGCAACTGGTGCGTCATAAAGCATGCGATGGTCGCGGCAATGTTTGCCTTGACTGCATCGCCGACTTGTTGCTCGATTTCGGATGGGCTCTGACCAGCGCTGTAATCGAAGATGCTGGCGCGCCAGGCGTTGTCGATCAACCGGAAACTCAGGACGTTGCGCCTGACCTTGCTGCTAGTTACCTCCCTATCGTTTTGGGCCACGCGCTGATGATGCGCCGAATCGATGCGGAACGGCTCGTGCCCGTCTTCGCGGATGAATTCGGGGGCGACAAATACCAAGCGGTGCAGGTCCTCCATTGTCAATCCAGTCGGTGGGGTTACCTTGACGACTACGCTCCCGAGCAACTCGGGGAACTGGTCGACAGCTGCCGGCTTGGGCGTAAAGTTCCACGCGACGCGGAAACCATCCACCTCAAGGGTGCGATAAGTCCTCAATGTGGCCAGCACTGACGCCCGCAGGGCCGCTGTGACGTTCAGGCCGGCCGCAGCTACGTACTCCTCGTATGCAGCCATGGGTTCCGGGTCAAGCCTGATGCTAACTCCCCGTTTCAATTTTGAGTCGGGCGACTCATTCGATTGGTTCTTCATTTGACATTCCCTGTAATAGTGCGGCTTGTGCGCCAAGCAAATCCAAAAATGCAAGCGTTTTTAGATTGTAGGTCGGAAGGCGTTCGTCGCGCAAGATTGTGGTTCGACGTTGTGTCCGGCTGTCACCGATCAGCAAACGCAGGGAGGTGCCTCGACTAGGAAGATAACTTGAACAGGTGTGGTCCTGAGGTCGTCTCGATCAGTTAAGATTCGCGATATTGCGCCGACGCCGGTGCGTCGGGCGCGTCGCTACCTCGCTGTCGTCTGTCCGCTCAGCTACTCGAAGCCCTGAGAGCAATACCTGCCGAGCTGACAATTGCGCCTAGAGAGTGGCGAAAGCAACACGCGATTGGGTTTACCCCTTTCGCCTGGCGGGCAAGTAGCTAGGGGCGTCAACTGTCGGGATTCGCGACATAGCAGACTCTGAACCCGACTTTTAGATGGTTATTGTTCCCAACGTACCATGCCTCGAAGAGCTCCCTTTCCAAGGGGCCGCGCCCGAGGGCTCTGCCTGATGCGGTACAGGCGACCGGGGCAAAAACGTGATCCGGCGCCGATCCACGATAATCGCCTAGCCATTCGCCAAAGGTGAGTGGGGTTCGTATCCAGCCCATCTGCGAACTGCGCAAGCCTTGGCATATTCCCTGTGTGGCCACAGAGGAAGAACGAATGTTCCGTCATCTGCCGCCGCCATGGCCCAGCCGTCGTCGTACAGCCCCCACGCTTTCTGACGGTCTGCGACAACCTTCACGAAATGCTCGCAGCGTTCACTACTCGGCAGGGCAAACACGGTCTCAAGTTGTTTCGGATGCATCATTGTCCCCAGCGTCAAAAATAATTCAACCAATCGGTTGATCTTTCGAGTTCGAGAGCTCATAATCAACCATATGGTTAAATATGATTCTACCCCTCTAGATCAGGTCTTTCACGCTCTTGGCGATGCGACCCGCCGCGAGATGCTTCGCGAACTCGCCAGCGGGGACAGGACAGTGAGCCAGCTGGCCGAGCCCTTCGCCATGTCGCTCGCAGCTGCCTCCAAGCACGTCAAGGTGCTGGAGAATGCCGGCCTGATCCAGCGCGAAATACGGGGCCGTACCCATCTGTGTCGCCTCGATCCCGGCCCCCTCGCGCGCGCCAAGGAATGGCTGGGCTTCTACGAACGCTTCTGGACCAGCCGACTGGATGTGCTCGACCAACTTCTGCGCGACGATGCGCGCCACACCACAGCACCCTCGCCCACCTCAAAAAAAGGGAAATCGCATGAATGATCTCGCCAATCTCAACGCGTACGGCGTGTTGACGGAACCAGCCACGTTGGAAATCCAGCGCCTCTTGCCCGGCCCGATCGAACGCGTGTGGGCCTACCTCACGGACAGCGAGTTGCGACGCCAGTGGTTGGCTGCGGGACACATGCAGATGCAAGCCGGAACGCCGGTAGAGCTTGTTTGGCGAAACGACGAGTTGACATCGATGTCCGGGCGGCGCCCCGACGGCTTCCCGGAAGAACATCGCATGCAAAGCCAGATTACGGAGCTCGATCCGCCACGCAAGCTCGGGATCACGTGGGAAGGCGGCGGCGAGGTCTTGTTTGAACTGAAGCCCGCGGGCGACAAGGTGCTGCTCAAGGTGATCCACCGTCGCCTGCCCAATCGTGACGTCACCGTCATGGTGGGCGCCGGCTGGCATATGCATCTGGACATCCTTGTGGCTCGCGTCTCGGGCGAGGAGCCCGAGCCGTTCTGGGACGGCTGGAGCCGCCTGCGCAAAGAATACGACCGCCGCCTGGCGGCCTGATGGCTCTGCGATACACGGAGGAGCACAAATGCTGAACCGTACTTCAATCGATCGGCGCCGCAGCCGCTCGCCAGCGCTGCTGGCCTTGACGTTCGCCGTTGTTGCACTCGTGGGGGCGCAAGGGGAACTGGCCCGTGCGGCCGAGACGAGCATCGACCGGATGCCACCCCAGCTTGAAACCCGGTTTGCGCTGAGCGCATTGCCGCCGGCATTGCGGGACCGTGCGACCGTGTATTTGCTGGAACCCGGAAAAGGGTATCGACTGTCTCGCCAAGGAACCAGTGGCGTTGCCTGCCTCGTCGAGCGCACCGCGTGGGAGCTGGCCGACTTCCGGAACGACATCTACATCCCCTTGTGCTACGACGCCGCCGGGACCAGGACCTATTTGCAGGTGATCATGGATACGGCCGTGCTGCGCGCCCAGGGCATGAGCCCGGCGCAGGCGCATGAAGAAATCGCAGGCCGCTACCGGGACAAGACGTACAAGGCGCCGGAGAAGACAGGCGTATCGTACATGCTTGCCCCGGTCATGCGCACGGTCGGCCCACCCGACATGAAGGTGCACACCATGGCGATGCCGCACTTGATGTATTACGCGCCTGGCGTCACGAATAACGATCTCGGTGCGGTTCCCGACCTCGGCCAGCCCGACAGCCTGAGGTATCCGTTCATCGATACACAAGGCATTCCCGAGCAGAACTACATCATCCAGCTGGTCGGGGATGCGGAAAAGGCCAAGATCCTGGCCAGCGAAAAGGTACTCCTTGAGGACCTGTGTTCATACCGAAAGCTGCTTTGCCTTGAACACAGGCAGCACTGAGTCAGCAAAGCGAATTATCCGCCCAAGACATGGTGACGGCTGCATAATGAACAGCAGCTGGACCGGCCAGCTGGAAGTCAAGCGACTAACTGGAGGCAAACGATGACACGAGTTCGCGTTGAGGGCTTTACCGTCTCGCTCGACGGCTATGGGGCAGGACCCGATCAGGACATCAACAACCCGCTCGGCGTTGGCGGCAGAAATTTGCACCAGTGGCTGGTCACCACACGCACGTTCCAACGGACCTTGTTCGGCAAGGACGGCGGTACGACCGGAGTGGACGATGATTTCGCCGCCCGCGGATTCAAGGATATGGGGGCCTGGATCCTTGGCAGGAACATGTTCGACCCCAATCGTGGCGACTGGCCGGACAAGAACTGGAAAGGCTGGTGGGGGGACAATCCGCCGTATCACGTTCCCACCTTTGTGCTGACCCACTATGCTCGTGCCCCGATCGAGATGGAAGGCGGCACGACCTTCCACTTCGTCACAGGCGGTATTCGCGAGGCGCTCGACCGTGCGCGCGAAGCCGCCGCCGGCAAGGACGTACGGATCGGCGGCGGTGCGAACACAATCCGGCAGTATCTGCGTGAGGGCCTGATCGATGAACTGCACATTGCCATCGCGCCGATCCTGCTTGGCCGGGGCGAACCGCTGTTCGAAGGGATCGACTTGCCGGCCCTGGGATACCAGTGCGTGGAATGCGTAGGGTCGGAGAAGGCGACGCACGTCGTCCTGCGGCGACAAGCTCACGGTGGCTGATTCGACATTCCCGCTGGTTTTGCTCCCGGGTTTCATGCTGGATCAGTCCTTGTGGGACGATGTCCTCAGCCGGCTCCGGCACGACGCCCCCATTTGTTGCCTTCCGCTTGCGCCCGGCGCCACCACCGAGGAGATCGCGGCCGGGGTGGCGAAGGCGGCGCCCCGAGCGCTTCATCCTCATCGGCTTTTCCCTTGGCGGCTACATTGCCCGGAAAGTGGCGGAATTGTTCCCGGAGCGCGTGGTCGCGCTGGTCTTGATTGCCACCTCCTTGCGGGTGGACAGCGAGGAGCGCGCCAAGGCCAGGCAGGACGTCATCGCCGCCCTCAACCCGACCACTTTCCGCGGGTTGAGCAGGCAGTCGATTGCCCATTCGCTTCACCCGGACCGCCGGGGCGACAAGGAACTGGTTGGCCGGATCAGGGAAATGGGCAATCGCCTTGGTTACCAGGCGATGGTCGTGCAGTCGAATCTTGACCGAGGCGGGATTGCGGCAGCCACATTGACCTGCCCTACCCTGGTCATTGCCGCTGCCAACGACCCGCTGCGAAGCGCCGACGAAGCGCAAGAGCTTGCCGCAGCGATCCCCCATTCGACCCTGAAAACGATTGCGCATTCCGGCCACATGCTCCCGCTCGAGCAGCCGGAAATGCTGGCCGAGACCATCAGCCAGTGGCTGGACGCCGTCGGACTGGGGCGCTGACGCTTGAGCGTCGCAGGGCGGCCTCGAAAGTTCACCCCACTCTTCGATGTATTGACATAAATCAAACACCGGAGAGTCCCCGCGCTTATCGTGAGCAATGGAGCGAGCACAACTGCTCGCCATTGTCGGAGGCGCCATGCCGGGACCCTACATACACCTGAACGCCATGCGCGCCACCGCGCTGGCCCTTAGCCGTGGCAAGTTCACGCCGGTGCGCAGCGAGCGCATCGACCCGCAGTGGGTCGGCGCCAACACGGCCGAACTGGCGCAACTGATGCTGCGCCACCCCAATTTCGCCAGCCTTGGCGCCATCGGGCCGGACCTGTTCTTTTTCCTGCCCGACTTTCGTGACCAGGGGCCGCTGCCGCTGTCCAGCGTGCTGGTCAACGTGTCGCACTACCTGCAGAAGATCTACGACGCGATCGACCCCTACATCAGCAAATACGAGCGCTACCTGGGGCCGATCTCGGAGGACACCGCCGAGGAGATGAGCCGCCTGACGGGGGGCCTGTCGGAGATCGTGGGCGACATCGCGGGCGAGCTGTCCGGCATCCTGATCACGGCGCTGGAAGACTTTGTGACCCAGCAGGGCGACATCTTCGAGTACTTTTCGCTGGGCCTGAACAAGGGCTTCGACGAACAGGCCTTCCTATGGTCGGACATGCTGCATTACCGCCAGACCGGCCAGTTTGGCCGCGAGCTGTGGAACCAGGCCGGCACCTTCGAAGACGCCGACCAGCGCGACCGTGCGCGCGCGTATGCGCTGGGCTACATGACCCACGTGGCCACCGACGTCACCGGCCACGCGCTGGTGAACGCGATCTCGGGCGGTCCCTTCCGGCTGCACTGGCAGCGCCACCACCTGGTGGAGAACCACATGGACGCGTTCCGCTACCTGCGCGACCAGACCGGCCCGCGCCACGGCGACCAGTACCCGCAACTGACCGAATCGGCGCTTTATTACGACATTGCCTTCAACGAGGACGACCAGTCCGCCGTGCCGCGCCCGGCCTACCCCATTGGCGGCACGCTGCGCGAGAACTGGACCCGGCGCCGCCTGCTCGACCTCGATTCCGAGCTGGCCGACCCGATCGGCGACTTGCTGTACAACACCATCACGGCGGTGTACTACAAGGAAGGCAAGCACCCGCGCATCCTGCGCGACGACGACGGCAAGCCCAACGCGCAGCTGATCGCCGAAACCTACCGGTTGCTGTATCAGTTCCTCAAGCTGACCACGGTGGACGGCTTTGCGCACGAGCCGCCCGAGCCGCCCGAGGTGTTCCCCAACCTGCAGTTCCCGACCATGAGCGACCCGCAGGAGGGTGCGCCAGGCAGCGGCAGCGACGACGGCAGCTGGTGGGACGACGTGCTGGACTTCATCCTGTCGGTCATCAAGGTGCTGGCCTACATTGTCGAGGTGGCGATCTATCTGGCCACGCTGCCGTGGGCGATCCTGGCCGACCTCGTCACCTACCCGCTGCGCCTGGGCCTGTATTACGCGCTGGAGCTGCCGCTGTTCCACCTGCTGAAGAACTTCCGCGCCGTGCTGGTCATGTCCGGCTACCTGGTGCCGATGAAGGATGAGATCGCGATCGGGCTGGTGACTGTCGGCATTCCCGACGCGCAGGCCTTCCGCAGCGCGCTCGACGACGTGGGCAACATCTTCCCGGGCTTCGAGCCGATTGCGCTCGACCAGCGGCCGTTTCGCGACCCCAGCTTCCCGCGCCTGCATCCGAAGGACGAATACAAGCATCCGTGGAAGTACCCGTTCGACCAGAAAGGCGAGCTGCCGGCCAGCTGGTCCGGCCCCTACCCGCGGCGCGCCAGCCCCGACGTGCTGTTCCAGAACACGCCGACCGATGCCGACATCCGCGACCGGCTCGAGACCGCGCCCGACCAGGACGCCGTCAACGCGGTCGGGCCGCTGCTGCGCGCCAACCGCCACCTCGGCGATGCGGTCGGCTTTTCCAGCTACCTGATCTGGCTGGAATCGCGCACCAACCCGCAGCCGCAGGGCACGCCGGTGCCGCTGGTGGACTGGAACCTGGACGCCGACCGTGGCTACGGATACCACTGCTGGGACTGGAACCGCAACGCGAACGCGGAAGGGGTGGAAGACCCCGAAGGCTACAAGTTCCAGCCGCCGTGCACCTGGCCGTCGCAGGCCGACCCGCCGTATGACGCGCTGTACAACCCGAACCTGCCCTTGCAGCTGCACTGGACCGGGCTGGGCCTGCCCGACCCCGGCTGCGGCGGTGTGATCGGACTGGCGGGGATCCAGGCGTCCCTTGCGCGCGCCAAACGCAAACCGGCGCAGCCTGTGGTTCAACCCGATACCGACAAGGGGGCAGCATGACAACGCCAGGCAAAGCCCACCCCTGCCGCTGCAGCTGCCACGACCAGGGCGGCCACGCGCACCAGCCATGCGACCGTTGCTGCGACGCCCATGGCTGCGGTCCATCGC
The DNA here is from genome assembly GCF_024753215.1 of Massilia solisilvae. Taxonomy (GTDB): domain Bacteria; phylum Pseudomonadota; class Gammaproteobacteria; order Burkholderiales; family Burkholderiaceae_D; genus Telluria; species Telluria solisilvae. The sequence goes on from NZ_JANUGV010000011.1 coordinate 48,403, forward strand.
GGCAGCCTACCTGCCCGCCGCCCGAGCACTGCCCGTTCCCGGGAACCGTGGAGTTGCCGCAACAGGACCCGCCGCCGAAGGTGAAGACGGCGCCCCAGCGGCCCGAAACGGTAGGCCGGCCGCCACTGGGCAGCGCCGGCGAGATACCGTGGTTCCGCGGCCAGCTGGGCGGCATCCTGCGCGACGGGCCGACCTTCGGGCCGCGCAAGGACGAGTTCCTGCCCTTCCTGTTCGTGCGCGCCAACGCCGGCGACAGCGGCGCCCGTCCGCTCAACGACGTGTTCTGGGAGTCGCCCGATATCTACGTGGTGCCCGGCCAGGAAGCCTCGACCGCGCCGCTGCAGCCAGCCAGCACCGGCGGCGTCGCGCGCGCCAACGGGCCCAACACCTTGTATGCGCACGTCTGGAACCTCGGCAAGGCGCCGGCCTACCGCGTGCGGGTCGAGTTCTACTGGTTCAATCCCTCGCTCGGGATCTCGCGCGCGGACGCCAACTTCATCGGCGCGACCTGGGTCGATCTGGGCAACCGCTTCAACAACGCCACCGAATGGCGCGAAGTGGATGGCCCGAGCGGCCGCTACCTGAGCCACGGCTGCCACGCCATCGTCAAGTGCCCGGAAACCTGGGTGCCAAGCGTCGTCAACGGCGGCCACGAGTGCCTGGTGGTGCGCGTGCACGAACCGATGCTCGACGCGGTTCCGCCGGACCAGTTTTCGGCCGCGGCCGACCGCCACGTGGCCCAGCGCAACATTGCGGTGGTGCCTTCGGCGTCCCCGGCGGCGATCGACCTGGCCCTGCTGCTGGGCTATGTTGGCCAGCCCGGCAATGCGGAGGTGGAGGCGGTGCTCGATGCGCCAGACGCGATGCAGTGGCTCAAGCTGTACACCGGCCGCACCGATCCCGGACTGCAACTGCCAGCCAATCCGGTCAGCTACGGACTGTCCCCGGCGGTGGTGGCGGAAAGCCGCCTGCAGCGGCTGGAGGTACTGCCGTTCGAGCTGCGCCAGGGCTTGCTGCAGCGGGTGGAAAAGGTGCGCCGTGGCTGCGATCCGCAAGCGATCCCGTTCCATGCCAGCATTGCCGACATCAAGCGTGGCGAGGCCGCCGTGCTGCGTGTGCGGCAGCGCATGAACGGCACGGTGATCGGCGGCTACACGGTGGTGCTGATTGGCAGCTGATCGCGGCTGCCTGCACCATGCGCTGTACTGCTGGCTCAGCATGGGTCCCGGCGTCCGCCGGGACGACGGGATGCATTTACTCGACTGAATTGAGCCAGTCGAAAATCGCCGGCCACAGCCGCTGGTGCGCGCTCTTGCCCACCAGCACGCCAACGTGCTGCAGGTTGACGCCGATGTCGCCCTCGTAGTGCAGCATCTGCTTGTGCTCGCTGGCAGCCGCATCGTAAAACGCCTGCATCGAATGCAGCGGGATCACGGCGCTGCGCGGGTCGGCCACGGTCAGCAGCGGCGCCTTCAGGTCCTGCGGCCCGATCTCGCGCTCGCCCACCCTGAGCTTTCCGCGCATGAGTTCGTCATGCCGGTACAGCGACTCCACCACGTCCGTGAACAGCTTGCCCGGGAGCGGGAATTCGTCGTGGGTCCAGCGCTCGACGCGCATATGGGTGCCCAGGGCTTCCGGGTTGCCCATGCACATGGCGCGGTCGATCAGCCGTTCCATCTGGAAGGCGTGCGGCGCGGCCATGGCGCTGACGATGTTGAGGAACACGCCCGGCACTTCGCTGAACGCCTGCGCGATCGGGCGCGCGTCCGGCGTGGTGTGGACCAGGTTGGCGAAGCAGCCCAGGTCGTGCCGGAAGTGCAGCGGCGACTCCAGCAGCACCACGGCGCGCACCGCGTCGGCGTTGGTGCAGCCGAAAATCGCCGCCAGGATGCCGCCCAGCGAGTGGCCAGCCACCGTGACCTGCTCCTCCCCGCAGTCCTCCTCGATGGCTTGCCTGCAGGCCGACAGCAGGCGGTCGCCGTAATCCTCGAGCCCATAGTTGGGGCCGGTGTCGGGCGTCCATTCGGCCATGTACACCTGGTAGCCATGCTCGATCCAGCGGCGCACCACGCTCACCTGCGGCAGCAGGTCCCAGATGTAGGCCTTTTTGATCGGCGCCGGCACCAGCAGCACGGCGGGTGCGTCGCCAGCGGCCTGGTCGTACTTGCGCAGGATGAGGCCGGGCTCGGTGTGCAGCACCGTGTAGGGCGTTTCCTGCGGGCCGTAGCCGAGGCGGTCAAGCATTTTGCCGCGCGCCTGGCGCATGCGGTCCATTTGCTTGAGCGCGTACACATTGAACGGATTGGTAGCGTGGAAGGTGTGGGCGTTCATGGCGAGCGGTGGTTGGTCGAATGCGAATGACGAGCCACTGTACGCCGATCAACCAGCGATTCCAATCGTGCATTGGCAGCCTATTGGCCGGGATCAATGTTAGGCGGGTGTTTTCCGAGGGCTAATGGCGCAAGGGAAAAACGAGCATGCAGATAGGGTGGAAAACCGCAAAAAACGGTTGTCTGGCCGGGAAAAATGCGTGAACTTTCCGCGCCTAAAAATCGAGCATCAGTACGGAGGTTTATACGGTTTATTCAGTATAAATATTTTATACCTTATAAACCGTATATCCTGTTTTCATCCAGTATCTACGGGGCTTCCTGCTATTTGTTGATTTCCTTCAAAACTGCGGGCCAGTCGGTGTCGAACATGACCCCGAGCAGCCGCCCGATCGAACTGGTCGGCTTTTCCTTGCCGTGCGCGATCGCCGACCAGATATGCGAGGCGGTGCCTGCATAGACGGTCATGAACTGGATGTCCGATTTCGGCCGGGTCGGGTCGATCAGGTTCGGGTTGACGGAGTAGGTAGTGCTCCTGCCGCTGCCTTGGGATAAGTAGATCGGCCGGTCCGTGTTGGGTACAATCAGCATGTAGCCGCTGCTGCGTTGGACCACGGTCATGCCGTTCCAGGTACCGATCGGGCTGCGTCCGTTCAGCACATTGGTGTCGTTGACCGAGATTTCGAGCGGATGCTGGTCGTGCATGTAGGTGGCATACGTGCCATCCTTGAGCCGGATCGTCTTCGGGTTGTCCAGGTGGATGGCCTCAGCCCCGATCGTCATCCGTCCCACCACCACCGGCCCCGATTGCATGCCCAGGTCGTCGCCAAAGCTGCCGCCGGGCGACAGGCTGGAGCCGCGAATGTCCTTCAGGGCCGGATGCGCCAGCAGCATGGGGAACAGTGCTTCGAACTTGCGCCGCATCTCGGGCACGCCCGGCTCTTTCAGCTTGCCGCCGAATACCAGCTTGGTGACCACCACGCCCGGCGCGTCCTCGGACGGCGTGTCCCCGCGGTTGGAGGCATTGGGATCGCGCCAGTAATTGGCGATGTAGTCCGCATAGAACGGCAAGTCGTAATCGAACTTGTAGGTGCCCGCCTTGTAGGGCAGGCCGCCAGCGGCAGGCTGCGCCGCCGGCCGCGCCTCGGCGCCAGTCGATGCTTGCGGCTGGCTCTCGGTCCGCGCCGCGGGAGCCGGGGCGGCAGGCGTTGCGGACGGGGTGATGGCGCGGTTGGCCGCCTGCTGGAGCGCGGAGTTCGCCGTCTGCTTGAGCAGGTTGCCGAAGGGGTCAGCGGCCCAGGCCGGGGCGGCGGCGCACAGGCCAGCCAGCAGGAAAACGCGTGCTTTCATAGTCGATGTAAAGAAAATAACAATTCGATGCTATCAAAACGAGCACATCCGTTTTCCCTGATCTGCATGCTAACATCGGGTATTTACAGAGAAAAACGCAGCCATGGACCGGATCGACCGCGAAATCGTCGAGTTGCTTGCGAAGGATGCCCGCCTCAGCTACAAGGAGCTGGGCGAGCGCGTGTTTCTCAGCGCCAACGCCGTGGCCGAGCGCGTCAAGCGGTTGGTGGCCGAGGGCGTGCTGGTGGGCTTTCATGCCAGCGTCAACATGGCGGCCCTGGACCTGCGCTTCCAGGCGCTGGCCGACGTCAAGCTCAAGCCGGGCGTGAGCGCACTTGAATTCGAGGCGACGCTGCGCTCGATTCCCGGCATCGTCGCCGCCACCTTGCTCACCGGCAGCCACGATTACCTGCTGCGCGTGGCCTGCAGGGACCAGGAGCACTTCGTGCGCGTGATGGAATCGCTGCGCGCCAGCGGCCACGTGCAGGATACGCAGAGCCGGATGGTGCTCAAGGAGATCGACCTGAGCAGCGGCGCGCTGCACTAGACGCCACGGCTCTGCCGCTGCGTGCGCGGGCGCACCGATGCGCAAGCCGCCGTGAGCGAAGATTGCCTTGCGCGGGCCGCCAGCGCCCGGATCAAGGCGAAGACGTGAGCGACATCGTGGTCATCGGAGCTGGCCTTGCCGGCCTTGCGTGCGCTGTGGCGCTGGCCGATCGCGGCCTGCGCGTCACCGTGGTCGAGGCCGGCGAGCGCCTGGGCGGGCGTGCCGCCAGCTGGACCGACGCCACCACCGGCGATATGGTGGACATCGGTCCGCACGTCCTGCATTCCGAATATCGCAACATGCTGGCCCTGCTGGAGCGCCTTGGCACCAGCCGCCTCGTGTGCTGGCAGCGCGATCCGCTGCTGACGATTGCCAGCAAGCCGGCGCCGGTGCACCTGCGCCACGGCCCCCTGCCGCCACCATTGAGCCTGATGCCGTCGATGGTCGGCGCGCCCGGGCTGTCCATGGCCGACCTCATGTCGATGTCGCGCCTGTCGCTGCACGTGATGCGCTTTGGCGAGGAAGAGATCGATGCGCTCGACAGGATCACCGCTTTCGACTTCCTGCGCCGCGAGGGTGTCAGCGCACGCATGATCGACTGGTGGTGGCGCTTTGCCGCCATGGTCGTGACCAACGTGCCGCTCGACCGCTGCTCGGCCGCCTCGCTGATGCGCATCCACGCGCAGCTGAGCAGCTACCGCGGCCTGCACTTCGGCTTTGCCGGCGTTGGTCTGTCCGAGCTGTACGCGAGCCAGGCCGTGCGCGCGATCGAGGCGGTGGGCGGCCGCGTGCTGGTGGGCCGGCCCGCCGCGCGCCTGCTCGGCGACACCGACGTGCGGGGCGTGCGCCTTGACGATGGCGCCGAATTGCATGCGGCCCGCGTGGTCAGCGCGGTGCCGCCACAGGCGCTCGGGCCGCTGCTGCCGGTCCGCTGGCGCGGCGACAGCGCGTTCGAGATCATTTCCACCATCGAGCCCAGCCCCTACGTATCGGTGTACCTCTGGTTCGACCGCCACATCGCCATGCCGCGCTTTGCATCGCACCAGTGCACGCCCGCGCGGCTCAACTACGACTATTACGACCTCACGCACATCCGCCACGGCTGGCAGGCACGCCCGACCGTCACGGCCAGCAACATCATCTACAGCCACCGCGCCAAGGGCATGAGCGACCGGCAGATCGTCCAGGCCACGGTGCGCGAACTGGCCGAGATCGCGCCGCAGGCCGCAGCCGCGCGCGTGGTCCATTCGGCCGTGCACCACATCCCGATGGCGATTCCCTGTCCGATCGTCGGCTTCGAGCGCCTGCGTCCGGCCGCGCGCACCCCGGTGCACGGGCTGTACCTGGCCGGCGACTGGACGCGTACCCACCTGCCCTGTTCCATGGAAGGCGCGGTCAAGTCCGGTTTCACCGCAGCGCAGGAAGTGCTGGCGGACCTCGGGCGTCCTGCCGCCATTGCGGTCTCTCCGCGCACTTGCGATGGCCTGGGCGCGATCGTGCGGCCGCTGGCCGTCGCCGGGCGCACCCTTCCGCGCGGGCCTTGACCGGTCTTTACACCGCGTACAGCGCCGATGTGATAGCGTTTCGGCTGGCGTGCCGGGCTCCAGCCCACCGCGCCGCTTTCGAACAGGAGAATACGTTGAAGAAGATCGCTAGCCTGGCCCTTGGCGCCGCTCTGCTGGCATGCAGTGCCGCGCAGGCGGCCATTCCCGTGTACGGGTTCGTGGTCAAGAACACTTATCCACACGACCCGCAGGCCTTCACGCAGGGCCTGTTCTTCAAGGACGGCCACCTGTACGAGACCACCGGCCTGCAGGGCCGCTCCACGCTGCGCAAGGTGGAACTTAACACGGGCAAGGTGCTGCAGAAGAAGGAGCTGGCCAGCGAATTCTTTGGCGAAGGATCGGCCGCCGTCGGCAACGAGATCGTCAGCCTGACCTGGACCTCGCACGTGGGCTTCGTGTACGACCAGAAGACCTTCGGCCTGAAGCGCCGCTTCAACTACGCCGGCGAAGGCTGGGGCCTGGCCAGCGACGCGCAGCGCCTGTACATGAGCGATGGCAGCAACGCGATCCGCGTGCTCGATCCCAAATCGCTGGAAGAAGTGCGCCGCATTCAGGTGACGGCCGAGGGCAAGCCGGTCAACCGGCTCAACGAGCTTGAAGTGGTGGACGGTCAGATCTACGCCAACGTCTGGGGCACCGACATCATCGCCCGCATCGACCCCACCACCGGCAACGTGGTCGGCTGGATCGACCTGACCAATCTGCTGCCGCCGGCGCAGCGCGGCACCGATTCGATGGACGCGGTGCTGAACGGCATTGCGTACGACGCCAGGCACCACCGCCTGTTCGTGACCGGCAAGCTGTGGCCGAAGCTGTTCGAGATCGAGTTGGTGGAAATACGGAAACGGTGAGTCCTCGGGTGGAAACCGCCGAGAACGACCTCCGGGCGCCGCCGGGGAGGCGGGCGCCAGCCATGCTGCTGGCACGCGCCCAAGCGCGCGCCAGCAAAGTACACCAAGTTCAATAGCCGCTGAGCGGTTTGGCGAACTTAAGCAGCCACAGGCGGCTCGGCCGTTCCGCATCGTCGCCACGGGCAACGCGAATCGTATTGGCCGCGTTGCAGCCGGCGGCGCTGCTCGTGACAATCACTCCGGCCGCGTCAATGTCGCACTTCGTGACATCGGCGTCCACCACCTCCGCGCCGGCCGGCGTGAAGATTTTGGTTTTCAACCCGAAGTCGTTGTCGTTCGCGAGGGCCAGCGTATTGGCATCGACGATGGTCAGGCCTTCGGCTTTCTCGGCCAGCCAGCCGATCGCATTCAGATCCAGCAGCTGCGTTTTCTTCAGCGGCACCACTTTGCTCCAGTCGGCCCCATTGATCGGGGCGCCGGACATCGAGCTCTTTTCGAGATCCGATGTCTCGGCGTTGAATCCCGCAGCGGAAATGTCGGTGGCATTGCCCAGCTCGACCAGCATCAGCTTGTTGAACACCTTGCCCTTCGGATCGGCGCCCTGCTCGATGACGATGAACTTGCCGTTGCCAAGCGCAACCATCTCGCCCAGCTTCGCGTTGCCCGTCCGGCCGTCCTGATAGTCGGCGCCGTTAAGCGGGTAAGCATACATCCTGACGGTGGTACCGGTGCCAGGATCGAACTCGATCCAGCGCGTGAAGCGTGCGAAGCGCTCCACCTTTTCGCTCTTGCCGGTGGGCGAATAGCTTGCATTGCCGTCCGTAAGCGGGCTTTGCAGAAACCCGTGCAGGTGGTCGGTCGCGGCGTCGAGCGCCATGCCTTCCATGCCGCGGTTGGCGCGGCGCTTGCCAAAAATGGTCGGCAGTCCGGTCCCCGGCGCGAATTTGGCCTGGATCACGCCGGTGGCCGCATCCACTTTGATAATAAAAGGACCGTATTCGTCAGAAATCCACAGCGCATTGCGCTTCTTGTCGACCACGACCGCTTCGGTGTCCAGTCCGTTTGCATTGAACACAGCCTTGCCCGCCGCGTCGAACTTCATGGCATCCATGACCGGGATCTCGGCCGAATTGCCAAGGCTACCCACGGGGATCGGCAAGCCGCTGCTGTTCACGGTCGCGGACACCTTGATCGGCATGGCCGAGCTCAGGACCGCACCGTTCTTGCCCACAGTAATGATGCCAATCGAGGGGGTGAAGCTCGGCGACGGGAAAATCTTGCTGCCGGTGGTGCCGGTACCGTTCAGCGAGGGAACGTTGGGACCATCGCCATTGGGACCGCGGTCGGTCAGGCCGTAAAACTCCAGGTCACCATTCGCGTTGGTGCCTTTGAACGCCAGCGACGAGCCGTACGATGGCAGGAATCCAAGCGGAAAGTCCTCCTTCACTTTGGCGATGCTGCCCTCGTAAGGAACGTAAAACTTGCTGTCGGCCTGGATCTGGTAGCGGCTGACACTGACCTCCACGGCGCCCTGAGTGAACTTCTCGGCGACCGGGGAATTTGCCTTCGACGCCAGCGTGTCTTCGAAGTGCTCGCGCACCAGGGTGCGGCGGTCGTCATCCACGCCGCGGGAGGCGTACCTGGAACCCGCAACCGACAGGATCCCGGCCAGCGCAGTGTTGAAGCTGTCGGCCGAGGCAGCGAAGTCGAGGCTCTTGCCCGCAAGCGCCGTTCGCACGTCAGCCGTCAGCTTGATGCCGTTGGACGGGTCGCTGTCCTCGTCCAGCAGTTGCAGCGTAAGCAGGCGGTTGACCACCTTCGCGTCTTTCACGTCAGTCGAGTTCGCCAGTTGCAGCGGCGTGACCGTGGCGGCGCAGGTCGTGCTGCCCAGCGCCAGGCCGCCGATCGTGAAGCTGACCGTGTCTCCTTGCACACAGGTGAACTCGCCTTTGGCGGTCGTGGTGGCGCGGGCAGCGCTGCCGGCGGCATACTCGAGGCCCTCGACAGCGCCATCGAGGAAAACCCCGGTGATCGTCGGTTTGGACGGGGCGGTGGCGGGCGCGTTGTCGGAGCCGCCGCAAGCTGTCAGGGCAACAGCCAGGGAAAGAAGGGACAGGCGTGGGAGCGTCATGCAGACCTCTTGAAATGAAAACGCCAGTCTACGAAGCGTCCATGACAACACGACGACAAAAAGTTATCGTGAGGCCGAAGTTCGGCAGGAATGGGTGTTCGTCCATTCCCGCCGCTTCCGCTAGTTCACTGCGATCACCACCTTGCCGAAGTGCGAGCCCGATTCCATGTAGCGATAGGCTTCCTGCGCCTGGTGGAACGGGAACACGCGGTCCACCACAGGTTCGATGCGCGCCGCGTCCACGAAGCGCACCACATCCTCGAGCATGGCGCGGCTGCCGACGAAAATGCCGACCATGCGTTTGGCGCCCGACAGCAGCGCCGCCGGATTGACCTCGCCGCCAAAGCCGCTCACGCCGCCGATGATCGCCACCGTGCCGCCCATGCTCGCGGCCGACAGCGAGCGGTTGACGGTGCCCTTGCCGCCCACCTCCAGCACGACGTTGGCGCCGCTGCCGTTCGTCACGCGCAGCACTTCCTCGTGCCACTCGGGCATGGTGCGGTAGTTGATGGTGTGGTGCGCGCCCAGCTCGTGCGCGCGCCGCAGCTTTTCGTCGGTGGACGAGGTGATGATGGTGCGCATGCCGGCTGCGCACGCCATCTGCAGGCCCAGCACGGAAACGCCGCCGGTGCCGAGCAGCAGCACCGTGTCGCCTGGCCTTGCCCGGTTGCTGGAAACGAAAATCGCGTTCCAGGCAGTCACGCCGGCGCACGGCAGCGTCGCCGCGTCCACGTACGCCATGTGGGGCGGAATCTTGACCAGCGCTTCCTGGTCGAGCAGCACCTGCTGCGCCAGCATGCCGTCCACGTCCCCGCCCAACGCGTGTTTGGTCTTGTCCTGTGAGGTGATGCCGTCGTGCCAGCAGGGGAAGAACGATGCGACCACACGGTCGCCCGGCTTGACGCGCGTGACGCCGTGGCCCACCTCCACCACCTCGCCGGCGCCATCGGAGCACGGGATGATCGGATCGTCCACGTTGACCAGGTAATTGCCGCTCGCAACCATCAGGTCGCGGTAGTTCAACGCCACCGCGTGCATCCTCACGCGCACCTCGCCGGTGCCCAGGGGCCGGTCGGGCAGATCGACGCAGCGCAGTCCGTCGATGTTTTCGCCAGGAAGTATCTGATAGCTGAGCATTGTTTTCTCCTAGAATCGTCAGCGCACGGCGATTCTACGCGCCGCCGTCAAAGCGCAGCGCCCGGTTTGGCCGAGCGGGCGCGCTGGTTCGAGCCGTAGATCGTATCGCGTTCCGGGGCAGCGCCGGTGGCGAGCACGCCGATCCATTCCGCGGTCGGCAGCACCGCCGCAAAGCGCGACTGGAACACGACCATGAAGGTGTCGTGGATCTGGCGCGCGCTCGCGGTCCCGGCGCGGTTGGCATAAGGGACCGAGCCGGTCGCGTCAATCAGCACCTCCACGGCCAGGCCGGCGTGCAACGCCTCGAACACGGTCGAGGCCACGCAATTATGGCTCATGTAGCCGGCAACGGTGAGCGTGTCGATGCCGTGCTGCCGGATCCAGGCTGCCAGGTCGGTGCCGGTGAAGGCGCTCGGCAGGCGCTTTTCGATGTAGTGCTCGTGCGGGCGGCTCGCCACCACCTCGTGCAGCGCCCAGCCATGCGAACCCTTGTCGAAGAGCGGCGCGCCCGCCGGAGCTGTGTTCTGCACCACCACCACCGGCACATTCGCCGCCCGCGCGGCGTCCATCGCCCTGCCGATATTGGCGAGCGAGCCTTCGACGCCTGGGTATTCGATCGGCAGGTTGCCGTCTACGTATTCGTTCTGCACGTCGATGACGATCAGGGCGCGGTGCGGCTTGTTCATGGTCGTTTTCCTTTCAATGCCTGGGATGCTGGACTGGGCCGCCGCGCAGGCGCTCAATAGCAGGGCGGCGGCGAAGGCGAAGATTCTTGCGGTTTGCATGCGGTGCTCCGGTTGGTTGTGGCCATCATTGTTGCGCCGGGCGGCGCTGCCGCCCATTGGCCCGTGAGCCTGCTTTGGTTAAAATCGGGCCAATATGAAAAAGACACCGAACACGTTGGCCATTGCCGCCTTCGCGGGCATCAGCCCGTTCCACCTGTCCGTGCCCTGCCTCGTCTTCGGCGAAGATCGCCGCGAGGACGGCATTCCCCGGCCCGAGGTGCTGGTGTGCGCGGACACGCCGGGCATGTTGCCCACCACGGCCGGCTTTTCGATCGCCGTGCCGCATGGTCTGGAACGCCTGGCCGACGCGCACACGGTGATCGTCCCCTCGTGGCGCGACCCGCTGGAGCCGGCGCCTCCGGCCCTGCTCGACGCGCTGCGCGCCGCGCATGCGCGTGGCGCCAACGTCGTCGGCCTGTGCCTGGGCGCGTTCGTGCTGGCGCAGGCGGGGCTGCTCGACGGGCGGCGCGCCACCACGCACTGGCGCTGGGCGCGCGCGTTCGCCGAGGCCTTTCCCAAGGTGGCGCTGGACCCGGGCGTGCTGTATGTCGAGGACGGCAACCTGCTGACCTCGGCCGGCACCGCCGCCAGCCTGGACTGCTGCCTGCACCTGCTGCGCGCGCAGGTCGGACCGGAGCTGGCCAACCGCGTCGCGCGGCGGCTGGTGGTTTCGCCGCACCGGCAGGGCGGGCAGGCGCAGTTCATCGAGCAGCCGCTGCCCCGGGCGACGCGTGGCGACCGGCTTGGCGAGGCAATGGAATGGGCGATCGGCCACCTGGACGACGCGCCGGGGATCGACCAGCTGGCGCAGCGCTCGGCGATGAGCCGCCGCACCTTCACGCGGCGTTTTCGCGAGCGTACCGGGACCAGCTACAACGCCTGGATCAATGGGCAGCGCATCGCGTTTGCGCAGCGCTTGTTGGAGACGACCGACCTGGCGATCGAGCAGGTGGCTGCGCGCGCGGGGTTCGGCAGCGCGCTGTCGCTGCGGCTGCGCTTTGCCGAATCGCTGGACACCACACCGTCCGCCTACCGGCGCGAATTCCGGGGTTCGTAGGGTGGGCGGGTCTCCCGCCCACGCGTTCAACCAGTGCTGGCGCCAGTTGGACGCGTGGGCAGGAAACCTGCCCACCCTACGAACCGGGACGCATGCCCGCAGGCCCGTCAAGACGCAAAAAAGCCCGGCAGGCTTGCGCATGCCGGGCCGGCGCGGGAGGGGCCGCGTTACTTGTAGGCGTAGCTCGCCGTGACGTAGATGTAGCGGCCGCGCGGATCGCTGTAGCTCACGTCGTAACCACCGAGGAAGTTCGAGGTCAGGTTGGTGTACGGCGGATCGCGGTCGAACAGGTTCTTCACACCCAGCGTCAGCTTGGTGTTCTTGATGCCGGTGTAGGCCAGCTGCATGTCGTAGGTCGCGTATGCGTCAACCTTGCGCGGCGTGGTACTGGTCGGCATCAGGTTGGCCAGCACGTCGGTGTAGCCCTTCTGGTAGTTCTGCAGCAACGTCACCGCGTACGGGCCGTTTTCCCAGGTTGCGCTGGCGTTATGCTTCCAGCGCAGCACCACACCGCCCGAGGCCGACAGCGCCTGGTCCAGCGAGCTGGTGTAGTTGCCGTCCGGGCCCTGCACGTCGTACTTGGCCATGTAGGTGCCCGACAGGCGCAGGTTCAGGCGGTTGCCGTCGCCAAAGCGCAGGCGGTACATCGCGTCCACGTCCACGCCTGCCACCTGGGTCTTGAACAGGTTGGCGTTGGTCTGGGTGATCGATTCGATCGGGCCCAGGCCCGAGGCATTGCCGTCCGGAGCGCCGCGGTTGATGAACTTGGCGTACAGCTGCTCGCGCGCCGCGTTGGCCATGAAGTAGGTCGACGACAGGCCGCCCACCACGATCGCATCCTTCAGGTTGATGCGGAAGGCGTCCAGCGCGATCGAGGCGTTCTTCACAGGCTCCCACACGATGCCGGCGGTGATCGAGGTCGATTTCTCCGGCTTCAGGTTCGGGTTGCCGCCGGTGACGGTGGTGAACTGGTTGTTGCAGTCACGCGGGGCGCCGGTCGTCAGGTTCGGGCAGCGCAGGTAGTCGCGGGTGCCGTTGCCGGTGATGCTGGTGGCCTGCGGGGTGTACAGGTCGGTCAGCGACGGCGCGCGGAAGCCCTTGCCCACGGCCGAGCGCAGCAGCAGGGATTCGGTCGGCTGCCAGCGGATCGACGCCTTCGGGTTTACCGTGTGGCCCACGCCCTGGTAGTTGTCATAGCGAACGGCGACGTCGCCATCCAGTTTCTTGAGGATGGGGATGCTGGTCTCGGCGTACACCGACGAGACGTTGCGCGCGCCGGTGACCGGGAACGCGTTGCCGCCCAGGCCTGCGATGTCGCCGGTCTGGATCGCCACCGACGGGTTGTATTCGAATTTCTCGCGGCGCAGTTCGGCGCCCAGTGCCAGGCCAACGGCGCCGGCCGGCAGGTTGAAGATTTCGCGCGAGCCTTTCAGGTCGACCGAGGTGGTCGAGGTCTTGGAGGCGTAGCTGGTGCCGCGGAATTCGGCGTTGCGCACCGCGTCGATGGCCGACTGGTCGGTGGTCGGGCCGAACGGGTTGATCACGCCGCTATTGAAGATCGGCAGCACCTTCGAGTACTGCGCGTAGCCCGACAGCAGCTCTTCATGCACCTTGCTCTGCGTGTACAGGAAGGCCGAGTCCACGTCCCAGCCCGCGTAGCTGCCGCGCACGCCGGCGACAAAGCGCGCGTTTTCGGACACGTCGAGCGTGTTGCGTTGGCCGTTGGCCACGTCGCGGTAGTTCAGCAGCAGCGGCAGGCCGGTCAGGCCGTTGGCGGCGGCGAACGCGGCCGGGTAGTACGGGCTGCTCGGGATCAGCACGAAGCCGCCACGGCCGAGGGCCGGATACTTGGTGGTCATGCCCGGATACTGGGCGATCAGCGCGTTCCAGGCAGGCACGTAGGGGTTGGTCGCGGTGGTGATCGAGTTGTACGCGAGCGGAACGTGCTGCGTGGTCGAGGTGATCTTGTTCTTGGTGTAGCCGGATTCGAAGTAGGCTTCGGTCTCGCTGGAAAGGCGCAGGCGGCCGTTGGCCATCAGGCTGGCCTTCTCGAAGTGCGGCTGCAGCGACACGAACGGGCTGTTGTCGTAGCTGCAGCGGGTGGTGTTGAACGGCGACAGCACCGACACCGGGCCGCAGTTCGGCAGTGCCGGGTTGCCCAGCGTGCCCTTGTTGTTCAGCACCACGTTGGCCGGGAAGGCGATCGACGAGGTCACGTCGTTCTTCTGGTCCGCGTTCAGGCGGCGCGCGTAGTCGCGGTCGATGCCCATCAGCGGATCGGTGTTCTGCACCGTCACGCTGCCGGTCACGTTCCAGCCCTGCTCGGCCATGCTGCCGTAGCCGGCGAAGATGGTGGCCTTGCGGTCGCGTGCCTTGTGGTCGCTGGTCTGGCCGTAGTTGGCGCTGCCCTCGACGCCCTGGTAGTCCTTGCGCAGGATGAAGTTCACCACGCCGGCAATCGCGTCCGAGCCGTACACGGCCGAGGCGCCGTCCTTGAGCACCTCGACCCGCTCGATGGCCGACAGGGGAATGCTGTTCACGTCCACCGACGAGCCGGCCGAACCGGCCGAGCCGCCGCCGTACACCGCCACGCGGCGGCCGTTGACCAGCACCAGCGTGCGCGCGCTGCCCATGCCGCGCAGCGACACGGTGGCGATGCTGCCGCCGCCATAGCCGGAGGCGTTGGCCACGGTGGTCGAGCTGCCGGCGCTCGAGAGCGAGCTCAGCGACTTGACCAGTTCCTCGGTCGAGGTCGCGCCGGTGCGTTCGATCTCTTCACGCTTCATGACCTGGACCGGCAGCGCGGTCTCGCCATCGATGCGCTTGATCGACGAACCGGTCACGATCACGCGCTGGACCTTGGACGTGTCCGGGTCCTGCGCCTGGCCGAAAGCGTGACCCGATACCACCAGCATGGGCGCCAGGGCGGCTGACACGGCAATGACGGATTTCTTGATCTTCAGTGTGGGGTACGACATGTACTGCAGCTCCTTAGCTGGTGGAAAAGAGAACAAAATGTTTGTTTCTGGCAACAACAGACGATTATATCGATGCATCCCAGCAAAATTTTGCTACATTCATATGAGAAATACGCGTATGTATGCAATGAACGTTTCGCCAATTCGATAAAGACGCGATGAATGCACCAAGAGTGAAATTGGACCGTACCGACCGCAAGATCCTGGAGGCCTTGCAGGAGGATGCGCGGCTGTCGAGCGCGGAGCTGGCCGAGCGGGTGTCGCTCACCACCTCGCCATGCTGGCGCCGCGTCAAGCGGCTGGAAGAGGAAGGGGTCATCACCGGCTACCAGGCGCGCATCGACCCCGAGCGGCTGGGCTACCAGGTGATGGCGTTCGTGTACATTTCGCTCGACTTGAAAAACGTGCAGAGCCTGCAGGCGTTCGAGGACGCGGTGATGGGCATTCCGCAGGTGCTGGCCTGCCACCGCATCTCGGGCCGCTACGACCACCAGCTGGTGGTGGTGGCCGAGGACCTGGCCGCGTACGGCAAGTTCGCCGAGGCGAACATCAACAGCCTGCCCGGCATCAAGGAGATCTACACCTCGTTCGTGCTGCGCGAGGTGAAGTCCACCACCAACCCGCCGCTGCCGGCGGCTTGACCGTAGGGTGGGCAGGTCTCCTGCCCACGCGTTCAGGCTGAGCATGCACTGATTGAACGCGTGGGCAGCAAAGCTGCCCACCCTACCTACGTCGGCTTGGCTACCATCAGCCAGAAGATCGCGACGAAGGCGAAGAACGCAGGTATCCCCAGGATCACCCACGCGCGAAAATACTTCCAGTACGCCGGCGGCAGGGGCGCCCCGGTGCCGGCCGCCTCGCGCGACAGGTCGCGCAAGCGCATCTGCAGCCACACCACCGGAACCCAGCACGCCGCCGCGATCAGGTACAGCACCAGCGACCACGCAATCCAGCGGCTGTGCATCGGAAAGCCGGCCAGGTGGATCATGTAAAAGCCCGTGGTCGGCTGCGCGATGATGGTGGTGGCGGTGAACAGCCAGTCGGCCACCACCACGTAGCGGCTCACCACCGCGATCGCGCGCACGTCGCGGCTGATGTTTGCAAACAGCATGTACCACGCCGAGCCGATGCCGGTGCCGAACAAGAAGGTCGATGACAGGATGTGCAGCCACTTCACGACCAGGTAGTCCACGTCATTCCTCCTCCAGTTGGTACAGCAGCCAGATTGCGGCGAGCATCGGCAGGTTCTTGGTCAGCGGCCCGTACGGGTGCAGCGCAAATTCCGGCAGCCGGATCGCGATGACGACCGTGTAGAAGGCGATCAGCGCCAGCTGAACGAGCCACAGCCAGCGGCGGCGCTTGAGCAGCAGGATACCCAGGCCCAGCGCCAGGTCGAACGTGGCTGCGCCATACAACATGAGCGGGCGCAGCGCTTCCGGAATGCCGGTGCGCGCCAGCAGTTCGTAGCTTTGCGCCGGCGGATACAGACCGTAGGACACGATCGCCGTGACGATCCACACCGCCGCAACCGAATAGCGCAGCAGCGGCAGCAGCCAGACCAGCTTGGCCTGCAGGCGCTCGGCTGGCGGGTCGATGACGAACTCGCGCACCGGGCGCGGCGCGCGGCCGATCAGCAGCATGGTGGTCGCAGGATCGGCCGTGTTGCCGCGGTCGAGCATGCTGAGGGTGTCCTCGTCCAGCAGGCCACCCGGCAGCCAGCGGCCCAGCTTTGCCAGTAGCCGCGCGAAGCTGCCGGGCAGGTGCAGCACGCGCAGCCTGCCCATGCCCATTGCCGTGCGCAGCGCCGCAAGGTAGTCGGTGAACGCCAGCGCCTGCGGCCCTACCAGCGGCACGCGCTGCGCCGTCACCTCGGTGCCGGGCAGCGGCAGCCGGTGCCGCAGCAGGCCGACAATGGCGGCAGCCACATCGTCCACATGCACTGGCTGTACCAGCTGCGGCGCGTTGCCAAAGCGCACCGCGAACGGCATGCTGGCCAGTGCCTTGAACACGCGCGCGCTGGCGCCTTCCTTGCCGTAGACCAGCGATGGCTGGACGATGTAGGCGCGCACCGGCAGCGCGGCGAGGTAGTCGTCCGCCGCCTTCTTGGACAGGTGGTAGGGCGTTTGCGCGTCGCGGTCGGCGCCGAGGGCGGAGAACTGGATCACCATCTGCACGTCGTGCGACTCGGCGCATGCGGCAAACAATGCGCGCGGCGTTTCCGTATGCAAGCGTGCGAAGGTCTGGCGCCCCGATTCGCGGAAAATGCCGACCGCGTTGATGACGGCGTCGATGCCGGTAAGGCGCGCCAGCCAGACGGATTTATCCGTATCCTTGGTGAAGTCCGCATGCACGTACGCGAGCCGCGGGTCGGTGCTGGCCTTGGCCTTGCGTACCGCGCACACGACGTGATGGCCCTCCGCCAGCAGCGCGTGCAGCAAGTGTTGGCCGATGAAGCCGCTTGCTCCCGTCAGCAAGATCCGCATGCATGCTCCTTTCGCTCACCCATCAACAAGAGGACGCTATGGAAAACTGGAAAACTGGAAAACG
This sequence comes from Massilia solisilvae, assembly GCF_024753215.1. Taxonomy (GTDB): domain Bacteria; phylum Pseudomonadota; class Gammaproteobacteria; order Burkholderiales; family Burkholderiaceae_D; genus Telluria; species Telluria solisilvae. The sequence goes on from NZ_JANUGV010000011.1 coordinate 65,681, forward strand.
GCAATGCAGCGTGGCCTGGTCTCGGGCGCCATGTCCAGCCTGCTGTCAACCGTGGCGCTGGCCATGCTGGGCAAGCGCGAGGCGAACAGCCAGTTTGCCCCCACCAACGCCATCAGCCACTGGATCTGGGGCGAGCAGGCCGCCCGGCGCAACACGCCCTCGGTGCGCTACACGCTGCCAGGTTACGCGATCCATCATGCGAGCGCGACCTTCTGGTCGGTGCTGTTCGAGCGCACCTGCGGCCACCTGCTCGACGCGCGCGATACCGGCAAGACGCTGGCCGCGGCCACCGCCACCTCGGCTGTCGCCTGCTTTGTGGATTACCAGCTCACGCCAGAGCGCCTGAAGCCCGGCTACGAAAAGCGCCTGTCGCGCCCGGCGCTTGCCGTGGTGTATGGCGCGTTTGCGCTGGGCCTGGCCGGTGGCGCCACGCTGTGCCGTCGCAGCCAAGTCTAAGGCAGAAGGAAAAAACGTGCCGCTCTATGTCTGGGCGTTAATGCTGCACGGCGTGCTGGGTGGCATCGACGTGATCCTCAATCACGAGCTGCTGGGCAGGCTGCCCGGGCGCGCCGATACCGGCGAGGAAGAGTTCCTGCACAGCGGGCGCGAGTTCGTGTTCGCCGCGCTGTTCGTGTCGCTCGCGTGGTGGGAGTGGCATGGCGCGGCAGGGTGGTGGATCGTTGTGCTGTTTCTGGCCGAACTGCTGATCTCGGGGCGCGACGTGGTGGTCGAAGGCGCCACGCGCATCCTGCCGGTGCCGGAACGGGTGCTGCACTTGCTGCTGTTCATCAACCTGGGGGTGGTGATGACGCTGGTTGGGCTGACGCTGCGGGGATGGTGGGATTTGCCGGCCGCGGTGGCGCGAGCCGATTACGGCTGGGCCAGCTGGGTGCTGAGCGGCATGGCGCTGCTGGCGCTGGGATGGGGTGTGCGGGATGGGGTGAACGTGGTGCAGCGGGGCCGTCGTCCCGGCGCAAG
>NZ_JANUGV010000012.1 GCF_024753215.1 Massilia solisilvae
AACCGAAGTCGGAGTCGCTCACTCAAAATACTGACGAATCACTTCTTGCGAAGTGTTCATATTTTTTGTGAACATTTGATTTTTTAAGTAATCAGCTAACCGAAGTCAGCTGGCACCTTCATCAAACGCCCACACTTATCGACTGTTTGTTGTTAAAGAACAGGCAGATCATGCTGCCTTGCTGCATCGTGCGAATCGTTTTGTTCGTCAGCAGCAGAGAAGTGAGATTATGCAGTGTTTCGCGCTCGTCGTCAACTTCTTTTTTACATCGTGTCATTCAGACACTACCTCACAAGTCCTTCGCAACCGGTTGATTTGCTGCGTGTTTCTCGCGAGGGACCGAACTATAGCAAAGCGCCGCGGTGCTGCGCAAGGGCTTTTTTCAGGCTTGCATTCCTGGCAAGCACCGCGGCATCCATCACTTGCCCTCGAAGTTGGGTGCGCGCTTTTCCAGGAAAGCAGACATGCCCTCTTTCTGGGCCTCGGTGCCGAAGCCCGCGTGGAAGTAGCGGCGTTCGTAACGCACGCCTTCGGTCAGCGTGGTTTCGAACGCGCGGTTGACCGAATCCTTGATCGCCATTGCCACCGAGACCGACATGCCCGCGATGCTGTTAGCGATTGCCAGCGCCTCTTCCATGACCTTGTCCGCCGGAAAGACGCGCGACACCAGGCCATTGCGCTCGGCCTCGGCAGCATCGATCATGCGGCAGGTCAGCAGCATGTCCATTGCCTTGTACTTGCCGATCGTGCGCGGCAGGCGCTGGGTGCCGCCGGCACCCGGGGTGACGCCCACCTTGATTTCGGGCTGGCCGAACTTGGCGCTGTCGGCCGCAATCAGCATGTCGCACATCATCGCCAGCTCGCAGCCGCCACCCAGGGCGTAGCCGGCAACCACCCCGATCACCGGCTTGCGCACGTTCAGGATGTGCTCCCAATTGCGGCCAATATAGTTGCCCGGGTAAGTGTCGGCGTAGGTGTAGTTCGCCATGGCAGCAATGTCGGCGCCGGCGGCGAAGACCTTCTCGCTGCCGGTCAGGACGATGACGTTCACGGACGGGTCCGCGTCGAACTTGTACAGGGCGTCGCCCAGCTCGTTCATCATGTTGTCGTTCAGCGCGTTCATCGCCTTGGGGCGATTCAGGCGAATCACCACGACTTTGCCGTGGTTTTCGATCAGCAGGTCTGCGTATTGCATGGGACACCCTTTCGTAAGTTGTCGAACTAAGCGATTGTAGCGCCTCCCCTGTTAAAAAAGGCAACGCGCGCTGCTATCATTGCTCTCTTATTAACATGCGCGAGCTCCCGGCCCATGACCACCGTGACCTCTGAAGCCGATGCCGCCAACGACAAGCTGCGTAGCCGCGACTTCCGCCACCTGTGGCTCAGCAATGCGCTGACCAACTTCGGCGCCCAGATCACGATGCTGGCCCTGCCGGTCTGCGCCGCCTTGTTGCTACATGCCTCGTCCAGCCAGATGGGCGTGCTCGCCGCTTGCGAGACCCTGCCGTTCCTGCTGTTCGACCTTCCGGTCGGCGTGCTGCTCGACCGGCACCGGCGCCTCCCCGTCATGCTGTGCAGCGATACGCTGGTCGGCATTGCGCTGGCGAGCGTGCCGCTTGCGTGGTGGTTCGGCGCCCTTTCCATTCATTGGCTGTATGCCGTCGGCTTCGTGATCGGGACCGGCTATGTGGTTGGCGGCGGCGCGGAGCAGGTGTTCCTGACCTTTATCGTCGGCCGCGACAAGCTGGTGGATGCCCAGGCGCGCTTTGCATCGACTGAGTCGGCCGCCCGCCTGCTCGGCCCGGGCATCGCCGGCACGCTGGTGCAGGTGGTGGGCGCGCCGCTTGCGGTGCTGTGTAACGCAGCCGGATTTGCGGTGTCGCTCCTGAACCTGCGCATGATCCGTTCGCGCGAACCGCAGCCGGAACGCAAGGACACGCACCCGGTGCGCGAGATGATCGACGGCCTGGCTTTCGTCTGGAACCACCGCCTGCTGCGCAAGCTCGCGTGGGTGTCCGGCGGCTGGCACCTGATGTTCTTCGGCTTTAACGCGCTGCAGGTGCTGTTCGCCCTGCGCGTGCTGGGCCTGCCGCCCGGCGTGATGGGCACCGCGCAGATGCTGGGCGGCGTTGGCGTGCTGGCGGGTTCGCTGCTCGTCAAGCCGCTGACGCTGCGCTTTGGCGTGGGCCCGGTGCTGCTGCTGGGCCAGATCGGCTCGGCGATCGGCTGGGTACTGATGCCGGCGATTCCCGCGGCGCTGTGGGGCAGCGTCACCGCGACGGCCGGCGTGTATGCGGTGGCGATGTTCTGGGTGGACTTTGGCGCCACCCTGTTCTACATCCCCTACGGCGCGCTGCGCCAGAAGGTCACGCCGGACCCGATGCTGGGCCGGATGATCGCGACCATGCGCTTTTTAACCGTGGCGATGGCGCCAGTCGGTTCCATGCTCGCGGGCCTGCTGGGCGAACGATTTGGCGTGCGCACGGGGCTGGCCTGCGTTGGCGTGGGCGCGCTGGCCCTGGTGCTGGCCGCCTCGGCGGGCGACCTGCGCAAGGTAAGGGATTAAGGCTGGCGCGGGGCCGGCTGGGGCAGCAGCACCCAGAGCGAACCGCGCTGCTTCATCAGGCCCGCCTTGTCGGCCGCGCCGTCGCCAAAGCCGAAGAAAAAATCGGCCCGCACCTCGCCCCGGATGGCGCCGCCGGTATCCTGCCCCATCACCAGGCGGCGCATCGGCGCCTCGCTACCCGGCTCGGTGGTGGACAGGAAGATCGGCGCGCCAAGGGGCAGGAACTTCGGATCGATCGCCACCGAACGGGCCGGCGTGAGCGGCACGCCCAGCGCGCCCTTCGGCCCCACACCCGGGTCGGGCAGTTTCTCTTCCTTGAAGAAGATGTAGCTCGGGTTCACGTTGAACAGCTCCTGCCTGCGCTCCGGGTGCGCCGCGATCCACGCCTTGATCCCCTGCGCGGTGGCTTGCTCGACCGTCAGCTCGCCCTTTTCCACCAGCCAGCGGCCGATTGCCTTGTATGGATGGCCGTTCTGGTCGGCGTAGGCGATGCGCACCGTTTCGCCGGTGTCGTCGAGCCTGACCCGGCCCGAGCCCTGCACCTCGAGGAAGAACGCTTCGACCGGATCGTTCACCCACACCAGCTCCTTGCCGGGCAGGTTGGCGCGTTCGATCTCGGCCCGCGTGCTGTAGGGGAGCACCTTGCGGCCAGCCAGCCGGCCGCGCAGCACCCTGCCCTTCAGGTCCGGGTAGACGGCGGCCAGGTCGATGGTCAGCAGGTCATCCGGCACCTTGTAGAGCGGCGTCTGGTAGGCCCCATGCCGCTTGCGCACGCCGTGGAGCATGGGCTCGTAATAGCCGGTGATCAGGCCCGTGTCCGAACCGTCGGCGGCCCGAATCTGGTTGGGAACGAACCAGCTCTCGAAATAGCGCCGGACCGCGCCAGCGTCGCCGCCATCGACCACCCGGGCGGAGGTGCAGGCAGGACGCCACTCGGCGCGGCTGCCCAGGGCCTTGCACGAGGCCATGAACGCGGGCCAGGCCTGGCGCGGGTCGTCCTCGCGCCAGCCGGGCAAGAGCTCGAACGTGGTCGGTGTCATCAGGGGCGCCGGCTCCGGCTTGGCCGGGGTGACCTCGGGCACGGCGACCGGGCCGACCGGCGGCGGCATCGTGACCGGGGGCTTGGGCTGCGGTTGCGCAGGCTGCTGCACGGGCGTGGTACATGCGGCCAGCAGCCAGGCGACGGCGGCAAGCAAAGCGGGTAAACTGCGGCGAGTCGTCAGCATAAGACGTGAGAGAAGAATATGTGGATACTGATGTTGGAGGCTTTTGGCGCCCTGTTCCTGCTGGTGTTCATCGTCTGGTGGACGATGTTCTCGGGCCGCGAGCCCGGTGGGCGCAAAGATCGCGCCGAGCATCGCGAAAACGATACGCCCGGCAGCTGATCAGTGCAAGGTCTTGGGCAGCGACAGCACGAACTCCGGGATCGGCGCTTCGAAGCGGTGCCCGTCCTCGGCCACGAAGAAGTAGCAGCCGACCATGGAGCCGGTCGGCGTCGAGATCTGGGTGCCGCTGGTGTACTCGAACTGCTCGCCCGGCTGCAACAGCGGCTGGTGCCCGACCACACCCAGGCCCGCCACCTTCTGCACATGGTTATTGGCGTCGGTGATGGTCCAGTAGCGCGAAATGAGCTGCGCGGCGACGGTGCCGGTGTTCTTGATCGTGATGGAATAGGTGAACACAAAGTTGGTCCGGTTCGGGTCGGACTGCTCCGGCAGGTACTGGGTCCTGACCGTGACGGTGAAGTCGTAGACGGGCATCGGTTTTCCTTGTGTTATCCGTTTGCTCTTGTGTACAAGGCCGGCGATCGACACCCGGCATCGAGCCGCCATCATACAGAATGACGCGCCAGCGCGCGTTCCGCGCAGCAGGCGGCGCCAACGGCGTAAAATAACGGGTTCAGACCAACCGCACCCGCAATCCATGACCACCTACCGCATCGCCCCCAGCATCCTGTCGGCAGATTTCGCGCGCCTCGGCGAGGAAGTCCGCAATGTCGTCGCCGCCGGCGCAGACATTATCCACTTCGACGTGATGGACAACCATTATGTTCCCAACCTGACCATCGGCCCGCTGGTGTGCCAGGCGATCCGCCCTCACGTGCAGGTGCCGATCGACGTGCACCTGATGGTCAAGCCGGTGGACCGCATCATCCCCGATTTCGCCAAGGCCGGCGCCAACATCATCACCTTCCACCCGGAGGCGTCGGAGCACATCGACCGCACCCTGCAGCTGATCCGCGATAACGGCTGCAAGGCCGGCCTGGTATTCAACCCGGCCACGCCGATGCACTGCCTGGAGCACGTGATGGACAAGCTCGACATGATCCTGATTATGTCGGTGAACCCTGGCTTTGGCGGCCAGTCCTTCATTCCCGAAGCGCTCAAGAAGATCGCGATCGCGCGCCGCCTGATCGACGAATCGGGCCGCGACATCATGCTCGAGGTCGATGGCGGCATCAAGGCCGACAACATCGCCGCCGCCGCTGCCGCCGGCGCCGACACCTTCGTGGCCGGCTCGGCCATCTTCGGCAAACCCGACTACAAGGCCGTGATCGACGCCATGCGCGCGCAGCTCGCGACCGTGCGCGCCTGATGCGCCCGGGCGCAGCGGCGATCCGCGCCGCCATCATCGACCTGGACGGCACGATGCTCGACACCATGCCGGACTTCGAACTGGCCCTGAACGGCATGCGCGCCGAACTGGGCCTGGCGCCAATCAGCCAGCAGACCATCGAACCGATGGTCGGCAAAGGCTCGGAAAAGCTGATCCGCGACGTCCTCGCGCTCGACCTGCCGCCAGAGCGCGCGGCCGCACTGTACGACCAGGCAATGGCGTCGTACCAACGCCACTACCTGGCCATCAACGGCGAGCGCAGCGCGCTGTACGGCGGCGTGGTGGAAGGGCTGCAGGCGCTGCGGGCGCTTGGCCTGCGCCTGGCGTGCGTGACCAACAAGCCGATCGCCTTCGCCACCCCGCTCTTGGCGCAAAAAGGACTGGCGCCGTACTTCGAGCTGGTCTACGGCGGTGACTCGCTGCCGAAGAAAAAGCCCGATCCGCTGCCCCTGTTGCAGGTTTGCCGCGACTTCGACCTTGCGCCGCAGCAGGTGGTAGCGATCGGCGACTCCTCCAACGACGCCCAGGCCGCGCGCGCGGCCGGTTGCTTCGTATTGACGGTGCCATACGGGTACAACCATGGACGGCCTGTACACGAAATTGATTCCGATGGTATAGTAGACACGCTGTTTGACGCCGCGAAACTGATCGAAGCGCACAACGGCACTACAAACTAACCTCACAACTCCATGTTTTTCACGAAAAAACACACCGTCAACCTGACCGGCGCCCATGAGGCCTGGCTGTGGCGACGCTGGCAATCCTGGGCTAACTGACCCAACACGATTGCTGCCGGCTGTGTTCGTTCGCCGGCAGGTTTTTTGAAAAACCACCGCCACTCCCCCTCCTCGTGGCGGCCCGGAGAAAAGCATGACCGAACTCGAATTCAAATCGCTGGCCAACCAGGGCTACAACCGCATCCCTTTGATCGCGGAAGCATTCGCCGATCTCGAAACCCCGCTCACGCTTTACCTCAAACTGGCCCAGAGCCAGGACGCCGGCAAAAACACCTTCCTGCTCGAGTCCGTGGTCGGCGGCGAGCGCTTCGGCCGCTACTCGTTCATCGGGCTGCCCGCCAGGACGCTGCTGCGCAACTCGGGCAACCTGACCGAAGTGGTGAAGAACGGCGAAGTGATCGAGCGCTTCGAAGGCAATCCGCTGGAATTCATCGAACAGTACCAAGCGCGCTTCAAGGTTGCGGTACGGCCGGGCATGCCGCGCTTTTGCGGCGGGCTGGCGGGTTACTTCGGTTACGACACCGTGCGCCACATCGAGAAGAAACTGGCCGGCGGCGCACCCAAGGACGACCTGGGACTGCCCGAGATCCAGCTGATGCTCACCGAAGAGCTGGCGGTGATCGACAACCTGTCCGGCAAGCTGTACCTGATCGTGTACGCCGACCCGTCGCAGCCGGAGGCGTATGCGAAAGGTCGCCAGCGCCTGAAAGACCTGCGCATGATGCTGCGCCGGAGCGTGGACGCCCCGGTCACCACCGCCTCGGTGCGCACCGAAGCCGTGCGCGACTTCAGCCGGGAGGACTATCTCAAGGCGGTGGCGGTGGCCAAGGAATACGTGATGGCGGGTGACCTGATGCAGGTGCAGATCGGCCAGCGCATCCGCAAGCCGTACGTCGATTCGCCGCTCTCGCTGTACCGATCGCTGCGTTCGCTGAACCCGTCGCCGTACATGTACTACTACAACTTCGGCGACATGCAGATCGTCGGCGCCTCGCCCGAGATCCTGGTGCGCAACGAAGCCCTGCCCGACGGTGGCAAGAAGGTCACGCTGCGCCCGATCGCCGGCACCCGCCCGCGCGGCTCCACGCCGGAACGCGACGCCGCGCTGGCCGACGAGCTGCTGGCCGACCCCAAGGAGATCGCCGAGCACGTGATGCTGATCGACCTGGCGCGCAACGACATCGGCCGCATCGCCAAGACCGGCACGGTCAAGGTCACCGACCGCATGGTCATCGAAAAGTACTCGCATGTGCAGCACATCGTGTCCAACGTCGAAGGCACGCTGAAGGACGGCATGTCCAACCTGGACGTGCTGCGCGCGACCTTCCCGGCCGGTACCCTGACCGGCGCGCCCAAGGTGCGCGCGATGGAGATCATCGACGAGCTCGAGCCGGTCAAGCGCGGCATCTACGGCGGCGCCTGCGGCTACCTGTCGTTCGGCGGCGAAATGGACGTGGCGATCGCGATCCGTACCGGCGTGATCAAGGACGGCAACCTGTACGTGCAGGCAGCCGCCGGCATCGTGGCCGATTCGGTTCCCGAGATGGAATGGCAGGAAACCGAGAACAAGGCGCGCGCCGTGCTGCGCGCAGCCGAGCAAGTGCAAGACGGCCTGGATGGGGAGATCTGAGATGCTGCTAATGATCGACAACTACGACTCGTTCACCTACAACATCGTGCAGTATTTCGGCGAGCTGGGCGAGGACGTGCGGACCTACCGCAACGACGAAATCACGATCGCGCAGATCGAGGAAATGAATCCGGACCGCATCTGCATCTCGCCGGGACCGAAGTCGCCCAAAGATGCAGGGATCTCGGTGGACGTGCTCAAGCACTTCAAGGGCAAGCTGCCGATCCTGGGCGTGTGCCTGGGCCATCAGGCCATCGGCGAAGCTTTCGGCGGCAAGATCGTGCGTGCCAAGCAGGTCATGCACGGCAAGACCTCGCTGATTGCGCATACCGGGGTGGGCGTATTCAAGGACATCCCGAGTCCATTCACCGTGATCCGCTATCACTCGCTGGCGATCGAGCGCGCCTCGCTGCCCTCGTGCCTGGAAGTGACCGCGTGGACCGACGACGGCGAGATCATGGGCGTGCGCCACAAGGAGTACGACATCGAGGGCGTGCAGTTCCACCCCGAGTCGATCCTGTCCGAGCACGGCCACAAGATGCTGCAAAACTTCCTCGAACGCTGATACCCGTAGGGTGGGCAGCTTGCTGCCCACGCGGTGATACGCGGCTCCGATACCCCGCAAAGGCGATTCCCTGCTGAGTATCGCCGCGTGGGCAGGAGACCTGCCCACCCTACCAAACCGAAACTGGACCTGCCATGCCGATCACCCCACAAGAAGCGCTGCTGCGCTGTATCGAACACCGCGAGATCTTCCACGACGAGATGCTGCACCTGTTCCGCCAGATCATGTCGGGCGAGATGTCGCCGACCATGATCGCGGCCCTGACCATCGGCCTGCGCGTGAAGAAGGAAACCATCGGCGAGATCGCGGCGGCGGCGCAGGTCATGCGCGAGTTCTCGACCAAGGTGCCGATGGCCGACACGCGCAACCTGCTCGACATCGTGGGCACCGGCGGCGACGGCGCGCACACCTTCAACATCTCGACCGCATCGATGTTCGTGGCAGCGGCCGCTGGCGCGCGCGTGGCCAAGCACGGAGGGCGCAGCGTGTCGTCGTCCTCGGGCTCGGCCGACCTGATCGAGTCGCTCGGCGCGCACATTGACCTGAAGCCCGAGCAGATCGCGCAGTCGATCGCGCAAAGCGGCATCGGCTTCATGTTCGCGCCTAACCACCACGCGGCGATGAAGCACGCCGCGCCGGTGCGCCGCGAGCTGGGCGTGCGCACGATCTTCAACATTCTTGGGCCGCTGACCAACCCGGCCGGCGCGCCGAACATCCTGATGGGCGTGTTCCACCCCGACCTGGTGGGCATCCAGGTGCGCGTGCTGCAGCGACTGGGCGCGCAGCATGCGGTGGTGGTCTGGGGCCGCGACAACATGGACGAAGTCTCGCTCGGCGCCGGCACCATGGTCGGCGAACTGGTGAACGGCGAGATCCGGGAGTATGAGATCCACCCCGAAGACTTCGGCCTGCACATGGTCCACACCCGCAACCTGAAAGTGGCCAACGCCACCGAGTCCAAGGCCAAGGTGCTGGAAGCGCTGCGCGGCGAGCCGGGGCCGGCAACCGACATCGTGGCGCTGAACGCCGGCACCGCGCTGTATGCGGCCGGCGTGACCCCGTCGATCGAGGAAGGCCTGGCCAAGGCGCGCGCCACCATCGAGTCGGGCGCCGCACTGGCCAAGCTGGAGCAGTTCGTGCAGGTAACGCGCCAGTTGGGCGCGGCCAGCTAAGGCAGCGGCATGTTCGGCATCCACGACCTGGCGCTGTTCGTCGTTTCGGGCCTGCTCCTGAATATCATGCCGGGGCCGGACTCGCTGCTCATCATGACGCGCAGCGCCACCCAAGGCTGGCGCGCGGGCGTGGCGGCGGCGCTAGGCATCGGCGCGGGCGTGTTCGTGCACGTGTTCGCGGCTGCGCTCGGGCTGTCCGCCGTGCTGGCCACCTCGGCCACCGCGTTCACGGTCGTGAAGCTGGCCGGCGCAGCCTACATCCTCTACATGGCCGCTGGTCTTTTGATGAGCAAGAAGCGCGATGACGCGGCGGTGCGCGTCGCGCTGCCTGCCCTCCCCTACCGCAAGATCTTCGCGCAGGGCTTCCTGACCAACGTGCTCAACCCGAAGGTGGCGGTGTTCTTCCTTGCGTTCGTCCCACAGTTCATCAGCGTGGACGCGCCGAACAAGGCGCTGGCCTTCATCCTCCTGGGCTGCATCTTCAACATCAACGGCACCTTGTGGACCACCGGCCTGGCGCTGTTCACGGCCAAGGCCAGCCAGCGCGTCAAACTCGACCCCTCCCTGTCGCTGTGGCTCAACCGCGCCACCGGCGGCCTGTTCGTCTGGCTCGGCGTGAAGCTCGCGCTGGCCAAGCAACACTGAAAATCATCATGTCCGACATCCTCAACAAGATCCTCGCGGTCAAGGCCGATGAAGTGGCCGCCGCCAAGAAATACCGTGACCTGGCCAGCCTGCGGCGCGAGGCCGAGGCCAGCCTTGAGCCGGTGCGCGGCTTCGAGAACAACCTGCGCAAAAACATCGCCGCCGGCCGCGCAGGCGTGATCGCGGAAGTGAAGAAGGCCTCGCCGTCCAAGGGCGTGCTGCGCGCGGACTTCCGCCCGGCCGGGATCGCCGCCAGCTATGAAGCGGGCGGCGCATCCTGCCTGTCGGTGCTGACCGACGTGCATTTCTTCCAGGGCGCGACGGAATACCTGCAGCAGGCGCGCGCCGCATGCACGCTGCCGGTGATCCGCAAGGACTTCATCGTCGACATGTACCAGGTGTACGAGGCGCGCGCGATGGGAGCCGACGCGATCCTGCTGATCGTGGCCGCGCTCGACCATGGCCTGATGGCGGAGCTGGAAGCCTGTGCGCTGGAACTTGGCATGGATGTGCTGGTCGAATCGCATGACGGTGATGAGCTGGCGGCGGCGCTGAAGTTGCGCACCAGGCTGGTCGGCATCAACAACCGCAACCTGCGCACCTTCGAGACTTCGCTCGACACCACGCTCGGCCTGCTGCCGCGCGTCCCGGCCGACAAGCTGGTGGTGACCGAGTCCGGGATCATGGTGCCCGATGACGTGAAGCGCATGCGCGACGCGAACGTGCATGCGTTCTTGGTGGGCGAGGCGTTCATGCGCGCGCCCGATCCTGGGGCTGAATTACGACGATTGTTTGGCTGACCATGAACACGACCATCCGCACGAGCGCCTTCTCCCTCATCATTTTGGCCAGCTTGTGCGGGTGTAGTTCGGTTCAGTCCATCAGTTCGTCCACTGCGCAGCTGGCGTCGCGCATCTTCCATCCCAACGCCACGCCGGCGGCGGTTCCTCCCCCATCCCCCAGCCTTGACGCGTATAAGACGCAAGTGGCGTATCACGTCATGCAGCGCAATCCCAACCAGATCTTCAGCGGCAGGCTGCCGCCCATGCTGCCCGCAATCGTGGTGCTGAACATTACGGTGGACAAGGACGGGCAGCTGAAGGATGTGGAAGTGCAGCGCTCGCGCGACCCCGATGCGTCACGGGTGGCGGTCGATTCGATGCGGCGCAGCGGGCCGCTGCCCAAGCCGGCCAGGCTGCTGGCCGACAGCGATTCACTGACGTTTTCCGAAACCTTCCTGTTCAACGACCAGTACCGGTTCCAGTTGCGCAGCGTGGCGGGGCCGCAATAGCTTGTGTAGGGTGGGCAGGTTTCCTGCCCACGCGTTCAAACGACGTATGCGTGATCTGAACGCGTGGGCGAAAGACCCGCCCACCCTACAAGAATCACTTTTAACGCTCGCTTGGCCGCGCCAACGCTGCGCCCTTCTTGCCACCTGGCGCGTGGGACAGCGAAATTCCGGGCACCCGATCGCCCTGCAACACGACGTCAAAGCTCATCAGCTCATCGCGGCGGAACGCGTGCACGGTGACCTTGTCGCCGACCTTGTAGCGCGCCAGCAGCGTGTCCAGGTTGGACGGATTGCCCGTCACCCGAATGCCGTCGAGCGCAATCAGGATGTCGCCCGCGGACAGCCCGGCCCGATGCGCCGGCCCGCCCTCGTGCACGCCGGTGAGCCTGGCGCCGCCGGTGTCGCGGCCGACGTTGGCGTCCAGCGAAGGCTTGGTGCCCTTGCGCTCGTCCACCAGCTTGACGCCGAACGGCGCGTACAGCTTGGCCAGCGGCAGATCCTCGGTGCCACGCACGTAGCGCTCGAACATGGTGCGCAGCTTCACGCCCGACACTTCATCGAACAGCGCCTCGACCTCGCCCTCGGTCACACCGCGACCGACGGATGGGTAGAAATCGCGCCCGTAACGCTGCCACAGCGCCAGCATCACGTCGTCCAGCGACTTCGCTCCGCTGGTTTTGGCGCGGATCGTCAGGTCGAACGCGAGCGCGATCAGCGAACCCTTGGTGTAATAGCTGATGATGGCGTTGGCCGCATTCTCGTCCTGCCGGTAGTACTTGCTCCAGGCGTCGAAACTCGATTCGGCCACGCTCTGCTTGGTGCGCCCGCTGCCGCGCAGGACGCTGCCGACCGTCTTGGCCAGCAGCTTGAAGTAGGTCGTCTCGTCGATGATCCCGGCGCGCACCAGCATCAGGTCGTCGTAGTAGCTGGTGAAGCCTTCGAAGAGCCACAGCAGCGGCGTGTAGTTCTCGACCTGCAGGTCGTACGGTGCGAACACGGCCGGCTTGATGCGCTTGACGTTCCAGGTGTGGAAGTACTCATGGCTGCACAGGCCCAGGAACTTGAGGTAGCCCTCTCCCGGCTCGCTGCCCTTGGGCGTGGCGGTGCTGGGCAGGTCGGCGCGCGAGCAGATCAGCGCCGTGGATGCGCGGTGTTCGAGGCCGCCGTAGCCGTCGCCGACCACCATCGTCAGGAACACGTAGCGGTTCATCGGAGCGCGTTTGGTCTTCGGTTCGAAGAACGCGATCTGCGCCTCGCAGATCGCCTTCAGGTCGGCCTGCAGGCGCGCCATGTCCAGGTTCGGCACGCGGCCCGTGACCACGATGTCGTGCGGGACGCCGTGCGCCTTGAAGGTGGCCAGCTCGAACTCGCCCATCTCGACCGGATGGTCGATCAGTTCGTCGTAGTTGGCAGCCAGGTAGGTGCCGAAGCCGTAGCGCCTGGCGCCCAGCTCCGGCAGCGAGGTGGCCACGCGCCAGTTGGCGGCGACTGGGTCCTGCGGGGCCTGAATGTCCACCTGGTGCGGCGCCTCTTCCTTGCCGAGTGCGCGCAGGTACACGCTGGTGCCATTGAAGAAGCCGTGGGTCTGGTCCAGGTGCGCGGCGCGCACCGACAGGTCCCACGCGTACACCTCGTACCAGACCGACAGCGGGCCGCTGCACGGCGCCGCCTTCCAGGTGTGCTTGTCCAGCTTGTCCAGGTTGACCGCCTGGCCGTTCGACTCGGCACGGATGCGCACGATATTGCGCGCGAACTCGCGGATCATGTAGCTGCCCGGGATCCATGCCGGCAGCACGAACACCTGCCCTTCCGGGTCCGGCTCGGCCACGGTGACGGTGACGTCGAACAGGTGGCCGGACAGGTCGCGTGGCAGGATCGTGTACTGGACCGCGGGCGGCGCCTTCTTCTGAGGTGATTTTTTCATGGTCTGCGATGAAAGGTTTTTTTGTAGTGTAATCGCAAGAGCCCGGCAGCGGCCACTCGCGATGAACACGGGGCCGCGGTTGCGTCAGCGGTTGTCGCGTCCGCGCGAAAGGTCGGCCTGCTCGTCGATATCCTCGACCACGCCGGGGTCGTCCACCTCGACCAGCGTCACCGGATTCGCCTGCAGGATGGCACGCGCACCCTGGTCGCCTTCCAGCGCCAGCAGCGCCGCCAGGTGGGTCTTGCTGAAGCCGACCGGATTGCCGCGGCGGCCCTGGAATACCGGCGCGGCGATGTCCGCGCCCGACGCCAGCGCCGCGCACAGCGTTTTGATCGTGGCCGGGCGCACGAACGGCATGTCGCCCAGCGCGACAATCCAAGCCTGTGCCTGGGGCAGCGAATGGCGGACGGCGTGGACGAGCGAGGCCGCCATGCCCTGCCCGGCCTCGTCGCAAATGATCACCTCGCAGCCCAGCGCGCCCAGCACGCCGGCGACGTCGCCGGAATGTGGCCCCACGACGGCAAGCACGCGCGGCACGGTCGCGAGCAGATGGCGCGCGCTGCTGGCCACGACAGGTTCGCCCGAGGGCAGGCGCTCAAGCAGTTTGTTGCGCGCCCCGGTGGCGTCGAAGCGGCTGCCCCTGCCGGCCGCCAGCAAGATGCCGACAGGGGTCATGGTCGCATCCTCAGGCAGCGGTCAGGTCGAACGGCAGCTTGCGCAGCCGCTTGCCGGTGAGGCGATAGAGCGCGTTGGCAAAGGCCGGCGCCAAGGGCGGCAGGCCCGGCTCGCCCATGCCGGTGGGCGGCTCCGCCGAGGGGACGATGAACACGTCCACATGCGGCATTTCGTTCATGCGCGCCACGCGGTAGTCGTTGAAGTTCTGCTGCTGTACCAGCCCGTCCTTGAGCGTGATGGCCGCGCCGGGCAGCGTGGTGCCCAGCGCCATGAGCGCGGCGCCCTGCACCTGCGCCTCGACCGTCAGCGGATTGACGGCCAGGTTGCAGTGCACGCCGGCGGTCACGCGGTGCAGCTTGGGCGCACCCTTGTCGAGCGAAGCCTCGACCACGTACGCAACCACCGAATTGAACGACTCGTGCAGCGCCACGCCCCAGGCATGCCCTTTCGGCAGCGCCTTCTTGCCGTAGCCGGACTTGGCCACCGCCAGGTCGAGCGCCGCCAGGTGGCGCTTGTGCTCCGGGCCCATCAGCTTCTTGCGGTACGCCACCGGGTCCATGTTGGCCAGGTGCGCGGCTTCGTCGATCAGGGTCTCCATCACGAACGCGGTGTGGGTCGAGCCGACCGAACGCCACCACAGCACGGGCACGTTGGCCTTGGTGTTATGAACGGTCAGGTTCATCGGCACGGCGTACGGCTCGCCCATGCCTTCCACGCTGGTCGCATCCACGCCGTTCTTGACCATGTAGGGCTCGAACGGCGTGCCGGTGATGATCGACTGCCCGACGATGGCGTGGTCCCACGCGACGATGTTGCCCTTGGCGTCCAGGCCGATGTCGGCGCGGTGCACATAGGCCGGGCGGTAGTAGCCGCCCTTGATGTCATCCTCGCGGCTCCACATGACCTTGACCGGCTCGCCGTGGCCGGCCGCGCGCCAGGCCTTGGCCACGCCCACCGCCTCGACGATGTAATCCGAGGTGGGCACCGCGCGGCGGCCGAAACCGCCGCCCGCCATCATGGTGTTGACCGTGACCTGCTCGGGCTTCAGGCCAGCAGTGGCGGCCACCGCCGCCTGGTCCGCGGTCTGGAACTGGGTGCCGGCCCACACCGTGCAGTGGTCGGCGCGCAGGTCCACCACGCAGTTGAGCGGCTCCATCGGCGCGTGCGCCAGGTAGGGGAATTCATAGACGGCCGAAATCTTCTTCGGCGCGCCGGCCAGCGGCGCGATGTCTGCCTTTTTGGCCACCGTGCCCGGCGTTTTGGCCAGCGACGCATATTCCTGCATCAGCTTTGCGGTATCGGTCTTGGCCACCGCGCTGGTATCCCAGTCGATGGCCAGCGCGTCGCGGCCCAGCTTGGCGGGCCAGTAGCCGTCGGCGATCACGGCCACGCCGCGGCCGCCGCGGTCGGTCGGCACTTCGACCACGGCGCGCACGCCCTTGATTGCCAGCGCTTTGGCGGCATCGACGCGCGCCACCCTGGCGCCGAACACGGGCGGACGCGCGACCAGCGCCACCTTGCAGTTCTCGGGCTTGAAGTCCAGGCCGAACTGCTGGCGCCCGTTCGACTTGGCGCGCGCATCGATGCGCTTCATGGGCTTGCCAATGAAGCGGAAATCCTTGGGGTCCTTGAGCGTGACGGTGGCCGGCACCGGCTGCGCCATCGCCGCGTCGGCCAGTTCGCCGTAGCTGGCCTTCTGGCCGGCCGGGCCGAACACCACGCCGTTTGCGGTTTTGCACTGCGCCGGCTGCACGTTCCACTTCTGGGCCGCGGCGGCAACCAGCATGGCGCGAGCGCGCGCGCCGATCTCGCGGTACTGGGTGAACGAGTGCGCCACGCTGCCCGAGCCGCCGGTCATCTGCATGCCCATCAGCGGGTCCTTGAAGGCGTCGCCGGCCGGCGCCAGCTCGCCGCGCACCTGCGACCAGTCGGCATCGAGCTCTTCGGCCATCAGCATCGGCAGCGCGGTGTGCACGCCCTGGCCGAACTCCAGGCGGTTGACCATGACCGTGACCGTGTTGTCCGGTGCAATGTGCAGGAAGGCGTTGGGCGCAGACGGCGCCGGGGCCGCGCCCGCGGCGCGCGCGAAGCGGCCGGCTGTGGGAATAAAGAAGCCGAGCACCAGGCCGCCGCCAAGCGCGGCGCCGGCCTTCATGAAGCCGCGGCGCGAGATGCCGCCCTCGGGGCGCACGGGCGCCTCCTGGTTCATCCATTCGGTACGCATGTGGCCTCCTTATGCCAGGGTCTTGGCCGCGTCCTTGATGGCCGCGCGGATTCGCTGGTAGGTGCCGCAGCGGCAGATGTTGCCGCTCATGGCGCTGTCGATATCGGCGTCGGTGGGCGCCTTGTTGGTGCGCAGCAGCGCGGTCGCGCTCATCACCTGCCCGCTCTGGCAGTAGCCGCACTGGGGAACGTCATGCCTGACCCACGCATCCTGCACCGCCTTGCCGACCTTGTCCTGCTCGATGGCCTCGATCGTGGTGATCTTCTGGCCCACCGCCGCCGAGATCGGCGTGACGCAGGAACGGACCGGGTTGCCGTTCAGGTGCACGGTGCAGGCGCCGCACAGCGCCGCGCCGCAGCCGAACTTGGTGCCGGTCATGTTGAGGTTGTCGCGCAATGCCCACAGGATGGGCGTGGACGGGTCGGCGTCGACCTGCACGTCGCGCCCGTTGACGTTCAGTTGGACCATGCTTCTCCCCCAGTGATGGTTGTTTTTGTTACTTCAGCGTTGCCAGCTTGGCTTCCAGCGCTTTCTGGTCCACGGCGCCCGGGATGCGGCTGCCGTCGGCAAAGAAGATCGCGGGCGTGCCCTGGATATGCAGCTTCTGGCCCAGCGCCAGCACCTTGTCGTTCGGCGTCTGGCAGTTCTCCGGCGCGGCCGGGGCCTGCTTCCCGTTGATCATCCAGTCGTCCCAGGCCTTGGCGCGGTCGGCCGAGCACCAGATGTTCTTGGACTTGGCCACCGAATCGTCGGACAGGATGTTGTACAGGAAGGTGTAGATGGTGATGTTGTCGGTGTTCTTGAGCGTGGTCTGGCGCAGGCGCTTGCAGTAGCCGCAGTTCGGGTCCTCGAACACCGCGATCACGCGCTTGCCGTCGCCCTTGACCTGCTTGATCGCCAGGTCCAGCGGCAGGTCGGAAAATTTGATCTTCTGGATGTCCTCGATGCGGGCACGGGTCAGGTCCTGCGAGGTCTTCACGTCATAGATGTGGCCGATGACCAGGTACTGGCCGGTCTTGTCGGTGTACAGGATGTCGCCGTTGACGCGCAGCTCGTACAGCCCGGCATACGGGGTCTCCTTGACCGATTCGATCTTGGCGCCACCCAGGCGCGGCTCGACCGCCTTGCGAATGCTCGCTTCGGTCGTGTTTTCGGCGCCAACGCAGGAGGCAATCAGGCCCGTCGCCATCAATACGGCGAGCTTTCGCTTCAACATATGTATTCCTTAATGAATGAGTTACCTGCCCATCGCGTGGGCAATCAGCCGCCGCTTTACCATCGGCAATTTATCGAGCAAGTTTAACCCTAAATTGCGGATCACTCGCACTGGCTCAAGATTCGCGCCAAACAGGCGCTCCAGGCCATCGGTGGCCAGCTGCATCAAGAGCACGTCTTCCTTGCGGGCGCGGGCGTAGCGGGCCAGCACGCGCTCGTCGCCCAGGCTGCGGTGATCCTCGCGTCCGGCCAGCACCTCGAGCAGGTCCACCACGTCGCCAAAGCCCAGGTTCATGCCGTGGCCGGCCAGCGGGTGCACCGCGTGCGCCGCGTCGCCCAGCAGCGCCACGCGCGGCGCCACGATCGAATGCGGGCGAATGATGACCAGCGGGACGGCCTTGACCATCTCCGGCTGCAGCGGCTTGAGGCAACCGAGCTTGTCCTCGGCAAACTCGCCCAGGCGGATCGCCAGCTCGCCCTGCGACTCGCTCATCAAGGTGTCGGCCAGGGTGTCGGGCGCGGACCAGACCAGCGAGACGCGGTTGCCCGGCAGCGGCAGCAGCGCGACGATGCCCTCGTCGCAGGTGAACCATTGGTAGGCCACGCCGTGGTGCGGCTTTTCGCAGGAGAAATTGGCGACCACGCCGCGCTGGTGGTACGAGCGGTAATCGATGCCGATGCCGCACTGGCCGCGCACCCACGATTCGCGCCCGTCGGCGCCCAGCACCAGCTCGGCCTCGATGACCGTGCCGTCGTCAAGCCGCACGCTGGCGCCATCGTGGCGGGCCGCCAAGCTCGCCGCGCGGCCGCTGACGAGTTGCATGTTGGGCGCGAACTTGAGCGCGGCGTCCAGCGCCTGCATCAGGTTGCTGTCCTCGACGATCCAGGTCAGCGCGCCGGTGTGGGCGCTGAAGGCGTCGAACGACAGGCCGCCGGCGTTCTCGCCGTCGCCATGCACGATCATGGAATCGACCGGCGCCACGCGCGACAAATCGAGCGCGCCCCATACTTTGAGCGACGAGAGCAGGTTGTGGGCCGTGTGGTTGAGCGCATACACGCGCACGTCCCACGGACGCTCGCCGCCGCTGGCCTCTTCCTTCGGCCCCGAGCGCGCGGGCGGGACCAGCAAGGTCACGCTGTGCCCGGCCTGTGCGAGCCCGAGGGCCGTGGTTTTGGCGATGGCGCCGTTGCCAACGATGCAGACGTCGCTGCGGTACTGTGCGGAGGAAGAGGTCGAGGTAGTCATAGCGTTCATTATAGCGACTCGGCCCCGGCGGGCCGTCCGCGGGCGCGTCCCGGGCGATGAGAAAGTTTCAAGCGGGACTTGCAGAGCGCAAATCCACTGGCTATAATCATGCCTCTCTTGGCCTGGTAGCTCAGTTGGTAGAGCAGAGGATTGAAAATCCTTGTGTCGGTGGTTCGATTCCGCCCCGGGCCACCAAAGATTAAAAAAAAACGCCGACCTTCCGCAGGTTGGCGTTTTTTTTCGTCAATTTCCGCGACGCGGCGGCTGGCTGTCGAAGAACCGCCAGATCGCAGCGCTCGCGTCCAGCGCGGTCGATGCCGCTGCCTTGCCCTGCCGTACCCGGTCCGCGCCGGGCCATGAATGGCCGCCGGTGTCGGTCACGCACAGCTGGACCTGTGCCCCGCCGGCGCAATCCTGATACGCCTCGCAGTAGGCGCCGGGGACCTGCAGCACCCGCTGGGCCCTGCCGCTGCACTGGTCGCGCTGCACCCAGCCCGCAATGGTCTGCGGCACCGACACGAAATCCATCACACTGCGCTGGTCGCGAAATGCGCCCGGGCCGGCGCCGCCGTCGAACAGCACATGGTCGTCGTCGCGGGCATGGATGTGCAGTACCGAGACCGGCCGCGACGGGCTGCAACGCAGGGTGGCATCCGGCCCGGCGACCGAGGCGACCGCCCGGAACAGGTCCGCCGCCTCGCAGGCCAGCCGGTGGGCCAGCATGCCGCCATTGCTCATGCCGATGGCGAAAACACGGCGCTCGTCGATGGCATAGCGTGCCTTGATCGCGCCCACGACCGCGCGCGCAAAACCGACGTCGTCGCTGTCCTGGTCGCGCGCGTAGCCGCAGCAGGCTCCCGCATTCCAGGTTGCCAGCCGGCCGCCGGGCAGCCTGCTGGCGCCATTGGGAAAGGCGACGAGAAAGCCGCTTTGGTCGGCCTGGCCCTGCAGGCCGTACCGGGCGTCGTCGGCCATGAAGTCGGCACTACCGCCACCTCCGTGGAAGGCCAGCACCAGCGGCGCCGGGCGGGCGGGATCATATCCGGCCGGCACATGCACCAGCACCTTGCGGCCCTGCACCTGGATTTCCTGCAGACCGGATGCCGCGCCGCGGTCGGCGCGCCGCTGTTCGAGGCGATGCCGGATGTTCTCGCCCGGTTGCTCCGCCCGCGCGGCGGTGGACGCCAGCAGCGCAGATGCGACCAGGCAGTACGGCACGAGGTGGTAGCGAAACTTCATGGACGGGCTCCTTCGGTGTGTCTCCCATAAATATTACCAAGAAGAAAGTTTTTCGCAATACAATCAAGCTCTGTTCAATAACGGGGCGTGCCGTGAACGAGGAAGAATTTGGCTGGCTGGTCAAGCGCCTGGAAGCGCAGTCGGCGAACTCGCCGCAGGCGTTCCGGGCCCGGGTTCTGTTGATGAGCGTGGCCGCCTATGTGGCCCTGTTCTGCGTCCTGTTCCTCAATGCGGCGCTGCTGTATGGCGCCGTCGCCTGGTCGCGCGAGCACGGGGTGAACCGTGTCGCCATCGCCGCCGGCATCCTTGGCCTGATGGCGCTGCCGATCCTGTACGTCACGCTGCGTACGCTGGCGATGCGCCTGTCGCCGCCGCAGGGCCGCGCCATCATGCGCGCGGACGCGCCGGTGCTGTTCGAGCTGCTCGACAAGATGCAGGCAAAGCTCAAGGGACCCACCATCCACCATGTGCTGGTCGATACCGACTACAACGCCGGCATCGTGCAGCTGCCGAGCTGGGGCCTGGTCGGGCCGAGCGTGAATTACCTCGTTCTCGGCCTGCCCTTCCTGTTCGGCCACAGCACCTCGGGCATGCAGTCGGTCGTCGCGCACGAATACGGCCACCTGTGCGGCGCGCACGGGCGGCTGGGCAACTGGGTATGGCGCCAGCGCCTGATCCTGCACAAGGTGCACGAGCGGGTGGATGCGGCCTCGGAAGCATCGGTCTGGTATGGCTTGCTGCTCAAGCCGCTCGATGCCTTCATGCCCTACTTCGACGCCTGCAGCTTCGTGCTGCGCCGCCAGCACGAATACGAGGCGGACCGCACCTCGGCCAGGCTCGCCGGCGCGGACGTGGCGGCCGCCAGCCTGGTGCGCACCGAGCTGCTCGCCACCTGGTTCCACACCCAGTTCTGGTCCACCCTGTACCGCCAGGCCGACACCCGCGAACGCCCGGGCTTCATGCCGTACAAGTCGTTCGCCACGGCGCTGCGGATCAGCCACGACGAATGGGCGACACAGGAGCGCCTGAAGGGCGCCTGGCAGTACGAGTCGGGCTACGACGACACCCATCCCTGCCTGCGCGAGCGCGTGGAGGCGCTCGGCCAGCAGCCGGCGCTGCCGCAGCCGCTGGCGCGCAGCGCCGCCGTGTCGCTGCTGGGCGAGCTGGCCAACCAGCTGGCCGAGGAATTCGACCAGGCATGGTGGCGCGACCATGGCAAGGACTGGGGCGAGCGCTACCGCCGCGTG
Organism: Massilia solisilvae; assembly: GCF_024753215.1. GTDB lineage: Bacteria > Pseudomonadota > Gammaproteobacteria > Burkholderiales > Burkholderiaceae_D > Telluria > Telluria solisilvae. The sequence goes on from NZ_JANUGV010000012.1 coordinate 20,993, forward strand.
ACCCGGTCGCAGGCGCGCCTGCGCGAGCTCGATGCGGCGCCGCTGTCCGCCCTGCCCCTGCACGAACTGCAGGAGCTGGCGGTGCTGAAGGTGGAGTTCGACTCGGCGCAGGCGGCCAAGCCGGTGCTGGCGCATCTGCTGCGCCAGGGCGGCGGCCCGTTCCCGAAGGCATCCTGCATGTACGGCCAGATCCTGCTGGACGAGCGCCGCCGCGAAGGACTCGACTACCTGGCCGAGGCGGCGCGCCATGACCGCCGGCTGGCCGGCGAGGCCCTGCACGCCGGCTTCCAGTTCCTGCTCGCGCACGAGGGCGAGGCGCGCGCGCACCAGTGGGTGGGACAGATCCAGCAGGCGCAGGCGGCCTGAGCGCAGGGCCCGGCGGCTCCTGGGGCTTGATGGCGAACACGGTCGACGCCGCCGAACCACGGCACGCTCGGCCGGTCGAACGATGACCGTCACCATCGAGCTCACGGAGGACGTCATGAACTCGCAGATCACCAGTTGGGGCGCTTCGCTGATGGCCTCGCTGTCCGCAGCCATGTCGCTGCTGTTTGCGGCCGTTCCGCGCATCATCGGCTTTCTCATCATCCTGGGCATCGGCTGGCTGATCGCCTCGTTGATCGAAAAGGCGATCGTGGCGCTGCTGCGCGCCGTCCATTTCGACGGCTTTGCCGACCGCGCCGGCATGGGGCCGATGGCGCAGGCGCTGAAGCGCTCGCCGTCCGGCGTGCTGGCCGGGATTGCCAAGTGGTTCGTGCGGCTGATCGCGCTGGTGGTCGCGTTCGACGCGCTGGGCGTGCCGGCGGTGTCGCAGGTGCTGCACCAGCTGCTGATGTGGCTGCCCAACCTGGCGGTCGCCGTGATCGTGCTGGTGATCGGCGGCATGGCCGCCAATGCGGTGTCCGGCATCGTGCGCGAGACCGCCGCCAAGGCCCGGCTGGAGCGTCCGGAACTGGTGGCCACGGCGGCCCGGTGGGCGGTGTGGGGCTTTGCGATCCTGGTCGCGGTGTACCAGATCGGGGTGGCCAGCACGCTGGTGGACATCCTGTTCATGGCGCTGGTCGGGGCGGTCGCACTGGCCATCGGCCTGTCGTTTGGTCTCGGCGCGCGCGACACCGCCGGGACCATCGTGCGCAATTTCTACGAGCGCAACCAGGGCGCGACCGGGCGCGTGCGGCAATCGATCAGTGCAGCCAACGAGTTGCCATACAGCGGCGTCGAGCACCGGCACGGGCTGGTGGACCGGCGCAGCGGCAACGGCCGCCGCGCGGCAACCTGAACTACGGGCCCGGGTGCGGATTGTCCGGCAGCGACGGGATCGCGCGCAGGTATTCGTACATCGCGGCCAGGTCGGCCTCGGTCTTCTTGCCGAACGTTGGCCACGGCATGACCTGCAGGATCTGGCCGGCCGGGTCCTTCGGGTTGTGGCCGCTGCGCAGGGTCTCGATGAATTCGCGCCGCGTCAGGCCGGCCGGCTTGCCGGCGTGGTCGGGCGTAAGATTCGGCGCGGTGATTTCGGGACCAAAGGTGCGCCCGCCGGACAAGTACTCGGACGCATTGATGATCTCGCGCTGGCCCTGGAACGGGTCGCCGCCGGGCAGGTACGAAGGATGGCTGTGACAATCGATGCAGCCGCTGGTGTTGACGATGTAGCTGCCCAGCCCGACCAGGGCGCGATTCTTGTCTTGCAGGTTGAGCTTGACGCCCGGCGGAACGATCTCGTAGCCGCGTTTGATCTGGTGCTCGAGGTAGTCGTCCTTGCGCATGTCATTGGCCGGCCAGGCGAACGCGGCGCTCAGGGCCAGGCACAACGCGGCGCCGATCCCCAGTACTTTCTTCATGTGGCTTCCTCCTGACGAAGAGACGTGAACCGTCGCACGGGACGGCGCCACGCCAGTCTAGACAGTTGTAGCGGAAAGTTTTCGCCCTCGGGCAGGATGCTTGAGCTTGCTCAAACGGCAACTTCCGTCAGCGCCGGCGGCGTCTCCGGCTGTCTGCGAAAACGGAGAAACATTTACGACAACCTGCCGAACGCGGCCTGCGATAATGGCGGTTTTGGGCTGTATTTACGGGATATCGCCATGATCAGAAAGACCCTCATCGCCGCGCTGTGCGGCATCGCCCTGGCGCCGCTCGGCGCCCATGCGCAGTGGCTCGACACCTTGAAGAACGCTGCCGCCCAGGCCGCCGTGGGCGCGGTGCAGAAGATGGTGGACAAGCCGGCAGCCGAGCCGCAGGAGCGCAGCCCCGCGGCCGCGCCGGCGACACGCAATGCCGATGCCCCGGCCACCGCCGGCGCGCAACGCCCTTCCGATGCGAGCGCGGCCCCGGGTTGCCGCAAGCTGAAAGGCAACGTCCTGCCGCCGGTGGGCGCCCGCCCAGCGGATTTCAAGCCCGAGGTGCTGTGGCCCGAAGAAACCCAGTGCAGCTACTACAAGTTCGCCGACCTGAAATTCGACGCGGCGCGCGACATGAAGAAAAAGTTCGAGAACGCGAGCAAGGTGCCTTGCAGCGATTGCGAGGGCGGCTACAGTTTCGACGCGTGGGCGCACTTCGCGGTGGTCAAGGGAGGCTCCAGCAAGGAGAAATTCGACGCGATGCTGCTGGCGCTCAAGCCTGGCCAGCACATCGACTGGAAAGGGGCCAAATTCCAGGGCCAGGTGCTCCTGAGCGGCGAACAGCCGGTCGCCGGCTTCCCGTGCAAGCAGTTCCACTGGATCCTGAAGGACAAGGCCGGCGCCCAGGTCGCCGAGCGCGAGGGCATGTACTGCGAATACAAGGAAGAGTATTCGACCACTGCCAGGTGGCACGAGATTCTCTGAACGCCGGACCGTTCCCGATCCGGCCGGAAGTCCGCGCGCCCCACCGGGGGGCGCGGCGTCCTTACCAGAAAATCACGCGTTGCTCGGGCGCGAGGTACATCTTGTCGCCCGGCTTGACCTCGAAGGCCTCGTAGAAGCCCGGATGGTTGCGCAGGCTGCCGTTGACGCGGAATTCTGACGGCGAGTGCGGGTCGGACTTGACCTGCGCGATCAGCGCGGCCTCGCGCGCCTTGCCGCGCCGGGCCTGGGCCAGGCCCATGAACAGGCGCTGCTCGGCCGTCATGCCGTCAATCACCGGCGCCGGCCGGCCGGCCAGGTAGATCTGGTAGGCGCGGCTGGCCATGATCGCGCCGGCATTGTCGGCGATGTTCTCGCCCAGCGTGAGCTGGCCGTTCAGCTGGTAGCCCGGCACCGGGCTGTAGCTGCCGTACTGCTCGGCCAGCAGCTTGCCCTTGGCGGCAAATTTCTCGCTGTCTTCGCTGGTCCACCAGTTGCGCAGGTTGCCGTCGCCATCGTACTGTGCGCCCTGGTCGTCGAATGCGTGGCTGATCTCGTGGCCGATCGAGATACCGACCGCGCCATAGTTGACGGCCGGTTCGGCGTCGGCATCGTACAGCGGCGACTGCAGGCGCGCGGCCGGGAACACCACCTCGTTCATCTCCGGGCTGTAGTAAGCGTTGACGGTCTGCGGGGTCATTTCCCATTCGCTGCGGTCCACCGGCTTGCCCAGCTTGCTCACCTGGAACTGGTGCGCGAACGCGCGGGCGCGCCGCACGTTGCCCACCAGGTCGCCCGGCTTGACCACCAGCGCCGTGTAATCGCGCCATTTGTCCGGGTAGCCGACCTTGACGTTGATCTTGGCCAGCTTGACCTGGGCCTGCTTCTTGGTCTCCGGCGTCATCCATTCGAGCGTGTCGATGCGCTCCTTGAACGCGGCCAGGAAGTTCTTCACCATGTCCTCGACCTGGCGCTTGCGCTCGGCCGGGAAGTACGCGTCCACGTAGGCCTTGCCAACCAAGAAGCCCATGTCGCGGTTGATCTCGGCGATCGCCAGCTTTTCCAGAGGGCGGTTGACCTTGGCGCCGGACAGCACGGCGCCGCGGAACGCAAAACTCTCGTCCACGAAGGCCTGCGACAGGTAGGGCGCGTAGGCGGCGAGCAGGCGGAACTGGAAGTACGCCTTCCAGGTCTCGACCGGGGTCTTGTCGATGAGCGCCGACAGGCCGGAAAGATAACTCGGCTGGCTCACGTTCACGGCCGCGGCCTTGCCGCCCACGCCGCTTGCCTTCAGGTAGGCGTTCCAGTCAAAGTTCGGCATCAGCGTTTTCAGCTGGGTTACCGTCATCTTGTTGTAGCCCTTGACCGGGTCGCGGTTCTCGACCGCGCTCCACTGCACGCGGGCGATCTCGGTTTCCAGCGCGACGATGCCGGCTGCCTCGCTGGCAGCGTTGGCGTGGCCGGCCAGCGCCAGCATGCGTTCGATGTGCTGCTGGTACTTGGCGCGCACGTCGGCCAGGCGCTTGTCGTCCTGCGCCAGGTAATAGTCGCGGTTGGGCATGCCCAGGCCGGACTGGTTGATGTCGGCCAGGTAGTGCGTCGAATCCTTGTTGTCCTGGTGGACCGACAGGTGCAACGGGCCGCCCGCGCCGGCGATCTCCAGCTGCGCCATCAGCGGCGCGAACCGGCGCTTGTCGCGCAGCGCGGCGATGGCGTCGAGCTCGCGCTGGAGCGGGCCCAGCCCCAGTTCGTTGCGGTGCGTCTGGTCCACGTAGCTGTTGTAGAAATCCCCCATCTTTTGCGCCGGCGAGCCGGGCTTGGCCTGCTTGTCCTGTGCCGCCTGTTCCACCAGCGTGCGGATCTGCTGCTCGACATGGTCCTGCGCGACATTGAACGCGCCCCAGCTCGAGCGGTCCGACGGGATCTCCACATCCTTGAGCCACTTGCCCTGCGTGTAGCGGAAGAAATCGTCCTGTGGGCGCACCGTGCTGTCGAAGGCGGCCACGTCCACGCCGGCGCGCTGCGCTGCGACCACCGCCGCCGGAGCGGTCGAGGCGGCAACGCTCGCCGGGCCGGCCGCATGCGTGGCGCCGGCGAACAGGCCCACGATCAAGGTACTGCACAAGGTGCGCTTCATGTTTGTCTCCTGGTTGAGCTTTTTGAACTGGCTGGATGCTAATGCAAAAGCAAAAGTGTGCCAAGGAAACATCGGTATGTATGACAGCTTCGGTACACTTGCTTGACTTCGAGCGCACTCCAACTTCTACGATTCCCACCATGACCGCCGCACTGACCATCCAGCAAGCGGCCGCAGCCTGCGGCCTTTCCGTGCACACCTTGCGTTACTACGAGCGCATCGGCCTGATCCGGCCGGTGGCGCGCCGCGCCAATGGCCACCGGCGCTACCGCAGCGAGGACATGGGCTGGATCGCGTTCCTGCTGCGGCTGCGCGCAACCGGGATGCCGGTGGAGAAAATGCAGCGCTATGCGCGCCTGCGCGAAGCAGGCCAGGAACTGGGCAGCATCCGCGAGCGCCGCCACATGCTCGAAGAGCACGCGGCGGCCGTGCAGGCCGAGCTCGATGCGCTGGCCGAGACGCTCGGCTATCTCCACCAGAAGATTTCCCTGTACGGCGACATGGAACACCAACTCACAGAAAGGGAAGAAAATGGAAACACGCTACGAACGGGGCTGGCAACGCCTGAAGGAAGTGGACGGCAAGGCCGGTGAACAGGTGGTCGCGGCGCTTGCCGATTGCTGCCCGGACCTCGGCCGCTACATCGTCGAGTTCGGCTTTGGCGACATCTACTCGCGCCCGGGCCTCACCCTGCAGCAGCGCGAACTGGCCACCATCGCGGCACTGACCGCGCTCGGCACGGCGACACCCCAGCTCAAGGTGCACATCGCCGCCGGCCTGCACGTGGGACTGTCGCGCGAGGAAATCATCGAGGCGATCTTGCAGATGAGCCTGTACGCGGGCTTTCCGGCGGCCCTGAACGGGGTGTTCGCGGCGCGCGAGGTGTTTGCCGCCCACGACTGACAGCGCGAGCGTGCCGTGCCGCGCGCTTCGATATAATCGTGGCAAGGCCGACCGGCCGGTCAGCTCGGGCAGCAAGCCGGGCGGCGGACACCCCTGCTCACAGCCAGATCATGCCCCAATTGCTGCTCACCCCGATCGTGTTCCTGCTCACCGCCGTGCTGCTGGTGCCGCTCGCGCAGCGGCTGCGTCTCGGCTCGGTGCTGGGCTACCTGGTTGGCGGCTGCCTCATCGGGCCGTGGGGCCTGGCCCTGGTCAAGGGCGTGGACCTGATCAGCCACGTGGCCGAGATCGGCGTGGTGATGATGCTGTTCCTGATCGGCCTGGAGCTGCAGCCGGAAAAGCTGCTGGCCATGCGCACCCTGGTGCTGGCCGGCGGCGCGTTGCAACTGGTGGCCTGCGGCCTGCCGCTGGCGCTCGGGGCCTGGCTGCTCGGCATGCCGGGCACGGCCGCGGTGATTGCCGGCGCCACGCTGGCCTTGTCCTCGACCGCGATCGCGGTGCAGAACATGCAGGAGCGCCACCTCGACCACACCCCGGCCGGCACCGCCGCGTTCGCGATCCTGCTGTTCCAGGACATGGCCGCCATTCCGCTGCTGGTGATCACGCCGCTCCTGGGCGACGGCGCGGCGCAGACCGCGTTCAATGCCCCGCTGGCGGCGGCCACCATCGCGGCCATCCTGGTGGCGGGCCGCTACGCGATGCCGGCGGCGTTGCGCCTGATCGCGCGCACCCGGCTGCGCGAGATCTTCACCGCCTTCGCACTGCTGCTGGTGCTGGGCATCGCCCAGCTGATGACACTGGCGCGCCTGTCGATGGGCCTGGGCGCCTTCCTGGCCGGGGTGCTGCTGGCCAGTTCCGAATACCGCAAGGCGCTCGAGACCGACCTCGAGCCGTTCAAGGGCCTGCTGCTCGGCCTGTTCTTCACCTCGGTCGGCATGTCGGCCAACCTGGGGCTGCTGGCCGAGGTGCCGGGGCAGGTGCTGCTGCTGTCGGTGGGCTTCATGCTGGTCAAGATGGCCGTGCTGGGCCTGGTGGCGCGGCCGATGCCGATCGCGCCGGCCCAGCACTGGCCCTTCGCCGCCCTGCTGTCCCAGGGCAGCGAGTTCGCCTTCGTCGTGTTTGGCGTGGCGCGCACGGCCGGCGTGATACCGGCGCGCTGGGGCGAGCTGCTGGTGCTGATGGTGGCGGTGTCGATGGCGCTCACGCCGCTGGCCGTCACGGCCGGCAACGCGCTCGGCAAGACCCTGCACTCGCCCGCCGCACCGCCGCCGGACACCATCGAGCCGGAGGGCGCGCGCGTGATCGTGGCCGGCTTCGGCCGGGTGGGCCAGATCGCGGGGCGCCTGTTGATGGCGTCGGGCATCAAGGTCACGGTGCTGGACAACGACCCGGACCTGATCGAGACCGTGCGCCGCTTCGGCTACCGCGTGTTCTACGGCGACGCCACCCGGCTCGACCTGCTGCGCGCGGCCGGGGCCGGCCAGGCGCGCCTGCTCATCAATGCGATCGACGATATGGAGGCGAACCTGGCGCTGACCGACATCGTCCGCCAGTACTTTCCGCATCTGAAGGTGATCGCGCGGGCGCGCAACCTGACCCACGTGTACGAGCTGCGCAACCGCGGCGTCGACCTGGTCGAGCGCGAGACCTTCGAGTCGGCCCTGATGCTGGGGCAATGGGCGCTGGAGCAGATGGGCGTGGAGCCGACAATGGCCGAGCGCGCCCGCCTGAAGTTCCGCGACCACAACCTGGCGACCATCGAGACCATCTACCCGCACTACCAGGACGAATCGGCGATGATCTCGATCACCCAGGCCGCGCGCGACGAGCTGGCGCGCTCGTTCGAGCAGGACCGGCTGCGCCTGCGCGAGGGCGAGGACGGCCGGGCCTGACCGCCCGGTTCATCATGGCCTCCTCGACAAGCGCCCAAGGGACGCATAGGCGTTCGACCATTGCCTGCTCCACCTTGCCGCGGCCCTGCTGGGAAGCATGGCCGCCAGCACCGCCGACGCGCGCGCGGCCAGCAGCGCGAACAGGTAGATCGCGCCGATCACCAGCGCGAACGCCAGCAAGCCGCCGGCCGAGGGCTGCGCCGCCAGCGGCAAGCCCAGCCACGCGTTGGCCAGCGCGACCGCGAACGCCATGAACGGGAATTGCGTGGCATACAGGGGCAGCCCGAGCCCGGCCAGCGCGCGCCGCAGCCGCGCCGCCGTACCGGGCCGCGCGCGCCGCCCCCGGCTGCCGTACAGCGTGGCCAGGAACACGGCAAGCCCGGCCGCCACCATCAGGTCGAGCAGCAAGCGCAGCAGCGAAACGTAGGCCGGCTGCAGCGACGCCAGGCGTGCGCCGGCCACCCGTGAAGCGAGCAGGACGGCGAACAACAGCGCGGCGCCGGCCCAGCCTGGCACGCGGCCGCGCCAGCGCGGCGCCCACGCCGCCACCGCAAGGCCAAGCAGCCACGCGGCCAGGTAGCCCAGGTAGCGCGGCGCGACCAGCACCAGCGCGGCCGCGAGCAGCGCCGCCACCGCACACCCGCGGCGCAGCCCGGACGGCCCGAACGAGAACGCGGTGGCCAGCACCACGTAGGCCCAGGCCTCGTAGGCAAGCAGGAACAGCATGGCGTTGCTGCCAAAGCCCGGAACAACGATGTCCTGCAACAGCAGCAGGTTGCCAAACAAGACAAACGGCGTCAGGTGGGTTGGCGCGGACTGGGGCAGCGCGGCATACACGCCCGACCCGGCGAACAGCGCGCCGCCGGCCACGTCGAGCAGGCCGCCCGCTGCCAGCGCCGGCACAAGCAGCAGGTAGGCCTTGCGCCCGTTGCGCCACAGGTCGGGCCGGGGATCGGCGCCGCGCCGCCACCGCGACAGCGGCAGGCCGCCGAGCAGCAGCCCGCTCAGGACCATGTAGGCGATGAAGGATTCGTGGCCCAGGCTGGTGACGAAGTAAAACAGCCGTGTCAGGATGCCCTTGTGCGCGACATGCCCATAATTGGCGAACAGCAAGAACCGGACGTGGTAGCTCACGGCGATCAAGGCGGCGAGCCAGCGCAGCGTTGCAATCCTGGAGAGGAACAAGCTGTTCACGGTCTTTCGTCCATGAGGTCGGGCCGGCGACGGCGGCCCGCATGGGTTCACGCTATCACCCGGCCTGCTCGTCTGTTTGATCCCGATAGACGTGTGCGCGTGAACTGCGGGGCCGGGCCCACAGTCAAGCCGGTTTGGCCATCGCCATTCCTAGCCAGGCAACGCCATCACAGCCATATCCTGCACAGGCAATGCCCGCTCTTCCCGAAGAAGTTGTTCGAACGCGTCCGCAGCGAGAGGCTGGCTGAAGTAATACCCTTGCATCTGATCACAGCCGTGCTGTCGCAGGTACGTCAATTGTTCCTCGGTCTCGACGCCCTCTGCAATCACTTGCAGGCGCAGTCCATGCGCAAGCGAAATGATCGAGCGCACCAGTTCGGCGCCGTCACTGTTGAGCGTGATGTCGCGCACGAAAGATTGATCGATCTTCAGCAAATTGATGGGGAAGCGTTTGAGGTACGACAGGCTGGAGTATCCAGTCCCGAAATCGTCCACAGAGAGATGCACGCCCAGTGCCTTAAGTTCACGCAACACGCCAATGGCGAACTCGACATCGGTCATCACCATGCTCTCCGTCAGCTCAATATCCAGATGCTGGGCAGACATGCCCGTGTCAGTCAAAATGGCTGCGATCGATTGCGCCAGGCCGCGATCGGCAAACTGCCGGGCAGATAAGTTGACTGCGAGGCGCAGCGCAGGCAATCCGGCAAGCTGCCAACGACGATGTTGCATGCAAGCGGTACGCAGCACCCACTCCCCGATCGGCCCGATCAATCCGATCTCCTCGGCCAGCCCGATAAAGCGAGCCGGCGAGACCATGCCAAGTTCCGGGTGCTGCCAGCGGATCAGTGCCTCCATACCGACGACCTTGCCGGTACGCAGATCGAGTTGCGGTTGATAGTGCAGCAGGAATTCGCCGCGTTCCAGCGCATTGCGCAGGTCGCCTTCGAGGCGCAGTCGCGCCAATGCCTTTTCATTCAAGGACGAGGTGTAAAACTGGAAGCTGTCGCGTCCGGCTCCCTTGGCGCTGTACATGGCGATATCGGCATGCTTGATCAAGGTCTCCGCGTCCCTGCCGTCCGCCGGATAGACTGCGATGCCCATGCTACAGGTCAGGAAGAATTCGTGGCCACCAACAATAAAGGGCGGGGCAACGACGTCCATGACGCGCTGCACAAGCGCGGTCTCAAGCGATGTGTCGGCGTGCTCCGCCAATACCAGGACAAATTCGTCGCCGCCGAGGCGGGCGACAGTGTCGGTGTGGCGAACCACGCTGCGCAGGCGCGTCGATACCTGTTTAAGCAAGACATCGCCGGCCTGGTGACCGAGCGTGTCGTTGACGAACTTGAAGCGATCGAGGTCCAGGAACACCACCCAGACCGGTGTATTGTCGCGCGCTGCGGCTGCAATGGCCTGGTTGAGCCGTTCCTGCAGCAGGTTGCGGTTGGCGAGCATGGTGAGGGCATCGTGATTGGCCTGAAGCTCGAGCTGCTCTTCATAACGCTTGGTGGTCGTCACGTCATATTTGGCGCCGACGAAGTGCGTGACTGCGCCAGTCTCGTCCCGTACCGGGGCAACGTGAACGTCGGTCCAGAACATCGATCCGTCGCGACGATAATTCCGTATTGTCACGTGCCCTTCCTGTTGCGCACGAAGGAGCCTGCGCAGTTCCTTCAATCCGGCCTGATCCTTGTCGTTTTGATGAAGCACCCTGAGGCTTTTCCCGGCGATCTCCTGGGCCGAATAGCCTGTCATGCGCTCGAACGCAGGGTTCACATACTCCACCGGATAGTGCGGCGCTGCTGCGCTGGTGATGACGATGGCGTTCGGACTCGCTTCGATGGCACGTTGACGCAGATGAAAGGCCGCCTCCGCAGCCAGCTTGGCACTGCGATGGCGCAGGAACTGCATCGCGACCGCCACCGAGTTGGCCAGCCCGGTCAGCAGATCCACCTCTTCCGCATCGAATGCATCCGGCTCGGTTGCGTACACGTTCAGCAAACCGACAGCCTGGCCGTCATGCACCAGCGGGAGCGTGATTTTCGAATTGAAGCCACGGCGTAAGGCTTGCTCTCGCCGCGGGCCGAATTGCGGGTCGGATTGCAGGTTGTTGATGATCGTCGGGCGGCCCTCGCGCAGTGTCGTGCCGATGGTGCCCGTCCCCATGACACCGGCGCGCAGCTCACCTTCGATACATGCCAGGTAACCGTCGTGTTCGCCGGCGATACCCGCCGGTTCGACGCCGCCGTCCCGTACCAACAAGCCGGACCACGCCAACCGGTATCCCTCGCGTACGACCACTTCGCAAATACCCTGCAACAGTGCGTGTTCATGCGCAGCGTTGGCCAGTTCCTTCTCGCAGGCGTGGATGGTACGCAGCGCACGGTTACTGCGACGAAGCGACTCTTCCATCTGGCGCTGCTCGGTGACATCCCGGCCGAGACAATCCACGCGCCCCGGCTTGGACAAGGTGCCTGGCACATAGTGTGCCTCATAGTGCATCCACCGCACCGCGCCATCGGAGCGGACGATTCGGTAGAGCATTTCATCCTGCCCCTTGTCAGCCAGCCTCCTGACGGCGCGGATCACTTGCCTGCGGTCGGCCGGGTGCACGCAGCGCAACCACAGGCGCGCCCTGTCGAGGAAGGACTGAACGGTGCGTCCGTAGAGTCGTTCAACCGCAGCACTGACATAGCGCACCTCGCCGGACGAGGTGTCGAACGTCCACAGCACTTCGTCAATGGATTGAACGATGTCGTTGAGTTGCTCTTCTTTCGCCTGTAAGCTCAGGTACGCCTCGCGCATGCCGGCATCGGAAGCTTGCCGCGCCACGTTGAGCGAGCGCATGAAAAAGAACGCGAGAAAGCTGAGCAGGACACCTGCCAATCCGGCGACCGGAGGCAACCAGTACTGTGAACGTGTCTGGAACGTCGGCCGCATGGTCAGGCTGAGCTCCCACGTGGTACCTCCGAACGTCAGGTCGAAGGTACGCCGTAGCGGTGCACTGGCAGCGAGCGTCGTGCCTGGAACGGCAACATCATCTGGATTATTGCTGAAAATGAGCGTTTGCCCGGCATTCCCCGATCGCGTGGCAGACATGTTCGCTTTGTCGCGGATTGCAATGTCCAGATCGTCGAGCAGCTTGGCGCCAAAGACATTGCGCAGCATTTCGTCGACCCGGATGGCAAGGAAGAAGACCCCGGACAAGGCGTCGCGGCGGCCGGCCAGGGTAGCGGGTATGTCGCCGTGGTATATCGGCATATAGAAAACGACACCATCCACATCGCCTGGTTCGACAAACAGGCGAACCCGGCGGGTCGCCGCCCACTCGCCGGTATCGCGGGCGCGCTCGATCGCTTCGATCCTGCGCGGCTCCGTTGCATGGTCAAAGGCCAGCCCGTAACGATTCCGGGCCAGCGGTTCGATCGCCTTGACGACGAAGGCGTCCGCTGTCGGCAATGGGGCCGGTGGATGGATGACGGGCGGCTGCGCAAGCTCGTGCGCATATTCCTTGCGAATCGCCTGTTCGAATGGCGCCTTGCCGGCCGGGGCAAGGCGCGTGCTGAAACCGACCGCTTGCACGGCCGGCAACCGCTCGTTCAGCTTGAGCCAGGTGACACTTTGCCTGAACGAGGCCCGGGTCGGATGAGCAGTTGCGCGATACTCGGCCTGCAGGCTGCGTAAGGCTTCCGCGTAGGCACCAAGCTGGCGTTCCAGGTTGTGCTTGGCGTCTCTTGCGCGGATATCGAGCCGGGATTGGAGTTCCTGGTTAACGAGACGAACACCTGCCCAGTAAACGACAGCGGATGCCAGCAGCCCGACGACCAGGAATACCCGCGCACGGCGCAGCGCCTGACTCGATTTCGCATCTGCTTGTTTCATCGGAATTCTCGTATCTACTGAAAATGATCACCACACGGCAGGTCGCACCTGCCACCTGGCCGGTCTGCGCCCGCGTCGCCGTCGATCATGCAGAACCCTGCGCGGCAGGCTGCAGGGCCGGCGACCGGCTTGCCGAAAGTTGCCTGCGGTTCGACTGCGGCGCTCCGCGCCTTGGTGCGGACGAACCGTCCGCGACATTGGCGCTGATCTTGAACACCGCAACGGCGCGCGCGAGGCTGTGCGCTTTTTCCTCCAGCGCGGCAGCGGCCGCGGTCGACTGCTCGACAAGGGCGGCGTTCTGCTGCGTCACCTGATCCATTTGAATGATGGCCTGGCTGATCTGGCCAATGCCCGCTGTTTGCTGATCGCTTGCCGCGGTAATCTCGGCCATGATTTCCGTTACCCGCCGTACGCTCACGACGATGTCATCCATGGTGCTGCCGGCCTGTTCAACCAGCCGGCAGCCGGCATCGACCCGCTCGACCGAATCGCCGATCAGCGTCTTGATCTCCTTGGCCGCTCCTGCCGAACGCTGCGCCAGGGCGCGCACTTCGGCCGCCACTACCGCAAAGCCCCGTCCGTCCTCGCCGGCGCGCGCCGCTTCGACAGCAGCGTTGAGCGCGAGAATATTGGTCTGGAAAGCGATGCCATCGATCACGCCAATAATGTCGGCGATCGTTCTGGCCGACTCGTTGATCGCATCCATCGTTTTCACGACTTCACCCACGATATCGCCGCCCCTGAGCGCCACGTCGGAGGCCGAGGCGGCAAGCGCGTTGGCCTGCCGCGCACTGTCCGCATTCTGCTTGACGGTCGATGTCAGCTCTTCCATCGAGGCAGCCGTTTCTTCCAGAGAGCTTGCCTGTTCTTCAGTACGTGCCGACAGATCCCGGGTACCTGCCGCAATTTGTGCCGATGCAGCCGCGACTGTGTCGGTCCCGCTGCGCACTTCGCTGACCACGCCGAGCAAGCTGGCATTCATCTCGTTCAGCGCGTGCAACAACTGCCCGGTTTCGTCGGTCGATGCATCCTCGATAACGCTGGTAAGGTCGCCGGCAGCAACCGTCCTGGCGGCGCCGACGGCGCGATTGATGGGGCTGGTAATGGAGTGCGCAATCAGGAATGCGAACCCGAGCCCGCCAATCAACGCTCCGGCACCCAGCGCCAGCATTGCCTGTACTCCCGACCCGGATGCGCTTCTCACCCCGTCCGCGGCCGCCATCGCCAGATTCTTCTGCAGATCCTTCAGTTCAAGCACCGATGCCTGCAGCTTATCGAGGATTGGAAGCGTCTCTTGCAGCATCACCTGCTTTGCTTCGTCCGGCTTGCCGTCGTCGATGAATTTGCTGACTTTGCTAAATGACGCGACATACTGCGCGCGTTCGGACTTGACGGTCGCCAGCAGCTGTTTTTCGTTTGGCGAGTACACCAGACGTTCCAGCGTCCCCAGTGCCGCAACGATGATTTTCTTGTTGGCCTCGATGTGCTCATGGGTCTTGTCCCGATATTGTTTGTCAGGAACGAGGAACAATTCCATCGTGCGTCGCGTCTGCGCGCGGATCGTCGCATTAATGGTGTTTGCCGCATCGGCTTTCGCCCACTCGATGTCGATCATTTTCGTCGTCGACGCTTCGATACCGGAAAGCCGCGTCACGCCAACCACGACCAGCAAGACCAACAAACTGAGCACGATGCCGAAACCAAGTGCCAGGCGGCTTCTGATCTTCATATTGCTGATACGCATATGTCCTCTCAAAAAATTTCTGGTTCCAATGGCACGCTCATGCGATGCTCCCTGAAGACGAGCCTGGTCCAAAGCGCACATCCGGCAGTCGGAGGACGTGATGCGAGCCACGCATCAGGGCAGCACTGGGCCGAACAATGTGAGCAACCGGGCGTTGGCGAGCTGGGCTTTGATCTGTTCGAAAGCGGGGCGGGTCTTTGGTTTTCCTGCAAACGGCCGATAATGGGCAGCGTGCTCGCCACCCGCGACGACGCGCGCGTCGGTCGATTGCGACGCTACGGCGGACAGCTTGGATGTCGTCGGTTTAAAAGATGCATTTAAAGTATATGTTATAGCCGATGTTTCCGCAAGGCTATTTTCTATCGAGCGCTCGCGACAACAACAGGTCGGGCAAGCACCGCCGGGAAGCTGTCTGGAAAGCGTGGCGTGCAGCCGGCGCCAGGGGAGTCCGCCCCACAAAAAGTTTGCCAGTTGCTAACCGTCGGCTATAATCACGCCTCCTGGCCTGGTAGCTCAGTTGGTAGAGCAGAGGATTGAAAATCCTTGTGTCGGTGGTTCGATTCCGCCCCGGGCCACCAAGAACAATAACAACGCCAACCCCTGCGGTTGGCGTTCTCGTTTCCAGCCTGCCAACTTACCAGGATATTGCCATGACCACCTTGCCACCCTGCCCCGCCTGCGGCTCCGCCCTGACTTATGAGGACGGCTCGGGTAACTACATCTGTCCCGAATGCGCGCACGAATGGCCGGTCCAGGCCGACGCGGCCGCGGAAGAGACGGCGCGGGTATGGCGCGACGCCGCCGGCAACGTGCTGCAGGACGGCGACTCGGTGACCGTCATCAAGGACCTCAAGCTCAAGGGCGGCGGCGGTGTGGTCAAGCAGGGCACCAAGGTCAAGAACATCCGCCTGGTCGAAGGCGACCACGACATCGACTGCAAGATCGACGGCTTTGGCGCCATGAGCCTGAAGTCCGAATTCGTCCGCAAGAGCTGACGCGCCCGGTCGCAGCGTGCGCTGCGTGCCGCTTTGGTCTGCAAGAAAACGCCACCCGAGGGTGGCGTTTTCGTCTGCGCAACCAAAAATCTGGTCAGTGCATGAACAGGTAGATCAGGACCAGCACGATCGCTGGGACACCCATGATCCACGCCAGGAAATACTTACCCATGATGGCCTCCCTTCCGATGAATGTCGTCACGCTTGCAGGATGCCACCCGCGGCGCTTGCCGTCCGTACGCTGATGCACAGTAAGGGACGTGCCCTAGCCGGTCTCGGGCTCGTCCTGGGTCACGTCCAGCTCGCCGTGCAGCGCTTCCAGCAAATGCTTGAACGACATCGGCTGTGCGAACAGCCAGCCTTGCGCGTAATGCACGCCGCGGGCGCGCAGGAACGCGGCCTGGGCTTCGGTCTCCACGCCCTCGGCGATCATTTCCAGCTTGAGCGCCTTGGCCATCTCGATGATGTGGTGGATCACCTGGCTGGTCGGCGCGCCGGTGTCGAGCGTATCGACGAAGGACTTGTCGATCTTGAGCAGGTCGAACTGCAGGCTTTCCAGGAACGACAGGCTCGAATAGCCGGTGCCGAAATCGTCGATGGCGATGCGGATGCCGGCCGCGCGCAGCGCATCGACGATGCCGCGCACCGTCCGCGGTTCGGCAAAGCTGCGCTCGGTCGCCTCGACCATCAGGCTGCCCGAGCGCGCGCCGGTCGCGTCCACCAGCTGGCGCAGCATCGCGATCGTCGCCTCGGACTGCAGGTCGTCCGCAGCCAGATTGATCGCAATGTGAAAGTCAGGAAATTCGCGGAACAGCACGGCCGCGTCCGTGCGCACCTGTTCCAGCACCACGTCCTTGGTCACCTGCCGGATCAGGCCGCTGTCCTCGGCAGCGACGATGAACACGTCCGGCCGCACCGCCTCGCCTTTCGGCCGGTGCCAGCGGATCAGCGCCTCGGCCCCGACCCAGCGGCCGGTGTGCAAGTCCACCACCGGCTGGTACACCATGAACAGTTCCTTGCGCCGCAGCGCCGCCTTGAGCACCGCGGGCATGGCCAGCTGCGAGCGCGCCAGCGCGACGGCGGCCCACGCCAGCAGCAGGCCCATCGCGATGCCGAAGGGCACCACGGTGCGCGCGATGGCCCAGGTGCGCTCGTTCAGCTCGCTGACCGGCAGGGCCGCCACCGCATCGACAAAATAGCGTGACGACTTGACCACCGCCACCACATAGCCGCCGTTGCGAAAGCTCGCCTGCAGGCTGCCGTCCAGTCGACCGAACCAGGCCGCGTCGATGTAGCCGCGCGCCGTCAGGATCTCGCCGCGCTCGGACAGCAGGGCCACCGACATCCCCTGCCCGGCATTGCTGACCGCGATCGGCAGACCCTTGTGGATGATCGCGGCATAGGGCGCGCGCGCCACCACGAGGAAATGCACTCCGCGCGCGAACGGCAGTTCGGCATCGGTCCAGACCGCCAGCCCGCCGGGCTGGCGCACGTCCGGCGCGCCGATGAACACCGGCTCGGCCGGGCTGGTCAGCGACGAACACAGCAAGGTGTCGCCATTGACCACGCCGATGGCCTGGATCGAGGGCGACGATACGTCGAGCTTGCGCATCAGGTCGATGTTGGCCTCGCTGCACGGGTCAAGCGAGCGGCTCGCCGCCAGGGCCCTGAACGCCGCTTCGATTTCGTCGGCCGTGGTTTCCGAGCGGTCGAGCACTTCGCGCGCGTAGCCAATGGCCCGTTGCTGTTCCTGGTCCATGCTCTGGTGCCGCGCAAGAAAGATCGAGAGCGCAACCGGCAAGGCGATCGCGAGCAGGATTCCCAGCACGGCGAGAAGTCTCATGCGCCGCTGGTTCATGGTATGCCGCGCGGCAAGCCAGGCCCGACGCGCGCGACTCAAACTGGCATTGTGTCCGACAACGCCCCACCCTGTCCAAATGTGCCCGTGCGCCACTTTGGCCGGCGACATATACTGGCCCTCTTTACCGCAACGGCTTGCTCATGACTCCCCGCCTCGGCCTCGTCTGCATTACCGCTTCCACCCAAGTGCGCTACCGCACCATCACCCGCAAGCGCCTGCTCGACCAGGCGATCGCCACACAACGCAAGCTGCTGGAAGACATCTACCGCGACAACCTCCAGTCCTTCGACGCTGCCTTGCGCTTTTGCGAGCAGGAAGGCATTGCGCTGTACCGGATTCCGTCGTCGATCTTCCCGTTCGCCGACGAACCGATCGGGCGCGAGCTGCTCGCGCAGCTGTCCGGCGCGCTCGCTCGTTCCGGCGCGCGGGCCAGTGAACAAGGCATCCGCCTGGTGATGCATCCGGACCAGTTCGTGGTGCTCAGCTCGGACTCGGCCGACGTGGTGGCCAACAGCGTCAAGATTTTGCAGATGCATGCCGACATCCTCGACCTGCTGGGGCAGCCGCGTTCGCCCTGGGCGCTGGTCGAGATTCACGGCGGCAAGGCCGCGCGCGCGGACGCGCTGGTGGCCGCCATCGGGCGCCTGCCGGACGCGATCCGCTCGCGCCTCGCACTGGAGAATGACGAATATGCGTACGGCGCTGACGAGATCGCCGCGATCTGCCGCCGCAGCGGGGTGCCGATGGTGTTCGACGCCCATCATCACATCGTCCACGACAAGCTGCCCAGCTACGACGACCCGAGCGTGGCGGCCATGCTGCATGAGGCGCGCTCGACCTGGGCGCTGCCCGAGCACCAGCTGGTGCACATTTCCAACGGCCGCGACGGGTTCAACGACCGCCAGCATGCCGACCTCATCAGCGTAATGCCATCGAGCTACGCGCACGCGCCGTGGATCGAGATCGAGGCCAAGCACAAGGAGCTAGCGATCCGGCAACTGCGCGGCTGGCTGGGCACCACGGCGGACCGATGAGAACGACGCCGATGCGCCCGCTTGCTGCGCTTGCCGGCGACCGCAACTGGCTCCTGTGCCTCCTGCTCGCCTGCGCGAGCTGCGCCGCCGCGGGCGCGCCACCCGCGCGCGAGGCCGGCCAGCTGGTCCAGCTCATCAACGACTACCGCGCGTCGCCCGGCAGTTGCCACGGGCACAAGGCCGCGCCTGCCGGTCCGCTGTCGCCCCAGCCGGCCTTGTCGGCGGTACGGGTGCGTACCGCCACCTTCCTCGAACAGGCGCTGGAAGACGCCGGCTACCCGGTCGTGCGCGCGCGGGCCGTCAGTGTCACAGGCCCGACCGACGCCGCGGCGGCGCTGGCCGCGCTGCAGGAGGCCTACTGCGATGTGCTGCTGGGGACGGATTTCAGTGCCATTGGCGCCCTGCACGCCGGCAACGAGTGGCAGGTGGTGCTGGCGCAGCCGCTGGTGCGCGCCAGCCTGCCGGACTGGCCGGTGACGGGGCAGGCGATCCTGCAACTGGTGAACCAGGCGCGCGCGGTCAGCCGCAACTGCGGCGCGCGCCACTTCGAGGCCGCGCCGCCGGTCACGTGGAACGCGGCGCTGGCCGGCGCCGCGCTCGCGCACAGCCAGGACATGGCCATGCGCCGCTACTTCAACCACCACGGCAGCGACGGCGGCACCGTGGCCGAGCGCGCGCAGCTGGCCGGCTACGCCTGGCGGCGCATCGGCGAGAACATCGCGGCCGGACAGCCGACGCCCCAGGCCGCGGTGGCCGGCTGGCTGGACAGCCCCGGCCATTGCGCCAACCTGATGGATCCCGGGTTCACCGAGATGGGCGCGGCCCACTTCGTCAACCCGTCCAGCAAGACCGCGCGGGCCTACTGGACCCAGGTGTTCGCCACCCCGCGCTGAAGCGCTAGCGGCGGAAGAGCCACAGCACCAGCGACAGCAGCACCGAGACCACCAGGCAGCTCACGATCGGAAAATGGAAGCTGAACCCTGCGCGCACGATGTGGATGTCGCCCGGCAGCCGGCCCAGCGGCAGCTTGCGCAGCCACGGCCATCCCAGACCGGCCACCACCAGGACCAGGCCCAACAGAATCAATACACGCTGCACCGCATCTCCATTGGCAAATCGTCGAGAGCGAACATGCTACCAGCGACGGGCAGGCATTGATAGCTTGCCACGCTGCCGTTTTTTTTGGCAGGAAATGTGAACTCGATTCCCCCGGGAACGGTACAATTGACTCTTTCCCGTATCGCGGGCAGAGGATTCCAGGCTTATGCTCAACAGATTTGGCGCGCTGTCCCGACGCGGCTTTGGCGCGGCGCTTTTGCTCCTGATGCTGGTGGCCGCGCCGGCCTTCGCCGCCCCCGCGACCGGCTCGCCGGTCCTGCTGGGAATCGACGGCGAATTCGGGCTCGACAATTCGACCTCGGCCCAGGCCGTCGAACTGGGCATGCGCGCGGCGATCACGGAAATCAACGACGCCGGCGGGGTGCTGGGCGGGCGCCCGCTGCAGCTGGTGATCAAGGACCATCGCTCGATCCCGGCGCGCGGCATCCGCAACATCGAGGAATTCGCGAAGATGAAGGACCTGGTCGCCGTGTTCGGCGGCAGGTTCAGCCCGGTGGTGATCGAAGAGCTCCCGGCGCTCAAGGCGACCCACACGCTGTTCATGGCGCCGTGGTCGGCCGCCGATGCGATCGTGGACAACGACATGCGCCCCAACTATGTATTCCGGCTGTCGCTGCGCGATTCGCTGGCGCTTCCCAAGCTGCTGGCTGCGGCCAAACAGCGCGGCCTGGCGCGCGTGGGCCTGCTGCTGACCAACACCTCGTGGGGGCGCAGCAGCGAGGTGGCGGCCGAACGCTACGTCGCCAGCGAAACGGGCCTGCGCATCGTGCAGACGGCCTGGTACAACTGGCGCGACACCTCGCTGGTGGACAAGTACAAGGAGCTGCTGGCGGCAGGCGCGCAGGCCGTGGTGCTGGTGGCCAACGACGACGAGGCGGCGATCCTGGTGCGCGAGGTGGCGGCGCTGCCCAGGCGCGAGCGGGTGCCGCTGCTGAGCCACTGGGGCATCACCGGCGGCGAGTTCGCCAAGCAGGCCGGCCCGGCGCTGCAGCAGGTGGACCTGTCGGTGATCCAGACCTTCAGCTTCTTTCGCGCCGACCCCGCCCGCGTGCAGCGCTTCCTGCGCAGCGCGGCCCGGGTGTCCGAGGTGCGCCGCATCGAGGACATCAAAGGCCCGGTGGGCGCGGCGCACGCCTACGACCTGACGCATATCCTGGCCCGCGCAATCGACCTGGCCGGCAGCACCGACCGCAAGGCGGTGCGCGACGCGCTCGAACGCGTCGGCCGCTACGAGGGACTGATCAAGACCTATGCGCCGCCCTTCACGGCCACGCGCCACGAGGCGCTTGGCCCGCGCGAGCTGCTGCTGGCCCGCTACCGCGCAGATGGCGTGCTCGTGCCGTCCCAGGACTGATCGATGGCCAGCCATCTCCCGTCCGGCAGCCTGTCGCGCCGTTTCGCGCGCGCCGCCGCCATTCTGGCCGCGGCCGCGGTGCTGCTCGGGTCGCTGGCCTCGTTCTGGCTGATCGACCGCCAGCGCGAAGAAGCCAACGCGCTGCTGCAGCAGCGCGAAGTGATGTTCCATGCGACCACCGTCAGCAACAACCTGCAGGCGCTTGCCTCGCGCATGGCGGACGTGGCGGGCAGCCCGATCCTGGCCACCGCGCTGGTGGACAGTGCGGGCAAGGAAACCTACCTCACGCCCTTCCTGCGCGGGCTGCGCCAGATTAACGGCATCCCGGTGCAGGTGCTGTTCACCGATTTCGAGGGCAAGCCGATCGCCGGCAACGGCAACGGCGAGTTCAGCCAGGACGACCGCGACTGGCTGCGCCAGCGCATCGACAGCGACAGCGAACTGGCCGCGATCCGCCCCGGCGCCGGCGGCGACGAGCTGCTGGGCGTGTACCTGCTGCGCTACTCGCGCACCCATACCCCCGAGGGCGCGCTGATGTACAAGGTGCGGCTGGCGGACCTGAAGCCGGTGCAGTGGTCCTCGCTGGCCATCGGCGCGGCCGGGCCGGGCAGCGCGCTGCTCAAGGGGCTGCCGCCCAGCCTGGCCCCGCTCGGGCTGGCGCTGCGCGAAGACATGCGCAAGCTGCCGGCGCCGCTGCCGTCGCCGGCGCCGCAGTACGCGCTCATCGTCGGTATCGCGGCGGCGCTGGCGGCGGCCGTGTTCCTGCTCGGCGCGCGCCTGGCGCTCGGCCTGACCGAAGACCTGCGCCGGCTGCAGGCATTTGCCGCCAGCATCGGCGACGAAGGCATCAGCACCCAGCGCGCGCCGCTCGCGGGGTCAAGCGAAGTGGTGGGCCTGGCCAACTCGATCAACCGCATGCTCGACCGGCTGTACCACCAGCACACCCACCTGGAGGCGGAGCGCCGCCGCTTCCTGCAGCTGTCGAACACGATCCGGCAGCTGGTGTTCATCGCCGAGCCGGACGGGCGCATCAGCTGGTTCAACGACCGCTGGTACGAATTCACCGGCAAGGGCCCGGGCGAGCTCGCCCCCAAGAACTGGCAGGAGCTGCACGACCCGGAGGTGCTGCCTGAAGTGCTGCGGCGCTGGCACGAAACGCGCGCGCTTGGCCAGATGGCGCAGATGACCTTCCCGATGCGCGGCGCCGACGGCCGCTTTCGCAGCTTCTTCACCTCGGTGGCGCCGCTGCACGACGCGGCCGGCAGGATCGTGCAGTGGTTCGGCACCTGCACCGACATCACCGAGCTCGAAGAGGCCCGGCAGGCCGCGCGCTACAGCGAAGAGCGCCTGCGGCAAGGCCTGGTCGCGGCGCACATGGCCGTGTGGGAGCGCGACCCGGTCAGCGGCCAACTCACTTTCGCCGCCAACCTCGAGAGCGTGTTCGGCCGGTCCTGGAACAACATCGACCAGTTCTGGGAGCTGCTCGACGCCCAGGAGCGCCCGGCCATCATGGCCGAGGTCGAGCGCGGGTTGGCCGAACGCGGCGAATTCAACGGCGTGCACCGGATCAGGCGCGCCGACGACGGCAGCACCGCCTGGGTCGAGATGCGCGGCAAGCTGGGCGCGGGCGCCGACGGCAGGCACCAGGTGGTGCACTCGATCGCGATCGACGTCACCGAGCGCAAACGCGCCGAAGAAGCGCTGCGCCTGGCGGACCGCCGCAAGGACGAATTCCTGGCCATGCTGGCGCACGAGCTGCGCAACCCGCTGGCGCCGATCAGCAGCGCGGCGGACATGCTGCGCCTGGCCTACGCGTCCGAGCCGCGGGTGCGCCAGATCAGCGAGATCATCGCGCGCCAGGTCGGCCACATGCGGCACCTGGTGGACGACCTGCTGGATGTCTCGCGCGTCACGCGCGGGCTGGTCGCGGTGGCGCGCGAGCGGCTCGACCTGGTGCGTGTGGTCGGCGAGGCGGTCGAGCAATCGCGCCCGCTGGTGGACGCGCGCTCGCACCGGCTCACGCTCGACCTGGCGCCTGCGCCGGTCACGGTCATTGGCGACCACACCCGGCTGGTGCAGGTGGTGACCAACCTGCTCAACAATGCGGCCAAGTACACGCCGGACGGCGGCGCAATCGGCGTCACGCTGGCCTGCGCCGGCGGCATGGCGCAGCTGGAAGTGCGCGACAACGGCGTGGGCATCGGGCCGGACCTGCTGCCGGCCGTGTTCGAGCTGTTCACGCAGGCCACGCGCACGCTCGACCGCACCCAGGGCGGCCTGGGGCTGGGCCTGGCGCTGGTCAAGAAGCTGGTCGAGCTGCATGGCGGCAGCGTCGAGGCGCGCAGCGACGGGCTGGGCTACGGCAGCGTGTTCGTGGTCCGCCTGCCGCTGGCCACGCCGGCCACGCGGCCGCAGGACGAGGCCGCGCGCGCAGCCTGAACGCCGGGCCGCGGCGGGGGCCGCACGGTTGCCTTGCCACAGTTTCCATGCCAGCATGTGCGTCTCAACCTTGGAGGAGTCACATGGCTGGCATTGGCAGCAAACTGGTATTGATCGCGCTGGCCGTGTGCGGCGCGGCGCAGGCGCAGACCCCGTCGGCGGAAGTGCGCAAGTTCCTCAAATTCGACCAGCCGCTGATCGCGCTGACCCACGTGCGCGTGATCGACGGCACCGGCGCCCCGGCCAGGGACGACCGCACCATCGTGCTCAGGAATGGCCGCATCGAGGCGATCACCGACGGTGCCGCGCCGCCGCCGGCAGGCGCCCACGTGGTGTCGCTCGAGGGCCGCAGCGTGATCCCGGGCCTGGTGGGCATGCACAACCACCTGATGTACACCGCCTCGATCAACCTGGACGAGGATGACAAGATCCCGCAGCCGGGCTTTCTGGTCACCGAGCTGGCGTTCTCGGCCCCGCGCCTGTACCTGGCGGCGGGCGTGACGACCATGCGCACCACCGGCAGCATCGAGCCGTACACCGACCTGAACATCCGCAGCAAGATCGACAAGCTGCAGATGCCGGGACCGCACATCGACGTGACCGGTCCCTACCTCGAGGGCGAAGGCAGTTCGTTCCCGCAGATGTCGTCGCTTGCCGCGCAGGACCACGCGCGCCGCACGGTCGCGTTCTGGTCGGGCGAAGGCGCGACCTCGTTCAAGGCTTACATGAACATCAAGGCCGACGTGCTGGGCGCCGCGATCGACGAGGCGCACAAGCACGGGCGCAAGCTGACCGGCCACCTGTGCTCGGTGGACTACCGGCAGGCCGCGGCGCTGGGCATCGACGACCTGGAGCACGGCCCGGTGTTTACCGATTCCGAATTCGTCCCGAACCGCAAAAAGGACCAGTGTCCTTCGAGCGCGGAGATCGCGGCATCGTGGGAAAAGCTGGAAGTGGACAGCAAGCCGGTGCAGGACCTGATCCGCGAACTGGTCGCGCGCAAGGTCGCGATCACCTCGACCCTGCCGGTGTTCGAGCAGTTCGTGGCCACGCGCCCGGTGCTGTCGAAGCAGCAGATGGCGATGATGTCGGCCGAGTCGCTGCGCAGCCACCTGAACGCGCGCGCGCACGCGGCGGCGGCCCCGGGCCGCGCCGCCAGGCTGGAGGCGGCGCTGAAGAAGGAAATGGCGTTCGAGCTCGCGTTCGTGCGTGCCGGCGGCCTGCTGCTGGCCGGCCCCGACCCGACCGGCAACGGCGGCGTGCTGCCGGGCTTTGGCGACCAGCGCGAGATCGAGCTGCTGGTCGAGGCGGGCTTCACCCCGGTCGAGGCGATCCGCATCGCCACCGCCAATGGCGCGCGCTACCTAGGCCAGCTGGAGCGCATCGGCACGATCGAGCCTGGCAAGGATGCGGACCTGGTCGTGCTCAAGGGCGACCCGACGCGCCGCATCGCCGACGTCGAGAACGTGGAGATCGTGTTCAAGGACGGCCTTGGCTACGATCCGGCCAAACTGGTCTCGTCGGTCAAGGGGATGGTCGGGGTGCGCTGACGCGCCACATCGCGTTTTCCGACCCGGCGACCATCGATGACCTTGGCCTCCCTCGCTTCGCTGCCGCGGCGCCTGCCGCCGGCCCACGCCATGCTGCTGTGGGCCGCGCTGGCCGGGCTGGTGGGCGCGCTGGCCACGATCGCGTTTCGCGACGGACTGGCCGCGATGCAGTGGGCGATCTCCGGGCACAGCGGTTCGTTCGTCGAAATGGCGGCGGCCCTGCCGTGGTACCTGCGGGTGGTGCTGCCGGCCGCCGGCGGCATTGCCGCCGGCCTGTTCCTGGTGCTGGCGCGGCGCTACCGCGACAGCGCGGTGCCGGACTACATGGAGGCCATCGCGGCCGGCAGCGGCGCCGTCTCGGTGCCGCAAACGCTGCTGCGCAGCGCTTCCTCGCTGTGCACGATCGCCTCGGGCGGCTCGATCGGCCGGGAAGGCTCGATGGTGCAGCTGGCGGCGATGGGCGCCTCGCTGATCGGGCGCGCGGCGCGCTTCGATCCCGAGCGCTTGCGCCTGCTGGTGGCGTGCGGCGCGGCGGCCGGCATCACTTCCGCCTACAACGCGCCGATCGCAGCCGCGTTCTTCGTCGGCGAAATCGTGCTCGGGCCGCTGCTGATGGAAAGCCTGGCGCCGATGATGATCGCCTCGGTGGTGGCCAACATCACCATGCGCCGCCTGCCCGGCTACCACCCGACCTACGAGATGCCGGCCTTCCCCGACATCGCCAACCTCGAGGTGCCGCTGTTTGCCGCACTCGGGATCCTGGCGGGGCTGGCCGCGCCGCAGTTCCTGCGCCTGTTGGGCTTTGCCCGGCGCCGCTTTGCCAGGAGCGCGCTGCCGCTGCCGCTGCGGCTGGGCGTGGCGGGGCTGGGCGTGGGCGTCATCTCGGTGTGGGTGCCGCAGGTCTGGGGCAACGGCTACAGCGTGGTCAATTCGCTGCTGCACGAGCCGTGGGTGTGGTCGGCGGTGCTGGCCATCCTCGTGTTCAAGGTGCTCGCCACGCTGCTCACCGCGGGCTCGGGCGCGGTGGGCGGCATCTTCACGCCCACGCTGTTCGTCGGCGCCGCGCTCGGCTACCTGTTCGGGCTCGCCGGCCACGCGCTGTGGCCGGGCCTGGTCACCGCCGCCCCTGCCTACGCGATCGTCGGCATGGGCGCCTTCCTCGCTGCCGCCACCGGCGCGCCGCTGATGGCGATCCTGATGATCTTCGAGATGACGCTCAGCTACCAGGCCATGCTGCCGCTGATGCTGGCCTGCGTGCTGGCGTGGTTCGTGGCGCGCGGCGTGGGCGGGCCGTCGATGTACGAGATCACGGTGCGCCGCCAGCGCGAAGAGCAGGAACGGCTGCGCCTGCGCGGCACCCAGATGCGCGAGCTGGTGAAGCCAGCCGAGACGGTGCTGCCGCTGGACGCGCCGCTGGCCCGGCTGTCCGCCACGTTCCGCGCGCACCCGGTCAAGTACGTCTATATCGTTGACGCAGACGGGCGCTACCAGGGCGTGGTGGCGCTGCGCGACCTGGCCGCCGCGCTGGAGGACGACCAGGCCCGCGACAAGCTTGCCGCCGACCTGCTGCGGCGCGACGCGCTGCCCCTGGTGACGCCCGAGATGACGCTGGCCGACGCGTTCGAACAGTTCCTCGCGCACCACGGCGAGCGGCTGCCCGTGGTGCAGAGCCTGGCCGACCCGCTGCTGCTGGGGGTGGTGTACAAGACGGCGCTGCTGGATGCCTACGCGCGGCTCGGCCGCGATTAGCGCGCCCCGCGCACTGTTACATCGGCATTTGACGCACTTAACCTGTTTTCCTAGACTGGGGAGCCAGCGTCAGGGAGGCACGGATCATGAACGCAACCGCAGAGCAGATCGACCTGCTGAGCCCCTACCGGCTCGGCAGTTTGCAACTGAAGAACCGCATGGTGATGCCGGCGCTGACCAGGAGCCGCGCCGGCGCCGGCAACGTACCGTCCGACATGGCGGCCACCTACTACAGCCAGCGCGCCGGCGCAGGGCTGATCATCACCGAAGCGACCCAGGCCGCCCCGCACGGCCAGGGCTACATCGCCACGCCCGGTATCCACAGCGACGCGCAGGTGGCTGGCTGGAAGCAGGTCACCGACGCGGTGCACGCGCAAGGCGGCGTGATCTTCATGCAGCTGTGGCACGTGGGGCGCATCTCGCACCCGGATTTCCTCGATGGCCAGCTGCCCGTTGCGCCCTCGGCCATTGCGCCGCGCGGCGTGCAGACCTACACCGCCACCGGGCTGAAGGACATTCCCACCCCGCGCGCGCTCGAAACCGGCGAAATCCCCGGCATCGTGGAAGAGTTCCGGCGCGCGGCCGAGAATGCGCAGCGAGCGGGCTTCGATGGCGTGGAGGTGCACGGCGCCAACGGCTACCTGCTCGACCAGTTCCTGGAAGACGGCACCAACCAGCGCCTTGACCAGTACGGCGGCAGCGTCGAGAACCGCGCGCGCCTGCTGTTCGAGGTGATCGACGCGGCCTGCTCGGTCTATGACAAGGATCGCGTGGGCGTGCGGCTGTCGCCCGGCGGCACCTTCAACGACATGTGCGACTGCCATCCCGAGCAGACCTTCAGCTACGTGGTCAGGCGCCTGGCGCCGATGGGTTTGTCGTACCTGCACCTGATCGAGCCAATGCCGCCGCAGGGCGAGCATCCGATGCCGGACCTGTCGGCGCGCCTGTTCCGTCCAATGTACCCGGGCACGCTGATCGTGGCCGGCGGCTACACGCTGGAGCGCGCCAACGCCGTGCTCAACGAGGGCCTGGCGGACCTGGTCGCGTTTGGCCAGCTGTTCATTGCCAACCCCGACCTGCCCGAGCGCTTTCGCCGCCACGCGCCACTGAACCAGCCGGACCGGCAAACCTTTTATGGCGGCGGCGCGCACGGCTACATCGACTATCCGGCGCTGGCCGGGGCTTGAGCCGCTTTGTTACGCCAGGCGCCTTGATGTTTGTTCATGATTCACCATGGGGATGACGGACATTCGCACTCTGAATTAGAAATCTTCCCGTGCTTGCGTGCACAATCAAAGTCTTGCCCGGAGCAGCCGCATGATACGGCCGCTCCGTGCAATTACGTCAACTGGAACGCATGACCGATCGAAGACATTTTGCACGGGCGCGCGCGCGGGGCCGCGCATGATTGTCCGCGACCGCCCGTCCGGCCTGCGTCTGTTCCTGGTCATGCGCGGCTCGATCCTGCCGTCCATCAGAAACAGCCTGATCGTCACCACCCTGCTCGCGCTCGTCGTCACCTGGACCGACGGCGCGCTGTGGCACCACAAGATCACCCTCACCAGCATTCCGTTCACGCTGATGGGATTGCCGCTGGCGATCTTCCTCGGCTTTCGCAACAACGCCGCCTACGACCGCTACTGGGAAGGCCGCAAGCAGTGGGGCGAGCTGGTGCTCATGTCGCGCAACCTGGCGCGCCAGTGCCTGACCCTGATCGACCCGCATCTTCCTTACGCGCGCGACCCGGCCGACCTGCGCGCGCGCATGGTGCGCCGCGCGATCGCGTTCGCCTACGCGCTCAAGCACCGGCTGCGCGGCTCCAGCGCCGACGCCGAGGTTGCGCCCTTCCTCGACCCGGCCGAATGGCAGCGCCTGCAGCGCGGCGCCAACCTGCCGCACCTGCTCATGCTCGAGATGGGCGCGGACCTTGCGCGCGCCGCGCGCGAGGGCCGGCTCGAACACTGCATCGTCCCCGCGCTCGACGCCACGCTCGCGCACATGACCGGCACGGTCGCCGCCTGCGAGCGCATCCGCAACACCCCGATCCCGTTCTCGTACACGCTGCTGCTGCACCGGACCGCCTACCTGTACTGCTTCCTGCTGCCGTTCGGCCTGGTCGATTCGATCGGCTACATGACGCCGTTCGTGGTGGCGATCGTGGCCTACACCTTCTTCGGCCTGGACGCATTGGGCGACGAGATCGAGGAGCCGTTCGGCACCTCGGCCAACGACCTGCCGCTGGATGCGCTATGCCGCACCATCGAGATCGACCTGCGCGAATCGCTCGGGGACGACGACATTCCGGCGCCACTGGCGCCAAC
Organism: Massilia solisilvae; assembly: GCF_024753215.1. Classification (GTDB taxonomy): domain Bacteria; phylum Pseudomonadota; class Gammaproteobacteria; order Burkholderiales; family Burkholderiaceae_D; genus Telluria; species Telluria solisilvae. The sequence continues at coordinate 49,986 of NZ_JANUGV010000012.1, forward strand.
GGGCTACTGCCTGAACTGAAGCACCAAACCATTTATCACAACTAGAGACATCCATGAAAGACAACTACGAAGACCGCATCCGTTGCCCGCGCCTGATGCAACGCGTGACCAGCCCGCAGGAGGCAGCAAGCTGGATCCGGGACGGCATGACCGTCGGAATGAGCGGCTTTACCCGTGCAGGCGATGCCAAAGCATTGCCCGCCGCACTGGCCGAACGCGCACGCCACGAGCCCCTGCGCATTACGTTGTTGACCGGGGCATCGCTCGGCAACGACACGGACAAGCTGCTCACCGAAGCGGGCGCGCTGGCGCGCCGCATGCCGTTCCAGGCCGACCCCGTGCTGCGCGCGGCAATCAACCGCGGCGAAGTGATGTACATCGACCAGCACCTGTCGGAGACGGTGGAAACCCTGCGTTCGCGCCAGATGAAGCCGGTGGACGTGGCGATCATCGAAGCGGTCGCGATCACCGAGTCCGGCGCCATCATCCCCACCACCTCGGTGGGCAACAGCGCCAGCTTCGCGATCCTGGCCGACAAGGTGATCGTCGAGATCAACCTGTCGCAGACGCCCGACCTCGAGGGCCTGCACGACATCTGGATTCCCAAGGCGCGCCCGACGCGCGAAGCGCTGCCGGTGGTGTCGGTGGACCAACGCGTGGGCGTGCCCTACATCGACATCCCGTTCGAGAAGATCGTGGCGGTGGTCATCACCGACCAGGTGGACAGCACCTCGTCGATCCAGCCGCCCGACAGCGAGACGGCCGCGATCGCCGGCCACCTGGTCAAATTCTTCGAGAACGAGATCGAGGCCGGCCGCCTGACGCGCCGGTTGCTGCCGCTGCAGGCCGGCATCGGCACCATCGCCAACGCGGTGATGGCGGGCTTTGCCGACAGCCCGTTCGAACACCTGACGATGTATTCGGAGGTGCTGCAAGACTCGACCTTCGACCTGTTCGACGCCGGCAAGCTCGATTACGCGTCGGGCTCGTCGATCACCCTCTCGCCTTCCAAGAGCGCGCAGGTGTTCGGCGACTTCGGCCGCTACAAGGACCGCCTGGTGCTGCGCCCGCAGGAAGTGTCGAACCACCCGGAGGCGATCCGGCGCCTTGGCATCATCGCGATCAACACCGCGCTGGAAGCGGACATCTACGGCAACGTCAACTCGACCCACGTGCTGGGCACCCACATGATGAACGGCATCGGCGGCTCCGGCGACTTTGCGCGCAACGCCTACCTGTCGGTGTTCGCGACCAAGTCCATTGCCAAGGGCGGCAAGGTGTCCTCGATCGTGCCGATGGTGACCCACGTGGACCACACCGAGCATGACGTGGACATCATCGTCACCGAACTGGGGCTGGCCGACCTGCGCGGGCTGGCGCCGCGCGAACGCGCCGACGTCATCATCGCCAACTGCGTGGCCGCGCCCTACCAGGACATGCTGCGCGAGTACGTGGCCGAAGCCAAGCAGCGCGGCGGGCACACCCCGCACGTGCTGGAGAAGGCATTCGACTGGCACAACCGCTACCGCGAGACCGGCAGCATGCTGCCAGCCGCGTAACGCAAGCTGAGGCCGCACCGTTTCCCGTAGGGTGGGCAGGTCTTCCTGCCCACGCGTTCGACACGAGCGTGCGGCGACGCGGTGCAAACGACGCTTGGACGCGTGGGCAGGAAACCTGCCCACCCTACAACGGCAACGACCCGAAGCGCCGTTTACGCCAGCCACTGGCGCGCAAATTCCTCCGCCGGCACCGGCTTGCCGTAGTAGTAGCCCTGCGCCTCGTCGCAGCCCAGAGCGAGCAGCGCTTCGGCCTGGGCCGGCTGCTCCACCCCTTCCGCGATCACCTTCAGCCGCAGGTTGCGCGCCATGCCGATGATGGTGTTGACGATGGTGTAGTCGTGGCGATCGGTCAGCATCTCGCGCACGAACGAGATGTCGATCTTGAGCTTGTCCGCGGGCAGGCGCTTGAGATAGGCCAGCGACGAGTAGCCGGTGCCAAAGTCGTCGATCGCGATCGAGAAGCCGGCCTCCTTCAGCGTGCCCATGATGCCGATCGCGCGCTCGACGTTGGCCATCAGGCCGCTTTCGGTCAGTTCCAGCTCCAGGCAGTCCGGCTCGACCCCGGCTTCGCCGGCGATCTGCTGGATGCGCTCGGCAATGCCGGCCTGCTCCAGCTGCTGTGCCGCCAGGTTGACCGACAGCCGCCCCGGAAAGCGCAGGCCGTGCTGGCGCCAGCTGCCCAGTTGACGGCACGCCTCGCGCAGCACCCAGCTGCCGAGCGCGCCGATCATGCCGCGCGCCTCGGCGATCGGGATGAACACCGAAGGGCTGACCCAGCCGCGCTCGCGGTCCTGCCAGCGCACCAGCGCCTCCGCGCCCACCAGCTCGCCGCTGTCCAGGCTCACCTGGGGCTGGTAGTACAACTGCAGCTCGCCCTGGTTGAACGCCCGCATCAGGTCGCGCGCCAGTTCCATGCGCTCGGCCAGGCCCACGCTCATCTGCGGCTGGTAAAACAAGTGGCCGCCGCCGCCGGCCTTGGCGCGGTACATCGCAATGTCGGCGCAGCGCAGCAGGTCGTCGATGCTGGCCCCGTCCTCGGGATAAATCGAGATGCCGATCGACAGGCCGACCGAGAAGGTGTGCCCGCGCGCGCCGACCGGCTCGGCCAGCGCGTGTTCGAGCCTGCCAGCGATCGCGGCCGCGGCGTGGCGGCCTGCCGCCTGCGCGATCACCACGAACTCGTCGCCGGCCAGGCGCGCCAGCGTTTCGTGCTCGCGCAGCGCGCCCTGGAAGCGGCGCGCCACCTTGACCAGTACCTCGTCCCCGACCCCGTGGCCCTGCGTGTCGTTGATTTCCTTGAAGCGGTTCAGGTCGATGAACAGCACCGCCAGCTCGCCGCCTTCCCTTGCCGCCGCGGCCAGCCCCTGGCTCAGCCGGTCGGCGAACAGCGAGCGGTTCGGCAGGCCGGTCAGCGTGTCGTACAGGGCCAGCGTGCGAATGCGCTCGTCGCTGGCTTTGCGCTGGGTGACGTCGGTATTGATGACCAGGAAGGACTTGGGCTCGTTGTCCTCGCCGCGCACCAGCGTCCAGTGGCCCTCGACCGTGAGCACGCTGCCATCCTTGCGCCGCTGTTCCAGCTCGCCGCTCCACTCGCCCGATGCGAGCGCCGCGTCGGCCGCCAGCGCCGAGCCGGCGCCCGGCGTCGGGTAGAGCAACGGGTCGGACTGGCGCCCCAGCACTTCGTCCGCGCTCCAGCCGTACATGCGCTCCGCGCCCTTGTTCCAGAACTGGATGGTCCCGTCCATGCCGCGCACCACAATCGCGTCGCGCGCCTTGTCCAGCAGCGCCGCCTGGTCGCGGTGGCGCGTTGCGTGCTCGCGTGCCTGCTTGCGCAGTCGCTGTTCGGCCGTCACGTCCTCGGCCACGATCAGCACCCGCCTGCCGTCCTCCAGCACGACGCCCGTCATCGCGAGCCGCAGCCACTTGTCGCCGAGCCGCAGTTCGATGCCATGCGAGGTGCCGCCGCGTTCGAGCATGTCGCGCGCGCGCCGCGCCACCGCTTCCTGCGGCAGCACCGTGCCGATGGGCAGGCCGCGGATGTCGTCCGCGCCCACCAGGCCCAGGATCTGGTGGATGACGTCGTTGGAACCCACGACGCGCAGCATCTCGTCCAGGATCAGCAGTCCTGCCGGCAGGCTGGCGATGATGGTCTCGGCGTTGCGGCGCACCGTCACCAGGGTGTTGCGGTCGGTGATGTCGGTCATTGCGCCTGCGAAGCGCAGCGCGCGCCCGTCCGCCGCACGCCGGGTATGGCCGCGCGCGCGGAACCAGCGGAATTCGCCGCTGCGGCAGCGCAGCCGGCACGCTACATCATATGGCGTTTGCCCGCTGCGGTCCTGCACGTGCGCGCGGAAGGCGTTGAGCGTGGGTTCCAGGTCCTCCGGATGCAGCCGCGCGAGGAGGCTGCCCAGCACGTTGGGGAACTCGCGTTCGTCGCGAAACCCGAGCAAGTTCCTGAACTGTTGCGACCACCAGAACGGCGTGGCAGGGTCGGTCAGGCGCGCGGGGTCGGGACCGACCTCGGCGTCCCACAGGCCATCCGAGGTGGCCTGGCAGATGAGGTCAAAGCGCGCCCGCAGGCGATCGACCTGCTCGCGCTCGACCTTCCGGCTGCGCTGGCGCACGCCACGAGGCGCCGCTGCGCGCTTGCTGAATGCGCCGAACGAAGTACTCATGTGAAGCGACGCGGCCGGGCTCGTCCCCGGTGTGGCCGCGGTATTCGAAAGCTGTCCATCTCGTGTGTCGCAGTGCGCGGATCAATGTATCCGCCGGGAAACACGGATTGTCGCACAGAAATGATGAGCGAGCAGCCGTTTGTTCCGCATCCTCGCATAAAACATACATTTGCTTTGTTGATTTAAGCGTGCCCGAGGAGTAGCATTCAGTGATCATCTTTTACTGCACTGCACCATGTCCTCGCTGCCGCTGAACCGCTCTTCCATCCATACCCTGGTCCACGAGTTTTATGACGACGTACGCGCCGATGCCGTGCTCGGCCCCGTGTTCGACAAGGCCATTGGCGATCGCTGGGACGCGCACCTCGAGCGCATGGTCGAGTTCTGGTCAACCGTGATGCTGGGCACCCACAACTTCCAGGGCAACGTGTTCGGCACCCACATGGCGCTGTCGGGCGTGGAGCCGGACCACTTCCGCCTGTGGCTGAGCATGTTCTTCAAGACCACCGAGCGCCTGTTCGAGCCGCCCGTGGCGCATGAGTTCCAGCTGGTCGGCAAGCGCATCGCGGCCAGCCTCCAGTACGGCTACTTCGGCAAGGTGATCGTGCCGGACGCGCCGCCGGCCACCGCCTGATCGCCAGCGGCGCGGCCGCTCAAAACCCGGCTTCGCGCCACACCAGCGCCGCGAGTGCACGCACGAAGCGTGCGCCCGGCGCTTCCCATTTCGCGTCGATCACGGCCTTGCCGCGCCACGCATGCCCGGCCAGTTCCTGCGCCGGCTCGTCCACCCGGAAGGTGACGCGGTACACCGCGTGCTCGGGATACCACTCGCCCTGCCTTTCGCGCGCCGGCACGGTTCCGCCCTGCTGCGCGGACCACAGCCCGCTGGGCAGGGTGCGGCTGGCGTCGCGGTCGATGCCGGTCACGGTCAGCCTCAGTGCCGGGCCGGCCAGGCCGTCGGCGTAGAAGCGCGCGCTGTCGCCCACCGCTACGCGCCGCACCGTATCCTCGTCCAGGTAGCTGCTCGCTTCGTGCGCGCGGTCGCTCACCAGCACCGCAACGCGCTCGCGCTTGCCGACCCAGACGCCGCTCGCCAACTCCGGTTGCACGTCGCGCAGCGTGCCGTCGAACGGCGCCGCCGGCTTGTAGCGCGCGGCCTCGTCATCGAGCACCTCGAGCTGGGCCTCGACCGTGGCCAACTGCTCGCGCAGCACGCCGCTCTGCGCGCGCTGCTCGGCATCGAAACCGGAGGCGCCCAGCTGCCAGCGCAGCCGCTCGGCCTGCGCCTGCAGTGCCTCGCGCCGGCTGCTGGTTTCGGGCGCGGCGAACTGCACCATCACCTGCCCGGCCTTGATCCGGGCGCCTTCGTGGAACGGCAGCACGACCACCTGGGCATGCTCGGGCGCGTGGATCGGGTACACGTCGGCCGGGCGCAGCACCGCGCCAGACTGCACGCGCGTGGGCCACGGCACCACGAACAGCAGCGCAACCAGGGCGGCCAGCGCGGCGCTGCGGCGCGCGCGCGGGCTGCGTTTGAGGGCGGGCCAGAATGCCGACCACTCGCGCAGTTCGGCAAAGATCGGACGCAGTACGAACCAGCTCATCTCGACGCAAAAAAGGAAAATGCCAACCAGCTTGATAAAGAAGTGATACACCAGCACCGCGATGCCGAGGAACAGGACCAGGCGGTACAGCCAGACCGCCCATGCGAACAGCACCAGGCCCCAATGCCGCCGCTTCGGGAAAAATTCGGGCGGCGGCCCGCCCAGCGCGAACAGCCACTCGCGCAGCTGCCAGCGCGCGAGTGCGAACGCGCGCCCATGCAGGTTCGGCATGTCCAGCCAGTCCGAGACGACGAAATAGCCGTCGAAACGCATGAACGGGCTGGCGTTGATCGCGAGCGTGGCGATCCAGGTGGTGGTGGCCAGCGGGAACGCGACCGAGCGCAGCACGCCATCGGGCAGCACGGCCCACGCCAGCGTGGCCCACACCGCGACCGTCAGTTCGGTCATCACCCCGGCCGCCGCAACCCGCAAGCGTTGGCGCTTGTTCGACAGGCGCCACACGTCATTGGTATCCGTGTACGGCACGGGCCACAGCACCAGGAAGGCGACGCCCATCGCCGGCACGCGGCAGCCGTAACGCTTGGCGGTCAGCGCGTGCCCCATCTCGTGCGCGCACTTCACGAACACGACCGCCAGCGCATAGGCCAGCAGGCCGCTGGTGGTGAACGAACCGGCAAGGGTGCTGGCGAATTCGTCCCACCGCCGCCACACGAGCGTGCCGCCAATCAGGAATGCGAGCAGCGTCAGGTGCATGAAGGCGCCCGAGAACAGCCACGCAAACGACGGCGCCACGCGGGTGAGCCAGCGGTCCGGCTTGACCAGCGGGATGCGGAAGAACAGGTAATGATGCAGCAGTTGGGTGGTCCACTTGCCCTGCGCGGCCTTGTGGCGCGCGGCCATGGGCTTGACCGAGCCGAGCGGGTCCGGCTGCACCAGCTGGTTGTCGACCAGGAAGCGCAGCACCGATTCGACCTGGGCCGCGCCAAGGTCCAGCGGCGTGGCGGCGCGCAGCGACAGCAGGATGTCATCGGGGTTGCCGAGCGACCAGCGCTTGAGGATCTCGAACGTGACCCAGTCGATGCGGAAGAACTGGTTGCGCACCGGGTCCTCGAGCGTGTGGCTCGGCTCCCCGCTGGCAAGCGTGGGCCCGGCATGCAGGCTGAGTTCCTCGCGCAGCGGCGGCAGCCGCGACGCTTGTTCCATCGTTACCATCCCAGCGCCTGGCGGACCGTCGCCAGCGGACGGCGCAAGATCCAGTACGCCACCGGCACCCGGCCGCCGGACAGCTTGGCCGTGCCTTTCAGCCCCACCCTTTGGCCACTCGGCGCGTCGAGCGTCGCGCGCACGCGGTAGGCGTAGCTGCCGTCGGGACGGGCCACCGCCTCGTAGCCCACGTAGCGCACGCGCGCATCGACTGCGTCGAGCGGGCCGGAAGCCAGGTACAGGCTCACCGGCGCGCCAGGTTCAAGCGGGATCGCGTCGCCCACCGCGAGCCATGCCTCGACCTCCACGTCGCGCGGTTCGGCGACGCGCATGATGCGTTCGCCCGTCATCACTGGGCGGCCCACCCACTCGCTCGGGTCGTCGAACAAGGCAATGCCGTCGCGCGGCGCGGTCACGCGCGCGCGCGCGGCCTGGCCCTGCAGATAGTCGGTTTCGGCGCGCCGTTCCTCGATCTTGCCCTGCAAGGTGGCCAGCTGCGCCTTCGACTTGCCGTCGGTGAGCGCCTGCTGCAGCGCCTGCCGGTATTCCGCCTCGGCGGTGGCGAGCGCCTGCGCCGCAACGGCCGCGCGTGACTGAAGTTCGGCTTCGTCGAACTCGAACAGCGGCTGGCCCTTTTTCACGAAGTCGTTCGGCTTGACGTCAAAGCGCGCGATCACGCCTTCGAGCGGAGAGCGGATTGCGGCCGGATTGGCGGGCACCAGCTCGCCCGGCGCCAGCACGGTCAGCCGCACCGGGACGCACAGGACCGCGACCAGCGCGAGCGAAGCCTGCACCGCCCGGCGGCGCCACCACGGCAGTCCCGCGGCCTTGTCGGCAGCAATCCGCTGGCGGATCCGGGTGCGGATCGCCGTCGGTGTCCAGCGCACCGGGCGCCGGCGCGCCGCAATCGCATGGCGCAGGATATCGGCCCATTCGCTCAAGAGCGCCACCTCGTGATCCATCCACGGGATGTCGCGCGCCAGCAGCAAGCCGCCGCGCAGCTCCTCGCCAGTCTCGCCGGGCACCGGCAGCGGCAGCCACAAGCCGTACGCCGGCAGCCACTCGCCCCACTCCTGGGCGAACGGCTCGGGCACGTCGAATGCGCTAACCGGTCCGGCCTGGCGCAGCTCGCCGCACAGGCGTCCGATCCACTGCGCGTACGGCGCATTGGCCTCGATCTGCACCACGCCCGACAGCGCGCATACGTGGCGGTCCTCGAACCACAGCGCGGCCTGCCGGTATGGCGCAAGCGCATGCGTTCCGTTCACGGCGAGGAAATCGAGTTCCACAGCCGACTCGACGTGGCGCGCGCGGTGCGCCATGTCGACCAGTGTCGCGAACGGATTCGCGACCGCGTTATTTTGCCTGTCCATCCAGACCTATCGTGATTGCGGCGGTGTCGCGGCCGGCCGCGAACCGGCGACCCGCAGCTGTTGCGACAAACCGGGCTTGCCCACCGGGGCGTTTTCGACCTGTCCGGCCACGCGGCCCTGGCCCACGTTCACGCGGAACAGCGCCACTGCCTCGCGCCCGTCCATGTCGCGCGCAATGATCTTGATACGCAGCTCGCCGCGCATGCCCGGCGGCGCGTCGCCCGTGAACTGGCCGGTCTGACCGTTGAATTGCACCCAGCCTGGCAGCGGGCGGCCGTCCTGCATCTGGGCGGCGAGCCGCACGATGGCCTTGGGCTGAGTGTGCGCAAACGCGTCGGCCGGCACCGTCAACGACAGGTGCGTCCCGCTTTCCACGAACTGGTCGGGCACGCCCTGGAACAGTACCAGCGCCGGTTCGTCCGCCTTGGCCACCACGGTCCGGAAACCTTCGGAGCGGGTGTACACGTCGCTCAGCTCGGCGCTGCGGGTGATCTGCAATTCGCTGCTGGTCTCGAGCGCGCGGGTACCCTGGCCGGAGGTGATGTGCTGCGCGTCCGCGCCGACCACGCTGCCGGGCGCCGGCTGGTCCAGCGGAACGGTCGTGGTCTGCGGTGGCGTCGCGACCACCGGCGCAGCCGGCGGCGCTTCCACTGGCGTAGGCGCGGCAGTGGGCTGCGGCGCCGCTGGCACCGGCTGGACAACTGGCGGCGGTGGCGCCGTCGGGGCCGGGGTAGGCGCCGGGGTCGGTGCCTGGGTAGGCGCTTGCGTAGGTGCCTGGGTAGGTGCCTGCGTCGGCGCTTCGGTCGGCGCCGGGGTCGGCGCCTGCGTCGGCGCTTCGGTCGGTGCGGGTGTCGGCGCCTGTGTCGGCGCCGACGTGGGCGCCTGTGTCGGTGCCTGTGTTGGTTGCGGCTTCTCGTTCACGGTGACCTTGCCGCTGCCTTCGCGATGGTTGCCAGCCAGGTCGGTCACGGTCGCCGTAACGTCGTAGGACTGGCCCACATTGAGCGGCTGAGCCGACACGGCGGACAGGTCGAGTGCCCACTTGCCGTTTTGCGCCACCACGTCATAGGTTGCGCCATTGACGGTGATGCGCAAGGTTTCGCCCTGCCCCACGTCGGCCGACCCGGTCAACACTGGCTTGGTCGATTCGGTGACGACGTCATTGACGGTCGGCGCCGCGGGGGCGGCCGTGTCGAGGACAACGTCGCGATTGTCCGCGGCGCCGTGCAGATTCGCTGCAGTATTGGTGACCCGGGCCACGATCTTCCAGTTGGCCGTATGGGCGCTACCATCGACCGCGCTCCAGCTGGTGCCGTCCGTCGTGGCGTTCGTCCAGGTTGCGCCGCCGTCGAACGACACCTGGACCACCTGGTTCGTGCCGAGGGGCGCACTCAAGGTGCCGCTCACCGTCCGGTTGGCCGAACCATCGGCGGTGATGAAGTCGCTGGCGGATACGCCGGTGTCCTTCGTCATCGACGCGATGCTGACCGTTTGCTGCGGTGCAGCCGGGTTCAGCACGGTCAGCGTGACCGCCGCACTGGCGGACAACTGGCCGTCGCTGCCCAGCACTTTCAACTGCAGCGCGCCGATGGCGTCCGCAGGCGGCGTTCCGGAGAACGTTCGCGTGGCGGGGTCGAAGCTGAGCCATCCCGGCAGCGGGCTGCCGTCGGCCATGGTCGCGCTGTAGGTGATGGTCGGGCTATCGATGTCCGTGAAGGCCGGTACCGACATTGGCGTCAGCGGTTCGCCGACAGTCCCGGTCCCGCTCGCGCCGCCGTGGGCTACCGGCGCGTCGTTCACCGGATTGACGGTGATGCTGACGTTGTAGGTATTGCTGCCCGAGCCGTCGCTGACGGTGTAGGTGAAGCTGTCCGGGCCGTTGTAGTTTGCGGCCGGCGTGTACTCGTAGCTGCCGTCGGCGTTGAGCACCAGCGTGCCGTGCGACGGGCCGGTGCCCTTGGCGTAGGTGATCGCATCGTGCTCGACATCGGTCGCTGCCGGCAGGTTGCCGGTGGCCCTGGTGTCTTCGTTGGTCGTGATCGTCCCGTCGGCAGCGACCGGCAGGTCATTGACCGGCGTGACTTTGACGGTCATCGTTGCATCGCTGGACGCGGCGCTGGCGTTGTCATACACCTTGTAGGTAAAAGTGGTGTACGGATCGCCGTTGGCATCCGCCACCGGCACAAAGCGCAGGTGGCCAAGATTGATCTCCGCCGTGGTCACGCTGGCGCTGGCGCCGACGTCCTGCCATGCGCCGCTCACGTAGGCCTGCAGCTTGCCCGCACCTGGCGCGGCCGAGATGCTGACCTTGGTCATCGCATCGCCGGTGTTGAAGTCGCTGAAGTTGAAGTCCGACGCACGGAAGACGTAACTGGTGTCCTCGGCCGTGGTGACTGCGCCGCCA
>NZ_JANUGV010000013.1 GCF_024753215.1 Massilia solisilvae
GTTTCCCTCAACTGTCGTCCCGGCGCAGGCCGGGACCCATGCCGAATATTCGAAGTTGCTCAAGTTGCGTGGTCGCATGCTCAGCATGGGTTCCGGCTTGCGCCCGAACGACGTGGAGTCTCAGCGGGCCAAGTGCTCGGTTACCGGACTATCCAGGGTGCGCAGGAAGGCGACCAGATAACGCGCATCCTCGTCGCTCAGGCGGGGCCTTGCCAGCTCGGATTGACCCACCTGCGCCCGCGGCGCCTTGCGGTAGTGCGCGACCACGTCTTCCAGCGTTGCCAGCTGCCCTGCATGCATGTACGGCGCGCGCGTCGCCACGCCGCGCAGGCCCGGCGTCTTGAATGCGCCCACCAGCAGCGGGTCGTCCTTGACCATGAACGCAAGCTCCTCGCACTGGCTGCTCTGCGCGTCGCTGAACCGGCCCAGGCAGTTGAATTCGTCGTTCGCGACCACGCTCGTCGCTGCAGAGCGGCCCAGGTCAGGGTGCGCCGGATCCAGGCGCGGCACACCGGTATTGTGGAAATGCTGGTCGGTCAGCAGCGGGCCGTTGTGGCAGGTCGCGCAGCGCCCCTCGCCGATGAAGATGCGCAGCCCGCGCTTTTCCGCCTCCGTCAGCAGGCGTGGCGCCTCAGGATCGCCGCGCAGTGTCGCGCCCACGTAGGCGTCGAAACGCGATTCGCCAAAGCGCAGGGTCTTCTCGTAAGCTGCAATGGCCTTGCCCATGTTGGCGTAGATGCGCGAGATGGCCTCGCGGCTTGCCGGGTCGAGCTCCTGCCATGCCTGGCGCTGCGCAGCGGTGCCGCTGGGGCTGGCGTCGGCTGGCAGTACCGGCAGGCTGGGCATGGCGCCGAACACCTTTTCGTATTCATCACGGTACGCGGCCTGCACCAGCTGCGCGTAGCGGGTGCGCGTGCCGCCGTGTTCGGCCGGATTTTCGAGCGGCCCAAGCGCCTGGGCCCACAGGCTGTCGGCCCGGCCGTCCCAGAACAGCCACGGGCTGTAGCCTGCGCCGGCCACCGGCATCGTGCGGCGATTGCCCAGCCCCGTCCCGCGCCCGCGCGGCAAGCCGTCCTGGTAGCCCTTGGCCGGGTCGTGGCAGCTTGCGCACGAGACGGCGCCGTTGCTGCTCAAGCGCTTGTCGAAGAACAGCTGCTTGCCGAGTGCGATGGCTTCCGGTTTGCCGTCGACCGCATTGGACGGGTCATTCTGCGCAGGCGGCAGCTGGTTGATATGCATCGACGACAGCACCACCAGTTGTTCCGGCGTCCAGTGGTCGGTATCGGCCAGGGTCGCCGCGATCGACCACGCGGCCGCCGTGGCGGCGATGCCAAGCGCGGCCATCCAGCCGACCACGAGTGCGGGACGACTCATGCTTTCCCCGCTGGTGCGAGAAGCGCGGTCTGGCGCGGCGTGCCGCGGCCGACGACGACGTTGAAGGTCGCGGCATCCGGGCCGTTGGTGCTCGAGTCGATTTTCAGCTTCAGTTCCCACCAGCCGCTCATGCTGAACTTCACGCCGCCGATGACGTAGCGGCCGCCTTCCAGTTCGCGCGTCACCGCGGGGCGGGTCGGCAGGCCGTGGCCGTGTTGCGGCATGCCGCCGCCCACTTCGATGCGTGCACCCGATACCGGCTTGCCGTCGGCGGTGGCCACACTGGCCTCCCACGACTGCATCTGGCCGATCTTGTCCGGATCGCCCAGCGGCTGGAGTTTGACCACGTATTTGTGCCCGTCGGTGGGCTTGGCAAGGGACAGGTCCAGCCCCTCGGGCACGGACATGCAGCCGGTGAGCAGGGTAGCGACCGCGAGCGCGGCCAGGACGAGAAATCGTTGGAACATGTTGCGAGCCTCCTGTAAAAGTAAGTCAAAAAGAAGAGAGGCGCGCAGGTTAAAGCTTGACATCATGGGAAGGTCAAGCGGTTAATACAGAAAAATAAAAAGGGACCTCGAAGGTCCCCTTGGCTCAGAACGTGCCGATCTGTTTGCGGATCTTCATCCGCCATCGCAGCAGGCCAGCCGAGTACATCCAGAAGTACCCGGCGGTCAGCCCCACCGTCAGCATGGTCAGCGGGCTGTCGGTGAGTTTGGGCGTTGGCAGGTTGCTGCCTTTGTTCGCGTAGATGAGCGCGCCCAGGTACAGCACGCGCGCCACCAGCGCCATCGCGACCAGGATGCCAAGGCGCGCGTTGGGCGTGAAGAAGCAGCCTTCCTCGGTCTGTTCGAAGCGCGTGATGCGCAGCCCGTACACACCCAGCGCCAGGCCCGCCAGCAGGCCACCGCCGAGCGCGGCCAGCGTGAGCGGGTCGGACAGCTCGGTGGCCGGCACCGCCACCATGGCGAAAAACGTCAGCAGCCCAGTGTAGTGGCGCGAGACGATCGAGCGCTGGCGCGCCATGCGCGAGGCCACGCGCGAATACACGCGCCACACCAGCACCGGCACCAGGATGATCAGGGCAAGGGTAGTCAGGTCCATCGTGGTTTCAGTCCTTGGCGGGGGCGGTGAGCTTACGCCAGCGCAGCAGGCCGATCGCGTAGGTCATGTAGTAGCCGGACAGGATGCCGAAGATCGTCACCGTCAACGGGCTTTTCATGAAGTCGTTCTGGTGCATGCCGCCGTTGACGTAGAACTCCCAGGCGCGCCAGCCCATGCGGCCGATGAACAGCAGCGCCACCACCAGGCCGATGTGCGCGTGCGGCGTGAAGTAGAACTGCTCGCCGACCTGCTCGAACTGCGTCTTTTTCAACGCTACCGCGCCCAGCACTGAACCGGCGACCAGGCCGCCCGCCAGGCCAAGCAGGATCAGCGGGTTGCCGATGCCGGCCAGGCTGACCAGCACCAGCAGCAGCGGGAAGAACACCAGCGTGGTGCGGTGGCGCCAGGTGCGCGAAAGCTGGCGGGTGGTCAGGCGCTTGATGCGGCTGTACAGGCGCCACGCCACCAGCGGTGCAAGGGCGACGGCGATGATCGGTGCGGGGATGGCCATGTCGGATTCCTTATGTCGAATCCGGCATTGTAATGCAGCCGGGCGGCGAACCGGTCCAGCTCATGATAAGGTTGGCGGTGCATTTCTTGAAAGGAGAACGAGGCCATGAAGCCAACGCCTGCCCTGGCGCATCGCGCGCCGGACCCTGAGCCAATTGAAGAGCCCAGCCCGGATACCTTCGACAACCCGCACCCGCACCACAACCCGGTGCGCATGCCGCAAGAGGACGACGAGGACATCCCGCCCGACCACAACCCGAGCGTGCGCGTCTAGTCGAAGGCCCACGAATACAGCACGTCCAGTGCCGTATTCGTGCCGGTCTGCAGCTGCAGGGTGATGCGCGGGTTGAGCTTGTAGCGCAGCCGCACCACGCTTGACGCCGTGCTCGCGCCCTGCTCGAAGCTCAGGTAGGTGCGCGACGAAAGCCGCTTGCCGACCGTGACCACGGTGCTCTCCAGCCCCTTGGCCGACGCCCCCGACACCCCGATCTCGTCCAGCCCGAGCGAGCCGGCCACCTTGGACGGGAAGCCGCCGCCGGACCCGGAGAGCAGGGCGCTGGCCGCCGCGCCCAGCACGTCGGCCTCGGTGCCGGTCGTGCCCTGCATGCCGTGCCCCAGCACCAGCCAGGACAGCTTTTCGCTGTCGGACACCGTCGGCGTGGACACCAGCTTGGCGACTGGCGCCTGCGCCGTGCCGCGTACTTCCACGCCGGCCTCGACGTTCGTTTCGCTGGGCTGGCCACCGCCAGGCGTCTTGCGCACGGCGAGGATGTCGAGCGAGGGATTGTCGTACGGGCCGCTGAAGGTGAGCAGGCCGCGGTCGATCGTCAGCTTCTGTCCGTAGGCCGAGTAGGTGCCGCTGGCCACGCGGATGGTGCCGTTCACGCGCGGCGCCCGGCTGCCCGTGCGACGCAGGTGCAGGCTGCCGCCGAGCGTGGCGTCGATGCCCTTGCCGCGCAGGCGGAAGTCGTCGCCCAGCTCGGCGGTGAGGTCCACCACCAGCGGCTGGGCCGCTTCCGGCCTGGCCTGCTGCTGCGGCGCGGTTCGGCCCAGCACCACCACATCGTCCGACATGGTCGGGCGGCCCTGCGGCGCCAGTTCGATCAGGGCGCGGTCGGCGCGAAAGCTCCCCTCCAGCGCAAACCGGCTGGCGTCGCGCACCAGCGTGGCCTGGCCGCTCACGACCACCGTGCGGTCCGGCCGCGACAGCGCCTCCAGCTTGTCGGCCACCAGTTTGAGCTGGACATTGGACGCGCTGCCGGCCAGCCGCATCGTGCCTTCGGCGGTGGCGGTGCCGTGCGGCCCGTTGAACGAGAGCCGCTGCAGGCGCAGCTCGTCGCCGGCGACCTGTGCGCGCAACTGCCCGCCGCGCAGGTTCAGCCCCTGTTCGGTCCAGCGCACCGCGAGGTTGTCGCCGCTGACGGTGCCGTCCAGCCCCGGCGCGCCGATGGTGCCGGTGCCGGCCAGCGCCAGTTTGAGCGTGCCGTCCAGATCCAGGCCCGGCTGGCCGGCGAGCGGGGCGAGCCAGGCGATCGACGGGATGTCGGCGTTGGCCGCCAGGCGCAACGGGCTGGCGTCGCTCAGCAGCCCCTGCACCAGCTGGGCGGTCGCTTCCAGGTGCGTGCGTCCCGGCTTCACGCCTTCCATGTCCAGCTGCGCGCGCAGCGTTCCGGCCGCGACGTCGGCGCGCGCGTCGAGCTGGCGCAGGCCGAGCGTGACCGGGATCTCGGTTCCCACGGTCAGGTCGCCGCGTTCGCGGAACAGGTGCGCCATGCCGTCCAGCGCTGGCGCGCCGCCGGTTGCCGCCGCCGTGCGCAGGTCGAGCGACCACTGCGCGCCCAGCGTCAGGTCGCCGCTGACGGTGTCGGCCAGGTCGGGCGATACCTGGGTCAGGTAGTTGAGCGGAATGCCGGTGGCGCTGCCGCGGCTGTTCCAGCGCGGCCCGAGCTTGACCAGCGACTCCACCGTCACGGTGCCGGCCGGCAGGCGGATCACCGCCCCGTTGAATGCAAGCTGGTCCGGATGCGCGAGCCCGGCCAGGCCCGCGCCAGGCAGCGTGGCGATCCGCAGCGGCACCGGCGCCTGCAGTTCAAAGGCGTAGCGGCCGCGGTTGCGCAGCACGCCGACCGTGCCGTTCCAGGCGTTGCCGGTCCAGCCTCCGCGCAGGTCGAGCGCGGCGTCGAAGCCGTCGCCGCGCGCGGCCAGGCCAAGGGTGTGCGCTGCGCGCGTGCCGCTCGATTGCAGGCGCAGCGCGGCCACGCGGGCGGTGCCGGCGGCCAGGTCGGTCAATTGCACGTCGGCCGCCACCGGGTCCATGGGGCCGCGGCCGGTACCAAGGCTGGCCGTGGCATGCAGCGTGCGCACGGCGTAGCGGCCCAGGAAGGCCAGGCCCTGGCCGTCGAGCGTGGTGGTGAGCGCAGGCGCGTCGATGGTTCCCGAGAGCGTGCCGGCCCCGCGCAGCGCGCCTGCGTAACCCGGCCCCAGAGCGGCCAGGCGCGGTGCGTCGATGCGCCAGTCGAGCGTGTCGCGCGCGGTGCCGAAAGCGCCGCGCGCGCTCACCAGGTTCGGTCCGAGGTGCAGCTCGACGTCGGTGTTCGAGATGCGCGCGCGGTCGGCGTCAAAGCGCGCGCGGCCCGACAGGGGCGAGCCGGACAGGGTCGATTGCGGTTGCACGGCCAGGTCCAGCGCGCCGCGCCACGCCGCGCCAAAGCGCGCGTTGCCGTCGAAAGTGGCGTCGATGCTGCCGGCAAGCGGCGAGCCGAATGCGGCCGGGTTGAAGCGCTGCGCCGAGCCGCTGGCCTTCACCGCGGCGACGCGCTTGCCGCCCTCGCTGGCCAGCGACGCCTCGCCGCGCGCCTGCACGATGCCGCCCCCGGCCTTGCCGCGGTCGGCCGCCCAGCCCAGGCCATTGGCATTGACCTCGAAACTCGTGTGCGGCGCGGCCATGGTGCCGGTCAGCTCGCCGCTGGCGACCACGCTGCCGTACAGGCCGGCGCGCAGCACGTCGAGCTGGCGGCCCTCGACGCGCCAGCGCAAATGCTCGCCGGGCGCACCGAAGCTGCCGCTCAGCTGCGCCGCGTTCTGGCCGAGCGCGAGCGATGCGTCCACGCTGCTCACGTGCTGCGCGTCGGCGTCCAGTTTGCCCTTGCCGGACAGCGGCTGCCCGAACAGCCGGCTGGGCGTCACCGTAAAGTCCACCGTCGTGGCCCACGCCGGGGCCAGCTTGCCGCGCGCCTGCAAGGCCGCGTTCAGGTCGGCCTGCGGCAGCTCGCCCAGCGCCGCCGGGTTGAAGTGGGCGACATTGCCCTTGACGCTGAACGCCTTGTCGCCGGCCAGGCTGGCCCTGCCGGCAAGGTCGATGACGCCGCTGCCCACGCCAAGGCGCGCCTGTTTCAGCTCGAGCGCGGTGCCGGACAGCGCCGCGTTCAGGTCCAGCCGCAGGTTCTTTTCCGCGAACTTGCCGCGCAGCGTCTGCGTCTTCTCCGCGCCCGCCAGTTCAAGGTTGCCCGCGATGGCGGTCTTGCGGATGAGGCTGTGAATTTCGTGCAGGTCCAGGTGCTCGGTGCGCAGTACGAAGTCGGCCTGCCCCAGCCCCGCTTCGCCAGTTGCCCGGTGCACGCTGCCGTTGCCGGTGAATTGTCCGGCGGCTCCCAGATCGATCAGCACGCCGGAGACCGACAGCGCGGTCAGGTCGCCGCCCAGCCGCGCCCGTAGCGCGCGCAGCGGCAGCCGCTGCTGGTCGATGGTGCCGGCCGGCCCGTCGTTGGTGATGTCCAGGTTGCCGCTGACGGCATTGCCGGCCTTGATGCGCGCGGCCACCGAGAAGGTCAGGTCCGCTGTCGGCAGGCCGGGGCTGAAAAAGCCGGGATCGACATTGCGGCCGTTGATGGTGAATGCATGCAGTGGAATCGCTTCGTACGGCGCCAGCTCGACGTGACCGGTGCCGGTCGCGCGGCCGGCCTGGCCCTGCGCATCGATGATGGTGGTGGCCAGGTTGCCGCCTGCGTGCAGGGCCAGGCGTGCGGGATGCGGTGTGCTGGTGGCATCCTGCGCCAGGCTGGCATTGGCATCGAGCTTGTAGGGCTTGGTGCCGTCGATGGTGCCGCTCGCCGCAAGCGCACCCCATGGCGTCGACGCGGTCGCGCTGCGCAAGTGCCAGCCGCTTGCACCGCCCGAGACGCTCAGGCGCACGTTGTCGATTTCGGTGGCGGCGCCCTTGCTGACGAAGACCGCTTTTGCCAGCCGCGCGTCGCGCACGTCCAGCCCGAACGGCGGCGCCAGCGTGGCGGGCATCGGCTGGGGCGGCGTTTCGCGCAGCGTTTCGGAACGCAGCGCGCCGGCATACAGCTTGTCGATCGCAAGGCTGCCGCCAATGAGGCCGGAGGGCGACCACACGATGTCCACGTTGTCGATGGTGAGCAGCTGGTCCGGCGTGCGGTACGCGATGCGCGCGATGTGCATTGGCCCGTACAGCGAGCCAGAGATGCCCGACAAGGTGAGCTTGCCGCCGGTGGCGTTGGCGACTTTTTGCGCCAGCGACTGCAGCGTCGCCGGCCGGCCCAGGTACCAGGCGCCGGCGGCGGCCAGCACGGCCACGATGGCCACGCCCGTTGCCACGCGGCGCGGCCAGCGCCGCGGCACTGGCGATGGGGTGGCGGGGGCGGGCGTTGGCGTATCCATCAGAAGGTGAACCCCAGCGAGAAGTGCAGGCGCACCTGGCGCGCGGCCTGGCCGTATGCGATATCGACGTTGATCGGCCCGGCCGGGCTGCGCCAGCGCGCGCCCACGCCGTAGCCGGACTTGGGCCGCAGGTCGGCAATGCGGTCGGCCGCGTTGCCGGCGTCGTAGAAGACCGCCGCGCCCCACGGCGGCTTGAACCAGTACTGCAGCTCGGCGCTGCCGGTGGCCAGGTAGCGAGCGCCGACGGTCGCGCCGTCCTCCTTCACGCCCAGTTCCTGGTAGGCGTAGCCGCGCACCGACTGGTCGCCGCCGGCACGGAACAGGAAGGTGCTCGGCACGCCGGTCTTGGCCCTGGAGCCGACCGCGCCGGCCTCGGCGCGCAGCACCAGCGAGACCCTGGTGGACAAGGGCTTGAGCAGGAAAGCGCGGCCCCAGGCGCGGATGAACTGGCGGTCGGTCATCACCGGCAGCAGGGCGCCGCCGAACTGACCGGTCAGCACGTAGCCGTGCGTGGGCGTGATCAGGTTGTCGAGCTCGCGCTTGGTGATGGCATACGTGAGCGGCAGGCTCTTGCTGCGCGTGGATGGCTGGCTGTCGATGGTGCGCAGCTCGGTCAGCGCTTCGAGCGTCACGCTTTGCTCGAGCCGCGGCGAGCCCCAGGCGCGCCGTCCCGAGATGCTGGACACGTTGGTGATCTCGCCCTGCACGTCGGTGCGTTCGACGCCGCCGCCGATGCTGTCGTCAAAGCCGCTCGGGGTGGTTGGCCAGTAGAAGTCGGCGCGCCCGGTCTGGCGCTTCTGCTCGACGATCAGGCGGCTCTTCAGGCGCGTGCCATGCACGTTCAGGTCGTTGTAGTTCAGCTGCAGGCGCCCGCCGGTGTTGGTCGACAGGCCGGCGCCGGCCTCCACGCTGCGCTGCTTGTTTTCGGTCACCTGCACCAGCACCGGCAGCACCAGCGGCACGTTGTCCGGCGTGGCTGCCGCTTCCTCCTGCCCGGTCGTGTCCAGGCTCACCTGCACGCTGCTGAAGTAGCCGGTGTCCTGCAGGCGGGTCTGGAAGGCCTGCATCGCCGCCTCGCTGTACGGATCGCCCGGACTGATCCGGTTCAGATTCGTGACCACCGTCTGCGGATAGCGGTACAGGCCGACCACGTGCAGCGCGCCGAAATGCACGTCCGGGCCGCTGTCCACCACGATCTGAAGCAGCGCCTTGTGCGCGGCGGGATCGACCGTGGCGCGCGATTCGGCCAGCTGCGCGCGCGCGAAGCGGTTGCGCGTGACCTGGCGCAGGAAGTCGCGCTTGGCGCTCTCCCAGTCGGCCTGGCGGAACTGGCGCCCCGCCGGCAGCGTCCAGTCGCTGCGCAGCGCCTTCTCGTCGAAGGGCAATCCGCTGCCGGTGGTGCCAAAGCCGCGCAGTTCGATCTCCACTTGGCCGACCGTGACCGGCGGCCCCGGATCGACGCTGATGCGCGCGACCGGTTCGGCGCCGCTGGTGTCGAGCCGGGCCTCGATCTTCGGCGTGTAGTAACCCTCGGTTTCGACCAGCGTGCGCGCCTGCGCCGGCGCCTCTCGCACCAGCCTTTGCAGGAGCGGCAGGTCCACGCGCGGGTTGCCGCGCCAGCGCATCAGGTCCAGGTTATTGGTGAGCAGTTCGTCGAGTGCGCCTGGCGCGTCCACCTGCACCGTGTAGTTGATGCCCCCCACGGTGGGGGTATCCTGGGCCAGGGCCACCTGGACCAGCAGCAGGGCGTACACGGCCGACACGATTTGTGCCAAAATTCGAGGTCGCCGCCGCGCCGTCGTCAGGTGATCAAGGCCCGCAAAGAACATGTCGCTCCAATCGCACTTATTGCAGAGAACATCTTAACGGATCGGCAAACAGACTGGCGAACGTTTATCTTCAGAAATTATTCAGCATGCATCCTACCGACACTGCGCTGGTCCTGTTCAGCGGAGGCCAAGACTCCACCACCTGCCTGGCCTGGGCCCTGCAGCGTTTTGCGCGCGTGGAGACCATCGGCTTCGATTACGGCCAGCGCCACGCGATCGAATTGTCGGTACGGCCCACCGTGCTGGAACAAGTGCGCGCGCTGTCGCCCGTATGGAACGAGCGCCTGGGTGAAGACCACATGATCGACCTGTCGCTGATCTCGAAGATCTCCGACACCGCCCTCACCAGCAATGTCGAAATCGCGATGCAGGAAAACGGCTTGCCCAACACCTTCGTCCCGGGGCGCAACCTGCTGTTCATGACCGTGGCCGCCACCGTGGCCTACCGCCGCGGCCTGACGGTGCTGGTGGGCGGCATGTGCGAGACCGATTTTTCCGGCTACCCCGACTGCCGCGACGACACCATGAAGGCGCTGCAGGTTGCGCTCAACCTGGGCATGGCCACGCGCCAGCGCATCGAAACGCCGCTCATGTGGATCGACAAGAAGCAGACCTGGGAACTGGCCTTCGAGGCCGGCGGCCAGCCGCTGGTGGACCTGATCCGCTTCGAGACCCACACCTGCTACCTGGGCGAGCGCGGCGAGCGGCACGAGTGGGGCTACGGCTGCGGCAAATGCCCGGCCTGCGAGCTGCGCGCGCGCGGCTACGCTCAGTTCGCCGCCAGCCGCGGCGCCTGATCCGGGCACCTTGCGATGCGCCTGGCCCTGCTGACCGACCTGCACGCGAACCGCGAGGCGCTGGCTGCGTGCCTGGCGCATGCGGCGCAGCAGAAGGCGGACCAGTATGCGTTCATGGGCGACTTCGTGGGCTATGGCGCCGACCCGGCGTGGGTGGTGCAGACCGTGATGGACTACGTGGCGCGCGGCGCGATCGCGGTGCAGGGCAACCATGACTATTCGGTGACGCGCCCGGCCAGGCCGCAGATGCACGCCGAGGCGCGCGAAGTGATCGAATGGACGCGCGGCCAGCTCGCGCCGGCGCAGCTCGACTTCCTGGCCGAGCTGCCGCTCACGCGCCAGCTCGGCAACATGCTGTTCGTGCATGCCAGCGCCTACGATCCGATCAAGTGGGAATACGTGACCGGCGTCGAGCAGGCCGAGCGTTCGCTGCGCGCGACCGCCAGCAAGCTGGTGTTCTCGGGCCACGTGCACGCGCCAGCGCTGTTCCGGCGCGCCGATGACGGGCGGGTCGGCAAGCACCAGCCGTCGCCCAACTCGCGCCTGGTGCTGCAGCCGCAGCACCAGTACCTGGCCATTCCCGGCGCCGTCGGCCAGCCGCGCGACGCCAACAACGCGGCCTGCTATGCGCTGTACGACGATGCGACGCGGGAGCTGTGCTACTTCAGGGTGCCCTACGACCACGGCGCGGCGGCGCGGCGGGTGATCGGGGCCGGGTTGCCGATCGTGTTCGCGATGCGGCTGGTGGAAGGGATCTGAGGGGGGGGTGGTAGGGTGGGCGCTCGGCTGGGCACTGCCCAGCCTCTCCCTGCCCACGCGTCCAGGCGGCGCAAGCGGTAGTTGAACGCGTGGGCAGGAGGACCTGCCCACCCTACGTATCAGACAGCTTGTTCGGCCAGCATGCGCTGCTTCTTCGCGCGCTTGGTGAAGAACCAGATGATCGCCAGCGGCAGCAGCAGGGGCAGCAGCAGCGGCGAGATCATGGCGGCCAGCGCCAGCGCGCCCATGCCCAGCACGCCAAGCAGGATCACGCCCACGCCGGCGAACACGACCGCCAGCACGGCGCCCACCACCAGCATCACGAATCCCGCGATCAGGGTGCCGCCGCCGGCGAACGCCAGGCCAAGCAGCGCGCCCAGCGGACCGTCGATGCGTTCGCCGTCGATGTCGACAGTCCAGATGTCGGCATGCGCGAACAGGGCCCAGGACGCGGCGGCGACCAGCAGCAGGATGATCCAGGGAGCGTACTTTTTCATGGCTTACCTCGTTGTGTGGTTGTTCGGTATGGTTGTACTGTAGGCGCGCGCGGGGCGTGCGGCCATCGGAATGCGACAGGCTGCAGCTTTTGCGGACCAGGCGTGCGCAAGCGCCGACGAACGTGTTTGCGGGCCGCCCGGCCTGGCCTTGAAATGCGGCTGTCCTTGCCTATACTGACAGTCCGCGCTGCCGTCCGGGGGATGCCATGCACAATAACGAGCACAAGATGAACGCGCGCCGGGCCCGTGCTGCTCCGGTGTTGTTCAACAGCGGGCCGAAAGGGCCGCCGTCGGCCCCGCCGACGATCCCGCCGATCATCATCAACCCCTTCCCGCGCCAGGCGCCCAGCCCGGCCATCGATCCGCGCCCGCTGCGCCCGCCGGTGGCGCCGCCGCGCCCGCCGGGCCTGCGCGCCCGCAGGCCGCCGCGCGCCCCCTGAAATCGCCCGCCGCCGCGGGCAAGCTGGTACTATTTCCCTAGTGCATTATCTATGCAAGGGAAATCATGGAAAGCCGCCTCCGCCGCCTTGAAGCGGTCCAGTCGATGTTGCTCGAAATCGGGCAGATGACCACCAGCTGCAATGACATCACCGAATTCATCCGCCTGGTGCACCGCGAACTTGGCCGCATCATGTTTGCCGCCAACTTCTATGTGGCGCTGTCGGACCGCGAGGATGGCACGGTGCGCTTCGTGTACTTCGTGGACGAGCAGGACGCCTCGCCCGACCCCGGCGAGCGCGTGCGCCTGGCCTCGCCCGAGCAGTCGCCGACGGCGTGGGTGATCCTGAACAAGCGCACGCTGGTGATCACGCGTGACGACTTCGACGAGCGCGGCCAGTGGGGCGCCGGCAGCGCGGCCGAGCACTGGATCGGCTGCCCGCTGCTGGACCAGCAGCACCAGGCGCTGGGCGCGATCGTCATCCAGAGCTACACGCCGGCGCACCGCTACAGCGATGAAGACCAGGCGCTGTTCGCGCTGATCGCCAACCACGTGTCGATCGCGCTGCAGGGCCTGCAGAGCATGGACCGGCTCGAGCGCGCGGTGCAGGAGCGCACCGCGGCGCTGGCGATCGAGGTGGCCGAGCGGCGCCGCGCCGAGCAGCTGCAGCACGCGCTGTTCCAGATCGCGAACCTGTCCGCGCGCGCGGTCGAACCCGAAGACCTGCCGGGCAGCCTGCACCGCATCATCAGCGAATTGATCGCCGCCGATAACTTCCTGATCGCGCTGTACCATCCCGACACCCAGGAAATGAGTGTCCCGTACTTCGTGGACCAGAAGGATGCCGTGGCGCCGGTCAAGCGCTTTCGCTACGGCGTGGGAATGAGCTCGTACGTGCTGGCGTCCAAGCACGCGCAGCTGCACGACGCGGGCAGCTTTGCGCGGCTGCTGGCCAGCGGCCAGGTCACCGAACCGCTCGGCAGCCAGGACATCGCCAGCTGGATGGGCGCGCCGATGCTGTTCAACGACGAGCCCTACGGCGTGATCATCGTGCAGAGCTATGACCCGGCCATCGTGTACAGCAAGGCCGAGCTCGACCTGCTGGCGTTCATGGCCAGCCACGCCGCGGTGGCGATCGCGCGCATGGAGGCGGACCACCGGATCCGGCGCGCGAACGACCGGCTGGAACACCAGAACGCGGCGCTGAACCAGGCGCTGAACCAGCTGCAGCAGGCGCAATCCGAGCTGGTGCGGCAGGAGAAGCTGGCCTCGCTCGGGCGCCTGGTGGCCGGCGTGGCGCACGAGATCAACACGCCACTGGGCATCTGCGTGACCGCGACCAGTCACCTGGTGCAAGAGCTCAAGCTCACGCGCGAGGAGCTGGAAGCGGGCGAGATGACCGAGGAAAGCCTGCAGGCGTTCTTCGACGTGGTGGACCAGTCGCTGCGCATCATGACCACCAACACCCAGCGCGCGGCGGCGCTGGTGCGCAGCTTCAAGCAGGTGGCGGTGGACCAGTCGTCGGACGACCTGCGCAGCTTCAACCTGGGCGCCTACCTGCACGAAGTGCTGCTGTCGCTGCAGCCGAAGCTGAAGGGGCGCCCGGTCAAGGTGGACGTGCAGTGCCCGCCCGACCTGGTGCTCGACAGCTTCCCGGGCGCGGTGTCGCAGATCGTGACCAACATGCTGGTCAACTCGCTGGTGCACGGCTACGAGCGCGACCAGGCCGGCACGATCAGCATTCGCGCACGACGCGACGGCGAGACCGTCACGCTCGACTATGCCGACGACGGCGCGGGCATGGACCAGGATACGCTGGCCAAGCTGTTCGATCCGTTCTTCACGACCAAGCGCGGCAGCGGCGGCAGCGGGCTCGGGGCGCACATCCTGTACAACCTGGCCACCGGGCCGCTGGGCGGCACCGTGCGCGCCGAGAGCGAACCGGGCAAGGGACTACGCTATCAGCTCAAGTTCCCGCGCAGCCGGCGCGAGCAGAAAGCGGCCTGAGTGGCGCGCCGCGTAAGTTTCCACATGGAATTTGTCTTAATTACCGCAGCGCGAAGATATAACTTTGTTGTGACAATTCAATAGCTTATCGTATTTCCTGCACATATATGATCTCCGGCTCACACAGACACGGAGTGACAATGTTCAGGAAACTTGGCATGGCTGCGGGCTGCGCCGTCTTTTGCGCCGGATGTTCCACCGCGCTGCCGGCGTTCGACCATGGACCGGTCCAGATGGACGGCGTGCGCGTGAACGCCGACCTGGTCGACCTGACGCAGCTGAAGGTGTACGTGAATGGCGAGAAGGTGATCGACGATGGCCTTTCCTTGCCCAGGGGCGAAGGCAGCTTTCGCGGCAACTACGCCGGCAAGCCGGTGCTGGCGAGCTGCTCGACCCGGCACCTGATGGCGAGCGGCGCGACCTCGTGCGTGATCACGGTCGGCAGCACCAGCCGCAGCATGTTGTTCTGAGCGGCGCTGCCGCTCAGTCCGGCCAGTTGCGGTTGATCTGAACCGCGTGGTCGATATTCTTGATCAACAGGTCGACGAAGCGCGGGTCGAGGTGGTGGCCAGCTGCTTCGCGCAGGTATTCGGTCACTTTCTCCACCGGCCAGGCGTCCTTGTAGCAGCGCTTGTGGCTGAGGGCGTCGAACACGTCGGCCACCGCCACGATGCGCGCGTAGGGGTGGATCTGCTCGCCCGACAGCCCCTGCGGATAGCCGCTGCCGTCGTACTTCTCGTGGTGCTGGTGGGCGATCACCGCGGCCGCCTTCAGGATCGGCCGTTGCGAGCCCTGCAGGATCGACAGGCCCACGGCCGGGTGCTGCTTCATGATTTCCCACTCTTCCGGCGTGAGCTTGCCGGGCTTGAGCAGCACCGAGTCGGGCGTGGCGATCTTGCCGATGTCGTGCATCGGCGCCGCGTGCATCAGCACCGCCGTTTCATCTTCCGGCAGGCCGGCTTCGCGCGCCAGCAGCTGGCACACCTGGGCCATGCGGCGCACGTGGTTGCCGGCCTCGTTCGAGCGCGACTCGACCACGTCGCCCAGGCGCAGGATCAGCTCGGCCTGGGTGTCGGTGATTTCCTGGTTCAGCAGGATGTTGTCGAAGGCGATCGCGACCCCGGAACAGAACACCTCCAGCAGCTGGGCGTCGATTTCGGAAATCTCCTCGACCCCGCGCAGCACCAGCAGCGAGGCCTTGCCGCTGCTGTTGGGGAAGTAGCCGACATAGGTGTCGCCATGCAGCTTGGAGATGCGGTTGGCGCGCGCCTCGTCGAGCTGGGCCACCAGCTCGGGGCCGATGATCTCGCCGCCGAGGTCGCCGATCTGGGCCAGGATCTCGTAGCGGCTTTCGCCCGTGATCAGGCTGGCGCCGGCCACGCGCAGCAGCATGCTCTGCTCCAGGCGCAACAGCGCCACCACCTGTTGCAGCAGGCCGCTGGCAAAGTCTTTCAGGTTGCGCTGCTTGAAGATGTGGGCCGAGGCCGCGATCACGCGTTCCAGGCCCTCGCGGTAGTTGGCCTGCGCGCGGCGCGCTTCCTCGACCTTCATGATGTCGCGGTAGGCGCGCAGCGCGGCGAAGGTGGTGGTGAACAGCTTGGTGCGGTCGAGCTCGGTCTTTTCCTTGTAGTCGTTGATGTCGTAGTCAACGATCACGCGCTCTTCCGGCGCCTGGCCGGGCTGGCCGGTGCGCAGCACGATGCGGGTGAACTGGTTGCCCAGGTCCTGGCGCATCCAACGGGCGATTTCCAGGCCGCTGTCCTCGCGCTCCATCACCACGTCGAGGAACACGAGGGCGATGTCCTTTTCACGGGCCAGCACTTCCTTCGCTTCCGGCCCGCTGTAGGCGTGCAGGAAGGTCAGGGGGCGGCCGTCGAGGCGAAAGCGCGACAGCGTCAGCTTGGTGATGTCATGGACGTCGGGCTCGTCATCGACCAGCAGGACCTTCCAGGGTGCAACTTTTGGCGCGGCGGACAAAAAAGCCATAGTACTTTCCGATACCGTTTTATTGTGGGCCCGCAGGCCGGCGCGTAATGCAGCCCGCATGAGTGCCGCGTAACAATTTGATTGTAGTATGACCAGATATCATTAACAACAGGAAACACTGTTGCATTTTTGCAGAATCGCGTCACGCCATGCCGCCACCGCGCCTCGGTCGCGTTTGTTCAATATCTTTTTGTAATTCTCAGTCCACCCGGGGCGGGTTATAGCGCTTCTGGCAGCGTTCGCAATAGAAGCTGCGCCGCCGGCTGTGGCCGAGGTTGGCCTTGTGGAAGGGGATGTGGCAGCGCGGGCAGATCGATTTGGTGTGCGCCAGCCAGTGTTGCTTGAGAACGAATTGTTTCTTCCACTCGAGGAACTCGAAGCTGTAGGTGCGGGCCTGCTCGACCAGCGCGCGCAGCTTGGGCGCGGGCAGGGCGCCCACGGTCGAGAGCGGGTGGACGCGGATGCGGAACAGCACCTCGTTCTTGATGATGTTGCCCACCCCGGAAAAGATGTCCTGGTCGAGCAGGGCGTCGCAGGCCAGCATGCCGGGCGCCGCGCGCAGCTTCTTGCGGGCGCGCGCCGGGTCCCACTGGTCGGACATCACGTCCGCGCTCCAGTCGTACAGATGGTCGAGCTCGCCCTCCAGCACCTTCACCGAGCAGGCGTAGAAGTTGAGCTCGCCGCCATCCTCCATTGCCAGGCCCAGCCGTGCGGGCCGGTCACGCCGTTCGTCCACGCGGTAACTGCCGAACAGCAGGAAATGGATGCGCAGCACCAGCTCGGGCAGCTCGATCAGGAAATGCTTGCCCCAGGTGCGCAGCGACACGATCGGCTGGCCGACCAGGCGTGCCTTGTCGATCGCCCAGGTGTTGCCCTCGGCGTGCACGATGCGCTGGCCGACGAAGCGGCGCGACTGTTCCTTCAGAATCACCAGCGACGGACCTTCCGGCACGGCTCACCTCCCTTGGCCCGATTGTGGCGCGCTCCTGCCGAAAATCATGTTCGGAGACTAACATTTCGATACAAAAGTGGACGGCGGGGCAGCAGACGGCGGTGGCCAAAGCGGCGTATATTTGTCATGAGATCAGGAACAGAAAGGACTCCACCATGAAACCGCTGATGCGACAGCTTGCTCTCGCGGGCCTCTGCCTGCTTTCTGCCGGCGGCGCGCTGGCCGCCGAGGTGACAGTGAACTACATCGAACCGGGCAAGTTCGCCGACATGCCGTTCGAGCCGTGGGAACGGGAGAACGTGCTCAAGGACCTGACCGAGCACTTCCAGAAGCTGGGCAAGCAACTGCCGGCGGACCAGAACCTGACGATCGAAGTGCTGGATATCGACCTGGCCGGCCGCATTTATCCGAACATGCGCGGCCAAAATTTGCGTGTGCTCAGGGGCGGCGCCGACTGGCCGCGCATGCGCCTGCGCTACCGGCTCGAAGCGGGCGGGCAGGTGCTGGCTAGCGGCGACGCCGAGCTGTCCGACATGATGTACATGCAACGCAACAACCGCTTCTCGGACGGCGATACGCTGCGCTTTGAAAAGCAGATGATCGACGACTGGTTCAACAAGACCTTCCTGCCCAGGCGCTGACCGGCGCTGGCGCCGCGGCGTTGTGTGGGCGTAGGGTGGGCGGGTTTCCCGCCCACGCGTTCAAGCCAGGTTAGCGCCGTGGTAACGCATGCCTTCGTTGGACGCGTGGGCAGACGAGCTGCCCACCCTACCTGGTCTGCCGGGAAGAAAAAGAGCCCGGCACCAGGTGCCGGGCTGTCAAAAGCGGGACAGGCCCGCACGCTCCCTTAGGGTTCACTGGTATCGCCTACGGCGCCTTCGGCTGCGCGCCCGGTTTGCCCGGCTGGCTGAGATCCTTGACGGTGTAGTCGGACGGCACGCTGAACAGGGCGGCGGCCGGCTCCTCACGCTTGATTTTGTCGAGGTGGAACAGCACCTCGCCCGAACGCGGATCGCTGTGGCGGGTCGACACCGTCACCTGCAGGTCCGGCGCGTACCAGGTCTCGTCCGAGACGACGATCGGCTTGCTGTTGCCGATCGCGCCGGCCGGGATCTCGTAGCTGCGCAGCTTGCCCTGCGCCTTGACGCCGTCGAAGTCGCGCGTGCCCAGGTCCTTGTTGCTGGCGTTGGCCGACCAGCTGCGGTCCGAGAACGCTTCCACCAGGGCGGGCGTGACCTGGATGTGGACCGGGCTGGCGCCGGCCGCCTTGCCCTCGCGGCCGGGCACCTCGAAGCGCCGCACCGTGACCGCATGGCCGCCGGCCTGGCCTTCGGGAAGCACGCCTTCCTTGCGCAGCTCTTCCACATGGACGCGCGCCGCTTCCGCCGCGGCGCGCCCGGCCTCGGCCCCGGCGCGCGCTGCCTCGGCAGCTGCACGGTTGGCTTCGGCAGAAGCACGGTTGGCCTGGGCCGCGCTGCGGGCCGCCTCGGCCGCAATGCGGGCGGCGAGCGCGCCCGGACCCATGCCGGAGGTCTTGAACTTGGTGGCGGTCTTGTCACGCGGGTTCAGCGCCCAGGTCACGCCCTCGGCCGGGTCGTGGATCGAGATGCTGGCCAGCTCGCCCTTGGCGTCGCGGGTCTCGTAACGGGCCCGGCCGGCGCTGTCACGGTAGCTCATGGTGACGCTCTTGTGCGTGATCTGGTTGCCGTCGGCCAGCACCTGGACGCGCTCGGTGACCATCTCGGCGCTGTAGGGCGCGTTCTTGACGGTCCGGCGCGGGGCTTCGCGCATGACCTCGACCTGCATCCGCTCGGTGCGGGCCGGCGCCGGCCTGGCCGCCGGGGCCGCCTGGTCGGCGACTTCCAGCTCGGCCGACAGGGCGGGCAGGCACAGCCCGGCCAGGCTGGCGGCCAGGATCAGTTTGTTTGTGTTCATGGGGCTCCTCGTGTTTCGTCGTCAAGTGAAGTCAGGCGCAGGGCGAGTGGCTCGCCGTCCGCGCTCACCAGCATTTCGGCCTTGACCGAGTCGCCGGCGTTTTCCGGGGTGATCGTCACGCCGAGCGGGGCCAGCGTGGTGCGCGGCACCTGCGTCTGCACCAGGCGCGGCGCCGGTTCGCGCTGGATCCGCTCCAGCGACTCCAGCGCAATGAAGGCACGGTCGTCGCGGCTGGCCTGGGCCATCGTGGCGGCGGCCGGCGGCAGGGCCGGCGACGCATCCACCGGCACGCGGCCCGGCGACAGGGCGAACACCAGCACCACCAGCGCCACGCTGGCCAGGCTGCCGCCGATGCTAAAGCGCGGCTCGGAGAGGCGCTGGTACCAGCGGCGGCGCGGCGGGAAGCTGTGCGCAAAGGCCCGCATCAGTTCCTGTTCCACCCCGGGCGGGGTGTCGTGGCCGGCCAGTTCGGCGCGCAGGGCGGCGAACGGTGAAGCCAGGATCGAATTGTTCATATCCTCGTCAGTCATTGTCTTTCTCCACGGCCGCCCTCAGGCGGCGTTGGCGGCCGGCCGCAGCGCGGTCAGGCGTTTTGCCAGCGCGGCGCGGCCACGCGACAGGCGCGAGCGCACGGTGCCGATGTCGACCTGGCAGACGTTGGCAATTTCCACGTAAGACAGGTCGTGCAATTCATACAAGATCACCACGTCGCGGTAGTGCGGGGCCAGCTGGGCCAGCGCGCGCCGCACCTCCTCGGCCGCCTCGTTCTCCAGCAGGCGCTCGAGCGGCTCGGCGTCCTCGCTGGCCATCTCGAACCCGTCCTCGCCGTCCTCGTCCTCTTGCGCCACCAGCGACAGCAGGCGTGAGCGCCCCGAGTCCTGCTTCAGGGCCAGCGTCCGCGCCACCCCGAACAGGAAGTGCTGCAACTGGCCGCGCAGCGGGTCGAACTGGAGCCGCCCCGTCAACAATCCCATGAAAGCCTCCTGCACGATGTCGGCGGCCGTATCCGGCGAGCCGCAGCGCAACAGGGCGTAGCGGTACAGCGGCCCCTGGTGGCGCCGGTACAGGGCGGCGAAGGCCTCGGCGGTGCCGTTCCTGGCCTGGCGCAGCAGGTCGCTGTCCGAATGAGTGTTGGCGGTGGTCATGGTTGTCATCTTTAACCATATTCCACCGCCGCGTTCAAAAAGTTCCAGATTTTTTGAACGCGAGGGGGCGCCACCGGGGACGGCGGCGCACAGGACGGGGGAGGGGGCGAGAACGCCTGGTCAGAGCCAGTTCACGCGGTCGAACTTGGCGCGGAAGTCGTCGGGCATGGCGACAACCTGGCTGGTCTTGTAGTTGTAGAAGACGAAACCGGACTTGGCCATGGCGACCAGTGTCTTGTCGCGCGGGCGGGTGACGCGAAAGATGATGTCGCCGCCGTACTTGTTGAAGTCCATCACGCCGACCTCGAACAGCAGCTGGTCGCGCGCGTGCGCCTCGGCCCGGTAGGTGGTGGCCAGGTCGGTCACGATGATGCCGGTGCCGTCACGCTCGGTTTCGGCCACGCCGTATTCGAACAGGAAGCGCGCCCGCGCCTCGGAAATCATCGAGATCATCGAATCGTTGCCGAGGTGGTTGGCGGCATTGATGTCAGTTACCCGCACCGTCAGCGGTGTCGAGTAATACCATTGGTCTTCGGGGAAGTCGAGTTGTAAACGTGCCATGCCTAAATTCTAACTCTTCGGTGCGAAGCTGCGCCCGATTTTGTAGATGCTGCCGCTGGCCGCCACCAGGTACAGCTCGCCCTGGCCGTCGCGCCCGAACGACACCACGGCGCCGATCGCCGGCAACGGCCAGCTGCGCTGCTCGATCACGGCGCCGCCGGCAAAGTACAGGCTCTTGAGGAAGCCGGCGCAGTAGTCGGAGTAGAAGTAGCGCCCGGCCAGCTCGGCCAGCGCCGCGCCACGGTATACGAAGCCGCCGACGATGGCGCAGGCGCCGCCGGCCGCATCGCCATGGCCGTACTCGAGCGCCGGCAGCGTCAGCCCGGTGCGGTCGCAGCCGTCCTTCAGGCATAGCGTGCCTTCCATGAGGTTCCAGCCGAAGTCGAGCCCGCCCTGGGCGGTGTCGGCGATATCGACTTCTTCGCGCTGGTCCTGCCCCACGTCGGCAATGTAGATACGGGCGCCGTCCAGGGCGAAGCGCCAGGGGTTGCGCAGCCCGCTGGCCCAGATTTCGGCGCGCTTGTGCGCCTGCCCGACGAACGGGTTGGACGGGGGAATCGCGTACGGAGCGCCGGCGCTGGCGTGGCGCACGTCGATGCGCAGCATCTTGGCCAGCAGGGAATCGGCGTTGCGCCCGTTGCCCAGCGGATCGCCCTCGCCGCCGCCGTCGCCGGTGCCGATGTACAGCAGCCCGTCCGCGCCGAAGGCGAGCAGCCCGCCATAGTGGTTGGCGTACTGCTGGTGCGCCACGCGCAGGATCACGAGGCCGGACGCCGGGTCGGCCACGCTTGCCCCTGGCTGGGCATGGAATCGTTCGATGACGATGTTCTGTTGCTGGTCAGTGTAGTAGACGTAGAAGTAGCCATTGCCGGCGTAGCCCGGGTCGAACGCGACCGAAAGCAGGCCGCCTTCGCCGGCGGTGAAGACGCTGGCGCCGATGTCGAGGAAGGGCTGCGGCAGCAGCGCGCCGCCCTGCATGACGAGAATGCGCCCGCCGCGCAGCACGATGAACTGGCGGCTGTCGCCATCGGGCGCGGCAAGGAACACGGGGCGGTCCAGGCCGCTTGCCACCTCGGTCAGGCCGAGCGACAGCGCGCGCGCCGCGTAGCTGACCGTGGCGGTGGCAAGGGCGCCCGCCGCCACCGTGACCGTCTGGCTGGCCGGCAGCGGCATGTACTGCGTGGCGCCGACCGCGATGCCGGCCGCCGCAATGGTGTAGTTGCCGGGAGCCAGCCCCGCCAGCGTGGCAGACTGGGTGAGGGCGCGCGCGAAATTGTTGGGGCCGGATACCTGAAGGCTGCCGGCCACGCCGCCGGGCGTGCTGATGTCCACCGCCAGCGTGCCGGTGGTGGCGGACGCGCCGCCGCTGCTGCCGCTGGTGAGGCCCGGGCTGCCGCCACCGCCGCCGCAGCCTGCCGCAAGCACGGCGGCGCACAGCGCGACGCACAGCAGCACCCACATGCGCAAGCGGCCAGCCGGCATGGCAACCCCTCCTGTCGAATCGAGGCGCCATTGTGCCAGCCGGGGCCGCGCGCACGGCTGGCCGGCCGTTTGATGCGGGTCAGCGAGTCAGGCGATAGATCAGGATTGCGCTGCGGATCGCCGCGCGCTCGATCGAACCCACGTCCAGCCTTTCCTCCGGCGAGTGGGCGCCGGCGCCGCTTGCGCCCAGCCCGTCCAGGCTGTCCACCAGCGGCGCCACGAACTGGATGTCGCCCGCGCCGCGCGCCTCGGGCGGCACCGCGCCCACGCTGCCCAGGCCGGCGTCGCTGCTGGCCTGCGAGTAGGCGTCGAGCAGCTTCAGGTTGCCCGGCGTGACTGCCATCGGCGGATAGGAATCGCGAAAACTGATGCTGGCGCTGGCGCCCGGCAGGCTCTGGGTGACGATCTCGCGCATTCTGGCCTGGGCGCGGTCGCGCTGGCCGTAGTCGAGGTAGCGCAGGTCGCCCTTGACGGTGACCGTGTTGGCGATCACGTTGGTCTTGCCGAAGGCGCTGCCGCGCGAATTGGCCTCGTCGAAGGCGACCTCGGTGCCGCCCAGGATCACGCCCGGGTTGAAGGTCAGGCCCGGTTCGACGACCTGCTGGCGGAAGCCGTCCAGGATGCGGGCGGCCTCGTACACTGCGCCGTAGCCGCCCCCGCCGAACACGCTGGAGGAGTGGCCCTGCCGTCCCTTGACCTCGAGCTCGAACGAGGCGGTGGCGCGGCGCCCGACTGTGGCGCGCGGCTGGCCGTTGCGGTCGCCCACCATGCCCTCGTAGCCCAGCGCAATGTCGCTGCGCTTGGCCAGTGCCACCATGTCGCGGCGCGAGATTTCCTTCGGGTTGCCGGCCTCTTCCTCGTCGCCGGTGAACATCACCGAGATCGTCGTGTTGTCCAGCGCGCCTACCTGCTTGAGCGCGCGCAGCGCCTCGATGATGGCCACGTCGCCGCCCTTCATGTCGGACACGCCCTGGCCGCGCACCACCTCGGCGCTCTCCGGCTGCCAGGTGGGCACCTTGCTGTCCGGCTCGAACACGGTGTCCAGGTGGCCGAGCAGCAACAGGCGCTTGCCCTGGCTGCCGCTGCGGGTGGCCACCAGGTGGCCGGCGCGGCCCATCTCGGGCGGCATCTCGATCCATTCCGTCCTGAAGCCGAGCTCGTCGAACTGGCGGCGGAACACGGCGCCGACGTCGCGCACGCCCTTCAGGTTCAGGGTGCCGCTGTTGATGCTCGCGGCTTGGCGCAGCAGGTCCAGCGCCTGCGGGCTGTGGGCCTTGATTTCGGCAACGATGCGCTGTTCGACGGGAGACAGTTCGGCGGCCGCCGCCAGGTTGGTGCAGAGAATCGCCGCGGCGGCGAGCGCCAGGCCAGGCTTGACGTGCATAGTTGACTCTTCCGTGAAAGGTGAAGAGTGCACTTTACTACTTCATTGCAAATTGGAAAAAGATTACCGGCGGGGATGTGGGTTCCCGGCGTAATGACAGCTACTGCACGGTACTGGTCGGTCCGCGGCGGGTCTTCCTGACCACGCCCTGCGGGTCGAGCAGGATCACGAATTCGGTGTAGCGCCCCGCACCTGCCGGGATTTCATACAGCCAGGCCTCGAACCGGCTGTCGAACACCACGGTCCTGGTCTTGCCCAGCGTGGCCAGCAGTTCGGGCTTGGTGGTCTGCCCCGGCACCACCCGTGCGGCCAGGTCCTCGCGCGCCACGGATCCCGGGAGAGGGGCGCTGGCGCAGCCGGCCAGCAA
This sequence comes from Massilia solisilvae, assembly GCF_024753215.1. Taxonomy (GTDB): domain Bacteria; phylum Pseudomonadota; class Gammaproteobacteria; order Burkholderiales; family Burkholderiaceae_D; genus Telluria; species Telluria solisilvae. The sequence continues at coordinate 23,806 of NZ_JANUGV010000013.1, forward strand.
CACAGCTGCGCACAAGGCGAACAGGCGTGTCATGGGCGCGCTCCCGGCGGGTCGTCCATGTACTCGAACTCGACCAGCGTGTCGTCGGGCCAGCCGCGGTCCCAGATCGGGACATAATACGTGCGGTCCACCAGTACCTGGCAATCGCAGTAGGGCAGCATGTCGCGCGTCTGCTCGCCGCCGGCGTACAGCATCTTGAACGGCAGCACCTCGCTGCGCGCCCCGGCACGCAGCGTCACGGAAAACAGCGGGCGCTCGGCAAAGAACAGGTAGTTGCCTTCCGGGCTGTTGCACACGCGCTCGGTCCCGGTGATCGCGTTCGCCAGCCAGCCGAACAGCGGCGAGCTGTTCGACACCAGGCCGGCGTCCATGCCGACCCGGCATTCCAGGCGCAGGTCGCCCAGCCGGCGCGTGCCTGGCGGCAGGCCGGGGGTATTGATGCGCGCGCGCCAGGTCATGCTGGTGGTCTTGCGGTTGGCGATGACGGCGGCGTCCTCGCGCAGCGCCTGCGCATTGCGCGGCAGGACGAAGGTATTGTCCGGCGCCACCGGCACCGGGATCGAGATGTGGTCGCCCACCACGCGCAGCGTGATGCCGAGCATGTCCACGCCAGGCGTCCGTGGCAACAGCTGGAACCGCAGCGTGGCCTGGGGCGCCAGCGCATGGTCGTGCTCGAAGCGATCCATGCCGTCGATCATTTTTCGGTAGGACTTGTCGACCGGGTCACGCGTCTGGGTGACAGTGACGGTGGCGACCGGCGCAGGTGTTTCCTGCGCGTGTGCGGGCGCCGCCAGGAACAGGGGAATCAGGCAAGCCAGCCTGCGCATGGCTTACCAGTAGCGGACCCGCCCGGTATCCATGTGGACGAACTGCGAGTCCGGGTAATAGCCGACGCCGCCGCCGCGAAGCAGCATGGCGGCCTTGCGCAGGTGCGCCAGGTCCTGGCCGGGCATGCGGATGTCGATGGCCCGGCCTTCCATGTGCATGCTGTGCTTGGCCACGCCGTTGCTGTGTTCGTGCAGCATGGCGTTGGTGGCCGGCGAGCGATAACCGGAAATGACGTGCAGCACGTTTTGCGAGCCGAACTGGGCGCTGACCTTGTCGAGCAGCAGCAGCAGCTGCGGGTCGATCTGGGCGATCTGGTTGTTGCGGTGGTCGCGCAGCAGCTTGTTAATGTCTTGCAAGGCATCAGGGATGAACTGGCCCTCTGCCCAGAAAATGGTGCGCAGGCTTTCGCCGGTGTGCGTGTTGTAGAAACGAAGCGTGCGCTCGTTCTCGGCGGCGGTGGCTGCGGCGGCAGCGGTGACGTCGGCCGCGCGCGCCAGGGCAGGCAGGCCCAGCGCGGACGCCATCACGACGGAACTTTTCAAAAAGGAACGGCGTTGATTCATAGTACTTCCTCACGCGGGTTCAGCAATCTCCCATGATACGCCTCGCAGCCAAATTCTGCAGGCGGCGCTTTTGTTTTTCTTCAGTAACGGCGGGCGTTCTGCGCTGCTAGCCGTTCAGGAAACGTCGTGCGAATCTTACGCAATCGCGGCCACCCGGCGGCTCCCGGTACGCCTTGCGGCAGATGTCGAGGGCGTTTGATCTACCTCTGCTGACTTGCTCGCCCCCACCCCGATGATGAGGCAGTCCGCGCCGTTGACGTGCCATTGCGCGCGGAACAGGCGAACGGGAGCGACCATGTTTCGCAAGTGGATGTTGAGAATGTTCACGGCCTCGCAGCGGCTGCGCGAGGGCGGGGCTGTCGCGCTGCCGGCCACGTTCGCGCTGCCGGGCCTTTCCGCCGGCAGCGTCCATGTGGCCGTGGCCCTGCTGCTGCCCGCATTCTTCTTCCTTCACGGGCTGGACGCGTTCCCCCTGCGCGACAACAACGAAGGCCTGTACGCCGAGATCGCGCGCGAAATGCTGGAGACGGGCAACTACGTCGTGCCGCACCTGAACGGCGTGCCCTACATCGAAAAGCCGCCGCTGCTCTACTGGCTGTGCGCCCTGTCCATGAAGCTGCTGGGGCCAACGCCGGCGGCGGCGCGGCTGGTCTCGGCCGGGTCCATGCTGGCGCTGTGCGCGGGCCTGTTCCAGTTTGCCCGCATGCACGGCCACGCGCGCGCCGGCGTGTTCGCCAGCGTCGGCGCGGCCAGCGCACTGCCGGTGGCGCTGGTGGCGCACGTCGTGCTGTTCGACCCGCTGCTCACGGCATTGCTGGGCGGCAGTCTCCTGTGCTACCTGCACAGCTACCTGGTGCACAGCCGCAAGGCGCTGCGGTGGGCCGCCTTCCTGCTGGCATTGGCCGTGCTGGACAAGGGCGGGGTGGCGCTGGCGCTGGCTGGCGGCACGGTGGCCTTGTTCCTGTTGCTCCTGCGCGACCGCCAGGGCTGGCGCCGCCTGTTCGACCCGGCCGCAATCGCCATCCTGTTGCTCGTTGCCGGGGTCTGGCACCTTGCCGCCGCGTGGATGCAGCCGGGGTTTGCCTGGTTCTATTTCATCAACGAACATGTGCTGCGTTTTCTCGGCCAGCGCCAGCCCGACGATTACCACCACGGCCCGCTCTGGTTCTACCTGCCGCGCCTGCTGCTGATGCTGGCGCCGTGGACGCCGTTCCTGCTGCTGCTCGCGCCGGCGCGGCCCGCCAGTCCCGGCGCCAACGGCGCCATCGTGCGCTTTTGCCAGGCGGCGACGCTGTTCCCGCTGCTGTTCTTTTCGCTGTCCGCCGCCAAGGCCGACTACTACCTGATGGTCGCACTGCCGGGGCTGGCGCTGTGGCTGGGCATCGAGCTGGCGCAGCGCCTGGCCGCACCGGACCGGCTGGTGGCGGCCTGCTGGGGCGTGTCGCTCGGACTTGCCGCGCTGGCGCTGTTTGCCGCGCCGGGCGCGTTCAGCGGCAGCGTGCCGCCGCCGGTGCTGGCCATGCTGGGCGCCGCCGCGCTGGGCCTGGCGATCTTTGGGCGCAGCCTGTTCCTGCGGCTGCGCACCGCCCGCGCGCGCGAACTGGCGCTGCTCGCCGTCGCCCTGCTGTCGGCGGCCGCGCTGGTGCCGCTGTGCCAGGTGGCGGGCGAGCGTGGCGCGCGCGACAGCAGCGTGTACGTCGCGCGCATCCTGGCCGGCCACGAGGGCGGGCCGCGGTCGGTGTTCATCTACCGCGATTTCGAGGACACCTTCTCCACCTTGCCGTTCTACCTCGGGCAGCCGGTGCCGCTGGTGGACAGTGCCAGCCGGGACCTGCAGTTCGGCTGCGCCCGCCATGGCGTGGCGCGCTGCCTGACCATCGACGAGTTCCGGCGCGCGCGCGCGCGCGGCCCGGTGGCGGTGGTGGTGCAGGCCGGGCGCGCCGATGAATTCCTGGCCCTTGCCGGGCCCGGCCGCTGGCGCGCGGAATGGGTCGGCGAGAAGATGGTGCTGTTCGATGCGCGCTAGCGTATGCGTGGCGCATCAGAGTGTTGCGTTACTTTAACGGGAGCATCACGGGCTGGCGATTGTTGTTGGGTTTCCAAAAAGTTGGTTGCAATAATGACCATCCGGCAGGCGGCATCGCGCCGCCGATGGTTCATTGGCGACTTCAACTGGAGGAGACATGCACTTTCCCGTCCGCCGCGCGCTCGCGGCCCTTGCCCTGGCCCTGGCCTGTGCAGCCCAGCCGGCCTGCGGCGCCGCGGCTGCCAAGCCCGCTTCGAACGACATCCCGATCCCCGACATCGCGTACACCAGGTTCGTGCTCAAGAACGGCCTGACGGTGCTGGTGCACGAGGACCACAAGTCGCCGGTGGTGGCGGTCAACACCTGGTACCACGTCGGCTCGAAGAACGAAAAGCCGGGCAAGACCGGCTTTGCGCACCTGTTCGAGCACCTGATGTTTTCCGGCAGCGAGCACTTCAACAAGACCTACATCACGGCGATGGAGCACATCGGCGCCACCGACCTGAACGGCACCACCAACACCGACCGCACCAACTATTTCGAGAACGTGCCCACCTCCATGCTCGACTACGCGCTGTTCGCCGAAAGCGACCGCATGGGCAGCCTGCTGGGTGTGCTCGACCAGAAGAAGCTCGACCTGCAGCGTGGCGTGGTGCAGAACGAAAAGCGTCAGCGCGAGAACCAGCCCTATGGCGTGGCCTACCAGCTGCTGACCGAGAACACCTGGCCCGCCGGCCACCCGTATTCGTGGACCGTGATCGGCTCGATGGCCGACCTCGATGCCGCGTCAATGACCGACGTGACCGACTGGTTCAAGACCAACTACGGCCCCAACAACGTGGTGCTGGTGCTGGCCGGCGACATCACGCCCGAGGTGGCGCGCCAGAAGGTCGAGAAATATTTCGGTGACATCCCGGCCGGCCCGCCGCTGGCGCGCCAGCAAGCCTGGGTGGCCAAGCGCAGCGGCAGCCACCGCAGCGTGGTGCAGGACCGCGTGCCGCAGGCGCGCATCTACCGCGTCTGGAACGTCCCCGGCGCCAACACCCCGGAAGAGCCCTTGCTCGACCTGGCCGCGCATGTGCTGGGCGGCGGCAAGACCAGCCGCCTGTACAAGCGCCTGGTGTACAAGGACCAGACCGCCACCTCGGCCAGCGCCAGCGACGACTCGAGCGAGATCGCCGGCCAGTTCGACCTGACGCTGACCGCGCGCCCCGGCGCCGACGCGCGCAAGATGGAACAGGCCGCCGACGAGGAACTGCGCGCCATGCTGAAATCCGGCCCGACCGACAGCGAGCTGCAGTTGGCCAAGACCGCGATCCTGGCGCGCTACACCCGCATCGTCGAGCGCGTCGGCGGCTTTGGCGGCAAGAGCGACCTGCTGGCCAGCTGCACCACCTTCACCGGCAACCCGGAGTGCTACAAGACCTACCTGGAGCGCATCAAGGCGGCCACGCCGGCGCAGGTGAAAAAGGCGATGAACGACTGGCTGGCCGACGGCGACTACGTGCTGCAGGTGGACCCGTACCCGGCCAATCTTGCCACCACCGCCAAACTCGACCGCAGCAAGGAGCCGGCGCTGGGCAAGCCCGAGTCGCTGCGCCTGCCGCCGATGCAAAAGACGACCTTGTCCAACGGCCTGAAGGTGGTGGTGGCCGAACGCCACACCGCGCCGGTGGTCAATTTCTCGCTGCTCGTTGACAGCGGCTACGCCTCCGACGCGCCGTCGATGCCCGGCGTGGCCAGCCTGGCGCTGCGCATGCTGGAAGAGGGCACGCCGACCCGCTCGTCGTTGAAAATCAGCGAGGAACTCGAATCGCTGGGCGCGAGCTTCAACACCGGCACCAACCTGGACGGCGCCTTCGTCAACATGAACGCGCTCAAGGCGACCATGCCGCGCGCGCTCGACCTGTACGCCGACCTGCTGCTGCACCCGGCCTTCCCGCAGAACGAGTTCGCGCGCCTGCAGAAGGACCGGCTGGCCACCATCGCGCGCGAGAAAGCCAACCCGCAGCAGATGGCGCTGCGCGTGCTGCCCTCGCTCCTGTACGGCAAGGGCCACGCCTACGCGCTGCCGTTCACCGGCACCGGCACCGAAGACGCCGTGCGGCGCATGACGCGCGAGGACATGGTCAAGTACCACCAGACCTGGTTCCGCCCCAACAACGCCACGCTGCTGGTCGTCGGCGACACCACCCTGGCCGAGCTCAAGCCGCTGCTGGAGAAGTCCTTCGCCAGCTGGAAGCCGTCCGAGGTACCGAAGAAGAACGTGGCGCAAGTCGGCCAGCCGACCAAAACGGTGGTGTACCTGATGGACCGTCCCGGCGCGCTGCAAAGCGTGATCATCGGCGCCCAGCTCGCGCCGCCGCGCAACAACCCGGAAGCCGTGCCGCTGCAGCTCGTCAACAACGTCTTTGGCGGCACCTTCAGCGCGCGCCTGAACATGAACCTGCGCGAGGACAAGCACTGGTCCTACGGCGTGGGCACGCAGATCGCGTCGGCGGTGGGGCAGCGCCCGTTCCTGAGCGTGTCGCCGGTGCAGACCGACAAGACGCGTGACGCGCTGCAGGAGCTGGTCAAGGAATACACCGGCATCGCCGGCGCCAAACCGATCACGGCGGCCGAGCTCAAGGCCGCGCAGGACAACGAAACGCTGCGCCTGCCGGGATCGTTCGAGACCACCAGCCAGCTGGCCGGCGCCTACCAGACCATCCTGCAGTACCAGCTGCCGGAGGACTACTACAACACGCTGACCGAGAAAGCACTGGCGCTCACGCCCGAGCAGGCCAACGCGCTGGCGGTGCGCTCGGTGATGCCGAACCGGCTGATCTGGGTGGTGGTGGGGGATCTGTCAAAGATCGAACCCGGCGTCCGCGAGCTCAACCTGGGTGAAGTGCACCAGATTGACGTGGATGGGAACCTGGTGAAGTGAAGTGGCCAGGCGCCATATGCACGTCGTCCCCGCGAAGGCGGGGACCCATGCTGAGCTGGCATGCCGATGCCGCGGTCTCTGAAAGCGGTCTATGGGTCCCCGCCTGCGCCGGGACGACGGCGGCGAGGGGAGCGGTCAGCTTCCAGTCTTCGCCTTCGCCTGCGCCTTCTTCCAGGCCTGGTACGCCTCGGTATGCTCCTCGCGCCGCAGGATCTTCGAGTGCGGGTCCAGCGTGTAGGTCGCGCCTTCCGGCAGTTCCACGCTGCCTTTGCCACCATCCATCTGCACCGTCACCAACTGCTTGCCAACCCGCACCTCGACCGGCATCGGGAACGGCGTGCCGCCAGCCGTCTTCCACGCCAGCTCGAGTCGCGCACCGCGCCGTTGCGCCTGCAGTTCCGGCAGCCCCGCCTGGTACAAATAGGCCTGGAAGAACCAGCCCAGATCGCGTCCCGTCGCCTGGTTCGCCGCCGCGATGAATTCCGCGGTCGTGCCAAAGCGCGGTTGGAAGTTGCCGGGCCGCGGCTCGGCGGTGCCGTACACGACGCTGCGCACGGTGCGGAAAAACGCCTCGTCGCCGATCAGGTGGCGCAGTGTGTGCATCACCAGCGAGCCCTTGTAATAGATGTCCAGGCCCGGTCCGCCGCGCTTCTCGTCGTACACGTCCTCCTCGGTCTTGTGCTTGCCGGCCACGATCGGCGCCTTGTTCGTGATCTGCTTGCGTTGGTCCATCAAGCTCGCGAAATATTCCTGGTCGCCGCGCAGGTACTGCAGGTACAGCGGCTGCATGTAGCTGCCCAGACCCTCGTGCAGCCACATGTCGTCCCAGTCCTGGTTGGTGATCTGGTTGCCGAACCACTCGTGCGCGAACTCGTGCTGCAGCAGCCAGTCGTAGCCGTACTCGCTCTTCGCGTACTTGTTGCCGTAGGCATTGATGGTCTGGTGCTCCATTCCCAGATGCGGCGTCTCGGCCACGCCCATCTTTTCGTCGCCGAACGGGTAGGGCCCGATCACGCTCTCGAAGAAATCCAGCATCAGCGGAAACTCGCGGAACAGCTCCCGTGCCTTCGCTTCGTTCTGCGGCAGATAATAGAAGGCCAGCGGAATCTTGTTGCCATAGCGGCTTGCATATTCGCCGGTCAGCAGCGCGTACGGTGCCACGTTCACCGAGATGCCGTAGGTGCTCGGGTTCTTCGCACGCCAGTGGTATGTGCGCCAGCCGTCGGCTTCGTCCATGCCCAGCGGCGTGCCATTGCCCGCCACCACCAGCGGCGCGGGGACCGTGAAGTGTTCCTCTACCACCTTGGCCTTGCCCATCGGGTGATCGATGCAGGGCCAGAACAGGTCGCAGCCCTCGCCCTCGACGGCGCTGGCGACCCACGGCTGCCCGTCCGGCGTCTTCGACCACACGAAGCCACCGTCCCATGGGGCGCGCTTGGCCACGTGCGGCCGCCCGTGGTAGAGCACGCGTACCTTGACCTGCGCGCCGGCTTCCACCGCGTGCGGCAGCTGCACCGCCAGCCGCCCCTCGGGATTGCCGTAGCTGGCGGCCGGCAGCGCTTGCCCGTCCACCTCCACCGCATCGACCGGCAGGTTGCGGTCCAGGTCCAGCACGATGCGCGCCAGCGGCTCGCGCGCGGTGAAGCTCAGGCTGGCGTCGCCGCGGATGCTGCGCGTGTCCGGCTCGATGCGCAGCTTCAGGTCGGCCTTGTCGAACACGACGGCAAGCTGTTCGGGCGCGCGCGTCAGGCCGGACTCGACGGTGGTGGAGGACAATGGTGGCTGCTGCGTGGCGCAGCCGGCCAGCAGCAGGCAGGCGCAGGCGATAAGGCTCTTGTTCATGGCGTATTGACGGCGTGGCCGGTCCCCGGTCAGATAATGAAGCGAAGAAATTTATCACAACGGCAAGGAAAAACGCGCGTGCGCCGGGTGCCGCCCGGATCGGGAATACTGCGCGCGAGGGAGGATGCAATGGAAGATATCTCGTTCGACCTGGCGCGCACCGCGCTGGTCATGATCGACCTTCAGCACAGCACGGTGGAACGCGCGCTGGCGCCGTATTCAGGCGAGCAGGTGGTGGGCAACTGTGTGCTGCTTGCGCAGCAGATGCGCAACCGTGGCAGCCTGGTCGTGTACGTGCACGTGCTGGTGAACGACATGCTGGCGCGGCCGGCCGACGCGCCGTTGCGTCCTCCCGGGACGCCCGCCCCGCCGCCGGAAGCATCGCAACTGGTGCCCGAGGCCGGCGTCGAAGCGACCGACATCGTGATCGCCAAGCGCCAGTGGGGCGCGTTCTACGGCACCGCGCTCGACCAGCTGCTGCGGCGGCGCCAGGTCAGGACCATCATCATGGCTGGCATCGCCACCAACTACGGGGTCGAATCGACCGCGCGCGAGGCGTTCGACCGCGGCTACGAGCTGGTGTTTGCCGAAGACGCGATGAGCAGCATGCATGCGGACGCGCACAATTTCGCGTGCCAGAACCTGTTCCGCGCGATGGGGCGCGTACGCTCGACCGCGCACCTGATCAAGACACTGCAGGCGGGAACCGGTGAAGCCTAGCGCCTGTTGAACGCGTGGGCCGAGCTGCCCACCCTACGTTAAACCTGCGCTGCCGGTAGGGTGGGCAGCTCGTCTGCCCACGCGTTCAACCCAGGCTCGAATGGATGCCAGCCGTGATCTCGTACGACCGCAGCCGCTTGCCGTGGTCGAAGATCTGGGAAGTGACCATCAGCTCGTCCGCCCCAGTGCGCTCGATGAAGGCCTGGACCTGGGCCGCCACCGTGTCGCGCGCGCCGATGGCCGAGCACGACAGCACCTGGTCCAGCATCGCCCGCTCGGCCGGCCCCAGCTGCTCGAGGTAGCCCTCCACCGGCGGCTTGAGCCGCGTCGGCCGACCGCTGCGCAGGTTGACGAACGCCTGCTGCATCGAGCTTGCGAGGAACTGCGCCTCGTCGTCGCTTTCGCCCGCAAACACGTTAAAGCCCAGCATCACATGCGGCTTGTCCAGCTGCGCCGATGGCCGGAAGGTCGCGCGGTAGAGGTCGATCGCCTGCATCATCATCTGCGGCGCAAAGTGCGAGGCGAACGCATACGGCAGGCCAAGCGCGGCGGCCAGCTGCGCGCCGAACAGGCTCGAGCCGAGAATCCAGACCGGCACCTGCAGTCCCGCGCCCGGCACAGCGCGCACCTGGCGGCGCGGCGAGTCGGCGAAGTAGTCCATCAGCTCCATCACGTCCTGCGGGAACTCGTCGGCGTCGGACGCGAGATTGCGGCGCAGCGCGCGCGCCGTCACGTGGTCGGACCCCGGCGCGCGTCCCAGCCCCAGGTCGATGCGGCCGGGGAACAGCGATTCGAGCGTGCCGAACTGTTCGGCGATGACCAGCGGCGAGTGGTTCGGCAACATGATGCCGCCGGCGCCCACGCGGATGCGCGAGGTGTGGCCGGCGACATGGGCAATCAGCACCGCGGTGGCGGCGCTGGCGATGCCCGGCATGCCGTGGTGTTCGGCCAGCCAGAAGCGGTGGAAGCCCCAGCGTTCGCCATGCTGGGCAAGGTCAACGGAGTTGCGGAAGGATTGTGCGGCGTCGCTGCCCTCGGTAATCGGGGCAAGGTCAAGTATCGAAAATGGAATCATGGCCGCATGATACGCCGAACCTTTTTTTCGCGTGCGCACCCGTCCCCGACCGTAAAGATTGACCCGTCAGTACGGCTTCCCTATTATTGCTCGACGTTAATTTTGACCGGATCAGTTCATGCGCCCATCCCACCTGACCGCACTGCTGCAGCGCAACACCACGTTCGCCGCCGTCGCGGTCGCGCTGCTGGCCGGCTGCGCCCAGGTGCCGAGCTCCGCGCCCGTCGTTCCGGCGGTCTCGCAAACCGAACTCGATACCGCGCGCTTCGCCCAGATCGACAGCGCGATCAACGCCGCCATTGCCGAGCACAAGCTGCCCGGCGCGGTGTTCCACCTGGAGCGCAACGGCGCCGTGTACGAACAAGGCTATGGCACGCTGAGCTATGAGCCGGGCGCGGCCAGCGTGACGACCGATACCGTGTTCGACGCCGCCTCGCTGACCAAGGTGATCGCCACCGCGCCGTCGGTGATGCTGCTGGCCGAACAGGGCAAGATCGACCTGGATGCGCGCCTGGTCCAGTACTTCCCGGAATGCGCCAACGGCGGCAAGCAGGAGATCACGATCCGCCACCTGCTCACGCACACGTCGGGCCTGCCGTCGGGGATTCCGGCCACGCCCGCCTGGCACGGTTCGGCGGCCGGCCACGCGCTGGCCTGCTCGTTGCCGGTGACCAACAAGCCGGGCACTTTCTTCCGTTACTCCGACGTCAACTACGTGCTGCTGGGCCAACTGGTCGAGAAACTGTCCGGCATGCCGCTCAATGAATTCGCGCAGCAGCACATCTACACGCCGCTGGGCATGCGCGACACGGGCTACCTGCCGCTCAAGCGGGTGGCGAAAGAGAAGATCGCGCCGACCCACAAGTCGCCGCTTGACCCGGCGCAGCGCGAGCTGCACGGCGACGTGGCCGGCGGCCAGTTGCTGCAGGGCGTGGTGCACGACCCGACCGCGCGCCGCATGGATGGCGTGGCCGGTTCCGCCGGCTTGTTCAGCACCGCCCGCGACCTGGCCCGCTACGCCCGCATGCTGCTCAACGGCGGCGAACTCGACGGCGTGCGTGTGCTGAGCAAAGCGAGCGTGCGACTGATGACCACCGCGCAGTCGCCGGCCGGCATCGAGGCGCTGCGTGGCATGGGCATGGACATCAATTCGCCATACGCCGTGCGTCCGCGCGGCACCGTGTTCCCGGTCGGCAGCTTCGGCCACACCGGCTTTACCGGTTGCATCGTATGGATCGACCCGAACTCGCGCACCTTCTACGTGTTCCTGTCCAACCGCGTGTACCCGGACGACAAGAGCAACGTGCTGCCGCTGTACACTCAGCTGGGTACGCTCGCGGCCCAGTCCGCGCGCGGGTTCGACTACGCGTCGGTCAAACCGCTCGCCGTCGCCGCCGCGCGCTGAGCCTTGCGGGCAGCCCGCCACGCGTTTCCTCAAGAACACTGCACGGACACGCTGCAAGCCTTGACTTGCAGCAGTTCCCCCTCGCCCTTCCTCTCCAATAATTGCCATGCAGCCACTTCCCCAAAGGAGCACAGCATGGCAATCGTATTCGGCCAGGACCAGCAGTTCACGCTGACCAATGGCGGCAGCGCCAATTACCAGCTGGAGGTCACCACCAAGGGCGGGGCGATCGCCATCAAATTCACCGATCCGGCCGGTTCTGGCAGTGGTGAGCAGGTCTGGGTCACGCTCAAGGACGCCGCGCAGAACGTCGTCTTTTCGCAGGCGACCTCGACCAGCCAGCTGTTCAAGACGACGGTGCCGTCGGCCGGCACCTACCAGCTGACGATCGAGGACCGCGACCCGACCGACGCGCACGACGCGCGCTCCTACACCATCAACGCCTCGCTCGACGCCGCGCCCGCAACCGTGTACGACGGTCCGCTCAACGACACCATGGCCACGGCGCTGCCGGCGCTGCTCACCGACCGCATCGTCGGCACCCTGGGCAACGGCGACGTCGACGTATTCAAGGTCTCGGCCGGGCCGGGCCAGCTGAAGGCGGTGTTCGGCCATCCGTCGGGCGCCGTCGGCGGAGCGCCGATCAGGGTGGACCTGCTGGACGACCAGGGTCGCCTGCTGACCACCAAGACCCTGGGGCAGGACGCGAGCTTCGACGCCACGATGAGCGCGCCGGGCGACTTCTACCTGCGCGTGCTCGATCCCGACGTGGGCGACCACCGCGACGGTGGCTATTACACATTCAGCTCCTCGCTCAGCTACGAAACCGGCACCGTGTACGACGGCGCCTCGGACACCGACGCCGCGCACGCCCAGGCGCTGCCGCTCTCGCGCGTGGTCGAGGCCGAGATGCACCACGGCGACCAGGACTTCTACCGCCTCGACGTGCCGGCCGCGGGCAAGCTCACCTTCAACTTCGTCCACACCGGCGGCAACGGCGTTGCAGTGGGCATGGAACTGCTCGACGCCAGCGGCAATGTGGTGTTCCGGCAGACCGTGGCGAGCGATACCGATTTCACGGTCAATCTGGCCGCGGGCGGGCCGTACACGGTCCGGGCCTTCGACGCCGACCCCTCGGGAGGCGACGCCGGCATCTACTGCTTCATGACCGGCTTTTCCAGCGCCGGCGGCGACACCATGCGCGGCGCTCAAGGCGTCGATGCCCGGTTCACCTCATCGGCCGGCAACGACACCTTCATCGGCTACAGCGGCCGCGACGCGGTCACCTTCCGCGACGCGCGCGCCAGCTACGAGCTGCTGCGCACCGACGCCGGCGTGGCCGTGGCCAACAGCTCGGGCAAGGATGGCAACGACACGCTGTTCGGCATCGACCGCCTTTACTTCAGCGACAAGATCGCCGTTGCCTACGACTGGCAGGGCAACGCCGGCGAAGTGTACCGCCTGTACCAGGCCGCGTTCGATCGCAAGCCGGACGCCGGGGGCCTTGGCTTCTGGATCGGCCAGCATGACGGTGGCAGCACGCTCCAGGCCATCGCGGACGGCTTCGTGCATTCGGACGAATTCCGGCAAGCTTACGGGCCATCGCCCACCAATACCGAGCTGGTGACCAAGATGTACGAGCACGTGCTGCACCGCGCGCCGGACGCCGGCGGCATCGACTTCTGGGTCAAGGCGCTGGACGAGGGCCGTGCCACCGTGGCCGGCGTGCTGCTTGGTTTCAGCGAGAGCCAGGAGAATTTCACCGCGCTGGTCGGTGTTGCGGCAGGCTTCGAATACAAGATCTGGGCTTGATGAGCGTGCTGGATTTTTCTGCAAGGCTATCGCGCGCTGTCTTTATATCGACCGTTCTAAACTCGGCGTCCTCGATTTTATCGGCTTGATATTGTTGAGATTGCCCCGAAACTATTAGGAGATCGATATGAATATGAACAAAGTCTTGAAGGCCCTGCTCGGTGCGTCCGTCGTCGCCGCGATGTTCGGTTCGGTGAACGTGCAAGCACAATCGAGCAGCACCTCGGGCCAAAGCGCGAGCGGCCAAAGCGCAGGCGGCAGCCAGCAGAGCGCAACGGGCGCCGGGGACCAGGGCACCAGCACTACCAGCACCACCACCACCACCAAAAAGCACCAAAAGAAAAAGAAATCCAAGAAGCACGCAGGCACGTCCACCGGCAGCGAGGCTAGCGGCACCAGCGGCAGCATGGGCGGCACCAGCGGTTCCAGCGGAACGACCGGCGGTACCAGCGGCACCTCGGGCAGCATGGGCGGTACCAGCGGAACCTCGGGCGGCACCTCCGGTTCGAGCGGCAGCATGGGCGGCACCAGCGGCAGCTCGGGCACCAGCGGCACCAGCGGCATGAGCGGCAGCTCGGGCACCAGCGGGACCGGCAGCATGGGCGGCACGAGCGGCACCTCTGGCGGCACCAGCGGGACCACCGGCACCAGCGGGACCAGCGGAACCGGAACCGGAACCAGCGGCACCGGGACCAGCGGGACCAGCACCGGCGGTGGCCGCGGCTACTGATCGGCCGGAGTCGTCGTGACAGAACGCCAGCCTGCGGGCTGGCTTTTTTCTATCCAAATATTGCACTTCTCTTGCCGCACAGAATCATTGTTTCCCTTGATTTTACGGGGCTTAAAGCTTTGTCGTCTTGTTGCGACGAATTTGCCGAAGATCTCGGCAACAAGTGCGGATTCTTATCCTGCATCAACTAGAATTCCTTCCCGTACCTCCCTAGATTCCCACGAGTTAAACAACTTGCCGAGCGGCAACTTAAGACTCATGTTGCCGTACCGGCGCATGGTCCTTAGCCCGGCGCTATTTCATTTACGTGTAACGGACCAACTTGTGACATCCCATCCATCTGCAACCAGCACTGTCCCGCATTCCACACCGTCCTCCAAGAAGATCGCCGGCGCCGTCGCGATCGCGCTGGCCGCCGCATTGCTCACCGGTTGCGGCACCGTCCAGGTGCATCCGCTGTCGGCCGATGAGATCAGGAAGCAGACCGCGCTCGATCGCGCGGCCGCCTTCCAGGACGTGCCGCCGGTAAGCGGGAAGCTGACGATGGAGGAGGCAATCGCGCGCGCGCTCAAGTACAACCTGGACCGCCGCACGCGCCTGATGGAAGAGGCGCTGGCGATGAACCAGCTCGATGCGTCCAACCTCGACATGCTGCCGCGCGTGCTCGCCAACGCCGGCTACACCTGGCGCAATTCCGACCTGATCACGCGTAGCGTGGACTCGGTGACCGGCGAGCCCTCGCTGGCCCACCCGTTCATCTCGTCCGAGCGCAGCAAGCCGGCGTATGACCTTGGCCTGACCTGGAACATGCTCGACTTCGGCCTGTCGTACATCACCGCCAAGCAGGCTGCCGACCGCGTGAACATCGCCGCCGAGCGCCGCCGCAAGGCCATGCACGTGCTGATCCAGGACGTGAAGAGCGCGTTCTGGCGCACCGTGAGCGCGCAAAAGCTGCGCGACGACGTGCGCCGCACCATCGACCTGGCCGAGGCCGCGCTGGACGACGCGCGCAAGGCCGAGAGCGAGCGTCTGCGCTCGCCCGTGGACAGCCTGCGCTATCAGCGCCAGTTGCTGGAGAACCTGCGCCTGCTCGAGAGCATCGAGCAGGAGCTGTCGTCCGGCCGCATCGAGCTGGCCAACCTGATCAACACGCCGCTCGACGCGCCCCTCGAGGTGGCCGAGCCTGCCGGCCAGGCCGACACCTCGTTGCTGGAGGTACCCGTGCAGCGCATGGAGGAGCTGGCCGTCGCCCAGAACGCCGACATCCGCGAGCAGTTCTACAACAGCCGCATCGCGGTCGAAGAGACGAAGCGCACGCTGGTCAAGCTGTTCCCGAACCTCGCCTTCAACTACGACCTGCGCTACGACACCGACAAGTACCTGATCAACAACCGCTGGAATGACGCGGGCGTGCACCTGTCGTACAACCTGATGAACCTGTTCTCGGGCCCGTCGCAAAAACGCCTGGCCGACGCCGGCGTCAAGCTCGCCGACCAGCGCCGCATGGCGGCCCAGATGACCGTGCTGACCCAGGTGCACCTGGCACGCCTGCAGTACCAGATCGCCTATCGCCAGTACGTGCGCGCCGACCAGATCTGGCAGGCCGACGCGAAGATCGCCGAGCACATGAAGAACCGCGAAGTGGCCGAGGCGCAGAGCAAACTGGAGCAGGTGGCCAACAGCACCACCGCCATCCTCTCGCTGCTGCGCCGCTACCAGTCGCTCGCGCAGCTGCAGGGCGCGGCCGGCAAGGTGCAGGCGACCATGGGCATGGAGCCGGTGATCGGCAGCGTGACCTCGATGTCGCTCGAGCAGCTGACCCGCGAAGTGGCCGCCTCGCTCGACAGCATGAAGAAGGAAGTGCCGCCCGCCGCGCCGGCCCAGCCGGCCCCCGCGACCGCGGTGAAGACCGCGAAGAGCGCCAGGCCTGGCAAGCAAATCAAGGTCGCCTCCAACTGAAGGCGCCGGGTAACAAAGGAAGTTTCATGAGCAGTCACCAGAACGGTCGCAGCCGCGCGCTGCGCATTGCCGCCATGTTGTCGATGCTGGCCGGTGCCGCGCAGGCCGCGTCCGTCCAGGCGCCGGCGCCGCGCGCGGCCGACCGTCCCGCGCTGGAAAAGCAGGACATTCGCGCGCAGCTGGCGCCGCGCCGCTACACCACCATCGCCGCCGAGATCGGCGCCAAGATCAGCCGCATCGGCGTGCCCGAGGGCGCCAGCTTTCGCGCCGGGCAAACCCTGGTCGCGCTCGACTGCTCGATCCAGCAGGCGCAACTGCAGAAGGCCAGGGCCGTGCTGGCCGCGGCCGAGAAGACCTACGCCGCCAACAAGCGCCTGGACGAGCTGAACTCGGTGGGCAAGGTGGAACTGCAGGTGTCCGAGGCCGAGGTATCCAAGGCCAAGGCCGACGTGGCCAGCACCAGCGTGGTGCTGTCCAAGTGCGTGATCCCGGCGCCGTTCGCGGGCAGGGTGGCCGAGCAGAAGGCGCGCGAGCAGCAGTATGTGCAGCCCGGCCAGCCGCTGCTGGACATCCTCGACGACTCCGTGCTCGAGCTCGAATTCATCGTGCCGTCGCGCTGGCTGGCGTGGCTCAAGCCGGGCTACGCGTTCCAGGTCCACATCGACGAAACCAACAAGACCTATTCGGCCAAGGTGCAGCGCATCGGCGCCAAGGTCGATCCGGTGAGCCAGTCGGTGAAGCTGTCCGCCGCCATCAGCGGCCGCTTCCCGGAACTCATCGCAGGCATGAGCGGCCGCGTCGCGCTGCAACCGCCGTCCACCCAATAACAACGATAAACCACCACCATGAACAAGCCCCTGCCTCCCGCCCCCGTCCTGAACGCCATCGAGCAGCCTGCCCGGCGCAGTCGGCGGCCCTTGAGCGGGCGGGGGCCCGCGCCGCTCGCGCTCGAACCGCGCGTGATGTTCGACGGCGCGACCGGGGATGCGGTGCTGGCGGCCAGGGCAGCGGCCGAGCGCGGTGCCGCGCAGGCGGCCGAGCGCGCGGTGGACGCGGACCGGGCCGGCATCGACAAGCTGGCGCTGCAGGCGCCGGCCGCGGTGGCGGGGCCGCTCGACGCCACGCGCCACGAGATCGTCTTCATCGAGGACAACGTCGAGAACTACCAGCAGCTCGTGGCCGGGGTGAAGCCGGGCGTGGAAGTGGTGGTGCTGGACCACACGCGCGACGGCCTGCAGCAGATGCTGGCAGCGCTCGACGGCCACGCGCCGGTGGACGCGATCCATCTCGTCACGCACGGCAGTGAGGCCAGCATTCGGCTTGGCAGCACCGAGGTATCGCTGGCCAATCTCGAAGGTTTCGATACGCAGTTCGGCAAGCTGGGCAGCGCGCTCACCGCCAATGGCGACTTTCTGATTTACGGTTGCGACGTGGCGGCCGGCGCCGATGGCCAGCAGTTCGTCAGCCGGCTGTCGCAGTTGACCGGCGCCGACGTCGCTGCGTCCGTGGACCTGACCGGTGCGGCAGCGCGCGGCGGCAACTGGACGCTCGAGACGCAGACCGGCAGCGTCGAAACGGCGCCGCTCACCGGCGACCATTACGACGGCCTGCTCGGCGCGGCCAACGTGAAGGTCAGCACGGACAACGTCGTCAACACGAACGACACCCTGACCACGGTCACCGTCAGTGGCACCGTCGATAACGGTACCGGCAGGGACATCAACGTGACGGTCACCGGAGCAGGCGGGACGCCATCGGTGACCTCGACCATCACGGGGATCACCAAGACGCAGGGCGGCACCTGGAGCGGAACGATCAACCTGAGCAGTTTTGCCGACGGCACCCTCAACGTCTATGTGACGCAGGGCGGGACGGCTGGCCCGAGCGCCACCAACGACCAGACCTTCACCATCGTCAAGGACACCACCGCGCCCACGGTGACCACGACCAACACCAGCACCGCGTCCACGTCCAGCTTCAGCCTGACGGCAAGCGATGCGTCCAAGGTGTCCACGCTCGAGTACCAGGTCGACTCCGGGAGTTGGAATTCGCTGGCGATCACCCCCGCCACTAGCGTGAGCTCGACGGTGACCCTGGCCACGCAGACAGTCGGATCCCACCACCTGAACGTGCGCGCGACGGACGCCAATGGCAACGTGACGGTCAGCGGCACCGATTTCACGGTCGCGGCCCCGCCGGCCAACCACGCGCCGACCGCATCGGGCGACGCGACGTTGGCGAGCATCCCCGATACCACCACCAACCCGCCGGGCGCGTCGGTGTCCTCGCTGTTCCTGACCAAATACGCCGACAGCGACAGCGATGCATTCAAGGGTATCGCGATCGTCTCGTACACGCGCGATGCCAGCGCTGGCGAATGGCAGTACTACAATGGCTCGAGCTGGACTAACATCGGCGCCGTGACTTCCGCCTCGTCGGCGATCACGTTCGGCGTCAACGACCAGTTGCGCTTCAAGCCCGCAAGCGGTTTCTCGGGTGCCGCGCCGGCGCTGTCGGTCAAGCTGGTTGACGCCGGCGGCACGGTCAGCACCAACGGCGTGGTTGACGCGTCGGTCTCCGGCGGCAGCAGCGACTTCAGCGCGGCCACCGTCTTGCTGAAGACCTCGGTGACGACCACCTACACCCTCTCTTCGCCGGACAGCAAATTCGTCACGCTCCTGTCGGGGAATAACTACGACCCCTACAACGACACCCAGTCGCACGCCGCTGACACCGACCTGGTCGGCAATTCGAGCGCGCCGCTGCTGCAGGGCGGCTACGACACCAATACGCAGACGCTGTACTACCGCGTCCGCATTGGCAACCCGACCCTGTCGAAAGGCGTGGCGACGTTCACCGGTGTGGTGCTGCTTGGCGTGGACGTCAACAACGACGGCAAGCTGGACATCTTCATCGGCGTGGACGGCCGCAACAACGGCCTGGGCGTGGTGACGTTCGCGCCGGGCGCCGACCTGAACGTGAGTCCGAGCACCACCTCGATCACCGCGCCGGTCTCGGCCAGCGGCAGCTACTCGTACACGTCCGTCACCACCGGCACGACCGACATCGGCGGCGACGGCAAGACCGACGCTTACCTGACGTTCTCGCTGCCGTTCAGCGCACTGCAGTCGCGCGTCGCGGCACTGGGCAAGTCGATATCGACGAACACGTCGCTGGGTTTCGTGCTGATGACGCTGACCCAGAATAACTCGATCAACGGCGATATCGGCGGCATCGGCACCATGAGCAAGGGCGACAAGGACAAGACCTGGCGCGACCTTGGCCTGCTCCAGCCGATCAACCTGACCGCGCCGACCCTGGGCAGCATTTCGGGCAATTACCAATTCGTCGAGAACGGCGCCGCGGTGACCCTGGCTCCGAACGCGACGTTCAGCGACTTCGACACCCGAAACTTCAGTGGCGGCAAGCTCGAGGTCACGATCAGCGGCAACCCCGAGAGCGGCAAGGACCAGCTGTCGCTGAGCGCAAGCGGGGTTTCGCTTGTCGGCGGCGCGGTCAGCGTGAACGGCACGCAGGTCGGCACCGCCACCTTTGCCGGTAACGTCCTGACCGTCAACTTCACCGGCTCCAACGTGACAGCCGACCAGGTGAACGCCGTCGTGCGCGCGGTGAACTTCTCGAACACGAGCGATGCGCCTTCGACGCTCAATCGCACGGTGCAGTTCAAGATCACCGACCCGGACAGCAACGCAAGCGACCCCACGGTGGCGGCGGTTACCGTACTGGTCCAGGCGGTCAACGATGCGCCGGCGGTCAGCGGCGCGGCGACCTCGCTCAACCGGACCGTCACCAGCGGCGCCAGCTACGCCGTCGGCAGCGCCACCACCAGCGACGGGTTGATTCTTGGTCGCGGCGTGAACTCGGGCATTTCGGTGTCCGACGTGGACGCGGCCAGCGGCACGGTCCGCGTCACGCTGAGCGTGGATCTCGGCATCCTTGAGCTGTACAACGCCGGGACACGGGTGGCCACCGCGACCACCATCGATAACGTTACGTTCAGCGGCTCGCGCACCGGCACGCTCGTCCTCACCGGCACCCTCGCCAACATCAATGCGATCCTCACGGGGACCAACACCAGCGACACCAAGGTGCTGTACCAGCCGGGGCTGAGCGAGGTCGGCACGGCCAAGCTCACCCTGGCGGTCAACGACCAGGGCAACACCGGCTACGGCGGCCCGCTGTCCGCTTCCGCCACCGTGGGCACGATCACGATCTCGGCGCCGGCACCGACCGGCACCCTGATTGGCACCGTGATCGAGGATAATGCGGTCACCAGCGGCAACCTGTCGGCAAGCGGAACGCTGAGCCAGACCATCACCGGATCGAACTGGCTCGGGAACACCCTTGGTTCGTCCGCGCTCGGCACGCTGACCGCGTCCGGCGCCACCTGGACCTACACCGTGAACAACAGCGCGGCGGAAGTGCAGGCCCTGGTCGCGGGGCAGTCGATCGAGGAGAGCTTCCAGGTTGCCACGGCGGGCGGCAACGTGTTCGTGCGCGTGACCATCAAGGGCACCAACGATGCGCCGACCCTGACCGCGACCAATGGCGCGTCTGGCTATACCGAGAAGGGATCGGCAACCACGCTGTTTTCCTCCGCCACCGCCACACTCGGCGGCAGCGGTGCGTCGGCGGAGAGCGGGCAGTCGATCACCAGCATCACCCTCGATGTGTCCAACGTGTTCGACGGCGACCAGATCGTCATCGACGGCACCACCCTCTACCTTGACCATTCCAGCAGCGGCACGCTGACGGCCAGCGGTTACCGCGTCAATGTCACCCTTTCCGGTTCGACCGCGACCCTGACGGTGGACACCGCGCAGGCGTCGCCTTCGTCGATCCAGTCGCTGGTGACAGGGCTCGCCTACCAGTCGAGCAGCAACAACCCGACCAACTACGGCAACAACGCAAGCCGTACGTTCACGCTGCGCAGCATGCAGGACTCGGGCGGCACTGCTTTGGGTGGCAGCGATACCGCAGCGATCAACTGGTCGCGCACGGTGACGCTCACTGCGGTGAACGATGCGCCGGTGGTCAATGTGGCGCCGATTACGGTCAACCAGAACACGTCGATCGTGTTGTCGAGCGCCTACCTGCTGGCCAACGACCCGGACACAAAGTCCGACGGCCTGACCTACAGGATCACGAGCGATCCGACCAAGGGCGTGGTGAAGTTCAACGGCACTGTGGTGACGGGCGCCGTCACCTTCACCCAGCAGGATCTCGACGCCGGCAGCGTGACTTATACCGCCAATCCGTCTGGCAGCGCCACGAGCGACGCGTTCTCGGTGACGGTTTCGGATGGCACGAATACGACCGCCGCCAAGCAGGTGGACGTGAGCATCATCACGACCAATTATCCGCCGATCACGTTCGACAACACGGTGACGACGGCCGAGGACAACTCCTACGTGTTCGGCACAACGGATTTCCTCTTCAGCGATTTCAACACCGGCGACAGCATGTCCACGGTGGAGATTTTCACCTTGCCGGGAACGGGCAAGCTGCAGACCTACGTCAGTGGCGCCTGGCAGGATGTGACGGGCGCCAGCACCATGGTCAGCACTTCCGAAATCATGGCCGGACATCTGCGCTTCATGCCGGTCGCGAATGCTTACGGGAGCCCCTACGCGACCTTCAACTTCAAGGTGTACGACCAGTCAAACGTGGCATCCGGCGATGCGCAGATGACGGTCATCGTCACCCCGGTCAACGATGCACCCGTGCTGGCGGTAGCGCCGGTTTCGCTCGCCCAGGGCGCGACCGTCACCCTCACCACGAGTTACCTGAACGCGACCGATGTCGACACCGGCAACGGCAGCCTGACGTACACCGTCACCAGCGCACCGGGCAAAGGCACCATCAAGGTCAACGGCACGGCGGG
>NZ_JANUGV010000014.1 GCF_024753215.1 Massilia solisilvae
GGCTGACGTACAGCGGCGTAAATTATGACTACGACCGCCAGTATGACGCGAACGGATCCGTGCTCCGCGTGCGCTACCCGCTTGAAAGTACTTGGCTCGAGTATTCGCCCAATGCGCTGGGTGAAGCACGACAGATCAGCAATTACGCAACGGCAATCACCTATCACCCGAACGGCGCCGTCACGTCGTTCCGCTACGGAAACGGCATCGCGCACTCAATGAGCACGAACCGGCGCGGCTTGCCCGAGTGGTCGGTCGACGCGGGCGTGATGCAGGACCGGTACACGTACGACGGAAACGGCAACGTACGGTCGATCGAAGACTGGCAAGAAGGCATCAACAACCGTGGGCTTGAGTACGACAACCTGAACCGGCTGGTGCACGTCAACGACGCCGGTGTCTGGGGTGACGCCTGGTACACCTACGACGCGCTCGACAATCTGACATCGAGCCGGATTACGGCGGGGCCAAACGCCCGCTCCCTCACCCACACGATCAACCCGACGACCAACCTGCTCGACAGCATCATGAACAGCGCGGGGGGCACCTACAACCTGGCCTTCAAGTACGACGACCTGGGCAACGTGAAGCAGCGCGGCACCCAGATGTTCACGTTCGACCTTGGCAACCGACTGGCGAGCGCGAGCGGCAAGGGCACCTATGCGTACGACGGGCTCGGCCACCGCGTCAGCGCGGTCGGGACCGACGGCGTGAACTGGATCCACGTGTACAGCCAGGAGGGCAAGCTGCTGCTTGTGAAGCGAAGCGGCGCTGCGGCCGGCATCAAATACATTTACCTGGGTAACCACATTATTGCCGAGGTTGGCGGTACGGTGCAGTACGACCACACCGACGGTCTCGGTAGCCCAGTCGCTTACACCGATAGCGCAGGCAGGCTACTCGGCCGCACGCGCTATGAGCCATACGGCGCCACGGCGGCAGGATTGACGCCGGCCATCGGTTACACAGGCCACGTGAACGCGCCGGAGCTTGAGCTGGTCTATATGCAGCAGAGGTACTACGATCCCATCGCGGGTCGTTTTATCAGCTCTGATCCTGTTTCTCCAGATCTAAAAGATGGGCGCGGGTTTAACCGTTATGCCTACGCAGTAGGGAACCCTTATGGATACGTTGATGGTGACGGGCGAGAAGAGCAAGCCGTCCAGGAAGCTGTTCAATTAGACAAACGCGATGAACAGCTTGCTGCGCAGCTTAGAAAAAGTGGCGAGCAGTGCCAAGTTAACTGCACGCTAATCGTCTACGGACGGCCGGGATCCACTTACGACCCCAATGACGTACGTGGAAGCTTCAATTCGAAAGGGCAAAGTTCTTCATATGCACCGGAGAATTACGACCCTACGAAAGCAGCGGCGGTTCTACTTGGCATCGCAACCGTCGTTAGCGGCCCAGAGACACCATTCCTTGACTTGGTGTCGGGCTTTCGGCTCGTATTCAAGACAAGCCATTATGCGTCTCGCTTGGAGCGAGCTGGCTTGGACGTCGCTCGGACGGAACGGCTGGTGGGGCAGGAAGTGCGCTCGTTTGCAAAAGACCTCGCCCCGAACGCAGACGCCGTTGGTAGGATACGACTAAAAGAAATGACCATTGAATACAGGGCGCGCCTTATTCCGGGCGATGTAGTTAACATCGGGACTATTTTTCCAGTCAAATGAGATGAAAACAAGAGAACTCTCAAACAACGAGCGCGCTATCATTGAACGAGTAGCAGCAAAGTTGCCGGCAACGGACCGCGATGCGTTGATTAATGAAATGAACGGAGCCACTGTAGTGGAAGAAAGCGGAGACGGCGGAAGAGTCGTATTCGCGCTTCAAAATTACGTCCGCCCAGCCTA
Organism: Massilia solisilvae; assembly: GCF_024753215.1. Classification (GTDB taxonomy): domain Bacteria; phylum Pseudomonadota; class Gammaproteobacteria; order Burkholderiales; family Burkholderiaceae_D; genus Telluria; species Telluria solisilvae. The sequence continues at coordinate 1,854 of NZ_JANUGV010000014.1, forward strand.
TCTCGGCCAGCATTCTTATGGTGTCGAAGGCAAGATGCGCGACGCCGATGGGACAGAGATCAGCGTCATACTATATGCTGACGAGAACAACCGCTTGCTTGAGCTTGAGCTCCTCCGGTGGGGCGAAGGCAACTTGCAAGCTCCGAACTTTGGGACTCTCAAGTTTTACTAAACTTGTGGAGTTGAAGTACGCTCCCCAAATGGGGCCCAGCTCGGCTGGCCTTGGGGATATGAACCGCCCCGGATTTGGTGGAGGCTCCAACTTTTGAGAGAATGGAGCTATGAACAAGAAGCCAAACAAATTAACACCGGAAGTCCGGGAGCGCGGTCCGACTGGTACGGGAGCAGCGTAGTGAGCATCCATCGCTGTGGGCGGCAGTGGAGTCAATTGCAGCGCATGATAAATGATTGGCGAATGCCTCGGCCGGTGCTCGCCAACCGAGAGCTTTCCGCGGACGATTGTTGAGTGCTGTCGTCACTGCAGCGAGGTCTGGAGCACTGTATCGCGCAAAATCAGTCCCCTTGGGAAAATATTGTCGAAGTAGCCCATTCGTGTTTTCGTTCGTTCCGCGTTGCCAAGGGCTACGTGGTTCACAAAAGTAGATCTGCATTCCGGTAGCATCTTTTACTTGAACATGCTGTGCCATCTCGGCGCCCTGGTCCCACGTCAATGATTTGCGCATCATCGGCGGTAGCGCCAACATCGTATCCGTAATAGCCTTCTTGACTGCCTCGGCCCCATGGCCTGCCAAAGCAGGGCCATTCTTTTCCCGGACTGTGCCGTGCTCAGCCATTCGAGGTAGGTGCAGGAGCATCGTAAAGCGCGTGCTGCGTTCGACAAGCGTTCCGATTGCTGAGCTTTCAAGCCCAATAATCAAGTCGCCTTCCAAGTGGCCTGGCGTGGCTCGAGCCTCTACTTCTTTCGGTCTTTGATCGATCAGTACGTCGGGTGTGACGAAGTGTTTGCCGCGCGCCGTGACCCGAGCTCGAGGGACACGCAGTAGCCGGACACTGCCAGCGCGCCGGCTGCGAAGAAGATCAGTTATGGCTACGACGCGCTCAACAGATTGCGCACGACCACCTTTGGCGACGGCAGCCCTTCCATCAGCCGCACCTATACACCTGACGGCCTGCTCGCGACGATCACGTCGAATGGTTCGACCTGGACCAATACGTATAACCGCCGCCGTCTGAACGAAAAGGAAAGGCTGACGTACGGCGGCGTAAATTATGACTACGACCGCCAATATGACGCGAACGGATCCGTGCTCCGCGTCCGCTACCCGCTTGATAGCACCTGGCTCGACTATTCGCCCAATGCGCTAGGTGAAGCACGGCAGATCGGCAATTACGCTACTGCCATCACCTACCACCCGAACGGCGCCGTCACGTCGTTCCGCTACGGTAACGGCATCGCGCACTCAATGAGCACGAACAGGCGCGGCCTGCCCGAGTGGTCGGTCGACGCGGGCGTGCTGCAGGACCGGTACACGTACGACGCTAACGGCAATGTGCGGTCGATCGAAGACTGGCAAGAAGGCATCACCAACCGCGGACTCGAATACGACAACCTGAACCGGCTGGTGCATGTCAACGATGCCCCTGTCTGGGGCGATGCCTGGTACACCTACGACGCGCTCGACAATTTGACATCGAGCCGGATCACGGCAGGGCCGAACGCGCGCACCCTCACCCACACCATCAACCCGACGACCAACCTGCTCGACAGCATCACGAACAGCGCGGGGGGCACCTACAACCTGGCCTTCAAGTACGACGACCTGGGCAACGTGAAGCAGCGCGGCACCCAGACGTTCACGTTCGACCTTGGCAACCGACTGGCGAGCGCGAGCGGCAAGGGCACCTACGTGTACGACGGGCTCGGCCACCGCGTCAGCGCGGTCGGGACCGACGGCGTGAACTGGATCCACGTGTACAGCCAGGAGGGCCAGCTGCTGTTTGTGAAGCCGACCGTTTCCGCTATCGGCACCAAATACATTTACCTGGGCAACCACATCATTGCCGAGGTTGGGGGTACGGTGCAGTACGACCACACCGACGGTCTGGGCAGCCCGGTTGCATACACCGATAGCGCAGGCAGGCTACTCGGCCGGACGCGCTATGAGCCGTATGGCGCCACGGCAGCGGGATTGACGCCGGCCATTGGTTACACCGGGCACGTGAACGCACCGGAGCTTGGGCTGGTCTATATGCAGCAGAGGTACTTTGATCCGGTAGCGGGGCACTTCTTGAGCATTGATCCGGTGGTGACGGATGCGAATACCGGCGGCAGTTTCAACCGCTACGCTTACGCCAATAACAGCCCCTACAAATACATTGATCCAGATGGAAGAGACGCGCGTGACGACCAAATTGCCGCCGATTTGAAAAAAATCCATGACAATTTTTGTAATGGCCAATGTTCCGGCGGTGTATCGTCAGCGTTGTTCAAATTGAACCCGCAACAAGTAGCGTTTGATGTGCGTGCAATACAGCGCGGTGCGCAAACAGCGCTTGGCGTCACAGTGAACAGCGTCATGTACCGGGGGGCGGGTTAGGCTCAGGCCCTGCGGCCGTTTGGAATACTCTAAAGCTTGCCGGTGCGCTTAAAGCTGCTGGCGTTCCTTTTCACACAACGAAGTCCCCTCTTCCTTAACGACAGCCGAGGCGACGGGCATATTGCATGGACTATCTTACGAAAATTCGCGAAGAGTTGGCTGCACGAGGATACGCACCGATCTCTGGGGCGCCAGTTGCTACCTCTGGTGACGTCTGGCTCCGACATAAATCGAGCACGACAGGTGTGAACCATGTTCTCTACTTGAGTTACAAACCAAATGCAAGGGCATACGGAATTCATGCCGGCGTGTTTGACCCGTTTGTCCACGCCGAAATTCGCTCTCGACTTGACTTGTTTGCCCCATACATTGAGCAGAATTACCTAACTTCTCCGTTTCTCATCAATCGGCCATGCTGGAACCTCTTTGATGCAGGCCGAGCCTTGAAGTGGGGGACTCTCTACGTAATCCCCACGCCACGAGATCCTCTCACTTGGACAACTCAGCTCGATTCTCTCTTTTCAGACTTTCTTGAGCCAGCCATTCTTTCAATATCCGATGCCACTGGCATCATGGAGCTCTTGCTCCGCAATAGCCCTCCATTTGAGTGGTTCTTGACCAATCCCGTGTTCCGTATCGCCGAGATCGCCGGGTTGGCAAAGATTGCTGGAGCTAATGCCAGCTTATTGAGAAGTCGGATAGATACTTTCGCCGAGACGAGTGCGCGCAGGATACCCGCGGGCCGGTATAGTCGAGCAGTCGACTTAATATTCGAGCAGCTATTCTATTGATCTGTACGATTCGAGAACCTAAAGGCAGCCAGATTCCGACGGACGACAAAGCTGTGCATCCCCTTCCGTCTGGTGCATGTCAACGCACTGGAGGCACGGCAGATCGGCAATTACGCCACCGCCATCACGTCATTGCTGAGGCGCGTGGGAACTCGGTTCAGTACGACCACACGGACGGCCTCGGCAGCCCGATTGCTTACACGTACAGCGCCGGCAGGCTACTCAACCGCACTCGCTATGAACCGTATGGCGCCACCGCGGCGGGCATGACGCCGGCCATTGCTTACACGGGCCACGTGAACGCGCCGGAGCTTGGGCTGGTCTATATGCAGCAGAGGTACTACGATCCAATTGCCGCGCGGTTCATAAGTAATGACCCAGTATTAACGGATACTGACGGGGGTAATGGGGTAAATCGGTTTGCTTATGCGAAAAATAATCCCTACTCATACCTTGATCCCAACGGTAGAAATGCAGTTTTAGCAGCGGCATTTGCGACCGGAACCGTACTGGTGTTGGCGGCGTATGAGTATGCCTCGGATCCGAAAGCTAGGGCGGCCATCAACAAAGCGATAACGAACGCGATACGAAGCGAACAGAACGATACCCCGAAAAGCGCCCCGAAAGCTGAGGACAGTAACCGCAAGACAGACAGCAATAGCTCAGCGCCAAGTGTGCCGTCTGGCTTGGTCGGGGTTCAGGACAACAAGAGCCGACAAAGAGGTAACCAGCATGTCAGCGTTCCTCTTGACCCGAGCAAAGGCGGGACTGGCGACGCGAACAAAGACTTTGACCATCTAACCGGGGGCTCAAGTAAGCCGCGCCTGAGGGAAGTGGTTACCCACCAGGAACTCTGATCGGTGAAAACGGTATCGCGATCCAGCCTGGGAAAGAAGGTGGCAGCGAAGGAAGTCGCATAGACATTCCGGCAAAAGATGACAAACCGCACGAAACCTTACACTATTAAATGATGACTACTCTTTCCTTTCGGTGCCCTTCAACTTTTTCACCAATCGAATGGCTGAAAGGCGGTATTGAGCTTGTAACGTTCCAGTGCGCTGCGCACGGCAAGCCTATAGCGCTAACTCTATGGGGCGAACAAAAGTGGGGGCTAAAAATCAGCTCTGCAATGCACGACGTGGCAGAACGAATCGAAGTCGGGGTCTTGGTGTTCGAATTGGTCGCCGAGAAAAATGCACAAGACCTTTCCCTTCGCGTGCCCGACAGTTTCAAGCGAAGTCATCTTGTGGAGAAGTTACTTATCGATGTGGATGGGGTTACTGCCGAGTCTGGCGTCCTGATCTCGACCGCTAACGGTGACGTGCTCGTTGCAGTGGCAGGCGCATACCCCTACACAGTCACTTTTTTCGCCACTGGCCTGCCCGGTAATTTCGAGCCCGAATATCCGTTAGAGAAATACCGACGCACCAAGTATGTTGGTTGAACGGTTTTCATCTCTTCAACGGAAATTGGGGTGACTACGCTCAGGCGCAACGACCTCGTGGAATGCTCTAAAGCTTACCGCCGGCGGGACGACATCGTAAACCATCAAGTTCGCGTTCGACGAGGAGCCGTGCTCGACGCCGGAGACCAATACGATCTCGTTGCAGCGCCTCTTATCCCGGCCCGGCTGCGCCCGGGCCACGCAACATCCCCAACTTTTCGCAGTCCAAGGCTCTGAAATCGATTCGGAGTCGTCATGGCAGACGCGACCATCAACGCCAGGCGGCGGATCTACCGCCACCGCTGGCCAGTGCGTATCATGCACTGGACAAACGCGATCTGCTTTTTCGTCATGTTGATGAGCGGGCTGGGCATCTTCAACGCCCATCCCAGCCTCTACTGGGGCCGCGAGTCCGACTTCGACGCGCCGCTGCTCTCGATTACCGCCGAACGCGGCGCAGACGGCCAGCCGCACGGCGTGGTGCTGGCGGGCGGCCACCGCTTTGGCACCGATGGCGTGCTGGGGGCTTCTCGGGTCGGCGGCAGCGGTGACAAGGTTCAGCGCGCATTCCCCTCGTGGGCAACGATCCCCGGCCCGCAATACCTGGCGACGGCGCGCAACTGGCACCTGTTCTTCGCGTGGGTCTTCGTCATCAATGGCCTCGCCTACGTCGGCTATTCGCTCGCCAGCGGCCACCTGCGGCGCGACCTGGTACCGACACGGCGCGAACTGCGCGGCATCGGCGCGTCGATTCGCGACCACCTGCGCCTGCGCCATCCGCATGGCGAGGCGGCGCGGCGCTACAACGTGCTGCAGAACCTGGCCTACCTGCTGGTCATCTTTGTCGTGCTGCCGCTGATCGTGGTGGCGGGGCTGGCGATGTCGCCGCGCCTGGACACATTGTTCGGCGCCGGCTGGGTGGACCTGCTCGGCGGCCGGCAGTCGGCGCGCACGCTGCACTTCATCGCCGCGTTCACGCTGCTCGCCTTCCTTGTGGTGCACTTGTTCGAGGTCGCCGTCACCGGTCTGTGGAACAACCTGCGTTCGATGATCACGGGTACCTACGAGCTGCGTGACGAGGCATCGCCGTGAGCACGCCGCGCCGCCAGTTCCTGCGCCTGGCCGCCGGGATGCTCGCCGGCGGTGCGCTAGCGGGTTGCGACCGCTTGTCCGACAACGCATCGTTCACCGGCTTCCTGCGCCGCGCACAGTACCTGAGCCGCTGGGCACAAGACCTGCTGACCGGGCCGGATGCGATGGCGCAGGAATTCAGCGAGGATGACATCACCTCCGACTTTCGCAGCAACGGCACGTCGATGCCGGACAGCGCGCTGTACCGGGAACTGGCCAACGCTGGTTTCCGCGACTGGGCATTGGAAGTGGATGGGATGGTGCGCCAGCCGCTGATACTCAGCCTGGCGCAACTGAAGGCGCTGCCGTCGCGCACGCAAATCACGCGGCACGACTGCGTGGAGGGCTGGAGCGCGATCGCCAAGTGGACCGGCGTGCCGCTGTCGCGCGTGCTCGACCTGGCCGGCCCCTTGCCCCAAGCGCGCTTTGTCGTGTTCCACTGCGCCGACCCAATGGATGGCTCGGACCGCACGGCGCCGCAGTCCACCTACTACGAGAGCCTGGACCTGCGCGAGGCGCGGCATGCGCAGACCATCCTTGCCTACGGCCTGAACGACGCGCCCCTGCCGGTGGCGAACGGCGCCCCGCTGCGCCTGCGGGTCGAGCGGCAGCTCGGCTACAAGCACGCCAAGTACCTGATGCGCATCGCGCTGGTGGACAGGCTCGACGGTATCCGCGGCGGCAAGGGCGGGTACTGGGAAGACCTCGGGTACGAGTGGTACGCCGGGATTTGAGTCCTTGGCCAGCCCTACCATGGTAGCATCGCGCCAACACGAATACGGAACAGGATTCCCATGAAACTGCGCTTGCTGCACTCCCTCCCGCTGGCCGCCGCGCTGCTGGCGCCACTGGCCGCGCTGGCCGAACCGACCGCGATCTACCTGGTCCGCCATGCCGAGAAGGCGGACGCCACCAAGGACCCCGAACTGACGGCCGAGGGCCAGCAACGGGCTCGCAACATTGCGACGATCCTGCGCCACGCCGGCATCACCCATGTGTTCAGCACGCCCTTCGTGCGCACCCGCGCGACGGCGCAGCCGCTGGCGCAGCGCAACGCGCTGGCTATGGAAACCTACGATCCGCGCGCGCCGAAGGCGCTGGTGGACAAGGTGAAGTCGCTCAACGGCGCGGTGCTGGTGGTCGGACATTCCAACACCGTGCCCGAGCTGGTGCGCCTGTTCGGCGGTACGCCGGGCGCCGACATCGCGGACGACGAATACGACCGGCTGTACCAGCTGGTGCCGGCAGCGGACGGCGCGGTGGCGACGGTGTTGCTCACCTCGCTACCGTCGAACCGCTAGGCCCGGTTTTCTCACCGAAACTCACATCCCGCAGGAGCCTTACTAGAAGTTAGCGCATCGCTGCGCGCAGCGGTAACAGCCGTGCTAACATCCGCTGACGGGCTGCGCCACGCCGCGGCCGGCCACACGCCACTGGAGGACATCCGATGGACCACCACGTCACGCTGTTCCATTCGCCCCGCTCGCGCTCGCGCGGCGTGCGCGCCCTGCTCGAGGAGCTTGGCGCCAGCTACGACCTGCACGTGCTGGACATGAACAAGAACCAGCAGCGCGAGCCTACCTACCTGGCGGTCAACCCGATGGGCAAGGTGCCCGCGATCCGGCACGGCGACGCGATCGTAACCGAGCAGCCGGCGATCTTCCTGTACCTGGCCGACCTGTACGCCAGCGCCGGGCTGGCGCCGGCCATCGGCGACCCGCTGCGCGGCCCCTACCTGCGCTGGACGGTGTTCTACGGTTCATGCTTCGAGCCGGCCGTGATTGACCGTTCGATGCAGCGCGAGGGCGGCCAGCGCAGCACCAGCCCATACGGCGACTACGACACGATGCTGGGCGCGCTGACCGGGCAACTGCGCAGCGGCCCCTGGCTGCTGGGCGAGCGTTTCACCGCGGCCGACGTGCTGTGGGGCAGCGCGCTGGCCTGGACCACCGCCTTCAAGCTGGTGCCGGACCTGCCCGAAATCGGCGAATACATCCGCCGCGTCAACAGCCGCCCGGCCATTGCCCGCGCGCGCGAACTGGACGAGGCGCTGGCAAGGTCGCTGGGCTGAGGCCAGCGGCATGTTGCATGACCCTTTCAACGCAGTGAACCAAGCATGAAAGAGACGATCTTCCTGAGCATCGCGTCCTACCTCGACCCGATGCTGTTTTTCACCCTGAACGATGCCGTGGCCAAGGCCAGCCATCCCGAACGACTGGCATTCGCCGTGGTGGACCAGAACACGGAGGACCAGCGCGCGGCCATTGCGGCGTTGCCGTTCGCGCGCCAGGTGCGCTACGTCCACCTGCACCCCGAGGACACGCTGGGCGTGTCGTGGGCACGCAGCGTCGCATTCTCGCTGTACGACGGCGAGGACTACCTGCTGCAGATCGACTCGCACATGCTGTTCGAGCAGGGCTGGGACAGCAAGCTGCTGGCGCAGCACGCCAAACTGCGGCTGCGCTCGGCCAAGCCGGTGGTCAGCACCTACCCGTACCGCTTCGACTTCGTGGACGGCGTGCCGCAGCCGATGAAAAACGAGGGCCGCACCGCGCTGGTGCTGCGCCCGCATCCGGAAAAAAGCCCGTCCGCCGACGACGCGGTGCTGCGCTTCATGGCGCGCCACTTGTTCACCGACGAGCCGGTGCTGGGCTGCCATGTTTCTGCCGGCTTCCTGTTCGCGGCCGGCGCCTTCGTCGAGGAAGTGCCGTACGACCCTTACCTGTACTTCCATGGCGAGGAGCAAAGCCTGGCCGTGCGCGCGTTCACCCGCGGCTGGGACATTTTTCATCCGCTGCTCATTCCCGTGTACCACTTGTACAAGAGCGAGGGCACGGCCTACACCACCCACCACTGGCATGGCGAATGCGAAGCGCGGCGCGCGTTCCGTTCCAGCTACCTGCAGGAACGCGCCAAGCAGCGCCTGAACCGCCTGCTGATGGGCGACGGCCTGCCGGGCGCCTATGGCCTGGGCAATGTGCGCACCATGCAGCAGTTCCGCGAACTGTCCGGCATCGACTACGCCAACCAGACCATCACGGACCCCTTCGACGGCAAGCTGTGCTGACCGGCCGGCTGCCCCGCCGGCTGCCTGCGCGCAGCACGCGCCGAACTCGCCCCACCCTGCTCAGTCAAACGAGTCATCGTTGAACCGGCGACGCCCGCGGCGTTGCTTGCAGGGGGGCTAGCATGCGCTCGCTAAACGAAACGCCGGCCGATCCCGCGCTGGCCAGTGCGAAGCCGTCGCCATGGCGCAAAGGTGATGCGCGTCCATTGCTGTCGCTTGTCGTACCGTTCTACAACGAGGCCGACGTGGTCGAAGTCTTCTTCGGCCAGGTGATCCCCGAACTGGAACGCATTGCCGACATCCGTTTCGAGGTGCTGTGCGTGAACGACGGCAGCGCCGACGCCACGCTCGACAAGCTGGTGGCAATCGCGCAGCAGGACCCGCGCGTGCGCGTGGTGGACCTGACGCGCAACTTCGGCAAGGAGGCTGCGCTGTCGGCCGCCATCGACGAGGCGCGCGGCGACCTGATCGTGCCGTTCGACGCCGACTTGCAAGATCCGCCCTCGGTGATCGCCGCGCTGGTCGAGAAATGGCGCGAGGGCTACGACGTGGTGCTGGCCCGGCGCCGCAACCGCGATGCCGACTCCGCGCTCAAGAAATTGACCGCGCGCTGGTTCTACCGCATGCACAACGCGGTGGCGGACCTGCAGATCCCCGAGAACGTGGGCGACTTCCGCCTGTTCACGCGCGAGGTGGGCGAGGCGCTCAAGCGGCTGCCGGAATGCCGCCGCTTCATGAAAGGCTTGTTCGCGTGGGTTGGCTTTCGCACCGCGGTGGTGGAATACGCGCGTGCGCCGCGTGCGGCGGGTGAGAGCAAGTTTTCGGGCTGGAAGCTGTGGAACTTCGCGGTCGAAGGCTTCACCAGCTTTTCCACGCTGCCGCTGCGGGTGTGGACCTACGTGGGCGTGGCGGTGGCCTTCTTCGCCCTGTGCCGCGCGGCGTGGCTGGTGCTGCGCACCCTGCTCTACGGCGTGGACGTACCCGGCTATGCCTCGCTCGCCACCGCCATCCTGCTGCTGGGGGGCATTCAGCTGATCGGCATTGGCGTGCTCGGCGAATACGTGGGACGAATCTACCTCGAATCAAAGAAGCGGCCGGTGTACCTGATCCGGCGCCGCTACGAGCAGCGGGCCGCGAATGCCTGAACATGTCGCCCTGCCCCGCTTCGTGCTGTACGCGGCGGCCGGCGCGGTCGGCACGGCGGGGCATTACGCGGTGCTGGCCGCGCTGGTTTGGGCAGCCTGGCTGGCGCCGGACCTGGCATCGATGTGCGGCGCGCTGGTCGGCGCGGGCATCAACTTCCTGCTCAACGCGCGCCTGACCTTCCGCCGCCGGGCCACGCTGACGGCGGCGTGGCGGTTCGGCGTCACGGCGCTTGCCGCCGCCGCGGCCAACGGCCTGGCCATGGCGCTGCTCACGCGCGGGCTGCGCGTGCCGTGGCTGGCTGCGCAGGTGCTCGTGACCGCGCTGCTCCTGACTCTAACCTTTCTGGTGAATTCGCGATGGACCTTCCGCTCCAACCCAAGGTAGATGCGTCGCTGCCGCTGCGCGTGAAACGCTGGCCGCTGGACGAGGTGCTCGACGAGCGTTACCCGCTCACGCCGCGGCAATACTGGACACTCTGCGCCGCCGCATGCGCGATCGCGCTGCTGGTGCGGCTGCCCGCGCTGGCCAGCCGTTCGCTCTGGCTGGACGAGGCTTACAGCGCCTGGTTCTCGGCGGTGCCGCTGCACGAGCTGTGGACCCGGGTGCCGCTGTACGAAACCCATCCACCGTTCTACTACACCCTGCTCAAGGGCTGGCGCCTCCTTGCCGGTTCCAGCGAAGCCGGCCTGCGCTCGCTGTCGGTGCTGGCGAGCCTGGCCACCGTGCTGTTCATGGCGCTCGCGCCGCGCCTGGCGCGACTGGGGCCGCTGGCCGAGCGCGTGGGGCTGCTGGGCGCCCTGTTCCTTGCCCTGAACGCGGGCAACGTGCAGTTCGCGCAGGACGCCCGGCCCTACGCAATGCAAACGCTCACCGCCGCGGTCGCGATCTTCTGCTCGTTCATGCTGCTGCACGAAAGCCGCGCCGGCTTCTCGCGCCGCGCATGGACATGGGCTGGGCTGCTGGCAGTATCGGCCGGGCTCACGCTGTGGCTGCACAACACCGGCATCTTTGTCGCATTCGGCATCTGGACCGGGTTGGCGTGCGCGCTGACGCGGCAGGCGCCGCAGCGGCGCGGACAGCAGCTGGCAATCGTCGGCGCCGCCGGGCTGGGCGCGTTCCTGATCTGGCTGCCGTTCCTGCCGATGTTCCTCAAGCAGGGCGAAGGGGTGTCGCAACTGGCCTACTGGATCAAGTTCACGCCGTCGGGGCTGCCCTCGGCCTGGGTGCTGGCCGCCGGCGGCAAGGCGATCAAGGCGCCGGCGGTGCTGCTCGGGCTGGCCGGCATCTACTGGCTGTGGCAACGGCGGCGCGACCTGGCCTGGCACCTGGTGCTGCTGTTCGCGGTGGCCCCGCTCACGATGGCGGCCTACAGCTACTTCATCAAGCCGATCTTCCTGGCCCGGCTGTTCGAGTGGCTGGCGCCGCTGATGATGGCCACCATGGCGCTGGGCGCGTTTGCGCTGCGCCCGCCGCTGCGCAAGCTGGCCATCGCCATCACGCTTGCGGCGATGAGCTGGGCCACCTACCGGTACTACTTCAAGATCATGGAGAACTGGCGCGAGATGGTGACCATGATCGCGGCGCGCGCACAGCCGGGCGACCTCGTGATCGCCTTTCCCAACGAGGTGCAGCCGTCGATCGACTACTACCTGGCGCGCACGCACATGGCGGCCGAGATCGTGTACCTGCCGCGGCCATTTCCCGCGCCCGGCATGGACCGGCGCTACGTGGGCAACCTGGGCGCGCCGGCCGTGGACCTGCCCGACGTCGAGCGCGTGCGCGCGATCGTGCCGCATTACCGCCGCATCTGGCTGATCGAGCGCCGGCCCGACCTGTACGATCCGTCCGAGTCGGTAGCGCAGGAGATCGAGCGGCGTTTCGCGCCGGTGGAAGTGTTCGAGGACATCGGCGCCCAGATCACGCTGTTCGTGCCGCGCCAGCAGGTCGCGCACGGCACGCAGCCGCGCCACTACGGGCCGGTGGCGGAATTCAAGGCGCAGCAGGCGCGGCGCCTGCGCGAAGAGTCAGCGACGGTGGAACCGCGCCAGCCGTGAGTCTGCAGCAACGACGTGCTGTCGGACAATCGTTGCTGACGAGCGATTTGAAAGCCTGCGATGACCAATATCAACTTGCCCGGATGACCAGCATGGCACTGTTTCGTGTGCACATCTTTCAATCCGAAAGAAATCCACATGAACTTTCCCAGCTTGGCCGGCCTGGTGCCCGATCTCACCCAATCGAACCGCCCGATCCGTCTGCGCCTGTCACCACGAAATCGAAAGCTTAATGATGTCTTGCTGGTCAAGCATGTCACCGGACAGGAGGCCGTCTGCGGCGGCCTCGAATACCGCCTGCTCTGCTTGTCCACAGAGGTTGGCCTTCCACTGAAGGAGTTCATTGCTCAGCCGATAGAGCTGCAGTTCGTCACGGACCGAGGCCGGTTGCGTTTAGTTTGCGGAATTGTGGCCCAAGCGTCCGCTGGCGAAAGCGACGGTGGCGTGGCAACGTACCAACTGACCGTGCGCGACGCCCTGGCGCTCATGGACCAACGGGTCAATACGCGCATCTTCCGCAATCTGAACGAGATCGACATTTCGGTGGCGATGATTCGGGAATGGCGAACCGTCAATTCCATCCTGGGCCAAACCTTCGACATCGACATGTCAGGTGTCACCAAATCCTATCCTGCACGTGAATTCACCAAGCAGCACAACGAGTCGGACGCGTCCTTCCTGCGCCGCTTGTGGAAACGACGAGGCATCAGCTGGTTCTTCCGTCCAGGAAAGCCCACTGAACCCGACAGCTCCGTCACAGCCTCGCACACCTTGGTGCTCTTCGATTCGCCTCAAACACTATCGAGGAATGCCGCTGGCACGGTGCGGTTTCATCGGGATGCGGGCACCGAGACACGCGATGGCGTAATCAGTTGGAGTGCGGTGCGTACCCTGAAACCTGGAAGCATTACGAGACAAAGTTGGGATTATCGGCGGAGCCGCATGATGTTCATCCAGCGGCCCACTATCCTCAAGCAAGGTGAAAAAGGAAACCAATTCGCGCTCAGCCTGGACGATCACCAGATTGAGACCCCGCACATTGGTGACAATGATGAGGATTTCCAAACGCTTGGCGACCTGCGGATCGAGCGGCACGAATACGAAGCAAAGTGCTTTCACGCTGAAAGCGGTGTGCGCGACTTGTGCGTGGGGGAATGGTTCCGGTTCGACGATCACCCCGACATTGACACCCATCCAGACGAAGAGCGCGAATTCGTCGTAACGGAACTGTCTCTGGCCGCGGAGAACAACCTTCCCAAAGACGTTGATGAACGCGCGCGACGCCTGTTTGTCGCCAATGCCTGGGATCAGGACGCGGCCTTGGACGCACTGGAACGCGCAAGCGGCGCTCGCGACGTCAAATACACCAACCGTTTTGCCTGCGTGCGGCGCGGCATACCGATTGTCCCCGCTTATGATCCGCGCACTGACCTGCCGCGCGTCCAACTGGAGTCCGCGATTGTGGTTGGCCCGCAGGACGAAGAGGTTCATTGCGATGAACTTGGACGAATCAAGATTCGCTTCCCGGGGACCCGCGACGAGGACCACACCAATGGCGCCGGCGCTAGCAACACCGATCGCGATTCGGCGTGGGTACGCGTCGCCAGCCATTGGGCGAGCGCGCGCTGGGGAAGTATCAGCTTGCCGCGCGTCGGGGACGAGGTACTGGTCGACTATTTGGGCGGTGACCCGGACAAACCCATTGTCGTGGGCCGCGTCTACGGTGGCAGAGCACTGCCACCAGCCTTTAGCCACACGGGTCAGCTACCCGACAACCGCTTCCTTGCCGGGATTAAAAGCAAGGAAGTACAAGGCATGCGCTACAACCAGTTGCGACTTGACGACACGCCCGGACAGATCAGCGCGCAGCTCGCCAGCGAGCATGGACACAGTCAGCTGAATCTCGGATGGCTGACACATCCGCGGCGCGATGGGAAGGGCGAGCCGCGGGGCGAGGGAGCCGAACTACGCAGCGATAAGTCCGTTGTACTCCGCGCGGCCCACCTGATGCTTTTGACCACCCAGGCGATGCTTGGCGCGACAGGAAAACAGCTGGAACGCGAACCACTACAGGCGCTGCTGGAAGGCTCCGAGGGACTGCTGAGGGAACTGGGAGAGTTGGCCAGGCAGCACCAAGCCATGGCGGTAGATCCGGTGCCGCACCAGCAGCTATCGGACGCGCTGAGCCACGCTGAGCAAGGCAGCAATACGCAACGTGAGGAAGCAGGGACCGCTGTCGCGCCGCTGATCGCTCAATACGCCGAAGGTGGCTTTGTCACTGCGACCCCCAACTCCTCCGTCAACTACAGCGGACGCCAACAAAATATCCTGGCACAGCAGCATATCCAAGCGGTTGCGGGGCAAGGTGTGAACATCAATGCCGGTAAGGGCATCTCGCTGTTTGCGCATCAGGACGGCATGAAGCACATTGCGCGCGCCGGCAAACTCGATATCCAGGCGCAGCAGGACAGTATCGGCATTGCGGCGGACCGCGATGTGACGATCACTGCGAGCCAGGGCGACATCGTGATTGCAGCAAAGACGAGCCTAACGCTGCTGTGCGGCGGCGCCTACATCAAGATCGGAAACGGGAAGATCGAACACGGTTGCGCCGGCGATTTCACGGTCAAGGCAGGAGCGCACAAGTGGGATGGCCCAGCATCGCAAGAAGCGGATCTTCCGTTCTTCCCCGCCGCTGATCACACCAACTGGTTGAAGCTCGACCTGGACGGCTATCAAGGCGTGCCCATGGCTGGTGTGC
>NZ_JANUGV010000015.1 GCF_024753215.1 Massilia solisilvae
GACCGAAGTCGGAGTCGCTCACTCAAAATACTGACGAATCACTTCTTGCGAAGTGTTCATATTTTTTGTGAACATTTGATTTTTTAAGTAATCAGCCAACCGAAGTCAGCTGGCACCTTCATCAAACGCCCACACTTATCGACTGTTTGTTGTTAAAGAACAGGCAGATCAGACTGCCTTGCTGCATTGTGCGAATCGTTTTGTTCGTCAGCAGCAGAGAGATGAGATTATGCGGTGTTTTGCGATGCTCGTCAACCCCTGTGTTACTTCGTTTGCCCCGCCGCTTGTTTTTGTTACGCTACCTCGCTGCGGGGACCAGAACTATAGCAAACGCGCCGCTCCTCCGCAAGGACCAGCGTTGCATCGGAGCGACCTAATCGTTGAGTACCTGGACGCTGTAACGTGGATCGTGGCGGATCGCGGCCTCGGTGAACGGTAGTGACGGCCACTGCTTCTGGGAAAACAGCGGTACCTGGTCCGCGTACCAGGGCGACTGCGGATCGACCGACTGGCCGTAGACCAGCATCGCCCGAGCGACCGGGCCATCCTCGTCGAAAGTCACCGCCTGCACATAACTCGTGCCCCACGCGATGTTGTGGTAGCCCGATGCATCCAACTGGCTTGCCATGTGGATTGAATTGTACGAGCCGTCAATGTCGCCGATCGCACCATGCACAGCAACCCTGGCACCGTTGCGGGTATCCTCCTGGTACTGGCCCAGCGGGGCGTCGAGCGGAATGCCGAGCCCCTGCAGTTTTTGCGCGGCTTGCTTGAGCGCACCGAGCATTGCCGGCATCACCTGGCTCGCCAACCCACTTGGGGTGTTCACCGGATCGGCGGGATCAAATGGCACCGCCCACTTACCTGGAATTGCACTTGCACTGTTCCAGAACTCGCGGAAAAGCACCGCGCCGCGGCTGGCAAGCTCTGCGCGCCGATCCCATGCCGACAGCGCCTTGCAGGCGGCCTGAACCGTGCGCTCACGGCTGTCCTTGCACGCGGTGAGCAACTGCGGCAGCACCAGCTCGGCGGCATGAACCCGGTTCGCGAACGCCAGCCGTTGGACGTCCTCGAGCCCGAGCGGCTTGTGCTTGCGCAGCTCCTCCTCCAGCTGCCGGAAACCAATGCGTGTGCGGAGCTTCTGTTCGATCCCGGTCTTGCCGTACAAGGGAGAAAAACCAAGGGGCGCCGGCCCCGCCAACAGGGCACGCGCGTTCGTCAGCCAATAGCTGTCGTTCGAGTTGGCCACATAATCGGTTCGAATCATCCAGGGCGCGTTCTGCGGCGCGAAGATCCCGTCAATGCCGCCGGGGTCCTTGCCCCAGCCACAGGCGCTGCGTGCGCCATCGAATGTCAGCAGCTGCGGAACCAGCAGGCAGTCGGAAGCGAACTTGTCCGTGCCAACCCTCGGCACCACACTGGCATCGGCATACAGCGTTTCGCCAAAGCGATCGGTGGCGATAGTGTTCACCCAAGGCAGCCCGACCGTCCTGTCGAGCGCGGCCTTCAACTCGTGCACGTTGCGCGCCGTGCCGATTCCGATCCATTGGTCCAGCAAGCGCGTGTTGTTTCGGTTCGGATCGGCGAGCACGGTTACGGAGGTGCTCGTCCATCCCAGCCCAGCCGCGGGCTTGACGAGCACGACGCCCTGCTTGCTGAAGTAGAAGGTCTTGCTGCGCGAGGTGCGCGTGCCGTCCGGCTGCAGGCTGTCCACCTTGACGGTGCGCGAAGTCATTTTCATCGGCTTGCCGTCGATCAGGTAGGTCGTGTGCGTCGGATCTGCAGGATCGAGTTGCAGCCGGAACGTGGTGAAGTGAACGGCGGTCGTCACCGTATGCGTCCAGGCGACGTCGCGGTTAAAGCCAATCACCACCAGCGGAATGCCGCCGAGGATCACACCCATCGCGTCATAACGGCCTGGCACGGTCAAGTGCGCCTGGTAAAACCGGTCGGTACTGGTCCATGGGTAGTGCGGATTTCCGAGAAGGACACCGCGTCCGTTCGCGGTGATCTCCTTCCCAAGCGCAAGCGCGTTGCTGCCGAGCTTGCCGCTGGTCAGCTCATCAAGCCGTACCTGCATGAAATCCTGGTCGTGCGCGATGCTCGTCACGGCGACCGGCGTCACCGCCTTGCCCGCTTCGACGGCGCCGGCCACGATTTCGGCCGCAAATACTTCGCCGGACGCATGCAGCGCTTTCTCGGCCAGCACCAGGTACATGTCCTGCGCGGTGATCGGCCGCACCCAGGGCATGTTGTTGCACGCGGCGGGATAATGCCCCGCCCGGTCTTTCAGGTAGCGGTTGTACCCCGCGGCATATCCTTCGAGGAAATCACGCGACTCGATCGAGGCGGCCGCATAACCGGCGGCAAGCTCCGCCGGATCGAGGTAGCCCTTGAAAAAGAAATCGCTATCCTCGTTCTTCAGGTCGATAAAATCGCTTGCTGCGCCGTATTCGTCCTTGACGCGCTTGGTTGCGTGCGCGTCCGGACCGAAGAACTGCGAGCGCTCGCCGCGCACGGTCAGCAAGGAATCGGCGAACATGCACAGGTTATCCTCCGCGTAGGCGTAGGCGATGCCGTAACCAAGCCCGCGGAAGTCCTGCGCGCGCACGTGAACGATCCCATGCGAGGTGCGAGCGAGCTCGGCATGCGCGGGCTGCGGCGCCGGCACCGTCGCACTGCCCTCGGCTTCGGGAGAGCAGGCAGCCAATGCCATGGCGACCAGGGCGAGAAACGGGCGGACAAGCGAAGCGCTGCGCGCGGCAAGTGCGGGCGGGCAAATGATCACGAGGACTCCTTGCGTCGGTGAACTGGATGGGATGTCGGGGCAACGATCACGCGATCATGCGCTTGGCAGGCCCATCCGTTGTTGACAGCGCTCAACGGCCAGGGGCGGGCGCCATTCCAACCGTGCGGTATTGATGGCCCTGCCATTTTTGCGTACTGTGACCGCATGGAGAAACAGCAATCGGAGCACGACAAACTCAATACGGAGATGCGCAACATAATCGAGGAGGCGCGTGTCATCCTGCCCGGCGTACAAGCCCTCTTCGGGTTCCAGACGATCGCCGTATTCAACGCGCGCTTTACCGATCTCGCCACCTATGCCAAGGCCTGCCATGTGCTGGGGCTGGCGATGGTCGTGGTCACGATCGCGATGATCATGACCCCGGCCATCTATTACCGGGCTTGCGCTGGGGAGGCCACGCGTCACATGGCCAAAGTGTCATCGATGATGATACGCGGCGGCCTCGTCCCACTCGCACTCGGGCTATCGCTCGACATGTTCACGGTGCTGTTTGTCGTGAGCGAAAACCCCTGGCTCAGCGTGGTTGCGGGAGCGGCGGCGTTGATGCTCTTTGCTGCGCTGTGGTACCTGTTTCCCGTGCACGGACGGCATCGTTACCAGCCGCGCAATCCCGGCGTCTGATGCATTTACGCTTCGAAACGCTGTGTGTGAGCCGTCGAACAGATGGGGCTGGCGGCAGCGGGATAAAGTCCGGTTGAGTTCATTCTTTTTGTGAACTGGGCAGCACTGGCCGGTCTGGCGCCTGACATCGGGGGAGCGTCGAGATCGCAAATGTGCGCCCAGCCAACCATGCGCTTGCGGCAACGCCACAAACGCGTGATGGCTCGTTCCGGCATCAGGCTGGAACGAAAAAAGCCCCGACAGCTTGTTTGCCGGGGCTTTTTCTTTGCGCTGTTCGAGGGGCTCAGGCGGCGCTTGACGCCGGGCCGGCTTCCCCTACGCTGGCGATGTGACGGTTCACCGCGGACAGCACTGCCTTGAACGATGCCGTGACAATATTGCTGTCGATGCCGGCACCGAACAGCGTCGGTCCGTTGTCCACGCGCAGCTCCACATAGCATGCGGCTCGCGCGTTCGCCCCGGAACCGATGGCGTGCTCGTGGTAGTCCATCAGGCGGATATCCAGGCCCAGGGCAGACACGAACGCGTCGATGGGGCCGTTGCCGATCCCGTGCAGGGCCTGCGCGGCCTGGTGGCGACTGACCGTCACGTCGACGCGCACCGCGTGATTGCTGCCGCTGGTATCGGCCATCTGGTGCGCCACATAGCGGTAGGGCGCACTCGCCTCGAGGTATTCGCGCTCGAACAGCGCGTAGATATCGTTCGCCGCAATTTCGCGCCCACTCGCATCGGCCACCTTCTGCACTGCGCGCGAGAACTCGATCTGCAGCCGGCGCGGCAGCACCAGTCCGTATTCCTGTTCAAGCAAGTAGGCCATCCCGCCTTTGCCGGACTGGCTGTTGACGCGAATGACGGCGTCGTAGCTGCGGCCCAGGTCGGCAGGATCGATCGGCAGGTAAGGCACTTCCCACATCGCGTCCGCCTGTTGCTGTGCGAAGCCTTTCTTGATCGCATCCTGGTGCGACCCGGAGAACGCGGTGAAGACCAGGTCGCCCGCGTACGGGTGACGCGGATGGACCGGCAGCTGGTTGCACTCCTCCACCAGCTGGCGCACGGCATCGATGTCGGAAAAATCCAGTCCCGGGTGGACGCCCTGGGTGTAGAGGTTCAACGCCAAGGTCACGAGGTCGACGTTGCCGGTGCGCTCGCCATTGCCGAACAGGCAGCCCTCAACACGGTCGGCGCCAGCCATGACCGCCAGCTCGGCTGCCGCCACCGCCGTGCCACGGTCGTTGTGCGGGTGCACGCTGATCACCAGCGCATCGCGACGCTCGAGGTTGCGACACATCCACTCGATCTGGTCGGCATAGACGTTGGGCGTGCTGGCCTCGACCGTCGAGGGCAGGTTCACGATCATCGGCTTGTCGCGCGTCGGCTGCCATACGGAACTGAGCGCGTCGACAATCTGTTTCGAAAAATCGAGCTCGGTCGTCGAAAAGGACTCCGGCGAATACTCGAGGCGCCAGTCGGTCTCCGGATGGGCCTGGACCAGTTCCTTGACCAGGGTGGTGGCGCTGACGGCAATCTGCACGATTTCATCGCGTTCCATCCCAAACACGACGCGACGGAACACCGGCGCCACCGAGTTATAGATGTGCACGCAGGCGCGCTTGGCGCCGGCCACGGACTCGACGGTGCGGCGGATCAGCTCATCGCGCGCCTGGGTCAGCACGATGATCATCACATCGTCCGGAATGCGCCCGCTGTCGACCAGCCCACGCACGAAGTCGAAGTCGGTCTGCGATGCCGAGGGAAAGCCGACCTCGATTTCCTTCACACCGATTTTGACCAGCTGTTCAAAGAAGCGCAGCTTCTTTTCCACGCTCATCGGTTCGATCAGCGCCTGGTTGCCGTCGCGCAGGTCAGTGCTCATCCAGATCGGCGGGCGGGTAATCGTCCTGCTCGGCCACTGGCGGTCGGTCAATTGGACGGGGGCGAAGGCACGGTATTTGGTTGCGGGATTGTTCAACATTTGTTCGGGTACTCCTGAAAGCGATGAAAGCCTGATGGCACGGGTGTGGCGGCAGGCTGCCGGACGGGCCACGGAACGCTAGGCCCGGCAACCGATCGGTAGCTTTAGCAGGAGGCGAAACTGTGCGCGTGCGCCAACGGCCAGGTACAAGCTGGCGGGAGCGAACGAGGGAATAAAACGGGTGACAAACATCGGTACGACTTTCCTGGAACTGCTTGCTAAGCCGGCGGGAGCCGGACGGTTACGCGGCGTTTAGGCGCGTAGTAGCAGACCTGCCGGCGATAGGGCGCCGGTAAGCGATAGGAAGGTCGACAGATGCTGTTGATGGGACATGACTCGACTGTACGGCGTATCGCGCGTCCGTGTCAAGGGTTCGGGGACTTTGATCAGAAAACGAAAAAGCCCGCAGACATCAGTCAG
>NZ_JANUGV010000016.1 GCF_024753215.1 Massilia solisilvae
GGATGCCAGAAATGGCAAAAACAGGAATTGAACTGAAGAGTTTGATCCTGGCTCAGATTGAACGCTGGCGGCATGCTTTACACATGCAAGTCGAACGGCAGCGCGGGCTTCGGCCTGGCGGCGAGTGGCGAACGGGTGAGTAATATATCGGAACGTACCCAGAAGTGGGGGATAACGTAGCGAAAGTTACGCTAATACCGCATACGATCTACGGATGAAAGCAGGGGATCGCAAGACCTTGTGCTTTTGGAGCGGCCGATATCTGATTAGCTAGTTGGTAGGGTAATGGCCTACCAAGGCGACGATCAGTAGCTGGTCTGAGAGGACGACCAGCCACACTGGAACTGAGACACGGTCCAGACTCCTACGGGAGGCAGCAGTGGGGAATTTTGGACAATGGGGGCAACCCTGATCCAGCAATGCCGCGTGAGTGAAGAAGGCCTTCGGGTTGTAAAGCTCTTTTGTCAGGGAAGAAACGGCTGTGGCTAATATCCACGGCTAATGACGGTACCTGAAGAATAAGCACCGGCTAACTACGTGCCAGCAGCCGCGGTAATACGTAGGGTGCAAGCGTTAATCGGAATTACTGGGCGTAAAGCGTGCGCAGGCGGTTTTGTAAGTCTGACGTGAAATCCCCGGGCTTAACCTGGGAATTGCGTTGGAGACTGCAAGGCTGGAGTCTGGCAGAGGGGGGTAGAATTCCACGTGTAGCAGTGAAATGCGTAGAGATGTGGAGGAACACCGATGGCGAAGGCAGCCCCCTGGGTCAAGACTGACGCTCATGCACGAAAGCGTGGGGAGCAAACAGGATTAGATACCCTGGTAGTCCACGCCCTAAACGATGTCTACTAGTTGTCGGGTCTTAATTGACTTGGTAACGCAGCTAACGCGTGAAGTAGACCGCCTGGGGAGTACGGTCGCAAGATTAAAACTCAAAGGAATTGACGGGGACCCGCACAAGCGGTGGATGATGTGGATTAATTCGATGCAACGCGAAAAACCTTACCTACCCTTGACATGTCAGGAAGTCCGGAGAGATCTGGATGTGCCCGAAAGGGAACCTGAACACAGGTGCTGCATGGCTGTCGTCAGCTCGTGTCGTGAGATGTTGGGTTAAGTCCCGCAACGAGCGCAACCCTTGTCATTAGTTGCTACGAAAGGGCACTCTAATGAGACTGCCGGTGACAAACCGGAGGAAGGTGGGGATGACGTCAAGTCCTCATGGCCCTTATGGGTAGGGCTTCACACGTCATACAATGGTACATACAGAGGGCCGCCAACCCGCGAGGGGGAGCTAATCCCAGAAAGTGTATCGTAGTCCGGATCGTAGTCTGCAACTCGACTACGTGAAGTTGGAATCGCTAGTAATCGCGGATCAGCATGCCGCGGTGAATACGTTCCCGGGTCTTGTACACACCGCCCGTCACACCATGGGAGCGGGTTTTACCAGAAGTAGGTAGCTTAACCGCAAGGAGGGCGCTTACCACGGTAGGATTCGTGACTGGGGTGAAGTCGTAACAAGGTAGCCGTATCGGAAGGTGCGGCTGGATCACCTCCTTTCTAGAGTAGCACTGCAAGCAATGCTTGCTCATCAAGCGTCCACGCTTATCGGCTGTTGGTAAATAACGAGAACAGTTCGGGTCTGTAGCTCAGTCGGTTAGAGCACCGTGTTGATAACGCGGGGGTCGTTGGTTCGAATCCAACCAGACCCACCATGTGTTATCGGCAACACAACGGGGGATTAGCTCAGCTGGGAGAGCACCTGCTTTGCAAGCAGGGGGTCGTCGGTTCGATCCCGTCATCCTCCACCACTTCCCTTACTTAAGGTAAGCACTTTAAGTAAGTGTAGTTCTCGTTCTTTAAAAATCTGGAAGAAGTAAAGTTTTCTTTAAGCGTGTGCGAGAGCACACACTTAGGGTAGAAATCTGTAACAACAAACATAGCAACACAGCTGTACTCTTTCTCTATAACGTCCTTGTTTAGTCGCAGGGGCTAAAGTTATAGGGACAAGCGAATAAGTGCACATGGTGGATGCCTTGGCGATTACAGGCGATGAAGGACGTTGTAGCTTGCGATAAGCTGCGGGGAGTGAGCAAACACACTTTGATCCGCAGATTTCCGAATGGGGAAACCCGGCCTTTTAGGTCATCTCACACTGAATACATAGGTGTGTGAAGCGAACGCGGCGAACTGAAACATCTAAGTAGCTGCAGGAAAAGAAATCAACCGAGATTCCCAAAGTAGTGGCGAGCGAAATGGGATGAGCCGTTACGTGATAGTCGGACTGATAGTGGAAGCCTTTGGAAACAGGCGCCATAGCGGGTGATAGCCCCGTACACGAAATCAGACCGGTGGTACTAAGCGTAAGACAAGTAGGGCGGGACACGTGAAATCCTGTCTGAAGATGGGGGGACCATCCTCCAAGGCTAAATACTCGTAATCGACCGATAGTGAACCAGTACCGTGAGGGAAAGGCGAAAAGAACCCCGGGAGGGGAGTGAAATAGAACCTGAAACCGTGTGCATACAAACAGTCGGAGCCTCTTTATGGGGTGACGGCGTACCTTTTGTATAATGGGTCAGCGACTTACATTCAGTGGCGAGGTTAACCAGATAGGGGAGCCGTAGAGAAATCGAGTCCGAACAGGGCGACAGTCGCTGGGTGTAGACCCGAAACCAGATGATCTATCCATGGCCAGGATGAAGGTGCGGTAACACGCCCTGGAGGTCCGAACCCACTAGTGTTGAAAAACTAGGGGATGAGCTGTGGATAGGGGTGAAAGGCTAAACAAATCTGGAAATAGCTGGTTCTCTCCGAAAACTATTTAGGTAGTGCCTCAAGTATCACCATCGGGGGTAGAGCACTGTCATGGCTAGGGGGTCATTGCGACTTACCAAACCATTGCAAACTCCGAATACCGATGAGTGCGAGCTTGGGAGACAGACGTCGGGTGCTAACGTCCGGCGTCAAGAGGGAAACAACCCAGACCGCCAGCTAAGGTCCCAAAGATTGGCTAAGTGGAAAACGAAGTGGGAAGGCTAAAACAGTCAGGATGTTGGCTTAGAAGCAGCCATCATTTAAAGAAAGCGTAATAGCTCACTGATCGAGTCGTCCTGCGCGGAAGATGTAACGGGGCTAAGCCAGTCACCGAAGCTGCGGATATCCGCAAGGATATGGTAGGAGAGCGTTCTGTAAGCCTGCGAAGGTGTCTTGTAAAGGATGCTGGAGGTATCAGAAGTGCGAATGCTGACATGAGTAGCGATAATGGGGGTGAAAAGCCTCCACGCCGTAAGCCCAAGGTTTCCTGTTCAACGTTCATCGGAGCAGGGTGAGTCGGCCCCTAAGGCGAGGCAGAGATGCGTAGCTGATGGGAAGCAGGTTAATATTCCTGCACCGTCGTATGATGCGATGGGGGGACGGATCGCGGAAGGTTGTCTAGCTGTTGGAATAGCTAGTTCCTGGTTCATAGAAGGCGCTTAGGCAAATCCGGGCGCGTAATTCAAGGGATCGGGACGAGTGGCCTTGTGCCGCGAAGCAATCGGAAGTGGTTCCAAGAAAAGCCTCTAAGCTTCAGTCATACGAGACCGTACCGCAAACCGACACAGGTGGGCGAGATGAGTATTCTAAGGCGCTTGAGAGAACTCGGGAGAAGGAACTCGGCAAATTGGTACCGTAACTTCGGGAAAAGGTACGCCCCGGTAGCTTGACTGCTTTACTGCAGAAGGGTGAAAGGGTTGCAATAAACTGGTGGCTGCGACTGTTTAATAAAAACACAGCACTCTGCAAACACGAAAGTGGACGTATAGGGTGTGACGCCTGCCCGGTGCTGGAAGATTAAATGATGGGGTGCAAGCTCTTGATTGAAGTCCCAGTAAACGGCGGCCGTAACTATAACGGTCCTAAGGTAGCGAAATTCCTTGTCGGGTAAGTTCCGACCTGCACGAATGGCGTAACGATGGCCACACTGTCTCCTCCCGAGACTCAGCGAAGTTGAAATGTTTGTGATGATGCAATCTACCCGCGGCTAGACGGAAAGACCCCATGAACCTTTACTGTAGCTTTGCATTGGACTTTGAACCAATCTGTGTAGGATAGGTGGGAGGCTTTGAAGCGGGGACGCCAGTTCTCGTGGAGCCATCCTTGAAATACCACCCTGGTTCGTTTGAGGTTCTAACCTTGGCCCGTAATCCGGGTCGGGGACAGTGCATGGTAGGCAGTTTGACTGGGGCGGTCTCCTCCTAAACGGTAACGGAGGAGTTCGAAGGTACGCTAGGTACGGTCGGACATCGTGCTAATAGTGCAATGGCATAAGCGTGCTTAACTGCGAGACCGACAAGTCGAGCAGGTACGAAAGTAGGACATAGTGATCCGGTGGTTCTGTATGGAAGGGCCATCGCTCAACGGATAAAAGGTACTCTGGGGATAACAGGCTGATTCCTCCCAAGAGTTCATATCGACGGGGGAGTTTGGCACCTCGATGTCGGCTCATCACATCCTGGGGCTGTAGCCGGTCCCAAGGGTATGGCTGTTCGCCATTTAAAGTGGTACGTGAGCTGGGTTTAAAACGTCGTGAGACAGTTTGGTCCCTATCTGCCGTGGGCGTTGGAAATTTGAAGGGGGCTGCTCCTAGTACGAGAGGACCGGAGTGGACGAACCTCTGGTGTACCGGTTGTCACGCCAGTGGCATTGCCGGGTAGCTAAGTTCGGAAGAGATAACCGCTGAAAGCATCTAAGCGGGAAACTCGCCTTGAGATGAGATTTCCCGGAGCCTTGAGCTCCTTGAAGGGTCGTTCGAGACCAGGACGTTGATAGGTCGGGTGTGGAAGTGCAGTAATGCATTAAGCTAACCGATACTAATTGCCCGTACGGCTTGTCCCTATAACCTT
>NZ_JANUGV010000017.1 GCF_024753215.1 Massilia solisilvae
ACCAGCCTGAACGCGCTCAAGATCGCGTTCAGTGCAGGTGGGGGTTTTTCGCTTTTGGAAAAGCCCCGTCGGCCTGAACGCGCTCAAGATCGCGTTCGGTGCAGACGGGGCTTTTTTATTTTCTGCGCGGCCAGTTCCGGTGAGCGTGGCCTTCGTTTTCTCTCAGTGGACAGTCCCGATCGACACCAGCCAGGTCAGGAAGCGATGATGTGCCTGCTCGTCGTTGCCGCCCGAAACGGTTTCGAGCTCATCATCCGTCAGCTCGCCCGTCGCCTGCGTTGCCAGCTTTTGCTGGATCCACTCATGGGCCTCGTCTTCATCGAACTCGAAGCCGGCGTTGCGTCCCAATTCGACGACGTTACGCTGGAAAGTCGGCATGTCGCGTGCACCCATCAGGCTATTAACCAGCGCAGGGTTGCGCAAGGCGTGTTTATAGAACGCTTCGATATTTTGGATAGACATCCACTTGTCCTTTGTACCCGCGCCATGAAGGCGGGCGGTGCAATAAATGACAAGATATTAATCCCGGGACATTCGGTGGTCAACAAAGCGGCAGTGCGGTTTCACTTGCGCTGGTACGTTCCCATGAGCTCGGTGTGCGCCAGCACATGTCCCTGAATGGCCTTCTCGAGCTGGGGCTTGGTCGGCTGACCAAGGTCAGGCAACACCACGTCGAGCGCATACAGCTTGTGGAAGTAGCGATGCCGGCCGGCGGGCGGGCAGGGGCCGCCGTAGCTGGTCTTCTTGAAATCGTTCATGCCGGCGAGCGTGCCGGGCGGCAGATCGCCCTGGTGCACTGCCGCCGGCAGCCCTGTCGCCTGTGGCGGAATGTTGTAGAGCACCCAGTGGACCCAGGTCATCTTCGGCGCGGCGGGATCCGGCGCGTCCGGGTCGTCGATGATCAGCACGAGGCTCTTGGTGCCAGCCGGCACACCCGACCACGAGAGCGCCGGCGACGTGTCAGCGCCATCGCAGGTATGAATGGCCGGAATGCTTGCGCCGGCATGGAAATCGGCGGCGGTAAGGGACAGGCTCATGACGGCACCTCGCATGTGGCTTTGCAGGGTTGGACAGGCGCCGCTCGCCGATGGTTGCCGGTCCGCGCGGCCGTTAGCGGAAGCGGTACTGCGCCGACATGCCCACGATCCAGTTGCGGCCGGGCGCTGCTTCATAATAGCGCTGGTTGCTGTCGCCAACGATGAGCGAGCCGACGTAGCTGCGGTCGAACAGGTTGTTCAGCCTGATGAATTCGCGGGTCTCCCAGCGGTTGAACGCCTGGCTGGCCTGCACGCGCGCATTCACCACCGCATAGCCGGGCGCAGGATGGGCCGCGTTCGCATCGTCCGGATACGCGTTGGCGCTGGCCAAGGTTTCCACCGCCGCGCCGATGCGCCCGCTTGCGTCTTTCCAGCCGAGTTCCCCGTACACGCTTGCGTTCGGCACACCGGGCAGGCGGCTGCCGGCACGCACGCTGGCAAAGCCCTGATCGTACACGGCGCGCAGCCAGGTCGCGGCCAGGCGCGCGTTCCAGCCGGCGGCAAGGCCAGCGTCCAGCGAGACCTCCAGCCCCTGGCGCAGCGTGCGCGTGGCGTTGCGGTAGCTGGTGCGGCCGCCGCTTGCGCTGTCGACCATCAGCTCGTCATGCGTGTGCACCTCGAACACTGCAGCGTCCAGGCGTGTGCCGGGCGCGATGAGCGCCTTTGCACCCATCTCCAGGTGAAGACTGGTTGCGGGAGCGAGCGCAAAGTTGAAGCCACCACCCGTGCCGGAGTAGAACAACTCGTTCAGGGTCGGCGTCTCGAACCCGCGGGCGGCGCTGGCGTACACGTTGATCGTGGGCGACAGTTTGTATAGCGCGCCCACCAATGGCACGGTTCGGCTGTAGGTAACGCTGCCGCTGTCGTTGCCGTTCGCAAGGTAGTGGTCGCGCACGTCAACGGCCAGGCGCGTGTGGCGCAGGCCGCCGGTCAGTATCCAGCGTCCGCGCTGCCACTCAGTCTGCACGTAGGGGTCGAGCGTGGACAGGTCGTCGGTCTCGTCGCGCCGCAGGCGGCCTTCGACACCCGGTTCGCTGCCCGCAAAGTTTTCGAAGCCTTTGCGCTTGTCGGTGGAGGCGCCGTATTCGAGCCCAACCGTGGTGCGTAGCAGGCCGCCGGCCAGCGTGCGCTGGCCCTGCCAGTTCACGTCCACGCCGTCGAAGTTGCGATCGAAGTCAACCACGCCACCGGAATGCGTGGCCGGGGCCTGGAAGGCTTTCGAAAATGCCTGGTACTGGGTAACTCGCCGATTGCCGCCGTAGACCGTCAGGTGCAGGCGATCCTCGCCGAAGCGCTGCTCGTAGGTCAGGCCAGCCTGGCTGTGGTCGATGCTTTTGCGCGTGTTGTAGCGCTCCGCGAAGCAACGGGGCGGGGAGACCGTATCGCTGGCGTCAAGCTCGCACGCGCGCGCATCGCGGCTGAACGTGGCCCAGGTCACGCCGAGCGGATCTTGCGTGTCCGGCTGGTGCAGGGTGTTGGCGACAATGGTGAGCCGGCTGTCCGCGTTGGGGTGCGTCGTCAGCTTGGCATAGCCCTGGTCGCGGGTAGCGGCGCTGTGTTGGCGCAAGCCGTCGGTCTCGAAGTGCGAGGCGTCGAGCAGGTAGCCAACCGTGCCGGCCGTACCTTGCGTATTCAGGTCAGTCTTGCGGATACCGTCACTCCCCGCGGCGGTCGAGATGCCGAGGTTCGGAGTGTCGCCCGGTTCGCGGGTAAAGAGCTGGACCACGCCACCCGAGTGGTTGCCGTACAGGGCAGAGAACGGCCCGCGCAGCACTTCGATGCGCTCGGCCATGTCCAGGTTGAAGGTCGCGGCCTGGCCCTGGCCGTCCGGCATGGTTGCGGGGATGCCATCCGTGACGAGCCGTACCCCGCGTACGCCAAACGCGGAGCGCGCCCCGAAGCCACGCGACGAGATCTGCAGGTCCTGCGCGTAGTTTTGCCGGTTCTGGACCACGATGCCTGGTACGCTGCTCAGCGATTCCGATGCGTTCACCCGCAGCTGGGTATCGCGGATGTGGGCTGCGTCCACCACATCGATGGCGGCAGGCAGATCAAAACTGCTGTGCTCCGAGCGGCTGGCGCTGACGACCACGACGGTTGCCGGCGTGGCCGCTTCTTCCGGTTCGGCCGAGGCGGCCAGGCAGGGCAGGACCAGCGGTAACGCCAGCGCGAGACGGGTTTTGCGGGGCAGCATACATCGGTGGGGCCAAGGGCCGTGGTCATTTTGACAGCGGACTATAGCGCACATATGGATGGCCCAGCGATACGCTTGCGCACAAAGCTTGTGCATCGCACAGAAAACCCTTGCGCACCCCGGCGC
>NZ_JANUGV010000018.1 GCF_024753215.1 Massilia solisilvae
ACACACCAGCCATGGGCACGCCTTGATAGCCGTCCAGGTCGAGATTCAAGTAGGGATGGAGGAGATGAGGGTCGCGCCGCATGATGTCTTGTGCCCTTCGAAAGCGACCGGCTTACCATCGTCCAGTACCATCGGGTCCCCTTCGGTGATGACGCATGACGAATGACCGTTGACTGGGCAAGTGCAAGCATCCCCCTGCCGGGCGACCGCAACGCCGTGCACAGCAACCGCACTGGACGCTGCGACGACCTTGCCGCCATGACTGGTAGAGTCGCCAACTCTGATCACGCCCGTCATGGTCTTCCTCCACATCTTGTCGTTGGCTGCCAAGTCACTGGAATCTGAATCGCTGCACTCAGTCGGTTTATCGTTCGGCCATCCAACGCCATACCGTGATGCCATACGTGGATCCAAGATTGGCCATTTTTTCGTCTGCCGCATAGGTCCGTGGAACCGCGCCGGGATCCGGTGCCTGCCAAACACCTGCTTTCGGACACGGTTGGCCTGCCTTAGCCCATAGCTCAGTATTTGCCTCAACCGGCTTAACGGTTGGGATAAGCGGATGCCAAGTTGTCGGTACGGCGAGCGTTTCAGGAGGCGGGAACATGCAGCTCTCGGTCCTGAGTTCCTCCGAGGTTTTGATAACTCGATAGACCGGCTGCATTCTTTGCCCTTTTATCGCAAAGGTCAGGCTGTGCTTTTCCAGCCCGGTGCTCGGATACCAAACGCCGGTCCAGGGAACCTCGTCGCCTGTATTGCATGCGATCGATCTATCCACAACATATTCTGGCAATGGATCCGGAAGCGCCCAGGGCAACTGTTCTTTATACCAGTTGATGTTTGAGTCATAGGATTGTGCAATTTCGTCGCCCGGGAACCCGTCATCGTCGTTGCTCCGCTCCGGGCAATTTGGATTAGGACTAAAGTAGCTTTGCGCTCCCCATAGGGCATTATGCAACGCTCTTTCGATTTCGTTGGCGTATGCCATTAATCGACTGACTCTGACATCATCAAATTCCTTATACTCATCCTCCGTCATCCAGCTGTGTAGCGGTTGTTCCATCATGCCACGCATGTCACCCGGTATGGAGTAAGCAGTATCGTATGCAAGCTGATAGTCGCCAAACTTGGCGAGCTCAGCCCCGCGTCGGAAGTTGAGTGCTCGCATCTTAAAAGTATCGAAGACCTGATTGTTCCTGCCAAAATTGACGACGTGACGTGAGACGGCCAGCGTACCGAACCAACTCATTATTTCCTCACATTCTTGCGCCGCAAATTTAAGAAACTCGGGCGAGGTGAAGAGAGACCAAATAGCAGCTTCGCGATGTAGGTTACGCATTTTCCCTCCAGTTATGGCTCTGGGACCGTGAGCAAGATACGTTTGGCCTGCTGCGCCGTGTAATCGGAAGTGCCCCAACCGGTTACGATAGGGCCATTAATGTGCGTGTCGGTTATCTTCGCGCGCAATTTGGTCGGGAGACTCTCGCCGGTCACGTCAGTAAATTCTACGCGGCGGTCTTGAGCGCCTGTATGATCCGCGAGTATTTTGCCAGTCTTGCGATCGACCCGCGGCAGCGCCTCAATCATCTTGTCCCGATTCGACGGGAAGAATACTATTTGCTCACCCCCACCTTCGAGATAGTGTTGTGTCCCATCGAGTTGTTGACTGGCGGCAGATCCGCGCCAAACAGAGAGCGATTCGCCAGCCTTGACCTCATATTCGACGAACCAACCATTCTGATTCCACTCTGGTTTGACAGCGAACTTTCTGCGCCATTCGTCACGATCTTTGAGTGCTTTGAAATCCGCTTCAGAGATCCAAAACATGCCTGCGGCCTCGTTTGACGGATCGATGATACGGTATAACTTCGTTGGCCCCGTAATTATGTCGGCTCGTATTCCCCCGTTCTTGGAAAAGGTTGCGGCTATACTTTCATCAAGCTTCGGGTGATTGGGATTTTCTTTCATTAGCTTTCGAATTTTTTCTTTTTCCATTCGCAATGGAGGGTGTTCCATTGGCCCCGCACGCTTTTTTGCCCACTTCGGCGGCATCGCATTGATCAGTTTCGCCGACCCTGACTG
>NZ_JANUGV010000019.1 GCF_024753215.1 Massilia solisilvae
GACTGCCTTGCTGCATTGTGCGAATCGTTTTGTTCGTCAGCAGCAGAGAAGTGAGATTATGCAGTGTTTCGCGTTTGTCGTCAACTTCATTTTTGCTTCGGGT
This sequence comes from Massilia solisilvae, assembly GCF_024753215.1. GTDB lineage: Bacteria > Pseudomonadota > Gammaproteobacteria > Burkholderiales > Burkholderiaceae_D > Telluria > Telluria solisilvae. The sequence goes on from NZ_JANUGV010000019.1 coordinate 104, forward strand.
CAGTTTCCTGGTGAACCTTGTCAGCTTAACTACTTGATTCGTTTCGCTTTTGGTTCGCCGCCGAAGCAGGGACGGAACTATAGCAAACCAGTTCGCGGAGCGCAAGGTCTTTCGAAAATCAGGTGGCTAACCTGCCCACCTCATGCGGAGATTGCGGCGGCCTCGGCCGGCTCCCGGCTCACCACGCGATCACGGCCTTCCTGCTTCGCCCGGTACATCCGCTGGTCGGCCAGTTCGACCAGATCTTTCCAGTCCGAGGCCCGGTCGGCGCGGGACTCGGCAATGCCTATACTCGCCGTAACCCGGCCACCCTCCGGACGCTCGCCGAAGCCAGCCTTGCGTACTCGCTCGATGGCGGTTTCTGCCTGCTCGATGGTGGTGCCGGGCATAATCAAGAGGAACTCTTCGCCGCCCCAGCGGGCCAGCACGTCGCCGTGGCGCAGTTGGCGGCTGACGCTTTCGGTCATCGTGATCAATGCACGATCGCCAGCTTCGTGCCCGAACTGGTCATTGATGCGCTTGAAGTGATCCAGGTCCAGGAACGCAACGGCAAAGGGCGCGTTGGCGCGGCGCGCAAGCGTGAAGTGAAGATCGATGATCTCTGTGCCGCTGCTGCGCGAGAACGCACCAGTCAGCGGATCCCGGATCGCCTGGCGTACCAGCGCAATCATGAAGGCGAGCTGGCAAAGGCCGGCCAGCGCGGCCACACCGGTGATCAGCACCAGCAGCCAAAACGCGCCGGCAAACGAAGGCCAGTCCATCGCAGCCCAGCGCAGGTAGCCGGACACCGCCTGGCAGATCAGGATCGGGCTGGCCACAACCAGGCTTTCCACCAGGGTCAGCGGGAAAATCGACAGCCCCGCCAGCAGTACGAACGGAAGGAATGCATAGCCGGCGCCGATGGCGGCAGACATTCCCGTCAGCTCATAGTAGGTAAGCAAAGTGTGCGACGCGACATAGAAGACGGTCGGGATCGCGAACAACAGCGCCATCGCGCGGTACGCATTGAAGAGGTCGCCGTTGGACCGATAATAGACCAGCAGGCTGGCAAACGCCGCGCAGGCCGCGAAGCGCATCAAGGCCAGTTCTCGCCACAGCGGGAATGGGAAGACGATGAAGTCCACCACGCTCCACATTGGCGTGAGGACGGCAAAAAGGAACGCGAACAGCCTGACGCGATTGACGATCAGCGTCGCGCGCCGACGCGCAAGAAGGGAGAGATGACGGTGAGGCGTAGCCAGCCAGCTCAGTTCGCCCTGGTTCAACTCCCCAGGCATCAGACCGGTCAGGCGCTGCCAAACCATGGCAGAAAGTGGGCTCATCAATGCTTTCTCAAAAACAGACCAAGGCGACATGCCAGGGTTTGCTGCGCCGCGCTTCTGCCCAAGCGGGGTATGCAAATTCCAATATAGCAATAATATTTAATGCGCTGCAATAAGTCACGCACTCCACTTGATGCAGTTCCGCAAATTGTGAATTTTGCGGCGTGTTCACAACATTTTATGGGCCACAGCTCAGAGGCGAGCGCGGCGCATCAACTTGGCAGAGCCTTCGACCGGCTCGAAGCCGAAGCCGCGATAGAGCCCATGCGCATCCTCGGTAGCGAGCATCAAGGTGCCCACGCCCTCGTGCTCCAGCCGCTCGAGCATCGCCTCGACGAGCTGCTTACCGTATCCCCGGCCGCGAAAGGCGGGAAGTACAAATATGTCCTTGAGGTAGCCAAAGCTGGCGTAATCGGTGACGACCCGGCCGAATGCGACCTGGTCGGCGCCGACAAAGCCGCCGAAGCACAGGGAGTTCGCTAATCCCTTGCAGATCTTTTCGCGGGAAACGCCCTTCGACCAGTACGCTTCCTCCGACAGGAAGCGATGGATCAGGGTGAGGTCCATGTCGGATGCTGCGCTCGAAATTCTCATGTTCGTCATGTGGGCGGCCCAAAGCGAAAAAGCCCGCAGACATCAGTCTA
>NZ_JANUGV010000002.1 GCF_024753215.1 Massilia solisilvae
ACGCCGGGACCCATGCTGAGCATCCCTGACCCCGGCTACGTTTTATTCAACATGGGCCCCGGCCCTTGCCGGGGCGACCTTGTTCAGTTCCACCAATGCGAAGTCGTCCCTGCCTCCGGCAGCCTTGCCTGCACCACCTGGTGCACGATGCCCGCCTCGAGCGCCTGCTCGGCGTCGAAGATGCGTGCGTTGCCGGTCAGGTTGCCGCGGATGTTGGCCTTCAGCCCCGCGCCGTCGGTGGCTTCCTCGAAGATGCGGGCGTAGCGCTCGGCATCGAAATCCAGGCAATCGCGCCACTCCGATACCCGCGAGTGATCTGCCGCGACCAGGTTGCCGAAGCCCCAGTGCAGGGGATGTACGAGAAAGCGCGTGCCCGGGCACGCGTAGCGCTTGCCGGCCGCAAGGAAGATCGGCACCCCGACCGATTCGACGCTGCCGATGTTGTGGGTGGTAAGTGGCAGCGGCAGCGATTTCAGGAAGAAATACAGCGCGAAGCCGGCCGTCATGTTGCCGCCTTCGGTGGACATGTGCAGCGCGATCTCGCTGGCCCCGCTTTGCAGCGCCTGCAGGCACAGGTTGCGCACCGTGCACACGGAGTGCTGGTTGATGGGGCCGATGAAATGGACGATGTGCAAGGACAATGGTTTCTCCCGACGGGTGGGGTGGGCGTGCGGCCGGGGCACTGCCCAGCCTCACCCTGCCCACGCGCTCAAACGGTGCAAGCGTCGCTTGAACGCGTGGGCAGACAAGCTGCCCACCCTACGGGGAAAGCATAGCAACTTTGGCTACATCACAGCGTCCTGCTGGCTAACTGCCCCGATAGGTCGAGTACGACCACGGCGTGACCACCAGCGGCACATGGTAGTTCTGGGCCGCATCGGCAATGCCGAAGGCAATGGTCACGCGGTCGATGAAGCGTGGTTGCGGCATCTGGACCCCCTGGCCGGCAAAGTAGTCGCCCGCATGGAACACCAGCTCGTACTGTCCGGCGCGCATTGTCTCGCCCTCCAGCAGCGGCGCGCCGCAGCGCCCGTCCTGGTTGGTCGTGTCCGTCTTCACCAGTCGCCGGCCCGCCGCGCCCACTTCGTACAATTCCACTTTCACGCCCGCGCCCGGCTTGCCGTGGGCGGTGTCGAGTACATGGGTGCTGAGTTTTCCCATCGCCTGTCCCTATATAGAAAACATGAAATGACTTATGCGGCCGATGATATACCGATGTGCTTCTGACAATATATGATCGGGGATATACCCGCTCCAGGCCCGCACCAATGACCACCTACGACAACTACCCGCGCGACATGATCGGCTACGGCCGCACTCCACCGCATGCAAAGTGGCCGGGACAGGCCCGGATCGCCCTGCAGTTCGTGCTCAATTATGAAGAGGGCGCCGAGAACAACGTGCTGCACGGCGACCCCGCGTCCGAGACCTTCCTGTCCGAGATCGTCGGCGCCGCAGCCTTCCCGATGCGGCACATGAGCATGGAATCGCTCTACGAATATGGCTCGCGCGCGGGGCTGTGGCGCTTGCTGCGCATCTTCGAGCAGCGCCATTTGCCGCTGACGGTCTTTGGCGTGTCGATGGCCTTGAAGCGCAACCCCGAAGCGGTCGCCGCCTTCCGCGAGCTGGGCCACGAGATCGCCTGCCACGGCCTGCGCTGGATCTCGTACCAGAACGTCGACGAGGCCACCGAGCGCGCGCACATGCGCGAGGCGGTCGAGATCGTCCGCGAGCTGACCGGCGCCCCGCCGCTGGGCTGGTACACGGGACGCGATTCCCCTAACACCCGCCGGCTGGTGGTCGAGCACGGCGGCTTCGAGTATGACGCCGACCACTACGGCGACGATCTGCCGTTCTGGGAGCGGGTGGACTATGTGGACGCCGCCGGCATCCGCCAGACCCGGCCGCACCTGGTGGTGCCGTACACGCTGGACACCAACGACATGCGCTTTGCCGCCATGCAGGGCTTCAACTCGGGCACCCAGTTCTTCGACTACCTGAAGGACGCCTTCGACGTGCTGTACCAGGAGGGCGATCCGCACGGCTTGGACCGGCCCAAGATGTTGTCGATCGGCCTGCACTGCCGCCTTGCGGGCCGCCCGGCGCGCGCGGCGGCGCTGGCGCGCTTCCTCGACTACGTGCTGCAACACCAGCATGTCTGGATCACGCGCCGGATCGATATCGCCCGGCACTGGAAATCGGTGCATCCTTACAAAGGCTAAGTACTGGCATATAGTGAAGCAAATATAAGTTACATCATCTTTTCAATATAAGCTCATCGGGGACGGATGTTAACCTTGCGCCTTGGGTTAAAAGCGAGACAACAATGTCAGATCCGATCCGTTTCTATTATCGGGGCGAAGTGCATGAAGTGCACGATGCTGCGCCCACGCGCACGATCCTGCAGCACCTGCGGGAGGACTTGCACTGCACCGGCACCAAGGAAGGCTGTGGCGAAGGCGATTGCGGCGCGTGCACGGTGGTGGTGGGTTCGATCGAAAACGGACAGCTGGAACTGAAGACGGTGAACTCGTGCATCCAGTTCCTGCCTACGCTGGACGGCAAGGCGCTGTTCACGGTGGAGGATCTGCAGCAGCCGAACGGAGCGCTGCACCCGGTGCAACAGGCGCTGGTCGAATGCCACGGATCGCAGTGCGGCTTCTGCACGCCCGGCTTTGCCATGTCCCTGTGGGGCATGTACCTCAAGCAGGACGGCAAGACGCCCAGCCGCGCGCAGATCGACGATGCGCTCTCCGGCAACCTGTGCCGCTGCACCGGCTACCGTCCCATCATCGACGCCGCGCAGCGCATGACCGAGCTGCCGCGCGTGGCGTTCGATGGCGACACGCTGGCGGGAGAACTGCGCGGCTTGCAGCGCGATGCGAGCCTCGACTACGCGGGCGCCGGCAAGCGCTTCCACGCGCCGCGCACGCTGGAAGAACTGGTGCGCCTGCGCGCTGGCTACCCGCGCGCGCTGCTGCTGGCCGGCTCCACCGACGTTGGCCTGTGGGTGACCAAGCAGATGCGCGAGCTGGACGACATCATCTACCTGGGCCAGGTCGAAGAACTCAAGCGGATCGCCGAGCGCGACGGGATGATCGAGATCGGCGCCGGCGCCACGCTCAACGACGCCTACGCGGCCGTGTGCCACTACTATCCGGATGAGCTGTCCGAGCTGTGGCAGCGCTTCGCCTCGCTCCCGATCCGCAACGCGGGCACGCTGGGCGGCAACGTGGCCAACGGCTCGCCGATCGGCGACTCGATGCCGTGGCTGATCGCCCTGGGCAGCCAGGTCGTGCTGCGCGGTCCCGATGGCGGGCGCGTGCTGGCGCTGGAAGACTTCTACCTCGGCTACCAGCAGAAGGACCTGCGTCCTGGCGAATTCGTGCAGGCGCTGCGGGTACCGCTGCCGCATGCCGGGCTGCGGCTGCGCACCTACAAATTATCCAAGCGCTTTGACCAGGACATCTCGGCGGTATGCGCCGCGTTTGCGGTCACGCTGGAGGGCGGGCGCATCGCGCGCGTGCGCATCGCATTCGGCGGCATGGCCGCAACGCCCAAGCGCGCTGCAGCGGCCGAAGCCGTGCTGGCCGGCCGCACCTGGACCGAGGACGTGCTGGCCGAGGCAATGGCGGCACTGGAACAGGACTACGCGCCGCTGACCGACATGCGCGCCTCGTCCGCATACCGGATGCAGGCGGCGCGCAACCTGCTGCGCCGCTTCTGGATCGAGACGCGACCCGCCGATCCGCTGCCACGCGAGGCAGTGAACGCGTTCGCGCTGGGAGGGAACGTATGAACGACGCAGGTACTGCGGTATTGCAGACGCCCGGGTGGACGGCGGTTGGCGTGGCGCGTCCGCACGAGTCGGCCGCGCTGCATGTGCTCGGCCAGGCCCACTACACGGACGACATCCCGGAAGTGCGCGGCACGCTGCACGCGGCGCTTGGCCTGTCCAGCAAGCCGCATGCGCGCATCATGGCGATCGACCTTGTGCCCGTGCGCGCGAGCCGCGGCGTGGTGGCAGTGCTGACGGCCGCCGACATCCCCGGCGCTAACGACTGCGGCCCGATCATCCACGACGACCCGATCCTGGCCGACGCTCTGGTGCAGTACGTCGGCCAGCCGCTATTCATCGTGGTGGCGGACACCCACGACAACGCGCGCCGGGCCGCGCGGCTGGCGCAGGTGACATATGAAGAGCTGCCCGCGATCCTCACGCCCCAAGCCGCGCGCGCCGCGCAAAGCTACGTGCTGCCGCCGATGCGCCTGGCGCGGGGCGACGCCGCCGCTGCTTTCGCGCGCGCGCCGCACAAGGTCAGCGGCGAGCTGTACGTCGGCGGCCAGGAGCAGTTTTACCTCGAAGGCCAGATCGCGTACGCGATTCCCAAGGAAGACAGCGGCATGCAGGTGCTGTGCTCGACCCAGCACCCGAGCGAGATGCAGCACGTGGTGGCGCACGCGCTCGGCCTGCACTCGCACCACGTGGTGGTCGAATGCCGGCGCATGGGCGGCGGCTTCGGCGGCAAGGAATCGCAGTCGGCGCTGTGGGCGGCGGCAGCGGCGGTGGCGGCGGCGCGGCTCAAGCGCCCCGTCAAGCTGCGCGCGGACCGCGACGACGACATGCTCGTCACTGGCAAGCGCCACTGCTTCCATTACGAGTACGAGGTCGGCTACGACGACCAGGGCCGGATCCTCGCCGCAAAGGTGGACATGGTGTCGCGCGCCGGCTTTTCGGCCGACCTGTCCGGGCCGGTGGCCACGCGTGCCGTCTGCCACTTCGACAATACCTACTACCTGTCCGACGTCGAGATCCGCGCCGCCTGCGGCAAGACCAACACGCAGTCCAACACCGCGTTTCGCGGCTTCGGCGGGCCGCAGGGCGCGATCGCGCTCGAGTACGTGATCGATGAGATCGCGCGCAAGCTCGGGCGCGATGCGCTCGATATCCGCAAGCTCAATTTCTATGGCGTCGGCGAGCGTGACGTCACGCCGTATGGCCAGCGCGTGGTGGACAACGTGATCCACGAACTCGTGGCCGAGCTTGAGGCATCGAGCGAATACCGCGCGCGGCGCCAGGCGATCGCGTCCTTCAACGCCGCCAGCCCGGTACTCAAGAAGGGCATGGCGCTCACGCCGGTCAAGTTCGGCATCGCGTTCAACGTGAGCCACCTGAACCAGGCCGGCGCGCTGGTGCACGTATACGTGGACGGCTCGGTGCTGGTCAACCACGGCGGCACCGAGATGGGGCAGGGCGTCAACACCAAGGTGATGCAGGTGGTGGCGCACGAACTGGGCGTGGAGATGGCACGCGTGCGCATCAGCGCCACCGACACCAGCAAGGTCGCCAACACCTCGGCCACCGCCGCCTCCACCGGCGCCGACCTGAACGGCAAGGCGGCGCAGGATGCGGCGCGCCAGATCCGCGAGCGGCTGGCGGCGTTCGCGGCCAGGGCGCATGGCGGCAATGCCGAAGACGTGCGCTTCGCCGCCGACACGGTGTTCGTCAATGGCCGCGAGCTGCCGTTCAACGAACTGGTGCAGGCCGCCTACCTCACCCGCGTGCAGCTGTGGTCGGACGGCTACTACGCCACGCCCGGCCTGTCGTGGGACGCCTCGACCATGACCGGCAACCCGTTCCAGTATTTCGCGTACGGGGCGGCGGTGTCCGAAGTGGTGGTCGATACGCTGACCGGCGAATGGAAGCTGCTGCGCGCCGACTGCCTGTACGACGCCGGCAATTCACTCAACCCGGCGATCGACATCGGCCAGGTGGAAGGCGCCTTCATCCAGGGCATGGGCTGGCTCACGACCGAGGAACTGTGGTGGAACGCGGGCGGCAAGTTGATGACGCATGCGCCGTCCACGTACAAGATCCCGGCAGTGTCGGACTGTCCGCAAGACTTCCGCGTGCGCCTCTTCAAGAACACGAACGTAGCCGACTCGATCCACCGTTCCAAGGCGGTGGGCGAGCCGCCGCTGCTGCTGCCGTTCTCGGTGTTCTTTGCCATTCGCGATGCGATTTCAGCCGTGGGCGACCACCAGGTCAATCCGCCGCTGAACGCGCCAGCGACCAGCGAAGAGATCCTGAAAGCGATCACCGCCGTGCAGGCGGCAAGTACCGCATGATGCAAGCCTGGCTGGCACAAGCAGGCGCAACGCCCGCGGTGCTGGTGACCGTGGCGATCGTCGAAGGGTCCGGGCCGCGCGAGCCGGGGGCGAAGATGCTCGTGGACGCCCATGCCATCCATGACACGATCGGCGGCGGACATCTCGAGCTGCGTGCGGCGGAAATGGCGCGCGCGATGCTGGCAGGCGGCGAGGGAAGGCGACTGGAACGGTTTGCGCTGGGGCCGAGCCTGGGCCAGTGCTGCGGGGGCGTGGTGCACCTGGCGTTCGAGCGCGTCGATCGCGAGCAGATCGCGCTGCTGAAGGCACGCAGCAATGACGATACCTGGCGGCTGGTCGCGCTCGATGGAGAGCCTGACAGCTTGCTTTTCGACGCCAACGGCTGCCCCGTCGTCCCGGCGAACGCCGGGACCCATACGTCGCGTGAGCAGCCACACCGCGATCAATCGGCCGGCAACCCGAGCCCCGTCGTCCCCGGCCTCGCCGGCAGGCCGGCGGGGACCCATGGACAGCTTGCGCGGCCGGAACGTGAGCAGTCACATCACGACCTCGGCATGGGTCCCGGCGTGCGCCGCGACGACGGGCCGTTGGCATTCGCGCGCCACCGCGGGACCCACGTGATGCAGGAACAGGACGGCCGCCGCTGGCTGGTGGACCTTGTCGCCGCGCCGCGCGCCCAGCTGGTGCTGTTCGGCGCCGGCCACGTGGGCGCGGCCATCGTGCGCGCGCTCGCCGACTTGCCATGCCGTGTCACCTGGGTGGACGAGCGCGAGGACCTGTTCCCGTCAACCGTCCCGTCCAATGTGACGATCGAGGCCACCGACACGCCCGAAGCCGTGGTGGCCAGCGCCCCGGACAACGCCACCTATCTGGTCATGACCCACAGCCACGCACTTGACCAGCGCCTGTCCGAAGCGATACTGTCGCGCCCTGGCGTCGGCTGGTTCGGTTTGATCGGTTCGCACACCAAACGCAAGCAGTTCGAGCACCGCCTGCGTGCGCGCGGCATCGATGACGGCCGTATCGCGGCAATGGCCTGCCCGGTCGGCGTGCCAGGCATCGAAGGCAAGCAGCCCGCGGTGATCGCCGCCGCGGTCGCTGCGCAGCTGCTGCAGGTGTGGGAGGCGCAGGCCGCGCAGGAGAGCGCCGCGCCCGTCGCCATGAAACTCGTCGCATCCTCAGAAAGAATTTGATGTCAACCGCAACAGAGAACCTGCAGGCCTTTCGCGCAAGCCTGCTGTACTTCCGCGCCGACCCGGCGTTCGACGACCAGGCCCACGTGTGGCACGAGGACGGCCTGCTGCTCGTCGAGGGCGGCCGGATCAAGGCTGCGGGCGACCACCAGGCGCTGGCCCCAAGCCTGCCGCCGGGCGTGCCTGTGCACGACTACCGCGGCATGGTCATCACGCCAGGCTTCATCGACACCCACCTGCACTATCCGCAGACGGACATGATCGCCTCGCCGGCGCCGGGCCTGCTGCCGTGGCTGGAGACCTATACCTTCCCGACCGAACGCCGCTTCGGCGACCCCGCGCATGCGCGCGCGGTGGCCGATTTTTTCCTCGACGAGCTGCTGCGCTGCGGGACCACCACCGCCATGGTCTACTGCAGCGTGCACCGCGAATCGGTGGACGCATTCTTCGAGGCGAGCGAGGCGCGCGAGCTGCGCATGGTGGCCGGCAAGGTGCTGATGGACCGCCACTGCCCCGAGTTCTTGCGCGATCCCGTCGATGCCGGCGCGCGCGAGAGCGAAGCGCTGATCGGCAAATGGCACAAGCGCGGGCGCAACCTGTACGCGATCACGCCGCGCTTTGCGCCCACCTCCAGCGAGGACCAGCTGCGCCTGGCCGGCGAGCTGGCGCGCGCCCATCCGGACACCTTCATCCAGACCCACGTATCGGAGAACGAGGACGAATGCGCCTGGGTGCGCTCGCTGTTCCCGTCCGCGCGCAGCTACCTGCACGTGTACGACCACTACGGCCTGATGCGCCCGCGCGCCATGTTCGGCCACTGCATCTGGCTCGACGAGAACGACTTCGCGCGCATGGCCGACACGCAGTCCGCAGCCGCGGTGTGCCCGACCTCGAACCTGTTCCTGGGCAGCGGCCTGTTCGATTTCGACAAGGCCGACGCCGCGCGCACGCTGCTGGCGCTGGGGACGGACGTGGGCGCCGGCACCTCGTTCTCGATGTTGCAAACAATGAATGAAGCGTATAAAGTTGCGCGACTGAAAGGCAGCTACCTGCCGGCGCTGCGGATGTTCTACCTCGCCACGCTCGGCGCTGCACGCAGCATGCAACTCGAAGGCGCGATCGGCAGCCTGGCGCCGGGGAACGAGGCCGACTTCATCGTGCTCGACCCCAAGGCCACGCCGCTGCTGGCGCGCCGGACTTCACACTGTGACACGCTCGAGGAACTGCTGTTTGCGCTGGCGCTGCTGGGCGACGACCGTACGGTGCGCGCGACCTTTGCGGCAGGGCGCAGGGTGCACGAGCGCGCGGCGTCCTAACCACTCGAGAGAACACGATCTATGCAGAAGAAACTGAGCAGCGGCGCGCTGCTGATCGCGCTGGCCTTCGCCGGCGCGGCCCATGCGGCTTCCCCGAAATCGAACGAGGCCGCAACAAGCCGTCATTACGCCGCGCTCGTGGCCGGCAGCGAGCCGAAGCTGGCCGAGCTGACCCTGTTCTTCTCGCAAATGCCCAAGGGCGGCGACCTGCACCACCACTATTCGGGCGCGATCTACGCCGAGCAGTACCTGGACTTCCTCGACAAGGATGGCTGGTGCGTCAACAAGGCGACCTACAAGATCGAGACCGACAAGGCGGTGATCGACGCCGAGCGCGCCAAGCCGGCCGGCGAGCGCGCCTGCCTGTCCAAGTCCGAGGTGTATGCCGACGACTTCACCTGGCGCGAGTTGCTGCAGCGCTGGTCGAGCAAGGACTTCAAGAACCACAGCACCCTGCAGCCGCCGCCGGACCGCCAGTTTTTCCAGACCTTCGGCTACTTTGGCCCGGTATCGAGCACCAACTTCCATGATGGCCTGGTGAAGCTCAAGGAGCGCGCCATCGCGGAGAACGTCAGCTACATCGAGACGATGTTCAAGATGTCGCCGTCGGTCGTCAACAAGCAGTTCGACGACGAGGCGTGGAAGAACGCGCACGACGACGCTGCCCTCGACGCGCAGATGCGCAGCTGGATGGCGGCGCTCGACCAGGACCCGGCATTCCAGCGCTCGATCGCCGACTTCGTGGCCAGGATCGACGAGGCAGCGCAAGGCATCGACGACCAGAACTTCACGATGCGCTACCAGACCTACGTGCTGCGCCTGTTGAACCCGTCGCAGGTGTTCTCGTCGATGGTGTCAGGCTTCAAGGCCGCATCGATGAGCGACAAGATCGTCGGCGTGAACATCGTCGGTCAGGAGAGCACGGCGGTGTCGATGCGCGACTACACGCTGCACATGAAGATGTTCCGCCTGCTCAAGGCCAAGTACCCGGACGTGAAGGTGGCGCTGCACGCGGGCGAGCTGGCGCTGGGCGACGTGCCGCCCGAGGGCTTGCAGTTCCACATCGAGCAGGCCATCACGCTCGGCCACGCCAACCGCATCGGCCACGGCATCGACCTCGCGCACGAGACCAACGCGGTGGCGGTGATGAAAACCATGCGCGAGAAGGGCATCCCGGTCGAGATCAACCTGACCTCGAACGGCTTCATCAACGGCATCTCGGGCGAGAACCATCCGGTGACGCTGTACCGTAAATACGGCGTGCCTTACGTGATCTCGACCGACGACGCCGGCGTCACGCGCCACAACCTGGCCAACGAATACGTGCTATTCGCCAGCCGCTACAAGCCTTCATATGCGGAGGTGAAGAAGGCCTCGTATGACAGCATCCGCTATTCGTTCCTGCCGGCCGCGGACAAGGAGCGCTTGCGCCGGCAGCTGGACGAACGCTACGCCCGGTTCGAGGCGGAAATTGCCAGCCTCGACCGGACCGCGGCAAAGGCAAAGCGCTAGCCAACGCGACGCACGCCGGACCCGAGCGCGCGGCTTCGTGCCGCTCGCCGGGCGAGTCCGGCCGGGCTCGCCCAAGACGTTAAATTTCCTTCAATAAGCCGTGCCGGGATGTCGCCTTCTTGCGACAAATTTTCCACGCGCCGCACCGGTTTGTCCAATTTCCCGCCGAAAGAGTTTCCGTGTTGACGGCTGATCTATAGAATCGCGGGGTTATGTTCGCTTGGCAAAGGCTACGGCTGAAGGGCAACAGGCGCCGGAACCTTGGAATTATATGTATAACGTATAAATTCCCAAGCGAAAACATATTTGCCACACACCCAGGGCTCATGCAATATCGAAACGGGAATGAATTCTTTTGCAACTTCCTGTTGCGCCTAAAAGCTTGCCGAGCTGTCACGGGTTTGACATATCTGCACCTTAAACTGCTGCGCTGGACAACTGCTTCGAAGAAAGTAATGTCCAGCGGACAAAAGCTTGCCGTTGTCGTTTCATAATAAAACTTTAGGGAGTTTTCAATGCATTTCAATCAACAGCCGAAGCTGCGTCTGAGCATGATCGCTCTGGCATGCCAGCTGGCATGCCTGGCCGGCACGGCCAGCGCACAGGTCACGGACAGCACCACTGTTCCGCCGGAAGACCCGAAACGAACCGTGGTCATCGTCGGCAAGAAAATCGGTATGGGCCTGATGGTGACGGAAGACGCTCCGAAGGCGCGTTCGACCATTACCGCCGAGGAACTGGAAAAGCAGCGTCCGACCGGCAATGCATATGAAGCTCTCGAAATGCTGCCGTCCGTCAACAGCTACAACAACGACGCGACCGGCCTGTTCGGCGGCGGCCTGACCCTGCGTGGCTTCAACAGCGACCAGATCGGCGCCACCATCAACGGCGTGCCGGTCAACGACTCGGGTAACTTCGCCGTGTACCCGCAAGAATACGTGGACCAGGAAAACACCTGCTCCGAATTCGTGACCCAGGGTTCGACCGACGTCGATTCGCCGCAAGTGGGCGCATCGGGCGGTAACTTCGGCATCGTCACCTGCAACCCGGAAAACGCCAGCCGCGTGCGCGTGATGCAGACGCTGGGCCAGCTGAACATGTACAAGACCTTCGTGCGCTACGACACCGGCCTGTGGGCCGACAAGCGTTCGAAGATGTTCGTCTCGGTGTCCAACGCCAAGGCTGACAAGTGGAAAGGCCAGGGCGAGGCCAAGCGCCAGCACCTGGACGCCGGCTTCAACTACGATTGGGACCGCTTCAACTACATCCACGCAACCCTGCTGTGGAACGAAGCCCACAACAACAGCATCAACAACCTGACGCTGGACGAGCTGAACAAGAACGGCTACTACTACGACACCAGCTCGACCTTCGCCGGCCACCTGACCCCGGTCAAGGGCACCGCGCAGAACGAAACGCTGAACACCCCGCCGTACTATGGCCTGTACCTGAACCCGTTCAAGAACGCCATCTTCTCGGCCACCGCCAAGTTCCGCCTGGCTGACAACACCGACCTGAAGATCGTGCCGTACTACTGGTATGGCTTCGGCAACGGCGGCATCCAGCAGAAAGCCGTGAAGGAAGCCGGCTCGTTCCTGCCGTACGACACCGCCAGCAAGAAGATGACCGGCAACGTGGACCTGAACGGCGACGGCGACACGCTCGACACCGTCATCATGGCCAACGCCAGCGTCACCCGCACCAACCGTCCGGGCCTGAGCGTTTCGCTGACCCACACCATCGGCGAACACGTCCTGCTGGGCGGCCTGTGGTACGAGCGCGCCTCGCACAAGCAGACCGGCGAGATGGTGCCGGTGACCGCCAAGGGCGATCCGGTGGATGACTACCTGCAGAACCAGAAAGTGATCGGCCCGACCGGCGCTGCTTACGAGAGCCGCAACTCGAAGACGATCTCGACCGCTTACCAGGCGTTCTTGCAGGACACCTTCAGCGTGGGCGAGAAGGCCATGTTCAACGTCGGCCTGCGCACTCCGTACGTCAAGCGTGACGTGACCAACTACGCCAACGAAGGCGCAGCTGCCTACGGCACCTTCAACATCGAGCGCACCTACCACACCCTGCTGCCGCAACTGGGCGCGCGCTACCGCCTGACCGCCGACGACCAGCTGTTTGCCAGCGTGGCCCGCAACATGCGCGCTCCGGCCAACTACGTGTTCACCAACACCGGTTCGAACGTGCAGCTGGTGGGCGGCGTGCCGACCCTGATGAAGGACGTGCAGGCTGAAACCTCGTACAACACCGACATCGGCTACCGTCACCAGGACAGCAAGTACATCGCCACCCTGACCGTGTTCGACGTGAACTTCAAGAACCGCCAGGGCAACGCGTATGATCCGTTCACCGGTGCCAACACCTACACCAACATCGGTTCGGTGCGCAACCGCGGCTTCGAGATCGAGGCGAACAACATGCCGATCCACGGCTGGTCGTTCTACGGCTCGATCGGTTACCAGAAGAGCGAGATCAAGAACGACATCGTGGTCGGCTCGACCGCCGCGAACTCGGGCACGCTGGCAACCAACGGCAAGGAAATGATCAACACGCCGCGCTGGAAGGGTGGCCTGTCGGCTGAATACCAGGACGGCGCGTTCTGGGTTCGCGCCAAGGCCAAGGCAACCAGCAAGCAGATGGCCTCGCTGATGAACGACGAAGTCGCTCCGGGTTACACCACCTTCGGTATCGACGGCGGCTACACCTTCGCGGACCTGGGCCTGCTGAAGCGTCCGAAGCTGACCTTCAACATCAGCAACATCACCAACAAGCAGTACCGCAATCCGTCGAGCACCTCGTCGACCAACGCCCTGAAGTACCCGGGCGTGAACAGCGTCTCGACGATCCGCTACTACCTCGGCGCACCGCGCTTTGCGTCGGCCACCCTGTCGGTCGACTTCTAAGCGAGGCGACCCCGCCTGCTGCCCGCCGGGCAGCAGGCGGCACAAGCCGATCAACAACAGGCCTTCGGGCCTGTTTTCACATCCGCTTTCGTAAAGTATTTACCTATGCCCTCCCGTCGTTTCCCCCTTGCGCTGCTGCTGGCGCTGACACTGGCCGGCTGCGCCACCGCCCCGCGCGCCCCGGTCGAGCTCAACATCGTCGCGCTGAACGACTTCCACGGCAACCTGGAGCCGAGCAAGTACAACTACAAGGGCGCCGACGGCAAGACCGAAACCCTGCGCGCGGGCGGCATCGAGGTGCTGTCCGGCGCGCTCAAGGCCTGGCGCGCCGAGGACAAGGACCTGCTGGTGGTCGGCGCCGGCGACCTGGTGGGCGCCAGCCCGGCGCTGTCGTCGATGTGGGCCGACGAGCCGAGCATCGACGCGATGAACATGCTGGGCCTGTCCGCGAGCGCGCTGGGCAACCACGAGTTCGACGCCGGCCGCAAGGAACTGCTGCGCCAGCAGAACGGCGGCTGCGATTCGCCCCGTCCGGACAAGGCGTGCAAGCTCGCGCCAGGCTTCGGCGGCGCGCGCTTTGCCTACTTGGCCACCAACGTGACCGACAGCGCCACCGGCAAGCTGCTGGTGCCGGGCTGGCGCATCGAAGACGTCAAGGGCGTCAAGGTGGGCCTGGTGGGCGCCGTGCTGCAGGGGACCGCCTCGGTGGCCATGTCCAGCGCCATCGCCGGCCTGACGTTTGCGGACGAGGCAGAATCGATCAACAAGGCCGTGCCGCAGATGCGCGCGGCCGGCGCGCAGGTCTTGATTGCGCTGATCCACGAGGGCGGTTCGACCGTCGATGCCCCGGACCAGCCGGACTGCGCCAACCTGAAAGGCGCGATCGTCGATATCGCCAAAAAGCTCGATCCGGCGATCCGCGTTGTCGTCAGTGGGCACTCGCACACCGGCTACCTGTGCAAGGTCGATGGCCGCCTGGTCAGTCAGGCCGATGCCGCCGGCCACCTGCTCACGCGCATCAAGATGACGGTCGATCCGGCCAGCGGCACGGTGCAGTCGGTGGCTGCGCGTAACATCATCCTCAAGCCGGGCGATTACGCGCCGGAGCCGCAGGTCTCGGCCTTCCTCGCCAACGTGAAGGAACGCAGCCGCGAGCAACTGGCGCGCCCGATCGCGCGGCTGGGCGTGACCATGGTGGCGCGCAAGAGCAGCGAAGCGGGCGAATCGCCGCTGGGCGACCTGATCGCCGACGCGATCGTGGCCAAGATGCGCGACCAGGGCGCGCAGATCGGCTTCATGAACCCGGGCGGCATTCGCAAAGACCTCGAGGCCAACGCCGACACCACCACCACCTACGGTCACGCGCAGGCGGTGCTCCCGTTCGGCAACACGCTGGACCTGATGGACCTGACCGGGGCCCAGATCCGCGCGCTGCTGGAGCAGCAGTGGGCGCGCCCGGCAGCATCCGAGTCGATGGTGCTGCAGGTGTCCAAGGGCTTTTCCTACCGCTGGGACGAGAAGCAGCCCAAGGGCAGCCGCATCGTGCCCGGCAGCGTCAAGTTGAACGGCGTCCCGCTCGACGACAACAAGACCTACCGCGTGGTTGCCAACAATTTCCTGGCCGAAGGGGGCGACAACTTCCCCGAATTTGCCAAGGGAACCAACCGCGTCGCCACGCCGATCCGCGACCTCGATGCGCTGATCGAATACCTGGGCAAGACGCCGGATGCGCTGGCGCCGTCGGCGTCGCTGGCAGCGAGCGCACGCATCGAGAAAGTGCGCTGAGCCGAACGCATACAATACGAGCAGTCCAATCCAAGGAACCAGACCATGAAAAAACTCGCATTCGTCCTGGCGCTGTCCGGCGCTTTCGTGTCCACCAGCGCGCTGGCGTGGGGGCCGGACGGCCACCGCGCCGTGGGCGCCATTGCCGACAAGCTGATCAAGGGCACCAACGCCGAGAAGCACGTCAAGGAGCTGTTGCAGCCGGGCGAGTCGCTCGAGGCCGTGGCCAACTGGCCGGACTGCGTCAAGGGCAATTACTGCGGCCCGCAGTCGCCCGAAATGGTCGAGTACGTCAACGCCAACCCCAAGCACCAGGAGTACCACTACACCGACGTGCCGTTCCAGTTCGACCACTACCATGACGGCGACGTCGGCACGGCGGACGACGACATCGTGCAGACGCTGAAACAGGCGATTGCTGTGCTGCAGGGCAAGGACACGCCGCAGACCAACCCGCACCACTTCACCCGCCGCCAGGCGCTGATCCTGATCACCCACATGACCGGCGACATCCACCAGCCGCTGCACGTGGGCGCCGCCTACGTGAGCAAGGACGGCAAGTTCGTGGTGCCCAAGAAGCATGGCGACATCGACGCGGTGGGGATCTTCGATTCGCGCGGCGGCAACAACTTCCTGGTGGACGACGCCAGGATCGAAAAGCTGGCACTGGCCAACGACATCCCGCCGGGCGAGCCCAAGCCGGAAAAGCCGGGCGTGCCGAAGAACCTGACCAAGCCTTTCCACTCGTACTGGGACGGCACCACGGTCAACTACGCGTTCCGCCGCCTGCGCACCAAGACGCCGGACCAGTTCGCGCAGACCGTCATCGATAGCAAGCCGGCGGTGACCATGAACACGGGTGACGTGTCCACCTGGCCGTACCAGTGGGCGGACGACACGCTGATCTATTCGAAGCAGGCGTACGCCGACGTGACGGTCGGCCCCCTGACGCCGCAGGTGTCGAAGAAGGGCGAGACCTACTACACCTGGACGATGGAAGTGCCGGCGAATTATCCGGTGCCCAGCTCCGCCATCGCCAAGAACCAGCTGATCAAGGGTGGCTACCACCTGGCCGCGCTGCTCGAGGCGATCTGGCCGTAGGGTGGGCGGGTCTCCCGCCCACGCGTTCAGATCACGCGCGCACCGTGGCGACATTGACCGTAGCTGGACGCATTCCGCACCGTCGCCCGGGCGAAAGCCGGCGCCCATGCTGAGCTTGCAGGACATGGGCGCTCAGCATGGGTCCCGGCGTGCGCCGGGACGACGGGGGAACGGGAAGGCAACCGGTTGCCACTGCACTCATAAGCAACCACGCGCGCTCACCAACATGACATCGACGACCGGGCGCTAGAATAGGCGCTCGTCCACCCACACTGCATCCGCATGAACCTCAGGACATTGCTATCGCTGGCAGGCGGCGCCTGCCTTTCCGTGACCGCCTGGGCGGCCGACCGCACGCCGCAGCCCCTGTGGGAAGCGGGCATCGGCGCCGGTGGCGTTTCCACCCCGGCCTATCCGGGCGCGCACACCCAGTCGAACCGCGCGCTGGTGCTGCCTTTCCTCATCTACCGCGGTGAAGTCCTGCGTTCGGACCAGTCGGGCATTGGCGCGCGCCTGCTGCACAGTGACACCACCGAATTCGACGTCGGCTTTGCCGCCTCGCTGCCGGCACATTCCAAGGACGTGGATGCACGGCGTGGCATGCCGGACCTGGGCACGCTCATCGAATTCGGGCCGCGCCTGAAGGTGAAGGTGGCCGAGTTCGACCCCGACAGGCGGCTGCGCTTCGAATTGCCGGTGCGCGCCGTGATCGAAGTGAAGAGCGGCCTGCGCCGTCAGGGCTGGACCACCGAGCCGCGGCTGGTCTACGAGGTGCGCGACGGCCGCGTCTGGACCTGGGACGCGCAGCTGGGCGCGGTGGTGGGCGACGAACGCATCAACCGCTATTTCTACGAGGTGGCGCCGCAGTTCGCCACGCCCACGCGTCCCGCATACCACGCCAAATCGGGGCTGATGCTGGTGCGGACCGGACTGTTCGCCTACCGCAAGCTCAACCCGGATTGGCGCTTCTTCGGCTTCGTGCGCTACGAGTCCTACGCGGGCGCGGCCAACGACAACAGTCCCTTGATGCGCAAAGCCAACGGCGCGTCGGCCGGGTTCGGCTTTGCGTGGACGCTCGCGCGCTCGCGCGAACTTGCCCACGATTGATAAATCAACGAAAGATTGCGCGATAACAAGTTCCCGGCAGGGTAGCGCACCAAGAATGAACACTTCGCGATTCCTTCACGGAGGCATGACATGTTCATTCGGCGCTTCTGCCTGGGCCTTGGCGGAGCCTTGTTCGCGCTGGCCGCACACGCGGCAGCGGTCGATCCATTTGCCGACCACAACGGCATTGTCCCGGCGCGCGCCGACTACAACGGCGCGCTGTTCCTGCTGAGCTATCACTACCCGTCGGGCCTGCCCGCGCCAGCCATGCCGTGGCGCAGCGCCATCCATGCTCGCCAGATCTCGGTCCAGAACGCGCGCTACTACGTGGCCGCGCTCAAGGACACGGTGGCAAAGGACATGCACGAGCTGCTGCAGGACTACGACAGCTGGGACCCGGACCGGCGCGGCTGGTACAACGATCCCTGGCTGGGCGCCCAGCGCGAGGCGATCCACGGGCTGTCGGTGGCGGTGGCCTCGGTGGAGCCGGCCCTGTTCCCGCGAAGCCGCTTGTCCAAGCCGTTCACCACCTACACGGTCACTTACTACAACAAGACCGCCGCGCAAACGCTCGGCAAGATATGGGGCACGAGCGCGATGAGTCCGATCGTGGACCAGGCTTCGACCCAGTACGCGGAAGGCTCGATCACGGTGAAGCTCGCCTTTACCACCGCCGACCCGAGCGTGTGGCCGGCGATGGAAGGGGCGCTGGTGTGGCCGGCCATGGTGACGGCCAATGCGACCACCGGCCAGTTCGACGAACCCACGCTGCACGGCCTGCGCCTGATGCAGGTGGACGTGGTGGTGAAGGACACGCAGTCCGCGCCCCGGACCGGCTGGGTGTTCGCCACCTTCGTGTACGACCGCGACGCGCGCGAGGGCGCGAACGGCATCTGGGACAAGATGGTGCCGCTGGGCGCGCAGTGGGGGCTGGACCCGCAGGTGAACAGCGCCATCGACCCGGACGCGCCGCTGCGCGAATCGTGGATCAATCCGCGCGCGCCGCGCTACGCGATGGAGACGCTGGGCTGGGGAGGGCGCCTGTCGGGGCCGAACGACCACGGCAAGAACGACATCTCGTTCGTGGACGACGGCACGCGCAGGCTGGTGCGCAGCGCGGGCAATACGGCCTGCCTGTCGTGCCATGGCACGTCACAGTGGAACGCGAACAAGCAGGGCATGCCGTCGTTTATCCTGCCGCTGGCGCCGCCGGTTGGCGGGCGCGGTTCACCCTACCTGAACTCGCCGGCGCCGGGGTCCGTCGAGTGGCTGCGCTGGTTCCAGAACCGGCCGGGGAATGTGCCGATGGATGAAGGAAGCATCGCGGGCGACTTTGACCTGGCGCTCACGTTTCGCGTGCTGCCGGCGTGGCAGCAGGCGATGACGGGCAACGCGCACGCGCTGCAGTCGCTCGATGCGAGCGGGAAGAAGATAGAAAGAGTTGGAGCTGAAACCGAGTAGTCAGCCCTTGCACGTCGTCCCGGCTTTCGCCGGGACGACGGTAACGCAAAGCAGGGCGGCTCAGCGGGACTTGACGAACGGCGTACCCAGCGCCTTCGGCGCCACCGACTTGGCCATCAGCCCGGCCAGCACCACCACGGTCACCACATACGGAATCATTTGGATCAGCGCGCCCGGAATGCGGCCCACCACCGGCAGGTCCACGCCTTCGAGCTGGATCTGCACCGCCTGGAACAGCGCGAACATCAGGCAGCCCAGCACCGTGTGCACAGGACGCCAGTTGCCGAACACGAGCGCGGTCAGCGCCAGGTAGCCGGCGCCGGCCGACATGTCGCGCAAGAAGAAGCCGCTCTGCACGATCGCCAGGTACGAGCCCGAGAACGAGCACAGCACGCCTGCGGTCAGCATGGCCAGGTAGCGCGTCTTTGCCACCGACACGCCGGCCGCGTCGGCCGCATGCGGATTTTCGCCGCAGGCGCGCAGGCGCAGGCCGAAGCGGCTGTGGAACACCACCCAGTGCACCAGCGGCAGCAGGATGAAGGCCAGGTACACCAGCACCGAATGCCCGCCGATCACGTGGCCGTACAGCCAGCCGACGAACGGAATGCTGTCCAGCGCCGCCGTGCCGGGCAGGACGATCTCGGAAAAGTGTGCGTCGCCCAGGTCCGGCGTGCGCCCGCCCTGCTGGAAGAAGAACTGCGCGAGCACGAACGTCAATCCGCTCATGGCGATGTTGATCGCGATGCCCGCCACCAGCTGGTTGCCTTTCTGGGTGATCGAGACGAAGGCCTGCACCATGGCGATGGCAGCGGATACCGCCATCGCGGCAGCCACGCCCCACCAGGGGTTCTGGGTCGCGTAGGCCACCGCAGCCGAGACGAAGGCGGAGGCGAGGATCTTGCCTTCCAGGCCAATGTCCACCACGCCGCTGCGTTCGGCGAACAGGCCGGCCAGCGCGGCGAACATCAGCACCGGCGCGTTGCGGATCGTGGAGACGACGATACTGGCAATGTGAAGATCTTCCAGCATGGCTTATCCTTTGGAACGAGTCAGGTTGACCAGCTTGAGCACGGCGGGAGCGTACAGGTTCTCCATCGCGCCGCAGAACAGGATGATCAGGCCCTGGATGAAAATGAAGGTCTCTTGCGGGATGTTCGGTTTTTCCAGCGACAGGTCAAAGCCGCCCTGGATCAGCGCGCCGAACAGCACGGACGACAGGAAGATGCCGACCGGGTGCTGGCGCCCCATCAGCGCGATCGCGATGCCGACGAAACCGGCGCCGGCGGGGAAGTTGAGCGACAGGTAGTGGGTCGAGCCCATCACCGAGTTGACCGCGCCCAGGCCCGCCAGCGCGCCGGAGACCAGCATGGTCATGATGATCATGCGGCTGATCGACACGCCCGCGTAATGCGCGGCGTGCTGGTTCAGCCCCGTGGCGCGCAGCTTGTAGCCGAACGACGAGCGCCACACCACCACGCCGTAGATCACCAGCGCCGCAATCGCGACCAGGAAGGTGATGTTGAGCGGCGCGTCGCCCAGCGGCGAGCTGCCGTCGCTGCCTGCGAACCAGCTCGAGATGCGCGGCATTTCGCCGGCTGCCGCAAACGGGCGACTGGCCGGGTTCTGTTCGCCTTCGGGCACCAGGTACTTCACGATCAGGAAGTTCATCAGGCTGGCGGCGATGAAGTTGAACATGATGGTGGTGACCACCACGTGGCTGCCGCGCTTGGCCTGCAGGTAGCCGGGGATGAAGGCCCACAGCGCGCCGAACACGGCGGCGCCGATCATCGCCAGCGGCACCAGCAGCCAGGCCGGCAGTGCGTGGTCGAACGAGAGCATCACCAGCGTCAGGCCCAGGCCGCCCACGTACATCTGGCCTTCCGCGCCAATGTTGAACAGGCCCGCCTTCATCGCGATCGAGACCGCAAGGCCGGTGAAGATGAAGGTGCTGGCGTAGAACAGCGTGTAGGCCAGGCCTTCCGGATTGAGCACGGCGCTGTTGACCAGGATGCCGAGCGATTCGAGCGGGCTTTCGCCGAGCAGGTGGATCACCAGTGCGGCGACCAGGAGCGCCGACAGCAGGTTCAGGATGGGTAGGACAAAGCCGGTGGCCCAGCGTGGCAGTTCGGTGGTTTTCATGATTTGTGCATCCCGCCCATCAGCAGACCGATGCGGGTCGTATCGAATTCTTCAACTTTGAGTTCGCCCGTGATGCGCCCGCCCGACATGACGACGATGCGGTCCGCGAGGGCGCGCACTTCTTCCAGCTCCACCGACACCAGGAGGATCGCCACGCCTTCGTCGCGCAGGCGCAGCAGCTGGGTGTGGATGCTCTCGATGGTGCCGATGTCCACGCCGCGCGTGGGCTGGCCCACCAGCATGAGCTTGGGGCTGGCCGATACTTCGCGCGCGATCACCACTTTCTGCTGGTTGCCGCCGGAGAGCAGGCCGATGCGCACGTTGGGGTCCTTCGGGCGCACGTCGAATTCCTCGAGCAGGTGCGCGCAGCGCTTGGCGATGGCGTCGAAGTCGAACAGGCCCAGGCCGTTCGTCACGCGGTCCTGGTAGCCGAACACGGTGTTCTGCATGACCGAGAAGTCCTTGACGACGCCATCGCGCAGGCGGTCTTCCGGCACGTGCGCGATGCCCATGTCGCGGAATACGGCGGGCAGGCCATCGGCATTGGAGCGGCCGGCAATCGGCATCTCCTTGCCCATGAATTCCACGCTGCCGGAGCTGGGCAGGCGCATGCCCGACAGGATCTCCATCAGCTCGCTCTGGCCGTTGCCGGACACGCCCGCGATTGCGACGATCTCGCCGGCACGCACCGTGAGATCGATGTCGGCCAACAGCTTGACTCCTTGCGCATCGGCCAGCTGCAGATTGGTCACGCGTAGCACCGGCGCGCCCGGGTTGTAGGGCTTGCGCGGCAGTTCGCTCTGGATCGGGCGGCCCACCATCATGCCGGCCAGCTGCTCCTTGGTGGTGTCAACGGTGGCCACCGCGCCCACCACGCGGCCGGCGCGCATCACGGTCACCTGGTCGGTGATGTCCATGATCTCCTGCAGCTTGTGGGTGATGAGGATGATGGTCTTGCCCTGGTCCTTGAACAGCCGCAGGATCTCGAACAGCGCCGCGGTCTCCTGCGCGGTCAGCACCGCGGTCGGTTCGTCCAGGATCAGGATCTCGGCGCTGCGGTAGATCTGCTTGAGGATCTCCACGCGTTGCTGCGCGCCCACCGACAGGTCGGCGATGGTGGCCAGCGGATCGACGTCGAGCCGGTACTTGTCGCAGATCTCGCGCAGCTTCGCTTCCACCGCGCCGCGCTTGGACTTGAGCTTGAAGCCGCCCTCGGCGCCGAGCATCACGTTGTCGAGCACGGTCATGTTCTCGACCAGCATGAAGTGCTGGTGCACCATGCCGATGCCCAGCGCGATCGCGTCGTGGCTGGTGCGGATCTCGCGCGGCTGGCCGTCGATGAGGACTTGTCCGCTGTCGGCGTTGTAGTAGCCGTACAGGATGCTCATCAGGGTCGACTTGCCGGCGCCGTTCTCGCCGATCACGCCGTGGATCGAGCCCTTGGCAATCGAAAAGCTGACGTCGGCGTTCGCCTGCACCGGCCCGAAGGCCTTGCTTATGTTGCGAAATTCTACGGCTGGCTGCATGTTCAGTCGCTTGCGTTATACGTTCAAAAGCGCGCCGCGCCGGACTTGCCGGCGCGGCGCGCTTTTCAAGTGAGTAAAAAGATCAGATCGGGCAGGAGCTGTTGGCGCGGTAGTCCACCACCTTGATCTTGCCGCTGATAATGTCGGCCCTGGCCGCGTTGACGCGTTTTTCCATCGCGGCCGGCACGACCGCGCGGTTGTCCTTGTCCACCACCCAGTCCACGCCGCCTTCCTTCAGGCCCAGGTAGGTCACGCCCGGCTTCCAGGTGCCGTTCTTCATTTCGGTGAATTCGGTGTACACCGCGTTGTCCACGTGCTTGACCATCGAGGTCAGCATCGCGCCCGGGTGCAGGTAGTTCTGGTTCGAGTCTACCCCGATGGCCAGCTTGCCTTTTTCCTTGGCCTGCTGCAGCGCGCCCATGCCCGAGCCGCCGGCCACCGCGAACACCACGTCGGCGCCACGGTCGAACTGGGCGCGAGCCAGCTCGCCACCCTTGGCCGGGTCGTTCCAGGCCGCGCTGGTGGTGCCCACCATGTTCTGCAGGATCTCGACCTTGGCGTTCTCGGCCTTGGCGCCTTGCGCGTAGCCGCAGGCAAAGGCGCGGATCAGCGGAATGTCCATGCCGCCGATGAAGCCGATCTTCTTGGACTTGGACGCCATCGACGCCGCCAGGCCGACCAGGTAGGAGCCTTCCTGTTCCTTGAACAGCACCGAGTTGACGTTGCTACCCTGGGCCACGCCGTCGATCACGACGAAGCGCACGTTGGGGAATTCCTTGGCCACCTTCTGCACCGACTGGCTTTGCGAGAAGCCGACGGCCACGATCAGGTCCAGCTTCTTGCGCGCCAGGCCGCGCAGCACCTGCTCGGACTGGGTGTCGCTGTTGGCCTGCGCCTCCAGGTAGCCGATGCCGGTTTCCTTCTTGAAGCGCTCGGCGCCGACGTAGGCCGACTGGTTGAACGACTTGTCGAACTTGCCGCCCGCGTCGTACACGATGCCCAGCTTGGGCGCGGCGGCCGCTGCGGCGCTGCCGGCCACGCACAGGGCGGCGATCGTCATGCAGAGGTGCTTAATTTTCATGGGTTGGCTCCTGGAATTCCAATATTGTACCCGGCACAACGGCTGTGTTGGCAGGGCCTGCGCAAGCTTTCATGCTTCACCGCGGACATGTCTTCGCGGGATTCTGGCAGGCCGGCACGGTACAGGATGTTACGTTTTGTATCGCGTCGGGGGGTATCGACAGCAGGACGTCGCATTACCACAACAAGGGCGGCGCAAGCTTACAAATATGCATCAGCGCATTTGCATAAGACAAATACGATTTTACTGCGCAATTTATTTGGAGCAAATATAAATGCTGGCAGGTGGCCGCATTTTTTTACGTGAGGGCCGGCGGCAGGGCTGCTTGTATGGACGTGGCGGCAAAGCGGCTGGCCAGGAAAAACGCCACGCGCTGCTGCGTGTCCGCGAGGTAGGGGATGGTCAGGTGGTCGGAGCCGGGCACGATGTCGTCACCGCACAACTGGGCCAGCTTGGCCACGAGCTGGTCGGTGTGCGAGTGGGGGATCACGTCGTCGCGCTCGGCGCGCAGCACGTAGGTTGGGGCCTTGAGCGCGGGCGCGTACTTGATCGACTCGAAGCGGTGGCGCAGCATGTACTCGATCGGCATGCCGCGAAAGCGCCGCTTGGCGATCGCCAGTACCGAGTCGTAAGGGGTGATCAGGACCACCGCGTGGGCCGGCCGCTCCTTGGCGACCTGGATCGCCACGCCCGAACCCAGGCTGCGCCCGACCACGGCGATGCGGCCGGCGTCCACGTAGCCGTTCCCGGTCAGCCAGTCGAACAGGGCGCAGCCGTCATCGACCATGTGAGTTTCTGCCGGGTCGCCATGCGAATTGCCGTAGCCGCGGTAGTTCATGGCCAGCACCGTCATGTTCGGAAACATGCGGCCGGCGTCGCGCGCGACCCAGGACACTTCTTCGGAACGGCCGCCGAAATACAGCACGGCCGGGTGCGGGCCGGGCACGTGCGGGGTCATCAGCCAGCCGCACAGGCGGGTGCCGTCGTTGGCGCGCAGCACCACGGGGCGCGTGCGGTGTCCGCTGCTGCGCGGACTGGGGACCTCGGGCGTGACCACGGGATTGAACACCAGGCGCCGCTGGTTGGCGGCCACGGCAGCCGTCAGCCCCAGCCACAGGAAGCTGGCGAATCCGGCCATGCCGGCAGCCATTTTTTTGGACGTGGTGTTCATGCGACCCAGCTTACCCCCCGGCGGTCGCGCGCTCTGTGCGGTAACGAGCAAACGCTGCGCTAGTTCAGCAAGATCGGCGGGAACGTGGCGCGCTTACAACGAAAGACGGCGGACGGCTTGCGTTGTGCCAAGCGGCGCGGTGCCGGCAGCTTTGCGGGATTGGGACCGGCCGCACGGACGGGTGGACGCGTGGGCAGACGAGCTGCCACCCTGCGCGGTGGCGCCGGCGCTTCGGTAGGGTAGGGTGGGCAGCTCGTCTGCCCACGCGTTCAACCAGTGGCGGTGTTCACTCGACAGCAGCGCTTGCCTGCTTCAGTGCAGTACCGGCCCGGCCGACGGCACGTACTTTTCCGCGCCCGCCATCGCATGCTCGATCTTCTCGTCCCCCGGCAGCATCTTGACGTCGCGCTCGTGCTCCACCGGGCTCACGCCTTTCACGCGCATGCCCTGTTCGTACACCAGCCGCCCACCGAACCAGCCGGACACGATCACCCCCAGCGCGCCAAGCGCGGACAGCGCCAGCGAGCCGCCGACATGGCGCGGCTGGTTGCGGCGCATCAGCACGTTGGCGGCGGTTGCCACCATTACCCCGCCGTTGAGCATGGCGTGCAGGTTGGCGGTGCGCTTGACGTCGGTGTCGCGCTCGATGGTGAGGTAGTCCATGGCCCCCGCCAGCGCCGCGGCGGCGCCGCCGATCAGCGCGCCCGTCAGGCCGTAGTACGCCGCGTTGGCGTAATCGTCGTTGTCGGTGGCGTTGTGCATCGCATCCAGGATGAAGCTGAAGGGCAGCAGGGCCGCCGGGGCGACGACGAGCATTGGGTGCAATGGATGGCCGGCGAGCGTGGACTTTGGCATGGGAAACTCCTTACGAGGATCGGTTCGGTCGAGGCGAGCGGACAGTGTGGCATAAGCCCGCTGGCGCACACGCACGATAAACGTGGGCAACTGCGGGCCGGGCGCCGCAGGCGAAACGGTTCACTTGCCGGGCACGAGCCGGATCACCAGGTTGTGCGAGGTCAGTGCCACCGCGGCATCGGTCTGCATCGTGATGCCGATCGGCGAATCGAGGCCGCCGGGCAGCGGTCCGAGCACGATGCCATGCTGCTGCGCCACCCCGGCCACCGTGGTCGTGTTGTTGGCCACGTCGATGCGGCGCACGGTGGAGTTGGCGGTGTCGGTCACGTACAGGTTGTCCATGCTGTCCACCGTAATGCCGCTCGGGGAGCACAGGCGCGAGGTACCGGTGGGACCGTCCGCGCTGGAGCACACGCCTGCGGCGCCGGCCAGCGTGGTGACGTTGCCCTTCGGGTCGATCATGCGGATCGTCGAATTGGCGGTATCGGCCACGTACACGTTGTTCCAGCGGTCCACCGTGATGTCGCGCGGCTCGCAGAACATGGCGCTGGTCCCGCGTCCGTCGGCGCTGCCGCACACGCCGGTCTGTCCCGCGATGGTCGTCACCTGGCCGGAGGGCGCGATCTTGCGGACGGTGTGGTTCTTGGTGTCGGCCACGAACAGGTTGCCCGCCTGGTCCATCGTGATCCCTTGCGGATTGCAGAACTGCGCAAAGCCGCCGGCGCCATCGGCCGATCCGCATGCCCCGGCCTGGCCGGCGATCGTGGTCACCGCGCCGGCCGGGCTGATCTTACGGATCAGCGAGTTGCCGGTGTCGGTTACGTACAGATTGCCGCCGCCGTCGATGGTCAGCCGGGTTGGATTGCGAAAGCGCGCGGCGTTGCCGGCGCCGTCGGCGCTGCCGTCCTGGCCCGCCGACCCGGCCACCGTGGTGACCACGCCCAGCGCCGTCACCTTGCGGATGATGGAGCCGCCGCGTTCGGCCACGAACAGGTTGCCGTGGCCATCGTAGGCCACGCCTTCGGCGCCGTTGAACCGGGCGCCCGAGCCGGTACCGTCGCCCGAGCCGGTGCACAGGTTGCACTGGTCGCCCGCGATCAGCGTCATGCCGGTCGGCTGCGACGGGTCGCCAGGAGCTGGCGCCGGGGTTTTCTTGGGATGATCCCATTTGTCGTGGGGATGGCCGTCGTCCCACGTCACGCACCAGTCGCTGCTGCCGCCGCAACCGGCTGTCACGGCACATAGCACAAGTGGCGCGAACCACAATCCGGATGTCTTCATGTTCTTCACCTTTCCTTGATCTGTTCGCACCCAGATTAATTGTCGGGTTCGACCAAGGTCTGAGGACGATCAAGCGTGTCAGGGTGGTGGGCGCGGCATCGGTTAAGATGGCCGTTGTGCCAATACGACTGACTGGGAAGAGTCCATGCACTATTTGCTGATCTATGATCTCGCGTCCGACTATTTGGACCGTCGTGCAGAGTTCCGTACCGAGCATCTGAAGTACGCGTGGGAGGCGCAGCAGCCAGGCGAACTCGTGATGGCAGGTGCACTGGCCGACCCTGCGGATCACGCGATCCTGATGTTTAAGTGCGACAGCCCCGAAACCGTGACGCGCTTTGCGGCGTCCGACCCTTACGTGACCCATGGCCTGGTCAAGGCCTTCCACGTCCGGCAGTGGAATATCGTAGTGGGCGAGGACGCGACCAACCCCGTGCGGCCTTGAGCGGAGCCGGTTTTGTAGGGTGGGCACACTGTGCCCACGCGGTGATACGTGGCGCGTGGACGGGAGAACGGGTGTTGCGGCCGCTTGGGTGACTTGTATCACCGCCGCCCATGCGTTCGTCGATGAGGGCCAAAGCGACGCGAGCTCTGTTTGGACGCGTGGGCGGGAAACCCGCCCACCCTACGAAACGCGCTGACGACGACGCAAGCAAGCTCATCGGTTAATATTGCCCGGCCTTTCCTAAAGCCGGGAGTATTCATGCATTCAGCAGTCAACCTGTGGCCGCTATTGGGCGTGGCCGTGATCGTCGTCGGCTTCGTGCTGCGTGCGCACCCGGTGCTGGTGGTGGTCGCGTCATGCGCGGTGACGGGGCTCGCCGCCGCGCTGCCGGTCACCCAGATTCTCGAATCGCTGGGCGCGGCGTTCATCAAGACGCGCAATCTTCCACTGATTTACATACTGCCGCTGGCCGCAATCGGCCTGCTCGAGCGCTTCGGCCTGAAGGACTACGCGCAGGCGACCATCGCAAAGATCAAGTCCGCCACCGCCGGCCGCCTGCTCATTGTTTACCTGCTGGTGCGCGAACTCTCCGCCGCGTGCGGCCTCACCAGCCTTGGCGGCCAGGCCTCGATGGTGCGCCCGCTGGTCGCGCCGATGGCCGAGGGCGCCGCCGAAGCGCGCGCCGGCCACCTGCCCGACGCGCTGCGCCACCGCGTGCGCGCGATGGCCGCCGCCACCGACAACGTGGGCCTGTTCTTCGGCGAGGATATCTTCGTCGCGTTCGGCGCCATCGTGCTGATGCAGACCATCCTGCGCGCAGAAGGCATCGAAGTCGATCCTCTGCACATGGCCCTGTGGGGGCTGCCCACCGCCGTATGCGCCTTCGTCATCCACAGCTGGAACCTGCGCCGGCTGGACGCGCAGATCCTGCGCGAAGGAGGCAGCAAGTGATCGTCTCGCTCGACTATGTGTACCTGCTGGTGGGTGTGCTGCTGGCCATCGTGGCCGTGCTGTCGGTGCGCGACAAGGCCAATCCGCGCCGCTTCACCACCGCCGCGTTCTGGGGCCTGTACGCGCTCGTGTACCTGCTCGGCGAGCGCATCCCGCCGCTTGCGGGCGGCGTGCTGATGATCGCCATGGCCCTCATCGCCGGCTTCGGCTGGGTGCGGGCAGGGCGCCACGACGCGCTGCCGGAAAGCGAGCGCCAGGCCAGCGCGGCGCGCCTGGGCCACAAGCTCCTGATCCCGGCGCTGGCCGTGCCGGTGGTGACCGTCATCGGCTCCACGCTGCTCAAGGACGTCAAGATCGGCGAGCTGTTCGTGCTCGACCCGAAGAACCTGACGCTTGCGGCGCTGGGCGTGGGCGCGGTGGTGGCGCTGGCGCTGGCCTGCCGGCTCACGCGCTCGAGCCCGATGCAGGGTGTGCGCGAGCTGCGCCGCCTGTTAGATGCGATCGGCTGGGCGCTGGTGCTGCCGCACTTTCTGGCGGTACTGGGGCTGCTGTTTACCGAGGCCGGCGTGTCCAAGGCCGTGGCGCACGTGGTCACCTCGTACGTGAACATGGACCTGCGCTTGGTGGCGGTGGCCGTGTACTGCGTCGGCATGGCGCTCTTCACCATCGTGATGGGCAACGGCTTTGCGGCCTTCCCGGTGATGGCGGGCGGCGTCGGCATCCCGGTG
The DNA here is from genome assembly GCF_024753215.1 of Massilia solisilvae. Lineage (GTDB taxonomy): Bacteria > Pseudomonadota > Gammaproteobacteria > Burkholderiales > Burkholderiaceae_D > Telluria > Telluria solisilvae. Next base: position 28,697 of record NZ_JANUGV010000002.1, read on the forward strand.
CTGGTGGGGGTCTACCACGCCAACCCGGCGATCATGGCGGCGATCGGTATGTTCAGTGCATATTGCGGCACCCTGATGACACCGATGGCCGCTACCTTTAATATTGTCCCCGTTGCGCTGCTCGAACTGCCCGACCGGCATGCCGTGATCCGGGCGCAGCTGCCAACTGCCTTGCCGCTTCTGGTTGCGAACATCTTCCTTCTCTACTTCTTGATGGATCGGTAGCCAATGATAAAAACTATTCTTCTGACTGGATTCGAACCGTTCAACAAAGCGAGCATCAACCCGTCCTGGGAAGCGGTAAAGGAACTGAAGGGATGGCGCAACGGCGAGTTCGCGGTGGAGGTGCGCCAGCTTCCCTGTGTGTTTGGCCTGGCCAACCGCGTCATGGCGGGCCTGCTGGAGGAGCTCAAGCCCGACGTCGTCATCGCCACCGGCCAGGCCGGCGGCAGGCCCGAGCTGTCGGTCGAGCGGGTGGCCATCAACGTGGACGATGCGTCGATCGAGGACAACGACGGGCAGCAGCCGGTCGATGCCGCCATCGTCGAGGGCGGCCCGGCGGCGTATTTCAGTACCTTGCCGATCAAGGCCACCGTGCGCGAAATGCGCGAGCGCGGGCTGCGCGCAGGGGTGTCGCAGACTGCCGGCACCTTCGTCTGCAACCATGTGTTCTATGGGCTGCTGCACAACACGGCCAACACGCCGGTGCGCGCGGGCTTCATCCATGTGCCCTTCCTGCCCGAGCAGGCGGGCAAGGGGGTGCCGAGCATGACGCTGGACGAGATCGTCGAAGGGCTGCGCGCGGCGGTGATTGCGTCGGTGTCCGCCGAAACCGACATCGCAGAGGCGGGCGGCGCGACGCATTGATCGCCGCCCGTGCGCGCTACGGCTGGCCGCCCCCCACGTCGAGGATTTTCAGGAACGCCCGTACCACCGGGGCGTCACCCTGGGTCGGGTAGGTGATGTACAAATTGGCCGAGGGCGGGTTGGTCTTGATCGGCACGAAGGTCACGCCGGGCCAGACCACGCGCGCGGTCGTCTCGGGCATCATCGCCCAGCCCAGCCCTGCGCCCACCATTGCCAGCACCGTCTGCGGTTCGGTCACCTCCTGGAAGATCACCGGTTCAAAGCCGGCATCGACGCAGCACTGGATCTGGTAGCGCGCGTCCGGCGCCCGGTCCAGCGAAAGCGTGAGCATCGGTTCGCCGGCCAGGTCGGTCAGCTCTACGTGCGGCCGCGTTGCGAGAGGGTGGTTCTGGTTCAGCGCCACGCAAACACTCTCGCGAAAGCCCAGCTCCTGCTTCAGGTTCGATTGCTTCAGGCTGTCCGCGTCGATGCGTGGCTCACGCCAGAACCCCACGTCGATCTGTTTGGCGCGCAGTGCCTCGAACTGGTCGTTCGGCCCCAGTTCGTGCAGGGTCCAGCTCACGCGCGGGAAACGTGTCTGGAATTCCTCGAGCAGTTTCGGGATCGGTCCCCACATCGCGGAGCCCACGATGCCCACACGCAGCCGGCCCACTTCGCCACGGTCGATCTGGCGCACGGTGTCGATGGTCATGCGCATGCGCGCCAGCAGGTCCGCCGCCTCCGTCATCAGCGCCTTGCCGGCCGCCGTCAGCTCGAAGCTGCGCGTGGTGCGCGCGAACAGGCGCACGCCCAGTTCGTTCTCCAGTTTCTGGATCTGCTGCGAGAGCGGCGGCTGCGAGATGTGCAGGCGCTCGGCCGCGCGGCTGAAGCTCTTCTCTTCGGCCACCGCGAGGAAGTACTTGAGCTGTTTCAGGTCGATTGACATGGCGCGGCTTCCTTTGGGTCAGGCGTTCGCCAGCACGGGCGCACCATGCAGCGCCACCGCCAGGCGCGCGCCGACCAGCGCGTTGTGCTTGACCAGCGCAATGTTGGTCGCCAGCGAGCGCCCGCCGGTGAGCTGCTTGATCCGGTCGAGCAGGAAGGGGGTGATCGCCTTGCCGGTCACGCCCTGCTGGTCCGCCTCGAGCAGTGCCTGGTCGGTGATGCGGTCGATCTCCATCTTCGGCATTGCCGCCTCTTCGGGCACCGGGTTGGCCACCACCACGCCACCTTTCAGGCCCAACGCCCATTTGGTGCGGATGAAGCTGGCCTGCTCAGGCGCGCTGTCGATCTGGAAGTCTGCCTTGAATCCGCTCTCGCGCGTAAAGAAGGCCGGAAAGCCCGGCTGGCCGACGCTCACCACTGGCACGCCGTGGGTCTCGAGGTATTCCAGCGTCAGGCCGATGTCCAGGATCGACTTGACGCCCGCGCACACCACCGCCACGTTCGTGTGCGCCAGCTCCTGCAGGTCGGCCGAGATGTCGAAGCTTTTTTCCGCGCCGCGATGCACGCCGCCGATGCCGCCGGTGACAAACACCTGGATGCCGGCCAGCTCGGCGCAGATCATGGTCGCGGCCACGGTGGTCGCGCCGAGCTTCTTCTGGGCCAGCACGTAGGGCAGGTCGCGCCGGCTCACCTTGATGGCGTCGCTGGAAGACCCGAGCAGTTCAAGCTGCTCTTCCGACAGGCCGATGCAGATGCGCCCCTTGATGAGCGCAATGGTCGCCGGCACGGCGCCGGCGTCGCGGATCACCTGTTCGACTTCGCGCGCGGTCTGCACGTTCTGCGGGTAGGGCATGCCGTGCGAAATGATCGTCGATTCCAGCGCCACGATCGGTTTGCCGGCGGCGCGGGCGGCGGCTACTTCAGGCGAGAGGAGAAGGTAAGGGTGCATGGATCAGTCCTGGTTGGAGTCGGTTGGCAGCTCGCCCAGCATTGCCGGCGACAGCTGCGGGCAGACGGTTTGCTTTGATGCGAGCGTGAGCGCGGACAGGCGCAGGCCGCGCTGGCAGGCAAGCCGCAGGTCGTCGCCGTCCTGCTGCAGCGACCAGCATACCGCGGCTGCGAACGCGTCGCCGGCGCCGGTCACGTCGACGATGGCGGTCGCGGGCGCGGGCAGGCGGGTAAGGCCGTCGCCGCTGGTGAACAGCACGCCTTGCGCGCCGCGCGTGACGACGAGGTCGCGCGCGCCCTGTTGCTGCACTTCGCGGCAGGCGGCGGCAAAGTCTTCTTCGGTGGCGAGCGCGCGGCCCACCCGCACCGCCAGTTCGCCAGCGTTCAGGATCAGGAGGCGCACGCCGCGCAGGTCGGCGGGCAGGCGGTCCATCTTCGGTTCAGACACGGCGACCACCACCAGCGGCACGTTGTCGCGCTGCGCGTCCGCCGCCACCAGCGCCACGGTCTCGCGCGGCAGGTTCAGGTCCGCCACCAGCAGGGCCGCGTTGGCGCGCTGCGGCTGGCGCGCGGCGATCACCTCGGGCGTCAGCCGGTCGTACAGCGCCATGTCGGCCAGCGCCACGGCCATTTCGCCATCGTGGTCGAGCACGGCCGTGTAGGTGCCGGTCGCCGCGTCCGCGAGCCTTGCTACCCCGCGCGTGTCGATGCCAACCTGGTCGGCGTGGGCCGTCAGGGCGGCGCCTGCCGTGTCGTTGCCGACGGCTGTGATCAGGCCGACTGCGGCGCCCAGGCGCGCCAGGTTCTCTGCCACGTTGCGCGCCACGCCGCCGAAGGATTCGTTCTGGCTGGCCGGGTTGGAGGTGGCCGGCACCAGCTTGGCCACGGTACGCAGCTTGCGGTCGAGGTTGGCGGCGCCGATGCAGACGATGGCGCGGCGCTCCGGCAGCACATAGGCGCGGCCGAGCAGGCGGCGTTCGCGGATCAGCGCTGCAATGTGGCCGGCGACGGCCGAGCGCGACAGGTGCAGCTGGTCGGCCAGCTCCTGCTGGGAGATGAAGGGGTTGGTCCGGATCAGCTCGAAGAGCCGGTCCTTTTTGGATGTGTCGGTCACGGGATCGGAGGATCTCAACAATTGTTGTGAATGCTAAACAAAAGTTTGAGGCGCGTCAAAGGCATTGTGTCCGGGGTCCAACAAAACAGGCGTTTGAATTTATTCTATCGCGATATAAATCGGGAACAAAAATGGTATTTGCCATACGAATCCACCCTCATGCATAGTTATAATAATTTTCTGGCCTATCGGCATCCGCACGCCGCTGCGGACATTCGCATCCGACGCCGTCCTCCAGCCCGACACGCCTCCTCATACCGACAAGAAGGAAAACCTCAATGCTCAGCAACACCCCTTTTGAAGCCGCCGACATTATTCGCGCCCGCAAACCGGGCTTCACGCCGCGCGTGGCGCTGATCCTCGGTTCCGGCCTTGGCGTGCTGGCCGAGCAGATGACCGACGCGGTGTCGATCAGCTTCACCGAGCTGCCCGGTTTCCCGATCAGCACCGTGCACGGCCACGCGGGCGAACTGGTGCTGGGCACCCTGGCGGGCGTGCCGGTGGCATGCATGAAGGGCCGCGGCCACTTTTATGAAGGCTACGGCCCGGGCGTGATGATCTCCGCCGTGCGCACCCTGAAGCTGCTCGGCTGCGAGATGCTGTTCGTGACCAACGCCGCCGGCTCGCTGCGTACCGAGGTGGACGCGGGCAGCCTGGTCGCCATCAGCGATCACATCAACGGCCTGCCGGGCAGCCCGATGGCCGGCCCCAACGACGAGCGTTTCGGCCCGCGCTTCTTCAGCATGTCCAACGCCTACGACGCCGAGCTGCGCGAGCTGGTGAAGGCCACGGCGAAGGAAAAAGGCATCAAGCTGCACGAAGGGGTGTACTTCTGCTGCGCCGGCCCGAATTTCGAGACCGCCGCCGAAATCCGCGCCTTCAAGACGCTGGGCGCTGACATCGTCGGCATGTCCACGGTGCCGGAAGTCGTCGCCGCGCGCCATTGCGGCCTGAAGGTGGCCGGCGTGTCGGTCATCACCAACCTGGGCGAGGGCATGTCGCCGTTCCAGCTCTCGCACGAGCAGACCCTGAAATACGCCGCCATCGGCGCGCGCGACCTCGTCGCGCTGATCCCGGCCTTCCTCGAGCGCCTTGCCGGCATGCCGCGCAGCGCTTAACACAACCAACGAGCACACCATGTCCCGCGCATTCATCCTCCTGCTCGATTCGTTCGGCCTGGGCGCGCTGCCCGACGCGGACAAATACGGCGACGCAGGCGCCAATACCTTCGGCCACATCGCCGCATGGGCTGCGCAAGAAGGCAAGCCGATGTCGCTGCCGAACCTTGAAAAACTCGGCCTTGCCGCCGCCGCCCGGCAGGCCTGCGGCGAGTGGGCAGCGGGCTTTCACCAGCGCGACGGCTTTACCGGCGCGTACGGCGTGGCGCGCGAACAGTCCACCGGCAAGGACACGCAAAGCGGCCACTGGGAGATCGCCGGCGTGCCGGTGCTGTTCGACTGGGGCTACTTCCCCAGGACCGTGCCGTCGTTCCCCAAGGAGCTGACCGAAAAGCTGCAGGAACTGGCCAAGCTGCCTGGCTTCCTGGGCAACTGCCACGCCTCGGGCACCACCATCATCAACGAGCTCGGTGACGAGCATGTGGCGACGGCTAAGCCAATCCTGTACACCTCAGCCGACTCGGTGCTGCAGATCGCGGCGCACGAAGAGCACTTTGGCCTCGCGCGCCTGTACGAGGTGTGCGAGATCGCCTACGAACTGGTCAAGCCGTACAACATCGGCCGCGTGATCGCGCGCCCGTTCGTGGGCGCCAATGGCGACTACAAGCGCACCGCCAACCGCCACGACTACGCCGTGCCGCCGCCTTCCCCCACGCTGCTGGACCATGTGAAGGATGCCGGCGGCGACGTGATCGCGCTGGGCAAGATCAGCGACATCTTCGCGGCGCAGGGTGTGACCAAACTGGTCAAGGGGCCGGACAACATGGCCCTGTTCGACCGCCTGGTGGAAGCGGCCGACAGCGCGCCGGACCATTCGCTCACCTTCGTGAACTTCGTCGATTTCGACATGATGTTCGGCCACCGCCGCGACCTGGCGGGCTACGCGAACGCGCTGCACGAACTGGATGCGCGCCTGCCCGAGTTCATGGCCAAAATGAAGGATGGCGACATCGCCGTCATCACCGCCGATCACGGCTGCGACCCGAGCTGGACTGGTTCGGACCACACCCGCGAGCACATCCCGGTGCTGTTCTTCGGCCCCGGCGTCGCACCGCGCGCGCTGCCCACGGCCGACACTTTTTCCGACATCGGCGCCACGCTGGCCAAGCACCTTGGCGTCAAACCCCTTTCGAACGGAACCCCGCTGCTATGACCCAGAACCTGGATTTCAAACGTAACACGGCCGTTGGCCTGGACCTGGGCTGGGTGAACAGCCTGAAGGTCAACCGCAACGCCGCCGACCGCCGCGCCGCCAGCCTGGCCGCGCGCCGCACGGTCAAGAAGGAGTACCAGGCCGCGTGGCTGGTGCGCGCGATCCAGTGCATCGACCTGACCTCGCTGTCGGGCGACGACACGCCGGGCCGCGTCGAGCGCCTGTGCCGCAAGGCGATGCGCCCGCTGCGTTCAGACCTGATGGCAGCGCTGGGCCTGACCGAGCTGACCACCGGCGCCGTGTGCGTGTACCACGAGATGATCAAGCCGGCCGCGCACGTCCTGCAGGGCCGCCTGCCGATCGCCGCCGTGTCGACCGCGTTCCCGGCGGGCCTGTCCTCGCTCGAAACCAAGATCCGCGAGATTGAGCTGTCGGTGGCCGCGGGCGCGAGCGAGATCGACATCGTCATCACCCGCCAGCACGTTTTGACCGGCAACTGGCAGGCGCTGTACGACGAGATGGTGGCCTACCGCCAGGCCTGCGGCGATGCGCACGTGAAGGCGATCCTCGCCACCGGCGACCTGGTCACGCTGGAAAACGTGGCCAAGGCATCGTGGGTGTGCATGATGGCCGGCGCCGACTTCATCAAGACCTCCACCGGCAAGGAAGGCGTGAACGCCACCATTCCGGTGTCGCTGGTGATGGTGCGCGCGATTCGCGAATACTACGAGCGCACCGGCTTCATGGTCGGCTACAAGCCGGCCGGCGGCGTCTCGACCGCCAAGGCCGCGCTGCAGTACCTGACCGTGATGAAGGAAGAGCTGGGCAACGAGTGGCTGCAGCCGCACCTGTTCCGCATCGGCGCATCGAGCCTGCTGACCGACATCGAGCGCCAGCTCGAACACTACGTGACCGGCAGCTACTCGGCAGCCCACCGCCACGCGCAACCATAAAAACAGAACGGACACGTCATGCCAACTATTCAAGAGATCCTCCAAACTATGGACTACGGCCCCGCACCCGAAAGCACCAAAGAAGCGAACGCGTGGCTGGACCAGCATGGACGCCGTTTTGGCCTTTTCATCGACAACGCGTGGACCGAAGCGGCCGACACCTTCCCCTCGTTTAACCCGGCCGACGGCAGCGAGCTGGCGCAGGTGACGCAGGCCACCAGCGACGACGTCGAACGCGCGGTGGCTGCTGCGCGCCGTGCGCAGCCCGGCTGGGCGGCCATGGGCGGCAACGGCCGCGCCAAGATCCTGTACGCGATCGCGCGCCTGCTGCAAAAGCACTCGCGCCTGTTCGCCGTGCTCGAGACGCTGGACAACGGCAAGACCATCCGCGAAACGCGCGACGCCGACCTGCCGTTAGCAAGCCGCCACTTCTACCACCACGCCGGCTGGGCGCGCCTGCAGTACGAGGAATTCGCCGACTACCGCGCCGTGGGCGTGGTCGGCCAGATCGTGCCGTGGAACTTCCCGCTGCTGATGCTGGCCTGGAAAATCGCGCCCGCGCTCGCCGCCGGCAACACCATCGTCTTCAAGCCGGCCGAATTCACCTCGCTGACCGCGCTGCTGTTTGCCGAGATCTGCAAGCAGGCCGGCGTGCCGCCGGGCGTGGTCAACGTCGTCACCGGCGACGGCCGCGTGGGCGAGGCGATCGTCAACCATCCGGGCATCGACAAGCTGGCCTTCACCGGCTCGACCGAAGTGGGTCGCATCATCCGCAAGGCGACCGCGGGCAGCGGCAAGAAGCTGTCGCTGGAACTGGGCGGCAAGTCGCCGTTCATCGTGTTCGACAACGCCGACCTGGACGCCGCGGTCGAAGGACTGGTCGATTCGATCTGGTTCAACCAGGGCCAGGTGTGCTGCGCCGGCTCGCGCCTTTTGGTGCAGGAGTCGGTGTACGAGCGCTTCATCGACAAGGTCAAGGCGCGCATGCAGAACCTGCGTGTGGGTTCGCCGCTGGACAAGTCGAACGACATCGGCGCGCTGGTGGACCCGGTGCAGCAGCAGCGCATTCACGGCCTGGTGGAATCGGCCCGCGCCGAAGGCTGCGAAGTGTGGCAGCCGGCGTGCGAGGCACCCACCGCGGGCTCGTGGTACCTGCCGACCCTGATCACCGGCGCCTCGACCACGGCCACCGTGTCGCAGACCGAGATCTTCGGCCCGGTGCTGGTGGCGATGAGCTTCCGCACCCCGGGGGAAGCGGTGCAGCTGGCGAACAACACCGTGTACGGCCTGGCGGCCTGCGTGTGGTCCGAGTCGATCAGCCTGGCGCTGGACGTGGCGCCGCAGCTCAAGGCCGGCGTGGTGTGGATCAACACCGCCAACCAGTTCGACGCGGCCTGCGGCTTCGGCGGCTACAAGGAATCGGGCTTTGGCCGCGAAGGCGGCAAGGAAGGCATGTACGAGTACCTGACCCCGGTGGCGGAAGACACGCGCCCGGCTGCGCCGATGGTAGCGGACAAGGGCAAGGTCAAGCCGATCGAGGATAACCCGTTCGAGATCGACCGCACCGCCAAGCTCTACATCGGCGGCAAGCAGGCGCGCCCGGACAGCGGCTACAGCCGCGCGATCATGGGCGCCAACGGCGAGTTCCTGGCCGACGTGGGAGAGGGCAACCGCAAGGACATCCGCAACGCCGTGGAAGCGGCGCACAAGGCATCCGGCTGGGCCAAGGCGACCGCGCACCTGCGCGCGCAGGTGCTGTACTACATCGCCGAGAACCTGGCCGCGCGCGGCGCCGAATTCACCGCCCGCATCGCGGCGCAAACCGGTGCCAAGAACGCCGAGCGCGAGGTGCAGGCATCGATCGAGCGCCTGTTCTACTGGGCTGCGTGGGCCGACAAGTACGACGGCCTGGCGCACCAGCCGCCGATGCACGGCATTACCGTGGCGCTGAACGAACCGGTGGGCGTGATCGGCATCATCTGCCCGAACGAGAACCCGCTGCTGGGCTTTATTTCGCTGGTGGCGCCGGCGCTGGCGATGGGCAACCGCGTCGTGGCGGTGCCGTCGCAGGTGGCGCCGCTGTCGGCCACCGACCTGTACCAGGTGCTGGACACCTCGGACCTGCCGGGCGGTGCGCTGAACATCGTCACCGGCAGCGCCGACGAGCTGGCGCGCACGCTGGCGTCGCACTTCGACGTGGATGCCGTGTGGCGCCACGACGGTTCGGCCGAGGGTTGCGCCGAAGTGGAACGTTTGTCGGCCGAGTCGCTCAAGCGTACCTGGACCGGCGGCGGCAAGGGCCGCGACTGGTTCAACGCCCAGCAGGCCTGCGGCCGCGCGGTGCTGTACCACGCGACCCAGGTGAAGAACGTCTGGATTCCGTACGGCGTTTAAGCCACCAGTAACAGATGCACGTCGTTCCCGCGAAGGCGGGAACCCATAGAACGCGTGATTGCACGCTCAGCATGGGTTCCCGCCTTCGCGGGAACAACGTTTTAGAGCTAACAAAAGAAACGGACCCAACTATGTTTCTACCCCAAGAGATCATCCGCAAAAAGCGTGACGGCGGCGCCTTGACGGCCGAGGAGATCGGCTTCTTCGTGCGCGGGATCACCGACAACAGCGTCACCGAAGGCCAGATCGCCGCGCTGGCCATGGCGGTGTACTTCAACGACATGAACATGGACGAGCGTGTGGCCTTTACGCTGGCGATGCGCGATTCCGGCCAGGTGATGGAGTGGAAGTCGCTGAACCTGCCGGGTCCGGTGCTGGACAAGCACTCCACCGGCGGCGTGGGCGACGTGGTCTCGCTGATGCTCGGGCCGATGATCGCGGCCTGCGGCGGCTTCGTGCCCATGATCTCGGGCCGCGGCCTGGGCCACACCGGCGGCACGCTCGACAAGTTCGATTCGATCCCCGGCTACTGCACCGTGCCCGAGCCGGAGCTGTTCCGCAAGGTCGTGCGCGAGGTGGGCGTGGCGATCATCGGCCAGACCGCGCAACTGGCCCCAAGCGACAAGCGCTTCTACAGCATCCGCGACACCACCGCGACCGTTGAATCGATCGCCATGATCACCGGCTCCATCCTGTCAAAGAAGCTGTCGGCGGGGCTGGACGCGCTCGTCATGGACGTGAAGGTGGGCAGCGGCGCCTTCATGCCGACCTATGAGAAATCGGTGGCGCTGGCCGAGAGCATCGTCAGCGTCGGCAACGGCGCGGGCACGCGCACTTCGGCTGTGCTGACCGGGATGAATGAGTCGCTGTGCCCCGTGGCCGGCAATGCGCTGGAAGTGCGGCTGGCGCTGGACTACCTGACCGGCGTCTCGCGGCCGGCGCGACTGCACGAGGTGACCATGGCGCTGTGCGCCGAGATGCTGGTCCTGTCAAGCATCTGCAAGGACCACGGCGCGGCAAACGCGAAACTGCAAGCGGCCCTGGATTCGGGCGCGGCGGCCGAGCGTTTTGCACGCATGGTCGCGGCGCTGGGCGGCCCGGCCGACCTGATGGAGCGCCCCGACGCCTACCTCGACAAGGCGCCGGTGGTGGTGCCGGTGCCGGCGCTGGAATCGGGTTTTGCGGCAGCCACCAACTGCCGCGAGCTGGGCCTGGCCGTGGTCAGCCTTGGCGGTGGGCGTACCCGCCCGCAGGACCCGATCGACTTTGCGGTCGGCCTTACCGACCTTGTGGAACTGGGCCAGAAGGTGGAGGCCGGCCAGCCGCTGGCCTTCGTCCACGCGCGCACCGAACAGGCGGCGCAGCAGGCGGTGCGCCAGGTGCAGGGCGCGTATCGCATCGCGGCTCAACAGCCGGCTGCGGAGCCGATGATTTACCGGACGATTCGTCGATAAAAAGGCACACCACATGAAATACGAAAAACTGATCGACGAGGCACGCGCGGCGCGCGAACTGGCCTATGTCCCGTACTCGAAATTCAAGGTGGGCGCTGCGCTGGAGTGCAAGGACGGCCGGGTCTTCCGCGGTTGTAACGTCGAGAATGCATCCTACGGCTTGTGCAACTGCGCCGAGCGCACCGCTTTCTTCAGCGCGATCGCGCACGGCTACCAGCCGGGTGACTTCACCGCCCTTGCCGTAATCGGCGATACCGACGGTCCGATCGCACCATGCGGCGCCTGCCGCCAGGTGACGCTGGAGCTGGGTGGGAACGATCTGCCCGTGGTGCTCACCAACCTCAAGGGCGAAGTGATGGAGACCACCGCCGCAGGGCAGTTGCCGAATGCATTTGGCGGGTGGGACCTGCAGAAGTAGCAGCTTGGTGTGGCGGAAGGGGCAGTGCAAATCGAATTTTGCGCCAGATCACGCAAATAATCATTGCCCAAAAACAAGGGATTGATTATCTTAAACATGCATTTTGTATGGCGGATATGTTGGTCACGTCCGCTACCCCCTTCCGAACCGCAACCACATGCTCACGTCCTTCCTCGATCGCTTGCTGCTTTGGCAAAAATTTGCTGTCCTGAGTGCCGTTGGAATCATCCTGGCGCTCATTCCATCGACACTTTATTTGCGCGGTTCCGCGCAGATGATCGACGCGTTCGCGATGGAGTCGAGCGCGCGGCAACCGCTTGCCACGGTGCTCAGGGCGGTGCAGGCCACCCAGCAGCATCGCGGGCTGGCCGCACTGGTGCTGGGCGGCGTCCCGGAGGCCACGCGCCAGCGTGAGGAAAAGCAACGCCAGATCGACCAGCTTTACCTGGCGCTGGATGGCCAGGTCCGCGAAATCAACGATGCGGCGATCACGGTCGCGTGGACGGCAGCGCGCAAGGATTGGGACAGCCTGCGCGAGCGCCTTGCAGCCAGGTCGATCTCTGTGCCCGACAGCTTCGCGGCGCATACCGCGCTCATTTCCAAGCTGCTCACGGCGGAGGACGAGATTGCCGACCATTTCGGCCTGAACCTGGATCCCGACCTGGATACTTACCAGCTGGTGCAGACCGCTTACTACAATCTGCCCTATTTGTCGGAGGAGCTTGGCAAGATGCGCGCCAAGGGTGCCGGCCTGCTGGCCGCCAGGTCAGCCAGCGCAGAGGAGCGGCTGGCCTTGTCGTCGATCGTCGCCCGCGCCAGCGACCGGCTGAACCAGACGATACGCGAGTTTGACAAGTCGGCCCACGCCAACCCGGCCATCAAGGAAAAGCTGGTGGGTCCGCTGCAGGACCTGTCTGCGCGCGCCAACGAGGCCATGCAACTGGCGACCGGGCAAATCGTCAAGCCCGAAACGCTGGCGTACTCCGGACAGGACTACGTGCGGCAGGTGACCGCTGCCATCGATGTCCAGTACGCGTTCACCGACGCCGCCATCGCCCAGTTCGACCAGCTTCTCGGCCAGAAGATCGATTCCCGGAAGCGGCAGGCCGTGCTGATGCTGGTCGCGCTCGCGGCCATGGTGGCGCTGGGCGGCGCACTGATGTTCCTGATTGCGCGCTCGGTGACCCGGCCGCTTGGCAACGCGGTGGAGATCGCCGAACGTGTCGCCTCGGGCGACCTCACGACCCAATTCGACGTCAAGGGGCGCAATGAGACGGCGCGCCTGCTGCACGCGCTGGCAAAGATGAACGGCAACCTCCGGCGCATGGTGGGGGAAGTGCGCCATAGCGTCGATACCATCGGCGCCGCAACGAGTGATATCGCTGGCGGCAACGCCAACCTGGCGGCGCGCACCGAAGCGCAGGCAGCCAGCCTGGAACAAACGGCCAGCGCGATGGAAGAAATGACCGCCACGGTCGCGCAGAACGCCGATAGCGCCCAGCGGGCCAACGCGCTCGCCGCGGATGCATCGGACATCGCGCTCAAAGGCGGGCAGGTGGTGACGGACGTGGTGCAGACGATGGGAGCGATCCACGACAGCGCGAGCCGGGTGGCCGACATCATCGGCGTCATCGATGGGATCGCGTTCCAGACCAATATCCTGGCGCTCAACGCTGCCGTCGAGGCGGCGCGCGCGGGCGAACAGGGGCGCGGATTCGCGGTGGTTGCCGCCGAGGTGCGCACGCTCGCCCAGCGCAGCGCGGGCGCCGCCAAAGAGATCAAGCAACTCATCGACGAAAGCGTGGGGCGGGTCGAAACGGGTAACCGCCTCGTCGAACAAGCCGGCGCCCTGATGCAGGACGTTGTCGCCAGCATTGGCCAGGTGTCCGCTGTCGTGGGCGAGATCGTGACGGCATCCGGCGAGCAATCGGCCGGTATCCACCAGATCAACGACACGCTCACCCACCTGGACGAAGCGACCCAGCAAAACGCCACCCTCGTGGAGGAAGCGGCGGCCGCGGCGGCCAGCCTCAATGAGCAGGCCCAGTCGCTGGTGCGCTCGATGGGTGTGTTCACGCTCTCCGCGCGGAACGTTGCGGCAGGCGGTTCCGCATCGGCGCCGCGGCTGCGGCCGGCGCTGCGAGCTGCCTGAACCTCGGTTGACGCAACGTTCGCCGTGCCGCGCCTCAGTGGCGCCGCTTGACGGGCGTGCGCTCCGTGCGCGCCGGGTACTTGAGCAGCATCTCGGGGCTGCGTACCGGCCTGCGCACCAGCTCGCCGCCGCAGTTGGGGCAGGTATGCTTGAGCACACCTTCCACGCAATCGCGGCAGAAGGTGCACTCGAAGGTGCAGATGAATGCGTCGCGCGAATCGGGGGCGATGTCGCGGTCGCAGCACTCGCAGTTGGGGCGCAGGTCGAGCATGGCTTGTCACGGTCAGTGGATGAGCCGCCGATCATACCCGAGCGAGCGCGCCCTTGCTGCGCGCCCGTCTAGGCGGGCACCACCATGTTCGCGTCGCGCGACAGCCGCCACTTGCCGTCTGCGCCGCGCCGCATGATCGACAGCGTATGGCCTGCGCGCAGCATCGGCAATCCGTCGTGCTTGGCCCTGACCGTGATTCTCAGCCGCGTGCGGCAGTACGCCACGTCGCCAAAAACCGCGATTTCGTCGATGTCGCTGCTCGACTCGACCGCATGCTTGCCCACCACGGCACGCAACGCGTCGGCAAACGCCTCGCGCCCGACCATCGGCGGCTGGCCTGGCACCAAAAAGACCACGTCAGGCTCCATCAGCCCAAGCACGGTGTCGATGTCGCCTTCGCGCGTGGCGCGCAGCCAGGTTTCGATGAGGTTGCGGATTTCCTGCTCGTCCTTGTTCATGCGTTCTCCGTTGTTCTCAAGTCGATAGACAATCCTACCGCAAGTGCGCGAACGCGGCCTTGAATTACATCTGCTGGAACAGGTGGGCGTGATTGCGGCTCACTTCCAGCTCGCCGGGATAGTTGCGCACCTTGAGCATCTGGCGCCCGCGCAGGTCGCGCGAGACCGACGCGATGGCATCGACCCGCACCAGCGTGGAGCGGTGGATGCGCCAGAATTCGTCGGGGTCGAGCTCGTCCGCCAGTTCCTTGAGCGTCTTGCGGATCAACAGCTCGGCGGTGGCGGTCTGCACCCGGGTGTACTTTTCGTCCGACTGAAAGAACAGCACTTCCTTGGTGCTGACCATGCGCAGGCTGCCGCCCACCTGGGCCTGGATCCAGCGCAGGTAATTTGGCCTGGAACTGCCGCCGTCCTTGAGCGCGGCAGTGAGCTGGGCCAGCTGGGCGCCGATGTCCTGTGGCGCCTTGGCCAGGCGTTGCTGCAGGCGTTCGCAGGTGCGGGCCAGGCGCTCGGGCGAGGCCGGCTTGAGCAGGTAGTCCATCGCGCCTTGCTCGAAGGCGGTCACCGCATACTGGTCGTAGGCGGTGACGAACACGATGTGGCAGCTGCTGTACAGCTCTCGCGCGGCCTCGATGCCGCCCATGCCGGGCATGCGGATATCGAGAAAGGCGATGTCCGGCTTGTGCTGCTTTGCCAGCGCCACCGCGTCCACGCCGTTGGCCGCCTCGGCCACGATCTCAAGATCGGGCCACACGGCCGCCAGGCGCGTGCGCAGTTGGGTGCGCATCGGTTCCTCGTCGTCGGCGATCAGCGCGGTGGCCCGGCGGCCGGTTGGCGTTGTCATGCGTCCTCCATCATCTTGTAGGGTATGCGCACCGAGGCGCACGCGCCGCCGGCGGGCGGCATGGTGATTACGAGCTCGGCCTGGCTGCCGTACAGCAGCTGCAGGCGCTCGCGAATGTTGGTCAGGCCCACGCCGTCGTCGGCGTGCAGGTCGATGCCCACGCCATCGTCGCACACGTCCACGTGCAGCGTCGCGCCTTCCACATGGGCCTGGATGACGACGGTGCCGCCTTCGATCTTCGGCTCCAGGCCGTGCTTGATCGAGTTCTCGATCAGCGTCTGCAGCATCATCGGCGGGAACGGCGCGCTGTCGAGGAACGAGGGCACTTCCACCCGCACCGCCAGGCGCTCCTTCATCCGCGCCTGCATGATGGCCAGGTAGGCGCGCGACAGCTCGACCTGCTTGCCCAGCGTGCTCTTGCCGCCGGCGCGCATCTGCGGCAGGGTCGAGCGCAGGTAGTCGATCAGGTGCTGGTGCACGCGGGCCGCCTCGGGCGGGTCGGTCTCGATCAGCTGCCCGATCAGGGCCAGCGTGTTGAACAGGAAGTGCGGCTCGATCTGCGCCTGCAGCGCAGCCATCTGCGCTTCGGTCAGGCGCCGTTCAAGGTTGGCGACGTCGGCCTTGACCGTCGCTTCGCGGGCCATCAGTTCGGCGCGGCGCTTGCCGCCGGCGAGCACCTTGACGCCGAACGAGATCATCAAGTACCAGACCGCCGGTTCCGGAGTGTGCAGCATCCCGAGGGCCATGAAGGCAAGGAACCAAGTGATGACGAGCTGCCGCCATTCGACCACGGCGACCCAGTCGAAGAACAGCCACCACAGCTTCTTCGCTTCCTCCACCGCGGCGCGCACGAAATCGAGCAGATGATTGAACTGGCTGGCTTGCACGTCAGTTCCTCCGGCGGCGCTGCTTGTCCACCACGATGACGGTGACCACCAGTTTGATCGCGAGGAACACGACGAACAGGAACAGCGCCAGCGGCACCAGGGTCAGCGCGAAGGCGAACAGGAAGGCGCAGGCCAACAGCGCCGGCCAGGGCAGGGCGGCAATCTGCTTGGCCGCGCGTGCAAACGCGGCCAGCAGCATCAGGCAGGCGTCACGCAGGTCGTCGAGCAGGGTTGAAAAATTTGCAGGTTTCACGGCAGTTCCATGCTTCAGTGGAGATGGTGCCACTTTAGGCCAGCGGCGCCGCTGCCGCCATCGTGATCCGATGAATTGCGCATATCCGGGTTCAGCCGGTATCAGGAACCGACGAATGGCAGCGCGTCCCAATACCGGCGCAGCAGGCCGTAGTACAGCGTGTCGGCCGGTTCGCCCTGCACGATCCAGCGTTCGGGCAGAAAACCCTCCTTGCGAAAGCCCAGACGTTCCAGAACGCGTGCCGAGGCCAGGTTGCGCGGGTCGATGTCCGCTTCGACGCGGTTCAGGTCGAGCACGCGAAAGCCGTAGTCGAGCACGGCTTTGGCCGCCTCGGCCGCGTAGCCTTTGTTCCAGTGTTCGCGACCGAATGCATAGCCGATTTCGCAACGCCGGCTCTGGTCCACGAACCGGTGCAGCGACACGGTGCCGATCAGCCCGGGCTGGTCGGCCAGTTCCACCGCAAAGCGCACGGCGCTGCCGTCGCGGTAGGCGGCAAGCTCGCGGCCGATCGCGTCGACGGCCTGCTGCATGTCGGTCCACGGGCCGCTGCTCCAGAAGCGCGTGACTTCGGGATCGGAGAAGACGGCGAAATGGGCGGGTGCATCGGCTTCAATCATCCAGCGCAGCCGCAGGCGGGCGGTGGAAAGAACGGTGGGTGTCAGGTTGGGCATTGTCTTGTTTCGGTTCAGGCCACGGCGATCGCGCGTGTGACCATGTGGGTGATCAGTTCTTCGGCGCGCTCGAAATCCTCGTGCGCCAGTTCGCCGCGGCCGAGCACCAGCGACATCTGCGCGGCGAAGTCGGCGTAGGACTGGGTCATGGCCCAGATCGAAAACAGCAGGTGGGTGGCGTCCACCGGTGCGATGCGCCCTTGTGCGATCCAGCGCTCGAACACGTCGATATCGCGCCGCACCAGCGGCACCACGCGCTGTCGGATCTGCTCGCCGTACAGCTTGGCCCCGCCGATCACCTCCATCGCGTACACGCGCGAGGCGCCCGGCTGCTCGCGCGAGAAGCGCAGCTTGGCCTTGACGTAGGCGCGCAGCACGTCGGCCGGCTCGCCATCCGGGTCGGCCAGGCTCTCCATGCGCGCCAGCCAGTCGTCCAGCACGTCGTCCAGCACGCGCTGGTAGAGCGCTTGCTTGGTCGGGAAGTAGTACATCAGGTTTTGCTTGGACAGCCCCGCCGCTTCGGCGATGGCGGCCACCGCCGCGCCTTCGTAACCGCATTCGGCGAAGATCCTGACCGCGGCGGCCACGATGCTCGCCTCCACCCGGTCGCGCCCCGCGTGCCGCCGCCTGCCGCCTTCAATGGGTTCCATCAGCTAGTCCTCTCAATCGATCGAATGCAGGAAGCGCAGCAGCCCCGGATCGGCTGCATACGCGACGTTGAAGCGGAACCAGACCGAATCGGGCTGGCCAAGCGTGAAGAATTCGCCGGGCGCGAGCTGGATGCCGGCCTTGAGCGCCTGCGCGGCGATGCTGCGGCCGTTGCGCTGCGCATCCGGTTCACCGGCCAGGCGGGCGCTGACGAACATGCCACCGCGCGGCGTGGCCACCGGCGCAAGACCAGCCTCGCGCAGCGCGTCCAACGCCTGCTGGCGCGCGCCGTCGAGCTGCTGCACCAGCCGCGCCACCGTGCGGCGGTAGGCGCGTGCCGACACCGCGTCGCACACCACGCGCTCGTTGATTTCGGACGTGGTGAGCCCGGCCAGCATCTTCACGCGCAGCAGTTCGGGCACCAGCGAACGCGAGGCGCAGATCGAGCCCACGCGCAGGAGCGGCGACAGCGTCTTGGAAAAGCTGCCGACGCGGATCACGCGGCGCAGTCCGTCCATCGCTGCCAGCGAGGCTTCGCCGGGGGCGGCCAGCTCGCGGTAGATGTCGTCTTCCACCAGCCAGAAATCGAACTGCTCGGCCAGCGCGAGCAGGCGGTGCGCCTGTGCCTGCGTGAGCGAGGTGCCAAGCGGGTTTTGCAGCACCGTGTTCACGAACATGAGCTTGGGTTGGGTGGCCGCGGCCTGGCGCGCCAGCACGTCGAAGTCCAGGCCCGCGTCCCCGCGCGGGATGCCGACCGCAATGCAGCCGTGGTGGCGCACCAGCGCGTGCAGGTTGCTGTAGCCGGGCTCCTCGACCAGCACCGTGTCGCCGGGACGGGTGAGGGTGCGCAGCACCAGGTCGAACGCGTGCGTGCCGCCATGGGTGAGCAGGACCTGGTCGGGCCCGAGCGCGAACAGCTCGGCCGAAAGGGTGCTGGCAATCTGCTGGCGCAGCGCGGGCAGGCCGAGCGGGTGGCCGTAGCCGCGCAGGCGTCCGGCCGGGATCTTCATCGCGTGGCGCACCGCGTCGATCAGCGTCGATTCGCCATACCATTCCGGCGGCAGCCAGCCGGCGCCTACCGGCAGCAGGTCGGACTGGCCGGAGTACAGTTCGGGAGCGAGCGCATCGACCACGCTGGCGGCAGGCTCGATCGGCTGCTGGCTGGGCGTGGCGGCTGGACGTGCGACGAAAAAACCGGAGCCGCGGCGCGAGGTGAGCAGGCCCAGGTGCAGCAGGCGGTCGTACGATTCGACCACCGTGAAGGTGCTCACCCCGTTACTTTTTGCGAATTGTCGAACCGATGGCATCTTTGTGCCAACCCGCAGCGCGCGCTGGTTTACCATCTGCGAGATGGCTGCCACGATCTGCTCGACCAGGCTGCCGCGCTTGCTGCGATCGATCGCCAGCACCGGCCACGCCGACACGCTCTTGTCGCATGGAAGTTCCCCAGTCGATGCCGATTCATCCATCCGCCGCTCCGCTGCCTGTGCCCGCAACTGTACAGTTTGTGTTACCAATACGGTTGGGCGCTTTTGCCGGTTGTGTATCTGTGCCGCCATTGTACTGCTGATTATTATTACATTAACGTTTTGCCGAATGGACAAAAATTAGGCGAAACTAACATGGGAGACGCCGCATGAACGAATCCAGACCCGAGTCGATGTCGTCGTTTTGGATGCCCTTTACCAATAACCGCGACTTCAAGCAAAACCCGCGGCTGCTGGTGTCGGCAGAAGGGATGTACTACAAGGACGTGGACGGCAATCAGGTGCTCGACGGCACCGCCGGCCTGTGGTGCGTGCCCTGCGGCCACGCCCAGCCAAAAATCGTGGCGGCGGTGCGCGAGATGGTCGGCCAGCTCGACTTCGCGCCGACCTTCCAGATGGGGCACCCGGCCGCGTTCGACCTGGCGGACCGGCTGATGGAGTACACCGGCCACAAATTCGGCCACGTCTTCTACACCAACTCCGGTTCCGAGTCGGTCGATACCGCGCTCAAGATCGCGCTGGCCTACCACAAGGCGCGCGGCGAGGGCGGGCGCACGCGGCTGATCGGGCGCGAGCGCGGCTACCACGGCGTCGGCTTCGGCGGCCTGTCGGTCGGCGGCATCGGCTCCAACCGCAAGAGCTTCGGCCCGCTGCTGCCGGGCGTGGACCACCTGCCGCACACGCACAACCTGGCCAGGAACGCGTTCTCGCGTGGCGAGCCGGAGTTCGGCGCGGAGCTGGCGGACGAGCTGGAGCGCATCGTCGCGCTGCACGACGCCTCGACCATCGCCGCCGTCATCATCGAGCCGGTGTCCGGTTCCACCGGCGTGCTGGTGCCGCCCAAGGGTTATCTCAAGCGCATGCGCGAGATCTGCGACAAATACGGCATCCTGCTCATTTTCGACGAAGTCATCACCGGCTTCGGGCGCCTGACCACGCCATTCGCGGCCGACTATTTCGGGGTCGAGCCGGACATGATCACCACCGCCAAGGGGCTGACCAACGGCACCATCCCGATGGGTGCGGTGTTCACCAAGCAGTTTCTGCACGACGCGTTCATGGAAGCGCCACCCGGCATCGAGCTGTTCCACGGTTACACCTACTCGGGCCATCCGGTTGCGTGTGCCGCGTCGCTCGCCACGCTGGAAGTGTTCAAGGAGCAGAAGATTCTCGAGCACGCCAAGAGCATGCAGCCGTACTGGGAGGACGCGGTGCACGCGCTGCGCGGCCTGCCGCATGTGATCGACATCCGTTCGGTCGGCATCGTGGCCGGCATCGAGCTCGAGCCGATTGCGGGCAAGCCGGGCGCGCGGGCCTACAATGCGTTCAAGAAGGCGTTCGCGGACGGTATCCTGATCCGCGTGACGGGCGACATCATCGCGCTGTCGCCGCCGCTGGTGCTGGAAAAGCAGCACATCGACGAATTGTTCGGCAAGCTCACCAACGTACTCAAGAACCTGGACTAAGAAAGCGTCACATGATCGAACTGGATACCACCATCACGCATTACATCAACGGGCGCGCGGTCGACACCACCGGCGGCCGCTATGCCGAGGTCTTCAATCCCGCCGTGGGCGAACCCTGCGCGCGCGTGGCGCTGGCCACGACCGCCGAAGTGGATGCGGCCGTCGCTGCCGCCGCCGCTGCCTTCCCGGCATGGGCCGCCACGCCGCCGCTGGCACGTGCCCGCGTGCTCTTCAAGTACCTGCAGCTGTGCCAGCAGCATGTGGACGAATTCGCGGCCATGGTCACGCGCGAGCACGGAAAGACCTTCAGCGACGCGCAGGGCGAAGTGGCGCGCGGCATCGAGGTGGTCGAATTCGCGGTCGGCATTCCGCAGCTGCTCAAGGGCGAGTTCACCGACCAGATCGCGCGCGGCATCGATGCCTGGTCGATGCGTCAGCCGCTTGGCGTCGTCGCCGGCATCACGCCCTTCAACTTCCCGGTGATGGTGCCGATGTGGATGTTCCCGGTGGCCCTCGCTTGCGGGAACACCTTCGTGCTCAAGCCCTCCGAGCGCGACCCGTCGGCTTCGCTGCTGCATGCGAAGCTCCTGAAGGAAGCAGGGCTGCCCGACGGCGTCTTCAACGTGGTCCAGGGCGACAAGGTGGCGGTGGACGCGCTGCTCGACCACCCGGACGTGGAGGCGGTGAGCTTTGTCGGCTCGACCCCGATCGCGCAGTACATCTACGCGCGCGGCAGCGCGGGCGGCAAGCGCGTGCAGGCGCTGGGCGGCGCCAAGAATCACATGGTGGTGATGCCCGATGCCGACATGGACATGGCGGTGGACGCGCTGATCGGCGCGGCCTACGGCTCGGCGGGCGAGCGCTGCATGGCCATTTCGGTGGCCGTGGCCATCGGCGACGCCGGCGATAAACTGGTGGACGCGCTGGCCAAGCGCACCGCCGCGCTCAAGATCAACGACGGTATGGAACAGGGCGCCGAGATGGGGCCGGTGGTCACCGCCGCGGCCAAGCAGCGCATCGAACGGCTGATCGGCGAGGGCGTGGAGCAGGGGGCCAAACTCGTGGTGGACGGCCGCGGCTACAAGGTGGCGGGCCGCGAGAACGGGTTCTTTGTCGGCGGCACGCTGTTCGACCATGTGACGCCGCAGATGAGCATCTACAAGGAAGAGATCTTTGGCCCGGTGCTGTGCGTGGTGCGCATGCCGGATGTGGGCAGCGCGCTGGAACTCATCAACGCGAACGAGTACGGCAACGGGGTGGCGGTGTTCACCCGCGACGGCGGCGTGGCGCGCGAGTTCGTGCGCCAGGTACAGGTGGGCATGGTGGGCGTGAACGTGCCGCTGCCGGTGCCGATGGCATTCAACAGCTTTGGCGGCTGGAAGAAGAGCCTGTTCGGCGACCACCATGCCTACGGGCCGGAAGGCGTGCGCTTCTACACCCGCCACAAGGCGGTGATGCAGCGCTGGCCGAACACCGCGAGCAGCGGGGTGGAGTTCGCGTTCCCGCAGATGAAGTGATCGGTTGGCGCTGCGAACAGGCCCGCAGCGTATCTGTTCGAAATCGTTAGCTTCAGCACGTCGTCCCCGCGCAGGCGGGGACCCATGCTGAGCGTGCATTCACGCGGTCTATGGGTCCCCGCCTGCGCGGGGACGACGGTTTTACTGTTGGAGTAGTTAAAGCACCAGAAGCAAACCGCAGTTGGCAGCAGCACCGATAACGCATAACCGAAGGGATGCACATGATCGAGTCTCTCCAGCACCTGCCCCCGGCAGCCGATTCGCACGCCGCCCTGGCCAGCCAGTTCACCGACCTGGCGCCGCCGCTCAGCGCCCGCCAGGCCGCCATCGAAGCTGCGCGCTGCCTGTACTGCTACGACGCGCCGTGCATGAACGCCTGCCCGACCGGCATCGACGTGGCCAGCTTCATCCGCAACATCCACGACCAGAACGTCAACGGCGCCGCCTACGGCATCCTCAAGCAGAACATCCTGGGCGGCAGCTGCGCGCGCGTGTGCCCGACCGAGATCCTGTGCGAGCAGGCGTGCGTGCGCAACCACGACGCCGAAGCGCAGCCGGTCAGAATCGGCCTGCTGCAGCGCTACGCGCTCGATCATGCGCACTTCGACGGCCACCCGTTCCAGCGCGCCCCATCCACCGGCAAGACGATCGCCGTGGTCGGCGCCGGCCCCGCCGGCCTGTCGTGCGCGCACCGGCTGGCGATGCTCGGCAACGACGTGGTGGTGTACGAGGCGCGCGAAAAGCCGGGCGGACTGAACGAATATGGCATCGCCAGGTACAAGCTCACCGACGACTTCGCCCAGCGCGAGGTCGCGTTCCTGCTGCAGGTCGGCGGCATCGCCATCGAGTACGGCCGCGTGCTCGGCTCCAACCTGCACCTGCACGACCTGCAGGCGCGTTACGACGCGGTGTTCCTTGCAACCGGCCTTGGCGCCAGCCGCAAGCTGGGCCTGACAGGTGAGGATGCGCCCGGCCTGATGGCCGCCATCGACTACATCGCCGCGCTGCGCCAGGCCACGGACCTGTCCAAGCTGCCGGTGCCGCGCCGCGCGGTGGTGATCGGCGCGGGGAACACGGCCATCGACATCGCCGTGCAGTCCAGACGGCTCGGCGCCGAGGAAGTGACGCTGGTGTACCGCCGCGGCCAGGAAGCGATGAGCGCGACCGGCCACGAAATCGATATCGCCAAGGCCAACGGCGTGGTGGTCCGCACCTGGGCTGCGCCGCTGGACATTCTGCTGGACGAATCCGGCCGCGTGCACGGCATGCGCTTCGAGCGCACCCGCATGGATGGCGAGCGCCTGGTGCGCACCGGCGAAACGTTCGAGATCGCGGCCGATGCCGTGTTCAAGGCGATCGGCCAGACCGCCGACGAGGCCACGTTTGCCGATCCGATTGCGCGCGAACTTGAACGCGAGGGCGACCGCGTCCGCGTGGACGCGAGTTTTCGCACCACGCTGCCCGGGGTGTACGCGGGCGGCGATTGCGTGGCGCCGGGCCAGGACCTGACCGTGCAGGCGGTCCAGCACGGCAAGCTGGCTGCGATTGCGATCCACAACGACATCCAAACCCAAGCGGAGGCAGCATGGCCGACCTGAGCATCGATTTCTGCGGGATCAAATCGCCCAACCCGTTCTGGCTGGCTTCCGCGCCGCCCACCGACAAGGCCTATAACGTGGTGCGCGCCTTCGAAGCCGGGTGGGGCGGCGTGGTGTGGAAGACCCTGGGCGAGGATCCGCCGGCGGTGAACGTGTCGTCGCGCTACTCGGCCATCCACGGCAAGAACCGTGAGGTCATCGGGTTCAACAACATCGAACTGATCACCGACCGCAGCCTGGAGATCAACCTGCGCGAGATCACGCAGGTGAAAAAGGACTGGCCGGACCGGGCGCTGGTCGTGTCGCTGATGCTGCCCTGCGAGGAAGCGCCTTGGGCCGCGATCCTGCCGCTGGTGGAGGCGACTGGGGCCGATGGCATCGAGCTCAATTTCGGCTGCCCGCACGGCATGCCCGAGCGCGGCATGGGCGCGGCGGTGGGGCAGGTGCCGGATTACGTGGAGATGGTGACCGCCTGGTGCAAGAAGCACACGCGCTTGCCCGTGATCGTCAAGCTCACGCCCAACATCACCGACGTGCGGCATCCGGCGCGGGCGGCGCTGCGCGGCGGTGCGGACGCTGTTTCACTCATCAACACCGTCAACTCGATCACCCACCTGGACCTGGATCGCATGGTGGCCTACCCGGTGGTGGGCAACGCCAGCACCCACGGCGGCTACTGCGGCCCGGCCGTCAAGCCGATCGCGCTGAACATGGTGGCCGAGATCGCGCGCGACCCGGCCACGCGCCGCCTGCCGATCTCCGGCATCGGCGGCATCTCGAACTGGCGCGACGCGGCCGAGTTCATCGCGCTGGGCGCGGGCTCGGTGCAGGTGTGCACGGCCGCCATGCTGCACGGCTTTCGCATCGTCGAGGAGATGAAGGATGGGCTGGCGCGCTGGATGGACGAGAAGGGCTACCGCGACATCGAGGCGTTCTCGCGCAAGGCGGTCGCCAACACCACCGACTGGAAGTACCTGGACATGAATTACCAGGTCGTCGCGCAGATCGACCAGGACAAGTGCATCAAGTGCGGCAAGTGCTATGCCGCGTGCGAGGACACTTCGCATCAGGCGATCGCGCTCCTGTCCGAGAATGGCGCGCGGCGCTTCGAGGTGATCAAGGCCGAATGCGTGGGTTGCAATCTGTGCGAGATCGCCTGCCCGGTCGAGGGATGCATCACCATGACGCCGCAGGAGACGGGCAAGCCGTACATGAACTGGACGCAGGACCCGCGCAACCCACGGGCGGAGGTAGTCGGCAAGGCGGACGCCATTTGAACGCGTGGGCAGGAGACCTGCCCACCCTACCGGCACCGCGTACGTAGGGTGGGCAGATTCTGCCCACGCGTCCAGGCAGCAGCTGTTCAGCCGCACCGTCGCAGGAGTCCCCGCGTATGGACGTTTGCGCTACACTGCCCTGCATCGTATACAAGCCTGACGGGAGGATCACTGTGACTAATGAAGTTTCGCGCAGCACGGAGCTGTGGAATGACGACCTGGCGCCCACGAGCGCCAGCCAGCGCACCTGGCGCTGGTACCACTTTGCCGCGCTCTGGGTCGGCATGGTCATGTGCATCCCGGCCTACACCCTGTCGGCGAGCCTGATCGAAAACGGCATGTCGGGCTGGCAGGCCGTGTTCACCGTGTTCCTCGCCAATGCCATCGTGCTGCTGCCGATGCTGTTGATCGGGCACGCCGGCACCAAATACGGCATTCCCTACGCGGTGCTGGCGCGTTCATCGTTCGGTACCGCCGGCGCGCGCCTGCCCGCGCTCATGCGCGCGATCGTGGCCTGCGGCTGGTACGGCATCCAGACCTGGTTCGGCGGCAGCATGATCTACACGCTGCTGGGGGTACTCAGCGGCCACGAGATCGGCGGCGCCAAGCTCGATGGCCTGGGCATCAACCTGGGCCAGCTGCTGTGCTTCCTCGCGTTCTGGGCGATCCAGTTCTACTTCATCGTGCACGGCATGGAATCGATCCGCAAGCTCGAGACCTACACCGCGCCGCTCAAGATCGCAATCTGCTTCGTGCTGCTCGGCTGGGTGTACAACAAGGCCGGCGGCTTTGGTCCGCTGCTGTCGCAGCCGTCGCAGTTCGTCGAAGGCGGCAAGAAGGCTGGCCAGTTCTGGAGCACGTTCTGGCCATCGCTCACCGCCATGGTCGGGTTCTGGGCCACGCTGGCGCTGAACATCCCTGACTTCACCCGCTTTGCCAGGAGCCAGCGCGACCAGGTGGTCGGCCAGAGCGTCGGCCTGCCGGTCCCGATGGGCCTGTTGGCGGCGCTCGCGGTGATCGTCACCTCGGCCACAGTGGTCCTGTACGGCAAGGCGCTCTGGGACCCGGTCGACGTGGCCAGCCGCATGACCGGCGCCGGCGTGCTGATCGCGCTCCTGATCCTGCTGATCGATACCGTGAGCGTGAACCTGGCCGCCAACCTGGTCGGCCCGGCCTACGACTTTTCCGCGCTCGCTCCCAAATACGTGAGCTACCGCACTGGCGGCTACATCACGGCCGGCATCGCGCTCGTGATGATGCCCTGGAAGATCCTTGAATCGACGCAGGGCTACATCTTCACCTGGCTGATCGGCTATTCGGCGCTGCTCGGGCCGATCGCCGGCATCCTGATTATCGACTACTACTTCATCCGCAAGACCGAGCTCGATGTCGAGCAGATGTACCGCGAAGACGGCATTTACGCGTACAGCGGCGGCTGGAACCTGGCGGCGGTCATTGCCTTCGTCGCCGGCGTGCTGCCCAACATTCCCGGTTTTCTCAACAACGCGTTCCCGGCGTCGTTCCCGAACGTGGGCGAGAGCTTCAGGACGATCTATACCTATGCGTGGTTCGTCGGCATGCTGATCTCGGCCATTGTCTACGGCGCCATGATGAAGGGACGCGCGCTGCCGGCGCTGCGGCCCGCCGCGCAGTCCAACCGCTAACCTCTGCCAGGAGAAGCCCATGACCGTGATCATCCGAGGCGGCACCGTCGTCAATGCCGACCGTGCCTTTCGCGCCGACGTGCTGTGCTACGGCGACAAGATCGTTGCCGTGGGCGAGAACCTGGACGCGCCGGTGCACGCCACCGTCGTCGACGCCGGCGGCCAATACGTAATGCCGGGCGGGATCGACACCCACACCCACATGCAGCTGCCGTTCATGGGCACGGTCACCGCGGACGACTTCTACACCGGCACGGCGGCGGGCCTGGCGGGCGGCACCACGACCATCATGGACTTCGTGATCCCCGACCCGAAGCAGTCGCTGCTCGAGGCTTACCACACCTGGCGCGGCTGGGCGCGCAAGGCGGCGGGCGACTACACCTTCCACGTCGCGGTCACGTGGTGGGACGAGTCGGTGCACCGCGAGATGGGCACTTTGGTGCGCGAGCACGGGGTGAACAGCTTCAAGCACTTCATGGCGTACAAGAACGCGATCATGGCCGACGACGAGACGCTGGTGAAGAGCTTCAGCCGCGCGCTCGAGCTCGGTGCGATCCCAACCGTGCATGCCGAGAACGGCGAGCTGGTGTTCCAGCTGCAGCGCGCGCTGCTGGAAAAGGGCATCCGCGGTCCGCAGGCGCACCCGCTGTCGCGCCCGCCCGAAGTGGAAGCCGAGGCAGCCAACCGCGCCATCACCATTGCCGGCGTGCTCGGCACCCCGGTGTACATCGTGCACGTCTCGTGCGCCGAGGCGCTGGACGCCATCACCCGCGCCCGCGCGGGCGGCCAGCGCGTGTATGGCGAGGCGCTGGCGGGCCATCTCGTCATCGACGACAGCGTGTACCGCTCCGACGACCTCGAATTCGCCCGCGCACACGTCATGAGCCCACCTTTCCGCGGACGTCATCACCAGGACGCGCTGTGGCATGGCCTGCAGGCCGGGAACCTGCACACCACGGCCACCGATCACTGCACCTTCTGCGCCGAGCAAAAGGCGATGGGCAAGGACGATTTCACCAAAATCCCGAACGGCTGCGGCGGCGTGGAGGAACGCATGGCCGTGGTGTGGGACGCGGGCGTGAACAGCGGCCGCCTCACCCCGTCCGAATTCGTGCGCGTCACCTCGACCAACGCGGCGCAGATCTTCAACATGTACCCGCGCAAGGGCGTGGTCGCGGTGGGAGCGGACGCCGACATTGTGGTGTGGGATCCGCAGGGCAGCCGCACGATTTCGGCGAAGACCCAGTTCAGCAAGGGCGGCTTCAACGTGTTCGAGGGCCGGGCGGTGCGCGGCATCCCCACGCACACGCTGGCGAGCGGCAAGCTGGTATTCAACAAGGGCGAGCTGTGCGCGGAAGAGGGAGCCGGCCGCTACATCGACCGCCCGGCATTTGCTCCCGCCCCTTGAACCGTCGTCCCCGCGAAGGCGGGGACCCATGCTGAGCATCCGAAGCCGCACCACAAGCGGCCCGTAATCACGACAGAAAGCGGCACACCTTGACGAGGTCAACATGAACGAACTGCGCATCAACGGCCAACGCCTGTGGAACTCCCTGATGGACCTCGCCCGCATCGGCGCGACCGAGAAGGGCGGCGTCAAGCGCCTGGCCCTGTCCGACCTGGACCGCCAGGGCCGCGACCTGGTCGTGCAATGGGGCCGCGAGGCGGGACTGTCGGTCACCGTTGACCAGATCGGCAACGTGTTCATGCGCCGCGAAGGCCGCAACCCGTCGCTGCCGCCAGTCGTCACCGGCAGCCACATCGACACCCAGCCCACCGGCGGCAAGTTCGACGGCAACTATGGCGTGCTGGCCGGGCTGGAAGTGGTGCGCACCCTGAACGACCTGAAGATCGCCACCGAGGCGCCAATCGAGGTGGCGTTCTGGACAAACGAGGAAGGCTCGCGCTTCGTTCCGGTGATGATGGGGTCCGGCGTATTCTGCGGCGCGTTCACGCTGGAGACGGCGTACGCGGCGAAGGACATCGAGGGAAAATCCGTGCGCGACGAGCTCGCGCGCATCGGCTACATGGGCGACCAGGTGCCGGGCCGGCATCCCATCGGCGCCTATTTCGAGACCCACATCGAGCAAGGGCCGGTGCTCGAAGATGCCGGCAAGGTGATCGGCGTGGTGCCCGCCGTGATGGGCCTGTCGTGGTACGACTGCGTGGTAGGCGGCATGGAAGCGCATGCCGGCCCCACGCCCATGCACCTGCGTCGCGACGCGCTGCAGGTGGCCACCACCATCATGCAGGAGGTGGTGGCCATCGCCAACCGCTACCCGCCGTATGGGCGCGGCACGGTGGGCATGGTGCAGGTCTTCCCCAACAGCCGCAACGTGATTCCCGGCCAGGTCAAGTTCAGCATCGACCTGCGCAACGTCAGCGACGAGCTGCTCAATACCATGCACGAAGAGATGCTCGCTTTTGTGGCAAAGACCCAGGCCGCAACCGGCCTGTCCGTGTCCATCGAGCGCGTCTCGTACTACCCGCCGTGCCCGTTCCACCCAGACTGCGTGAACGCGGTGCGCGCTGCAACCGCCAAACTCGGCTACCCGACCATGGACGTGGTGTCGGGCGCCGGCCACGACGCGATCTACACGGCGCGGGTGGCGCCATCCGGGATGATTTTCGTGCCGTGCAAGGACGGCATCAGCCACAACGAGATCGAGGACGCAGAGCCCGGCCATCTGGAGGCCGGCTGCAACGTGCTGTTGCACGCCATGCTCGAGCGCGCGGGCGTCGTGGCCGCCTGAAGCTGTCTGCGCGGGTCAGGCCGCCGCCGCGGGCATCGCGTCGCCGGCGGCGCCTGCGGCCACGATCCCGCGCGGGTTTTCGTTGAGCAGCTTGATCAGGTCCGGCAGCGGCATCGGCCGCGCGAACAGGTAGCCCTGCATGCCGGCCGCACCGTTCGCGGCCAGGAACGATGCCTGCTCGTGCGTCTCCACGCCTTCCGCGGTTGCACGCAGGCCGAGGTGGCTGGCCATCGCCAGGATCGACTGCACGATCGCCTTGCCGTTCTCGTCGCCGGGCGCGTCCTGGATGAAGGTGCGGTCGATCTTCAGCTCGAACAAGGGCATGCGGCGCAGGTAGGCCAGGCTCGAATAGCCGGTGCCGAAATCGTCGATCGACAAGCGGATCCCCAGCGCCGCCAGCTCGTGCATGCGCGACAGCGTGCCTTCCAGGTTATCGACCAGCAGGCTCTCGGTCAGCTCGAAGATCAGCAGGTGGGCCGGCGCGCCGGTCTCGGCCAGCACCGCGCGCACCTGCGACAAAAACTCGGGCTGGCGGAACTGCGAAGGGCTCACGTTCACCGACACCGGCAGCTTGAATCCCGCCTGCGTGAATGTGCACAGCGCCAGGCAAGCCTCGCGCAGCGCCCATTGGCCGAGCGGCTGGATCAGGCCAGTCTCCTCGGCCACCGGAATGAAGCGCTCCGGCGACACGAAGCTGCCGTCGGCGCGGCGCCAGCGCGCCAGCAGTTCCACGCCGTGCGGCACGCCCGCGCAGTCGACCTGCAGCTGCGCGTGCATCGCCAGCTCGCCCTGGCGCAGCGCGGCGGCCAGATCGCGTTCCAGCGCGAGCCGCTGTTCCACCTCGGCGCGCATGGTGGTCTCGAAGATCGAGACGCGGTTGCGCCCGGCCAGCTTGGCGCGGTGCATGGCGGTGTCGGCCTCGCGCAGCAGGTCCTGCGCGGTCTGGCCGGATTTGGGCAGCAGGGCCACGCCCACGCTGGCCGAGGACGAGTAGGACTGGCCGTCGATGTCGAACTGTTCGGCGATGGCGGCGCGCACCTTGTCGGCCGTCGCCAGCGCTGCCACCGTCGCGTAGTCGAAGTCGTCCGACAGGCGCGGCAGCAGGATCACGAACTCGTCGCCGCCGATGCGGGCCACGGTGTCGTCCTTGCCCGCGAGCGCGGCCAGCCGCTCGGCGGCATGGCGCAGCAGCGCGTCGCCGGTTGCGTGGCCGCGCGCATCGTTGATGTACTTGAAGCGGTCGAGGTCCACCAGCAGGATGGCGCCGAAGTGGGTGGTGGTCTGCACCGCGGCCAGCTGCGCCTCGATCCGGTCCACCAGCAGGCGCCGGTTGGGCAGGCCGGTCAGGCCATCGTAGTACGCTAGCTGGTGGATATGGCGCTCGACCTTTTTGCGGTCGGTGACGTCGCGTCCGACCGCCACCCAGTGCGTGTTCACGCCGCCCTCGTCGGCAAACGGCACCAGCTCCAGCTCGACCCAGTACGGTTCGCCCGACTTGCTGTGGTAGAGCAGTTCGGCATCGGCTTGTTCGACCTTGGCCATCGACAGCGCGACCCGGCGCGCCTGGCGCGATTGCGGCTCGGCGCCCAGCAGCATGTCCCATTCGCGGCCAAGCAGTTCGCTGCGCTGGTAGCCGGAGCGCTTTTCGAATGCGTCGTTCACGAAGATGATCGGCTGCGCGCCGCCGTGGCGGTCTGACTTGACGATTGCGACCATCTCGTTCAGCCGCGCCACTGCCGCGGCGGTCAGACGCAGTTCATTGTTCACCGCCTGCAGCTCGTTCTTGCCTTGTTCGAGCGAGCGCGCGAACACCGCGACTCGCTCCAGCGTCTTGATCAGGCCGCGCTGCAGCATGGCGCAAGTAGTCGTGATGAGGCCGCCGACAAACAGGAAGTTGAGCGCAACGATTGCGGCGGCGGCCGGGCCGGCGGCGATGGCGCTGGCGTCGAGCCGGGCGATGCCGGCCAAGCTGAGGGTGAACACCGCCAGGCTGGCACAGGCGAGCCACCAGAGCGCCGGGCGCAGCCCGAGCAGCACGGTCGCCAGCACCGGGGCGGCCAGCAGGTACACCTGGCTGACCGGGCCGACGGTAATCATCAGCCCGACCCCGACCAGGAAGATCAGCGCAAGGAAGTTGCCGACGCGGACCGCGTGGGCCGCGCCGTCGCACCACCAGATCGCCAGCAGCCAGCCGAGCGCGGCGAGGTCAACGACGACGACCGGCCACAGGTCGCGTTCCAATGCCGCCCACACGCTTGCCAGCGCAGTGAGGACGCCAAAGACCAGGACAAAATTGAGGAGTGACGAAAAGGTCCTGGCGCGCCAGTGCTCGATCGTATCGAGGGTGTCCACATTCCTTCTTTCTCAAAGAGCTGCCAGCCAAGACATGCATACATGACAATATTGCAAACGAGAAAGAGCATACCTGCGGCACGAAGGTTTGTGGTCGTCCTTACATCACGAGTTGCAGAATCGGCACACGATTTGTCGATCTTCCCCCATGGAAGGGGTCACATCGTTTCGCGTTCCGGCGTGGCGCTGATCTTGTGGATCGACAGGTCGGCGCCATCGAACTCCTGTTCGGGGTCCAGGCGCAGGCCGAGGGTCGCCTTGATCAGGCTATACACCGCCCAACCGCCAAGCGCGGCGATGGCAATGCCGAGCAGGGTACCGGCCAACTGCGACAGCAGCGACACGCCACCCAGCCCGCCCAGCGCGCGGCTGCCGAAGATGCCGGCGGCGATGCCGCCCCATGCGCCGCACAGGCCGTGCAGCGGCCACACGCCGAGCACGTCGTCGATTTTCCACTTGTTCTGGGCCTGTGTGAACATGATGACGAAGATCGCGCCCGCGATGGCGCCCGTCACGAGTGCGCCCAGCGGGTGCATCAGGTCCGAGCCGGCGCACACCGCAACCAGCCCGGCCAGCGGGCCGTTGTAGGCGAAGCCGGGGTCGTTGCGGCCGAGGACAAGGGCGGTGAGGGTGCCGCCGACGAGCGCCATCAGCGAATTCACGGCGACCAGGCCGTTCATCTTGTCGAGCGTCTGCGCGCTCATCACGTTAAAGCCGAACCAGCCGACGGTCAGGATCCATGCGCCCAGCGCCAGGAACGGGATGTTCGACGGCGGGTGCGCCGCGATGCGTCCTTCCTTGGTATAGCGCCCGCGCCGCGCGCCCAGCAGCAGCACGGCGGGCAGCGCCACCCAGCCGCCGACCGCGTGCACCACCACCGAGCCCGCGAAGTCGTGAAACTCGGCGCCGAACGCCTGCTGCAGCCAGGCCTGGATGCCGAAGCGATGGTTCCACGCGATCCCTTCGAAGAACGGATACACCAGGCCGACCAGCAGGGCGGTGGCCATCAGCTGCGGGTAGAACCGCGCGCGCTCGGCGATGCCGCCCGAGATGATCGCCGGGATCGCCGCCGCGAAGGTCAGCAGGAAGAAGAACTTCACGAGCTCGTAGCCGTTCTTTGCGACCATGGTCTCGGTGCTGCCCAGGAAGTTGATGCCGTAGGCGATCGCGTAACCGACGAAGAAGTAGGCGATGGTCGAGATGGCGAAATCGGCAAGGATCTTGACCAGCGCGTTGACCTGGTTCTTCTTGCGTACGGTGCCCAGCTCGAGGAAGGCGAAGCCTGCGTGCATGGCGAGGATCATGATCCCGCCGAGCAGGATGAACAGCGCGTCTGCGCCAGTTTTGTATGCGTCCATTATTGCTGCTGCCTGATTACGGATGAGGTGCAGGAAGGGTGCAAGAAGCGTGCCATTGCGGTGCACTGCACTGGGAATGAACCTGCGGCGCAGGCGGCGATGGTGCGGCTGCGTCATGCCGGTGCGTGCCCCGCCCCAGTATGGTGCATGCGACGCCATTCCGGCGCACGCCGCATGTGCCTTGCCGCTAGGGTGGACAGGTGCTCCTGCCCACGCGTCCAGCCAGCGCTAACGGAGCGCGCGCAAAAAGTCGAGCAGCACCTGTCCGGCGACTTCGGCGTCGTCGGCCGTCATGGTTTCGAGGGGGTTGTGGCTGATGCCGCCATTGCCGCAGCGTGTGAACAGCATGGCCACATCGGTGATCGCGGCCATTTGCATCGCGTCGTGGCCGGCGCCGGACGGCAGGTCAAAGCGCGGCAGGCCGGCACGCTCGACTGCCGCCCCGAGCTGGTCCATCAGCCGCGGCGCGCACGGCGCCGCCTCCGCTTCCAGCAGCTTGAATACCGACAGGCCAACCTGGCGCCGCGCGCAGATGGCGCTGATCCCGGCCAGCACTTCGTCCACTGCTGCCAGCCGCACCGCGTCATCGGCGGCGCGAATGTCGAGCGAGAGCTTGCACCGTCCCGGCACCACGTTGACCGAGCCGTCCGGCACCTCGAGCTGGCCCACCGTGCCCACCAGCGATGGCGCCTGCGCGCAGCGGCGCTCGACCAGCAGCACGATTTCGGCGGCGGCCGCGGCGGCGTCCTTGCGCATGCCCATCGGCGTGGTGCCGGCGTGGCTGGCCAGCCCGGTCAGTTCCACCAGGTAGCGCGAGCTGCCCGCAATCGCGCTCACCACGCCCAGCGGCAGGCCGCGCTCGAGCAGCACCGGGCCTTGCTCGATGTGCACCTCGACGAAGCCCAGCAGGCGTGCGGGATCGCGCGCGATGGCAGCGATCGCGCTCACGTCATGGCCCGCATCGGCAATCGCCTGGCGCATGGTGATGCCGTCGCCGTCCTGTTGGTCCAGCAGAGCGGCATTGAATCGCCCGGCCAGCGCGCTGCTGCCCAGGAAGGTGCTCTTGAAGCGCACGCCTTCTTCCTCGGCGAAGCCCACCACCTCCAGATGAAAGGGCAGCCGTTCGCCGCGCTCGTGCAGGTGCCGGACCACGGCGACCGGCAGCAGGATGCCAAGCCGTCCATCGTACTTGCCGGCGTTTCGCACGGTGTCGTAGTGCGAGCCGGTGATGAGCGTCTTCGCATCAGGCGTGGATGAGGCGTAGCGGCCGACCACGTTGCCTACCGCGTCAATGTGCGCCTGCATGCCAGCCTGCCGCATCCACTCCGCCAGCTGGGCTGCGGTGCGACGGTGCGCATCGGTCATGTAGGCGCAGGTGAGGGCGCCTTCGTCATCGCTCCAGGCGCCGATCTCCTCGGCCCATTGCATTACCTGCGGGCCGAACGCGAGCTCCACCCCGAGCAGGTCGTTCAGGCGGATCTCGGCGATCCGGTGGACCTGGCGCAGCGCCTCGGCCATCTCGTCGGCGCGCTGGTTCTGCAACCGCCGCGCGAAGGTGTCGATGATCTCGCGCCGCGTGAGCCCGCGGCCGGTCGGGCCGCGCACCGCGAGGATGAACGGGAAGCCGAACTTGTCGCCGTAGTCGCGGTTGAGCTGGTGCAGCGTTGCGTATTCGTCGGGGCTGCACTTGTCCAGGCCCGAACTGGCCTGCTCGCCGGTCGATTCGCGCGTGAGCGCGCCGGCAATGGCGGCCTTGCCGGCCAGTTCCGGGTGGGCGCGCAGCAGGGACAGCTGCTCGTCTTCGCTCACATCGCGCACCACGTCCTGCAGCGCGAGCTTGAGCGCGGCCAGCGTTGCGAACGGACGCCGGGCGGCGGCGCGCTGCGCGATCCATGGCGAGTGCTCATAGATGCCGTGCAGGGTGCGGACAAAGTCGCCAGGGCTGCAGTTACTCAGGTCGGTTAGCGTGGTCATGGCAGCGATGATAATGCGCTACTGGGTTGTTGTTATAGCACCTCTGTGATGGTCTCGTTTGAGTTCGCGATATATCAAGCGGCGGCTGAACGCGTGGGCAGGAGAACCTGCCCACCCTACGGGAGGCGCCGCTGTTTTTCGTAGGGTGGGCGGGTTTCCCGCCCACGCGTTCAATGTAGGTTACCAGTCCCGAGCGCCCGCGCTGCCGCGCTCACCTGGTCGCGCAGCCACTTGTGCTCCGCCGATTGGTGCACGCGCTCGTGCCACAGCTGATAAAAGCGCATTGGCGGAAACTTCACCGGCACCGTGAACACCTTCAACGGCAGCGTCTTTTCGTAAAAGCGCAGGAACTGGCGCCCGGTGGTCAGCACCAGGTCGCTCTGCGTGAGCATGTACGGGATCAGCCCGAAGTAGGGCGACTCGACCGCCACACGGCGCTGCATGCCCTGCCGGTCGAGCCAGGAGTCGATCACGCCAAGGTACCCCGGCAGCATCTGCGACGGCGCCACATGGGGCAGGTTCAGGTAATCATCCAGCGTCATCGCGTCCTCGGGGGTCCTGCGCGCGTAGGGGCTGTCGGCCCGCATCGCGCACACGATCGGATCCTCGAACAGCTTGGACATGTGCAGGTGCTGCGGCGGCTCGTCCCAGTTCGCGATCACCAGGTCCATCTCGCCGTCCGACAGCATCCGCAGGTAGTCCGTGCCAGGGCCCAGGCTGTGGATCGCAACCCGGCTGTTGGGCGCGCCGCGTCGCAGCGCCGCCACCACGCCCGGCAGGAACTGGGTGTCCAGGTAATCCGGCGCGGCGATGTGGAAGGTGCGCTCGGCCTGCTCCGGCACGAACGGCGACTTCTTCACGAACAGGCCCTCGGCCTCGTCCAGGATGCGCTTGGCCGGCGCGCGCAGGCTTTCGCCGTGCTGGGTCGGCACCATGCCGCGCGCGCCACGCACCAGCAGCGGGTCACCGGTCAGCTCGCGCAGCTTGCGCAGCGATGCCGAGATCGACGGCTGCGGCTGGTTCAGCTTGAGGGCGACGCGCGAGACGTTCTTCTCGACCAGCAGCAGGTACAGGATGCGGATCAGGTGCAGGTCGAGGTGCTGGGGCAGGCTGGCCATGCGAGCGTATAAGGTTTCAGATATGTCAAATATACGGCATTTCTCATGTTGTACAAATTGAAATCGGTTTATTGTCAGGCAATCCCGCAACAAGGAACCATGCATGGACGTGTTCGGATATCTCACTCCCTATGTGCTCGAGTGGCTCAACCTGCTGGTGCGCTGGCTGCACATCATCACCGGCATCGCGTGGATCGGTGCGTCGTTCTATTTCGTGTGGCTGGATAACTCGATCCGCCCGCCCGCACCCGGTTCCGAGCTCGCGAACAAAGGCGTGTCCGGCGAACTGTGGGCCGTGCACGGCGGCGGCTTCTACAACCCGCAGAAGTACCTGGTCGCGCCCGCGCAGCTGCCCAAGGAGCTGCACTGGTTCAAATGGGAGGCCTACTCGACCTGGCTGTCCGGCTTTGCGCTGCTCACCATCGTGTACTACCTG
Organism: Massilia solisilvae; assembly: GCF_024753215.1. Taxonomy (GTDB): domain Bacteria; phylum Pseudomonadota; class Gammaproteobacteria; order Burkholderiales; family Burkholderiaceae_D; genus Telluria; species Telluria solisilvae. The sequence goes on from NZ_JANUGV010000002.1 coordinate 65,284, forward strand.
AATGCGCAGGCGATGATGGTGGACCACGGCGTGGCCACCCTGTCGAGCTGGCAGGCAGTCGGCATTGGCCTTGCGAGCCTGGTCGTGGGCTGGGTGGTGTACGACCTGCTGTGCAAATCGAGGCTCGGCCGGCACGACCTGGCGTTTGGCGTGGTCATGTGGCTGTTCCTGGCCGGCTCGGCCTACGTGCTCACGCACCTGCTGTCCGGCCGCGCCGCGTATATCCAGGTGGGTGCGATGATCGGCACCATCATGGTCGCCAACGTGGCCATGGTGATCATTCCCGGCCAGCGCAAGATGGTCAATGCGATGATGGCGGGCGAAAAGCCCGACCCGGTGTATGGCATCCGTGGCAAGCAGCGCAGCGTCCACAACAACTACTTCACGCTGCCGGTGCTGTTCATCATGATCAGCAATCATTACGCGATGACCTACCGCAGCGCGCATGCGTGGGCGGTGCTGGCGGTGATCATGGCGGCCGGCGCGTTGATCCGCCACTTCTTCAATTTGCGCCACAGGGGCCGCATCGAATGGAAGTACCCGGCTGCGGGCGTTGCGCTGCTGCTGGCGCTGGCCGTCATGCTGGCGCCGCGTCCGCCGGCAGCGAGCAGGCCGGGCGCGGACCCGGCCGCACAGTTCGCGCAGGTGCGAACGATCCTCGACCAGCGCTGCGTGGGCTGCCACGCGGCGCACCCGACGCAGCAAGGCTTTTCGACGGCGCCCGCAGGCGTGGTGCTGGACGATCCGCATGCGATCAGCCAGAACGCGCCGCGCATCTACCAGCAGGCCGTGCAGCTGAAGGCCATGCCGCTCGGGAACCTGACCAACATGACGGATGCCGAGCGCGCGCAGGTGGCCGCGTGGTTCGAGTCGGGCGCCAAGACAGGAAACCAATGACATGGACAAGCAAGTACAAGAACAACTGACGCGCTGGATCGACGACCACTTCGACGAGGAAGTCGGGTTCCTGCAGCAGGTGATCCGCATCCCGACCGACACGCCGCCGGGGAACAACGCGCCGCATGCTGAGGCGGTGGCCGGCATGGTCGAGGAATACGGCTGGACCGCCGAAAGGCATGCGGTGCCGCCCGAGCGCGTGCGCGACTACGGCATGGAGAGCATCACCAATCTCATCATCCGGCGGCCGTACGCCGCGGGCGGGCCGACCGTTGCGCTCAATGCGCACGGCGATGTGGTGCCGCCGGGGGAGGGCTGGACCAAGCCACCCTACGGCGGGGTGATCGAGGACGGCTACATCTATGGCCGCGCAGCGGCGGTGTCCAAGTCCGACTTCGCCACCTATGTCTTTGCGGTGCGCGCGCTCGAGGCGCTGGGCGTCCCGCTCAAGGGCGCGCTCGAGCTGCACTTCACCTACGACGAGGAGTTCGGCGGCCTGCTGGGGCCGGGCTACCTGCTGGAACAGAACCTGACCAGCCCGGATTATGTGATCGCGGCCGGCTTCAGCTACAACATCGTCACCGCCCACAACGCCTGCCTGCAGCTGGAGATCACGGTGCATGGCAAGGCCGGGCATGGCGCAATGCCGGAAACGGCCGTGGACGCGCTGCAGGCCGCCGCGCGCATCCTGAATGCGATCTACGGCCAGCTGCCGGAACTCAAGAAGATCAAGTCGAACGTGCCGGGCATCGATTCGCCGACCATGCTGGTCGGCCGCATCGACGGTGGCACCAACACCAACGTCGTGCCGGGCAAGGTGGTGCTCAAGATGGACCGTCGCATGATTCCCGAGGAAGATCCGGCGCAGGTCGAGGCGCAGGTGCGCGCGCTGATCGAGGATGCGGTGCGGGGCATGCCGGGAATCCGGCTGGAGATCAGGCGGCTGCTGCTGTCGCACGCGCTGCGGCCGCTGCCGGGGGCGGAAAAGCTCGTGGCCAGCCTGCAGCAGCACGGCCGTGAGGTGATGGGCGAGGAGATTACCGCGCAAGGAACGCCGTTGTATGCGGACGCTCGGCTCTACGGCGAGCGCGGCATTCCGGCGGTGCTGTACGGCGCGGGCCCGCGCACGGTGCCCGAGTCGAATGCCAAGAAGGCGGACGAGAAGCTGGCGCTCGACGACCTGCGCAAGGCGACCAAGGTGGTGGCGCTGACGCTGCTCGATTTTCTGGGCAAGTGAAGGTAGGGTGGGCGCCCACCCGGACCGAACGATTATCTCGGCACAATGGCAAACTGTGGCGCAGTGCCGTAATCGGGCTTGACGCTGCGCGCCATGAACTGCGCCCACGCTTTCCTTCCCGCTTCGCCGCCCGCGTCCGCCGCGTAAGCGAGGGCCGGTTGCATGTTGGACGGGAACCCTGTCGCCACCGACGAATAGCCGGCCATTTCGCCAATGCCCAGCTTGAGCGCGGCGGCCATCTCCGGCCCGCCGCAGGGCAGGGCCAGGAAGTCGCTCTTGTGGCTCGCGCGGTAAGCCTCGCCGATGGTGTTGTAGATCGCGCTGCTGGCGCTGTCGCGCACTTTCATCGCGTAGATCGTGCCGTCCACCCAGCACACGCCGGGGCCGATCATGCGGCCGATCGGGAAGCGCGCTTTCCATTTCAGCAGCGGCGCGGCCTTGTCGAAGCCGAGCTCCCACACGTGGCCCACCGCGGCGGTGAAGAAGTCGTCCTGCCACGGCGCGAGCGCCGTCTGCTTGTCGTACACCAGCGCGTAGCCGTTGGCGATCACGCCCAGCTTGTTGGCCGACGGGTTGTTCGCATAGGTCGCGTTGTACCAGTCGAGGTTGGCGTTGAGGATCTGGACGAAATGGCGCTTGAGCGGGTCGTCGTCAGGCGTGATGTATGCCGCTTCGCCCAACGTGCGCAAACCCCACGCCTGGCCTCGCACCTGCTCGGGCTTGAGCAGTCCCTTCGCGTTGTCGCGGTAGCCCGGGTTGGATGAGAACACGTCGTACATCGCCCAGAACTGCAGCTCTTCCAGGTAGTAGCGGTCGCCGGTGACGAGATAGGGCAGGTAGGCGAAAGCGGGCTGGTGCGCAACGTCGTGCACGTACGGGCTCTTGCAAGCGTCTGGCGCCGCGCAGGGCGGGAAGGCCTCTTGCCGGCGTGTGGCCGGGTTGAGCGTGTCGCCCGGCTTGCCGACGATCGTCATGTACGGGTAGTCGAGCAGGCTGACTGGCCGTCCCGTGCGCTTGTCGCGGTAGTGAATCGACCAGCTCCCGGCCAGGTCGGCGGTGCCAAGCGTGACCTGCCCGGCGCGCTGGTCCATCGTCAGCAGGTACATCGTGCCCCAGGCTGGCAGCAGACCGATGTCCGGGCGCCCGCCTGTGGTCGGCATGGCCTGCGCTGCGGCGCCCACGCCCATCGGCTCGGTGCGCGGCCCGGTCCACTGCGATTGCAGAGCCGCGAGCGCCAAGTCGGGGATGCTCACCGTGCGGTCGTAGTTGGGCAGGGCGCGCGTGGCGATCAGGTAGTTGGTGTCATGCCGCACGTGGACGGCCGGCGCCGCACCCCACCAGAACAGCTTGCGCCAGCGCGCATGGTGGTAGTGGGTGAGCCCGTTCTTTGCATAGACCTCCTTGCCGCCAACCGAGACCACGGCATCGTAGACGAAGTTGCGCGGCGACGGCTCGTAGGCCCAGTCGTTTTCAACCGTCACGTCCACCCGCGCCGCGTGTGCTGCGGGGTACCAGCGGATCGCAAAGCGCGCTGATAGATGTGGGTGGACCTGGCCGTTCGCGCTGGACAAGGGCGCCGCGACCTCCCATTCGCTGGCGACGGGACCGGACAGCCAGGTTGCCGGTTTTTGCGCGACCAGCAGCTTGTCAGCCGACGCGGTGTAACGCTCGCCGTCGATGACCGCGCTGACGGACGCGGTGAAGCCCTGGTCGAGCAGTTGGGCTGGGGCCGGCATGCGGGCGCCGGCGGGTGCCTGTGACCTGACCAGCGCCATGGCAAGCGGCGCATTCGCAGCCACGCGTGGCAGCACTGCCGAGATGACCGCATGCCGCACCGAGCCGTCGGCGTGGCGTGCCTTCGCGTCCACCTGCAGCGGCACCGTGCCGCCATCGGCCAGCTTGCCGGCCAGCTGCTCGCCCGGACGCAACGCGCCGGGCGCGAAAACCTGGCCGAACGTGACGGGCACCTGCGCTTGCGTGGTGCCGGTTTCGAACGTCACGTTGGTGATGCCGCCTGCCGGGGCGGCAGCGGCCGGTCGGACCGGTACCGATATGGGGGATTGGGCGGCATAGCGCTCGGCCAGCACACGCTGGGGATCGAGTTTTGCGCCCGCGGGGAGCGCGGCCTGCTGGCCTGTGCCTGCGGCATGAAGGTGGACGGCGGCGATTGAAATCAGGAGCAGGTGGCGCATGCTGCGGCTCATCGGTTGGCGGAGCCGTGAGCTTAGCTGCTGGCCGGTTTTGGCGGCGCGCTGTTCAATCGCTTGTTGAACGCGTGGGCAGGAAAACCTGCCCCACCCTACGCCTCCAACAAGAAAGGCGCCCGCAGGCGCCTTTCGTGCTTACTGCTTGAGCGTGCGCTCGAACAGCTCGAGGATGCGTCGGTACTCGTCGTACCAGCTCTCCGGCTGCACGAAGCCGTGGCGCTCCAGCGGGTAGCTGGCCAGCTCCCACTTGTCCTTCTTCAGTTCGATCAGGCGCTGCGCCATGCGCACCGAGTCCTGGTAGAACACGTTGTCGTCCACCATGCCGTGCGCGATCAGCAGGTTGCCGCGCAGGTTCTCGGCATACTCGATCGGCGACGACACCTTGTACGCCTCGGGGTCGATGTCCGGGGTGTTGAGGATGTTGGCCGTGTAGCCGTGGTTGTAGCTGGTCCAGTCGCTCACCGGGCGCAGCGCCGCGCCAGACTTGAACACCTCCGGCGCGCGCATCAGGCCCATCAGGGTCATGAAGCCGCCGTAGCTGCCGCCATAGATGCCCACGTTCTTCGGGTCGCCCTGCTGGCGGTCCACCATCCAGTGCACGCCGTCGATGTAGTCCTCAAGCTCCGGGTGGCCCATGTTGCGGTAGATCGCCGTGCGCCACTTGCTGCCGTAACCCTTGGAGCCGCGGTAGTCCATGTCCAGCACCACGTAGCCCTTCTGCACCAGCAGGTTATGGAACATCTGCTCGCGGAAGTAGTTGGTGTAGCGATGATCCGCGTTCTGCAGGTAGCCGGCGCCGTGCACGAACATCACAATCGGGTATTTCTTGCCCGGTTCGAGCTGGGCCGGGCGGTACAGCTTGGCCCAGATCGGATCGCCGCCGTGGGTGGACGGCACGGCCACGAACTGCGGCATGATCCACTCGCGCGCCTTGAAGTCGGCGGTGCGGGTATCGGTCAGCTTGACCGCGGCGCCGCCGCTGGCGGGCACGGTGGCCAGCTGCGCCGGCAGGTAGGAAGACGAGTAGCGCACCAGCAGCTTGCGCTGGTCGGGCGAGATCGCGAAGTTCTCGACGCCGCCGTCAAAGGCGGTCACTTCACGCGTGGCGCCGTCCTTGCCGGACACCGAGCACACCTCGTAGGTGCCGGGCTGCGCGCGGTTGCACAAGATGTACGCGGTCGAGCCGTCGGTGGACCATTTCACTTCCGAGGCTTCCCACTTGCCCTGCGTGAGCGCGCGCGCGTGGCCGTTGGCATCGCTCGTGTACAGGTGCGAATAGCCGGTTTCTTCCGACAGGTACCACAGCGTGCGGTTGTCCGGCAGCCAGCCGAATTCGCTGTTGTCGTAGTTGACCCAGGCGGGGTCGGTCAGGCGGTGCACCGGCTTGAGCTTCGCTTGCGCGAAATCGACGGTGGCGATCCAGCGGTCCTTGTTGTCCACCGAACGGATCATGATCGCGGCTTGTGCCCCATCCTTGGTGAACTGGATCGGCTGCCCGAATTCGGACACCACGTGCACCGCGCGGTTGCCCTTCAATGCGGGCTGCTTGTGTTCGGCGCGCAGCGCGGCCAGCGGGTCTTCCGCAATGCCGGGCAGGGCGTCGAACGACAGCTCCTGCACCTTGTTGGTGGTCAGGTCCACCAGCTTGATGCTTTGCGAGGCCGGCATGTTGCGGCCGACGCGGGTGCGCTCGTCCTGGAATTCCTCGTAACCCGATTCGGTCACATAGCGCGGCAGCTTGCCGATGCGGCCCTTGTCGGCGTCCTTCGGCCCGGTCACCACCAGCAGCCAGCGGCCGCTTGGCGACAGGGCGCTGCCCTGGATCGCGATCTTGTCGCCCAGGTAGATCGGCGCCGGCGCGCGGGTCGCATCGAAGCGGCGCTCTTCCTCGGCACGCGCGCGGCTGGCGTCGCGCTCGTCCTTCTGGCGCTTCAGGGTCGCGATCAGGCGCAGCTGCATGGCGCGCAGCGCGTCTTCATCAGGCGCATTCGGATCCTTGGCCGCACGCGGCAGCGCCACCGGCGACACCAGGCGATCGGCGCGGTGCCAGCTGTACCAGTCGTCGCCCATGCGGAACTGCACGCTCGTCTCGTCGCTCGAGTATTGCGGCGACGTCACCGGGGTCGCGCTCTTGACGATCTGGGTCAGCGCGCCGGTCTTCAGGTCGCGCTCGAACAGGTCGCCGTTGCGCATGATGATGGCGCGGGTGTGCTCGCGGTTGAACACCATGTTCTGGCTGTCGAGCCTGGGCAGCTCGCCGTCCGCCACCAGGTGCGGCTTGGGCAGCGCGGCCCAGGTGTCGCGCAGCGGCGAGCCGGCGCGCTTCTGCTTGTAGTACACCTGCTTGCCGTCCCAGCTCCACCACGCAGCTTCGGTCGGGTTGCCGATCCAGTCCGGGTTGGACATCGCCTGGTCGAGGGTGATTGGCGTGCTGGCCGCCGCGGGCAGCGCGATCAGCGCGGCGGTGATGGAAAGGAGCAGTAGTCGCATCGAGATGGTCCGAGTGAGTGAACGGGAATGCTGTCTAGAAGGAAATGCGACGAGCATTCTAGCTCAGCAACACACGGGGCGGGAGGTGGCGCAAGGCTTTTCCGCCGCTGGCGATGCGCGCCTGCGTAAGTACGCGCCACCAATGAAAAAGCCCGGCACGGGCCGGGCTCGGTCTGGAACGCTGGGTTCGCGTCAGGCTTGCTTGGTCAGGCTCTGCGACACGCGCGGGAAGAACAGCGCGATGCGGGCGACGGTGGCGACGATGGCGATGGCGATGGACACGTATTCGATAGCGGTCATGATTTATCCTCTCGAAGCAAAATTGCGAAGTTCGTTGGCCAGGCTGGGCGAATGCGCCTCTGCCTGGTTGGCCTGCGACAGCAGGGCGTCGCGACCCTGCTGCCGGGCGCGGGCGGCAGCCGCGTCGCGCATGGGGGCAAGCCAGCCGCCGTGAGCCGCGTACAGCTGGGCGGCGAAATCGCCAACTGTTGCCAGCAGGGCGCTGAAGTGGTGGCGCAATCCCTTGTCGTGCGCCTGGGTGATCGTTGCTGCAGACATGTGATTCTCCGATGAATTACTGCGTTATGTTGCGGTGCAGTATAGATTCCCCAGAGCTATAACGAAACTTTTGGTTTGTGATAGTCAGCATAAGCGGATCGTATACTTCCGCCGCTGGCGGCAGACCACGACAATGGGCGTTTTACCGCCCGGAGGAAGGGCAGGAGTAAGGCGGGGGCCGGCTTCAGCCGGCGGATTTGGTGGCTTTGAGCATGCACTGCGACAGCCGGTCGAAGTGCTGCAGCGCCGCGGGCGTGAGCTCGACCTGCTTGCGCCGGCTGTCCTCGGTGTCGGACAGCTTGATCCAGCCCTTCTCGCGCATCGACTTCAGGCGCGTGTGCACCGTGGCCGGCGCGCCCAGTTCGTGCCGGGCCATCATGTCGCGCACCGACAGGCGCTGGTGCTCCTGGCCGGCGCGCGCGACCAGCATCAGGATGCGCTCTTCGAGCGGATCGAGGTCGGGCAGCGAAGGCAAGCCGCGTACCGCCTCGGCGAGCTGAAGGAAACGCAGGAAGATGTCGGCAGGACGTGTGGTTTTCATCAAGAGTAGGTTGCTGAAAGCGACTGCCTTACGTTAAGCTGCACGCCCACCGCGCACAGCCGGGGTGACATTGTAACGCAGTCATGTTTGTAAAGATGAGTCAGTTAAAATTGAACCTCTCGATGGCTGGCGCCACCGTCATCCTGTTCCTGTTGGCGCTGGCCGCGAACGAATTGCTGCTCTCGCGTCTTCAATTCGCCGTCGGCGTCAACTGGATCTACCTGCCCGCCGGCGTGCGCCTTCTGTGCACGCTGCTGTTTGCCGAAGCAGGGGCGGTCGGCCTGCTGGCCGCGTCCTGGCTGGTCTCGTTTCTCTACTTCTTCCCGCATGATCCGCTGCGTGCCTTCGTCGGCGGCATCCTCGCCACCGTGGCGCCCTACGGCGTGTACCGCATCGCCCGCCACGCCTACGGACTGGAGGCATCGCTCACCAACCTCACGCCAATGAACCTGCTGCAGTGCGCGCTGATGTTCTCGATCGCCAGCCCCGCACTGCACCATATGTGGTTCGCGTTCTACGAGCACAAGGCCAACCTGGGCAGCAGTTTTGCCGCGATGGTCACCGGCGACCTGTCCGGCACGCTGATCGTGCTGTACGCCGCGCGCTTCGTGCTGCTGCGCGCGCCGCGCGCCTAGCCGCGCCGCTCGGGCACGGTCGCGGCCCGGGCATGCCCTTGCACCCCATGCGCTGCCGCCGGCGTGGAGCGGAACTGGTCCTGCCGGTCGCCGCGCTCGCCCATGCCCATCGCCAGGCACAGTCCCGCGACACAGAAGATCACGATCGCCGTGCCGTGCTCGGGCACCAGCATGGCCGGCAAGCGGCGGCGCCAGGCCAGCACCAGCGCCAGGAGGACCAGCAACGCGCTTCCGGTGCCGGCCAACGCATTACCGAACAGCCAGCCGCGCACCAGCTCGAAGACGAACGCTCCCACCGCCGGGTTCAACACATCCTGCATCCACCGCTCCGCATAACGATACAAATTTTGTAGCAGTGTAGCGGATGGCCCGCGTCGTTGGCAACCCGGGCATCAGGCCAGTGCGGCCTTCAAGAGCATGGCCAGCGCAACGGTTCCCGCCACGACAGCGTAACCGCGCTGCATGGCCGCGCCGCCCAGCTGGTGCGCAACGGCTCGCATCACGAGCATGCCCGCCAGCGCGCCGGCGCAAAAGGGCAGGGCAACCGCCCAGTTGAAGCCGCCGGACAGTGCGCTTGTCGCCACGCCGGTGGCCGACAGCAGCGCGATCACGGCAAGCGATGTAGCCACGACCGATTGCATTTCCAGCTCGGTGTAAGCACGCAGCGCCGGCACCATCACGAAGCCGCCGCCCACGCCCAGCAGCCCGGACAAGAGGCCAGCGACGGTGCCGGACAGCGCCAGCACGCGCGCGCAGGGACGCGTCCAGATGAAGCGGCCGGTGGCAGGGTCGCGCACGCAGTGCCTCAGGCTATGTTCGGTGCTGGGCGGCTGGCCGGCCTGGGTGAAACTGCGATAGGCAACGTAGGCGAGCACCAGCGCAAAGAGCACTGTGAGCATGCGGTTGTCGATGCGGTGGGCGAGCCACAGTCCAAGCGGCGAGAAGGCCGCGCCAGCCAGCGCGATCAGCAGCGCGGCGCGGTAGCGCACGATGCCGGCGCGCAGGCCCAGCCCGGCGCCCAGCGCCGCGGCCATGCCCACCGCGAGCAGGCCAATCGGCCCGGCGGTGGCCATGTCCAGGCGCGCGCCGAACACCAGCAGCGGCACCGCGAGGATGCCGCCGCCGGCGCCGGTGAGCGCGAGGATGGCGCCGGTCACGAGGCCCAGGAGCAGGTCGACCAGCATCAGCCGCCCCACAGCCGCAGCGCGGCGAGCGCGGCGCAGGCCAGGCACGCCGGGGTGGAGAACACCGCGCGCCAGGGCTGGCGCCGCGCAACGAAGCCGACGCCGCGCACGAACCCGGCCGACATGGAGGCCATGGCCAGCATGGCCGCCACGTGGTCCGGGCGGCCCGCGCGCATGGCCAGCTGCGGATAGATGGTCAGCCCCAGCGCCACGGCGCAGGCCAGCAGCAGCGGCAGCAGCGCCATCGGCGCGGCGGGGCGCGCCTGCGCATCACGTTCCACCGTGGCCCCCGCTGCTTGCGTCATCGTTAAAGCCGGTGCGGCGCGCCTCTTCGTGCTCGCCCCACATCGCGTTCAGGATGGCCAGCAGGACGGCAAAGCCGACCCCCAGCGCCCAGGCGAAATACCACATGACGTATCCTCCTCAATAAGCCGAATGGTCGTGCTTGCGCACATAGGCCGTCGTCACCTTGCCGGACATGACTTTGTAGGCCCAGCTGGTGTAGGCGATCACGATCGGCATGAAGATGAGCGTGGCCCAGAACATGATCCCCAGCGACAGGTGACTGGACGTGCTGTCCCACACCGTGAGGCTGGAGCGCGGGTCGGACGACGAGGGCATCAGGAACGGGAACATCGAGACGCCTGCGGTGCCGATCACGCCGGCCAGTGCCAGCGCCGAGCAGCCGAAGGCCGCCAGGGTGTAGCCCGCGCGCAGCCAGGCCAGGGCCGCGAGCACCGCGCAGTAGGCCATGGCCGGCACGGCCACGGTGGCCGGGTAGCGGTGGTAGTTGGCCATCCAGGCCCCGGCGCTGCGGACCACTTCCTTGGCGAGCGGGTTGGGCAGGGCGGCGGGGTCCAGTGCGGAAGCGAGCACGTAGCCGGGAATGCCGCGCGCCAGCCACACGCCGGCGGCGCTGAAGGCCAGCAGCAGCACCAGGCCCGCCCAGTTGGCGGCGCGGCGCGCGCGCGCCTGGATGTGGCCTTCGGTGCGGTGGGCCAGGTACACGGCGCCGTGGAAGGTGATCATCGCCGAGGACACCACGCCGCACAGCAGCGCGAACGGGTTGAGCAGGCCGAAGAATGTGCCGGTGTAGGTCGAGCGCAGGTCGTCGTCGAAATGGAAGGGCACGCCCTGCAGCAGGTTGCCGAAGGCGACGCCGAAGATCAGCGGCGGCACCGCTCCGCCGACGAACAGGCCCCAGTCCCACACCGAGCGCCAGGTGGGGTTGTTTAGCTTGCTGCGGTAGTCAAAGCCCACCGGCCGGAAGAACAGCGCCCACAGCACCGCCAGCATGGCCCAGTAAAAGCCGGAGAACGCGGTCGCATACACCAGCGGCCAGGCGGCGAAGATGGCGCCGCCGCCGGTGATGAACCAGACCTGGTTGCCGTCCCAGTGCGGCCCGACGGTGTTGATGATGACGCGGCGTTCGACGTCGCTGCGGCCGGCAAAAGGCAGCAAGGTGCCCACGCCCATGTCGTGGCCGTCCATGATGGCGAAACCGATCAGCAGCACGCCGACCAGCACCCACCAGATCAGTTTGAGGGTTGGATAATCAAGCATGGATTTCTCCCGAGGCGGTTGCGGCGCCGTGCGCCTTCTCGCCTGCGTAGCGCCCGGTGCCCAGACTGGCCGGGCCGATGCGGGCAAAGCGCACCATCAGGTACATTTCCACCACCAGCAGCACCGTGTAAAAGCCGACGAAGCCGGCCAGCGAGCCATACAGCGAGCCCACCGACAGCGTGGACACCGACAGGTGGGTGGGCAGCACGCCGTAGATGGTCCACGGCTGGCGGCCGTACTCGGCCACGAACCAGCCCAGTTCCGCGGCGATCCACGGCATCGGCAGCGACCACAGTGCGGCCTTGAGCAGGCGCGGGCTGGTGGAGCAGCGGCCCTTGAGTGTTTGCCAGGTGGCTGCCGCAAACAGCACCAGCATGGCAAAGCCGAATGCCACCATCAGGCGGAACGCCCAGAACATCGGCGTCACGCGCGGAATGGTGTCCTGTACCGCCTTCTCGATCATTTCCGGCGTGGCCTCGGCCACGTTGACCACGTACTTCTTCAGCAGCAGGCCAAAGCCCAGGTCGGCCTTGTGTTCCTCGAACAGCGCGGCGGCCCGTTCGTTATGCCGGTCGCGGCGCATGATCTCGAGCGCGGTCACGGCGTCGATGCCGGACACGATGCGCGCGCGGTTCCTGGCCTGGATCTCCTTGATCCCCGGGATCTCCTTGCTGATCGAGCGGGTGCCGATCAGGCCCATCACCCACGGCACCTGCAGCGCGAAGTCGTTCTTCAGCTCGGCCTGGTTGGGAAGGGCGATCACGTTGAATGGCGCCGGCGCCGGCTCGGTGTCCCACATGGCTTCGATGGCGGCCATCTTGGCCTGCTGCGCTTCGCCCACGGTGTAGCCGGATTCGTCGCCCAGCACGATCACCGAACAGGCCGAGGCCAGGCCGAAGGCGGCGGCCACGCGGAAGCTGCGCTTGGCGAACTCCACGTCGCGCCCGCGCAGCAGATACCACGCCGAGATCGACAGCACGAACATGGCGCCGGTCACGTAGCCGGCCGACACCGTGTGCACGAACTTGGCCTGCGCATCGGGGTTGAACAGCACGGCCCAGAAATCGACCAGTTCCATGCGCATGGTCTCCGGGCTGAACTCGGCGCCCACGGGGTTCTGCATCCAGCCGTTCGCCACCAGGATCCACAGCGCCGACAGGTTGGTGCCAACGGCCATCAGGATCGTCACCAGCAGGTGCTGGCGCCGCGAGAGCCTGTCCCAGCCAAAGAAGAACAGGCCGATGAAGGTGGACTCGAGGAAGAACGCCATCAGCCCTTCGATCGCCAGCGGCGCGCCGAAGATGTCGCCCACGTAGTGCGAGTAGTAGGCCCAGTTGGTCCCGAACTGGAATTCGAGCGTGATCCCTGTGGTCACGCCAAGGGCGAAGTTAATGCCGAACAGCTTGCCCCAGAAGCGCGTCATGTCCTTGTACACGGTCTTGCCGGTCATGACGTACACGCTTTCCATGATCACCAGCAGCCAGACCATGCCCAAAGTGAGCGGCACGAACAGGAAGTGGTACATCGCGGTGGCCGCGAACTGCAGGCGCGACAGGTCAACCAGGTGCTCAGTTCCCATGGCGCGCCTCCTGCAGGATATCGGGCTGTGCGCCCGCCGCTGCGTGGTCGTGGAAGAATGCCTGCCACAGCACGCCCAGGACCACGAGCTTGAAGACGATGGCCAGCGCCAGGTCGCGGACCAGGCGCCGGTTCAGTACAGCGGGTGAATCGTTCATCGCATCGCCCCTGTTACTGCCGCGGGGCTTTGCAGGTGTTCACCCCCAGGACGCTGTAGAGCGGACACCGCCCGGACAGTCCGGTGAGCAGCGGCACCAGGCCCACCAGTGCCCACAGGCGTACATCCTCTGCCAGGACGAAGTACAACGAAAGAATGACCAGGCCGGCGCCGATGCGCAGGCCGCTGTCCAATCCGCCTACATTAACTTGCATGATGAACTCCTTGTCGATAATCGTTTCAGGTGGCTGAAGGCGTGCTTACGTCCACCAGCTCCGGATGGACCAGCCATTCGCGTCCCTTGAGCATGCCTTCCCAGTACAGCGGGGGCAGGATGCGTTCCTTGAGCAGCCACGCCAGGCGCGACGGACGGGTGCCGTCGATCAGCCAGCGCGGGAAGCTGGGCGCGACCTTGCCGCCGTAGGTGAATTCGGCCAGCACGATTTTTCCGCGCTCGACCGTGAGCGGGCACGAGCCGTAGCCGTTGTAGCGCGCCTCGCCCTTGGCCTGGCCCAGCGCGGCCAGCACGTTGTGCGCGACCACCGGCGCCTGCGTGCGCGCGGCGGCGGCGGTCTTGGCGTTGGGCGAACTGCCGGCGTCGCCCAGCGCATAGATGTTGGCGTAGGTCTTGTGGCGCATCGTGGCCTGGTCGATGTCGACCCAGCCGGCGGCGTCGGCCAGCGGGCTGACACGGATGAAGTCGGGCGCCTTTTGGGGCGGCACCACGTGCAGCATGTCGAACGGCTCCTTCACCAGCTGCTCCGTGCCGTCTTTCTCGATGTGCCGGAAGGTCGCCACGCGCGCCGGGCCGTCCACCGCCACCAGGTTGTGGCGGAAGTTCAGGCCGATCATGTACGAGCGCACATACTCCATCAGGGCCGGCACGTAGTCGTTCACGCCGAACAGCACGTCGCCCGCGCTGTAGAAGCGGATGTCGACCTCTTCCAGCACCCCGCTGCGGCGCCAGTGGTCGGCCGACAGGTACATGGCCTTTTGCGGCGCGCCGGCGCACTTGATCGGCATGGGCGGCTGGGTGAACAGGGCGCGGCCTCCGCGCAGCGACTGCACCAGCTGCCAGGTGTAGGGCGCAAGGTGGTACAGATAGTTGGAGGTAACGCCGTTCTGGCCCAGCGTTTCGGCCAGGCCGTCGATCGTGTGCCAGTCGAGCTTCAGGCCCGGGCAGACCACCAGCTGCTTGTACTTGACCACGCGGCAGCCGTCCAGGATGAGGGCGTTGCGCTCCGGTTCGAACGCGGCCACCGCCGCCTTGATCCACTTGGCGCCTTGCGGGATAGTGGAGCCCATGGTGCGCGCGGTACGCTCCACCTTGAACGCGCCGCCGCCCACCAGGGTCCAGCCGGGCTGGTAGTAGTGCACGTCGGCCGGGTCGATGATGGCGATGTCCAGTCCCGGGCTGCGCGCCAGCATGCTGGAGGCGACGGCGATGCCTGCCGCGCCGCCGCCCACCACCACCACCTCGTGCTCGGCTTCGGCCACCTCCACCGGCGTGCGGCCGTTGTTGGCGATGCGGCGCACCACGCCTTTCAGGTCGTAGCCCGCGCGCGAGGCCTTTTCGATGATCTGCGCCAGCGGCAGGCTGCCGGCCTGCGACAGCGCCCACATGGTGGTCGAGCGCATGCCGGTGCGGCAGAAGGCCAGCGCCGGCTTGGGCAGGGTGGCCAGCAGGGCGCCGAAGTCGCGGCCCTGCTGGTCGGTCACCTTGCCCGATTCGGCCGGCAGGTAGTGCGCTTCCAGCCCGGCCGCGCGCGCCGCCTGTTCGATCTCGGCGAACAGCGGCTGGTCGTTGCCCTCGCCATCAGGGCGGTTGCAGATCACGGCGCGAAAGCCTTTTTGCTTGAGCGTGGCGATGTCAATCGCCTGGATCTGGGGCGCGACCGATAGCTCGGCCGTCAGGTAGTGGATGTCCATGTTGTCTCCGGTCTTGTTCGATTGTGGGTGGTGCTCACAGGGCGTTGAGCGGGATCTTCAGGTAGCGCATGCCGTTGTCTTCCGCCTCGGGCAGGTGGCCGGCGCGCATGTTCACCTGCACCGAGGGCAGGATCAGCACGGGCATATCGAGGGTGGCGTCGCGGCGGCTGCGCATGCCCACGAATTCGTCCTCGCTGATACCGTCGCGCACGTGGATGTTGCTGGCGCGTTCTTCCGCCACGGTGGTCACGAACTCCACCGGCCTGCCGTTGGGCTGGTAGTCGTGGCACATGTACAGCTTCGTTTCCGGGGGCAGGCTCAGCACCTTGTTGATCGAACGGTAGAGGGTGCGCGCGTCCCCGCCAGGGAAGTCGCAGCGCGCGGTGCCGTAGTCGGGCATGAACAGGGTGTCGCCGACGAAGGCGGCCGTCTCCGCCCCATCCTCGATCACGTAGGTGACGCAGGCGGGCGTGTGGCCCGGCGTGTGCATCGCTTGCGCGCGCAGGGCGCCGATCGTGAAGTGCTCGCCATCGTCGAACAGGTGGTCGAACTGGCTGCCGTCACGCGCAAAGCCCGGGCCGGCGTTGAAGAGATTGCCGAACACGCCCTGCACCGTCGTGATGTGCTTGCCGATGCCGACCTTGCCGCCCAACTTGTCCTTCAGGTAGGGGGCGGCCGTCAGGTGGTCGGCGTGCACGTGGGTTTCAAGAATCCAGCTCACTTTGGCGCCCAGCTCCTTGACGCGCGCAATCACCTTGTCGGCGCTCGTGGTGGAGGTGCGGCCGGACTTGTGGTCATAGTCCAGCACGCTGTCGATGATCGCGCACTCCATGCTCTCGCGGTCCATAACGATGTACGTCACGGTCCAGGTGTGCGGGTCGAAAAAGCCCTCGACCACCATTGCGTTTTGTTTTCCCATTGTTGTCTCCTGTATTGCGGCAGCCATTGCCGTACACGGACATGTGCAAGCGCCGTGCCAACCCGCGGCGAGCACAAAAGATCTCTGTAAGTCCTTGAACTGGAATAAATTTTTGGGAGAGGCCCCGCGCCGGGCGGGCGTCGCGCACTGGCAGGTGGCCCGGCAGTGGCAGTAAATGGCAGAAATTTGGCAGTGCGGTGGCAGTATGCTGGCAGTCGATGCAGCAGGGGTGCATAATGGACGGGTCATCGTTCAAGGTCCCAGCCATGCCATCCGCTCCGTCCGCCCCCCAGGTCCAGGCCCTCGTCTCATTCCTCGAGCACGAGTCCGAGCCTATGATTGTCCTCGACGTTGATTACAACATCCTTGCATCCAACACGGCCTACCAGCGCCAGTTCGGCATCGCCGGGCACAGTGCGGCCGGGCAGAAGTGTTACCGCGTATCGCACCACTACGATGTGCCGTGCGACCTGGCGGGCGAGCACTGCCCGATGAAAAAGGCGCAGGAAAAGCGCGGGCCGGACCGCGTGCTGCACATCCACCACACGCCGCGCGGGCCGGAACACGTGAATGTGGAATTGCGGCCGATCCTGGACGACGCGCACGAGGTCGTGGCTTATGTGGAACGGCTGGTCACGGTGCGCAATGCATCGGCGCGCACCACCAGCGACGGCCTGGTCGGGCGCTCGCCCGCCTTCGTGCGCGCGCTCGAAGCGCTGCAGCGGGCCGCGCCGGCCATGCTGCCGGTGCTGCTGCTGGGCGAATCGGGCAGCGGCAAGGAACTGTTCGCGCGTGCACTGCACGAAGCCAGCGACCGCGCCGCTGGTCCTTTCGTCGTGGTCGATTGTTCAGGTCTCACCGAAACGCTGTTCGAGAGCGAACTGTTTGGTTACGAGAAGGGCGCGTTCACCGGCGCGCAGGCGCGCAAGCACGGGCTGGTCGAGACGGCGCGCGGCGGCACCTTGTTCCTGGATGAGATCGGCGACGTCCCGCTGGGCATGCAGGTCAAGCTGCTGCGCCTGATCGAAAGCGGCACCTATCGCCGCGTGGGCGGGCTGGAGACGCTGCACAGCGATTTTCGCCTGGTCGCCGCGACCCACAAGCCGCTGGCGGACATGGTGGCGGACGGACGCTTTCGGCAGGACCTGTATTACCGCATCAGCGCCTATCCGATCCACCTGCCGGCGTTGCGCGAACGCGGCGAGGACATCCCGTTGCTGATCGAGTCGGTGCTGCAGCGCCTGGCCAAGATGGGGCGGCCGTACCGGGTCACCCCGGAAGCGCTGGCCGCGCTCCAGTCGTACAGCTGGCCGGGCAATATCCGCGAGCTGCGCAACGTGCTCGAGCGCGCCACGCTGTTTGCGGACGACCGCGTGATCGGGCTCGCGCAGTTACCGGACTTCGTGCTCCACACGCATCCGGGCTTGCCCGCGCCGGGCTTGGCGACCCGTGCGGTGCCCACCGGCGCAAAGCTCACGGACCAGGCGCTGGCCACCTACGCGGCCGGGTTCGCGGGCACCCGCGCCGAGCTTGCCCGTGCGCTCGGCATGAGCGAACGCACGTTGTACCGCCGGCTGAAATCACTGCAGCTGGCGTAGCGCGCCAGCTCAAAAATATAAAAGCCAGGCCCACCTGTTGGCCTGGCTTTTTCATTTTGCCGGTAGGGTGGGCAGGTCTTCCTGCCCACGCGTTCAAATCATGCGAGCGTTGCGTTGGCCCCTGTTCCGGCTGAACGCGTGGACCTTCGTTCAGCTGTCCTCAGGCGGTCTGCTGGCCCTTGGCGGCGACGATCACCAGCGATGCGACACGTGCTACCACGGCGGCGACGGCGATTCCAACAGTGATAAATCCAATAGCAGTCATGATCTTTCCTCTCGATTCAATGATGTTTGGTGCGGTGCTGCGATGAGTTGAAGTATAGGTAGGCGCCGGGCGCGAGGTAACTTTCCGTTCATGATGCCGACTATCACCTTCCAAAATACTTTGGGGTGGCCCGTTTCTTGCGTGCGTAAGCGGGCATGAAATCCGCAATTGCTTCACCCAGGCTGCGCATCGTGGTCGTCATTCCGACCACGGCCACCGACGAAGACGGCTCCGCCGCGGCTCAGGCGCAGCGCGGCGCGGCCCTGCGCATCGGCTTGCTCGAATCGGGCTACGACATCGTCGCCTCGCTGCCTGCCGATATCTTCCTGCCCGAGCGCATCGCCCAACTGCAGCCCGACCTGATCATCGCCGACAGCGAATCGGACGCGCGCGACGTACTCGAACACATCGTGCTGGCCACGCGCGCGGCGCCGCGGCCGATCGTGCTGTTTACCGACGACCAGGACGAGTCCAGCGTGGAAGCGGCGATGGCGGCGGGCGTGACGGCCTACATCGTGGCCGGGCTGCAACCCGAGCGCGTCAAGCCGGTGCTCGACGTGGCGCTGGCGCGCTTCCGGCGCGAGCGCAAGCTGCTCGACGAGCTGTCCGAGACGCGCCAGAAGCTGGCCGAGCGCAAGGTGGTCGAGCGCGCCAAGGGGCTGCTGATGGCGCGCCACGGGCTGTCGGAAGAGCAGGCCTACCAGAAGCTGCGCAGCATGGCGATGAACAAGAACCTGAAACTGGCCGAGATCGCCCAGCGCATCCTCGATGTCGAGGACCTGCTGGGCTGAGCGCGGCATTTAAAAGAGGAATCGTATGACTGGCCTGCAAGGCAAGGGCGCGTTCGTCGCCGGATCGGATAAACCAGAGCGCAGCACGGTGCGGGTCGGCTTCATGCCGCTGACCGATTGTGCTTCCCTCGTCATGGCGTCGGTGCTGGGTCTGGACGAAAAATACGGCATCCGGATCGTGCTCAGCCGCGAGCAGTCGTGGTCGGGCATGCGCGACCGGCTGGTGCGGGGTGAACTCGATTGCGCCCAGCTGCTGTATGCCATGGTGTATGCGGTCGAACTCGGGGTCGGCACTGCGCAGAAGAGCATGGCGCTGCTGATGAACCTGAATCAGAACGGGCAGGCGATCACCCTGTCGCGCGCGCTGGCGGCACGCGGCGCGGTGGACGGGGCGGGGCTCGCCGCCCTGATGGCGAACGAAGCGCGGCGCTTCACGTTTGCTCACACTTTCCCGACCGGGAACCACGCGCTGTGGCTGTATTACTGGCTGGCGGCGGCGGGCATCGAGCCGATGAGCGCCTGCCACGTGGCCACCGTGCCGCCGAACCAGATGGCGGCAAACCTTGCGGCCGGCCACATGGATGGCTTCTGTGCCGGCGAGCCGTGGGGCGAGCGCGCCGTGCGCGAAGGCGTGGGCGTCACCGTCGCCACCAGCCAGCAGGTCTGGCCCGACCATCCGGGCAAGGCGCTGGCGGCGTGCGCCGACTTCGCGCAGCGCCATCCCAACACCTGCCGCGCGCTGGTGTGCGCGGTGCTGGAAGCCGGCCGCTGGATCGACGCCTCGGCGGCCAACCGCGAAACGGCATCCGAGGCCATTGCGAGCCCCGCCTTCGTGAACGTGCAACGCGAACTGATTCGCGAGCGGATGCTGGGCTGCTACAACGATGGTCTGGGCCACAGATGGCACGATCCGCACCGGCTGCGCTTCTATGGCGATGGCGCGGCCACTTTCCCCTACCTGTCCGATGCGATGTGGTTCATGACCCAGCACCGCCGCTGGGGCCTGCTCGCCTACGATCCGGACTACCGAGCCGTGGCCGAGCGCGTCAACCGGCTGGACCTGTACCGCGAGGCCGCTGCCGCCACCAACACACCCCTGCCGTCGACCGTGACGCGCAGCTCGCGGCTCATCGACGGCCGTACCTGGAACGGGCGCGATCCGGCGCTGTACGCGGCATCGTTCGCCGCGTCCAGCCACGCCTGAGCCAGTCCCGCCGCTGGTGCGGCGCGCCGCATCATTTTCGCGCAGGCTGCACCGCCATGAAGCGCGGCCTGTCCCGCCAGGCGCCCGCTTCCCTGTGCACGTTGGCTGGCACGCCTCTTGCAACTACCGCTGTCGGATCAACGGCGATCCCTTACATTTCATAGCCGGTCCAACGGCGGACCGGCACAGGACAACGGCGTCCGCATTCCCCGGCCAATCACTGGCCCTGGCATGCGGACGCCTTTTTGTTTTTCCGAAGGGATGACACATGGCCAGCAAAGCAAACCGCATCGCGCTCTTCTCGTTCAGCACGCCACAGATGCGTGCCTTCCACCTTTCGTGGGTCGCATTTTTCGTCTGCTTCTTCGCCTGGTTCGCCTGCGCGCCGCTCATGCCGGTGATCAAAGGCGAGCTGGCGCTCTCGCCGGACCAGGTGGCGAACATCAATATCGCGGCAGTCGCGATCACCATCCTGGTGCGGCTCGCGATCGGCCCTTTGTGCGACCGCTTCGGTCCGCGCAAGGCCTACACCGCGCTGTTGCTGCTCGGCGCGATTCCGGTGTTCGGCGTCGCGCTGGCGCAGAGCTACGAGAGCTTCCTGCTGTTCAGGCTCGGCATCGGCGCCATCGGCGCGAGCTTCGTGATCACGCAGTACCACACCTCGGTGATGTTCGCGCCCAAGGTGGTCGGCACCGCCAACGCGGCCAGCGCGGGCTGGGGCAACAGCGGCGGCGGCACCACGCAAGCCGTGATGCCGCTGCTGTTCAGCGCGCTGGTGATGCTGGGCGTGAGCGAGAGCATGGGCTGGCGCCTGGCGCTGCTGGTGCCGGGCGTGATGATGCTGCTGACCGCTGCGGCCTACTGGCGCTTCACCCAGGATTGCCCGGACGGTAACTACGATGCGCTGCGCGCGGCCGGGGTTCCCATCGAATCGGGCGGCAAGGGCGGCTGGGCCAGCTTCAAATCTGCCTGCGCCAACCACCGCGCGTGGCTGCTGTTCGTCACCTATGGCGCCTGCTTCGGCATTGAACTGTTCATCCACAACATCGCGGCCACGTACTACGTCGATCACTACGGTCTGTCGCTGAAAGCGGCCGGCATGGCGGTCGGCGCATTCGGCCTGCTGGCGCTGTTTGCCCGCGCACTCGGCGGCTGGGTATCGGACAAGGCGGCTGCCAGCGGAGACCTGAACAGCCGGGTGACGGTGCTGTTCGCGCTGATGCTCGGCGAAGGGCTTGGCCTGCTGTGGTTCGCCAATGCGGGCGCGGTGGACGCAGCCGTGGCGGCGATGCTGTTCTTTGGCCTGTTCACCCACATGGCGTGCGGCGCGACCTATGCGCTGGTGCCCTTCATCGAGCCCAAGGCCCTGGGCGGAGTGGCCGGCATCGTCGGCGCCGGCGGCAACGTGGGCGCGGTGCTGGCCGGGTTCCTGATGAAAGGGACGGGTGACCTGCACCGCACGCTGCTGGTGCTGGGCGCGCTGGTGCTGGCATCCAGCCTGTGCGCGCTGGCCGCACGCTTTTCCGTCCGTGCCGGCGAGGCCGCCGGCGCGCCGTCCACGGCAGTCTAGGAGGCCCGCCATGAAAGTCATCGTCATCGGCCACGGCATGGTCGGCCACAAATTCGTCGAAACGCTGGCCTCGGGCATGCCGGGCGCGCAGCTTACCGTGCTGTGCGAGGAAGCGCGTCCCGCTTACGATCGCGTGCATCTGTCGGAATATTTTTCGGGCAGGTCGGCGGACGAGCTGACGCTGGTCGCGCCCGGATTCTTCGAACGCCACAATATCGAGCTCAAGCTCAATGCGCGGGCTGCAGCCATCGACCGCGTGACCAAAACAGTGCGGCTGGCCAGCGGCGAGCTGCTCGGGTACGACAAGCTGGTGTTGGCAACGGGCTCATCGCCCTTTGTTCCGCCGATCCCGGGGCGCGAGCGTGCCGACTGCTTTGTCTACCGGACCATCGAAGACCTGGAGGCGATGCAGGAGTGCGGCAATCGCTCGCGCTCGGGCGTGGTGGTGGGCGGCGGGTTGCTCGGGCTGGAATGCGCCAAGGCGCTGCGCGACATGGGCCTGACGGCGCACGTGGTTGAATTTGCGCCGCAGCTGATGGCCGTGCAGGTGGACGAACCCGGCGCACGGGTGCTGCGCGGCCGTATCGAAGAGCTGGGCGTGACTGTCCACACGCACAAGAACACGCAGGAGATCGTCGATGGCGAACAGGCGCGGCACCGGATGCGATTTGCGGACGGCTCGCACCTGGATACCGACATGATCGTTTTCTCGGCCGGCATTCGCCCGCGCGACGAGCTGGCGCGCTCCGCCGGGCTTGCGACCGGGCCGCGGGGCGGGGTGGCGATCGACGACCGTTGCCTCACGTCCGACCCGGACATCTACGCCATCGGCGAATGCGCCGCCTGGAACGGCCAGCTCTTCGGGCTGGTGGCGCCCGGCTACGACATGGCGCGCACCGCCGCGCGCCACCTGGCTGGCCAGGCGGCCGCCTTCACCGGGGCGGACCTGTCCACCAAACTCAAGCTGCTGGGCGTGGACGTGGCCAGCATCGGCGACGCGCATGGCAGCACGCCGGACAGCCGCAGCTACCAGTTACTCGACGAGCGCAAGCAGGTGTACAAGAAGATCGTGGTGTCCGGCTGCGGCAAGCGGCTGCTGGGCGCGGTGCTGGTGGGCGACGCTGGCGAGTACGGCACGCTGTTGCAGGCCATGCTGAACCAGACCGAGCTGCCGGAGTCGCCCGAGTTCATGATCCTGCCGCAGGCGGACGGCAAGGCCCGGCCGGCGCTCGGCGTGGCGGCGCTGCCGGCGACGGCGCAGGTCTGTTCGTGCAACGATGTCTCCAAGGGGGCGCTGTGCGCGGCGGTGGCGGACGGAGCGACGACGCTCGCCGCGCTCAAGGCCGCCACCTGCGCCGGCACCACTTGCGGCGGCTGCGTGCCGCTGGTGACGCAGGTGCTCAACGCCGAGCTGGAAAAGCAGGGCGTGGCCGTGTCCAACCACATCTGTGAGCACTTCCCGTACTCGCGGCAGGAGCTGTTTCACCTGGTGCGTGTCGGGCGCATCCGCACCTTCGCCGAACTGCTGTCCAGGCACGGGAATGGCCTGGGCTGCGAGATCTGCAAGCCCACCGCCGCCAACATCCTGGCCTCGACCTGGAACGATTTCGTGCTCAAGCCCGAGCACGCGGGCCTGCAGGACACGAACGACTACTTCCTCGGGAACATCCAGAAAGACGGGACGTATTCGGTGGTTCCGCGCATGCCGGGTGGCGAGGTCACGGCCGACGGACTGATCGCAGTGGGCCAGGTCGCCCGCAAGTACGGGCTGTACACCAAGATCACCGGCGGCCAGCGCATCGACCTGTTCGGCGCGCGGCTCGAGCAGCTGCCGCAGATCTGGGAAGAGCTGATCGCGGCCGGGTTCGAGTCCGGCCACGCCTACGGCAAGGCGCTGCGTACGGTGAAGTCGTGCGTGGGCTCGACCTGGTGCCGCTACGGCGTAGGCGACAGCGTGGGCTTTGCGATCGCGCTGGAGAACCGCTACAAGGGCTTGCGCACGCCGCACAAGGTGAAGTTCGGCGTATCCGGCTGCACCCGCGAGTGCGCCGAGGCGCAGGGCAAGGACGTCGGCCTGATTGCCACCGACAAGGGCTGGAACCTGTACGTGTGCGGCAACGGCGGCATGAAGCCGCGCCATGCCGAGCTGCTGGCCTCCAATCTCACCGAGGATCAGGTCGTGCAGCTGGTGGACCGCTTCCTGATGTTCTACGTGCGCACCGCCGACCGCCTGCAGCGCACCAGCACCTGGCGCGAGAACCTGGAGGGCGGGCTGGATTACCTGAAGCAGGTGGTGGTCGAGGACAAGCTGGGGATCGCGGCGGAGCTGGAAGCGGACATGCAGCACGTCGTGGACACCTATGTCTGCGAGTGGAAGCACGCCGTGACCGATCCGGCCACGCGCAAGCGCTTCCGCCACTTCGTCAACAGCGATGCGACGGACGCCAACGTGGTGTTCATGCCGGAGCGCGGGCAGGTACGCCCGGCCACGCCGGAGGAGCGCCAGCGCCGCATCATCCCCATCGCCGCACGTTCGGCCTGAATCGAAAGGAGAACAGCTCATGCATCGCGATTTTCAACTGGACCAGTGGACTCCCGTCTGTCTGCTCGAGGACATCGTTCCCGATACCGGCGTGTGCGCGCTGCTCAATGGCGAGCAGGTCGCCGTGTTCCGCGTCGGGCGCGGCGAGCCGGACGTTTTTGCGATCGCCAATTACGACCCGAACGCGCATGCGGCGGTGCTCTCGCGCGGGATCGTCGGCAGCCTGGGCGAGCGCGTGGTGGTGGCCTCGCCGATCTACAAGCAGCACTTCGACCTGCGCACCGGAGAATGCCTGGAGGCGCCGGAACGCTCGGTTGCCAGCTACCCGGCGCGCGTGGCGGACGGAATGGTGTGGGTAGCGGCATGAAGCCGGCGCTGGTGGTCGTCGGCAACGGCATGGCCGGCATGCGCACGGTCGAGGAACTGCTCAAGATCGCGCCGCACGCCTACGACATCACTGTGTTCGGCGCCGAGCCGCACGGGAACTACAACCGCATCCTGCTTTCGCCCGTGCTGTCCGGAGAAAAGACGGTGGACGACATCATGCTGCACCGGCGCGAATGGTACCGCCAGCATGGCATCACGCTGTTCGCCGGCGACCCGGTGGTGCGGATCGACCGCGGCAACCGCACGGTGCACGCCGCATCGGGCCTGGCGGTGCGCTATGACAGGCTGCTGCTTGCAACCGGTTCCACACCCTTCATCGTGCCGGTGCCCGGGCATGCGCTCGAAGGCGTCATCGGTTTTCGCGACCTGGGCGACGTGGACACGATGCTCGCTGCCGCCAGCCAGGGCGGGCAGGCGGTGGTGATCGGCGGCGGGCTGCTGGGGCTGGAGGCGGCCAGCGGACTGGCGCGGCGCGGCATGCAAGTGACCGTGCTCCACGTTACCGACAGCCTGATGAACCAGCAGCTGGACCGTCAGGCCAGCGCGCTGCTCAAGACGGCACTGGAGCGCAAGGGCATTCGCATCCTGCTCGGCGCGCAGACAGCCGCGATCGCAGGCGAGGAACGCGCGCAGGCGGTGCGCCTGGCCGACGGCCGCGAGATTGCGGCCGACCTGGTCGTCATGGCCGCCGGCGTACGCCCGAACATCGGGCTTGCGCGCGACGCCCGCCTGTACTGCGAGCGCGCGATCGTGGTGGACGACACCATGCAGACCTACGACCCGCGCATCTATGCCGTTGGCGAATGCGTGCAGCACCGGCGCGCCACCTTCGGCCTGGTGGCGCCGATCTGGGACCAGGCGCGCGTGTGCGCGGCGCACCTGGCGGGAGCGGGGCATCGGCGCTACGTGCAACAGCCGACTGCCACCCGGCTCAAGGTGACCGGCGTCGAGCTGTTCTCGGCCGGCGACATCGTTGGCGGCGACGGCAGCGAGGACCTGGTGCTGCGCGACCGTGGAGCGGGCGTGTACAAGCGCCTCGTGCTCAGTGGCGGCCGGCTGGCCGGCGCCGTGCTGTACGGAGACGTGCAGGACGGCCCGTGGTATTTCGACCTGATCCAGCAGCGCGCCGATGTTTCATCGATGCGCGACACCCTGTTGTTCGGCCGTGCGCTGTGCGCCGCCTGACGAGGAGCCCATCTTGAAGTTGTCGACCATTCCGCTGGCGGTGCGCACCACCTGTCCCTATTGTGGCGTTGGCTGCGGCGTGACCGCAATGGCGCAGCCGGACGGCTCGCTTGCCATCGCCGGCGATACAGAGCACGAGGCCAACCGCGGCCGGCTGTGCGTGAAGGGCGCGGCGCTGGGCGAAACGCTGGGGCTGGATGGACGCCTGCTGCAGCCCGCGCTGCGCGAGCGCGGCCAGTTGCGCGATGCGAGCTGGGACGAGGCGCTGGACCGTGTGGCCGCCGGCTTCGCGCGCGCGATCGCGCAGCACGGGCCTGACTCGGTGGCGCTGTACGTGTCGGGGCAGATGCTGACCGAGGACTACTACGTCGCCAACAAGCTGATGAAGGGCTACATCGGCAGCGCGAATATCGACACCAATTCGCGCCTGTGCATGTCGTCCAGCGTGGCCGGGCACAAGCGCGCGTTCGGCGAGGACATCGTCCCCGGCTGTTATGAAGATTTTGAACTGGCCGACATGGTCGTGCTGACCGGATCGAATACGGCCTGGTGCCACCCGACGCTGTTCCAGCGCCTGGTGCGTGCCCGTGAATTGCGGCCGCAGATGAAAATCGTGGTGATCGATCCGCGCCGCACCGCGACGGTGGAACTGGCCGACATGCACCTGCCGATCAAGCCCGGCAGCGACGCCTGGCTGTTCAATGGCCTGCTGTGCCACCTGGCGCGGCAGGGAAGGGCGGACCGGGACTTCATCGCCGCGCACACCGAAGGGCTGGACGAGGCGCTGGCGGCGGCGCACGACACCTGCGGCGACCTGCAGGCGGTCGCGCGTGCATGCCGTGTCGATCCCGCGCTGCTGCTTGCCTTCTACGATGCCTTCGCCGCGACCACCAAGGTAGTCACGGCATACTCTCAGGGCATCAACCAGTCGTCCTCCGGCACCGACAAGGTCAACAGCATCATCAACTGCCACCTGCTGACTGGCCGCATCGGCAAGCCGGGCATGGGCCCGTTCTCGCTGACGGGGCAGCCGAACGCCATGGGCGGGCGCGAGGTCGGCGGCCTGGCCAACATGCTGGCGGCGCACATGGAGCTGGAGGACCCGGCGCAGCGCGCGGCGGTGCAGACGTTCTGGAATGCCCCGCGCATCGCGCAGCGGCCCGGGCTGAAGGCGGTGGACCTGTTCCGGGCAGTGGAAGAGGGCCGGATCAAGGCGTTATGGATCATTGCCACCAATCCGGTGGTGAGCCTGCCCGACGCCGACCAGGCCAGGCGCGCGCTGGCCAAATGCGATCTGGTGGTGGTCTCGGACATTGTGGCCGGCACCGACACCAACGCCTATGCCGACGTGCTGCTGCCGGCACTCG
Source organism: Massilia solisilvae (assembly GCF_024753215.1). GTDB lineage: Bacteria > Pseudomonadota > Gammaproteobacteria > Burkholderiales > Burkholderiaceae_D > Telluria > Telluria solisilvae. The sequence goes on from NZ_JANUGV010000002.1 coordinate 92,088, forward strand.
GCTGGGGTGAGAAAGACGGCACCGTGACCAACTCGGAACGGCGCATTTCGCGCCAGCGTTCCTTTCTGCCCGCGCCCGGTGCGGCGCGCGCCGACTGGCAGGTGCTGTGCGATGTGGCGCGGCGCATGGGCTTTGGCGGCTTCGATTACCAGTCCGTGCACGAGATCTTCGATGAGCACGCGCGGCTGTCTGCGTGGCGTAATGAAGGCGCCACGGCACGCATGTTCCGGCTCGACGGGCTGGCCGGCATGAGCAGGCGCGACTACGACGAGCTCGAGCCGATCCAGTGGCCGGTCACGCGTGGAAAAGATGGCAAGCCGCGTGGCGCCGCGCGGCTGTTCGGCGACGGCCGCTTTGCGCGACCGTCCGGCCGCGCGCGCCTTGTTCCGGTGCTGCCCCGTGGCCCAGCCAATCTGCCAGGCGATGACTACCCCCTGGCGCTCAACACCGGCCGCGTGCGTGACCAGTGGCACACCATGACGCGCACCGGCAAGTCACCGCGACTGGCCGGCCACGTGCCCGAGCCGTTCATCGACATGCATCCGCAGGACGCGCTGTTGTACGGCGTGCGCGAAGGCGAGCTGGCGCGGGTGACGAGCTGTTGGGGCGCGATGGTCGCGCGGGTCGCGCATGGCGGCGGTATTGCGCGCGGCAGCCTGTTCGTGCCGATTCACTGGAGCGGCCAGACGGCCGCGCACGCGCGCGTCGGCGCAGTGGTGAACCCGGCGGTGGACCCGTTGTCCGGCGAGCCCGAGTTCAAGCACACGCCTGTGCGTGTGGAACCGTTCGGCGTGGCGTGGCATGGCTTCATCCTGAGCCGGCGCGCGCTTGCGCTCGAGCGCGCGGCCAACTGGACCCGCATCGAGGGCGCAAGCGCGCACCGCTACGAGCTGGCCGGGCGCCAGCCGGTTGCGCTTGCACCCGGCTGGGCCCGCGAGCTGCTCGAAGCGGTCGACGAGGACGCCGACTGGCTCGAGTACGAAGACCAGGGCGCGGGCCTGTACCGTGCCGCGCACCTGGTCGATGGACGGATCGAGGCCTGCCTGTTCGTCTCGCGCCTGCCCGCACTGCAGTCGCGCGCATGGCTGGCCGCCCTGTTCGGACAGGAGCGCCTGTCGGCGCAGGACCGCGCGGACCTGCTGGCGGGGTGTGGGCGGGCGGGCGCCAGCGACACTGGGCCGACGGTATGCTCGTGCTTCGGCGTCGGCCGGGCCACGATCTGCAAGGCCATCAGCGAACATAAGCTGGTGGATGTGGCGGGCGTGACCGCCTGCGTCAAAGCGGGCGGCAATTGCGGCTCTTGCGTGCCGGAGATACGGCAGCTGCTGGCAGACGTCGCGCTTGCGGCAAAGTGAGACAGAAAAAGGCGCTGTCCGTTAAGTGTGGACCTGAGCACGTCGTCCCCGCGGAGGCGGGGACCCATACTGAGCACCCTGTCGCGCGGCACGCTCGACAGCCGCAGGGACGCAAACTAAGCATGGGTTCCCGCCTCCGCGGGAACGACGTATTTGTGTCAACACTTAACGCAGACAGCGCCAAGAAAAAAGCCAGATCACCTTGCGGTTGATCTGGCTTTTTTGTATTCGGTGGTCGGGGTGAGAGGATTCGAACCTCCGGCCTCTACGTCCCGAACGTAGCGCTCTACCGGGCTAAGCTACACCCCGACTGGTTTGAGATTTTGGCGTTTGCCTCAATCTCGGGAAGGCATAACTATAAGGGCTCTAGTGGTTCCTGTCAACTGCAAAACTGCAGAGCTGCAGGAGACTTTGCTTGTATTCGCTCTCGGGCAGGTCGGCGATTGCGCTGGCTGCGCGCTCGGCGGCCACGATCGCTTCGCGGCGCGTGTAGTCCAGCGCGCCGCTCGAGGTCACGGCTGCCAGCACCGCGTCGAAGTGCTGCTCGTCGCCGTTCTCGATGCAGCTGCGTACCAGTTCGCGCTGTTCCGGCGTGCCATACTCCATCAGGTAAATCAGCGGCAGCGTCGGCTTGCCTTCGCGCAGGTCGTCGCCGACGTTCTTGCCGATCTCGGCAGCGTCGCCGGCGTAGTCGAGCACGTCGTCGATCAGCTGGAACGCGGTGCCCAGCGAGCGGCCGTATTCACCGGCTGCCTCGATCTGCGCGTCGTTCGCGCCCGCCACCAGTGCACCCAGCTGGGCCGCGGCCTCGAACAGCTTGGCGGTCTTGGAGCGGATCACCGTCAGGTAGCTTTCCTGGGTCACGTCCGGGTCGTGCATGTTCAGCAGTTGCAGCACTTCGCCTTCCGCGATCACGTTGGTGGCGTCGGACAGGATTTGCATCACGCGCATGTTGTTCAGGCCGACCATCATCTGGAACGAGCGCGAATACAGGAAGTCGCCGACCAGCACCGAGGCAGCGTTGCCGAACATCGCGTTGGCGGTCTGGCGCCCGCGCCGCATCGACGACTCGTCCACCACGTCGTCGTGCAGCAGGGTCGCGGTGTGGATGAATTCGACCACCGCCGCCAGCTCGTGGTGCGCGGTGCCGCGGTAGCCGTAGGCGTTGGCCAGCAGCAGCACCAGCACCGGCCGGATGCGCTTGCCGCCGGCACTGATGATGTACTCGGCGATCTGGTTCACCAGGCTCACTTCGGAGTGCAGCCGCAGGCGGATCACCCGGTTGACGGCCTCCATGTCCGAGACGATGGCGCGGGCGATGTTATTCTGTTGGGCGGTGGGGGTAGCGGCGGACAAGGCGGAAACCTGCAATGGTCGTTAAGCGAGTTAAGTGCGCGATTATACGACATGCAAGCAAAAACAGCCCGGTCCAGCTTGCAGGTCCCACAGAGCGGACCGACCCCGGTCCGTTGCCGCCAAACCACGCCCCCGGCGCCTTGAACCGGCCTTTTGACCCGGCGGGCCGTTCCATGTATAATCGTGTGTTCTCCCGGCTGTACCCACGCTCGACGAGGATGTCGCCGAGGGGATTCTTTTAAACAATTGATGAGGTTTCAAATCATGTACGCGGTCATAAAAACCGGTGGCAAGCAATACAAAGTTGTCGCTGGCGAAAAACTCAAAGTAGAACAGATACCGGCAGACATTGGTTCCGAAATCACTATCGACCAGGTTCTCGCAGTGGGCGAGGGCGAGAGCATCAAATTTGGTGCTCCGCTGGTGGAAGGTGCTTCGGTTCGCGTGACTGTGGTGTCGCACGGTCGTCACGACAAAGTGCGTATCTTCAAGATGCGTCGTCGTAAGCACTACCAAAAGCGTCAGGGCCATCGCCAGAACTACACCGAAATCCAAGTGGTAGCGATCAACGGCTAATTGCCGCCGGTCCCCAAAGTCATTCAAAGGAGCATCTAAATGGCACACAAAAAAGGCGGCGGTACTACTCGCAACGGCCGTGACTCAGAAAGCAAACGCCTTGGCGTGAAAGTCTACGGCGGCCAGGCAATCAACGCCGGCAGCATCATCGTGCGTCAGCGCGGCACCACCGTGCGTCCGGGCACCAACGTCGGCATGGGCAAGGATCACACCCTGTTCGCGCTGACCGACGGCACCGTGAAATTCGTCAAGCAAGGCGTGGGCTCGAAGCAGTACGTCACCGTCGTTGCCAACGAAGCGGTAGCAGCGTAATTCACGCACGCGCTGCCCAGCAGCGCAAGTTGTAAGGCGCAAGCCTTTCAATCCAAGGCTCTGCCCCCCGGTAGGGCCTTTCGTTTTTTTGGCGGTCACAACATGAAGTTTATTGACGAAGCAAGAATTGAAGTCATTGCCGGAGACGGCGGCAACGGCTGCGCGTCGTTCCGGCGCGAGAAGTTCCGGCCGTTCGGTGGTCCTGACGGCGGCGATGGCGGCAAGGGCGGCTCGATTTATGTTGTGGCCGATCGCAACATCAACACCCTGGTCGATTTCCGCTTCGCCAAGACCCACCTGGCGCGCAACGGTGAATCGGGCCGCGGCTCGGACTGCTACGGCAAGGGCGCGGAAGACGTGTATCTGCGCATGCCGGTCGGCACCCTGATCGTGGACAACATCAACGGCGAGATCATCGCCGACCTGACCCAGCACGGCCAGACCGAGCTGCTGGCCAAGGGCGGCGAGGGCGGCTGGGGCAACATCCACTTCAAGACCTCGACCAACCGCGCGCCGCGCCAGAAGACCGACGGCAAGCCGGGCGAGCGCCGCGAGCTGCGGCTGGAGCTGAAGGTGCTGGCCGACGTGGGCCTGCTGGGCATGCCGAACGCGGGCAAATCTACTTTTATTACGGCCGTCTCCAACGCGCGCCCGAAGATCGCCGACTACCCGTTCACCACGCTGCACCCGAACCTGGGCGTGGTGCGCGTGTCGCACGAGAAGAGCTTCGTGATCGCGGACATCCCGGGCCTGATCGAAGGCGCGGCCGAGGGCGCCGGCCTGGGGCACCAGTTCCTGCGCCACCTGTCGCGCACGGGCCTGTTGCTGCACATCGTGGACCTGGCCCCGTTCGAGCCGACCGTGGACCCGGTCAAGGAAGCGAAGGCGCTGGTCAAGGAGCTCGAAAAATACGACCAGGAGCTGGTGGACAAGCCGCGCTGGCTGGTGCTCAACAAGCTGGACATGGTGCCGGCCGAGGAGCGCGCCAAGCGCGTGAAGGACTTCGTCAAGCGCATGGCGTGGAAGGGCCCCGTGTTCGAGATTTCGGCGCTCAACCGCGAAGGCTGCCAGGACCTGGTCAACGCAATCTACAAATACCTGGAAGAGAAGCGCGCGCTCGAGCACCGCTCCGAAGAGACGCAGATGACCGAGGAGGCGCAGGGCATCCTGTCGATCGATCCGGACGACCCTCGCTTCAAGATCCTCGAAGAGTAAGTGGCGGCGGCGATCATCACCCGTTGGTCGCTGCGCAGCCAGCTTCTGAAGCTGGTTGCCACTGCAAGCTCGCTGGCCGCGCTCATGGCCATGCTCGACCCTGACCGCGTCGCAGCGGCCATGGGCCTGTTCCTCGTTGGCGTGAACGGCTACAGCCAGTTCTACGCCATCTACGTCGGTATGCGACTGGCTACCGCGTATCTCGCACTGCAGGCGTCCAAACCGGACGCCCCCTCGGTGCTCGGCGACGTTACCGCGTTGTTCCTCCTCGCTCAACCTGTCGGGCGCTTCGTCGCGGCTTTCGCGATCGGGCTGCCCACCGGGTTATTATTAGCCGTATGCGGAGTCGAACTGCTGGCGGGACTTTCCCTGTTGGCGTTGCGCCCGCGTGGGAAAGTGCCGTCTCCATGAAATCCGTCATCCAGCAATCGTCCCGTATCATCGTCAAGGTCGGTTCCTCGCTCGTCACCAACGAGGGCAGGGGCCTGGACCATTCCGCCATCGCGCGCTGGGCCGCGCAAATCGCCGCGCTGCGCGCACTGGGCAAGGAAGTCGTACTGGTCTCGTCCGGCGCCATCGCGGAGGGCATGCTGCGCCTGCAGTTCGGCGCGCGCCCGACCGACATCCACGAGCTGCAGGCCTGCGCCGCGGTGGGCCAGATGGGCCTTGCGCAGATCTACGAAACCAGCTTTCGCGCGCACGACATCGGCACCGCGCAGGTGCTGCTTACGCACGCCGACCTGGCCGACCGCGAGCGCTACCTGAATGCGCGCTCCACGCTCACTACCTTGCTGCGGCTGGGCGTGGTCCCGATCATCAACGAGAACGACACCGTGGTTACGGACGAGATCAAGTTCGGCGACAACGACACGCTAGGCGCGCTGGTTGCCAACCTGATCGAGGCCGACGCGCTGGTGATCCTGACCGACCAGCGCGGCCTGTACTCAAGCGATCCGCGCAAGGACCCGAACGCCTTCCTGATCAAGGAGGCGCAGGCCGGCGACGAGTCGCTCGAAGCGATGGCCGGCGGCGCGGGCAGCAGCATCGGGCGCGGCGGCATGCTGACCAAGGTGCTGGCGGCCAAGCGCGCGGCGCGCTCAGGCGCCCATACCGTGATCGCGTGGGGGCGCGAGGAAGAGGTGCTGGTGCGGCTGGCCGGCGGGGAGGCGATCGGCACCCAGCTGACCGCGCCCACCGCACGCCTGACCGCGCGCCGTCAGTGGATGATCGACCACCTGCACACCTCGGGCGAAGTGGTGCTGGACGCGGGTGCGGTGCAAAAGCTCACGCAGGAGGGCAAGTCCCTGCTGCCGATCGGCGTGATCGCGGTGCACGGCCAGTTCCGGCGCGGCGAGGTGATCACCTGCGTCGACGAGAACGGCAGGGCGGTAGCGCGCGGGCTCACCAACTACACCGGCAGCGAGGTGCGGCGCATCATGCGCCATGCGTCCAGCGAGATCGAGGCGATTCTCGGCTACGTGGAAGGGCCGGAGCTGATCCACCGCGACAATCTGGTTTTGTTATAAACCGTTTAGCTGGTTTCCGTCGAAAGTTCCCCGCGGGCTTGTGCGCCCTGTCGAACCGTGCGCGGTGGATGGCGATATACTGGGTCCATCAACTTCACGATTGGGGTGCGACATGAACGAGCCCGGCGATCGGATCGCAAATCTGGAGGCTGCTGAGGCAAAGACGGCAGAGCGGTTGCTGACGCTGGAACGCGACGCGGGTGTCTTGAAAGCCAGCGGTGCGACAAAAGCGGACATTGCTGAAGCAAAGACCGAAATTCTCGTTAAGGTCGTTGAAACGGAAAGCAAGCTGAGGACCGAGATCCTCCAGGCAGAAAGCAAGCTGAGGACCGAGATCCTCCAGGCAGAAGGCAAGCTGAGGACCGAGGTCGTCCGGGCAGAAGGCAAGCTGAGCAATGAGATCGTTCAGGCTGAGGCGAAGCTGAGTGTGCAGATTGACGGGGTGGCAAACCGGCTGCGGGTAGAGGTCGCCGAAGCGAAGAGCAGCCTGCTCATGTGGGTCGTGACCGCAATCTTCCTCGCACAACTGCTGCCAACGCTATTGAAGCAGCTCGGCGTCGGCTAGGTTACTCGTCCAGCCGCAGCACCATGTGCTCTTCGTCGTAGAAGCGGTCCCCCACGCGCATCGCGCGCGGCTCGACGCCGAAGGACTGGAAGCCGAGTGAGCGATACAAGGCCCGCGCCGCCGGGTTCTCGGTGGCGACGGCGAGCTGGATCTGCAACAAGCCTTCATCGCGCGCGTGGGTGACCAGGCGCTGCATCACTTTCTTCCCGATGCCTTCGCAGCGCCGCTGCGGATCGACCGCAACGCCCCACACTGTGCCGCGGTGCGCAATCTGTTCAAGCTTTTCGCGCCGCAGGCCAGCGATGCCCACCAGCCGGCCGCCATCGAAGGCGCCAAACACGATCTGATGCGGGCCGGGCTCGATGCGCGACTGCACCTGCTCGGCGGTCAGCGCTTCCTCTTCGGCACGGGTAGGCCACAGCGCGAACGGCGCGCTGTCGATGGCCTTGATGCGTAAAGCTTTGAATTGAGCCCAGTTTTCCCTGCCCAGCGTGCAAATCCCCAGTGCGCCCATCGGTGTCGTCTTTCCGTAGAAATAGCGGCCAATGTTTCTGATCGTACATGAACCCGGCAGGCTGCGCCAGAGGCCGGCAGGCGGCTCAGGCTTGCGTGTCAGGCACCAATCCCGGTGGCGGCGGGGTTTTTTGTTTGTACTCGCACAGGTCGGCGATGAGACAGTTCCAGCACTTGGGCTTGCGCGCGACACAGGTGTAGCGGCCATGCAAAATCAGCCAGTGGTGGGCGTCGTGCAGGAACTCCTTGGGCACGACCTTGAGCAGCTTTTGCTCGACCTCGTCCACGTCCTTGCCGGGCGCGATCCTGGTGCGATTGGAAACCCGGAAGATGTGCGTGTCCACGGCAATGGTCGGGTCGCCAAACGCCGTGTTGAGCACCACGTTGGCGGTCTTGCGACCAACGCCGGGCAGCGACTCGAGCGCCTCGCGCGAGTGCGGCACCTGGCCGCCGTACTGGTCCACCAGGATCTGGCAGGTGGCGATGACGTTCTTCGCTTTGTTGTTGTACAGCCCGATGGTCGAGATGTAGCTCTTCAGTTCGTCCAGCCCCAGGTCGAGGATCTGCTGCGGCGTATTTGCCACCGCGTACAGCCGGCGCGTGGCCTTGTTCACGCCCACGTCGGTGGACTGGGCGGACAGCAGCACCGCGATCAGGAGCTCGAACGGCGTCGTGTATTCCAGCTCGGTGGTCGGCTTGGGGTTGGCTTCGCGGAAGCGGCGGAAGATCTCGAGGCGCTTGGCTGGGTTCATCGGCTTTGTCGTGGTGCGAAGATCAGTCTTTTTTCTCGGACGGCGGCGCATTTCCGGCGGCACGCAGCCGCGCGCGTTCCATGGCGGCGGCGATGATCGCGCGCTTGCGCTCCTTTTCCGCCAGTTCCTCTGCCGTGTTGGTCGGCTCGGCCGTCACCGCGCGCATCTTCTCGATCGCCTTCGCGGCCAGGCGGGCATCGTTCTCCTCGCGCTCGCGCTGCAGCCGCGCGTTGCGGAAATCGTGGCGGGCGCGCGCGGCGTCGGCCTGTTCCTGCGTCCACGCGGCCCAGCCGGTCAGTTCACCCGTCACCGGGATCATGCTGATGCAGTCCACCGGGCAGGGCGCCACGCACAGGTCGCAGCCGGTGCACAGGCTCGGCAAAATCGTGTGCATCTGCTTGGCCGCGCCAATGATCGCGTCCACCGGACAGGCCTGGATGCACAGCGTGCAGCCGATGCACAGCGACTCGTCGATGAAGGCGACAGGACGCGCTCGTTCGACGCCGTTGGCGGGGTTGATCGGGATTACCGGACGGCCCGTGAGCGCCGACAGCCGCCGCACCCCTTCGATACCGCCGGGCGGGCACTGGTTGATCGGGGCGTCGCCGCGCGCGATGGCCTCCGCGTACGGACGGCAGGCCGGATAGCCGCATTTGGTGCACTGGGTTTGCGGCAGCAGGTCTTCGATCTGGTCGGCGAGAGTCTTGGTCACGATGGTCGGCGATGCGGTAAAGCAGTCATTATATTAGACGTGCAAGCTGCTGGCCCGCGGCAGCGCCTTTCTGAAGGTAAGTGTCCCATCGAACAGAGGTAGTTGTTGAACGGTGGTCTACTCGAAGCCTGAATGACGCTTGCCGATGAAGGGAGGACAGCATGAGCAAGAAAATTTTCGTGCCGGCGCTGGTCGCCGCAATGCTTTCAAGCAGTGTTTCGGTCATGGCGCAGGAGCGCGGCTATCACAACGAGCGCGACAACAGCTGGCAGCAGCGCGACGAGCGCTACCAGCGCAATGATGAGCGCTACGAGCGCAACGACCAGCGCTACCAGCGCGACGACGATCGCGACCGGCGCGACGCGCGCATGCGAGGCGATCGCCGCGATGAGCGCCACGACGGCGCGCGCGGCGGGTGGGGCCGGACAGAAAGCTTCAGTTCAGGGTACGACGGCTACGGGCCGGACCACGACCTGCACCGTGGCGAGCGGCTGCCGAGCCGTTATCGCACCCACCAGTACGTCGTGGACAACTGGCGCGCGCATCACCTCACGCCGCCGCCGCGCGGACATCGGTGGGTGCAGGTTGGCGCCGACTACGTGCTGGTCGCCGCGGCGACCGGGCTGATCGTGTCGGCGGTCAGCGGACAGTAAAAGCAAGGGCCCGGAGCACCAGCGGGCCCGCCCGGGCCAGTGTCGTCAGTTGACAGCCGGCTTGTCAGCGGCAGCGGTGTCGGGGCCGTGTTCGCTCGGCACCAGAGATGCCAGTGTGCGTTACCCGGTCCCCCGGCTATTGCCCATGATTAACATTTGAGGCGAAAAAAATGCCGCAGGAAGCTGCGGCATTGTGCGGTCCCGCGTTGCGGATCAGGAGTACTTCTTGATGAACTCGCCAATCTTGGGCGCCACCTGTTCGCGCCAGCGGCGGCCCGAGAAGATGCCGTAGTGGCCGCACTTGGGCGCGACGAAGTCGTACTGCATGTCGGCCGGAATACCGGTGCACAGCTCGTGCGCGGCCTGGGTCTGGCCGGCGCCGGAGATGTCGTCCAGCTCGCCCTCGACGGTGAACAGCGCGACCGTCTTGATGTCCTGCGGGCGCACCAGCTGGCCGCCCACTTTCCACGTGCCCTTGGGCAAGCGGTGCTCCTGGAACACGGTCTTGATGGTGTCCAGGTAGTATTCGGCCGGCATGTCCAGCACCGCGTTGTACTCGTCGTAGAACTGGCGGTGGCTTTCGGCCGAGCTGTCGTCGCCGCGGATCAGGTGCTGATAGAACTCGCGATGGCTCTGCGCGTGGCGGCCCGGGTTCATCGCGATGAAGCCGGCGTGCTGCAGGAAGCCCGGGTACACCTTGCGGCCAAAGCCCGGGTAGTTGCCCGGCACCGAGTAGATCACCGTGTTCTCGAACCACGAGAACGGTTTTTCCACGGCCAGGTCGTTGACGGCGGTGGGTGACTTGCGCGGGTCGATCGGGCCGCCCATCATGGTCATGGTTTTGGGCAGCTTGGGGTCGTTGTTGGTTGCCATTAGCGAGATGGCGGCCAGCACCGGCACCGTCGGCTGACAGACCGAGATGACGTGCAGGTTCGGCGCCAGCAGGCGCATGAAGTCTTGCACGTAGTAGATGTAATCGTCCAGGTGGAACGGCCCCTCGGACAGCGGCACCATGCGCGCATCGGTCCAGTCGGTGATGTACACGTCGTGGTCGGGCAGCAGGCCGCGCACCGTGTCACGCAGCAGCGTGGCGTGGTGGCCCGACAGCGGGGCGACCAGCAGCACCTTGGGCTGCTTGAGCGCTTCGATCTTGCGGTCGTTCAGGTCTTTCTTGAAATGCAATAGCTTGCAGAACGGCTTGGTGACAACGGTCCGCTCCATGATGCCGACCTTTTCACCATTGACCAGGGTCGAGTCGATGCCGAACGCGGGCTTGGTGTACTCCTTGCCGAGCCGGTACATCAGTTCGTAGCCGGCGGCGATCCTTTGGGAGAACGGCGTGTGCGCGAAAGGCGAGACCGGGTGCGAAAAAAGTTTCGACGAGGCATCGGCCCAGTGCATCAACGGCGTCAGGAAGGAGCGTTGCATCTCGTGCAGTTGGTAAAGCATAAAAAATCCTTCATGTGGTACTGCGCGCGTCGCAGCGTTTGCGCAACTAATCTAGATCAATTATAGGTTATTTGCCTTGACGTTGGGAAAGAGCCTCCGGCAGCCCACGGGAAACGACCGATGCTTCGTTACACCTGTTGTATCACTTTTGGCATGGCGCCGTTGGTGCTCTGCTCCACACATGGAAGAAAATGCCCCGGTTGGCCGGGCAGCGTGGCGCGCGGGTTACGGAACGGCTGAGTCGGCGGCAGCATCGTGCGTGCGCACCGGCATGTTTGCTAATCGGGTCGCAGAAAAGAAAATGCCCCGCGGTGCGGGGCATTGTGGCGTACAGCTTACGGAACGGCTTAGTCGAACACCGGCGTCTCGACACCGAGGATCTTGTGCAGCTTCGGCGAGGTCGTCGTGTACTGCATGTGGATCTTCTTGTCCGGGAAGATGTACGGCGCCGCGCCGAACGCCGCCAGCGCGGCTTCGTGGAAGCCCGACAGGATCAGCTTCTTCTTGCCCGGGTAGGTGTTGATGTCACCCACGGCGAAGATGCCCGGCACGTTGGTCTCGAACTTTTCGGTGTCCATGACCTTGAGCTGGCGGCGCTCGATGTCCAGGCCCCACTCGGCGATCGGGCCGAGCTTGGGCGACAGACCAAAGAACACCAGCAGCATGTCCAGCGGCACGCGGCGGGTGACGCCGTCGGCGCCCGTGACCTTCACTTCGGTCAGCTTGCCGTCCTTCTCGTCAAAGCCGGTTACCTGGCCGGTGATCAGCTGCATTTCGTATTCGTCGCACAGGGCCTTCATCTTGGCCACCGATGCCGGCGCTGCGCGGAAGTCGTCGCGGCGGTGCACCAGCACGACCGACTCGGCCTTGCCGACGAAGTTCAGGGTCCAGTCCAGGGCCGAGTCGCCGCCGCCGCAGATGACCAGGTTCTTGCCTTCGAACAGTGCCGGGTCCTTGACGCGGTAGAACAGCTGGCTGCCTTCGAATTTCTCGATGCCGTCCACCTTGATCGTGCGCGCCTGGAACGAGCCGACGCCGGCGGCGATGAAGATGGTCTTGGTGATGAAGCGGGTGCCGATCGAGGTCTCGACGTTGAAGCGGCCGTCTTCGCGGCGCTGCACGACGGTCACTTCCTGACCCAGGTGGAAGGTCGGCGAGAACGGTTCGATCTGCTTGAGCAGGTTGTCGGTCAGTTCCTGGCCGGTGCACACCGGCACGGCCGGGATGTCGTAGATCGGCTTGTCCGGGTACAGCTCGACGCACTGGCCGCCGACCGCCGGCAGGGAATCGATCACGTGGGCCTTGATTTCGAGAAGGCCGAGTTCGAACACCTGGAACAGGCCGACCGGGCCGGCGCCAATGATCACGGCATCGGCGTCGATGGCGCCCGCGAACGAACTGTTGGGAGCGATGCTGCCCGCATCGTGGGTGGCACTGATAGTCATGCTCTTACTTCCTGTTGATTTTGAAATGGATGCGCTGCGCTGGCCGCGCGGCGGCGCCAGGGCGCGCGCACGGGCGCGGCTGCGGCAGGCAGCCGGCACCCGGTGGCAAAGGTCAGCGCTTGAGCTGGTCGAGCTTGTTCTTGACGTCTTTCCACTCTTCCGCGTCGGGCAGGGCCGCCTTGGTTTTGGTGATCGACGGCCACGCGCGCGCCAGTTCAACGTTCAGCTTGATGAATTGCTGCTGGTCCGACGGCACGTCTTCCTCGGCAAAGATGGCGTTCACCGGGCATTCGGCAACGCACACGGCGCAATCGATGCACTCGTCCGGGTCAATTGCGAGGAAATTGGGGCCTTCCCGGAAACAATCTACCGGGCATACATCGACGCAGTCAGTGTAACGGCAGCGGATGCACGATTCGGTGACAACGTGGGTCATAACAGTCCTATCTGAGGTGAGGTGCCGCGGGCGTCTTGAAGACCAGGCTGGCCCGCCGATCAATCTATGGCAAAGCACTGTATTTTAGGGCAATTCGACCGTTCTCACAAATCAGTCTTATACACAATCCACATAAGCAAATGTGATGATCTTTGATTTATTGATGGCGAAATATCAGTTTTTTTGCGTGATTTCCTTGATGTGGATTCGCGTTTTCGAAAAATTAACCAGGGGCGTAGGGTGGGCAGGTTTCCTGCCCACGCGTTCAGGCAGCGCGCGCCAAGTTGGACGCGTGGGCAGGAGAACCTGCCCACCCTACCTGTCAAACGGTATTGCGCAGGTGCTCGAGCAGGCTTTGCCACCCCGGCCCGCCCGAGGCGCCGTCCTCCCATACCGTGACCGTGCGCTGGCGCGGCCCGTCGTCCACCGTGATTTCCCAGCGCCGGATGTCGGCCCCGGCCCCGCAAGCCGGTTCGGCGCCGAAAAAATCGATCCGGTGCAGCAGGTCCTCGACCGATTTGCCATTGGCGCTGCGGTCGGTGTCCAGTTCGTAGCTGTCGGTGCGGCCGGCGATGCCGCCGCAGGCTTTGGCGCGGATCTTCATGGCTGCACCTGCGTCTGCGAACCACCGCCCGCCGGGCCCGGATCGGCGTTGGGCTGCTCGCCGGCCGGCGCATTGCGCCCGTGTTCGGCGCACCAGCGCGCCAGCGCCTGGGCCTCGGCGTCCAGCACGTTCTCGATGTGGTAGTACTCGGCCAGGTTCATGGTGCCGCAGCAGGTGCGGCGGTCCTGCACGGCGCCTGGCAGGTCGCGCACCTTGGGCGCCAGGCGCAGGGCCGGTTCGTGGTCCTCGGTGAGCGGCACCGGCGATTCGATCACTTCGCGCTGCGCGAACCGGTTGCGGATGAAGTTGGCGTAGTCGATCGGCTTGCCATCCTGGGTGACGATGCGCAGCATCTCGTTGACCACGTCGGCATAGGTGGCGGCACTGTCGGGGGCGGCGATCAGGCCGCGCAGCACCAGCCCGCGCAGGTAGGCGGCCACCCGGTGCAACAGCGCAGCGTCATCCTCCAGAGCCGGGTTGCGCTCGAACGCGAACAGGTCGGCCAGGATGTCGTACACGGCGCCGGTGAACACCTGCGAGATCGCGTGCACCTCGGTGCCGGCGTCGGACAGGGTAAGGTCGTTGTCGGCGTTGCGCAGCCCCGTGGTGCTGCCCAGCGCCAGGCCGAACTGTTCGGCGATGTCGGACAGGAAGGTCTTGTCGTGCAGGTGCGCCTTGGTCTGGGCGATGACCGCCTCGCACTGGTCCAGTTGCGACAGCGCCAGGAAAATGGCGGTCAGGTCGCCGAACGACTCGTGCAGGCCGCCGGTCTGGGGCGGGTTGTCGGCCTGCAGCCACTGCGGCTTGAGGCCGTCGAGCACGGCGTGGGCGGTTTCATGCGAGACGATGTCGAACGAGCGGCAGGTGTAGATGCGCTCGGACTGCCCGCTGGGCACGAAGTCGCCGAACTTGAGGCAGCTTTGCGCGCGGCTGTAGAAGGCGTTCATCACGTTCGGCAGCCCGTAGGGGAACACCTGCAGCGGGGCGGTGTCCACACTGCTGTTCCACTGCCAGGGCAGGGGCATCTCGGCGCCGGCGGAGGACAGGGCGCGCTGGTACATGGTGAGCGTCTGGCGCACCACGGCAAAGGTATGGACGGCGTCGAATTGTGGCGTATCGGGCTGGGTGACGAAGTCGCCGAAGGCATTCGGGCTGACCGCGGTGATGCCCGGCTCGCCGGAGACGATGCGCGCGTCGCGCGGGCCGGCCAGCACGATGCCCGGAAGGAAGGCCTTGCGGGTACCGATTTCGGCCACCGACGGGTCTTGCTTCCACATCAGCACGCGCGCGCCGAACGCGTAGGGCAACGGCACTTGCTGCGGCTCGGGCTGCGGCGTGCCGGCCGGCACCGGCGGGCCGGGCTCGTCGAGCAGCTGGGCCGTCTTGCGGTGCTTGCGATAAGGGGCGCTGGGCGTGGGAACGTAGCCCACCGGGGGCTGCGCGTGCTGGGTGGCGGCGTCATCATGCGGCGGCGTGGCGCGAGGTTCCATGTTCAGTATCTCCCGTCGTTGTCGAGTGGCTTGAACGGAAATACTCCGCTGCCGCGCAAAGTCGGCATTGACGCTCGTCAATAGCTAGCGCTCGGGGCCGCGCCGGCGACAGAGGCTGGCATTGGACGCGCCCGGCTGGCATGATGGCGGTTTTTGGTTAATGGAACAGGAAGGAAAGCCCGATGGCGGACATCAACATCGTCCAGGAACACAGTCTGAGCAATGAGGCCGCGCGGGCGGCGGCACAGAAGGTGGCCGACCGGCTGGCCGGCGAGTACGGGCTGGCGTGCCGCTGGGATGGCGACGTGCTGCGCTTTGCCAGGAGCGGCGTGGAGGGCGCGCTGACGCTGGGCGAGCAGCGCGCGGCAATGCGCATCAAGCTGGGATTCTTCGCCAGCGCGTTCGCCCCGACGATCGAGGCGAAGGTGGCGGAGAGCATGCGCAAGGTGTTCGCTTAGCCCTTCAGCTCTTCGATCAGGTCGATGTACTGCTGCATCGCCTCGTCTTGCGACATGCCCTTGAGCTGGTCCCAGGCGTCGTACTTGGCGCGGCCGATCATGTCGGTAAAGCCGGGCCGTTCGCCGGTCACGTCGCCGCTCGAGCCCTGCTTGTACAGCGCGTAGATCTTCAGCAGGGTCATGTTGTCGGGGCGCTCGGACAGGTTCTTCGAGTCGATCTGTGCCTGGGCGAACTGTTCCTGCAAACTCATGGGATGCTCCTTGTATTCTTGTCTGTTGACCTTGCCGATGCGGCAAGCAGCGGCCATCTTAGCGCAACACGGGCGCAAGGCCGCGCAAATGACGGGAAATTAGAAGGAATGCTCGAGGCATAACTGCCATGGCCGCGCTCCCCTGTCCGCGTCATGCAGACGAACGCCGGGATTTATGCTGAGCGTGCTATTTCGGATCGTCCGCATGGGTCCCGGCTTGCGTCGGGACGACGGCGTGTTACTTCTTGGTGTTGTCGCTGTCGCTGCTGCGGAACGGGTAGGTGGCGACATTGACCGCGCCCTTGCCGACCGCGACCCCGGCATCGACCGCGGTGCCGGCGACCGTGACCGCGCCGCCCACCACCGCGCCGCCGACCGCCATGGCCATGCAGCCGCCCAGCGCCGGCAATAAGGCGGCCACAAGCGTCAACCGCAGGAGCGGGCGCATCGTTATACCGCCAGCAGTTCGACGTCGAAGATCAGCGTTGCGTTCGGCGGAATCACGCCGCCCGCGCCGCGCGCGCCGTAACCCAGGCTGGCCGGGATGACCAGGCGGCGCGCACCGCCCACCTTCATGCCCTGCACGCCTTCGTCCCAACCGCGGATCACATGGCCGGCGCCGAGCGGAAACTGGAACGGGTCGTTGCGGTCCTTGCTCGAGTCGAATTTGGCGCCGGTGGTGCCATCGTCGTTGCGCAGCCAGCCAGTGTAGTGGACGGTGACGAAGTTGCCGGCCTGGGCTTCGGGGCCGTTGCCGACCACGGTGTCTTCGTATTGCAGGCCGGAATTGGTGGTGATCAGGGACATGGTTTTCCTTAGATTGCTGAGGTTCGAACGGCGATTGTAGTGCATGCCCTGCAAGGGGTCCATGGCCGGTCTTTTCATTGTGTTGCGACGGCGCGCCGAATCTGTGTAATGCCAGTCATCGGGCCGTCATTTTCCACGTAGAATATGTGTTCTGTTCCCTCGGGCCAACAAATCTTTATGCTCCGCAGTTTCCGTAAGCTCGTTCTCTCCAGTTTTTGTCTGCTGTCGGCCCAGCCGGCGGCGCAGGCGAACGTGGTGGTGATCCTCAACTCGCGCGACGCGACAGTCCAGCTGCTGGACCAGGCCAGCGGCGCCGACCAGGGCACGTTTGCAGTCGGCAAGGAGCCGCACCACCTGATGGCCACGCCGGACAACAAGTCGCTGATCGTGGCCAGCTCGGTCGGCAACGAGCTGATCTTCCTGGATCCGCTCACCGGCAAGATCCAGCGCAAGCTGTCGGACGTGCTCGACCCCTACCAGATCGGCTTTTCGCCGAACCAGAAGTGGTTCGTGTCGGCGTCGCTGCGGCTGGACCGCGTGGATATCTACAAGTACGACGGCGCCAACCTGGCGCTGGCCAAGCGCATCCCGCTGCCGCGCCTGCCCAGCCACATCGCCTTCAACGCCGACAGCACGATGGCCTTCGTCACCCAGCAGGGCAGCGACCAGGTCAGCGGCATCGACCTGAACACGCAGACGGTCAAGTGGACCATCCCGGTCGGCAAGCTGCCGGCGGGGATCGTGATGACGCCGGATAACAAGTACCTGCTGGTCGGCATCATGGGTTCGGACTACGTCGAGGTGATCGACTGGCGCACCCAGAAGACGGTCAAGCGCATCAAGGCCGGCGACGGCACCCACAACTTCCGCTCGCTGGGCGACAAGCGCCACGTCTTCGTGTCCAACCGGGTGTCCAACACGATCAACATCATCGACACCGTGACCCTGGAAAACGTGGGCACCATCAACGTGCCGGGCGGCCCGGACTGCATGGAACTGACCAACGACGGCAAGACCCTGTGGGCGACGCTGCGCTGGATCAAGAAGGTCGCCGTGATCGACGTCCAGTCGCGCAAAGTGATCAAGCTGATCCCGGTGGGCCGATCGCCGCACGGCGTGTTCTTCGCCAACGCCGCACCGAGGTCGTGATGCGCGCGCGGCGGCGTGCGGTTGCCTGCGCGCTCTTGACGTTGGCATCCACCAACGCGGCGCTGGCCGCCGCCAGCCCGGCGGCGTGCCACGGCACCATTTACCTGACCTTCGATACGGGCAGCCAATCGCAGGCCGAGTTCATCGCCGGCGTATTGCGCAAGCACGCGATCCGCGCCACCTTTTTCCTGGCGAACGAAAAGACCGTGCGCGGCGACTGGTCGCTCGATCCGTCCTGGGCGCCGTTCTGGAAGCGGCTGGCGGCCGAGGGGCATGCCTTTGGCGCCCACACTTTTGATCACGTTTACTGGCAGCGCGACCTGGCGGACGGCAAGATGGTGGTCAAGCCGCAGTTCGGTGCGCAGGCCGGCCGCAAGCTCACCTGGGACGCGCGCCAGTACTGCGACGAACTCAAGCTGGTGGACGCGCGTTTTGCCGAATTGACCGGGCGCCACCTCGACCCACTGTTTCGCGCGCCGGGCGGCCACACCTCGCCCAACGTGCTGGCGGCGGCGCGCGCCTGCGGCTACGCGCACGTGGGCTGGGCCAAGGCCGGCTTCTCGGGCGACGAGACGCCGTCCGAGACCTATCCGAACGCCATGCTGCTCAAGCGCGCGCTCGACAACCTCAAGGACGGCGATATCTTCATGGCCCACCTTGGCATCTGGTCGCGCAAGGACCCGTGGGCGCCCGCCGACCTTGAACCCTTGATCGAAGGGCTGGAGCAGAAGGGCTTCTGCTTCGCCACGATACCCCAACACCCGGCGTATAAATGATCCAGCATTTCATCGATTGGTTCGGCGTCGTCCAGGGCTGGCTGTTCCAGGCCGTGGTCGAGCCCTTCCTGTTCGTGACCGGCCTTGGCGAGTACACCGAGGACGCGTTCGAAGGCGTGGAGTGGTTCCTGGCCGGCCTGTGCGAGCTGGTGGTGCTGTTCGCCGTGCTGCGCCCGCTCGAATCCTTGATCCCGGTGCACGAGATCACCGACAAGCGCGCCCGCTGGAACGACTTCATCTACACGATCATCAAGCGCGCCGGCCTGTTCTCGATGGCCGTGTTCTTCACGCTCGACCCGCTGATGGACCACGTGGCCGGCCTGTTGCGCTTCGAGGGCGTGCACCCGTTTAACCTGGAATCCTTGACCCCGGGCATGCCGCCGGCCGCGAGCTTTTTGCTGTACCTGGTGGTGCTCGACTTCTTCGAATACTGGTTTCACCGCGGCCAGCACAAGCTGCGCTGGTGGTGGGGCCTGCACAGCCTGCACCACAGCCAGCGCAACATGAACCTGTGGACCGACGACCGCAACCACCTGCTGGACGACCTGCTGCGCGACGTGTACCTGGCGGCGATCGCGCTGGCGGTGGGCGTGGCGCCGGCGCAGTACGTGCTGCTGGTGTCGGTGTCGCGCGCGCTGCAAAGCCTGCAGCACGCGAACGTGCGCATCCACTTCGGCTGGCTGGGCGAGCGCCTGCTGGTGTCGCCGCGCTTTCACCGCCTGCACCATGCGATCGGCGTGGGCCACGAATCGAAGGGCAAGGACTCGCTGGGCGGCTGCAACTTCGGCGTGCTGCTGCCGTGGTGGGACATGTTGTTCGGGACCGCGCGCTTCACGCCCGAATTTGCCGCCACCGGCGTGCGCGACCAGCTGCCGCGCCAGGATGCCGTCGGCAACCTGGTCCCCGGGCGCGACTACGGCCGCGGCTTCTGGCGCCAGCAGTGGCTTGGCCTGGTGCGCATGGTCGAATTCTCGCGCAGGAAGCCGGTTCGATGAACATGATCGCCCGCGCCTGGAGCCGCGCGCTGCGCTCCCAGTTTTCAGGGCGCATCCTGCTGCTGTCGCTGCTGCCGCTGGCGCTGTCGGTGGTGCTGTGGGGCGGCCTGTTGTGGATGTACCTGCAGCCGCTGCTCGACTGGCTGCACGCGCTGTTCGCCGACTACGGCGGGTTCGCCGCCAGCGGCAGCATCCTGTCCATGCTCGGGCTGACCATGCTCAAGGCGATGGTGGTGCCGATCGCGGCGATGCTGCTGCTCCTGCCGCTGATGATCGTCACCTCGCTGCTGTTCATGGGCGTGGTGGCGATGCCGGCCATCGCGCGCCACGTGGCGCGGCGCCAATACCCCAACCTGGAGGCCAGGCAGGGCGGCAGCCTGCTCGGCAGCCTGGGCGTGAACCTGTTCGCGATGGTCGTGTTCATTGTGCTGTGGCTGGTGTCGCTGCCGCTGTACGCGGTCCCGCCGCTGGCGCTGGCGGCGCATGCGCTGCTGTGGGGCTGGCTGACCGCGCGCGTGATGGGCTATGACGCGCTGGCTGCCCACGCCAGCGTCGAGGAGCGCCACGAACTGCTGCGGCGCCACCGCGGCCAGCTGCTGGCGATCGGCACGCTGTCGGGGCTGGCCGGGGCGTTGCCGGGCATCGCCTGGATCGGCGGCGCAGTGCTTTCGGTGGTGTTGTTCCCGCTGCTGGCGATGTTGGCTATCTGGCTCTACATCGTGATCTTCCTCTTCACCGGCTTGTGGTTCCAGTATTTCTGTCTGGAAGCGCTGGCCGCACTGCGGGCGGAGTCCGCGGGTTGACCTTAATCCCTTGACGCCGCGCCAGCCAGCGCGGCCGATTCATGGCAAACTGACTATCCTGTTTTACGTTCTGGAGCGCACATGGCAATCGGCCTCATTATCATCGGCGACGAAATCTTGTCCGGCAAGCGGCGCGACCAGCACTTTCCCAAGGTGGTGGAGCTGCTGGCCGAACGCGGGCTGCAGCTGGCCTGGGCCGAGTTCGTCGGCGACGACCGCGAACGCATCACCGCCACGCTGCGCCGCACCTTTGCCGGCGGCGACATTGTGTTTTCGTGCGGCGGCATCGGCGCCACGCCCGACGACCACACGCGCCAGTGCGCGGCGGCGGCGCTGGGCCGGCCGCTGGTGATGCACCCCGAGGGCCGCGCCAACATCGAAGAGCGCATCCGCGAGACCGCCCGCGAAGCCGGGGGCGAGGCCGACATGAACGCGCCGGACAACCTGCAGCGCCTGAAGATGGCCGAGTTTCCGGAAGGCGCCAGTCTGATCCCCAACCCGTACAACCGCATTGCCGGTTTCACGGTCGGCCACCACCATTTCGTGCCGGGTTTTCCGGTCATGGCCTGGCCCATGATCGCATGGGTGCTCGACACGCATTACGCCCACCTGTTCCACCAGGAGGCGCGCGCCGAGCGGGCGCTCCTGGTGTACGGGCAGGCCGAGGCCGCGCTCACGCCGCTGATGGAGCTGCTGCAGGTGAGCTACCCCGGCGTACGCGTGTTCAGCCTGCCCAGCGTGGGCGACGCCACCACGCGTCGTCACATCGAACTGGGCGTCAAGGGCAACCCCGAACAGGTCGAGCGCGCGTTTGCCGCCATGTGCGCCGAGCTCGACCGTGTAGGCGCGGAATACCAGCGCTTGTAGGTGCAAATGCCATCGGGTAAACGCAGCCGTTGTTTTTTTGCGAAAATTAAACATCATCAGCGTTTTTGTTGAACAGCGTTTCGTGCGCAACCTGTTGATGTGGTGGAATGGTGTCAAGCGGAACGGCAACTTGTCGCTGTGCAGTACGCCTTTCGCCGTATGAAACAAATGACGCCCTCGAGCAGTCGAACAGACCAGCAGCACTGGACGGCGAGCAGGTCGGTGACGGGTTCGCAGGGTTATTGATTCACACCAGTTGAGCCATCATGGAAAGTATTCGCCGTTCTTTGCGGCCTCTCGTCGAGCGCGCCGCGCGCCTGCTGCGCCCCAGCGCCGTCTTTGTCCACGCCAGCGCCGGCCCGGTGCCGGTGGCGATCATGTCGCAGGGCGCAGTGCCGCAGGAAAAATTTCCCAAGCCCCAGTTGTCGGTGATTCCCGGCGGCCCCGACGCGCCGCCGCCCGATGGCGCCAGCCCGCAACCGGGCAAGAAGCGTAAAAAGGGCCGCATCACGCGCATCCTGCTGCTGGCCTTCATGGTCATCTTCGTGGTGTTTGCGTGGCTGGTGTACGAGGAGACGCGCACTTCGGCCCTGCAGGCGAAGTTCTTTGCCGACCTGGTCGGCAAGCTCCATTACCGGGTCGAGCCGGGGCCGAGCGACGCCATCCGCTTCCCATCCGACAGTCCGTATGACGAGCGGCTGGGCTACGCCAACCTGCCCGACTACCTGGGCAAGCTCAAGACGCGCGACTACGTGGTCGATGCGCAGGCGCGCATCTCGCCCAAGATGGTCGAGATGGCTGACCTGGGCCTGTTCGCGACCTATCCCGAAAAGACCCGCGTGGGCCTGGACATCCTCGACCGCAACGGCCAGATGCTGTTCTCGGCGCGCTATCCCGAGCGCACCTATGCGCGGTTTGACGACGCACCCTCGCTGCTGGTGCAAAGCCTGCTGTTCATCGAGAACCGCGAGCTGCTCGACCCGGCCTACCCCAAGCGCAACCCGGCGATCGAATGGGACCGCTTTTCCAAGGCGGTGTTCGACAAGACGCTGCATTCGGTGGGCCTGGGCGGCGGCGGGCGCGTGGCCGGCGGCAGCACGCTGGCCACCCAGATCGAGAAGTACCGCCACTCGTCGGAAGGGCGCACTTCCTCGCTGACCGACAAACTGCGCCAGATGGCATCGGCCACGCTGCGCGCCTACCAGGGCGGCGAAGATACCACCGACGCACGGCGCCGCATCGTGCTCGAATACCTGAACACCGTGCCGCTGTCGGCCAAGGTCGGCTACGGCGAGGTGAACGGCATCGGCGATGGCATGTGGGTCTGGTACGGCCACGATTTCGCCGAGGTCAACCGCCTGCTCAACGCCCCCAAGTGGACGCCCGAAGCCGTGGAGGCCTACAAGGAAGCGCTGTCGCTGATGATCGCGCAGCGCCGCCCGGCATACTACCTGGGCGCTGGCGCGCAAGACCTGCAGGTGCTCACCGACAGTCACCTGCGCGTGCTGGCCCAGGCCGGCGTGATCACGCCGCAGATCCGCGACGCCGCGCTCGCGGTCAAGCTGCAGCCGTCCGCCGCGTCGGGCGTGGCGCCGCCTGCCGCCAACGCCTTCGTCTCGCGCAAGGCCGCCAACGCGGTGCGCAATCACCTGGCCACGCTGCTGGGCGACTCGCGCCTGTACAACCTCGACCGCCTCGACCTGTCGGTCAAGACCACGCTCGACGCCGACGCGCAAAAGGCGGTGACGGCGATGCTGCGCAAGCTCTCCAGCGCCGAGGCGGCCGAACAGGCCGGCCTGACCGGCAAGGGCATGCTCGGCAACGGCGACCCGTCCAAGGTGGTGTACAGCTTCACGCTGATGGAGCGCGGCAAGGATGTTAACTACCTGCGCGTGCAGACCGATAACTTTGACCAGCCGCTCGACATCAACGAGGGCGCCAAGCTCGACCTCGGGTCCACCGCCAAGCTGCGCACGCTGGTGACCTACCTCGACATCATCGACCAGCTGCACCAGCGTTACGGCCAGATGAGCCGCGAAGAGCTGGCCCAGGTGCACATCGACCCCAAGGACCACCTGTCGCAGTGGGGCGTGGACTACTTCCGCCAGTTGCCCTCTGGCGCCGACCGCGGCCTGCCCGCGATGCTCGACGCCTCGCTCGAGCGCAAGTACTCCGGCAGCCCGGGCGAAGCCTTCTTCACCGGCGGCGGCGTGCACACCTTCGGCAACTTCAGCAAGCTGGACGACCACCGCATCCTGACCGTGCGCCAGGCGCTGCAGAACTCGACCAACCTGGTGTTCGTGCGCCTGATGCGCGACGTGGTGCGCTACTACATGTTCCAGTTGCCCGGCTCGTCGGCGCAGCTGCTGGCCGATGCCGATGACCCGCGCCGCGCCGAATACCTGGCGCGCTTTGCCGACCGCGAAGGGCAGACCTTCCTTGCCAAGTTCTGGAACAAGTACAAGGGCAAGTCGTTCGCCGAGGCCGAGAGCCTGCTGCTGTCGGGCCTGCACCTGACGCCGGCCCACCTGGCCGCCGTGTACCGCTCGATCCATCCGGACGGCACGCTGGCCCAGTTCGGCGCCTACATCAACGACAACCTGCCGTCCAAGAACGAAGTCGAGGACGACAAGCTGGCCAGGATGTACGAGACCTACGACCCGGCCAACATGTCGCTGGCCGACCGCGGCTATGTCTCGTCGGTGCACCCGCTCGAACTGTGGCTGGTGGACTACCTGCGCACGCATCCAAAGGCGGGCTGGGACGAGGTGGTGAAAGCCTCGGTCAACGAACGCCAGGAGGTCTATTCGTGGCTGTTCAAGACCCACCGCAAGCATGCGCAGGACAAGCGCATCGCCGGCCTGATCGAGGTCGAGGCCTTCCTCAAGATCCACGCGCAGTGGAAGAAGATGGGCTACCCCTTCGATTCGCTGGTGCCGTCGTACGCGACCACGCTGGGCGCATCGGCCGACCGGCCGGCCGCGCTGGCCGAGCTGATGGGCATCCTGGTCAACGGCGGCGTCAAGAAGCCGGTCGAGCGCATCGACTCGCTGCATTTTGCCGCGTCCACCCCGTACGAGACCCTGGTCAAGCGCGCACCCAAGGTGGAGGGCGAGCGTGTGCTGTCGGCCGACGTGGCGCGCGCCACGCTGGACGCCATCCGCGGCGTGGTGGCCGAGGGCACGGCCAAGCGCGCGAAGAACGCCTTCGTGCAGGCCGACGGCAAGGTGATCGCCGTGGGCGGCAAGACCGGCACCGGCGACCAGCGCTTCGACGTGTTCGCCAAGGGCGGGCGCCTGATCGAGTCGCGCTACGTGAACCGTTCGGCGACCTTCGTCTTCAACATCGGCGAGCGCTTCTTCGGCACCATGACCGCCTACGTGCACGGGCCCGAGTCGGCCAACTATGACTTCACCAGTGCGCTGCCGGTGCAGCTCCTGGTGACGCTGGCCCCCAGCCTGATGCCGATGATCGAACCGAACCACGCGGCGCTGCTGGCGGCCAAACAGCAGGCGGCCGAGGCCGCGCAGGCCGCTGCCGAGGCGCCGGACGCGCTGGCTACTGCGGCGCAGGCAGCGGCCGCCCCGGCTGCCCCTGCGGCGGCGCCGGCTGCTGGCCCCAAGGCCAACGTGGTCGAGGTGGACGAGAAATCCGTGGCCGCTGCCGTGGCGGCGAAAAAAGCGGCCGATACGGCGCGCACGACCGCCAAGCCTGCGGCACCGGCGGCCGAAGCGCCGAAAGCGCCGGCCGCGAAACCGGTGGACCAGGTGGCAGCGCAAAAGCCGCGTGCGCGTGACGAGTCCGCAGCCGCCAAACCTGCCGCGCATCCGCGCGCGGCCGACGTCGATGCGGCCAAGCCTGCGCCCAAGCGTCCGGCCAGGGTGCGCGAGGAGCAAGCGCCCGCCAAGCGGGAAAAGCCGGTCGAAGGGAACCCGCTGTTTTGAATAGCCCGCGCTCATGCAGCCAGTGCGCCGCGTAATGTCGAACGTGCGCAAGTTCAGCACGATCTCGCTGCGCGACATGCTGGTGGCGCTCGGCCCGACCGTGGTACTGGTGATCGCGGCCTGCGTGGCCGCATGGCTGCTGGTCGATCCCGCGCCGCCGCGCCAGGTGGTGCTCGTCACCGGTCAGGAAAACAGCGCCTACGAGGAGTTCGGCCGCCAGTACGCCAAACTGCTGGCCAAGAACGGCATTCAGGTCACGCTCCAGCGCTCGCTCGGTTCGCAGGAAAACCTGCAGCGGCTCGCAGAAGGCCGCGCCGACATCGGCTTCGTGCAAAGCGGCTCGACCAACGAGGCGCAGGCCGAGCGGCGCGGCCTGGTCTCGCTGGGCAGCCTGTTTACCGAGCCGGTGTGGCTGTTCCTGCGCGACCCGGTCAAGGTCGACAACCTCACCCAGTTGCGCGGCCTGACCATCAACGTCGGGCCCGAGGGCACGGGCGTGCCCAACCTGTTCCGCCAGATCCTTTCCGTGAACGGCGTCGAGCCGGGCGAGCTGCGCCTTGGCGCGCTGGAAAACACGCCCGCCACCGTGGAGCTGCTGGCGGGCCGCATCGACGGCCTCGTGTTCAGCTCCGCGCCCGAAGCGCCGCTGATCCAGATGCTGCTGCAAACGCCCGGCATCAAGCTGTTCGACTTTACCCAGGCCGAGGCCTACACGCGGCGCCTGCCGTTCCTCACTCACGTGGTGCTGCCGCGCGGGATCGTGGACCTCGGGCGCGACATCCCGTCCAAGGACTACCAGCTGATCGCGCCCACCGCCACCCTGGTCGCGCGCGAGGGCCTGCATCCGGCGCTGATCGATCTGTTCGTGCAGGCCGCCACCGAGATCCACGGCGGCGCCGGCTGGTTCCAGCAGCAGGGCCAGTTCCCGACCCCGCGCTATACCGAGATCCCGGTCGCGCACGAGGCGGCGCGCTTCTACCGCGACGGCCCGCCGCTGCTGCAGCGTTACATGCGCTTCTGGCTGGCCAATCTGTTCGAACGGATGTGGGTGGTGATCGTGCCGCTGCTGGCGCTTTTGATCCCGCTGTCGAAGGTGGTGCCGCCGCTGTACGTGTGGCGCATCCGTTCGCGGGTGTACCGCTGGTACGGGCAGCTGCGCGCGGTCGAGCAGGCGCTGGAGGCGGCGCAGGCGGACAAACGCCCCGAGGCGCTGCCCGACCTGATGCGCCGACTCGACGATATCGAGCGGCGCGTCAACCAGACCAGCATCCCGCTGGCCTTCGCCGATGCGCTTTATGAGCTGCGCAGCCACATCAACTTCGTGCGGCAGCGGGTGAGGGCGGCGCTGGCCTAGCCGGCAGCGCGGCCGGCGAACACAAGGCTGGTGAGCTCGCCCTGCGGCAGCAGCTCGGAAAAGCCGCCCGAGAATTCGCGGCACTCCTTGATCAGGTGGCTCTGGTCGTAGTAGCCGCAGGCCGCCGCCAGGTCGGCAACCGAGCTGGCCTGGCCGATTTTTCCCAACATGCGGTGAAAGCGCGCAAGCCGCGCAAATTTTTTTGGCGAGATGCCGACCGCGCGCGTAAAGCGCCGTTCGAGCTGGCGTTCGCTCACGTGGTGTGCCGCGGCCAGCCGCGCGATCGACACCTCGCCGCCATGCCGTTCGATGACGGCGGCAGCGCGCCGCGCGAGCAGGTCGGCCGCCTGCTCGGTGCGCAGGCGCGTGAGGAAGCGCTCCACCGCGGCCACCTTCGCGCCGTCTTCGCGCGCGCGCGACAGCGCCTCTTCGATGCGTTCCTGTTCGCCCGGCGGCAGCAGGTCCGACAGTTCCACGTTCAGGTGCAGGAGCTCGTGCGCGCCGAGCCGGAAGAACTGGCCGACGGCCCCCGCGCGAAAGGTGACCAGCACGATGCCGACCTGGCCGTCGGTGCCATAGGTGCGCGGCGCGGTGTGCATGCCGGTGAGCGCGCTGCCGACCGCGTCGGTCTGGCTGCGGTAGCCGGCCAGCACGCGGCCGCCGTAGTGCAGGCACAGCGAGATCGACAGGGGCGGCAGCATGCGCAAGGGCTGCGCTGCCGTGCCCTTGTCCATTTCGAGCAGGGTGTATGCCTCGACCGCGTCGTCGAGCGCGACGCCCGGCAGGTAACGCCTCACACGCATGGTTTCCCCCTTGTGTGACCAATTGTAGACGTCCTGCGCCGGCCTGTGCAAACGAGCGTCATGGCACGCATTCGGGCGCGCCCTGCATGATCGCGCCCAGGTTGGCAGGGTCGAAGAACTCCGGCACGGTCACGGAACCGGCCATCACGCCGAAAAAGCGCGCCAGCGCCCGTGGCTGGCTTTGCATGGCCTGCGCCAGCGCCCGCATCTCGGGCGGTGGGCTGGTGAGCTGGGCCAGCGTGCAGGTGTAGTCGAACATCGGCGCGATGGTGCGGTTGCGCGCGGCCTCGTAGGTGCTGGCAGCGGTGTCGAGGTTGGCGCCGCTGGTGAGCGAGATCGCATCGGCCAGCATCTCGGCGTCGCGCAGCGCGTCGGCCATGCCTTGCGCCGTGACCGGGTCCTTGTGGCAGCCCGCGTCGCCGATGAGGGCCCAGCCCGGCCCCGCCGACTGGCGGATGAAGTTCGGATTCTTCACCAGCCCCTGCAGGCGCGGTTCGCGAGTGGCGCCATCGAGTTTTTCCCACAGGCCGGGCAGGGCGCGCAGCGTGGCCAGGTAGGCGCCTTCGATGTCGCCGCGCAGGCGCTCGTGTTCCTCCTGCGGCCAGGCCACGTTGATGATGGTGGCCCCGTCGTTGGTGGGCGCTGCCACCGCAAAGCGGCGTACACCGTCGCCGCGCACGTACAGCTCGGCCCTGCCCAGCTCCAGGCCATCCCAGTAGCTGTAGTAATTGCAGGCGTAGCTGGGCCGTTCTTCGAGCATGCGGGCACCGGCCAGGCGCGCCACGGTGGACTGCATGCCGTCGGCGCCCACTACCAGGCGCGCGTTCCATTCGAGCCGCTCGCCGGTGCGCGAGCGCCCGACGACGCCCCGCACGCGCTCGGCGTCGCACAGCAGGCCGTCCACCCGCACGCCCGTGTGCACATGTGCGCCCGCCGCGCGCGCCTGCTCGAGCAGCCAGCTGTCGAACAGGTGGCGGCGCGGGCAGAACGCAAAGCGCTCGCCGTCCACGGCCAGTGGCTCGCCCTCCAGCACCACGCCGTCCAGGTCCAGCAGCATGCCCTGCAGGGCGGGCGCGCCCAGCGCGGCCAGGCCGTCGCGCAGGCCCCAGCCTGCCAGGCGCGCGACCGCGCACTGGTGCAGGTAATGGCCGGACAAGGTATCGCTGGGGAATTCGTCGCGGTCCAGTACCGCGACGGTCATGCCGCGGCGCGCGAGCAGCAGCGCGAGGGCGGCGCCGGCGCAGCGCGCGCCGACGATCACTACGTCGTACATGGTCGATCTCCTGTTGTAAGCAATGCGTGTCGAACCGTCGCCCCGGCGAAAGCCGGGGACCATGCACAGCTCGCGACTTCGGGAACTCAGCATGGGTCCCGGCTTGCGCCGGGACGACGGGGTAGTGGGGAGATCGTACTGACAGCGGGTACCTGCCCGATTGTAAAAATCCGACGACTTCCGGTGATTGGATTTACACTGGCGGCTTTCTTTTTATTAATCAAAGGAAATCATGCCCCGCCTGCCTTCCGTCCTTGCCCTGAGCCTTGCGCTGGCGTTTGGCGTCGCCCATGCGGCCGCCGTCGATGCCGTCCACGCCGATGCCCCCGCCGCCAAGCGCAGCCTGCGCGAGACCTACACCAAGTACGAATTCCGCATCCCGATGCGCGACGGCGTGCGCCTGTTCACGACCGTGTACGTACCCAAGGATTCCTCGCGCCCGTACCCGTTCCTGATCAACCGCACCCCGTACAGCGCGGGTGTGCAGGCCGAAGGCGAGCTGCATTACGGCGAGGACTGGGTACCGGAAGCGATCGGCCCGTCGAAGGAGTTCGAGGATGCGGGCTACATCTTCGTCAAGCAGGACGTGCGCGGCCGCTATATGTCGGAAGGGAAGTGGCAGGAGATGACGCCGCACGTCAATGCCAAACTGGCGGCCGGCGAGGGCACCGAAAGCCAGGACATGCACGACACCGTCGACTGGCTGCTCAAGCACATCCCCAACAACAACGGCAAGGCCGGCATCTACGGCATCAGCTATCCCGGCTTCTACACGGCCGCCAGCATCATCGACTCGCACCCGGCGATCAAGGCGGCCTCGCCGCAGGCGCCGATCGCCGACCTGTACATGGGCGACGACTCCTATCATGGCGGCGCCTTCATGCTGGCCGCGAACTTCGGCTTTTACGCCGCGTTCACGTCCGCGCAAAACCCGACCGCGCTGCCGAAGAAGTGGGAAGGCTTCGACTACGGCCAGGCCGATGGCTACGACTTCTTCCTGCAGCACCTGACGCTGCCGAACATCCTGTCCACCATGACCGACAAGCAGCGCGCGCTGCTGGTGCCGACTATCGAGCACGACACCTACGACGAGTTCTGGAAGATCCGCGCCATCGCCCCGCACATGAAGAACGTGAAGGCCGCCGTGCTGTCGGTTGGCGGCTGGTTCGACGCCGAAGACCCCACCGGCCCGTTCAGCATCTACCACGCGGTCAAGAAGTACAACCCGGCCACCTTCAGCGGCCTGGTGATCGGTCCGTGGGTGCACGGCGGCTGGGCGCGCGGCGAAGGCAAGAGCCTGGGCCACGTGCAGTTCGACAGCAAGACCTCCGAGTACTTCCGCAAGGAGATCCAGTTCCCGTTCTTCGAGGAGCACCTCAAGGGCGCCAAGCCGGCGCGGCCGATCGCCGAAGTGACCGCGTTTGAAACCGGCTCGAACATCTGGCGCCGCTACAGCGCCTGGCCGCCGGTGCAGGCCAAGCCGCGTACGCTGTACTTCGGCGCCGACGGCAAGCTCAGCTGGCAGCAGCCGGCGGCCGGCAGCGCGTACGACGAGTACGTGTCCGACCCGAGGAAACCGGTTCCTTACATCGGCTATGCCACCACCGACGTGCCGCAGGAGTATCCGGTGTCGGACCAGCGCTTCGCCGCGCATCGCCCTGACGTGCTGGTGTACCAGAGCGAGGTGCTGGAAGAGGACCTGACCATCGCCGGCCCGGTCAGGCCGCAGCTGTTCGTCTCGACCACCGGCACCGATTCGGACTGGGTGGTCAAGCTGATCGACGTGTACCCGCAGGAGTACCCGGGCTCGGGCGAGCAGCACGGCCGCCGCGGCGACGTGCCGCCGCCGTCAACGACGATGGCCGGCTACCAGATGCTCGTGCGCGGCAATCCGCTGCGCGGCAAATTCCGCCACAGTTTCGAGAAGCCCGAGCCGTTCACCCCGGGTAAAGTGGAGGAGATCAATTACGACATGGGCAACGTGAACCACTCCTTCCGCCGCGGCCACCGCATCATGGTGCAGGTGCAGAGCTCGTGGTTCCCGCTGATCGACCTGAACCCGCAGACCTTCACCTCGATCCCGCAGGCGAAACCGGAAGACTTCA
Source organism: Massilia solisilvae (assembly GCF_024753215.1). GTDB lineage: Bacteria > Pseudomonadota > Gammaproteobacteria > Burkholderiales > Burkholderiaceae_D > Telluria > Telluria solisilvae. Next base: position 122,632 of record NZ_JANUGV010000002.1, read on the forward strand.
AGAAGGCGACCCAGCGCGTGTACCACGCACCGGGCACGCCGTCCGGCCTGCAGGTGCTGGTGATGCCGACGCCGTAAGCGCGGGCAGGGCGCCTGCGCCGCGCCCTGGCGCGCAGCTCAGGCGCCGATCCAGGGCAGCCCGTGCTTGCACCAGCCGCCGACGGTCTTGCGATGGCCGTCGGCGTCGCGGTCGCCCTCGAAACCTTCGAGGATGTCGAACGCGTTCGGGTAGCCGATCTCGGTGGCCACACGCGCCGCGTGGCGCGAGCGCACGCCCGAGCGGCACAGGAACAGCAGCACGTCGTCGTGCCGGGCCACCTGCGCCAGCTGCTGCGCGAACTCGGGGTTGGGCACGCCGCCCGGGTACAGGTTCCACTGCACCGCGGCGTGCTGCGCCTCGGGCACGGCCGGGCGGCCCACCCAGTCGCGCTCGGCATTGGTGCGCACGTCCACCAGCTTGACTTTGGGGTCGGCCTGCAGCAGCGCATACGCCTCTTGCGGCGTGACGGCGCCCGCATACGGCTGGCCCGGGGCGCGGGTGCGGGCCTCTTCCAGGATGTGTTCGATAGTGCTCATGTCGGTTCCCTGAGTGGATGCTGCGCGGCAGTGCACGGCGCACCATTTTGGTGCTGCGTCAATAAATTGCACCAATTCAGTGCATGCACCGCCATGGCGCACGCTTCATTTTGTAAGGTGACGCAAAGATTTTATGGGTAAACTGCACGGTTTCCAAAGACAGATTGCGCATTTATTCATGCGCGATGGCTGGCACGGAACCTGCTTTAGTTCAGGCAGTCAACAGTCGCCCGTTGGACCCCGCCTCAGGCTGACACCCGTTTTCACTTAGGAGATACGAATGGCAAAGACCGCCGCAGACGTAATGGACATGGTTAAGGAGCACGAAGTCAAGTTCGTGGATTTCCGTTTCGCGGACACCCGCGGCAAAGAGCAACACGTGACCGTTCCCGTGTCTCACTTCGACCTGGACAAGTTCGAGTCCGGCCACGCCTTCGACGGCTCGTCGATCGCCGGCTGGAAGGGTATCGAAGCATCGGACATGCTGCTGATGCCGGACCCGTCCACCGCCAACATCGACCCGTTCATGGAAGAGACCACCCTCTTCATGCAGTGCGACGTGATCGAACCGTCGGACGGCAAGGGCTACGACCGCGACCCGCGCTCGATCGCCAAGCGCGCCGAAGCCTACCTGAAGTCGTCGGGCGTGGGCGACACCGCCTACTTCGGCCCGGAACCCGAGTTCTTCATCTTTGACTCGGTGCGCTGGAAGATCGACATGTCGGGCTGCTTCGTCAAGATCGATTCGGAAGAGTCGTCGTGGGCCACCGACAAGGAAATCGAAGGCGGCAACAGCGGCCACCGTCCGACCGTCAAGGGCGGCTACTTCCCGGTCCCGCCGGTCGACAGCTTCCAGGACATGCGCTCGGAAATGAGCCTGATCATCGAATCGATGGGCATCCCGGTCGAAGTGCACCACCACGAAGTGGCCGGCGCCGGCCAGAACGAACTGGGCACCAAGTTCTCGACCCTGGTCGAGCGCGCCGACTGGACCCAGACCATGAAGTACGTGATCTGGAACGTGGCCCACAGCTACGGCAAGACCGCCACCTTCATGCCCAAGCCTATCGTGGGCGACAACGGCTCGGGCATGCACGTGCACCAGTCGATCTGGAAGGACGGCAAGAACCTGTTCGCGGGCGACGGCTATGCCGGCCTGTCCGAGACCGCGCTGTACTACATCGGCGGCATCATCAAGCACGCCAAGGCCCTGAACGCGATCACCAACCCGGGCACCAACTCGTACAAGCGCCTGGTGCCGGGCTACGAAGCGCCGGTCAAGCTGGCCTACTCGGCCCGCAACCGCTCGGCCTCGATCCGCATCCCGCACGTGGCCAACCCGAAGGGCCGCCGCGTCGAAGTGCGCTTCCCGGACCCGCTGGCCAACGTCTACCTGTGCTTCGCCGCGCTGCTGATGGCTGGCCTGGACGGCATCCAGAACAAGATCCACCCGGGCGAGGCGGCATCGAAGGACCTGTACCACCTGCCGCCGGAAGAAGATGCAAAGATCCCGACCGTGTGCGCATCGCTGGAAGAAGCGCTGGCTGCACTGAACGCGGACCGCGAGTTCCTGACCCGCGGCGGCGTGTTCACCGACTCGATGATCGACGCTTACATCGAGCTCAAGATGCAGGAAGTGCAACGCATGCGCATGACCACGCACCCGGTTGAATTCGACATGTACTACTCGTCGTAATCGCCACGCGCATGTGCGAAAAAACGGGGAGGGCCGGCAGGCTTTCCCCGTTTTTTTTCGTGGATGCGGTATATTCGGGCTGGTTCGAATTCATGCACGGGTTCGCCGTGCCGCTTGACAGATGGGAATGACAACACTGATGCGCCGCCTGCCTGGCGCCGCGCCGCTGCTGGCGGCCGGGCTGTTCGCGCTCGTTCCGGCGCAGGCCCAGTCGACGGTGTACAAGTGCGTCGACGAGCGCGGCCGCATCGAGTTCACCGACACGGCCAAGCGCGGCTGCAAGCCGCTCGACCTGCCGGGCTTCATCTCCGCGCCGCCGCTGCGCCAGGCGCCCGCGCGCCAGGCCGGCAACGGCCGCCCGGCGGCAACGCCGCCCGCGGCCAGCAGCCCGGCCAGCTTCCCGCGCGTGAGCAGCTACGAACAAAAGGCACGCGACGACGATCGCCGCGGCATCCTCAACGAGGAACTGCGCAACGAGGAGAAGAAGCTGGCCGACCTCAAGCGCGACTTCAACAATGGCGAGCCCGAGCGCCAGGGCAACGAGAAGAACTACGCCAAGTACCAGGAGCGCGTGGCCCAGATGCGCGACGATATCGCGCGTTCCGAGCGCAACGTCGAAGCCTTGAAGCGCGAGATCGCCAACATCAAATGATCATCCAATGAGCGCACCCGACCCGGCCCCCGGCCGCTTCAATGGCCTCGAACTGCTGGCCTCCGCCGTGCTGCTGGTGGACGGCGAAGGCGCGGTGCGCTACGCGAACCCGGCTGCCGAAAACCTGATCGAAACCTCCCAGAAGCAGCTCACGCGCTCGACCCTGCTCACACTGTTCACCAACGGCGCCGAGCTGGCCGACCTGTGCCGCGAGGCGCTTGCGCACCGCTGGTCCGACCGCCGCCAGGACCTCACGCTCGAGCGCACCGGACGCGAGCCGCTGCACGTGCACACGATCGTCTCGAGCGCGGGCGAGAACGAGGTGGTCATCGAGCTGCGCGAGAACGTGCAGCAGAAGAAGCTCGACCGCGAGGAGCGCATGCTCGACCAGAGCCAGGCCAACAAGGAGCTGATCCGCAACCTGGCGCACGAGATCAAGAACCCGCTCGGCGGCATCCGCGGCGCGGCCCAGCTGCTCGAGCTGGAGCTGCCGCCGGCCCACGCGGCCGAGCTGTCCGAATACACGCAGGTGATCATCAAGGAGGCCGACCGCCTGCAAGTGCTGGTGGACCGCCTGCTGGCGCCGCACCGCCGCCCGCACATCGTGGGCGACGTCAACATCCACGAAGTGTGCGAGCGCGTCAGGAGCCTGATCCAGGCCGAGTTCCCCACCGGGCTGACCATCAAGCGCGACTACGACACCTCGATCCCCGAGTTCCGCGGCGACCGCGAGCAGCTGATCCAGACCGTGCTCAACATCGCGCACAACGCCGCCCAGGCGCTCGCGCCGCGCATTGCGGCCGGCGACGCCGAGATCATCCTGCGCACCCGCGTGGCGCGCCAGGTCACGCTGGCCAAGGTTCGCTACGGGCTGGCATTAGACTTGCATATCATCGACAATGGACCGGGCATCGCACCCGAAATCCGCGACCGCATGTTCTACCCGCTCGTGTCGGGCAGGTCGGGCGGCAGTGGACTGGGGCTGACACTGGCACAGACCTTCGTGCAGCAGCACATGGGCGTGATCGAGTGCGAAAGCCGGCCTGGACTGACGGATTTCCGCATTCTGCTGCCGCTGCCATAAGCGCGGCGCGCCGGTGTCCCTGTCCAATGTCGAACCACACAAGCGCGGGAACACGAAACACATGAAACCAATCTGGATTGTCGACGACGACGCATCGATCCGCTGGGTGCTGGAAAAGGCGCTGGCGCGCGATGGGCTGGACACGAAGAGTTTCGCCAGCGCGCGCGAGGCACTGGCCGCGTTCGAGCGCGAGACGCCGCAGGTGCTGGTGTCGGACATTCGCATGCCCGGCGAATCCGGGCTCGACCTGCTGCAGGCGGTCAAGGACAAGCACCCGGGCCTGCCGGTCATCGTGATCACGGCATTCTCGGACCTCGATTCGGCAGTCGCCTCGTTCCAGGGCGGCGCCTTCGATTACCTGGCCAAGCCGTTCGACATCGACAAGGCGGTGGCCCTGATCCGGCGTGCGCTCGAGGAGAGCCTGCGCGAGGAGGCCAGCGTCGAGAACATGCCGGCCGAGACGCCCGAGATCCTTGGCCACGCGCCGGCGATGCAGGAGGTGTTTCGCGCCATCGGCCGGCTGTCGCAGTCGAACGTGACGGTCCTGATCACCGGCGAATCGGGCAGCGGCAAGGAGCTGGTGGCGCGCGCGCTGCACAAGCACAGCCCGCGCGCAAGCGAGCCGTTCGTGGCGATTAACACCGCCGCCATCCCCAAGGACCTGCTCGAATCGGAGCTGTTCGGCCACGAGCGCGGCGCGTTCACGGGCGCGCAAGCGATGCGGCGCGGCCGCTTCGAGCAGGCCGAGGGCGGCACGCTGTTCCTCGACGAGATCGGCGACATGCCGTTCGACCTGCAGACGCGCCTGCTGCGCGTGCTCTCGGACGGCCACTTCTACCGAGTGGGCGGCCACCAGCCGGTCAAGGCCAACGTGCGCGTGATCGCGGCCACCCACCAGAACCTGGAACAGCGCGTGCGCGACGGGCTGTTTCGCGAGGACTTGTACCACCGCCTGAACGTGATCCGCCTGCGCCTGCCGCCGCTGCGCGAGCGGCGCGAGGACATTCCGCTGCTGGCGCGCCACTTTTTGGTGCAAAGCGCGCACCAGCTTGGGGTGGAACCCAAGCGCTTGTCGGATGAAGCGGTGAACTACCTGGCCACGCTGGAACTGCCCGGCAATGTGCGCCAGCTCGAAAACCTGTGCAACTGGATCACGGTGATGGCGCCGGGCCAGATGGTCGAAGTCAAGGACCTGCCGCGCGACCTGGCCACCGAGACGGCGGGGCTGCCTGCCGTGAGCGCGCTGCCGGCGCCCGCGCAAGGGGAGGTCGCGGGCGTGCCCATGACGGTGCCGCCGGCGCCCGACGGCTGGACCGGGCTGCTGGAGCTGCAGGCGGCCAGCATGCTCAGTGCCGGCAACCACGAGATCATGGACGTGCTGGGGCGGCAGTTCGAGTCGGCGCTGATCAAGGCCGCGCTCAAGTTCACGCACGGGCGCAAGAACGACGCGGCGCAGCGGCTGGGCATCGGGCGCAACACCATCACGCGCAAGATCGCAGAGCTCGGCATCGACGGCGCGCGCGACGACGGCTGATTCGCCCTGGGGTTGGAATTACGCGAGCCGGTGCATTTGTAACGGCCCGCCCGCAACCTCAGCATGTCATCCCGGCCTTCGCCGGGATGACGGTGCTTGGGTTGCGGGTGCTTTTTCCCGCGAGTGGGTGCGCTGGAGCACGACGTTTGATCTCACGGATGGTGTAAGCTCCGTTTATCCGTGTCTGCCCTTCGTCCTCATGCTGATTAACTGCGTCGCCTACCAGGAAGGTAAAAAGCTCTCCGACATCCCGGTCGAGGACATCAGCGACTATCTCGCCAAGCCCGGCTGCTTCGTCTGGGTGGCGCTGCGCGACGCCGACGAGGCCGAGATGGCCAAGATGCAGGAGGAGTTTGGCCTGCACGAACTGGCCGTGGAAGACGCGATGCGCGGCCACCAGCGTCCCAAGATCGAGGAATATGGCGAGTCGGTGTTCGCGGTGATGCACACGGTCGAACTGAAGGACGGCGAACTGGCGCTGGGCGAGGTCGCGGTCTTCGCCGGCCCCAACTATGTGCTGTCGGTGCGGCGCGACTCGCTGCAGGGCTTTCTGGGCGTGCGCGCGCGCGCCGAGCGCGAGCCGCACCTGCTGAAAAAAGGCTCCGGCTTCGTCCTATATGCACTGATGGACGCGGTGGTGGACCGCTACTTCCCGGTCATCGAGGCGCTGGAGGAGGAGCTGGACCATATCGAGGAGCGCATCTTCCGCGGCCGCGCGCAGCGCGAGAACGTGGAGCAGCTGTATGACCTGAAGCGCAAGTCGCTCACGCTGCGCCACGCCGTCACGCCGCTGCTGGAGGCGGTCGGGCGCCTGCACGGCGGGCGCGTGCCCACGCTGGCCACCAAGGTGCAGGACTACTTCCGCGACGTGCAGGACCACCTGTTTCGCATCAACGGGCGCCTGGATACCATCCGCGACACGATCAGCACCGCGATCCAGGTGAACCTGTCGCTGGTGACGATCAGCGAGGGCGAGGTGACCAAGCGGCTGGCGTCATGGGCGGCCATCTTTGCCGTGTTCACCGCGTTCGCCGGCCTGTGGGGCATGAACTTCGAATTCATGCCCGAGCTGCACTGGCACTACGGCTACCCGGTCGCGGTGGCGATCATGGTGGTGGTGTGCGGCTACCTCTACTACCGCTTCAAGAAATCCGGCTGGCTGTAGGGTGGGCAGGTCTCCTGCCCACGCGTTCAGCTCACGCCTGCACTGGTTGAACGCGTGGGTGTTCAGCTGGCCACTGGCCAGCTTCACCCCGCCCACCCGACGGATCGTTCAGCGGTGTGGGGAAGCGAAGATCCTCTTCGGGCACATCGCGTGCACACCCACATTGCCGTCCACCAGCTGCGTGATCTCCATGTCCACCGCCGCGCTGGACAGCATGTAGGCGTCGTCGCGCGACAGGTGCTTTTCCTCCATCAGGAACTTGATCATGTCGCGCAGCGCGAGCTCGGTCGCTTCCTTCAGGTCCTTGGAAAAGCCCATCGAGATGTAGTGGGTCGGCGTTTCGGCGCGCGGCCACACCAGGTGGCGGTTCTTGTGCACCACGAAGCGGAAGGTGCCGGACAGGTAGGTCTCCAGCGCCGTGATGTCCACCTCGCCGTTGCCCTGCGCCGCGTGGCCGTCGCCGGCCTCGAACAGCGCGCCCTTCACCGCAACCGGAATGTACAGCGTGGTGCCGGCCACCAGCTCCTTGTTGTCCAGGTTGCCGGCGTGCGCGAACGGCGGCGCGCTGTCGATCTTGCCGCCGGCAGGGGCCACGCCCATGCTGCCGAAGAAGGGCCTGAGCGGGATCTCGATGCCGGGGCCGAAGTGGCCGATCATGTTCTTGCGATCCAGGGGAATGATCTTCGACCCGCTGTACGGGTAGTCCATCGGCAGGAAGCCCTTGCCCAGCCCGAAGGCGTTGCACGCGAAGTCCGCGTCCAGGTCCACCTTCAGGATCTGCACTTCCAGCACGTCGCCCGGCTCGGCTTCGGCGATCGCCACCGGCCCGGTCAGGATGTGGCCGCCCGGCCCCTTGTCCGTCACCTCCTCGTAGATCGCGGCGGTGTAGGGCGGGATCTGCTCGGGCTTTACGCCGCGCTCGATCATGCGCTCGGGCGAGCCGCAGGTGGACAGGGTTTGCATGCGCACCGTGTCGCCGGAATGCACGGTCAGCGCCGGCTTGGCCAGGCCCGAGTAGTAGCCCCACGCCACGGTGGAGGGCGTGGCGGGCAGCACGTAGTCGGCGGCAAACAGCGGCGAGCAGGCGAGGGCGAGCAGGGGCAGGGCAAGGCGGCGCATCGGCAGGGCTTTCGTGGGCGGGTTGGCAACCGGACTAGTCTACGCACCGGCCCGGTTGCTGTCCACACTCAGGCGTCGCGCGTTCCGGTCCAGGCGCTGGCGCCCGAGGCCAGCATCACCAGCGCGATCGCGAGCCACTGGATGGCGCCCAGGCGCTCGCCCAGCACCGCGAAACCGGCCAGTGCGCTGACCGCCGGCGACGAGCTGACCATGATGCCGAACACGCGGCGCGGCAGGCGCCGCAGCGCGATCATCTCCAGCGTGTAGGGCAGGGCCGAGGACAGCACCGCGACGGCCAGGCCGCCCACCAGCACGTTTGGTGCGAGCAGGCTGCTGCCGGCGTAGAAGGCCCCCACCGGCACGATGAACAGGCTGGCCGCCAGCATGCCCCAGGCCACCACGCCGCCGCCCTGCACGGACGATGCGCGCTTGCCGAAAACGATGTACAGCGCCCAGCACGCCGCCGCGCCGAACGCATACGCGATGCCTTTGGGGTCCAGGTCGGCGGCGCCGGCATGCAGCGGCAGCAGCAGCCACAGGCCGAACGCGGCGCAGGCAAGCCAGCTGAAATCGCGCGGGCGGCGCGAGGACAGCAGCACCAGCGCCAGTGGCCCGGTCACCTCGATCGCCACTGCGATCCCGATCGGGATCAGCGCGAACGCGCGGTAGATCAGCAGATTCATGCAGCCGAGCGTGACGCCGTACAGCAGCAGCGTGGGCAGCTCGGCGCGCGTGGGCAGGCCGCGCCACGGCCGCAACCAGCCCAGCAGGATCAGCGCGGACAGGCCCACGCGCAGCGCCACCACGCCTTCGCTGCCCACCAGCGGGAACAGGTGCTTGGCGAAGGCCGCGCCGGCGTACTGCGACACCATGGCCGCAGCCACCGCCAGCGCGGGCACGAAGGGATTGCCGGTGGTGCTGGCCACGCCTTACGCGACCATCGAGCGGGCCACCGCTTCGGCCACGCGGATGCCGTCGATGGCGGCCGACATGATGCCGCCCGCGTAGCCCGCGCCCTCGCCGGCCGGGAACAGGCCGTGCGTGTTCAGGCTTTGCAGGGTGTCGTCGTCGCGCTTGATGCGGATCGGCGACGAGGTGCGCGTCTCCACGCCGGTGAGCACCGCGTCTTGCTTGTAGTAGCCCTTGATCTGCTTGTCGAAGGCGACGAAGGCCTCGCGCATGGCGGTGATCGCATACTCGGGCAGGGCGGTGGACAGGTCGGTCAGGTGCACCGCCGGCTTGAACGACGGGATCACCGAGCCGAACTCTGTCGACGCACGGCCGGCCACGAAATCGCCCATCAGCTGGCCCGGTGCGTCGTAATTGCCGCCGCCCAGCACAAAGGCGCGCGACTCCAGCTCGCGCTGGAACGCGATGCCTGCCAGCGGGTGGCCAGGATAGTCGGCCGGCGTGATGCCGACCACGATCGCGCTGTTGGCGTTGCGCTCATTACGGGAGTACTGGCTCATGCCGTTGGTGACCACGCGTCCTTCCTCCGACGACGCTGCCACCACCGTGCCGCCCGGGCACATGCAGAAGCTGTACACCGAGCGCCCATTGGAGGCGTGGTGCACGATCTTGTAGTCGGCCGCGCCGAGGATCTCGTTGCCCGCGTTCGGACCGAAGCGGCACACGTCGATCAGCGACTGCGGGTGTTCGACCCGGAAACCGATCGAGAACGGCTTGGCCTCGACGTACACGCCGCGCTCGTACAGCATCTGGAAGGTGTCGCGCGCGCTGTGGCCCACCGCCGCGACCAGGTGGCGCGTGGGGATGGTTTCGCCATTGGCCAGCACCACCCCGCGCAGTTGGCGCGCCGCGCCTTCGCCTTCGACCAGGATGTCGGTCACGCGCGTTTCGAAGCGGATCTCGCCGCCAAGGTCGATGATCTTCTGGCGCAGGTGCTCGACCATTTTCACCAGGCGGAAGGTGCCGATGTGCGGCTTGGAGACGTACAGGATTTCCTCCGGCGCCCCGGCCTCGACGAACTCGGTCAGCACCTTGCGCCCGTAGTGCTTGGGATCCTTGATCTGGGTGTACAGCTTGCCGTCCGAGAAGGTGCCGGCGCCGCCTTCGCCGAACTGCACGTTCGATTCGGTGTTGAGCTTGCGCTGGCGCCAGAAACCGAAGGTGTCGACGGTGCGCTCGCGCACGATCTTGCCACGCTCGAGCACGATCGGGCGCATGCCCATCTGGGCCAGGATCAGCGCCGCGAACAGGCCGCACGGGCCCATGCCGATCACCACAGGGCGTTCGCTGCCCGGCGGCAGCATGCTGGCGTTGGCCACGAAGTGGTAGCCCATGTCCGGCGTGACGCCGATGTGCGGGTCGCCGTGGTGACGTTGCAGCACCTCCTGTTCGTCGGCCACCTCGGCATCGATCGTGTAGATCAGCACGATGGCCGATTTGCGGCGCGCGTCGTAGGCGCGCTTGTGCACGTTGTAGTGGCGCAGCGCTTGCTGGCCGATGCCGAGCCGCTCTGCAATCGCGCGCGGCAGGGCGTCGTCGGCGTGGTCGAGGGGAAGCTTCAGTTCAGTGATTCGCAGCATGTTCGGTTCCTGGGGCAATCCGCTATTTTACCTGCGGCGCAGATGCAGCGGAAAAACCTTCGCCCGCCAAAACCGGGAAAGCGCGAGAGGTATGTATGTTTCGATAATCCATGTTTTTGCGTGCAGTCTTTACTCAAAAGTGTTGGTTTTTAATCGTCCATTAATTGTTCGATTGACATTAAGCAATTGATTGTGTTCCCATTCAGCCCTCACGTATGGACATACAGATCCGTACCGAGCCGGCACCGGAATGGTCGGGCAACCGGCAGGAAGAGAAAAAACAGCAATCCCAAGCAAATGCCAAGGAGATGTAAATCATGTTGAAAATGAAGTCGATGCCCTTCGCGATCGCGTCCGTGATCGCCAGCGGCGCGCTGTTTGCGACCCCTGCGTTCGCACAGCAAGATGGCCAAAACATCCAGCGCGTGGTCGTGACCGGCTCCCTGATCAGCCGTACCGACACCGAGACCACGGCCCCGGTGCAAGTGCTGACCGCCGCCGACATCCAGAAGAGCGGCAAGACCTCGGTCGCCGAGCTGCTGACCGACCTGGCCGCCAACGGCGCCGGCACCCTGGGCACCGGCTTCGCTGGCGCGTTCGCGAACGGCGCCACCGGCGTGTCGCTGCGCGGCCTGACCGTCGGCGCAACCCTGGTGCTGATCGACGGCCACCGCATGGCCTCGTATCCGCTGTCGGACGACTCGCAGCGTTCCTTCGTGGACGTCTCCTCGATCCCGTTCGACGCGATTGAATCGATCGAAATCCTGAAGAGCGGCGCATCGTCGCTGTACGGTTCGGACGCCATCGCCGGCGTGGTCAACATCAAGCTGAAGAAAAACCTGACCGGCACCCGCCTGGGCGCCGAGACCGGCAACACCCAGCACGGCGGCGGCAAGACCCACCGCGCTTCGTTCAGCACCGGCTTCGGCGACCTGGACGCAGACGGCTACAACGCCTACGTGACGGCCGAATGGCGCCGCCAGGGCGCGATCAAGATGTCCGACCGCGAAATGTTCCAGTGGGACAACGCGGACTGGCGCTCGCGCGGCGGTAACAACCTGAACCTGGGCGTGCCGACCAGCCTGAACGGCAAGCTGGCAGCGACCAACGTTCCGTTCCTGTACAACCCGGCAGGCACCAACCCGGCCGGCGTGGCCAACGTCGACAACCCGGCCAACTACCAGTTCCTGACTTCGGACTGCGACTTTGCCAAGTACCGTGCCGGTGGCTGCGCCGTGCGCAACACCTTCTCGTACATCGCGCCGCCGACCGAAAACGTCAACGTGATGGCCGGCTTCACCAAGAAGCTGGCGGGCGACTGGGAACTGGGCCTGAAGGCTTCGATGTTCCAGCGTAACAGCATCAACAACCGCGGCGCCAACCCGCTGGCCTACAACCCGACCACCTTCGGCGGCACCACCACCTACTGGGACGGCGTGCTGACCAGCGGCATCGGCCGCGTGGCAAGCACCCTGATCCCGGCCACCGCTTCGTTCAACAAGCTGGGCGCGGCCGCCCGCATGTACGGCTATGTCCCGGGCGTGGATCCGACCATCACCCGCGACAACACCTCGAAGAGCACCCGCTTCGCGGCTGACCTGCGCGGCAACGCCTTCGGCTGGGACATCAACGCCGCCGCCGGCCTGACCAAGGTTGCGCTGGACATCGACTACAGCGGTTACCTCGACCGCTCCGCGTTGTACGCCGCGATCAACGCATACGGCGCGAACCCGAACGATCCGAACGGCTGGAACCCGGCAGGCGGCAACTCGCCGGCCCTGGTCGACAAGATCTCGCCGCGCTTCTCCAACCACATGGAATCGAAGCTGAACTACGTGGACGTGGTCGGCTCGCGCGAACTGATGCAACTGGGCGCCGGCCCGCTGGCCCTGGCAGTGGGCGTGCACTGGCACAAGCGTGAGCAGAACGCGCCGCCGTCGGAGATGTCGCGCATCGGCCGCACCGGCAACACCGACGCGTTCGTGATCGGCAAGGAAACCAACAGCGCGATCTTCGCCGAGCTGCAGGCTACCCCGATCAAGAACCTGGAACTGGACTTCTCGAGCCGCTACGACCACTACGACACCTACGGCAACTCGTTCACGCCGGCAGCCAAGTTCAAGTTCACCCCGTCGCAGATGATCGGCTTCCGCGGCAGCTACGAGCGCGGCTTCCGCGCCCCGAACCCGGCCGAGACCGGCAATGCCGGTTCGTTCTTCACGTTTAACGTGATCAACGACCCGATCAACTGCAAAGGCGGCAAGAACACCAACGCCGGCAGTGTCGTGACCGGCGCTTGCGCGATCAACCCGACCTACGTGCAGACCACCGGCGGCAACCTGGCACCGGAGAAGTCGGACTCGTACAACTTCGGCATCATCATCGAGCCGCTGAAGAACCTGAACGCGTCGCTGGACTACTACAACATCAAGGTGAAGAACCAGATCGTGACCGCAGCCGGCAACGATCCGACCTTCTTCCCGGATTTCGCCCGTGGCCCGATCACCCCGGTCGACATCTCGAACGGCGACGGCACCAGCCACGTTGGCCTGCCGGCAGCTGGTCCGATCCTGTACGCGAAGTCGCCGTACATCAACCTGGGCGGCACCAAGACCAGCGGCATCGAGGCTGACGTGCGCTACCGCTGGAACATGGGCGACCTGGGCACCCTGCGTGCCGGCCTGTCGGTCAACCACGTGTTCAGCTACATCACCGAAGCAGCTGACGGCGTGACCTATCAGCTGGCCGGCACCCATGGCCCGTCGGTCGTCGGTGGCGCCACCGGTAACCCGAAAGACCGCGCCCAGTTCACCCTGGGTTGGACCCGCGGCCCGCTGGACGTGACCGGCACGATGAACTACGTGAGCGACTTCTCGAGCCTGGATCCGTCGGTGGGCGGTACTGACTGCGCCTCGACCGCCGGTGACGTTGGTGGCCGTAACTTCTTCCAGAACCTGGTCCAGCCGGGCAACTACTGCCACGTTGCGTCGTTCACCACGACCAACCTGAACGTGCAGTACAAGCTCAGCAAGAACCTGACCCTGAAGGGTTCGATCCTGAACCTGTTCGACCGTCAGCCGCCGATCGACGTTTCGACCTACGGCAACGCTGGCGCGCAGACTGCGTATAACGCATCGCTGCACCAGGCTGGCGCAATCGGCCGCTTCTACAGCCTCGGCCTGAACTACACGTTCTAACCGACGGCTGGGCACGGCGGCGCGCAGCTGCCGCCGTGCACGGTTGGCCCGATGGCGGGCCGGCCCGGTTCTCGTGACCGGCCGGCCCGCCATTTTTCTTTCTGCGGTGACTATTGGTTGCAATCCAATACAATTTGTGCAGCGCGGACTGATAGACTCGTGGGTCGGCAGGCTACCAAGCTGGTCGCTCGCATTATCCGATTAACTGAAGGAGAAGAACTTGAGGAAACTGATTTTTGCCGCGGTCGGTGTCGCCGCGCTGGCTGGCTGCGCGAGCACCGACGGCGGCCAGGTGGCCAGCCAGGAACAGACCTACACCCCGTTGGGCACCTTTGTCCCGCGCAAGAATGTGAAAGTGGCTGATGAGCGCAAATTCATGGACAAAGAGGAGTTCCAGCGCCAGCAGCAGATGATGTCCGATCCCCAGGGCGGCAAATAAGGGCCCGGCGCCTGCCGCCAAACGGCATCGCTGCGCCGAACGCGGCGCCACGCACACCGCCCCGCCAGGGGCGGTTTTCATTTGGGCCGCCGCACCGTCGAACCCGGCCGGGGAAGGGCCAAATGTGATGCAATGTCACAAGATTGTCAAACAAAGCTTCCTCACAATGTATTTATATTTTTACAATCTGTTGTTTTTGACGGCAGCTACAAATTGTTACTTGATTCGCGATTATTAGCATGTTCACATTGCCGACTTGTTACCGGTCGTGAGGGACACACGCGGCGCCGGACGCAATCCGGGCGCCAGGCCGGTAGCGGCTGAACCGGGCCTATGTTGGGCACGGGGCATTACCTAAAGGAAATCAAATGCTAAGAAAAACCGTGTTGGTACATGCTTTGTCGATTGCCTTTGGCGCTGCGGCGCTCAGTGTTGCGGTGGTGGAGCCCGCAATGGCGCAATCGAACGCTTCGGGTAACGTTTACGGTCGTGTCGACGGCGCTGCCGGTGCAACGGTCGTGCTCAGTAACACGGAAACCGGCCTGCGCCGCACCGTGACGCCTGACGCCAGCGGCCGCTACCAGGCCTCTGCCATGCCGCCGGGCCACTACAAGGTCGAGTTGATGCGCGAGGGCAAAGTCGTCAACACCACCGAGGTGGACGTGCTGATCGGCCAGGGCGTGGATGCCTCGTTCAGCAACGTGGCGAAGGTCGAAATCACCGCCCGCCGCAGCCGCATCGACGTATCGAGCGCCAACAACGGCGCCACCTTCACCGCCAAGGAACTGGCCCAGCTGCCGATCCAGCAGAGCGTCTCGGCAATCGTCCAGCTCGCCCCGAACACCACCCGCGCCGACCCGCGCTATGCGGCCGGCGCCTCGTTCGGCGGCGGCGGCGCTTCCGAGAACGCCTACTACATCAACGGCTTCCCGGTCACCAACCCGCTGACCCAGCTCGGCGCGTCCGAGCTGCCGTTCGGCGCGATCGCCCAGGCCCAGGTGCTGACCGGCGGCTTCGGCGCCGAGTTCGGCCGTTCGATCGGTGGCGTGATGAACATCACCACCAAGTCCGGCACCAACAACTGGGAAGCCGGCGCCCAGGCCAGCATCGAGCCGAACGGGCTGCGCTCGAAGGCGCGCAATGTGTACTACGCGCACAACGACCAGCCCACCGACGGCACCCTGTATGCCAAGAACGACCTGACCAGCGACAGCCAGAACCGCGTCGGCGCCTACGTGGGCGGCCCGATCATCGAGGACAAGCTGTTCATGTTCATCGCCGCCGAGCGCACCAACCAGAAGCGCGACGGTGTGGCGCGCACCTCGGACGAAGCTGATACCGATGGCAGTCTCTCGTCGGGCTGGCTGCACCGCAAGAACACCACCACCCGCTACCTGGCCAAGTTTGACTGGAACATCAACGACAACCATCGGCTGGAGTGGACCTCGATCGGCGACAAGCCGGAGTCGGACCTGCGCTACTCGGACTTCAACTACAACACCTTCGCGCACACCGGCAAGGTCGTTTCGGGCGGCCATTACGAAAGCGTGGCCAACATCACCCCGACCATCGGCGCCAAGACCAACATCCTGCGCTACACCGGCAACCTGACCGATGCCCTGACCCTGCAGGTGCTGTACGGCGAGAACAAGACCGACCACGTCAACGACCGCATGGGCTACAACCCGACGGTGCCGGGCATCACCTTCGACAGCCAGGCCGCCAAGGCGCCCGGCCTGACCTACAACAACCCGCAGCCGTTCGCCGGCCAGCGCATCAACACGGACTACTCGTACGACAAGGTCAAGTCGACCCGCGTGGACCTGGAGTGGAAGCTGGGCGACCACACGCTGCGCGCCGGTATCGACGACAACAAGCTCTCGTCGTATGGCGCGGGCGACCTGACGCCGGGCGGGTTCACCTGGACCTACTTCAAGACCGACACCCCGAACGACCTGCAGTCGCTGACCGGCTACAAGACCAAGGTCAACAATGGTTCGGGCCCGCTGGCCGCCGCCGGCTACTACGTGCGCAAGCAGATCTTCGAAGACGTGACGGCCGCGTTCTCGAACCAGTCGGCGCAGTACCTGGAAGACCGCTGGCAGCTGACCAAGGACCTCCTGGTCACCGGCGGCGTGCGCATCGAGCAGTACAAGAACCTGAACGGCGAGCGCCAGGCGTTCCTGAAAATGGACAACCAGATCAACCCGCGCGTGTCGGCGGTCTGGGATGCCTACGGCGACGCCAGCCTGAAGGTGTTCGGCTCGCTGGGCCGTTACTCGATCCAGATCCCGACCCACATCGCGATCCGCGGCGCCTCGCGTTCGACCTACACCCGCACCTTCTACACCTACACGGGCGTGGGCGCGGACGGCCAGCCGACCGGCCTCACCGCGCTGACTCCGCTGGTGTCGCCGGACAACGAGTTTGGCCAGGCCAAGCTGCCCGAGACGGTGGCCGCGCAGAACCTGAAGCCGTCCTACCAGGATGAGTTCACGCTCGGCTTCGAGCGCATGTACTCGCCGGAGCTGAACTTCGGCGCCAAAGTCACCTACCGCAAGCTGCGCACCACGATCGACGACTGGTGCGACCAGCGTCCGTTCGACGCCTGGGCAGCCGCGCATAACGTGAACGAGGACAACTGGGCGGGCTTCATGTGCGCCTCGATCAACCCGGGCCAGACCAACGACTTCCTGGTCGACTTCTCCGGCACCGGCAAGAACCTGACCCCGGTGTCGCTGTCGGCCAAGGAGATGGGCTTCGGCAAGCCGGAGCGCACCTACAGCGCGCTCGACCTGTTCCTCGAGCACCCGATGCGCAATGGCTGGTACGGCAAGGTGAACTACACCTGGTCGCGCAGCAAGGGCAATACCGAAGGCCAGACCCTGTCCGCGGTGGCCCAGACCGACGTGGCGGCGACCCAGACCTGGGACCACTACGAGATCATGGAGTACGCCAACGGCGTGCTGCCGAACGACCGCACGCACCAGATCAAGGCCTACGGCTACTGGGAAGTGACGCCTGAGTGGATCCTGGGCGGCAACTTCCTGGCCGCCTCGGGCATGCCGATCACCTGCCTGGGTACCTATCCGATCGACAAGCAGACCGACGGCTTCCCGGACTACGGCGCGGCCTACCACTACTGCTTCGGCCCGTCCGGCGCAAACCCGCCGTCGCCGCAAGGCTCGGCCGGCCGCCTGCCGTGGGACGTGCGCCTGGATGCGTCGCTCACCTACCGTCCGGCCGCGGTCAAGGGCCTGTCGTTCAAGGTGGACGTGTTCAACGTGCTCAACAAGCAGACGGTGCAGCAGGTCGACCAGCTGTACAACACCGACGACGGCAGCCGCAACCCGACCTGGAACACCCCGGGCGCGTTCGTCGGCTACACCGCGCCGCGTTCGGCCCGCTTCACGGTGGAGTACAACCACCGCTTCTGATCAACCAGCGCGACCGGCAAAGCCGCCCTTCGGGGCGGCTTTTTTTTCACCTTCAGCACCCGCGCATGCGGCTCGAATAGTTACTGTTGTTTATATGCATTTCACGGTTGTGCAAAGTTGACACTTGAAGTTTCGATATGTTTCTATGTTTAAGTTCACTTTCTTTGACAAATCGCAAAGAGAATGAATTTTTCACCTTCAGGTGGAAGAGAGAAACAAGTTGGGACAAAAAGCATTACAGGTGATTCAAAACGCATAACCTTCCCGGCGCTGAATAGTGATTTATTCGTCCGGAAAACAAATAGGAAATCACATGTTACGAAAAACTGTTGTAGCACGCGCTTTGTCGATCGCATTTTCCACGGCCGCGCTGTCGGCCGCGGTGATGCAGCCGGCGGCCGCCCAGTCGAACGCCGCCGGTACCGTGTACGGTAAGGTTGCCCCCGGCTCCGCCACCTCGGTGGTGCTGCGCAACCTGGACACCAACCAGCAGCGTACCGTCCAGGTGGACGCGTCCGGTTCGTTTACCGCCTCGGCGCTGGCCATCGGCCGCTACCGCGCCACCCTGCAGGGCGGCAGCATGAACGGCCAGGCCTCGGAGGTCGAGGTCATCGCCGGCCAGGGCGTGGAAGCCGTCTTCGTCAGCGGCGGCGTGGCCAAGGTCGAGGTGACCGGCCGCCGCAGCCGCATCGACGTGTCCAGCGCCTCCAACGGCGCCACCTTCACCGCCAAGGAACTGGCCAAGCTGCCGGTCGCGCGCAACGTCGATGCGATCATCCAGCTGGCCCCGAACACCACCAAGAGCGACCCGACCTACATCGCCGGCGCCTCGATCGGCGGCGGCGGCCCGTCGGAGAACGCGTACTACATCAACGGTATGCCGGTCACCAACCCGCTGACCCAGCTGGGCGCGTCCGAGCTGCCGTTCGGCGCCATCGCCACCGCCGAGATCAAGACCGGCGGCTACGGCGCCGAGTTCGGCCGTTCGGTCGGCGGCGTGGTCAACATCACCGGCAAGAGCGGCACCAACAACTGGGAAGTGGGCGCGCTGGCCAGCACCGCGCCGAACCGCCTGCGCAGCAAGCAGAAGGACGCCTACTTCGCCGACACCAGCGCCAACAAGGGCCTGTCGCGCACCGACTACCACGTCAACGAAGTCACGACCGACCAGCTCGGCGCATATGTCGGCGGCCCGATCGTCAAGGACAAGCTGTTCATGTTCGCGGCGGTGGAAAACACCAAGTCCGACCAGCACAGCATCAACCGCAACATGAACGACTCGGCCACGCTGCTGGCCAACCAGGGCTACCGCGAGCGCATGGTCAAGACCCTGCGCTACTACACCAAGTTCGACTGGAACATCACCGACGAGCACCGCCTCGAGTTCACCCAGCTGGGCGACCTGCCGACCGTGGACACCAAGTACTACGCTTACGACTACAAGCTGCACGCCCCGGGTGGCGTCGAGAAGTCGACGATGCACGAGGAATCCCCCGGCACCGCGGCCGCGCCGAACGGCGCCGAAGTGCAGATCCTGCGCTATACCGGCAACCTGACCGACAACCTGACCGTGACCGCCCTGGGCGGGCGCAGCCATACCGAGCACATCACGGAGCCGGGCGGCTATGACCCGACCATGCCGGGCGCGCGCGCGGACGCCGAGTTCCAGGCGCCTGGCCTGAACTACGTCAGCCCGCAGAAATTCACCACCCTGGCTTCGTCGCCGTCGTATGACGACGTGGACTTTTTCCGTGCCGACCTCGAGTACAAGCTGGGCAGCCACACGCTGCGCGCAGGTATCGACAAGATCAAGGTGTCCTCGCTGCACGCCGGCGATGTCACCGCGGGCGGCTGGACCTGGACCTACGGCAAGGTGGGTGACCCGACCAAGTCCACCCCGGTGCCGGGCGGCAACATCCCCGCGTTCTCCGGCAACGGCCCGCTGGCGGCGCAGGGCTACTACGTGGCCAAGACCATCTCGTCCACTGCGTCGGACGCGTTCTCCAAGCAGAGTGCCCAGTACATCGAGGATAACTGGAAGGTGACCAAGGACCTCCTGGTGACGATCGGCGTGCGTAACGAGAGCTTCGAGAACCAGAACTCGGCCCACGTGTCGTACCTGGAGCAGAAGAACATCATCCAGCCGCGCGCCAGCGCCGTGTGGGACGTGAACGGCGACTCGTCGCTGAAGGTGTTCGGCAGCGCCGGCCGCTACACCGTGCAGATGCCGACCGTGGTCGCGCTGCGCGGCGCCAACGGCTCGCAGAACACCAGCCAGTACTACAGCTACACCGGCACCGACAAGAACGGCCAGCCGACTGGCCTGACGCAGCTGACGGTGCCGGTCTCGGCCAACGGCGAGTTCGGCCAGCCGAAGGATCCGAAGACGGTCGCCTCGCTCAACCTGAAGCCGTCGCGCCAGGACGAGCTGACCCTCGGCTTCGAACAGGCTTACTCGCCGTCGCTGAACTGGGGCGCCAAGGTGACCTACCGCACGCTCAAGTCGACCATCGACGACTTCTGCGACGGCCGTCCGTTCCGCCGCTATGCGCTGGCCCATGGCATCAAGATGGCAGGGGAGGCCGACTTCGACCCGGCCGACAACCCGATCTACCCGTACTTCCAGTGCGCGTCGTTCAACCCGGGTGAAGACCAGGACTTCATGATCGACTACATGAAGAACGGCCAGTACACCAAGGTGCACCTGACCGCCGCCGAACTGGGCTTCGAGAAACCGAAGCGCGTGTACAAGGCGCTGGACCTGTTCGTGGAGCACCCGTACCGCAACGGCTGGTACGGCAAGCTGAACTACACCCTGTCGCGCAGCACCGGCAACACCGAAGGCCAGACCCTGTCCGACCTGAACACCGGCCAGGGCGACGTGGCGGCGACCACGACCTGGGACTACTCGGGCATCATGCGTTACGCTAACGGCCTGCTGCCGAACGACCGCCTGCACCAGATCAAGGCGTTCGGCTTCTACGACATCAACCAGGAATGGACCGTGGGCGGCAACCTGTCGATCCAGTCGGGCCGTCCGCGCGGCTGCCTGGGCTGGGACCCGAACCCGGCCTCGGATCCGGATTGGCAGCAGGTGGGTCAGTCGCCGAACTACGGCGTCGAGCACTTCTGCTTCGGCAAGACCTGGGACCAGAACGTGCCGGCACCGCGCGGCACCATGGGCCGCCTGCCGTGGACCAAGAGCCTGGACCTGAACCTGGTGTACCGTCCGAAGGTCTTCGAGGGCCTGGCCCTGAAGCTGGATGTGTTCAACGTGTTCAACAGCCAGGACGTGGCCAAGTACAACGAGCAGTACAACAACGGCTCGGGTGGCGTCAGCGTGAACTACAACTCGGTGTCGTCGTACACGCCGGTGCGCTCGATGCGCCTGTCGGCAGAGTTCAACCACCGGTTCTGATGCATCACGGTTGAACCAGGAACGCCCCGGCTTGCCGGGGCGTTTTTTTTCATTGTTGGCTTGTTCAGGTCGTCCCCGCGCAGGCGGGGACCGATGGACACGCCGCGTCGTCGAGCAACCGCCGCGCGCTCCCAACCTCAGCATGGGTCCCCGCCTGCGCGGGGGGCTACTGTTGGACGCAATTACATGCCGCCCCACAGCGCGGCCAGCGCCGCCAGCGCCGCCAGCCCCGCGGTCTCGGTGCGCAGCACGCGCGGTCCCATCGACAGCATCAGCGCGCCGCCCGCCACGGCCAGGTCCTCTTCCTGCTCCGAAAACCCGCCCTCGGGACCGATGACGAGGCACACGTCCTGCGGCGCGGTGGATGCGGCCCACGCCGGCAGCGACTGCGTGGCGCGCGGCGACAGCAGGATGCGCGGCTGCGCCGCCGGCTGCGCGATCCATTGGCCATACTGCGCCAGCGGCGCCACTTGTGCCAGCCGGTTGCGCCCGCACTGTTCGCTGGCCGCGACCACCACCGCCTGCCAGTGCGCGATGCGCTTGTCGGCGCGCTCGCCGGCCAGCTTGACCACCGAGCGCTGCGCCGCCAGCGGCTGCACCGCGGCCACCCCCAGCTCGACCGCCTTCTCGACGATCCAGTCCATCTTCGCGCCCTCGGGCAGCCCCTGCGCCAGCGTCACCGCGAACGGCAGCTCGGCCTCGCGGGCATCGAATCCGGTCACGCTGGCCTGCGCGCGCTTCTTGTCGAGGAAGGCCAGGGCAGCGTGCCAGCAGCCACCCTGGCCGTTGAACAATTCGAGCGGGTCGCCCGGCGCCATGCGCAGTACCTGCAGGTGGCGCACCACCGTTTCCGGCAGGTCGACCGTGGTGCCAAGGGCGAGGGGCTGGGGGCAGTAAAAGCGGGGCATGCGGCTCCTGGATGACGATTCGACAAAAGCTGCATTTTAATTCGGCAGCACCCCGCTCTGGTAGAATAGTGGGTTAAGGCACCGCGCCGCCGCTTTCCAATCCAGACTTACGCATCCATGAAACCTACCCAAACCACCACCCTGATGGCCAATGCGATCCGCGCGCTGGCGATGGACGCTGTCCAGAAGGCCAACTCGGGCCACCCCGGCATGCCGATGGGCATGGCGGAGATCGCGGTTGCGTTGTGGGACGGTCACTACCGCCACAACCCGGCCAACCCGCACTGGGCCAACCGCGACCGCTTCCTGCTGTCCAATGGCCACGGTTCGATGCTGCACTACGCGCTGCTGCATCTGGCCGGCTACGACCTGTCGATGGACGAGATCCGCAACTTCCGCCAGCTGCACTCGAAGACCCCGGGTCACCCGGAAGTGGGCATCACCCCGGGCGCGGAAACGACCACCGGGCCGCTGGGGCAGGGCATCTCGAACTCGGTGGGCATGGCACTGGCCGAGTGGCTGCTGGCGTCGGAATTCAACCGACCGGGCTTTGACATCGTCGATCACCACACCTACGCCTTCCTGGGCGACGGCTGCCTGATGGAAGGCATCTCGCACGAAGTGGCGTCGCTGGCCGGCACCCTGGGCCTGAAAAAGCTGGTCTGGCTGTACGACGACAACGGCATCTCGATCGACGGCAAGGTGGAAGGCTGGTTCACCGACGACACCCCGAAGCGCTTCGAAGCGTATGGCTGGAACGTGATCCGCAACGTGGACGGCCATGATGTGGCCGCGCTGGACGCCGCCATCGCGCAAGCGAAGACCGCGGACAAGCCGACCCTGATCTGCTGCAAGACCATCATCGGCAAGGGCTCGCCCAACCTGCAGGGCGGCGACAAGGTGCACGGCGCGCCGCTGGGCGACAAGGAAATCGCGGCCGTGCGCGAGCACCTGATCTGGGACGCGATCCCGTTCGACATCCCGGCCCCGATCTATGAAGCCTGGGACGCGAAGGCGCGCGGCGCCAAGGTCGAGGCCGAGTGGAACGAGCTGTTCGCCGGCTACCGTGCCCAGTATCCGCAGCTGGCCGCCGAATTCGAGCGCCGCATGAAGGGTGAACTGCCGGGCAACTTCGAGCAGGTGCTTGCCGCCGCGGTCGCCTCGTGCATCGAGAAGAAAGAGAACATCGCCACCCGCAAGGCCAGCCAGAACGCGATCCAGGCCCTGGCACCGGCGCTGCCGGAATTTTTGGGCGGCTCGGCCGACCTGACCGGCTCGAACCTGACCAACTGGAAAGAATGCAAGGCCGTGCGTTCGGGCGTGCCGGGCAACCACATCAACTATGGCGTGCGCGAGTTCGGCATGGCCGGCATCATGAACGGCGTGGCCCTGCACGGCGGCTTCATCCCGTTCGGCGCGACCTTCCTGACCTTCTCGGACTACAGCCGCAACGCGCTGCGCATGGCGGCCCTGATGAAGATCCGCTCGATTTTCGTGTTCACCCACGACTCGATCGGCCTGGGCGAAGACGGCCCGACCCACCAGTCGATCGAGCATGTCTCGTCGCTGCGCCTGATCCCGAACCTGGACAACTGGCGCCCGGCCGACACGGTGGAGTCGGCAGTGGCATGGGGCGCGGCGGTCAAGCGCCACGACGGCCCGTCGACCCTGATCTTCTCGCGCCAGAACCTGCCGTTCCAGGAGCGCGACGCGCAGACCGTGGCCAACATCGCCAAGGGCGGCTACGTGCTGCGCGACGCGGCCGATGCCAAAGCCATCCTGATCGCCACCGGTTCCGAAGTGGAGCTGGCGACCAAGGCCGCCGACGCGCTGGCAGCGGAAGGCATTGCGGTGCGCGTGGTGTCGATGCCGTCCACCGACGTGTTCGAGCGCCAGGATGCGGCCTACAAGGCCAGCGTGTTGACCCGCGGCACGCCTCGTGTTGCCATCGAAGCAGGCGTCACTGATTTCTGGTACAAGTACGTTGGACTCGACGGCGCGGTCGTCGGGATCGACACCTTCGGCGAATCGGCGCCTGCGGGCGTGCTGTTCAAGTACTTCGGCTTCACGGTCGAGAACGTCGTGGCCAAGGTCAAGTCGGTCATCGGTTGAATTGGTAGGGCGGGCAGGGGTTCCTGCCCGCCTTACGGTCTGGAACAGGTTTTTTTAATCAGGAGCTAATAATGACGATCAAAGTCGCAATCAACGGTTATGGCCGTATTGGCCGCAACATCCTGCGCGCGTTCTATGAAGGCGGCAAGAAGCAAGACATCCAGATCGTGGCGATCAACGACCTGGGCAATGCCGAGCACAACGCCCACCTGACCCGTTACGACACCGCCCACGGCAAGTTCCCGGGCACCGTCGCTGTCGAAGGCGACAACATGATCGTCAACGGCGACAAGATCCGCGTGTTCGCGCAGCGCAACCCGGCCGAAATCCCGTGGGGCGAGCTGGGCGTGGACGTCGTGCTCGAGTGCACCGGCTTCTTCACCAGCAAAGAGAAAGCCTCGGCCCACCTGAAGGGCGGCGCCAAGAAGGTGATCATCTCGGCACCGGGCGGCAAGGACGTGGACGCGACCGTCGTGTACGGCGTGAACCACAACGTGCTCAAGAGCACCGACACCGTGATCTCGAACGCCTCGTGCACCACCAACTGCCTGGCCCCGCTGGTCAAGCCGCTGAACGACACCATCGGCCTGGAAACCGGCCTGATGACCACCGTGCACGCCTACACCAACGACCAGGTGCTGACCGACGTGATGCACGAAGACCTGCGCCGCGCCCGTTCGGCCACGATGTCGATGATCCCGACCAAGACCGGCGCCGCCGCCGCGGTCGGCCTGGTGCTGCCTGAGCTGAACGGCAAGCTGGACGGCTACGCGATCCGCGTTCCGACCATCAACGTGTCGATCGTGGACCTGTCGTTCATCGCCAAGCGCGACACCACCGTGGAAGAGATCAACAAGATCATGAAGGACGCTTCCGAAGGCGCACTGAAGGGCATCCTGACCTACAACACCGAGCCGCTGGTGTCGGTGGACTTCAACCACAACCCGGCCTCGTCGAACTTCGACGCGACCCTGACCAAGGTGTCGGGCCGCTTGGTGAAGGTGTCCTCGTGGTACGACAACGAGTGGGGCTTCTCGAACCGCATGCTCGACACCACCGTCGCGCTGATGAACGCGAAGTAATCTCGCACACGCGCGCTTGCGCGCGGTGAAGAAGAGGTGCCAATGGCGACATTGGCGCCTCTTTTTTTGCCCGTGTAGGGCCGGTCGTGGTCCTGGGGCGCAAGACGAACCGCGAGGCCGCCCAGCCAGGAATGGGTTCGGCCCGCCAGCGTGCGGTCCATCTTTCTCCCCCGCGGTGCGGCCAGCGGACACGGGACAGGCTTGACGTTCGACCAGCCCGGAGCCGCGCCATCACATAAGCGCCACGATGTGGTCAAAGGCCGTCGGGACCCCAACGACAATCGCGTCGTGCATCGTCGATTCATGGTCGAAGCCACCACCGTTGCCCGTCCACTGATGAATGAGCGTGGACACCGGGGCTTTCGGCAGCAGCCCATGCGGCGAGGGTGAGTCTTGGTGGTGCAACGTCAGGCTGTTGCCCGCACCAAGCTTGGCGTGCAGGTCAGCCTCGTGGTCATCGCGATTCCTTCCGCCCCCAGGGCCC
The DNA here is from genome assembly GCF_024753215.1 of Massilia solisilvae. Taxonomy (GTDB): domain Bacteria; phylum Pseudomonadota; class Gammaproteobacteria; order Burkholderiales; family Burkholderiaceae_D; genus Telluria; species Telluria solisilvae. Next base: position 148,083 of record NZ_JANUGV010000002.1, read on the forward strand.
GATCCGTCCTTGGCCGGTCCATTGTCGATCCCAGAACCGACCTGGCCGTCCTCATCCTCGCCGGTGCCGTCGTCGCCCGAACCAGAACCGGGGTTGGTGGGCTGGTGGTCCGGGTCGTCGTTGTCTCCCGTGCCGACTGAACCAGGATCTCCGGGCTGGTCGTTGCCTTGGGAGCCGCCACCACTCCCGCCGCCCCCACGCGGCAAATCCGTGCCGCTGGAACCGCCTCCGCCGCCGCCGCCGCTGGCCGGCGGATCGTTGTCATGTTCGTTCCCTGCGTAGCCGAAGCCAGGAGCCGGATCTCCTGCCTTGTAGCGGGGCCCGGTCTCTTCTTGTCCGACAGGGTTGGTTTGGCGCCAAACCTGATGCCCTGTGCCATCATCGCCCGTGTGCTCGGTCACATTGGAAACCGACAGCTCGCTTCCCTCATAGTTATTGCGCTGGATTTCGCCGCAGTCCTTCGCGACGGCATCGGCGTACATCACCGCTACGGCTTCGGCATCATTGCCGTACTGGCCGTTGGGGATGTGCTCGCGCACGGCCTGGTTGATGTCGATTGCATGTACGACTTCATGAAACAGCCCGTTGGCCGCTGACTGCACCCCTACCGCATTCCCTCGGATATCGGTGACGACAAGTGCGGAATCAGGATCCCAAACAATCACGTGCTGCTGTTCCCCATACCCGTCGCTTGGATTGATCTTCGGATCGCTGAATATGATTCGCACCTGGCTCTCGGCCGCTGCCGCCAAGATTGGTGCTGCAATTTCAGGGCTGTGCAGCTGCAAGTACTGGAGTGCCGCGTCGAGTTGCGCAATTTTTGCTGGTGTCGAGTTCAACAGCACAAAACTATCTGCGGTAATCGGCATTTTTCTTTCTCCACTAATTCGAGGAACGAAGCACAGCCTCGGCATTAGCCGATCTGTGCGGAAGCATCAAAGGAAAAGGTTACTTAGGCGTGGATGCGCAACCGTAGGTGACCCTCGTGGGCTTCAAGGGCTGCACCAGGTCTCGGATCTGCGCATACAGCGGAGCTTTAGCTACAACTGCGGCGCCATCCAGCGTGCCCCGTGCATCTCCGGTGGACAGAGGGGCGCCGCTCTCGTAAACGAAGGGCTGTTCGAGGATAAGTTTCACGTGCTTGCCTTCCGCCTTGAGATATACGGCCATGCCGGCGGAAAATGGCCGTTGGGGTGTTGGGTCGACCTGAAACTGTGCAGCAGCGAGCGTGTCGAGAAGAGAATCCGTCAGGGTGTCATCCTCCAGATCATAAGTACAGCCGTGGTTGGAAAGGTCGGCTTCGGTCATGCGCCGCGGGAACGACCAGCCTTCTGCGCGCACTACGACGGCTGCCTCACGAACTTGATGGCGCAGTTCGGCAAATGCGCGTCCAATCTCGGCCTGGTTGGTGGCCGGCGCCGGCTGGCCGGCAGCCGCGGCCAGACCGATGGCGCCGGCAAGTACGCCAAGCACGGCAACGCGCACGCGCGGCCGACGGTGGGTGACAATGCACATTTGTTTCCCCTAAGTTATTGTTTTTGCAACGATTGGGCCATTATGATCCAGCATCGTCGCGGCGGCATTGATGACCGTCAGTCGAGCCCTGCCATTCGCGGACGGCGGCGGCTAGCAGCCATAGCAGGGCGCTGCTCGGGGCTGGTACGCCCGCCCGTGTTGTGGCACCGGTCGGCCGCGAGGCTGCGCCTTGGGCGAGGCGTCGCTGGACGTGCTGCTGGCCAGCGCGAAACAGTCCGTCCTGCGGCCGACGTCAGCCAACCTCGGGCGGGGCATGACTCCTGCCTACGGCAGGGGCCAAAACCAGATATCGGCCGCCTTCATGTAGCAAGCCCCCGCGCACATCAGGCCACCTCTGGTGAATACGATGTCGCTCATTTCTACCCGCTCAGCCGTATGGCCGCCGGCGGTCGATGCGGAAGCGCTGCGTGGCTGGAAAATGTTCCAGTGGACGCCCGAGACCTCCATCCAGTCCTTGTTCTTGATGACGACGCCCAGGAACGATTTCCAGTTGACGAAGTGAACAGGGGCCGCGGCTGGAAGGGGGAGGGGACGGCAGGGGGGGGCAAGCGTTCTGAGTCACCAAAGAAAAATGCCCGCCGGGCAAAGCCGGGCGGGCATCGGTCAGCTGTTCACAAACGGGGCCGTGCGGCCCCGCCCGATCAGAACGACTGGTTGTAACGCACGTAGAAGAAGCGGCCCAGCGACTGGTCCGGATCAACCGACGAGCTCGACGCCTGAGCGCCGGCCTGGTACACGATGCGCGGCTGCTTGTCGAACACGTTGTTCATACCGAACATGACCTTGCCGTTCCACGAGGTCTTGTACGATACGTTCAGGTCGTGGTACATGACGGAACCGATCTTGTTCACGTCGGTGCCCCACGATGCCTTCATGCCCGGGTTGGAGCATTCGACATCGGTATCCCAGCACTGGTCCTTGGTCGGGCTGTAGTAACGCACGCCCCAGGTCGCGCCCCAGTTGCCCAGGGTCCAGTTCAGTTGGGTGTTCGACTTCACGCGGTTGTAGAAGTACTCGCCGGCATATTCCTGCCAGTCCGAGGTATCGGTGCTCTTGATCTTGAACGAGTTCACGTACGAAGTCTCGTTGTGGATCGTGAACTGGCCGTACTTCGAGCGCGGGAAGCGGTAGTCCAGCGACAGGTCCAGGCCTTCGGTTTCCATCTTGCCCAGGTTGGCGTTGCCGCGCGCCAGGGCGGTGATTTCACCGGTGATCGGATCACGCTTGATCGAGCCGCAGAACGAGCTCACACCAGCCACGTAGCACTGGTTGGCGACATAGGTTGCCGACACGCCGGTGATACGGTTGTTGATGTTGATGCGGTACCAGTCCAGCGAGCCCGAGAAGCCCGGCAGCCACGACGGGCTGTACACGAAGCCGACGGTGCGGGTGTAGGCGGTTTCCGGCTGCAGGCTGGCGTTACCGGCGCCGGCCTGGAACGGGTAGGCGCCCTGTGCGCCGCCCGGGTTGGTCAGCGCGGTGCCGGTCTGGGTCAGCTGGCGGAAGTTCGCCGGCACGCCAGCGGCGGCGCAACGGGCGGCCACGGCCGGATCCTTGGCTGCCGAGCCGTACTTGGTGTCGCACGGGTCGAGGTAGGTGTCGAACGACTGCTGGCCGCCGCCGAAGGTGTCACCCACGTACGGTGCGCGGAAGCCCTGGGCCCAGGTGCCGCGGGTCAGCAGGTCCTTGACCGGCTTGTACTCGAAGCTGATCTTGCTGTTGTTGGTCGAGCCGAAGTTCGAGTAGTCCGAGTGGCGGGTGGCCAGGTCGAACACCAGCTTCTCGGCCAGGAACTGCTTGGCCAGCACCGGGATACGCAGCTCGGCGTAGGCTTCCTTCACGTTGTACTTGCCGTAGGTCGGGTTGCCGGCCAGGTCGGTCGAGTAGCCCGATTGCTCGAACTGGCCCGGACGATCGTAGCCCGACACCGAACGGTGCTCGTAACCAGCGGCGAACGACAGCGCGCCGGCCGGCAGGGTGTACAGCTCGCCGCCGATGTTGGCGGTGGCGCTGTTGACCGTGCTGCCGTAGGTGGCCTGGCCGGTGGACATCACGTACTGCAGCGCAGCCGGGGTCGAGGCCGACGGGCCGCCCAGGATGTTGAACGGCACGCATTCGGTCAGCGAGACCGGCTTGGCCGCGGTGCCGCACTGGACCACGCCCGAAGCGTTCATGAACGACGGGCCGAGGGCCTTCTTCAGGTTGACCAGGTTCAGGTTGCCGGTCGACAGGGTCGAACCGTTCACGGCGCTGTGGTTGTAGTTCACATCCCAGTTCCACGGCAGGCCGCGCACCGCGAATTCGCCTTCGAAGCCGGCGTCGATGTGCAGCGTGCGGTTTTCGCTTTCGGTGTTACGCGGCACTTCGATGGTACGGCGCCAGAAGTACAGGTCCTGGCCCTTGCCGGCGCCAGCGACCTGGTTGCCGTACGGGTTGAAGTAGCTGTCCTTGTCGACGTACACCGGGAAGGTGCTCTGCGAGGTCGAGTTCAGCGGGTAGCCGGCCACGGTGGCTTCGGCGGTGCGCTGCGAGAACATCGCGGTGGTGGTGAAGCGCAGGTCGTCGCGCAGGTTGACCACGCCCTTGGTGAAGATGGTGTCCAGACGGTTCGGCATGTTGAACATCATCTGGCTGGTCGAGTTGAACTTGTCAGCCGCGGCGCCGGTGTACTTGTGGTAGCTGTTCGGGTCGCGCGAGTTCGAGCCGGTGCCCACGCCGTCGTAGGTGCCGGTGTGGTTCAGGACCTGGTTGATGACCGAGGTGTCGGCGCCGCCGGTGGCCGAGACGCCGGCGATGCGGCCCCACGGGCCGGTGCCCAGGGCGGCGGTGGCGTGTGCCGGGCCGTACGAGGTCGAGGTGATGTCGCGCGAGTTCGCCCACACCACGCCCTGCTCGGTGTGCGACAGGCCGAACATCAGCGAAGCCTTGTCGTTCGATGCGCCGTAGGTCAGCGAGAAGTCCTTGGCCTTGGCGTCGCCGTGCTTCTGGTTGGCGCCTTCGTAGACCGACAGCTGGCCGCCTTCCATCTTCTTCTTCAGGATGATGTTGACCACGCCGGCGATCGCGTCCGAGCCGTACACGGCCGAAGCGCCGTCCTTCAGCACTTCCATGCGCTCGACCATCGACGACGGGATGGTCGACAGGTCGGTGTAGCCGTCCACGGTCTGGGTCCAGCGCTTGCCGTCCACCAGCACCAGCAGGCGGTTCGAGCCCAGGTTGCGCAGGTTGATGTACTGGCCGCCGTTTTCACGGTTCGATACCAGCGAGCCACCCTTCGAGAAGTCCGGGGCGCCGGCCGACGACAGGTTGTTCAGGATGTCGCCGACGGTGACCAGGCCCGACTTCTGGATCTGTTCCTGGGTCATCACCTGGACCGGCTGCGAGGTCTCGAGGTCCACCGCGCGGATGCGCGAACCGGTCACTTCGACGCGCTGCATCGACTGCGGCTGCGCTTCTTGCGCGTATGCCGCTTGCATGCCGAGGGCCATGCCGCCCAGGCAGATCACGCGGATCGACCGGGACAAGATTTTTTCCATCATTTTGCAAACTCCTAGGTAAAAACGGCGGCAGCCTATGTCAAGCCGCCGCATCGGGTCGCTTTTGGCGAGTTGTTTTCGAAGAAATTACTGAATTAGCGTTCAGCAATTTTTTCAAACCAACAATGGAATCACTCGGGGTGGCATGCTGTCAACGGAACTTGCGTGAAAATGCGCAACTGTTGCGAATCGGCGTATGTACGTAAATACTCACGGAATTCCACTTGACGAGTCCGGCGGGGAAGGTTCAAACGTGACATCTGCATGACAAAAAAATGCCCGCCGGCAGGGCGCCGGCGGGCATTTTCGGGAGGCGTTCGCCAAGCGGGCCGGGTGGCCCGCCGGGATCAGAATGCCTGGTTGTAGCGGACGTAGAAGAAGCGGTCGATTGGACGTTCCGGATCCACCGAAGCGCCCGACGAGGTGCCGCCCAGGCCGCTTGCGGCGCTGTAGTTCACGCGCGGCTTCTTGTCGAACACGTTGTTCGCGCCGACCAGCAGCTTGCCCTTCCACGGGAACGCATAGGCCACCGACAGGTCGTTGTAGATCTCGGCGCCCAGGTGGTTCACGTTCGGGCCCCAGCTGGCGCGCTCGGTCGGTGCGTTGCACTCGGTGGTCGAATCCCAGCACTGGGCCTTCACGCCGCTGTAGTAGCGGGTGGCCAGCGTGGCGCTCCAGTTGCCCAGGCTCCAGTCGACAGCGAAGTTGGCTTTCCACTTCGGAATGCCGAATTCGCCGGCGTAGTCAACCCAGTCCGAGGTCGCGGTGCTCTTGATGCTGTAGTTCTTGACGTAGGTCGATTCCGAACGCACGTTGAACTGGCCGTAGCTGCTGCGCTTGAAGCGGTAGGCCACGGTCAGGTCCACGCCCTTGGTGCCCAGTTCGCCCAGGTTGGCGTTGCCGCGGTTCAGGCTGGTGATCATGCCGGTGACCGGATCACGCTTGAACTTGTCGCAGAACGACTGCACGCCGTTCACGTAGCACTGATTGACCTCGTAGGTGGCCGAGACGCCGGTGATACGGTTCTTGACGTGGATGTCGTAGTAGTCGACCGAGCCCGAGAAGCCAGGCAGCCACGCCGGGCTGAACACCAGGCCAGCGGTCTTGGTGGTGGCCGTTTCCGGTTCCAGCGCGTCGTTGCCGGCGCCGGTGTTGAACGGGAACGGGGTCTGCGCGCCGGCGCTGGTGATCGGGGTGCCCGACTGGCCCAGCTGGCGGAAGTTGGCCGGCACGCCGGCGGCACGGCAGCGGGCCAGCACGGCCGGATCGCTGGCGGCAGCGCCGAACTTGGTGTCGCACGGGTCAAGGTAGCTGTCGAACGACTGCGAGCCACCGCCGAACGTGTCGTTCAGGGTCGGGGCGCGGAAGCCCTGGGCGTAGGTGGCGCGCGCCAGCAGGTCCTTGATCGGCTTCCACATCACGCTGGCCTTGCTGTTGGTGGTGGTGCCGAAGTTCGAGTAGTCCGAATGGCGGCTGGCCAGGTCCAGCGACAGCAGCTCGGCGAACGGCACGCCCTTGAGCAGCGGCACGTTGAACTCGAGGTACTCTTCCTTGACGGTGTACTTGCCGGTGGTGGCGTTGCCAGCCAGGTCGGTCGAGTAGCCGGACTGCTCGAACTGGCCCGGACGGTCGTAGCCCTTCTGGGTGCGGTGCTCGACGCCCGCGGCGAAGCCGACGGCGCCGGCCGGCAGGTTGAACAGCTCGCCGGTGATGTCGGCGGTGGCGCTGTCCACGTTGCTGCCGTAGGTGGCCTGGCCGGTGGACATCACGTAGTTCAGCGCTGCCTGGCTCGAGGCCGACGGGCCGCCCAGGATGTCGAACGGGACGCACTCGGTCAGCGACAGCGGGGCGGCCGGGGTGCCGCACTGGACGGTGCCGGCGGCGTTCTTGAACGACGGGCCCAGGGCTTTCTTCAGGGCCAGCAGGTTCAGGTTACCGGTCTGCAGCACGTTGCCGGTGATGGCGCTGTGGTTGTAGCCGACGTTCCAGTTGAAGGTCTTGCCCAGCGCGTTGAATTCGCCTTCGAGCACGGCGTCGATGTGCAGGGTCTGGTTCTTGTTGTCGGTCACGCGCGGCACCTCGATGGTGCGGCGGTAGAAGAACAGGTCCTGGCCCTTGCCGGCGCCGGCCACCTGGTTGCCGTACGGGTTGTAGTAGCTGTCCTTGTCGATGTAGACCGGGTACTTGCTCTGGGTCATCGAGTTGAGCGGATAGCCGGCGTTCTGGCGCGACGAGCTGCGTTCGGTGTACATCGCCGTGGTGGTCAGGCGCATGCTGTACGGCAGTTCGATCGAGCCCTTGGTGAAGATGCTGTTCAGCTGCGTCGGCATGGTGAACATCATCTCGTCGGTCGAGTTGTAGGTGTCCGCGTCGGCGCCGGTGAAGGTGTGGTAGCTGGCCGGATCGCGCGAATTGGAGCCGGTGCCATCACCGAGCCAGCCGCCGGTGTGGTTCAGGTACATGTTCATGCCGGTGGCGCCGCCGCTGGCGCTGACCGCGCGGATGCGGCCCCACGGGCCGGTGCCGCCGGCGCCGGCGGTGTGTGCCGGGCCGTAGCTGGAAGCCGTTTCCGGACGCGCATTGGCCCAGACCACGCCCTGTTCGGTGTGCGACAGGGCGAACATGATCGAGGCCTTGTCGCTGCCGGCGCCGTAGGACAGCGCGTAATCGTTGCTCTTGCCGTCGCCTTTTTCGTTACGGCCCTGGTAGACGGACAGCATGCCGCCTTCCATCGTTTTCTTCAGGATCACGTTCACTACGCCGGCGATCGCGTCCGAACCATAGATCGCCGAGGCGCCGTCCTTCAGGATCTCGATGCGCTCGATCATCGAGGCCGGGATGGTCGACATGTCGGTGTAGCCGGCCACGGTCGAGGTCCAGCGCTTGCCGTTGACCAGCACCAGCAGGCGGTTGGCGCCGAGGTTGCGCATGTTGATGTACTGGCCGCCCTGCTCGCGGTTCGAGGTCAGCGTCGAGCCCTTCGAGAACGCCGGGGTGCCGGCCGAGGACAGGTTGTTGACGATGTCGCCGACGGTGATCAGGCCGCTCTTCTGGATCTGTTCCTGGGTCATCACCTGGACCGGCTGAGCGGTTTCCAGGTCCACCTGGCGGATGCGGGAGCCGGTCACTTCGACGCGGGCGACATTGCTGTCGGTTTGCGCGAAGGCGGTCAGGGAGTGCAGTGCGACGGCCACGGCCATTGCGATCTTGGTACGTTGTTGCATGTATTCTCCGGGTTTGTGGTGCTTCCGGTCGTGCCGGAAAGCGTCTTATTGGGTTTGCTACAACACACGCCAAATGACCACCCAGGACGCCGGTGAGGCTTCTTGAGTGGGGGGTAAGACGTGTATGTATCAGATCATCACGTATTGACCCCTGTCAACAAATTGGCAAGTTTTGATGGCCGGAAAACAACAGTTCCGGCCAGCACATCCCGGAGCGGGGATTCAGGCGGCCGATTCGCCCAGGCACTGGCGCCACAGCGCCACCACGGCGGCGGCGTGGCCGGCCACCAGGGACGGCTCGACGCGGGCGTTGTCCTGCCCTTGCAGCCGCACCTGGTGCTGCAGCCGGCGCAGCGCGCGGTAGGCATCGGCACAGGCTGCCGCGAGCGCGGCATCGACCAGGCCAAGGTCGCCGCAAAGGCGCAAAAGCGCGATGTTGCCAGAATTTGCCGTCAGTTGCGGGTGCTGGTGCGCATGGCGCAGCACCAGGTACTGGACCATGAACTCGATGTCGATCATGCCGCCGGCGTCATGCTTGAGGTCGAACAGGGCGCTGGGGTTGGGGTGGGCGTCGTGGATGCGCTGGCGCATCTTGCGCACTTCCTCGCGCAATTCGGCCTCGCGCAAGCTCCTGTCCTGGCGCAGCACGCTCTCACGGATCGCCTCGAAGCGCGCGCCGATGGCCGGTTCGCCGGCGCAAAAGCGCGCCCGGGTCAGCGCCTGGTGCTCCCACACCCAGGCCGACTTGTCCTGGTAGCGCTCGAACGCGCCGACCGAGGACACCAGCATGCCGGAGGCGCCGTCCGGGCGCAGCGCGGTGTCGATGTCGAACAGGATGCCGGCCGGGGTGTGGCTGGTCATCCAGGTGATGAAGCGCTGCGCCAGCTTGGCGTAGTTGCCCGGAGCGTCCTGGTCGTCGTCGTCGAACAGGAAGATCACGTCCAGGTCGGACACGTAGCCCAGCTCTTTGCCGCCCAGCTTGCCGTAGGCGATCACGGCAAACGCCGGTTCCTCGCGGTGGCGTGTGGCGATGGTGCGCCAGGCCCATTTGACGACGGCGGCGACGATGGCGTCGGCCAGCGCCGACAGGTGGTCGGCCAGACGTTCGACCGACAGCTCGCCGGCCAGGTCCAGCGCCAGCAGGCGGAACAGCTGGGCGTGGTGGGTTTCGCGCAGGATGTCGAGCTGGCGCTCGGTGTCGCCCAGCGCGCCTTCCAGCTCGGCGTCCAGGCGCGCGGCCAGCAGCGGGATCTCGTCGGCGGCGCCGCCGCGGTCGTCGAGCAGCTCGTCGAGCAGGATCGGGTGCTGGGTGAGGAAGGTCGCGGCCCAGCCGCTGGCGTTGAACATGCGGATCACGCGCTCGAGCGTGTGCGGGTACTCGGTCAGGAGCGACAGGTAGGCCGAGCGGCGCGCGATGGCCTCGAAGAAGTCGAGCAGGCGGCCGAGAGTGGCGGTATCGACGCCCACGCCGGCCTCGCGCACCACCGCCACCACCTGGGGCAGGGCGGCGTTGACCAGGCTGGCGAGCCGGTTGCGGCTGGCCTCGGGCAGGGCCTGCAGGCGCGGCGACTGCAGCGTGCCGGCCAGGCGCTGGGCCGCATCCTGCGGCGCGCCAAAGCCGAGCGTGGCCAGGTGCTGCGCGATGGCGTCGCGGTCGGCCGCTTCGCCCATCACCACGGCGGCCTCGGGCGTTTCCGCCGCGCTGGGCTCGGGATCGGCGAACATGTCGTCGAACTGGGCGGCCACGAACGCGCGCTGGCGCTCCAGCGCGGCCAGCAGGGCGGCGGTGTCGGGCATGCCCATCATGCGCGCCACCACCAGCTGGTCGTCCGGATTGGCGGGCAGGCTGTGGGTCTGGGCGTCTTCCAGGTATTGCAGCCGGTGCTCGAGGTTGCGCAGGAAGGTGTAGGCTGCCAGCAGGCCGTCGACCGCTTCCTTCGGCATCAGCTCGCGCTCGGCCAGCAGGCGCAGCGTGGCGCGGGTGGAGCGCTCGCGCAGGGCCGGGTCGCGCCCGCCGCGGATCAGCTGGAACACCTGGGCCAGGAACTCGATCTCGCGGATGCCGCCGCGGCCGAGCTTGACGTTGTTGCTGCGCTCCGGGTGCAGGCGTTCCTGGCGGCCGACCTCGGCGCGGATCTGGGCATGCATGTTGCGGATCGCATCGATCACGCCGAAGTCCAGATAGCGCCGGTAGCAGAACGGACGGACGATGGCGTCCAGCGCCGCGATGTCGGCAGCGTCGCCCGTGACGGCGCGCGCCTTGACCCAGGCGTAGCGTTCCCACTCGCGGCCCTGCACCACCAGGTATTCCTCGACCATGGCCAGGCTGGCCGCCAGCGGCCCGGACTTGCCGTTCGGGCGCAGCGCCATGTCCACCCGGAAGGTGAAGCCATCCTCGGTGATTTCGGACAGCGCCGCGATCAGCTTGCGCCCCAGGCGCACGAAGAACTCGTGGTTGGACAGCTGGCGCTGGCCGGGGCCGGCGGCGGTCTCGCCGTCTTCGGGATAGACGAAGATCAGGTCGATGTCGGACGACACATTGAGCTCGAACCCGCCCTGTTTGCCCATGGCCAGCACCATCATTTGCTGGGGCCGCCCGGATTCCTCGCCCACCGGCTGGCCGTGTGCGGCCACCATGTCGTCCATTAGTTCGGCCAGGTGGGCCTGGATGGCGAAATCGGCAAAGCGGGTGATCGCGGTGACCACTTCGTCCAGGTCGGCCTGGCCCTCCAGGTCGCGCTGGATGATTGCGGAAAGTAACAAATTGCGCAGGCGGCGCATCGCCCGCACCAGCGACAGGCCGGCCGCAAGATCGGGCTTCAATACCGCGCCGAAATCGAGGGAAGCCAGCGATAATTGGGCCAGCTGAGCGACTTGCGTCCCCCGTGCCGGATCAGCGGCGAGCCAGCGTTGATAAAAGCGCGACGCGCACGCCGGTGATGGAACATTCATGGGTGGGCCTGAAGTGTAAAACAATGCGTTCCGGCAGGCGTGCTATGCGGTAGAATTGCCCGCCATGCTGGCTGGGGTCAGCATGATGGTAAGGTAGACGCCGCGAATGTTGCAAGCGCTCTCTTATTCAGGAATTATTAAACGGCGAGCCTTTTTATTAGCAACCTGATGCACAATCCGGACCCGCAGACAGCGCACGAGCACTTGCCGCTCGCCGAGCGCTGGCGCCGGTTGCGCGCGGCGTACCGCTATGCGAACCGCGCGTCGCACCACGTGCTGGGCTTCACGCTCAAGCTGGTGCTGCTGGTGTACTTCGTGTTCACCGCGCTGTTCCTGTTCCTGCGCTATGCGGTGCTGCCCAACATCGACTATTACAAGCCCGATGTCGAGCGCGCCGCCAGCCGGGTGCTGGGCAACCAGGTCACCATCTCGCGCCTGTATGCATCGTGGCACGGGCTGCATCCGAACCTGTTCCTGGGCGACGTGTCGCTGCATGACCGCCAGGGCCGGCAGCTGCTGGCGCTGCCGTCGGTGTCGGCCACGCTGTCGTGGTGGAGCGTGATCGCGGCCGAACCGCGCTTCGAGTCGCTGGAGCTGATCCGGCCCGAGCTGGACGTGCGGCGCACGCCCGACGGCACGCTGTTCGTGGCCGGGGTGCGCCTGGAGCAGGGCAAGCCGGGCGCGCCAAGCGGGCCGGACTGGCTGTTCCGCCAGCGCGAGATCGTGATACGCGAAGGCCGCCTGCACTGGACCGACGAGGCGCGCGGCGCGCCCGAGCTGGCCTTGTCCGGCGTCAGCCTGGTGCTTGTCAACCACTGGAATACCCACCGCTTCGCGCTCAAGGCCACGCCGCCGGCCGCGCTCGGCCAGCCGCTGGACGTGCGCGCGCGCTTCACCCATCCGAGCTTCGGGCGGCCGACCGACATCGCGCGCTGGAAGGGCGAGCTGTACGCCGACATGCGCGAGACCGACCTGGCCGCATGGCAGCAATACGTCGATTACCCGTTCCAGCTGAACCGCGGCCGCGGCTCGGTGCGCGCCTGGATCAACCTCGACCACGCGCGCCTGGCCGGGTTCACCGCCGACGTGGCGCTGGCCGGGGTGTCCACGCGCCTCAGACCGGACCTGCCGCCGCTGGAGCTGGCGCGCGTGTCCGGGCGCCTGGCCGCCTCCGAAACGCTCAAGCCGGGCGAGGGCGACGGCAAGCCCACCTTTGGCGCCAACGGCCACTCGCTGGCCCTGACCGATTTCACCGTTGCCACCCGCGACGGCGTGCTGCTGCCGCCGGCCACGGTGACGGAAACCTGGCGCCCGGCCGCGCGCGGCAAGCCGGAACAGACCGAGGTGCAGGCGCGCAGGCTCGACCTGGCGGCACTGGCCAGGCTGGCCGCCGACCTGCCGCTGGCGCCGTCGCAGCGCCAGCTGCTGGCCGATTTTGCCCCGCGCGGGCAGTTGCAGGATGTGACGGCGCAGTGGGAGGGGCACTATCCCAACCTGGGCAGTTACCGGGTGCGCGGCAAGGTCGCCAACCTGTCGCTCAAGCCGCAGGCGGCGCGTGCGGCCCAGCCGGCCAGCGGCACGCTGCCCGCGCAGCCGGCGCAACCGGCCCTGCCGGGCTTTGACAACCTGACCGGCAGCATCGACGCCAGCGACCGCGGCGGCAACGTGCAGCTCGATTCGGACAAGCTGGTGCTGTACATGCCGGCCTGGTTTGCCGACCCCGCGATGCCGTTCGATAAAGTGGCGCTGCAGGCGCGCTGGTCGTATCCGCAGCAGGACCAGTTGCTGGTCGAGGTGGACAGCCTGCATGCCGAGCAGGGGCAGCTGAAGGCGACCCTGTCCGGCCACCATGTGCTGCCGCTTGGCGACGGCAAGGGCCCGGGCAACGCCGATTTGGCTGGCACCGTGGACGGCTTCGAGATCAACCAGGTGGGGCGCTTCCTGCCGCTGGCCACGCCGCCGCACCTGCGCGAGTGGCTGACCGGGGCGCTGCAGGGCGGCACCCTGCAGAACGCGGCGCTGCGCCTGCGCGGCGACCTGTCGCATTTCCCGTTCCGCGCCGATAACGCGGCCGAGCGCGCGGCGGGCGAGTTCCGCGCCGCCGGCCGCATCGAGAACGGCCGGCTCGAATACGCGCCGGGACACCTGGCGGCGGACGGCAAGGCCCCGCTGTGGCCGCTGGCCGAGCAGATCAACGGCAGCATCGTGTTCGACCGCGCGCGCATGGAGATCCGCGGCGACAACCTGCGCACGCTGGGCGTGGCGCTGTCGAACGTGAAGGCGGTGATTCCCGACCTGGGCGCGCCCGAACTGATGCTCGACATCGACGGCAGCGCGGCCGCGCCGCTGCAGGAATTCCTGCGTTACGTCGCGGCCAGCCCGGTGCTCGAATGGATCGGCCACTTCACCGAAGACACGCGCGCGGCCGGCAACGCGCGCCTGGCGCTCAAGCTGCACATGCCGCTCGACCACCTGCCGGAGACGAAGGTGCAGGGCGCGCTGGCGCTGCAGGGCAACGAGGTGACGCTGTTCCCCGAACTGCCGCCCCTGGCAGGCTCGAACGGACGCATCGAATTCAACGAACGCGGCTTCAATCTCTCCGGTGTGTCCGGCAACTTCCTGGGCGCGCCGCTGGCGGTATCCGGCGGCACCCAGCGCGACGGCGCGATCGTGGTGCGGCTGGCCGGCACCCTGGCCGGCGAGGGCATGCGCCGCACCGCGCCGGAGCCGGCGCTGCAGCGGCTGGGCCGTCACTTGTCGGGCAGCACGCGCTACACCGGCACGGTGGTGGTCAAGGACCGCCAGCACACGGTCACGCTGGACTCGAACCTGGCCGGGCTGGGCATGGAACTGCCGGCGCCCCTGAACAAGGTGGCGGGCGACGCGCTGCCGCTGCACTTCGTGCTGGCCGGCGGCCCGGCCAACGAGACCGGCGTGGCGCGCGACGAGATCCGCATCGGCCTGGGCAACGGGGTGGCGGCGCGCTACCTGCGCGAAAAGCAGGCGCACGGACCGTGGCTGGTCAAGCGCGGCGGCATCGGCGTGAACCTGCCGGCGCCGGAGCCGGACAGCGGCATGATGCTGAACGTGAACATGAAGGCGCTGGACGTCGACCGCTGGGTGGCACTTGGCAACGAGCTGGCCGGCAGCGACGGCAAGGCCGATGCATCCGGCACGGCGAGCGCCCCGGCCTCGTCGGGCTTTGCCCAGTACGTGGTGCCGGACACGGTCGCGGCGCGCGCCTCCGAGCTGATGTTCGACGAGCGCAAGCTGGTGGACGTGGTGGTCGGCGCCTCGCACCAGAAGGCCAGCTGGCAGGCCAGCATCCACGCGCGCCAGATCGTCGGCTACCTGACCTGGGACGAGTCGCCCACCGGCCAGGGGCTGGGCAAGGTGACCGCGCGCCTGGCCTCGCTGGTGATCCCGGAGTCGGCCGCCAACGAGGTCAAGGACCTGCTGGTGCCGGACAAGCCGCACGCCTCGTCGATTCCGGCGCTGGACATCGTGGCCGACCGTTTCGAGCTGTTCAACAAGCAGTTCGGGCGCCTGGAGCTCAACGCCAGCAACGTCGCGGCGGGGGCGGCGGCCGTGCGCGAGTGGCGCATCGACCGGCTGGCGCTGTCCAACCCGGACGGCGTGCTGCGCGCGACCGGGCGCTGGCTCACGCGCGAGGGCAACAGCAACACGGGCATGAACTTCACGCTCGACATCAACGACGCCGGCAAGCTATTGGACCGGCTCGGCTTTCCCGAGACGCTCAAGCACGGCAAGGGCAAGCTGTCCGGCGACATCGCGTGGAACGGGCTGCCGTACTCGCTCGACATCCCCAGCCTGTCGGGCAAGATCCAGATGAACGTGGAGGATGGCCAGTTCCTCAAGCAGGACCCCGGCGCGGCCAAGCTGCTTGGCGTGCTCAGCCTGCAGGCCCTGCCGCGCCTGCTCAAGCTGGACTTCCATGACGTGTTCGCCGAAGGGCTGGCGTTCGACGCGATCACCGCCAACGCCGCCATCACGCGCGGCGTGGTGAAGACGGATAATCTGAAGATGCGCGGGGTGGCGGCCACGGTGCTGA
Source organism: Massilia solisilvae (assembly GCF_024753215.1). GTDB lineage: Bacteria > Pseudomonadota > Gammaproteobacteria > Burkholderiales > Burkholderiaceae_D > Telluria > Telluria solisilvae. The sequence continues at coordinate 163,403 of NZ_JANUGV010000002.1, forward strand.
TGGATGGCACGGCCGACATCGCCAACGAATCGACCAACCTGCACGTGGTGGTGATCCCCGAGTTCAACCTCGGCACCGGCCCGCTGGTGTATGCGCTGGCGGTCAACCCGGTGATCGGGCTGGGCAGCTTCCTGGCGCAGCTGTTCATTCGCGCGCCGGTGATGAAGGCGCTGACCTACCAGCTGCAGGTGACCGGGCCGTGGAAGTCGCCGACCATCACGCGCCTGGACAGCAACCAGGAACAGGGCCAGCAGCAGGCCACAACCAACAAGGAGTCCCCATGACGCTCGTTGCCGCAGTACAGATGGTATCCACCCCCGACGTGAGCGAGAACCTGGCCACCGCGGCGCGCCTCCTGCTTGATGCGGCAGAGCGCGGCGCGCGGCTGGTGACGCTGCCGGAATACTGGCCGATCATCGGCATGCGCGACGCCGACAAGGTCGCGCAGGCCGAGCAGGCGGGGGACGGGCCGATCCAGCGCTTCATGGCGCAGGCCGCGCGCGAGCATGGCATCTGGCTGATCGGCGGCACGCTGCCGCTGGTGTCCGAGGAGCCAGGCAAAGTGCTCAACACGACGCTGGTGTACGACCCGCAGGGCAAGCAGGTGTCGCGCTACGACAAGATCCACCTGTTCGGCTTTACCAAGGGTAGCGAATCGTACAACGAGTCGGCCACCATCGTGCCGGGCGAAGCGGTGGGCACGTTCGAGGCGCCGTTCGGGCGGGTCGGCCTGTCGGTGTGCTACGACCTGCGCTTTCCGGAGCTGTACCGGGCGATGGGCGAGTGCGCGCTGATCGTGGTGCCGGCCGCATTCACCCATACCACCGGGATGGCGCACTGGGAGGTGCTGTTGCGCGCGCGCGCGATCGAGAACCAGTGCTACGTGCTGGCCTCGGCCCAGGGCGGCACGCACAAGAACGGCCGCCGCACCTTCGGCCACAGCATGCTGATCGACCCGTGGGGCGAGGTCAAGGCGGTGCTGCGCGAAGGCGAGGGCGTGGTGGCGGGCGAGATCGACCCCGCGGTGCTGGCCAGCGTGCGCGAGAGCCTGCCGGCGCTGAAGCACCGCAAACTCTGAGCTGGCGATGGCCCGGTAGGGTGGGCAGATTTTCTGCCCACGCGTTCAACCTGCGCAAGAACGGCCGCCCGCCGGTCTCACCGCACGAAAAAAAACCGGGGTCGGCCCTGGGTTTCTTGTTGGTGGCGTGCGCGTCAGTGCGTGACCTGCGCGTCCGCCAGCGCCGTGTAGCCGACCAGGACGACTTCGACCACCGAGTGCTTGCCGCCATTGTTGGTGAACTCGAACGTGGCGGTGCTGGCGTCCATCACGCCGTCGCCATTGGTGTCCAGCAGGCCATGGCCGAGATAGACATAGTTGTTCGAGTAGGCCAGCAAATCATTGCCGTCAAAGCCGTTGAACACGATGCGGCCATTGATCTCGGACAGGCCGTGGTTGACCGTGAAGGTGGTCACCGGGTTCGGCGCCGGCGTCGGTGCCGCTTCGGCCGCGCCCGCCACGCTCACGGCGATGGTTTGCGATGCCGAGCCGTCGAGCGAGCTGACCTCGAGCTTGTCGAACACGACCTGGCCCGCGTTCAGCGCCTGCACGTTGGCGTCGCCGTTGCGCAGCAGGTAACTCCATTCGCCGGTGTCCTTGTTGAAGCTGAAGTCGCCGTAGGTGCCGGCCAGCGATGCCGGCGCGGCAAAGGCGGCTTCGCCCGCGTCCGCATCCTGCACGGTCAGCACACCTTGCGTGGCCAGCGTCGCGTCTTCGCCGACCGCACCCGTGGCGCTGCCGCCGATCGTTGCGGCGTCGTTGGCGCCGGTGACGTCCACATGCAGGGTCGCGCTGGCGGTGCCGTCGAGCGAGGTGACCACGATCTCCTCCGATACCACCTTGCCGCCGTTCAGGGCCTGCACGTTGGCGTCGCCATTACGCAGCTGGTAGCTCCATGCGCCGGTGTCCTTGTCGAAGCTGAAGTCGCCGTAGGTGCCGGCGAGCGTGGGCGCTGCGGCGAACACCGCCTGGCCGTGGTCGCGGTCGTGCACCGCGAGCGCCGAGGCAGCGGACAGCGTGCCGTCCTCGCCAACCGCGCCCAGGCCGTTGCCGGTGATCGAGGCGGTGTCGTTGGCGCCGACCAGGTTGAACGACAGCGTCACCGGGGCCGATGCGGCGCCGTGCTCGTCGCGGGCGACCACGGTGAAGCTGGCGTTGGCGGTTTCGCCAGCGGCCAGCGCGTCGATCTGGTCGGGGTCGGCGAGGAAGCTGTACGCGCCGGTCCTGGCATCCACCACCAGCTGGCCGTAGGTGCCGGCAAGGCCTTGAGTGCTGTCGGCCAGGCTGTAGGTCAGCACGCTGCCGTGGTCGACGTCGCTGCCGGCAAGGGTGCCGGTGATCGCGGCCGGGGTGTCGTCGGCGGCGCTGTCCTGCAGCGCCACGGCCGCCACCGTTGCCAGCGTGGGCGCGTCGTTGGCGCCGGCGATCTTCACAGTCACGGTCGCGGTGCTGAGCGCGCCGTTGGCCATGCGCACGGTGTAGACGAACGAGTCGGTGAAGGTCTCGCCTTCGGCATAGCTTTGCAGCGACGCGCGCAGGGCGCTGGCGTCGTAGCCGACGGTGCCGTCGGCATTGATGGTGATGGTTGCGCCGCTCGCGAGCACGGCGCTGGTGGCGAGCGGGAACTGCGCGGTCGCGCTGTAGGCCGATACGTTCTGAACCAGCGAATACAGTTTCGCCGCGCCCGGATCATTGTCCAGTACGTTCAGTTTGGCCGAGAGATTATCTTCCGTCAGCCCGGTTGCCGCGCTGGTCAGCAGGTCATCTTTTGCCGCGCCGGTGAGGGTCGCGACTTTGACGCTCGTCTGGGTTGCCATTGGTTGTTTTCCTTATGATCGCCGTGGTTGCGGCTGGTTGAACGCAACCCGGCCATCTCCGAGGAGATCCGTTGGCTTTCCGGCCCCGCATCGCTGCAGGTGTGGCAGGCGTGTATTTTCTTTCTGAAAATGATTTTTATCAATGAATAAATACTTATTTTGTTTTTAACAAGAAACTATTTGTGGTGAATATACGTCAACGTTTCACACGGGAATTTCAATGGCGAAATAAAGCAACATAGTCGGCCAATTTCGGGCACGGGATTTAACGAAGAGTTCGTCTCACCGTGCCATGACACGTGCCGATGGCGTTGCGGCGGATATGGCACAATGCGCCTATCGTTAAGAGAAAGACCAAAGATGACCCCATTTGAACCGAATCTGTCCTCGCTGTCGGTCGCGCGTGATGTGCTGTTGTCGCCCTTCGGGCTGGACGAAGGCAAGCTGCTGCTGACGCTGGGAACCATGTTCACCCACAAGGTCGACTACGCCGACCTGTATTTTCAGTTCACCAAGAGCGAAGGCTGGAGCCTGGAAGAAGGCATCGTCAAGAGCGGCAGCTTTTCGATCGACCAGGGCGTGGGCGTGCGCGCCATCTCCGGCGAAAAGACCGCCTTTGCCTATTCGGACGACATTTCGGAAGCGGCCCTGCTGGACGCGGCCGCGGCCACCCGCACCATCGCGCGTGCCGGCACCGGCCGCATCAAGGTGGCCACCAGCGCGCGCCCGAGCGGCGGCCGCTCGCTGTACCTGCCGCACGACCCGATCGCTTCGCTCGACGCGGCCGCCAAGGTCAGCCTGCTCGAGCGGGTCGAGAAGATCGCGCGCGCCAAGGATCCGCGGGTGGTGCAGGTGATGGCCGGCCTGGCTGGCGAATACGACGTGGTGCTGGTGGTGCGCAGCGACGGCGTGCTGGCGGCAGACATCCGCCCGCTGGTGCGCGTGTCGGTGACCGTGATCGCCGAGCAGAACGGGCGGCGCGAAATGGGCTCTTCCGGCGGCGGTGGCCGTTACGACTACAGCTATTTCACGGACGAGGTGCTGGAGCGCTACGCGACCGAGGCGGTCAAGTCGGCCTGCGTCAACCTGGAGGCGCGTCCGGCCCCGGCCGGTCCGATGACCATCGTGCTGGGCCCGGGCTGGCCCGGCGTGCTGCTGCACGAGGCGATCGGCCATGGGCTGGAGGGCGATTTCAACCGCAAGGGCTCGTCCGCGTTCTCGGGACGCATCGGCGAGCGCGTGGCGGCGCCGGGCGTGACCGTGGTCGACGACGGCACGCTCAAGGACCGCCGCGGCTCGCTCAACATGGACGACGAGGGCAACCCGACCCAGTGCACCACGCTGATCGAGGACGGCATCCTGAAGGGCTACATCCAGGACACGATGAACGCGCGCCTGATGAAGATGCCGGTCACCGGCAACGCGCGCCGCGAGTCGTTCGCGCACCTGCCGATGCCGCGCATGACCAACACCTACATGCTGGCCGGCGACAAGGACCCGCGCGAGATCATCGAGTCGGTCAAGAACGGCCTGTTTGCGGTGAACTTTGGCGGCGGCCAGGTGGATATCACCAACGGCAAGTTCGTGTTCTCGGCAAGCGAGGCCTACATGATCGAGAACGGCAAGGTGACCTACCCGGTCAAGGGCGCAACCCTGATCGGTAACGGCCCGGACGTGCTCAATCGCGTGTCGATGATCGGCAACGATATGCGCCTCGATTCCGGCGTGGGCGTGTGCGGCAAGGAAGGGCAGAGCGTGCCGGTCGGCGTGGGCCAGCCGACCCTGCGTATCGAAGAGGTGACGGTGGGCGGTACGGCGTAAAGCTGGTCCCCCGCGGAATGCAAAACCCGGCTCGTGCCGGGTTTTTTTTCGCAGTGCAAGCACGGGCGGCCGTGCAGACCGTGGTTGAACGCGTGGGCAGAATCTGCCCACCCTACGCGACGGTTCAGGTGGCGTTGGCAGAACGGTTCACGTAGGGTGGGCAGGTCTTCCTGCCCACGCGTTCAACCAGCTGTCGCGCGGCCGCGCCTTCCGTTCTTGCCCGATGTTCAGAACGTGTAGCGCGCCCCCAGCGTCAGCATGCGCCCGCGCGCACCTTCGAAGTCCAGCGGGTTGTACGACTGCGCGCCGTAGGTCAGCGGGTCCAGCGGCGGCAGTTTGTCGAACAGGTTCTGGATCGAGCCGAACACCTCCCATTTCGGCGCCGGCTTCCAGCGCGCCGTCAGGTCGAAGGTGGTGAACGAGGCGATCTCGCAGTCGCTCGGCGCCCCCGTGACGCCGTCGGCAAAGGTGCTGGCGCAGCCGGCCGGGTCACCCTGGAACAGCACGTTCTTGAAGTGGCTGCGGTAGTTGATCGTCATCGTCACGCGCCACTTGTCGCGCTCCCAGTTCAGGTGCACGTTGGCGCGGTTGCGCGGGGTGCCGGAGCAGTTGGTCACGTCGCAGTTGCCGTGCGTGCCGGCGAAATCGCGCCGCGTGCCGTCGCGTTCGGTGCGCTCCCAGCGGTACAGGTGGGTCAGCTTGCCGTCGATCGACACGTTGCCGTAGCCCTGCGGCAGGGCAAAGCCGTAGCGCGCATCCAGGTCGATGCCTTTGACCACCGACTGCGACGAGTTGATGAAGGTGCCTTCGACCACGCTGATCGCGCCCGGGTCGCCCGGCACCGTGGGGTCGGCGGTGCTCGGGTCGCGCAGCACCGAACCGGACGCGATCGCATCGGTCACCTGCACCTGGTTGATCTCGTCGCGCCGCTTGATGCGCCACAGGTCCACCGACACGCTGGTGCGCGGCAGCGGGTCCCAGATCGCGCCGATGTCCCAGCTGCTCGAGTGCTCCGGCGCCAGGTTCGGGTTGCCGCGCGTGATCAGCGCGACCGGCGCCGGGTTGCAGGCTGCCTCCACCCCGAGCGCGCAGCGCACCGGATCGTCGGCGGTGGCGAACGCGGCCAGCCCGCCGACGCCGTTTTCCGCCGGGCCCGGCGCGCGGAAGCCGCGCGCGTAGGTGCCGCGCACCGCCAATTCGCGCAGCGGCGTCCACTTGATGCCGGCCTTCGGGGTCCAGGAACTGCCCACGTCGGTGTAGCGGTCCCAGCGCATTGCCGCCGACAGCTCGACCTTGTACGGCAGCGGCGCCAGGCCCTCGGCATACAGCGCGGACACGTTGTGCGAGCCCTTGTATCCGGAGAAGCCCAGGCCGATGATGTTGCCGCGCTCGGTGCCGGTGACCGGGTTCAGTTCGCTCATTTCATGGCGGAACTCGCCGCCTACCGCCGCGCCCAGCGCGCCCCACGGCAGGATGCCGGCGAAGTCGCGCGTGGCCTTGAAGTCGACCAGCGCCAACTCGGTGCTCGCGCGGCTGTGGATGGTGGGCGAGAGCGCCTGGTACACCGCCGGCGAGTTCAGGCCGGCGTTTTCGGCGATGCGCCAGAAGGTGCCCGGCGGCAGCGCCGCGTAGGCGGGGTTTCCCATTGCCGCGGCCACGTTCGCGGCCGTCGGGTTGAGCAGGGCAAAGGCCACGTCGCGCTGCAGGTAGCCGTTCAGGTGCTGCCACACGTTGTTGTGCGAGTACACGATCGCGCTGTCGTAATCCCATCCGTACAGCGTGCCCTTGAGCCCGGCCATGAAGCGGATGAAGTTCGAGTCGATGTTGGTCCGGCGCGGACCGACGTCGCCCGCCAGGTAGCGCAGCCGTGCGGGCGAGCCGAAGTAGGGATTGTCCGGATGGTTGGCGCCCAGCGCCACGCCGGCGTTGCTGACCGCGCCGGCAGGCGAGCCTTCGCTGGCCGACACCGTGGACGGCGTGGTCGAGGTATCGGTCGCGTTGGTGTAGTACAGCAGCTCCGTGAACGCCTGGTGCTTGGGATGGAACTGCCAGGTGCCGCGCCCGTACAGGCTGATGCTCTCCTGCACCGGCAGCACCTGCGAGTAGCGCAGCGGCGCGTCGATCAGGCAGCCGCCGCCCGGATCGTCCTGCGGGTGGTTGGTGAAGTTCGCGCAATTGGCGCCCGGGAAGAAGCGGGTGAAACCGGTGGCCGTCGACAGGTTGCCGCGGTTGAAGTAGTCGAGCGTGGCCGGGTTGCGCACGTTGCCGTTGATGGCGCTGCCGGCGGCGTTGGGGCCGGTGATGGCGCCGGTGCCCCCCAGCGCCTGCTGGGCCGAGAAATTCCAGCGGCGCAGGTCGATCCGGCATACCCAGTCGCGGTCGGTCCGGTCCTTGCACTGGATGTTGTCCAGCTTTTTATATTCCAGCGACAGCAGCCCGTTCCACTTGTTTTCGTCCAGGTCGCCAAAGCCCATCGTGTACGCGGCCGTGGTCTGCTCGCCGTCCCAGTAGTCGATGATGCCGTCCGAAGCGCGCACCGTGTGCCCGGTGAACGAGTTGCGCAGAATGACGTTGACCACGCCGGCGATCGCGTCCGAGCCGTAGGTGGAGGACGCACCCTCGAGCAGGATCTCGATGCGGTCCACCGCGTCGGCCGGGATGATGTTCAGGTCGGTGAACTGCTTCTGGCCGTCGTCGGACAGCCCGTACGGCGCCACGCGCCGCCCGTTGACCAGCACCAGGGTCGAGGCCACGCCCATGCCGCGCAGCGAAATGCCGGAGGCGCCCGGCGCGAAACCGTTGCCGAAGCTGCTAGGCACCGAGCCCTGGTTGTCCACCGCCAGGCTCTGCAGCAGCTCGGCCACCGTTGCCTTGCCGGATTTTTCGATGTCGTTGCGGTTCACGGTCAGCACTTCCTGCGAGGTCTCGGCCTGGCTGCGCCGGATCAGCGAGCCGGTCACCTGGACCCGCTGGACCGGTTGCGCCTGCTCGGGCGCCGGCGCGGGCGCCGGCCGCGGCGCGGTTTCCTGTGCCAGGGCTTGCATGGGCAAGGCAAGCAGGGCGAGGCCGGCCACGCCGCCGCCCGCGAACAAGCGGCGCAGGGTTCGCGATAACAATGTTTCGTTCATGTCCAGACTCCAAATGTGGGGTGTCGGATCCCTGTCCGGCTCGCCATCCGCGCGCCAGCCGGTGGTGTCATGCGTGCGCGCCGCGACCCTGTCCAGCACAAGGACAGGGCGCAGTCCGGTCGGGGGCTTGCTGCGACTTTTGCATCGGGGTCAATGAGCAGTCTGATATCTCTCAAGCGTGCCCGGGTGGACGGGCTGCGTTGTGGGCTTGTCGCAACCGGTTGCGGAACGCCACAGCCCGCATTGGCAACGGGGCGCGCCGATGTCGTGGAATCGCGTCGCGCACCCGGCGCAATGTTGTTGACAGGTATGGTCAATTTTGCAACACTCATCCGACCCCGGCCCCGTGCCCTTACGAGGAGAATGCAATGCGTAGGCTGCTGCAAGCGTTATGCCTGATGTTCCTGTGCCGGGCCGCCTTGGCCGAGCCCGCGGTGGCGTCGTTTGCCCCGCAGGGCCAGGTCAAGCAGGTGCGCCAGGTGACGGCCCGCTTCACCAGCCAGATGGTGCCGTTCGGTGCGCTGGGCGCGCCCGATCCGTTCGTGGCCGACTGCCCGCAACCGGGGCACGGGCGCTGGATCGATGGCAGCACCTGGAGCTACGACTTCGAGAGCGACCTGCCGGGCGCGGTGGCATGCCGCTTTCGGCTGCGCGACGGCCTGCGCGACCTTGCGGGCCAGCCCCTTGGCGGCGAGCAGGTCTTTTCGCTGAACACCGGCGGGCCGGCCATCGTGCAAAGCCTGCCGCGCGAAGGCGCCTTCGGCATTGACGAGCGCCAGGTGTTCATCCTTGCGCTGGATGCGCAGCCGGCGCCGGAAAGCGTCGAGCAGCATGCCTGGTGCCGCGCCGACGGGATCAACGAACGGATCGGGGTACGCCTCGTGGGCGGCGAAGAACGCGAGCGTTTCCTCGCGCTGCGGCGCGACTTCGTGGACCGCTACCTGACCATCTATTTCAAGGCCAGGGGCGTGGTGTGGCGCGCGCGCACGCCCTTGCGTTCACATCGGGCCGAGCAGTTGCCGGTGGTGGTATTGCAATGCCAGCGGGCGCTGCCGGCGGACAAGGAAGTGGCGCTGGTCTGGGGCCCGGGCATCCGCGCCGGCAACGGGATCGCCACGGACGTCGAGCAAAAGCTGGCGTTTCGCACGCGATCGGATTTCAGCGCCAGGATGAGCTGCGAACGGGTGCGCGCCAAGGGCGGCTGCATTCCCTTCCTGCCGGTGCGGCTGGCGTTCTCGGCGCCGGTGCGCGCGTCCGACGCGGCCGCCGCCTACCTGCTGGGGCCGGACGGCAAACGCTACCGTGCCCGCATCGGAACCGACGAAGCCAAGGCGCAATTCGTGAGCGCAGTCGATTTTCCCGGCCCGTTTCCGGCCGGCGCCAACCTGTCGCTGCACCTGCCCGCCGGCCTGAAGGACGACGCCGGCCGCGCCCTGGTCAACCAGGCGCGCTTTCCGATGCCGGTGCGGATCGACGAGCAGCCGCCGCTGGTCAAGTTCGCCGCGCCGTTCGGCATTGTCGAAGCGCGTGGCGACCGCATGCTGCCGGTTACCGTGCGCAACGTCGAACCGGCGCTCGCCGGGCGGCTGCAGGGCAGCGGCGCCAGCGTGCGCATGGGCGCGGGGCAGGAAAACGAGGTCATCGGCTGGCTGAAGAAACTCGCGGGCGGGCGCAGCGACGACTGGAGCTTCGGCTTTCAGTACGCCGACGAACTGGAGCGCCCGCTGCTGGCGGACGAGTCCGGGGCGCGCAAATTCACACTGCCCAAGCCCAATGGCCGCCGTGCGTTCGAGGTGATCGGCATTCCGCTGCGCCGGCCCGGCTTCTACGTGGTCGAGCTGGCCAGCCCGCGGTTGGGCGCGGCCCTCAACGCCCACGGCAAGGCCGCCTATGTGCACAGCGCCGCGCTGGTGACCAACCTGGCCGCCCACTTCAAGCACGGCGCGCAGTCGTCCCTGGTGTGGGTGACCTCGCTCGACAAGGGACTGCCGGTGATGGGCGCGCAGGTCGAGGTGCGCGATTGCGCGGCCAAACTGCTGTGGAGCGGAACCAGCGACGCGCAGGGCCTGGCGCGCATCGGTGCCGAGCTGCCGGAGTCGGCCTGCAAGGGCAACCGCGCGTATTTCGTCAGCGCGCGCAAGGGCGACGATTTCACCTTCACGCTGTCGGACTGGAACCGCGGGATCGAAACCTGGCGCTTCCACCTGCCCGAGGGCGACCTGCTGGACGACTCGCGCAGCATTGCCACCGTGTTCGACCGCTCGCTGCTGCGTGCCGGCGAAACGGTGCACATGAAGCACTTCCTGCGCCGCCGCACCGGCGAAGGCTTTGCGCTGGTCGGGGCCGGCGACGCGCCGCCGCGCCCGCGCACCGACTGGCGCACCGGCCAGCAGATCGCCGAGCCGAGCGCGCTGCCGCGCCAGGTGATGCTGGTGCACCAGGGCAGCGACGCCAAGGTGACGCTGCCCATCGCGTGGGACGCAAACGGCAATGCAGAGGGCCAGTGGAAGATTCCGGCCGAGGCCAGACTGGGCGTGTACGAGGTGATGATCGCGGGCCAGCCATCGGGCAGCTTCCGCGTGGAGCAGTTCCGCGTGCCGACCATGCGCGCCGTGCTGGAAGGACCGAAGGAGCCGGCGGTGGCGGCGGAGCGGGTCGAGCTGAACGTGCAGGTCAGCTACCTGGCCGGCGGCCCGGCCAGCGGCGCGCCCGCCACGCTGCGCACCGTGGTGGAGGACCGCAACGTGAGTTTCGATGACTACGAAGACTTCCGGTTTGCCGCCGGTGACGTCAAGGAGGGCATGGTCAAGCAGGGCGCTTCCTTCGACGATGACGAAGGCCAGTGGAGCGGCGAGGAACAGGAAGGGGCGGCCAGGGGCGCCGCGCAAACGCGGCAGTTGGTGCTCGATCGCGCGGGTGGCGCGCGTGTCGTGGTGGACCGGCTCGCGCGCGGCGACGAGCCCAAGGCGCTGCTGGCCGAATTGTCCTACCAGGACGCCAACGGCGTGACCCAGACGGTGTCCACCCGCGTGCCGTTGTGGCCGTCGCGTTATGTGGTGGGCATCAAGCCGGATGGCTGGATGCTCTCGCGCGACGCGCTGCGCTTCCAGGTGGCCGTGCTCGACGTGGCAGGACGCCCGGTGCCGGGCGCGCAGGTCGCCGTCGACTTTTTCAAGCGCGCCACCTATTCGCATCGGCGCCGCCTGGTGGGCGGCTTCTACGCCTACGAAAATGCGGCCGAGATCAAGCGCCTCGGTCCGGCCTGCGAAGGCGCCACCGACAGCCATGGCCTCTTGCTGTGCCAGGTCAAGGCGCCGGACGAGGGCAACCTGATCCTGCGCGCACGCACCCAGGACGAGGCCGGGCGCGCCAGCGTCACCTCGCACGACGTGTGGGTGGCCGGGCGCGAGAACACGTGGTTCCAGGTCACCGACAACGACCGCATCGACCTGCTGCCCGAGAAGAACCGCTACGAACCCGGGGCCGAGGCGCGCTTCCAGGTGCGCAGCCCGTTCCGCGAAGCCACCGCGCTGGTGACGGTGGAGCGCGAGGGCATCCTCGACACCTATGTACGGCATGTGTCCGGGCGTGACCCGGTGGTCGCCATTCCCATCAAGGGAAGTTATGCGCCCAACGTGTTCGTGTCGGTCATGCTGGTGCGCGGGCGTGTGGCCAGCGTGCCGCCCACGGCGCTGGTCGATCTGGGCAAGCCCGCGTACAAGCTCGGCATCGCGCCCGTGCGGGTGGGCTGGGCCGCGCACGAACTGACGGTGCGTGTCGATGCCGACAAGCCGGTGTACAAGGTGCGCGAGCGCGCCAGCGTGCGGGTCAAGGTGGCGCGGGCCGATGGCGGCGCGCTGCCCGCCAGCGCCGAGGTGGCGCTGGCGGCAGTGGACGAGGGCCTGCTCGAGCTCATGCCCAACGACAGCTGGAACCTGCTCGAGACGATGATGGCCCAGCGCGGCCTGCAGGTGCGCACCGCGACCGCGCAGATGCAGGTGGTCGGCAAGCGCCACTTCGGCCGCAAGGCCGTCGCCCACGGCGGCGGCGGCGGGCGCGGCCAGACGCGCGAGCTGTTCGAGACACTGCTGCTGTGGCGCGGCAAGGTGGCGCTGGACGCCGAGGGCAGCGCGCACGTCGAGGTCCCGCTCAACGATTCGCTGACCAGTTTCCGGATCGTGGCCATCGCCAGCGCCGGCGCCGGCCTGTTCGGCACCGGGCACACCGTGGTGCGCAGCACGCAGGACCTGATGCTGCTGTCGGGGCTGCCCAACCTGGTGCGTGAAGGCGACCGCCTGCGCGCCGGTTTCACCGTACGTAACACCTCCGCCACGCCGATGAGCGTGCGGTTGCAGGCGAAGGTGGCGGCCGACCGCGCGAGCGCGCAAGCGCTGCCGCCACAGGAGGTGCAGCTCGCGCCCGGCCAGGCGCAGGAGATCGGCTGGGACTACGCGGTGCCGCAGGCCGCCGCGCTGCAGTGGGAGGTTCAGGCCAGTGCGCCCGGCGCACAAGACAGGCTGCGCATCGCCCAGACCGTACAGGCCGCGGTGCCGGTGCGCACGCTGCAGGCCACGCTGGTGCGGCTGGACGGCGCGGCCACGATCAAGGTGGCGCGGCCGGCCGGCGCATTGCCCGGACATGGCGGCGTGCAGACCACCTTCAGCCCCAGGCTGGCTGGCGCCATGCCCGGGGTGCGCGACTTCATGGCGGCCTATCCGTACAGCTGCCTGGAGCAGCGCGCCTCGCAGGCGGTGGCGCTGCGCGACGCGGCACGCTGGAAGGAAGTGGTGGCCTCGCTGCCGGCGCTGCTCGACGCGGACGGCCTGGCCAAGTACTTCGCGCCGATGGAATACGGCAGCGACACCCTGACCGCCTACCTGCTGGCGCTGTCCGACGAAGCGGGTTACGCGATTCCCGCGGAGGTCGCGCAGCGCATGCAGGAAGGGCTGCGCGGCTTCGTGCAGGGGCGGGTGGTGCGCGGCAGCGGGCTGGCCACCGGCGAGCTCGCGGTGCGCAAGCTGGCCGCGCTGGAAGCCTTGTCCAGGAGCGGCGGCGTGCGGCCCGACATGCTCGAATCGTTCAATGTGCAGCCCAACCTGTGGCCGACCTCGGCGGTGATTGACTGGTACCTGGTCCTGCGCCGCAGCGGCGGCATCGCCGAGCGCGACAAACTGATGGCGCAGGCCGAGAACATCCTGCGCGCGCGCCTGAACCTGCAGGGCACCACGATGGGCTTTTCGACCGAGCGCAACGACGACTGGTGGTGGCTGATGGCTTCCGCCGACGGCAACGCCAACCGCCTGCTGCTGGCGATGCTGGACAATCCGCGCTGGCAAGCCGACATGGGACGGCTGGCGCGCGGCACGCTGGGGCGCCAGCGCCGCGGCCACTGGCAGACCACGCTGGCCAACGCCTGGGGTGTGCTGGCGATGGAGAAGTTCTCGAACCGGTTCGAGGCCGAGCCGGTTACTGGCGCCAGCAGCGCCACCCTGGCCGGCGGCTGGTCCAGCCCCGCCAAATGGCGCGGCGCGGTGCCGGCGCGCGTGCTGCAGGCCTGGCCCGAGCGCGACGGCGAGCTGACCCTGCGCCACGACGGCAAAGGCAAGCCGTGGGCGACGGTGCAAAGCCTGGCGGCGGTGCCGCTGGCCGCGCCGCTGTCTACTGGCTACCGCATTGCGCGCACCATCACGCCGGTGGAACAGCAGGCCAAGGGCGCGTGGAAGCGCGGCGACGTCTACCGCGTGCACCTGGACATCGAGGCGCAGTCGGACATGACCTGGGTGGTGGTGGACGACCCGGTGCCCGCGAGCGCGACCATCCTCGGCTCGGGACTGGCGCGCGACTCGCAGATCGCGGCGTCCGGCGAGCGCCAGCGCGGCTGGGTGTGGCCGGCCTTCGTGGAGCGCCGCGCGGACGCCTACCGCGCCTATTTCGAGTTCGTCCCCAAGGGCAAATGGAGCGTCGAGTACACCGTCAGGCTCAATAACGAAGGGCGCTTCAACCTGCCGCCCACGCGGGTCGAGGCCATGTACAGTCCCGAGATGTTCGGCGAGCTGCCCAACGCGGCGGTGACGGTCGGCCGCTGATGAAACGGCTGCTGTCCGCCATTCTGTTCGTTGGGTTGCTGGCCGCGCGCGCGGCGCCGGCCGCCGTGCCGTCGCCGGCCGAGGTCAAGGCGGCCTGGCGCAGCTCCGACGCGCAGCTGCTCGACCGCCACGGCAAGCCGGTCGAAGCGGTGCGCGTCGAGCTGCGCGTGCGCCGCGGCGCCTGGGTGGCGCTGGCCGACATCTCGCCGGCGGTGGGCATGGCGGTGCTGCAGGCCGAGGACCAGCGCTTCATGGAGCACGGCGGCGTGGACCTGCTGGCGGCCGGGCAGGCCGCATGGGACAACCTGTTCCACGCGCGTGCGCGCGGCGCCTCGACCATCACCATGCAGCTGGCCGCCTTGCTCGATCCGCGGCTGCGGGCCGGCGCTGGCGGGCGGTCGTGGGCCCAGAAATGGGACCAGGCGCTGGCCGCGCGCGAGATCGAGGCCAGCTGGACCAAGCAGCAGATCCTGGAGGCTTATCTGAACCTGGTCCACTGGCGCGGCGAACTGCAGGGCATCGGGGCGGCGGCGCAGGGCTTGTTCGGCAAGGCGCCGTCGGGCCTGACGCGCGGCGAAGCGGCGATCCTGGCCAGCCTGCTGCGCGCGCCCGCCGCCCAGGTGCGCGCGGTGGCGCGGCGTGCCTGCCTGCTGGCGCAAGAGCTGCGCGCGGACGACGACTGCGCCTCGATCGCGTGGCAGGCGGAGGTGGCGCTCGGCCGCCAGGCGCAGGAGCGCGGCGGCGGACAGACGCTGCGCGCCGCGCTCGGCGGTGGCGCGGCGCCCGGCCCGGTGCGCAGCACGCTCGACGCCGGCCTGCAGCAATTTGCGCACGATGCGCTGCGCCGCCACCTGGCCGCCCTGGCCGGGCGCAACGTGAACCAGGGTGCGGCCGTGGTGATCGACAACGCCAGCGGCGAGATCCTGGCCTGGGTGGCCAATGCCGGCGACAGCGAGGTGGACGGGGTGACCGCGCCGCGCCAGGCCGGCTCCACGCTCAAGCCCTTCCTGTACGAACTGGCCCTCGAGCGCCAGCTGCTGACGGCCGCCTCGCTGCTGGACGACAGCCCGCTGGACGTGGCCACCGCCGGCGGCCTGTACATCCCGCAGAACTACGACCGCCAGTTCAAGGGCTATGCGAGCGTGCGCACCAGCCTGGCCAGCTCGCTCAACGTGCCGGCGGTGCGCACCCTGATGCTGGCGGGACTGGACCGCTTTTACGAACGCCTGCGCCTGCTTGGCATGGACAGCCTGCGCGAGGACAGCGCCTGGTACGGCTACTCGCTGGCGCTGGGCTCGGGCGACGTCAGCCTGCTGGCGCTGGCCAACGCCTACCGCACCCTGGCCAACGGCGGCATGCACGGCGCGGTGACCCTGCTGCCGCGCGCCCCGGCGCCGGCGCAGCGCGTGCTCGATGCGCGCGCCAGCTACATCGTCGGCGACATCCTGGCCGACCGCGCCGCGCGCAGCATGACCTTCGGCCTGTCAAACGAGCTGGCCACCGGCTTCTGGAGCGCGGTCAAGACCGGCACCAGCAAGGACATGCGCGACAACTGGTGCGTCGGCTACTCGGACCGCTACACGGTCGGCGTCTGGGTCGGCAACTTCGACGGCAATGCGATGTGGGACGTGTCCGGCGTGTCGGGCGCGGCGCCGGTCTGGCGCGACGTGATGGACTACCTGCACCGCGACCGCGCTTCGCGCATGCCCGCGCCGCCGCCCGGCCTGGTGCGGCGCGAGGTGGCGTTCCGCCCCGCGGTCGAGCCGCCGCGCCTGGAATGGTTCATGGCGGGCACCGACACGGCGCTGGTCGAACTGGTCGCGCCGGCCGAGCGCAGCGCCGCGATCGTGTACCCGGTGGACGGCAGCATCCTCGCCGCCGATCCCGACATTCCGGCCGCGAGCGAGCGCGTGATGCTGCAGGCGCAGGCGGGGCAGGGACTGTGGTTCAGGCTCGACGGCGAAACGCTGGGCCCGGCCGGCCGCCAGCTCGCTTGGCAGCCGCGTTTGGGCGAGCACCTGCTCGAACTGGTGGACGAGCAGGGCCGGGCGCGCGCGGCCGCCCGCTTCGAGGTGCGCGGGCAGGCCAGAGGCGGCGGACCATGAGTTGGCGCGACGGGGCTTGCCAAGCTGCGCGACTTGGGGGTATAGTCGTTTGAACTACCGGAACTATCCAATGCGCTTTTACGTCTTTACCTGCTACTTTTACTTTAGCCATTCCAGCCGACCGGCGGTGGAGTAACGGCAGGTTCACGCTCAGCAGCACGAACAAGTCCGACGCAAGATTCCAGAAACCGCCAGCGATGGCGGTTTTTTTATTTTCAGAGTTCAAAACGGAGAAACCGAGCATGCCCCGCACCGACGACTTACGCATCCGCGAAATGAAGGAACTGACGCCGCCCTCGCACTTGATACGCGAGTTTCCGGTAACCCCGGCGGCGGAGCACACCGCGGCGGGGGCGCGCACGGCGCTGCATCGCATCCTGCACGGCCAGGACGACCGCCTGCTGGTGGTGATCGGCCCGTGCTCGATCCACGACCCGAAGGCGGCGCTCGACTACGCCAGCCGCCTGGCCGAGCAGCGCCGCCGCTTGTCAGGCGAGCTGGAGATCGTCATGCGCGTGTATTTCGAGAAGCCGCGCACCACGGTCGGCTGGAAGGGCCTGATCAACGACCCGTACATGGACAACAGCTTCCGCATCAACGACGGCCTGCGCATGGCGCGCGAGCTGCTGCGCGACATCAACGAGATGGGCCTGCCGGCCGGCACCGAGTTCCTCGACGTGATCAGCCCGCAGTACATCGCCGACCTGGTCAGCTGGGGCGCCATCGGCGCCCGCACCACCGAGTCGCAGGTGCACCGCGAGCTCGCTTCCGGCCTGTCGTGCCCGGTGGGCTTCAAGAACGGCACCGATGGCAACATCAAGATCGCGGTGGAAGCGATCAAGGCCGCCTCGCAGCCGCACCACTTCCTGTCGGTGACCAAGGGCGGTCACTCGGCGATCGTGTCGACCTCGGGCAACGAGGACTGCCACATCATCCTGCGCGGCGGCAAGGCGCCCAACTACGATGCCGCCAGCGTCGAGCAAGCCTGCCAGCAGATCGCCGCGCTCGGCCTGGCCGCGCGCCTGATGATCGACGCCTCGCACGCCAACAGCAGCAAGAAGCCGGAGAACCAGGTCCCGGTGTGCGCCGACATCGGGCGCCAGATCGCCGGCGGCGACGAGCGCATCGTCGGCGTGATGATCGAGTCGCACCTGGTGGCCGGGCGCCAGGACCTGGTGCCGGGCAAGGAACTGACCTACGGCCAGTCGATCACCGACGGCTGCATCGACTGGGACACCAGCGTGCAGGTGCTGGAAGGACTGGCGGCCGCCGTGCGCCAGCGGCGCCTGAAGGACGAGTCGTAAATACTTCTTGCTAATTAGTATTTACCGGGATCAAAATCGTATGTATCACGCATACGAAAGGGATCCCGGTGCAAGACAGCAGGCAACAGACGGCGGCACTTGAAGCGGAAGTGCTCAAGGCAGTGCAGCGCGGCGACGAGCGGCGCGTGGCGCAGTTGTGGGAACGGCTGCTCGAGGTCGCGCCCGACCACCCGCGCGCGCTGCTGGCGCTGGGGCAGCGCGCGTTTCGTGCGGGCGACCTGGGGCGTGCACGCCAGCTGTTGGCGCACCTGGTCAAGGTGGACGGCCGCGACAAGCAGCAGTGGATCAACCTGGCCGTGGTTTGCCTCGCCCAGCAGGACGAGGCAGGCGAGGAAGAGGCGATCCGCGGCGCGCTGACGGTCGATCCGGCCGACCTGGTCGGGCTGATCCTGCGCGCCAACCTGTACCAGCGCCAGGGCCGGCGCCACGAGGCCGCGGCGGCCTACGGCGCGGTGGCCACGGTGGCCCCGCCGCTCGAACACCTGACTCCCGAGCTGCGCCCGGCCGTGCAGGACGCCATGGCCTACCAGGAGCAGTACCAGCGCGACTACGCCGCTTTCCTCGACGACTACCTGGCCCCGGCCCAGTCCGAACTGCAGGGCGAAAATCTGTCGCGCTTTCGCGAGTCGCTCGACATCATGACCGGCCGCAAGCGCCGCTTCGATTCGCAGTCGGCGCTGTTCCACTTCCATGGCCTGGCCCCGATCACCTTTTTCGACCGCGCCGCCTTTCCGTGGCTGGACGCGATCGAGGCGCAGACCGACGCCATCCGCGAGGAATTCCTGGCCGTGCTGGCCGAGGACAATGGCTTCGCGCCCTACCTGAACTACAACGAGGACCAGCCGCTGAACCAGTGGGTGGAGCTGAACAAGTCGCTGCGCTGGAGCGCCTTCCACCTGATCGAGGCCGGCCGGCCCAACGAGGCCAACGCCGCGCGCTGCCCGGTTACGATGGCCGCGCTGGCGGGGGCGCCGCAACCGGACCAGCCGGGCCGCACGCCGGTGGCGATGTTCTCGGCGCTCAAGCCGAGGACGCGCATCCCGCCCCACTGCGGCGTGAGCAACGTGCGCCTGGTGACCCATCTGCCGCTGATCATTCCGCCGGGCTGCGGCTTCCGGGTCGGCAACGACGTGCGCGAGTGGGTGCCCGGCAAGGCATGGGTGTTCGACGACACCATCGATCACGAAGCCTGGAACGACAGCGACCAGCTGCGCGTGATCCTGATGTTCGACATCTGGCACCCGCACCTGACCGAGGCCGAGCGCCGCATGGTCAGCGCCATGTCGCGCGGCATCCAGGCCTTTACCCAGACCACGGGCGGCTTCGGACTGTAACCAGCGTAGGGTGGGCAGGTCCTCCTGCCCACGCGTTCAGGCCAGGCATGCTCCGTCTGGACGACCCGCCCACCCTACCGTTCAGAAATAAAAAATCGCCGCCAGCGTTGCCACTGGCGGCGATCAACTGACGCCGGCAGGTACGCCGGCGGTCCTTCCCGGAAAATCAGAAGCGGTAGGTCAGGTTCGCATAGACGAAGCGGCCATACGAGTCATACACCTGCGGATAGGTGTTGCCGTTGCCGTAGCTCGAGCCAACCGAGCTGGACGATGCGATCGGCGGATCCTTGTCCAGCAGGTTGTTGATACCGACCGACAGCGCCATCTTCTTGTTGAAGCGGTAGGTGCCGCTCAGGTCGATGAAGCTGCGCGAAGCCATGTACGCGTCACGCTTGGTGTCGAGCTCGCCAGCCAGCAGCGGGTTCGCATCCAGCATGTCGTTCTTCACGCGGTCGAAGTAGCGCCAGGTGAGCGACAGGTCGAAGTTGTACGGGCTCGACCAGGTCGTGCGGAACTTGTGGCGCCATTTCGGGGTCGGCGTGTTGCAGGTCGGGCCGTACAGGCCGGCGCAGTCATACTCGCCCATGCCCGGCAGGTTCTCCACGGTGTAGGTCTTCACGTAGGTGCCGTTCAGGGTGAAGTCCAGGCCGCCCAGTCCAGCCAGCTTGGTGCGGTAGCTGGCGCCCAGGTCAACACCCGAGGTGCCTTGCGAACCGATGTTGGTCGTGCCGGCTTCCACGTAGCCGCTCTGCAGCAGCCACAGCGAGCCGAGCGAGTCGCGGTGCACCATCTTGCAGTACAGCGGGTTGCCAGTGGTCAAGCACTGCTGGAACACCGACTGCGCGTTCACGCTCTGGATCGCGTCCTTGATCTTCAGGCGGAATGCGTCCACCGTGATGGTCAGGTTCTTCATCGGGTCGAGCACGAAGCCGAGGGTGACGGTGTCGGCGGTTTCCGGCTGCACGTTCGGGTTGCCGCCGGTGCGGCCGTTGTACTGGTTGGTCGAGTTTTCCGCGACCTTGCCGTACAGGCTGGCCGGCAGGCCGGTGTTGGCGCACTGTGCCTGGGTGGCCTTCGGCTTCTCGCCGCCGCACGGGTCGTCGGTCGGGCCGGCCAGCTGCACCGATTGCGGGGTGTACAGCTCGAAGATGTTCGGGGCACGCGCAGCGCGCTGCACCGAACCGCGCACGCGCGCCATCTCGACCGGCTGCCAGTCGATGCCAACGCCGTAGGTGTTGGTGTTCGAGCCGGTGCTGTAGTTCGAGCGGCGGTACGAGGCCGACAGGTCCAGGTGCTTGGAGAACGCGGCGTTATCCAGCAGCGGCACCTTGATCTCGCCGTAGGTTTCCTTGACGTTGTAGGAACCTGCCACCGGGACGGTCGGGCCGCCCGAGCCGGACAGGTCGCCGGTCTGGTTCTCGAAGTCCGGGGTCAGGACCAGCTTCTCGACACGCTGCTCGTAACCGACCGACACGCCCACGCCGTTCTCGGCGGTCGGCAGCTTGATGCCGTAGGCGCCCAGGTCGTTGCCCAGGTTGATGCCGAACACGCTCTGCTGGGTGTAGCCGGAGTTGGTGCCGGCCGCCTGCAGGTAGTCCAGCGCCTCCTTGGTGATGCCGCCCTTGGTGTACAGGTTGTACGGGACGCACGACGGGTCGGTGCCGTCGACCACCGAGCGGCACACCGGTTTGCCGGTCTTCGGATCGGCCACCACGTCCAGCGCCTTGGTGATCAGGCGGCTCGAGAAGTAACCGGTGGCGTGGTCGTCGTGGTTCACGCGCGCGAACTGGCCGAACACGTCGTAGCTCCAGCCGCCGCCGATGGTGCCTTTCACGCCCAGCACTTCACGGAACGACATGTCGCTGATGTGGCTGTTGCGCGGGCCGCCTTCGACGTTGCGCTTGCCGACGGTGACGGTCGCGGTGTCGCCCGGCTTGTTCAGGCCCAGCGCGGTGCGCCATGCGCTGTTGAGCAGCGGGTTTTCGTAGGACAGGGTGGCTTGCTGGCCGTAGAAGATGCCGCCCGGCGCGATCTGCGCGTCGGTGGTGTACAGGTGGACGTTGAAGTCGCTGTACAGGCGCGCGTTCTCGTTGATGTCGTAATGCAGCGTCGAGTTGATGTTGTACTGGTCCGACGGACGCTGGAAGAAGTTCAGCGGGCCGAAGTTGTAGGCGTCGGTGGCCGACACGTACTTGCGCGGGTTGCCGCTGGCGTCCGGGGTCCAGCTGTTGATGCGGGCGATCGAGGTGCCCGAGCCGGAGCAGGCAAAGCCCGGGTCGGATGCGCCCAGCGAGCAGGCCGAGTAGTCGCGCTCGGATTGCAGCAGCGCGTCGGCGTGCTTGTGCGACACGAAGAAGGTGGCGTTACCCTTGTTGTCGGCAAAGTTGCTGCCAGCCAGCAGGCTGAAGTCGTACTTCTTGCCGTCGAAGCTCTTGTTGCCCGGCAGCGGGAAGCCCTTCTTGTTGACCACGGCCTGCACTTCGTCGCTGTGCTGCTGGTGGTTGGAACCGGACACGTTGGCCTGGAATTCCACGCCTTCGAAGCTGTCCTTCATGATGAAGTTGACCACGCCGGCCACTGCGCCCGAGCCGTACACGGCGCCGGCGCCGCCGGTCAGCACCTCGACGCGCTGGATCAGCTGCGACGGGATTTCGTTCAGGTCGGCTGCGGTGGTCAGCGCGCTGCCCGACGGCAGGCGTTTGCCGTTGACCAGCACCAGGGTACGGCCGGCGCCCATGCCGCGCAGGTCCACGGTCGCGGTACCGGTGGCGCCGTTCGAGATCGCCGCGCCTTGCGAAGCGAACACCTGCGGCAGGTTGTTCATCAGGTCCTCGGTGTTCTTCGGACCGTCGATCTTGATGTCCTTGGAGGTGAGGGTGGTGATCGGGCTGGCGCCTTCGGTGTTCAGGGTCGGGATGCGCGAGCCGGTCACTTCAATGCGCTGCATCGGTGCCTGTGCGGCCTCCTGCGCCAGCGCGGCCGAAGCGGCCACGGCCATGCCTCCTGCGAACATCAATCGAACTGAACGTGCTAGAACTGTTTCAACCATCATGATTTTGCGTTCCCGGTTAGTGCCATCCGGTCGGCTCGCGGCCAACGGCGGCATTCGTTATGAGGACCGCCCGCGATGGGTTACCCGGGCGGCATTTTTATTTACAGCCCGGCAATATCAACATTTGTCGAAATGCAAGTCAATCGTACATATAAGCTTCTGGCATAAATACAACTCAAATGGGAATTGTGTAGTAGAGCTTATTTACAAATCCCGCGCTTAGATGTATGCATGTTTGTTTTGCCAGCTTTTTCCCGCGCGCTGGCGCACCCCGCACGGGACGCAAAAAAGCCCGCCGGGCGCAGGGCGCGGCGGGCTTGGCCAAACAGGCGGCGCGTCAGAACTGGTACTGGGCGCTCAGGTAGAACGTGCGGCCCACCGCGCTGGCGTAGCGCGGGTCGTAGCCCAGCTGGTGCGAGCCGGTGTTACGCAGGGTCAGCGGCGGTTTCTTGTCCGCCAGGTTCTGGATGCCGCCGGTGATGCTCAGGTTCTTCATCAGGCGGTATTGGGTTTGCCAGTCGAACGTGTAGTAGTGCGGCACATCCAGTTGCACGTCCGCGCAGTCGCCGTTGGCGTCGCCCACCGTCACCGAGCAGTCCTCGGCGGTGTAGTGCTTGTCCTTGTAGCCGCTGCGGAAGTTGGCGCCCAGGGTATGCGTCCAGTTGCCGTACTCGGCGGTGCTGGAGGCGTGCAGCACGTGGCGGAAGCTGACCGCGTCGTTGCTGCCGAACTGGCCCAGGCTGGTTTCCCACTGGTCGCTGGTGCCCGGCGTCGTGTAGCGCGACTTGAGCAGCCAGGTGCCGGCCAGGCGGTTGGTCAGGCGCACGTTGTCGACCTTGGCCTTGAACAGCAGGTCGTAGTCCAGGCCGCGGTTCTCCTGCTGGCCGATGTTGATCGGCATGAAGATGATGGCCAGGGTCTTCTGGCCGGTCGAGGCCTTGTACTTGGTGGTGTACAGCGACAGGTACTTGTTCGGGTTGCTGGTGATCAGCCCCTCGCTGACATTGCTGACCGCGTTGCGGATCGCCACCTGCCACAGGTCGAACTTGGCGCTGAAGTTGGCGGTCGGCTCAAACACCGTGCCGATGGTCCATTGCTTCGACTTTTCCGGGCCCAGGTCCGGGTTGCCGCCCTGGAAGGCTTCAAGCTGACCCTTGCCGTCCGGGCAGTACTGCGCCAGCGGGTTGCCGGCCAGGCCGTTGGCGGCATTCAGCGGGCACACGTAGCTGCCGCCGGTCACGCCGAAGTCGGACAGCGGCTGGCCGATTTGCGACATGCTGGCGGCCTTGAAGCCGGTGCCGTAGGCGGCGCGCAGCAGCCAGGTCTTGCTCGGCTGGTAGCGGGCGCTGATCTTGTAGGTGGTGGCCGACTGGTCATGGCCGACGCTGGCGTTCTTGACCGCGTCGGTGATCTTGCTGATCGAGTCGTAGCGCAGCGAACCGGTCACCTCCAGGTTCTTCAGCACCGGCACCAGCAGTTCGCCATAGGCGCCGGCGTTCTTGCGCGAGAAGTCGAAGGCCGGCTGCGGGTCGTCGAACAGGATCTCGGCATTGCTCACCGCCGGGTTGCCGCGCTGCGCATAGCTGGTGGTGCGCCAGTCGGCGCCGATGCCCAGCTGGGCGCTGCCGGCCGGCAGGTCGAACAGGCTGCGCGAGGCGCGCACGTCGGCGCCCTTCATCAGGATGTCCACCGTGTTGTAGTTGCCGGTGTACTGGGTTTTCTTGAGCGCGTCGATCATCGCCGGCGGCATCTGGCCCAGCGCGTACGGGAACGGGTCGATGGTGCCGGCAGCCAGCGCGGCGTCGAACTTGTCGGCCAGCGGGAAACCGCCGAGGTAGTTCTGCGGCGAGTGGTTCTTCGACCAGGTCAGCGCCGAGTTGATGTCCCAGCCCATGGCGCTGCCGTCGATGCCGGCCACCACGTGGGTGGTCTGGCTGGCGTAGTCGTAAGCGCGGCCGCCCAGGTCCTGCAGGCGGTAGGCCACGGTTGCGCTGGAGAAGCCGGACAGCTGTTCCGCGGTCAGGTAGGGCTGCACGTACTTGGCGAACAGCGGCGAGCTCCGGGCCAGCGTGAACTCGGCCGGGTAGGGCGCGATGGTGGCGTACACGTGGGCGTCGTTGTAGGCCGCGGTGGCGAACGCCTTGAAGCCGGTGTCGCCCAGCTTGATCTCGCCGTTGGCATAGACGCCGTCGCGCTTGATCTCGGGCGAAATTTCGATCGAGGTGGTGTAGTCGAAGTAGCAGCGGCCATCACCCAGGTCCACGTGTGCGGCCGGACATTTGCCGTTGATCTTCAGGTAGGGGTTGATCGCGACGGTCTTGCTCGAGCCGGCGGCATTCTTGTATTTCACCGACACGTTGGGCGGGATCGAGCGCGACGAGCCGTTGAAGAACTCCAGCATCTGGCCGCTCTTCGGGTCGCGGAAATCGATGATGCCGGTCTTGGCGAAGTCGCGCTGCGCGGCCTTCATGCGTTCTTCTTCCTGGTGGCTGGCCGACAGGTACAGGCTGTAGCCGTCGGTCTCCAGGTCGCCGAAGCCCTTGCTGATGCTGTACGACTTGCCCTTGGCGCCCGGGTGCTGCGGCTTGGTGATGCGCGCGTCCACCGTCAGCGGCGCCGCGCCCTTCTTGAGGATGAAGTTGACCACGCCGGCGATC
Organism: Massilia solisilvae; assembly: GCF_024753215.1. Lineage (GTDB taxonomy): Bacteria > Pseudomonadota > Gammaproteobacteria > Burkholderiales > Burkholderiaceae_D > Telluria > Telluria solisilvae. The sequence goes on from NZ_JANUGV010000002.1 coordinate 187,785, forward strand.
GCGTCCGCGCCATACAGCGCCGAGGCGCCGTCGGTCAGCACTTCGATGCGTTCCACGGCCGACAGCGGGATCGAGTTCACGTCGATGGTGGTGCCGGAGGTGGCGGGCGCGATGCGGCGGCCGTTGAGCAGCACCAGGGTGTAGGCCGAGCCGACGTCGTGGATCGACGCGGTGGTGATGCCGCCGCCGTTGCCGCCGACCGAGTCGGCCGCCACGGTAAAGCCCTGCATCACCGGCAGCTGCTGGATGAAGTCGGTGACCGAGGTCACGCCGCTGCGCTGGATGTCTTTCTGGTTGAAGGTCTGCACCGGCAGCGATGCCTCCGCCGCGATGCGCTTGATGCTCGAGCCGGTGATCTCGACGCGGGCCATCGGCTGTTCGGCCGCGGCCTGGTCTTGCGCCCAGGCGGCCTGCACGCCGAGCGCCATGCTGCCGGCGAAGATCAGGCGTATCGAGCGCGCCAGCACTGTTTCTTTGGTCATGTGTCTTCCTTGTACTTGTTGTCGGGAGTGACCGCATATGCACCGCAGCGCCAGGGCGCGGCGGCGTATTCACGGGCGGGGGGATGACATCACCTGTGTATGTCTCGGGTCAATCTGAGAACATTGCTTATGTGAAAATACAACGAAATACCACATGCATACCGGTGCATATGTTTACAGCACCGTTCCCAATGCGGTAAGGGAGCGTCCGGCACGCGCTTTTTTTGTGCCAACAGCCGCCCGATATCGGTTATCGTTACACCTTCCGCTGGTGCTTGAGGGCAATGCGCACCAGCCTCCTCGGGACGTTTTCATGTTTGCTTATATCCTCCGGCGGCTCTGGCAGATGCTGCCGACCATGGCGGGCGTCGTGGTGCTGGTGTTCGTGCTGTTCAACTGGGTCGGCGGCGACCCGGCCTACCTGTTGGCAGGCAAGATGGCCAATGCCGAAGCGATCGCCAACATCCGCAAGCAGCTCGGCATCGACGAGCCGTACTACGTGCAGCTGTGGATCTTCGTCAAGCAGATCCTCACCTTCGACTTCGGCAACGCCTGGAGCACCGGCGAGCCGGTCGCGCACATCATTTCCAGCCGCCTGGGGCCGTCGCTGACGGTGCTGGTGCCGCTGACCATTCTCGAGACCCTGTTCGGCATTGCGGCCGCGCTCACGATCGCCTTCGTGCGCGGCTCGCTCACCGACCGCCTGGTGATGGTGGTCTGCACGGTCGGCATGTCGATCTCGATCCTGGTGTACATCATCGTGTTCCAGTACCTGCTGGCCTACAAGATGGGCCTGTTCCCGGTGCAGGGCTGGGGCGAGCACTTCAGCGAGAACCTGCTGCGTTACGCCCTGCTACCGATCCTGATCGGGCTCACCGTGTCGATCGCGCCCACGCTGCGCCTGTTCCGCAGCTTCGTGCTCGACGAAGTGGGCCAGGACTACGTGCGCACCGCGCGCGCCAAGGGCATGCCCGAGCGCCGCGTGGTATGGGTGCACGTGCTCAGGAACGCGGCGATCCCGATCATCACCCACGTCATGGCCAACCTGCCGGCGCTGCTCATCGGCGCCTTCCTGCTCGAGCGCTTCTTCGGCATTCCCGGCATGGGGCGCGAAGTGATCCTCGCGGTCGAGCGCAGCGACTTCCCGGTGATTAAGGCGATCACGGTGTACGTGGCCGCCGCCACCATGGTGTTCAACCTGCTGGCTGACCTGATGTACCAGGCGGTCGATCCGAGGGTGCAACTGAAATGAGCGGTAATCCGGTGACCCTCGATCATGTGGCTTCGCCCGGCCTGTGGGCGCTCGCGTGGCGCCGTCTGCGCGCCGACAAGGTGGCCATGGGGTCGCTGGCGGTGGTGGCGGCCTTTTTGCTGATGCTGGCGCTGTCGGCCAGCGGCCTGGTGGCGGCCGACTGGGAGGACGAGGTGGCCGTGAACTACGCGCCGCCCACCTTCATGGGGCCGGACCCGGCGCTGGCCGCGGCCAGTGCGCGCGCCACGCAGCCGGTGCCTGACAACGCCTTCGACCCGCTCGCGCCCGAACTGCGCGAACTGCGCGCGCAGCTCGACAAACAGGGCGTGAAGGCCCAGCGCGAGCGCCGCGCCACGCTGCCCTTCGGCGCCGACAAATGGGGCCATGACATCATCAAGAAAACCATCAAGGGCGGCGAGACCTCGATCGTGGTCGGGCTGGTGGCCGCGCTGGTGGCGGTGGCGCTGGGCACGCTGTTCGGCGCCGTCTCGGGCTTTTACGGCGGCCGCGTGGACGACCTGTTCAACTGGTTCTACAGCGTGTTCACCTCGATCCCGTCGATCCTGATGATCCTGACCGTGGCCGCGGTGCTGCAGCAGAAGGGCGTGCTGACGATCGTGCTGATCCTGGGCCTGACCGGCTGGACCGGGCCGTACCGCCTGATCCGCGCCGAATACATCAAGCACAAGGCGCGCGAGTACGTGATGGCGGCCGACGCGATCGGCGCGTCCAGCTGGCGCAAGATGTTCGCCCACATTTTCCCCAATGTCTCGCACGTGGCGCTGGTGCAGGTGTCGATTCTGGTGGTCGGCTTCATCAAGGCCGAGGTGATCCTGTCTTTCCTTGGCTTCGGCGTGCCGGTCGGCGTGGTCTCGTGGGGCAGCATGCTGGGCGAGGCGCAGAACGAGCTCATTCTCGGCAAATGGTGGCAGCTGACCGCGGCTGCCAGCGCGATGGCGCTGCTGGTGACGGCGTTCTCGCTGTTCACCGACGCGCTGCGCGACGCGCTCGACCCCAAACTGAAGTGAGGCTGGCGATGACATCCACCATGCTGCTGTCGGTGCGCGACCTGCGGGTCTCGTTCAGGACCGACAAGAAGAACACCTTCGAGGCGGTCAAGGGCATTTCCTTCGACATCCCGCACAATGCGACCGTCGCGCTGGTCGGTGAATCCGGCAGCGGCAAGTCGGTGAGCTCGCTGGCGGTGATGGGGCTGCTGCCGCCGGAGACCACCATCATCGACCCGCGCTCTTCGATCCTGTTCGGCGAGCGCGAGGTGATCGGGCTGCCGGTGGCCGAGCGGCGCCGCCTGTGCGGGAAGGACATCGCGATGATCTTCCAGGAGCCGATGTCGTCGCTGAACCCGGTGTTCACGGTGGGCTTCCAGATCGGCGAGGTGCTGCGCCGGCACATGGGATTGAGCCAACGCCAGGCGCGCGCGCGCACGCTCGAGCTGCTCGAGGAAGTCGGCATTCCCGACCCGGCCAACAAGATCGACGCGTTCCCGAGCCAGATGTCGGGCGGCCAGCAGCAGCGCGTGATGATCGCGATGGCGATCGCCTGCGAGCCGCGGCTGCTGATCGCGGACGAGCCGACCACGGCGCTGGACGTGACGATCCAGAAGCAGATCATGGAACTGATCGCGCGGCTGCAGAAGAAGCACCAGATGTCGGTCCTGTTCATCACCCACGACCTGGGTCTGGTGGGCGAGATCGCCGACCGGGTGATCGTGATGCGCCATGGCGTGGTGCGCGAGGAGGGCACGGCCGCGCAGGTGTTCGGCGCGCCGCAGGACGCCTACACGCGCGCGCTGCTGCATTGCCGGCCCAGGCTGGACGAGCGCCCGCTGCGCCTGCCCGTGATCGACGATTACCTGTCCGGCAGCGTGACGCCCGGCATCGTGCTGCCGCAGCGCGAGCGCGGCTATTGCGCCGACGACGAGAACGTGCTGGTGGTGAAGAACCTGTCCAAGAGCTTCTGGCTGCGCGAGGGCCTGTTCGGCAAGCGCGAGTTCAAGGCGGTCAAGGACGTGTCGTTCAACCTCGCGCGCGGCAAGACGCTGGGCGTGGTCGGCGAATCGGGTTCGGGCAAGACCACGGTCGGCCTGACCCTGCTGCGGCTGCACCGCGCCACCGGCGGCAGCGCGATCTTCGACGGCCGCGACCTGGTGACGATGGCCGACCGTGACTACCAGCCCTACAAGCGGCGTATCCAGATCATCTTCCAGAACCCGTACGCCTCGCTCAACCCGCGCTTTACGGTCGGGCAGATCCTGCTCGAGCCGATGCGCATCCACCGCATCGGCGCGAGCGACGCCGAGCGTGTGGCGATGGCGCAGCACCTGCTGGCGCGCGTCGGGCTGCCGGCGCAGGCCTTCCACCGCTACCCGCACGAATTCTCGGGCGGGCAGCGCCAGCGCATCGCGATCGCGCGCTGCCTGACCATGAAGCCGGAGATCCTGGTGTGCGACGAGTCGGTGTCGGCACTGGACGTGTCGGTGCAGGCCCAGGTGCTCAACCTGCTGCAGGACCTGCAGGACGAGTACAAGATGAGCTACATCTTCATCTCGCACGACCTGTCGGTGGTCAAGTACATCTCGGACCAGGTGATGGTGATGCACCACGGCAGCGTGGTCGAGATGGCCGACTCGGACGAGCTGTACCGCAATCCGCAGCAGCCATACACGCGCCAGCTGCTGGCCGCGATTCCGCGTGGGGCGTAACACCCAGCGTACTCGCCGGTAGGGTGGGCGGCTCGTCCGCCCACGCGTTCAGTCGCCGCCAGGTTCATCGCCATGCCCGCCGGAGCTGGACGCGTGGGCGGGAAACCCGCCCACCCTAGGTAAATCACCGCGCGCGGAAAACCCTGCTGCAAAGATGCATTCTCAATGCATCTTTAGTGATAAGATGCAACCCTAGCATTTGAAAGGGAAGCATCATGAACATCGAAAAATTCAAACACCAGCACCTGGACATCCTTGCCAGCATCACGCGCCTGCGCAAGCTCGCGCACGCGGGCGTGGCCGAGAACGCGGCCGCCATTGCCGAGGCGATCGTCGGCTTTTCCGGCATCATCAAGCTGCACCTGGCGGTGGAAGACCGCAGCCTGTATCCGGCGCTGGAAGCGAGCGGGGACGCGGCGCTGGCGCGCATGAGCCGCGCCTACCAGAGCGAGATGGACGGCATCGCCGGCGCCTACCTGCAGTTCGCGGCGCGCTGGAACACGCCGCGCCAGGTGGCCGGCGCGCCGGACGCGTTCCGCGAGGACGCCAACGTGGTGCTGCGCCAGCTGTACGAGCGCATCAAGCGCGAGGACCACGAGTTCTATCCCGCGATCGACGCGGCCACCGCGATCGCCTGAGAAGGTTGCCAAAAAGCCGCGCGCGGCCAGCGGGCGCCGCGCTTTTCCGCTACCATCCACCCATGTCCCAGCTCGCCCACCTCATCCAAACCTACGGCCTGTTCATCGTGTTCGGTATCGTCCTGCTCGAGCAGGCCGGTTTGCCGATCCCGGCCATGCCGGTCCTGATCGTGGCCGGTGCGCTGGCGGTGGACGGCCAGGTCAACTGGGCGCTGTGCCTGGTGGTCAGCGTGGCGGCCTGCCTGGTGAGCGATTATTTCTGGTTCCGTGCCGGCCGCTACTACGGCAAGCGCATCCTGCGCCTGTTGTGCCGCATCTCGCTGGCGCCCGATTCCTGCGTCGGCCAGACCGAAGACAACTTCAGCCGTTTCGGCCCCAACGCGCTGGTGGTGGCCAAGTTCATCCCTGGCCTGAACACCGTCGCGCCGCCGCTGGCCGGGGCCATGGGCACCACCACGCCGCACTTCCTGGCGCTGTCGGTCGCCGGCGCGTCCTTGTGGAGCGGGGTGGGCGTGGGCGTTGGCGCGTTTTTCCACGACAGCGTGGATGGCGTGCTGAGCGTGTTCGAGTCGATGGGCACCACGGCGCTGGAAGTCGTGCTGGGGCTGCTGGCCCTGTTCATGCTGTACAAGTACGCCGAGCGCCGCCGCGTTCGGCGCGAAATGGCCGTGCCGCGCATCGATATCGAGGAACTCAGGGCGCTGATCGACGGCGGCCACGACCCGGTCATCATCGACGCGCGCGGCACCACGGCGCGCCAGCTGGAAGCGGCGATCCCGGGCGCGCTGGTGTACCTGGACCACGAGCCGGACAAGCTGATGGCCACGCTCGACCACGACCGCCACATCGTCGTCTACTGCAGCTGCCCGAACGACGTCACCGCCGCCCAGGTGGCCAAAGAATTCCTCACCAAGGGCTTCCACCGCGCCCGGCCGCTGCAGGGCGGCCTGGATGCCTGGAACGCCTACCACGCGCTCCCGGCCGCGCCGGCCCAGCCCTGCGGCTGCCCCGGCACCTGAGCAAGTCATCCCGGCACGTACTGCCGCTCCAACGGTAACTTGACTACTTTTTGCAGTCCCTGCAGGGGTCATTACGTCTAAGAAGTCGTCCTTCTTCTGTACCTAAACTACAAATTACTTGCGTTCACGCCAATAAATCCTTAAAGTTGGGGCTTGTCCGTATGTAAGCTCCCCATGACCGTCCACCTCGATCCCGCGCCGTCCCGGCATACCGTTCCCGTTCACGCCGGCGGCCCACGCCTGCTGGCGGACATCGGCGGGACCAATGCGCGCTTCGCCCTCGAAACCGGGCCGGGCCGCATCGGGCTGATCGAGGTGCTCGCCTGCCGCGACTGGCCCACGCTGGCCGAGGCGGTGCGCGCCTACCTGGCGCTGCCTCGGGTGGCCGCGACCGGCCCGGTGCGCCACGCTGCGGTGGCCATCGCCAACCCGGTGGACGGCGACCTGGTGCGCATGACCAACCACCACTGGGAATTTTCGATCGAGGCGCTGCGCCAGGCCTGCGGCTTCGACACGCTGGTGGTGGTGAACGATTTTTCGGCGCTGGCGCGCGCCTTGCCGCACCTGGACCAGGATCAGAAGCGCCAGGTCGGCGGCGGGACCGTGCGCGCACGCAGCCCGCTTGGCCTGCTCGGCGCGGGCACGGGCCTGGGCGTGTCGGGCCTGATTCCCGCGGACGCGGGCTACACCGCGCTCCAGAGCGAAGGCGGCCACGTCACGTTTTCGCCGGCAAACGAGGCAGAGGTCGCGATCCTGCAATATGCGTGGCGCGAATTCGGCCATGTGTCGGCCGAGCGTTTGCTGTCGGGCGCCGGGGTCGAGCTGATTTACCGGGCGCTGGCGCACATCGCCGGCGGGCAGGCCGAGCCGCTGGATGCGCCGGAGATTTCGCGCCGCGCGCTGGCCGGCGAATGCGCCCTGTGCGACCGCGCGCTGGAAGCGTTTTGCGGCATGCTCGGCACGGTGGCGGGCAACCTGGCCGTCACCCTGGGCGCGCGGGGCGGCATCTACATCGGCGGCGGCATCGTGCCGCGGCTGGGGGCGCGCTTTGACAGCTCGTGCTTCCGCCAGCGCTTCGAGGCCAAGGGGCGCTTTGCCGACTACCTGGCCCAGGTGCCGACCTTCGTGATCACCGCGCCGTACCCGGCCTTCGTCGGCGTGTCGGCGATCCTCGCGGAAGCACTCGGCGCTTGACATTTGCCGGGTTGTCGCAAGAGGCTTGTCCGTTTGCGTGTTTTATCGGGTACAATGGCCGCCAGTTGGAAGAAACGGTGTCGTTCGCCCGCACCGTGCGCTGTCGGAGCCTGGCCTCCCAGCCGCATCCGGGCTCCGCGTTTCGCTTGAAAATCAACGGCGTGCAGCCCGCCTGGCGGTGCTGCCATGTGGCCGGGCCCAGGTCCCGGCGCCAGTAACGTTCTGTCCGGCATTCACACCGGGCCACGGAAATCCAGTTTCAACGGGCAGTATCCATGGCGCGCCTCCCTGCGAGCAGCGGCGTCTGGCTTTCGTTAATCTGGGTTTTGTTTGATATTTTCTTCGCACCCGATTTGGATTGATCCGCTGACGACACCGTATGAATATTGATGAGGCCAAACAGGTCCTCGAGACCGCCTTGCTGTGCGCGCGCGAGCCGCTGTCGATCCATTCGATGAAAAAGCTGTTCGGGGACGACGACGCCGAGGGCGGGCAGGACAGGATCGGCTCCGACAAGATCAAGATCCTGCTGGAAGAATTGCGCCAGGAATGGCAAGGACGCGGGGTCGAACTGGTGGCGCTGGCGACCGGCTGGCGCTTTCAGAGCCGGCCGGAGATGAAACCATACCTCGACCGGCTGTCGAACGAAAAGCCGCCGAAGTATTCGCGCGCCACGCTCGAGACGCTGGCGATCATCGCCTACCGCCAGCCGGTCACGCGCGGCGACATCGAGGAAATCCGCGGCGTGGCGGTGAACTCGCAGACGATCAAGATGCTCGAAGATCGCGGCTGGATCGACGTGGTCGGCCACCGCGAAGTGGTGGGACGCCCGGCCTTGCTTGGCACCACCAGGCAGTTCCTGGACGACCTCGGCCTGTCCTCGCTGTCCGGCCTGCCGCCGCTGCAGCCGCTGGCCGAACTGCCCGACGCGCGCAGCATCGAAGCGCTGGAAGCGGCGCTGCAGGAAAACTTCGAGCAACCCGGCGATGCCTCGCCGGACCAGGCGGCAAACGATACTTCACCCGTTGAAGTCCCGATTCCCGACAGTGCGCCCGAGCCCGAGATGGCGGTGGCGTCCAGTCAGCAAAACCAAGAAATCGAATGATGAATCAAGTTGACACCACCGAGACCATCGCCGCGGAGACTGGCGCGCCAGAGCAGGCCAAGCCGAAACGGCGCACGCGCGCCAAGCCCGAGGCCGACCAGCCGCAAGCGGACAAGCCCCGGCGCGCCGCCAAAAAGCCGGTAGCGCAGGAGGCGGCGGCGCCGCAGCCGGCGCCCGAGGCGGCCCCGGCGCCGGAAGCCGGCAAGAAGGGCCGCGGCCCGCGCCAGATGCGCGAGCAGCGCAGTGCCCGCGCCAAGGAAGCGCAGCGCGTTCAGGGCGCCGAAGCGCCGGCGGCCGAGGAGCGCCAGGAGCGCGCCGACCAGGCCCCGCAGCCGCAGCAGGCAGGCGCCAAGGCCAAGCCGGGCAAGCACAAGCAAGGCAAGCAAAAGCAGGGCAGGAACAAGCAGGCCAAGGGCGGCGCCCAGCAGGGCAAGGGCAATCAGGCCGACGCCGTGTTCTCGTTTGTGACCTCCGATGAGTTCGACGCCAGCGAAGGCGGCCGCGGCGCGCAGCCGAAGGCCAAGGTGCGCCGCGACCTGACCGCCGAGGACGACGCGCCCAAGCTGCACAAGGTGCTGGCCGAAGCGGGCCTGGGCTCGCGCCGCGACATGGAAGAGCTGATCATCGCCGGCCGCGTGTCGGTGAACGGCGAGCCGGCCCACATCGGCCAGCGCATCCTGCCGACCGATGCGGTGCGCATCAACGGCAAGCTGGTCCAGCGCAAGGTCTCGACCAAGCCGCCGCGCGTGCTGGTGTATCACAAGCCGGCCGGCGAAATCGTCAGCCACGACGATCCGGAAGGCCGCCCGTCGGTGTTCGACCGCCTGCCCACGATGAAGACCGGCAAATGGCTCGCCGTCGGGCGCCTGGACTTCAATACCGAGGGCCTGCTGCTGTTCACCACCTCCGGCGACCTGGCCAACCGTCTGATGCACCCGCGCTACAACATCGAGCGTGAATACGCGGTGCGCACGCTGGGCGAGCTGGAAGAGGGCATGCGCCAGAAGTTGCTGGCCGGGGTGCCGCTGGACGACGGCACGGCCGCATTTTCCAAGGTACAAGATGGCGGTGGCGAGGGCGTCAACAAGTGGTACCGCGTGGTGATCGGCGAAGGCCGCAACCGCGAGGTGCGCCGCATGTTCGAGCAAGTCGGGCTGACCGTCTCGCGCCTGATCCGTACCCGCTACGGCATGATGACCCTGCCGAGCGGCCTGAAGCGCGGCCGCTGGGAAGAGCTGGACGAGCACGAGGTGCGCGCCCTGATGAGCGCGGTCGGGATCGAGAAGAAGGGTGGCGCCGGCGACAAGGGCAGGAACGGCGCCAAGGGCGCCAGGCCGGACCCGCGCCGCGCCGACGGCAACCGCATCGACCGGGCCGACGCCAACCGCAACGTGGACCCGTTCGGGCCGCCGGTGGTGCGCGTCGGCACCGCGCCGGGGGCGGGCCTGCCGGGTGTGCGTCCGGCAGGCAAGGGCAACCGTGGCGCCAACCCGTTCGCCGGGCAAGGCGGCGCGCGCCAGGGCCAGGGCCAGGGGCGCTCTGGCGGTGGTGGCGGTGGCCGTCCGCGCCAGCCGGACCCGCTGCAGACCACGTTCGGCTTTGCCGGCACCGGCGGCGGCCGCCGCGGCGGGCAGGGGCCGCGCGGCTCCGAGCACGGCCTGCCGCGCCGCGGCCGCCGCGGTTGATCTGGCTGTCCTGCGTCACGGACACTGAACGGTCCGGCTGACCTGGCCTGTCGATACGGCCAAACAACGTCATCCCGGCGCAGGCCGGGACGACGGGCAGGAGGCGGCGCGGCAGGCAGCCGTGGCGATTGCGTCATCTTGCGTGATAAAAACAACAATCGCGCCGCATCTATTCATTTGGGACGCCCCAGATTGCGGCTGGTGCGGTTTTTGGTTATAATTCGCAGCCTAATCAAAGTTCTTCCCAGCGTTTTCTTGGTGCAAGTGCTTTCATCTGGTTGGGAATACAAAAAGATGGGCAGATGCCCATTTTTTTTTTGTTGAATTGGTTTTTCGCCCTGGAGAAGTGCGGTGCAGCAGTTTGAATTGATCGCCAAGACAGTAAGCGGCCTGGGCTACGAGCTGGTCGATGTGGAACGGGGCGAGCGCGGTATTTTGCGCGTGTACATTGATTTCCCGGCCGCCGTGGCCGAGGAAAAAGGCCCGATCACGGTCGAGGATTGCGCGACCGTCAGTTACCAGCTGTCGCACGTGCTGACCGTGGAAAACGTGGATTACGAACGGCTCGAGGTGTCCTCGCCAGGGCTCGACCGGCCGGTGCGCACGCTGTCCGACTTCGCCCGCTTTGCCGGGCACGAGGCGACGGTCAAGCTGCGCGTGGCGATGCCGGGCACGAACCGCAAGACTTATACCGGGATCTTGCACGCGCCCGAAGGCGACAAGATCGGTTTGGAATTTGAAGGCAAGGATGGGCCGGCGTTGTTGGAATTTACGCTCGCCGAATTGGACAAGGCACGCTTGGTGCCGCAGGTGGATTTTAGGAGTCGCAAAGCATGAGTCGCGAAGTTTTGTTATTGGTTGATGCGCTCGCGCGCGAAAAAAACGTCGATAAGGAAGTCGTCTTCGGGGCGCTCGAGTTCGCCCTGGCGCAGGCGACCAAAAAACGCTATGAAGGCGAAGTCGACATCCGCGTGTCCATCGACCGCGAAACCGGCGAGTTCGAGACTTTCCGCCGCTGGCACGTCGTCCCCGACGAGGCCGGCCTGCAGCTGCCCGACCAGGAAATCCTGCACTTCGAAGCCAAGGAGCAGATCCCCGACATCGAAGTGGACGAGTACATCGAAGAGCCGATCGAGTCGGTCGAGTTCGGCCGCCGCTTCGCCCAGGACACCAAGCAGGTCGTGCTGCAGCGCGTGCGCGACGCCGAGCGCGAGCAGATCCTGCAAGACTTCCTCGAGCGCGGCGACGCGCTGGTGACCGGCACCATCAAGCGCATGGAACGCGGCGATGCGATCGTCGAGTCGGGCAAGATCGAGGCGCGCCTGCCGCGCGACCAGATGATCCCGAAGGAAAACCTGCGCATCGGCGACCGCGTGCGCGCGTTCATCCTGCGCGTGGACCGCAACATGCGCGGCCCGCAGGTGATCCTGTCGCGCACCGCGCCGGAATTCATCATGAAGCTGTTCGAGCTGGAAGTGCCCGAGATCGAGCAGGGCCTGCTGCAGATCAAGTCGGCCGCGCGCGACCCGGGCGTGCGCGCCAAGATCGCCGTGTACACCGCCGACAAGCGCATCGACCCGATCGGCACCTGCGTGGGCATGCGCGGTTCGCGCGTGCAGGCCGTCACCGGCGAGCTGGGCGGCGAACGCGTGGACATCGTGCTGTGGTCGGAAGACCCGGCCCAGTTCGTGATCGGCGCGCTGGCCCCGGCCAACGTCTCGTCGATCATGGTGGACGAAGAGAAGCACGCGATGGACGTGGTGGTGGACGAAGAGAACCTGGCCATCGCGATCGGCCGTTCGGGCCAGAACGTGCGCCTGGCCTCGGAGCTGACCGGCTGGAAGATCAACATCATGACCGCCGAAGAGTCGGCCAACAAGGTCGCGCAAGAGACCGCCGCGATCCGCGCGCTGTTCATGGAAAAGCTGGATGTGGACCAGGAAGTGGCCGACATCCTGGTGGAAGAGGGCTTTGCCAGCCTTGAAGAAATCGCCTACGTCCCCATTTCCGAGATGCTCGATATCGAGTCGTTCGACGAAGACACCGTCAACGAACTGCGCACTCGCGCCCGCGACGCGCTGGTGACCGAAGCGATCGCCTCCGAGGAAGGCCTGGAGGGCATGGACGACGATCTGGTCAACCTGGAAGGCATGGACCGCACCACCGCCGGCAAGCTTGGCCTGGCAGGCATCAAGACGCTCGAACAATTCGCAGGCCTGGCCTACGACGAATTCGGCGCCATCCTGGCGCTGCCGATCGAACGCGCCCGCGAACTGATCAAGAACGAGTTTAATGATGTGACCGACGACGAGATGAAGCTGGTCGACGCGAAGTACGACGACCGTGCCAAGGGGCTGCAGGCGAAAGCCTGGAGCCAGGTGGAAGCCACCGCCAAGGCGTAAGCAACAAATCTTTATCATCTGTCGCGACACATAGAAAAGAGGACTGAATGGCGAGTAACAACGTAGCCCAATTTGCCACCGAACTGAAGATGCCTGCAGACCTGCTGCTGACTCAGCTGCGTTCTGCTGGCGTCGAGAAAAGTTCGACGTCAGATCCCTTGTCGAAAGATGATAAGGACAAGCTGCTGAACCACCTGCGCCGTACCCACGGCGCCGGCGCGCAAACCGAGAAGAAGAAGATCACGATCACGCGCAAGGAAACCACCGAGATCAAGCAGGCCGACGCCACCGGCAAGAGCCGCACGATCCAGGTCGAAGTACGCAAGAAGCGCACCTTCGTGCAGCGTGACGACCAGCTGACCACGGCCGCTGCCAAGCCGGCCGAGCCGGTCGCCGCACCCGTCGCCGACGCCGCCGAGCAGGCGCGCCGCGAGGAAGAGGCGCGCCGCCAGAGCGAGCTGATCGCACGCCAGGAAGCCGAGCTGCGCGAGAAGCAGGAGCGCCTGGCCAAGCTGGAAGCCGAGAAGGCCGCCCAGGCCAAGGCTGCCGAAGAACAAGCCAGGCGCGACGCCGAAGCCGCCGCCAAGCGCGAAGCCGAGCGCCGCGCGGCCGAGGCCGCCGGCGCTGCCGCCGCCAAGAGCGAGACGGCGCGCAAGGCCGAGGACGAGGAAGCCAAGCGCGTGGCTGCCGCCGCCGCCAAGGAAGCTGCCGAGCGCGCCGCCGAAACCGAGCGCGCACGCAAGGCCGTGGCCGACGAGGTGGCGCAGATCCGCGCCATGATGTCGCAGCCGCGCCGCGTCATCAAGGCGCCCGAGCCGACCCCGGCCCCGGTGGCCGCCAAGCCGAAGGCCGCCGAAGGCACGCTGCACAAGCCGGCCGAGAAGAAAGCCGCCGAGGCAGCGCCCAAGAAAGGCGCCGACAAGAAGTCGATCAAGTCGGCCAACGTGGCGTCGACCTGGTCGGACGACAAGAAACGCGGCGCCGGCATCAAGACCCGCGGCGCGGCAGTGCCGGCCGGCCGCGATGGCTGGCGCGGTGGCGCCAAGGGCCGCCGTGGCCATGGCGAGGACCGCGAGTCGAACTTCCAGGCCCCGCTCGAGGCGATCGTGCACGACGTGTACGTGCCCGAGACCATCACCGTGGCCGAACTGGCGCACAAGATGGCGGTCAAGGCCTCCGAGGTCATCAAGCAGCTGATGAAGCTGGGCCAGATGTGCACCATCAACCAGGTGCTGGACCAGGAAACCGCCATGATCGTGGTCGAGGAAATGGGCCACAAGGCGCACGCCGCCGCGGTGGACGATCCGGAAGCGATCCTGGCCGAGCAGGGCGAACAGACCCAGTACGAAGCCAAGCCGCGCGCTCCGGTGGTCACCGTCATGGGCCACGTTGACCACGGCAAGACCTCGCTGCTGGACTACATTCGCCGCGCCAAGGTGGCGGCGGGCGAAGCCGGTGGCATTACCCAGCACATCGGTGCGTACCACGTGGACACCCCGCGCGGCATGATCACCTTCCTGGACACCCCGGGCCACGAGGCGTTCACCGCCATGCGTGCCCGCGGTGCCAAGGCGACCGACATCGTCATCCTGGTGGTGGCGGCGGACGACGGCGTGATGCCGCAGACCAAGGAAGCGATTGCCCACGCCAAGGCGGCCGGCGTGCCGCTGGTGGTGGCGATCAACAAGATCGACAAACAAGGCGCCAACACCGACCGCGTGACCCAGGAGCTGGTGGCCGAAGGCGTGGTGCCGGAAGAATACGGTGGCGATTCGCCGTTCGTGCCGGTGTCGGCCAAGACCGGCCAGGGCATCGACGACCTGCTGGAAAACGTGCTGCTGCAGGCCGAAGTGCTGGAACTGAAGGCGCCGACCGACGCGCCGGCCAAGGGCCTGGTGGTCGAGGCCCGTCTGGACAAGGGCCGCGGCCCGGTCGCCACCATCCTGGTGCAGTCGGGTACCCTCAAGCGCGGTGACATCGTGCTTGCCGGTTCCTCGTACGGCCGGGTGCGTGCGATGCTGGACGAGAACGGCAAGTCGGTGGCCGAAGCCGGTCCGTCGATCCCGGTCGAGATCCAGGGCCTGACCGAAGTGCCGCAGGCTGGCGAAGAGACGATGGTGATGGCCGACGAGCGCAAGGCGCGCGAAATCGCCCTGTTCCGTCAAGGTAAGTTCCGCGACGTCAAGCTGGCCAAGCAGCAAGCAGCCAAGCTGGAGAGCATGTTCGACCAGATGGCCGAAGGCGAAGTCAAGAACGTGCCGCTCATCATCAAGGCCGACGTGCAAGGTTCGCAGGAAGCGCTGGTGGGCTCGCTGCAGAAGCTGTCGACCTCGGAAGTGCGGGTGCAGATCGTGCACGCAGCCGTGGGCGGCATCTCCGAGTCGGACGTCAACCTGGCGGTTGCGTCGAAGGCGGTCATCATCGGCTTTAACGCCCGTGCCGACGCGTCGGCGCGCAAGCTGGCCGAGGCCAACGGCGTCGATATCCGCTACTACAACATCATTTACGATGCGATCGACGAGATCAAGGCGGCGATGTCGGGCATGCTGGCGCCGGAGAAGCGCGAGCACGTCACCGGCCAGGTCGAGATTCGCCAGGTCATCCTGGTGTCGAAGGTCGGCGCGGTGGCAGGCTGCCTGGTCACCGACGGCGTGGTCAAGCGTACCTCGTCGGTGCGTCTGCTGCGCAACAACCTGGTGGTGTGGACCGGCGAGATCGATTCGCTCAAGCGCTTCAAGGACGACGTCAAGGAAGTGCGCGCCGGCCTCGAGTGCGGCCTTTCGCTGAAGAACTACAACGACATCCAGGTGGGCGACCAGCTGGAAGTGTTCGAGATCCAGGAAGTGGCCCGTACGCTCTAAGCACGGTCTTAGGAGTACCATCTGGGGTCAGGGAGCTTGGTGGCTTCCTGGCCCCAAGTTTTATTCATCAGCAGATGATACGTCGTCCCCGCGAAGGCGGGGACCCATGCTGAGTTCGCAGATCAGCAACGTTTGCCGTTGCCGCAAGCTCAGCATGGGTTCCCGCCTGCGCGGGAACGACGGCGCGAGAGATAACAATAAGTAGTCACAACATGGCAAAACACAGCAAAAGCATCCCCCAGCGCGGCCAGCGCGTGGCGGACCAGATCCAGCGCGACCTGTCCGAGATCATCAGCTTCGAGCTGAAGGACCCGCGCGTGGGCATGGTCACGCTCACCGAAGTGCAGGTCACGCCCGACTACGCGCACGCGAAGGTCTACTTCACGCTGCTCAAGGACAGCCCGGAAGCGGTGCGCGCCACGCTGGACGGCCTGACCAAGGCGGCCGGCTTCCTGCGCAACCAGCTCGGCAAGCGTCTGCACATCCATACGCTGCCGCAGCTGCACTTCATCCACGACACCTCGACCATGCGCGGCATGGCCATGTCGGCCCTGATCGACCAGGCGATGGCCACCACGCGGCCGCAGGAAGACGCCGACAACGACGCGGATACCGAGTGAGCGAGCGCCCGTTCAAAAAAGCACGCGAGATGGTGGACGGCGTGCTCCTGCTGGACAAGCCGGTCGGCCTGTCGTCCAACGACGCGCTGATCAAGGCCAAGCGCGTGCTCAACGCCAAAAAGGCCGGCCACACCGGCACGCTCGACCCGTTCGCAACGGGCCTGTTGCCGCTGTGCTTTGGCGAAGCGACCAAGTTCTCGCAGGACCTGCTGGAAGCGGACAAGACCTACGAGGCGACCGTGCACCTGGGCGTGATGACCACCACCGGCGATACCGAAGGGACCGTGGTCGAAGGCCGCGAGGTGGACGTGACGATCGAGCAAATCGAAGCGGCGCTGGCGCGCTTTCGCGGCCCGATCATGCAGGTGCCGCCGATGTACTCGGCCTTGAAGCGCGACGGCAAGGCGCTGTACGAATACGCGCGCGAAGGCGTCACGCTCGAGCGCGAGGCGCGGCCAGTCACCATCCACGGGCTCGATTTCATCGGCTACGAGGCGCCGTTCCTGAAGATCCGCGTCACCTGCAGCAAGGGCACCTATGTGCGCGTGCTGGGCGAGGACATCGGCGCGGCGCTGGGCTGCGGCGCACACCTGACGGCGCTGCGCCGCATTGGCGTGGGCGCTCTCAAGGCCGAACACATGATCACGCTCGATCACTTGCAGTCCCATCCCGACCCGCGCTCGCTGCTCGCGCCGGTCGACGCGCTGCTGTCCTCGTTCCCGCGCGTGGACCTGACCGACGAACTGGCGAGGCGCTTCCTGCACGGCCAGCGGCTTGCGCTGGGCAAGGAGCCGGCGGTGGTGGTGCCGGCAGAACTGGGCCGCGTGCGCATCTACCATCAGGGCCGGCTGCTTGGCACCGGCCTCCTTGCCGAGTATGCGATCCTCGCGCCCGAGCGCCTGGTCGCGGCGGCGCCTTCGGCATAGCTTTGTCCGCGCTGTCCGGCGGACGCGATATGCATGCGTCCGCGGACGGCGGCACGCGCGGCTTTTCCCTGTAAGGACAGGCTGGCATGGCTCTTGCAAAAAGTGGAACACCCACATTTTCTGGAGACTGCCCATGCAACTGCGTTCCCTGGCCCTCGCGGCCGCCATCGTGGCACTTGCCCCGACCCTTCACGCCGCGCCTGTTTCGCGCGATGCGGTTATCGACGAGACGCTTGCGCGCATCAAGGCCGACTACGTCTTCCCCGACCGCTTTGACGCGATCGAGCAGAACGTGCGCCGCCACCAGAATGCGGGAGACTACGCCGGCGCCGCCGACGAGCAGGCGTTCGCCACGCTGCTGACCAGACACCTGCAGGAAGTCACTCACGACAAGCACATGTCGCTGCAGCACCAGGCCAACGCCCAGGCGATGCGCCCGGCAGCCTTTGTCAGCACGCCGGCGCAGCGCGACAAGGAGCGGCGCGAGAATTACGGACTGCGCAAGGTCGAGGTCCTGCCGGGGAACGTGGGCTACCTGGACGTCATCGAATTTCACGACAACGGCCAGCTCTGCGGCGAGACGATCGCGGCGGCGATGGGCTTCCTGGCCAACACCGACGCCCTCATCATCGACCTGCGCAACAACCGCGGCGGCGGCGAAGCGATGCAGCTGCTGGCCAGCTACCTGCTCGACGGATCGATGGACCTGATGGAGCTGCGCATGCGCGGCCGCGGCACGGAGCACATGTTCACGCAGGCCTATGTGCCCGGCAGGCGCTACCTGGACAAGCCGGTGTACGTGCTCACGTCCAACCGGACCTTCTCGGCAGGCGAGGCGTTCGCCTACGCCCTGCAAAGCCTGAAGCGCGCCACGCTGGTGGGCGCCACCACGCGTGGCGGCGGCAACCCCAACGAGCTGGTAGCCGTCGCCAACGACTACCTGCTGTCGGTGCCGATCGGCGAGTCGGTCAGCCCGGTCACCGGCAAGAGCTGGGACGGCGTTGGCGTGCCGCCGGACGTTGCGGCTGACGAGAAGCAGGCGCTGGCCGTGGCGCATCGCCAGGCGCTGCAGGCGCTGCGCGAAGCGAGCAAGGACGAGGCGCAGCGCGCCAGCATCGGCAAGGCGCTGGCCGCGCTCGACAAGGCGTAAGCACGGCCGGCGGCCCGGGCTTAGCGCTGGCTGAGCGAACCGGCCGTGCTGAGCGCATCGGCCATGCGGACCAGCCTGACGAACTCGGCGCGGTAGCCGTCGGGGTCCGTGCCGCGCGCCGAGTTGGCCAGCGTGGCGATGTCGGCGTAGCTGTAGTCGGCCAGCTGGGGTTCGCCGCGCAGGCGCTGGCCGAATGCGGCAACGGCGACCGCGAAGCGCTGCTCGTCCGGCACCGCGTCCAGGCCCTTGCGCGCCGCTGCCGCGCGCACCGCATGTTCGACCAGCCGGCTGGACGCTTCGCCCGGCAGCTTGTAGCGCAGCTTGACGTAGCAAAGCTCGTCGCCCTTTGCACCCGCCGCCGGCGTGGCGCGCGCGCCGCCGTAGCGCAGCGGATCGACGCTGCCCGTGCTTGCGCCAACCGGCGTGATCTCGTAGATCGCGGTGACCGTGTGGCCGGCCGCCATGTCGCCGGCGTCGACCTTGTCGTTGTTGAAGTCCTGGCGATCGAGCATGCGGGTTTCGTAACCGATCAGGCGATAGGCCTGCACCTGCCCGGGATTGAATTCGACCTGCAGCTTGACGTCGTTCGCGATCGGGAACATGGTCGAACCGAGCGCATCGCCCATGGCCTTGCGCGCTTCGAGCAGGGAATCGATGTAGGCTGCCTGGCCGTTGCCCGACTGGGCCAGGCGCTGCATCAGCGCGTCGTTCAGGTTGCCCTCGCCAACGCCGAACACGGACAGGTAGACCCCGGCCTTGCGCCTGGACGCGATGAATTGTTCCAGCTGGCGCGGATCGGTGATGCCGACGTTGAAGTCGCCGTCGGTGGCAAGGATCACGCGGTTCACGGCCTTCGCGTCGAAGTTGCTCTCGGCGAGCGCATAGGCGCGCTGCAGCCCCTCGCCACCGGACGTGCTGCCGCCGGCCCGCAGCGCCTCGATCGCGGCGAGTATCTTCTGCTTGTCCTTGCCCGGCGTCGGCTCGAGCGCCACGCGGGTGTCGCTGGCGTAGGTGACGATGGCCACCTGGTCGTCGTCGCGCAGCTGGCTGGCGAACAGGTGAAAGCCCTGCTTGAGCAGCGGCAGCCGGTCGCCCGACTGCATCGAGCCCGACACGTCCACCAGCAGCACGACGTTGGCGCGCGGCCGTTCGGCTGCATGCAGGTCGAACCCGCGCACGCCGATATGCACCAGCTGGTTCCCCGGGTTCCATGGGCTCGGCATGACCTCGGTGGTGACCGCGAACGGCTCGCCGCGGCCGCGCGGCGCGCTGTACTGGTAGGGGAAGTAGTTGACCATCTCCTCGACGCGCACGGCGTCGGGCGACGGGACCCGGCCCTCGGTCAGCACGCGGCGCAGATAGGCGTACGAGGCGGTGTCGACGTCGGCGCTGAAGGTGGAGACCGGGTGCTCGGCCACCAGCAGCGGCTTGTTCGGCGCGCTGGTCGCGAACCGGTTGCCCGGCACGAGAAACGGCGCCGGGCTGTACCGGGCGCCAGTGACCGCAATGCGCTCGGTCCGGGTCAGGGCCAGGGCGCGCATCTCGCGGGCGCGCGCAAACTGCCCATCGCTGCCGGCCGCAGGCGGCGCCGGCGCCGGGCTGGGCGCGGGGGGACTGGTGCTGCAGGCTGCAAGCAGGACAAATACGAACGCCAGCGCAGGGGTGGTGCCGATCGAGCGTCTCATGACAGGGCCTTTCGCAGGTTGTTGTCGCGATAACTTGCGATATGGACGAGCCCGCTGCAACGGCATTTACATCCTGTAATCCTTTGGTGAAATTGTCACGCGCCGGCGCGAAACTGGACGCGGCTGCCGTGCGATTGGCCCCCTGCTGTGGCGGCGCATCCGCAAGCCGTTGAAAATCCACGGCTTTTTCTGTGCTGCGATGCAGTGATGGCCGTATCCGTGCTATACTAGCCGGTTTCCGAAATTGGCAGCACGTACGGCCCTTCGTACACCCGCAACAATCTCACCTGGATAGACAATGTCAGAGACCAAACGCGCGATTCGTAATATCGCAATCATCGCCCACGTTGACCACGGCAAGACGACCCTGGTCGACCAGCTGCTGCGCCAGTCGGGCACCTTCCGCGAAAACCAGCAGGTCGATACCCGCGTCATGGACTCGAACGACCTCGAGAAGGAACGCGGCATTACCATCCTGTCGAAGAACTGCGCGGTCGAGTACGAAGGCACCCACATCAACATCGTCGACACCCCGGGCCACGCCGACTTCGGCGGCGAGGTCGAGCGCGTGCTGTCGATGGTGGACTCGGTGCTGCTGCTGGTCGATGCCCAGGAAGGCCCGATGCCGCAGACCCGCTTCGTGACCCGCAAGGCGCTGGCGCTGGGCCTGAAGCCCATCGTCGTGCTCAACAAGATCGACCGTCCGGGCGCGCGCGCCGAGTGGGCGATCAACCAGACCTTCGAACTGTTCGACAAGCTCGGCGCCACCGATGAGCAGCTCGACTTCCCGGTCATCTACGCCTCGGGCCTGAACGGCTACGCCGGCCTGACCGAAGACGTGCGCGACGGCGACATGAAGCCGCTGTTCGAAGCGATCCTGAAATACGTGCCGGTGCGCGACGACAACCCGGACGGCCCGCTGCAGATGCAGATCACCTCGCTCGACTACTCGTCGTACGTGGGCAAGATCGGCATCGGCCGCATCAGCCGCGGCCGCATCAAGGCCGGCCAGGACGTGGTCATCATGAACGGCCCTGACGCGACCCCGATCAAGGGCCGCATCAACCAGGTGCTCAACTTCAAGGGCCTGGAGCGCGTGCTGGTCGATGAAGCCGTCGCCGGCGACATCGTGCTGATCAACGGTATCGAAGAAATCGGCATCGGTTCGACCGTGTGCGCGCCGGACACCCCGGAAGCGCTGCCGATGCTGACGGTGGACGAACCGACCCTGACCATGAACTTCATGGTCAACACCTCGCCGCTGGCCGGCCGCGAAGGCAAGTTCGTGACCAGCCGCCAGCTGCGCGACCGCCTCGACCGCGAACTGAAATCGAACGTGGCGCTGCGCGTGCTGCCGACCGACGACGACACCATTTTCGAAGTGTCGGGCCGCGGCGAGCTGCACCTGACGATCCTGCTGGAGAACATGCGCCGCGAAGGCTTCGAGCTGGCCGTGTCGCGCCCGCGCGTGGTGTTCAAGGACATCGACGGCGTCAAGTGCGAGCCGTACGAGCTGCTCACCGTGGACGTGGAAGAAGTGAACCAGGGCGGCGTGATGGAAGAGCTGGGCCGCCGCCGTGGCGACCTGCAGAACATGGAACCGGACGGCAAGGGCCGCGTGCGCCTCGAGTACCGCATTCCGGCGCGTGGCCTGATCGGCTTCCAGGGCGACTTCATGACCCTGACCCGCGGCACCGGCCTGATGAGCCACGTGTTCGATGCCTACGCCCCGGTCGATAACGGCAAGGGCGAGCTGGCCGGCCGTCGCAACGGCGTCTTGATCTCGCAGGAAGACGGCGCCGCCGTCGCCTACGCGCTGTGGAAGCTGCAGGATCGCGGCCGCATGTTCGTCGAGCACAACACCCCGGTGTACGAGGGCATGATCATCGGTATCCACTCGCGCGACAACGACCTGGTGGTCAACCCGGTCAAGGGCAAGCAGCTGACCAACGTGCGCGCCTCGGGCACCGACGAAGCCGTGCGCCTGGTGCCGCCGATCCAGCTGTCGCTGGAGTACGCGGTCGAGTTCATCGAGGACGACGAGCTGGTCGAGATCACGCCGAAGAGCATCCGCCTGCGCAAGCGCCACCTGAAAGAGCACGAGCGCAAGAAGGCCAGCCGCGAAGCCGCGTAAGCTGCCGCACTGCACAAAAAACCCGCTGTTTCGCGACAGCGGGTTTTTTTTCGCGCCTGCCGCGCGCGTGGCTCGGCAAGCCATCCATTTGGCTTCTGCCGCCAGCGTGTGCCGATGCATTTTTCAACACGGCAGTTATAACATGGTCATTCTTAATTGGCTTTTGATTAAGAGCAACTCGCTCCCACCGGACCGCCTCGGAGAAGGCCACAAGCCGGGATCGGACACGCGCGGATCGTGCCGGGAGCCGGGCACAGTCCCATCGTAGCAATTACAACAACCATGGAGATAACAATGAAACTGCTGAACAAACTGGCTCTCGCCGCCGTCGTGTCCTCGTTCACCGCCTACGCCTCGGCCATGACGCCGATCGCGGACAAGGAGCTGTCCAAGGTCTCGGGCCAGGACGGCGTCTCGATCGCTGCCGACCTGCATATGAACATCGGCGAGTTCAAGTACACCAACACCACCGAAAACGCCTCGGTCAGCTTCAAGAACATCGGCATCAACGGCACGTTCGCGATGACCCTGGACGTGATCAACGGCACCTCCTTCATGGCCGACGCCTACGGCAGCACGCTGGGCGTGATCGACCCGACCACCATGGGCCAAACCCCGGCCGCTGCCGCCCAGGGCGCCGCGCTGCAGGCCTTCTACGGCGGTGGCGACGTGGTCAAGATCGCGATCCCGAAAATCGCGGTGGCAGCTGCCAACGGCCTGAACGTGTCGGTGGGCGGCATCTCGATGGGTGGCTCGAACGCCTCGTTCGGCGCCATGGCCATGAACGACATCAAGCTGCAAGGCAGCAGCGTCTACATCTGGGCGCACTAAGCAGCGCGACGGCCCGTGGCACAACCGCGGGCCGTTGTTCCTACCTCGTCAACCACCACTGCCGATGCGTGTTCCGACACTTCGCACCCGTGCGATGCGGCTTGCCGCGTCCCTGCTCGCCTGCGTGACGCTGGCCGCGCCGCCGGCTGCCCGGGCCCAGCTGCGGCCGCTGTCCGACGCCGAACTGGGCGCGGTGCACGGGCAGGGCTTGTTCACGGTGTCCAACAGCAGCCTGAACGGCTTCGATTTCACCCGCATCGGCCTGGACGCCGACGTGACGCTGAGCGCCAACCTGTACCAGATGCGCATGGGCGAGTACACCTGGGCCGCGCGCAACGGCGGCGGCGCCGACCTGGACATCGGCGCGCTGCAGTTCGGGCGCAGCGACGCGGGCGATGCGCGGCGGCTGGTCCACATCACCAACCCGTACTTTGAATTCGTCTATCGCGACACGGCCACGGCGGGCGTGCGCGAAGTGATCGGCATGCGCCTGGGCTTCGACGGCATCGCGGGCGACATCGGCATGCGCATCGCGACCCTGTCCGGGGCGCTGCGCATCGACGGCGGCGCGGCCGGCGTGGTCGATACACTCAACGATCCCGGCGGCGGCAAGCGCTGGGATGGCAATTGCGCCACCTGCACGCTGTCGCTGTCGCAGGTGGGCGCGGTGACCGCGGGCGACGCCAACGGGCCAAGCCGCGACTTCTGGATCGCGGTGCTCAAGGCGCCGGTGCAGTTCCCGTCCGCGCCCGGCATGCCGGCGCTGACGACGGCGCAGGCCGGGGTCTGGCTCAACTGGCGCGACAAGCTCACCGCGCTGACCGTGAACGGCGCGCTGCCGCCCAACCTGCCGCCGGGACGATGAAGCGCCTGCTGCTCCTGTTGCTATCGGTCCCGGCCGCCGCGTGCGCGCTCGAGCGCCTGCCCGACAGCGCGCTGGCCAAGGTGTCCGGGCGCGACGGCATGAGCTTCAACCTGTCCGGGTTTGCGATCGGCGGCAATGCCGAGCTGCGTTACACCACCGGCGACAACAGCAGCGGCTTTGCCATCTCCAGCTTCAGCGCCTCGCGCTCGGACAATACCGGCGCGCCGTTCGCCGACCCGTACCGCCTGGACGTGCTCAAGGGCGCGCCCGGCATGGCCGACATCATCACGCTGGCGCGGCCGGCCAATGCGGCCGGGCTGGAGGTGTGGCAGGCCGCGTTCGACTTCAGCGTGCGCGCCGGCGGACGCGACGCCTACGGCGGCTGCGTGATGCTCAAGGACCTGACCCTGTTCGGCGGCGCGCTGCAGTGGTCCACCCCGCAGGCGGACGAGGGGCTGGCGTTCGGCTACTCGCTGCGCGCGACGCTGGGTAGCCTGACCCTGCAGCCGAACGGGCGCGACGCGCCAGGTGAGACGATGGTGCTGTCGGGCCTGCGCATTGGCGCCGCCAACGACGGCGCCGACCCGGTGGCGCCGTGGAAGGTCGCCGACATCACCAGCCAGCCGGGCATCTTCAACGCGCGCACCGACGCGGCGGGCAATCCAAGCCTGCATATCGGGATCGGCTGGCCCGACGCGCAAGGCGCGCCGTCCGGCACGCTGCAGATCTCGAACATCGGCTTTCGCAGCGATGTGGGCGGCGCGGTGGACCTGGGGTCGTCGCGCATCGGCGCGATCCAGCTGCAGTACCTGGACATCAAGTTCCGCCAATGAAGCGCTACGCTTGCACGGTGCTGTTGTGCGCGGCCGCGGCAGGCGCGCTGGCCGGCCCCAGGCCGCTCGACGAGGGCGAACTGGCGCAGGTGGCAGGGCGCGACGGCGTGAGCTTTGCGGTGCGGCTCGAGCTGAATACGCCCGGGGCCGACGGCGGCAGCGGCGACAGCCGTTTGTGGCTCGGCCAGCAGGTGGACGGCAGGACTACCTACACCGTGGTCAGGAACCTGTCGGGCGTGGTGCAGATGGTGGGCCTGAACATCTCGGCGCACACGGCGCCGGACGGCAGCGCCTACGTGGCCATTGGCCTGCCCGGTTCGACCCGGTTCACCGACGCCGGCTTCGAGTCGCTCAGCGTGCAGGCCGACCCGCGTGCGCCCGTCACCAGCAGCCTTGGCCGCTTCATCCTGAACGGCGAGATGACGATGCAGGGACAGTTGCGGCTGTGGGGGCATTAGCGCGGCTGGCCAGCTGCAGTTCCTTGGGCGCCTTGCCGAACCAGCGCAGGCAGGCCCGGTGGAAGGCGCTGGGGTCGGCAAAGCCGAGCTTGTAGCTCAGGTGCTTCAGGCTGGTCTTGTCGCTGCCCAGCTGCTGCTGCGCGATCGCGCGTCGCACCTCGTCCAGCAGCGTCGAAAAATCGGTGCCTTCGTCGGCCAGCCGGCGCTGCAGCGTGCGCTCGCTGATCGCCAGGCGCCGCGCCACCGTCTCGCGCACCAGCGCGGCGCCCTCGTCGATCATGGCCGGCAGCAGTGCGCGCACCCGCGCCGCCACGCTGCTGCGCTCGGCCACGGCCAGCTTCTCGTCCAGCAGCCGGGTCAGCCCGGCGGCGGCCAGCGGACTGGCGGTGGGGATCGGCGCCAGCAGGTCGGCGTTGGCGAACTGGAGCGCGTTGCCGGGCGCGCCGAAGCGTACCGGACAGCCGAAGCGCTGCTCGTACTGGCTGCTCGCGGCCGGCGCCGGATAGGCGTATTCGACCAGGGCCGGGCGCAGCGCCGGGCGCCCCGCGACAAAGCGCAGCGTGGACAGCAGCAGGTTCCAGGTGAAGTCGTAGCGCTGCTGCGGCACCGGGCGCGCGCTGCCGATCAGGTGCAGGCCGACGCGGGTGTGCTCGCCGGTCGGCTCGATGGTGGCGCGCACGATCGGCGAGAACAGCGGCAGGTAGCGCATCAGGCTGTCGGCCGCGTTCTTGAGCGTGGGCGCGGCCAGCATCAGGTGGCCGAGCGCGCCGAGCCAGCTGAGCGGGTCGGGTGGGAAGATGCGAAAGCCCAGCAGCGGGTCGCCGGCCGCCGCGGCCAGCGCCTCCCACAGCAGGCTGAACTGGTCCGAGAGCGCCAGCAGGTCGGGGGCCTGCGCGGCGCTCTCCTCGAAATCGGCCAGCCCGGCGCGGGCGAACAGCGCACCCGCGTCTTCGCCGCCAGCCTCCAGGCAGGAGCGGATGCACTGTACGACGTCGTGGGCGGAAAGGTAGTTCACGCCGACACGCGCACCAAACGGCGCGCAGAGTTCGCGGTGCTCATCGATTGTCTCCGTCAAGGCGGCCCTGGCCAGAAGGGCGGGCTGTCGTGTTTTTGTTAATTATGTAACTTGCGGAAACAATGGCGCGTCGGAAAACGATCCCGTCTTTATCAAAAAACGCTCAAGCGGCCTTCACGGGCGGGCTTGCTGGCGCGCGCGCGCCGGGGTGATGCCGTAGGCCGCCGCAAAGCAGGCCGTCATGTGGCTCTGGCTGTTGAAACCGCATTGGGCGGCCACGCGCGCGATCGAAAAGCTGGTGCGGGTGAGCAGCTGGTACACGCGCTCCAGGCGCTGGCGCAGCACGTAGCGGTGCGGTGGCATGCCCATCGCCTCTTCGAAGATGCGGCGAAAGTGCGATTCCGAGACCCCGGCGCGGGCGGCCAGCGCGGCGTTGGACAGGTCTTCCGACAGGTTCTGGCCGATCCATTCGAGCACCCCCTGCAGGCGCCCCAGGTGCAGCGGGTCGGGCGGGGCGCGGCGCGCGCTGTGGCCTTCGATCACGCGGCAGGTCTGTTCGAGCATCAGTTCGGACAGGCGCGCCAGGAATCCCGGGTTGGGGGCGGCCGGCCCGCCGATCTCGGCCAGCAGCTGCTGCGCGCTGGCGCCCACCAGCGGGTCCGACAGCGGGGCCGATTTGCCGCGCCGCGCCAGCAGGCTGGCCAGGTGGGTGACCTTTTCGTGGCTGGCATCGAGGAAGTGGAACATCGCGAAGTCGATCGCGCCGCCGAACATCCAGCGGCTGGCAAAACCGGGCTGGAACACCGCCGAGGAACTGGGGATGAAGTCGAGCGGGCGCCCCGATGGCCGGCGGATGGTGGCGCGCGCGCCGCCCAGGTGGCAGGCCATCACCATGGCGTCGAGCGCGGGCACGTCGCAGGCGTTGAGCTGGAAGATGTAGCGCTCCGCGCGCAGCGGCAGCCCGGCAATCTCGGCGCTGGCGACCGGCTTGACGCCCAGCGCCTGGCTGATCCTTTCCCACGTCCTCATCCTGCCCCTTCCATGAGCGGTTTTTAACAAAAACGTCAGCGTTTTATAACACTTGCTTTGCTTGCATGCATCCAAAATATGAACAAAGTGCAATAAACGTAGCCAAAGAGCCACGTTAAGACAAAAACAGCCGGCGCTGCTGCGCCAGGGAGATGCAATGATCACTGTGTTGCTGGGAGTCCTGGCCATGGTGCTGGGAGGCTCGGGCATCTGGTCGCGGCACGCGCCGCAAGACCGGCCGGAGGGGCAGTTCGCGATGCCCGCGGCGCTGTCGGTCGCCTCCAGCGCGCCGCAGGCGGTGACGCTGGAGCCGTTCTCCGAACTGAAGTACAAGCACATCGTGCGGCAGGCCTACGACTACAGCTGCGGCTCGGCCGCGCTGGTCACGATCCTCAACTACCACCTGGGCATCGCCGTCACCGAGCAGCAGTCGATGGAAGGCATGATGGCCTTCGGCGAGAAGGACAAGATCATCGAGCGGCGCGGCTTTTCGCTGCTGGACATGAAGCGCTACCTGGCCTCGCTCGGGGTGGACAGCGCCGGCTTCAAGGCCGAGCTGCCGGACCTGCTCACGCTGGCCGAGCCGGCGATCGTCCCGATCGACTACGCCGGCTTCAAACACTTCGTCGTGCTGCGCGGCGTGCGCGACGGCCTGGTATTCCTGGCCGATCCGTCGGCCGGCAACATCACTTTCGCGCTGTCCGAATTTGCCACGCTGTGGGACCGCAACACGCTGTTCATCGCCTATCCCCCCAAGGGCCATGCGCCGGCCGCGCTGCTGGCGCTGTCGGACCAGGAACTGGGCGTGGTCGACATGGACCGCGTGCGCGACCGCGGCCTGCTGCGCGCGCCCGATATCCAGCCGCAGATGGAACGCCTGCTCAACGGCATGGGCGGCACCTGGATCCACAAACAATAGCCAACCAAGGAGCCCCATGAGAATCCCCCGATCGCTGGTACTGGCCGCCATCTTCTTCGCCGCCCCTGGCTGGGCCCAGCAAGCGCCAGCCGGCGGCGCGAGCAGCGATGCCGTGCGCGACGCGCTGGCCAAGAAGGACGGCGACGTCGATCAAACCACGCTGCTGAAGGACACGCTGACCGCCGTCGACAAGCAGTACTCGCTGATCCGCAAGGGCCACACCCAGCTCAACTACGAATTCAACTACGCCTACATCGGCCAGGAAAAGATCAACGCCGACCTGTCGTCGGGCAGCGCGACGCTGTTCTCGATCGAGAACACGAGCTCGCACACGTTCACCAACACGGTGATGATCGACCACGGGCTGCTCAACAACCTGAGCGCGAACGTGACGCTGCCGTTCATCAGCCGCTGGTCCGACGCGGCCGGCTACTCGGGCGTGTCGCACACCATCGGCGACCTGGGGCTCGGGCTGCGCTGGCAGCCGCTCGAATCGAAGCGCGACGAGACCACGCTCACGGTGACCAGCGCGCTGCGCGTGGCCACCGGCACCAGCCCGTTCAAGGTCGATCCGCAGCGCGGGCTGGCCACCGGCTCGGGCATCCACATGCTCAACCTGGGGCTGAACATGACCAGGATCGTCGATCCGGTGGCGCTGTTCGGGTCCTTCAGCGCGGGCTTCGGCGCGCCGGCGCGGCACCTGTCGCAGATGCTGTCGGGCGCCGTGCTCAAGGAGGTCAGGCCGGGCGGCACGGTGGGTCTGGGGCTGGGCTTTGCCTATGCGCTGTCGTACAAGATCACCACCTCGTTCTCGTTCCAGGAGGCGATCACGGCGCAGTCGCGGCTGCGCTTCGAGAACGGCCGGCAGGCGCAGACCGGCACCCAGTCGGCCGGGGTGCTGTCGGTGGGCGTGGGCTACCGCAGCTCGCCCAAGACCACGGTCAACGTCACCGTCGGCGCCGGCCTGACGGCATCGGCGCCGAACATGAGCGTCACCGTGGGCGTGCCGCTGTCGCTGTGAGGCCGCGCATGCGACCGCTCCTGTTCGCCATTGCGCTGGCCGCCGCGCTGCCGTGCGCGCGCGCCGGCGTGACCGAGAACCTGGCCACCAGCGCGATTGCGATGTCGCTCGGGAACGCGGTCACGGCCGACCCGCCGGGGATCGAGTCGATCCACTTCAACCCGGCCGGGCTGGCGCGGCTGAAGGGCTTCAACCACGTCGACACCGCGTTCGTGGCGTCGATCCGCAACCCGAACGAATTCCACAGCGCGCCGGACATCGACATCGGCGGCTTCAAGGACGACCCGATCAACGGCAAGCACAGCGGACCGGTGCGGCAGGCGATCGCGCTGCCGTTCGTTGGCGTGCCCAAGGCGCGCCTGCCGGGCGTGGCGGTGCCGGGCCTGGGCGTGGCGTGGAATGCGCCCGATTCGCGCTGGACCTTCGGCACCATGGTCTACCTGTCGCAGGCGATGAGCATGGATCGCACCAAGGATCCGGACGACCCGGCGCGCTTCGACGGCCGCCTGGTGCAGCTGCAGCGGCTGGTGTACCTGTCGCCCGCCGCCGGCTACAAGATCTCGGACACGCTGCGCGTGGGGATCTCGGTGCCGATCGCGTATTCGAACTTCGCGATCAACACCGACTACCGTGCGCCGAACAAGCTGCTCGGCACGGTGGGCCAGCTGCAAAAGGGCTTGTGCCCGGACGGGAACGGCACGATCCTCGATACGCTCACCTTCGGCCTGTGCGGCGGCGGTCCGGACGGGATGGTCGATCCGTTCAAGCGCGCGGCCAACATCGACTTCGACCTGCACGCCTCGTTCGACCCGACCGTCAATATCGGCGTGCTGTGGGAGCCCAGGCCGTGGCTGGCGCTGGGCGCGGTGTACCAGGGCGGCACGCGCACCGCCTACAGCGGCAACTACAGCTTCCATACCGACCCGATGCTGCGCGCGTTCACGCGCGGGCTCAATTCCAGTTTGCTTGGCCCCGTTGTGGGCGCGGTCACCGGACTGCCGCCCGACATTCCCGAGTACCAGACCGGGAACATGATGGCGTCGATCCCGTTCCCGTGGCGCGTGCAGGCCGGCGTGAAGATCAAGCCGCTGCCTTTCCTGCAGCTGAACGCGGACGTGAGCTACGCCGACTGGGCCCAGTGGAAGGAGATCACCTTCCGCTTCGATCGCAGCATCAAGATGCTCGAGCTGGCGCGCCTGTTCGGCTACGCCGATTCGACCAAGGCCACCTTCCAGATGGGCTTTCGCAGCGTGGTCAACTTCGGCTTCGGCGCGCAGCTGTTCGTCACCCCCAAGCTGACCCTGCGGGCCGGCTTCGAGCCGCGCAAGAGCTCGATCCCGGGCGACAAGATGAGCCTCCTGGCGCCGCTGCCGGACACCAGGCTGCACAGCCTGGGCCTGCGCTACCGCTTCGACAACGGCAGCGAACTGAACCTGGCGGCCAGCTACCTGACCGGCAAGTACAACATCCCCGCGCGCAGCGACTGCAACCTGAACTGCGACGGCTTTTTCAACGTGATCTATAACCCGTACGCGGCCACCGACGTGGCCGGCAAGCTGGTGGTGCGCTACGCCGGCCTGTCGTTCACGCGGCCGTTCTGACACAGGAGGAATCGATGCTTCGTCTCTCACTTGCCGTGCTTGCCGCGCTTGCCGCCAGCAGCGCATGGGCCCAGCCGGCGCAGCCGGTGTCGCCGGAAAAGCAGGCGCTGGTGCAGCGCGTGCTGGCCAAAATGCCGATGGAGAACGTGGGACTGTCGATGTTGCAGGCACCGGCGGCCGAGGCGGTGCGCCAGGCGCGCGCGGTGCTGCAGGGGCGCGCGGCGCCGGACAAGCAGGACGCCGCACTGAAGGACATTGCCGACGAGGCCAACAAGTTCCTCGCGGAGGAGGCGCCGCTCGTGCGCGCCAGCACGCAGCAGGTGGTCGCATCGACCATCGCGCCGCTGCTGGCGCAGCGTTTCACGGAGGATGAGCTCAGGCAGCTGGCGGCGATCCTGGAGTCGCCGGTCAAGGCCAAGTTCGAGGCGCTGGCGCCCGAGATCCAGAAGACGCTGGGCGAGGGCGTGGCCAAGGCCAACCAGGCGCAGGTGAACGCCAGGCTGACGGAACTGAACAACAAGATCGGCATGCGGCTGCGCGCCGCCGTGGCCCAGTAAGCGGCCACGGCCGGGGGCGCCAGGGAGGGGCACATGGATTGGCTGGGACAACGGCAGGAGCAGTCGCGGCTCGGGCAGATCCTGCTCGGGAAGAAGCTGATTTCGGAGGAACAGCTGGCGCAGGCGATCGCAGCGCAGCGCAGTTCGGGCAAGCGTCTGGGCGAAGTGCTGGCCGAGCTGAAGCTGATCACCGACGCGCAGGTGCGCGGCGCGATGCGGCGCCAGCGCAACCTGCGCATGGCGGCGGCGCTGGCCGGCGCCCTGCTGGCGCCGGTGCAGGCGCTGGCGGCCAGCGCCGGCGCCGCGCCGCCCGTGGTCCAGCGCGGCATGACGGCGCTGTCCGACGCAGAACTGGGCAAGGTGGCGGGGCAGGGCGCGGGCGAGGACGGCTTGCGGCTGCAGGCGCAACACGCCGAGCGGCTGCTGGCGGCGCTGCAGCAGCTGCATGCGAACGCGGCGGCCAGCCAGCACGGCAAGCACGACGACAACGGCGGCGCGCGCGTGCTCGCGCAGCTGGCAACGCTGTTCAATCCCATGGCGGGGCTGTTGAACGCCGATGTCTCGGTGAAGGACGTGAAGGTCGACCCGGCGCAGGCGCGCGCGGTCGTGAACAAGGACGGCTCGGTGACCTTTTACCTGCCCAGCTCCATCGGCGAGATCCAGCTCCGCAACATCCGGGTCGGGCGATCCGCCAGCGGGCCGAGTTTCGGCAGCCTGCAGATAAGGGACATCGACCTGCGCGGCACCTCGCTCACGGTGCGCAGGATCTAGCGCCGGCCGTCAGCCCTGGCCGAGCAGGGCGAGCACACGGTCGCGGCTCACGCCCACCAGCGCGGAGGTGAGGGCGATCAGCGAGTCGTAGTCGGGGCTGGAGGCGGTGTCGACGAACTGCTGCGCCAGTTGCTGTGCTTGTTCGGGTGGCGGCGCCTTGGCGTGGTTCATTCGCTCGATAGCGGCGGAGAGCGCGGCGCTGGCCGCCTCCTGCGAGCGGCGCACGCGCGCGAGCGCCTGCACCACTTCGCGCAGGCTCTGGCGCAGCGCGTCCGCGTTGCCGGTGTCCCAGGCCTGCGGCTCGAGCGCGGTGCCCACTTCCTCGGTGGTGACGCGGCCGGCGCCCACCAGCACGATACTGTCCTTTACCTTGGCCCAGTCGGCTTCGGCGCTGGAAAAGACCAGCTGGCCTTGCTCGTCCAGGCTGGCGCGCAGGTTGAGCGGGGCCAGCGCGCGGTCGAAGCGCTGGGCCACCTGCGCCCCGGTCATGTCGCCCTCGAGATTGACCTTGACCTGGGGGCCGCCGCCTACCGTCAGCGCCAGCGTGCGCGTGCCGGCGGCCTTGAGCGCCGCGAGGTCCAGGCCACGAATGCGAAAGCGCTGGCGGGCCGGCGCGCCGCCGGAAAAGCCGAGCTGCGCGTCCACGCCGCCGGCCTGCTTGCCGCGTGCCGAGAGCATGCCGCCAAGCTGGCGGATGCGCGTTTCGAGCTGGCGCGAATTGCGCGCGCCGGACAGGCGCGCGGCCAGGTCGCCCTTGATGTTCTCCAGCTGTCCCTGCAGCCGCTCCAGGTAGTCGAGCGCCTCCTGCGCGCGCGCGACGTCGTCCTGCAGCTGGCTGTCCCACGCCTGCAAGCCGCCCCTGAGCTGGGACGGGGCGTGCTGCGGCCGCGCCGCCGCGGCGGGCTCGTTCACGCGCCGCGTGGGCGGCAGGGCAGGCACGCGCGACGGCGCCGGGCCGTTGCCCGCGGCGACGGCGGCGTTGGCGTTCGGGGAGATGGGGCGGACGGTGCTATCCATGCCGGTCAGAGCTCAGCGAACAGCGTCAGGTTGCCGATCTTGGCGTAGGCCTTGTAGGTCGCCTGGAGCGCGGTCTGGTAGCCGTTCAGCTCCGTCGCGGCCTGCGCCATGTCGAGCTGGCCGATCTCGTTGATCGCGTTCTGGTTCGACAGGCTCACGTTGGCGTGGTTGGCGTCCAGCGTCTTGAGGATATTCTGGGTGCCGCCCATGACGGCGATTTTGCTGGCCAGGAGATCCATCGTGTCGTCGAAGCCGGACAGGTTGGCCATGACGATGGCGCGCGTGGCCGGGTCGTTCACGTCCACGGTGGGCGCGGAGATCGTGGCGATGGTCTTGTCGAGCTGGTTGAGCAGGTTCTCCAGCCCCTTCAGGTTTTCGTTCGCCACCTGGGTGATCCCATTGCCGACCACGACCGATTGGGCATTGGTATTGCCGACGAAGCTGTAGCGCGAGCCGGGGAGCTGCGTCTTGTCGTACGCCATCGGCGCCGTCGCCGTGGCCGTGCCGGAGAAGACGTAGCGGCCTTCCTGGTCGATCGTGTTGGCGTTGTAGAACAGGCTGTCGCGCAGCGCCGCCAGCGGCTGGATCATCGCCTGCAGGTCGGCCGGGGCGTTGCCGCCGTCGCTGGCCCACACCAGCAGGTCGCGGCCGCCCATCATGTCGTTGATCATGTTCTGCAGGTAGCCTTCGTTCTTGGACAGGCGGATCTGCACCGCCGCGATGTTGTCGCGGTACTGGGTGAAGGCCGATTCCTCGCGCTGCAGGCGCGACAGGCGTACGTTGTCCACCGGGTCGTCCGACGGCAGCATCACGCGCTGGCCGGACGCCATCTGCTGCGTCAGGCGCGAGAGCTTGTCCTGGTTGAATTGCAGCGACTGGTTCATGATCGCTTGGTATTGGGTGCTGGCGATACGCATCGGGTGCTCCTTTAGCCCATCATCTGCAAGGTGGCGTCGAACAGGGCATTCGCGACCGACATGACCTTCATGTTCGCCTGGTACATCTTCTGGTACTCGACCAGGTTGACCGCTTCCTCGTCCTGGTTGACCGCGCTGGTCGATTGCCAGTCCTGTTCGGCTTGCGTGCGCACTGTCTCGGCGGTGGTGAGCGAGGACTGGTTCTGCTGGCTGTCCACGCCCAGCTTGCCGACCAGCTGGGTGTCGGCGTCGCCCACCAGGACCGTGCCCAGGCCGGTGACGCTGATCGGCGCGCCTTTGAGCGTGAGCAGCTCCTGCAGGTTGCCGGTGTCGCCCGGGTTGCCGTCCTTTGAAAACGCAAGGTCCGAGGCCTGGAAGCCCGGCGCCACCTGCAGCATGGCCGAGGTGCTGCCGGCGTTGAACACGAACAGCGGCTTGCCGGGCGTGGCCCCGCTCATCGTATAGCCGGCCGAGAGCGTGGCGTTGACCTTGTCGGACAGCTGGCGCGCCAGGTCGGCCACGCCCTGCTGCAGCGGAGCCAGCACGTTGTGCTCGAAGGTGGTCAGCCCGCCGAGCTGGCCGCCGAGAACCGCGGTGTTGACGTTGAAGGTGGAGGACGCGAAGCTGAGCGAGAACGACTGCACCGAGGTGACGCCGCCGCTGGCCGCCAGCTTGCCGCCGACTCCGCCGATGACCAGCGATTCGCCGGTGACGAGCGAGATGTTGCGGGTGCCGTCCGGCTGGTCGCTGACCTCGAGCGCCATCTGGCTGGCCAGGCGGTCGATGGCCTGGTCGCGCGCGTCGATCAGGCTCGATGCGCTGGTGCCGGTGGAGGCGGCGTGCGTGATGCGCAGGTTCAGGCTGGCGATTTCGGCGATCGCCGAGTTGGCCGAGTCCACGATCGCGGTGCGCTGCTGGACCACCGACTGCAGCTGCGAGTTGAACACGTTGTTCAGGTTGTTGAAGCGCTGCGCCATCAGGCCGGCCGCGGTGAGCACCTGGCCGCGCAGGGCGCTGGAAGTCGGGTCCACCCCGGCCACCGCGTTGAGCGCGGCGAAGAACTTGTCGATGCCGGCCGACAGGCTGGCCGATTCGTCGCCCATCACCCGCTCGAGCTGGGTCAGGTAGGGCTGGCTCTGCGAGAACTGGCCCACGCTGGACGCGGCGCGCCACATCTGCTGGCTCTTGTAGCCGTCCGAAAAACGCATCAGCTGCGACACCGCCACCCCGTTGCCGGCGTCGCGCGGGCCGTTGCCGCCGATGGTCGCGAGCAGCGCGGCCTGGCGGGTGTAGCCCTTGGTCTGCAGGTTGGCGATGTTCTGGCTCGTGGCCGACAGGGCGACCTGGGAAGCAAGCGCTCCGGAGAGCGCGTTGTTCATGATTGTCATGGCAGTTCTTTCACGGTGCGGCGTCCACTAGGGAAAGGCGACCGGTTTGGCAAAAACATTAAGCCTTGCGCGGCAAAAGTTGGCGCAGGATGGCGTCGGCGATGCCAAAGGCGCGCTGACCGGCCATTTTCCCGGCCAGCAGGTCGTCGGCCATGTCCAGCATGTCGCTGTTGACGCGGTCGCGGAACACGCTGTCCTCGGGCGCGAGCTCCTTGGTGGTCGAGCGCATCTGGTGCAGCATGTGCGAGATGAAGAAGCTCTCGAATTCCACCGCGGCGCGGGTCGCCTTGGCGACGTAGGCCGGATCGGGCGCAGCCGGCGCCACCGGTTCGTCGCCGTTATGCTGCGCGGGTAGCGTGTTCTCGATTGTCTTGTCGGTCAGGTTCATATCACCACCAGTTCCCCTTCAATGGCGCCGGCCTGGTCGAGCGCCTGCAGGATGGCCATGATGTCGTCGGGCGAGGCCCCCAGGCTGTTGACGGTATCGATGATGGCCTGCAGCTTGGCGCCCTCGGGCCACTTGAACATCTGCGCGTGTCCCTGGTCCACCGAGACCTTGGACACCGGGGAGCTGGTGGTCTGGCCGTTGGAGAACGGACCGGGCTGGCTCACCGCCGTGCTCTCGCTGATGATGACCTTGAGCGCGCCATGCGTGACCGCGGCCGCCTTCACGCGCAGCCCTTCGGCGATGACCACGGTGCCGGTGCGCGAGTTGAACACCACCTTCGGCACCTCGACCCCGGCTTCGACCGGCATGTTCTCCAGGCGCGCGACAAAGGCCACGCGCTCGGTCGGGTTGTCGGGGGCGACCACCGACACGCTGGTGCCGTCGGTTGTGGTGGCGATCGGGCCGTAGCGCTGGTTGATGGCCTGCACCACGTTGGTCGCGGTGTCGAAGTTCGGGTGGCGCAGGCGCAGCAGCACTTGCGGGCGGGTCGAGAAGTCGGTCGGGATCTCGCGCTCGATGAGGGCGCCGTTCGGGATGCGCCCGCCGGTCGGCGTGTTGACCGTCACCGACGAACCGCTGCGGCCGGACGCGGCCAGGCCGCCGACCACCAGGTTGCCCTGTGCCAGCGCATACACCTCGTTGTCGGCTGCGCGCAGCTGGGTCAGCAGCAGGGTGCCGCCGCGCAGGCTCTTGGCGTCGCCCAGCGAGGACACGGTCACGTCGATGCTCTGGCCGCGGCGATACCCCGGCGGGAACACGGCGGACACCATCACGGCGGCCACGTTCTTGTTGCGCGCGTCCTCGCCCTCGGGCAGCTTGACGCCGAACTGCTTGAGCATGTTGACCACCGACTGGCTGGCGTACTTGACCTGGGTGGAGTCGCCGCTGCCGTTCAGGCCCACTACCAGGCCGTAGCCCACCAGCGGGTTCTCGCGCACGCCTTCGACGCTGACCAGGTTGCGCAGCGCCTGTGCGGCGTGCGCCGGAAGCGCGAGCGCGAAGGCGATGCAGAAGGCGGCGAGCGGTCGCGAAAATCGATTCATGTTGACCTCAGAACGGCATCAGGGGGCCGGTGAAGAAGCGCGTCAGCCAGCCGGGGGTGTTGGCGTCGGCCAGCGCGCCCTGGGCGGAGTAGGCGATGCGGGCGTTGGCCACGCGCAGCGACGAGACCTGGTTGTCGGCATTGATGTCGGCCGCGCGCAGGTAGCCCTTCAAGCGCAGGAATTCCTCGCCCTGGTTGAGCAGCAGCGTCTTTTCGCCGGCCACGCGCAAGAGGCCGTTGGGCAGCACCTCCTGCACCACCACGGTGAGCGCGCCGGACAGCGCGTTCTGCTGGGTGCTGGTGGAGTCGCCCGCGAAGCTGCGGTCGGCCGAGG
This sequence comes from Massilia solisilvae, assembly GCF_024753215.1. Classification (GTDB taxonomy): domain Bacteria; phylum Pseudomonadota; class Gammaproteobacteria; order Burkholderiales; family Burkholderiaceae_D; genus Telluria; species Telluria solisilvae. Next base: position 224,706 of record NZ_JANUGV010000002.1, read on the forward strand.
CCGAGAGCGCCGTCTTGTTGTACGCCTTGCCGAGCGCCTTGAGCGGCGCCACGTTCACGTCCGAGCCCTTGGAGAAGCTGGTGCCGGCCTTCTTGCTGGCCTGGGTGGTCTCCTCGAGGATCACGGTGACGATGTCGCCGACCCGGAACGCGCGGCTGTCGGAGGTGAGCGGCACCGCGTCGGCATTGAACACGCCGCCGGACACGCCGGTGCGCACGGGCGCGGCGTGCGGCAGCAGCGGGTCCTCCGCGGCCGGGGTGTTGAGCGGAACGCGCGAGGCGCAGCCCGCCAGCAGCGCCACGACGCACAGGGCCAGGCGTTTCATCAGCGTGCCGCCTGCGCCAGGTACTGCAGCATGTTGTCGGCCGCGGACAGCACCTTGGTGTTCATCTCGTAGGTGCGCTGGGCCGCGATCATGTCGACCATCTCCTCGACCACTTGCACGTTGGAGCCTTCCAGCGCGCCCTGCTTGATCTTGCCGAACGCGCCTTCGCCCGGGCGGCCTTCGTTGGGCGTGCCCGATGCCGGGGTCTCCTGGAACAGGTTCTCGCCCAGTGCCAGCAGGCCGGCCGGGTTGACGAAGGTGGCCAGGTTGATCGTGCCCAGCTCGACCGGGGTGGTGGTGCCGGGCACGGTGGCCGAGACCATGCCGTTTTCGCCGATGGTGAGCGAGGTGGCATTTTGCGGTACCGTGATTTGCGGAACCAGCGGCAGCCCCTGCGCGTTGACCAGGGTGCCGTTGGCCTCCATTTGCAGCTGGCCCGCGCGGGTGTAGGCGGTCTGGCCGTCAGGGCGGCGCACCTGCAAAAAGCCGTTGCCCATGACGGCTACGTCGAGCGGCTGGCTGGTGGTCTGCACGCTGCCGTTGGCGAACACTTTCTGGGTGCCGACCACGCGCGTGCCGTTGCCGAGCTGGACGCCGGAGCTCACGGTGTTGTCCGCGCTTTGCGCGCCAGGCTGCTGGTCCACCTGGTAGAACAGGTCCTCGAACACGACCCGGTCGCGCTTGAAGCCGACCGTGTTCACGTTGGCCAGGTTGTTGGCGATCGCCTGCAGTTTGGCGTCTTGCGCCTGCACGCCGGTCTTGCTGATCCACATTGCTGGATTCATGGTTCTCTCCTCGGGTTGGGGCTCAAGCGCCCAGCAGGCGGTTGCCCACCTCGTTCATGTCGTCGCTGGCCTTGAACAGCTTCATCTGCATCTCGAACTGGCGCGTCAGGCTCATGGTGGCCACCATCTCCTCGACGGCCGACACGTTGCTGCCTTCCAGCGCGCGGCTCCTGACGGTGAGCGCCGGGTCGGCGTCGAGCTGGCCGCCGCCACGCAGCACGACCAGGCCCGCCTCGTTCTTGGTGAGCTGGCTCGCCTCGCCGTTCACGATGCGCAGGCGGTCCACCACCTGCAGCTGGTTCGAGCCTTCGGTCTTGACCGAGATGGTGCCGTCGCGCGCGATCTCGACAGCGGTATGGGCCGGCAGCACGATCGGGCCGCCTTCGCCCAGCAGCGCGCGGCCCTGCACCGACAGCGCGCCGTTGGCGTCGATCTCGATGTTGCCGGCACGGGTGTAGGCTTCGCCGTCGCCGAACTGCACCGCCAGGTAGCCCTTGCCGTCCAGTGCCACGTCGAGCGCGCGCCCGGTCTCGCGCACGCTGCCGGCGCGCGTGTTGATGCTGTCCGCCTCGACCTTGGCCATGTGGCGGTCGTCGTAGCCCTGGCCGTAGCCGTTCATCAGCGCGGCCGAGGTGGCCAGCTCGAAGTTGGCGCGAAAACCGGTGGTGTCCATGTTGGCCAGGTTGTTCGCGTGCACCCGCTCGGCGCGCATCACGCGCTCGGCGCCGCTGACGGCGGTATAAATCAGTTTGTCCATCGCGGTCCTCGCGTGATTACATCGCCTGCATCAGGGCTTGCATCATGGCGCTCTCGGTGCTGATCACCTTCGAGTTGGCCTGGTAGTTGCGCTGCGAAGTCATCAGGCCCACCAGTTCGGCGGTGATGTCCACGTTGGATCCTTCGAGCGCGCCCGTGTTGAGCTTGCCCGCCAGGCCCACGCCCGGGCGTTCGTACAGCGCCATGCCGGAGCGGTCGTTGGCGACCCAGCTGGTGTCGCCGACCGCGGTGAGCGCGCTCTCGTCCGGGAAGGTGGCCACCGCCAGCACGCCGATCACTTGCTGCTGCTCGTTGCTGTACTTGGCGATCACCGAACCGTCGTTCGACAGCTCGACTCCGACGAAGGTGCCCGAGGCGTAGCCGTCGCTGCTGTTGGTGGTGGTGAGCGCCTGTCCGGCGAACTGGGTGGTGCCGCTGTAATCGATCGTGAACGTCTGGGTCGCCGCGCCGTTGGTCGGGGTCAGCGTCAGCGTGGCGATGGTGGGGGTCGCGGCCAGCTGGCCCTTCGAGTCGAACGCGATCGACGTCGGGGTGGAGGTGGCCGCCTTCACCGCGGCGCCGTCGATCGCGTAATAGACATCGACCTTGTTGGCCGTGGCGTTCTTGACGAAGTACTGCGACACCGTGTGCTGGCTGCCGAGCGAGTCGAACACCACCGACTGCTTGACCATGTTGTAGGTGGCCGAGTCGCTGGAGTCGAATGCGGTGACAGGCACGGTCCAGTCGGAGGACAGGTTGCCGACGTAGGAGATCTTCGTGGTCGCGACCGCCGGGATCTGGCCGGTTGGCACGGTGATGTCGCCCAACACGCCGAGCGCGCCGCCCTGCGCGGCGCCGTAACCCTGCGCGCGGCGGTTGCCGGAGTCGACCAGCTTGCCGTGCTTATCGACCGAGAAGATGCCGACGCGGCTGTAGTTCATCAGGCCCTGGGCGTCACGGCTGACGAAGAAGCCGCGGCCGGCGATCATCGCGTCCATGGCGCGTCCGGTGGTCTGCACACTCCCGTTCAGGCCGATGTTCTGGGTCCGGGAACCGATTTCCACGCCATTGGCCTGCTCGCCGGCGTATACCGACGAGAAGTTGGCGCGGCTGGCCTTGAAGCCGTAGGTGCCGGAGTTGGCGATGTTGTTCGAGACGGTCTCGAGCTGCTCGTTGATGGCCCGGACGCCGGACAGTGCGCTATCGAAACTCATGTCAGTTCCTTTCAGTTGGTAGGAGTGAGGGCGGCAACCTGGGCTGCGCCCGCCTTGCCGTTGAAGCCGGTGATGGCGGGCGGATCGATCTCGCCGATGTTCGCCACTTGCAGCAGCACGCCGCCGGAGGCGGACATGCGCACGCTGTCGAGGCGACCGGTGACCTCGACCTGTGGAGCGGTGCCGTCGGCCGCCTGGGCCTGCAGCGTGTAGGAGCCGCTCGCCAGTCCCAGCGCCACCGGGTCGATGGTGAAGGGCAGGGCGCCGGGGCCGTGCGGGGGCAGCGTGATCTCGTGCGCGGCGCCGTCCGCGCCGGTGAGCACCAGTTTGGTCGCGGCGCTGCCGGCGGACAGCATCACGCTGCCGGACACCTTGTCGCCGTCAAGGCGCACCGTGCCGGTGGCCACGCTCACCTGCGAGCCGACCTGGGCGCCCATCGCCAGCACCTGCAGGCTTTGCAGCAGGCTGGCGCTGGTGCTGTTGGTCTGCGCAAGGCTCTGCAGCGCCTCGGTCTGCGACAGCTGCGACAGCTGGTTGACGAACTGGGTCGGGTCGCTTGGCGACAGCGGGTCCTGGTTGCGGATCTGCGCCACCAGCAGCTTGGTGAACATGTCGCGGTTCTCGTTGGATGGCGCGCTGGTGGCGACCTTGTCGCTCGCGGCGCCTGCCGTGTTCTTGTTGAACAGGTTGGTGGAACTGGTCTGCATGGTCAGCCCTCCCCGAGTTTGAGCAGCGCGTTCTGCATCGACTTGATCCGGCCCAGCACCTCGACGTTGGTCTCGAACGCGCGCGAGGCCGACATCATGTCCGCCATTTCGGAGACCTGGTTCACGTTGGGGTAGAACACCATGCCCTCGGCATTGGCAAGCGGGTTGCCCGGCTCGTAGGTCTGGCGCACCGGATCCGCGCTCGACACCACGTCCACCACCTGCACCTGGCCGCCGGCGCCGCTGTTCATCACGGTGGCGAACACGGGCTTCCTTGCCCGGTAGGCCGCGTTTTCGGATCCGGCGGCGGAGTCCGCGTTGGCCAGGTTGCTGGCGATCGTGTTCAGGCGCACCGATTGCGCCGCCATTGCCGATCCGGCGATTTGGGAGATGTCCTTGAAGCCCATGGTCATTGTCCGTTGATTGCTTTGGCCAGGCCCTTCAACTGCATGTTGATGAAGGTGAGGCTGGTCTGAAAGTCGGAAGCGTTCTGCGAGAACGCCGCTTGCTCGATGCCGATTTCGACGGTGTTGCCGTCGGCGCTGGGGTGAAACGGCACGCGGTACTGGGGGCCGGCCTCGGTGAGCGGCAGCTCGCCCTGTTCCTCGGCGGCGCGCGCCGCGAGCATGGCGCCGAAGTCGAGGTCGCGCGCGGTGTAGCCGGGCGTGCTCTCGTTGGCGATGTTCGCGGCCAGCACCCGGGTGCGCTCGGCGCGCAGCTCGAGCGCGTCGGCGTGCACCCCAAGCGCGTCCTTGAAATTAATCGTCATGTCGAACCTCCGTCGCAAAAACTGCAGGGTGATTGTTAGAATGGGATTTTTCTTTTCCCAGGTACTCTTCGATGAAAGCTTCCCGTGTCTTGCGCCATGCCGTGCTGGCGGCGCTCGTGCTGGCCGGGCCGGCATCGGCGGCCAGCGTCGCTGCGCAGCTCGAACAGGCCGCGCGCGACGTGCTCGCGCGCCAGCTCGAATCGGCCGCGCTGTCCGAGCCGCAGGTCCAGGTCGAGGTGGCGACGACGCGCGCTGCCCAGCCGTGCGCGCAGCCATTGGCGATCGAACCGCTGGACACGCGCCAGCTCGCGCGCATGCGCTTTGCCGTGAGCTGCCCGGTGGCGGGCGGCTGGCGGTACGAATACGTGGTGCGCGCGCACGTGTCGGCCGTGGTGGCGGTGGCAGCCAGCGCGGTCGCGCCGGGCGAACCCTTGACCGATGCGGCGGTGGCGCTCGAACGTCGCGACATCACGCTCATTCCCGACGCGATCGGCGCGCCCGAGGCGGCCGTGGGCCAGACCAGCCGCCGCGCGCTGAGGCCCGGCGACGTGCTACGCGCGGGGCAACTGGCCGCGCCGGTGCTGGTCAAGCGCGGCGACCAGGTGACCATGGTGGCGCGGCGCGACCAGGTCGAGGTCAGCACCAGCGGCGAAGCGCTCGACAGCGGGGCGCGCGGCGCGTCGGTGCGCGTGCGTAACAACGCCAGCGGCCAGGTCGTGCGCATGCGCGTGACCGGGGCCGGCACCGTGGAACCGGTGGACGGGCGCATCACCCGCTGACTCCCTGCAGGCGGGCGGCCACGCTTTGCAGCTTGGCCGCGTAATGCGGGTCGGTCGCGTAGCCGCCCTTGGCCAGCCCGTCCGCGAAGGCACGCGCATCGTTGCCGGCGCCAAGCGCGCCGCGAAAGCGCGGGTTCTCCAGCAGCAGCTGGGCATAGTCGCGGAAGGCGCTGGCCTGGTCGGGATAGGCGCGAAAGGCCGCGCTGGTTTTGAGGGCGGCGCCGTGGACGTACTCGGTGGTTTCCGATTGCGCGACCGCGCCGTTCCAGCCGGCGCCGGCCTTGATGCCGAACAGGTTGTGGCTGCTGGCGCCGTCGCGCGCCTTCAGCGGCCGCTGGCCCCAGCCCGATTCGAGCGCGGCGTGGGCCGACACCAGCGCGGGGGACACGCCCAGCATCTCGCCGGCCTCGCGCGCCCACGGCGCAATACTGTCGATGAACTCCTGCTGGGCCGGCGTGTCGGCGCTTGCAGAGGCGGCGTCAACGCGCGCGCGCAGCATGCGGGCGCCCGGGGTGAGCGACGGTTGCGCGAAGCCGGCAGGGTCGCCGTTCTTGATGAAATCGGCCACCTCGCCCTGGACCTCGCTGAACACGCGCCCGAAACCGGCGCCACCGCCCAGCGGGGCCGTGGGACGGGTTGGCGCGAGCGCGGGCAGCGGCGCGGTCGAAAATTCAACGTGGCGCATAGATCTGCTCCTCGCCGTGCAGTACCCGCTGCATCACGCTGAACTGCTCGGTCATCAGCGCGGTGTTGCGCGCGGTGGCTTCCTTGCAGGCGCGTACGCGCCGTTCCAGTTCCTCCCAGTCGGCCGCCAGCCCGGTTTGCGCGGCGGGCGGCAAGGCCGCGATCAGGTCGGCCATGGCCGCTGCACGGCCGTGCAGCGCGCGCACCAGCGACACGCGGCGCACGCGGCGCGCTTCCATCGCATCGAGCGCCGGCGCCAGCTCGGCGGTCAGTGCGGCCAGCTCGGCGCTCTTGTGGCGCAGCGCGGCCGCGAACTGGCGGTCGAGCATTTCGAGCATGGCGCCGACGGCCGCCAGGTCGGCGCGCACGTCGCTTGCCAGCTGGGCCCGGGCCTGGTCGCGGGTCATGCGGCTCATCGCTGCTTGCCGTGAAAACGCTCGATCAGGCCGGCCAGGCGCGCCGGGTCGAACGGCAGTTCGCCCTTGGCCAGTGCGTCGCGCAGTTCCGCCACACGGGCGTGGTCGATCTCGGGCATGGCGCGCAGCGCGTCCATGGCCGGCGCCAGCGTGTCCGATTGCAGCGGCGCGGCGGCAGCGGCGGGGCCGGCGGCAGCCGGGGCGGCGCCGGCCGGCATCTCGGGCGGCGGCGCGAGCGGGACGGAAGGGGCAGGGGCGCCGGTGATCTTCATGCGTGCTCCTCGTGATTTCGGTTGAATCGTCATGGTTATTTCGCCAGCTGGCGGCGCAGCGTCTCGATCTCGGCGGCGTCGCGTTCGTCGGCGCGCGCGTCGCGCTGCGGCGCCTTCGCGCCCGGCGCGCCGAACATCGCGGCCACGGTGGCGGCCTGCGCGCGCGTCAGGATCAGCAGTTCGATGCGCCGGTTGGCGTCGGCCCTGGTGTTCGCCGCGTCCAGCGGCGCGCGGTCGGCCATGCCCACCACTTGCAGCACGCTTTCCTTGCGCATGCCACCGTCCAGCAGCTCGGAACGCGCAGCCAGGCCGCGGTTGGTGGACAGCGTCCAGTTCGAGTAGGCGCCGTGGCCGGCGTCGGCGTACTGCACCGAATCGGTATGGCCGACGATCAGCATCTGGTTTTCCATGTGTTCGAACAGCGGGGCCATCTTGCGCAGCAGGCGCGCAAAGCGCGGCGTGGGCAGCGGGCTGCCGCGCATGAACATGCCCTGGCGGTCCGTGTCGTGCAGCATGACGCGCAGGCCGAACGGCGTCACGACGGCCGACAGGTTCGCTGCCAGCCCCGCCTCTTCGCTCATCTGGGTGAGCGCCTGCGACAGCTTGGCCAGTTCCTGCGGCGAGTCATAGCTCACGCGCGCGCCAACGTTCGGGCCGGCGCCTTCGTGCGCCAGCGGGAAGCGCTCGATCAGGCTGCCGTTCGGGCTGTTGCTGATCTCAGGCTTGATGCCGTCGCCGCCGATCTGGCCGCTGGTGGTGGCGTCGCGCACGATCCGGGCCAGCGACTCCTGCTGGCGCGCGGCCATCAGCCACAGCACCAGGAACAGCGCGGTGAGGGCGAGGCAGAAGTCGGCGAACGCGACCTTCCAAGCGCCGCCATGGTCGTCGTCGTGCGAGCGCTTGCTGGCGCGCTTGACGATGGCCTGCTCTTCCTTGTCGTGCGCTTTAAGCACTTTCGACCCCCATCATGCGGTCGCTGGTGCGGCGCCGTTTGTTCTGCGACTGGTCTTCCATGCCCATCGCGGTGATCCACGCCTCCAGCTGGGCGAAGCTGGGCTTGATGTTCAGCTGCACCAGGCGGCGGCCGGCGTCGATCGCCAGCAGCGCCGGCTTGCCGGCCACGTGGGTGACCAGCACCACCTTCACGCACTCCAGCGTCGAGGCTTCCTCGTTCACCAGCTGCTTCATCATATTGCTGATCGGGTCCATGACGCCGTAGCAGAAGAAGATGCCGATGAAGGTGCCGATCATGGCCGACCCGACGCGCTCGGCGATCTCGCCGGCGTCGGCGCCGTCGGACACCGAATGCATGGCCAGCACGATGCCGAGCACCGCGGCCAGAATCCCGAAGCCGGGCATTGCCTCGGCCACGCGCGCGAGCGACTTGGACGGCTGCATCAGCTCCTCGTGGATCGCGTCCAGCTCCTGTTCCAGCACGCCTTCGAGCTCGTGGGCGTTGATCTTCCCCATGGCCATCAGGCGGAAGTTGTCGACGATGAAATTGAGCAGCTTGGGCTCCTGCAGGATCAGCGGATAGCGCTGGAACAGGCTGGACTCGCGCGGCGCCTCGACGTGGGCGTCGAGCGCCTTCAGGCCGCCCGCCGCGGTCTGCAGCAGTTCGTACATCAAGAGCAGCAGCTGGCGCTGGAATTCCGGGCCCTGCTTCTTGCGGAAGATGATCTTGCGGAATTGGGTCATCATCTCGGACAGCACGTGGCGCGGGTTGCCCAGCACCAGCGCGCCGCAGGCGGCGCCGGCGATGATGAGCAGCTCGATCGGTTGCCAGATCGTGTTCACGGTGCCGCCCATGATCGCGAAGCCACCGAACACGCAGCCGAGCACAATGAAAATACCGAGGATTTGCTGCATTTGGACGCCTTTCCGCTTCTCTTTCAGGTTATTGGACTAATTGTTTTTATCGTTCTTTTTTTATGCGGCCTGCAGCGCCGCCTTCATCTTGGCCAGCGCACTCTTGTTGAGCTGGCAGACACGCGCGTCGGACAGGTCCAGCACCGCCGCGATTTCCTTGTAGCTCAGTTCGAACTCGTAAATCATCTGGATCACCCGCTGCTCGCGTTCGGTCAGCGCGCCCAGCGCCTGCTCCAGGCTGCGCCGCACCAGCAGCTGTTCCTCGGGGCCGGGGGCGCTGTGTGCGCGCTCGGTCGCTTCCTGCACAACCTCGTCGAAACTGAGCAGCTCCCCGGCGCAGTCGTCGAGCTGGTGCTGGTAGAGGTCTTCGTGGCTGATCCCGAGCGCGTCGGCCGCTTCCTGTGCCGATGGCTCGCGCCCGAGGCGGCGCGTGAGCGCGCGCAGCTCGTCGCGCAGCCGGTGGCTGTCCTGACGGACCGCGCGCGGGCGCCAGTCCTGGCGGCGCAGCTCGTCGAGGATCGCGCCGCGCACGCGCAGGCTGGCGTAGCTGCCAAAGCCGGCGTCGGGCTGGCCGTAGCGGCGCAGCGCCTCCAGCAGTCCCATCAAGCCGATCTGCTCCATGTCCTCGCGCGACATCGCGCCCGACACCTGTGCGTTCAGCTGCCGCACGATGCGCTTGACCAGCGGCGCATAGGCCAGCAGGTGGCGCTGCTCCTCGCGCGCGTCCATGGCCGCGGCCTCGGCATAGCCGGCGGCACTGGCGTGATCGAGGTAGTCGGCGAGGTAGCTCACGGGCGCACCAGACGCTTATTCGATGATCAGCTTGCTGATCATGACTTCGGAAAACGGCTTGTCTGCCTTGTCCTTCGCGTAGCTGGCTTCGAAGGTCTTGTTCAGCTGGTCGGCGTACTGCTCGACGGTCATCTCGGCGGCGGCCGGCATGGCATAGCCGGACAGCGCGCGCACGGCAACGCTGCGCAGCATCGGCAGGTGTTCCTTGGTGGTGCGTTCCTTCTCGTCCGTGGTCGCCAGCACGAGGTCGGCGGCCAGGTAGTGCGGGCCGGTGTCGCGCGGCCCGCGCCGCAGCATCACGATCACCTTGTCGAGCGTGACATAGCGGTTGGCCCGCTTGACGGTCTCGGCCTTCTTGACCAGCGGCGCGCGCGCGGTGGCCGGCTGGCTGAATCGCCACATTGCGCCAGCGGCCAGCGCGCCGCTCAACAGGGCGACGCCAGCGAAGGCGAATATGGATTTGATCGACATCTTCATCTTGTTTTACTCGCGTCCCTTGAGGGAAAAAGCGTTGTCGCCGCCGGCGTCGGCCAGTGCCAGGCCAGGTGCGGCGTCCTCCGGTTCGCGCCCGCCCTGGCGCTGCCGTTGCTGCTGGTCGCCAAAGCCGGCAAAGCCGCCTTGCTGGGCGCGCGGCGTTTGCGAGACGCTCACCGTCACCTCGGCGTACTGGCGGCCCGCCAGGTCGTTGCGCAGGTTGTCGCTGACGTTTTGCAGCTGGCGCACGACCTCGCTGTGGGTCGCGGAGAGCGCCACCTGCAGCGTGCCCGCGCTGTGGCGGATCGAGATGTCCACGCGCCCCAGGTCGGGCGGTTCGAGGCGGATCACCGCCTGCTCGATGTTGTTGCCGGCCTGGACGCGCAGGCGCTCGCCAAGCGCCTCGTGCAGTGCCTGGCGCCATGCGGCCGGCTGGCCGGCCAGCACGACCGGCGCCGGCGCGGACGGCGGCGCGTGGTTGGCGGACGGAGCGGCGACGCCCCACCCGGGGGCCGTGCCGGCGGCTGCCGGCGCCGCGCTGTCGCCGGCGGCATTGCGTTCGGTTGCGGCGGCAGGCACGGCGCCACGCGGGGCGGCCGGCGGTTGCGTGGCATCGGCGCCGTCCGTGGCCAGGGCCGCGTATGGCGGCGCGTCGTTCGCACGCAAGGATTCGTCAACGGCGGCGGGACTGGCCTGGGGCGCGGGAGCAATTACGGGGACCGCTCCCGCCGCCATGGCTGAGCGCGCCGCGGCTTGCTGCGCGGTCGCTTGCACCGGCATGTCGGCGCTGACTCCTGCTTCGCGGGGCTGCGCGAGCGGGAGCGGGGCCGCGGCCGGGGCGAGCGTGCCAGCCGGGGCGAGCGTGCCCGCCGGGACGAGCGGCATGGCCATTGCCGCCAGCGAGGGCATCGGCTGCTGCGGCGCCGCGGTTGGGTCCTGCGCCGGGTCGGTGCAGGCATCGGCTTCGTCGCCAGCGTCCGGGGCGTCCGGCAAGGCATCGTCCGCGCCGGCGGCGGCCGCGTCGAGCGGCAGCGCGGCGGCCAGGTCATCCAGCCACTGGGCGAATCCTGGCGCGGCCGGCAGCCCGGCCGGCGGCATGGCAGCGCCATCGGCCGCCTGCACAACGGCGGTGGTATCGGCTGGGCCGGCAGGGGGGAGGTTGGTGATCGTGAGATTCATGGTTGTTCCAAGGCCGGGTCGTTCTCGGCGCCGAGGGCGTAGGCGATCCAGCCTTCCTTGTTGTTGCGCATATCGTCCAGCCGCAGCTCCAGGTCGCGCGCGGCGCGCGCGCATGCGCCTTGCGCCTGCTCGTAGGCGCTGCGCAGCCAGGTCAGGGCCTCGCGCTCGCGCGCGGTGAGCGGCCCGCGCCCGGCCAGCTCGCGCAGCGCGGACGGCAGCGCGCGCGCCGCCACCCGCAGGCGATCCCAGTCGGATGCCGTGGCGGCCGCCACCAGCTCGTCGCCCAGCGCGCGCATCGCTTCGCTCCTATCCATGGCGCGCCTGAACACCCTGCCAGCCCTGGCGGATCGTCGTCAGGATGCGCACGACTTCGTCCACCATCGTCGGGTCGAGCTTGATGCCCGCCCCGTTCAGGTGCTGGGCGCAGAAGTCGTACAGGTTGGCCAGGTTGGCGACGACTTCGCCGCCGTGCTCCAGGTCCAGGGAGCTGGACAGGCCATGGATGATTTCCACGCACTTGTCGATGCTCTTCGCCTTCTGCTCATAGCGCTTGTGCACGATGTGCGCGCGCGCGCGGGCCAGCTCGTCGAGCAGCCCGTCGGTGAGCAGCAGCACCAGCTCCACCGGGGAGGCACGCGCGGTCTGCGCGTCGAGGTTGACTGCGTGGTAGTCGCTGTAGGCGTCTGTGTAGGCCATGTGGTTCGGGTCCTTACTTCGATTTGTCGCCGAACAGGGCGTCGAACATCGACGAGTTCGAGTTCATGGTGTTCTGCAGCGTCTGCAGCCGGGTGAACTGCAGCAGGTAGCGCTGGTAGGCCGCGTCGTACTGGGCGTCGAGCGCGGTCTGGCGGACGGTGAGGCTCTTTTGCAGCTTGTCGTTGGCGTCGCTGCGCAGCTTGATCTGGCCGCTGGTCGAGTCGCTCCACTTTTCCAGGAAGGTCTGCAGGGCGCCCGCGATGCCGCTGCGGGTGCTGGTGTTGGCCGTGGCCTTGCCGATCAGCGCGTCCAGCCCGTTCGGGTCCCTGGCCAGCTGGTTGGACAGGCGGGTCGAGTCGACGGCCAGCGTGCCCTCCTTGGTCGCGATGATCCCGTAGGCGGCGAGCGAGGCGCCGACCGTCGGGCGCATCAGTGCGACCAGGCGGTCGCGCAGCGCGCGAATGCCCGAGTCATGCGCAAACGTGCCGGGCGCCTTCTTCTTGGCGGCGTCGCCGGTGTCGAGCAGGCCGTCGATGGCCTTCTTCAGCGTGTTGTAGGCATCCACGAAGTCCTGGACGTTCTTGGCGGTCTTGCCGCTGTCGGGGCTGACGGTCACGCTGACCGGCGTCGCGCCGGCGGCCTGGGCCTTGGTGAACGTGACGCTCAGGCCGTCGTAGTTGGTGAAGGTGTTCGATGCCTGCTCAATCCTGGGGCCGGAGGCGTCGCCCAGGTAGGCGACCGCGTTCTGGCCGGCGACCGTGGTGCTGAAGTTGAGCGGGTCGGTCAGCTTGGTCTTGAGCGTGCTGGCAGTCATGCCCGACGCGTCGAGCGTGATCGCGTGGCCGGTGCCGGTGGCGGTCGAGGTCAGCGTGAGCTTGGGCACGCCGCCGATGGTAACCACCGCCGCCTGCACGCGCCCGGCGTTGGAGGAGGCTTTGTTGATCGCCGCCGCCAGTTCGGCCACGCTCATCTTGCCGTCCTTGCTGGTGTCGGCGCCTGCGAGGCTGACCGTGAAGGGCGTACCTCCGATGCTGATCGCGACCGAGCCGCCGGCCAGGCCGTCGTTGCTCAGGTTGTCGTAGGCGACCTGGGTCGAGGTGGCGATCTGCTCGACGAAGAAGCTGAACGTGCCAGTGCCGGCGGTGGCGGTCGCGGTGGCCGTGCCGAGCGAGGTGTCGGACATCACCGCCGATTGCGCGAACAGGGTCTTGTTCAGACCCGTCAGCGACGACAGGCTGGTCTGGAAGGCGCCGATGGCCAGGCCGAGGTCGGACAGCGCCTTGGTGGTCGCCTGCGCGTCCTTGGTCTGCGCGGTCAGCATGTCCTGGGTCGGCGCGGTGAACTTCTGCGCCAGGGCCGCGGCGGTGCTGGCCGGGTCGTAGGTCGGGCTGTTGATCGTCATCTCATGCTCCTCTTTGTTCTAACCGGGCGTTATGCCCGTCCTGCCAGCCACGCCTGGGTGGCGGTTTCGTCTTCGCGTTTGCGCAGCGCGCGGTCGCGTTCGCGGTCGGCGGCGCCCTGGTGCCGGTCCAGCACCATGCCCAGCACCTCGCGCCGGGTCCACGCGTTGGCCAGCTCGCGCTGGGCGACCTGCATGTTCGCTTCGTGCAGGTGCAGGTCGGTGCGGTGGCTGTCCGCGAGCGCGAACACGGCCTGCTTGTACTGCCCGCAGTTCAGGGCCAGCGCCGGCGACAGCGCGCCGGACGCGCCGCTGCCTTCCACCAGCGCATGGAGCCGGTCCAGGTTGGCCTGGTAGCGGCCGCGCGTGGCTTCCTGGCGGGCCAGGTCGGCCTGGATGCGGTCCACCTCGCTGGCGCGCACGCGCACCAAAAGGCCAAGGCTGTCGATCGTCGTTTGCCTGCTCATGCCATCAATACCTCCAGCTGCTGCACGCACTGCGCCAGCGGCGCGGCTTCGCGCGTGCCCTGGCACAGGAATGCTTCGATCTTCGGATGCAGGTTGACTGCGCGGTCGGTCTCGGGATCGGCGCCGGCCACATAGGCGCCCAGCGGGATCAGGTCGCGCACGCGCGCATGGCGCGCCATGCTGGCCTTGAGCTTGCGCGCAGCTTCGGCATGCGCCGGCGCGACCACCTGCGCCATGCAGCGGCTGATCGAGGCGGCCACGTCGATCGCCGGGTAGTGGCCGCGCTCGGCCAGCTCGCGGCTGAGCACGATGTGGCCGTCGAGGATCGCGCGCGCGGTGTCCACCACCGGATCCTGCTGGTCGTCGCCTTCGGCCAGCACGGTGTAGATCGCGCTCATGCTGCCGGCTTCGCCCTCGCCGTTGCCGGCCGACTCGACCAGCTGGGGCAGGGTGGAGAACACCGACGGCGGATAGCCGCGCGTGGCCGGCGGCTCGCCCAGCGACAGCGCCACTTCGCGCAGCGCCATCGCGTAGCGGGTGAGTGAATCGACCAGCATCAGCACATGCTGGCCGCGGTCGCGGTAGTGCGCGGCCACGGCGTGGCACAGTTCGGTCGCGCGCACGCGCATGAGCGGCGACTCGTCGGCCGGGGCCACCACCAGCACCGCGCGCTTGAGGCCTTCGGTGCCGAGCGAGCGCTCGACGAACTCGCGCACCTCGCGGTTGCGCTCGCCGATCAGGCCGACCACGATCACGTCGGCCACGGTCTGGCGCGTGATCAGGCCGAGCAGCACGCTCTTGCCGACGCCGCTGCCGGCCATCAGGCCGACGCGCTGGCCGCGGCCGAGCGTGAGCATGCCGTTGATCGCGCGCACGCCCACATCCAGCGGCTGGTCCACGGGGTGCTTGCGCAGCGGGTTCACGTGCGGGGGCGTCATCGCCAGCTGGGTGTCGCCGCCCAGCCGGCCCAGTCCGTCGATCGGTTCGCCCAGCCCGTTGACCATGCGCCCCAGCCATTCCGGGCCGATCAGCGGGCCGCGCGCCGGCGGCGCCGGCAGCACGCGGGCGCCGGTGGCCAGGCCTTCGGCCTTCTTGAACGGCATCAGATAGGAGACCTTGTCGCGAAAGCCCACCACCTGCGCGTCGAGCCAGCCGCCATCGACGGTCTCGACGCGGCAGCGCTGTCCGGTGTGCAGCTTGCAGCCGACGCTCTCGAGCAGCAGCCCGCGCGCGCCGACCAGGCGCCCGGTCGGCGTCGCGACCGGCACTTCGCCGATGTCCAGCAGGCGCAGGGTCTCGGCCAGCTCCATCATGCCGCGGCCTCCTCGCCGTTGGCGGCGGCCTGCAGTTTTTCGGCGACCTGTTCCATGCAGGCGGCAAGCCGGCCCTGGCAGCCGGCATCGACCTCGTGGTCGCCGGCGCGCACGCGGCACTCGCCAGGCTCCAGCGACGGGTCGGCCATCAGGCTCCATTTCTTGGCGCGCTTGGGATCGAGCTCGGTCACGCGCTTGAGCTCTTCGGGATTGAGGAACACCTCGACCGCGTCGCGGGTGGGCGGCATGGCGGCCAGCGCTTCATCCACCAGCGCGAGCAGCTGCACCGGCTGCAGCGCGAGCTCGGCGCGGATCACCTGGCGCGCGATCTTGCCGACCAGGTCCACCACTTCCTTGCGCTGCGCGGCCTTGAGGTCGGCGCGCAGCTTCTTGAGCGAGCGGAGCATGGCCTCGACCGGCTTGGCGGCCTGCTCGAACTGGGCGCTGGCCTGCTCGCGCGCCTGCTCGGTGCCCTGTGCCAGCCCGGCTGCCATGCCTTCCGCGTGGCCGGCCCGCCGCCCTTCGTCCAGGCCCTGCTCGAAACCGGCATCGTAGCCGTCGCGCTGTCCCTGGCGGTAGCCGTCGGCCAGCGCGCCCTGCCAGTCCTGGTCGGGCAGGGCCGGCGCGCCGTCTTCGAGGGCGGCGCCGAACTGCGCGAGCGGCGGGAAGTGGTAGGGACGGAAGTGTTTCATTCGGCGGTGGCCTCGTCGTACAGCTGCACTTCGATCTGGCCGGCCTCGGACAGCTCCTTGACCACGCCCATGATGTCCTTGCGGGTTTGCTCGATGCGCGACAGCGGCACCGGGCCGGAGCGGCGCATCAGTTCGTCGAAGCTCTGGGCCTGGCGGCGCGGCATGGCGTTCAGGATCGCGTCGCGCAGCGCCGGCTCGGCGCCCTTGAGCGCGATCGCCCACTGGTCGAGCGGCACTTCGTCGAGCAGGCGCGTGATGGTCTGCTCGGACTGGCGCGACAGGATGTAGAAGTCGTACATCGACATCTCGATTTTGCTGCACACGTCCGGGTCGTGGGCGCGGATCAACTCGACCATCGCAGCGCGGTTGCCCGGCAGGCGGTTCAGGATCTCGG
This sequence comes from Massilia solisilvae, assembly GCF_024753215.1. Taxonomy (GTDB): domain Bacteria; phylum Pseudomonadota; class Gammaproteobacteria; order Burkholderiales; family Burkholderiaceae_D; genus Telluria; species Telluria solisilvae. Next base: position 240,688 of record NZ_JANUGV010000002.1, read on the forward strand.
CGACCTGGTGCACCCCGTCCACGCTCGCGCTTTGCGAATCGAGCGCGGCCAGGCAGCGCGCCACCAGGTCCTCCAGCTCGCCGAGCAGGTCGCGGTCGATCTCGTCCAGCCGCGCCAGGTGCAGCAGCACCAGCTCGCGGCCGTCGCCGGGCAGGCTTTCCAGGATCTGGCCGGCCAGCGCCGGCGGCAGGAAGGCCAGGAACACGGCCTGCATCTGCACGTGCTCGCGCATCACGAATTCGGCCAGCCACTTGGGGCTGGCGTACTGCAGGCGCGCGGTCATCGGCCGGATCGCGTCGCCATAGATCGTGTTCAGCACGCTGTTGGCGATGTCGCTGCCAAGGGCCAGGTCGAGCGAGCGTTTCAGGTAGCTGCGCGAGGCGCCGTGCAGGCCGCTCTGCTGGCGGTAGTCGTCGAAGAAGTTCTGCAGCGAGACGCGCACCGTGTCCACCTTGATGCCGCTCATCCGGCTCATCACCTGGGTCAGTTCGAGCAGCTCCTCGCGCTCGAGGCAGCGCAGCACGGCGGCAGCCTGCTCCTCGCCGATCGACAGCAGCACGATCGCCGCCTGCTCGACCGGGGACAAGCCGGTCTCGTTCGGCTGGAGCGCGGAATTACTGTTGTTGGGGTTCGCTTCGGCCATTTTTCTTCTGTACCCATTGTTTGACCACCTCGGCCACACGTTCCGGCTCCTTGCCGGCCAGGACCTTGAGGTGGTCGACCATCACGTCCACGGCCGATCCGGCCGGCGGCAGGTCATAGTTCTCCAGCAGCGGCACCACCGGCATCTGTTTTGCGTCGCCCGCCGCGAGGGCAGGGGTACCGGCTGCGGCAGCCGCAGCGGTGGTTCCGGGCAGCGCGGCGGGCGCGCTCTTGGCCGGCGGCTGCGGGCCGAAACGGTGGTTGAGCAGGCGCAGCAGCGGCCGCACCAGCGCCAGCCACGCGAGCAGCAACCCGACCGCCCACGCGGCCCAGCCGCTGGCATCGACCACCGTGTCGCGCTCCTGCCACCACGGTTCGGGAGCCGGGGGCGCCGGGAAGCGCAGGCTGGACACGGCCAGCACGTCGCCGCGCGCGGCGTCGATGCCAAGGCCGCCGCGCAGGATCTTGTCGATGCGCGCCAGCTCGGCGGCGTTCCAGCCGCCCTTGGGCGCGCCCGGCGCGGCGTCGTTCAGCACCACCGCCACCGACAGCTTGCGCAGGCGCCCGCGGCTCTTCTTGATCTGGGTGATCGAGCGGTCATACGCGAACTGGCGGGTGCTCGCGTTCTTGCGCGCGCTGCCGTCGTCGTTCGGTTTGTTCGGGTCTTCCGGCTTGGTGGTGTCGACCTGCGGCGGCCGATTCGACAGCGTGCCGGGCACGCCCATCGCCACGCGGCTCTTCTCCAGCTCCTCGCGCATCGCTTCGCTGGTGATCTTGGGGTCGGCGCCGTATTTTTCCTGGGTCTCTTCGACCTTGTCGTTGTCGATGTCGGCGGTGACCGAAACCTTGTAGTTGTTCGCGCCCAGCACCGGCCCGAGCAGCTCGTTGACGTTGGCGCGCACGCCGTCGGTGACGCGCTTGTCGGTGTTCTCGCCGGAGCTGGCGGCATCGAAGCCGTCGGCCAGGTCCACGCGCGAGGAAAGGAAGTTGCCGGCCTGGTCCACCAGCGACACGCGCGACGGCGCCAGGTTGGCCACGCTGCCGGCGACCATGTTGACGATCGCCGCGATCTGTTCGTTGGTGAGCGTGCGGCCCGGCTTGACCGCAACCACGACCGAGGCCGAGGACTTCTCGCCATCGCTCGCCACGAAGGAGCTGGAACGGGCGATCGCCAGGTGCACGCGCGCGCTGGCGATCGCGTCCAGCGTCAGGATGCTCTGCGCCAGTTCGCCCTCCAGGCCGCGGCGGAAGCGCACGTCCTGCACGAACTGCGACACGCCGAGCGGGTCGTTGTGGTCCATCAGTTCCAGGCCCGCCGGCAGCTGCGCGGTCACGCCCTTGGCGGCCAGCAGCATACGGGCCTTGCCCAGGCTGCTAGCCGGCACCAGCACCTGGCCGCTTTCGGGGTGCAGGCGGTAGGGGATGTGTTCGGCGTCGAGCACGCCCATCATGTCGCTGGCCGCGACCTTTTCGTGCGCGCCGAACAGCGGCTTGTAGCTGGCCTGGTCGCGCCATTGATACAGCATGACGGCGGCGGTGATCGCCAGCGCGAGCAGCAGCAGGGGCGCGAGCTTGTTGCGCAGCGCCGCGGGCAGCGCCGGCAGCGCGCCGAGGCGCTTGTTTTCGAGGGCCGATTTCAGGGTGGAGATCACAGGGTGGCTTTCGCGAAGGTCAGACCGGCAGCTTGAGCAGGTCGTCGACCGCGCCCATCACCTTGTTGCGCACCTGGAGCAGCATCGAGAACGACAAATTAGCCTGCTGCGAGGCCAGCATCGCGCCGACCAGGTCGTCGCTCTTGCCGCTGTCGACCGCGTTCATGCGCTCGGCGGCGGTGCGTTCGTCCTGGTCCACGCTGGCCAGCGCGTCCTTCATGCTCTGGGTGAAAGAAACGCCCGGATGGGCGTGGTGGGCGGCATCGATTGCCGGCGTCACCGCCAGCCGGCTCGCTTCGTTGGTGAGCGCTGCCAGGTCCGCCTGGATCGCGCCAGCAAGTTCAGTTGCCATCGTTTCGTCCGTTACAAATTCTCACTGTTGTTAAATGTAAACACACCGTTTGGTATTCTGTTGCCAACGTTGACTTACATCAACATTGTGACTCGCGGTCGTGATAGGGATTTGGTGATCGCTCCATTTTTCATAGCGCGCTCTCTCCCCTGCGGTGCTTTGCCATTGCCCTATGGCAACGGATCGTTTACGATCTTACCGTACGGCAACGCGCTTTTCCAAGCGAAATATCAAAGTTTCAGTGAGATTTTGGCCGTTATAATCATTGCCTAAGGGAATTTCTTTGACTTTCGTGCAGACGTCCCGCAGGCCGCTTCTGTCTGGAAAACACAACGCTGACCATGCCAAGTTCAATTTCTGCTGACCGCTGCCCGGTGCTCGACCCGACGCTGTTGGGCCGGCCCGTGCACCTGCTGCCGCAATTCGCGGCCCGGCTGCGCGAGGCACTTGGCGCGGCCATGCGTCTGCCCGCGCGGCACCGCTACTGGGACGCGTTCGACGTCGACGAGCTCGAATTCACGCGCGCGCCAAGCCAGGAGCCGCTGCGCTGGCTCGAGGTCGAATACGGCTTCGGCCGCGCCAGCGTCGCCTTCGAGCGGCCGCTGTTGCTGGCACTGCTGGACTGGCGCTATGGCCGCACGGCGACACCGGCCGCGGGGCGCGACCTGAGCGAACGCGTCACCGCCACCGAGGAGCGGTTGGCGCTGATGCTCACCCGCCAGCTGGCCGAGGTGCTGGCCGGGCGGGTGCTGGCGGGCCTGGCGGCGTTGGGCGAGACCGCGCCGATGCGCGAGCTGGTGCCGGTGGCGGCCAGCGCGCCGCCCGCGGGCAGCTGGGCGATCCGGCTGGTGCTGCGCGCCCACGGCGGCGAGCGCGGCACGGTCTGGTTCGCGCTTGACCAGGCCCTGACGTCCGCGATCCTGCGCGGCCTGCTGCCGCCGCGCCGTGCGCAAGGCGGGCCGGCGGCGGAGCCGCTGGCCACGCGGCTGGCGGTCAGGCTCGAAGCGCGCCTGGCCAGCAAAGAGATGACGCTGGCCGCCCTGTTTGACCTGAAGCCGGGCGACGTGATCCCGTTCAGCCTCGGGCGCGCCGACGTGCTGCTCGACGAGAACCGCCTGTTCACGGCCGCCGTGGCCGAGCACAAGGGCAAGCTGTGTTTAACCTCTTTTGAAGACACCGATTAAATGGACATGAATCCGAACGACCAAGAAGACGTGATCATCGACGATCACGACGACCCGGTGACGCCGGCAGCGGCCCCGCGCGCGCCGCGCTCGCTGCCGCAGATGATGCGCCGCATCCCGGTCACCCTGACGCTCGAAGTGGGCTCGGCCCGCATCTCGCTGCAGGAGCTGATGTCGATCGGCCCGTCGTCGGTGGTCCCGCTGGATACGCTGGCCGGCGAGCCGCTGGTCATCCGCGTGAACGGCGCCCCGATCGGCCGCGCCGAGGTGGTGGTCGCGGGCGAGCAGTACGGTCTGAAGGTGATCGACCTGGACGGCCTGGACCTGGACGCGATCGCCCCATGAACTTGAGCACCGCCGGCCGGCGCCGCTTTGCCGCGCCGGCCTTGCTGGGCGCGGCGCTCTTTGCCTGCGCTGCCCCGGCGCTGGCTGCCGACGTGCTGGCCGGCGTGATCCCGGGCGCCAACAGCGGCATGAGCGTCAAGTCGCAGATCCTGGTCCTGATGACGATCCTCGGGCTCTTGCCCGTGATCGTGATGATGATGACCAGCTTTACCCGCTTCGTGATCGTGCTGTCGCTGCTGCGCCAGGCGCTCGGGCTGCAGCAGGGCCTGCCCAACCGCGTCATCACCGGCATCGCGCTGATCCTGACCATCCTGGTGATGCGTCCCGTGGGCGAACAGGTCTGGACCGAGGCCTTCATCCCCTACGACAAGGACAAGATCGGCCTGGAGCAGGCCTTGAAGACGGCCGAAGTGCCGCTGTCGCGCTTCATGCTGGCGCAGACCAGCAAGGCCGCGCTGACCCAGGTGGCGCACCTGGCGGGCGAGCCGGCCGACCTGGCGCCGCAGCAGCGCGCGTTCACGGTCAAGCTGGCCGCGTTCGTGCTGTCGGAGCTGAAAAGCGCATTCCAGATCGGCTGCATGCTGTTCATCCCGTTCCTCATCATCGACCTGGTGGTGTCGTCGGTGCTGATGGCGATGGGCATGATGATGCTCTCGCCGCTGGTCATTTCGCTGCCGTTCAAGCTGCTGCTGTTCGTGCTGGTGGACGGCTGGACGCTGACGGTGAACACGCTGGTCGGCTCGATCCACGGCTACTGACGAAAGGACTGGTGGATGACGCCTGAAATCGCCGTCGACATCGTGGTCGAGGCACTGCATATCGTGATGCTGCTGGTGGCCGTGCTGGTGGTGCCGGGCCTGGTCGTGGGCCTGCTGGTCTCGCTGTTCCAGGCCGCCACGCAGATCAACGAACAGACACTGAGTTTCCTGCCGCGCCTGTTGGTAACGCTGTTCGCGCTGATCCTTGCCGCTCACTGGATGACCGGCTACCTGATGGATTACTGCGTCTCGGTGTTCCAGCGCGCGGCCACGCTGGCGGGGTAGCGGTGGAAGTCGTCGGCTTCCTGCTGCCCCTGATCGGCGCCCTGTGGTGGCCGTTCTGCCGCATCATGGCGCTGCTGTCCACCGCGCCCGTGATCGGCGAGGGCATGGTGCCGATCCCGGTGCGCGCGCTGCTGTCGCTGGTGCTGGCGTTCCTGATGCTGCCGCTCACCCGCGCTGGCGTGCAGCCCGACCCGTTCTCGCTGCACGGCGTGGTGGCGATGATGGAGCAGGCCATCATCGGCGGCACCATCGGGCTGGCGCTGCAGTTCGCGATGGCGGTCATCAACCTGCTCGGCTTCGTGGTGTCCAGCCAGGTCGGGTTCTCGATGGCGCAGATGAACGACCCGGTCAACGGCTCGCCCTCGGACGTGGTCTCCACGCTGCTGTCGCTGGTGGCGATCCTGGTGTTCTTCGCGATCGATGGCCACCTGGTGCTGGCCGGCGTGCTGGGCCAGAGCTTCAAGGCCTGGCCGGTGGGCGCGCCGTATCCGCCGCTGCTGCTGCACACGGTCGCGCTCAACCTGGGCTGGGTGTTCTCGGCGGCGATGCTGCTGGCGCTGCCGATCGTGTTCTCGACCATGGTGGTGCAGGTGGGGTTTGGCTTCCTGAACCGGGTCGCGCCCACGCTGAACCTGTTTTCGCTCGGTTTTTCGCTGGTGGTGCTGTTCGGGGTGCTGATGCTGGCGCAGGTGGTGCGCTTCGTCCCCGAGCATTACATCGCGCTCACCAACCGGGTCCTGGAAATGCTGCAGCAGCAGATGGGAGCGGCCCATGGCTGACAACCAGACCGGCGGCGACAAGACCGAAAAGGCCTCGCAGCAGAAGCTGCGCAAGGCCCGCCAGGAAGGGCAGGTGGTGCGCTCGCGCGACCTGGGCACCGCCATCGGCATCCTGGCCGGGCTGAAGATGTTTTCGCTGCTGCTGCCTTCGTACGTGGAGTCGTTCCGCCACCTGTTCCAGCTGGTGTTCGCGCCGACGGGCGAGCCGGGAGCGCTGGAAAACGCGCTGTCGCTGATTTTTTCCAGCGCGGCGGCCTTGCTGGTGCAGATGGTGCTGCCGCTCCTGGTGGTGCCGCTTGCGATCATGCTTGCCGCGCTGGTGCCGGGCGGCTGGGTGGTCTCCACCTCGCACTGGGAGCCGCGCTTCGACCGCCTGTCGCCCATCGCCAACCTGGGCCAGCTGTTCGGCGCCAAGCACTGGATCGCGGTGGCCACCTCGCTCGGCAAGGCGGTGGTGCTGGCGGCCGTGCTGTGGCACGTGACCACCTCCGGCACCGCCGCCTGGGTCGACCTGCAGCACCGCACCCTCGACCAGGCCATCGTGCGCGGCGGGGGCATGCTGTTCGACGGCTTGATGTCGCTGGTGATGGTGTTCGTGCTGTTCGCGGTGGTGGACGTGCCGCTGCAGGCCTTCCTGTTCGCGCGCAACCAGCGCATGAGCAAGCAGGAGGTCAAGGAAGAGCACAAGAGCAACGAGGGCCGCCCCGAGATCCGCCAGCGCATCCGCCAGCTGCAGCACCAGCTGGCGCGGCGCAGCGTCAGGAAGACCGTGCCCAGCGCCGACGTGGTGATCGTCAACCCGGAACACTACGCGGTCGCGCTCAAATATGACGTCAAGCGCGCCGAGGCGCCGTTCGTGGTCGCCAAGGGCCTGGACGAGATGGCGCTTTACATCCGGCGCGTCGCCACCGAGCACAAGGTCGAAGTCCTGACCCTGCCGCCGCTGGCGCGCGCCATCTACAACACCAGCCAGGTGCAGCAGCAGATCCCGGCACAGCTCTACCAGGCCGTGTCGCAAGTACTCAACTACGTGCTGCAGCTGAACGCATTTCGCTCCGGCCGGCGCCAGGCGCCGCCGCGCTTCCCCAACGAGGTGGCCGTGCCGCCGCATCTTTCCGAGGACCCCGTTCGATGAACCTGTTCCAGACCATGGTGGCTGAGCTGCGCCGCCAGAAGTTCGCCACCCCGGCCTTCCTGCTGCTGATCCTGGCAATGATCATGCTGCCGCTGCCGCCGGTGCTGCTGGACGTGCTGTTCACCTTCAACATCGTGCTGGCGCTGATCGTGATCCTGGTGTCGGTGTCGGCGCGCCGCCCGCTCGACTTCTCGGTGTTCCCCACCGTGATCCTGGGGACCACGCTGATGCGGCTGACGCTGAACGTCGCCTCCACCCGCGTGGTGCTGCTGCACGGGCACGAAGGCACCGGCGCCGCCGGCCACGTCATCGAGGCCTTCGGTAACGTTGTCATCGGCGGTAACTACGTGGTCGGCCTGGTGGTGTTCGTGATCCTCATGATCATCAACTTCGTGGTCGTGACCAAGGGCGCGGAGCGGATCTCGGAAGTGTCGGCGCGCTTCACGCTGGACGCGCTGCCCGGCAAGCAGATGGCGATCGACGCCGACCTGAACGCGGGCCTGATCAACCAGGAAAAAGCGCAGCTGCGCCGGCGCGAAGTGGCGGCCGAGGCGGACTTCTACGGCGCCATGGATGGCGCCTCCAAGTTCGTGCGCGGCGACGCGATCGCGAGCATCCTGATCCTGTTGATTAACATGATCGGCGGCGTGGCCATCGGCGCGCTGATGCACGGGCTGTCGTTCGGCGACGCCTTCCGCCAGTACGCGCTGCTGACCATCGGCGACGGCCTGGTCGCGCAGATCCCGGCGCTGCTGCTGTCGGCCGCGGCGGCGATCCTGGTCACCCGCATCGGCGAGTCGGGCGACTTCGAGCAGCAGGTCGGCGGCCAGCTGCTGGCGCAGCCGACGGTGCTGTACTCGGCTTGCGCGGTGATGGTGGTGCTGGCGCTGGTGCCGGGCATGCCGTGGCTGCCGTTCATGGTGTTCGCGGCGGCGCTCGGCTTTGTCGGCTGGCGCATGAACACGCGCGTGGCCGCGCCCGACCCGGCCGGGGTGGCTGCGATCGAGGCGGCGCTGTCCGACGAGCGCGTGCCGGAACTGGACTGGGAGCAGCTGCCGGTGGTGCAGCCGATCGCGGTCACCGTCGGCTACAAGCTGGTGGGACTGGTGGACCGGGCGCACGGCGAGCCGCTGGTCAAGCGCGTCAAGGGCGTGCGCCAGAGCCTGTCCGAGCAGATGGGCATCCTGCTGCCCGCGATCGGCGTGCGCGACGACCTGGCGCTGCGTCCGTCGCAGTACGCGATCAGCATTTCCGGCACCGTGGTGGCCGAGGGCGAGGTGCTGCCCGAGCACCTGATGGCGATCCCGTCGCCCAACGTGTACGGCCAGCTGGACGGCATTCCCGGCATCGAGCCGGCGTACGGCATGGCGGTCACGTGGATCGGGCCGGACGAGAAGGCGCATGCGCTCGGCCTGGGCTACCAGGTGATCGAGGTGCCCAGCGCAATCGCCACCCACTGCGCCAAGGTGATCCGCGACTACCTGCCCGACCTGTTCCGCCACGAGGACGTGCCGGCGCTGATGGAACGCTTGAGCGCGCTCTCGCCCAAGCTGGCCGCCGCGCTGGACAAGGCGCTCACCCACACCCAGCTGCTGCGGGTGATGCGCGTGCTGCTGGCCGAGAACGTGTCGCTCAAGGACATCGTGGTGATCGCCACCACGCTGCTGGACAGCTCGGAGACGACCAAGGACCCGATCCTGCTCGCGGCCGAGGTGCGCTGCGCGCTGCGGCGCCAGATCGTGTCCGCGCTGTTCGGCAAGAAGAAGGACATGCCCGCGTTTAACCTGTCGGCCGAGCTGGAGAACATGCTGCTCGGCTCTCTGAACCAGGCGCGCCAGGGCGGCAAGGTGGCGCTGGATAACTACCCGATCGACCCGCAGCTGCTGTCGCAACTGCAGGTGAACATGCCCGCCGCGCGCGAGCAGATGAAGCAGCAGAACAGCACGCCCTTGCTGCTGGTGCTGCCGCAGGTGCGGCCGCTGCTGGCGCGCTACGCGCGGCTGTTCGCGCCCGGCCTGCACGTGCTGTCGTATAACGAGATTCCCGAAAACCGCGAAGTGGCGATCATCGGCACCGTGGGCTGAGCCGGCGGCGCTAGGCGAGGGCGGGGGATGCGCCCGGCAGCAGCAGGGCCAGTTCGGCGATCGCCCGGAACACCGGAAGCGGCAGGGCGCTGGCCGACTCGGGCGCGGGTGCGCGCGCGTGCACCTGGCTGGCCGGCAGGCTGTCGCGCCAGCGCCAGCGCGTCACGGACAGGCCCGCGCGCCCGACCGCCAGCTCCAGCGCCGGCTGCAGCGCCTGCAGCCGTTCCAGTACGGCGGGATTGGGAGCGCACAGCTCCAGCGCCACGCCGCCGGGCACCGGGTCGGCCTGCACTGTCACGCGCGTGCCGTCCGCCAGCACCAGTTCCAGCCGCAGCGCCGCGCGTGCGCGCCGGCGCCGCCCCGACTGCTGGTCGGGGTCGCCCGTCACCATCGACAAATACTGCTCCTGCGGGCCGCGCGCGTGCACGGTGAAGCGCCACGCGTCCGGGTGGATGGTGCCGAGCGTATCGACGCCGCGCTGCACGCGGGCGTCCTGGCTGGCGGCCAGCAGGCCCGCCGGCACCAGGCCGGCGCGCGCCTGCTGCTCGCGGCTGGCCAGCTGCGCCGCGTAGCTGCGCACCGTGCCGCGCCACGCAAGCGCCAGCGCCCCTCCGTCGGGAGCAGGGTAGGTCAGCTGGCGCGCCATGATGACCTGGTCCGGGCGCAGCGCCGCCGGGTCTTGCGCGGTGGCGCCGGCTGCGGGCAGCGGCAGCGCCGGGCCGGCCTGCGCCAGCGAGAACGGCAGCGTTTCGGCATCGGCCACCAGGGCCGCCGGCAGTGCGGGCGTGACCGCGTCCACGCGCAGCGGCTCGGTGGCCGGCGGTACCAGTGGCGGAAAGCTGATGCTGGCCATGTGCGGGCCCCTACAGGTTGAAAGAAAAAAGGCCAACCGAGCTCCGGTTGGCCTTTGCTGGTGCTACACCAGGGAAGTGCCGATTACTGGAGCAGGGACATCACCATCGACGACATGCTGTTGGTCTGCTTGAGCATGGCGGTGCCGGCTTGCAGCAGCATCTGGTTCGAGGTCATGTTCGACGACTCGGTCGCGAAGTCCACGTCCATGATACGGCCGGTTGCGTTCTTGGTGTTGGTGCTGACGTTGGCCAGGTTGTTGTAGACGTGGTCCAGGCGGTTCGACACGGCACCGATCTTCGAACGCAGCGCGCTGACCGAGTCGATGGCGGTGGCCAGCTTGGTGATCGTGCCGTTCGCGTTGGTGGCGCCGGTGTCCGGGGTGGCCGAGGTGTCGCTGATTTCCTTGCCGCCGCCGCCGCCCACTGCGCCGTCGCCGTCGTATTTGGTCGAGGCCAGCTTGATGTCGGCGTGCACTTTGTCCAGTTCGGTCTTGAACGCGCCGGTCATGGTCTCGGCGCCGTCGGCACCGATCTGGAACTGGATGCCGGTGGCCGCTTCCAGTTTGCCGGCGGTCTTGGCCAGCAGCGTGGTGCCGCCGAACTTGGTGTTGCCCATGATGTTGGCCAGCTCGTCGTTCAGCGAGTCGAATTCGGCCTGCATCGAGATCTGGTCGTCGCCCGACGACGAGCCGTCGGCGGCCTGGGTTGCCAGGTCCTTCATGCGGGTCAGGATGTTGCCGACTTCGTCCAGCGCGCCTTCGGCGGTCTGCAGCATCGAGATCGAGTTCTGGGTGTTGCGCATTGCCACGGCCATGCCGCTGGTCTGGCTCTTCAGGCGGGTGGCGATCTGCAGGCCTGCGGCGTCGTCCATTGCCGAGTTGATGCGGTAGCCGGTCGACAAACGCGTCATCGAGGTCGACAGCGAGGTCTGGGTGCGGGTGATCGAGTTCTGTGCCGAAAGGGCTGCTGCGTTGGTGTGAAGGCTCAGCATGTTGGGCTCCTAGTTGGGTGGTCTGTTACTGTTGAAGGTCGCGGATGTCGCGCTCTCACGAGTACAAGACGACCGATTTCCTGTAGGCATTAAATGCCGCGCGGAAATTTTTTCGATTTTTCTTTTGATGCAGCGCAACTAGTGCGCCGGGCCGGACCGCCGGCGGCAGCCGCCCGCTCGCCGTTCTTCCACCCAGCCTGCTTTTGTTACGGATGCGTGTATCGCAAGGCATCCACCACCAGCGCAAATGCCGACGAGGGCTGCCGCCGGCTCGGATAATAAAGCTGATCGCCTGGAAAGACGCTGCACCAGTCATCGAGCAAGCGCACGAGGCTGCCATTGGCAAGGTGAGGTTGCAAAGTGTCTTCCAGCATGAACGCCAGCCCACACCCCGCCAGCGCCGCCTGCAGGACCTGCGGAAAGCCGTTAAGGATGAGTTGCCCCTCAACGCGCACGTTCAGCTCGCGCGATCCCTTCCTGAAGTCCCATGGGAGCAGGCCGCCGTGCGTCGGCAAGCGCAGGTTGATGCAGTCGTGGCTGGTCAAATCCTGCGGTCGCCGGGGGACCTCGCGCGCGGAGAAATACCGAGGGGCAGCGACGACCGCCATCCTGACGTCCGGGCCTATGCGTACTTAAGGCGCGAGCGGATGGGCGAGAACCTGGACGTCGTCGATTTCGCATTGAGTGAACAGGAAATGGCCGCGATCGCGACGCTGGAAACCGGAACCAGCAGTGTTTGCTCGCACAGCGATCCAGCCATCGTGAAGTGGATGAGTGAACGCAAACTCGCCATCTGACCGCCGACCTGGGCCGGAGGGGGGCATCACCGGCAGCGACTTCCTGATGGACGGCCGGGTGGCGGCCGCCTACTGGTACGGCGATCTTGCGCCGAAGTGACTCCTCTGCCGCCAAGCTCGCTTGCGTTGGCGCCGGATTAAGCGCAGGATCATCCACGGGTTCTGTTGGCCGTCCGCAGTGCCGTTCGGGCGGCGATTTTTTGGGGGGACATTCCATGGCAAGCGTGCCACCCACCGACGACCCGGCAACCAGCGAACCATGGGCCGGCATTTCGTTTGACGGACGCGCCTACCACTATCGGCAGTACAGTTACGACCGGGTGGAGGATGCGCTCAACTATGCCCGGCTCGAACGCGCCAGGCCGGGCTTGCCGATCGAAACGACGGCGCCGCTGCGCTGGCGCCAGTTCAGCGCCCCCACGCAACGTGAGCGCGAGCAGATGGCCGAACGCGGCATCGTCTACCAGGCCGGCCGCTTCGTCTATGGTCCCTACCGCTACGATGTGCTGGCCGACGCGCTCAATTACGCCGCGCGCCAGCCGGGCCTGGACCGGCCGCGATCCTAAAGGCCCGGTTGGCCAAGCTTGCGCTGGCGCCGGGCCTTGCAGGTTCAGCCGTGGGTTCAGTCCGCCTGCGCCAGGAAAAACCGCAACATCTCGGCCGATGCGTTCGGCCCGGCCGGGTCCGTGTAGGTCCCGGCGGGGCTGCCGCCCGACCAGCAGTGGCCAGCCCCATGCAGCTCCCAGTACTCGGCCACCGTGCGGCCGCTGCGGTCGCGCATCGCCGTCCGGGTGTAGCCGCGCCCGTCCGCCTGCTCCGTGCGTTCCTCGTGCCGGTGCAGCACGTCGGCGCTTGAACCGGGCGCGGAATGCACGAACTGCCGTAGTACCGCGTCCCCGTTCCCCGGATGGACGGTGCTGTCCTGGTCGCCATGGAATACGATCACCGGCACCCGCTGCGGCGGCGTGCGCGCTGGCCTGCCGGCGCGCGCAGGTGCTTTCTTCATCGCCGCCAGGCCCGTGATCAGGTCGCGCGCGCTGCCGACCGGCAGGCCGGAATGGACGCCGACCGCGGCATACAGCTCGGGATAGGCCTGCCCCAGGATCGCGGCCATCGCGCCGCCTGCCGACAGCCCGGCCACATAGACCCGCTTCGGGTCCGCCTGCCAGGTCTCGACGACCTCCCGGGTCATGGCCGCGAGCAGTGAGGGCTCTCCACCGTCGCGCTCCTGGTGCGATGCCTCGAACCAGTTCCAGCAATGCGACGCATTGGCAGTTGCCGATTGTTCCGGGTAGAGCACCAGGCAGCCATGCTGCTCGGCCAGGGCATTCATCGCCGTGCCGGCCGCAAAATCGTCGGCGTTTTGCGTGCAGCCATGCAACATCACGATCAGCGGACGCGGGCCGGAAGCGGGGACCGATGGCACGTACAGCTTGTAGCGGCGGGTGTCCCCCGCGGCGCTGAATGTTCGCTCCAGGAATTGGCCGGGCGCGTGCGGATCGGGCGCGGCAATACCGGGGCGCCGGCCAGGCATGGTCTTGCGCAGCGCCTTTGCCCAGTCGGGCACGGCGTTCAGGTCGACCATGGGAGGGCGGGCGGCCATGCCATTGTCCGCCGCTTGGGTGGGAATCAAGCCGGAGGCTTTGAGCGCCTCCTGGATGACAGCGGTGGCCGCTGCCGGGTCCTTGGCCTTGGCCAGGTGTGCAGCTTCCTTCATCTGCTCGAGAAATTGCTCGAAAGGTTTCATTGTTGCTCCATTAAATCAAGTTTGAATGCGGTCGGCCAGCGCGTGCTTGACGGCGGCCGACGCGACGAATGCGCCAAGGACACGGATCGATGCGATCGCGGCCGTTGCCAGTTCCGGCGTCACATCGTCGTCCAGCGTGGCCAGCCCGAGCACATGGATTTCCAGTTGCTCGCCGGCGGCCACGACGCGTTCCAGGTCGGTGCGCGAATAGCGCTGCAATCCCATCACAAAACGCTTGCGCAGCACGGTCTGGCGGATCGCTTCGGCGTGCTGCTGCAGCTGGTTGCGCACGGCTGTGCGGACGAAATCGGTGCGATTGGTGTAGAAGCCCTCGTCCACCAACAGATCCACCTGCGCCAGGTCAACCAGGCCGAGATTCACCGTCACCTTGTCGGTGTCCGGTAGTTTGTCCTTCATGGCAACAACTTTCATCGAATTTATCCTCCATGGGTACTCCAGTTGGAGTACAAATCGCCATCCACAAGGGGCGAAGCCCTTTTTTTATGCGGCATTGACGAACAGGCCAGTAGCCGGGCCGATGCGCACGAACGCCTGGAGAGTGCATCCTCAAGCGAGCCGCTTGCAGCTATGATGATTTGGCGAGATTGACCGATCGCAGGCGAGTATCAACGGAAAAGGGCTCCGTCATGTCGATGACGTACTGGATGTTGTTTGCCGGTCTCACGCTGATTGCGATGATGCTGATCGGAACGCTGCTGGCCCGGCTGCCGCTCAGCGGTGCGATGATCTACCTGGCGCTTGGCTTCGTACTGGGGCCGGCCGGGATAGGCATCGTCATGCCTGATCCTTGGCGCAACACCGCCATGCTGGAGTTAAGCGCCGAAGCGGCGCTGCTGATATCGCTGTTCGCCGTCGGCCTGAAGCTTGAGGTCCCTCTGCTGGATCGTCGCTGGCTCGCGCCATTACGGCTGGCCTTTGTATCGATGACCATCACGGTCGGGCTGATAGCGGCAATGGGCGTGTACGGCTTGCGTCTGCCGCTTGGCGCCGCGGTGTTGCTGGGCGGGATATTGGCCCCCACCGATCCTGTGCTGGCCTCGGGCGTCCAGCCGGAATCCGGCCACACTCCCACTCCAGCCCGCTTCAACCTGGCCGGCGAAGGCGCGCTCAATGACGGCTCCGCGTTTCCGTTCGTGCTGCTCGGCCTGGGCCTGATGGGGTGGCACGATCTTGGTGCGAATGCATGGCACTGGTGGCTGGTGGACCTGCTCTGGGCAACGTTCGGCGGCACGCTGATCGGCGCGATGGTGGGAGGCGTGCTGGGCACGCTGGTCGTGTTCTTGCGCAACCGGCATCAGGAGGCACTGGGCCTGAGCGAATTCCTCTCGCTCGGTACGGTCGGGGTCGCGTATGGCCTCGCGCAGCTCTGCCTGGCTTCCGGGTTTCTCGCCGTGTTCACCGCCGGCCTGGCATTGCGGCGGGTACAAGAACATCCGTGGATGTCCCAAGTCTCGTCGCCGCCGGCGAGCATGGCGCCGGCGCATTCCCATCACGCAAGCGCGGCGATGAAGCGGGAGGTACAAGGGTTCAATGAGCAACTCGAAAAACTGGCGGAACTGGTGCTGGTCACCCTGACCGGCGCCATGCTGGGATACATCACGATATTTCCGGCGCTGTGGTGGTTCACCGCCATGGCGATCTTTGCCGTGCGCCCCTTATCGGTCTTCCTTGGCATGGCGGGCAGTGCGGCGCCGCCGCGCCGCTGCGTCGTGATGGGTTGGTTCGGTATCAGGGGAATCGGGTCGATCTACTACCTGATGTATGCGCTGGACCACGGCCTGTCCGGCGCGCTCGCGCAGCAGTTCGCGGCATTGACGCTGGTTGCGGTGACCGCGTCCATTGTCCTGCATGGCGTGACCGTGCATCCGGTGATGAACTGGTATGCGCAAGGCCGGGTCGCCGACCCCGAGCGATGACGCGCACGCTTGCACTGCCCGGACCTGGGGCGCATCATTCCAACTCCGCGCGCGGCGCGCTCCGGGCTTGCTCCTGTCCGCGCCGCGGCCGCCAGCCACTCCCGGGAACCAGCAGCGATGAACAAACACGATTTGGTGAACGAACTGGACCGGATGCGTTCGCTCCTGGCGCTGTCGCGCGAGCTGCTCCAGACCGACGATCCGATGGTCGTCCTCGACCTGGTGGGCAAGGCCCTGGCCGATCTCATGCACATGGACCGTGCGATCCTGATCGTCAACACCAATGGTGCGCAATACGTCCACGGTTTTGACCACGGCGGGCGCGCGCGGTATTCCGACGCCAGCAACCCGCTGTACCGCCCAGGCCTGGCCTGCCTGCAGGGCGACGGCAGCAGCGCAGCCCAGCCAGCGGCCAATGTGCCTGCTGGCGCCGGTGCGGTAATGGCGGTCGGCGTACCGCCACACCGGCCAACGACGGCGTTGGCAGTGGAATGGCACCGCGATGGCGGCGCGCTCGACATCAAGGCGCGGCGCCAGCTGCTCACCCAGGTGGCGGAACTGACGGCCGCCGCCTTGGGCAAGCTGCAGGCCCGCGCATCGCTCGAGCAGCAAGTCTCGCAACAGTCCGGGCAGATGATGGACACGGCCCACGCCCATGCTGCGGAGCTGGCGCGGCGCGACGACGTTGAGCACGAGATCCGCGAGCTGTCGCTGACGGACGGCATGACCGGGCTGCGCAACCGGCGCGGCTTTTTTGTGGAGGCGGAACAGGCGTTCAAGGTAGCGCAACGGCAGCATGCGGCCAGCGCCGTGATTTTCGCCGACATCGACGGCCTCAAGCGCATCAACGACGCGGTCGGCCATCAGGCGGGCGATCAGTTGATTTGCGACGCGGCTGGCATCTTGCGCGCGTCGTTTCGCAATGTGGACGTCGTGGCGCGCGTGGGAGGCGACGAGTTTGCGGCGTTCACGCTCGACGACGAGCAGCCGGACACGGTGGTCGAGCGTATCAGGCGCAACCTACATGCGTTCAATCGGATGGAAGGGCGCCCGTTCCAGGTATCGCTCAGTATTGGCATCGTGCAGTGCGACCCCGCCGCCGGGATGAGCCTGGACGATTACATCCACGCTGCCGACGCGCAGATGTATGCGCACAAGCAGCAGCGCTTGCATTGACCGCAATTAGTGATTGCTGTCACGTTCCGACTTGAGCAGGTCGATCCGGTCCGACTCTTCGTTGGCCGCCACCGCGCGCTCGGAGGCAAGGCTTTCCTGAAGTCCGGTCGTGTCGTCGTGCACCGTTTCGGGCGGGTGGAGCATATCGTCCAGCGTCATCGCCAGCTCCGGCGTGTCCCAATGAACGCCGGCGCGCACGCGCGCGTGGATGTAATGCTCGATTTCCCTGACCTGTTCCGGCGTCAGGGGGAGTGTGCGAAATGTGTTGCCAG
Source organism: Massilia solisilvae (assembly GCF_024753215.1). GTDB lineage: Bacteria > Pseudomonadota > Gammaproteobacteria > Burkholderiales > Burkholderiaceae_D > Telluria > Telluria solisilvae. The sequence continues at coordinate 257,678 of NZ_JANUGV010000002.1, forward strand.
GCAGCGTATTCATGAAATCCTCGCTCTCTGCAAGCCCAAGGGCGCTTGCGCACGCCAGCCGATGGCGCGCATGTCGAGCCAAGGCAAGCATCCACTCAATTTACACCCACTGGCGATTGCCCGGTGCGCGCCAGACAAATGATCGATCGCCACTCTTTTAGGGTAAGATGCGCGGCGAGCTCGCGCGCGTCATTGACGCGTCTGGCACCGATCTCAGCCTCGATCTTCCGGGCCCATGCAGCGGCCTGCGCCTTCGTCGGAAATGTTTCCGCAATCGAGTTGTGCCCTTTCCTGCGGGCCTGTGCCCGCCAGGTGTCCCCGGTCTTGAGAAGTGACGCCGCCTGTAGCAAAGTTGTGAAGTTGCGGGAGGTCGTATTGCCCCCTCAGACGGAAACGAATTATTTAGATGACAAACAGCAAACGAAAACTGAGCGTCGCGCCCATGATGGACTGGACCGACCGCCACTGCCGCGTCTTCCACCGCAAGATCACCCGCCACACTTGGTTGTATACGGAAATGGTGACCACCGGCGCGCTGGTGCACGGCGACGTTGCGCGCCACCTGCGCTACAGCGAGGAGGAGCATCCGGTCGCGCTGCAGCTGGGCGGCAGCGACCCGGGCGAGCTGGCGCACAGCGCCAGGCTGGGCCAGGAGTGGGGCTATGACGAGATCAACCTGAACTGTGGCTGCCCGTCCGAGCGGGTGCAGAAGGGCGCGTTTGGCGCCTGCCTGATGGCCGAACCGCAGCTGGTGGCCGATTGCGTCAAGGCGATGCGCGACGCGGTCTCGATCGATGTCACGGTCAAGCACCGGATCGGCATCGACCAGGTCCAGGACCCGGCGTTCGTGCGCGACTTCGTGGGCACCATCGCCGACGCCGGCTGCCGCACCTTCATCGTCCACGCGCGCAACGCCATCCTCAAGGGCCTGTCGCCCAAGGAGAACCGGGAGATCCCGCCGCTCAGGTACGAGGTCGCCTACGACCTGAAGCGCCAGTTCCCGGAGCTGGAAATCATCATCAACGGCGGCGTGAAGACCGACGACGAGATCGCGCAGCACCTGCAGCACGTGGACGGCGTGATGCTCGGGCGCGAGGCCTACCACAACCCGTGGCTGATGGCGGGCTGGGACGCGCGCTTCTACGGCGCCGCCGCCACGCCCAAGACGCGCCGCCAGGTGCTGGAGGAGATGATTCCCTACATCGCCGCCCAGCTGGCCGAGTTCGGCCCGCAGGGCCTGAAGCTGAACAGCATCACGCGCCACATGCTCGGCCTGATGTCCGGCCTGCCCGGCGCACGCGCGTTCCGCCAGCTGCTGTCCGACCCCAAGCGGCTGGCAGCCGGCGACCCCGCCTTGCTGCTGGAAGCGGCCGACCGCATGGCGCGCGCCGCCTGAGCCCGGCCGCGGGCCGCCAACCCCGGCCCGCAAGAAAATAAAGTTTTTCCTGTGTTGCTGTAGGAAAATAACTACAAGGGCCGGCAATGCGCGTGGCAAAGACAGCATTTTGCTTGCTGTAGGGCAATAAATCTCCCTATAATCGCAGCTCACCTTCGTTTTTTGCCAGCGCACCAACGCATGTTGTGAACTCGAAACATCCGAGTTGTCGTTCACAAAATCTGTCTATGCCGACTGGTTTTGATTTATCCTCACGGAAACACATACATTTCCTGCCAGAAGCATGGAAATTTGACATTGCACATTGACAACTGTCGCTCGTGTCCGATCAATAAAGAGGGAATAGGGACGAAATGAATTTGACAAACATGAAGGTCGGAATGCGCCTGGGTTTGGGGTTTGCCCTGGTGCTGGTGCTGCTGGTCGCGGTGACCGTGGTCGGCATCCTCCGCATGGCGCAGATCCAGGACCGCCTCGACCACGTGGTAGGTGTCAACAACGTGGTCACACGGCTCGTGATCGACATGCGCAACAATGTCAGCGAGCGCGTCACCTCGCTGCGCACCCTGACCCTGATGACCAACGCGGACGACATGGAACCTGAACTGAACAAGTTCAAGGAACAGACCCGCAAGTACGACGAGATCCAGGCCAAGCTGGAAGCCAAGTTCGCCGCCGAGTCCACCCAGCAGGAAAAGACGCTGCTGACGCAGATCAAGGACGCCGAAGGCGTGGCGATGCCGGCCATCAGCAAGGCATCCGAGCTGTACCTGGCCAACAAGGCCGAGGACGCCACCCGCGTGATGATCAAGGAAATCCGCCCGGCCCAGAAGAAGTGGCTCGAGGCGCTGGACCAGCTGGCCAGCGTCGAGGACAAGCAGAACTCGCAGGCCCAGACCGATGCCCAGGCCGCGTTCGCCAACGCGCGCAATTTCATGATCGTGATGCTGGCGCTGGCCGTGGCGATGGGCGTGGCCGCCGCCTGGGTGATCACCCGCAGCCTGCTCAAGCAGCTGGGCGGCGAACCGGGTTACACCGCCCGCATCGCCGGCAGCATCGCCCACGGCGACCTGTCGATCCGCATTAACACCGCCGTCTCCGACCGCGGCAGCCTGCTGGTCGAGATGCGCGAGATGCGCAACAGCCTGGTGGGCATCGTGGCCCAGGTGCGCCGCGGCACCGAGACCATCGGCACCGCCTCGCGCGAGATCGCCGCCGGCAACCTGGACCTGTCCTCGCGCACCGAGCTGCAGGCCAGCTCGCTGGAGAAGACCGCCTCGGCCATGGACAAGCTGACCGCCACCGTGCGCCAGAACGCCGAAAACGCCCGCGAAGCCAACCAGCTCGCGGCCAGCGCCTCGGACGTGGCGCGCAAGGGCGGCGAAGTGGTGTCGCAGGTGGTGGGCACGATGGGCGAGATCAACAGCTCGGCCAGCAAAATTGCCGACATCATTGGCGTGATCGACGGCATCGCGTTCCAGACCAACATCCTGGCGCTGAACGCCGCCGTGGAAGCGGCGCGCGCCGGCGAGCAGGGCCGCGGTTTTGCGGTCGTCGCCTCCGAAGTGCGCAACCTGGCGCAACGTTCGGCCGCCGCCGCCAAGGAAATCAAGACGCTGATCGGCGACTCGGTCGAGAAGGTCGAGCGCGGCAGCAAGCTGGTCGGCCAGGCCGGCGTGACGATGGAAGAAGTGGTCTCGAGCGTCAAGCGCGTGACCGACATCATGAGCGACATCGCCGCCGCCAGCGCCGAGCAGAGCGCCGGCATCGAGCAGGTCAACGTGTCGATCATCGAGATGGACAGCATGACCCAACAGAACGCCTCGCTGGTCGAGGAAGCGGCCGCCGCCGCCCAAAGCCTGCAGGACCAGGCCGGCGAACTGGCGCGCGTGGTCAGCATCTTCAAGCTGGCCGAAGGCGAGGAGAACCAGGCCGAAGCGCTGACCGCGCTGGCAGCCCCGGCCCCCGCCGCGCAAGTGGCGCCGCGCCCGGCAGCCAAGCGCGCCGCCGGCGCCCGCCCGGTGCTGAAGAAGCCGGCCGCCGCCGCACCGCGTGTCGAGCCGACCGATGCCGACAGCGCGCCAGCCAAACCGAAGAAGGCCGCCGCCGCAACTGCCGGCGACGAGTGGGAAGAGTTCTGACGCGGCGGCCACAAGCCGTCGCCGAAGAGAGCAGCACGAAACAAGAAGCGTGAACTAAAAACTTTTGGGAACTGGTATGTCTACGAAAAAGCCTTATTTGAGTGTTATCGCCACCTTGATCCTGTCCGGCGTCGCCGGCGCAGTCGCCGCCGGTGAAGTGCCGGCCAGCTTCGACGCGTCCAAGTGCAAGGTCGAGTACCCGAAGGCCTCCCTGATGAACGAAGAGCAGGGCACGACGTCGATGTCCTTCCTCGTGAACGCGGACGGCAGCGTGGCCGATTCGAAGCTGGAGAAATCGAGCGGCTTCAAGAACCTCGACAAGGCAGCGATCAAGGGCATCTCGGCATGCAAGTTCAAGCCGGGCACCAAGGACGGCGCCCCGGCCCAGACCTGGACCAAGATCGACTACGCCTGGAAGCTGGACTAAACTGTTCCACCCCGCGGCCGGCTCCCAGCCGGCCGTTTTCTTTGCTGGAACCACATGCGCTGGAACACACGGTCGCGATCGACCAGCGCGTGCTTGAGCCCCGCCGCCACGTGCAGCGCGACCAGCGCCGCCATCGCCCACACCAGCGTCTCGTGCACCTCGAAGAAGGCCTCGGCCGTGTCGTGCGCGGGCGCGGCCCAGCGCGGCAACTGCAGCCCGAAGAAGGCGACCCCGCTTTTCGTGTACAGCGCGCCGAGCAGGCCGGTCACCGGCAGCAGCACCATGCCCCCGTACAGCAGGCGCTGCACCACGAGTGACGCCACCACTTCCCAGCGCGGCATGCTGGCCGGCAGCGCGGCCGGTCGGTGCGTGAGGCGCCACAGCGCGCGCGCCAGCACCAGCACGAAGATGACGATGCCGACCGACTTGTGCAGGTCGAACCAGCGCTCGGCGCCGGGATCGTCCTCGACGCTCGTCATGTACCAGCCGAGCGCGGCCGTGCTGACGATCAGCAGCGCGAGCAACCAGTGCAGCGCCACGGCGACCGGCGCGTAGCGCCACTCGCCGGGCTCCACCATCAGCTGCGGATCGTCGTCTATTCGCATTGCCGGCGCATCATCTCCAGGTGCTGCTGGCGCGATGCGGCCGACATGCCCGGCATCATCTGCTCCATCAACGCTTGCCGCTCCTCGGGCGTGCGCGCGCCCATCATGCGCCCGTACATGGCGCACGCCTGTTGCGTGGAGCCGGCAGCCGCGCCCGCGCTGCCGGCCGCCCCGCCCATCGAGGCGGCGCTGCCGCTTTCGCCGGTGCCGTAGGCGCCTGGCGTACCCGAGCCGGTCACGCCGGTGCCGCCGGAACCCTGGGCGCCGCTTTCGGCCGGACGCTGGCCCGGCACGGCGTTCACGTTGCCGCCGGCCCCCGATGTGCCGTAGCCGGGGCCACCTTGCGCGGGGACGTATTCGCTTTCGCCCACGCGGCCCTGTTGCGCGCAGCCGGCCAGCAGGCCCGCGCACAGGAGCGTGGCGATGTGGATCGGGAACTTCATGGAACCTCCTCGGCGGCCGCGCCGGCGCTTGAAAAGCCGTTCGACCGCCGCGTTCCAGTTCCGGTTCCGTAGGGTGGGCAAGTCCCTTGCCCACGCGTTCAACTCACGGTTACATGCGACCTTGCGGGCGGTTTTTGAACGCGTGGGCAGGAGAACCTGCCCACCCTACGATTGGGCCGGCTCAGCCTTTTTCCTTCTCCAGGTTGATCGAATAGCGCGGGATCTCGACCACCAGGTCGGCCTCGCCCAGGACCACCTGGCACGACAGGCGCGAGGTCGGCGCCAGCCCCCACGCGCGGTCGAGCATGTCCTCTTCGCCGTCGCTCGGGTCCTCCAGCGCGCCGTAGCCTTCGCGGATGATGACGTGGCAGGTGGTGCAGGCGCCCACCTTGCCGCACGCGTGCTCGATCTCGACACGGTGCGCGAGCATGGCATCGCACAGCGTGCCCCCGGGCTCGGCATAAAAGGTGGCGCCCTCGGGCGCGAAATCAGGATGTGGCAGCACGGTAATGTTCGGCATCTCAAACCTCGATGTGATAGGGTCCACTCTAATCCTTCCTGCAGGGGGAAGGTCAAGCGCTTAGTGTCTTGCCGCAACGCCCTGCGTCGTGCCGAACGTTCTTTCGCACACACACGAGTTTGCCCATGGCCCAGGCGTTTCATCCTGCAACCGTCCTTGTACTCAAGCTCGCCCTGGTGGCGGCGCTGCTGGCCGCGCTGGCGCTGGCGCTGCTGGCGCGCTGGCGCATGATGCCGCCGGCCGCCGGCGGCACCGTCGTCGCGCAGCCCATCCCGTTCAGCCACAAGCACCATGTGGGCGACGACGGCATCGACTGCCGCTACTGCCACACCTCGGTCGAAAAGTCGCGCTTTGCCGGGCTGCCGTCGAGCGACATCTGCCTGACCTGCCACTCCCAGCTGTTTCGCGACGCGCCGCTGCTCGCGCCGCTGCATGCCAGCGCCCGCACCGGCCTGCCGATCCGCTGGAACCGGGTGCACGACCTGCCCGATTTCGCCTACTTCGACCACCGCATCCACATCAACAAGGGCGTGGCCTGCGTCGAGTGCCATGGCCGCGTGGACCGCATGCCGCTCATGCTGCGCACGGCCCAGCTCGAAATGCAGTGGTGCCTGGGCTGCCATCGCAACGCGCGCCAGCACATCCGGCCGCTGGCCGACGTTTTCCTGATGCAGGACAAGCGCCCGCTCTCGGCGCAGGAAATCACACAACTGAACCGCCTGTTACAGATTCAAAGCACACGCCGGCTCACCGATTGCTCCACCTGCCACCGCTGACGATGCCACCATACCCGCACATTCCACTTGTCCCCGATGGCGCCCCGGCCAGCCTGGCCCGCCGCGCGGCGCTGCGCGTGATGGCGGCCTCGGCCGCGCTGGCGGCAGCCGGCTGCAAGGGGCCGCCGCAGGAGCAAATCTTGCCGTATGTGCAGATGCCCGAGCAGCTGGTGCCGGGCCAGCCGCTGTTTTTCGCCACCGCCTTCGTGCGGCGCGGCCTGGCGCACGGGGTGCTGGTCGAATCGAACGAGGGCCGCCCGACCAAGGTCGAAGGCAACCGCCTGCACCCGGCCAGCCTGGGCGCCACCGATGTGTTCGCCCAGGCATCCATCCTGCAGCTGTGGGACCCGGACCGTTCGCAGGCGGTGCGCCAGGCCGGGCAGCTGTCGGGCTGGCAGGCGTTCGAGGCGGCCTTGCTGCCGGTGCGCGCGCGCTGGCAGGCCGATGGCGGGCGCGGGCTGCGCATTCTCACCGGCAGCGTCACCTCGCCCACGCTGGCGGGCCAGCTCGCCGCGCTGCTCGAGCGCTATCCGGCCGCGCGCTGGTGCCAGTGGGATCCTTTGCACGACGAAAACGGCCTGCAAGCGGCGCGGCTGGCCTTCGGCCGTCCGCTCGACCTGTTGCTGCACTGCGAGCGCGCCGCCGCCGTCGTCAGCTTCGACGCCGACCTGTTCGGCGACTGGCCGGGCAGCATTGCGTATGCGCGCCAGTGCCTGCAGGGCCGCACCAGCGCCGACCCGCGGTTCGAGCGGCGCCTGTACGTCGTCGAGCCCAGCCCCACGCTGACCGGCGCCGCGGCCGACAACCGGCTTGCCGCGGCGCCGGCCGAGCTCGACTGGCTGGTGCGCCGCGTGGCCGCACGCTTCGGGCTGGGTGCGGCGCCGCCGGCGGCCCCGGCTGCCTCCGACCTTGCGCGCTGGGAAAGCCGGCTGGCCGCCGTGCTGGCACAGCACAGGGGCAATTCACTGGTGGTGGCGGGGGGCTGCGTGCCGGCCGGCGCGCGCGCGCTGGTGCACGCGCTCAACGAACGGCTCGGCAATACCGGCCAGACGGTCGTGCTGGCCGAGCCTGTCGCGGCGCGTCCCGAGAGCCACCTGGCATCGATCCGCGCGCTTGCCGACGAGATGCGTGCGGGCGAGGTGGGCGCGCTGTTCATGCTTGGCGCCAACCCGGCCTATGACGCGCCCGTGGACTGCGGCTTTGGCGAAGCGCTTGCCAGGGTGCCGTTCGCGGTGCACCTTGGCCTGTACCGTGACGAAACGGCGCGCCGCTGTGCCTGGCACCTGCCGCTGGCGCACGACTACGAACGCTGGGGCGACGCGCTGGCGTTCGACGGCACGGCCAGCCTCGTGCAGCCGCTGATCGCACCGCTGTACAACGGGCGCAGCGCACACGAGCTGCTGGCGCTGGCGGGCGACGACCCCGTGCGTAACGGATACGACCTCGTGCGCCGCCACTGGCGGGCAGCCGTGCCAGGCGACTTCGACGAATTCTGGCAGCGCGGCCTGCGCCGGGGCGTGCTCGACGTGCCGGCGCGCGCGCCGGTGCGCGTGGCCGCCGTGACGCCGCTCGCAGCCCCCGAGCCGCCCGCTCCTGCCGGCCTTGCCGCCGTGTTCGCGCCCGACCTGCGTCTGGCCGACGGCGCCTTCTGCAACAACGCCTGGCTGCAGGAGCTGCCGCACCCGCTCACGCGCCTGACCTGGGACAACGCAGCGCTGCTCAGTCCCGCGACCGCCCGCAGCCTGCAGCTGCAGACCGGCGACGTGGTACGGCTGGCCGACACCGAGGGCAGGGCGCTAGAGGCGCCGGTCTGGATCCTGCCCGGCCACGCCGACCATTGCGTGACCCTGCCGCTGGGCTACGGCCGTGACGCGGCCGGTCGCGTCGGCGATGGAGTCGGCTTCAACGCCTACCGCCTGCGTACCGGCGCGGCGGTGCTGACAGGCGCCACGCTGACCCTCACCCGCACCGGGCGCCGCCACGTGTTCGCCGTCGCGCAAGGCAGCGCGCGGATGGAGGGCCGCGACCTGGTGCGCACCGCCGCGGTCGCGCGGTTTCGCGCCAACCCGTCGTTCGCGCAGGCCGCGCCGATCGAGCGCCAGAGCGCGCAGAGCCTGTACCCGCCATACGACTACCCACGCTACCGCTGGGGCATGGCGATCGACCTGAACAGCTGTATCGGCTGCGGCGCCTGCACCATCGCCTGCCAGGCCGAGAACAACATCCCGGTGGTGGGCAAGGAGCAGGTGCAGCTCGGGCGCGCGATGCACTGGATCCGCGTGGACCGCTACTACGAAGGCCCCGCGGAACGCCCGCGCACGCTGTTCCAGCCGGTGCCGTGCATGCACTGCGAAAACGCGCCCTGCGAGGAGGTGTGCCCGGTGGGCGCGACCATGCACGACAGCGAAGGGCTCAATGTGCAGGTGTACAACCGCTGCGTCGGCACCCGCTTTTGCTCGAACAATTGCCCGTACAAGGTGCGGCGCTTCAACTTCTTGCAATTTGCCGACAACGAGACCGAATCGCTGAAGGCCCAGCGTAACCCGGAAGTGACGGTACGCCGGCGCGGCGTGATGGAGAAGTGCAACTACTGCCTGCAGCGCATCACCCGCGGCCGCCTGGACGCCGAAGTGGAAGGCCGCAAGGCGCGCGACGGCGAGATCGTCACCGCCTGCCAGGCGGCGTGCCCGACCGCAGCCATCGTGTTCGGCGACCTCAACGACGCGGGTAGCCAGGTCAGCCGTGCCAAGGCCTCGCCGCTGGACTACCTGCTGCTGGCCGAGCTCAACACCCGGCCGCGCACGAGCTACGCGGCGCGCCTGTCCAACCCGGACCCGGAGCTCGGCTAGATGGCCGCGCCTGCCGAGCAGCCACCGGTCTCCGGCCCCAGCCCGGTGCTGCGGCCCGGCTGGGGCTACGCCAGCGTGTCGGACAAGATCGCCGACATCGTGCTCACGCGCCCGGTGCACTGGCCTTGGATGACGCTGTTCCTGGCCAGCTGCGCGGGTGTGCTGGTGCTGGTGGGCGCGGTGTCGTGGCTGTTTGCCCGAGGCGTGGGCATCTGGGGCGTGGACATCCCGGTGGCATGGGGCTTTGCGATCGGCAACTTCGTCTGGTGGATCGGGATCGGCCACGCCGGCACCTTCATCTCGGCGGTGTTGCTGCTGCTGCGCCAGCGCTGGCGCACCTCGGTCAACCGCTTTGCCGAGGCCATGACATTGTTTGCAGCCGGCATCGCCGGCCTGTTCCCGATCCTGCACCTGGGCCGTCCCTGGTTTTTCTACTGGATCGTGCCTTACCCGAGCGTGATGAACGTCTGGCCGCAATGGCGCAGCCCGCTCGTATGGGACTTTTTCGCGATCAGCACCTACCTGCTGGTGTCGCTGCTGTTCTGGTACGTGGGCCTGGTGCCGGACCTGGCCACGCTGCGCGACCGCGCGGGCGTGGCGCCGCGCCAGCCAGTGAAGCAGTTCATCTACGGCCTGCTGGCGCTCGGCTGGCGCGGCGAGGCGCGGCACTGGGCGCGCTACGACATCGCCTACCTGCTGCTGGCCGGGCTGGCCACGCCGCTGGTGGTGTCGGTGCACACCATCGTCTCGCTCGACTTTGCTATCGGCAATACGCCCGGCTACCACTCGACGATTTTCCCGCCGTACTTTGTCGCAGGCGCACTGTTCTCCGGCTTTGCCATGGTGCTCACGCTGGCCATACCGCTGCGCCATTTCTTCAAGCTCGAAGACTTCATCACCGCGCGCCATCTGGCCAACGCCGCCAAGGTGCTGCTGGCCACCTCGCTATTGGTCAGCTACGGCTACGCGGCCGAGATCTTCACCGCCTTTTACAGCGGCGACGAATTCGAGCGCTACATGACGGTCAACCGCTGGATCGGGCCCTATGCGCCGGTGTACTGGCCCATGATGTGCTGCAACGTGCTGGTGCCGCAGCTGCTGTGGTTCCGGCGTGCGCGGCACAGCGTGGCGCTGCTGTTTGCGGTGAGCCTGGTGGTCAACGTGGGCATGTGGATGGAGCGCTTCCTGATCGTCGTCTCCAGCCTGCACCGCGATTTCATGCCGTCGGCCTGGGGCATGTTCTACCCGACGCTGTGGGACTGGCTCACGCTGTTCGGTTCCATTGCGCTGTTCGTCTGGCTGTTCCTGTTGTTCGTGCGGGTGCTGCCGGTCATTTCCATTGCCGAGATGCGCGAGCTGGTGCGCGAGACGGCCAAGGGGCAGGCATGAGCGCGCCCTACGGCTTGCTGGCCGAATTCGCCACCGCCGACCTGCTGCTGGAGGCGGTGCGCCGCGCGCGCGCGAACGGCTGCCGCCAGGTCGAGGCGTATGCGCCGTTCGCGGTCGACGGGCTGGCCGAGGCGCTCGGCTTTCGCAGCCACGCGGTGCAGGCGTGGACCTTCGCCGGCGCCGTTGCCGGCGGGCTCGGCACCTACTTGTTGCAATGGTATTCGGCGGTGATCGACTACCCGCTCAACATTGGCGGGCGTCCGCTCAACAGCTGGCCCTCGTTCATTCCGCCCACTTTCGAGCTGGCCGTGCTGGGCGCGGCGTTCGCGGCAGTGCTCTCGATGCTGATCGCCAACGGATTGCCGCGCCTGGTGCATCCCCTGTTCGGCGCGCCGGAGTTCGACCTGGCCTCGCGCAACCGCTTCTTCCTGTGCCTGCGCGCCAGCGACCCGACCTACCACGTCGGCCGCAGCAGGCAGATGCTGGACGACCTGCACCCCTTGCTGCTGCGCGAGGTGGCAGCATGAGATGGCTCCTGTTCCTCGCGGTGCTGCTGCTGTCCGGTTGCGAGAAGGCCAGGCAGGACATGTACGACCAGCCGCGCTACAAGCCATTCGCGCCCAGCAACCTGTTCGCGGACGGCGCCTCGGCGCGCCCGCTGCCGCCGGGCACCGTGGCGCACGCGCGCGGCGCGTTTTCCGGCTCGACCGGCGGGCAGCTGGGGCAACAAGCGGCCGAGCGCGACCAGGCCGCCCAGGCCGCGCAGGCCAATCCCTACCCGGTCACGGCGCAGCTCTTGCGTCGTGGGCAGGAGCGCTTCTCGATCTACTGCGTGCCGTGCCACAGCCCGGCGGGCGATGGCGACGGGAGGGTGGTGCGCCGTGGCTTTCCGGCGCCGCCCAGCTTTCACCAGGACCGGCTGCGCAACGCGCCGGACCGCCACTTCTTCGACGTGATCACGCATGGCTACGGCATCATGTATCCGTACGCCGACCGCGTCGAACCGGCCGACCGCTGGGCAATCGTCGCCTACATCCGCGCGCTGCAACTGAGCCAGCACGCGAGCGTGGCGGAACTGGATGCGGCACAACGTGCGCGGCTCACGGGCGGGGAGGGCCGGCCATGAGGGCGCGGCTGCCGTGGCTTGCCGCCGCCGTCGCGCTGCTCGTGGCCTGCGTGGTCGGCTGGCGCGCCAACCGCGCGGCGCTGCTGGCGGCATGGCTGGCCGCGTGGTGGTGCTGGAACGGCATCGTGATGGGCGCGCTGGCCCAGGTCTGGCTGCACAACCTCACCGGAGGGCGCTGGGGCGAGCCGATCCGGGCGCCGGTGCTGGCGCTGGCCCGCACGCTGTGGTTCCCGACCCTGCTGTTTGTGCCGCTGCTGGCAGTACCGCCCTGGCTGTATCCGTGGGCGCAGCACGCGGCAAGCGGCACGGCGCGCTGGGCCGGGGAATTGTCCGCGCCCGCGTTCAAGAGCGCCTGGCTGCAGCCGCTGCCGTTCGTGGTGCGCAGCGTGCTGTGGCTGGTGCTGTGGAATGTGCTCGCATGGCTGAGCGGCACCGCGCGCTTCGTGCGCTCGCAGGGCTTTGCTGCGGCTGCGCTCATCGCTTACAGCCTCACGGCCAGCATCGCCGCCGTGGACTGGATCATGTCGCTGATGCCGCTGTGGTATTCCAGCGTGTTCGGGCTGCTGGTGCTGATGGCGCAGTCCGCTGGCGGCATGGCGCTCGCAATCCTGGTGGCCGTGCGCCGGCGCGACAACGACGGCGAACTGCTCGGTGACCTCGGCAACCTGCTGCTGGCCTACGCAATGACGCTCGCCTACCTCGGCTTCATGCAGTACCTGGTCATCTGGGCCGAAAACCTGCCGCACGAGATCATCTGGTACACCGCGCGCGCCACGCCGGGGTGGCGCACCGTTGGCTGGCTGCTGGCGCTGCTGCTGTTCGCGCTGCCGTCGGCCCTGCTGCTGTTTCGCGCGGTCAAGCGCAACCCGGCGGCGATGGCATGGGTGGCGTGGCTGGTGCTGGCCATGCTGCTGGTGCACGCGTGGTGGCTGGTGCTGCCGTCGGTGCCGGCGGCGCATGGCGACGCGCCGTGGGCCGCGCCGCTGGGGGCGCTTGCGCTGGCGGCCGTATTGGCGGGCTACTACCGGTGGCGGCCACTACCTGTGGAGGCAGCATGAGCGACGTCCACGACCCGGCCCTCGACCTGCGCGGCATCGCCCGTGGCGCCATCGGCATCGCGGTCATGATCGTGCTGGCCGCCACCGCCGCCTGGTTCGCCTGGACCCGCTGGACGCCGCAGGGTGCACGCGGGGACCCCAACGGGCCGCTCGACTTCAGCGTGGCCGGCGCGCGCCTGGAGAGTGCGCCGACGGCCGACCGCAAAGCCTACTTCGACCAGAAGCAGCGCCTGCTGCATTCGTGGCAGTGGGTGGACCGGCAGGCCGGCATCGCCCGTATCCCCGTGGAGGAGGCCATGGCCGCGCTCGCGCGCCAGGATGCCGCGCGCCGGCGGGCGGCGCAGGCCGGAGGGCAGCGATGAGATGCGCCGTCGTGATCCTGTCCTGCCTGCTGGCCGGCGCCTGCTACGCCACCCCCGGCTGGGACCAGCATCCCGGGGCACGCCTGCCGCTGGACGTGCGCCTTGCCGGCACGGATGGCGTGGCGCCGCTTGCCCGCTACTTCGGCCCGCGGCCGGTCGTGCTGGTGCTTGGCTATTTCGCCTGCGCCAACCTGTGCAGCGCCAACCTGCAGCAAGTGCTGGCTGCCGCCAGCGCAACCGGCCTGCCGCCGGCGCGCTACCGCGTGCTCATGGTCAGCATCGACCCCGCCGAAGATCCGCAACTTGCCGCGCGCAAGCGCAGCGCCTATCGCGGCCAGCTTGCATCCACCGGCATCGCGCTCGATCTGCTGACCGGGCCCGCGCAGTCCACCGCGCCGCTCGCGCAAGCCGCCGGCTTTCGCTTCGCGCGGGATGCAGGCCGCGGCCTCATGCACCCGGCCGGGTTCCTGGTCGCCACTCCCGGCGGCGTGGTGTCGCGCTACTTCCCGCAAGCCGACGTTGCCCCGCGCGACCTGCGCCTGGCGCTGGTGGAGGCTTCCGGCGGCGCGGTGGGCACCGTGTCGGACCGCATTGCGCTGGCATGCTCGCACTTCGACCCGGCAACCGGCCGTTACACCGGCATGGCGCTGGCGCTGGTGCGCAGCGCCGCCGTGGTTGCGCTGGCCATGCTGGCCGCCATCATCGTGCTCGCGCGCCGCAGGGCAGGGAGGCAATCGTGAACCCGCCAGTCGAGATCCTGCCCGCCGCGTCGAGCGCCGCCGGCCCGTTCGACCTGCTGATGCTGGCCCTGCTGCTGCTGTCAACGCTGATGGCGGTGGCGCTGGCGCTGATGGTGATCGGCTTCTCGATCCGCTTTCGGGCCGGCTCGCGCGCCGAGCGGCCCGGCCCGGTGCGGCACCGGCGCGCGATCGAATACGCGTGGACCGGCATCCCGCTGCTGCTGTTCTGCGCCATTTACGCCTGGGCGGCCTACGACTACGCGCAGCTGTTCCGCCCGCCGGCCGGGGCCATGCCCGTGTTCGTGGTGGCCAAGCAATGGATGTGGAAGCTCGAACACCGCAACGGCCGCCGCGAGATCGGCGAGCTGCACGTGCCGCTGGGCCAGCCGGTGCGGCTGGTGATGACCTCGCAGGACGTGATCCACAGCTTCTTCGTTCCCGCCTTCCGCCTGAAGCAGGACGTGGTGCCGGGCCGCTACACCACGCTCGCGTTCACTGCGACAAAGCTTGGGCGCTTCCACCTGTTCTGCGCCGAATACTGCGGCACCGAGCATTCGCTGATGCGCGGCGAGATCGTCGTCATGCGTCCCGCCGAGTTTGAACAATGGCTGCAGCAGGGGGCCGATACCCCGGGCATTGCCGCGCGGGGCTTTGCGCTGTACCGGCGCTACGGCTGCAGCGGCTGCCACGAGCCCGGCTCCAGCGTGCACGCGCCCAGCCTGGCTCACCTGGTCGGCCGCACCGTCCACCTGCAGGATGGCCGCACCCTGGTGGCGGACGAAAACTACGTGCGCGACTCGATCCTGCTGCCGCGCAAGGACATCGTCGCCGGCTACGGCCCGGACATGCCCTCTTTCGCCGGCCAGATCAGCGAGGAAGACCTGCTGGCCATCATCGCCTACATCAGGGAGAAACCCGATGAGCGCTAGCACCGACACCCTGCAAGCGTCCGACTACCTGCGCGCGTCGTACACGCTGCGCTCGTGGCTCACCTCCACCGACCACAAGCGCATCGCGCTCCTGTACCTGGTCTCGATCACCGCGTTCTTCTTTGTCGGCGGCGCGGCGGCCACCCTGATCCGGCTCGAACTGGCCACCCCGCAGGGCGACCTGGTCAGCCATGACACCTACAACAAGCTGTTCACCGCGCACGGCGTGGTGATGGTGTGGCTGTTCCTGATCCCGTCCATTCCTTCGGTGCTGGGCAATTTCCTGATGCCGCTGATGATCGGCGCGCGCGACCTGGCGTTCCCGCGCCTGAACCTGGCCAGCTGGTACATCTACATGGCCGGCGGCATCGTCACCTTGTGCGCGCTGGCGGCCGGCGGTGTCGATACCGGCTGGACCTTCTACACGCCGCTGTCCACCATGTTCACGCGTACCCACGTGGTGCTGGTGCTGCTGGGCGTGTTCATCACCGGCTTCTCGTCCATCCTCACGGGGCTCAATTTCATCGTCACCGTGCACACCATGCGCGCGCCCGGGATGGGCTGGTTCCGGCTGCCGCTGTTCGTGTGGGCCAATTACGCCACCAGCATCATCCTGGTGTTGGCCACGCCGGTGCTGGCGATGACGCTGCTGCTGGTCGCGGCCGAGCGCTTCCTGCATGTGGGCATCTTCGACCCTGCGCTGGGCGGCGACCCGTTGCTGTTCCAGCACCTGTTCTGGTTCTATTCGCACCCGGCGGTGTACATCATGGTGCTGCCCGGCATGGGCGTGGTCAGCGAAATCATTCCGTGCTTTGCCCGCAAGCGCATCTTCGGCTACCGCTTCATGGCTTACGCGCTGCTGGCGATCGCGTCGATCGGTTTCCTGGTCTGGGGCCATCACATGTTCGTGAGCGGCCAGTCGGCCTATGCGGGCATGGTGTTTTCGCTGCTCAGCTTCCTGGTCGCGATTCCGTCCGCAATCAAGGTGTTCAACTGGAGCGCGACCCTGTACCGCGGCTGGATCACGTTCTCGGCGCCGATGCTGTACGCGCTCGGTTTTGTCGGCCTGTTCACGGTTGGCGGTCTCACCGGCCTGTTCCTCGCCTCGCTGGCGCTCGACGTGCACCTGACCGACACCTATTTCGTCGTTGCCCATTTCCACTACATCATGGTCGGCGGCACGGTCATGGCCTACCTGGGCGCCATCCATTTCTGGTGGCCCAAGATCAGCGGGCGCATGTACCCGGAAATGTGGGGCAGGGTGGCCGCCGTTATCATCTTCTTCGGCTTTAACCTGACCTTCTTCCCGCAATACATCCTCGGTTACGAAGGCATGCCGCGCCGCTACCACACCTATCCGCCGGAGTTCCAGGTGCTGCACCTGCTGTCGTCGAGCGGCGCGGCGTTGCTGGCCGTCGGCTACTTGCTGCCGCTGGGCTATTTCGCCTGGTCGATGTACTACGGCAAGCGCGCCGAGCCGAACCCGTGGCGCGCGACCGGCCTCGAGTGGCAGACCAGCTCGCCGCCGCCGGTCCACAACTTCGACCGTACCCCGGTCGTCACGCAGGACGCCTACGCCTACCGCCCGCCCGGGCAGGGAGAGCAAGTGTGATTCCGCAGGCGACGGCCTCGCAGCCGGTAGCGCCCGCCGCGGCAGGGGCGCACGTGGCGCGGCTGGGCATGTGGATTTTCCTTGCCACCGAGCTGATGCTGTTCGGCCCGCTGTTCCTGGCCTACCTGTACGGCCGCACCCACTTTCCCGATGCCTTCGCCGCCGCCAGCCGCCACACCAGCTTCTGGCTTGGCACCGCCAACACGGCCGTGCTGCTGTCGAGCAGCCTGGCAATGGCGCTGGCCGTGCACGCGCGCGAGGAACAGCGGCCGCGCGCGGCCGCGCGCCTGCTGCTGCTTGCCGCCGCCTGCGGCGTGCTGTTCCTGTTCATCAAGGGCAGCGAGTACGCGCACGACTGGCGCGAGCAGCTGTTTCCCGGCCCCGGCTTCAGCCTGCGTGGGGAAACGGGCGCCGGGATCTTCTTCTGGCTGTACTTCGCCATGACCGCGCTGCACGCGCTACACCTGGCCATCGGCATCGCCGCCACGCTCCTGTTTGCGCTCGGGCTGCGCTTGCAATGGCCCTTGGTGCAGCCGGCGCAGCGGCTCGACGCGCTCGCCCTGTACTGGCACTTCGTCGATTCCGTCTGGATTTTCCTGTATCCGCTGCTGTACCTGGTCGGGCGCAGTGGCCCGCCGGGGTAGCCATGCACGAGAAGCCCGCCACACTGGTCAAGGTCTGGATCGCGCTGCTGGCATTGCTGGCGCTGTCCGCGGCCAGCGCCTGGCTGCGTCTTGGGGCCTGGAACAGCGTCGCCAACCTCGGCATCGCGGCGCTCAAGGCGCTGCTGGTCGCACTGTTCTTCATGCGGCTGGCCACGGGCGGCGCGCTGCTGCTGCGCGTGGTGGCGCTGACCGCGCTGTTCACGCTGGCCCTGCTGCTGGCCCTGTCCGGCACCGACTATGCCACCCGCGAGCTGTTCCGCGCGCCGTGGGACCAGCCGTCCGCCGCACAGGTGCAGTCGGCTGCATCCGGCGCGACAGGCAGAACTCGTTCCGGTCCCGGCGATCAGAACGAACCCTGACCCCGTAAGACCATGCCCAACCAGAACGACAAGCAAATCGCCCACGCCTTCGAGCCCGCCAGGCTGTCGCGCTCGTTCATCTTCGCCACCGGGATCGAGAACAGTTCGCCCACGATCACCGGGCCGGATGGCAAGACCGTGCGCATCGACGAAATGGAACTGTCCGGCCACTACCACCGCTGGCGCGAGGACTTCCAGCGCGTGCGCGAGCTCGGCATCCGATGCCTGCGTTACGGCCCGCCGTACTACCGCACGCACGTGGGGCCGGGCCAGTACGACTGGTCGTTTGCCGACGAGACCTTCAACGAGCTCAAGCGCATGCGCATCCAGCCCATCGCCGACCTGTGCCACTTTGGCGTGCCCGACTGGCTGGGTAATTTCCAGAACCCGGACTTCCCGCGTTATTTCGCCGAGTATGCCGGCGCCTTTGCCAAGCGTTTTCCCTGGGTGCGCATGTTCACGCCGGTCAACGAGATGCTCGTGACGGCCGAGTTTTCCGCCCGCATCGGGTACTGGAACGAGCAGCGCCGCGACGACCGTTCCTTCGTCACCGCCGTCACGCACGTGGTGGAGGCCAACATCCGCGCCAGCGAGGCGATCTGCACTGTATGCAACCCGTGGTTCGTGCAGAGCGAATCGACGCGCTACTTCCACCCCTACAACCCGGATGCGGTCAAGCACACCGCGCACCTGAACGAGCGTCGCTTTCTCACGCTCGACCTGAACTACAGCCATGCGCCGTCGGCGCGCATGCTCGAATACCTGCTCGACAACGGCATGGCCCGCGAAAAGTTCAACTATTTCATGGACCGCCACATCTGGCCCTCGTGCGTGATGGGCACCGACTATTACGAGACCAACGAAACCATCGTGTATCCCGACGGCAGCACCGACGTCTGCAACGTGCTCGGCTACTACGGCCTGACGCGCCAGTACTACAGCCGCTTTCGCCTGCCGATCATGCATACCGAGACCAACCAGATGCAGGAACTGCGCGCCCGCCACTGGCTCGAGCGCCAGTGGGCCAACGTGCTGCGCCTGCGCCAGGAGGGCTACCCGATCATCGGCTTCACCTGGTACAGCCTGACGGACCAGGTGGACTGGGACATCGGCCTGCGCGAACTGCGCGGCCACCAGAACTCCAACGGGCTGTACGACATGGACCGCAAGATTCGCCCGGCGGGCGAGGAATACCGCCGCATCGTGCGCGAGTGGAGCGACGCGCTGGCGCACTCCGACATCCGTTTTTAAGAAGGGAGGCAGCATGCAAGGACAAGTGGTGGTGGTAACCGGGGCCAATGCCGGGGTAGGGCGCGCCGCCGCGCGCGCGTTCGCCGACGCCGGCGCCGGCTGCGTGGCGCTGCTGGCGCGCGACCGCGAGCGACTGGAGAGCACGGCGCAAGAAGTGCGCGCGGCCGGCGCCAAAGCGCTGGTGGTGGAAGTGGACATGGCCGACGCCGCCGCGGTCGAGCGCGCAGCCGAGCGCGTGGAGGCCGAGGCAGGGCCGATCGCGGTCTGGGTCAACAACGCGATGGCGACCATCTTTTCGCCCGTCGGCGAGATCACGCCCGAGGAGTTCGCGCGCGTGACCGAGGTGACCTACCTGGGCACCGTGTACGGCACGATGAGCGCGCTCAGGCGCATGCGCTCACGCAATGCGGGCACCATCGTGCAGGTCGGCTCGGCGCTGGCCTACCGCTCGATCCCGCTGCAGTCGGCCTACTGTGGGGCCAAGCACGCGATCCGCGGCTTCACCGACTCGGTGCGCAGCGAACTCATTCACGACAACAGCGCGATCCGCATCTCCATGGTCCAGCTGCCCGGCGTGAACACCCCGCAGTTCGAATGGTGCCGCACGAAGATCCACCAGCACCCGCAGCCGGTGGGCACGGTGTACCAGCCGGAAGTGGCGGCCCGCGCCATCGTCTGGGCCGCCACCCACTACCGGCGCGAGATCTACGTCGGGCTGCCGGCGGTCGTGTCCATCGTGCTCAACAAGATGCTGCCCGGTGTGCTCGACAAGGTGATGGCGCGCCGCGCCTACGAGCAGCAGTTCACCGCCGAGCCGATCCCGGCCGACCGCCCGGACAACCTGTTCCATCCGGTGCCGAGCCCCTACCGCGCGCACGGCAGCTTCGAGCGTCGCGCCCACGCCAGCAGCCCCCAGCTGTGGACCTCGCTGCACCGCGACCTGGTCGGCAGCGTGCTTGCGCTGGCGGCCGTGTCAACGCTGGCGTGGACCCTGCTGCCGCGCCGCCGACTGCGGCGCTGACGAACGGAACGCGCGCGACAAGGGTCCAAAATCGGCGTAAGGTTTTCAGTTTGTTGAACAAGCGGCGCGCGCCTGATCGGTTGGCGCGGCCGTGGCAAGGGCAGAGCATGGACGCACAACCCGGACGTGTAGAACGCTTGCGCAGGCTGAAGTCTGCAATGGCCGAGTGCGACCTGTCGGCGCTGGTTTGCGTGCGCAACCTCGACGTGTTGCTGGTCAGCGGTTTCTGCCCGGTGATCGGCAACGCCGTGGCCATCGTCACCGACGAGCCAAAGGTATTCCTGGTCGTGCCCGAGGAAGCGCGCGAGCTGGCCGAACGTGGCTGGGCCGATCGCATCGAGACTTACCGCCTCGGTTCCCTCGACCGTCTGGAAGACACGCCGCGCGAGCTGTTCGCACTGGTCGAGTCGCTGTTGCGCCCCCTGGCGGACGGCCTGACCCGCATCGGCATGGAAATGGGGCCGGTGCACCTTCCTGCCGCCTATGTGTCGATGAACGTGTACAGCGCCGCCTTGCGCGCCGAGCTGGAGCACGGGTTCTCGCGTGCCCAGCTTGCGCCGGCCGACGGGCTGCTCGCGTCGATGCGCATGCGGCCCACGCCGTGGGAGCGCGAGCGCATTCGCGGCGCGTGCACGATGGCCGGCGCCGCCTACCGCAAGGGCGCCGCCGCGCTGCGTCCGCAGGTGCCCGAGACGAACGCGGTGCTGCCGTTCCGCGCCGCCTACGCCGAGTGCGCGACCACGCATGCGCACGTCGCGCGCGCCGACAGCTACTTCTACTGCATGTCCGGCTCCAATGCCGCGTTGGCCTGGGCCGCGTTCCAGCAGTCGCGCATGACGCCGCTGGCGGCCGGCGTCACGGTCCTCGTGCACTGCAACGCCTACGCCGATGGCTATTGGACCGACCTGACCCGCACCTACGTGCTCGGCGCACCGGGAGAGGAGCTGCGCCGCATCTTCGACGCCATCGCGCGCGCGCGTGACGCGGCGCTGGCGGCGATCCGCCCGGGTGTGCGCGCCTGCGATGTCGACAAGGCCGCGCGCGACGTGCTCGCCGCGGCCGGCTACGGCGCGGCATTCAAGCACCCGCTCGGCCACGGGGTCGGCTTCACTGCCATCGACCACAACGAGCCGCCGCGCATCCACCCGGCGTCGCGCCAGCTGCTGGAAGAGGACATGGTCTTCAACGTCGAGCCGGGCGTCTACATCGATGGCTTCGGCGGCGCGCGCGACTGCAATGTGGTCGCGGTGACGGGCGATGGCGTCGAGCTGCTGTCGCCATTCCAGCAAAGTCCGCAAGAGTGGTGCATTCCATTGAGTTGAGGGAGAAAGATCATGGCCAGGACAGTCGGCGATTTCGTGGTGGAGCGCCTGTACGAATGGGGCGTGCGCCGCATCTTCGGGTACCCGGGCGACGGCATCAATGGCGTGCTCGGGTCGCTCAACCGCTTCGGCAACGACCGCATCACCTTCATCCAGGTGCGGCACGAAGAGATGGCCGCGTTCATGGCCTGCGCCTACGCCAAGTTCACGGGCGAGCTGGGCGTGTGCCTGTCCACCGGCGGCCCCGGCGCCACCCACCTGATCACCGGCCTGTACGACGCCAAGCTGGACCACATGCCGGTGCTCGCGATCACCGGGCAGGCCCCGCGCACAGCGCGCGGCGCGCACTACCAGCAAGAGCTCAACCTGGACCGCGTGTTCGCCGACGTGGCCGAATACGTGCAGGAGGCCGAGGCGCCGGCCCAGGTGCGCCACCTGGTCGATTCCTGCTGCCGGATCGCGATCGCGCGGCGCGGCGTGTCGGTGCTGGTGCTGCCCGGCGACCTGCAGGACATGCCCTACCACGACCCGCCGCGCCATCATGGCTCGGTCTCCTCCGGCATCGGCTACGCGCGCCCGACCGTGCTGCCGCACGACGCCGAGCTGCGCCGCGCCGCGGACGTGCTCAACGCCGGCGACAAGGTCGCAATGCTGGTCGGCGCCGGCGCGCTTGGCTCGTCCGACGAGGTGGAGACGGTTGCACGCAAGCTCAACGCCGGCGTGGCCAAGGCGCTGCTGGGTAAGGCGGTGCTGCCGGACGATCTGCCGTGGGTAACCGGCTCCATCGGCTACCTTGGCACGGAGCCGAGCTACGACATGATGATGGAATGCGACACGCTGCTGATGGTCGGCACCGGCTTCCCGTACAGCGAATTCCTGCCCAAGGAAGGCAAGGTGCGCGCGGTGCAGGTGGACATCGATCCGTCGATGCTCAGCATCCGCTTTCCGTGCGAGGTCAACCTGCACGGCGATGCCGGCGCCACGCTGCGCGCCTTGCTGCCGCTGCTGAAGGACCGGCCCGCGGGCGGCGCCTGGCGCGAGCGCATCGAACACCACGTGCGCGAGTGGTGGAAGACGGCGCAGGAGCGTGCCATGGCCAAGGCCAACCCGATCAACCCGCAGCGCGTCGCATGGGAGCTGTCGCCGCAGCTCCCAAGCCACGCCATCATCACCAGCGACTCCGGCTCGTGCGCCAACTGGTACGCGCGCGACCTCAAGATCCGGCGCGGCATGGATTGTTCGCTGTCCGGCAGCCTGGCGTCGATGGGCGCCGCGGTGCCGTACGCGATCGCCGCCAAGTTCGCCCACCCGTCGCGGCCCGTGATCGCCATGGTGGGCGACGGCGCCATGCAGATGAATAACATGGCCGAACTGATCACGATCGCCAAGTACTGGCGCACCTGGTCCAATCCCGCGTGCGTGGTCTGCGTCTTCAACAACGAAGACCTGAACCAGGTGACTTGGGAGCAGCGCATCATGCAGGGCGATCCCAAGTTCGAGGCAACCCAGCGTATCCCGGACGTGCCATACCACCGCTTCGCCTCGCTGATCGGCCTGAAAGGCATTTACTGCAACGAGCCGGACAAGGTGGCGCTGGCGTGGGAGGAAGCGCTGGCTGCCGACCGGCCGGTGGTGGTCGAATTCAAGACCGACCCCGAGGTGCCGCCGCTGCCGCCGCACATCACCTTCGAGCAGGCGCGCAAGTTCGCGTCCACCACCTTCAAGGGCGACCCCAACGAAGCCGGCATGCTGGCCGGCGTGGTACGGCAGGTCCTGGGCGGCATTCTGCCCGGGGAAAAGGAATGAGACCCGAGCCGGAGCTTGTGACGCTGCGGCCCCCGCGCGCCGGCAGCGCACCGATGGCGCAGGTGCTGGGCGGCGTTTGCCTGGCCGCCGCACTCGCCGCACTGCTGCGTCCCCCACGCCGCCCCGTCGTCCCGGCGCACGCCGGGACCCATGCTGAGCATGCAGGCACGCGCTCCCTGAGCCACCCCGATCATCGGCACGTCGTCCCCGCGCAGGCGGGGACCCTTGCTGAGCATCCCGTCCCGCAACGCGAAACCGCGATTTCGGCCGCCCGCTCCCTGCACCACGCCGCCGCGCTGCTCGCCCTCTCGGTACTGCTGGACAGCGCCATCGAACACTACCGCGGCCAATTCGAGAACCCCGGCATGTTCGCGCCGCTGGCCGCGTCGCTCGCCGCGAGCTGGGCGGGCGCCAGGGCAGGGCGCACGCGCTCCAACGGGACAATTTACGCAACCGCGCTCGCCACCGGCCTGGCCGGCACCGCCTTCCACGCCTACAACCTTGTGCGCCGCCCCGGCGGCTTGTGCTGGCAAAACCTGTTCTACGCCGCCCCGCTCGGCGCCCCAGCCGCCTTGGTGCTGGCCGGCGCATACGGACTGGCCGCAACGCGCGTGGCCAGCAAGGCGCCTGCAGCGCTGTTCGGCCTGCCGCCCGGACGCGCCCTCAGTGGTCTCACCGCCATTGGCATCGCCGGCACGGTCGCCGAGGCGGGCATGCTGCACTTTCGCGGCGCCTATCACCGCCCGGCGATGTGGCTGCCGGTGACACTGCCGCCGCTCTCGGCAGCCTTCCTGCTGCGCGCAGCAGCCGGCGCGCGCGACCGGCTGGCCCGCGCTTGCCTTGGCCTGACCGCGCTGCTCGGCGTGGCCGGTGTCGCCTTCCACGCGAGCGGCATCGCGCGCCAGATGGGCGGCTGGCGCAACTGGCGCCAGAACTTGCTGTCCGGCCCGCCGCTGCCTGCGCCGCCGAGCTTCCTGGCGCTGGCCCTCGCGGGCCGCGCCGCGCTGAAGCTGCACGAGAGCGGGAGGACGCGATGACGCCCGCATACCCCGGTTACCAGGTGCTTGACAAGTGGAACAGCGTGTCCTTCGACGACACCACGCGAACCGTGCTGCGCGAGCGTCTGGATACCGTGCCGCCGCGCCGCTTCTTCCGCGAGCAGGAATGGCGCCTGCTCGACGCCATTGTCGCGCGCGTACTGCCCCAGCCCGACCGCAGCGAGCCGGTGCCCATCACGCCCTGGATCGACGCGCAACTGCACGACGGCGTGCAGGAAGGTTTCCGCTACGCGAACATGCCGCCGCAAGCGCAGGCGTGGCGGGGCGGCCTGGCCGCCATCGAAGCGGAGGCACGCTACCGCCACGACCTTGGCTTTTGCGATTTGCCTGCCGCGCTGGCCGATGATCTGCTCGCGGCCTTGGAACGGGACCAAGCAACGCCCGGCCTGTGGCCCGGCATGAACGCGCAATGCTTCTTCATCACCGTGCTGGCCAAGACCATCGTCGGCTTCTACTACGCGCACCCGGCGGCATGGAGCGAGATCGGCTTTGGCGGCCCGGCCAGCCCGCGCGGCTACGTGCGGCTCGGCTTTGACCAGCGCGACGCCTGGGAAGCGAAGGAGGCGCAGTGGAACCCGGAGTGATCCGCGCCGCGCATGGCCGTGCCCCGGACGTGTTCACGCCTGGCGGCTGGGTGCCGATGCGTGAGCATGCGCTCGACGAGCCGGTCGATTTCGCCATCGTCGGTGCCGGCGCGGGTGGCGCCACGCTTGCGTGCAAGCTGTCCGGCTACGGCTTTTCCACGGTGGTGTTCGATGCCGGCCCGTTCTGGCGCCCGCTGGACGACTTCGCCTCCGACGAGCTCGAACAACAGAAGCTCTTCTGGCTCGACGAGCGCATCACGGCCGGCGACGATCCGATTGCGCTCGGCGGGAACAACTGCGGCCGTGGCGTCGGCGGCTCGACGGTCCACTTCAGCATGATCTCGCTGCGCTGGCGGCCCGAATGGTTCCAGTGCCGCAGCCGCCTGGGCTACGGATTGGACTGGCCGATCACTTACGAGGAGCTGGCGCCGTACTACCGCGAGGCCGAGCAGGCGCTGCGCGTGGCCGGACCGGTACGCTATCCATGGGGGCCGCCGCGCGAGCGCTACCCGTACCGAGAACACGAGCTCAATGCCGCCGCGCTGGTGCTGGCGCGTGGCGCCGAACGGCTCGGCATCGGCTGGGCCGCCACGCCGCTGGCCACGCTGTCCGCGCCCGGCGGCCAGTCACCGCCGTGCGTGTACCGCGGCTTCTGCAACTTCGGCTGCTCCACCAACGCCAAGCAAAGCGCGCTGGTCACGTGGATCCCGCGTGCGCTCATGAACGGGGCCGAGGTGCGCGACCTGGCGATGGTTGGCCGCATCGAGACCGACACCCTGGGCAGGGCGACAGGCGTGCACTTCATGCGCGAAGGCCGCTGGCAGTTCCAGCGCGCCCGCAACGTCGTGGTATCCGGCTACGCCATCGAAACGCCTCGCCTGCTGCTCAACTCCGCGGGCCCGCGCCACCCGCACGGCCTGGCCAACAGTTCTGGCCTGGTCGGCACGCACCTGACCACGCACGCGGGCCCGGGCGTATGGGCCACCTTCGACGAAGCCATCCGCTGGTACAAGGCGCCGCCCAACATGGCCGTGACCGAGCACTGGAACTACCATGACGACGGCAAGGACTGCCACGGCGGCTATGCCTTCATGAGCCAGGGGCCGCTGCCGCGCGCATGGGCGCAGATCCTGGTCACCGAGCGCCACCTGTGGGGTGCGCGGCTGCGCGACGAAATGGTCAAGTACAACCACATGGCCGGCTTCGTCGCCGTGGCCGAGACCGAGCCGCGCCCGCAAAACCGCGTCGAAGTGGTGGCGGACGAGGTGGACCAGTACGGACTGCCGATCCCGCGCGTGAGCTTTTCGTATTCCGACAACGACCGCCGCCTGCAGCGCCATTCGGTGCAATCGATGCGCGCCGTGCTGGAGGCGGCCGGCGGCTACGACACCTGGACCAGCGACGACACCAGCCACCTGCTCGGCACCTGCCGCATGGGCACGGACCGCGTGAACAGCGTGGTCGATGCGGACGGCCGCAGCTGGGACGTGCCGAACCTGTGGATCTGCGACGGCTCGCTATTCCCGACCTGCGGTGGCGTCAACCCGTCGCTGACGATCCAGGCGCTGGCCTGCCGCATGGGCGACCGGATTCGCGCGCTCGCCGGCGGCGGCGAACTTTAGGAGGACAGCATGGGACCGATCACCAGCGTATTCGATCTTGAAACCATGGCGAGGAAGCGCCTGCCGGCAGTCATCTTCGATTACGTACATGGCGGGGCAGGGATGGAGTTGACCCTGCAACGCAACGAGGACGACCTGTGCGCGCTCGCCCTGCGCCAGCACGACATGCGCGACGTATCGCACCGGACCATGGCCGTGAAGATGGTGGGCGAGCCGGCCGAGATCCCGCTCGCGATCGGACCGACCGGGCTGGCCGGACTCACCTGGGCCAACGGCGAAGTGGAGGCGGCGCGCGCGGCCGAACAATTCGGGGTGCCGTTCTGCCTGTCCACCATGTCGATCTGCTCGATCGAGGACGTGGCTGAGGCGACCAGCCGCCCGTTCTGGTTCCAGCTGTACCTGATGAAGGACCGCAAGGTCAACGAGAACCTGATCCACCGCGCGCACGCCGCCGGCTGCAGCGCGCTGATCCTGACGCTCGACCTGCACGTACAGGGCAAGCGCTGGGCCGACGCCAAGAACGGCCTGTCGGTGCCGCCGCGCCTGACGCTGCACAACACGATGGACATCCTGTCGCACCCGCGCTGGCTGGTGGGCATGGCCCGAAGCCGCCGCCGCACCTTCGGCAACCTGCAGGGCGAGGTGCAGCAGGCAAAGCACTTGTCGGCGCTGACGCAATGGATCGAGTCGCAGTTCGACCCGTCGTTCGACCTCGAGACCGTCAAGTGGGTGCGCAAAACGTGGGACCGCAAGCTGATCCTGAAAGGCATCATGCATGTGGACGACGCACGCCTGGCGGTGGATGCGGGCGCGGACGCGATCATCGTCTCCAACCACGGCGGCCGTCAGCTCGACGGCGCGCCCTCATCGATTTCGGTGCTGCCCGAGATCGCCGACGTGGTGCGCGACCGGATCGAGGTGTTCTTCGACGGCGGCATCCGCACCGGCGGCGACATCGTCAAGGCGCTTGGTTGCGGTGCACACGCCTGTC
The DNA here is from genome assembly GCF_024753215.1 of Massilia solisilvae. Lineage (GTDB taxonomy): Bacteria > Pseudomonadota > Gammaproteobacteria > Burkholderiales > Burkholderiaceae_D > Telluria > Telluria solisilvae. Next base: position 284,730 of record NZ_JANUGV010000002.1, read on the forward strand.
TTTCGGGCCGTGCTTGGCTGTATGGACTGGCCGCGCACGGCAGGGAAGGCGTGCTGTGCGCGCTACGTCTGCTGAGGGAGGAGCTGAGCGACACGATGGCGCTGACAGGTCTGTCCAACCTGCAGGACATGGATCCCGATTTGGTCGCCATGCGTCCCGAACACATCAGGCCGGTCTGGCAACGGAACGGCAACAAGCGACCCAACATGGCCCATTAGCGCCTGGTGGGGCTTGCATCGTCGCTTCCGTGCCCGGATTGCTCGCGCTACCGAGCTTGCAGCTTGTACAACCCCTTTCCCCGGGTTGCTTTAGGGGTAACATCACGTTGACGGAGGATAATAACGTCCGAAGATCGTTACAATAAACTTCTTCATGCCGTGTAGCGTGAGGCGCTACACTACACAAAAATGATAAAGAGCTTTGTCCACAAGGGAGTGGAGAAATTCTTCAAGGCCGGAAACAAGAGCGGCATCGTTGTAGCGCACGCGTCGCGCCTTGGCCGGCAGTTAGCTCATCTGAACTCGGCAACCAAGCCTCAGGATATGGATCTTCCAGGGTGGGATTTCCATGAACTGAAAGGCAAGCTGAAAGGAACGTATTCGGTTTCCGTGAACGGCAACTGGCGCTTGACGTTCAAGTTTGACGGGCCGGACGCGGAAGTCGTCGATTATCAAGACTATCATTAAGGGGTTCCTATGTCGCTTATGTTCAACCCGCCGCATCCAGGCGAGGTGTTGAAGGAGGATGTCATTCCGTCGTTAGGATTGACCCAGGCGCAGGCGGCCGATCAGCTCGGTGTGTCCCGCTCAGCGTTCACTCGCGTCCTGAATGGTCACGCGGCGATCAGCCCGGAGTTGGCGGTGCGCCTCGGAGAGTGGCTTGGTACGAGCGCTGAAGTGTGGGCGAATTCCCAGACACAATATGATTTGTGGAAGGCAAAAAAGGCCCTGAAGGCGAACAGGATCAGGGTCGTTCGCTATCGAAGTGCAGTGGGCGGGAAGGAACGTAAAGCGGCAAAAGCGGCTTCTGGCCAAGGGCGCAAACGGGAGCAACACGAACCCGAGCATGACTGCGCTGTTGCGTAGGGGGGAGATTGCCGGCGAGTGGACGGTAAAGCAAGCTTTCGCAACCCGCACAGCCATCTTTTTAGACCGCCAATGACCAGGCGGTTTGGCGGCAACTTTCACTAGCCCAGAAACGACAAAGCCCAGTCCGAAAACTGGGCTAAGTGCTTGAATTCTTTGGGGTGGCTGATGGGACTCGAACCCACGACAACAGGAATCACAATCCTGGACTCTACCAACTGAGCTACAGCCACCACTGGTGTTGCTTTTTGTCCGCGCAGCAGCGGGACAGCTCGAGATTATACAAAGAACTGGCGAGACAGGCAAATTTAAATGCGCTGCTCAGCCAGCGAACGGCGGGAAGGCGACCTCGTGCACCGGCGGGTCGATGCCGAGCAGGCTGTTGAACGCCGCCGACAGGGCAGTGGCGCTGGCCGTGGTGTAGCCGTCGAGCGTACCCGGCCCCGCCGCCGTCCTTGCGGTGCCGGCCGCCTGCAGCCGGCGCGCAAGCTGGCGTGCCACCGCTTCCCCGGTGTCGATCAGCACCACTTCACGCGCGGTCGCATCGGAGATGACCCGCTCAATGGAGGCTTGTACCAGCGGGTAGTGGGTGCAGCCGAGCACCAGGGTGTCGGCCCCGGCATCGAGCAGCGGCACGATGTAGTGTTCCAGCAGGCGCGTGGTAGCGTCCGAATCCAGCTCGCCCAGTTCGATCTGGTCGGCCAGGCCATGGCAGGGCTGGAGCAGGAATTCGGTGGCGGTCGCCGCGCGAATCTGGTCGCGCAGCAGCAGGAACTTGTCGCCTGCGAGCGTGCCTTCGGTCGCCATCACGCCAACCTTGCCGTTGCGGGTGGCGGCCGCGCCCGGCTTCAGGCCCGGCTCCACGCCCACAATCGGCAGCTTGGGATAGCGCTCGCGCAGCAGGGCAATGGCGGCCACGGTGGCCGTGTTGCAGGCCACCACCAGCGCCTTTGCGCCACGTTCGATGAGAAAGCGCGCCACCATCAGCGACCGCTCCGCGATCACGTGCTCCGGCTTGTCGCCGTAGGGGGCAAAGCCGGAGTCGGCGAAGTACAGCAGGTGCTCGTGTGGCAGCTGCGCGCGGATATGCCGCAGTACCGACAGGCCGCCTACGCCGGAGTCGAAGATGCCGACCGGGGCGTCGTTGGCGGAAAGGGGAAGGTTCATGCGGAAATGGTAGCGCGCATGGGAGGCGGCGGCAAGGCCGAGCTGCGTGCATTCGTGCGGGTGAAAAAACGTCGTCCCGGCGAAGGCCGGGACCCATAGACCGTCTGCCTTGCCGCTCCGTTCGAAGGAACTATGACGCGCAGTCAGCATGGGTCCCGGCCTGCGCCGGGACGACGGGGTGATGCAGTGGTGGTTTAGGCGACGACCACCGGCACGTTCAGCGCCTCGATCTTGGCTGCCCACTCCTTCGGACCGGTCTCGTGCACCGAGGTGCCGGTCGAATCGACCGCCACGGTCACCGGCATGTCCTTGACCTCGAACTCGTAGATCGCTTCCATGCCCAGGTCCGCAAAGCCGACCACCTTGGCCGACTTGATCGCTTTGGACACCAGGTAGGCCGAACCGCCCACCGCCATCAGGTATGCCGACTTGTGGTTCTTGATCGACTCGATCGCCACCGGGCCGCGCTCGGCCTTGCCGATCATCGCGATCAGGCCGGTCTTCTCGAGCATCATGTCGGTGAACTTGTCCATGCGGGTTGCGGTCGTCGGGCCTGCCGGGCCAACCACCTCGTCGCGTACCGGATCGACCGGGCCGACGTAGTAGATCACGCGGTTGGTGAAGTCCACCGGCAGCTGCTCGCCTTTGGCCAGCATGTCCTGGATGCGCTTGTGCGCGGCGTCGCGGCCGGTCAGCATCTTGCCGTTGAGCAAGAGGGTCTGGCCCGGCTTCCACGATGCCACTTCTTCGCGGGTCAAGGTGTCCAGGTTCACGCGCTTCGATTTCTCGGTGTCCGGGGCCCAGTGCACGTCCGGCCAGGTCGACAGCGCCGGCGGCTCGATGTAGGACGGGCCCGAGCCGTCGAGCACGAAGTGCGCGTGGCGGGTGGCGGCGCAGTTCGGGATCATCGCCACCGGCTTGGATGCGGCGTGGGTCGGGTACATGTTGATCTTCACGTCCAGCACCGTGGTCAGGCCGCCCAGGCCCTGCGCGCCGATGCCCAGCGCGTTGATCTTGTCGAACAGCTCGATGCGCAGCTCTTCCAGCTTGTTCTGAGGACCGCGCTGCTTGAGCTCATACATGTCGATGTCTTCCATCAGCGACTCTTTGGCCAGCAGCATCGCCTTCTCGGCCGAGCCGCCGATGCCGATGCCCAGCATGCCCGGCGGGCACCAGCCGGCGCCCATCAGCGGCACGGTCTTGAGCACCCAGTCCACCAGCGAGTCGGACGGGTTGAGCATCACGAACTTGGTCTTGTTCTCCGAGCCGCCGCCCTTGGCCGCGACGCTCACGTCCACCTTGTCGCCTTCGACCAGTTCCATGTGCACCACGGCCGGGGTGTTGTCCTTGGTGTTCTTGCGGTCGAACTGCGGGTCGGCCACGATCGAGGCGCGCAGCTTGTTGTCCGCAAAGTTGTACGCGCGGCGCACGCCTTCGTTGACGGCGTCGGTGACGGTGCCGGTAAAGCCTTCGAAGCGCACGTTCATGCCGATCTTCAGGAACACGTTGACCATGCCGGTGTCCTGGCAGATCGGGCGCTTGCCTTCGGCGCACATGCGCGAGTTGGTCAGGATCTGCGCAATCGCGTCCTTTGCCGCCGGGCTCTGTTCTACCTCATAGGCGCGCGCCAGGTGCTGGATATAGTCGGCCGGGTGGTAGTAGCTGATGTACTGAAGCGCGGCCGCAACGGACTCGATCAGGTCTTCCTGTTTAATGACTGTCATGGGTGTTCTCGCGTTGATGAATGGTGCGCCGGCCGTATGGACGCCGCATCAAGACGGGCGCCGTGGCGGCCAGCGACTGCTGGTACGGCTGTAGTGCAGCCCATCATTCTACACCCGCCGGGCACGCCCGTTCACAAGCTGCAATGCTTTGCGCAGCATTGGTAAAATCACACAACGAATGGGGCGGGCGTGTGCGGCTTGTAAGGGCTCAGTAAGCGTGTGCGCCTAAGTTAACTAGCAAAATTACACTATGGAGACTAGCATGGCCGAAACTGAGACTTCCCAGCAACAAAATGGCTTGCAGGAGAACCGCGTTTTCCCGCCGCCCGCCGATTTTGCTGCACAGGCCGCCATTTCCGGCATGGACGCATACAACAAGCTGTGCGCCGAAGCCGAGAAAGACTACGAGGGTTTCTGGGGGCGCCTGGCGCGCGAGACGCTCGACTGGCACAAGCCGTTCACCAAGGTCCTGGACGAGTCGAACGCACCGTTCTACACCTGGTTCGAAGACGGCGAACTGAACGCTTCCTACAACTGCCTCGACCGTAACCTGACCAACGGCAACGCCGACAAGGTCGCCATCATCTTCGAGGCGGACGACGGCAAGGCCACTACCGTCACCTACCGCCAGCTGCACGAGCGCGTCTGCAAATTTGCCAATGCGCTCAAGTCGCGTGGCATCAAGAAGGGCGACCGCGTCGTCATCTACATGCCGATGTCGGTGGAAGGTGTGACCGCCATGCAGGCCTGCGCCCGCATCGGCGCAACCCACTCGGTCGTATTCGGCGGCTTCTCGGCCAAGTCGCTGCAGGAGCGCATCATCGACGCCGGCGCCGTGGCTGTCATCACCGCCGACGAGCAAATGCGCGGCGGCAAAGCACTGCCGCTCAAGGCCATCGTCGACGAAGCCTGCGCGATGGAAGGCTGCGACAGCGTGCGCGACGTGATCATCTACAAGCGCACCGGCGGCAACATCAACTTCCAGCAGGGCCGCGACATCTGGATGCACGAACTGGTCGATGGCCAGAGCGCAGAGTGCGAGCCGGAATGGGTTGGCGCCGAGCACCCGCTGTTCATCCTCTACACCTCCGGCTCGACCGGTACCCCGAAGGGCGTGCAGCACGCCACCGGCGGCTACCTGCTGTGGGCCGCGCAGACGATGAAGTGGACCTTCGACATCAAGCCGAACGACGTGTTCTGGTGCACCGCCGACATCGGCTGGGTCACCGGCCACACCTACATCACCTACGGCCCGCTGGCCGTGGGCGCGACCCAGATCGTGTTCGAAGGCATCCCCACCTTCCCGAACGCCGGCCGCTTCTGGGAGACCATCGCCAAGCACAAGGCAACGATCTTCTACACCGCGCCGACCGCGATCCGCTCGCTGATCAAGGCATCGAACGCCGACGAGAATGTGCATCCGAAGAAGTTCGACCTGTCCTCGCTGCGCCTGCTCGGCTCGGTGGGCGAGCCGATCAACCCGGAAGCCTGGATGTGGTACTACCGTAACGTCGGCAACGAACAGTGCCCGATCGTGGACACTTTCTGGCAGACCGAAACCGGCGGCCACATGATCACCCCGCTGCCGGGCGCCACCCCGGAAGTGCCGGGCTCGTGCACGCTGCCGCTGCCGGGCATCATGGCCGCGATCGTGGACGAAGCAGGGCATGACGTGCCCAACGGGCAAGGCGGCATCCTGGTCGTCAAGCGTCCGTGGCCGTCGATGCTGCGCACCATCTGGGGCAACCCGCAGCGCTTCAAGGCCGGCTACTTCCCCGAGGAGCTGGGCGGCAAGTACTACCTCGCCGGCGACGGCGCGATCCGCAACAAGGACACCGGCTACTTCACCATCACCGGCCGTATCGACGACGTGCTGAACGTGTCGGGTCACCGCATGGGCACGATGGAGATCGAGTCGGCACTGGTGGCGCACGAGCTGGTGGCCGAAGCGGCAGTGGTCGGCAAGCCGGACGACACCACCGGCGAAGCGATCTGCGCATTCGTCGTGCTCAAGCGCGCGCGTCCGTCCGGCGACGAAGCCAAGCAGATCGCGCAGCAGCTGCGCAACTGGGTGGCCCACGAGATCGGCCCGATCGCCAAGCCCAAGGAAATCCGCTTCGGCGACAACCTGCCCAAGACCCGCTCCGGCAAGATCATGCGCCGCCTGCTGCGCGTGCTGGCCAAGGGCGAGACGATCACGCAGGACGTCTCCACCCTGGAAAACCCGGCGATCCTGGAGCAGCTCAAGGAATCGACCTGACGCGCTGCGTCAGCCGGCAAAGCCGCCCCGCGAGGGCGGCTTTTTTTTGTTTGGCCGCTCCCGCGCTCATTGTTGACCCTAAAACCGTCGTCCCGGCGAAGGCCGGGACCCATGCCGAGCGACTCTGACATGCGGCCACAGCAGCAGCCACGCATCTTATAATCCTCGCAATTTTCCGAGGAGATCGCCATGCGTCTGAAGGTCGCTTATTCCATCCTGCTGGCCGCAGCCTGCCTCACTGGCTGCGCAGTGCCGTCGCACACCGCCCGCTTCAACCCACTCAGCCTGTCCAAGCCCAACGGCTACTCGCACGCTGTTGCCGCGGCGGGTGGCACGACCGTGTACGTCTCGGGCCAGCTGCCGCTGACGGCCGATGGCAAGCTGGCCGGCGACGACGCCCGTGCCCAGGTGCGCCAGGCGCTGGAAAACCTGAAGACCGCACTGGCCGCATCCGGAGCATCGCTGACTGACGTGGTGAAGATCAACGTCTACCTCACCAACATGGACGACCTGCCGGCCTTCCGCGAAGTGCGTGACATCTACTTCGTCGGCGAGCCGCCCGCCAGCAGTCTGGTCCAGGTATCGCGGCTGGTGCGCAGCGATTGCCGCATCGAGATCGATGCCGTTGCCGTTGTTCGTTAGTCCGGGCCGCGAATCATTGCAAGCTGTGCCCGAAACGCCAACACGCAGTAAACTGGCTGCATCACGAATAATGTAGAGGCGCACATGAGCTTGCAAGAACTGTTTGGGATAGCCCTGCCGATCATCCAGGCGCCGATGGCCGGCGCGCAGGGTAGTGCAATGGCGATCGCGGTATCGAATGCGGGCGGCCTTGGCTCGCTGCCATGCGCGATGCTTTCGCCCGAGGCCATGCGCAAGGAGCTGGCCGCCATCAAGGCCGCTACCGACAAGCCTTTCAACGTCAACTTCTTCTGCCACACCCAGCCTGATCCCGACGCGGCGGCCGAAGCGCGCTGGCGCCAGGCCATGACGCCGTTCTACCGCGAGTACGGCATCGACCCCGCCGGCATTCCCACCGGGCCGGGCCGCAATCCGTTTTCTGCCGAAGTGGCCGACATCCTGCGCGAATTCAGCCCGCCCGTGGTGAGCTTCCATTTTGGCCTGCCAAGCGACCAGCTGATGGAGCAGGTCAGGTCGATGGGCTCGAAGATCATCGCTTCAGCCACTACCGTGGACGAAGCGCTGTGGCTGCAGGAGCGTGGTGTGGACGCGATCATCGCGCAGGGCCTGGAAGCAGGCGGCCACCGCGGCATCTTCCTCACCGACGACCTGACCACGCAGGTGGGCACGTTCGCGCTGGTGCGCCAGGTGGCGCAGGCGGTGAAGGTGCCGGTGATCGCAGCCGGCGGCATTGCGGACGCCGCGGGCGTGACCGCTGCGATCGCGCTTGGCGCGGCTGGTGTGCAGGTTGGCACCGCCTACCTGCTGTGCCCCGAGTCCACCATCAGCGCCATCCACCGCGAGGCCCTCGCCAGCCCGGCGGCGCGCCACACGGCCCTCACCAACCTGTTCACCGGTCGGCCCGCGCGCGGCATCGTCAACCGCGTGATGCGCGAGCTTGGTCCCGTCAACGACCAGGTTCCAGCCTTCCCACTCGCGACGTCCGCGATCGCTCCCTTGCGCGCCAAGGCGGAGGCGCAGGGATCGGGCGACTTCTCGCCGCTGTGGTCGGGCGAAAACGCGACCGGCTGCGCGGCGGTATCGGCTGCCGAGATCACCAAGCGGCTTGCAGCCGGGCTGTAAGTCAGGAAGGGTAGGGTGGGCAGCTTTGCTGCCCACGCGTTCAACGCAGGCAAATTCCGCCGGCGGCAGGATCAGCGTCTTTAGAACGCGTGGGCAGCACAGCTGCCCACCCTACCGCCGATCCACGTCAACGGAAGCGAATTTAGTGAAACCGCGCTCGCTGAAGTAGCGGTTCAGCGCTTGTGCGGAGCCGCCAGGCTCGGCCAGCGCTACGTAGGTGTCCGGACGCAGCAGGTAAGCCGCATCGCGCGCAAGGCCGGCCTGGTCATGTGCCTCGTGCCACGCGAATTCGTGGAGCGCCATGCCGCGTGCCTCGCACCATGCCCGCAGGTCGCTCGAGGCCTGCCCATATACGTGCACCTGCCAGGCGATCGCAGCGAGCGGCTCGTAATTGTCGCTTCCGTCCACGCGCACCCACGGCAGCCGGTCGCCGCCTTTGATGTGGCCGGCCGTCCCTTCGCTCAACGGGCTGTCGTGGTAGCTCACCATCGTCTGCGACAGCACGCGGAACATGAACTCCTTGACCGCGTCGATGTGATCCACAGCGGTCGCGAACAGCGGCGCAACGTGCATGCGGACGAAATCGGCAAAGCTGCCTTCCGCCGTCACGAACGTGAAGACACGGTCCGTGGTCTCCACCAGCTTCTTGGCAAACGCGATGCGCTCGGGTTCGTAGCTGTCGAGCAGGCTGTCGCCGGCTTCGCCGCGCAGCACGGCCTTGAGCTTCCATGCCAGGTTGATCGCGTCGCCGATCCCGGTATTCATGCCCTGGCCGCCAGCCGGGCTGTGGATGTGGGCGGCGTCCCCGAGCAGGAACACGCGGCCCTGGCGGTAGCGGTTGGTCACGCGGTGGTGGACGTGGTAGGTCGAGAACCACTTCACCTCGTCGATCGTCAGGCGCAGGCGCGCGATCGCACGCTGGCTCACATCCTCGAACGTGAGCTGCTCCGCCTGGCCCGCGCGGTCCTCGCGCACAGTGCCGATCAGCCGCGCGTGCCCGTCGCTTGAGTAGGAAAGGATGGCGACGAAGTCCGACTGGTCGAGCGAGATGTTCACCTCACCATTTGCGGCCGGGCCGCTGATCTTCACGTCGGCCACATAGAAAATGTGCTCGTACGTGCCGCCCTCGAAGCTTGCGCCCAGCTGGTGCCGAACCGGCGAGCGCGCGCCGTCGCAGCCGGCAAGGAATGTCGCTTCGCACCTCTCCTCGGCGCCATCGGCCATGCGCAGCCGGGCCGTCACGTGGTCGCCCTTGTCCTCGAAGTCCAGCAGCTCGGTGTTGCGCTCGACCGGCACGCCCATTTGCTCCAGGCGGCGCACCAGCAGTGCCTCGTGCTGGTCCTGCGGATAGACGAGCAGGAAAGAGTAGGGCGTCAGGTGCGCGCCGGCCCGGGCGAACGACAGATGCGCCTTGCGTTCGCCGCCCACCCACAGGTTGAAGCCTGGGTTGCGCATGCCTGCCGCGACCACCTCGTCCGCCAGGCCAAGCTGGCTGTACAGCTCGAGCGTGCGCGCCTGCACCGCCAGCGCGCGCGAGGTGGTGCCCGGCCCCGCCGTTTTGTCCACAATACGTGCGCAAATGCCCTGCTGCGCCAGCCACAGCGCGAGGACCAGTCCGGTGGGCCCAGCGCCAACGATCAACACTTCCACACGTGCCATGACTGCCCCCCGATTGAAAGGAACGGCTCTGCCGGGACATCCTGTCACCGGACCGGCGACGAGTCAATGCGTGCTGGTTAGCGGCGCGCAGGCTGAAACGTCGTCCCGGCGCACGTCGGGACCCATGCTGAGCTTGGTGGAACGCGGCTTCCCGGAAGGACGCATGTGGACTGTCGGGTCATCCGGCAGCGGGATCGGACCGCGTGCGCCGACCATCGGCGCCGTTCCCCGACACTTCCGCGCGCAAGCCCGACGGATACTGGGTGGCGAACCGCTTCACGAGATCGGGCCTGACGCCACTGAGCCGCAGGTAGTTTTTCGCCGCATGCAAGTCGAACGCGCGCGCGGCCAGCGCGGCAAGATTGATCCGCTCTGCCGTCAACCCATCCTTGCGCCGATCTTGTCCGCTTCGAGTGTGCATCAGTGCTCCTTTCGGCCGCAGTATCCCCCAGCTGGGGCCGTTTGCTCCGTTGGCCAGTTCACACTCAGGTCACGCGGCCAGGTGGCGCTCGCGCGCATGCCGAACCAGGTCGGCAATCCTGCGCACGCACGCGACGGTTGTGGTGCCAGACGCCGGGTCGAACCCCATCGCGTATTCGCGTGCGATCTGGCTTGCCACGCCAGATCCGCCCTCGATGTGTTCACGGAACAACTTAATCAGCGATACAACGGTTTCGTCGAAAGCAAACCGCGTAGAACGGGAGATGTTCGTGCCTGCCGGTTGGACCTTCAGCGTATCGGCCACTACCTGTTCGAGTTGCCGTTCCGCTCGGCAAACGAGCATCGTGACCTGAGATGGGGTGAACTGGGGCCGCATGGTTGCCGTCACTCCAGGCTTGGGTAAGTGGCCGCCTGGTCGATGATGGCCGGTTGTGCCGCGCACTGCCGGGCGTACGACTTGCCGGGCCGCACCCGAAGCGGCGCGCCACGCGGCGTGTCGGCACGGACCTGCGTCAGCTTGCCGGCAAATGGAACGATCGAGTGATCCACCGCGACAGAGTTCGCAGGGCGCTGGGCAAGGGCCAGAAACTGGGCAATCGCAACGCGCACGATGTCGCGGTTGCTCAGCTCCAGGGTGCATTCGGCCGGACGATTGAGGTAGAAGAACGTGCTGGTCTCCCCCGTAGGCGTGGTGATCTCGACCTTTTTCGGCAGCGAAAATCCGTAGCGGCCGCTCGCCCACAACCTGACCCGGCAGAGCCCGAACTCGTGTGATAAAAAAGTAAAGTTCATGGGCTCATGCTATACACGCTTGAGCTGGCGCACGAAACGAAGTTGTTCCAAATCGTTACGGCGGGAAGACCTCTTTCTTCACTTCAAAACGGGTCCGCAGGCCGGGGCTGCCGTTGGCTTCGTGACGCGACATCGGCAAACAGTTGTACTGCCGAGAATCCTTGCTATAATATGCGGCTCCCGTGCAAGCGGGACCCCATCAGGAGAGATGGATGAGTGGTTTAAGTCGCACGCCTGGAAAGCGTGTATAGGTTCATAGCCTATCGGGGGTTCGAATCCCCCTCTCTCCGCCAGAATCCCATCAGGCACCTAAGCCCTTGTATTTAAAGCGTTTTCCCACTGAATTTCCTCCTGAGTTGGAGTAGAAGTTTGGAGTAGCGGAAAACGCTTTTTTCATCCCCAGGCTGCGTCTCCCTACGCCCCCCGATCTCAGCAAGTAGCCGGTCTACCTAGCGCTCACCCTGCATGGTCTGCCTCGGTGCTCGTCTAGCACGACAGAAAGGCTCGCTTATCCTGACCGTGTTGCCACTTTAGCATCTCAAGTTAGTGTGGGATAATGGACTCAGTGTATCCTTTGCAGGCACGAGGGATGGGTATCGAACACTCAGAACAGGAAAAATCTTTCGGCCCTTCTTCTTAGGTGTGGGTTTTAGCCTTCGCGCTTTCGTCCCTCTCTTAGGGGTGTGTTTTAGCTCGCTGCGTGCAAACGTAGTCGAGCAGCCAAGACTAAAGAGGATGTTTCTGAGGCATGCAATGCCGATCCTGACACAATGAGAACAATACTTGCCAACCCAATAAAAATTGCTCCACGGAATGTTTTACGCGGGCGGAATTTATGCACGTCACAGCGCGACGATCCCCTTAGTGAGTTGTTGGCTGGACTCGGCGACTTCCTGCCGCATCAGTGGAAACTGAGCAAGCGGGAAATCGCCTATCATCGGTTACGGCGTGTTCCTGTAGAACATGTTGTGTTTCTCCCCAGGGTAATGGGGAACCCACTCTTCGTCCTGCTCGTCGCCGATATAGTGGAACTCAGTATTCGAGAACACAATCTGCGTATTGAACCTTTTGGCCAGTACCTTTAGCTCGCTCACGTATGCGCCAAGGTCTTCATTGTTAATGTCATGCTGCTTTGGGGTGTCGAGTATCAAGAAAGGGAAGATTCCTCTCTGCCTTACCATGGCCAACTCCAGTAACGCGGCATGAAAAGCAAGCACGGCGCGAACCTTTGTACTGCCCTTTAATTGGCTAACGGTTTCGCTTCCGAAAACAGGCTGAAAGTCGTCTTTGAATGAAATGTTCTTATCAATATTGTCCGTATTAATAACATCGAGCCATCTCAAGAGGATGGTTCGCAGATCCGAGCGAAGCCTAATTATCTCAGAACTGAAAGACCTTTCCCCGCTCAATGCTTGATATTTTTCGTAGACTTTATTTCTACTAGTCATCGCATCGAAGTAGCGGGTTTGAAGCGTGCTATATTTTTCGAAGTCGGCCTTCTTGGTTTGCAGGGAGAAAATTTCAGATTTAATCCTCGATATTGTGTCAATAACGGCCTTCATTTCGTTGCTCTTAAGCAACAAATCGCGCTCCTTAATAAGCTCTTCATTCTGCTTCTCGTGGCTTTCTCTGGTTGCTGTCAGTGCTTCAATTTTGCGCCTATCTTCGTCGGAATTTCGCTCGAGGTCTTTTATCTGGTCTTTCAAATACAATAGATTCTTTGCGTACGACGACGAGCTTACGGAGAACAATTGACAGCCTGCGGATTCGCAGATTTCACTGAATGAGAGAAAAATACGGCGCGATTCTTCATTCAAACTGAGCGCATTAATTTCCAAATTGATTTCATTAATTATTCTATTAACACTCCGCTCGCGCTTTCCGATCTCGCTCAAATCCGTCTGAATGGTTCTGATTCGCTCAAGATTGTTCGCGATCAGTCGGCTAAAAACGCTAACTGCTCCGTCATGTTCGTTGCCCGACACGGATAAATTTTGCAGCTCGCGCTCCAACGCATCAATCTTCTCATTGATTTCCTGTAACTCCTCTGATTCGTCGAGGTTACGGCGTGCGAACTCTACATCAGACTGTCTCTTTTGGACCAGTTCGTCAAGTCGAGCCAGTTCCTGTTTCGTGTCAATTCGATCTTTCTTCGCATCAAAGGAGTTCTTAACCGGCTGATCGAAAAGCAGACGCATCATTTCGGAGAATTGGTCTTTGATAAACCGCTGGTTCCCCTTGGGGCTATAGAAGTCGCGGTATCCATCATCCTGGTCGAGATAGAAGAGCGGTAAAAACGTTGAGATAAATGGTTTGGAGAGCTTATCGCCGGTGGAGATGAGATTAGGATACTGAAGTCCGAGCAATTCAAACATGAACTCGGAATAATCGCCCTCCGAGTAGAAATCTGACACCTCGCCTAAGGGGCTGCGCACAGTAATGGCTACGTCCCGACTTGCGATAACACGCGAGACCTCATAAACGCCATTGTTAAGAGAAAAGGTCAACGCGGCTTTTGAACAGCGCCTGTAGATTTCCTCACGAAAATCAGCAGGGTAACCGAGGCAAAAGGCAAGAGACTGTACAGTCGGCGTCTTCCCACAACCGTTCGGCCCATAGAGCTGAGTGATGTGTTCGCCAAAGAACAGTTCATCAGACTCCAGCCCGTTTCTACCGTTTGAGTAAATCTTTAGGCTCAATAATTTCATGTTAATTCGAGATCCAATTGTCTTGAAACACAGATGTTTCGGTAGGCTAGCCCGATCTTTGCCAGGTTGTATGCGAGATCGTCATCGTTCTCAAGAGCTTTGCCAATGACGCGCTTACCCATCTCAGTAATTGCGATGCGAGCCTTGCGATTTGGGATCTCGACAAGATTTGTTAGTTCAAGAAAATTTAGGGCTTTTACGGTGCGTACCCGAAGGTTTGCTGACCAGCCCAAGTGTTGAGAGGAACCTTTGAAGCCTATAAGACTCGCTTCTATGCTTTCCCCGACAAGTTGACCAATCTCTGCGATCTTTGGCTTTCGACGATCCTTTGCCATTAGGAGGATAATTAGCGCAATTAAGGGTAGTTGAAACAACGCTTCATTGCCAAGTAAATGCATAGTTTGCACTTCCGGCCTAGCGGGAAGGGTCAGCTTGGATTGATCAACCCTGTCAAAGAACTCATCAAATTTCATCATTTTTGTTTTACCAGAGATGAGAAAAAGGCTCCCAGTATTAATTCAGGTGTCAAGTCATATAACAGGTTGTTATGCTTCAATGTGGTTATCAGGGAGTGAATTTGCTGCCTTAGCTCTGACAGCCTAACCGTTCCATCAATGCCAACATTGCTGCCCAAGTTCTGGCGGATCGTAGATACTATCGAAATCAAGTCAAATTCTGGAATAACGTGGCGATTGTTTCGTAGCCAAATATCCCAATCGGTTTTACATCTTGAACAAAATTCGATCTCGCTTTTATCCGCTCCAGCTTTCTGTAGTACGCGTTGAATAATCGAGACAGACTTTATCGCCTCGTCGTCTCCCGCCGCGAGGAGAGCCTGATAAGCATCCTTGGAGATGCTTAATATGTCGAGCAAGTCTCCAATCGCGATGCCTGCAAATTTCTCAATCGACTCAGCAGTGATCTCTTCGATGCGGCCGCTAGATTTTTTCTCGACTAGCGCAAGAAGCTTCATCAGGATTTCGTCTATTTCCCCACGCCCGAGGTCTACTTCACTGTAGAAGTGAATCTTTTCACGGACGATCATTCCAAACCCATGGTCCTTTAGCTTTAGGTGCTGAACATCAGGCTCGAAGCATAGCTTGGTTAGGCAGTTTTTGATCTCAGCATCAGTTAGATGGCGCTTGTCTAGGTCTGCTTTGAAACACTCGTTGAAAGCATTCAACAGTGCTACCGAGTATTGATTCGTAAAAGCACCGCCTTGTATGTCTTCAACTATGTCCAATACGGTGTCGTCCAAGTTGATGTTCGTCTGGAAGACGGCCGATTCGCATGAGCTGTCAAAGGTTAGGGTATGCAGCAACAGTTTGCCAACAAAGCTGTCACGTATTTTTTCCGGCTCCTGTTCGGGAAGTTTCTTACCTCGTGCAACCTTTAAACCGAAAAGTTCGTTTGCGGTCCAGTTCTTGTTGGCTTTGGCGCGAGTCTTTACTTGGGTGAAGATATACCGCTTTTCGTCGCCCGATGACTTGCGAACAACAAAGTCATCATGTAGGTCACAGTAAACTCGGTCAATCTCTTTCCCCTCTAAGATCGCAAGTGCGGCGATCGCGGCGGCACGCGTTTGAGCGCGATACCGATCGAACGAGTCTCGGCCGTCCTGCTCGCGTGGCTGCCGCTCATGTAGCTCCAAACTGGTCTCCGTCAATTCGAGAATGGTTTCAACGGCCAAACGCCGGGTAGTGGAACATTAGCATAAGGGAATGTTCGAAAGATAACAAATTATCACTGGGTAAGTTCTATGCTTTTAAGGCGCTGCTGAGTAAGTTCCCAAAAGGTATACCCCAAGCGAACCAAGGAACTATAGTCCGGTTATGGTTCGATAATTCATGTTTGCAAACCCTAATCGAACTGGCATAATGCGAACCATCCAAATCGCACTGAAGGGTTCCAACGATGTTTGTCCGTGCTTACCTGCGCGCATCTACAGCAGAACAAGACGCCAGCCGCGCCAAGGCCGATCTTGATGTCTTCGCATCCGAACGCGGCCTACGTATCGCAGCGTATTACGTCGAGAACGAATCAGGGGCAAGCCTGCGCCGTCCTGAACTGTTCCGTTTGCTATCTGACTGCCACGCAGGCGACGTGCTGCTGATCGAGCAGGTAGACCGCTTGTCGCGTTTGGATGCCGAGGATTGGGAAAACCTGAAACGGGAACTTCAGGCGCGCAAGGTCCGTGTCGTCGCACTGGACTTGCCTACGTCATGGATGATGACCAGCGCCACGGATGAAATGACGGCACGCATGATGGACGCTCTGAACGGGATGATGCTGGATATGCTGGCCGCTATCGCACGCAAGGACTATACGGATCGTCGCAGGCGTCAACAGCAGGGCATCGAGAAGCTGAAAGCGGAAGGGGGCTACAAGGGCCGTAAGGAAGACGTAGAACGCAACGAAGCGATCATGACCATGCTACGCAGGGGCGATAGCTGGAACCACGTAATCGCCGCTACAGGCTGTTCACGGTCTACCCTTGCCCGACTGGCCCAGCGCGTCCGCGAAGCGCAGGCAAGTGCATAGGACGGCTCTGAAAAAAGCATAGAGACACGCAGCAAAGTTTCTTGCGGCGGTCCGTTTCAACCCGAAGCAGACCTTCGCGGTTACGTTTCGCCGGTCGCCTATCGACCCACAATCTCAACCAAATTCAGCCATGAAATCGGCGATCACGTTTGGCTGATTAAGGCGTTGAACAGACTCGGCGATAATTTCGGAGCTTGAATCAGAAATCCAGATCGCTAGGAAAGGGTTAGTCCCATCGAACGTGCCAAGCTGTTTGGCCTGATCAAAACCACAGAGGATCGAGTCAAGCAGACCATTAGCATATGCAGCTTGAACGTCGTCCATCAAAAAGCTGACACTGGTATGCGCTGCAGCGAAGCGTCGATTTGCGTCCAGCAGCACATTGTTAGCGGCAGCAAATCCATCAGAATACCAATGTTTCCATCCGTCTACGGAGAAACGGTAGTATGAATATTGACTATCGTCGGTTGAGACTGCGACGTCAGCAGGACCGTTCGATACAGCAACAATATTCTGCAAATTGGCAAACTCACCTGGTAACAGTGCATACCCGTAGAAGTCGATTCCCCTAGCCCGCAAAGACGCGACATGTTCTTGCACCCCTTTGCAGACCGCATCGATCAGTAGAGGGCGCACTTCGTTCAGAAACATCTTTAGTTCGTTCGTATCCACTTTTATGTCGGATTCTCGTGTTGATGGAAATTGTTGGCTGAAGGCGACTCTTGGCTAGTGCGGTCCTAGAAAGTAAGTGTACGTCGTTGATTGGTTAAATGGCAAGAACCCGTGCTGGTCTATTCACTTTGCCATATGAAAAAACTGGATTTCAATGGCTTTCCATTCTGACAGCTTGTTGACTACACGCGGCGGGCGGCTGGACAACGGCACGCATAGGAACGGCCAGCTAGTCCATTTTTCTTGTCCCTGCCAAAGTACCCCCCAGGGGTTCGTCTATCGGACGAATTCAAAAAGGGGGTTAAAGGTCGATTTCTATTGTTGTTGTTGGACTTTCAACGAGTGCGTGCGTTTTCTGTACGCATTCCCCGCTAGGGTAAAACAGCGGGGTAGGCGATCCTATGGCGCATTTCTAAAGAGGTCGAGAAGCTCTAAGCGACCTGCTGCGAGATTTCGCCGCCTTTCAGGCAGGCGTAGTTTCGATGGTGTGGGCGAGCCCTTGCTGCCAAGCTGCAAGGTACTCTTCAGCGACGTTTGTCTGCAGCCATGTCCTAGCAGGTCGCCCCGTTAGTACTTTTGCCGGTCGGCACGTTCAGCCCGAAATAACAGGAGAACTCGTCGTCCTCCGTGAAGGTGCGACCGCGGGGTCAGATCCGGCAACATGACAGGTTTGAACTTAATTTGGGTCATCTCCGCCGCCGAGTATGTAGTTGACTCCCTCTGTACACGAGTGACCTCGGCCAGCTTGACGCTCGCCTTCGCGCGGTCATCGCTGCGTGCGCCGGGAGTTCGATTTTGTCACAATGCCGGATCTGACCCCGTTGGCGTTTTCCCACAGGCCGAGATAGCAACTGTGCTCATCTCCGCACTTGCTGGTCCCTCACTTGCCGAAGAATGGGCTAAAGGCTTCTTGCAACTCCACAGGAAGTGAGTTGAAGTCGATGCGCTGGCTCGTGATTTCAGCGCGCAGCCGGTCAGGGCCGCCGAAGGCACGAACCGTTCGGGCGGCAAGATCACGGGCTAACTCGCGGAGAATTGGATCGGGCACGTTGCCGTCGTTGGCGGCGTTGGGATCGTACACTTCGAACGTCTCGCGCGCATCGTCGCCGCCGCATTTTCGGCCTGTCACGGTATATACAGCCCCATTATCCCAGTACTCATAAAGCCTTTGGCCAGGCGCCTTGTTCAAGCGCTTGAAGTAGCCTGTCAAAACGTAATAGGTGCTCGCGGCATCCCGCGCCTGCCCAAAAATCCACACACGGCTTGTAACGTACTCATCGTTAAGCTGCCGGCACGTTATGCGCAAGTCTTCGGGAAACGCCTCTACGTTGATCTTATCTAGCGGTAAGCGCAGTCCCAGCACCGGCACGGTCAAAAACCGCGGCGGCTTGTCGCTTTCGACACCGGAGGCTGCCGAGCTTATTAGAAACAGGGCTACAGCAGCTACCGTTCGCCTGTAGCTCATGCCCTAGCAAATGGACCCGTTCGCACTTTTGCCCGTCGGTACGTTCAGGCCGAGATAGCAGGAGAACCCGTCGTCCTTGGTAAACACGCAATGAAGGTCGCCTCGGCGCCGTTCACGGTAGTCACGGGCGGAACTGCATGCGTCGGCTTTCCTCACGTCCGGTCCGATCCGGTTGAACAAATCCTGCGCCAGCTGCCCTTTGAACATAAACGCAACCTTCTGATCCTTCTGAGTCGGCGGAGTCATCTCCGCGAGGGTGCCGCCATACAGGTAATAATCGCCCTTGAGTGGCGTCGCAAGGTAGCGGCCCTCGTCTTTTTTCTCGCCCGCAACGACGACGAGGGGAAGGGCTGCCGACACGCAGACCCAGCACAGAATTCGCACGTTCAAACCCATAAGCTCCACTTCCAGATTTCGATGTGAATATGATCGTCGTGGCCGATCATTGACCGCACCTGCCCGCCTAAGGCGTGTTGCACCTTGCCGTCGTTGAAGAAAACCTTGCTGACCATCGGGTGTTGCACAAACAGGCGAAGCAGCTTGATCGTTGCGTCGCGGTCATAGACCTTGTCAAACCGGGAACAGTGTGCCGCCTGCCCCGTCATCATGTCCTTTCGCACCGGGCGGATGTCCATCTCGATGCCAAGCTGATGTGTTGCGTGCTCATATTTGCGCCCATCGGCCAGGCTGATGTTTCCAATGCCGAACTTTCGGTCGTCCATGGCCTGCCACTCGCGCTCGATTTCGAAGATCAGTGACAGCAGGAATGGATGCGCGTACTGCGCCAAGTGGCCTGTGCCCGATACGCCGCCCACGTTCCCGTACACGTAGTACCCGGCTTCCTCCGGGGCCTGCGGCAGCATGAAGTAGCCGCGCTTGTCGTGCGGTTGGATCGGCACTTCGCTGGGCATGGCTGCTCCTCAGATCGTGCATCGGTTGTTGGAGAGATCCCATCCGCCGGCCGTGTTGCCGCCCGCGCCACCGCCAATCTTCTGCTGCGTGTATCGCCAGACGACCTTGGCATATCGGAGCCCGATCTCGTCGTGCAGCAGGCCGCCGTCACCGAGGATCTGGTCGATGTTCGAGATAATCACGTTGGTCATCTCAACCTCGTAATACTTCACGCGCGCGCCGTCGCCATCGGCCCGCATCAACTCGAGCTTTACTTTCGGTATGGTCCTGCCCATCGAGCACGTCTGCATCAGGATCGGAGACGCAAGGTCGGCGACCTTGGAGAGCGACAAGATCCGGTGTTCGCAGCGCTCTGCAGTGTGACCACCCGCCGTCGACGTAGTGGCGCTACGTGGCTGCACCACGCCCCAATGGAGCCGGGTGATTTCAATCCAGCCCTGATGCGCGGCGTCGGCCGATTCGCCCTTGATTCCGTCAATCTGCAGATATGCGTCTGTTGCCATGGACTTCTCCTAGCTACATGTGGTGGGCTATTGTTGCTTTTCATGAGCCAGCAAATTTTGGCGAAACGCAAGATCAATGACAGTTGCCGAGGAGAGGCGGACTCATCCCCTTTGTCAGCCCTCAACGCTCCGCCCCGCATCGCTCGTTACAGTCAATTCGTGGTTCATTCGACCAACGGAGGCGTGCATGCCGGACGATTCAATTACCCAGCCAGCGGCCCAGCTCGACCAGGCGCTCGACGAATGGCTGGCATGCCAGCGCGCCGCCGAAGCATGGATCGCCCCCGCCGGCAAGCTGATCGAGGACCGTGCACTGCGCAACCGCCGCATCAGCGCCGCCTACGCCTCCCTGTGGCTGGCCGATCATCGCTTCCAGTGGGCCGGCCTGGCGGCTTTCGCGTCCAAGCAGGTCGGCTGCGGCCTGCAAAACGCCGCCGACACCATGCAGCGGCTGGGCGACGACATCCGCGCCGCGCACACCGCAGACAGCTTCGAATGGCTGTACAAGGTCATGATCCCGGCCCTGGTCGGCACCGGTGCGGGCTTCATGCGCGGCCAGCTCTCGTTGGGCAACCTCACGGTGTTCCTGGACGCCTACCCGCTGCACCGCTTCTACATCCGCAACGGCATCGACGCCATGCGCAAGGCTATCGGCGTGCGCCACCTGATCGCCGACCGCGTGCACTGGCCGGTGGCAAGCCAGCTGCTCCCGTTCGGCAAGCCCTTCCGCGAGATCATGGAGGGCTTTGAGCTCATCGAGGCCGGGCAGCTGCACGAGAGCGTGGCGAAGCTGGCCTGGCACGAGCAAGTCAACGTGCTGCAAACGGTGATGTACAACGACCCCAAGATGCGGCTTGCGCTGGACAGCAACCAGATCGGCACCGTGGCAGGGCAGCAGTCGGCAGACTTCGAAGAGGTGGGCGTGTCGCTGGACGCGTCCTGCCACGCGCTCGGCCCCGACAGCATCCTGTTTTCGCCGCTGGCCAACGCGCACCTGTACGACGTGAGCCAGCGCATGGCTTTCGTGATGCGCGCCGCGGCAAGGATGGACGAGATGCTGCGCGGCGCAGAGGGCGCGTCCGTGGCAGCCTCGCTGCGCGATATCGCCGCGCTCGTTGATCACCCGGTTGATGCAGATCAATAAACTTTCAATTACCGGCCGGGCCGGGGTGCAGCTCGCCGGATGGGGTTTTTTTTCTTAATTTTGTTTAAGGAAGCCGGCGGGCTGGCGTTCGTATAGTTTCGGGTCTGAACTCCCGGTCCAAACGCATCATGAACGCCTCAGCACCAATGGCCGCGCCGCCTCGCGCCGCCAAGCCCCTCGAACTTGTTTGTCCCGCAGGCAGCCTGCCTGCCCTGAAAGGCGCCATCGACAACGGCGCCGACTGTGTCTACCTCGGCTTTCGCGATGCGACCAACGCGCGCAATTTCGCCGGCCTGAATTTTGACGACAAGGCGATCGAGCAGGGCATTCGTTATGCCCACGACGCCGGCCGCAAAGTGCTGCTGGCCCTGAACACCTACCCGCAGGCTGACAGCATGAAGCTGTGGCAGGCGGCGGTGGACAGGGCCGCCGGCGCCGGCATCGACGCGATCATCATGGCCGACCCGGCCCTGATGGCCTACGCCACCGAGCGCCATCCGCAGCTGCGCCTGCACTTGTCGGTCCAGGCCTCGGCGACCAACCACGACGCGATCAACTTCTACCACGAGCGCTTTAACATCGCGCGCGCCGTGCTGCCGCGCGTGCTGTCGCTGGCGCAGGTCGAGCAGCTGATCGGCAACACGCCGGTCGAGATCGAGGTGTTCGGCTTCGGCAGCCTGTGCGTGATGGTGGAAGGCCGCTGCTCGCTGTCGTCGTACTGCACCGGCGAGTCGCCCAACACCCACGGCGTGTGCTCGCCAGCCAAGGCGGTGCGCTGGTTCGAAGGTCCCAAGGGCCTGGAGGCGCGCCTGAACGGCGTGCTGATCGACCGCTATGCCGAGGGCGAGAACGCCAGCTACCCGACCCTGTGCAAGGGCCGCTTCGAGGTCGGCGGCGAGGAATACTACGCGATGGAAGAGCCCACCAGCCTGAACACCATCGAGGTGCTGCCGCAGATGATCCAGATGGGCGTGCGCGCGGTGAAGATCGAGGGCCGCCAGCGCAGCCCGGCCTACGTGGCGCAGGTTACGCGCGTGTGGCGCGACGCGATCGACGCCGCCAGCGACCCGGCGGGCCGCTATTCGGTCAAGCCGTCGTGGATGGCCGCGTTGAACGCGGTCGCGGAAGGCCAGCAGCACACGCTGGGCGCATATCATCGGAAGTGGAAGTAACATGGCAGAAGTAAACCAGAGACCCCTGAAGCTGTCGGTCGGCCCGATCCTGACGTACTGGCCGCGCGAGACCGTCTTCGAGTTTTACCAGATGATCGCCGACACCCCGGCCGACATCGTGTATATCGGCGAGACCGTCTGCTCGCGCCGCCACGAGCTGCGCCTGTCGGACTGGGAAGATGTAGCCGAGATGCTGGCTGAACGCGGCAAGGAAGTGGTGATGTCCACCCAGGTGCTGATCGAGTCCAACGCCGAGCTGTCCACGCAGCGCAAGATCACGGCCAATGGCCGCTACCGCGTCGAGGCCAATGACATGGGCGCGGTGCGCCGCGTGGCCGGGCGCGGCGATTTCGTCGCCGGGGCGCACCTGAACCTGTACAACAGCGCCTCCCTGTCGCTGATGTCCGGGATGGGCGCGCGCCGCTGGGTGATGCCGGTCGAGATCGGCCGCACGCAGCTGGCCGAGCTGCGCCGCGACATGCCCGAGCTGCTCGAGACCGAGGTGTTCGCCTACGGCCGCATGCCGCTCGCTTTTTCCGCACGCTGCTTCACCGCGCGCAACCGCAACCTGCCCAAGGACGACTGCCAGTTCAGCTGCCTGCAGCACCCGGACGGCATGCTGCTGTCCACCCGCGAGGGCGAGCCCTTCCTGGTCCTGAACGGCACCCAGACCCAGTCCGCTTCGGTGAACTGCCTGGTGGGCCAGGTGGACGAGATGCGCGAGCTGGGCGTGGACGTGCTGCGCATTAGCCCGCAGTCCACCGACACCGGAGAGGTGATCCGGATCTTCGACCAGGTGCGACGCGGCGAGCTCGATGGCGAGAGCGCCCAACAACAGCTGGAGCCGCTGATGCCGGGACGGCCCTGCAATGGCTACTGGTACGGCGACCCCGGCCAGGAATGACCGACGAAAGGATGCATATGCAGACCACCACGCAAACCTACACCATGCCGGCGCCGATTGCCGGCCTGTTCGCGCGCCTGCCCGCGTACCCCGGCTCGTGGCTGTTCACGCGCGGCCTGAACCTGGTGCTGGCGCCGCAGCTGCCCGCCGACGTGCGCGAGGCGCTGGCCGGCCGCACGCTGCGCCTGCGCGTTTCCGACGCGCGCATCGTGTTCGACTTCAAGTGGCAGGGCACGGCCTTCGTGCCGTCCAAGACCGTTGGTACCCCCGACCTGACCATCGGCGCCTGCGCGCACGACCTGCTGCGCCTGGCGCGCCGCGAGGAAGACCCGGACACGCTGTTCTTCAGCCGCCGCCTGGCGCTGGAGGGTGACACCGAGCTGGGCCTGCTGTTCAAGAACACGCTCGACGCGTTCGACGTGTCGCTGTTCGATCCCGCGACCTTCTTTGGCAAGCGCCGTCCGCGCGCGAGCTGATCGCGGGCCGCGGAACCGGCTTGTCCGGCCGCGGTCAGAAGGGCAGGAAAGGAAGGTACAAGCGATGAATTCGTCCCTTGGACGCAGCCTGAAGGCCGGCCTGCTCGTGCCCGGCCTTCTCACTGCCGGGCAAACCGCCGGCGAGCCGCAGGATCGGGTGCTTCCCGCAATCGTCCTGCCCGCCCCGCAAACGGAGGGCGGCACGCCGCTGATGCAGGCGCTGCGCCGCCGCCACAGCACGCGCGAGTTCGCGCACAAGCCCGTAGAGCCACAGCAGCTCTCCAACCTGCTGTGGGCGGCCTTCGGCATCAACCGCCCCGATACCGGCGGGCGCACGGCGCCATCGGCGCACAACGCGCAGGAGATCAGCATCTACGTGGTGCTGCCAGGCGCCAGCTACCGCTACGACCCCGCAGCCAACAAACTGGTGCCCGTCCATGCCGGCGACCTGCGTCCGCTCACCGGCACACAGCCGTTCGCCGGTGAAGCGCCCCTCAACCTGGTGTACGTGGCAGACATGGACAAGCTGGGGCGCGACAGCGACGAGAACCGGCGCTTCTACGCCATCGCCGACGCGGGCCACATCAGCGAGAACGTGTACCTGTTCTGCGCGTCCGAAGGCCTGGCGGTGGTGGTGCGCGGATCGATCGACCGGCCGGCGCTGGCCAAGGCGCTTGGGCTCGGGCCGTCGCAGCGCGTGATGCTGGCGCAGTCGGTCGGCTTTCCCAAATAGCGTTTCAGCGCAGGTTGGCCAGCGGGACCACCATCCCGGTGAACAGCGACCAATGCGCCGTGCCAGGGGTGAGCCCGCGGGTAAAGCCAATGTCCAGCGCAAGCCGCTTGTCGGGCATGTAACCCAGCGCAGCCAGCATCTGCGCGGTGGCAGGCGCGCCCGCGTTGTAGAGGCCCGATAGCTCCCAGGTGGCAGACCAGCGTTCGTCGAGCGGCACCGAGAACGAGGCCGAGGCGCCGGTTTGCATGCGCGCCGCGCCCGGATCGGGTGCGCCCAGCCGGGTCGCGTTCAGGTTGGCGTCCATGTGCAGGTCGCCGAAATCGCGGCTGTAGATCGTGTTGATCGTCCAGTCGGCCTTGCCGCTGCCGATGGCGCTGCTGGCGGTCGGCGCTTTCACGCCCAGCTCGAGCCCGAAGGCGGTGGTGTCATTCACGATGAAGGCGCGCTTGAGCACCAGCGAGGTATCGCCGATGCCTGTGGCCGTGGCCCCGCCGTCGCGCGTGCGCACCACCGCTTCGCCGCCAAGCAGCACGCCCCAGTCTTTGTCGAAGGCGAGCTTGAAGGTGTAGGGCAGGCTGTCCCGCAGCGGCTGGCCGCCACGCGCGGCAAGCACGCCGAATTCGAATTCGAGCTGCCCCAGCGCGGGCAGCTGCGCTGGCGTCGAGACCGAGGGCCGGTAGGGCGTGACGGGCGCTAAGTTCTGGGCGTGGGCGGTGGCGCCAAGCGTGGCCAGCGCCACGAGCACGCAGCGGGTTTTCATGGTCATGAGAGCAGGGCGGTGAGCCAGGAGGGATGGATCGGCCAGCCGAACAGGCCCGCGCATCCCATCAGGATGCCGAAGGCGGCCGGTATCATGGCGACCCCGAACAGCCAGCGCTGGCCCGTGAGCGAGGTCACCGCCAGCAGCGCCACCGTAATCGCGAGGAAGGCGTCGGACAGGTCGAACTGGTCGTCGCGGAAGTTCTGCGCGTCGTATTCCTTCTGGTCCTGCTCGGCCCGGGCGCGCAATTCCTCTTTTTTCTTCTCCTGCTCGGTCACCAGCTGCTGGTAGCGCGCAACCGCCTGCGCATAGTCGCTCCGGGTGGCGGCTGGCGCCGCGGTCGCGGCCAGTTGCAGCTGCAGGAGCGTGCCTTTGGCGACTTCCTCGCGAACGTTGCGCGCCTGGTAGAACGCCCAGTGATCGAGCTTGTTGGCCTGCGCCTGCTGCATGGCCTGCACGATGTTGTCGTCCTTGACCTTGCAGATGCCCATGAAGGTCGACAGCAGCGCGACGGTCACTGCCACGGCCATGTTCAGGCGCGAGCTCTTTTCCCTGGCTGCTTCGTTGGCTTGTTCGATGGTGTCGATCGGGTCCAGCTCCATGATGCCGCGTTGTGGTTGGCGATGCGCGCCAGTCTAATGCATTTGCGGCCTGGATGTGGCCGCCGATGCCGGCCGTGACGGTGCCACGCTGGAGATCACGAAGCGGTGCTTGCCGCCCGGGGCGGGCAGCACCTCCGGCACCGCCTGCACCGAGATGTCGAAGGACTCGCCCCAGCGTTCGCGCTGCCGTGCCAGCACCAGCTGCCGCTGCGCGGGTGTCAGCGTGCCGCTGCGGGGCACCAGTGCGATCGTGATCGCGCCCGGCCGCCTCTGCCAGATCTGCCAGGTACGCACGAAGTCCCACGTGTCGGGGTCGATGATCACGGTCAGGCCGGGGATGCGGCGGCCGTTCCGGTCGATCAGGAAGTCCTGTTCGCGGCCATCGATCGCCTGGCAGGCGCCGTCGGCACCGATCGTGCCGTAGTCCCCGGTGCGGTAGCGAATCAGCGGCATCACGTCGTTCCATAGCGAGGTGCCGACGATCTCGGCGCCGTGCGCGTTCACCCGGTTCTCGTTGACCGCATACAGGCGGTTGAAGCGATAGGCGCTGCACACGCCGCCCGAACCTTCGGCGAACGCGAGGTTGGTGCGCTCGGTCAGGCCGTAGCTGATGGAGATCGGGCAGCCGAACAGCTTTTCGATCGCGCCCAGCTGCCCGGCCTTCACCGGCTCGGAGCCAAGCAGCACCGCGCCCACTTCAAAGTCGAGCTCACCGGGCGCGAGCATGTGCGCCAGCGCGGCCACGGTGCTGGGGTAAGCGTGCACGAAGCGTGGCCGGAAGCGGTTGAGCGCGTCGCGGATTGCCGACTTGTGCTCATCTGTCAGGTGGTAGGGCGACAGCAGCAGCCGGTTGCCCCACACCCGCGTCGGCGCTTCATGCCCGGGCCGCACGGCGTCCGCGCCGATGCGCAGGTACCTTGCCTTGTCGAAGCTGAAGCCAAAGCGCGACCAGGCCTGCGCGAAGAACGCCTTTTCGATGTCCGCCAGCCGTTTGGTGCGCCACATGCCGATGCCTTCGCCGGTCGAGCCGCTGCTGGTGGTGTAGATCAGCCAGCGCGGGTGGAAGCGCTCGTCGAGGAAATCGCGCTGCTGCGCCATCACGGTGCGCTTGTCGATCAACGGGAAGCGCGCCAGCAGCTCGCGCGCGGGTTCGTGCGCCAGTTCGGCTGCGGACAAGCGCATGCTGCGGCGATAGAAGGGGACATGGCGCACCGCTGCCTGCAGCACGTGGCGCAGCCGTTCGTCGATGACTGCATCCAGCAGGTGTGGCGGCGCGCCGGACAGCTGCAGGATGCGAAAGTAATCGGCATGGTAGAGCAGGCGCGCGGGGACGTATTTGCGCCACCGGTAGTACCGCTGCTTCAGCCATTCCGCGCGACCCATGTTGCTCCTGGCAAAATCCGTGTGCTCCCGTCAATACTAAGCGCGCGCCGGGCAGGGCCGTTCGACGCCCGTCAGCAAGCGTGCGTTTGCATTGCCCGGTGGCCGCCGGTATCCTTAATTGATTGCCGCCTGGCAGTCCAAGAGTTTCTTTCCAGAAGGAGAAGCATGACCACGTTCGCCATCACCCCTCCCGCCATCCCGTCGCTCGCGATTGCCGGATCGTCCGAGCGCTTCCCGCTGCGGCGCGTGTTCTGCGTCGGGCGCAACTACGCGGCCCACGCGCGCGAGATGGGCAACGATCCGGACCGCGAGCCGCCATTCTTCTTCACCAAGCCGGCCGACGCGGTGGTGCCCGCGGCCGGCACGCTGCCGTATCCGCCGGCCACGCGCGACATGCATCACGAGATCGAGATGGTGGTCGCGCTGGGCAAGGGTGGCGCCAACGTGGCGGCGGCGGACGCGCTGTCGCTGGTGTGGGGCTATGGCGTGGGCATCGACCTGACCCGGCGCGACCTGCAGGCCGTCGCCAAAGAGATGAGCCGGCCGTGGGACGTGGCCAAGGGCTTCGACGCGTCGGCGCCGTGCAGCGAACTGCATCCGGTGGCGCAGGTGGGCCATCCGTCGGGCGCGCGCATCTGGCTGGAGGTGAATGGCACGGTCAAGCAGGACGGCAACCTGGACGAGATGATCTGGCCGGTGGCGGACGTGATCGCGCACCTGTCACGCTACGTCACGCTCATGCCGGGCGACCTGATTTTCACGGGCACCCCGTCTGGCGTTGGGCCGCTGTCGCCCGGCGACCGCGTGCGCGGCGGGCTCGATGGCGTGACTGGCTTCCAGCTCGAAGTGGGGCCGGCTCCCGCGGCTTAACCGCGCGCGGCGATCATGGCGGCAACCTGCGCGGTGAGCGCGGCGCGGGTGGCGTCGATCTGGTCGCCGTTGGTGTTGGCCGACAGCGTGGCCTTGTCCTTGCGGCCCAGGAAGTAGGCCACCCGCTCCGCGTTGGCGCCGGACGGGTGGGGCAGGCCGTGCAGGATGCGCGCCGGGTCGATCACGCCGCGCGCGGCCAGCCAGTCGAGCGCGTCGCTGACGGCAGCGCCCATCGGGATGAACAGCGCGCCGGGCAGTTGCGCCGCTTCCGCCCCAAACCATTCCAGCACCTGCTGCTGCAGGAACGGCGTGCGCGTCATGGCCGGCGTGCCGCTGTAGTTCTTCCCGTTGACGAAAACGGCGTGGCGCAGCGCCGAGGTCACCTGCACCAGGTCCGCATGCGCGCCGAACAGCGAGGCGCAGCTGTCGATGCCGAGCCAGCGCGCAACGCCGATCGAATCGAGCAGCGCCACCAGGTTCGGCCGGATCGCGCCGCTGAAGGCGCCGGCCACGCGCGCCGCCCGCAGCACCTCGTCCTGTGCCGCGCCGCGCGCCAGCTGGCGCTGAGCCTCGGCCACCGCGTTCTTCCACTGGTTGAAGCCGGGCGTGATGCCGACCACGACCACTTTCGCCGCCGTGTTGATCGATTCGAACGGGATGTAGTACGTGGACAGCCTGCCTTCGCTCCTGATCAGGAAGCTGTCCGGGATCAGCAACGGCGCCGCGACCTGTTGCAGGTCCACGGCGCGTATCGCATCCGCGTAGCGCGGAAAGAGCAGGGTCACTTGGCCAGGTTCCTGGCGACGATCGCGTCGGTGGCGGCCTGGGCTTCCTGCAGCGGCTGGGTCAGCACGCTGGTCTCGTAACGCGCCGTGGGCTGGGCCACGGTGCCAAGCGCGCTGCCCTGCTTGTTGCTGATGTCGATGTCGACCGTGGCCGACAGGCCCACGCGCAGCGGGTGCGCCGCCAGCTCCTTGGGGTCGAGCGAGATGCGCACCGGCAGGCGCTGCACCACCTTGATCCAGTTGCCGGTGGCGTTCTGCGCCGGCAGCAGCGAGAACGCGCTGCCGGTGCCGGCCGACAGGCCCACCACCTTGCCGTGGAACTTGATATCGCTGCCGTACATGTCCGCCTCGATCGTGGCCGGCTGGCCGACGCGGATGTCGCGCAGCTCGGACTCCTTGAAATTGGCATCCACCCACAGGTCGTTCAGCGGCACGATCGTCAACAGCGGCGTGCCCGGCGCAATGCGGCTGCCTACCTGCACGCTGCGCTTGGAGACGTACCCGGTCACCGGCGCGACGATGGCGTTGCGGCGCGCGGCCAGCCAGGCGGACAGGTAGTCGGCCTTTGCGGCCAGCACGTTGGGGTGCTGTTGCGGCGCCACGCCAGCCACGGTCACGCGCGCGGCCGCGGCCTGCTTCTGCGCCACGTCGAGCGCGGCGCGCGCCTCTTCCACGTTGCGGCGCGCGTGCGCCACGTCCTCGCCAGACACGATCTGGCTTGCGGCCAGCGGCAGGCGGCGCGCCAGGTCTTCCTGCGCGGTCTTGAGCGCGACCCTGCGCTGCTCGACCGCCGCTTCGAGCTGCTGCACGGTGGTGTAGCGCTCGCGTTCCTGGCGCACCACGGTGCCCAGACGGGCCTCGGCCTGCGCCAGCGCTACCTGCGCATCGGACGGGTCGAGCTTGATGATCTCGGTGCCGGCCTGCACCAGCTGGGTCTCGTCCACGCGGATCTCGACCACGCTGCCGGTCACCTGCGAGCTCACGTTGACCAGGTTGCCACCGACGTAGGCGTTGTCGGTTTCGACGCGCTTGGACAGCACCAGCACGTACCAGGCGGCGTAAGCCAGGCCGCCAAGGATGAACAGGGCGGTGATCGCCAGCAGGAACGCGCGGCGCTTCTTTTCATGGGGGGCGATGGTTTCGTTACTCATTTGGCGATGGCGTGGTTGTCTTGTTGGTTGTTGGCGGCGGTCTGGATCGGTGCGGCGCGGTAGCCGCCGCCCAGTGCCTTGACGAGGGCGACCTGCGACTGCAGTTCGGCGTCGCGCAGCTGCAGGCCGGCGTCGCGCAGGCGCAGCGTGGCCAGTTGCGCCTGCAGCACTGCGGCGCTTTCGGCCAGGCCCGCTTTCAGGCGCACGCGCGCGTTCGCTTCCAGGCTGGCGGCCTTGTCCACCGCTTCCTGGTAGGCGCGGCGCTGCTGGGCGATGCCGGCAAGCGTGGCCGCTTCTTCGGCCACGTCGCGCACGGCGACCAGTACCGACTGGTTGTAATCGGCCAGCAGCTCGTCGCGCTGGGCGCGCGCTTCGCCCAGGCCGGCTTCGAGACGGCCGGCGTCAAAGATCGGCAGGTTCAGCGCCGCGCCGGCCAGCATGGTGCGGCTGCCGTACTGCAGCAGGCGCGACAGCGAGACCGAGTTCAGGCCGGCCGCGGCCATCAGGTTCAGGTCCGGGTAGAACGCGGCTTCGGCGGCGCGCGTGCGGCCCAGCGCAGCCTCCACACGCCAGCGCGCGGCCTGCAGGTCGGGCCGGCGCGCCAGCAGCTCGATGCCCAGCCGCGCCGGCAGCGCGGCCTGCACCTCTTGCGGCGGCCGGAACGACAGCCCGGGCAAGCCATCGCTGTCCGCGCCGATCAAGGCGCGCAGCGCCTCGCGTTCGCGCGCGGCCTGGGTGGCGAAATACTGCGCCTGCTGGTTCAGGCTGGCCAGGTCCTGTTCGGCGCCTTGCACGGTGTCGATGTTGACCAGGCCCTGCTTGAGGCGCTGCTGGCGCCCGGACAGCACGTCGCGCTGGACCGCCTGCTGCGCGGCCACGTTGCGCTCGCGCGCCCACAGCATCTGCAGGCGGAAGTAGCTTTGCGCCACCGCCGCCGACAGCGTCTGCGCCGCCTGCGCGGCTTCTGCCTGGCGTGCGCTGGTTTCGCCCAGCGCGGCGGCCACCAGCGCGCGGTGCCGGCCCCACCAGTCGAAGTCGTAGCTGGCCTTGACCTGCACCGTCGAATCGTTGAACCAGTTGCCGCCGATCGGCTCGGGGAACAGGCCTGTGGCCGAGTAGCGCTGGCGGTTCAGGCCGGCATTCAGGCCCACCTGCGCGCCGCCGGCCGCTTCCTCGGCGCGCAGCGCGGCGCGCGCGGTGGCCACGCGTGCCTGCGCCACCGCGATCGACGGGCTGTTGGTGAGCGCGCGCGCCACCAGGTCGTCCAGCTGCGCGTCGCCGTATTCCTTCCACCATTGCTGCGCCGGCCACGCGTCGCGCGCCAGCTTGAGCGCCGCTTCGTGCTGCGCCCGCGCGAAGTCGGGCGCCGTGGCGGCGCTGGTGTCGGCCGGGACGTGAACGCAGCCGGCCAGGGCAAGCGCCAGCACCGCGCCCGCCGCTTTCGTGAGTCGTAAATGTCGCACTGTTTTTTTGGCTTTCATGGTTATTCGAGGGCGGCGTGGTCCACCTGGGCAGGCGCGGCGCTGCGCTTGGGTGGGCGGATCAGGAGCAGCATCGGGATCACGGCTGCGGTCAGGATCATCATCAGCCAGTAGTCGTCCACGTAGGCGATCATCGATGCCTGGCGCGAGATCTCGGCATTGAGCGCGGCGGCGCCGGAGCCGGCCAGCGCGGCGGCCGGGTTGCCCAGTTCCGGGTTGGCGATGGTGACGTGCTCGACCAGCGAACTGTGGGCGATCTGCGTGTTGCGCACCAACAGGGTCTGCACCAGCGCGATGCCGATCGAGCTGCCGATGTTGCGGATCAGGCTGTAGAGCGCCGTGCCTTCCGCGCGCATCTGCGGCGACAGCGTAGCGAAGGTGGCGGCCGACAGCGGCACGAACACCAGACCCATGCCGATCCCCTGGATCACGCCCGGCCACACGATGTCGCTTTGCGAGAGCACCAGCGTGTACTGGGTCATCTGCCACAGCGAGAAGCCGGTCACCGCAAAGCCCACGCCCAGCAGCAGGCGAAAGTCCACGCGGCCGGTGAGCTTGCCCACCACGAGCATCGACAGCATCGTGCCCAGGCCCGATGGCGCCGTCACCAGGCCCGCCAGCATGGCCGGGTAGCCCATCAGGCCCTGCAGCATGGTCGGCATCAGCGCGCGGGTGGCGAACAGCACCATGCCGACGATGAAGATCAACAGCAGGCCGGTAACGTAGTTCGAATTGAGCAGCAGCCGGTAGTCGATGAACGACTGCCCGGCCGGGCGCGTGGCGGTGTGGGCGATGAAGTAGGCGGCGCTCAGCGCCAGCAGAATCGCCTCGACCCAGGTTTCGGTGGAGCCGAACCAGTCGTTCTGCTCGCCGCGGTCGAGCAGCATCTGCAGCGCGCCGATCGCCACCGACAGCGTGACGAAGCCGAAGGTGTCGAACTTCACGCGCCGCGCTGCCGGCGTGGCGTGGATATAGCGCCAGATGCCGTAGAAGGCGATCGCGCCGATCGGCACGTTGATGAAGAACACCCAGCGCCAGTTGTACTGGTCGGTCAGCCAGCCGCCCAGCGTCGGTCCCAGGATCGGGCCGATCATCACGCCCATGCCCCATACCGCCATGGCCGAGCCATGCTTTTCGCGCGGGTTAATGTCGAGCAGGACCGCCTGCGACAGCGGCACCAGGGCCGCGCCGAACACGCCCTGCAGCATGCGCGCGATGACGATTTCGGTGAGCGTGGCCGAGATCCCGCACAGCACCGAAGCCGCGGTGAAGCCGGCCACCGAGGCCAGGAACACGTTCTTCAGGCCATAGCGGTCCACCAGCCAGCCGTTGAGCGGGGTGGCGATGGCGGCGGCCACGATGAACGAGGTCAGCACCCACGTGATCTGGTCCGTTGATGCCGACAGGCTGCCCTGCATGTGCGGCAGCGCGACGTTGGCGATGGTGCCGTCGAGCGCCTGGATCACGGTCGCGAGCATGATCGAGATCGTGATCATGGTGCGGTTGATCGGCGGGGCTCCCGGCGCCGCGGTGGCGGCGGCAGCGCTCACAGCATCTCCTCGATGCGTTCGCGCAGCGATTCGAGCAGGGCGGTGGCGGCGGCCAGTTCGGCTGGCGGCACCTGGTCCAGCACCGAGGCGCGGAAGGCGTCGGCCTGCTTGCGCACCTTGGCGAACAGGGCGCGGCCGGCATCGGTCAGGTGGACCAGCTTGACGCGCCGGTCGGTGGGGCAGGGCGCGCGCAGCACCAGCCCGGCGGCTTCGAGCCGGTCGAGCATGGCAACCACGGACGGGCCTTCCACGCCCAGCTGGTCGGCAAGGGCGCGCTGCGATAGTTCAGTCTTTGACTTGGCGAGGATCGCGATCGTCAGCCAGCCCGACTGGCCCACGCCCAGGTCCTTCAGGCGCGCGTCCAGCGCCAGGCGCCAGCTGCGCGCGGTTGCGTGCAGCACGGTGGAAAAGCGCTCCTGCGGCGTCGGATCAGGTAGAAGGGACATAATTCACTATCAAATCGGTAGGTAGCTAACTAGTTTACCGCAAGAAAATGAAGAACGTAAGCTATGTGTGCCGGATGGAAGCTGATTTTGTGACAAAGCGGCGACGGATGTCGCAGCCTTGCGGGGGCTTTCGTAGGGTGGTTTCCCGCCCACGCGTTCAGCTAAGGCCTGCCGGATCCGAACGCGTGGGCAGGAGACCTGCCCACCCTACGAAAGGCGAGCCCGGGTGAGCTCGAACAGCGGCCGGATATCGCCCGCCACCGTGCCGCGCGCATTCTTGATGGGCGGTTGGCGATAACGCTCGAGCACCGCGCGCGCGTGTTCGTCGAGCAGGCCGAGCTGGTCGAGCACGCGGTAGGTGGCCGGGTGCAGCGCGCGGCTGCCGCCATCGGCGATCTTGATCGCGATGCCAAGCCCTGCCGAGCGCACGCCGATCGCCTGCACCCCGTCGGCGCCGATCTTGCAGACCCAGTCGCCACGCCCGGCCGTCATCAGGTGCAGGTCGCTGCGCTCCTCCCCGGACACGAGGTCGGGCCGCGCCGTCATCGCGTCGAACAGCGGACCGAATGCCGCGCCCAGCCGGCCGTCGCGCTCGCCCTGCGCCAGCCGCGCGTACAGGTGAGCAAGCCGGGACAGCGGCAGTGCGTAGTTGGGCGCGGAGCAGCCGTCGATGCCACACGCCAGCGCCTGCGCCGGCAGGCCCGCGGCCTCGGCCAGCCGCGTGCGGATCGCCTGCTGCAGCGGATGGCGCGGATCGACGTAACGCGCGGTGGGCGCGCCGTGCAGCCGGCACCACGCAAGAAATCCGCTGTGCTTGCCGGAGCAGTTGTGGTGCAGCGCGCTCCAGCGCTGGTCTGCCGGCGGCGGCAGGTTCACCGCATCGTAATACAGCGGGACCTGGCAGCCGCACTCCAGGTGCTGTTCGTCCAGCCCGATCTTGCCCAGGATCGTGCGCACCACCCGCACATGCTTCTCTTCGCCGGAATGGCTTGCGCACAAGAGCGCCAGTTCGTCGCGCGACAGGCCAAAGCGATCCAGGCCGCCGTCGAGGATGAAGGGGAGGGCCTGGAACGGCTTGAGCGACGAGCGCGTGAAAGTGAGCCATGCCGGATCGCCCGCGGACCACAACAGGCGCCCGCCGGCATCGACCACCGCCACCGAACCCATATGCACGTTCTCGGTCAGGTAAGCGCTGTCCTGATAACCGCGCGTGGTGGCGACGAGGGGAATCGTATGCATGGAGCAGCCTCGCTGGATGTGCAGGGAAGCACTGTAGAACAAAGCGCCGCGCAAGCGCGCCCGCCACGACGGCTCGTTCCGCATTTCGCGCACTTCATCCCGCGTTTTGCGCACTTCAGCCGGTTGCCGCTTGAGCGTGGCGCGGCGCTGGCTACACTGTCATCATTCGCCAGGCCATTGACGACGCGCCCGGCGAAATTGAAAGACGTGGACCGCGCGGCATCGCCGTGCTGTCCGTCCCTCCAATTTCACCAAAAGGATGAACATCATGCGCTTGACCCATGTACTGACCCTGGCCGCCGCCGCCACCGTTTCGCTGTCCGCTTCCGCCGCCCCGGCCGCCAACGTCGATGCCACCGTCAATGTTTCCGCTCCGGCGATCCGCGCCAGCTATCGTCTGGATCCGTCGCAGTTCAAGGCGGTGCAGGGCGCTTACGCGCTGGAAGACGGCCGCACGCTGCACGTGACCGCCGACCATCGCAAGCTGTACGCCGAAGTCGATGGCGAGAAGACCGAGATCGTGCCGGTCGCGCCCAACCGTTTCGCCTCGCGCGACGACGCGATGCGCCTGGCCTTCAACAGCGATTCGCTCGCCACCGACGTGACGATGAACGTCGCCGTGCGCTAAGGCGCGCGCCCCGGCGCGCCGCGTTCAGCCTGGCGCGCCGAACTTCCCGGCCTGGTAGTCGTTGATGGCCTGGATGATTTCCTCGCGCGTGTTCATCACGAACGGACCGTGCGACACCACCGGCGCGCCGATCGCCTCGGCGTGCCCGAACAGCAGCAGCGCGTCCGACTCGGCCGACAGGTCGAGCGCGTCGCCTTCCGCATTCAGCTCGGCCAGGTGCAGCGGCTCGACCTTGTCCGGCCCCACCTCGACCATGCCGCGCACCACGTACAGGAACACGCTGCGGCCCGTCAGGCCCGTCAGCAGCAAGCGCGCGCCCTTGCGGAGCGCAATGGTGCTCATGAATACGCCGGTCAGCGACCGCACCGGTCCCGTCACCCCATTGAACGTGCCCGCCACCAGGTTGACCACGGCGCGTCCATCGTCCACTTCGATCGCGGGGATGTCCTCGCGCTGCAGGCCCACATAGGCCGGCTCGGCCATCTTCAGGTGCGGCGGCAGGTTCACCCACAGCTGCAGGATCTCGAGCGGGCCGCCGTGGCGCAGGAATTCGCGCGGCGAGATCTCGGCGTGGATGATGCCGCGCCCGGCCGTCATCCATTGCACGCCGCCGGCCCGGATGATGCTCTCGTGGCCGGCGCTGTCCTGGTGCGTGAGCATGCCGTCCAGGATGAAGGTCACGGTCTCGAAACCGCGGTGCGGGTGCGGCCCGAACGGCAGCCCCTGGTTGTGCGGCGGGTAGGTCTGCGGGCCGTGATGGTTCAGGAACAGGAAAGGATCGATCTGGTCCAGGTGCGGGTTCGGCAGCGGACGCTGGGTCAGCAGGTCGCCGATGTCGTCGCGCACTGCCGGGTGCACGCGCTTGATGGTCCTTTGGCTCATGTCCTTGTTCTCCGTGGCTTGGGTCGTCGGCAATACGATACTCCAAGCCGCGCGCGTTTGCCGGAGCGGGAAGGACGATTCCAACGCCGTTAACTCATCTGTAGTGCACTCTGGCCTGTAGGCGTCCGCCGCACGGAAACCCGTAAAAACGCCCATTCGTTTTGTAAGCACAGGACTACGTCCTTGGCCGAGCGGAGCGTGCAACGTCGCGCTGTGCAACGCCTTCCCTCTGGGCGGCGCGGGCCGCGGCCTGTTCCGTTGTCGCGCGGTAGCACACCCGGCTTTACCTATAGAAATTGCAATGGTTATGCATGGAAAAAGTGGTGAAAACTGCATGATAGGATCGGTCCCCAGCCGCGCTGCGTTGCCAAGGATGGTCTTTGCGGCGTGCCTCCATTTCACGTGCTCGACATTCAAACAATGCCATGCATTTCAAAGAATTAATCAAGCCGGACGGTCGACATCTCACTCTCTACAGCAACCAGCCCATACCGGACGGGATCGTGGCCCCGAGCCCGTTCGCCGACCCGCAGCATGCGAACCCGCACCTGCGCTGGCACCCGTTGCGAGGCGAATGGGTGACCTACGCGGCCTATCGCCAGAATCGCACTTACCAGCCGCCGCCGCAGTACAACCCGCTGGCGGTCACGCTTGACCCCGCGCATCCCACCGAACTGCCGCAGGGCGAGTACGAAATCGCGGTGTTCGACAACCGCTTCCCGTCGCTGTCGTTCGAGTCGCACGACCCGCCGGTGCTGACGGTGCCCACCGCGCCTGCCAACGGGCACTGTGAGGTGGTCGTGTTCACGCAGGACCCGGTGTCGTCGCTGGGCGCGCTGCCGTTGTCGCGCATCGAGCTGCTGTTGGCCGTGTGGGGCGACCGCACCACGCGCATCGGCGGGCAGCACCACATCCATTACGTGCTGCCGTTCGAGAACCGCGGCGCCGAGGTGGGCGTGACGCTGCACCACCCGCACGGGCAGATCTACGCCTATCCGTTCGTGCCGAGCGTGCCGGCGCGCATGCTGGCGCAGGAGCGCGAGTACTACCTGCAGCACGGCACCAGCCTGTTGTGCGACATGGCGCGCGACGAGGCCGCCGACGGCAAGCGCGTGCTGTACGAGGGCGAACACGCAATCGCATTCGTGCCGCCGTGCGCGCGCTATCCGTACGAGGTGTGGGTGATGCCGACTGCGCCGTGCAAGGACTTTGCCGCGCTCACCCCGCCCCAGCGCGAGGACCTGGCGCGCGCGCTCAAGATCGTGCTGCTCAAGTACGACCATTTGTGGGACCGCCCTTTCCCGTACCTGATGACCTGGTACCAGGCCCCGACCGACGGCGGCGAGCATCCCGAAACCCAGCTGCATGCCCAGTTCTTCCCGCCTTACCGCACGCGCGACCGGCTCAAGTACCTGGCCGGCACCGAGATCGGCGCCGGCATGTTCGCCATGGACGTGCTGCCCGAGACCACCGCCTACGAGCTGCAGCAGGTGCCGGCGAACCTGGAGGAGAGCGCATGAGCGAGGCACTGGCAATCAGGAGCGCGGAGGCGCTCGAAAAGCTGGCGCTGCTGCGCGCCGCCCTCGACCAGGCCGGCGCCGGCGCGATCCGGCTGCGCGGCACCGACTGGTTCGCCTGGATCACGGCGGGCGGGTCCAACACCGTGCTGATGGCCGCCGAAACCGGCGTGGCCGAGGTGCTGGTCTCGCGCGAGGAAGCCTGCGTGCTCACCGACGAGATCGAGGCGCAGCGCCTGCGCGACGAGGAGATTCCCCCCGGCTTTGCGTTCCACGTGGTGCCGTGGGCCGAGCTCGAACTGCGCGAGCGCTACGTGCTCGAGGTGGCGGACGGGCGGCCGGTGCTGTCGGACCGTCCGGTGGCGGCCGAGCAGGCGCTGCCGGCCACACTGCGCCAGCGTCGCCTGGTGCTCGGCAGCGACGAGCAGGAGCGCTACCGCGCGCTGGGCCGCGAGTCGGCCGAGGCGATGACCGAGGTCTTGCACCTGGCGCGGCCCGACTGGACCGAATACGACCTGGCCGGCGCCGGCGCGCAGGCGCTGTGGCGGCGCGGCATCCACCCGGCGCTGGTGCTGGCGGCCGGCGAGCGGCGCCTGCCGCTGTACCGCCACGCCACCCCTTCCGGCGAGCGCCTCGGCCAGCGCGCCATGCTGGTGTTCTGCGCGCGCCGCCACGGCCTGTACGCCAACCTGACACGCTTCGTCAGCTTTGGCCCGGCCAGCGGCGACCAGCGGGACCTGATGGCGGTCGAGGCCACCGGCCTTGCCGCGATCAAGCCGGGCAATTCGCTGTCCGCGGTGTACTTCGCGTTCGAGCAGGCTTACCGCCACGCCAACCGGCCCGATGCGATCCGCGAGCACCACCAGGGCGGCATCACCGGCTACCTGTCGCGCGAGATCGTGGCAACGCCCTATACCGCGACCGAGCTCGAGACGGGCATGGCGTTCGCGTTCAACCCCAGCTTCGTGGGCGCCAAGATCGAGGACACCTTCGTGCTCGGCGCGGATGGGCTGGAAAACCTGACCTGCGACCCGGCCTGGCCGGCGCAGGAAGTGCAGGGCAGCAAGCGGCCGCTGTGGCTGGAGGTGACATGACGAGCAGCGATACCTTTTTCGGCGGCGCGCCCGACGTGGTGGCCTCGGCGCCCGGCCGCGTGAACCTGCTGGGCGAGCACACCGACTACAACGACGGCTTCATGCTGCCGGTCGCCACGCCCCAGCACACCACGGTGGCGATGAAGAGGAGCGGCGACGGGCACTTCTATTTTTACTCGTCCACGCTCGACACCAGCATCGATTTCCCGGAGGGCGGCAGCCCGCCGCCGGGCTTCGGCAGCTACATCGAGGGCTGCATCCGTTTGCTGCAGTCCGAGGGCATCAAGGTGCCGGCGCTGCGCGTGTACGCCTCCACCGAGCTGCCGGTAGGCTCGGGCCTGTCGTCCTCGGCCGCGCTCGAAGTGGCGACCTTGCGCGCACTGCGCCAGCTGCTGGGCATCGAGCTGGACGACGTGAAGCTGGCGCGGCTGGCGCAGCGCGCCGAGATCGAATACGCGCGGGTGAACTGCGGGATCATGGACCAGATGGCGTCCAGCCTGGCCGACCGCGGCCACATGCTGTTCATCGATGCGCGCACGCTCGAGCACCGGCTGGTGCCGCTGCCGCCCGATGCCGAGATCATCGTGCTCGATTCGGGCGTGCCACGCAAGCTCGCCGCCAGCAAGTACAACGAGCGCCGCGCCGAATGCGAGGAGGCCGCGCGCAAGCTCGGCGTGGCCTCGCTGCGTGACGTGACCGATCCTGATGCGGTCGAGCAGCTGCCGGCGCCGCTGCGCCAGCGCGCGCGCCATGTGGTGCGCGAGAACCTGCGCGTGCTCGAAGCGACGCGCGGCGTGTCGGCCGAGCGTTTCGGCGAACTGATGAACGCATCGCACGCCAGCCTGCGCGACGACTACGAGGTGTCGATTCCCGAGCTCGACGCGCTGGTGGACGCGCTGCGCGCCGCGCCCGGCGTGTATGGCGCGCGCCTGACCGGGGCCGGCTTTGGCGGCGCGGTGGTCGCGCTGTGCCGCGCGGGCCAGGCCAGGCAGGCGGCGCAGGCCGCGCTTTCCGCATACAACAAGCATGAACGGGCCGGCCGGATCCTGATCCCGGTGCCAGAGCAAGGAAAGGAAAACAATGAGCCAGTTTGAGTATCCCCGCCCGCAGCTGGTGCGCGACCAGTGGATGAACCTGAATGGCAAGTGGCGCTTCCGCTACGACGACGAGGGCCAGTTCAAGCTGCCCGGCCAGGTGAGCGGCTGGACCCACGAGATCAATGTGCCGTTCGCGCCGGAGACCGAACTGTCGGGCATCGGCGACACCGGCTTTCACCGCGCCTGCTGGTACCAGCGCGAATTCGAGCTCAAGCCCAGCGCCGGGCGCACGGTGCTGCACTTTGGCGCGGTCGATTACGCATGCCGGGTGTGGGTCAACGGCCACCAGGTGACCGAGCACGCGGGCGGGCACACTTCGTTCTCCGCAGACATCACGATGGCGATGCATGCCGACGGGCGCCAGGTGGTCACGGTGTATGTCGAGGACGACCCGTTCGACCTCGAAAAGCCGCGTGGCAAGCAGGACTGGCTGCTCGAGCCGCACTCGATCTGGTACCCGCGCACCACCGGCATCTGGCAGACGGTGTGGGTGGAGCAGGTATCGAACACGTACATCGGCACGCTCAAGTGGACCCCGATCTTCGAGACTTTCGAGATCGGTTGCGAGGTGTTCGCGGCCGGCGACATCCCGACCGAGGATATGTTCGTGGAGGTGAAGATCTGGCATGGCCGGCAGCTGCTGGCGGACGACAATTACAAGGTCGTGTCGGGCGAAGCGAACCGCAAGATCGCGCTGTCGGACCCCGGCATCGACGACTCGCGCAACGAGCTGTTGTGGAGCCCGGAGCGGCCGACCCTGCTCGACGCCGAGGTCACGCTGCGCGTGGACGGCCAGGTGGTGGACAAGGTGCGCTCGTACACGGCGCTGCGCGCGTTCGCGATCAACCGCGACCGCCTGATGCTCAATGGCCGCCCCTACCAGCTGCGGCTGGTGCTGGACCAG
Source organism: Massilia solisilvae (assembly GCF_024753215.1). Lineage (GTDB taxonomy): Bacteria > Pseudomonadota > Gammaproteobacteria > Burkholderiales > Burkholderiaceae_D > Telluria > Telluria solisilvae. The sequence goes on from NZ_JANUGV010000002.1 coordinate 325,241, forward strand.
GGCTACTGGCCCGAGTCGTTCCTGACCGCGCCGTCCGACCAGCACCTCAAGCGCGACGTCGAGCTGGCCAAGCTGATGGGCTTTAACGGCGTGCGCAAGCACCAGAAGATCGAAGATCCGCGCTACCTGTACTGGGCCGACAGGCTGGGCCTGTTGGTGTGGGAAGAGATGCCGTCTGCCTACCGCTTTTCGCCCAAGGCGATCACGCGCATGGTGCGCGAGTGGACCGAGGCGATCCACCGCGACTACAGCCACCCGTGCATCGTGGTGTGGGTCGCGTTCAACGAGTCGTGGGGCGTGCCGAACCTGACGCTGACGCAGGCGCATCGCAACGCGGTCGAGGCGTTGTACCACCTGACGCGCACGCTGGACGCGACGCGCCCGGTGATCGGCAATGACGGCTGGGAGGCGTCGGCCACCGACATCCTCGGCATCCACGACTACGACTGCAATCCCGAAAAGCTGTGCGAGCGCTATGCCGTGTCCGATCCGGTGCGCACGCTGTTCGACCAGCGCCGCCCCGGCGGGCGCATCCTCACGCTCGATGGCTTTCCGCACCGCGGCCAGCCGATCGTGCTGACCGAATTCGGCGGCATCGCGTTCGACCCCAACGCGACGCCGGATGACAAGACCTGGGGCTACACGCGAGCCCACACGGACGAGAGCTATCTCTCGCTGTACCGCCGGCTGCTGGAGGTGGTCAACACCACCTTCATGTTCAGCGGCTTTTGCTATACCCAGTTCGCCGACACCTTCCAGGAAGCCAACGGCCTGCTCAATGCGGACCGTACTCCCAAGCTGCCGCTGGAGGTGATCAGCGCCGCCACACGCAATGTCTCGCTCGAGAAAAAGGATGTGGAGGAGGGAACCGGGCCCGGCGCATGACCTGCACCCAGGTGCAAGGCGGCCGGCCCATGTGCGACACAGACCGATTAACCGCACGCCTCGCGAGCGCGGGGCGGTAAAGGAGTCATCATGCCTTCGATCGTTGTATTCAGCCACCTGCGCTGGGATTTCGTCTTCCAACGGCCTCAGCACCTGCTGACGCGCCTGGCGCAGCACTATCCGGTCCTGTTTGTCGAGGAACCGGAACATGATGACGGGGAACCGTATCTCGACAAAAGCAGTCCGGCGCCCGGCGTGACCGTATGCCGCGCGCATACGAAGGTCGCGGCGGGGGGCTTTCATGACGACCAGATCCCGCTGCTGCAGCCCTTGCTGGCGGACTTGCTACCGCCTGGGGAGCGCCCGATCGTGTGGTTCTACACGCCGATGGCGCTGCCCCTGCTGCAGGGGCTCAACCCGAGCCTGGTGGTGTATGACTGCATGGACGAGCTGGCCTCGTTCAAGAATCCGCCCAAGCAGCTGTTGCAGCGCGAGACGGCGCTGCTGAACCTGGCCGACCTGGTGTTCGCCGGCGGCCCGAGCCTGTACGAAGCGAAGCGCGCGCGCCACCACAGCGTGCATTGTTTCCCGAGCAGCGTGGATGTGGCCCATTTCGGCCAGGGCAGGGACAAGCGCCTGAGCCATCCGGCGCAGTCCGCGATCCCCCATCCGCGCCTGGGTTTCTACGGCGTCATCGACGAGCGCTTCGATACCGGCTTGGTAGAGGCGGTGGCCAAGGCCCATCCCGAATGGCAGATCGTGCTGGCCGGGCCGGTGGCCAAGATCGGCGAACACGAGCTGCCGCGCCAGCCCAACATCCACTACATGGGGCAGCAGCCGTATGAGGCGCTGCCGCAGTTCCTGGCGGGCTGGGACGTGTGCCTGTTGCCGTTCGCGCTGAACGAGGCGACGCGCTTCATCAGCCCGACCAAGGTGCTCGAGTACATGGCGGCCGAGCTGCCGATCGTGTCCACGCCAATTGCCGACGTGGCCACGCCGTACGGCGACGTGGTCGCGATCGCCGAAGGCCCAACCGAGTTCATCGCCGCGTGCGAGGCTGCGCTGGCATTGGAGCCAGCCCAGCGCGAGGCGCTGGCCGAGGCGATGCGCGAGATTGTGGCGCACACCTCGTGGGACGCCACCGCAAGCCAGATGCGCGAGCTGATGGATGGCGCGCCGCCAAGGCGCGACGCCAAGGCCAGCTTCGTGCAGCAGGGCGCGGCGGTGAAGGCGGACGGCAGCAAGGTCAACCCGCTGCGCTCGCCACAGGGCGGGGCGGCGCAAAAGACCGGCACGGTGATCATCGGCGCAGGCCCCACCGGCCTGTCGGCCGCCTATCACCTGGGCGCGAACACGGTGCTGCTGGAGAAGAACGCCACCGTCGGTGGCTGGTGCCGTTCGGTGGACGACAAGGGCTTCACCTTCGATTACGCGGGCCACATCATGTTCTCCAACGACCCGTACGTGCTCAAGCTGTACGAGGTCCTGCTGGGCGATAACATGCACTGGCAGAACCGCGAGGCTTGGGTGTACAGCAAGAACACCTACACGCGCTATCCGTTCCAGGGCGCACTGTACGGGCTGCCACCGCAGGTCATCACCGAGTGCATCATGGGCGCGATCGAGGCGCGCTACGGCAACGCCGACGGCGGCGCGGCGTGTGCGATGAAGCCGGTCGAGGACTGCTGCGGCGACGGCACGGCGGACGTGGCCAATGCGACCCAGCTTGCGCCGAAAAAGCGCGAGGCCGCCAACTTCGAGGAATTCATCTACCGCGTGTGGGGCAAGGGCATCGGCAAGCATTTTGCGATTCCCTACAACCGCAAGCTGTGGACCGTGCCGCTGACCGAGATGGAAACCTCGTGGCTGGGCGGGCGGGTGCCGCTGCCGAACCTGGAGGAAATCATCGAAGGCGCGCTCGAGCCAGTGGGCAAGCCGATGGGGCCGAACGCGCGTTTCGGCTATCCGCTCAAGGGCGGTTTCCAGGCGCTGATGAACGGCTTCGTTGCGCACATCAAGGGCCGGATCGAACTGAATGCCTCGGTGGTGCAGGTGCTGCCGCGCGAGCATGTGGTGGTCATGGCCGATGGCAGCCGCTACCGCTACGACCACCTGGTCTCGACCATGCCGCTGCCCGAGCTCGTCAAGCTGATCGGCGAACAGGCGCCGGACGAGGTGCGCCAGGCCGCCAAGGGCCTCAAGCACATTTCGATCAAGTGCGTGAACCTGGGCGTGGGGCGCGAGAACATCACCGACAAGCACTGGATCTATTATCCGGAGGACAGCATTTTCCACCGCATCTTTGTGCAGGGGAACGCCAGCCCGTACTGCAATCCGCCTGGCGGCTTTGGCCTGACCTGCGAGATTTCGTATTCGCCGTGGAAACCGCTGCCGGTGGATGGGCAGGCGCTGATCGAGCGCTGCATCGCGGACTGTCGCAAGGTGACCATGCTGCGCGACGATGACGAGATCGTCACCGCCAACATCGTGGACATGCCATACGCCTACGTGGTGTACGACCACCAGCGCGCCGCCAACGTACAAACCATCCGTGCCTGGCTGGCGCGCTACGACATCGTGCTGTCCGGACGCTACAGCGAGTGGGAGTACTACAACTCCGACCATGCCTTCATCGCCGGCAAGAAGGCGGCTGAAGCCGTTATGGCCGAGCGCGCGCGGGCGCAGAAGGTTGGGGCGGAGTAGCGGCGCTGGCCGTCTCCGTGGAAATGTCGGCGCCGCAAGACCGTAGGGTGGGCGGGTCTCCCGCCCACGCGTTCAGACAACGCGTGTTCCGCTGAACGCTGGCCACTGCCCAGCCCGCCTCCCACTTTACGTGAGACTCGCGTGGCTGCTGGAAGCGATGATTGACCGTGACAGAAAGCGACGCCGCATGCCAGCCAGCTCGACATCGCGTGACCAATACAATGCGGCGCGGCACAGTCCTGGGCACGCGTTCCTGGTCGGTTTGGCATGGCGCATGGCCGTGGCCGCCGCGCTGGCGCTGGCCGGCGGCGCGGCCTGCGCCGGCAACATCGCGCTGGCCGCCAGCACGCACATGCTGCCGCAACCGGCGGTGCCGCCAGGTCCGGCGCCGGTCGCCGCGCACCATCAGGGCGGGCTGTACCGCATCAGCCGCGACGGCCGCGTCGCCTACCTGTTCGGCACCATTCATGTGGGCAGCACCGCGTTCTATCCGCTCGCCCCCGAAGTCGGCCGCGCGCTGCGCAGCGCGAGTCGGCTGGTGGTGGAGCTGGACACCCGCGGCAACGACGCGTTCGCGCACGCCGTGGACAAGCACGGCAGCTATGCGCCGGGCGATGACGTGCGCAACCACCTGCCCCCGGACACGGCCGCCCAGCTCACCGAAGCGCTGCACGACCAGGGCATCAGCGTGGCAAGCATGCGCCGTTTCAAGCCCTGGCTGCTGGCCAACCTGCTCCTGAGCATGGCGCTGGAGCGCGACGGCTACCGCCGCAGCATCGGCGTCGAGAGCGTACTGCTGGCCGATGCGCAAAGCCGTGGCGCGCCCGTCGCCGAGCTGGAAAGCGCGGACTACCAGCTGGCCCTGTTCGACACGATGAACGATGTCGAATCCGAACGCTACCTGCGCGAAACGCTGCGCGCCTTGCGTGATGGCAGCGCATTGCGCCGTGCGCACGCGGTGGTCGACGCCTGGTCAACGGGCGACCCGCAGGCGCGCGACGCCCTGTTGCAGGACGCCACCCGGGGCGGCGGCGCGGTAGCCGATTTCACACGCCGCGTGCTGCTGGGCCGGCGCAATCCGGAGATGGTCGCCCACATCGAACAGCTGATGCGTCAGGGGAGCGTCACCTTCATCGCCGTAGGCTTGCTGCACCTGCTGGGCGCAAACGGATTGCCTCAGCTGCTTGCGCAGCGAGGCTATCTGGTCGAACAGGTGTACTAGCCGGTCAGTGCGAGATGACCCCGCTGGTCAGGTTGATGCGGTCGCCGGCACGGTAGTCGGGAGTGGTCTCCTGGGTGACGACACGGGTGCTGCCGTCGTCCATGCGCAAGGTGACGCGGTACACGCGGTCGGTGGCGCTGCCGGTGGCGCCGCCAGTGCTGCCGCCCACTGCCGCACCGGCCATGCTGCCGGCCCCGGTGGCGCCGCTGGCGCTGCGCGGGATGACGTCGATCGACACCACCGTGGCGTTCGGGGCCGAGCTGGCCGCCGTGGACTGGCCTGCCGCCGAGGAACCCTGCGACATGTCCTGGCTGCCGGCGGCGGTGCCGGCCATGCTGCCGGCCGAGCCGCTGTCCTCCATGCTGGCGCTGCCGCCGCCCGAGCTGCCCGACATGCCGGAGGTGCCGGAGGTGCCGGAGCCAGACTGGTCATTGCCCGAGGAACCGGAAGTGCCCGAGCTGCCGGAAGTGCCCGAACTACCCGAACTGCCCGAGGTGCCGCCCCAGCCCGAGGAGCCGGAGGTGCCCGTGCCCGCCGCGCCCGTGCCCGATTGCGAGCCGCCCGAGGCGCCGCTGGTGCCGCCGCCGTAGCCGCCGGCGCCACTGCTGCCGGTGCCGGTGCCGGTGCCGGACTCGCCGCCACTGCTGGTGGCGCCCGACATGTCGCCGCCGGTGGATTGACTACCGCCGTGCCGCATGTTGCTGCACGCCGACAGCGCAATGGCCAGCAAGCCAACCAGCAGCAAGCTCTGGTGTCTATGCTTCATGATCAACTCCTTCCGATTGGAATGGTTTTACTGGAGATGCGTGACGATGCCGCGTGCCACTCTGGTGTAAGAGGCACGAACGGCGGGCGCGTTCCAGCTGACTCGGCTTGACCATGAGCCAGATCAAAGCTGGCTCGGGAGGAAGGAATGTTGTTGGCGCGTGGAGGTCAGCCGCGGCGCGCGCGTTCCTGGCCGGGCATCAGCAGCCACAGCAGCATGCTGGTGACGAGCGCGGCGGAGCAATCGACGATCCAGTCACCCACCGCCGGTCCGCGGTAGGGGAAGAAACTCTGGACGAACTCGTCGCCGGCGCCCATCACCGCCACCGCCAGCACCGCCTTGGCGGCGCGCGCCGGCGCGCTGCCGGTGCTGCCGGTGAACCATAGGAAGGCCAGCACCGCGTAGGCGATCGAGTGCAGCACCGCGCCGGAGGCGACGTGCCCGATCTCGGCGCGCGCGCCCGGGATCGAGCCGGCCACCAGGATGGTCAGGTACATCAGGATCGCGCAGCCGAGGCGCAGCGTGCGCAGTTTGGGATCGAAGACGAGGGTTGCTAACAGGGCAGGCATGGGAGACGTTCAATGCGGAAAACATCTACCATACCATGCCGGCCGGCAGCCCGGACGCACGGCTGCCCGGCGTTCAGATCGTCAGCGCCGGCGCGCCGTTGGCGTAATGGGCGTCAAAGCAGCTGTCGCAGCCGGAACAGAGCAAGTGGGCGATGCGCACCCGCGCCTGGCGCAGCACCAGTTTCAGGTGCTGCTTGCATTTGGGGCAGACCTCGCGCACGTTGCCAAACGTGATCAGGTTCAGGGGCACCCCTTCGTCGAGCGCGTCCACCACTGCTTTTGGGTTCAGCTCGCTCAGGATCAGGTGGTCTTCCGGCCCGTGCTGGCGGCGGCCGGAATCAGATGGGTTCTCTCGTGCATTGGACATCGTTTCAGGTACGTGAATAGTCATCGGACCAGCTCCCTTTGTCGTTTGTCTGGCGCCGCGGCGTGGCGAAAACGCGGCGCGCGGAATTCATCATAGCCAAGACTGAGCCGTCTTCAAGACGGGCCGCCGTCCTTTTTTTGCTCGGTTTCCTGCAGGAAAAATCTCGACTGGATAAAAAAATGCCCGCCGGTAGAGGCGGGCACAACCCAAGATCGGGCCAAGAGACGCGAAAATTCGGGTGGTGTGCCGTGCATGGGCAGGGCACACCGGGCTGCGAGTCGGGCATATCGGTTGCGCGTACCGCAGATGAACCCAGTATAGGCAGCCAATGTGACTGCAGGATGACGTGGCTCAAGCGTTTGGGCGTCAGCGGGCGGAACATTTGCAGCTCGGCCGGATCGCCGTTGGCCCTGCCATTGCGCAAGCTATCAACACGCACAGTGTTGCGGCCGATTAAACCGGCACAAGATGATTTCCCTGCGAAACAAAATGGAGGAGGGGCTTGCCTCCTGACCCAAGCCCGCCCATGAAGGGGGAGATCGACCATGCAAACGCTCGGAACGTATCTGGTGAACGGTCTTGCCGGCAACGAAAATGTCGCCGGTGCGCCAACGCTGCATTTTTCGCTGGTGGTGGTGTCCGGTAGCGGCAAGGTGTCCGGCCACGCTATGATCACGCAGGCGGTGGCCCCGCCCAACAACGAGAAGGTCATCAACAACGTGACCGGGCAGGTGCACCCGGCGGGTCTGGGTCCGGTGACCAAGCTGGTGGCGCTCAAGGGCACCTACCTGGATTACCTGCCGCCGCCGGCCATCGGCGTGGTCGAGGTGCCGTTCGAGGCCCACTTCGCGATCGATGATGCGTGGAACGGGCGCGGCGGCTTCCGCTGCGGCATGACCCAGGCCGAGAACGTGCCGGTGAAGACCATGCCGCGTTAAGGGATCAGGTGGGCAGGGAGAGGCTGGGCAGTGCCCAGCCGAGCGCCCACGCGTGCAGCCGCAGTTGGCGTGCACGCTCAGGCGGAACGGACAAAAAAAAAGCCCGCTGTAGAGAGCGGGCTTAAACTATTTTCTTGGAGGAGAATAGTGGAGACAGCTGAAGTATGCTGCGCCGCAAAATATATGTCCAATTTCGTTTTCCGATACCAGACATTCATTTTGGAAATATCACTGCCGCGCTGCTTCCCGCCCCCTGATTTTCACTCCTGGACCGGCACCGTATAGTTCAGCGCCATGCGGCCGCCGTCCGCGTACAGGGTCTGGCCGGTCAGGTACGAGGCGTCGTCGCTGGCCAGGAAGGCCGCGATGGCCGCCACCTCCTCGGGTTCGCCGCAGCGTCCCAGCGGGGTGCGCGACAGGATGGTATGGCGCGCTTCCGGGCTGCCCAGCACCGCCTTTTTCGCCAGTTCCGTCAGGATCGTACCCGGCCCGATGGCGTTCACGCGCACCCCGTGCGACGCCAGGCTGATCGCCGCCACCCGCGTCAGCTGGTTGACGCCGCCCTTGGACACCACGTAGGGCACCTGGTTGGGGATGGCCAGCTCCGCGTTCACGCTCGACATATTGATGATGCAGCCGCTGCCGCGCTTGATCATCTCGCGCGCCGCCGCCTGGCTGCACAGGAACATCGACTTCAGGTTGATCCGCAGTACGCGGTCAAAGTCCTCCTCGGCCAGGTCGAGGAACTCGGCCGCATGGGTCACGCCGGCGTTGTTGACGAGGATATCGAGCTGGCCGAACGCCTCCAGCGTCGCTGCCACCAGTGCGTCCACGTCGGCCTTCTGGCTCACGTCCGCGCAAAAAAAGCGTGCCGCCGCGCCAAGTTGTTCCACAGCCGCGTGGCCCTCGGTCTCGCGCACGTCGGCCAGCATCACGCGCGCCCCTTCCTGCACCAGGCGGCTGGCGCAGGCCAGGCCAATACCCTGGCTCGCGCCAGTGACGATCGCGATTTTGTTGGCTAGTCTCATGGTGGCTCCTCGTGGTGGAATGCGCGGGCCGGGGCCGCGCCATCGCTACAGCATGACCGGGTGGTCGGGCAACTCGTTGGGCCGGGGACCATCGGACGGGAAATGCTGGCGCAGCAGCTGGTTCACCTGGCCGATCGCGTCCAGCGTGCTGCTGCGGAACTCGCCGCGCGCGTAGCCCTCGGTCAGCGTGCGGCACACGTTCTGCCAGGTGGCCTGGCCGATCTTGCGGTCGATGCCGCGGTCGGCCACGATCTCCACCTGGTGCTCGGCCAGGTTCACGTAGATCAGCACGCCGCAGTTTTCCTCGGTATCCCACACGCCGTGATCGGCGAACAGGGCGAGCGCGCGCTGGCGGCTGCTCATGCAGCCCCAGGCCGCATCCAGCGGCAATGCTTTCTCGACGATCAGGCGCACTTCGCCGCGATGGGTCTGCTCGCCGGCGGTGATCGCCTCGGCGAACGCCTTCAAGTCGTCCGGGGGGAAAGCGCGGCGCGCGTGCCCGGCACTGCTGCGCGCGTGGCGCAGGGCGCGCTTGATACGGTGGTGCAGGCTGTGCTTCATCACCAGTTCCCCGAGGCGCCGCCGCCGTCAAAACTGCCGCCGCCGCCCGAAAAGCCGCCACCGCCGCCGCCGCCGCCGAACCCGCCGCCGCCGAACCCACCACCGCCACGGTGGCGGCTCATGTCGGAAAGGATGCTGCCGAGGATAAACCCGGTGGCGCCGCTGCCCCAGCCGCCGCCGGACAGGCGCGACCGGCCGCCGCGCCGGAACATCGAGAGCAGGATCATGATGCCGATGAAGGTGAAGAACAGGCCGGGCAGGGCGCCGCCGTCATCCGGCTGCGGCTGCTGGCGCTGCTGCGCGGCCGCCGGGAATTGCTCCTGGTTCAGCAGGGTGGCGATCGCCCCCACGCCGGCCACCAGGCCCTCGTAATATTGGTTGTTGCGAAAGTATGGCGCAATCACGTCCTGCAGGATGCGCTTGGACTGGGCGTCGGTCAGCACACCCTGCACGCCGCGGCCCGCCTCGATGCGCAGGCGCCGCAGGGCGGGCGGGTTGTCGCGCGCGACCATCAGCAGCACGCCGTCGTCCACGCCCTTGCGCCCGAGCTTCCACTGGTCGGTCACGCGGATGCTGTACTGTTCGATCGCTTCCGGCTCGGTGGACTTGACCAGCAATACCGCGATCTGGCTGCCGGTCTTGGCCTCGTAGTCGGCCAGCACCGATTCCAGCCGCTCGCGCTGGCTGGCGTCGAGCATGCCCGCCTGGTCCACCACGTGCGCGGTGAGCGGCGGCACGGGCTTGAACTGTGCATGCGCCGGCCCGGCCAGGCAGAACGCCAGGGCCAGGCACCAGAAATAGCGCAACAGGATCATGGTCTTATTTACCGAAATCGACTTTGGGCGCCGTCGAAATCGCCGCCTCGTTTGCCACCGTGAACGACGGCTTGGGCTGGTAGCCGAACACCTTGGCCGTGATATTGGTCGGGAAGCTGCGCACCGTCACGTTGTAGTCCTGCACGGCGGCGATGTAGCGCTGGCGGGCCACGGTGATGCGATTCTCGGTCCCTTCCAGCTGCGACTGCAGATCGCGGAAGCTCGTGTCCGCTTTCAGGTTGGGATAGTTTTCCGACACCGCCATCAGCCGCGACAGCGCACTGGTCAATTCCCCCTGCGCCTGCTGGAACTTCTGGAACGCGGCCGGGTCGTTCAGCACTTCAGGCGTGACCTGGATGCTGGTGGCAGCCGCGCGGGCGCGCGTGACCGCTTCCAGCGTGTCCTTCTCGTGCGAGGCGTAACCCTTGACGGTGTTGACCAGGTTCGGAATCAGGTCCGAGCGCCGCTGGTACTGGTTCACCACTTCGCTCCACGCTGCCTTGGTGGCCTCGTCCTTTTGCTGGAACTCGTTGTAGCCACAGCCGGACAGCAGGGTGGTGGCGAGAGCGAAGGCAAAGAACAGGCGGAACCAGCGCGCAAAAACGGATCGGGTCATGATGCACCATTAGCAAGGTTGTTGAATGTCCAAAATATACTCCAAACGGGCAAACCCCGCACTTCTGCCGGGTACAATGGCGGGGTTTGCAGAACTGGAAAGGTACGCCATGAACTTCATCGACAAACTCTCGGCCGCGTGGGCGGGCAACAATTCGCTGCTCTGCGTTGGCCTGGACCCCGACCTGGCGCGCTTCCCTGCGCACCTGCGCGGGCAGGCGGATGGCATCTACCAGTTCTGCAAGGCCATCATCGACGCCACCGCCGACGCGGCCTGCGCGTTCAAACCGCAGATCGCGTATTTCGCCGCGCTGGGCGCCGAGGCCCAGCTGGAAGCGGTGTGCCGCTACCTGCGCGAAACCTACCCTCACATTCCGCTGGTGCTGGATGCCAAGCGCGGCGACATCGGCGCCACCGCGCACCAGTACGCGCGCGAGGCCTTCGACCGCTACGGGGCCGATGCGGTGACGGTCAACCCGTACATGGGCTCGGACTCGGTGGAACCGTACATGGAGTGGACGGATCGCGGCGTGATCGTGCTATGCCGTACGTCCAACCCGGGCGGGTCGGACCTGCAGTTCCTGCAAGTGGATGGCGTGCCGCTGTACCAGCACGTGGCGCGACTGGTGGCGGAAAAGTGGAACCGCAACGGGCAGTGCGCGCTGGTGGTGGGCGCGACCTTCCCGGAAGAGCTGGCGCAGGTGCGCAAGATCGTGGGCGACATGCCGCTGCTGGTGCCGGGAATCGGCGCGCAGGGCGGGGACATCGAGGCGACCGTCAAGGCCGGGCGCACGGCAGCTGGTACCGGCATGATGATCAACTCCTCGCGTGCGATCCTGTACGCAACGCCCAAGGACGGCGAGGATTTCGCGGCAGCCGCGCGGCGCGTGGCGATCGAGACGCGCGACGCGATCAACCAGTACCGCTAATATTTTGTAGGGTGGGCTCAAGAGCTCCACGAGCTAACAGGATTCACGGTAGGGTGGGCAGGTTTCCTGCCCACGCGTTCAAATAGTGCGTGCGCCGCTTGAACGCGTGGGCGGGGGACCCGCCCACCCTACGAACGTCTCATCGCCGCGTCGGGGCGATGGACTCCGCGTAGTCATACAGCGCACCAAGAATCTCTTCGTCGCGCTCGCTTGCCGTTTCGGACAGCGCATCGATCTCGCCCATCAGCTGCTCGATCGTGCGCGCCCCGCCGGCGCCTTCGAACAGGCGCGCGGCGCGGTGCTCTTCCCACTGCTGCATTTCCTGCTCCGACAAGGTGTGCGGAAAGTTGCGTGCGCGGTAGCGGAACAGCAGCTCGCCCAGCCGCGGATCGTCGAACGCCGGCCGCAACTGCGCCAGCCGCTCCGGCGCTTCCTGCCGCAGCGAGTCCAGCTTGCGCCGGTCGCCGTTGCCCACAAAGCCACCGTACAGGTCTTCGTCCACATCCGCCGGACCCTCGGCGCGCGGCCGCTCGAACACCTGCGCCCAGGTCGCCGCCATGTCCGGACCCTGCGCCGCCGCCAGCGCATGCGCGCGGCCGCGTTCCAGGTCCAGGCCCCAGCGCTGGGCCATCTCCGGACTCAGCGTCTTGAGGTTGGACACCAGCATGGGCGATTTGTTGATGTGCACGCTTTTGATCGGCAGCCGCGTCACGCCCTCGGGCAGCTCGCTGCTGCGCGTGAACATGCGCGTGCGGATCGTGTCCACGTCCAGGTCGAACAGTTCGGACGGATCGTGCGCGCAATCCCACACCAGGATCTCGTTCTTGTTGGTGGGGTGCTGCGCCAGCGGCCACACCAGCGCCAGGCAGCCGCGCTCGGCCGGGAACATGCCCGACACGTGCAGGAACGGCTGGCGCGCGGCGGGGGCCAGGTGCAGGCCCATTTCGGCCGCCACCTTGTCCTTGTTGCGCAGCCCCAGGCAGAACTCGAACAGGCGTGGCTGCTTTTGCCGGATCAGGCGCGCCATGGCGATGGTGGCGCGCACGTCGGACAGCGCGTCGTGCGCCGCCTCGTGCACCAGGCCGTTGGCGCGGGTCAGGTGTTCCAGCCTGAAGCTTGGCTTGCCCTCGTCGTTGCGCGGCCATTCGATGCCATCCGGCCGCAACGCGTAGGTCATGCGCACCACGTCGAGCAGGTCCCAGCGTCCGCAGTTGTTTTGCCACTCGCGCGCGTACGGGTCGATCAGGTTGCGCCAGAACAGGTGGCGCGTCACCTCGTCGTCGAAGCGGATCGTGTTGTAGCCCACGCCGATGGTGCCCGGCTGGCTGAACGCCTCGCAGATGGTGGCCGCGAATGTGTGCTCCGGCACGCCATATTCCAGGCACTGCTGCGGCGTGATCCCGGTGATCAGGCAAGCCTGCGGATCGGGCAGGTAATCCGGCGCCGGCTGGCAGTACAGCATGATCGGGTCGCCGATCTCGTTCAGGTCCGCGTCGGTACGGATCGCGGCGAACTGCGCCGGCCGGTCGCGCCGCGGCGTTGCGCCGAAGGTTTCGTAGTCGTGCCAGAGGAAGGTATGCGTGCTCATGGGGTAGGTTCTCGCCTGCGCATCTTGCCACGCGCGGGCGGAAAGGACAGGGGATAGGTCAATCGTTCAAAGCGAAATGGTGTCGCGCCCGGCTTGCTTGGCGCGATAGAGGGCGGCGTCGGCCGCTTCCAGCAGCGTGTTCTCGTCCAGCCCCGGCGCCAGCGTGGCGATGCCGAACGAGCCGGTGATGTGCGGCAGCGGCAGGCGCATGTCGTCGAACACCACGGCCGCGCGCAGGCGCCGGCACAGGCGTTCGGCCACGGACAGCGCGACCTTGCCGCCGGTCTCGGGCAGCACCACCAGCATCTCTTCGCCGCCGTAGCGCACCGCGAAATCGGTCGGGCGCAGCGCCGCGCGTAGCACGTTGGCCGCGGTGCATAGTGCCGTGTCGCCGGCCAAGTGGCCGTGGGTATCGTTGAACTTCTTGAAGTGGTCCAGGTCGATCATCACCAGCGACAGCGGCCTGCCGTCCTGGCAGGCGCGCGCCACCAGCTTGCCCAGCATCTCGTTGAGCCAGGCGCGGTTGTACAGCCCGGTGAGCGGGTCGTTCAGCGACAGTTCGCGGTAAAACTCGCCCAGCCGCTGGCGCCGCCGCAGCAGCGCATTGGCGGCGCGCACGCGGAACGACAGCAGCCGCAGCAGGGCGCGCGGCAGCGCCACCGATTCGTCGATCAGGCGCCAGACCAGCTCGTGCTCGATCACCAGGAGCTCGCTGTCCTCCACCGCCGAAATGCGCGACAGGTTGGGCGACTCGTCCAGCACGGCCTGCTCGCCCACGCTTTCGCCAGGGTGGATCAAGGTGACGGTGCCGTCGTGGATGCCGACCGGGACGTCCGACTCGACCGCCAGCGCGCCGGAGAGCACGATGTACAGGCGCGCCAGGAAGGGGTCTTCCACGCGGCAGCCCTTGGCAACGCGCACGACTTCGCACCCGGCCAGCGCATCGAGCACGGCCGGTTCGTCCGACTCGCAGAACAGCTGCAGGTCGCGGATCGAATAGCGCGAGGCACCAAAGGTGCCGATCGTTTCCAAGTGGAGTTCCCCCGGGGGTGGTAGTGACAACTATCATACCTGATTGCAACTGTGGTGCGCAGGGTAGCATTCTGCTGGCAACAATGGTCCAATAACGGGCTATGACCACTCCTGAATTCGTTGACGCCATTGGCCAGCGGCACACTCGGTGCGCTGATGCGCGCATTGTCTCGCTGGTGCCGTCGATTACCGAACTGCTGTGCGACCTTGGGCTGGCCGACCGGCTCGTCGGGCGCACCGGTTTTTGCATTCACCCGGCAGGCACTGTGGCCGCCATTTCCAAGGTCGGCGGGACCAAGGACGTGAACATCGACAAGATCCGCCAGCTCGCGCCCACGCACCTGATCGTGAACATCGACGAAAACGAGAAGCCGACCGTGGACCTGCTGGCGCAGTTCGTGCCGCATGTCGTGGTCACGCACCCGCTGGTCCCTGAGGACAACCTGGCGCTGGCGCGGCTGATCGGCGGCATTTTTGGTGCGGACGAGGCGGCGGCACGCTGGTGCGAGGCCTTCGGGCGCGAGCTGGCCGCGCTGCGCGCGCTGCCGCCGGCGCCCGCGCGCACGGTGCTCTACTGCATCTGGAAAGACCCGTGGATGACGGTGTCGGCCGACACCTACATCGGCGCCATGCTGCACGAGCTGGGCTGGCAGGTCGCGCCGCTGGCGCAGGATGGCAGCCGTTACCCGCGCTTTGCATGGTCGCAGGAACTGGCGGACCAGCTCGACGCGGTGCTGCTCTCGTCCGAACCCTATCGGTTTACCGAAGAGCACGCGGACGCGCTGGAACGCCAGATCGGCAAACCGGTGGTGCTGGTGGACGGGGAGATGATGTCCTGGTACGGCAGCCGGGCGCTGGCCGGGGTGCGCTACCTGCGCGAATTACGTGCGATGCTGGGGTAGGGTGGGCAGCTTTGCTGCCCACGCGTTCAAACAGAGCATGCAGTAGTTGAACGCGTCGGCGGCAAACCCGCCCACCCTACGATGAGCTGGTCAGGTTCTTGTACGACTCCGCCTCTACCGGCGGCGGCTCGTGCATTTTCTTGTCGTTGAGCCGGCCCAGCGCGCTGTCCAGCGCCCGCTTGAGCTTGCCGCCGGCGTTGTCGATGGCCTGGTGCAGGTCGGCCGCATGGTCGTGCACCACGACCGGCTCGTAGCCGGTGACCAGCGCTTCCATCATGCAGTAGTTGCCGCCGTCCACGCGCTTTTCCCGGTTCTCGTTGCTGAGGTGCACGTCCACGCGCCGGATGTGCTCGCCAAAACGCTCGATCGACGCCTCGACCACGGACCGGACGTACTCGTTCAGCCCCTGGTGCTTGCTCTTGATGGTGTTGTCGGTGTTGACGTTGATTTGCATAAGATCGCTCCTCCTTTGGAACGATCTTACCCGTCTCGCCATTTTTCCAGCGCGCCCAAGCAGATCACTGGTTGAGCATACCTGCCGCGATGTTGATCGAAAAGCCGAGGATGGCCAGGTTGAAGAAGAACGACAGCACCGACTGGCCCAGCACGAACTTGCGCATCGTGCGCGACACCACCACCACGTCCGAAGTCTGCGCCGCCACCGCGATGGTGAAAGAAAAGTAGAGGAAGTCCCAGTAATCCGGTTCCTTGAGGTCGTCGGGAAACCGCAGCGGCAGCCGGTCTTTGGCCGCGCGGTAAAACATGTGGGCGTAGTGGAAGGTGAACAGCACGCCGACCAGGAACCAGGAACCGCCCACTGTCAGCGCAGTGAAACCGTAGCGCAGCGCGCGCGCGTGTTCGGGCAGGTGTGGAATCTGCCCCAGCTCGAACACGATGGCCGACAGGCTCAGCACCGCGCCGATGGTCAGGCTGAACAGGACCAGGCCCGCGCTCTCGTCCTGCTGGCCGGCGATGGCGCGCACCTTGCGATGGTCGGCGCGGGTCATGAGCACACCCACCGTCACCAGGTACACCCAGACCGCGACATTCCAGCCGATCAGGGCGCGTGTGAGCGGCGGTTCCGAGTCGGGCACCAGCAAGCCCACCAGCACCCCCAGCGCGATCGCGAGCGACAGGTGGGGGCGGCTCCGGATGAAACGGTGCAGCAGCTGGTTATTCCCGATCATGTGGACAGGCGGCAGATTGACTTTCAGCCATTATTCCACATCGGCTAGGAAGCGCGCGCCGCTTCCTCTTTCTCGTGGTGCGGGAAGCGGTCCATGCGCGAGAGCACCGGGAACAGCACCGACCAGATGCCGGTGACCGCCAGCGTGGCGGCTCCGCCCAGCAGGATCGCGCGCACCAGGCCGAACCAGCCGGCGGTGATGCCCGATTCGAACTCGCCCAGCTCGTTGGACGCGCCGATGAACACCGAGTTGACGGCCGAGACCCGGCCACGGATCTCGTCCGGCGTTTCGTACTGCACCAGCAGGTGTCGTACGTACACGCTGATCATGTCGCCTGCGCCGAGCGCGAACAGCGCGGCCAGCGCAACCACGGTGTTGCCGGTCCAGCCCAGCACCAGGGTGGCCACGCCAAACACGGCCACGCCGCCGAACATCCAGGCGCCGACCCGGCGCGTGATCGGGAAGAACGCGAGCGCGACCGAGCACAGCGCGGCGCCGGCGCCGGGGGCGGTACGCAGCAGGCCAAGCCCGGCCGGACCGGCGTGCAGCACGTCGTGCGCGTAGGCGGGCAACAGCGCCGTGGCGCCGCCGAACAGCACCGCGAACAGGTCGAGCGAAATGGCGCCCAGCACGATCGGGCGCGACCACACGAAGCGCAGGCCTTCGAGCAGGGTGTGCCAGCTGACCGGGTTCTTGTTCATCGCTTGCGGCGCGCTCTTGGTGACGCCCATCAGAATCACTGCCAGCACCAGCAGCGCGGTGGAGGTGCCGTAAACGGCGGCCGGGCCGAACACGTACAGCAGGCCGCCCAGCACCGGGCCGGCGATCACTGCTACATGGAAGGTCGAGGACGACAGCGCCACCGCCTCGCCGAATTGTTCGGTAGGCACGATGTTGCGCAGCACCGCCTGTGAGGCCGGCATCATGAACGCACGGGCGCTGCCGTACACGACCAGGATGGCGAACACGAGCGCGACATTGTGGCTGCCGCTGAAGGTGAACAGGAGCAGCAGCACGCTGCACAGCAGCTGGGTGGCCTGGCACAACTGGACGATGACGCGGCGGTTGTGGGTATCGGCCACGTGCCCGGCCCACAGGATCAGCAGCAGGAAGGGCGCGAACTGCGCCAGGCCGATCAGGCCCAGGTCGAACAGGCTGCCAGTGAGCTGGTACACCTGCCAGCCGACGGCGACGCTCTGCATCTGGACGGCAACGGTGCCGAGGAAACGGGAGGACAGGTAGAACGAGAAATTGCGGTTGCGAAGGACGCCCAGGCCGCGGGACGACGATGCTGACATAAATGCTTTCGGAACAATGATCGGCGGACGCCGGCCCGACATTGTGCCGGAAAAGGGGCGGGGAGGCTGTACCTACGGCAAAAGGCCGAAGCCGGTTGCAGACGACTACCCAGAAATCATCACAACGCGTCCCGGCGCAGGCCGACCATGCTGACTCGCCGAAGTAGCGGACGGTCTATGGATCCCAGCCTGCGCCGGGATGACGTGGTTTGAGTGCGTGCTAAGTGCAGCCGTTGCGACTTCGGCCCTTCGGCCTTACTTCACGAACCGGATCGCAAACTTGTCGTCCGGTGCGCCCTTCATTTCCCAGAACGGCTGCTCGCGCGGATCGGACGGCGCGCGCAGGAAGTCGCTCTTGGCGTCCACCTTGAAGCCGGCCTTGGTCACTTCCTCGATCACGGTCGCTTCGTCGATGCGGTGCAGGGTCTTGGTTGCCGACAGGCCGCTGCCGTTCTTGGCGGAGTTGTCGATCACCACGTAGTACCCGCCTGGCTTGAGCGCGTCGTAGATGCGCTTGTTCATCGCTGCGCGGTCCACCGGCGCGTTCACCACGTCGTGGTACGACATGTTGATGGTCACCAGATCGAGCGGCGGCATGTCTTTGGCGATCGGGTTGTCGATCGACGCGACCACCGCGTGTAGGTTCGGCACCTTGCCCGAGGCGATGCGCTGGTCGATCTTCGCCGACGGCTTGAACGTCTGCGCCCACACTTCGCCCCCCGGCGCCACCGCCGCCGCCAGCAGTGCGGAGGTGGTGCCGCCACCGGCCGCCAGGTCCAGCACCTTCATCCCCGGACGGACCTTGGCAAAGGCCAGGAATTCGGCGGGCTTGCGCTTGTCGTCGCTCTTGCGGTCATCGTCGGTGCGCGCCGGGCTGGCGATGGCTTGTGCGTACTGCGATTGGCCCTGCGGCGCGGCGGCCGGTTCGGCCAGGGACTGGCCCAGCAGGCCACAGGCGGCCAGGGCGAGGACGGCTTGTGCGAGTCGGTGTTTTTGTTGCATGTTCTGACCCTTCGGTTGGTTATCTGGGAACGCGGCAGCTGCTGCGCGCGAATTGCATAACATACCTGAAACTGTTGTCATAAGCATCAACATTTGCGTGCATATGTGAAGTCCCGGACAATACCGCCGACCGCACATTGTTCAAGCAGGAAAATGGATTCTCTCACCTTGTCCGTGCAGGACCGCTGGATCGACACGCCACGCGGGCGCCTGCTGGCGCGCATCTGGCAGCCGGCCGGGGCCGATCCGGCACTGGCGCCCGTGCTGCTGTTTCACGATTCGCTGGGTTGCGTCGAACTGTGGCGCTCGTTCCCCGAGGCGCTGGCCCTGAGCTCGGGCCGCCGCGTGGTCGCCTACGACCGCCCTGGCTTCGGTCAGTCGGCGCCGCGCACCGACCGGCTCGACAGCGGCTTTGTCGGGGAAGAGGCGGAGCATGTCCTGCCTTTGCTGCGCCAGCAGCTGAAGATCGACCGCTTCGTGGCGTTTGGCCACAGCGTGGGCGGCGGCATGGCGGTGCATTGCGCGGCGCGCGCACCGGACGCATGCGAGGCATTGGTGACCGAGTCGGCGCAGGCCTTCGTGGAGGACCGCACGCGCGCGGGCATCATGCAGGCGCGCGAGCTGTTCAGGCAGCCCGGGCAGTTCGAGCGGCTGCAGCGCTACCACGGCGACAAGGCGCGCTGGGTGCTGTCGGCATGGATCGACACCTGGCTGTCGCCCGAATTTGCCGGCTGGTCGCTGGCGCCGGTGCTGGGGCAGGTGCGCTGCCCGGCGCTGGTATTGCATGGCAGCGAGGACGAATACGGGTCGCAGCAGCACCCGTTGGCGATCGCGCGCGGCGTTGCGGGACCCGTGGAGCTTCAGATCATGCCGGCAGTGCGGCACGTGCCGCACCGCGAGCAGGAAGCGGTGGTGGCGGCGCGCGTGACCGCCTTTCTGGCGACGCTTACGGCTGCGCCAGGTCCTTCTCGGTCGTGAACGCGTCGGCGTAGAACTCGTCGGCCGGCAGCTTGCACTGCTCCACGTAGTCGCGCCGCGCCGCATCGACCATCACCGGCGCCCCGCAGGCGTACACCTGGAAGCCCGACAGGTCCGGGAAGTCCTGCATCACGGCCAGGTGCACGAAGCCGGTGCGGCCTTGCCAGTTGTCCTCCGGCAGCGCGTCGGAGATGACCGGGATGTAGCGCAAGTGCGGCAGCTCGGCCGCCCATTTCTCGCACAGCTCGTGCATGTACAGGTCTTGCGGCCGGCGCCCGCCCCAGTACAGCGAGACCGGTCGCGTGGACTTCAGGTGGATCATGTGCTCGACCAGCGCCTTGACCGGGGCAAAGCCGGTGCCCGAGGCGAGCAGCACGATCGGCTTGTCCGACTCCTCGCGCAGGAAGAAGGTGCCGAGCGGGCCTTCAAAGCGCAGGATCTCGCGCTCCTTCATGGTGTTGAACACGTGGTCGGTGAAGGCGCCGCCGGGCATGTGGCGGATGTGCAGTTCCAGCGGCTGCTCCAGGGACGGCGCACAGGCGATGCTGTAGGCGCGGCGCTTGCCGTCCTTGAGCAGGAATTCGATGTACTGGCCGGCGCGGTAAGCCAGCGCCTCGTTGGCGGGCAGCTGCAGCGTGATGATGGCCACGTCCGGCGCGGCCTTGCGAATGCTTGCAACGCGGGTGGGCATCTTGCGCACCGGGTAGTCGCCGGTGCCGGCCACTTCGCGCGCCTCGATCACCAGGTCGCCTTGCGGCACCGCGCAGCAGAACAGCGACATGCCGCGCACTTCCTCGTCCGGCGACAGCGCGCGCTCCTGGTGCGCCTTGTGAACCACCGAGCCCTCGACGACCTTGCCCTTGCACGATCCGCACGCCCCGTTCTTGCACCCGTAGGGCAGGCCGATGCCGGCGCGGATCGCGGCCGCGAGGACGGTATCGCCTTCCTCGCATTCGAATTGGTGGCCGCTGGGCTGGACAGTGATCTGGAACGTCATACAATCCTCGATATGAAGAACAATAAACACAGGTTGAATTTGCCGCGCCTTGTCATCGTTGGCTGCGGCGATGTCGGCATGCGGCTTTTGCCGCTGGTGCGCGAGCGCTTTCGCGTGTTCGCAGTCACCAGCGATCCCGGGCGGCGGGCCGAGCTGCGCGCCGCCGGGGCGGTGCCGGTCGTGGCGAACCTGGACCGCAAGGACAGCCTGCACCGGCTTACCGGGCTGGCGCGCCGGGTCGTGCACCTGGCGCCACCTCAGCCGCAAGGGCTGCGGGATTGCCGTACACGCAATTTGACCGCCATTCTACCCGACGGGGCGCAGGTCGTTTACGTCAGCACCAGCGGGGTCTATGGCGATTGCGGCGGCCAGCTGATCGACGAGACGCACCCGGTGGCGCCCAAGAACCCGCGCGCGCTGCGCAGGGTGGACGCCGAACGCGCGCTGCGCGCCTGGGCGCGGCGCGGGGCAGGGAAGGTGTCGATCTTGCGCGTGCCCGGCATCTACGCCAACGACCGGTTGCCGCTCGAGCGGCTGCGCGCCGGCACACCGGCCCTGGTGGCGGAGGAAGACGTGTACACCAACCACGTCCACGCCGACGACCTGGCGCGCATGGTGGCGCTGGCGCTGTTTCGCGCCCTGCCGGGGCGGGTGTACCACGCCAGCGACGACACGCGCATGAAGATGGGCGAATACTTCGACGCGGTGGCCGACGCGTTCGCGCTGCCGAGGCCGCCGCGCTTGCCGGGTGAGCAGTTGCGCCAGGCGGTGTCGCCCGCGGCGCTGTCGTTCATGGTGGAGTCGCGCAAGCTCGACAATGAGCGGATCAAGCACGAGCTCGGCGTGCGGCTGCGCTATCGCACCGTGGCCGATGCGCTCGCTCGCGTTGTGGGAGCACCGGTCGCTACCTAATGCCTTTGCTCAGTACGGTCTACGCCACACTGCAAACGGTGTACTCGTTCCGGTTGATACTCCTCAACCCCGGCCCGCTTGATGTTTGTATCGTGAAAGCGTTCGCAAACGGAAGTTTGCTTTGTGGTGGAGCCTGAGATGAACCGCCGCGTAACGCATCCAAGCAAAGAACAGGTCCGGGCCTACATGGTCGCACGCGAACACGCGCACCAGCCGCCACCGCCGCCGGAACAAATCCGGCAGCAGCTCGGCTGGCACGTCGTGTCAACGTGCGGGGACGACTGCGTCTTCACGACGCTTTACTTCCTTCCAGCTACCCTTGGGCAAATCACCTTGCAGGCCTTGCTGGAGTGCTGCCTGGCCCCGCTGCGCACCAGAATTGGCGGGCCAAGCGGATGGAAGCATTAGCGTCGTGACCGTTGCGCGGTCATGCCTTCCTGGGCCTAATGTGCCGTCGCTTTGTTCGCCACTGCCTGATTCCATGTGCCGAGGATCGTGTCGGGCAGGGGGGCCGGGCTTGCCTCGGTGACAGTGCAAAAAGCGGGCTCCGCAGCAAGGCGAAAAGCGAGGTTCGTTGATGCGCTGTAGGCCAGCTCAGACGTTACGGTACAGTACGCAGGCTCGGCGCTTACCGTGCAGAAGGCGGTGCGCTTCGGGCTGGCGGTCCTGCTTCCGTGCCCCTGGGCCCCGTAGGCCGTCCCCCCCTCGGGCACCGGCTCGCCAAAGACGGCTTCGTACAATTCGCGCATGCGCTGACCCGCGCTCAGGCGCATGGCGTTGTCATCGCCTTTCAGTCCGAGTCCGAGGTACGGGTTGTGGTGTAAGAAATATCCGAACACGGCTTGGCAATCCCGCGCGTACTTTGCCGTGTCCAGGATGTGCTGGTGCCAGAACCTATCGACTTCGAGCGAGGGTGCGGTAAGTTCGTTCGGGTACTTTTTCATCAGGTACAGGAAGCGCCTGTACTCCCGCTCTGCCGCGTCTGCCCGTGCCCTGGTCCAGCCTTTGCCAGCTTTGCTGGTCGTCAGCCTCATCTTGATCTGCTCGAAATCCAGTGATGCTATCACCGCAAACTCGTCGCGCGAAACATTCATGAATATTCTCCATTTGTCAGATTATTGGATTTGGATATTGCTTTCGGCGCCATGTGTGTTGACGCAAATCAAATATCGACTTTGCGGATGAGCCCGGTTTTGAGATAAATCAAGGTCCCCGGGCATTCAGAAAATTCCTAACGAATTGTGGGATCAGGCCTACATTTTGCCCGGCCGATCGAGGCTGATCATGTGCTTTCCTCGAGAATATCCCGCAGCCGAAGATGAAAAAAAAGAGACGTACGAGTTTGGCCCGTACGTCCTGTAAAAAAGAGGAGAACTTTCACGAATGGTCGGCGAAGCCACCAGGGTGCAACATTGCTTGCCAGGCGGGAGTCAGGCCGCCAACAGTAGTGGCGTTTCGACATCAATTTGTTTTCCGATTTTTTTCGCGACCGTACACCACGCGGCCTCGGCCGCCGGCAAGGCTCGGGTGCACCATGCGCTATTGGGCCGCGGTGCGGCGAATGTGCACCATGCCGTCCTGGCCTTCGGCGTAGTCACCGTGCACCATGCGCTGTTGGCTTGCGGCGCCGTGACTGTGCACCATGCCGTCTTGGCCTTCGGCGCAGTCACAGTGCACCATGCGCTCCTGACTTGTGGGGCAGTGACGGTGCACCATGCGGTCTTGGCCTTCGGCGCAGCCACTGTGCACCATGCGCTCCTGGCTTGTGAGTCAGTGACCGTGCACCATGCCGTCGTTGCCTCCGGCGAGCTGGCTGTACACCAAGCGGTCTTGAAATCGGTGGTGGTGACCGTGCACCATGCGCTCCCCGCGCGCCTTGCAGCCGCCGTTTTCTCGTCACCGAATTCGGCCTCGTACAGGTCATGCATACGTTGCCCGGCGCGGGCTTGGTCGTCAGGGGAGGAGTCTTCACCGAGCCCCAAGTTGGGATCGTGGTGGAGGAAGTAGCCGAACAATTCTTCGCAGTCCTGTGCGTACTTCATGGTGTCGAGGATGTGATAGTGCCAGAACACGTCCACATCCACGGTCGGCGCGAATTGCTCGTTCGGATATTTCTTCACGAGGTAAAGAAAGCGCCGGTATTCTGCTTCCACGGCATCTGCTTTTGCTTGCTTCCAACCCTCTCCTGATTCGCCATGCATCAATTTGATTTTGATGGGAGTCAGGTCCAGCGCCTCGATCGCTTCAGAATCTTTGTTCGTCAACATCGAATCACCTCTTTATGTAGGATTGATAGTGAATCAGCTTGCGTTCATGCGGATTGTTGAAAATCTTTTTCCGTGCATCCTCCTTTTTTTGGAAAACAGCTCTGCTGCGATCGGAGCCAACTGGCCAGTTTGACTGAAAGCAGGTGGGTCAATTGTCGTGCGCTTCGGCAAGGCAAATCTTGACGCTTATCAACTTGGCCGGATGAATTCCGACAAGAGGGCGGCCCACGCTGACAGTGGCGTGTGGCCGAAATGAGGGGTTGTAATCGGACGAGGCGTAGCCTAGACCGGTAATTTTTCCGACTTCGTGTGCACCTCTTTGGAGGGCGGGCGGGACAGCGACGGCTGCGAAGACACCGGCACTTTTACCAGTAGCGTGGTGCCAATGCGCGATTCGCTTGTGATGGAGAACGTGCCACCCAGGATGCTCACGCGCTCTTCGATTCCGACGAGTCCAAACGAGCCTGGCCGGTTGCGACTTCCCGGCTGCAGGCCGATGCCATTGTCGTGAACCGCCATCGACAGTACGTTCTCATGCAGGTGCAATTCAATATGTACCTCAGAGGCGCGTGCATGGCGGGAAATATTGCTGAGCGACTCTTGCAGAATGCGGAACAGGGCGGTCGCGCACTGGTCATCCACTTTCAGGTCGGTTTCATTCTCGATCAGATGACAGGCGATGCCGGTGCGTCGCCTGAAATCGGCCACCTGCCAATCGACGGCGGCGGACAGGCCAAGATCGAGCACATTCGGACGCAGGTCATTGATGATATGGCGCACGCTTTGAATGGTTGCGTCGATCTGCTGGAGCGTTGATTCCGCGCGAGTGTGCAAGCGAGTGTGCGAGCGCGTTCGCGAGGCAAGCATCTCGGCATCGATGCGCACCGCCAGCAGGCTCTGGCCGAGGTCGTCGTGGATCTCGCGTGCGATGCGCTTGCGCTCCCGCTCCTTGATCTGCTCGGTATGTGCGGCAAGCCGGCGCAGCTTCTCATGGGACGCCTGCAGTTTGGACTGGCTGGAGCGCAGTTCTCTCGTCATCTCCTGGGCCAGTTGGATCGCATGGCGGCGCGACGTCGCCAGGGCTTGGAACAGTGCGTAGAGAAGGGCGGCGGTAATGATGCCGGCCATGGCAGCCAGCCACGGATAGTACGCGTCGAACCGGCTATACAGGTTACGGACCGGAATGCTGAAGTCCGTCATCCACACGCGTTTGTTGAACTCGATTGGCAACCGGACGTGCAACACCGTGCTGCGCCATACCAGCCACGGCGGTGGCTCGTCCGCATCACCGTAGCTGCTGTCGAATAGCAACAGTGGCTGTTGTGGCGCGTTCTGCTCGGCCGGGACAGGCGTCATGTCGGTGACGGTCAGCCGGGTGCCCTTGATCGGGAGTGTTTCAAGCACGCCGGCAATCAGATTGTTGACGCCGAATCCGATCCCGACCGAGCCAAAGTACGCGGCGCGACGCTGTGCAACCGTGTCGATTGGCATACCCGGCCGGTACACCGGCAACCGCATGGCCAGGCCATGGCGGTTGGGGCCGGAAAGGATCGGTATCCGCGTGCCGGAGGCGGCAATTGCGTTGTTGTCGCGCGAGTCGGCCAGCGTCCTGCTCGTGTACTTGCGCCATTCCAGATCCATCCCGAATCTCTCAATGGCGGCAGGCTGGATCGGTTCAATGAGCGTAAGGACCGTGTAGGTGCTGCCAGGGCCGCGCGACTTGATCGCGAAGTCGGGCCGGTCGGCGCCCAACGCGTGCAGTCGGTCCCTGATCTGTTGCTCGAGCGCGGGGCGGCGGTTCTCATCGATGTATTCGGCGAAATTGATGACCTCGATGCCCGGGAAGTTCTGGGCCAAGCCAAGTTGGGCCACGTAGTCGTGGAACTGTTCCGCAGTGGTCTTGGGATTGGCTCGGAACAGGCCTGCGGTTCCGCGCAACACATCGGTGTAGCTTTTGACGCGTGAGCCAATCGTGTAGCTGGCGATGCGCGCCATGCTCCGAAAGCGGCTGGACGCGTCCGCCTCAATCGTGGTGGTCGTCAGGTAGAAGAGAGCGGCGCCAGCGGACAAGGAAAGCGCTGCACCTATCCAAAATCGCGTTTTGGCCAGATTCGCTTTCAGGACACGAAGCAGTATTGGCATGGCGTGCTCTCAACCGCCCCGCTGGCGGGGAGAAGGTTAAATAATAATGCTGTGTCAAGTCACGTTAATCATCTTGTAGGTTTTACGAAGCTATCTGAATTGATAGGTGGGCCGGAAACGCAACGGTTTTCTGCGTGCGGACAAGACGAAAAAAATCCCGCTGCGGCATGCGCCGGAGCGGGATTTGTAGAAGGACAAGCTTACTTGCCGCCCCAACTATCCTTGAGCGTGGTAATGCGGTTGAACACCGGCTTGCCCGGCTGCGAATCGACGCGGTCGGCCACGAAATAGCCGTGGCGCTCGAACTGGAAGCGGTCTTCGGCATTCGCCTTGGCCAGCCCGGGCTCCAGGTAGGCGGTAATCGTCTCCAGCGCTTTCGGGTTGAGGGCGGCCTTGAAGTCCTTGCCGCCGGCGTCCGGATGCGGGTCGGTGAACAGGCGGTCGTACAGGCGCACCTCGGCCTGGAGCGCATTGGCCGCGCTGACCCAGGTGATGGTGCCCTTGACCTTGTAATTGTCCGCGCCCGGCGTGCCCGATTTCGAATCCGGGAAGTAGTTCACGTGCACCGCGGTGGCCTTGCCGTTCTCGTCCTTGTCGTAGCCGGTGCACTCGGCCACGAAGCCGTACTTCAGGCGCACGCGGCTGCCCGGCTTGTCATCCACTGGCGGGGTGAAGCGGAAGTAGCCCTTGGTGGGCACTTCCATGAAGTCTTCTTCCTCGATCCACAGCTCTTTGCTGAACGGGAAGCTGCGGGTGCCCCACTCGGGGTGGTGCGGGTGCACGGGCGCAGCGCATTCGACCGATTCTCCCTCGGGGAAGTTGTCCACGATGAGCTTGAGCGGCCGCAGCACGGCGATGCCGCGCGGCGCCTTGGGATCGAGGTCGTCGCGCAGCGCGATTTCCAGGTTGCCCATGTCGATCCAGCCGTCGGCCTTGGACACGCCGCTGCGCTCGCAGAACAGCTGGATCGATTCGGGCGTAAAGCCGCGGCGGCGCAGGCCGACCAGGGTGGGCATGCGCGGATCGTCCCAGCCGGACACGATGCCTTCCTCCACCAGCTGGCGCAGCTTGCGCTTGCTGGTGACCACGTAGGTCGTGTTCAGGCGCGCGAATTCGTATTGGCGCGGCACCGGGCGCTGGAAGAAGCCGCCTTCGGCCAGCGTATCGACCAGCCAGTCGTAGAACGGACGGTGGTCCTGGAACTCGAGCGTGCAGATCGAGTGGGTGATGTTCTCGATCGCGTCCGAAATCGGGTGCGTGTAGTCGTACATCGGGTAGATGCACCACTTGTCGCCCGTGCGGTGGTGGTGCGCGTGGCGGATGCGGTACAGGGCCGGGTCGCGCATGTTCATGTTGGGCGAGGACATCGCGTCTTCGCTGATCTTCGCGCGCAGGATGTGCTCGCCGTCCTTGTACTTGCCGGCCTTCATGTCGCGGAACAGCTGCAGCGATTCCTCCGCGGGGCGGTTGCGGAACGGCGAGTTGGTGCCCAGCGTGCTGAAGTTGCCGCGGTTCTTCGCCATTTCCTCGGCGCTCTGGCTGTCCACGTAGGCTTTGCCGGTCTTGATCAGGTACTCGGCCATCTCGTACAGCTTGTCGAAGTAGTCGCTCGCGTAGTGCAGCCAGGCTTCGCCGTCCTGCTCCCACGAAAAGCCCAGCCACTTCACGCTGTCCATGATCGTGTCGACGTATTCCTGCTCTTCCTTCTCCGGATTGGTGTCGTCGAAGCGCAGGTGGCAGCGGCCGGCGTAGTCGCGCGCCAGGCCAAAGTTCACGCAGATCGACTTGGCGTGGCCAAGGTGCAGGTAGCCGTTCGGCTCGGGCGGGAAGCGCGTGATCACCGACGGCAGGCCCGGGCGCTTGTGCTTGCCCGTCGCGATATCGTTCTCGACGATTGCGCGCAAGAAATTTGACGACGGCGCGTTCGCGGCCGCGTTGTTGTTGTCGTTGCTCATTGAAAACTGAGATGGATAAGTAAAGTTGCCGACATTTTACCGTACGTGATGCAGGACAGCCTTCTATGTGGCGAAACGCACGGTGTGGCGGTCATGAATGGTCAATACTGGGGGCAGAGTCCCAAGTTGCAAGATACGACCATGAAAACCCTCGCTACCGACCGCGCCCTCGTGACCGCATGGCTGCTGGCCCAGGGCGGCCTGCAGATGCCGACGCAGCAAGCCAGCCCGGCGCCGGCTGCGCCGACGCAGGCGCCGCCAGCGCACAGCTAAACAACGTCGTCCCGGCGCAGGCCGGGACCCATGCCGAGCTCGCACCGTGCCAGCGCGAGCGATCCCGGTACTGTCAACTGCGTATGGGTCCCGGCGTGCTCCGGGACGACGGGGTACGGGCTTGGGGCTCGCACGAGACATCCCGGCGTTTTCTGTAGGATAATCCCGCTTTTCCCCAGTTTCGGCCCAAGCCGGAGAGTTCCAATTGGAAAACCTATACGCGATCCTCGGCGTCGCGCCGAACGCCAGCGATGACGAAATCAAGAAGGTGTACCGCTCGCTCGCGATGCGCTACCACCCGGACCGCAACCAGGCCCCGGGCGCGGAAGCGCGTTTCAAGGCGGTCACCAAGGCCTACGAGATCCTGTCCGATTCGGCCAAACGCGCCGAGTACGACCAGAGCGTGAACCATCGCATCGTGCTGGACGCGGCGGGCGAGGCATACGAACTGTGGCGCTCGCTGTTCGCGCTGCACGGCGTCACGCTGGCGCCGTAATGGCCGGCATTCAAAATTCAAGAAGCTACCCATGAAGAGAGTACATCCCGAGTTCGCCTACCAGTCGCGCGAACTGGAAGGCCAGATCGAAGGCGTGCTGGGCGACCCGCCCGACCGCCGCAACTACCAGCGCATGGTCGATGCGCTCGTCTCCGAATACACGCAAGGCGGCGGCATCGACGACGTGAACATGATGAGCTTTGCGCTGGTTGACCGCCTGCGCTTCCTCGACCCCAAGGGACTGGTGCGCGAAGCGGCCGACTACGAAGGTATTGACCCCGAGCGCGTGTTCGCGATGGCGCAGTGCGATGGCGACGATGGCGCTGCCCTGTACGACGCCATCACCAGCGAATACCCGGAACTGGCGCGCAAGGCGATCATCACCGCATTCCTGTACAAGAACCAGAACCGCTGGGAAGACGACGACCAGTCGCTCGACCAGCTGGCAGAGGGCGACGAAGGCGACGAGGACGAAGAGGAGGGCGCCGCCTCGGACGAGTTCATGCAGATGTTTGATCCTGAAGGAGACAAGGAATGAGCGACGACGACAAGACCTACCTGCCGGCGCTGACCAAGCAGGTGAGCGAGCTGGTGCTCTCCGGCTCGCTGCAGCACGCCGAGGAAGCGCTGTCGCAAGCGGCCGACGCGCAGGGCGACTACGCGGTTGCCGAAGTGCTCTCGACGCTGCCGCCGCACGTGACCGCCCTGCACCTGGCGGGCTTTGACGGTTCCAAGACTTCGCTCGCCACGCTGCTGGTGCCGCCCAAGGCATGGGCCGACAGCCTGGCCTACATGGCCGCCACCTGGCCGGACGACATGATCGAGGACGACCCCGAGCGCATCGCCGAAGGGCTGTTCAACCACGTGCACGGCATCGTGTTCGGCACCGACGACATCGAGCGCCGCCACGAGCTGCTGGCGGAGGCCTCCGCGACCGACCATGGCGCCACCGTGTTCGCGATCCTGTGGTCGCTCGCGCCCAGGGAGATCCTCGAGGTGGCGGGCGAAATCATCGCCAAGGGGCCATACACCACGGGCCAGACCAGCTCCGACAGCGACATCGTGCCGCTGGCGCTGGAACTGGCCAAGGCCAGCGAAGATGGCTGGGAGCGTTCGCTGATCGAGCTGTTCCCGGAGTTCCGCCACAGCGCCGACCTGGCCGATGCCGAATTTTCGGACGACCCGGACGAGGAGCCCAAGCACATGCAGCGCACCACGCGCGAGCTGCTGTACCGGCTGCGCAAGCAGGTGCCTTCGGTGCGCTCGGCCCCGCGCCGCGGCGCGCGCAAGAGCATGGGCACGGACATCTTCTCGTAACAGGACCGATACCAACGCATGCTTCCAGCAATAGTCATTGAAAAGCTGCCGCGCCTGATCCGCGCCATCAAGCTCATGCCGGGCAACGCCGACGAGGAAGAAGCGGCGATCCTGGCCGAGGAGCTTGCCGGGATCACGGCGATGGTGGCGGAGAAGTTCACCAACGACCGCACCGCCGAGGGCATCCAGCGCGCGCAGCTGCTCACCATCGGCGGCGTGTCGCTTGGCCTTGAGCATGCAGTGCAGGGCGAGGACGATATGGCCGCGCTCGACTACCTGATCGAGAACGGCGCCGAGCAGGCGTTCCAGGCGGGCTTCCGGCTGATTCGCGAACTGGCGGCCATGCCCGAGGATACGCTGGTGGGCGAGTACGACAACGACCCGGTGTATTCGCAGCGGCGGCTCAAGGAGCTGTTCGTGGACATCTGCACCGCCGATCCGGCCGAGACCTGGTCCGGCTATGAGCGCTACCTCGGCCAGCTCAAGCAGCGGCAGCAGGTGCAGGCGATCGTGGATGCGGCCCGGTGGCTGCGCCGGCACCACGCCGAAGGGCCGGTCAAGGATCCGGACCTGAACGCGGAAGGCGTGATCGCGCTGGCGATCATCTTTGCAGCTGAAGGAGGAGGGCGCATCGTCGCCCGCGCGGGGCAGAAGGAGTTCGAGCGCTTCGTTGCGTCGGTACGCAAGCACAAGCCGGATTTCCAGGCCGGCTGGGCCGAGCTGATGGAGCACATTCCGGCGCCGCACCAGCCGATCATCGCCGAGCGCATCGCCACCTACCGCGAGAACTGCACGGTGCTGCAAAAGCTGTACACCAGGGCGTCGATCAAACAGCTGTGGACCGAGCTGGAAAACTACGCAGGGTCCGAGATCGAGGCGGATTATCCTTGATACCCTCGGGGATAGAGTGCAAGCGCTGACCTGAAGCCGTCGTTCCCGCGCAGGCGGGAACCCATAGAACGCGTGTCAGGACGCTCAGCATGGGTTCCCGCCTGCGCGGGAACGACGGTTCTTGCGCTAACACTACTTGCTCCCCTGCAGCCCCGCCCGGTTCAGCGTATCATGTCCTGCTCATTGCCAGGATATTCATGCAGCACTCCCCAATCGTTGCCGACACCCCCGATTTCAAGCGCATCAACCGGGCCATGGCCTTCGGCGGGTTCTCCACCTTCGCCCTCCTGTACTGCGTGCAGCCGCTGATGCCGCTGCTGGCCCGCGACTTTGACCTCACTCCCGCGCAAAGCAGCCTGGTACTGTCGCTGTCCACCGGCACGCTCGCCGTCGCGCTGCTCGCGTCGAGCGTCATCTCGGACCGCTTCGGCCGCAAGCCCATCATGGCGGCATCCATGCTCAGTGGCGCCGTATTGACGCTGGCGGCCGCCTTCGCCCGGGACTATGCGCAGTTGCTGGCGCTGCGCGCCTTGCTCGGCCTGCTCATCGCCGGCATGCCCGCCGTGGCGATGGCCTACCTGAGCGAAGAAATCGACGGCAGGTCGCTGGGCCTGGCGATGGGCACCTACATCGGCGGCAGTGCTTTCGGCGGCATGCTGGGCCGGGTGATCGCCTCGTTCATCAGCGACTTCTATTCATGGCGCGTCGCGCTGGCGGCGATGGGACTGGCTGGGCTGTACGCCGCCTTCGAGTTCTGGCGCAGCCTGCCGGCTTCGCGCAACTTCCGCCCGGGCGCGCGCGGCATGGGCGCCCTGCTTGGCGGCCTGCGCACGCACCTGTTCGACGCCGGGCTGCCGCTGCTGTTCTCGCTCGCGTTCCTGCTGATGGGTGCGATGGTCAGCATGTACAACTACATCGGCTACCGCCTGCTGGCGCCGCCGTTTTCGATGCGCCAAAGTGCGGTGGGCGCGCTGTCGGTCCTGTACCTGCTCGGCATCTTCTCGTCGGTGTGGGCAGGGCGGCTGGCGGACCGGCTCGGGCGCCGCAACGTGCTGTGGATGGTGATGTCGGTGATGCTCGCCGGCCTGCTGCTGACGCTGTTCGACAACCTGTGGATGATCGTGGCTGGCATGGGCCTGTTCACCTTCGGCTTTTTCGCGTCGCACTCGGTGGCGAGCAGCTGGGTTGGCCGGCGCGCGCAGGCGCCGCAGGCGCTGGCCTCGGCAATATACCTGTTCCTGTACTACCTTGGTTCCAGCGTGGTAGGCTGGATCTCGGGCTATCTGTGGTCGCATGGCGGCTGGCCCGGCGTGGTCGCGCTGCTGTCGGCCGTGCTCGTGGTGGCCCTGCTGCTTGCGCTGCGGCTGCGCAGCGTGCCGCCACTGAATCCACAAGAGGCCCGGCCGTAGGGTGGGCGGGTCTCCCGCCCACGCGTTCAACAAACGCCCGCGTGGCTCGGCCGCGTCTGTTGAACGGGTGGGCAGGAAACCTGCCCACCCTACGATTGCAACTTTGGCCGCGTCGGCGGATCAAACTTTATCCAACAGACCATGGAGGCAAGCATGTTGCAACAAGCCGAAATCCAGCAGCGGTTCAGTCACCTGCAGCAAACCATCGTCGAGGCCGAGAAAGCATGCAAGGATTCGACGGACACGCCGAACGAGGTGAGGGACTGCATTTCCAAACTGGCGCGCGAGTCCAAGCAGGCGGAAGGCGTGATCCAGTCAAACGACCAGCAGCGCATCACCGAGTGCGTGGACAGCCTGGAAGCGATGGGCGACGAGGTCAAGCGCCTGTCGCGCAGCTCGTCGCACATGCCGGCCCACCTCGAAGCGGTGGTCACGCGCGTGCACAGCGAGCTGTCCGACTTCAAGCATAAACTGCACTGAGCTGTCGTCCCGGCGCGCGCCGGGATCGTCAGACGACGCCCTTGGCGCGCAGCGCGTCGATTTGCGCGGCGTCCTTGCCCAGCACCTCGCGCAGCACTTCGTCCGTGTGCTGGCCGAGCATCGGCGGCGCCTTGTCGCTGGTTGCGGGCGTGGCCGACATCTTCATCGGGCTGCGCACCAGCTTGACCTTGCCGGCGGCCGGGTGGGGCAGTTCGATCGCCACCCCGCGCGCCTGCACCTGCGGGTTGGCGAACACCTCGCCCACGTCGTTGATCGGCCCGCACGGCACGCCCACCGCCTCCAGCATCTCGATCCATTCGTCACGCCGGCGCGAGCGTACCATCTCGGCCAACATCGGCACCAGCTCGTCGCGGTTCTGCACGCGCAAGGGGTTGGTGGCAAAGCGCGGGTCGCGCGCCAGCTCGGGCCGCCCGCCCGCCTCGACGAATTTCTGGTACTGGCCGTCGTTGCCGGTCGCGACGATGATGTGGCCGTCTGCACAGGCGAAGGTCTGGTACGGGACGATGTTGGGGTGCGCATTGCCCCAGCGCTTGGGCGGCTTGCCGCTGTTGAGGTAGTTGCTGCCCACGTTGGCCAGCATCGCCACCTGCGTGTCGAGCAGCGCCATGTCGATGTGCTGGCCCTCGCCGCTGCGGTCGCGGTGGGTGAGGGCGGCCAGCACCGCAATGGTCGCGTACATGCCGGTCATGAGGTCGGTGAGCGCCACGCCCACCTTTTGCGGGCCGCCGCCCGGCAGGTCGTCGCGCTCGCCGGTCACGGACATCAATCCGCCCATGCCCTGGATGAGGAAGTCATACCCCGCGCGGTGCGCGTACGGCCCGTCCTGTCCGAAGCCGGTGATCGAGCAGTACACCAGGTCGGGCTTGATGGCCTTGAGCGACGCGTAATCGAGCCCGTAGCGCTTCAGGTGTCCGACCTTGAAATTCTCGAGCACGACGTCGCAATGGCGCGCCAGCTCGCGCACCAGTGCCTGCCCCTCGGCCGAGGCGATGTCCACCGTGACCGAACGCTTGCCGCGGTTGGCGGACAAGTAGTATGCCGCCTCGCTGGTGTCGCGGCCCTCGGCATCCCTGGCGTACGGCGGGCCCCACGCGCGCGTGTCGTCGCCGCTGCCGGGACGCTCGATCTTGATCACGTCCGCGCCGAGGTCGGCCAGGTTTTGCGAGCACCAGGGCCCGGCCAGCACGCGCGACAGGTCGAGCACGCGAATATGGCCCAGTGCCTTGGGCGAAGTGGAAGCAGGATTGGTCATGGTCGTCGTTGCCGCAGTATCGAAAACTGCGGGCGATTATAGCTGGCCGCGCTCGACGATTCTCACGTTTCGCGCAAGCGGTTGCAGGACCTGGTCGATGACCTGGAGCGCGCGCTCGGGCTGCGCCTGGCCGCACATGAAGATGTCGACGGCGGCAAAGCGGCTCTCGGGCCAGGTGTGGATGGAGATGTGCGATTCGGCCAGCAGCAGCACGCCGGTCACGCCCATGCCTTCGCCGAAGGTGTGGAAGTGGCCGTGCAGGACGCGTGCGCCGGCCGCCAGCGCAGCCGCGCGCAGCAGGTCGTCGATCCGGCTTGGGTCCTGCAGCAGTGCCGTCTCGATGCCTTGCAGGTCAGCCAGCAGGTGCTGTCCGGCCGGACGAAAGTCGCGGTTCACTTGTGGCCACCGCCGCCGGACCAGCCGCCGCTGTAGCCGCCGCGCGAATGCGAGCTCCAGTTGCTGCCTCCGCCACCCGAGGATGCGCTGACCAGGTTGGTCCAGCTCATGATGGTGGAGAACGCGGTGACCACGATTGCATAGACGAAGAAGCTTCTTTTCATATCCTGTTAATCGTCGCCTGTGATAAAGCCGGGTGGGATGAGCAATGCAACGATCCCGAGCAGCACCCACCCGATCGTGCCGGAGAAATTGAAGATCAGCGGGATCGCGTTCGCCGCAAGCAGCCACCAGATGAAGGCATGCGCCACCGTCTTGTGCGACCGCGCGGGCTTGGGCGCTTGCGCGGCCAGCCCTGGCGCCGCGTTGCCGAACCAGGTGCGGATCTGGTCGAACGCCACCGGGGTCGATTGCGACCAGGTGAGCTCCTCGTCCGTGCGCTCGGCCGCCAGGCGGTTCGCGCCCCGCTCGTATTCGACGACGCGCACGAGGTCGCCCTTGGCAACGCGCCAGTTGAACGCGCCCGCCGCATAGTCCACGCGCGCGGTGTAGGCGTACTTGCGGCTGAATTCCACCTTGTCGCAGACGACCTCGCCGGCATCGAAGCGGCCCGGCTCAGGCCAGGTGTCCATCACCTTGGCACGCGACCAGCCCTCGTCGGTTTCAACCAGCCAGAAAAACGATGCGTTGGTGCTGTACAGCAGATACTCCGTCCAGCTGCTCGATTCGTCATCGCTGCGCCGCATCGCACCGATGACCTGGTACGGGTAACCATGGATCGTCGCCTTGGCGCCAAGCGGCAGCGTGAAACGCACGCGTTCGAGCTGCTCTCCCTTGGCCAGCACCTGCACCTGCGGGCTGGCGGCGTCCAGCTGCGCATGGCAGCTCTGGCACACCACGCTCGCGGTCACGCCCGGCAGGTAGCCGATCGCGGTGCCGCACGAGGGGCACTCCAGCGTTTCCACCCGGCCGCGGTACTTGCCCGCGCTGGCCTTGATCTGTTCATCGTCGCGCAGCAGCTGGCACTGCAGCTGCTCGAGCGTGACGGCGCTGCCCGCATACACCACTGGCTGCTCGCCGTCCGAATAATCCAGCGTGACAAACTGCGCGCCGCTGCGAAAGTCCGCCACGCGGGCCTGCCAGCCTTCGCCTACCTTGAACGGCAGCTCGCCCTGGCCGCCGATGCATTGCGCCACGCGCTTTTCGGATGCGACGAAGCGGCCCATGCCCAGCGTGTATTCGCGACCGGGGCGGACGTCGTGGAATTCCGGAGACGCGGCGCCGGCCTCGCGCTCGGTGGTAATCACGTACAGGCCCGACGAATCGCCCAGCCAGCCAGTGGCGCCGTCGCCGAACATGAGGAACCATTCGTTCCACATTCCGGCGGCGTAGCGAAGCTGGATGCGGCCGACCACGGTGAAGTCGCGCCGCCCGAACACGCCGGTGGTGCCGATCTGGATGCGCGAGTAGTCCTCCAGCACCTGCGACATCTTGCCCTGGCTGGCGACCGCATCGCCCTCCTTGACGACCACCGCGCGGCAGTAGTCGCACACGGCCATGACGGAAGCGTGCGACTTGAATTCGACCGGCGCGCCGCAGCTGGGACAGGAGACGTTCTGCAAGGCGCGCTTACCCGATCAGCTTCTTGAGCAGTTCGGCCTTGGTGCTGTCGTAGTCGGCGGCGGTGATCAGTCCCTTGTCCAGCAAGCCTTTCAGCTTGGCCAACCGATCCTCGATCGATTCGGCGGCCGCGGGCACGCTGGCCGGCTGCGGCTGGGCGAACGCGCCGGACAGTCCCTGCGCCATCATCTGGCCCACCGCCATGCCTGCGCCCACGCCGGCGCCGATGCCGGCCAGACCGCCCTCGTTCTGCGCCGCGAGCGGAATGCTGCTGGCTACCTGGAATTGCGTGAAGCCGCCCATCTTGTCCGCCGACAGGCCGCCCTTCATGCCGGCCGAGATGCGTTCGTCCAGCGCCGACTGCAGCTCTTCCGGCAGGCTCACGCTCTGCACGTTGAATTCGTCAAGGCCGATGCCGTAGCGCTCGAACGCGCTGGCCAGGTCGCCGCGCACCTGCTGCGCCATCAGCGCCTGATTGGCCGCCATGTCCAGGAACGGGATTTGCGACGCGCCCAGCGAGTTGGCCATGGTCGCCATCAGGATGCCGCGCAGCTGCTCTTCGGCCTGGTCGCGCGTGTACGCCTCGCGCGTGCCGCTGATCTCGGTGAAGAACTTGCGTGGATCGGCGATGCGGTACGAATACATGCCGAAGGCGCGCACGCGGATCATGTCGAAATCCTTGTCGCGGATCGTGATCGGCTGCGGCGTGCCCCACTTGCGGCCGGTCTGCACGCGGGTGCTGAAGAAGTACACGTCCGACTTGAACGGCGACTCGAACAGCTTGTCCCAGTTCTGCAGGTTGGTCAGCACCGGCAGCGTTTGGGTGGTGAGCTTGTAGGTGCCGGGGCCGAACACGTCGGCGAACTTACCCTCGTTGACGAACACCGCGATTTGCGACTCGCGCACGTTGAGCACCGCGCCATTCTGGATCTCGAAGTCCTGCATCGGGTAGCGCCACGCCAGCACGCCATCCGTGTCCTCGTTCCACTGGATGACGTCGATGAACTGCTTCTTGATGAAAGAGCCTAGGGACATGATGGTTCTCCGTGAAAGGGTGTTGTTGGGTCAGGATATGCAGCCCGCATTGACCAGGCCGATCGACAGCGAGATCGCGCCAAGCAGGCCGCCGAACGCGCAGTTGTTTGCTTCGATCTGGTCCTTGGACATGCGCAGCAACCGGGTGGTGACCGCGAACACCAGCACCTGCACCAGCATGGCGCCCAGCGCCCAGCCGGTGAACTGATAGTAGTCGCTCGTGTGCACCAGCGCCGAGGCAATGGTGGCGGAAAAGCCGATCAGGGTGCCGCCCAGCGACAGGGCCGCGGCGCCGTTCCCCTGGCGCACCAGCAGCACTTCGTCGAACGGCGTGATCCGTACGTACACCACAAAAAAGGCCAAAACCAGCGCGGCAGCCGTCGAAAGATGCAGCAGATAGTTTAGGATGGCGGGCACGGCATTCTCCAAAGAAATAGTCAGAATGACAGCACCGCATCTTAGAACAAAAGAACATTGATGACCAAAAGAATTCTCATACTGTCGGTATTTGTTGTCGCATCTTGCGGACTGGCCTACGAACTGATCGCCGGCGCTCTGTCGAGCTACCTGCTGGGCGACTCGATCCTGCAGTTCTCGACCATTATCGGCTGCTACCTGTTTGCGATGGGCGTGGGTGCGCACATCTCCAAGTACGTGCGCGACGAAGACGTGTTGGCGCGCTTCATCGACATCGAACTGGCCGTGGGCCTGATCGGCGGCATGTCGGCGGCGCTGCTGTTCATGACCTTTTCGTGGATGACCGCGCCGTTTCGCACGCTGCTGTACGTGCTGGTGTTCATGGTCGGCGCGCTGGTGGGCATGGAAGTGCCGCTGGTGATGCGCGCCCTGAACGCGCGCCGCACCGAATTCAACGAGCTGGTAAGCCGCGTGCTGACCTTCGACTACCTTGGCGCGCTGGCCGTGTCGCTGCTGTTCCCGCTGGTGCTGGCGCCATACCTGGGTCTGGTGCGCACCGGCTTTTTGTTCGGAATGCTCAACGTGGGTGTCGCCTTCTGGACGCTCTACACCTTCCGCCGGGAGCTGGCCAACGCGGCCGGGCGCGTGATGCGCGCCGCACTGGTGCTGTGCGCGCTGGCCGGCGGGTTCGTCGCTTCCGACCACATGGTGGAGTGGGGCGAGCATGGCCTGTTCGGCGACGAAGTGATCTACTCGACCACCACCCCTTACCAGCGGCTCGTGATCACGCGCTGGAAGGACGACCTGCGCCTGTACATCAACGGCAACCTGCAGTTCTCGTCGCGCGACGAATACCGCTACCACGAGGCGCTGGTGCACCCGATGCTCACCGCGCTGCCATGGGCGAAAAGCGTGCTGGTGCTGGGCGGCGGCGATGGCCTGGCGCTGCGCGAGATCCTGCGCTACCCGAACATCAAGCAGGTGACGCTGGTGGACCTCGATCCTGCGATGACGCGTGCATTCACCACCCGGCCGGAACTGGTCAAACTGAACCACGGCTCGTTTTCCGATCCGCGCGTGAAGGTGATCAATGCGGACGCCGCGGTCTGGCTGCAGAACAGCGACGGCATGTTCGACGCGGCCGTGGTGGACTTCCCGGACCCGTCCAGCTTCGCGCTCGGCAAACTGTATTCGGTGCCGTTCTTCGGCATGCTGAAAAAGCACTTGTCGCAGAACGGCCTGGTGGTGGTGCAGTCCACATCGCCCTTCTTTGCGCCGCACGCCTACTGGACCATCGACGCGACGCTGCGCGACGTTGGCTTGTCGACCTGGCCCTACCACGCCTACGTGCCTTCGTTCGGCGAATGGGGCTTCATCCTGGCGTCGCCCCAGCCGCGCTACACGCCGCCTGAGCGCTATGCGCTGCCGATGCGCTACCTGAACGCGGACACCACGCGCGAGATGTTCAGCTTCCCGCCCGACATGCAGCGCCTGCAGATGCAGCCCAACCGCCTGAACACCCAGTCGCTGGTGCGCGAGTTCGAGCAGGACTGGCGGCAGGTGATCCGCTGATGGACCGGCGTTCGTTCCTGGCGTTGGGCGGGGCGGCGGGGGTATCGGGACTGGCCGGCGCTGCCGGCTTCCTGCGCTGGCAGGAGATCGATGCGAGCGTGGCCTATCCCGGCCGCGACGAGGGCCACTACCTGCGCGACCGGCGCCGGCTGCCGCCGCCGTCGGGCGAGGTGAGCACCGACGTGCTGATCCTCGGCTCGGGCATCGGCGGCCTGTCGGCGGCGTGGAAGCTGAACCACGAAGGGCACCGCGACTTCCTGATGATCGACGGGCCGCAACCGTTCGGGAACGCGGCCGGCGGGCACTTCGGCGAATATGCCTACCCAACGGGCGCGCACTACCTGCCGCTGCCGTCGCCGGAATCGACGCACGTGCGCGAGATTTTGTTCGACCTGGGGATCATCCAGCGCGACCCGTTCGCGGAAAAGCCGTACTACGACGAGCGCTTCATCCTGCACGCGCCGGAGGAGCGGCTGCTCCTCAATGGCCGCTGGCAGGACGGCTTCATCCCGACCGAAGGCGTGCCCGAACACGAACTGGCCGAGCACCGGCGCTTTTTCGCGGAGGTGGAACGGCTGCGGCGCCTGCGCGGCGCCGACGGGCGCAGGCCGTTCGTGTTCCCGACGGTCCAGTCGTCGATCGACCCCGAGTGGCAGGCGCTCGACGGGATCACGCTCAAGCAATGGCTGGAACGGGAAGGGTACAAGTCGTCCACGCTGCATTGGTACCTGAATTACTGCTGCCGCGACGATTACGGTACGCGCTATGACAAGGTCTCGGCCTGGGCCGGGCTGCACTACTACTGCAGCCGTTGGGGGCAGGCGGCCAACTCGGGTAACGGCGCCTGGCTCACGTGGCCGGGTGGCCTGTCGCCGCTGGCCGAGGCGATGGCGCGGCGCGCCAAGGCGCCGCGCAGGGCCGGCACCGCGGTCTCGCTCAAGCGCACCGGGCAGGGCGTGGAGGCCCTGTGCTTTACGCTGGAGGGCGGCAAACCCCGCACCTACCTGGCCAGGGCGCGCAAGGCGATCTGCGCGATGCCGCTGTACGTGGCCTCGCGCGTGGTCGAATCGATTGGCGACTATGGCTTTGACGCCAAGCGCCACATGCCAAGCTATGCGCCCTGGATGGTGGCAAACTTCCTGATGAAGGCGTTCCCGGCCGAGCGCCCCGCCATGCCGCTGTGCTGGGATAACGTGGTGTACGACGAACCGGGCCTGGGCTACGTGGTCTCAACCCACCAGGACATCCGCGTGACGCCGCCGGAAAAGTCGGTGTTTACGGCCTACGTGGCGCTGTCGGACCGCACGCCGGACCAGGCGCGCAAATGGCTGATGAAGGCCACGGCTGGCGAGCTGGTGGAGCTGGCCAGCCGCGACCTGAAGACCGCTTATGGCTGGAAGTTCGCGCCGTGCGTGGAGCGGGTGGACATTACGCTGCGCGGGCACGCGATGGCCGCGCCGCTGCCGGGCTTCCGCTCCAACACGGGACTGCGCGCGCTGCGCGAGGCGGACGGGCCGATCGTGTTTGCGCACGCCGACCTGTCCGGCTTTTCCGTGTTCGAAGAAGCGGCGTGGTGGGGCATACAAGCCGCGCAGCGCGCTTTGGTTTGAACGCGTGGGCAGGAGACCTGCCCACCCTACGAGAGCATCAGCCGTAGGGTGGGCAGATTCTCTGCCCACGCGTCCAAATTGCGCTGGCTACTTCGCTGCGCCAGGCTCCGCCACCAAGGCCGCCTCATGCGCGGCCCGCTCCTGGTTGATGATGCGGTCAACCAGCCGTTCCTCCAGCCCCACCGATTCAAGCACGAAGGCCGACAGCTGCAGGCTCGCTTCCAGCGTCTCGGGCACGACCACCGACGCACCGGCCAGCCTGAGCGCGCGGGCGTGCTTCTCGTCGCGCGAGCGCACGAACAGCCGCACATGCGGGAACTCGCGCCGGATACCGCGCACTGCCTGCAGTGCCGATGCCGGATGGTCCATGGTGAGCACGATGGCCGGCGCCTCGTCGGCGTGTACGCGCTTGAGCAGCTCCGACCGCGCGGCATTGCCGAAATAGACCGGGATGCCCTGCGCGTGCAGTTTCGACACGAGCTTGGCATTGTTCTCGAACGCGACGTATTCGATGCCCTGGTCGGCGAGCAGCTTGGCCAGCTGCTGGCCCACGCGACCGAAGCCGGCGATGATGATGCGCCCGCGCGCGCCTTCGAGCGCGCTGTCGTCGAGCTGCGCTGCCTCCTCGTGTTCCTTGCTTTCCCAGCGCTCGCCAATGGAACGGCCAATGCGCGCCAGGAGCGGCGTAATGAACAGCGACAGGCCAACCGCCAGCATCACGCGCGCACCCAGGCCGGGGTCGAGCAGCTTGGAGGTGACCGCGTAGCCGATCACGATGAACGCGAATTCACCGCCCTGGCCCAGCAGCAGGCCGCCCTCGATTGCGCGGCCCCACGACAGGCGGCCGATGCGAAACAACAGCGTGACCACGACGGCCTTGAGCGCCACCAGACCGACCACCGCGCCTGCCAGCCAGAGCGGCGCCTGCACTATCTGGCGCGCGTCCATGTTCATGCCGACGCTCATGAAGAACAGCCCCATGAGCAGCCCCTTGAACGGCTCGACCATCAGCTCGACTTCGTGTTTGAACTCGGTCTCGGCCAGCAGCAGGCCGGCGATCAGCGCGCCCAGCGCCATCGACAGGCCGAACATGGCCGACAGGCTGGCAATGCCAAAGGTGGACAGGAGGATGAGCGCCATGAACACGTCCGGCTGGCGGTGCCGTGCGAACGCGCGAAACAGCGGATGGATGACGCGGCCGCCCGCCAGGTAGATCAGCGCAATCGCCACGCCGGCCTTGAGCATGGCGCCCAGCGCGGCCATCAGCACGCCGTCGGTGCCGCCGGTGCCGAGCGCGCCGATCAGGATCAGGATCGGCACCACGGCCAGGTCCTGCAGCATCAGCACCGCGAACGCGGCCTGTCCCAGCCGGGTGCCGGTGGCCTGCTGCTCGCCCATCAGCTGCATCACGACCGCGGTGGACGAGAGCGACAGCACCAGGCCCAGGATCATCGAGGCCACCGTGTCCTGGCCGAGCAGCCATGCCGCGCCGCCGATGAGCAGGGCGCTGGCCACCACCTGCGCCGCGCCCGCGCCGAACACCCAGCGCCGCATGGCCCACAGCCGCGCGGCCGACAGTTCAAGCCCGATCATGAACATCAGGAACAGCACGCCCAGCTCGGCCAGCATGGAGACGCCTTCGCCGCTGGGGAAGGTGAGGTAGCCCAGCAGCGGCACCTGCGGCGCCAGCAGCCCGAGCCCGAACGGGCCGACCAGCGTGCCAACGGCGAGGAAGCCCAGCACCTGGTTGATGCGCAGGCGCTGCAGTGTCGGGATCAGGATGCCGGCGAGGGTCAGGAACAGCAGGATCTCGCGGAGAAAGGGAAAGGCGTGTTGCTCTTGCACTGGTGTGTGGTCCTCTGCAGACGTTGAAAGACGTTCCATTTTATAACGGCCGCTTGCGGGCTCCGCGTTTTACGAGGCCGCGCTACACTCGTTCCCGAAGAAGCATCCTGTCTTTTTTGAGGAGGAAAAGCGAATGCAAACGACCTGGATTCTCACCGCGGACAGCAGCCGCGCGCGCATTTTCGAACTGTCGCCAGACGACGGCCACCTGCAGGAAATCGAGGACATGCTCAACCCCGAAGGGCGCTTGATGGACCAAGAGATCAATGCCGAGCCCAAGGGGCGGTTTTACGGCAAGGGCGAGCGGGTGATGGGGCACACGGCCGAGTCGGACGTGGAGCCGACCCAGAAGGCCGCCGAGCGCTTTTCCAAGCGCGTGGCCGATCACCTGGACCACTGCCGCAACGAGCATCGCTTCGACAAGCTGCGCGTGGTGGCGGCGCCGCGCATGCTGGGGCTGATTCGCGAGAACATGAGCAAGGAAGTGCAGAAGATGGTGGAGGAAGAGGTTGCCAAGGATATCTCCAGCATGAAGGAGCATGACATGGAGGAGTATCTGCGCAAGTATCCGCATTGATCGGTGCGTCGGTAGGGTGGGCACTCGTGCCCACGCGTTCATCAGGCGGCGCGTGACACGGCGTGGGCTCGAGAGCCACCCTACAGCTGGTCAGATCAACCGTTAGCACATACCACGTCGTCCCCGCGCAGGCGGGGACCCATGCTGAGTGTGCCGAGGCGCGGTGCATGAAGCAAAGCGGTCGGCAAACGGTCTATGGGTCCCCGCCTTCGCGGGGACGACGTTCTCAGGCTAACTCATCAAGCTGGCGGCGTTAGAAGCGCTTGACGTGAAACGCCTCCGCCGGCGCTTCTTCCTGCTGGCGGTGATCGCTCGCCACATGCTGCCGGGTTTCGGCGGCCATCTCCAGTTCCTCGATTTCCGGATCGGCCTCGTTGCGCAGCTCCAGGTAGCGGCCGAGCGCGTTGTCCAGCGTCGGCAGCAGGATCGCGCGCTCGCTGGTGAGCGCAGTGTAGGCCGGGCGCGCGGCGGCAAAGCCGCAGGCATGCGCCGGCCTGGCCTCGACGCGGCTTGCGTCCACCCCTGCGCGCTCGGCCGCCATGACCGCCAGGCCCGCCCACGTCACAGGGGGACCATTGGTCAGGTGCCAGATACCGCGCTCGCGGTCGATCGCCAGGTCCAGGCAGGTGTGCACCAGGTCCGGCACGTAGGTCGGCGTCACCGTAATGTCGCTCGCGCCAGCGAACGGTTCGCCGCGCCCAAGCGCGTCCAGTGCCAGCGTGACGAAGTTGTACTTGTCCCAGGGGCCGAAGAAGGAGCTTGTGCGCACCACCAGTGCGTCCGGGTTCGCGTCCAGCACGCGCTCTTCTGCTTCCACTTTGCTCTTGCCGTACACATTGAGCGGCGCCACCGGATCGGATTCCACATAAGGCTCGCGGCGCGCGCCGTCGAACACCAGGTCGCTCGAGAACGTGGTCAGGTGCACGCCGTGCCGGGCGCAGGCTGCGGCCAGCACCGCCGGGCCGACCGCG
Source organism: Massilia solisilvae (assembly GCF_024753215.1). Taxonomy (GTDB): domain Bacteria; phylum Pseudomonadota; class Gammaproteobacteria; order Burkholderiales; family Burkholderiaceae_D; genus Telluria; species Telluria solisilvae. Next base: position 369,081 of record NZ_JANUGV010000002.1, read on the forward strand.
TTCTCGCGAAAGCAGCGCTCGGCGTCGATCTCGGCCTCGTCCACGCGCACGTAGCCGCTGGTGTTGATGACCGCCCAAGGCCGGTGCTGCGCCAACGCGCGTTCCACCGAGGCGGGATCCGCGATGTCCATGTCCTGACGCGACAGCAGCCGGTAGGCGATGTTGCGCTTGGCGCAGATGCGCGCGAACGCGCGGCCGAGAGTGCCGGTCGCGCCCGTGATCAGGAGCGGCGCCGTGCCCATGCCGACCAGCGTGTGCCCGTCCGCCGAAATGGATGCGGGCACGTGGGACGTGGCCACCGGCGGGTGGCACAGGAAGCGCCCCGGCCGCCGCCACCAGCCCTGACCGCGCAGCACCGGGTGCGACAGCTGCCGGCCGGACGACAGCTCGCGCATCATCGCCGCCACCGCGGTCGGGCGCGGCGGCGTCGAGCGCACGTCGAACGGGCCTGGCTCGTAGTAGCCGCGGCACTCGGTCACCAGGCTGTTCCAGTCGAACGAGCCGAGCAGGGCCCAGACCGTCACCGCGCGCATGTCCACGCCGTTCAGGCGCGCCTCGTGCGCCGCCTCCCAAATCTCGAGCAGCCAGCGCAACTGGTCTTCGCGGTTGGCGTCGATGTGCGCTTCGGTCACGGCGATCGGCAGGCGGTAGCGCTCCCACACCTCGGTCAGCAGCGGTGCGATGCCGGGCGTGGGCGTGGCCAGCGCGCGCGAGGTTTCGATGTCGGCGCAGGGCCGGCCATCGATCACGCCGCGGTGGTGCGGCGGGTAGCGTTCGGGCCGGTGGTCGAGCCAACGCTCGCTCGTCACGTAGTAGTTGACGCCGACGATGTCGGGCGGGCAGGGGTTGTCGCGGAACCAGAGGATCTCGGCGGCGTCGATGCCGCTGCGCGTCAGGTAGTCCCACAGCGCGTGGTCGGTCCCGACCCTTCCGCACAGCAGGTCCCACGCGAGCCAGCGGCGCAGGTTGTAGAACTCGGCGACGTCTGCCATTTCGGGCGTGCTGTAGGTTTTGCCCAGGTCATCGGTCTGGACCAGCCTGGCGTTGGGGTTGACCGCGCGGATCGCGCGCATCGACAGCACCACCGCGCGGCACTGGTTCAGCAGCGCCTGGATGAAGGTGCGGTCGTCGCGGCCATGCGGGTACCACAGGCCGTACAGCCCTGCAAAGCGGGCAGTGGTACAGGGTTCGTTGACCGGGGTGTAGTACTCGAGCCAGGGATAGCGGGCGGCGACGGCGCCGGCGTATTCGGCCAGCTGCGGCGCAAATGCGGGGTCGAGCAGGCTGGTGTGGCGCGGGCCACTGCCGTGGTGGACCAGGCCCGCAATCGGGGTCACGCCGGCGTCGCGCAGCGCGCGCAGGCGTTCGTCGGCCCAGCTCCAGTCGGCCCTGGACAGGCCGTCCGGCGCGGTGCGCTCCCACAGGACCGGATAGCGGATCGCGCGGATGCCCAGCGCGGCGAAGCGGGCGATGTCGTCGAAACGGCTCGCATGCCCGTTGCGGTCGAGCTGGCTGAAATAGTCGTCGCGGACGCGGTTGACGGTACATTCGAGGCCGCCCCATAGTTCAAGCGGGCGGGATTGGCTGTTCGTGCTCGAGTTTTTATGCATACTCACCATTGTTAATGTTATTTCAACTGAGACAGCGGACCGCATCGAAAAGTTGACAGCGCCGCGTCAACCTGCAACCATGCGATCCATGAATTTCACGAAACCACATGCACTCCTTCGCTGGTGGCGCCGCTGACAGAGCGCGGCCGCTGGATATGATGTGAATTTCAATGAACGCCGCCTCGATTCAGGTGGCGTTTTTTGTTGGCGCGGCAGGATCGAGGCATCACAAAGGAAACTCGATGAGCTCGCAAAGCAATACCGCACCAGCCCCCGTCATCCTGACGGGAGACCGTCCGACCGGACCCCTCCACCTCGGCCACTTCGTGGGCAGCCTGCGCAACCGGGTTGTCTATCAGGACAGCTACCGGCAATTCGTCATGCTTGCAGACGCGCAAGCGCTGACCGACAACATGGAGGACATCGGAAAGGTACACCGGAACGTGGTCGAAGTGGCGCTCGATTACCTCGCGGTAGGGATCGACCCGACCCGCACCACCATCCTGATCCAGTCGCAGATTCCGGAGCTGGCCGAGCTGACCTTCTACTACCTGAACCTGGTCACGGTGGCGCGCCTGGAGCGCAACCCGACGGTGAAGCAGGAGATCATCCACCGCGGCTTCGAGCGCGACATCCCGGCCGGTTTCCTGACTTACCCGGCCAGCCAGGCGGCCGACATCACGGCGTTCAAGGCGACCCTGGTGCCGGTGGGTGAAGACCAGATCCCGATGATCGAGCAGACCAACGAGATCGTGCGGCGCTTCAACCGCGTGGCCCAGCGCGACATCCTCGTCGAAGCCAAGGCGCTGGTGCCGGAAGTGGGGCGCCTGCCTGGCATCGATGGCAAGGCCAAGATGAGCAAGTCGCTCGGCAACACGATCAACCTGGGTGCGTCCGCCGCCGAGATCAGCGCTGCCGTCAAGCAGGTCTACACCGACCCGCTGCACCTGCGCGTGTCCGACCCCGGCCACCTGGAGGGCAACGTGGCCTTCATTTACCTCGACGCGTTCGACCCGGACAAGGACGGGCTGCAGGCGCTGAAGGACCACTACGTGCGCGGCGGGCTCGGCGACAGCGTGGTCAAGAAGCGGCTGGAAGGCATCCTGCAGGATCTGCTGGCGCCGATCCGTGCCCGCCGCGAAGAGTTCGCCAAGGACAAGGGCCAGGTGATGCAGATCCTGAAGGAAGGCACTGCCAAGGCGCGCGAAGTGGCCGCGCAGACCACCGACGAAGTGCGCAAGGCGTTGGGGCTGAGCTACTTCTGACCACCCCGGCGCGGTCCCTGCCGCTGTTCAATTTGTTGAAATTGTGGCAATCTCAACGGCCTTCCCCATCAGAATGGAGGGTCACATGAGCAAAGGACTGCGCCTTACCGAAGTGTGGATGCAACGTGCCCTGTGGCTCGTTGCATTCGTATTTGCCGCTTTCCTGATCGGCCTGGGCGGCAAGATCGTCGACAACCTGCGCGACGTCGAGCCCGCGCCTGCCGTCGAGCAGTTCATCGACGCCCAGCAGGCCGCGCGCGCGCAGGGCGAGCTGACCGCCGCCATGAAGGCGCGCGACGAAGCCGGCGCCAGGCTGGAGCAGGCCCAGCAGAAGCATGAAAGCGCCGTATCGAACACGCAGGCAGCGCGCAAGAGCTTCAACAACTGGGTCGCGACGCGGCAGGCCACCGCCCGGCCCGACCAGGACACAGAGCTCATTAACCGGACGCGCTCGCTCGACGCGCTGGAAGGGGCCGAGCGCGATGCGCTGCGCGCGATCCAGGCGGAAGAGCAGAAGATGCTCGATGCCAGGCAGGCGGCCAATCGGGCGCAGCAACGCCTGGACGAACTCGAAGGACCCGCGCGGGAAGCGGCCGCGAAGGCTGCGCGCATGGTCGAGCTGCGCGTGTTCGGCTTGCGCCTCGCGCTCACGCTGCCGCTGCTGGTGGTGGCCGGCTGGCTGTTCGCGAAAAAGCGCCAGGGCAGCTACTGGCCGTTTGCCTGGGGCTTCATCTTTTTTGCCCTGTTCGCGTTCTTCTTTGAACTGGTGCCCTACCTGCCGAGCTATGGCGGCTACGTGCGCTATATCGTCGGCATCGTCGTGACCGTGCTGGTGGGCCGCTATGCGATCGTCTCGCTGCAGCGCTACCTTGAGCGGCAAAAGGCGGCCGAGGCGCTGCCGGACGTGCAGCGACGCGAAACCTTGCGCTACGACACCGCCATCAGGCGGCTGGAAAAGAGCGTCTGCCCCGGCTGCGAACGCACGCTCGACCTCAAGGACAAAGCGCTGGATTACTGCCCGCATTGCGGGATTGGCCTGTTTGACCATTGCGGGCGCTGCACGACGCGCAAGAGCGCCTTCTCGCGCTTCTGCTTCTCGTGCGGGACGCCCGCCAATACCAGCCTGGCCGACTAAAGCGTCAGTCCTTCAGGTCGTCCGGCACCTTGCCGCCGTTGGCGGCCAGCTTGTTCATCACCTGCTTGTGCAGCCAGATGTTCATGGTGGCCGAATCGCTGGTGTCGCCGGTGTAGTGCAACTCGGCCGCCAGCTCTTTGCGCGCCTGCAGGCTGCTGTCCAGGCCCAGCAGCTTGAGCAGGTCCACGATCGAGGTGCGCCAGTTCAGCTGCTGGCCTGACTGCTTTTGCATGTTGTTCAGCACTTGCTCGACATCCACCTGCGGCATGGACGCCGCCTGCGGTTGCTGCACCCCCGCCTGTGGTTGCTGCGCGCCAGCCTGCGGTTGCTGCGGCTGTTGCGGCTGCTGCGGCGCCCGCTGCTGCGAGACCTGCGCCTGTCCGCTGGCCGAACCCGGCGACGCTGCGCTGGCGCTGCCCTGTGCCTGGGTCACCGCCGGATGCGATGACGGGAAAATCTTGTGGAAGATATTGCTGAGGATGCCCATGGTTGTTCCTTTGTGTGAGTGATTACTGGCGCCGCTGCTGCATGCCTTGCGCGATGTGGCCCAGCGCGATGGCCAGCGCCGCGCCGCCGACCGCCTTGACCAGGTTCGGATGCTGCGCGTAGAAATTGCCCATCGTGTCCACCACGCCCGGATTGTGCTGTTCGGCCTTGGCCGCGATTTCCTGCACCTGTTCGGGCGAGACTTGCGATGCCTGTTCCGGCGTCACCTGCGGCTGCCCGCCCTGGTGGCCGCCCAGGATGTTGCCAAGCGCGCCACCGCCCACCGACGACAGGATCTGCGGGCCGACGCTGGCCAGGATCTGGTTGAGCATGCCGGCGCGCTGGTCGGGATTGCTCTGCCCGAACATGTGGCTGACCATTTGCGGGAACGGCGGCGTCTGGTCCGAGCGCAGCGCCTGGGTGACGCCCTGGGCCACGGTCTCGCGCGGCGCGTTCTGGGCCACGCGCTCGAAGTCGTCCGCGGCTTGCGCCGTGTTCGCGTTCTGCGCGCCGCCGATGTATTGCTGTAACAGGTTTCCCAAATCAAAGCCCATCATGGCCTCCTGATGAAAACAGGTCGAAGGTCGAGGGTAGGCCGTGGAGCCCCGCAGCTCCGTTCGGTAGCGAACGAACATGGCCAGTTGCCCCGGTTGCCGCATGGACAGCCGTCCGGGCAGGGCGTAAGCTCCTTTCCCATGCACACCGTCGCCGTCATCGCCTTCGCCGCGTTCTATGCCGCCGCAAGCTTGCTCTGGCATGTGCCGGTGTGGGTCGGACTGGCCTACCTCGTCGTCAGCGCCGTCTGCTTTGGCGCCTACGCGTTGGACAAGGCCGCAGCCCGTGCGCATGCACGCCGCACGCCCGAGCGCACCTTGCTGCTGCTCGGCCTGGCCGGCGGCTGGCCGGGGGCGGTGCTGGCGCAACAGTGGCTGCGGCACAAGACGGCCAAGCCATCGTTCCAGGCGTGGTTCTGGGTCACGGTGGCGGTGAACGCCGGCGCGTTCATATACGTGGCCGCGCATCTCTAGGGGGGCGAATCATGTGGCGATATCCTGCGACCGTCCTGGCCCACCGCGGCGGCGGCACGCTGGCTCCCGAAAACACGCTTGCGGGCCTGCACCAGGGAATGGCGCGCGGCTTTCGCGCCATCGAGTACGACGTGATGCTGGCGCGCGATGGCGTCCCCGTCGTCATGCACGACCCCTGCCTGGGCCGCACCGTGGCCGGCACAGGCAATGTGTTCGATTACGACGCGCGCGAGCTGGCCGCGATGGATGCGGGCGGCTGGTTTGGCCGTCAATACAAGGGCGAGCCGGTGCCGCTGTTCGTCGAGTTTGCCCAGTTCTGCAAGGCCAACGGGGTGTGGATGAATATCGAGATCAAGCCCGCGCCGGGCTACGACGTGCAGACGGGCGCTGTGGTGGCGCGGATCGTGTCGGCGATGTTCGCGGACGAGATTGCGGCAGGGGAGAGCGAGCGCGTGCCCTTGCTATCGTCATTCAGCCACGCGGCGCTGCTGTCGGCGCGCGAAGCGGCGCCGCAGGTGCCGCGCGCCTGCCTGATGAGCGAGCTGCGGCCCGACTGGGAGCGCCGCGCGCGGGAAGTCGATGCGGTGGCGATCCATGCCAACCACCGGCACCTGACGGCCGGGCAGGCGGCGCAGGTGAAGGCGGCGGAGCTGGCGCTTTTTTGCTACACCGTCAACGATCCGGCGCGGGCGCGAGAGTTGCTCGGCTGGGGCGTGGACGCCTTCTGCACCGATCGCATCGACCTGATCGGCCCCGGCTTCCCGATCGGGTAGGGTGGGCAGGTTTCCTGCCCACGCGTTCAGATCACGCACGTACTGTCCGGACGCGTGGGCAGCACAGCTGCCCACCCTACATGCTGGGTTGACCCTCTGCATAAGTGATCCCTGACTGAGATATAATCGGAAATCCTGTTTCGTGCACCGCAATAAAACGAAAACGCAGCCATCCTCCGCCCACAAGACATGAAATCATCCGAAATTCGCGAAAAGTTCCTCAAGTTCTTTGAGTCCAAAGGCCATACCATTGTCCGGTCCAGCCCGCTCGTGCCGGGGAACGACCCGACCATGTTGCTGACCAATAGCGGGATGGTGCAGTTCAAGGACGTGTTCCTGGGCCTGGATACGCGCCCGTACAAGCGCGCCACCACCGTGCAGCGCTGCGTGCGCGCCGGCGGCAAGCACAACGACCTGGAAAACGTCGGCTACACCGCGCGCCACCACACCTTCTTCGAGATGCTGGGCAACTTCAGCTTCGGCGACTACTTCAAGCGCGACGCGATCAACTTTGCCTGGGAACTGCTGACCAAGGTGTACCTGCTGCCGGCCGAAAAGCTGACCGTCACCGTGTACTTCGAGGACGACGAAGCCTACGACATCTGGGCCAACGAAATCGGTGTGCCGAAAGAGCGCATCATCCGTATTGGCGACAACAAGGGCGCGCGCTACGCATCGGACAACTTCTGGCAGATGGCCGACACCGGCCCGTGCGGCCCCTGCACCGAGATCTTCTACGACCACGGTCCGGACATCTGGGGTGGCCCCCCGGGCTCGGCGGAGGAAGACGGCGACCGCTTCATCGAGATCTGGAACCTGGTGTTCATGCAGTTCAACCGCGACGAAGCCGGCGTGTTGACCCCGCTGCCGAAACCGTCGATCGACACCGGCATGGGCCTGGAGCGCCTGGCCGCCGTGCTGCAGCACGTGCACAGCAACTACGAGATCGACCTGTTCCAGAACCTGATCAAGGCTGCAGCCCGCGAAACCGGCGCGACCGACCTGGCGAACAACTCGCTCAAGGTCATTGCCGACCACATTCGCGCATCGAGCTTCCTGATCGTGGACGGCATCATCCCGAGCAGCGAAGGCCACGGCTACGTCCTGCGTCGCATCATCCGCCGCGCGCTGCGCCACGGCTACAAGCTGGGGCAGACCCGCCCGTTCTTCTACAAGCTGGTGGACGACCTGGACATCGAGATGGGCCAGGCCTATCCGGAGCTGCACGAGGCCAAGGAGCGCGTCAAGCAGGTGCTCAAGGCCGAGGAAGAGCGCTTTGGCGAAACGCTGGAAAACGGCATGAAGATCCTCGAAGCCCAGCTGGCCAAGGATCCGAAGAACCTGGATGGCGCCACCGCCTTCACGCTGTACGACACCTACGGCTTCCCGCTCGACCTGACCGCCGACATCTGCCGCGAGCGCGGCGTGACGCTGGACGAAGCCGGCTTTGACGCCGCGATGGAGCAGCAAAAGCGCACCGCGCGCGCCGCCGGCAAGTTCAAGATGGCCGCCAACGTCGAGTACTCGGGTGAAAAGACCAAGTTCGTCGGCTACGAGTCGCTGGAACAGAACAGCCGCGTGGTCGCGCTGTACGCCGACGGCGTGCCGGTGCAGGAACTGAAAGCCGGCCAGGCCGGCATCGTGGTGCTCGACACCACCCCGTTCTACGCCGAATCCGGCGGCCAGGTGGGTGACCACGGCCTGCTCAAGGGCAGCGCCGGCGTGTTCGAAGTCGAGGACACCCTGAAGATCCAGGCCGAAGTGTTCGGCCATCACGGCGTGGTGCAATCGGGCGCGCTGAAAGTGGGCGATGCTGTGGATGCGCAGGTGGACAAGGCCAAGCGCGCACGCACCATCCGCAACCACTCGGCCACCCACCTGATGCACAAGGCCTTGCGCGAAGTGCTGGGCGCCCACGTGCAGCAGAAGGGCTCGCTGGTCGATCCGGACAAAACCCGCTTCGACTTCAGCCACAATGCGCCGGTCACCCAGGAGGAAATCGCCAGGGTCGAGCAGATCGTCAATGCCGAGATCCTCGAGAACCACCCGACCCGTGCCCAGCACATGTCGATGGACGACGCGATCAAGCATGGCGCCATGGCCCTGTTCGGCGAGAAATACGGCGACACCGTGCGCGTGCTGGACATCGGCTCGTCCAAAGAGCTGTGCGGCGGCGTGCACGTGACGCGCACCGGCGACATCGGCCTGTTCAAGATCGTGTCCGAGGGCGGCGTTGCTGCCGGCATCCGCCGCATCGAGGCGGTGACGGGCGAGGGCGCGCTGGCATGGGTGCAGGCGACCAACCGCAAGCTGCAGGAAGCGGCCGCCGCGCTCAAGACCGCGCCGGAGGAGCTGCCGACCCGTATCGGCCAGGTGCAGGACCAGGTCAAGACGCTGGAGAAGGAAGTCGCCCAGCTCAAATCGAAGCTGGCCTCGGGTCAGGGCGACGAGCTGGCCGGCAAGGCCGTGGACGTGAACGGCGTGAAGGTGCTGGCCGCGACCATGGACGGCGCCGACGTGGCCGCGCTGCGCGAGACCATGGACAAGCTGAAGGACAAGCTGAAGACCGCCGCCATCGTGCTGGCCAGCGTGGCCGACGGCAAGGTCAGCCTGATCGCGGGCGTGACCCCGGACACGACGGCCAAGGTCAAGGCTGGCGAGCTGGTCAACTTTGTCGCCAAGCAGGTTGGCGGCAAGGGCGGCGGCCGCCCGGACATGGCGCAAGCCGGCGGTACCGATCCGGCCGGCCTGCCGCAGGCGCTGGAAGGCGTGGCGGCTTGGGTGACCGAGCGCGTCTGAACCGTAGCTGCTTAAGCGTTTGAAGGAAGAGGTGCGCGGAGCAATCCGCGCACCTTTTTGTTTGTGGGCTGCGTCGTCGTCCGCAACCCCCACCGCAAATCGTTACCCTTAAAGCCGTCATCCCGGCGCAGGCCGGGATCCATGCTGAGTTTCCGACGTCGGAAGCGGTCTATGGATCCCGGCCTGCGCCGGGATGACGGTCTTGAGGTGTGGGGGGCCTCGCTTGGGGCGAAGTCGCCTATGGGTCATTTGCCCATTGACTTTCTCGCAACCCACTTGTCGTTGTTGCTATGCAACAGAGATACCCCTTTTTGGTGCGCTGCGTCATAATCGCCGTTTTGGAGTAGTATTCACACGACGAATTGCAGGCACCATGAGCGATACCCTCTGCGAACTTGAAACCATGGAATTCCAGAAAGACCTGGATGCGCGCGGCCTGAATTGCCCGCTCCCGATCCTGAAAGCCAAGAAGGCACTTGCCGAGATGCAGACCGGCGAGGTGCTGCGCATCGTGGCCACCGACTCCGGCTCAGTGCGCGATTTCCAGGCCTTCGCCAAACAAACCGGCAACACGCTGCTGTCGCACACGCAACAAGACGGCGAGTACACCTTCCTCATGCGCCGCAAGTAAAGGCGCGTGGCACAGCGGGCTGCACAGGCGCGGCCCGCGCCTGTTTCCCGACAATGACCCAGGTGAAGAATTAGGAGGAAGGCTCTAGCGGAAAATCGCACGGTCGTGCTTTAATTTAGTCCTGAACCATTTTTCCCCTTATAATCTAGACCATTTTGGTCCGACACTTTTTCACATTCCAAAGGCAAAACATATGAAAGTCCTGGTACCGGTCAAGCGCGTGGTCGACTACAACGTCAAGGTCCGCGTCAAGTCCGATGGCAGTGGCGTGGATATCGCCAATGTCAAGATGTCGATGAATCCGTTTGACGAGATCGCGCTCGAGGAAGCAGTGCGCCTGAAGGAAGGCGGCAAGGTAACCGAAGTGGTGGCGGTATCGGTGGGTGTGGCCCAGTGCCAGGAAACCCTGCGCACCGGCATGGCGATCGGCGCCGACCGCGGCATCCTGGTCGAGACCGCGGTCGAGACCGAGCCGCTCGGCGTGGCCAAGGTGATCAAGGCGCTGGCCGACAAGGAACAGCCGCAGCTCATCATCCTGGGCAAGCAGGCGATCGACGACGACTCCAACCAGACCGGCCAGATGGTCGCCGCGCTGCTGGGCTGGCCGCAGGCCACCTTCGCCTCGAAGGTTGTGGTGGAAGACGGCAAGGTCACCGTGACCCGCGAAGTGGACGGCGGCCTGGAAACCGTGGCGCTGTCGCTGCCGGCCGTGATCACCACCGACCTGCGTCTGAACGAGCCGCGCTACGTGACGCTGCCGAACATCATGAAGGCCAAGAAGAAGCCGCTCGAGACCATCAAGCCGGAAGACCTGGGCGTGGACGTCACCCCCCGCCTGAAGACGCTGAAAGTCGTGGAGCCGCCCAAGCGCTCGGCCGGCATCAAGGTGCCCGACGTGGCAACCCTGGTGCAGAAGCTGCGTACCGAAGCGAAAGTCATCTGATCGGCCTGGCCGTCTCACACAATAAGGATTGAATCATGGTCGCATTAGTAATCGCTGAACACGACAACGCCTCCATCAAGGGCAGCACCCTCAACACCGTCACCGCCGCCCTGCAAGCCGGCGGCGAAGTCCACGTGCTGGTCGCAGGCGCCAACGCCGCCGCCGCCGCCGAGCAGGCCGCGCAGATTGCCGGCGTGTCCAAGGTGCTGCTGGCCGACGCCCCGTACTTTGCCGATGGCCTGGCCGAGAACGTGGCCGAGCAGGCGCTGGCCGTCGCCGCTTCGTACTCGCACATCCTGGCGCCCGCCACCGCCTTCGGCAAGAACGTGCTGCCGCGCGTGGCCGCCAAGCTGGACGTGGCCCAGATCTCGGAAATCACCAAGGTCGATTCGCCCGACACCTTCGAGCGCCCGATCTACGCCGGCAACGCGATCGCAACCGTGCAGTCGTCGGACAAGGTGAAGGTCATCACCGTGCGCGCCACCGGCTTTGACGCCGCCGCCGCCACCGGCGGTTCGGCCGCCGTCGAGAAGCTCTCGCCGGCTGCGGACTCGGGCAAATCGTCCTTCGTCGGCCGCGAGATGGCCAAGTCGGACCGTCCGGAGCTGACCGCCGCCAAAATCATCGTCTCGGGCGGCCGTGGCATGGGTTCGGGCGAAAACTTCAAGATCCTGGAGCCGCTGGCCGACAAGCTGGGCGCGGCCATGGGCGCATCGCGCGCCGCCGTGGACGCGGGCTTCGTGCCGAACGACTGGCAGGTTGGCCAGACCGGCAAGATCGTCGCGCCGCAGCTGTACATCGCGGTGGGCATCTCGGGCGCCATCCAGCACCTGGCCGGCATGAAAGACTCCAAGACCATCGTGGCCATCAACAAGGACCCCGAAGCGCCGATCTTCTCGGTGGCCGACTACGGCCTGGTGGGCGACCTGTTCGAGGTCGTGCCGGAACTGGTCAAGGAACTGGGCTGATCGCCACGCGGCGGAAGTGATGAAACCTTCCGCCCATTCCACACACGTCGTTCCCGCCCAGGCGGGAACCCGTTGTGCTGGCGTAAGCGCTGCGTCAACCGCAGCCGCTACGCTTGCACGATTGGGTTCCCGTCGCGGCGGGAACGACGTTTTTGTATCTGCGCATTGAATTACGAGGAGACCAAGGTGAGCTACATCGCCCCCCTGAAAGACATGCAGTTCGTGCTCAACGAGCTGGCCAACCTGTCCGAGATCAGCCAGTTGCCCGGCTGCGAGGACGCCACCCCCGACACCGTCGAAGCGGTGCTGGAGGAAAACGCGAAATTCTGCGGCGAGGTCATTGCCCCGCTGAACCACCCGAGCGACAAGGAGCCGAGCTTCTGGCACGACGGCAACGTCACCACCTCGAAGGGCTTCAAGGAAGCCTTCAGGGGCTTCGTCGAAGCCGGCTGGCAGGGTGTGCAACACCCCGCCGAATTCGGCGGCCAGGGCCTGCCCAAGCTGGTGGCCACGCCATGCATCGAGATGCTGCACGCGTCCAGCCTGTCGTTTGCGCTGGTGGCGCTCTTGACGGACGGCGCGATCGAGGCGCTGCTCACCGCCGGCTCGGAAGAACAGAAAGCGCGCTTCATCGAGCCGCTCATCACCGGCAAGTGGACCGGCACCATGAACCTGACCGAGCCGCAGGCCGGCTCGGACCTGGCTGCCGTGCGCACCCGCGCCGTGCCGCAGGGCGACGGCACCTACAAGGTGTTCGGCACCAAGATCTTCATCACCTACGGCGAGCATGACATGGCCGAGAACATCATCCACCTGGTGCTGGCCCGCACGCCGGACGCGCCGCCGGGGGTGAAGGGCATCTCGCTGTTCATCGTGCCCAAGTTCCTGGTCAACGAGGACGGCTCGCTGGGCGCGCGCAACGACGCGCACTGTGTCTCGATCGAGCACAAGCTGGGCATCAAGGCCAGCCCGACCGCGGTACTGCAGTTCGGCGACCACGGCGGCGCGACCGGCTACCTGGTGGGCGAGGAGAACCGCGGCCTGGAGTACATGTTCATCATGATGAACGCGGCCCGCTTCGGCGTGGGCATGCAGGGCATCGCGCTGGCCGAGCGCGCCTACCAGAAGGCGGTGGCGTACGCGAAAGACCGCGTGCAGTCGCGCGACCTGGCCGGTTCAAGCGGCCCGGTGTCGATCATCCACCACCCGGACGTGCGCCGCATGCTGATGTCGATGCGCGCCCAGACCGAGGCCGCGCGCGCACTGGCGTACGTGGGCGCGGGCCTGTCGGACCTGGCGCACCACCATCCCGACGAGGCGACCCGCAAGGCCAACCTGGCGGTGTACGAATACCTGGTCCCGATCATCAAGGGCTGGTCCACCGAGATGAGCGAAAACGTGGCGCGCGACGGCGTGCAGGTCCATGGCGGCATGGGCTTCATCGAAGAGACCGGCGCGGCCCAGCATTACCGCGACGCCAAGATCCTGACCATCTACGAAGGCACCACCGCGATCCAGGCCAACGACCTGGTGGGCCGCAAGACCGTGCGTGACGGCGGCGCGGTGGCCAAGTCGATCCTGGCGCAAGTGCGCGCCACCGAGGCCCAGCTGGCCGAGGTGCAGGGCGACGAGTTTGCGGCGATGCGCCGCGAGCTGGCGGCCGGCAGCGCGGCGCTGGAGCAGGTGGTGGACTTCATGGTGGCCAACATCAAGTCGGACATCAAGGGCGTGTTCGCTGGCAGCGTGCTGTACCTGAAGCTGGCCGGCATCGTGCTGGGTGGCTGGCAGATGGCGCGCGCCGCGCTGGTGGCGCACAAGAAACTGCAGGCAGGCGAGGGCGACGCCGCTTTCCTGCGCGCGAAGATCACCACTGCACGCTTCTTCGCCGACCACATCCTGTCGCAAGCCGGCGGCCTGCGCACTGCGATCGTGGAGGGCAGCGCCGGCGTGCTGGGGCTGGCTGAAGACCAGTTCTAAGCCCCGTCGTCCCGGCGCAGGCCGGGACCCATGCTGAGCTGGCGGTGAGCCAATTTTTCCGGAGCCCGCAGCTTAAACCCGTCGTCCCCGCGCAGGTGGGGACGACGTTTTTGTTGCTTGCCGCAACCCCTCCGGCGCGTTCCCATCAATGACAGCGCCCCCACCGCCAAGTTTCGTTTCCGCGCCACCGCCTGCTTGATGCGCGCTAAATGAACGGCTGAGTCCCACCCCTAGAATTCTCTACAGCGCGATGTTCAGGAACGACTGTTGGAGGCTGCGTACTGCCGGGTTGGGCGTCCATTCCAAGAAAATCAAATGACGCGTGCGCGCCGCCGCTTGTGGATTTGTTTCATCGGTTTAATCGATACCACCCACTACAGGAGCGCCCATCATGGCTGACAGGAAAATGAACTCTGGATTGGTGCCGCATGTGGCTCTGTCGGCACTGCTGTTGCTCACTGCCTGCGGCGGCGACAACACATCGCTCGACCCGAACCAGTCAGGCCAGGATCCACCCCAGCCCACCCCCGCGCCAACCACGGCTCCCACACCGGCCCCCACCCCGGCACCGACCGTTGCGCCGACTCCTGCGCCTACGCCCGCGCCAACGCCGGCACCGACGCCGGCACCAACGCCGGCCCCCACGCCGGCGCCGCTCGACGTCAGTCTCGATACCAAGCTCACGCCGCTGGGCACCATCTCCAACAGCCCGGCGCAGTGGCCGGACGGCTCCGGCACCGGCAAGCCCATCGACGGCGTCAACTGCGCGTCAGGCGAGTCCTACCACGTGCATTCGCTGGTCTCGCTGTACAAGGATGGGGTGCGCCAGAGCCTGCCGGCCGAACTCGGGCTGAAGGGCTGCGCCTACGAGCTGCACACGCACGACCACACGGGCGTGGTGCACAACGAGACGGACATGAAGAAGAACTTCACCTTTGGCCAGTTCTTCTCAGTCTGGGGCAAGGAGCTGACGGCAACCAGCGTTGCTGGCCTGACGGGGGACATCCACTACTACATCATCGAAAACGGCAAGCTCACGCCATTCACCGGCGACCCGGCAACCATACAGATCGTCAGCCATCGCGAGCTCCTGATCATCATCGGCAAATCGCCGGGCGTGGTGCCGCAGTACGTGTGGCCGGCAACCTTGTAGCGGCGCGGCCAGCGGTCGGCGCGTGCGGTCTGGTCAGCCGTAGGCGCCGCCGGTGTAGAGCAGGTCGAACATGCGCGACATGGTGGCGATCACGACCGTCGTGCCGACCAGCATGGTGGCCACCAGCAGCACCACGACCACCCAGTTCGAGCGCGACTGGGTGCCGGAGCCGGCGTTGTAGGTCGCGTCCCATTTCTCGTCCGGGGTCAGGCCGATCACCAGCGCCTCGATGAAGCCGGCCGAGTACGAGACCAGCAGCGGCAGCAGTACCCAGAACGGGTTGGGCGCGTGCCCCAGGCCATAGACCAGGCCGGCGACCGGCACGCTGCACAGGTGCAGCAGGCCGATCCGGTCGGTCGGGTTCTTGATGTAGAAGCGGTGCGCGCCCAGGCCGCCCAGGATCAGGGCGAGCAGGGTAGCGATGGTCTTGTTCTTGTGTCGGCTGGCCATGCGCGGGAAATGTCTCCAAGGAAAGACAGCAGTATCGTTCAAAACCGGCGCAATGGCCACACCACGCTTGTGCTGCGCGGTAGCGGGCCGCCGAAAAATCGGCGATAATGCTCAATTCGGCCGGGCAGCATGCCTGTTGTCGTTAAGGCTTGCTGCTGCGCGACGTTTCGCGCTATAATCGTCGGCTTTCTCCGCCCAGTACAATTTTTCTGGAAATAATATGGTCGTTATTCGTTTAGCTCGTGGTGGCGCCAAGAAGCGCCCGTTCTTCAACATCGTCGCAACCGACTCGCGCAATCGCCGCGACGGCCGCTTCATCGAGCGTATCGGTTTCTACGATCCGATGGCATCGGGCGCCGCCGTTGGCCTGCGCATCGCTGCAGACCGCCTGGCTCACTGGCAAGGCGTTGGCGCACAACTGTCGCCGACCGTTGCCCGCCTGGTCGCCCAGCAGAAGGCAGCTGCCTAAGTAACAAGGCTGTCCAGGTTTGACCGATCACGCCGCACCCGCTGTTCCCGCCGACCTGGCGCAAGTCGGTCACGTGTCGGGCGCGTACGGCGTCATGGGCGGCATCCGCGTTACGCCGTATTCGACGGACGCGGACGCGCTGCTCAAGGTAAAGACCTGGTGGCTGGACAAGCCGGCCCTGCGGCCCGTGCAGGTGCGCACCGTGCGCATGCACAGTGGTGACGTGGTGGCCACGCTTGTCGACGTCAAGGACCGCGACGCGGCGGAAGCGCTCAAGGGCGCTTCGGTCAGCGTGCCGCGCAGCGAGTTTCCCGCGCTGCCCGACGACGAGTATTACTGGACCGACCTCATCGGACTGGACGCCGTCAACCTGCAGGGCGAGGCCCTGGGCAAGGTGGCGGACATGATGCACAACGGCGCGCAGTCGATCCTGCGCATCATGCCGGTGCAAGGTGAGGACGGTGAGGCCAAGGCGCAGGAGCGCCTCGTGCCGTTTGTCGATCAGTTCGTCAAGCAAGTCGACCTGGCCGGCAAGAAGATTACCCTGGACTGGGGCCTGGATTATTAGCCCGTCCACCCTGGAGCGAGGTCCCGATGCAGTTTGACGTCGTGACGTTGTTTCCCGAGATGTTTGCCGCGTTGACGCAGTCGGGCGTGACCCGGCGCGGCTTCGAACAGGAACGCTGGGGGCTCACGTTGTGGAATCCGCGCGATTTCACCACGGACCGCCACCGCACCGTGGATGACCGCCCGTACGGCGGCGGCCCCGGCATGGTGATGCTGGCGCGCCCGCTCGAAGCGACGATCAACGCGGCCAAAGAGCGCCAGGTGGCCATGGGCCTGCCGGCGCCGCGCGTGGTGTTCATGTCCCCGCAAGGCAAGCCGCTGACCCACGAACGGGTCATGCAGCTCAAGGACGAGCCGGGCCTGGTGGTGCTGTGCGGCCGCTACGAGGCGGTGGACCAGCGCCTGCTGGACCGCTGCGTGGACGAAGAAATTTCGCTGGGCGACTTCGTGCTGTCCGGCGGCGAGCTGCCGGCGATGGCGCTGATGGACGCGGTGGTGCGCCAATTGCCTGGCGTACTGGGTGACGACGCCTCGGCGGTCGAAGACAGTTTCGTCAACGGCCTGCTCGATTCGCCGCACTACACGCGGCCCGAAGTGTACGAGGACATGCCGGTGCCGCCCGTTCTGTTGGGTGGCAACCATGCCGAGATCATGAAGTGGCGCCGCCAGCGCATGCTGGAGGCGACCGCGACAAAACGGCCGGATTTGCTGGAGCAGGCGCGCGCCGCCGGGCTCTTGACCAAGGCGGACGAACAGTTTTTGGCAGGTTTAGCAAAACCTGTGTTGTAAAAGACGCACCATTTTGGTGCAAAACTGCGGGCCGCAAGGCCAGCTTGTTAACCCCCATCCTCTACTGGGCACTTGATGGCGCCAGCAAGATGGTTTTTGGAGTGATAAAAATGGATCTGATCCAGCAACTCGAGCAAGAAGAGATTGCGCGCCTCGGCCGCAACATCCCTGACTTCGCACCGGGCGACACCGTGGTCGTCAACGTCAACGTCGTCGAAGGCAACCGCAAGCGCGCCCAGGCATACGAAGGCGTCGTGATCTCGCGTCGCAACCGCGGCCTGAACTCGAACTTCATCGTTCGCAAGATCTCGTCGGGCGAAGGCGTGGAGCGTACGTTCCAGCTGTACTCGCCGCTGATCGCTTCGATCGAAGTGAAGCGTCGTGGTGACGTGCGTCGCGCCAAGCTGTACTACCTGCGCGAGCGTTCGGGCAAATCGGCACGCATCAAGGAAAAACTGCCGAACCGCAAAGCCGCTGCTGCCGAGTAATCGCGTCTGCATGGCTGAAAAAGGCATCCCTTGGCGGGTGCCTTTTTCTTTTTCCGCTGGAGATTTCGTTTGGCAAAGATTCATTTCGACCCGCAACTGCTGCCGGTAGAAGGCTACGCCGGCGAGCCGCCGCTCGCGCCGGAACGGCTGGTGCCCAGCTGGGTGCGCCAGCGATTTGCCGCGCCGCCGCCGCAATGGCAGGCGGAACAGGTGGACGAGAGCTGGCTGCTGCAGTTTCCCAGGCTCAAGCGCGCCGCCGTGCTGGTGCCGCTGGTGGCGCGCGATGGCGCCCTGCACGTGCTGCTGACCCAGCGCACCGACAACCTGACCAACCACGCCGGCCAGATCAGCTTTCCGGGCGGCAGGTCGGAAGAATTCGACTCCTCGCCGATCGAAACCGCGCTGCGCGAAACGGAGGAAGAGATCAGCCTGGCGCGCCGCCACATCGACATCGTCGGCGTGCTGCCCGAGCACGTGACCGGCACCGGCTACCGCGTCACGCCCGTGGTCGGCATCGTGGCCCCGCCGTTCGAGCTGGCCGCCGACCCCAACGAAGTGGCCGAGATCTTCGAGGTGCCGCTCGCCTTTTTGATGGACGGCATGAACCACCAGCGCCTTTCCTACGAGCTGCCGGAAGGGAAGGGCCGCCGCCACTTCTACGCCATGCCCTTTGAGCGCTACTTCATCTGGGGCGCCACAGCGGCCATGCTGCGCAACCTGTTTCACTTCCTGCGTGCCTGACCGGAACATTTTCTTACAGCCTTGATTTGATTCCGGCGGTCCTCTGCGCTATCGTAGCGGGCAGCATAAAGTTGCCATAAACAAAAAACAGCAAGGACCTTCGATGACTTTTTTCTCCATTCTGTGCGCGTTGCTGATCGAGCAACTCAAGCCCCTGCGCGCAGATAACCAGGTGTATGGTGGGATCAAGCGGCTGGCTGCGCGGATCGAAGGCTGGTTCAACGCCGGCGAGCCGGGCAATGGGCGCCTGGGCTGGCTCTTGATGATGGCGGTGCTGATGCTGCCGACCGCGATCATCTACTGGGTGCTGCTGCACTACAACCTGGTGTTCGCGGTGTTCGCATGGAACGTCCTGATCGTCTATCTGACGCTCGGTTTCCGCCACTATAGCCATTACTTCACCTCGATCCAGTTCGCGCTCAACGCCGGCGACGAGGCGCAGGCGCGCGCCCTCCTGGCCGAGTGGACGCGCATGGACACGGTGGGGATGGACAGTGGCGAGATCGCGCGCATTGCGGTGGAAAAATCGCTGGTCACCACGCACCGCAACGTATTCGGCGTGTTCTTCTGGTTCCTGATGCCGGTCGGCCCGGCCTGCGCGGTGATGTATCGCGTGGCCGAGTACCTGGCGCGCGCGTGGAACGAGCCCGAGCACATGCGTAACGAAGAGTTCGGCAGGTTTGCCGCCAGGGCGTTCTACTGGATCGACTGGATCCCGGTGCGCCTGACCGCGATTGCCTTTGCGGTGGTCGGCAATTTCGAGGACGCCGTGTACGCGTGGCGCAATTTCGCCAACCGCTGGGCGGACGAGTCCAAGGGCATCATCCTGGCCGCGGGCGGCGGCGCAATGGGCGTGCGCCTGGGCACGCCGGCCGAGAACGCGCCGCAGCTGCTGCCGGCCGATGCCGCGACGGTGGACCTGTCCGAGAGCGAAGCGGAAGTGCTGCCGGGCGAGGAGCCGAACGTGCGCGCCTTGCAAAGCACGGTGGGCCTGGTCTGGCGCGCGCTGCTGCTGTGGATGCTGCTCCTGCTGCTGCTCTCGAGCGCGGTATGGCTGGGCTAAAGCCGGGCAGCCAAACTCGTCGTCCCGGCGAAAGCCGAGACCCATGCTGAGCTGGCTATCACGCAGCTCCGCTGTTCCCCGACCCGCAACACCGTCGTCCCGGCTCCCGCCGGGACGACGGTTCAGACGTCTCGGGTGACGGCAAAATCGCTGGCCTGCTGGCTCAGCATGGGGCCCCGCCTGCGCGGGGACGACGGTTTGCGGCTAACAATGCTTGCGTAGGCCTGAGGTAAACACACCTCAGCATGGCCCCCGACTCTCGCCGGGGCGACGTTGTCGGTGTGTCATGTTACCCCGAACGCCATTGTTTTCCACCTTTTCGCCCATACCCTCGCATCCGGGCGCCAGAAACCTCGTCCTCAGGTCTTCTATAAGATATAATACTGAAGTTCTCTTCCACGCAGCATTCACGAAGCAGCACTATGGCCGAGTTACCGCAAAACAGGAAAGAACTCGCCGGCGAGTTTTTTATTCTGGGCATTTCCAACAGCGGAAGGCAATTCCGCCCCAGCGACTGGGCTGAGCGCCTGTGCGGCGCCATGTCCTGCTTTCGCCCGGAAGACGGACGCAACGCCCACCTGAAGTACTCGCCCTACGTGCGCCCGACCGTCGTCAACGGCCTGAAAGCCGTGGTCGTCAGCCGCGCGCTGCAGGACCTGGAACCGCTGGCCTACCACTTCGTCCTCGATTTCGCCAAGGACAACGACCTGCAGGTCGTTGACGCCTGCTTCGTGCCGCTGCCCGGCGAACGCAAACCCTGATCCCGCTCCGCGCCATCGCGGCTTTGAGCAAGGTCAAAGCCGTGCCGATGGCGCACGCTACGGTGGTTCACGGCGCGCAGCCCTGCGCGCCCACAACAACGAGGGGACTGCCATGCACATCGGGGAAATTTCCACCGTCCAAACGGTGTATTGCAAACGCGACGAAAGCGTTCAAAGCGCAGCTTTGCTGATGCGAAAACATCATGTCGGCGACCTCGTCGTGGTCGATCAGGCCGAGGGCGAAAAGGTCCCGGTTGGCATCGTCACCGACCGCGACATCGTCGTTTCCGTGATCGCGCTCGGACTCGACCCGTCCAGCCTGCAGGTGGGCGACATCATGACCGACGACCTGCTGACCGCTGCCGAACACGACGACGTCTACGAGACCATCGAACGCATGCGCTTTCGCGGCATTCGCCGGGTGCCGGTGGTCAACGCTGGCGGCGGACTGACCGGCATCATCAGCGCCGACGACCTGCTCGAGTTCCTGGCCGACGAGATGGGCGAACTGTCGCGCATCAGCTCGCATCAGCAAGCACACGAAAAGAGCGCCCGGCACTAGCGTCTGTTACCATCCCGTCGTTTGCCACACCACTGACGGGATTGACATGGATTGGATGAAAATCGCGCGCGGCTTCGTCGCGCCTGTCGCGGTCGGCTGCGCGGCCTTTCTGGCTGCCGGCGCCGCCTGGTCGTTCCAACTGCCCAAGGGCGTGGTGCAGGGCCCGATGGTGGAGGGCATCACCGAATACCGGCTGCCCAACGGCCTGAAGGTGCTGCTGTTCCCGGACGCCTCGCGCCCGACCATCACCGTCAATGTCACCTACCTGGTCGGCTCGCGTCACGAGAACTATGGCGAGACCGGCATGGCCCACCTGCTCGAACACCTGATGTTCAAGGGTGCGCCCAAGCACCCGGACATCACGCGCCAGTTCGCCGACCGCGGCATGCAGTTCAACGGCACCACCTCGTTCGACCGCACCAACTACTACGAGGTGTTCGACGCCTCGGGCGACAATCTCCAGTGGGCGCTGCAAATGGAAGCGGACCGCATGGTCCACTCCTTCATCGCCAGGAAGGACCTGGACTCCGAGATGACCGTGGTGCGCAACGAGTACGAGAGCGGCGAGAACTCGCCGGGCCAGGTGCTGATGAAGCGCATGCAGAGCCTGTCGTACGACTGGCACGCCTACGGCCGCCCGACCATCGGCAACCGCAGCGACATCGAGAACGTGAAGATCGAGAACCTGCAGGCCTTCTACCACACCTGGTACCAGCCCGATAACGCGGTGCTGCTCGTGGCCGGCAAGTTCGACCCGGTGGCCACGCTGGGCACCATCAGCCGCCTGTTCGGCGCGATCCCCAAACCCAAGCGCACGCTGCCCAAGTTCTGGACCGTGGAGCCGACCCAGGACGGCGAGCGCACCTACGCCGTGCGGCGCCAGGGCGACGTGCAGATCGTCGCCCTGGGTTACAAGATCCCGTCCGGCCTGCACCCGGACAGCGACGTGCTCGATTTCGCTTCCAGCATCATGGGCGACGTGCCCACCGGCCGCCTGCACAAGCTGCTGGTCGATTCGGGCATGGCGAGCGAGGTGTTCGCCTTTCCGCAAACGGGCTACGCGCCGGGGCTGCAGTTCTTCGGCGCGGTCGTCAAGAAGGGCGCGCCGATCGAACCGGTGCGCGCCGCGCTCACCGAAGCGGTCGAAAGCTTCTACAAGAACCCGCCCACGGCGGAGGAAATGGAGCGCGTGCGGCGCGCCTACCTGAACGACTTCGAGCGCAGCCTGAACGATCCGCAGAAGGTCGGCGTGTCCTTGTCCGAGTCGATTTCGCTGGGCGACTGGCGCCTGTACTTCGTCGGGCGCGAGCGCGTCAAGCAGGTCAAGGCCGACGAGGTGGCTGCCGCCGCCGGTCGCTACTTCCGGCGCGACAACCGGGTGACCGGCACCTTCATCCCGGACGATAACCCGCAGCGCGCGCAGATCCCGGTGGCGCCCACGGCGCAGGACCTGCTCAAGGACTTCAAGCCGCAGAACGGCAACTACGTGTCCGAGGAATTCGCGCCGACGCAGGAGAACATCCTCAAGCGCACCACGCTCGTGACCGAGGGCGGCGTCACGCTCGCGCTGCTGCCCAAGAAGAACCGCGGCGCCACCGTGTCGGTCGACCTGCGCCAGCACATCGGCGACGAAAAGAACCTGTTCGGCAAGAACGCGATTCCCGGCCTGACTGCAGCCATGCTGATGCGCGGGACGAGCAAGTACAACCGCGTGCAGCTGGCCGACGCGTTCGACAAGCTCAAGATCTCGGGCGGCCTGACGCACTTCCAGACCACGCGCGAGAACCTGCCCGAGGCGCTCAGGCTGGTTGCCCACGTGCTCAAGGAAGCGAGCTTCCCGGCCACCGAGTTCGAGCAGCTGCGCCAGCAGGCACTGGTGGGGCTGGAGGCCGGCCGAAGCGAGCCGCAGGAGGTGGCATCGCGCGCGCTGGCCGAGCACTTCAACATCTACCCGCGCGGCGACGTGCGCTACGAGACCACGCTGGACGAAGACATCGCCGACATCAAGACCGCCACGCTCGACCAGGTGAAAGCCTTCCACCGCGACTACTACGGCACCGTGCCGGCCCAGATGGCGATCGTCGGCGACTTCGATCCGAAAGAGGTCACGCCGCTGGTGGACGAGCTGTTCGGGCACTGGCAGGCGAAAGAACATGTGGCGCCGGTGCTGCGCCGCTATGCCGACATCAAGCCAATGGAAAAGACGCTGGATACGCCAGACAAGGAGAACGGCTTCTTCACCGCGCGCGAAAACCTGGACCTGAACGTGGACGACGAGGACTTCCCCGCGCTCATGCTGGCCAACTACATCTTCGGTGAAGGCGGCCTGCGCTCGCGCCTGATGGACCGGATCCGCCAGAAGGAAGGCTTGTCGTACGGCGGCGGCTCGCAGCTGGTGGCCGGCGAGATGGACCGCGCCGGCACCTTCGCCATCAGCGCGATCGCCGCGCCGCAGAACCTGCGCCGCGTGGACAAGGCCGTACGCGAGGAACTGGCGCGCGCCGTCAAGGACGGTTTCACGCAGCAGGAGCTGGCCGGCGCCAAGTCGGGCCTGATGCAGCAGCGTATCCAGAACCGTTCGGAAGACGGGGTGGTGGCGGCCGGCTGGACCTCCTACCTCTATCGTGGCAAGACCTACGAGTGGTCGCGCGAGTTCGAGCGCAAGCTGATGGCGGTGACCCTGCCGCAGCTGAACGCGGCCTTCCGCAAGGCGATCGATCCGGCCAAACTCTCGGTGGTGATCGCCGGCGACCAGCACAAGGCCAATGGAGGGAAATGAGGCCTGCGCTGCCCGGCAGTTTGATCGATGGACCTGCTGCACGCTATGATGTTGCTTTTGCTGTGGCATCGCGTAGGAGCAGATCGTGAAGGGCACTAACAAGCAGCAGTCGGAAGCCATGTCGTTTACCGGCAAGGTTGTGCTGGTGACGGGAGCGGCGGCCGGCATTGGCCGCGCGACGGCGCTGGCGTTCGGGCGCGCGGGCGCCTGCGTCGTGGTCGCCGATTCCTCGGTGGACGGCGGCCACGCGACTGCGGCCATGATCGTGGAAGCGGGCGGCAAGGCGCTGTACGTGAATGCCAACGTGAGCCGCGCATCCGAGGTGGACGCGCTGGTGGACAAGGCTGTCAGCCGCTACGGCCGCATCGACTGCGCCGTGAACAACGCGGCCATCGAGGAAGAGCAGGCCGGCATGCTGGACACGGACGACGCGCAATACGACCGCATCATGGGCGTGAACGTCAAGGGCGTGTGGCTGTGCATGAAGGCCGAGCTGCGCCAGATGATGCAGCAGGGCGGGGGCACGATCGTCAACATGGCGTCGGTGGCCGGACTGGTGGCCTTGCCCACGCGCTCGCTCTACACGGCCAGCAAGCACGCGGTGGTGGGCCTGACCAAGAGCGCCGCGGTCGAATACGCGCGTGCCGGCATTCGCGTCAACAGCCTGTGCCCTGGCGCCGTGCGCACGCCGATGTTTGCGCGCATGCTCGAGCGCGACCCGCAACTGGAAGAAAAGCTCAAGAACACCTACCCGATGGGGCGCCTGGCCGAACCTGCGGAAGTGGCCAATGCCGTGATGTGGCTGTGCTCCGAGCAGTCGTCGTTCGTCACGGGCCACCAGCTTGCCATCGATGGTGGCCTGACAGCGCTGTAACCGTAGGGTGGGCAGGTCTTCCTGCCCACGCGTTCAAGGCACGCTCGCTTTGCCAGAACGCGTGGGCGGGAGACCCGCCCACCCTACGAAACCCCATAAAAAAATCCCGCATCGCTGCGGGATTTTTTCATTGATGCCGGTAGTGCTTACTTGGCCGCAGCCGCCGTCGCCGGCGTCGGGTGGTTCGCCAACACGATCCAGTAGCGCGCCAGGTCCGACAGGCCGCCGCCGGCCTTCACGTCCTGGAAGGTCTTGATCGCTTCGTCCTTGTGGCCGGCGCGCAGCTGGGCGATACCCAGGCGCAGCTTGGCCTCGTCCGGCTGCTTCAGGCCGCCCTTGGCGATGCCCTGCTGGATGAAGCCGATGCCCTTGTCGAACTGGTCCATCGTCACATATGCCCAACCCAGGTTGACCAGGCCAGCGCCGTTCTTCGACTTGGCTGCCGAAGCCTCGCCGGTGGCGATATTCTTGGCGTCGTCGGCCGCGCCCTTGGTCGCCTTGTCGCGCAGCTGGCGGTGCTTGGCCGCGTCCGCGCCAGTGCCCAGCGCGCCGTTGGCAAAGCCGGCGTCCAGCACCTTCTTCGCTTCGGTCGGGAAGCCGGCCAGCAGCAGCAGCTGGGCAAAGTCGGCGTAATGCTCGGCCGGCATCTTCTGCTGGGCCGAGTATTCAAGGCGGTACACGTTCACGTCGTTCGCGTTGCCGTCGTAGCCCGGCTTGCGGTACACGCCGCGGTTGAGCGCGTCGGCCCACAGCTCGTCGCTCGGGTAGTAGGCGATCATCTTGTCGATCGTGGCCAGATAGGTGGCGTCATCCTTGGTCTTGTTGGCCGAGGACGCGAGCAGTCGCAGGTCCTCTTCGCCCGGCACCTTGCCGGCCTTCTCGGCGTCGGCGATCACCGGCAGCAGGCCGGCCTTGGCCGCGGCGTAGTCGCCGGACAGGTACTCGGCGCGGATCAGCGGGCCGCGCACCTTGGCCGGGTCGCTGCCTTCCTTCTCGTAGCGCTTGAAGACCTCAGCGGCCTTCGGGTAGTTCTTGTTGTTGTAGTACTGGTTGCCGAGCGCCAGCAGGAAGGTGTCCTTTTCCTGCGGAGTGACGAACTCGGAATTGAGCAGCGTGGTCAGCATCGGGGCCACGTCGGCGCCCGAGGTGGCGGCCAGCGACAGCTTCATGCGGTCGATGGCGTAGTGTTCGTACGGCGTCAGGTTCGGCACCGCCTCGGCTTGGTTGAGCCGGTTCTGGACTTCCGTGAAGTTCTTGGCGTCCATCAAAGCCTTGAGCTGGGCGCCGTCGATCAGCTTGAACACCTCCGGACGCACGGTCGGGCCTTTTTGCTCGGCGGCCGGTTTGTCTTCTTTCTTTTGCGCGATGGCATTGTTCATCAGGGCCGGCGCTGCGCCGAGGGCGGCCAGCATCAGGACGAGACGGGCAAGACGAAATTGGGACATGGAGAATCCTTCAATCAATAGCAAAAAAATGAGCGATGCACATTTTTGTCGGCTCAAAGCAACATTGCCTTTTCGGACAAACCGGCATTGTCCCACAAACTACATCGATGGGTCTGGCAATTGTGCCGCAGAGTCTGCCAGACCCGGCGCGTCGTTACATTGAGTTACTGCTAAAACCCGGCACCGGGCACACGCCTTGCGCCTCGATCTGACCGGCCAGCCAGGCGTTCACCGCCTCCAGCGCGGGCGGGGCGAAACCGTAGGTCATCAGGGCCGGAGCCTCGAAGTCGAGCGCCTGATAGGGGTTCCACAGCGCCAGGTGCAGGTCCGGGCGCCAGGTGGCGCGCGCGTTGGGACCGTAGCGGCGGCGCGAGGTCGAGGCCAGGATCGTGAAGCGGCCGTCCTGCGGCAGCGCGTTCCAGTCGAAGCACTCGGCGTCGGCAAAGGTCACCAGCTCCACCTCGTACAGCTTGCCCAGCATTGCGGCGATGGTGGCGGCCGGCACGCCGGCCTCGGACACGCCGTCGCTCACCACGTCCTGGCGCGCCACCAGGCGCACCTTGCTGCCGGGGGCCGGGCGCGTGGGGCTACGCAGCGCGCTCAAGCCCGCCTTCCATGCCCGCGCCATCAGCGCACGGTCCTGCTGTTCGGTCGCGTACTCGCTCTGGCAGCATGGATGCGCTTGCACCAGCGCGGACAGGCGCGCAAGGCGTGCCTTGACCTCGTCCATCGGCAGCACGCCGTCGCGGATCGCGGCGGCGATCGCGTCGATGGTCTCCTGCTGCGTTTCGCGGCTGCCGATCGCCATCACCATGTCGGCGCCGGCCACCAGCGCATTCACCGCTGCCTGGCCCGCGCTGTAGCGGTGGGCAATCGCGTGCATGTCCATGCCGTCGGTGATGACGACGCCGCGGTAGCTCCACTGCTCGCGCAAGATGCCGGTCAGGATACGGCGCGACATCGTGGCCGGGTTGTCCGGGTCGAGCGAGGGGTACACGATATGCGCGGTCATCATCGCCGGCGCGCTGGCCGCAGCCATGCGGAACGGCGCGAACTCGAAGCGTTCCAGCTCTGCGAGCGGCTTGTCCACCAGCGGCAGGTCGCGGTGCGAATCGACGTGGGTGTCGCCGTGGCCGGGGAAGTGCTTGACGCAGCAGGCCACGCCCTCGGACTCGCTGCCCGCCATCCAGGCCAGCGCCAGTTCGGTCGCGCGCAGCGGGTCGGCGCCGAACGAGCGCTCGGCGATGACCGGGTTCTGCGGGTTGTTGTTCAGGTCCAGCACCGGCGCGAAATTCCAGTTGAATCCCAGCGAACGCACCGCGCGCGCCACCGCCGCGCCCACGTCGCGCGCCAGGTGCGGATCGTTCGCGGCGCCCAGCGCCATCGCCGACGGCGGCGCTGGCACCCAGGTCGAGCGCACCACCGCGCCGCCTTCCTGGTCGAGCGCGATCAGCGACTCGCGGCCCATCACGTCGCGCAGCGCGCCGGTGAAGCGCTTGAGCTGCGTGGCGTCGGTCATGTTCTGGCGGAACAGGCACACGCCGCGTACGCTGTGCTCGGCCAGGAAGGCGGCGGTGTCGGCGTCGAGCTCGGTGCCGAACAGCCGCACCATGATCAGCTGGCCGGCGAGCTGGTGGAGGTTCTCGTTCATCGGTCTTAGTTCGTCTTGGTGACTTTCGACAGGTGGCGCGGACGGTCCGGGTCCATGCCGCGCGCCTTGGACAGATGCGCCGCCATCACATAGAACGACTGGATCGCGGCGATCGGGTCCAGGTCAGGGGTGGCCGCCACCGGGATCGTCAGGTCGCGCTCGGCCACGTCTTCGGGCGCAGCCAGCAGCACGCGCGCGCCGCGGCCGCGCATTTCGCTCGCCAGCTGCACCAGGCCGGCCTGGGCCGGGCCGCGCGTTGCGAAGATCAGGAGCGGGTAGCCTTCCTCGATCAGCGCCATCGGGCCGTGCTTGATCTCGGCGCCGGAGAACGCCTCCGCCTGCAGGGCCGAGGTCTCCTTGAACTTGAGCGCGGACTCCAGCGCCACCGGGAAGCTGATGCCGCGGCCGACCACCATGATGTTGCGGGCCGGCGCCAGCACGTCGATCGCGGCCGACCAGTCGGCACGCGCGGCGGTAGCCAGCACCTCGGGCAGGGCGGCGATGCCGTCCTTCAGTTCCGGGTCGTTCTGCCATTCGGCGACCAGGCGGGCACCTGCCACCAGGCTGGTGATGAAGCTCTTGGTCGCGGCCACGCTCTGTTCTTTGCCGGCGTGCAGCGGCATGGTCCACTCGGCCGATTCGGCCAGCGGCGAGGCGGTGTCATTGACCAGCGCAACCGTGGTGGCGCCGCCGTCGCGGAAGTAGCGGATCGGCTCGACCACGTCCGGGCTCTGGCCCGACTGCGAGATGGCCACGGCCAGCGTGTCGCGCGTGACGAGCGGCGACTTGTACAGCGTGATGAGCGACATCGGCAGCGAGGTCACCAGGCGCCCCATGCGCGCCATGATCAGGTAGGCGAGGTAGGCCGATGCATGGTCCGAGCTGCCGCGCGCGACGGTGACGGCGCTGTGGAAATTGGTGGACCTCAGCTTGCGGCCCAGTTCCGCGTAGCGTTCGGCGTCGTTCGACAGTTGGAAAGCGACGCATTCTGCCGCGGACACGGCTTCTTTAAGCATCAGCGAGGTCACACACTTCTCCTTCGATATAAACGGCTTTGATGTTCAGGTCCCGGTCCAGGACCACGAGGTCGGCGAAGCAGCCCGGCGCCAGGCGCCCGCGCTGGGTTTCGCCAAGATAGTCGGCGGCGTTGGTGGAGACGCGCCGCGAGGCTTCCGCCAGCGGCAGGCCGATCGAGACCAGGTTGCGCAGCGCCTGGTCCATGGTGAGCGTGCTGCCGGCCAGCGTGCCGTCGGCCAGGCGCACGCCGCCCATGCACTTGTGGACCACCTGGCGGCCCAGCATGTATTCGCCATCGGGCATGCCGGCGGCGGCAGTGGAGTCGGTGACGCAGAACAGCTGCGGGATCGCGCGCAGCGCCACCTTGATCGCGCCCGGATGCACGTGCAGCAGGTCGGGAATGATCTCGGCGTACTGCGCATGCGCGAGCGCCGCGCCGACCATGCCCGGGTCGCGGTGGTGCAGGCCCGGCATTGCGTTGAACAGGTGGGTAAAGCCCGCCGCGCCATGTTCCAGCGCCTTGACGCCATCCTCGTAGGTGCCGGTGGTGTGGCCGATCTGCACCCGGATGCCGGCGTCGGCGAGCTGGCGCACCAGCTCCAGGTGGCCGTCCATTTCGGGCGCCACGGTGATGAGCTTCATCGGCGCCTGCTGGCCGAAACGCTGCACTTCGGCCAGCGTGGCCTCGCGCGCATAGGCCGGCTGCGCGCCCAGCTTGCCGGGGTTGATGTACGGGCCTTCCAGGTGCACGCCGAGGATGCGCGCCTCGTTTTTGCCACGCACGCCGCAGGCCTTGCCGATCGCGCCAAGCGCGGCGGTGATGTCTTCCACCGGGGCGGTCATGGTGGTGGCGAGCAGGCTGGTGGTGCCGTGCTTTGCGTGCAGCGCCGCGATCACGTGCGGCGCGTCGCCGCCTTCCATCATGTCGCGCCCGGCGCCACCGTGCACGTGCAGGTCGATAAAGCCGGGCAGGATGTAGTCTTCGCGGTTCGCTTCCGGATTGATCGACTCGCCTTCGATCGACAGGATGCGCGCGCCGAATTCGATGTCGCCGACGATCCAGCCGTTCGGGGTGAGGATGTTGCCCTTCATTGGTGTGCCTTTTTCAAATGCTGTTCGATCATGCGCAGCGCGCCCTTGGCCGAGTCGCCTTGCGCAGCCACCACGCGAGCCAGCAGCGCCTGCGGCAGGTAAGGGCGCAGCGGTTCGCCCAGGCCGCCGCACAGCGCCACCGGCAGCTGACCGGACGGGTCGAGCGCAGCGGCCATCAGCGCCACTTCGCGTCCCGCGTCTTCGAGGATGGTCTTGGCCACCGGGTCCGATTCGCCGTGCGCCATCACGATGCGCGCCAGCCCCGCGTAAGTGGTCTGCGTGGCCTGGCCAAGCCAGACCTGGATCGCGGCGCGGTTGCCGCCGCAGGCGTCGATCACGGCGTCGGCAAAGCGACTGCCTGGCTTGCGGCCGTCGAGCACCTGCTGGATATGGTTCATGGCGCGCAGGCCCATCCAGCCGCCGCTGGCTTCGTCACCGGCCGGGAAGCCCCAGCCGCCGACTTCGCGCTGGCTGCCGTCCGGGAGCAGGGCTTCGCCCACGCTGCCGGTGCCAATGGCCACGATCACGCCCGGGCGGCCGGCGTGCGCGCCGATCAGCGTGGTGACGCCATCGTTGTCGAGCGCGAGCGCCGCGTAGCCGGGATTGGCCGCCGCGAATTGCGCCGCCCATTCCTTGTTGTGGACCCCGGCCAGTCCAAGCCCGATGGCGCAGCGCTCCAGCGGGGCGGGGAGCACGCCGATCGCGGCGAACGCGGTGCGCACCGCGTCATTGACTGCGGCCCAGGCCTTGCCGATGCCGTGCGCCAGGCCCGAAGGGCCGCTCGTGGACTGCGCCAGTTCCGCGCCGTCGGCGCGCGCGAGCCGCACACGCGTGCCGGTGCCGCCGCCATCGACGCCGATGAGATAGTCGATCATGAGAGTGATTGAGTGCCGGGGAGGTCAGGGCACTATAGGGAGGGCATAGTGTGTTGTCAACAGGTATTTAACTGGTATGCACTTATGGGGTGGTGGCATGGGCCGATAGCTGGCGGTTATGAGTGTAAGTCATTGAAAATAAAGTAGATTCGCTGGTATTGAGCTGGTATTGCTGAGTGAGTGATTCTGCGCTGTTGTAATCTGCCACCGCACCTGCGCGTCGTCCCGGCGAGAGCCGGGACCGATGCGCAGTGTGCTGCTGAAGACCATGTCGCCTTATCGCGAAGTCAGCATGGGTCCCGGCGTCCGCCGGGACGACAGTACGTCGGTGGTATCATGCACGGATGAAACACAAGCTTTTTCTCTTTGACCTGGACGACACGCTCCTCGATTTCCGGGCGTCCGAGAAACTCTCTTTTGCCAGGACGGTGCAGGAGCTGGGTGTCCGTGACGGCATCGACCATCTGTTCGCGGACTACCAGAAGATCAATGTCGAACTGTGGAGGCGCTTCGAACGCGGCGAGGTGACCAAAGACTTCCTGAAGGTGGAGCGGTTTCGCAGCACCTTCCTCGCCAATCGTCTCGACCTCGACCCCGAGGCGGCGAGCACGCTTTATCTCGAGTCCCTGTCCGAAACGGTGGTGCTGATCGACGGCGCAAAGAACGTGTGCGAGACACTGGCCGCGATCGGCGAGGTGGGCATCATCACCAACGGCGTGGCCAACATCCAGGGCCGCCGCATTGCCAGCTCCGGGCTGGGCAATCACATCTCGTTCATCTCCACCTCGGAAGCATGCGGCTTCGCCAAGCCGGACGTCCGCTTTTTCGAATACACGGTGAAAATGGCGCGCGCCTTTGCCAAGGAAGAGACGATCATCATCGGCGACCGCCTGGACGCGGACATCCAGGGCGCCAATCGGTTCGGGATCGACAGCTGCTGGTTCAACCCGGGACGCCTTGCGAACGACAGCGAGGCCGTCCCGGACTACGAGGTCGGCAGCCTGCACGAGATCGTGCCTGCGCTTAAGGCCCTGCCGGTTGCCTGATCGCCCCGCGCCGCCGGCGCAGGAGTCCTGACTGCCGTGTTTGGTTGAGCCCGCGCAGGATCGGGCCGCCCGGCTTGCCTCATTCTCTACTCAATGTATCAACAGTGGAGATGGCAATGAGCTCGAAGAAATCTTTGCTGGCAGCACTCGTTGCATCGCTGATGTGCTGTCCGCTCGCGGCGACCGCCGATCCGATTTACAACATGCTGTTCGTGCCGGACGGCTTTGACGCCACCCGCATGAACAACGCCGGCAACGTCGTCGGCACTTTCAACGACGCGGCGGCGATCTGGACCGGCACGTCGGTGATCAGCTTCAGTGCCACGCTTCCGAACAGTGTTGGATACGCCATCAACAACCATAACGACATCGGCGGGAGCCTGGGGAACGGCAACGCGTTTTCGTACGTCAATGGGGTGGTGCACGACATTGGCGCACTGGGCGGATGGTACTCCAGCTACGTGCGGGGCCTGAACGACAGCGGCGTTGCGATCGGCGTCCAGTTCCCGCAAATCGGCGAAGGGTGGCGCGGCTTCGTGTACAACAACGGCAGCATCACGGAGATGGGCACCTTCGGCGGCGACTGGAGCTGGCTCAACGACGTCAACAATGCCGGGGTCGCGGTCGGAACCGCATCTCTGCCGGGGCCGGCGTTCCGTAACCCGGAGCGCGCGGTCGTGTACCGGAACGGTGCGATGCAGAACCTCGGCACCCTCGGCACCGGCGACTTCAGCGAAGCCTGGGCCATCAACGATGCCGGGCAGATCGTCGGCTGGTCCACTACCTCGCCCGACGAGAGCGCCACAATCCCGCATCCTTTCCTCTACCAGAACGGGGTGATGTCCGATCTCGGTTCCCTGGGTGGCTACTGGGGCCACGCCTGGGACATCAATAGTGCCGGCGTGATCGTCGGCGACTCCGACATCCTCACCACCGAGGGCTTCGGCTCGCACGCCTTCATCTATCTGGATGGCAAAATGGTGGACCTGAACACGCTGGTCGACAGGTCCAGCGGCTGGGAGATGGTGTCGGCCAACGATGTCAACGACGCGCAGCAGATCCTGGGCACCGCGTGCCGGCTGGGCACCTGCGTCAAGGTGCGGCTCGACCTCATTTCGCCGATCCCGGAACCGTCCACCTGGGCCATGCTGCTGGCCGGGCTGGCGCTGGCAGGCCTGGCCCGGCGCGTGCGCGCGCGCCGCTTGTTCGGACCGCTCTTGCTGTTGTCCGGGCTGGCGCCGCTGGCGGCCAGCGCCGACCCGCTCTACACGATCACCGTCATCCCCATTGACGGCGACATCATGGGCATCAACAACGCCGGCCAGATCGTCGGCGGATACCGCGGCCGCGGCTTCATCTGGGACAACGGTCAGATAACAGAGCTGCCGACACTGGGCGGCCCGTGGAGCCGGGCTACCGGCATCAACGACAATGGCGTGGTCATCGGCGACTCAGCCTCGGGCGACGTCACGCGCGGCTTCGTGTACGAGAACGGGAACATCCGTTCGGTCGGCGCGCTCACGTATTGGGGCAGCAGCTACGCCAAGGACATCAACTCGTCCGGACAGGTCGTCGGCAGGTCGGAGGACCCCGACGGCCCGACCGAAGCGTTCCTTTACTCGAACGGGCACATCACCAGCGTGGGCAACCTGTACGGGTTCGGCGCCGCCGCCTACGGGATCAACGATCACGGGGCGATCGTGGGCGGCGCGTGGCGGGACGTGAACCAGCCGACTGCTGCATTCCTGTACCAGAACGGAACCACGATCGATCTCGGCAGCCTGGGCGGCCAGGGCAGCTGGGCCTATGCCATCAACAATGCCGGCCAGGTCGTGGGCGACAGTACCGTCGGCGGCGCGACACTGGTCAGCCACGCCTTTCTCTTCAGCGACGGGGTAATGCACGACATCGGTCCGGCCGGTGTCGATAGCCACGCGGTGGGAATCAATAACTACGGCGACGTCATCGGCTGGTACCAGGCACAGATCGGCCTGTTTGGGCGCGGCTTCCTGTACACCCAAGGCGAGGTGGTGGACCTGACGGCGGCGCTGGAGCTGCCTTTCAACTACGCGCTCGTCGAGGTCAACGGCATCAACGACAAAGGACAGATCATCGGCGAGATCTGCAGCACGGACGGCTTCTTCTGCGAGAACGCGTTGCTGACGCCCGTCGCGGCCGTGCCCGAACCGCAGGCCAGCGCATTGCTGCTGGCCGGGCTGTTCGCGATCGGCCTGCGCCGCCGGCGTGCGCGCGCGCCGGCGCCGACGTGACGCTTACTGCGCCGCCGTCACCACCGGCAGCTCGACAAAGCTGCTGTGGTAGACGCGCTGCGTGGCCTTCCTGAAGTCCGCCGGCTTGGCCCAGAAGATGTTGGGCACGAAGGTCTGCGGGTTGCGGTCGTACAGCGGGAACCAGCTCGACTGCACCTGCACCATGATGCGGTGGCCCGGCAGGAACACGTGGTTGGCGGTGGGCAGGCCGAAGCGGTAGGCGAGCGGCTTGTTCGGGGCAAGCGCGTGCGGCACCTCCAGGCTCTCCCGATAGCGGCCGCGGAAGATGTCGCCCGAGACCATCAGCTGGTAGCCGCCCATGGCCGGCTGGCTGCCCACCTGGTCAGGGTACACGTCGATCAGCTTGACCACCCAGTCCGAGTCGGTCCCGCTGGTCGAGGCGATCAGGTTCGCCACCGGCTCGCCGCTGATCTTGACCGGCGCGGTCAGCACGTCCGAGGTGAAGGTCAGCACGTCGGTGCGGCCCGAGGCCTCGCGCTGGTCGTCCACCAGCCAGCGCGGCCAGCTTTGGCCCTTGGCTTCGTCGTAGCCATACGGCGGGATCGGCCGCTGGCGGAACGGCACCGGCTTGGCCGGGTCCGAGATGTATTCGTCATAGCCCTTGTCGTTGGCCGGCGCGCCCAGCAGCGCCTTCTGGCTGGCGGCCAGGCGTAGCGCCACCGGCTTGATCGCGCAGCCGCTGTTGCAGCCGGCCGGCCACGCATTGAGGCTGCGCCATTTGTTGGTGCCGGTCTCGAATGCCGACACGGTCGGGATCGGCGCGGCCGAGGTGTCGTCCTTCAGGTAGCGGTCCAGGAACGGGCGCAGGATCTCCTGGCGGAAGTGCAGGGCGGTGTCGGAACCGAACTTGAGCGCGCCCAGGCTGCTGCCGTCGCCGATGCCGCCGCCGTGGTTCCACGGGCCCAGCACCAGGTGTACCTTGCCATCCTTGTCGTTCGGCTTGATAGCCTTGTACACCGCGACCGCGCCATAGATGTCTTCCGCGTCCCACAGGCTGTGCACCAGCAGCGTGGGCACGGTCACCGGCTGCTTTGCCAGGATCTTGTCCATGGCCTGCTGCTGCCAGAAGCTGTCGTACGAGGGATGCGCGAGGATCTTGCGCCAGAAGCCGCTCTGCTCGACGCCGCGCTCGCGTCCAAGCTCGCCGGCGGTGCCGGCGCGCATGTACATGTCGTAGTCGTCGTAATTCGAAGTAAACCATTTAGCCTCATTCTTGCGCGAGACCACCTGCTCCATCACGTACGACAGGTTGATCTGGCGGAAGGCGCCGTTGTGGAACCAGTCGTCACCCTTCCAGCCATCGACCATTGGGTTCATCGGCACCGCGACCTTGAGCGCCGGGTGCGGGTTCACCAGCGCCATCAGCGGTAGGAAGCCATCGTACGAAATGCCGATGATGCCGACCTTGCCGTTGGCCTCGGGGAGGTTTTTGGTGAGCCATTCGATGGTGTCCCAGGTGTCGGTCGAATGGTCTACCGGCGTGGGGTTGAGCGCGCCTTGCAGCGGGCGGTTCATCACATAGTCGCCTTCCGAACCGTACTTGCCGCGCACGTCCTGCACCACGCGGATGTAGCCGCCTTCGACGATCACGTCGGCCGCGTTGTCATAGCCCTGCAGGATCGAGCCCAGGTCGTTGCTCTCCGCATGGCTGGTCAGCGACGACGCGTCGTAGGGCGTGCGGGTCAGCAGGATCGGCGCGTTCTTCGCCCCCTTGGGCATGATGATGACGGTGTTGAGCCTGACGCCGTCGCGCATCGGGATCATCACGCTGCGCTTGACGTAGTTGAAGCTCGCCGTCGGCGCCGCGAATGCGGCCGGTGTTTCGGTGGGCAGTTGCGGATACAGCGGCTTGTCGGCCTGCGCGTGCGCGAGACCGGCAAACGCAAGCGCGCCGGCGAGCGGCGCGAGGCGGGCGATGGTTGACTTCATTGGCGTCCTTGGTTTTATAGGCGGCTATGTACATACAGCGCGTCGCGGCGCTCGCGAAAGCGCCGCGTTACATTAGCACAGGACGCCGCCGCCACTCACTGCGGCAGGTGGTGCGTGCCCTCGCGATCGACCACCAGGATCGAGCCGCGCTGGCGGTTGGCCTGTTGGGCAGCTTGCTGCGTCAGGTTGACCGTCGCGCTACCCGGGCCGCGCACGTGGATGTCGGTGTGCGCCGCCGTCAGGGCGCGGCCCTCGAGGCTGCCCGAGCCGGTCAGCTCGGCGCTGACCGTGTCCACGGTGCCGCTGATGCTGGCGTCGCCCGGCCCGTCGATTTTCAGCAGCAGGCGCTTGCCGGCCATGTTGGCGGCCAGGTTGCCGGAGCCGCGCAGCTGAGCGTCCAGTGTGTCGGTGATGGTGGCCAGCGCGACCTCGCCCGGGCCGCGGCTCGCTACCTGCGCCTTGGCCACCTGCAGCGAACCGGCCTTCAGGTCGCCCGAACCGCTCATTTGCGCGACCAGCTCGGTGGTGGCGCCGGCCAACGTCACGTTGCCCGGGCCGGTCATGCGTACCCGCGTCGATTGGGCCTGCAGGCCGCGCGCGGTCAGGTCGCCCGAGCCGTGCACCTCGGCGTCGAACTGTTTGATGGCGCCGGACACGCACGCGCTGCCCGGGCCGCCCTGCAGCGTGCGCACCGCCTGTACCGCCAGGCTGCAGGCTTCCAGGTCGCCGGAGCCGGTCACCTCGGCGCGCAGCTCGCGCGCGCTGCCCGCCAGGTTGACGTTGCCCGGGCCGCTCATCTGCAGCTGCAGGCGGGCCAGGTGCAGTCCATCGGCCTTCAGGTCGCCCGAGCCGGTGACGCTGGCGTTCATATCGTTGGCCACGCCCGACAGGCGCACGTTGCCCGGACCGGACATGGCCAGGCTCAGGTTGGCCGCGGCCAGCTGGCGCAGGTCGGCGTCGCCGCTGCCGCCGCTCTTGACGGCCAGGTCGCGCACCGCGCCCGACGCGCGCAGGTCGCCAGGGCCGTCCACTTCCAGTGCGACCTTCTCGCCGGAGAGCTGGTCCACCTCGACGTCGCCGCTGCCGCCCATCGACAGCCGTTTCAAGCCTTGCGCGCCGATCGTGACCTGGACCGGGTCGCGCTGCCTGCCCCAACTGAAGTGAAAGCCCGTCACGTGCGAGCGCGGGCGCACCACCAGCGTGTCGCCGCGGGTGATGACCTCGACCTCGTCGAGCTCCTTGCGCTCGCCCGACAGCTCCAGCGCGTTCTTGCCCTGTGCATGGACCACGACGTGGAAGGGGCCGGACAGTTCCAGCGCGGTGAAGGCGCCAACGGCGCGCTGTTCGGTGACGACGCCGGCGCGTTGGGTCTGGGCCTGGCTGGCCTGGCTGGCGATGGCGCCGACGGCCACGGCGGCGGCCAGCGCGGTGAGTTTGAGAGCTGTCTTCATTGGTCTTGTTATCAGGTGGCGGCGCGGTGCCGGGAGCCTGCACAATAGACCGCCTGCCGCCGGCCTGCACGGCCAAAACGACAGACCGCCGAAAATCGAGGATCAACTGCGCAAGCCGGGGGTTGAAGTGTGCTCTTGCACTTGCCCGCGCCGCGTGTATATTCATCTGTATGTCCTCGCTCACCGTCCGCAAGCTCGACGTCGACCTGTCCCGCGGTTTCAGCCGCCGCTGGCTGGCGGACGACGCCTATCGCACGCAGTTCTTCAATGCGTTGTCGATGACCTTTCCCATCGGCGAGCAGATGTTCATCGACAGCTTGCGCGCGGTGCCGCCGGCCAGGCTGTCCGACCCGGCCCTGGCGGCCGAGGTCAGGGATTTCGTGGGGCAGGAGGCGAGCCACCGCTTTGCTCACATCCAGTACAACGCGCAGTTGGCGCAGCAGGGCTTCGGCTTCACGCTGGAAAAGGCGATCGCGCGGCGGGTGCGGCGCATTGCAAAGCTGGACGTGCGCAGCCGCGTGGCCATCACCTGCGCGCTGGAGCACTACACGGCGGTGCTGGCCGATGGCGTGCTGCGCCACCCCGAGTGGCTGGAAGGGGCCGACCCGGCGCTGCACCTGGTGTGGACCTGGCACGCGGTCGAGGAGACCGAGCACAAGGCCGTCGCGTTCGACGTGTACCGCGCGGCGGGTGGCGGTTACGTTCGGCGCGTGCTTTGGTTCGTGCACGCCAGCCTGGTGTTCTGGTTCGACGTGTTCCTGCAGACCGCGTTCAATCTGAAGCACGATGGCGCGCTGTGGCAGCCGCGCACCTGGGCCAGCGCCGCGCGCATGTGGTTCGGGCGGCGCGGCGTGGCCTGGCATTTGTTCCTGCCATGCCTGCACTACCTGCGGCCGTCGTTTCATCCTTGGCAACATGACAATCGCGCACTGGCGGCGATGTGGCTGGCGAGCAACATCTCGGCTTACCGCGCCGTCGGCCGTGCGGCGCCGGCGCCGGGCGCTGGCAGCGCTTGATTCCGAAATGTCATAATAGTTGCATGGAGGAATAAGAAGTGATTCGATACATGGGCACCCGCAAGAATGCCGAAGGTGTGACCGTTTATGTTTTCGTGGTCAACGGCATGCAGAAGGAAGTGCGGGAAAACGCACTCAAGCAGCACCCTGGCTGTTACGACGCGTTGCCGGCGTCCACCAAGGCGCAGATTGCGTCCAACCGCAACTGGCTGTCCAAGCTGTAGGCCCGGCCGCAGCCGCACTGTTGCGCACGCCGGAACCCGATCCAAAATATACTTCGCGAGGTTGCAACGCCGCCGGCGACCGGTTCGACATGTACAACAACTATTTCAGCCTGAAGCAAGCCCCGTTCTCGATCGCGCCCGACCCGCGCTACCTGTTCATGAGCGAGCGCCACCGTGAGGCGCTCGCCCACCTGCTGTACGGGATCGACAGCGGCGGCGGCTTTGTCCTGCTCACCGGCGAGATCGGCGCCGGCAAGACCACCGTCTGCCGCTGCTTCATCGAGCAGGTGCCGGGCAACTGCCGCCTGGCCTACATCTTCAATCCGCGCCTGACCGTGGAAGAGCTGCTGCTGACGGTATGCGACGAGTTCGGCATTGCGCTGCCGCCGCGCGGGGCCGGCGCCACGGGCGCCAAGCTGTATGTGGACGCGATCAACCAGTACCTGCTGGACGCGCACGCCAGGGGCCTGAACAACGTGCTGGTGATCGACGAGGCGCAGAACCTGTCGGCCGACGTGCTCGAGCAGCT
Source organism: Massilia solisilvae (assembly GCF_024753215.1). Classification (GTDB taxonomy): domain Bacteria; phylum Pseudomonadota; class Gammaproteobacteria; order Burkholderiales; family Burkholderiaceae_D; genus Telluria; species Telluria solisilvae. The sequence goes on from NZ_JANUGV010000002.1 coordinate 407,958, forward strand.
GCGCCTGCTGACCAACCTGGAAACCAGCGAGCGCAAGCTCCTGCAGATCATCCTGATCGGACAGCCCGAGCTGCGCCAGATGGTCGAGCGTCCCGAGCTGGAGCAGCTGGCCCAGCGCGTGATCGCGCGCTACCACCTCGGGCCGCTGTCCGAGTCCGAAACCGGGGCCTATGTCGCGCACCGGCTGGCGGTGGCAGGCGTGACCGGGCCGACGCCGATTCCGGTCTCGCTCGCGCCGCTGATCCACCGGCTCGCGCACGGCGTGCCGCGCCGGATCAACCTGCTGTGCGACCGCGGGCTGCTCGGCGCCTACGTTGAGAACAGCCGCGAGGTGACGCGGCCGATCCTGCGCCGCGCCGCGCACGAGGTGTTCGGCAGCGAGCAGCTGGACGCGCGCCGGCGCCGCTGGCCGGTGTTCGCCGGCGGCGTCCTGATGGCCGTTGCCATCAGCGCCACCGCCGCCTGGCAGCTGCTGCCGCGCCAGCAGGCCGCGCCAGCCATCGCCAAGGTCACGCCGGTATCCTCGGCGCTTGCCTCACCGGCGCCGGCCAGGACAGACACCGCGCCCGCCAAGCCGGTGGCCCACGCCAGCCAGGGCGCCGCGCTGCGCGAGCTGGCCGCGCTGTGGGGCCAGCCGCTACCCGAAGGCGAACCATGCCAGGCGGCGCTCAAGCTCAACCTGCGCTGCCACCAGGGCCGGGGAGGGCTGTATGAACTGCGCCTGCTGGACCGGCCTGCGATCGTGACACTGCATGACGGCGCCCATGTCGGTTACGCGGTCCTGACCCGCATGGACGACGCCACCGCCACCTTGTCCGCCAACGGCAAGCGCCAGACCGTGGGCCTGGCCACGCTCGCGCCCCTGTTCGACGGCGAGTACACCACCTTCTGGAAGATGCCGCGCGCTTTCCGCGACCAGGTTGGCATTGGCGACCAGGGACCGGACGTGGACTGGATCGCCGAACGCCTGGCGCAGCTCAACAAGATCGACGTGCCGCTGGTGGACCGGCCGCTGGGCAAGCGCATGCAGGGGCTGCTGCGCGACTTCCAGGCCAAACAGAACCTGAAGGCGGACGGCGTGGCCGGGCCGCGCACCTACATGCGCCTGAACCAGCTGTCGGGCGTGGAAGAGCCGCGCCTGCTCTCGCTTAACCGGACCGGGAAATAAGATGTCCTATATCCTCGAAGCGCTCAAGAAGGCGCAGGCCGAACGCCAGCTGGGCAGCGCGCCGACCATCCATGCGCCGGCCGCGCACGGCGCGCCACAGGCAGCGGAGCGCCGCAAGCCGCTCGTGATCGGCGCCGCCGCAGGCATGCTGCTGGTGGCGGGCGCGATACTGGCCTGGCGCCAGCACGCTGCCACTCCCGCGCCGGCCGTGGTGGCGCAAGCTGCCGCACCTGCCGTGGTTCCCGGTCCGGCGCCTGGCCGTGATGCCGCCGTGGCGCAGCATGCCCCGGCTGCGGCAACGCCCGCCCCGGCGGTCGCGCTCGTGGGCGCGCCGGATGCGCCGCCTGCCGCAACAAAGCCGGCAAGGCCGCCTGCGCCCGAACCGGCACGCAAGGCGCCCGAGCCGCGGCCCGCCGCAACGCCGGTGCCGACGGAGGTGGCCAAACCTGCCGTGGTGGCGGCTGACGATGGCCTGCCGACCCTGAACGGCCTGCCGGACGCGGTGCGGCGCGACGTGCCAAAGGTGGCATTTGGCGGCTACATGTATTCGCCCAACCCGGCCGACCGCCTGGTCCTGGTGGACAAGACGCTGCGCCACGAAGGCGAGGAGGTCGCGCCCGGGCTGATGCTGGAAAAGCTGCTGCCGAAGGGGGCGGTGCTGAACTTCAGAGGGTACCGCTATCGTGTCCCGTTCTGATCGCGGCCGCGTGCTGGGCATCTGCGGCTGGTCCGGCAGCGGCAAGACCACGCTGGTGGAGTACCTGGTCGGGGAACTTACCGCCAATGGGCTGAAGGTCAACGCCGTCAAGCACAGCCACCACGACGTGGTGCTCGAGCCGCCGCACACCGACAGCGCGCGCCTGCGCCGGGCCGGGGCGGGCGAGGTGATGCTGGTTTCGCCTTACCGCATTGCGATCGCCCGCGAACTGCGCGCACAAGCCGAGCCGTCGCTGGGTGAGCTGCTGTCCCGGCTGTCCCCGGCCGACCTGACCCTGGTCGAGGGCTACAAATGGGAGCCGATGCCGAAGCTTGAAGTGCACCGTCCTTCCCTCGGCCGGCCCGCGCTGTACCTGGACGACCCGCACATCGTGGCGGTGGCGTCGGATGCGCAGCGTCCCGCCGACGCTCCCGCAAGGCTGGCATGGCTGGACCTGAACGACCGGGAAGCGGTCCTGGGCTGGCTCAACAGTTGGTTAACAAAAAATTCCTAAAGTTCTTCAAAAAACTGCCGTCAACGGAGGATCAGCCTCTTCAGGAGAAGAACATGGACATCAGCGGCATCGCCAGCGGCGCGACCAGCATCGCCGAAACGGGTACGAAGCAGGAAGTGGACATCGCCGTGCTCAAGCGCGCGCAGGAGATCGAAAGCTCGACCGCGACCCAGTTGCTCGACGCCATCAAGTCGACGCCGACCGTCCAGAATCTGCCTGAACATCTTGGCAAGAATGTGAATACGACCGCCTGAGCGGTTCGCATTTTTGGCAACGCAACCCGGCACCTCGCCTGAGGTCCCGGGTTGCTTTCGTTTTGGGGACAGGTACAATCGCCAGCGTCGCGTCCGCACACAATCACAGGAGAAAACATGAACAAACGCCACGCCATGATCGCCGCCGCCCTCGCGAGCGCCTGCGCCGCCAACGCCGCGCTGGCCGCCCAGGATACGATGGCAGCGAAAGGCGAGCAGGAAAAGTGCTATGGCGTCGCCAAGGCCGGCCAGAACGACTGCGGTACCGCCACCCACGGCTGCGCGGGTCAGGCCAGGGTCGATAACGACGCCAAGGAATGGAAGTACGTCGCCAAGGGCACGTGCGAAAAGGTCGGCGGCAAGCTGACCGACACCAAGTAAGGAACGCCGTGGCGGCGGGACAGCGGCCTGCGCTGGGAATCGGCGTTGGCCTGCGCGTTCCGCACTACCGCCGCTTCCTGGACGAGCGGCCACAGGTTGGCTGGCTCGAGGTCCATACTGAAAACTACCTGTCCCGCTCCGGATGGGACTGGCACGTGCTGCAGGATCTGCGGCGCGACTATCCGTTCAGCCTGCATGGCGTCGGGCTCGGACTGGGCTCGGCGCGGGGCTTTCCCGAACATCACCTGCAGCGCGTACGCGAGCTGGTCGAGCGCATCGAACCGGCGCTCGTGTCCGAGCACCTGAGCTGGGGCGCGCTGCACGACCGCCAGCTCAACGATCTGCTGCCGGTCACGCTCGACGACGCGGCGCTCGATCTCGTGTCTGCGCGCGTCTCCCGCATGCAGGACGTGCTGCGCCGGCAGGTGCTGGTCGAAAACGTCTCGGCCTACCTGCGCTTTAACGGCGACATCATGAGCGAGGCCGAGTTCCTTGCAGAGCTGGTGCGCCGCACCGGCTGCGGTGTCCTGCTGGACGTCAACAACCTCTACGTGAACGAATGCAATCACGGCGAAGACGCGCTGGCCGCCATTGCCGCGCTGTCACCTGGGATGGTGGGCGAAATCCACCTGGCGGGCCACCTGCCGACCGAGCACGCCGTCATCGACCACCACGGCGCCGCGATTGCCGAACCGGTGTGGAAGCTGTATCGCGCGGCGCTTGCGCGTTTTGGCCGTGTGCCGACGCTCATCGAGTGGGATACCGACATTCCAGAGCTGGAGGTGTTGTTGGCCGAGGCGGCGAAAGCACAAACGATCGCGGGTGAATTTCCTGCGCCGCCTGAACTCGTCGTCCGCGCGAAGGCGGGGACCCATGCTGGGCTGGCAGATAAGCGGCTTCACCAGACCCAGCAGCATTTCGGCGAAGCGCTCTTCGATGCTGACCAGTCAACGCCCGCCGTCGCACTCGTCAAGTCGCATGCCGCGATGGAACGCCTCGCCATCTACCGCGGCAACCTCACCGCCAACTGGGAAAAATCGCTGGGCGCAGCCTTCCCGGTCGTGCGGCAACTGGTGGGGGAGGAATTCTTCACCGGTCTTGCCCGCGCCTACGGCAAAGCATTCCCGTCGCAGGACCCGGACCTGAACTTGTTCGGCGCGCACTTCGCGCCATTTCTCGCCGGTTTCGCGCCGGTGGATCGGTATCCGTACCTGCCCGGCATGGCGCGCCTCGAATGGTTGCTGCACCGCTCGTACTACGCGCCGGACGCGCCGGTACTGGACCCGGCCCAACTCGCCGCACTGGCGCCTGAGGATGTGGAAGCGGTGCGTTTTACGCTGCATCCTGCGGCGGCGCTCGATCACTGCGACTGGGCGACGGCGGCGCTGTGGCTTGCCCATCAGCCGGATGGTCCGCCGTTTCCGGAGCGGATGCGGGAGGACAGTTATGCGTTGATCGTGCGCCCGCGCTGGCAACCGCAACTGGTGCCGCTCACGGCATCTGCTTTTGCTGCCGTGACGGCGCTTGCAGAGGGAAAGACGTTCGGCGAGGCGTTGGACGCGGCGTTTGCGATCGACGAGGAATTCGACGTTGCAGCGCACCTGGGGCAGTGGCTGCGGTTAGGGGTGTTTTCGGCGGAACAGGGCGGGCGGAAGTGCCCACGCGCGCAAGCGTGCGAGGCCAATGAGCGTTAGCATGGGCACATCCGCCCGTCCTGAGAGCAGGTCAGTCAATGCAGGTCCTGGAAAGCGCGCAGGATGCGTGCCTCGCCGGTTCGGTCGTTGAAGCGTGCGTTTGCCTCGCGCGTGGCGTCGATCATGCGCGCCAGCTGGGCGTCCTCGAAGCGCGCCAGCTCCTCGTTGGCGGCGTCCAGTGCCATGGCCAGCTTGGCCCGCGCGTTCTGGTACAGCACGCTGGTGTACTGATCGGTGTTTTTCAGCAGCTCTTCCGCGTTTTCGATGACGGCCCTTAAGTCGCCGATCAGCCGTTCCTGCGTATGGGAATTGTTGTCCGGGGTTTCCATCGCGCTCACCTTAAGCCGGTTGATCACACTTAAAATATAAACAAGGGAGCCCTGGCGCATTTGTCTCGGCGCAAACGTGCGCCGCACAGGCTGGCAGCCTGTTTATTGGACGCGGATTCGCATGTCGCCCACGGTGACCACCTGGCCGGCGCGGATCTTCGCGGTCTTGCGCAGCTCCTGCTTGCCATCGACTGACACCACGCCGCTATCGACCATGTGCTTGCCGGCGCCGCCGCTATCGACCAGCCCGGCGATCTTGAGCAACTGGTTGAGTTCGATGAATTCCGATGTCAATTCGATAACTGTCTGTTCCATTCTATCCCCGGTAAAAAATGTGCGGCGTACGGTTGAGGCGGCATTCCGCGCCAAGCCCTTACACCGGATGCGGCCGTGTCATTTCGATCGGCACGATCCATTCGTTGAACTGCTGCTCGGTCACGTGACCGGACTGCAGTGCCGCCTCGCGCAAGGTGATGCCCTCGTGCTGCGCGGCCTTTGCGATCTGAGCCGCGCGATCATAACCGATATGCGGGGCCAGCGCGGTCACCAGCATCAGCGAGCGTTCCATCAGCTCGCCGATGCGGGCGCGGTTCGGCTCGATGCCGCGCGCACAATGCTCCTCGAACGAGCGCATGCCGTCGGCCAGCAGCCGGCAGCTCTGCAAAAAATTGTGCGCAATCATCGGCTTGAACACGTTCAGCTCGAAATTGCCCTGTGAGCCGCCGATGGTGATCGCCACATCGTTGCCGAACACCTGGCAGCACAGCATCGTCAGCGCCTCGGCCTGGGTCGGGTTGACCTTGCCCGGCATGATCGAGCTGCCCGGCTCGTTTTCGGGAATCGTGATCTCGCCCAGGCCCGAGCGCGGGCCAGACGCCATCCAGCGCACGTCGTTGGCGATCTTCATGAGCGCGGTGCCCAGCGTCTTGAGCGCGCCATGCGCCGAGACGATCGCATCGTGCGCAGCCAGCGCCGCGAACTTGTTGGGCGCGCTCTTGAACGACAGCCCGGTGCGCGATCCGATCTCGGCCGCAATGCGCGGCGCAAACTCGGGGTGTGCGTTCAGCCCGGTGCCGACTGCGGTGCCGCCGGCGGCCAGCAGCAGCAGGCCGGGCAGGGTGGTGCGGATCGCGTGCTCGGCAAACTCCAGCTGGGCGACGTAGCCCGAAAATTCCTGCCCGAGCGTGAGCGGCGTCGCGTCCTGCAGGTGGGTGCGGCCGATCTTGACGATGCCGGCAAAGTCGCGTGCCTTTACCTCCAGCGTGCCGCGCAGCCGTGCCAGCGCCGGCAGCACCTGCTGCGACACGGCGGTGGCGGCCGCCACGTGCATGGCCGTCGGGAACATGTCGTTGGACGACTGGCCCATGTTCACATGATCGTTGGGGTGCAGCAGCCGCGCCTCGCCGCGCTGCCCGCCCAGGATCTCGGAGGCGCGGTTGGCCAGCACCTCGTTCATGTTCATGTTGCTCTGTGTGCCCGAGCCCGTCTGCCACACGGACAGCGGAAACTCGTCCGCGTGCTGACCTTCGAGCACCTCGTCAGCGGCTTTCATAATGGCGTCGGCCTTGTCGCGCTCCAGCTTGCCGAGCGAGCGGTTGACGGCCGCGGCCGCCCGCTTGACTTGCGCCAGCGCGGCAACCAGCTCTGGCGCCATCCGCTCGGTGGATATGTGGAAATGGTGCAGCGAGCGCTGCGTCTGCGCGCCCCACAGGTGATCCGCGGGGACTTCGATAGGCCCAAAGCTGTCTTTTTCGGTCCGGGTTTCCATCACGCCATCCTGTCAATTGTGCAATCGGACTAAAGAGTTTACTCCAGCGCCCGTTAATTACGCTTAGGACACAAATTGACCACACTTTTTCATGGCCCGCCGCCTCTTTCGACACACTGCCAGCTTCATCTTTGCCTGCGCCGCCGCGCAGGCAAGTGCTGTTGAGCTTGGCGAGGCGAAAGTGAACTCGTACATCGGCCAGCAGTTGGTCGCCGATATCGAGTTGACCTCGCTCCAGGACCAGGCCGCCAGTGTGCAGGCGCGCCTGGCCAGCCGCGACGTGTACCAGGGCGCGGGGATCGACATGCCCGCTGTGCTGTCATCGCTGAACATGAATGTGATGCGGCGCGACGGCAAGCAGTTCCTGCACCTGACGTCGCTCAAGCCGGTCGAGGGCGAGCACCTGCACGTGTACCTGGAGCTGACTGAAGGCGGCCAGAAGACAGTACGGCTGGCAACCTTGTGGTTCACTCCCGATCCAACGCCCCCGGTGCCGGTGACGGCTCCGGTGCCGCTGCCGGCCGTCAGCAGGGAGCCGGCGCCGCCGCCGCTGGCCTGGCCAAAGCCGAAACCGGCCCGTCCACAAGCCGTCCCGTTGCCCAGGCCCCGGCCCCAGCCTGAAGCAGCCTGCCGGCGCGGGCCATCCAAGGCCGAAGCCGTGTGCGCGGCGCTCGACGGCAAGAACGCCGAGCTGCAGGCCAAGCTGCTCATGCTGGAAGGCCGTGTACGCGCGCTGCAGGCCGAAGCGCAGGCGGCTCCCGAACCGGCTAAGCAGCCAGCGCCGCCGACGCAGAAGGAGGCCGCTGCGGGCCACGACAGCGCGTCCGGCGCAACGGATCAGCCGGCTGAGCAGCATGCCGAGCCCAAGGTGGCCAAGCCTGCAGAGGCAGCGACGCCGGCCGTTAAGCCAGCGGTCAGCAAGCCAGCAGCCGACAAGCCGGCGCCGCCCGAGCCAGGCATGCCCTGGGCTTGGATCGCGGGGTTGGGCGCGGCCGTGTTTGCGCTGGTCGGTGGCTGGCAGCTGTGGCGAAGCAGGCGCAAGGGCGCAAAGGCAAAGCCGGCCAAGCGCGTCGAACCTTCCGACACCAAGCCGCAAGAGGCGGAGGCGAGCGAAGAGGCGGCCGGATAACGACGGTACAAAAATTTACCCCACGGTCAAAATTTTTGGTTATACTGGCGCCGTGGTTGTATATACCACAGCAAAAAACGGCTCAGGATCTGGCGCAGCCACCACCGATAGCGTGGCGCGGAAAACAGATGATCGTTGAGGAAACGCCTGAGTCCGGAAGCGGTTTGCTAGCCAACAGTGGCGGCAAACGCCGGATGCAACCGGCACGAGGCGACGCCAGGAGATACCTGGTGCTCGCTCTCCCGAATTCCCGCAAAGCGCCCGTGTGGCGCTTTTTTGTTGCCCGACGAGCCGCGTGCCCGCGCGTTCAACCGGGGTGCAGTGGTTGCGCCGAGTGGCCAGTCTGGGTTGAACGCGTGGGCGGGAGACCCGCCCACCCTACAAAATCAAAAAGCGCCTCGCGGGCGCTTTTTCGTTGGAGAAGGGCAAGGCTCAGTGCGCGCACATGGCCGCGTCCAGGCGATTCATCCATGGCTCGGTGACGGCTCGGATGGCGCGGTCGTTGGCGAGAATCTGCTTGATCAGCTCGACCTTGCGGCTGCGCTGAGCGCCTTGCAGCGCCGGCATGCCGGACGAAGCGGCCGCGCGTTCGATCAGGCAGCGTGTTTCCAGTTGACTCAGGCGCTCCCAGTCGCCGGCCTGCGCCGCCATTGCCATCCCGCTTGTCAGGCCGGCAATTTTTTCGTACATCGAAAGCACTTCGTTGGAGGTCATGGCCCACCTCGACTGCATACGCCGGCCGGATTGCCGGTTCTCTTGGGCATATCGGCAGTCTTTTGGCGAACTTTAGGGTTCCGCGCAAATATTTTTAATTTTTTTTCGCTGCATCCAACGCCCGGCACGGCCATTCCCGAAAAAATGCGTTCCAGCGGCGATTTCTGCATCCTGTCGCATTTGCCATGCGGCCCACCGTCGCTTTCCCTACAGTCGAAGCTGGGAGATCCCGCCGACGGGCGGGTCCAGAACAAGAAAAGAAGGGGAGAGTATGAAGAATCACCTGCTGCATGCCGCAGTTGTTGCCACTTTGACCACGACCGCCGGGTTGGCCCTGGCCGAAGCGCCGTTTTCCTTCGATGCCACGCCGGGCAAGTTGCCCAAGGACGTGCTGCCGGTCCAGTACCTGGCCCACATCGTGCCCGACATCGAGGCCAACACCTTCCGCGGCGACGAAACCGTGGAGATCGAGGTCAGGAAGCAGACCTCGACGCTGATGCTCAACGCCGACAACCTCGACATCGATGCGGCCACGCTCTCCGGCAAGGGCATCTCCATCCTCAAGCTGGTCCCGTCGGTGGACCGCCAGCAGCAGACCGTGACCTTCAACCTGGCCCAACCGCTGCAACCAGGCCGCTACAAGCTGGCGCTGCAGTTCCGCGGCCTGATCAACCGCGAGCCGCGTGGCATGTTCCATATGAATTACAAGGTTGCCGGTGCTGACAAGAAAATGATCGGCACTACGATGGAACCGAGCGACGCGCGCCGCCTGCTGCCCAGCTGGGACGAGCCCTCGTTCCGCGCCAAATTCAAGCTGTCGATCGACGTGCCCGCCACCTTCAGCGCCTACTCCAACACCCCGGTGGACAAGCAGCAGGCGCTACCGGACGGCAAGAAGCGCGTATCCTTTGCCGCGACGCCCAAGATGCCAAGCTACCTGGTGGTGCTGGTCGCCGGCGAGCTCGAACGCGTGGCCGCCAAGCAGGACGGCGTGGAAATCGGCGTCGTCACCACTGCCGGCAAACAGGAAAGCGCCACGCTGCCGCTGGCCGATGCCAAGCAAGTGCTGCACTACTACAACAATTACTTCGGCGTGCCCTACCCGCTGCCCAAGCTCGACCTGATCGCCGTGCCAGGCGGCTTCAACGGGGCGATGGAGAACTGGGGCGGCATCGTGTACAACGAGGCGGCGCTGCTGGTCGATCCCAAGCGCAGCCCGGTGCCGGTGAAGAAGGGCACCTTCATGGTCAACTCGCACGAGATCGCGCACCAGTGGTTCGGCAACCTGGTGACGATGGCGTGGTGGGACAACCTGTGGCTGAACGAAGGCTTTGCGTCCTGGATGTCGACCAAGGCGATGGACCACTTCCACCCGGAATGGCGGCCTTACCTGGATGCGATTGCCGAGCGCGAATACGTGCTTAACCTCGATGCGCGCAAGACCACGCACCCGATCCAGACCCGGATCGACAACGAAGCGCAGGCCGCCAACGCCTTCGACGCGATCACCTACCAGAAGGGCGAAGCCTTCCTGCGCATGCTCGAGGCCTACCTGGGCGAGGACTCGTTCCGCCGCGGCATCCGCAGCTACATGGCCAAGCACCAGTATTCCAACACCACCTCGCAAGACCTGTGGAACGCGCTGGAAGCGGCGTCCGGCAAGCCGGTCGGCAAGCTCGCGTCCGACTGGACGCTGCAGGCCGGATTCCCGTTGGTGAAGGTGGAGCAGGCCTGCGTGGACGGCAAGCGCCGCGTGACGCTGTCGCAGGAAGTGTTCCGCCTCGACGAGCCGGCTACCGACAAGCGCGTCTGGAACGTGCCGGTGCAAGTGGGCACGGTCAACGGCAAGGCCGGGTACACGCTGCTGTCCACCCCAAGCGCCACCGTGACCCAGGCCAACTGCGACGGCGCGCTGGTGGTGGACCCGTACAGCGTGGGTTTCTTCCGCGTCCAGTACGACCCGCAGAGCTTCCAGGCGCTGGCCGCGCAGGCGCCCAAGCTGCCCGACCCCACGCGGCTGAAATTGCTCACCGACACCTGGGCCATGGTGAGCGACGGCCGCATGCAGCTGGACAGCTACCTGAACCTGGTGAGCCAGTACCGCGACGAGCAGCGCCTGGCCGTGTGGGAGTCGATCGCGGGCAACCTGGGCAATCTGTACCAGCTCTCGCGCGGCGAGCCGCAGCAAGCGCTGATCGGCAAGTTCATCATCGGCTTTGCCAAGCCCAAATTCCGCGAACTGGGCTGGGATGAAAAGCAGGGCGAACCCACCGAAGACAAGCGCCTGCGTGCCTTGCTGGCAACCGCACTGGCGCGTGCGGGCGACGAGGAAGCGATCCGCGAAGCCAAGACCCGCTTTGCGCGCTATCTGGAGGACCCATCCTCGGTGAGTCCGTCCATGCTCGACTTTGTGATTGGCACGGCCGGCCGCTACGCCGACGCCGCCACCTACGATGCGCTCACCAGGCGCGCGCTGGAAACCACCAGCGGTGAGGAGCGCAACCGCTTCGGCCGCGCCCTGATGAGCGCGCAAGACCCGGCGCTGGCCGCGCGCACCCTGCAGCTGGCGCTGTCGCCGCAACTGCCGCCGCACCTGGCCAGCGTGATCGTGCCGGGCGTGGCGCGCGAACACCTCGACCTCGCCTGGAAATTTGCCGTTGACCACCGCGACCAGCTGCTGAAGAACCTGGACGCCATGAGCAGCAACCGTGCCTTTGCCGAGGTCGTGAGCGCCTCGAACCGCGCCGCCGATGCGGACATGATGGAAAACTATGTCCGCCAGAACTTTGGCCCCGATGCACTGGTCGAAGCCCAGCGTGTCGGCAATGGCGTGCGCATCCGTGCGGCACAAAAGGCGCGCCTGTTGCCGCAGGCTGGGGCCGCCCTGAAGTGAGTTACCATCCGCGTGGGCAAGATCTCTTGCTTGCGCGGATAATGCATGCAGCAATCGATAAAACCGAGAAGGGACACCATGAACACTCGCTGGACACCGATCAAGACTGCCATCGCCCTGGCCCTGTGCGGCGCCTCGCTCGCCTTTTCGCCCGCGCACGGCGCCGGGCAGGAAGCGGTCAAGCAAGCCGAAACCAAATCCATGACCATGCTGCCGGGCGACGACTTCTTCGCCTGGGCCAATGGCGACTGGCTGGCCAAGACCGAAATTCCGGCCGATAAGAGCGGCTGGGGCGCGATGGGGCAGTTGGCGGAAGAGACCAACCAGCGCATCGCCAAGCTGATCGAAGGGCTGGCCGGGCAGAAGGACCTCAGCCCCGAGGCCCGCAAGGTATCGGACTACTACAGCGCCTACATGAACGAGGGCGCGATCGAAGAGAAGGGCATCGCCCCGCTCAAGCCCTATCTGGCGCGCATCGACGCGATCAAGGACAAGGCCGGCCTCACGCGCGCGCTGGGCGAAAACCTGCGCGCCGACGTGGACCCGCTGAACGCCACCAACTTCTACACCGAAAACCTGTTCGGCCTGTGGGTGTCCCCGGGCCTGCACGACCCGGGGCATAACACCCCGTACCTGTTGCAGGGCGGCCTGGGCATGCCGGACCGCGCCTACTACCTGGACAAGAGCCAGCGCATGGACGATCTGCGCGACAAGTACCAGAAGCACATCGCCGCGATGCTCAAGCTGGCCGGCTACGACAACGTGGACGCCCGCGCCAAGCGCGTGTTCGCGCTGGAATCGGCCATCGCCCAAACGCACGCCACGCGCGAAGTGTCGGCCGACGTGCTCAAGGCCGACAACACCTGGGCCGCCAAGGACTTTGCCACCAAGGCGCCGGGCATGGACTGGAACGCCTTCTTCAAGGCCGCGCGCCTGAACGGCCAGCAGAAGTTCATCGTCTGGCACCCAACCGCCGTCAAGGGCGAAGCCTCGCTGGTGCGCAGCACCGACCTGGCCACCTGGAAGGACTGGCTGGCCTTCCATCAAATCAACCACTTCGCCAGCGTGCTGCCCAAGGCCTTTGCCGATCAGCGCTTCGAGTTCTACGGCAAGGCGCTGACCGGCACGCCGCAACAGTCGGTGCGTTGGAAGCGCGCGCTGTCCGCGACCAACGGCGCCATGGACGAAGCGATCGGCAAGATCTACGTCGAGAAATACTTCCCGGCCGAGAGCAAGACGCGCGTGCAGCAGATGGTGACCAACATCATCGCCGCCTTCGACAAGCGCATCGACAAGTTGGACTGGATGGCGCCGACCACGCGCGCGCAGGCCAAGGAAAAGCTCAAGACCCTGTACGTGGGCGTGGGCTATCCGGATCACTGGAAATCGTATGAGGGCTTGGCCGTGTCGCCCACCGACGCCTTCGCCAACGCCGTGCACGCCGAGGAATTCCAGACCGCGCACGAGATCGCCAAGCTGGGCAAGAAGCCGGACCGCACCGAATGGGCGATGCCGCCGCAGCTGGTGAACGCGGTCAACCTGCCGCTGCAAAACGCGCTGAACTTCCCGGCCGCGATCCTGCAGCCGCCGTTCTTCGATGCGAATGCATCGGATGCGACCAACTATGGCTCGATCGGTTCCATCATCGGCCACGAGATCAGCCACAGCTTCGACGACCAGGGCGCGCAGTTCGATGCCCAGGGCCGCCTGCGCAACTGGTGGACCCCGCAAGACGAGAAGCACTTCAAGGAAGCGTCGCAAAAGCTGGTGGCGCAGTATTCGGCCTACAAACCGTTCCCGGATCTGGCGGTAAACGGCCAGCAGACGCTGTCGGAAAACCTGGCTGACCTGGCCGGAATTGCCGCGTCGTACGATGCGTACCATGCCGCGATGGGGCCGAAAGCGAACGAGGCGACCGACCGTGACTTCTTCATCGGCTTTGCGCACAGCTGGCGCACCAAGATGCGCGAGGCAGCGGAGCGCCGCGGCATCCTGACCGACGGCCACGCCCCGCCGCAATACCGCACCGCGACCGTGCGCAACCTGGACGCATGGTACAAGGCGTTCGACGTCAAGCCTGGCGAGAAGCTGTACCTGCCGCCAGAGCAGCGCGTGCGCGTCTGGTAAGCGTTGCCCCCAGCACGTCGTCCCGGCAAAAGCCGGGACCCAAACTGAGCGTCAGATATAGCAACCGCTAACTAACCAGCAAACTCAGCATGGGTCCCGACTTGCGTCGGGACGACGGCCATGAACGATCCTCTCGACGACATCACCAACAAAACGCTGGCCCACTACGCGCATAACGCCGACGCCTTCTTCGCCGGCACCATCGACCACGACGTCAGCCAGAACATCGATGCGCTCCTGAACGCCATCGACGCCGAGCCGCCTTTCACGATCCTCGACCTTGGCTGCGGACCCGGCCGCGACCTGAAATCCTTCGCCGCACGCGGCCACCACGCCATTGGCCTGGACGGTTGCGAACAATTCGTCCACATGGCACGCCGCTTCAGCGGCTGCGAAGTCTGGCACCAGCACTTGCTGCACCTGCGGCTGCCCCATGAAACCTTTGACGGGATCTTCGCCAACGCGGTCCTGTTCCACGTTCCCAGTGCCGCGCTGCCCAAGGTGTTGGCCGACCTGCATGCCGCGCTGAAGCCTGGCGGCGTCCTGTTCAGCTCCAATCCTCGTGGACACAACGAAGAAGGCTGGAACGGTCCTCGCTACGGCAGTTACTATGACTACGACACTTGGGAACGCTACCTCACCACCGCCGGCTTCCTTCCGGTGGATCACTATTACCGTCCAACAGGATTACCTCGCGACCAGCAGCCCTGGCTCGCCAGCGTCTGGCGCAAATGCTAGTGTTACCTGGCGTACGGACCGCATGTGTCGTTCGGCGTAGGATAAAGACTCGTTTCAACGACAGAGCGAGGTAATCCAAATGAACGACGACCAAATCAAAGGCAAAGCCAAAGACATCGGCGGCAAAATTCAGGAAGAGGTCGGCAAGGTCACTGGCAGCAGCCAGCAGCAGACCGAAGGCCTGTCGAACCAAGCCGAAGGCAAAGTGCAAGAGAAGTGGGGCGACCTGAAGGACGCCGTGAACAAAGGCAACCGCTGATCCCAGCGAGCTTTTTGCAAACAGCAGCCGCGCACGCAAGCGCGGCTGTTTTTTTTTGCGTTCCGGCTTTTGGCTTTTGTTAAATCTCGGCATAACGCCATAGACCGCAGGGAACAAAAAAGGCGCTATTGACAGTATATCTTCTTCGTAAGTATCCTGAGTAACGAATATTTCCCAACGGAAACTTATAAAATCAAGGGGTGCTGGAAGTGAGATTCGCGGATTTAAAAGTCGGGGTACGCCTGGGTGCAGGCTTCGCGCTGATGATCGTGCTGCTGTTCGTGGTGGCGCTCGTCGGCATCACCCGCCTGCAAGACAGTAATCAAACCACGGCCAAAGTGGTACAGGATCGCTATACAAAGGCGGCGTTGAGCGCGCGCCTGCGCGATTCCGTGAATACCGGGGCCGTGAACCTGCGCACCGCCTTGTTGTTTTCCGACCCGGCCGCCGCGAAGCAGTATCTGGAACAGCTGACGACAACGCGCAAGGGAAGCCAGGAGATTCTCGCCAGGCTGGAGAAACTGAACATCACGCCGACCGGAAAAGCGCTCTACAAGGAGATCAACGATACGCGCGCCAAGTACGCGCCGGCACGCGATCGCACCGCCAGTCTCTATCTGGAAGGGAAGCAGGCGGAGGCCGTGCAATTGCTCACGACCGAGCTTGTGCCGTTGCAGGCGGCCTATTTTGATGCCATCGACAAGATGGTCAAATACCAGGAACAGCAAATGGAACGCGACAGCGCCGATGCCGCGGAAGCCGGCCGCCAGGCGATCATCCTGATGATTGGCCTGGCGCTGGCCGCGGCTGTGGCGGCGACACTCATCGGCTTTGTGGTTGCACGCTCCATTACGACACCGGTCGCAACTGCTGTCGAGGTAGCAGAAGCAGTGGCGCAGGGCGACCTGACCCGGCAAATCCAGGTCAACAGCAAGGACGAAATCGGCCAACTGCTGACCGCACTCAAGCACATGAACGAGAGCCTGGTGCGGATCGTGTCCGAGGTCCGTACCGGTACCGATACCATTGCCACCGCATCTGGCGAGATCGCTGCCGGCAACCAGGACCTGTCCTCGCGCACGGAAGAACAGGCCAGCTCGCTGGAAGAAACGGCGTCGTCGATGGAAGAGCTCACCTCGACCGTCCGGCAGAGCGCGGAGAATGCACACCAGGCCAACCAGCTTGCCGCCGCTGCATCGCAGATTGCCGGCAAGGGCGGCGAGGTGGTGGGCCAGGTCGTCCAGACGATGGCATCGATCAATGAATCTTCGTCCAAGATCCAGGAGATCATTGGCGTGATCGATGGGATCGCGTTCCAGACCAATATTCTCGCGCTCAACGCGGCCGTGGAAGCGGCGCGCGCCGGTGAGCAGGGCCGCGGCTTCGCTGTCGTCGCGTCCGAAGTGCGCAATCTGGCGCAGCGCTCGGCTGCTGCCGCAAAGGAAATCAAGGAGCTGATCAACGATTCCGTGGAACGGGTTGACGACGGTACCAAGCTGGTGGGGCAGGCCGGAGTGACCATGCAGGAAATTGTCCAGAGCGTGCAGCGGGTCACGGACATCATGACCGAAATGACGGCCGCGACCCGCGAGCAGACCGCCGGCATCGAGCAGATCAACCTGGCGATCAGCCAGATGGACCAGGTGACCCAGCAAAACGCGTCGCTCGTCGAGGAAGCGGCTGCGGCGTCGGAGGCCATGCAGGAGCAAGCGGGCAGCCTGGCGCGCGCGGTGAGCGTGTTCCGGCTGAATCAGGCAATGGCCGACCGGTCGGGCGCGGCCGTCGGGCGCCGCACGCCTATCGCACCCTCGGTCTCCGCACCGCCAGCCAAGCGCATCGCCGCGGCAAGGACTTCGAGGGACGAGGAGTGGGCCGAATTGTGACCCCAGGAACTGTCACTGCCAACGGCGGCTTCAGGTCCGCTGCAGCCGGGCTCTGAACGGCAGCTTCCGACTCGAAGCAGCCGTTGAATAGCAAACAGGCTTTTGCATCCTTCAAGTGGCCGGTTTGCGTGATTTCTTCTTCGTGCGTAGCGACTCTGCCGACTTCCACACCGAGCTATTTGGAAACAGTATCCACGTAGACTTCCACGCGTTTCGCCTGACCCCACCCGCAGCATTGACGAAGCCGCACGGGGAGACTTTCTCCCCGTTGTAGATGATCGCGTCACCTTCGACCCGGCAATGGAAATTTCTGCCATTGAAAATGGTCCTCAGCAGCGTTCCGTCCGGCAGAAAAACGTTTTTCCACTGATAGCCCGAGAGTGATGGCATTTGGAACGATTCAGGATTGTGCCTGGACAGCCACTCCCGGATTGCGGCGGCACCGATCTCCCAGATTTCTTGACGAAACCCGGTCCTCACCGAGGCTGACACAAGTTTCTGATAGATCTCCAACGATACGGGAAGAGCCATGGCAGGCTCGGGATGCTCTCTTTGCATACAGGCCTCACTTTCGCACGATATTGATCGAATCGGCCCGATATCAACGCGCGACCGCGCGATTTTCACGCGAAACCGCACGCTCGCGTTCCGAAATCGTCCGAACCGTTCACGCTTTCAAACGATTCGTTCGCTACACATGAGTTAGATTCGCCGGCCGGGTGTATCGTTCAATTTCGGGACTGAATCGTCTGTTTTCGCGCAAAGAGCGTGAGGAATCGCGCGGGAATCATATCGTTTCGCGGCGATCGCGGATCAAATCGTGCAGTATCGCGCATTAACGGAGCTATTCGGAAAAGCCCTATTCGTCCCTGCCTTTCAAATGCGCACCGTTATTTTTTCACCGGCAGGATGGGCAGCTGGGCATCCAGAAGAAATTCGTGCACCTTCGGGTTCGTACCAAACGCCCCGGGTGCCAGCGGTGCGGGGACCCGGTGTTTAGCGGTTTCTCCAGGCGGGACGGCGACGAGGTATTCGCGAAAATAATTCGATTCGGTCGGCAGGTTCTCGTGATACAGCTCCTTCGCCGAGCGATCGTAGCGCAGGGGCAGGTGTTCCAGTATCCTGTAGTCGATGACAAGCTGTTTGAACTCACCCCTGTCCACCATCCCTTGAAGGCAGTTATAGAAGAGCAAGGCAAGTTCGTTTGCCGATAATTGGGCTCGTACGATGGCGGTATAGGTCTGAATGGTCTCCGGGTCGATCGATTCATGCTTCAGCCGGTCCGCCAAACGCAGGATCTGGTAGAGGTTACGGAAATAGTGGCCAAGCACATGGTTGTTCTCGACCTGTAGCCTTTCCCGGTAAATCTCGACGCGCGACACAGTGTTCGTTTCTGCTTTAGCTATCCGGTCAAGTATCACCGCGAATACGGCCCGCCCGCGCGCTATTTCCGGCTCCTCTGGGGGAACGTTGGCAATGCGCAGCATCTCGCGTCGCTCGGCGCTGTCGGGAATGATCTTTGAATCGAATACCAGCTCATCGACGATCTTGTTGTGCAGGTCGAGCAGGTTGAAAAACGTGGTCTCAAACCGCTGCAGCGTGGATGTCGAGATGGTGGCACGCTGCATCACAATGGTGACGGCCAACCCGATCACCGTGAGGAACGCGAGAATCGGATTGAGCACCCCGCCGAAGAAATCGCCGAAGGTGCCCAGCGGCGTAGCCACTCCCCAATGCCCGGCAACGTCAACGACGGTCAAGCCCACGATAAAAACGATAATGCCGATTGCGACATAAAACAGCACGCTGGCAAGACGTTTGGTCGTGGGGTCGAGATTGTCGATCTTGCCGTTTGTGAAGAGCTTGTAGATTGCGTCCATCGAAAAGTCAGATTGCTTTGATGTCGAGAAAACGGCCGCTCGAGGCGGCCGTTCAGGGAAAGGCAATGCCTGGTTACTTTGCCTCGGTGCCCCCAAGGTTCTTCTTGAAGAACGCCTCGATCAGCCCATACACGTGCCGCTGTCCGGCCCGCGACGAAATGCCATGCTTCGCGCCGGGGTAGGTCATCAGGTCGAACTTCACGTTGCGATTGACCAGCGAATCGATCAGGCGCGTGCTGTTGGTGAACAGCACGTTATCGTCGGCCATGCCGTGCACCAGCAGCAGCGGCGACTTGAGCCCGTCCAGGTGCGCGAACACGCCGCTTTGCTGGTACGCCTCGGGCACCGATTTCGGCGTGCCGCCCACGAACTGCTCGGTGTAGTGCGTGTCATACAGCGCCCAGTCCGTCACCGGCGCCACCGACACGCCCATCGCGATCTTGTCCGAGGCCGCCGCCAGCATGCGCAGCGTCATGAAGCCGCCGTAGCTCCAGCCGAACACGCCCACGCGCCTGGGATCGACGTAGCTTTGCTTGCTCAGCCACTCGATGCCGGTCAGCTGGTCCTCGACTTCATGCTTGCCGAGCTGGCCGTAGATCACGTCGGTGAACTGGCGCTCGCGGCGCGACGAGCCGCGGTTGTCCAGCGTGAACACGATGAAGCCCTGCTGCGCCATGTACTGGTTGAACAGCGAGCTTCCCCACTGGCGCGTCACGCGCTGCGAGTGCGGGCCGCCGTACACGAACAGAAACACCGGATAGCGCTTGTTCGGATCGAAACCGGCCGGCTTGATCATCGAGTAGTACATCGTCTGCCCGTCGTGCGCCTTGATGGTGCCGAACTCGGTCGGCAGGTGGCTCGCCACGTACGGCGCGTACGGATGCTTGGCGTTCAGCTCATTGTGCTCCAGCCATTCGACCATGCTGCCGTCCGGCTTGCGGATCGACACTTGCGGCGGCGTGGCCGGGTCCGAGAAGGTGTCGACGAACAGCTTGCCGTTCTGCGCAAAGCTGTCCTCGTGCCAGCCGTCGGCCTTGGTGATGCGCACCGGCTTGTCGGCGTTGCTGCCGTCCAGGTTCAGCGCGTAGGCTTGCTTGTCGATCACGGCGTCGCGGTTCGATGCCACGTACACCTTGCCGGCCTGCTCGTCCACGGCCAGCACGTTGTCCACGCCCCATTCGCCGCGCGAGATCGGGTGCAGCAGCTTGCCGTTCAGGTCGTACAGGTACAGGTGGTTGCGGCCGGTGCGCTCCGAGGCCCAGATGAAGGCCGGGCGGCTTTTCAAAAAGCGCAGGTCGTCATGGATGCTGACCCAGGTCTTCGAGGTTTCGCTCAAGAGCGGACGCTGGGCGAGGGTGGCGGCGTCCACCGCCACCAGGTCCAGGCGCTTCTGGTCGCGCGTCTGGCGCTGGTACACGAGGGTCTTGCTGTCGGCGCTCCAGTCGGCGCGCACCAGGTAGATGTCCTTCTCGGGGCCCAGGTCCACTTTCTTCTGCTCGCCGGTTGCGGGCGAGACGATCATCAGGTCCACCAGCACGTTCGGGTCGCCGGCGGCCGGGTAGCGCTGGTCGATCACGTCGGTGCGGTCGGCGTAGATCTCGAAGCGGCGCGCCACGGGCACCTGGGATTCATCGAAGCGCTTGTAGGCCAGCGCGGAATCGTCCGGCGCCCAGTAGTAGCCGGTGCGCTGGCCCATTTCTTCCTGCGCGACGAATTCGGCCTCGCCGTTGTGGATCGTGCCCTTGCCATCAAGGGTGAGCTGGCGCTCCTTGCCGGTGGACAGGTCGATCACGTACAGGTTCTGGTCGCGCACGTAAGAGACGTAGCGGCCCTTCGGCGAGATCTTTGGATCGGTGACATTGCCCGACGCAACCTTGCGCGCCTGATCCGGGTTGGCCACGTCCACCAGGTACAGGTCGCCCGCGATCGGCACCAGCAGCTGCTTGCCGCTGGGCGCCCAGCTGTAGCTGATGATGCCCGACAGGCTGGCCACGCGTGCGCGTTCGCGGCGTGCGCGTTCTTCCGGCGACAGGTTTTCGTTGGGGACCAGTTTCTTGGAGTCGACCAGGCGGTGCATGGTCTTGTCCTTCATGTTGAATTCCCACAGGTCCATCTGGAACTGGTTGTCCTCGCGGCCGCGCAGGAAGGTCACGCGCTCGCCGTCCGGCGACACGCGCAGGTTGCGCACGCCCGGGCCGGACAGGGACGGGTCGGCGTAGATGCGGTCGAGGGTCAGTTTTTCGGCGGAAGCAGGCAGGGCCGCGATGGCGGCCAGCAGGCAGAGAAGAAGGCGCATTGGCAGTGTCTCTTTAGTTAGTTTTGTGCAACCACGAGACGATACCAGAGAAGAGGTCGCAAAGCTGTAAATATGGATGCTTCTGTAGGGTGGGCAGATTCTCTGCCCACGCGGTCAAGCACAGGGTGCAATGACGCGAACGCCGCTTGAACGCATGGGCGGAAAAGCCCGCCCACCCTACGAATTCGAGGCCGCCTTGTGGGCCGACAGCCGCGCCAGAAACCACGTCAGCAACACCGCCGCGACCGTGAGACCGATCACGAGCGCGATCCAGAAGCCTTTTGCTGCCAGCGGTGCGGCGGGCGCGGCCGGCGCCCACGCCGGGGCCAGTCCCAGCAGGCAGCCCAGCGGCAGCGCGAACACCCAGAACGCGAGCATGTGGATCAGCATCGGCGGCCGGGTGACCTTGTAGCCGCGGATGGCCGAGGCGGCGGCCACCTGGGTCGAGTCCGACAGCTGGAACAGCGCGGCAAACAGCAGCAGGGTGACGGTGGTCGCCTGCACCGCGGGATCGGAGGTGTAGGCGCGTGCGATCTCCCAGCGGAACACCGAAATGAAGGCCGCCGAGAGGAAACCGAACGCAATGCACATGCCCACGCCCACCCAGGCGACGAAGCGGGCGCGCTGCGGATTGCCTTCGCCCATTGCCTGTCCCACGCGGGTGAGGACGCCGATACCAAAGCTGAGCGGCACCATGAACACCAGCGACACGAAGTTGAGCGCAATCTGGTGCGCCGACACCTGCACCACCCCGAAACGCGCCACCAGCAGGCTGATCAGGCCGAAGGCGCTGACCTCGGCAAAATAGGTGATGCCAATCGGAATGCCGAGCTTGAGCATGGCGCCAATTTCTTCCCAGTCCGGCCCGTCCCATTGGGCGAACGGATAGGTCATGCGGTAGGCGGGCGCGGTGCGAATCCACCACAGCATGGCGCCCAGCATCAGCCACATGCCGCTGGCCGTGGACACCGCGCAGCCGATCGCGCCCAGGCGCGGCAGGCCGAAGTGGCCGAACACGAGCAGCCAGTTGAGCACCACGTTGTAGAGCAGGCCAAAGATGGCGATCATCATCACCGGCTTGGTCTGGTTGATGCTGGTGGTGTAGCCATACAGCGCGCGGTAGCAGGCAAAGGCCGGCATGCCCACGCTGATGACGTGCAGGAAGGTGGAGGCGCGGTCGGCGACGTCGCGTTCGAGCCCGATATGGTCGAACAGCAGGGTACACAGATTGGCGAAGGCACAGGCGATCAGGCCGATGAACAGGCCCTTCCACAGGCTCTGGCGCACCGAGTGCGGGATCTTGTCGTAGCGCGCGCCGCCGATTTCGTGTGCGACCACGGTGTTAATCGCCATCATCGTGCCCATGACGGTGACCAGCACGATCGACCAGACCGATGCGCCGAGCGAGACGGCGGCCAGTTCCTTGGCGTTGACGTGGCCGGTCATCGCCACGTCGGCCACGCCCATGCCGACCGTTGCCAGCTGGCCGACCAGCATCGGCCACGACAGCTTCCAGAGCGTGGCGATCTCGGTGCGGACGGGCGTGGCGGGACGGGTGATGGCGGTGTCGTTCATGGGCGGTTCGGT
This sequence comes from Massilia solisilvae, assembly GCF_024753215.1. GTDB lineage: Bacteria > Pseudomonadota > Gammaproteobacteria > Burkholderiales > Burkholderiaceae_D > Telluria > Telluria solisilvae. The sequence goes on from NZ_JANUGV010000002.1 coordinate 430,269, forward strand.
GGGGACGAAAGCCGGGATTTTACTGATTAATTGCTAAGGCTGCGTGACGAGCGTGCATGGCAAGCTGTCGTTCCGGCGAAAGCCGGAACCCATACCCCGGTTGCATGATCGCGCACCCTTGCCAGGGCGCGAGGCGGGACACTCGGCATGGGTCGCGGCTTTTCGCCGGGACGACGGCGACCCCGCCTAGCGCTGGCCCGCGTCGCGCGCCGGCACCGACTTCACGTATGCATACAGCGCGCGCAGCTCCGTTTCGTTCATCTTGCCCAGCGAGCCGAACGGCATCACGGAGCTGATTGCGGTCCCGTCCGGACGGCGCCCGGTGCGCAGCATCGTGATGAACAGTTCCGGCGTGGCATACCGGGTCATCGCGCTACCCTTGCCAGGCGTCAGGTTCGCAGCCGCCGGCCACGTCGGCGCGCCGCCCGGGATCTTGCCGCCGGAAAGTTGCGGGCCGTGGCAGCCAACGCAGGTGTTGGCCACGTAGGCGCCATATTCCACCGTCACGTCGGCCGGAACCGGCTGCGGCGGCTGCTTCAGGTGGTCGATCTTTTCGGCCGCGTCCTCGATCACGCCAAAGCCGTACAGCACTTTCACCGGCATCGGCACGTCGATGCGCGCGCGCTCGCCGGCCATAGCGGGCATTTGCTGAAGGAAAGAGACGAGCGCGGCCATGTCTTCGTCCGTCAGGCGGTTGTAATCCTCGCTCGGCATCATCTGGACGGGATTGCCGTTGGGCTTCACGCCGTGGCGCACCACGCGGACCCAGTCGTCCAGTTTGTAGGCGCGGGTGACGCTGTTCTCGCCGCCGGTGATGTTGGGCGCCACCACATACATGCCGCCGTCACGCACCACGACCTTGCCGGCGCCATTGATGCCGTGGCACTCGGCGCAGCCGCGCGTGTTGTACAGGTAACGGCCTTGCTCGATGCGCGAGGCGTCGACCGGCACCGACAGCGGTGGCAGCGGAAAGGCGACCACGCGCGCCATTTTGCGCTCGCCGATGGCCTTGCCCACCACAGCGGTTACCATGCCCAACAAGGCCAGCCCGACCAGCAGGAAGCTGGTGCGTTTCACCCATTTGCTCATCTTGAAATTTCCCTGTTGGGACAAAATATTGATGACAGAAATTTATCACCTGTTTGCTGTTTGTTGATAGATAAAAGTAGACGACTTATCAGTTTCGGTAGCTGGACTGCAACATCCCGGGCATGAACCGTGCGTAGGGGTGAGGCCGCCCGGCGTTACCATCAAGAGCACCGGATCGGGAGCGCGCGCGTGGAATACAAGGACTATTACAAGATTCTTGGCGTAGAACGAACTGCGTCGGCCGAAGACATCAAGAAGGCGTACCGCAAGCTGGTGCGCAAATACCACCCTGATGTCAGCAAGCACAAGGACGCGGACGAAAAGACCAAGGAAATCAATGAGGCCTATGGTGTGCTGGGCGACGCGGAAAAACGCACCGCGTACGACCAGCTCGGCCAGGGTTTCCAGCAAGGCCAGGAGTTCCGTCCGCCGCCGGACTGGGGCACGCAACACGATTTCTCGGGCGCCAATACCGAGGACATTTTCGCCGACCTGTTTGCCAACCTGGGGCGCAGGGGCAGGGCGGGGCGCGCCGGCGGGCACGCCTTCCAGATGCCGGGCGAGGACATCCACGCCGCCATCACCATCGACCTGGGCGATGCCTACAGCGGCACCACCCGCGCGATCGGCCTGCGCGTGCCCGAGGCCGATGCGCAAGGCCACGTGGTGATGCGCGAGAAAACCCTCAACGTGAACATTCCCAAGGGCGTCACGGCGGGCCAGCAGCTGCGCCTGTCCGGGCAGGGGCATCCGGGCATCGGCGGCGGGCCGCCGGGCAACCTGTACCTGGAAATCCAGTTCAACCCCGATCCGCGCTATCGGATCGAGGGCGCGGACGTGTACCAGAACGTGCCGGTCACGCCGTGGGAGGCTGCGCTTGGCGCCGGCATCGCGGTGCAAACGCCGTCCGGCCCGGTGGAGGTGACGGTGCCGCCCAACTCGCAGCCGGGCCGCAAGCTCAGGCTGAAGGGCCGCGGCATCCCGTCCGCCACGCCGGGCGACCTGTACCTGATCCTGGAAGTCGTGCTGCCGCCGGCAAACACCGAGCGCGCGCGCGAGCTGTACCAGCAAATGGCGCGTGACCTGGCCTTCAACCCGCGCTAAGGAGCAATGACGATGCAACCGAACCAACCGATCAGCGGGGTGCTGCTCGACGAAGTCGCCCTCACCCTGGAAGAGCTGGCGCATGCCGTCGATGTGGAGCCGGAGTGGGTGGTGCGCCACGTGCAGGCGGGCGTGCTGGGCGGCGAGATTTCCGTGCAGGTGACCAGCTGGCGTTTTCGCAGCGGCGACCTGGACCGCGCCCGCCGGCTGCTGCGCATCGAGCGCGATTTCGACGCCAACGAAGAGCTGGCCGCGCTGGTGATCGACCTGGGCGACGAGATCCGCCGGCTGCGTGCGCGCATGCGCGCGCTGGGCGTGGAGTAAGCAGCCCAGCCGTTCCCATGCGCGCGCCGCGGCCGCGTGCCAGCTCCTAGAATTTGTCGCACAGGACAAACGGGAGAATGACATGGAACAGCAACAGGGCAATGGCCAGGAACTGCAGGGCAAGCACGTGGCAATGCTGCTCACCGACGGAGTGGAGCAGGTTGAATACACCGAGCCGCGCAAGTTCCTGGAGCAGCACGGCGCGCAGGTCACGCTGGTGTCGCCAAAGGGCACGGGCAACGAGATCCAGGGTTTCAACCACCTCACGCCCGGCGACAAGTTCAGGGTCGAGATGGACGTGCGCGACGCGCGTCCGTCCGACTTCGACATGCTGGTGCTGCCGGGGGGCGTGGCCAACCCTGACCAGTTGCGCCTGTCCGAAGAGGCGATCAACTTCATCCGCGACTTTGGCGACGAAGACAAGCCGATCGCCGCGATTTGCCACGGGCCGTGGACGCTGATCGACGCCGGCCTGGCACAAGCCAAGCACATGACGAGCTGGCCGACGCTGCGCCAGGACCTGTCCAACGCCGGCGCCGAGTGGACCGACGAGCAGGTGGTGGTGGATGGCAGGCTGATCACCAGCCGCAAGCCGGACGACATCCCGGCCTTCAACGATGCCATGCTCAAGGAGCTGGTGGCGGTGGCCGACAACGCCAACACCGGCGCGCAGGCCTGAGCCGGAGGGTGGGCAGCTGGGCTGCCCGCGCGTCCAGACGGAGCTGGCGTTTCGGACTGCCGGCTGCATCTGAACGCGTGGGCAGGAAACCTGCCCACCCTACGTTCCATGGGACTTTGGTCTCATTGCGTTCTGCCCCGATCGGCCTGACGATGGCTGCAAGCCGCGCGGCACGCGGCGCTGAGGAGGCGCGTCATGGCTGGCTTCAAGGACATCCGGACCAAGATCCGGAGCGTCGAGAACACCCGCAAGATCACCAAGGCGATGGAGATGGTCGCCGCGTCCAAGATGCGCAGGGCGCAGGAGCGGATGCGCTCGGCGCGGCCGTATGCCGACAAGGTGCGCCGCATCGCCGGCCACCTGGCCGAGGCCAACCCCGAGTACCGCCACCCATTCATTATCCGCCGCGACGAGGTGAAGAATGCCGGGCTGGTGGTGGTCACCACCGACAAGGGCCTGTGCGGCGGCATGAACACGAACATCCTGCGCAACCTGGTGGCCAGGATGCGCGAGCTCGATGCGGCGCACGTGGGCGTGTCGACAGTCGCGATCGGTAACAAGGGCCTGGGCTTCCTGAACCGTATCGGGGCGCGCGTGGTGGCGCAGGCCGCCCAGCTGGGCGACACGCCGCACCTGAGCCGCCTGATCGGCCCGATCAAGGTGCTGCTGGACGCCTACTTCGCGGGTGAGATCGACGAGGTGCACATCTTCTACACCCGCTTTGTGAACAGCATGACCCAGGTGCCGGTGGCCGAGCAGCTGGTGCCGCTCACGCCCGAAAAGCTGCGCCCCGAGCTGACCACGCACAGCTGGGAATACATCTACGAGCCCGACCCGCAGACCGTCATCGACGACCTGCTGCAGCGCTATGTGGAGGCGGTGATCTATCGCGCGGTGGCCGAGAACATGGCGTCCGAGCAGTCGGCGCGGCGCATGGCCATGAAGGCCGCGAGCGACAACGCCGGCAACGTGATCGGGGAGCTCAACCTCCTGTACAACAAAAACCGCCAGGCTGCGATCACCAAGGAGATTTCCGAGATCGTGTCCGGCGCGGCGGCGGTCTGAACCTGCGGGAGGGTGCGATGGCAACCGAAGCGAGAACGCTGCACGTCGATGTCGTGTCGGCCGAGGAGGAGATCTTTTCCGGCGACGCCGAGTTCGTGGCGCTGCCCGGCGAGGCCGGCGAACTGGGCATCTACCCGATGCACACGCCGCTCATCACGCGCATCCGGCCCGGCTCGGTGCGCATCAAGCTGGCCGGCAGCGGCGAGGAGGAGCTGGTGTTCGTTGCCGGCGGCATCCTGGACGTGCAGCCGACGGCGGTGACGGTGCTGGCCGAGACCGCGATCCGCGGGCGCGACCTGGACGAGGCCAAGGCGAACGAAGCGCGCAAGCAGGCCGAGGAGACGCTGGCCAATCGCACCGCAACGGTGGACTACGCCAAGGCGCAGGCCGAGCTGGCCGAGGCTATCGCGCAGCTGGCGGCGATTTCGCGGCTGCGCGAGCGGCGCCGCTGAGCCATGCGGTGACGACCGGCGGTGGCAGCGGTCCAAGCCATATTGCCACTTGAAAGGGAAGTCATCATGACCACGACCGTCGTCGGCGTGTTCGAGGAGTTCGGCCCTGCGTTCTCGGCCAAGAACGAATTGATCGCGTCCGGCTTTTCATGGACCGCGGTCCAGCTCGTGCCCGACCACGAGATACCGCTGAGAGAGCGCAGCGCCACGCCGCACACCGATCCGAACTCGGTCAGCTTCAAGATGCAGACCCTGTTCACGGGACTGTTCGGCGCGCGCGATACCTCGCACAGCAATCTCTACGCCGAAGCGGTGCGCCGCGGCGGCTATGTGGTGACGGTCGATACGCATGATGCCGCCGAACGCGCGCGCGCCGAGGAAGGGCTGCGGCGCTTCAATCCGGCGATCGTCGAAGCGCGCGCCACCTGAGCCGCAAATGGTGTCCTTGTTTCCCGCGTGCTTTTGCGTGCACGCTTGGGTTGGCGCGCGATGCCGGCATCGTGTGATCGTTCTAGAATGGGTGCTTGACTGGCCAGCACGCCCGCCGCATGCCGCCACATCCATTCCGGTGGCGGGGCACTGGATGCGCAGGCCGGCTCGCGCGCGGAGCATCGTGCGGAGGAAGGCGCAATGAATCTTCTCGAGTCAATCAACGATCCGGCACAGCTGCGCAAGCTGCCTCCGGAGCTACTGCGGCCGCTGGCGGACGAACTGCGCCAGTTCCTGCTCGATTCGGTGTCGCAAACCGGCGGGCACCTGTCATCGAACCTGGGAACGGTGGAGCTGACGATCGCGCTGCACTACGTGTTCGATACGCCGCGCGACCGCCTGGTATGGGACGTCGGGCACCAGACCTACCCCCATAAAATCCTCACCGGCCGGCGCGAGCGCATGCACACGTTGCGCCAGCTGGGCGGCATTTCTGGCTTCCCGCGGCGCGACGAAAGCCGCTACGACACCTTCGGCACGGCGCACTCGTCCACCTCGATCTCGGCCGCGCTGGGCATGGCGCATGCCGCGCGCCTGAAGGGCGAGCACTGCAAGGCGATCGCGGTGATCGGCGACGGCGCCATGAGCGCGGGGCTGGCGTTCGAGGCGCTGAACAACGCCGGCATCGATGAGGACCTGGACCTGCTGGTGGTCCTGAACGACAACGACATGTCGATCTCGCCGCCGGTGGGGGCCCTGAACGGCTACCTGGCGCGGCTGATGTCGGGCCGCTTCTACGCGGCGGCGCGCAACGTGAGCCGCAGGTTGCCGGGGCCGGTGCGCGAGCTGGCGCGCCGCATCGAGGAGCACGCCAAGGGCATGGTGGTGCCGCCGGCCACGCTGTTCGAGGAATTCGGCTTTCACTACATCGGCCCCATCGACGGCCACGACCTGGACGCCCTGGTGCCCACGCTGCAGAATATCCGCGACCTCAAGGGGCCGCAGTTCCTGCACGTGGTCACAAAGAAGGGGCAGGGCTACAAGCTGGCCGAGGCCGATCCGATCCTCTACCACGGCACCGGCAAGTTCAATCCCAGCGTGGGCATCGTGCCGGCGCAGTCGCGCACGACCTACACCGAAGTGTTCGGCGAATGGCTGTGCGACATGGCGGCCGTGGACCGGCGCCTGGTCGGCATTACGCCTGCGATGCGCGAAGGTTCGGGGCTGGTGCGCTTCGAGCAGCGGTTCCCCGAGCGGTATTTCGACGTTGGCATCGCCGAGCAGCACGCGGTGACATTCGGCGCCGGCCTCGCGGCGGAAGGGATGAAACCGGTGGTGGCGATCTATTCGACCTTTTTGCAGCGCGCCTACGACCAGCTGATCCACGACGTGGCGCTGCAGAACCTGGACGTGACTTTTGCGCTCGACCGCGCCGGGCTGGTAGGGCCGGACGGCGCCACGCACGCGGGGAACTACGACATCGCTTTCGTGCGTTGCGTGCCGCACATGGTGCTGATGGCGGCATCGGACGAGAACGAATGCCGGCGCATGTTGACGACTGCCTTCCACTATCCCGGCCCGGCTGCGGTGCGCTATCCGCGCGGGGCGGGGCCGGGAGTGCCTGTCGAGCGCGAGCTGTCGGCCATTGAACTGGGCAAGGCCGAGGTGCGCCGGCAGGGCAAGGACATCGCGATTCTCGCGTTCGGTTCGATGGTGGCGCCCAGCCTGGCGGCGGGCGCCGAGCTGGGGGCGACGGTGGCCAACATGCGCTTCATCAAACCGCTGGACGTGGAGCTGGCCGTGCGACTGGCGCGCGAGCACGCGCGGGTCGTCACGGTGGAGGAGGGGAGCGTGATGGGTGGGGCCGGGGCGGCGGTGGCGGAAGCGCTGGCCGCGGCCGGCGTGGTGAAGCCCTTGTTGATGCTGGGCCTGCCCGACCGCTTCATCGAGCATGGCGATCCGGCGCTGCTGCTGGCCAGCGTCGGCCTGGACGCCAAGGGAATCGCCGCGTCGATCCGGCAGCGCTTCGGCACGGCCGAGCCGCGCCTTGTCGTCAGCAACGGGTGAGCAGCCGGGGCAAGGGGTGGCCATGCACGCACAATCGCTTTCCATGGGCGCGGGCTCGCCGGCTGCGGCAGGCAGCTCGTTCTATCTGGCGATGCGGCTGCTGCCGGCGCCCAGGCGCGACGCCATGTTCTCGATTTACGGATTCTGCCGCGCGGTGGACGACATTGCCGACAGCCTGGCGCCTGCCCACGTGCGGCGCGCAGGACTGGAGCAGTGGCGGCGCGACATCGACGACTGCTACGGCGGCCAGGCGCCGGCAGGGCTGCGTGTGCTGGGCCGGCACATCGAAGAGTACGGCCTTGCGCGCGAGGACTTCCACAGCGTGATCGACGGGATGCTGATGGACGCCGGCGGCGAACCGCTGTGCGCGCCCGACGCCGCCACGCTCGACCTGTACTGCGACCGCGTGGCCAGCGCCGTCGGCCGCCTGTCCGTGAAGGTGTTCGGCATGCCACGCGCCGACGGCATCGCGCTGGCCCATCATCTTGGGCGCGCGCTACAGCTGACCAACATCCTGCGCGACATCGACGAGGACGCCGCGCTGGGCCGGGTGTACCTGCCAGGCGAGGCGCTGCGCGGTGCGGGCGTGGCGCCGGGCAGCGCGGCCGGTATCGTGGACGACCCGGCGCTGCCGGATGCCTGTGCGCGCGTCGTCCCGCAGGTGCAGGCGCATTTTCGTCATGCCGAAGCGATTCTCAGGCACAGCCGTTGCCGCACCGCGCACATGATGAGTGCGGCCTACCAGGCGGTGCTGGCGCGGCTGCTCGCGCGTGGATGGGAGGCGCCACGCGCGCCGGTCAAGGTGCCACGGGTGCAGAAGATCGGCATCCTGCTGCGCCACCTGATGTGATTGCCGCCGGCGGTGCCCGTGTCCGTGACCATGCGCCATCCCGACTTTGCCACTCCGCTGCCAGCCGCCATCGCCCGGACCAGGTCCGTCGCCGTGCATCAGGCCGTGCAGCGGGCGCTGGCCGCGGTGCTGGCAGAGCAAAAGAGCGACGGCCATTGGGTGTACGAGCTGGAAGCCGACGCGACCATCCCGTCCGAGTACGTGCTGATGGTGCACTACCTTGGCGAGCCGCCCATTGCGGCGCGCGAGGCGCGCATCGCACGCTACCTGCGGCGCATCCAGAACGAGGATGGCGGCTGGCCGCTGTTCCACGGCGGACCCTATGACCCGAGCGCGAGCGTGAAGGCCTATTTTGCGCTCAAGATGATCGGCGACTCGCCGCACGCGCCGCACATGAGACGGGCACGTGCAGCGATACGCGCGCATGGTGGCGCGGAGCGCTGCAATGTCTTTACCCGGGTGCTGCTGGCCCTGTTCGGCCAGGTGCCGTGGGCGTCGGTGCCATGCATGCCGGTGGAGATTGCGCTGCTGCCGCGCTGGTTTCCGTTTCACCTGTCGCGGGTCTCGTACTGGACGCGCACGGTGCTGGTTCCGCTGCTGGTGCTGGCCGCGCTCAGGCCGCGCGCGCGCAACCCGCGCCGCGTGCGCATCGACGAGCTGTTCATCGAGGCGCCGGACACGCTGCGCCTGGCGCCGCGCGCCCCGCACCAGCGCAGGTTCTGGTACGCGCTGTTCCGCTCGGTCGATGCCCAGTTGCGGTGGGCGGAGCGGCAACTGGCGGCCTCGCTGCGCGAACACGCGATTCAGACCGCTGCCGCCTTCGTCCGCGAGCGCCTGAACGGCGAGCACGGGCTGGGCGGCATCTTTCCGGCGATGGTCAATGCTCTGTTGATGTTCGAGGTGCTGGGCGAACGCACTGGTGCGGCCACCGCGCGCGATGCGGTCGAACGACTGCTGGTCGATCGCGGCGACGAGACCTACTGCCAGCCGTGCCTGTCGCCCGTGTGGGACACCGCGCTCATGTGCCACGCGCTGCTGGAATGCGGCGAGCCGGCGGCCAGCGCTGCCGCCCGGCGCGCATTGGACTGGCTGCGCCAGCTGCAAGTGCTCGACCTGGCCGGCGACTGGAGCGAGCGCCGGCCGGACCTGCGCCCGGGAGGTTGGGCATTCCAGTACGCGAACCCGGCCTACCCGGATGTGGATGACACGGCGGTGGTGGCAATGGCCATGCACCGGGCGATGTCGATGGACCCGGCGGCGGCCTACGGGGATGCGGTTGCGCGTGCTTGCGAATGGGTGGTCGGCATGCAAAGCCGCTGCGGCGGCTGGGGCGCCTTCGACGCGGACAATACCTGCCGCTACCTGAACAACATCCCGTTTTCCGACCATGGGGCCCTGCTCGATCCACCGACGGCCGACGTGTCCGCGCGCTGCCTGTCGATGCTGGCCCAGCTCAACGCCGCGCCGGCAGCGGGCAGGCGCGCGCTGCGCTGGCTGCTGCGCGCGCAGGAGAAGGACGGCAGCTGGTACGGGCGCTGGGGGATGAATTACATCTACGGCACATGGAGTGCCCTGTGCGCGCTGGGCGCCGCGGGCGTGGATGCCGGTGCGCGCCCGGTGGCGCGCGCGGCGGCCTGGCTGGCGGCGGTGCAGAATCCGGACGGCGGCTGGGGCGAGGACGGCAGCAGCTATGCGCTCGACTACGACGGCTACCGGCCAGCGCCCAGTACGCCGTCGCAGACTGCCTGGGCAGTGCTTGGACTGATCGCGGCCGGGGCCATCGACCACGCGGCGGTGGCGCGGGGGATCGACTGGCTGGTGCGCGAACAGCGCAAGGACGGGTTGTGGGACGAACCGTGCCATACCGCGACCGGGTTCGAGCGCGTGTTCTACCTGCGCTACCACGGCTATGCGCGCTATTTTCCCCTGTGGGCGCTGGCCCGCTATCGGAGGCTGAAGCAGCAGGGCAGCCGCAACGTGGGCCTGGGGATGTGAGCCAGCCTGCCCGCCATGTGATCGCGGTGTGCGGCCTTCATTTCGAAGCCGCGATCGCGCGCGGCCCCGGGGTGCAAACCTTTTGCGCAACGGGCGCCGCGATCGCACTGCTGCCCGAGCTGGCGCGCGCTGCCGCAGGCTGCGCGGGCATCGTCAGCTTTGGCTGCGCTGCCGGCCTCGATCCCGCGCTCGCGCCCGGCGATTGCCTGCTCGCGGACCAGGTGCTGTGGCCGGGTGGCTCGCTCGTACCGGATCCGCGCTGGCTGCGTGCGCTGCGCGAGCGGCTGCCGGCGGCGCACGGCGGTGTGCTCGCATGCGTCGATGATCCCGTGGCCAGCCGGGAGGAGAAGTCGCGGCTGTGGGCGGCAAGCGGCGCGCGCGCGGCGGACATGGAGTCGCACCACGTCGCGCGCATCGCGGCCCGACACGGCTTGCCTTTCGTCGCATTGCGCGTGGTGGTCGATCCGGCCGCACGCAACCTGCCGCCGTGCGCCATCGCGGCGATGAAGGAGGACGGCGGCATTGCGGCCGGACCGTTCCTGCGTTCGCTTGCGGCGCATCCGGGCCAGGCAGGGGCCGTGTTCGCGCTGGCGACGGACGCACGCGCCGCGCGTCGCGGCCTCGTCCGCGCCCGCGCGCTGGCGGGGCCGCTCTTCGCTTACCTACCTTGAGGCTGCCCCGGCGCGGCCTCGCGCTCGTATTCAGGCAGCTCCTGTTCCTGCCCACCGCGTTCCTGCGCGCGCCGGTGGCCGAGCCAGGCGTCGCGCGTGAAAAGGTACTTGTCCAGTGCCGCTTCTTCCAGCAAGTTTGTGGCGTTCAGGTAGCGTGCCCGCGTGCTGATGAAATCGACGCCCCACAGCGTATTGCGCGTGGCCGGCTCGGTCTGGTTCACGGGCGCCATGTACTGGTCCACACCGAAGCCGGCGGCGTCGCGGAAGGTGCTCGGGCCAAACAGCGGCAGCACCAGGTAAGGCCCGGAGGGCATGCCGTAATGGGCGAGGGTAAGGCCGAAGTCCTGGTCGTGGCGCTCGATGCCAGCCGGCGTGGCGATGTCGATCGTGCCCAGGATGCCGAAGGTGGTGTTGACCGCCACCCGCGCCAGGTCCTGCATGCCGTCGGAGATGCGCAGCTGAAGGAAGTCGTTGAACATCACGGTCACGTCGCCCAGGTTGGCGAAGAAATTGTCGACCGCCGTGCGCACCGGCTGCGGCACCACCTTGTTGTAGCCCTTGGCCACCGGCTTGGCGACGGCGCGGTCGAGGGCGTCGTTGAAGCGGTAGGTTGCCCGGTTGAGCGGCTCGAGCGGATCCTGCGGGTTGCGGTCCGGCCCCGTGGCGCAACCGCCAATGGCGAGGAGGCCGGCCATGGCGAGTGCGCCGGCGCTGCGGTTTTTGTTCATCACTTGCTCCTTGGTTTGGCTCGCGGCTTGCCCATCAAAATGGGCTGGAAGAACACCGCGCCGATCAGCGTGCATCCGAGCGCGAGCACCAGCAGCTTGCCCATGCTGGCGGTCCCGGGATGGTTGGACAGCCACAGGCTGCCGAAGGCCGTGCCGGTGGTGGCGGCCGACAGGATGATCGCCTGCGTCAGCCCGTGCTGCAGCAGCTCGGTGGCGCCGCCGCGCCAGGCCATCACGTAATAGATTTTGAAGGCGACGCCCACGCCGAGCAGCAAGGGCAGCGCAATGATGTTGGCGAAGTTAAGCTTGATGTTCAGGAGAACACACAGCTCGAGCGTGAACAGCCCGGACACAAGCAGCGGCACCATCGTGAGCAGCACGTCATCGACACGGCGAAAGGTGATCCACAACAGCACCGTGATTGCCAGCACGGCCAGCAGCGCCGCGTGGATGAACGCCTGCACCACCACGTGCGCGGCGTTGAGCACGGAGATCGGCCCGCCGGTCGCGCCTGGGGCCACGCGCTGCACGGCGTCCGCGAAATTGCGCAGTTGGGTGTCGTCGCCGGGGGCGACGCCTGGCGCCTTGCGTGGTGCGATGTCCAGCAGCGCGCGCCCGTCGCGCGCCACCCAGTCGCGCCGCAATTCGGGCGGCACGTTGTCCAGCGTAACCCGTTGCGGATGCAGCGCTTTCCGCAGCGATGCCAGCGAAAGCCTGAGTGGATCGGCCAGCGCGTGCTCCGCGCGGTCGCGCGCCTGTGGCGGCGCCTTGGCCAGCGCGGTGAGGTTGTCCGCGAGGCGCCGGGCAGGCGCCTCGCCCGCGCCGGGATAATCGAGCGCAGCGTTGCGCAGCGCGCGCGCCGCCGAGCGCAAGGCCGACACCCGCTCGCTATCGCCGGCTGCTGGCGCGGGTGGCTGCGCCAGTGCAGGGTCGAGGGCGGCGGCGAGCGTCGCAATCAGGGCCAGCTTTTCGTCCTGCCGCTCGGGGACGAAGCTTGCCAGCGTCATCACACGCGAGACCTCGGACAGCCGGGCGACGCGCTCGCCGAGCGCGCTGGCCGCGGCAAGCGTGGGCGCGAGCACCTGCACGTTGTCGATGCCGATCTCGCCTGTGCCAGCCAGCGGACGCAGCGTTTTCATCGATTCGCTCGAAGGGTCTTTCAGGTGCAGCGGGTTGAAGTCGAAATGCAGGTGCCACAGCAACGGAACGCCGGCCAGCACCACCGCGATGGTGCCGTACAGGAGGCCCTTGCGATGGGCCTGGAACGTGTGGTCCACCGGGGCCAGCCAGCGGTAGCCCGGCATCGAGGATGCGCCCGGCGGGTTGAGCACCTTGATCAGCGCCGGCAGGATGGTGAAGCAGGTGGGGAAGGCGACGAACAGGATGCCCACGCCCGCGATCTCGCCCAGCTCCGCCACGCCGCGGTAGGCCGTAGGCAGGAATGCGAAAAAGCCGATGGCAGTCGCCACCGCGGCGAGCGTGAGCGGCAGCGAAATCGTGCGTGACACGGCCAGCAGTGCGGTGTGCGTGTCGCCGATCTCGAGCAGGCGCGCACGAAAGCGCATCCCGAACTGGATGCCGAAGTCCACCCCGATGCCGACGAACAGCATGGCGAACGCAACCGAGATGATGTTGAAGGAACCGACCAGCAGCAGGCCCAGGGCCGCCGTCAGCGCCAGCCCGCCGAGCATGGTCAGGAACACCGCCGCTACCAGCTTCATCGAGCGCAGGGCCAGCCACAGGATCAGCAGGACGAACGCGAACGTGACCGCGGTGCTGATTGTCGAACCCTCCTGCACCGAGGAGAACTCGTCGTCGGACAGCGGGACCGAGCCGGTCAGGCCCACTGTCGCGCCGTAGCGCGGCCCGAGCCGCAATTCGTTGGCAGCGGCGCGGATCGCGTCCGACGAAGCGGCGCCCGGCTGCAGCTCGTCAAAGCGCAGGACCGGCACCACCTCCACCAGGCTGTGCACGCCGCCGCCCTCGGGGTTGGCCGCGTTGGCCAGCGCCGTCCACGACAGGGCGGCCGGCCGGCCCACCAGCGCTGTGTCCACCACGTCGGCGGTCTTGTCCAGCAGCGGCGCCATGTCGGCCAGCTTGAGCTGTCCGGTTTGCAGCGGCGTGAGGAGCGTCACTGCCAGCAGGTTGGACAGCCCGCGCAGCGACGGGTCGTGTGCCAGCGCGTTCAACAGCGGCCGGGCGTCGGTCAGTTGCTGGTGCAGTGCGGCGATCTGCTCCACCGAAAGGAACAGCAGGCCATTGCGCGCAAAGAAATCGCTGTCGGCGCCAAGGCCGACCGACCGGAACAGTGCATGCTGTGCGCGCAGGCGTTGTGCCAGCTCGCGTGCGGCTTGTGAGGCAAACTCGGGCGCCGGGGCGCGCACAACCACCAGTGTCGTGTCGCTGCGCTGCGGGAAGGCGGCGCTGATCATGGCGTCGCGCCGCGCCCATTGGGCATCGGGATTGATCAGCGTGCCGACGTCCGTGTTGATGGCGAAATGGCGGGCGACATACACGACGCTGGCTGCGACGAGCACCACGAACACGCCAATCACCAGCCATGAATGGCGGACCGAGGTGTCGATGGTTTTGCAGATGGCGGTGGTCAGCATGTGTGCGGCGAACACGGGCACGACAAGCCAGTTAGACCAGCGAACGCGGCTCGCGACTGCGACCGCGCGCGCTATACTTGGCCGCATGCCGTTCGCGGAGGGATCACCATGAAACCTTACGTCTGGATACCGGTGGCGCTGGTTGTCGCCGCGTCCCATGTTCAAGCCCAGCAGAACGAAAGCCGGCCCGACCGCATGGTGCGGGCCACCATCGACGGCGTGATGGCGGCGATCCACAACGACCCGGTCGCAGCCAAGGGCGACGCCGACAGGATCTACCGGATCGTGCAGCAGAAGTTCCTGCCCAACACCGACTTCATGCTCACCACCCAGTATGCGGTGGGCAAGGAGGCCTGGGCCAAGGCGACGCAGGCGCAGCGCGACGCACTCTTCAGGCAGTTCCAGACCTTGCTCGCGCGGACCTACGCCACCCAGCTGATGCAGATCCGTGGGCAGCAGACGCAGTTCAAGTACCCGCCGATGGCGGCCTTGCCGTCCTCGGCAACGGATGCCGTGGTGCGTACCCAGGTGGTCAGCGGCGGCGATACGATGCCGATCGACTACCGCGTGCACAAGACCGACGCCGGCTGGAAGATCTACGACATCAACATGATGGGTGCGTGGATGATCGTGGTGTACCGCCAGCAGTTTGCTGGCCAGCTGGCAAAGGGCGGGATCGACGGGCTGATCAAGTACCTGGTCGCCCACAACGAGGCGAACGCCTAGTTGCCCGCCCTGCGTGCGCGCAGCTGGCGCGTCTCGACCCATTGCCACGACAGCAGGGCAGGCACGCCGAACAGTGTCTCGCGCATGCGCTTGACCAATGCGAGCGACAGCGCCACGTCGCCGCCGACACCGGCCAGGTAGCCAAACAGGACCACGGCCGCTTCCTGCACGCCCAGCCCGGCGGGCACGAGGAACGCGGCGTGGCGCGTGGCCTGGGTCAGCGCTTCGATTGCCACCGCCGCGGTGATGTCAACCGGGTGGCCGAGCAGGTCGAGGGCGAACCAGGTCTCGAACGAGCCGATGAGGTAGCCCGGGAACTGCCAGCCGAGCGCCCGCAGCAGCCGGCGCGGCTGGTCGAACAGGTGCGCCACCTGGGCGTCGAGGCCCACGGCGTCGAGCCTGAGTGCGATCTGGCTCCGTTTGCCCAGCAGCCGCGCGGCCAGGTCCTGCAGGCGCGCGAAGACCGACCCGCGGCGCAGCATCCAGTATGCCAGCAACGGCAGCGGCAATGTCAGCAGCAGGCTGGCGGCAATGAGCCAGACGTGACCCAGCTCCGACGCCAGGTGTACGATGAGCAGCAACCCAACGCCGCTGAATACGTACAGCACCGTGATCGTCACCATCACTTCGACGATGATGGTCGCGGCGATGGCCGTGCTGTCGGACAGGCGCAGCCGCACGAGCCGGATCCCGACCACTTCGCCGCCGATGCCGACCGATGGCAGCAGCCGCGCCACAGCCTCGCGCACGGAGGCCACCCACAGCAGAAAGCCGTAGCTGGCGTGCCCTGCGCGATTGATCGGCTCCAGCAGCACGAGCCAGGCTTGGGTATCGAAGAGCAGCGGGACGACGTGGAACGGCACAAGCCACAGCAGCGGCCAGCCGGCGCGGCGGAACGCGGCGACGATCGCGGGCCAGCCTTCGTACAGCACCAGTGCCGTGAGCAGCAGCAGCCCGGCCATGCCGCCCAACACCACCAGCCGCTTCATGGCGCATGGGCCAGGTCCGCAAATCCGCCGAACCGAAAGCCGTGCTGGCGCAGCATGTGGTGCACGCGCAGGACACGCGGCGAGGTAAGCGCCGCCAGCTCGTCCGCATGGCGGTAACCGGGCGCGGCACGCGACACCGCGCTGCCGGACTGGGTGGCCGGGTGCAGGTAGATCTCGCCGATGCCGCGCGCCGGCAGGTGCGACAGCGCGGCCAGCAATGCATGCTCGTCGAACCTGCCGGACTGGCGGATGCCGAGCGTGTAGTCGTTGTACCCGATGCCCGCTGCCGCAAGCCGCCGGGCGAGCAGGGCCAGCCACGGCGCCAGCCATGCCGGAGTGTGCGCTTCGCGCGGCAGGCGGATGGCGCGCAGGCCGAACGGGCGGCCGATATCGATCATCATCGACAAAATGGTGGGATGCAAGTGAAAGTGCCGGTGCGCGTTCACGTGATCGAGCGCCAGGCCCGAGGCGGCAAAAGCTTCGAACTGCGCGCTGATTTCGGCGGCCAGCTGGCGGCGCACCGCCGGCAGCAGGAAGAAGCGAAAGCCTTCGCGCACCATCCGGGCGCCGAAGTTACCGTCGGCGTCCACGAGGTCGGGAATGGCGCGGGGCGGCAGTGTCGCCCGGCCATCGGCCAGCACCAGGTGCAGTCCCACGCGCAGGCTCGGGTTGGCTTTCGCACGCGCGATCGCGTCGGCGGCGGCCGGTGCGCCGACCATGAGGCTGGCCGTGGTCAGCACGCCTTCCCGAAAGGCGCGCTCCACCGCCAGGTTCACGCTCACGTGGAGACCAAAGTCGTCGGCCGTGATGATCAGGCCCGGATCACGCGCGGCCACCTTTTCCTCACGAGTGGGTCGCCCCGTGCGAGCGCAGGAAGTGAAAGAACTCGACGCCCTCGCGCAGGCGGCGGCGCGTCATGTCCCAGCTGCCCACCATCTCGCTGACGATCTCCCAGATCTTGGTGGGCCGGAAGTAGAAGCTCTTGTAGAACGCCTCGACGCCGTGATAGATCTCTTCGCTGGACAGGTGCGGGTAGCTGATCGCCGCCAGCTGCACGCCGCTTTCGTTGACCAGGTTGATGGTCCTGTTGGGCGGAATCCAGTCGTTCTCGACCGCCTGCTCGTACAGCCGCGTGCCGGGATAGGGCGCCGCCAGCGACACCTGGATCGTGTGCGGGTTGATCTCCTTGGCGAACGCAATCGATTTGGCGATGGTCTCGCGCGTTTCGCCCGGCAGGCCCAGGATGAATGTGCCGTGCACGGTGATGCCGAGCGCCTTGCAATCGGCGGCAAAGCGGCGCGCGATGTCGGTGCGCAGGCCCTTCTTGATGTTCAGGAGGATCTGGTCGTCGCCGGACTCGTAGCCGACCAGCAGCAGGCGCAGCCCGTTGTCCTTCATGACCTTCAGCGTGGAGTAGGGTACGTTGGCCTTGGCATTGCACGACCATGTCACGCCCAGTTTGCCCAGCCCGCGCGCGATCTCCTCGGCGCGCGGCCTGAAGTCGGTGAAGGTGTCGTCGTCGAACATGATCTCCTTCACCTCGGGCATGTTCTCCTTGATCCAGCGGACCTCTTCCAGCACGTTCTCCGGCGAGCGGGTGCGGTAGCGGTGGCCGCCAACCGTCTGCGGCCACAGGCAGAAGGTGCAGCGCGAGCGGCAGCCGCGCCCGGTGTACAGCGACACGTACGGGTAGTCGAGGTAGCCGATGAAGTAGTTGTGGATGTCCAGGTCGCGCTTGTACACCGGCGAGACGAAGGGCAGCTCGTCCATGTTTTCGATCATTGCGCGCGGCGGGTTGTGGCAGATGGCGCCGTCCGGCGCGCGGTAGCTGATGCCGTCAACCTGCGTCAGCGGCATGCCTTGCGCGATGTCGCGGCAGGTGTAGTCGAATTCCTCGCGCGCGACGAAGTCGATGGCGCGGCTGGCGCGCAGCGATCCTTCGGCATCGACGGCAACCTTGGCGCCGACCATGCCCACCAGCGTGGCCGCATTGCGCTCCTTGAGCAGTTCCGCAAACCGCGCGTCCGTGGGGAACGACGGCGTGCTGGTGTGCAGGATGACGAGTTCGTACTCGCTGGCGATTGCGAGCGCTTGCGCGACCGACAGGCCATCGGCGGGCGCGTCGAGCAGGCGGCTGCCGGGCACCAGCGCGGCGGGCTGGGCCAGCCATGTGGGGTACCAGAACGAGCGGATCTCGCGTTTGGCCTGGTAGCGCGAGCCGGCGCCGCCGTCGAAGCCGTCGAAGGAGGGCGCTTGCAGGAACAGGGTCTTCATCGGATCGGTCCTCTCGTCAGGTGCGGGCGTGGCGCGTCGATCGGCACCGCCTGGCGGCGCCAGCGCGTGGTGGCGCCGGCAAACCCTGCGCACCAGGCCACGAGCAGCAGGCAGTCGCGCAGTGGCGCGTAAAGCACGAGCCGTGGTGCAGGGCGGCGCAGGTGCAGCGTGCAGCGTGCCACGCCAGCCACCAAGGCCGCGGGCCAGCTGCCGGGGCTCAGCCACAGCCCGAGCGCGATCATGGGAAAGGTGAAGGTGATGAACGAGAACGCATAGCCGGCCGGGTTGATCGAGCGGATCGTTTGCAGCCAGCGCCGTTCGCGTGTCCATAGTTCGGCAAAGCTGTGCTCGACCACCTCGGTGGCCACGCACAGCGGCGACAGCACGGTGGCCAGACCCAGTTCGCGCGTGAGTGCGCCGAGCCAGTAGTCGTCCGCCAGCCTGTTGCGCAAGGCTTCGAAGCCACCGATCGCCCGCAGCGTGTCGGCGCGCAGCGCAATCGTGGCGCCGAAGCCGAACGCCGTGCTGCCGAACGCGCTTGCCACGCGCACGGACGGCGCGAACCAGGTGTCGATGAAGAGCGCACCCACGCGGCTCCAGAAGCCGCCGAATGCGCGGCCACGGTACAGGCAGGTGACGATGCCGGTGTGCGCATCGGCCAGCGGCGCCGTCACCTGCGCCAGGTAGTCGCTCGGCACGGCGATGTCGCTGTCGGCAATGACGAGCCAGGGATGGCGTGCATACCGTGCCATGTTGATCAGGTTGCTCACCTTGAAGTTGGTGCCGTACGTGTGCGCGTCCACCACCAGGGCGATGTCGCACGCGGGATGGCGCCGCACCAGGCGTCGCACAACGTCGATGGCGGGGTCATTCGGGTCGCGCACGCCGAATACGATCTGGTACTCGGGCCAATCCTGCTCGCACAGCATGGCAAGGTTGGCTTCCAGGCGCGGCTCGGCGCCACACAGCGGCTTCAGTATCGTGACCGGCCGCGGCTGCGCCGGCGTGCCGCGCCACGTGCGCGCACGGCACAGCAGCGCGGCCAGCGCGTACAGCGTGGACACCAGGACGAGGATGCTGCCGAGCGTGGCCATCGTCGTGTCGTTCCTTCAGGCGCCGTTCGCGCGGCGCCCGCGAATCTCGGCCACCTTGATCGCGACGTGGTGTGCGTGAACGTACTCGGCGGGCCGCTGGCCGTCCAGGGCGATGTCGGGCGCCATGTCGCCGCTGGTGCGCACGCCGGACAGCGCGACCCGGCACGCGGTGAGCGGACGCCTGATCGTGTCCATGACCGCGGTCGCTTCGTAGCCGCTGTGGACCATGCAGTTCGCGCACTTTTCGTAGTGGCCGGTGCCGTAAGCATCCCAGTGCGTCTCTTCCATCAGTTCGCGGAAGGTGCGCACGTAGCCTTCGCCCAGCAGGTAGCACGGGCGCTGCCAGCCGAACACGGTGCGCGCCGGGTTGCCCCACGGGGTGCAGTGATAGGTCTGGTTCCCGGCCAGGAAGTCGAGGAACAGGCTGGACTGGCTGAACGACCAGCGCCGCCCGCCATCGCCCAGCCGCAGGATGTCGCGGAACAGCCGCCGGGTGGCGCCGCGTGCCAGGAAGTGCTGCTGCTCGGGTGCGCGTTCGTAGGCGTAGCCGGGCGAGACGGTGATGCCGTCCACGCCCATGGCCTTCACCTCGTCGAAGAAGCGCGCAACGCGCTCGGGCTGGGCGTCGTTGAACAGCGTGCAGTTGATGTTGACCCGAAAGCCGCGCTCCTTGGCATGGCCGATGGCCGCTACCGCGCGCTCATACACGCCGGGCTGGCACACCGAGCGGTCGTGCATCTGCGCGTCGCCGTCCAGGTGCACCGACCAGATGAAAAACGGACTGGGCTGGTACTGCTCCAGCTTCTTGTCCATCAAAAGCGCGTTGGTGCACAGGTACACGAACTTGCGGCGCGCCACGATGCCGCGCACGATCTCGGGCATGTCCTTGTGCAGCAGCGGTTCGCCGCCGGCGATCGAGACCACTGGCGCGCCACATTCGTCGACCGCGTCCAGGCACTCCCGCGTGGACAGGCGCTGGTCCAGGATCTCGTTTGGGTAGTCGATCTTGCCGCAGCCCGCACACGCGAGATTGCAGCGAAAGAGCGGCTCGAGCATCAGCGCGAGCGGATAGCGGGTCTGTCCCGAGAGGTGCTTGCGCGCGATGTAGGCGCCGACCAGCGCTTTTTGCAGTAGCGGGATCGCCATGCCAGGACTCCTCAGGGTGCCGCGACCTCGGGGGCGCCGGCCAGTTCAGACGGCAGCCGGAACTCGATGTGTTCCTCCAGCCCGTCCATCGATGACACCTCGACCGGGCCGAGCTTGCGCAGCGCCGCGATCACATGCTCGACCATGGCCTCTGGCGCGGAAGCCCCGGCCGTGATCCCGACCACGCCTGCACCGCGCACCCATGCCGGGTCCAGCTCGCCGCCATCGGCCAGCAGGTGGCTGGGGATGCCGCTTTCGGTGCCGATCTCGCGCAGGCGGTTGGAGTTGGAGCTGTTGGTGGCGCCGACGATGAGCAGCACGTCCACCTGCTTGCACAAGGCGCGCACCGCGCGCTGGCGGTTTTGCGTGGCGTAGCAGATGTCGCGCACGTCGGGGCCGACGATATCGGGAAAGCGCCGCTGCAGCACGGCGATCACGTCGCGCGTGTCGTCCACCGACAGCGTGGTTTGCGTGACGTAGGCAATCGGCGTGTCGCCCGGCAGGTCGAGCTGTTCGGCCTCCTGCACGTTCTGCACCAGCACCACGCGGCCGTCGATCTGTCCCATCGTGCCCTCGACCTCGGCGTGGCCCGCGTGGCCGATCAGCACCACCACGCGCCCGGCGGCGGCATACTTGCGTCCCTGGATGTGGACCTTGGTGACCAGCGGGCAGGTCGCGTTGAGCACGTGCAGCTCGCGCGCCGTCGCGTCAGCCTCGACGCGCCGGGCCACGCCGTGGGCACTGAACACCGTCACCGCCCCGGCCGGCACCACGTCGAGCTCGTCGACGAACACCGCGCCCTTGGCCCTGAGCCCGTCAACGACCGCCTTGTTGTGTACGATCTCGTGCCGCACATAGACGGGCGCGCCATACTTTTGCAGCGAGCGTTCGACGATTTCAATGGCACGCACGACACCGGCACAAAAGCCCCGTGGCTGCGCCAGGAGCACGCGCATCGGCTGCGCGCCGTCCTTGGTTTGCTGCGGCATCCGGATTCTCCAGCCTAAACAAGCTTTGATGCCTGTTTTCCGTGCAGGTTCGTACTGCCCAGTTTCACCCGCGGGTGTGCGACCGTGCGCGCGACTGAAGGCTACAATCGGCCGCATCGCAACAGGGAGCCTGCAATGGCAAGCCAGGACCGGGTGCTGGTGACGGGCGCGAGCGGCTTTATCGGCTCGGCGGTGGCGTGCGCGCTGCAGGAGCGTGGGTTCCGCTTGCGTCTGCTGGTGCGCGGCACCAGCCCGCGCCGCAACCTGGCGGGCCTGAGCGCCGAGATCGTCGAAGGCGACCTGCGCGACGAGGCCAGCCTGGCCCGCGCGCTCGACGGCGTGCGCCATGTGTTCCATGTGGCCGCCGACTACCGGCTGTGGTCGCGCGATCCGGCCGCGATCGAACGCACCAATGTCGAGGGCACGCGCAACGTGATGCGCGCGGCGCTGCAGCGCGGCGTGGAGCGCATTGTGTACACCAGCAGCGTTGCCACGCTGCGGGTGGACGCGCAAACGGTGGCCGCGACCGAAGACGAACCGCTGGCCGCCGCGCAGGCCATTGGCGCCTACAAGCGCAGCAAGGTGCTGGCCGAGCGGCTGGTCGAGCAGATGGTGGAACGCGAGGGACTGCCGGCGGTGATCGTCAATCCGTCCACGCCGGTTGGCGCGCGCGACGTGCGGCCCACGCCAACCGGCCGCATCATCGTCGAGGCAGCGGGTGGCCGCATGCCCGCGTTCGTGGAGACCGGCCTGAACGTGGTGAACGTGGAGGATGTGGCGCTCGGCCATGTGCTTGCCCTCGAACGCGGGCGGGTAGGCGAGCGCTACATCCTGGGCGGCGACAACCTGAGCCTGCGCGAGCTTCTTGGCGAGATCGCTGGTCTCACCGGGCGCCGCGCGCCGCGTGTGCAGTTGCCGGTGGCGTCGCTGTTTCCGCTCGCGTGCGCCGCAGAGGCGGTGGCGCGCATCACCGGCCGCGAACCCTTCCTGACCACGGACGGGCTGAAAATGTCGCGCAACCGCATGCATTTTTCGTCAGCCAAAGCGCAGCGCGAACTGGGCTACGCGCCGCGCGCGCACCAGCACGGCTTGCAGGCCGCGCTCGACTGGTTCGCGCGCGAAGGCTACCTCAGGTGACCGTTGCCTGCGTTCGCCCTTTCCAGCGGCCGCCCCGGCCGCGGTGGTGGCGCCAGGCCGAGGCAAGCGTCGCGCCAAGGTAGAACATCGCCACAAAGGGAAGAGCAGGCGCCCACGTTGCCGCGCGCCCGTAGTAGCGCAGCATCGGCACATACAAGCCCGTCATCAGCAGCCACGCCGCCAGGGCCGGCCACGCAAAGGGCGCCAGCACGGGCGGCACCACGTACAGCAGCACCATGCCAACGGCCGTAAGTCCCAGCAGCGATGGCGAATGGCGCAGCTGCGTGTAGGCGCTGCGGGCGATCATGTTCCAGACCGAGCGCCAGTCGTCGCACGGGCGTAACGAGTAGCAGTCGCGTGCGAGATCCAGATGGATTGGTCCGGCACGCTTCATCTGCGCGGCCAGCGCACAGTCGTCGATCAGCGCATCCTTGATCGACGCAATGCCGCCAATCGCGGCCAGCGCGTCCGTGCGCGCGAGCATGCAGCCGCCGGCCGCAGCGGCGGTGCGCCGTTTCACATCGTTCACTTGCGCGAACGGATAGAGCATCGCGAAAAAGAAGACGAAGGCCGGGATCAGGACGTTCTCGGCTAGCGAGACGCAGTGCAGGCGCGCCATCAGCGAGGTCAGCGCGAACTGTCCGGATTCCGCCCGTGCCACGAGCTCGTGCAGCGCATGCGGGTGGTGGCGGATGTCGGCGTCGGTCAGCCAGACATAGCGTGCGTGTGGAAAGCGCCGGACCTGCAGGCGCAGTCCTTCGGCCTGCGCCCACACTTTTCCGGCCCAGCCGAGTGGCAGCTCGCGTGCCGTGATCACACTCAGGCGCTTGCACTGGCCGAGCCGCAGGGCCGTCTGGCGCGCCAGCGCAGCCGTACGGTCGCTGCTATGGTCGTCCACCACGACGATGTGGAACTGGCCTTCGTATGCCTGCTCCAGCAGCGACTGCAGCGCATTTTCAATGACCAGCGCTTCGTCACGCGCGGGCACGATGGCAACCACTTCGGGCCAGAACATGGGCGACGGCGCGGCTGGCGCGAAGCGCACATGCCAGAACTGGCCGCGAAACAGCGCAAGCCACAGCCACGCCAGCAGCGCCAAGGTCGCGAGCGCGAATGCGGCCTGCTCAGCCATCCTTGCGCATGCACCTGAGCGCAAGCCGGGCGAGGCGAGGCATGGCCGTGGGGCGCAGCAGCCGCGCTTCGTAGCCGGAGAAGCGGCGCTCGTTCTCGGCCAGGCACAAGGCCAGCAGCTCGCGCACCTTGATCGCACCATCCGTGACGGACCTGGCGCCGCTGACCGTGAAGTTGTTGTCCTGCGCCTGCGCGTTGCCCTCGGCATCGATCGAACGTGCCAGGCCGATGCGCTCCCAGCCAAGGAACGCCCACACCGCCAGCACCTTCAGCTCGAAGCGGATGCGCCGCCACCATGGCAAGCGGGCGCGGTGCCATGCCGCCCAGTTCGCAAACAGCAGGATGTGGCGGCATTCCTCCTGCATCACAGGCTCGAAGGTCTCGACCAGCTCGGGCGGGAACAGGCCGGAGCGCCGTGCCGCTTCGAACAGGCCGAACGCGAAGAAGCTGTCGATGCACTCGCTGTAGCCGGTGACGAGGTAGGCCCACTCGGGGTCGTCCGGATACTCGTACGCGGCCTCGGGCGCGAGCCGGATGCCGTAGGCACGCACCATGTTCGACAGCACCTCTTTGTGGCGGTTTTCCTCCCACGCGTTCAGGGCCAGCGCCTCGCGCATGTCCGCGTCGCCCAGCGTGCGCGCGTACGCGGCCATGCGCAGGCGTGCCTTGCCTTCGGTCTGCACGGCGATGTCCCAGATCGGCAGCGAGACGATGCGCTGCAGGGTGGCGGCGTCGAGCCTGGGCCAGTCGAGCACGGCCGGGCGGTAGGGGTTGAAGGTGTCGCGGAACATGCGGCAGACCTCGCGGCGGTGGAGATCGGTGCCGGGCTTGAGCTCGTCCTGGACATCGCTGCTCCAGGCGCGGGCGCGGCGGCTTGCGTCGGCCAGTGCCGCCCCGGTGGGCGTACCAGCAGCTTGCGGCGGCGGGCGAAAGCCAGGCACCAGTTCGACCACGTCGAATCGTTCCAGGGTCTGCTCGTTCATCGGAAATGCGCTGACAGCATGTGCGGGTAAGAGCGTCGCCAGCGGCGGGGAGTTCCGGCGCCAGCCAGCACGTTTGTCTTGACAAGATGTCGTGTCGGATATTTCATTGCAGGCAATCAACATCAGGATCGCCCATGAAATTTGCCGAATACCTTGCCTGCGACGCCACCGAACTTGCCCGGCTGGTGGCGTGCGGGGACACCTCGCCGTCTGAATTGCTGGAGCTTGCCCTGGCGCAGCACCAGCGTGTGCACGGGCAGGTCAATGCGATCTGCATGCTGATGGAGCAGGAGGCGCGCACCCAGGCCCGCGCCCCGGCGCCGGGACCGTTCGCGGGCGTGCCCTTCCTCATCAAGGACGGCGGGCACCACTATGCAGGAATCCCGACCAGTTTCGGCAGCCGGTCCATGCAGCGCATCGTGCCCCAGCAACATTCCTCGGTGGTGCGGCGCTACCTGGAGGCAGGACTGGTCATTTTCGGCAAGACCAACCTGCCCGAGTTCGCGCTCAAGGGCGTGACCGACCCGGAATTGTTCGGGCGCACCAGCAATCCCTGGAACCTCGACCACACGCCGGGCGGATCGAGTGGAGGGGCTGCGGCTGCGATCGCCTCGGGCATCGTGCCGATGGCGGCTGGCAACGATGGCGGCGGATCGATCCGCATTCCGGCGGCGTGCTGCGGCTTGTTCGGGCTGCGGCCCTCGCGCGGGCGCGTGTCGTCCGGGCCGGCGACGGCGGAGGTGTGGTTCGGTGCGTCGAGCGAAGGGGTGCTTTCGCGCAGCGTGCGCGACAGTGCGCGGGCGCTGGATGTGCTGCAGGGCGCCGAGCCGGGCGATCCGTTCGTGATCGCGCCGCCCTCCGGGGCGTATGCGGAGCTGATGCGGCGCGAACCGGGCCGGTTGCGCATTGGTTTCACGACGCGCTCGCCGATCGGTTCGGAAGTGCATCCGGAGGCGGTGGCGGCGGTCACGCACGCGGCGCAGCTGCTTGCCAAGCTGGGGCATGAGGTGGAAGAAGCCGAGCCAGCCATCGACGGGGCGGCGCTGGCGGCAAGCTACCTGCACATTTATTTTGGACAGGTACCGGCGATGGTGGCGCAGGCCAAGGCAGCCGGGGCGACGTCGGCGGACCTGGAGCTGATGACGCGGTTGCTGGTTTCGATGGGATCGGCGGTATCGGCACCGAAGCTCACGCAGCAGCTCGGGCAATGGAATGTGTTTGCGCGGGCGCTGGGGGAGTTCCATTCGCGGTATGACTTGCTGCTGACGCCAACGCTGGCGCATCCGCCGGTGCGGCACGGGACCGGGGACTTGCCGGGCGGGCAGCGGGCGGTGCTGGGGTTCCTGGAGACGACAGGGTTGCTGGGCGTGCTGGCGCGGCTAGGCTTGCTGGACAAGGCCATCGATGGCATTGCGCAGGAAAGCTTGCGGTATGTGCCGTTCACGCAATTGGCCAACCTGACCGGGACGCCGGCGATGTCGGTTCCCTTGCATTGGACGGCGGATGGCTTGCCGCTCGGGGTGCAGTTCGTGGGACGCTTTGGCAGCGAGGATGTGTTGTTGCAGCTGGCGCACCAGTTGGAGCAGGCGCAGCCGTGGTTTGGGCGGATGCCGCGGTGGGTGGAGGGGACCGACTAGCGACTAGTTGTATTTGGACGCCGCCTTGCTAAAATATACGGTGTATAAATAAGGGGCTCCCATGACCACCGCACACGTATTCATCGCCACCAGTCTCGATGGCTTCATCGCCCGGCCCAACGGCGATATCGCCTGGTTGTTGCAGAGAGACGATCCCGCCGAGGATCACGGTTACACGGACTTCATCGAGGACAAGGACGTGATCGTGATGGGGCGGGGGAGCTTTGAAACGGTGGCGGCCTACGACCCCTGGCTCTACGACCGTCCGGTCATCGTGCTGTCGGCGCAACTGGCGGGAACCGCTGTGCCCGGACATCTGGACGGTAAGGTCAGGTTCTCGAATCTCGCACCGCGGGCGCTGATGGAAGAACTGGCTCGCCAGGGCATTCGCCGGATTTATGTGGACGGCGGGCAGGTGATCCAGTCTTTTCTCCGGGATGGGCTCGTCGCTGACATGGTGATCACGACTGTTCCGGTGTTGATCGGATCCGGGAGAAGCCTGTTCGGCGAACTGCCGCACGACGTCGACCTGGCACTCGTTTCCAGCCGCAGCTTTCGTTCCGGATTGGTGCAGTCCACTTACCGCGTGGTGCCGTGAATCGGCCACGTGGTCGTCCGGCCCAAGGGAGCGGAGTGGCGCGGGACGACATCCTGGTGACCGCGCTGGCGATGTTGGACGAAGGCGGCGGGCAGGGGCTGACGATGCGGGCACTGGCGTCCCGCCTGGGTGTGACGCCAATGAGCCTTTATCACCATGTTGAGGATCGCGCCGGGCTGCTGCGGGCGCTGTCAGACCGGGTCTATGGCGAGGTGTTGGAGGCGGCCGACGGGGAGCTCGACCCGCTTGCGCAGGTTCGCGCGCTGCTGGTTCGTTATCACGACGCTGTGGGCAGGCATCCGCAGCTGACCTTGGCCATTTTCGCCGAGCCGCGGGCGTTTGCGGGAGTGAGCCGCCAGCTCACGGAACGGCTGGGGGACTTGCTTGCCAATGTTACACCGTATTCCTTGCTTTGGCGAGACATCCTGATCGATCATGCGCACGGCAGTGGACTTGCCGTGGTTTCCGTGCGGGGGGATTCGCTGCAGGTGGATGCTATCCGGGAGCAGTATGCGAAAGCGGTCGACTGCTTGTTGGGGGAGTTGACGCGTACGCACGGCTAGTGCTGCGAGAGGTCATCGGGTTCGTGATGAGGGAGCCCTCGTAGCGATTGTTTCGGACCTTCGGCTTGATGTAGATGGGAGGCGTAAGGCAAAAAATCGCTGCGCGATTTTCCTTGAATGGGCGAATTGGAGAGTGCTTGCGCTTGCAAGCGCAAGCCCGTTCGCGGGCTCGCCGTTGCAAGGCTCGAAACCCCCGCTCACCCCTCGTCCGTGCGGAACGAGGGTTCTATTCCCTCGGCTCGCATGCAAAACTATTCAAAGACAAAGGGCCCGTCGGCTACGCCGACAGGCCCTTTGTCTTTGAATAGAGTGGTGGAGGCGGAGGCTACCGAAGAATCCGCTGTAACACGGTCTTGGCCTGGCTGCCGCGCGAATTACCCCAATAGTTACCCCCTGATGAGTTGGGCTTCCTATATCTAAGAGGAGCTTGTCTTAGTTTTGCCTGACTAGATGTGCTGAAAATTCAGAACATCTCGGCCAGCGAGGCGATGTGAGCAAAATTGGGTGCATCTCGTCCGATCGACGCCGGTACTACTGGTGACCTGGGTGACCCTGCTCAACAGTGCGCGTGCCCCATCACAACCGCCACCAACGCGTCGGGGGGCATGACGAGGATGGGCATGACGCGCCAAAAGCAGTGCCGGTCGAGGGGCGGGTGGTGGTCTATGCTCAGCTGGTTAGGCGCGCTCGAGTGATCAAGCGGGGATGTACGCCTCATCTTGGGGTGTGGTGACTTTAATAAATTGAAACAAAATGACCACTTCGTACCATCTTGACTTTTTCGGTCATATGGGTCATAATGTCTGCTATGCGTAGTACGGTTCCCGGCTACGAGCAGTGAGTGTTTATAGGGTGCGCAGGATGTGCCCCCGGCACAAGCGAGGCGGTTCATTTGGAGTTCACAGCCAATACCGCACTTTCCACAAGAGAAGGTAATTTTTGGAGCAAACCATGATCGATGCAACCCTGACCACGTTTAGTGCGAAGGATGCAAAGGCACGTTTTGGCGAGGTGTTGGACGAAGCGCTGGGTCGTCCTGTCGGAATTACCCGGCATGACAGGCTTACCGCCTACATCGTTTCTCGGAAGGAGTTCGAGAAAATGGTAGCGCACGTTCGATATCTTGAAGATCAGCTATGGCTCGCCAAAGCTGATGCCGCTCGCAACGAGGGTTATGCGGGTAGTGAGCGTGTCAGTGCATTCCTTCGTGATTTTTCTGAAGGAAATGACAATGAAGCAACTGAAGTTCACGAATCAGGCAGACAAATTTCTGGCAAGCCTTGATGCAAAGCAGTACCGCCAAGTAGGCAAGAAGGTTTTCTCTTTGCTGCGCAACTCCGAGCCCCAGGACAGTGAGGCGATGGAGGGCGCGAAAAACGGGGAAAAGCGGGTGGATGTTGGTGAATACCGCGTTGTTTATATTGCTACCGATACCTTGGTCGATGTCCTGGTAATTGGGAAGCGCAATGGTGATGAGGTCTATCGCATCTGGCAGCGGATGCTATAGCCCTTATTTTTGAGGCCGCCTTCGGGCGGCTTTTTTATGCTCGAGGTATAGAATCGATCTCGCTAGCCTGGTGAGCTACCCGTCATCCCCGGCGATTACAATTCATCTAGTCAGCGCGCCGCGGCTGGCCGCACTTCACATCCGCAATAGCATCCGATGTTCCTCTGAGCCGGGCCGCGTGGGCGTTTTGCCTGCTCATCACAAAAATGGCCACACCTAAAGCAGCGGTTGAGCCGACGGCCTGGACCCATGCCGCCCAGTCTTGGGCGTGGAGATCACTGAAATAACGAATTGTTTCATAGCCGCCAAGGCCGACAGCAGCGCTGAGAGTGATTGCCGCGTATTTGTTGTACCAAGTAGTCATAGCATCGAGAGATTCAATCGAGCCACGGCATACGATCGGGAGACACAACGAACGCGCTTCCATTGTTGTCTTGTTTGAATGCGAAGCAGTACCTGAATGTACCTTCGCAGGGCACCCAGAAAACGACAGGGTCGTGTCGAAAGTCACCTTCCCAGGCAACTTCGCCGGGCCCGGTATTCCTGCCCGTTCACCGGCTGCTTGGCCAGCATGTCAATGAATTGGTCGCCGGTCAGGTCGAACTGGTACGGCTGTGCGCCGCCGATCGCCGGCAGCAGAAGTGCGCAGGCATAGGTGAGGGGTCGCATGGTTCGTTGCAAGCTCTTAGTCTTCATTTCAACGACCAGAACCAGACCTCGGTGGACGACCAGTAGCAATCTTCCTCGCACGCCAGGTCGTTCAGGCTGTACGGCGCGACCAGATCGATGTGCCCCTGCCGATCGGTTGGGCCCCATAGGTGGTAAAAGCTGATCACGCCATGCCGGTTGCCAATTCCCTTCTGTGCCGCCGGTCCGCCGGCATACCGCTCTGGCGCGCCCCATCCGCGCGCCAGGAAGCGTGCCAGCTTCGTCTGGCTGGGCTGCAGCAGCTTGCCCTGGCATTCTCCCGCCTGTACCAGCAGTCGCTCGCCCTGTACCGGTACGCCGGCGCGGATCAATGCCAGGCTCATCCGGACCGCGCAGGTGTTCTCCCATGCCGGGATGCCGATGTGTTCCGGATGGCCGATCCACTGGTACAGCTCTTCGGTGGATACTGAACGCCGGTCGGGGTATTTGCTACGCAGGACCGCATACATGGGCTTATACATGGCAGCATCCCACCGTGCACGGCCATTTGGCCTGCCATGCCTGCACCGCCAGCCGCGCCGCATTTGCCTGCCGTGCGGCTGGCTCCAGGGTCCGCAGCACATCGGTCAGCGCTGGCTGTAGCAGGCCCGTACCCGGCTTCGCCTGGCTGTAGCACCACTCGCGATCGGCAGTCGCATCCATGACACCCTTCAGGTATGCGACGGCCTCGGCGGACTCGGCCGCATTTGCCGGGTGATCGAGCTGGCGCAGCAGCTGCGCGCCGCTCATCCAGGGGAACGGATGGCTGGCGGGTGCGGCCTGCGCCAGCCCGAACGCGGCGCCCAGCAACATCACGGGTAAGGTCCTCATACCGCAATCCGGTTGCTGGTCAGGTCCCAGCCGCCGGCCGTGTTGCCGCCGGCACCGCCCGCGATCTTCTGCTGGGTGTACTTCCACTTGGCCTTGGCGAACTTCAGGCCCACGCTGTCCGTCATCCCGCCGGCGGCCACGCCCTGGCCGACGTGCCCGATCAACACGTGTTCGAGCTCGACCTCGTAATACTTAACGCGCTCGCCGTTGCCGTCAGCGCGGAAGAACTCGAAACGTGCTTTTGCAATCGTTTTGCCCATCGCGCAGTACTGCGCCAGAAGGGGCGATGACAGGTCGCACATTTTGTGGAAGGTGATATCCGAGAGCTCGGCACGCTCAGCTGTGTGGCCACCCGCCGTCGAGGCGGTTGCGCTCTTCGGCTGGGTGATATGCCAATTGACCGATTCGCACTCGATCCAGCCTTTGTGTGCACTGTCCGATGACTCTCCCTTGATGTCCCCTAGTTGCAGGTACGCGTCGATTGCCATGGTCCCTCCGTTGTTTGTGGATGAGACATCGTTGCAGAGCTGGGTTTACGACAAGTTGGGCGGGGTCAATTGGACGAGTGGCGGGGCTGGAGTTGAGTCAGAAGGTTTGCTGCTCGCTGGAAGATGGCTTCGGCGAGGTGTAGACAGGAGGCGTGAGGCAAAAAATCGCTGCGCGATTTTCCTTGAATGGGCGAATTGGAGAGGGCTTGCGCTTGCAAGCGCAAGCCCGTTCGCGGGCTCGCCGCATGCGGCTCGAAACCCCCGCTCACCCCTCGTCCGTGCCGGACGAGGATTCAATTCCTCTGCTTCACGGCTGCTATTCAAAGACAAAGGGCCCGCCGGCTACGCCGACAGGCCCTTTGTCTTTGAATAGAGTGGTGGAGGCGGAGGGAATTGAACCCTCGTCCGCAAGCCCTCTACAGGCAGTTCTACATACTTAGCATCGCCATTTGATTTAACCCGTACAACCCGGACGTGCGCGGTTTGGACAGGCGAGTTACCTTAGATTTAGGGTCTGACCAAGTAACCCGGTCAAACCCGAGCCCCTGTAAATGACTCTTCAGCCTTGCGGCACACCCCAGGGGCGAGGTGTTGAAGAGCTAGCAGCGATTAGGCTGCGAGTGCGTACGAGTTATCGTTTGCAGTTATTACGTTTCTGGATGTATTTACGAGGTAACCAGTCCTCGGTATGCCCTGCGCTGCTTTGTAACCCACGTCGAAACCAGGTCGCCCCCAGCGAAAGTAAAACCATTGTACTCCAATCCGTCAGCGTTTGCAGGCCTCTTGGTCGGCAAACGCCCCGGGTTACTGGTTGCGGTTGGCCACCTCGTTGCCGAGCATGCCACCGCCGATGATGCCGGCCACCGTGGCCAGCTTGCGGCCGTTACCGCTGCCGATCTGGTTGCCGACCAGGCCGCCGATCACGGCGCCGGTGCCGATCGCCACATAGTTGGGCTGGCGCGGCGCAGGGGCCGGCTGCTGCGCGTAGGTCGGGCGGTCATAGCGTTCGTCCTGCGTGTAGTGGTGCACCACGCGCTTGGGCGCCGCTTTGTGGACGACCGGGGCACGTTGCTCCACCACCGGGGCCGCCTGTTGCACGGCCGGGGCCGGCTGCACGTAGGTGGCGTTGGCCGGAACCAGCACCGGGGCCGCTTGGGCTACCATCGGCTGCGGGCCTTGCATGGCCGGGGCGGCGCCGACGCCATACGCGGTCTGCGACGGTGCCGTGTAAGCGGCCGGTGCCGCGGCGTACGGGCTCACGGCCGGCATGGCCTGCGGTTCGGGCGCGCTGTGCGAGCTGGGCAGGATGCCGGTGATGGCGGCGGTGCCCGCCGCGCAGACGACGATCACGGAGACAGCAGCCGCTGCCATCAGGGGGTGAATACGGGTGGTGGTCTTGATCGCTTCCATCTTTAGCTCCTGCTGTGTTGGTTGGTGCAGGAGTAGATTACGGCGCAGCTGACCCGGGAGCTAGACGGATTGCTGTATCAATCGTAATCAGATGTAAGGAATTCAGGCGGTTGCCGCCTTCAGGGGCGCGCCAGCAAGACCGCGCAGGGTTTCCAGCAGGTCGGTCGGCGTATCGAGCAGGTAGTCCGCGCCCCAGGTGGCTGGATCGATTTCGCCGCAGTAGCCCCAGGCACAGGCCACCGTGACCATGCCGGCCGCGCGGCCCGCCTCGACGTCGCGCAGGTCGTCGCCGACATACCAGCAGTGCTCCGGCGCGATGTCCAGGCGGCGCGCGCCTTCCAGCAGCGGGGCAGGGTGCGGCTTGGAAAAACCGGTGGTGTCGCCGGACACCACGCAACCGGCATGCGCCAGCCCGATCTGCGGGAGCAAGGGGTCGGTGAAGCGCGCCGGCTTGTTGGTGACAATGCCCCACGCCATGCCCGCCGCCTGAATGCCGTCGAGCAGCTCGACCACGCCGCCGAACAGCGTCGAGTGCACTGCCATGGCCGACTGGTAACGGTCGAACCATTGCAGGCGCAGCTCTTCGTAGCCGTCGTCGCCCGGCCCAAGGCCAAACGCCGCGCCGATCATGCCGCGCGCCCCGGCCGAGGCGGTGGGGCGCAGCACGGCGTAGGGCTTGGGCTCCAGCCCGCGCTCCGTGCGCAGCCAGTTGACGGCGGCAGCCAAATCGGGCGCGGTGTCGGCCAGCGTGCCGTCCAGGTCGAACAGGACGGCACGCGGCGCGGGCATGCGGACAGGAAAAGTCATGTCAGGTCAGAGCGGTTTGCTGCAGGCCACCATGTAGTTCACGTCGGTGTCGTTGTTGAGCGAGTAGAACTTGGTGAGCGGGTTGTAGGTCAGGCCCTTCAGGCTGTCCACCTGCAGGCCGGCGCTGCGCACGAATTGCGACAGTTCCGCCGGGGTGATGAATTTGCCGTAGTCGTGGGTGCCGCGCGGCAGCATGCGCAGCACATATTCCGCGCCGACCACCGCGAACAGGTAAGACTTCAGGTTGCGGTTAAGCGTGGAGAAGAACACCTTGCCACCCGGCTTGACCAGCGCGGCCGCGGCACGCACCACCGATGCCGGGTCCGGCACGTGTTCGAGCATTTCCATGCAGGTGACGACGTCGAACTGGCCTGGTTCCTGCGCGGCCATTTCCTCGGCGGAGATGAGCTTGTAGCGCACCTCGATCCCCGATTCCAGGCTGTGCAGGTCGGCCACTTTCAGGGCCTTCTTGGACAGGTCGATGCCGGTGACTTTGGCGCCCTTGCGCGCCATTGCTTCGGTCAGCACGCCGCCGCCGCAGCCGATGTCGATCACGTTCTTGCCGGCAAGCGGGGCCAGCGAGTTGATCCATTCAAGGCGTAGCGGGTTGATTTCGTGCAGCGGACGGAATTCGGAGGTGGGATCCCACCAGCGATGAGCCAGTTCGCTGAATTTGTTGATTTCGAGTTGGTCGACGTTCGTAGTCATAGGTCGGAATAATAGCGGGAAACCGCGAAGGAGCGTAGCTCCGCAGCGTCCCCGCGAAGGCGGGGACCCATGCTGAGCTTGAAAATGGCACTACTAAAGCTGTAGCGACAACGCTAACGGTCCATGGGTCCCCGCCTCCGCGGGGACGACGGATTGAAAATTCTTGGTCATAAAAAAACCCCGCCGCAGCGGGGTTGTTGGGCATGCAGCCAGATTACTTCGGCTGTGCCGGCTTGGTCACCGTGCGGGTGCCCACCACTTCGATCTCCACGCGGCGGTTCTTGGCACGGCCGGCGGCGGTCTTGTTGTCGGCGACCGGCTGCTTCTCGCCCTTGCCTTCGGTGTAGATGCGGGCCTGGTCCACGCCCTTCGACTTCAGGTAGGCCTTGACCGCTTCGGCGCGGCGCACCGACAGCTTCTGGTTGTAGGCATCGGTACCGATCGAGTCGGTGTGGCCGACGGCGATGATCACTTCCAGGTTCATGTCGCCCAGCTTGCTGGTCAGTTCGTCCAGCGACTGCTTGCCGGCCGGCTTGAGCACGGCTTTGTCGAAATCGAAGAACGCATCAGCCTGGTAGCTGACTTTCTCGGAGGTCGGGACCGGAGCCGGTGCCGGGGCCGGAGCCGGGGCAGGGGCCGGAGCTTCAACCGGCGGCGGCGGCGGGGCGACGCACTTGCCGTTTTCGAGTTTTTCCGGCGGCACGCAGATCGGCGCGTCGCAACCCGGCACGGCGTCGGCCGGGGTCCAGTAACCGGTGCGCCAGCACAGGCCGAAAGGATCGCGTGCGATCACGCCGCGGGCATCCTGCACGTAAGCGCTGTATGGCTTCGGTGCCTGGATGTCGGTCGTCAGCGGGGCGTACGGCGGGCTGTTCTGGGCCAGCGCACTGCCAGCCAGCGCCGCCGAAGCTGCGAGCACGAGGGTTGCAATTTTTTTCATGTTTTTCTTCCTTTCGGTGATATCCCGCGAAACCGCACAAAACTGGTGCGTACATGTTCAGGATGGTAACACCATGCCTGTTGTGTTTGTTTCGCATTGTGAAACAAGCAATTAAGTTCTCGGCCATTTTGCCATATCGGCCAGAGCAGCACGCCTCGCGCTAAATCAAACCCAGCGCATAAGTACGGCTGCGTTGTTTCCTCGCAACATGGCGGACTCGTGCGCGGGGGTGCTTGACAACTCGCCCGCGCGTCGTGCTGTGCCGGCTGCTGCCCTGAGCGAATTGCGCAGTTGCCATAGCGCGCGTGGTAGAATCGAACGCTTGTAACTCATAACCACAGCCTGAAAGCAGTCGACCCTTCCAATGGATCAATTCGCAAAAGAAACAGTCCCGATTTCCCTCGAAGAAGAGATGCGCAAGAGCTACCTCGATTACGCAATGAGCGTGATCGTGGGGCGCGCCCTTCCGGACGTGCGTGACGGCTTGAAGCCGGTGCACCGGCGCGTGCTGTATTCGATGCATGAAAGCAATACGGTGTACAACCGCCCGTATGTGAAGTGCGCGCGCGTGGTGGGCGACACCATGGGTAAGTACCACCCGCACGGCGACGCCTCGATCTACGACACGCTGGTGCGCATGGCGCAGGACTTTTCGCTGCGATACACGCTGGTGGACGGGCAGGGCAACTTCGGCTCGATCGACGGCGACAGCGCCGCGGCAATGCGTTACACCGAGTGCCGCCTGGATCGCATCTCCAACGAGATCCTGGCCGACATCGACAAGGACACGGTCGACTTCCAGCCCAACTATGACGGCAAGGAAAAGGAACCGACCGTCCTGCCGACCAAGATCCCCAACCTCTTGATCAACGGTTCGTCGGGCATTGCCGTGGGCATGGCGACGAATATTCCTCCGCACAACCTGGCAGAGGTCATCAACGGCGCGCTGCACGTGCTGCGCACGCCGGACTGCTCGGTGGACGAGCTGATCGAACTGATCCCGGCGCCGGACTTCCCGACCGCCGGCATCATCTACGGCGTCTCGGGCGTGCGCGACGGCTACCGCACCGGCCGCGGCCGTGTGGTGATGCGCGCCAAGACCCACTTCGAGGAAGTGGGCCGCGACGGCAACCGCACCGCGATCATCGTGGACGAGCTGCCGTACCAGGTGAACAAGAAATCGCTGCTCGAGCGCATCGCCGAAAACGTGCGCGAGAAAAAGCTCGAAGGCATCTCCGACATCCGCGACGAGTCCGACAAGTCGGGCATGCGCGTGGTGATCGAACTGAAGCGCGGCGAAGTGCCCGAGGTGGTGCTGAACAACCTGTACAAGCAGACCCAGCTGCAGGATACCTTCGGCATGAACATGGTGGCGCTGGTCAACGGCCAGCCGAAGCTGCTCAACCTGAAGCAGATGATCGAGTGCTTCCTGTCGCACCGCCGGGAAGTGGTTACCCGCCGCACCGTGTTCGAGCTACGCAAGGCGCGCGAGCGCGGCCACATGCTGGAAGGCCTGGCGGTGGCGCTGGCCAACATCGACGACTTCATCGCGATCATCAAGGCCGCGCCGACGCCGCCGATCGCCAAGACCGAGCTGATGCAGCGCGCCTGGGATTCTTCCCTGGTGCGCAACATGCTCACCCGCACCGAGACCGGCGCCGCCGGCGGCATCGAGGCGTTCCGCCCCGAGCACCTGCCCAAGCACTACGGCATGCAGCCGGACGGCCTGTACAAGCTGTCCGACGAGCAGGCCCAGGAAATCCTGCAGATGCGTCTGCAGCGCCTGACGGGCCTTGAGCAGGACAAGATCGTCAACGAGTACAAGGAAGTGATGGAGCACATCGCCGACCTGCTCGACATCCTGGCCAAGCCCGAGCGCGTGACCACGATCATCAGCGACGAGCTCACCCAGATCAAGACGGACTACACCGAGAACGGCAAGGACACCCGCCGCTCGACCATCGAGCACAACGCCACCGACCTCGAGACCGAAGACCTGATCACCCCGCAGGACATGGTGGTGACCCTCTCGCACTCGGGTTACATGAAGGCGCAGCCGGTGTCCGAATACCGCGCGCAGAAGCGCGGCGGGCGCGGCAAGCAAGCGATGGCGACCAAAGAGGACGACTGGATCGACCAGCTGTTCATCGCCAACACGCACGACTACATCCTGTGCTTCTCCAACCGCGGCCGCATGTACTGGCTGAAGGTGTGGGAAGTGCCGCAGGGCTCGCGCAATTCGCGCGGCAAGCCGATCGTGAACATGTTCCCGCTGCAGGACAACGAGAAGATCACCGTCGTCCTGCCGCTGTCTGGCCCGAACAGCAAGTTCCCTGAAGACCATTACGTGTTCATGGCCACCTCGCTGGGCACCGTGAAGAAGACCCCGCTGAAGGACTTCTCCAACCCGCGCAAGGCCGGCATCATCGCGGTGGACCTGGATGAAGGCGACTTCCTGATCGGCGCCGCGCTGACCGACGGCGAGCACGACGTGATGCTGTTCTCGGATGCCGGCAAGGCCGTGCGCTTCGACGAGAACGACGTGCGCCCGATGGGCCGCAACGCGCGCGGCGTGCGCGGCATGAACCTGGAAGATGGTCAGCAGGTCATCGCGCTGCTGGTGGCAGAGAACGAGCAGCAGTCGGTGCTCACCGCCACCGAGAACGGCTTCGGCAAACGCACCCCGATCCTGGAATACACCCGCCACGGCCGCGGCACCAAGGGCATGATCGCGATCCAGACCAGCGAGCGCAACGGCAAGGTCGTCGCCGCCACGCTGGTGCAGGAGAAGGACGAGATCATGCTGATCACGACCGGCGGTGTGCTGATCCGCACCCGCGTGTCCGAGATCCGCGAGATGGGCCGCGCCACCCAGGGCGTGACCCTGATCGCGGTGGAGGACGGCACCAGGCTGTCCGGCCTGCAGCGCGTGATGGAGAGCGACGTCGAGGAAGAAGCCGAAGGCGACGCACCGACCGAGCAGGGCGACCAGTAACCTCCATTGTTTGCCTTACCCCGTCGTTCCCGCGCAGGCGGTAACCCATGGACAGCCCGAATACTCGCACCGTCTATGGGCCCCCGCCTCCGCGGGGGCGACGGTAGAGGGTGCAGGTTTGTGCGACAATCAATCGCATAGCCCGACATCAACACCGTAGAAACCATGACCGCCACTCCCATCTTCAACTTCTCCGCCGGCCCCGCCGTGCTGCCGCGCGAAGTCCTTCAACAAGCCGCGTCCGAAATGCTCGACTGGCACGGCAGCGGCATGTCGGTGATGGAGATGAGCCACCGCGGTCCCGAATTCATCTCGATCTACAAGCAGGCGGTGGCCGACCTGCGCGAACTGCTGAACGTCCCGCCGAACTACAAGATCCTGTTCCAGCAGGGCGGTGGCCTGGGCCAGAACGCGATCGTGCCGCTCAACCTGGCCGGGCGGCGCGCGCAGCCGGCCACCATCGACTTCGTGCACACCGGTTCGTGGTCGGGCAAGTCGCTCAAGGAAGCGGCCCGCTACGCCAACGTGAACGTGGCCGCCAGCGCCAAGGACAACGGCTTCACCGCCGTGCCGCCGCAAGCGTCGTGGAAGCTCACCCAAGATGCGGCCTACCTGCACATCTGCACCAACGAGACCATCGACGGCGTCGAGTACAACTTCGTGCCCGAGGTGTCGGCCGACGTGCCGATCGTGGCCGACATGTCCTCGCACATCCTGTCGCGCGTGATCGACGTGTCCAGGTACGGCGTGATCTTCGCCGGCGCGCAAAAGAACATCGGCCCGGCCGGCTTGACGCTGGTGATCGTGCGCGAGGACCTGCTCGAGCACGCGCTGCCGATCTGCCCCTCGGCCTTCCACTGGAAGACGGTGGCCGAACACGAGTCGATGTACAACACCCCGCCGACCTACGCGATCTACATCGCGGGCCTGGTGTTCGACTGGCTCAAGCGCCAGGGCGGGGTGGCCGCGATGGAACAGCGCAATATCGAGAAAGCGCGCCTGCTGTACGAGGCGCTGGACGCCGACGATTTTTACCAGAATCGGGTGGCCAAAGAGTACAGGTCGCGCATGAACGTGCCGTTCTACCTGCGCGACGAATCACTGAACGAACAATTCCTGGCCGGCGCGAAGGCGCGCGGGCTGCTGCAACTGAAGGGCCACAAGTCCGTCGGCGGTATGCGGGCATCGATCTACAACGCGATGCCGATCGAGGGTGTGCAAGCCCTGGTCGATTATTTGAACGAGTTTGCGGGGCGTTGAGCCGCGCGGTACGCGAGAGCTGGTTGGACGCGTGGGCAGCGAAGCTGCCCACCCTACGCGGGCCGCAGCGTGTCTTGTAGGGTGGGCAGGTTTCCTGCCCACGCGGTCAACGCACGCCAAACGATCGATAAGACAAGCAGAACGATGACAGACAAACTGAAACCCCTGCGCCAGCAGATCGACGAGATCGACGCGCAAATCCTGGAACTGCTGTCGCGCCGTGGCCGCGTGGCGCAGGAAGTCGGCCACGTGAAGGCCGAAACCAACGCCCCCGTGTTCCGCCCCGAGCGCGAAGCGCAGGTGCTGCGCGGCGTGGCCGACCGCAATCCCGGCCCGCTCAAGAACGGCGACGTGCAGACCATCTTTCGCGAGATCATGTCCGCCTGCCGCGCGCTGGAAAAACGCGTGACCGTGGCCTACCTCGGCCCGGCCGGCACCTTCAGCGAAGAAGCCGTGTACAAGCAGTTCGGCAGCGCCATCGAGGGCATGCCCTGCGCCTCGATCGACGAGGTGTTCCGCGCTACCGAGGCCGGCACCGCCGACTTTGGCGTGGTCCCGGTCGAAAATTCGTCCGAAGGCGCGATCAACCGCACGCTCGACCTGCTGCTTGGTACCACCACCGTCATCAGCGGCGAAGTGTCGATTCCCGTGCACCACAGCCTGATGACCCGAACCGGCACCATGGAAGGCGTCACCGTCGTGTGCGCGCATTCGCAGGCGCTGGCGCAGTGCCAGGTCTGGCTCAACCTGCACCACCCGGACATCGAGCGCCGCGCCGTGGCATCGAACGCCGAGGCGGCCCGCATGGCCAGCCAGGACCCGAGCATCGCCGCCATCGCCAGTGAAATGGCGGGCGAGCAGTACAAGCTCGGCGTGGTCGAGGCGCACATCCAGGACGACCCGCACAACCGCACCCGCTTTGTGGTGATCGGCAAGCTGCACACCAACCCGTCCGGCCGCGACCACACCTCGCTGGTGCTGGCCGTGCCCAACAAGGCCGGCGCCGTGTACGACCTGCTCGCACCGGTGGCAAAGCACGGCGTGTCGATGACGCGCTTCGAGTCGCGCCCGGCGCGCATCGGCACCTGGGAGTACTACTTCTACGTGGACGTCGAGGGCCATGTGCAGGACGCCAACGTCGCCAGGGCGCTCGAGGAACTGAAGCAGAACGCCGCCTTCTTCAAGGTCCTCGGTTCCTACCCGGTCAGCCTTTAAACCATCATTCGAGAGTACTTATGTCGCAATTCGGTCCAGATTACGTTCGCGCCATCGCCCCTTACCAGGCCGGCAAACCCATCGCTGAAGTCGCCCGCGAGTTCGGGCTCG
The DNA here is from genome assembly GCF_024753215.1 of Massilia solisilvae. Taxonomy (GTDB): domain Bacteria; phylum Pseudomonadota; class Gammaproteobacteria; order Burkholderiales; family Burkholderiaceae_D; genus Telluria; species Telluria solisilvae. Next base: position 470,560 of record NZ_JANUGV010000002.1, read on the forward strand.
ACGAGGCCAATATCGTCAAGCTCGCATCGAATGAGAACCCGTTCGGCATTCCGGAGTCGAGCAAGCAAGCGATGGCGCAAGCCGCGGCCGAACTGGGGCGTTACCCGGACGCGAACGGTTTCGAACTCAAGGCCGCGCTGTCCAAGCGCTACGACGTGCCGGCCGACTGGATCACGCTGGGCAACGGCAGCAACGACATCCTCGAGATCGCCGCGCACGCGTTCGTGCAAAAGGGCGAGTCGGTGGTGTTCTCGCAGTACTCGTTCGCGGTGTACGCGCTGGCCACGCAAGGCGTGGGCGGCCGCGCCATCGTGGTGCCGGCGGCCGAGTACGGCCACGACCTGGACGCCATGGCCGACGCCATCGAGGCCGACACCAGGCTCGTGTACATCGCCAACCCGAACAACCCGACCGGCACCTTCATCCCGGCCGCGCGCATCGAAGCCTTCCTGGCCAGGGTGCCAGCCAACGTGATCGTGGTGCTCGATGAGGCCTACAACGAATACCTCGCGCCGGAAAACCAGTTCGAGTCGTCGCAGTGGGTGCGCAAGTTCCCGAACCTGATCGTCTCGCGCACCTTCTCCAAGGCGTATGGCCTGGCGGGCCTGCGCGTGGGCTTTGCCATCGCCCAGCCGGCCGTGACGGACCTGATGAACCGCATTCGCCAGCCGTTCAACGTGAACTCGCTGGCGCAGGCTGCCGCGGTCGCGGCGCTGAACGACAAGGAGTTCCTGGCCAAGGGCGCGCAGAACAACGCCGAGGGCTACAAGCAGCTCACCGCCGCGTTCGACGAGCTGGGGCTGGAATACGTGCCGTCGTACGGCAACTTCGTGCTGGTCAAGGTCGGCAACGACGACGGCGCGGGCGCGCGCGTGAACCTGGTGCTGCTCAAGCAGGGCGTGATCGTGCGCCCGGTCGGCAACTACGGCCTGCCGCAATGGCTGCGCATCTCGATCGGCCTGCCGGACGAGAACGCGACCTTCATCGCGGCGCTGAAGAGGGCGCTGGGCTGAATGTTCGATAAGATTGTCATCGTTGGCGTTGGCCTGATCGGTGGCTCGTTCGCGCTGGCGCTCAAGCAGGCCGGCGCGGTCCGGACCGTGGTCGGCATGGGCCGCTCGCCCGGCGTGCTGGCGCGCGCAAAGGAGCTGGGCATCATCGATGCGGTGGCGCAGTCGGCGCAAGCGGCGATGCAAGGCGCCGACCTGGTGCTCATCGCCGCCCCGGTCGCGCAGACCGGCCCGATCCTGGCGACGCTGCTGCCGTGGCTGGAGCCGCACACGATCATCACGGACGCGGGCAGCACCAAGTCCGACGTGGTCGCCGCCGCGCGCGCGGTGCTCGGCGAGCGCATCGCCCAGTTCGTGCCGGGCCACCCGATCGCCGGCCGCGAGTCCAACGGACCGGACGCGGCGCTGGCCGGCCTGTACCGCGGCAAGAAGACCGTGATCACGGCGCTGCCGGAAAACCAGGCCGCGTCGGTCGAGCGCGTGGCCCAGGCCTGGCGCCTGTGCGGCGCGATCATCCACCGCTTGGCGCCTGAAGAGCACGACAAGGTGTTCGCCGCCGTGAGCCACCTGCCGCACCTGCTGGCCTACGCGCTGGTGGACGACATCGCCGCCAAGCCGCACGCCGACCTGCTGTTCCAGTATGCGGCCAGCGGTTTTCGCGACTTTACCCGCATCGCCGGCTCGTCGCCGGAGATGTGGCGCGACATCAGCATGGCCAACCGTGACGCGCTGCTCGTGGAGCTGGACGCGTATCTGGCACAATTGACCAAGCTGCGGGCCATGCTCGCGGCCAGCGATGCGGCCGCGCTGGAAGGCGTGTACGCCAATGCCCAGCGCGCGCGCCGCAACTGGATCGAGGCGATCGAGGCCGCCGAGCCGCGCCCTGCTCAAGAATCAGGAAACTAAATGACGCAGCAAAAACACTACCCCGAGCACCTCGACCTGCCGCCGGTGATGCACGTGGAAGGCACGGTGCGCCTGCCGGGTTCGAAAAGCATCTCCAACCGCACGCTGCTGCTGGCCGCGCTCAGCGAGGGCAACACCACCATCCACGACCTGCTGGCGTCGGACGACACCATGGTCATGCTGGGCGCGCTGCGCTCACTGGGCATCAAGTGGGACGAGGTCGACGAGCGGACCAATTTCGTGCATGGCGGCGCCGGCGTGCTGCCGGTGCACGAGGCCGACCTCTTCATGGGCAACGCGGGCACCGCGATCCGGCCGCTGACGGCGGCGCTGGCGGTGATCGGCGGCGACTACAAGCTGCACGGCGTCTCGCGCATGCACGAGCGCCCGATCGGCGACCTGGTCGATGCGCTCAACGCCGTCGGCGCGCGCATCGAGTACACCGGCACGCCGGGCTATCCGCCGCTGCACATCCGTCGCGGCCATATCGAGGCCGAGCGGCTGTCCGTGCGCGGCAACGTGTCGAGCCAGTTCCTGACTGCGCTCCTGATGGCCGCGCCGCTGATGGCCAGGGACCGCGCCGTCAGCATCGACGTGGTCGGCGAACTGATCTCCAAGCCCTACATCGAGATCACGCTGAACCTCATGCGCCGCTTTGGCGTGACCGTCGAGCAGGACGGCTGGCAGTCGTTCACCGTGCAGCCGGGCCAGCGCTACAAGAGTCCGGGCAGCATCCACGTCGAAGGCGACGCGTCGTCGGCGTCGTACTTCCTGGCGGCCGGCGCGATTGCCGGCGGCCCGGTGCGTGTCGTTGGCGTGGGCCGCGACAGCATCCAGGGCGACGTGCGCTTTGCCGACGCTCTGGAGAAGATGGGGGCGACCATCACGCGCGGCGAGAACTGGATCGAGGCGCAATCGAACGGCGTGCTCAAGGCGATCGACGCGGACTTCAACCACATTCCCGACGCGGCGATGACGATCGCGGTGGCCGCGCTGTACGCGGACGGCACCAGCACGCTGCGCAACATCGCCAGCTGGCGCGTGAAGGAGACCGACCGTCTGGCGGCGATGGCGACCGAGCTGCGCAAGCTGGGCGCGATCGTGGAAGAGGGCGCGGACTACATCCGCATTACGCCGCCCGACGAGATCCGGCCGGCCACGATCGACACTTACGACGACCACCGGATGGCGATGTGCTTCTCGCTTGCCACCCTGGACGGCAAGGCGCGGCGCGGCAATGCGATCCGCATCAACGATCCCAAGTGCGTGGCGAAGACCTTCCCCGAATATTTCGAAACGTTTTCGAAGATCGCGAAAAACGAGTTATTTTGATGCGTTGACCCGCGTCCTTGAACCGACAAAAACAAATGCCCAACTCCAACATCCCGGTGATCGCCATCGATGGCCCGACCGCGTCCGGCAAAGGCACGGTGGCGGCCAAGGTGGCCGAACGGCTCAGTTTCCACCTGCTCGATTCGGGCGCGCTGTACCGCCTGACCGCGCTGTCGGCGATCCGCCGCGCGATCGACATGTCCGACGAGCACGCGCTGGCCAAGGTGGCCGAGCACCTGAACTGCAGTTTTGTCGGCCACGACGTGTTCCTGGGGCAGGAGAACGTGACCCAGGCGATCCGCGTCGAGGAGGTGGGCAATACCGCGTCCAGGATCGCCGCGCTGCCGGCCGTGCGCCAGGCGCTGTTTGGCCTGCAGCTGCGCTTCCGGACGGCGCCGGGGCTGGTCGCCGACGGGCGCGACATGGGCACCGTGATCTTTCCGACCGCCAAACTGAAGGTGTTCTTGACCGCAAGTGTTGCTGCGCGCGCCGAACGCAGGTATAAGCAATTGATTGGCAAAGGGTTTTCTGCTAATATGGACGATCTGCTGGCCGATTTGCAGGCACGCGACGAGCGCGATACCAAACGCGCCGTTGCGCCACTGGCGCCGGCGGCAGATGCGTATATCCTCGATTCCTCCAACATCACGGCCGAACAGGCGGTGGAGCAGGTGTTGCGGTGGTACGCCGAAAAACAATAATTCGCCGCTGAGGGGGAAGCCCGCTCAGTGGCGCTTGTCGTCTCCGCGCAGGCGGAGACCCATGCTGAGGTCGCAGAAGCGCTGGCGGTGATTCCGCCGGGCGGCGTCGGTAAGCTCAGCATGGATCCCGGCCTGCGCCGGGACGACGCTGGTAAAAGTGGGGGCTGCTTCTGCGCCACCACGTCGGCTTAAGTAGTTGGATGTTTTCGCGCCACAAGCGCTGTTTTGGTGCCTGCGGAACCCCGCAGGTGTTGTTTAACCCTGACCCAGTTCAGTGCCGCATATTGCCGGCCTGCTGGCTAACCTTAAAGTACCTTTTTACATGTCTACTGCAACCACCCAAGCTTCTGGTATGGAAAGCTTTGCCGCCCTCTTCGAGGAATCCCTGTCGCGCCAGGACATGCGTTCGGGCGAAGTGATCTCCGCCGAAGTCGTGCGTCTCGACCACAACTTCGTGATCGTCAACGCCGGCCTGAAGTCGGAAGCTTTCATCCCCATCGACGAATTCAAGAATGACCAGGGCGAACTGGAAGTCAAAGTAGGCGACTTCGTTTCCGTGGCCATCGAATCGCTGGAAAACGGTTTCGGCGATACCATCCTGTCGCGTGACAAGGCCAAGCGCCTGGCATCGTGGCTGGCCCTGGAAAAAGCAATGGAATCCGGTGAAATCGTCACCGGTACCGTGAACGGTAAAGTCAAAGGCGGCCTGACCGTCCTGACCAACGGCATCCGCGCATTCCTGCCGGGTTCGCTGGTTGACACCCGTCCGGTCAAGGACACCACCCCGTTCGAGGGCAAGACCCTGGAATTCAAGGTCATCAAGCTGGACCGCAAGCGCAACAACGTGGTGCTGTCGCGCCGCGCCGTGATCGAAGCCTCGATGGGCGAAGAGCGCGCCAAGCTGATGGAAACCCTGAAGGAAGGCACCGTCGTCACCGGCGTCGTCAAGAACATCACCGACTACGGTGCGTTCGTTGACCTGGGCGGCATCGACGGCCTGCTGCACATCACCGACCTGGCATGGCGCCGTGTGCGTCACCCGTCCGAGGTTCTCTCGGTTGGCCAGGAGATCACCGCCAAGGTCCTCAAGTACGATCAGGAAAAGAACCGCGTCTCGCTGGGCGTCAAGCAACTGGGCGACGATCCGTGGACCGGCCTGTCGCGTCGCTACCCGCAAGGCACCCGCCTGTTCGGCAAGGTCACCAACCTGACCGACTACGGTGCGTTCGTGGAAGTGGAGCAGGGCATCGAAGGCCTGGTGCACGTGTCCGAGATGGACTGGACCAACAAGAACGTGGCCCCGAACAAAGTCGTGCAGCTGGGCGACGAAGTCGAAGTCATGGTCCTGGAAATCGACGAAGAGCGTCGTCGCATCTCGCTGGGCATGAAGCAGTGCAAACCGAATCCGTGGGACGAGTTCGGCATGACCCACAAGAAGGGCGACAAGGTCAAGGGCCTGATCAAGTCGATCACCGACTTCGGCGTGTTCATCGGCCTGCCGGGCAACATCGACGGCCTGGTGCACCTGTCGGACCTGTCGTGGACCGAGCCGGGCGAAGAAGCCGTGCGCAAGTTCAAGAAGGGCGACGAGCTGGAAGCTGTCGTGCTGGCCATCGACGTCGAGCGCGAGCGTGTCTCGCTGGGCGTCAAGCAGCTCGAAGGCGACCCGTTCAACAACTTCGCTGCCCTGAACGACAAGGGTTCGCTGGTCACCGGCACGGTCAAAGCGGTTGAGCCGAAAGGCGCCGTGATCGCGCTGAACGACGAAGTCGAAGGCTACCTGCGTGCGTCGGAAATCTCGCGCGACCGCGTGGAAGATGCCGGCACCCACCTGAAAGTGGGCGACAAGGTCGAAGCGATGATCATCAACGTGGACCGCAAATCGCGCAGCATCCAGCTGTCGATCAAGGCCAAGGACAGCGCCGACACCCAGGAAGCCATGCAGAAGCTGGCTGCTGACACCAGCGCCGCATCGGGCACCACCAGCCTGGGCGCGCTGCTGAAAGCCAAGATGGAAAACAAGGGCTAATTTGCCTTAAGGCGAACAGATGACCAAGTCCGAGCTGATTGCCCGCCTGGCTGAGAGATATTCGCAGCTGGTGGCGAAGGATGCGGAGTTTGCTGTCAAGACCATCCTCGATGCGATGACCAACGCGCTAGCTACCGGCCAGCGCATCGAGATCCGCGGTTTCGGCAGCTTTGCGCTGAACAGCCGGCCGCCGCGCATCGGACGCAACCCCAAGTCCGGCGACAAGGTGATGGTGCCCGAAAAACGGGTGCCCCACTTCAAGCCGGGCAAGCAGTTGCGTGAGCGGGTGGACGCGATGGTCGGGCAACCGATCATCGAAGACTGAGTCGTCTGCCGCGCGCAGACCGAAAACGGCATCCCAGGATGCCGTTTTTTTATTGTTGGCCCAAGATATTCTTCGTTAGCCCGAAAACCGTCGTCCCGGCGCAGGCCGGGACCCATGCTGAGCCGGCTTGCACGCGGCGTGGCTACCGGATGCGGTCTATGGGCCCCGCATCCGCGGGGACGACGTTGCTTGCGGTGCGGCTTCGCCGAGTTGGTCGGCTTCGGACGCTCGGGATGGGTCCCGGCTTTCGCCGGGACGACGGGGGTGGGGCCCCTGACGCGCCCCATTTTTGATATATCGTCTCAGATATGCGACACTGCCATGTTTGCTGAACCACCCGACAGGACCCGTTGATGAAACTTGTCACCACGATCATTGGATTTATCCTGTTCGTCCTGTTTTTCGGGTTCGCCCTGAAGAACACGCAGGAAGTCGATCTCCACTTTTTCCTGAATTACGAGCTGCGCGGCCCGCTGGTGCTGATGCTGCTGGCCTTCTTCGTGGCCGGCGCCGCGCTGGGCATCCTGGCGCTCACGCCCACCGTGTTCCGCCAGCGCCGCCAGACCTCGCAGCACAAGAACACCATCCAGGCCCTGCAAAGCGCCGCCGGCACCGCCAGCAGCCAGCCGCAGCCGGATGCCGTGAACACGCGCTGACACGCCACAAACACAAGAACACAAACGCATGGAATTTGAAATCTGGTGGCTGCTCGGCATCCCCGTCTTTTTCGCCCTCGGCTGGATCGCGGCCCGGGTCGATATCAAACAACTGGTGTCCGAATCGCGCAGCCTGCCGCGCGGGTACTTCAAGGGCTTGAATTTCCTGCTCAACGAGCAGCCTGACAAGGCGATCGACGCCTTTATCGAAATCGTCAAGCTCGACCCGGAAACGGCCGACATGCACTTTGCGCTGGGCAACCTGTTCCGCCGCCGCGGCGAGACCGAGCGCGCCATCCGCGTGCACCAGAACCTGCTGTCGCGTCCCGACCTGCCGCTCGAGCAGCAGGTGCACGCCCAGTACGAGCTGGGCATGGACTACCTGAAGGCCGGCTTGCTCGACCGCGCCGAGGAAACCTTCAACCTGCTGGTGGACACGCAGTATGCCGTGCAGGCGCGCCGTGCGCTGCTGGAAATCTTCCAGCGCGAAAAGGAGTGGCGCCGCGCGATCGAGGCGGCGGTGGGCCTGCAGGAATCCGGCGCCGGCGCCATGCACCGCGAAATTGCCCAGTTCTATTGCGAGCTGGCCCAGGACGCATTGGTGCACATGGACACCAAGGAAGCGGTGGCGCTGCTCGAGAAAGCCCTGCATTCGGACCGCAAGAGCGTGCGCGCGATGATCCTGTACGGCGACGCGCTGCTGGCCGACGGCGATGTGGAAGCCGCGCTCAAGGCCTGGCGCCGGGTGGAGCAGCAGAGCGTGCCGCACGTGGCGCTGGTCGCCGCGCGCCTGATGGACGGCTACCGCAAGGTCGGCCGGGCGCAGGAAGGGGTCAACCTGCTGCGCTCCTACCTGGCCGAAGCGTCATCCATTGATCTGGTCGAGGTCGTTTTCAAGGCCGTGATTGAACTGGACGGCGTGGAAGCTGCCAAAGAACTTGTGGTCGAGGAACTACGTCGCAATCCGACCTTGCTCGGCCTGGACAAGCTGCTCGAAGCGCGCCTGATGGACGCACCGGCGCACGTCTGGGAAGAGCTGTCGATGGTCAAGAACCTCGTCCACGGCTACACGCAGAAGCTGGCACGCTACCAGTGCAGCCACTGCGGTTTCAAGGCGCGCCAGTTCTACTGGCAGTGCCCGGGCTGCAACCGGTGGGAAACCTACCCGCCGCGTCGCACCGAAGAACTCAACGTCATGAACTAAACAATGAAGATCACCATCATCGGCACAGGCTATGTGGGCCTGGTCACCGGCGCCTGCCTCGCCGAACTGGGCAACGACGTATTTTGCCTGGACGTCGACCAGAAGAAAATCGACCTGCTCAACAGCGGGGGCATCCCGATCCATGAGCCGGGCCTGGAAGAAATCGTGGCCCGCAACCGCGCCGCCGGCCGTATCCGCTTCTCCACCGACGTGGCCGCGAGCGTGGCGCACGGGGTGCTGCAGTTCATCGCCGTGGGCACGCCGCCCGACGAAGACGGCTCGGCCGACCTGCAGTACGTGCTGGCCGCCGCGCGCAACATCGGCCGCCACATGACCGGCTTCAAGGTCATCGTGGACAAGTCCACGGTCCCGGTGGGCACTGCCGACCGCGTGGCCGCCGCGGTGCGCGAAGAGCTGGCCGCGCGCGGCGACAACACCGAGTTCTCGGTGGTCTCCAATCCCGAATTCCTCAAAGAGGGCGCGGCGGTCGAGGACTTCATGCGCCCGGACCGCATCGTGATCGGCCACGACGACACCCACGCCGGCCTGCGCGCGCGCGACATGATGAAGCTGCTGTACGCGCCGTTCAACCGCAATCACGAGCGCACCTACTGGATGGACGTGCGCTCGGCCGAATTCACCAAGTACGCGGCCAACGCCATGCTGGCGACCCGCATCTCGTTCATGAACGAGCTGGCCAACCTGGCCGACCAGGTGGGCGCGGACATCGAGGCGGTACGCCAGGGCATCGGCTCGGACCCGCGCATCGGCTACAGCTTCCTGTACGCCGGCGCCGGCTACGGCGGCTCGTGCTTCCCCAAGGACGTGCAGGCGCTGGAGCGCACCGCGCGCCAGTACGACCGTGAGCTCCTGATCCTGCGCGCGGTGGAAGCGGTCAACGACCGCCAGAAGCGCGTGCTGGGCGAGAAGGTGGTGACGCGCTTCGGCGCCGACCTGGCGGGCAAGCACTTCGCGGTGTGGGGCCTGGCGTTCAAGCCGAACACCGACGACATGCGCGAGGCGCCCTCGCGCGTGCTGCTGGCCGAGCTGGTCGAGCGTGGCGCCACCGTGTCCGTGTACGACCCGGTGGCCATGCCGGAAGCGAAGCGGGTGCTGGCGCTGGACCTGGCGCCGGAGAAGCTGTCGCGCATCCGCTTCGTCGATGCGCCGATGGATGCGCTGGACGGCGCCCAGGCACTGGTGATCGTCACCGAGTGGAAGGCGTTCCGCAGCCCGGACTTCGAAGAGATCAAGACGCGCCTCGTGCAGCCGGTGATCATCGACGGGCGCAACCTGTTCGACCCGCGCCTGATGACCGAGCAGGGCATCGAATACCACGGCATCGGCCGTTCCATCCTGACCCGCAAATGACGACCGTGATCCCAAGCCGCCTGCTCGATACCGACGCCTACCGGCAGGCCAGCGCGCCACAGCTGTCCGACGTGCGCGTGCTGGTGGTGGGCGACGTCATGCTCGACCGTTACTGGTTCGGCGACGTCTCGCGCATTTCGCCCGAGGCGCCGGTGCCGGTGGTGCGCATCGAAAAACGCGAAGAGCGCCTGGGCGGGGCCGCCAACGTGGCGCGCAACGCGGCCGCGCTGGGCGCCAACTGCGGCCTGTTGGGCGTGGTGGGCGCCGACGAAGCGGGCGAGCAGGTCGAGCGCCTGCTGGCCGAGTCGTCGATCCACAGCTACCTGCAGCGCGACGCCGGGAACTCCACGATCATCAAGCTGCGCGTGATCGGGCGCCAGCAGCAGATGGTGCGCATCGACTTCGAGGACGCGCCCAGCGATACGGTGCTCAAGTCCAAGCTGACGCAGTTCCGCGCGCTGCTGCCGCAATGCGACGTGGTGATCTTCTCCGACTACGGCAAGGGCAGCCTGGTGAACGTGGCCGAGATGATCCAGGAGGCCAATGCGGCCGGCAAGATCGTGATGGTCGACCCGAAGGGCGAGGACTTCACGCCCTACGCCGGCGCCACGCTGGTCACGCCCAACAAGGCCGAGCTGCGGCGCGTGGTGGGCAGCTGGAAGAGCGAGGAGCAGCTCGCGGCCAAGGCGCAGGCGCTGCGCGAGGAGCTGGGGCTCAAGGCGCTGCTCCTGACGCGCTCGGAAGAGGGCATGAGCCTGTACACGGCCGACGAGATCCTGCACGTGCACGCCAACGCGCGCGAGGTGTACGACGTGTCCGGCGCGGGCGACACCGTGATCGCGACCATGGCCGTGATGCTGGGCGCCGGCGCGCCGATGGCCGAGGCGCTGGCTACCGCCAACCGGGCTGGCGGCATCGTGGTCGGCAAGCTGGGTACGGCGACGGTCACGCGCGAGGAGTTGTTTGGCTGAGCTGCGAAATCAGTTGCAGCAGGTTCTTTCTTAGTCACCAGTTGAACCGTCGTCCCCGCGAAGGCGGGGACCCATGCTGAGTGTGCAGATCCGCTGCAAAAGTTTCCACTGCTTAACTTGTCCATGGGTCCCCGCCTTCGCGGGGACGACGTGCTGATGGTGTTGGCGTTTTTTGCGTTGGCACTGCTCTTCGGCAACTCTTCTGTCCGCCCGGCATCGCTTGAGCCCGCTCAAGCGAACCCCTGTCAACGCCGCTCGCGTCCGCCTCGTTAAGTACCGGTGGACCGGCACCCGCCGTCCCGCTACCGACAGGGAGACAATCAATGATCAAGAAACTGATGCTGGCAGTCGCAACGCTGGTCGCGACGATGAGCTTCGCTTTTGCCCAGGTTGACGTCAACAAGGCCGATGCCGCCGCGCTGGATTCGGTCAAGGGCGTGGGCCCGGCAATGTCGAAGAAGATCATCGACGAACGCACCAAGGGCGGCGAGTTCAAGGACTGGGCCGATTTCCAGAAGCGCGTGAAGGGCGTGGGCGACAAGAACGCCGCCAAGCTGTCCGCCGCCGGGCTGCAGGTGAACGGCAAGTCGAAAGAGGGTGCGCCGATGACCACCGAGACCAAGACCGCCAAGACCGAGAAAACCGAGAAGGCCGCCAAGCCCGCCAAGCCTGAAGCCAAGAAGCCGGCCGACGCCAAGGCCGCCATGTAAGACCGCGTGGCGGCCGCTTGGCCCCCGCCTGCCGTCCGGCCCTGCGCCGGACGCGTCTTTTTTCCGCAGCACCCGGGCCGCCACCTGATCCCGCGGCCCACCATCTTGTCATTCATGCATATGTTTTTTTGCGTGTAATGACATCCGGGTTGCCATGTTGCATGAGAAGATATTGCGGCTTGATTGAAGCGCAACGATAACAAGGATACTCATGCCCCACGCCCGCCTTTCCAGGACCCTGCTGGCCGGCCTGATCGCCGCCGCTGCCGGTTCGGCATTCGCTGCCGACGCCAAAGCGCCCGACGTCACCCGCCACCAGGCCGACATCGACAAAATCGTCTCCGAGATCTCGCCCAAGCGCATCGAGGCGTACGTGCGCAAGCTGGTCAGCTTCGGCACCCGCCACACGATGTCCGACACCACCTCGGACACGCGCGGCATCGGCGCTGCGCGCCGCTGGATCAAGAGCGAGCTGGAGCGCTGCGGCGCCGGCACCCGCATGCAGGTCGCGTTCGACAGCTACATGGACCAGGGCGGCCCGCGCATTTCGCGCCCGACCGAGCTGGTCAACGTGGTCGCGACGCTGCCGGGCGTGCAAGCCGAATCGAAGGAACGCATGTATGTGGTGAGCGGTCACTACGATTCGCGCGTGACCGACGTGATGAACTTCACCGACGACGCACCGGGCGCCAACGACGACGCATCCGGCACCGCGGCGGTGATGGAGATGGCCTGCGTGATGGCCAAGCACAACTTCGACGCGACCCTGGTGTTCATGGCGGTCGCCGGCGAAGAGCAGGGCCTCCTGGGTGCGAACCACTACGCGTCGGAAGCGAAGAAGAACGGCTGGAACATCGCCGGCATGCTGGACAACGACATCATCGGCAGCTCGCACGCCGACGACGGCCGCAAGGACGACACCCAGGTGCGCCTGTTCGCACAGGGGGTGCCGCCGGCCAAGGAGATGAGCGACGCGATGCGCACGCTGGTGTCCACCGGCGGCGAGAACGACACCATCAGCCGCCAGCTCGCGCGCCACATCAAGGAGCAGGGCGAGCGTTACGTGAAGGGCTTCAAGGTCAACGTCATCTACCGCACCGACCGCTACCTGCGCGGCGGCGACCACAGCCCGTTCCTGTCGAATGGCTATGCGGCCGTGCGCTTCACCGAGCCGAACGAGAATTTCGACCACCAGCACCAGGACCTGCGCACCGTGAACGGCAAGGTGTATGGCGACCTGCCGGAGTTCAACGACTATAACTACATCGCCAAGGTGGCCAAGGTGAACGCGGCCACGCTGGCCTCGCTGGCGCTGGCCCCGGCCGTGCCGCAGAAGGTCGGCGCGCGCACCGACAAGCTGGAAAACGACACCACCCTGGTGTGGGAGCCGAACAAGGAACCGGACCTGGCCGGCTACCGCATCGTGTGGCGCGAAACCACCGCGCCGTTCTGGCAGGGCGCCAAGTTCGTCGGCAACGTCACCGAGGCCAGCCTGAAGCTGTCGAAGGACAACTACTTCTTCGGCGTGCAGGCGGTGGACAAGGACGGCAACGTGTCGCCGGCGACCTACCCGATGCCGAAGCGGTAATCGGCATCCGTAGGGTGGGCAGGTTTCCTGCCCACGCGTTTCAAGCGTGGCGTATGTCGCCGCTGCGTCTGCTCAACCGGGCGTTGAACGCGTGGGCAGAAATCTGCCCACCCTACGAAACGGCCGCGTATATCCATGCCGGCCGTGACCCCTCTCATACGCCATCTTGCGTCTCGGATTAGAATGGCTTCTTGCAGACCCCGCAAGACACGCAAAGAGAGCAAGCAATGGCATACAAGACCATCGAAGACACGATCGGCAATACCCCGCTGGTGCAACTGGTGCGCCTGCCCGGCGCCGAGATCGCCGCGCGCAACAACGTCATCCTAGGCAAGCTGGAGGGCAACAATCCGGCCGGCTCGGTGAAGGACCGCGCCGCGATCTCGATGCTCAGGGGCGCCGAGGAGCGCGGCCAGATCAAGCCGGGCGACACCCTGATCGAGGCGACCAGCGGCAATACCGGCATCGCGCTGGCCATGGCAGCGGCGATCCGCGGCTACAAGATGATCCTGCTGATGCCCGACAACCTGTCGGTTGAGCGCCGCCAGAGCATGGCCGCGTACGGCGCGCAGATCATCCTCACGCCCAAGACCGGCGGCATGGAATACGCGCGCGACATGGCCGAGCAGATGCAGCGCGACGGCCAGGGCGTCATCCTCGACCAGTTCTCCAACTTCGACAACCCGCGCGCCCACTACGAGACCACCGGCCCCGAAATCTGGCGCGATACCGGCGGGCGCATCACGCACTTCGTGTCCGCCATGGGCACCACCGGCACCATCATGGGCGTGTCGCAGTTCCTGAAGGAGAAAAGCGAGGCGGTGCGCATCATTGGCGCCCAGCCGGAAGAGGGATCGTCGATTCCGGGCATCCGCAAGTGGCCGGAAGCCTACCTGCCCAGGATTTTCGATAAGTCGCGTGTGGACCAAATGGAAAACGTCAGCCAGGCTGCCGCCGAGCACATGGCGCGCCGCCTGGCGGCCGAAGAGGGGATTTTCTGCGGCATCTCGGCCGCGGGCGCGTGCGAAGTCGCACTGCGGGTCGCCCATACCGTGGAGAACGCGACGATCGTGTTCGTCGTCTGCGATCGCGGGGACCGGTATCTGTCCACCGGCGTGTTTCCTGCCTAAACCATCATCATCCTGGCCGGCGGCCGGGATGTCTTAACGCCATTGCACCGCATGGCGCCGCGTCATGCGGCGCCGGGCGGCGCGCACGGCGATCAAACCTGCTCGTCGTTGCCGCTGGCCGGCTTGGCGCCTTCCTTCGGCTTGAACTGCTTGTCGCTGATGCGGAACTTGGCGCGGCGGTCGCCCATCAGGTAGCGCAGGTCGCGGATCGACAGGTCGCTGACTTCGTGCATGCGGATCAGCAGCGATGCGCCGACCGGCAGGCGGTGGTGGCGGATCTTCGAAATCACCGGCGGTGCCACTTCCAGCGCGCGCGACAGGGCAGCGTCGTTTTTCAGGCGCAGGTTCTCGATCAGCGTGTCCAGCAGGCGGTTGGGGTTGTACTGCAGCAGCTCATCCGACTCGGAATCGCTATTCATATCAATGCCGACTTGGTTTGTCATGATTCGTTCATTCCTATTTTGGGGTTGCGGAACTCGCTGGCGGCGTTTCGACTTCCGGTAACACTTTTGAAAGAGTTCTATTCAATTGTACAACTAATTTCCGGTTTTCAACGTCCGATTACTGTTGAAAAAAATGAAGCATCGTCTCGTCTCGTTGTCTTAGCGCAACAATGGCCGCAATGCAATTCTCTCACAAAGTCACCGAAAAAATAATTGTTTTTTTTGTAAATGAAAGTGTATGGCAATCCCGTTGAAACCGCCGCACGTTTCAAAAAGTTAATTCATTAGAGGCAACAAAGGCGGGAGTATTCAGGCGCGAGGGAAATTTCACTAGAGAATGCTCAGGCCATTGGAAGGGTACTCCCCGGTAGTATCCGTGTCGCGAAGCCAGAGTTTTGAGTTATGCAGGAAACATTGTAGTTACAAATCATTACAAATCTTTCCGCATCGGCAACGGTTATGTACCTCTGGCAACCCTTACGGCACGTCCCAGCTCGATCACGGACATGGCGTAGAAGAAACTCCGATTGTAGTTTGTGATAGCAAAGAAGTTATCGTTGGCCACCCAGTACTCGGTCGGCTCGGCGCCGTTCTGCAGGTCCACGAGGCCATACAGTCGGTCATCGGGTAATGCAAGCTGCATGCTGACGCCGGCTGCGGCCAGCTCGGAAGGCTTGTAGCGCGCCGCCAGCGGGCCACCGAGCATGGACTCCCACGCGCGGCTCGGCGAGACCTCGGCCGGGATCGCCGGCGGACCGCCCGCGTTGCGGTCCCAGCCGTGGCGGGCGAGGTAGTTGGCCACGCTGCCGATCGCATCGGCCGCCGAGCCGCGCAGGTCGATGCGGCCGTCGCCGTCGAAGTCCACGCCGTACTTCAGGATATTGCCGGGCATGAACTGGGGCATCCCCACCGCCCCCGCGAACGAGCCGGACAGCGACAGCGGGTCGATCCCGGCCTCGCGCGCGAACAGCAGCGTGTTTTCGAGCTCGCTGCGGAAGAACGCCATGCGCTCGACCCGGTTGGGCGCCTCGGGATAGGCAAAGGCGAGCGTGGCAAGCGCATCGAGCACGCGAAAGCGCCCGGTGTCGCGGCCATACAGGGTTTCGATGCCCAACAGGCCCACCAGGATCTCGGCCGGCACGCCGTATTGGGCCTGGGCGCGCGCCAGCGTGTCGGCGTTCTCGTCCCAGAAGCGCACCCCGGCGTTGATGCGGATCGGCTCGATGAAGCGCTCGCGGTAGGCGTGCCAGTTCTTCGGCTTGCCCGGCGGCGCCGGCTTGATCAGGGTGACGGCCGATTCGACATAGCGCATCTGGCGCACCAGGGCGTCCAGGCTGGCGCGCTCGAATCCGTGCCGTGCCACCATCTCGTCCTCGAACTCGCGCACCGCTTGCCAGTCGCTGAAATTGACCTGTTCGCCCTCGTAGTCGATGGCGGGCTTCCTGATCGCGGGGGCGGGCTTGGCGTGGCGGGCGTGCTGTGCGCTGGCGCGCGGGTGCGCGCGGCTGTCCTTTGCCACCGCCCCCGCGTTGGCAGCCACCAGGGCGAGCAGGGCGAGGCAAAGCGGGACGTTCGGTTTCATCTGAGCTGCGAGAGTAGGCGTTTGAGTGTCGGGACGAGGTTGGCGTCGGCCGCATGGCGGCCGTAGCGGAAGATGCTGTAGCGGCGCAAAAATTCGCCGGCGGCGGCCCGGTAGCGGGGCGCCAGGCTGGAGGCGGCCACGCGCTCGGCAAAGGCGCTCGGGCCTTCGTCGATCGCGCGCGCAAGGCCCAGCTGGCCGAGCCGCTTGCACAGCGCCGAGTATAGCGCATCGACCGGGTCCTGGCGGCGGCGCCGGCGCCACAGCCCGCCGAAAAACAGCGCCGCGCACACGAGCGCGAACGCGCCAGCAGTGCGCCAGTCGAGCAGGCCCGATTGCAGGTTTTGCAGCAGGCTGCGCTGGCGTTCGGGCGTGTAGTTGAGCACCCACTGGTTCCAGCCGTTGTTCACCGCGCTCACCGCGTAGCGCAGCTGCGCCAGCCAGCTGCTGCCGCCGGCGTCCAGCTGCATCAGGCGGCCCAGGCCCTCGATCCCGAACGGGGGCGGCGGCGGCAGCGCCCGTGCCAGGCTGCGGCGCACGCGCTCCGGCGCCACCGCCGCGGTCGGGTCCACGCGCACCCAGCCGCGCCCGGCCAGCCATACCTCGGCCCACGCGTGCGCGTCGGACTGGCGCACCGTCAGGTAGCCGTCGATCGGGTTCATCTCGCCGCCCTGGTAGCCGGTCACCACGCGCGCCGGCACGCCCGCCGCGCGCATCAGGAACACGAACGCGCCGGCGTAGTGCTCGCAAAAGCCGGCGCGGGTCTGGTACAGGAATTCGTCGATCGAGTCGGCGCCCAGCCGCGGCGGGTCGAGCGTGTACACGAAGTTTTGGCGCGCAAAGCGGCGCAGCACCGTCGCCACGCGCTGTTGCGGATCGGGTTCGGCGCGCAGCGCCTGTCCTTCGGCCAGCGCGCGCGGGTTGGTCCCGTAGGGCAGCAGCAGCCACTCGCCGTCCCTGCCGGCCTGTTCGCCCGCCTGCAGGCTGTACTGAGTGAACGAGGACAGCTCGTAGCGCACCCGCTGCTCGAGCGGGTAGGCGGCGGTCAGCTCGAATTCGGCGCTGACGAAGGCGAGGTTGCCATCGAGCGGGGGCACGCGATCCGGCATCTCGAGCGCGAACAGCCAGCGCGCGCTGGAGGGCTCGAGCGTGACCTGGTAGCGCACCGGCCGCCCGCGCACCGATAGCGCGAGCGAGCGCGCCGGCGCCGGCCGCGACCGCACCCGGGTCCAGACCTGGCCGTCGAAGTCGCCCAGCACCGGGCCGCGCCAGTAAAGCTGCGTCTGGTCCGGCACGGGACCGTCGAATTTGACGCGGAAGGCCGTGTCCTCGGACTGCGCCAGGTGCGAGATCTGGCCCGGCGCCATGCGGTCCGACAGGCCGCCGTGGCCGCTGGCATGGCCATCGCCCGGCATGCCCCATAGCGGCCCCTGCACGCGCGGGAACAGCACGAACAGCAAGAGCGCAAGCGGCGCGGCCAGGCCCAGCATGCGCCCGCCCATCAGCAGCCGCGCCGACAGCGGCGGCACCTTGCCGGTGAACTGGAACGACAGCTGGGTGGTCAGCAGCGCCACCACCGACGCGATCATCATCAGCGCGGTGCCGATCGCCTGCGAATAAAAGAAGTTCGTCAGCACCAGGAAAAAGCACAGGAACACCACCACGTACAGGTCGCGCCGGGCGTGCATCTCGAGCGTCTTGAACGCGACCAGCAGCACCAGCATGGCGACCCCGGCGTCGCGCCCGAGCAGCGTGTGGTAGCTGTGCATGACGCCGGCCATCGCCAGCGCCGCCACTGGCAGCAACAGCAGCGAGGACGGCATGCGCCGCCCCTGCAGCGTGATCGCGGCACGCCAGGCCAGCGTGGCTGCGCACAGCAGCGTGACCCACAGCGGCAGGTGCAGCGTGTGCGGCGCCAGCACCAGCACGGCCGAGAGCAGGAGCAGCAGCGTGTCGGCCTTGTCGCGCGGGAGCGGCGTCGCCAGCGTCGGCAGCTTCATCGCCCGCCCCCGAACAGCGCCAGCGCGTGCAGGCAGGCCGCCTGGTGGGCCGCGCCGAGCGCCGCGTCGAACTGCTCGGCGCCCAGGTGAAACGCGTAGGGCAGGGCGCGCTGTTCGGCATCCAGCACCCAGCGCGCCATGCGCGACAGGCGCAGTTCCAGGTCGAGCTGGGGCGCCAGCAGCGCAAAGTCGATCACCAGCTGTTCGGCCGCGCCACCCTCGAAATGCTTGGTGGCGAGCTGCCCGCCCAGTTCCTGGTCGAGCCGCGCGATCTGGCGCCAGGCCAGGCGCCGCAGCGGGTCGCCGGCCTGGTAGCTGCGCACGCCGGCGAAGTCGTCCTCGCCGCCGCGGCCCGGCCCTTCGCCGCGTCCGGCGCCCGAGGTCGGCAGCGGCGGCGCAACGGCCTCCGGGGCAGGGTAGACCAGCGCCTTGAGTTCCGGCTGCCAGTAGCACCAGGCGCGGAACAGCCCGAGCGGAAAACGGGTGGACAGCCGCACCCGCGGCGAGCGCAGCCAGCCACGCCGCTCGGTTGGCATCGACAGGGTCACACGGGCGGTGCCGCGTGCCGGCACGTCGGCCATGTGCGCGGCCGTGCCGCTGCCGTCAAATTCGACGCCGATCGCGTAGCGCTCGCGCCCGGTGCGGTTCACCAGCAGCAGCTCGAACTGCGCCTCCTCGCCCGCGAACACGCTGGGCGCGCGGCCGGCGGCCAGGTGCAGGTGCGCCAGGTTGCGCCAGGTGGAGATCATGTCCACCAGCGCGCACGCGCCGGCGGTGAAGGTGAGCGCAAAGCCCAGGCCCAGGCTGTAGTTGATCGAGCCGATCAACAGCACCAGCAACAGCGCGGCAAAGCCGACGCCGGCGCCGCTGGGCACGATGTACACGCGGCGCTGGCCAAGGAACACTTCGCCGGCGTCGCGGCTGGTCGTGCGCGCGGCCCAGGCGCCGGCCTTCTTGCGTAGCCAGGTTTCGGCCGTCATGGGGGCTTTACACCGGCACCGACTTTTGCAGCTGCAGCACCAGGTCGCGGCTGGCCAGCGCCATGCCATGCGCCGACTTGAGCGGCCGCAGGCGGTGCGCGCAGACCGGCACCAGCACGGCCTGGATGTCCTCGGGGATCACGTGGTCGCGGCCCTCCATCGCGGCCCAGGCGCGGCCGGCCTGCAGCAGCGCGATCGCGCCGCGCGGCGACAGCCCTTCGGCGAACAGGCCGCCCTGGCGCGATGCCTGCGCCAGCGCCTGAACGTAGTCGATCAGGCTGCTGGAGGTGTGCAGCTCGCGCAGCGATTGCTGGGCCGCGGCCAGCTCCTCGGGGTGCATCGCCGGCGCGATCGACTTGAGCATGCTCCTGCGGTCCTCGCCCATCAGGAGCGCACGCTCGGCCTGCGCGTCCGGGTAGCCCAGCGACAGGCACATCAAAAAGCGGTCCAGCTGCGACTCGGGCAGCGGGAAGGTGCCGACCTGGTGCGCCGGGTTCTGGGTGGCGATCACGAAGAACGGCTCGGGCAGCGCGCGCGTGACGCCGTCGGCGGTGACCTGGCGCTCCTCCATCGCTTCCAGCAGGCCCGACTGGGTCTTGGGCGTGGCGCGGTTGATCTCGTCGGCCAGCAGCACCTGGGTGAAGATCGGGCCCGGGTGGAACACGAAGCCGTTCTTTTCGCGCTCGTACACCGAAATGCCGGCCACGTCGGCCGGCAGCAGGTCGCTGGTGAACTGCACGCGGTTGAACTTCAGGCCCAGCGACAGCGCCAGCGCATGCGCCAGCGTGGTCTTGCCCACGCCGGGCAGGTCCTCAATCAGCAGGTGGCCGCCCGCCAGCAGGCAGGTCAGTGCCAGCCGCACCTGCTGGTCCTTGCCTACCACGATCTGGCTGATTTGCGTCGCACAAGCATGCAATTTATTGAACATGTATCGGTTCCGTCGATCCAAAGTGGGCTGCTGCCAATGTGCCAGGGCAGGATGCGGCATGGTAGATTACTGCTGGTAGCAATATTTTTAGCCTTTCTGTCATGCCCGTTCCGACAGATTCTATGCGAGAACCGTTGTTCCCGTGCACATGGATGAGCACGGGGCGCGGCACCACACGATGAGCACAGCAATTTACAGCCACCCCGACTGCCTGCGCCACGAAATGGGAGACTGGCACCCGGAGTGCCCGGGCCGCCTGCAGGCGATCGACGACCAGATCATCCTGGCGCGCCTGGAGGGCCTGTTCGAGCAGCGCAGCGCGCCGCTGGCCAGCCTGGAGGCGATCCGCCGCAACCACACCGATGACCTCATCGCGATGGTGCGCGACCACACGCCGCCGCCCGGCAACTACTACCCGATCGACGCCGACACGGCGCTGTGCCACGACAGTTACCAGGCCGCGCTGCGTGCCGCCGGGGCGGCCGTGGCGGCGACCGACGCGGTGATCGATCGCGAGATCGCCAACGCCTTCTGCTCGGTGCGCCCGCCGGGCCACCACGCACGGCCGGGCGCGTCGATGGGCTTCTGCCTGTTCAACAACGTCGCCATCGCGGCGCGCCACGCGCTCGACGTGCGGGGGCTGGAGCGGGTGGCCATCGTCGATTTCGACGTCCACCACGGCAACGGCACCGCCGAATCCTTCCAGGGCGACCCACGCGTGCTGATGGCCAGTTTTTTCGAGCACCCGTTCTATCCGTACACCGAACCCGAGCCGATCACCCCCACCTGCGTCAACGTGCCGTTGCCGGCGCGCAGCACCGGCGAGGCGGTGCGCAAGGTGGTGCAGGAGCAGTGGCTGCCGGCGCTGCATGCGTTCCGTCCGCAAATGATCTTCTTCTCGGCGGGCTTTGACGCGCACCGCGACGACGACATGGGCGGCATGGCGCTGGTGGAGGCGGACTATGCGTGGATTACGCGCCAGGTGATGCAGGTGGCAAAGGAGCACGCGCAGGGGCGCATCGTCAGCTGCCTGGAGGGCGGCTACAACCTGTCGGCGCTGGGCCGCAGCGTTGTCGCGCACCTGAAGGCGCTGGCCGAACTGGACTGACGGGGCGGGCAGGGCGCCCGCTCCCGGGTGCGCGCGGCGTGCGCGCGCGGCGCCGCCGTCGTCAGCGGTCGAGCGAAGCCTTTTGTGCCGGCGACAGCCGCTTGCCGGTGACGATCACCACGGGCACCTGGGCGCCGTCCAGGCCCGCCTGCGCCCGGGCCGCCTCGCCGTCGCCGCGGGGCTGCACCACCAGCGCCGCCGCGCAAATGAGGCCGAAACAGAGCATCAGCACCACTTCCATGTTCCTGAACATTTCCATTTTGCTCTCCTTGGCGAGGCACCCGGTCGGGCGGTAAGTCCAGTTTGCCTTTTAAGCATAGGATGTTTTTGCCCAAGATCAAGGAGAAACCTTACTCCTTAGCAACCAGGGCAAGGCGATGCCGGGGCGACGAGGCCGTCCGGGCATCGTAAAATAGCGGTTTGAACGAAGAAGCGAGAGCACAGCATGTCGATACAATGGTTTCCGGGTCATATGAACGCCGCGCGCAGGCAGGCGCAGGAGCAGATGGCCAGCACCGACCTGGTGATCGAGGTGCTCGACGCGCGCCTGCCCGAAGCAAGCCGCAACCCGATGGTCGAGGAGCTGCGCAAGCAGCGCAGCCGGCCTTGCCTGAAGGTGCTCAACAAGGCCGACCTGGCCGACCCGGTGGTCACCGCCGCGTGGAGCGCTTTCTACGACGCCCAGGATGGCGTGACCGCGTACGCGATGACGACCAAGAAGCCGGCCGACGTCGCGCGCATCCCCGACATGTGCAAGAAGCTGGCCCCGCACCGCGGCACGGCCGAAAAGCCGCTGCGCATCATGATCATGGGGATCCCCAACGTCGGCAAATCGACGCTGATGAACGCGCTGCTCAAGAAGCGGGTGGCCAAGGTGGGCGACGAACCGGCCGTGACGAAAGCGCAGCAGAAGCTCTACCTGGGGCAGAACATCGTGCTGGTCGATACGCCGGGCATGCTGTGGCCGAAGATCGAGATGGCCAGCGACGGCCTGATGCTGGCGGCCAGCCACGCGATCGGCTCGAACGCGCTGATCGAGGAAGAGGTGGCCGAGTTCCTGGCCGGGGTGCTGCTGGCGCGCTATCCGCAGCTGCTGGCGGCGCGCTATGGCCTGAAGACCGAGGGCATGGACAACGTGGCCGTGATCGAAGGCGTGGCCGCGCGGCGCGGTTTTCGCGTGCGCGGCGGAGAGTTCGACTACGAGAAGGCATCGCACACGCTGCTGCAGGACTACCGCACCGGGGCGCTCGGGCGCATCAGCCTGGAGACGCCGGAAACCCGCGCCGTGGCACTGGCGCGCCACCAGCAAGAGGTGGCGGAGCAGGAGCGCATCGCGGCCGAAAAGGCGGCCCAGCGCGCGGCCGATGCGGCGCGCGGCAAGCGCGGGTCGGTGCAGGAATAGCCGTTGGCCCCGGCGCGCCCGCGCCTTGACCAGCATCCCCGCGGTGGCGGATGTTCGCTAGCGCTTGCCGGATCGCTCGCGGGCTTCGGCAAGCGCCTGCCGTACCAGGGCCTGCGCGGCCCAGCCACAGGCCGCGAGCGCCTCATCGACACTGGCGCCGGCCACATCGCGTAGCGACAGCGCCGCCTCCGTTCCCATCACCGTGGCCAACGCATGGGCCAGCCGGCGGCGCGCCGCCGGCGTCAACTCGCCCTTCAATGAATCGACGATCGGACCGATGTACTGCATTCGCCGCGCAGGCCGTGGCGGGCGCGATTGCTGCGGGTTGTCCAACCATGCGGACATGAACGAACGCTCGACCGCGTGCAGTCCCACCTCATCGTCGAGCAACAGCTTGTTCATGGTGCGCGCCGCGCGGGCGGCCATCTCGGCCGGATCGTCTTGCCCGGGACTGCAGAAGCTTTCCAGCGCGGGCACTGCCCGTTCGAACATCGCGTCGCTGATCAGGTCCTCCACCGAAGAGTAGTAGCGATAAGCCGTGGCACGGGACACCATTGCGCGCTCGGCCACTTCGGGGAAGCTGGGCTTGCGGCCGCCCTCGCAGAGCGCGAGCGCCGCCTCGATGAGCGCGCGCCGCGTGCGCCGGCGTTGATTGGCGCGGCCTTCCCCGGCCGCTGCGGGAACACTGTCCCCACTTGACGTATTCGAATTCATAAGTTCATAATGAGACAAGCGTCTCATAAATAGAGTACAGTCTCATTATACTTCATTCACGTCAAGAGAGGAGCACCATGGAACAGACTACCAGGGAGCAGTTCGATCGGATGATTGATCGCCATTTCCGCTTCGAGGCGGAGGACGACGTCGAGGGCGTGCTCAGTACGATGGTCCCGGAGGTCGAGCATGACGTGGTGGGCTCGCCCACCGGTCCGCTGCATGGCAGGGCGCAGGCACGCGGTTTCTACGACGCGCTGTTTGCTGACCTTTCCGGCGAGAAGGTGACGTCGCTGCGACGCTACTACGGGCCGGACTTTGTCGTCGACGAGAGCCTGTGGGAAGGGACTGCGCCGGGAACGCCGTTCGGCATTCCCGGCAGCGGCCGCCGCTTGAGCTTTCGCCTGCTGCACGTGTTCGACATGGATCCAAGCGGTCTGATCCGGCGCGAGAACGTGTGGATCGATCTTGCCTCGATCATGCAGCAGCTGGGCGCCACCCCGGCTGCGGCGGCTACTGCGCAGGACGGAGCGTGTCCATAACGGGCAATGCGCGCAGCCGCGCTTGCGAGCGGGGGCGCAAGGACGCGCCGTGGCCGGTGGCAGTTCCTACGCCGTCGCCGCGCCAAACCTGAAGCTCGACACCGCCAGGCTCCCGAAGAAGTCATCTTCGTGGTACACCAGCGCCGCCGGCTCCTGCTCGGCCGCGCCGAGCGCCACCATCAGCGGCATCAGGTGATCCTCGCGCGGGTGCGCCGCGCGCGCGCCCGGCGCCTCGTTCCAGTGCAGCAGCGCGGCGCTGCGCTCTTGCGGCGGCAAGTCGAGCATCGCATGGCGCAGCCAGCCGTCGAACGCGTGCGACGCCGCCTGGCCGCTTGGCCCGAACTGGCGCAGGTTGTGGAACGACAGCCCGCTGCCGATGATCAGCACGCCCTCATCCCTGAGCGGCGCCAGCGCGCGCCCGGCCTGGATGTGTTCGAGCGGGTCGTAGCCGTGGCGGATCGACACCTGCACCACCGGCATGTCCGCCTCGGGATAAATCGGGTACAGCATCGAGAAGGTGCCGTGGTCGAAGCCGCGCTGCGGATCGACCCCGCTGGTCAGGCCGCTGGCCGCCAGCAGCGCCGCCGCCCGTTCGGCCAGTTGCGGCTGTCCCGGCGCCGGGTAGCGGATCTGGTAGGTGTGCGGCGGGAAGCCGCCGTAGTCGTAGATCATGCCCGGCGCGTCGCCGGACGAGGCCAGATAGCCCGCCGCCTCCCAGTGGCTGGTCACCACCAGCACGGCTTTCGGCCGCGCGCCGACCTGGCGCTTGATGTCCACGAGCGAGGCCTCGAGCTTGTCGTAGGCGTGGCCGAACTGGTCCTTCATCCACGGCCACGGGCCGCCGCCGTGGGACACGAAATAGGTGGGAAAGCGGGTGGTCATGTGCTTGGCTCCTTTGGTTGCACCCTCATCTTAGCCCAAGACCTGCCGCGCCGCTTTTCCCTGCCGCGTTTTCAGCCGCGCTTGTCGCGCACCAGCTCGAGCATGGCGAACAGGCGCGCGCAGCGCATCCATGCGATCGCCACCACCGCAAGCTGGGTCAGCACGAAGGCGCCGATGAAGCCGCCGATCCCCAGCGGCGGCACGTTCAGCCGCGCGATGGCCAGCAGCGCGGCCAGCGCCAGGCCCGCGACGGTGATGCCGAGGTAGCTGCCGAGCGTGGCCAGCGGGCGGCGCAGCAGCAGCTTCAAGCCCTGCCACCATGCCTTGACCGCCGACCTGCGGCGCCGGTCGCTGGCGAGCACCGCGCGGCCGGCGTCCAGGCTGGCATCGGCCAGCGCGAACAGCAGCGCGGCCACCGCGATCGCGGTCATTTGCGCGTGGTTCGCCGACGATTCCAGGATCGCGCTCTCGCCATATTTCTTTGCGGCGGTGAAGGCGATGCCGGCCAGGCCGCCCATGAGTGCGAGCGGCACCACGGCCCACACCAGCATGCGCAGCAGGCGCATGTATTCCTGCACCCCGCCCGCGAGCAGCGCGCCAAAGCCGGGCTGCTGCGGTGCGCGCGCGGCGTGCATCGCCATGCCCGACAGCAGCGGCGAGAGCAGCAGCGTGAGCAGCAGGGCCAGCAGGTTGCCGTTGCCGATGCCGGTGCCGGCGCGCGAGTTGGCCGTCATCAGGTCTTCGATCACGGTCAGGTCGAGGCCGGCGGCGAGCTCGGACGCGTGCACCGAGTGGTCGAGCGCAGCCGAGAGCAGCTGCCACACGGGCAGGGTGGACACGGCGGCCGGCACCAGCAGCAGGCCGGCCCACCACGCCAGCAAACGCCACTGCAGGGCAGAGCGCGCGGCGCGCACGGCGGTCGCGGCGCGGTAGCCGGCCACAGGCGCGGCGGCAGTCGGAGCGGATTGGATGGCAGTGTTCATCATACGGTCGCGATCAGGGAAAGGAGGAATTGGACAAGCGCCGCAAACTCGCTGCTCCAGCGGCGCGATGCGCTGCCGTCGGCCCTGGTGGTGCGGCTGTCATCGAGCTTGCTGGCGTCCAGGTAGTGGCGGCGCTGCGGATCGAGTTCGGCCGATACCGCCTTCGCCGGCTTGACCCACGTGAACCTGTGCCACTTCTCGTCGGCGTTCCACTGCACGGTTTCGCTGCTGCCGTCCGCGAACTTGACGAGCAGGGTTTGCGGCACGGTGGCGGCGTACCTGCGCACGGTGACGGTGGTACGGAACGGGAACGGGCCTGTCCCTTCCTTCGCGCCCGGGTGCGACTTTTTCCACGCGCGGCGCTCGTCCTCGACCTGCTTGTCCACGTCATGGCCGGTCGATTCGAGCCATTTGCCGGCGACGCTGCGCGTCCCCGGCTGCGGCAATTCCTCTTCGCTTGCCAGGCTGGTGACGCGGTCGTCGATTTTGGTCACGCCGTACACCTGCTGCGCGAATACCTGCTCGACGGCCTCGCGCTGGCCGCTTGCTTCGGCCAGCGTCTCGCGCAGATCGGCGATGCTGGGGTGGCGGAACTTCCAGCGCCGGTAGTATTCCTTGAATGCGCGCTCGAGCGCCGGCTTGCCGATGCGCTCCTCCAGGTCGCGCATCATGGTCGCGGTGCGATGGTAGACCGGCCCGATGCCA
Source organism: Massilia solisilvae (assembly GCF_024753215.1). Classification (GTDB taxonomy): domain Bacteria; phylum Pseudomonadota; class Gammaproteobacteria; order Burkholderiales; family Burkholderiaceae_D; genus Telluria; species Telluria solisilvae. Next base: position 496,759 of record NZ_JANUGV010000002.1, read on the forward strand.
TGCAGCCGGTCCCACGCGTTGCGGCCCAGCGCGTCGGCCGGCTCCGCGGTCGTCGCGATGCCGCGCTCGTAGTCGAACGGCTTGAACCTGGGGGCGAAGCCGAGCGCCTTGAGCAGCGGCGTGGTCAGGTGCATCGCCTGGCCGCGCTCGCGCACCATGCGCATGTCCCAGTACTCGTTCAGGCCTTCGTCCAGCATCGGCTCCTCGAACTCATTGGAGGCCAGGATGCCGTAGAAGTAGCCGTGGCCGAACTCGTGGATGGTCACGAAGTCGAGCGCGCCCGCGGCAAAAGTGTCCGGCTCGACCCCGGCGTAGCCCTCGGCGGTGAAGAAGGTCGGGTATTCCATGCCGCCTGCCTCGGTCGCGTTATACGGCGGGATCACCACGGTCAGCGTCTTGTACGGGTAGGGGCCGAGCGTGGTCGAAAAATAGGTGAGCGAGTCCTTGGCCGCCTTCAGCGCCGGCGCCGCGCTGGCCGCGTATTCGGGCGGGTAGAGCACCCTGATCGCGACCCTGGGGCTGCCCGGGCCGGTCCAGCTGTCTTCCAGCGGCGTGGCGCTGCGCTTGTCGGCGGTCCAGGCGAAGTCGTGCACGTCGTCCTGCACGTAGCGGTGGGTGCGCATGCCGTCCTTGTCGACGGGCGCGCCCTGCAGCTCGCCGGTGGCGCCCACCACGTACTCCTTCGGCGCGGTGATGCGCACGTCGTAGCTGCCGAAGTCGGCGTAGAACTCCGAGGTCAGGTGAAACTCGTGCACGTTCCAGCGGGGCGCGGTGGCGCCGCGTTCGCCCGGCAGTTCCAGCACGCCGATTTTCGGGAACCACTGGCCCACCAGGTGGAAGCTGCCGAAGTAGCCGGTGCGCGCAATCACGCGCGGCAGCTGGGTGGTGAAGTCGATGTCCAGCGTGGTCGAAGCGCCGGCTTTCACCGGCTGCGGCAGGTCCAGCCGCACCACGGTGTGGTCGCTGGCCGGGCCGTTGTCGGGATGGACGAACTGCCACGCCACCCTGGCGCCGCCCTGCGCCACGGCGTCCAGCGCAATGTGGCCCCATTCGCCTTTCTTGGGCTGCACGTCGGTGCGAAAGCCCGTGTCCAGGTTGCGCATCTCGGTGAAGAACGTGCTGTTCCTGCCTTCGAACGCGTTCATGTACAGGTGCAGGTACACGCTCCTGACCTCGGACTGGCTGCGGTTGCGCCAGGTGAGCTTCTCCTTGCCCGCGACGATGTGGCGCTCGGGATCGAGGGTGGCGTCGATGTCGTAGCGCACCACCCGGTCCGACAGGGTGGGCTCGGCCCCGGTGCGCGGGCCGCCCCAGGCGTTGGGCGCGCTGGGCGCCGCGACCGAGGAAGCGCCCGGCGCGGCGAGCGCGATGGCGTCAAGGGGCGCGCCGGCCGGCTGCGCCGGCGTCCCCGTTTCATGCACCACGGCCGCAGCCGCAAGGGCGGACGCCAGCAGCAGGGCCGCCAGCGGCAGGTGTGTGCTTCTCCTCATGCATCCTCCAGTCCAGGTCATTGTTCTTATTCCGGCAACTATAGCCGCATTGATAACAAACTGGCAATGACTTGACCTGGTTGGGGAAAACCGCCGTCCGCCGACGGCATGTGCCTTGTTAGGCTTATAATCTCGCTGTTCTGGTGCCCGCACGCGTGGCCACGCGTGCAGTTAAACGGGAAACACGAAGCCCCTGCCACCCGCAGGCGGCCAACGTGTGCTGCCCCCGCAACGGTAAACAAGCGTCGCCGCACGCCGGCGACTGGCCGTCTCGTACACCACTGTGCGTTTGCATAGGAAGGTGAGGCGGTCTGACTTGCGAGCCCGGATACCGGCCAGGACAGGTGGAAGCGCGCCACGCGCGTCTTTCGTTGAATCCGCCTCTGCGGGGACGCAGAGAGGATGCATCTCTTTTCATTGAAATCGCTATGAGTATTCGTGTTGCCCCGTGCGCCGCACCGGCTGTCAAACCGCTCGCGCTTGCCTGCGCCATCTCTCTTTGCCTCAATGCTGCCAGCGCCTTCGCGCAGGAACAAGGCGTGCCTTCGGTCTTCGTGTCCGGCGCGCGCTTTGCCAGCGATCCGGCGCTCGCGCCGATCGGCGCCACCGTGATCACCGCCGCGGACATTCGCCGCGCCGGCGCGGGCAACGTCAACGAAGCGATCCGCAAGATCGGCGGCGTGTATGGCCGCCAGAGCCTGGACGGCTCGCCCGACTTTGCGCTCGACCTGCGCGGCTTTGGCGCCAACAGCAGCGAGAACCTGGTGGTGATGGTCGATGGCGTGCGCCTGTCCGAGAACGAACTGGCCAGCGCGGTGCTGTCCACGATCCCGGTGGACAGCGTCGAGCGCATCGAGATCACGCGCGGCGGCAGCAGCGTGCTGTACGGCGACGGCGCGACCGGCGGCGTGATCCAGGTCTTCACCCGGACCGGCGCGCGCCAGGGCGTGCACGGCTCGGGCACGGCGACCGCCGGCCAGTTCGACGCGCATGACCTGCGCGTCAACCTGTCGGCGGGCCTGGGCAAGCTGACGCTCGACGGCGCCGCCGGCAAGCAGGAGTCCGACAACTACCGCGCCAACAGCCGCTTCACGCAGGCCAATTTCGCCGGCGGCGCGCAGTACGCCTATGAGGGCGGCCGCTTCGGCGTGCGCGTCGAGTCCGCGCGCCAGGAGTCGCGCCTGCCCGGTTCGCTCACCGAGGCCCAGTTCAAGGCCGATCCGCGCCAAAGCGGCACGCCCAACGATTTCGGCTCGCTCGATACCGACCGCGTGACCGCGTTCGCCGAGCACCGCATCGGCGACACCGAGCTGGCCGCCGAACTGTCGCACCGCGAGAAGACCGTCAAGGCCGCGTATGAATACAACTACGGCGGCGTGTCGGGCTTTTCGCGCGTGAAGTACGACAGCCGCCAGACCCAGTTTTCGCCGCGCGTGCGCCAGCTGTCCGACCTGGCCGGCATGCGCAACGAGCTGGTCGCCGGCGTGGACCTGATCCGCTGGAACCGCAAGACCGCGTCCGATTTTTCGCTGGCCGACGCCAGCCAGGACTCCAAGGCCATCTACGTGCGCGATGAGATCCGCTGGGATCCGCAGCACAACGGCCGCCTGGCCGTGGGCGCGCGCCGCGAAGTGTTCGACAAGGATTACGTGGACCCGCTGGGCATGTCCAGCGCCAAGGAGAGCAGCGCGCAGGCGCAGAACGCATGGGACGCGCAAGCCAGCTACAGCGTGCTGCCGGGCGTGGGCCTGCATGCCAAGGCAGGGCAGAGCTACCGCATGCCCAACGTGGACGAGAACAGCTACCGCGCCAGCGCGAGCGTGCTCAAGGCGCAGACTTCGCATGACCTGGAGCTGGGCGCGACCTTCGGCAGCGCGGCCAACGAACTGGCCGTGCGCCTGTTCCGCCACCAGCTGAAGAACGAGATCTTCTTCGACCCGACCATCGGCTGGGGTACCAACACCAACCTCGACCCGACCCGCCGCCAGGGTGTCGAGATCGATGCGCAAACCGTGATTGCGGCCGGCTGGCGCGCCAGCGCGCACCTGCAGCACGTGAACGCGACCTTCACCGACGGCCCCAACGACGGCCGTGAAATGGTGCTGGTGCCGCGCAACGTGATCTCGGCGCGCCTGGCCTGGGTGCCGGGCGACGGGCAAACTGCGGACCTGGGTGCGCAGTGGGTGTCGAGCCAGCGCTTTGGCAACGACTTCACCAACAGCTGTGCCGCGCGCATCCCGTCCTACGCGACGCTGGACGCCCGTTACGCGCGCAAGCTCGGTCCGTGGGAACTGGCGCTGGCAGGCAGCAACCTGGCTGACCGCAAGTACTACAGCAATGCGTTCGGCTGCCAGTCCGGCATCTACCCGAGCGACGGCCGCCAGCTGAAGCTGTCGGCGCGTTACGACTTCTAAGGTCGTCATGCCCACCCAGCGTGCATCCGAACGGGCGCGGCGCCAGCGCATGGTGCTGGCGCTGCTGGCCGCCTGCGCGGTCGCGTCGCTGGCGCTGGCCGGCATCGCCGGTTCGGTCGCGCTGCCGCTGTCCGAGCTGCCTGCGGCCCTGCTGGGCGTGGTCACCGGCAAGGTCGAGGGAATGGCCGCCAGCCTGCTCGACCTGCGCCTGGGCCGCGCCAGCAGCGCGTTCGCGACCGGCGCCGCGCTGTCGCTGGCCGGGGTGATGATGCAGGCGCTGGTGCGCAATCCCCTGGCCGACCCCTACGTGCTCGGCATCTCCAGCGGGGCGGCGGTCGGCGCCCTGGGCGCGCTGTTCGTCGGCGCGGCGCTGTGGGCGGTGGACCTGGGCGCGCTTGTCGGCGCGGCCGGCATCTCGCTGCTGCTGTACGCGCTCGCGCGGCGCGACCTGGGCGGCGCGGCCCAGCGCGACGTGGCCGGCGACAGCGGCATCCTGCTGCTCACCGGCGTGGTGCTGGCCTCGGGCAGCATGGCGCTGGTCACGCTGCTGCTGTCGATCGCGCCGGAATCGCGCCTGCGCGGCATGGTGTTCTGGATGATCGGCGACCTGGGCGGCGCCAGCTGGCGCGTGCTGCCCTGGCTGGTGCTCTTCGGCGCGCTTGCGCTGGCGCAGCGCCGCGCGCGCGCGCTCAACGTGATGGCGCTGCACGCCGACGGCGCAGCCGCGCTCGGGGTGGACGTGGGCGGGCTGCGGCGCTTCCTGTTCGCCTGCTCGGGCATGCTCACCGCCAGCGCCGTGACCACCGGCGGCAGCATCGGCTTCGTTGGCCTGGTGGTGCCGCACGCCTGCCGGCTGGCGCTTGGCGCGGACCACCGGCTGCTGCTGCCGGCCGCCGCGCTGGCCGGCGGCAGCTTCCTTGTCGTCGCCGACACGCTGGCGCGCACCGTCCTCGCGCCGCAGCAGTTGCCGGTCGGGGTCATCACCTCGCTGATCGGCGTCCCCGTCTTTTTGCTGCAGCTGCACCGGCTGCACCTGCGCCGGCCATGATCGAGACCGTCAACCTGTCGCTCAAGGCCGGCGGCCGCCTGCTGCTGGAGAACCTCAACTGGCGCGCGCAACCGGGCCAGGCCTGGTCCGTGATCGGCCCCAACGGCGCCGGCAAAAGCACCTTGCTGCGCGCGCTGGCGGGCCTGCGCGCGCCCGACGGCGGGCAGGTGCGCCTGAACGGCCGGCCGCTGACGGAGTGGAAGCTGGGCGAACTGGCGCGCGAGCGAGCCTGGCTGCCGCAGGCGCGCGGCGATGCGTTCGCCTACAGCGTGATCGATACCGTGCTCGTGGCGCGCCACCCGTACCAGGGCGGACGTGACTGGGAGAGCGCGGAAGACATCGACGCGGCCGGGCGCGCGCTGGCGCTGCTGGACGTGGCGCACCTGGCCGAGCGCGACGTGCGCACGCTCTCGGGCGGCGAGCGCCAGCGCGTGGCGCTGGCGGCACTGCTGGCGCAGGACACGCCGCTGCTGCTGCTCGACGAACCCACCAGCGCGCTCGACCTGGCGCACGCGGTCGGCGTGACCGATCTGCTGGCGCTGCTGTGCCGCGAGCAGGACCGGATCGTGGTCCAGGTCGGCCACGACCTGAACCAGGCCTGGGCCGGATCGACCCACGCGCTGCTGCTGCTCAAGGACGGCCGCTGGCGCGCCGGCCCGGTGGCCGAGGTGATGCGTCCCGAGCTCCTGACCGCCTGCCTGGGCCATCCGGTGGTGGCGGTGCCGCACCAGGGACGCACCATTTTCATTCCCGAAGCGAGGAACACATGAAGAAGATCCTGCTGGCGCTGCTGCTGGCCGCCGGCGCCGCGCGCGCGCAAGTGAGCGTGGTGGACGACACCGGCGCCAGGGTCACGCTGGCGCGCCCGGCGCAGCGCGTGATCTCGATGGCGCCCAACCTGACCGAGCTGCTGTTCGCGGCCGGCGGGGGAGGGCGCATCGTGGGCGCCATGAACTACAGCGATTACCCGCCCGAGGCGAAGTCGATCCCGTCGGTCGGATCTAACAGCCAGATCGACCTGGAGCGCGTGCTCGCGCTCAAGCCCGACCTCATCATCGTCTGGGAGAGCGGCAACACCGCGCGCCAGATCGAGCAGCTGGCGCGGCTTGGCATCCCGGTCTTTCACAGCGAGCCGAAGAAGCTCGAGCAGGTCGCCACCAGCATCGAGCGCTTCGGCGCGCTGCTGGGCACCGGCGACAAGGCGCAGGCTGCGGCGCGCGACTATCGCGCCAAAATCGCGCTGCTGGCCCGCCGCTACGGCCGCGCCGCGCCGGTGCGCGTGTTCTACCAGGTCTGGGACCGGCCGCTCTACACCCTCAACGACCAGCAGATCGTGAGCGACGCGATCCGCACCTGCGGCGGGCACAATGTATTCGGCAAGTTGCCGGTGATCGCGCCCGAGGTGAGCGTGGAAGCGGTGCTGGCGCAGGACCCGGAAGCGATCATCGCCGGCGACGAGCACGCGCCGGGCGACCGCGGGGTGGGCATGTGGAAGCCGTACGGCGCGCTGACCGCGGTCCGGCGCGGCAACCTGTTCACGCTCGATGGCGAGCTGCTGACCCGCCCGGGCCCGCGCACCGCCGATGGCGCGGCCCGGCTGTGCGAGGTGCTCGACCAGGCGCGTCGCCGCCGGCCTTAAACCAGGCTTAAGTGGCGCAACCAAATGTAAAAAAGCCGGCTTTGGCCGCTGCCGCCGACCCAAAAAGTGGTAATCTCGCGTTCGTTCGCTTAACCATTTCAATAAGGATACTTATGCGCTCCTTGCGTTTCGCCCTTGTCGCCGCCAGCCTGGCCGTCACCACTGCTTTTGCCTCGCCCACCGACCCGAAGCAGGGTGCTGAATACACCGTACTGGCCACGCCGCAACCGGCGCAGACTGCTGGCAAGAAGGTCGAGGTCATCGAGTTCTTCATGTACCACTGCCCACACTGCCATGCGCTGGAACCTATCCTCGAGCAATGGGTCAAAAAGCAGGACGGCAACATCATCTTCAAGCGTATTCACATGCCGTACCAGGGGGCCAGCGATCCCGAGGCGCATCTGTTCCTGACGCTGCAAGCGATGGGCAAGAGCGAGGAATACCAAGCCAAGGTCATGGACGTCATCGGCGACATGGTCAGGAAGCAGCGGTCGGAGCGGTTCACCGAGCAGATGATCCTCGACGTGGCGACCAAGCTGCCGGGTATCGACAAGGCCAAGTTCATGGAAACCTGGAATTCGTTTGGCGTGATGACCATGCTGCGCCGCTTGCCCGCTATCGTCAGCAACAACTACAAGATCGACAGCGTGCCGACGATCGTTGTGGACGGCAAGTACGTGACCTCGCCCGCGCAGGTGGGCAGCACGGTGCAGGCTTCGAGCGAGCCGCAGCTGTTCCAGGCGACGCTGCAGGTGGTTGACGCACTGGTGGCAAAGGTACAGAAATCGAAATGAGTGACGCTGAACGGGAAATCCTCAAGATCTACGACGGGTCGCGGCCCCTCGACGAGGACCTGTTTGAGACCAGCAACGTGAACCAGCTGGCGTGGACGCTGGTGGTGGTGCTCGCGTTCGCGGTCGTCTGGCTGTGCATCGCCCTGGTCAACGCGGAAAACCAGCGCTACGCGCTCATGACCAACAAGTGCCCGGACCCGCTGTTCAAGGGCGAGATCGACCGCCAGTGCCTGGTGATGGTGCATTCGCGCGACCACTGGTGGGAGCACCTGTGGTATGGGGTGACCCACGTCTCGCCGCCGAAACCGGACAAGAAGTAAGCGGGCCGAACCGATCGTGGTCCCGCTGTGGCAGACGCCGCCGCGGGATTTTTTTTGCCTGCCCATGCCTGTCGTACCGCCGCAGGGTGGGCAGATCCTGCCCACGCGTTCAGACAGCGCCTGCGTTCCCTGAACGCGTGGGCGGGAAACCCGCCCACCCTACGAAACCCCGCTACAGCACCCGCTCCGGCGGCAGCGTCACCACGAAGCGTGCGCCGCCCAGCAGCGCGTCTTCCACCCGCAGCGAGCCGCCGTGCAGCGCCACCGCCTTGTGCGCGATCGACAGGCCCAGCCCAAAGCCGCCGGTGGCCCGGTCGCGGCTGCGGTCGAGCCGGTAGAACGGTTCGAAAATCCGCTCGCGCTCCTCCGGCGGAATTCCCGGCCCGTCGTCCTCGACCACGATCTCGAGCCCGCCCGCGGCCGGCCGGCTGGCCGACAGCGCGATACGGCGCGTGGCATACTTTTGGGCGTTGCGCACCAGGTTCCCGACCGCGCGCGCGAGCAGGCGGCGGTCCGCGTCCACGCTGCCCAGGCTGTCGTCCGCGCTGCATTCGACGCTGTGCGCGGACGGCGGCAGCGCGTCGACGCACTCGCGCAGCATCGGCGCGACCGCGAACGGGGCCAGTTGCAGCGACTGCACGCTATCCAGCCGCGCCATGCCCAGCAGTTCGTTGACCAGTGAATTCAGTTCGGCCAGGTCGGCTTCCATCGCCGCCACCCGCTTCTTCAGGGCCGGGTCGTCGGCCTGAGCGGCGAGCAGCTCCATGCCGAATTCGAGCCGCGCGATCGGCGTGCGCAGTTCGTGCGATACCGAGTGCAGCAGGTTGCGCTGCGATTCGAGCAGCGACTGGATGCGCCCGGCCATGTCGTTGATGCGCTCGGCCAGCGGGTAGATGCTGGCCGACGGCTTCATGCGCGCGCGCGCGGTCAGCTTGCCGGCCCCGATTTCGTCGGCCACCCGCGACAGCGCCTGCAGTCCCTGCCAGTGCGAGCGCGACCACAGCGCGATCGGCGCCAGGAGCGCCAGCGCGACGATCACGAAGCGCACGATTTCCATCTTGACCGGCACGCCCAGGTCGATCGGCAGGTTGCTGGCGCGGATCACGTCATGGTCGCTGCCGATGTAGCGCTCGCCCTTGAGGTCCACGCGCCGGTACAGGGTCTTCTCGCCCGGCACCAGCACCACATCGCCGCGCTCCAGGTCCGCCACCTGGCCGGGCGCCACCGAGTGGCGCGCTTCGTCCAGGTCGATCAGGTCGTAACGCACCTCGGACACCTCGCGCACCTTGTTCAGGCGCGTGAGCCATTCGTCCGCGCCAGCCTGGTCCACATAGTCCTGCAGCAGCACGATCGGCGCGGCGGCCTGGCGGCGCGCGATGTCCTCGACCGGGTCGCCGAACAGGCGGCTGATCGCCAGGTAGATCACGAAGGTCGCCGCCGTGATCGAGAGCATGACCAGCACGAAGAAGCGGAAGAAGATCCGGTTCACGCCAACGCCCCGCCCTGCATGGTGTCGCCAATCTGTTGAAGCAAGTACATCCCCGAATTGTATAGGAGCAATGCTGTCATGGCGACAATATACAAATTGCGGACAATTCCCCGACATCTTCGAGGGGATTTTGAATCGTGCGCTGCCTACCATTGCGACATTGGTTTGCGGCCGGGCTGGACGGGCCGCTTGTGTTCAATCACCCGGCCTTGGCACGGGCAACAAGGATAGAGATGAGCATGAACAAACGAATTTTCGGGGCGGTACCGGCTCTGTTGGCGCTGCTGCTGGCCGGATGCGGCGGTGGCGGCGACGCCAAGGACGTGCAGATTGCGTCGCAAAAGGAAAATGTGCCGGTCCCGCAGGCGCTGGATACGGCCGCTTTCATCAAGCTGGCGCAGGGCGAAACCTGCGCCGACCAGAAGAACCGCCTGTGGCTGATCGACGGCAAGCAAGTGTTCTGGGACCGCGCTTCGGCCCGCTGCCCGGACAACAGCTATTCGCGCAAGCTGTTCGGCGCCACCCCGGATGCGCTGTTGTGCTCGACCAGCGACTCGATCGCCGGCCCGCAGACCAGCTGCGCCAACGACACCGCGCGTGCGCTGTTCGACACCGTCCAGAAGAACCTGGAAGCGCCCAACCTGGGCCTGGACGCCAGCCACAAGGTCGAGCCGATCCCGTTCCAGTACAACGGCCCGGTGCTCGGCACCGCCATGCCGTTCACCACCCTGGCCAAGGAATCGAATTCCGCGATCACCCGCTCGCTCAACGTCGTGATCCGTGACCAGTCCAGCTTTGCGCAGTTGTGGGCCGATAACTATGCCAACAACAGCGTGGTGCCGCCGATGCCGGCGGTGGACTTTAGCCAGAACATGGTCATCGGGGTCTTCCTGGGCGACAGCAGCGTGGCCTGCGGCGGCGTGGCGATCGTCGACGTCCTCGCGACCAAGACCAAGGTGACGGTCGACTACGAGCGGCGCCACGCGCCCCCGGACACGGCCTGCATCGCAGTCGTCGAGCACCAGATGCACCTGGTGACGGTGGCCCGCAGCGACGCGCCGGTGGAATTCGTGGCGCACGACGCCAATGCCGTCCCGGTCAAGCTGATCGACTTCGTCGGCAATTCAGGCGTGCAGAATGCACGTGAAGTCGTGGTCAAGGACGCCGCCAGCTGGGCCGCCCTGTGGTCCGAGCACGCGGGCAAGGACAAGGCGTTGCCGGCCGTGGACTTCAGCAAGCAGATGGTCGTGGGAGTGTTCCTGGGCCCGGTCATGAGCTGCGAAAGCCTGCGCCTGGACGGCGCCACCAACGACGGCAAGCAGATCCGGGTGAGTTACACCCACATGCTGCCGCCGATGGGCGTGATGTGCATCGCCACGGTGGCCTATCCGTCGCAGCTGTTCGTGATCGACCGCAGCGACCTGCCGGTGGTATTTACAAAAGAAACTATGCGCCCGGGCCAGCTGGGCCATTGACCGGGCGCGGCCCATCCCCGCGGGCCGCCGGGGGGGGCTCCGGTGGCAAGGGATGGCCAGTGGTTCAGGTCAGCGAGGCCGGCTTTGCCGGCCTTTGCGCATTGCAGCATCCGGGCTACAAATTGACGACAATTACCCGACATGTATAGGCGGATTTCGCCCCGGCGCCGCCGTAAGATTTTTCATCATCAGGTTTTCCGTTTGCCCACCTGGTGCGCGAGTGTCGGTGGGTCTTTTTATTCGAGCGGGGTGCCGTCCACGGTGGACGACGTGCATCCCCAAGGGGCTGGAATGGGTCTGCACAGGGTGCATGGTTGGGTTGGATCGCTGGTCACCGTGCTGGCGCTGGCCAGCTGCGGCGGCGGCGCGTCCGACGCGCCCGCCCGGCAGGCAGGGCAGGCCGGCAGCGGCGGCCCGAGCGAGGCCCCGGTGGTCGCGGACTTCGTCCGGTTGGCCCAGCAGGAACCGTGCGGCGACCTGCGCAACCGGCTGTACCTGATCGACGGCAAGCAGGTGTTCTGGGACCGCGCCGGCACCTGCCCCGACAATGGCTACAGCCAGCGCCTGTTCGGCGCCAACCCGCAAACCGTGCTGTGCGAGGCTACCGACACGCTGGCCGGCATGAAGACCTTCTGCGCCAACGAGGCCATGCGCGCGCTGTTCGAGACGATCCAGAAGAACATCGGCACGCCCACGCTCGGGCTGGACGCCAGCCACAAGGTCGAGTTCATCCCGTTCCTGCCCAAGTCGGGCAGCGCCTTGCCGTTCCGAGTGCTGGCGCGCCAGTTCACATCGGGGGTGACCGTGGCGCAGAGCGTGGTGGTGCGCGACCAGGCCGGCTTCGAGCAGCTGTGGAGCCAGCACGTTTCGAAGCCCGCCCCGGTGCCGGGCATGCCGACAGTGGATTTTTCGACCAGCATGGTGGTGGGCGTCTTCATGGGCGACCGCCACAACTGCATGAACAGCATGGGCGTGGTACGCATCGGCTCCCAGGACGGCCGGATGCTGGTCGATGTCGAGGACGCCTCCGTGTCCAATTGGCCGTGCCCGCCGCTGGTTACCGCGCCGATGGAACTGGTGGTGCTGGATCGCAATGACGCGCCCGCCGACTTCGTGCGCCATGCCACCGAGCGCCTGCTGACCACGGAGCTGGACCGCACGGCCTATTCGCTGGTGTCCGTGCCGCGCAGGGTCGTCATCAAGGATGCTGCCGGCTGGGCCGCGTTGTGGGCCCAACACGCCGGCAGCTCGCGGGCGCTGCCGCAGGTGGACTTCGGCACCCGGATGGTGGTCGGCGTCTTCCTCGGCCAAAGCGGCGGCGGATGCTACACGACGGACATCCAGAGCATCAGCAGTAACGGCAGCAAGATTACCGTGCGTTACACCGACACCGTGCCTGGCCCGGCCTCGGTTTGCACGAAAAACATCACCAGCCCGGCCTGGATCGTTGCCGCCCCGCGCAGCGACATGCCGGTCGAGTTTGTCCGGGAAGTCGCCGAATTTCCGGGCCCCGAGCAAAGTTTTTGAGAAAGAAAGCTTGCCAATAGGTAAAATTAGGTTAAGCCAACTTTCAAAATAGCTATCATGAACAAGCTCCTTGCCCTGGCGCTGGCTACCGTAAGCGGCGCCGCCTGTGCCCAGACGCCGGCCATCAATCCGATGCCCGACGGCAGCCGGGATATGTACGCAGGGCTTGGCGTGCAGGTGGCTCCGCGCTACGACGGCTCAGAGCGGCACAAGACCTCCGCGGTGCCGGTGCTGCAGGTTCAGTGGAGCAATGGCATATTCATCTCCGGCACCAGCGTTGGCATGCACCTGACCAGCGAACCGTCGTTCGAGGTCGGTCCGCTGCTGCAGTACCAGCCGGGGCGCAGCGAAAATGGCTCGAGCAAGGGCCCGACCGGGATCGATGACGCGCTCGGCCTTGGCAGCAGCTCGCTGTTGCCGCCGTCGCCCTCGCGCATGGCCGAGGCCGGCAACCGCCTGGCCGGCATGGACAAGATCGGCGCACGCGTTCTGGGCGGCGCTTTCTTCAACTACTATTTGGCGCCGCAGTGGCGCCTGACCAGCAGCCTGCTGTGGGGCGCCGGCAACGAGCGCCACGGCGGCAGCGTGGACTTGGGCGTGCAGCGCCTGTCCACCGATATCGCGCCGCACCACAGCCTGTCGTTCTCGGCCGGCCTCAGGCTGGTCAACCGCGACTACAACCAGGCGTTTTTCGGCGTGACCGTACCCGAGGCGGTACGCAGCGGCAACCGCGCCTACACGCCCGCCGGCGGCCTGGAACTGGCGCGCGTGGGCGTGCGCTGGAACTGGTCGCTGACGCCGTCGTGGATGCTGACCACCAACCTGCAGGCCACGCGCCTGCTGGGCGCCGCCAAGGACAGCCCGCTCGTCGAGCGGCCCACCAATGTGACGGCCTCGACCGCCATCGCCTACCGGTTCTGACCATGCGCCGCTCCCGCCACCTTCTCGCGTTGCTCGTCCTGCTCCAGGCTACCCGCCTGGCGGCAGCCGGCACGCTGGAAGGCGAGTGGGTCAGCTATCGCGACGCCTACCGGGCGATGGTCAGTTTCGAAAAATACGGCGGCGCCAAGAACCTGGTCCAGAACCAGGTGCAGGTGGTGCCCAGGGAAGGCGAGGCCGCCGAACTGGACCTGGACGGCAAGTCCACCCACCTGAAGATCGCGCTTGACCCGACCGGGCGCGCCGTGTTCCCGCTGCTCAAGGCCGCGTACGACGAAAACGCGGTGCTGGCGCTGCCGCGCAAGGACGCCCAGTTCGCGCTGCGCCCGCGGGTGTCGATCAACGTGCGCCCCGACGGCGCCTACGACACGGCCGACCTGCGCGCGGCCTGCGAGCAGGCGCTCGGCTACGCCCGCTACGTGGACGGCACGATGCGCTCGCGTCAGTGCGCCGGCGTGCGTTTCGTGTTCGACCGCAAGGCCGCGGGCACGCTCGCGCGCCTGCGCAGGGCCGATGGCAGCAGCGCCATGATGGCCGCCAGCGAGGCGCCGGCCTTCGCCGACGGCGGCCCATTGTTCCCTGGGGTGACCTACCGCTTTGGCGCCGAGCGCGCGCAAGTGCTCACCGCCAGCGCACCGGTGGCGATCACGCCGCTGTTTGAATGAACCCTTGAGTGTGGCGGGCTCAGGAGCCCACCCTGGGAATGCGCCCTCGGCGCCTTCAGTTCCACGCCGAGGGCGAGAACAGGTAGCCTTCGCCCCACACCGTCTTGATCTTCTCGGAGTCGGCGTCTTCGAACTTGCGGCGCAGCTTGGAGATGGAGTTGTCGATGCTGCGGTCCAGGCCATCGAACTCGATCCCGCGCATTTTCTTGAGCAGCGCATCGCGCGACAGCACACGGCCGGCCGATTCGGCCAGCACCAGCAGCAGCTTGTACTCGGTATTGGACAGCACGCACGGCTGGCCGCGCCAGGCGACGCTGCGGTCGGTGGTTGAGATGCGCAGGGTGCCGAATTCGAGCACGCGCGCGTCCACGCTGGTCTTGCCCTGGGCGCGCCGCAGCAGGGCGCGCAGGCGCGCCAGCAGCACGCGCGGCTGCACCGGCTTGTTGACGAAATCGTCCGCGCCCTGTTCCAGGCCGGACACCTCATCGTACGAATCCTCGCGCGCGGTCAGGATCAGGATCGGCACCTCGGACTGGTCGCGGATCTGGCGGCACACCACCATTCCGTCCAGGCCCGGCAGCATGAGGTCGAGCACCACCACGTCCGGCGCGATCGCCTTGAAGCGCTCGACCGCCTGATCGCCACGCGTGACGACTTCAACGGCAAATTCGTAGCCGGACAGGTATTCAGTAACGAGCTCGGCAAGCCGCGCGTCGTCCTCGACCAACATCACTCGATACATGCTCTCCTCCTTGAACCTGTCATTGTATGCGAGCAATAACCAAAAAGCGCATTTGCCGACCGCCTTGGACAAAGCGTTACAGTTTTAAGACACATTTGCGGGCGTCAATACCCGCCGTGCATGAGTTCGCTCGCTGGCCCGACCTCGGGCCGGACGAAGTGTGCAACGTATTCAGGCGGCCTGTTCAGCGAAGGATCAATGCTCGTCACTGTGCGTCCGGCACGCTCTGTAAGGCCTGACGGGCCATGGCCAGGATGCCCGCATACGAGCCGGCCGCGGCAATGAACCGGCCGTTGTGGCAGAAGCCGGCATCGGGCACGCCGGTCACCGCCGCGAGCTCGGCGCCGCGCAGACCGGCCCACGGCGCGGGCAGGTCGGCGCGCGCCTCGAAGGTATCGGCAGTTGCCGGCACCGTGTGCAGCATGTAGCGCTGCTCGCTGAGGTTGTGGCTGATGACGAACAGCACCTTCGGCATTTCCTTGCGCACGACGGTGGCCCACGGCAGCGCGCTGTTGGCAACGAACAGCAGCCTGCCGTCTTCCAGCACCTGCGCCTGGCGCACCTGGTCGACCGCGAGCGCCGCGCCGACCCGGTACTTGACGGCATTGACCATCACGTCGACCAGCACCGCCATCGCGCGCCTGAACTGGCTCATCCGGAACGCCTCGGCCGCCTCGCCGTAGCCGAGCCGCTGTTCGTCCAGCCAGTTCGGATTGAAACCGGAAATCACCGCCGACAGCCCGTAGCCGCCAGGCGCGCTCTTCGCCGCGCCGACGTCGGCCAGGTCGAGGTATTGGACGATGTCGGCATCGATGGCGTAGGCGATCTGTTGTGCCGTCTCGGCGGACAGTTGCTGGCCGGCGTGGGCCGCGGCCAACGCGACCACGCAGCGGGCGCCGTACTCTTTCCAGACCAGGCCGGCGCTGGCGTAGGGCACGCCGTCCTGGCGGGTTGCGGAAAACCCTTTCTGGTGATGGTCGAAGCGGCCGGTGGCGGGGTCCCAGATGCCGCCCACGTCGATTGCAAAGTCGGCGCCCGCAACGGTGGCCGGGTCGCGCGTGCGCACGACGTCCGCATCGGGAAACAGCACAGCCAGTGTCGCCACTGCCCATGCGTCGTCCGCGTGAAACTTGCCCCCGTGCGTCACAATGACCATACCGTCTTCTCCACAAAAAATCACACGGCCCGCGCTTGGGCGGGCCGCTAACGTGACAAGCGTAACATGAACCGGGTGCGCCCGGATCAGGGCGGCGGGTTCATCGACTGGCGCAAGTCGAGCAGCGGCTGCTGGCTCACGGTCAGCACGCCTTCGCGCGGACGGTCCAGGTCCGCGATCAGGCCGATCACGACGGCGAACGTGAAGGCGACCGGCAAGACCGCGGGCGACCTGCGCCCGCGCGCAAGGCCCGCGTGGTAGCCCAGCGCCGCGAACGACAACACGGTGACGCCATACAGCGCGGCCCAGATCGCCGGCGCAATGCGGTTTCGCCCGTGGGCCAGCCGCTTGGCATGGATGTCGATCATCTCGTTGAGCGATTGCACAAACAGCCCGGCCACGATGGAATCGGGGTGCCTGGCGGCGATGGGAATGCTCCGTTCCCACAGGCGGGTTTGCAGCAGCTCGGAGCGGTGGATCAGTTGCTGCATCTGATGCGGATCGGTCGCGGCCAGCCGCAGGTCCACGTACTGGCGCAGCAGCGCGCGCAGCTCGTCGCCGCCTTCGGGCAGCATGGCGGCGCGCAGATAGGTTGTGCCGATTGCGTTGGCTTCGTCCAGCACGAGCTCCCTGCGGGTGTCGAAGCGCGAGGCCGCCAGGCCGAAGGTAAAGGCGAGCAGGAAGGCCAGCAAACCCAGCGTGGCGCCGACCATTTCCCCGAGCGCAGTGTCCTTCTCCTGTTCGGGTCGCCCAACGAATTTGCCGAGCCGGTAGCCGCCTTCGATCGACACCAGCACCAGCAGCATGATCGCGATGAGAAGCGCCCACAAGGGGAGCACGTCGAGCGGTTCGCCTGCAAACACCATCTCGCACCCCGGATGCATGCGGCCCGCGACAAACGGGCCATCTGGCCAAACGTGCTGCCAGTGTACGTGAAGTGAGCGGCTTGGCGCGCCGGGCTGCGGAAACGACACGGCCCGCCGAGGCGGGCCGTATGCGAGGTGCTGCTGCGGCGGCGAAGCTTAGGCCATGTTCTGGTTCACGAAGTCCCAGTTGACGATGTTCCACCAGCTTTCGACGAACTTCGGACGCGCGTTGCGGTAGTCGATGTAGTAGGCGTGCTCCCAGACGTCCACGGTCAGCAGCGGCTTGTTGTCGGTGGTCAGCGGGGTGCCGGCGTTCGAGGTGTTGACGATGTCAACGGTGCCGTCCGGCTTTTTCACCAGCCAGGTCCAGCCCGAACCGAAGTTGCCCACGGCCGACTTCTGGAATTCTTCCTTGAACTTGTCGAACGAGCCCCACTTGGCGTTGATCGCGTCGGCGACCTGGCCGGTCGGCGCGCCGCCGCCGTTGGGCTTCATGCAGTTCCAGAAGAAGGTGTGGTTCCAGACCTGGGCCGAGTTGTTGAACACGCCGCCCGAGGACTTCTTGATGATTTCTTCCAGCGACAGGTTCTCGAACTCGGTGCCCTTGATCAGGTTGTTCAGGTTGGTGACATACGCCTGGTGGTGCTTACCGTAGTGGTATTCCAGCGTTTCTTCCGACATCGTCGGGGCGAGTGCGTTTTTCGCGTAAGGAAGCGGCGGCAGAGTATGTTCCATGTCTTGTCCTTGATTGGTTGGAAACGAGTCGGTTCTCCCGAAACGGGGCATATTCTAAACCGGATGGGAAAACGTTGCATATTTGCTTCGCGCCGGAAACGGATGGGCAGGGTGGGCGTTCGGGGTCACGCATGCACGGTTTGGGCGCGTGGGCAGAATCTGCCCTCCCTACAACAGGCTCTGCACGCTGGCCACGCCGACCTCGGCACTGCCGTCGGCCAGCCGCACGGTGAGCGTTTCGCGTACCTTGATGTTGGCCGGGTCGCGCAGGATGCGGCCCTTGGCGTCGCGCACGATCGCGTAGCCGCGTTCGAGCGTGCGCTGCGGATTGAGCAGTTCCAGCTGCGCGGCCAGCGCGGCCAGCAGCTCGCGCCGCTGCCGGACCTGGTTGCAGATGCTGGTGTTCAGGTGGCGCTGTTCGGACACGATCTTTTCGCGCAGCGCGCGCACGTCCGGCCGGTGGCGCGCCCAGCGCTGGCGCAGCTGGGCCAGTTGCAGCCCCTGGCGGTTCATCGGCACGTGCAGCGCATGCGTCATCGCCGCCGCCATCGAGCGCAGCTTCAGGCGCTGGTGCGCGATCTGCGCCGACGGGCTCAAGAGGCGCCGGCTGTAGCTGTCCAGGCCCTGGTTGGCCTCGGACAGGATGCGCTGCATGGCGCGCCGCAGGTCGCCGGCGTCGGCCGCAAGCGACGCCATCCAGTCGGCGCGCGGGGTGGCCGCCAGCTCGGCGGCGGCGGTGGGCGTGGCCGCGCGCAGGTCGGCCGCAAAGTCGGCGATGGTGAAATCGGTCTCGTGGCCCACGCCCGAGATCACGGGAATCGCGCAGGCCGCAATGGCGCGCGCCACGCACTCTTCGTTAAAGCACCACAGGTCCTCGATCGAGCCGCCGCCGCGGCACACCAGCAGCACATCCACCTCGGCGCGGCGCGAGGCGGTCATGATGCTTTCCGCGATCTTGTCGGCGGCGAACTGGCCCTGCACCGGCGCCGGGTAGAGCACGATGTTCACGTGCGGCGCGCGGCGGCGCAGCGCGGTCAGCACGTCGCGCAGCGCGGCGGCCTGCGGGCTGGTGACGATGCCGATGCTGCGCGTGAAGAGCGGCAGCGCGCGCTTGCGGTCCTGGTCGAACAGCCCTTGCGCCGCCAGCTTTTCCTTCAGGCGCAGGAATTTTTCGTACAGCTCGCCCACGCCCGCGCGCCGGATCGCCTCGACATTGATCTGGTAGTCGCCGCGCGCGCCGTACAGCGTGACCAGCGCGCGCACCTCGACCTTGTCGCCCTCGCGCGGGATGAAGCCGGCGAACTGGGCGCGGCCGCGGAACATCACGGCGCGCACCTGGGCCGCGTCGTCCTTGAGCGTGAAGTACCAGTGCCCGGAGGCGGCGCGCGTGAAGTTGGAAATTTCGCCGCCGATCCACACCAGCGGGAAGCTGCGCTCGAGCAGGCGCGCAACCTGCTGGTTGAGCGCGGTGACGGAAAGCACCTGCGGTGCGGCGTAGGCGGGGTCGGAATCGTGGGGCGTCTGCATGGGTATCGGGCGAATGGTTTGCTGGTGCTTATGTCATATCCGGGCCGAACCGGCAAGGATTTTTTGGCCGGCAGCGCGCTGTCCGGTTTTCGCGGTACATTGCTACATCATCCAACAATACAAGGGAGCTGGCATGGACAATGAAAGCGCACTCGACGTGGTGGTGGTACCACCTGTGCACGACCTGGGCGATCAGTTCAAGGTGCGGCGCGCCTTGCCCAGCCGCGACAAGCGCATGGTGGGGCCGTTCGTGTTCCTCGACCAGATGGGGCCGCACGTGTTCCAGCCCGGCCGCGGCCTGGACGTGCGTCCGCATCCGCACATTTGCCTGGCGACCGTCACCTATTTGTTCGAGGGCGAGATCCTGCACCGCGACAGCCTGGGCAGCGTGCAGCCGATCCGCCCCGGCGAAGTGAACTGGATGACGGCCGGCCGCGGCATCGTCCATTCCGAGCGCACCGCGCAGGAGCTGCGCGGTGCGGGATCCTCGCTGTTTGGCCTGCAATGCTGGGTGGCGCTGCCGCGCCAGCACGAGGAAACCGCGCCCACGTTCTCGCACACCGGCGCGCACGAGTTGCCGGTGGTCGAAGGCGAGGGCGCCAGCGCGCGCATCGTTGCCGGCAGCTTTTTCGGGCAGCGCTCGCCGGTGCCGACGCTGTCGGACATGTTCTACGTGGACCTGAACCTGCAGCCGGGCGCACGCATCGCCATGCCGGCCGAGTACAGCGAGCAGGCGCTGTACGTCGTCGAGGGCGAACTCGATCTGGGGCGCGACGGCGTGTTCGCGGCGGGGCAACTCTTGGTGCTCAAGCCGAAGGCCGCGGTCACGCTGGCCGCGCATGGCGGCAAAGCCGCACGGGTCATGCTGCTGGGCGGCGAACCGATGGATGGCCCGCGCTACCTGTCCTGGAATTTCGTGGCCAGTTCCGAGGAGCGCATCGAACAGGCGCGCGAGGACTGGCGCAAGATGGCTTTTCCGCCGGTGCCGGGCGAGACCGAGTTCATTCCGCTACCGGAGACGGTCGGCCGGCCGGTGCGCTACCCCTGACTTGCGCAAAAAGTGAGCAGCGCCATGCATGATGCCTAAAAACGGGGCATGGAGAAATTTCCTAACTGAATCAAGAGCTTGCCCTAACGCATCGGTTGTTGCTCACAATCTTGTCCACAAAAGATGTGCAAAAGCCCTGTCTGTACAGAGGGGAATGCAGCGCAGGCCCGCCGTCGCTGTTGCGCGGGAGGGTCCACAGCGGCCGCGCCGCTGCATCGGCGCCAGCCAGCCTGGGACGTGCCCAAAATTTGGGCCTGCGCCACTTCTTCCTTTTGAATCAATGGCTTGTCACGCGAACTTAATCCTTGCTCACATCCTTTTCCACAGAATGTGTGAAAACCGGGATGAGTTATCCAGGTTGCCTTGAAAAACAGCATGGATATGGCCGGGAAAGGTGATGGGAAAGGCTGCGAACTGTGGAAAACTGCCGCTTGCACAAATTTTGAGCGCGGCTGTTTTTCCTTTTGGAATCAGACACTTTGATCCTGCTCAATGTCCTTGCTCACAGTCTTTTCCACAAAAATTGTGAGAAAGCCGCGGTTTTGGTGGAAAACGCTCAGCCAGCCATCCTGCCACAAATTTCAGCTCAAAGGATTTATTGCGAGAAATCAACAACTTGGAATCGTGTGCGGGGCCTTGCTCACAATCTTGTCCACAAAAATTGTGAGAAACCTGCGAACTGAAAACTGCCCGGGGGAGATAAAAAATCCTGCCATATTTTTGGGCGAGAACGAATTTTCCTGAGAAATCAAGGAGATGCAATTGTGCGGCGGTCCTTGCTCACAACATTATCCACAGAAGTTGTTTGCAACTGAGAACTTCTGACCCGCGCCAGCGCACCGGAAAATCCGCGGGCGACCCCGCCGGCAGGGCGGAAAGCATGTTCCGTTTCCCGTTCCAGACCCTGCCTCCATTTCGAGCACGCAGAATTTTCCTTTAAGAATCAATATGCTTGGCGCATGGCACGTTCTTGGTCACAGTCTTATCCACAAAAGATGTGCAGAACTGGTCTTGCTCCCGCGCGGGCAACACGTTACATTGCCGAATTGGATTTTTTACCCCTCAGGAGTTCGTTTTGCTCGCCATTCTCCAAGCCGCAGGCTGGCCCATCTGGCTGTTGTTGATTGCCTCGATCGTTGCACTGGCGCTGATCATCGAGCGCCTGATCTACCTGCGCCGCGAAAAGATCCTGCCGCGCGCGCTGCTCGATGAAGTGATCCGCGTCTATCACAACGGCAAGGTAACGCCCGAGGTGGTGCAGCGCCTGGAACAGAACTCGCCGCTGGGCACGGTGCTGGCAGCGGCACTGCGCAACGTCGACGCGCCGCGCGACGTGATGAAGGAATCGATCGAGGAAGCGGGCAGGGGCGTGGCGCACATGCTCGAACGTTTCCTCACCACGCTGGGCACGATCGCCTCGCTCGCCCCGCTGATGGGCCTGTTCGGTACGGTGGTCGGCATGATCGAGATCTTCGGCGCCCAGAACGCGACCGGCACCAACCCGGCCCAGCTGGCGCACGGCATTTCGGTGGCGCTGTACAACACCGGCTTTGGCCTGGCGATCGCCATGCCGGCGCTGGTGTTCTACCGTCACTTCCGCGCGCTGGTGGACACCTTCATCATGGACATGGAGCTGCAGGCGGTGAAGTTTGTCGATGTCGTGCACGGTGCCCGCAAATGATGGACTTTCGCCGGGGCCGCAAGCGCGAGGACCCCGAGATCAACCTGATTCCGTTCATCGACGTGCTGCTGGTGGTGCTGATCTTCCTGATGGTCACCACCACCTACAGCAAGTTCACCGAGCTGCAGATCACGCTGCCCACGGCCGAGGCCGAGAAGGCGGTGGACAAGCCGTTCGAGATCAACGTGACCGTGGACGCCAAGGGCAACTACACCGTCAACGGCGTGCCGGTGTCCTTTCACAGCGTGCAGGGACTGGCCGAGGACCTGAAGCACGCGGCAGCGACCGGCCCGGACGGCAAGCCGCTGGCGCAGCCGGCGCAAAGCCCGGTGGTCATCGTCAATGCCGACCAGTTCGCCATGCACCAGATGGTGATCAACGTGCTGGAGGCGGCGCGCGTGGCCGGGTACGACAAGCTGACGTTTGCGGCGCAGACGGGCGGGAAGCAGTAGCCGTGACCTCCAGCCACCCGTCGTCCCGGCGAACGCCGGGACCCATGCTGAGTGTGCGACTTCGGTACCTCAGCATGGGTCCCGGCTTTCGCCGGGACGACGGTTTTGCTGCATCAGGCGATTCCCATGTCGCTTGAATCGATGCTGACCCGCGCCTGGCTGCACCGCGGCCCGCTCGCCTGCGCACTGTGGCCCGTCTCGCAGCTGTTCGGCGCCATCGCCGCCACGCGCGCGGGCCTGTACGGCGCAGGCCTGTTCAAATCCGAGCGCCTTCCGGTGCCGGTCATCGTGGTCGGCAACATCTTCATCGGCGGCACCGGCAAGACCCCGCTCACCATCTGGCTGGTCGAGACGCTGCGCGCCGCCGGCTTCACGCCTGGCGTGATCTCGCGCGGGCACGGCGCCAGCGCCGAACACGCGCGCGAAGTGACGCCGCAATCGGACGCTCTGGACGCCGGCGACGAGCCGCTGCTGATCGCACGCCGCGCCGGGTGCCCGGTCGTGGTCGGCCGCGCACGCGCGCTGGCGGGAAGGGCACTGCTGACGGCCCACCCCGAGGTGGACGTCCTGATTGCCGACGACGGCCTGCAGCACTATGCGCTCGCGCGCGACATCGAAATCGTGCTGTTCGATGGCCGCGGCGTGGGCAACGGCTGGCTGCTGCCCGCCGGTCCCTTGCGCGAGCCGCGCGCCCGCCGCCGCGATTTCACGGTCGTGAACGCGCCCGAGATCACGCCACAGCTGGCGACCGCCGTCGGCGGCGCCCCGCACCGCATGCGCCTGGTGGGCGAGTATGCCGAGCAGCTGGCCAACCCCGCGCAACGCGTGCCGCTGGCCCGGCTGTCCGGCCAACGCATCGTCGCCGCCGCCGGCATCGGCAACCCAGGCCGCTTCTTCGCCATGCTGCGCGCGGCGGGCCTGGCCATCATTGAACTGCCGCTGCCCGACCATCACGACTTTCGCGATGCGCCTTTCGATGGCGTGCGCGCCGATGTCATCCTGATCACCGAGAAGGATGCAGTAAAATGTGGGCAGATTGAAAACCTGAAGAACGACCCGCGCCTGTGGGTCGTGCCGGTGGCGGCGCATATCGATGCCGCGCTGGCCGAACAAATTGTGGAGAAATGTCGTGGATGCCCGACTGCTTGATATCCTGGTCTGCCCGCTGTGCAAGGGACCGCTCGAATACGACAAAAAGGCGCAAGAGCTGATCTGCCGCGCCGACCGCCTGGCCTATCCGATCCGCGACGGCATTCCGATCATGTGGGCCGACCAGGCAAGGCGGGTCGAGCCACAATGAGTTTCACCGTCATCATCCCGGCGCGCCTGGCCTCGACCCGGCTGCCGAACAAGCCGCTGGCGGATCTTGGCGGTAAACCGATGGTGGTGCGCGTGGCCGAACGCGCACGCGATTCCGGCGCCGCGCGCGTCATCGTGGCCACCGACCATGCCGACATCCTCGCCGCATGCGAGGCGCATGGGGTAGAGGCCTGCATGACGCGAGCCGACCACGAATCCGGCAGCGACCGCATCGCCGAGGTGGCCGCGAAAATCGGCCTCGCGCCCGACGCGGTGGTGGTCAACCTGCAGGGCGACGAACCGCTGATCGATCCGGCCCTCCTGGCCGCCTGCGCCGCGCGCATTTCGGCCGACGTGCCGATGGCCACCTGCGCCCACCCGATCGTCGACGTGGCCGATGTGTTCAACCCGAACGTGGTCAAGGTGGTCTTGGACAAGGCCGGCCGCGCGCTGTACTTCTCGCGTGCCACCATCCCCTGGCATCGCGACGGTTTTGCCGCCAGCCGCGAGGCGCTGCCGCCCGGCTACGCGCCGCTGCGCCACATCGGATTGTATGCGTACAGCAACGCTTTTCTGCAGGCCTATCCCAAGCTCGAGCCAGCTCCGCTGGAGCGCATCGAGGCGCTCGAACAGTTGCGCGTGCTCTGGCACGGTTATCCGATCGCGGTGCACGTGACCGCGAGCGCCCCGCCGGCCGGGGTGGACACGCCGGAGGACCTGGCGCGGGTACGGCTGCAGTTTGCATCCTGAGCCACTTCCAGTCACATTCGAGCACGCCTGCGGCATCTCAAAAGTAAAAATGCCCGACCGTGGTCTAGTGCTCATTCGCTGACTTTTGTGGTAAGTTTCGTATCAAGTATTCAAATATGCATCACGCCCATGCGGCGACAAGCTAACCGTTTTTCAAATCCGTTTTAGGAATCTTCATGCGTCTCATTCTGTTAGGGGCTCCCGGCGCCGGCAAAGGCACCCAGGCGAACTTTATCAAGGAAAAATACAACATCCCGCAGATCTCCACCGGCGACATGCTGCGCGCCGCGATCAAGGCCGGCACCGAGCTGGGCCTGGCTGCCAAAAAGGTGATGGACGCCGGCCAGCTGGTGTCGGACGACATCATCATCGGCCTGGTGAAAGCGCGCCTGCAAGAGGCGGATTGCGCCAACGGCTACCTGTTCGACGGCTTCCCGCGTACCATCGCCCAGGCCGACGCCATGAAGGACAGCGGCGTGGCGATCGACTACGTGCTTGAAATCGACGTGCCCGACGACCTGATCATCGAGCGCATGAGCGGCCGCCGCAGCCACCCGGCGTCGGGCCGCGTGTACCACACCAAGTTCAACCCGCCCAAGGTCGATGGCGTGGACGACCTCACCGGCGAACCGCTGGTGCAGCGCGACGACGACAAGGAAGAGACCGTCAAGAAGCGCCTGCAGGTCTACCACACCCAAACCGAGGTGCTGCTGGGCTACTACAACAAGTGGGCGCAATCGGGCCAGCCCGGCGCGCCCAAGTACCGCAAGATCTCGGGCGTCGGCCCGGTCGAACAGGTACGCGACGCGGCTTTTGCCGCGCTTTCCGAGTAAGCGAACAAAAAGCGGACAACCTGTCCGCTTTTTTTTGTCCGGATGACGCCGCTGCCATCCGTCGCACCAGTGTTTTGACATCAAAGTGTTGCAGTACGCAGTAAGGTTGGCCGCCGGTCCTGGAAAGAGAGGCAGCGGTCTGTCGAAGTGTGTGTTTGTGTTACTTGATAAAAGAACTAAGGGGACGAAATGGCAGCAAATCTTTTAGGTTTTGCGGTTGCTTGTGGCGTCATCGCGGTGCTTTATGGGCTCTGGTCGCGCAGCTGGATCCTGCGCCAGGACGGCGGCAACGCCCGCATGCAGGAAATCTCGCAGGCGATCCAGGAAGGCGCGTCGGCCTACCTGGCACGCCAGTACCGCACCATCGGCATTGTCGGCGTGGTGCTGCTGGTGGCGATCTATGCGCTGTTGGGCGGCCAGACCGCGCTCGGCTTCTTCATCGGCGCCGTGCTCTCCGGCGCCTGTGGCTTCATCGGCATGAACGTGTCGGTGCGCGCCAACGTGCGCACCGCGCAGGCCGCCTCCAAGGGCATGAACGAGGCGCTCGACGTCGCGTTCAAGGGTGGCGCGATCACCGGCATGCTGGTGGTCGGCCTGGGCCTCTTGGGCGTGACGCTGTTCTACTGGATGCTGATCGCGCAGGCCACCGACCCCAACGTGACCCGCCATGACGTGATCAAGCCGCTGGTCGGCCTGGCCTTCGGCGCGTCCCTCATTTCCATTTTCGCCCGCCTGGGCGGCGGCATCTTCACCAAGGGCGCCGACGTGGGCGCCGACCTGGTCGGCAAGGTGGAGGCCGGCATTCCCGAGGATGACCCGCGCAACCCGGCCGTGATCGCCGACAACGTGGGCGACAACGTGGGCGACTGCGCCGGCATGGCGGCCGACCTGTTCGAGACCTACGTGGTCACGCTGATCGCCACCATGCTGCTGGGCGCGTTGATGGTCACCGGCGCCTCCAACGAGGCGATCCTGTACCCGATGCTGCTGGGCGCGGTGTCGATCCTGGGCTCGATCGTCGGCTGCTCGATGGTCAAGGCCAAGCCGGGCAAAAAGATCATGTCCGCGCTGTACACCGGGCTGTGGTGGGCCGCCGGCCTGTCCCTGATCGGCTTTGCGGTCGTCACCTGGATGCTGTGGCAGGACGAAGCCATGCGCATGCGCATGATGGGCTGCGCGGTGGTCGGCATCGTGCTCACCGGCCTCATGGTCTACATCACCGAGTACTACACCGGCACCGACTTCAAGCCGGTGCGCCACATTGCCGAGGCCTCGACAACCGGCCACGGCACCAACATCATCGCCGGCCTGGGTGTGTCGATGAAGTCCACCGCCTATCCTGTGCTGGTGGTGTGCGCCGCGATCCTGCTGGCCTACCAGCTGGGCGAGCTGTACGGCATTGCCGTGGCCGCCACCTCGATGCTGTCGATGGCTGGCATCATCGTCGCGCTCGACGCCTACGGTCCCATCACCGACAACGCCGGCGGCATTGCCGAGATGAGCGGCATGCCCGAGTCCGTGCGCGCCATCACCGACCCGCTCGACGCGGTGGGCAACACCACCAAGGCCGTCACCAAGGGCTATGCGATTGGCTCGGCGGGCCTGGCCGCGCTGGTGCTGTTTGCCGACTACACCCACGCGCTCGAGTCGACCGGCAAGACGATCGTGTTCGAGCTGTCCAACCCGATGGTGATCGTGGGCCTGTTCATCGGCGGCCTGATTCCCTACCTGTTCGGCGCGCTGGCGATGGAAGCGGTGGGCCGCGCGGCGGGCGCGGTGGTGATCGAGGTGCGCCGCCAGTTCAAGGAAATCATCGGCATCATGGCCGGCACCGGCAAGCCCGAATACGACAAGGCGGTGGACATGCTGACCGCCTCGGCCATCAAGGAAATGGTGCTGCCGTCGCTGCTGCCGGTCGCGGTGCCGATTTTGGTCGGCATGCTGCTCGGGCCGGCCGCGCTGGGCGGGCTCTTGATGGGCACGATCATCACCGGCCTGTTCGTTGCGATCTCGATGACCACCGGCGGCGGCGCGTGGGATAACGCCAAGAAGTATATCGAGGACGGCAACTACGGCGGCAAGGGTTCCGAGTCGCACAAGGCGGCCGTGACCGGCGACACCGTGGGCGACCCGTACAAGGACACGGCGGGGCCAGCGGTGAACCCGCTCATCAAGATCATCAACATCGTCGCGTTGCTGCTGGTGCCCTTGCTGCCGGCGGCGGGCTGGATCGCGATCAAGTCGCCCGAGATGGCGCACGCGCCGGCCGCGGTGCGTGCGGCGCAGGTGGCGCCGGTGGCCAAGCCGGAAACGGCGGTATTGGCTGCGCCGGCTGC
This sequence comes from Massilia solisilvae, assembly GCF_024753215.1. Lineage (GTDB taxonomy): Bacteria > Pseudomonadota > Gammaproteobacteria > Burkholderiales > Burkholderiaceae_D > Telluria > Telluria solisilvae. The sequence continues at coordinate 523,984 of NZ_JANUGV010000002.1, forward strand.
TGAACCCGCGCACTGATCCGTAGGGTGGGCAGCTCCGCTGCCCACGCGTCCAGCCGGCAGGGGCGTTGCCTTGTCGGCCGTGCACGCACCAGTTGAGCGCGTGGGCGGGAAACCCGCCCACGCTACCTGCGTGCCAGCGCCTGCTCGATCCCTTTGGCCAGCGACAGCTCGTCCGAGTCGCCCCGGTAGCGCTCCCCGTTGATGAACAGGGTCGGCGTCTGGTCCACTCCTTCGCGCCGCGCGCGCGCCGCATCGCCCAGCACCCGCGGCCGGTAATGCCGCGCCAGCATCTCGTCCCGAAAACGGTTGATGTCCAGGTCGATGCTCTCGGCCAGCACGACCAGCGTTTCGGGGTTGATCTTGTCCTGGTGCTCGAACAGGGCGTCGTGCATCTCCCAGAACTTGCCCTGCGCCGCCGCCGCTTCGGCCGCCTCCGCCGCCAGTTCGGCGAACGGATGCTTGGGCAGCGGGAAGTGCCGGTAGGCCAGGCACAGGTCGTCGCCAAGGCGCTCGCCCAGGTCGTCCAGTGCCGCGTACGCACGCGCGGTGAACGGGCACTGGAAGTCGCCGTACTCCACGATCACGACTTGCGCCTCGCGTGGGCCGCGCAGGTGATCGTGCTCGTCGATTGTCACTGCTTCGTTCATCGTTTCTCCCTGATGCTTGAAGTCGCGCCGCCGGGACCTATACTGCGCTTGCGGAACCGGCCTGACAGGAGGGCATCATGGCACGCAAATACATCGACTGCCGCGAGTTTCCGAGCGAGAAGAAGTGCAGCGTCACCATCGCGGCCGACAGCGAAAGCGAGCTGCTCGACGTGGCCGCCCAGCACGCCGTGAAGGTGCACGGGCACGAGGACACGCCGCAGCTGCGCCAGCAGCTCAAGGGGGCGATGCACGAGGGCCGTCCGCCCGAGTAGGCGGGCGCTGCCTTTTTGCCGTTCGCTGTACAGTCGCCTGGCATGGACAAAGGAGGCGGTGATGGCGAACCGGCGTGAGTTTATCCGCACGGCAGCGCAGGCTGGCGGCGCGGTGGTGGCTGTGTATGTCCCGGCGCCCGCGCGAGCGGAAGAAGGCGGCAGGCAGGTGTCGGCTACCGAAGACCTGATGCGCGAGCACGGGGTGCTGCGGCGCGCGCTCCTCATCTACGAGGCCGCATCCGAGCGGCTGCTGCGGGAAAAGGGGCCGGTGCCGGCGACCGTGCTGGCGCGCACCGCCTCGCTGTTCCGTTCGTTTGGCGAGGATTACCACGAGCGCCGCCTGGAAGAGCAGATCATCTTCCCGGCCGTACGCAAGCTGAAAGGGCGGGTGGCGCGGCTGCCGGACGTGCTCCAACAGCAGCACGAGCGCGGCCGCGAGCTGACCGCCTATGTCATCGACACCACGCGGCGCGGGCGCATCGACCCGCTGGCGGCCCGCCCGCTCGGGCGCGCGCTGCACGACTTTGCCATCATGTACGCGCACCACGCCGCGCGCGAGGATACCGAGGTGTTCACGGCCTGGAAGGATTCGCTGTCCGCGTCAGCGTTCAAGGAAATGGGCGAGCGGTTCGAACACATCGAACAGCAGGTGTTCGGCCACGATGGGTTCGAGGATGCGCTCAAGCATATTGCGGAGCTGGAGGGGGAAATGGGACTGGCCGACCTGGCCTCGTTCACGATCGCGCCGCCGCCTGCGGCAAACGGCCCGCGGGACGGAACGTAACCGCCGTCGTCCCGGCGTGCGCCGGGACGACGTGCGGGAGGTACTGTTTCGTGATGCGCTACGCGTTCAAAGCATGCATATCTTTTGCGCTTCCTCGCGCAGCCAGCCGCGGAAATCCGGATGCGCGATCGCGATCAGCGCGTTGGCGCGCTCGCGCGCCGACTTGCCGCGCAGCTGGGCCACGCCGTATTCGGTCACCACGTAGTTGACGTCGTTCTTGCTGGTCGTGCAGTGCGTGCCGGCCGTGAGCGAAGGCACGATGCGCGAGATTGCGCCGTCCTTGGCGGTGGACGGCAGCACGATGAACGACTTGCCGCCGCGCGAGCGGTTGGCCGCGCGCACGAAATCGACCTGGCCGCCGGTGCCGGAGTAGGGCAGGTGGCCGATGCTCTCGCTGCCGCACTGGCCCAGCAGGTCCACCTGCAGGCTGGCGTTGATCGATACCAGCTTGTCGTTCTGGCCCGCGATGTAGGGGTCGTTGGTGAAATCCGACGGATGCATTTCGATCATCGGGTTGTTGTGCATGAAGTCGTACAGCTTGCGCGAGCCCAGCGCAAAGGTCGCCACCATCTTGCCCGGCACCAGCGTCTTCTTGCTGTTGTTGATCGCGCCGCATTCGACCAGCTTGAGGATGCCGTCGCCGATCATCTCGGTGTGCACGCCCAGGTCGCGCTTGTTGGTCAGCTGCATCACCACCGCGTCGGGAATGCCGCCGTAGCCGATCTGCAGCGTCGAACCGTCCTCGATCATGTCCGCCACGTATTTGCCGATCGCTTCCTGCACCGGGCCGATGGTGGGCAGGCCCACCTCCATGATCGGATCCTCGGTCTCGACCAGTGCAGTCACCTGCGACACATGCACATGGCACTGGCCGTGCGCGAACGGCACGTTGGGGTTCACCTCCAGCACCACCACGCGCGCCTTGGCCACCGCGGCCATCGTGTAGTCGCAGCCCAGGCTCAGCGAGAAGAAACCGTGCGGGCTCATCGGCGAAGCCATCGCGAACACCACGTCGGACGGCATCAGGCCGCGCTCGATCAGGGTCGGGATCTCGGAAAAATAATTCGGGATGTACTCGCACCAGCCGGCCTGGCCGCCCGCGCGCGAGGCGCCGCCCAGGAACAGGGCCGAGTGGCGCACATGGTGCGCGGTCTCCGGGTCGAAGTAGCCGTACTTGCGCATGGCCAGGATCTGCGACACCTTGATGTCGTTGAAGCGCCGGCGTTCTTCCGACAGGGCCGCAAGCAGGGCAGGCGGCTCGCCGACGCCGGTCGGCACGATGATCATGTCGCCGTCGCGCAGGTGATTGAGCGCATCGTGCGCCGTGCCGCGTTTGGACTGGTAGAGTTCTTGAGCAGTCTGCATTGTGTCTCCTGAATTTTATAATTCGATCCCGAGAGGTTAGCGTGCCAAGCTGACGCGTAGATGACAACACGTCAGCGCGGCCATTGCAATGCTCGCGTGCGCTTGACGGCTGTACGCCAGCGGATAATGTGCCTGTTCTAACCGATTCGCATGAGGTGGCACATGAAACAGCATGCACAACCCCTGGCCGGACTGCTGGCGCTGCTGGGCGCGCTGGCCGCCGGCGGAGCGGCTGCCCAGCAGTCGCACGAGGCCGCGCGGACCGCGCAGGAACAACGCGACGGCACGCCGCAGGCCCAGGAAGAGCAGGCCGGCAACGCCGCGCAGCAGCCGCAGCGCAAGCCCGGCGAGCAACCGGTGAAGGGCCAGCCGCAGGACCGCCCGCAAGACACGGCGCCGCGCAAGGATGACAAGAAGGCGCCGCCCAGGCGCCGCGCCGTGCCCGCCATCATCGGCAGCATGCCCGCGCCCACCGCGCCGCAGGCATACGGCCCGGTGCTGCATCCGGCCGCACCGCAAACGCCGATGCCGGCCAACCTGCCGCCACCGGCCCCGATCAACACCTGCACCGGCAACCAGTGCACCGACGCGTCCGGCAACAGCTACCAGACCGGCGTGGGCAACGCCGCCCTCGACAGCAAGGGGCGGCTGTGCAACCGGAACGGCACGACAATGCAATGCTTTTAACCTGGTCGTGGTTTTTTCCTTCAAAAGTTCGCTACAATCGTTGAGGTTGACGTTTACGTAAACGTTAAATGCAAACTCAAAAGGGGAAAACCATGCAAATTCAAAACAACGTGTTCATCGTCACCGGCGGCGCGTCCGGTCTCGGCGCGGCCACCGCGCGCATGCTGGTGGCAGCCGGCGGCAAGGTGGTGCTGGCCGACGTGCAGGTCGAGGCGGGCGAAGCGCTGGCCAAGGAACTGGGCGGCAAATTCGTCAAGTGCGACGTCACCTCGGAAGCCGACGGCAAGGCCGTGGTCGAGGCAGCGCTGGCGCTGGGCACGCTGCGCGGCCTGGTCAACTGCGCTGGCGTGGCGCCCGCGGTCAAGACGGTCGGCAAGGACGGCCCGCACCCGCTGGACGTGTTCCAGCGCACCGTGAACATCAACCTGGTCGGCACCTTCAACATGTGCCGCCTGGCCGCCGACGCGATGAGCAAGACCGATGCGGTGGACACCGGCGAGCGCGGCGTCATCATCAACACCGCCTCGGTGGCGGCATTCGACGGCCAGATCGGCCAGGCTGCCTACGGCGCATCCAAGGCTGCCGTGGCCGGCATGACCCTGCCGATGGCGCGCGACCTGTCGCGCAACGGCATCCGCGTGATGACCATCGCTCCGGGCATCTTCGAGACCCCGATGCTGATGGGCATGCCGCAGGAAGTGCGCGATTCGCTGGGCAAAATGGTGCCGTTCCCGCCGCGCCTTGGCATGCCGGCCGAGTACGCCCAACTGGCCAAGAGCATCATCGAAAACGTCATGCTCAACGGCGAGACGATCCGCCTGGACGGCGCCATCCGCATGCAGCCGAAATAAAGATGCCGTATTGACACTTTGATTTGTTGTAGGATGCCACATGGTATCGGGCGCCCGGCGCAGGCCGCGCGCCCTTTTTGATTGTGGAGATCCTTGTGTCAAAGTTCAGACTGCTCGCGCTTGTTGCCGCCCTTGGCGGCGCGTTCCTCGCCCCGGCCTATTCACAAGATACCTTGCAGCGGGCGCCCGAAGCGGCGACCGGCTACCAGGAGAAGGCAGGGTGGCCGGCGAGCAAGTACATGGTGGCGGCCGCCAACCCGCTCGCGGTGGACGCCGGCTACCAGATGCTGAAAAAAGGCGGCACCGCGATCGACGCCGCCATCGCCACGCAGATGGTGCTGACCCTGGCCGAGCCGCAGTCGTCCGGCATTGGCGGCGGCGCCTTCCTCGTCTACTACGATGGCAAGAAGGTGCAGGCGTTCGACGGCCGCGAGACCGCGCCGTCCAAAGCCGACGAGCACCTGTTCCAGCGCCCGGACGGCAAGCCGATGTCGCGCACCGAAGGCATCGTCGGCGGCCGCTCGACCGGTGCGCCGGGCGTGCTGCGCATGCTCGAACTGGCCCACAAACAGCACGGCAAGCTGCCGTGGAAGACGCTGTTCCAGCCCGCGATCGATCTTGCCGCGAACGGCTTTGCGGTGAGCGAGCGCCTGCACCGCCTGCTGGCGCTGGACCCATACATCCGCAAGGACCCGGACGCGCGCGCCTACTTCTACGACGCCGCCGGCCAGCCCTGGCCGGTCGGGCACATCCTCAAGAACCCCAAGCTGGCCAGCACCCTGCGCGAGATCGCCGACGGCGGCGCCGACGCCTTCTATAACGGGCACATTGCGCGCGACATCGACGCCAAGGTGCATGCGCATCCGACCAACCCGGGCCTGTTGACCGCGCAGGACATCGCCAGCTACCGCCCCAAGGTGCGCGAGCCGGTGTGCAGCGACTACCGCGTGTGGACCGTGTGCGGCATGCCGCCCCCGTCCTCGGGCGGCATCGCGGTGGCGCAGATGCTGGGCATGTTCGAGACCAGGAACATGAAGGCGCTGGCGCCGGTGAACGGCGTGCCGGGCGTGGATGCCGTGCACGTGTTCTCGGAAGTGGGCCGTCTGGCCTACGCCGACCGCGACCGCTACGCCGCCGACACCGACTTCGTGCCGCTGCCGGGGCGCGGCATCCCGAGCCTGCTGGACAAGACCTACCTGGCCCAGCGCGCCGCGCTGGTGGGCGCCAAGTCGATGGGCGTGGCCCCGGCCGGCCACCCGCCCGGCATGGACGTGGCCTGGGGCACGGACAACTCGATCGAGGCGCATTCGACTTCGCACATGTCGGTGGTGGACCAGTACGGCGCGGGCCTTGCGATGACCACCACGGTCGAAGACGCCTTCGGCTCGCGCCAGATGGTCGATGGCTTCATCCTCAACAACCAGCTGACCGACTTCTCATTCGACTCGCGCGACGCCAACGGCCCGATCGCCAATCGGGTCGAAGCGGGCAAGCGGCCACGCAGCGCCATGTCGCCCACCGTGGTGTTCGACAAGAAGACCGGCAAGCTGGTGCTCACCGTCGGCTCGCCCGGCGGCCCGGCGATCATCAACTACGTGGCCAAGGTATTGGTCGGTACCCTCGATTGGGGCCTGAACGTGCAGCAGGCCATTTCGCTGCCCAACTTCGGCAGCCGCAATGGTCCCACCGAGCTGGAAGTGGGGCGTTTTCCGGCCGCCGAGATCGAGGCGCTGAAGGCCAGAGGCCATGCAATCCGCATCACCGAGCAGAACTCGGGCCTGCACGGCATCGAGCGCATCGACGTGCACGGCGTGCCGCTGTGGTATGGCGGCGCCGATCCGCGCCGCGAAGGCATCGCCAAGGGGGATTGAGGCCGAAATTCCACCCCAAGAGCGGCAGACTTTGCTAATCTTGTTGGATGGAAATCGAACAAAAGACCGGGTTGATCCTGACCGGTGGCGGCGCGCGCGCCGCCTACCAGGCCGGGGTGCTGGATGCGGTGGGCAGCATCCTGGCCGACGCGGGTCGCAAGGCCGCGCACAACCCGTTCGACATCGTCTGCGGCACGTCGGCCGGCGCGCTCAACGCCACTGCGCTGGCGTGCCGCGCGGACGATTTCGCCGAGGGCGTGGGCAAGCTGCTCGAGGTGTGGCTGAACGTGACGGCCGACCAGGTGTACCGCGCCGACCCGCTGGGCGTGCTGCGCTCCGGCGCGCGCTGGCTGTCGCTGCTGTCGTTCGGCTGGATGCTGCGCAAGTGGCACGCCGCCCCGCCCAGTTCCCTGCTCGACAACACGCCGCTGGTGGGCCTGCTGCACCGCATGCTCGACCTGCCGCGGCTGGACGCGGCGCTGGCCTCGGGCCGCCTGCACGCGCTGGCCGTCACCGCCTCGTCGTACACGCTGGGCCACCACATCACCTTCTACCAGAGCGCGGCCGAGATCGCGCCGTGGCAGCGCAGCCAGCGGGTGGCGATGGCCGACCAGATCGGCGTCGAGCACCTGCTGGCCTCGTCCGCGATCCCGTTCGTCTTCCCGGCCGTGCCGCTGTACCTGGCGGGGCGCCTTGAATACTGCGGCGATGGCTCGATGCGCCAGCTGGCGCCGATTTCGCCGGCGATCCACCTGGGCGCCTCGCGCGTGCTGGTGGTCGGCGCCGGCCGCATGAGCGAGGCGCCGCGCGCCACCGCGCCGTCGACGCGCTACCCGAGCCTGGCGCAGATCGCCGGCCACGCGCTGTCCTCGATCTTCCTCGACAGCCTGGCGGTGGACGTCGAGCGCCTGAACCGCATCAACCAGACCCTGTCGATGGTGCCGCGCGAGCACCACCAGAATACCCCGCTGCGCCAGGTGCGCCTCCTGGTCATCGCGCCATCGGAACGGCTGGACGACATCGCCGCACGCCACACCAAAAGCTTGCCGGGACCGGTGCGCACGCTGCTGTCCGGGATCGGCGCGACCGAGGCGCGCGGCTCGGCGCTGTCGTCCTACCTGCTGTTCGAACGCAGCTACACCCGTGAACTGGTCGAACTGGGCCGGCGCGACACCTTTGCCCGGCGCGACGACGTGCTGGCCTTCTTCGCATCATGAGAACCCTGGTCCGCCTCCTTCTGCTGGCGCTGGCCGTTTTGCTCGGCGCGAGCGTGCATGCCGCGCCCGCGCCCACGCTGCGCTTCGAGCACCTGTCGGTCGACGACGGCCTGGTGCAGGAAACGGTGCTCGCGATCGTGCAGGACGCCGATGGCTTCATGTGGTTCGGCACCCAGACCGGCCTGTCGCGTTTTGACGGCTACCGGATGACCAACTACCGCAACGTGGTTGGCGACCCGCGCACGCTCGCCCACAACTATGTGCGCGCACTGTTCGTGGATCGCAAGGGCCAGCTGTGGATCGGCACCGACGGCGGCCTGGATCGCTTCGAACCGGCGACCCAGACCTTCACCCATGTCGCGCCAAACGAGCCGGGACGGCAGGGCAACGCCAACCGCCGCATCATGAAGATCCTTGACGACGGCAAGGGCGGCATGTGGCTCGGCACCGGCGACGGCCTGCAGCACTTCGACCCGGCGACCGGCAAGTTCCGCACCTGGCACCGCGTGCCGGGCGACGCGTCCAGCCTGTCCGACGACCTGGTCAACGCGCTTGCGCTCGATGCCGGCGGGCGGCTGTGGGTCGGCACCGCGGCCGGGCTGGACAGCATGGCGCCGGGCGCCGCCAGCTTCGAACACTATCGCTCGCCGTTCGGCCGCGCCTACGAGACGATCCAGGCGCTGCTGCTGGACCGCGACCATGGCCTGTGGGTCGGCAGCGCCGGCGGCCTGGTGCGCTGGGCGCAGGCGCCGCGCGGCGAGCGCCACCTGTTCGGGCCGGCCGAAGGGCTCAAGCCGGGCGAGATCGACTCGCTGTACCGCGACGAGGACGGCATGCTGTGGATCGGTTCGCGCGAACATGGCCTGTATCGCTGGCGCTGGCGCAGCTCCAGCTTTGCCCACTACCCGCATCTGGTCACCGACCGCCACAGCCTGGCCGACGACCGCGTGCCCGCGCTGTACCGCGACCGTGTGGGCACGCTCTGGGTCGGCACCTGGTACGGCGGCGTGTCGCGCGTGGACCTGGGCAGTGGCGGTTTCGCGCGCATCCTGCGCGAGCCGGACGCCAGGGTGACCCCGGGCGACAACAAGGTGCGCGCGCTGGCGGCGGGGCCGGACGGCAAGCTCTGGATGGCCACCAACGATGGCATCAACCTGTACGACCCGTCGAGCGGCGTGACCACCCAGGTGTACCGGCACCAGCCGAACAACCGGAACAGCCTGATCGACCAGGCGGGCAACGCGCTGGCGGTCGAAAAGAACGGCGTGTTGTGGATCGGCGCGAACACCGGCGTCACGCGCTTCGACCCGGCCACCGGTCGCTTCACCCGGCATGTGCTGGTGCCGGGCAATACCAATGCCAACACGGTGCGGTTCATGCGCACCGACCGCGAGGGCATCATCTGGATCTCGACGACCGGCGGCCTGCACCGGCTCGACCCGGCCAGCGGCAAGCTGACCACCTACCGGCGCGACCCGTCCGACCCGGCCACGCTGTCGGACAACACCGTGCGCCCGGTGCTGGAGGACAGCCGCGGCAGGTTCTGGGTCGGCTCGTTCGGCGGCCTGAGCCTGCTCGACCGCGCCACCGGCAAGTTCCGCCACTTCCGCCACGATGACGCCGACCCGTCCACGCTCTCGCACGACGAAGTCCACTATCTGCTGGAAGACCGCAAGGGCAACCTGTGGGTCGGCACCGCGGTGGGGCTGAACCGCATGGTCGAGGGCAAGGACGGCAAGATCAGCTTCGTGCGCTACACGTCCAACGAAGGCCTGGCCAACGACGACGTGGCGGCCATGCTGGAAGATCAGGACGGCCGCATCTGGGCCAGCACCAGCATCGGCCTGTCGTGCCTGGACCCGGCCACCGGCGCCTGGCGCAATTACGGTGCGGCCGACGGCACGACGGACGGCGCCTACTTCGACGGGTCCGCGCTGGCGATGCCCGACGGGACGCTGTACTTCGGCGGCTTCAACGGCATGACCGCGTTCAACCCGCGTGAGATCCACGACAACAGCGTCGCGCCGCGCGCCGTCATCACGGGCTTCCAGATATTCAACCAGCCGATCGCGCAGGTCCATCCGGGCCTGCTGTCCGGCCCGATCGAGCAGGCCAGGCGCATCACGCTGTCGGCCGGCGAATCGATCTTCTCGCTCGAATTCTCGGCGCTGCACTTCGCCGCTCCGCAGCGCAACCGCTTCGCCTACAGGCTGGAGAACTTCGACCAGGACTGGGTCAGCACCGATGCCGGCAAGCGCTATGCGACCTACACCAACCTGGACCCCGGCTACTACGTGTTCCGGGTGCGTGCCGCGAACAAGGACGGGGTCTGGAGCGACACCCCGGCCTCCCTCGAAATCATCATCGAGCCGCCGTACTGGAAGACCTGGTGGTTCCGCGTCCTGGGCGTGATCCTGCTGGCGGGCGTCACCTACGGCATCATCCTCGCGCGCCTGTCGGGCCTGCGCCGCCAGAAGGAGCTGCTGGAACGCCAGGTCAGCGCGCGTACCGAGGAGATCGAACTGCAGAACCGCCTGCTCGAACGCCAGACCGAGGAGCTGCGCGAGCAGGAACAGCAGGTGCGCCAGAATACCCACGAGCTGGCCCAGGCCAACCGCGCGCTGCACGAGAACGAGGAGCGGCTGCGGCTGGCCAAGCAGCGCGCCGAGGATGCGACGCGCCAGAAGTCCGAATTCCTGGCCAACATGAGCCACGAGATGCGCACCCCGCTGGCCGGCGTGATCGGCATGCTCGGCTTTGCGCTGCGCGACGCCCAGCTCAAGGACGCCACGCGCGAGCAGATCGTGCGCGGGCAGGCCAACGCGCAGTCGCTGCTGTCGATCATCAACGACCTGCTCGACTTTTCCAAGATCGAGGCCGGCAAGCTCACCATCGAGAACATCGACTTCGCGCTCGACGCCACCATCGAGAACGTGGTCAGCCTGTTCGAGGAGCAGGCCGCCGTGTGCGGCGTGGACTTTGCGATCGAGATGGCGCCTGGCCTGCCGCGCTTCGTGGTGGGCGACCCGACGCGGCTGCGCCAGGTGCTGGTCAACCTGGTCGGCAACGCCTTCAAGTTCACCAACGAGGGCATGGTCAGGCTGTGCGTCGAGCGCCGGCCGGAAGACCAGGTGGCCGACGCGCAGGGCCGCAACATGATCCGGTTCTCGGTGCAGGACACCGGCATCGGCATCGCCGCCGAAGCGCTGCCGCGCATCTTCCAGAAGTTCGAACAGGCCGACAGCACCACCACCCGCCGCTATGGCGGCACCGGACTGGGCCTGGCCATCTGCCGCCAGCTGGTGCAGCTGATGGGCGGCTGGATCAGCGTCGAGAGCACCGAAGGGGAGGGCAGCACCTTCACCTTCGTGCTGCCGCTGGCCGACGGGGTGCGCCCGCCGCAGGAGCCGCGCGCCCCGCGCGTGCCGCACACGCACAAGCTCAGGGTGCTGTGCGCCGAAGACTTCCCGACCAACCAGATCATCATCCGCACCATGCTCGAGGAGCTGGGGCACGACGTCGATATCGCCGAAAACGGGCGCCAGGCGCTGGATGCGTGCACGCGCAAGCGCTATGACCTGATCCTGATGGACGGCCGCATGCCCGAGATGGACGGCATCACGGCCGCGCGCCTGATCCGCGCCGGCGGCGAGCCGGGCAGCCCGGTGCTCGACCCGCAGGTGATGATCGTCGCGCTGACCGCCAACGCGAGCGAGGAAGACCGTTCGCGCTATCTTGCCAGCGGCATGGACGGCTTCCTGAGCAAGCCGATCGACGAGGACTCGCTGCACGCCAAGCTGACGCGCGCGATCGGCGTGCAGCTTGCGCGCGGGATCGCGCTCGACCCGCTGTCGCCGGCGGCAGCCAAGCCGCCCAGCACGGCGGAACTGGATGCCATGTTCGGCGTGTTCACCGGACCTGCGCCGCTGGCCGAGGCGGCCGGACACGGACCGAAGGGCGGCGGCGACCTGCGCGAGCGCGTGCGCGCCGCGTTTGCCGCCGATTTGCCGCGCCGCCGCGGCGAGCTGAACGAGGCGCTGGCGCGCCGCGACGGCGAAGCCTGCGCGCTCCTGCTGCACGGCCTGCGCGGCAGTGCCGCCTACCTGGGCGAGATCGCGCTCAACCAGCTGTGCGCGGAACTGGAGGCGGCCGCCGACCACGGTGACTGGACGGCGCTGGACGCCGCCTTACCGCAGCTGGCCGACATGCTCGACGCGTTTGCCGGGGCATGCACGTGAGGTGCCCGGCTGCGGTGGGGCCAGCCGGTATAATGGTGTGACAGAAAGCGGGAGACGCGCATGAGCGATCGGATGAAGGTCTTGGTGGTGGACGACGACGTCGTGTCGCGCATGGTGCTCATGCACCTGGTCGACACCAGCGGACATTTCGAGGTCCACGAAGCCGAGGACGGCGAGGACGCCTGGCGCCAGCTCGAACGCGGTCTGCGGCCCGCGATCACCTTCTGCGACCTGCGCATGCCGCACCTGTCGGGCATGGAACTGCTGGCACGCGTGAAGGCCGATCCGCAGCTTGCGCACATGCCTTTCGTGCTGGCCTCCGCCGCCAGCGAGCGCAGCGTCGCCGACCAGGCCAGCGACATGGGCGCCAACGCCTACCTGGTCAAGCCGTTCCAGGTGGAAGAAGTGCGCGCATTGCTGGCCGGCCTGCAGGAACCGGCCGACGGCGGCGATGAGCCGGCTGCGCAAACCGTGCGCCGGCTTGGCATCGACGCCAACCGGTTGCTGCTCTATCTGGGCGGCCTGCACAAGCAGCTGGTGGCCGCCAGCCCCTTGATCGAGCAGCTGCTCGCTTGCGGCGAAACCGCGGAAGCGCGCGCGCAACTGGCGCGCCTGCGCGAAGGCTGCAGCACGCTCGGGCTGCTGGGGGCCGCCGCCGCGTTCGAGGCACTCGAAGCGCAGGACGCCCCGCTGTTGCCATGCGAAGTCGAGCCCGCGCTGGACAAGGCCCGCCAGAGCGCGCTGCGCCAGAGCGAGCTGGCGCGCGCGCTGGCCGCCTCGTGATTCGTCGCACGGGTAGCAATTGCCCACTCGGCACCCGCTGATCGGTAGGGTGGGCAGCTTGCCTGCCCACGCGTTCAAACGCTCTGCCCAGACCTGCGCACCAGGCCAATCAAGCGGAGGTTGAACGCGTGGGCGGAAATCCGCCCACCCTACAGCCCCCCCACACAAATCCCCCTTGCTGAGCCGATTGTTTAGATTTAAAGTATCTTCCGGGTTCTCGGCCGATACTTTTTCACGGGGCGTCCATGACACGCTTGACCGCTGCAGACTTGAGTCCCTCCGCCTACGTGGACGGCTTTGCCCGCGCCAACCTGCCGCCGTTTGACGAGTGGCCCGAATTCCTGTTCGACCTGCCCGGCCTGCAGTACCCCGAACGCCTGAACTGCGTGGCCGAACTGGTCGATGCCGCCATCGCCAAAGGGTGGGGCGAGCGCACCGCGCTGGTGGGCGCCAACGAGCGCTGGACCTATCGCGACCTGGTTGACCGCATCGACCGCATCGCCCACGTCCTGCGGCGCGACCTCAAGCTCGTCACCGGCAACCGCGTCCTGCTGCGCGGCGCCAACTGCCCGATGATGGCCGCCTGCATCCTGGCCGTGCAGAAGGCCGGCCTGATCGCCGTGCCGACCATGCCGCTGCTGCGCGCCGCCGAGCTGGGCAAGATCATCGACAAGGCCAGGGTAGACGCGGTCCTGTGCGCCACCGCCTTGCGCGCCGAACTGGACGCCCTGGACCAATGCCCGCCGGTGCTGCTGTTCGGCGACCAGACCGATGCGCAAGGGCTGGATGCGCTGATGCGGCCGCACGGCGAGCCGTTCGATGCGGTCGACACCTCGGCCGACGACGTTTGCCTGATCAGCTTCACCTCTGGCACCACCGGCGTGCCCAAGGGGACCATGCACTTCCACCGCGACGTGCTGGCCATTTGCGACTGCTTTCCGCCGCACGTGCTGCGCTCGCAAGTGGATGACGTTTTCATCGGCACGCCGCCGCTCGCGTTCACGTTTGGCCTGGGCGGGCTGCTGCTGTTCCCGCTGCGCGTGGGGGCGAGCGCGATCCTGCTGGAAAAGCTCACGCCCGAATCCCTGCTGGCGGCAATCGAGCAGCACCGCGCCACCGTGTGCTTCACCGCGCCCACCTTCTACCGCCAGATGGCGCCGCTGGCCGCGCGCCATGACCTGACCAGCCTGACGCGCACCGTGTCGGCCGGCGAGGCGCTTCCCTTGGCCACCCGCGATGCCTGGCGCGAGGCGAGCGGCCTGGACATGATCGACGGGATCGGCGCCACCGAGATCCTCCACATCTTCATCTCGGCGGCGGGCGCGGACATTCGGCCCGGCGCGACCGGCAAGCCGGTGCCCGGCTACCAGGCCTGCATCCTGGACAAGGACGGCAAGCGCGTGGGCCCCGGCGTGATCGGGCGCCTGGCGATCAAGGGGCCAACCGGCTGCCGCTACCTGGCCGACCCGCGCCAGCGCGAGTACGTGCGCGACGGCTGGAACCTGACCGGCGACGCCTACGAGATGGACGCCGACGGCTACTTCTACTACCGCTCGCGCACCGACGACATGATCATCTCGGCCGGCTACAACATCGCCGGCCCCGAGGTCGAAGAAGCGCTGCTGCGCCATCCCGCGGTGGCCGAATGCGGCGTGATCGGCCGCCCCGACGAGGAACGCGGACAGCTGGTCGAGGCGCATGTGGTGCTCAAGGCCGGGTTCGAGCCGTCCGACGCGCTGGTGTGCGGCCTGCAGGACTTCGTCAAACAGCAGATCGCGCCCTACAAGTACCCGCGTTCTGTAAAATTCAGGGATACGCTGCCGCGCACCGAGACCGGCAAGCTGCAGCGTTTCAAACTACGGGCTGAGGCACTCGAGTGAGGCGAGATGGCGGACGACGAACGGGATGACGATGACGGCGCACTGGACCTGGCCAGCCGCCTCACCCATGAACACCACCAGTCGCTCAAACTGTGGCTGCGCATGCTGTCCTGTACCGTGCGCATCGAGAACGAGATCCGCAGCCGGCTGCGCGCCAGCTTCGGCATCACCCTGCCGCGCTTTGACCTGATGGCGCAGCTCGAACGCCACCCCGACGGGCTGCGCATGGGCGAGCTTTCCAAGCGCATGATGGTCACCGGCGGCAACGTCACCGGCATCACCGACCAGCTGGAGCAGGAAAAGCTGGTCGTGCGCGTGCCCGATCCGAGGGACCGGCGCGCCTACGCGGTCAGGCTCACCGAAGAAGGCCGCCGCGCGTTCGGCGAGATGGCCGCGGTGCACGAGCGCTGGATCGAGGAACTGCTGGAGGGCGTGCCGGGCGACGACAAGGCCCGGCTGATCGAGCTGCTGTCGCAGATGAAGCGCCAGCTTGACGCCAACGACAGGAACTGAGCGCGGCCGGCAAATGTGTGGCTGGCTCTTCGGAGTTAGCGCATACTGGGCCATTTTCCCGACTCTCTCGTTTATGATCCCTGTCCAGCCAGACGTCCCGCCAGAACACCGCGCCTGCGGCAAATGCAAGACCGCGCAGCCACTCGACTTCGAGTTCGCGTTTGCTTACCAGCCCATCGTCGACGTCAAGGCGCGCACGATCTTCGCGCACGAGGCCCTGGTGCGCGGCCCGAACGGCGAGGGCGCGTGGTCGGTGCTGTCGCGCGTCACGGACGAAAACCGCTACCAGTTCGACCAGGCCTGCCGCGTGCAGGCGATCAAGGGCGCGGCGGAGCTGGGCATCCGCGAGCACTTGTCGATCAACTTCCTGCCCAATGCCGTGTACCAGCCGGCCGCCTGCATCCAGAGCACTTTCGCGGCGGCCCGCGAGTACGGCTTCCCGATCGAGCGCATCATCTTCGAGGTGACCGAAGGTGAAAAGGTGCAGGACCGGCCGCACCTGGTGAACATCTTCCGCGAATACCACCGCTTCGGCTTTTGCACCGCCATCGACGACTTCGGCGCGGGCTATGCGGGGCTTGATTTGCTGTCCGAGTACCAGCCCGACATCATCAAGCTGGACATGGGGCTGGTGCGCGGCATCGACACCAGCAAGGCGAAGCAGGCGATCGTCAAGGGCGTGCTGGCGATCTGCAGCGAGCTCGATATCCGCGTGCTCGCCGAGGGCATCGAGACCCGTGCGGAGCGCGACTTCCTGTCCGATGCGGGCGTGAGCCTGATGCAGGGCTACCTGTTCGGCAAACCGGCTTTCCGTGCCGCGGGCGTGGTCGATCCGGCGGCGTGGGATTGATTGCGGCCTGAACACCAGTCATGCTCGCCGCCTTCGACACCTTCCTGATGGATGACCGGCCGCGCCAGATGGGCAGCCTGCGGCGCGCCGCCATCGAGTTTTTATACTTCGGGATCAAGGAAGCGCGTTCGTGCCTGTTCGTGGCCTTGTTTTTCGCGGCGGTGCTGCTGGTGCCGTGCGGCGGCGTCGCAGGCATCCCGCGCTACGACCTGCTGCTGGTGGTAGCCATCGCCATCCAGGTGTGGATGGTGCGCGCCGGCCTTGAAACGATGGACGAACTGAAGGCCGTGTGCCTGTTCCACGTGGTCGGCTTCGCGCTCGAAGCTTTCAAGGTCTCCGGCGGCATCAAGTCCTGGAGCTACCCCGACTTCGCCTACACCAAGGTGCTGGGCGTGCCCTTGTTCGCAGGCTTCATGTACGCGGCCATCGGCAGCTACATCGTGCAGGCCTGGCGGCTGTTCGACCTGCGCGTGCGCCACCATCCGCCATACTGGATGGCGGCGGTCATCGCGATCCTCATCTACGCGAACTTCTTCACCCACCACTATATCGGTGACTATCGCTGGTACCTGGCCGCCTGCGTGCTCGGGCTGTATTCGCGCACCACGGTGATTTTCCGGCCGCTCGACCGAGACCGCCAGATGCCGTTGATGCTGGCGTTCGTGCTCATCGGCTTTTTCATCTGGCTGGCCGAGAACATCGGCACCTTCTGGGGCGTGTGGCGCTACCCCAACCAGATGGGCGCGTGGTCGATTGTCCACCTGAGCAAATGGAGCTCGTGGTCGCTGCTGGTCATCATGACCTTCACGATGGTCGCGAGCCTCAAGCACATCAAGGCGAAGATCCACATTCCCGCCGATTAACCGGGCCGGCGGCTGCCAGCCCGGCACAAGCGCGTCAGAGCTTGAACGTGAGGCCTGCGTACACCGAGCGGCCCATGCCCGGCACCGCGATCCCGTACGGCGTGCCCGATTGCGACATCGTGCGGCCCTGGCCCACGTAGGCGCCGCCGAGCGGCAGGTCGTAGCGGCGATCGAACAGGTTCTCTACGCCCGCATCGAGCTGCACGTGCTTCCACGCGTAGCTGGTGCGCAGGTTGAGCAGGGCAAAGCCTCCCGTCTTGAGCTCATTGCGCAGCTGCGAGACGCGGTCCTTGGCCGCCGTCGCCTGCAGCTCCACCGTGTTGCCCCACGCGCCCAGCTGGTGTACCAGCGACAGGCGCGCGTTGAGCGGCGCGATGTTGTACAGGTTGTCGCCCGTGGTCTTGTTTTTGCCGACCACGTAGTTCACGAGGCCGCTGGCGCTCAGGTTGCCGTAGGCGCCGCGGGCCAGCAGCGCGCGGCCCGAGAACTCGGCGCCGTACAGCCGCGCATCCTGGTTCGCAAAGCGCAGGAAGACAAACGCGTTGCGCGCGCATTGCGCCGTGAGGCAGCGCGCGTCCACGTAGTCCTTCACATAGGTGTAGTAGGGCGCGACCGTGATGAACCAGCGTTCCTGCGCCTCGTCGTGCCAGTCGGCGCTGGCGGTGACCGTGTGCGCCACTTCCGGGCGCAGGTTGACGTCGCCCACGTAGCCGTTGCCGTCGCCGGCGATGTTCACCATGTTCATCGCCATCCCGCCGGTGGACCAGCTGTAGCGCTCGTACAGGTTGGGCGAGCGCGTCTTGCGGGCGTAGCCGAACTTGTAGGTGGCCTCGCGGTGCGGCGCGTAGCGCGCCTGCGCGGTCAGGTCGAGATTGTGGTCTTCGCGGTGACGGTCCTGGGCGTTGAACGCCTTTGCGTCGGCCGCGTACGAGGCGTTGTAGCCCTGCACCGCGCCGGCGTCGCTGGTCACGTTCTCGCCACGGATGCCGAACTGGCTGAACCACTCGGGGCTCCAGCGGCGGTCCCATTCAGCGTAGGCCGCGAGACGGTCGCGCTGGCCGTCGCGGATGTTCCAGAAGGTGTCCGGCGCCATGCCGCCGCCGGACGGCGCCCACCAGTCGTTCAGGCGGTAGCGCTGGTACTCGGCGCCGATGCGCAGCAGGTCCGGGTCCGAAAGCCGCACGCTGGCCTTCGTCGACACACCGGTGTTGCGTCCTTCCGTATCCATCGGCATGCCGGGGATGTCGGACTTGGCGCCGTACCAGTACAGCTTGTCGTCGCCGAAGTTCATGCCGTGGCGCGTGTGCTCGTGGTAGGCGCGCGCTTCAAGCGTGCCCCAGTCGCGGCGCTCCTGCAGGCGCAGGTTGAACTGCTGGCTGTCGTTGCGCGTCAGGTCCATGCGCTGGTTCGCAAAACCTTCGTACGGGATGTGCTGCATGCCCATGCGCAGTTCGATCAGCCGCTGTTCGCTACGCACGGCGAGGGTCACCGACTGGTTGCGCGATTCGTAGGCAGAGGAGCCCACTTCATCGAGCGGCAGCGCGCGCGGGAGAGTGGACAGCGTGGCTGGCTTGAAGTCGCCACCCGCGTGGTAGTTGCCGGATTTGACCGCCTCGCCGTTGTAGGTGGCGGAGAAGCGCTCGGTGGCGAGCGTGGCGGATACGCTGGCATCACGCACGTTGCCGTTGGAGCGGTAGAAGAAGGAGGCCTGGCCGTCCTTCAGCAGTTCGGCGCCTGGAGCGGCAAAGCGCGGATCTGCCGAGCGTACGCGGATGGTGCCGCCGATGCTGTCGCCGCCGGCGCTCACCGGCGTGATCCCGGCCTGCACCTGGACCGAGTCCACCTGCGACGGCGCGATGTACGACAGGGCCGGGTTCATGTGGTTGGCGCAGGCCGAGACGATGTCCATGCCATCGACCTGGATGCGCAGGCGGTCGTCCGCCAGGCCGCGCATCGAAGGCAGGCCGGAGACGCCGCCGCCGGTGACGATGCTCATGCCAGGCACTTGCTGCAGCAGGCCCGCGGTATCGGTGGGGAAGCCCGCGCGGCTGACATCGACTTGCGTTACGTCGGCCTTGGTGCCGGTGATGGTGACTTTGGGCAGGCCCGCTGGATCGCTGCCGGCAAAGGCGGCATGGCAGGGGAGGGTAGCTGCAATGGCGACCGCCAGCAGCCGTTTATTCAACGTCGCTTTCATTTCTAATCCTGTTTGCTTGTGCGGATGCGTGCCGTGCCGCGTGGGGACGGCAAGCATCGGGTGAGTCGTAAGGTTGTGGGCAATCAGGACAGGCTTGGCGGGCCGCGTGGCGGCAGGGGAGCACAGAGTGCGACTGCCGGCAGGGCAGTCTGGGAAGGAGGGAGAAGGCCGTGCAGCGGTGCGGGGCATGCGGCGCCCGCGATGCGCATTTCGGCATATGGCGCGCCGACAGCGGTGGCGAGCAGGCAGCCCAGCAGGCAGCTGTCGCTGCAGGCGGCGTGGTGCTGTTTGACGGGCGACGGCTGCTCGTGGCAGTGCATTCCCATCGTCGCCTGGTGCCCGGTCGCCGGCAGCACAACCGGGGCCGCCGCCGCAATCGACAGCGCGGCTGCGTACAGGCAGAGCAGCCAGCAGACGAGTTGACGGGTAAGGCGACGGGAAACCATGACCTAATGGTAACGTTGCCGCGGTGCAAAAAACATAATCCAGGTTAGGGATTCAGAATTGAAACGCACGCGGCTTCTGGCGATCCACATCATCCTTCGAGCGATGTGCACTTAATAGGAAATCATAATTGCTATGATCTAGCAATTTCTGTGCTATGCTGAATCCACTTCGTTGCCTCATTGATGAAGTGTTCGTTTCTGATATATCCATCAAACATCAAAACCCGTGTGCCACAATCAGAGGAAAAAAATGAAAAAGAAATGGATTGTCATACCGTCTTTGCTGGTGCTGACCGTGATCGGCGCATATGCGACCATGCCCTTGTGGCGGCCGTTGTGGGAACAACAGATGCCGCAGCCAAAGATTGTCGTCAACAGCGCAATGCGGGTGGAGGCGATCGATACGCTGGTGGCGAGGCTGAACGAGCACTATGTCTTTCCCGACAAGGCCAAGCAAATTGAAGCGGTCCTGCGTCAGCGCCAGCACGAGGGCAAGTACGATGGGGTGACGGACGGCAATCAGCTGGCAAAACAGCTCACGGACGATATTCGCGAGGTAGCGCATGACCTGCATATGGGGGTGAGGTTCAGTCCCAAGCCGGTTCCGTCGGACACTGCGGGAGGGCCGCCACCGGCGTCGCAAGCGGAGTGGGAGCAACGCACCAACATCGTCATGCGGCTGATCATGCGCCGCATGGCACACCAGCGCGTGGAAAAGGTCGATCGTCTGAGCCCCAACATCGGCTACCTGAAGGTTTCCGGTTTCCCTCCTGATTTCATCATGGCAGAAAAGTACGGCGAAGCGATGGATCAACTCGCTGACACAGATGGCCTCATCGTGGACCTGCGCGACAACCACGGCGGCGCGCCGGAATCCGTAGCCTTACTGGTCAGCTATTTCGTTGACCAGCGTACTCGCCTGAACGACATCTGGGATCGCGATACCGGCGTCAGTATGCAGCATTGGACCCGAGATAAAGTTGACGGCAAACGCTATGGCAGCAAGAAGCCGGTCGTTATCCTGGCCGGCCCGAACACGATGTCTGCCGGAGAAGATTTCGCTTACACAATGCAGGCACTGAAACGCGCCACGGTGATCGGCGAGCGGACTTGGGGCGGAGCCCACCCTGCGCGCCCTTATCGCCTTGGCGATCATTTTTTTGCCGTGATACCTGGCCGACGCAGCATCAGTCCAATTACCCATACCAACTGGGAGGGCGTGGGCGTCATCCCGGATATCGCATCGGCGCCGGACAAGGCACTCGCGGTGGCCCAGGACCTGCTGCAGCGTCGACTTCAGGGAACTGCCCCGCTTGCTGCCGCGGGGCATTGACGCGGCCGCCGTACCTTCTTGGCGATGCGGTGCGACACCGCGAGACGACCTGAAGCGAAGAGTTGGTCCCCCCGACTGGAATCGAACTGTAGAGTGATGACACCAAGCCCGCAATCTCGACGGTGTTCACCGACGATCAAGGACGACGTATCGAGGAAGTGCTCTGGGTAGATGGTCCGAAGCTGTATGCCGTGACCTTTGCTCCCAACCTTCAGCCGGGGCGTTATGGGATGATGAAAGCCAACACGGCTGTCAGCGCCGGTCCGCCCGTTGAACGGCAGGATTAGACGAGCACGCACCGCCGGAAGCGACCCCGGCATCCGGTCCGGTATGGACGTTGGAAGTGATCAGAAGGGCGCCAGTGCCTATCAGGTAATCGCAATCAGCTCAATCTGCAATCCCGGAATCCCATCGGGGACGTAAACGGCGATAGCGCCTGTCTTCAGCGCGTTTTCGTACAGGGTGCTCTTTGTTGACACCGAGAAGTAGTAGGTGTTAGGCCGCACCGGCACCGCGGGCGGCACCTGCGGCATGTGTGTGAGCGGCACACCCGGCAGCGCCGAGCCGATGATCTTGTCCAGGTCGTCGGGAGCGCCGAGCTTGAGCCGCGCCGGCACCGCGGCCACCAGTTCCAGCGGCGGCATGTCGGCGTTGACGGCCAGGACCAGCTGGGTGTCGCGCGTCACACGGGAAGTATCGAGTGATCCCCGGTAGAACGAGCGGCGGTTCTTGTCGGCGGCCAGCGGGATCAGGAAGTACTTCGCCGCGATGACGGTATCGACCAGGTCGCGGATGATGACCTCCAACTTGCCGAAGACATCACCGAGCGCGTCGTGCCGGTAGGCCGGCAGGTCGGCGGTCTTGTACCTGTCCGAGAATGTCATGAGCCCGCCGGCCAGGGCCAACAGCTTCTCGTACAGCGCTTCCGGGTGATGCCCGGCCGACCGCGTGGCGTGCATCAGCAAGGCGTTCGCGGTGCTCACGATGTTGAGCATCCACCACGATGAGATATCCCCGGTCGATACCTCGTACACGTCGGCGTTGGTCTTCCGGTGCATGCGCTGCAGCGTTTCGATCTTCGCGGTTAGTGCGCTGATCAAGCCATCTGCCATGCGCTTGAGCACGGGCGTGATTGCCACGCTCGGGGGTATGAAGGAAGGTTCGATCTCGAACCCGCCTTCCGCGGTGCGCCGGATCTGGACCACCGGGAGGCTGGTATGCGGATCGCGCGGCCCGAGTTGCGACACCAGCCGGGCCTTGGTCTTCAGGAACGGCACCTCGATCGCCAGCGCCTCGCTGTACAGGTCGAGCACCTCCGACTCGCAGCGGACGTAGCGCCCGTCGTCGGCGACATTCCCCCCGTGCGGCTTGACCACCGCCAGCGACATGTAGAACGTGAACGTCTGTGTCTCTGGCGGCAGGCGCGACAGGTCAACGGGATCGGGCAGCAGGTCGGATCCGGGCGCATCGTAGATCTCGCCATCCGGGAAAATGACCGACATCGCGTCGGCGCTCAGGCGTCCGTGCCCGAGGGCATCGAGGTTCCACTGAACCGAACAAATGCCCCAAAAATGCGGGTTGAGCGCCTTGGCCATATGGCGCAGCCGCGCCTCGTGGTAAATGTCCTGACGCTGGAAGTGCTGCGGGCCCAACGTCAGGCCTTCCGACCACAGGATTTTGGACGCGCTCATGATTTCCTCCGTCGTGTTGTTTGCCGCACAGATTCCCAAAAGCATGGCTTCACGCGGCCATCTCACCATTGATGTTGCTCAGATCAACCCGCTTTTCCGTTCCTGTTTGCAGTTATTGCGAGCGCGCAAAATTGCGGATCAACAAGCCATCGATAATCGCCGTGGACGATCGCAAGGAGGATGCATGCACGGCTTTTCACCGGGCCTGTTCGACAGGCTGGATGACGATGACGAACGGCCTCCTTCCAGCAGGACCGCAGCACAGGCGCGCGCGCTGGAGGTGTGCAGGCGGAGCATCACGCGCGACCTGGAAGCGCTTCTCAACACCCGCTCGGCGCTGATGCCGTCCGACCTCGCGTCCTACCCAGCGGTGGCGGGCTCCATCGTCAACTACGGCCTGATCGACTTCGCGGGCATGTGCATGACCAGTGACACCGACCAGCAGCAAATCTGCACTGCGGTGCGGGTTGCCATCGAGCGCCATGAGCCCCGCCTGCAGAGAGTAGCCGTGACGCTGTGCCAGAAAAGGGGCGCGATCAACCGCGTCGATTTCCTGATCACGGCGCAGCTCAAAAGCGCACCGCAAGCCGGAGCGATGTCCTTCAATGCCGTCTTTCGCCCCTCTCTGCAGCAGTACTCGGTCGAGGGGACCAACTAGAACACGAGGCCGCCGCTCTCATGGACGAATTGTTTGCGAAGTACGAGCACGAGCTCGTGATCCTCAGGTCCCTGTGCCGGGAGTATGCGCAGCGCTATCCGAAAGTAGCGGCCAAGCTGCAGATGGGGGGCGAAGCGTGCGACGACCCGCACGTCGAGCGGCTGATCCAGGCGGTAGCACTGCTCTGCGCCCGCGTCACCAAGCGGCTGGACGACTCGTATCCTGAATTTACCGAAGCGCTGCTCAACCTGCTGTTCCCCCACTTCTTGAGGCCGTTTCCATCGTGCGCGATCGCGCGGTTCGTTGGCGAACCGGACGCGGACGGCCAGGCAGCAGCGATCGCCGTGGCGCCGCGCGGGACGCAGCTCGAGACCGCGCCGGTACGCGGCGTACCGTGCACCTTCAAGACAGTGTATGACGTTGCGCCTGGCGGCGTGATGGTGGCATCGGCGAGCTTCGAATCGATGATTTGCGCGCCGGTCGGAACGCGCCTGCCGCAGGGGACGACATCATCGCTCACGCTAGTCCTGGAGTCCATCAAGCCGGGCATGCCGTTGTCCGCAAAGGAGCCGGGCACGGTGCGGCTGTACGTCGACGGCGACTCGTCTTTCTGTGCCACCCTGCGCGACGTGTTGTTCATGCACACCGCCGGCGCGTACGTGCAGGTGGGCGAGGACGGTGCGTGGCAGCGGTTGGTGGAAGTGCCGATCAAGCCGGTCGGCTTTGCGGATGACGAAGGGCTGATCCCGTTCAAGGCGCAGTCGCATGCGGCATATCGCATCTTCGCCGAATATTTTGCGTTCCCCGAAAAATTCAACTTCTTCGACATCGACTTGGCGGCAGTGCTGGCGCGTGTGCCCGAAGACTGCAACCGCGTCACGTTGCGCCTTGCGGTCGCCGACGTGCGACCCGACTGCGACAAGGCGCGCATGCTGGCTAGCCTCTCGGCGGAGAACCTGCTGCTGGGCTGCACACCGGTGGTGAACCTGTTCAGCCAGCCGGGCGTGCCGATCACGTATGAGCAGATGTCCGCCGACTACACGCTGCTGGCCCACAATGGTTGTCCGCAGGCGTTCGAGGTGTACTCGGTCGACAAGGTGCACATGGTTCGCCAGGATGGAAGCGGCAGGGCCACTGCCGTCGAGTTCTGCCCCTTTTACTCGCTGCGGCACGGCGAGGAAGTGGATGTGCCCAAAGGGCGCTACTGGCTGATGCGCCATGACGAAACGCTAGCCTTGACCAGTCCGGGTCACGAGAAGTCGATCACGCTCGTGAACTCGGACTGCGAACCTCAACAGATTGAACGAAATTCCCTCTCGGTCGAGCTAAGCTGCACGAACCGTGACCTGCCATGTTCGGTCAAGGTCGGCGCGCCCGAGGGCGATCTGTTTTTGCCAGGCGCCGCGCGCAGTGACCTTATCCGCTTCTTGCGCAGGCCCACGCGTCCACTCAGGCTGGAGAAGGGACCCGATACCGACTGGCGCCTGATCTCGCACCTCGCCCTCAATCACCACTCACTATTCCAGGAAGGGGCTGCGGGACTGCGTGAGATGCTCGCCCTTTATGATCTCGCGCAGACCCCAGTGTCGCGGCGGCAGATCGGCGGCATCGTCGACCTCGAGCAGAACGAGACCACCGCGTGGATTCGGTACAAGCGAGGGGCATCGCTCGCGCACGGCACCGAGGTACGCCTCACGCTGGACGAGGAGGCCTTTGTGGGCGCTGGCCTGCACCTGTTCGCGCAGGTCCTCGATCACTTCTTCAGCCTGTTCGCCTACGTGAACAGCTTTGTCGAACTCGTCGTCCTGTCGCACCAGAGCGGAAAGGAACTGTTCCGATGCCAGCCCAGAAGCGGACGTATGAGTCTGCTGTAATCGATCTGCTGCTGGATGAACCGCAGCGGTTCCAGTTCGTGCAGCTTGTGAATCTGCTGTTGGGCGTCCTCCGGCGCCACGGCGTTCCCTACGAACGCGCGTTCAAGGAAGTGCTGCGCTTTCAAAACAGCCTGTCCCTGGCGTTCCCGGCGAGCGAAGTCCACGCGGTCGAGGTCGAGCCGAAGGCGCCGCTGGACAAGCGCGATGGCGTGCGTGCGATGCAAAGCGGCCAGGTGCGCAAGATCCGGATCACTCCCGCATTCGTTGGTTTGCTCGGCGCTACCGGCACGCTGCCGCTGCATGACACGGAGCGGCTCGCGGCGCGGCAGTCGATGGACGGCGATGCGAGCCAGCGCGAACTGATGGACGTCTTCTCGAACCGGCTGGTCGGGTTATTCTACGAGGCCTGGGGGAAGTACCGGGTCGAGCATGGGATCGACGTTCGCGGCCAGGACCGGCTGCTGCCGATGCTGATGGCGCTCGCTGGCGTCAGGACGCATGCCGCGAACGGATTGGCCAGTGGCCGGGTACGGGCTGAAACCAAGGCCTATTACGCATCGCTCTTGAGAACACGGCCAGTGTCCGCCGCCACGGTCGAGCGGGTTCTGGCCGACTACTTCGGTGTGCCGATCCAGCTGGAGCAGTTCGTCGGCAGCTGGGATCCGATACCCGAGAACCGCCGCAGCACACTCGGCACCACCAATCCGACGCTAGGCGCAGGCACGGCGCTCGGCGTGCGGCTGTGGCGCCACGACCTGCGCGTTCGGCTGCATGTGGGGCCGCTCGAGGAAGCGCAGCTTGCTGAGTTCCTGCCTGGCGGCGCTGCGCGGCGAGCGATGGAAGAGATGGTGACACTGTTCGCCACGCCCACCTTGCGTTATGAAATTCGCCTGTTGCTGGCGCCCAGCTGCGTCAAGCGCATGACGCTCTCGACGCGCGCCGATCGCAGGCGGCTTGGTTGGGACACCTTCCTGACCGGGACCGCCGGCGTTACGCAATGTCCCGAAATCGGCTCGATGCTGCGTCTTCGTGCCGGCGTGCCGCGCTGATCCGTGCCAGGAAATGGCAGCACGCAAAGGGCCTGAGCACGTTCCGCCTCGTGTCGGGTTGTGACAAAGAGGCAATACGAGCAAAACTGTAGGCGCTGCCAGCACAGGCGGATTGATACTGATCAAGCTCAGTCAGCGCTGTCGGAGACTTCCGATTGCTCGGCGCGCGTTGACTGCTGTCAAGGTTGCTGCCAGCACAGCGCGGTAACGTAGCTGCTGCACAATTTTCCTTTTACGCTACGCCCACACCGGGCGACCAGTGGAGGCAGGTAATGAGCGGGAGCCAGGTAATTGCGGCCGGAGCCGCGCTGTCGGCGTTTAGCGGCGACTCGCAGCACAACCGCTTTATGCGGCTCGAGTTCCCCTTCCAGGACGGGCCGCACACTGCCACCCTGCTCGTGAACACACTGCACGCGCACGAGGAGCTCTCGCGCGACTTCAGGTTCGACGTGGAGGTGCTGTCCGACGATGCGCGCATTCCGCTGAAGAAGATGATGGCGCGGATGGTGACCATCTCGCTGGTGCGCGAGGACGGCTCGCTGCGGTACTTCAACGGCTACGTGACCGAATTCAGGTTCGTGCGCACCGACGGCGGCTTCGCGTTCTACCACATGGTGCTGGAACCGTGGCTCGCATTCGCGCGGCTACGCAAGGACAACGTGTCTTTCCACGGCAAGAGCGTGCGAGAGATCACCGAGGCGACGCTGACGCACTACCGCCAGGCCGACTGGCACATGAACACGTTCGACGACGACCCGAGACTGACCGTCGCCAACCAGCACAACGAGAGCGACTACAACCACCTGCACCGGCGCTGGGAGGTGCGCGGACTGCATTACTGGTACGAACACCGCTTCGACGGCCACAGGCTCGTCTTGTCGGACAGGAGCGTGCTGGCCGAGCCGATTGACGCGACCCGGCATGACGACGCGGACGTGATCCCGTTCCGCGACAAGGGCGGGGCGCTCGAGGACGACGGCATCCGCGAGTGGACTGCGGTGCGGCGCCTTGGTTCGGGCAAGACCACGCTGGCCAGCTTCGACTACAAGAACCCGGTTCCCCAGCGCGCGAGCGTTGGCTCGGCCAACCAGCAGGGCGATTTCTTCCCGCACGAGGTCTACGAGAACACTGGCGCCTACGGCTTTCGCACTCGGATCGATGGCGAGAAGCTCGCGCAGCAGCGCATGGTGGAGCAGGACAAGGACACGCAGTACTTTGAAGCGGCCGGGAACGACCGGACGGTGCAGCCGGGCCGCACGTTCAAGCTCGGTGGCCATTTCAGTGCCGATCCGCGGTCGGTGGAGTACGATCCCGAGCCGCGGCGCAGCATCGCCGACCGCGACTACCTGATCCTCGCTGTCGATCACGAGGCCAGCAACAACTACCTGGCCGGTCGCGGTGCGCCGTCGCACTACGAGAACAGTTTTACCTGCATACGCAAGGACATCCACTGGCGGCCCGGGCCCAGCTACAACAGCGAACCGTGCGCCAACCCGGGCGTGCAGACCGCGACCGTCGTCGGGCCGGCCGGGTCGGAAATCCACACCGATGGCCTGGGGCGCGTAAAGGTGCAGTTCCATTGGGACCGGCTGGGCAACTACGACGAGAACAGCTCGCCGTGGATGCGGGTGATGGTGCCGGCCGCGGGCAACCAGTTCGGCCAGGTCCGGCTGCCGCGGGTGGGCGAGGAGGTAGCGGTCGTCTACCCGGACGGGAACATCGACCACCCACTGATACTCGGCGCGCTCTACAACGGCCGCCACATGCCGCCCTGGAACCTGCCGGGGCAAGCAGCGCTGAGTGGTCTGCGCAGCAGGGAGCTGGCCGGAGGCGGCGCACGGGGTAACCATCTCATCCTGGACGACACCAACCAGCAGATCCAGGCGCAGCTCAAGAGCGACCACCAGTGCAGCCAGCTCTCGCTCGGGCACATCACGCGGATCGAGGACACGACCGGGCGCAAGGATGCACGGGGCGAAGGCTGGGAGCTCCGCACGGACGGACACGGCGTGGCGCGCGCCGCACAAGGCATGCTGATCACGACTGAGGCGCGGACCTCCGCTCGTGGCCACATCAAGGATATGGGCGAAACGATTCAACGTCTCACCGCTGCTCGAGAAATGCAGGAAGGCCAAGCCGAGCTGGCCGAGCAGAATGGCGCCCAAGAGAAGCTGGGACAACAGTCGGACGTTGCAAAGGCGCTCAAGGCCCAGATCGATGCGACCCGGGGCAAGGATGCCGGCGCAAACAAGGCCAGCTCGCCGGAGTTGGCCGAACCACAGCTAATCCTTGCGAGCCCCGCCGGCATTGCGACCACCACTGCTCAGTCCACCCACTTCGCCAGTGATCTGAACACGGCGATCACCACGGGCAGGAGCGTTTCCATCGCCGCTGGCGACGGCTTCTTCGCGAGCGTCCGGCAGACGTTCCGGCTGTTCGTGCAAAAGGCCGGCATGAAGCTGATCGCCGCTGCAGGCGATGTGGACGTCAAGGCTCTCACCGACAGTATCAACCTGCTGGCCAAGCTCAGCATTACCCAGACGGCAAACCGAATCGTCATTAGCGCCAAAGAGGACATTGTCATCAACGGCGGCGGCAGCTACGCGAAATTCAATGCAGGTGGAATCGAATTTGGCACCAACGGCACTTTCGTCGCTCATGCCGCTTCCCACCACCTCCCTGCAGCAAAAGGTATGGCGGCTCCTAGCCTGAACAGCAATGCAGTTGATGTCTCCGTCAAGCGCGATTTGCATCTGGAGTACGTCGATGCTGACGGCAACCCCCTGCAGCATGATCCGATTCAAGCACATGCCTGGGACGGGCAAATGCATGACAGGACGTTGGATGCGGAAGGGAAAGCCACCATTAGCGACGTCTCCAGGGGCTCGTTCAGAGCTGAACAGATCAAACGAAAATAGTCGAGGTAAAGGATGCCAACCGAGGTTAAGCACGCAGATGACGAGATGGCTGTGCAAGAACATTGTATCGACCTACCCGGGGAAACGGTCCAGTGCTGGCTCGGCGGCGGAACCGATAAGCTCAAGGTTATATTACGTAAGCACCGGGATGTGATTTTCGATATCAAACTTGGGAACGGAAAGACCTACACCCTCGAGACCACTGAGTCGGATTTTTATAATCCCAGGGATAAGAAGCTCGTCTATGCCGCGCGCCGTGATAAGGTAACTTTCAAAGATGGCGAGCGAATGCACGTATGGGTAAGCAGGGGCTTCCGCGGCGCCCTCGTCCTTAAATGTGATGGCCATGTCATCTCTGAAGTAAAGCCCAATGAATGGGATACTCATCGCCACACTGAGGATCCGAAAGAGAAACCTGCCCCAATCATTATCGCACTCGCCCATTCTCCCGCGGCGCCAACAGCACCGGAGTCACACAGCCAGTCGCGTCACGGAAGCATGGACGATTCTGCGCATTCACTTCATGTGCATGAGGTATCGCCGCGCGGCGCCCCGCAATACATACTTGAGTTCTTTGAAAGTGGCGCAGAGTCCTTGCACGTAGACAGCGAAGATATCGTTACGAGAAACTGGATAATAGGGCAGCTCGCAGGCGTAGGGGGATACGCGTTAGACAATCATGCTTGGGTTAAAGAGCTTGTCGGTTGCAGATTTCACTTGCAGCGAGTCGTACACCGAGCCGGCCCGAAAGTGTATATGATTTTCAACGGTAACAACAGAATTCGTGAGGTGGTTTCGGCATCGCGATACGGCCTGAGCCATCCGAAGATTGTAAAAATTACTGGTGGGGCTGGCGGGGCCACGCAGGCTTGGGACGCGGCTAAAGGTGCAGCCAAAGATTCCATTAAGGTTTTTGCAAAAGAAGAAGGCAAGATGGTATTAAAGGGAGGAGCTATCACCATTGGTTTCACAATAGCAATTGACGTGGCAGAATGGTATAAAGACTATTCGCAGATTGGGGCGGACGGAAAGCCAAAAAAAGACTTTGTTGACCTGTTTGCAAAAGTCGGGATCGACCTCATGAAAGCTGGACTAGTGGCGGCTCTAACAACTGCCACCGTGGCTGCCTTGTTTTCCGGATTGGCGCTCATCGGTGTAAGTATTGCGGCGCCAGTGGTATTGGTAGTGCTTGGCACACTTGCAGTCGCTGCGGCATGGACATATGCCGTCGAGAAAGGCGATAAAGCGATTAGCCGTGCGCTGGGCGAAGCTGATTCAACGACCTGGTGTTCGAAAACATTTCGGGATACCGCTCGCTATCTTGCTGAGGTGAGCAAGGACGTTCGATATCAGCGTTATGAACTTGTTCCAGTGCTTCCAATCATGAGGTGAAAAATGGGAAAGCCGAAGACGGAAGGAGATCTGGCGCAACCAGGAGGACACTTGAGAGTGCTAGTTAGGTTCGCTTCGCTCGGCGGGCTTTTTATTTCTATGCTTGGCACTGCACTCATTTGGGCCGGAACCGATTCATTTAATTGTTCGTCTGCTGTATGGAAGGCGTCGTTGGGATTGAATCTCGTTCTTTCTGGGCTTGTGTGGCTGGTCTATTTGCCCTTTAGGAACACCGACCGGGTTCTTGGGAATGGTCTACTCGCGATGTTCATGCTGTTTAGTATGTTTTGGGTGTTCGGCTTCGCGATGTTATATTTCTATCCGCTGTTCGCGCCGATGAGTTCTTGGGCGCGCGTTATCGCGTTGGTTGGGATTACGTCATTATTAATTCATCGCGCTTTTGCGATTTTCCGAGACATAGAAAAGGCGTTGAGCGGTAATAAGGGCCTGCTCGCCCGAATGTATTGCGATGAGGGTCGATCGATCACTTTTAGTAGAGAGGCTGTCGGGCTCTTGGAGCGAGCCCGTACGGACCGTAACCCCTTCAGGTCGTACCATGTTTACGCAGCAATGGTCGTGGCTCCGTTCGTCCTTGTCTTAAATAGAATATTGAGCCCGATTTTCGGTGACGGCCACGGGCTGTTCTTAGTGCTGGGCTTTTTTGCTGTTCCTATCACGCTTTGGGGCGTTGAGATATTCGTCCAAACAATCGTGACAATGATTTGCTACCCGATTAGATTGGAGAGAAGTACCGGGAAGCCGGTATTGCTTAAAGACTGGTAATGCGGCTGAAGGGACGGATTAGGATACAAAGGGAGCGTACTCGAATGACGCTGAAAATAATTACGGTCGGTGATAGGACCGATCACGGTGGTACTGTCATCAGTGGCTCGCCTACACACGACATCAGGGGGCGTTCCATTGCCAGGCTCGGCGATAAAGTCGATTGCCCCGAGTCGTACCCGGGCGGGAAGCCGCACGGTGTAAACAAGATCATAACGGCCCACAGCACATTTACGGCCGGCGGCATCCCGGTTGCGGTTGAGGGCTGCACAACCGAGTGCGGGTGCAAGCTAATTGGCAGTCTGCCGGCTATGGTGGATTAACCGGCGCCCAATCCTCGCGGGCCGTTCTCCGTTCCCCAGGCTATATCTCAACCACAGGAGCCGCTCCCCATGGAACGACTAGAATCAGCACTCGCCACAGCGGCCGCTGACCCGGCCGCGCGCCCGGAGTTTTATCGGATACTCCTCGAGTCCGAGATCTATGTACTCGGGTCATCCAACGCTCCTGGTGAGGGAGGGCAAACGCTGCCCGCCGGCGCAACCCTTTCGCTTGCGCAGTGGAAGAAAGCAGATGGGACGGCGGTGATCCCTTTTTTTGCGAGCATGGAAGCGCTGCAGCGCGCGTTAAAAGAGCCAGCGCAGTACCTGGCGATGCCGGCAAGGGCATTTTTTGAGATGACGAGTGGCGCGCGTTTGGTCATCAACCCAGCGTCGGACTATGCGAAGGAGTTTGCTCCACACGAAATCGCAGCGCTGCTGAGAACCGGCGTGAACTCCACGCTGGCGGTCGACGAGGTGCACGAACCGAGGAAGGTTCTGCTGGGGCAGCCGGCCGAGTACCCCGCGGCCATGGTGACCGCGCTGGCAAAACTAATGGCGAGGCATGCTAGCGTTAAGGGTGCGTATCTCTGCTTGATGCATGACCCGTCCGCGAGCGACAAGCCCGCGCTGGTCGTCGGTTTGGAGGGCGAAGGTGACCTTGTTCAGGTCATACAAGAGGCAGGATCGGTGGCGGCGGACACCGCCCCGACTGGGTGGCCTGTGAACTTCGTAGAGATCAAGCGTGGACAGCCCGGAATCGCACGGCATATGTTCACCGCGGTGAGCCCGTTCTATGCCAGAAAACACGCGGATGGTGTTAGCGCATGGTTGCGTACACCCGCGGGGCGTGCGCTTTGTGTCTTCGCCATCATCCTTGGGATAGTGCACCATGCGCTGTTCCCACAAGTCCCGAGCGCGATCGCGTGGCCGGTCATATTCTGCATTTTGATGGTCTGTGTCTTGTTGGCGACCCGTGGGAAAAGGCCAACGCTTCCGGCCGAGCGGTCGCCCAAATAGACTCGACTGCGTGACCGAAAGCCGAGCACCCGCGTGCTCGGCTTTCTAAAGCCCCGTTTGCAGTTTAATGTCGGCACGCACCTGTTCACATAGTTGGTCCGGGGTGCAGCCTTCTCCCAAGTAGGCAAGCGCCAGGAGTGACAGGGGGTGTGGCAGATTGAGATTGACGTTTTGAAGACGCGCCTCGCTCGTGAGTTCGCGCATTCTCGAACGCAATTGGCTTTTGCCCCCGACCACTTTGATTGTCGAACGAACACATCTGTCAGGGCCATGTCGTGTCCCCTGTTGGTCGACGGCGCCGTCGGGGACCGAACTGAACGCCGCACATGCCAACATGAAGGATGAGCTTGGTTGAGGCGACGCCGGCGTTTGCGTCAGAGCAGAGGAGGTGTATTTTGAGATGCGGTGAGACCACCGCGAGACGACCTGGAGCGAAGGGTTGGTCCCCCCGACTGGAATCGAACCAGTATCCCACGCTTAGGAGGCATGTGCACTATCCATTGTGCTACGGGGAGGACGCGAGCGGCCGCAAGGCGCGGCGCGCTGGGCAGGACGGGCCTGCGGTTCGGCGAGCGGACGCTGCGTGGCAGCCCGGGATCGTGAACTGCCGCAATTATAGCCGAGGGGCCGGCACAATGGAAAATGCGCGGGTCAGCCCCGCTGGACGCACTGGTTATTGTTCTCCGAGCACAGGATCTCGACCACCATCCGCTTGCCGCAACCGGATACGCCCACCGAATACTGGGCGCGCACGTAACCGCCAAACGCCAGCGGCTGCAGCTCCTGCCGGTGGATCACCTGTCCCGTCGCTTGCGGGCAATCGAGCTGGAACTGGCCCCGGCGCTCGGCCGCGGCCACCGCTTCCGGCTCCATCTTGTCGACAAAGGGCGGCCCGGAGGCGCAGCCGCTGGACAGGAAAACGGGCACGAGCCCCAATAGCAATCGCTGATTCATGATGGCCTCGCCAGATAGGACGTCAGCAGTGTGACGCCCACGCGGCCCGGCCGCAATCGGCCCTTGGTCCCATCGCGGTAGGCCCAGCGGCTTGACTACCGGTACAATGCTGCTTCTTTGGTTTTCCAGCCGCGCGCGCCCGCGCCTTGTAAACGTTATGGCAGTCATCTCCCTCAGTTCCGCCCAGCTCGCCTTTGGCCACGTCGCACTGCTAGACCACGCCGATTTTTCGCTCGAAGCGGGCGAGCGCGTCGGCCTCATCGGCCGCAACGGCACCGGCAAGTCCTCGCTCCTGAAGATCCTGTCGGGCCGCTCCAAACTCGACGATGGCCTGCTGGTCATGCAGCAAGGCATCAACATCGCGTATGTGGAACAGGAGCCCGTGTTCAACCCGGACGACACCGTGTTCGACGCGGTGGCCGCCGGTATGGGCGAGCAGCAGGCGATGCTGGCCGAGTACGAGTCGCTGACCGGGCAGTTCGGGCAGGGCAACGACGAGGCGCTGATGGAGCGCATGCACGTGCTCCAAGCCCGGTTAGATGCGACCGACGCCTGGAACCTCACCAACAAGGTCGATACCACGCTGGACCGCCTGGGCCTGGCGCGCGACGCGAAGATGGGCACGCTGTCGGGCGGCATGCAAAAGCGCGTGGCGCTGGCCGTGGCGCTGGTCTCCGCGCCGGACGTGCTGCTGCTGGACGAGCCGACCAACCACCTCGACTTCACTTCGATCAAGTGGCTGGAGGCACTGCTGCGCGATTTCCGCGGCTCCGTGCTGTTCATCACGCACGACCGCAGCTTCCTGGACAACGTGGCCACCCGCATCATCGAGCTCGATCGCGGCAAGCTGCTTTCGTTCCCGGGCAATTTCTCAAAATACCAGGAGCGCAAGCGCGAGCTGCTCGCCGTCGAGGAAGTGGAGAACGCCAAGTTCGACAAGTTCCTGGCGCAGGAAGAGGTGTGGATCCGCAAGGGCGTGGAGGCGCGCCGTACCCGCAACGAGGGCCGCGTGCGCCGGCTGGAGGCGCTGCGCGAACAGCGCGTGGCGCGCCGCGACCAGCAGGGCCAGGTGCGGCTGGACGTGGCTGCCGGCGAGCGCTCCGGCAAGATTGTGGCGGAACTGGAAAATGTCTCCAAGTCGTTTGGCGAGAAGCTCATCATCAAGAATTTCAGCACCACGATCCTGCGCGGCGACAAGGTGGGCCTGATCGGGCCGAATGGCGCCGGCAAGACCACCCTCCTGAAGATCATCCTGGGCGAGGAGCCGGCCGACAGCGGCAAGGTGCAGCTGGGCACGCGCCTGAACGTGGCCTACTTCGACCAGATGCGCGCCCAGCTCAATGAAGAGGCGTCGCTGGCGGACACGATTTCGCCGGGCAGCGACTGGGTCGAGATCAACGGGCAGAAGAAGCATGTGATGAGCTACCTGGGCGACTTCCTGTTCGCGCCCGAACGCGCGCGCTCGCCGGTGAAGTCGCTGTCCGGCGGCGAACGCAATCGCCTGTTGCTGGCGCGCCTGTTCGCCAAGCCGGCCAACTGCCTGGTGCTGGACGAGCCGACCAACGACCTGGACATCGACACGCTCGAGCTGCTGGAAGAACTGCTGGAGGACTACACCGGCACCGTGTTCCTCGTCAGCCACGACCGTACCTTCCTCGATAACGTGGTCACGCAGGTGATCGTGGCCGAAGGCCAAGGCGTGTGGCGCGAGTACGTGGGCGGCTACAGCGATTGGGAGCGCGCGCGCAGCGAAGCGCCTGCTGCCGCGCCGGCGCCCAAGCAGAGCCAGCCCAAGCCGACCGAGGCGCCGCAGGCGGCCCAGAACGGGCCTGGCAAGAAGGTCAAGCTCAGCTACAAGGAGCAGCGCGAGCTGGAAGAACTGCCGCAGCTGATTGCCAGCCTGGAGGACGAGCAATCGGCCATTACCGCGCAGCTGAACGGGCCGGACTTCTACAAGACCAATCCGGCCGACGCCAAGCGCATGACAGCGCGCTACGCCGAGATCGAGGAGCAACTGCTCGAGGCGCTCGAGCGCTGGGAACAGATCGAGGCACGCGCGCGCGGCGAAGGCTAGGCCTTATACCTCACCGTCGTCGTCCCGGCGCCAGCCGGGACCCATGCCGAGCCTGCTGGGTGACGCGCGGACGACACCGCCTCAGCATGGGTTCCGGCTCTCGCCGGAACGACGGGGTCATGGGATAGTCAACCCGGCCCATCCGGCCACCCCATCTCCCGACCCTGCTCGGGCCACACCCCCATGCCACGCGCCACCCGCCGCAGCTCGGCCACGGCGCCACGCGCGCGGTTGCTGATGTCGGTCGAAGCCGCATCCGCGATCTTGCGCGTCTTGATGCCCGCGCTGTAGGCCTTGTCGCGGATCAGCGCGCGCCGGCGCCGGCCCTGGACCGGGTCCAGCAGGTACATCGCCAGCGCGCCCAGCGCAAACGCGCTAAGCACGTAACCCGCCCCCGATGCGGGACGCTCGGTGTAGTAGCGGTTCATCTGGTCTCCTTCCATCGCGCCGGGGCGCCTGTCCCGGTTCAGACAAGCCATCCCGCCGATGGTTTCGCAACACTACTTTTTCCCACCGAAAACCCTATCCCAAGCGGACTCGACTAAAAGCAGGCTTATGTCATTTAGCGCACAGAACGTGCGCGGCAGGCGCGTAAAGTTGAGTTGAGCGAGGCACCGGCCCGACGACTATTTGCCGTCAGGACGGTTCCATCAAGACAGTTCGACTGCCCCTGGAGAGACATGACCGAGCACGACGACACGAGGTTCGCTTCCGGCCCCCGGCCTGCTCCAGTCGATGCTCCCATGCTCAGCCGGGCTGCGTGGATGCGCATCCTGCCGTTCCTGGCCTACGTCGGGTTCATCTTTGCCGGCGACATGCTGGAACGGCTGGGCTACGCGCCTGACGGGCTGCGCTGGCTGTACCCGGCCAAGGTGGCGGTGGTGGCGCTGCTGCTGGCTGTGTTCTGGCGGCATTACGCGGAACTCAGGCATGCCAGCCTCAGTCCGAAGGGGGCGCTGGTGGCCGTGGCCACGGGCGCGCTGGTGCTGGTGTTGTGGATCAACCTGGACGCCGGCTGGATGATCGTCGGTTCGCCCGAAGGCTACGACCCGCGCGCGGATGGCCGCATCGACTGGCTGCTGGCCGCGGTGCGCATCGCCGGGGCGGCGCTGGTGGTGCCGGTCATGGAGGAATTGTTCTGGCGTTCGTTCCTGATGCGGTGGATCGCATCCCCGGATTTCCAATCCGTTGATCCATCACAACTGGGACTGAAGAGCTTCGTTATCACAAGCGTCCTGTTCGGCTTTGAGCACAACCTGTGGTTGGCGGGAATTGTTGCCGGTCTCGCCTACGGCTGGCTCTACCAGCGGCAGCGCACGCTGTGGTCGCCGATCGCCGCCCATGCGGTGACGAACGGCATGCTCGGCATGTGGGTAGTGGCGACCGGTAACTGGTCGTTCTGGTGATTTTTTTCAGCTAATGAGATTCGATAAGACAAATAACATGTTGCCTCTCCGTCCCTTGGCGCTCATCGTCGGCGCTCTGTTTGCCGCCCCGGTCCTGGCCGGGCCACTTGATGCATGGCATCTGTACGCCGGGGTCGGCTACGGCCATGACGACAACCTGCTGCGCGTGCCCGACAATGCGCCCGCGTTCGACAACACGCGTGGCGACTCGTGGTGGCAGGGCGACGCGGGTTTCCTCTTCGATAATACCTACAGCCGGCAGCGCATCACTGCCGTTGCCAAGTTGTCGGACGTGCGCTTTTCCCATTTCAAGCAGCTGAATTACCAGGGCAAGGATTTGGCGGCAACGTGGTACTGGCAGCTTGGCAACCACCTGTCCGGGCAGGCTGGCAGCACCTACACCAAGGTGCTGGCACCTTACACCGACTTCTACACCAACCAGCGCAACCTGCGCGTGCAAAAGCGCAACTTCGTCGATGGCGCGTGGAGCTTCCATCCAAGCTGGCGCGCGCGCGCCGCGTTCTCGCGCGAGAAGTGGAGCTACGAGCTCACCAGCCAGCTGTTTAACAACCGCACCGAGGATACGACCGAGCTGGAAGGCGACTACGTGCCGGCCAACGGCAACACGGTCGGCCTGGTGCTGCGCAAGATCAAGGGGCGCTACCCGTATGGTCGTCCGGTCGGCTTTTTCATTGTCAACAACGATTTCACCCAGGACGAGATCAAGGCACGCCTGAACTGGATCATCACCGGCTCGACCACGGTGCAGGCGCTGGCCGGCTACGCCAAGCGCGACCAGCCCTCGTTCGGCAGCGGCACCACCAAGGGCGCCAACGGCCGCATCACGCTGCTCTACACGCCGCGCGGCAAGATCGGCTACAACGCCGCCATCTGGCGCGACTTTGCTCCGCTGGAAAGCACGCTGGTGGCCTACACCCTCAACAAGGGCGGCAGCGTGGGCGCGATCTGGGACGCCACCGCCAAGCTCAAGGTGGAGGGCAGCGCCGTGTACGAGCACCGCCAATACGACCCGCGCCAGGGCGTGGTGGCGCCGTCGGACATCAGCGATTCGCTGCGCACCGCCACCGTGCGCGCCACCTGGACCGTGCGGCCGGCGGTACAGGTGGCGGCGGCCTTCGTGCACCAGTCGCGCAGCGGCTCGATCGCGCTCGGGACCGGCAGCTATACCTCGAACATGATTACCCTCAACGCAAGCGCGCAGTTCTGAGGATGACACCCGGACGACGAACATGACGGTCAACGACATCCCGATCATTTCGTTCTTCCAGCGCGTGCTCGACCCGCTGATCATCATGGGCTCGCTGTACCTGTGTTCGCTGCTGTTCGGCGAGCCGTTTTCGGGCTACTCGCTGGTGTTGATGATCCTGGCCTTCTTCATCTCGACGGCGGTGTACCAGCACATCGACCCCTACCGCACCTGGCGCAGCGGCCGCATGCTGGCCTACGCGCGCGACACCATCTTCGGCTGGTGCGTGACCATCGCGGTGCTGTGGTTCCTGGGCTCGTCCAGCGGCCTGAAGTACTACTACGACGAGCGCGTGGTCGGCACCTGGATGGTGGCGGTGCCGCTGATCCTGCTCACCAGCCACATCGCCGTGCGCCGCGCCGGCTCGCCCGACAAGCGCAAGGAGATCAGGAGCGTGCTGGTGGTGGGCGCCAACGACCTGGGCCTGCGCTTTGCGCGCGTGTGCGACGAGCACCCGAACCTGTTCATGCAGGTCCACGGCTTCTTCGACGACCGCGGCGACGAGCGCCACCCGCCCAAGCTCACCCACCCGATGCTGGGCAAGATGGGCGACATCGTCGCCTACGTGCGCCAGCACAACATCAAGATGATTTTCATCAGCCAGCCGATCTCGGCCCAGCCGCGCATCCGCAAGCTGATCGACGAGCTGCAGGATACCACCGCATCGGTCTATTTTTTGCCGGACGTGTACATCTTCGACCTGATGCAGGCGCGCTTCGATACCGTCGGCGGCATGCCGGTGATCGCGATCTGCGAGACGCCGTTCATGGGCCTGAACAGCATGGTCAAGCGCGGCAGCGACATCGTGCTCGCGTCCATCATCCTGCTGCTGCTGGCGCCGCTGATGCTGGCGGTCGCGCTGGCGGTGCGGGTGACTTCGCCCGGTCCGGTGATCTTCCGCCAGCGCCGCTATGGCCTGTATGGCGAGGAAATCATCGTCTACAAGTTCCGCTCGATGACGGTGCTGGATGATGGCGACAAGGTGGTGCAGGCCAGTCGCGGCGACCAGCGCGTGACGCCGATCGGGGCCTTCCTGCGCCGCACCTCGCTCGACGAGCTGCCGCAATTCATCAACGTGCTGCAGGGACGGATGAGCATTGTCGGCCCGCGCCCGCACGCGGTCGCGCACAACGAGCAATACCGCAAGCTGATCAAGGGATACATGCTGCGCCACAAGGTCAAGCCCGGCATCACCGGCTGGGCCCAGGTCAACGGCCTGCGCGGCGAAACCGCAACGCTCGACCGTATGGAGGCGCGCATCCAGTACGACCTGGACTACCTGCGCAATTGGTCGGTGTGGCTCGACCTGTGGATCATTCTGAAGACGGTCAAGGTGGTGTTGACGCGTGAAAACGCTTTCTGAGTTTGATGGCTGAGTTGCCGGCTTAAGACCGGCTTAAAGAGGGCGCGCACGATTGGATTATCGGTTGCAGAGCACTCCACGCTGCGTAGAATTTTGTTGAGTTTGCAATATTTAAAGGCAGGCTCCGGCGCACTTTCCCGGGCCCAACAAGGATCGAGAACATGAAGAAAGCGTTGATCACCGGGGTGACCGGGCAGGACGGTTCCTACCTCGCCGAGTTGTTGCTGGAGAAGGGCTACGAGGTCCACGGCATCAAGCGCCGCGCCTCGCTGTTCAACACGGACCGCATCGACCACATCTACCAGTCGCCGCAGGCCGCGGACAAGAATTTCTTCCTCCACTACGGCGACCTGAGCGACACCTCCAACCTCACCCGCATCATCCAGCAGGTGCAGCCGGACGAGGTGTACAACCTGGGCGCGATGAGCCACGTGGCGGTGTCGTTCGAGTCGCCCGAGTACACCGCCGACGTCGACGCGCTGGGCACGCTGCGGCTGCTGGAGGCAGTCCGCTTCCTGGGCCTGGAAAAGAAGACGCGCTTCTACCAGGCCTCCACCTCCGAGCTGTATGGCCTGGTGCAGGAGACCCCGCAGCGCGAGAACACGCCGTTCTATCCCAGGAGCCCGTACGCGGTGGCCAAACTGTACGCGTACTGGATCACGGTCAACTACCGCGAGGCCTACGGCATGTATGCCTGCAACGGCATCCTGTTCAACCACGAATCCCCGCGCCGCGGCGAGACCTTTGTCACGCGCAAGATCACGCGCGCGCTGGCCAACATCGCGCAAGGGCTGGAACAGCAGCTATTCCTCGGCAACCTGGACGCGTTGCGCGACTGGGGCCATGCCAAGGACTACGTGCACATGCAGTGGCTGATGCTGCAGCAGGACGCGCCCGAGGACTTCGTGATCGCCACCGGGCGCCAGTATTCGGTGCGCCATTTCGTCGAAGTTGCCGCGCGCGAGCTGGGCATCGAACTGGCCTGGCAGGGGAGCGGCGTCAACGAACGTGGCGTTATCGCGTCCATCAAGGGGGATAAAGCGCCAGGGGTTGCGGTAGGGCAACCGATCGTCGCGGTCGATCCCCAATACTTCCGCCCAACGGAGGTCGAGACGCTGCTGGGTGACCCCGGCAAGGCGCAGCGCCGCCTGGGCTGGGAGCCGCGCATCAGTTTCGAGGCGATGGTGCAGGAGATGGTGCAGTGCGACCTGGACACGGCGCGCCGCCACAAGCTGCTCAAATCGCATGGTTACGACGTTGCAATTTCTCTGGAGTGAAGTGTTGAATACCTCACAGCCCCGCATCTACGTCGCCGGCCACAAGGGGCTGGTCGGCGCAGCCATCGTGCGCGCGCTCGCCGCGCGCGGCCACACCAACATCGTTACCCGCAGCCATGCCCAGCTCGAGCTGACCGACCAGGCCCAGGTGCGCGAGTTCTTCCGCACTGAGCGCATCGACCAGGTGTACCTGGCCGCGGCCAAGGTGGGCGGCATCCACGCCAACAACACCTACCCGGCCGAATTCATCTACGACAACATGATGGTGCAGGCCAACGTGGTGCATGAGGCCTGGCGCGCCGGCGTGCACAAGCTGCTGTTTCTCGGTTCCTCCTGCATCTACCCGCGCCTGGCGCCGCAGCCGATCCGCGAGGAATACCTGATGAGCGGCATGCTCGAGCCAACCAACGAGCCGTACGCGATGGCCAAGATCGCCGGCATCAAGCTGTGCGAGAGCTACAACCGGCAGTACGGCACCGACTACCGCAGCGTGATGCCGACCAACCTGTACGGGCCCGGCGACAACTACCACCCCGAGAACAGCCACGTAATCCCGGCCCTGATGCGGCGCTTCCACGAGGCCATGGAAGAGGACGCGCCCGAGGTGGTGATCTGGGGCAGCGGCAAGCCGATGCGCGAATTCCTGTTCGTGGACGACATGGCGGCCGCCTGTGTGCACGTGATGAGCCTGGACCACGGCACCTACGCCGCCTCCACCGACCCGATGCACTCGCACATCAACGTGGGCACCGGCGAGGACGTCACCATCGCCGAGCTGGCCCGGCTGGTGGGCCAGACGGTCGGCTACCGCGGGCGCATCGTGTTCGATACCAGCAAGCCGGACGGCACGCCGAGGAAGCTGCTGGACGTGTCCAAGCTCAGGGCGCTCGGCTGGCAGGCCAGCACGCCGTTGCCGGAAGGATTGCGCCGCACCTACGCCGCGTTCCAGGCGTTGCAGACCGAAGCGGACTCATCAACGTTAGTTCACGAACAGAGGCTCAATCGCGCCCATCCCAGAATGATGAATGTCTCCCGACCCAACAGCGCGGCCTGATCGGGCCCGCACCGTCCGAGGAAAAAATCTTGAACAACAACACCCTGTCCACCATGAACAACACGTCCAAATCCACCCACAAGCGCGCCGCCGGCACGGCGCTGGTGCTGCTGGCGGCGCTGCTGGCCGGCTGCGGCGACAAGGCCAAGGAGTCCAAGCCCGGGCAGGCGCTCGCGCGCGTGGACGGCAGCGAAATCACGGTGCTGCAGCTGAACGAGGAACTGGCGCGCGCCGGCGTGCCGGCCAGCCAGCAGCAGGCCGCCAGCAAGCAACTGTTGCAAGCGCTGATCGACCGCCAGCTGCTGGAAAACGAAGCGGCCAAGGAAAAGCTCGACCGCGACCCCAAGGTGATGCAGGCGATCGACCGTGCGCGCGCCCTGATCATCGCCCAGGCCTACATGGCCAAGAAGGTCGGCGCCACCCAGCGCCCGAACAGCACCGAGGTCGAGGAGTACTTCAACAAGCATCCCGAGTTCTTCACCAACCGCAAGCGCTTTGACATGAACGAGCTGGTGATCCCGGCCGCCAGCCTCACGCCGGACCTGCGCAAGGCAGCCGACGGCGCCAGGTCGCTCGAGGAGGTGGCGGTGTGGCTGGACGCGCACAAGGTCAAGTACGCGAAGAGCCAGGTCTCGCGCACCAGCAGCGACCTGCCGCCGCAGGTGTCGCAAAAGCTGCTGTCGCTGCCCAAGGGCCAGATCTTCGTGGTCAACGAGGGCGACCGCGCGATGCTGATCTCGATCGCCGACGTCAAGGACGCGCCGGTGACGCTGGACGTGGCCGGCCCGCAGATCGAGCAGGCGCTGGCGGGCGAGAAGAACAAGGAACTGGCCGCCGCCGAGATCAAGCGGCTGCGCACCAACGCCAGGATCGAATACCTGAACAAGGACCTGGCGCTGGACCCGAACGCCCCGGCGGCCAACCCGGCGCAGTCGGTGGCCGGCACAGCGCAGGCGGCGCCGGCGCCTGGCGCCGCGGCGCAGGGTGCGCCGGCCGCCGGCCAGGCCGGGGTGGACAAGGCTGCGCTCGACCGTGGCGTGGCCGGACTGAAGTGATGGCAGTGATTTGAAACCGAACGAGAGGGAGTGAACATGAAACGAATGGTGCGATGGATGATGGCGGCCGTGCTGGCCACGGCGGCGGGCCTGGGTGTGGCCGCCGAGGTGCTGCTGGGGCCGGGCGACGTGGTCAAGATGTCGGTGTACGGCAGCCCTGACATGTCGGTCGAGACCCGGGTGTCCGAAACCGGCGCGATGACCGTGCCCTTGCTGGGTCCGGTGAAGGTGGGCGGGCTGTCGGTGGCCGCGGCCGAGAAGAAGATCGGCGACGCGCTGGAGAAGGGCGGCTACCTCAAGAAGGCCCAGGTCAATCTCCTGATCACCACGCTCACCAGCAACCAGGTGTCGGTGCTGGGCCAGGTCAACCGCCCGGGCCGCTATCCGGTCGAGGGCAAGCGCAAGGTGCTCGACCTGCTGGCGCTGGCCGGCGGCATTGCCGTGGACGGCGGCGACACCGTGGACCTGGTGCGCACCCGCGACGGCAAGACCACGCGCGAGACCATCGACATCGTGGACATGGTGCGCAAGGGCGAGCTGGACCGCGACTACGAAGTGACCGGCGGCGACGTGATCTATGTGCAGCGCGCGCCGCGTGCCTACGTGATGGGCGAGGTGCAGCGGCCGGGCGCGTTCCGCGTCGAGCGCGGCATGACCGTGCAGCAGGCGGTGTCGGCCGGCGGCGGCCTGACCGCGCGCGGCAGCAGCAACGGCTGGCGCATCACCCGGCGCGACCCCAGCGGCCAGGTGCAGACCATCGACGTCAAGGCCAGCGACCTGGTGCAGACCGACGACGTGATCACGGTGCGCGAGAGCTGGTTCTGAGCGTTTTCTTGTTCCCCCGATAAAGGAAGCGTGCCATGAACGTCCGTCAATTCTTGCTGATCCTGTACGCCAGGAAAAAGATCATCCTGTGGACCCTTGCCGCCACGGTCGCGCTGGCCCTTGGCTGGAGCCTGATCCAGCCGAAGACCTACAAGGCCACGGCCTCGGTCCTGCTCAACTACAAGGGGATCGATCCGCTGACCGGGATGGCCGTGCCGAGCCAGCTGATGCCCGGCTACATGGCCACTCAGATCGACATCATCGGCAGCAAGAACGTGGCGCGGCACGTGGTCGATGCGCTGCACCTGGCCCAAAGCCCGGCCGTGGTGCAGCAGTTCAACGACGCCACCAACGGCCGTGGCGACGTGCGCGACTGGCTGGCCGACCTGCTGCTGCGCAAGCTCGACATCGTGCCGGCGCGCGAGTCGTCGGTGGTGGAGGTCAGCTTCAAGGGCAGCGACCCGGCGTTCGCGGCGGCCGTGGCCAACGCTTTTGCCGAGGAATACCAGAAGCTGACGGTGCAGCTCAAGACCGAGCCGATGAAGAAGACCTCGTCCTACTTCAACGAGCAGACCAAGCAGCTGCGCGACAACCTCGAGGCGGCCCAGGCGCGCCTGTCCAAGTACCAGCAGGAAAAGGGCATCGTCAGCCTGGACATGAACCGGGTGGACGTGGAGCTGCAGCGCCTGAACGATTTGTCGGCGCAGCTGGTGGCCGCGCAGGCCGCCGCGATGGAGGCCAACTCGCGCGAGCACGTGGCCGGCGCCGGCGCCAACTCGCCCGATGTCGCCAACAACGCGCTGGTGCAGAACCTGCGCGTGGGCCTGGCCAGCGCCGAGGGCAAGCTGGCCGACACCTCGGCCCGCTACGGGCGCAACCACCCGCAATACCAGGCCGCGCGCGCCGAGGTGGACAAGCTGCGCGCCGAGCTCAACACCGCGATGGGCAACGTCACCAGGAGCGTGGGCAACAATGCGGCCGTGCTGCGCCAGCGCGAAGCCGACCTGAAGAATGCGGTGGCGGCCCAGAAGACCCGCGTGCTCGAACTGAACCGTGCACGCGACGAGCTCGGCGTGCTGCTCAAGGACCTGGACTCGGCCCAGCGCGCGTTCG
This sequence comes from Massilia solisilvae, assembly GCF_024753215.1. Taxonomy (GTDB): domain Bacteria; phylum Pseudomonadota; class Gammaproteobacteria; order Burkholderiales; family Burkholderiaceae_D; genus Telluria; species Telluria solisilvae. The sequence continues at coordinate 568,874 of NZ_JANUGV010000002.1, forward strand.
ACGCCGCCAGCCAGCGCTTCTCGCAGACCCGCATCGAGGCCCAGTCCGAGCAGTCCGACGTGGCGATCCTGAACCCGGCGGTGGCGCCGGTGGACCCGTCCGGCCCGCGCGTGCTGCTCAACACGCTGGTGTCGATCATGCTGGGAACCATCCTCGGCGTGGGGCTGGCGATGCTGCTCGAGCTGCTCAACCGCCCGATCCGCTCGAGCTCGGACCTAAAGGACATGCTGGGCATTCCCGTGCTCGGCACCATCGAATGGAAGCCCGGACGCGGCCAGGGCGGCCGGCTGGCCGCCCTGATGGCGCCGCGCCGCCTGCTGCGCCTGAACTAACCAAAGGGACACGACCATGAACTCACCCGTGCTGTCGGCGCTGTCGGCCGACCATTCCGCCGCCGAATCGCGCATGGGCGCCTTGCTGCTCGACTCGGGCAAGCTGACGCCCGAGAACGCCGAGCGCGTGCTGCGCACCCAGAAGGAGCTCGGCCTGCGCTTCGGCGAGGCGGCCGTGCGCCTCGGGCTGGTTTCCGAGGACGACATCGCCCAGGCGCTGGCGCGCCAGTTCGCCTATCCGTATCTGCAGAAGGGCCAGGCCACCCTGTCGCCGCGGCTGGTGGCGGCCTACGAGCCGTTCGCGCCCCAGGTCGAGTCGCTGCGCGCGGTGCGCAGCCAGCTGATGCTGCGCTGGTTTGCGCGCGGCCGGCGTGCGCTGGCCATCGTCGGCATGGACGAGGACGACGGCGCCAGCCTGTTCGCGTCCAACCTGGCGGTGGTGTTCTCGCAGCTGGGCGAGCAGACCCTGCTGGTGGACGCCAACCTGCGCGGCCCGCAGCAACAGGAAACCTTCGGCCTGAAGCCGCGCCAGGGCCTGTCCGACCTGCTGGCCGGGCGCGCCGACCTGGACGTGATCGCGCGCATCCCGGCCTTCGTCGACCTGTCGGTGATGCCGTCCGGGACGCTGCCGCCCAACCCGCAGGAACTGCTGGCGCGCGAAGCCTTCCGCAACCTCAACACCCAGCTCGAAAGCCGCTACGACGTGGTGCTGTACGACCTGCCGCCGTTCGCGCGCGGCGCCGACGCGCTGGCGGTGGCCGGGCGCGCCGGCGGCGTGCTGCTGGTGGCGCGCAAGCACCGCACCCGGGTCGCCGCCATCACCCGCGCGGTCGAGCAGCTGGTGGACGCCGGCGCCGAGGTGCTCGGCTCGGTGGTGGTGGAGTTCTGAATGAACGTCCAGGTGCGCCCCCGCATGTCGCTGGCGCCGGCCGCGCGCGCCGTGCTGCCCGAGTGGTGGCCGGTGTTCGCCGGGCTGGCGATCCTGTTCGTGCCCACTTTCTACGACCTGTTCACCGGGGCCTGGATCGGCGAGGAGCAGGGCCACGGCCCGATCATCTTCGGCCTGGCGCTGTGGCTCATTCTCCGCAAGTGGCCCGAGGTGCTGGCCGCGACCACGCCGCCGCGCGCGAGCTGGGCCGGCTGGCCGGTGCTGGCCATTGGCCTGGCGGCGCACCTGCTGGGGCGCTCGCAGCACATCCTCATGCTCGAGATCGGCTCGATCATCGCCGTGATGGCCGCCGTGCTGCTGGTCAAGCGCGGCGCGCGCGCGCTGGCCGTGCTGTGGTTCCCGTTCTTCTTCATGATCTTCATGGTGCCGCTGCCCAGCGAATTCGTGGCCGCCGTCACGCTGCCGATGAAGATGGCGGTATCGTGGGCCACCGAGCACCTGCTGTTTGCCGCCGGCTACCCGATCAGCCGCACCGGGGTGATCCTGCAGATCGGCCAGTACCAGCTGCTGGTGGCCGACGCCTGCGCCGGCCTGCAAACTTTGCTCACGCTGGAGGCGCTCGGGTTGTTCTACCTGAACTTCATGCGCCACCCGTCGGCCTTCCGCAACGTCGGGCTGGCGCTGTTCATCATCCCGATTTCGTTCTCGGCCAACGTGATACGCGTGATCGCGCTCACGCTCATCACCTACTACTTCGGCGACGCCGCAGGGCAGGGCTTCCTGCACGGCTTTGCCGGCATGGTGCTGTTCCTCACCGCGCTCACGCTGATCCTGTCGGTCGACTCAAGCCTGCAGTGGTACCTGCGGCGGCGCGACGCTGCGCTCGTGCGCGACAAGGTGCCGGCATGAACCGCCGCTTCGTCGCCAGCTGCGTGCTCGGCGCCGCCATGGCGCTGACCTCGGCCCTGACCGGGGCGCTCACGCCGACCGTCCACGTGGCCAGCGCCGCCGACCAATTCAGTCTTGAGGCGATGGTGCCCAAGCGCTTTGGCGGCTGGAGCGTGGACGACAGCATGGTGCCGCTCAAACCGAACCCCGAGCAGCAGACCGTGCTCGAGAAGATCTACGACCAGACCCTGGCGCGCACCTACGTGAACGCCGAGGGCCAGCGCGTGATGCTGTCGATCGCCTACGGCGGCGACCAGAGCAAGGCGCTGCAGCTGCACCTGCCCGAGGTGTGCTACGTGGCCCAGGGCTTCCAGATGGTCAAGGAGCAAAGCGGCACGCTGCCCACCCGCTTTGGCGCGCTGCCGGTCAAGCGCCTGGTGGCGCGCCAGGACCAGCGCAACGAGCCGATCACCTACTGGGTCACGATCGGCGACAAGGCGGTCCTGTCGGGCATCGAGCAAAAGCTGCAGCGGCTCGCCTACGGCCTGTCCGGCAAGATCCCCGACGGCATGCTGGTGCGCGTGTCCACCATCCAGCCCGGCGCCACCGAGGCCTACAAGGTGCAGGACCGCTTCGTCAACGACATGCTGGGCGCCATGGCCGCGCGCGACCGGGCGCGCCTGCTCGGCGCCAGCGGCAAACAGGGCTGATCATGAACCTGGACACGCTCCTGATCGCCATCTACACCTCGCTGCCGTTCATCATCGTCGTGCTGATCGCGCTCCTGATGGTGGTGGGCATCGGCGTGGGCGTGGTGCAGCCGCGCTTTCTGGCCTACCCGTACCTGGCGGTGTTCTTCACCATGAATTCGACCAGCTACGGCAGCATCATCACCAGCCCGGTGATGTCCAGCGTGTACGTGCGCGGCTCCGGGGTGCTGGTGTTCCCGCTGGTGTTCTATTACGTGCTGGGGGCCTGGTGCTGCGCGCGCGTGTCGGCCGGCTACCAGGGCTACCGCGAGCCGCCGTGCAACCTCAAGCCCTGGTTCTGGGGCTGGTTCTTGCTGCTGGTGGCGCACGCCACGGCCGCCGTGTTCTCCGGCGTGAAGGTGGTGGACGCGCTGTCGGTGGCCGGCTTCTCCAACGTCGTGTGGATGGGGCCGCTCGTGGCGCTGCTGCTGCTGTCGTTCCGCACGCCGGAGCAGACGCGCGAGCTGGGCGACTTCATCGTGCTGGTCGGGCTGGCGCGCGCGCTGTTCGGGCTGGTGCGCTGGGCCGCGTTCGGTGGCGACCCCAACAACGTGTATGCCAACATGAACGAGGTGCCGATCAAGCTCACCTTCTTCGACATCAACGACAGCCTGGTCTGCACGCTGGCGTTCGCCGTGGCGGCGGTGCGCCTGGGCCAGGCCGGGCGATTGCGCCAGTCGCAGTTCTGGTTTGCCGTCCAGTGGGCCACCGTCTGCGCCACCGCGCTGTGCGTGATGCTGGCGATGCGCCGCTCGGGCTGGCTCGGCTTTGCGCTGGCGGCGGCGGTGGTGATGCTGCGCTTTCCGCGCGAGCGCCGGCTCAAGGTGGCCGTGTTCGTCGGCCCGCTGATCGGCGCCGGCCTGCTGTACGCCGCGTCCAAGCGGCTCGGCCAGACCAAAGGCGCGCACGGCGTGGTGTCGCGCCTGCTGTACGACATGCAATCGGGTCGCACCGGCGCCGAGAGCGAGCGCGTGCTCGAGCTCAAGCTGGCGCTGGCCGACTTCCTGTCCAAGCCGTTCACCGGGATCGGCGCCTGGGGGCGCTACACCGGCTACGAGCGCATCGGCTGGCAGAACAATGCCGACGGCGGCACGTTCGTGCACAGCGGCGTGCTGCACATCGCCCTCAAGACCGGCTTGCCCGGGCTGGTGCTGCTGGCCGGGCTGGTCACGGCCTTCATCGTGTTCGCCCGCCGCGCATTGAAGAGTCTGCCGCCGGAGCACCTGCCGCTGGCCACCGCCGGCGTCGCGGGGATCGCTTTCCTGATCCCCGAAATGCTGATCGGCACCCCGATCCCGCAGGTGCGCGGTACCCAGATGATTGCGATCTGCCTGGCGCTGCCTTACCTGGCGGCGGGCGTGTTCCAGCCGGCCACGCCCGTGCCGGCAACCAGCGGGCGGCGCCTCAGGCTGGTGCCCGCATGAAGCTGGACCTGGCGAAGAACGCGCTGTCCAACCTGGCCGGCGCCGTGGTCCCCGCGGCGGTGGCGCTGCTCACCGTGCCGCTGGTGGTAAAGGGGCTGGGCGATGCCGGCTACGGCCTGTACTCGCTGGTGACCGCGATCGTCGGCTATTTTGCGGTGCTCGACATCAACGTGACGGCCGGCTCGGTCAAGTACATCGCCCAGTACAACGCCAGCGCCGAGCGCGAGCGCATCAGCGAGACCATCACCTTCGGCGTGCTGGTGTATGCGGCGCTGGGCCTGGCCGGCGCGCTGGCGCTGTATTTCGGCGCCGAGGCCTTTGTCACCCGTCTCTACGCGGTGCCGCCCGCGCTGCACGAGGAAGCCGTGACCACGCTCAAAGTGGCCGCGCTCGGCTTTTTCATTACCCAGCTCGACAACTACCTCTCCAGCGTGCCGCAGGCGCTGATGCGCTTTGACATCTCGAGCCGCTTCGAGGTGCTGTTCGGGATCCTGGTGCCGCTCTCCACCGTGCTGGTGCTGATGTTCGGCTATGGCCTGGTGGAAGTGATCCTGGTGCGGGTTGCCGCCAGCGCGCTCAATTGCCTGATGCTGTGGCAAGCGATCGGCAACCTGGTGCCCGACCTGGCCTGGCGCATGCCCACCGCGCGCCTGAAGCGCGAGCTGCTCGGCTTTTCCGCCTACTCGTTCTTCTCGCGCTTTGCCACGCTCACCTATGCCCACGCCGACAAGCTGATCGTCGGCGCGCTGGCCGGCGTGGCCCCGCTGGCCTGGTATACGGTGGCCGCCACGCTGGCCAACCGCATCCTGAGCCTGACGTACCGGCTGGCCGGCGTGTTCTTTCCGGCCGCCAGCAGCCTGGCCGCGCGCGGCGAACACGAGCGCCTGAACCGCATCTACCTCAAGGCCAACCGCTACATCGTGTTCATCAACGCCTCGGTGCTGGTGCTGGTGGCGGTGTTCGCCCAGCCGATCCTGTTGTACTGGATGAATGCCGACTTTGCCCGCAACGGCGCGCTGGTGCTGCAGTTGATCGCGCTGTCACAGTTCATCGATTCGCTCACCAACCTGCCTACCCTGGTCAACGACGGCATGGGCCACCCGCGCATCTCCGGCATGTTTGCGCTGGCGCGCGCGGTGCTGGGCACGCTGCTGGTCTGGCTGGGCGTGACGCGCTTTGGCATCGACGGCGCGGCCTGGGGCCACCTGGCCACCTCCACCGTGCTCAGTGCCGGCCTGCTGGTGGTGGTGCACGGGCGCACCGTGCCCAGCCGCCTGTCCGATCTGCTCAAGCAGGCCTACCTGCCCAGCCTGTTCGGCGTGGGTCTGGTGGCGCTGGCGGCCATGCTGCTGCGCCCGCTGGCGCGGCCGGGCGTGCTTGACCTGGTGTTGCTCGTGCTATTGACCGGCGTGCTGCTGGCCGCTGGCGGCGCCCTGTTTGTCCTCGACCGGAACGACAAGGCGCTGGCCCTGTCCAAGCTGAGAAGCTTGCTGTCGAGAGGCCAGCGTGAACATCCTGATGGTCAGCGAGGACTTGCCGGGGGAGCGGATCGGCGGACTGGGACAGCACGTCGTGACCCTGGCCAATGCACTGCTCGAACTGGGACACACGGTGGACATCATGGGCCGGAGTGACCGCCACGGCCCGGGCAGCGCCGCGCAAATCGGCTTTCGCGGCCGCGTGCTGCCCGGTTTTGCGTTCCGCCGTCCCGGCTGGAAAGAAGCGCAGCTGGGCTTTTTCAACCCGCTCAAGCGCCCGTGGTTCGCGCACCGCATCGCGCGCGCCATCGAGCGCGTGGCAGGCCGCTACGACGTGGTGCATTACCACGGCCACCTGCCCATGACCGGGCGCTACCTGCCGGGCACCTTGAACTTCGTGCAGACCCGCCACGACCAGGGCAGCGAATGCCTGATCGCGCTGCGCTTCAAGGACGGCCAGCCGTGCGCGGCGCTCGCTGCGCGCGAGTGCGCCGGCTGCATCCATCCCGGCCCTGGCCCGCTGCGGCGCGCCTTGTCCGGCCGCGCGGTGCGGCGCTATCGTCTGGAGACGGCCGAGGCATTTGCGCGCCACAAGACCATTTTTGTGTCCGATTTCCTGCGCCGCGCCTTCCTGCGCGCGGTGCCCGGCGCCGACCTGTCGCGCGCCTGCGTGATCCACAACTTCGTCAGCTATCCCTATTTGAAGGCGCGCGCCGTGCCGGCAGGGCAGGTGCGGCAGGGCGAAGTGCTGCTGGCCGGGCGCATCGACGCCGGCAAGGGCTTTGGCGAGTTCCTGTCCTGGCTCGATGGCCACTTGCCTGCCGGCAGTCGCGTCGCCATCGTCGGCGACGGCCCGCTCAAGGCCGGCCTGGAACAGCGCCATGCGGGGCCGGCGATCCGCTTTCTCGGCTGGCGGCCCTACGACGAAGTGGTGCGCCGCGCCGCCCGCGCCCACCTGTGCGTGGTGCCGTCGGTGTGGGAGGAGCCCTGCGGCACCACCGTCATCGAGGCGCTCGCGCTGGGCAAGCCCTGTCTGGCGCTGGCGCGCGGCGGCACGCCGGAACTGGCGGCCTGCGCCTGCTATCCCGGCCAGTTGCAGCTGGCCGCCACCATGCCCGAGCTGGTCGCGCACCTGGTCGGGCAGCTCGCGCGCGCGCCGCACACGGCGCCGCTTCCCGACCAATTCCCGATGGACGTGTACCAGACCATCCCCAAGATACTGGAGTGCTATGCCGGCTAAGCCCAAATTCACCATCGTCACCTGCACCTGGAACAGCGCCGCCACGCTGGCCGACACCCTTGCGTCGGTGCAGCGCCAGACCTGCCAGGATGTCGAACACATTTTCGTGGATGGCGGCTCGACCGACGCCACGCTCGACATGATCGCCGCCTATTCCGGCAACAAGCGCGTGCTGCGCGACGTCGGCGGCGGCATCAGCCGCGCCATGAACCAGGGCATCGAGGCCGCGCGCGGCGAGGTGGTCGCGCACCTGCACTCGGACGACTACTACGCCAGCGACGACGTGCTGGCCACCGTGGCCGAGCGCTTCGAGCGCGAGCAGGTCGATTGGGTGTTTGGCAAGGTGCAGGTGCTGCGCGACGGCGAGCTGGTGCCGCCGTATCCGATGCCGCCGTACAGCTACCGCTCGTTCGCCGCCGGCCGCGCCTGGGTGGCGCACCCGGCCGTGTTCGTGCGGCGCGACGCGTTCCGCCGGGTCGGCATGTTCGACGAGAACCTCAAGTATGCGATGGACGTGGACCTGTGGCTGCGCCTGGGCCGCGTGGCGCGTCCAGCGGCAATCGACCGCGCGCTGACGATCTTCCGCGACCACGCCGGCAGCGTGTCCTCGGCCAACAAGATCAAGGCTCGCCAGGAAGAGTTCCGGGTGCGCCGCCGCTACCTGCGCCATGCGCCGCTGGCCTTCGGCATCTACTGCCTGCGCTACATGAAGCGCATGCGCGAGCTGCAACGCGATTGTTAAATATCTGTTTGTTGTCAGCTTGTCTTTTCGGTTCAAAAACAAGCTTTGTCGAACTGAAAATATTGCCCGAACAATGTTGTTTTCTTTGCGTGGGATTTGTGCGATATCTGTGAAAAATCTTTGATTTCTAAGGGGAATTTTCCGCCAATCAACTGGGTTTGCTGTACCATCATTTTCGTTGGTGACGGCCGCCGCGCTACTTCCGGTTCGCTGCGGTCAATTGCAAATTCGTGCCGCCCGCCGGCACGCTGGCCGCCAGCCCAGTCAAAACGATTCTCGGAGTATCCACATGAAATTTCCCCGGAAAGGCCTGGCCCATGCTGTGGCGTTGGCGTCGCTGCTGCTGTCGATGAACGCGCACGCCGACTGGGCCCAGTCCACTGACCCGCTGGTTGTCCAGCCGGCCCCGTCCAACAACCAGGTGCAGCCGCAGAACCCGCCCGGCTTCGCGTGGGCGCGTCACCCCACCGCGCCGGCGCAGTACGAAGTCGAAATCACCCCGGTCGGCGGCACCGCCACCAAGGCCGTGGTCACGCGCAACTGGTACCTGCCGACCAAGGCCCTGGCGCTGGGCAACTACACCTGGCGCGTGCGCCCGGTCAACACCACCGACTGGAGCACCCCGCGCGCGTTCTCGATCACCAGCCGCTCGGTGGTGTGGGAGGTGCCCGACAACGCGACCCTGCGCGCCCGCATCACGGCCAAGGCGCACCCGCGCATGCTGCCGTCCTCGTTCAGTCCGTACTCGGACTGGAGCGCCCAGAAGCACACCGACCTGGACCCGTTTGCCAGCCGCCTGACCAACGAGGTCAAGCTGCAGATCGGCGCGCTGCCCGACCTGTCGGACGCGCGCTGGCCGGTGGTGATCGGCACCCCGCTGACGGCCGCCATGGCCGCCCAGCTGACCGACATCCGCCAGCGCATCAACGAGGCCAGCCGCCAGCTCGAGGCCGCCAGCCTGATGTGGCGCGTCAAGCGCGACCCGATCTTCCTGAACGAAGCGCTCAAGCGCGGCGACCAGCTCGCCGGCCTGGACCCGAACGGCCCCACCAGCTACACCAACCAGGACCAGGCCACGCGCCAGATCGCGCTGTCGCTGATCAAGTCGGTGGACCTGCTGGCCGGCGACCTGGACGCCACCCGCAAGGCCAAGTGGCTGAACATCGTCAAGGTGCGCACCGGCGTGATCTATGACGACCTGTCCGGCGGCAGCGGGCGTCTGGACCAGTACCCGTTCGACTCGCACGGCAACACCGCGATGGTGTTCCTGACCCTGATCTCGACCCTGTCGCTGGGCGACATCGCCGACGCGCCGAAGTGGTTCGACTTCTCGTTCCGCGCCTATGCCAACATTCCCGAGCCGTGGAGCGGCCCGGAAGGCGGCTACGCCCAGGGCACCGCCTACGCCGAATACACGGCCGGCTACTCGATCTCGCTGTGGGACCCGCTGTCGCAGGTGTCCGGCGTGAACCTGTACGCCAAGCCGTGGGCCATCGGCTTCCTCGACTACGCGATGCAGTTCGTGCCGCCAGGTTCGAAGGTGCACGCGTTCGGCGACGGCGACGACACCGAGCCGGACTACCGCGTCTGGCGCGCGTTCGCCTCGCGCCTGGTCAATCCGCGCGCTTCGTGGTACATGAGCCAGCTCCCGGGCTTCGAGGACGCGCTGTCCTACCTGCAGCTGCCGTACCCGCTGGTGACCAACCCGACCAAGATCGCGCCGGGCAACTCGGCGTATTTCCCGAGCATCGGCTGGGCCTCCATGCACAGCGACATCACCAGCCCCTCGCGCGTGTCGCTGTACTTCAAGTCCAGCCCGTACGGCTCGTTCAACCACAGCCACGGCGACCAGAACGGCCTGCTGCTGTCGGTGGCCGGCCAGCCGCTGCTGGTCAAGGCCGGCTGGTACGACTGGTACGGCTCGCCGCTGTGGACCGACTGGTACCGCACCACGCGCTCGTCCAACGCCATCACCTTCGACGGCGGGCAGGGCCAGAACGTGGCCGGCTACCGCGAACAGTTGCAGCACAACGCCAGGATCACCGGCTTTGCGGTCAACGCGGCCTACGATTACTCCGAGGGCGACGCCACCCCGGCCTACGCCGGCGTGCTGACGATGGCCAAGCGCCAGGTCTGGCACCTGCGCGGCGCCAACGACGCGATCCTGGTGCGCGACAGGCTGTCCGCGACCGCCGCCCACACCTATGAGTTCAACCTGCACGCGCCCAGCGTGATGACGGTCGAAAGCCCGCTGTCGGTGAAGATCGCGGCAGGCAACCAGTCGGTGTGCGTGCGCTCGCTGAACAACAGCGCCACCTTCGGCAAGTGGACCGGCCCCGCGCCCAAGTCCGGCGTGACCGAGGACCACGGCGCGTTCTACCTGAAGGGCGCGGCCAACAGCGCCGCCGAGTTCCTGGTGCTGCTGGACGTCGGCTGCCGCCGTCCGGGCGTGGGCATCAGCGTCACCAATGGCGTCAAGACCGTGACCGTGGGCAGCCAGAGCGTGACCCTGAACTGACGTGATGCGCTGGCGCGCGCCAGCCCCGCTGGGCACCGTGCTAGACTCGGTGCACAGCGGCAAAGTCCTCCGCCGGCGGCTGCCGCGGAGGATTTTTTTTTGTTCAAGCAAACGCCGATGCCGCGCCACCGATGAAAGAAGTCTTCCTGATCCACGCCCACAAGGACCTCGACCAGCTCAACGCCCTGGTCGAACAACTGCGCGACGACGACTTCCTGATCTACGTCCACCTCGACCGCAAGTGCGCGATCGACCCGGCCCGGGTGCATCCGGCCGCGCGTCTCGTCCGGCAGCGCGTGGACGTGCGCTGGGGCGGCTTCAGCCAGGTCGAGGCGACCCTGAACTCGCTGCGCCAGGTGCTGGCCGAAGTACCGGATTTCGACAAGGTGGTATTCCTGAGCGCGCAGGATTTCCCCTTGCTGCCCAACGGGCGCCTGAAGCAGGAGCTGGCCCGGCTGGCCGGGCGCGAGCTGCTGGACGCCATGCCGGTGCATCAGGAAGGCTGGCCGGTTGCCTTTCGCTACCAGTATTTCTACCGCGAAGGGGGCAGCCTGCCCGAGCGCCTGGCCTGCGGCCTGGCCAACCGCGTGCTGCGCCTGCTGGGCCGCCAGCGCCGCCTGCCGCGCGGACTGGAGCCCTGGGGCGGCTCGTCCTGGTGGGCGCTGTCGCGCGCATGCGTCGCCATGCTGGTCGAGCGGGCCGGGCAGGACCGCCGCCTGCTGCGTTTCTTCCGCACGGTCCTTTGCCCAGACGAAATGTTCTTCCAGACCCTGGTGATGAACTCGCCACTGCGCGAGCGCGTGCTGGGTGAAAACTTCCGCCACATTCAGTGGCCGGAACGGGGCGCACGCAATCCCAAGATCCTCGACGAAGACGACTTCGAGCGCATCGCCGCCGCCCGAGCCCACTTCTGCCGCAAGCTCGACAGCCGAGCCAGCGCCGGCCTGCTGCCGCGCCTGCGCACCCTGCTGGACAGCCGCAAGCGTCCCGCCTGAGCCGATCTTGTCGCGCATCAGACGCGAAGAACCCCTGCACGCGTAGCATGGACAAGCGCGGTTCCAGTTGCAGTTGTTGAAACGTGCGCGCGGTCCGGTACGCTAGAATCGGGGCAGGGCAACCAGCCAGGGGTGACATGCACAGCAAGCCGCTTTCCATCGCTTTCATCGTACGCGACCCGCTGCCGCCAATCCGCGCCGACGTGCTCACGCTGTTCGGCGCCGAAATGCCGCGCTACGGCATCGCCACCGAACTCGTCGGCCAGTCCGGCTCCAACGCGCCGCAGCCGTGGCACGCCGGCGGCATGCACGTCGTCGGCAGCCTGGCCAGCCGCTTTGCCAGCGTGCTGGCGCCGCTATGGGATCTGTTTGGCCTGGTGCGCGCCTGGCGCCGCGCCCGGCCCGACTGTATCCAGGTGCGCGACAAGATCGCCAGCGGCCTGCTCGGGCGCATGGCCGCCGCGCTGCTCGGCGTGCCCTTCGTGTACTGGATGTCGTTCCCGATCGTCGAAGGCTTCGAGGCGCGCCGCGACGACCTGGCGCGCGGCAACCGCCTGCTGTGGCTGGCCCACGCGCTGCGTGCCGCGCTGTCGCGCCTGGTCATCTACCGGCTGGTGCTGCCGGGCGCGCGCCACATCTTCGTGCAGAGCGAGTCGATGGCAAGCTGGCTGGCCGCCAAGGGCTTCGACCGGGCCCGCATGACGGCCGTGCCGATGGGCGTGGACGCGGCGCTGTTCGACCGCGCGCGCATCCGCCCGGTAGACGACGCGCGCCTGAATGGCCGCCGGGTGGTGATCTACCTCGGGCGCGTGGCCAGGGCGCGCCGCTCCGAGTTCCTGTTCGACGTGGCCGCGCAGCTGCGCGAGCGCATGCCCGAGGTGCTGCTGGTCATCGCCGGCGACGCGCCGTCCAATGACGAAATGGCATGGATGCGCGGCGAGATCGGGCGCCGCGGCTTGTCGCAGCACGTGCTGCTCACCGGCTGGCTGCCGCAGGGCGCCGCGCTCGGCTACGCGGTGCGCGCCGAGGTCGGGCTGTCGCCGATCCCGCGCGGCACCCTGTACGACGTGTCCTCGCCCACCAAGCTGGTCGAATACCTGGCGCTGGGCATCCCCAGCGTGGCCAACGACATCCCCGACCAGCAGCTCGTCATCGACGACAGCGGCGCCGGGCTGTGCGTGCCGATGCAGGCGCACGACTTCGCCGAGGCCACCTTGCGCCTGCTGCGCGACAAGGAACTGGCCGCCGCCTTTGCCGCGCGCGGGCCGGCCTGGGTGCGCGCGAACCGCACCTACGGCATCCTTGGCCAGCGCGTGGCCGAGGCCTACCAGCACATCCTGTCCCGCAACGCCTGATTGCCCCAGGGCGGCGCCATGTGGTCGTATTCCCTCCGGTTGTCGCTGCGCTCGCTGGGCCGGGAACTGGCGCGCAATCTGTGGGGCCGGCTGTTCGTGTACCCGCGCCTGGCGGCCAACGAGCACGACGCGCAAGCGCTGGCGCGCTACATCGCGGCGCGCGCGCGCCGGCTCGGGATGCGGGTCGATGCCGACGGCACCCGGCTGGCGGCGGTCGCGCCGGGCACGCCGCTGCTGGCCAAGGCCCAGCTGCGCCAGCAGCCTGATCGCTTCGTGCGCCCGCGCGGGCCGGGCTCGCTGCTGCGCGCCACCATCCGCACCAGCGGCACCTCGGGTTCGCCGCTCACGCTCGTGCAATCGCTCGGCAACATCATCCGCGAGGAAGCTTTCGTCTATCGGCAATTGCGCTGGATCGGCTTTCGCCACGGCCAGCGGCGCGCATGGATTCGCGGTGACATCGTCTGCTCCGACTTCCCGCACGACGGCCGCTACTGGTGCCGCGACTGGATCGGCAACGCGCTGATGATGTCCTCGTACCACCTGTCCAGCGACACCATCGGCCGCTACATCGACGCGCTCGAACGCTTCGATCCGGTGCTGGTGCAGGCGTATCCGTCGTCGATCGGGGCGCTGGCAGCCTGGCTCAACGCGGCCGGGCGCCGCTACTGCGGGCCTTCGCTCAAGGGCATCATGACTTCGTCGGAAACGCTGGAGCCGGCGGTGCGCGCCGCGGTCGAGCAGGCCTTCGGCACCCGCGTGTACGACTGGTACGGCCAGGCCGAGCGGGTGGCGGCGATCGGCAGCTGCGAGCACGGCCGCTACCACGTGCTGACCGACTACAGCGGCGTGGCGTTGCTCGAGCGCGGCGACGGCACGGCCGAACTGGTCGGCACCACCCTCAACAACGCGGCCATGCCGCTGCAGCATTACCGCACCGGCGACACGGTGGTGCCCGGTTCCGGCGAACCCTGTCCCTGCGGCCGCCTGTTCCCCACCATCGAGGCGATCATTGGTCGCCAGGAAAAGGTCGTCACCCTGCCGGACGGCCGCATGATTGCGCGCCTGGACCGCGTGTTCCAGGGCCATGACCGGCGCGTGGTGGAAGGGCAGGTGCGCTACCTGGGCGCCGGCCGCTTCGTGTTGCGCGTCGTGCCTGCCGCCGGCTTCTCGCGCGCGGACGAGGCGGCGCTCATCCACAAGTTCCTGCTGCGCGTGCCCGGCGTGCGGGTCGCCGTTGAACAGGTGGACGCGATCCCGCGCGGCCCCAACGGCAAGTTCGAATTCGTCGAGGTCGAGGAGGCCGCACCCTAGCCGCTTCTTTGCGCGCTGATGTGAAGCGTGCGCGCCCTGTTTTAACAGTAATGTAACATCGAAACATTGCTGAATTTATAAGAGTCTTGACATGCAGACCATGCGCAAGATGGCGGTGACGAAAGGACAGGCGTGAAGGACCGGGCGCGCGTCCTCATGCTCGGCACCTCGCTCGAGGGGCAGGGCGGTGTCGCCGCCGTGGTGAGTGTGCTGCGCGAGGGCGGCCTGTTCGAACGCGAGCGCGTGCGCTACGTCGCCACCCACGCCGACGGTTCCGGCATGGCCAAGGCGCGCCGCGCCCTGTCCGGGTTCTGGCAGGCCGGCCGCATCTGCCTGTGCCAGCGCCCGGCCATCGTGCACGTGCACTCGGCCTCCAACGCCAGCTTCCTGCGCAAGTCGCTGCTGCTGGCCATCGCCCGCGCGGCGGGCTGCAAGACCATCTTCCACCTGCATGGCGGCGGCTTTCGCGAATTTGCCACTGAACATTCCGGTCCGTTGATGCGGCGCTGGATCCGCCACACGCTCGAGCGCAGTTCCGTCGTCATCGCCCTGTCCGAAGGCTGGGCTGCCTTCCTGCGCGAGTTTGCGCCGCGCGCCTGCGTGGCGGTGCTGCCCAACTCGGTGCCGCTGCCGCGCGTGTCCCAGGGCAGGGCCGAGCCCGGCCGCATCCTGTTTCTCGGCCGCGTAGAAGAAGCCAAGGGCGTGAACGAGCTGCTGCACGCCTGCGCGCTGCTGGCGCCGCGCTTTCCGGCATTGCGGCTGGTGCTGGGCGGCAACGGCGACCTCGACGGCGCACGCCGGCGCGCAGCCGAGCTGGGCATTGCCGACAGGGTCGAGCTGCCCGGCTGGATCGGCCCCGAGGCCCGCGCCGCCGAGCTGGCGCGCGCTCAGCTGTTCTGCCTGCCGTCCTACGCCGAAGGCTTGCCGATGGCCTTGCTCGAAGCGATGGCTGCCGGCCGCGCCGTGGTCGCCACCCGCGTCGGCGCGATTCCCGAGGCGGTGGCGGACGGCGCGAGCGGGATGCTGATCCCGGCCGGCAACACCGACGCACTGGCTGCCGCGCTGGCGCGCCTGCTCGACGATCCCGCGCTGTGCGCGCAACTGGGACGGCGCGCGCGCGCAACGGTCGAACAACACTACAGCCTGGACGCGGTCGGCGCGCGCCTGGGCGCGATCTATCATCAACTCGAGGGGGCAGGATGAGCGGTATGGCACGCATGACGTGGCTGGTGAACCGTTTGCGATGCATGTCCGTGGCCGAGGTGGGCTACCGGGTGCAACAGGCGGCGGTGACCAGACTGGGCAAGCGCATCGACGCGGGCGCGCCGCCGCCGCTGCCGCGTGCGCTGACCTTGCGCCTGCAGGGCGCGCCCGCGCTCGATGCGGCCGAGCGCGCGGCGCTGCTGGACGATGCCGAGCGCATTCTCGCCGGCCACGTGCTGCTGTTCGCCGACCGCCGCTTCGACGTCGGCGCGCCGCCCGCCTGGAACCGCGACCCCGACAGCGGCGTTACCGCGCCGGCCGTCTTCGCCGGCGACCTGCAGGTGACCGACCGCGACAAGGTGGGCGACATCAAGCACATCTGGGAACTGAACCGCCACCTGCACCTGGTGCGGCTGGCCCAGGCCTGGGCGCTCACCGGCGAAGAGCGCTGGGCCAGGGCGCTGGCCGCCCAGCTCAGGAGCTGGCTCGACCAGTGCCCGCCATCGACCGGCCCCAACTGGACCAGTTCGCTGGAGCTGGGCATTCGCCTGATCAACTGGAGCCTGGCCTGGCAACTGTGCGGCGGCGAGGCCGGGCCGCTGTTCGCGGGCGAGGAGGGCGAGCGCCTGCGCGCCGACTGGCTGGCCAGCATCCACGCCCACTGCCGCAGCATCGCGCGCCACCTGTCGCGCCACTCGTCGGCCAACAACCACCTGATCGGCGAACTGGCGGGCCTGTACGTGGCGTCGAGCACCTGGCCGTGCTGGCGCGCATCGCACGGCTGGCGCGAGCAGGCGCGGCGCGAGCTCGAAACGCAGGCCCAGGCCCAGTTTGCGCGCGACGGTGTCAACCGCGAGCAGGCCTTCGCCTACCACGTCTTTTCGAGCGAATTCCTGTTCGTCGCGGGCCTGCTCGGCCAGGCCAGCGGCGAGCCGTTCTCGCGCAACTACTGGGGCGTGCTGCAGCGCGCGCTGCGCTTCCTGCGTTCGGTGATGGACGTGGGCGGCCACGTGCCGATGGTGGGCGACGCCGATGACGGCGCCGTGTTCCGGCTCGACGCCACTGGCGCCAGTCGTGCCGCCCAGCTGCTGGCGCTGGGCGACGCGGTGTTCGGCGGCGGCAGCCACGCGCATCCCGGCGCGCGCTGGCTGCTGCACGCGCTGCCCGGCCCGCGCCCGGACGCGGACGCGCACGAGACCGAAACCGGCTGGGCCTTCCCCGACGGCGGCTACCTGCTGTTCGGGGCCAACTTCGGCACCGCGCGCGAAATCAAGGGCATGCTCGACTGCGGCCCGCTCGGCTACCTGGGCATTGCCGCCCACGGCCACGCCGACGCGCTCGCGCTCACGCTGTCGGTGGCTGGCGAAGAGTGCCTGGTCGATCCCGGCACCTATTCGTACTGGCAGGCGCAGAAGTGGCGCGATTATTTTCGCGGCACGGCGGCGCACAACACGGTGCGCATCGACGGCCTGGACCAGTCCGTTTCCGGCGGGCGCTTCATGTGGCTGAAGAAGGCCGGCGCCGCGATCGAGCGCATGCCGCAGTCGCCGCACGACTTCGATTTCCGCGGCTCGCACGACGGCTACCAGCGCCTGGCCGACCCGGTGCGCCACGTGCGCAGCGTGCGCTTCGACGGCGCCAGCCACACGCTGGTGGTGCGCGACGAAGTGGCGGCGCGCCGGCCGCACGAGGTCGAATTGTTCTGGCATTTTGCGCCGGAACTGAACGTGCGCCTGACCAGCACCGGCCTGTCCGCGCGCGGCAAGGGCTTCACGCTGCAGATGCAGGCCGTGGGCGCCGACCTGAAGCTCGAACTGGTGCGCGCGGCCGAGCATCCGCCGCTCGGCTGGATCTCGCGTAGCTATGAGGCAAAGGAACCGTGCGACGTACTTCGTATCACAACGGTATCGTCCGCAGTGCCGGTTGAATGCCGCTTCACCATCAACTTCATCTAGAAAATGTCAAACGATAACAAGCTACTCTACCTCGTCGCCGGTGCGCGTCCCAACTTCATGAAGATCGCGCCGATCGTCCGTGCCCTCCAGGCGCAGGACAGGCTGACCTTCAAGATCATCCACACCGGGCAGCACTACGACCGCGACATGAACGACGTGTTTTTCGAAGAGCTGGGCATCCCGCAGCCCGACGTCTTCATGGCTGCCGGCGGCGGCAGCCACGCGCATCAGACCGCCAGGATCATGGTCGGCTTCGAGGAATTGTGCACGGCCGAGCGCCCCGGCGCGGTGCTGGTGGTGGGCGACGTCAACTCCACGCTGGCCTGTTCGATCGTCGCCAAAAAGCTGAACATCCCCGTCGCCCACGTCGAGGCGGGCCTGCGCAGCGGCGACATGGCCATGCCCGAGGAAATCAACCGCCTGGTCACGGACAGCATCTCGGACTGGTTCTTCGTTACCGAGCCGTCGGCAGTGGAGCACCTGCGCCGCGAGGGCAAGCCTGAAGCCGCCATCCACTACGTTGGCCACGTCATGGTGGACAACGTGCTGTTCCAGGCCGACAAACTGTCCCGCTCGGACACCTCAGGTTTCGAGACCAGCGCCTTCAAGGCCCGCCAGGCGGAGCAGGGTGGCCGCTACGGCGTGGTCACGCTGCACCGCCCCAGCAACGTGGACGACGCCGCCACCTTCACCCGCATCGCCGGCGCCCTCAGGGAGATTGCCGCCGAGCTGCCGCTGGTGTTCCCGGTGCACCCGCGCACCCGCGCCAACATCGACAGGTTCGGCATCGACCTGGGTCCCGACATCACGCTCGCCGGCCCCCAGGCCTACATGGCCTTCCTCAACCTGTGGAAAGACGCGGCGGTGGTGCTCACCGACAGCGGCGGCCTGCAGGAAGAGACCACCGCGCTGGGCGTGCCGTGCGTGACGATACGCGAGAACACCGAGCGCCCGGTCACGGTGGACGAGGGCTCCAACGTGCTGGCCGGCACCGACCCGGCCACCATCGTGCGGGAAGCGCGCAAGGTGCTGCGCGGCGAAGGCAAGCAGGGCCGCCGCCCCCACCTGTGGGACGGCAAGGCCGCCGAACGCATCGTCGCCATCCTGGCCGGGGAGGTCTGATGGGAGAGCGCATCACGTTGATGGGCTGCCAGGTCGACAACCTGTCGATGGAGGAAACGCTCGGCCGCATCGAGCAGTTCATCCAGTCCGGCCAGCCGCACCAGCATGTGGTGGTGAACGTGGACAAGCTGGTCAAGGCCAGCCGCGACCCCGGGCTGCGGCAGATCATCAACGAATGCGCGCTCATCAACGCCGACGGCATGCCCGTGGTGTGGGCCTCGCGCCTGCTCGGCAAGCCGCTCAAGGAGCGCGTCGCCGGCGTCGACCTGTTCGAGGCGCTGATGCGGCGCGCCGGCGAAAAGGGCTGGCGCGTGTTCCTGCTGGGCGCGCGCGAGGAAGTCGTGAGCAAGGTCGCCGACACCTACCAGCGCAAGTATCCGCGCCTGGTGCTGGCCGGCTACCGCAACGGCTACTGGAAGGGCGAGGCCGAAGAGCTTGACGTCGCGCGCCAGATCCGCGACAGTAGGGCCGATTTGCTGTTCGTTGCGATCAGCTCGCCGAAGAAGGAGCAATTTCTCGGCCGCTACCAGGCCGAGATGAAGATCCCGTTCGCGATGGGTGTCGGCGGCACCTTCGACGTGGCCATTGGACGCGTCAAGCGCGCGCCCGTGTGGATGCAGAAGTCGGGCCTGGAATGGTTCTACCGCTTCCTGCAGGAGCCGCGCCGCATGTTCCGCCGCTACTTCATCGACGACATGGCCTTCATCTGGCTGTTCATCAAGGAGGCGGCGCGAAAACCGTAGCCGCCTGCATTCCGTAGGGTGGGCGGGTTTCCCGCCCACGCGTTCCACGGCGGCTCGCGTCGCCGCACAGGCCATTTATGCATGGTTTGCACGCGTGGGCAGGCAACCTGCCCACCCTACCCAAATTCAGAAAAGAGAGAATCACATGAAAATTCTGGTCACCGGCGGCATGGGCTATATCGGCTCGCACACCTGCGTCGAACTGCTCAACGCCAATCACGAGGTCGTGGTCGTGGACAACCTGTGCAAC
This sequence comes from Massilia solisilvae, assembly GCF_024753215.1. GTDB lineage: Bacteria > Pseudomonadota > Gammaproteobacteria > Burkholderiales > Burkholderiaceae_D > Telluria > Telluria solisilvae. The sequence continues at coordinate 588,068 of NZ_JANUGV010000002.1, forward strand.
GCCCAGGCCTCGGTCAAGGACCGCGTCGAGAAGATCACCGGCAAGAGCATCGTCTTCGAACAGGTCGACATCCGCGACCGCTTGGGGCTCGAAGCGGTGTTTCGCAAGTACCCGATCGATGCCGTCATCCACTTCGCCGGCCTGAAGGCCGTGGGCGAATCGGTGGAGCAGCCGCTGCGCTACTACGACAACAACGTCTCGGGCAGCGTGGTGCTGTTCGAAACCATGGGCAAGTACGGCGTGAAGACCATCGTGTTCAGCTCGTCCGCCACGGTGTATGGCGACCCGGCCTCGGTGCCGATCCGCGAGGACTTCCCGCTGTCGGCCACCAACCCCTACGGACGCAGCAAGCTGATGATCGAGGACATCCTGCGCGACCTGCACAAGGCCGAGCCCGACTGGCAGATCGCGCTGCTGCGCTACTTCAACCCGGTGGGCGCGCACGAGAGCGGCCTGATCGGCGAGGAGCCGAGCGGCATCCCGAACAACCTGGTGCCGTACATCGCGCAAGTGGCGACCGGCGTGCGCGAGAAGCTGAACGTGTACGGCGGCGATTACCCGACGCCGGACGGCACCGGCATGCGCGACTACATCCACGTGGTGGACCTGGCCATCGGTCACGTGAAGACGCTCGACAAGCTGGCGACACGTCCTGGCATAGTTACCTACAATCTGGGGACCGGGCGCGGCAACAGCGTGCTGGAGATGGTGCGCGCTTTCGAACAAGCTTCAGGCCGCAAGATTCCCTATCAAATCGTTGACCGTCGTCCGGGCGATATCGCGAAGTGCTACGCCGATCCGAGCCGCGCCCGCGACGAGTTGGGCTGGACCGCCGAGCGCGATATCGCGCAAATGTGTGCCGACGTTTGGCACTACCAGACAACACCGAAGTAATGGTCATGAGGACGGTCTAATGAAAGCAATGATTCTTGCGGCAGGCAAGGGCACCCGTGTGCGCCCGCTCACTTACGACCTGCCGAAACCGATGATTCCCCTGCTGGGCAAACCCGTGATGGCCTACCTGGTCGAACACCTGCACAAGTATGGTGTCACCGAGATCATGGTCAACGTCAGCCACCTGCACGAAAAGATCGAGGAGTATTTCGGCGAGGGCCACCAGTTCGGTGTGCAGATCGGCTACTCGTTCGAGGGCTACACCACCGACAGCGGCGAAGTCGTGGCCGAGCCCATCGGTTCGGCCGGCGGCATGAAGAAGATCCAGGACTTCGGCGGCTTCTTCGACGACACCACCATCGTGCTGTGCGGCGACGCGCTGATCGACCTGGACCTGAAGGCCGCGCTGCTCGAGCACCGCCGCAAGGGCGCGCTGGCCTCCGTGATCACGCGCGAGGTGCCGTGGGACAAGGTGTCGTCCTACGGCGTGGTGGTCGCGGACGAGGACGGCCGCATCACCCGGTTCCAGGAAAAGCCGAAGCAGGAAGAAGCGTTGTCCAATTTCATCAGCACCGGCATCTACATTTTCGAGCCCGAAGTCATCGACATGATCCCGTCCGGCGTGCCGTTCGACATCGGCTCCGAGCTGTTCCCCTTGCTGGCCGAAAAGGGCCTGCCGTTCTACGCGCAAAAGCGCCCGTTCAACTGGCTCGACATCGGCAGCGTGGGCGATTACTGGGAAGTGCTGCAGAACGTGCTCACTGGCGAGATCAACAATTTCGACGTGCCCGGCATCCAGATCGAACCGGGCCTGTGGGTCGGCCTGAACACCAGCATCGACTGGCATGGCACCCGCATCGAGGGGCCGGTGTACATCGGTTCGGGCGTCAGGATCGAACCGGGCGTGACCATCGTCGGGCCGACCTGGATCGGCCATGGCAGCCACATCTGTGAAGGCGCGGAAATCGTGCGCAGCGTGTTGTTCGAATATACTCGCGTGTTGAACGATGTCACGCTGCACGAGATGATCGTGTTTAAAGATTACAGCGTGGACCGCGCGGGCCAGATGAAGCACGCGTCCGAATACCGCTCCGAGGAATGGCTCAATGCGCGCGACCGGCGCCGCATGAGCCGCAAGGAAGTCGCCAACGATTCTGCAAGTTTAGAGAAAGCAACCGCATGAAAATCTACCCAGTCATCCTCTCCGGCGGCGCCGGAACCCGCCTGTGGCCCCTGTCGCGCGCAGTATTGCCCAAGCAACTGCTGCCGCTCGTCTCGGACAAGACCATGCTGCAGGAAACCGCCCTGAGGGTGGCTGGCTGGGCCGGGCTGATGGCCCCGCTCGTGGTGTGCGGCAACGATCACCGCTTCCTGGTGGCCGAGCAAATGCGCGAAATCGGCGTCACGCCGCTGGGCATTCTGCTCGAGCCGGTGGGCCGCAACACCGCCCCGGCGGTGGCTGCCGCCGCCCATTACCTGCAGTCGATCGACCCCGATGCGGTCATGCTGGTGTTGCCGGCGGACCATGTGGTCGAGGACCGCGACGCCTTCCAGGCCGCGGTCAGCCGCGCCTGGCCGCTGGTGCAGCGCGGTTCGCTGGCCACCTTCGGCATCGTGCCCAACGCCCCGGAAACCGGCTACGGCTACATTCGCCGCGGCGAGCCGCTGCCGCTGGTGGACGACTGCTACACGGTGGAACGCTTCGTCGAGAAGCCCGACCGCGACACGGCCGAGGCCTTCCTGGCCGACGGCGGCTACTACTGGAACAGCGGCATGTTCATGTTCCAGGCATCGCGCTACCTGGTCGAGCTGGAGCGCTTCAAGCCGGAAATCGCGGCGGCGGCCGAAGCCGCGGTGCGCACCGGCTATCGCGACCTCGATTTCTGCCGCCTGGACGAATCGGCCTTCACCAGCAGCCCGTCCGACTCGATCGACTACGCGGTGATGGAGCGCACGCGCGACGCCGTCGTGGTGCCGGCCGACATCGGCTGGAACGACGTCGGCTCGTGGTCGGCGCTGTGGGAAGTGCAGCAGCGCGATGCGGACGGCAACGCCCAGCGCGGCGACGTGTACCTGGATAACGTGACCAATTCGCTGGTGCGCGCCGAAAGCCGCATCGTGGCGGTGGTCGGCGTCAAGGACCTGGTGGTGGTGGAAACGCCGGATGCGGTGCTGGTCGCCCACAAGGACCAGGTGCAGCGCGTCAAGCAGGTGGTGGACCACCTCAAGTCGCAGGCGCGCACCGAGCACCTGCACCACACCCGCGTGTACCGCCCGTGGGGCCACTACGAGGGCATCGACGCGGGCGAGCGCTTCCAGGTCAAGCGCATCACGGTCAAGCCGGGCGAAAAGCTATCGCTGCAAATGCACCACCACCGTGCCGAGCACTGGGTGGTGGTCTCGGGCACGGCGCGCGTGACCTGTGGCGAGACGGTCAGCCTGCTGTCCGAGAACGAATCGACCTACATCCCGATCGGCATGAACCACCGTCTGGAAAACCCGGGCAAGGTGCCGCTGCACATCATCGAGGTGCAATCGGGCAGTTACCTGGGCGAAGACGACATCGTGCGCTTCGAGGACATCTACAAGCGCGCTTGAGTCTTCGCCGGCTCGCCGGCCAAGCGTGCGGTGCGGCCGCCGTCGCGGCGATACAATGAAATCGTCGAGATCCGATGGGAGGCCCATCATGAAGACGATTCTTGCCGCCGCCGCGATGGCGCTGGCCTGCGGCGGCGCCGCCGCCCAAACCGGCATCACCGGCCCCAGCCTGCTCGACCCGAGCCGCGAGGCGCAGCTCGAACGCTGGCTGGGCGCGGGCGACATGGCCTTCACCGCCATCTTCACCGGCAACCCGGGCAACACCTCGCTCGATTTCCACAGCGCCGTGGACGGCAAGGGGCCGACCTTCACGCTGCTCCAGGTCAGCAACACCGCCGGCGGATCGTGGCTGATTGGCGGCTACAACCCGCAAAGCTGGTCCAGCAGCGATGGCTGGCACGTGACCATGCCTGACTCGCAACGCACTGCCTTCCTTTTCAACATGACCGATCCGGCCGTGTATCGTCAGGTGCCGGCCACCTATGTGCTGCCCAGCCAGGGGTCGCGCCAGACCTTCAATGCGGCCGACCACGGCCCCACCTTCGGCGCCGGTCCGGACTTGTTCGTCAACGACCGGCTCGATGCCGCCTTGTCCTGGCAGGTCAGCTACGGCAACCCGCTGGACGAGGGCAAGAGCATCATCGACCGCTCGGTCGGCGGCCAGTTCTTCCACGTCGACGCGCTGCAGCTGTTCGCCGTCTCGCCGATTCCCGAACCGGCGTCGGCCGGCATGCTGCTGGCTGGCCTGGGATTGATCGCGACGCTTGCAAGGCGCCGCAGGCACTCCGGCGTGTAATGGTTTTGCCGCAAGCTGTGGCATGATGAAACGGAAGCGCTCGCTTCCGTTTTTTCGTCCAGCGACCAGAACTGCCCATGACCCCAACCCTGCGCACTTGCCTGATCCTGTCCCTTGCCCTGTTCTCCTGCGCCGGCGGCGCCCGCGCCCAATTCGTCGCCGCCGCGGCGCTGCAGCCGAAGCAACTGGCCATCGTCATCAACGACGACGAGCCCAATAGCGTGGCGGTCGGCGCCTACTACCGCAAGCGCCGCAACATCCCGGCAGCCAACGTGGTGCACGTCAGGATTCCCGGCAAGCCGCGCCAGATCAGCCCGGAGCGCTTCGCGGAATTGAAGGAAGAAATCGACGGCAAGCTCGGCAAGGATGTGCAGGCCGTGCTGATGATCTGGACCGCGCCGTATGCGGTGCGCTGCAACTCGATCACGGCCGCCTACACCCTCGGCTACGACGCGGCCCAGTGCGAGAACACCTGCGGCGCCGGCCGTCCCAGCCCCTACTTCAACTCCACGTCGCCGCGCCCGTACACCGACCTGGACATGCGCCTGTCGATGCTGCTGCCGACCGAATCGGTGGAGCAGGCCAAGGCGCTGATCGACCGCGGCGTGGCCAGCGGCTTCAAGCTGCGCCCGGCCACGGCCTACTACCTGACCACGTCCGAAAAGGCGCGCAACTCGCGCGCCACGTTCTTTCCGCCCGAGGGCCGCTTCGATTCCCGCAAGCTGGCCACGCGCCGCCTGCAGGCCGATGCCCTCGAAGGCGTGAACGACGTGATGATCTACCAGACCGGCGTGGCGCAGGTGGACAAGCTCGATACGATCCGGTTCCTGCCGGGCGCACTGGCCGACCACCTGACTTCGCTTGGCGGCGACTTGCTGGGGGAAGGGCAGATGAGCATCCTGCGCTGGCTGCAGGCCGGCGCGACGGCCAGCTACGGCACGGTGACCGAGCCCTGCAACTACTGGCAGAAATTCCCCAATCCGGCGGTGCTGCTCAAGCACTACGTGCAGGGCAACACCGCGATCGAGGCATATTGGAAGAGTGTGGCGTGGCCGACGCAGGGGGTATTCGTCGGCGAACCGCTGGCCGCGCCGTATCGGCGGCGCTGAGGGGGTTTATGCTTCTGGCTGGGCCGATTCGAGCTGCTTGCGCTGCATTGCTTCCAGGCGGTAAGCCTCGGCATTGGCGTCGATGATGCGCAGGCCGCGGCAGCCTTCCGGTGCGCAGTCCGGCTGCGGCTGGTTCGGGCCATACACTGGCGGCGTGCCCTGGACGGCGGTCTGGGCGGGCACCTCCACGGCTTGCACGGCGGCGGCGGTCTGGACGATGGTGGTTTCGGTGGCGGGGTCCGAGCCACCGCAGGCGGTCAGCAGGGTGGCAAGGGCGGCGGCAGCAAGGGAGTGGGCTAGGAATTTCATGATGTCAGTGAGGCGAACTCGTCAGTAACGAGGCTCATTGTAGTCAGGAAATTTTCCGCAGCTCAACCATTATTTCGTTAATTTAACGGAAATATTGAACAATTGAAATACAGATAGCGGCAGATCGTGGATTTTGAACGATGATCTGAGGAAATTGTTTTCCAGCCGGAATCAGATAACTGAACGTCAATGTGGCATCCTGGCGACGGTTCTTTAACAATCGAGCCCGTGCCTGCCTGTTTTCCTTGCGTGCCGCGTGCCCCGCAGGGCGGCGGACCGCAAGTTTCTCGTCCTTTCACCGATTGTCGTCATTTGTAAATATGCTGCTCATCCAGCGTGAGCGCGGCGAGAATTTGCGGTTGCTCAACTATTTTCCCCCACAACTGGGGTATTCGTAGTCAGCTGAGGCCGCAACTGCCGTTGCTGCCTTCCTCGGCGTCACAGGCCGTGATAGCCTTTCGGTTTTTTTCATTTAAGCAACATTCAGGAGTCGCCATGCCGACCATTGCCGCCCGCCGCCGCGCGCAGCCCGGCTTCACCTTGCTCGAATTGCTGGTGGTCATTGTGATCATTGGCCTGCTGGCCGCCTACGTCGGTCCCAAGTATTTCTCGCAGTTGGGCAAGTCCGAAGTCACCATTGCCAGGGCGCAGATCGAGTCGTTCGAAAAGTCGCTGGATACCTACCGGCTGGACGTCGGCCGCTACCCGACCACCGAGGAGGGGCTGGCCGCCCTGATCGCCGCGCCCGCGAGCGCCGCCGGCAAATGGAACGGGCCGTACCTGAAGAAGGGCGTGCCGCTCGATCCATGGGGCCGCCCGTACCAATACCGCGCACCCGGCAGCAAGGGCGAGTACGACATCATCTCGACTGGCAAGGACGGCCAGCCGGGCGGCTCCGGCGAGGACGCCGACATCAGCTCGCAGTGAGGCTGTAGCACCGATGCAGTTTGCAGTGCGCACCCTTGCCCCAGACATGTCCATCGCCAGCGTCGTCGTTGACGCGCTCGACGAGGCCGACGCGCGCCGCCAGGTGGAGGCGCGCGGCCTGTTCGTCAGCGCCATCGAGCCGGCCCGCGCCGCCGGCTTGACCCGCCCGCGCGGCCGCAAGCTGTCGCTCGTGCTGTTCAGCCAGGAGCTGCTGGCGTTGCTCAATGCCGGTCTTGGCATTGTCGAGGGGCTGGAGGCGCTGCTCGAAAAGGAAGCCAACCCAGCCTCGCGTGGGGTGCTCGAACGGCTGCTCGCCGGCCTGCGCGAAGGGAAGCGCTTTTCCAGCGTGCTGGCCGCGCAGCCCGACCTGTTCCCACCGCTTTACGTGGGCATCGTGCGCGCCGCCGAAGGCACCAGCGACCTGCCGCGCGCACTGGCGCGCTACATCGAATACCAGCAGCGCGTGGACCTGGTGCGATCCAAGGTGGTCAGCGCATCGATCTACCCGCTGATCCTGATGGGCGTTGGCGCGGGCGTGAGCGCCTTCCTGATCATGTACGTGGTGCCGCGCTTTGCCGAGGTGTACCAGGGCGCTGGCCGCAACCTGCCGTGGATGTCGCAGCTGATGCTCGACTGGGGCCAGTTCGCGGCGCGGCATGGCGCCGGCGTGGCGGTGGCTGCCGTGTGCGTCGTGACGGCGGCCGCGCTGGGCCTGCGCCGCGTGCTGCGCCAAGGCGGTGTCGGCCGTCTTCTCGCGCGCGTGCCCGGTGTGGGCGAGCGTGTGCGCATTTACGAGCTCTCGCGCCTGTACCTCACGCTTGGCATGCTGACCGAAGGCGGCATCACCATCGTGAACGCCATCGAGACCGTCCAGCCGATGGTGTCGCGGCAGGTGGCCCAGTCGCTGGCCGCGGCGCGGGGCGTGATCCGCGAAGGCCGCCCGCTTTCCGAGGCTTTTGAATCGAATGGCCTGACCACGCCGATCTCGCTGCGCATGCTGCGCGTGGGCGAGCGTACCGGCGAAATGGGGCCCATGCTCACGCAGTCCGCCGCATTCTACGATGGCGAAATCAGCCGCTGGATCGACCGCTTCACCCGCACCTTCGAGCCGCTGCTGATGGCCGCGATCGGCCTGGTCGTAGGCGCGATCGTCATTTTGCTGTACATGCCGATCTTCGACCTTGCGGGGGACATGTCGTGAGCCCGCTCCTCGACCTTTCGCTGATCGAGCGCGCCCGCGCCAGCAGCCGCCAGTCGCAGCGCCCGCTGGTGGTGGAGCTGCTGGCGGCCAGCGGCATGGAGCCGCGCCAGCTGGTGCGCGCGCTGGCCGAGCCGTTCGGCCTCACGGTGATGGAAACGGCCGAGATGTTTGGCCAACAGCCGGCATTCGACCTGCTGCCGTTGGCGCCGGCGCTGGCACGCCACTGCGTGCTGCTGCGCGACGCGCAAGGCAGGCTCACCGGCGTGATCGCCGACCCGTTCGACCTCGATCTGCAAACCTGGCTGTCGGCCCAGGCCGGCGCCAGCGCGGGCGATCCGCTGCACTTGCGCCTGGCGCTACAGGCCGACATCCAGGCCTACCTGTCCAAGCAGGAGGAGTCCGCACGTGCCGTGGACACGCTCGACGGCGGCGACCTCGACGCGCGCCGCGACGGCAATGTGGCACAGGTGCTGTCGTTCGCCTCGGTGTCCGAGGCCGCGAGCCCGGCGGTCAAGCTGGTCAACTCCACCCTGTACGACGCGCTCAAGGCCGGCGCCTCGGACATCCACCTCGAAAGCACCGCCGGCGGCATCGCCGTCAAGTACCGTGTGGACGGCGTGCTCGACCACGTGACCACGGTGGGCGGCGTGGAGCTGGCCGAGCACATCATCTCGCGCCTGAAGGTGCTGGCCGAACTGGACATCGCGGAGCGCCGCGTGCCGCAGGACGGCAGCTTCCGCGTCGAATCGGGCGGGCGCGAGATCGACCTGCGCGTGTCGATCATGCCGAGCATTCACGGCGAAGACGCGGTCATTCGTATCCTCGACAAGCGCGCCATGATCGAGGCCTACGGCTCGCTCACGCTGGAGGCGCTGGGCTTTGACGAGGCATCGCTGGCCAGCCTGCGCACGCTTGCGCAGGAGCCGTACGGCATGCTGCTCGTGACCGGGCCGACCGGCTCGGGCAAGACCACCACGCTGTACGCCGCGCTCACCGAGATCCACACCGGGCGCGAAAAGATCATTACCATCGAAGACCCGGTCGAGTACCAGCTGCCCGGCATCCTGCAAATCCCGGTCAACGAAAAGAAGGGGCTGACCTTCGCCAAGGGACTGCGCTCGATCCTGCGCCACGACCCGGACAAGATCATGGTCGGCGAAATCCGCGACCGCGAGACTGCCGAGATCGCGGTGCAGTCCGCGCTCACCGGCCACCTGGTGCTGACCACGGTCCACGCGAACAACGTGTTCGACGTGTTCGGCCGCTTCACCCACATGGGCATCGACCCGTACGCGTTCGTCTCGGCGCTCAACGGCATCTGGGCGCAGCGTCTGGTGCGCATGAACTGCCCGCACTGCGCCGCCCAGTACATGCCGACCGATGCCGAGCTGGCCAGCGTGCGGCTCGCACGTGCCGATGTGGCGGACTTTCGCTTCATGCGCGGGACCGGCTGCGGCGACTGCCGCGGCACCGGCTACAAGGGCCGCCGCTCGATTGCCGAAATCCTGACGCTGAACGACGAGATCCGCGAGCTGATCGTGGACAAGCAGCCGATCCGCCGCATCAAGGCGGCCGCGCAGGCCAACGGCACGCGCAGCCTGCGCCTGGCCGCGCTCGACCTGGTGCGGCGCGGCGCCACCACGCTCGACGAAATCAAACGGGTGACGCTCAATGCTTAAGGGCCTCGGACAACACCTTTGCATCGGCGTTGCACGTGGCGGCGTGGCGCTCGCGCGTAAGCGTGCCTGGCGTCCAGGCCTTGCCGAGCTGCTGGCCGAGCGCAGGCTCGCCGCTGCCGGCGATGCCGAGATCGCGGCCGCCGTACGCGAACTGCTGACAGCGGCCGCGCCGACCGCGTCAACGGTGTCGATCGTGCTGGCCGACGACCTGGTGCGGATGTGGCAGGTGGCGCCGCCCGCCGGCTGCGCGCGCATGTCGGACCTGCTGGCGGCGGCAGCCATGCGCTTCCAGCACTTGTTTGGATCCGGCACGGCCGGGTGGAGGATCACCGCGGACTGGGACTTGTCCGGCCCGTTCCTTGCGGTGGCTGCGCCGCAATCGCTGCTCGACCCGGTCGAGGCGGCGGTGCGTGACTACGGCGGCCACGTGGTGGAAGTCGTCCCGCAATTCGTCGCCGCGCTCAACCAGTGGCGGCGCGTACGCACGCCGGGCGCCTGGTTCGGCCTGCTGCAGGGACCGGTGCTCACCCTGGCCCTGTACCAGAACGCGGCCCTGGCGGCGGTGCGCTCGGCGCTCGTGCCGCACGGCGCTGGCCGCGACTGGTTGGACAGCCATGTGGCGCGCGAGGCCCTGCGTGTCGGCATCGATCGGCCCGAGCGGTTGCAGGTGTGCGGGCCGGCCCCGGACAGCTGGGCCAGCCACGAGGGGCAGCTCAAGTATGTCTGCACGCTGCTGGACCGCGGGACAGGTAGCAGATCCGACCTGGCGCGCATTGCCTGCATCGGGAGCGCAGGATGAGGAAGATGGACATCGACCTGGCCGCGCCGAGCCTGCGCCGCGCCGTGTACCGTACTCCGCGCATTGCGCGCGTCGCGGCGCTGGCGGCGCTTTGCCTGCTGCCCGTGGTCGCTGTCGCCACCGTCAAGTACGTCGATGCGCTTCGCCGCTACGAATTGCTGGCCGCGTCCCTGCACGCACGCCAGCAGTCGCCCGCGCCATTGCAAACGGCGGCCCGCGTGCCCCAGGTGACGCCGGAGCGCGCCGCCGCCATCAACGCGGCGGTCATGCAGCTGAACCTGCCTTGGCGCGGCTTGCACGACGCGGTGGCTGCCGCTACGCCGCCAGCGATTGCGTTGCTGGCACTCGATCCGGACGCCCGCAAGCGCGTGCTGCACATCACGGCAGAGACCAGGAACAGCGACGACATGATCGCCTGCGTCGAACAGATGCAGGCCCAGGAATGGTTCGTGGCCGTGGTGCTCACGCGGCATGAGATCAATGACCAGGACCCGAACCATCCGATCCGCTTCCAGCTCGACGCGCAGTGGAGGCAACCATGACCCGCATCGACATGGCCGGCCTTGGCTTGCGCGCGCGGCTGCTGTTTGCCCGTATCGGCCCCGTTGGCATTGTGTCCATCGTGCTGCTGCTCGCGTGTGCCGCGGCGCTGGCGTGGCTCGCGCAGGCGATCGACGTGGTCGAGCGCAGGCAGCAGCTGGCCGAGCGCATGGCCGTGCTGCCCAAGCCGGCGCCGAAAGCGGCGCCGGCGCCCGCCAACGACAACATGGTGCTGTTCTACCATTCGCTGGGCGAGCGCCGGCATGTGGGGGAGCAGGTCAGAACCCTGTTCGCCCTCGCGTCGAAGGCGGGCCTTGTGCTCAGCAAGGGCGAATACCGCGAGGTGTTCGACCCGAACGCCAGGGTGTGGAGCTACCAGGTCACGCTCCCGGTCAAGGGCAGTTACGCCGCCATCTGGGATTTTGCGCTCCAGTCGCTGCAGGCGATCCCGTTCGCATCGCTCGACGACATCGGTTTTCATCGCGACGCGGTCGGCGACCCGAATGTCGAGGCGCGGCTGCGCTTTACGCTGTACCTGGGCGAGGCGCCGGAAGGGGAGGGACGATGAACCCGCGCCATGCCATCCTCGCCGCCGCGCTCATTGGCGCTGGCGCACTGGCGCTGTTCGGCGACAGCAGCCCGCCGGCGGACGTGGTGGAACCGGCGGCACGCGCCACCGCGGCGCCGGTCGCCAGCCGGGCCGCGCGTCCGGCCACGGCCGAAGTGGCGATCATGCAGCTGCAGCCGCGCGACGTCCTGATCGGGAGCGCCAGCGAATCCTTCAACGCCGGCGCCAGCGACGCCTTCGGCTCGCGCAACTGGACACCGCCGCCACCTCCGCCGGCGCAGGCGCCCCCGCCGCCCCCGCCGCAGGCGCCGCCCTTGCCGTTCACCGTGATCGGCAAGTCGCTGGACGAGGGCAAATGGGAGGTGTACCTCGCGCGTGGCGAGCAGACCTATCTGGTGCGCGACAAGGATGTGATCGACGGCGCCTACCGCGTGGACGCGATCCGGCCCCCGCTGATGACCCTGACCTACCTGCCGCTGAACCAGGCCCAGCAGGTCAACATTGGAGTGTTCGATTAAATGGCTCGTAATCCTGTTTTTCGCTACTTCGCACTGCTGCTGGCCGCGCTCGTGCTGGCCGGCTGCGCCGCGCAGCGCGCCTACCGCGAGGGCAATGACCTGATCGCGCGCGACCAGGTGGAGGAGGCGCTGCTCAAGTATCGCGAGGCCGTGGCCGCCGATCCCACCAACGCCATGTACAAGCTCACTTACCTGCACACACGGGATGCGGCCACCGTGCGCCTGCTGGAACAGGCCGACCGCGCGCTCGCGGCCGGCAAGCTGAAGGAGGCCCAGCAAAGCTACCAGCGCGTGCTCGCGTTCGCGCCAGCCAACGAGCGCGCCCGCGCCGGCGTGCGTCGCGTGGAAGGCGCGCGGCGCCAGGATCTGGGCCTGGCCGCCGCTGCCGAGGCCATGGCCAGGAAGGACTACGACAGCGCGCGCAGCAAGCTGGAAGACATCCTCGCCGAGCGGCCCGATCATCCGGGCGCGCTCGCACTGATGGACAAGGTGAAGGACGCGACGGCGGTGCCGCCAGCCGAAGCCGGGCTCGCCGCCGTGTACAGGAAGCCGATCAGCCTCGAGTTCCGCGACGCCCCGTTGCGCCAGGTGTTCGAGGTCATCGCCCGCCACTCGGGCCTGAACTTCGTGTTCGACAAGGACGTGCGTTCCGACGCGCGCACCTCGATCTTCCTGAAGGACAGCACGGTGGAGGCGGCCGTGTACTACCTCTTGATGACCAACCAGCTCGAGCGCCAGGTCATGGATCGCAACACGATCCTGATCTACCCGAACAACCAGGCCAAGGTGAAGGAATACCAGGAGCTGGCCGTGAAGACCTTCTACCTCGCGTATGCCGAGGCCAAGAGCGTGGCGGCGAGCCTCAAGCCAATCCTCAAGTCGCGCGACATCGTGGTGGACGAAAAGCTCAACCTGGTGATCGTGCGCGATTCGCCCGACGCGATCAAGCTGGCCGCGCGCATGGTCGCGTTGCTGGACGTGCCGGAACCGGAGGTCATGCTCGACGTGGAGGTGATGGAAGTGCAGCGCAGCCGCATCACCGAGCTGGGCGTGGCGTGGCCGAACAGCTTGTCGCTGGCGCCGCTGTCGTCACGCGACGGCCGGGTGATCACGGTGGACGAGCTGCGTGCGCTCAACGGCAGCACCATCGGCGTGGCCGGCATTTCAGCCACGCTCAACGCGCGCAACGATGACGGCGACTCGAACGTCCTGGCCAACCCGCGCATCCGCGTGCGCAACAAGGAGAAGGCCAACGTCGTCATTGGCGAAAAGCTGCCGATCATTACCACCACGGTGTCGCCCGGCGTGGGCGGCTTCGCTTCCGAATCGGTGACTTATGCCGACGTCGGCCTGACGCTGAACGTGGAGCCGACCATCCACCTGGATAACGAAGTGGCGATCAAGATCTCGCTGGAAGTGAGCAACGTGATCGACTCCATGTCGACCAAGTCCGGCAGCACCGTGTACCGCATCGGCAAGCGCTCGGCTGCCACGCTGCTGCAGCTGAAGGACGGCGAGAACCAGGTGCTGGCGGGCCTGATCCGCAACGAAGATCGCAAGAGCGGGCGCAAGCTGCCGCTGCTGGGCGACGTGCCGCTGCTCGGCCGCCTGTTCGGCAGCACCAACGACTCCAGCGACAAGACCGAGATCGTCCTGTCGATCACGCCCCACCTGGTGCGCAACATCGTGCGCCCGCCGTCGGACGCCACCATCTTCGCCGCCGGCACCGATGCGAGCTTCCGCAATCGTCCGGAAGTCACCACGTCGGTGCCGGCCGCGGTGCCGGCATCCCGCCCGATTCCTGCGCCAGCGCCGCGTGGGCCCGCCGGCGGCGCAGCGGGCGCGGCGCAACCGGCGCCGGTGCCGGAGGTCCCCGTCTCGCAGATGCCCGCGCCGAATGCAGCCGACGTGAAGTGATCATCGTGCGCGCAAACGGCTTCACGCTCATCGAGCTGCTGGCCACGCTGGCCATCCTTGCCATGCTGGGCACCCTGGTGGTGCCGGTGGCGCAGGTGGCCACGCAGCGCCGGCACGAGCAGGAGCTGCGCCGCGACCTGCGCGAGATTCGCCAGGCGATCGACGCCTACAAGCGTGCCAGCGACGAGGGCCGCATCGCCAGGCTGGCCGGCGCCACCGGCTACCCGCCGCGCCTGGAGCTGCTGGTGGAAGGCGTGCGCGACCAGCGCAGCCCCAAGCAGGCCAAGATCTACTTCCTGCGCCGCCTGCCGCGCGATCCGTTCAACGCCGACCCCAGCCTGCCCGACGCGCAGACCTGGGGCAAGCGCAGCTACGCCAGCGAGCCCGACGAGCCGAAAGAGGGCGAGGACGTGTACGACGTCTACTCGCTCTCGACCAGGGCCGGTCTCAATGGCGTACCGTACAACCGCTGGTAAGCAAGCATGAACAAGCGTGGATTCACCCTGATCGAACTCTTGGTGGTGCTGGCCATCGTCGCGCTGCTGCTCACGCTGGCGATGCCGCGCTACTTCCCCAGCATCGACAGCGCCAAGGACACCATCCTGGCCGACAACCTGCGCAACACCCGCGCCGTGATCGACCAGTACCACGCCGATACCGGCCGCTACCCGGACTCGCTGCAGCAACTGGTGGACAAGAAGTACTTGCCGGCGCTGCCGGCCGACCCGATCACCGGCAGCAGCGAGACCTGGATCATCGTGCCGCCGGAGGAAGCAAGCCAGGGCGGGGTGGCCGACCTGCACAGCGGCGCGCCAGGCACTGGGCGCAACGGAAAGCCCTACCAGGAGTGGTGATGCGCCGCCAGCACGGCTTTACCTACCTTGGGCTCATCGTGCTGGTGACGATCATCGGCATGGTGGGCGCGCTCACGCTCAAGGCCGACGCGCTGCTGCGCCGCGCCGCCGCCGAAGAAGAGCTGCTCGAGACCGGGGCTGCCTTCAGCGCTGCGCTGCAAAGCTATGCCGCCGCCACGCCGCGCGGCCAGCCCACCCAGCCGCCGGCCCTGCAGGACCTGCTGCGCGACCCGCGCTTTCCCAACCCACGCCGCCACCTGCGCAAGATCTTTGTCGATCCCATCACCGGCAAGACGCAGTGGGGCATCGTCTATGCGAACGGCGAGAAGGGCGTGGTCGCGGTGTACAGCCTGTCGAAGGCCAGACCGCTGAAGATCGCCAATTTCGATGAGCGTTTCGCTGGCTTTGCCGGCAAGGAGCACATCTCGGACTGGAAGTTCACGGCGGCCGGGCTGGGCCTTATGCCGCAGGGCCAGCCGCTCGCAACAGCCAGGCCGCAGGAGGCCGCACCCGCACAAGCCGCGCCGGTGGCGGAGCCCGCCGCTGTGCCCGAGCCGCCGAAGGACGTCGAACAGCCGCCCCCGGCCCAATCCGACGGGCAGTAAGGGCTACTTGGCGCTGCGCTTGAAGTCGCGCAGCTTGAACCCAAGCGCGAGCAGCACCGCGAAATACGTGGCCCCGGCCACGCAGATAATGCCCAGCACCGCGCCCACGCGCAGCCACGGGTGCGCGCGCATGGCGGTCCAGTCCAGCTGCGACTGCACGAACCAGGTCACCGCGCCCATCACCGCCACCGCAACGACCAGCCGAAGAAAAAAGCTGGTCCACCCCGCATGCGGGTTGTAGATGCCGCGGCGGCGCAGCCCGGTGTACAGGAATCCCGCGTTCAGGCAGGCGCCCATGCCGATCGACAGCGCCAGGCCGGCCACGCCCAGGATCGGCACGAACACGAGGTTCATCAGCTGGGTGGCCACCAGCACGCCCACCGCGATCTTCACCGGGGTGCGGATGTCCTGCCGGGCGTAGAACGCCGGCGCCAGCGTCTTGACCAGGATGATGCCCAGCAGTCCGGCGGCGTAGGCCATCAGCGGCGCGGCCGAGCTCTCCACCGCGCCGGCATTGAATTTGCCGTAGTTGAAGAGGGCGGCGATCAGCGGCTTGGCCATCACCGCCAGCCCCACCGCGGCCGGCAGCGCCAGCAGGAAGGTCAGGCGCAGGCCCCAGTTCAGCAGCGCCGAGTATTCGGCGGTGTCGCCCTCGACGCTGGCCTTGGACAGGTTCGGCAGCAGCAGGGTGCCCAGCGCCACGCCCAGCAGGCCAGTCGGGAACTCCATCAGCCGGTCCGCATACTGCAATGCCGAGACGGCGCCTTCGCCCAGGTTGGTGGCAATGCTGGTATTAATCAACAGGCTGATCTGCGCCGCCGAGACCGCGAACACGGCCGGCCCCATCTTCTGCAGGATGCGCCGCACGCCCGGATCGTGCAGGCCGGCGAACGGATTGGCCGACAGGCGCGGCAGCATCCCGATCTTCATCAGCGCCGGGATCTGGATACCGACCTGCAGCAGGCCGCCGATCATGGTCGCCACCGCCATCGCGTAGATCGGGGTATGGAAGAAGTGCACCAGCACCAGCGCGCCGAAGATCGAGGCCAGGTTCAGCAGCACCGGCGTGAAGGCCGGGATCTTGAACTGGCGCCAGGTATTGAGCACGCCGCCGGCCAGCGCAACGAAGGACATGCAGGCGATGTACGGGAACATCATCCGCGTCATCAGCACCGAGGCGTCGAAGGCTTGCGGGTTGTCGCGCATGCCGCTGGCAATGAATATCAGCAGCACCGGGCTGCCGATGATGCCCACGATGCTCGTGATGACGGTGGCCCACACCAGCGAGTTGGCCACGTGGTCGACCAGCCCCTTGGTGGCGGTTTCGCCGTGCTGGTTCTTGTATTCCGACAGGATCGGCACGAAAGCCTGCGAGAACGCGCCTTCGGCGAACAGGCGGCGCAACAGGTTGGGAATGCGGAAGGCGACGATGAAGGCGTCGGTGTAGGCGGACTGGCCGAATGCGCGGGCGAACAGGCTTTCGCGCAGCAGACCGGTGATGCGGGACAGCATGGTCATGCTGGAGATCGCCGCAAGAGTCTTAAGCAGGTTCATGGGCCGGAATTATAGCCCGGCAACCCCAGCGGACGAGGGTGCCCAGGGATAAATAGTTGATTTTTAAATTGCCCTGTCGGGAATAATCCGCTATACTCGTGGGCTGTACTGAATTCTGTTGGCAGACGTTAAATGGTCGGCAGGGCACCGGAATGCGCCCGATCGACCTGTTTGCAAACGCAACTTGACCCCGATTTAGGAAATTCCATGGCAAATACCGCACAAGCGCGCAAACGCGCTCGTCAAGCAGTTAAGGCAAACGCGCACAACTCGGCCCAGCGCTCGACCCTGCGCACCGCAATCAAGGCTGTCCGCAAGGCCATCCAGGCTGGCGACAAAGCTGCCGCTACCCAGATCTTCCAGCAGTCCGTGTCGACCATCGACAGCATCGCTGACAAGAAAATCATCCACAAGAACAAGGCCGCTCGCCACAAGAGCCGCCTGGCTGCTGCCCTGAAAGCGCTGTCGGCCTAAGCGACAAGCGTTGCGGCGGCCTTCCTGGCCGCCAGAAGCAGTACGTGGAAGACCCGCCCGACTCTGAAGTCCGGCGGGTTTTTTCGCTTGTGCCGCCGGTGCCGAAATCCTTCCCTTTGAACGTTTTCCAGCCTACTATTACCCCTCAAACCTGTAGCGCCATACGAAATACTGGTGCATAATGCGGAACCGCCTGTCTTATGTCTTATAGAAGACTTGGCCGCAAGCAGAGCATCATGCCTGGACCCGCGTCCGGGCTACTATCTATTCAGTGTTACGAATCGTGAAGGAAAAGCGCATGAGCAGTGAACCGACCATCATCTACACGTTAACTGACGAGGCGCCGCTGTTGGCGACGCACGCATTCCTGCCGGTCGTCAGCACCTTCACGAAGCCCGCTGGCATCCGCATCCAGGAGACCGACATCTCGGTGGCCGCCCGTATCCTGGCCAACTTCGCCGACTACCTGACCCCGGAGCAGCGCGTGCCGGATGCGCTCACCGAACTGGGCAAGAAGACGCTCGAGGCCGACGCAAACATCATCAAGCTGCCGAACATCAGCGCCTCGGTGAGCCAGCTCGTGAATGCGGTCAAGGAACTGCAATCGAAGGGCTACAACATCCCCGACTATCCGGCCGACCCGAAGACCGACGAAGAAAAGGCGATCAAGGCCCGCTACGGCAAGTGCATCGGCTCGTCCGTGAACCCGGTCCTGCGCGAAGGTAACTCGGACCGCCGCGCGCCGAAGGCGGTCAAGGAATACGCCCGCAAGAACCCGCACTCGATGGCCCCGTGGTCGCCGGCTTCGCGCACCCACGTCTCGCACATGACCCATGGCGACTTCTACCATGGCGAAAAGTCGATGACGCTCGACCGCGCACGCGACGTCAAGATGGAACTGGTCACCAAGAGCGGCCAGGCGATCGTGCTCAAGCCGAAGCTCTCGCTGCTGGACGGAGAAATCATCGACTCGATGTTCATGAGCCGCAAGGCGCTGCTCGCGTTCTACGAAGAGCAGATCGAAGACGCCAAGAACAGCGGCGTGATGTTCTCGCTGCACGTGAAGGCCACCATGATGAAGGTCTCGCACCCGATCGTGTTCGGCCACTGCGTGCGCACCTTCTACAAGGAAGCGTTCGAGAAGCACGGCGCGCTGTTCGACAGCCTGGGCGTGAACGTCAACAACGGCATGGCGGACCTGTACAACAAGATCGCGACCCTGCCGGACTCGCAGCGCGAAGAAATCATCCGTGACCTGCACGCCTGCCAGGAGCACCGTCCGGAACTGGCCATGGTGGACTCGGCCAAGGGCATCACCAACTTCCACTCGCCCAACGATGTGATCGTTGACGCATCGATGCCGGCCATGATCCGCGCCGGCGGCAAGATGTACGGCGCCGATGGCCGCCTGAAGGAAGTCAAGGCAGTCATGCCTGAGAGCACCTTCGCCCGTATCTACCAGGAGATGATCAACTTCTGCAAGTGGCACGGCGCATTCGACCCGCGCACCATGGGCACCGTGCCGAACGTGGGCCTGATGGCGCAGCAGGCCGAGGAATACGGCTCGCACGACAAGACCTTCGAGATCCCGGAAGACGGCGTGGCCAACATCACCGACATCGCCACCGGCGAAGTGCTGATGTCGCAGAACGTCGAGAAGGGCGACCTGTGGCGCATGTGCCAGGTGAAGGACGCCCCGATCCGCGACTGGGTCAAGCTGGCCGTCACCCGTTGCCGCCAGTCGGGCATGCCGGCCGTGTTCTGGCTGGACCCGTACCGTCCGCACGAGAACGAGCTGATCAAGAAGGTCAAGACCTACCTGAAGGATCACGACACCACCGGCCTGGACATCCAGATCATGTCGCAGGTGCGCGCGATGCGCTACACGCTCGAGCGCGTGATCCGCGGCCTGGACACCATCTCGGTCACCGGCAACATCCTGCGCGACTACCTGACCGACCTGTTCCCGATCATGGAACTGGGCACCAGCGCCAAGATGCTGTCGATCGTCCCGCTGATGGCAGGCGGCGGCATGTACGAAACCGGCGCCGGCGGCTCGGCACCGAAGCACGTGCAGCAGCTGGTGCAGGAGAACCACCTGCGCTGGGACTCGCTGGGTGAATTCCTGGCGCTGGCCGTCTCGCTGGAAGACCTGGGGATCAAGACCGGCAACGCCCGCGCCAAGCTGCTGTCGAAGACGCTCGATGCCGCCACCGGCAAGCTGCTGGACAACCGCAAGTCGCCGTCGCCCAAGACCGGCGAGCTCGACAACCGCGGCAGCCAGTTCTACCTGGCCATGTACTGGGCCCAGGAACTGGCCGCCCAGACCGAGGACGCCGCGCTGGCAGCCCACTTCGCGCCGCTGGCCAAGACCCTGGCCGAGAACGAGCAGAAGATCGTCGCCGAGCTGCTGGAAGTGCAGGGCAAGCCGGTGGACATCGGCGGCTACTACAAGGCCGACGATGCCAAGGTGAAGGCAGTGATGCGTCCGAGCAAGACCTTCAACGCCGCCCTGGCTTCGCTGGCAGCCTGATCGCGTCACTGCCGCAAGGCAAACACAAAACCCGCCCGACCAATCGGTCCGGCGGGTTTTTTTAACCGCGACGGCGCATCTCCCGCAACTGTCGCCGAAGCTTCACGTTGTCAGCCACTACACACACGAAGCCAACGGTAACGAAAACGGACACGGCATTACTGCTGCCGTATTTCCAAAATGCCCATGACGTCAGAGCCAAACCCAGCCCAGTAGCCAGGAGCAGGAGCGAATCTTTCATTGGGCAACTCCGTAGTGCTTGTAGTAACGTCGGCGGGACACACGAGCATCGTAAATGCCTGGCATGCGGTGGAGAAGCGGTGCAAGCCACGGACGTTTAAGTCCAAATCGGGAAGCCTCGAACAAGACATCGCTTAACGACGTGCCACCGGCCAGGGTTCGGCCAGTTGCTACGGCCAAGCTACCTATTGCCGCTCCCGCATAGTAAGCGACTTGCATCGCGCCCACGGTGGCAAGGCGCTCCAGGTTCGTTCCGGCGCCGATCATTTCCAGAACGGTTACGCGAGGCCCGAACTTGTCATGAAAGATGAGCATGGCGTTTATGGTGCCGAGCGCGGTTTGTGTCGAGCCGAACAAACTCTCTGGTGCAGGCAAATTGAGCGCATCCATGTTCTCCTTGAAGTACTTGTAGAAGTCCGACATGGTCCGAGCCTCAAGCAACCACCTTGTTGGCCGACAGGTCCCAGCCGCCCATAGTGCTACCACCAACGCCACCGGTAATTTTCTGCTGGGTATACTTCCACGTCACCTTGGCGAACTTGAATTGCAAGTGCTCTTGCATTCCTCCAGTAGCGGCAAGGCCCGGTTTGACAGAACCGATTAATACATTTTCAAGCACCATTTCGAAATACTTGACCCTCTCTCCGTTGCCGTCCGCGCGGAAGAACTCGAATTTTGCCTTCGGAATGGTCTTGCCCATCGCACAGTGCTGCAGCAAGACCGGAGTTGACAGGTCCGTCAGCTTGGCTACCACGATCTCATCAAACTCCGCCCGCGCCGAGGTATGACCACCGCTGGTCGAAACCACCGGACTGCGCGGTTGCTCCACACCAAAGTGAACGTCCACGCATTCGATCCAGTCCTTGTGTTTGTCGTCCATCGACTCGCCCTTGATGCCTTCAATTTGCAAATATGCGTCGATTGCCATGCGGATCTCCTGGTGAGGTTAAGCAAGCTGCTAAGGCATTTTTGCTCAGCAGGAGCGAAGACAGGTTGACGGCACACAAGCGCCTGGGCTTTTGGACAAGCAGCTTGGACACCTGGTCGAGACTGCTGCATCAACGCCATCTGCAGGCATGTGGAAGCCGGAGCCGCTGACGGGCAGCCTGGCGGGTTGCTGGTCACGACCCGTCGATGAACAACTCAGGCTGATTTATCGTGTCACCGACAAGGATATGATCGCTGGGTCGTGCCGCTATCAATACCGCTACCGGACGAACCTCTTTTTATATGTTGTCGCGGGGTAGGCAAGTTTCCCGCCCTCGCGTCCAGAGAGTGTCCGCTTGGCCTGAACAGGTCCACCTGCTTGCAGCTCGATCCCGCATAAGCAATCCTCGACCGATACTTGTACAATGAATTGGACAAGTTCACGAGGTGCCGCATGAGGATCGTCAGCTTTTCAGATGCACGGAACAACCTGCGTGCCGTCATCGATCAGGTTGTGGAGGATGCCGACGTGACGGTGATCGCACGTCGTGACGCCCCGGACGCAGTTGTGATGTCCCTGGATCAGTACAACAGTCTCATCGAAACCGTACACTTGCTCAGTTCCCCGGCGAACGCCGCGCACCTGGGCAAGTCGATCGTCCAGGCGAATGCGGGCCAGGCAAAGCGCCGGGAGCTGGTCGACGTGCGCGACGCCGAGGAGCCGGATGCGAAACCTGAAGTTCACGGATGAAGCCTGGGCCGACTATCTCTACTGGCAAACGCAGGACAGGAAAACGCTCAAGCGCCTGAACCAGTTGGTCGAGGCCGCTGCGCGCACGCCATTTGAAGGAATGGGAAAGCCCGAGCCGCTGAAGGGCAGCCTGGCTGGTTGCTGGTCAAGGCGTATCGATGAACAACACAGGCTGGTCTATCGCGTTACCGCCGAGGACCTGATCGTCCTCTCCTGCCGCTACCACTACCGCTAACGGACGAAAAAAAAGGCAGGACGAGCCTGCCTTTGGTCTGGAACCAAACTGCTTACTTGGTTGCCGGAGCAGCTTCGGTCGAAGCAGCTTCTGCAGCGGCAGCTTTCTTGGCTTTCTTCGCTTTCTTGGCTTTCTTCGGAGCTTTGGCCGGAGCGGCAGCAGCGTCGGTGGCCACAGCAGCAGCCGGAGCCGAAGCGGCCGGGGTGGCAGCCGGGGTCTGTGCGAACGCGGAAACGGCGAACAGGGAAGCAACCAGGGCAGCGACGATCTTGGACATTTTGGTTTCCTTTCGGTTAAGTGAGATTCAAATGAATCTGGGCCATTAACGCGCCGAATTTTTTCCGGGTTGACAGATTTTTTCTGCCGCACCGCAAAAAACTTAATCTGGATTAAGCGTTTCGGCCCGAGCCGCCCGCCACCGCGTCGGCCGGCAGCTCCATCCACTCGCCCGGCATCAGGGGATGGGTCGCCAGCGAGAACGGCCCGATGCTGGTGCGCACCAGGCGCAGGGTCGGCAGCCCGACGGCGGCGGTCATGCGGCGCACCTGGCGGTTCTTGCCTTCCTCCAGTGTGATGGCGATCCAGCTCGTCGGCTTGTCCTTGCGTTCGCGGATCGGCGGGTTGCGCGGCCACAGCCATTGCGGCTCCTCGATGCGCACCGCCCGGCAGGGCCTGGTCACGAAGTCGCCCAGGTCGAGCGGCGCCTGCAGACGCGTCAGCGCCGCCCCATCCACAAGACCGTCCACCTGCACCAGGTAGGTCTTGGCTTCCTTGTGGTCGGGATGCGCGATCTTGTGCTGCAGCCTGCCGTCGTCGGTCAGCAGCATCAGGCCCTCGCTGTCCGCGTCCAGCCGCCCTGCCGGGTAGATGTTGGGAATGTCCAGGTAGTCGGCGAGTGACTCGCGGCCCGCTTGCGGCGTAAACTGGCACAGGACCTGGAACGGCTTGTTAAAGAGGATCAGGGGCATGGGAAAGGTCCGAAACCGGAGGCAAATGCAGCGACAGCGTAGCGCCTGCCCGGATACTGGTGCATAATAAATAAACGCTACGTCTTGTGTCTTATAGAAGACCGACATTGTAATCCAGATCGCAGACCATGCCGGACCGCCCGGGCCGCGTCATTGCCGCCTGCCACGCATTGGGGGAGAACACGATGTACCAACATATCAAAGTGCCAGCCGAGGGCCGGAAGATCACCGTCAACCCGGATTTTTCGCTGAATGTACCAGACACCCCGATCGTTCCCTATATTGAAGGGGACGGCACCGGCGTGGACATCACCCCGGTGATGCTGAAGGTGGTGGACGCGGCCGTGCAGAAGGCCTATGGCGGCCAGCGCAAGATCAGCTGGATGGAGATTTTCGCCGGCGAGAAGGCGACCCGGGTCTACGGCCCGGACATGTGGCTGCCGGGCGAAACGCTGGACGTGCTGAAGGAATACGTGGTGTCGATCAAGGGCCCGCTGACCACCCCGGTGGGCGGCGGCATCCGTTCGCTCAACGTGGCGCTGCGCCAGGACCTCGACCTGTACGTCTGCCTGCGCCCGGTGCGCTACTTCCAGGGCGTGCCGTCGCCACTCAAGCAGCCGGAAAAGACCGACATGGTGATCTTCCGCGAAAACTCGGAAGACATCTACGCCGGCATCGAATGGGCCGCGGAGTCGGAAGGCGCGCGCAAGCTGATCGATTTCCTGGTCAAGGAAATGGGCGTGAAGAAGATCCGCTTTCCGGAGAGCTCGGGCATCGGCGTCAAGCCGGTCTCGCGCGAAGGCACCGAGCGGCTGGTGCGCAAGGCGCTGCAGTACGCCATCGACCACGACAAGCCATCGGTGACCCTGGTTCACAAGGGCAACATCATGAAGTACACCGAAGGCGGTTTCCGCGACTGGGGCTACGCGCTGGCGCAGCGCGAGTTCGGCGCCGCGATGATCGATGGCGGCCCATGGTGCAAGTTCAAGAATCCCAGGACCGGGCGCGACATCATCGTCAAGGATTCGATCGCGGACGCGTTCCTGCAGCAGATCCTGCTGCGCCCGGCCGAGTATTCGGTGATCGCGACCCTGAACCTGAACGGCGACTACATCTCGGACGCGCTGGCCGCGCAGGTGGGCGGCATCGGCATCGCGCCGGGCGCCAACATGTCGGACTCGGTGGCGATGTTCGAGGCGACCCACGGCACCGCTCCCAAGTACGCCGGCAAGGATTACGTGAACCCCGGTTCGCTGATCCTGTCCGCCGAAATGATGCTGCGCCACATGGGCTGGACCGAAGCGGCCGACCTGGTCATCAGCTCCATGGAAAAGGCGATCCTGTCCAAGCGCGTCACCTACGACTTCGCGCGCCTGATGGAGGGCGCGACCCAGGTGTCGTGCTCTGGCTTTGGCCAGGTCATGATCGAGAACATGTAAGGCTTCCAGGCCGGTTACCGGACGGCCCCGGAAGAGCCCCGCCCCTGCACAAGGGGCGGGGCTTTTTTCTTTTGGCGGGACGAAACGCGTATGCATCGAAAATCGCGTGCACAACTAGACTTTTTGTTCTATAAATACGCGTATTGTTACTTTTTGATAAGGAAACGCTATGCGTCATGCCCGAGACCTCGTCATTGCCGGCGCGCTTCTGTCCTGCGGTTCCGCGCTGGCCGCGCCTGACCGCATCGACCAGTACATGCGCGCCCAGATGGAACGCGCCCACATCCCGGCGGCTGCGGTGGCCGTGGTGCGCGACGGGAAGATCGTCAAACTGGCGTCCTACGGGACGGCGGACGTGGAGCAGGGCGTGCCGGCGGGCCCGCATTCGGCATTCCAGATCGCCTCCACCACCAAGCTGCTCACTTCCACGGTGCTGATGCAGCTGGTGGGCGAGGGCCGGATCGAGCTCGATGCACCGGTCTCGCGCTATATAGAGGATGCGCCGGCCGAGTGGAGCACGATGACGCTGCGCCATCTCGTTTCGCACACCTCCGGCCTTCCGCGCGTAGCCGCGCCGCCCGAACTGGCCACGCCGCGCGCCGCCGTCGAATACGCCAGCAAGCAGAAGCTGGCCGCCGCGCCCGGCGAGGTGGCGGCCTACGGCTCGGTCGATTTTTCGATCGTCGCCTATATTATTGAGAAGGTCACCGGCAAGAAGCTCGAACAACTGTTCGCCGAGCGCCTGGCCCGGCCCATGAGGATGGAAGACACGCGGTTTGCCCGTTTCACGTTCTCGCCAAACAAAGATATCGTCCAGACCGAGCTGGTGCCGGGGCGCGTGACTACCTACCAGTGGAAGGACGGCGCCCAATACGGCTACCGCTACCTGTACCCGGCCTACACCTTTGCCGCCGGCGGCGCATTCTCCAGCGTCCACGACATGGCGCAGTTCCTGCGGGGGATCGGCAGCGGCAAGCTGCTCGGCGCGAGCCTGCTGGAACAAATGTGGACCCCGACGCAACTGATGAGCGGCAAGAACGCGCCCTTCGCGGTGGGCTGGACCCGCGCCGATTTTCGCGGTCTGCGCGAGGTCGGCCACAGCGGCGGGCCGGCACTGGCGGACCTGCGCTACTACCCCGAGCAAAAGCTGGGCGTGATCGTGCTCACCAACCAGCGCAAGCTGATGCCGGTGCTGGCGCGCGGCGTCGCCGGCATGGTCTTGCCGGCCGCACCGTTCCTGACCGAACCCGGCATCGCCGACGCCG
Source organism: Massilia solisilvae (assembly GCF_024753215.1). Taxonomy (GTDB): domain Bacteria; phylum Pseudomonadota; class Gammaproteobacteria; order Burkholderiales; family Burkholderiaceae_D; genus Telluria; species Telluria solisilvae. Next base: position 613,768 of record NZ_JANUGV010000002.1, read on the forward strand.
ACCCGGCGCGCACCGCCGCCTTCCGCCGCGCGTTTGCCCAGTTCGCCGAGGGCAGGGTCGACCCGGCACTGTTCGGCGGCGAACTCAAGTCCGATCTGGCGGAACTGGAAGGGATGCTGGCGCTGCAGCTGGGAGCGCTGCCGCCGCTGTCGAAGCTTGTGCTGCTGCAAACCTCGAGCGACAACCGCCAACGCACCTATCGTTCGCTGCACGGCAAGGACGACTCGCTGCGGTGGGTGGTACGATTCGACGAAGCCGGCCTGATCGCCGACCTGGACACGGTGGACGAGTAGGCTTGCGGTGGGGAAGGGCGAAAAAAAACCCCGCTGGTGCGGGGTTTTTTGCTTCCTGATGGAATTACACGCCCTGGATATTGGAAGCTTGCTTGCCTTTAGGGCCTTGCGTGACTTCGAATTGGACTTTTTGACCTTCTTTAAGGGTCTTAAAACCGGCCATATTGATTGCGGAGAAGTGTGCGAACAGATCCTCACCGCCATCATCAGGAGTGATGAAGCCAAAACCTTTGGAATCATTGAACCACTTTACAGTACCAGTTGCCATAAAAGAACTTTCAGATAAAAACAAATCACACGAGCCATAAAAGCAAGAAGCTTCTTGCCCCCTCCTCAGCCTGCTCACTCTTATCAACAAGTACATAGTACCTGTCAATGTCTGCATTGTTGTTGCAACAATCTGAGAAGTCAAGCGCTTTTGAACGCGTGTTGCAAATTTTTCCACATGGCCATGCGGGAGGGGTGCGGCAGGGGCGTGAACGGCCTCTTGATTTCGGCAATCGGGTCGCCATCTGCGCAGTGATCGGAAAACGCGTAAGATGGAAAGCAAACGAGAACGTTCCTGATGTTTACACTTTGCACCATCCTTGAAAGCATTAGAATACGTCCATGGCAACCAAGCACGATACTGAACAACTGCTAGAGCGGCAGACACTCAAGCCGCCCCCTCTGTACCAGGTGGCGCTGCTCAATGACGATTACACACCGATGGAGTTCGTGGTCGCGATCATCCAGGAGTATTTCAACAAGGATCGCGAAACCGCAACGCAAATCATGCTTTCCGTACACCGCCACGGCAAGGGCGTGTGCGGCGTGTTTTCCAAAGACGTAGCGTGTACCAAAGTGGAGTTTGTTTTAACACATGCGCGCAAGGCGGGGCATCCCCTGCAATGCGTGATGGAGGAAGTATGATTGCGCAGGAACTGGAAGTATCCTTACATATGGCCTTTGTCGAAGCGCGGCAGGCTCGGCACGAGTTCATCACCGTCGAGCACCTGCTGCTGGCGCTGCTCGACAATCCGTCGGCCGCCGAAGTCCTGCGTGCCTGCGCGGTCAACATCGAAGACCTGCGCAAGACCTTGACCAATTTTATCGGTGACAATACTCCGACCGTGCCCGGCACCGGCGAGGTGGACACCCAGCCGACGCTCGGCTTTCAGCGCGTGATCCAGCGCGCGATCATGCACGTGCAGTCGGCCTCGAACGGCAAGAAGGAAGTCACCGGCGCCAACGTGCTCGTTGCCATCTTCGGCGAGAAGGACTCGCATGCGGTGTACTACCTGCACCAACAGGGCGTGACGCGCCTGGACGTGGTCAATTTCATCTCGCACGGCGTGCGCAAGGACCAGCAGCTCGACACCCAAAAAGCGTCCGAGGGCGTGGAAGAAGCGCAGGTCGAAGGGCAGACCAAGGAAAGCCCGCTCGACCAGTTCACCCAGAACCTGAACAAGGCTGCAGCCGACGGCAAGATCGACCCGCTGATCGGGCGCGAGGACGAAGTGGACCGCGTGATCCAGATCCTGTGCCGCCGCCGCAAGAACAACCCGCTGCTGGTCGGCGAGGCCGGCGTGGGCAAGACCGCGATCGCGGAGGGCCTGGCATGGCGCATCGTCCAGGAAGACGTGCCCGACATCCTGGGCAATGCCGTCGTGTATTCGCTGGACATGGGCGCGCTGCTGGCCGGCACCAAGTACCGCGGCGACTTCGAGCAGCGCCTGAAGGCCGTGCTCAAGCAGCTCAAGGACACGCCCAACGGCATCCTGTTCATCGACGAGATCCACACGATCATCGGCGCCGGCTCGGCCTCGGGCGGCACGCTGGACGCGTCCAACCTGCTCAAGCCGGCCCTGGCCAACGGCCAGCTCAAGTGCATCGGCGCGACCACGTTCACGGAATTTCGCGGCGTGTTCGAAAAAGACCATGCATTGTCGCGCCGCTTCCAGAAAGTGGACGTGAACGAGCCGTCGGTCGAGCAGACCGTGGCGATCCTGCGCGGCCTGAAATCGCGCTTCGAAGAGCACCACGGCGTGAAGTACTCGTCGTCGGCGCTGTCCACCGCGGCCGAGCTGGCGGCGCGCTTCATCAACGACCGCCACCTGCCGGACAAGGCGATCGACGTGATCGACGAAGCGGGCGCGGCGCAGCGCATCCTGCCGAAGTCCAAGCAGAAAAAGACCATCGGCAAGACCGAGATCGAGGACATCATCGCGAAAATCGCGCGGATTCCCCCGCAGACGGTCAACCAGGACGACCGCAGCAAGCTGCAGACGATCGACCGCGACCTGCGCAACGTCGTGTTCGGGCAAGACCCGGCGATCGACGCGCTGGCCTCGGCCATCAAGATGGCGCGCGCCGGCCTGGGCAAGACCGACAAGCCGATCGGTTCGTTCCTGTTCTCCGGTCCTACCGGCGTGGGCAAGACCGAGGTCGCCAAGCAGCTCGCCTTTATACTGGGCATCGAGCTGGTGCGCTTCGACATGTCGGAATACATGGAGCGTCATGCGGTGTCGCGCCTGATCGGTGCGCCGCCGGGCTACGTCGGCTTCGACCAGGGCGGCCTGTTGACCGAAGCCATCACCAAGAAGCCGCATGCGGTGCTGCTGCTGGACGAGATTGAAAAGGCCCACCCGGACATTTTCAACATCCTGCTGCAGGTGATGGATCACGGCACGCTGACCGACAACAACGGCCGCAAGGCGGACTTCCGCAACGTGATCATCATCATGACCACCAACGCGGGCGCCGAGAGCCTGACGAAACGTTCGGTGGGCTTCGTGGATGCGCGTGCGCAGGGCGACGAGATGGCCGACATCAAGCGCATGTTCACGCCGGAGTTCCGCAACCGCCTGGATGCGATCATCAGCTTCAAGGCGCTGGACGAGGAGATCATCCTGCGCGTCGTCGACAAATTCCTGATGCAGCTGGAAGAGCAACTGCACGAGAAGAAGGTCGAGGCGGTATTCAGCGAAAAGCTGCGCAAGTTCCTGGCCAAGAAAGGCTTCGACCCGCAGATGGGCGCGCGGCCGATGTCCCGCCTGATCCAGGACATGATCCGCAAGGCGCTGGCCGACGAGCTGCTGTTCGGCCGCCTGGTCAACGGTGGACGGGTCACGGTGGACATGGACGACAAGGACAACGTGATCCTCGAGTTCCCGGAAGGCGACGCACTGCCGCCGCCGGCCCCGGCCGAAACGGTCGAGATCGAGTAAGCGGCTGTCTGCCCACAGGAGCCCGCCAAAAACATGGCGGGCTTTTTTTCGCCCGAACGACGTAGGGTGGGCGGGTTTCCCGCCCACGCGTTCAGACGGTGCCTGCGTCGCGATACGCATGCAATAGCTGAACGCGTGGGCAGAAACCTGCCCGCCCTACGACGGATGACCCAAATCAGGCGGCGTAGCCAGGCCTGCCTCGAAGCTGAATTTTCCTGACTTGAACACCGCCAGGCAGGCGTCCACCACGGTCGGGTCATACCAGCTGCCGCGATTTGCCTGGATCTCCGCCAGCGCCGCCGCCAGGCCGAGGCCCGGCCGATAGGGCCGGTGCGAGGTCATCGCCTCCACCACGTCGGCCACCATCACGATGCGCGACTCCAACAGGGTTTCATCGCCCCGCAGCCCCCTCGGATAACCCGTCCCATCCATCCGCTCGTGGTGTTCCAGCACGATGCGGGCGATCGGCCACGGGAACTCGACATCCTTCAGGATTTCATAGCCGGTCTTGGGGTGCAGCTTGATCAGGCTGAACTCGACGTCTTCCAGCCGCCCGGGCTTGTTCAGGATTTCCGAGGGGACCCGGATCTTGCCGACGTCATGCACGCTGGCGGCAAGGCGCAGCCCTTCGATCCGGTGTTCGTCCAGTCCCAGTTCGCGGGCGATCGCCTCGGACAGCATGGCCACGCGGTGCTGGTGGCCCGCGGTGTAGGCATCGCGCATTTCCAGCATGGTGGACAGCGTCTGGATGGACGCGACCAGGCTGCGCTGCAATTGGGCTTGATACTTATCGTTCTCGATGCGAATGCGGTCGCGCTCCGTCCTGGCGGCGATGCTGGCCATCCCGTATGCCAGGTCATCGGCCAGGTCCTTCAGCAGCGTAACCTCGGTCGGTGAAAAGGCGTTCTGCTCCCGCGCGTAGATGGTCAGGGTGCCGAGCACGTCGTCCTGGTGGATCAGGGGAAGCCAAATGCCGGACCCAAAGCGGTCGGCGACGGCGGCCCGCCACGGTTCAAAACTGGCCGCGCCGGGAATCTGGTTGACGACCTGCGCCTGGCGCGTCTTGATCGCTTGCCCGGTGGGGCCTTGCCCGTAGATCGAATCGTCCCATCGGATATCGAGGTCGTCCATGTTGCCTGCGCACCCGTACTGCGAGACCAGCCGGGCGCGTTTGACGGGGGCGTGTTCCAGTTTGCCGACCCATGCGAGCGCGTAGCCGCCGGTTTCCACGGTGACCCGGCACACGCTGTCGAGCAGCGCCTGCACATCGCTTGCGTGGATGAGCTCATCGTTGACGGCGGAAATGACCTGCAATGCCCGGTTCGCGCGACGCAGGGCGATGTCGTCTTCCTTGCGCTCGTGGCTGTCCCAAATGACGCCGACCAGCTTCAGGGCCGTTCCTGCCGCATCGCGCACCACGTCGCCCTGGATCGAGAACCAGCGCCACCTGCCATCGCCCATCTGGACGCGGCATTCCGACTTGTATTGCGGGCCTTCGGCAATGGCGAGCGCGAGCGATGCCGTCACTTCCTCGCGGTCGTCCGGGTGGACGATCTCCAGGAAGCGCTCAAGGCTTGGAACCGTAAAGCCGGCAGGCCGTTCAAAGAACTCCGCGGCTTCCTCCGAATGCGATATTTCCCTGCCGGGCACCATCAGCACCCAGGTGATCATCCGTGCGGCCCGAAGCGCCAGGTGCAGCTCCTGTTCGCGGCGCGCCAGCAGCTGCAGCGTGTCGCCAAGCTGGGTCGCGTCTTCCAGCGTCGTCACCACCGATACGACCTGGCGGTCCTTGAACTGCAGCGGCGCGGCGTTGACCAGCAGTTTCAGCCTGTGTCCCGGCCCGTCGGTTTCCATCCGGAACCCCCGCACCGGTTCGCCGGTCCGCAGGACAGTCATGTGGGGCATGTCCGCCTCGGCCAATGGATGTCCTTGCTCATCGGTGGCGTGGCGTTCGGCGACTTTCGAACGCTGCCCGATCAGCTCCTGCCAACTCATCCCGATCAGGCGCTCGGCCTCGTTGTTGACGAAGGTGATCACCCCATCCTGGTCCCGCACCACCACGCCGACCGGGATCGCGTTGCAGAGCCCTTTCAGGAGCGCATGCGATTCCCTCAGTTCCCGCTCGATACGCTTGCGCTCGCGGATCGCGTATTCCTCGTTGAGGGCGCGGGTGATGACAGGCACCAGCCGGCCAAGGTTGGATTTGAGTACGTAGTCCTTCGCCCCGGTTTTCAGCAACTCGGTCGCCAGCTCGTCGCCCAGCGCGCACGAGACGACAACGACCGGCGCCTCGGGACAGGTCTTCCTGGCCAGTTCGATGGCGGCCCTCCCGTCAAGTCCGGGTGTTCCGTGCTCGACCAGGACGAGATCCGGCGCGAATCCTTCGAGGGCTTGCTGGAAAGAGGCTCTGTCTTCAACGCGCTTGGCTTCGAAGGCAAATCCATCCCTTTCCATCACCGAGGTCATCCGAGCGGCGTCGACGGCGCTCGCATCCAGGATGAGGACTTTGCGTAACTCGTTTCTTTTCATTAATGGTCACCTTGACAGGCCGGCGTCAGTCTAGTCAGGTTTGTAACAGAAAAAACATGACTCCGGTCAAATTTCTGGTAGATGTCAGGACACCAAGACCTTCGGGGCTCATGGCCAACAAATGCGTTTCCGGGCCTGCCACCCGGATGGTGCCTGTGGCAAACTCATGCCTTCGCGCAACCCATCTTGCACTGAAACATGAACGTGTCCCGCACCATCCTCGCACTGTCGCTGGCCCTGGCCGGCAGCCAGGCAAGCGCCGCCGATCCTTATCTTCGCTTCCCCGCCATCCGCGGCGACGCGCTTGTGTTCACTGCCGAAGGCGATATATGGCGCACCTCGGTCGAGGGCGGCAAGGCGCAGCGCCTGACCACGCACCCGGCCGCGGAAACCAACGCCGCCATTTCGCAGGACGGCAAGCTGGTCGCCTTCACCGCCTCGTACGAAGGGGCGCAGGAAGCCTATGCGATGCCGCTGGACGGCGGCCTGCCCAAGCGCCTGACCTTCGAGAACGGCAACGTGCTGGTGCTGGGCTGGACGCCGCAGGGCGAGGTCCTGGTGAGCACCGAGAACACCACCGGCCCGGCCAAGCACCGGGTGATCGCCGCGATCGAACCGCAGTCGATGAAGCGGCGCGTGCTGCCGCTGGCCGACGCCAACGATGCCGTGCTCGACGACGCCGGCCGCACCGTGTACTTCACGCGCATGGGCCTGGCCATGACCAACGATAACGTGAAGGCCTACCGTGGCGGCGCCCATGCCCAGCTGTGGCGCTTCGACCTGTCCGCCAAACGCGAGGCCGAGCTGCTGTTCAAGGGCGACATGGCCAACAACAAGCGCCCCATGTGGTGGAACGGCCGCCTGTACTTCATCAGCGACGACGGCGGCAGCGACAACCTGTGGTCGGCGCTTCCGGACGGGAGCGACCGCAAGCTGCTCACGCACCACAAGGAATGGGACGTCAGGAACGCATCGCTGGGCGACGGCCGCATCGCCTACCAGCTGGGCGCGGACCTGTACGTGTACGACATCGCATCAGGCAGCGACAAGCTGGTCAAGGCCAGCCTGGTATCGGACTTCGACCAGCTGCGCACGCGCCTGGTGCGCTCGCCGCTGGACGCGCTGACCGGTATCGAGGTGGCCAGCAAGGCCGAGCGCATCGTGCTGACCGCGCGCGGCCGCGTGACCGTGGCCGGTACTGGCAGCCAGCGGCGCGTCGAAATCGCGGTGCCGGAAGGCGCGCGGGCGCGCGGCGCGGTGTTCAGCCACGACGACAAGTGGATCTACGCGATCGCCGACACCAGCGGCGAGAACGAGATCTGGCGCTACGCCGCCGACGGCTCGGGCCACGGCGAAATGCTGACCGGCGACGGCGTCGGCAACCACCGCTGGGCGCTGTACCCGTCCCCGGACGGCAAATGGCTGGCGCACACCGACAAGCACGGCCGCACCTGGCTGCTCGACCTGGCCACCAGGGCGAACTTCGTGATCGACGACGCGGGCAAGCTGGGCATCGACCGTTCCGACCAGGTGGTATGGTCGCCGGACAGCCGCAACCTTGCGTTCGTGCGCGTGGGCAGCACCGAACAGCGCAACCAGATCGGCATGTTCAACCTGGACAGCAAGCAGCTTGTGTTCGTGACCACCGACCGCTATGCCGCCAGCTCGCCGGCGTTTTCGCCGGACGGGAAGTGGCTGTACTTCCTGTCGGCGCGCCACTTCAACCTGGGTAACGCCTCGCCCTGGGGCGACCGCAACATGGGCCCGGTGTTCGACAAGCGCGTGGGCGTGTTCGCGCTGGCGCTGCAAAGCGGTACGCGCTTCCCGTTCAAGCCGGACGACGAGCTCTCGCGGCCCGATGACAAGCCGGCCGCCGACAGCAAGTCGTCCGAGACCGTTGCGGTGGCTGAGAAGGTAGTCGCCGCGGCGATCGCCGACGCCAGGGGCGCGGACAAGGCCGTGGCCAGGCCCGCCGACAAGAAGCCGTCGATTCCGGCGGTGATGTACGCGGGCCTGAAGGACCGCCTGTACGAGGTGCCGGTCGCGCCGGGCAACTACCGCGCGCTGGCGGTGGACGAGAAGCGCCTGTACTTGCTCGAGTCCGACGAGCCGCGCAAGGGCACGCTCAGGACGCTGGCGATCAGCCGCACCTCGCCGCAGCTGGAAACCTTCGCGCCCAACGTGCGCGAATTCGGCCTCACCGCCGACAACAAGCACGTGTTCTACCGCACCGCGGCGCCGTCCGGCCCGGGCGAGATGCTGATGGTGGAGGCGGGAGCCAAGGCGCCGGCCGACCTGTCGAAGGCGAAGATCAAGATCGACGACTGGACCATCGTGTCGAACCCGCGCATGGAGTGGACCCAGATGTTCAACGACGCCTGGCGTATGCACCGCGACTTCTTGTACGACACCAGGATGCGCGGCGTGGACTGGAACGGCGTGCGCAAGCGCTACGCGCCGCTGGTCGAGCGCGTTACCGACCGCGCCGAGCTGGATGACGTGCTGGGCATGATGGTGAGCGAGGTCGGCGCGCTGCACTCGCAGATCCGTCCGGGCGACCTGCGCCGTCCTCCGGCAGAAGGCGTGCCCGCCGGCCTTGGCGCGGTGCTCTCGCGCGTGGCCGACGGCTACCGCGTGGACCGCGTGTACCGCAGCGAGCCCGAGCTGCCGGAAGAACGCGGCCCGCTCGCCGCGCCCGACGTGAACGTGCAGGAGGGCGACATCATCGTTGCCGTCAACGGCAAGTCGCTGGCCGAGGCGCGCGACATCGCCGACCTGCTGCTCAACCAGGCCGGCCGCCAGGTCCTGCTGCAGGTGAAGAGCCCGGGCGCAAAGCAGCCGCGCGCCGTGATCGTGACGCCGGTGCCGATGGCGCGCCAGGCCAGCCTGCGCTACGCCGACTGGGAACAAAGCCGCGCGCGCCAGGTGGACGAGGCATCGAAGGGCAAGATCGGCTACCTGCACCTGCGCGCGATGGTGGCGCGCGACATCGACGCCTTCGCTCGCGACTTCTACGCCAACGTCAACAAGGATGGCCTGATCATCGACGTACGCCGCAACAATGGCGGCAACATCGACAGCTGGATCATCGAAAAGCTGCTGCGCAAGGCGTGGGCGTTCTGGACCTCGCACGGCAGCCAGCCGTCGCCGAATATGCAGAACACCTTCCGCGGCCACCTCGTCGTGCTGGTGGACGAGCTGACCTACTCGGACGGCGAGACCTTCGCGGCCGGCGTCAAGGCGCTCAAGCTCGCGCCGCTGGTCGGCAAGCGCACCGCCGGCGCCGGCGTGTGGCTCAGCGACGGCAACGGCCTGCTCGATAACGGCATGGCGCGCGTGGCCGAGTTCACCCAGTACGCGGCGGACGGCAAGTGGCTGATCGAAGGCGTGGGCGTGTCGCCGGACGTGGAGGTGGACAACCTGCCGTTCGAGACCTTCAATGGGCGCGACCGGCAGCTCGAAGTGGCGATCCAGATGTTGGAGAAGAAGCTCAAGGAAGAACCGGTCACGCCGCACAAGCCGGTGGAGATCCCGCCGATCCGGCGCTGAGATCACCACGATCCGTAGGGTGGGCAGCTTTGCTGCCCACGCGTTCAACCGGCGGCGCGTATCACCGCGTGGGCAGCACAGCTGCAAACACCGCATGAGCCAGCGCAGCAAACCGTCCAGGTAACACGCTTGTCATATTGGCTCGCCATAATCGGCGCAACCAGACAACGAGTTCCTGAACATGCGCCTACCCAAAGTTCAAGCCGGCACCATCATCGTCGGTGCGTTTGCCATTCTCCTGGCAGTCATCACCGTGATCTCCGGCGTGTCGATCTGGCGCATGTACACGGCGGACGCGATCGCCTCCGATCTCGTGCGCGACAAGCTGGCGAAGGAGCAGCTGACCTCCGAGATGCTCGCTGTAGCACAGCTCAACAAGCTGCTGGCCGTTTCGATCGCACGCAGCGACAGCCTGGAGCTGGGCGACTACTACCAGGCCGAGCTGGCCCGCGGGGAAAAGCGCGCCGCCGAGATCGAGAAGGCGGTCGCCGCGCTGCCCATGCAGGACGCCGAGCGCCAACTGATGAAGACTGTCCTGGAGCGCAAAGCGGCGCTGGCAGCCGTGCGCCGCGCGGTGTTCGACGCCAAGGACATGGGCAAGGTGATGGAAGTCGAGCAGTTGGTGGGCGGCCGTCTCGAACCGGCGTTCCGGCACTACGCGGACGCCATGTCGCGCCTGCTGGCCTTCCAGACCACCCGCGCCCGCGCGATGCAGACCGAGTCGGAACAGGCATTCGGCGCCAGCCTGGTACTGATCATGGCGCTTGGCGCACTCGCGGTCTGCGGCGGCGGCCTGCTGGCCTGGCTGCTGGTTCGCCACATCGTGCGCCCGTTGCGCCGAGGTGTCGAGCTGGCCGAGCAGGTGGCCGCCGGCGACTTGCGCGCCACGATCGAACACCAGCGCGATGACGAAATCGGCCGCCTGTTCGACGCGCTCAACCGCATGACCGCCAGCATGTCCGATACGGTGGCGCGCGTGATGGACGGCGCGCTCGCGATCGACGCTGCCTCGGCGCAGATTGCGGAGGGTAACCATGATCTGTCGCGGCGCACCGAACACCAGGCCGGCGCGATCGAGGAAACTGCCTCTTCGATGGAAGAGCTCACCTCGACCGTGCGCCAGAACAGCGACAGCGCGAGCGAGGCGAGCAAGCTGGCGCAGTCCGCCCAATCGGTTGCACTGGCGGGCGGCGAGGCGATGGCGCAGATGGTCAGCAAGATGGCGTCGATCCGCGCCTCGGCCGACCGCATCGTCGACATCATCGCCGTGATCGACGGGATCGCATTCCAGACCAATATCCTGGCGCTGAACGCTGCGGTCGAGGCGGCACGGGCGGGCGAGGAGGGGCGCGGCTTCGCGGTGGTGGCCGGCGAGGTGCGCTCGCTGGCACAGCGTTCGGCAGCGGCGGCCAAGGACATCAAGAAGCTGATCACCGATTCGGCCAACGAAATCGAGTCAGGCGCCGGGATTGCGAACGCGGCGGGCGACACCATGCGCGACATCGTCGGCAGCGTGCGGCGCCTGACAAGTCTGCTCGGCGCGATCAACAACGCCAGCTCGGAGCAGGCGGCGGGTATTGCCCAGGTGGGCGAAGCGATCGCCGGAATGGACGACGCCACGCGCCAGAATGCGGCGCTGGTCGAACAGGCGACGTCTGCTGCCGATGCGCTGCGTGAGCAGGCGCACCAGCTTGCCGCACTGGTCGGTACCTTCACGGTCGAACATGCCGCAAGCGGCGCGGCCACTGGAAGGGAGCGCTCGTTCGCGATCCCTTTCGACCGCCAGGCCGTGACGCGGGCCCCGGCGCCGCGCGCGTCGCGGGCCGTGGCGCAGGCCACGCTCACCGCAGCCAGCCTGCGCCCAGGCCGCGGGATGGCCGAGGCCTGATCGGCCGCGGTTTCAGATGGCAGCCAGGGCGCGGCGCAGGTCCGCGCGCTGGTCATCCACATGCTCGATGCCCACAGACAGCCTGATGAGCGTGTCGCTGATGCCCAGCTCGGCCCGCTGCTGCGGCGGGATGGTTGCGTGGGTCATCAGCGCGGGATGCTCTATCAGGCTTTCAACCCCGCCCAGGCTTTCGGCCAGCGTGAACACTTCGCACTGCTCGAGAAAGCGCCGCGCCCCGGCCAGGTCGGTGTTCAGCTCGATGGAGATGATGCCGCCGTAGCCGTTCATCTGGCGCTGTGCCAGCGCGTGTTGCGGGTGCGATGCCAGGCCCGGGTAAAACACCTTGCGCACCTGGGGCTCGCGTTCCAGCCATTGCGCCAGTTCCAGCGCGTTGGCGCAGCTGCGTTCGATTCGCAGCGCGAGGGTCTTGATGCCACGCAGGACCAGGAAGCTGTCGAACGGCCCCTGGATCGCGCCCACGGCGTTCTGGATGAAGCCGAGCTGCTCGCGCAGGGCCGCGTGCCGCGGCTCGGCTCCCACCACCGCCACGCCGCCGATCACGTCCGAGTGTCCGTTCATGTACTTGGTGGTCGAGTGCACCACGATGTCCATGCCCAGTTCCAGCGGACGCTGCACGATCGGGCTGGCAAAGGTGTTGTCGCACGCGGCCAGGATGCCGCGCTCGCGGCACAGCGATGCAATGGCGGCCAGGTCGGCCAGCTTGAGCATGGGGTTGGTGGGCGACTCGATCCACACGAGCTTCGACTCTGGACGCAGTGCCCGCGTGAGCGAGGCGGTGTCGGCCAGGTTGGCGTAGCTGAACGTGTGTCCCGAACTGCTGCGCAGCACGCGTTCGAACAGGCGGTAGGTGCCGCCATACATGTCGTCGCCGGCCACCACGTGCGAGCCGGCCGGCAGCAGCGCCAGCACCGCCGAGATTGCGGCAAGCCCCGAGGCGAACGCGAACGCCGCGCTGCCGCCTTCGAGGTCGGCCACGCAGCGCTCCAGCGCCCAGCGGGTTGGGTTGTGTGAGCGGCCATAGTCGAGCCCCTTGTGCACGCCGGGGCTCTCTTGCGCGAAGGTCGAGGTTGCGTAGATCGGCGGCATGACCGCGCCGGTGGAAGGATCGGGCGCCTGGCCCGCGTGGATGACGCGGGTGGCGATGTGCTGTTGCGGTCGATCGGTCACGATAGCGTCCTGCGCAAGTGGTTGAGAAGGTCGTAGCGCGTGATCAGGCCATAGAAACGGTCCCCCTCGCAGACGACCGCCGTGAGCCCGTGGTCGAGGATGTCGCGCAGCTCCTGCATGCTGGCCGATGGCCGCAGCGTACGCAGCTGCGCGGTCATGGTGCTCGACACCGGCGCGCCGAAGTGGCCGGCCTCGCTGGTCACGTGCAGCAGCAGGTCGGACTCGTCGATCAGGCCGGCCAGCCGCCCGTTCTCGATGACCGGAAGCTGGGCCAGGTCGGCGCTGCGCATGCGGCTGAACGCAGTAAGCAGGGTGTCCGACGGCGCCACCGTGACGACCTCGCCGGCGTCGTAGCGGCGGCCGATCAGGTCGCGCAGGTCGCCCATCCTGGGCCGCTCGAGCAGGCCCTGGTCCACCATCCAGCCGTCGCTGTACACCTTGGTCAGGTAGCGGGTGCCGGTGTCGCACACGAAGGTGGCCACGCGCTTGGGCATGGTCTGCGCGCGGCAGTACTTGAGCGCCGCGGCGAGCAGGGTGCCGGTGGACGAGCCGGCCAGAATGCCCTCGCTGCGCAGCAGCGCGCGCGCCGTGTGGAAGCTTTCTTCGTCGCTGATGGTGTAGGCGGTGCGCACGCGCGACAGGTCGGCGTTGGCCGGAATGAAGTCCTCGCCGATGCCTTCCACCGCCCACGATCCGGACACTTTGGACAAGCGCCCGGTGTTGACGTACTCGGCCAAAATTGAGCCGCGCGGGTCGGCCAGCACGAATTCCGTGTGCGGCTGCACGCGGCTGAAGTAGTGCGACAGGCCGGTGAGCGTGCCGCCCGAGCCGACGCCCACGACGATCGCGTCCAGGTCATGCCCGGACTGTTCCCACAGCTCGGGGCCGGTCGTGGTTTCGTGCGCGCGCGGGTTGGCCGGGTTGTTGAACTGGTCCGCGTACCAGGCACCCGGGATCTCGCGCGCCAGCCGCGCCGCATAGTCCTGGTAGTACTCGGGATGGCCCTTGCCCACGTCCGAGCGGGTGAGGTGGATTTCGGCGCCGAGCGCCTTCAGGTGCAGCACCTTTTCGGCGGCCATTTTGTCCGGCACCACGAGCACCACCCGGTAGCCTTTGATGCGGGCGACGAGCGCAAGGCCGATGCCGGTATTGCCGGCGGTGGCCTCGACCACGGTGCCGCCTGGGCCCAGCTTGCCGTCGGCCTCGGCCTGTTCGATCATGGCGCGGCCGATGCGGTCCTTGATCGAGCCGCCCGGGTTTTGCGACTCGAGCTTGAGGAACAGCTGGCACGGGCCAGTGTCCATGCGGGTGACCTCGACCAGGGGCGTGTTGCCGATGAGCGAGAACAATGCTGCTTGTTGTGGCATATCTCCTCCAGGGCGGCGACGGACGCGCCGCTAATTGGGGGATTGTGCGCCGTTGGTGGGGTGGGGTATTGACGTGGATGGACTATGCGGCGCTTGCCCATAGGCACTCCGTAAACCGTCGTCCCGGCGAACGCCGGGACCCATGCTGAGTGAGCGGGTGACGCTGCCGCGCCGGTGTCGGCAGGCGGTCTATGGGTCCCGGCTTTCGCCGGGACGACGTGCGAAGGATGGTGGTGACAGGCTGATGTTGGCGGTCTAAGTCCCATCCCGCAACCGCCGCCACAGCGTGGTGCGGCTGATGCCAAGATAGCGCGCGGCGGCCTCGCGCTGGCCGCCAAAGCGCGCCAGCACCTCGGCCGCGGTCTCGTGGTCCAGGGCCGGCGACACCGTGATCGGCCCGCTCGCCGGCGCCTCGGCCCGGGCCAGCTCGGGCGCGATCGACAGCAAGAAGCTCGGCGTGAGCGCCTGCAGCGGCTCGGCCGCCAGGAACAGCGCCAGCCGTTCCATCAGGTTGCGCAGTTCGCGTACGTTGCCTGGCCAGCGGTAGTGCTCCAGCAGCGGCGCACACGCGTTCAGCTCGGCCCGCAGGTTCGGGTGCGGCCGCGTGCCCAGCGAGGCCAGCGCGTTCTTGAGCGACCACTCGGCCAGTCCGACGATGTCGCCGGTCCGTTCGCGCAGCGGCGGCAGTGACAGCCGCAGCACAGCCAGCCGGTAGAACAGGTCGGCGCGAAAGCGTCCTTCGCGCACGCGCGCTTCCAGGTCGCAGTGGGTGGCGCTGATGACGCGCACGTCGATCGGCACCGGGCGCGTGCCGCCGACCCGCATCACCTCGCGCTCTTCCAGCACCCGCAACAGGCGCGTCTGCAGCGCCAGCGGCATCTCGCCGATCTCGTCCAGGAACAGGGTGCCCTTGTTGGCCGCCTCGAACAGCCCGGCATGGCCGCCGCGGCGCGCGCCGGTGAAGGCGCCTTCCTCGTGCCCGAACAGTTCCGATTCGAGCAGCGACTCCGCGATCGCGCCGCAGTTGACCGCCACGAAAGGCCGGTTGGCGCCCAGGCTGCGCGGCGCCTCGCGGTGGATCGCCTGCGCCACCAGTTCCTTGCCGCTGCCTGTCTCTCCCTGGATCAGCACGGTGGCCGGCGAGCGCGCGTACAGCACCACCGACTGGCGCAGCCGTTCCATTGCGGCCGATTCGCCGCGCAGGTCGGCCAGGCCGCGGCGCGCGCGCAGCGTCTCGGGCACCTGCGCCTTCTGGCGGCGCGACGCTTCCAGCTGCGTCAGGCGCGCCATCTCCAGCGCATCCTCGAAGGCCTGGCGGATCGATGCGGCCGAGTACATGAACACGGCGGTCAGCCCGGCTTCCTCGGCCAGGTCGGTGATCAGGCCGGCGCCCACGATCACCTTCACGCCGGCCGCCTTCAGCTCGCTGATGCTGGCGCGCGCATCCTCGTCGGTGGTGTAGGTGCGCTGCGCGATCGACAGCCCGAAGGTGGCCGCGAATTCGGCCAGCTGCGGCATTTCCTGGTAGGTGATGACGGCGATCTTGTCGGACACGCGGCGCGCGCGCGTGAGCGCTTGCATCACGTCGAAGCCGCTGGCCTTGGCCGCCACCACCGGCACCGACACCCGGCCTTTCAGGTAGGCCGCGTTCGACCCGGCGGCGATGACCACGTCGCAGCGCTCGGTGGCCATGCGCTCGCGGATGTGGCGCGCGGCCTCGTCGAAGCCAAGCGCGATTGGCTCGATCGTGGCCAGGTGGTCGAATTCGAGCGTGATGTCGCGGAACAGGTCAGCCAGCCGGGATACCGAGACGGTCCAGATGACCGGCTTGTCGGTAGCGTCGGTGGGGGAGCGGAGCGAGGTGGTCATGTTTCAAGTGTAGTTCATTTTTCAGCGCGAGTGTTTCAGTGAAACGCCGGAGAACGTTTAGTTTACGTAAGCCTGCCGTAAGCGAGCGTAAGCGAGGGGTAAGAAGTCCTCCGTAGGATTCATTCGCCAACTGGCAGAAATAAAGATAATGAATAGGAGACATAAGTGGAAAACCTGGTGCAAACCATCAAGGGCGACCCGAACTACCAGAAGCTGGTGAGCAAGCGCTCGCGCTTCGGCTGGACCCTCACTTGGGGCATGATGGCCGTTTACTACGGCTACATCCTGCTGATCGCATTCAACAAGGAGCTGATGGGCGGCAAGATCGGTGAAGGAGTCATGACCTGGGGCATCCCGGCTGGCCTGTTCGTCATCCTGTTCACTGTCATCATCACCGGTATTTACGTGCGCCGTGCCAACAATGAGTACGACGAGCTGACTGCCGCCATTCGCGCAAAGGTGAAAGCATGAACGCCGCCGTCCTCAAACGCGGCCTGGCCGCGCTCGCGCTGCTGGGCGCCGCCGGTGTTGCCTTCGCCTCGCCCGACCTGGGCCAGGCGCAAAAGCAGGCCACCAACTGGACCGCGATCACGCTGTTCGCCGGTTTCGTGATCCTGACCCTGTTCATTACCAAGTGGGCCGCCAAGCGCACCCGCTCCGCGGCCGACTTCTACACCGCCGGCGGCGGCATCACGGGCTTCCAGAACGGCCTGGCAATCGCGGGCGACTACATGTCGGCCGCCTCGTTCCTGGGCATTTCCGCCGCCGTGTTCGCGGACGGCTACGACGGCCTGATCTACGCGATCGGCTTTCTGGTCGGCTGGCCGGTCATCACCTTCCTGATGGCCGAGCGCCTGCGCAACCTGGGCCGCTACACCTTCGCCGACGTGGCGGCGTACCGATTCAAGCAGACCCCGATCCGCGTGTTCTCGGCTTGCGGCACGCTGGTCGTGGTGGCGTTCTACCTGATCGCGCAGATGGTCGGCGCCGGCCAGCTGATCAAGCTGCTGTTCGGCCTGGACTACTGGATCGCCGTCGTGCTGGTTGGCACGCTGATGATGGTGTACGTGCTGTTCGGCGGCATGACCGCCACCACCTGGGTGCAGATCATCAAGGCCGTGCTGCTGCTGGGCGGCGCCTCGTTCATGGCCCTGATGGTGCTGGCCAACTACGGCTTCAGCCCGGAGGCACTGTTCTCCAAGGCCGTCGAAGTGCACAAGAAGGGTTCCGCGATCATGGGCCCGGGCACCTTCATCAAGGACCCGATCTCGGCGATCTCGTTCGGCATGGCGCTCATGTTCGGCACCGCCGGCCTGCCGCACATCCTGATGCGTTTCTTCACCGTGCCGAGCGCCAAGGAAGCGCGCAAGTCGGTGCTGTGGGCAACCACCTGGATCGGCTACTTCTACATCCTGACCTTCATCATCGGCTTCGGCGCGATCGTGCTGGTTGGCACCAACCCGGACTTCAAGGATGCTGCCGGTAAGCTGCTGGGCGGTAACAACATGGCTGCGGTGCACCTGGCCAACGCCGTGGGCGGCAACGCGTTCCTCGGCTTCATGTCGGCCGTGGCGTTCGCGACCATCCTGGCCGTCGTCGCTGGCCTGACCCTGTCCGGCGCCACCGCCGTCTCGCACGACCTGTACGCAACCGTCATCAAGAAGGGCAAGGCAACCAACGCCGATGAGCTCAGGGTCTCGAAACTGACCACCATTACGCTGGGCATCATCGCCGTTGGCCTGGGCATCGCGTTCGAGAAGCAGAACATCGCGTTCATGGTGTCGCTGGCCTTTGCGATTGCGGCCTCGGCCAACTTCCCGGTGCTGTTCATGTCGGTGCTGTGGAAGGACTGCACCACCCGTGGCGCCACCATCGGCGGCTTCCTGGGCTTGAGCACCGCGGTTGGCCTGACGGTCGTGTCCAAGTCGGTGTGGGTGGACGTGCTGGGCCACGCAGCCCCGATCTTCCCGTACACCTCGCCGGCTCTGTTCTCGATGATCGTCGGTTTCGTCGGCATCTGGCTGTTCTCGATCACCGACAAGAGCGAGCGTGCGCGTGTGGACCGCGCCGGCTACGAAGCGCAGGAAATGCGTTCGGAGACCGGCATCGGCGCCGCGGCCGCCAGCGCCCACTAAGTTTCGGCTTCCTCCAAAGCCAGGCCCCGCGCAAGCGGGGCTTTTTGCTTTTGCGGCTTTGATGTTACAAGTGGCCTCAATCAGGTCGTTTCCGGACTCGTTGTTGGCCTTGTAGAAGGAGGGCACTGCAACCGGGAGCGCCGTGCTTCAGAATGCATAGCAATACGAGCTTGCTACTGTGCCTTGCTTGTGTAAGTGCGCTTCTGGCCGATCGCAGACATTCGGCCTTGTAGAGCTTTAGCCACCTGCACGCTTCGGATGATGGCCGTGCCGTCTGAGCGTCTCCATGACCAGATCGCAGTGGTCGCCCTGCACTTCAATCACACCATCCTTCACGGTTCCGCCCGAACCGCATGCCGTGCACAACTGCTTGCGTAGCAGAGCCAATGCGGTGGGATCGAGCGCGAGCCCTTTGACGAGCGTTACTGTCTTGCCGCCTCGCCCCTTGGTCTGGCGCGTCACGCGCACCACGCCATCGCCTGTGGCCGCGGTCCTCGCCTTGCACATGCACTCCACCATGGGCCGGCGGCATTCGGGACACATGCGCCCGCCATCCGTGGAATAGACCAGACCGCTGTTTGAACTACTCTTCATGAATTGCCCGAGAATATTATTCGTTAACCTTGCCGCGCAGCGCTTTGACCTGACCGCTGCGCGTTTTCGCGTCGAGCCGACGCCGCTGCGACGCACGCGTGGGCCGGGTCGGCCGACGCACGAGCGGCACCTCGGCCGCCGTGTCGACGAGCGCCTGCAGGCGTCGCAGCGCGTCTTCCTTGTTTTGCTCCAGGCTGCGCGACTTCTGCGCCTTGATCACCACCACGCCGCCTTGCGTGATGCGCGCGTCGCGCAGTTCCAGCAGGCGCGCCTTGACTGGCGGCGGCAGTGAGGACGCGGCGATATCGAAACGGGCTTGCACCGCGCACGAGACCTTATTGACGTTCTGTCCGCCCGGGCCTTGCGCGCGGATGGCGCTGAACTCGACCTCGCCTGGATCAATTGCTATCGTCACGACGCACCTCGCCAAACGTCGGAAACCGGGCTCCGACTATTGGCCGACGCAAATGATCTTGGTCGCATACTCGTGCGCGTTGCTTTTCTTCTTTGCAGCCCAGAGGATGACTTCCTGGGCTTCGGCGACCGTCATCACGGTCGCTTTTTCCTTGTTTTTGATAAAGGACACACCTTCGAATTTGCCTTCCTTGCTGCGCATTACCTTGGCGAAGACGGGCGGTTTCTTGCCGTCTTCGCCAAGTTTGTTTTGCTGGACGAGGTAACGCTGGTCGATAGTTTCCATTCCGGACGCTGAGGGAGAAAGTTCAAACCCGCATTTTACGGCCTGCGAACCTTGGGGGAGACGAACAATGAAGGCGGGGTGCGCTCCCGTGCGCTCAGCCCTGACGTCGGGTATCAGATGTCCGGTAGTAAGGGCCTGTCCCGTAGCACGTTTTAGGTTAGCAAGTGAATGGCCTCTGGCATCGATCGTCTCTGACGGACATTCGTTCGCTCGCCCTCGTCGTTCGCCAATACGTTTGTTGGACGAGCGATTGCGCTTTTGTTTTCAGCGCGCCTGCGCCTGGCGCACCGGGCTGGAGAGCGCGGCGTCGAGGTAGCGCACGGTGCGCACGAAGTACGGCCGCATGTGCACTGGGTCTGTGTAGATCGGCTCGCCGGACTGGCTCAGCACGGGGCAGGTGCCGTCCTTGCACAGGTAGTCCACTGGATCCACGACGATCGTGCCGGTCTGACTTGCGATCCCCTTCAGCCGTGCGATCGGCTCGGCATTCACTTGCCGGAACTCGCTGACCAGGAAGGGCGGCATGTCGGTACGCGGCATCATTTCGTTGAAACGCGAGCCGGTGATCATCGAGCGCGGATCGAATTTGTCGCCGGTGGGTGGCTGCAGCACCAGGTACACGCGCTTGCCTTTTTCGCGCAGCATGCGGATCGCCTGCAGCATCGACGCGTATGCCGCCTCGTGCGCGGGCGCGGACGGGAATTGTTCGAGCTTGTCGCCCACCGGCATCTCGACTTCATCCTGGTAAGGCGTGAAATAGCCGTACCAGGCGGCGGCGATGACCACGGTGTCCACCTCTGGCGAGGCCGCCAGGTCGTAGGCGTCGATCACCGTCTGCGTGCAAGTCGGGAAACGGATCTTGGGCAGGCGCACCGCGCCCCGGATCGGCGGGCAGCCGCCGGCCGTGGCAAAAATGACGGACTTGCGGTCAAAGCGCGAGGTTCGCAATCCTTCCGCCACCAGCGGCGCATATTGCTCCATCACCGAGTCGCCCACCAGCACCGTGGTGCCGTGACCGTTCCCTGCCAGCGTGTGGAACAGCGAGCCGTGATACCGCAGCGATTTCATGGCCGGTTGCGGGAAACCCAGGTCGTTCAGCGCGCGCAGGTACTTGTCCGTGCCGTTGCCGGGAATGCGCTCGCGCAGCAGACCGCTGTTTGCCAGCGCGCCGGCCAGGCCAAAGCAAACCATCGCCGTCACCAGCGCCTGGATCGCGCGCACGCGTTTCGGGCTTTTCTGGATCGGCCGCTCGATCAGGCGCCAGGTGAGCACGGCCAGCAGGAAGGACGCGAGCACGAGCATGGCCTTTGCCTGTGCCGACGGCTTTTCGCCTTCGATGATGTAGCCGAACGAAAGCAGGGGCCAGTGCCAGAGGTAGAACGGGTAGCTGACCAGGCCGATCCTGGCCATCAACGGATTGCCGAGCAGGCGGCGGTTGATCCAGCCCTCGTTGCCGGCCATGATCAGCGCGCTGGTGCCGGCGACCGGCAGCAGCGCCCATGCGCCGGGAAAGGCGGTCTGCCCGTCGATGAACACGCAGCCGAGTGCGAGCAGGACGATGCCGCCCGCCGACAGCAACGCGCGCGCCGGCATCGGCTGTTCGCGCCCGGACAGCAGGTAGGCCACCAGGCCCCCGGACGCCAGCTCCCAGAAGCGCGTGACCGGCGAATAGTAGGCTTCGGCCGGCGCGTTGTAGGTGGCGTACAGCCCGTACAGGAACGAGGCACCGAGGGTGAGGGTCAGGAACGCCAGGATGCCGCCGCGCCTGCGGAAGCACAGGGCCAGCATCACCGGCCAGACGAGATAGAACTGCTCCTCCACGCCCAACGACCACAAATGCAGCAGCGGCTTGGTGGCGTGGTCGTTGTCGAAATACCCGGACTCGTTCCACAGCACGAGGTTGGACAAGAAGGTGGCGGCGGCGGTGATGTGCTTGCCCAGTTGGGCGAACTCGTGGTGCAGCAGCACGTACCAGCCGAACAGCAGCGTTGCGGCCACCACCGTGATCAGAGCCGGAAAAATGCGCCGGATGCGGCGCACATAGAACTCGCGGATGCTGAAGCTGCCGCGTTCCAGGTCATCCAGGATGATGGACGTGATCAGGAAGCCCGAGATGACGAAAAACACGTCCACGCCGATGAAGCCGGACCGCAGCCAGTTGGGCCACGCATGGAACAGCACGACAAGGCAAACCGCCACCGCGCGCAGGCCGTCGATGTCCGGGCGGTAGCTGAGGCGGTGCGGGGCACTTGATTTGAAGAACTTGTGAATGTCGCGCTGGTAGTCCATTTTTCAGTGGATGGGCCTGGAAATTTAGTGTTGCTCATGTATTAAGTCGTGTCAAACCGGGGTCTCAATCGTGCGCGGCAATATTCCGAGTGTTCCGCCGTGCGTTGCAGTCATGTTTCAGCATGAAACGCGTGCGACGCCGGCTTAGCGGGGGCACGGCTGCTGGCGCGCGCCGCTCCCTGCCTGAACCGTTGAAAATCAACGCATTTCCGCAGGCCGGCGCCCGCTGGCATGGGCCTTGCATAACTGTGGCCATCACCCATACCTTGAAACAGCTGAAGGGATTACACATGAAACCAACACCAGGCGCGCTGTTCCGTCGCGCAGTCCAGGAAGAATCGCCGCTGCAGGTCATCGGCGCGATCAACGCCAACCATGCGCTGCTGGCCAAGCGTGCCGGCTTCAAGGCCATCTACCTGTCCGGTGGCGGGGTTGCCGCCGGTTCGCTCGGCCTGCCGGACCTGGGCATCTCGAACCTGGACGACGTGCTGACCGATGTGCGCCGCATCACCGACGTGTGCGACCTGCCGCTGCTGGTGGACGTGGACACCGGCTTTGGCGCCTCGGCCTTCAACGTGGCGCGCACCGTGCGCTCGATGATCAAGTTCGGCGCCGCCGCCGTGCACATCGAGGACCAGGTTGGCGCCAAGCGCTGCGGCCACCGCCCGAACAAGGAAATCGTGACCAAGCAGGAGATGGTGGACCGCATCAAGGCCGCCGCCGACGCCCGCACCGACGAGAACTTCGTGATCATGGCGCGCACCGACGCGCTGGCCGTCGAAGGGCTGGACGCGGCCGTGGAGCGCGCCGTGGCCTGCGTCGAGGCGGGCGCGGACATGATCTTCCCCGAGGCGATCACCAGCCTTGAGATGTATGCGCAATTCAAGAAGGCGGTGAAGGTGCCGATCCTGGCCAACATCACCGAATTTGGCGCGACCCCGCTGTTCACCACCGAAGAACTGAGGGGCGCGGACGTGGATATCGTGCTGTACCCGCTGTCGGCGTTCCGCGCGATGAACAAGGCGGCCGAGAACGTGTACAACGCGATCCGCCGCGACGGCACGCAAAAGAACGTGGTCGATACCATGCAGACTCGCGCCGAACTGTACGACCGCATCGACTATCACAGCTACGAGCAGAAGCTCGATGCGCTGTTTGCACAAGCCAAATCGAAATAAGCCGTAGGGTGGGCAGGTCCTCCTGCCCACGCGTCCAACTCCGGTTTGCGCTGCCACAGCGGCGCCGGGCGTTGAACGCGTGGGCAGAGAATCTGCCCACCCTACGCAACACATAACTAAGGAGATCCGCAATGACCAACCAAACCACGTCCGAAACCCCAACCTTCAAGCCCAAGAAATCCGTTGCCCTGTCCGGCGTCGCTGCCGGCAACACCGCGCTGTGCTCGGTGGGCCGCTCGGGTAACGACCTGCACTACCGCGGCTACGACATCCTCGACGTCGCCGACACCTGCGAATTCGAAGAAATCGCCTACCTGCTCGTGCACGGCAAGCTGCCGACCGCCGCCGAACTGAAGGGCTACAAGCTCAAGCTCAAGGCGCTGCGCGGCCTGCCGCAAGCCGTCAAGGCCGCGCTCGAGGCGCTGCCGGCATCGAGCCACCCGATGGACGTGATGCGCACCGGCGTGTCCACCCTGGGCTGCGTGCTGCCCGAGAAGGACGACCACAACATCGCCGGCGCGCGCGACATCGCCGACCGCCTGATGGCATCGTTCGGCTCGATGCTGCTGTACTGGTACCACTTCAGCCACAACGGCAAGCGCATCGACGTGGAAACCGACGACGACTCGATCGGCGGCCACTTCCTGCATCTGCTGCACGGCGAAAAGCCGTCGGATGAATGGGTCAAGGCGATGCACACCTCGCTGATCCTGTACGCCGAACACGAGTTCAACGCCTCGACCTTCACCTCGCGCGTGATCGCCGGCACCGGCTCGGACATCTACTCGGCCATCACCGGCGCGATCGGCGCGCTGCGCGGCCCGAAACACGGCGGCGCCAACGAAGTGGCGCTGGACATCCAGAAGCGCTACGAGAACCCGGACGAGGCGGAAGCCGACATCCGCAACCGTGTGGCGAACAAGGAAGTGGTGATCGGCTTCGGCCATCCGGTGTACACGATTTCCGACCCGCGCAACAAGGTCATCAAGGAAGTGGCGCGCACGCTGTCGCAGCAGGCCGGCTCGATGAAGATGTTCGACATCGCCGAGCGCCTGGAGTCGGTGATGTGGGAAGTGAAGAAGATGTTCCCGAACCTGGACTGGTTCTCGGCCGTGTCGTACCACATGATGGGCGTGCCGACCGCGATGTTCACGCCGCTGTTCGTGATCTCGCGCACCTCCGGCTGGGCAGCGCACATCATCGAGCAGCGCATCGACAACAAGATCATCCGTCCGAGCGCGAACTACGTCGGTCCGGAAGACCTGAAGTTCGTGCCGCTGGCCGAGCGCAAGTGACGCCCGGAGCCGAAGGAATCGTGGTGCGCCCGCTGGGCGCATCTGACGCCACGCGATACCGCGTGCTGCGTCTGGCCAGCCTGCGCAACTTCCAGCTGATGCATGGCCCGGCCTACGAGGATGCGTTGCGGCAGGACGAAGCGTGGCACGCCGCGCGCCTGGCGAAGGCCGGCGACTACTGGTTCGGCGCCTTCGATGGCGATGAACTCGTGGGAACGATCGCGCTACGTACGCAGGAGGGCAGTCGGCTGCGCCATTCGGCCAGTTTGAACAGCCTGATCGTGGACAGCAGCCGGCAGTCGCGCGGCGTTGGCCGGTTGCTGATCGCGCACCTGGTCGACTTCGCGCGCTCGCTAGGCACCATCCGTCAAATCACGCTCGCGCTCACCGATGGGAACGCGCGCGCGGAACGCCTGTACGAAGCCTTCGGTTTCAAATTATTCGGACTCGAACCCGACGCCTTGCTGCACGAGGGCCGTTATTACGGCAAACAGCACAGGCAACTCATACTGGATCACTCGAACAATGAATAGCTCCTACCTCAAACCCCTGCACGGTACCAACCTGCATTACTTCGATGCGCGCGCTGCGGTCGATGCGATCGAGCCGGGCGCCTACGACAAGCTGCCGTACACGTCGCGCGTGCTGGCCGAGAACCTGGTGCGCCGCTGCGAGCCGCAGGCACTGGTGCCGTCGCTCAAACAGCTCATCGAGCGCAAGCGCGATCTCGACTTCCCGTGGTTCCCGGCGCGCGTGGTCTGCCACGACATCCTGGGCCAGACCGCGCTGGTGGACCTGGCCGGCCTGCGCGACGCCATCGCTGCCGAAGGCGGCAACCCGGCGCTGGTCAACCCGGTGGTGCCGACGCAGCTGGTGGTGGACCACTCGCTGGCGGTGGAGTGCGGCGGCTTCGACCCGGATGCCTTCGCCAAGAACCGCGCGATCGAGGATCGCCGCAACGAAGACCGCTTCGATTTCATCAACTGGACCAAGAAGGCGTTCAAGAACGTCGACGTGATCCCGCCGGGGAACGGCATCCTGCACCAGATTAACCTGGAGCGCATGAGCCCCGTGATCCAGGTGAAGGATGGCGTGGCGTTCCCGGACACGCTGGTCGGCACCGACTCGCACACCCCGATGGTGGACGCGCTGGGCGTGATTGCGGTCGGCGTGGGCGGCCTGGAGGCGGAGAGCGTGATGCTCGGCCGTGCCTCGTACATGCGCCTGCCGGATATCGTCGGCGTCGAGCTGTCGGGCAAGCGGCAGCCGGGCATCACCGCCACCGACGTGGTGCTGGCGCTGACCGAGTTCCTGCGCAAGGAAAAGGTCGTCTCGGCCTACCTGGAGTTCTACGGCGAGGGCGCAGACAGCCTGACGCTGGGCGACCGCGCGACCATCTCGAACATGGCGCCGGAATTCGGCGCGACCGCCGCGATGTTCTACATCGACGAGCAGACCATCAAGTACCTCAAGCTCACTGGCCGCGACGACGAGCAGGTGGCGCTGGTCGAGACCTACGCCAAGGAAACCGGCCTGTGGGCCGACACGCTGAAAAACACCGAGTACGAGCGCGTGCTCAAGTTCGACCTGTCCACCGTGGTGCGCAACATCGCCGGCCCGTCCAACCCGCACAAGCGCGTGCCGACCAGCGAGCTGGCCGCGCGCGGTATCGCCAACGGCAACGTGGCGCACGAGCCGGGGCAGATGCCCGACGGCGCCGTCATCATCGCCGCTATCACCAGCTGCACCAACACCAACAACCCGCGCAACATGATCGCCGCCGGCCTGCTGGCGCGTAATGCCAACCAGCGCGGCCTGGTGCGCCAGCCCTGGGTCAAGAGCTCGCTTGCGCCGGGATCCAAAGCGGTGTCGCTGTACCTGGAAGAAGCCGGGCTGCTGCCGGAGCTGGAAAAGCTGGGCTTTGGCGTTGTGGCCTTTGCCTGCACCACCTGCAACGGCATGAGCGGCGCGCTCGATCCGAAGATCCAGCAGGAGATCATCGAGCGTGACCTGTACGCCACCGCTGTCCTGTCGGGCAACCGCAACTTCGACGGCCGCATCCACCCGTACGCCAAGCAGGCCTTCCTGGCCTCGCCGCCGCTGGTGATCGCCTACGCGATTGCGGGCACGGTGCGCTTCGACATCGAGAAGGACGTGCTGGGCACGGACGCACAGGGCAAGCCGGTCACGTTGGCCGACATCTGGCCGACGGACGAGGAGATCGACGCGGTGATCGAGAAGAGCGTCAAGCCCGAGCAGTTCCGCAAGGTGTACGTGCCGATGTTCGCCAAACAGGAAGAGAGCGTCGAGCAGGTCAGCCCGCTGTACGACTGGCGCCCCATGAGCACCTACATCCGTCGTCCGCCGTACTGGGAAGGCGCGCTGGCCGGCGAGCGCACGCTCAAGGCCATGCGCCCGCTGGCGGTTTTGGGCGACAACATCACCACCGACCACCTGTCGCCGTCCAACGCCATTTTGGCCAGCAGCGCGGCGGGCGAGTACCTGGCCAAGATGGGCCTGCCGGAAGAAGACTTCAACTCGTACGCGACGCACCGCGGCGACCACCTGACCGCGCAGCGCGCGACCTTTGCCAACCCGACCCTCATCAACGAAATGGCCGTGGTGGACGGGCAGGTCAAGAAGGGTTCGCTGGCGCGCGTCGAGCCGGAAGGCAAAGTCACGCGCATGTGGGAAGCGATCGAGACCTACATGGAGCGCAAGCAGCCGCTGATCATCATTGCCGGCGCCGACTACGGCCAGGGCTCGTCGCGCGACTGGGCGGCCAAGGGCGTGCGCCTGGCGGGCGTGGAAGCGATCGTGGCCGAGGGCTTCGAGCGCATCCACCGCACCAACCTGGTCGGCATGGGCGTGCTGCCGCTGGAGTTCAAGCCGGGCACCAACCGCATCACTCTGGGTATCGACGGCACCGAGACCTTTGACGTGGTCGGCGAGCGCACGCCGCGTGCAACGCTCACGCTGGTCATCCACCGCAAGAATGGCGAGACCGTCGAAGTGCCGGTGACCTGCAGGCTCGATACGGCCGAGGAAGTGTCGATCTACGAAGCGGGCGGCGTGCTGCAGCGCTTTGCGCAGGACTTCCTTGCGTCGTCGAAGGTCGCCGCTTAACCCGCAACCTGTACCGTCGTCCCGGCGCAAGCCGGGACCCATGCTGAGTTTGCGTTAGAGTTTGCGTCAGCGATTCTCCGCGCTCAGCATGGGTTCCGGCGTTCGCCGGAACGACGGATTGGAGCTAACAATATGGCACACGCAGCACAAATCAAAATCCCCGCCACCTACATCCGTGGCGGCACCAGCAAGGGCGTGTTCTTCCGCCTGCAGGACCTGCCGGAGCGCGCGCAGGTGCCGGGCGAGGCGCGCGACAAGCTGCTCATGCGCGTGATCGGCAGCCCCGACCCGTACGGCAAGCAGATCGACGGTATGGGCGGCGCCACCTCGAGCACCAGCAAGACCGTGATCGTCTCGAAGAGCACCCGGCCGGACCATGACGTGGACTACCTGTTCGGCCAGGTCTCGATCGACAAGCCGTTCGTGGACTGGAGCGGCAACTGCGGCAACCTGTCAGCGGCGGTCGGCCCGTTTGCGATCGCCAATGGCCTGGTCGACCTGGCCAACATTCCGCCCGATGGCGTGGCCACGGTGCGCATCTGGCAGGCCAACATCGGCAAGACCATCATCGCGCATGTGCCGATGACCGGCGGCGCGGTGCAGGAAACCGGCGACTTCGAACTCGATGGCGTGACCTTCCCGGCCGCCGAAGTGCAGCTCGAGTTCATGGACCCGGCGGCCGAGGAAGAGGGCGCCGGCGGTTCGATGTTCCCGACCGGGAACCTGGTCGATGACCTGGAAGTGCCGGGCGTGGGCACGCTCAAGGCGACCATGATCAATGCCGGCATCCCGACCATTTTTGTGAACGCCGAGGCGATCGGCTACACCGGTACGGAGCTGCAGGAAGCGATCAACGGCGACCCGAAGGCGCTTGCCATGTTCGAGACCATCCGCGCGCATGGCGCCGTGCGCATGGGCCTGATCAAGCATGTGGACGAGGCCGCAAAGCGCCAGCACACGCCCAAGGTCGCGTTCGTGGCCAAGCCGGCCGACTATGTGGCATCGAGCGGCAAGCCGGTCAAGGCTGGCGATATCGACCTGCTGGTGCGCGCCATGTCGATGGGTAAGCTGCACCATGCGATGATGGGCACGGCGGCGGTTGCGATCGGCACTGCTGCCGCGATTCCCGGCACGCTGGTGAACCTGGCTGCCGGCGGCGGCGAACGCAACGCGGTGCGCTTCGGCCACCCGTCCGGCACGCTGCGTGTTGGCGCCGAGGCGAACCAGGCGAACGGCGAGTGGAGCGTCACCAAGGCGATCATGAGCCGCAGCGCGCGCGTGCTGATGGAAGGCTGGGTGCGCGTTCCGGGCGACGCGTTCTGAGGTAGATCGCAGGGTGGGCAGGTCTCCTGCCCACGCGTCCAATGCGGGCGTGATTGGCCGTGCGAGTGCACGCCAGCCGCTTGAACGCGTGGGCAGTCAAGCTGCCCACCCTACCGGCGCGAGTAGAATGGGCAGCGTTCATGCTTGTGGAGGTTTGCCATGCCCGAAGCTGCCAACATCGGCCACCCCTACGACGAGGTCATTGCCGACATCGTCGACTATGTGCGCGACTATGAAATCACTTCGCCGCTCGCGTACGACACCGCCCGCCACTGCCTGCTCGATACCCTCGGCTGCGGCCTGGAGGCGCTGGGCTACCCGGCCTGCACCAAGCTCCTCGGCCCGATCGTGCACGGCACCGTGGTGCCGCACGGCGCCCGCGTGCCCGGCACGCAGTTCGAACTGGACCCGGTGCAGGCGGCTTTCAACATCGGCGCCATGGTGCGCTGGCTCGACTTCAACGACACCTGGCTGGCTGCCGAATGGGGCCATCCGTCGGACAACCTGGGCGGCATCCTCGCGGTGGCGGACTGGCTGTCGCGGCGCGCGGCCGCCAACGGCAAGCCGCCGCTCCCGATGCGCGCCGTGCTGACGGCCATGATCAAGGCGCACGAGATCCAGGGCTGCATCGCGCTCGAAAATTCGTTCAACAAGGTCGGCCTGGACCACGTGGTGCTGGTCAAGGTGGCCACCTGCGCGGTGGTGGCGCAGCTGCTTGGACTGTCTCGCAACGAGATGCTGGCGGCGGTGTCGCAGGCCTGGGTCGACGGCCAGGCGCTGCGCACCTACCGCCAGGCCCCCAACACCGGCTCGCGCAAGTCGTGGGCGGCGGGCGACGCGACCAGCCGCGGCGTGCGCCTTGCCCTCATCGCCGAAAAGGGCGAGATGGGCTACCCGAGCGCGCTCACTGCCCGCACCTGGGGCTTCTGCGATGTGTTGTTCAAGGGCCAGCCGCTGCGCTTCCAGCGGCCGTACGGCTCGTACGTGATGGAGAACGTGCTCTTCAAGATTTCGTACCCCGCCGAGTTCCATGCCCAGACGGCGGTGGAGGCGGCGATGACCATCTACGCCGCGATGGCCAGGACCGGCAAGCGCAGCGACGACATTGCCCACATCACCATTCGCACCCACGAGGCCTGCATGCGCATCATCGACAAGCACGGCCCACTCGACAATCCCGCCGACCGTGACCACTGCATCCAGTACATGGTGGCGCTGCCGCTGATCCACGGCAGGCTCACGGCGGCCGACTACGAGGATGATGTCGCCGCCGACCCGCGCATCGACGCGCTGCGCGCGAAGATCGCGTGCGTCGAGGAGCCGGCGTTCACTGCCGCGTACCACGACCCGGCGCGGCGCGCGATCCCGAACGGCGTCACGGTCGAATTTGGCGACGGCACGCGCTTTGACGAGGTGCTGGTCGAGTACCCGCTGGGCCACGCGCGGCGCCGTGCCGAAGGCCTGCCGCTGCTGCTTGCGAAGTTCCGCGCCAACCTTGCGCGCCGCTTCCCGCCGCGGCAGCAGGAGGCGATCCTCGCCGCGTCGCTGGATCAGGAAGCGCTCGAGCGCATGGCGGTCAACGATTACGTCGGTATGTACGTGATTTGATGCCGCATGGGTAGCGCCGGCGCCCCGTTCAGTTTTTTTGCCCGGGACGCGAGATTGTGGTTTATGATCCAGATCAATTCGAGCAGCCCGGCTAGAGGCTGCGGCACAGAACGGGTGACATGGATCGAGGAACGCGCGAGCCGGCAAACATGATCGAGGAAGGGGAGAGCATGCTGCATCCCGGCTTGCTCGAACACGCCGCCATCTTCGAGCACGCGCCGATGGGCATCATGTTCACCCAGCCCGGCGTGGTCAAACGCTGCAATCCGCGCATGGCCCAGATGTTTGGCTACGCCCCCGAGGAACTGGTCAACACCAGCGGCGCGTGCCTGTTCGCCTCCGAAGAGCACTACCACGACTTTCTGGCCGAGGCGGCGCCAGCGCTGCACGACGGGCGCCTGTTCGAAAAGGCCGAGCAGCGCCTGCGCCGGCGCGACGGTTCGACATTCTGGGGCAGGGTGCGCGCCAAATCGGTCGAGCCAGGGCGGCGCGCCGCCGGCACCGTCTGGATGGTCGAGGATGTCAGCGCGGCGCGCGCGGCCGAGATCGAGGTCCGGGCGATCATGAACAACGCCGGCATCGGCATCTTGTTTACGCGGGATCGCCGCGTCGTGCGTTACAACCGCGGCTTTGCGCAAATGTTCGGCTTCGGCACCGAACAAGCGCTCGGCATGCCGGTGCGCTCGCTCTACGGCAGCGACGAGCACTACCACGAAATCGGCGACGCCGCGGCCGACCTGCTGGCGCGCGGCGAGAGCTTCCAGGCCGAGGCCTGGATGGTGCGCGCCGACGGCAGCCCGATGTGGGTGCAGCTGATCGGCCACCCGGTCCGGCGCGACGACCCGGCGCTGGGCAATATCTGGATCATCGAAGACCGCACGCGCAACAAGCGTGCCGAAGAGACGCTGCGCAACGCGCTGCTGGAGAACCAGGCGATCCTGGACAACGCGGTGCTGGGCATCGCGGTGGTCGAGCGTGGCCGCACGCTGCACTGCAATGCCAAGATGGAGGAGCTGTTCGGCTATCCGCCGGGCGGCATCAACGGCATCCCCGTCGCCGAGCTGTATCCGGACAGCGCGAGCTGGATGGCCGCGCGCCGCGAAACCGCGCGCAACTTCCTGGCCGGGCGCGTGCACATGGCCGAACACGAGGTGGTGCGGGCGGACGGCACGCGCTTCTGGGCGCGGCTGTCGGGGCGGCTGTTCGACCTGGCCCAGCGGCAGGGGCGCAGCGTGTGGCTGGTGGACGACGTGACCGCGCGGCGCGAGGCGGCGCAGGCGGTGGCCCGCGCGCGCGACGAACTCGAGCTGCGCGTGCTGGAACGCACCGCCGAACTGGCGGGCGCCAACGCGCTCTTGCAGGCTGAAATCGTCGAGCGCCGCCAGGCCGAGGCGCGCGTGCACCACATGGCCTACCACGACAGCCTGACCGGGCTGCCGAACCGCTCGCTGCTGTCGGACCGGCTGGACCGGGCGATGCTGTCGAGCCAGCGCAACGACCGCAAGCTGGCGGTGATGTTCATCGACCTGGACCGCTTCAAGACCATCAACGATTCGCTCGGCCACCTGGCCGGCGACCACCTGCTCAAGGAGGTGGCCAACCGCCTGTGCCGCGCGGTGCGCGCCAGCGACACGGTGGCGCGGCTGGGCGGCGACGAGTTCGTGGTGCTGGTCCCCGGGATCGAGGGCCCGCGCGACTGCACCCAGGTGGCGGAAAAGATCATCGAGGTGCTGTCAGCCCCGATCCCGCACGAGGGCCGGATCCTGCACATTTCGCCGTCGATCGGCATCTGCCTGTACCCCGATCATGGACAGGACGTGGCGACCCTGATGCGCAATGCCGACGCGGCGATGTACCACGCCAAAGGGGCAGGCCGCAACACCTGGCAGTTCTTCACCGAGCGCATGAACGAGTCGGCCGCGCGCCACTTCGAGCTCGAGAGCAGCCTGCGCGTCGCGCTGGCCGCGAACCAGTTCGAGCTCTTTTACCAGCCCGTCATCGAGGCCGGCACGCGCCGCGTGCATGCGCTGGAGGCGCTGCTGCGCTGGCGCAGGCCTGGACTGGGCCTGGTCGGGCCGGATGAGTTCATTCCCATCCTGGAAGAGAGCGGCATGATCATCGCGGTGGGCGAGTGGGTGCTGCGCAGCGCCTGCGAACAGGCGGTGGCGTGGCAGCGCCAGGGGCTGCCGGCGGTACCGGTCGCGGTCAACCTGTCGGGGCGCCAGTTCGCCCAGCGCGGGCTGGCCGGCACGGTGCGGCGGATCGTCGAGGAGACCGGGATCGACCCGGCGCTGCTGGAGCTGGAAATC
The DNA here is from genome assembly GCF_024753215.1 of Massilia solisilvae. Lineage (GTDB taxonomy): Bacteria > Pseudomonadota > Gammaproteobacteria > Burkholderiales > Burkholderiaceae_D > Telluria > Telluria solisilvae. The sequence continues at coordinate 646,217 of NZ_JANUGV010000002.1, forward strand.
ACCGAGACCACGCTCATGCAGTCGGGTGGCCACACGCTCGAAGTGCTTGAGCAGATCAACGCGATGGGCGTGCGCCTGTCGATCGACGACTTCGGCACCGGCTATTCGAGCCTGGCCTACCTGAAGCGCTTCCCGGTCCACAAGATCAAGGTGGACCGCGCCTTCGTGCGCGAGCTCGAAGCCAGCGCCGAGGACCGCGCGATCGTGGCGGCCGTGATGGCGCTGGCGAACAGCCTGCAACTATCGGTGGTGGCCGAAGGCGTGGAGACCGAGGCCCAGCTGCAGCTGCTGCGCGAGCACGGCTGCGAGTTGGCGCAGGGCTTCCTGTTCGCGCGACCGCTCGAGGCGCACCAGGTCCCTGAGTTGTTGCGCTAGAGGTTGTAGGGTGGGCAGAAATCTGCCCACCCTACGTTAAATCGGCTTGAGCTCAGTTCAGGGTCGCGATTACCGGCGCATGGTCCGACGGCTGTTCCCACTTGCGCGGGCCGCGATCGATCGCGCAGCCCACGCAGCGCTTCGCCAGCGCCGGGGAGAGCAGGATGTGGTCGATGCGCAGGCCGCAATTGCGGCGGAACGCGAGCTGCCGGTAATCCCACCAGCTGTACGACTTGTCGGGCTGTTCGAACAGCCGGAACGAGTCGCACAGGCCAAGCCCGACCAGCGCGTTGAGCGCGGCGCGTTCCGGGGTCGAGCAGTGCACCTGTTCGGCCCAGGCCACGGGGTCGTGCACGTCGCGGTCCTCCGGGGCGATGTTGTAGTCCCCCAGTAGCGCGAGCTGCTCGTGGACCTGCATTTCTTCCGCCAGCCAGTCGCGCAGCGCCGCCAGCCACGAGAGCTTGTAGGCATATTTATCCGAGCCTACGCTCTGGCCGTTCGGCACGTAGGCACACACGACGCGCATGCCCTCGATGGTGGCGGCGATGATGCGCTGCTGCTCGTCCGGAAAGCGCGGGTTGTTGCGCACCACGTCGGCGATCGGGTGGCGCGACAGGATCGCCACGCCGTTGTACGTCTTTTGCCCCGTAAATACGACCTGGTAGCCGGCTTCGTTAATTTCTTTCTCCGGGAACTTATCGTCGGTCAGCTTGGTCTCTTGAATGCAGAGCACATCAACCGGGTTTTCGCCCAGCCACTGCAGCAGGTGCGGCAGGCGCACCTTGAGCGAATTGACATTCCACGTTGCGATTTTCATAGGTCGGCGCGTTGTTTTGGAGTGGGCGCAGTATCAGCGCTGGCTACCATTCGCGCAACACAAAAATCTTCCAAATTCGCACACATTTTTATAAAATGACAACCAATGTGGTTAAATGCTAATGTTCAAATAGTAAAAAAATCCACACGCGCCGCCTGAGTGAGCGTGAATTGTAGCGAAGTGTAACAGTTTGAACTGTGTCCGGTTGGCATCGCTTATCGTACTTTTTTCGCACACAGAAGTTGCAGTACGGTAACTTTTGCACTACTATTGCCGTAGAGCAAAATTCCCGTATCCAGTTAGCAAAGGAAAGACATGCGTAGCGCATTTGAAGCCTGGGCCCAGCGCGACGGCCACATTGTCCGCCGCCGCGAAGACAAGCCCGACGAATACCTGGTGTACGAGACCCAGCGCCGCTGGATGATCTGGCAAGCCGCCCTGTCGCACGGCGCACAGGCGGCGGAGGCGCCCAGATTTGTTGCCAAGGCCCCGGTTGGTCCGGAAGAGGCCGCACTGCGCGAGCGGGTACTGAACGAAGTCCTCGACGCCATCAACACCCTGGACGAAGGCGCCGGCCTGGCCGGCGCGCGCAAGGTTATCCTGAACCTGCGCACCCGGCAGCGCGCACTGGCCACCGAAAAGGCCTGATGCAATATCGGCATTACAAGGGCGGACTCTACGAGGTGCTGCACGAAGCGCTGCTGGAGTCCGACCACACGCCGATGATCGTGTACCGCGCCGCCAATGGCACGGTCTGGATTCGTCCGAAGCACGTCTTTTTTGAGCTGGTCGAGGTGGACGGGCGCCAGGTCCCCCGCTTTGCACCGGTCGGTGAACCCGGCGCCGGTTAAGCGCCCTCATGAACCCGTGTATCCTGTCGTTAACAGAACAGGATGCATTCTCGGGTACCTCACATGTCGCGTATTGGCAAGATAGTGGCAGCGGCGACGCTCGCCGGGCTGGGCGGTTGCGCCACGCTCACGGAAGATTCGACCGACCAGATCGTCGAAGTGCACACCGTGCAGGATCACCGCGAAATTGCCGGTGTCGGCTGCACGCTGTCCAATGCCAAGGGCCGCTGGTTTGTGGTGGCGCCGGGCCGGGTGACGGTGGCGCGCTATCCGCTGGCGCTGACCATCGATTGCGGGCGCGAGGGTGTCGGGCGCGCGGTCGAATACGCCGAGGCGCGCTACGATGCGCATGACCTCATCACCACCGTGCTCACCACGGGCGGGTTGGGGTATGTGATGGATACGTATTCGGGGGCAGGGTTTGCCTATCCGCCGGTGCTGACGGTGGTGATACCCAAGCAGGTGGCGGTGAAGGATCCGGCCACCGTCGAAGCTCCCGGGAACCGCGTTTTCTAGCCCCAATCAACGTCGTCCCGGCGAAAGCCGGGACCCATGCTGAGTCAAACAAGGCCGCGAGGCGGGATGCTCAGTATGGGTCCCGGCCTGCGCCGGGACGACGGTTTTGAGGTTGGCGCTCGATCAAACGCGGTTGATCAGGAAGGTGGTCAACAGCGGCACCGGGCGGCCGGTGGCGCCTTTCTGCGCGCCGCTCTTCCAGGCGGTGCCGGCGATGTCCAGGTGCGCCCAGGTGTACTTGCGGGTGAAGTTCTCCAGGAAGCACGCTGCCGTGATCGACGCCCCGCCCGGGGTGCCGATGTTTGCCAGGTCGGCAAAGTTCGACTTGAGCTGCTCGTTGTACTCCTCGCCGATCGGCAGACGCCAGGCGGTGTCGCCAGCCTGCTTGCCGGCGCTGACCAGCTCGTCCGCCAGCGCGTCGTGGGCGTCGTCGTGGCGCGTGAACAGGCCCGACTTGTGGTGGCCCAGCGAGACGATGCAGGCGCCGGTCAGGGTCGCAATGTCCACCACCGCGGCCGGCTTGAAGCGCTCGGCGTAGGTGAGGGCGTCGGCCAGGATCAGGCGGCCTTCGGCGTCGGTGTTCAGGATCTCGATGGTGGTGCCGCTCATCGAGGTGACGATGTCGCCCGGCTTGGACGCGTGGCCCGACGGCATGTTCTCGCACGCTGCGACGATGCCGACCACGTTCAGCTTCAGGCCCATCTCGCCGATCGCGCGGAAGGTGCCCAGCACCGAGCCGGCGCCGCACATGTCGTACTTCATTTCGTCCATGTTCGGACCCGGCTTGAGCGAAATGCCGCCGGTGTCGAAGGTAATGCCTTTGCCGACCAGCACCACTGGGGCGTCGTTCTTCTTGCCGCCGTTGTGCTTGAGCACGATGAACTTGGGCGGCTCGTCGCTGCCCTTGGCCACCGACAGCAGGCTGCCCATCTTCAGCGCCTCGAGCTGCTTGCGCTCCAGGATCTCGACGTCAAAGCCGAACTCGCCAGCCATCTTGCGGGCGGTGTTGGCCAGGTAGGTCGGGGTGCAGACGTTCGGCGACAGGTTGCCCAGTTCCTTGGTCAGGTTCATGCCGTTGCCGATCGCGACCGACTGGGCCAGCACGGCCTTGAGCTGGGCCGGTGCCGCGTCGGCAGCGATGGTGAGCTTGCGCACGCCGGCGGGCGCCGGGTCCTTCTTGCTCTTTTGCGCGTCGGTGCGGAAGTCGGCCTCGAAACCGGCCAGCACGATCGTGCGCAGCGCCCAATTGATGTCGCGCCCTTTCACGGAGGTGAGCGGGAATGCGATAATGCCGTCCGCCGCGCCGATGCTGCCGAAGGCTTTCATGGTCGCGCCAACGGCGGTGGCGAAGTTCTTTTCGCTGACCGTCTCGTCGGCGCCCATGCCCACCAGCAGCACGCGTTGCGCCGCATTGCCGGCCACGCCGCGCAGCAGCAGGGTGGAACCGGGCTTGCCGCTGATGTCGCCCGACTTGAGCGCGGCCGCGATTTCACCTTGTTGATCGAGGGCTTTCGCAGCCTGCGACAGTTTTTTGTTTTCGAACACCGCCACCGCGACGACGCCGGTTTTGGCAGTGGCCAGGGTGTTTTTTGTGTCGAATGCTTTTATGCTAAAGTCCATTTGGTTCTCCAAGTGTTTTTCGTGACGCGACCGCCTAACCTGCAATTATAACGAGCGAATGATTTTCCAACGCGCCCTTCGACGTGAAATGGCCAGTGCGGCCGGCGCAACCTTCACGGTGCTGTTCACGATTTTCGTCACCTGGAACCTGATGTTCATCCTCAGCAAAGCCGCGGGGGGCCAGGTGGCGTCGAGCGATGTCGTGGCGCTGATCGCGTTCTCAGTCCTGAATTATCTGCCAACTGTGATCATTCTCACCAGCTTTATTTCCGTGCTGGTGGCGATCACGCGCAGTTACCGCGATTCCGAAATGGTGGTGTGGTTCGCCTCCGGCCAGTCGCTGGTGCGCTGGGTGCGGCCGGTCCTGACCTTCGGCCTGCCGCTGGTGCTGCTGGTGGGCGGCCTGTCCTTCGTGGCCACTCCGTGGGCCAGCCAGAAGCGCACCGAATATACCGAGCGTTTCCAGAAGCGCGAAGACCTCAAGCGGGTGGCGCCGGGCCAGTTCCGCGAATCGGCATCGGCCAACCGCGTGTTTTTCGTCGAAGGCAGCGCCGCCGGTTCGGCCGTGGTGCAAAACGTCTTCGTCAACAGCATCGAAAACAACGCCAATTCGATCGTGGTGGCCAAACAGGGGGTGATCGAATCGGATGGCAAGGGCGGCCAGTTCCTGGTGTTGAAAAACGGCCGGCGCTACCAGGGCACGCCAGGCCGGCCCGATTTCCAGTCGATGGAATTCGAGCGTTACAGCATGCGGGTGGCGACCAAGGCGCCGGTGCTGGGTAGTGGATTCAAGGTCGAGGAAATGTCCACGCCGGCGTTGCTGGCGGCCCCGCACCGGCCGGACACGATGGCCGAATTGCTGTACCGGCTGTCGGCGCCGATCATGGTGGTGGTGCTGATGCTGCTGGCCATTCCGCTGGGTTTCGTCAACCCGCGCGCGGGCAGCTCGGCCAACCTGATCCTGGCCTTGCTGATCTTTTTCACCTACAGCAACCTGACCAAGGTGGTGGAAGCCAGCGTCAAATCCGGCAAGCTGCAGTTCGGCATGGCATGGTGGCCGCTGCACCTGGCCGCGCTGCTGGCCGCGCTGGCGCTGTTCGCCTGGCGCCTGAACGTGAACCACCGTTACCACCCGCTGATGCTGTGGAATGCGCTCAAGCGCCGCCGCTACCTGGGCAAGAGCGGCAAGGCGGGGGCATAATGAAGATTCTGCAACGTTACTTCGCGATCAACATCACGCAGGCCGTGGCCTTCGTGCTGGTGGCCTTCCTGGCCCTGACCGCCTTCATGGACCTGGTGCAGGAGCTGCCTTCGGTCGGCAAGGGCACCTACATGATCCAGCACGCCTTCCTGTATGTGCTGCTGCAGGTGCCGGGGCACGTGTACGAGGTGATGCCGGTGGCGGCGCTGATCGGCACCATCTACACGATGGCGCAATTTGCGCAGAGCTCCGAGTTCACGATCATGCGCGCGTCGTCGATGTCCACGCGCATGGCGGCCGGCATGCTGTTCAAGACCGGTGTCGTGTTCGTGGCGATCACTTTCCTGTTCGGCGAAGTCATCACCCCGCGCACCGCCCCCCTGGCCGAGCGGCTGCGGCTGGCGGCCAAGGGCGGCACGGTTTCGGCCGAGTTCCGGTCGGGCATGTGGACCAAGGACATCGTGCATGCCGAGGGCGTCAAGGGCCCCACGATCGGCTCGCGCTTTTTCAACGTGCGCCAGATCCAGCCGGACGGCAAGCTGGTCGATATCCGCCTGTACGAATTCGACCTGAACATGCGGATGCGCTCGCTGATCACCGCGGCGACCGGCACCTTCAGCGGCAATAACACCTGGCAGCTCGCCGACGTGACGGAAACGCGCTTTGACAACTCGCGCGAGTTGCCGGAACCGGGCGCGCCGCTGCCGCCCGGAATGACGGTCCAGAGCAGCTTTGGACAGGACACGGCGTCGGTGTCGACGCAGCACCTGGACACGCTCGACCTGCAGTCCGAGATCACGCCCAAGATCCTGTCGGTGTCGCGCTCGGACCCGGACCGGATGTCGGCCAACGAACTGGCGGTGTACACGCGCCACCTGGCCGAGAACCGCCAGGAGACCGAGCGCTTCAAGATCGCGTTCTGGAAAAAGCTGATCGACCCGCTGGCGATCTTCGTGCTGATGCTGCTGGCGCTGCCGTTTGCCTACCTGCACACCCGCAGCGGTGGCGTCAGCCTCAAGATCTTCATCGGCATCATGATCGGGGTGTCGTTCATCCTGATCAACGCGCTGGTCTCGCATATCGGCCTGCTGTCCACATGGCCGGCCTTCCTCACCGCGATTGCGCCGAGCCTGCTGTTCATGGCGTTGACGGTGGGCGCGCTGTGGTGGGTGGAGCGGCACTGATGGCGCGCGCCCTGGTCCTGTTCGCGCACGGCGCCCGCGCCCCCGGTTGGGCCGCGCCGTTCGAGCGCCTGCGCGCGCTGGCGGCGGCGCGCCTGCCCGATCGCAGCGTGTCGCTGGCCTACCTCGAACTGATGAGCCCAAGCCTGCCGGACGAGGTGGCGGCGCTGGCCGCGCGCGGCGTCGATGAGGTGACGGTGGTGCCGGTGTTTCTGGGTAGAGGCGGGCACCTGCAGCGCGACCTGCCGGCGCTTGTCGAGCGGCTGCGCAGCGCGCATCCTGGCCTGCGGATCAAGGTGGCCGGGCCGGTCGGCGAAGACGAAGCGGTGCTCGCGGCCATGGCCGAGTACTGCATTTCCACGCTGGGCTGATCAGGTTCGCAACTTTCTCGTTGCAGGCCTGTTATCCGAGATGCCGAACTGGCTAAACAGCCTGATAATTTTCCGTTGGTTTTTGGCGTAAAGCCCGCCGTTACGGCATTTCTTCGTTGCGTGCCGAGTTGACGTTGGGCATTATTTCTCTGCGTTTATTCCACCTTTCGATCCGCTGGCGCGTCCGCGCCGCGATCGTCCCGGCAGCAGAGAAGCAACATGACCACCCCATCGACCAGCATCTACGTCCGCCCCGGATGGACCAGCACTACCTGGACCTACAACGGCGCCAGCATCGGCGCGTCGGCCATCAGCGCCGTCGCTTTTTCGTTTGACAGCAGCACCGGACCGCAGCTTGACCGCGGCAATTTCCAGTACAGCGTGGATGGTGGCAGGAGCTGGACCACCTACGCCATGCAGTCGGACACCGATGGCGTCTACGTGCCGGCCGCCGGCACCCTGTGGCGCTTCGTGGACCAGACGCCGGGCGACGACGGCACCCCGGAAGCCTTCGTCATGCACTGGAAGCTGGCCGATGGCAGCATCGTGAGCAGCAACGCCGGCGTGGTGCCGGACAACCAGCCGGTGGGCATGACGTACGAGCACAACTACGTGTTCACGAGCCAGCAGGCAGGCGACGCGGTGGCGGCCTTGCACCCCATCGACACCGGCGCGCCCGACGGCGGCCGCTGGGTGATCCAGGACCAGTCGCAGGCGGGCCTGTTCGGCGTGACGACGGACCCCAATACCGGCGCGGCGGAACTGGTGATCGCCAATCCGGGCGCCATGCCGGAGGCGGGTGGCGCGCTCAGCGTGACCATGCACTACTACGACCGCTACCAGATCGACCCCAGCGGCAATCCGTACCCGAACACGGGCGTGACCGACACCCTCGTGTTCACGGTCATGCAGGGCACGACGCAGGCGCTGCCCGCGTTCGGCGCTGACCTGACGCTCGGCGCGGCCAGTGGCGCACAGGCCAGCCCGGCGATCGCGGCCCTGCCTGGCGGCGGCTTTGTCACCGCGTGGCAAGGCAGCGGCAACGCGATCTGGGCCCAGGTGCGCGACGCCAGTGGCACGGCCAGCGCCGGGCCGTTCGCGGTCAGCGCCACCGCCGATAGCGCGGCCGAGGCCCAGCCGGCAGTAGCTGCGCTGGCCGACGGCCGCTTTGTGGTGGCGTACACGGTGCAGCAGGATGGCGCGAGCGCGGTCGCTTACCGCATCGTCGAAGCCAACGGCAGCGTGGGCCAGCAGCTGGCCGCCGGCGCGCCGGGCGACGCCTCGATGCCGGCCGTGACGGCGCTGGCGGACGGATCCTTCGTGCTCGGCTGGCGCAGCGGCGGCCAGGTGCACCTGCTGCATGAAAGCGCGCTTGGTAGCCCGATCGGCGCGGAACAGGTGACCGGCCTGCTCGGCACCGCCTACAGCCCGAGCGTGACGGCGCTGCACAACGGCGACTACGTGGTGGCGTGGGGCGAGATCGGCGACGGCAACGTGTATGCGGCGCTGGGCAGCAGCCCTGGCACGGCGATCCAGGTGGCCGGCGACGGCGCGGCCGCCAGCATTTCGACAGCGGCACCGCTGCCGCACGTGGCGGCGCTCTCCGGCGGCGGCTTTGTCGTCGCGTGGGACAGCTACCGCAACGACCCGCTCGGCATTGCGGTGAGCGACATCTTCTTCCAGCGCTACGACAATGCGGGTCACGCGCTCGGCCAGCTGGAGCAGGCCAACGCCCAGGGCGGCACCGGCCGCTTCGACGCGTCGGTGGCGGCGCTGCCCGATGGCGGCTTCGTGATCGGCTGGCAGGCACAGGGCGGCGACGGCGATGCCAACGGCGTGTTCGGGCGCCGCTTTGGCGCGGACGGCGTGCCTGCCGATGCGCAGGAATTCCAGGTCAACCAGCTGTCGGTCGGCGACCAGGCCAGCCCGGCGCTGGCGGTCCTCGGCAACGGCGGCGTGGCGACGGCCTGGGTGGACACGCAGGATGGCGGCTCCACCATCGAGGCGCGCGTACTGGCCGGCAGCGGCGGGGCGAGCACGGGCTCGGGCGGTTCGACCGGGTCGGGCGGCGGCGACACCGTCGGCAGCGGCTCCGGGTCGAGCGGCGGCAGCACCGGTTCCGGTTCGACCGGCAGCGGCAGCGGCGGTTCCGGCACAGGCGGTGGCGGCAGCGTGACGGTGCCGGCGCCAGCGCCCGAGCTTGTGACGGGCACCGGCGCGGCCAACGTGTTCGCATCGAACGGCGGCAGCCATGCGATCGACGGCGGCGCCGGCCTGGACACGGTCGTGTACCAAACCCCGCACGCCGGGATCACGGTCACGGCGGGCGCGAACGGCTTCACCGTCAGCGGCAACGGTATCCAGGATGCCCTGGTCAACGTGGAGCGCCTGCAGTTCAGCGACGCGTCGCTGGCGCTGGACATCAACGGCACGGCCGGCGAGGCATACCGCCTGTACCAGGCTACGTTCGACCGCGCACCGGACCTGGCGGGGCTGGGCTACTGGATCAAGATGCTCGATAACGGCGCGAGCCTGAACCAGGTGTCGCAGGAGTTCGTCGGCAGCCTGGAATTTGCGAGCCGCTACGGGGCCAACGCGAGCGACAGCCAGTTCGTGCAGGCGCTGTACCAGAACGTGCTGCACCGTCCGGCGGAGCAGGGTGGTTATGACTTCTGGATGGCCTCGCTGCAGCAGTACGGCGCCACGCGCGCCGAGGTGCTGGCGCACTTCAGCGAAAGCCTCGAGAACCAGGCGCAGGTGATCGGCAGCATCCAGGATGGCATCCTGTTCACGCCCTGGGGCTGAGCTTCGGTGAATCTGCACGTAGCTTGTGCGCGATCATGAATTTGGACGTGCAGGACGTTTGACACTCCTGCCGAACGCGCACACACTGCAATGCACGTTTGCCGGGCGCTGCCCATCGCGCCGGGCGTTCTCGGATCCTTACCCGGGCCATCCATCATGCTGACTGCGTCGATCAAGCAGCTCGTTGCCGCCGCCATGCAATCGCTGCAACGATCCAAGACCCTGGCCGTCATGCGCCGCACGCTGTCGCCGTCGGCACTGTTCGTCGAGCTGCGCTGCGCGCGCCGCATCGACGCGCTGGCGCGCCGCCTCACACGCATGCAGGGCAAAATCGGCCGCATGTCGGCGCATGTGCTGTCGCAGCAGGCCGGAGCAGCGGTGGATGCAGACCGCAGCCTGCGCGGCATGCTGGCCGACCTCAAGGCCGACCTGAACGGCATCCGGCGCGACCTTGCGCTGTGGTACACGCGCGAGTGCCGCGGCCGTGCCGGCGCCATGCTGCGCGCGTCGATCGAAAACCTGAACCGCATCGCCGCGGACACCTACCTGGCAGCCGACCGGCTGGAGTGGGAAATCGAGGAGCACGACCGGCGCTACGGCCGGTAGCGCGCGGGCCGTTCAGCCGTGCGGCTGGTGCGTGCGCATGCGCAGCGCTTGGCCAATCATCACCAGCACCGGGCCGTGCGCCTGGTCCAGCCCATGCGCCAGCGCGGCCAGCGTGATGCGCGTGATGCGCTCGTTGTCGCGGCTGCAGTTTTCGATGATGACCACCGGCGTGTCGGCGGGGCGGCCCTGTGCCAGCAGCCGTTCCGCCGTCTGGATGGCTTCGCGCCCGCCCATGTACTGCACCATGGTGTCGGTGTGCGGCAAACCTTCGAGGTCGGCCTGTTCCGGGGCAGTGCTGGACGTGAAGAACGCGACGCTGCGGGCGACACCGCGCTTGGTCAGCGGCTGTTTGGTGGCCGCGGCGGCGGCCAGCGCGGTGGTGATGCCGGGGACGATCTCGACCGCGATGTCGGCTTCTTCCAGCGCACGCAGCTCTTCGTCGGCGCGGCCGAACAGCATGGGGTCGCCACCCTTGAGGCGCACCACGATCGCGTGCCGGTGCGCGCACTCGACGAGCAGGCGGTTGATGACTTCCTGCGCGGTGGAGCGCTGGCCGGAACGCTTGCCGACCGCGATTTTTTCAGCCTGCGGGCACAGCTCCAGCATCTCCGGCGTCACCAGCGCGTCGTACAGCACCACGTTCGCCTGCGCGAGCAGGCGCGCGCCGCGCACGGTGATGAGGTCGGGCGCGCCGGGCCCGGCGCCGATGAGGTAAACCTTGCCTGTCGCGGCCATGCAGTGATCCTTTATCCGTCGATACGAATCATACCCGCAGCCACGGTCTGGTGGGTGACTTCGTCGATCAGGATAAAGGCGCCGGTGGCGCGGATGTCGTCATAGGCGTCGGCGGCCAGCGGCTGCTGGACCGTCAGGCCAATGCGCGCGATGTCGTTCAGCTTCAGGCCCTCGGCCGGGCGGCGTTCCTGGGTGTTCACGTCCAGCAGCGTGTCCACTTTGGTGACCTTGGCCGCGCACTGGCGCGTACCGTGCTTGATCCAGTATTTGCGGCGCAGGTCGAGCGGCTCGTCGGCCATCCAGCACACGTCCGCCACCACCTGCTTGAGCAGGGTGGCTGGCTGGTCGGCTGCCACCAGCATGTCGCCGCGCGAGACGTCCACGTATTCTTCCAGCAGCAGCGTGACCGACTGGCCGGCGCTGGCCGTCTGCAGGTTGCCGTCGAAGGTGACGATCTCCTTGACCGTGGCGGTCTGGCCGGATGGCTGCACCAGCAGCTTGTCGCCCACCGACACGCGGCCCGCCTCGATGCGGCCCATGTAGCCGCGGAAGTCGTTGGCCTCGTGTCCGTTGTGGCGCGCCACCAGCTGCACCGGGAAGCGCAGCGGCGCGGCGTGCGCGTCGTTGTACACGGGCAGGGTCTCGAGCAGCTCGATCAGCGTGGGGCCTTCGTACCAGGGCATGTTCTCGCTGCCTTCGACGACATTGTCGCCGGCCAGCGCCGACAGCGGGATCGTGGTCACGCTGGCCAAGCCCAGCGTGTCCGCAAATTCGCGGTAGGCCTTGACGATGCGCTCGTACACGGCCTGGTCGTAGCCCACCAGGTCCATCTTGTTGACGGCGACGATCACATGCTCGATGCGCAGCAGGTGCGCAATGGTGGAGTGGCGCTTGGTCTGCACCAGCAAGTCCACGCCGCCATCCTCGCGCAGCTTGACCTTCGATACGTCCACCAGGATCACGACCGCGTCGGCGGTCGAGGCGCCGGTGACCATGTTGCGGGTGTACTGCTCGTGGCCCGGGGTGTCGGCGATGATGAACTTGCGGCGCGGGGTGGCGAAGTAGCGGTAGGCCACGTCGATCGTGATGCCCTGTTCGCGCTCGGCTTCCAGACCGTCGGTGAGAAGCGACAGGTCGATCGTGTCGCCCACCGTGCGCTTGTGCTTGGAGCGCGACACGGCGGCCAGCTGGTCGGCGAAGATGCCCTTGCTGTCGTACAGCAGGCGGCCGATCAGCGTGCTCTTGCCGTCATCCACCGAGCCGGCGGTAATGAAGCGCAACAGGCCCGGCGCGGCCAGTTTGTCGGTGATGGCGTTCATCAGAAGTATCCTGCTTTCTTGCGTTTTTCCATCGAGGCTTCGGAGGTCTGGTCGTCCATCCGGGTGGCCCCGCGTTCGGTGATCTGGGTGACGGCGGTCTCGGCGATGATCGCGTCCACGCTGCTGGCGTTTGACGCCACCGGGCAGGTGCACGAAATGTCGCCCACGGTGCGGAAGCGTACGGTGCGGCTGTCCACGGTCTCGCCGTCGCGCGGCGGCGTCAGGCGGGTGACCGGCACCAGCAGGCCATTGCGCTCGACCACCGGGCGCTCGTGCGCAAAGTAGATCGAGGGCAGGGCCAGCCGTTCGCGGCCGATGTACTGCCACACGTCCAGCTCGGTCCAGTTCGAGATCGGGAACACGCGCATGTTCTCGCCCGGGTGCACGCGGGTGTTGTACAGGCTCCACAGCTCGGGGCGCTGGGCCTTCGGGTCCCACTGGCCGAACTCGTCGCGGAACGAGAAGATGCGCTCCTTGGCGCGCGCCTTTTCCTCGTCGCGGCGGGCGCCGCCGATGCAGGCGTCAAAGCCGTGTTCGGCGATGGTTTCGAGCAGGGTCACGGCCTGGGCCGCGTTGCGCGAGTCGGTATCCGGATTGCGCAGGCGCACCGTGCCGCGCCGGATCGAGTCCTCGACGCTGCCGACGATCAGGCGCTCGCCCAATTCGGCCACGCGGGCGTCGCGGAATTCGATCACTTCGTCGAAGTTGTGGCCGGTGTCGATGTGCACCAGCGGGAACGGGAACTTGCCTGGGCGGAAAGCTTTCTCGGCCAGGCGCAGCAGCACCACCGAGTCTTTGCCGCCCGAGAACAGCAGGGCAGGGTTGGCGCATTCGGCCGCCACTTCACGCAGGATGTGGATCGCTTCCGATTCGAGCGCGTCGAGGTGCGCGTCGTTCACTTCGGGGACGAGGCGCGGGGTATCGCTAAAGTTGGTCATGGCAGCTTGGCTTTGTCTTGTTGTGGCTAGGCGGCCACGGATTTGATGCGAACGAGCTTGCCGTCAACGACGTGCAGCCCGCATTCCTTCGATTCGGGGTTTTCCCACCACCAGCGGCCGGCGCGGATATCCTCGCCAGGCTGGATCGCGCGCGTGCAGGGCGCGCAGCCGATCGACGGATAGCCCTGGTCGTGCAGGACATTGTACGGTACGTTGTTGCTGCGGATATAGTTCCAGACGTCTTCTTCCGACCAGTCCGCCAGCGGATTGAACTTGACCATGCCGTGCGCCGGATCGTCTTCCTGCACCGCCAGGTCGGCGCGGGTGGCCGACTGGGCGCGGCGTTGGCCGGTGATCCAGGCCCGCTTGCCGGCCAGTGCGCGGCCGAGCGGTTCCACCTTGCGGATGTGGCAGCATTCGCGGCGCAGCTCGACGCTGTCGTAGAACGCGTTCAGGCCCTTGGCGGAGACGTAGGCTTCCACCGCCGCCGGATCGGGGCGGTAGACCGCGATCTCATGGTCGTAGGTGGCCTTGACCGCGTCCAGCACGGCCAGCGTTTCCGGGTGCAGGCGGCCGGTGTCGAGCGAGAAAATGCCGATCGGCAGGCCCGCGCGCAGGATCAGGTCGGTCAGCACCATGTCTTCCAGCGCCAGGCTCGATGCGAACACGGCGGGCGAGAATTCGGCAGCCACGCGTGCGAGCGTGGCGCGGGTGGCGGCGGTCAGGTCGGCCAGCTGGGTCATGGATGCTCCTCTAAATACCGTAAGCGACGTCCGGCTCCGGCGGCAGGCCGCGCTGGACCCGGCGAAACAGCGGCAGCGCGGTGTCGGTCGATGCCTGGTAGGTCTCGGAAAACACGGTCAGGCCTTTCAGTGCGTCGTGAATGTTGCGGTCCGGGCGGGTGGAGAAGGCATCGAAGCCGGTGCGCAGCATCTGGAACAGCTGGTCGCGCAGCACGTCGCCGATCGCGCGCAGTTCGCCCTTGTAACCGAGCCGTTTGCGCAGATTGTAAGCGATCGAATAGCCGCGGCCGTCGCTGAACTTGGGAAAGTCAACGGCGATGAGCGCAAAACGGTCCAGCTCGTCGCGCAGGCTCTCCGCGCGCTCGTGCGAGGCCAGCCACACGGCGATGTGCTCGCGCGCCGCCAGCTGCTCGCGCTGGGCCTGCCACACGGTCAGCGGCACGATGATCTTGCCTTGCGCGACCACCACGGTTTCGGGCGTGTCGCCTTCATCCAGGCGCAGCACGCTCCAGTCGTCGTCGACAACGGCGTGGTTCTTGATGATCTGTTTGCGTACTTCAAGCATATTCGTCTTCCCCAACCAGTTCGCCCGCCTCGATCGGCGTGGCGTACACGAAATCTTTGAACGGGCCGATGCCCAGGCGCTGCACGGTGTCCACGAAGCGCTCGCCGTCGTGGCGCTCGCGCAGGTACACCTTGAGCAGGCGGTCCACCACTTCCGGCATTTGCGCGGCGGCGAACGACGGGCCGATGATCTTGCCCAGCGCCGCCTCGTCGCCTTGGGCGCCGCCCAGCGACACCTGGTACCACTCGCTGCCGTCCTTGTCCACGCCCAGGATGCCGATGTGGCCGACGTGGTGGTGGCCGCAGGCATTGATGCAGCCCGAGATGTTCAGCTCGAACTCGCCGATGTCGTGCTGGAAGTCCAGGTCCTCGAAACGCTCGGCAATCGCGGTGGCGATCGGGATCGACTTGGCGTTGGCCAGCGAGCAGAAGTCGCCGCCGGGGCAGGAGATGATGTCGGTGAGCAGGCCAATGTTCGGCGTCGCGAGGCCCTGGGCCTTGACTTGCTGCCACACCTCGAACAGCTCGGATTGCTTGACGTCGGCCAGCACCAGGTTCTGCTCGTGCGTCACGCGCAGCTCGCCAAAGCTGTAGCGGTCGGCCATGTCGGCCACAAAGTCCATCTGCTCGGCGGTCGCGTCGCCCGGCGGCAGGCCCGGCTTCTTGAGCGAGAGCACCACGGCGGCGTAGCCCGGCACCTTGTGCGGCTTGACGTTGCGGGCGAGCCAATTGGCGAAGGCCTTGTTGCCAGGGTGCGCCAGCGCGGGGTCGATGTCGTCCAGCTTGTCGTAGGCCGGCGGCGCGAACCAGGCGGCCACGCGGTCGAACTCTTCCTGGGTCAGGGTCTCTTCGTTGCCCTTCAGGTCGGCCCACTCGGCCTCCACCTGGCGCGCGAATTCCTCGGCGCCCAGCGCCTTGACCAGGATCTTGATGCGGGCCTTGTGCTTGTTGTCGCGACGGCCGTGCTCGTTGTACACGCGCATGATCGCCTGGATATAGGTCAGCAGGTGCTGCCACGGCAGGAAGTCCTTGATCACGCTGGCCAGGATCGGCGTGCGGCCCAGGCCGCCACCGACGGCGACGCGGAAACCGATCTCGCCCTGCTCGTTCTTGAGGATGGTCAGGCCGATGTCGTGGATCGCGATGGCCGCGCGATCCTGCAGGGCGCCGTTGACGGCGATCTTGAACTTGCGCGGCAGGCCGATGAATTCCGGGTGGAAGGTGCTCCACTGGCGGATGATCTCGCAGTACGGGCGCGGATCGACGATCTCGTCGGCGGCCACCCCGGCAAACTCGTCGGTAGTGGTGTTGCGGATGCAGTTGCCCGAGGTCTGGATCGAATGCATCTCGACCGAGGCCAGGTGCTCCAGGATATCCGGGGTGCGCTCCAGCTCCATCCAGTTGAACTGGATATTGGTGCGGGTGGTGAAGTGGCCGTAGCCGCGGTCGTACTTGCGCGCGATGTGGGCCAGCATGCGCAGCTGCTTCGATGCCAGCAGCCCGTAGGGAATCGCGATGCGCAGCATGTAGGCATGGCGCTGCATGTACAGGCCGTTTTGCAGGCGCAGCGGGAGGAATTCCTCCTCGGTCAGTTCGTCGGCGAGGCGGCGGCGCACCTGGTCGCGGTACTGCGCGATGCGTTCGCGGTAAATGAGGCGGTCGTAGTGGTCGTATTGGTACATGGAGCGATCCTTGAGCCCACGCCAAAGCCGGGGCTGTTAACTTAAGCTCAATGGTACGGACGCACTCCTATATTCCCAACTACTGAGAATTTATTTGCTTATATTCGCTTTCGGCATAAGCAAGCTACAATGTGCATAAGCCTACAAATCAATCCACCCGGCAATGAACCTCCACCAACTTCGCTTCGTCCGCGAGGCCGTACGCCAGAACTTCAACCTCACCGACGCCGCCAAGGCATTGTTCACATCCCAGCCGGGCGTGTCCAAGGCGATCATCGAGCTCGAGGAAGAGCTGGGGGTGGACATCTTTACGCGCCACGGCAAGCGCATTCGCGGGCTGACCGAGCCGGGGCGGCTGGTGCTGCAGTCGGTCGAGCTGATCATGCAGGAGATCGACAGCCTCAAGCGCATCGGCAAGGAGTATGCGGCCCAGGACAGCGGCAGCTTTACCATTGCCACCACGCACACGCAGGCACGCTACATCCTGCCCAAGGTCGTGCAGGCATTCATGGCCCGCTATCCCAAGGTGCGCTTGTCTTTGTTGCAAGGTAACCCGCGCCAGATCGCGGAGATGGTAAAGAACGACCAGGCCGACATGGCCATTGCGACCGAATCGATCGCGGCCGTGGACGGGCTGATCACGCTGCCGGCCTACCAGTGGGAGCACGTGGTGGTGGTGCCGCCGGAGCACCCCTTGCTCAAGTCGCAGGCGGTGTCGCTGGAAGAAATCGCAAGCTACCCGGTCATCACCTACGACTCGGCCTTTGCCGGCCGCAGCCGCATCGACCACGCCTTCGGCCTGCGCAACCTGAAACCGGACGTGCTGCTGGAAGCGATCGACGCGGACGTCATCAAGACCTACGTGGAGCTGGGCATGGGCATCGGCATCATCGCCGGCATGGCTTTCGACCCCGAGCGCGACCGCAACCTGCGCGCGATTCCGGTTGGGCATTTGTTCGGCATGAACGTTTCGCGCGTGGCGGTGAAGCAGGGCGCTTACTTGCGCAGCTACATCTACACCTTCATCGAACTGCTGGCGCCGACCCTGAACCGCAAGATGGTCGAAGGGGCGATGCGCGGCGGCGAGAATTACGAGCTCTGACCCCGCCTTCCAGCACCGTCGAATACCCGGCGCCTGTTACTGTAGATTTGAATCGCGGTCACAGGCGTACAGGACAAGAGTTGCGGATCGATCAGCGCCGCTGCAACTGGCCAATCACGCTCGCTACCTTGGTGGTGATCACATCGACTGCCGGGTCATTCGCGCCGTGCGGCAAAATGACGTCGGCGTAGCGCTTGGTTGGCTCGATGAATTGCTTGTGCATCGGGCGTACCGTTTCCATGTACTGGTTGACGATGCTCTCCAGCGAGCGGCCGCGTTCGGCAATATCCCTTTGCATGCGGCGGATGAAGCGCACGTCGGGGGCGGTGTCGACAAAAATCTTCAGCGACATCATGTTGCGCAAGTCCGCGTCGTACAAGGCAAACAAGCCTTCGATCACGATGACCGGGGCAGGTTTGACCAGAATGGTCTTGCTGGAGCGGTTGTCGCTCGTGAAGTCGTACACCGGCATGTCGATCGCCCGGCCATTGCGCAGGGCCTCTACGTGCTGCACCAGCAGTGGCCAGTCGAAGGCCTGCGGATGGTCGTAGTTCTGCTTGCGGCGCACTTCCGGGGGCAGGCCGGATTGGTCGCAGTAGTAATCGTCCTGCATGACGACCGAGACCATATCAGCGCCGAACGAAGCCAGCACTTGCTGGGACACCGTTGACTTGCCACTGCCGCTTCCGCCAGCGACACCAATGACAAACGGTTGGAAAGAAATTGCATTCATCCCAGAATGATACCGGAGCGGCAGGCGAACTGGCAGAGGCCGGCCGATGATCAACTACGCGCCGTGGTCCGTTGTAGCCGCCACTGCCTCGAACGGCTCGTCAAATTGATAACCTCTTGCATCATGCACCTGCCATGCGCCATCGCCCACGAACCGCAACACATGGGTATGGTGGCGCAGCACGGCGGCGCGGTGGGCAATGCTGATCAGGGTGGCGCCGCTGGCGCGCAGGCGTCCGTAGAGCGAGGCCTCATTGCCGCTGTCGAGCGCGCTGGTCGCTTCGTCCAGGATGATGATGCTGGGCTGGTGCACCAACACGCGGCCAAAGGCCAGGCGCTGCTGTTCGCCGACCGACAACAGCTTTTCCCAGTCACGCACGGCGTCCAGCCCACCCACCTGGTCGGCCAGTCGCGGCAGATGCACCTGTTCCAGGATCTCCAGCAGCTGCTCGTCGCTGAGGTGGGAGCGCGCGCTTGGATAGATGAGCTGGCTGCGCAGGGTGCCAGGCTGCAGATAGGGCTGCTGCGGAAGAAAGAAGAAATCTTCCATTGGCGGGTGCCAGATCACGCCGCTGCCGGTGTTCCACAGCCCCGCAATCGCGCGCAGCAGCGAGCTTTTGCCACAACCGCTGTCGCCGGTGATCAGCAGCGCATCGCCCGGCTTCATGGCCAGGTCCAGGTCCTTGATGAGCACCCGTTCGTACTGCGGCGGATACAGGGTCAGCGATTCCAGCGACAGGTGCGTGCCCGGACGCCGCTGGATGTGCGGGTGCTTGTTGTCGGCCACGGTCGCGGGCACCGCGGGGGAGAGCAGGAGGTCGGACAAGGCTTGCAGGCGGCCGATGCCAGCGACGAAACGGCTCAGGCTTTCGAAGTTATCGACAATGACGCCCACGGCGCCGAGCACGGCGGTGAATGCACCTGCGGCCTGCACCGCCCGGCCCACTTCCAGTTCGCCCGACAGCACGTCGCTGGCGAGGATCATGCCCGGCAGTACCAACGTGAGCTGGCTGAACCCGCGCTGGAACAAGTTCAGGTCACGCTGCTTTTTAATCAACTGGGCAAAATTGTGGATCACCTTGTGGAACGTGCCGTCGATGTGCGCCCGCTCCTGGGCTTCGCCACGGTAGAAGGCGATGGATTCGGCGTTCTCGCGCAGGCGCATCAGGCTGAAGCGGAAGTCCGCCTCGCGCCGTAGTTGCCAGAAGTTCAGGTGGATCAGCGGGTTGCCGAATGCGTACAGGGCAATGGCGGTGCCCACCAGTGCATACACCGTCAGCACACCAACCAGCAAATGCGAAATCGACCACAGCACGGCGCTGAAGGCCACCAGCTGCATGATGGATCCCAGGAAGATCAGCAGGAAGTGGATGGAGCGGCCGGTGAAGGTGTTGATGTCTTCGCTGATGCGCTGGTCCGGGTTGTCGATCTCGCTGTCGTATCCGAGTTCGTAGTATTTACGCCCTCTCAGGTAGCCATCGAGGAAACGTCCGGTCAGCCAGCGCCGCCACTGGTTCGCGAACAGGTCGCGCATGTAGTAGTAGAAGGCATAGGTCGGCACCGCGAAGGCCAGGGTGAGCAGGCAGGCGCGCACCGCGTGCCAGAAGCGGTCGCCCTCCTTGGCCGCCAGCGCCGAGGTCATTTCGCCGGCCTGGTTGTTGAGCATGACGGCCAGCTTGGTATCGACCAGCATCAGGACGATCAGGAGCAAGAGCATGAACCACGCCGTCCGCCATTCGTCCCCGAGCCAATACGGTTTTGCCACGTTGACGAACTGCTTCCATGCGGCCAGCGACAAGCGCGCGGTCTGGCGTCTTTTCTTCGGTACCGCTGTGGTCGCGGTGTCAGGGGTGGTCATTTGCGGCGGGGAAGCGTCATTCAGAACCCCGAGCATACCACCGGGGCGCTAATTCGTTCAGTGCGGAAACGGACAAAGCAGAGCCTAATCCACCGTATGGCCCGCCAGCGGCAGCACGATCTCGATCCGGGTGCCGGGCGGCTCGTCGCTGGTGATGGTGATTTCACCGTTCATGGCCCACACGCGCTCGCGCATGCCGATCAGGCCCAGCGATTCGGCCTTTTCCATGTCCTCGGTGCGAATGCCGCGGCCGTCGTCGCGGATCTGGATGAGGAGTTCCCCGTTCAGGCGGTACAGGTTCATGGTCACGTTGTGGGCGTTGGCATGGCGCGCGATGTTGGTCAGCGCCTCTTGCACGATGCGAAAGATCGCCGTGCTGGCAGCGTCGTCCAGCCGCAGCTCCGCTTCGTCCGCGAACAGCGCGGCCGGAATGCCGTGGCGCTCGACGAAATCGTCGCGCAGGCCCTGCAGCGCAAAGTAGAGGCCACCTTCGTCGAGCGCGCGCGGGCGCAGGTTGGTGGCAATGCGGCGCAGCGACGTGATGGCGGTCAGCAGGTTGTTTTCCATGCCGGCCATGAGCTTGAGCGAATCGGGCGTGTTGCCGTCCGCCTGCTGCAACAGCGTCAGGTCCATGCGCAGCGAGGCCAGGATCTGGCCCAGGTCGTCGTGCAGCTCGCGCGCGATGTAGGCGCGTTCTTCCTCGCGGATGGTCTGCAGCGCCGCCGACAGCTGGCGCAGCTGGTCGCGCGAGCGCGACAGCTTTTGCTGGACCATGTGGCGCTCGGTCACGTCGCGCAGGATGATGGTGTGCAGCGGCCGGCCGTTGCGGTAGCTGGTGGAGATGGAACCTTCGATCGGGAACAGCTGGCCGCTGCCGCGCACCCCGGTGGCCGCGCAATCGCTGCCGCGCCGGCCGGCCCGGCCGCCGCTGGCGCGGAACCAGGTGGTGACCACCCCGCTGGCGCCGGTTGGCGGGTGCAGGTAGCGGGTCAGGGGCTGGCCGCGCATTTCCCATGTGCTGGACAAAAACATGCCGGCGGCCGACGGGTTGGCGAGCACAATCTGGTTGTCCTCGTCCACCGTGATGATGGCCTCGCTGGCGTTGTTGACGATTTCCTCGCTGTGGGCCGAAAACCGGGGCCCGGAGCGACGTTCCTGGCGCGCAAACCACGCTCCACCGACACAGCCGAGCACGAACATGGCCACGCCCCACCCACGAGAACGGGCTCCGGGTTTCTTGTTCATGTGAAATGCCTGTTGTTGGCCCGCTAACGCGGACGCAACCTCTACATTAAGGCGGCGGCAGGCAATAGTGATTGATGCGCGACAAAGGGGCAGGGCGCCCCTTCGCCTACATCTGCTTGAACAGGTGCAGGAAGCTGCGGCTCACTTCCAGCCGCTCCGGACGCCCCTTGACCATGACCAGGTGGCGGCCGCGGATATCGCGCGTGACGCCCTCGATCGCGTTCACGTTGACCAGGGTGGCGCGGTGGATCTGCCAGAACAGCGACGGGTCCAGCTCTTCGGCCAGGTCGCGCACGGGCTTCCTGATCAGCGCTTCAAACTTTTCGGTCTGCACGCAGGTGTATTTTTCATCGGAGCGGAAGAACAGGATCTCCTCGACCGGGATCATGCGCAGGTCCTGGCCGATGCTGGCCTGGATCCATTGCAGGTATTTTTGCTTGGGCGCGGCCACCTTCTCGGCGATCTGCGACAACAGCGCGGTGACGCTGTCGTTGACCTGCTCCCTGGGCCCGGCCAGGCGTTCCTTCAGGCGGTCCACCGTCACCTTCAGGCGCTCGGTCTCGGTGGGCTTGAGCAGGTAGTCCACGGCGCCGCGCTCGAACGCCTCGACCGCGTACTGGTCGTAGGCCGTCACGAACACGATGTGGCTCTGGTCGCCGATTTCGCGCGCTGCCTCCATGCCGGTCTTGCCGGGCATGCGGATGTCGAGGAAGGTCAGGTCGGGCTTGAGCTTGGCCACCAGCTCCACTGCCTCTTCGCCGTTCTTGGCCTCGCCCAGGATTTCCAGCTCCGGCCACACTTCGGAAAGGCGCATGCGCAGCTGGTCGCGCATCAGTCGTTCGTCGTCGGCAATAATCGCGGTAGGCATGGTTGGAGTCCGGTCGAATCAGTCGAGTGTTAATTATTCAATAAAAATGGCGTGCCGTGCAATAGATGATGCCGTATATCACTTCGCGGCGGCGAGCTGGTAGGGAATTTCGATGGTAGCGATCACGCCGGTCGGGCTGTTGGCCGCGATCAGCAGCTGGCCCGCCTCGCCGTGCAGCAGCTTGAGGCGTTCGCGGATGTTGGTCAGGCCCAGGCCGGTGCCGTTGCTGGGCATGACGCCAAAGCCCACGCCGTTGTCGGCCACCGTCACGCGCAGCTTGTTGTGGGCCACCTCGGCCATCACCTTCAGCGTGCCGCCCTCCGGCTTGCATTCCAGCCCGTGCTTGATCGCGTTCTCGACCAGAGACTGCAGCATCATCGGCGGAAAGGCGGCGGTGCGCAGGCCCTCGGGAATGTCGATGGCGACCGTCAGGCGCTCTTCCATGCGCATCTTGAGCAGGGCAAGGTAGGCGGTGACCATGTCCACCTCGCGCCCGAGGTTGGTGGTCAGGTTCGAGTCGCGCATTTGCGGCAGCACGGCGCGCAAGTACTGGATCAGGCTGCGCTGCATGGCCGAGGCGCGCGGCGGGTTGGTCTCGATCAGGTGCTCGACCGAGGCGAGGGTATTGAACAGGAAGTGCGGCTCGACCTGGGCTTGCATCATCTGCATCTTTGCTTCCGACAGCTGGCGCTGCATCGATTCGCGCTCGGCCGCGGCGGTGGCGGTCTGGGTTGCCAGTTCGGCGCGCTTCTTGCCGCCCACCAGCGCCTTGGTGCCGAACAGGGCCAGCATCAGCAGCCACACGAAGCTGGTGAACCAGGTCGAGGCCTGCTTGTGGTAGCGGCTGACCTTGGCCTCGGCCGCGTCGTCCACGGCCTGCTCGATCGCGTCGGACAGCTCCTGGCCGATCTGCGGCGGCAGGTCGATGTGGACCTCGTCGCCGTTCTCGGTGTGCACCGTGGGCTTGCCGTTGCCCTTCTTGGGCAGGTCCGGCGCCGGGGCCGCGCCCGGCCCGGACTGCGCGGCGCCAGGCACCTCCGGCTCGCCGGGGCGGCTCTTGGTCGGGTTGAAATGGATGCCGCTGTCGTCGATCAGGATGCTCGGCTGCTGCGCCTTTTTGCCGGGATGGCGTTCGGTGCGCACGATTTCCTCGTCCGACGAGCTCGAGAACAGCTCTTCCTGAACGATGGCGGCGGCGATCAGCGTGAGCGCGGCAACCAGGAAGAATTTCCACCACGACAGCTGGCTGACCCAGGTCGCGACGCGGTCGAAGGCACGGTAGAGCCAGGACAGGATGCTCGAAATCGTTTGCGGTGTGGATTGCCGTGCTTGCATGTTCAAGGTCGTCGTATCATAGTGTTCTTGCAACCGGCCAGTGTAACCCGCCGTTGCCGCCACGCCCCAGCCGGGTTCGCCGGTTCTGGAACAATTGTTGGGACAATGCAACTGTATGCCTGCCGCGCCCGGAACCCAAGCCTTGTGCGACAGCCTGCAGGAATCACGGTCTGGAATGCACGGACGGATTGCTGTCGAGCAAACGGGCGAGCAAAACCTGTAAAACGGAAACTTTGCAAGGTATGATGGGGAAACGTGTCCTGGCCACGCCAGCCCCCAGCTTCGTTTTCGATGAAAGGGTTTGCCGATGACTGCCGTTTCCCCCAAATTCCGCCTTGTGACCCGCAGCGATTTTGACGGGCTGGTCTGTGCGGTCCTGCTCAAGCACCTGGACCTGATCGACGACATCCTGTTTGTGCATCCGAAGGACATGCAGGACGGGAAAATCGCAATCGGCCCGCGCGACATCACGACCAACCTGCCGTACGTGGCCGGCGCGCACCTGGTGTTCGACCACCACCTGTCCGAAACGATACGCAATAGCGCCCGCCACCAGAACCATGTGATCGATCCCACGGCACCGTCGGCCGCGCGCGTGGTGTACGACTACTACGGTGGGGCCAGGGCGTTCCCGGCGGCGTGGAAGGAGATGATGGCGGCTGTGGACAAGGGCGACTCGGCCCAATTTACGCGCGCCGAGGTGCTGGACCCGAAGGGCTGGGACTTGCTGAACTTCCTGATGGACGCGCGCACCGGGCTGGGGCGGTTCAGGAACTTCCACATCTCCAACTATCAGTTGATGATGGACCTGATCGACCACTGCAGGCACCTGTCGATCGATGCCATCATGCAGTTGCCGGACGTGCGCGAGCGCAGCAACATGTACATGGAGCACAACGCGCGCTGCCAGGAACAGATTCGCCGCTGCGCCACCGTGCACAGGAACCTGGTGGTGCTCGACCTGCGCGCGGAGGAAACCATCTACGCCGGCAACCGCTTCCTGATCTACGCGCTGTTCCCCGAGGCGAACATTTCGATCCACGTGCTGTCGGGACTGAAGAACCAGAATACCGTGTTCGCGACCGGCAAGTCGATCCTGAACCACACGTCCCGGACCAACATCGGCGCGCTGATGCTTGAATACGGCGGGGGCGGGCACGAGAATGCCGGCACCTGCCAGGTGTCCAACGAGATTGCCGAAGAAGTGCTGGGGGCGCTGATCCAGCGGATTACCAGCGAAGGGTGACCGACCGGCCAACCTACGCGTCGTCCCGGCGAAAGCCGGGCCCCATGCTGAGCTTACAGGCCCTCGGCACAAGAATGGGGCAGGCCGTGTTTCGGGGCTTCTGACGCTCCGCATGGATCCCGGCCTGCTGCCGCGATGCGCTGTCTACGCAAATTGCCGCGTCTTCAATAGCTCGCAGGCCTGCTCTTCCGGCAGCGGTTCGCTGAACCACGTGCCCTGGATCTGGTCGCAGCCGTTGGACGCCAGGAACTCCATCTGCGCGCGCGTCTCCACCGCCTCGCCGATCACCGCCATCTCCAGGTTGTGGCCGATGTCGATCAGGGTCTTGGCCAGCTTGCCGGCCGGCTTGCCACCCGCCGCCGCATGCACGGTCGAGCGTGCCAGCTTGACCTGCGCCACGTCCAGCTGCTGCAGGAAGGCCAGGTCGGAAATGCCGTGACCAAACGCATCGACCGTCAGCGGCGTGCCCAGCGAGCGCAACTGCGCGGCCACGTCGCGCCCCAGGCCGGGGTTGCGGATCAGCGCCTCCTCGCGCAGCTCCACTTCCAGGTTGTGCGGCGACAGCCCGAAGCGCCGCAGCCGCTCGCCGATGCCGGCCACGAAGTCGTGCTGGCAGTACTCGCGCTGCGACACGTTCACCGACAGCGGCAACTCGTCATAACCGAGCTGCTTGAGCCGGTCGAGAAACGCGCAGGCCTGGTCCAGCACGCGGTTGCCGATCGGGACGATGGTGCCGCTTTCCTCGGCCTCGGCCAAGAACGCGGACGGCAGCAGCACCCCGTTTTCCGGATGGCGCCAGCGCAGCAGCGCCTCGAAGCCGCGCACCTTGCCCGAGCGCAGATCGACGCGCGGCTGGTAGACCAGAAACAGCTCGTCGCGCTCGAGCGCCTCGCGCATGCCGTGTTCCAGGCGCTGCTTGGCCTCGGTGGTCGATTTCATGTCGGCCGAGAAGAACGCAACCTCGTTGCGGCCGCTGGCCTTGGCGTGGTACATCGCCACGTCGGACGCGCGCACCAGGTCGGCCGCGGTGACGCCGTCGTGCGGGTACACCGACACCCCCAGGCTGGCGCCGACGGGAATTTCCTTGCGGTTGAACGAGACCGGCATCGTCAGGGCGCTGCGCACGCGCTCGATCATGCGCAGGGCGTAGCGCAGCGAGGGCTGGTTGACCAGCACCAGCACGAACTCGTCGCCGGACAGGCGCGACACCGTGTCGCTGTCGCGCACCGAGGCCTGCAGGCGCTTGGCGACGACCTTGAGCACCACGTCGCCGGCCTCGTGGCCGAAGGTGTCGTTGACGCTCTTGAAGTTGTTCAGGTCGATCAGCACCACGGCCACCAGCGATTTGTGGCGCTGCGCCAGGTGCAGCGACTGTTCCAGCCGGTCCCACAGCAGGTTGCGGTTGGCCAGGCCGGTAAGGGGATCGTGGTTGACCTCGTGCTCCAGGTGCGCGGTGCGCTGCTTGGTGGCCGTTACGTCGTTCATGACACCAATGAAATGGGTCACGTGCCCGGTTTCGTCGGTCACCGGCGTGATGTTCAGGTCGTTCCAGAACAGTTCGCCGTTCTTGCGCCTGTTGCGAAACACTACGTTGACGGCGCGGCGCCCGTCGAGCGCTTCGCGCACCTGGTTGCGCTCGTTGCTGTCCGTGTCGGGAACGGCCATGAAGCGCGGGTCGCGCCCCATCACCTCGGCTGCGCTGTAGCCGGTGATGCGCTCGAAGGCCGGGTTGACGTACTCGATCGGGTGGTCGCGGCGCTCGCAGCCGGTGATGACGATGCCGTTGCTGGCCGCATGCAGCGCCCGTTCGCGCAGGCGCAGCTGCTGCTCCTGCTGGCGCTGGTCGGTGATGTCCAGGCCCATGCCGAACAGGTAGTCGCCGCCGATGCAGGGCACCCGCGTGCCGCACAGCAGCATCGGGATCTCGCGGCCGCTGCGGGTCACGTGGTCGGCCTCGATCTGGATTTCCTTGCCATCATCGAATACCTGCCGGATTGCTTCGGCAATGCGGGGACGCTCCTTGACGTCGAAGAACTCGAGCGCGTTGGCTGCGGCCAGTTCGTCCGGCGTCATCTCGGCCAGGCGTTCGAGGTTGCGGTTCCACAGCACAAAGCGGCGGTCGCGGTTGAGGGCGTAGAAAGTGCCGGGGAACATCTCCACAATCGTGCTCATCGGCGTGCGGGCCACGCGCTCCGCTTCCGATTCGTGCGTCCCGACCGAGGTGACGCTGGCTACACAGCCCTCGAACGCGGCGGCGGCGCCGTATTGCGGGGCAAGGTTCAGGCTGACCGGCCCGCCGCAGGCCGGCATGCGGACCGTGAGTTCGCCCGGGTGGCCCGCCGCGACCAGCTGCGCCCAACGCTCGGACCATTCGCCGCGCGAGGCCGGATCGAGCAGCGTGCACACGGTTTGCCCGATGGCCTGGCTGGCCGCCAGGCCGAACAATGCCGCGCAGTTCGCGTTCCAGCTGACGATTTTCCCGGCCTGGTCGACGAGAAAGGAGGTTCGCTCCCTCGGCTCCGTGCTGAACATGCGATCTCCCTCCGGCGAAGTGCCCGCGCTTGCACTTGGACACCGGGGTTGCCGCGGCGTTCCTCCTGTTGTGGAAAAGCCGGTAAAAAAGACCGAGCTACTGATGCGGAACGGCAGTGCCCAAAAAAAATGGCCACGCAAGCGTGGCCATGTCGTCAGGGGCAGCGGGCTCAGGCCGCCGCGGCGTCTTCGCGCGGGGGCAGGGCGACCTCGTTGTTGATGCTGAACTGGTAGTCCTTGAACACGTGCTCTGCCGACAAGACCTGGTAGCTGCCGTCGGCCAGCTTGTGGGTCGTGTCCTTCAGGCGGTAGGTGGTCGAGCCGCAGGTCCAGCAGTTGAAGTTGCGCATGTGCGTGCACAGGCAGGTCTTGTCCATCACCGAGATGTTCTTCTCGCCCGGATGCGCCAGCACCTCGCGGTTGTACGAGTTGATGTAGGCGCAGTTGCCGGTCGCGTCCAGCAGGTAACCGTACGACTCGCAGCCGGGGCGGATGCCCGAGCCGATCGCCGGCGTCTGGCGCAGCATGCGCATCGGGTAGCCGGTCGGCGACACGCCGTTGACGATGATGTCTTCCTCGCTGGCCTTGAAGTACTCCTGCTTGACGTTGTACGGCAGGCCGCACTCGTGGGTGACGGTGAAGCGGGTGGCCACCTGCACGCCGCCGGCGCCTTTTTCCAGGAAGCCCACGGCATCGGTGCCGGTGAAGATGCCGCCCGCTGCGATCAGCGGAATCGACAGCTCTTCCTTGGCAAGGAAAGCATGGATCTCGTCCATGATGGTGTGCAGGTCGTACTGGGCCCAGTCCATGCCGAAGCCCAGGTGGCCGCCAGCGAGCGGGCCTTCGACGATCACGAAGTCGGGCAGGCGGTTCAGGCGCGCGACCTTCTTCAGGAACAGCTGCAGCGCGCGCACCGACGACACGATGATGCCCAGCTGGGCGTCACGGAAGCGCGGGTGATCCTTGATCAGCTCGAACGAACCCAGGTGCAGGCCGGCCGACATGGTGATGCCGTCGATGCCCGCGTCCAGCGCGGAGGCCAGGCGCGTGCGCAGCGTCTCCTTGGGTGCGTTCATGGTCAGCTTTTCCATGCAGTTCACGAAGATCAGGCCGTCGCCTTTCTTCGCTTCCATGGTCGCGCCCACGTGCAGGCGCGTGGCCTCGGCCAGGCGGTCCAGGTCGAACTGGACCACCGATTTGTCCATGTTGTTGATGTTGAACTTGTAGAGCTTGGTCTTGTCCTTGACGAAGGTGGTGTCGAACTTGCGGTCCGACACGTCCGGCACCATGGCATCGGAAATGTGGCCGATACCGCCCAGGCGCGCCGCTTCCAGCGCCAGTTCCGAGGTCGAGATGTCCACGCCCATTCCGCCGATCATGATGGGCACATATTCCTTGTTGCCCAAACGCAGGCGAAAATCATCAACACGTTTCATTGCTATCCTTAACTGCCCCTTGGTCCTTGAGGTCCCGCCGGTGAAATTTACGCGGCCATCATTCTACCCCAAGGCAAGAGGGCAAAACGCGGCCGTGACCCTTTAACGACAGGGTTTTGAGCGAACGACCGTTCTTTTAATCGCTAATCGCGGAAGTTGTTGAATTCCAGCGGCAGGTCGGTCACATCCTTGCGCAGCATGGCAATCGCGGCCTGCAGGTCGTCGCGCTTGGCGCCCGAGACCCGCACCGATTCGCCCTGGATGCTGGCCTGCACCTTCATCTTGCTTTCCTTGATCAGCTTGGTGATCTTCTTGGCGTCCTCGGTTTCGATACCGTTACGCACCTTGATCACCTGCTTGACCTTGTCGCCGCCGATCTTCTCGACCTTGCCTTCGTCCAGGAAGCGCACGTCGACCTTACGCTTGGTCATTTTGTTGACCAGAATGTCCTTGACCTGGCCGAGCTGGAATTCGGAGTCGCCGGTGACGGTCAGCTCGCGGTCCTTCTGCTCGATCCTGGCGCCGGTGCCCTTCAGGTCGAAGCGGGTGGTGATTTCCTTGTCCGTCTGCTCGACCGCGTTCTTCACTTCGACCATGTTTGCTTCGCAAACGACATCAAAAGATGGCATGGTGGGAATCCTCTTGCAAATTTATGAATGGCGATATTCTAACGGACAACCCGCCGCCAAGCCTTGAACGCGGCTGGCTTTTTTGCCGGACGGGCACGCTTTTGCCACTATAATCGGATGCACTTGCGGTCGCTTCATCCCGAATTCCATGCCAGACCTTCCCATTGCATCCGACTTTTCGCTCGCTTCCCTGAACACCTTCGGCATTGCCGCGCGCGCCCGGCGTTACCTGCGGGTGACCGAGGTGCCGCAACTGGCCGCCGCGCTGGCCGATCCAGACCTTGCCGCGCTGCCGCGGCTGGTGCTCGGCGGCGGCAGCAACCTGCTGTTCACCCGCGACTTCGACGGCCTGGTGCTGCACATGGCCCTCAGCGGCCGCGAGATTGCCGGCGAGGAAGACGGCTGCACCCTGGTGCGCGCCGCCGCCGGCGAAAACTGGCATGATTTCGTCCAGTGGACGCTGGCGCAGGGCCTGGGCGGGCTCGAGAACCTGTCGCTGATCCCGGGCACGGTGGGCGCGGCGCCAATACAGAACATTGGTGCGTATGGCGCGGAAATCAAGGACCTGTTCCATGCGCTGACGGTGTTCGACACCGCAAGCGGGCAAACGCGCACCCTGCGCGCGGCCGACTGCCGTTTCGGCTACCGCGACAGCGTGTTCAAGCATGCGGAAGGGGCGGGACTGATCGTGCTGGACGTCACCTTTGCGCTGCCCACGGCGTGGCAGCCGAACGTGAAATACGCCGAGCTGGCCAACGAACTGGCCGGCATCGCGGCGCCGAGCCCGCGCCAGGTGGCCGACGCGGTGATCGCGATCCGCCGCCGCAAGCTGCCCGATCCGGCCGTGATCGGCAACGCGGGCAGCTTCTTCAAGAACCCGGTGGTGCCGGGCGCGCAGTGCGAACGGCTGCTGCAGGCGTTCCCGAACCTGGTCCACCACCGGCAGCCGGACGGCAGCGAAAAACTGGCCGCCGGCTGGCTGATCGACCAGTGCGGGTGGAAGGGCAGGAACATGGGGGCGGCCGGCGTTTATCCGAAGCAGGCGCTGGTGCTGGTCAACAACGGCGGGGCGACCGGGGACGACGTGGTGCGGCTGGCGCGCGCGATCCAGGCCGATGTGCTGGCGCGTTACGGCGTGCAGCTCGAAGCGGAACCGGTCTTCGTCTAGAGGAGAAGAGGGCGTGAAAGCGATTGTCACCGGACACACCAAGGGGCTGGGCGCGGCGATCGCGCGCGAGCTGCTCGGGCGCGGCGTGCCCGTGCTCGGGATCGCGCGCGGGCGCTCGGATGCGCTGGCTGCCGATTTCCCCGACCTGCTGGAGCAAATGCTGTTCGACCTGGCCGACGCCGATGCGCTGGGCGCGTGGCTGTCGTCCAATGCGTTGCAGGCCTACCTGCAGGGCTGCGGCACTGCGCTGCTGGTCAACAACGCCGGTGTGGTCAGCCCGGTCGGGCCGCTCTCCGGGCAGGACCCGCAGGCGGTGATGCGCGCGGTGTCGCTGAACGTGGCCGCGCCAATGGCGCTGGCAGCTGCCGTGGTGCGCGCCGCCGCGGGTGTCGAGAAGCGGATCGTGCACATCTCGAGCGGAGCGGGGCGCAACGCCTATCCCGGCTGGAGCGTGTACTGCGCGACCAAGGCCGCGCTGGACATGCATGCGCAAGCCACCGAGCTCGATGGCGACAGCAGCGTGCGCATGTGCAGCCTGGCGCCGGGCGTGATCGACACCGGCATGCAGGCCGAGATCCGCGCCACGCCCGAAGCCAACTTCCCGATGCGCGAGCGGTTCGTGCAGCTGAAGGCGGCCGGACAGCTCACGTCGCCGCAAGAGTGCGCGCGTGGCGTCGTCGATTACCTGCTGTCGGCCAGCTTTGGCAGCAAGCCGGTGGCGGACCTGCGCAATCTTTGATTCATGCCGTCGTCCCGGCGCTCGCCGGAACGACGTAGTCTATTTGCTGACCTTGGCCCCGGCCAGCTGGGCCACGGCCGCCAGCGTCGTCTGCGCCGCGTTCAGGCCGAGCAGAAAGTCCTTGTCCGAGTACGTGGTGAACACGTCGCTCGGCTGGTGCCAGTTCGGGTCCCAGCCGGCGCCGATGTGCATGCCGCGCTCGTTCTCGCGCAGCGAAATTGACGGCACCAGGTCCATGAACGGAGTGGAGTCGGTGTTGGTCATGTGCGGTCCCACCACGGCCGGGTAATTGGTCGCGTACTTGCCGTTGGCGGCATGGAAGAACCACGCCAGCTTCGCCGACCCATCGGCCAGCTTCGAGTTGGACTGGAACTCGATGTTCACGTCCGCCTCCAGCCGCTGCTCTTTCGGCGACTCGAACACAGGCTGGCCCTTCGCATCGAGCACCGGGCGGCCTTGCGGGTCGCGCTTGGGCACCGGCATGCCGTGGTCCCACAACATCATGTCGTGCTGGATCAGGCCCAGCCATTTTGGTTCCGGATACTTGCCCGAACCCTTGGGCGATTCCAGGCCCTGCAAGTCGCGGCGCTGTTCCACGTAGGCGCGCGAGCCGTTCAGGCCCGTCTCTTCGTTATTCCACAGCGCGAAGCGGATCGAGCGCTCGGTCTCCACGCCGGCGGCGCTGAAAATGCGCGCCAGTTCCATCACCAGCGCGGTGCCCGAGCCGTCGTCGTTGGCCGCCTCGCCAAAGCCCATGCCATCCATGTGCGCGCTGACGATGTACATCTCTTCCGGGTGCGTCTTGCCAACCTTGGTGCAGTAGATGTCGTGGCGCTTCGATGTGCCGGCCGGCGCCGGTTCCGCGTCGAGCGCGCGGATGCGTTCGTCCGCCTGCAGCATGGGATCATTGTTGACGCCCGTCGGCGCGCGGTTGCCGAACAGCGTGCTGCCGCCCTGGCCGGCCGGGCCGCCACGGCCACCCTCCGGCTGCGGACGCGGCGCGGCGTTGGCCGGGCGCGGCGCCGGTTGCGTGAAGTCGTAGGCCAGCCGTTCGATGTTGGCGCAGCCGTAGGACTTGAGCTGCGCCTCGATCCAGTCGAGCGCATCGCGGTTGCGCTGCGTGCCCTGGCGGCGGTCGCCGAACCGGGTCAGCCCCTTGATCGTGGCCTTGTACTGTTCCAGGTCCAGCTGGCTGACCAGGACGTGGACCGGGTCGGCGGCCTGGGCCTGCGCGGCGGGGACGGCGAGGGCCAGCGATGCGCCCAGCGCGTAGCAGGCGGCGCGGATGAATGGTTTGTGCATGGGTGTCTCTCGTTGTCGTTGTCGTTCTGGCCGGCGCCGTCAGTGCGCGGCGGCGATCACGCGGTTGCGGCCACGCGCCTTGGCCGCATACAGCGCCTTGTCGGCGTTGGCGAGCAGCTCGGCGGGGGTGCTGTCGCTGGCGGGCACCATGCTGGCCACGCCGATCGACAGCGTGACCATGCCGCACTCTGCCCCCGGATGGTCGAGCCCCAGCCGCTCGACACGCGCGCGGCAGCTCTCGGCAAGGCGGGCGGCGCCGTCGATGTTCGTGTCCGGCAGCAGCACGGCGAATTCTTCGCCGCCGTAACGTGCAGCCAGGTCGGCCGGGCGCTTCAGGCAGCCCACCAGCGCGCCCGCCGTCTGTTGCAGGCACAGGTCGCCCGCCGGGTGGCCCAGCGCGTCGTTGTACAGCTTGAAGTTGTCGATGTCGCACAGCAGCAGCGACAGCGGCATCTTGCTGCGCAGCGCGCGCTGCCACTCGGCCGCGATGGTCTCGTCGAAGCGGCGGCGGTTGGCGATGCCGGTCAGGCCGTCCAGCGCGGCCAGCTTGCGCAGCGCCGCGTTGGCGCGCTCCAGTTCGGCCTGGCTTTCGGCCAGGCGGCGGAAGGCGTCGTTGCGCTCCAGCCGGCTGACGTAGCCGGCCGAGTGGTAGCGCAGGCGCGCCAGCAGCTCGATCCGGTCGGGCAGCTTGACCAGGTAGTCGTTGGCGCCGACCGCGAACCCGTGGGCCTTGAGCTTGGCGTCCTCGCGCGCGGACAGCACGATCACCGGGACATGGCGCAGCACGGGGTCCTCGCGGTAGGCACGGATCACGTCGAAGCCGTCGGTGCCGGGCACCACCAGGTCCTGCAGGATCACGGTGGGCGCCACCTCGCGCGCGGTGGCGTGCGCCCTGGCGCCGTCGGTCACGTAGTGAAACTCGATGTCGGGCTGGCCGGCGAGCATGCGGCGCAGCGCCTCGACGATGATGAGCTGGTCGTCGACCAGCAGCACCCGCACCTTGGCGGCTTGCTCGTGGGGTTGTGGTGGGGTGGCGTCGATCATTACGGTATCGCGGGTGCGCATCGTTTCAGGCTGGGCCGGGCATTGTAGCCTGCAACAGGCTGTTCATGTGCCCGACCGGCAGGATCTGGGCGGCTGCGCCCAGTTCGGCGGCGGCGCGCGGCATGCCGTACACCGCGCTCGTGGCCTGGTCCTGCGCGATGGTGTGCTTGCCGGCGCGGCGCAGCGCGAGCAGGCCGGCGGCGCCATCGCGGCCGATGCCGGTCAGGAGAAAAGCCATGGCCTCGTGCGGCCAGTGCTGCGCCACGGAGTCGAAGAACACGTCCACCGACGGCCGGTACACCAGGTCGCGCGGTTCGACGTGGTAGCGCAGGCGCAGCTCGGGCGACAGCAGCAGGTGGTCGTTGGTGCGCGCGACCAGCACCTGGCCGCCGGCCAGCAGGTCGCCTTCCTCGGCGGCGCGCACCTTCATCGCCAGCTGGTTGCCGAGCCAGTGGACGAACTGGCCGGCGAACGCGGCGTCGATGTGCTGCACCACGACCACCGCCACGTCCGCCGGCGCCTGCCATTGGCCGAGCAGGGTGCTGATCGCCAGCGGGCCGCCGGTGGAGGCGCCGATCGCCACCAGCCGGCGCACGCC
Source organism: Massilia solisilvae (assembly GCF_024753215.1). Taxonomy (GTDB): domain Bacteria; phylum Pseudomonadota; class Gammaproteobacteria; order Burkholderiales; family Burkholderiaceae_D; genus Telluria; species Telluria solisilvae. The sequence goes on from NZ_JANUGV010000002.1 coordinate 680,375, forward strand.
GTTGGCCGTTTCCGGCAGCAGCGCCTGGCGCGAGGGCTTCCCGATCAGCTTGCCGATGGTGCGGATCCTGTCGAGCAGCTCGGCGCCGTCCGCGCGCCCCGGCAGCACTGGCGTGGCGGTCACGCCGAGCGCGCCCGCGCCGAGCGCGCGGAACACCTGGCCCACGTGGTCCTTGGGGTCGGCGGTCACGACCAGGATGGCGCACGGCGCGCGGCGCATGATTGCGCGCGTCGCCTCGATGCCGTCCAGGCCCGGCATGAACAGGTCCATCAGCAGCAGGTCGGGGCGGTCCTCGAGGCACAGGCGCAGCGCCTCGTTGCCGTCGCGCGCGATCCACGTTATCTCGTGGCCGGTTCCGGCGGCGATCACCCGGCGCAGCGCCTCGGCCGAGGCGCGCGAATCGTTGGCGATGGCGATCCTCATCGCCAGGGCGGGCCGATCAGGTCGGACACGGCGTCGAGCAGGGCGCTGTCGTGGAAGCTGCCCTTGGCCAGATAGTAGTCGGCTCCGGCCTGCAGGCCGCGCGCGCGGTCCTCGGGACGGTCCTTGTACGAGACGATCATCACCGGCATGCGCTGCAGGCGCGGGTCGGCGCGCACCAGCGTGACCAGTTCGATGCCGTCCATGCGCGGCATGTCGATGTCGCTCACCAGCAGGTCGTAGTCGGCGCTGCGCAGCATGTTCCAGCCGTCCATGCCGTCCAGCGCCACGTCCACGTGGTAGCCGCGCGCCGCGAGCAGTTTGCGCTCCATTTCGCGCACGGTGAGCGAATCGTCCACCACCAGGATGCGTCGCACCCCGGCCTTGTTCCCGCGCGGCTGCTCCACGCGCTGCAGCGCCCCTTCGGACAGCAGCTTGCCGATCGAGACCAGCAGCGAGGGCAGGTCGAGGATCAGCACCGGGGCGCCGTCGTCGAGCAGCGCGCCGGCGGCGATGTCGCGCAGGGTGCCGAAGACCGGTTCGAGCGGCTGGGCGGTGAGGCTCTGCTCGCCCAGGATCGCGTCCACCGCCAGCGCGTAGCGTTCGCGGCCGGTGCCGATGACCACCAGCGCGAGCTCGTCCGCCGGCTCGGGCGCGCCGAGCGCCAGCACCTGGGCTGCCGCCACCACGCCCACGTGCTGGCCGTCGAGTTCGAAGAACTGGTTGCCGCCGAGCGTGGACAGCGCCGCCTGCGGCAGCTTGAGCACGCGCTCGACGCGCGCGATCGGCAGCGCGTAGGGTTCACCCTGCACCTCGACGATGAGTGCGCGCACGATCGACTGCGTGAGCGGCAGCGTGAGCACGAGGCCGAAGCCCTGGCCCGGCTGCGACTGCGCGCGCAGCGACCCGTTGAGCGCGACCGCCAGCTCGTGCACCACGTCCAGGCCCACGCCGCGGCCGGACAGTTCGTTCGCGCTTTCCTTCAGGCTGAAGCCGGGCAGGAACAGGAACTCCATCAGCTCGGCATCCGACAGCGCGACGGCGATGGCGGGCGTGGCGCGCTGGTGGCGCACGGCGGCGGCGCGGATGCGTTCCGGGTCCACCCCGCGGCCGTCGTCCGCGATCGAGATCACGAGCATGCCGCCGCGATGACGCGCATCGATGCGGATCACGCCTTCGGGCGGCTTGCCGGCCGCCATGCGCTCGTCAGGCAATTCCAGCCCGTGGTCGAGCGCGTTGCGCAGCACCTGGTTGAGCGCGTTCTCGATGCGGGGCAGGACGGTGCGGTCGACCAGCGTGGTGTCGCCGGTGATCTCGAGCCGCGCCTCTTTGCCAAGGCTGCGCGCAAGGTCGCGCACCAGCCGCGCAAACGCGCGGGTGCCGTCGCCGAAGTGGCACATGCGCAACGCCAGCACCTCGTCCACCAGGCGGGTGGACACGGCGCTGGCGTTGCGCTCGTACTGCTCGGCCTCGGCGATGTGGCGCAGCAGGACGCCCTTGAGCGGCTGCGCCTGGGTCAGCGCGGCCGAGGACAGCGCGAGCAGCCGGGGATCGCCGTGGGCGGCCGCGGCTTCATGCAGCTGTTCGATCAGGGCCAGCATCCCGGCCTGGCTGCGCTTGTAGCGATGCAGCGAATCGATCCAGGGCTGCAGCTGGCGCGCCTGCAGGCGGCTTTGGCTGGCCAGGGCCAGCAGCTCGTCGGCCGTGTCGGCGGGCGCCGGCGGCGCCGGGGGCAGGGGGGCGGCAGGCGCCGTGCCTGGGACCGGGGCGGCGCCGGGTGTCTCGCCGCGCGCGATCGCGCCGATGGCGTGCTCGATCGCGGTCTCGTTGGCCGCCAGCCAGTCCTGCGCCTGGGCTTCGTCCACCTGGGCCAGGCCAAGCAGCAAGTCCACGCCGGCCAGCAGCGCGTCGATGCGGCCGGACGGCACGACTTGCTGGTGGCTCAACGCGAGCAGCGCGTCTTCCATCGCATGCGCCAGTTGCACGGCCGGATCGAGCCCGACGATTGCGGCGGCGCCCTTGATCGAATGGGCCGCGCGCATCAGCGGTTCGAGCGCGCCGGGACCCGCGCCGCGTTCGAGCGCAAGCAGCCCGTCGGTGAGCGCGCGGGCCTGGGCCTCGGCCTCCATCCGGAACAGGTCGAACAGCGAAAAGGCGCTCAGGTCCTGGTCCGGGCTCATTTCAGCAGCCCCCACAAGCGTGCGGCGACCTGCTCGCCATTGAGTACGCCCACCTGCAAGCCATCGTACGCCAGCACCCCGTCCAGGTGCGCGGGCCTCGGGCGCTCGACCGTGGCCGCCGGCGCGGCCAGTTGCGCGCTGGCGTAACGCACCATGCCATGCAGTTCGTCCACCGGCACGGCGCAAGCCTGGCCGTTCGCATCGACGATCAGCAAGCGCGCGAACACGTGGCGGCCGCAAATTTCCGGGGCAGTGGCGCCGTCGATGCCCAGCAGGGGGGCAAGCGAGAGCGCCGGCAGCAGGCGTCCTCCGACATTGGCCACGCCCAGCAGAGCGGCGGCGCTGCGGTGCGGCAGCCGGTGGGCGGGCGCGAGCGGCGCCACCGACAGCACCATGGCCGAAGGCAGGGCGAGCCATTCGTGGCCGATGCGCAGCACGATCGCGCTGGCGTTGCCGCTCTGCGCCTGGGCCGGCGGCCGGCGCAGCTGTTCGGCCCAGAACGCGCGGTAGCTCGGTTCCACCGGCAGCTGCATGGTGCGCTGGGCCGCCTCGGCATACGCGGGGCAGTTGCGGCAGTGGGCGTGATGCGCCAGTTCGGGGCAGCTGCGGTCGCCCGCGACGCCCACGCGGTTCCAGCAGCCGTGTTCGGGGTAGGCGGCGCCGTTCATGCTGCCCGGCTCCCGTCAGCGCCAGCATGCGAGCGCGCCGCGCGCTGGCGGTAGATGGCCGCCTGCGCCGGCTCGCCCGCCTCCTCGGCCAACAGCGCAAGCGCGCACAGCGCATCGTAATGGCGCGGGGCCAGATACAGGCATTGGCGCAAGTGGCGCTCGGCGCTGCGCGCATCGCGCTGGCACTGGCTCACCAGGCCAAGGATGAAGTGCGCGTCCGGCTCGTCCGGGGCGCGCGCGATCAAGGCCTGGCACGTGGCGGCGGCCTCGCGCAGCTGGCCGCCGTCGGCCTGCCGGCGCGCGAGCGCGAGCAGCTCTGGGGTCGCGGGAGCGGCTGCGGGCAGGGGCGGCGCCGCGGGGCGCGGCGCAGCCTTGAGCGGAACCGGCGCGATGGTCCGCAAGCCCTGCCTGGGACGGGCCGCCGCCGCAATCGCGGGCGGGCAGCCCTGTTTGTGCAGCGCGAACGCGCCCGCCAGCGGCAATTGCGCAAAACCGTGCCGGCACAGCACCGGTGCTTCCGCCGGGCCGGCAAGCAGCATGCCGGCATGCGACAGCAGCCGGCCCAGGATATTGGCAGCGCGGGCAATGCCGGCGTCGTCGAAGTAGATCAGCAGGTTGCGGCAGAACACGACGTCGTAGCGCCCGGCGTTGGCCGCCATGTCCAGCGCGAACAAATTGCCCTGGCTGATGTGGACATGGGCGCGGATATCCTCGCGCAGCAGGTAGCCGCCGCCGTCCTGGCTGAAGTGGCGGTCCCGGAAGCCAAGGCCGGCGCCGCGGAAAGCGTTGCGCGTGTAGTGGCCGGCGCGGGCCCGGGCAACCGAGGCCGCCGACAGGTCGATTGCGTCGATGCGCCAGGATGCGGGCGGCACGCCAGCGTCGTGCAGCGCCATCGCCATCGAATACGGCTCCTCGCCGCCGGCGCAGGGGACGGACAGGATGCGCGCCACGTGGCCCGGGTGGCGTGCCAGCTGGGCGGTCACGTGCGACACCGCGGCCTTGAACGCGGCCGGGTCGCGGAACATCCACGATTCCGGGACCACCACCAGCTCGGCAAGCTCGTGCAGTTCGGGCCCGGCCAGCAGTGCCAGGTACTCGGCGCGGCCAGCGATGCCCAGGCATTCCATGCGCTCGCGCAGCGCGCGCTCGAGCGTGGCCGCGTCCAGGTCCAGCCCGGTCTCGCGCAGCAGGATGTCGTGCGCGTTCATGCGGCATCTCCCTCGGCCTGGAACAACAGGGCGCGCACGTGGTCGGGCAGCAGCGCGTCGATGTCCACCAGTTGCAGCATGCCGCGCTCGCCGCTGGCGACCACGCCGAGAAAGGGCGCGGCCGCCACGCCGCTGGGCGCAAGGCGGGCCTCGTCCAGCGCCTCGACGCCGGACACGCATTCAGCCTTGAGCGCCAGCTTTTTCATGGCGCCGCCCGGCGGCGGGTAATCGACCAGCAGGAAGCGCGTGTCGTAGCGCACCGCGTCCGGCGTGTGGCCGGCAAGGCGCGACAGGTCCACCACCGGGACCGGCTCGCCGTGCAGGTCCAGCAGGCCCGGCACGTAGTCCGGCGCGAGCGGCAGGCGCGCCAGCTGCGCCACCGGCAGCACGCGCGTCACCAGCGCCAGGGGCAGCCCGAAGCGCTCGCGGCCAATGTGGAACACCAGTACCTTCATCGGTTGCTCAGGCGTTCACCGAAAAATTCGCGACCGACGACTGCAATTCGCCGGCGGCGTATTGCAGCTCGTGCACCGCCTCGCTGGTGGCCTTGAGCGAATCGACCGTCTGCTGGGTGGCGTCCGACAGCTGCATCATGGTTTCGGTGATCTGCTGCGCGCCCACCGCCTGCGATTGCATCCCCTGCAGCACCAGGTCAAAGCGCGGCGTGAGCTGGCGCACCTGTTCCATCACCGAGCCAAGCTGGAGGGCCACCTGGCGCGCTTCGCCGACGCTGCGGCGGATCTCCTCCGAGAACTTGTCCATGCCCATGACGCTGGCCGATACCGCCGACTGCATCTCCTTGAGCATCTGTTCGATGTCCCAGGTCGACACCGAGGTCTGGTCGGCCAGGCGCCGGATCTCGGTGGCCACCACGGCAAAGCCGCGCCCGGCCTCGCCCGCGCGCTCGGCCTCGATCGCGGCGTTCAGCGACAGGATGTTGGTCTGGTCCGCCACCTTGGTGATGGTGGTGAGCACGCTGTTGATGTTGTTCGCCTTTTCGGACAGTGCGGCCAGCTTGGCGGTGATCGAATCGGTTGCCGCCACCATGTTCTGCATGGTCTGGTCCATGCGCTGCAGGTTGTCCTGGGCGCCGGCGGTGGCGCTGGTGGTCGATTCGGCCACGGTGGTGGCTTCTTCCATCGTGCGCAGCAGCTGCGAGGTGTTGGCCTCGATCTCGCGCGTGGTGGACAGGATCTCGACGCTGGTCTGGGCCTGTTCGACGCCGGTCGCTTCCTGCTGGCGCGCGGCGGCGGCGATCTGGGTAGCCGAGGTGGTGACCTGGATGCCGGCGGCCTGCACATTGTTGATCAGGCTGCGCAGGTTGTTGAACATGGTGTCCAGGCCTTCGCCCAAACGCCCGATGGCGTCGCTGCCGCGGATCGCCGTGCCCCCGGTCAGGTCGCCCGACGCGGCGCGCGAGACGGCGCCAAGCAGCGCATCGACCTTGGCGCGCAGTTCGCGCGTGCTGGCCTGTTCCTTGGCCTGGCTGTCCTCGATGGCCTGCGCCATGCGGTTGAATTCAAGCGCGACCTGGCCCAGTTCGTCGTTGGAGCTCACCTCGGCGCGCGCCGCCTGGTTGCCGGCGGCGATTTCGCGCGCGGCGCTGGTCAGGCGCTGCAGCGGCAGGGCGAGGGCGCGCAGCAGGCCCCATGCGATCAGCACGGCGAGCACGATCGTCACGGCGCCGCCGAGCCACAGGGACAGCGCCATCTGCGCTTCGACTTCCTCTGCGTTGCGGGTGCGGATCGCCATCAGGCGCTGCTCCTCGGTCTCGACCTGGCGGATGATTTCGCGTAACGAGGCGACCGTGCGCGCGCCGGACAGCACCGCGTTGTAGGTGCCGGAGGCGTCCGGCAAGCGGCCGGCCTTGGCCGCGGAGCGGGTGCGCTCGATCTGCGGCAGGATGGCGTCGTCCATCCATTTGTCCAGCACCGGCTGCAGCTGCTTCAGGCGCGCCTGCTGGCCCGGGTTATCGGCGGTGAGGGCAATGGCGCGGGACAGGTGGTCGATCGCCTTGCGGTATTCCGCCGTGATCGGCTCGACCAGGCTTTCGTCGCTGGTGAGCAGGAAGCCGCGGGTGGAGGTCTGTACCTGCAGTACGGAGGTGGCGACGTGGTTCGCTTCGAGCAGCACTTCGAGCGTGTGGCGGTTCCAGTCGTCGGCTTCGGACAGGCTGCGGAAGTTGTGCAGCGCGAGCGCCAGGAGGAAGAGAATGCTGGCGACCATCGCGCCCAGGCCAAAGGTCAGCTTATTCTTGATACTCAGGTTTTTCGGCATGGATGCTCCGTCGTGAATCCTGCGACTGTACCAGTTTTCGGGCACAGCTCAAGCATTCGATGCGGCGACGGCACAACAAATATGCGGTGGCGCGGCCGACTTTGTAAGCTCGGTGTTAAATCGCGCCGTCCAGGGGCGCCAGGCCGTGGCGGGCGCGGGCCCGCTGGCATTTGTCGTCACCCGGCTGCACCTCGCGGCACGGGCCCGGCCGCTGTTGGTACACGCCGCAGGCCATCGGGCCCCCAGTGCCGGCGCCCAGCGCAACGCAGCGCGGGCTGCTGGCGTTGGTGCCGGCCATGCACGAGATGTGCGGGGTGACGTGTTCGACCATGGACGAGGGCAGGCCGCGCTCGTCCGCTTCGGCCCAGTAGAACGAGACGCGGTAGGTCATGCAGCAGGCGCCGCACGACAGGCAGGGATTGTCGGCCTGGTTGCTCATGGTGGGCCGATCTTACACAAGCCAGGCGTTGGCACGCAATCCTGGCGAGCTGTCCTTGCGCCTCAGGATGCCTGCCTGAGCCAGTCCTCGTACAGCGCGCGGTTTTCCTCCGTGGTGAGGGGATAGAGCCCGATGACGCTGGCCCCGCTTCTCACGCGCTCGAGCACGAACTCCTCGTAGCGGTTCATCTCGACGGCGTCGCGCGCGATGTCGGCCGCCAGGTGGGCCGGAATGCAGACCACGCCGTCATCGTCGCCGACCATGATATCGCCGGGATAGATGGGTACGCCGCCGCAGCCGATCGGCGCATTGATGTCAAGCGCATGGTGGCGTATGAGGTTGGTCGGCGCGGAGGGGCCGGAGCACCATGCGGGTATCTCCAGGGCGGCGATGCTGGTCGCGTCGCGCAGGCCGCCGTCGGTGACGATGCCGGCCACGCCGCGCACCTGCATGCGGGTGGCGAGGATGCTGCCGGCCGACGCCACCGTCGTGTCGCCCCGGCAGTCCATCACCAGCACGGCGCCTTCCGGAATTTCCTCCACCGCCACGCGCTGCGGATGGCGCGGGTCGAGGAAGGCATCCACACCGTCCAGGTCCTCGCGCGCGGGGATGTAGCGCAGCGTGTAGGCCGGGCCGACCATGCGCTGGCCGGTCCTGAGCGGACGCGCGCCCTGCACGAAGACGTTGCGCAAGCCGCGCTTGTACAGCAGGGTGGTGAGGGTGGACGTGGCGATCGTCGCCAGGGCCGTCAGCGTTTCGCGCGATACGGTCGTGTTCATGGTTGTTCCCTGCGTTCGAAGACGGTGTGGCTGAAGGTGATGTGCTCGGCCGTGATGTGCTGCTGCTGGTAGTACTGGTCCCATCTGGCCGCCTCGATGGTATGGGCTTGCGTGGCGGGGTCCAGCGCCTGCAGGTAGTCGCCGAACTTGAAGTAGATGGCGCGGCTGTCCTGCTTCACTTGCGTGGGCTCGGTCTGCCGGGTGCCGTCTGCCGCCGTGGTGACGCTGACCTGCGCCTGGCCGGCGTTCAGTGCAATGTCGATATCGAAGCTTTCGCCCGAACGGACCGTGCCCAGCGCGGTCGCCGTCTCCTTGCCAGCGGCGCCTGTGATGCGCGCGATGATGTCGAACACGCCGTTGTTGGCCTTTCCATCCAGGCCTTTGCGCTCGGCCGTGTCTTGCACATAGACTTTCAGGATGGTGTCCAGACCCACTGCGTGGTACTGGGCGACGATGGACTTGGCGCCGTCCGGCAGCGATGGCGTGACGCGGGCAGAGAAGTGTTCGCGCGTTTGGGCGGCGCTGTGGCGCAGGCGGTCGGCGATCTTCAGTTCGTTGCGGTAGCCGTGCCCGTGACCGGAGTCGTATTTCGACTCGAGCGCGCTAAATACCAGTGTGCCCGGCGCGCGGTAGGGTGGCTTGCCTTCCAGGTCAAACAGGCGTTCCAGCGTGGACTGCGGGGTGTAATCCTGCGCGGCAGCGCTCACTGCGCAGGACAGGAGCGCGCAGGCGACCGCCTTCATTTGAGCATGCTTTCAAGCAGCGGCTGCATGGCGTCGGCCCACAGCTGGTAGCCTGCGGGACCCGGATGCAGCTGGTCCGGCATGATGGAGTTCGGGATGCGTCCATCCTGGCCCAGGAAGACCGGTGTGATGTCGAGGTAGCGAATAGTCCTGCCGTCGTCCAGGCTGGCCAGCTGCTGGTTGACTGCCGCGATGGTCTTCATGCGCTTGGCCGCCTCTTCGACCGCCTCCGGCGTGATCGGGCCTCCCTTGGCATTGCGTGGGCCGCGCGGGAAGACGCCAAGGATGAGGATCTTCGTGTCCGGCAGCCTGGCGCGGATCATGCCGACGATCTTGCGGTCGGCGGCGGCGATTTCGTCGGCCGTGTAATCGAGACTGTTGTTCGTTCCCAGCATCAGTACCGTGACCTTGGGCGACAGGCCATCGAGCTCGCCGTGTTCGATCTGCCAGATCACGTTTTGCGTGCGGTCGCCGCCGATGCCGAAATTGGCTGGCTGGTACTTGCCGTAATAGTGGTCCCAGATGTGCGGCGCGACGCGCCAGCGCTCGGTGATGGAGTCGCCGATGAACAGCAGGCCGACCGGGCTCTTGCCGCGCTCGAGGAAGCTGGCGTGCTTTTTCAGGAACACGCCGTTGTCCTGCTTTTCGAAGGCTTCCGAGGCGCTGAGCCTGGACGGGACTTGCGCGTACGTGGGGCCGACGGCCAATGCAATGGCCAGCAGCAGGGCGGTGGTGAAGGTCCTCTTCATTCTTGGCTCCTCAAGGTGCCTGGACGCGGGCGACAGTGCCGCCCAGCCAGAGCGATATGAAAACCAGGGGCAGCAGCAGCGCTCCCAGCACGAAAAACGGCGTGTAGTTGCCGCCCGCGGTCAGCTCCGGCACCAGCTGCATGCAGATGATGACGCCCAGGACCGCCGACGTGCCGCTCAAACCGGCCAGCGTGCCGACGGTTTTCCCGGAGAAGAAATCGCTTGGCAAAGTCTGGATGTTGGTGATCGCGGCCTGGAAGCCGAACAGGATTACGCCGATCGACAGCACGGCCAGCAGGGGCGTCTCTGCGGCGGCGCTCAGCAGCAGGGCGGGCAGCATGATGAAGAGGCCCGAGGCAATCACCAGCTTGCGCGCACGGTTGACGGACCAGCCGCGCTCGAGCAGGCGCCCGCACACCCAGCCCCCCAGCAGGGCGCCCAACGCGGCGCCGACATACGGCACCCAGCCGAACATGCCGATCTGCTTGACGTCGAAGTGGAAGCGTTCGTTCAGGTACAAGGGCAGCCAGCTGACGAACAGCCACCACACGGGATCGATGAAGAAGCGCGCGGCGATCACGCCCCAGCTCTGGCGGTGGCGCAGCAGCTGGCCCAGCGTCGGCACGTAGTCGTGTTGGCGGGCGGCCTGCGGCGTGGCGGCGCGCTGCCCATCCAGGATGTAGGCGCGTTCTTCCGCACTGATCCACGGATGGGCGCCGGGGCCGGATTTGTACAGGATCAGCCAGGGCACGATCCAGATGAAGCCCAGCGCGCCGGTCAGGAGGAAGGTACTCTTCCAGCCTACCCAGGCATACAGGGCAGCGACCAGCGGCGGCGCGATGACGGAACCGAGCGAGGCGCCGGCTCCGAAGATGCCTTGTCCCAGCGCCCGTTCGCGCACGGGGAACCATTCGGCGATGGCCTTGGTGGCGCCGGGCCAGTTGCCCGCTTCGCCCACGCCCAGCAGCACGCGGAAGAAGCCGAACGACATCGCCGAGCGCGCCATGAAGTGCAGGGCGATGGCGCCGGACCAGAGCAGAATCGACAGCAGGAAGCCGATACGCGTGCCCAGCGCGTCAAACAGTTTGCCGAACAGCGACTGGCCGACCGCGTAACCGACCAGGAATACCGACAGGATGTTGGCGTAGTCGCGCTTGTCCATGCCCAGGTCCGACGCGATGCCGGGCCACATGACGGCCAGGGCGGAGCGGTCGATGTAGTTGATGATCGTGGCAATGGCCACGAGCGTGATCACCAGCCATCTCAGGCCCTTGATCGTGTTTGTATTCATGCCTGGTCTCCATCTGTTCTTGATTCTTGTAGTTGCTACAGGCCCAGCTGCCGCCTGGTGGGCAGGCCGTCGCAATCGCCGCGGAACTGCACCACCCGCGCGCCGATCGCGTTGCCGCGGGCCGCTGCCGCCTCGATTGGCAGCCCGTCGAGCAGGCCGCTGATGACACCCACCGCAAAGCCGTCGCCGGCGCCCACGGTGTCCACCACGTTTTGCACCGGCATGCCGGGCACGAGGCCGGTGTAGCCATCGGTGGCGACGTAGGCGCCTTCCGGTCCCAGCTTGATTACCACCATGCGCGCGCCGCGCGCCAGGTAGAACCGGGCGATGTCGTCCGGGTGTTCGCGGCCGGTCAGCAGACGGCCTTCCGACAAGCCGGGCATCACCAGGTCCGCGTGTGCGGCCAGCGCCTCCAGGGTTTCGATCATCACCGCCTGCGAGGGCCACAGGCGTGGCCGCAGGTTGGGGTCGAAGCTGACGATGCGGCCTTCCGCGCGCGCCTGCCGCGCCAGCGCAAACACCAGTTCACGGCAACTGGAGGACAGCGCCGGCGAGATGCCGGTCAGGTGGACCAGCCGGGCCTGGCGAGCCTCGCTGTCCGCCGCCGGCAGGTCGGCCGGCGACAGGTGGCTGGCCGCCGAGCCGCGCCGGAAGTACTCGACCTGCGGATCGCTGCCGTCGCTGACCATCTGCTTGAGCATGAAGCCGGTCGGATAATGTTCGTCGGTCCGGAGCCAGCGCAGGTCCAGCCCTTCCGCTTCCATGAAGTGGCGCAGGTTGCGGCCCAGGCTGTCCGCACCCAGGCGGCTGATGTAGCCGACTCGAAAGCCCAGCCGGGAGAGGCCGACCGCCACATTCAGTTCGGCCCCCGCCGTGGCGCGTTCGAACTCGCGCACTGTCTCCAGCGGGCCGGGCTCGCGGGCGATCAGCAGGGTCATTGCTTCGCCCACGGTGATAACGTCGGGTACGCGCATGCCCACCTTTCAGAACGACAGCCGGGTGGTCAGGCTGGCCCGTTTGCTGGCAGGGAGCGACAGGCGCAGCACCATGCCCCGTTCTTCGCGCGGCCCCTGGTCCACATGGCCCGGAGGCCCGGCCGCGATCACCACGCCCGGCACGATGTCGGCCTTCAGCGCGGCAGCCTGGGCCTGCACCTTGAGCGAGCTTGGCTCGCCCTCGACCACGAAGCCATGCTCGCCCGATTTGCGGATGGCGCGGTCGCCGTGCACCTGCGCGGTCAGCGCCACCGGCTTGCTGGCAACCAGCGTGTCGCGCACGGTCCAGGCCTTGTTGGCATAGCTGAAGCGGCGCTGCAGCTTCTCCACGCCCAGTTCGGGCTTGTAGGCGCCTGCCAGTTCGGCCGTGATGTCGGCGCGCTCGCGCCCCAGCCTGGCCTCGGTGATGCGAATGCTGTCCAGCCGCGCGTACGGGTAATCGCGGAAGGCGTCATGCCCGCCGCCTTCGTTGGCCTGGCCCTTGTCGTCGATGAGCGGGGCATTATTGAGCTTGGTGCTCGGGATGCCCGCGTAGCCCATCGGCCCGGTCAGGTAGGTGCCGCCGCCGTACAGGATGAAGCTGCCGGCATCGGGATGCGAGTGGCCCATCTCCAGGTGCCAGTCCGGCAGCTTGGGCAGGATGGTGGCGACATGGTGGCCTTCCGGCGGACCGGCGCGAAAGGCGAAGGCGGTGGCCTTGTCGGTCCAGTCGCTGCGCCAGTACACCGTGCCCAGGTCGTCGAAGTGGTGGTAGGGCTTCACCGCCGATATCGGCGTGCTGCGCAGCGCGCTGTCGCGCCACAGCAAGGTCCAGAAGTCTTCCGCGCACACATGGCCAAGTGAAGCCATCCAGTCGGCGACGCCTTGCGCTTCCGGGTTCCCGAAGCGCGCGGCCAGCCGGTACAGCAGGTTGAAATTGGAATTGAGCTTGCCGCCGGGGTGGGTGCGGACCGGCTCCTCGCCCATGCGCGAGCGCGTGACCGGGCCTTCGAACACATCGCCGAAATCGAACACGTCCTGGCCGTTTGGCGTGAGCGAATGGGCGATGTACAGGTGCGCCCTGCGCAGGGCCGGCGTGTCGTACATGTCGTCGCCCGCCGCATGGGCAAAGGCGTCCAGCGCGTGGACAATCCACGGCATCGAGAAGATCCAGTACTCCACGCCTTCGTAGAAGTAACCGTCCGGCGAGGCCACTTCCAGCACGCGGCTGAAGATGGCGCGCGACAGCGCGGCCCAGCTTGCAGCCTGCGGCACTTCGTCCCACAGCGCGTAGGCTGCCACCGCCAGGCCCGCGACCGGGATGAAGCAGTGGTTCTGGCTGTACGAGTAGGACTTGCCCGGTTTGGGCATGAAGTGGTTGGCCAGGATGGTGGCCTGGCGCACCAGCTTGTCGCGGTAGCGCTTGCGTTCTTCCTCGGTGAGCGCGTCGTACAGCAGGTCGTAGGCGGCCCCCAGGCCGTACAGCAGGTGGCCGGCGGCCAGGTCGATGTCGGGCTTGCTGTAGGTGTAGCCCCAGACCTGGTAGCTGACCGCCGCGTCCATGTAGCGCTTGGCCGCTGCCAGGTAGCGCGCATCGCCCTCGATCTGCCAGGCCAGCGCCGCGCCCATGATGCCGATCGCCGTGTTGTTCTGCGCGCGGCGCTTTTGTGCCGGAGCGGGGGCTGGGTCTTCGCGCAATGCGGTCAGCCCCGCCAGCGCCTGTTGCCATTGCGCTCGGTGGCTGCCGCGGGCGCGCTGGCGCAGCTCTTCCAGCCCCGCCCTGGTGGTGTACACACGCGGGTGCACGCCGTGCAGCTCCTCGCGCATGGTGGCCGGGTGGGCCTTCATCAGCGTTTCCAGCGGATGCGGGCCGGACATGGGCTTGCCTTGCATGGTGCCTAGCGATTCGCGCGCATCCTGCGCAAAGGCGCCGCTGCCGGAAAACGCGGGCAAGGCGAGGGCTGCGGCGCCGAGGAAGCGGCGCCGTGTCAGATGTTCGTTCATGGAGTACGCTCCGCTTGGATCAGTACAGGCCCAGGCCGCCGTTGACCTGGATGATTTCCCCGGCGAGGAAGGCGGCACGCTCGGACGCCAGGAAGACGACGACGTTGGCCACGTCTTCAGGCTGGCCCTCGCGCCGCGCCGGGGTGCGCTCGGCGATGGCCTTGCGGTTTTCGGGCGTGTTGAAGGTGTCGTGGAAGCGGGTGGCGATCAGGCCGGGCGCTACGCCATTGACGCGGATGCCCAGCGGTCCGACCTCCTTGGCCAGCGCGCCGGTGAAGGTGGCGACCGCCGCCTTGGATGCGGCGTAGTGGGCCGAACCCGGGCCGCCGCCATCGAACGCGGCCAGCGAGGACATGGTGATGATGGTGCCGCGCTTGCGCGGCTCCATGCGCTTGAGCGCGGCCTGGCAGATCAGGAAGGTGCTGGTCAGGTTCAGGTTCATGGCCTCGTTCCAGAGCGAGAGCGGCATGTCGGCCACGCGCGAACGCTGGATCAGGCCGCCGATGTTGGCGAACAGGATGTCGATGTCGCCGATCGCGCCTTCCGCTTCCGCGAACACCTGCTCGGCCACGGCCGGGTCGGAGAGGTCGGCCTTGATAGCCTGGGCGCGGCGGCCCATGGCGCGGATGTCGGCCACCACTTGCCGCGCTTCGTCGGCGCTGCTCCAATAGGTCAGCACCACGTCGGCGCCGGCCTGCGCCAGCGCCAGGGAGCTGGCTTTGCCGATGCCCGATGCACCGCCCATTACAAGGGCACGTTTTCCGATCAGTTCCATAGTTGTTTGTCTTTTCAGTTGAGTGGGTGGTTGTTCATTGCGGTGGCGCCGCGGTGGACGCCCTGACGATCAGCTCCGGCGCGAACAACTCGCTGCCGACCGTGTCGGCAGCACCCGGCGCAAGGATGCGCTGGACCGCCGCATCGGCCATGGCCTGGATCGGCTGGCGCAGCGTGGTCAGCGCCGGGTCGTGCGCGGCGGAGAAGAAGATGTCGTCGATGCCGATCAGCGAGAAGTCCCTTGGCAGATGCAGGCCGAGCTGCTTCAGGCCCACGCCCAGGCCGATGGCCATCATGTCGTTGATGGCCACCGCCGCCGTCGGCCGGGAAGGCGCCGCCAGCAGCTTGGCGGCCGCCTTGCATCCCAGGTCGAACAGCTGGGTGTCGCCGTGCGGATCGCTCGGCGCTTCGCTGGCGTCCACGATCACCAGCTCGCCGGTGATGCCGGCCGCCGCCACCGCCTGCTGGAAACCGGTCAGGCGGTCCAGCCGGTTGAGCGTGTAGGGCGGCGGCGTGACCAGCGCCACCGAGCGGTGGCCCAGCGCCGCCAGGTGCTCGACCGCCTTGGTGGTCGCCGCCACGTTGTCGATCGAGATGGTGGTGATGCGCTCGTGGCTGTCGTCGGAGCGCTTGATGTCGAACGCCACCACCGGGCAGCGCGCGGTCATCGCCACCAGGTGCTCGGTGTCGTTCAGCGCCGAACCGGTGATGATGCCCTGCGCGCCGTAGGACAGCAGGTCCGCCATCACGGCGCGTTCGCGGTCCGGATCACGGAAGGTACTGAAGGTCATCACGTGGCAGTGGTGGCGGGCGGCCGCCTTTTCCACCGCGCTGGCGAGCGAACCGAAGAACTGGTTGGCCAGCGACGGCACCAGCAGGCCGACCATGGAGGCGACGCCGGTTTTCAGCTGGCGCGCGGCGCTGTTGGGACGGTAGCCCAGCTGCTCGATCGCCTGCTGGATCTTGCGCTGGGTGGCCGGCCGCATCTGCTCCATGCGGTTGTTCAGAAAATTCGAAATGCTGGTGGTCGATACCCCGGCCAGCCTTGCTACGTCCTGAATTTTCGGTTCGCTCATGATTTCCTTGTTAAAGATCGCGCGCTCAGAACCCCACGTCCAGGCGGACGTAGGTGTATCGGAACGCGTCACGGGCAGGTTGCCACCCGTAGGATTTGACATCGCCGCCGCTGGCTCGCTTGAAGTTCAGGAAGGTGCCGACGTTCCCCGAAGCGTAGTGGTGGTCGAACAGGTTCTTGGCGCCGAACGCGAGTTTCCACTTGCCCTTGCCGCCGCTGACCGAGGCGCCCAGGTCGAAGATGCCGTAGCCGGGGCGGCGCAGGCTCGGGTCCTGGCTGATCGCGCCCATCACCGTTGACTGCGTGCGCCATTGGGCGTTGATCGCGGCGACGTACGGCAGCGAGGCGAACTGCGGCAGCGTATATTCGCCGCCCATGCTCAGCTTCCATTTCGGCGCATTCGGCATGGTGCCGCCGCTGGCGTCGCGCAGGAAGGCGCCCGGCACCAGGCGGTTCGGGATCTTGCAGTCGGTGGCGCCGCTGTAGCACGGGCCCTGGTCCCACGAACGCACGGTGGCGCGGGTGTAGGCCAGGTTCGCGTTCAGCAGCAGCGCGCGCGCCACCAGCAGCTGGGTGTCGGCCTCGAAGCCGCGCGTCTGGATCGACGGGATGCTGTACAACACGCTGGCCTGGCTGCCGTCCGAGAAGCGCTCGGTGGCCGAGGTCTGGTAGTCGCGAAAGCGCGTCTGGAAGATGGCCGCGTTGATGGTCGCGCGGTTGTTCAGCAGGTTGGCCTTGAAGCCGGCCTCGTAGCTGTTGGCCTTTTCGGAGGCCAGCGGCAGGTGGGCGAACACGTTGGGATTGTTCGCGCCGCTGGTCATGTCGTAGGCGACGCCCTTGCTGCCGGTGGAGGCGGTGCCGTAGACCATCACGTCGGGCGTGAAGTGGTAGGTATAGCCTACCTTGCCGGTGACCGCGTTTTCCTTATGCTGCGGCGCCACGTAGTAGTACTCGCCGGTGTGCTTGTTGGTCGGCGCGGTGGACGACAGGCTGTCGATGGTGTGGAACGAATAGTCGTTCGACTCGCGGTTGAAGCGCACGCCGGCCGTCAGGCTCTGGTTGTCGGCGAAGTCCCAGTTGCTGTTGGCGTAGATGGCGTGCGTCAGGCTGCCCGAGTTGGTGTCGTAGTTCGTGAAGTTGGTCTCCTTCACGAACGCGTTGCCGCGGTAGTAGGTGCGGTACACCGTATTGCGCGCGGCCCACAGCCCGACGATGTAGCGGAACGGCTTGCCGTCCGGCGAAGTCAGGCGCAGCTCCTGGGTCGAGGTCTTGCTGTCGGTGGTGCCGTTGATTTCCGGCGGGTCGGCGATGCCGGAAGGCTTGCCGCTGGCGTCGACCTGGTAAAAGGTCGAGATCAGGTCGATGTTGTCGTTGTCGCGGAAGTCGTTCGACAGGTTGTTGTCCAGCGAGGTGATCGACGTGAGCGAGTGGCCGGCCAGCAGCGAGTCGCCCGGGAAGGCGTAATTCACGCGCAAGCCCAGTCCACGGTCGGTGGACTCCAGTCCCGATGGTGAATCGTTGCGGATCTCGCGGTTCCAGCGGCTGATGTGAATGTCGCGCAGCACGGCGGTGTTGGACAGCGCCGTGTAGTTCTTGTTGAACAGGTAGCCCACGCCCGGGTCGATGTAGGTGACGGCAGGCGTATTGCCGGTCGAGAGCGAGTGGTCGAAGTGCGGCGAGAGCAGCACGTCCAGGTCGGGCGTGACCTGCCACGACAGCTTGGCCAGGAAGGTCTTGCTGCCGGAGCCGTTCTGCATGCTGTCGTTGGTCAGGTTGTGCAGCAGGCCGGGGAAGTTGGTCTTGGCCGCGAACAGGCGCAGGCCCACGCGGTCGGTCAGGCGCCCGCTGAGCGAGGCGTTGACGCGGTATTCGTGGTCGCTGGTGTCATACACGCTGACGCGGGTCTTCATCGGCCCGGCGCCGATCGGCTTGGTGGACATGACCACCGCGCCGGCGATCGAGCTCTTGCCGAACAGGGTCGATTGCGGGCCCTTGAGCACCTCCACCCGGGCCATGTCGGACATGTCCTTGAACGCCTGCTGCGCCTGCGAATACGGCAAATCGTCCACGATGATGGCGACGTCGCCCTCGATGCCCAGGTTGTTGGAGGTGGTGCCGATGCCGCGCATGTTGATGCTGTTGGTGCCCACCTGGGTGCCGACCGATACCGACAGGGCAGGCGACAGGTTGACGACGTCCACGAACTCGCGCACGTTATTGCGCTGCATGGTCTCCTCGCCCAGCACCGTGATCGAGGCGGGCACGTCTTCCAGCTTCTCGATGCGGCGGTTGGCCGAGACCACCACCGTTTCCAGTTTGGGCTGGTCGGTCGCGCTCGCGTCCTGCTGCTGGGCTTGCGCGGGCGAGTAGCCGCCGAGCAGCAGCAGGGCGGCGGCGGATGCGATGGGGCGCAGGCGGCCGATGCGCGGCATGCCCGGACTATTTTTACCAGTCATCATGTCTCCTTGATTTTATATTTTATCGGAACTGCTACGATTTACTGTATCGTTTCAGTAAATCGCGAAAAAAATTTTGCTGGCGCGCGCGTAGCCGAAAAGACGCCGGTGGGGGTCTGATCACCATGTTTCTGTATCGTTACAGTAAAACGATACAGACAAGCTAAGCTTAATCGAACATAAAGTCAACGAATTTTGTTGGCGGAGCGAAGGCAGGCACGTCGTCCCGTTGCAAGGGCGCGACGTGCGGCTGCGTTGGGGGGCCGGAATCGTGGACGAAAAAAAACCGCCCGCAGGCGGTTTTTCGCGGTGCAGCCGAGGCTTATTGGCCGCGCTTGGCGCGGGCTTTGGCGGCGATGCGCATGCGCAGGGCGTTGAGCTTGATGAAGCCGCCGGCGTCGGCCTGGTTGTAGGCGCCGCCGTCCTCGTCGAAGGTGGCGATGTTCATGTCGAACAGCGAGTCGGTCTTCGAGTCGCGCGAGACCACGATCACGTTGCCCTTGTAGAGCTTCACGCGCACCTGGCCGTTCACGGTCTGCTGGGTGTGGTCGATCAGGGTCTGCAGCGCAACGCGCTCCGGGCTCCACCAGTAGCCGTTGTAGATCATGCTGGCGTAGCGCGGCATGAGGTCGTCCTTCAGGTGCGCCACTTCGCGGTCCAGCGTGATCGACTCGATTGCGCGGTGCGCCTTGAGCATGATGGTGCCGCCCGGCGTTTCATAGCAGCCGCGCGACTTCATGCCGACGTAGCGGTTCTCCACCAGGTCCAGCCGGCCGATGCCGTGCTTGCCGCCCAGGCGGTTCAGCTCGGTCAGGACGGCGGCCGGGGTCATGCGCTTGCCGTTCAGGGCCACGATGTCGCCCTTTTCGAATTCGATGTCGAGGTACTCGGGTGCGTCCGGCGCTTTTTCCGGGCTCACGGTCCAGCGCCACATCGATTCCTCGGCTTCGGCGCTCGGGTTCTCCAGGTGGCGGCCTTCGAACGAGATGTGCAGCAGGTTGGCGTCCATCGAGTACGGCGCGCCGCCGTTCTTGTGCTTCATGTCGATTTCGATGCCGGCGTCCTCGGCGTACTTGAGCAGCTTCTCGCGCGAGAGCAGGTCCCATTCACGCCACGGGGCGATGATCTTGACGTCCGGTTTGAGCGCGTAGGCGCCCAGCTCGAAGCGCACCTGGTCATTGCCCTTGCCGGTGGCGCCGTGCGAGATGGCGTCCGCGCCGGTCTGGTTGGCGATCTCGATCAGGCGCTTGGCGATCAACGGGCGGGCGATCGAGGTGCCCAGCAGGTATTCGCCTTCGTACACGGTGTTGGCGCGGAACATCGGGAACACGAAGTCGCGCACGAACTCTTCGCGCACGTCGTCGATGTAGATGTTCTCGGGCTTGATGCCGAACTTGAGCGCCTTGGCGCGTGCCGGCTCCAGTTCTTCGCCCTGGCCCAGGTCGGCGGTGAAGGTGACGATTTCGCACTTGTAGTTATCCTGCAGCCATTTGAGGATGACCGAGGTATCGAGGCCGCCGGAGTAGGCGAGGACTACTTTTTTAATGTCGCTCATGTGGATTTTCCGCTAGTCGCTAGTGTTTAAATTCGCCGTCGTTCCCGCGAAGGCGGGAACCCATAGGCCGCGTGCGTGCCGGCTCAGCATGGGTCCCCGCCTGCGCGGGGACGACGAGTGCTTATGTCTCGTATTTTATTTATCTTCGATCCGGCCAAGCAGCAGGTATTCGATCAGCGCTTTCTGCACGTGCAGGCGGTTCTCGGCTTCGTCCCAGACCACCGACTGCGGGCCGTCGATCACTTCGGCCGCCACTTCCTCGCCGCGGTGGGCGGGCAGGCAGTGCATGAACAGGGCGTCGGGCGCGGCGCGCGCCATCTTGGCGCCGTCCACGATGAAGCCGTCGAAGGCCTTCAGGCGCTCGGCGTTTTCCTTCTCGTAGCCCATGCTGGTCCACACGTCGGTGTTGACCAGGTGCGCGCCGGCGCAGGCGTCGGACGGGTTGTCGAACAGGGTGTAGCGCTTCGTCGTGACCAGTTTCGGGTCCAGCTCGTAGCCCTTGGCCGTGGCCACGTTCAGGTGGAAGCCGAACACCTCGGCCGCCTGCAGCCACGAATACAGCATGTTGTTGGCGTCGCCGATCCAGGCCACCGTCTTGCCGGCGATCGAGCCGCGGTGCTCGTGGAAGGTGAAGATGTCGGCCAGCACCTGGCATGGGTGGTGTTCGTTGGTCAGGCCGTTAATCACCGGCACGCGCGAGTAGGCGGCGAAGCGCTCGATGATGTCCTGGCCGAAGGTGCGCACCATGATGATGTCGCACATGCGGCTCATGACCTGGCCGGCGTCCTCGATCGGCTCGCCGCGGCCAAGCTGGCTGTCGCGGGTGTTCAGGTAGATCGCGGCCCCGCCCAGCTGGTGCATGCCGGCCTCGAACGACAGGCGCGTACGCGTCGAGCTCTTTTCGAACACCATCACCAGCGTGCGGTCGACCAGCGGGTGATACACCTCGTAGTTCTTGAATTTGCGCTTGATGACCGTGGCGCGCTCGATCAGGTACTCGTATTCGTCGCGGCTGAAATCGGAGAACTGCAGGAAGTGCTTGATGGGTTTATTGCCTGGCATAGCGTAACTTGTAGTACGTTCGACCTTCGATTATAGGGGGTTTTGCTTGCCCTTAGGGAAAGCGCGTTTTGCGGGGCGCCGATTCTCTTGTCTATACAGGCTGTTAATACAACGTCTGCGACGACTCGTGCACGAGCTGCGCGTACAGCGCGTGGCGCATGGGCGCGATCTTGCCATCCTCGACCGCCTGCAGCACCGCGCACTGCGGCTCGGCCAGGTGGCGGCAGTTGTAGAACTTGCACCCACCCAGGTAGGGCGCGAACTCGACGAAGGCGCGCTCGAGCATGCCCTCGGTCAGGTGGTACAGGCCGAATTCCTGGAAGCCGGGCGAGTCGATGATCGCGCCGCCGCCCGGCAGCTTGTACAGGCGCGTGAAGGTGGTGGTGTGCTTGCCGGTGTCAAGCGCTGCCGAGATCTCGCGCACGGCGATGTCGGCGTCCGGCACCAGCAGGTTCACCAGCGAGGACTTGCCCATGCCCGACTGGCCGATGAAGATCGACGATTCGCCCGCCAGCAGCGGCGCCAGGATCTCGACGGTGCGCTGCGGCTCGCGCTTGGCCGATACCTCGTGCACCGGGTAGCCCAGGCTGGCATAGACCGCGGCGCGCTCGCGGGCGCGCGGCAGCAGTTCCTCGACGTCGGTCTTGTTCAGGATGAGGTGGGCTTTTACGCCCGCGCTTTCTGCCGCCACCAGCGCGCGCGAGACCAGGTCGTCCGCGAAACTGGGTTCGGTGGCCACGACGATGAACAGGCGCGTCACGTTGGCGGCCAGCAGCTTGGACTTGTACTGGTCCGAGCGGTAGAGCAGGCTCTTGCGCTCGTCGATCTTCTCGATCACCGCCTGGTCTTCCGAGGTTTGCTTCAGGTGGACGATGTCGCCGACTGCCACGTTGGTCTTCTTGCCGCGCGTGACGCACTGGAGGATGCGGCCGTCGACGTCGGCCACGTAATGGCGGCCGTGCGCCGCGATGATGGTGCCGAGCAGTTCCTTCATGCGCCGGCCCGCTCGTCGTAGATCCGGTTGGCCCTGGCGGCGCAGATGAAGTCGTTTTCCGAGATGTTGTTGCCGGCCGTGTGCGTGCTGTACGCAACGATGCAGTGGCGGTAGCGCACGGTCAGCTCCGGGTGATGGTCCTGCGCGTGGATCATCCACGCCAGCGCGTTCACGAATTCGATGGTCTGGTGGTAGTTGTTGAACTCGAACGAGCGCACCAGCTGCTTGCCCTGTACGGCCCAGCCGGGCACCTGGGGGAGCAGCGTGGCGATGGCCGCCTGGTCGAGGGCTTGCGCGCCGTGCACGCAGCGTTGGTCGGCCAGGTTCATGCCGCCCCCGCCGCCAGGTTCAGGTGGCGCACGCGCACCGAGGCCGGCGGGTGCGAATCGTAGAAGGCCGAGTGCAGCGGGTCGGGCGTCAGCGTCGAGGCGTTATCCTCGTACATCTTGACCAGCGCCGAGACCAGGTCGCGGTAGTCGGTGTGGCGCGCGGCGAAGGCGTCGGCCTCGAATTCGTGCTTGCGCGAGGTGATCGAGTTGATCGGCGAGAGCACGAAGGTGAACACCGGCAGCACCAGCATGAACAGGATCAGCGCCATGGCGTCGTTGGCGTCGCCCATCAGCGGCTCCACGCCAAGGCCGGTGTAGAACCAGGCCTGGTTCTTCAGGTAGCCAAGCAGCGCGAGCATGGCCAGCGACACCGCGAACAGCACCACGATGCGCTTGACGATGTGCTTGAGCTTGAAGTGCCCCAGCTCGTGCGCCAGCACCGCCTCGATCTCCTGCGGCGCCAGGCGCTCGAGCAGGGTGTCGAAGAAGACGATGCGCTTGTTGACGCCAAAGCCGGAGAAGTAGGCGTTGCCGTGCGCGCTGCGCTTGGAGCCGTCCATCACGAACAGGCCCTTGGCGGCAAAGCCCACGCGCGCCATCAGGCCCTCGATGCGGCCCTTCAGGCTTTCGTCCGCGAGCGGCGTGAACTTGTTGAAGAGCGGGGCGATCACGGTGGGGTAGAGCACCATCAGCAGCAGCTGGAACGCGCTCCAGACCACCCATGCCCACAGCCACCACAGGTCGCCCGTCTTTGCCATGAGGGTGAGCACCACCCAGAGCAGCGGCAGGCCGATCACGGCGCCCAGCAGCGCGCCCTTGATGCCGTCGACGATCCACAGGCCCGGGGTCATTTTGTTAAAGCCGAAGCGCTCTTCGATCACGAACTGGCGGTACCAGTTGAACGGCAGGTCGAGCACACCGGAGACGACGGTGAAGGCGACCACCAGCCCTATCTGGTGTAGCATGCCGGGACCCGTCAGGTGCAGCACCCAGGTGGACAGCGCCTGCAGGCCGCCCAGCAGGGTAAAGCCAACCAGCACCAGCGCATTCCAGAACAGCGCCGCCAGGCCAAAGCGGGTCTTGGCGATGGTGTAGTCGGCCGCCTTCTGGTGCGCGGCCAGTGCCACCTTGGCGGCAAAGTCGGGCGGGACCGCGTTGCGATTGTTCGCGATATGCCGGATATGGCGCGAGGCAAGCCAGAAGCGCAGGCCCAGCGTGAGCAAGAAAAAAATCACGAACAACAGCGAAAACGCGAGTGAAGACATTGTGTGCCTGTGAGAAAATGCAGGATTGATTAGGCAAGAAGAGAGAATTATGTCACAAGCCACCGATTTCGAAGCAGTCCCTGCCCAGCGTCCCAACGAGTTCAACCTGGTGTGGGTGGACATGGAGATGACGGGCCTGGACCCGGACAACGACCGCATCATCGAGGTTGCGGTCGTGGTCACCGACCCGCACCTGAACGTGCTGGCCGAAGGCCCGGTGTTCGCGATCCACCAGAGCGACGAGGTGCTGGACAAGATGGACTCGTGGAACAAGGGCACGCACGGGCGCTCGGGCCTGATCGACCGGGTACGTGCGTCAACCGTGACTGAAGCCGACGCCGAAGCGGCGCTGATCGCGTTCCTGAAGACCTTCGTCCCGGCCGGCAAGTCGCCAATGTGCGGCAACACCATCTGCCAGGACCGCCGCTTCATGGCGCGCGGCATGCCCAAGCTGGAAGCGTTCTTCCATTACCGTAACCTGGACGTGTCCACCCTCAAGGAACTGTGCCGCCGCTGGAAGCCGGAGCTGGCCGCCGGTTTCAAGAAGCACCAGAAGCACACCGCGCTGGCCGACATCCTGGAATCGGTGGAAGAACTGCGCTACTACCGGGAGCATTTCATCAAGCTGTAAAGCGTCTCGCCGGGGTCATGCCCATCGTGCATGACGGAAACAGAAATTGTGCGACAATCGCCCCATGTCACAGATTTCACAAAGCGAGCTGTGCTTCGAAGGGGACGGGGAGGTCCGGGCCAGGCTGCGTGCCGTCGACTGGAGCCTGTCCCCGCTTGGGGACCCCGATGCCTGGCCGGCGCCGCTGTGCACCGCGCTTGGCATGGTGCTGGACTCGGCGTTCCCGATGTTCATCGCCTGGGGCAGCGGACTGGGGTTCCTCTACAACGACGCCTACGCGCGCATCATGGGCGACAAGCACCCGGCCGCGCTGGGCCAGTCGTTCCAGGCGATCTGGGCTGAAATCTGGGCTGACATCGCGCCGATCGTGGACCGCGCGCTGTCGGGCAAGTCGGCTTATTTCGAGGACCTGCCGCTGAAGGTGGTGCGGCGCGGCTATCCCGAGCAAAGTTATTTCACGTTTTCGTATTCGCCCCTGCACGGCGCCGACGGCACCGTGGGCGGCATGTACTGCACCGTCATCGAGACCACCGAGCGGGTGATGGGCGAACGGCGGGCGGCGTTCGAGCTGGAGCTGTCGGACGCCTTGCTGGCCCTGACCACGCCCGAGCAGGTGCTGGAAACCGCCAGCCGCCTGCTGGGCGAGCATCTTGGCGTGGACCGGGTGGTGTACGGCGAGGTGGACGCCGAGCGCGGCACCTTCCACATCCCGTTCTACTTTGCGCGGCCGGGGCTGCCCGACGCGGGACGCCAGGAGTTCCGGCTCGACGCGTTCGGCCCCGCGATCGGCGATGCGCTCAGCCGCGGCGAAGCGGTGCTGGTGGACGACGTGCGGCACGACCCGCGCACCGCGGCGTCGATCGACGCCTGGGAGCAGGACCAGATCCGCTCGGTGTTGACGATGCCCTTGGTGAAGGCCGGGCGCCTGACCGCGTTCCTGAGCCTGAACCGGCGTGAACCCTGGCGCTGGACCGAGCAGGAACTGGCCTATACCCGCAGCACGGCCGAACGCACCTGGGCGGCGCTGGAGACGGCGCGCGCGCAGACCGAGTTGCGCACGGAGCGCGACCGCAGCCAGTACATCTTCGACACCATTGCCGAGGGCTTCCTGCTGATCGACCGCGACTGGCGCATCTTGCAGATGAACGCCGAGGGCCAGCGCATGGCGGGCCTGGCCGCGTCCGAGGTGATCGGGCACAACCACTGGGAGCTGTTCCCCGAGGCGCGCGACTCGGAAGCCGGCAGGATGTACCAGCGCGTGATGGACACCGGCCAACCGGGCAGCGCCGAGTACCGCCACACGCGCCAGGACGGCACCGTGGTCTGGTCCGACGTGCGCGGCTACCCGACGCAGGACGGCATCGTGTCGTTCTTCCGCGATATCACCGACCGCAAGCTGGCCGAAGAAAAGCTGCGCGAGGCCGACCGCCGCAAGGACGAGTTCCTGGCGATGCTGGCCCACGAGCTGCGCAACCCGCTCGCGCCGATCTCGGCGGCGGCCGAACTGCTGAACCTGGGCCGGCTCGACGAGGAGCGCGTGCGCCGCTCCAGCACCATCATCGGGCGCCAGGTCAGGCACATGATCAGCCTGGTGGACGACCTGCTGGACGTGTCGCGCGTGACGCGCGGGCTGGTCACGCTGGACAGGGGGCCGGTGTCGGCGCACACCATCGTGGACGAGGCGGTCGAACAGGTGCTGCCGCTGGTGCGCGCGCGCGGCCAGCAGCTGTCGGTCACCGTGCAGGACGAGGCCATCAGCGTCATGGGCGACAAGGCGCGGCTGGTGCAGGTGCTGGCCAACGTGCTTGGCAACGCGGCCAAGTACACGCCCGACGGCCGCCGCATCGACGTGAGCGCGACGCGCCGCGACGGGCAACTGGTGCTGACGGTGCGCGACGAAGGCATCGGCATGGAGCCGGAGCTGACCGCGCGGGTGTTCGACCTGTTCACGCAGGCGCAGCGCTCGTCCGACCGCGCGCTCGGCGGACTGGGGTTGGGGCTGGCGCTGGTCAAGCACCTGGTCGAGCTGCACGGCGGCTCGGTGACCTGCGAAAGCGCGGGACCGGGCCAGGGCAGCACCTTCGTGATCGCGCTGCCGGCGGTCCAGCCGCCACCCAGCCAGGAACGGCGCCAGGCGCCGCGCCCGCAGCGCGCGCGCGGCGCGCTCAAGCTCCTGGTGGTGGACGACAACGCGGACGCGGCACTGACCCTGGGCATGCTGCTCGAGGCCTGCGGCCACGAGGTGCTGGTGGAGCACGACTCGCGCAAGGCGCTGGCCCGCGCGCATGCCGAGCGGCCGGACGCCTGCCTGCTCGACATCGGCCTGCCCGACATGGACGGCAACGAGCTGGCGCGGCGCCTGCGCGCGCAACCGGAAACGGCGGACAGCGTGCTGATCGCCGTCACCGGTTACGGGCAGGAGCAGGACCGCGAGCAGGCCTTTGCCTCGGGCTTTCGCTACCACCTGGTCAAGCCGGTGGACATGGACCGGCTGGCGCAGGTGCTGGACGAGATCGTGGCCTGCGCGAACGCGCCCGGCTGATGCCGCGCGCGCGCCGATCAGCGCGCCATTGCCGCCCGGTCGAGCACGATCGCCACCGGGTTGAGCACCTGGGTCGGATCGGCCCCGCGCGCCGATCCCGGCACCACGTAGTTGCGCTGGATGACCTTGACCGCTTCGCCACGCGGCACCATTTGCTCGGTGATCGTCTGGCATGGCCGGATGCCGCTGCAGTCGCGCGCAAAATACTGGACGTAGAACTTGCCGCTGTCGGCGACCGCCGCCGCGAATGGCCGGGCGCTGCCGGCCAGGTCGCGGTCCGACAGGTTGCTCACGCCCTGCAGCACTGAGAGCCAGTTGACCGACAGGCCGACGTAGGTGGCATTGCCGGTCCGGGTGCCAAGCGTGCCGGTCACCGCGATGACATGGCGATCGTCCGGCACCAGCGTGGGGCTGACCTGGTAGTCGGCATCTTGCGTGTCGCCCAGGCAGTTCATCGGCCGCAGCAGGCAGTGCTGCCCGATCAGGTCGACCGAGGTCTGCAAGCTCTCGAACGAGGTGCTCGGCGCCGACGGTTGCCCCCAGCGCTGCTTGATGGCCGTCACCAGTCCTGCCAGGTCGCCGGCCAGCGCCAGTTCGGGGCGCGCCGTCTTCGGGTCATAGACCGGCTTGGGCCACGGCTCGCTGGCGTGGGCTCCCTTGTCGCGCACACGCAGCACCAGGAGCGGCGGACGGTGGCGCCAGCGGTCGCCGGCCTTCTCGTCCAGTGGCTGGGCATAGCGGATGACGGTCATGAAATCGTCCGCCTCGCGGTCCAGCCCGAGCCGCGCGACCTGCGCGGACACCGGTTCGGCGAACACATTGTCCTTGTCGCACAGGCCGGCGCGCACCAGCGCCGCGGTCAGTTCGCGCGACAGCGCGGCGTCGCTCGAGACGACGAAGGCGCGCCGCTGGTTGAAGGCCGCCCCCGACTGGCGCTTGATGACCACGTCGTTGTTGCTGTTGCCGAGGCTGGCGAACATGACCAGGCGCGACGGCTCGGCCGAGGTGCCGAACAGGATCTGGTGCATGTACGGGTCGGTCACGCTGCGGTAGATCGGATCGGCGGTATTGACCTGGGTTTCGCGGGTGAACACGTAGGTTTGCAGGCCGAAGTATCTGGCGGGCGGCGGCAGCTGGCCCACCACCAGCACCGCCTCGCGCTTGTCGAAGCGGTGGGTGCCCCAGGTCTTGTCCGGCAAGGGGCCGAGCAGGTTGCGCATGCTGTTGTCCACGTACTCGTCCGACCACAGCGGCACCGTGGGGATCACGTAGGGCGCGGCCGGGTTATTGCCGAGGCAGTTGCCGATCACCGCGATCGGGTACCTGCAATCGGCGATGGTGAACAGCTTGGTGGCGCCGCGCGCGACCTCATAGCCCTGGGCTTTGAGCACGGCTTCGAGCCGCTTTGCCGGTCCTTGCATCTGCGCCGGCAGGCCATCGGCCGCGACCTGCGGCGATGGCTGTGCGGCGGCCGGGGCCTGGCCGCTGTTGCCGGCATGCCCGGACGATGCCCATGCGCAGGACACGGCGAGTGCGCACAAGCGGGCGCACCAGATTCTTGGTTGGAAAGTCATCACTGCTCCTGATCTGCAATCTCGGGCGCCACGACGGACGGGTGTGCCTGTTGTTCTGGCAGTTAGAGCGGGTGGCGCGGGCGCGCTGTGTCGCCCGGTGGGGGCAACTTGAGGCAGTTCAGGAGGAGGTGCTGTTGGCGGAACCGTAGGGTGGGCAGACTGTCTGCCCATGCGTTCAACCACAGCGTGCAATGACACGAACGCCGCTTGAACGCGTGGGCGGGAAACCCGCCACCCTAACGTGATGCTGCTTAGCGCATCTGGGTGAAGTTCACCGGCACATAGCGGTAGCCCTTGCCCTCGGTGCGCAGGTGGCCCATGCCGGGGAATTGCAGGTGCGCGCCGCCGATCAGGTAGCCGCCCTTGGCTGCCGCATCGAAGGTTTTCTTGCGCTCGGCGGCGGCGGTCTTCTCGTCGCTGTCAAAGCCGATCGTCACTTCCGGGTGCGCCATCTGCACGCCGGCCACGTGGATCAGGTCGCCGATCAGCACGAGCTTCTGGCCCTGGCTTTCCACGGTGTAGGTGGTGTGGCCCGGCGTGTGGCCGTGGCCGGTGTTGGCGCGCACGCCCGGCACCAGCTCGACGTCGCCGTCGAAGGTCTGCAGCTTGCCTGCCTTGACGTACGGCGCCAGCACACCCTGGGCGGCCTGGAAGTAGCCCTTCTTGTCGGCCGGGGCCTTGTTCATGACCTCTTCGCTGAGCCAGAAGTCGGCTTCGTGCTTGGCCGCGCGCACGATGGCGTTGGGGAATACGGCCTGGCCGTTGCTGGCCAGCCCGCCCACGTGGTCGCCGTGGAAGTGGGTGATATAGATCTCGTCCACCTGCTCGGGCTGGTAGCCGGCGGCCTTCAGGTTGGCCACCAGCTTGCCCAGGGTCGGGCCGAACAGCGCGCCCGCGCCGGTGTCGATCAGCACCAGCTTGCTGCCGGTGTTGACCAGGTAGGCGTTGTCCGAGGTTTCCAGCGGTACCTTGAGGAAGGACTTGGCCAGCTCGGCGCGGGTCTGCTCGGGCTTCTGGTGCAGCAGCTGGTCTACCGGCAGATCCACGGTGCCGTCCGACAGCGGGGTGATTTCGAAGTTGCCCAGCATCACCCGGAAGTAGCCGGGCGCAGGGGTCTTGGCCATCGGCGCGGCGGCGAAGGCCGGGCCGGCGGCGCAGGCCACCGCAGCGGCGGCCACAAGGGAGGCGAGGACGTGCTTGTTGAATTTGCTGGTCATGTTCTTATCCTGTCGAGCGATGGGTTTGTCGCTGCACGCGGCAGCACTGTTGTTGCGGTGCATTTTTTGCACTGTTGAGTATCGTACATGAACAGGCGCGGCGCCGCTTGCCCCCCGAATGGGGTGGCTCCTGCAAGCCCAGCGCGGCTGTGGTCTAATTGCGCCTCTGGAAATTTTGGAAGCGGTTTCGCCGATGGCGGTATTGGGGAAAGACTGGCTGCGCGAATTCTGGCCGCAGCCGAATACGGCGAGCACCACCGAACGGGGCAGGGCGGCATCCGGCGCGCTGCTCGGGCTGCTGCTGACCGGTGCGCTCAGCCACATGGTGTTGGGTGGCAAAGGCGCCTACCTGATCGCTCCGATGGGGGCGTCGGCCGTGCTGCTGTTCTGCCTGCCGGCCAGCCCGCTGGCGCAGCCGTGGTCTATCCTGGCCGGCAATCTTGTGTCGGCGCTGGTGGGCATTTTTTGCGCCCACCTGATCGGTTCGCCGCTGCTGGCTGCGCCGCTGGCGGGCGGCGTAGCGATCGGCGTGATGTTCTACCTGCGCTGCCTGCACCCCCCCGGCGCCGCGGTGGCGCTCAACGCGGTGCTGTGGGGCTTTGCCGCGCATCCCGGCACCTACCTGGCGGTGGTGATGCTCAATTCGCTGCTGCTGGTGCTGGTGGCGCTGGCGTTCAACAACCTGACCGGGCGCCGCTATCCGCACCCGCAGCGCTCCAGCATGACCAACACCCATGCCACGCGCGACCCCGTGCCCACCGCGCGCCTGGGCTTTGCCAAGGAAGACCTGGATGCGGCGCTGGCGCGCTACGGCCAGGTGCTGGACGTGAGCCGCGACGACCTGGAGCACATCCTGTTCGAGACCGAGATGCGTGCCTACGGGCGGCGTTTCGGCGTCATCACCTGCGGCGAGATCATGTCCAGGGACGTGGTGACGATCGAGCCCTCGGCGCCGCTGGCGCTGGCCTGGCGGCTGCTGCGGCGCCACCGTGTGCACGCGCTGCCGGTGCTGCGGCGCGACCGGCGCGTGGCGGGGATCGTGGGGCAGAGCGATTTCCTGCATCACGCGGGGCTGGACGAATACCGCACGGTGGGCGAGCGCCTGGGCGAGCTGGCGGGCCTCGTGTTCGGCTACCGCGCGGACCGGCCGGAGGTGGTGGCGCAGATCATGACCACCGACGTGAAGACCGTGCGCGCGGACGAGCCGATCGCGGAACTGGTGCCGCTGATGGCCAACAGCGGGCTGCACCACATTCCGGTGGTCGATGCGGACGGGGTATTCGTCGGGATCGTGAGCCAGTCGGATCTGCTGGCGGCGATGTATGAGGTGCGGCTGAGGGCCGCTTGAGGCGGGTAGGGTGGGCAGGTCTTCCTGCCCACGCGTTCAAGCAAGGTTTGCGGCTTCGTGCAGCGATTTGGCCCGCAAGCGCCGGTTGAACGCGTGGGCGGGAAACCCGCCCACCCTACAGGTCACGCGTCAGCGCCGCAGCACTTCTTGTACTTCTTGCCGCTGCCGCAGGGGCAGTCGTCGTTGCGTCCGACCTTGGCTTCATCGCGCTTGACGGTTTCCACCGCCGGCTTCCTGCGCGCCAGCCAGAACCGGTGGATGGCCGGCAGGTTGGCCTCGATCTCGAGCGCCAGCTTGTGCGCCTTGACCGGGTCCTCGACCTCGGGCAGCTCCTCTTCGTCGATCTCGTCGGCGCCCAGCAGGTAGATCGGGCGCATCAGGTCGGCCACTTCCGAGTCCCAGATCTCGTCCCACGCGCCGGGGCGCAGCTCCATGCCTTCCCAGAAGCCCCAGCACCAGGCCTCGGCGTCGATCAGCGTCTGGCCACCGACTTCGTGCTCGCAGTACAGCGGCTCGAATTCCTTGGGCGCGACCTCGAACGTGACCAGCACCTCGTTCATGAAGCGCATGATCAGGTTGACGATGTGCTCTTCTTCCTTGTTGTTCTTCCATTTCGGCGCGACGCCTTCCTCGCCCCACACGCGCGGCAGCCATTCGGCCGGCATGATGGTCTCGGGCCCGATCGCGATCGCGGTCAGGTAGCCGTTCAGGGTGTCCATGGTCATCGCGTCTTCCGGGCTGCGGTCGGACAGCAGGAAGCGGTCGAGTTCGTCGAATTCTTTTTCGGTCAGGGGCTGGTCGAGGTGCATGAAATGCTCTTGTTGCGGTGAAGCCGCCAGTTTAACGCCTGCGAGCTCGCGGGCGCACGAAAATGTGCTGCCGGACTTACAATGGCGCCCATGGAACCTACCCGCGACAACCAGGAATCGCCCTTGCTGCACCCCTATCAACGCCTCGACCCGGACCGGGTGCTGGACGCCGTCGAGAGCGTCGGCCTGCACGGCGACGGCCGCCTGCTGGCGCTGAACAGCTACGAGAACCGGGTCTACCAGGTCGGGCGCGACGAGGGCGCGCCGGTGGTGGTCAAGTTCTACCGGCCGGGACGCTGGAGCGAGGCGCAGATTCTGGAAGAGCACGCGTTCGTGGCCGAACTGGCCGAGCGCGAGGTGCCAGTGGTGCCGGCGCGGGTGCTGGACGGCAAGACGCTGCACGCGTTCGACGGCTTCCTGTTTGCCGTTTTCCCCAGCCGGGGCGGGCGCGCGCCGGAGCTGTCGGACCCGAAGACGCTGGAATGGATCGGGCGTTTCATCGGCCGCATCCATGCGCTGGGCGGCGTGGCGCCGTACCGGCAGCGCCCGGCCATCGACCCGGACACCTTCGGGCGCCAACCGCGCGATTACCTGCTGCAGCACGGCTTCATTCCGCCCGACCTGCTGGCCACCTACCGGAGCGTGGTGGACCAGGCGCTGGATGGCGTGGCGCGCTGCTACGAGCGCGCCGGTGACGTGCAACTGCTGCGGCTGCACGGCGATTGTCACTCGGGCAACGTGCTGTGGACGGGCGACGGGCCGCACTTCGTGGACTTCGATGACAGCCGCATGGGGCCGGCGGTGCAGGACCTGTGGATGCTGCTGTCGGGCGAGCGCAGCGAGATGGTGCGCCAGATGGCCGACGTGCTGGCCGGCTACGAGGATTTCTGCGACTTCGACCCGCGCGAGCTGTACCTGGTCGAGGCGCTGCGCACGCTGCGCCTGATCCACTACTCGGGCTGGCTGGCGATGCGCTGGTCCGACCCGGCGTTCCCGGTGGCATTCCCGTGGTTTAACACCCAGCGTTACTGGCAGGACCGCATCCTGGAACTGCGCGAACAGGTCGCGTTGATGGATGAACCACCCCTGTGGCCGGTCTGACAATTCCTGCTTTTGAACACCGGAATTGAGCGGGTTTTCCGCGTCTCCTTTGGGCGCTGAAGGCCGCGGCGGGGGCGGATAATCGACGCGAGACCCCCTCCAGCGCGCCAACGAGACCCCTGATGCACCCTGAGCCGAACCAGCCGAACGACGCCGACCTGATCATCGACCTGCCGCCCACCGCCGACGGCCCGGTCGTGGCGCACGAAACCCGCGCGCCGCTGGCGATGGACGACATCAAGCTGGCCATCGCCCGCGTCGAGGCCGAGGCCAAGGCCAATTGCGCCGCCGGCAGCCGCGCCGCGGCCGAGGCGCAGGCGCGCCAGCTGGCCGAGCAGCGCGCGGCGATGGACGCCGAGGCCGCCGCCGCCGCGCTGGCCAGCGTGCAGGCATCGGAAGAGGCGATCGAGGCCAACCGCGACCGCGTGGACGCCCTGCGCGCCGCCGCCAAGGCCGCCGCCGAGCGGCTGGAAGCGGTGCGCGCCGAAACCGCCGAACTGCGCGCGCGCATGGAGGCCGACACCCACATCCGCCTGGCCGCCGAAGCGCGCGCCCGCAGCGAGGAAGAGGCGCGCCGCCGCGCCGCCGAACAGATCGAAGCCGAAGCCGCACTGGCGGCCAGGGCCGCGCAGGCGGCCGACGAGCTGCTGCACCAGACCGAGCAGGCGCGCCTGCAGGCGGCCGAACGGGTGGCCGCGGTGCACGCGGCGAAGGAAGAAGTGCTGCACAGCGCCAGTGCCGACGCGCGCGTGGCGATCCTGGCGCGCGAACGCGAGCGCGCCGAGAAGGAGGCGCGCCAGACCGCCGAGAAGCTGGCCGAGGCCGAAGCCGAGGCGCTGGAGCTGGCCCGCCAGCGCGAGCGCGCGGACCAGATCGCGCTGGCCTCGAGCTTTGCCCGCGCCGGCGCCGAGGCGCGCGCGCTGGAGGAAGCCAGGGCGCTGGCACACATCGAACAGGAACGCGAGGCGACCGCGCTGGCGCAGGCCGAGTCCGAGCGCATCGCCGCGCAATCGCTGCGCATGCGCCTGCAGACCGAGAAAGAACTGCGCGACGCCGCGCTGCACCGCGAGCGCCTGGAAAAGACCGCGCTGGCCGCAGCCGAAGCGCGGCGCGAAGCGGAAGCGCGCATCCTGGCCGCGACCGAGGCCCGCATCGAGGCCGACCGCAAGCTGCGCGAGGTGGCGTTCGAGCGCGCGCGCGCGGAGGAAGAGGCGGGCATGCAGGTGGAGGCCAAGCTGGCCGCCGAGACGGTCGCCGCGCAGCAGGCCAAGGAACGTGCCGCGGCCGACGAGGCGGCGGCGCAGGCGGCCCAGCGCGAAGCCGAGGAACAGAAGCGCCAGCGCCAGCTGGCCGAGGAGCGCGCGGCGCTGGCCCAGCAAGAGGCCGACGCGCGCGCCGCCGAGAACGATGCCGAAGCGCGTGCGCTGGCGGCGATGGCGCAGCAGGTCGAGCAGCAGCGGCTGGCGGCCGAGGCGGCGACGCGCCGTGCCGAGGAGGCCGAGCGGCTGGTCGAGGCCGAGCGCGAGCGGGCCCAGGCCGAGGCCGCGGCGCTGGCGCAGCTGCAGGAAAAGCTGGAGGTCGAGCGCCAGACCACCGCCGCGGCGCAGGCGCGTGCGCAGGCCGAGCAGGAAGAGACTGCGCTCTTGCGCGAGAAGGCCCAGTCCGAGCGTCGCCTCGAAGAAGCGAAGCGGGCGGCAGTCGAAGCCACGCGGGTGGCGGCGGCCAAGGCGCTGGAGGAGGCCGAGCAAGAGGAAGCAGCGGCCGCCATCGTGCAGGCACAGGCGCAGCGCGCGGCCGAACTGGCGCGGGTGCAGGCCGAGCGCGCGGCAGCCGAGCAGCAGAAGCTGGCGCTGCTCGACGACGCGATCGCGGCCGAACGCGCGGCGACGCAGGCGGCGCGCGAAGCGCTGCTGCTGGCCGAGCAGAAGATGACGGCGCAGCGCGAACAGGCCGAGGCCGAGGCGCGCGCCAACCAGGCGGCAGCGGCCAAGCTGGCGTCGGAACTGGCGTGCGCGCGCGCCGCCGAGGCACGGGCGCAAGCGCTGGAAGAAGAGGCGCTGATGGCGCGCCAGCAGGAACTGGCCGGGCAGGCCGCGGCGCAGGCGGCCATCGACAAGCGCGAGGCGCAGCGCGCGCTGCTGGAGAAGGCGCAGGCGCACGCCGAAATGCAGCGCAAGGTCGCGCAGGCCACGGCCGACATGGCGCAGGCCAAGCAGGAGCTGGCCGAGTTCGAGAGCCGCCGCTATGACGACCAGGTGGCCGAGCTGGCCGCGACCAAGGAGGCGCTGGGCGAGCGCAAGGCCGAGGCCGAGCAGCGCGCCGTGTCGGAAGACCTGACCCGCGAAGTGATCGACCGGATCAAGCAGCCGTCGGCGGCGCAGGCGGCCAAGCGGCTGGCGACCGTCATTCAACGGCGGAGTTGACTCGGGGGGGCGGCTAGCTGGAGAAAAACGACAAGCTATTCGGACAAGAAAGCCTTTCTCGCTCGTCCCCGTCAGGTCGGCGACTTGCCGGTCGAGAAAGGAGAGCCGGCGCCGTCAATCGCAGCTAAAGCGACAGTTGACGTCGCGACTGCCGAAGGCGCCGGGGTAGCGTAGGAACGCTCAGAACGAATGCGATTTCGTCTTCTTGACTGAGAAGAACTCAAGGACGTCTGGCGCATCGATCGTGACACGCACTTTTTGCATCCCTTTCGCGGCGGCGCTCAACTTTCGCACTCGATATGCAGCAGGCTTTTGGTTCAATTGTGCGACGACGCCCTGGCGTAGCTGCATCTGTTTGACGTACCAGATACGGGGACCTTTGTCGGCGCCCAGGTCCGTCACTGCATTCGGCGTCTTGTTTCCCTGCTTAATGTCAGGCATCTCGACCTTGCCATTGCGGGTGCTCTCGTCCAAAGCGGCCTTGAGCGCTTTCGATGATGTTGGCTGCAAGTTCTTGCCCTTGCCGTAACTTATCGTAGCCATCACACCTCCTCGTTACTAATGACTTCGGCGATACGCCTCATTGACCAACTTTCTTCGCTGGACAAGTCAAACTCCATGATACACCCGCAACCGAACCGCTCCCATAGATCGTAGTGGCCACTATCCCACAAATCAGAGATCCGGAACTGGCCAGCGACGTAGTTCACGCCAGCAGCATC
Organism: Massilia solisilvae; assembly: GCF_024753215.1. GTDB lineage: Bacteria > Pseudomonadota > Gammaproteobacteria > Burkholderiales > Burkholderiaceae_D > Telluria > Telluria solisilvae. The sequence goes on from NZ_JANUGV010000002.1 coordinate 715,984, forward strand.
AAGCTCCGCCTTCATTTTTAGCAAAATATCGGGCTCCACGACTGCATCGTATCCTAGCTTGGGCCAGACAACCCAACCCACGTCGGGGTGATTTGCAGCATTCGCGACAATTTTGGCGAATCCCAGTTGTGAGGCTGCCATCGCTTCGATCGCGAGAGAAAACGCTCCAATCCCTTGCCCTCGATAAGCTTTCTTCAAGTAAAACTCAACGTTGTGCATGACCGAGAGTAGGAGGCCGCCTTCCTCACACGCAAGGTCGAGCCGTCGAAAGCACCGGCAAGCCGCCACAGTTCGTTCGTTATGTCTTTGCCGGACAGTTCTACAGGCAAGATGTCGGGGCTTGCCTCCAATGTGACCTGGCCCGTGAAACGAACGGGAACTTCGACAAATTTCCCCAAATTCTCTCCCTCTTCAATGCCGTGGTTGCTATTTTGGCATTTCGTCTGATGCCCAGCAACTGCGAGAAGCAGCCAGATGAGATCGAATTCCGTTCGAGTTCGCTTCTTTATGTGCAGATCATGACGGGCCTGACAACCCAATTAGTTCGCCGTACCGAGGCAGGTCAACCAGGACTTTCTTCCACGCCCGGCGCTACCGATCCCGATGCCAGCGTGATCCGCGTTTGCTTGTCCAGCGGGTTCGACGGCGCCGTGCCGTTGTCATTGAGCGGCTTGACCTTGTTGAACACCACCGCGAAGCTGTCCGCCGTCACCGTGGCCACCGCGTAGCCCTGCGCGTCGTGGTCGCCATAGACGAGGTCCGGGTTGTGGTCCAGCAGCAGCCGGTCGAGCGCGCGCGGGATCGCGGCCAGGTCGGTGAGTGCGGACGAACCGAGCTTGCCGAGTTGCTGCAGGATCTCGTGGTAGTACGACAGGCTGCTCACGCCCGCGCCGACGAAATCGACCATCACCGGCGTGCCCACCGCGGGGTCGGGGTTGTCGCGCACCACGCCGCACTGGAAGGCGTGAAGGTCGCCCGACACCGCCACCACGTTGCGAATGTTCTGCGCCTTCAGGTAGCTCATCAGCTCGGCGCGGGCGGACGGGTAGCCGTCCCACACGTCGGCATTGAGCACGTACAGCTGGTCGTAGGGCGCCGGGACCTTGCCGCGCAGGTCCAGCCACATGCGGTTGAGCGTGACCTCGTTGCCCCATACCTTCCAGCGCGCGGTCGAGGCGCGCAGGGTGTTTTTCCACCACGCAGCTTGGGTCTGGCCGAGGATCGACGGCACATGGCCCAGCGCGATGGTGTCGGCCCGCTCCGCCCCCAGCAGCACGTCGCGGATCACCAGGCTGCGCGCGCCGATGTGGTCGTCGCCATGCACCGGGTCGTGGCCCAGCATCTCGGCCACCAGCGACTCGGCCACCACCTGGTCGTCGCGGTACAGGCGCTCGTCCGTCATCACCAGGTGCAGCAGGGTGCCGAAGCGGAAGTCGCGGTACAGGCGGATGTTGTCGTAGGCCGGGTTGGACAGGTCGAACGAGACGTCGCCGAAGTCCACCGGCATGTATTCGGCCCAGGCCTGGTTGGCATTGCGCCGGCGCTGGGTCTCGCGCGTGTTGCTGTTGTCGTAGGTCTGGTGGTCCTGCCAGCAGTCGTCCGAGAATTCGTGGTCGTCCCACACGCCGATCATGGCGAAGCGGCGGTGCACCTCCTGCAGCCGGGTGTCGCCGCGGTAGGTGCGGTACAGGGTGCGGTAGTCTTCCAGGCTGGTGGCGTGGATGCCCGCCGTGCTGCCGGGGTTGGGCACGCCATTGGGCAGCGTGATGTAGCCGTGCGCCGGCTCGGCCTGGCCGCGGTGGAAAGAGGTGTCCACCGCTTCGTAGATGTAGTCGCCCACGTGCACCACGAAGTCGAGCTGCTCTTGCGCCAGCAGCGTGAACGCGCCCCAGTGGTTGTAGCTCCAGTCCTGGCACGACAGCCAGGCAAAGCGCAGCGACTGCGGGGTGCTCGTTGCCGCCGGCGCAGTGCGCGCCATGCCCACCGGGCTGGTGTCGCGCCCGGCCACGAAACGGTAGTAGTACTGGGTGCCGGGCGCCAGGCCCGTGACCTTGGCGCGCACCGTGTAATCCCACGCGGGCAGGGCGGACAGCCCCACGCTGGCCACGGTGCTCGAGAAGGTGTCGGACAGCGAGAGCTCGAGCCGGATCGCGCGCGGGCCGGCCGCGCCGGTGCCCGGGTAGCGGGTCCAGAACACGATGCTCGCTTCCCTGGGGTCGCCGCTGGCCACGCCCTGCGGGAAGGCGGTGTTGACCGGCGGTGGCGGCGTGCCGCCCCCGCCATCGCCATCGCCGTCATTGCCGCCCGCGTGGCAGCCCGCCAGGCCGCCAGTGGCGCTCGCGACCGTGTAGAACATTGCGCTGCGAATAAACGCCCGTCGATCCATGTGAGGCTCCCGTGAACGCTTGTTTGCCTGAAGCGTAGGGGAAGGGCGGACGGGCGCGTTTGATCGCGCTCAGGTGTATCCAGCTGAACGGTTCATGATGTTGTGATATGACGCTCGAATGGATGAGGCCGGTTTGATCCGCGCTACATATTACCGGCGCCCGCAGGACGCTGGCCGCCGCCGCTCACTTTTTCGACGAAATATTCGGTCTCGCCAAAGCAGGTGGTGGGCACGCCCTTGTGCTGGGCGTAGCTGATCTGCACGCGCTGGCCCATCAGCGGCAGCATCTGCTGTACCACGGCCGGGTCGCGCACGGTGAAGGCGAAGCGCTCGGGAATGGCGCCGGGCATGCTGGACAGCAGGATCTCGCCTTCCCAGGTCTTGCACAGCCAGCCTTTTTTCGACAGCTTCTGCAGGTAGCCGGCGCGCTCGCCCTCCGAGTACGACCACGACAGCGCGATCCAGACATACAGGGCAAACAGCAGGGCAAGTGCAACGAGCAGGGACAGCAGGATCGCGCTGGCGCGCTTTGGCAGGGTCATCGGCATAATCGGGTGGCGTAACAGGTTGGGCGGTGGGCGCGCCGCACCGCCGGGGTCAAGCGCGTCCATTCTGCCACGGACGCCTCGATTGTCAAACTGTTACGCGTTCACGCCATACGCGCGCGCCAGCGGCGCCAGGCCGCCGCGGTAGCCCTGGCCGACCGCCCGGAACTGCCAGTCGCCGTTGCTGCGCACCAGTTCGCCCACCACCATCGAGGGCTGGTCGGCGCAGTCCTCGGGCAGCTCGTAGCGGGCGATCTCGCGCTCGGTGTCGGCGTTCAGGCAGCGCAGGAAGGCGTGGTTGACCATGCCCAGCGTCTGTCCGGGCGTGTCCGGGTCGTGGATGGTGACCGCCACCGCGATGCGGGCGATGTCCGGCGGCACGTGGGCCAGGTCCACTTCGAGCCGCTCGTCGTCGCCGCTGGCCACGTCGATGCGGCTGTCGGTGGTGCGCTCGACCGAGCCGTCCTCCGAGCGCAGGTTGTTGTAGAAGACGAAGTCGCCGTCGTCGCGCACCTTGCCGTCCGCGCGCAGCATGAACGCGCTGCCGTCCAGGTCCACGCCGATGCTGCCGGCCTCGCGCGGCTCCCAGTTCAGGCCGAGGATCACGCGCTTGACGCCCGGATCTTCCTTGGTCAGGCTGACATTGCCGCCTTTTTTCAGGCTGATCGCCATGGGACTTTCCTTTCTCGGATGAGCTAGGCCAGCTCCGGCTTGCCCTCGTTTGCGCGCGCCATCCGCTTGCGGTAGCGGATCGACGACCACAACGACACGAGGATGAACACGACGCCGGACAGGCCGGTGAACCATTCGGGGATCTCGTACTGCACGCTGAGAAACATGATCAGGGCCAGGATGCCGATGGCATAGTGCGCGCCGTGCTCGAGGAACACGAACTGGTCGAGCGTGCCGCGCCGGACCAGGAACACGGTGAGCGAGCGCACGAACATGGCGCCGATGGCCAGCCCCAGCATGATGATGACCACGTCGTTGGAGATGGCAAACGCGCCGATCACGCCGTCGAAGCTGAACGAGGCGTCCAGCACCTCCAGGTACAGGAAGCCGCCGATGCTGCCGCGCGCGATGATCTGGCCGATGGCCGGGTCGTGCTCTTCCTCCTCGAGCAGCCCGCTGATCCAGTCCACGCCCACGTACACGGCCACCCCGACCACGCCGGCGATGAGCACCGGCAGCTGGTCCGCCGGCCCGACCAGGTTCATGGCCCCGAACGCGGCCAAGAGCGCGATCAGCACGGCCAGGCCCTCGCTGCCGTACTTGCCGATCTTTTCCTCGATCTTGCCGAGCCAGTGCAGTTCCTTGTCACCGTCGAACAAAAAGTTGAGGAAGACCAGCAGCAGGAAGGCGCCGCCGAACACCGCCACCTCGGCATGGCGCGCAGCCAGGTGACGCGCATAGATGTCCGGGGTGGCCACGGCCATGTGCCAGACGTCGATCAGCCCGAGCCCGGTGGCCACCGCGACGATGGCCAGGGGAAACACGAGGCGCATGCCGAACACGGCCACGACGATGCCCACTGTCAGGAACAAACGCTGCCAGAACGCATTCCAGCCGCGCAGCACGGTTGCGTTGACCACCGCGTTGTCGAACGACAGCGACACCTCGAGCACGCCAAGCACGGCCGCGATCCACAGCGCGCGCAGCAAGCCCGGCACGCCGCCCTGCAGGTAGCCCCACCAGCCCGCCAGCCCCAGCAGCACCACGGTGACGATGAACGACAGCCTGAAATGTTGCATCAGCTCTCCCTTCGCAATGGAAGGAATATTACTGGCTCCCATCGGCGGGTGGCGCAAGGAAGGTCGCCGCGGGGGCCGGGTTCTGAGATAATGCCGCGCGCTCAACATTTTCTGGAACAAGCATGGATTTCGCATATCTGGTAACTCCGCTGCTGACCTGGGTGGTGGTCGGTCCGATCAAATTCCTGATCAACAGCGCGCGCCAGCGCCGCTGGGCGTTCAACCTGGTGGGCAATGGGGGGTTTCCGAGCAACCATAGCTCGGTAGTCACCAGCATGGCGACCCTGATCGCGCTGCGCGAGGGGATCGGTCATCCGGCGTTCGGGGTGGCGGTGACGCTGGCCTTTATTGTGATGATCGACGCCAACAGCCTGCGCCAGCACGTCGGGCGCCAGGCAGCGGCCATCAACCGGCTGGCAAGGGATGACGCCGGTCATACCCGGCTGCGCGAACGGATGGGGCACACGCTGGTCGAAATCGGCGGCGGTATCTGTACCGGCATCGCGATGGGTTTCCTCATCCACGCCCTGTTTAAATGAGCAGCTCGGTAGGGTGGGCAGGTTTCCTGCCCACGCGTTCAATCATGGCAAGCGCGATGTGAACGCGTGGGCGGGGGACCCGCCCACCCTACGTCGCCGGTTGTCCGCGGACGGGGCGGACACCCCGGACAGTTTTCCCTGCATTTCATCCCGGCCGGGATGCAGTTCGTCGCCTTATAACGCAGTTCATCCATCGATTCCGGCAACCGGCGGCGTCTTCAATTGACGCTTGTAGCGGCCTCTAGGATACTGCGCGCTGGCTGTATTTATTCGCATATTCAGAAGAACCCAAAAGTCCATTCCTCGGAGATTGACAATGCTGCGTAAAACTATTCTCGTCCTTGCCATGGGAGCGGCGCTCGCCGCCTGCAGCAAGGGGCCCGCGCAACCGGCCCAGGCGGCCAACGGCAAGGATGCGAAGCCGGTCCAGCTGTTGGTCTCGCAGGAGGACTTGCTGACGGTGCAGAGCAACTCGCTGGTGTCCGGCCCGGTCATCACCGGCTCGATCCAGCCCGAGCGCCGCGCCGACCTGCGCGCCGAGGTGCAGGCGGTGGTGTTGCAGGTGCTCAAGGAGAATGGCGAGCCGGTCAAGAAGGGCGACGTGCTGGTCAAGCTGGACGAGACCTCGATCCGCGACAGCCTGCTGTCGGCCCAGGAAGCGGTGCGCGCCTCGAGCCAGGCATTCGACCAGGCCAGCCGCCAGGTCGAGCGCCTGAAGACGCTGCGCGCCTCGGGCATGGTGTCGCAGCAGGCCTTCGACGACGCCGAAGTGCGCCGCAACAACGCCCAGAGCGACCTGTCGGCCGCCCGCGCGCGCGAGGTGTCGGCGCGCCAGCAGCTCGGCCGCACCGTGGTGCGCGCGCCGTTCGACGGCATCGTGTCCGACCGCAAGGTGTCGAACGGTGACACCGCCTCGATCGGCAAGGAACTGCTGAAGGTGATCGACCCGAGCAGCATGCGCTTCGAGGGCCGCGTGTCGGCTGACAAGATCAGCCAGGTGAAGGTGGGCCAGCAGGTGGCGTTTCGCATCAACGGCTACGGCGACCAGCCGTTTGCCGGCACCGTCAAGCGCATCGACCCGGCCGCCAACGACGTGACGCGCCAGGTCGAGGTGCTGGTCAGCTTTGCCGGCCAAAGCGCGCAGCCGCGCGTGTCCGGCCTGTACGCCGAAGGCCGCATCGACGCCGAGACCACCGACGCGCTGATGCTGCCGGAAAGCGCCCTGGTGCGCGCCGGCGACAAGACCTATGCATGGCGCCTGAACGGCAAGAGCATCGCCAAGGTGGACGTGCTGCTGGGCGCGCGCGACCAGCGCACCGGCAAGCTGGAGATCAAGGGTGGCCTGAAGAGCGGCGACGCGGTGCTGCGCAACCCTGGTTCGAGCCTGAAGGATGGCCAGCCGGTGGAGCTGGCGGTGGCCAAGGTGGCCAGCGCAGGCAACCCGGTGCAGGGGAAGTAAGCCATGTTCCTGTCCAATTTCAGTGTCAAGAAGCCAGTCGCCACGGTCGTGCTGATCCTGGCGATGATGTGCCTGGGCCTGCTCGCGCTCAACAAGCTGCGCGTGAACCAGAACCCGGACGTGGAGCGTCCGCTCATCATCGTGACGATCCCGTACCCCGGCGCTTCGCCCGATACGGTCGAGCGCGAGGTGGTCAACCGCCTGGAAAAGTCGATGCAGAGCATCCAGGGCGTGACCGATATCAGCGTGGACGTGAACGAGAGCCAGGCCCAGTTCTGGCTTGAATTCGACTTCAAGCGCAACCTGATCGAAGCCTCGGACGACATCCGCAACGCGATCGCCTCGGTGCGCTACAAGCTGCCGGTGGACATGCGCGAGCCGATCCTGTCGCGCTTTGACATGTCGGCCATGCCGGTGATGTCGATGGCGCTGTCGTCCTCGACCCTGTCGCATGCCGAGATCTCGCGCCTGGCCGAGGACGTGCTGGCCGACAAGTTCCGCGGCATCGATGGCGTGTCCACGGTGCAGGTGACCGGTTCGCTCAAGCGCGAGCTGTCGGTGCTGCTGCACGCCCAGCGCCTGCGCGAATACAACGTGTCGGTGGGCGAGGTGGTCAACGCGCTGCGCAGCCAGAACACCAACGCCCCGGTGGGCAAGGTGCGCGGCTCGCTGGACGAGAAGAGCATCCGCCTGGTCGGCCGCATCGAGCGACCCGAGGATTTCTCGCAAGTGGTGGTCAAGCGCAACGGCGACACCATCGTGCGCCTGAACCAGGTGGCCGACATCAAGGATGGCTACGCCGACATCAACAGCATGTCGATCCGTAGCGGCAAGTCGAACGTCGGCATCCACGTGTCGCGCTCGCGCGACGCCTCCACCGTGGCGATCGCGACCAAGGTGCGCGCCATGGTCGATGAGATCAAGAAAGACCTGCCGCCCGGGACCAACCTGGAAGTGGTGCGCGACGGCGGCAAGGACGCCCAGCGCAGCCTGAACAACGTGATCGAGTCGCTGGTGTTCGGCGCCGTGCTGACCGTGTTCGTGGTGTACGCCTTCCTCAATTCGTGGCGTTCGACCCTGATCACCGCGCTGTCGCTGCCGACCTCGGTGATGGCCGCGTTCATCGCCGTGTGGCTGTGCGGCTTCACGCTGAACTTCATGACGCTGCTCGGCCTGTCGCTGGCGATCGGCGTGCTGATCGACGACGCGATCGTGGTGCGCGAGAACATCGTGCGCCACATGGAAAGCGGCAAGGACCGCCGCACCGCGGCGCTCGACGGCACCGCCGAAATCGGCATGGCGGTGGCCTCGACCACCTTCTCGATCATGGCCGTGTTCATCCCGGTGGCGTTCATGCCGGGCGTGGCCGGCGAGTGGTTCCGTCCGTTCGCGCTGACCGTGGCGTGCTCGGTGGCGGTGTCGCTGTTCATCTCGTTCACGCTCGACCCGCTGCTGTCGGCCTTCTGGGGCGACCCGCCGGGCTACCACCATGCGCCCAAGACCGGCATTTCCAAGGTGCTGCAGCGCTTTAACGAGTGGTTCGACCGCCAGGCCGACCGCTACGGCAACGTGATTGCCTGGGCGCTGCACCACCGCCGCTGGATGAGCGCGATTGCCGTGGCCAGCTTCATCGGTGCGATCGCGCTGCACGCCAAGTTCGGCGGCTCGGCCTTCCTGCCCAAGATGGACGGCAGCAACCTGGCGATCGACGTGCGCACCCCGGCCTCGTCCTCGCTCGAATACGCCAAGCTGAAGATGGAAGAAGCGGCCGCGCTGGCACGCACGATTCCGGAAGTGAAGGAAACCAACAGCAACATCGCCCCCTCCGGTGGACGCATCTATGTGGACATCGGCATGCGCCAGACCCGCAAGCGTACCGGCTCGGAGATCGCGATCGAGCTGCGCCAGAAGGTCAGCCGCCTGGTGGGCGCCGAGTACGTGGTGCAGGACGACCTGAACAACGGCGGCGGCAAGCCGGTCCAGATCGAGTTCACCGGCCCGGATTCGCGCAAGCTGACCGAACTGACCGGCAAATACATGGAGAAGCTGCGCCAGGTGCCGGGCGCGGTGGACGTGAGCCTGTCGCAGCAGGATCCGAAGGACGAGCTGCAGATCGAGCTGGACCGGGGCCTGGCCAACTCGATGGGGGTCTCGGTCAACGACGCGGCGCAAGCGCTGCGCGTGGCCTTCGCCGGCATCGAGGTGGGCGACTGGGTTGACCCGGGCGGCGAAACGCGCGACGTGGCGGTGCGCCTGGACCCGCTTGATCGCGTGACCACCGAGAACATCGAGCGCCTGCCGATCGCGGTGCCCGGTTCGAGCATGATGGTGCCGCTCGACCAGATCGCCAAAATCACGATGGGCAAGGGCCCGTCCGCGATCGAGCACAAGAACGGCAAGCGCGTGATCACGGTGTCGGCCAACGTGCAGGGCCGCTCGAACGGCGAAGTGACGGCCGACGCGATGAAGCTGGCCAAGCAGATGGACTTCCCGCCGGGCTACGGTCTGTCGCTGGGCGGCGCCGGCCGCGACCAGCAGGAACTGTTCACCCAGATGGTGATCGCGCTGGTGTCGGGCATTGGCCTGATGTACCTGATCCTGGTGATGCAGTTCGGCTCGTTCACGGCGCCGCTGGCGGTGATGATGTCGCTGCCGCTGTCGCTGATCGGCGTGGTGCTGGCGCTGCTGCTGACCCACGGGACCATTAACCTGATGAGCCTGATCGGCATCATCATGCTGATGGGCCTGGTGGCGAAGAACGCGATCCTGCTGCTGGATGCAACCCGCTCACGCGAGGCCGCCGGCATCGACCGCGAGGAAGCGCTGATGGCGGCCGGCCGCTCGCGCCTGCGCCCGATCCTGATGACGACCTTCGCGCTGATCGCCGGCATGCTGCCGGTGGCGATGGCCTACGGCGAGTCCGGCCAGTTCTACCAGCCGCTCGCGATCGCGATCATCGGTGGCACGATCACCTCGACCATGCTGACGCTGCTGGTGGTGCCCACCTTCTACGACAGCATTGAGATCGCGCGTGACCGCATGTTCGCCAAGTTCCAGCGCCGCGCCGTGCGCTGGCATGTGCTGCCGGCGTTCGTGGCGACCTTCGTCGAAGCGATCCTGACGCTGACCTTCGTGCGCCTGGTGTTCCGCCTGCTGGTGCAGGGCGGGCGCAAGCTCACCGGACGCACGGCGCCGCAGGCGGCGTAAGCCGGTCTGGCATGGCCAGCCCTGCGGGGCTGGCATGCGGTGTGCAGTCTGGGTTCCGAGGCAACAGGGACCGATAGCGGGTGTGCGCGCCGTGCGCACTGCGCGGCTGGCGCGTTTGTCCGGCGTGACCGGACAGCGCAAACGGCAAAGCCGAGCAGCCAGCCCAGGCTGGTGCCCCAAGGCGTCGGCACAGCGGCGCTGCATCGCGTCCGCTGCCCAACAACAAGTTCGTGCCGGCCTGCGCCGGCCCCAGAGCCCGCCCCGCGGGCTCTGGCCTTTTGCGCGGGGCCTTAGCGGCCGCCGCCAGACGAACCCGACGTGCCACCGGCCGGCGGCGTGGTCGTGGTGGTGGTGGTGGTGCTGCTGCTGGTGCCGGTTTCGCCGCTGGTGCCCGACGTGCCGCCCGTGGTGCCGCCGCTGGTGCCGCCCGTGGTGCCGCCCGTGGCGCCGGTACCGCTGGTGCCGCCAGCAGTGCCGGTTGCGGTGCCGGTGTCGCCGGTGGTGCCGGTGCCGCCGGTGGTGCCGCCCGTGGTGCCACTGGTGCCGGAGGTGGTGCTCGGCGTGGTGGCGGTGGTGTCGGTGGTGGTGGTGGTGCTGGTCGGCTCATTCTTTTTGCAAGCGCCCAACACGCCCAGGCTTGCCATCAGGGCTGCGGTTACCAGGAATTTAGGTGCGTAGGTTAATGCTTTCATTGTTTATACTCCTCGTTCACGTCTATCTTGTGCCGCCGCGCCCAGGTGAGGCGCTGGACCACAGCGGCGCCAGTTCAGCCCCGCCCCAGGCTTGATGCGGCCGGGTGGTGGGACCCTCAGGGAACCGACGCAATACGCGGCCCCGTCGCAGTGCACGAATCCGACTGTCAACATTAGACTGGCGACGCTGCTGCCAGTTCGTCAAATTGCGCACTACCTGCTTGAATCCGCCATACAGTCAGCGGAACTTGATGAAGGTCAGGAGCTGATCCTGACCTTCATCCCCCCGGCGCGTGCCGGATGGCCGTTGCGCCGCCGGCCCTGCGGCCGGCGGCAATGTCCAGCAGCGCGGGAATCTCGTTGCACAGTTCCCGCGCCAGATAGCCGAGCGTGCCGCAGCGCGCCGCCAGCCGCTCGCCGGCGCGCGCATGCATCGCCACGCCCCAGCAGGTGGCCTGCGCCAGCGGCGCCCCGCGCGCCGCGCAGCCGCCGATGATTCCCGCCAGCACGTCCCCGGAACCGGAGCTGGCCAGCCCGACGTTGCCGCCTTCGTGGCGCCAGCATTGCCCGCCCGGCTCGGCGATCCAGGTCACCGCGCCTTTGAGCGCGACCACCGCGTTCCAGCGCGCGGCCGCCTGTTGCGCGTAGCGCGCCGGTGCGGCGCACACCTCTTCCTTGGTGGCGCCGGTCAGGTGCGCCATTTCGCCCGCGTGCGGGGTGAGCACCACCGGCTGGGCGAAGCGAAACGGCGTCGCGCCCGGTGCCGCATGCAGCAGCGTGCCCATGGCGCAGGCGTCCAGCACCAGCGCGGTGGCGCTGTCGTCCAGCCGCGGCAGCAGCGCGTGCACCAGCGTGGCTGTGGCGGCCTCGTCCTGCATGCCGGGGCCGATCAGCACCGCGCTGACGCGGTCGGCCAGCGGATCGAGCCGCGCCACGGCGTCCAGCGCAAAGCCGCCGGCCTCGTTTTCGGCCAGGCCCAGCACGCGCGCCTCGGGGATCGCCAGCGCGACCAGCTGCGCCACGCTCTTGCCGGTGGCGATGGTGAGCTTGCCGGCGCCGGCGCGCAGCGCGGCGGTGGCGGCCAATATGACCGCGCCCGGCATCTCGCGCGAGCCGCCCAGCACCAGCACGTGCCCGCGCGCTTCCTTGTCGGCGTCGCTGCCGGGCATCGGCAGCGGCCACGCGCGCAGCGCGCGTTCGTCGAGTTGGTGCACCAGCGGTGCGGCGGCCAGGTGGCTCATCGGTTCAGGCCTTGGCCGCGGTGGGCACGTCCTTGCCAACGGTGACCGGGGCGCCGGCCGCCTCGAGCGGGGCGACGAAGTTCAGCAGCTGCAGCGCCAGCTTGCCGCGCTTGCCCAGCGCCGGGTCGAAGCGGTACGCGGTGACCGAGCAGTTGGGTACGTCGCCGGCGCGGTCGGCCTCGAGGATGGCCGCTTCGTCGAGCCGCTCGATCAGGTAGCGGAAGCAGTTGACGATGACCTGGTGCGCGACGATCAGCACCCGCTCGCGGCAGTATTCGCGGGTGAGCGTGTCGAGCACGCTGCGCAGGCGCAGGATCACGTCGCACCAGCTCTCGCCGCCGGGCGGGCGGAAATAGAACTTGCCCACGTGCTGGCGCTGCTCGTACAGCTCCGGGTACTTGTGCTTGATGCCGTGCGTGGTCAGGCGGTCGAGGATGCCGAATTCCTTTTCGCGCAGGCGCTCGTCCACCTGCACCGCCAGCAGCTCGCTGCGGTCGAGCCGCTCGAGCACCGCGAGCGCGGTCTGGCGCGCGCGCACGTAGGGCGAGTGCAGCACCACGTTCGGCTGGCGCGCGGCGGGCAGGGCGGCAAACCACGTGGCCAGCGCCGCGGACTGGCGCACGCCCAGCGCCGACAGCGGCACGTCCACGTCGCGTTCGGCGATCTGGATGTGCAGCCCGGCCGCGGCCTCGGCCGCGTCGCGCGCGACGTTGCCCGCACTTTGTCCGTGCCGCACCAGCCAGATTTCCTGAGGCCACTTTTGCTCCATCACCCGCCCGCGACAAATATTGACACGGCGTCATCATAGACGGATTCGTCAGCCCGTTCGCGCACGATTCCTGTGGTTACGGAACAGCGTTGCAGCCGGGTTTATTTGTGTGTCGCGGGCAAGTGCAATGTCGCAAAAACGCGGCACAACGTGCGTCCGCGCACGGAAAGCGCGGGCCTGAGCAGAACGCCTGATCAGGCTCAGCCCGGCGCGCCGCGGCTGGCCTAGTCTGGCACTCGTGGAACGTGCGAGCAGCGCTGGCCAACCCATCCGGAGGCAAGATCATGCGAAACAAAACATCATTTTCCATCGCCACCTTCGTGGCGCTCACGGTGCCACTGCTGGCGCTGGCCGACCCGCGCTACACGGTCACGCCGATCGCCCCGGCCGGGAGCTGGGCCAGCGACATCAATGCCTATGGCCAGGTGGCGGGCACAATGCTCGTCTCCGGCGGTTCGCACGCGTTCCTGTTTTCCGGCGGCACGCTCACCGACATCGGCACGCTTGGCGGCAGCAGCAGCGAGGCGGCGCGCATGAACGACTATGGCCAGGTGGTCGGCCGCTCCTCCACCGCCGACGCCTCGTGGGCGCCGTTCATTTACAGCGGCGGCGCGATCGCCCAGGTGCAGGGGCCCAATTTGCGCGATGTGCAGGGCATTAACAACGCGGGCGCGGTCACCGGCACGGCCTGGATACCCGATGTGGGCGACGGCGGGGAGTGGCACGCCTACATGCTGGCGGGCGGCACGTTCACCGACCTGGGCACCGTTCCCAGCACCGGCATCAGGTACAGCTATGGAATGGACATCAACGACGCCGGCCACGTCGTCGGCTACGGCTCACCGGCGGACGGGGGCGGCCCGCCGAACTGGCCGTCCAACCCCATCCTGTACCGCAACGGCGTGATGACCGACCTGGGCAATGACGGCTTCGCCGAGGGGGAGACCAGTTACGCCAGCGCCATCAATGCCATCGATCAGGTGGTCGGCACGGTCGTCAACTTCCACCTGAGCGAGCCCTATTTCTACTATGGGCAGGCGTTCCTGTACCAGGACGGCAAGCTGGCGCGGCTGGGCAGCTTCGGCCCGGACCTGTGGAGCTGGGCCGGCGACGTCAACAACCTGGGGCAAGTCGTCGGGCGAGGCCAGCTTGGCGACGGCACGCACGGCTTCCTGTACGAGCATGGCCTGTTCACCGACCTGAATGCGCTGATCGACCCGGCCACCGGCTGGGTCGTCGAGGACGCGACCGGCATCAACGACCTCGGCCAGGTCGCGGGCCGCGCCTGCAAGGACGGGCAATGTTACGCGGTGCGGCTGGACCTGGTGTCGGCCGTGCCGGCGCCGCAGCAGGCGGCAACGCTGGCGGCCGGTTGCGGCCTGCTGGCGCTGGCATCCCTGCTCAGGCGACCTGCTCGTCGCCGTCGAGATTGACCTCGGCGTCGCTGTTAAACACCTGCAGGTCGGTTTCGCCCAGCACGCGGCTGGCAAAGGTGCCGGCCGCGATCGAGCCGCTGACGTTGATCGCGGTGCGGCCCATGTCGATCAGCGGCTCGATCGAGATCAACAGGCCGGCCAGCGCCACCGGCAGGTTCATGGCCGACAGCACGATCAGGGCGGCAAAGGTGGCGCCGCCGCCCACGCCGGCCACGCCCACCGAGCCAAAGGTCACCACCGCCAGCAGCTGCAGCAGGAAGGCCGGCGCCATCGGGTCGATGCCGACGGTGGGCGCGATCATCACCGCCAGCATGGCCGGGTAGATGCCGGCGCAGCCGTTCTGGCCCATCATCGAGCCGAACGAGGCGGCGAAGTTGGCGATGCCTTCTGGCGTGCCCAGGCGCGCGGTCTGGGTCTGCACGCTCATCGGGATCGCGCCGGCCGAGGTGCGCGAGGTGAAGGCGAAGGCCAGCACCGGGAAGATCTTGCGGAAGTAACGGCGCGGGTTCAGGCCGACCCCGGTGACGATCAGCAGGTGCACGCACAGCATCAGCGCCAGCGCGCTGTACGAGGCCAGCACGAAGCTGATCAGGTTCAGGATGTCCTGCACGCTCGAGTTCGACACCATCTTGGCCATCAGCGCGAACACCCCGAACGGCGTCAGGCGCAGCACCAGGGTCACCATCCGCATCACGATCACGTGCGCGACGTGCACGAACTGGCTGAACGACTCGAACACTTCCGGCTTCTTGCCCGCAATGCCGGTGGCCGAGACGCCGATGAACACCGCGAACAGCACCACCGCAATGGTCGAGGTCTGGCGCGCGCCGGTCAGGTCGAGGAAGGGGTTGGCCGGAATGAACGACAGGATCATGCTCGGCAGCGAGATTTGCTGGGCGGTGGCCAGCTTGCCCTCGAGGTAATGGCCGCGCGCCACTTCGGCCGCCGACGAGGCCAGTCCGGCCGCGGTCAGGCCGAAGGTTTTCGCCATCAGAATGCCGATGGCGGCCGCGATTGCCGTGGTCACCATCAGTGTGCCGATCGTGAGCACGCTGATCTTCCCCAGCGAGCCGGCATCGCGCAGCTTGAGGATGGCCTGGATGATCGAGACCATGATGAGCGGCATGATGATCATCTGCAGCAGGCGCACATAGCCTTCGCCGGCGATGTCCAGGTAGGCGCCGGTCTCGGCCAGCACCGGTGCGCCCGCCCCGTACACGGCCTGCATCCCGGCGCCCAACAGCACGCCCAGGCCAAGCCCGGTAAAGACGCGCCTGGTGAAGGACACGTGGCTGGCCTGCAGCCAGTACAGCAGCACGCAGGCGGCGAGCGCGACGGCCACGTTGACGATCAGCGGAAGATTCATGGGTACCTCGGTGGTTGGCTTGCGCTCAAGAAATTCAGTCGCAGCATTTTATAGGCAAAGCGGCAGCGTTGCAGCGCCGCGGGCACCCGGCTAAGGAATTCCCTACGACACCTCGCGCACTTTCCTTACATCGCTTTCCAGCTTGCCTGATTGATTTGCTTACACGGGGCTGACAAGATCGGCCGCGCCAATGCTGGGCAGCTCCCATGTTTAACTTTCCACCTATCCCATGCTGAAAAACTTCTCGATTCGATCGCGGCTGGTCTTCCTGATCGCCTTCCTCGCCGCCGAACTGATCGTTGGTGCGGCCATCGGTATTTACAACCTGGGCTCGGCCAACGGCTCGATGACCTCGATGTACGACAACCGGCTGGTCCCGCTGGGCCAGCTCGACCGCATCGTGCGCATGCTGACCATCAACCAGCTGAACGTGGCCAAGGCGATCTCGTCGGACGGGGTGGACGTGGACGCGCTGATGAACGAGGTGGACAGCAACATCGTCGAAATCGGCAAGATCTGGACCCAGTTTGCCGCGACCGAGATGACGCCAGAGGAAAAGGCGCTGGCCGACCGATTCATCGCGGCGCGCACCGCGTTCGTCAAGGAAGGGCTGAAGCCGGCGGTGGAAGCCGTGCGCGCCCGCAACATCGCCGAGGCGGCCGAGCTGGTGCACAAGCGCATGCCGGCCCTGTTCGCGCCGGTGCGCCAGGACATCAACGACCTGATCCAGCTGCAGCTGGACGTGGCCAGCGCCAACCGCAACCATTCGCAGTCCACCTACCAGCTGGTGCGCGTGGTGTGCATCAGCGGCTTGCTGCTGGGGCTGGCCATGGCCGCCGTCATCGGCGTGATCCTGATTCGGGGCATCGTCAATCCGCTGAACGAAGCCGTTCGCATCGCCGACAGCGTGGCGGCCGGCGACCTGACCGAGCGCATCGAGGTCACGTCGAAGGACGAAACCGGGCGCCTGATGCAGGCGCTGAAGGACATGAACGAAGGCCTGGCGACGATCGTCGGCCAGGTGCGGGCCGGCACCGACACCATCGCCACCGCCGCCGGGCAGATCGCGGCCGGCAACGTGGACCTGTCGGCGCGCACCGAACACCAGGCCAGCTCGCTCGAGGAAACCGCGTCGTCGATGGAGGAGCTGACCTCGACCGTGAAGCAGAACGCCGAGAACGCGCGCCAGGCTAACGTGCTGGCGGTGTCGGCCTCGGAGGTGGCGGGCAAGGGCGGGGCGGTGGTTGCCGAGGTGGTGCAGACGATGGGCGCGATCAACGAATCGGCGCGGCAGATCGTGGACATCATCGCCGTCATCGACGGTATTGCCTTCCAGACCAACATCCTGGCGCTGAACGCCGCCGTCGAGGCCGCCCGCGCCGGCGAGCAGGGGCGCGGCTTTGCCGTCGTCGCCGGCGAGGTGCGCAGCCTGGCCCAGCGCAGCGCCGCCGCGGCCAAGGAAATCAAGGCGCTGATCGACGATTCGGTGGACAAGATCCGCGCCGGCTCGACCCTGGTGGACCAGGCCGGCGACACCATGGCCGACATCGTCCAGGGCGTCAGCCGCGTGACCGACATCATGGCCGAGATCAGCGCCGCCAGCCAGGAGCAGACCGCCGGCATCGAGCAGGTGAACAAGGCGATCTCGCAGATGGACCAGGCCACCCAGCAGAATGCCGCGCTGGTCGAGCAGGCCACGGCGGCGGCCCAGGCCCTGCGCGACGAGTCGGACCGGCTGGCGCGCGCGGTGGACACCTTCCGCCTGCAGGCCGCGGGCGGGCAGGCGCGCTCGCCGCTGGCCGTCGGCGCGCGCGCACCCGCCCGGGCACTGCCCGCCGCAAGCTACTGAGTGGCTCCCGGTGCGCAGCGTTTCCTTGCTGCGCATCAAGTTTGGCGATAAAACCGTCGCTGTGTGTGCACAGCACAACGAATTCGTGAAATTCTGCGGCCAAGTCTTCACTTTGTTTCCACGGGACATCCGTTATTCCTATAATCGTCCGGATTGCATTGCGGTAACGGAAATTCAACCCAACAGGAAAAGAGCAGCAGATGTTCAAGAACCTCACGATCAAGACCCGGCTCATCTTCGTCATCGTTCTGCTCGGACTCGAGCTGATCGTGGGCGCCGTGGTCGGCCTGGTCAGCCTCGGCCATGCGAATGCCGACATGACCTCGATGTACAACGATCGCCTGGTGTGCCTGGGTCAGCTCGACCGCGTCGTCCGTGCCT
This sequence comes from Massilia solisilvae, assembly GCF_024753215.1. Lineage (GTDB taxonomy): Bacteria > Pseudomonadota > Gammaproteobacteria > Burkholderiales > Burkholderiaceae_D > Telluria > Telluria solisilvae. The sequence continues at coordinate 733,605 of NZ_JANUGV010000002.1, forward strand.
TCAACCTGAACCAGCTGGCGGTGGCCAAGGCCGTCACCGCCGACGCCAAGGACGTGCCGAACCTGCTGGCTGAGATCGAGCACAACCGCGCCGTCATCGACGAGCAGTGGAAGGCCTACATGGCGACCAAGCTGACGCCGGAAGAGGTGCAGATTGCCGACCGCTTCACCAAGGCGCGCGCGCAGTTCCTCGAAACCGGCCTGAACCCGGCCGTGGCCGCGGTGCGTGCCGGCGACATGCAGGCCGCCACCGCCCTCGTCCAGGGCAACGTGGACAAGCAGTTCCAGGCCATCCGCAAGGAAATCAACGCGCTGATCAAGCTGCAGATGGACGAGGCCGAGAAGCTCAACGAAAACTCGCGCTCGATGTATGAACTGGTGCGGGTGGTTTGCCTGACCGGCATGGCCTTTGGCCTGGTGCTGGCCGGCGTGGTCGGCGCCATGCTGATCCGCGGCATCGTCAACCCGCTGGAAGAAGCCGTGCGCATCGCCCACGCGGTGGCGGCCGGCGACCTGACCCAGGACATCGACGTCCGCTCCAAGGACGAGACCGGCCGCCTGATGCAGGCGCTCAAGGACATGAACGAAGGGCTGGTCAAGATCGTCGGCCACGTGCGCGGCGGCACCGATACCATTGCCACCGCCGCCGGCCAGATCGCCGCCGGCAACCTGGACCTGTCCTCGCGCACCGAGCAGCAGGCCAGCTCGCTGGAAGAGACCGCCTCGTCGATGGAAGAACTGACCTCGACCGTGAAGCAGAACGCCGAGAACGCGCGCCAGGCCAACGTGCTGGCGGTGTCGGCCTCGGAAGTGGCGGGCAAGGGCGGCGCCGTGGTGTCGGAGGTGGTCGAGACCATGGGCGCGATCAACGAGTCGGCCAAGAAGATCGTGGACATCATTGCCGTCATCGACGGCATCGCCTTCCAGACCAACATCCTGGCGCTGAACGCGGCGGTCGAGGCGGCCCGTGCGGGCGAGCAGGGCCGCGGCTTCGCGGTGGTGGCCGGCGAGGTGCGCAACCTGGCCCAGCGCAGCGCCGCGGCGGCCAAGGAAATCAAGGGCCTGATCGACGACTCGGTGGACAAGGTGCGCACCGGCTCGATGCTGGTGGATCAGGCCGGCGCCACGATGGCCGAGATCGTGCAGAGCGTCAGCCGCGTGACCGACATCATGGCCGAGATCACCGCCGCCAGCCAGGAACAGACCTCGGGCATCGAGCAGGTGAACCAGGCGATCGTGCAGATGGACCAGGCGACCTCGCAGAACGCGGCGCTGGTCGAGGAAGCGTCGGCCGCGGCCCAGTCGCTGCAGGAAGAGGCGGACCGCCTCGCGCGCGCCGTGGGCACCTTCCAGCTGCACGCATCGCTGGCGCAGGCGCCGGCGGCAAGCAGCCGCCCTGCAGCGACCAGCACGGCGCTGGTGCCGGTGGCGCGCGCCGCCAAGCCGGCCGCCAAGCCGGCCGCACCGGCTGCCGCCCGCCCGGCAGCACGCAAGCCGGCCTCGGTCCCGGCCGGCGAGGATGACTGGGAAGAGTTCTGATCCGCGGTTTGTTTCGCGCCTGCGCTTGATCGAGCGCAGTGTCCCGCACCGCGCGCGAGCGAGCATGTAGCTTGTTCCTGTGGTCGGGGAGCACCGATGAAGGACTCTGTCACGCCCCGTGCGGATCGCCGCCCGGCCTTGCTCCGGCTGGTGTGTGCCGCACAACTGTTCACCATCCTGCTGGCGCCCGCCTGGGCCCAGCATTCCCCGGGCCACGGGGGTAACCCCGGCCCGCACGGTGGCGCGCCCGGCTGGCATGGCGGCGCGTCCGGCTGGCATGGCGGCCACGGCCCGGGTCCGGCGTGGCACGGCGACATCCGCCACTTCAACGATCACGACCGCCATGTGTGGAGCGGCGGACACTGGTACCACGGCCCGCACTCCGGCCACGACGGCTGGTGGTGGGTGGTCGGCGGCACCTGGTACCCCTACGGTGTGCCGGTCTATCCCTATCCCAATCCCTACATTCCCCCGCTGCTGGCGCCAAGTCCGCCCCCGGGCGTGGCGGCCGTGCCCCAGTTCTGGTATTTCTGCCCGGGCACCGGCGCTTACTACCCCTATATTGCATCCTGCCCCGGCGGCTGGGTGCAGGTTCCGGCAGAGGTTCGTTGAGCGCCGGCGCCCGCGAACTCGGGCGCCGCATCCAGGGTCTGATGATGCAGAACGGCCGGGTTGGCGCATGCCTGCCCGGCCGGCAAATGCCGGGCGCCAGCCGTTCCCGCTGCCTTGTTCAGGGTGACAGTTGAGTGTAAGATCTCTGGATTAAATTCATCAAACGATGAAAAAGTGGAGGTTCGAATGGATTTGTCTGGAAAGGTAATCGTCGTCACTGGTGGCGCCCAAGGCATCGGCCTGGCCATCGCCCAGCGCTGCGCGGCAAGCGGTGCGCATGTGGCGATCTGGGACCTGCGCGAGGATGCGGTCACGGCCGCCATCGACACCGTGCGCAGCGATGCGCCGCAGGCGAAGGTGGCCGGGTTCACGGTCAACGTGGCAGACATGGATGCCGTGCGCGAAGCGGCCGCCGGTACCCTGGGCGCGTTCGGCCGCATCGACGGACTGGTCAACAACGCCGGCATCGTGGCCGACGCCCAGCTCACCAAGATGAGCGAAGAGCAGTGGGACCGGGTGATCGACGTCAACCTGAAAGGCGTGTTCAACTGCACCCGCAGCACGGTGGACGCGCTGATCTCCAGCGCCGGCGCGATCGTCAACATCTCGTCGATTGTCGGCCTGTCGGGCAATTTCGGGCAAACCAACTACGCCGCCGCCAAGGCTGGTGTGCTGGGCATGACCAAAACCTGGTCGCGCGAGCTGGGCCGCAAGGGCGTGCGCTGCAACGCCGTGTGCCCGGGCTTCATCAGCACCGCGATCATCAAGGACGTGCCGCAGCACGTGATGGACGAGATGGTGCAGAAGGTCCCGCAAAAACGCCTGGGCAAGCCGGGCGAAATCGCGTCGGCGGTGGTGTTCCTGCTGTCGGACGAAGCCAGCTACGTCAACGGCGCCACGCTGGAAGTGACGGGCGGCCTGACGATCTGAGGCTGGCGGAAAGCGGTTTGGTAGGGTGGGCAGATTCTGCCCACGCGTTCAACCAGCTTGAGCCGATCGCGGCGTCAGTCAAAGCCGCCTGAACGCGTGGGCAGACAAGCTGCCCACCCTACGATCCTGCGTCAGTGTGCCAGGAAGTCCAGCACCATGCGGTTGAACGCCTCCGCATGTTCCCATTGGGCCCAGTGCCCGCAGCGGCTGAAGATGTGCATCTGCGCGTTCGGAATGCCGGCGATCAGCCGCAACCCGGTGTCCATCGGCACGAAACGGTCGTCGCGCCCCCAGATCACGAGCGTTTGGGCGCTGATTTCGCCAAGGCGCGCGCTGTAGTCGGTGAACTGCTTCGGATTGGCCGCAAGGCTCTTCACGAAGTTCTCCAGGTGGTCGCGGCGCGCCAGGATATTGTCCAGGCGCTGTTGCATCAGGTCGTCCGTGATCGCGCTGGCGTCGTGCACGAACACGTTCATCAGCCGTTTCAGGTTCTCGATGGTCGGTTCGCGATACACGCCATTGAGCTGCTTGATGCCTTCGGTGGGCATCGGCGCGTACAGGCTGGCGCCGCTGGTGCCGCCGCCCATCAGCACCAGCTTGCCGATGCGGTCCGGATGCGCGAGCGCGAACGCCACCGCGCTGTGGGCGCCCATCGAATTGCCCAGGATGTGCACGCGCCCGAGCTCCAGCGCATCGACCAGGCCCTTGAGGATGCTCGCGTTCAGCTCCGAACGCGAACCGGTGTTGACGATCGAGTCGCTCTTGCCCCAGCCCGGGCAATCCATCAGGATGACCCGGTAGCCGGCGCCGACCAGCGGCTCGATATTGCGGTGGAAGTTGGCCCAGCCGGTCGCGCCCGGGCCGGAGCCGTGCAGCATCACGACCGTCTCGGCGCCGCTGCCGACATCGTTGTAGTGGATGTTCAACTCCACATCGCCATGCTTGATGCGCGCCAGCTTGCTGGTCGATGCCTCGCTCAACGTGATTGCGTTTGCCGCCATCTTGGTGTTCCTTTCTGCGTTAATGCCCGCACTGGGGCCGACGTGATTCATGCGCCCTGCGATGCGCGCTGCTTGAGCATGTCCAGGGCCACGTCCACGATCATGTCCTCCTGCCCGCCGACCATGCGCCGCTTGCCCAGTTCGACCAGGATGTCGAAGGCGGGCAGGCCGTACCTGGACGCCGCCGTTTCCGAGTGGCGCAGGAAGCTCGAATACACGCCCGCGTAGCCGAGCGCCAGCGTTTCGCGGTCGACCCGCACCGGGCGCTCCTGGATCGGGCGCACGATGTCTTCGGCGGCGTCGATCAGCTTCTTCACGTCGCAGCCGTGGTTCAGTCCCATGCGGTCCACCGCCGCGATGAACACCTCCAGCGGCGCATTGCCGGCGCCGGCGCCCATGCCGGTCAGGCTGGCGTCGATGCGGTCGCAGCCGTTTTCGATCGCCACGATCGAGTTGGCCACGCCCAGCGACAGGTTGTGGTGCGCGTGCATGCCGGTGTGGGTCTCGGGCTTGAGCACGTCCTTGAACGCCTTGAAACGGTCGGCGATGTCGTACATGTTCATCGCCCCGCCCGAGTCGACCACGTAGATCGTGGTGGCGCCGTAGCTTTCCATTTTCTTCGCTTCCTGCGCCAGGTTCTGCGGCGTGGTCATGTGACTCATCATCAGAAAGCCAACCGTGTCCATGCCCAGTTCGCGCGCATACTCGATGTGCTGCCTGGAGATGTCGGCCTCGGTGCAGTGGGTGGCCACGCGCACCACGCGCGCGCCGGCGTCGTAGGCGTTCTTCAGGTCGTGGATGGTGCCGATGCCAGGCAACAGCAGGGTGGCGACCTTGGCGTGCTTGAGCACGCCGGCCACCGCTTCGATCCACTCCAGATCGGTGTGGGCGCCGAAGCCGTAGTTGAAGCTCGAGCCCTGCAGGCCGTCGCCGTGGGCCACCTCGATGCTGTCCACCCGGGCTTCGTCGAGCGCCATGGCGATTTGCACCGCCTGCTCCAGCGAATACTGGTGGCGGATCGCGTGCATCCCGTCACGCAGGGTGACGTCGGAAATGTAGATCTTCTTGGACTTGTCAAACATGTGCTTCTCCTTACGCGGCGAGGTGCCGCTCGGCCATGCGCTCGGCGGTCTTGAGGGCGGCGCTGGTCATGATGTCGAGGTTGCCGGCGTACGCAGGCAGGTAATGGGCCGCTCCTTCCACTTCCAGGAAGACCGAGACCTTCAGCCCCGCCTGGCGGCCGATGCCGGGCAGGTTGGGGGCGTGCTCGATGCGGTCGAACTGCACTTCCTGCTTCAGGCGGTAGCCGGGGACGTATTCCTGCACGGCGGCGGCCATGTCCTGCACCGACTTGCGGATCGCGTCCTGGTCGGCATCGAGCTCGGTCATGCAGTACACGGTGTCGCGCATGATCAGCGGCGGCTCGGCGGGATTCAGGATGATGATCGCCTTGCCCTTTTGCGCGCCGCCCACCTGCTCGATGGCCTTGGACGTAGTCTCGGTAAATTCGTCGATGTTGGCGCGGGTGCCCGGGCCGGCGCTCTTGCTCGAGATCGAGGCGATGATTTCGCCGTAATACACCTTGGCCACGCGCGAGACCGCGGCCACCATCGGGATCGTGGCCTGGCCGCCGCAGGTGACCATGTTCACGTTGCGAGCGTCCAGGTGGGCGGCGCCGTTCACCACCGGCACGCAGTACGGGCCGATCGCGGCCGGGGTCAGGTCGACCATGCGGATGGCTGGCTTGAGCGCGCGCAGCACCGCGTCGTTCTTCACGTGGGCCGAGGCCGAGGTGGCATCGAACACGATGTCGATGTCGGCAAACTGCGGCAGCCGTGTCAGGCCGTCTACGCCCTCGTGGGTGATCGCCACGCCCATGCGCGCGGCACGCGCCAGGCCATCGGATTTGGGATCGATGCCCACCATCGCCCCCATCTCGATATGCCTGCCGTGACGCAGGATCTTGATCATCAGGTCGGTGCCGATGTTGCCGCTGCCGATGATGGCAGCCTTGAGTTTCTTGCTCATTGATGACTCCTTATTCTGAAAATACGGCGCGCACGCTGCCCAGCCCGTCGATCTGCGCGGTGAACGTACCCGGCGCGGTCACGGCCACCATCGGGCCGAGCGCGCCGGTCATCAGCACGTCGCCGGCGCGCAGGGGCGTACCCATCTTCACCATCATGTCGGCCAGCCACACGGCGGCGTTGAGCGGGTTGCCCAGGCAGGCGGCGCCGCTGCCTTGCGAGACCACCTCGCCGTCGCGCGCCAGGGTCATGGCGGCGCCCGGCAGGTCCAGGTCGGCCAGCGGCACCGGGCGGCTGCCAAGCACGAACATGGCGCTCGAAGCGTTGTCGGCGACCGTATCGACGAAGCGGATGTCCCAGTTCTGGATGCGGCTGTCCACCACCTCGATCGCCGCCAGCGCGTAGTCGGTTGCGCCGATGATGTCGGCAAAAGTGTGCTGTGCTTGCGTCAGGTCGTGCTTGAGCACGAGCGCGATCTCGGCCTCCACCTTGGGCTGGATCAGGCGCGACAGCGGCATCGGCTGGCCGTCGCCATAGGCCATGTTGGCAAACAGCGCGCCGAAGTCGGGCTGGTCGACGCTGAGCTGCTTTTGCACCGCGAGCGAAGTCAGGCCGATCTTGCGGCCGACGATGCGCTCGCCCTGTGCGCGGCGCGCCTCGACGTTCGCCTGCTGCACGGCATAGGCCAGCGCCATGTCGTCCTGCGCGATGTCGCCGCGCACCGGCGGCACCGGCTGGCCGGTGCATTCTGCGTTGCGCAGCCTGGTCGCCAGGCTGGGTATGAGTTGTCCGGACATGAGTTTCCTTCTTTGATGTGATTACGCCGCCGCGACGGGCGCGGCGTGCATGGCGCCGAAGCCCGCGATCCATTCGGGGATCGGGCGATAAAAGTCGTTGGTCGCGCGGTAGGGGCCATAGGCGGACAGGGCGCCGAACGCGGCCACCCAGGCGCGGATCTCATGTGCCGACCGGCCGCCGTCGCGCGTGATCGCGTCGTTGGTCATGCCATCGACGGCCAGCAGTTCCGACGCCATTTTCTCCATGAACGCCAGGTCCCACTCGGGATTGAGCGGATGCAGTCCGCTGTCGCCGGCCGTGAAGGCCTTGGCCGCGGCAAGCGTGCGCGCCTGGCGCGCGGCGCGGCCCTCGGGTGTCGGGTTGCGCCCGGCGATCAGGCGCTCGGCCACCTCGTCGCTGGCGCCGGCCAGCAGCGGCACCGGCGGCTCGTGCGAAATGCCGCCCGAGCCGACCACCAGCACGCGCTTGCCGGTGCGCGCCAAGAAGCGCCCGATGGCTTCGCCCAGCAGGCGGGCGCGGCGCAGCGTCGCCATCGGCGGCGCCACGGAATTGATGAATACGGGGATCACCGGGAAGCGGTCAAGCCCGCCGGTGAGCACTTCGAGCGCCTGCGCGGCGCCATGGTCGACCTGCATGCGCCAGGACAGGGCGACGTCGATATCGGCCGCCAGCACGCTTTGGGCCATGTCCCGGGCCAGCGCGCCCGGCACCGGCAGCGGCCCGGCCAGGCTCTTGTAATCGCCAATCGAATCGGCTGCCGCGCCGATGCAAAACGGCGGCATCAGGTCGTAGAAGAAGCCGTTGTAATGGTCGGGCGCAAACACCACCACCAGCTCGGGGTCGTAGGCGAGCACGCGCGCGCGCGCGGCGGCCTGCACGCGCTCGACCTCGTTCAGTACGTCCGGCGCGGGATCGAAATAGCCCTGCAGCGGGGTGTGGGACAGGCATTCAAGACGAATTGGCATATCGGTACTCGGTGAATTCTTGTTGCATACCGGCGCGCCGGGAACAGCCCGGCGCGCCGGCAGATACGAGGCCGCCCGAGCACCTCGGGCGGCCCGGGGCCGTCATCAGCGGCCGGCCGACTCCAGGCGGGTCAGCGACACGTCGCTCGGCTTGGCGTCGAAGTTGGTGCGCCAGGTCGCCACGTCGATCAGCGAGATCGTGGCGTGGTTGCGCTGGAAGTCGATCACGTCGGCCGAGACGGTACGGATGTCGCCGGCCTTGGTGTTGACGTAGGAGTGGATGTCCATGAACTTCCAGAACTCGCCCTTGCGGTTGTACGCCTCGACGTAGTGCACGCGCGGGTACTCGGTCTCGACGTAGAGCACCTTCTTGCTGTACGGGTGCTGCGCCGGGGTGGCAACCTCGAGCACGTACACTTCACGCGGCTCGTACGAGTCGTTCAGGTTCCAGTACGGCGCCGACTGATCCAGCGTCGGGTACTTCTGGGCAGGCGAGGAGGCCTTCTGGTTCCACACATCGAGCTTGCTGTTGGCCGCCGCCAGCACCCAGCGCTTGGACAGCAGCTTGTAGCCCGGATACCAGCACGGACGCGCGTTGAAGCCGTCCAGGTCGTCCTGCAGCTGGTCGGACGAGCCCACCGGGTCCATCCAGGCGCCGCCGGACAGGCGGCGGGTGCGGCGCACGGCAGGCACGTAGGCCCACACGTCCGGCACCTTGGCCGCGTCGTACATGACGGTAAAGGTGCCGATGCCCTTGACCTCGGACGGCGCCTTGAAGAACAGCAGCTGGCGCGCGCTCTCGTCGTCGCTGCCCAGGGTGGAGGCGCCGCCGGTCAGGCGTCCTTTCATGTTCATGCGGGTGAATTCGGCCACCAGTTCGGCGTGGATGCCGCTCTTGCCGTCAATGAGCACCTGGGTGAAGTTCGGCACCGAGGACACGTCGCCCAGCAGCGAGCCGATGCCCAGGTTCCAGGCGATCTTCTTGCCCGCTTCCGGGTCTTTCATGTCGATCGTGGGGAAGGGCGCGCCGGCCTTCCAGCCATCGACCTTGCACGATGCGTCGTTGATTTTGGTCTTGCCTTCGTTGGCCTTGCTGGCCTTGACCCAGTTCTGGTCGAGCGCCACCTTCTTCGAGCGCGCCAGGGTGAGCTTCCAGCCGCTGTTGCGGATGCGCCATTCCATCTTTTCGGTCAGCATGCTGCCGATGGTGTGGCCTTCGAAGGTGGCGTTCTTAACCTGGTCGAGGTTGGCGGCGGAGATCACCGTGCCTTCGGCGAGGTCGGCGGCCATGGCCGGCAGGCAGGATGTGCCGAACAGCGCGGCCGCCATGCAGGAGTAGAGTGTCGTAGCTTTCATGATTGGTCCCGGGGTGCGATGGTTAGAAGAGATAGTTCAGGCTGGTGTAAACCTGGTCGCGGTTGTGCAGGTAGCCGAACAGCGTGGTGCGGTCGCTCAGGGGCACCGGGGCCTTGGCGTAGCGGCTGTCCCAGAAACCGTCGTACTCGAGCTTCCAGCGCAGGTTCTTGTTCAGCTGGAAGGTGACGGACGGGATGTAGAAGCCGCCGCCATTGGTCACGTCCGAGCCGAGCACGAGCTGCGGGTGGATGCGGCCGTTGTCATAGGAGAGGTCGAAGATCGTGGTGACCAGCGTGTTGTGGCGCTTGGCGCGCCCGCCCCAGCCCACGCTGTAGAGCAGGTTGTCGTTGCGGTCGAAGTCCTGGATCCACTTGTCGAACACCTGCACCGAGAAGAACATCGGCTTTTCCGTGCCCAGCAGGTTCTGGGTGAACGCGAAGTTCTTGTCCATGCGCACCATCGAGGCGATCACGTTGCGCGTCTTCCAGCCATCGAAGCCCGGCGCAATGTACTGGCTCATCAGCGAGGGCGCGGCGGCCGTGTAGTTGAACGGCGCATCCTTGATGTAAGCCACTTCGGCGCTGAACACGGCGTCGCTCATGTCCGAGTAGCGGCTGGCGGTCGCGCCGAACACGTTGACCATCGGATAGATGATCTCGCCGGCCGGGCCCGCCGTGGTCTTGCTGCCGATCGGCGCCGCGCCCGAAGGCGTCACGCCGTCCATGAAGGTGGGCGATGCGTTCATGATCGGCATGTTGTAGAAGGTACGCATGACCGAGAGCGAGTAGTTGGTGTCGCCCGCCATGCCGCTCCAGCGCACGCCGCCGCTCTTGCTGTGGATGTTGGCTTTCGAGTTGTTCCAGCTGTACGGGTCGATATTGCGGAAGTCCACGCCGGCATAGGGCTGGCTCGACCAGCGGCCGCCGTAGACGTCGATCTCGGTGCCGATGTCGCGCTTGCGGTCCCAGCCCGGGCGGAAGAAGGCCTCGATGCCGCCATTCGCTTCCGGCACGTCGATGTTGGCCTTCAGCGCAATGTTCCCTTTGCGCAGGTCTTCGTTGGCCGGCTCCAGGAAGCTGCGCCACACGTTGTCATAGCCTTGCGCCAGGTCGTTGGCGACGAAGAAGTCGGTCTCGCCCCAGACGATCTGCTGCTTGCCAACGCGCAGCTTGACGCGGTCGCTGGCGACGATGTCGGCGTACCACTCGCGCACATCGACGTCGTTGTACAGGTCGGTCAGCCCCTTCTTGCGGTAGCTGTTCGCGCCCATGCCCTCCAGGTGCTTCAGGAACGGCGAATTCCACTCGCGCGCGGCGCGCGCCTTGGCCACCAAGGTCAGCCCGTCTGCCGCTTTGAATTCCATGTTCAGGCGCAAGCTCGTGCGCGCCATGGACACCTTGCCCTTGTCGTTGTAGTCGGGCGTGTCCTGCCAGTTCTTGGCATTGATGGACACTTCCTCGCGCAGGTAACCGTCGAAATGGAAACGGTCGTCCCCGTTGTTGTCGCCGGCCAGCGCCAGCGGGCTGGCGGCGGCCATCACGGCGGTAGGAACGAGCGCGCGGAGCAGGTGGCCTCGGCGTGCCGGTTTGGTCTTGCGTTGCTTCATGTTGTCTCCCTTGAGGGCGTGGAAAAGAATCGGAAATCCCTGTTTTTTTCGAATCACTTCTGTTTTGCTCGGAACTCAAGCAACCTGTGGCTGCGCTGCCTTCGCATCGACTGGCTTTCCCGGGTCGCCGAAGATGAACTTCGGGCGCGTCACGTAGATCAGCGAAGGCATCACGAACAGTGCCGACATGGCCGACACCGACAGCCAGATGGCCATCAACAGTCCCATCTCCGCCTGGAAGCGCAGCGACGAGACCCACCACAGGAGCGTGCTCAGGATCAGTACGCTCGCGGTGACGATCACGCCCATGCCGGCCGAATGCAGGGCCTGGCTGATGGCGCGCTCGGGCGTACTGCCGATGGCGATTTCTTCCTTGACGCGGTCGGCGATGTAGAACGCGTAGTCCACGCCCAGGCCGATGCCCAGCGCGGCCACCGGCACGGTATTGATGTTCATGCCGATGCCTTTCCACACCATGAAGGCGAAGGTCAGCATGTTGGAAATGATGACCGGCACCATGAACAGCATCCCGGCGATCGTCGAGCGGTACACGATGGTGCACAGCACCGCCAGCACCAGCAGCGCCAGCGCGATCGCCTCGATCTGGCTGGACAGGATGATTTCGTTGATGGCCGCCATGACGCCCACCGCGCCGCCGGCCAGCTGCCAGTGGCCTTCCTTGAGCGGGTTGGCGGCGATGAACTCCTTGATGCGCGCCACCGCGGTGCGAATGGTTTCGCCCTGGCGGTCGCGGAACATCAGGGTGACCGCGCCGTTGGCCGATGCCTTGTCCACAAAGCGGTCCATGTCGCCCGGCTCGGAGACCGATTCGAGCATCGCCATCAGGCTGCCGTTGACGGCCGCGTTGTCCGACATCTCGAGGTAGTGTGGATTGCCCTCGTGCAGGCTGGCATTGATCTGCGGGATCACGTCGGCGATCGAGACCGAGCCGCCGATCTCGGGCTGCACTTCCATGAAGCGCTGGAAGCGGTCCATCGACTGCAGCACTTCGTTGCTCTTGACCACGCCGGCCTTGCCGTCCTCGCCGATCACCACGAACATGCGGTCCACGCCTTCAAAGCGCGAGTTGATGGCCTTGGAATCCTGGTTGTACTTCGCGTGCGGCCACAGGATCGGCGAACCCGGATTGGCGTCGCCGATCTTCAGGTTCAGCGCATAGATGCCGGCGCCGACCACCACCAGCAGGCTCACGCCCAGCACCGCATAGCGAGCGCGCGACAGGGTGATGCCAACCGCGAAGTCCAGCACCTTGCGCAGGACCGGCTGCAGGTTCAGCGGGTGCGCAAAGCCGCGCGGCTTGCGAATCCACGACAGCAGCACCGGCGTCAGGATGACGGCGCTGACCGTCAGGGTGGACACCCACACCACCGACAGCACGGTCAGTTTTTGCAGCATCGGGATCGGGCTGAGCGCGACCACGGCCATGCAGGCGGCGTCGGCGATCACGCCCAGCATGCCGGGGCGGAACAGGTCGGCCAGCGCGACCCGCGCCGCAATGCGCGACAGCTCCGGCCCATCGACCGTGGCCTGGGTTTCCAGCTCGTCGTCGAAGCGGTTGACGATCTGCACCGAGTGCGACACGGCGCGCGAAGTGATGAGCATGGCCACCACGATCACCAGCGGCTCGAAATTGATGGCCAGGATCTGGCAAATGCCCAGCGCCCAGATCGCGCTCACCAGACCGGCCAGCAGGGGCAGCAGCACGCCGCGCCAGGTGCGCAGCAGCACGAACAGCATGGCCAGCGTCACGCCCAGCGCGTAGAACACCAGGTGCAGGGTCTCGGGCAGGTAGTGGTTCACCCAGCCGAACAGGATCGGGTCACCGACCACGCGGATCTTGACCGAGCGGTCATCGACCTTGGCGATCAGCGCATTGATCTCCTTGAAGACGGTGGCGTAGTCCACCTTCTGGTCGATGAAGTCGACCGTGATCAGGGTGGCCTGCAGGTCCTTGGAGACATAGGGGCCGTACACCAGCGGATTGCGCAGCACCGCCGCTTTCAGCTCGGCCATCTGGTCGGCGGTCTGGGGCACGTCCGGCCACATTACCGGCACGCTCTCGATGCCGCTGGTGGAAGCGTGCACTTCCTTGAGCTTTTTCGAGGCCAGCGAGGTGATCTGGAACTGGTTGACGGCCGACACTTCGCGCAGGCCCAGGGTCAGGTCGCGCACCTTGCCCAGCACTGACTGCTGGAAGATGTCGCCCTTGTCCACCTCGAGCATGATGGTGACGATGTTCGAGCCGCCGAAGGTGTCCTTGAATTTCTCGTGGGTCTTCACGTACTCGTGTTTGGAGGGCAGCATGTCCTCGAACACGGTGCGGACCTGGATATGCAGGGCGAACCAGCTCAGGACCAGGGTACAGGCCAGCAGCAGGCCGACGACCAGCTTGCGTCTCTCGACGCAGAAATGCGCGATGCGTTCAATCATGGGAACAATCTCGAAAAATGGTGCGGGGATTCAATTCGATGCCAGCGGGGTCCACTGGCGGCCGTCCCAGCTGCCCAGGTCGGCGCCGGCCAGCCAGTAGCCGCGGCCGGCGGCCAGCACGCGGGTGTGCCAGGACAGCGCGTGCTCGCCCAGCACGCCGGCCTTCCATTGCAGGCCGTCGGCGCCGCTCGTGCCGCTGACCCAGCGGCCCATGGCGCCGGTGGCGAACCATTCGTTGCGGTCGGCATTCCAGGCCACGTCGAGCAGGTGTTCGTGCGCCGGCACTTTGACGCTGGTCCAGCTGCGGCCGCCGTCGCCGGTGGTCAGCACGACGCCCTCGAGCCCGACGGCAACGCCGTTGGCGGTATCGCGAAAGGCCAACCCCATCAGCGAGCTTTGCACCGGCGGCTGTTCCTTTTCCCAGCTCTTGCCGCCGTCGCTGCTGCGCAGGATCTTGCCGAACTCGCCCACCACCACCAGCACGCCGCCGTCGAGGATGGCCACATCGTTCCAGGCCACGTCTTCTTCCTCGCGCAGGCGCTGCCAGGTCTTGCCGTAGTCCTGGGAGCGCAGCAGCGCCCCCATCTCGCCCACCGCCACCGCCACGCCGTTGGCGCCGGCGCGTACCCGGTTGAGCTTGTTGGCCACCTGCGAGCGCGGCACGTTGTCGACCTGGCGCCAGTGCTTGCCGCCGTCTTCGGTGACCAGGATGACGTTGTCGTTGCCGACCGCCACTGCGTGCGCGCCGTCGAATGCGGCAATGTCCTGCAGCGACAGGCTGCCCGGCGTGGCAGCGCGTGCGACCTTGCGGTCCGCGCCGATGGCCAGGATCTTGCCGTTGGAGGCGGCGGCCAGCAGCGCGCCGTCCGCTGCGTGCGCGATGCCGTACACGCGGTCGCGCCGTTCCAGCGCCGGCGGTGTGACGCTGCCGCCCACGGCCTTGGGTTTGATAAACAGGCCGGCATAGAGCAGGCCGGCGATGATCATCCATGGCAGCGCCGACACAACCAGATTGGCCAGGCGTGCTGCTGCGCCCGTCCGGGCCGGGTTCTCCACGCGAAGACTGGAGGACTTGTTCATAAGGCGATCCACAAAGTTGACGTGCAAAAAGGAACTTCCAGAAAATTCATTGTCTCGACCCCGCTCCTGCGCGACTATCCAACCACTGCGTGCTTATCCTTTGCCTGCAACATTCATGGCGGTTCGGCATGCACGATCCGGATAAGGCGCAGCGCAAAAAAAAGACGACGTGTCCGGGTCGTGCCCGCAGACGTCGTCAAACCCAGAAACAGTCTTCAGGGAGGGAGCAGGGCGCCGGCGTTACAAGCCCAGCTCGCTGCGTGGCCGTGTCAGCGTATCCACCAGCGCGTACAGGATTTTTTTGGCACAGGGGATCAGCTCGGGAATGTAGGTCGCGCCCATGCCGCCCAGGCCCTCGGCCACCGGCAGCGGTGCGCCTTGCGCCGGCCACGGCCAGCCCACGCGTGCGGTCGGCACACCCCAGCGGCGCAGCGCGGCGCCGTCGGTCTGGCCGCCCAGCCAGTCGGGCGTGCCGTGCGGCCGGCCCTCGATGTGTTCCCAGCCGCGCTTGCAGGACTGGATGATCCAGTTCTGAGGGTCGGTGGTGCCGCCGGGGACCGAGCCGTACATCTCCCAGTCCATGTCCAGCTCGGGACGGCGCGCCTTGAGTTCGGCCACGAAGGCGGCGAATTGCGCCTTCACCTCGGCCGGCGACGTGCGCGGGTTGACGCGCACGTCGAAGAACAGTTCGGTCAGGAAGGACGGGAAGGCAGGGCGCTCCGGATCGCCGCCGCGCACGCCGGCAATCCAGCCATGCGGCTTGACCACGCCCGAGGTGTTGTTCTCGGCATAGTCGATGATCCACTTTTCCAGTTCCGGGATGACGGTGGCGGTGGCGCCGACCGAGCTGCGGAACCCCGGCGTGTCGTGCGGCACGCCCGCGTAGCCCAGGGTGCCGTACACGCGCAGCTTGAACCAGGCCATGCCCGGCTCTTCGTGGTACACCCAGTTCCATGGCTTCATGATGATCGCAAAGTCGGGGTACATGCCGCGGTTGAGCAGGTGCAGCACGCCGCCGGACATGCCGGCGTGCTGGCGCGCGCCGATGTCCACCGGCATGCCGCCGTCGGCCAGGCCCATCAGCAGGTCGCCGCGCAGCGGCACCTGCGCTTCGATGAGCGCGGTGGCCACTTCGGTCAGCGTCGCGATCATGCCCTTGGGGTTGCTCGCGCCCAAGCCGAACACCCAGTCCTCGACCTGCGCCGCGCGCGGCTGCATGTCGGCCTCGGTGGCCGGGCCGGTCAGCAGTTCGCGTTCGGCGGGCGTGCAGTCCAGGTGCGTGTCGATCGGCGCATACAGCATCACCGAGGCGCCGCCGCCGCTGCCGCGGTACTGGGCCTTGACGTTGCCGCTGATGTCGGTCAGCGGCTGGTAGCTGGCGTCAAAGCCCACCTTGCCCAGGTGCGCGGCCATGAACTCGCTGGCTGCGCGCGTGGCCCCGGTCGGGCTGTGGATGTTGGTCAGCTCGAACAGCAGTTGCTGCAGGCGCTTGGGGTCGATCCGCGCGCAGGCGGCTTGATACCATTGCTGCTGTTCGGCGGAGAGCGGGGCGGGGGTGGTAGCGGGAAGCATGGGTGGTTCCTTGTGTGCCATCGGCTCTTAATTGCTTGGCGTGAATTGTTCGCTGAAGATGTTGCCCGGATTGGCGCCGAGCTCGATCAGGCGGCGGGTGGCGGCGTCGATCATCACTTGCGGCCCGCACAGGTAGGCCACGGTGTCGGGATGCACGTCGCCTTCGCGCAGGGCACTGACCGGATTGCCGTGATGCATGCCTTCCTGCGCATCGCGGTCGACGCAGATGCGCGTGTCGAGCGTCGGCAGCCATTGCTTGCGCAGTTCGATCTCTTCCAGGCTGAACAGGGCGTCCGGCGTGGCGCAGCCAAAGCTGAGCAGCATCGGCGGCTTGCGCCCGCCGTACTGGCGCAGCGTGTCGATCATCGACAGGATCGGCGCCAGGCCCGTGCCGCCGGCCACGAAGATGTGCGGTGCGCGCTTGTGTTCTTCGCGCAGGAAGAACGAGCCGTAGGGGCCGCGCAGCTTGAGCACCTGGTCCGGCTCGGCCACCTTGGACAGGAAGTTGGACATCGCGCCGTCGGGCAGGATGCGGATCAGGAACTCCATCTTCGGCAAATCGGTTGCCACGCTCGACGGCGAGTAGCTGCGCAGCACGCCCAGACCCGGCACTTCGATCTGCATGAACTGGCCGGGACGGAAGTCCATCCATTCGCCCTCGGCCAGTTCGACCGTCAGGCGCACGACATTGCTGGCGATCTGCTCGACCGAATCGATGAAGGCATGGACATCGTGCGCGACGATGGCGCCCGCTTCGCTGCTGTAGGCCAGCTCGAAGCTGCAATCGGAGCCGGCTTCGCACACGCACAACAGGCGCGTGCCGGCCGCCACTTCGCTGGCCAGCAGGGTGGAGCTGGCGCCGGCGCGGGTGTGGGCGTCGCCGCAGGCCAGCGTGGCGGTGCAGGTCGAGCAGCTGCCCGACTGGCACTGGTACAGGACGGGAATCTCGGCGGCGATGGCGGCGTCAAGGATGAGCTCGCCGGGCGCGACCTCAAAACTGCGGCTGACGCCATCGGCGTAGTTGAGGGTGATTTGGTGCATGTTCTTGCTCATGGTGGTGATATTCAGATGCCGGGCGGATGCTGCTTGTGCCAGTCGCTGACGCGCTGCACGGCCATGCCGGCGCGGCACAGGAGCGCTTCCGAGCCCTTCTTGCCGATGAATTGCGCGCCCAGGGGCAGGCCCGCCTGCGTGAAGCCGCAAGGCAGGCTCAGGCAGGGATGGCCGCTGACGTTGAACGGCGAGGTGAACTGGATCAGGCGGCGATTCGCTTCCGGGTCCAGCGCCAGGCCGGCCAGTTGTTCGTAGGTGGGCGCCGCATACGGCTGCACCGGTGCCAGCACCAGGTCGACCTGGTCGAGCAGGGCATCGACTTCGCCGGTGAAGCGTTGCGCGTCCAGCAGGATGCGCTGGTATTCCAGGCCGGTCAGTTCGAGCCCGCCATCGATCAGGCGGCTCAGCGCAGGGCCGTATTCGGCCGCGCGGGCCGGGTAGGTGGCTGCGTGCGCCACCGCGGTCTGCACGCCGCAGTGTTTTTCCCAACTGGTGCTCACGGCACGGGTATCGGGCATGCGCACGCTGTGCAGCACGCCGCCGCCTTCTTCGATGAAGGCCATGATTTGCTGCAGGCCGCGCTGGATGGCCGGGTCGACGCCGTCGCTGAGCCAGCTTTCGTCGACGCCCACGCGCAGGCCCACCAGGCTGTCGTCAATGCCGGATGCCGCGGGCGCGGCGCCAGGCAGCGAGGTGGGGTCTTTCGGATCGTGGCCGGCAACGACGGACAGCAGCGCGAGCGCGTCCCTGGCGCTGCGCGCCATCGTGCCGACGTGGTCGAGGCTGGCGGCCAGCTCGAACGCGCCGTGGCGGCTGACGCGGCCCCAGGTGGGCTTGATGCCCGTCAGGTTGTTGGCCGCGCTGGGGAAACGGATCGAGCCGCCGGTATCGGTGCCCAGCGCGCCGTAGCACAGGCCGGCTGCGGTGGCCACGCCGCTGCCGCTGGACGAGGCGCCGGCCCAGTGTTCGGCGCCCCATGGATTGGCGGGCGCCGGCAAGTCGGGATGGTGGATGGCAAACGCGCCTTCGGTCATGCGCAGCTTGCCGAGGATGATCGCGCCCGCATCCTTCAGGCGCTGGACCACGGTCGCATCTTGCGGCGCCATGTAGTCGCGGTAGATCGTGGTGCCGGCGGTGGTCGGCATGTCCTTTGTCCAGAACAGGTCCTTGACGCCGACCGGCACGCCGTGCAGCGGGCCGCGCCATTGGCCGCGCGCGAGTTCCGCTTCGGCCTGGCGCGCCTGCGCGAGCGCCTGCTCGGCCGCGACCCAGGCATAGCTGTTGAGCGAACCGTCGAGCTGCCCGATGCGCGCCAGTTGCGCCTGCGTGACTTCAACGGGCGAGATCTCGCCACTGCGCATGAGCTGCGACAGCTCGGACATCTCGAGGTAGTGCAATTGGTTTTCCATGTTCACTCCATGCCGCGCAAGAAGCCGGCCAGGGGCCGGCCGCGTTGCAGGGCAGCGAAAAAGGCCGCGCGCGGCGGCGCGGCCTTGTCTGTTGCTTACTCTTCGTCCGGGATCTTCGGAACTTTGTAGCCAGGACGCATGCCGTCGGCCGTGTCCTTGAAGCGCAGGCTGGTGGTCTTGAGCGCACCGGCCACGCCGCGGCCCGGTTTGGCAATGCCGCGGTTCCAGCGCGATGCCACCTTGCGCCAGGTGATCGGCGACACGTCGGTGGCCACCAGTTGCTCGTCATCCCAGCCGGTGCCGTCGGCGTAGAAGTTCTGCATCGCTTCGCGGGCGTACAGGTCGCAGTCGTTGAAGCCGTGCAGTGCCAGCGGCTTGTACACGCGGTCGAAGCGGTACTGGTATTTCTTGCGGTCCGCTTCGGTCGGGCAGATGCGCACCAGCACTTCCCAGTACTCGTGGGTGTCGTCGGTAATCGGCACGTACCACTCGTACTGCACCACATGCTCTTCCGGCCAGTTCTCGACCATCAGCACGCCCGGCAGCACCACCGAGGTACGGTACGGACGGCCCTTGGTGTTCTCGATCTTCAGGCCCAGTTGCTTGTTCTCCAGCACCGGCGCCCATTTCTCGGTGAACAGCCACTGCACCAGGCCTTTCGGACCTTTCTCGTCCTCGACGGTGGCGATGCAGTCGTCGGCGGTCGGCAGGATGCCCAGCGGCAGCACCCAGTCCATCGCGTGCACGATCGTGTTGTCCTTGTGGACCAGGATGTGGGCGTTGTCGAAGCCGTTCTCGCAGGCGATGCGCCAGTTGCCAAAGCCGGTGCGGTGCATGCCCAGGGCCACGGCGTTTTCGTCCAGCACGCTCGGCGCGGCCGGCCACAGCGGGTGCGGGAAGCGCTCGCTGTTTTCCGGGAAGCGCACCGGCAGGTCCTCGGACAGCGGCGGCACGTCGGCGTCAGGGAAATCGTCTTCGCGCACGAACACGAAGATCATGCCGGCCACTTCCTGCACCGGGTAGGTGGTGATGCCGGTGGTGCCGACCAGCTTGTCGTTCGGGTTGGCCACGATGGTCGACAGCAGGCCCGAGTCCAGGTCGAAGGTGAAGCCGTGGTACCAGCACGAGATGGTTTGCTTGTCGAAGCACATCGGCTTCTCCGACAGGCGCACGCCGCGGTGCAGACACTGGTCTTTCAGCGCATAGACTTTGCCGTCCACGCGGCGCAGCACGATGGGGATGCCGCAGATCTGGATGCCCTCGACGTGGTCTTCCGGCAGCTCGTTGCTGAACAGCGCCGGATACCAGTGATTGATGAAGCCCCAGGCCGCATCCTTGTACGGCTGGTATTGGCTCTGCACTTTGCTGCTGTTGGTACGCTCTTCACTGATGCCGTTCTTGACGACGCGGCGACGCACTACGGGTTGATCTGCCATGATTGCCTCCAATCTCCTACGTATGGGAAAGATGCTTCGCACGATGCAAAGCAAGCGATCTCATGGTACGTAGCGGCAATAGCGCTGGCGCTCCCGTTGGCGAACCCTCTATCCCATCAATGCATAAAAACATTGGCGGTGTTTTCTCGCATTGGCGCGAGCGGCAAAGCGCACCAATGACAAAGGGCTGGCCTGTTTGCACAGGGCAGCCCTCGGAGCGGGTTTGATGCGGTGTTCGCTGTGTGCTCAGGCGGTCATGCCGCCATCGACCGACAGCATGGCGCCGGTCACATAGGCCGATCCTGGCGAGAGCAGGTACAACACGGCCTCGGCCACTTCGTGCGGCTGGCCGATGCGGCGCATGGGAATCATGTCGTCGAGCAGGTGCACGTCGCCGCCCGTCGAGCGCATGTAGTTCGGTGTTTCGGTGGCGCCCGGGCACACCGCGTTGATGCGGATGTTACGGTCCGCATATTCCTTGGCGACTGCCTTGGTGAGCCCGACCACCGCATGCTTGGCCGCCACATAATGGGCGATGCCGTTCATGCCGCGCAGGCCGAAGATCGACGCGTTGTTGACGATCGCGCCGCCGCCGGCGCGCAGCATCGCCTCGACCTGGTACTTGACGCCGTAATAGACGCCCTTGAAGTTCAGGTCGATGACCCATTCCGATTCTTCCACCGGGGTCTGGTCGATCGGCTTGAAGTCGGCGTGGCCGCCCGCGTTGTTGAATGCGAAATCGAGACGGCCAAAGCGCGATTCGACGAACCGGACCAGCGCTTCGTTGTCTTCGCGGCGCGAAGCATCCATCACGAACGTCTCGGCCTTGCCGCCGGCCTTGACGATCTCGTCGCGCACCGCGGCAAGCTTGTCTTCGGTGCGGCCGGCCAGCACCACGGTTGCGCCTTGCGCGGCCAGGGCGATGGCCGCTGCACGCCCCATGCCCGAGCCGCCGCCTGTGACCAGGCCTACTTTGTCTTGCATCGTCATGCTGCACTCCTTTGCTCAGGCTGAACCGATTCGTGCTCGACAAACCGCGCGATGTGGCGCCTGAGGATGACGGGCGCGCCGCCGTGGCGTTGCTTGCTGACCCAGGCCGACAAAGCGGAGTCGAGATAGGTCGCGTGCTTGGGAAACCAGTCCGCGAGTGCGGCGGCAAGGCGCCGCACGTCGCGCAGGCCAACCTGGCCGGCCTTGGCCAGCTGGTTCACCTGCAGCACCGTGTCGAGCACCTTCTGGTGTTCGTCGAGATGGCAATCCATCGACGGATACCCGGTCCGCTCCATCAACTCGCGCTCGGTATCGAAGTGCGCAAGCAGGTGATCCTCGACCGCCTGCAGGCAGCCGAGGGCCGTGACGGCATTGCATCCTGCGAGCGCCTTGACGACCTGCACGAATTGCTCGTGCGCGTCGTCCATCGGGCCAAGGCCGAGCAGCAGGGCGTCGCTCCACTCGAGCTTTTCGGCAGCGTTTTCGTCAAAGCCTTCCTGGCGGCCGTGTGCGTGGCGGTGGGACATGGGCGGACTCCGGGCTGAAAAGGTGAGGGGCTAGCGCGCCGCGATGAGCACGGACAGCATCACCGCCGGCGTTTCGGTCCGGTTGCGCCACGCATGGCGCGTGCCGTTCTGGATCACGATGTCGCCCGCCTTCAGGTGACGCAGCTCGCCATCGTCCAGCTCGAGCCACAGCTCGCCGGACAGGATCACGTCGTAGTCGACCGTCGGGGTGCGGTGGAAACCGGACCCGTCGGTGTCGAAGGTTTCGGCCAGGCCCGGCAGGTACTGTGCGTATTCCGCGCCGGCGGCAGCGCCGTCAAAGCCCGGCGTGGCCATCACGCTGTCGGGCGGGAACTGGACCACGATCACGCGCGTGCCATGCGGCGCCGGCATCACCGATTCGATGCCCACCACCGGATCGCGGCCGTCGAACGGCAGGGTGGGCTCGGCCCCGGTCGTGGCCCAGGCCAGCGTGGTTTGAAAGCCCGGGACCGCGGCATAGTCGTGGGTATTGGCCACCGGGCCGTCGGACACGACCACCGATTTGCCGTTGCGCTCGCCCGTTACGATACGTCTTACCATGTTCAGACTCCTTGTTGTTGGATGTGCGCTTACTGCACGATCACGACGTTGACAAAACCGCCCTTGCGCTGTTCCGCGTCGGCCAGGGCTTCGTTGGCTTGCTCGAGCGTGTAGCGGTGATGGTCGAACACGTTCAGGTCGAGCGTGCCGGCAGCGGCCATGTAGGCCAGGTCCTGGCCTTCGCCCACCGAGAACCACAGCGAACCGAGGACGCTGATCTGCGAGCACATCAGCTCGTGCAGGTTCAGCGGCAGCGGGTCGTTCATTGCACCCACCTCGACCAGGCGGCCGCCGCGGCGCAGCGCGCCGATGCAGTCGAGCGTGACCTGGTGCGGCGCGCCCGGGCCGATCGCGTCCAGCACTGCGTCCACGCCCACGCCACCGGTCTCGCTGCGCACCCAGTCGCCCAGGTTGCCGGAGCCGTGCGAGAAGACGCGGATACGCTCGGGATCGAGCGCGCGCACGCGTTCGAGCAGGTCGGCATTGCGCGCCACGCAGAAGATCTTGACCGCGCCCATCGCGCGCGCGATCTGCACCGCGCCCAGGCCCAGGGTGCCGCTGGCGCCGCTGATCAGCACGGTCTTGCCGGCCGCCACACCTGCCTTGCGCAAGCCGGAATAGGCGGTGCCCAGGTAGCCGAAGCGGGCCGCTTGCTCGAAGCTGACCGCAGGCGGCAGCTTGACCAGGCCGTCCGCCGGGGCGGTGGCGTACTGGCCAAAGCCGCCGTACGGGTACTGCTTGTAGATGTCCTTGGAGCGCGGCCCGAAGCCGAAGTAGCCCTGGAAGGTGTATGCGACGCAGTTGGTCGGCTCGCCCATGCGGCAGGCGTGGCACGAGCCGCAGGAACGGCCCGGGTTGATGTACACGCGGTCGCCCGGTGCGATGCCGGTGACGGCGGCGCCGACTTCGGCCACCACCCCGGCGGTATCCAGGCCGTAGATCGCGGGCAGGTCCGGCACGGTGAGGTAGGAACGCTCGCCGTAGTTGCTCATCACATTGCGCAGGTTCGGCACCACGCCGGATGCCTTGACCTGGACCAGGACGTCGGTGGGACGCAGCAGCGTGGGCAGCGGCAGCGTATCGAGCTGGAAGCGGCCGCCAGGCTCGTGGATGCGCATTGCCTTCATCGTGTTCAGGGCGTTCATGTCTGTCTCCTTGGTGTGATCGTCGGTTCGCGGTCCACGGCGTGGCCGGCGAACGGCTGTGTTGAACGTCGATCCTAGGGCACAGGGAACCCGGCTCACACTCCCGTGCGCGAAGCGCTTATCCCGGCAATGCAGGAAACGCTGCGGTGCTTGGCACGACGGGGATAGCCGCTGGCGCGACGCGCGGCGGCCGGGAGGGCATCAGGGAGGGAAAGGGCAGGAGACGTAGCGTGGGCAGGAGACCTGCCCACGCCACAGGTGCATCGACGGGACGTTTCGGTCAGGAACGCTGCAGCGTTTCGGACGGAGTTTCGCCGAAACGGCGCTTGTAGTCGGTCGTGAAGTGGCCGAGATGGCTGAAGCCCCAGCGGAATGCGACGGTGGTGACCGCGCCGCTGGAAGGCGGCGTGCGCAGGAGTTCTTCGTGCACCCGGCGCAGGCGCACCTCCTTCAGGAAGTGCATGGGCGAGGTGTTGCGGAAGCGGCGAAAGCCGGCAAACAGCGAGCGCGTGCTGACGCCGGCGTATTCCGCCAGGTCGCCCACCGAGATCGGCTCGTGGGCATGCTCCTCGATGTACTGCTCGATGCGCTTGACGAAGGACGGCGCGATCGACTGCCCCTTTTCCTCGCACAGTTCGGCACTGTAGTTGTTCGGCTGGCAACTGAGCAGCATGCCGACGAAGGTGGTCTCGAACTGGGTGCTGAGCAGGGGCGAGAGCTTGTCCGAGGTGGACAGCACGTCGCACATCCATGCCAGCATCTTGACCATGTTGCGCCCGTCCGGCGTGTCCAGGTTCATGACCGCGTCGAACTCGACATCCTTGTGCAAGGTGCGGCCCAGGTGCTGCTGGCACTGGCGCCGGACCACCTCGTTATCGACCCGGATGATGATCTTGTCGCCACCAAAGTGGTGGATGCGCGTGCGCGCATGCGAGTTCAGCACCACGCCCTGGGTGGACTCGAACAGGGCGCGCTTGCCGTCGGACTCGATGAACTCGCGCCCGCTGATCGGCACCTGGACCAGTGAAAACAACTCCATCACGTCCGGGTCGATGACGGTCTCGCCGCCATAGGTCATGCGGCCCACGCCCAGGCTGTTGACGCGCCGGTAATTGACGCGCGTGTTGAACTTTGGGTCTTTGGAGTAGATCTTGTTACTGCAGAAAATGCGCTCGCCTACCGAGCGCGCCTCCTCGATGTCGGAGGTCTGACACAGGCCGTAGTCGGACAGGACGTTGTCCGCCGGCATGAGGGAGGGGAAAACACTGTGCGCCATAGTTGTCTCTTGGGTGATCAGGCATGGATCTCAGTTTCGGGCGCGCTGAAATACCAGGTTGACCACCCTGTCGGACAGGTGCGGGCAACTTACCGGTTCCTCCGCCCGATGGCGCGCTTGATGTGAGCAGTGGACGAACCTGCTTCTTTTTGATGGTAAGTCGCGCCAACGTGTGGAAAATAGTATGCCATATTCTTGATCCAGATCCGTTCTTTTTTTGCTTCGGTTGTGGTAAGCCTTGCAAAAATTCGGTTTCTGCCCAATGAGCGCGGGCGGCGGCCCGCAGCGTCACATCGCCGGGCGGGGCGCGCGCGCAGCCTGTGCGCGCGCGCGCACCTTGTGCCGCCAGCGGATGACGCCGGTGACGAACAGGAGCAGCGGAACGAAGCCCGACAGGAACACCGCCGCGCGGCCGACAATCCCGAACGCTTCGCCGTTGTGCAGGGGATGGAACCAGTAGGACATGCGCGCTCCCGTGTTGGCCGCGAGCGGGTCATGCGCGGCCAGGATCGCGCCGCTGCCCGCGTCGAGCCAGACCCGGGTTTGGGGGAAGCGGCGGCTTGGCTCGGACGGCTGGCGCATGCGCAGCGATATGGGCGTGTGCGCGGCGCCGCTGGTTTCCACCCAGCGGACTTCGGCGTCAGGAAAGCGCGCCCTGGCGGTGGCGATGGCCTGGTCGAGCGACACCGTATCGTGTTCGTGCACCGTCGCGGACGGGCTGGTCATCGGCGCCGCCGCGGACGGGCTGGAACCCAGGAGCGTGCGCGTCTGCTCGGGAAATGCCAGCGCGCTGCCGGTGAGCGCGAGCACGGCCAGCAAGGGCAGCCAGTACACACCGCTGGAACAGTGCATGTCGTATGCCCGCCGCACGGCGCCG
Organism: Massilia solisilvae; assembly: GCF_024753215.1. GTDB lineage: Bacteria > Pseudomonadota > Gammaproteobacteria > Burkholderiales > Burkholderiaceae_D > Telluria > Telluria solisilvae. The sequence goes on from NZ_JANUGV010000002.1 coordinate 758,815, forward strand.
GGGCGCGGCACGATGCGCAGGGCGGTCCAGAACCTGGCCTTGGACGGCCACCACAACTGTATGCCCGTCACCATCACGGCGAAACACAGGATGCCGGCCAGACCCACCAGCACCAGGCCGGGTTTGCCCGACAACAGCGTGTAGTGCAGGTCGAACAGCCAGGTCACCACCGTGTCGCCCCAGAACCGCTTGCTGGTCACTTGCAGCGTCGCGGGGTCCAGGGTCACCAGCAGCGGCGCGAAGTAGCTGCCGGCGCGCTCGGCCGGATGGTAGTAGCGCGCCATCACCGGCGTGTCCTGGTCGAGCGGCAGCTCGATGCGCCACGGGCCGTCACGCTCCGGATAGGTTTGGCGCAGCGCCTGGTGGATCGACTCCACTGGCGGCAAGGCGGCAACCGCGTGCTCGACCCGGGTGTGCGGGTTGAGCGCGCGGTCGATGTCGAGGTAGAACACGAGGGCGCTGCCGGTCAGGCCGAGCAGGACGAACCAGAGCCCCACCACCAGGCCGCTCCAGAAGTGAAGCGCAAGGACGATGCGCCGGACCGGACTTGCCATGTGCGCCGCCTCAGAAGTGCGCGGTGACCATCAGGTTGATGCTGCGCGGGCTGCCAGGCGCATGCAGCGACTGTGTGCCGTCGTGCCACACGTACTCGTAGTAACGGTTGGCGAGGTTGCGCACCTGTAGCTCCACGTCGAAATTGTCCTTCACGCACCAGGTTGCCGACAGGTTTATCAGCGCATAGCCGCCGAACTTGCCGGTCTTGTTGGTGCGTTCCAGGTAGTAGGAACTTTGCCCGTTCATCGATGCCGAGAAGCGCAGGCGGTCGCTGGCTTTGTAGTCGGCCCCGAGGTTGTACAGCAAGTGCGGCACGTGGTCGATTTCATTGCCGAGCGTGGCGATGGAGGCGGCATCGGTGCGCACGATCTTCGAGCGCTGGAAAGCGGCGCCAACCCAGGCTCCCAGCTGTTCGGTGGGCTGCGCGTTGACCTGGATGTCCAGGCCGCGGCGGCGGGTGGCGCCGATGTTCTCGGCATCGTTGGCCGGGTCGTTGAGCTTGCGGCGCGCCTCGTTCGACGCGGTCTGCTCCCACAGGGCCACGCGGCCCTCGATCCAGTCCAGCGGGCGGAACTTCAGCCCGGTCTCCCAGCCCTCGTTGATCGAGGGCGCCAGGTCGGCAGACTGGTTGACCTTGTACGCGGCGGTGCCCACGCCGATCTGGAAAGTGCGGCCCCAGTTGCCGTAGACCGAGTACGAGGGCGCCAGTTTGTACACCGCGCTGATCTTCGGCTGGCTGATCAGGCCATAGTCGTTCACGCCATACGTCTGGCCGCTGAGCAGGTTGGTGTAGGTGCCCGCGATCTTGTCGGCGCGCCAGGCCGGGGTGACGGTCAGCGCGCTGCCGGGCTTGTACACCACCTGCACGAAGCCGCCGGTGGTGTCCAGGTCGAACTGCTGGTTGCGCGTCTGGGCCGTGCGTACCTGTTGCACCGTGTTGTAGCGCTGGCTGCTGTTGTCCTGGTGCTCGGTATCGAGTCCGCCGACGACGGTGAACGCACCGAGCGCCGTGGCGGCGGGGCGCCAGGTGAGCGTGCCGGCCGCGCCGCGGTGGCGCTCGACCACGATGCGTTCCTGCTGCGACACGGTGGCAGAGAAGGTCACGTAGCGGCGGTCGTCCAGGTCGTTCTGGTAGGCCTGCGCGGTCCAGAACAGGTTGCCGGACCACTGGTTTTCCGCCTGGATGGCGACCTGGTTGGTGGAGCGGTGGTCGCGGTCGGTGCGGTTGTGGGCCGGCGACATGTCCGGGTCCTGGCGCGACTGGGCATAGGTCAGGTAACCGGCCTCATCGGCCGAAGCCTGGTGGTGGCGCACGATCAGGCCGTAGCGCGCGCTGCCCTTGTCAGGGGTCCAGAACCACTTGCCCGAAAAGCCGCCTTTCTCTGCCGCGGAATGGTTGCGGTAGCCGTCGGTGCTCTGGTAGTCGAAGCCGTAGTTCTGCGAAAAGCCCTTGTCGTCGAAGCCCAGCGCGCCCTGCAGGTCGCGGGTGTCAAAGCTGCCGTAGCCCAGGCGCGCCGTCTTGTAGTTGTCGCCGATCTTGGTGACGATGTTGGCGTTGCCCGCGATGTTATGCATGCCGTAGCGCGGGTCGTTGGTGCCGCGCACGACCTCGACCGCGTGGATGTCCAGCAGCGGCGCCAGGTCGATGTAGGGCATGTTGCCGTCGTTGCTGTTGCTCGGGATGCCGTCGATCAGCAGTTTGACGGCATTGATCTCGCCTTCACCGTTAAAGCCGCGCATCGAAAACTTGCCCGAGGTCGTGCCCTGGCCGAACTGTGTCAGCATCACGCCCGGAATCTGGCCAAACAATTGCCAGTTGTGGGTGACGGCCTGGTCGGCGATCTGGTCGTCGCGCAGCGTGTCCACCGAGGTCAGCACGTTGCGGGTGGCCAGCGGGCCGGTCGCATGCCCGACCACGATCACGCGGCCCAGTGTCAGGGCGGGCGTGTCAACCGTCGTTGCTTCCTGCGCCGACGCCGGCAGGGCGAAGGCAAGCGCCAACGCGAGGGCGAGCGGGGTGCGCACGCAGCCGCGTGCGGGAGGGGTGTGTCGTTTCACTTTGTTCGTTCCCATGGCAATCCACCTGATGAGTTTGTGGCATCACCTGACGTTGAGAGACGAAACAAGTGATCATGGGCAAATCATAGATTTGAAATGCATCTTAAAAACATGATCCAGATCAAAATCTAGCGTGATCGCGCGTGCGGGCTTTCGCGCGATTGCGGCGCCTGCTTGATCCCGCGCTCATCGATTGGCTTCGTACGAGTGATATTTCGACAGCATCACTTCATGGTGTCCGCGGCCCGCAGGGATCATTGGAAAGCAGTTTTCGGCCGGTTCAACGGCCACGTCGAGCAAAAAGGGCGAGTCGGAGGACAAGCACTGGGCGAGCCCGTCATCGAGCTCGTCTGCCCGGGTTACCTTGCACCCCTTCCAACCAAAAGCGAGTGCCAGCGCAACAAAATCCGGAACGGCTTCCGAGTAGCTATGGCTGTAGCGAGCGTTGTGGTGCAGTTCCTGCCACTGCCGCACCATTCCCATGCAGCCGTTGTTCGACAGGATGACCTTGATCGGGCAGCGGTGCTGCACGGCGGTGGCGAGCTCCTGTATGTTCATGAGGATGGAAGCATCGCCACTGACGCATACGACTGTCTTGCCGGGATGCGCGATCTGGGCTCCGATTGCAGCTGGCATGCCGTAACCCATGGTCCCGGCGCCTCCGGAGGTAAGCCAGCGACGCGGCGTGTCGAACGACAAATATTGTGCCGCCCACATCTGATGTTGTCCCACATCCGTCGAGACGATCGCGTCGCGGCCGTCCAGCGCGCGTGAGAGACGCTGCATCAACTGCTGCGGGACGATACCCGGGAACTTGTGCTCGAACCCAAGGCAATTTTCCCTTCGCCATAGTTCGATGCGCTGCCACCACTGGGCTGTCGAAGCAAGCTGCATTGAGGCAAGCTTCTGGCCGAGGGCGGCCAGGACGGTATGGCAATCGCCAAGCAAACCAACGTCAGCGCGCACAATTTTGCCGATGGATGTGGGATCGATATCAATGTGAACGATGCGTGCGCCCGGACAGAAGTGTTTGAGCTCGCCGGTGACCCTGTCGTCGAACCGGGCGCCCACGCAGACGACCAGATCAGCCTCATGCGTCGCCAGGTTTGCTTCCAGGGTGCCGTGCATGCCCAGCATGCCCAGCCATTGTGGCTGCGATGCGGGAAAGGCGCCGAGCCCCATCAGGGTGAGCGTACACGGCGCATTCTTTTTGCGAACCAGGTCCGCGAATTTTGCACAGGCGAGCTCGCCCGAGTTGATCAGGCCGCCGCCGCCATAAAAGACAGGGCGGCGCGAGCTGGCGATCAAGCGCGCCGCCTTGTCCAGCAATGCATCCCAACGCTCGTCCAGGGCAGGCGGCATCGCAGGTGCGCTCGCCACCGGCTCGCTTCCTGGCTCGACAGGTTCGCATGCCTGTAACTGGATATCTTTCGGGATATCGACAAGCACCGGGCCAGGCCGGCCATCGGTGGCTTGCCGGATCGCGGTACTGATCGTGCTGACAATGTCGTGCGCATTGCGGATCTGTGCGTTCCACTTCGTGACAGCGCGTGAAATGCCGATGGCGTCGCATTCCTGGAACGCGTTCGTGCCGATCAGGGGCGTCGCCACTTGGCCACTGATGCACAGGACTGGAATCGAGTCACAGCTTGCGTCGAGCAGGCCGGAAATGGTGTTTGCGATCCCAGGCCCGGACGTCACGAAGACGACACCGAGACGGCCAGTCGACCTCGCATACCCTTCGGCCGCATGCACCGCCGCCTGTTCGTGGCGCACCAGCACATGGCGCAAGCGCGGTTCCTGGTATAGCGCGTCGTACAACGGCAGCACCGCGCCGCCGGGGTATCCAAAAACGGTGTCCACACCGGCGTCGATCAGCACCCGCAACAGCACTTGTGCGCCCGTCAGCACCCCGCTTGGGCAAGGCGAAAGCGACGAGGCGACTGGTCTTGTCAATGAATCTTCCATGTAGAAATTTTATAAGCGCGGCGGGTGAAAGTGCTTCATAATTTCAATGGTATTGCGCTGAATGGTGAAAAAATAGTGTCAAAACAGGGAATGGATGAAAAATTTTTCGATCGCCACGATCAGGCGATTTTGCGCATCCTGCTGGATGACTCGCGGACTCCCTTGCAGGAGATTGGCAAGGCGGTAGGGTTGTCGACCACCTCTTGCTGGAACCGGATCAAGCGGATGACCGATGCCGGCGCCATCCAAAGCTATACGGTCAAGGTCGATCTTGCGCAGATCGGCTATCAGGACACCGTGATTGTCCAAGTGACCCTGGGCAGCCACAGCCAGGAGACCTTGGATGAGTTTGGCCGCGCGCTCGAATCCATTCCCGAGGTCCTGGAGGCGTTTTTGATTTCGGGAGACTACGACTACTTCATCAGGATTGCGGTGAAGGACACGCGTGACTACGAACGGCTATTGCGGGAAAAGCTCTACAAGATTCCGGGCATCCGCCACAGCAAGTCGAGTTTCGTGCTTCGGACCCTCAAGAAGAAGGACACCCCGCTGACAGGCTGACGACGCCTGATCGGCCGCTTTCCCCATCGCCCACGTCGCAGGCAGGGTCAACGAGGTCTCGACCTTGCGCTGGACAAGACAGATGAGGGCATGGCGCTTGCGCGCTTCCGAGCGTTTGTGCGACGGCACCGAACTCATGTCGCCGCTTGCCGGATTGATGCAGGGAAGCTCAAAGTTGCCATCGCTGCGTTGCGCGGCATGCATTTCGCGCCAGGTCGTGTCGTAATCGGCCGAGATCCGGTCGGTGCGCCGCCAGTTGACGACGATGCGGTTGCGGTTGCTCACCAGGACCAGTTTGCTGCAGCCCAGGCAAGTGCCCAGGTGGCGCAGGATCTCGACCAGGAAGGTCTTCGGCCGGCAGCCGTGCAGTTCGCGGTTGAGCTGCTTGACCACCGCCGCGCCATCGCTGGCGCGCAGGCCCTGCAGGCCGCCGAGCGCCAGGCAGCGCTCCTCCCGCTGCATTACGACAGTAAAGCTGGCGGTGTACACCGTGCGCCCCTGGCAGGACAAGTGCAGCGCAAGCTCGCCTTCCCGGTGCGCATTCCTGATCGCCGACAGGCTCACTTCGAGCATGGCGCCGGACTTGCCGTCGAACCGGGCCAGCGCGACCGGCGCCGCGGCGGCGCGGCGCACCAGGGGGCCGAGGCCGGCGTCGCTGATGGCCGTGTAATGGTTCATCAGCACCCGGACCCGGCTGGCGCAGCTCAGGTGATTGGACAGGTAGGGACGATAAATCTTATGGATGATTCTTGGCAGTCCATCGGCCAGGTCGCGCAGGACCGGGTGTCCCTGGACGTAGCCTTTCCAGCGTTTGGTCTGGCTGGGGAAGAGCGCGGCGCCCAGGAGCAGCTTTACCCTGTCTTTCAGCGTGGCGCGCTCACGCGCGCAGGGATGCAAGTCGGAATACATAAAGAAGAGCAGTGCTCGCTTTTCGGGCACGGGCAAGCGAAGCGGCGAAGTATAGCGGAGCAAGCCTGCTGTAAAGATTACCGTTCCGTAACCTTGGAGGAGCAGGGCAGGGGCCTGGGGGCTCGGCCCTGCATGGTATAGTCGTGGCTGCCTCGAAGTTTGCTCCCACGCCCCAGCCAGGCGCCGTACCTTGCCATGTTCCAGTGCCTCCTCATTGAAGACGACGCCGAGACGCTCAGCTACCTGTCCAAGGGCCTGGAGCGCAATGGCTACGCCGTGACCCCGTGCGAAGACGGCATCCGCGCCGCGCAGCTGCTTGAGCGCGGCGGCTGGGACGTGGTCGTCCTCGACCGCATGTTGCCCGGGGTGGTCGATGGCCTGGCCCTGCTCCGTTCGATCCGCAGCCGCTCGGACGACACTCCGGTGCTGGTGCTGAGCGCCTTGAACAGCGTGGACGAGCGCGTGCGCGGTCTGCATGCCGGCGGCGACGACTACCTGGCCAAGCCGTTCGAGCTGGCCGAGCTTGTGGCGCGGGTCGAGAATCTGGTGCGCAGGGCCGCGAGCGCACGCCTGGCCACCCAGCTGCAGGTCGCCGACCTGCAACTTGACCTGCGCGCCATGCGCGCGTCGCGCGCGGGCCAGCCGATTGCGCTCCAGCCGCGCGAATTTCGCCTGCTCGAATACCTGATGCGCCACGAGGGGCAGATCGTGACGCGCCGAATGTTGCTGGAAGACGTTTGGGACTACCACTTCGACCCGCAAACCAACGTGATCGACGTGCAGGTCAGCCGGCTGCGCAGCAAGGTGGACAAGGGCTTTGATCTGCCGCTGATTCATACCGTACGCGGTACCGGCTATACCTTGAAGGTGCCCGCGTCCGGCGAGGCGTTCGACCTGTAGGCGGGAACGATGTCGCGTACTTCCACCCGACCCAGGCCCGGTTGGCTGCCCCAATGATCGGGTCCCGCGTGAGCTTGCGCGGTTCGATCGCTGCGCGCCTGGCCCTCGGCTACGCCTTGCTGGTCGCGCTGTCGGTCGCCACGCTCGCGGCGGTCTTGTATTTTGGGACCGTCGGGGTGCTCGAGCACTCCGTGGATGCACGGATACGCGCGGTCGCACAGCACCTGCAATCACGTTACCGCGACGGTGGCGCCACCGCCCTCGAGCGTGAAATCGCCATCCAGCTTTCCGACCGCATCGACACCGATACCGAGATCCTGGTGCTGCTGTCGCCGCAGGGGCAGCCCGTGGCCGGCAACCTGGGCGGCTGGCAGGGGCCGCTGCCGAAGGCTGGGGAACTGGCCTATCGCACCTTGACGCGCGACGGCGAGCGCTTTTCGGCGCGCCTGGTCACGCGCGCCCTGGACGGCGGCGCACTGCTGGTGGTTGGACGGGATTTGCGCGAGCTGGACGCGGTCCGTGCCGTGATCGGGCGCGCGTTGTCGCTGGGTGTCGTGGTGTCGCTGCTGCTCGCGCTTGCGGGAGCCCTGGTGTTCCGGCGCCAGCTCGAGCGCCGCATCGGGCAGATCCGGCGCGCCGCAAGGCAGGTGGGGGCGGGCGACCTGACGCGGCGCATCGCGGTGCAGGGCTCGGACGAATTTGCGCGCCTGAGCGCGGACATCAACCAGATGCTCGACCGCATCGGCGAGCTGATGGAAGGCGTGCGCCACGTGTCGAACTCGATCGCGCACGACCTGCGCACCCCGCTCGGGCGGGTACGCGCGCGCCTGGAGACGGCGCTGCAGGAGTCGCGCAGCTGCGACGAGCTGTCCGAGGTTGCGCGTGCGGCGATCGAGCAGATCGACGAGCTGACCGGGGTGTTCGACAAGCTGCTGCAGATCGCGGCGGTCGAATCGGGCGTGGCGGGCGTATCCTTCGCCACGCTGGACTTGCAATCGATTGCCGCCGACATCGTGGAACTGTACGAGCCGGCGGCCGAGGCGCAAGGGGCCTGGCTGGGCATGGCTGCCGGCCCGCCGTGCCAGGTCCAGGGCGACCGCCAGCTGATCGCCAGCGCGCTTTCCAGCCTGATCGACAATGCGCTCAAATATGGCGGCACGGGCGTGCGGATCGCCGTCAGCGTGCAGCCCGAGGCCGACGCCGCGGCGCTGGTCGTGCGCGACGACGGTCCCGGCGTTCCCGCTGCCGACCTGGCGCACCTGTGCGAACGCTTTTATCGCGTCGATCGCAGCCGCCACCTGCCCGGCAACGGCCTGGGCCTGTCGATCGTGAACGCCATCGCGCAGCAGCACGGCGGAAAGCTGATCGTGCACAATACCAGTCCCGGGTTGGAGGTGCGCCTGGTGCTGCCGCGTTTCTCGCACGCCGCCTGAGACACAAATTACGATCCCGTAATCATTACTGAGCTGTAATTTTCGGCTCCGCCTGGCGCCGTATCATGTCCCCCGATCGCAGGCCATCGGATGTGCCTGCATTGATGTCAGGGATTGATATGCGCTTCACTCATGGCCCCGGTTTCGTGCTGGCGCTTTGCCTGGCTGCTTGCGCCCAGCCCGAGGGGCCGCAAGCCGACTGGGAACATGGCGCCCGGCGCGCGCGGGTGATCGGCGCAGCCGATGCCACGCTGGCCAGGTCCGAACTCCCGGCCTGCCTGGCTGCGCTTGGGCCGGACCTGTTGGCGGGCCGCCGCTTCGTCCGGGTCCGATTCTGGAACGGGCACCGTGCGGTCACCGATGTGGCCGAGGTGCCGGCCGAACTGACGCTGCACGAGCGCGACGAGGTCGAGCTCTGGCCCGAGGCCTGCGCCGACGGCCGTCCCGCACGTATTTCCCGCATGCTCGCGGCGCACCGCGAATAGGATTTGGAGTCCCCCATGGTAACGATGTATCGCGCGATGCGATGCGCGCTGTTGGCGTTTGCCGCTTGCGCCGCGCCGGCGCACGCCGCAATGCCGCTGACGCTGGCGCAGGCCGTGCGGCTTGCGCTCTCCCGCAATCATGATGCGCGCCTCGCGGCCATTGCCGTCGATAGCGCCGAGGCCGCGCAGACCCAGGCGCGCGCTGCGCCCAATCCAAGCCTGACGCTGCAGACGACGAACATCAATCCGGCGGCAGGCGTGGGCGCCGGCAGCTTGCGCAGCAAGACCGTCGATAGCACCGTGCGGGTGGACCAGCTGGTGGAGCGCGGCGGCAAGCGCGAACTGCGCGGCGCTGCCGCGGCCCAGCTGGTGGCTGCGGCGCGCGCCGACGCCGACGACGTGCGGCGGCAGCTGCGGCGCGACGTCGGCCAGGCGTACTACGACCTGCTGGCGGCGCAGGAGCGTGTACAGGTGCTGGTCCAGCTTGCCGACTTGTCCGAGCACGCCTTGCGCGCGGCGCAACAGCGCGAACGCGCCGGCGACCTGGCGCCGAGCGATACCCTGCGCCTGCGCATGGATGCGCTGCGCGCCCGCAATGACGCGGACAGCGCCACCGCCAGTCTTGGGCAGGCCCAGCGCGCGCTGGCGCTGCTGCTCGGCGCCGAGTCAGGCGAACTGCCCAGCGCCGTCGATGGCTGGCCGGCCCTGGTGCTTGCCGACCGCGGCCAGGCCCTGATCGAGCGGCGCGCCGACGTGCGCGCCGCCCAGGCGCGCCTCGATGCGGCGCGCGCCGCCCACAAGCTGGCACTGGCCGGGCGTACCCGCGACATCACGGTCGGCGTGCAGTTCGAGCACTATCCGGCCAGCGCAGCCAATCCCCAGGGCAGCGGCAACAGCGTAGGCATCGCCGTGCAGGTGCCGCTCTTCGTGCGCTACGGGATGGAAGGCGAGGTGCGGGCGGCGCAGGCGAGCGTGGACGCGGCGGAAGAAGCGCTGCTGCGCACCCGCCAGCTGGCGCGGGCCGAGCTGGACAAGGCTTCGGCCGAGTTGAAAACCAGCGCAGCCCTGGTTGGGCGATTCGAACACGACATTCTGCCGGCCGCCCGCAAGGCATCGGAGGCCGGCGAATTCGCGTTCAGCCACGGCGCCTCCAGTGTCATGGACGTGCTCGACGTGCGCCGGAGCTACCGGGCGGCCGAGCTGGACGCCATCGCGGCGCGCGCCGATTTCGCCAAATCGGCCGCCGCCTTCGATGCCGCAATTTCCGAGGAAAGCAAAGAATGAAGATCCGTTTCCGATTCATCGCCGCCGCGCTGGCGTGCGGCGCCGCCGCGCTCGCTGCCGCCGAGTTGATCGAGGGCGCGGCGCCCGCTGCCGCCCCGGCAGTCCCGCCACCCGCGCGCACGGCCGACGACATCCGTATTCCCGCAGGCGATCCGCGCAGCGCATCGTTGAAAGTCGCGCAAGTGCAGGCGCAGCCAATGCCGCTGGCCGATGCGGTGGCCGCGAAGATCGCCTACGACGAGGCACACACCAGTCGTATTGCCTCTCCGGTGCTGGGGCGCGTTGTGGCGGCCCCCGTCGAAGTGGGCGACAGCGTGCGTGCCGGCCAGGCGCTGGCGCAGCTCGATTCGCCGGACCTGGCGACGGCGCAGGCAGACCTGCGCAAGGCGCTGGCAGACCAGGAGCGCAAGCGCCTGGCGCTGGAGCGCGCGCGGCAGTTGTCCGGCGCCGGCGTGCTGGCGCGGCGCGAGCTCGAGAACGCCGACGCCGACTTTCGACAGGCCGATGCCGAGACGCGGCGCGCGCGCCAGCGGGTGCGCAACCTGAACGCGGAAGGCGCGGCGGACGGCAGGTTCGCGCTGCGCGCCCCGATCGGGGGGACGGTTGCCGACAAGCAGATGAATCCCGGCCAGGAGGTACGCCCGGACCAGGCCGCGCCGCTGATCGTGGTGAGCGACCTGCGCCACGTGTGGGCGGTGGCGGACGTGCCGGAGCGCCTTGCGGTCGGCCTGCGCCGGGGGCAGGGCGTGCTGGTCGAGGCGGACGCGTGGCCGGGCCGCGCCTTCCAGGCGCGGGTCGAACGCATCGGGGTCGCGGTCGATCCGGTGACGCGCCGGGTGCAGGTGCGCTGCGAGCTCGATAACGCCGACGGCGCCCTCAAGCCGGACATGTTCGTGCGCGTGGCCTTCGTGGGAGACGCGCAGGGCAAGCAAGGCGTTCGGCTGCCCAACACCGCGCTGTTCACGGAGGGGCGGTACAGCTACGTGTTCGTGGAGACCGCGCCGGGCGCCTTCCACAAGCGGCGCGTGGCCGTGGCAGTCGGGGGCGCCGAGAACAGCTATGTGGCCGACGGCCTGGCCAGCGGCGAGCGCGTGGTGGTCGAGGGCGCGCTGCTGCTGAACGCGGAGGCGGCAAGCCATGCTCGCTAAGCTGGTCGATTTTGTCCTGGCCCAGCGCGTCTTCGTGCTGTTCCTGACCGGATGCCTGGCCGCCGCCGGCTGGCGCGCGCTCGACGAGCTGCCGATCGAGGCATTCCCCGACGTGCAGGACGTGCAGGTCCAGGTGGTCACGCAATTGCCCGGGCAGGCGCCGGAAGAAGTGGAGCGGTCCGTCACGCTGCCGATCGAACGCGAGCTGAGCGGCGTGCCGCGCCAGACCCAGATGCGCTCGGTCAGTATTGGCGGCCTGTCGGTCATCACGCTGACGTTTGCCGACGGCACCGACGACTATTTCGCGCGCCAGCGCGTGCTCGAGCAGCTGCAAAACGTGACCCTGCCGCCAGGCGTGCAGCCGACCCTGGCGCCCTTGACCACGGCAGTGGGCGAAGTGTTCCGCTATGTGCTGGAGACGCCGCCGGGAATGGACGAGAACGAGGTGCGCGCCTTGCAGGACTGGGTGGTGCGCCCGGGGCTGCGCGTGGTGCCGGGCGTGGCCGATGTGGTCAGTTTCGGCGGAACGGTGAAAGAGTACCAGGTCAGGATCGATCCGCTTGCGCTGAACCGCTACGGCGTGACGCTCGAGCAGGTGCGCCAGGCCGTTGCCGGCAACAGCGCCAACGTGGGCGGCGGGCTGGTCCGGCGCGGCGACGAGGCGCTGGTGGTGCGCGGTATCGGCATGTTCGAGCGGATCGCGGATATCGGACGGGTCATCGTGAGCGCGCACGACGGGCGCACCGTCCTGGTATCGGACGTGGCGCGCGTGGAAGTCGGTTACCGTCCGCGCTCGGGCAGCGTCGCCTTCAATGGCCAGGACCGCGTGGTCGAGGGTATCGTCCAGATGACCAAGGGCGCCAATGCGGCGCAGGTGGTGGACGGGGTGAAGCAGGCGGTGGCCGCCTTGAACGCCAAGCTGCCGGCCGGCGTGCGCATCCGTACCATCTACGACCGCAGCGAGCTCATCGGTCACACGGTGCGCACGGTGGGCGAGAACCTGCTGGTCGGCGCGGCGCTGGTGATTGCCATCCTGGTCGTATTCCTGGGCAACTGGCGCGCCGCGCTGATCGTCGCTACCGTGATTCCGCTGTCGCTGCTGGCGGCATTCATCGTGCTGGATGCGCGCGGGATTCCGGCCAACCTGATCTCGCTGGGCGCGGTGGACTTCGGCATCATCATCGACAGTGCCGTGGTGCTGGTGGAGGCCCTGCTGGTGCGCCTGCACCTGCAGACGGTCGTCGAGCCTGGCGAGGCTTCACGGCGTGGCAACCAGGCCGTCCGGCAAACCGTGGTGCGGCTGGGCAAACCGATCTTGTTCGCCAAGGCGATCATCGTGGTCGCTTTCATCCCGATCTATACCTTCCAGCGCGTGGAAGGCAAGATCTTTGCGCCGGTGGCGTTCACCCTGACCTTCGCCATGCTGGGCGCGATCCTGCTGACGATGACGCTGGTTCCGACCCTGCTGGCCTGGGCCAACGCGCACCGTCCTTTGCGGGAACGGCCGAACATGTGGCTGCCGCGGCTGCAGGAGCGGTACCGGCGCCTGCTGCTGCGGGCGCAGGCGAACCGTCATGTGGTGTTCGGCGCGTCGGCGTGCGCGCTGGTGGTGGCGCTGGCCGCGGCACCCATGCTGGGCAGCGAATTCCTGCCCAAGCTCGACGAGGGCAACCTGTGGCTGACGATCGAGTTGCCGGCCTCCAGTTCGCTCGAAAAGACGCAGCAGGTGGAAAAGCAGGTGCGCACGATCCTGCGCAGCTATCCGGAAATCGGCAACGTCGTCTCGCATGTGGGCCGACCGGATGACGGGACCGACCCGAAAGGGCCGAACAACATGGAAATCCTGGCCGACCTGGCGCCGCGTGGCCAATGGCGTTTCGCCAGCAAGGACGCCTTGACCGCGGATATTTCGGCGCGCATTCACGCGATACCGGGCATTCCGACCAACTTCTCGCAGGTCATCGAAGATAACGTCGAGGAGGCGCTCTCGGGCGTCAAGGGCGAGATTGCGGTCAAGGTGTTCGGCCCGGACCTTGCCGTGCTCGAGCAAAAGAGCCAGCAGATCGCCGCGATCCTGACGGCCATTCCTGGCGCGGCCGACGTGGAGGCGGTGCGGATCGGCGGCCAGAGCGAGCTCGACATTGTCGTGGACCGCGAGCGCATCGCGCGGCTGGGCGTCAACATCGCCGACGTCAACGCCGCGATCCAGGCTGCGCTGGGCGGGATCGCCGCCAACCAGTTCTACGAGGACGACCGGCGCTTTGACGTCACCTTGCGGCTGGACGAGAAGGACCGCGACTCGCTAACCGGCATCGGCGCCGTGCAGGTCAGCCTGCCGGGCGGGAATGCCACCGTGCCGTTGTCGGATATCGCGCGCATCGCCGTCCGGCAGGGCGCCGCGCGCATCAGCCGCCAGGCCGGCGTGCGCATTGCGTCGGTGAAGGCGAACCTGGTCGGGCGCGACCAGGGGAGTTTCGTGGCCGAGGCCCAGCGTCTGGTGGCGCAGCAGGTGCACCTGCCGCCTGGTTACCAGCTTACCTGGGGTGGACAGTTCGAGAACCAGCAACGTGCGGTCAAGCGCTTGCGCGTGATTGTCCCGGTCACGGCATTGCTGATCTTTAGCCTGCTGTTTGCGGCGTTCCGTTCGGTGCGCCATGCGCTGCTGGTGCTGACCATCGTCCCGTTTGCGCTCATCGGGGGTGTGGCAGGACTTGCGCTGGCCGGCCTGCATTTCTCGATTTCGGCGGCGGTGGGCTTCATCGCGGTGGCCGGCATCGCGGTCCAGAACGGCGTCATCATGGTGGAGGAGTTTGCCAGGGAAGGGCGCAGCAAGGCGCCGCTTGCCGAGGTCGCGGTGGCCGCCGCGGTGTCGCGCCTGCGCCCGATCCTGATGACGGCGCTGATGGCCGGTCTTGGCTTGCTTCCCGCGGCGCTGTCGCACGGGATCGGGTCGGAGACCCAGCGGCCGTTTGCAGTGGTGATCGTGGGCGGCATTGTGTCGGCGACCGTGTTCACGCTGCTGCTGTTGCCACTGGCTTTTCCCTACTTCGTACGCAGGGCCGAGCAGGACGAGTCAAATGACGACGGGCGTGACGAGCAGGCGCTGCCTGCGGCCCGTCCCGAATGATGTCCGGTTCGCTGTTCCCGGTTTGCGGCCTGCCCGGGCCCAACATTAACCAAGTGTAATCCTTGGACCTGCGGCAATGGCATACGATGGGGGAGTTCTCCCTAGTGAGCCATGGCCGTTCGGGGGAATCCTCTGGGTGGTCTTTGCCGATGTGCGATACATCGGCATTTTTTTTGCAGGCACAAAAAAGGGCGTCACGATCAGGGCTCAGGATGTGCAACCGCCACGGGCGTGACGCCGAATACGCCAAGTTGACCATCGACTTCCGCTTATGTTGTCGCAGTCGGGGGCACTAGCCCCGCAGGGGCGACGCGACTGAGCGCCCGCAATGCCTGAGCACGGCAGCGAAGCCATAATTCACGATTGTTTGTCAATCAGACAAGAGCGGCGAGCTGATGACAGCAGGAATTCCTTCTCGAGATGGGCGCCATCGGCGAGCTACCGCGTGAATGCGCAGTGGCAGCCAAACTCATCTTCTGGCCCGTCACCCAGCATGCGCGAAACCTAAATCACGAAAGGAGGTGCCTGATCACCAGCATGAGTCGGCTCCCTGTGTGTTCATTTCGATGGCAGCCGTCGCTGCCATATTTCCCAGACGGTGAGCCCGAAGATGACCAAGACCCACCACAAGTTCCTGTTCCAGGGCACCCACCGGGCAACGGTGGCGACGGCGGTGGCGGCAGTGGCGGAGGTGGGCAGGGTGATGACGACACCGGCGAGATTCCTACAGGTGGTGGCGGTGGTGGTGACACTGGCAGCACCGACATGCAAGTCGTGACGATCAAGGGCACCCCTGACTCGGTCGCCAAGATCCCAGTGATCAAACTGCCTCCGGGTAGCCCGGTATACGACTACAATCCGCCGCTGCTGCCTCGAGACGCCCCAGATTGGGTCGTTGCGCAGATGTCGTCCGAGCCGGATACGTGTCCGGATGCGGGAATTGTCAAGGTCTGCATCCGGGGTAAGTGTCCACCAGACCGGTTGCCAGGCCACCAGTATTTTTTTCCGCAACGGATGTGCGATTGGTCGCATGTCTTCTGCAATGAAGGGCAGGAAAGCGCCAGTGATAATGAGCGCCAACCTGGTTCAGAAACCAGCGGCAAGACTCAAGCCGAACTGGACGAAATCTGCGTGAACAACAACAAGGTAGAGATCGACGTGTGCAAAGCTCACTTTCCACCAAGTCGGCAGTATCGCGAGTACAAGGTGTGCGAGGAGCAGGCCAACAGGCGAATGTACGCATGTTTTGCAACCGCGAGTAAACTGACTGATAACGGCGCTCATCCGGCACCATGACACGTTGTTCCACCCCAGGCAGTCGGCTGGGGGCGCTAACCAAAGGAGCAAATACATGTACGAACCGAAACTGACCATTGCCCTTGCCCAACGTGGCGAACAGCCGGTCCTGCTGATCAGCCGGAACGACAATGCCGTGTTCAATAGCATTAACTGGGAACTGGCGCTGCTAGCCGATATGGGCTATTTGGGCGCCTGCGCCCATGTCGGTAAAGCCGCACTGAGGATGCTGGAACTGGCGCATCCGCGAGTCTTCGACGCTTGCCCCGACCTCAAGTCCCCAGATGAGCCGGACGCGAGCGATGTCTTGCGGTATCTGCTGCACCAGTCATTTCTCGAACACACCCGCGCTTACGTCCCTGCCATCGATAGCCTATTGAAGCGCCATCGCGACACGATCGACAGCAGCACGCGCGAACACTGGCCGGAAACGCGCGATCACATCCTGCGCCAGTTCACCGACTGAATCCGTTCGCGAGCGCGACTGACGGCGTTCGCGCCAGCGGCGCCAGCACCACGGCACACTGGATACTCGACTCGCGGGTTGCCGTCATCGACGCGGACGGCATCGGGCTCGACTGGGGCTGAAACGGCAGCAAGGCCGCCACCCCGAGCGCGTGCTCATCTACAAAGGCAAGCCGCTGGGGCAGGTGAACACCGAGGGCTGGCACCACTCCCTTCGTCGCACCGGGATCGCGAACGTCCGCTGGCGCGGCCTGCGGCATACCTGGGCCAGCTGGCTGGTGCAGCAAGGGACGAAGTTGTACGACCTGCAGGAGATGGGCGGCTGGAAGACGGCCGTGATGGTAGGGCGTTACGCGAATCCGGCCCGGGCCAACATGGCGCGGCACAGCCGTGATTGACGACGTACTGCACGTCACAAATACGGCACAAGGATGGAAGCGCGGACTGCCGCGGGCACAAAAAAGGCGTCACGATCACTCGTAACGCCTTTTTCTGATACTGCAAATTCTGGTAGGCCGTGCGTGGCTCGAACACGCGACCAACGGATTAAAAGTCCGCTGCTCTACCAACTGAGCTAACGACCCGAAAGAAGCAAGATTATATGGGCTGAGCGCGAACGTGTCAAACGCTCACGCATCCCGTCATTTCTTCTTGGCGGTCTTGGCCGCCACCGGCTTGAGCGCGGCCAGGCGGTCCTTGGCGGTCTGTGCGGCCGAGGTGTCCGGGTATTGCTTGACCAGCTGGGTCAGCGCTTTGCGCGCCGCCTTGTCGTCGCCCAGCTCGGTGTAGTTGCTGGCGATATTGAGCATCGCGTCGGCGGCCTTGGGGCTGGTGCTGTAGTTGTTCACCACGGCTTCCTGCGCGGCGATCGCGTTCTTGTAGTCGCGCTGCGCGTAGTAGGCGTTGCCCAGCCAGTACTGGGCGTTGGCGGCATACGCCGATTGCGGGAAGCGCTTGACGAAATCGGCCAAGGCGGCGGTGGCGCCCTTGTAGTCGCCCGACTTGAACAGCTCCATCGCCGTGTCGTACGACTGCTTTTCGGTCGGCAGCACTTCTGCGGTGCGGCCATCGATGGTGGCCTGCTGCGGCTCGAGCTTCTTGATGCGCGCGTCGAGGTCGACGTAGTAATCTTTTTGGCTCTTCTGCACGTTGGCCAGCTGGTTGGCCAGCGTTTCGACCTGGTCGCGCAGGCGCGCGATTTCCTGCATGGTTTGCTCGTGCTGGTTGAGCATGTCCAGCGCGGTCGATTTGTCCGACTTGGTGTCGATGCGCGCGTTCAGGTCGCGCGCCATGGCGTCGATCTTGGCGCGCAGGTCGAGGATCGCCTTGCGTGCTTCATCATCTTCGAGCAGGCCGGCAGAGGCGTGCAGCGGCAGCCAGGCAGCCAGCATCAGGACGGCAAGACGGGACTTGGACAACTTGATCATGATTGACTCTTTCTAACGCTGTAACGTGCAAATAAATAACGGGGCGGTCGCAGTCTGCACTGCGCGCCGCCCCGTGTCAATCAGCCGAGTCCGACAGGATTATTGATACACGATGTCGGCGCGACGGTTTTCTGCCCAGGCAGCTTCGTCGTGACCTTGTGCCTTCGGCTTCTCTTTGCCCAGCGACACGGCTTCCATCTGGCCGTCAGCCACGCCCAGCGCGCCCATGGCCTTGCGCACGGCTTCGGCACGCTTCTGGCCCAGGGCCAGGTTGTACTCGGTGCCGCCGCGCTCGTCGGTGTTACCTTGGATCAGCACTTTGCGCTGGGTGTTCTTGGTCAGGTAGGCCGAGTGGTTCTGGACGACCGGCTTGCCGTCGTCACGCACGACGAACTTGTCGAAGTCGAAGTACACGCTGCGGTTCGCGAGCACGCCTTTCGGATCGTTCAGCGGGTCCACCACGTCCGGGGTCACCGGCTTGACTTCGCGGTTGTCCTGCTGGGCGACCGGTGCCGGTGCCGGGCTCTTGTCGACCACCGGGGTCTCGTTCAGTTTGGTCGAGCTGCAGGCGGACAGCAGGGCGGCCGCGCTCACGATGAAGGCTACACTCTTGATGTTGCGCATGTTTTTTCTCCTGGTTGTAAAAAAGGACTTCAAATCATTACTGCATCATTACTGCATGAAAGGACCCCAGGTGGGCTCCTTGATGTTTCCCGCTTGGGTGGTCAAACTCTGCTTCACCCGTCCATCGACCGAGACCACGGCAAGCGAGCGCTGCCCGCCGCTATGGGTCGCATACATGATGTACTTGCCGTTAGGCGAAAAACTCGGTTCCGAGGCGTCGTCCGCCAGACGCAGTTCCTGGCCCGAGGCCAGGTCCATTGCGTAGAGCGAGAAGGCGCCGTTGCGCTGCGAGATGAACGCCAGGGTTTTCCCGTCTGGCGAAATACGCGGGCTGATGTTGTAAGGACCGTTGAAGGTCACGCGCGAGGCGTTGCCGCCGGATGCGCTCATCTTGTAGATCTGCGGGCCGCCGCTGCGGTCGCTCATGAAGTAGATGGTCTGGCCGTCGGCCGAGAAGCGCGCTTCGCTGTCGATCGCCGGGTTGTCGGTCACCCGGTGCAGGCCGCTGCCATCGGCATTGACCGTGTAGATTTCCGTGTTGCCGTCCTTGGACAGCGAGATCGCCAGCTTGCTGCCGTCCGGCGACCAGGCCGGCGACGAGTTGTTGCCCTTCTGGTTAGAGATCAGGCGGCGCTGCCCGGTGATCAGGTCTTGCATGTAGATGATCGGCTTCTTCTTCTCGTACGAGACGTAGGCGACCTTGGTGCCGTCCGGCGACCACGACGGGGAGATGATCGGTTCCGGCGACATGAAGGCCACCTGCACGCCGGCGCCGTCCGAGTCGGCCACTTCGAGGCGGTAGCGGAATTTGTCGCGCGGGTTCTCGCCCACGTACGAGATGCGGGTGGCAAAGATGCCGCGCACGCCGGTCAGCTTTTCGTACACGTCGTCGGCGATGCGGTGCGCCTGCAGGCGCGTGCTGCGCGGTTGCACGGCGTCCGACAGCGACGAGATCTGGCCGGCCTTGATGGTGTCGAGCAGCTTGTAGCGCACCGCCAGGCGGCCGTCCGCCAGCTTTTGCACGCTGCCCACCACGACCGCGTCGGCGCCGCTGGCTTTCCAGGCGGAGTAGTCGATGCTGGCGGTTTCGGAGATGGCCTGGCGCGCGTCGATGACCTTGAACACGCCGCTGCGCTCCAGGTCCGCGCGGATCACGGCCGACACCTGTTCCGGCGCCACCGATTCGTCAGCGAACGCGGCCACCGCGACCGGGATCTGGTTGTTGGACACGCCGGCGATCTCGACGTGCAGCTGCGCCTGGGCCGTGCCCATCAGCAGCGTCGCGGAAAACAGCAGGTAGTGTAGTTTTTTCATGAGCCTCATTAATCAATGGTTGTGGTTCGACCTGGTGCCGTTCAGTCCTTCATTTGGAACGAGATTTCCAGTGAACGCTCTACCGTACCATCTTTCTTTTTAGGCAGTGGTGACGATTTGGAAATACCGCGCTCCACGGCGTCGTCGAATTCCGGCATCCCACTGCTCTTTACCTTTCTCACCGAGATGATCTCGCCCGTCGGCAGCTGCTCCACCTTGAACGTGACCGTCGGGTTGCCCGGCACGTCGGTGTTGCCGGCGTAGCTCGTCATGCTCTTGATCTTCGCCCTGAGCGCGGCCTCGTAGCCGGCGTCGCGCCGCGGCGCGGTCGCTTTCGCCGCCGTGCCGCTGGTGCCCGCGCCGGCCTGGGCCATCATGCGCGCCATGTCCTGCGCGCGCTGCTTGTCGAGCAGCGCCTTCTTCTGCGCTTCCGCCTTGGCCTTGGCCGCCTTCTCGGCTTTCTCGGCTTCCTTCTTCTTCAGTTCTTCAGCCTTCTTCTCGGCTTCCTTCCTGGCCGCCTCTTCCTTGGCCTTCTTGTCGGCTTCCTTCTTCGCCTCTTCCTTGGCCTTCTTGTCGGCCAGTTCCTTGGCCTTCAGCTCTTCGCGCTTCTTCTCTTCGGCGAGCTCCTTCTTGCGCAGCTCTTCCTTGCGCTTCTTCTCCTGCTCCAGCCGGATGTCCGGCGCGGGCGCCGGCGGCGCCGGCTGCTCGACCACCTTGGGGGCGGGAGCGGGTTCGGGCTGCGGCTCCGGCTCCGGTTCCGGCGCCTCGGCGGGCGGCGGGGGAGGGGGCGCGGCGGTCTGCACCTTCATGTCCCACACCTCGGCCTCGACTGCGGCCGGTTTGTTGTTCTGCCAGCTGATGCCCACCCACAAAAAGGTGAGCAGGAACGCGTGCACGGCCACGGCCAGCACGATCGCCGACCAGCGGCGCGGTTCCGGCGGCACCCGGTAGGGGCCGCTGCTCGCTTGCTTCATTGCTGACATGGCTTGCCAATCACTTCGTCGCCAGCCCCACCCGGTTGATGCCCATCTTCTTGGCTTCGGAAATGAGCTGGATGACGTCGTCGTACTTGCTGTCCTTGTCGCCCGCGATCAGCACCGGGTAATCGGGATGTTCCTCGTGCATGCTGCGCAGGCGGTCGATCACCGCGCTGCGGGTGGGCATGCGCGCCTGCGCGCTCGAATTCTTGCCCTGCACGCCGATCGTGATCTCGGCGTTCGGCTGGATCTGGATCTGGATGTAGTCGTCCGGCGGCAGCGCCGACTTCTCGGCGGCCGGCAGGTTGATCACGCTCGGGTTGTTGGCCGGCGGCGTGACCATGAAAATGATGAGCAGCACCAGCATCACGTCGATGTACGGCACGACGTTGATTTCGGACTTGAACTTTCTGCGGCGTCCGCTGCGCAGGCTGCTGGAAAAGGCCATCGTCATTCTCCGCTTTCGCTTAGCGCGACTGGCGCTGCAGGATGTTGGAGAACTCTTCGACGAAGCTCTCGAAGCGGATCGCGAGGCGGTCGATGTCGTGGGTGAAGCGGTTGTACGCCACCACCGCCGGAATCGCGGCGAACAGACCGATCGCGGTGGCGATCAGCGCCTCGGCAATGCCCGGCGCCACCGCCGCCAGCGTGGCTTGCTGCACGTTGGCCAGGCCGCGGAAGGCGTTCATGATGCCCCACACGGTACCGAGCAGGCCGATGTAGGGCGAGACCGAGCCGACCGAGGCCAGGAAGTTCAGGTGCGTGTCCAGGCCGTCCAGTTCGCGCTGGAAGGCGGCGCGCATGGCGCGGCGGGCGCCGTCGAGCACCGCGCCCATGTCCAGCGCGTCGCGCGAGGCTTGTTTGCCCTTGATGAATTCCCCCATGCCGGCTTCGAAGATGCGGGCCAGGGCGCCGCTCTGGTCGCGCTGGCTGCTGGCCATCTGGTGCAGGGTGTGCAGGTTGCCGCCGGCCCAGAAGCTGCGCTCGAACTGCTCGGTCTGGCGGCGCGCCGCACGGATCGCGAACAGCTTGCGGAAGATGTAGCTCCAGCTCGTCAGCGAAAGTGCGAACAGCAAGGCCATGATGATCTGCACGATCAGGTGCGCATTGCTGATCAGGGCGACGAAGGAAAGATCTTGCACAGCGTTCATCGGAATGTATTCGGTCAAATATAATTGTCAGACGGCATGCATTTTAGCAGCGACTTCGTCTGGAAGGGAGCGGGGGCGCATGGTAGCCGCATCGACGCAGCCAACTTTCACGTGCGCGGAGGTCAACAGCTGCTCGCCGCGCCAGGCCTGCTGGAAGAACTGGACCGTGGCCCGGCCGAGCTTGTGGATGGTGGTGGCGATACGGATTTCATCGTCCAGCCGCGCGGGCGCGTTGTAGTCGATGCTGGCGTGCTTGACGACGAAGGCGACGCCTTCCCGCGCGAGCAGTTCTTGCTGGCCAATACCGGCAGCGCGCAGCCACTCGGTGCGCGCGCGTTCGAAAAACTTCAGGTAGTTCGCGTAAAACACGATGCCGCCGGCGTCCGTATCCTCGTAATACACACGGACTGTCCAGTCAAAAACTGAAGGCATTTCATTTGCCATAAGTGTAAGTGGGCAACATTTTACGCCATTTTGTGCAACTTATCGCAGGGAGGCGTACATATGGCCGCTCAATCGCCCGTGATGGCCTGTCGCGGGCTATCAAAACGGCAATAGTAGAAAGCAGATACTGCCGTTAAGCCAATGACTGTAACACTTTCTAACGACTGCTGCCGTGGCTGTTACAAAAGCAAAACAATTCCGGCGACCGGCGGAATTGTTTTGCCCCCGCGCAGGCGGGGGCCCATGCTGACTTCCCGAAGTCGGACGCGGTCTATGGGTCCCCGCCTGCGCGGGGACGACGGCACTGGCGCGGTTAGCCCCGGCGCTTGATGTTGAACGGCGCGAAACCCTGGCAGGTCGGCATCATCTCGATGCTGTTGATGTTGACGTGCGGCGGCAGCGTCGCCACCCAGTAGGCGGCCTCGGCGATGTCCTGCGCCGTCAGCGGCGTGGTGCCTTCGTACACTTTGGCGGCCAGCGCGTCGTCGCCCTTGAAGCGCACGTTCGAAAATTCGGTGCCGCCGCACAGGCCCGGCGCCAGGTTGGTGGCGCGCACGCCGGTGCCGGCCAGGTCGGCGCGCAGGTTCAGCGTGAACTGGTCCACGAAGGCCTTGGTCGCGCCATACACATTGCCGCCCGGGTAGGGGTAGGCGCCGGCCACCGAACCCAGGTTGATGACCAGCCCGCTGCCGCGCTCGACCATGGCCGGCAGGACGGCGCGGGTCATCGTCACCAGGCCCTTGCAGTTGGTGTCGATCATCGTGTCCCAGTCCTCCAGCGGCACCTGGTGCGCGGGCAGGGTGTTCAGCGCCAGGCCGGCGTTGTTGATGAGCACGTCGATCTGGCGCCACGATTGCGGCAGCATCGACAGCGCCTCGTCGATCGATTCCTTGTCCGACACATCCATCTCGAGCGGCAGGGCGTTGTCGCCCAGTTCGGCGGCCAGGGCCTTGAGCCGGTCCATGCGGCGCGCGGCCAGCACGACCTGGTGCCCGTTCCGGACGAAGGTGCGCGCCATTTCGGCGCCAAAGCCGGCCGAGGCGCCGGTGATGAAAACGATCATGGTCAAATCCTTAAGAACGCGAAAGCTGCAAGATTGTAGCCCAAACAGCCGGCCGGGGCGGCGGGCGGCCCATCCGGTTTCCTTGCCCTAACTGGGCACTTAACTTACAATCCAGACTCCATTACCGTCTCACGTAACTGGCGAAAAAACCGCGCAGGATCATTGGCCGCGCGGCGGAAGGTGGACACCACCGGGGAACGTGAGACGACGTCAGCCGTTCGCCTGGGCAGCCACACCGGTGCTTTTACAGCATCGCGGGCTGCCTTGTTTCATTCCCGGCTCCCGCATCCTGGCGAAACCGCCGGTGCCTGGTTTCACATCGATTGGAGTATTTTTTCATGTTTGCAAAAGATCACACGCTCGCCAAAGTCGACCCGGAACTGTGGGACGCCATCCAGAAGGAAAACCAGCGCCAGCAAGACCACATCGAACTGATCGCGTCCGAGAACTACACCTCGCCGGCCGTGATGCAGGCCCAGGGCTCGCAGCTGACCAATAAATACGCCGAAGGCTACCCGGGCAAGCGCTACTACGGCGGCTGCGAATACGTGGACATCGCCGAGCAGCTGGCGATCGACCGTGTCAAGGAGCTGTTCGGCGCCGAGGCCGCCAACGTGCAGCCGAACTCGGGCTCGCAGGCCAACCAGGGCGTGTTCTTCGCCATGCTCAAGCCGGGCGACACCATCATGGGCATGTCGCTGGCAGAAGGCGGCCACCTGACCCACGGCATGGCGCTGAACATGTCGGGCAAATGGTTCAACGTGATCTCGTACGGCCTGACCGAGCAGGAAGACATCGACTACGAGCAGATGGAACGCCTGGCCCGGGAGCACAAGCCCAAGCTGATCATCGCCGGCGCATCGGCGTTCGCGCTGCGCATCGACTTCGAGCGCTTCGCCCGCGTGGCCAAGGAAGTCGGCGCCTACTTCATGGTGGACATGGCCCACTACGCCGGCCTGATCGCCGCCGGCGAGTACCCGAACCCGGTGCCGCACGCCGACTTCGTGACCTCGACCACCCACAAATCGCTGCGCGGCCCGCGCGGCGGCATCATCCTGATGAAGGCCGAACACGAGAAGGCCATCAACTCGGCGATCTTCCCGGGCATCCAGGGTGGCCCGCTGATGCACGTGATCGCCGGTAAAGCGGTCGCGTTCAAGGAAGCGCTGTCGCCGGAATTCAAGGAGTACCAGAAGCAGGTGGTGAAGAACGCCAAGGCGCTGGCCGATACCCTGACGGCGCGCGGCCTGCGCATCGTCTCGGGCCGTACCGAGTCGCACGTGATGCTGGTGGACCTGCGTTCCAAGGGCCTGACCGGCAAGGAAGCCGAGGCGATCCTGGGCCAGGCGCACATGACCTGCAATAAGAACGGCATCCCGAACGACCCGCAAAAGCCGTTCGTCACCTCGGGCATCCGCCTGGGCAGCCCGGCGTTCACCACCCGCGGCTTCAAGGAAGAAGATGCGGTCCAGGTCGGCAACCTGATCGCCGACGTGCTCGACAACCCGCACGACGCCGCCACCATCGAGCGCGTGAAGGCGGAAGTGAAGAAGCTGACCGACAAGTACCCGGTGTACGCTTCCTAACCCTTTGGGCCGCGCTGCTTGCGCGGCCCGCTTTGCATCATCCGGCGCCATGAAATGTCCTTTCTGCCAGCATGACGACACCCAGGTCCTCGATACGCGGATATCGGAGGAGGGCGATTCCATCCGGCGCCGGCGCCGCTGCACGCATTGCGACAAGCGATTCACCACCTACGAGCGGGTCGAGCTGTCGATGCCGATCATCGTCAAGAAGAACGGCACGCGCTCGGAATTCGAATCGTCCAAGCTGCGCGGCAGCCTGATGCTGGCGCTGCGCAAGCGCCCGGTGTCGGCCGCGGCAATCGATGCGGCCATCGCGTCGATCGAAGAGAAGCTCCTCAACAGCGGGCAGCGCGAAGTCGATTCCGGCTACGTGGGCGAGCTGGTCATGCAGGAGCTCAAGCGGCTCGACAAGATCGCCTACATCCGGTTCGCATCGGTGTACAAGAATTTCGAAGACCTGGCCGAGTTCCAGGAAGCGATTGCCGAAGTGGGGCATCCGAAGAAGTAGGGTGGGCAGATTCTGCCCACGCGTTCAGCCAGCGCCTGAGTGTCCGCTGAACTCCCAAGCACCCACCCGGATCCGGCACCGCCTGAACGCGTGGGCGGGGGACCCGCCCACCTACGATCCACCGCACGCTTGAGCCAACTCATCCCTGCCTGACCCGCGCCTGCTAACTTCTCAGCTCACGTTTTTGACGTCTGCGGAGGTGCCCGGTGCGCGCTTGGTCGGCTGGTGGATTCACGCTTGTGGAAGTGCTGGTGGCGCTGTTCGTGCTGTCGGTCGGGATCATCGGCGCGGCCGCCACGCAGTCGAAGGCACACGCGGCAGCCCGCCAGCTGGCCCTGAGCGCGGCCGCGGTGCAACTGGCTTCATCGCTCGCCGAACGCATGCGCGCCAATCCCGTCGCCATGGCAGCGCCTGACGGCGCCAACCCTTATCTCCAGCTTGACTACGACAGCACCGCCGGAGCGCCGCCAACCCCGGTTTCGTGCTACGGCGACGACTGCGCGCCCGCGGCGCTGGCCGCGTTCGATGTGTACGAAACCAGCCGCCTGCTCCACGACGGCTTCCCCCAGGGGCGCCTGCGCGTGTGCCGGGACGCGGCGCCGTGGGACGCCGCGGCCGACCGGCTGTCGTGGGATTGTGCCGCAGGCCCAGGGGCGCCCATCGTCATCAAGATCGGCTGGCGCGGGGCAGAGGGCGACGGGCAGGCGAGCGCGTTTGCGCTGACTGCTGGCGGGAGCTTGTGATGGCACGCCAGCGCTGGTTCAATCAACAGGGCTTGAGCATCGTCGAACTGCTGGTCGCGGCCGCGGTTGGGCTGCTGGTGGTGCTGGCCGCGCAGGTGCTGTTCGCATCGGCCAATGCAGCCTACCTCGCGCAGGGGCAGGACGCCGAAGCGCAGCAGGGTGGCAGGTACGCGCTCGACACGATAGGCCGGGCTCTGCGCCAGTCCGCGTGGCGCGACCTGGAGCAAGCCGACCCTGGCAAGGCTTTCGATCCAGCCGCACCCGCACATGTGGCCGGACTGGACGCGCATTCGATCAGCAAAGGCGGTGACGGGATTGCCAACCCGCTGCCGTGGTCGGTGAACGGCAGCGACGTGCTGGCGGTGCGCTTTTCCGGCGCCGGTCCTGCGCCCGGTGGCGACGGCACCATGCTCAGTTGTGGCGGATTTCCGGCGCACGAGCATGCCGAAGGCTGGAGCATCTTCTACGTGGCGCGCGGTGCCGATGGCGCCGGCGAGCTACGCTGCAAGTACCGCGCCACAGGCGGCTGGGGCGCCGATGCGATCGTCACCGGCGTGGACAGCTTCCAGGTGCTGTATGGGCTGGATACCGACGATCCGGCCGACGGTGTGCCGAACCGCTACGTGAACGCCAGCGCAATCGAGGCACTCGACGCGGCGCTGGTGCTGGCTGGCAGCACGGCCGCCGAGCGCGAACAGGACCTGAACCGGCGGACCCACTGGAAGCGCGTGGCCAGCGTGCAGTACGCGCTGCTGCTGCGGGGAGCGGAGGCGCGCAGCCTGGGGCGAAACCGCAGCTACGACCTGTTCGGGCCGGCGTACGGGGACCGGTTCGGCACGAGCGATGCAGGCACCCGGCTGAGCGAGGATGCGCTCGCGGGCGTGGGCGCGCCGCGCCAGCGCAGGACATTCCTGGCGACGGTGGCGCTGCGGGAAGGTCAACGATGAACCGGGCCCACCTGCGCGGCCAAATGCGTGGCGCCGTTCTCGTGACCGCGCTGGTGCTGATGCTGGTGTTGCTCATGCTGGCCATTGCGGCCGCGCGCGCCGCCGCCAACGAGGAGAAGACGGCACGCCAGCAGCGCGACCGTGAGATCGCGTTCGCCTCAGCCGAGGCGGCGCTGGCCGATGCGGAGCTGGACATCGCCAGCACCACGGGCAGCCACCCCGGCCGGGCATCCCTGTTCGATGTGGGCGCGAGCGGCATCGGCAAGGGATGCGGGCGCGGAGCCGACGATCTCGGGCTCTGCCTGGTGGAGCCGGGCGCCGCCGCGCCGGCCTGGCAGGAAGTGGACCTGGCCGGGGACGAGTCGGTCACGGTCGCTTACGGCACATTCACGGGAGCGCGCATGGCGACAGGCGAGGGGCCGCTGCCGGCCCGGGTGCCGCGCTACCTCGTCGAGTTCCTGTCCCCGGTCCATCCTCCACCGGGCAGCGGAAACTTCTTCCGCATCACCGCGATCGGTTTTGGTGCCAGCGAGCGAACGCGGGTCGTTTTGCAGGCGGTCTACCACAAGCCAGTGGGCGCGCCGGGTGGCGCCAGCGCTCATGCCAGCGATGACGGGCATGGGCCGCCCGGGGCGGGCGGGGAGCCCGAGGCCGCGCTGCCTGCCGGTCGGATCGGATGGCGCGAGGTCGCCAACTGGACGGACCTGCACGAGGCTGCCGTCAAATAACAAGAACGGAGCAAACCGATGAGAGGATTTACCCTGGTCGAGGTGATGATCGTGCTCGTGATTCTTGCCGTGCTGGGCGCGCTGGCCTACCCGACTTACGCCGGGTACATCCGCAAGACGCGGCGAATCGAAGCGCAGCTCGTGCTGGTCGAGGCCATGCGGCAGGAAGAGCATCACTTCACCCTGCACCGTCGCTACAAGGCATTCTCGGCGTTGGACGGCAGTTCCGGGCCGTTTCGATGGTGGTCCGGCAGCACGGCGGCGGCGAGCGGCTACGAGATCGACGCCTATCCCTGCCCGAACAGCACGCTCGCTGCCTGCATCGTGCTGCGGGCGCGCCCCGGCACCGACCGGGTGGACAGCCGCTTTCGCGACCCGGAGTGCGAGACGCTGACGCTCGACAGCGCAGGCAGGCAAACCTCGAGCGGCACGCTGGACAGGTGCTGGCCATGAGAAGCGGGCGGAACGTCCGCGCAGCGCGCCGGCGGCGGCGTGGCTTTTCGCTGCTCGAGCTGCTGGCCGTGCTGGCTATGGCCGTGATCGTGTTTGCGGTGGGCGCCCCCAGCCTGGCCGCGCTGGTGCGTGCCCAGCAGATCCGCCTTGCCGCCGGCGAGCTGTTCGATGCGATCGGCATGACGCGGGCACAGGCGATGGCGCGCAACGAACGGGTGGAAATGCTCGCCAATGGCCTGCCGGGCAACGACTGGTCGCTAGGCTGGACTGTATTCGTGGACCGCGACGGCGACCATGTGCCCGGCGCCGGCGACGAGATACTGGCCGTGCACGGCCCGTTGCCGCGGCCGATCGCGACAGCGTTTAGCTTCACGGCCGCTGCGCCGCCGTATTACATCGCCTACAATGGCGCCGGACGCAGCTGCAGCGACACCAACAGCGCTGCCGCGCGCATGGGGACAGTGTCGCTATTCGACGGCCCGCTCGTGCGGCGTATTAAAATCAACATGCTTGGCCGGGTGCGCTTGTGCGATCCGTCGCGCGACAGCGATTGCGACGGGCCGGACGTGCCGCCTTAGCGCTTTCCACCACACTTGAAGAAAACCGTGCAGATACTGAATGACACCGACGGCATGGCCCTGGCCCTCGAATGGGCGGCCAAAGGCATGTTCATCACCACGCCGAACCCGCGCATCGGCTGCGTGATCGTGCGCGACGGCGTGGTGATCGGTGCGGGGCACACCCAGCCGGCCGGCCAGGCGCACGCCGAAATCCAGGCCTTGCGCGACGCGGCGGCGCGCGGCAACGACGTGCGCGGTGCGACCGCCTACGTCACGCTGGAGCCGTGCAGCCACCACGGCCGCACGCCGCCGTGTTCAGGCGCGCTGATGCAGGCAGGGCTGGGCCGCGTGGTGGCGGCGATGGTCGACCCCAACCCGCTGGTTGCGGGGCGCGGGCTGGAGCAACTGAAGGCGGCCGGCATCGCCGTCGAGTCGGGCGTGCTGGCTGAACAGGCGTACGAGCTCAATATCGGCTTTTTCACCCGCATGCGCCACGGCCGCCCGTGGGTGCGCCTGAAGACGGCTGCGAGCCTGGACGGCGCCACGGCGCTGGCCAGCGGCGAGAGCCAGTGGATCACCGGCCCCGAGGCACGGGCGGACGGGCACGCCTGGCGCGCGCGCGCCTGCGCCATCCTCACTGGCATCGGCACGGTCAAGGCCGACGACCCGCAGCTGACGGTGCGCGGCATCGACACGCCGCGCCAGCCGCGCCGCGTGATCGTTGACAGCAAGCTTGAGATTGCGCTCGATGCGCGCATCCTGCAGGGCGAGCCATGCTGGATCGTGACGGCGCAGCCGAACGGCGACAAGGAGGCGGCACTGCGCGCGGCCGGGCACGACGTGGTCAATCTGCCCAACGCGTCCGGCAAGGTGGACTTGCCCGCGCTGATGCTGGAACTGGGCCGGCGCGAGATCAACGAACTGCACCTCGAAGCCGGCGCCAAGCTCAATGCCTCGCTGGTGCGCGAGGGCTGCGTGGACGAACTGCTGGTGTACCTCGCTCCCAGCCTGGTCGGGCCGGGGCAGCCGATGTTCGCGCTGCCGCCTTTGGCACGCCTGGCCGACAAGCGCGCGCTGCGCTTTCACGAACTCAAACAGGTCGGCGCCGATGTGCGCATCCTGGCAAGAACCATCAAACCGGAGGAATGAAGCTGTATGTTTACTGGAATCGTCGCTGCCGTGGGCACCATCACCAAGATCACGCCGCTTGCCGGCGGGCTGGAAGCCGGGGTGCATCTTGAGATCGACGCCGGCGGCCTGCCGCTGGCCGACGTTGCGCTCGGCGACTCGATCGCCATCAATGGCGCCTGCATGACCGTGGTCGACAAGAGCGCCAATGGGTTTGCCGTGGACGTCTCGCGCGAAAGCCTGAACCGCACGGTGGGGCTGGACGCACCCGGCGAAGTCAATCTCGAGAAGGCGCTGACGCTGGCCGAGCGCCTGGGCGGCCACCTGGTGTCGGGCCACGTGGATGGCCTGGGCAAGGTGCACAGCTTCGAGCCGGTCGGCGAAAGCCACGAGCTCGTGATCGACGCGCCGCAGGAACTGGCCAAGTTCCTGGCGTACAAGGGCTCGGTGGTCGTCAACGGCGTGTCGCTGACCGTCAACCGTGTCGAGGACGTGGAGGAGGGCGGAGCCAGGGTGTGCCGCTTCTCGATCAACCTGATCCCGCACACCATCGAAGTGACCACGCTCAAGCACCTGCGCGCCGGCGCCCGGGTGAACCTCGAAATCGACCTGATCGCGCGCTACGTCGAGCGCATGCTGTCCGCCTCGCGCGCCTGATCTCCCAGCCGTCTGCCCCGTTCCCGCGCCGCCCTGGCGCGGGAGTCTGTCAATACCCGTGCGAAACGCATTTCGCGTAGACTTCCCCATGCATATTTTGTAGCGGACGGGAAAAGTCCGTAAAGACAGACTTCCTTCAAGAACAGGACGAGAAATGAGAGAGACGAAAGGGATGGCGCACGGCATGCTGCTGGCCGCGCTGCTGGCTGGCGCGGGCGCGGCGCATGCCGCCGGCGCGGCGATGCACAGCTACGCATCGCTGGCGATGAACGCGGACGGCACACGGATTGCCGTGGTCGAAGGCGGATCGGAAGAAGGCAACGGCAAACGCAATCAGCCGTTGATCGTGATCCGTGACGCCGCCACCGGCAAGGTGGTCGGGCGCTACGACGACACCACCGCCTGCCCCGGCTGCAAGATCGATTTCCCGTCCTGGTCGCCGGACCAGAAGTCGCTGGCCTTCATCGGCACCGACGCCAAGGCCGGCACCGCCACCGTGTTCGTCGCGCGCGACGGCAAGCTCACCGCACTGACCACGATCAAGGGCGTGGCCAGCACCGCGCGCTGGTCGCCGGACGGCAAGCAGGTCGCGCTGCTGGCCACGGTCGGCGCGAAAAAGCTGACCGGCGCAGTCGAGGCAGGCGTACCGCAAGTCGGTGAACTGGGCCTGTCGCAGGACGAGGACGAGCAGCGTGTGGCGCTGGTGCCGGCCACCGGCGGCCAGATCAAACTGGTTTCGCCGGCCGATACCTTCGTCTATGAATACGACTGGACCCCGGACGGCAAAGGCTTTGTGGTCACCAGCGCCAAGGGCAATGGCGACGCCAACTGGTGGGTCGCGACCCTCGGCCACGTCGATGCGGCCAGCGGCAAGCTGCGCATCATCGCCGCGCCGAAAATGCAGATGAACATGCCGCACGTGTCGCCGGATGGCAGCACGGTCGCCTTCATCGGTGGCCTGATGAGCGACTTCGGCTCGGTTGGCGGCGACGTGTACACGGTCCCGCTGGCAGGCGGCGAGCCGCTGGACGTGACGCCGGGCTACGCCGGCTCGTTCAACGGCATCGCATGGCGCGGCAAAACGGTGCTGGCGTCGGTACTGGCGGGCAGCGATTCGGCCGTGGTGGCGATCGACCCGGCCAAGCGCAGCACACGCACGCTGTGGTCCGGTCCGGTTTCGTCGTCCGCCTCGCGTGACGGCCACTTCGTCTTCAGCGCCGACGGCGCGGTGGCCGCCGCGGTGCAGGAGGATTACGAGCACGCACAGCACATCGTCGCCGGCCGCCTGCCGCAACTGGCCACGATCACGCACGACAATGACGACTTTGCGCCGCAGGTGAAGGCGCAGAGCGTGAGCTGGACCAACGAAGGCTACAACGTGCAGGGCTGGCTGGTCGGCCCGCGCCAGGTGGAAGCCGGCAAGAAGCTCCCGATGATCGTGCAGGTGCACGGCGGCCCGGCTGCCGCGGTGACCCCGCGCTTCATCACCGAAGGCGGTCGCAGCAACCTGGTGCGCGACCTGGTCCAGCGCGGCTACTTCGTCTTCATGCCCAACCCACGCGGCAGCTACGGGCAGGGCACCAAGTTCAGCGGCGCCAACAAGCGCGACTTCGGCGGCGGCGACTGGCGCGACATCCTTGCCGGCGTCGATGCCGCGATCAAGGCTGCCCCGATCGACGGCGAGCGCCTGGGCCTGATGGGCCACTCGTACGGCGGCTTCATGACGATGTGGGGCGTGACCCACAGCCACCGCTTCAAGGCCGCGGTGGCCGGCGCCGGCATCGCCAACTGGATCAGCTACTACGGCCAGAACGGCATCAACACCTGGATGATCCCGTTCTTCGGCGCCTCGGCGTATGACGATCCGGCGGTGTACCGCGCCGCCTCGCCGATCGAGTCGATCAAGAACGCGACCACGCCGACCCTGATCTACGTGGGCGAACGCGACGTCGAGTGCCCGGCGGCGCAGTCGATCGAATTCTGGAACGGCATGCGCGCGATGAACGTGCCGACCAAGCTCGTGATCTACGAGGGCGAGGGCCATGCGATCCGCAAGCCGGAGCACCAGAAGGACCAGCGCGAGCGCACGCTGGCGTGGTTTGACCACTACCTGAAGTAATCCAGGTGGATGGCCGGGCCGTCTTGCCGAACGATGGCCCTGCCGGCACAATTCGCACGTCGTCCCCGCGAAGGCGGGGACCCATACATAGCTCGCTGGAGTGGCAACGGCTGCGTATTGGCAAACTCAGCATGGGGCCCCGCCTTCGCGGGGACGACGGGGGCAAGGGAGTGGCGGGTGCCGAAGTGGTGCGGACAGACGCAACCTGAGAACGAACCGATCTAATTCGCTTTCGCCGCCGGCGCGGCTGCCGCCACCTTGCTCATATCCTTCTCCGGATACAGCACCACCTGCACGTAGTTCTTCGTGTTGAAGTAGCGCTGCGCCGCCGCCTTCACGTCCGCCACGCTCAGCGTGGCGACGCGGTTTTCCAGGGCCAGCACCTCGTGCGGGTCGGTTCCTTCGGTCAGCGAGGTTTGCAGCATCGCCAGCCAGAAGCCGTTCTCGCGCAGCGACTTGCGGTAGCTCTGCGTCCAGTTCAGCTTCACCTTCTCCAGATCGGCCGGGTCCGGGCCGTCGCGCTTGAGCTTCTCGATTTCGGCAAAGGTCGCCGCCAGCACCTTGTCCACGTTCTGCGGCCCGGTCGGCAGGGTCGCGGTGATCGAGTAGTGGCCGTAGGGGATCGGCGTCATCGAGCCCTGCATGCCGCCGCCGTAGATCAGGCCAAGCTGCTGGCGCAGCACGTCGAACACGCGCAGGTTCATCACCTCCATCAGCGCCGACAGGCGTAGTTCCTCACCGGCGGAAAAATCGGCCGGGCCGGTGAAGTGGAGCGAGACCGTGCTGCGGTCTTCCGCGCCGCTGTGCACCTCGCGCTTGATGACGCCGCTGACCGGCCGCAGGCCATGGTCGCGCCACGTTACCGGCAGGTCCGGCGTGGGCAGGCTGGCGAGGTAGGTGGCCACCAGCGGCTTGATGTGTTCGAGATCAAAGCTGCCGACCAGGAAGAAGGTCATGTCCCTGGCGCTCGAAAAGCGCTGGCGGTAGATCGCGATGCTGCGGTCCAGGCTGATCTGCGCGAACTCATCGGGATGCAGCGCGCGCGGCGCGCGCGGGTGGTCGCCGTACAGGGTCGACTGCACCGTGTCGCCGAACAGGGCCGATGGCTGGCCCATCCGGTTGCGCGCAAACTCGACCTGCTTGCCGATGAAGGATTTGTACAGCTGCTCGTCGCGGCGCACGCCGTCAAAGCGCAGCCACACCATCTGCAGCAGGGTGTCGATGTCGGATGCGCCGGCCGCGCCGGCCAGGTTGTCGGTGTAGGTGCCCAGGCTGGTGCGCAAGGTCGCGGCCTTGCCGGCCAGGACCTTGTTCACGTCCAGCGGCGCCAGGTCCTTGATGCCCATGCTTTCGACGATCGCGTTGGCAAAGCGCGCGTTGAGCACGTCCTTGTCGTCGAACAGTCCCTGGCCGCCGAAACGCGTTGCGCTCATCAAGACCTGGTCGTTGTTGAAGTCGGTCGGCTTGAGCACGACCTTCACCCCGTTCGACAGCAGCAGGGTGGTCAGGCCCAGCGCCTTGTCCTGGCTTTCGGCCACGATGCTGCCGGGCTGCGGCGGCTTGTCCATCAGCCTGGCCGCGACCTCCTTTTCGTCGTGCGCCTTGACCTGCGCCTTTTCGGCCGCAGCCACCGCAGCCAGCAGCTCCTGCCCCAGCGGCGCCTTGTCGCCGGCACGCTCCACGCCCGTGTAAATCACCAGCTTGGCCGAGTTGGCGGGGATGGTGCGGCGCGCGTAGGCGTTGACGTCGGCGAGCGTGATGCCGGGGATAAGCTCGTGCATCATCCTGTACTCGGCCTCGATGCCTGGCAGCGACTCGCCCTCGAGAAAGTTGCGCGTGTATTCGGCCACGTAGGTCGCCGAATCGGTCTTGTCGCGCTCCAGGTAGGCCTGGTCGAAGTTGCGCAGCAGGTTCTTCTTGACCCGTTCCAGCTCGGCGCTGGAAAAACCGTACTTGCGGGCGCGCTCGTTTTCCTGCACCAGCGCGTCGATGGCAGGCGTGGCGCCGCGCGGGCCGAGGGCGGCGCGCACGATGTACGATTCGTAGCGCGGGGTGAGCTTGGAGACGCCGCTGCCGCCCGCCATGAACGGCGGCTCCGGCAGCTGCGACAGTTCGCGCAGGCGCTGGCCCAGCATGCCCTCGAACAGGCTGCGCACCAGCGTTTCGCGGTAGCCGCGCCAGGTCTCGCGGTCGCGCACCGGCTGCACCGGGTAGCGGATCAGCAGCGAATTGCCGCCGGCTTCCTTGTCGGTGACCACCAGCGCCTCGGTCGCCTGCCGCTGCGGAACGGTCGCGTACTGGCGCGGCCGCTCCCTGGGCGGGTTGGTCAGTCCGGCGAAATGCGCCCTGACCAGCCGCTCGGCTTCCTGGGGCTCGATGTCGCCGACCACCACCACCGCCATCAGGTTGGGGCGGTACCAGTCGCGGTAGAAGCGGCGCAGCGCGTCCGGCTTGAAGCTGCGCAGCGTCTCTTCCTTGCCGATCGGGAGCCGCTCGGCGTAGCGCGAGCCGTTGAAGATTCGGGGCATGGTGACTTTGCCGATACGGTCGCCCGCGCCCTTGTGCAGGCGCAGCTCTTCCAGGATGATGCCGCGCTCCTTGTCGATGTCCGCCTCGTCGAAGGTCAGGCCATGGGCCCAGTCCTCCAGCACCTGGAAGCCCTTGTCCACGTTCTCCTTGCGGTCGGTGGGAATGGGCAGCATGTACACCGTTTCGTCGAACGAGGTGTAGGCGTTCAGGTCGGCGCCGTTCTTGACCCCGATCGATTCGAGGTAGGAGAACAGCTGGTTGCGCTTGAAGTGGGTGGTGCCGTTGAACGCCATGTGCTCGGTGAAGTGCGCCAGGCCCTGCTGGTCGTCATCTTCCAGCACCGAGCCGGCCTTGACCACCAGGCGCAGCTCGAGCTTGTGCTCGGGCCGCGCGTTGCGCATGATGTAGTAGGTCAGGCCGTTGGCAAGCTTGCCCACCTTGACCTGCGGGCCGACCGGGATCGGCGCGTCGGGGTCCGGGGCAGCGCCCACGCCAAGCGCCACGGCGCAGAGCAGGGTGGCCAGGCAGGCGCGGGGAATGAAGTTGTTGGTCATCGGGTGATTCTTCGGTATCGGTCTGGATACCGATTCTACCCCCGGCTCAGCAGTTAGCCCGCACCGTTGTGCGGCAGCTTGGCCTGTCTCAGTAGCTGCGCCATCTGCTCGGGCGGCACCGGGCGGCTGTACAGGTAGCCCTGCAGCGCATGGCAGCCGATCGCGCGCAGGTAATCGCGCTGCGCGCCGGTCTCGACGCCTTCGGCCACCACCGCCAGTGACAGGCCGCGCGCCAGCGCCACCGTGGCCTGCGCGATCGCGGCGCTGCGCGCGCAGCCGGTGATGTCGCGCACGAACGACTGGTCGATCTTCAGCTTGTCCAGCGAGAAGCGCGACAGGTAGCCGAGCGACGAGTAGCCGGTGCCGAAGTCGTCCAGTGCCACCGTCACGCCGATGGCGCGCAGCTCGGCCAGCTGGGCCTCGGCCGCGCCGCTGTCGCCCATCATCACGGTCTCGGTCAGCTCCACTTCGAGCCAGGACGGCGCAAGACCGGTCTCGGCCAGCGCCGCGCGCACCACGGACGGCAGCTTGCCGGAGCGGACCTGGTGGGCAGACACGTTGACCGCAACCCGCACCGGCGCCAGCCCGGCGTCCTGCCAGGCCTTGTTCTGGCGGCAGGCTTCACGGATCACCCAGTTCCCGACCGGGACGATCAGGCCCGTCTCTTCGGCCAGCGGGATGAAGTCGCACGGCGGTACCAGGCCGAGCTCGGGACTGTGCCAGCGCAGCAGCGCCTCCATGCCGACGATGTGGCCCCGTTCGCTGCAGACCACCGGCTGGTAGTGCAGCGCCAGTTCGCCGCGTTCGAGCGCACGGCGCAGCCGCGATTCCAGCGCCAGCAGCTGCAGTGCCTGCGCGTTCATGTCGCGCTGGAAGAAGCGGAAGTCGTTGCTGCCCGAGGCCTTCATGTTGGTGAGCGCCGCGTCCGCGGCCTTGAGCAGGTCGCCCGCGGTATCGCCGTCGCGCGGGTACATGCCGATGCCGATGCTGGCGGTGAGCACCACGTCATGGCTGTCCACCCGAATCGGCCGCGCGATCGTGTCCAGCAGCTTGCGCGCGCACGTTATCGCATCCTCGGTGCCGGCGCAGCGCGCCAGCATCAGCACGAAATCGTCGCTGCCCAGGCGCGCCGCGATGTTGTCCTCGCCGGCCAGCGCGGCGGTGCGGCGGCCCACTTCGCGCAGCGCCGCGTCCCCGCCGGCCTGGCCCAGGCTGTCGTTGATGCGCTGCAGGCGGTCGAGGTTGAACATCATCAGCGCCAGCTGCCCGCCGTCGCGGCGCGCGCTGGCCAGTGCCGGTTCCATGCGCTCGAACAGCAGCGCGCGGTTGGCCAGGCCGGTCAGCGTGTCGTGGTTGGCCAGGTAGTCCACCTGGTGGTGCGCCGCCTTCAGCGCCGACAGGTCGGTCGATACCGAGACGTAGGCGTTGACGCTGCCGGAGGCGCCGCGCACGGCGCTGATGCTGATCAGCTCCGGGTAGATCTCGCCGTTCTTGCGGCGGTTCCAGATCTCGCCGCGCCACTGGCCTTGTTCGGACAGCGCCTGCCACATCTCGCGGTAGAACGCGTGGTCGTGCCGGCCGGAGCGCAAGAGGCGCGGGTTGTGGCCGAGGACCTCGGCCTCGCTGTAGCCGGTGATGCGCTCGAAGGCCGGGTTGGCGGCGACGATGTTGGCGTCGGCGTTGGTCATCATGATGCTCTCGGCCGTGCTGTCGAACACCTGGCGCGCGAGCACCAGCCGGTGTTCGCTCTCGCGCAGCGCGGCGTCGGCGCGCTCGCGCGCGTCCGCTTCGCGCTGCAGCTGCAAGACCTGGCCCTGCACCAGCTGGTACAGGTTCAGGTTGTCATAGGCCACTGCCAGGTGGGCGGCGACCATCACCGCAATGATCTCGTCTTCTTCGCAAAAGGGGGCGGCGCCGGCGCGGCGGGTGGCATACACCCAGCCGTGGCGGCGGCGCGCGTCGTGCACCGGCAGGCCGAGGAAGGGGCCGGGGTGCGCGCGCCCCGGCGGCGGCACGGCCGCGCCGCCCGGTTCACGCAGCGGGGTATCGGCCTGTGCCAGTGCGCCGGGCAAGCGGCCGGGATCGGCCGCAACGTCCAGCAGCAGTTCGGCCGCAATGCCGTGCGCATGCAAGTGGCGCACCTGGGTGCCGTCCGCGTCCAGCAGGCACAGGGCCAGCTCGTCGGCGTCCAGCAGCGTGGCCAGCGCATCGACGAAGGTCTCTGCCAGCGTTTCCGGCCGCCGTTCGCGTGCCATGCGCAGGCACAAGGCCTCCAGCGCGGCCAGGCGCTGCTCGAGCGGGTGCGGCGGCTGCGCCGGGTCGCGCCGGGCCGGCGGCGCGGCCACCGATAGCTCGCTCGCGGCGTCGCCCAGCCCCAGCTCGGCGTCGATCGCGTCGAAGATCGCCTGCGGCTCGGCCGGCTTGGACAGCACGGTCGTCACCCCGCAGCTGCTGGCGATCTGCGCCGTCTCCTCTTCGGTGTACACGGCGGAGTAGAAGATGACCCGGGTGCCGGCGACCAGCGGGTCGGCGCGCAGGCGCTGCACGAAGGCGTGGCCGTCCATGCCGGGCATCAGGATGTCGGTGATGACAAGGTCGGGACGCTGCGCTCGCGCGCAGGCCAGCGCCTGGGCGCCGTCCGCCGCCTGCAAGGTGCGGTGGCCGGCAAAGCCCAGCAGGGCCACAAGGTACTCGCGATTGCCGGGGCGGTCGTCGACCACGAGGACGGTGGCCATCAGCCTTTCCTTTCGTCGGGCGCTGCCGGCCCCACGATGGCGATACGTGG
The DNA here is from genome assembly GCF_024753215.1 of Massilia solisilvae. GTDB lineage: Bacteria > Pseudomonadota > Gammaproteobacteria > Burkholderiales > Burkholderiaceae_D > Telluria > Telluria solisilvae. The sequence continues at coordinate 797,301 of NZ_JANUGV010000002.1, forward strand.
TGAGCGCATATTGCCTCCTTCTTGCGCCGCCGGCAGCCTGGCGGGCGCGTGTCCAGTTCAATCATAGCTTGCAGGCAGCCTGGGCTTCTTGCATTGTCGAATGTTACATCGAAATGATTGACAGTTGACTGTTGAATGGGCGAATTGATGTTGTGGAATGACAACGTGACAGGGATGGCCGGGACCGGCGCGGCAATGTGCCGGCTGCGACCGCCCAATGGCCGGGCCGGGAGGCGGCAAATCCTTTAAAATAGCGTATTTCGCCAGTTGGGCTTTGATCAGGAATCCAGTATGTCTATCTCCACCACCCAGGAAATCGTTGCCGAATTGCGCGCAGGCCGCATGGTCATTCTCGTAGATGAAGAAGACCGCGAAAACGAGGGCGATCTGGTGCTGGCGGCCGACTTCGTCACGCCCGAGGCGATCAATTTCATGATCCGCCACGCGCGCGGCCTGGTGTGCCTGACCCTGACCGAAGAGCGCTGCGAACAGCTCGCCCTGCCGATGATGACGGCCAAGAACGGCACCTCGTTCGGCACCAATTTCACGGTCTCGATCGAGGCGGCCGAGGGCGTCACCACCGGCATCTCGGCGGCCGACCGCGCGCGCACCGTGCAGGCGGCAGTGGCCAAGAACGCCCGCCCCGACGACGTGGTCCAGCCGGGCCACATCTTCCCGCTCAAGGCCCAGAAGGGCGGCGTGCTGATGCGCGCCGGGCACACCGAGGCCGGCTGCGACCTGACCGAGATGGCGGGCCTGACCCCGGCGTCGGTGATCTGCGAGATCATCAAGGAAGACGGCACCATGGCGCGCCTGCCGGACCTGATCGAGTTCGCCAAGGAGCACAACCTGAAGATCGGCACCATCGCCGACCTGATCCACTACCGCAGCCAGCACGAGTGTCTGGTCGAGCGTCTGGCCGAGCGCACGCTGTCCACCGCCTGCGGCGACTTCCGCCTGGTGGCCTACCGCGACACCCCGAGCGGCGCGGCGCACCTGGCGCTGGTGCACGGCGAGGTGTCGGGCGAGCGCGAGTCGCTGGTGCGGGTGCACCAGCCGGTGTCGATTCTGGACGTGCTGGAAACGCACGCGACCACCCACTCGTGGAACCTGTCGGCGGCGATGCAGGCGGTGCAGCAGGCCGAGAGCGGCGTGCTGGTGCTGCTCAACTGCGGCGAAACGGCCGAGCAGCTGTTCGCCCAGTTCACCACGCTCGACTCGAAGGGCGTGCGCCCGGTTGGCCGCGCGGCGACGATGGACCTGCGCACCTACGGCATCGGCGCCCAGATCCTGCGCGACCTGGGCGTGCGCAAGATGAAGCTCCTGGCCAACCCGCGCAAGATGCCGTCGATGACCGGCTTCGACCTCGAGGTGACCGGCTACCTGCCGCTGCCGAACGCGGCGTGAAACGATTAACGCATACTATTTATATTTTAAAAAGAAGAGGGCAGCCATGACGGTAGGAACTTATGAAAGCAATTTTGACGGCGCGGGCCTGCGCATCGGTATCGTGCAGGCGCGTTTCAATGCCGACGTCGGGCATGGCCTGCTGTCCTCGTGCCTGGCCGAACTGAAGCGCTTGGGCGTGGCGGACGAAGACATCCTGCACGTGACCGTGCCGGGCGCGCTCGAAATCCCGCTGGCGCTGCAGCAGATGGCCCAGACCCAGCAGTTCGACGCGCTGATCGCGCTGGGCGCGGTGATCCGCGGCGAGACCTACCACTTCGAGCTGGTGTCCAACGAGTCGGGCGCGGGCATCACCCGCATCGGCCTGGACTACGGCATGCCGATCGCCAACGCCGTGCTGACCACCGAGAACGACGAGCAGGCCGAGGCGCGCATGGCGGAGAAGGGCACCGACGCCGCCAAGGTGGCCGTCGAGATGGCCAACCTGTTGATCGCGCTCGAAGAGCTGCAGGTCGAGGAAGACTGATTCAGAGGTTCAGAAAGATGACTGAGAAAAACATTCACGCCAACCCCAACAAGAACCGCACGCCGCGCCACCGCGCGCGCGAGTTCGCGCTGCAGGGGCTGTACCAATGGCTGCTGAACAACGAGCCGGCGTCGACCGTGGTCAACAACATCCGCGGCGCGCACGGCTTCGACAAGGCCGACGGCGAGTACTTCACCGAACTGCTGAACGGCGCGATCGCCCAGTCGGTGGAGCTGCGCGAAGTGCTGGCGCCGACCCTGGACCGGCCGCTGGGCGAGCTGTCGCCGATCGAGCACGCGGTGCTGCTGCTGGGCGCCTGGGAGCTGAAGAACAAGATCGAGATCCCGTACCGGGTCGTGATCAACGAGGCGGTCGAGCTGACCAAGTCGTTCGGCGGGTCGGAAGGGCACAAGTACGTCAACGGCGTGCTGGACCGCCTGGCCGGCAAGCTGCGCCCGGACGAGGTGGCGGCGGACGGTCGCCGCTGATCGACCTCGCTTCTCATTGAAAAGCCGCCCCGGTTCGCCGCGGCGGCTTTTTTAATTCTATCTGCTGGCGATGGCGTCCAGTTGTTCGCGCAACAGCGCGAGGAATGCACTCGCTGCGGGCGATGGAAATTTCGGCCAGGCCACGTAGAGGACACGCGCTGGAGCGTCCTGCAAAGCCACCGGCACGACGCCGGGCAGATTTCTCACGACGGATTCTGGCACCAGACTGGCGGCCAAGCCACGCGCGACGAACTGCTCGATCAGATTCAGATGGTTGACCTCGAAACGGATCTGGTGCGCGACGCCAGCAGCGGCAAATGCCTTGTCTGTCTGGCGGCGGGCACTGCTGTCCTTTGGATAGTCCACCAGCGGCAGCGTTGCCAACCGTTCGAGCGTGAGCCGCTTGCGAGACGCTAACGAATGTTCCCTTGGCAGAAGCGCGACCAGTTTCTCCTGCGCGATCCGAAGGTGTTCTACTCCCTCGACCTTTTCTCCCTGCCACAAGCCGACGAGCGCGACATCCAGGCGGCCTTGGCGCAGCCGCTCCAGCAACTCTTCGCTGCCGCTCTGGCTCAGTCGGACGTCAACCTGGGGGTAGCGCGCATGGAACTGCGCGATCAGCGCCACGATGTCGATGTTGCCGAGCGCGCTGATCGCGCCGATCGTAATCTGACCTCTGACCTGTCCGGTGACTGCCGCGACTTCTTCCGGTATGCGGCGCGCTGCCTCCAGCGCGGCATGCGCTTGCCGTACGAAGGCTTCTCCCGCCAGCGTCAGGCGTACGCGGCGCGAAGTGCGCTCGAACAGCGGGGCGCCAAGTTCATCTTCGAGCCGCGCCACTTGATGGCTCAAGGCCGATTGCACCGTGTGGCACCGGCGAGCAGCGCGCGTGAAACTGGACTCTTCTGCGACCGCCAGCACAAATTCGATCTGTCTGAGGTTCATCATCTATCTCAAAAGAAGATTCTTGGAATGATAACAATACATTGGACTCATTTATCTGATGAAGAGAAACTGTGCGTCAAACAACCCTGGATTTCCACTCCATGAACACCACTTCACATCTCAGACATGTTCAATCTCTTTCCACGCCCCTGCTGTGGCTGATGGCCGCGGCCACGGGAATAGCCGTCGCAGGTAACTACTACGCCCAGCCGTTGCTGCCTACTATCGCGGCGGAGTTCAGGACTTCCCAAACAGCGGCAGCCGGTATCGTGACGACAGCGCAACTGAGCTATGGCGCGGGGCTATTTCTGCTGGTGCCTGTTGCGGATTTGCGCGAACGCAGAAGCCTGATCGTGGCCCTGATGCTGCTGGCGGGCCTCGGCCTGGCGCTCAGCGCAGCGGCACCTACCTTGCCGCTGCTGCTGGTGGGCACGGCCATCACCGGATTCTGTTCGGTCGTCGCGCAGGTGTTGGTGCCTTTCGCAGCAACGCTGGCCGTGCCGGAACAACGTGGGCGCGCAGTCGGTACGGTGATGAGCGGCCTGCTGCTCGGTATCCTGCTCGCCCGAACCGTGGCGGGTACGCTTTCTTCCCTGATGCACTGGCGAGCAGTGTATGTGGTTGCGGCCGTTTCGATGGCGGTCTGCGCCCTGGCGCTGAGGCGTTCATTGCCCCGCTATCAGGCCGACGCCGGTGTGGGGTACGGGGAATTGCTGCGCTCGGTGATCCAACTGTTCGCCGACGAAGCCGTACTGCGCGTGCGTGCCGTGCTCGGCATGATCTCGTTTGCGCTGTTCAGCCTGTTCTGGACGCCGCTGGCCTTCCTGCTGGCCGCGCCACCCTATGGCTACTCGGATGCAGTCATTGGTTTGTTCGGATTGGCCGGCGCCGCAGGGGCGCTGGCAGCCACGGGAGCGGGCCGCTTGGCCGATCAGGGGCGGGGCACCACGGCGACCTGGCTGGGCCTGCTGGGCCTGTTGATCTGCTGGCTGCCCCTCGGATTTGCCCAGGCGTCGCTGGCTGCACTGTTGGCCGGGGTGTTGTTGCTCGATCTGGCCGTGCAACTGGTCCACGTCAGCAACCAGAACGCGATCTACGCGCTGCGACCGCAAGCTCGCAATCGCCTCAATGCGGGATACATGACCTGCTATTTCCTCGGAGGGGCCGGTGGCTCATGGCTGGCGGCATACATTTATCCGCGCGCGGGGTGGATCGGGATCGTGGGAGCGGCGGTCAGTCTCGCTGTGCTCGGCATCGCGGTCGGCCTCGTGGGGTTGAGGCGCGGTCAGCGCCGGCCTGACTGAAGCCGTCCATCAATAGAAAGACCGCCCCGGTTCGCCGCGGCGGTCTTTCCTATCGCTGCTTGTTTGGCCGATAACGAGTGACACAGCGGCCAGGGTGCCTCCGTTTTGGAAGATGAGAACCTGGTGCAACCAGCCTCAACGCGCCTGGACGAGCTTCCAGCCATTGCCCGAGGGATCGCGAAAGCTCGCATCGACCGATCCGTAGCGCTCGACCGGCTCCTGCGTGAATTCGACGCCGCGCTTGTGCATCACTTCATACGCGGCCCGGCAATCTTCGACCACCAGCACCAGCGGCGGCATGGCGCCTTTGGCGACCGCCTCGTTCAGGGCTTGCGCGGTCTTGTCATCGACCATCGGTGCCTGGGGCCGGAACAGGCCCAGCTGCAAGCCGGGCTGGTCGGGGTGCTGGACCGTCAGCCAGCGATAATCGCCGTTGCGGGCATCGGTGTGCACGCGAAATCCGAGCCGTTCGACATAGAACTGGAGCGCCTCGTCCTGGTCATGGACATAGATGCCGGCAACCTGAATACCATTTTTCATTTATGTTCCTCCATTTGAAAGCTCCAGCGTATCGGCTTTGGTCCGCCGCCGCTTCTCCGAAACTGCCATTGTGAGATGGGGCCGGTGGGCGGCGCTGACGAAGCAATGGGGAACCTGGTCGAGATCGCCCGGCGCTTGCCGCATTTGCCGCCGGAGCGCGCTGGGACTTTCGCCGGTCACGTCGCGGAAGGTCCGGCCAAACGTGCCAAGGCTGTTCCAGCCGGTCTGCAAGGCGATGTCGATGATCGGCAGGTCAGTGTCGCGCAGCAGCGCTTTCGCGCGTTCGACCCGCCGTGCCAGCAGGTAGCGGTGGGGCGGCAGGCCGAACGCGTCGCGAAACGCGCGGGCGAAGTAGGCTTCGGACGCGCCGCTGACGCGCGCCAGCCGCGACACCGGCCAGTCCTCGTGCGGCGCGGCGTCCATGCGGTCCCTGGCGCGCAGCAGGCGGCGCAACAGCTTCAAGTCCCTGTCCCCGGATTTCTTGTTATCGATGGATGAGCGCATGCTGCCAATATGGCACGAATCGGGGAGCGGCAGGGCAGGTTCAATTGAAAAAGGGCTGAGTCCTGACCGAACTCAGCCCTTCGCTGCCTTGCGAGTGGAGCGCTTGTCTGCCCGTGATTACAGCCCGGCCAGCGTCTCCTGCGCCGCCGGCTGCTCGACCGGCGCGGCTTGCTGCTTGCGCGGCGCCGACTTCTCGGCCACCGCGGTCGGCTGCGCCGGGAAGCTGATCGGCACGTTCTTGCCGGTGGCGACCTGCTTGAGGCGCTTGTATTCGGCCAGCACCTTGTTGCCGTAGCCGGAATCGCTGTCGGCCGCGCCCGCGCCCACGTAGGTCTTGAGCGCCGCTTCCACCGACCCGGTGCGGTTCACGTAGTCCTTCAGGATCTGCGCGCCGACACGGATGTTGGCCACCGGGTTGAGCGCGGCCTGCGCGCCGCCCACTTCCTCGAACTTGTCGTTGTGGACCTTGGCCATCACCTGCATCAGGCCCTTGGCGCCCATCGGGCTCTCGGCGAACGGGTTCAGGCCCGATTCGATGGCCATCACCGCCAGCACCAGCAGCGGATCGATCTTGATCTCGTGCGCGGTCTGGTAGGTGGTCGCGACCAGCATGTTGGCCGCGTCGCCCGCCACGCGGTAGCGGCGCGACAGCCAGCTGGTGACGAATTCCTGCTGTTTGTTGCGTACTGCCGGCTTGTCGTCGGCAGCCGGCGCCTCGACCGCCTCGTTGTGGTGCGGATCGACCATGGCGGCCAGCGGGTGCACCGGGGCCTGGACGGCGGCGGCCGGTTGCGGGTAGAGCAGCTCGGACACGCGCTTGGCGAGGTCCGGACGGGTGTACAGCACGGCCAATACGGCCACTGCGGAAAGACCGAACACGGTCAGCGTATGTTGTGCGGTGGTCAGCAGACCGCGTGCGGCCTTGAGCACCGAACCAACGGTGATCGGCTGGCTGGCCGCGTTTTGGAAGAGCCTTGCGCCCTGTCCGATGAAACGATTGATCATCGTATTCCCCTTTGTCGCGGCAAAAAGCTTCCTGGCGTGGCGCGCTGACGCGCTACGTTGGTCACTTTGCCGTGCATCAGAAAATCGTTGTTCGCCGCTGCTGCGGTCGAAAACGCCGTTATTGCGTAGCTATCAGCTGGTGCCTGCCCGGCGGGTGCGCTCCAGTGTGCCAAACAACATAGTGGGGGGAGTGAGGCAGACGCCTCGGGAAAAACACTCCTTAAAATGTCATGTGGGGCCCCCACCCCGTGAATGCCTGAGACGGGCTAAAATCGCGGATGTCCCGCAGCCTGCCTCATCAAGTTGGGTGGATTGTATGAGCTCGCATATATCGCGTCAACCCTAGCACGCAAGCGCTTTATTACTTTTAAGTCTTACTTTCTTTGCCGCAACGCAGCAAACTGCTGAGAAATCAATCACTTGGCGTAGTTAATTGATCAACCCCATACATACCAAAAAAGAACGAAAATTTGATGAAGTACGCCGATTTGCGGGATTTTATTTCCCAACTGCAACGAGATGGAGAATTAAAGCGGGTCCAGGTGCCGGTATCGCCCAAGCTGGAGATGACCGAGGTCTGCGATCGCACGCTGCGCGCGGCCGGGCCGGCCCTGCTGTTCGAGCAGCCGACGGGCTACTCGATGCCGGTGCTGGCCAACCTGTTCGGCACGCCGCGCCGGGTGGCGCTGGGCATGGGTGCGGATGATGTGGGCGAGCTGCGCAAGATCGGCCACGTGCTGGCGCGCCTGAAGGAGCCGGAGCCGCCACGCGGCTTCAAGGACGTGATGGACATGGGCTCACTGGTGAAGGCGGTGTGGGACATGTCGCCCAAGGAGGTGCGCGCGCCCGCCTGCCAGGAGATCGTGTGGGAAGGGCAGGACGTGGACCTTGGCCGCCTGCCGATCCAGCATTGCTGGCCGGGCGACGTGGCGCCGCTGATTACCTGGGGCCTGGTCATCACCAAGGGCCCGAACAAGAAGCGCCAGAACCTGGGCATCTACCGCCAGCAGGTGCTGGGGCCGAACAAGGTGATCATGCGCTGGCTCGCGCACCGCGGCGGCGCGCTCGATTTTCGCGAGCACTGCATCGCCAATCCGGGCAAACCGTATCCGGTGGCGGTCGCGCTGGGCGCCGACCCGGCCACGATCCTGGGCGCGGTGACGCCGGTGCCGGACACGCTGTCGGAGTACCAGTTCGCCGGCCTGCTGCGCGGGCAGCGCACGGTGCTGGCCAAGGCCATCGGCAGTGAGCTGCGCGTGCCCGCGTCCGCCGAGATCGTGCTGGAAGGGCACATCTACCCGGACGCCGGCCACCCGAGCGGCTTCGAGCACGCGCTCGAGGGACCGTACGGCGACCACACCGGCTATTACAACGAGCAGGACTGGTTCCCGGTCTTCACGATCGACCGCATCACGATGCGGCGCGACCCGATCTATCACTCTACTTATACAGGCAAGCCGCCCGACGAGCCGGCGGTGCTGGGCGTGGCGCTGAACGAGGTGTTCATCCCGCTGCTGCAAAAGCAGTTCCCCGAGATCACCGACTTCTATTTGCCGCCGGAAGGCTGCAGCTACCGCATGGCGGTGGTGCAGATGAAGAAGCAGTACGCCGGCCACGCCAAGCGCGTGATGTTCGGGGTCTGGAGCTTCCTGCGCCAGTTCATGTATACCAAGTTCATTGTGGTGGTGGACGAGGACGTGAACGTGCGCGACTGGAAGGAGGTGATCTGGGCCATCACCACCCGCGTCGATCCGACCCGCGACACGGTCATGGTGGACAACACGCCGATCGATTACCTCGACTTTGCCTCGCCGGTGAGCGGGCTGGGTTCGAAGATGGGCATCGACGCCACCAACAAGTGGCCAGGCGAAACCAGCCGCGAGTGGGGCACGCCGATCGTGATGGCGCCCGAGGTCAGGCAGCGGGTGGACGAGATCTGGCAGCAGCTGGGTATTTAAGATACTGCTCGACTGCGCACATTCAGCATGGGTCCCGGCTTTCGCCGGGACGACGGCGCATGAAATATCGTCGTCCCGGCGAAAGCCGGGACCCATGCCGAGCCGGCCACATCGTCAACGTCGAGGTCGCCGGCCCTTGATCGAAGCCAGATTTCCCTAACCCCCACCACTCGGTTATAATTGCACTTGGCGGGCCCCTGCGCATTGCGGCATGGTTTACCTGGTCAGGTCGGGAACGAAGCAGCCAAAGCCGTTCACCGCAAGTGCCGCAGATCAGGCTCGCCTCTTCCCCTTCCTTCCGTTTTCGACCGTCCTCAGCGAGCGGTTGCAAATTGCAGTATCATCGTTTCGTCTCGTAGTTCACATTTGCCCTTGACCGGGCGCCTACCACTTCGACGTTTCCGATGCTAAATAAATCACGCCTGCTGCCGGCGGTGCTGGCGGCCACGATTGCCATTTCCGTTCCCATCGCAGCGTTCGCGGCGCCGGCCGCGCCGGCCGCCGACAACCCGGTCGTCAAGCCCGCCGAGCTCAAACCGCTGATCGAGCAAGCCGACGTGCGGGTGCTCGACATTCGCGCACCGAAGGACTATGCCGCCGGCCACATCCCCGGCGCCGTCAACACGCCGTATGCCGCCTACCGCGGCCCCGCGGACAACGCCGGTGCGCTGCCGGCCGAGACCAGGCTGACCGAACTGCTGCGCCAGGCCGGCATCACTGCCGACACGCGCGTGATCGTGGCCCATGCCGGCAATGACCACACCGACTTTGGCGCCGCCGCCCGCGTCTACTGGACCCTGAAAGTGGGCGGGCTGACCCGCCTGTCGATTCTCGACGGCGGCACGCTCGGCTGGAAGGCCGCCGGCGGTGCGCTCGACACCGCGGCGCCCAAGATCGCCCCGACCGCGTTCACCTATCACTACAACAAGGCGATGATCGCCGAAACGCAGGAGCTGGCCGCCGAGGTCCAGGCAGGCAAGGCGCCGGTGCTGGTCGACGCCCGCCCGGCCGCCTTCTTCAAGGGCGAGCAGCGGGTTGACGCTGCGGCCCGTTACGGCACCTTGCCGGGCGCCCGCTCGCTGGATAACGCGGCCTTCTTCAATGCCGACGACAAGACGCTCAGGAGCGCCGACGAGCTGCAGCAGGCCGTGCGCCAGGCGGGCCTTGCGGACAAGGACGCCGTCTCGTTCTGCAATACCGGTCACTGGGCCGCCACCGACTGGTTCGTGCTGTCCGAGATCGCAGGCAACAAGCGCGTGAAGCTGTACCCGCAATCGGTGGTGGAGTGGAGCAAGACCAAACTGCCGATGCAAAACGAACCGTCGCGCATGACCGCGCTGATGCAGGACGCCAAGCGTTCGCTCAAGAAGTAAGGGCGGGCATGCGTTACCTGAAACGCGCCGGCTGGGTCGGCGGCGCTCTGGCGCTGGCCGTGGCCGTCACGCTGGCGGCCGGACTGCGGCAAGGCCTGCTGGCCCTGATCGGGATCGGCTTTGGCGCGGTGCTGCAGGGCGCCCGCTTTGGCTTTACGACCGGCTGGCGCAACTATATTGAAAAGCGCGACCCGCAAGGACTGTGGGCGCAGATGCTGGTGATCTCGCTGGCGGCCGCCCTCACGCTGCCGCTCCTGGCAGCGCACCCGGGCGAACTGGTGGGTGCGGTTGCGCCGATTTCGTTCAGCCTGGTGCTGGGCGCGTTCCTGTTTGGCGCCGCCATGCAGGTGGCCGACGGCTGCGGCTCCGGCACGCTCTACAAGGCCGGCAGCGGCGCGCCGGTGTCGTTTGCGGTGCTGCCCACCTTCGTCATCGGCAGCTTTGTGGGCGCATTGCACCAGCCGGCGTGGCTGGCGCTGGGCGGCCTGTCGCCGGTGGACATGCTGCAGTTCGGCTGGCCGGCCGCGCTGGCGATCACCGTGGCCGGTTGCGCGGCGGTGGCGTGGGGCGCGTGGGCGGGCGGGCGCAAGCACCGCGCCGCGCACAAGCTGCTGGCCGCTGAAACGCGCTGGGCCAGGCGCTGGTGGCTGGGCGCCTTGCTGCTGGCGATCCTGTACGCCTTGCATCTCGTGGTGGCAGGGCAGCCGTGGGGCGTGGTCTACGGCCTCGGTTTGTGGGGCGCGAAGGCAGCCCAGGCAGTGGGCTGGAGCGCGGCCGGCGACGCCTTCTGGGGCGTGGCGCCGCACGCGGACCGGCTGGCCGCGCCGATCCTGGCCGACGTCACCTCGGTCACCAACGTCGGCCTGATCTACGGCGCGCTGGCCGCATCGCGCTGGAACGGACCGCAGGATGTGCGGGTGCCAAGCGCCAGGCGGATCGTCGTGGCGATGGCGGCCGGCCTGGTGATGGGCTACAGCTCGCGCATGGCGTTCGGCTGCAATGTCGGCGCCTTCCTGGACGGGATTACCTCCGCCAGCCTGCATGGCTGGGTGTGGTTTGCGCTGGCCTTCGCCGGGTCGCTGGTGGGCGTGCGCATTCGCAAGCAGGTGATGGGAGCGCCGGCATGAGCAAGCGGACATTTGGCATCATCACCATCCTGTTCTGGCTGGCGTTCGGGCTGCTGGTTGCGCTGGATTTCTCGCACAGCCAGACCACGCAGGCCGAGCCGCCGCTGATCGCGCTGGGCAGCGGGCAGGCGGCCAGCGGCGGGCACTGCTCGGGGCGCTGACCGGGCGGGGAGCGTCGCCGCTCCCTGCATCCAATCAAGCGCCCGTGCCACTGCGCCAACGCTGGCCGAACGCGTGGGCGGAAGATTCGCCCACGCTACCGGAAACGCCGGCCCCGGCCGATTGTGGGCGGCAACGCACAACTGCTGTAAAATCGCGCCATGTCCTATCAAGTCCTCGCCCGCAAATACCGTCCCCGGAACTTCGACACGCTGGTCGGTCAGGAGCACGTGGTGCGCGCGCTCACGCACGCCCTCGCGACCGGGCGTTTGCACCATGCCTACCTGTTTACGGGTACGCGCGGCGTGGGCAAGACGACGCTCTCGCGCATCCTGGCCAAGTCGCTCAACTGCACCGGCCCGGACGGCCAGGGCGGCATCACGGCCGAACCCTGCGGCCAGTGCGAGGCCTGCCGTGCGATCGACGCCGGCCGCTTCGTGGACTACATCGAGATGGACGCGGCGTCCAACCGCGGCGTGGACGAGATGGCCCAGCTGCTCGAACAGGCGGTGTACGCGCCCAGCAACGCGCGCTTCAAGGTCTATATGATCGACGAGGTGCACATGCTGACCAACCACGCGTTCAACGCAATGCTCAAGACGCTGGAAGAGCCGCCCGAGCACGTGAAGTTCATCCTCGCGACCACCGACCCGCAAAAGATCCCGGTCACGGTGCTGTCGCGCTGCCTGCAGTTCAACCTGAAGCAGATGCCGCCGGGGCACATCGTCGGCCACCTCGAGAACATCCTCGGGCAGGAAGGCGTCAGCTTCGAGGCGCCGGCGCTGCGCCTGCTGGCGCAAGGCGCGCACGGTTCCATGCGCGATGCGCTGTCGCTGACCGACCAGGCGATCGCCTACGCCGCCGGGCAGGTCACGCTCGACGCGGTGCAGGGCATGCTGGGCGCGCTGGACCAGTCCTACCTGGTGCGCCTGCTCGACGCGCTGGCCAGGCAGGACGGCGCCGACCTGATGGCGGTGGCCGACGAAATGGCCAGCCGCAGCCTGTCGTACAACGGCGCGCTGCAGGACCTGGCCACGCTGCTGCATCGCGTTGCGCTGGCGCAGACCGTGCCGTCCGCGGTGCCGGAAGACCTGCCGGAACTGGCCGACATCCAGCGCCTGGCCGGCCAGTTCGACCCGCAGGAAGTGCAGCTGTATTACCAGATCGCGGTGCACGGCCGTAACGAGATTGGCCTGGCGCCCGACGAATATGCCGGCTTTACGATGACGCTGCTGCGCATGCTGGCGTTCCGTCCGGGGCAGGGCGGAGCCGATGCGGCGGCCACACCGGCGCAGTCGGCGCCGGCGCGTCCGCAGCCGCCCGCGCGCGCCGCGGCTGCGGCGGTGGCCAGCCACGCCACCGTGCCGACCCGCCCGCCTGCCACGCCGGTCCAGGCAGCGCCAGCGCCTGCGGCGCCGCCTGCAAGCCAGCCGCATGCAGCACCGAGTGCCGCACAGCCCATGAGCCCGGCGCGCGCCGCCATCAACGCGGCCCTTGAAGCGGCGCGCGCGGCCTCGCGCAATATCACGGGCGGCAAGCGCCCCTCCGCGCCGCCGCCTGCAGCGGACAACGCCGCACCGCCGCCCGCCGTCGCGCAAGCTGCACCGGCGGCGCCGGCGCCGCAACCGTCGCCGCCGCACATGCGTGCGCCACAGCCGCCGGCGCCGCAGCATCCACAAAATCCGCTGATGCGCGCCGCCGGCCAGCCGGCCGGGTCGCCGCCGTGGGACCAGGGACAGCCGGCCGCCGTCATGCGCGGCCAGGCGCAGGCGATGGAATACGACGACGGCGACACCCTCACCGAAGAACCGCCGTCGTGGGTGACCGAATTTTCGGACGACCGCGCGGTGGCCTCGGAAGCCGCGCCGGTGGCGCCGCCGCCCGCGCCAGGCCGCGCGCCGGCCGCGCCGCCGTACGCCCACGTGGTCACGCCGGTCCCGGCGATCGCGTGGGACGGCAACTGGCCTGCGCTGGCCGCAAGCCTGCCGCTGCGCGGGGTGGCGCAGCAGCTGGCGCTGCAGACCGAACTGGTCGAGTGCGTGGCCGATAGCGCATCCGCGACCTTCCGCCTGCGCGTGCCGGTCGATACGCTGCGCGCCAGCGGCAACAGCGAGAAGCTGTGCGCCGCGCTGCAGGAGCGCTTTCCGCAGGTGCGCGTGAACGTGGACACCCAGATCGCGCCGGTGTGGTACACCGCCAGCGCGCAAGCGAAGGCGGAGCGCGAACGCCGCCAGCGCGAGGCCGAGGCGGCAGTCGATGCCGACCCGTTCGTGCAGGCGATGGCGCGCCAGTTCAACGCCTTCGTGGTGCCCGGTTCGGTGCGCCCCAAGGCCGCCTGAACACTGAATTTATCCGGTCAATTTTTGTCTATACCAGACTTTTGGAGAACACAGCCATGATGAAAAACCAGCTCGCTGGGCTGATGAAGCAGGCCCAGGCCATGCAGGACAACATGAAGAAGGCGCAGGAGCAGCTGGCGCTCATCGAGGTCGAGGGCCAGTCCGGCGCCGGCCTGGTCAAGGTCACCATGACCTGCAAGAACGACGTCAAGCGCGTGCAGATCGACCCGTCGCTGCTGGCCGACGACAAGGACATGCTGGAAGACCTGGTGGCCGCCGCGTTCAACGACGCCGTGCGCAAGGCCGAAGCCACCGCCGCCGAAAAGATGGGCAGCCTCACCGCCGGCCTGCCGCTGCCGCCGGGCTTCAAGATGCCGTTCTGACGATGTTTGTCATCTCCCTCACCTATATCGTGCCGCTCGAGCAGATCGACGGCCACCTGGCGGCGCACCGCGATTTCCTGGAAGAGCAATACTCCAAGGGTAATTTCCTGATGTCCGGGCGCAAGGTGCCGCGCGAGGGCGGCGTGATCATTGCGCAAGGCGACAGCCGCGCCGAGGTCGAGGAACTGATCCGCCAGGATCCGTTCCACAAGGCCGGCGTGGCGCGCTACGACATTACCGAATTCGCGCCGACCATGACGGCCGAGGTGCTGGCGGCTTATCGCGTCAAGTAAGGCCATGTCTTCCAAATCGCTCGACTTCCTGACCGAGGCGCTCAAGCGCCTGCCCGGCGTGGGCCCGAAGTCGGCGCAGCGCATGGCCTTCCACCTGCTGCAGCATGACCGCGAGGGCGCGGCCATGCTGTCGCGCGCGTTGTACCAGGCGGTGGACCAGGTGCATCACTGCGCGCAGTGCAACACCTTCACCGAAGCCGAGGTGTGCGACCTGTGCCAGGACGAGGCGCGCGACCGTTCGCTGCTGTGCGTGGTCGAAACGCCGGCCGACCAGGTGATGATCGAACAGACCCTGACCTACAAGGGCCTGTACTTCGTGCTGATGGGGCGGCTGTCGCCGCTGGACGGCATCGGCCCCAAGGACCTGCACCTGGACAAGCTGGTGGGCCGGTCCACCGACGGCGAGGTCAGGGAAGTGGTGCTTGCCACCAACTTCACCAACGAGGGCGAAGCCACTGCCCATTACATCAGTGAAATGCTGAAGGCGCGCGGCCTGGCGGTGAGTCGCCTCGCGCGCGGCGTCCCCGTCGGGGGCGAGCTTGAATACGTGGACGCGGGCACCATAGCGCGCGCCATGCTGGACCGTCGCAGCGCATAATAAACAGAACGGCAACCCGCCGGTGAGACGCGGGAGCCTGTTTGAGTGTGCGCAAGCCAGGCCCGCGGTCGACTGCTATCGTGGGCAAACTCTGAGCGGACCCCAGCATGCATCTCGTCGACATCACCATGTTCTACGCGCCGGAAGGCGGCGGCGTCAGTACCTACCTGAACGCCAAGGCGCGCTGGCTGGCACGGCACAGCCGCGTGCGGCACACGATCCTCAGCCCCAACGTGCAAAGCCGCGGCCGTGGCCGCGCGCCGGCGCTGGTGCGCATTCCGGCGGTGTCGGTGCCCGGCATCCACGGCTACCGCATGCCGCTGTCGGTGGCGGGCCCGGCGCGCCAGCTGCAAACGGCCCGCGCCGACCTGGTGGAGGCCGGCGACGCCGGCCACTGCGCCTGGGCCGCGCTGCGCATGCAGCAGCAGCACGGCGTGCCGGCCGTGGCGTTCTACCATTCCGACCTGCCGCGCCTGGTGCAGCACCGGCTGGGCCGCGTGTCGGCGGCCGCGGTGCGGCGGTATCTCGCGCACCTGTACCGCCGGTTCGACCTGGTGCTGGCGCCCAGCAGGCTCATGGTCGAGCAGCTGGCCGACATGGGCGTGCCCGACGCGCTGCACCAGCCGCTGGGCATCGACAGCGGCGTGTTCCGGCCCGACCGGCGGGTGGACACCCTGCGCGAGCACCTTCACCTGGCCCCCAACGCCCGCCTGCTGGTGTACGCCGGCCGCTTCACGCCCGAAAAAAAGCTGCACGTGCTGATCGACGCGGTGCGCAAACTCGGGCGCCCCTACCACCTGGTGCTGATCGGCGGCGGCACCGAGCTGCCGCGCTATCCACAAATCACCTACGTGCCGTTCAAGCGCGACCAGCGGCAACTGGCGCGCCTGTTGGCCAGCTGCGACGTGCTCGTGCATCCGGGCGACTGCGAAACCTTCGGCCTGATCGTGCTCGAGGCCATGGCCTGCGGCCTGCCGGTGGTCGGCACCTCGGGCGGCGGCGTGGCCGAGCTGGTGGACGCCGAAACCGGCATCCTGGCCGAGCCCAACAGCGTGGACAGCCTGGCCGCGGCCATCGAGGCCATCTACCTGCGCGACCTGGCGCAGCTGGGCATCAACGCGCGCCGCAAGGCGCAGGACCATTACGACTGGGACCGGGTGATGCCGCAGCTGATGCAGCGCTACGGCAGCCTGGTGGCCAGCGCAGAGCGGGCGGCACTGGAGGTGGAGCGCATCTGTGTCACCGACTGAGCCACGATTGCTGTGCGTGTCGATCCACGACGTCGCGCCGGCCACCTGGGCCGGCTGCGAGCGGCTGGCCCGCGCGATCCGTGAGGTGGCCGATATTCCCATGACCTGGCTGGTGGTGCCGCGCTACCACGAGCGCGACGAGGTGTCCGAGTCCATGCAGGCCGGTCTGGCCGGCTACCTGGCGCAGGGCCACGAGCTTGCGTTGCACGGCTACACCCACCTGGACAGCGTGCCGGTGACCGGCAGCGCGCGCAGCCGCTTTTTGCGCGGCGTCTACACCACCCGCGAAGGCGAGTTTTCCGCGCTGTCGTATGACGAGGCACGGCGCCGCATCCGCCTGGGACTCGACTGGTTTGCCGCGCGCGGCTGGCCGGTGTACGGCTTCGTGCCGCCGGCCTGGCTGCTCGGGCCCCACGCCTGGCGCGCGCTGCGCGAAGCACCGTTCGAGTACACCACCACCTTCAGCCGCCTGCACCTGCTGCGGCAGGGCAGGTCGGTGCTGTCCCCGTCGCTGGTGTACGCAGCGCGCAATCGCGCGGGGCGATTCCTGTCGCCGCTTGCAGCCGACGCCGGCGCGGCGCTGCTGGCGCGTGCACCGCTGGTTCGCCTGTCGCTGCATCCGCCGGACGCGCGCCATCCGCGCCTGCTGCGCCACGCACAGCAGCTGGTGGAGCGCCTGCTGGCCACCCGCGCCGCCGTCACCAAGGCCGGCTGCGCACGCGCGCTCAGTACGGCCCCCAGTAGCCGTGGTGCCAGTATCCCAGGCCGGAGTAGTACGGGTAGCTGAGGTAGTTGCGCAGGTCTTCCTTCGCGCTCAGGTTCAGGATGCAGGCGCGCCATTGGTCGGTGTTGACCGTGTAGCCGAGCCGCTGGCAGGCCGGGCCGTAGATCACCACCATCTCGTCCGCCTGTGCCTGCATCTGGGCGGCCCGCTCCTGCGGGGTGGTGCAGGCTGCCAGCAGCAGGGCCGCCAGCGCCAAGGGCAGGGTGCGCATCGTCGCCTCCTTTCACGGATGGCCCGTGCTTGTCGATGTCTCTTCCCAGACTACTGAACGAGCGTGCGATAAGTTTGATTTCGCTCAATCAGGAACATGACCAGCGTGCTTGACTGCCCCAAGGTCCTACACCATAACCAGCTTCCTCCGGCATGGTTTTTCTGGCAAGATCGGCGGACAACAACAGGGGAGGAGACACGATGCGCCGAACACGCTGGACCGCATGGACCTTGCGTTCGCTTGCCGGCCTGCTGCTGCTGGCGCTGCTGGCGGCACTGGCTGCCTGGCTCTACCTGCGCGGCAGCCTGGCGCAGCTGGACGGCGAACGCGTGGCCGCGGGGCTGCACGCGCCGGTCACGGTGGCGCGCGACGAGCGCGGCGTGCCGGAGATCGCCGGCGCCGACCGCCTCGACCTGGCCTACGCGACCGGGTTCGTGCATGCGCAGGAGCGCTTCTTCCAGATGGACCTGCTGCGCCGCTCGGCGGCGGGCGAACTGGCCGAGCTGTTCGGCCCCAAGGCGCTGCCGCGCGACCGCGCCAGCCGGCTGCACCGCTTCCGCGCCCGCGCCGCCCAGGTGCTGGACAGGCTGGGGCCGGATGACCGCGCCTTCATCGACCGCTACGTGGCCGGCGTGAACGACGGACTGTCGGCGCTCTCCACGCGGCCGTTCGAATACGCGCTCACGGGCACCGCGCCGCGCCCGTGGACGGCGGCCGATTCGGTGCTGGTGGTGTGGGCCATGTTCCTCGACCTGCAAGGCAGCCAGCAGCCGCACGAGCTGGCGCGCGGCTGGCTGCGCGAGCACACCGACGCCGCGCAGCTTGCCTTCCTGCTGCCGGAATCGACCCAGTGGGACGCGCCGCATGACGCGGCCCAGGTCGCACCGCCCGGCGCACCGATCCCGTCCAAGGCGCCCGCCTGGTGGGGCGATGGCGGCCAGGCGCGCATGCTGGCGCTGAACGAGGGCCTCGATGCGGTGGGCAGCAACAACTACGCGATCGCAGGCAGCCGCAGCGCGAATGGCGCGGCGATCGTATCGGACGACATGCACCTGGGCCTGCAGCTGCCGAACATCTGGTATCGCCTGGCGCTGCGCTATCCGGACGAGCAAGGCGCGCAGCGCCGCGTCGTCGGCGTGACGCTGCCGGGCGCGCCGCCGATCATGATCGTGGCCAGCAACGGCCACGTGGCCTGGGCCTTCACCAACAGCTATGGCGACTATCTGGACTTCGTTTCGCTTGGCATCGACAACGCGCATCCGGGCCAGGTGCGCGTACCGGCGGGCTGGGAGACGCCGGCGCGCCACGTCGAGCGCATCCTGGTCAAGGGTCAGCCCGCGGTAGAGATGGAGGTGCGCGAGACATCGCTGGGGCCGATCGTCAAAGCCGACGGCAAGGCGTATGCGCTGCACTGGATCGCGCACGACCCGGCGGCGATCAACCTGCATCACCGCAAGCTGGAAGCGGCGGCGTCGCTGGACGAAGCGCTCGCGATCGCGAACACGGACGGCATCCCGGCGCAGAATTTCGTCGCCGGCGACGACCGCGGCAACATCGGCTGGACCATCGCCGGCATGCTGCCGCGGCGCGAGACTGCCGCGACGGTGGCGACCTTTCCGCTCGACGGCGGGACCACGTGGCAGGGGCTGCTGGCGCCGGCCGACTACCCGCGCGTGATCAATCCCGCCGACGGCCAGCTCAGCACCGCCAACAGCCGCCAGCTGATGGGAGAGGGCGCGAACAAGATCGGCGACGGCGGCTTTGACCTTGGCGCGCGCAACCGCCAGCTGCGCGACGACCTGCTGGCGCTCGGGCCCAAGGTTGACGTGACGGCCGCGTTTGGCGCGGCCTTGGACGACCGCGCCCTGTTTGTGGCGCCATGGCGCGAGCGGGCACTGCGGGCGCTCGATGCGCAGGCGCTGCAGGGCCATCCGCAGCGGGGCGAATTCCGGCGCCTGCTCGATACCGGCTGGGATGGCCACGCTAGCGTCAGCTCGGTCGGCTACCGGCTCGCGCGCAGCACGATGTGGGCGATGGCCGAGCTGCTGTTCGGCCAGGCGGACCGGCAGATGAAGCAGCTCGACCCGAAAGCAAGCGTGACGATGGCGACCACGCGCTGGCCGGTGGTGCTCGACCGGCTGCTCAACGAGCGGCCGGCGTCGTGGCTGCCGCCGGGCTACAGCGACTGGCACGCGTTCGAGCTGGCGGGGATCGACCGCGTGATCGCGCAGCTGACTGCCGATGGCAAGAGCTTGTCCGCTGCGAGCTGGGGCGCGCGCAATACGGTGGCGATCGCGCACCCGATCAGCATGGCCGCGCCGTTCCTCAAGCCCTGGCTGGCCGCGCCGCCGGACCAGCTGCCCGGCGACTCGAACATGCCGCGCGTGGCCGCGCCCACCTTCGGGCAGTCGGAACGCATGACCGTCTCGCCGGGGCACGAGGAGCAGGGGATCTTCAACATGCCGGGCGGGCAGAGCGGGCACCCGTTGTCGCCGTTCTTTTTGGCCGGACACGAGGACTGGGTGAAGGCCAAGCCGCAGCCGCTGCTGCCGGGACCGGCGAAGTACACGCTGACGCTCAAGCCCTAGCCACGACCGCCCGCACGTCGTCCCCGCGAAGGCGGGGACCCATGGACGCGGTGCGTCGTCGAAAACCGAGCCGCATCCTAGCTGGCTCAGCATGGATTCCGGCCTTCGCCGGAATGACGGTTTTGGGGTTTGCGGCGGTAGGACACGCGTGGCCGTTCATTACCCTCCGCACGTCGTCCCCGCGAAGGCGGGGACCCATGGACCGGGTGCCTGGCGGCGGCGCA
Source organism: Massilia solisilvae (assembly GCF_024753215.1). Classification (GTDB taxonomy): domain Bacteria; phylum Pseudomonadota; class Gammaproteobacteria; order Burkholderiales; family Burkholderiaceae_D; genus Telluria; species Telluria solisilvae. The sequence goes on from NZ_JANUGV010000002.1 coordinate 817,307, forward strand.
CGCCGCGAGCCCCAATGCTTTGCATGGATACCCGCCTGCGCGGGAATGACGGTTTTTAGGTTCGTGGCGGGAACACGCGTGGCCGTTCGCAAGGCCGTCATGATGGCGGCGAAGCGTCAGCCAGCCGCCTGCACCACGCCCACCAGCTTCTGCGCGATCGAATCGCCCGGCACCGGATGACCCAGGTGGTAGCCCTGCACCAGGTCGCAGCCGTACTGCTGCAGCAGCACGAGCTGCTCGCCAGTCTCCACGCCTTCGGCCACTACCACCATCTTGAGCCCGTGCGCCATCGCGATGATCGCGCGCGTGATGGCCGCGTTCTCGGAGTCCTGCGGCAGGCCGCAGATGAAGCTGCGGTCGATCTTGAGCGCCCGCACGTCGAAGCGCTTGAGGTAGTTCATCGACGAGTAGCCGGTGCCGAAGTCGTCGATCGACAAATACACGCCGATGCGCCGCAGCTGCTCGAGCGTGGCGAGCGTGGCCTTGGCGTCGTCCATCAGCGTGCCCTCGGTGAGCTCGAGTTCGAGGAAGCGCGGGTCCAGCCCGGTCTCGTGCAGTGCCGACAGCACGATCTGCGACAGGTTCTCGTCCTTGAACTGCTTGGCCGACAGGTTGACCGCCATGCGCACGCTGCGCCGCGTCTGGCGTTGCCAGTTGCGCGCTTGTGAACACGCGGTGCGCAGCACCCATTCACCGATCGGCACGATCAGGCCTGTCTCCTCGGCCAGCGGGATGAACTCGGTCGGCGAGATCACGCCGCGCTCCGGATGACGCCAGCGCACCAGCGCCTCCACGCCCACGATCTCGGTCGAGTGCACGTCGAACTGTGGCTGGTACAACAGGTAAAGCTCGTCGTTGCCCAGCGCCTTGCGCAGGCCCACTTCCAGCTTCACGTGGCTCATGATCTGCATGGTCAGCGAAGAGCTGTACAGCTTGGCGTTGTTCTTGCCGCAGTTCTTCGCGTGGTACATCGCTGTGTCGGCGTATTTGAGCAGCGAGTTGCAGTCGTCGCCATCCTCCGGGAACAGCGAGATGCCGATGCTGGCGGTGACGAAGATCTCGTTGCCCTCGATGAGGAAGGGGCGGCGCATCGCCTCCTTGACCCGGTGTGCCACGTTCAGCGCGTGCTCGACCCGCTCCAGGTCCGGAATCAGGATCGTGAACTCGTCGCCGCCCAGCCGCGCCAGGTTGGTGGCCTGGTCCCCGCGCGACACCATGTCGCTCGGGCGCGTGGTCTCGCGCAGCCGCTCCGAGACCAGCTGCAGCAGGTGGTCGCCCACATTGTGGCCGAGCGTGTCGTTGATGCGCTTGAACGCGTCCAGGTCCATGAACAACACCGCGAACTTCTTGTTGCCCATCTTGGAGCGGTGCAGCTCGCGCTCCAGCGTTTCGAGGAAAGCCTGGCGGTTGGGGATGCCGGTCAGGCTGTCGCAGTAGGCCAGGCGCCGGATCTGCTCCTCGGTGCGCTTGCGCTCGCTGATGTCGCGCACCAGGCCCAGCACCTCGGTGGGGCCTGTTGCCACCAGGCGCGCCTCGAAATGCTGGGCGCTGCCGCCGCGCAGCAGCTCGTACTCGACCGAGCGGATCTGCTGGGTCGCCAGCACGTTCTCCATCTGCTCCAGCAGGCGCTCCGCGATTTCCCTGGGCAGCACCTCGGTGATGTGGCGGCCCACGCAGTCGCTGTCGGACAGGCCGGCGCCGGCGTCGTGGCCGCGCTCGTAGTCGAGGTACACCCCGTCGCGGTTCAAGCGGAAGAAGGTGTCGGGAATGGCAGCCAGCACCGCGCGGTTCTGGGCGTCGGCGATGCGCAGGCGCGCGATGGCGTCGCTGGCGCGCAGCACGTACAGCACGCGGTGGCCAAGGATCGGCCAGTTGATCGGCTTGGACACGAAATCGGTGGCGCCGGCTTCGTAGGCGTTGGTGACGGCCTCGATGTCGTCGCCGCCGGTGACCATGATGATCGGGACCGTGGCGCCGGCGGCATCGTCGCGGATCGCCTTGCAGGCGGCGAAGCCGTCCATGTTGGGCATGTCCACGTCCATTAAGATCAGGTCGGGCCGCAGCTCGCGCATGAGGGCCACAGCCCGGGCGCCGTCCTCGGCCTCGACGCCGTCCAGCCCAACCTGGCCGAGCATCTGCAGCATCAACAGGCGCATCACCGGATCGTCGTCCGCAACCAGCACGACGCCGCGTTTGGTGGGACAAGCCATGCTAGGTCTCCTTCTCTACCATGAGGGCCGCGAGCGAGCTGCGCACGACCTGGAACTCCTGCTCCATGTCCGTCAGGATGCCGTCGGCGCCCTCGGTGGTGTCGGCGCGGCCCAGGTATTCCAGGTCCTTGCACAGCTGCGCCAGCTTTTGCGCGCCGACGTTGGCGCTGGCCGATTTGAGGCTGTGCGCGACCTTGCGCACGCTGGCCGGGTCGTGCACGTCGATTGCGCGGCGCAGCGTGCGCAGGTGCTGCGGCGCGTCGTCCACGTAGGCGGCGATCACCTTTTGCACCAGCGCGTCGCCGCCGTCCTTGGACAGCGCGCGGATGTTGTCGAGCGCGGCGCGGTTGATCACGTCGCGGTGGATCACCTCGACCGACTCCGGCGGCAGGGTGGGCGGCTCGTCGTCGTGGTGGCGGGTGGCCACCAGCGGCAGCGCGATCCAGCGCCCGATCACGGCGGCCAGCTGCTGCTGGGTGAACGGCTTGGACAGGTAGTCGTCCATGCCGGCCGCCAGGCACGCCTCGCGGTCGCCCTGCAGCGCGTTGGCGGTGATCGCGATGACCGGCAGCACATGGCCGCGCCCGGACTCGCGCTCGTCGCGCCGGATCGCGCTGGTGGCGGCAAAGCCGTCCATCACCGGCATCTGGCAGTCCATCAGCACGGCGTCGTAGTCGCCGCGGCGCACCATGGCCAGCGCTTCCTCGCCGTTGCGCGCGTATTCGGCCGACAGGCCCAGGCTTTCGAGCATCGCCATCGCCACTTCGACGTTGACCGGATTGTCCTCGGCCAGCAGCACGCGCCGCACGCGGGTGCGCGCAATGGGACGCGGCAGGTCGGGCGGGGGCACGAACTGCGGCGCCGGGGCGGGGGCGCCGCGTGGCCGCGTGGCCAGGCACGCAAACAGGTCGGCCGCGCGCGCCGGCTTGATGAGCTGGTAGGCCACGCCGGCCTCGCGCCGCTGCACCGGGTCGGCCGCCAGCCGCTCGGGACTGATGACGAGCAGGCGCGTGGCGCGCGTGGCCGGGTTGGCCTTGATGGTGGCGGCGAGCATCAGGCCGCTGCCGTGCGTGAGCTCCATGTCGATGATGGCCGCGTCGTAGGGCCTGCCATCGGCGGCGGCTGCGGCCAGGCGCGACAGCGCTTCGTCGGCCGAGGCCGCGCCGTCGCTGGCGACCTGCCAGGCGGCCAGGTGATCCTGCAGCCCCACGCGGCTGCTGTGCTGTTCGTCGACGATCAAGACGCGGATTCCTTCGATAGTGTGCTGGTGGTCGCCAGGCGCGTCGGGGTCGACGCGGCGCTTATCGAAAGGTACCGTGAACCAGAACACCGAACCTTGAGTTCGGGCATTCTCGACGCCGATCGCGCCCCCCATCAACTCAACCAGTTGTTTTGAGATCGCCAGCCCCAGCCCGGTGCCGCCGTACTTGCGGGTGGTCGAGTCGTCGGCCTGCGAGAACGCTTCGAAGATGCGGCTCCTGGCATCGCGCGAGATGCCGATGCCGGTGTCGTGCACCTCGAAGCGCAGCGTGACGGCCTGGTTGTCTTCGCTGGCCACGCGCACGCGCGCGAGGATGCGGCCGTGCTCGGTGAACTTGATCGCATTGCCCAGCAGGTTGGCCATCACCTGGCGCAGCCGGTTCGGGTCGCCGCAGATCGCAACAGGGATGTCGTTGGCGATGTCGAAGTCCAGCGCCAGGTTCTTGGCCTGCGACTGCGGGGTGTACACGGTGTGGATGTCCTCGAGCAGGTCCCACAGGTTGAAGTTGATGTACTCGATCGTGAGCTTGCCGGCCTCGATCTTGGAAAAATCCAGGATGTCGTTGATGATCACCAGCAGGTGCTCGCCCGAGCGCTTGACCAGCTTGGTGTAGTTGCGCTGGCTTTCCGAGAGCTCGGTCGACAGCAGCATTTCGGTCATGCCGAGCACGCCGTTCATCGGGGTGCGGATCTCGTGGCTCATGGTGGCCAGGAACGCGCTCTTGGCGCGGCTTGCCGCCTCGGCGGCGTTCTTGGCCTTTTCCAGCTGCTCGGTGCGCACGCTGACCTGGCGCTCGAGCTCCTCGCGGTGGTGGGCCAGCGCCGCGCCGCGGCTTTCGATCTGGGCCAGCATGTCGTTGAAGCTGTCGATCAGCGTGCCCAGCTCGTCGCTGCGCTGGTGCGCGATGCGCAGCGTGTAGTTCTGGCTGGCCGAGACTTTTTGCGCGGCCGCGATCAGCTTGGCCACCGGGTCGGCGATGCTGCGCTTGAAGCGGGTGGCCAGCACCAGCGACACCGCCAGCGAGCCGCCCATGGCGGCGGCGAACACGCCCAGGCTCTTGACGATGTCGAGCCACATCGTGGTCAGGTCGGCCTCGATCATCACCACGCCGACCTGCACGTCCTTGTTCATCACCGGGCGGTACAGGCGCATGCGCGGCGACCAGAAATGGCTGGCGCCATCGTTGGCATCGTCCAGCGCGGCGCCGTCGATGCCCGGCAGCGACGCATCGATCGCGGCGTCGCCCTGGTGGCCGGGCGCCCAGTAGCGCGCGAACAGCTTGCCCTTGGCGTCGTACAGTACCGCGCCGGCGATTTCTTCCTTGGCCTTCAGCGCGGCCAGCGTGTTCTGGGCCAGGTTGCGGTCGTTGAAGAGCAGGGCGTCCACGCTGTTGGTGCCCACCACGCCGGCGAATGAAGAGAGCTGCATGCCCTCATCCTCGCGGTGGTTCAGCATCGAGGTGACGGCGAAGGCGACGAACACGAACAGCAGCGCGGTCCCGGTGGACAGCAGCGAGATGAGCGTCAGTTTGTGGTTGATACTCGATCGTTCAAAGTTCAGCATGGCCTGGGCGCCCCCGCGATCCCTGCACCTGTGGCTGGCCGCGACAGCGGTGACACGGCCTCCTTGCGCGAATGCAAATTCCCGCAGGAAAAAATATACGATTTACTTTTGGGAATGGTTTTGCGATTTCGCAAAACTGGGGAGCATGGGCGCACCGGCAGTGCGGTGGCGGGAGGGAATATCTCTTTCGGGTAGCCCGAAAGAAGTAGGGTGGGCAGGTCTTCCTGCCCACGCGTCCAGGCAGTGCAGGCACCACTCGAACGCGTGGGCGGAAGACCCGCCCACCCTACAAAGCAAGATCAGCAGCAGCTGGGCCGCTTGCCGGACCCGTAGCGGGCCTCCTGGCGCTCGCGGAAGAACTCCTCGTAGCTCATCACTGGCTCGCCCGGATGGGTTTTCTCCATGTGGGCGAGGTAGGTGTCGTATTCCGGCAGGCCAACCATCAGGCGCATGCTTTGCCCAAGGTAGCGGCCTGCCTGCGCGATCTTGCCTAGCATCACTGCACCTGTGCGGTTGCGGGCGCCGTCACGAACGGCGTTTCCTTGGCGGTCGGCTTGCCGGCGGCGCGCGCCTGCAAGATGGTGCGCACGCCGTACACCAGCACCGCCACCACCACGAACATGAACAGGCCGCACAGCGCCGCGTCCACGTAGTCGTTGAACACGACACGCTGCATCTGGGCCAACGACTTGGCCGGTGCCAGCACCTTGCCTTCGTCGATCGCAGCCTGGAACTTGGCGGCGTGCGCCATGAAGCCGACCTTGACGTTGGCGTCGAAAATCTTCTGCCAGCCGGCGGTCAGGGTGCAGATCAGCAGCCAGATGGTCGGCAGGATCGTGACCCAGGCGTAGGCGCCGCGCTTCATCTTGAACAGCACAGCGGTCGCCAGCACCAGCGCAATGCCCGCCAGCATCTGGTTGGCGATGCCGAACAGCGGCCACAGGGTGTTGATGCCGCCCAGCGGATCGACCACACCCTGGTACAGGAAGTAACCCCAGGCCGCCACGCACAGTGCGGTGGCGATCAGGTTGGCCGGCAGCGAGTCGGTGCGTTTCATGGCCGGGATGAAGGCGCCCATCAGGTCCTGCAGCATGAAGCGGCCGGCGCGGGTGCCCGCGTCCACGGCGGTCAGGATGAACAGGGCCTCGAACAGGATCGCGAAGTGGTACCAGAACGCCATCATTGCCTTGCCGCCGACCACGTTGGCCAGGATGTTGGCCATGCCGACCGCCAGGGTCGGGGCGCCGCCGGCGCGCGAAATGATGCTGTTTTCGCCGACGTCCTTGGCCACCTGGGCCAGGGTCTCGGGCGTGACCACGAAGCCCCAGCCGGACACGGCCGCGGCAGCGCTTTGCACCGTGGTGCCGATCGCGGCGGCCGGGCTGTTCATGGCAAAGTAGATGCCCGGGTCGATGGTCGAGGCGGCCACCAGTGCCATGATCGCGACAAACGACTCCATCAGCATGCCGCCGTAGCCGATGAAGCGGGCGTGCTCTTCATTCTCGATCATCTTCGGCGTGGTGCCCGACGAGATCAGTGCGTGGAAGCCCGACACCGCGCCGCAGGCGATGGTGATGAACAGGAACGGGAACAGGTTGCCCGCCCACACCGGGCCGCTGCCGTCGATGAACTTGGTCAGGGCCGGCATGTGCATCATCGGCGCGACCAGCACGATGCCGATCGCAAGTCCGACGATGGTGCCGACCTTGAGGAAGGTGGACAGGTAGTCGCGCGGAGCCAGCAGCAGCCACACCGGAATCACCGAGGCGACGAAGCCGTAGCCGATCAGCATCCAGGTGATCTGGGTGCCGGTGAAGGTGAACATCGGCGCCAGGGTGGCCGACTCGTGCACGTACTGGCCGCCCAGGATCGAGCCCATCAGCAGCACGAAGCCGATCAGCGACACTTCGCCGATGCGGCCCACGCGGATGAAGCGCGAGTAGATGCCCATGAACAGCGCGATCGGGATCGTCGCCATCACGGTGAAGGTGCCCCACGGCGAACCGGTGAGCGCCTTGACCACGATCAGCGCGAGCACGGCCAGGATGATCACCATGATCATGAAGGTGCCGATGAGCGCGATCACGCCCGGCACCTCGCCCATTTCCGACTTGATCAGGTCACCCAGCGAGCGGCCGTCGCGGCGCATCGACAGGAACAGCACCATGAAGTCCTGCACCGCGCCGGCAAACACCACGCCGGCCAGGATCCACATCATGCCCGGCAGGTAGCCCATCTGGGCGGCCAGCACCGGGCCGACCAGCGGGCCGGCGCCGGCGATGGCGGCGAAGTGGTGGCCAAACAACACGTAGCGGTTGGTCGGCACATAGTCCAGGCCGTCGTTGAACTTGTAGGCGGGGGTTTGGCGCGTCGGGTCCAGGCCCGCGACTTTTTTGGCAATGTACAGGCTGTAGAAGCGATAGGCGATCAGGTACACGCAGACGGCGGCCGCAACCACCCACACGGCGTTGATCGATTCACCGCGCTTGAGCGCGACGTAAGCGAGTGACAATGCACCCACGAGCGAAAGCGCAGCCCATCCGAGCTGGCTTGTCAGGCGTTTCATGAGGGACTCCTCCAAGGGTTTATAGCTTTTTCTGCCTTAGACCGAGGCATGGCGCCTACAATTACGGGCAGTCTGATGGTGAGTATCTTGCATCGATTTTTCGTCATCAAGCGCATGATTACGCAGGAGTCTGCGTAGGACTACGTAGGCGGCCGGTCCGGAACGGACGTAAAATTGCCCGATGCAATTGTCCTTACACCCGCTGCCATGAAGCTCAGGCAGAAAGTCATCTTCCTCGCCATTGCGCCGCTGATCGTGGCGCTGTGCGCGATCGCGCTGTTCGTGCGCCAGCAGGCCATCACGCTGGCCCAGCAGCAGCGCGCGACCATCCAGCAAGCCTACCTGGCCAGCAAGCAGGCCGAGCTGCAGCACTACGTCGAGCTGGCCGAGCACTCGATCGCCCACCTGGTCGATTCCGGCAAGACCGACGCCGCCACGCAGGCCGAGGCGATGCGCATCCTGTCCAAGCTCAGCTTTGGCGACGACGGCTATTTCTTCGTGTACGACATGCGCGGCAACAGCCTGATGCACCCGCGCCAGCCCGAGCTGGTGGGGCGCAACCTGTGGGAGCTGCGCGACGCGCAAGGCACCCCGACCATCCAGCGCCTGATCGCGCGCGCCAGGGCGGGCGGCGGCCTGGAACGCTACAACTGGGCCAAGCCCTCCAGCGGGCAGCAGGCGCCCAAGCTCGGCTACGTGATCCCGATCCCGGCCTGGGGCTGGATGATGGGCACCGGCATCTACCTGGACGACGTGGATGCCGCGCTGGCCAAGGTGGATGCCCAGCAGTCGGCCAATATCGCCGCCACCATGTGGTGGATTGCGGGACTGGCAATCCTGTCGGCGGCGGTGGTGGCCATTTGCGGGCTGGCGCTCAACATCAGCGAGTTGCGCGTGGCCGACGCCAAACTCAAGGCGCTGGCGCAGCGCGTGGTGGAATCGCAGGAGCACGAGCGCGCGCGCCTGTCGCGCGACCTGCACGACGGGATCAGCCAGTGGCTGGTGTCGATCAAGCTGCAGATCGAGGCAGGCATCGTGCGCCTGACCGGCACCGGCGCGGCCGAGCAGGCCGCGCGCGAGCGCTTCGAGCGCACCGCCGAGGAACTGAACAACGTGCTGGGGGAAGTGCGCCGCATCTCGCACGACCTGCGCCCGGCGCTGCTGGACGACCTGGGGCTCGCTGCGGCGCTGGAGCACCTGGCGCAGGAGTTCTCCGAGCACAGCGGCACGCCGGTGGCGTTCACCACCAGCGGCGCGACCGAAGAACTGCCGGGCGTGGTTGGCACGGTGCTGTTCCGCATCGCGCAGGAGGCACTGACCAACATCGAGCGCCATGCCGGCGCGAGCCACGTGGAGATGTCGCTGCGGCGCGACGGCCGGCGCCTGACGCTGTCGGTACGCGACGACGGCAGCGGCTTCGACCCCGAGGGCGTGGCGGTGCATCCGCAGCGCGGCATTGGGCTGCGCAACATGATGGAGCGGATGGATGCCATCGGCGGTGAGCTGGACATTGAATCATCGATGCAGGGCACGCGCGTGCGCGCCAGCGTCGAACTGACGGAGTAGGACATGACACCCATCCGGATCCTGCTGGTGGACGACCATCCGCTCGTGCGCGACGGCCTGCGTGCGCGGCTCGAAGCGGTGCCGCATTTCGCCGTGGTGGCCGAGGCCGGCAGCGCGGCCGAAGCGCTGGAGCGCGCCGGCGGCGCGGACCTGGTGCTGATGGACGTGAACATGCGCGGCGGCAGCGGGATCGAGGCCACCGCGCAGCTGACCCGTCGCTATCCGGGCATTGCGGTGCTGATCCTGTCGATGCACGACAAGCTCGAATACGTGACCCAGGCCATGCAGGCCGGCGCGCGCGGCTACGTGCTCAAGGATGCGCCCGGCAAGGACATCGTGCTCGCCATCGAGTCCGTGATGGCGGGCGGCATTTACTACAGCCCGGTGCTGGCGCGCCAGCTGGCGCGGCCGGCGCAGCAGGACAACCAGCTCACGCTGCGCGAGCAGCAGGTGCTGCAGCACATCGCCACCGGACAGTCGAACAAGCAGATCGCGCGCGACCTGGCGCTGTCGGTGCGCACGGTCGAGACCCACCGCCTGAACATCAAGCGCAAGCTCGGCATCGAAGGCCAGGCCGAGCTGATCAAATTCGCGGTGCAGCATGCGCAATTCGGGCCGGACAGTTAGGGAACAGTCAGGATCGTCCGGTACAATGCATGCATACGCACAATATTCTGTTGCGCTAAAGTTGCCCGTCAACTAATATCACTTAACGATCCACTAAGAACTTCCCGATGGTTGCATTGAATGCCGCCCGGTTCCCGTTGGTAGAGCTTGATTTCGTTGCCAACGCGCAGAACGAGTGGGTTGCATTGATCGTGCGGCCGCAGCCTGCGTCCAATGACGAGTCGCTGCTGGCCCTGTTCGGCGCCCCGGACCTGCTGGCGGCCATCGCGCCGCTCGACTGCATCGTTCCGCTCGATTCGACAGCGGTGCTGACTTTTTCACTTTGCGAATTCCTGCCGCCGGACCGCGTCATGTTCACGCTGCCGGCGCGCGTGCTGGCCAACGCCGATGAAGCCGCACGCGCCGCCAGCCTTGCCGATGCCGGCTACCGCTTGCTGGTGGACGGCGTTGCCGCCGGCGGAAAAATGCCAACGCGGCCGCGTGGCGTGGCGCACGACAGCACCGATGGCGTGCCCGCGCCGGTCGCCGCGCTGTTTGGCCCGCACCTGGCCTACAACGTGCACAGTGTCGAGCGTTTTGCCGAGTGCGAGAGCGCGGGCTTTGACTGGTTCAGTGGCGACTATCCGCTGCTTGCGCGCCAGCCCGAGGACGGCCACGACGGCACCTCGCGCCGCCGCCTGCTCGCCTTGCTCGCGCTGCTGTCGCGCGATGCGGACACGCGCGAGATCGAGCACATGCTCAAGCAGGACCCGGCGCTGTCGTTCCACCTGCTCAAACTGGTCAACTCCGCGGCCTTCAAGATCAGCACCGAGATCACCAGCTTCGCGCAGGCCATCACCGTGCTGGGCCGGCGCCAGCTGCAGCGCTGGCTGCAACTGCTGCTGTACGCGCGCCAGCGCGCCGACGGCCCGCCCAACCTGCTGCTGCCGTTGGCCGCGCTGCGTGGCGCCCAGCTCGAGGAACTGTGCCGCCTTGGCGGTGGCGAGCGCGACGAACAGGACCTGGCCTTCATGTGCGGCGCGTTCTCGCTGCTGGACCGATTGTTCGATACGCCGATGGGCGACATCGTCGGCAGCCTGCGCCTGCCGCAGCACGTGCTGGACGGCCTGCTGCGGCGCGAAGGCCCGCTGGGCGAGCGCCTGCGCCTTGTCGAGGGCAAGCCGGACCAGGCCCAGCTCGCGCAAGCAGGGATCGGCGTCGACACCTGGTGGCGCAGCCAGCTGCATGCCTGGCACTGGGCGATACAGGTGATGCGCCATGTCTGACGGAGCGAACGACCGCATCGACTTCGCCGGCGCCAACGCGGCCGTTTGCGACGCCGTGCTGCGCCTGCGTGGCGACGCGCTGACCGAGGAGCTCTCGCGCGTCGCGCGTGTGCTGCTGGGGCGCCGCCACGCCGTGTTCGTGCAACGGGGCGAAGACGCGCCGCAGCTGCTGGGGCCTGCCGAGGGCGTGCTGCGCCAGCCGGTGCAGGCCGACGCCGCCAACTTCGGCTACTACGAGATCGGCGGCGGCGCGTTCACCGAAACGGACCGCCGGGATCTGGCGGGCCTGGCCAAGCTCACCGCCACGCTGCTGCAGGTGCAGTCGATGGCGCAGCGCGCGACGCGCGCCTACGCGCAGGTGGAGGGCCAGCTTGCGCACCAGTCGCAGATCCTCGACCAGCTCCAGGAATCGGTGCTGACCACCGACCTGCTGGGCTACATCACCAGCTGGAACAAGGGCGCCGAGCGCATGTTCGGCTACACCGCGCTGGAAGCGATCGGCACCCACATCCTGTTCCTGTACGCGGACGAGGAGGGCACCGAGCCCGACACCTTCGCCGAACATGGCGGCCGGTTCATGGAAGTGCGGCGCAAGAAAAAATCGGGCGAAGTGTTCTGGGCCAGCCTGTCGCTGTCGCCGCTGTGCGACCTGGAGGACAAGCCGATCGGCCTGATCGCCTACCTCTCGGACATCACCGAGCGCAAGCTGGCCGAAGAACGCCTGAACCACCTGGCCTACTACGACGAGCTGACCGGGCTGCCCAACCGCACCCTGTTCGCGCGGCTGGTGGACCAGGCGCTGATGGTCGCCCAGCGCAACGTGGGCACCGGCTGCATTCTGTTGATTGACCTGAACCGATTCAAGCTGATCAACGGCACGCTGGGTCGCGGGGTCGGCGACGAGCTGCTGCGCCAGGTGGCACGGCGCTTCCGCGACGCGCTGCGCGAGGAAGACGTGGTGGCGCACCTGTCCGGCGACGAATTCGCGGTGGGCCTGTTCGACATCCGCCAGCACTTCGAGGCCACGACGGTCGCGCAGAAGCTGCAGGCCGCGCTGGCCGAGCCGTTCGTCATCGAAGGGCAGAAACTGCAGGTTGGGGCGAGCGTGGGCATCAGCGTGTACCCGACCGATGGCGAGGACGCCGAGACGCTGCTGCGCATGGCCGACATCGCCATGGAGCGGGCCAAGCAGGACAACGAGAGCCCGGACCGCAACGTGGCGTTCTACTGCAACGACATGAATCAGGGGATGCAAGAGCGCATGCGCATCGAATCGGGCCTGCGCCACGCGCTGGGCCACGGCGAGCTGACGCTGTACTACCAGCCCAAGTTCGAGATCGGCAGCGGCCAGGTGGTGGGCGCGGAGGCGCTGGTGCGCTGGGTGCATCCGGAACGCGGCGTGGTGCCGCCGGCCGAATTCATTCCGCTGGCCGAAGCGACGGGCCTGATCGTGCAGGTTGGCGAGTGGGTGCTGGAACAGGCGTGCGCGCAGGCGGCGGTGTGGAACCGCGCCGGCCTGCCGCCGCTGCGGCTGGCGGTGAACGTGTCGGCGCGCGAGTTCACGCCATCGCTGCCGGGCAGGGTGGCCGACACGCTCAAGCGCTACCGGCTCGACCCGTCGTGGCTGGAGCTGGAGATCACCGAGAGCACGCTGATGCACGACATCGAGCGCGTGATCGGCATCATGGACCGCATCAACCAGCTGGGCGTGGCGCTGTCGCTGGACGACTTCGGCACGGGCTATTCGAGCCTGTCGTACCTGAAGCGCTTCCCGATCAACACGCTCAAGATCGACCGCTCGTTCACGACCGGCATACCGGCCGACGCGAGCGACTGCGCCATCGCCGGCACCATCATCAGCATCGGCCGCCAGCTGCGCCACCGGGTGATCGCGGAAGGTGTGGAGACGCTGGAGCAGCTGGAGTTCCTGCGCGAGTCCGGCTGCGACGAGGTGCAGGGCTACCTGTACGCCAAGCCGCTGCCGGCCTATGAGTTCGAGCAGAGCCTGCGCGAGAACTGGTTGCTGACGGCCTAGGGATTTTCGCTCGCTTCGCTCAGCCGACGCTGCCGGGTGGGCGATGGTTTATGTATAATGCCGGTTCCCCAAGGAAGCGTGGCCGAGTGGTTGAAGGCAGCAGTCTTGAAAACTGCCGACGGGGGAACCCGTTCGTGAGTTCGAATCTCACCGCTTCCGCCAGTCCATTTCCAATAGGCCCTCATGCCAGCTGGCTTTCTCCAGCCATTTCCGATGATCGCCGCGCTCCGGGTGCGAATCCGCTAGGAACGGGCTCTACAAAAGTTTCCTCCCTGTCGTGTTGCCGGACCTGATCCCAGCAACTCCGATGGTAAAAAGTTCATTTATCGTCGTCGTAGGTCTTCTTCAATTCAAGCTTAACGAGTCTTTTGAAAATAACTTTCATCTCGTGTTTAAGTGCTCTTTCCGCTGGTTCAAACTTAAACTTGTCAAATGATGCGCGCATAGCATAACGGCTTTGAAACTCTCGGTGAAATTTTGGTCGTTAGAACTTTCAGTCGAAATAGTGCACCAGCGTCATATTTTGATTTAATATTCCCATCTTTATCTGGAATAAGAAAACTCTTTGCTTCACCAAGGTCGCTTACAATATTGTGTATCTCGTGCGCCGTGTCGTTTCGATAGCATAGAAGCCTATGTAATTCGTGTTTTTCATCTTTCGTTAAAACGCCATCGTTTACTAGTCGCTTAAGATGATGTTTGATTTTCAAGCCTTCATTAGATATGCCGTGTATGATATTAGTTGCTTCTAAGCTTTGAATGATAAACCTTCGTAAATCTTCTGCATAAAACAAAAACACCATTGTTTCGTATGACCGATATTTAAGTATATCGCGTTCAAGTTTCCCTAATAATTTTACCTTATATTTTTTCTTCACCGGCGTGCTTTCTTTATCTAGAGGACTTGCCCACAGTTTTCTTGCCTATGTTCCTTACATTGGCCGGATTCGAAAACTATGGATAAGTCCTTGTTTTCCTAGATTGGTTTCCAGGACTGGATACCCTAGCTAATTCTTGATATATATCGAAAACCTTAGGTAAAACATTATTGTGCAATCTAATGAAAAACTTTTTGATATCGATTTTGCGCGTTTTGTTGGTATCTAAGTCGAGAAGTTCTAATTTCAAAACTTTTCCGTCGTTCAATATGCGACTAAGAAATTTGTGCTTGCTGTTGTTTGAGATTTTATGCAAGCTTACAAAGTCCTTGTCGTTCATTAAATATCTAAAAAGCTGAGCCAGCCTTTTAAAACTTGGGTATGTATAAACCAAAGAGTTATAAAATGAGGTATCCCATCCACAATTGGTCGCGCCGAGTTTGACTTCTTTCAAGATGCCGTTTGCAAGCTTCTCATGTTTAAGAGGGCGTAGCGCAAGAAAAATAACATATGGGAAAGCGTCAATCATCGCATGCGCGTTCGATATAAATGCTACGGCAGAAGCTTCAAACTGCGCACGAAAATTCCCACTTTGGTCAATGGTCGCCAATCGCAAATATTCGGCCTGTGATTTTTCTAAAAACTCGTAGTAGTAGATTTCCGAGTAGCTGAGCCTTTTAGAAAGTGATTGAAACGCTAGATTTAAACGTTCTCTATCGATATCGTTATTTAGAGCACTTAACACGTCTGGTAGTCGAATAGTGTCAGCCATATGAGAATGCAAGCGAAGACGAGAGCTCTATGTTACCCTTTGTAGCAGTGCCGGGGGCAGATCCAGCAAAGTGGAGAGACGGGGTCAGATCCGGCAAGAGAGACGGGGTCAGATCCGGCAAGGTGACAAAATTGAACTTCGGAGCAGGCAGGCAGCCGGGGGGCAGATCCGGCAAAGTGCCAAAATCGAACTGCTGCGCGGCAGAGAAGCAATGCAGAGACCAGCGCAGCCTGCAGCGATAGAGCGGTAGCCGGGGGCAGATCCGCTAGGAAGGGGCGCAAAGAAATGGTTCGCGCCTGTCGTGTTGCCGGACCTGACCCCTGCAACGCACTGGTACTATCGCCAAGCTAGGCGGCGCTTCTGAAAGCCGCGAGCGAGTAAATCAGGCAACACAACGGTCGGTGAAGGTGCGCCTTACCGGCCAAAGCGTTCACATAACGTCACGAACATTTCCCATGACCGCGCCAACTTAGATCGCCGGACTGCGACCGCGCTAACGTGACTAACCCGTGGGCTTTGGAAGACGCGCAAACAAACCGCGCCGTCAGTTCGCCTTGCTTGTTCCACTGAGGATGATCGAATGTGGATACAACACTGTCGATCCCGTCTACCTTGGCAATTGTTCCGGCGTAGCCTTTCCACACGACCTTCCCGTCGGCCTTGTAGACGGCCCAATTCTCACCATCCACGCCGTCTTCTTGTTCGATCGCCAAGAACTCCTTTTCGTCGGGCGAGAACAGGACAGTGTGCCCAGCATGCACTAAGCGCCCGGTCTCATCGAACAAGAGATCCCCGGAATATGAGCTTTCATCCGTCTTTTCGATTAGATGAGCCTTGGCTTGAGCGTTGTACCCGCAGTAGCGCCAGTGTAAGCCGCCCATGTCGCCGTCATCATATGGCGGTTTATCGACAAATCGCTTTCGTCCCTTGTTCGTCGTGACCTCCAACACATGCGTTTCCACACGACGTGCGCCCTTGGGCGCTTGTCGGAGCACGGCCCGTTCAACCTTTGCAGTTTCGCACGAAAGTGCGGGCTTAGATTCCTTGGACAGAACAGCGGTACTGACCAGGGCAAGCGATGCGCAAGCGAGCGCGCGTCTAAGGACGGTAGATGACATAGTCCGGGGTCTCCTGGCGATACTCGTTACCGGGCCAGAATCCGTTTTTCTGCACAAAATCGGATATCCAGTTTTTCCCGTCAAAGCCTTGGATGTGACCGCTCTTGTGATGCGTTGTTGCCTGTATCACCGCCACGTCACCTTTCATTGGCTTGAATGTTGCCAGATCGTCGACCTTCACCGTGTGAAACCCGGCACGCAACATTGAAGGTCCCCAATCCTTGGCGTGAACGGGCCATGTTGCTGGCCTGTAGCCCCCTGTCGCGAGTGCTAGTCTCACGAAGGAAGCACACCGTCCTTTGCCGAAGCCTTTGTTGTCCGCGTGTTTGCGCAAATGCTCCGTGAATTTGTCTACATCGACGGCTGGCATGGCCGCACCTAAGCGATGACCTTGTTTGCCGAAAGGTCCCAGCCGCCCATGGTGCTGCCACCAACGCCGCCACTGATTTTCTGCTGGGTGTACTTCCATGTCACCTTGGCGAATTTTAATTGCAAGTGCTCTTGCATTCCGCCCGTCGGTTTTAAGCCAGGCTTCACTGAGCCGATCAGTACATGTTCCAGCACCATGTCGAAATACTTGACCCGCTCGCCGTTGCCGTCGGCGCGGAAGAACTCGAATTTTGCCTTCGGGATGGTCTTGCCCATCGCGCAGTGTTGGAGCAAGAGCGGGGTGGATAGGTCGGTGAGCTTAGCCACCACGACCTCATCGAATTCGGCCCGCGCCGACGTATGGCCGCCGCTGGTCGAAACGACGGGACTGCTCGGTTGCTCCACGCCGAAGTCCACGTCCAGGCATTCGATCCAGTCCTTGTGCTTGTCGTCCATCGACTCGCCTTTGATTCCCTCGATTTGCAGATATGCGTCCACGGCCATGATGATTCTTCTCCTGTTTGGTTGGACTACTTCGGGGCGGGCCGGCCTGACGGTTGCGGACCACGCAGCGGCTGGGCAGTGCCATCGGAATAGAAATGAACGGACCATTGTTGCCCGTTGTGCTACGAGCCGAGTTGGCAGCGGTCAATTGCGCAGACGACGGACATCAACCGAAGACGGAGCGCGCCAACCTAGCCGAGGTCAACCGTGGTAGAGGAAAAGCGTGTCCCTGCCTCTTTCAGCGCATTTCAAGCGGTACGCGGATCGCGACGAGGCCCCCAGCACGTGAGGCCGACGGCTACGCCAAGAAGCCCGCATACCGCCCGCTGACCAAATTCGAGAACCGCGGCTTCAAGCTGGGTCACGGCGTCTGGGACCTGATGTTTGTGAAGAAGTAGCCCACCTGGGCGCTGTTCCTGCGCGGCTGCCGCGAGCAGTCCCGCACGGCGATCACGCTGGCGGCAAGCTGGAAACAGAATTCGGCCTGGTCGATTCCTATCTGAAGGTGATGCAGTTCCGCCTGGGACAACGGTTGCGCTTCTCGCTGTTGCTGGAGCGCGCCCTCGAAGCGGGGCCGGGGGCAGATCCGGCAATGTGCCAAAATCGAACTACTGCGCATCCAGAAATATAATCACAGATCTGCGCAACCTGCGGTGGTAGCAAGAGACGGGCGCACATCGGGCAAAGGCCAAAATCGAACTGCTGTGCAGGCAGAGATACAATGCAGAGACTAGCGCAGCCTGCATCGATAGAGCGGTAGCCAGGGGCGGATTCGGCAGGAAGGGGCGCAAAAAGTTTGGTTCACGTCTGTCGTGTTGCCGGATCTGACCCCAGCAACGTATCGGCCAGCGCGCACCAGTTTCCTAGCGGAAATTTTGATGCCATTCATGGCATTTGAACTTCCCTTAGCTTCGAAGAGAAAGAATAATGCCCCTACAAGCTTGCCACGAATGCGGCGCTCAAATTAGCAGTGAAGCAAAAACCTGCCCGCATTGCGGGGTGATCCCAAAAAACAGTGCAAACAAGGCATCTGCGGTAGTTGGAGGCATCGTGGCCGTCGCTGCTATCTGGTTCTACTTTGGCGGTGGACTAGAGCGGCAAGCAGCCCGAGACATGGCGAAAATTGAGATGCAAGTTGCTAACGACGCCGTCAAACAATACGAGATCGCAAAGACATCTGGCTCTGCAATGGATAAGTGTGTTCAGGCTGGTTTCGTCGCCGCCGCATATCTGCAGGCCAAAGACGACGCCAACTACAAGGTTTGGAAGCAGACCGAAAGCGACGAATGCGGCGCAGCCGGTGTCCCTAGATAACGCTTTTGCTCAGAGGACGATTCAGCTATCGCGCTAAGCGGTTCTGTCTCCGGATAATGGCCGGGCAAGCTCTACAGCAAATGATCGAGCGACAGAAGGACGCAAGTGCCCAGGCACGACTCCTTGAGCACTTGCATCAACTAGCGCTGGCGGCTTAGCCGAGTGCGGGGTAGTCCGTATAGCCCACCGGCCCCGGCGTGTAGAACGTCTTCGGGTTCGGCACATTGAGCGGCGCATTTTTCTTCAAACGCAGCACCAGGTCCGGATTGGCGATAAACAGGCGCCCGAAAGCAACCGCATCTGCATGGCCCGATTCCACTGCCTGGATTGCCATCGCCCGGTCATAGCCGTTGTTGGCGATATAGGCGCCCTTGAACGTCTTGCGCGCCCAGGCGAAATCGAAGCCCGGCACGTCGCGCGCGCCGCCGGTGGCGCCTTCGACGAAATGGATGAAGGCGATGCCGCGCTTGTTGAGCTCTTCAACCAAGTAACCGAAAACGGCTTGCGGATTGCTGTCCGAAATGTCGTTCGATGGCGTTACCGGCGACAGGCGAATGCCGACGCGGCCGGCGCCAATTTCGGCGATGCACGCGTCCACCACTTCCAGCGCAAAGCGCGCACGATTTTGGACCGAGCCGCCGTACTCGTCGGTTCGCTTGTTCGTGCCGTCACGCAGGAACTGGTCGATCAGGTAGCCGTTGGCGCCGTGGATCTCCACGCCATCGAAGCCGGCGCGGATCGCATTGGCGGCGCCGCGGCGATATTCCGCCACCACCTGCTTGATGTCCTCCAGCGACAGCGCGCGCGGTTCGGGCGCGTCCACCTTGCCGTTGTGGGTGTACGCGGTCACGTTCGGCTTCACCGCCGACGGCGCCACGGGCTGCACGCCACCGGTCAGGTCCGGGTGCGACACGCGACCGACGTGCCAGATCTGCGCAAGGATCTTCGATCCCGCTTCGTGCACGGCGCGGGTGATCGGCTTCCAGCCTTCCACCTGTGCGTCCGAATAGATGCCCGGCGTGGCCATGTAGCCCTTGCCGACCGGGGACACTTGGGTGCCCTCGCTGATGATCAGGCCGGCGTTGCTGCGCTGGCGGTAGTATTCGATGTTCATTTCGCTGCCGGGAACGTCGCCGGCGGCTTCGTCGGCACGGCTGCGGGTCAGCGGCGCCATCACCACGCGGTTGGCAATCTCGATGTCGCCAATGCGGGTGGGCTGGAACAGTTTGCTCAGTGCTGCGTCTGCTGGGTTTGCGGCATTCGTCATTGTTTCTCTTCCTTGTTCTGTAATCGGGCAGCGGCCCAGGACCGTGGCCCGGGCGCAAGATTGGAATTATGGACATTCCACCCAGAATAAAAGAGGCAGGCCCGGGGATATAATTTATTCTTTGCAGGAATAAATGGGCCAATAATGGACAGGCTGCGGTGGATGGAAACCTTTGCCCGGATCGTGGAGACCGGCAGCTTCTCGGCGGTTGCGCGCGAGATGATGACGACGCAGCCCGCGGTCAGCAAGCAATTGCAGGCGCTGGAAAAGCACCTGGGCACCAAGCTGTTGGTGCGCTCCACCCGCAGCCACTCGCTAACCGAAGCCGGGCGGCTCTATTACGAGCGCTGCCGGCAGGTGCTGGATACGTTGGAGGAGGCGCGGCTGGAAGTGCACCGCGCCGAACACGAGATATCGGGATTGCTGCGGGTGGCCGCGCCTGCCGCGTTCGGCCGGCTGCATATCGTGCCGCGGCTGGCTGCATTCTACGAACGTTACCCGAAGATCAAGGTCGAGCTGCAGCTGGACGACAGCTTCGTCGATCTGGTGGGCGCCGGCATCGATGTCGCGTTCAGGGTGGGGGAGCTCAAGGACAGCCGCTTGATCGCGCGGCGCATCGGCACGGCCCATCGCGCCACGCTCGCCTCACCGGCCTATCTTGCCCGCTACGGCGAGCCGCGCCATCCGTCCGAGCTGGCGCATCACCAGTGCCTCGTCTATACCGGGCTGGCCAACATCAACGAATGGATTTACAAGGATGAGGGCAATGCCGACATTGTGGTACGCATCGGCGGCAACTTCCGCTCGAATAGTTCGGAGGCGATTCGTCAGGCCGTGCGCGAGGGCCTGGGCATCAGCTATTCGACGCAGTGGATCTATGGCGACGATATTCGCCACGGCCGCATCAAGCCCATCCTGACCCAGTACCGGCCGCCGTCGCTGCCCCTGAACGTGGTCTTCCAGCCCGCGCGGCGGCCCTCGCTCAAGGTGAACCACTTCGTGTCCTTCTTTGCAGATGCGTTTCGCCAGGACCCCGACATTGGCGAGATGCTGACCGAGACCGCGTCAAAGTCCATCACCAAGGACTAGTTTCGCGCCTGGTTCCTTGATCTCTGTTCATTTTCAGACAGCTCGACTTTAAACATGTAGATTGAATGCATGTTTAATGGTAGAGTCGTTTTCGTTGACTTCTGCAACCTCACACACTTCCTTTTTTGGAGAAGCATATGAAACGGCTGGACGGGAAAACCGCTGTAGTAACGGGCGCAAGCAGCGGTATCGGGCGCGCGATTGTTGAACGATTCGTGGCCGAAGGCGCGAAGGTGTTCGCGTTTGCGCGCAATGCCGAGGCGCTGAAATCCCTGGAAGCGGCATACCCCGGCCAGGTCGTTGCGATCACCGGCGACGTGACCCGGCAGGCCGACTTGCGTCAACTGGTCGAATCGGTCCTGAAGCACACCGACGCCATCGATATCCTGGTCCCGAACGCCGGTATTGCCCGCGTCGTGGGATTCGACGATAGCACCGCCGAGGCATTCTCCGAACAGTTCTCGGTCAACCTGTTCGGCGCCGCCGAAACAGCGCGCCTGTTCGTGCCGCATATTCGCAAGGGTGGATCGATCCAGTTCATCACTACCTTCCTGACGCAGGTCGGTTTTCCTGGCCTTGCCATTTACAGCGCCAGCAAAGCGGCGCTCAAGTCCTTGTCGCAGACGCTGGCGGCGGAATTGGCGCCGCGTGGCATCCGCGTGAACGCGATTGCGCCGGGCCCGATCGCGACGCCGTTGTGGGGCACGGTCGGCTTGCCGGCAGATGTGCTCGGCACTGTGGCGGCGCAGATCAATGCGCGGCTGATGCAAGGGAAGTTCGGCGAGCCTGGCGATATTGCTGCAACTTCCGTGTTCCTGGCTTCGGATGAGGCAAAGAACATTTATGGCCAGGAGATTGTTGTCGACGGAGGGTACACCGTCGGCTAAGACGGTCAGGGCAGGCAGGCTAGGGCGGCGGCGCCTGCCGTCCGGGATCATGCGGCGCAGGCGCGGTTTGCGCGCCGGCGTTGCCCAGGTCGCTGATCGACACCATGCCCACCAGCTCCATCTCGCGGCTCACGACCGGAAGGCGGTGGGCCTGGCGTTCCCCCATCAGTTGCAAGACCTCGCCTTGCGGCTCGTCCTCGAACACCCACGGCACGTCAGTGCTCATCACGTCGGCCACGCGCGCGGTGGTCGGCGCCAGCCCTTGGGCTACCGCGCGCACGACGATATCGCGGTCCGTGATCATGCCCATCAGCCGGCTGCCATGGCACACGGGCAGCGCAACAAGATCCAGGTCGCGCAACAGCTCGGCGGCCCGTTGCAGGCTCGCGTCCGGCGGGATCACGGCAACGTCGCGGGTCATGACTTCCGAAATCGGTCGCATCGTCGTCTCCTTTGGGCCACTCCTTTTGAATCGGCGCGGACGCCAAAGTTTCGGTGAAATTGCGAAGCCTCCTGCTTTCGGTGCGACAATAGCCTTGTTCCGCAATCAAGCAGGGTGAACTCATGAAAGTGCTTCCCAGCTGGGTCCTGGTCGCGCTGGGCTCGGCGTTCTTTGCCGCGCTCACGGCGCTGTTCGGCAAACTTGGCGTGGCCGGCATCAATTCGAACATGGCCACGTTCATCCGCACCATCGTCATCATGGTCGTCACTGCCGGCATTTTGTCGATGCGCTCGGAGTGGCAGAAGCCGGAAAGCATTTCGGCGTACAGCTGGCTGTTCCTGGTCCTGTCCGGCATTGCGACCGGGCTGTCGTGGCTGTGCTACTACCGTGCCTTGCAGCTCGGGCCAGTGAGCAAGGTGGCGCCGGTGGACAAGCTCAGCGTCGCCATCGCGATCGTGCTGGGTATCGTGTTCGCGGGCGAGCAGCTGACCTGGCAGGTCGCGCTGGGCGGTGCGCTGATCGTGGCCGGCTCGGTCGTCATCATCTTGTTCTAGGAGGTTTTCATGCCAGCACCACACCGCGAACGGCATCGTCTCGGGTCCATCGGCTGGCTGCGCGCCGCCGTGCTGGGTGCCAATGACGGCATCGTCTCCACCTCGAGCCTGGTGCTCGGGGTGGCTGCCGCCCATGCCAGCCACGGCAGCATCGTCACGGCCACGCTGGCCGGGCTGGTGGCGGGCGCCATGTCGATGGCGACCGGCGAGTACGTGTCGGTGCAGTCGCAGGCCGATACGGAGAAAGCCGCGCTGGATACCGAGCGCATGGAGCTGCGCCAGAAACCGGAGGCGGAGCACCGCGAGCTGGCGGACATCTACGTGCAGCGCGGGCTGGCCCCGGCGCTGGCCAAGCAGGTCGCCACCGAACTGATGGGGCACGACGCGCTCGATGCGCATGCGCGCGACGAGCTGGGGATTTCCAAGACGCTGGCGGCGCGGCCGCTGGAGGCCGCGTTCGCGTCCGCGCTCAGCTTCGCGGCCGGCGCGTTCATGCCGCTGCTGGTGGTGCTGCTCACCCCGCACGAGCAGCTGATACCGGTGATGGTTGTGGCCTCACTGGTGTTCCTGGCGGTGCTTGGCGGGGTCGCCGCGCGGGCAGGCGGGGCGCCCGTCGGCCCGGGTGTG
This sequence comes from Massilia solisilvae, assembly GCF_024753215.1. Taxonomy (GTDB): domain Bacteria; phylum Pseudomonadota; class Gammaproteobacteria; order Burkholderiales; family Burkholderiaceae_D; genus Telluria; species Telluria solisilvae. Next base: position 840,221 of record NZ_JANUGV010000002.1, read on the forward strand.
GCGAGGGTGACGTTCTGGAGCGCCTTGTCGATGGCGGCGGCGGCGCTGGTCGGCATCATGTTCGGCGCGCCCGCTTGAGTCGGCGCCCAGCGCTGGTACAGGCCGCGTTACGTGCCGAGTCACGCACGTAGCGCGGGCAGCGCTTATTTCCTGGTGTCGATCTGGTAGTCGGCAGCGTGACCGTCAGCACGGCCAGCACCTTGAACGCCGTGCATGCCCATGCCGTGCGCCTGTTTCACCAGCGCCTTGAAGTCGTCCAGCGAGCCGAATTCCGGGTTGACGGCGGTGTGGTAGCGGGAACAGGGCGGTGCAGATGGCAAACCTCAATACGCGCAGCGAACGGGCGCGGTGTCTCATCTTTTCTTGTCCTTGATTTATTCGAGGCATTGTTTTTCGTGCAGATTGCAAGGGAGGAGCGTGCTTTCCGGGACACGTTTTTGTTGCGTTTGTGTCGTCAGAGAATGCCGACAAAAAAACGAGAACATTTGAGGGATGGTTTGTGGGATTTTGGACAGATGAATCCGCTGGCAAAGAGGATAAGGTAGAGGCGTAAAGAGGCCACGCCATGAAACCGTCAATTCTAGTGTTCGCTGCTCTTGGAGGATACGCGGCGTTTGCGTGCGCGCAGACCCAGGACGGGGTTGCGTTTTACACGCGTGACCCGGCTGGCGCTGCAGCACGTCCTCCGGCCGTGCCGCTGCCGGGCGTGCTGCCGGGGGCGCCGTACATGGGTGGTTCGATGCTGCCGCCGTCCGGGCGCGAGTACAGCCTCGACTACCTCGCGCTGGCCGACGTGGGCGAGCCGTCTGGCGGAGACGCGGCCGGCCACGCCGCCAGCGTCATCGCCAACGGCAACCGGCGCGCCGACGGCACCATGCAGTTCCACAGCCCGCCCGTCAAGGGGTTTTCCGCCGGCGCATCGTACTCCAGCGACACGAGTTACCGCGACCCCGGCAACCGGGCCTGGGGCATGTCGCTGGCTTATCAGCTTGGCCCGCTCACGCTGCGCGCGGCGCACCAGAACCGGCACGTGGCCAAGGTGCGGCTGTACGACCTGGCCGGCAACAACATGGAAGCGAAGAACTCGCTGATTGCGGCCAACATGCGCTTTGGCTGGGGCACGGCCTACGCCGGCTTCAGCGCCAACAACGGCTGGGGGAGCACGCCGCTGTTCAACCCCGACAATCCCTATGGCGCGTCGATGGCCACCACGCCGTCCACCGACAGCCGCGACGTGCTGTTCGGCGTGGCAGTGCCGGTCGGGCGTGCCACCACGCTGCTCGCTTCCTTCGTCCACAAGAACGACCGCGACCCGGCCAACCGCGACGCCAACCAGTTCGCGCTGGGGGCGTCGTATGCGGTCGACCGTCATACCGATTTCTACGCGGCCTGGTCGCACACACAGAACCTCAGCGCCGCTGGCCAGCCGCGCACCAGCTACGATGCGCCCGGCCGCACCAGCTCGGCCCTGAGCTTTGGCATGCGGCACGCCTTCTGAGGCTACGCTGCGCCGCGTCAATTGAAAATTCGGTAGCCTGTGGCGATGGCATCCACCATCCGCAACGCCCCGGCGCGGCGCATTGCGCGCACCTGCGTGCGCGTGTCTCCGTCGTCGCCACGGCTTGCTTCACAGGGAGAGACATCATGACTGGCAGCAGCACGCTTGACCCGGACAACTTTCCGGAACGCCCGGACCGCAGCCTTGGCCGCGGCAAGGGAATCGATTCGCTCGGCCCGAGCGACATTTCCGATACCGGCAGCGACGTTGTCGGCGGCCACGGCTTTGCCGACAATCTGGATGACGACCAGGTGATCAACCTGGACGAGGGCACTACCTCGGACATGGAGAGCAGCCATGCGGGCGAAACCGCGGGCCCGGATATTGGCGACGCCAATTTTTCGTCCGACAGCGACTACGGCGGCACGGGCGAGCGCGCCAGTGCCGGCCGCGACACCGTTGCCGAGGCCGGCTCCGACATTTCGACCGACCACGTGGAGGTGATCCCCGACACGCCGCTCAGTGACGAGGACACCGAATTCCTATCGAGCCGCCCGCCGGGACAGCACACTCCACGCAAATAGCGCGCCGGCGCCGAGCAGGGCGGTCTTCAGCGGGCCGGAGTGGCGTGCGAGCGCGGTGTAAGGCGAGTGCTCGTGCACGCTGCGCGGCATGCCCTGGCGCTCGCGCAGCTCGGTGGCCGGATCGGGCGCGTAGAGGGCGTCGCGCCGCCCCGGCGCCGCAGGCGCATCCGTCTGCTGCTGGCGGAAGACGAAGGCTTGCATGAAGCGGTCGAGCGCGCGCGGCATCGTGAAATCGCCGACCGACGCGAACTTGGCGTGCCCGCCGACGAACACGTCGCGCACGGGATGCCGGGCCGCGTGCAGGATCGACTCGGCCACCAGCTCGGGTGCGTACACCGGCGGGGGCAGGGTCGGTTCCTTGTCCATGTAATTTTTGGCGTGCACGGTGAACATGGTGTCGATGGCCGACGGCCGGATCAGCGTCACCGAGATCGGCGCGCCTTCCTTCTCCAGCTCCATGCGCAGCGCGTCGGTATAGCCCTTGACCGCGTGCTTGGAGGCCGAGTACACGCCCTGCAACGGCACGGCCCGGGTCGACACTTCGCTGCCCAGGTTGATGAGGGCGCCGCCGCCGCGCGTCTTCATGCGCTTGACCGCTTCCAGCGAGCCGTACACGACGCCCCAGAAATTGGTCTGCATCACGCGCTGCTGGTCTTCGATCGGTACTTCCTCGATCCTGCCGTAGATGGAAACGCCGGCGTTATTGACCCAGGTGTCAATGCGGCCGAAACGCTCCATCGCGGCCTGGCCGATGCGCTCCACATCGTCCTGCTTGCCGACGTCGGCTGCAACGGTGGCCACTTGCGAGCCTTGCCGGCGCAGTTCGCTGGCCAACTGGTCGAGCGCGTCGGCGCTGCGTGCGGCCAGCACCAGCCGCGCCCCCTGGCTTGCCGCCATGCGCGCGGTCGTCAGGCCAATGCCGCTGGTGGCGCCGGTGATCACCATCACCTGTTCGTTGATCTTGCGAAGATTGACTGCCATGGCTTCCTCCTCGATGGGTATCTGGGAAGGACCGGCCCGGCCGCGGTTGGTTCGCGGCCGGGCCGGCCTGTGCTGCTTCATGAACAGTCATGATCGTGGCCAGTGCCACGATTTCAAGTCACTTTTTTCCCGGCTGGTAGATCTGGTCGAACAGGCCGCCGTCGGCAAAGTGCAGCTTCTGCGCACTGGCCCAGCCACCGGCGACCTCGTCCACGGTAAAGAGCTTCACGACCGGAAACTGGCCGGCATACTTGCGGGCAAAGCGTTCAACGGCGGGGCGGTAGTAGTGCTTGGCAATGATCTGCTGGCCCTCGTCGCTGTACAGGTAGGCGAGGTAGGCCTCGGCCGCCTTGCGCGTGCCGCGCTTGTCGACCACCTTGTCCACCAGCGCCACCGGCGGCTCGGCCAGGATGCTGACGGACGGCGCCACGATTTCGAACTTGTCCTGGCCCAGTTCCTTTTGCGCGAGCAGGGCTTCGTTTTCCCAAGCAAGCAACACGTCGCCGATGCCGCGTTCGACAAAGGTGGTGGTGGCGCCGCGCGCGCCGGAGTCGAGCACCGGCACGTTGCGGTAGAGCTTTGCCAGGTATTCCTTTGCGCTCGCTTCGGTTGCGCCGGGCTGGCGCAGCGCGTAACCCCAGGCGGCCAGGTGGTTCCAGCGCGCGCCGCCGGAAGTTTTGGGGTTCGGCGTAATCACTTGCACGCCCGGTTTGACCAGGTCACCCCAATCGCGAATATGCTTGGGGTTGCCTTTGCGGACGAGGAACACGATCGTCGACGTGTAAGGCGCGCTGTGGCCGTCAAACCGCTGCTGCCAGCCGTGCGCGATAAGGCCGCGTTCGCTGATAGCATCGATGTCGTAGGCGAGCGCAAGCGTGACGACGTCGGCCTGCAGGCCGTCGATCACCGCGCGCGCTTGCTTGCCCGAGCCGCCATGCGACTGCCGCACCGTGACGTTGTCGCCGGTTTTGGCCTTCCACTGGCGGGCGAAGGCCGCGTTGAATTCCTGGTACAGCTCGCGCGTCGGGTCGTACGACACGTTCAGCAGCGTGATGTCGGCCGCGAAGGCCGGTGAACCTGCCAGCAGCGCAAGCGCGGCCAGCGAATGAAGTGCTTTTCGGATAAACATGGTGCTCTTTCGGTAACGGGATGACTGCAGAGTACTGCCGCCCCGTTCGGAAGAACACGAATGAATTCCGATATGGATATGCGCTTTTTACTGCGCCTTGGACAAGATGAGCAGCCAGCGGCCGAACAGCAGGATCTCGACATGGCCAGGTTCCACGCCGGTGTCGCACTCGATGAGCGGGTTGACCGGGTAGAAGCGCTTGCGGAAGTCGCGCGTGACCAGAAGCTCGCGCCGGCCCAGGCGCAGCAGGAACGGGGTCGGTGCGTATTGCATGCCGAAAGAGCTGTTGAGGGTGGTCATGTCGGTTTCCTTTTTTCAAGTAGTGTTGATCAGGTGAGGAAAGAATAACACAACTACTGTATAAATCCACAGGTACTGTACAAAAAGACAGTTCGGATAAAATGTTGTGGTTTTTTCGCCAACAGCCCCAACGTCCACCGCATGCGCGCACGAACCTTCCCACTCCAGCGATTCCTCCAGGCCCGGCTGTCACCGGATGGCGCCCTCGGCCTGCACCTGACAGTAGGGCTGTTGCTGATGCTCGCGGCAGCTTGGGTGTTTTCCGACATTGCGGACGCCGTCATGGAGGGCGGCACGGTTACCGTGCTGGACCGTACGCTCGCACACTGGTTCCATGTCAATGCGACTGTCGGCTTCACGCGGTTCATGCTCGCGATCACCTGGATGCACAGCGCGTGGGGGATCATTGCGATGCTTGCCGTGTTCACCGGCTGGCTGTACCGCAAGCGGGCCTACGACTGGATGCTGACCGCGCTGCTGGCGGTAACCGGAGGCATGCTGCTGAACGTTGGGCTCAAGCACATCTTCCAGCGCGCACGGCCGCACTTCGACGATCCGCTGCTCACGCTCTCGACCTACAGCTTTCCCAGCGGGCACACGGCCAGCGCCACCGTGTTGTACGGCATGCTAGCCTGCTATCTCATCACCCGCACCCACCAGCGCTGGCATGTCCCGCTGATCGTCGCCGCGGCAACGCTGGCGGTGGCGCTGGTCGCGCTGTCGCGCATGTACCTGGGCGTGCATTACCTGTCCGATGTGCTCGCCGCTGTGGCGGAGGGCTGCGCGTGGCTGGCGATCTGCGTGAGCGGCGGCTCGAGCTTGCGGCGGCACCGGGCGGGCCGGGAGAGCGCATGAGGAAGGCCGCCGTCATCGTCAATGGCAGCGCCGGCAGCGGCCATGACCAGGACACGGCGCGCACCCTGCGCGAGCAGTTTGGCGCGGCCGGCATCGAGGCGGGAGTCACGCTGGCAGACGGCGGCGCCGCCATCATCGATGCCGCGCGCAAGGCAGCCCGAAGCGATGCCGAGCTCGTCGTCGGTGGTGGAGGCGACGGGACGATCAACGCGGTGGCCTCGGTGCTGGTCGGCACTGGCCGGCCATTCGGCGTGCTGCCGCTGGGAACGCTCAACCATTTCGCCAAGGATCTTGGCATGCCGCTCGCGCTGGACCAGGCGGTGCGCGCGCTGGCCACCGGCCGGCCCAGGCAGGTGGACGTGGGCGAAGTCAACGGGCGCATCTTCCTGAACAATTCCAGTCTCGGCCTGTACCCGGACATCGTGCATGACCGCGAGAAGCAGCAACGGCGCCTGGGCCGCGGCAAATGGCTGGCTGCGGCGTGGGCGAGCCTGGCCGCACTGCGGCGCTATCCTTTCCTGTCCGTGCGGCTGGTCGTCGAAGGCCAGCGCCTCGCGCGCCGCACGCCCTTTGTCTTTATCGGCAATAACCAGTACACGATGCAGGGCTTTTCCATCGGCGCGCGCGCACGCCTGGATCAGGGCGTGCTGAGCCTGTACGTGGCGCAGCGCCCCGGCCGGCTTGGGTTGCTGCGCTTCGCGCTGCGCGCGCTGATGGGCAGGCTTGCGCAGGAACGCGACTTCGACGTGCTGCTCGCCGCCGAGATGGAGGTGACCACGCTGCGGCCGCGTATCCGCGTGGCGACCGACGGCGAAGTGACCATCATGGACAGCCCCTTGCGCTACCGGGTGCGGCCCGGCGCGCTGACCGTCATCGTGCCCGAATGAGGAGACACCATGCGCACCCTGGTTCATCTGTCTGACCTGCATTTTGGCCGCGTCGATGCGGCGCTGCTCGACCCGCTGCGCGACTTCGTGCACCGCATCGCGCCGGACGTGGTGGTGGTGTCCGGCGACCTGACACAGCGCGCCAAGAGCGAGCAATTCGAGCAGGCGCGCGCCTGGCTCGACACGCTGCCCGGGCCGCAGATCATCGTGCCCGGCAACCACGATATCTCGCTCTACAATGTGTTCCGCCGTTTCGTCGAGCCACTCAAGCGCTACAAGCGCTACATCACAGAAGATTTGGCGCCGGTGTACATCGACGACGAGATCGCGGTGCTGGGCGTGAACACGGCGCGCTCGCTCACCTTCAAGGACGGCCGCGTAAACGAGGAACAGGTGGCGCAGATCCGCGCGCAGCTGGCCGGGCTGGACCCCAGGGTGACGCGCATCGTGGTGACGCACCATCCGTTCGACCTGCCCGAGCATGGCGACGAGAAGGACATCGTCGGGCGCGCGGGCATGGCGATGCAGGCGTTCGCGCAGTCCGGCGTGGATGTGCTGATGGCGGGGCACCTGCACGCAAGCCATGCCGGCAGCACGGCCGAGCGCTACCAGATGGGCGACTACGCCGCGCTGGTTGTACAAGCCGGTACCGCCACCTCGACGCGCGGGCGGGGCGAGGTCAATTCGTTCAACGTGCTACGGGTGGAGCACGAGCGGGTGGAGGTGGATCGCTACGGGTGGGACGTGGTCGGCGGCAAGTTCGAGCTGATGAGCACGGAGAAGTTCCTCCGCAGCGGCAATGTGTGGACGGAGCACAATGACGGGCTGTACGCGGCGGGCATTTAGCGGTCGGGACGGTGCCTGGCCGGTTGGCCCGCTACTGTGCGGTAGCGGTCCTTGCCGAGTGACCGCAACCGACCCGAAGCCGACCTAGCCGTCCTTGCTCACTTATGCTTGCTTGGCATCCAGTAATCGATGGAGAGTGAACTTAATTCGTTCCTGCTGATATGGTTTTTGAATGGCATACGTGCCCGCGACAACACTGACTGCGATAGCAACAAGGATGAGCGAGGTTCTGATGATCCTGATGTTCATAAATGCATGCTCCAGTTGGTAGGTGACTCGTTCTCTGATGGCGAGCAGCGTACTTCCGATAATCCATCGAGCCGCCGCCCGACGCGTTTCAATGTAAGCGAGCTCGTTGAGTATTTCGTGTGCCCAGCCCGTACGATGCGGCGGCATTATCCAAATCACCAGCCGAACGACGATGATAGAGCTGATTAGCCCATTAAACTTTTTAGACATCACGCGTGACCTGACGACAGGAGTCCAGGGCTGATGCATTCATGTCCCGCATGCTCGGTCGCGTACGTGGCCCCTTCAGCGGTGAGACGATACAGCTTCCTGGGCGGTCGCCCCTCATGCTCGGATGGCTCCCACTTCGACTCAAGCATACCTCTATCGCTCAACCGCATAAGGATGGGATAGAGCGTTCCCGAACTGAGACTGGTCTGCTCAGACAGGTCATATCCGTGCTGCCACCGAGTACGTTGGGCTAGCAGGGTAGCGAGAAGCTTCCGGGTTTGAGGAGACGGGGGTCTGATACGTGCCATGTCATAAGTCTACATATATAGAGATAATATGGCAAGCGTCGTAATGTAGTGGCCGCTCCTGGCCGGTAAAGGTCGTTTGGCTGGGGTCGTAGCCCACCCGGAGCAGGCCTTCGCGTGCTCCGACTGTCTCTGGATTCATTTAACAGAAAAGACCGCGGCGATTTGGAGCCGCCGCCGCACACGGCCAGTCACGGCAACCGGATTGGCGGATTTTAATCTTGCATCGTTTGCAACTGGGACATTTTGTCTAAATGTATGGAAATTTCTTTTAAGTAGAATGACTCAGAGTGTGCAGCAACACGTCTGCACCAAGCCATAGACATATCGCGGACTTCGGACGGTGCTCCCAAGATCGATAGTGTCAAGTACTAGCCCGGAAAGACTCAAAATCATGGATTGGATTCCTGTAGCCCTCCTGACGTTCAAGATTCTCGTGTTAGGCACGGGCATGTTCTTCGCCATCAAGTGGCATTACGATCAAGGGAAGAAGGCGTCGGAGAAGCGCGCAGTGTTACGCGCCAGCGGCATGGTGGCCGCAGTCTTCGTGCTATCGCTCCTTGCCATGGGACTCGTCACCTTCTTCCTGATCAGGACGTTCGCTAGTGACCTGAGCTTGACTTGATGGCAAAGATTCGTCGATCGATATCCTGGGCGGTGTGGTCAGGGTTCTAGATCCAGTACTCCGCCATCCGTCCGATCATTTCCATGAACCGGTCCTTGAGCGGCCGCTTGCGCCACTGCGCGAGCGTCACCTCCTTCGAGTCGCGCAGGTCCTCGTTGAAAGCGCTCTCCATGTCGCGCCCGAACGCCGGGTCCATCACCACCACGTTCAGCTCATAGTTGTGGATGAAGCTGCGCCGGTCGATGTTGGCCGAGCCGATGGTGGACCAGGCGCTGTCGATCACCGCCGTCTTGGCATGCAGCACGGCCACCTGCAGCTGATAGATCTTCACGCCGCTCTCCAGCAGCTCATCGTAAAACGCCTGCCCGGCATGGAACACCAGGCTGTGGTCGGACACGCCCGGCAGCACCAGTTTCACGTCCACGCCGCGCCGCGCGGCCGCGCACAGCGCGTCGATCACCTGCTGGTCCGGCACAAAGTAGGCCTGGGTGATGTGGATCGATTTCTTCGCTTCGCCAAGCGCCAACAGCAGCGACTTGTAGATCGACGAATCGTGGTCCGGTTCGGTCGCCAGCACGCGCACGATCTTGTCGCCCGCCGCCTGCAGGAGCGGGAAGTAGTTGGCGCGCGGCAGCTCGCCGCCGGCCTGGCGCACCCAGTTGTTGATGAAGGCCCATTGCAGCGTGGCCACTGCCGGGCCTTCGATCTTGATGTGGGTGTCGCGCCAGCCCACTTTCTGGTGGCCGGCCTGGCTCGGTTTCTGGCGCGAGCGGAAGAACGAGCTGTTGGCATAGGTGCTGCTGATGTTGATGCCGCCCGTGAAGGCAACCTTGCCGTCCACCACCAGCACCTTGCGGTGGTCGCGGTTATTGAGCTCCCACTTGCCGGGACGCTGCGTCGGGTTGACCGGGTTGAAGGCCAGCATGGTGATCCCGGCCGCCTTCATGCGGTCGAAGAAGGCCTGCGGGGTGCCCAGCGTGCCGACCGCGTCGTACATCACGTTCACCACCACGCCCTGGCGGCGCTTGTCGATCAGCAGGTCGGCGAACTGCAGGCCGATCGGGTCCTGGTCGAAGATGTAGGTTTCGAGGTTGATCGAATTGGTCGCGGCGCGCACCGCGGCCATCATCTCGCGCATCGTGGCCGGGCCGTCGAACAGCAAGGTGACCCGGTTGCCGGCGATGAGCGGCACGCCGGTGGCCTGTTCCTCCAGCACCGCCAGCATCTTGAGGTCGGTGCCGGCGTTGGCCCAGCGCTGCTGAAGCAGTTGCGCGGCCTGCTGCGGGGGCATGTTGCCATCGGGCGTGGCGATGGTCGGGGACGCCTTGCGAGCCTGTTCGGGCAGGGCGCTGGCATCGGGCAATGTCTTGCAGGATATGACAACGAGGCCAAGCATCAGCGTTGCCAGCCACCTGACCCAGCGTTCCGGGATCATTTTCTTCCTTTCGTGTGGTCCGCTTGCGCCAGGTCGGCGTCGCTGGGGCCGATCAGGAAGACGATCGGCGCGGTACGCAGGCGCCGGCCCAACGCGCGCAGCAGGCGCAGCCCATGGCGGAACCGGATCTTGCGGGCGCGCAGCGCCACCCACAGCGCCAGGCCAAAGCTCACCACCAGGTTCACCACCCCGATCAGCAGGGCGCCTGCAACGGTGAGGGCGGCGGTCTGCGGGTCCACGTCGAAGTCGAGTCCGACCAACGCAATGGCGAAGTTTGCGGACGAAAAGGTGACGTGGCGTACGTCCAGCGGCAAGCCGACCAGGTAGCCGATGGTGGCGGTAAAGCCCATCAGCACACCGAAGTAGAAGTTGCCCATCAGGCCGCCGAGGTTGTCTTCCAGGTAGCCGGCCAGGCGCGCCAGGCGCTGCGGCCCGAGCAGCCGGCGCAGCAGGTGCAGCTGGCGCACGCGCTGGCCCATGCGGGTGTACAGCGCCTTGTTGTCGTAGTAGCCCGAGATCAGGCCCGAGACGAACAGCCACACGCCCGCCGTGGCCGCATAGAGCAGGGCCGGCGAATGGATCGGGTCGATTTCCGCAATCAGGTGCTGCGCCTTCTCGGACGTCACCAGTTCGTGGCCGGTCAGGTAGGGGTAGCCGAGCGCCAGCACGAAGGCGGTGGGGAAGCAGGTCACGATGTTGCCGAGCACTGCCACCAGCTGGGTGCGGAACACCTTGTTGATGAGCTCGGCCAGGCAATCGACGTCGATGCGGCGCCCATCCGTGCTGTGCAGCTCGGCCGCGATGCGCTGGGCGGTCATGGCCGGCTGCTTGGTAGCAATGGTCCAGTGCAGCACGTGCACCAGCATGAAGCCGAGCGAGTAATTGAGCGAATACAGCACCGCCTCGACCAGCGGCGCCGCCTTCAGGTAGGACAGCAGGATCTTGAACATCGTCATGAAGCCGACCACGAAGCCCGCCCCGGCGGAGGAACGGAACATGCCGCGCAGGTCGGCGCGGCGCTCGGCGATGTAGTGTTCGCCGGTGCGGCTGGCGTTTTCCGTCACGTTGCGCGCCAGCAGGTCGATGTTGTCGGCCACCAGCCCGGTAACGTGGTACTTGGTGGTGTGCGCCTCGATCAGCTCATGTGCGAGCGCGATCGCGGCCGCGCGGCGCGGGCTGGCCGGCGGCGCCCATGGCGGGGTGGCGTCGTTGGCGACCGCCTCGATGTCCACCGTCGGCGCGCTGGGCAGCTGGCCGCTCACGTCCACGAGGAACAGGAGCTTCCTGAGCCGGTCGATGCTCTGGGTGAGCGCGACGAGCAGGTAGGTCAGCGCGATGCTGGTCCCGCCCGACAGCGCGCTCTTGCGCACCCTGGACACCACTTCCTCGCACTGGTCCAGCATGACCAGCACCGGGCGCGCGTTCTCGGGTTGCTCGCCGGTCTCGTCGAGGTAGCGGCCGTATTCGTCGAGGTACTGGTTGACCTCGATGTTTTGCATCAGGAAGGGCGAGTGCAAATCCTCGATTTCGCGGTAGGCATGCACCAGGCGCGGCTCCAGCCCCAGCGCGCAGACGCGGCAGGACAGGGTGCGGATCGCGTCCAGCAGGCCCATGATGGTCACGTAGCGCGCGCGGCCCGGCTCGCCGCCTTCAGGCGGGGCGGCCTCGGCGATCACGTCGAACAGGGCCAGCCAGTCGGCGTTGGGCACGGCGCGGATCCAGCGGTAGTCGGTGTCGTAGCGCAGCACTTCCTCGAGCGAGTCGGACAGGTAGCGATCGTCCAGTGCCGGCGGCAGGAAGCGATAGGCGATGCGGCGCTTGAGCTCGGTAAAGAAGCCGTCATTCGACAGCACCCCGACCTCGCTGTACAGGCTGGTGTGACGGCGCCGCTCCAGCAGGGTGGTGAGGTAGGCGCGCAGCCGCGCCGCCTGGTCGGGATTTCCCTTCAGTAGCTGGGTGAGCGTGCGCACGCGCTGGCGCGCCTGCTCGTGCAGGCTCGGGCGCGGCGGACGCAGACAGTCGGCCAGCTCGACCAGCAGGTCGATGCGGTCGCTGTGCGGGTCGATACGTTCGAGGATGGAGAGCATTGCACCCGGTCCAAGCCGAAAAGCACAGTGTACGCGGGGCGCCGCCGGAACTTTGTACGCCAGCGTACAGACTCAGCAATAGGCGCCCGGAAACCGTCGCGTATCTGCGGTACACTTTAACGCTTGTCGAACACTGGGGGAATGCATGTACCTGACTTACTTCAACGGACAATGGAACGAGGGGAACGTCCCCCTGTACGGCGCGATGGACCACAGCGTGTGGCTGGGCTCGTCGGTGTTCGATGGCGCGCGCGCGATGGGCGGGCGGCTGCCGGATTTGCGGCCGCACCTGGAGCGCGTGGTGCGCTCGGCCGACAAGCTGGGCCTGCGCTGCCCGTTGACGGTGGACGAGATGGAGGCGCTGGTGCGCGATGGCGTGGCCAGGTTCCCCGCCAACGCCGAGCTGTACATCCGTCCGCTGGTGTTTGCCGCCGCAGGCTTCCTGATTCCGGAACCGGAGAAGACCGGCTTTGCCCTGACCCTGTTCGATGCGCCGCTGCCGGCGTTCACCGGGTTCTCGGCCTGCCTGTCCACGCTGCGCCGTCCGGAGCCGAGCATGGCGCCAACCGATGCCAAGGCGTCGGCGCTGTATGCCAACTCGACTCGTGCAATGCGTGAAGCGAAGGCGCGCGGGTTCGACCAGGCGATCATGCTCGATGCGGCCGGCAACGTGGCCGAGTTCGCGTCGTCCAATCTGTTCCTGGTGACGCAGGACGGCAAGGTGGTGACGCCGGTGGACAACGGCACTTTCCTGGCCGGCATCACCCGCGCACGCGTGATCGCGCTGCTGGGCGAGGCGGGGGTACAGGTGGAAGAGCGCACGGTCAAGCCGGAAGAGCTGGACACGGCGCGCGAGATTTTCAGTACCGGCAATTACGGCAAGGTGACGCCGTGCACCCGCTACGAAGGCCGCACGCTGGAGGCGGGGCCGGTGGCGCGCCAAGCGCGCGAGCTGTACCTGGCGTTTGTTGAAAACTGCTAGCGCGTCGTCCCGGCGAACGGCGGGACCCATGCTGAGGCTCCGGTGACGATATCGGCGGGTTGTCCGCTGCGGCTTCGGGCGCTCAGTATGGGTTCCGGCCTGCGCCGGAACGACGTTATTTGGCCCTGGACACCGCCAGCGGCTTGATCGCACCGCAATCGGCGCCCAGCCATTTGCCGCTGGCATCCATCGTCATCGTCTCGCGGCCGGAGACGACCTTCATCTTCGCCTTGTATGCGGTGTCGCCGGTAAAGCTCACTTCGCCTTCGCCGGTGGTCTTCGGGTTGGCGCAGCTGAAGGTGTACTTGAACTTGCCCGCGCCCATCGGCGTGTTCTTGTAGCTGCAGTCGCCTTTTTGCTGCATCAGGCCGTCGCCGCGCTTGGCCATCTCCGGCGAAATGCACATCTTGGTGACCATGCCGCCGCCCGCGCCGGCGCTCATCTGCACGCCTTGCCTGGCCATCATCTGCTGCATTGTCTTGCGCTCTTGCGGGTCCATGTCGGCCATCTGTTTTTGCAGCTCGGCCATGGCGTTGCCGGCCTGGCCGCCCATGTTGCTGGTCATTTCCCACAGGCCCGGCTTGATGCTCTGGGCGGAAGCGGGCAGGGCGGCTGCCGCGCCGATCACGAGCGCAGCAAGCGCGCAGCGATGCGATTTCATTGTTCGGTCTCCCTGAGTCGAGGTGCCATATTGTCACTGGTTACGTCCGGAATATCCAGCACCACCGGTGGGGTAATCAGGTCAGCGCCACCAGCAGCCAGGTGAAACCGGCCGACAGGATCCAGTAGGCGGTGCCGGCGAACACGGCCAGCAGCAAGGCATAGTCCCAGCCATGGCGCGGGTAGTCGGCGCCAAATCGGCTGTGCAACAGGCGCGCTTGCGGGGCTGCGGCGCCAATCCACCAGGCCAGCAGGAGCATCCAGCCGGCCCAGTGCATCAGGTTCGACTGGCCGTTGACGCGCGCGTTGACGGCAGAGGACAGCAGGCGCACCGCAAGCAGGCCGATGCTGAACGCGAACCATTTGCGCGCCCCCAGCGCCTGTCGGGCGTCGCCCAGCGCTTCCCAGTTGCGCATCAGGAGCCAGGCGCCGAAGGCGGGCGTGAAGACGATGCTCCAGAGCGCGGCAACCGTCGGGTTCCACAGGGCGTTGGCGCTGGCGGCCGGCCCCAGCGCCCTCGTATCGAATGAGCCATGCATAAGTGTGCTCCTCAGAATTATTGCCCGGATGAAGGAACACTATTGCGCAGCGAAAAGGACCAGGTCTTGATCCCGGTTAGCGTGGCGCGCGCGGCACGGCGCACGTCAAGCCAGGTGCAGCTGCAGGTATTGCAAAAGCACGACAGTCTTGGCATCCACGATCTCGCCACTTGCCACCCGCGCCAGCGCGTCCTCGAACGAGAGCTCGATCACTTCGATGTCCTCGCCTTCGTCGCGCCTGCCGCCGCCGGCGTGCTCGCGCATGGCCGGGTCGTAGGGGGCGACAAAGCAGTGCACGCGTTCGGTCAGCGAGCCGGGGCTGGCAAACAGTTCCATTACCTTGTCGACGCGCTCGATGCGGTAGCCGGTCTCCTCCAGCAGCTCGGCGCGTACGCGCTCGTCCGGGCTTTTGCCGTCAAGGACGCCGGCTGGCACTTCGATCAGGTAGCCGTCGTGGCCGGCCAGGCGCGCGCCGATGCGGAACTGGCGCGTGAGCACCACGGTGCGGCGCGCCAGGTCGTACAGCAGCGCGGCGGCGCCGCTGGCACTGTCGTACACTTCGCGCGTCTCGCGCTGCCAGCTGCCGTCGCGACGGCGCTGGTCGTACGTGACCTTCTTCAACGGGTAATAGTCGTCAGCCAGCAGCTCGTGGCCGGCGATGCGGACCGGGTCGGCATCCATGGGGTGCGTCGAATGAAAAAGCGATCCGTTTCGCCGTCACACCTTCCAGGCGCAACCGCGAAACGGACCGGTCTTCAAACGCGGCTCGACTTCTGCTATATGCCGCGTCCGCTGATCAGGCGCACCAGGATCATGATGATGGCCACTACCAGCAGGATGTGGATGAAACCGCCGACCGTGTACGACGTCACCAGGCCGAGCAGCCACAGGATGATGAGTATGACTGCGATGGTATAGAGCATGATTGGTCCTCCTTGGATGGGGCCGCTAACGCGGCTTGGCTTCAAGTATGCAGACCGCCGCGTTCACACTCCGTTCGCTGCCGTACGTTAGGCGGCAGATTCGCTCTTGCGCAGGCCCGGAATCCAGCCCATCAGGCCCATGACGCCCGCCACGCCGATCAGCACGGTCAGCAGGCCGCCGCTGACCAGGAACACCACATCGTGTGCCTGCATATCCGGCTCGATGCCGTTGGGCGTGCCCGCCGAGGCGAGACCAAAACCGGTGATGATCATTCCCCAAACGATGATGCCGACCCACGTCATGGTGTTCATGCCTCGTCCCCTTGCGGTTGGTTGATGTCGCTGCACCGTATGCTGTTCCAGTGCAACAATTCTGGGCCGGGGGCACCGGCGCTTCCGTGCGGTGACGCACATTGCGAAAAAGAAAAGCCGGGACGGGCCACAAGGCCGGTCCCGGCGAGGCCAGGCTGGTGCGCTCAGGCGGGCCGCAGGCGACCCTTGACGATGCGCACGCGCTCGCCGGTGTGCCAAGCGGGCGGGCTGCTCTGGTGGAAGGTGCGCAGCGTGCCGTCGTCCAGGCGCACCCGGATTTCATAGGTTTGGCTGGCGTGCATGTTGCCCTCGACCTGGTTGCCGACCACCGCGCCGCCGACCGCGCCGGCCACCGTGGCCAGCTGGCGGCCATTGCCGCTGCCCACCTGGTTGCCCAGCAGGCCGCCGAGGATGGCGCCGCCGGCCGCGCCCAGGCCCGAGCCGCGGGCGCGGGTGGTGATGGTGCGGATCGATTCGATATTGCCGCAGCTGGCGCACCAGCCACGTTCAGCCTCCACCGCTGCCACGCGCGCCGGCTTGCCGTGGGCGCGGGCAGGGGCGGTGTCCGGCACCGGTACCGGCGGCGCGGCGGCCGGCATCGGCGGCGGCACCGTGGTGGCCGGCTGCGGCGCATATTGCGGGGCCGGGTAGGCCGGCTGCGGCGCGTACTGCTGGGACAGCTGGGGCGCCGGCGCCGCTTGCAGCGGCTGCGGTGGTAGCGGTGCGGCGGTGGGCGGCGTCTGCTGCATGCCGGCGGACAGTGCCATGCGGTCGGCGTCGCTCAGCTGCCGGCTGGCGCTGTTGCTGCCGATCGAGGAGGGAAGCCAGCCGAGCACGGCGGCGGTGCCGACCAGGCAGAACAGCACAACGGCGACGGCTGCCAGGATCATCAGCGGATGGTGGCCGGCGTTGCGCGCGGACGGGATCGGGTGCGTCTCCATGATGTGTCCTTTCCTGTTGGTTGCGGGCTTGGGATCGCCTGTTCGAGAGTCCCATTGTCAACAGGCACAAGCTCAGCGTCCGTGCGTCACCGTACATACTTCAGGCACCACCCCCTTTACGCTGGCTGAAATTGTTTGCAAATGTATCCGCGGCGCTTGTCGCCGGTCAGCCAAAGGCCCGAACAGATGCAATCCAACCGTAAAGGTCCGATGAAGTCTGCGGCACCGCGCCGGATCGCAGAGCACAACGCCAACCTGCTGCTGTCCGCATTGCCGCCCGAGGAGCTGGCGCACGTGCTGTCCCTGCTCGATCCGGTTCGGGTCGAGGCCGGCGAGGTGCTGTCCGAGCCGGGCGACCCGATCCGCCACGTCTATTTCCCCCACGATTGCCTGATTTCCCTGCAGGCCGTGGCCGAGGGGCGGATGACGCTGGAAGTGGGACTGGTGGGGCGCGAGGGCATGCTCGGCGCGACGGTGGCGCTGGGACACGAGACCACCCAGGTGCGCGCGCTGGTGCAGCGCGCGGGCAGCGCCAGCCGGATGGAGAGCGACGCCCTGCGCGAGGCGTTCGCCGGCAGCCCGGCGCTGCAGCGGGTGCTGGCGCGCTACACCGACACCCTGTTGGTGCAGGCGATCCAGATTGCCGTGTGCAGCCGTTTCCACGTTCTCGAAGCGCGGCTGGCGCGCTCGCTGCTGGTCACGCGCGACCGTCTGCAGTCGGACAAATTCCATCTCACCCACGAGTTCCTGGCCCACGCGCTGGGCGTGCGCCGGGTCGGCGTGACCAAGGCGGCGAGCGCGCTGCAGCAGCAGGGGCTCATCATCTACAGCCGGGGCAATATCGAGATCCTCGATCCGGACGGGCTGGCGGCTGCGGCATGCACCTGCTACGAGATCGTCAAGGAAGCGGGCGAGGTGGCGCTGGAGCCGGTGTTGCTGGTGTAATCGGTAGGGTGGGCAGGGTTCCTGCTCACTCGTCCAGGCAATGCCCGCATTCGATGAACGCGTGGGCAGGGGACCTGCCCTCCCTGCGGAAACGCCCCGACTGGCGGGGCGTTCTCGTCCAACGTGGTTTTCGGCTTAGTGGGTCGATTTGACCTGGTTGCCGATCACGCCGCCCACGGCAGCGCCGCCGACGGTGCCGGCCGCGCTGCCGCCGGTAAGCGCGCCGCCGACCACGGCGCCAGCGCCCGCGCCAATGGCGGTGTTACGGTCCTGCTGCGACATGCCGGCGCAGCCGGTCAGGCCCAGGGCCGCGGTTGCCAGCGATGCACACACTACCACTTGCTTGATGGTTTTCATGATTGATCTCCTTTTCGGTGGGTAATCACTCAGGCATACCGGCCGGAACCAGGTAACGCCCATCATTGCGTTCTCCCGATGGCGCCCCGCGCCACCTCAGCTACAGAGTAGAGCCCGCTTGCGCTCCCGTCTGTTCGCTGGCTCACCCTGCGCGATCTGGCTCAATGCGTCTTGGTCTTGCCCGGCGGCGGCGCGGTCGGCTTGGCGCTCGCCTGCGCCAGCAGCTTGCCGCAATTGCTGTCCTTGCCACCGCCCGTGTTGATTAGCGGCACCAGCGCGGCCGGGGCGGCAATCGCGCCCAGCGCCAGGGCGCCGCCGGCGCGCAGGGCGAGCACCTTCTTGTCCACCGACACGTCCGGCTGGTGGAAGGTGCCGCGCAGATAGATCGGCGCGCGCAGCGACAGCAGGTGCAGGCCCTTGGTCTGCTGGTCCAGCCGCAGGTTCATCTGCTCGGTGGCCAGGTTGACCGCGCCGCCGACCACGATGCGGGCGTCGTCCGTGTCGGCCACGAACAGCTGGGTCTTGGCCACGCCGTTGACTACGTCCAGCTCGGTGGCCACGCAGTTGAGCTGCACCTGCTTGTCGCCGAACAGCTTGTCAATGATGATGCTGCCCACGTTCAGGCCCATCTCCTCCACCAGCAGCTTGCTCACCGTGCCTTCCTGCACCAGCGCGTTGATTTCGCCGTTGGAGTCGGCCAGCATGCCGGCCACCGACTCGCCCACGGCGGTGAGCTTGGCGTCGCCATTGATCTGGCCGATGGTCGCCTGTTGCACCTTCTGGATGGCAGGGAACAGCTGCTTGATCTGGATGTGGCGCGCCTCGACCTGGGCGGTGGCCTTGATGGTCTTGCCGCTGCTGCCATCGAGCTTGATATGGTTGCGCAGCGTGCCGCCGGCCAGCCCAAAGTCGAGCGGGTCGAGCGTGAGCACGCCGTCCTTCATGACCAGGTGGGTGGACAGCTTGGTGATCGGCAGCTCTTTCTTGCGTACGATGCGGTCGGCCGCAAAGCGCACGTCGGCATCGAGCGTCTTCCAGCGTTCGGTCCTGAATTTCTCGACCGGCAGCACCTTGCCCTCCGGCTGCACCACGTCGACGCCGCGCGCCTTCTTGCTGGCGTTGGAGTCGGCGCCGATCAGCGGGCCCAGGTCGGTGAACAGCAACTGGTGCGAGACCACGTTGCCGGACAGCTTGCCGCGCGGCTTGTCGGGCCGGAATTCAAGCCGGCCGGCAATATCGCTCGAGCCGACCTTGCCCTTGAAGTTTTCGTAGGTCCAGCGCGCGTCGTCGCCGCCGATCTTGCCGATCAGGTGACCCTCGGTGCTGAACGCCGGCGTTTCGGGCAACAGCAGGTGGGTGAAGTTGTACAGCCGCGCCATGCTCGGCCCGGCCAGCTTCAGGCGCAGGTCGAGCCCGGACAACTGTATCGGACGCGTGATCGTGCCCTCGACCGCGATGCGCATGGCGCCCGAGTGCATGTCGGCCTGGACCGGGTAGCGCACATCCTCTTCGCGCAGCGTGAGCACGGCGCCAGCCTTGCCGCCGCCGCCCACCGGCGCGCCGTTGTAGCTGCCGCGCAGGGTCCAGCCGATGCCGTAAGTCGGGTTGTCCGCCAGCGTTTCGATGTCGGCCGTCACATCGGTTTTGGTGACCGCATCGAGCACGTGCACCACGCCCCTGGACAGCACGATGCGCTGCAGGTCGAGCCTCCACTTCGATGGTTGCTGTTCGTGCTTGAAGGTCCAGTTGTTGTGCGTGGGATCGACGCGCAGCAGGTCCACGCTTGGCGAATCGAAGCGCAGCACGGGAATCGAAATCGTGTGGCCGAGCAGGGCGAAGGGATTGAGCGAGAACGAGAACTGGCGCACCTTGGCCATGTCGCGCTCGGGCATGCCGGCAGGGTTGCCGACATGAACGTCATCGGCGTACAGGTGCGGCCAGGGAATCCAGTCGCGCCAGGTGCGCTCGCCCGGCGCCATCGCGCGCGCCGGCTGCTCCCAATGCACGGCAAGATTGCCGCGGATGGCGAACGGGCGCTCGATCGCGTCGCTCACCTTGGCGTTGATCCAGGGCTTGGCCTGGTTCCAATCGAAGGTGAGAATGAAGATGATGGCGATGACGGGGATGGCGACCAGTACCCCAAGCACGCCCAGCACGATTTTTGTGCCGCGCGACATGCGGCGCGTGGTCGCTGGCTTCTCGCTGGTGTCGGTCATGACACGATCCTTTTAGGTGGGAACTGTCGTGACAGCGAGATTATCGGAAAGGCATGAGTCATGATGTGCGCCAGCGCACCGTGCGCGGGGCGTCGCACAAGCGGGCGGGGCAATGTGCGCCAGCGAACCGATCTCGTCCGCCAATCGGCTTATAACGTTACCAATAACAATCCCTCATTCCAGGAGATGACGATGGTCGCAAAAGAATCCATGAAACTGCTCGCCGGCGCGGCCGTGCTGGCGCTGCTTGCAGCCTGCTCCAGCCTGCAGAAGGCGCCGGCGGCGGCGGACGTGGCGGTGTCGAAGAACGCGGTCGAGAACGCGGTGCAGGCCGGCGCGGCCGAGCTGGCGCCGGACGAGATCACGATGGCGCGCGAGAAGATGCTCAAGGCTAACCAGGCGCTGCAGGCCAAGGACTACAAGCTGGCGCGCGAGCTGGCGGTGCAGGCCGAGGCCGACGCCAAGCTGGCCCAGAGCAAGGCCACCTCGGCCAAGGCTACGGCCGCCGCCAGCGCGCTGGACGCCGACCTGCGCGCGCTGCGCCAGGAAGTGGACCGCGCCAACCAGCAATGACCAGCGCGCACGGGCCGGTCCGCGCCGCTGGCGCCGGGCGTGGCCTGATGCGCGCAACGACAACGACATCCGCGCCGTGCGGCGCGCCCGGGAGAACAACATGAACAAGCATGCACGCATTTTGAAATCGATCGTGTTCGCCAGCGTCGTGATGCTGGCGGCCTGCAGCACCGTGCCCACCACCACCGCCACGCTGGACCAGGCCAGGGCCGACTTTGTGGCCGCAAGCAACAACCCGCAGGTGGCGCAGTACGCGCCGCTGCAGTTCAAGGAAGCCACCGACGCGCTCGACAAGGCCAACGCCGCCGCCGCCCAGCGCGAGAGCCTGGACAAGATCGACCGGCTGGCCTACCTGGCCAAGCAGAAGATCGCGACCGCCCAGGAAGTGGCCAAGACCAAGGCGGCCGAGGCCGGCATCGCGCAGGCGCGCCAGGAGCGCACCGAGGTGCAGTTGCAGGCACGCACCGCCGAGGCCGAGCGCGCGCGGCGCCAGGCCGCCGACGCCCAGGCTCAGGCCGCCAACGCGCAGCAGCAGGCCGAGAGTGCGCGCCACCAGGCCGCCGAGGCGCAGGCCCAGAGCGCCGCGCTGGCCGAGCGTGCCGCGCGGCTGGAGGCGCTGCTGGTCGAGCTGCATGCCGTCAAGACCGAGCGCGGCTATGTGGTGACGATCGGCGACGTGCTGTTCGACCTGGACCGCGCCAGCCTGAAACCGGAAGGGGTTTCAACCTTGCGCAAGCTGGCCGACGTGATGGCGCAGAACCCTGACCGCACGGTATTGGTCGAAGGCTTCACGGACAGCACCGGCACGGCCAGCCACAACCAGGAGCTGTCCGAACGGCGCGCGAGCACGGTGGCCTCGGCCCTTGCCGGCATGGGCGTGGCGCGCGAGCGCATCGCGATGCGCGCGTATGGCGAGGCATTCCCGGTGGCGCCGAACGACTCGGCCGCCAACCGCCAGCGCAACCGCCGCGTCGAGATCGTGCTGTCGAACGAGGGCGCGTCCATCCCGCCGCGCGCGGCGATGCGCTGACCCGCTTATCTCAATCTTCAAAAGGAAACATCATGGAAGAAACGAAAAGCAACCTGGCACATGGCTTCGACGTGGCGGCGATCCGCCGCGCCGCCGCCAACCTCGACGACGGCGCCGTCACCGAGGGCTACCAGGCCGACCGCGAGGCGGTCATTGCGATGCTCAACGACGCGCTGGCGACCGAACTGTTGTGCATCCTGCGCTACAAGCGCCACTACTACACCGTGCAGGGGCCCAACAGCGCCCAGATGCGCGCCGAGTTCCTCGAGCATGCGCAGCAGGAGCAGGACCACGCCGACCGCATCGCCGAACGCATCGTGCAGCTCAACGGCTCGCCCAACTTCAATCCGGCCACGCTGTCGGCGCGCAGCCACGCCGAGTACGACGACTCGGCCGACGCCCAGGCCATGGTGCGCGCCGACCTGATCGCCGAGCGTGTGGCGATCGAGTCGTACCGCCAGATGATCCAGGTCATCGGCGACAAGGACCCGACCACGCGCGACATGCTGGTCGAAATCATGGCGGTCGAAGAGGAGCACGCCGACGACATGCGCGACCTGCTGGCCATGTAAGCCGGCAATGCAACACGATCGATACCCCCCCCACCAGACAACAGGAGTTCACCATGCTAGACACCATCCGCAGCAACGGCAGCACCCGATCCTTCAACGCCGGCATGCAGGATGCCGGCACCGACATGAAAGCGCTGGTGCGCGATGCCCAGGCGCTGCTGTCGGCGGCGGCGGCCTTGACCGGCGAAAAGGCCGAGGAATTGCGCGGACGCGGCATGGACATGCTCGACCGGGCGCTGGGCAAGGCCGGCAGCTACCAGGATCAAGCCATCGAAAAAGGCAAGGAACTGGCGCACACGGCCGATGTCTATGTCAAGGACAACCCATGGCGCACGGTGGTCGCCGCGGCAGGTGTGGGTTTGCTCGTGGGCATGCTCATCAGCCGCCAACAACAATGAGACGCCGGGGACCCGATCATGGAAGACACTGAAACCGTCGTACACTCCCCTGGCCTGATGGGCGGCGTATCGAACCTGCTGCGCAACCTGTTCGGCCTGGTGGTGTCGCGTGTCGAACTGGCGGCGGTCGAGCTGGGCGAGGTGCGCAACCACGTGATCGAGCTGCTGGCCATTTTTGCGCTGGCGGTCATGTTCACCTGGTTCGCGCTGGCCTACGGCACCGCGACCATCGTCGCGCTGGCGTGGGACGCGCTGGGCTGGAAGATCCTGCTGCTGATGTTCGTCGTGTTCCTGGTCTTCACGGCCGCGCTGGTGTTCTGGGGCATGGCCATGCTCAAGCAAGGCAAGCTGGCGTTCCCGGCCACCATGCAGGAGCTGCGCAACGACCGTGACATGCTGCTGTGAACCAAGGGGAGAACATGCACACACATTCGCACGACAAGCTGAGCCCGGACGTCCGCAAGGCCGAACTGCTGCGCGACGGCGAGTACTACCGCGCCGGCATCGCGCATGCCAAGGCCCAGATCAAGCACGGGGCGCGGCCCGAGGTCATGTTCCACTCGGTGGTCGACCACGCGACCTGGGCGCTGCGCACGCGGGCCGACGCGCTGCTCAAGCCGACCGGCACCAACGTGTCGGTGCTGGCGCCGTACGCGCTGACGGTGCTGGGCTTCATCCGCAAAAAGCGGCTCGGCAAGCCGGCGCTGGGCATCGCCACCCTGCTGGGCGTGGCCGCCTGGTACCTGCAGCGCAAACGGGCGCAGGAGCTGGCCTACTGAGCCGGCCCGTGCGCCAGGCCGGACAGCGGTCCGGCCGCAACAGATATGGTGGGGCTTGAGCGGCGTCGCAATCACGGATTGGGCGCCGTCTTTTTTGGGATGCAATGGCCAGAAACTCGCTCAATCCGCAGGGCTTGCGCGTGGTGCTCGTGCTGCAGGGCGGCGGGGCGCTGGGCGCCTACCAGGCCGGCGTCTACCAGGCGCTGCACGAACACGCGCTGGTACCCGACTGGATTGCCGGCACCTCGATCGGCGCCATCAACGCCGCGCTCATTTCCGGCAACGCGCGCAGCCGCTGCCTGTCGCAACTGACGCGCTTCTGGGAGCGGGTGGCCCACAGCGATTGCGTGGACATGGAGGCGGTCGGCGACAACCAGCGGCGCGCGCACATTCGCCTCAATACCATGGAAACCGTGGTACGCGGCGTGGAGGGGTTCTTCGTGCCGCGCGGCGCCAGCGCGTTCGCGTTCGGCATGCCGGTGGCGCCGGAGAACGCCTCGTTCTACGACACCGAACCGCTCGAGGCGACGCTGCGCGAGCTGGTCGATTTCGATTTCATGAATACCGAGCCGGCGCCACGGCTGACCATCAGCGCGGTCAACGTGACCAGCGGTCAGCTGGTCCATTTCGACAGCCGCCGCCAACGCATCGGGCCCGAGCACGTGCGCGCCTCGGGCAGCCTGCCGCCGGGTTTTCCGCCGGTGCGCATCGACGGCGAGCTGTACTGGGACGGCGGCCTGTATTCGAACACGCCGCTCGAGGCCGTGCTCGACGAGTTGCCGCTGGGCGACACGCTGTGCTTCATGGTGGACCTGTGGAGCCCGGCGGGCGCGGCGCCGATGACCTACGAGGAAGTGCGCACCCGCCAGAAGGACGTGACCTATGCCTCGCGCACCGAGCGCCACCTGGCCGACTACGCGCGCGTGCACGCGCTGCAAAGCCGGCTGCGCGAGCTATACGACCGGCTGCCGCCGGAACTGCGCACGTGCGAGGACGAGCGCGCCATGCTGGCGCTCGGCTGCGGCAGCGTGCTGCATATCGTACGGCTACGCTACGCCGGGCACGACTGGCACATGGCGTCCAAGGACATCAATTTTTCCAAGGGATCGATCGAGTGGCGCTGGGACCAGGGCTATGCGGATACCCAACGTGCACTGCGCCACGCCGGCTGGCTGAGCGGGGTGCCGGCCGATACCGCGGTGGTGGTGCACGAGACGCCAGGACACGACGCCAGCGCGCGCCAGGCCGATTAGGGTAGGGGGCGGCTTGTCCGGCGTGGCACCCCCAACCCACGCGTTCAATTGCAAGTCGTACCGACGCTGGCCTTGGCGTCGAGCAAGCGCCCCTTGAACGCGTGGGCAGCCAAGCTGCCCACCCTGCGACTGCGTGTGTGCCAATCAGGCCTGGCTTATTTGGTCTTGCCAGGCGCGGACGGCGCGGCCAGCTTGCGCGCGTCGGCCATATCCTGCTCGTAGGTGGTGCGCGCGTCCTTCAGGCAGGCGGCGCGCTGCTCCTTGGGCGCCTCGCGGCAGGCCACCTTGGCCTCGGCGTAGGCTGCGCCGATTTCCTTTTCCTTGTTGCGCACCTCGTCGGCCGGGGTGTACCAGCGCGACGGATCGCCTTTTGCGATTTCCTGCTTCTGCTTCTGTGCAACAGCGGGTGCTACCGTGCTGTCATCCATCTGCTGTGCCTGCGCCAGCGCGAAAGCGCCAAGCGCACCGGCGAGCGCCACCGCGCGCGCCACATCCATGGGTCGCATTTGAACCTCCATCAAAGGTGAGGCGGGCGCACATGCGCCCCCCTGGTCCTATAACCGCCCAGTCAGCAGCAACACCAGCAGGACCACGACCAGCAGTCCAGCCACGCCGCTGGGGCCGTAGCCCCAAGTCCGGCTGTGGCTCCAGGTCGGCAATGCGCCGACCAGGGCGAGTATCAGGATTACCAACAGTATAGTCCCCATCGCCGTTCTTTACAGCAAGTAGGCAGGGACTCAATACCGGTACACACGGCCATCGACGATGCGCACGCGGTTGCCGACGTTCAGGTCATAGACGCTGTCCTGGGTGACGGTGCGGTACTCGCCGTTGTCCATACGCACGTTGATCTGGTACACCTGGCCGCCGTTGGCGTTGCGGTTGGACTCGACGCGGTTGCCGATTGCGGCGCCAGCCACGCCACCGGCCACGGTGGCTGCCGTGCGGCCGCCGCCGCTCCCAACCTGGTTGCCGGCCAGCGCGCCAACCAGCCCGCCGACGATGGCGCCGGCGCCGCTGGTGTTGCCCGATGCCTGCACCACCTGGATCGATTCGATCGTGCCGTAGCCCATCGAGGCGTTGCTGTTGTAGCCGTAGCCGCTGCTGTAGCCGCTGTTGTACGGCTGCGTGTTGTTGCTGGCGCAGCCAGTCAGGATGGCGCTTGCCGCGATCACGGTGGCGCCGAAGATGCGAGATCCTTTCATGTTGGTCTCCTGGGCAAATGAATGTGTGGACAGAATAGCTACACCGCGTCAAGCGATCTGTGCGTTGACGCACCTCCGCTGCCTGGGCGCCAGTGACCAGCGACATCGGACCAGCTGTGTTCGGCACCGAACAGAACAGCAACGGCAGGCGCGGTACAACGTTGTCAGTCCTGACACAACGGAGAAGACAATGAAGATGCCCCATATGCTGTTGCTCCTCGGCGCCGCGCTCCTGTGGGCCGGGCATGCCCGCGCCGGCGCCGTGCCGGACGCCAGGAACGCTTACGAACAGGCGCGCCAGGCCGCCGCGACCAATTACAAGAACGCCGTGGCGCAATGCGGCAGCATCGCCGGCAATCCGCACGACCTGTGCGTGGCCGAAGCCAAGGCGGCCCAGGTGCAGGCCGAGGAGGAGGCGCGCGCGGCCTACGAGAACACGCTCAAGGCCTACACGCGGGCACGCATGCGCATTGCGGCGGCCAACTATGACCGTGACAAGACGCGCTGCGCAGGGCTCACAGGCAACGACAAGGACGTGTGCATGGAACAGGCCAAGGCGACGCGCATCGCGGCCGAGGCCGATGCCAGGGCCGACAAGAAAACCATCGAGGCGCGCAGCGAAGCGCGCGAAGACAAGCAGAAGGCCGCGTACCACGTTGCGCTGGAAAAGTGCGACGCGTTTGCCGGCGCGGCCAAGGAACAGTGCGTGGCGCAGGCCAAGGCCGCCTACACCGCGCCGCGGTGAGCCGGGCGCTGGTCCTGCAACCGGTTCGGTCTCGTTCCGTGTCCGGCGCGGAACGATCGAGCGCTGTCCAGCACAGCTGCGACAGTTTTGTTTGTGTTTTTGACGTCAATCTACAAGGAGCAATCAATGAAAACGATCCAACGCCTCGCTACCGCGGTCTTCACCGCTTCGCTCGCCCTGACCGTGGTCGGCTGCTCGTCGAGCCCGACCCGCGAGAGCACCGGCGAGTACATCGACGACGCCGCCATCACCACCAAGGTCAAGGCTGCGATCTTCAACGAACCGACCCTGAAGTCCACCGAGATCAACGTCGAGACGTTCAAGGGCGACGTGCAGCTGTCCGGCTTCGTCGCGCAGCCGGCCGATGCCCAGCGCGCCGCCGAGGTGGCGCGCAGCGTCAAAGGTGTAACATCTGTCAAAAATGATATCCGGGTGAAATAAGCGTCCCGCCGGGGCGGCCCGGTTTTCCAGCAGGTTTTTGTTTTTTATGCAGCTCGCCCAATCCAGCCCGGCCCAGCCCGAGGCCAGCGCCGCCCCGGCCACTCCCGCCACCGACCTCGACCAGGGGACGGTGCAAGCCAATGTCCCCGACGGGGAAGAATTGTTGCCTGGCAGCTTGCGGCTGCCAGTGCACGTGAACGCGCGCGGCGTTTCGCTCGGCATCATCGCGACCGTCGCCTTTGTGTTTGCCTTGCAGTGGGCGCAGAAATTTTTCGTGCCTTTGTTGCTCGGCATTTTCATCGCCTACACGCTCAGCCCGATCGTCGCCTGGCTGGAGCGTTGGCACGTCAAGCGTGCGATCGGCGCCACCCTGGTCACGGTCGCGATCCTGGTCGGCATGGCCCTGACCATGCAGCGCGTGCAGGGCGAGTTCTTCAACATCATCGACGAGTTGCCCGCGCTCACGCACAAGGTCACCCGGATGATCACCGATAACTCGGGCGGACAGCCGAGCACGATCCAGCAGGTACAGGCCGCGGCGACGGAAATCGAGCAGGCCGCATCGAACGTGGGGGCGGACGCCAAGCGGGCGCTGCGCCGGCAACCCTTGCCGCCGAACGCCGGCTCGCCCAGTTTCCGGGTCATGGACTGGATCCTGGCCGGGTCGATGAGCCTGGCCGCCTTCGTGTCGGAGGCGACCATGGTGGTGTTCCTCGTGTTTTTCCTGCTGCTGGCGGGCGACACCTTCAAGCGCAAGCTGGTCAAGCTGACCGGGCCTTCGCTCACGCGCAAGAAGGTGACCGTGCACATCCTCGAGGACATCAACAGCTCGATCCAGAACTACATGTTCATGCTGCTGGTGACCAACATCTTGCTGGCCTTGCTGATGTGGGCGGCGCTGCGCGCGATCGGGCTCGAGAACGCCGGCGCATGGGCCGTGTTTGCCGGCCTGGTGCACATCATGCCGTACTTCGGGCCGCTCCTGATCACCTCTGCCACCGGCCTGGTTGCGTTCCTGCAGTTCGAATCGCTGCGCATGGTGCTGCTGGTGGCCGGCGCCTCGCTGGGCATCGCAACCCTGGTCGGCATGGTCGTCACGACCTGGATGACGGGCAAGATCGCCAAGATGAACGCGGCCGCCGTGTTCGTCAGCCTGCTGTTCTGGGGCTGGCTGTGGGGCATGTGGGGGCTACTGCTCGGGGTGCCGGTGGTGGTGGTGCTCAAGGTGGTGGCCGAGCGCGTCGAGGGGATGGAGGTGGTGGCCGAGCTGCTGGGGGAGTGAGGGCGCGGCTCGGCCGGGCACTGCTCAGCCGAGCCCTGCCCACGCGTTCAAGCAGCGCTGGCGTCGGATGAACGCGTGGGCAGCCGAGCTGCCCACCCTACGGACGCGGCGGCGACATATTCGTCACCCTTACGCGCGTGCGCTGGTCTTGTCCGCTCCCGTTTCCTCCTTCGGGCGGTTGCGCAGGCTGCCCAGCTGCAAGGCGTACTGGCGGGTGAATTCGGCGCCGAGGAAGAAGATCTGCGCCGAGTAGTACACCCACAGCAGCAGGGCGATCAGCGAGCCGGCCGCGCCAAAGCTGCTGGTCACGCCGCTGTTGCCGATGTAAAGCCCAATCAGGACTTTGCCCAGCGTGAACAGGGCCGCCGTGCCCAGCGCGCCGATGGTCACGTCGTGCCAGGACAGCTTGATTCGCGGCAGCAGCTTGTAGATCACCCCGAACAGGGTGGCGATCACGAGGAAGCTGATGGCGGCCGCGGCCCAGGCCAGCAGGGTGGTGGCGGTCTGCCACATGCCGCTGAAGTAATTTTCGAGCACATTGAGCGCCGCGTTCACCACCAGCGACACCATCAGCAGGAAGGCCAGCACCAGGATCAGCCCGAATGACAGCAGGCGCGTGCGGATCGTGTCCCAGAAGCTCGCGTCCTGCGGCGCGGGCACGTCCCAGATCTCGTCCAGGCTGTCCTTGAGTTCGGCGAACGCGCTGGTCGCGCCGATCACCAGCAGCACGGCGGCGACGATGGTGGCAACCGTGCCGCCTTTTTTGTTGCTGGCCGCGGCCAGCACGGCCTGGATCGTTTCGGCGCTTTGCTTGCCCATCAGGCCGCGCAGCTCGTCCAGCAGCTGGCCCTGCGCCGCCTCGGCGCCATAGAACAGGCCAGCGATGGCGATCACCATCACCAGCACCGGCGCCAGCGAAAACAAGGTGTAGAAAGCCAGCGCCGCGCCCTTGCTGGCCGCGCGGTGGGCCACCCATTCCGACACCGCGCTTTTCATCACGTGGTAGAGCTCGCCCGACTCCGACAGCCACTTCTTCATCTGCATTCCCGATCCTCCAGAATGACGAACGCGCCAGGGCGGCGCGTTCGGTGGGCCAGGGTTGGCGGACGCCACGGGCGCCCGCGCATGCCGGCGGTTACTCGACGCGTTTTTCGATCGTGATTTGTTCGACCTCCACGCGGCGATTCGGTGCCAGGCACGCGATCAGCTCCTTGCGCTTCTTCTGGTGGCACTCGGCCACCGGATTTTCCTCACCGCGGCCGACTGCCTTGAGGCGGCTGCCGTCGATGCCCTTGCTGATGAGATAGTCGCGCACGGCATTGGCACGGCGCAGTGACAGCTTGTGGTTGTACTTGGACGAACCGATGCGGTCGGTGTAGCCGGTGATCGTGATGTCGGTCAGGCTCGGGTTCTGCGCGAGCGTGTTGGCGATCTCGTCGAGCTTGGGCTGCGGCATCGAGAGCTTGGCGCTGTCAAACGCGAACAGTTCGGTGGCCGACAGCGTCACCTTCTCGAAGCGGGCCGGCGGCGGGGGCGGCGGCGGCGGCGCTTCGGTCGGGGCCGGGGTCGGGGCCGGCTGCTCGGCCACCGGGGCCGGCGGCGCGGGCGGGGCCGGCGGCGGTTGCAGCGCGTAGTTGAAGCCGAACGTCACGTACTTGGTCAGGCTCTTGTCGATGCCGTTGAACTTGCCGCCGTCCGGGTTGCCGCGCACCCAGCGCGCGTCGGCCTGGAACGACCAGCGGTCGTTGATGGTGGCCTGCAGACCCACGCCGCCCTGGTAGTACCACGAGGTGTCCTTGCGCAGGCCGACCGGGAACGGGCGACTGACATGGTCATGCTCGCCGCCGATACCAAACAGCAGGTAGGGGCGGATCGTCTGGCGCGACAGCATCAGCAGCGCGTCCACGCCGTACAGGGTTTGCCAGAAGTCGCCGTTGTGGTCGGTGTTGGCGCGCGCGTGGCTGGCGCCGATCTGGATGTCGAAGTACTGGTGGACGGGCTTGCCGACGCGGACCGCGCCGCCCCAGCCGTTCTTGTCCACGCCAAACGACTTGTCGGTGTCCATCCAGACCGCCGCGCCCGAGACGTACCACGAGGGGTTGATTTCCTGTGCCAGCGCGGAGCCGGCCGAGCAAACCAGCGCGGCGGCCAGAGCAATCTTTTTAATGTTATTCACGGGTGACTCCCATTGGTTGAAAGGGTAATTGACATCGCATGCTCTCGACAGTGATGTTGGATAAAGATTAAGCGGCTGAGTTCCGTTGGGTCCGTGCGTTATCGAACACAGGGGCCGGCAGAGTGCGCTTTTTACAACACCATCACAGCTTGGTTTCGATGTACCCGTACAAATAGTTGGAGCCGCCGTTGATGTTGCCCAGCAGCTGGGACGAGCCGAAGATGCCGGAGCGGTGCGACACGCCCACGCCGAGGAAGGTGTCCTTCAGGCGCCGGTTGCCGATCGCGTCGCCGACCGAAAAATCGATCGACGGGTCGAGATAGTTGAGCAGGCGGTTGGTGGCGCGGCCGCGGCGCGCCTGGTCGCGCACCTCGGTCAGCGGCACGCGCTGGGCCAGCGAGAAGCCCGCGCCGAAGCTGATGCGGGTTTTCACCCGCTCGCTCCACGGCAGGCCGTAGTAGCGCGCCTTGATCTGCGCATCGAGCTGCAGGCCGTTGGCGCGCAACCCGCGCTCGTCGTGCGCGACCACGCCCACATAGGCGGCGAAATCGAGCGGCCAGCCGTTCACCTGCTGCACCAGCGGGCGGCCGATGTCCACGCCCCAGATGCGGGTGTCGTCGCCGGTGCGGGTGGAGCCGCAGCGCAGCGCCACCGCCGGCAGGAAGTTGCATTCGGTCGCGCGCCCGCCCAGCACCCGCACGTACAGCGGCCGTCCCGGCTCGCCGTATTTGGCGTGGCTGCCGAAATCGTAGGCCGCGCCGACCAGGGCTCCCACTTGCGGGCGGTCGTCCACGATCGGGCTTCTCCGCACCGACTCGTCCAGGTAGGTCACGCCGACCCCGCCCAGCAGGCGCCAGCGCTCGGTCAGCTCGTAGTAGCCGTACAGTGCCGCGGTCCAGTCGGTGCCGGCGCCGGGCATGTAGGCCGGCCGGCCGGGTGCGGCTTCTTCCGGCCGCACGCCGTAGTAATAGTTGTTCAGGTTGGCGCTGCGCCGCGCGACCGTCCAGCTCGGGCGGAAGTGCCAGCGCCCCGAATGGATGTCGATGCTGTAGCCGAAGCGCCATTCGTTGCCGTGGCTGGTGTTGTTGGCGTCGTGCAGCAGTTCGAGGTCCACGTTGCCGAACTGGGTGCGGCCTCGGTAGGCCACGCCGCTTTGCAGCGCCGCCGTGCGCCGCGCCATGCCGGCAAGGGCGGCCTGGTTCTCGGTCGGGAAGCCTTCGTAGCGGTAATCGAGGAACAGTTCCCAGTTGTGGTCGCGCCGCTCGCCCAGCTTGACGCCCACCCGGGTCGCGTGCAGGTACACCTTGTCGCCCTCGTACATGTAGAGCGGCACCAGGTCCTGGGTCACCTTGGCGTCCTGGTAGGGCGGGCGGTCCATGCGATGGATGCCCCCCAGCCCGGCGCTGCCGGGGATGGCCAGGAAGTCGACCAGCACGTCGGTGGCGGCCGGGCCGGCGCTGGCGAACACGGGCAGCAGCAGCAGGGGAAGGGGAGCAAGACGCAGGCGCATGGGCAACACAGCCAAAAAACGGACATTTTAGCCCGTCAGGCGAACTGATGCATTTTGGCCAAGCTTGCGCGGGCGCCGCACCCTTGCAAGAAATTCTTTCAGGAATTTCCAGCAATGTTAGATGGTGCACAGACCAGTCGTGCTGACGCAGGCAATCTTGAGCCCAGTTAAGCGGAACCCGTGGTGTTGTCAGGGTGTCAAACGGCACACAGCGACCCGGACTACACAGTCTCTCTTGAAATTGGAGCTAACCAACATGCATGCAACGACTCATCATAACGCGGTGCAAGGCGACATGGGCGCAGTGCACAACTCCAGCAGCTCTGCGCTGATCGAGCGCGTCCCGCCCCAGCCGACCGAGCGTGCGCCGATTTCGCTGGCGCCGATCGAGCGTGTGCGCTCGACCTCGGCCACCCAGCGGCGGATCGAGAACATGCAGAAGCTGATCCAGGAGCTGCAGACGCATGAGATGCTGGCGGACGAAATCGCCTGGTTCCTCAAGTTCTCGCCGTCCGGCGCGCGCAAGTATATCCGCGACCTGCGCGAAGCTGGCGTGATCGAACTGGCCCGTTACATCGAAGGCACCGCCACCTACCTGGGCAAGGCCGTGTACCAGATCTGTCCCGATCAGGATCGCGTCAAGGCCTTCCTGGCCGCAATCGCCCAGCCCAAGCGCGAGGGCGTGGCGCCGCGCAAGGAGCGCCCGGGCCTGCGCGAGCAGAGCATGGCCGGCGCCGGCCGCCACTTCCACATCCTGGCCGACGACACCCACTACGCGATCCGCGTCAACCGCAGCCCGGTCTCGCGCGATCCGCTGGTGGCCGCGCTGTTCGGCCCGGCCCCGGCCCAGGTCGCCAAAGAGCGGGCCTGATCCGCCGCGGGCGCGAGAGAGGCCCTCCATCCTCCAGGCCGGCCTTGGCGCCGGCCGCCGCTGTCCGAATGCCGCCGCGCAGGCTCCCGGCCCGGCGGTTTTTGTTTGGGCAAGCCCAGCTATTGAAATCCGGTCAACAATACCCACTTGCTGGCGACATGGCGCGCCGCGCCAAGCCAGTGGGAGACGGACGATGACAAGAGGGTGTCGATGGAAGCGCTAGTGCTTGCCGCCTTGGCGGCGCTGGCCGCTCTGGCGTGGCTGGTGCCGCGCTGGCGGCTGCGGCGCGCGCTGGCGCAGCCGTTCGCGCCACAGTGGCTGGCGATCATCGAGCGCAACGTCGGCCAGTACCACGGCATGGGCCAGGAGCAGCGCGGCGAACTGGTGCGGCTGGTCCAGCAATTTTTGCTGCAGAAAAAGTTCGTCGGTTGCGCCGGGCTCGAGGTCACGGATGAGATGCGCGTGACGATCGCGGCGCAGGCCTGCCTGCTGCTGATGGGCCGCCCGACCAAGGTGTTCCGCGCGCTGCACACGATCCTGGTCTATCCCGGCGCCTTCCTGGTGCCGCGCCGCCAGGTGGATGCGGCCGGCGTCGTGCACGAGGAGCGCCAGGACCTGCTGGGCGAGTCGTGGGGCGATGGCCGCGTGATCCTGTCGTGGGACCACGTGCGGCGCTGGGACAACGAGGTGCCGCACGGGCAGAACGTGGTGCTGCACGAGTTCGCCCACCAGCTCGACAGCGAGTCGGGCAGCAACAACGGCGCACCGTGGCTGGGCGCGCGCGAACGCTACCGGCGCTGGTCCGAAGTGCTGGGCCGCAACTTCGAGAGTCTGCGCGCCGACGCCTGGTACGGCCAGCACAGCGTGCTCGACCACTACGGCGCGAACAGCCCGGCCGAATTCTTCGCGGTCGCCACCGAAAGCTTTTTCGAGCAGCCGTACCGGCTCGCCGCGCGCCATCCCGACCTGTTTGACGAGTTTGTCGCCTATTTCCGCGTGGACCCGCGCGCCTGGTTTCCCAGCCCGCTGGCCGAGGAACCGCACGCGCCCGGCGTGGTCTATGGACAGTGGCACTAGGCTGCGTGCGCAGTCGTACAGACAGCGGGCGCGGCTATCGCGCATGCTTGCGGCCAACCGTTCAACGCAGGAGGAAACGCATGTCCACCATCATCGCAGGGCACTTCCAGCTTCAGGACGAGGTCGAGCAGGCGCGCCAGGCGCTGATTGAGGCCGGTTTCGACGCCGACCGCGTCAGCGGCTTTTACATCAACCAGCCCGGCCAGCACGACATGACCTCGATCGGCGGCGACCACATGGTCTCGCCCGGCGCCAGGGAAACGCCGGAGGGCCTGGCCGAGGGCGCGGGCGTGGGTGCCGCGGTCGGCGTCGCGGCCGGCGCCGTCACCGCCCCGGTCACCGGTCCGCTCGGCCCGGTGGTCGGCGGCCTGCTGGGCGCGCATGTCGGTTCGCTGTTCAGTTTCTCGCGCATGAAGGAACGCGGCGAAAGCGAGCGCGGCACGGGCCCGGTGCCCGACGTGCGCCCGGCCGGCATGTGCGTGGCGGTCGCGTTTGACGACCCGGCGCTGGAGGCGCGCGCGGTGGACCTGCTGCGTCGCCTGGGCGCGCACCACATCGAGCGCGCGAGCGGCAACATTGTGGGCGGCGACTGGGCCGATTTCGACCCGGCCAGCGTTCCCCAGGTCATCGCCTGACGGTCCCGGCGCGGCCGTGCGCCCGGCCTTTGACTTTCCTCATCTTTCCAAAAATTCGTGCTCCTAGACTTGGTGGTTCACGCCGCGCAGGGCGCGCGGCGGACATCAACTGGATGGGGACGTCATGAATAACAAAGTAGCGTTGGTGACTGGCGGGATGGGGGGACTGGGGACGGCGCTGTGCCGGCGCCTGCATGCGGAAGGGTTCCAGGTGGCGGCGACCTATTCGCCCAGCAACCAAACGCCGGAAGCCTGGCTGGCGGCGCAGCGTGACGAGGGCTTCCGCTTCAATGCCTACAAGGTCGACGTGACCGACTTTGCCGAGTGCGAATGGATGATGCAAAAGCTGCTGGCCGAAATGGGCCGGCTCGACGTGCTGGTCAACAATGCCGGCATCACGCGCGACCGCAGCCTGCGCAAGATGACGCACGAGGACTGGCAGGCCGTGCTGCGCGCCGACCTGGACAGCGTGTTCAACGTCACCCGCCAGGCCATCGAGCCGATGATGGCGCAGCGCGCCGGGCGCATCATCAACATCTCGTCGGTCAACGGCCAGGCGGGCGCGTTCGGGCAGGCCAACTATGCCGCCGCCAAGGCCGGCATGCACGGGTTTACCAAGGCGCTGGCGCTGGAAATGGCGCGCCACGGCATCACGGTCAATACCGTGTCGCCGGGCTACCTGCGCACCAAAATGACCGAGGCGGTGCCGCCCGAGATCATGCAGCAGAAAATCCTGCCGCAAATTCCGATCGGCCGGCTGGGCGAACCGGACGAGGTGGCGGCACTGGTCGCTTACCTGGCCTCGGACGCGGCCGCGTTCGTCACCGGGGCCAACATCGCGATCAACGGCGGGCAACACATGGGCTAGCGCTTTTCGGCGCGGGTCTGGCAGGTGATGCACAGGCGCGCTTCCGGGCGCGCCTGCAGGCGCGAGAACCCGATGTCGTTGCCGCATTCCTCGCACAGGCCATAGGTCTGGTCATCGAATTTTTCCAGCGTGCGGCGCAGCACCTGCATCAGGGCCGCGTTGTGACCGGCCGCGCCCAAGGCCAGGTCGTTGAGCAGGCGTACCGTCGCCTTGTCGGCCGGCGAGGTTTCCACCTCGGAGACCGGCAGGTCGTGCTCGCCCGCGGCCTGCGGCTGCACGGCCCCGGTCAGCGCATCGAGGCGCTGCTGCAAAATCGATTTCAGGAGCGCAAGCTGCCCCTGGTCCAGACCGTTCATGGCTGGCCTCGTCAACGCAAGATGGGATCTGGGCAAAGGCGCGCGGCGCGCCGCATCCCGGCCGCGGCCCGCGCGCCGGGCTGCCGGTGCTCGATGGTCATCGCTGGACTCCCCGTTTCTGCCTGTTTTGATGGTGCTGGTGTTCGGGTCCAGTGTAGCGCGTTGGTGGGGCGAAGCATACTGGCGCACGACTCGTGCCGGGCCAGTGCGCGCCGGCCATGACGGCCGTGGCCGCGGCTCAGGGTTTGGCCGGTGCTGGCGGGGCGCTGGGTGCGGGCGTGGCGGCCGCTGGGTTGTGCAGCGCAAGCAGGTCGAGCATGTGGTGCATGTCCTCGAACGAACGCATGATGAGCACCGGGTTGCCGGTCAGGGCGGCGCCGGAAATTTCCAGCAGCCGGCCCACGACGCCCATCGTGTCGCTGATCTTGACCAGGGTCTTGATCCTGGCGGTGGCGTCAGCCGCCAGCGCCATCAGGTGCGCCTGCGGCTTGCCCAGCGCGCGCACGATCAGGGTGGTGGCGTCGGCATACAGGCTGTTGGCGCGCTGGCGCAACTCCTGCTCGTCGTCGATCAGCTTGCGCGCCGCTTCCTGCGCCTGCAGCGGCACCGGGCCGCCGTGATAGGCCTGCAGGTCCTTCATGATGCGCTCGTGCAGCGCGTTGGCGGCCGCGGTCAGCTGGTCGGCCAGCTGTTCGATCTCGGCCGGGGTGGACAGGCCGCCCGGCGCTGCCGGCGTAGCGGCCTGCGGGTTGGGGTTTTCCGGTTTCATGCGAAGGACTCCTCGGGCGTCAGCCGCTGATCAGGTTGTCGCGTATCATGCGCAGGTCGCGGCCGTAGTTCGCGATCATGGCGCGCACTTCCTCGCGCTGCAGGTTGTGCAGGTTCTCGCGCATTTTCTGGTGCCCGAGCGCGACCTTGGTCAGGCCCTGCAAGGCCAGGTCGTAGCGCCGGTCCACCAGTTTGTACTCGGCCGCCTTGCTGATGTAATGCACCTTGGCCAGCGTCACCAGCATGCGGTCGGTGTTACGGTTGGACATTGGCAACTCGACGTCGAAAATGCCGAGCACGGTTTTCTTTTCATTTTCGTTGGTCTTGTAGTACAGCCGCGTGAGCGAGATCATCGCCTCGAGCAGGGTCTGCACGTCGGCGTCGCCGTCGCGCACCATCGTCTCCACGCTGCGGTTCTGGTAGCCGGACGCGATCACCCGCGTGAGCAGGCGCGTCAGGCCCGTGTAGGCGGCGATGTGGCGGCGCTCCAGGCCCGATTCGGCATTGGCCTTCAGGCCGTTGCCCAGGTCGTCGAGATTGCCCGACAGGTCAAAGCGCCCGTCGCCGGCCAGCACGCTCAGGGTCTGCATGTACAGTACCACCGCCTTCTGGATGCTGACGAAGTCGTCGTACACGGCCTGGCGCTTGGCGTCGTTGTCGCGCGCGAGGCGGTCGGCGGCCGGGGACAGGTAGGGCTGCTCGCGCTCGTAGGTGTCGCGGAAGCGCCGCGACAGTTCGGCGTAGCCGCCCAGCTTGGCCGAGGCGTCCGCGAACTCGCGCACTTCCGCCAAACTGACGCTGCCGGTGCTGGCGCAGCCTCCGAGCAGCAGGCTGGCGCAGAGCAGGACAAGGCTGGCGAAACGGAAGGGTTTCATGGGTCCTTTCTGGCCGCGCAAAAGGGCGGACCGGAAAGCCCCATTCTTGCAAACTATCCTTGCGGCATCTTGCAGTAAGTCAAGATCAGCCGACCTTGTTGCGATCGAAATGCGGGTTTTCGATGATGCCGAACAGGTTGCCGTAGGGATCGCGCACAGTCGCGACCTTGATGCCTTCGCCGACGTCGGTCACGTCGGACTCGACGGTGGCACCCAGCGCGACCAGGCGCGCGACCTCGGCCTTGGCATCGGCCGTGCCCCAGTAGGCGGTGGCGCCGGCGCTGCCCGGGTCGCCGTCCGGGACCAGCCCCAGCTCGAAGCCGCCGACCTCGAAGCCGACGTAGAACGGCTGGTCGAAATAGGGCGCCTTGCCGAGCACCTGCGCATACCATGCCGCGCCGTCCGCCAGTGCCGTCACCGGGTAGATCACCGTGCGCAATCCCTGGATCATCGCCTTCTCCTTGTTGTGATGGACGGCCAGTGTGCGCCGGCCGCCCGCGCTTGTCTAGCTGGCGGGTTGGACCGGCGGGGCGACGCCCAGTTCGCTGCGCCAGCCCAGGCCTTCGACCGTGCCGGCGCGCGGCGCGTATTCGCAGCCGATCCAGCCGTCGTAACCCAGTTCGTCGAGCAGGCGGAACAGGAAGGCGTAGTTGATCTCGCCCGTGCCGGGCTCGTGGCGGCCGGGCACGTCGGCCAGCTGGAAGTGGCGGATCAGCGGCAGGTACTTGCGGATGGTGTCGGCCAGCTCGCCCTCCATGCGCTGCATGTGGTAGATGTCGTACTGCATGAACACGTTCGGCATGTCCACTTCCGCGATGATGCCGGCGGCCTGGGCACTGCCCGTGAGGAAATAGCCCGGCATGTCGCGGTCGTTGATCGGCTCGATCAGCAGGGACAGGCCGTGTTCGCCCAGCGCCCTGGCCGCAAAGCGCAGGTTATTTACATAGGTGGTGCGGGCGCGCTTGCGCGGCACTCGGGGCGGGACCTTGCCCGCCATGCAGTGCAACTGCTTTACGCCCAGCTCCAGCGCATACTCGATGGCCAGCGCGACACTGTCCTGGAACTCGCCGATGCGGCGCGGGTCGCAGGCCATGCCGCGGTCGCCCTCGGCCCAGTTACCCGGCGGCAGGTTGTGCAGCACCAGCTGCAGCTGGTGGCGTTCGAGCCGGCGAGCGATCTGCTCCGGCTCGAAGGCATAGGGGAACAGGAATTCGACAGCATCGAAACCGGCCACGCGGGCCGCACCAAAGCGGTCCAGGAAGCTGAGCTCGTTGAACAGGGTGCTCAGGTTGGCGGCAAGCTTGGGCATACGGACAGTCGGTGATGGGGAACCCGTTATCGTAAACCATCCGGCCCTGCGCCGCTCCGAAAGCGCCGGGCGATCAGGCCTGGCGCGCGGCGGCGTCGGCCATTGTGCGCATCGGCGTGAAGGCGTAGGCCAGCGCCGCGGCGGCGGCCAGCAGCAGGCCCGAGCCGGTGAACACGCCGGCCAGGCCCACGTACTGCATCACCCAGCCGGTGGCGGCCGAGGCCAGCGGCGCCAGGCCCATGACGACGAACATGAACATGCTCATGGTGCGCCCGATCATCATCGGCGGCACGCGGCGCTGGATCCAGGTGATCATCGCGACCTGCATGAAGCCCGCCAGCAGCCCGACCGCGATGTTGATGAGCGCGATCTGCCAGGTCGCCGCCAGCTGGGCCAAGGGCAGCACCAGCGCCGCAACCACCGCGTCCACCAGCAGCAGGGTGGTGCCCAGGTTGCGCACCCGCAGGTCGCCCTTGATCCCGGTGAGCACCATGCCCGCCAGCGTGCCGGCCCCATGGGCGCCCAGCAGCACGCCGAGCGAGGCTGCGCCGTGCAGGCGGGTGTTGGCCAGCACCGGCAGCGCCACCTGCATCAGCCCCGTCACCACGCACGAGCACAGCGCCCAGTAGGCAAAGCAGGCGCGCAGGGTGGTGTCGTTCCAGACCATCGCCAGGCCCTCCTTGACGGCCCGCAGGATCGGTTGCGGCGCGGCGGCCACGCCCGGGCGCAGCACGACCTTGCCCAGTGTCCAGGTGGAGACGGCAAAGCTGAAGCAGTCGAACGCGAACGCATACCCCAGGCCCCTGGCGTCGTGCGTGCCGCCGCTGCCGTCGCCGGCCAGCAGGAACAGCAGCGCGGCCAGCAGGGGACCGGCCAGCAGCGATACCTGGCGCATTCCCATCATCATGCTGTTAGCGCGCTGCAGGTCTTGCGGCGCGACGATGCGCGGCAGGATCGAGGTGCTGGCCGGAATGCTGAAAGCCGAGGCAACCCCGATCGACAGCGCGATCGGCGCCACCAGCGCCAGCGTGGCCTGGCCCGACAGCACCAGCGCCGCCAGCAGGCCGAGCAGCACGGTGTTGGCGTACTTGGTCAGCATCAGCACCTGCTTGGGCGAGTAGCGGTCCACGACTGCGCCGCCGAACAGGATCAGCACTGCGCGCGGCACGGCCATCAGGGCCACGATCACGCCCAGCATGAGGGCGTCGCCGGTCATCTGCAGCACCAGCCAGGGCAG
Organism: Massilia solisilvae; assembly: GCF_024753215.1. Lineage (GTDB taxonomy): Bacteria > Pseudomonadota > Gammaproteobacteria > Burkholderiales > Burkholderiaceae_D > Telluria > Telluria solisilvae. The sequence continues at coordinate 880,047 of NZ_JANUGV010000002.1, forward strand.
GGCGATCATCGTGAACTGGTCGCCCAGGATCGAGATCGCGCCGCCGCCCAGCATCCAGCGGAAGCTGGGGTCGTTCAGCAAATCGTTTTTGTTGTTCATTTGAGACAGTCCATTCAATGGATGCCGGCGATCTGCCCGAGCAGCAACGCCATCGCATCGAGGTGGGCGAACGGCGGGTCGCCGACCAGTTCGTTGGCAATGGTCTCGACCAGCGAGTCGGCATTGCCGACCAGTTCGGCGCCAGCCGGGGTGATGATCGCGTAGCCGACGCGGGCGTCGCGCGGGTCGCTCTGGCGGCCCACGAGGCCGATTTTCTCCAGCGGCAGCAGCGAACGGGTCACGCCGGACGCGGTCAGGCCCAGGCGCTCGGCCAGGTCAACCCGGCGCAAGCGGCCCTCCGGCGCACGTGCCAGCTGGCGCAGCAGCTGGTAGTCGGCAAAGCTGATCCCGTGGTGGTTGCCCAGGCCAGAGTCGAAACGGCGCGTCATGGCCGTGGCGGCGCGCGCCAGGCGCAGGCAGAAATCGGTGGCGGTATCGGTCATGGCAAAACTCCTTGAGTGCTCGTTTACATATCCTTGAGTACTCAACTATATCTCAGGACTTCGCATTTTGCAAATCACGCCGAAAGTGTTGCGTTGGGACAACCACCGTTGTAAGGCCACCGTAATGCTTTGCAACCACAATGTGGAACGATCCAGAATAGTGCAGCCGGCCCGCCCTTGCGGGCCACACACACAGAGCTGCCGGCCGGAGGAGACCGAATTGAAAGAATTGCTGCATAACCAGCGGGCCTGGCTGTTGCCGGGTGCCGCCATCCTCGCCAGTACGTCACTTGCGTTTGTCATCGATGCCGGGCCGGCCTGGTCGGCGCTGCTTGGGGCGCTCGCCGCGGGCGCGGCGGTCTGGCTGTCCGTGCGGCCGCGCGGTGAGACCGACGAGGCCATCGGCCGCGTCGGCCATGCCATCGACGACATCATGATCGGCGCCGCCGAGACCTCCTACTTCGTGGAATCGGTACAAAAGAAGATCGAGGAAGACGTGAGCACCTCGGGCATCGTGCGCCAGCACGCCCAGGACAATGCCGAGACCACCTCGCGCATCGCCGCCGACGCCGAGCGTGCCGCCAAGGTGGCCACCCAGGTGCGTGCCGAAAGCGTGGCCGGGCGCAGCGAGATCGACGCCGGCCTGGAACGCATCCGTCACGCGCGCGAGCAGGCCGACCAGGCCGCGCGCGCGATGGCGCTGCTGCAGGAACATTCGCGCAGCATTGCCGGCTTTACCCATACCATCACCGAGATCTCGTTGCGCACCAACCTGCTGGCGCTGAACGCCGCGATCGAAGCGGCGCGCGCCGGCGAGCACGGGCGCGGCTTTGCGGTCGTGGCCGGCGAGGTCCGCCAGCTGGCCATGCGCACGCGCGAGGCGACCGGCCAGATCGGCGCGATGACCACCTCGATGATCGAACAGGCCGAGAGCGCGACACGCGGCATGGCGACCTTGACCACGGCGGTGAACCAGGCCAGCGGCAACGTCGATACCGTGCACCGGCTGCTGGGGGAGATCGAGCGTTCGGCCAGCGAGTCGGAGAAGGAAATCGGCCGCATCGCCCAGGCTGCGCGTGCCCAGGCCGCCACCACCGGCGCCATCCTGCAGTCGCTGATCGGTATCGAGGAGCACATGCTGGGCACCGACAAGGACCTGCCGCGGGTGGCCGCCAGCGCCATGTCGCTGGCCACCAAGGCCGAGACCATCGTCGAGGCCTTGTCGGAGGGCGGCGTCGCCACCGAGCACGACCACATCCGTGTCGCCGCGCAGGAGGCGGCAGAGAGTATCGGGCAGCTGTTCAGCAAGGCCGTGAAGACCGGCGCCATCGGCATCGACGACCTGTTCGACCGCCGCTACCAGCCGATCGCCGGCACCGACCCGCAGAAGTACCACACCCGGTTCGACCGCTTTACCGACAAGGTGCTGCCGCCGATCCAGGAAGGGCTGCTCGCCAGGCTGCCGGAAGTGAGTTATGCCGGCGCGGTGGACGACAAGGGCTACTTCCCGACGCACAACAAAAAGTTCAGCCAGCCGCTGACGGGCGACTACGACGTGGACATCGTCAACAATCGCACCAAGCGCATCTTCGACGACCGTACCGGCGCGCGTTGCGGCGCACACCAGAAGCCGTTCCTGCTGCAGACCTACAAGCGCGACACCGGCGAAGTCATGCACGACCTGTCGGTGCCGATCTACGTGGATGGCCGCCACTGGGGCGGCTTCAGGGTGGGATACCGCTCGCGTGCAAAACCCGAGGCGGCGGCGCAGCAGCAGGGCGGCAATCGCCCGGCCGTGCGCTCGCAGGTGGAACAGGGGCGCCGGACCGGGACCTGATCCGGCGCCTTGCGGTCAGCCCTCGCGGCCGCCGCGACGGGCCGCCGCCGGGCGCGGGCCGCGGTTGCCGTTGCCCGAGCGCTGGCCGTTGCCGCCGTTCGGGCGCTGGCCGTTGCCGGTGCGCTGGCCATTGCCGCCGCCAGCGGAACGCGCTTGCCCGCCGTTGCCGGCAGGGGCATGCGGCGCCGCAGCACGCGGCTGCTGCCCCGGCTGGCGCTGGCCGCCGCCGTTGCGAGCGCCACCCGGACGGCCGCCGCGGTTCTGGTGGCCGCGGTCGCCGCTGCGCAGCTGGATCGGCTGCGCCTTGGCGTTCGGGTCCGGCTCGAAGCCGGGGATGACGTCGCGCGGCAGCGTCTGCTTGATCAGCTTTTCGATGTCCTTGAGCATCTGATGCTCGTCCACGCACACCAGCGACACGGCCTGTCCGGTGGCGCCGGCGCGGCCGGTTCGGCCGATGCGGTGCACATAGTCTTCCGGCACGTTCGGCAGGTCGTAGTTGACCACATGCGGCAGCTGGTCGATGTCGATGCCGCGCGCGGCGATGTCGGTGGCCACCAGCACCTGCAGCGACCCGTCCTTGAACTCGGCCAGCGCCTTGGTGCGCGCCGACTGGCTCTTGTTGCCGTGGATCGCCATCGCGCCGATGCCGTCCTTGCCCAGTTGCTCGACCAGCTTATTGGCGCCGTGCTTGGTGCGGGTGAACACCAGCACCTGGTGCCAGTCGTGGGTCTTGATCAGGTGCGCCAGCATCGGGTGTTTCTTGTCGCGGTCCACCGGGTGGATCTTTTGCGAGATCACTTCCACGGTCGAGTTGCGGCGCGCGACCTCGATCATGGCCGGGTTGTTCAGCAGGCGGTCGGCCAGCGCCTTGATCTCGTCCGAGAAGGTGGCCGAGAACAGCAGGTTCTGGCGCTTGGGCGGCAGCGCCGCCAGCACCTTGCGGATGTCGTGGATGAAGCCCATGTCGAGCATGCGGTCCGCTTCGTCCAGGATCAGGATCTCGATCTTGGACACATCCACCGTGCCCTGGCCCATGTGGTCGAGCAGGCGGCCGGGTGTGGCCACCAGGATATCGACGCCATTGGCCAGCAGCTTGATCTGCGGGTTGATGCCCACGCCGCCAAAGATGACGGCCGAATTGAGGTTGGTGTACTTGCCGTACAGGCGCACACTTTCCTCGACCTGGGCCGCCAGCTCGCGCGTGGGGGTCAGCACCAGTGCGCGGATCGGGCGCTTCGAGGTCTTGTTGCGCAGCGCCGCGCCGGCCACGTCGGTGGACAGGCGTTGCAGCACGGGCAGGGTGAAGCCGGCGGTCTTGCCGGTGCCGGTCTGGGCGCCGGCCAGCAAATCGCCGCCGTTCAATACCGCAGGGATCGCCTGGGCCTGGATCGGGGTCGGCGTCGTGTAGCCTTGTTCGGCGACCGCGCGCAGGATAGCGTCGGACAAGCCGAGAGTAGAAAATGACATAGTGACTCGAAAGTTGAATCGGCCCGTCGCCGCAAGCGGCGCCAGTGCAGGCAAAGTCGGATTGTCAAAAGTGACCGGACGGCAGGTACTGGCTGCGCGCCGTCCGGCAGTGGCCGCACGGGCGGCCAGCGGGGATTATAATGTTAAAACGTTTCCTTGTGGCAATTTATGTTCCCACTCAGAAATCGTAACATCTGCGAACTGAGTATTTTACGCGAAAGGCGCCAACAGCGTGACCATCTGTGCGAAAACCTTCGGGCCGGCGGCGATGATGTCGCCTTTGTGCAGGTATTCCGATTCACCGTTGAACTCGCCCACGATGCCACCCGCCTCGGTGACGAGCAGGGCGCCGGCGGCGATGTCCCACACCTTCAGGCCCTTCTCGAAGTAACCGTCGCTGCGGCCGGCGGCCACGTTGGCCAGTTCCAGCGCGGCCGAACCGGAAGCGCGGACGCCGTGGCAGCGCGGGTGCACCGTTTCATACATGCGCAGGAACTCGGCCAGCGCGCGCGGCTCCGGGCCGTGGTTGGCGGCGATCAGCGCCTTGGCCAGGCGGTCCGGGTTGCGCACGCGGATGCGCTTGTCGTTCAGGTAGGCGCCGGCGCCCTTGGTGGCGGTGAACAGGTCGTTGCGCACCGGGTCGTAGATGACGGCCTGGGTGATCACGCCTTTCTGCTGCAGGGCGATCGAGATGCAGTAGTTGGGGTAGCCGTGGATGAAGTTGGTGGTGCCGTCGATCGGGTCGATGATCCAGGCGTATTCGCTCTCGTCGTTCAGGTTTTTCGACGGGCCGGACTCTTCGCCCAGGATGGCGTGGTCGGGGTAGGCCTTGAGCAGGGTCTCGACGATGGCCTGCTCGGCCGCCTGGTCGATGTCGGTGACGAAGTTGTTGTGTTCTTTTTCGCTGACCGTGATGCGATCGAGGTCGAAGGACGCGCGATTGATGACGGTGGCGGCGCGGCGTGCGGCCTTGATGGCCGTGTTGAGCATTGGATGCATGGGCTTTCCGTAGAAAATAACGCGAACGCCCACCGCGCCAATGGCGCCGCGAACGGTCAGCTTGAAGATCGAATTATAAAGAGCAAAGCGCCACAGGACTGGTTACAATCGCGCACTTGTGTACTCGCGCATGTCCTTTTCGCGACGCGAAAGGCGCTATTTTAAATGAACCAGCAAAAAACGGACACCTCCTTGTTCAACCGGCTGCGCTTCGTGCTGGTCGAGACCAGCCGCGCCGGCAACGTCGGCTCGGTGGCGCGCGCCATGAAAACGATGGGTTTTTCCGACCTGGTGCTGGTCACGCCGCGCTGCGCCGACCCCTTGCACGACCCCGAAGCGGTGGCCTTTGCCAGTGGCGCGCTCGACGTGCTGCAGGGCGCGCGCATCGTGGACAGCGTGGGCGCGGCGCTGGAGGGCTGCAATTTCGCCGCGGCCGTGTCGGCGCGCCTGCGCGAGTTTTCGCCGCCGGTGTGGACGCCGCGCGCATTCGCCGCTCACGTGGCCGCGCAAGCCGCGCTGGCGCCGGCGCTCATCCTCGGCAATGAGCGCTTCGGGCTGCCAAATCAAGTGGTCGAACAGTGCAATGTGCTGATCAACATTCCGGCCAATCCCGACTACTCGTCGCTGAACCTGTCTCAGGCGGCCCAGGTGCTGGCCTACGAGTGCCGCCAGGCCGCCTGCGGCGAGCCGGGCGCGCAGCTGCCGGTCGGCTTTCGCGGCGAGGCGGCCAGTGTCGCGCAGGTGGAGGGCATGTACGCGCACCTGGAGGAAGCGCTGGTGGCGATCGGCTTCCTTGACGCCGGCAATCCCAAGAAGCTGATGCCGCGCATCAAGCGCCTGTTTGCGCGCACCGGGCTGGAAACCGAAGAGGTCAATATCCTGCGTGGCATTGCGCGGCAAATCCTGAAGCAGCAAAAGTCTTAAGCGCTGGTTGCGGTGGCGCCGCCGCAGCGCCAGCGTTTGCACAAATGCCAGCTTTCCCGTATAACTCTTGCAAAATTGCCGCTTTCGGCGGTGAAAAACAGAGATCGGGGAGCCGACCATGGAGACACCACGCAGGACTTTCCTGAAAGCCGGCGCGCTGGGCGCGCTTGCCCTTGCGGCAGGCGGCGGCATCTATCGCGCCACGCATCCGTCCGCGCCGCAGCGTTTTGCGCTCGACGGCCAGGCGCGCGCCGCGCTGCATGCCATCATCCCGGCCATCCTGGACGGCGCCTTGCCGGGCGGCGCCGCGCGTGAAGCCGCGCTTGCCGCCACCACAGAGCGCGTGCACCAGGCCATCCTCGGCCTGCCGCTGGCCACCCAAAAGGAAGTGCAGGACCTGTTCGGCCTCTTGGCGCTGGCGCCCGCGCGGCGCCTGTTGACCGGCATTGCCGGCGGCTGGGAACAGGCAACCGTGCCGCAGGTGGCGGGCTTCCTGCAGGACTGGCGCTTGCATCGCCTCGGCCTGTTGCGCTCTGCCTACCAGGCGCTGCACGACCTGGTGCTGGGCGGCTGGTACGCCGACCCGTCGAGCTGGGCGGCGATCGGCTACCCGGGCCCGATCAAGGAACTTGCGTGAGGACGACATGACGATCAACAGCATTCCGGTAACGCCCACCAAAACCACCATCCCCGACCCGATCCAGGCCGGCATCGCGCGCGGCTGGAAAATCATCGACGGCGCTGCGCTGCTGGGCGACCAGGTCATCGACGCCGACGTGGTGGTGGTCGGCAGCGGCGCCGGCGGCGGCGTGACGGCCGAGATCCTGGCGCTGGCGGGCCTGAAAGTGGTGATCGTGGAGGAGGGCGCGCTCAAGTCGTCGCGAGACTTCAAGATGCGCGAGTCCGAGGCCTATCCCGCGCTGTACCAGGAATCGGCCGCGCGCAAGACCGCCGACAAGGCCATCAACATCCTGCAGGGACGTACGGTGGGCGGTTCGACCACGGTGAACTGGACCTCGAGCTTTCGCACGCCGCCCACCACGCTGGCGTACTGGCAGCGCCACTTTGGCCTGGCGGACTACAGTGTCGATGCGATGGCGCCGTGGTTCGAAATGATGGAAGCGCGCCTGAACGTGTCGGACTGGCAGGCCGCGCCCAACCAGAACAACGACGCGCTGCGCCGCGGCGCGGCAAAGCTGGGCATCCCCACTGGCCTGATCCGCCGCAACGTGCGCGGCTGCTGGAACCTGGGCTACTGCGGCATGGGCTGCCCCACCAACGCCAAGCAGTCGATGCTGGTGACGACCATTCCCTCGGCCCTGGACCATGGCGCCACGCTGGTCACGCGCGCCCGCGCCGAGCGGCTGGAGCTCAAGGGCGATCGTGCCGACGAGCTGCTGTGCGTGGCGCTCGATGCCAGCGGCCTGGCTCCCAACGGCCGGCTGCTGCGGCTGCGTGCAAAGCACTTCGTGGTCGCGGGCGGCGCCATCAACTCGCCGGCGCTGTTGATGCGCTCCAGCGCGCCCGACCCGCACGGCCTGCTCGGAAAGCGCACCTTCCTGCATCCCACGCTCATCTCCGCCGGCATGTTCGACGAGCGCGTGGATGGCTATGCCGGCGCGCCGCAAACCGTGTACTCCGACCACTTCCTGCATACGCAGGCCATCGACGGGCCGATCGGCTACAAGCTCGAGGTGCCGCCGATGCACCCGCTGCTGTTGGGGACGACGATGACCGGCTTTGGCCGCCAGCACGCGGCGATGATGCAGCAGTTCCCGCACATGCAGGGCATGCTGGCGCTGCTGCGCGACGGCTTTCACGATGCGTCGCGCGGGGGCGAGGTGGTGCTGCAGGGCGGCGCGCCGGTGCTGGATTACCCGATCAGCGACTTCCTGTGGGATGGCACGCGCCGCGCGCTGCTCACCATGGCCGAAATCCAGTTCGCGGCCGGGGCGGCGGTGGTGCAGCCGGCGCACGAAATGGCGCAGCCCTATCGCAGCTGGAGCGAGGCGAAGCTGGCGATCGCCAATCTGGCCTACCGCCCGCAAGTGGCCAAGGTGGCGTCGGCCCACGTGATGGGCGGCTGCGGCATGGCCGGGGACGACCGGCTGGGCGTGACCGCGCCCGACGGACGCTACCGCTACCTGGCCAACGTCTCGGTGCACGACGGCTCGCTGTTCCCGACCTCGATCGGGGCCAATCCGCAGCTGTCGATCTACGGCATCACCGCGCGCCTTGCAAGCGGCCTGGCGCGCTCGCTGACCGGCAAGCCGGCGCCGCGCGTCACCGCATGAGGCGATGAGCACGCGGGCCTTGCTGCAGCTGCTGCTGGTGGTGCAGGCGGCGGCCCTGATGGCGATCGCGTTCGCGCTGCATCGCTGGCTGGGGGCGGCGCCGTGGCTGGCGGCGCTGGCCGGCCTGGCCTGCGTGGTCGTGGTGCGGCTGGCGATCAGCGCCAACAACTTTGCGATGGCGGCGCGCTACGCCAGCCCGGCTCCCGCCTGCTTTGCGCTCGGGCCGCGCGCGCGGCTGCGCCTGTTCGCGGAGGAGTTTGGCGCCAGCATGCTGGCCTCGTCCTGGTTCATGGCGCGCGGCAGTGCCGCCACCCGCATTTATCCCGAATCGTGCAACGCCCCGGTGCTGCTGCTGCACGGCTATGTGGCCAACAGCGGCTACTGGGCCAGGCTCACGCCGCTGCTCGATGCCGCCCGCATCAGCCACGCGACGGTGGACCTGGAGCCGATGATCGGCGACATCGACGGCTACGTGCCGGCGGTCGAGAAAGCGGCGCAGGCGCTGCTGGCCGCGACCGGCAGCGACAAGCTGGTGGTGGTTGCGCACAGCATGGGCGGGCTGGTGGCCCGCGCCTGGCTGCGCCGCCATGGCACGGCCCGGGTCGCGCGTGTGATCACGCTGGGCACGCCGCACCACGGCACCAGCCTGGCGCGCTTCGGCCTGGGCGCGAATGCGGCGCAGATGCGGCGCACGGCCGACGCGGAGGCGCCCGAAAGCGCATGGCTGCGCGCGCTCGCGGCCAGCGAAAGCGCGGCCACGCGCGCGCTCATCACCTCGATCTACAGCTACCACGACAACATCGTCGCGCCACAAACCTCGAGCCGGCTGCCGGGCGCGCGCAACATCGAATTCGGCGGCATGGGCCACGTTGCGCTGGGTAGCAATGCGCGCGTGCTGGCCGAAGTGATGCGCGAGATCGGCGCCGTGCCCGCCCGGGCGTGACCGCGCCGCGCCCGCATGGTAAAGTGGACAAGTAACAGACACGCATCGCTCCTGGAGTTGTTTTGGCCGCACGCATTTTGATTATCGCCGCCGATCCCGGCACCGCTTCCGAGATCGCCGGCCTGCTTTCCGCGCATGGCCATGTTCCCCTTGTTCCCGGCAGCGCCGGACTGCTCGGGCAACCCGACCTGGCGCTGTGCCTGCTGCCGCAGGGCGCGGACCCGAGCCGCATGCTGGCGGGCCTGCGTTCCGGCGCGGCGCCGTACGGCGTGCCGGTGCTGGCCTTATGTTCGCTCGCGCAGGAAGGCGACAGCGAACGCCTGGTCGTCGCCGGCTTCGACGGCTACATCGGCTTGCCGATCGAGCCGGCCAGCCTCGTCGCCGAAGTCGAGGCCTTCCTGCCGCCGCAGTCGAGCGAGCCGCCCACGCTGCTGGTGGTGGACGACGACGTGTTCATGGTCGAGGTCCTGGCCGAGTTCCTGGGCCAGGACGGCTACCGGATCCTGACCGCGCACTCGGGCATGGACGCGCTGGCGCTGCTGGAGCGCGAAGCGGTGCACGTGATCGTGTGCGACCAGTGGATGCCGGGCATGAGCGGCACCGAGTTCCTGGCGCAGGCGCATGCGCGCTACCCGCACACGGTGCGCCTGATCCTGTCGGCCCAGCGCGAATCGGTGGACATCGGCCAGGCGGTGGGAGCCGGCATCGTGGATGCCTTCCACGCCAAGCCGTGGACCGGCGCGGCGCTGCGCGAAGGAATCCGTGAGGCGTTCCGGATGCAGCGCGCGCGCTGCGGGCGCCGGCGCCAGCTGCCGCCCGGCCCCTGAACAATGATATCCTTGGTGATGAACCGTCCAATCGCCCCGTCCATGCTACAGAAAGCCCCCCGCCGAACGCGCGAACGCATCCTCGAGCTGTCGCTGCGGCTGTTTAACGACTTTGGCGAACCGAACATCACCACCACCGTCATCGCGGAGGAGATGGGCATCTCGCCGGGCAACCTGTACTACCACTTCCGCAACAAGGACGACATCGTCAATTCGATCTTCGCCCAGTTCGAGGCCGAGATCGTGCGCCTGTTGTCGGTGCCGGCGGTGCGGCGCTCGAACCCGGAGGACGTGTGGGCCTACCTGCACCAGATGTTCGAGCTGATCTGGCGCTACCGCTTCTTCTACCGCGACCTGAACGACCTGTTGTCGCGCAACCGCACGCTCGAATTGCAGTTCAAGGCCATCCTCGACCACAAGCACAAGCTCGCGCGCCAGCTGTGCGAGGACCTGCGCAGCGACGGCTCGCTCGAGGCCACCGATGTCGAGATCGGCGCAATGGCGACCAACATGGTGGTGGTGGCGACCTACTGGCTGTCCTACGAATACGTGCGCAATCCGCGCAAATACGGCGAGCAGCAGTCGGTGGCCGATGCGCTCGCGCGTGGCTGCTACCAGGTCATCTCGATGGCCGGTCCCTACCTGCGCGGCGAGCGGCGCGAGCGCTTTCGCAAGATGTCCGACGAGCACCTGCGCAAACTGGCGCCGCAGGAGCCGCGCCCCCATCAACCCTGATGCAAGAACAAGCAATGAAATCGATCGCAGTCTATTGCGGCGCCTCGCTCGGCGCCAAGCCCGTGTATGCCGATGCCGCCCGCGAGTTGGCGCGCGCGCTGGTGGAGCACAACATCGGCCTGGTGTACGGCGGCGGCAAGGTCGGCCTGATGGGCGCGATCGCCGACGAAGTGCTGCGCCTGGGCGGCGAGGTCACCGGCGTGATCCCGCGCGCGCTGCTCGAACGCGAGGTCGGCCACACGGGCCTGACGCGCCAGTTCGTGGTCAAGGACATGCACGAGCGTAAAGCGATGATGTCCGAACTGGCGGACGGCTTCATCGCCATGCCGGGCGGGATGGGCACGCTGGAAGAGCTGTTCGAGATGGTGACCTGGTGGCAGCTGGGCATCCATTCCAAGCCGATCGGCCTGCTCAACACCGAAGGCTTCTGGGACGGGCTGGTGCAGTTCGTGCGCCACCAGCACGACGAAGGCTTCGTGCGCCAGCAGCATCTGGACGTGATGATGGTGGACGCCGATTCGCACAGCCTGGTCGGCCGGCTGCGCGCGGCGGCGGTGCCGTCCACGCCGCTGTTCAAGTCGCCGTAGGGCGGGCTCCCGCGCGCCGATACGCGCCGCGTGGGCATGAATGCCTACACAGCCATCACCCGGTTGCGGCCCTCGGCCTTGGCGCGATAAAGCGCCTTGTCGGCGCGGTTGATGGTGTCGGCAAACGGCTCGCCGCCGGCGCGCGCGGTGACGCCGGCCGAGAAGCTGAGCGCACCGTCCAGCTCCAGCCCCGGCACCTCGAGCGCCGCCACCTTTGCCGCGATGCGCGCCAGCACCTGCTGCGCTTCGGGCAGGTCGGCGTTGGGCAGCATCAGCAGGAACTCCTCGCCGCCCCAGCGCGCCAGCATGTCCGACCCGCGCAGCGCGCCCTGGGCTGCCTGCGCAAACGCGCGCAGCACCGCGTCGCCGTGCGCGTGCCCGAAGCGGTCGTTGATGGTCTTGAAGAAGTCGATGTCGAGCAACGCGATGCAGGCGGCGTGGCCGTGCGCCTGGCGCCGTTCCTCGGCCGCCAGCACCTCGTTCATGTGGCGCCGGTTCGCCAGCGAGGTCAGCTCGTCGATGGTGGCCAGGGTGCGGATGGTCGCCACCGCCGCCAGCAGGTCTTCCTTCTGGCGCTTCAGGCGCGCGCGCAGCTTGTTCATTTCGCCGGTCAGGAGCGTGATCGCGAACAGGCCCGCGCTGGCAAAGCCGAAGGTCAGGCCCTCGACCAGCGGCGGGTAATGCGCTGGATCGTGCGCGGCGTGCCACCACATGGTCGCGCCCATCGCGGCGATGCCGGCCGCCGACAGCAGCAAGGTCTGACGCGGACGCATGGCGAAGGTGCAGAACGCAACCACCACCAACAGCATGATGAGCGACGCTTCGCGCAGCGGGCCGGCAATGGTATAGACCCACATGTTGCAGCTGATCGCGAACAGCCCCTGCAGCACCGCCAGCGTGCGCGGCGCGATTCCCAGTACGGCGGAAAAACGCACCAGGGCCATGAACACCAGGACGCCGGTGAAGCTGTAGGTGGTGAGCGCCCAGGCGCCGGCGCGGTCGACCAGCCCAACATGGGTGGCGGCCAGGATCAGCGCGGTGCAGACCAGGTACAGCACGCCGGTGGCGGCCCAGTACGCGACCATGCGCCGCAGTTTCGGGTCCGGCCCCAGCAGCAGGGTGGCCAGTGCGGCCTTGCGCGTCATGCCGCCACCTCGGCTGGCACGAACTGCTGCGCCGTGGCCAGCAGTTCGGCGATGCGCGCCGGCGGCACCGGCCGGCTGAACAGGTAGCCCTGCATCTCGTCGCAGTCGTTCGCGCGCAGGAAGGCGCACTGTTCTTCGGTCTCGACGCCTTCGGCGATCACGCGCAGGTGCAGCTTGTGGCCGAGCGAGATGACTGCCATCGCGATCGCCTGGTCGTCCGGGTTGGCGGCCAGTTCGCTGACGAAGGACTTGTCGATCTTGAGCCGGCTGATCGGGAAGGACTTGAGCGCGGACAGGCTCGAATAGCCGGTGCCGAAGTCGTCGATCGACAGCGACACCCCCATCGCCTCCAGGTCGCGCATCTTGGCCACCGACTGCGCCAGGTCGCGCATGATCAGGCTTTCCGTGACCTCCAGCTCGAGCGCGTCGGGCGGCAGGCCGCTGTCGCGCAGCGCGGCGGCCACCCGCGCGACCAGCTTGCGTTCCTCGAACTGGCGCGGCGAGACGTTGACCGACACCGTGATCGGGGGCAGGCCGGCCGCGCGCCATGCCTGGTTCTGGCGGCACGCGGTGCGCAGCGCCCATTCGCCCAGCTCGACGATCATGCCGCTTTCCTCGGCCAGGCCGATGAAGCGCTGCGGCGAGACCGGCCCGTGTTCCGGGTGGTGCCAGCGCAGCAGCGCCTCGACCCCGAACACGCGGCCGGTCTTCAGGTCCACCTTGGGCTGGTAGCACAGGGACAGGCCGCCGCCCGGCGCGCCGGCCAGGGTCGCTTCGAGCGACTGGCGCAGGCCGTCCAGCAGGATCAGGTTTTCCTCGCCGCTGGCGTTCATCTCGCGGGCGTAGAACTGGTAGTTGTTGCGGCCACCGTCCTTGGCGCGGTACATGGCGGCGTCCGCGTTCATCAACAGGGTGTTGGCGTCCAGGCCGTCGCGCGGGTACATCACCACGCCCATGCTGCAGCTGACCTGCACCGACTGGCCGGCCACCTGTACCGGGGCGTGCACCGCCTGGCGCAGCTTTTCCAGCAGCGGCGCGAGCGACTGCGCTTTTGCGCCCACGCCGGGCAGCAGCAGCACGAATTCGTCGCCGCCGAAGCGCGCCAGCGTGTCGCCGCGGCGCAGGCAGGCGCGCATGCGCTTGCCCACCACCTTGAGCAGCTCATCGCCGGCGTTGTGGCCAAGGCCATCGTTGATCAGCTTGAAGCCGTCCAGGTCCACGAACACCAGCGCAAGCGACCAGCCCTTGTGCGCGGCCTGCGCGATGTTCTGTTCCAGCCGCAGGCGCAGCAGGGTGCGGTTGGGCAGGCCGGTCAGGTCGTCGTGGTGCGCCATGTGCACGATGCGTTCCTCGGCCTGCTTGCGCTCGGTGATGTCGCGCACGATCGCCACCACGCCGCCTTCCACCGGCACCACCTGTCGGTGCAGCCAGCGACCGCGCATCGGGTACGCCTGCGCGTGCCATTCGGCCTGGTCCACCCCGCCTTCGAGCGCGACCTTGGCGGCCGCGTCGAAGATGCCGTTGCGCCGGTAGGACGGCAGCATCTCGCACAGCAGCATGCCGCGCATCGCCTCCTTGGGTAGCCCGGCCATCTCTTCGGCGCGGCTGTTGGTGGCCTCGATCGCGAAATCGGCCACCGTGCCGTCCGCCGCCCACACGGTGCGCAGCACGAAGAACGCATCCACGCTCGCCTCCGAGGCGGCGGCGTAGGTCTCCTGGGCGCGCCGCTCGCGCCGGCGCGAGCGCGCGACCTGCCACGACCACGCGCTTACCAGGGTGACCACCAGGAGCAGCACGGCCGTGCCGATGCCGGCCCCGGCCAGCCAGGCGCTGCGCTGGCGCGCGAAGCCGGCCATCTGCTCGTCGGCGTCGAGCCCGACGATCGCGATCAGGCCGTAGCCGTGCAGGCGCCGCACGCCCAGAAAGCGCGTCAGCCCATCGGGAATGGTGGGGGCAAGGCTGACCTGGCCGTCGGGCAGGCGCGCCAGGTCGATCCGCTGGCCCCAGCTGGTCTGCTCGCCCACGCGCAGCGCGCGCACCACGCCGTCGGCGCCGACCAGGCCCAACAGGCCCCGCTCGCCTTCGCGCCCGTGCTCGTAGGCGCTGGTGAAGTAGCCCGGGTCCACTTCGACGATGGCTACGCCCGCAAAGCGGCCGCTGGCGTCGTTGATGCGGCGCGTGAAGTGAAGGTGCGGCTCGGCCTTGGTGCGGTCCGTGAGCGTCTGGCTCACGTACGGCACGCCGCCGTCGGCCGCGCGGTGCACCAGGAAGTAGGTCACGCGCGAGACGTCCAGCGGCCGGGCAGGGGGATTGCTGGCCACCACCAGCCCGTCGCGGTTCGCCACCGCCACGGTGAACAGCACCGACGGCGGCAGCAGGGACTGGCGGCGCAGCGTGGCCAGCGCGCCGCTGGCGCCGTCCTGTTCGACCGCGTATTTAAGCAGCTTGAGCGTCTGGTCGATGCCGGCCAGGCTGCGCGCCATCTGCGCCTCGTAGGTATCGACCAGTTCGCGCGTGTCGTCCCGCGCCGCCTGGCGCGCATCGCGCTGTTCCTTGTCTATGAAGTGAAATGCCGTGGTCCACAGCGCCGCCACCAGCACCAGCGCGAACAGCGGCAGTGCGACATAGGTCTCGAGCACCAGCGACAGCTTGCGCCCCAGGCGTGCGCGCGGCGGCGCGGCCGGCGGGCCGGACACGATCGCGCTTCTTCGCGGTGCGGGCAAGCGTGCGTTCATGCGTGCCCGTTCAGTGCAGCAGCAGCACCGGGCGCACGCTCGCATCGAGCGCGTCGCGGTCGATGTAGCCGATCAGCGCCGGATTGTCCGCCACCGCTTTGCGTACCGCGATGCTGTCGGGCGCGTCGCGCGGCGGCTGGCCGCGGCCGGTGAACACCATCTTGGACCAGTAGGCTTTGAGCATCGCCTCGGTCTTGCCGGACACGCGCTGGTAGAACTGTTCGCGCAGCGCCGATCCCACCGGCTGGTCGAGGGCGTGGGCCTCGGCGCCGTCGGGAAAGCGCGCCGACTGCCCGAGGAAGATCGCGGCCACCTGGTCCGGGCGCAATGCCGGGCTTGCGTTGTGTGCCGAGACCACGACCACGAGCTCGCCGGCGGCACTGGCGCCAGCGGCAAGCAAGAGGACAATCCCGGCAAACAGTCGGAGGTGCAGGCGCATGGCAGATCCTAGAACACGAAGTCGAGCGCCAGGCTCGCTACCTGCAACGGGCGCCCCGGGACGAAGCCGGGCTGGGTATTGATCAGCGTGCCGCGCGAGCCGTCGCGCGGGGTGACACGGTCCAGCTGCGCCTTGAGCGCGACGCCCCGGCACGCGTCCCAGCGCACGCCCAGCGATACGCTGGTTTGCGAAGGGATGGTCTGCAGCAGCGCGTTCAGGCCGACGTTCAGATTGACGGCGGTGGACAGGCGAGGCGCGGCCAGCCCGGCCACCGGCAGGCCAGGGTCCGACGTCGGGGTGTCGGCGCGCACCCGCGCAACGCTGGCATACGGGGTGAGGGCGCCGCGGCGCAGGCCGCCGGTGGCGTACATGCTGGTGGTCGTGCCGAGGAAGGACTCGGTGTGCGTGTGGCCGGCCTCGCCCATGATGAACCAGCGGCCCGGGTCCCAGGCCAGGCCCAGACTGGTGATGGTGGCGCGCTTGTGATCGACCTCGTAGCGTCCGGCCAGCGCGTCGCCGGCGATGCCGAAGGCGCCGAACGCGTCGAACAGGTCGCGCCCGATGTCCAGCGTCAGGTCGGCGGTGAGGGCGGACAGGCGCGCCGTCAGCGGCCCGCGCTCGGCAGTCTGCGAAAAGCCGGACAGGCGGCGCACCTTCACGTGGGTGGTGGGCGTCAGGCCCATGTCGGTGCGGCCGAAGAAGGCTTGCGTGGTGTTGCGGGTTTCGCCGAGCGGGTAGCGCCAGGTCAGGTCCACCCCGTCGCTGCTGGGCAGCGGCAGCGAGCCATAGACCTCGACCGGCGGGCGCACCCAGGTGTAGGCGTAGCCGACCTTGCGGTAGTCGGCGGCCAGGAACGCGGGCAGTGCGATGCGTCCGGCGCGCAGCGCCAGTTCCGGCGTCACCTGGAACTGGATATTGGCCCATTCGATGCGCGGCCGGTAGCGGCGGTCCAGCCGCTGCTCGCTCACCACCTGCACCACCCCTGACCAGCGCGGACCCAGCTGCACGTCGGCCTGTGCGCCCAGGCGGCTGTCCACTTCGGGGCTCCACGAGCGCGTGAAGCCGGCGCCGCTGGCCTTCATCGACGAGTTGGTGTAATCGGCCTCGCGCTCGGTCGAGTGCACAAAGCCCAGCGTGCCGAAACCGGACAGCGCCAGGCCGGGGGCGTCGGCATCCCCGGCCAGCGCGCCAGCGGACAGCGCCATGCCAAATGCAAATGCCGCGGCACGCATGCCGAGGCGCGAATCTGATTGGAGGAACATCGTCGTGTCGGGTTGGGCGCACCAGTATGCATACGTTGTTTTTGGTGCAAGACGCGAATGTATCGAAGCGTAACGTTCTTGTCGACAAATTTACGACAAATAATTACATTTCGATTAATTTCTGTTGCGAAATATTAACGCTGTGCAACCCATAGTGCCGGGCCGCCATGGTCGCGCAGGGTAAGGTACAGCCGCAGGTCGAATTCGAACTGGTGGTAGTGGGGCTCCATCGCGCAGCACAGCTGGTAGAACGCCTTGTTGTGCTGCTTTTCCTTCAGGTGCGCCAACTCGTGCACGGCGATCATGCGCAGGAACTCGGGCGGGCCTTCGCGAAACACGGTGGCGATGCGGATTTCGTGCTTGGCCTTGAGCTTGCTGCCCTGCACGCGCGAGATTGCGGTATGCAGGCCGAGCGCATGCCGGATCACCTGGATCTTGCTGTCGAACGCTACCTTGGACAGTGGTTCGGCGTTGCGCAGGTGCCGCTCCTTGAGCTCCTGCACGTACTGGTACAACGCCTTGTCGCTGCGCACCTCATGCGCCTGCGGATAGCGGCGCCGCAGCACGTCGGCCAGGCGGCCCTCGGCCAGCAGCTGCGCGGCCTGTGCGCGCAGCGTTTCCGGGTAGGCGGTGAGGTAGGGAAGGGAAGACATCGGGCGCGCACTGTAGCACACCCGGACAAAAAAGGGCCGCCGCCCGCTGGCGCGGCCCGTCGAAAATGCGGTTGCTAAGGGAATGAAAGAAATGGGTCTGGCGATTGGTGCACGTAAAAACGCGGCCTATTCTTTTTCGCCGCCCTGGCGCGACCCCTTGGCGGCGGCCGCCTGCGCGGCCCGGTGTGCCGATTGCCGGCTTTCGCCACCCTTGCGGCCGATATCGGCCATGTGGGCGCGGTTGCGGCTGACTGCCTCGCCGCCTTTTTGTCCCGCACGCCGCGCTTCTTCGGAATCGAATTCGTGCGCCGTGCCTTTTTGGTGGGCGGCCTGGCCGCCTTTGCTGGCGATTTCGCGCTGCTGTGCCTGATCCATCGCCGCGAAACCACGCTTGGCTGGCCCCTGGCTGCTGCCGGCCCCGCCTTTCTGCGCGCTGCCGCCCGAGCTGCCCGCGGCCTTGCCGCCTTCCTTACTTGTCGCCATGTCGATCTCCTTGATTGCCCATTCGGTGTCAGGTGAAAGCCGCGAGCGCGGCGTGACGCGCTCGTGGGTTTAGAGAGAGCGGTTTTTCAATAGTTCCACCTAGTCGGGCGGGCGCCGCGCGCGGCGCGCGCCCTCGTGCGGCTCCATCGCGTCGATCGTGCCGGCGGGCGAGGACAGGTCTTCTTCCAGCTCCGCGCGGCGCGCCGCGAGCTGCTCGCCAAGCCGCTCGAAGTCGATGCCGGCGCGGCGTGCGGCGTCGAACATCTCGCCTTCCTCCTTGTCCATGTGGTGCCCGACCTCTTCGCCCAGCACCGCCACCGTGGCGTCGAAATGGTCGTCGCCGGGGTACATCACCTCGAGCTGGCTGATCAGCTCGCGCGCGCCGGCGTGCTCGACGTCGGCCTCGTCCATCAGGTCGTCGTCGCCGATCGCCGAGCGCAGCACCGGGTAGAAGATTTCTTCCTCGATCATGGTGTGCAAGGTGAGCTCGTAGCAGATCTCGTCCACCAGTTCGGCCTTGCGTTCGTCCTCGTCGTCCAGCCCCTTGAGGCTGTCGAACTCGCCGAACAGGTTGCGCACGCGCTGGTGCTCGCCGCGCAGCAGGTCGAGTGCCAGCGTGCCGGCCGCCTTGTGTTTGCCGTGTGCGGTCATGGCAGGCCCCGCCGCATCAGGTGGGGTTGTGGGCCGCGCCCACGTCGGCCGCGTTGGCGGCGGCGTTGCGCACCATTTCGTCGGCCATGGCGCTGGCCTGACGGCTGGCTTCGGGAATGTGGCTTTCCGCCGTGCGCGAGAAGTCGGCCTGGGCACCGGACAGCACACCCATCAGCTGACGCTGATAGCTGCGCAGGTGCTCGGTGGCCGGCTGCAGCTGGTTGATGGCGGTGGAGGTGACCTGGAACGGGTCGGAGCAGTTCATCAGCTCGCGCCCGAAGTTCATCGTGTCCTCGACGAACTGCTGGGTGAAGCGCATGTTCAGTTCGCTGACCTTGCGCACCGAGTCGTAGGTGCGATGCGACAGCTCGGTCAGGAAATTAACCTGGGTTTCGAGCTGGGAGCGCAAGGCCGGGTTGTTGGTGAGAGATGCTGGCTGCATGTTTTCCTCTGTCTAGTGTTTGGACCGGTCGTCGGGCAGCGCCGCTGGCGGGTGTTCGCGCTGAAAACGAGTCCAATAGACGCTGTTTGCCGCGCCAAGTTCGCGCAATCGCACGGCCACCCGGTTTGGCTCAAGGCCAACGGGCGGGCAGGCATGGCGGCAGGGGACGTGGCGTGCGACAATAGCGGGCTGCGCCACTCATACGAATCGTTTTCAATGGCCCTCAAAGCAACCATCTACAAGGCGGACCTGCAGATCGCGGACATGGACCGCAACTACTACCAGGACCACACCCTCACCATCGCGCGCCACCCGTCCGAAACCGACGAGCGGGTGATGATCCGCGTTCTGGCCTTTGCGCTGCACGCGAGCGAGGCACTGGCTTTCACCAAGGGGCTGTTCGATACCGACGAGCCCGACCTGTGGGAAAAGGACCTGACCGGGGCGCTCAAGACCTGGATCGAGGTCGGCCAGCCGGACGACAAGCGCATCATGAAAGCGTCGGCGCGGGCCGAGCGGGTGTTTGTGTACAGCTACAGCGCGGCAAGCCAGGTCTGGTTCAAGGGCCTGGCGGGCAAGCTCGCCCGCGCGCACAACGTCACGATCGTGAACGTGCCGGCCGAGGCCAGCCAGGCGTTGGCAGCGCTGGCCAAGCGCGGCATGCAGTTGCAGGTGACGGTCCAGGACGGCCAGGCGTGGATCACCGACGGCGCCGACACCGTGCTCATCGAGCGCGAGTTCTGGCACGGCGGCCCGTAAAGCGCGGCTATAATCGACCCGATCATTCTCGAGGGGAAGCGCATGAAAAAGACACTTCTTGCATTGGCCGCCAGCGTGCTGTACTCAAGCGCCGCGCTGGCGCAGGTATCGGTGAGCGACGCCTGGATCCGCGCCACCGTGCCGCAGCAGAAAAGCGCGGGCGCGTTCATGCGCGTGCGCTCCAGCGCGCCGGCAAAGCTGGTGGCCGTGCGCACGCCGGCCGCCGCCAACGCCGAGATTCACGAAATGCAGATGCAGGGCCAGACCATGCGCATGCACGCGGTGGAATCGCTGGTGCTGCCGGCCGGGCAGGAGGTGGAGCTGCGCCCCGGCGGCTATCACGTGATGCTGTTCGGGCTGAAGCAGCAGCTCAAGGAAGGCGACAGCGTGCCGCTGACGCTGGTGGTGGAAGGCGCCGCCAACAAGCGCCAGGAAGTGCAGGTATCGGTGGCGGTCAAGCCGATCGCCTACCAGCCGCCCAAGTAAGGATTGACCGTAGGGTGGGCAGGCAAGCTGTCCACCCTGCCGGGCACCTTGTTCAGCGCGGCGCCGGACCGGCGCGGCGCACGTCCGACGAACCGACCACGGTGCGGGTGACGCGCGGATCGCCGTAATAGTTCACGTCGCCGGAGCCGGCCAGTTTCGCCGACAGCGTGTTGAGCGCCCACACGGTGGTGGTGCCCGAACCGGCGCCCTGCACCTTGACGTCGCCCGCCTTGACCTTGCCCAGGTCGACGTCGCCCGACCCGGCCAGCTTGACTTCCAGGCGGCCGGCCGTGCCGCCGGCGGCGGACAAGTCGCCGCTGCCTGCCACGTGCACCTCCACCTCGTCGGCCTGCAGCGAGCGCGCCTTGATCGAGCCCGAGCCGCCGAGCGACATCTCCAGCTTGCGGGCGCGCAGGTCGTCCGCATTGATCGAACCCGAGCCGCCCAGCTTGAGCTGGTCGATCGCGCGCGCGTTGACGGTGATGCGCAGCGTGTGCGGGCGCAGCTGCATGTTGTCGTGGACCGGGCGGATCTTCAGCGTGCCGTTTTCGACCACCGTTTCGATCAGCGGCAGCAAGTTGTCGTCGGCCTCGATGCTCACGCCTTCAGCCGTGCCGGTGTGCAGCTCGACGTCACCCGGCACGGACAGTGCCAGGCCGGTGAAGTGCGCCACCTGGCGCGCCTGCTTGCCGACGTGACCGCTGCCTTTCACGGTCTCATGGCCGAAGCCAAAGCCGAAGGCGGGCGCCGCGAGGGCGAGGGTGCTGGCGGCAAGCAGGAGCTGGCGGCGGGTGAAAGCGTGGTTCATGGTCGGGTTCTCCAGGTGTTGTTATTGATGCTGCAAGCGTAACCTTGCTCAGGCCCGGGCGGCGGCATTTTGCGACGAACTGCAGCCGGCAAGCACCAGGCTGCATGAGGCCGGGACGAACGGATCTTCAGAAGCTGCTGCCCATCGCGGCCTCCACTTCCCCCAGGCAGGCGTGCGACAGCCGGAACGTCTCTTCGGGCGAATCGAGCGCAATTTGCTGGCGCTCGACCGCCGCCAGCTCGGCCTTGATGAAGGGGCGCAGCCAGTTGTCCACGTCGCTCTCCAGTTTGGCCAGGCCGGTCCCGGGCGCGCCGTACAGCGGGCGGCCGGCGTAGCGCTGCTCGAGCGCCGCGCGCACGTGCCGCTCGAGCACCGGCAGGTTGTCGCGGTACACCTGCACGTGGCGCATCTCGTGTTCATAGACGGTGCGGTAGGCGCACGACTGCTGGTGAAATTCGCGCGCCACGAACACCCGCAGCGGCTCGTACGCCAGGTCCACGTAGATGCGCGGGGCGACGCATTCGCGCCGGTGCGCCGCGTCGAGCATGGACGGGCCGTCGATGCCGATCTCGGTGCGGTGCGTGCCCGAGGTCATCCCCATTGTCAGCTGGGCCGCGGCGCCGTAGCTGACCTTGGTGTTGAGCACGCGGCTGGACAGCGAGGTGGACAGGTCGAATTTCGCTTCCCGCGCACGCACCTCGAACACCGGTTTCATCTCGCGTTCGCAGCGCGCGATGAAGTCATCCGCGGCATGGGCGGCGCAGGGCAGCGCCAGGGCGCAGGCAATGGCAAGGCGGCGCATGATCGCCTCCGAAAGGATTGCAATGTAAATATGCTGCCACCGAGCTGGGCATTTTGCAAAGGTTTGCACGCACCGTGCCGGTGCATCGTACAATCCGCGCTTTGTCCCGCTGTTGCTGAAGAGGTGTCGTGTGAACGTGATGTTGTTTTTGATGGCCCTGTGCGTGGGCGTGGCGATCTCGGTGCAGGCGGCCGTCAACGGCCAGCTGGCGCTCGGCCTGGGCGCCGATTCGGTGCTGGCCGCGCTGGTGTCGTTCTCGGTCGGCACGGTGGCGCTGGCGCTGCTGGTGGTGCTGCGCGGCGGCGCGCCCGGCACCCTGGCGCTGATGGCCGGCCAGCCGCTGTGGAAGTACGCCGGCGGCCTGCTGGGCGCCAGTTTCGTGTTCGGCAGCGTGTACCTGGCGCCGCGCATTGGCCTGTTGAACCTGGTGGTGCTGGTCATCGCTGCCCAGCTGCTCACCTCGATGGCGATCGACCAGTTCGGCCTCATCCACATGGCCGTGCGCCGCGTGTCCGGCGTGCGCATGCTCGGCGCGCTGGTGATGGTGGCTGGCGTGGCGACCGTGCTGTTTGGCGACCGCGTCGTTGCTGCCATGTCACGCTGAACATTTTTCTTTCAAGAGTGCAACTTCCGGCGTGGCTGGTTTTATAATTGGCCCATTGCAGACCACGCCGGCAGCGCCAATGGAATACCACCAGTCCTCGCAGATTCCCACTCTCTCGTACATCGAGAACGAAGACCATCCGGTGTTCGGCACCCTGGTCGAGCAGATCCTGCACTTGCTGAACTCGCGGCTGGTGTTCTCTGACATCATCATCCACCAGAACAGCCCGCTGATGCTGCGCCAGCCGAAGGGACTGGTGGCGGTGACCGATTCGCCGATCACGCGCGAGGAGCTGGAGGAATTCTTCGAGGTGATCGAGCCCAACTGGGCCGAGCGCATCGAGGAGCGCGCGTTCGACCGCTCGATCGACCTGCACACCGCGCGCATCCGCGCCAACTGCTTCAGCTTCCAGGGCAAGAAGCGGCTGGGTTGCGTGATCCGTCGTTTTCCCAAGGAGCCGCTGGCGCTGGCCGAACTGGGCCTGCACCCGGACGAGCAGGAGTTCGCGCACCTGACCAATGGCCTGGTGCTCATCATCGGCGACACCTGCCAGGGCAAGTCCACCACGATCGCCTCGATGATCGACGAGATCAACAAGTGCCGCTCGGGCCACATCATCACCATCGAAGACCCGGTGGAGACCCTGATCCCGCAGCGCAAGTGCATCGTCACCCAGCGCGAGGTGGGCGTGGACGGCGACGTGGGCAGCTACTACCTGGGCGCGCTCGACGCGCTGCGCGAGCGCCCTGACGTGATCGTGATCGGCGAGATCCGCGACGCGCAGACCGCCCAGGAGGCGCTGGCGCTGGCCGAATCGGGGCCGCTGGTGCTGGCCTCGCTGCACGCGCGCTCCACCGAGCTTGGCCTGCAAAAGATGATGCGCCTGCTCGGCAACGACGAAGCGCAGACCCAGGCGCTGGCGCACGCGCTGCGCGGGGTGCTGTGCCAGGCGCTGCTGCCCTCGCTGGAGGGCAACCGCTACCACCTGGCGACCGAGTGCCTGACGCTCGAGCCGGCGGTGGCGCGCATGCTCGAAGGCGGCGACCTGGGCGCGATCCGCGAGCACCTGAACGCCGGGCGCGTCCCGCAAAGCCACACCATGAATTCGGCGCTGGAGCGGCTGCTGTCCGGGCACAAGGTCAGCGTCGAGGCCGCGCGCGCGGCCACCACCGACCGCATCGGCTTTGCCGAGATGGTCTGATCAGTCCAGCGGCACCGTGCGGTAGCGGTTCACGTCCTGCGCCGTCACCGCGCTCGCCCGGTTGCCCCAGCTCGCACGCAGATAAGTGACCACCTGCGCCACTTCCGCATCACCCAGCACCGGGCCGAAGGGCGGCATGCCGTACGGGCGCGGGTTGCCCGCGGTGCCAGGCGCGAAACCACCGTTGAGCACCACACGGATCGCGTTGACCGGCTCGCGCATGGTCAGCGCGCGGTTGCCCGCCAGCGGCGGGTAGGCCGGCGCCTTGCCGCGGCCGTCGGCGCCGTGGCAGTCGGCGCAGTGGTGCTCGTACAGCACCTTGCCGGCCTGGATGGTGCGTTCGGCCTCCGCTCCCGCCGGCGCTTCGGCCGCCGGCGTGGCGGGCGAGGCGGGCAGCGATTTCAGGTAGAGCGCCATCGCGCGCGCATCGTCGCTGGAGAGGTGCTGCAGGCTGCGCGCCACCACCTCGGCCATCGGCCCGAACACGGTGGCGCGCGGCGACACGCCGGTGCGCAGCAGCTGGACGATGTGTTCTACCTCCCAGTTGCCAAGGCCGGCTTCACTGTCGGCCGTGAGCGAGGGCGCGTACCAGCCCAGTTGCGGGATCAGTCCGCCGGACAGTCCCTGTTCGCTCGCGCCCAGGCTGTTGCGGCTGCTGTGGCAGGCGTTGCAGTGGCCCAGGCCCTGCACCAGGTAGGCGCCGCGGTTCCAGCTGGCGTCCTGCCTGGTGTCCGGCTCGTACACACCGGGTTTGAAATACAGCAGGCGCCAGCCGGCCAGCGCCCATTGCTGGTTGTAGGGGAAGCGCAGCGCGTGCGCCGGGCTGGCCTGGCGTACCGGCGCCACGCTGCGCAGGTAGGCGTACAGCGCATCGCTGTCGGCGCGCGTGATCTTCGTATAGTTCGCGTATGGGAAGGCCGGGTAAAGCAGGCGGCCGTCCTTCGAGGTGCCGTTGTGCAGGGCGCCCCAGAAATCGTCCGCGCTCCAGTTGCCGATGCCGGTGGCGGTGTCCGGCGTGATGTTGGGCGCGGCCACGCGGCCGAATGGCGTGTCGAGGAAGCGCCCGCCGGCGAACGGGGCGCCGGCGCGCGCGGTGTGGCAGGCCATGCAGTCGCCGGCGCGCGCCAGGTATTCGCCGCGGGCGATGTTCTCCGGCGTCGGCGCATAAGCAGCCGGCGAGCTGGCGGGAACGTGTTGCGCGCGCGGCCAGGCGGCAATGGCGGTGGCGGCCAGCAGGCCCGCTGCAAGGATGATCGGGTAGAGGAAGGTCTTCTTCATCGCTTCAATCCGGGGAGCTGCCGCAGGCCAGCGGCAGTGGGCGCGTCACCGATTGGGCAGGGCTGGCGTCGGCCGGCACCGGCTGGGACGACAGCCAGCTCGACACGGCCGCCACGTCGGCGACCGACAGGCGCGCCGCAATCGTCGCCATGCAGTCGGGCGCGTGTGCGCGGCGCACCTTGTTGCGCCAGGCGCCGAACTGCGCGTTGATGTAGTCGCGCGGCAGGCCCGCCAGTCCCGGGATCGCGGGCGCCACGCCGGTCAGCTGCTGCCCGTGGCAAGCCATGCAGGCCGGGACCTTGAGCGTGGCGTCGCCGCGGGTGGCGAGCTGGCGCCCGCGTTCCAGCACCGCGGCCGGCACGTCGGCGGGCGTGGGCGTGGGGTAGGGCAGGTGGTCGTTGGCGAAGTAGTCGGCGATCTCGCGCAGGTAGGCGTCGGGCATGTGGTCCACCATCCACGTCATCAAGGGATACTGGCGGCGGCCGTCGCGAAAGTTGACGAGCTGGTTGTACAGGTAGCCGGCGGGTTTGCCCGAAATGCGCGGGAAGTAGTGCTCGGTGCCGGGCGTGCCTTGCGCGTCCTTGCGCGCGTGGCACGAGGTGCAGGCGACAAGGCGCTGGGCGAGGGTGTCGGGAACCTGCGGTGCGGCGCCGGCGGCGCTGGCCGCGAGCAGGGCTGGCAGCAGGGTGAATCTGGCTAGCTTTGCGCAAAAGGTCATACGTCGCTTCGGGAACGGTACCGAACGACATCATACCTTGTCTGATTGACCACGTGCACGAGCATGGCGCGGCCGCCAGCATTCACGCTCAGCATGGGTCCCGGCCTGCGCCGGGACGACGGTGCACAATGTAGCGGCTCACTCAAGCAACGTCGTCCCGGCGAACGCCGGGACCCATGCTGAGTTAGCCGGACCGCCTTACCCGGCTTTCAGCTCGCGCCACCGGCGGTACACGCGCAGCGCCACATGCGCGTCATCGGCGGCATACAGGATCTGCTTTTCGGACAGCACCGGCAGCGCCCAGTTGGTCGTGGTGATGCGCTTCGATTTCTGCATGGTCTGTCCAAAGAAGCGTGCCACCGCCGTCTTGGCGCCAATGGTCTGGCGCTTGTTGGCGCGCAGCGCGATGGCCAGGTCGAGCACATTGGACGATTCGATGCCAAGCTTGGAGCGCAGGCGCCGCAAGTCGTCCGACAGCCCGAACCCGACCTTGAGCACCGACTCCGATTCGAGCACGGCGCGCAGGCCGTCGGTGAACACCGGCGCCGTGCGCCCGATCTGGAACAGGTAGGCCACCTCGTCGGTCGCCAGCTGCACCAGGTGCGGCCCGGTCGATTCCTCGCCCTTCTGGAAGGTGGGCTTGGACTCGGTGTCGAAGCCGATCGCGTCCATGGCCAGCAGGGCGTCGAAGGCGGCAACGGCGTGCTGCGCAGTCTGCACCAGGCGCACGTCGGCCAGCTTGATGCCGTCGTAAGGCGGCAGCAATTCTTCCGGCGACTCGCTCATGCGCGAATCAGTTGCGCGAGAATTTGGAGGCGAGGGCTTGCAGCTTTTGCTGGCGCAGGCGCGCCGCTTCCTCGGCCGCCGCGGCCTCGCGCTCGGCGCGCTTGCGCTCGGCCTCTTTCTTGAAGCGCTGCTGCAGCTGCTCTCTGGCGTGTGCGCGGTGGGTGTCGGTCACTTCCGCCCCCGGCTTGCCGTCCAGGTCGTAGCGCACGGTGGCTTTTTCCATCGCCTTCAGGTAGCGCAGCGAGCCGGTGTGGATGCCCAGCGCCGCCCGCATCGCCTTGCGGTTCAGTCCGGGCATGCGCGCCAGCAGTTGCTTGTCGATGCCGATTTCCAGCGGCAGGCATTTCTGGAACGCCGGGAACTGCTGTTGCAGCTGTTTGAGCAGAGCGCGCGCGGATGGCGCTTCGGAGGGCGCCGCCGCTGCGGCCGGGGCCGGGGCGGGGCTTGCCTGGGCCTGTTCTGCGGTTGCTTCTTGGGACTCTGCGGCGGTGCTGTTGGTATTCATTGACTTCATGGTAAGAACAAGAACCCGAAGGATAGCATGGCGGCCGCCACAAGTGGCGCGACCGTTGCGTTGACATCGGGTTGGGTCGTTGGGGTAACTGGCGGTGGCGGGACGGGCTCGGCCTGCGTGCCGCCGCGAAATCCTGTATGATCCGCCCCTTGCTTTGCGTCTGGCTTGCGCCAGCGCAGAGAGAACCGGGAGATGGGTCCTGTGCCAGCTATGCGATACGGTTATATCCGATATGGAATATTTCAATTATCGCTAAAGTTTTCCTTGCGGCATAATGGCGTCTGTCTCCTCTATCTCCTTGAGAAATAGACTCAAGCCCGTTTCTATTGACGGGCTTTTTTTCGTTCCGACATGCACACCGCACTCGATCACAGCAAACATCCCACCGTAGGCGCCGGGCCTGCGCCAGCCGGGTCTGGCGACTTCTCGTTGCGACGCAGGAGTGCTTGATATGCGGCCTGTCTGCCCCTAGTTAGGGCGCTTCCCCGAAACAAACGATTGCAACCGAGCTGCAGCGCGCGGCTCAGGTGGATTATTGACCTCGCTGGCGCGCATCCGCCGCGATTGGAGAGTGAAGATGAAAAACCCTGCCAAGACATTGACACTGACGGCGAAGAAGCCGGCGGCCAAGGCCGCGGCGCCGCTGGCGGTGCCGAAAACCGCGACGTCGTATTTCCTCGAGACGGAAGCTGCGGCCAAGGTCACGGTGGTGAAGACGCGTTCGCGCCTGGCGGCAGCCAAGGCGGCGCAGGCGCAGCAGGCCGACGTAGCGGCCCAGCCGGCCGCCGTCGAGCAGCCGGCGGTGGCGCAGCCGGCCGTGGCCGAGCAGGAGCCCGCAGTCCAGCCTGCGCCCGCCGAGGCGGCGGCGGCGCCGGTCATCGTGAAAAAGCGCGTATCGCGCCTGGCCGCGCTGAAGGCGGCCGAAGCGGCGCCGGGCGAGCCGGAAGCGCCGGCCGCGCCGAAGGCGGCCCGCACCCGCACCGTGGTCAAGCCTGTCGTGCCGGCGGCGACGGCGGGGCAGGGTACGGTCAGCACCACCACCGACGCCAGCGCGCTGTCGGCGATCGACACCTCCGGCTATGTGCTGCCGGGCGTGAAGGTGCCGGGCCGCCGCGGCCGCAAGCCCAGCGAGTTCGTGCCCGAGAACGACGAGATCGCCGCGCTGAACGCGGTCGAGCGCGCCGAGATGAAGGTCGCGTCGCGCCTGCGTGAGCGCAAGCTCAAGGGCGGCGGCCTGTCCAGCATGCTGGACGGGGCCGACGGCGCGAGCGAAGCGGAACTGGAAAAGCGCCGCCAGCAGATCAAGGCGCTGATCAACCTGGGCAAGGAGCGCGGCTACCTGACCCACGCCGAGATCAACGACCACCTGCCCGAGAACATCATCGATCCGGAAGCGATCGAAG
The DNA here is from genome assembly GCF_024753215.1 of Massilia solisilvae. Taxonomy (GTDB): domain Bacteria; phylum Pseudomonadota; class Gammaproteobacteria; order Burkholderiales; family Burkholderiaceae_D; genus Telluria; species Telluria solisilvae. The sequence continues at coordinate 908,371 of NZ_JANUGV010000002.1, forward strand.
GCATCATCGCGACCTTCAACGACATGGGCATCGCGATCTACGAGCGCGCGCCGGAAGCGGAAATGATGCTGCTGTCGGACGCCGTGCCGACCGCCGCCAGCGACGACGAAGTCGAGGCCGCCGCCGCGACCGCGCTGTCCACCGTCGATTCGGAATTCGGCCGCACCACCGACCCGGTGCGCATGTACATGCGCGAAATGGGCGCGGTAGCGCTGCTCACCCGCGAGGGCGAGATCGAGATCGCCAAACGCATCGAGGACGGCCTGAAGGACATGGTGCAGGCCATCTCCGCCTGCCCAACCACGATCTCCGAGATCATCGCGCTGTCGCACAAGATCGCGGCGGACGAGCTGAAGATCGACGAGGTGGTGGACGGTTTCGTCGATCCCTATGAGGCGGCTGCCTCGCCGGTTGCGGCATCCGACGATGAGGACGAGGAAGACATCGAAGACGTCGAGGAAGAGGAAGACGGCGACGTCGGCGGCGGCGCGGCCGGCTATTCGGCCGAGCAGCTGGCCCAGCTCAAGAAGGGCGCGCTGGAGAAGTTCGCGCTGATCGAAAAGCAGTTCGACAAGATGGGCCACGCGTTCAAGAACGACGGCTACGGCTCGGCGGCCTACATGAAGGCCCAGGAGATCATCTCCAACGAACTGCTGGGCATTCGCTTCACCGCCAAGATCGTCGAAAAGCTGTGCGACACGCTGCGCGGTCAGATGGACGAGGTGCGCAGCGTCGAGCGCGCAGTGCTGGACATCTGCGTGAACCGCTGCGGCATGCCGCGCGCGCACTTCATCAAGGTCTTCCCGGGCAACGAGACCGACCTGGAATGGGGCGACCGCGAAGTGGACTGCGCCTACCCGTACAGCGCGGTCCTGTCGCGCAACCTGCCGGCCATCAAGGAGCTGCAGCAGCGCATGATCGACCTGCAGGCGCGCGTGGCGCTGCCGCTGGCCGACCTGCGCAAGATTAACAAGCAGATGGCCGCGGGCGAGAAGCGCGCGCGCCAGGCCAAGCGCGAAATGACGGTGGCCAACCTGCGCCTGGTGATCTCGATTGCGAAGAAGTACATCAACCGCGGCCTGCAGTTCCTGGACCTGATCCAGGAAGGGAACATCGGCCTGCTCAAGGCGGTGGACAAGTTCGAATACCGCCGTGGCTACAAGTTCTCGACCTACGCGACCTGGTGGATCCGCCAGGCGATCACGCGCTCGATCGCGGACATGGCGCGCACCATCCGCGTGCCGGTGCACATGATCGAGACGATCAACAAGATGAACCGCATCTCGCGCCAGATCATGCAGGAAACCGGCACCGAGCCGGACATGGCGACGCTGGCGCAGAAGATGGAGATGCCGGAATCGAAGGTGCGCGAGATCATGAAGATCGCCAAGGAGCCGATTTCGATGGAAACGCCGATGGGCGAGGACGGCGATTCGCAGCTGGGCGACTTCATCGAGGACACGGCGACCCTGGCGCCGCTGGAAGCCGCGATGCACGCGTCGATGCGCACCGTGATCGCCGAGGTGCTCGATTCGCTGACCCCGCGCGAAGCGAAGGTGTTGCGCATGCGCTACGGCGTGGAGATGTCGAACGACCACACGCTGGAAGAAGTGGGCAAGCAGTTCGACGTGACGCGCGAGCGTATTCGCCAGATCGAAGCGAAGGCGATGAGCAAGCTGCGCCAGCCGTCGCGCTCGGACAAGCTCAAGACCTTCCTGCAGAGCCAGTAAGCCTGCGCTGCAAACGCGAAAAGCGCGCCAGCCCGAACCGGCGGCGCGCTTTTTTCGTAGGGTGGGCAGGTCTCCTGCCCAAGCGTTCAGGCCAAGCATGCCCTGGGTGGACGCGTGGGCAGAATCTGCCCACCCTACGAGTTACCGTATTCAGTTCAGTGTCACGATCACCACCTGGCTGTCGAAACTGGCCAGGAACTTGCGATTGCCGATGTAGGCGAGCGCGCTGATGGATTGGAACGGCAGGTCCGTCGTGATCTCGATTGGGTTGCCCGGCACCGCCGGCCCGAGCACCTTCTTGAGCACTTTGTCCGCGCCGTACTTGAAGATCGCGTTCCCGGAAATGAAGAACAGGTTGCCCGCATCGTCCGGCGCCAGGCGGTAGCCTGCGATCTTGTTGCCCTGGCCGTCTCGCAAATACGACACCACCCCGGTCGTGCTGCGCATCGCCACGCTATTCCCGCTCACCAGGTACAGGTTGCCCGTGCTGTCGAAGCGCAGGTCGTTGGCGCCCCACAGCGCCGGCGCCTTGTCGCGGTCGGCACAGGACCACTCGCTGCCCGGCGGGGTGGTGATCTCCCCCTGCAAGGTGACGGTGCGCAGCGAGTTGGGCGCATTGTCGTAGTCGAAATTGCACAGCAGGAAGCCAGATGCCTGGCGGCCATCGCTGACCAGCAGGTAGCCGGCCGGCCCCATCGCGATCCCGAGCAGGTTCTGGAAAGTGCCGCCGACACCGTCCTTCTTCTGGTAGGTTCCGGGAACGCCCGCCACGGTCGAGACCACGCCAGCGAGCGTAACCTTGCGCACCGTGGTCTTTTCGGCCACATACAGGTTGCCGTCGGCATCCTGGGTGATGGCGCGGATATCGTCGAAGCGCGCGGCCGAACCGGCGCCGTCGGCATAGCCACATTGCCCGCCCGCGCCGGCCAGGGTGGTGACGTTGCGTGCCGTATCGATCTTGCGGATTGCGCAGTTAGCGGCATCGGCCACGTAGTAGTTGCCCGCCTTGTCGTAAGCGAAGCCGGCGATGTTTCGGAATGCCGCCGCGGCGCCCTTGCCGTCTGCGAAAGAGGGCGGCTGCGTCCACGCCGGGTCGCCGGCGTAGGTGGATACCTGCAGGTCGGGCGCGAGCTTGCGTATCACGTTGTTGCCGGCATCGGCCAGGAACAGGCTGCCCGCCTTGTCGAAAGCAAGGCCGCGCACGTCGCCGAACCGCGCGCTCGTGACCGGCCCATTGACCAGGCCCGGCGCGGTCCCGTCCGGGTTGAGGGTCTTCACGTTCCCGGCCGCGTCCACGGTGCGCAGGGCGGTGCCCATGAGCGCATTGTCCGTCACGTATAGTGCACCGTTGGGCCCGTATGCAATGCTGGAGACCTGGTTAAAGCGCGCCTGGGCCGCGCTCCCGTCGATGGCGCCGGCCCCGTCGCTCGCGCCGATCGTCTGCACCAGCTTGCCCGCGGCGTCGAAGCGCTGCAGTACCGTGCCGTAATTCGCGCTGACGGTCATGCCGCCGTTGCTGTCGACGGCGATGGCGGTGAGGTAGCGGTTCTGTGTGTCCAGGTTCACGGTCTGGACGTTGCCGGCGGGCGTGATCCTGCGCAGCTGGTAGTCGCCCACATACACGTTGCCCGCGCCATCGACCGCCAGGCCCTTGATCGAACTGAAGGTCGCGTCCGCGCCGGGGCCGTCTTGCAGGCCCATGCTGAACGGCTTGCCGGCCAGTGTGGTGACCACGCCCGCCGGCGTCACCTTGCGCACCGTGGTGCTGCTGGACAGATAGACGTTGCCGCCGGTATCCACCGCCATGCCGGTGATCGGCTGGAAGCTTGCGCCGGATCCGGTGCCATCCACCGAGTTCGGGTTGCCGACAGAGCCCGCCAGCGTACTCACCTGGCCGGCGGCTGTGATCTTGCGGATGACGAGGTTGCCATCCGCGACATACAGGTTGCCCTCCTTGTCGAACGCTACCTGGGTCGGCCCGGCAAAGCGCGCGGACGCCAGGGTGCCGTCCGCGAAGCGCAGCGGCTGGTCCGCCTGCCCGGCAATGAGCTCGGCATGCAGCGCCACCGGCGGCGGCGGGGTCACCACCACCGGGGGCGGGACGTCGGGGGCGGCCGGCGAAGCGCTGCCGCCACCGCCGCATGCAGTCAACAGAAGGGCGATGGCGCCGCCGAAGGCGCCCGCACGCAGGTACTTGTTCATAAGGCCGGAAAGCGAACGGAAAGTTACAGATCGTGCGATTGTAGCTTTCCGTTGCCCGGCGGCATGTAACAAATTGTCGTTGTTGCGAATACCTCGTGGCTACCCTGCAGCCGTGATCACCCCGTATTACGCAGCCCGGCCGCCACTCCGTTGATGGTCAGGTGGATGCCGCGATGCACGCGCGGGTCGATCTTGTCGGGCTCGCGCGAGAGCGAACGGTGGCGATGGATCAGCTCGACCTGCAAGTGGTTGAGCGGGTCCAGGTACGCGAACCGGTTCTGGATCGAGCGCGCCAGCAGCGGGTTGGAGGCCAGCCGCTCGCCGCTGCCGGTGATCTCGGCCAGGCAGCGCAGCGTGGTGCCGTGCTCGCCGGCGATGCGCTTGAAGATGCGCTCGCGCAGCTGCACGTCCGGCACCAGCTCGGAGTAGCGGCGCGCGATCGGCAGGTCGGTCTTGGCCAGCACCATGTCCATGTTCGACAGCAGCGTGGCAAAGAACGGCCACTCGCGGTACATCGCGCGCAGCGTTTCCAGCTTGGCGTCGCGGTCACCTTCGCCCAGCCAGCCAGCGATGGCCGCGCCAAAGCCGTACCAGCCCGGCAGCAGCAACCGGCACTGGCCCCACGAGAAGCCCCAGGGAATCGCGCGCAGGTCCTCGATGCGGCGCGAGGGCTTGCGCGAGGCCGGGCGGGAGCCGATGTTCAGCTCTGCGATCTCGGCGATCGGCGTGGCGGCAAAGAAGTAGTCGGCGAAGCCGGGCGTCTCGTACACCAGGTCGCGGTAGGCCTGGTAGGCGCGCTCGGACAGCTGCGCCATGACCGACTCGAACATGGCGAGCCGTTCGGCGTGGTCGCTTTCCGGCGGATGCGGCATCAGCCCCGCTTCCAGCGTGGCCGCCAGCAGCAGTTCGAGGTTGCGGTGCCCGATCTCGGCATTGGAAAATTTGGACGCGATGATCTCGCCCTGTTCGGTCAGGCGAATCTGGCCGCTCACGGTGCCCGGCGGTTGCGCCAGGATCGCCTGGTAGCTCGGGCCGCCGCCGCGTCCGACCGTGCCGCCGCGGCCGTGGAACAGGCGCAGCTTCACGCCACGGTCCTTGAACAGCTTGACCAGCTTGATCTCGGCCTGGTACAGCTCCCAGTTCGAGGTCAGGAAGCCGCCGTCCTTGTTCGAGTCCGAATAGCCCAGCATGACTTCCTGCAGCCGGCCCTGGTGCTCGACCGTGCGCGCGACCAGCGGCAGGGCCATCCACTCGCCCATGATGTCGGCTGCGCGGCGCAGGTCGGGAATGGTCTCGAACAGCGGGATCACCATCACCTCGGACCTGCCCGCGCCGGGCTTGAACAGGCCAGTCTCCTTCTGCAGCAGCATCACTTCCAGCAGGTCGGACACGGTCTCGGTGTGCGAGATGATGTAGTTGCGGATCGCGCGGTAGCCGTAGCGCTCGCGGATTTCGCGCGCGGCGTGGAAGATGTCGAGCTCGCGGCGCGCGTCGTCCGAGTACTGCTCGTACGGCGAATACAGCAGTCGCGGCTGCGCCAGCTCGGCCAGCAGCAGCTTGACCTTCTCGCCCTCGTCGAGCGCGGCGTAGTCGGCTTCGACCCCGGCGCGCTCGAACAGCTCGGCCAGCACGCGCTCGTGCACGTCCGAGCTCTGGCGCATGTCGAGCGAGGCCAGGTGAAAGCCGAAGATGCGCGCCGCGCGCAGCAGGCTGGCCAGGCGCGGCTGCACCAGCACCGCGCCATGGTTGGCGACCAGCGAGTTTTCGATGACCTTGAGCTCGGCGCGAAACTCGCGCGGCTCGCGGTACGGGTCGGCGTGGCCGACTTCCTTGCGCAGGATGTTGGTCGCGCCCAGTTCGCGGGCGGTCGAGGCGAGCCGCGCGTAGATGCCGATCAGCGCGCGGCGATACGGCTCGTCGCTGCGGTGCGGCGAGTGGTCGGGCGAGGCGTCGGCCAGCGCCTGCAGTTCCGGGCTCGCTTCCACCAGCAGGGTCGAGGCGGACAGCTCCGCGCCCAGCAGGTGCACCTGCTCCAGGTAATAGTCGAGGATGGTGGTGGACTGGCGCACCAGCGCGCGGCGCATGGTGTCGGCACCCACGTTCGGGTTGCCGTCGCGGTCGCCGCCGATCCAGCTGCCCATCTGCATGTAGGCCGTGTTGTCGAGCCCTTCTGCGGCCTTGCCGTAGTGGGCGCCGATCTCGGCTTCGACGTCGTCGTACAGCGCCGGCAGTTGCGCCAGGAAGGTGGTCTGGTAGTAGGACAGCGCGTTCTCGATTTCGTCCGCCACCGTCAGCTTGTTGTAGCGCAGCATGCGCGTTTGCCACAGGGTCGAGACGCGCGCATGCAAGAGCTGCAGGTTGCGCGCGCGTTCCTTGGGCGTGAGCGGCAGGTCGCGCTCGGCCAGCAGGTGCGCGATGTCGTGCTCGGCGTCGAGGATGCTCTTCCTTTGCACTTCGGTCGGGTGCGCGGTCAGCACCGGCGAGATCAGCGCTTCGCGCAGGAAGGCTTCGACCGTCTGCTGCGAGACGCCGGCGTCCTTCAGGCGCGCCAGCGCAAAGCCGACGCTGCCTTCCTGCGGGGCCGAGCCGGCGATCAGGTGGGCGCGGCGGCGCCGGATGTGGTGCTGGTCTTCCGCAATGTTGGCCAGGTGGGAGAAGTACGAGAAGGCGCGCACCACCGAGATGGTCTGGTTGCGGGTGAGCTTGTGCAGGAGCGCGGTCAGCTCTTCACCGGCGCGGGGATCGTCGTCGCGGCGAAAGCGCACGGCGGTCTGGCGAATCGTCTCGACCACGTCGAACACGGTCTCGCCTTCCTGGTCGCGCAGCACGTCGCCAAGCAGGCGGCCGAGCAGGCGGATGTCTTCTTTCAGCGGCGCGTCCTTGTCGGCGCCGGCGGGGGAAACGGGTACGGCTGGTTTGTCCATATCGACCAAAGGTTAAGGTTGGCGGATGGCTTTTGGCCGGTTTTGCGAAGGTGGCGCGTGCTAAAATTTGTGATCTTATGCACGAGCCTTGGGGTGTCACCAGCCCGGTAAGGCTCAACGACAGTGAAAGAATCCGTTTTGAAAGCACCTGATATGACGAAGCCCATGCCCTCGAAGCTCATTATCGCATCGCGCGAGAGCCGGCTCGCCATGTGGCAGGCCGAGCACGTGCGCGACCGCCTAGCCGCATTATATCCGCAGACCAGCGTCGAAATTCTTGGAATGACAACCCGCGGCGACCAGATCCTGGACCGCGCGCTGTCCAAGGTCGGCGGCAAGGGCCTGTTCGTCAAGGAACTGGAAGTGGCGATGCAGGAAGGCCGCGCCGATCTGGCGGTGCACTCGCTCAAGGATGTGCCGATGGAGCTGCCCGAAGGCTTTGCGCTGGCCGCCGTGCTCGAGCGCGAGGATCCGCGCGACGCCTTCGTGTCGAACGACTACGCCAGCCTGGACGAGCTGCCCGAAGGCGCCGTGGTCGGCACCAGCAGCCTGCGCCGCCAGGCGCTGATCGCGGCGCGCTACCCGCACCTGGTCATCAAGCCGCTGCGCGGCAACCTCGACACGCGCCTGGCCAAGCTGGACCGCGGCGACTACGCGGCCATCATCCTGGCCGCCGCGGGCCTGAAGCGCCTGGGTCTGCCCCAGCGCATCCGCGCGCTGCTGCCGCCCGAGATGAGCCTGCCGGCCGCCGGGCAGGGCGCCATGGCGATCGAGATCGTCGCCGGCCCGCGGGCCGACGGCGTCGACCTGGTCGCGCTGCTGGCGCCGCTGAACCACGAGGATACGGCGCGCGCCGTCGCGGCCGAGCGCAAGGTGTCCAAGGTGTTCGGCGGCAGCTGCCAGATTCCGCTGGCGGCGCACGCCACCGTGCAGGGCAACGCGCTGCACCTGCGCGCAATGGTCGCCACCCCGGACGGCAAGCGCAGCGCCAGCGCCGAATTGTCCGGCCCGGCCGACAAGCCGGAGGTGCTGGGCCAGCGCGTGTCCGAACTGCTGCAGCTGCAGGACGCCGACGCGATCCTGGCGGCCTGCCGGGAGGGCGCCGCGCCCGATGCTTGAGAAGGTTGTCATCACCCGCCCGCGCGCGCAGGCCGAACCGCTGGCACGCGCGGTCGCCGCGCTCGGTCGCGAGCCGGTGGTGCTGCCGCTGCTGGAGATCCAGCCGCTGCCCGACCCGGCGCCGCTCCGGCAGGCGCTGGCGCTGCTGCCGGAATACGACCTGGTGGCGTTCGTGTCGCCCAACGCGATCGATGCCGCTTTTGCGCACATCGCGGCCTGGCCCGCGGGCGTGCCGGTGGCGGTGGTGGGCGAGGGCAGCCGCGCCGCGCTGGCGCGCCACGGACTGACCGACGACACCGCCACGATCTACAGCCCGCCGCCCGGCCAGCCCAGCGATTCCGAGCACCTGCTGCAGGCGATCGACCTGGCGCGCTTGGCCGGCCGCCGGGTGCTGATCGTGCGCGGCGAAAGCGGGCGCGAGCTGATGCCCGAAGCGTTTGCCGCCGCCGGCGCGCTGGTCACCACCGTGGCCGCCTACCGCCGCGCCACGCCGACCCTGAGCCCCGAATTGGCCGAGCGCCTGCGCGCGCTGCTTGCCACTCCCAACGATTGGGTCATCACCAGTTCCGAGGCGCTGCGCGGTCTTGCCGCGCTGGCGCACGCGCTGGACCCGGTTGACGGCGTTGTAAAGTTGCAACAACAACATCTGATCGTGCCGCACGCACGCATCGCCGAGACTGCATGCGCGCTGGGGCTGACACGCCTGACGCAGGCCGCTTCCGGCGACGCAGGCGTGCTTGCCGCGTTACAATCACAAGAATGAACGAACTGCCGAATCTTCCAGAACAAGGCGCGCAGCCGGCCCCCGGCCAAAGCGCTCCCCAGGTGCCGCCAGCAGCCCCGCGCAGCGGGCTGTTCGAGACGCTGCGCCAGCCGCTGCCGGCCGCCGTGAGCGTGCTCGCGGTGCTGCTGGTGGCGCACATGTGGTCCACCCACAGCCGGATCAACAGCATGCGGGCCGATGTCGCGCGCATGCTGCAAAAGGACGAGCAGGTGGCGGCCGAGACCTCGGCGCTGGCGCGCGAGGTGTCCGAGCAGTCCAAGCAGCTGCAGGTGAAGGTGGGCGTGCTGGAGAGCCGCCAGCAGGAAGCGCAGAGCCAGCAGGCCGCGCTCGAGCAGCTGTACCAGGATCTGTCGAAGAACCGCGACGAATGGGCGCTGTCGGAGATCGAGCAGGTGCTCTCGACCGCGAGCCAACAGCTGCAACTGGCCGGCAACGTGCAGGGCGCGCTGATCGCGCTGGGCAATGCCGACCGCTCGCTGTCGCGCTCGGACAAGCCGCAGTTCATCACGATCCGCCGCGCCATCGCGCACGATATGGAAAAGCTCAAGGCGCTGCCGGCGGTGGACCTGGCGGGCGTGGCGCTGCGGCTGGATAACGTGATCGCCGAGGTGGACGCGTTGCCGTTGCTGTCGGACGAAAAGCCGCTGCTGCCGGCTCCGCCCGCCCCGCGCGCGAAGGCGCGCAAGGCGGCCGCTGCCCCGGCGCCGGCGCAGCCGCTCACGCTGGGCCAGCGCATGACCGACACCTGGCGCGCGTGGAGCACGGAGATGTGGGACGACATCCGCCAGCTGGTGCGGGTGCGCAGCGTCGAGACGCCGGAAGCGCTGATGCTCTCGCCGAGCGAGTCGTACTTCGTGCGCGAGAACCTCAAGCTGCGCCTGCTGAACGCGCGGCTGGCGCTGCTGTCGCGTAACGAGACGGCGTTCCGCGACGACCTGAACACGGCGCAGACCATGCTGCTCAAGTACTTCGACACGCGCGCGCGCAGCACCCAGGCCGCGCAGTCGGCGCTGCGCCAGGTCCAGGCCAACAACCTCACGATCGAAATGCCGACGCTGGCCGACAGCCTGAACGCGGTGCGCAACTACAAAGCCAAATAAGCCATGCGTCTTCTTCTCTGGTTAGTCGTCCTGATGGCCGCGGCGATCGGCGTGGCCGTGACCGCCCGCTTCAACCCCGGCAACGTGGTGTTCTTCTACCCGCCGCACCGGATCGACATGTCGCTCAACCTGTTCGTGGTGCTCACCGTACTGCTGTTCCTGCTGCTGTACTGGCTGGTGCGCGCGATCCGTGCCACGCTGGCGATGCCGGAGCGGGTGGCCGCTTATCGCCAGCGCAAGCGCGAGCGCGAGGGCAACAAGGGCCTGCGCGACGCGCTCAAGGCGCTGTTCGAGGGCCGCTTCGGCCATGCCGAGAAGGCCGCGATGCGCGCCGCCGAGCTGCCCGAGAACGCAGGCCTGGCCGCGCTGATCGGCGCCCGCGCCGCGCACCGCATGCGCGAGCCGGCGCGGCGCGACGCCTGGTTGGCCGGGATCGTGCACGACAACAGCCTCAAGACCGCGCGCCTGATGACGGTGACCGAACTGCGCGTGGACGAGCACCAGCCGGAAGCGGCGCTGGAGGCGGTGTCCGAGCTGAACGCCAGCGGGCAGCGCCACATCCATGCGCTGCAGTGGTCGCTCAAGGCCAACCAGCAGGCGCGCAACTGGCCCGAGGTGCTGCGCCTGGTGCGCATCCTGGACAAGCGCAAGGCGCTGCATCCGGCGCTGTCGAGCCGCCTGCGCGAGATGGCGTACGAGGCGCTGCTGTCGGAGAACACGCACGACGCCGAATCGATCCAGCGCGCCTGGGCCAGCGTTCCGCCCGAAGACCGTACCAAGCCCTACGTTGCCCAGCAGGCAGCCAGCGCCTTCAATGCGCGCGGCATGCACGACGAGGCGCGCGCGATCGCCGAAGAGGCGCTCAAGGCCGGCTGGGACGACCGGCTGGTGCGCGCCTACCGCGAGTCGGCCGGGCCGACCGGTTCGACCACGCTGCTGGCGCAAATCGAGAACTGCGAAGCGTGGATCCGCGAGCGCCCGAACGATCCCGAGCTGGCGCTGACCCTCGGTTCGCTGTGCCTGCGCCAGAAGCTGTGGGGCAAGGCCCAGCGTTACCTGGAGCAGGCGCTGTCGGACGTGACCGACCCGGACATGGTGCAGGAAGCGCACCTGAAGCTGGCCCAGATGCACGAGGCGCTGGGGCAGGACGCGGAGGCGGCGGCGCATTACCGCCAGTGCGCGCTGGCGACCATCCTCTGACCGCGAACCGCTAACAACCCCGTCACCCTGGCTTGCGCCGGGACGACGGTTTTTGGGGCGCAGGTGTGGGCATTTCCGCACGACACCCCCTTGCTGCGGCGCACAAACCCTGTCCGATTCGCTATAATGTTCCACCTACATTGAATCTTCAGCAACCCAAGGAAACCTCATGAGTTTGAACAAAGTTCCGGCCGGCCGCGACGTGCCGAACGACTTCAACGTCATCATCGAAATCCCGATGAATGCCGACCCGATCAAATATGAAGTGGACAAGGAATCCGGCGCCATCTTCGTCGACCGCTTCATGGGCACCGCGATGCACTACCCGTGCAACTACGGTTACGTGCCGCAGACCATCGCCGACGACGGCGACCCGTGCGACGTGCTGGTGATCACCCCGTTCCCGCTGATCCCGGGCGTGGTGGTGCGTTGCCGCGCCATCGGCGTGCTGAAGATGACCGACGAAGCCGGCGGCGACGCCAAGATCCTGGCGGTCCCGGTCGACAAGATCCTGCCGATCTACAGCCACTGGCAGAAGCCGGAAGACCTGCAGGACCTGCGCCTGCAGCAAATCCAGCACTTCTTCGAGCACTACAAAGACCTGGAAAAGGGCAAGTGGGTCAAGATCGAAGGCTGGGGCGGCCCGGAAGACGCCAAGGCGGAAATCGTCGCCGGCGTGGCGGCGTTCAAGGCCAAGCAGAAGTAATTGCCCGTATTCATCGAGAAGGGCCGGTTCCCGCAAGGGTTCCGGCCCTTTTTTCATGTGCCGCGCATCACGAGCCGCTCATCACCAGCCGATATCGCGCAGCAGCGGATAGGTCAGGTCGCGCGGCGGCGTGACCTCGTGCGACAGGTCGCCGTTGATGGCCGGCTCCATCAGCTGGTTGGCCTTGGCGTCGGTGGTGTAGTGCGACACCGAGGACCCGGGCGTGAGCGTGGTCGGGGTGTACATCAGCATGCGGTGCTGGGCGTCGGCGCCGGCCAGTTCGTCGGGGTTGATGCCCAGGCTCGCCACCACGCCCGAGCGCGTGCGCGAGCGGTGCTGTAGCACGGCCTTGAGCGTGGCGCCGTCGGCCTGCGTGACGCGCACCGAGGGGATCTTGATCGCCGGGTCCGAGCCGCTCATGCCGGCCAGGTCGCCGGGCTGGTTGTCCGCCACGATCATGCCGATGGCGCCGGCGTCCTGCACCATCCTGGCCTTGACCACGAACGAGCAGGTGCCGCGGTCCACCAGGGCGATATTGCGGCGCACGGCGATCTTGTTGGCGGTCGATAGCGGCGTGCAGGCGGTGCCGGTGCCATCGCCCTGGTCCACCACCGGCATCAGCTGTCCGGTCACGGCTTTGGCCGAGAGCGCCGGGCCGAACGAGGCGTCGCCCACGCTGTAATTGCCGGCAGCGTCGCCGGCAGCGGGGCCGCTGACAGCCAGGTTCGAGCGCGGCGACAGCGCCTGCGGCACGGCGGCGGTGACGATCGGCCCGTTCCACGACAGCCCGTTGCCGCTGATGGCCGAGGCGGCGCGCTCGGCATCGGTCATCTGGACCCAGGCCTTGTTGCTGCGGTTATCGACCAGGAAGTAGTCCCAGATCGAAGGCAGGCCCAGGATTTCCTCGCCGGTGGCGTCGTCGGTGAAAGTCTGGAAGCCCAGGCCGTGGCCCAGCTCGTGCAGCAGCACCGTGACCAGGTCGATCTGGTTGCCGAACTGGTTGTCCAACCCCAGGTAGAAGCCCGAGCCGGGCATGCAGTCGTCGAACAGGCCCAGGCGCGAATTGAAGCGGGCCACGATGTGCGGCTGGTCCGGCGTGGTGACGTCGCTGCCCTGCAGCTTGCTGGCGAGCGCGCTCGGGTACCAGGTCTTGGCCTTGGGTGCATTGTCGAAGTCGGACCAGATTTCGTTGGCGCCGGCCGAGCCGAGTACTGCGCTGTTGGCGGTGCACGACAGCGGCACGAACGAGGCATCGACCCGGATCGGCACATTGCTGTTCAGGGTCGCGCCCCAGATGTCGGCGGCGCGCTGGAACGCAATCAGGCGCTGCTGGCCGAGCGTGGTGCCGGTGTTGCCGCCCACCGGCGCCGCCGGCGTCGGGTCGTTGAAGCCCACGCCCGGCTCGTTGGTGTTGATGATGGTGATGGTGGCGCCGGCTTGCGCCGCGCCGATCGCGCAGCAGGACAGGGCCAACGCGCAAGCGGCGCGCCGCAGCAGCGAATCAGCGGTCTTCATGGCGGACCTCCTGTTGGTGGGTGGCCGGTTCGGCCAGCGCCTTGGCGGCGGCCTCTTCGCCCTGCACGCAGTGCTGGGCCAGCGTGCCGTCCGGCGCGCGCGACACGACCGAATACACCAGGCCGCGTTCGCCCAGGCGCAGCGTGCGGCTGCCGTTCGGGTTGGTCTTGACCAGCGAGGACAGCGGCACCTGGGCGCGCAGGCCCACCATCGGCGGTGGCGCCAGCGCCTTCATTTCAGCGGCGGTGGGGGCGCGCATCTGGCCGGTCTGCGGGTCGCGCACGACGACCATCCCGTCCTGCGCGCGCGCCGGCATGTGCATCAGCACCGCGGCGAACAGTGCTGCCAGCGGCAAGGCCGCGAGGAGTTTTTCGTTAGGCATGGCAGGTTCCTCCTGGGTCAATTGGCGTTCTTGCGGCGCAGCAGGGCCAGTGCGCCGAGTCCAAGGCTGAGCATGAGCGACAGCGACGGCTCCGGCACCGCGGTGATCACGCGCACGCTGTCGATGCCGATGTAATTCAGTGCCGCGGCGTCGCCGAAGTAGCGGAAGGCAAAGCGCCCCGCGCCGTCGAACTGGAAGCTGGAACTGACCTGCGTCCACGCGCGCGGGTAATTGGCCATGCCGACCGTCGCCAGCAGCGTGGCAAAGCCGGAGGTGTCGCTGCTGCCGCCAGGCGAAAAGCGCACTTCGAGCTTGTCGGCGAAGCCCGGGTCGCTGGCCGCGCGGGTGAAGAAGGAAAAGACGGTGGTGCCGGACAGGTTCAGCACCGGCGTGATGAGCCAGCTGTCCACGCTGCCGCTGCCGTCCTGCGCGCTGAGGTAATTGGCGGCGGCGTACGCGCTGGCCGCGCCCATCCTGGCAGGGAAAATGCTCGCGTTGCCCTGGAACCAGCCGCCGCCGGCGGGCGTGCTGTTGTTGACCTGCGCCCAGCCGGGCAGCGCCGCGAGGTCGGAGAAGCCTTCGTTCAGCACCTCGACCCCGGCGCGGGCGGCCAGCGGGGCGAGTACGGCCAGCGACAGCGTGGCCGCCGCCATGTTCTTCAGCATTCTCATGCGCGTTAGCTCCCGGCGAAAGCATAGTTGCCTTCATAATATGTTCGGGGAGATAACGAACATTGATTTTCGTTCAATGTTCAATGCCCAGCCGAGACGGTAGGGTGGGCAAGTCCCTTGCCCACGCGTCCAGCCAGAACTGATGCCGCCCGACGGCGGCGATGTCAGCCGCGCTTGCGCAGCCGCAGCTTGCCCACGATCCCGACCGGGAAGAAGTACACGGACAGGACGAACAACACGCCAAGCCACAGCATCCAGCGGTCCGGATGCAGCGCCGCGGCCAGCAGCGGCACGCCTTCCAGCGCGCCGGAGGCGTGGGCCATCAGCTCCTTCAGGTAGTTCTGGGCCAGGATGAAGAGGGTGGCGCCGACCACCGCGCCGTACATCGTGCCCATGCCGCCGATCACGACGATCAGCAGGATGTCGGTCATGATCTCGAAGCCGAGCGAGGTTTTGGGGCCCACATAGCGCAGCCACAGCGCCATCAGCGCGCCGGCCAGCGCCGCGACCAGGGCCGCGATCACGTTCGCCCAGATGCGGTAGAACATGGTGCGGTAGCCCAGCGCCTCGGCGCGGAACTCGTTCTCGCGGATCGCCTGCAGCACGCGTCCGAACGGCGAGTTCACCACGCGCAGCAGGAACAGGAACAGCAGCAGGCAGCCAAAGAACACGACGTAGTAGGTGATCAGCTTGCCGTCGATCGAGCGGCCGAACACTTCGTTCTCCGCCAGCGTGAAGCCGGGCGAGAGCAGTTCCGGCACGCTGAAGGTCTTGCCGTCCTCGCCGCCGGTGAAGTCGGACAGTTGCGAGGCCAGCACACTGAACGACGCGGCCACCGCGAGCGTGATCATGGCGTAGAAGATGGCGCGCACGCGCAGCGCGAACAGGCCGACCACCAGCGCAAGCGCCAGCGTGAGCACCAGCGCGATCGCAAGGCCGGCGAACACGTGCGACCAGGTCGGCTCGTCCACGCTGGACAGCGCGATGCCCACGCCATAGGCGCCGATCCCGTAGAACATCGTGTGGGCGAACGAGACGATGCCGGTGTACCCGAGCAGCAGGTCGTAGGATGCCACCAGCACGATGTACACGCAGATCGTGGCGGCCGTGTTGAGCGGGCGTGCGCCCGTTACCAGGAAGGGCGCGCAGGCGAGCGCGGCGAGGATCAGCACCAGCACCAGCGACAGCGCGCGGCTACGGGGCAGGTCGGCGGAAAGAAGCGAATTGAGCATGGGGTTCACCGCGATTTCGAATAAAGCCCGGCCGGGCGCCACAGCAGGATGGCGATCATCAGGATGATGTTCGACACCAGCGCCACTTTGGGCGCGAGAAAGCCCGCGTAGTTGGCCACCAGCGCCATGAGCAGCGCGCCGATGAAGCAGCCGCCGATCGAGCCGAGTCCGCCGATGATGACGACGATGAAGATCATGACCATCGTGTCCGCGCCCATCGAGGCGGTCAGGTTTTCCTTGTACAGCCCCCACATCACGCCGCCCAGGCCCGCGAGCGCAGAGCCGGCCGCGAACACGGCCACGAACAGGCGGCGGATACGGTAGCCGAGCGCCTCGACCATTTCGCCGTTCTCCACGCCGGCGCGGATCAACAGGCCCAGCTTGGTGCGGTTCAGGACCAGGAAGATCGTCAGGAACACGGCCAGGCCAACGACGACCGCGACCAGCCGGTATTTTTCGATGGCGGCGTCGCCCAGGATCAGCGATCCGCGCAGCGTGGCCGGCAGCGGCAGCGCGATCTGCTCCGGGCCCCAGATCACGTTGATCAGCTGCTCGGAGACGATCATGCCGCCCATCGTCACCAGGATCTGCTTGAGGTGCTGGCCGTACACCGGCATGATGATCACGCGCTCGAACGCCCAGCCAAGCACGCCGGTGACGAGCATCGCAACGATGAGGGCGAGGCCTAGCGCGCCAAGGTTAGCCGCCAGCGACTCGGCCTCGAGCCAGCCGTGCATCGGCAGCAGGACCATGGTGGCGGCGAACGCGCCCACCGACACGAAGGCGCCGTGGCCAAAGTTCAGCACGCTCATCAGGCCGAACACGAGCGTCAGCCCGCTGGCCATAATGAAGATCATCATGCCCATCGCAAGGCCGGCGACGCTCAGGGTGACCCAGGTGGGAAAACTGCCGACCAGCGGCAGCATGGCCAGCATCAGGGCCGGCACCAGCAAGAGCGGCGCGATGTCGCGCTTGGCTGCGGGCAGGCTCTCTTGCTGGGCAAGGGGAAGGGAAGCACTCATCGATGAAGTCCTATTGGTGCGAATCGAGCGACAGGCCAAGCAGGCGCGTCTGCAGTTCGTCGTCGTCGGCCAGCTCGCGCATGGAACCCGCGTGCACCACGCGACCGTCATCCATGACGCTCACGCTGTCGCCCAGCGTGCGCACGAAGTTGAAGTTCTGCTCGACCAGCAAAATGGTGGTGTCGGTGTCCTTGAGTTCGCGGAAGGCCGCCATCAGGCTTTGCACGATCGCCGGCGCCAGGCCCTTGGTCGGCTCGTCCACCAGCAGGAGCTTGCGCGGCTCGACGATCGCACGGGCGATCGCCACCATCTGCTTCTGCCCGCCCGAGAGGTTCCCGGCCGGGTAGTTCCAGAACTTCTTCAGCGCCGGGAAGAAGCCGCAGATCCAGTCCACGCGCGCATTGTCGAGCGCGCCGCTGCGGGCCGCCAGGTACAGGTTCTCGCGCACGGTCAGTTCGGAGAACACGGCCATGCTTTCGGGGACGTAGGCAATGCCGGCACGCGCGATGTCGGGCGTGGACATCCTGGTGATGTCCTGGCCGTCGAAAGTGATGCTGCCGGCGCTGGCCTGCCACAGGCCCATGATGGTGCGCAGCGTGGTCGTCTTGCCCGCGCCGTTGCGGCCCAGGAGCACCGACAGGCCGCCGCGCGGCACCACCAGGTCCACGCCCTGCAGGATGTGGTACTGGCCGATGTGGGTGTGCACGCCGGACAGCGTGAGTAATGGATCAAGCTGGTTCTGGCGTTCCAAGATAGGCTTCCTGTACGATCTGCGATTGCATCACTTCCTGCGGCTTGCCGTCCGCGACCAGCGTGCCGTTGTGGAGCACGATGATGCGGTCGGCCAGCGCGCGCACCACGTCCATCTTGTGCTCTACCAGCAGCACGGTCTTGTTGGCGTCACGCTTGACCTGGTGGATCAGGTCCAGCACCACCGGCACCTCGTCCACGCTCATGCCGGCGGTCGGCTCGTCGAACATCATGATCGAAGGTTCCAGCGCGAGCAAAATGGCCACTTCCAGCTTGCGCTGGTCGCCGTGCGACAGTGTGCCGACCATGGTGTCGCGCCGCCCCATCAGGTGCACGCGTTCCAGGTAGTGCTCGGCGCGGGCGATCAGTTCCTTGTGGCTGGACCAGATCGAGAACATGTTCATGCCGGCCCCCGCGCGCGCCTGCACCGCGAGCCGCACGTTTTCGATCACGGACAGGTGCGGGAACAGGTTGGTGAGCTGGAACGCGCGGCCGATGCCAAGGCGCGTGCGGCGCGCCGGCCCGTGGCGCGTGACCTCATGGCCGTTGATGAAGACGCTGCCCGAGGTCGCGGGCAGCTGCCCGGACACCAGGTTGAAATAGGTGGTCTTGCCGGCGCCGTTGGGGCCGACGATGACCGTCAGCGTGCCCGGGTAAAAGTCCGCCGTCACCGCGTTCACCGCGACGTGGCCACCAAAACGGATGGTCAGGTCGCGGGTGGACAGCGACGGCTGCTGTTGCGAGTATGCGGTCATGCGATCAGCGCTTGTTCGTCACCGGCAGCGGCAGTTCCTTGGCCGGGATCTCGCGCACCAGTTCCAGCAGGTCCCATTCGTTCTTCTGGTCCTTCTTGATGCGGAAGTGGTACATCGGCTGCAGCGCCTGGTGGTCTTCCTTGCGGAAGGTCATGGTGCCTTTCGGGGTCTCGAACGACATGCCTTCCATCGCCGTGACCAGCTGCTCGCTGTTGGCGCTCGGGACCTTGGACAACGCGGTGAACACGGCGCTGGCCGCGGCCATGCCGCCGGCGGTGAACATGTCGGGCGGTGCCTTGTAGCGCTTGGTGTGCTCGGACACCAGCCAGTCGTTCATCTTGTTCTTCGGGAAGCCGTAGTAGTAATAGATCGTGCCTTCGGTGCCTGCGTAGGCCTTCCAGGTCTTCATGATCGGCAGCAGGTTGCCGCCCGGCGCCAGCGCGATGCCATAGCGTTCCGGCTTCATGTCGGCGATCTTGTTCATCGGGTTGGGACCGGCCCACACGATGGCCAGCACGCGCGGCTGCGGCTTGTCCTTGAGCGCGTCGAACAGGCGCTGCGACGGCGCGGTGAAGTCGGTCGCGGTGGCGGGCGCATATTCCTCGTGCACGACGGTGGCCTTGGAGCCGGTGGCCGCCAGTGCCTGCTTGCCGGCCTTGATGGCGTCGCGGCCGAAGGCGTAGTCCTGTGCCAGGAACCCGATCGAGCCGCTCTTGAGCGTGCTGGCCGCGGCCAGCGCGTCCTGCATCGAGTTGCGCGCGGTACGGAAGATGTACTTGTTCCACTTGGCGCCCGTGATCTCGTCGGCCACCGCCGGCTCCACCACCAGCACCTTCTTGTATTCCTTGGCCACCGGCAGCATGGCCAGCGCCGAGCCGCTCGAGGTGGTGCCCACCGCGATGTCGGCCTTGTCGTCGCCATAGGCTTCGGCCAGCAGGGTGCGGCCCAGGTCCGGCTTGCCCTGGTCGTCCTTGACGATCACCTTGATTTTGCGGCCGTTGATTTCCATCTTGCCGCCGGTGAGGTATTCCAGGCCCATCATGAAGCCGGTCTCGGTCTCCTTGGCGTAGGACTCGAGCACGCCGGTCTTGCCGGCGATGAGCGCGATCTTCAGGTCGGGCGCAGCCAGCGCGCAAGTCGAGAACAGGGCGGCGAACGCGCCGGCCAGTGCGAGGCTCAAGGGCTTGGCGAGGGGTGTGGTGCTGTTCATGTGAGTCTCCTAGTGATTTCTGCTTACGCGACCTGCGCCATGAAGCTGCGGATCGCGGCGAGGGCCTCGGGCTCGGTGAGCATCGGCGCATGGCCGACGTTCGGCACCTCGGCGTAGCGCAGGTCGGGCGCCGCCTTGCGCATCCATGCAGCCTGCTGTTCCTCGACGAGGTCGGACAGCGTGCCGCGAATGAGCAGGGTGGGGCGCTTCTTTGCCAGGCGCTTGAACGCCAGCCGTGCGGCAAGCGAGGTCGGCCTCAGTTTACCCGTTTGCAACGCAATCGCAATATTCGGGTCATAGCGCGCCGCCAGGCGCCCTTCGGCATCCTGCTCGAATGCGCGGCGCGCCCATTTGAGCCATTCGTCATCCGAGTTGTCGGGGAAGGCACACTGGTTGATGTCCTTGATGTAGCCCGCTGCTTCCTCCCACGAGGTGAGCGAGGCGGACTTGCCGGTGTAGCCGGCGATGCGCGCCAGGCCCTTGGGCGAGATGACGGGCCCGATGTCGTTGAGGATGGCACCGGCGATCAGGTCAAGGTTCTTGGCCGCGAGCGTCATCGTGATCAGGCCACCCATCGAGGTGCCGACGAACACGGCGCGGGCGATGCCCAGGTCGTGCATCAGCTTCTCGACGTCGCCGGCATACACCAGCGGGCTGTAGTTGTCGGGGTTGGGGTCGCGCTGCGAGTGGCCGCGGCCGCGCACGTCCACGGCGATGACACGCCGGCCAAGGCGCGCGATTTCGGGCGCGATCTCGTCGAAATCGGAAGAATTGCGGGTCAGGCCGTGGATGCAGATGACGGGCAGGTGCGCTGGCCCCGCGCTGGCGGCATAGTCGCGGGCGTACAGCGCAAGGCCGTCGGTGCTGGTAAAGGTGATCGGTGTGAAGTTGGACACGCTGGCGGATCCTCTCGGGTCAGGCGGATTCGGGGTCGAAAGGGTGCAACCGGCCTGGCCGGCGCCTTTGTGGGGCGCCAGCCAGGTGATGCTGACTACTGTGGGATCGCTAGATCAGAAGCGGTACTCGACCGTGCCCGACACGGTGCGCGGGGCGCCGTAGAACGCGCTCAGCGTACCCTCGTTGCCGAGGGTCTGGAACAGGTAGCCACCGGTCTTGTAATGCTCGTCGGTCAGGTTCTTGCCATGCAGGCCAACACGCAGGCGGCCGTCGGCGCGGGTCCAGACCACGCTCGCATCGACCAGGTGGTAGGACTGCTGGTCCAGGTCGGACGGGGTCTCGAACTGGTAGGTCTTGCTCTTGAAGGCGTAGCTGGCCATCAGCGAGGTGGTGCCGTTGTAGCCCATCAGCGGGGTCGGGATGTCGTACGTCGCGCGGATGTTGCTCGAGTTGCGCGGCGTATTCTGGAAGTAGCGCTTGTCCGCCACGTTCACGCCGGCCACGATGTACTCCTTGTACTTGGCGTCGATGTAGCTGTACATGCCGGCCAGGGTGAACTCCTTGGTGATGTGCGCGATCGCCTCGAGTTCGACGCCCTTGATCTTGGCCTTGCCCGCGTTCGTGGTCACGCCTGCGAAGGTGTCGTCTTTGCCGTCGCCGTTGGTGTCGATCGCCACCGAGCCCGGGATCTGCACGTCTTTGTAGTCGCTGTGGAACACCGCGGCGTTGGTGGTGATGCGGCCGCCGTTGAACGAGGACTTCAGGCCCAGTTCGGTGGTCTTGATGGTCTCGGGGCTGTAACCCTGGCGTGCCTTGGCCACGGTCAGCTTGGTGCCGACCATGTTCATGCGCGGGTCGAAGCCGCCGCCCTTGAAGCCTTCGGAGTACGACGCGTACACGTTGTGGTCGGCGTTGACCTTGTAGTTCAGCGCGATGCGCGGGGTGAACTTGGTGTCGCGGCGGCTCAGGTCGGGCAGGTCGGTGTCCGGGATCGCGGTCAGCTTGGTCGCGGCCGGGTTGCCCAGGTACGGCGAGCCCTTGCCCAGGTAGCTCTGGCGGTACAGCGCGGCGTCGCGCTTGTCCACGGTGTAGCGGCCGCCGAGGGACAGCTGCAGGTCCGGGGTCAGGTTGTAGCTGCCGTCGATGTAGGCGGCCCAGGCCTTGGTGCCCACGTTGGCGCTGGTGTAGGTGCTGGCGATGAAGGCCGGGAAGCCGACGATGGTGTCGAACTGGTTGAACGCCGTCGCGTCCATGTAGTACACGCCTGCGGTGCCCTGCAGGTCCTTGCCGCTGTAGGTGGCGTTGAACTCCTGGCTGAACTGCTTGTTCGAGTACTCGGCGGGCACCTCCAGGTCCACCACCGGCAGCGCGTCGAAGTCGATCGGCGCCCACGAGTGGTCGCGGCGGCTGGCGGTGATCGACTTCAGGGTCACTTCCGGCGTCACGTTGTATTCGACCAGCGCGGACACGCCGTGGGCGCGGATTTCCTGCTCGTGGCCGTTGGTGGTGATCATCTCACCCTGGGTGTCGTACACGTTCGACAGGATCGGGAAGCCGCTCTTGCGGCCAACCATCAGGCGGTGGCCGTTCTTCGGATTCGAATCGTCCTGGGTGATGTCGCCGGCGATGCGGATGAACAGGTCCTGGGTCGGGGTGAACTCGGCCGACAGGCGGGCTGCGGTCAGGTCCTTGTCGTAGTTGCCTTTGCCGGTGACGAGGTTGGTGCCGTAGCCGTCACGCTTGAACTTGGCGATGGTGCCGCCGATGCGCGCGGTGTCCGACAGCGGGGTGCTGGCGGTCAGCACGCCTTCCTTCTGGCCGTAGTCGCCCACGGTGGCGCGCACGCGCACGTCGGTTTGCGGGGCCAGTTTGCGGGTCACGTACTTGATGGCGCCGCCGATGGTGTTGCGGCCGTACAGGGTGCCCTGCGGGCCGCGCAGCACTTCGATGCGCTCGACGTCGTAGATATCGGCCACGGCCGCTTGCGGGCGAGCCAGGAACACGTCGTCCATGTAGATGCCAACGCCGGATTCGAAGCCGGCAACCGGGTCGGCCTGGCCGACGCCGCGGATGAAGGCGGTCAGCGTGGTGTTGGTTGCGCGCGACGCTTTCAGGGTGGTGTTCGGGATGCTGTTGGTCAGGCCGGTCAGGTCGGGGATGGCCTGTTTGGACAGCTGGTCGGCGCTGAAGGCAGTGACCGAGACCGGGACATCCTGCAGCGTCTCTTCGCGGCGGCGTGCGGTGACGACCACTTTTTCGATGTTGTTTTCCGAGGTCGCTGCCGGTGCCTGGCTGTTCGCTTCCTGGGCGTAGGACACGCCAACGGTGCCGTAAAGGGCGAGCACGGCGGCGGCGGTACGGGTAAGCAGCAGCGGATTCTTCTTGGTAAGACGCATTGTTGTCTCCTAATTTTTGGATTTGCGGCATGCGTTCAGTCGCACGGTCGAAGTGTGCCCTTGTTGAGTTTGGATGAAAAGATGGCAAGCTCGCCCACCCTTTGTGCAGAAATGCACACCCCCTGCGCACCAGCTCGGTGCAAGAGCGGGAAGGGGCCGGACCGTACTGTTTGCACAATTTCTGTGCATACACAAACTGTTGTGCCAAAGCGATTGCCGGTGCAATGTGCGCTAGTGCACAATATTCCAAACTGACATCATTTTCTTGCCTATGAACATCCTGCCCGAGTGGACCGACCTGCGCTTTTTCCTGGAACTGGCGCGTGCCGGCACGCTGTCGGGCGCCTCGCGCCGGCTGGAGGTGGAGCACACCACGGTGGCGCGCCGCATCGACCGGCTCGAGGCGCAGCTGGGCACCACCTTGTTCGACCGCTCGCGCGAGGGCTACGAGCTGACCGAGATGGGCCAGACCCTGCTGCCGCACGCCGAGGCGATGGAGGGCGCGGCGCTGGCCGCCGCCGAGCAGCTGGTGGGCGCGGAGGTGACCGCGCACGGCGTGGTGCGGCTGGGGGTGCCTGAGCTGTTCGGCGTGCGCGTGGTCGCGTCCTTGCTGGCCAGCCTGCTGCGCGACCATCCGGATTTGTCGATCGACCTCCTGGTGCTGCCGCGCTTTGCCAACCTGGCCAACCGCGAGGCCGACATGGGCGTGATGCTCGACCCGCCCACCACCGGCCGCTACGTGGTCACGCGCATGGCGACCTTTCGCATGTACCTGTACGCCTCGCCCGAGTACCTGGCGCGCCACAAGCCGATCCACTCGCATGCCGACCTTGTGCACCACGATTTCGTCGACTACGTGCAGGACCGGCTGGCCAGCCAGGAGCTGTCGTACCTGAACGAACTGGGCTTCACCCCGCGCCGCCGGCTGTGCTGCACCGGCATGACGGCGCAGGTGGAAGCGGCCAAGGCCGGCCTGGGCCTGATGCTGGCGCCGCCCTACGCCATTCCCGACGACGGCCGCCTGAAGATGGTCCTGCCGGGCTTTTACGCCGAGCGCTCGTACTGGCTGGCCGCGCCCACCGACCTGTACCGGTTGCAGCGCGTACGCGCCGTGTGGAACTTGCTGCGCGAGCATGCCGACTCCCATCCGGAGCTGTTCATGCACGAGGCGCCAGAGCCGAGCATGCAGCTGTAATCAGCCGCGCATGCGGAACGGATTGCGCTCGTTCAGTTCGTCGATGTAGTCGTCGATGCCGCCGGCTTCGCGTTCGAGGAAGCGTTCGATCGCGTCCGCGAACGCCGGGTGCGCCAGCCAGTGCGCGGACCAGGTGCGGGTGGGCAGGAAGCCGCGCGCCATCTTGTGTTCGCCCTGCGCGCCCCCTTCGAAGGTCTGGATGCCCTGTTCGATGCAGAATTCGAGCGGCTGGTAGTACGCGGCCTCGAAATGCAGGCAGGGCACGTGTTCGATCTCGCCCCAGTAGCGGCCGAACAGGGTGTGCTCGTCATGGATCACGAGCGAGGCGGCAACCGGCTTGTTGTCGCGCTCGGCCAGCACCAGCAGGATATTCTCGGGCATGGATTGGCCGATGCGCAGCCAGAAGTCCAGGTTCAGGTAAGGCGTCGAATGGTGCGCCGCGTAGGTGTGGCGGTAGCAGCGGTTGAAGAAGCGCCAGGCGGTGTCGTCCGCGTCCACCCCGCGCACGCGCCGGAGCGTCACGCCCGCTTGCGCCACCTTGCGCCGCTCGGCGCGAATGTTCTTGCGCTTTTTCTGTTCGAGCGTGGCCAGGAACTCGTCGAAGCTGGCGTAGCCCTGGTTCAGCCAGTGGAACTGCACACCCTGGCGCAGCATGAAGCCGGCCTGTTCAAGCTGGCGCGCCTGTTCCTCCGGCGGGAACAGCACATGGGTCGATGACACGCCGGACGCTTGCTGGGTCGCCGTGAGCACCTCGATGAGCGCCGCGCGCGCCTGTGGGTCACGCGCGAGCAGGCGCGCTCCGGCCACCGGCGTGAACGGGATCGCCGACAGCAGCTTGGGGTAGTACTCGAAGCCGTGGCGCTGGTAGGCATCGGCCCAGGCCCAGTCGAACACATACTCGCCGTACGAGTGGTCCTTGACGTACAAGGGCAGGGCGGCGGCCAGCGCCTGGCCGTCCCATAGCGTGATGAACTGCGGCTGCCAGCCGGTCGCGGCGCTCGCGCTGCCCGACTCGTGCAGGGCATGCAAGAATGCGTACGACAGGAAAGGGTTGGCTGCTTCCTGCGCCCGAACCAGCCCATCCCAGGCCGCCTGGCCAATCTCGGCAAGAGAAGAAACGATATGCGTGCGATAATTCAAAATTACTTCCGTACCAAAGATGGCGCCTCATGATGCAGGCATGTGCCCAAGCGAGAATCTCGTCATGAACAACCGATTTTTCAACCTCTACTCCCACCACTTCGCGCGGGTGGCGGTGGCCAGCCCGGTCTGCAAGGTGGCGGACCCGGCCTTCAATGCGCTGCAAACCATCGAGCTGGCCAAGCAGGCGGCCCAGCAGGGCTCGGTGCTGGTGGCGTTCCCGGAGCTGGGACTGTCGGCCTACAGCTGCGACGACCTGTTCCACCAGCGCGCGCTGCTGGACGGTTGCGAGCGGGCGCTGGCCAGCGTGGTGGAGGCCTCGCGCGCACTGCCCGTGGCGATGGTAGTGGGGCTGCCGCTGAGGGTCAATCACATGCTGTTCAATTGTGCGGCCGTCGTCGCCAACGGACAGGTGCTGGGCGTGGTCCCCAAGAGCTACCTGCCCAATTATGGCGAATTCTACGAATCCCGGCAGTTTGCGCCCGCCGATTGCGCGGCGGTGGACCGGATCGAACTCTTCGGCGCCGACGTGCCGTTCGGTCCCAACCTGCTGTTTGAAGTCGAGAACCTGCCGTTTTTCCGCTTTCATGTGGAGATCTGCGAGGACGTCTGGGTGCCGGTGCCGCCGTCCTCGTTCGGGGCCATGGCCGGGGCCACGGTGCTGGTCAACCTGTCGGCATCCAACGTCGTGGTGGGCAAGAGCGGCTACCGCCACCAGCTGGTGAGCCAGCAGTCGGCGCGCTGCATGGCGGCCTACCTGTACACCTCGGCCGGGCGCGGTGAGTCGTCCACCGACATGGCATGGGACGGCCAGGCACTGATCTACGAAAACGGCACGCTGCTGGCCGAGTCCGAGCGCTTTCGCGACGACTCGCACATCATTTTTGCCGACGTGGACCTGGAACGACTGTCGCAGGAGCGCATGCATGCCACGACCTACGCGATGAACGCGCGGCGCCATGCGCAGGAGCTTGCCAAATTCCGGGTGTTGCGCTTTGCGCTGGCGCTGCCGGTGGACCGCACGCTGCCGCTGGCGCGCGCGGTGGAACGCTTCCCGTACGTGCCGGCCGACCGTTCGCGCCGCGACGAGCGCTGCACCGAGGTGTACAACATCCAGGTGCAGGCGCTGGTGCAGCGGCTGTCGGCGATCGGCGTGAACAAGGTCGTGATCGGCATTTCGGGCGGGCTCGACTCGACCCACGCGCTGCTGGTGTGCGCCAAGGCGTTCGACCGGCTTGGCCTGCCGCGCGCGGACATCCTGGCATACACCATGCCGGGCTTTGCCACCAGCGAGCGCACGCTGCGCCAGGCGCGCGAGCTGATGCGCGTGGTTGGCTGCTCGGCGCACGAAATCGACATCCGCCCGAGCTGCATCCAGATGCTTAAGGACCTCGGCCATCCTTACGCCGAAGGCAAGCAGGAGTACGACGTCACGTTCGAGAACGTGCAGGCGGGCGAGCGCACCAGCCACCTGTTCCGCCTCGCGAACCACCACAACGCGATCGTGATCGGCACCGGCGACCTTTCCGAGCTGGCGCTGGGCTGGTGCACGTTCGGCGTGGGCGACCAGATGGCGCACTACAACGTGAACGCGAGCGTGCCCAAGACGCTGATTTCGCACCTGGTGCGCTGGGTGGCCGAGACGCACCAGCTGGGCGAGGGCGGCTCCGAAGTGCTGATTAACGTGCTGGAAACCGAGATCAGTCCGGAGCTCGTGCCCGGCAACACCGACGACGGGCGCCCGGCGCAGATCACCGAGAACGTGATCGGCCCGTACGAGCTGCAGGACTTCACGCTGTACTACACGCTGCGCTACGGCTTTCGCCCATCGAAGGTCGCCTTCCTGGAATACAGCGCATGGAAGAACCGCGATGAGGGCGCCTGGCCCGACGACATCAAGGCGTCGCGCAACGAGTACGACCTTGCCCAGATCAAGCGGTACATGAAGATCTTCCTGTGGCGCTTCTTCAAGACCAGCCAGTTCAAGCGCTCGACCGTGCCCAACGGGCCGAAGGTCGGCAACGGCGGCTCGCTGTCGCCGCGCGGCGACTGGCGCGCGCCCAGCGACTCGGAAGCCACGGTGTGGCTGGCGGACCTGGACAATATCCCGGGGTAGGGTGGGCGTTCGGCTGTGCACTGCACAGCCTCACCTACCCACGCGTTCAAGCAGCGCGTGAATGACCGGATCAATAAATGAAACAACTCAAGGAGCACAGATGAAACAGATCACTGCCGTTATCAAGCCGTTCAAACTGGACGAGGTGCGCGAGGCGCTGGCCGAGGTCAACGTGACCGGCCTGACCGTGACCGAAGTGAAGGGCTTCGGCCGCCAGAAGGGCCACACCGAGCTGTATCGCGGCGCGGAGTACGTGGTGGATTTCCTGCCGAAGGTGAAGATCGAGGTGGTGGTGGACGAAGACGTCGCCGACCAGGTGGTGGACGCGATCATCAAGGCCGCGCGCACGGGCAAGATCGGCGATGGCAAGATCTTCGTGCAGAACATCGAGCAGGTGATCCGCATCCGTACCGGCGAGACCGGGCCGGACGCGGTTTGACGCGCTCGCGATAAACCGTCGTTCCGGCGAACGCCGGAACCCATGCTGAGTGTGAGCGGATGCGGCGCACACCTTCGCTGTTGCACGCTCAGCATGGGTCCCGGCTTCCGCCGGAACGACGTATCATGGGGCGCGGTTATCGCCCCAGCCGCATGTCAAACCGCCACGTCACCAGCCGCAAGCCGGTGATGAACAGTGCGCTGACCCACAGCGCCAGGTCATACGGCAGGTCCACCGCCCGCATCAGCATGAACAGCCAGTTCCCCAGGAACGCGCAGATCGCGTAAGGTTTGCCGTCCCTGAACACCATCGGCACCTCGTTGCACACGATATCGCGCAGCACTCCGCCGAAAATCCCGGTGATCACGCCCATCATCGATGCGATGAACAGCGGCATATGCACGTCCAGCGCCGACGACACGCCGGCCACCGAAAACAATCCCAGCCCGATCGCGTCTGCGATCACGATCAGCCGTTCGGACAGGATGTGCCTGAGGGTGCGCATCAGCGGCATGGCCACCAGCGCGAGCACGAAGATGAGGATCGCGTATTCCTGGTGGATGACCCAGAACAGGGGACGCTTGTCGAGCAGGATGTCGCGCAGCGTACCGCCGCCGAATGCGGTGATGAAGGCGACCGTGAAGACGCCGACCAAATCCATGCGCTTGCGGCGCGCCTCGATGAATCCCGAGAACGCGCCGACCAGAATCGCCATGATTTCTACGAACTTAATGAGATGCATGCAACTGCAGTGTTGTTATTGTGGCGATGTTGCTAGCCTAACATGACACCCGTGTGTCACGTAAGCACGCTTCCCGCGCCGATTCCGTTGCTTTTTCGCCGCGTGCTTGCTTGCCTGTGCCGGCAGACGTTGCTATATTGATCGGCAATAATTCATCAGTTGTTGAATTATTGTCGCTTGGTACCCGGCTTCAGGCACACCGCCTTGAACCCGGCTGCGCAATATTCGATCATGCGCGGCGCAATGGCCGCGATGTCGGACGACTTGCACATGCCGTTCGACAGCCGGTCCAGGCGCCCGGTGTCGGACAGGGTGAGCGTGAGCGAGCCGGTGAGCATGTGGTAGCTCCAGTACAGGTCTTCGCGTCGGGCCTGGGGCATCACCTGCTGCAGCAGGTCGATCAGGCGGGTGACCACCGGGTCGAAGTAGCGCGTCATGGTTGCGCCACCGAGTTCGCTGGTGTTGTTCAGCTGTGCGATCAGGGTGAAGTAGTTTTTCCAGCCCGGGTCGGCGTGGCGCGCGGGGGCGAGCAGCGGTGCGAGGAAGGCCGCGATCACACCTTCCGCCGTCATGCTGGCGCCGGCCGCGGCGGCATAGGCCTCCATGGCCGCGACGCGTTCGGCGTTGACGATGTCGGCGCGGCGCATGCAGACCGCGTCGAACAAGCCCTGCTTGGTGCCGAAGTAGTAGTGGGCGAGGGCTGTGTCCACCTGCGCGTGCGCGGCCACGGCGCGCATGGTCACACCGTAGAAGCCGTGTTTGGAGAACAGGTCTTCGGCCGCGTCGAGGATGCGCGCCGACGCTTCGGGATTGCCGTCGGTCTTGCGCGGCCGTCCTACCGTTGCGCTTTTGCGCCCCGTGCTGGCGGCTGCCGTGGGGGTGTCAGTCGGGGAGGCAGGCTTCACATTCAAGGAGAGATGGATGAAGTTGATCGACGCATTTTACACAAGCGAGTGCGCGCGGGAGCACCCATGAACAACGCACTGACCATCGCCGGCCTGGTGACGCGTAGCGCGCGCCATCGTCCGGAGCACCTGGCCGTGGTCGCCAGCGGCCAGCGCCTGACTCACCACGATTTCAACCTGCGCGTGAACCGGCTGGCCAACGGCATGCTGGCCGCCGGCGTGCGGCGTGGCGAGCGCATTGCCACCTTGCTGCCCAATTGCCTGGAGCTGCTCGACATCTACTGGGCCGCGGCCAAGATCGGCGCGGTGGCGGTGCCGCTGTCGCCCATGCTGCTGGCGCCAGGGCTGGCGAGCCTGCTCGACGATTCGGGGGCGGTCATGCTGTTTACGACCGGCTCCCTGCTTGACCTGGCAAGGCAGGCAGCCGCGCTGGCGCCGCGACTGTCGGGCTGCCGGTTGGTGCTCGTCGGTGAGGACGCGGACCCGGCCGCCAGCTATGCCGCGCTGCTCACGCATGGCGATGCCGAGCCGGTCCTGCCGTCGCCGGTGGCTCCATCTGACCTGTACAACATCATGTACACCAGCGGCACCACCGGGCAGCCGAAGGGCATCATGCTGAGCCAGCAGGTGCGCGCCATGTATGCGCTGCTGTGTTCCAGCGTGTTTCGCATCGGGCCGGAGTCGGTCGTGCTGGCCACCGGCTCGCTGGTGTTCAACGGCGCCTTTGTCACGATGATGGGCGCGTTCTTCGCTGGCGCCACCTACGTCGTGCATGGCCAGTTCGATGCCGAGGCCCTGATCGACACCGTCCGACGCGAGCGCGTCACGCACATCATGCTGGTGCCGTCGCAGATTATCGCGGTGCTGGCCTCACCGCGCTTTGCGCCCGAGCACCTGGGGTCGCTCCAGATGATCCTGTCGCTGGGCGCGCCGCTGCACAGCCACCACAAGGACGAGCTGCAACGGCTGCTGCCGGGGCGCTTCCACGAACTGTACGGGCTGACCGAGGGCTTTTTGACGATCCTCGACAAGACCGACGCCACGCGCAAGGCCGGCTCGGTCGGGTGTGCGCCGCCGTTCATGGACATGCGCATCGTGCGCGAGGACGGCAGCGACGCGGCGGCCGGCGAGATCGGCGAGATCGTCGGACGCGGTCCGATGCTGATGGACGGGTACTTCAAGCGAGCGGACCTGACGGCGGCGGCGCTGGTGGACGGCTGGCTGCACACCGGGGACGTGGGCTACGTGGATGAGGAAGGCTTCCTGTACCTGGTGGACCGCAAGAAGGACATGATCGACAGCGGCGGCGTAAAGGTGTACCCGCGCGACATCGAGGAACTGCTGGTGGAGCATCCCGCCGTGCTGGAGGTGGCGGTGTTCGGCGTGCCGCATGAGAAGTGGGGCGAGACGCCGCTGGCGGCGGTGGTGCTCAGGGAGCCGGGATCGGTGGACGGCGCCGCGCTGAAGGAGTGGCTCAACGGCCGTGTCGGCGCGCGCTTCCAGCGGGTGCAGGAGGTGGTGGTGCTGGAGGCGTTTCCGCGCAATGCAGCGGGCAAGGTGCTCAAGCGGGCGTTGCGGGAGCCGTATTGGGAGGGGAGGGATACCAAAATCTGAGCCTGCCTCCAACCACGAAACCGTCGTCCCCGCGGAGGCGGGGACCCATGCTGAGTTCGCCGAAATGCGGCTTCAGCATGGGTTCCCGCCTCCGCGGGAACGACGGTTTCAGGCAAGCTGTTTGAAACACGCTGTCGGTCGGGCCGCCAGCGTTTTAAACCAGCCGGCGTCAGTGGTCCAGCAGCGCGTGCCGCAGCAGCACGATCAGCGCGCCGTGCCCACCATCCTTCTTGCCGGCCACACAGAACGCCACCACCTCCGGCTTTTGCACCAGCCAGCTGTGCACCATCCCGCGCAGTACCGGTTCGCCGCCGGCGGAGCCGTAGCCCACGCCGTGGATCACGCGCAGGCAGCGCACGCCGCGCCGGTTCATGCGGTGCAGGAAGTCGTTGAGGATCTCGCGCGCCTGGTCGCGCGTGTAGCCGTGCAGGTCGATCTCGTCCTGCACCGGCCAGTGGCGCTTGCGCAGCTTCTTGAGCACGTCCGGCCCCACGCCCGGCTGGGCGTAGGCGAGTGACGGGTCTTCGTCGAGCAGCCCGTCCACGTCGAACTGGTCCGACAGCATCGACTCGCGCAGCACCGCCGCGTCGTCCTCTTCCTGGGTGGCGAACTTGCGCTTTTCCGTCAGCGGCTTGGCCGGCGGCGGGGGCGGGCGGTACACGTAGCGGTCCGATTCGGGCAGCTTGTGCACGTCCTTCATCGCGCCCTTGAACTCGACCGCACGCTCGCGCGCGAGCCGCTCCTGCTTTTCGCGCTCGGCTTTTTCCATGGCGCGAACGCGTTCGTCTTCCTTGAGCTTGTCGCGCAAGCCCTTCAGGTCATCGAAGCTTTTCAGTCCCGCCATTACCTTGCCTTAGCCTTCCAGCGCCTCCAGGTAGCGCTGGGCGTCGAGCGCGGCCATGCAGCCGGTCCCGGCGCTGGTGATCGCCTGGCGATACACGTGGTCCTGCACGTCGCCGGCCGCGAATACGCCCGGGACGTTGGTGGCGGTGGCCATGCCTTCCAGCCCGCCGCGGGTCTTGATGTACCCGTTGTGCATGTCGAGCTGGCCCTCGAAGATGCCAGTGTTCGGCTTGTGGCCGATCGCCACGAACAGGCCGTGCACGCTGATGTGCTTGACCTCGCCGTTCTCGGTGGACTTGATCTTCACGCCGGTCACGCCCGACTCGTCGCCCACCACCTCGTCCAGCGTCTGGTTCAGCTCCAGCACGATCTTGCCTTCTTCAACCTTGCCCATCAGGCGGTCGATCAGGATCGGCTCGGCGCGGAACTTGTCGCGGCGGTGGATCAGGGTAACCTTGGAGGCGATGTTCGACAGGTACAACGCTTCCTCGACCGCGGTATTGCCGCCGCCGATCACCGCCACTTCCTGGTTGCGGTAGAAGAAGCCGTCGCAGGTGGCGCAGGCCGACACGCCCTTGCCCATGAACGCCTGCTCCGATTCCAGACCCAGGTACTGAGCCGAGGCGCCGGTGCAGACGATCAGCGCGTCGCAGGTGAACTCGTGCGAGTCACCCACCAGGCGGATCGGGCGCTCGTTCAGGTACGTGGTGTGGATGTGGTCGAACACGATCTCGGTATTGAAACGCTCGGCATGCTGCAGCAGGCGCTGCATCAGTTCCGGACCTTGCACGCCCATCGGGTCGCCCGGCCAGTTCTCGACGTCGGTCGTGGTCATCAGTTGGCCACCTTGCTCGACGCCGGTGACGAGCATCGGCTTGAGGTTGGCGCGCGCGGCGTAGACGGCGGCGCTGTAGCCGGCCGGGCCGGAACCGAGAATCAGGACTTTGGCGTGTTTCTTAGTGGTCATAAGGAGCGCTTCAATGTTTATTGATGAAGGAACTTGGGGCCGTTCCAGGCCAGGTCAAGGCCGAAATGCCACATGCGATTATAGCCGACCGTGCGGACAAGCATGAATGATCGGCCATGCGCGGCAATATATGCCTTAAAATGCATTAACTCTTGGAAGGCAACATTTCCACGCATGGGCAAGAAAACATCTTCTTCTTTGAACAACACCCGCAACGCTGACGTTCGTCCGCCGCTGCCCAACCGCCTGGTGCGCCTGTTGTCCGAGGCGCGCTGGATCGCGCTCGCGGTCGCGTTCGTGTACTTCGTGCTGATCCTGCTCTCGTACAACAAGGCCGATCCCGGCTGGTCGCATGCGAGCGTGGTGCCGAAAGTGAGCAACCTGGGCGGCCGTGCCGGCGCCTGGCTGGCCGACCTGCTGCTGTTTATCTTCGGCTTTTCGGCCTGGTGGTGGTGCGTGTGCTTCCTGCGCCTGGTGTGGCGCGGCTACCGCCGCCTGGCCGACAAGTTCATCCACGAGACCGAGCCGGAGCCGGAGCACGACCACGAAGCGCTGATCCGCTGGATCGGCTTCGTGCTCATGTTCGCGGGCAGTCTGGGGCTGGAATACCTGCGCATGTGGTCGCTCAAGGTGGAATTGCCGCGCGCGCCGGGCGGGGTGCTGGGCCAGTTGATCGGACACTCGGCCAACGTCGCGTTTGGCTTCACCGGCTCGACCTTGCTGCTGCTGGCGCTGTTCGGGTTGGGCTTTTCCTTGTTCTTCCAGGTGTCGTGGCTGGCCGTGGCCGAACGTATCGGCGAGGCGATCGAGCTGACGGCGGACTGGTTCCGCCTGCGCTACGAGGACCGCATCGACCGCAAACAGGGCGAGGTGGCGGCCGTCAAGCGCGACGAGGTGGTGGACCATGAGCGCGCCAAGTACGTCGAAAAGCATGCGCCCCCCGCCCCGCCCAAGGCCGAGCCGAAGCTGGGCGAGTCGCCGGCCGACTCGGCGCCTGCCGCCGCGGTGCCGGTGCCGCCGCCGTTCAAGATCGAGCCGGCGATGGTCGCCGTGCCCAAGTCCGAGCGGGTGGAAAAGGAAAAGCAGGTGCCGCTGTTCCAGGGCCTGCCCGGCGACTCCAAGCTGCCGGCGCTGTCGCTGCTGGATGACGCCCCTGCCGCGCAAGAAACCGTGGCGGTGGAAACGCTCGAATTCACCAGCCGCCTGATCGAGAAGAAGCTGTCGGACTTTGGCGTGGAGGCCAAGGTGATGGCGGCCTATCCGGGCCCGGTGGTCACGCGCTACGAGATCGAGCCGGCCACCGGCGTGAAGGGCAGCCAGATCGTGAACCTGGCGCGCGACCTGGCGCGCTCGCTGTCGCTGACCTCGATCCGCGTGGTCGAGACCATCCCCGGCAAGAACTACATGGCGCTGGAGCTGCCCAACCCGAAACGCCAGATCGTGCGCCTGACCGAGATCCTAGGCTCGAAGGTGTACAACGACAGCGCCTCGAGCCTGACGGTCGCGCTGGGCAAGGACATCGCCGGCAAACCGGTGATCGCCGACCTGGCCAAGATGCCGCACCTGCTGGTGGCAGGTACCACCGGCTCGGGTAAATCGGTGGGTATCAACGCGACCATCCTGTCGCTGCTGTACAAGGCCGACCCGGACGACGTGCGCCTGATCCTGATCGAC
This sequence comes from Massilia solisilvae, assembly GCF_024753215.1. Taxonomy (GTDB): domain Bacteria; phylum Pseudomonadota; class Gammaproteobacteria; order Burkholderiales; family Burkholderiaceae_D; genus Telluria; species Telluria solisilvae. The sequence goes on from NZ_JANUGV010000002.1 coordinate 942,601, forward strand.
CCCAAGATGCTGGAGATGTCGGTGTACGAAGGCATTCCGCACCTGCTGGCGCCGGTGGTGACCGACATGCGCCAGGCCGGGCACGCGCTCAACTGGGCGGTGAACGAGATGGAGCGCCGCTACAAGCTCATGTCCAAGCTGGGGGTGCGCAACCTGGCCGGCTACAACGCCAAGATCCTGGAAGCGGCCAAGCGCGAGGAGCACATCCCGAACCCGTTCTCGCTCACGCCGGATGCGCCGGAACCGCTGGACAAGCTGCCCACCATCGTCATCATCATCGACGAGCTGGCCGACCTGATGATGGTGGTCGGGAAGAAGGTCGAGGAGCTGATCGCCCGCATCGCGCAAAAGGCGCGCGCGGCCGGCATCCACCTGATCCTCGCTACCCAGCGCCCGTCGGTGGACGTGATCACGGGCCTGATCAAGGCGAACATCCCGACCCGCATCGCGTTCCAGGTCTCGTCCAAGATCGACTCGCGCACCATCCTTGACCAGATGGGCGCGGAGACGCTGCTGGGCATGGGCGACATGCTTTACATGCCGCCGGGGACCGGGCTGCCGGTGCGCGTGCACGGCGCGTTCGTGTCGGACGACGAAGTGCATCGAGTTGTAAAACATCTGCAGACGACCGGCGAACCGAATTACATTGAAGGCATCCTCGAAGGCGGCACGCTGGAAGAGGGCAACGCGGAAGGCATGCCGGCCGCGGAGGGTGGCGGCGAGTCCGACGCCATGTACGACCAGGCGGTGGCGGTCGTGCTCAAGCATCGGCGCGCCTCGATCTCGCTGGTGCAGCGCCACCTGCGCATTGGCTACAACCGCGCCGCGCGCCTGCTCGAGCAGATGGAGCAGAGCGGCGTGGTGTCGGCCATGCAGAGCAACGGCAACCGCGATATCCTCGTGCCGACCGCGAACGCCGAATAAGACAAGGACCACACATGCAATTGAAATCCACATCCGCGCTGGCCACACTGTTGGCAGCCGGCCTGCTGGCCGTCAGCAGCCTGGCCAACGCCAGCGCGCTCGACCAGTTCAAGACTTTCGTATCAAGCACCAAGAGCGCGCGCGGCGAGTTCACGCAAAAGCAGGTGCGCACCTCGCCCAGCAGCAAGGTCACGCCGCCGTCGTCGGGCACCTTCCTGTTCTCGCGCCCCGGCAAGTTCATCTGGCAGTACCAGAAACCGTACGAGCAGTTGCTGCAGGCTGACGGCGACCAGCTCTATGTGTACGACAAGGACCTGAATCAGGTGACGGTGAAAAAGCTGGGCAATGCGCTGGGTTCGTCGCCGGCCGCGATCCTGTTCGGCAGTAACGACCTGGAGAAGAATTTCACGCTGTCCGAAGCGGGCACCCGCGAGGGCATGGAATGGCTGCGGGCGGTGCCGAAGTCGAAGGACACCACTTTTGAGCAGATCGGCATTGGCCTGCGTGACGGCATTCCGCAGGCGATGGAGCTGAAGGACACGTTCGGGCAGACCACCGTGCTGCAGTTCAGGAACTTCCAGCGCAACCCGGCCTTGAGCCCGAATCAGTTCAAGTTCGAGATGCCGAAGGGCGCGGACGTCTTTAACCAGTAGTTTGGCCTAGGGCACGAGTTTCAGAACCAGGGCTGTGATCAGGGTCGTCTGCAGGATTCCTACGGTTACCACCCATTTGATCAGTTCGGTCCTCAGGTTCGCCATCTCTGCCCTGATCTGGGCGAATCCGGTTTCCATGCGGGTTTCAAGTTGCCTGATTTCGGCCCTGACGTCGGCAAGCCCTTGGGCAAGCTCGTCCTTCGTTGCGAGACGTAAGGCGTAATGAGCATCCGCTGAATTAATGGCGTCGAGCAACACCGCGACGTAGGCTCGGGCATGGGCAGGGGGCACACCCGCTGTCTCAAGCCGCTCTACCATTTTTTGCGTGTCCAAGAGCATTTCGGTGATCTCGCGCGCCTCCATGATAGTCGGATCGCGAAATGATGGCGCGATTGAGCGCGCTCCGATACCCGGTTGGTCAATCGGCTACACTAGCGCACTGCACAACAATACCTACGACTGAACGGCATGCCCGCCATGGACGACCTTTTCAAGACCGAGCCCTCGCCGCCGCTGGCCGAGGCGCTGCGACCACGCACCATCGATGAGGTGATCGGCCAGAGCCACCTGCTGGGACCGGGCAAGCCGCTGAACCTGGTGTTCAAGTCGGGCCGGCCGCACTCGATGATCCTGTGGGGCCCGCCTGGCGTGGGCAAGACCACGCTGGCGCGCCTGACCGCGAACGCGTTCGATTGCGAGTTCATTCCGCTGTCGGCCGTGCTCTCTGGCGTCAAGGAGATCCGCGCCGCGATCGAGCAGGCGCAGCATTTCGTGTCGATGGGCCGGCAGACGATCCTGTTCATCGACGAGATCCACCGCTTCAACAAGGCGCAGCAGGATGCACTGTTGCCGCACGTCGAATCCGGCCTGGTTACGCTGATCGGCGCCACCACCGAAAACCCGTCGTTCGAGGTCAATTCGGCGCTGCTGTCGCGCTCGCAGGTGTACGTGCTCAAGGCGCTCAGCGAAGACGAGATGCGTCAGCTCCTGCAGCGCGCGCAGCAAAGGGTGCTGGGCCACCTGCAGTTCGACGAGGTGGCCGTGTCCACCCTGGTTGGCTACGCTGACGGCGACGCGCGCCGCTTCCTGAACCTGCTGGAGCAGACCAAGACCTCGGCCGATGCCGCCGGCACCACGCACATCACGCGCGAGTTCGTCGAGAACGCGCTCACGCTCAACGCGCGCCGCTTCGACAAGGGCGGCGACAATTTCTACGACCAGATCTCGGCGCTGCACAAGTCGGTGCGCGGCTCCAATCCCGACGCCGCGCTGTACTGGCTGTGCCGCATGCTCGACGGCGGCGCCGATCCCAAGTACCTGTCGCGCCGCATCGTGCGCATGGCGTGGGAAGACATCGGCATCGCCGACCCGCGCGCCATGCAGATGGCGAACGACGCGGCCACCACGTTCGAGCGGCTCGGTTCGCCCGAGGGCGAGCTGGCGCTGGCACAGGCCGTCATCTACCTCGCGATGGCGCCCAAGAGCAACGCCGGCTACAACGCCTACAACGAGGCACGCGCCTTCGTAAAGCGCGACCGTTCGCGCGAGGTGCCCGTCCACCTGCGCAATGCGCCCACCAAGCTCATGAAGGAACTGGGCTACGGCCACGAATACCGCTACGCGCATGACGAACCCTATGCCTACGCCGCCGGCGAGACCTACCTGCCGGACGGCGTGGCGGAACCGGGCTGGTACCGGCCCACCGATCGCGGCCTGGAGGGCAAGATAGGCGAAAAGCTCAAGTGGCTGCGCGAGCTCGACGAGCAGGCGCGCAACGGTTAACCGGCACGTGTTATGCCGTGCGGGTTGGTGCGGTTTACATTTAACATTCAGGCAAATGTGCTGTAACATCGACGGCTCGGGCAACCGGGCCAGTCCCGGCACCAGCGAATGTGGCCCGTCCGCTTACCGGGGAGGGGCATGGAACGTCGGCCATACGAAGTCGAGGGAGACAGTGAGACAGCAAGCCTCATTCGCGCGCGGGACTGGGCCGGCACGCCGCTCGGGCCGATGGACGAATGGCCGCAAAGCCTGCGCACCTCGCTGAGTATTTGCCTGGCCTGCCGCTTTCCGATCCTGCTGTGGTGGGGACCGGAGCGGATCATGCTCTACAACGACGAATACAGGCCGATCCTCGGCAAGAAGCATCCGGTGGCGATGGGCGGCGCCGGACGCGAGGTTTGGAGCGACGTGTGGCCGATCGTCGGCCCGATGCTCGACACGGTCAGCAGCACCGGCCGCGCGGTCAAGGCGGAGGACCTGCTGCTCCTGATGAACCGCTACGGCTACAACGAGGAAGCCTACTTCTCCTTCAGCTATTCGCCGATCCCGGACGAAACCGGCGGCTGTGGCGGCATCTTCACCCCGGTCATCGAGACCACCGAAAAAGTCATTGGTGCGCGCCGCATCGAAAAGCTGCGCCAGCTGGCCAGCACACCGCGCGCCGGCACGCTTGCCGAAGCGTGCGCGCAATACGCGGCGGTGCTCGCCGATGCGCGCGCCGACGTCCCGTTTGGACTCATCTACGCGGTCGACGCGGCGGCCGGGCGCGCCACGCTGGCCTGCTCGTTCGGCCTTGACGGCCACCCCGAGGCCGCGCCGCACGAGATCGCGCCCGGGGTTGGCGACGCGGTGTGGCCGGTGCTGGCCGCGCTGCACGCCAACGAACTGACGGTCGCGCCGTGCGCCGAGAGTGTGCGCCTGCCGCGCGGCGCCTGGGACGACGCGTGCGGGCAGGCGATCGTCGCGCCGGTCAGGATGCCGGGACAGGAGCACCCGGTCGCGGTGCTGGTGGCGGGTGTGAGCCCGCACCGCGCCCTTGACGCGACCTACCTGTCGTTCTACCAGCTGCTGGCGGACCAGTTGCAGGGATCGATCGGCGAAGCGCTGGCCAACGAGGCCGAGCGCAGGCGCGCGGAAGCGCTGGCCGAAATCGACCGCGCCAAAACCACCTTCTTCAGCAATGTCAGCCACGAATTCCGCACCCCGCTCACGCTCATGCTCGGGCCGCTGCAGGAGGTGCTGGCCGATCAATCGCTGGGTGCGCCCGTGCGCCGTCATCTTGAACTCATGCGGCGCAACGGGATCAGGCTCCTCAAGCTGGTCAATGCGCTGCTCGACTTCTCGCGCATCGAGGCCGGGCGCATGGTGGCATCGTTTGCGCCGGTTGACCTGGCGGCCTGCACCGCCGACCTGGCGGGGGTGTTCCGCTCCGCGGTCGAGCGCGCCGGGCTGGCGCTGGACGTCGATTGCCCGCCGCTGCCGGAACCTGTGTATATCGACCGCACGATGTGGGAAAAGATCGTGCTCAACCTGCTGTCCAATGCCTTCAAGTTCACCTTCGAGGGACGGATCGCCGTGCGGCTGCGGCGCGCGGGCGACCGCGCGGAGCTGCGCGTGTCCGACACCGGGGTGGGCATCGACGCGGTACACCTGCCCAAGATGTTCGAGCGTTTCCAGCGCGTCGAAGGCACGCGCTCGCGTTCGCACGAGGGCAGCGGCATCGGACTGGCGCTGGTGCGCGACCTGGTGGCCATGCACGGCGGCGACGCGCGCATCGACAGCGTGCCGGGGCACGGCACGACGGTCACCGTTTCGCTCCCGCTCGGCAAGGCGCACCTGCCCGACGAGCATATCGCAAGGGACGAAGGACAGTCGGCGCGCGAAACCTGCACCGAAGCCTATCTGGAAGAGGCCGAGCTGTGGCTCGCGCCCACGCGCTCCGGCGTCACGGCGCCGGTCGGGCAACGCAGCCTGGTGTTCGTGGTGGACGACAATCCGGACATGCGCGACTACGTCGCCGACATGCTCTCGCCGACGCACGATGTCTGCACCTTTGCCGAAGGCCAGCAGCTGCTGGACGCCGTGCGCGCCCACCGGCCCGACCTGATCGTGTCGGACGTGATGATGCCGGTGATGGACGGCTACCAGCTGCTGGCGGCGCTCAAGCGCGACAAGACGCTCGCGTCGATCCCGGTCATGCTGCTGTCCGCGCGCGCCGGCGAGGACGAGCGCATCTGCGCCGAGCGCGCCGGCGCCGACGCCTACCTTGAAAAACCATTTTCGCGACGCGAGTTGCTGGCCAAGATCGACGCGCTGCTGCTGCGCTGGCAGTTGCACCGGATCGAGTCCGAGCAGATTCAGCGCATGCGGGCAGTGTTCGAGCAGGTGCCGGCCGCGATTGCCCTGCTGCGCGGTTCCGAGCACGTGTACGAACTGGCCAACCCGCTGTACCGTCGCCTGGTCTTCGGGCGCGACTTGCTGGGCAAGCCGATCCGCAAGGCCTTGCCGGAGCTGGCCGGGCAGGGCGTGTTCGAACTGCTCGACGAGGTGTACCGGTCCGGCGAGCCCTACGTGGGCCACGGCCTGCACGTGGACCTGGTGCGCGGCGACGGGCCCGCGCTGCAGGAGAGCTACTTCGACTTCGTCTACCAGCCGCTGCGCGATGCCGAGGGAGAGGTCGACGGCATCGCGGTGGTCGCGTTCGAGGTCAGCGAGACGATCCGCGCCCGCCGCGCGGCCGAGATGGCCAGCCGCGCCAAGGACGAATTCATGGCCATGCTCGGGCACGAGCTGCGCAACCCGCTGGCGCCGATCGTCAGCGCGCTCGAAGTGATGAAGCTGCGCGGCATCGACAACGTGCGCAAGGAGCACGGCATCATCGAGCGCCAGGCGCAGCACCTGGTCGGGCTGGTGGACGACCTGCTGGACGTGGCGCGCGTCTCCGAAGGCAAGGTCGAGCTGCAGCGCGAGCCGGCCGAACTGGCGGAAGTGCTGGCGCAAGCGCTGGAGACCGCCGCGCCGCTGCTGGAGGAACGCCACGACGTCGTCCGGATCGACGTGCCGCGCACCGGCTTGCCCTTCCTGGTGGATCGCCAGCGCATGAGCCAGGTGTTCGCGAACCTGCTCACCAATGCCGCCAAGTACAGCGATCGCGGCAGCACCATCCGCATCGCCGGCTGGCGCGACGGGCAGGACATCGTGCTGGAGGTGGCGGACAGCGGGCAGGGCATCGCGCCCGAGCTGCTGCCGCGCGTATTCGACATGTTCTACCAGGACGCGCAGAACCTGGCGCGCTCCCGCGGCGGCCTGGGCCTGGGACTGACCATCGTGCGCAGCCTGACCGAACTGCACGGCGGCTCCGTGAGCGCGTTCAGCGAGGGGCCGGGCAAGGGCTCCATCTTCACCGTGCGCGTGCCGGCCGCTCCGAGCGGCGCCGCGCTGCCGCACGGGCCCGCGGCCGCGATTGTGGAAGAAGCGGGCAGGCATCCGCTGCGCATCCTGGTAGTGGACGACAACCGCGACGCCGCCGAAACGCTGGGCGAGCTGCTGCGCACCTTCGGCTACACGGTCGAGCTGGCGTCCGACGGGCCGTCCGCGCTGGCGCGGCTGGAGCGGCACTGGCCCCAGCTGGCCATCCTCGACATCGGGCTGCCCGGCATGGACGGCTACGAGCTGGCGGCACGCGTCCGCCAGATGGCGGGGGCGCGCCAGGTGTGCCTGGTGGCCCTGACCGGTTATGGACAGGAGAGCGACCGCGAGAGCGCCCGGCAGGCGGGCTTCGACCACCACCTGACCAAGCCGGTGGACATGCGCGAACTGGTCCGGCTCACGACCAGTCTTGCGCCCAGCTGACGGCGGGCTTTTTGCATTCTGCCCCGTGTTTTGCGCGCTTCGTCGCAAGCCGATGGCGGCACGGGGAGCGGATCGGTACAGTGCAACCATACCGAACCACTTCTGAAGCAAGGAGCACATCATGAAAATCCGTAAAAACCTCGAAGCCGTCTTCCTCGTCGCCGCCATCGTCACCGTGCCGGCCAGCTTTGCAGCCGACCGCGTGCAGGAGCTGCACGCCGCCAGGACCGCGCAGGCCGCACCGGTCGCCGCCGACGCCAAGATGAACGTGGTCGTGGTTAAGGGCCACCGCCTGTCCGCAGCCGAGAAGGCCCAGCTGAACTGATGCAGGCGTATCCAGCGTGTGGCAAGGGGCCCCTTGTCGAATCTCGCTAGGATTTTCTGTCGGCTTGGTACAATTGCGCTTTCGACATACGCCCAGTCCAACCGACAATGATAGACATTCAACTTCTCCGCAAGGACATCGATAACGTCGCGGCCCGTCTTGCCACCCGCAAGTTCCAGCTGGACGTCGCAGGTTTCAACGCGCTGGAAAGCGAACGCAAGGCCATCCAGACGCGCACCGAGGAGCTGCAGAGCAAGCGCAACGCGCTGTCGAAGCAGATCGGCATGCTCAAGGGCAAAGGCGAGGACACCTCGGCCGTGATGGCGGAAGTAGCCGGCCTGGGCGACGAGCTCAAGGCCAACGAAGTCAAGCTGGCCAAGGTCCAGGACGACATGGCCAGGTTCATGTCGACGATCCCGAACCTGCCGCACGAGTCGGTGCCGGTTGGCGTCGATGAAACGCAGAACGTCGAGGTGCGCAAGGTCGGCACGCCGCGCAGCTTCGATTTCGAGATCAAGGACCACGTCGATATCGGCGAAAAGCTGGGCCTGGACTTCGACACCGCGGCCAAGATGACCGGCTCGCGCTTCTCCGTCATGAAAGGCGGCATCGCCCGCCTGCACCGCGCGCTGGCCCAGTACATGCTCGACACCCATACCGGACAGCACGGCTACACCGAATGCTATACGCCTTACATGGTCAATGCCGAGTCGCTGTATGGCACCAGCCAGCTGCCAAAGTTCGAGGCCGACCTGTTCTCGGTGAAAAAGGGCGGCGTTGAAGGCGAGGGCGAGAACTTCTACCTGATCCCGACTTCCGAGGTGTCGCTGACCAACATGGTGCGCGAAGAGATCGTGGCGCTCGACGCGCTGCCGATCAAGATCACCGCGCATACGCCGTGCTTCCGGTCCGAGGCCGGCAGCTACGGTCGCGACACGCGCGGCATGATACGCCAGCACCAGTTCGACAAGGTCGAACTGGTGCAGGTCGCGCATCCGGAAAAATCGTACGAGACGCTGGAAGAGATGGTGGGCCAGGCCGAGACGATCCTGAAGAACCTGGGCCTGCCGTACCGCGTGGTGGCGCTGTGCACCGGCGACATGGGCTTTTCGGCCGCCAAGACCTATGACCTGGAAGTGTGGCTGCCGGCGCAGAACACCTACCGCGAAATCTCGTCGTTGTCGAACACCGAAGCATTCCAGGCACGCCGCATGCAAGCACGCTTCCGCAACGCGGCCGGCAAGCCGGAGCTGGTGCACACGCTCAACGGCTCGGGCCTGGCCGTGGGCCGCACGCTGGTGGCGGTGCTGGAGAACTACCAGCAGGCCGACGGCAGCGTGGTGATCCCGGAAGTGCTGCGCCCGTACATGGGCGGGCTGGAACGGCTCGTTCCGGCGGCTTGATGATCAGCTGAGGGCGCGCAGGCTCTTCCGTTTTTGCGAGAGCCTGCTATAATCTCGCTTCCTCGTGAAAACGACCGAATTGAATACCTGGAGAGGTGGCAGAGTGGTCGAATGTACCTGACTCGAAATCAGGCGTACGGGTGACCGTACCGTGGGTTCGAATCCCACCCTCTCCGCCAGTTTTAAGGAAAAAGCTCCCACCGGGAGCTTTTTTCATTTCGACCGCAGGGATGGCTTATGTCAGCCGATTACCTGCGCCAACTCCGTCGCAATCTGCTGCCCCAGCAGGTGAATGTGATACCCATCCACGAAGCCATGATGCGCCTGCACGGAGAACGGCAGATGCAGCATGCCGTTCGGCGCATCCCTGAAGCGTCCCCACGCCAGCGATGGAATATCGGGTGAAGCGAGCGAGGCGGTTGGGTGCTGGATCGACGTGAAATCGAGCCACGGAATGCAGGTGACGAACACCTGGTTCTTGGCCTCGCGCGGCGTCATCTGGCGGTATTTCTGGTTCATGCCCAGCATGGTTGCGGCTTCGTCGCGTGCCGCTTGGCTGCGCGCCACGAATTCGCACAAGTCATCTGCCCAATCGAACAGGGCGAAATTCAGGTCATGGTTCTGGTTCGTGACGGTGAACGACGGGATCAGGCGGTCGATGCAAATCACTTCGCCTTCGAAAATGCGGTAGCGGAAGTTCTCGATCGCGAGCGCCGAGCGCAGCACCGAGCGCAGCATCACGTGAAATGGCGGCAGTCCCGGCGCCTTGCACCACGGCCGGAAATCCGGCAGCTCCAGCGTGAATGTGATGTTCAGGGCCGGGCTGTCCATACGGTCGAATAATTCGAAACGGTCGCGGCGCTGTTCAAACTTGTGCATCTGTTTTTCTTCTGGTGACAAAGCGGAAGATTGTCTCACACCGCCCCAGTGTCCAGCCTGTCTTCGCCCTAACATTTTCTCAAAAGATACTGGTAATTTCGGCGGGGGCTGCTATAATGCGTGGCTCTCGACGTTACCCCGTCGAGAAACGACCAAGCAGGAGAGGTGGCAGAGTGGTCGAATGTACCTGACTCGAAATCAGGCGTACGGGTGACCGTACCGTGGGTTCGAATCCCACCCTCTCCGCCAATATTCGAAAAAAGCTCCCACCGGGAGCTTTTTTCATTTGCGCCGGAACTTTATCCACACCACCAATCCGGTGATGAAGAACGCCAAGGGCATCAGTCCATAGAAGCTGATGAACGCCCGTCCCGCCAGGCCAAATGCTTCGCCCGTGTGCAGCGGGAAGAGCGTGCTGACGAGACTCTCCGCGCCCGTGGCGCGCAAGGGATCCGATACCCGCAGTACGGTGCCGTCGCCGGCGTCCACGCTGATGCGGGTCGCGCCGTCGCCCTGCCGCAGCTCGCCGTCCTGCCGCACCCGAATTTCGTAGGGCTGTTTTGCGCTTGCGGGCAGCGTCAGGCGCGAGATCCGGGCCAGCGGAAATTGCGCCTGTGCGCGTTCCAACGCGGCGGCGGGGGTAACGCCGGGCTGTGCGGGCGCGCTGCGGTTGAGCACTTTGCCGGCTGGCGCGGCCGGTCCTGCCAGCCGGATCGCCGGCGCCACCCAGTCCGGCTTGTTGAACTGCACGCCTGAAAAGCCGGACAGCACGAACAGCGGCGCGATGAAGAAGCCGGCGGCCCGATGAAGCTGGAAACTCAGGCGCGGCCAGGACCCGCCATAACGCACGGTGAACGCGTGGCGGATCGCGGCCGCCGCCATCCTGGGCCACCAGACGATCACCCCGCTCAGCGCGGCCAGCATCAGGGCCACTCCTTCGATCGCCACCACCACCTTGCCCCCTTCGCCCGCCATCAGGTAGCGGTGCAGGTGGAATAAGGTCGGCATCAGCAACGCCCGCGTCAGGCCGGGCTCGCCCCAGTTGCGTTCGCCGGTGACCGCGAGCGTCGCGGGATCGACCATGACTTGCCGGGTCACGCCCTGCGTCCAGGTGGGCGCCGGGGCAGGGCGGTACCAGGCGATGAAGACGTCGCCGGCAGTTTCGGGGAACATCAGCATGTTTGGCCGTCCGTAACGCGCGTCAGCGGCCAGCCGATCGAGTGCGGCCTGGGCCGTTGCCGGTGACACCCGCAGCGATTCGCCATCCTGCATCCCGGCGGGGGGCGCCACATGCAGCAGGCCGGGATTGAGCACGCGATCAAGCTCGTGGCGCCAGCTCAGCACGGTGCCGGTGAGCCCTTGCAGCGCGAGGATGGTGCCAAAGATCAGGCCGGTCCAGAGGTGAACGAGGCGGGCATAGCTTTTCATCGAAGGGAGGTTCGTTGTGTAAATGAGAATGTTTCTCAATTATGTTGCTTTGGTAATTGGGAATCGTTATCATTCGCATTATAGCTTGCTTTCGGAAAACTACTATCCCCATGAAAAACAAGAAACCCATCTGTATCGCTGTCGCTGCCGCATGCAACATGCTTGTCGGGCCGGCGTGGAGCCAGGCGCAGGCCGATGCCGCCCAGGAACCCGTTGCGTCGGTGGTCGTCACCGCAACGCGTGCCGCCAAGGCTGTCGACAAGATCCCGGGCGCGGTATCGGTGATAAGCCAGCAGGAGCTGGCGGCCCAGTACCAGATCGCGGACGACCCGTCGCAGGCGCTGGCCACCTATATCCCGGGCTACGCGCCGAGCCGCCAGAAGATGACGTCCACCGGCGAGTCGCTGCGCGGCCGCCAGCCGCTGATCCTGCTCGATGGGATCCCGCAGTCCAACCCTTTGCGTGCCGGAATGCGTGAAGGCTACTTTGCCGACAGCGCGATCATCGAGCGCATCGAGGTCATCAACGGCGCTTCGGCCATGCAGGGCATGGGCGCGACCGGCGGCATCATCAACTACATCACCAAAACGCCGCGCGCAAACGGCACCAGCTCCGGCGTGAACGTGCGCATGGCAAGCCAGCTGCGTTCCGATAACCTGGACTGGAAGACCGGCTACTCGGTCAGCCACAAGTCCGACTTGCTCGACCTGTTGGGCTACGCGAGCGTGCAGCAGCGCGGCATGGGCTACGATGGCGACGGCCGCCGCCTTGGCATCGACAACGTGCAGGGCGATTCGCTCGACAGTCATGCCAACGACCTGTTCCTCAAGGTCGGCAAGAGCTTCGGCGCCCAGCGCCTGCAGGTGGAGCTGAACCGCTTCGACATGGCCGGCGACGGCGACTACAAGAACGAGCCGGGGGTGTTGGCCGAGGGAGTCCCGACCAGCTCGGTACGCGGGACGCCGCCGGGTGCGACCCCGCGCAACAAGGTGCGCAGCGCCAGTGTCGATTATCGCCACGCCGAGTTGGCGGGCGGCGCGCTCACCGTGCAGCTGTTCCGCCACCACTTCGAGTCGCTCTACGGGGCGACCAACGTCGCCACGTTCCAGGACGTGCGCATCGCGCCGAAAGGCACGCTGTGGGACCAGTCGCACATCGTGGCCAACAAATGGGGATCGCGCGTGACCTACGTGCGGCCCGACACGCTGGTGCAGGGGCTGGAGTTGACCGTCGGCGTGGACTACCTGCGCGACCACACGCTGCAGCGGCTGGCGATGACCGACCGGACCTGGGTGCCCGAGCTGAAGTTCGACTCGCATGCGCCGTTCGCCCAGCTCGAATACGAGCTCGGCGCGGTGACGCTGCGCGGCGGGGTGCGCCACGAGAACGCTGCGCTACACGTGGACAGCTACCGGACGCTGGCCGCGTACGGCGACCAGCCGGTGCAGGGCGGCTCGGCCGAGTTCTCCAAATCGGTGAAGAACATCGGCGCGGTGTGGCGCCTGGCGCCGTCATGGTCGGCCTTCGTATCGCGCTCGGAGGGCTTCGGCTTGCCGGATGCGGGCCTGGTGCTGCGCGGTGTGAATACCCCGGGCCAGTCGGTCTCGAATCTCATCAGCCTGCAGCCCATCGTGACACGCAACCACGAGATCGGCGTGAACTGGCGCGCTCGTTCCGGCCAGGTTGGCCTCTCACGCTACGACTCGCGCTCCGAACTTGGTAGCGTCATACGCATCAATTCGGCCGGCGTGGGACTGGTCGAGCGGGTGCCGACCGTCGTCAAGGGCTGGGAACTGAGCGGCGAGTGGCGCCCGCAGGGCGGCGTGTCGCTGTTCGGCAGCTACGCCCTGACCGACGGCAAGACCGCCGCCACCCAGGGCGCACCGCTTGACCTGGACCTGGGCGCCCGTTCCCAGGGGCCGGACAAGGCCGTGCTCGGCGCCAACTGGGCATGGCAACCGAAAGCGCAGTTGCGCGTGCAGGCAAGCCACCTGTTCGACCGCGACATCAACATTGGCCGCAAGGTAGGAACCAGCAACCTGGAAGAGCACTTCAAGGGCTACACCCTGGTCGATCTGGCGTCGAACTGGGAGACGGCATACGGCAAGATCGGCGTGGCGGTCGAGAACTTGTTCGACAGACAGTATGTCGGCTACTACTCGCAGTCCGCCGCGGCCACCGATGCAGGAAACACCTACGCGGGGCGCGGGCGCACCTTGTCGGTGAGCTTCAGCCGCGTATTCTGATCCCGGCTTGAACCGTCGGCGGGTCGGGTTCGATCGCACCAGACCTCCTTTTTGTTTCCGTGTATTATCGGATGCACTAACAACACAAAGGAGACTGTGCGATGACCTGGAATCCCAAGAAGTGTTGCTTGAACCTGGCCATGGCGATGCTGTCGCTGTGCGCCGGCGCCGCCGCGGTGGCCGGACCGCTGGACGAAGCCAAGGCGCGCGCCCACCTCGATGCCGTGGCGGCTGGCGACCTCGATGGGCTGATGCGCGACTATCCCGACGACGCCTACATGGAGTGGGTCGGCGGCCCGCTCGACGGCCGCTACCACGGCAAGGAGGCGATCCGCGCCGTCTGGCAGAAGTTCATCGCCGCCAACGACGGCAAGCCGCGTCCCGCCAGATTCGGCAAGGCCGCCGCCTACGCCAACCCCAAGGGCAGCTCGGTTGAATCGAAGGCCGAGTACGGCGGCAAGCTGCCGCTCAAGGTCCTGCATGTGCTGACTTATCGCGAAGGCGAACTGACCACCGAGGTGTGGCAGATCGCCCCCGCGCTGCAGATCGAGCCATGATGCGCGCCCGGGCGCTGTCGCTGGCGTTGCTGCTGGCGCTGGCGGGGCAGGCGCGCGCGGGCACGGTGGAGGCACACGTGAGCAGTCCCGGCGGCCAACCGGTTGCCGATGCGGCCGTGGTGCTCGAGCCGCTGTCGCCGTCGCGCCTGCGGCCGGGCGCCAGGGCGACCATCGAGCAGCGCGGCAAGGAGTTCATCCCTTACGTCACGGTCGTCCAGACCGGCACGGCGGTGGAGTTCCCGAACAACGACACGATCAGGCACCACGTCTATTCGTTCTCCGCGCCCAAGCGCTTCGAGATCAAGCTCTATGCCGGCAGACCCGGCCAGCCGGTGGTGTTCGACAAACCGGGAGAGGTCGTCATCGGCTGCAATATCCATGACTGGATGGAGGCCTACGTGCTGGTGGTAGAGTCGCCATACTTTGCCAGGACCACGGCCGATGGCAAGGCGCTGATCGCGAACGTGCCGGCCGGGCGCTACCGCCTGCAGCTGTGGCATCCGCTGCAAAAGGCGCAGCAGGCCGCGCGCGACATCGAGATTGCCGTCACGCCCGCGCCGCTCAAGCTCGTCATGGACGTGAAAGCGCGCGAGCGCAAGCCGCGCACCGAGGACGCGGATAGCTACTAGCCATGGCATCGACTTCGCTTCGGCGCCGCATCGTCATTGTCTTCGTGGGCTTGCTGGTGCTGGTCATGGGGCTGGTGCTGGCGCTGGTTCACACCAGCAGCGAGGCCATCGTCGCCAGCGAGGCGCGGCGCGAACTGGCGCTGGGCGCCAAAGTGTTCAAGCGGCTGCTGGACCAGAACCAGCACCAGCTCGAAACGGCGGCCACCGTGCTGTCCGGCGATTTCGCGTTTCGCGAGGCGATCGCGACCCAGGACCAGCCGACCGTGCGTTCGGTAATCGGCAACCACGCGCGGCGTATCGACGCGCAGGTGATGATGGTGGCCGGCACCGATGGCAGGATGATCGCCTCGACCCAGCGCCAGACGGCGCCCGGCGACAGCTTCCCGTTCCCGCTGCTGCTGTCGGCTGCCGAGACCTCCGGCAAGAGCGCGGGCTTTCGCCAGATGCGCAACGGCCAGCTATACCAGGTGGTGCTGGTGCCGATCATGGCGCCGGCGCGCATCGCGTGGGTGGCGATGGGCTTTCGGGTGGACGACCGCTGGGCACGCGACGTGGCCGAGATCTCGGGCGTCCAGGTCCATATCGTGCGGATGCAGGATGGCGCACAGCAGCTGCTGGCCAGCTCGGCCGAGCCGGCGCAACGGGCGGCCTTCGATAAATCGTTCACGGGCGGTGGCCTGTACCAGACGATGCACATGCCGCTGGATGGCGACATCGAGGCGGTGCTGCAGCTGCCGGTGGCGCAGGTGCAGGCGCCGTTCAGCGTGCTGCTGGCCAAGCTCCTGACCGTGGTGGGCGCCGGCTGCGTGGTCTTTGCGGCCGGCAGCACAATGCTGGCGCGGCGCATCGTACAACCGCTGGGCGACCTGTCCGACGCCGCGCGCCGCATCGCACAGGGCGACTACGGCCAGCAGCTGCCCGAGCTCCCCGGTGACGAGATCGGCCAGCTCGCAACGAGCTTTGCGCACATGCGCGACGGGATCGCCAGCCGCGAAGAGCGCATCAAGCGGCTAGCGTATGTCGATGTGCTGACCGACCTGCCCAACCGGACCCGGTTCCTCGAGACTTTCGCCCGGATCCCGGCCGGCAGCCGGGGGGCGGTGGCGGTGCTGAACATCGACCGTTTTGCCCTCATTAACAACGCGCTTGGACATCCGGTCGGGGACCGCCTGCTGCGCGCGATCGGCGCTCGCCTTGTCCAGCTGGTGCCGGAAGAGGGCATGGTGGCGCGCCTGTGGGGCGACCAGTTCGCATTCCTGCTGCGCGGCGCCGACCGCGAGGCGGCCAGGGCGTTCGCCGGCGCGGTGCTGGCGACCTTGTCCGACCCGATCACCCTCGACGGCCAGCGGCTGGATATCTCGGGCCGCTTCGGCATTGCGCTGCACCCGGAAGATGGCGTGGATGCGAGCACCTTGCTGCGGCGGGCGGAGCTGGCGATGGCCGAGGCCAAGCGCGGCCACCGCGCGATCGCGTTTGCCAAGGACAGCGGCGTGGAGCCGGAACCGGAGCAGCTGTCCCTGATCGGCGACATGCGCCGCGCGATGGCCAGCGGCGAGTTCGCCGTGTTCTACCAGCCCAAGCTTGAACTGAAGAGCGGGCGCATTGTCGCGGCCGAAGCGCTGCTGCGCTGGCTCGATCCGCAGCGCGGCATGATCCCGCCGGGGCGCTTCATTCCGTTCGCCGAGCAGACCGGCTTCATTCGCGAGATCACGCCGTGGGTGCTGGACGCGGTGATCCGGCAGCTGGCGCTGTGGCAGGAGACGGGCATCGACATCATGGTCTCGGCCAACCTGTCCGCGCTCGACCTGCTCGACGCGGGCCTGTCGGTGCGCGTGCGCCAGATGCTGCAGCGCTACGGCGTGCCGGCCGAGCGCCTGTGCCTGGAAATCACCGAGAGCGCGCTGATGGGCGACCCGGCGCTGGCGATGGCGCACCTGGCGGACTTCGCGGCGCTCGGGATCAAGCTGTCGATCGACGACTACGGCGTGGGCCAGGCCTCGCTTGCATACCTCAAGCTCCTGCCGGTCAATGAGCTCAAGCTCGACCGCAGCTTCGTTACCGCCATCGACCAGTCGCCGAAGAACTCGGCCATCGTGCAGTCCACCATCATGCTTGGCCATGCGCTGGGCTTGTCCGTGGTTGCGGAAGGCATCGAGACCGACGCCGAGATGCGCTGGCTGCTCGACCATGGCTGCGACGTCGGCCAGGGCTACGGCATCGCACGGCCGATGCCGGCCGAGAGGCTGCCGGAGTGGATCGCGTCGTTCAGCGCGAACGCGCCGGCCGGCGCCTGATATTGCAGCTCAGTACAAGGTGGCGCGCGTGCGCGCCGGCAGCTCGGCGTCGTACTGCTCGCCGCCCACTTCGCCGCCGCTCAGGTCCTTGAGGATGGTGCCGGTGCTGGGCAGGGCCGAGCGCGCCAGTTGCGCGGCCGGGTCCCACAGGCGCGAACGCAGGATCGCACGCGAACATTGAAAGAACACCTTCTCCACGTGGATGCGCAGCACCGTGCGCGGTTCCTTTCCCTCGAACGCAAAGCGCGCCAGCAGCGCCGGGTCGGCGAGGATCTCGGCGCGCCCGTTCACGCGCAGTGTCTCGCCAATGCCGGGAATGAGGAACAGCAGCGCCACGCGCGGATCGGCCACGATGTTGCGCAGGCTGTCGATGCGGTTGTTGCCGCGCCGGTCGGGCAGCAGCAGCGTGTGCGCGTCCTGCATGTGCACGAAGCCGGCCGGGTCGCCGCGTGGCGATACGTCAAGGCCATCGGCGCCGCTGGTGGCCAGCGCCACGAACGGCGCGGCCTCGATGAAGGCGCGGTAGTGCGGGTGGATGTAATCGACCTCTTTGCGGATCGAGGGCGCGGCCGGCGTGCCGTAGAGGCTTTCGAGCGCCTGCAGGGTGGTGATCTGGTGGGTGCTGCTCACGTGAGGTTCCCGTGGTTGTCGTCTCACGCGCAACTGTACAGCAAGTCGGCGCGTCGGTCACAGGACCAGTTCAGGCCCTGGACGCCACCAGCCACACTGCCGCGATGCGCTCCACGTCCTCGTAGCCCTGCTGTGCGAGCAGTTCGCCGAACACGTCCGGGTCGAGCTCGCCGTAAGTCCAGCTGGCCGCATGGCGCTCCAGCGCGGGCGTGATCGCCTGCAGGAACGGATCGTCCGCGCTGGTCATCGCCACGCCGGTGTAGACCATCAGCGTGCCGCCCGCGCGCAGGCGCGCAAGCGCGGCGCGGACCAGGTCCACCGACAGCTGCGCGCCGTGCAGGCCGCCGCCGTCGCGGTAGGTGCGGCCCTGGCTGTCGAGCACGTAGGGCGGGTTTGCCACCACCAGGTCGAAGTCGCCGCTCACGTCGTCCAGCAGGCTGCTGCGGCAGGGCTGCACGTGCGGCACGCCGGCCAGCCGGGCGTTGATGGCCGCAAGCGCCAGGGCGGACGGGTTCACGTCGGCGGCGATCACTTCGGCATGCGGATAGCGCAGCGCCAGCCCGATCGCGCACGGCGCGGCACCGCAGCCGATGTCGATGATGCGCCGTGGCGCGGTCTTTAAGCTGGCAAGGCCGCGCAACACCGCTGCGACGAAGCGCACCGTGTCGGGCCCGAAGAACACCGCATCGCGCTCGGCCGCGGGATAGGCCGAGTGAAAGTACAGCTGTTCGCCCAGGGTGGCGGCGCGCACCGCGGAGCGCCAGCCGTCGGTCGCCTGCACCAGCACGTTGGCGCGCTGCATGAGCGTGCGTACGTCGGGCGGCAGCAGCGTGTCGGCGAACGGCCGGCTCCAGCCAAATACGCCGCGCAGGTCGCTGGCCGTCGCGTTCCCGGCGCGGGCGTTGACGCGGCGGTGCGTGGCCGGCGTCACCGTGGTGAAGCGGTAGCCGTGGGCGCACAGTGCGCGGCCGAGCTGGACCAGCGCGTCGGGGTCGTGGATGTCGAGTGGCATGCCGGCCAGCATGCGCGCCAGTCGGTGGACTATCTGTACGGCGTCGTACCGAATCGCGCCCAAATCGGCGATTGTGTGAACATTCGAACATACCGCGACGATGGACTTGGCCATACTGCCTGAAAGGCTTACTCACCCGGGAGGATCGGAGATGAACACGATTGCGCATACGCCCAGCGGCCGCATCGACATCGAGCTCGAGCGCGAGCGCCACGAGCGCCAGCGGCACGACGAGGAGCGTACCGGCCTTGCCGAGCAGGAGGAGCTGCGCACCAAGGATGCGCGCGAGAACCTGGACGCCAGCCACCTGAAGCGATCAACCGGCCGCTAGGCCGGGCGGGAGGCATCGATGCGCTGGGAAGGTGATCGCGAAAGCAGCAACGTCGAGGACCTGCGCGGGCAGGGCGGGGGAGGCGGATTCGGCTTCGGCGGACGCTCGGTCGGCATCGGCACGATCGTCATTGCGCTGATCGGTTCGTGGTTCTTCGGCGTCTCGCCCGGCACCATCCTGAACCTGCTGACCGGCGGTGGCGCCCCCACGGTCCAGCAGGCCCCGCAGCAGCGCACCGGCCCCGAGGACGAGCAGACCCGCTTCGTGCGCACGGTGCTGGCCTATACCGAGGACACCTGGACCGAGATCTTCCGCGAACACGGCGGCACCTACAAGCCGCCCACGCTGACCATTTTCGAGAACGCCACCCGCACCGGCTGCGGCCTTGGCCGCACCGCCGCCGGGCCGTTCTACTGCCCGGCCGACCAGCACGTGTATATCGACCTGGCCTTCTACAACCTGATGCGCCAGCGCTTCCACGAATCGGGCGAGTTCGCGCAGGCCTACGTGATCGCGCACGAGGTGGGCCACCATGTGCAGAACCTCATGGGCATCATGGACAAGGTGGATCGCAAGCGCCAGGCCATGGATGAAGCGCAGGCCAACGCGCTGTCGGTGCGGGTCGAGCTGCAGGCCGACTGCTTCGCCGGCGTGTGGGGCAACCGCACCAACCAGGCGAAGAATATCCTGGAGCAGGGCGACGTGGACTCGGCCCTGCACGCGGCCACCGCCATCGGCGACGACACGCTGCAGCGCCAGTCGCAAGGCGTGGTGGTCCCGGATTCGTTCACGCACGGCACCTCGGCGCAGCGCGTGCGCTGGTTCAAGCGCGGCATCGACAGCGGCGACGTGCGCCAGTGCGACACGTTCGGCGCTTCCCAACTGTAAGAAGGCTTTCGTACCCGCAACCCTGTCGTCGTCTTTTCGAAGAAACCGCGTCAAAACGGGCTGTTCCTTTCCGTGCGCGTATCGCTATTGGCGACCGTTTGCCCTACCTTGGTTTCTCGCGCCCCACGCGGGCGCTTTGCTTCCCACAAACGTTTGAGGAGGAGGAATTTATGCTGGCAATGAACTACCGCGGCCCGTACCGGGTTCGCGTCGGGCACAAACCCGATCCGGTGATCGAGCATCCTGGCGACGCCATCGTGCGCGTGACACGCGCGTGCATCTGCGGTTCCGACCTGCACCTGTACCACGGGCTGGTGCCGGACACGCGCGTCGCCCACACCTTCGGCCACGAGTTCGTCGGCGTGGTGGAGCAAGTCGGCTCGGCGGTGGAAACGCTCAAGCCCGGCGACCGCGTGCTGGTGCCGTTCAACCTGTTCTGCGGCTCCTGCTTTTTCTGCCAGCGCGAACTGTACAGCAACTGCCACAACACCAACCCGGAAGCCACCGCCGTGGGCGGCATCTACGGCTACTCGCACACCACCGGGGGCTACGACGGCGGCCAGGCCGAATACGTGCGCGTGCCGATGGCCGACGTGGGGCCGTACAAGATCCCGGAGGACATCGTCGACGACGACGCGGTGCTGCTGACCGACGCGCTGCCCACCGGCTACCAGGCGGCGGAAATGGGCGACATCAGCGAGGGCGACACGGTGGTCATCTTCGGCGCCGGCCCGATCGGCATCTTTGCCGCCAAGTCGGCCTGGCTGATGGGCGCCGGCCGCGTGATCGTGGTGGACCACCTTGAATACCGGCTCGAGTTCGTCAAGCGTTACGCGCAGTGCGAGGTCATCAATTTCCGCGAGGTGAAGGACATGGCGCTGCACATCAAGAAGATGACCGACTGGCTGGGCGCGGACGTGTGCATCGACGCGGTCGGGTGCGAGGCATCGGGCAGCATGGCGCAGACCATCACCGGGCGCTGGACCATGATGCAGGCGGGCGCCGCCACCGTGCTGCACTGGGCGATCAACTCGGTGCGCAAGGGCGGCAACGTGTCGATCGTGGGCGTGTACGGCCCGACCTTCAACGCGGTCCCGATCGGCAACGCCGTCAACAAGGGGCTGACCCTGCGCATGAACCAGGCCAGCGTCAAGCGCCACGTGCCGCACCTGATCGAGCATATCCGCGCCGGGCGCCTGAACCCGAAGGAAATCATCACGCACCACGTGCCGCTGGAAGAGGTGTCGGACGCCTACCATATCTTCTCCAGCAAGCTCGACGAGTGCATCAAGCCGGTCCTGATCCCGCCGCGCGCCGGCAGCATTGCGCGCACGGCGGCAAGCAGCATCCTGCACTGAAGGAGAACGGAATGGACAACGACATCGCCCGCCGCGACCAGGCGCAACAGCGTCACAACCCGCACCACCACGGCCACGTGGACTACGACCGCCAGATGGACTTCCATCTCGACCGCCAGCGGCCGTCGCGCGAACAGCTGCAGCACATTCAGGGCTGGGGCGCGGACCTGGACCGCAAGAACCGCCCGGCGGTGCCGATGGAGCACATGCCGCCGCGCTTCATCGACCCGCAGCCGGGCCAGCCGGTGCAGCAGGCCCAGACCGTGGAAGTGTTCTGCTCGCCCGAGCGGCCCGGCATCACCCCCATCTTCGGCACCGCGCAACCGCCCAAAGGCCTGTCCGGCATGATACGCCGCGCCGCCTACAAGCAGACCGAGAACGACATCCGCCACTGGCTGATGCTGCTGCTGGCCGACCGGGTCAACGTGGTCGAAGGGGTCATCGACGACCTCGCGCACGGCCACGTGCCCAATGTGCTGGGCGAAATGGGCATCAGGGCCGAAATGCGCCACAACCCGGCCGGACTGGTGAAAAAGGCGGCCATCGTCACTGCGCTGGCCGGCGCCACCTGGTATCTGATGAGCAGCCGCCGCAGCCGGCGTTGACCCGGCCCATGTAGCCCGGATAGATGACGGCCGTCGTTCCGGCTTCCGCCGGGACCGGCAACGCCCCGCGATTGGTTCCTCCGATCGCGGGGCTTTTTGCGCTTGAGCAAACCCTTCCGTTGAAGCTCGTCCAAACTTCCAAAGTGCCCAGCTCGCTTGTGCGCTGAGAACGGATACCGCAAGGCGGCGGCCCGCCGACCACTTCAACGAGGAGTCACCATGAACATGCGTAAAACCCTGCTGGCCGCGTCGCTCGGCGCGATCTCCCTGTCGCTCTGTGGCTGGGCGGCGGCGGCGCCGATGATGAGCGCGCCGCAACTGCAGTCGAAGCAGGCGGCGGCGTCGCTGGTGTCGCAACTGTCCAAGCAGCTGGCCAGCCGCGGCCTGGACGCCAACCACGGCTTCGCGGTCAAGGTCCAGCATCCCGGCGTGCAGGGCACGCAGGTGGTACGCGTGCAGCATACCTACAAGGGTGTGCCGGTGTTCGGCTCGGAATCGGTGGTGGTGGTCGATGGGACGGGCCACATCGTGTCCGAATCCGCGTCCGACCGCCGCAGCCAGCTCGGCAAGGGCGGCGCAGCCGTGGATATCGACGTCAAGCCATCGATCTCGTCCAAGGCCGCGATCGACGCCGCGCTGGTCTCGGTCGGCCCGAGCGCCACGCACCTGGCCCCGCCGAGCGCCGACCTGATCATCTTCCCGGTGATGAAGACCGAACGCGTGCCGGCCGCGCTGAACAAGCCCGAATCCGAGCTCAACGCGCTCGATGTGCAGGACGTGGTGGACCACTACGAGCTGGCCTACCTGGTGCACACCCGCGCGGTGGTGGCGGACAGGCCGGTGTACCGCGACACGGTGGTGAACGCGAAGGACGCGCACGTGATCGACCAGTGGAACATGCTGCAGACGGTGATCGGCGTGGGCAAGAGCCAGTACAACGGCGAGGTCCCGATCAGCACCACGCTGGTCAACGGCACCTACCAGATGAAGGACAGCACGCGCGGCAAAGGCGGCGCGTATGGCGCGATGGCGATCACCAACGCCAATCACGGCAGCAGCGCCGGCCTCATTTACACCAACAGCACCAACACCTGGGGCGACGGCAAGCAGTACATCGAAGGCGGCAGCACCACCAACGCCAACGGCCAGACCGCGGCGGTGAACGCGATGTGGGGGTTGATGAACACCTACGACACGCTCAAGAACGTGATGGGCTGGCTGTCGCTGGACGGCCACGACACGGCCACCTACATCGCGGCCCACGTCAACACCGCTTACGACAATGCGTACTACAGCGACACCTGCCGCTGCATGTTCATCGGCGACGGCTCGATGTTCTACAGCCTGGGCTCGAACGACGTGATCGGCCACGAGATGGGGCACGGCGTCACGGCGGCGACTTCGAACCTGACCTATTCGGGCGAATCGGGCGGCCTGAACGAATCGAGCTCGGACATCAACGGCGAAGTGGTGGAAGCCTACGCGCGCGCGGGCGGCAAGGGCGACACGGTTCCGCTCACCGGCAACGACTGGGTGATGGGCAAGGAAATCAGCAAGAACGGCACGCCGCTGCGCTGGATGTACAAGCCGAGCAAGGACGGCAGCAGCCCGGACGCGTGGAGCACCTCGATCAAGCGGCTCGACGTCCATTACAGCAGCGGGCCGAACAACCGCATGTTCTACTTCCTGTCGCAGGGCTCGAACGCGGACAAGAACAGCGACCAGTACAGCAAATACCTGGTGAAGAATCCGGGCGCGATGAGCGGTATCGGGCTGGACAAGGCGTATCGCATCTGGTTTAAGGCCAACACCACCAAGTTCACCTCGAGCACCAACTATGCGGACGCGCGCAACAAGATGATCGAGGCGGCCGAGGAACTGTACGGGAAGGGCAGCAAGGAAGCGATTGCGGTGCAGCGCGCTTACGCGGCGATCAATGTCGGCGCGGACGTGGACGAGAGCCAGTAGCCGGCGCGCATTGCCAACCACCGTCGTCCCGGCGAACGCGGGACCCGTGCCGAGGTCCGACGCTCGGCATGGACCCCGGCCTTCGCCGGGGCGACGGGGAGTCGGTCAAGCCCGTGGTCACCCTACCGTTCCAGCAGCGGGTAGGGGTTCACCGGGGTGCCTTTCCACCACTGCTTTTCCGGCGTGAGCTCGATCAGCGCAAAGTGCAGGTGCGGCGCCTTCGCGTCCGCGTTGCCGGTGCTGCCCACGTAGCCCACCAGGTCCCCGCGCTTGAGCGTCATCCCTTCCTTCAGTCCTTCGGCATAGCGGTCCAGGTGCGCGTAGTAGTAGGCGTACTTTTCCTCCGGATCGAACTGGTACACCGTCAGCCCGCCCGGCTTGCTCTTGAATAGCTTGACCACCTTGCCGTCGCCGGCCGCCAGCACGTGCGTGCCTTGCGGCGCCATGATGTCCAGCGCCTCGTGCTTGCGCGCGCTGCCGCGCTGCTGGTCGAAGGTGTCGCTGATGTCGCCCGCCTTCACGCCCTCGACCGGCACCAGCAGTTTGCCGCCGCCGCTTGCCAGCCGGGGCAGCGTCGACAGCACGGTGGCCGTCACCGGGTCGGGCCGCAGCGGCAGGTCGGCCTCGGTCAGGTCAGGCTCGATCTTCGGCGGGTCGGCCAGCCGCACCTGTTCGCCCTGAGGCGGCGGCGGCGGCAGCGCATGGCCGGTCGCCGTCACCACCGGCTGGGGGGCCTGCGCGGCAGGCAACTGGCTCAGCCAGGCAAACAGAGCGCCCGCGCCCACCAGCACGCCGAACAGGAAAGTGAGCAGCCATCGCATGTGCGCCTCCTCGGGTCAGGGTCATTCCTCCAGCACGACGTCGGTGCCCGCGGCGACCAGTTGCGCCACTTCGGCCGCGCTCCAGTTGGTCAGGCGGATGCAGCCGTGCGATTCCGTCTTGCCGATCGTGGACGGCACCGGGGTGCCGTGGATGCCGTAGTGCGGCTTGGACAGGTCGATCCAGGCCACGCCCACCGGGTTGTTCGGGCCGGGCTTGACGGTGGTCTTCTTGTCGCCCGGCGAAGCGTCCCAGAACAGCTTGGGGTTGTAGTGGTAGGTCGGGTTGTGCAGCACGCCCTGGACCTTCCAGTTCCCGATCGGCAGCGGGTCGTGCTCGCTGCCGGTGGACGCCGGATACTGTGCGACCTGCTTGCCGGCCGCGTCGAACAGCATCAGCACCTTCTGGCTGTTCGAGACCGCGACCCTGGCCGCCTTCGGCAGCGCCGCGGCGCCCAGTACGTTGGGCACCAGCAGCTGTTCGCCGGCGCGGCCCAGGTTCTTGCCGGGGTTAAGCCGTTCGAGCAGGGCAGGGCTGGCGTGGAAGCGCTCGCCCAGCGCCTCGGCCGGGCTGGCAAAGCCAAGGGCCGGCAGTTCGGCCTTGGCCATCATGTCCTCGGGCACCTGGCGGTAGGGGCCGGCCGCGTCGGCCTCGGTGACCGTGTAGCCCACCAGCGCGGGCGCGCTGTCGGTGTTCAGGGCGTTGAAGGTGGCGTCGTCCAGTTTGCCGGTGGGCGCGAGCCCGCGCGACTTCTGGAAGCCGGCCAGGGCCTGGCGCATGTTCGAGCCGTAAGCACCGTCGATTTCGCCAGGCGAAAAATGGGCGCGGTCCAGCAGCACCTGGGCGCGCAGCAGGCGGCCGGCCTGCCCGGCCTCAACCTGGTTCTGGTTGTCCGCGGCCGTGGGCGCGGGGAGTTGCTGGGCGAGGGCGGGCAAGCTTGCAGCCAGCCACGCGAAGAGGAGCGGGTACTTCGTTCGATTCACAGGATCACCATTGCAAACGACGATGGGGCCCAGCGTAGTGCCGGGCCCGTCAGGGGTCTGTGCGCGAACGAACTCAGGCGCGTGGCGCCGCCAGCGGCTACAATCGCCGCAATGAGCAAGGAATTTACCGTGACCCTGTTGCCCTCCGGCTGGTGCTTTGCCGTGCCGGCGGGCGAACCGATCCTGCGCGCGGCCGAGGCTGCGGGATTCGAGCTTCCCAGTTCGTGCCGCAACGGCACCTGCCGCACTTGCCTGTGCCGAAAGGAAAGCGGCGAGGTGCGCTACCTGGTCGAGTGGCCCGGCTTGTCGTTCGACGAAAAGCGCGAGGGCGACATCCTGCCGTGCGTGGCCGTGCCGGTCACCGACGTCGTGCTGCGCGCCCCGCTGGCGCGCCGCCTTGCCTGGCCCGAATGACGCGCGCTTTCCCGCGCACGATTGAAAACTGCCCAAGTTCTTCCATGCTAGTCTGATTGCAGACGGCGATTGTCCGGGCCGGGCCGCCATCGGGCAGCCGCGCCGTTTTTCTTTCAACAGGGAGGACCAGCATGAGCAAACAGAAGGCATCCAGCGGCAGCCAGAGCCGCCAGTCCGCCGGCAACATGTCGGAAGAGGACCAGGCCAAGCAACGCGCAGGCGTCAAGCAAAAGAGCAGCCAGAACAGCATGGCGCGCCAGAAGGCCGGCAGCCAACAGGGCGCTGGCGGCGGCGCCAAGCAGGGCTACAAGAAGGGTTCCTGAACCACCGGCGGCCTGAACGGCGCCGGCGCCGCCCGGTTCGTGGCGGCGCAGCGACGGCCAGGTCCGCCGCTTGATTCAGGATAACGGCCCGCGCCAGCGGGATTGTTACGATCAACCTTGGCAGAAAGGACGAGCATGAAGAAATGCGATGCGCGGCCTGCGGCGGCTGCAGGCGAGCCGCGGCGCGGCCATCAGACGCCCGACCCCGAAACGCCGCCACCGACCCGCACGCCAGACCAGCAGCCGGACGAGTATCCGGCCCCGACCCACGCCCCGGTCCAGGAACCGAGGATGCCGGAGCCGCCGATCAAGGCCTGATGCGCTCAGCGCTTGCCGCGCTGCGGCTCGTGCGGGTGACCGCCGTGGTGGTTGCCGTTGTCGCCGTGCTGGCGGCTCGGCAGCGGCGGGATCTGGCGGATCATTTCCTCGGTCTCTTCCTGGGCCGGGGTTTTCTCGCCGCTGCCGATGTCGGGTTCCTCAAGATAGGGGCGGCCCTTGTGGGCCGGGTCGGTGGAATGGGGACGTGCCATGTTGCGCTCCAAATGCGTAATGAATAAAGGTCATCCTAGCAGCACCGTGGCGGCGATTGGCGCGCAATAGTCCAGGTGTTGCTTATCGGCTACAGAAGTTGCCGATGGTGTCAACCGTCACAAGTGCGTCATCGTTTGATGCATAGAATGACTTATAAGTCAGTATCAGCTTCACCTTGGAGACACATGATGGGCAACTCCCTGCACAATAAAATCTACCTCGGCCGCAGCTCGTTCCTGGGCTCGCGTCGTTGGCAAGTTGCGATGGTCTGCGGCGTGCTTGCAGCGGGATTGCTGACCTGGGCCGGATTGCGCGGCTGGCACTAAGGTCCAGTGGTTGCCGCCGGGCGGCGGGGCGGGTACGATGTCGCCCTTGCGAAGAAAAGGCGGCAATGAAAGACCAACAACTGACCATCGACGAACTCGACGCGCTCGAATTCATCCGGCGCGGCGCCCGCACCGACCGGTACAACGCCTGCGTCGGCCGTAACGCCAAGAAGCTGGCCGGGCTCAAGCTGATCCAGTATGCGCGCAACGGCAGTGTCGCGCTGACCGACAAGGGCGCGCAGGAATTGTTCCTGCGCCGCTGCATCGCGGCGCTGCAGGCACTGCAGGCCGACCCGCTGGCGCCGATCGACGCCGACGTTGTCCAGTTTCTCGGCCGTAAGTCGCACATTGCCGTGCGCGAAGAGGGCGGCTTTACTCTCACCGACAAGGGCCGCGAATCGCTGGCCGACATCGCCGGCCAGCACGGCGCGCGCTAGCCGTGGCTGGGCGGACGGCGCTTGTGCGGCTGCAGCAGGCAGCGCACGGCGATTTCCGGCGGCACGTTCATGGTCGCCAGGAAGGCGGCCGCTTTCTGCACCCCGAGCGTCGGGATCGAGGCGATCGCCTGGTTGATCAGGTCGCGCGTGCGCAGGTCGGTGCGCTGCAGCCGCTGGCCCGGTTCGAGCGCGGGCAGGTCAATATCGGTGGTGGACATTCCGAACCCCAAATTGCCAAATAGACATTTGTCATTGTAGGCCAATCTTGCCGGATTGGCCACACAACGCGGCGTTTCAGACGAAGGCGGTTTCGTCGGCCAGCGACATCACCGGCGGCAGGCTGCGCTGTTCGCGCAGCATCTGCTCGAAGTCGGCGGCCGGCAGCGGGCGGCTGAAGAAGTAGCCCTGCATCTCGTCGCAGCCCTGGCTGCTCAGGTAATGCAGCTGCTCGGCGGTTTCCACGCCTTCCGCGATCACCGACAGCTTCAGGTTGTGCGCCAGCGCGATGATCGAGCTGACGATCGCCGCGTCGTTGGCGTCGTCGGTGATGTCGGCCACGAACGAGCGGTCGATCTTGAGCACGTCGATCGGGAAGCGCGACAGGTAGGACAGGCTCGAATAGCCGGTGCCGAAGTCGTCGATCGACAGCTTCACGCCCAGCGCCTTCATCCGGTGCAGCAGGTCCACCGCCGGCGTCACGTCGCTCATGAACAGGCTTTCGGTCAGTTCGATCTCAAGGCACTCCGGATCCAGCCCGGTGTCGGCCAGCGCCGCCTCGATCCCGCCGATCAGTTCGGGGTCGCCAAACTGGCGCGCCGACAGGTTCACCGCCACCCGCAGCCGGCCCAGGCCCGCGTCCTGCCAGGCCTTGTTCTGGGCCGCGGCGGTGCGCATCACCCAGGCGCCGATCGGCACGATCAGGCCAGTCTCCTCGGCCACGCCGACAAAGCGCACCGGCGGCACCATGCCCAGCTCCGGGTGGTTCCAGCGGATCAGCGCCTCCATGCCCACGATCTGGCCGCTGGACAGGTCCACCTGGGGTTGGTAGTACAGCACGAACTCGTCGCGCTCGAGCGCGTTGCGCAGCGCCGTTTCGATGCGCACCCGCTCCAGCGATTCCTCGTTCATCGCCGGGGTGTAGAACTGGTAGTTGTTGCGGCCCAGCTTCTTGGCGCGGTACATCGCGATGTCGGCGTGTTCGATCAGGCTGTCGGCCGCGGTGCCCTCGCTCGGGTACACCGCCACGCCGATACTGCAGGTGACCATGAACTCCTTGGTGCCCAAAATGACCGGGCGCGCCACCGACTCCATCACGCGCTGCACGATGTCGTGCGTGAGCGGCTCGCCCGCGTGCTCGGACAGGATCACCACGAACTCGTCGCCCGACAGCCGCGCCACCGTGTCGGTGTCGCGCAGCGCGCCGCGCAGGCGCGCCGCCACCGTCACCAGCAGCACGTCGCCGGCCTTGTGGCCCATGCTGTCGTTGACGTACTTGAAGCGGTCCAGGTCGATCATCATCACCCACACCGGATAGCCGCTGCGGGTGGCGTAGGCGACCGCCTGGCCCAGCCGGTCCTGCAGCAGCGAACGGTTGGGCAGGCCGGTCAGCACGTCGTGCTGGGCCACGTGGTACACGCGCTGCTCGGTGAGCTTGCGGGCGGTGATGTCGCTGCCGGTGCCGCGGTAGCCGGCAAAGGCGCCGGTGTCGTCGAACAGCGGGGTGCCGTTGATGCTGAACCAGCGGGTGTCGCCGTTGTCGTCCCTGATCTGGTACTCGAAGTTCTGGAACGGCTCGTGCGCCTTGACGCGGGTGATGTGGGCGCGCCCCTCGTCGGTCTGGTCCAGGTCCGGCACGCACTCCCAGCGGGTCTTGCCGAGCAGGCGCTCGACCGCGATGCCGGCCTTGGTGCTGAAGTCGCCGGTGATGCTGGTGAAGCGGCACGCCGCGTCCTGCTCCCAGTACCAGTCGGACGACATCGCCACCAGCTGGCGGAAGCGCTGCTCGCTTTGCTGCAGCGCGCGCTCGGTGCGGCGCCGCGCCAGCACGTCATCGACCAGGCGCTGGTTGCTGCGCTTGAGGTCCGCGGTGCGTTCGCGCACCAGCTGCTGCACCCGCCGCGCGCGCTCGCTGGTCAGGTGCACGAACGCCGTCATCAAGACGGTGAACAGCACGCCGCCCACCAGCATCGAGACCGAGCCGAGGTGGTCCGGCAGGAACGGGCGCGGCGTCGCGGTCGCCTCGACCAGCCAGTGGCGGCCGGCGACGATGAAGCTGCGATCGAGCCGCGTGCTGTAGCCGGGAGCGAGCCACGCCGCCAGCTTGTCCTGCGGGGCGGGCGCGCCGGCCGCGGCGGTCGAGAACATCAGCCGCGCCGGGTCGGCGCGCGAGCCGGCGTACACCGCCAGCTCCACGTTGCGTTCGTCCAGCAGGCCGGCTGTCGCCAGGATGGTGCGCACCAGCTCGGGCCCGCGGATGATCGCGGCGGTATCGCCCGCCAGGCTGCCGTCCGCGGCGAACACCGGCATCACCAGTTCGAAGCTGGCCTGGCGCCGGGTGTCCTGCGCCAGTTCGACCAGGTCGCTCGCGGCGGCCACACCGGTCACGCGCGCGCGCTCGACCGCCTCGCGCACCTGCGGATGCGCGCCCGCGTCCAGGCCGAACGCCGGTTCGTTGCCGGCCATCGGTTCGAGGTAGTGGACGATGCTGTACTCGGGCCGGCGCGGGGCCGTGCGTTGCACGCCGCCGCGTTTTTCGGTGATCACGGTGCCGGGGCGCACGCGCTGCAGTTCGGCCTCGACCCGGGCGCGCTCGCTGTCCTTGACCAGCCGGTGATAATTGAAGGCCTGGATGAACGGGTGGCGCTTGAGCAGCGGGGTGGTGAAGTCGTGGAACTGCTCGCGCGTGACCGGGCGCACGGTGGAGAACAGCTGGTTGGCCGCGGTCAGCACTTCGACCGCGTCGTTCAGGCCCTGGCGCACCGCAGCCACGCGCTGCGCCGCGCGCTGCTCGAATGCGAACGCCTGGTTGTCGTATTCCAGATGGACGGCAGCCATGAACAGCGCGGCCGACGCCGCCAATCCCGTGCCCAGTGTCAGGCTGGCCGCTAGGGTCAGTTTGAAAGGCTGTGGACGGGGCATCGGGCGATCGGGCGCATTGTGGAAAAGATTATTCGTTGCCGGTGGGCACTACTCGCGCCAGTGTGTCACAAAATCGGCCGCTTGGGCAAACGAATTGCGGCAATCGTGTTCCAGGTTCAGTCTGGACGATGCGCGAGCCACACCACCAGCAGTCGCGCCAGCAGCCAGTTGAGCCAGCGCGCACCCAGGCCGCGTCCCTGGCCGACCCATGCGAAGCGGCGCGCCGCCCGCGCGCTGGCGGCGCCGCCCCCGCCTTTGAGGGCAAAGAAGATATGGTTGTTGCCGGCCACGCCGTCGAACCAGCACACCTTGCCGCCGAACGCCTGGCGCAGGCGGGCCAGCATGGCGCCCCGCGCCGGGTCGTAGCTGAATATATTGGCAACGGCCACGCCGCCCGGCCGCAGCGCCTCGCGGCAGTCGGCGTAAAAGCGCGCGCTCCCGAGCGAGGCCGGCAGGCCGTCGCGGTCGAAGCCGTCCAGCAGCAGCACGTCGGCGCTGCCGCGCAGGCGCGCCAGGTAAGCGGCGGCGTCGGCCTGCACCACCGTGAACCGGGCGTCGTCGGGCGGCACCCGGAACTGCTCGCGCAGCGCGATCACGTCCGCGCGCAGCTCGATCACGGTGATGCGCGCGCCGGGCAGGTGGCGGTAGCAGAACTTGGCCAGCGAGCCGCCGCCCAGGCCGACCATGACGATGTGGCGCGGGCGCGGCACGAACAGCGCAAAGCACATCATGGCGCGCGCGTAGGCCAGCACCAGCGCGTCCGGCCGGCACAGCAGCATTTCGCTCTGCACGTCCCCCGGTCGGAACTCCAGCGTGCGCCGCCCGTCGATGGTGCGCACCAGCGGCGCGGCGGGCTCCGGGGCAGGGTCGGCGGCGGGTGGGCGGGAAGGGCTGGGCATGCCCGGCAGTATATGCGAATGGCCCCCGGCCGGCTGCTTGTTGCCGAGCATAAGTTTCTGATAAGCTGGCCGCCGCAGCCCACACGGAGGCAATTCCCATGTTCCTGGACCACCCCACGATTTCGGCGACGAACAGCCAGACCGAGCCGGACCGCATCGAGCGGCTGAACCGGGTGTACGGCTACGCCCTGGCGCTGGCGGACCAGGATGGCTGCGCCGCCTTCGTGGACAAGGTCACCCAGCTGCACGACCACAAGGGGACGCTGATCGTGTTCTGGCACGACGCCCCGACCGATGCCGAGAAGGCCTACTGGGCAAGTGCCTGGGCCAGCAAGGTGGGCGACGGCTCCACCAGTGTCGAACACGAGTTTTAAGGACAGCCGATGGATTCCACCGCAATGGTCCTGGCGCTGGGCAACCTTGCCCTGTGCGCCGCACTGTTCTTCTTCGATTATGGCGCCGCGCGCCCGGCCGCGCTCAGCGTATGGGGCCTGTCGCGCCAGTGCCAGGCCGGCGCCTGGCTGCTGCTGGCGCTGTCCGCATCGAACGTGCTGCCCGAGCCGCTGGCGCTGCCGCTTGGCTACGCGCTGCTGTTCGCGGGCGTGGCGCTGGAGGCCGGCGCGTTCTGGGAGCTGGCCGGCAGAAGCGGCTGGCGGCGTCCGGTGTTCATCGCACTGGCGCTGGCGGTGGCTGTATTCCTGGCCTGCTATCTGGTGGACGAATCGGCGCTGCGCGCGCTTGCCGCGTCGCTGGTGCTGGGCGGCTTTTACCTGTGCGCCGGCGTGGCGCTGGCAAGCGGTTGGCGCGGCGCGCGCATGCTGCAGCGCTTCCTGGCCGTGGCCGGGATCGTGCTGGCGCTGGCGGTGGCCGCGCGCGGCGTGCTGGTGCTGACCGCGCCCGGTGGCTGGGCGTGGTGGTCCAACCCGGTGCTGCGCCAGTGTTCCACCGCTGCGTTCT
Source organism: Massilia solisilvae (assembly GCF_024753215.1). Classification (GTDB taxonomy): domain Bacteria; phylum Pseudomonadota; class Gammaproteobacteria; order Burkholderiales; family Burkholderiaceae_D; genus Telluria; species Telluria solisilvae. Next base: position 975,192 of record NZ_JANUGV010000002.1, read on the forward strand.
ACCTCTTGATGCTGCTGTACGCGTTCGGCATGCTGCTGCTCGCAAGCGAACGGCTGCAGGCCGAGCTGGCGCGGCTGCAGGTGGCAGACCCGGTCACCGACGTGCCGAACCGGCGCGGGTTCTTCAACCTGCTGGCGCCATGGATGGCGCTGGCGCGCCGGCCCGGCATGGCCACCGCGCTGGTCACGCTCGACCTCGACCAGTTCAAGCGCATCAACGACGGCTACGGCCACACCGCCGGCGACGTGGTGCTGCGCCATGTGGCCGAGGTGTGCAAGCGCCAGCTGCGCGACAGCGACCAGCTCGGGCGCCTGGTGGGCGGCCAGTTCGCGATCCTGCTGCCGCGCACCAACCTGGACGAGGCGGCGCTGGTGGCCGAGCGCATGCGCGCGGCGCTCGAAGCATACCCCTGCAAGACCGAGCGCGCGCTGATCGCGATGACGGCCAGCTTCGGCGTGACCACCATCCGAGCCGACGACAGCACCGTCACCCTGTTCCAGCGCGCCGACGAGGCGCTGCGCAGCGCCAAGGAGCTGGGCCGCAATCGGGTTGCGCAGGCGGCGCCGGCGAGCCCGGTGGAGGAAGCATGAGCGCGACACTGCGGCGCCTGCTGCCGCTGCTGCTGGCCGCCGGCTGCGTGCTTGCCGGGCGCGCGCAGGCGGCCGCGCCGACGCTCACCCTGTGCTTCGAGCGGCGCGACGTGCTGCCCTGGCGCACGGTCGACCACCGCGGCCTGAATTTCGAGTTGCTCGACGAGGTCGCGCGCCGCACCGGGGTCACCTTCGTGTACCGCGGTATGCCGTGGAAGCGCTGCCTGGAGGAGCTCAAGGCCAACATGGTCGATGGCGCGTTCTCGGTCAGCTTCAACCCGGGGCGCGAGGAGGTCGGCGTCTTTCCGGGCGGGGCATCGCCCGACCACAGCAAGCGCATGAACGGGGACGGCTACATGCTGGTGCGTCGCCGCGGCAGCCCGATCGACTGGGACGGCAAGGAGCTGCGCCATGTGGACGGGCGCATCGGGGTCCAGCTCGGCTATTCGATCGGCGAGTTCCTCAAGAGCCGCAATGTCGCCATCGACGAGGGCAGCCAGCAGGCCGATGAACTGGCGCAAAAGCTCGTCAGCGGCCGCATCGCCGCGGCCGCGTTCGGTGGCGCCGATGCCGAGCGTGTGCGGCATGGCCCGTTCGCGCGCCAGCTGGAAGTGCTGCCGGTGCCGCTGCTGCAGCAGGATTACTACCTGGTCCTGTCGCACGCGCTGGTCGAGCGCGACCCGCGGCTGGCCAACCGCGTGTGGGACGCGGTCGGCGTGGTGCATGCCAGTCCCGCCTATGTCCGTCGCAATAAAGCGGCAATCGACGCGGTCATGCGCGGTACGCGCTGATTCCACTGTTTTTTGCTTCTGGGAAATGGCATACTAAGAGTTTATTTCTTGTCATTTCCTTGCTCATCCCGCCTCATGCGTCGTCTCATTTTCCTCGTGATCGCTGCAAGCTGCGTCCTGGGCAGTGCTGCGGCGACTGCCGCCGGCACGCTCACCCTGTGCTATGAGCGGCGCGAGGTGCTGCCCTGGCGTACGCTCGACGGCCAGGGCCTGAATTTCGAGCTGCTGCGCGAGGTGTCGCAGCGCACCGGCGTGCAATTCGACTACCGCGGCATGCCGTGGAAGCGTTGCCTCGAGGCGATCAAGGCCAACGCGGTGGACGGCGGCATTGCGGTCAGCTTCTACCCGGCGCGGCTGGCGGTGGGAGCCTATCCCGGCGGCGCGCACCCGGACCGCGCCAAGCGCATGAACGTGGGCGGCTACATGCTGGTGCGGCGCCGCGGCAGCGCGATCGACTGGGACGGCAAGGCCTTCCGCCACGTGGACGGCAAGATCGGCTTCCAGCTCGGCTATTCGGTGGGCGAGTTTCTGCGTTCTCGAGGAGTGCCCACGGACGAGGGCAGCCAGCAGCCGGAGGAGCTGGCGCAAAAGCTGGCGGCCGGACGGCTGGCCGCGGCCGCGTTCGGCGCGGCCGACGCCCAGCGCCTGGCGCACGGCCCGTTCAGCGCCCAGCTCGAGGTGCTGCCGGTGCCGCTGCTGCAGCAGGACTACTATCTGATGCTTTCGCACGCCATGCTCGCGCGCGATCCGCAGCTGGCCAGCCGGCTGTGGAACGAGGTCGGCGCGGTGCGCACCAGTCCCGCCTACGCCCGGCTCGAGGCAAGTAAAGTGGAGCCGGAATGGCGATGAAGCGGGGGCTGACGCGGCTGTTGTTTGCCAAGCTGCTCGACAGCTGGAACCAGAACATCGTGTTCCGGCTCGGCGCCGGCATCGTGCTCGCGGTGGTGCTCTCGACCGGGGTGTACACGACCTACGTGATGCACACACTGTCGGCCGAAGCCAACGCGCGCCTGCAGGATCGCGTCGAGCGCCAGGCCCAGGTGCTGTCGCAGGCGCTGGCGCAGCCGCTGTTCGACATCAACAGCGCGGCCGTGTCCTCGGTGGTCGGCGCGCTCGGCGCCACCCCGGAGGTGATGTGGCTGCGCGTGCTCTCGCCCGAGGGCGACGTGCTGGCCTCGATGACCGGCGTGCCGCGCGACCCGTCCTCGGCGATCCGGGTGGCGCGCACCATCACCTTCAACGACGGCACCCGCACCTACCAGGTCGGCTCGATCGAGCTGGCCTTTTCGCGCCAGCCGATCGACCAGGACCTGCGGCGCCAGACCGTGCGCACCGTCACCGCCAACCTGCTGCTCACGCTGGCCATCGTGGTGTGCGTGTTCCTGGTCGGGCGCCGCATGACCCAGCCGTTCGTGGACATCCAGGTGGCGCTGGACAAACTGGCGCGCGGCGAGACCGACATCGCGCTGTCGGGCATCGGCCGGCGCGACCAGATCGGCCGGCTGTCGTCGGCGGTGCGCAGCTTTCGCGACACCCTGAACCGCTTGCGCCGCGCCGAGCAGGTGACCACCGGCCTGTTGCGCGAAAAGAGCGTGATCGAGCAGCAGTTGCGCGAACTGAACGAAGACCTGGAAATGCGCATCGCCGCGCGCACCGCCGAGCTGACCGATTCGATCCGCATCGCGCGCGACACCCAGGAAAAACTGCAGGCGATCGTGGAAACCGCGCTCGACGCAGTGGTGCGCATGGACGGCAACGGCCGCATCGTCGGCTGGAACACGCAGGCCGAGAAGACCTTCGGCTTCACGCGCGAGGAGGCGCTGGGCCGCTCGCTGGACGAATGCATCATCCCGGAGCGCTACCGCGAGGCGCACCGCGCCGGGGTGCGCCGCTACCGCGAAGGCAAGGGCGGCGGGGTGCTCGACACCCGTATCGAAATCTATGCGCTGCGCCGCGACGGCACCGAGTTCCCGATCGAACTGGCGATCACGCGCGTGCAGCTGGCCGACAAGGAAGAGTACGAATTCTGCTCGTTCATCCGCGACATCTCTGAGCGGCGCGAACGCGAACAATCGCTGCTGGCCGCCAACGTGCGCGCCGAGGCGGCCAACGTGGCCAAGTCCGAGTTCCTGGCCAACATGAGCCACGAGATTCGCACGCCGATGAGCGCGATCATCGGCATGGCCTACCTGGCGCTGCGCACCGACCTCAATCCCAAGCAGCACGACTACGTCAGCAAGATCCACCGCGCGGCCCTGTCGCTGCTGGGGATCATCAACGACATCCTCGACTTTTCCAAGATCGAAGCGGGCAAGCTCGACGTCGAGGAAATCCCCTTTACGCTGGACGAGGTGCTGTCGAACGTGGCGTCCGTGACCGGCCAGAAGGCGGCCGAAAAGCAGCTGGGCTACCTGGTCAACGTGCCGCGCAGCGTGCCGCGCGAGCTGGTGGGCGACCCGCTGCGCCTGGGCCAGGTGCTGATCAACCTGGTCAACAATGCGGTCAAGTTCACGCCTTCCGGCGAGATCGAGCTGTCGTGCACGCCCATGCCCACGGCCGTGAGCGGCCGCGTGCGGCTGCGCTTTGCGGTGCGCGACACCGGCATCGGCATGAGCGCGCAGCAGCAATCCAAGCTGTTCCGCGCGTTCAGCCAGGCCAACGGCTCGACCACGCGCGAGTACGGCGGCACCGGCCTGGGCCTGTCGATCTCGCAGCAGCTGGTGGGGCTGATGGGCGGGCGCATCGCGGTCGAGAGCAGTCCCGGACGGGGCTCGACCTTCCGCTTCGACCTTGAATTCGCGCTGTCCGGCCGCCCCGAGCGCGTGGCCGAGGCGCCGGCGGCCCCGGCTGCGCTGCCCGGCGTGGGACAAGCGCGCGTGCTGCTGGTCGAGGACAACCTGGTCAACCAGCAGATCGCGGCCGAGCTGATGACTGCGCAGGGGATCGTGGTGGACATCGCCGCCACCGGCCAGCAGGCGCTGGACAGGCTCGCGCTGGCCGGCCCCGACGGCTACAACCTGGTGCTGATGGACCTCGAGATGCCGCAGCTCGACGGCCACGCGGCCACCATCGAGCTGCGCAAGGATGCGCGCTTCAACAAGCTGCCGGTGATCGCGATGACGGCGCATGCGCTGGCCGAGATCCGCGAACGGTGTCTGCGCGAGGGCATGCAGGATTACATCACCAAGCCGGTCGAGCCCGAAAAGCTGTACCACACGCTGGCGCGCTGGCTCGGCCACGCGCTGCCGCAGCCGCAGGCGGCGCTGCCGACCCCGGGTCCGGCGCCGTTGCCGGGGCTGGTGGGGCTGGATACCGCCTTCGGGCTGCGCAACGTGGCCGGCAACGAACCGCTCTACCTGCAGTTGCTGGAGCGCTTCTGCGCCACACAGGGCACGGCCGGCGCCGACATCCGGGCCGATTTCGAAGCCGGGCGCCCGGACCTGGCGGGCCGGCGTGCGCACACCTTGCGCGGCGTGGCCGGCAACATCGGCGCGCGCGAGCTGCAGACGCTGGCGCAGGCGGTGGAGGAGGGGATGGCGCTGGAAACCGCGGACAAGAGCATCCTTGCGCGTGGCGTGGCGGCGCTGGAGTCGGCCGTGGCCGACCTGGTGCGCAATATCGAGCGTTACTTCGACAGTGAAGCCAAGAGTGCCGCGCCGGTGCCGGAAGCGCTGGAGGGCGCCGCGCATGCGCTCGCGCACCTGGCCAGGCTGCTGGAAGAATTTTCGGGCGATGCGACCGACTACTTCGACAGCGTGCGGACCTGCCTTGCCCGCGTGCTGGACGCGGCCACGATGACGAGCCTGGAAGCCTACCTGTCCGGCTACGAATTCGAGGAAGCGCGGCAGTTGCTGACGCAGCATGGCGTGAAATTCACCGCGCCGCACGACGCCTAGCGGCCGGCGACACGCGCGCATCTGTTGATGCAGCTCGTGTCCCGTCGCTGACGCGCCTACCGGAACATGGGCAAATCGTATATATTGTTTAAATCGTTAAACAATGGAGTAATCGATGGCCCAGAAAGCACCCGCCAAAGCCGCGGCTAAGAAAAACGCGGCAAAAGTTGCGTCGGCGGAAGAGGCGCTTGCAACCGCGCCGGCCAAACGCGCAAGCAAGGCAGCACCCGCCGCAGGCGCAAAACGCGCCGCAGGCAGCACCACCAGCACAGTCAACAGCACGGCCGGCGCCAAGAAAGGCGCCGCCGCCAAGCCGGCAAAGCGAGCAGCCCAGGTGTCGGGCAAGTCCGCCATCAAGGCTGCCGCGGCAAAGCCGGCAGCCAAATCCGGCGCGGTAAAACCGGCAGCCAAGGCCGGCGCCGTCAAACCGGCTGCCAAGGCAGGCGTGGCCAAGCCGGCCGTCAAGTCCGGCGCAGCCACACCGGCCGTTAAGCCTGGCGCCGCAAAACGGGTCGCCAAGCCTGCGGTGGCGGCCAAGCTGGCGAAACCCGCCGCGAAACCCGCGGCAAAACCGGCAGCAAAATCGTCGTCGAAACCGGCAGCCAAACAGCCGGCAGCGGGCGCGATCAAGCCCGCCGCAAAAGGCGCGCGCGCGCCGGGCCGGGCGTCCGCCGCCAAGTCCGCCGGCGTTGCCGCCGCGCGTCCGCTGGTGCGCCGGACAGCCGGCGACGGCGAAGCGGGCGCCAAAGAAAAGCAGCGCCTGGTACGCGACAGCTTCACCATGCCCGAGCGTGAATACGCGGTGCTCGCCCAGGTCAAGCAGGCGTGCCTGAAGGCCGGCTTCGAAATCAAGAAGAGTGAGCTGCTGCGGATCGGCGTTGCCCTCATCAGCCAGATCGACCTGGCGACGCTGCAAAGCGTGCTCTCGAGCCTGCCGCAACTCAAGACCGGGCGCCCGCGCAACCAGTGAGCTGCATCGGTCGCGCAACCGGTACGGTGGGCGGGTTTCCCGTCCACGCGTCCAGATAACGCCTGATTGGGCTGAACGCGTGGGCAGGAGAACCTCGGGGCGCGGCAGCTTGTTGCGTCAATCAATGCATCGACGCGTTGGTCAGCTCCTTCAGCTCGCGAATCGGGATGTTCGACTTCTCGTGCATGCGCAGCAGGATCGTCGCGCCCACGTTCAGCTTGCGGTGGCGGATCTTGCTGATGATCGGCGGTTGCACTTCCAGCACGCGGCACAGTTCCGCGTCGTTCTTCAGGTTCATGCGCTCGATCAGCGTGTCGAGCAGCTTGTTTGGCACAAAGCTCGACGGCTCCAGTGCCCGCGCACGTTGCATGGCCTCGAGCATTTCCTGTTTTCTTTGCCGTACGCTCATGTACTTCTCCATCGTCTGTTGAACTTTGGTTAAGGACAGATCGTCAGTTCTGGAATGCCGGGCTGGCTCGGTGTTGTTTTATTGTTATCTTATGTGGTGATAGTACTACGAGAACGCCGATCTCGACGCACTGTTCGTGAACAGTTCGGCAGCCGAGCTGGCTAACTCGTAGTTTCTTTCAGCCCGGAACGGGTGAGCACGAGAATGCGGTCGGCCATGGCTGCCGCCGCGTGGGAGTGGGTGACCATGATCGCCCCGGCGCCGCTGGCGCGGGTCTCGGCGCGTAGCAGCTGCAGGATGCCGTCGGCGGTCTCGGGGTCGAGGTTGCCGGTTGGTTCATCGGCCAGCAGCAGGGCGGGGCGGTGCACCAGCGCACGGGCGATCGCCACCCGCTGCAGTTCGCCGCCGGACAACTGGCGCGGGAAATCGTTGTCGCGCCCGCCGAGCCCGACCGCCGCCAGCATGCTGGACGCGCGCGCGGGCGGTTCTCCGTTGAGCAGCAGCGGCAGGGCAACGTTCTGCAGCAGCGTCAGGTGCGGCAGCACGTGGAATGCCTGGAAGATGAAGCCCATGCGCGAACGGCGCAGCCGGGTTGCCGCGTCATCGTCCAGCGCCGACATCGGCTGGCCGTCCACCAGCACCTGACCACTGTCCGGCGCATCCAGTCCCGCGATAATATTGAGCAGGGTTGATTTGCCCACGCCCGATTCGCCCATGATGGCGACGAATTCGCCGGCCTCGAAGCGGTGCGACAGACCCGACAGTACCTGCCTGCCGCCGTAGGATTTGCCCAGGTTGACCAGTTCGAGCATCGTCAGCGTCCGCGCGGTCCGGTGGCAAAAAAACCGGGACGGGCGGCGGGCGGGCAGCAGCGAAAAGCGGGCATCGGGCGGTTACTCTCCTGGCCAGGTTGGTCCGGCGTCGCGCACGGTTGGCGTCAAGGCGGCGCGCGAATGCAAGGGATTCCGCTATGATGGCCAACACAGCAACATTCCCTAGCCATTCCGCATCGTGCGGCATGGCGGCACGAATGATAAACCTTATGCTGACGTCATGCACGACCGAAACGCGACAAGCCAGCCCCAGCGCCCATGATCCGGCCGAGCTTTCCGCTGGGCTCCTCGCGCGCGAGGCATCGATTTCCCCCAAGTTCCTGTACGACGCCCTCGGTTCCCGGCTGTTCGAGGCGATCTGCGAGCTGCCCGAGTACTACCCGACGCGCACCGAGGCCGCGATCTTCGAGCGTCACGGCGCCGACATCGCGCGTGCCGCAGGCGCCGGCGTCACGCTGATCGACCTGGGCGCGGGCAATTGCGCCAAGGCGGCCGCACTGTTTCCGCTACTGCGGCCGCGCCAGTATGTGGCGGTGGACATTTCCACTGAGTTCGTCAGCGATGCGCTCGATCGCCTGCGCCTGCGTCATCCGGGCCTGGACATGCAGGCTTGCGGGCTCGATTTTTCGCAGCGCTTCGACCTGCCGCCCGGCGTGCGTGACGAACGCCGGCTGTTCTTCTACCCCGGCTCGTCGATCGGCAACTTCAGCCCGGACGAGGCGGTTGCCTTCCTGCGCCGCCTGCGCGGGCAGTGCGGCGACGACGGCGGCCTGCTCATCGGCATCGACCTGGACAAGGACAAGGCGGTGCTGGATGCCGCGTACGACGACGAGCTGGGCGTGACCGCCGCGTTCAACCGCAACGTGCTGCGCCACGCCAACCGCCTGGCGGGCGCCGACTTCGACATCCGGCGCTGGCGCCACCACGGTTTCTTCAATCCCGACGAAGGCCGGGTCGAGATGCACCTGGAGGCTGAGCGCGACCAGATCGTGCGCTGGCGCGGCGGCGCGCGCGAGTTCGTCCGCGGCGAGCGCATCCACACCGAGAACAGCTACAAATACCGCCCGGCCGACGCCATCGACCTGCTCGAACGCGGCGGCTTCGAGGCGGCGCGCATCTGGACCGACCTGCGGCGCTGGTTCGCCGTGATCCACGCGCAGGCGATGCACTGACATGGACAACGAACTGCTGCGTCACTATGAGTCGGTGCGCCAGCGCTCGCTGCGGCTGGCCGAGCCGCTCAGTGCCGAAGACTGCTGCGCTCAGTCGATGCCCGACGCGAGCCCGGTCAAGTGGCACCTGGCGCACACCACCTGGTTCTTCGAAACCTTTGTGCTCGAGCCGCACGAGCCCGGCTTTGCACCGTTCGACCCGTCGTTCCGTTACCTGTTCAACTCGTACTACAACGGCATCGGAGCACGCCACCCCCGGCCGCAGCGCGGGCTGCTGACACGGCCGCCGCTGGCGCAGGTGCTGGCCTGGCGCGGCCAGGTGGACGAGCGCATCGCAGCGCTGGCTGCAAGCACCGGCGATGCGCTGCACGATCTGCTCACGCTCGGGCTGCACCACGAACAGCAGCACCAGGAGCTGATGCTCACCGACGTCAAGCACCTGCTGGCGCAACATCCCGCGGCGCCGGCCTACCTTGGCAGAGGCCTGCCGGCGGCGCCGCCGTCCGCCCCTCTCGGCTGGCAGCGCTTTGACGGCGGCCTGGTCGAGGTTGGCTACGAGGGCATCGGCTTTTGCTTCGATAACGAACTGCCGCGCCACCGCGCCTGGGTCGAGCCCTTCGAGCTTGCCACCCGGCTGGTCTCCAATGCCGAGTATGCGCGCTTCGTGGAGCAGGGCGGCTACCGCGATCCGGCGCTGTGGCTGTCCGACGGCTGGGACCGCGTGGCGGCCGGCGAACTGGCGCACCCGCTCTACTGGCAGCGCGACGGCAACGGCGGCTGGCGCGAATTCACGCTACAAGGGCTGGCTCCGCTCGACCCGCACCGCCCGGTCACGCACCTGTCGCTGTACGAGGCCGACGCCTACGCGCGCTGGTGCGGCGCGCGCCTGCCGACCGAGGCCGAGTGGGAACTTGCGGCGCGCGGCCAGGCCGTCGAAGAGGGCTCCTTGCATCCGTCGTCGGCGCCGCGCTTCGGGCTGTCCCAGCTGTTTGGCGCCTGCTGGCAATGGACCAGCAGCAGCTATGCGCCCTATCCGGGCTACCGGCCGCGGGACGGCGCGCTGGGCGAATACAACGGCAAGTTCATGGTCAACCAGTATGTGCTGCGCGGCTCATCGTGCGCCACGCCGGCCGGCCATGCGCGCGCCAGCTACCGCAACTTTTTTCCCGCCGGTGCGCGCTGGCAGTTCACCGGCATCCGACTGGCCAGATGAACCGCATGCGCGGGCGCAGGACGCGATTGCTGAACCGGCGCGCCAACGCCTACATCCTGGCGCACCCGCTCGACTTCACGCTGCAGGTGCTCAAGTGCTTCAAGGCCAACCAGGGCCTGCTGCTGGCCGGCGCGGTCGCCTACTACGCACTGCTGTCGATCGTGCCGTTCCTGATGCTGGTGGTGGTGGTGCTGTCGCACTTCATCGAACAAGGTGAGCTGCTCGAAACGCTGCGCCGCTACCTCGAACTGGTGGTGCCGAGCCAGTCGCGCCCCATCGTGGCCGAGGTCGCCCATTTCCTCGACAACCGCGACCTGATCACCTGGGTGCTGGGCGGCACCATGCTGTTCTTCAGCTCGCTGGCGTTCACGGTGCTGGAAAACGCGATGAGCGTGATCTTCGTGCACCGGGTCGCGATCCGGCGCCGTCACTTCCTGGTGTCGGCGGTGCTGCCGTACTGCTACGTGCTGGCGCTTGGCGCCGGCGTCATGATCGTCACCCTGGTGGCCGGCGCACTGCAGGTGATGGGGCAGGAAAGCGTGAGCCTGTTCGGGCACACCTGGTCGCTGCACGGCATTTCCGGCGCGCTGCTCTACCTGCTGGGCCTGGCCGGCGAAATCCTCGTGCTCACCTCGATCTACCTGGTGATGCCGGTCGGCCGGCTGGTGCCGTCGCACGCGCTGGTCGGCGGTGTGACGGCGGCGCTGCTGTGGGAGATCGCGCGCCACGTGCTGGTCTGGTACTTCACCACACTGTCGCAGGTGAACCTGGTGTACGGCTCGATGGCCACCGCGATCGTGGTCATGTTCAGCCTGGAGATCGGCGCCACGCTGCTGCTGTTCGGCGCCCAGGTGATCGCCGAGTACGAACGGGTCGGCCGCGCCTACGCCGACCGCAACCCGCGCCCGCTCACCACCCGGCCCTGAGCGCGGCGCCAGGCGGGCCGTTCCATTCGCCCCGGATAAACACGTGGCGAGCCCGCCACAGCTCCCCAAGCCTTTGACTCTCGTCAAATTCCCGTCATTGCCAAATGGCAGAGTTGATTCTCTGGATCAATAGCTTCAGGCGAAGAACTATCGGAGGGGAATCATGGCTGACCTTGAGCTTGGCAGCATCCTGTACGTGCTGGCCGCCCTGCTGGCTGCGGCGCTGGTGCTGGTTGCGGTGCGCCGCATGCGCCGCATGCAACGGCGGCGCCGCCGCACCGCGGTTCAGGACGCCGGCCTGAAGCTCGCCTTCGACGCCTGCGCGCCCGAAGGCGGCGATCCCTCGCTCGAACCGTTCCGGCTTGGCAGGCTGCGCGGCGAAACGCTGGATGGCCCTGACCTGACCCGGCACCAGTGATGCGCGAACCGCCGCCAAAACGTCAGAGCAGCACCGCGCGGCCGCGCCCGGCCGACTTGGCGGTGTAGAGGGCGTGGTCGGCGCGCTCGATCACCTGGCCGATCGGTTCGCCGTCGCGCACGCGGGTCAGGCCCGCTGAAAAGCGCAGGCGCAGTTGCGGCACGCTGCTTGATACGGCGGTGTCGGCCAGCGCCGCGCGCAGCCGCTCGATGCCAACGGTCGGCTCGCCCGGCCCGTTCTCCGGCAGGATCAACAGGAATTCCTCGCCGCCCCAGCGCCCGATCGCGTCGGTCGTGCGCAGCACCGCTTGCGCCTGCTGGGCAAAGCCGCGCAGGGCCTCGTCGCCCACGCAATGACCGTAACTGTCGTTGATCGCCTTGAAGTGGTCCAGGTCGATGAGGCCAACGTAGAAGCGCTGTCCGCCGCGCGTGCGGCGCTGCGCGTGCTCGTTCAGCAAATCGAGCATGTGGCGGCGGTTGGGCAGCCCGGTCAGCTCGTCATGCGTGGCCAGCTCGCGGATCTGGGCCAGCGCATCCTCCAGCGCCAGGCGCTGCGACTTGAGCCTGGCGCGCAGGCTGACCAGGTGGTTCGACAGCTGCGCGATGGCGGCCAGGACGGTGGCCGTCATCACGAAGTTGAAGCATTCGAGCAGCGGCGGGTAGTGGGCCGGATCGGTGCGGCTGCGCCACAGCATCACGGCGCCGATCGCGACCAGCGTGTAGATGCAGGCCGCGCGCACGGCGGCCGCGCGCATGGTGAACATCCCGAAGGTCATCACCAGCACCAGCAGGGGCAAGGTGGCCGTATGCACAGGCCCCAGCGCGGCGTAGCCGGCCGCCACCAGCGATTGTGCGGCGATGATCTGCGGGTAGGCCAGCGTGGGGTCGGCAAAGCGCTGGTTGACGCCGCTGCGGATGATGACGAAGAAGGTTGCCATCGTGGCCGCCGCCAGCACGGCCACAACGGCGACATCGCGCCCGGGGAACACGTCGAGCACGGCCCCGGCGATGCACAGGGCAATGCCGATTGCGGTGACCAGTGAGGCGAGCAGCAGCACCGTCAGGCAGCGGCGCTGGCGCGGGTCGCTGGTCAGCAGCAGGTCGGCCAGCCGCGAGTGCGGCGCGGGAGCGCTGACGGGAGTCGACGACAGGGCGGCCAGTTTGGTAGGCATCGGCTGTTCTCGCAAGGGCGCCGCGCGGCGGCGAAATGCAAAGGATTATACAGCCGACAACTTTCTGGAGTTATCTTTTATTAAAGCTAGTTGCAGAAAAAACACTTGCTGGTACCGGTCGGGCCAATGACGTGCCTGCTTTCAGCCAGCGCCTTGGGTATCATGTGGCGCGGGCTGCGCGGGCGGCCTTTTCAGATGGGAAGGACGAACAGGTGGCACACCAGCGCATTCTTGAGGTCTCCACGCCGGGGCGCGGCACCCGCGACATCACCGAGGCCGTCGGCAAGGTCGTCGCGGAATCCGGGGTCCAGTGCGGGCTGGCGCACGTGTTCGTGCAGCACACCAGCTGCTCGCTGACGATTACCGAGAATGCCGACCCCGACGTGCGGCGCGACCTGGAAACGATCATGGCCCGGCTGGCGCCGGACGGCGATCCCGACTACCGGCACGACACCGAAGGCCCGGACGACATGGCAGCCCATGCGCGCAGCGTGCTGACCGATGCCGGGTTGACGGTGCCGGTGGGCGGGGGGCGCCTGCTGCTCGGGACATGGCAGGGCATTTACCTGTGGGAGCACCGCACGTCGGCGCACCGGCGCCGGGTGGTGGTGACGGTGCTGGGCGGCTGAGGTTCAGTCTGGCGCGAACACCTCAACGTTCCTGCCTCGGATCACGCTTTCGATCTCATGCGGTGAGCGTTGTCGGAGTTGGAAAAAAAGGTGCTCGATCCCCCGGTCATCGACGCTTGCCGTCAGCTTCATGCCGTCCCCTTCGTACACTTCCATTCCGAGGGTGGAAGGCTGCTCTTGAAGATGCATGGCTTCAACGAGCGACTTCAATACTTCTGGCGCCACTCGATTTTCGGAAGAGAATTCCCAGCCGCATGCGCCCAGCCGCATTGACGTTTGCGATGGGAGTACGAAAACCGCCTGGTACTGGCTAGTCATACCTGTTTCCTTCGCTGTCATCCGCCTGGACCGGGATATTCTCGAGGCCGGCTCGGGCGGCGGCGAGGGCGCGGTGATCGCCGTCCGAAATGACAATCCGGCCATCCTTCAACCGCACCGCGCTGACCGGTCGGTTCTGGTCATAGCCGCGCTTCCTCATATCCGCCTCAAGCCTTTTTGACAAGAGATCCGTTCATTTGTTGCCTCGCCTGTTGGAAGACCAGCTTCTTCGGATTGACTTGAAGGATCTCGTTTGTCACCTCGGCCTCGTCGGTTTGCCATCGCATGAATGAGTGTAATGGCCACCGGACGGTTCGAGTTTAAGCTGCCAAAGTTACCTGCGGCGCGCCGCCCTCCATCCGCCCGATGACCGCTGCGCTCTCGAAGCCTTCACGTTTGAACAAGGCCAGCACCTCGTCCACGCTGCCCGGATCGCACGATACCAGCAGGCCGCCCGAGGTCTGCGGATCGGTCAGCAGTGCGCGCTGGGCGCCCGTGATCGCCGGCGCGAGCTGCACGTCGTGCCCGTACGCGTCCCAGTTGCGGCCGGACGCGCCGGTAAAGAAGCCGTCGTGCGCCAGTTGCTCGACGCCCGGCAGCAGCGGGATCGCCTTCATGTCCAGATGCGCGGCCAGCTTGGCGCCGCGCGCCAGTTCCAGCAGGTGGCCCAGGAGGCCAAAGCCGGTGACGTCGGTCAGCGCATGCACGCCGGCCATCTCGGACAGCAGCTTGCCTGGCTTGTTCAGCTTGGTGGTGTTGGCGATCATCGCGGCATAGCCTTCTTCGCCCAGCGCGTTCTTCTTGAGCGCGGCCGACAGCACGCCCACGCCGAGCGGCTTGCCCAGCACCAGCACGTCGCCGGCGCGCGCGTCGGCGTTGCGCTTGACCTTGGACGGGTGCACCAACCCCATCACCACCAGGCCGTAGATGGGCTCCACCGAGTCGATCGTGTGGCCGCCGGCGATCGGGATGCCCGCTTCGGCGCAGACGGACTCACCGCCACGGATGATCTGGCCGATGGTCTCCAGCGGCAGCTTGTTGATCGGCATGCCCACCAGGGCGAGCGCCATGATCGGCGTACCGCCCATCGCGTACACGTCCGAGATCGCGTTGGTCGCGGCGATGCGGCCGAAGTCGAACGGGTCGTCCACGATCGGCATGAAAAAGTCGGTGGTGGCGATCAGCGCCTGCTCGTCGTTGAGCTTGTACACCGCGGCGTCGTCCGAGGTCTCGATGCCGACCATGAGCTGCGGCGGCACCGGAAAGCCGCTCGACTTCTTCAGGATTTCGGACAGCACGCCGGGCGCGATCTTGCAGCCGCAGCCGCCGCCGTGCGAGAACGAGGTCAGTTTGATGGGTTGTTCAGTGCTCATGGTTCGCTTCCGTGTTGTCGGTTGGTTCGTGTTCGGGACAAACCGTGATTATCGCGCAAGTCGGTTCCGCTTGTGCCGCTGAACAAAAAACGGCTCCCGAAGGAGCCGTTGTCCGTATCACGTCAGGCGTGATCAGTAGTCGCCGAAATTGCGGCGCGCGCTGTCGGTCGAGCGCGGGTGGGAACCCTTGTAGCCACCGCCGGAGCGGTTGTTGTAGCCCTCGCCGGAACGCTGCGGACGATCGCCCGAGCGGTGGCCTTCGTTCGAACGGCGGCCGTCGTTGGCACGGTAGCCTTCGTTCGGGCGGTTGAGGCCTTCATTCGGACGGCCGTGGCCTTCGCCCTCGCGGCGCGGGGCGCCGGGGCCGAAGCTGCGCTGGCCCGGCTTTTTGCCATAGCGGCCTTCGCCCGGCTTCCAGCCCGGACGCGCAGCCGAACGGGGCGCCGGCGCGCGCTTCGGTTCCAGGCCTTCGACCACGTTCACCGGGATCGGCTGCTTGGTGAAGCGCTCGATGCGGCGCACGTGCATGCTCTCGGCGTGGTTCACCAGCGAGATCGCCAGGCCGTTGCGGCCGGCACGGCCGGTGCGGCCGATGCGGTGCACGTAGTCCTCGGGGAACTTCGGCAGGTCGTAATTGACCACGTGGGTGATGTTCGGCACGTCGATGCCGCGTGCGGCCACGTCGGTTGCCACCAGCACCTTGACCTGGCCGCGGCGCAGGCCGTTCAGGGTGCGGTTGCGCGCGCCCTGGTGCATGTCGCCGTGCAGGGCAGCGGCGGCAAAGCCGGCGATGTTCAGGCGGTCGGCGATCATGTCGGCGTCGCGCTTGGTCGCGGTGAACACCACGGCCTGATCGAGCGCGTCGTCGCGCAGCACGTGGTCGAGCAGGCGGTTCTTGTGCGACAGGTCGTCCACAAAGTGCACGCGCTGCTCGATGTTCTCGTGGCGCTTGGTGGCGCTGGCGATCTGGATCACCAGCGGGTCCTTGGTGATGCGGCGCGCCATGTTGCCCACCACGCCGTCGAGCGTCGCGGAGAACAGCATGGTCTGACGGCTTTCAGGCGTGGCGGCGACGATCTTTTCGATGTCCTCGATGAAGCCCATGTCCAGCATGCGGTCCGCTTCGTCGAGCACCAGCATCTCCAGCTGGGAGAAGTCGATCTTGCCCGACTCCATGTGATCGATCAGGCGGCCCGGCGTTGCCACCAGGATTTCCGGATTCTTGGCCAGCAGTTGCATCTGCTTGGGGTAGGGCATGCCGCCCAGGATCGACACCGCGCGGACGCGGCGGATGTGCGCACCGTATTTTTCGGTGGCGGTGGTGACCTGCAGCGCCAGTTCGCGGGTCGGGGTCAGCACCAGCATCTTGGGCTGGGCCGGGCGGAAGCGCACGCGCTCGCCGCGCGAGCGGGCCGACTGCGCTTCCTGCGCAGGGGTGCGGCCCATCGGGGCCTGTTCCGCGCTGGCCAGTTTGTGCAGGGCCGGCAGCATGAACGCCGCGGTCTTGCCCGAGCCGGTCTGCGACGACACCAGCAGGTCGCGCCCGCCAATGCCGGCCGGGACGGCCTGTTCCTGGACCGGGGTCGGCTGGGTGTAGCCGGCGTCGGTGACGGCTTTGACGATAGAAGGGTGTAAGCCTAGTGCTTCAAAATTCATTGTCTACTTTACTCGTTTCTTTCAAGTGGGCGCCCGGGCCATCAAGGACGAGCGCGAAAATAGCAACGCGAACCAACCAACAACGAAATGACTTAAAAGATGAAAAAGAAATTTCGGCACAAAAGCTTTGCGCCGGGACGGTGCCAGGTTGCGGCACACAGGGCGGAGGGCTTTTCGGGAGGGTATCTCGTGGATACCTTGGGCTTGCGAAGCTGCTAGTGATGCTGCTTGCGAACTACTTGCCGCGATGGGAGCGGCGGTGATTTTTGCAGCGCACAAGACGAACTATACCGCAGTTTGGGCCCGCATGTATAGTCCGCCCTGTTTTTTTCTGCGGCCCGGCCGCTGCCGCGTCAGCGCTTGTGGGTGTGTCCGTTGCGCGGCTTGAAGCGCGACGTGCCGCTGTACTTGTTGCTGGTGCGATTGCGGTGGTCGGCCTCGAACGACACGACGGCGTTGTCCATCACGCTTTCGGCAATGTCGCCGGTGCTGGCCGAGGTCCTGGGCACCAGGATCGTGGAACCGGTCTTCAGGCGGCTCTGCGCCGGAATGTTGTTGGCCTGGCGGATCACTTCAGGCGTGGTGTGGAATTTGGACGCCAGCGTGGCGATGCTCTCCTTGGCGCCGGTGATCTTGTGCGTGGTCCAGGTGGACAGCGCGCGGCCCCATTGCGACAGGTTGATGTGGAACTTCTCCGCGTTTTCCTTCGGCAGCAGGATCTTGGTCTCTTCGCCGGTGATCACCGGCTTCTTGAACTGCGGGTTGAGCGCCTTGAATTCGTCCACCGACATTTCGGCCAGCTGCGCGGCGATCGCCACGTCGATGTCGCTGGTCTTGTCCACCTGGGTGAAGTAGGGCGAGTTCTCGATGTTCGGCAGGCTGACGCCGTACTGGCCCGGGTTGGCGATGATGTTCTTGACCGCCTGCAGCTTGGGCACGTAGTTGCGCGTCTCGGCCGGCATCAGGTCGGACAGGCTGTCGAAATCGGTGGGCTTGCCCAGCGCCTGGTTGCGCTTGATGGCACGCTGGACATTGCCTTCACCCCAGTTGTAGGCGGCCAGCGCAAGCTGCCAGTCGCCGAACATGGTGTACAGCCGCTGCAGGTAGGTGAGCGCGGCATCGGTCGAGGCCAGCACGCCGCGGCGCTCGTCCTTGAACATGTTCTGCTTGAGGTTGAAGTCCTTGCCCGTGCCCGGCACGAACTGCCACAGGCCGGATGCGTTGGCGGTGGACAGCGCCTGCGGGTTGAACGCCGACTCGATCACCGGCAGCAGGGCCAGCTCGGTCGGCATGCCGCGCTTTTCGAGCTCGGACACCACGTGGTACAGGTACAGCGACGCGCGGCCGGCGGTGCGCGCCAGGTAATCCGGCCGGCTCACATACCACTGCGTGTTGCGCGCGACCAGCGCATTGTCCAGGTCGGGAATGGCATAGCCGCTGCGAATGCGGCCCCACAGGTCCGGGTCCTTGTAGTCGTCCAGCCGGGATGCGCCCGACTGCGCCTGGGCGCTGCGGATGCTGGCCACCGGCGCGCCAGTGCTGGCGTTGTCGGCGGCGTGGCTGAGGGCAGGGGCGAGCAGGAAAGCCAAAGCGGCCACTGCGCGGGAAATGCGGGTCGTTTCGTGCATAGCTATCCAGTGTTGCGTCCGGGAACTACTTGGCCGGGGAGTTTGGGAGTGTAAGGATGAGGCCCCAAGCCAGTCAAGAAATATGTCGAGCTCGTTACAAATTTTTCTGTTTTAAATCTATTGTTAAGTGCTTGATTCTTTGCGGCAATCTTTGTAATGGCACTAACGGAACAACAACTTTTTTGCCTTGAAGAACGATCCGAAATGTGAAATGCGGCCGATGGCGGCATTGACCGCCGGTTACTTTCGAGGCAGCGCATCGCGCCGCGACGGAGTATATTTGCTTGCAGCACTGTAATTCCAACGTGACACTGTTCAAGTATGAAAAACTCTGTGATCCTCGCCGTCTCCGGCAGCCTGCGGGCCGCCTCCTACAACACGGCAGCCCTGCGGGCAGCCCAACAGGTGGCCCCGCCGTGGGCGGAGGTGCGCCTGTTCGACGGCATTGGCGCGCTGCCGCTGTTCAACCCTGACCTCGACAACGCGGCGCCGGAGCCGGTGACTGCATGGCGCACCGCGCTGGCCGAAGCGGACGCGGTGCTGATCGCCAGCCCCGAGTACGCGCACGGGGTGACGGGTGTGTTAAAGAACGCGCTCGACTGGGTGGTGAGCATGCAGCACCTGCCGGGCAAGCGCGTTGCGCTGCTCAACACCTCGCCGCGCGCCTACCATGCGCAGGAGTCGCTGCGCGAGATCTTGCGCACGATGTGCCTGCGGCTGGTGCCCGAAGCCTCGATCGACCTGCCGCTGCAGGGCAGCCGGATGGGGGTGAACGGCATCCTGGCGCGGCCCGACATGGTGCAGGCCCTGCGCGGCGCGGTCGAGGTGCTGGCGGCACCGTAGCAATGCTCGCGGCTGTCTAAAAGGTACAGTCTGCCATCGCCGGAACTATGAGCGCACGCAAAGAGTGCGTACAATCCCGGCTTTGCGCGGAGCGCATTTTTTAGAAGGCATCACATGAGCACTACCGACCTGAACGATGATGCGGTCATCGAATCGACCCGCCGCTGGCTGGAACGCGCGGTGATCGGCCTGAACCTTTGCCCGTTTGCCAAGTCGGTGTATGTGAAGGAACAGGTGCGCTACGTGGTGTCGCACGCCACCACGCCCGAGGCGCTGCTGGAACAGCTGATGGACGAGCTGCAGCTGCTGTCCGACACCAGCGCGGAAAAGATCGACACCACGCTGCTGATCCACCCGGGCGTGCTGACCGAATTCCTCGATTTCAACGACTTCCTCGACGTCGCCGACGCCGCCCTCGAAGACATGGAGCTCGAGGGCGAGTTGCAGGTGGCCAGCTTCCACCCCGAGTTCCAGTTCGCGGACACGGACCAGAACGACATCTCGAATTACACCAACCGCGCGCCGTACCCGATCCTGCACCTGCTGCGCGAAGACAGCATCGCGCGCGCGGTCGAGGCCTTCCCCGACGCGGCCGATATCTTCGAGAAGAACATCGAGACCATGGAAAAGCTCGGCCACGAGGGCTGGGACAAGCTCGATGTCGGACCTGCCCGCTGACAAGCTGCCGCCACGGCCGGACACCCCGTGCGTGGCGGTTTGCTCGACCACGTTCGACGAGGTGTGCCGCGGCTGCGGGCGCACCGTGGTCGAGGTCGCGCACTGGGTGTCGATGAGCGCCGAACAGAAAGAACTGGTGTGGCAGCGCATCCTGGCGCAGGGCTACCCGCGCCGGAACGGCTGACCCTAAGTGGGTGGGAGTTCGGCTGGGCACTGCCCAGCCTCACCCTGCCCACGCGTTCAGGCATGCCTCAGAAACTCCCGATGAAATCGCGCTTGCCGATTTCGACCCCGCTGTGGCGCAGGATTGCGTACGCGGTCGTCAGGTGAAAATAGAAGTTGGGCAGCGCGTAATGCAGCAGGTAAGGCTGGCCCTTGAACTCGCGGGGGTTGCCCGCCACCGTCAGCACGATGTCGCGCGCCTCGCTGGCGGCGATCGCCTCGCGCGGCAAGCCTTCGATGAAAGCCAGCGTCTTCCCGATCCGCTGCCGCAGCTCGCCAAAGCTCTGTTCCGTATCCTCGTAGCGCGGCACCTCGACACCCGCCAGGCGCGCACACGCCCCCTTGGCGAAGTCAGCCGCGATCTGCACCTGGCGCGTCAGCGGGAACATATCCGGGTACAGCCGCGCCTGCAGCAGCGCCGCCGGCTCGATCTTGCGCGCGCTGGCGTGTGCCTCGGCCTTGTCCAGAATGGCGGACAGGCTGCCCAGCATCTGGCGGAACACGGGCACCGAAGCGTCGTACATTGAAACGGTCATGTTGGTCTCCTTCAGAAATGACGCAATGATAACAACTCCCTTCAATCTGCGTAGTGAATTGCACATTTTGCACTTTTAGTTTCTCTGTTCCAATTTTCGTGACGAGGAGCAAGGTTTAGGCGCATAATGTTGACGTGCAATATTGCTCGCTTGGCAGCTGGTTTTTTAACATTTCGGATCCTTTCATGCCGAAGACCGATTTCTTCCGATTCCCTCTTTACCTGGGCAAGATCTACGGGAAGTCGATCTATGGCGCACTGCTGTTGGTCGTGCTGGGGGGATTGGCGATTCCGGCCGGCGTGGGCAGTTATTTCCTGATCGGCGTGCAGGAGCAGCGCGCCGCCGAGACGGCGCTGAACGAGTCGCTGCAGCGCAACGCCGACATCCTGGCGCTGGGCGTGCAGGAATCGCTCTGGAACATGAACGCCGAAGCGGCGCGCCAGCTTGCCGAGTCGGTGATGCGCGACCCTTCGGTCGTGCATGTGGTGGTGCGCGGCGCGTCCGACCCCGGCTTTGTCGACCTGCGCTCGACCCGCGTCCCGGCCGGCCAACTGCGGCGCACGCAGCGCCACGTGTTCATGCACGGCCAGCCGATCGGCAGCATCACGGTCGAGATGGACGACCTGCGCAGCCAGCACGACCTGCACACCCGGCAGGTGAACCGGGCGCTGGTGCTGGTCGGGCAGCTGGCCGGCTCGGTCCTGCTCATCGCGCTGTTCCTTAAATATCGCTTGCTGCAGCCGCTGCGCGCGCTGACCGGTTTTTCCGACCGCCTGTCGCGCGGCGACTTCGAAACCCCGCTGACGCTGGCCGCCAGCGACGAGCTGGGGCTGCTCGGCAGCCAGATGGACAGCATGCGCATCGCGATCCGCAACCTGTTCCTCGACATCGGCCGGCGCGAGGAGCGCTTTCGCTCGATCGTGGCCCAGGTGCCCGGCGTGGTGTTCCGCGCCCGTTTCGGCGGTGCGATCGAATTCGTCAGCGATGCGGCCGAGGAAATCACCGGGCATCCGGCCAAGCGCTTCATCGGCGCGCCGGCCGAACACTGGTCCGACCTCATCTGCCCGGAAGACCGGCGCATGCAGCGGCGCGTGGTCAAGGAGGCGGTGGAGGCTGGCCGGCCCTACGAGGTCGAGTACCGCATCATCGACGCCTGGGGCATCGAGCGCTGGGTGCTGGAAAGCGGCCAGCCGGTGGACGAGCCGGGCGTGTCCGCCTGCCGTATCGACGGCATCATCTACGACATCAGCGAACGCAAGCACAACGAGATGCAGATCGAGGAGCTGCTGACCGAGCAGGGCGTCATCCTCGACAACGTGATGTTCGGCGTGATGTTCGTGCGCGAGCGGCGCGTCATCTCGGCCAACCGCCATTGCGAGGAGCTGTTCGGCTACACCAATGGCCAGCTGGTCGGCGCCTCGACCGAACTGCTGTTCCCCAGCCCGCACGACTACGAACGCGCCGGCGAGAGCCACTACCCGGTCCTGGCGGAGGGCGGCAAGGTCGAGGAAGAGCGCCAGTTCCGGCGCCGCGACGGCAGCCTGATCTGGTGCCTGGTGAGCGGGCGCGCGCTCGACCCGCTGCGGCCGCACGAAGGCAGCCTCTGGGTGTATGCCGACATCACGGCACGCAAGCTGGCCGACGAGAACCTGCGCCTGTGGGCGACCGCGCTCGAGCACATTGCCGACGGCGTGATGGTGATCGACCTGAACGGCAAGATCATCGCCACCAATCCCGCGTTCACCCAGATTACCGGCTACACCGAGGCTGAAG
Organism: Massilia solisilvae; assembly: GCF_024753215.1. Classification (GTDB taxonomy): domain Bacteria; phylum Pseudomonadota; class Gammaproteobacteria; order Burkholderiales; family Burkholderiaceae_D; genus Telluria; species Telluria solisilvae. The sequence continues at coordinate 997,237 of NZ_JANUGV010000002.1, forward strand.
CGCTGGGCCAGCAGTCGAGCCTGACGAGCTCCAAGCGCCACGACGAGCGTTTCTACGACGCGCTGTGGCGCGACCTGGCCGAATCCGGCTTCTGGCGCGGCGAGATCTGGAACGCCCGCAAGAACGGCGAGGTGTACCTGGAGTGGCTGACGGTATCGGCGGTGCGCGACGATTCGGGCGCGGTGACCCATTATGTGGCGGTGTTCAGCGACATCACGCGCGCCAAGGAGGCGCAGACCAAGCTCGACCACCTGGCGCACCACGACCCGCTGACTGCGCTGCCGAACCGGCTGCTGTTCCACGACCGCCTGCAGCACGCGCTGCAGCAGGCCGCGCGCAACAAGACCGAGCTGGCGGTGCTGTTCATCGACCTGGACCGCTTCAAGAACGTGAACGACACGCTGGGCCACCACATCGGCGACGAGCTGCTCAAGCAGGTGGCGCGCGCGCTGTCGAGCAACCTGCGCGAGGGCGACACGCTGGCGCGCCTGGGCGGCGACGAGTTCATCGTCCTGCTCGAAAATATCGACGGCCAGTTCGGCGCCGGCCATGTGGCGGGCAAGCTGGTGTCGATGTTCGAGCAACCGTTCACGGTGTCCGACTACGAGCTGTTCGTCACCTGCAGCGTGGGCGTGAGCATGTACCCGCAAGACGCGCAGGACCTGAACATGCTGATCCGGAATGCGGACGTGGCGATGTACCAGGCCAAGGCACGCGGGCGCAACAACTTCCAGTTCTACGCGCCGTCCATGACCGGCGAAGGCCTGGAACGCCTGCGCATCGAGACCATGCTGCGCCGCTCGATCGAAAAGGGCGAGATCTTCCTGCACTACCAGCCGCAGGTGGAGATCGATTCCGGCCGCCTGATCGGGGTCGAGGCGCTGGTGCGCTGGCAGAACCCGGAGCTGGGCCTGGTGCCGCCGGCGCGCTTCATCCCGCTGGCCGAGGACACCGGCTTCATCAGCCAGCTTGGCGAATGGGTGCTGGAGCAGGCGTGCACGCAGATGGTGCGCTGGCAGGAAGCGGGTTTCGTGGTGCCCAAGCTGGCGGTCAACCTGTCGGTGCGCCAGTTCGAGCGCGGCAGCATCGCCGCCATGGTGGCCGGCGTGCTGCACGAGTCAGGGCTGGAGCCGGCGCGCCTGCAGCTGGAAGTGACGGAGTCGGTGATCATGAACACCGGCGACGCGCTCCAGTTCATCAACGACCTGCACGAGGTCGGCGTGGGCCTGGCGATCGACGACTTTGGCACAGGTTACTCTTCGCTGGCATACTTGAAGCAATTGCCGGTGCAGACGCTGAAGATCGACCGCAGCTTTATCAAGGACATTTCAACCGACGCCAACGACGAGGCGATCGCGGTCGCGATCATCCAGCTCGGCAAGAGCCTGAATCTGTCGGTCATCGCGGAAGGCGTCGAGACCGCCGAACAGGCAGCGTTCCTGCTGCGCCACGGCTGCAACCGCGCACAGGGCTACTACTACAGCAAGCCGGCGAGCGCACAGGAGCTGCTGGCACGATGGGGACGACGGGATGAGCGAAACCTTATTGCAGCGGCCACAGGCTGACCGGGCCGTGCCGAAGAGCCGCGGCCGCAGGCGCTTCCTGCTGGCCGGGCTGGCGGCCGGCGGTGCGCTGGTGGTCGGCTGGGGCCTGGCCCCGCCGCGCCAGCGTTTGCATTCCTCGGCGCCGCTGCCGGTCTCGAACGGGACGGTTGCCCTCAACGGCTGGGTCGCGATCGCGCCCGACGGCACCGTCTCCGTCGTCGTTCCCCGCAGCGAAATGGGGCAGGGCGTGCATACCGCGCTGCCGATGCTGGTGGCCGAGGAGCTGGACGTCCCCTTGTCCGCCGTGCGCGTGATGCAGGCGCCGATCGACAAGATCTACGCCAACCTGGCGGTCATGGAAGACAACCTGCCGTTCCACCCCGACGACAAAGGCTCGGCCAAACAGGGCGCGCAGTGGCTGCTGGCCAAGGTCGGGCGCGAGCTGGGCATCATGTTCACCGGCGGTTCGACCAGCGTACGCGACGCCTGGGGCCCGATGCGCGAAGCCGGCGCGGTGGCGCGCGCGATGCTGGTCAAGGCCGCGCTCGCACAGTGGAAGGCCGCGCCGGACGACTGCCGCACGCAGGACGGATTCGTGATCCACAAGGACGGCCGGCGCCTGGCTTACGGGCCGCTGGCTGCGCGGGCGGCCGACGCTGGCGCCGGCATCGGGCCTGGCGACGTGCGCCTGAAGGAGCCCAGGGATTTCCGCATCATCGGCAAGCCAGTGCCGCGCCGCGATTCGTCCGCCAAGGTCAATGGCACGGCGGTGTTCGGCATCGACGTGCGTCCGCCGGGCATGGTCTATGCGGCGGTGAAGATGGCGCCGGTGTTCGGGGCCACGGTGGCGTCGTTCGACGCGACCAAGGTGGCGTCGCTGCCGGGCGTGCTCAAAGTCCTCGACATTTCGGGCGCGCTGCTGCCGATGATGGGAGCGGGGGCCGGGGTGGCGGTGATCGCGCAGCACTGGTGGCAGGCCAAACAGGCTGCGGCCGCCTTGCCGGTGAACTGGAACGAGGGCGCGGCGGCCAGGCTTTCCAATGACGCGATCTTCGCCGGATTTACCCATGCGCTCGATACCGGATCGGGCTTCACCTATCACGAAAGCGGCACGCAGGACGTGGCCGGCGCCGCCAAGACCGTCACGGCGGAGTATCGCGCGCCCTTCCTGGCCCACGCGACCATGGAGCCGGTCAACTGCACCGCGCAGGTCGCCGATGGCAAAGTCCGGCTGTGGGCCTCGACCCAGGTGCCGAGCGTGGCGGTGCAGGCCGCGGCGCGTGTCGCGGGCGTGAGCCGGGACGACGTGGCGATCGAGGTGCCCCTGCTTGGCGGCGGCTTTGGCCGCAGGCTGGAAGTGGACATGGTGGCGCAGGCGGTCGCGCTCGCGATGGCATCCGGCGGCAAGCCAGTGCAGCTGATCTGGACGCGCGAAGACGATGTCACGCACGACGTCTATCGCCCGGCGGCGCTGGCGCGCTTTTCCGCAAAGCTGGACGCTGCCGGCAATGTGCTGGCCTGGCAGAGCACATCGGCCAGCGCCGCGATCGGCCACCAGTACTACCCGCGCAACCTGGGCCTGCCCGGAGTGGGGCCGGACAAGACCACGGCCGAGGGCGAGTACGACATGCAGTACGAGATCGTCAACCAGCACATTGCGCACGTGATCGTGGACAGCGCGGTGCCGGTCGGGTACTGGCGTTCGGTGGGCCACTCGCACAATGCGTTCTTCAAGGAGAGCTTCATCGACGAGGTGGCGCACGCGGCCGGCAAGGACCCGGTGGCGCTGCGGCGCGCGCTGCTTGCGCGGCATCCGCGCCACCTGGCGGTGCTGGATGCGGCTGTCGCCCGCGCCGGCAAGCCGGCCGAGGGCAGGGCGCACGGCGTGGCGCTGCACCAGTCCTTCGGCAGTATCGTGGCGCAGGTGGCCGAGGTGTCGGTAGAGGGCAAGGACATCCGCGTGCACAAGGTCGTGTGCGCGGTCGATTGCGGCATGGTGGTCAACCCGAATATCGTCGCGCAGCAGATGGAGTCGGCCGTGGTGTTCGGCCTGTCGGCGGCGCTGATGGGCGAGATAACGGTCAAGGACGGGGGCGTGGCGCAGTCCAACTTCGGCGACTACCCGGTGCTGCGCATCGACCAGGCGCCCGAGGTCCAGACCATCATCATGCCAAGCGCGGAGCTGCCGCAAGGCGCGGGTGAGCCGGGCGTGCCGCCGATTGCGCCCGCGGTTGCCGCAGCCGTGTTCAAGCTGACGGGCCAGCGCCTGCGCAGCCTGCCGCTGCGGCTCGCCTGATGCAGCACGCATCCTCGCTACGCCGCAATTTCGGCATCGACTGCCTGCGCGGGCTGGCCATCCTGCTCGTGATCGTGCACCACCTGGCGCTGCCGTTCCGGGTTCCGCTGGGTCCGAGCCTGCTCGGCGAGTGGCTGCCCAAGCGGCTGATCAACGCGATCAGCTTCAATGGCTACGAGGCGGTGTTCATCTTCTTCGTCATCTCCGGCTTCCTGATCACGACCCGGATCATCGAGCACGACGGCGACCTCAAGCGCGTGAACCTGGGCCGCTTCTACCGGGCGCGCGCCCGGCGCATCCTGCCGCTGCTCGGCGTGACGCTGGTGATCCTGGGTGCGCTGGCATGGCTTGACGTGCCCGGGTTCGCGCCAGAGAGCGGACGGCAAAGCGTGGGCGGCCTGCTCGGGTCCGCGCTCACGTTCACCTTCAACTGGTACGAAGGCCGCACCGGCTGGGCGCCGGCGGGCTGGGACGTGCTGTGGTCGCTCTCGATCGAAGAGGTCTTCTATCTCGGTTTTCCCTTGCTGTGCCTGTGGCTGCCGCGCCGGGTGCTGGTGGCCGCGCTGCTGGTGTGGGCCGCTAGCCTGGTTCCGCTGCGCTCACTCGTGCCGGTGAGCGACGAGGTGTGGTGGGAAAAGGCCTATTTGCCCGGCATGGCCGCCATCGCATGGGGCGTGCTGACCGCGCTGCTGGCCCAGCGCTGGCGCCCGGGCTCGCGCGATGCCCGTGCGCTGGCGATCTTCGGCGGATTTTGCATCCTGCTTGCCATCGGCTGGGGCGAACTGGTGCACCGCCACCTGTTCAAGTCCGGCATGTACCTGCTCTGCCTTGGCGCCGGCGCGGCGCTGATCGCGGCGCACAGCCAGCCGCCGTCACAGTGGCGGGGTTTGCGGTGGCTGGCGCGGATGGGGGAGTTGAGCTACGAGCTCTATTTGTCGCACATGTTTGTCGTGCTTGGCGCCGTGGCCCTGTACCGCGCACTTGCGGGCGCCTCGCAAACATGGACGTTCGTGATCTACCTTCCCGTGCTCGTCGCTTGCTACTGGCTGGCCATCTCGATCGAGCGGCTGCTCGCGCGCCCGTCATCGCGGGCGGCGCCGAACGTCATCTTGCGGCGGAGCGCCTGAGCACGCACTGTTTCTACGCCTGTGCGCTGGAGACCACCCGGTTGCGACCTGCGTGTTTGGCGGCATACAACGCCTTGTCCGCAGCCTCGACCAGCGCCGCCGGTTCGTGCAGCCGCTCCCGGTCGAAGCTGGCCACGCCAATGCTCAGGGTGACGACCGGATGCGCCGCGGCGGGTGCATGTTCGAGGCCCAGCGACGCAACATGTTCGCGGATCGCGTTGGCCACCGTGAGCGCCTGCTCGGCCGAGGTGTCGGGCAGGATCGCAGCGAACTCTTCGCCGCCGTAGCGCGCGGCGATGTCGGCGGGGCGCTTGAGCTGGCCGGCCAGCGCCTGCGCCACTGTGACCAGGCAGGCGTCGCCCTGCTGGTGCCCGAAGTGGTCGTTGTAGGCCTTGAACGAATCGATGTCGATCAGCAGCAGCGATAGCTCGCCGCCGGCGCGCTGCGCGCGGCGCAGCTCGCGATCAAGCGCCACGTCGAAGTAGCGGCGGTTGGAGATGCCGGTCAGGCCGTCCACGTAGGAGCGCGCGCGCAGCGACTCGGCGTGGTCGAGCAGGCGCCGCTCGCGGTCCACGGTGCCGCTCACGTCGCGGATCTCGATCAGGCAGAAGCGCTCGTCGCCCTCGCTGAAGGGCGTTACCGTTACCGCCTGGTCGATCGGCGGACCGTCGAAGCTGCCGGCCTGGCGCAGCGGGAAGGGCGAATGCTCTTCCGTTTGCGGGATGGCCGTGGTGACGTTGTCGGCGAGCGCGCCGAGCACCGCCGCTTCCACGCGCGAACCGCGCAGGACGGGGAAGACATCGAACAGCGACTGGTTGCGCACGCGCGAGGCGGCGCGGCCCGAGCGCGGCACCATCCAGCCGTTCCACAAGACGATCTCATGGTTCGCGTCAAGCACGACGACGCCGCAATTGAGGAGGTTGACGGCGCGCGCGGTCAGGTCAGGCTCGGAATGGATCACGGCAGTGTTCGGTATTTGACAACCCGCCGGATCATACCGGAATTTGCCGGCCGTGCGCAGCCTGCGCTCAGCCGGCGTTGCGCAGCAGGGTGCGCAGGTTGCACTCGCGCTGCCACTGGCGGCGCTCGTCGCTCGACTGGGCCAGGCGGGCCTGCTCGGCGTCCGGGACCGCCTGCTGCGCCTGCACCATGCGGTCGGCCACCGCCGGGTCGGGCAGCACGGTGCCGAAGAACGCGACGGTCTCGCCGTGCTGCAGCAGCAGGGTGGGGAAGTTTTCGACGTCGAGGTCGCCCACCACGTCGGCCTGGTCTTCGATGTCGATCCAGACGAATACCTTGTCCGGATGGCGCGCGGCGAGCGCGTCGAAGGCAGCGCGGTACGACTCGCAGGTGCCGCACCAGGCGGCGCACAGGCACGCGACGATCCAGCGGTCGCCCGCCAGCGCGGCGGCGACTTCGGTGCGGTTATCGAGCTCGAGGGTCAGGCTATGCATGGGCGGCATTCTACAACGAGCGGCGGCTTCCGGCACGGCCGGGCATGGCTGGGCCGGCGTGGGCCGGGTTAAAATAGGGGATGCCTATCATTCTTGCTATCGAAACCTCGTCCGAGCTCGCATCGTGCGCGCTGTTCGACGGGGACCGCCTGGCCTGGCGCGAGTCGTCGGGCGTGCGCACCCACTCCCAATCCGTGCTGCCGATGGTGCAGGAGCTGCTGCACGAGGCCGGCCGGCGCCTGGCCGATTGCGATGCGGTGGCGTTTGGCGCGGGCCCGGGCTCGTTCACGGGCGTGCGCACGGCGTGCGGCGTGGCCCAGGGGCTCGCGTTCGGCGCCGGGTTGCCGGTGGTGCCCCTGGTGACGCTGGAAGCGATGGCGCAGGCCTGCCGCGCGCGCACCGGCGCACGCGAGGTGCTGGCCGTGCTCGACGCGCGCATGGGCGAGGTGTACTGGGCCCAGTACCGTTTTGACAACGGCTGGCAGATCGTGCGTCCGCCGGCCTTGTGCGCACCCGGCGCAGTCGAGCCGGAGCTGGTCGAAGGCCTGGCCGCGTGCGGCAACGGGTTTTCCGCCTACCCGCAGGAGTTCGCGCAGCGCGCGTTCGCGGCCGGCGCGCTGGCCGACATCGTGCCGCATGCGCGCGAGCTGGCCGCGCTGGCGGTCCCCGCGCTGAAGGCCGGGCAGGCCGTGCCCGCCGCACAGGCCCAGCCGCTTTACCTGCGCAACAAGGTCGCCTACACCTATGCCGAGCGGCAGGCGATCAACGCGGCCAAGGGCGGCCAGGCGTAATGGCGGCAAGCGTCCACGACCTGCTCGATTTCGCGCCCATGTCGAGCGCGGACATCGACGAGGTGAGCGCGCTGGAAAACAGCGTGTTCCCGCACCCGTGGAGCCGCGCCAATTTCGTCGATTCGCTCGCCAGTGGCTACGATGCCTGGGTGGCGCGCGACCCGCTGGGCGAGCTCGCCGGGTATTTCCTGCTCATGTATGCATTCGATGAAGCGCACCTGCTCGACGTGGCCGTGGCCGGCGGGCGGCAGGGCGAGGGGCTGGGCCGCTGGCTGCTCGACAAGGCGTCGGAGCGCTCGCGCCAGCATGGCATGCTGTCGGTGTTGCTGGAAGTGCGGCCGTCCAACGAGCGCGCGCTGCGGGTATACGAACGCTATGGTTTTGTCGAGATCGGGCGGCGCAAGGGGTACTATCCTGCGCATGAGGGCAAACGCGAGGACGCAATCGTGATGAGGTTCCAGCTATGAGCGGCATGAGCGCGCGCGACGCGGCATTCCTGCAGGAGATGGGCATCGGTCCATTGTGGACGCTGCGCGACGCGCCGGCGGCCGAACCGGGGCCGCAGGCCGTGCTGCCTGTCGCCGCGCAGGCGGCAAGCAAGGAACAAGCCGTCGAACCGGCGTTGGGCCAGCAGGTGGCGCCAGCCGCTGCGCGAGCCGTGGCGGACGGCGCACCGACCGACGAACAGATCGCCGCCATGGACTGGGACGAACTGCGCGCGGCCGTCGCCAGCTGCAACCGCTGCGGCGCCTGCAAGGACGGCCGCAAACCGGTGTTTGGCAGCGGCGCCCGCCAGGCGGCCTGGTTCGTGGCGGCGGGCGCGAGCACGGCCGCGGACGAACAGGCCGGCGCTCCGCTGTCCGGCGACACCGGCAAGCTGCTCGATAACATGCTGTTCGCAGTGGACCTTGCGCGCGAGCGCGACGTGTACGTGACCAACCTGGTCAAGTGCCGCCCGGCGAGCAGCCGGGGCGGCGACCGCGCGCCGACGCAGGAAGAGGCGAACGCCTGCAGGCCGTATCTTGAACGCGAGCTTGCGTTGACCAGCGCGGGCACGGTGCTCACGCTCGGCCAGATCGCCGCCAACGGGCTGCTCGGCAAGCCCTTGTCCGAACCGCTCGGCGGCTTGCGCGGCGCGGTGCACGAACTGCGTGGCGTGCCGCTGGTGGCCACGCTGCATCCGGGCGAGCTGCTGCGGCGCGGCGCCGACAAGGCGCTGGCCTGGGCCGACTTGTGCAGGGCGAGGGCGGCCCGTGCGCGATCAGGCTGACAGCTACCAGGAACAATTTCATCGCCGCTGGCGGCACCTGCGGCGCGCGCGGGTGCGTGCGCTGGCGTGGCTGCTGGACGCGCCCGACCTGCTCGACGTGAACGACCCCGGCTGGCACGGCAAGGTCGGCACTCTTGGCCCGGTCACGCCCGAGGTGGCGCAATGGCTGGCCGACGTCGACCACGACCCTTCCGCCCTCGATGCCGCGCTCGGCAACCGCATGTACACCCGGCTTGGCCTGTATGCCGAAAAGCTGATGGCCTTCTATTTCGAACAGCGCGGCATCCTGGTCGCACATGGCGTGCAGGTGCGCTCGTCGCCCAACGACACCGTGGGCGAATTCGACTTTTTGCTCGACGCGGGGCCCGGCGGGGTGGAGCACGTGGAGTTTGCGACCAAGTTCTACCTGCTCGAAGGGCAGGCGGCACGGCGGTTCGACGAACTGGTCGGGCCGAACCTGGCCGACACACTGGGTAAGAAAATGCGCAAGATCGTGGACCAGCAGCTCGAGCTGGGAAGACACCCGGCGGCGCGGGCGATCGTGCCGCGGCCGGTGGTCAAGGCGCACGCGCTGGTCAAGGGCTGGCTGTTCTATCCGCTCGGCACCTGGCCGGCCATTGCCGGCATCTCGGCGCAGCATTGCCGCGGTTTCTGGTGTGCGCTCGACGAGGTGCATGGACTGGCCGGGGATGCCTTCCTGATCCTGCCGAAGCTGCAATGGCTGCCGCCGTTCCGGGCACAGTCTGCCACGTGGATACTGAACCGCGCCGAACTGCATGCGGAGCTGTCGGCACAGTTCGAGGTGAACCAGTCGCCGGTGCTGGTGGCGGTGGTGCGCGAGCAGCCGGGCTGCGTCGAGGAGGTGGAGCGCGGCTTCATCGTGCCGAACGACTGGCGCGAGAAGGCCGCTGTGCGGCGGATGGCGTAGCCAGCGCATGAACGTCGTCCCCGCGAAGGCGGGGACCCATAGATCGTATCCGTCAGCCGCGCAGCAGACGAAGCACACTCAGCATGGGTCCCCGCCTTCGCGGGGACGACGTGTTGTGGCCGCGGGTTAGTGCTTGTGCTCGCCAATGAGCGCCAGCGAATCGTGTTCCGCCTGGTTGGCCGCATGGCGGCGCTGGATGAGGTACATGACGCCGGCCAGCGACAGCCCGAACAGCACGATGATGACATTCAGGTTCAGCTTCAGCGTGATCATGATCGCGTACATTGCGAGCATGGTCAGGATCGACAGGTTCTCGTTAAAGTTCTGCACCGCGATCGAGTGGCCGGCGCTCATGAGCACGTAGCCGCGGTGCTGCAGCAGCGCGTTCATCGGCACCACGAAGAAGCCCGACAACAGCCCGATCAGCGCCAGCAGCGGGTAGGCGACCCACACCGAATGCACCAGCACCATGCTGGCCACGACGAGGCCCATGAGGATTCCGAGCGGGATCACGGTCAGTGACTTCTTGAGCGGAATCATGCGCGCAGCCAGCGCAGCGCCCACCGCCACGCCAATGGCCACCACGCCGATCAGGGCCGTGGCCTTATCGAGCGGCATGTGCAGCGAGTGCTCGGCCCACTTGAGCACGATGAACTGCAAGGTGGCGCCCGCGCCCCAGAACAGGGTGGTGACGGCCAGCGAAATCTGGCCCAGCTTGTCGCGCCACAGGGTGGCGGAGCAGTTCGCGAAATCGACGATCAGGCGCGCGGGATTGGTTTCCTGGTGCGGGTAGCGCGCCCCGGTGTCCGGAATGCGCAGGTTGAACAGCGCGGCAATCGCGTACACGGCCACGATCACCAGCAGCGACGCCTCGCTCGGTGTGTCCACCGGCGTGTCGAAGAAGGGCATGTCCACGTGGCTGAGCAGCCAGGCGCCGCCATGCGGGCCGACCAGCGCGCCGCCCATCACGGTGCCCAGGATGATCGACATCACCGTCAGCCCCTCGATCCAGCCATTGGCCGCGACGAGCTTTTCAGCAGGGAGCAGTTCGGTCAGGATGCCGTACTTGGCGGGCGAGTACACGGCCGCGCCAAAGCCGACCACGGCATTGGCCACGAGCGGATGCACGTCGAAGAAGATCATGCCGCAGCCCACGACCTTGATCATGTTGGCGATGAACATGACCCGGCCCTTGGGCAGCGAATCGGCGAACGCGCCCAGGAAGGCGGCAAACAGCACGTAGAACAGCACGAATGAAAGCTTGAGCAGCGGAGTAAGCGAATCCGGGGCCTTCATCGAAGTTAGCAGATCGATCGCGACAAATAGCAGCGCGTTGTCCGCCAGCGACGAGAAAAACTGCGCCGCCATGATGGTATAAAAACCACGGTTCATTCGGAGGTTCTAAAAACTGGACTGGGTTGCTTTATACCATGAAAGACCGCGTCGCCAAAGAAATCGGCCATGCGAAAGTGCTGCGTCCGGTAAAATATCTGTTCCCGTTATCACTTCAAGAAGTTCCTATGCCTCGCCCGCTTTGCGCCACCATCCACCTCGATGCCATGCAACATAACCTGGCCCGCGCCCGAGCGTGTGCGCCGGCGTCGAAGATCTGGGCGGTGGTGAAGGCCAATGCCTATGGCCATGGGTTGGAACGCGGAATGCGCGGCTTTGCCGACGCCGACGGCCTGGCGCTGATCGAGCTGGAAAACGCGGTGCGCCTGCGCCAGCTCGGCTGGGTCAAGCCGATCCTGTTGCTGGAAGGCTTTTTCGACGCTTCCGACATTCCGCTGCTCGCCGAGCACAACCTGAACCCGACGATCCACAACTACGAGCAGATCAAGATGCTCGAGTACACCAAGCTGTACCGTCCGATCGACGTGCACCTGAAGATGAACACCGGGATGAACCGCCTCGGTTTCCGTCCCGAGGCTTACGCGGCGGCGCACGCGCGCCTGGCCGCTATCCCGGGCATCCGCTCGATCACGATGATGACGCACTTTGCCAATGCCGACGAACTGGAGCACCCGCGCCTGCCGATCCGCGAGCAGCTGCGCCGCTTCCGGGTCGGCGCCGAGGGCCTGCCGGGCCAGCGCAGCCTGGCCAATTCGGGCGGGGTGCTGCACCTGGCCGAGCTCGAGGGCGAGCTGCCCAGCGACTGGGTACGCCCCGGCATCATGCTGTACGGCGGCACGCCGGGCGGCAAGAGCGCGTCCGACTACGGCCTGCTGCCGACCATGACGCTCACCTCCGAGATCATCGGCATGCAGCAGCTCCAGGCTGGCGAGACGGTCGGCTACGGCAGCCGCTTCGAGTCCACCGGCCCGATGACGGTGGGCGTGGTCGCCTGCGGCTACGCCGACGGCTACCCGCGCCACGCGCCGCACGGCACGCCGGTGGTGGTGGACGGCGTGCGCACCACGCTGGTGGGCCGGGTGTCGATGGACATGATGGCGGTGGACCTGACGCCGGTGGCCAATGCCCGTATCGGCAGCAAGGTCATCCTGTGGGGCGACGGCCTGCCGATCGACGAGGTGGCCCATGCCGCCGGCACCATCGGCTATGAGCTGATGTGCGCGGTGGCGCCGCGCGTGCGCGTGGTCGAGGGCCGCCTGGGCACCACCTGTGGCTAAGGCGCGCACCAGCTTTGTGTGCAGCGACTGCGGCGCGACCGCCAGCCGCTGGACCGGCCAGTGCGCCGACTGCAAGGCCTGGAACACCATGGTCGAGACGGTGGCCGAAGCGCCTGGCGTGAACCGCATGTCGCAGTCGCAGTACAAGGGCCTGGCGCAGGCGGCGCCGGTGCTGTCGCTGGCCGATATCGAGGCGATCGACGTGCCGCGCTTTGGCACCGGGATCGAGGAATTCGACCGCGTGCTGGGCGGCGGACTGGTGGCGGGCGGCGTGGTGCTGATCGGCGGCGACCCCGGCATCGGCAAGTCCACGCTGCTGCTGCAGGCGCTGGCCAACATCGCGCACTTGCGCAAGACGCTGTACGTGAGCGGCGAGGAGTCCGGCGCCCAGATCGCGCTGCGCGCGCGCCGGCTGGCGGTGGACGCGCGCGACCTGAAGCTGCAGGCCGAGATCCAGCTTGAAAAGATCCTCGGCACGCTGGCCGAGCTCAAGCCCGAGGTGGCGGTGATCGACTCGATCCAGACCCTGTACTCGGATGCGCTCACCTCCGCGCCGGGCTCGGTGGCTCAGGTGCGCGAATGCGCGGCCCAGCTCACCCGCGTGGCCAAGCAGAGCGGGGTGACGATCATCCTGGTGGGCCACGTGACCAAGGAAGGCGCGCTGGCCGGCCCGCGCGTGCTTGAACACATCGTGGACACGGTGCTGTACTTCGAGGGCGACACCCAGTCGAGTTTCCGGCTGGTGCGGGCGATCAAGAACCGCTTCGGCGCAGTCAATGAGCTGGGCGTGTTCGCAATGAGCGAAAAGGGCCTGAAGGGCGTGTCCAACCCGTCCGCGCTGTTCCTGTCCCAGCACGACAGCCAGGTGCCCGGTTCGTGCGTGATGGTGACGCAGGAGGGCACGCGCCCGCTGCTGGTCGAGATCCAGGCGCTGGTCGATGCCAGCCACCTGCCCAATGCGCGCCGCCTGTCGGTGGGCCTGGAGCAGAACCGGCTGGCCATGCTGCTGGCCGTGCTGCACCGCCACGCGGGCGTGGCCGCGTTCGACCAGGACGTGTTCATCAATGCTGTGGGCGGGGTCAAGATCACCGAGCCGGCGGCCGACCTGGCGGTGCTGCTGGCGATCCATTCGTCGATGCGCAACAAGCCGCTGCCGCGCGGGCTGGTGGTGTTTGGCGAAGTGGGCCTGGCCGGCGAAATCCGGCCCGCCCCGCGCGGCCAGGAGCGCCTGCGCGAGGCGGCCAAGCTCGGTTTCTCGATGGCGCTGATCCCGAAGTCGAACGCGCCCAAGCAGCCGATCGAGGGCATGCGCATCGTGCCGGTCGAGCGGATCGATGAAGCGTTCAGCAAACTGCGTGAACTCGATTAAGGCAGGGACGGTCCCGGTTTCGTATAATTTCCTCTGATTATTGTCGCCCCGTTTGAAGCCGTGTTACCAGAACAAAGGAAGTCCCAGCGCAAAGTCATCAAGAGCCGCGCCATGGTCGCGCTCGATGGCAACCAGACCGTCGAGGGCCGTACCCTCGACATCGGCACCGACGGCATGAGTGTGGGCTTTGCCGACCCGGTCCAGGCCGGGCAGGGGGCTTCTGTCCGCTTCGATGTGATGCTCGATGGCAAGCCCAACCACGTCACCGCCCGGGCCAAGGCCGTGTACTGCATTTTCAGCCAGGGCCAGTTCAAGGTCGGTTTCCAGTTTGTGAACCTGGACGCGGCCAGTTCGACCATCATCACCCGCTTTCTGCGCTGAGCGGCCGCTCAAACGGCAAGCGGCGAGCGCCTTGTCGATGGCCTCGCCGCTTTTCTCATCGCTTGTCACCCGCCGTGCAGGTTGCTTCACTATTCGTGATAGTGATCATGCAGGCCCTCATGCCGTTCACGGACATCCTGGTAGAGTTCGTAAAAGACCATTGCGACCATGCCGCCCAACATTGCTACGCCAATCACGTCGAACATAAGTTGAAAACGCCTTTGAGCATCCCCTCCATCTGGTTGATCCGCTTCCAGCGTAGGTAAAGGCCGAGCACATTGGCAAGGTGAACAGCGCGGCCTATTTCAATGTCATGTCCGGCGTCATCACCGCTTTGAGGCACAAGGTGGTGTCGTCGTGCGGGTCGCGCTGCTCGAACCACCACACCGCGCCGCGGGGAAAGTCGATGTCATGCGCGCGCCCGAACAGCAGCTTCGATGCGAGCCGGCCCAAGGTGGGCTGGTGTCCCACCACCAGCACCGCGCCTTGCGCGTGCGGCCAGTGCGCCGCCTGCAGCACCGCGTGCGGGTCGGCGCCCGGCCCGACCGCCTCCGCCACGTCATAATCGCGTTCCAGCTTGTCGGCCGTCTGCTGGGTGCGCGTTGCAGGACTGACAAGTATGCGGCAATGCTCGGGCAGGCGCACGTTGAGCCAGTCGGCCAGGTGCGCCGCCTGCTTGTGGCCGAGCGGGGTGAGCTCGCGCAGGCGGTCGGGGTCGCCGTCTTCGGCGTCGGCGTGGCGCCACAGGATCAGTTCCATTGCTTCCTCCGTGCGTGGGTTCGAGCGGCCAGGCCGCGATTCGTTCAAGACTGCTCAATTGTGCGGCAAATAATCCGGGATCGGGACAAGATGTCGCCGGCTCGCCCGGCTGGACGGGCGCATCCTGTTCATGTCATTAACTTGTCATATTTGGCCGGTACACTGCACAGCAATCAGAACCGTGCCACCAACCCAAGAGGACTTGTCATGCGCATGAAGCACCTGTTCGTTTCGATTGCCGTTGCCGCTTCGACCGCATTCGGCGCAACCGCCCAGGCCGCCGACATCACCGGCGCCGGCGCCACTTTCCCGTTCCCGATCTATGCCAAGTGGGCAGAACTGTACAAAAAGGCCACCGGAACCGGCCTGAACTACCAATCCGTCGGCTCGGGCGCCGGCATCAAGCAGATCAAGGCGAAAACCGTCGATTTCGGCGCCTCCGACATGCCGCTGGCGGCTGACGAGCTGAACAAGGAAGGCCTGTTCCAGTTCCCGGCCATCAT
This sequence comes from Massilia solisilvae, assembly GCF_024753215.1. Lineage (GTDB taxonomy): Bacteria > Pseudomonadota > Gammaproteobacteria > Burkholderiales > Burkholderiaceae_D > Telluria > Telluria solisilvae. Next base: position 1,012,289 of record NZ_JANUGV010000002.1, read on the forward strand.
GGGCGGTGTGGTCGCCATCGTCAACCTGCCCGGCGTCACCCCGGGCCAGCTCAAGCTGACCGGCCCGGTGCTGGCCGATATCTACCTGGGCAAGCTTACCAAATGGAACGCGCCGGCCATCGCCGCGCTGAACCCGGGCGTCAAACTGCCGGACGAGGACATCACCGTGGTGCACCGCGCCGACGGTTCGGGCACCTCGTTCCTGTTCACCGACTACCTGTCCAAGTCCAGCCCCGAGTTCAAGGGCAAGATCGGCGCCGGCACCGCGGTCAAGTGGGCCACCGGCGTGGGCGGCAAGGGCAACGAGGGTGTAGCCGCCAACGTGCAGCGCATCAAGGGCTCGATCGGCTACGTCGAGTGGGCCTACGCCAAGAAGAACAAGATGTCGCACACCCAGCTGAAGAACCACGACGGCCAGTTCGTGCAGCCGGACGACGACACCTTCAAGGCTGCCGCCGCCAACGCCGACTGGGCCAAGGCCCCCGGCATGGCCGTGGTGCTGACCGACCAGCCGGGCAAGGCGGCATGGCCGATCACCGGCGCCTCGTACATCCTGATGCACAAGGTTCAGGCCGACCCCGCGCGCGGCAAGGAAGTGCTCAAGTTCTTCGACTGGGCCTACAAGCACGGCGGCCAGGCCGCCACCGAGCTGGATTACGTGCCGATGCCGGCCAACGTGACCAAGCTGGTGGGCGACGCATGGAAGGCCAACCTGAAAGACGCTTCGGGCAAGGCCATCTGGTAAGTCAACAAGAACAAGGCAGGCGGCGCCCGCTCCCGGGCGCTTTACTGCCGGCAATCGAGTCAAGAGGACAATGAGCGCGCCATCCACCGTCGCCATCGCCAGGCGGGCAGAGCCGGACACGGCCGATGCCAGCCAGGCTGCGCTGCGCACCACCATGCGCAACCAGCGCATCCAGGATTTTTTCTTTCACAAAATCACCTGGCTGTTCGCGGCCTCGGTGCTGCTGGTGCTGGTCGGGATCATCGTCTCGCTGGCCATCGGCGCCGCGCCGGCCTTCGAAAAATTCGGCCCCGGCTTCATCACGTCGAGCGACTGGGACCCGACCAACGAGCAGTTCGGCGCGCTGATCGCGATCTGGGGCACGCTGTCCACCTCGATCATCGCGCTGGCGCTGGCCTTCCCGGTCAGCTTCGGCATCGCGCTGTTCCTTACTGAAATCTGCCCGGCCTGGCTGCGCCGGCCGCTGGGTACCGCGGTCGAGCTGCTGGCGGGCGTGCCGTCCATTATCTACGGCATGTGGGGCCTGTTCGTGTTCGCGCCGCTGTTTGCCGACCACGTGGAACCGGTGCTCAAGAGCACGCTGGGCAAGCTGCCCTTCATCGGGCCGCTGTTCCAGGGGCCGATCATGGGCGTGGGCGTCCTGACCGCCGGGGTGATCCTGGCGGTGATGATCATTCCCTTCATCTCGTCGGTGATGCGCGACGTGTTCGAGATCGTGCCGGCCGTGCTCAAGGAATCGGCCTACGGCCTGGGCTGCACCAAGTGGGAAGTGGTGCGCAAGGTCGTGCTGCCCTACACCCGCAACGGCGTGGTGGGCGGCGTGATGCTGGGCCTGGGCCGCGCGCTGGGCGAAACGATGGCCGTGACCTTTGTCATCGGTAATGCCAACGAACTGTCGTGGTCGCTGCTCGGGCCGGGCGCCTCGATTTCTTCGACCCTGGCCAATGAATTCGGCGAGGCCGCGCCGCTGCACATGGCCTCGCTGTTCGCGCTGGCCCTGATCCTGTTCACCATTACCTTTATCGTGTTGTCCGCTGCCAAACTGATGCTGGTTGCCATGTCCCGCAAGGAAGGCGTCAAATGAAGACTGCCGCCATGAATCCCGTGTACCGCCGGCGCCTGCTGGGGCACCGCATCGGCATCGCGCTGTCGGTGCTGGCGATGGCCGTGGGCCTGGGCTTTTTGCTCTGGATCCTCGCCACGCTGCTGGTCAAGGGCTGTGCCGCACTGTCGCCGGCGCTCTTTACCCAGGACATTCCCCCGCCGGGCAGCGAAGGCGGCGGCCTGCGCAATTCGATCGTCGGCTCGCTGCTGATGGTGGGCCTGTCCACGCTGGTGAGCACCCCGGTCGGCATCCTGGCCGGCATGTACCTGGCCGAGTATGGCGAGCGCAACAAGTTCGCCCAGGTGACGCGCTTCGTGACCGACATCATGCTGTCGGCCCCGTCGATCGTGATCGGCCTGTTCGTCTATGCCCTCTACGTGGCCAACGCCAGGCACTTTGCCGGCTATGCCGGTTCGATCGCGCTGTCGCTGATCGCCATTCCGGTGGTCGTGCGCACCACCGACAACATGCTGCGCCTGGTCCCGAACAGCCTGCTGGAAGCCGCGTTCGCGCTGGGCGCGCCGCGCTGGAAGGTGGCGCTGATGGTGCGCCTGCGGGCGGTGAAGGCGGGGATCATCACCGGCGTGCTGCTGGCGCTGGCCCGCATTGCCGGCGAAACCGCGCCGCTGTTGTTCACCGCGCTGGGCAACCAGTTCTTCAGCACCGACATGAACGCGCCGATGTCGAGCCTGCCGGCCGTGATCTACCAGTTTGCAATGAGCCCGTACGACGACTGGCGCACGCTGGCCTGGGGCGGCTCGCTCCTGATCACCTTCAGCGTACTGCTGCTTAACATTTTGTCGCGCACCGTCTTCAGCCAGAAGGCGCCGCGCTAACACCCGAACGATGAATTCCATGATCCAGCCCATGACCATGCAGGCCCCGACCGAAACGGTGGAGAAGGTCAAGACCATCGAGATTTCCGGCTTGAATTTCTTCTATGGCAAGACGCAGAGCCTGAAGGACATCAACCTCGACATCCACGACAAGCAGGTGACGGCCTTCATTGGCCCGTCCGGCTGCGGCAAGTCCACGCTGCTGCGCACGCTCAACCGGATGTATGACCTGTACCCGGGCCAGCGCGCCGAGGGCGCCATCGTGTACAAGGGCCGCAACATCCTCGACCCCGGCCTGGATGTGAACATGCTGCGCGCCAAGGTCGGCATGGTGTTCCAGAAGCCGACCCCGTTCCCGATGTCGATTTATGACAACATCGCATTTGGCGTACGCCTGTACGAGAACCTGTCCAAGGGCGAGATGGACGAGCGCGTCGAGTGGGCGCTGAAGAAGGGCGCGCTGTGGGACGAGGTCAAGGACAAGCTGAACAAGAGCGGCCTGTCGCTGTCGGGCGGCCAGCAGCAGCGCCTGTGCATCGCGCGCGGCGTGGCGGTCAAGCCCGACGTGCTGCTGCTCGACGAACCGACCTCGGCGCTGGACCCGATCTCGACCGCCAAGATCGAGGAACTGATCAGCGAGCTCAAGCAGGATTACACGATCGCGATCGTGACCCACAATATGCAACAGGCAGCGCGTTGTTCGGACTACACTGCTTACATGTACCTGGGCGAACTGGTGGAATTCGGCGAGACCGACCAGCTGTTCATGAACCCCTCGCGCAAAGAGACGCAGGACTATATTACCGGCCGCTTCGGCTGACCAAAACAGGACGGAGAACACACGTATGGTAGGCGAGCTTCATTCATCCAAGCAGTACGACCAGGAGCTGGAAGCGATCCGCTCCAAGGTGCTGCAGATGGGCGGCATGGTCGAGACGCAGTTCGAGGAAGCGCTCAACTGCTTCAAGGTCGGCGACCCGGCCCGGGCCGACAAGGTGATGGCCGACGACCACGCCGTCAACCAGCTCGAAGTGCAGCTGGACGACGCCTGCAGCCACCTGATCGTGCGCCGCCAGCCGGCCGCGAACGACTTGCGCACGGTGATGGCGACCATCAAGGTCATCACCGACCTGGAGCGCATCGGCGACGAGGCGACCAAGATCGCGCGCACCTCCAAGAGCCTGCACGCGCGCGGCACGATCGGCTTTGCCCACTACGACATGATGCGCACCATCGCGCGCGCCACCTGCGACCTGCTGCACGACGCGCTGGACGCCTTCGCGCGCCTGGACGGCAAGCAGGCGCTGGAGCTGATCGCGGCGGACGAGGTCATCGACCACGAGTTCCGCTCGGTGCTGCGCAACCTGATCACCTTCATGATGGAAGACCCGCGCACGATCTCGCCGGCGCTGGACACGCTGTGGGTGGCCAAGGCGATCGAGCGCATCGGCGACCACGCCAAGAACATCGCCGAATACGTGATCTACGTCGTTGAAGGCCGCGACATCCGCCACACCATCAAACCGCCGAGCGAGAACGAAGTCTGATGGCCGAGCCGACCCGCGTACTGATTGTCGAGGACGAGCCGGCGATCGTCGAGCTGGTGAGCTATTCGCTGCGCGAAGCCGGCTGGGAGGTCGCCTCGGTGGGCGACACCGCCTCGGCCTGGACCGCGATCGGGCAGCGCCGCCCGGACCTGCTGCTGCTGGACTGGATGCTGCCCGACCAGAGCGGCCTGCGCTTTTTGGGCCGCATCCGTGCCGACCGCGACTTCAAGGATATCCCGGTCATCATGCTCACCGCAAAGAGCATGGAAGAGGACAAGATCGCGGGGCTCGAGACCGGCGCCGACGATTACGTGACCAAGCCGTTTTCGCCGCGCGAGCTGCTGGCGCGCGCCCGCGCGCTGCTACGCCGCAAGAGCCCGCACGTGGCCGACGCGCCGCTGTCCGCCGGGCCCGTTGTGCTGGAACCGGGCAGCTGCACCGTGACGGTGGAAGGCAAGCCGATCGAGATCGGCAACGCCGAATACAAGCTGCTCAAGTTCCTGCTGGCTCACCGCGAGCGCGTGTTCTCGCGCGGGCAGCTGCTCGACAAAGTGTGGGGGGACCATGCCGTGATCGAGGAGCGCACGGTGGACGTGCACGTGGGGCGCCTGCGCAAGGCGCTGGGGCCGGCCGACGGGCTGATCAAGACAATCCGCAGTGTCGGGTATATGCTGTCCGAAAAACAAACATAAGACGTGCCCCAAACACGTCGTTCCCGCGCAGGCGGGAACCCATGGAACGCGTGAGTGCAAGCTCAGCATGGGTCCCCGCCTTCGCGGGGACGACGGTTTATTAGCTAACATTGAATGAATCCAAAACTGCTGTTCTGGGTCCCAGCCCTGCTGCGCGTGGCCCTGGTATTTGCCGCCGCCGGCGTAGTCTGGTGGATGTCCGGCCCCGTTTCCGCCCTGGCGCTGGCGCTGTTGATCGTGGTCGGCATGCTGCTGATGCAGCTGTCCTACCTGCAGCAGCTGGACGAATGGCTCACCGACCCGCACAGCGGCAAGCTGCCGGACGGCTGGGGCTCGTGGACCGACGTGTTCGCGCGCCTGTACCGCATTCGCCGCGACGACGAGCGCAACCAGGCCGAGCTGGCCGAGTGGCTGGCGCGCTTTCGCGAGGCGATGCAGCTGCTGCCGGAGGGCGTGGCGATCATGGACGACGTGCTGCAGCTCGAATGGTGCAACCGCGCCGCCGGCAAGCACCTGGGCCTGACGCTGGAGCGCGACAAGGGCCGCCGCGTGACCAACCTGGTGCGCGCACCCGAATTCATCGACTACGTCATCCTGGGCCGCTACGAGCACCCGCTGACGCTGCACTTCCGCGGCCGCAAGCTCGAGGTGCGGGTAATCCCGTTCCAGAGCCGGCGCCAGATCCTCGTCACGCACGACGCGACCGAAGCCGAGCGCGTGGAGGCAATGCGGCGCGACTTCATCGCCAACGCCTCGCACGAGCTGCGCACGCCGCTGACCGTGGTGGTGGGCTTTCTTGAAATCGCGCTGGCCGACCCCGGCATGGACCAGGCCACGCGCCTGTCGCACCTGAAGCTGATGACCGAGCAGGCGCAGCGCATGCAGCGGCTGATCGAGGACATGCTGACCCTGTCGCGGCTGGAGTCGGACGAGTACCCGCTCAAGCGCGAGCAGGTGGACGTGAAGGCTTTGGTCGAGGCGGTGGCCGGGGAGGCGAGGGCGCTGTCGGGCGGGCGCCACGAAATCGAAGTGCACGTGGACGGCCCCGACGTGATGGGCAGCCTGGACGAACTGCGCAGCGCATTCGGCAACCTGGCGTCGAACGCGGTGCGCTATTCACCCAACGGCGGGCGCATCGTGCTGTCGTGGCAACGTGGGCCCGACGACCTGCGCTTTTCGGTGCAGGACAGCGGCATCGGCATCGACCCGCAGCACATCGCGCGCCTGACCGAGCGCTTCTACCGGGTGGACAAGAGCCGCTCGCGCGAGACCCAGGGCACCGGGCTGGGCCTGGCGATCGTCAAGCACGTGCTGGCGCGCCATGGCGGGCGCCTGCAGATCGAGTCGCAGCCAGGCAAGGGCAGCACCTTCATCGCCTGCCTGCCGAACACCTCGCTGCACGCTTGACCGATCAGCGCTGCTTGGGCCCCTGGCTCGCCTGCAGGACCATGGCGCGGTACTGCGCGAAGGGTTCCATTCCCATCTTGGCGCGGCGCTCGTCGAGGTGCTTGGGGTCCTCGACCGGCTGCACCTGAATTCCCCCGGACTGCGTCTGGCGGAACTGGCTGCCGTAGAGCTGCTTCTTGCCTTCGTTGACCAGTACGCGGTCGATGGTCAGCGCGACGTTGCCGGCGTACAGATCGCCATGTTCGGCGGCAGCCTTCATCGACGGCAGCATGCGCTTGATCACCTGGTCGGGCGCGTGCTGCGTCAACAGCCAGGCGTGGTGCGCGCCGGCGTAGCCGACCAGTTCCGCGCTGGGCCAGCCGTAGGTGTCGAGGATGCGGCGCAGTTCCTTCTGGTTCTGTTTGTCGACCTCGATCATCTTCTGGATTGCGGCCTGGTTGGTCGGGTCAAGGTTCTGCCGCATCTCCTGATCGACCCGGGCCAGCTCGGCAAGCCGGTCGGCCAGTGCGGGATTGGAGCCCTTTTCCGGGATCAGCGTCAGGTCGCGTTGTGCCGGCGCGTCGAGTTGAACCAGCGGGGCCTTGCCCACCAGGCCGGGCGCGTCGGCGCGGACCAGGTAGATTCCCTTGGGCAGGGTTGCGGTGTAGCAGGCGCCGTTGAAAGCCAGGGGATGCTGCGCGGGCGGGTTCTGGGTCACCGCGATGGCGACCGCCTTCAGGCCCGCAGGCACGGGACCGCGAACGCAGCCACGCAGTTCCGCCGTCCCGGCTGCCGTTTCCGCGGCCAGTGCCCCTTGCGCCAGCAATGCGCCAGAGACGAGCAGGCCCAGGGACCGGAAGCGCTGATTGTTTTGCATTTCTTGCTACTTTCCAAAGTTTCGACAGGACACTTTACTCCACCTGTGGCCGGGCATGGTATTTACGGCAGGAAGCTGCGGCAACGATCCGGTGCGCGAAAGGGGTACAATTCCCGCTTGCACTTTTCCCGCCACCAATCATGCTTTCTCGACGTACCGCTCTTTTCGCCCTGGCCGGCCTGGCGCTGGCCGGCTGTGGCAGTGAACCGAAGGTCCCGCTCACCACTCCCGTTGCCGTTACCATCCCGCCTCGCAAGCTCAAGATCGCGCTCGCCCTGGGCGGCGGCGCCGCGCGCGGGTTCGCGCACATCGGCGTGATCAAGGCGCTGGAGGCGCAGGGCATCGTGCCGGACATCGTGGTGGGCACCAGTGCGGGCTCGGTGGTCGGATCGCTGTACGCTTACGGTTACAGTGGCTTCCAGCTGCAGAAGATCGCGCTGGAGATGGACGAGGCGACCATTTCCGACTGGGCGATTCCGTTCTTTAGCAAGTCGTCCGGCGTGCTCAAGGGCGACGCGCTGCAGAATTACGTGAACAAGGCCGTGCATGGCACGCCGATCGAAAAGCTCAAGATTCCGTTCGGCTGCGTGGCCACCGACCTGAAGAATGGGCAGCCGATCCTGTTCAGGCGCGGCAACACGGGGCTGGCCGTGCGCGCATCCTCGTCGGTGCCGGGCGTGTTCCAGCCGGTGAAGATCGGCGACCGGACCTACGTGGACGGCGGGCTGGTGGCGCCGGTGCCGGTGCGCTTTGCGCGCGAGATGGGCGCGGACTTCATCATTGCCGTGAACATCTCGAGCTCGACCGAAGGGCAGGCCACCAACAGCTCGCTGGACGTGCTGATGCAGACCGCGAACATCATGGGCCAGCGCCTGAACCATTTCGAGCTCAAGGACGCGGACGTGGTGATCACCCCGCCGCTGGGCACGATGGGCAGCAGCGACTTTAACGGCCGCAACCTGGCCATCCTGGCCGGGGAGCAGGCCGCCGCCGCCGCGCTCCCGCAAATCAAGGCCAAGCTCAAGGCCAAGCAGCAGTCTTAACCCAACCTGAGGATGCAATCCATGCAAATGAAACCTGTCCTGACCCTGGACGACGTGAAGAAGATCGCGGCGGCAGCCGAAGACGAGGCCAACCGCAACAACTGGAAAGTGGTGATCTCGATCGTGGACGACGGCGGGCACCTGCTGTGGCTGCAACGCCTGGACGGGGTGGCGCCGGTTTCCGCGTACATTGCGCCGGCCAAGGCCAAGACCGCGGCGCTGGGCAAGCGCGAGTCCAGGATCTACGAAGAGCTGATCAACAACGGCCGCTATTCGTTCATGACCGCGCCCGAGATCGAGGGCATGCTCGAGGGTGGCGTGCCGATCGTGGTCGATGGCCATGTGGTCGGGGCGGTGGGCGTCTCCGGCGTGAAATCGGCCGAAGATGCGCAGATTGCCAAGGCTGGCATCGCAGCGCTTGGCCTGGCTGCCTGAACAGCGTTATCTCTCGTTCTTTCCGTCCCTGTCGAACGTCATCCCGGCGGATTGCCGGGCTGCATGGACCCTGTGCGGTAACGTGCTGTCTCCTCCTTGGTTCACTCAGCATGGGTCCCGGCGTTCGCCGGGACGACGTGGATAGCTCATCAGTTATTGCTGCCGTGAATGGTCTGGTGAAATGTCATTCGCTTCGCGTGCATGTACAGCTAAAAACTCCTCGATTTAGTCGGCGCTCGATTGCCGGACAGGTGTCCCTGGGATATAATTTCAGGGTTTAGCCATCAATACACCTGCCGTAGCGCCTACACCGCCTCTCTTCACCGTGAATGACGTTTCAATCCGCGATAACTAAAGCGGATATCTTGTCCGAATGTCGTTCACACGTGGCGCCGCTACGGTAACTTTATTAGGGAGTTACCCTTGCCGCCATTTTTTTCTGGCCCAGCCGTCCCCGCCATCCTGGCTCTTGCCGACGGCACGATTTTCAAAGGATATTCGATCGGCGCTGCCGGCCACACCACCGGTGAAGTCGTCTTCAACACCGCGATGACGGGTTATCAGGAGATTCTGACCGACCCCAGCTACTCGCGCCAGATCGTCACGCTGACCTATCCGCACATCGGCAACGTCGGCGTCAATCCGGAAGACGTGGAAGCGTCGAAGGTGCACGCGGCCGGCCTGATCATCCGCGACCTGCCGCTGCTGGCATCGAACTTCCGTTCGACCCAAACGCTGTCGGACTACCTGAAGGCCGAGAACGTCGTGGCCATCGCCGGCATCGATACCCGCAAGCTCACCCGCATCCTGCGCGAAAAGGGTGCCCAGAGCGGTGCGATCCTGGTCGGCACCCAGGGTTCGGAGCCGCAGCCGGCGCTGGCGCTGGAACTGGCGCGCTCCTTCCCGGGCCTGAACGGCATGGACCTGGCCAAGGTCGTGTCCACCAAAACGCCGTATGAATTCGACCAGACCGAGTGGAAGCTGGGCCGCGGCTACGGCAAGCAGGAGAACCCGAAATTCCACGTGGTCGCATTCGACTACGGCGTGAAGTACAACATCCTGCGCATGCTGGCCGAGCGCGGCTGCCGCATCACGGTGCTGCCGGCGCAGACCTCTGCGGCTGAAGCGCTGGCGCTCAACCCGGACGGCATCTTCCTGGCCAACGGCCCCGGCGACCCGGCTGCATGCGATTACGCGATCGAAGCGGTGCGCGAGCTGATCGAGACCGGCATCCCGACCTTCGGCATCTGCCTTGGCCACCAGATCATGGCACTGGCATCCGGCGCGAAGACGCTCAAGATGAAGTTTGGCCACCATGGCGCCAACCACCCGGTACAGGACCTGGATAGCAAGCAGGTCATGATCACCTCGCAGAACCACGGCTTTGCGGTGGATGCGCAAACGCTGCCGTCCAACTGCCGCGTGACCCACGTGTCGCTGTTCGACGGCTCGCTGCAGGGCTTTGCCCGTACCGACAAGCCGGCGTTCTGCTTCCAGGGCCACCCGGAAGCCTCGCCGGGCCCGCACGACGTTGCCTACCTGTTTGATCGCTTCATCAGCCTGATGCAAGCCGCCGTGGAGAAAAAGTAATGCCAAAACGTAGTGACATCAAAAGCATCCTGATCATCGGCGCTGGCCCGATCATCATCGGCCAGGCCTGTGAGTTCGACTACTCCGGCGCGCAGGCCTGCAAGGCCCTGCGCGAAGAGGGTTACAAGGTCATCCTGGTCAACTCGAACCCGGCGACCATCATGACCGACCCCGAGATGGCCGACGTGACCTACATCGAGCCGATCACGTGGAAGGTGGTCGAGAAGATCATCGAGAAGGAGCGCCCCGACGCGATCCTGCCGACGATGGGCGGCCAGACCGCGCTGAACTGCGCGCTGGACCTGCACCGCAACGGCGTGCTGGACAAGTACAAGGTCGAGCTAATCGGCGCCACGCCGGAAGCGATCGACAAGGCCGAGGACCGTGCCAAGTTCAAGGCAGCGATGACCAAGATCGGCCTGGGTTCGGCACGCTCGGGCATCGCGCACTCGATGGACGAGTCGCGCGCAGTGCAGCGCGAGCTGGGCTTCCCGGTCATCATCCGCCCGTCGTTCACGATGGGCGGCACCGGCGGCGGCATCGCCTACAACGAAGAGGAATTCGAGGCCATCTGCAAGCGCGGCCTGGAAGCGTCGCCGACCTCCGAACTGCTGATCGAGGAATCGCTGATCGGCTGGAAGGAGTACGAGATGGAAGTGGTCCGCGACAAGAAGGACAACTGCATCATCGTGTGCTCGATCGAGAACCTGGACCCGATGGGCGTGCACACCGGCGACTCGATCACCGTGGCCCCGGCACAAACGCTGACGGACAAGGAATACCAGATCATGCGTAACGCGTCGCTCGCGGTGCTGCGCGAGATCGGCGTGGACACCGGCGGCTCGAACGTGCAGTTCTCGATCAACCCGGCCGACGGCCGCATGATCGTGATCGAGATGAACCCGCGCGTGTCGCGTTCGTCGGCGCTGGCATCGAAGGCGACCGGCTTCCCGATCGCCAAGGTGGCGGCCAAGCTGGCGGTCGGCTTTACGCTGGATGAGCTGCGCAACGAGATCACCGGCGGCGCGACCCCGGCTTCGTTCGAGCCGTCGATCGACTACGTGGTGACCAAGGTGCCGCGTTTTACGTTCGAGAAGTTCCCGGCAGCGGACAAGCACCTGACCACCCAGATGAAATCGGTGGGCGAGGTGATGGCGATCGGCCGCACCTTCCAGGAGTCGTTCCAGAAAGCGCTGCGCGGCCTGGAAGTGGGCGTGGATGGCCTGAACGAGAAGACCCGTGACCGCGAGGTCATCGAAGAGGAACTGGGCGAGCCGGGTCCGGAGCGCATCTGGTACGTGGGCGACGCGTTCGCGCAGGGCTTCACGCTGGAAGAAGTGCACGCGCTGACCAAGATCGACCCGTGGTTCCTGGTGCAGATCAAGGAGATCGTGGACCTGGAGCTGTGGCTGGATCACCAGAAGCTGGAAAACCTGGACAAGACCACGCTGTACAAGCTCAAGCAAAAAGGCTTCTCGGATCGCCGCCTGGCGTTCCTGCTGCACGTGACGCAGGACGAAGTGCGCAAGCGCCGCCATGCGCTGGGCATCCGCCCGGTGTACAAGCGCGTGGACACCTGCGCCGCCGAATTTGCGACCAACACCGCGTACATGTACTCGACCTACGACGAGGAGTGCGAGTCCAACCCGACCGACAAGAAGAAGATCATGGTGCTGGGCGGCGGCCCGAACCGGATCGGCCAGGGCATCGAGTTCGACTACTGCTGCGTGCACGCGGCGCTGGCGATGCGCGAGGACGGCTACGAGACCATCATGGTCAACTGCAATCCGGAGACCGTGTCGACCGACTACGACACCTCGGACCGCCTCTATTTCGAATCGCTGACGCTGGAAGACGTGCTCGAGATCGTGGAGCTGGAAAAGCCGGAAGGCGTGATCGTGCAGTATGGCGGCCAGACCCCGCTCAAGCTCGCGCTCGACCTGGAGGCCAACGGCGTGCCCATCATCGGCACCTCGCCGGACATGATCGACGCGGCCGAAGACCGCGAGCGCTTCCAGAAGCTGCTGCACGAGCTGGGCCTGCGCCAGCCGCCGAACCGCACCGCGCGCACTGAAGCCGAGGCGCTGGCGCTGGCCACCGAGATCGGCTACCCGCTGGTGGTGCGCCCGTCGTACGTGCTGGGCGGCCGCGCGATGGAGATCGTGCACGAGCAGCGCGACCTGGAGCGCTACATGCGCGAAGCGGTCAAGGTGTCGAACGACTCGCCGGTGCTGCTGGACCGCTTCCTGAACGACGCGATCGAATGCGACGTGGACTGCATCTCGGACGGCCAGACCACCTTCATCGGCGGCGTGATGGAACACATCGAACAGGCCGGCGTGCACTCGGGCGACTCGGCCTGCTCGCTGCCGCCGTATTCGCTGGCCCAGGAGACCATCGATGAACTGAAGCGCCAGACCTCGCTGATGGCCAAGGGCCTGAACGTGGTGGGCCTGATGAATGTGCAGTTCGCGATCCAGCGCCAGGAAGTGGACGGCAAGATGCAGGATACCGTGTACGTGCTGGAGGTGAATCCGCGCGCATCGCGGACCGTGCCGTTCGTGTCCAAGGCCACCGGCCTGCAGCTGGCCAAGATCGCGGCGCGCTGCATGGTGGGACAGTCGCTGGCGCAGCAGGGCGTGACCCGCGAAGTGGTGCCGCCGTTCTTCAGCGTGAAGGAAGCCGTATTCCCGTTCGTGAAGTTCCCGGGCGTGGACACCATCCTCGGGCCGGAGATGAAGTCCACCGGCGAGGTGATGGGCGTGGGCGCGACCTTCGGCGAGGCTTTTGTGAAGTCGCAGCTGGGCGCAGGCATCCAGATGCCGGAGTCGGGCAAAGTGTTCCTGTCGGTGAAGGCATCGGACAAGCCGCGCACCGTGCAGGTGGCGCGCGACCTGGCCGAGCTGGGCTTCACGCTGGTGGCCACCAAGGGCACCGCGGCCGTGATCCAGGCGGCCGGCATTCCGGTCACCGCGGTCAACAAGGTGATCGAGGGCCGCCCGCACATCGTGGACATGATCAAGAACCACGAGATCGCAATGGTGGTCAACACGGTCGAGGAAAAGCGCAGCGCCATCGCGGACTCGCGCACGATCCGTACCTCGGCGCTGCAGGCGCGCGTGGTGACCTATACCACGATCGCGGGCGCGGAGGCGGCGATCCAGGGCATGCGCTGCCTGGACCAGTTGCGCGTCTACGATTTACAAGGTCTCCATAAGGCCTTAAACTAAGCACCAAGCAGTACCCGTAAAACCACAGAGCTCGTGCGGCCCAAGCCGTGCGCCTCTGTGGTTTTCGCTTGGTACGTCCACAAACAAACGCTAGAAGTACATTAAATATGAACACAACGGTTCCACTGACCAAATTTGGCGCCCAGCTCCTGAAGGACGAACTGCACCAGCTGAAAACGCAGGAACGCAAGAAGGTGATCGAGGCGATCGCCGAGGCGCGCTCGCACGGCGACCTGTCCGAGAATGCGGAATACGACGCGGCCAAGGAGCGCCAGGCCTTCATCGAGGGGCGCATCATGGAACTGGAAAACAAGCTCTCCAGCGCCCAGGTGATCGACCCGGCCACGCTGGACGCCGAAGGCCGCGTGGTGTTCGCTTCGACCGTGGACCTGGAAGACCTGGAAAATGGCCAGAAGGTGACCTACCAGATCGTGGGCGTGGATGAAGCGGACCTCAAGCTGAACAAGATCTCGGTGACCTCGCCGATCGCGCGCGCGCTGATCGGCAAGTACGCCGGCGACGTGGTCGAGGTGCAGGCGCCGTCGGGCCCGCGCGAGTACGAAATCCTGGAAGTTCGCTACATCTGATCATGGAACGGGCCGCGGTGCTGCGCGGTGCGCGCCTGCTGGTGGCGGTGCTGTGGGCAGGCAGCCTGTGGGCGCTTGGCTACGTGGCGGCGCCCACGGTGTTTCGCATGCTGCCGTCCACGCAGGCTGGCGAGATCGTCGGGGCGCTGCTGGAGCGGCAGGCGTGGCTGGCCATGGCGTGCGCGCTGGTGCTGCTGGTGCTGGCGCGGTTTGCGCAGGACCTGGACGCAAAGCGCAAGCGTGCGCTGGTGATCGTGGTGGTGGTGATGCTGGCGTGCGCGCTGGTGATCTACCTGGGGCTGCAACCGGCGATGGCGCGCATGCGCGAGGCCGCCGGGCCGGCCGGGGTGAGGGCGTCGCCGTACTGGACGCAATTTGCGGCCATGCACGGGGTGTCGCAGGTGTTGCACATGGTGGAGAGCCTGCTGGGCGCGGTGCTGGTGCTGAAAAGCCGCTGATCGTAGGGTGGGCAGCTCGTCTGCCCACGCGTACAAATGACCGACGCGCTACGGCAATGCCTGCTTTGGCTGGACGCGTGGGCAGCAAGCTGCCCACCCTACGGGAAACGCCAACAAAAAACCGGGGACTGGCCCCGGCTTTCGATCACTTGTTCAGTGCGCCCTTCTTGGTACTGGCCTGGCGCGGTTTGGCGCGCTTGATGTTGCCGCCCGCCGTGACCCGTTCGTTCCCCTTGAGCAAAACCTTCTTGACCGTCGGCTTGGTCCGGCCGCTGGGGCTCGGCTTGACGATGGTAACCATGCGCATGCCCTTGCCGGCGCTGCTGCGTTCTTTCTCGGCTTCCTTCTTGGGGCGGTACAGGACCAGCAGCTTGCCGATGTGCTGCACCGGGGCCGCGTCAAGCTCGGCGCAGATCTGCTCGTAGATCGCAATGCGCTCTTCGCGGTCGTCGCCGAACACGCGCACCTTGATCAGGCCGTGCGCGTCCAGGCTCTTGGCGATCTCTTTCATCACGGCCGGGGTCAGGCCGGCTTCGCCGATCATGACCACCGGATTGAGACCGTGGGCTTCGGCGCGCAGCGCGCTGCGTTCGGCGGGAGTCAGTGTAAGCATAATGTAATTCTTTTGGATGATCCTTTAAAAGCAGTATTCTACGCGAATGGCCAAGAACAAATTAAACAAAAACTGGTTGCACGACCACATTAATGATCCGTACGTGAAACTGGCGCAGAAAGAGGGCTACCGCGCACGTGCCGCCTACAAGCTCAAGGAAATCGACGAGGCGGAAAAGCTGATCAAGCCTGGCCAGGTCATCGTCGACCTTGGCTGCACCCCCGGCAGCTGGGGCCAGTACACCCGCCGCAAGCTGGCGGGCAAAGAGGGGGGCGGCATCCACGGCACGATGATCGGGCTGGACATCCTGCCGATGGAACCGATCGCGGACATGCATTTTATACAAGGTGACTTCCGTGAGGAAGACATCCTGGCCCAGCTGGACGAGGTGCTGGCCGGCCGCAAAGCCGACCTGGTGCTGTCGGACATGGCGCCGAACCTGTCAGGCATCCCGGCCGCCGATGCAGCGCGCATGGAGCACCTGATCGATTTGGCGATTGAGTTCTCTCAACTCCACCTGAAGCCATCTGGCGCATTGTTGGTGAAGTGCTTCAAGGACATGGGCTTTACCCAGATCCTGGAGAAGTTCCGCGACGAGTTCCGGACCGTAAAGCAGGTCAAGCCCAAGGCCAGCCGCGACAAGTCGTCGGAAATCTTCCTGCTGGGCCGCGGGCTCAAGCATCCCGCCCAGCAGAAAAGTGACGAAACGGATGATTCGGCCCTTGATATTTGAGTCCGCAACCGCACATCACTCGCGAGAGGCCTGTAAAGTCGTGAAAAATCGCCTGCTGGTCGCTGCGAAATGCTATAAAAGTGGTATTTCGGCAGCGTCCTGTAGTGCTGCGTGGCACGGCCTGGTTATTGCGGGTAAAATCGGCATTCTAAAATCTGTCAAGATGCGTGCCGCATCGGAGGAGTTTTCGTGAATAATATGTTTTCCAAGTCCGCCATCTGGGTGGTCGTCGCGCTGCTGTTGTTCATGCTGTTCAAGCAGTTCGACAACCACAGCGTCGCAGGCGGGAGCAAGACCATTGCTTATTCCGAACTGCTCGATGACGTGAAGGCAAAGCGCATCAAGGACGTTGTCATCGAGGGTTCCAACATCACGGCCACCCGGACCGACGACAGCAAGGTGCGTTCGACCGCCACCATGCTCGATCGCGGGCTGATCGGCGACCTGCGCGACAACAACGTGCACTTCGACGTCAAGCCGCCCGAGGAGCCGTCGTTCCTGCAGCAAGTGTTCATTTCCTGGTTCCCGATGCTGCTGCTCATCGGCGTGTGGGTGTTCTTCATGCGCCAGATGCAGGGCGGGGGCAAGGGCGGCGCGTTCTCGTTCGGCAAGAGCAAGGCGCGCATGATGGACGAGACCAACAATACCGTCACCTTTGCCGACGTCGCCGGTTGCGACGAGGCGAAGGAAGAAGTGGGCGAGATCGTCGACTTCCTGAAGGACCCGACCAAGTTCCAGAAATTGGGCGGCCGCATCCCGCGCGGCGTGCTGATGGTGGGCCCCCCGGGTACCGGCAAGACCCTGCTGGCGCGTGCCATCGCGGGTGAAGCCAAGGTGCCGTTCTTCTCGATCTCGGGTTCGGACTTCGTTGAAATGTTCGTCGGCGTGGGCGCATCCCGTGTGCGCGACATGTTCGAGAACGCCAAGAAGCATTCGCCGTGCATCATCTTCATCGACGAGATCGACGCGGTCGGCCGCCATCGTGGCGCCGGCATGGGCGGCGGCAACGACGAGCGCGAGCAGACCCTGAACCAGCTGCTGGTGGAAATGGACGGCTTCGAGGCGTCGTCGGGCGTGATCGTGATCGCCGCGACCAACCGTGCCGACGTGCTGGACAAGGCGCTGCTGCGCCCGGGCCGCTTCGACCGCCAGGTGATGGTGGGCCTGCCGGACATCCGCGGCCGCGAGCAAATCCTGAACGTGCATATGCGCAAGGTGCCGATCGCCACCGACGTCAAGGCCGACATTCTGGCGCGCGGCACCCCGGGCTTTTCGGGCGCCGACCTGGCCAACCTGGTCAACGAGGCTGCGCTGTTCGCGGCACGCCGCAGCAAGCGCCTGGTCGAGATGAGCGACTTCGAAGACGCCAAGGACAAGATTTTCATGGGTCCGGAGCGCAAGTCGATGGTCATGCGCGAGGAAGAGCGCCGCAACACGGCCTACCACGAGTCGGGCCACGCGGTGATCGCCAAGCTGCTGCCGAAGGCCGACCCGGTGCACAAGGTGACGATCATGCCGCGCGGCTATGCGCTGGGCCTGACCTGGCAGCTGCCGGAGCATGACAGTCTGTCGGGCTACAAGGACAAGATGCTGGAAGAGATCTCGATCCTGTTCGGTGGCCGCATCGCCGAAGAGATCTTCGTCGGCCAGATGTCCACCGGCGCGTCGAACGACTTCTCGCGTGCCACCAAGCTGGCGCGCTCGATGGTCACGCGCTTCGGCATGAGCGAGAGCATGGGCGTGATGGTGTACGAGGACGACGCCAACGAAGGCTTCTTCGGCGGCTCGACCAAGACCATCTCCGAGGCGACCCAGCAGAAGGTGGACGCCGAGATCCGCGCCATCCTCGACCAGCAGTACGCGCTGGCGCGCCGCCTGCTCGAAGAGAACCGCGACAAGGTCGAAATGATGACCAAGGCGCTGCTCGAGTGGGAAACCATTGATGCCGAGCAGATCAACGACATCATGGCCGGCCACGAACCGCGCCCGCCGAAAACGGGCCTGCTGACCAAGCGCACGCCCCCGGGCGACCGCGATGGCGGCGTGGCGCAGAACCAGACGGCACACGCCTGATTTCCTGAACCTTGCCCTGAAAGGCACCCAAGCGGGTGCCTTTCGCTTGTTAACGACCTGGATTTACTCACATGCGTCAATTTCTTCAATGCGGCCGCTTCGATTTCAACCTCGACAAGCGGACCCTGGTGATGGGCATCCTGAACGTCACCCCCGATTCCTTTTCCGATGGCGGCAGCTACCCGTCGCTCGAGTTCGCGGTCGAGCGCGCCGAGCAGATGGTGCTTGACGGCGTGGACATGATCGACGTGGGCGGCGAATCGACCCGGCCCGGCTCGCCCAGCGTGCCGGTCGAGGAGGAGCTGCGGCGCGTAATGCCGGCGCTGTACGCGCTCAAGGGATTGGAAAAGCCTTTGTCGGTGGACACCTGCAAGCCCGAGGTCATGCGCGAGGCCATCATCGCGGGCGCCGACATGATCAACGACATCAACGCGTTCCGGGCCCCGGGCGCGATCGAGGCGGTGGCCGACAGCGACTGCGGGCTGTGCGTCATGCACATGCAGGGAACTCCGCAACAGATGCAGGAAAAGCCGGTCTATACCGACGTAGTGCGTGAGGTGATCGATTTCCTGCGCGAGCGGGTGGACGCGATGGTGGCCGCCGGCATCGACCGTGAGCGGATCTGCGTCGATCCCGGCTTTGGGTTTGGCAAGACGGTCGAGCACAACTACGCACTGCTGCGCCACCTCGGGCGCATTCGCGATGAGCTCGGCCTGCCCGTGCTGGCAGGCCTGTCGCGCAAGTCGATGATTGGTGCGGTAACGGGTCGTTCTGTAGAGAAACGTCTTGCAGGAAGTTTGTGTGCGGCATTGGCTGCCGTAGCGCATGGCGCTAGAATTGTCCGAGTGCACGATGTTGCAGAAACGGTCGACGCGCTCAAGGTATGGCAGGCGGCGACCGCCGACTAACTGAACAAATAAAAGAGAACAAATGGCTCGCAAATATTTCGGTACGGATGGCGTTCGCGGCCTCGTGGGCCAGTCGCCCATTACGCCAGACTTCGTCATGCGGCTTGGCTACGCGGCCGGCACGGTGCTGGCAAAGGGCACGACCTCGGCCAGTGGCCGCCCGGTGGTCCTGATCGGCAAGGACACCCGCATTTCCGGCTATATGCTGGAGGCGGCGCTGGAGGCCGGCTTTTCCGCCGCCGGCGTGGACGTGATGCTGGCCGGCCCGATGCCCACGCCGGCGATTGCCTACCTGACGCGCGCGCTGCGGCTGCAGGCAGGCGTGGTGATCTCGGCCTCGCACAACCCGTTCCAGGACAACGGCATCAAGTTCTTCTCGGAACTGGGAACCAAGCTGCCGGACGCGGTGGAACTGGAAATCGAGCAGGCGATCGACCGGCCGATGGGCTGCGTGCCGTCCGACAAGCTGGGCCGCGCGACGCGCCTGCGCGATGCCGGCGGCCGCTACATCGAATTTTGCAAGAGCACGTTCCCGAACGAGCTCGACCTGCGCGGGCTGAAGATCGTGGTGGACTGCGCCAACGGCGCCGCCTATGACATCGCACCGCACGTGTTCCACGAGCTGGGCGCGGAAGTGGTGGCGATCGGCGCCAAGCCGGACGGATTCAACATCAACGCGGGCGTGGGCGCGACTGCACCGAAGGCGATGTCGGAGGCGGTGGTCGAGCACAAGGCTGATCTGGGGATCGCGCTGGACGGCGACGCCGACCGCCTGATCATGTGCGACGCGAGCGGGCGCCTGTACAACGGCGACGAGCTGCTGTACGTGATGGTGCGCGACCGGCTGGCGGTGGGCCCGGTGGCGGGCGCGGTCGGCACGCTCATGACCAACATGGCGCTGGAAGTGGCGTTCAAGGAGCTGGGCATCGGTTTTGCGCGCGCCAAGGTGGGCGACCGCTACGTGCTCGAGGTGATGCAGGAGCGCGGCTGGCTGTTCGGCGGCGAGGGCTCGGGCCACCTGCTGGCGCTCGACAAGCACACGACCGGCGACGGCATCATCTCGGCGCTGCAAGTGCTGTCGGCGCTCAAGCGCGCCAACAAGAGCCTGGCCGAGTGCTGCGCCGACCTCAAGCTGTATCCGCAAACGCTGATCAACAAACGGGTCACGCCGGGCTTCGACTGGACGCGCGACTCGGCCGTGGTGGCCGAGAAGGAAGCGGTCGAGCGCGAGCTGGGCGATGCCGGCCGGGTGCTGATCCGCCCGTCTGGCACGGAGCCGCTGATCCGCGTGATGGTCGAGGCCAAGAGCGCGTCGCTGGCGGAGAGCATGGCCAAGCGGATCGCCGACAAGCTGGCGGCCTGAACAGCTTTTTGGTTACATTGACGCGCCATACCCGACGCGGTATGATCGTTTCAATCGGAGTGTAGCGCAGCCCGGTAGCGCACCTGCTTTGGGAGCAGGGGGTCCAAGGTTCGAATCCTTGTACTCCGACCACCGTTTCAAGAAAGCGGGCTGTCCGAGGACGGCCCGTTTTTGCATCCACGCGGCCAGCGCCGCGCATCGTCTGCCCATAGCTCAGTTGGATAGAGCATCAGCCTTCTAAGCTGAGGGTCGCTGGTTCGAACCCAGCTGGGCAGGCCAATAAAATCAACGGGTTAGCGGGTGCCTTCAGTTTTCCATTAGGCGCTCCCCAACAGTTGAGGTAGTTCAGTACCCGGGTAGTACCCCAATTCAAGCGATACCGTTTCTCACGGGAAGCAAGATGGTGATACGTCTCGCGCGCATGTAGTGTAAGAAAATTCGCTGTAACTTTCGTTCTTCAAAATCACTTTAGCACCATCAACGGGTACTGGAAGGTGAAGCGAACGAGCGCGCGGACACTGCGACAAGTGGGGCGACCTGAGGCCACACTTATATCCGGCGCTCCCGGTGCGAGCTCTTGATTGTGTGTTGCTGTCCGATATTTCTTCGTGCACAGTAGCGTGGGAGGCTTTCGGTGTTTCCTTCAAGTGTTGAATGGCGCAGACCGAGCCCTTACACCCCCGTCGCTGATGTCACTGACCGTGGCAAGTCAGCTCAAAATCAAACTGGCTAAGGAAGCGGCATGACGTTGGACCGGCGATTTGCGCTCATTGCGGCGAATGGAGAAGTGCTCTTCCCGTTCATGAAGTCACAAAAACAGACCGGGCGATACGGGTTCGCGTTATCAACTGCGAAGAACCCTGACCGCAACGGCGGCGGCGTTTATACGACAGATATACAGGAAGTCGTACGCCGCGTTGTACATGACGGCTGGCTTGTACGGGCGACTACCGACGGTAAGTTAGGGAAAAAACGTCATGGTTCTGTCGGACTTGGCAAGTTAGCGATTTCGAGCTATTGGCTTTCGCCAGAACTCCGGCATTTAGCTAACGGTGCTCTGATTCAGCCGGATGCGCATTTGCCGGGCCTGGCGGGCGAAAGCGACTTAACATGCACACCGACATCGGCAGGAACGATTGGGAGCAGAGTCCCAACGGTAGTCGTCAGCAGGAGTAGGGATGCGTCGAAGGTCGCTGAGGACGGATGTGACAACATTGATGGGAATGACACGCGCTCGGCATTTGGCCAACTCGAGGCCGTCTCGGAGATAGACTCCGACCCGCTTTGCATCTCTTTGACCGCAACGGAAAGGCAATCCCTTGTTAATGCGAGGGTGGGGCAGGGGACCTATCGCCAAAGGTTGTTGGAGTTATGGGGCTATCAATGTGCTGTGACGAACTGCTCGGTCCTGTGCGCTCTTATTGCTTCGCACGCGAAACCTTGGTCGCAAAGCACGAATGCGGAGCGACTTGACCCTCACAATGGCCTCCTCCTCGCTGCCTCAGTCGATAGGCTTTTCGATAGAGGGCTGATTTCATTTGCAGATGATGGTCGTCTTTTGACGAACTCGTTAAGTCATGACGACCTTGCTAGCGTTGGCCTCACAATGCACTCAACGTTGCGGTTTACAAACCGGCAGCACATTCCCTACTTGGCCGCACATCGTCGGGCCCACGGTTACGAAACATGATGAGTCGTCCTCAGACGACTCAGTTTCCTCGGACAGTGACCCATATGGCGTACGTATTGCCGAAGTCACGCCACGCCGCGTCCAGGTCTTCGAGGTGTCAGTTTCCGCTGGAACTCCATCATATCTTCCATGAGGAAACGTGAAAAACGGTCGGCATTGCTCCAAATTTCTTCATGAGGAGATAGTTTCGCCTTGGCGGACCAATGCTCGATTGCGTCGATATACGCCCGTCTCAAAAATGATAACGAGTCCGCCGTATTTCTAGGAATCGCAACGAACGGTAATCCAATCATGACATACGGCCGTCGTGCAGACGGGGCATAAATGTCCCGTTGGGCTGCCCAAAGCGCCTTAGGAAGCTGCTGTGCAATGTGGCGGTCGAACAGCGCCTGGCCCACCTCTTGTGCTTCTGTGTCTGTTACGGGGAAAAGGCTGCCCACATAAGCCCGTGCACCAGCGAATGTCGCCCGCTTGCTGAGTTCGTGCCAGGACCAGGAGGAATTATTG
The DNA here is from genome assembly GCF_024753215.1 of Massilia solisilvae. Taxonomy (GTDB): domain Bacteria; phylum Pseudomonadota; class Gammaproteobacteria; order Burkholderiales; family Burkholderiaceae_D; genus Telluria; species Telluria solisilvae. Next base: position 1,034,707 of record NZ_JANUGV010000002.1, read on the forward strand.
ATGATGACCGGCGCCGCCTCTGGACTAAAGCCTTGCGGCGCGTACAGCCAAATTCCGTCGTGTAACTGTATTGCCATTGAACCGATAACACGCGGAATTGTCTCTTCGCTAACGATGTGTTCGTGACGTTCTGTTGCTCCAGCTATTGAGCTCTTGGTCGAGATGGCCGAACCTATCGGCAACGCTGCTAATCCAGACTTATCGCGCCAGTCGACTCCGTCCAAGGAGTGGAAACGGTTGAACTGTGTCACCATAAATTTATCGTTGAACGGGATTGCGCCGATGCCCATTGCCCTATCTACAGTTGCCAGCCCTTGAGCCTTCCAGGTCACCT
>NZ_JANUGV010000020.1 GCF_024753215.1 Massilia solisilvae
TTTTTCATGTGCGCCCAGCATGGGCGCATTCTTGGAGGTGCAAGTCCTCCCGCAAGCTGACCACAGCGAGCGAAGCGAAGCGCAACTGCGGAAGGGTGACCGACCGTGGAGAGGAAGCGTGGAGCGAAACTGTGAGCCGATGAACAAGAATCGGATATAAGGCGCTGCCGAGCAGGGCGAGCGGGCATGAAACCGCGAAGCTCTCGTGGTCAAGGCGAAGTGGCGTAAATCCGGCGGTTGTGCAGGGAAGGAGTGCGTTCTTACCTGGGGAGATCTCGCCTCGTGCCTGAAAGGGCGACGGCTTGCGCCGGAGCGAGAAGTCAGCAGAGGCCGTAGTAGCCGCATCTCGGGCGAAGGGCCGAACGAGAAGGAGCGTCCAACGACGTGACGATGAATCGTGCACTGCATCAGACGCCCGCGTCAGCGGGGCGGGTCGCGGAAAAGCGGGGTGAAGCCTCGCCCGAAGTGACCAGCGATGAAGCACGATCCCCGCGCCACGGACCGGAAGGCGCAGGGCGAGGCGTGCTCGCGCAAGTCCTCGCGAGGGAGAACATGCAACGCGCGTGGAAACGCGTGAAGGCGAACAAGGGAGCCGCCGGTGTCGATGGACTGGACATTGCCCAGACCGGACAACACCTGAAGCACGCTTGGCCGACCATCCGGCAGCAACTGATGGAAGGCACGTACCGGCCCATGCCGGTGCGGCGCGTCGGCATTCCGAAGCCGGATGGGAGCGAGCGGGAGTTGGGGATTCCCACCGTGACCGACCGTCTGATTCAGCAGGCACTGCTGCAAGTGCTGCAACTGCTGATCGATCCTACTTTTAGTGAACACAGCCACGGGTTCCGGCCCGGTCGTCGTGCGCGTGATGCCGTGCTGGCAGCGCAGCAGCATGTGCAGGACGGCTACCGCATCGTGGTCGACGTCGATCTGTCGAAGTTCTTTGATCGGGTCAACCATGACATCCTGATCGAGCGTCTAAGGAAACGTGTGAACGACGCCGGAGTGATCCGGCTGGTACGCGCCTACCTGAACGCCGGGATCATGGATGGCGGCGTGGTGGTCGAACGCGCCGAGGGCACGCCGCAAGGCGGTCCGCTGTCGCCGCTCCTGGCCAACGTGCTTCTAGACGAGGTGGATCGTGAGCTGGAACGACGGGGCCACCGCTTTGCCCGCTATGCCGATGACTGCAACGTGTACGTGCGCAGCCAGAAAGCCGGTGAGCGAGTGATGGCACTGCTCAAACGCCGCTACGACAAGCTGCACCTGAAGATCAACGAATCGAAAAGTGCGGTGGCCAGCGCGTTTGGCCGCAAATTTCTGGGCTATGAACTATGGCTCCGAAAAGATGAGGTTAAACGCGCGGTGTCGAAGAAAGCACAGGAGAGGTTCCGGCACAGGATCAGGGAAATGACCCGTCGATCCGGCGGACGTAGCATCAGTGAGGTGATCGACAAGCTGCGTCCCTACGTCTTGGGATGGAAAGCCTATTTCGGGCTGGCACAGACGACACAAGTCCTGCGCAAGCTGGATGAGTGGGTGCGCCACCGCCTGCGGGCGATCCAACTCAAGCACTGGCGACATGGCACGACGATTTACCGCGAGCTACTGGCCTTGGGAGCTAAAGCCAGGGTGGCGCTACAGGTTGCGAAGAACAGCCGTCGCTGGTGGCGCAACAGTTATCTTGCTCTGAACAACGTGCTGACGATTGCCTACTTCGACCGTCTTGGCATGCCTCGTCTCACTTAACCTCAACTACTCGAACCGCCCGGTGCGGACCCGCATGCCGGGTGGTGTGGGAGGGGACCGGCCAGACTTAGCTGGCCGCCCCTATCCCGATT
>NZ_JANUGV010000021.1 GCF_024753215.1 Massilia solisilvae
TGAACCGCCACTCGAAAGTTGGACAGCAATTGTTCAACTTTCGAGGAACGGATGATCAAGTACACCGAGCAGTTCAAGCTCAAGGTAGTGAAGCACTACCTCAAGGGGCTGATGGGCTACCACCGCCTGGGCGCTCACTATGGCGTCGCAGCGCCGCACATACGACAGTGGGTGTCAGCCTACCGTCTGCATGGAACGGATGGGTTGCGGCGGAAGACGTCGCGCTACGACGCCAGCTTCAAGCTGTCGGTCCTGCAATACATGTGGGACAATGCGCTATCGAACCGGCAGGCAGCCGCACATTTCAACGTCCGCAACCCGACGAGCGTCGGGATCTGGGACCGCCTCTACCAGAGCGGTGGGTTGGCCGCACTGGTTCGGCCACCTCGACAAGCCCAGAACATGAAAGCCCCTACCTCCAAGCCAGAGCCGAAGTCCAACCAAGAACGCAGTCACGAAGACCTGCTCAAGGAACTTGAGTACCTGCGCATGGAGAACGAAGTTCTAAAAAAGCTGCAAGCCTTAGCTCAAGCAAAGAAATCGGCCGCGCTGAAAAAGCGCAAGTAGTACATGAGCTAAGGCACAAATACCCGGTCGTCGCGTTACTGAAGGTGGTGGCATTGCCCAAGAGTGTCTTCTACTACTGGGATAAAGCACGCCACAAGCCGGACCAGCAAGCTGAGACCACGCAGCTCATCAAGTCGATCTTTGATCAACACAAAGGGCGCTACGGCTATCGCCGGGTAGCCCTTGAGCTGCGCAATCGCGGCACGCAACTGCACGCCAACACGGTTCAACGGCTGATGAAGAAGCTCGACTTGAAATCGGTACAGCGGCGGAAGAAGTACGTCTCGTACAAGGGCGAGGTCGGCGCGACTGCGCCGAACCTGCTTGACCGTCAGTTCAAAGCCGAAAAGCCAAATGAGAAGTGGGTAACCGACATCACTGAGTTCAAAGTGGGCGACAGGAAGCTTTACTTCTCCCCCGTAAAGGATTTGTTCAACGGTGAGATTGTCGCGTACGCGATGGACACCCGGCCGCTGTTTGAACTGGTGACCTCGACGATCAAGAAGGCGATGCGCAAGCTCGGCAAGCGCGACAAGCCGCTACTGCACTCGGACCAGGGATGGCACTACCGAATGCCGGGCTATCGCAAGATGCTTGACGACCGCGAGATCGCTCAGAGCATGTCCCGCAAAGGGAACTGCTATGACAACGCCGCAATGGAAAGCTTCTTTGCCGTGACGAAATCGGAGTGCTTCTACCCACAGAAGTTCACCAGCATCGACCAGCTGAAAAAGGAGTTAGCGGACTTCGTCCGCTACTATAATCACGAGCGCATCAGC
>NZ_JANUGV010000022.1 GCF_024753215.1 Massilia solisilvae
TGGCCTTCCCAAAATTACACGGACACTTCCGTTAGGCGCATTGTAGATTTTCGAATTGTACTGGGCTGACGTAGCCCAACGTTGAGTGCCTGCGTTTTGGGTTGTAGAACCTTTCAATGTAGTCGAAGACGTCTGCGCGTAGCTCGTCTCTGGTTTTGTAGTGCCGCTTGCTGAGGCGTTCAGTCTTTAATGTCGAGAAGAAGCTTTCCATCGCGGCGTTATCCCAGCAGTTGCCCCGTCTGCTCATGCTGCACACGATGCCATGCGCCGCGAGCAGCCGTTGAAAATCCTCGCTCGTATATTGGGAGCCCTGGTCCGAATGGTGCAGAACTGCTCGGGGCCGCCCGCGCCTGAAGACAGCCATCAGCAAGGCATCCATCACCAGTTGCGCCGTCATCGTCGGCTGCATTGACCAGCCGACCACGCGCCGCGAGAACAGATCCAGCACGACTGCCACGAAGAGCCAGCCTTCAGCGGTCCAAACATAGGTGAAGTCGGCCGCCCACTTTTGGTTTGGCGCCGTCGCTTCGAACTGGCGATCCAGCAGGTTGGGCGCGATCGAGTGCACGGTCGCTTCCAGTTGGCCGGGTGTACGGCGACGCTTGTGCCTAGCCTTGATGCCAGCGGCATTCATCAGCTTGGCCACGCGGTTTTCGCTGCAGGTCTCTCCAGCGTCGCGCAGGTCGCGATATACGCGCGGTGAGCCATACGTCCCATCGCTCACCTGGTGGCTAAGCCGAATCGCCTTCAACAACCGCTCGTTCTCCTGCTCGCGTGTGCTCAATGGCCGGTCCAGCCAGTCGTAGAACCCGCTTGCGGAAACCCCTAGTACACGGCACATCGTTCGCGTCGGCCAGATCGCCCGGTGTTTGGCGATGAAGCCGTACTTCACTTGGGGTCGGCAGCGAAGTAGCCGAGCGCCTTTTTTAGGATGTCGCGCTCCGTCTTAACCTTGGCGAGCTCACGCCGCATGTGTTCGTACTCGGCTACTGAAACCTTATCGCCGGCCTTGGTGTTCACCGCGTCCTCGCCCAGCCCACGACACCAACGTCCCAGCAGATTGGCGCCAATCCCAAGGTCTCGGGCAATCGCCGACTTGTTCGCGCCGGGTTGACTAGCTAGCTTGACCGCTTCGCGCTTAAACTCTTCTGAGAAAAACCTTCTTTCACGTGACATGCATTACCTCCGATAGTGACATCATACCTATCGGATGTGTCCGTCAAAACTGGGGAAGGCCA
>NZ_JANUGV010000023.1 GCF_024753215.1 Massilia solisilvae
ATTTGCTCACGGATTGTGCTAGGCACAATCGACCTGATCTTCCCCAGAAGGGTGTTCAGATCGTTGAGTTTTTCATTGAGCAGGCGGCCTAACGTTGCCGGACTGAGTTTGTCGGCCGCCTCGCGGAGGGTCTTGGCCGCAAACTTGTACACGTCCGGCAGCTTGCCATCCGTGGCCCATCTCGCGACCCGGTTGTGCTGAAGGTATTCCGTGATCTTGGGCAGCGCGTCATCGCAAGCCCGTGTGGCAGCCGCGACCAGCTTGCTCGCGTTTGTAATGTCGTCCGCGGTCTTGATCAGCGGCTTCAGGTAGACCCAGACGATACGCAGGACGCTCTTCACGACGGTGCCGATTTCCGGGACAAAGCCGACCACGGTGGTCGCAATGAAGAACAGCGTCACCTTGTTGGCCGGGTCCTTGCGGTATTGCTTGATGTTCCCGCAAAGATCGCGCACGTCCATCACGGTATCCACGATCGGAATCAGTGAGATCACCATGTCGAAGCCAATTTGGCCAGCCGATCGGTCCTGGTTGAAGTCACCCTGCAGCGCGCCCCAGATCCACTCGCCCAACCCCACGTCGTCGGGCTTTTCTCCCCCATTGACTTCGTTTAGTGCTTGCACTGTCTGGTCTGTGGCTCCCACTAGTTTCCTCCGTGGTCCGGGTTCGCATTCATGATCTTGGGCTCTCGGGCCACGAGCGGCTCGAGCTCTGACAGCAAATCGCCGACGGTCGGCCGAGGTTCATCTTGGGCAGACGGCGGGTTGTGATACACCACTTTGTCTACGGTGTCCGGCAAGTTGCGTTCCTCGGCCATGCCGTTGCTGTCAAGCGTGCCATTCTTCTTTTGGCCGTTTGCGAAATGCAGCGTGTATG
>NZ_JANUGV010000024.1 GCF_024753215.1 Massilia solisilvae
ACCGGCACGAAGCGCAGGTGGCTGGCATTAATTTCGGCCACGGTCATGCTGGCGCTGGCGCCAACGTCCTGCCATGCACCGCTCACGTAGGCCTGCAGCTTGCCCGCGCCCGGCAGTGCCGAGATCTCGACCTTGCTCAGTGAGTCGCCGGCATTGGCGTCGCTGAAGTTGAAATCGCTCGCCCCGAATACGTAGTTCGTGTCCTCAAGCGTGGTCACGGTGCCGCCAGTGCTGGTGGGCGCTGCGTTGGTCGAGGTGATCGTTACCCCAACCGACTTCGCGTCGGACAATGCACCATCCGAGACCGAGACCGTGAACGTGTCGCTGCCCGCCGTGTTGGCGGTATAGCTCACTTTGCCGTCGATGACGTCCTGCTGCGTGAACGTGGTCGCCGCCATGCCGCTGACCTTGATGGTGCCCTTGCCCGGTGCGCTGGTGACGGTGTAG
>NZ_JANUGV010000025.1 GCF_024753215.1 Massilia solisilvae
TGCCGCCGTGCCGTTGACCTTGATGGTGCCCTTGCCCGGTGCGCTGGTGACGGTGTACGTCAGGCTGCCGTTGCCGGTATCAACGTCGGTCGCGTTCAGGTAGCTCGTGCCGAGCGTGATGGTCGCACCCTGGCCCACAGTGACGGGCGCAACCGCCAGCATCGGCGCGTCGTTCACCGGATTGACCGTGATGCTGACGTTGTAGGTATTGCTGCCCGAGCCGTCGCTGACCGTGTAGGTGAAGCTGTCCGGGCCGTTGTAGTTGGCCGCCGGCGTGTACTCGTAGCTACCGTCGGCGTTGAGCACCAGCGTGCCGTGCGACGGGCCCGTGCCCTTGGCGTAGGTGATCGCATCGTGCTCGACATCGGTCGCGGCCGGCAGGTTGCCGGTGGCCCTGGTGTCTTCGTTGGTCGTGATCGTCCCGTCGGCAGCGACCGGCAGGTCA
>NZ_JANUGV010000026.1 GCF_024753215.1 Massilia solisilvae
GCGATGCAACGATGACCGTCAAAGTCACGCCGGTCAATGACCTGCCGGTCGCTGCCGACGGGACGATCACGACCAACGAAGACACCAAGGCCACCGGCAACCTGCCGGCAGCGACCGATGTCGAGCACGATGCGATCACCTACGCCAAGGGCACCGGCCCGTCGCACGGCACGCTGGTCGTGAATGCCGACGGCAGCTACGAGTACACGCCGGCGGCCAACTACAACGGCCCGGACAGCTTCACCTACACCGTCAGCGACGGCTCGGGCAGCAATACCTACAACGTCAGCATCACCGTCAATCCGGTGAACGACGCGCCGGTGCTGGCGGTTGCGCCCGTCACCGTGGGCCAGGGTGCGACCATCACGCTTACCACGAGCTACCTGAACGCGACCGACGTCGATACCGGCAACGGCAGCCTGACC
>NZ_JANUGV010000027.1 GCF_024753215.1 Massilia solisilvae
GACCACGTTCACGCAGCAGGACGTCATCGACGGCAAGGTGAGCTATACCGCCAACACGGCGGGCAGCGACACGTTCACGGTCTCGGTCTCGGATGGTGCATTGTCCGACGCGAAGTCGGTTGGGGTGACGATCACCTCGACCAACGCAGCGCCCACCAGCACTGGCGGCACCGTGACCACGCTTGAGGACACGAACTACGTATTCGGGGCGAGCGATTTCAACTTCAGCGACGCCAATGCCGGCGACTCGCTGAGCAAGGTCGAGATCTCGGCACTGCCGGGCGCGGGCAAGCTGCAGGCCTACGTGAGCGGTGCATGGCAGGACGTTGGCGCCAGCGCCAGCATGACCGTGGCCGAAATCAATGCCAGCCACCTGCGCTTCGTGCCGGC
>NZ_JANUGV010000028.1 GCF_024753215.1 Massilia solisilvae
CGTCAGGCTGCCGTTGCCGGTATCGACGTCGGTCGCGTTCAGGTAGCGCGTGGTAAGCGTGATGGTCGCGCCCTGGGCCACGGTGACGGGTGATACCGCCAGCACCGGTGCGTCGTTCACCGGATTGACCGTGATGCTGACGTTGTAGGTATTGCTGCCAGAGCCGTCGCTGACGGTGTAGGTGAAGCTGTCCGGGCCGTTGTAGTTGGCCGCCGGCGTGTACTCGTAGCTGCCGTCGGCGTTGAGCACCAGCGTGCCGTGCGACGGGCCGGTGCCCTTGGCGTAGGTGATCGCATCGTGCTCGACATCGGTCGCGGCCGGCAGGTTGCCGGTGGCCTTGGTGTCTTCGTTGGTCGTGATCGTCCCGTCGGCGGCGACCGGCAGGTCG
>NZ_JANUGV010000029.1 GCF_024753215.1 Massilia solisilvae
ACCTCGTTCACGCAGCAGGACGTCATCGACGGCAAGGTGAGCTACACCGCCAACAGCTACGGCAGCGACCAGAGCGACAGCTTCAGCGTGTCGGTCTCGGATGGAGCGTTGAGCGATGCGAAGCCGGTCGCAGTGACCATCACGTCGGCCAACGTGGCGCCCACCAGCACTGGCGGCGCAGTCACCACGGCCGAGGACACCAATTACGTCTTCCGTGCATCGGACTTCAACTTCAGCGACTTCAACACGGGCGATGCGATGACCAAGGTCAGCATCTCGGCCGCGCCAGGCGCGGGCAAGCTGCAGGCCTACGTGAGTGGCGCATGGCAGGACGTCGGCGCC
>NZ_JANUGV010000003.1 GCF_024753215.1 Massilia solisilvae
CACCAGCCTGAACGCGCTCAAGATCGCGTTCAGTGCGGGTGGGGGTTTTTCGCTTTTGGAAAAGCCCCGTCGGCCTGAACGCGCTCAAGATCGCGTTCGGTGCAGGCGGGGCTTTTTTGTTTTGGAAAGAGCGGCGGAGATTGATCCTCGAAACTCATGGAAGAGAACATCGCTACGGGTGCCATGCGCACAGTGCAGTGGCCTGCAGATCGCGCAATGGCTTGCCGGCGCCGTCGTTCTATTGCGGTTCCTTGAACTGGGTTTGTTTTTTGACGGCCTTGCCAGTGCTAGGATTTCGGTAATCCTTTTTCGGTTCTTCAAAAATGACACGCACAAAAAAACTCACGTTCGCGCTTCTGGTCGCCTTGCCGTTGTTTGCCATTGGTGCCGGCCAGCACGAGCATCACGACCATGTCGCACATGCAAAGAGCCAACCCATCAAAATCGAACTCGACAACGGCAAGAAGTGGCCGACCGATGCGCCCTTGCGAAAGGGCATGAATACCATCCGTGAGGTGACTGCGGCTACGATAGCGAGCATGTACGCAGGGACTGCCACCGACGCCACGTACGCGGCTGCGGCAAATCGTATCGATCGCCAGATTTCCAATATCATCCAGAACTGCAAGCTCGATCCCGCCGCGGACGCGCAATTACACGTCCTGATCTCGGAAATGATGGCCTCCAGCGGTGTGATGGCAGGCAAGGCACCGGCCAAGCCGCGCATGGACGGGTTGCACCGCATGGCCGAGGCATTGGACGCCTACGGGACACATTTTACGCACCCCAGCTGGAAGGGTTTGGAGATCCAACAGCACTGAGCAAGCATCCGGGGGGGCCTGGGCAGTCAGCACAATCCTACATGGGATTAGTCCTTGGTCCGATAGTCCCTGTGCGGTCCCGCCCTCATGATCGGTCGATAGCGTCGTCATGACGCGCCGTTCAGGGAGGAACAGCACATGAGCTCAAAACAGAAGGGCCAAGGACCCAGCAAGGCAGGCGCGAAGGAGAAGATCGTTCCGGTCGCGGAAGGCAGCTTGCAGTCGCGCTCGCCCGGTGCCGGGCCGGGCAAGCTGGAGGACCGTGACGCAGGCTTGCTGCACGGTTCCCGCCAATCGGCAAACCTGCAATCCCAGGGGGGACAGTACGGTGGCGCCGGCTCCCAGCAAGCGGGCTGGAGTGCGCGCCAGCAGGCCCAGCGCATGCAAGCCCGCGCGGAGGAGCAGCGGCGCGGGGAGAGCCAGCAATCGGGCTATGGCGGACAGGAGCAGTACCAGCATGCCGGCGCGCAGGAAAGCCGGCAGGCGGAACCGCAGACTGGCGCTTCCAGTGCCCACAACCGCAAGCCCGGCCTGAATGAGCCGGCTTCTGACTTCACGAGCAAGCCGCACGCGCCGGACAAGCCTTCCCGGCGTTAAGGGCATTTCACTGCGCCGCCGAGGTCGACTCCTCGTCGGCGCGGCGCTTGGCCCCCTTGCTGATGCTCTCGCCGTCGTTGGGCTTCAGTGCCCAGAATACGGCCGACGAGGCGATCGTCAGCACCGACAGCGCAATGAAGGCGTGATGCAGGGCACTTGCCACCATCGGCTGGTTTGTCTGCGGCACGTTGCCCAGGAACCAGGCAGTGATCAGCGTGCCCGCCGCCAGGCCAAAACTCATGGACAACTGCTGTAATGAGCTGGAGATGGTGCTCGCCATGCTCGTGTCTTTCTGGCCAACGTCCGCATAGGCCAGGGTGTTCATGCTGGAAAACTGCAGCGAGTTGAAGAAGCCCTGCAGCAGGCCGATGGCGATGATGATCGCGGTTGGCGTGCCCGGCCCGACCAGCGCAAACAGGCCGATGGTCAGGCCGATGCACACCGTGTTCACCACCAGCACTTGGCGGTAGCCGAAGGTGCCCAGCACGCGCGGCGCGATCAGCTTCATGCCCATGGCCGCCGCAGCGGTGGGCATCATCAACAGGCCCGAATGCCATGCCGGCAGGCCCAGGCCGACCTGGTACAGCAGCGGCAGGAGGAAGGGCATGCCGCCCACGCCCAGCCGCGTCAGGAAGCCGCCAAGCACGGAAATGCGGAAAGTGCGAATGCGCAGCAGCGACAGGCGCAGCAGCGGGTACTTGCGCTGCGCGGCGTGCCAGGCATAGGCGCCGAGCAGGGCAATCGACAGCACCAGCATCAGGCCGGCGGTCATCGGGTCCAGCGTGTGCTCGCCGAAGATCTCGAGCAGCCAGGACAGGATCGCGGTGCCGCTGCTGAACAGGATCAGGCCAACGACGTCCAGCGGCCGGCGCTCCTGGCCGTGGTAGTCCGGCATGTAGCGGTACACGAGGAACAGCGCAGCCAGCCCGACGGGCACGTTGATGCAGAAGATTGCGCGCCAGGACACGAGGTGCACGATCACGCCGCCCACCGTTGGCCCCAGCAGCGGGCCGATCAGCGCAGGGATGATCACGAAGTTCATCGCGCCCAGCAATTCCGATTTGGGAAAGGTGCGCACGATGGTCAGGCGCCCGACCGGCATCATCAGCGCCCCGCCAATACCCTGCAGCAGGCGCGCGGCCACCATCATCGGCGCGTTGAGCGAGAGCCCGCACAACACGGACGCAAACGTGAACAGGGCGATGGCGCTGCCGAACACGCGGCGCGTGCCGAAGCGGTCCGCAATCCAGCCGCTCACGGGGATGCCGACGGCCAGACTCAGGATGTAGCTGGTGACCACCGACTTCAGGCTCAGCGGCGTGACGTTGAGACTGGCCGCGATGCTGGGAACGGCGGTATTGACGATGGTGGCGTCGAGCTGCTCCATGAATAGGGCAGTTGCGACCAGCCACGGCAGGTATTTCTTGGCGGTGCTGGAACTATCCAATCGAGGTTCTTCCTGTCGGGTGGGCCCGTCAAGCGCGGGCGCCAACCCGATTTTCACACAAACCCGAAGAAGCCGATTTCAACCGGACAGCAGGGCTTTAGAACGGACGCGCCACCCGCAGCACGGCCCAGTTCACGCCGCTGTTCGGATGCTTGATGCCGCCGTTGGAGTAGTGCTGGATGCGCGCGCTGATGTCCCATTTGTTGTCGAGCACATAGCCCACGCCGATGTGGTCGGCGAACTCGTACGCGGTGGACAGGCGGTTGCCGGCGTTGTTGTACAGCTCCGAGAACAGGCTGGCGCCGATGCCGCCCTCCGCGTACCAGCCCAGCTTGTTGTCGTTCTGGTAGCGGAACACCGGCGTCACGCCGATCACCCACAGGTTCTGGTTCTGGCCGGAGACGTGCCGGTAGTCGGTGCCGCGCCAGAAGGCGATGTTGGCGTCCCAGTAGCCGCCCAGATGGCGGCCGTTCGACGCGAACCACTGCACGTTCCAGTCCTTCTGGACCGCGGCGCGCACCATGCCGACCTGGTCGCCCGCGCCCAGTTCGAGCGAGTACGAATCCAGCCCATCGCCTGCGAAGCTTGCGTGGGATACCATCAACGCGGCCAGTGCCGCCACCGATTTTGCGACTTTACGAATAGAGACCATGGGTTATTTCTTTTCTCGAGTTGACGCCGATACTGCTGGCTGTGCCAGTTATTGTACTGGTCACGGCGATTCCGCGCTGCGTTCGGCCGGTTGTTAAAATCGTACAGTGACATCTTGTGAGGACACCATGACTTTGCCAACCCTGGCATTTCTCGGCATCGGCCTGATGGGCGCCCCGATGGCGACCCGGCTGGCACAGGCCGGCTATCCGCTGCGCGCCTGGAACCGCAGCGCGCACAAGGCCGACGCGCTGCGTGGCGCCGGGGCCGAGCCGCATGCCGACCTGGCCCAGGCCGTGCGTGGCGCGGCGATCGTTATTTCCATGCTCGAGGCCGGACCGGCGGTGCGCGACGTGATCGAGGCAGCGCTGCCGTCGCTGCAACCGGGCGCGTTGTGGATCGACATGAGCTCGACCCGGCAGGACGAGGCGCTGACGTTCTCGCTGCTGCTGCGCGAGCGGCAGGTGCGTTTCATCGACGCGCCGGTGTCGGGCGGCGTGGGCGGCGCGCAAGCGGCCACCCTCGCGATCATGGCCGGCGCCAGCGAACCGGACTTCGCCGAGGCCGAGCCGGTGCTGCGCGTGATGGGAACGCCGATGCGCGTGGGGCCGGTGGGCAGCGGACAGGTGGCCAAGCTGTGCAACCAGCTCATCGTGGGGGCGACGATCAACATCGTGGCCGAGGCGCTGCTGCTGGCCGAAGCGGCCGGTGCGGACGCGGCGGCAGTGCGCGAGGCAATCCGCGGCGGGTTTGCCGGCAGCCGCATTCTCGAGGTGCACGGGCAGCGCATGCTCGAGCGCGACTTCATGCCCGGCGGGCAGGTGAAGAGCCAGGTGAAGGATCACCGCAACGTGCTGGCGGCGGCGCGGCAGGCCGGCTTGATGCTGCCGTTTGCCGAGCTGGCCGAGCGGCGCTATGCGGCCATCGAGCACGAGCTGGCCACGGCGGATCACAGCGCGGCGCTGATCGGGCTGGAGAGGGATAATCCGGGCAAGAGGGTGGGGGACGGCCCCGACAAGCTGCCCTAGCCGTCGCAGCGCCAAAAGCCGGAACCTGACCGGACGTCGTTCCCGCGGAGGCGGGAACCCATAGACCGTTTGAACGCCCGGGCTGGCCGCTGGGACTGATGGCGGCTCGCACTCAGCATGGGTCCCCGCCTCCGCAGGGACGACGTGCGAACTTTACTGGTATCCGTTAAGCCAGCGGCAGGCTCATTTCCGTGAGTCGCACCCAGTAGCTGGCGCCGATCGGCAGCAGCTGGTCGTTGAAGTCATAGCTCCCGTTGTGCAGCTGGCACGGCCCCAGGCCGTGGCCGTGCGCGCGGTGTTCGCCTTCGCCGTTGCCAATGAAGACGTAGCAGCCCGGCTTTGCCTGCAGCATGTAGGCAAAGTCTTCCGCACCCATCGTCGGCTCGACGTTCGTGTCCACGTTCGCCTCGCCCACCACGGCCTTCATCGCCTCGACCGCGAACGCGGTTTCGCGCGCGTGGTTGACCAGCGGCGGGTAATTGCGCTCGAACTCGAAGTCGATGCTCGCGTTAAAGCCGGCCGCCACGCCGCTGGCGATCTCCTGCATGCGCTTTTCGATCAGGTCGAGCACGCCAGTGGTGAAGGTGCGCACCGTGCCCACCATCACCGCTTCGTCGGGAATCACGTTGGTGGCGCTCCCCGCGTGGATCTGCGTGATCGACAGCACAGCCGTATCCAGCGGGTTCTTCTCGCGCGAGACGATCGTCTGCCAGGCTTGCGCGATTTGCACCGCCACCATCACCGGGTCGATGCCGCGGTGCGGCTGGGCAGCGTGCGCGCCCTTGCCCTTGACGACCACGCGGAACTCGTTGGACGAGGCCATCTGCGGCCCGGCCACCACGCCGAACTGCCCGACCGGGATGCCGGGCCAGTTGTGCATGCCGTACACCGCCTCCATCGGGTATTTGTCGAACAAGCCGTCTTCGATCATGCGCTTGGCGCCGCCGCCGCCTTCCTCGGCCGGCTGGAAGATCAGGTACACGGTGCCGTCGAAGTGGCGATGCTCGGCCAGGTAGCGCGCCGCGCCCAGCAGCATGGCGGTGTGGCCGTCGTGGCCGCAGGCGTGCATCTTGCCGCTGTGGCGCGACGCGTGCCCGAAGGCGTTCAGTTCCTGCATCGGCAGCGCGTCCATGTCCGCGCGCAGGCCGATCGCGCGCGGCGAGTCGCCGTTCTTGATGATGCCGACCACGCCGGTGACGCCCAGGCCGCGCACCACCGGAATGCCCCATTCGGCCAGCCTGGCGGCCACCACGTCAGCGGTGCGCTGCTCTTCGTAGCACAGCTCCGGATGGGCGTGCAGGTCGCGCCGGATGTGCTGTAGTTCTTGCTGAAACGCGAGGATAGGTTCGACCAGTTTCATCCATTGCCTCCAATCTGTTGCGGGCATGCCATGCCATTTGAAAAACTATTGTAAGCCTTCCGGGCAAATCTCATCTACACCCGCCACAAGCGGGGCCGTCTTCGTATAAAGTATTGGTTTACCGACGTTTTTTTCGCTGGAATCCTCCTCCATGACCACCACCGTAGTCCGGGCCGCCTGCCCCCACGATTGCCCCGACACCTGCGCCCTGCTCGTCACCGTAAAGGACGGCGTGGCGACCGAAGTGAAGGGCGATCCGGACCACCCGACCACGGCTGGCGTGTTGTGCACGAAGGTCTCGCGCTACGTGGAGCGTACCTACCACCCGGACCGGCTGCTGCACCCGCTGCGCCGCGTCGGCAAGAAGGGCGAGGGCAAGTTCGAGCGCATCAGCTGGGACGAGGCGCTCGACGAGATCGCAAGGCGCCTGTCCGAGATCGCCGCGCGCGACCCGCAGGCGATCGTCCCGTACAGCTACTGCGGCACCATGGGGCTGGTGCAGGGCGAGGCGATGTCTTCCCGCTTTTTCAACAAGCTGGGCGCATCGCTGCTCGAGCGTACCATCTGCGCCACGGCGGGCGCCACCGGCTACAAGTACACGATCGGTGGCTCCATCGGCACCGACCTCGAGCACTTCCAGGACGCGAAGCTGCTCCTGATCTGGGGCGGCAACCCGATCGCATCGAACCTGCACTTCTGGACCCGGGCGCAGGAAGCCAAGCGGCGCGGCGCCAAGCTGATCGCGATCGACCCCTACCGCTCGCTGACGGCCGAGAAGTGCCACCAGCACATCGCGCTGCTGCCGGGGACGGACGCGGCGCTGGCCTTGGGCCTGATGCACGTGCTGATCGCGGAAGACCTGCTCGACCACGACTACATCGAGCGCTACACGCTCGGCTTTGAGGCCTTGAACGAACGCGCGGCCGAGTGGACTCCTGAGCGCACCGCCGCCACCTGCGGCATCACCGTGGACGAGGTGGTGAACCTGGCCCGCGAGTACGGCCAGGCGGCGCGCCGTGGCGAGCCGGTGGCGATCCGCATGAACTACGGCATCCAGCGCGTCCACGGCGGCGGCATGGCCGTGCGCAACGTGGCCTGCCTGCCGGCGCTGGTGGGCGCATGGCGCCACGCGGCGGGCGGCGTGCAGCTGTCCACGTCCGGCTCATTCCCGGCCAACAAACCGGCGCTGCAGCGCCCGGACCTGCTGGGCGAACGCAAGCCGCGCTCGGTGAACATGGTCCAGATCGGCGACGCGCTGCTGGCGGAGGCATCGCCCGATTTCGGACCGAAGATCGAAGCGGTGGTGGTGTACAACTCGAACCCGGTCGCGGTGGCGCCCGAGTCGCCCAAGGTGCAGCAGGGCTTTGCGCGCGAGGACCTGTTCACGGTCGTGCTCGAACACTTCGCCACCGACACCGTCGATTACGCGGACATCGTGCTGCCGGCCACCACGCAGCTCGAGCACGTGGACGCGCACCTGGCGTACGGCCACCTGTACATGATGGCCAATAACGCCGCGATCGCGCCGCTGGGCGAAGCCAAATCGAACGCCGAGATCTTCCGCCTGCTCGCCGCGCGCATGGGCTTTGACGATCCGCTGTTCCGCGAAACCGACGACGAGCTCGCGGCCCAGGCCTTCGACAAGAGCCACCCGCGCGCCATCCATTTCGACTGGGAGTCCCTCAAGCGCCGCGGCTGGCAAAAGCTCAACATGCCCGAGGCGCCGTTTGCCGAAGGCGGCTTCCCGACCCCGTCGGGCAAGTGCGAGTTCTATTCGAGCACGATGGCGGCCGACGGCCTGGACCCGGTGCCGGCCTTCATCGCGCCGTACGAATCGGTCGCGTCCAATCCGGCGCTGGCCGCCAAATATCCGCTGTCGATGATATCGCCACCGGCCCGCAACTTCCTCAACTCCACCTTCGTGAACGTGCAAAGCCTGCGCGCCACCGAAGGCGAGCCGCACCTGGACATCCATCCGAACGATGCGGCCGCACGTGGGATTGCGCACGGCGACATGGCCCGCATCTTCAACGACCGCGGCTCGTTCGTGGCCCGGGCGCGCGTGACCGACAAGGCGCGCGAAGGCCTGGTGGTGGCGCTGTCGGTGTGGTGGA
Organism: Massilia solisilvae; assembly: GCF_024753215.1. Taxonomy (GTDB): domain Bacteria; phylum Pseudomonadota; class Gammaproteobacteria; order Burkholderiales; family Burkholderiaceae_D; genus Telluria; species Telluria solisilvae. The sequence continues at coordinate 8,019 of NZ_JANUGV010000003.1, forward strand.
AGAAGCTCGCCAGCGACGGCAGGAACGCCAACGAAGTGACCAGCCAGCACCTGACCGACATGGGGCGGGGGCCGACCTTCTACGACTTACTGGTGCAGGTAGAAAAAGCCGCGCCCTGATCGACATGAAACGCTTGAGAATCACCCGGCCGATCCGCACCGTCCTCGTCGCGGGGGCGGCTGCGGGCCTGTTGGCCAGCTGCTCCACGCTGAACTACTACACTCAGGCGGCGCAGGGCCAGCTTGAACTGCTCTCGGACGCAAAGCCGATCGACGACTGGCTGGCCGACCCGGCCACCAATCCCAAGCTGCGCCATCGCCTGGAAACCGCGCGCCAGATCCGCCGCTTTGCGGTGCAGGAGATGGCGCTGCCGGACAATAACAGCTACAAGAACTACGCGGCCCTCAAGCGCCCGTACGTGCTGTGGAACGTGGTGGCCACGCCCGAACTGTCGCTGCAGCCGCTGGAGTGGTGCTTCCCGGTGGCCGGATGCGTGAACTACCGCGGCTACTACAACAAGGCAGACGCGCAGCAGTACGCCAACGAACTGCGCGCCCAGGGCAACGACGTCGAAGTGGGCGGCGTGCCGGCTTACTCGACGCTGGGCTGGTTCAGCGATCCGCTGGTCTCGACCTTCATCAACTATCCGGATGCGGAGCTGGCGCGCCTGATCTTCCACGAGCTCGCGCACCAGATCGTGTACGTGCCGGGCGACTCACAGTTCAACGAGTCCTTTGCCAGTACCGTCGAGCAGGCCGGCGTCGAGCGCTGGCTGGACCGCTTCGGCAACCCGGCGATGCGCGAGGCCTACGACAAGTACCGCACGCGCAAGCAGGACTTCCTGGAGCTGCTGCTCAAGTACCGCAAGGAGCTCGAGTACACCTACAAGTCGCCGGTCAGCGACGGCGCCAAGCGGCAGGCCAAGGCCCAGCTGTTCGCGCGCCTGAAGGACGACTATCAGGAACTGAAGGTGCGCTGGGGCGGCTATGCCGGCTATGACAAGTTCTTTGCCGAGCCGCTGTCGAACGCGCACCTGGCCTCGATCGCCACCTACAACGATTTCGTGCCGGCGTTCCGCAACCTGCTGGCGCGCGAAAAGTCCTTCCCGGCGTTCTACCGGGCAGTGCGCCGCATCGCCGACCTCGAGCGCGAGGACCGCAACCGCGTGCTCAAGTCGCTTGGCGCAACCCTCCCGGCGCTGCCTGTGCTGCAGCGCACCATCGGCGCCTCGCGCTAGAGGACAAGCTCCAAACCGGGCAAAAGCGCTTGCACAGCGGCGCTCTGCCCGATAGCATCACAGCAGCAATGGCAAAGCCACAAGGCATCCGTGCGCGCCGCGCGGCTGTCGCTTTGCCTGGCCTGTACAGCGGCCCCACACGATAACTACATTCGAGACAGAGGCGCCCGATGGATAAAATTTGGCTCAAGTCGTACCCGCCCGGGGTACCGGCTGACATCAATCCCGACCAATACCGCTCGCTGGTGCACTTGCTGGAAGAAGCCTTCCAGAAGTACGCCGGACGCAACGCGTACGTCTGCATGGACAAGTTCCTGACCTACGGCGAGCTGGACGCCTACTCGAAGCGGCTGGCCGCCTGGCTGCAAAGCCGCGGCATGGCCAAAGGCGCGCGCGTGGCGATCATGATGCCCAATGTGCTGCAGTATCCGATTGCGCTGGCCGCGATCCTGCGCGCGGGCTATGTGGTGGTCAACGTCAACCCGCTGTACACGGCGCGCGAACTCGAGCACCAGATCCGCGACTCGGGCGCCGAGGCGATCATCGTGCTGGAGAACTTCGCGCACACGGTCGAAGAGGTGCTGGGCAAGACCCAGCTGCGCCACGTGGTCGTGGCCAGCATGGGCGAGATGCTCGGCGGCGTGAAGGGCATGCTGGTCAACTTCGTGGTGCGCAACGTGAAGAAGATGGTGCCCGAGTTCACGATCCCGAACATGGTGCGCTTCAAGGATGCGCTGGCGCAGGGCGCCAGGATGACGTTCACCGCGCAGGACGTGAAGGCCAGCGACATCGCCTTCCTGCAGTACACCGGCGGCACCACCGGCGTGTCCAAGGGCGCCACGCTCACGCACCGCAACGTGACCGCCAACGTGCTGCAGATGGAGGAGTGGTCCAAGCCGGTGATGACGCGCGAGCCGATCCTCGAGCAATCAACCATCGTGTGTGCGCTGCCGCTGTACCACATTTTCGCACTCACCGTATGCGCGCTGTGGGGCATGCGCGCCGGCGCGCTTAACCTGCTGATCCCGAACCCGCGCGACATCCCTGGCTTCATCAAGGAGCTGCAGAAGTACCAGGTCAACATGTTCCCGGCCGTGAATACGCTGTTCAACGCGCTGGCCAACCATCCCGATTTCGCCAAGGTCGATTTCTCGGGCCTGCGCCTTTGCAATGGCGGCGGCATGGCGGTGCAGGCCGCCGTCAACGACAAGTGGAAGCAGGTCACGGGCACTCACATCACCGAAGGCTACGGCCTGTCCGAGACCTCGCCGGTGGCCACCGCCAACCGCTGCGACGTGCCGGTCTATACCGGTACCATCGGCCTGCCGCTGCCGTCCACCGAGATTGCGATCCTCGACGACGACGGCAACGAGGTCGCGCTCGGCCAGCCCGGCGAGATCGCGATCCGCGGTCCGCAGGTGATGGCCGGCTACTGGAACCGCCCGGACGAAACGGCCAAGGTCATGACCGGTGGCGGCTACTTCAAGTCCGGCGACGTGGGCGTGATGGACGAGAATGGTTACGTCAAGATCGTCGATCGCAAGAAGGATATGATCCTCGTGTCCGGCTTTAACGTGTACCCGAACGAGCTCGAGGCGGTGATCGCGGCGCACGCCGGCGTGCTCGAATGCGCGGTGGTCGGCGTGCCGGACCAGCACTCGGGCGAGGCGGTCAAGGTGTTCGTGGTGCGGCGCGACCCGAACCTGACGGCGGACCAGCTCATGGAGTACTGCAAGCAGCAGCTCACCGGCTACAAGAAACCGAAGTACATCGAATTCCGCGACGAGCTGCCGAAGACGAACGTCGGCAAGATCCTGCGGCGCGCGCTGCGCGAGGAGGCACAAGCCGCGTAAGCATGCATGGCGCGGTGTGTGGCCAATGGCTGCGTAGGGTGGGCGGGTTTCCCGCCCACGCGTCCAATTGACGCATGCGCAGCCACAGCAAGGCAGCGACATGAACGCTGTGATTTGAACGCGTGGGCGGGAGACCCGCCCACCCTACCGGGCCCAGCCAATGTGGGACGGTTTGCAGTTTGTTGGATAGCACAAGAAGAAGGCGAGGCATGAATGGATAGGTTTTGGCTGAAGTGGTATCAGGAGGGCGTGCCGGCGGAGATCGACTGGACGCAGTACCGCTCCCTGACGCACCTGCTGGAAGAGTCCTTCCGCAAGTATGCCGAGCGTCCCGCGTATGCGTGCATGGGCAAGACGCTCACCTACGCCGAGGTGGACCGGATGTCGCAGCAGATGGCGGCATGGCTGCAGAACCGCGGATTGAAGCAGGGTGCGCGCGTGGCGATCATGATGCCCAACGTGCTGCAATACCCGGTCGCGATGGCGGCCGTGCTGCGCGCCGGCTGCACCATCGTCAACGTCAATCCGCTGTACACGCCGCGCGAGCTGCAGCACCAGCTGGTGGACTCGGGCGCCGAGGCCATCGTCGTGCTCGAGAACTTTGCGCACACGCTGGAACAGGTGATTGCGCACACCAGCGTCAAGCATGTGGTGGTGGCGTCGATGGGCGACCTGCTCGGCACGCTCAAGGGCGCGGTCGTCAACTTCGTGGTGCGCAACGTGAAGAAGATGGTGCCGCGCTACGAGATCGCCGGCGCGGTTGGCTTCAACAAGATGCTGGCCGATGCCGCGCGCATGAAGCTCACCCCGGTGCGCCTGGGGCACGACGACATCGCCTTTTTGCAGTACACCGGCGGCACCACCGGCATCTCGAAGGGCGCCGTGCTGCTGCACCGGAACGTGATCGCCAATGTGCTGCAGAACGAAGCCTGGCTCAAGCCGACCATGTCGAAGCAGCCCGAGGGGCAGCAGCTGCAGTTCGTGTGCGCGCTGCCGCTGTACCACATCTACGCGCTCACGATCTGCGCGCTGATGGGGCAGCGTACCGGCGGCCTGAACCTGCTCATCCCGAACCCGCGCGACATTCCGGGCTTCGTCAAGGAGCTCTCGAAGTACCGCATCAACATCTTCCCGGCCGTGAACACGCTGTACAACGGGCTGCTCCACAACCCGGACTTCGCCAAGCTCGATTTCTCCAGCTTCCTGGTCTGTAACGGCGGCGGCATGGCGGTGCAGAAGGCGGTCGCGGACAAATGGCTGGCGATGACGGGCACGCCGATCGTCGAAGGCTACGGCCTGTCCGAGACCTCGCCGGTGGTCACGGCGAACCGCTGCGACATCAAGGAGTTCACCGGCACGATCGGCTTGCCGCTGCCGTCCACCGAAGTGGAGATCCTCGATGACGACGGCAACGTGGTCCCGTTCGGCCAGGCCGGCGAGATCGCCGTGCGCGGGCCGCAGGTGATGGCGGGGTACTGGCAGCGCGACGACGAGACGGCCAAGGTCATGACACCGGACGGCTTCTTCAAGACCGGCGACATCGGCGTCATGGACCAGCGCGGCTACACGCGCATCGTCGACCGCAAGAAGGACATGATCCTGGTCTCGGGCTTTAACGTGTACCCGAACGAAGTCGAGGAGGTGGTGGCGGCGCATCCGGGCGTGTTCGAGGTGGCCTGCGTGGGCGTGCCGGACGAGCACTCGGGCGAGGCGGTCAAGCTGTACGTGGTGCGGCGCGATCCGAACCTGACCGCGGAAGAGCTCATGGCTTGGTGCAAGCAGGAGCTGACGGGTTACAAGCGGCCCAAGCACATCGAGTTCCGCGATGCGCTGCCGAAGACCAACGTGGGCAAGATCCTGCGGCGCGAGCTGAGGGATGAGAAGCCGGCGGTGCCTGCCGCGAGCCACTAAGCCCGTCGTCCCGGCGAAGGCCAAGACCCATACACCGTGTGCGTCGTCGAAACTCCGAACCGCAGCGCAGCTGCATGCTCAGCATGGGTCCCGGCCTTCGCCGGGACGACGTGCCTGAGGTGGTGGCGCGGGATGTTTAGCCGATCTGTTCAAGGCCCGGCCGGCCATCGGCGACGCGGAACGTGGCGAGTGGTGCGACGCCTGACTGCACAATGCGCACATCATCCAGCCCCATGAAGCGCGCCCGCGTGGCTTGTGGCGTCACTTCCAGCATCATGTAGCCGCGCTTGTCGCTGCGCCCGTATTTGATGTGCGGGTTGCGCGTCAGGTATTCAAGCGTTTTCGCTTGCGGCCGCGAGCTCGACGTCACCGAAGTGCCGCACAGCTCGGTGGCCACCACCCGGTTCTGCGCCGATTCCGGCCTGCTGAAGTCGGTGCGCAGTTCGGTCGCGTAGAACGTGTGCACGTCGCCGCCCAGCACCAGCGGATTGGTGGCGCCGCTTTTCACCAGGCTGTCGAGTAGCCGGCGCCGCGCCAGCGGATAGCCGTCCCAGCCATCGGTCCAGAATCGTCCGTCCTCGGGCGTGACGATGGGCGCGTAGGTGGTCTGCGCCATCAGCGTCTGCTGTGCCAAGATGTTCCAGCGCGCGCGCGACGTGGCCAATCCCTGCGCGAGCCAGTCCTCCTGCTCGCCGCCCAGCATCGTTCGCGCGGGATCGCGCAGCTCGGCGCAGGCGCGCGCGTTGACGACGTTCGAGCCGCCACGGCCAGGCTTGGCGCACGCTTGCGGCGTGCGGTACTGGCGATCGTCCAGCACGTGGAAGCGCGCCAGCCGGCCCCAGTCGTAGCGCTGGTACATGCGCACGCTGGCAAAGCTGCGCGGATCGGGCAGACGCACCGGCATGTGTTCGTAAAAGGCCTGGTAGGCGGCAGCCCTGCGGTCCGGGAAGTCGGTCGCGAGCCGCTCGTCGCGCAGGCCGCCGTAATCGTTGGCCACCTCGTGATCGTCCCAGGTCACGATCCATGGCGCCGCCAGGTGCGCGGCCTGCAGGTCCGGGTCGCTCTTGTACTGCGCGTAGCGCGCCCGGTACTGCTCCAGCGTGAACGATTCGTTGACGCGCTGCGGCTTGTCCGGGTGGCGCAGCTGGAACGGACCCCATTCGTAAATATAGTCGCCTAAAAACGCCACCAGGTCCGGCGCTTCGCGCACGATGTGCCGGTGCGCGGCATAGCTGCCGTATTCCCAATGCTGGCACGAGGCGACCGCGAGCTTGAGCATTGACGGCAGCACGTCGCGCGCGGGCGCAGTGCGCGTGCGGCCGACGGGGCTGACCGCGTCGCCATACATGAAGCGGTACCAGTACCAGCGTCCCGGTTCCAGCCCGCGCGCGTCCACGTGCACGCTGTGCGCCAGCTCGGGCGCGGCCACCGCCGTGCCCCTGGCGGCGATGCGGCGGAACTGCTCGTCCTCGGCCACCTCCCAGCGCACAGTGAGCGCGACCGGCGGCATCGACGCGGCGTCCAGCGGATCGGCCAGCAGGCGCGTCCATAGGATCACCGCATTGGGCAGCGGCGAGCCGGAAGCGACACCAAGGCTGAACGGATTGACCCTGGCCGCATCTGCTGGCGCTGCTCGTCCGACCAGTGGAACGGCGAGCGCTGCCGACAGCCGGGCCGTCCCCAGCAGCAGAAGGCGCCTGCGCGCGTCCATCGCGCTTACTGCGACATCAGCGATTCGAGCGGGGGCAGCTGGCGCGGTTTGCGGTCCGGCCCGGTGGCGACGTAGGTGAGGGTGGCTTCCGTCACCTTGACCACGTGCGTCTGCAGGCGATTGCGCTCGGCGTACACTTCCACATACACGGTGATCGAGGTGTTGCCGACCTTGACGATGTCCGCGTAGAACGACAGCAGGTCGCCGACGAACACCGGATGCTTGAACAGGAACGAGTTGACTGCAATGGTGGCAACGCGGCCGTTGGCGCGCCGGGTGGCCGGCAGGGAGCCGGCGATGTCGACCTGGGCCATGATCCAGCCGCCGAACACGTCGCCATAGACATTGGCGTCCGACGGCGCCGGCATGACGCGCAGCACCGGCATCTTGCCCTCTGGTAGTGCATTAACGGGGGCTTGGGTATTTTCTGGCGTGGTCATCGTGAATTTCTCTGAAAGGCTACAATCCTCCCGAATTGAACCATAAATCCCAGACACCTGCCATGCGCCGCCATTCCGCACGTTCCGATACCCCGCCGCCGCCAGGCGGTCCGCGCAACGATTGGGCCACCCTCAAGACCCTGTTCCCCTACCTGTGGGTGTACAAGTGGCGCGTGCTGGCCGCGCTCGCCTGCCTGGTCGGCGCCAAGCTGGCCAACGTGGGCGTGCCGCTGGTGCTCAAGAGGCTGATCGATTCGCTCACCATCAGCCCGAACAACCCGCAGGCGCTGCTGGTGCTGCCGCTGGGCGCGCTGGTGGCGTATGGCGCGCTGCGCTTTGCCACCACCTTGTTCACCGAGCTGCGCGAGTTTTTGTTCGCGCGCGTCACGCAGCGCGCGGTGCGCACCATTGCGCTCAAGGTGTTCCGGCACCTGCACTCGCTGTCGCTGCGCTTTCACTTGAACCGACAGACCGGCGGCATGACCCGCGATATCGAACGCGGCACGCGCGGCGTCAGTTCGCTGGTGTCGTATTCGCTGTTCTCGATCCTGCCAACCCTGGTGGAAATCGCGCTGGTGCTCGGCTACCTGGCGCTGCACTACGACGTCTGGTTCACCGTCATCACGGCGGTGGCGCTGGTGGTGTACATCGCGTTCACGGTTACCGTCACCGAATGGCGCACGCACTTCCGGCGCACCATGAACGACCTGGACTCGAAGGCGAACACGCGTGCGATCGACTCGCTGATCAACTACGAGACGGTCAAGTACTTCAGCAACGAGGATTACGAGGCGCGGCGCTACGACCAGGGCCTGCAGAAGTACGAGAGCGCGGCCGTGCGCTCGCAGACCTCGCTGTCGCTGCTCAACAGCGGCCAGTCGCTCATCATCGCCACCGCCGTCACGCTGATCCTGTGGCGCGCCACGCAGGGCGTGATCGACGGGAAGATGACGCTGGGCGACCTGGTGCTGGTGAACTCGTTCATGATACAGCTGTACATTCCGCTCAACTTCCTGGGCGTGATCTACCGCGAGATCAAGCAGAGCCTGGCCGACATGGAGCGCCTGTTCTCGCTGCTGGAGCAGAATCGCGAGGTGGCCGACTCGCCCGGCGCACAGCCGCTGCGCACGCATGGCGCGCGGGTCGCGTTCTCGCACGTGGAGTTCAGCTACGACCCCAAGCGGCAGATTCTGTTCGATGTCGATTTCGCCATCCCGGCCGGCACGACCACCGCCGTGGTCGGGCACAGCGGCTCGGGCAAATCGACGCTGGCGCGGCTGCTGTTCCGCTTCTATGACGTGAACCAGGGCGCCATCAGCATCGACGGCCAGGACATCCGCAGCGTGACGCAGGAATCGCTGCGCGCGCACATCGGCATCGTGCCGCAGGATACGGTGCTGTTCAACGACACGATCGAATACAACATCGCGTACGGCCGCCCGGGCGCCAGCAAAGAGGACATCGTCGCGGCTGCGCGGGCCGCGTCGATCCACGAGTTCATCGAGACCCTGCCCGACGGCTACGCGACCATGGTCGGCGAACGCGGGCTCAAGCTTTCGGGTGGCGAAAAGCAGCGCGTCGCGATCGCGCGCACGCTGCTCAAGAACCCGGACATTCTGATCTTCGACGAAGCCACCTCGGCGCTCGATTCGAAGTCGGAGCAGGCGATCCAGGAACAGCTCAAGGAGATCGCGAAGAACCGCACCACCCTGGTCATCGCGCACCGGCTGTCCACCGTGGCCGATGCGCAGCAGATCATCGTGCTCGACCACGGCCGCATCGTCGAGCGCGGCACGCACCAGTCGCTTCTGGCGGAAGACGGGCTGTACAAGCAGATGTGGGAGCGCCAGCAGGCCCGCAAGGAGGAAGAGCTCGGCTCAGCGCTCGAAGTGGAAGAAGAGTAAAATCTCGTTTGATCGAGATTAACAAATGACCCGGTGGCCTGACCGCGCGGCACCGGGTCCCGGAATAATGGTCTTCCATGGAAAATCAAATTCTAGAGATAGCGGAGCGCCCGCGCGCGGGTGATCCGTCGCTGGTCACGGCGCTCGAAGCCGGCAAGGTGCTGTACTTCCCCAACCTGGCCTTTGAGCCCACCGCGGACGAGCTCAAGCTGTTCACCCCGGCCATTCGCGACCCCAAGAGCCGCAACATCAGCCAGGACGCTACTGGCCGGCTGAAGGGAGCCGCCGGCGACGAGGCCACGCAGCAGAAGCTGGCGGCAATGATGCAGCGCTTTCGCGAGCAGGCCGAGGGCCTGTTGGCCACGATGGCGCCGCGCTACATGGAGCACGTGCGGCGCGGACCGGTGAGCTTTCGCCCGTCGGTGGTGGAAACGCGCGAACAGTCGTGGCGCGCGGACGACCGCAGGCTGCACGTGGACGCGTTCCCGTCGCGGCCCAACCGTGGCGAGCGGCTGCTGCGCGTGTTCGCCAACGTGAACCCAGAGGGTGTGCCGCGCGTGTGGCGCGTGGGCGAGCCGTTCGAGGTGGTGGCGCAGCGCTTTCTGCCGCGTGTGAAGCCTTACTCGGCGTGGCAGGCCAGGGCGCTCAAGGCGCTGAGGGTGACCAAGTCGCTGCGCAGCGAGTACGACCACCTGATGCTGCAGCTGCATGACGCGATGAAGTCGGACATGGAGTACCAGAAGAACGGGCCGCAGCTGACCATGCCGTTCCCGGCCGGGTGCACCTGGGTGTGCTTCTCGGACCAGACCCCGCATGCGGCGATGTCGGGGCAGTACATGATGGAGCTGACGGCGCAGCTGCCGCCGTCGGAGCAGTACGATCCGGATGCGAGCCCACTGGCCATCCTCACGCGCATGATGGGCCACGCGCTCGTCTGAATCACGCCAGCTCGAAAACGTCGTCCCCGCGCAGGCGGGGACCCATGCCGAGTTTGCTTGAGAGCCGACGACAACTCTGCCGCAAACTGTCCATGGGTCCCCGCCTGCGCGGGGACGACGGTCTTGGAGCTAACTGAACTGATTAGTAGGTGTAGAACATCCGCTGGATCTCTTTGGTGTCGTGCGTCTTCGTCAGCGCCAGCATCAGCAGGATGCGCGCCTTCTGCGGATTGAGCGTGTCGGACACCACGAAATCGAGCTCGTCGTCGTTCGCCTCGCCGTTGCGCGCCACGATGCCCTGGCCCACGCGGCTCGAGCGCACGATGATCACGCCTTTCTTGCGCGCCGCCACCAGTGCCGGCTTGGTGCGTGCCGGCAGGCTGCCGTCGCCGGTGCCGGCGTGGACGATGCCCACGTCACCCTGCGCCACGAACGCATCCACCGCCGTCGTGCCCACGTTCGCATACGAATACGCCACGTCCACCGCCGGCAGCGCGCTCAGGCTGCCAACGTCGAACTCGGTATCGACCGTATGCTTGCGGGTCGAGGCGCGGTAGAAGTGCGCCTTGCCGCCCACGATGTAGCCCAGCATGCCCAGCTCGGTCGCCTTGAAGGTGTCCGCAGTCACGGTATTGGTCTTGGTGACGTCACGCGCGCCGTTGATCTGGTCGTTCAGCGCGACCAGCACGCCTTTGCCGATCGCGTCAGGGCTGCCGGCCAGCACCACCGCGTTGTACAGGTTGATTGGGCCGTCGGCCGAGATCGCGGTGGACGGGCGCATCGAGCCCACCAGCACCACCGGCTTCTTGCTCTTGACGACCAGGTTCAGGAAGTACGCGGTCTCTTCCAGCGTGTCGGTGCCGTGGGTGATGACGATGCCGTCCACGTTCGGCTGCGCCAGCAGGGCGTTGACGCGCTTGGCCAAGGTGAGCCAGTGCTCGTTGGTCATGCTCTCGCTGGCGATCTGGAACACCTGCTCGCCGCTCACGTTGGCCACCTTCGACAGCTCGGGCACCGCCTTGATCAGCGCCTCGACGCCGACCTTGGCGGCGGTGTAGCCAACCGTGGTGGTGCTGGTGGCGCCGGTGCCTGCGATGGTGCCGCCGGTCGCGAGGATCATCACGTTCGGCAGCTTGGCGTTCTGCGCCTGCGCGTTCAACGACAGCAGGGCCAGGCACGCGAACAGCACCCACAGGAAGCGGGCGGTTTTTTGGTACAGCATGGGTTTCTCCTTATTTCAGCGGCCGGCCTTGTGGGCCGACCTGGTTACGGCTTCTTGTAGACGACGCCTTCCTTCATCACGAACTTCACGTGCTGCAGCTGCGCGATGTCGCGCAGCGGGTCGCCCGAGACGGCCACGATATCGGCGGCGTAGCCCGGTTCGACCGTGCCCAGGCGGCCGGACTGGTTCAGCAGCGCGGCGGCGTTGACGGTGCCCGCACGGATCGCGTCGATCGGCGTGAGACCCGCTTCCACCAGGTAGGCAAACTCCTTTGCGTTTTCGCCGTGCGGGAACACGCCCGCATCGGTGCCGAACGCAATCTTGACGCCGGCCTTGTAGGCGCGGCCTGCCGTGGCCTGGATCAGCGGGCCGATCGCGGCCGCCTTCGGCTGCACCAGCGGCGAGTAGTAGCCGGGCAGCTTGGCCTTGTCCGCCACGTAGCGGCCGGCCGAGATGGTGGGCACGTACCACGCGCCGGTCTTCTTGAACAGTTCGATGGCCTCGTCGTCGATGTAGGTGCCGTGCTCGATCGAGGTCACGCCGGCGCGCAGCGCGCGCTTGATGCCTTCGGCGCCGTGCGCGTGCGCGGCCACACGAAAGCCGTAATCCTTGGCCGTTGCAACCACGGCGCGCAGCTCGTCTTCGGTGAACTGGGCGTTTTCGCCGCTGGTCTCTTCCGAGAGAACGCCGCCGGTCGCCGTGACCTTGATCAGGTCCGCCCCTTCCTTGTAGCGCGCGCGCACGGACTGGCGCGCTTCGTCCGGGCCCGAGATCACGCCGTCGGCCGGGCCGGGCTGGCCCAGCGCACGCGACAGCCGGTGCGAGTAGTCGTTGGTCGGGTCGCCGTGGCCGCCCAGTGTCGAGATGATGGTCCCGGCGGTGAACATGCGGGGGCCGGGCACGTCGCCTTCGGCAATCGCGCGCTTGAGCGAGACGTTCAGGCCATCCTCGCCGCCCACGTCGCGCACGGTGGTAAAGCCGGCCAGCAGCGTGCGCTCGGCGTACTTGACCGAGCGATAGGCGGAGTCGGCCGGGTTGGCGCTGATCTCGTCGTGCAGGGCCGCCACGCGCGGGCGCGTTTCGTGCGACAGGTGCACGTGCGCGTCGATGAAGCCGGGCAGGCAGGAGTAGCCGGACAAATCGACGTGGCCGGCGCCACCGGCCATCGGGCCCACCGACTTGACGCTGCCGTTCTCGATCACGATCGACACCTTCTCGCGCCACGTCCCGCTCTTCACGTCGAGCAGGCGCCCGCAGTCCACGACCGTCTGCGGCGCGGCTTGCGCGCTTCCCATGGCAAGCAGCACGCTTGCGAGGTACAGCTTCTTCATGCGAATCTCCTTTTATCGTTTTTGTAATAGCGAAAAAAAGGCCTCCCATCGCTGGAAGGCCTTCGTGTACTTCAGTGACAGCCGCCCTTTAGCGCAGCGGGGCCGTAGCGATGTCCTTGTTGGCGGCCACGCCGTCGGTCAGCTCGCCTTCCCACTTGGCGACCACCGCGGTGGCGATGCCGTTGCCGATCACGTTGGTGGCCGAACGCGCCATGTCGAGGAAGTGGTCGATGCCGAGCAGGAGCACCAGGCCGGCTTCGGGGATGTGGAACTGGCCCAGCGTCGCGGCGATCACCACCAGCGATGCGCGCGGCACGCCGGCCATGCCTTTCGAGGTCAACATCAGCACCAGCATCATCACCAGCTGGTCGCCGAACGGAATGTGGATCCCATAGGCCTGGGCGATGAACACGGTCGCAAAGGTGCAGTACATCATCGAGCCGTCGAGGTTGAACGAGTAACCGATCGGCAGCACGAACGCGGCCAGGCGGTTCTTCACGCCCCAGCGCTCCAGGCCCTCCAGGGTTTTCGGGAACGCCGCTTCCGACGACGCGCACGAGAACGCGATCAGGGTCGGCTCGCGCAGCTCGGCCAGCAGCTTGAGGATGCGCGGGCCGACGAACAGGATGCCGGCCAGCGTCAGCAGCACCCACAGCAGCCCAATGCCGAGGTAGAACTCGCCCATGAATACGCCGTAGGTCGACAGCACCTTGACGCCGCTCTTGGCGATCACGCCGGCCACCGCCGCAAACACGGCCACCGGCGCGAAGTTCATCACGTAGCCCGTCACCTTGAGCATCACGTGGGCCACGCCGTCGACCGCTTCGATCAGCGCATTGGCGCGCGCGCCCACCGCGGCGGCGCCGGTGCCGAAGAAGATCGAGAAGATCACGATCTGCAGGATCTCGTTCTTGGCCATGCCGTCCACGATCGAGGCGGGCACCAGGTGGGTGACGAATTCCTTGAGCGTGAGGCCGGACGCCGAAATGCCCGACGAGGCGGTTGTCGCCGGGAGCACGTCGGCGGCCTGCTGCGCGGCCAGATGCAGCGCGTCGCCCGGGCGGAAGATGTTCACCAGGATCAGGCCCAGCGTGAGCGAGATGATCGAGGCGATGATGAACCAGCCCAGCGCCTTCACGCCGATGCGGCCGACCTCCTTGGCGTCGCCCATTTTGGCGATGCCGACCACCAGCGTGGAGAACACCAGCGGCGCGATGATCATCTTGATCAGGCGGAGGAACAGGGTGGTCACCAGCGACATCGTGTCGGCAAAGCCGTTCGGGTTTGCGACAGTGGTATTGACGACGTAGCCGACGGCGATACCGAGGACGAGGCCGACGAGGATGTAGGTGGTCAGGCGGTTTCGATTATTCATATGCTGCTTCCTGTAAGAGCCGGCCGATGGTGTCTCCACTGCCGGGTTTTCGTCCTGCACCGCTCGTTTATCGTGCAAAATAGCAGTGTTTTTATCAGCGAGTTGCCAGTTTTAGTTCTGATTGTATTGGCAAGTTCCGCAGTATCCTTGGCGCAGATGGTGCTGTCAAGCATGCCCCGAGGGTGTGCGACAACAGTGCGCGTGCGCTTTCCCGTAGATGGAAAAACATGATCGAAATTGACGGTGTGAGCAAGTGGTTCGGCGCTTTTCAGGTGCTCAGCGAGTGCAGCACCCGCGTCGAGCGCGGCGACGTGGTGGTGGTGTGCGGTCCGTCCGGCTCCGGCAAGTCCACGCTCATCAAGACCGTCAACGGGCTCGAGCCGTTCCAGCAGGGTTCGGTGCGGGTGGACGGCATTGCGGTCGGCGACCCGAAGACCGACCTGCCCAGGCTGCGCGCCAAGATCGGCATGGTGTTCCAGAACTTCGAGCTGTTCCCGCACCTGTCGGTGCGCGAGAACCTGACGCTGGCCCAGGTGAAGGTGCTGGGCCGGAGCATGGATGAAGCGACCGCCAGCGGACTCAAATACCTTGACCGCGTGGGCTTGCTCAAGCATCAGGACAAATACCCGAGCCAGCTCTCCGGCGGCCAGCAGCAGCGCGTGGCGATCGCGCGCGCGCTGGCGATGGATCCGATCGCCATGCTGTTCGACGAGCCGACATCGGCGCTTGACCCGGAAATGATCAACGAGGTGCTCGATGTGATGGTGGGCCTGGCGCAGGAAGGCATGACCATGATGGTGGTGACGCACGAGATGGGCTTTGCGCGCAAGGTCGCAGACCGGATCGTGTTCATGGACCACGGGCGCATCGTGGAAGACACGCCCAAGGAAGAATTCTTCAGCGCCCCGCGGTCGGAACGCGCGCGGGACTTCCTGGCGCGGATCATTCACTAACAGATACCCGTCGTTCCGGCGAACGCCGGGACGACGGTGCACAGGTTGTCGGGTTATTCGCTGGCTTGCCCGCGCTCGCCGGCGAAGTATTCGTGATCGGTGGTCAGCACCCACGAGTGCCGCAGCTCGACCACCTCGTCGCGGAACGAGAGCGCGCGGCGCACGATGTGCAGGAGCGGCGTGCCCTGGTCGAGCGACAGCAGGTTGGCCACCTCGGCGTTGGCGCCTTCCGCGTCGAGCCGCTCCTCGGTGCGCAGCACGGCCACGCCAAAGCTGTCCTGGTAGAGCTGGTACAAGGTGGTGCGGCGCTCGCGCAGCTGAAATTCGGTCAGGCCCGGGAAGAAGCGCTCGGGCAGCACGATCTGGTCCACGATCACCGGCCGTCCCGAAAGGCTCAGGCGGTTCACGATGCGCAGCACTTTGGAGCCCTTGCCGATGCCGAGCCGGCGCGCGCTGTCCGCGTCCGCCTTTTCCCGGGACAGGCTGATGAACTCGACCTTCGGATATTCCTTCTGTCCGGTCTTGGGGCAGATGTGGAAGAATCCGAACATGTAGCGGTCCTGGCTGTGCGAGGCGACGAAGGTGCCGCGCCCCTGGTGCCGGATCAGGATGTTCTCGGCGGTGAGTTCGTCCACCGCCTTGCGCAAGGTGCCCACCGAGACGCCGTAGCGCTCGCACAGGCGTTTTTCGGCCGGGATCATGTCGCCGGCCTTCCATTCGCCGTCGCGCAGGGACTCCATCAGCTTGTGCTTGACTTCGCGGTACAAGGGCAGGCCCAGGGCGACGTCCGAACGAAAAAGTTGTTGCATGAGATGTTTGCCGGCAGGTAGATAAGGTCAGTTGACCGCATCATAGCAAATACAAGCCCGTTCGGGGGTTAATTCATGCAGATCACCTAGTTGAATTTGCGCGCACTGTGGGCCGGCGCACACAAGCGCTACGCCTGGCAGAACGCCAGCAGGCTCTGGACGGCTTCGGTCCGGTACTTCTGCCTGTGCAGCAGGATGTGGAACGAGCGCGTGAGCGTGAGGAAGGGCGTGTCGAGCATGACCAGGTTGCCGCGCTCGATCGCCCCCTGCAGCGCGAGCTTGGGCAGGCAGGAGATACCGATCCCGGCCTCCACCGCGCGCTTGATCGCTTCGCTGCCGCCCAGGTCCATGGCCAGCTTGATGTCGCCGAGCTGGCTGGTCAAGAGCTGTTCGACCACCTCGCGCGTGCCCGAGCCGCGCTCGCGCAGGATCCACCCGGCTTCGCGCAGCGCCTCGGGCGTGGCGGCGCCGGGCCGGGCGAGCGGGCTGTCCGGGCGCGCGCAGATCGCCAGCTCGTCGGCGCGCCAGAAGATGGCCTCGATGTCGGCATCCATGCACGGCCCTTCGACGAAGCCGACGTCCACCTCGAACGCGAGCACCTTCTGCATCACGTGCCGCGTGTTGCCCACGTCGAGCTCGATCCGGCTGCCAGGGCGCTGTTCGCGAAAGCGCCCGATCAGCTGCGGCAGCAGGTAGTTGCCGATGGTGGAGCTGGCGGCCAGCCGCAGGTCCACCGCGCGGCCGTCCTTGCGGAACAACTGCTCCATCTCGTGCGCACGTTCGATCATCTCCACCGCCTGCGCGTAGAGCGCGCGGCCGTCGTCGTTGAGCGAAAGGCGCTTGCCGACACGGTCGAACAGGCGGGTGCCGAGCTGGCTTTCGAAATCGGCCAGCGCCATGCTTGCCGCCGATTGCGTCATGCCGATCGCGGCCGCGGCCTGGGTCACGCTGCCCTTTTGCGCGGTGGCGACGAACACTTCGATCTGCCTGAGAGTGGTGCGCAGCATCCTCTATATCACTTATGCTGATTAATCATATCAATATTACTCGTTTTTATAATAAAAGGCAGCGGCGTACTGTTGGTGCTCGGTTTCATCACGGAGAGCACAACAATGACAACTTCGCCCATTCGTCCCGCCCCGTTCGCCCTCGGGCTGGCGCTGGCTGGCGCCATTGCCGCCGCCAGCATCTGGGGCGCCGCTCTGGCGGCCGTGCAGCATCTTGGCATTTCGGCACTCACGCTGGCGATCGTGATCGGCATTGCACTGGGCAACACGGTGTTCCCGCGCGTGGCGCCGTTCAGCGCGGACGGCGTGGAGTTCGCCAAGGCCAAACTGCTGCGCCTGGGGATCATCCTGTACGGCTTTCGCATCACCTTCCAGGAGATCGGGCACATCGGCTGGGCCGGCATCCTGATCGACTTGTTGATCATCGCTACCACCTTCACGCTGGCGGTGCAGCTGGGCACCCGCGTGTTCGGGCTGGACAAGCAGACCGCCATGCTGATCGGCGCCGGCAGCTCGATCTGCGGCGCGGCAGCCGTGATGGCGACCGAGCCGGTGGTGCGCGGCCAGGCGCACAAGGTGTCGGTGGCGGTGGCCACGGTGGTTATCTTCGGCACGCTGGGCATGTTCGTGTATCCGCTGCTGTACCCGTACCTGGGCCTGTCCGAGACTGCGTACGGCCTGTATGCCGGTTCCACCATCCACGAGGTGGCGCAGGTCGTGGTAGCAGGGCGCTCGGTGAGCGAGCAGGCGGCCTCGTTCGCCGTGATCGAAAAAATGCTGCGGGTGATGATGCTGGCCCCGTTCCTGGTCATCCTGAGCAGCCGCATCGGCAACGAAGGCGGCACCGGCGCGGCCAAGCGCAAGATCACGGTTCCCTGGTTTGCGGTGCTGTTCATCGTGGCCGCCGGCGTGAACTCGCTGCACCTGCTGCCGGCCGGGCTGGTGGCCGCCATCCTGCAGGTCGATACCGTGCTGCTGGCGATGGCGATGGCCGCGCTGGGCCTGCGTACCCATGTGGGCGCGGTGCAGCAAGCGGGCGCCAAGCCAATCCTGTTGGCAAGTATCCTGTTCCTGTTCCTGATGACCGGCGGGTATGTGATCAATCGCTTCATTACCGCCTTTGTTTAAGCACGAAATCATATAGATGATATGGTTGACAGTCTGCGAAACGCTGCGCTAGGATGGTCTTGAGCCAGTCGTGTTGGACCTGAAAACGAGGAGACAAAAATGATTCACTTTGTGGTGCACGAAGATGGGGATTCCGTGGGGACCGTGGTGGTCGAGGGCGTCACTGCCGGCTCGCCGCTGAACGGCTGGGTGATGGAGCCGGACCACGTGATCGAGATGCGAACCGTGAGCGATATCCCGATCGGTCACAAGATCGCGCTCAAGGACCTGCAGCCGGGCGACACCGTCATCAAGTACGGCGTGGACATTGGCAAGGTGGTCGCGCCGATCAAGGCCGGCGAACACCTGCACGTTCATAACGTCAAGACCAAGCGCTGGTAAGCCGCCGGTCCCACAAAAGCATCAAGGAGACAGACATGATCAACAAGGACACCACCTTCCTCGGCTATCGCCGCGAAAACGGCCGCGTTGGCGTGCGCAACCACGTCATCATCCTGCCGGTGGACGACATCTCGAACGCCGCCGCCGAGGCAGTGGCCAACAACATCAAGGGCACGATGGCGCTGCCGCACCCGTACGGCCGCCTGCAATTCGGCGCCGACCTGGAGCTGCACTTCCGCACCCTGATCGGCACCGGCGCCAACCCGAACGTGGCCGCCGTGGTCGTGATCGGCATCGAGCCGCAATGGACCAAGCTGATCGTCGATGGCATCGCCGCCACCGGCAAGCCGGTGCAGGGCTTCGCCATCGAACACCACGGCGACCACGACACCATCATGCGCGCCTCCAAGGCCGCGCGCGAGCTGGTGCAGTTCGCCTCCGAAAAGCAGCGCGAAGTATGCAATATCAGCGAGCTGTGGGTCTCGACCAAGTGCGGCGAATCGGACACCACCTCCGGCTGCGGCGCCAACCCGACCGTGGGCAATGCGTTCGACAAGCTGTATGAGCTGGGCGCGACCCTGGTCTTCGGTGAAACGACCGAACTGACCGGCGGCGAGCACCTGGTGGCCGAGCGCTGCGCCACCCCGGAGGTCAGGGAGAAGTTCATGGCCTTCTTCAACCGCTACCAGGAAGTCGTCAACCGCCACAAGACGAGCGACTTGTCGGACTCGCAGCCGACCAAGGGCAACATCGCCGGGGGCCTGACGACCATCGAGGAGAAGGCCCTCGGCAACATCCAGAAAATCGGCAAGAAGTGCCGCGTGGACGGCGTGCTGGACAAGGCCGAGACGCCCACCGGCTCCGGCCTGTGGTTCATGGACTCGTCGTCCGCCGCGGCCGAGATGGTCACGCTGTGCGCCGCTTCCGGCTACGTGGTGCACTTCTTCCCGACCGGCCAGGGCAACGTGATCGGCAACCCGATCGTCCCGGTGATCAAGATCTGCGCCAACCCGAAGACGGTGCGCACCATGGCCGAGCATATCGACGTGGATACGTCCGGTTTGTTGCAGCGCGAGCTGAACATGGATGGCGCGGGTGATAAGCTGCTCGAGTGCATGCTGCGTACCGCCAACGGCCGCCTGACCGCCGCCGAGGCGCTGGGGCATCGCGAGTTTGTGCTGACCCGGCTGTACGAGTCGGCATAATCCGTTAGCCGTATCACCGTCGTTCCCGCGGAGGCGGGAACCCATAGACCGCACGCTGGCCGCACGGACAAATGCAGTCTGAATGCTAGCTCAGCATGGGTCCCCGCCTGCGCGGGGACGACGGAACAGAAAGTAGAGGTGGAATAGGAAGTAGTGGCCGGCCGTCCTTTCACGGCCAAAGCAAAGCGTCCCCGTGTCCGGCAAAGATCGGATCTCCTGAAGATGGCATATAGCCGCACGGGACAAATTACATGAAGCGGTAGGAGGAGTAGATGAGGAGCACGCTGTTTCGCAGTCTGTATTTCCAAGTGGTTGTGGCGCTGGTAGCCGGCGTCGCGGTCGGGCATTTTTATCCCGCCATTGCAACCGATCTCAAACCCCTTGGTGACGTGTTCATCAACGGCATCAAGATGGTGATCACTCCGGTCATCTTCTGCACCATCGTTTCCGGCATCGCCGGGATGGAAAACCTCAAGAAGGTCGGCCGCGTCGGTGGTAAAGCGGTGCTCTATTTCGAACTGGTGACCACGCTGGCGCTGGTCATCGGCATGGTGGTCGCCAACATCGTGCAACCTGGCGCCGGCATCAACGCGGACATCGCCTCGCTCGACAAGGGCGCGGTGGCGGCCATCGCCGACAAGGCGCACCCGCAAACGACCCTGCAGTTCATCACCTCGATCGTCCCCAGCTCGGTGGTCGATTCCTTCGCCAAGGGCAACCTGCTGCAGGTGCTGCTGTTCTCGGCGCTGTTTGGCGTGAGCCTGTCGGTCATGGGTGAGCGTGGCCGCAAGGCGCGCGAGATCGTCGATGAATTCGGCAAGGCGCTGCTGGGCGTGGTGGGCCTGGTGATGAAGTTGGCTCCCATCGGCGCATTCGGCGCAATGGCCTTCACCGTCGGAAAATTCGGCATCGGCACGCTGCAGCAGCTGGCCACGCTGATCGGCGCGTATTACCTGACCACGCTGCTGTTCGTGTTCGTGGTGCTGGGCACGATCGCCAAGGTGGCTGGCGTGTCGCTGTGGAAGCTGATCAAGTACCTCAAGGAAGAGATGTTCATCGTGCTGGGCACGGCGAGCACCGAGTCCGTGCTGCCGCAGCTGATGCAAAAGCTCGAAGCCATGGGCGTCAAGCGCACCGTGGTGGGCATGGTGGTCCCGACCGGCTACTCGTTCAACCTGGACGGCGCCGCGATCTACCTGACCATGACCTCGCTCTTCATCGCCCAGGCGCTGAATATCGACCTGTCGCTGTGGCAACAGCTGGGCCTGCTGGCGATCCTGCTGCTGACCTCCAAGGGCGGCGCCGGCGTGGCCGGTGCAGCACTGGTGGCACTGGCCGCCACGCTCGGCTCGACCCACATCCTGCCGGTGGCCGGCATCGCCCTGGTGATCGGCGTGGACCGCCTGATGAACGAGATCCGTGCGCTGACCAACCTGGTCGGCAACGCGGTGGCCGCGATCGTGGTGGCGCGCTGGGAAGGCGAGCTCGATCTGCAGCGCGCCCGTGCGGTGCTCAATGGCGACATCGTGCCGGTGCTGGACGTGGACGTCGAGCCGCAGGTGGACCAGGAGCTGCAGCCGCGCCCGGTGGCTGTGCCGGTCACCAAGCCGGCCCTGGCCTGATACCGGCGCGCAGTCGTACACATAAACTCCCGGTGCAGCGTTCGGCCAGTTCGGCGGACGCGCACCGGGAGTTTTTTTGCGCAGCGTTGCCGCATAAGCCGTCGTCCCCGCGCAGGCGGGGACCCATGGACCGCATGCGTGCACGCTCAGCATGGGTTCCCGCCTGCGCGGGAACGACGGAATCGCAGGTTGAGGTAAGCTGTATCCACTTCGCGCCGCGTTAGCGCCCACCGAACTTGAGGGTATGAGATGAATCCGTCCAAAGTGATGCGGGAACGTGTCCGGGTCCTGACGGACCTGCCGAACATCGGTGCGGCTGGCGCAAAGGATCTTCAACTGATCGGCATCCGCGAACCGACCCAGCTCATTGGCAAGTCGCCGTTCGATCTGTATCAGGAGCTATGCTTGAAGACCGGCGTGCGCCATGACCCGTGCGTGCTCGACGTTTTCATGTCGATCACAAGCTTCATGGCCGGGGACGAGCCGCGGCCGTGGTGGTACTTCACGCCTGAACGAAAGCGGATGCTGCTTACCAGTTCCGCAAAATGAGGCTGGTGCCGCCGAGGATCAGGATGGCCCAGATGACTTGCACCACCCGATGCGCTGGCAGTTTGCTGTGCAGGCGGTTGCCGAGGAAGAGCCCGAGCAGCGAGCATGGCAGCAGGATTGCGGCGAGCCACAGCAGCGATTCCTGCTTGTAGAAGCCGGCGGTGGAGAACAGTACCAGCCGCGAAAAGCCGGTCACGAAGATCAGCGCGCTGATGGTGGCGCGCAGCACCGCCTTGTCGTCCAGCCGGCGCGCGAGGTAAATCGTATAAATCGGGCCGCCGGTGCCAAACAGGGCGGTGAACACGCCGCCCACCATGCCGAGCGGGGCGGACCAGCGGGCGCTCAATGGCGTCGGCTCTTTCTTGAGCAGCAGGCTCCAGGCGGAATAGGCCAGGATGAAGGCGCCGAGCAGGAGCAGCAGCAGCCGTTCCTGCACCTTGACCAGCGCGATCACGCCGATCGCCATCCCGGCCAGCATGAACGGGATCAGGCGCAGCAGCTCCTTGCGGTCCACCACCTTGCGGTTGCGCATGCCCAGCAGCAGGCCGGAGGTGAGGTCGAAGATGAGCATCAGCGGCACGGCCATCTTCAGCGGGATCACCTGCACCAGCATCGGCATGGCCGTGATCGAGGAACCAAAGCCGGTCAGGCCAAATACCGTGTAGGCCAACATGACGATTAGTGCGAGCAGCACGACCGTCTCGATCCCGAATGCCATTTGTGACTGACTCCTGCTTTCTGCTTGACCTCGGCGCATGCCGTTCTTGAACGCATGGGCGGCACAGCCGCCCACCCTACAACTACGGCCTGGCCAGCGCCTGCAGCTGATCGATCAGGGCTTGCGGCACCTCGATGCCTTCGGCCTGGGCCTTCTGCGCCAGCGCTTCGCGGCGCTGGCCCGGCAGGCGCACGTCGGGATCGACCAGCATGGCCGAGACCAGCGTTTCGAGGCGCTCGTTGAACACGTCGGTTCCCGCGAGCGCAGCCGGGTCGATGATCATGAACACCTGGCCGATGCGCGGGCGGTTGCCTTCCTCGTTGAAGAACGAATCGGCTTCGAAACCGAACGATGCGCCCGTCAACGCGCAGCATAATAACTCAACCACCAGCGCGAGCATCGCACCTTTCACGCCGCCGGCCGGCATCATCATGCCTTCCAGCCCGGCTTTCGGGTCGGTGGTGGGCTTGCCGTCCTTGTCCAGTGCCCAGCCGAGCGGGATCGACTCGCCCTTTTTCGCGGCAACCATCAGCTTGCCGCGCGCGACCTCGGACAGCGACAGGTCGATCACCAGCGGCGGCGCGTCCTTGCGCGGAAAGACGGCGGCGATCGGGTTGGTGCCGAACAGCGCTCGCTTGCCGCCCCATGCCGGCATGCCGGCCGGCGAGTTGGAAAACGCAAGCCCGACCATGCCAGCCTGCGCGACGGCCTCCAGGTGATGAGCCGCCGTGCCGAAGTGGTGGCTGCGGGTGACCCCGGCGAAGGCCGCGCCGCATTCGCGGGCAGAGCGGATCGCTTCATGCACGGCAAGCGCGCAGGCGGGGAAGGCCAGGCCTTCCTCGGCATCCACCAGCAGCGCGGCCGGACGGCTCTGCTGCACGCGTGGTTTCGCGTCGCCGTTGACGCGACCGGCCCGCAGGTGGCCGGCGTATTGCGGGATGCGCGACAGGCCATGCGAGGCCAGCCCCTGCGCCTCGGCGGCGACCAGGGCGGCGGCGGTGGCCGTGGCCATTTCGCCGCTGGCGCCTGCGCGCCGCAGCGCGTCGGCCGCCAGTTGGGTTAAGTCTGTAATGCTAAGTGTTGGCATGACTGCTCCGTGGTTGTGGCGCCGAGCAGGTGCTCGGCAACCCGCTCGGCAATCATTGCGCTCACGCGCTCGTTCGATTCTTTGGTGACGCCGCCGATATGTGGGGTCAGGATCAGGTTGGGCACGCCGGCCAGTACCGAGCCCGCCGGGAGCGGCTCGTCCTCGAACACGTCGAGCGCGGCGCCGGCCAGCCGGCCGCCTTGCAGCGCCTGTGCCAGCGCGGCTTCGTCCACGATGCCGCCGCGCGCCGTGTTGATGAGCACCGCGCCCGGCTTCATGCGGCCGATGCGCTCGGCGTTCATGAGGCCGCGCGTGGCATCGGTGAGCGGCACATGCAGGGAGACCACGTCGGCTTCGGCGACCAGCTGGTCGAGGCTGGCGCAGCGCGCCCCCGTCGCGGTCCACACCGGCGAACCGGCATCGAGCATCGGGTCGTAGGCGACCACCTGCATGCCGAGCGCTTTCGCCAATTGCGCGGTCAGGCGGCCGATGCCCCCAAAACCGACCAGGCCGAGCGTTTTGCCTGCGCTCTCGCGTCCTTCGGACAGCTGCGCCCGCGGCCAATCGCCGGCCGCCACCGAGGCGGAGGACAGGTAGGACCCGCGCAGCAGCACCATCGCGCTGGCGATCACGTATTCGGCCACCGCCAGCGCGTTGGCGCCGGTGGCCGGGATCACGCCGATGCCGCGCGCCTCGCAGGCTGGCACGTCGATGTTGTCCAGCCCTACGCCGAGGCGCCCGACCACGCGCAGCTGCGGCGCGCAAGCCAGCAGCTCGGGCCTGACCTGCGTGCGGTTGCGCACCACCAGCCCTTGCGCGTCGCCCAGCTGGCGCAGCAGTTCCTCGCGC
Source organism: Massilia solisilvae (assembly GCF_024753215.1). Taxonomy (GTDB): domain Bacteria; phylum Pseudomonadota; class Gammaproteobacteria; order Burkholderiales; family Burkholderiaceae_D; genus Telluria; species Telluria solisilvae. The sequence continues at coordinate 32,249 of NZ_JANUGV010000003.1, forward strand.
TTGTCCACCAGCTTGGGGTCGTACACCACGTCAAAGCGCTGGCGTAGCTCGTCCACGGACTGCTCGTCCATGAATTCGGAGATGACGATCTTCATGTGTGCCTCCGCCTCAAGCCTGCATGCCCCACTTGCGCACGGTATGGGTTTCGATCGTGCGGAAGACGAGGTTTTCGACGATCAGGCCGATCAGGATCACGGTCAGCAGGCCCGCGAACACGTTCGGGATCTCGAGCTGGTTCTTGTTCTCGTAGATGAACCAGCCAAGACCGCCGGAGCCGGAGCTCACGCCGAACACCAGTTCGGACGCGATCAGGGTACGCCATGCGAATGCCCAGCCGATTTTCAGGCCGGTGAGGATGCTCGGGAAGGCCGCCGGGATCAAAATCTTGGAGACGTACTTGAACCCGCCCAGGCCGTAGTTGCGGCCGACCATGCGCAGCGTGTTGGAGACGGCCAGGAAGCCCGAGTGGGTGTTGAGCGCCACCGCCCACAGCACCGAGTGCACCAGCACGAACACCAGGCTGCCGTTACCCAGGCCAAACCAGATCAGCGCGATCGGCAGCAGCGCGATCGCCGGCAGCGGGTTGAACATTGAGGTGAGCGTCTCGAGGAAGTCGGTGCCGATCCTGGACGAGATGCCGATCGCGGTCAGCACGCCGGCCAGCGCAATGCCGATCCCGTAACCCATCAGCAGCACCTTGAGCGATGCCCAGATCTTGAGCAGCAGGTCGCCGCTGGCCAGTCCGTTGAACAGGGCGTCCACGGTGGCGACGAAGGTCGGGAACAGCAGCTCGTTGTTCAGCACGCGCGCGCCGACTTCCCACGCCACCACCAGCACGATGAGGATGAAGGTCTTGCGCAGCGCGCTGTAGTTGTACAGCTTTTCAAACGGCGACAGCGGCTTTTCCACCACCCCGAACTTGGATGAATCGAGCGGCTCGCGATGGATCGGCGGCCGCGACCACAGGATGGCGTCCTTAGACATGCTGCACCTCCTTCTCTTCGATTTCGTCTGCAAAAAGCATCTTGTGAATTTCGTGTTCGAGTTCCTTGGCCACCTTCGGGTCGCTGCAGTCACGCGGCGCGCTGGCCAGTTCGGCCTTGACCTGGCCCGGGTGCGGCGAGAGCAGCAGGATGCGGCTGCCGCACTTGATCGCCTCGGGGATTGAGTGGGTCACGAACAGCACCGTGAAGTGGGTCTCATCCCACAGCTGCAGGAGCTCGTCCTGCATCTTGCGGCGGGTGAGGGCGTCCAGCGCCGCGTACGGCTCGTCCATCAGCAGCACGTCCGGCTCCATGGCCATGCCGCGCGCAATCGCCACGCGCTGCTTCATGCCGCCAGAGAGCATGTGCGGGTGGTGGTTGGCGAACTTGGCCAGGTTGACCTTCTCGATGTACTGCATGGCCTTTTCTTCGCAGGCCTTGCCGGTCAGCTTGCCCGAGGCGCACAGGGGGAACATGACGTTCTCCTTCACCGTTTTCCACGGCAGCAGCTGGTCGAACTCCTGGAACACCATCATCCGATCCGGCCCCGGTCGCGTGACCAGCTTGTCCTTGAGCCGGATCTCGCCCTCGGTGGGAGTGAGGTAGCCGCCCACCGCCTTGAGCAGCGTCGATTTGCCGCAGCCCGAAGGGCCGAGCAGCACGTAGCGGTCCGATTTGAACACCTGGAAGTTGACGCGGTAGGTCGCGGTCACCAGGTGGGCCTTCGTCTTGTATTGCAGCGTCACGTCACGCACGTCCAAAAGGGGGCGGGGATCGGGCTGCTGGTTCTGACTCATATCCATGACTTTCCATCCTTATGCTGGCAAGCGAACTGCTGGTGATCCCGGAAAGGATCAGCTGCCCGGCAGGTTCTGCACGTTGTCGAAGAAGAGGTCCTTCCAGGATGCCGGCTTGACTTTGATGGAGCCGGTCTTGTGCATGAAGTCCACGTACTTCATCACGTTTTGCGGAGTGGTCGTGAATTTCACCTGCGGATCGTCGAGCATCTTCATGATGTCCTCGACGGTGTCCTTGTCCTTCGAGATGCGCAGGTAGGTTTCGGCAGCCCAGCGCTTGTCCTTGTTGATCATCGCGATCGCGTCGTCAAGCGCCATCGTGAAGGCCGCGTACACCCGCGGGTTCTCCTTGCGGAACTTGGTGGTGGTCCAGATCAGGTTGAAGGTGGCGGGACCGCCCAGCACTTCGTACGAGTTCAGCACGGTGTGGATGCCCGGCTTTTCGAGCTGCTGGTACTGGAACGGCGGCGAGCTGAAATGCGCGTCCACTTCGCTGGTGCCCGACAGCAGGGCGGCCTGGCCGTCCGGGTGGCTCATCGACACGGTCAGGCGGTCCAGCCTGTTCTGCTGGCCCGGCCCGAATGCCTTCTCGGCCGCCATCTGCAGCGTCACCGCCTGGATCGACACCTTCACCGCGGGCAGCGCGATCTTGTCCTTGTCAGTGAAATCCTTGATCGTCTTGACGTTCGGGTTGCGCGTGTTCAGGAACAGCGGCATCGAGTTGAGCGCGGCCACGGCCTTGACGTCGTAGTTGCCGCGCGTTTTGGCCCATAGCGTGACCAGTGGCGCAACGCCCCCGGCCGCGATGTGCAGGCTGTCCGACAGCAGCGCGTCGTTCATCACGTTACCCCCAGCGAACTTTGCCCAGGTGACCTTCAGGCCGCCTGCACCCGCCTCGCTCGAGTATTTCTCGACCAGGTGCTGGTCTTCCATGATCATCAGGGGCAGGTAGCTGATGCCGTACTGCTCGGCAATCTTCAGTTCCTTCACCTCGGCGGCGTGGGTGGTGAGCGTGGTGCCAAACAAAACAGCGCTGGCGGCGCATGCCAGGATGGATTTGAGTTGCATTGGATGTCTCCTCCAATAGTTGGTGAGAGGGGCAGCGCTTGTGCGCCTGTTTGTTGTGTCTCTTCCCCTTTGGATGGTACTTCTGTCTAGCCCTGAATCCTTGTCTCTGTTGGACAGCCCATGGTAGTCCAGTGTTCAGGTAAATTCAACTAGATCACTTAAATGATTTGTTTGCGGTCGCAGCATTTTCAGTGCGCTGCCGCAGGTTCCTCCGTCAAAATGGTCTCGCCCGGGCGCACGCGCTCGAAACGCACGGGTTCGCGCGTCAGCGACAAGCCGCCGTGTTCCATGCGCGCCACGGTGAAGCTGGACGTGTCCAAATCGCCCGCCTGCGGGAAATCCTCGCGGAAATGGGCGCCGCGCGAGTCCTCGCGCTGCAGCGCGGCCGCGGCGATCACCTGGCTCACCTGGATCAGGCTGCGCAGGTTCATCCAGTCGTGCCAGCTCAGGTTGTAGGCGCGGTCGCCCGCCGGAATGCCGGTGCGCGCCAGTTGGGCGTCCAGTTCCTCCAGCCGGCGCTGGGCACGGCGGATTCCCTCGGCCGTGCGCAGGATGCCCACGTCCGTCCACATGCATTCGTACAGCGCCTCGCGAATCGCCTCCAGGTCGCCCGGTTCGCGCGTGAACGGCAGCTCGTGCTCGAGCATGCTGCGCGCGATCGCCGCTTCGCTCGGTGCCCGAAACTGCGGATTGCGCGCGGTCCACTCGGCCATTGTCTCGCCGGAGATGCCGCCGAAAACGGTCGAATTGGCCACGCCGTTGCCGCCCAGTCGGTTGGCGCCGTGCACGCCGCCGGTGTCCTCGCCGGCCGCAAACAGGCCGGTGAGCTCGGTGGTGCAGTCGGGCTTGAACACCACGCCGCCCATCATGTAGTGGGCCGTGGGCACCACTTCGACGCGCCCGCCCGCCAGGTCGAAGCCGCAGTCGCCGCAGCGCTCGACCATGCCCTTGAACTGCTTGCGCACCTTGTCCGGGCCCAGGTGCGACATCTGGATGTACACGCCGCCGTTGGGCGTGGTGCGCCCGGCGCGCATCTCGGCGTAGATCCCGCGCGAGACGATGTCGCGCGTGGCCCGTTCGCCGCGCGGGTCGTAATTGGTCATGAAGCGCTCGCCATCGCCGTTGAGCAGGTAGCCGCCGGCCCCGCGCAGGCCTTCTTCCAGCACGGTGCCGGTCATGCGCGTGTGCGTGCCGGCCAGCAGGCCGGTGGGGTGGAACTGCACCATTTCCATGTCGCGCAGCGGCAGGCCGGTGCGCAGCGCCATCGCCAGGCCGTCGCAGCTCTTGTCGCCGGACGGGGTGTGGAACTTGTACATGGTCGGGCCGCCGCCGGTGGCCAGCAGTACCGCCTTGGCCTGCACGAACACGAACTCGCCAGTGCGCATGTCGATCATCAGCACGCCCGCCAGCGCCTTGCCGTCCTCGGTCTTGATCAGTTCGACGGCGCGGTGTTCCTCCAGCCGGTGGATGCCGCGCGCCCACACCTGTTCGGACAGCCGGTTGATGATCTCGATGCCGGTCAGGTCGCCCTTGTGCACGGTGCGGTCGAAGGTCTGCCCGGCGAACGCCTTCTGGTGCACGGTGCCGTCCGGGTTGCGGTCGAAGAAGCAACCCAGCTCGTTCTCCAGCTCGTGGATGCGCTCGACGGCCTTGGTCACCAGCGTCCACGCCAGCTCCTGGTTCGACAGCCACTTGCTGCCCTCGATCGTGTCCATGAAGTGGCGCTCGACCGAGTCGCCCTGGGCCAGCGCCACGTTGTAGCCGCCCTGGACCATGCGGGTGCAGCCGCACTTGCCGAGCAGGCCCTTGACTGCGACGGTGATCGACAGGCTGGGGTCGGCCTGGTGCGCGTGCAGGGCCGCGAACAGCCCGGCGCCGCCGGAGCCCAGGATCAGGATGTCGGTCTGGATGCGTTTGATGGCGTTCATTGGTGTACCCCCAGGCTGGCAAGCACTTCGGCGCGGCGCTTGTTCACGTCGGCCTTGATGTCGGTGTACAGGCTGTTGCCGTGGCTGTCCATGGCCACCAGCAGCGGGCCAAAATTGAGGATCCTGAACTTCCACAGCGATTCCGGGTTCAGGTCGTCCAGGTCCACGTCCTCGATCTGCTCGATCCAGGTGGTTTCCAGGGCTGCGGTGCCGCCGACGATGGCGAGGTAGGCCCCGCCCAGCTCGCGGAAGGCGTCGAGCGAACCCTGGCGCAGGCCGCCCTTGCCGACGATCAGGCGCACGCCGTACTGCTCCATCAGCGGGCGGGTGAAGCGCTCCATCCGGTCCGAAGTGGTGGTGCCGATGCAGATCGGCTGGTAGCCGGCCGGGTACTGCGGGCTTTTGTCGACCTTGCGCACGTTGGGCGCGGTGTGGATGACGGCGTGGCCGTGCAGGTCGAAGCGGGTGGTGCGGCCACGGTCGAGCATGTGGATCTGGGTCGCGTCGCGGATCCCGAACAGCGTCTGCTGCAGAGTGACGGTGTCGTTGACGCGCAGCTGCCGCACCTGCTCTTCGGTGACCGGCATGGTGAGTTCGTAGTGGGCCATGATGTCAGAATCCGTAGGTGACGCCTTCAGGCGCGAGGGTCGCGGTGGCCCTGCGCGCCGAATGGCACTGCATGTTGACGGCAATCGGGTTCATCGTGATGTGGGTCGAGGCCAGCTCAATGTGCACCGCGAACGCGGTCGAGTCGCCGCCCAGACCCTGCGGGCCGACGCCGAGCTTGTTCACGGCGGCGGACAGCTCCTTCTCCAGCTTTGCGCCTTCGGGGTCGGCGCAGTGGCTGCCCAGCGGCCGCGTGGCCGCGCGTTTTGCCAGGTGCACGGCCAGGTCCGACGTGCCGCCCAGGCCCACGCCAACGATGGTCGGCGGGCAGGTCTTGCCGCCGGCGTTGATCACGCAGTCGATGACGAATTCCTTGATCGCGTCGATGCCCTCCGCTGGAATGGCCATCTTCAGGAACGAGTTGTTCTCCGAGCCGCTGCCCTTGGGGATCATCTGGATCGACAGCTGGTCCGGCACATCGGAAAAATCGATATGGATCACCGGCACCTCGATGCCGCACGAGGTGTGCTCGTTCTGGCGCGTGAGCGGGTGCACCACCGACGAGCGCAGCGGGTGCTCGCGGGTAGCGCGCTCGCAGCCCTTGCGGATCGCCTGCTTCAGGTCGTAACCGTCGACCTGAACGTTGCGCCCGATCGTCACGTTATAGATCGGCACGCCGGTGTCCTGGCACAGCAGGTTCTCGTTGTCCTCGGCCACGTGAATGTTCTGCACCATCGTGGCCAGGATGTTCTGCGCGCGCGGCACCGTCTCGGTTTCGGTCAGGCGTGCAAACCCGCCCTTGATATCGGGCGGCAGTACCTTCAGTGCCCGGATGTACAGCTGCTTTGCGGCCTCTTCGACATCGGCCAAATCGATCTTCATTCTTCAGCTCCTTTCAGAACACCAGCGCAAGGGCAAACGCCATGCCGGTCATGGCGGCAAAGCCGGCGGTGACGGCGATCAGGTTCTTGCGCAGCCCGCTCCACTTGCCAAACTCGATCAGCAGCAGGCGCACGCCGCCGGCCATGTGCGCGGCCAGCAGGATCACCAGCCCCCATTCGCCGAACTTGAACAGCGGCTGGTCGGTCACGTGGATGAAACCGTTGAGGGAGGCCGCGCCGTTGATCGCATGGCCCAGCGCCCAGAAGTGCACCGGCAGGAACAGCGCCAGCGCCAGGCCCGAGAAGCGGTGCACCAGGAAGGCCCAGTACGCCGGGTGGTTGCGGGCGCGGAAGTCGTTGGTGCGCATCTTTGACTTGTTCATGCGAGGACCACTCCATAGACAGCGCGCAGGCCCAGCACGAGCAGCAGCAGCGCGAACAGGGCCGAGACGGCGTTCGCCGTGCGGTCGCTCATCAGCGTCTCGCGCAGGATGCGGGCCAGGCCCAGCGGCACGTGTACGGTGCACGCGAGGACGAACGCCGCGTAGAACAGCCCGAACGCGAGGTTGCCGTGGGTGCGTTCAAGGATCTCGGTTCCGGTCAGCCCGCCGCGCACGGCGTAGATGATGACCGCCAGATGCACGAACACGAAAAAGGTGAGCGCCATGGCGCTGATGCGGCCCCAGTACCAGAGCCTGACCTCGGTCACGGTGTCGGTCATGCTTTCCTCCCGAGCGTTTTGGCGGACAGGCGCTTGAGGCCGGAGATGGATGCGGTCGGCTCCAGGTGCTTGGGACAGCGCTCAGTGCACGAGCCCTGCGTGTGGCAGGCGTGGCAACCGGCGTCGCCCGCAACCGCCAGCAGGCGCTCGCGGTTGCGCACGTCGCGCACGTCGTTGATGAGCGTCCAGGCGCGGTTCAGGGCGGCCGGGCCGAGATAGTCCGGGCGCCAGCTCACCACGTCGCACGAGGCGTAGCACACGCCGCAGCCGATGCATTCGATGCCGGCGTCGGCCGCCAGGCGCATGGTCGATTGCGGCTCGACCAGCGCGAACTCATCCTCGCGGGTCTTGGCGCCCTTGAAGCTGCCTTTGGCGCGCGCCCACTTGTCGAAGAACCCGGTCATGTCGGTGACCAGGTCCTTGATGACGGGCAGGTTGGACAGGGGAGCGAGTTCGAGCTTGCCGTCGGCAGCCACGTTGGCCACATGGGTCCGGCAAGTCCATCGCGCCTTGCCGTTGACGGTCATTGCGCACGAGCCGCACATGCCGACACGGCACGCGTAGCGGTAGGACAGGCCGGGGTCGATGCGGCGCTGGATATGGGTTACCACATCCAGCACGGTCTGGCTCTCGAGGCGGGGTACCTCGTAGGTGACGAACTCGCCGTCTTCCTTGCCGCGCCAGACCTTCACTTCCAGATTGGTCGTCATGTCGATCCTAACTTGGAGATGCGCTGAAATGATTCAGCTGACAAGTCCATTCTGGACCAATGCATAGGCAAACGAAAGCTAAACTTTATTTGTTCGACCTAAAGAAATTCTTTATTATTTGCGTGTCGTTTTTCACTCTTGCAGGAGGCCAGCGTGGCATCGATCCGAACCTTCAAGACCTTCCTGGCCGTCGCCAAGTACGGCACCTTTGCCGCGGCCGGCAAGGAGATCGGGCTGACCCCGGCCGCCGTGGGTCTGCAGATCCGCGCGCTGGAGGAGGAACTGAACCAAGTGTTGTTCGATCGCGGGCCGCGCTCGGTCGTCCTGAATACGGCGGGGCGCAAGGCGGTGCCTCAGGTCGAGGAACTGTTGGTGCGCTTCGAGGCGCTGGCCAATGCGGAAGAAAGCGGTGAACTGTCGGGCAGGGTGATGATGGGCGCGCTGGTGTCAACGCTGATGGGGTCGTTCGCGGATGCGCTCTGGCGGCTCAAACGCGAGCATCCGCGGCTGAAGATTCAGCTGTTCGTGGGACTGTCGAGCGATTTCGCCTACCAGGTGGAGCACGGCGAACTGGACGCGGCGATCGTCACCAAGCCGCCGCGCGCGCTGGCCTCGACGCTCTTGTGGACGCCGCTGTACAACGAGCCGATGGTGCTGATCGTGCCGCGCCGGCCGCACTTCAAGCTGCCGGCGCTGCCGCTGGACATTCTGCAGCAGGCGCCGTTCGTCCGCTTCGACCGCGATACGTGGACCGGGCTGCTGGTGAAGGACGTGCTCAGCCAGGTGGGCGTGACCACGCGCGACGAGCTGGAGCTGAACTCGGTGGAGGCGATGATCGAGATCGTGCGGCAGGGTTTTGGGGTATCGATTGTGCCGCAGCTGGCGAACGTTCAATGGGACAAGGACAAGGCGCTGCGGGTGATCCCGCTGCCCGGGGTGACGACCGAACGCTGCGTGGGGCTGCTGGAGAGGACGCGCCACAGCAGGATGGCGTTCACCGAAGCGGTGAAGGAGTGCTTTCCGGATGCGAAGGCGGCGGTGGCAAAGCGCGGCTGATTGTTGACCTCAAAACGTCGTGCCGGCGAGAGCCGGTACCCATGCTGAGGCTCCGAAGACGAATTGCCGAGATATTGCAGGCTCTGCATGGGTACCGGCCTTCGCCGGGACGACGGTACCATTTTTTCGATACCTCAAAAACGTCGTCCCCGCGGAGGCGGGGACCCATGCTGAGCCTGCACCTCGGTGGCCTCAAACCGTGCCACCTGAGAGCGTTCTATGGGTCCCCGCCTTCGCGGGGACGACGTGCTTGAGCTAGTGTTGGCTTTTTATGCCGACTCGTACAGTCGGGTCAGCACGAACTCGCGGTGGCCCAGCGCCTCGGCGGCGGTCAGGCGGCCGTTGGCGGTGCGCAGCAGGCATTCGAGCAGCTTGTCACCGGCGCCATCCATGTTCAGCTCGCGCTGCAGCAGGCCCGAGGTGTCCACGTCGATGTGCTCTTCCATCGTGCGCACCGTCTTCGGATTGGCGCAGATCTTGATCACCGGGAGGATCGGGTTGCCGATCACGTTGCCCTGGCCGGTCGGGAAGAAGTGCACCGCATAGCCCGACGCCGCGCACAGGGTCACCATCTCGGCCGCGGCCGACGACGAATCCATGAACCACAGGCCCGGTCCGGTCGGGGTTTCGGCCTTGTCCAGCACGCCATCCACCTTGCACTTTTTGCCGATCTTCTGGATGTTACCGAGCGCCTTTTCCTCGATCGTGGTCAGGCCGCCGGCGATGTTGCCCTTGGTCGGCTGCGAGTCCGACAGGTCGCTGGTCTTGTGGCGGTTGACGACGTCCTGGTAGCGGTTGAAGAAGGCCATGAACTTTTCCTTGACGTCCGGGGTAGCGCAGCGCGCCGCCACCAGGTGTTCGCCGCCGGTCAGCTCGGTCGTCTCGCCGAACACCAGCGTCGCACCCACGTCGTACAGCTTGTCGAACGCGTTGCCCACAGTCGGGTTGGCGCCGCAGCCGGAGGTGGTGTCCGATTCGCCGCACTTGGTCGAGACCCACAGTTCGCTGATGTTGCACACTTCGCGCTGCTTTTCGGAGGCGAACTGCACCATCTCGCGTGCCGCCTTGGATGCGCGGTAGATCGTGTCGTGGTCGCCATGGTGCTCGATCGCGAAGCCCTGCACCGGTTTGCCGGTGGCGGCGATGCCGTCCACGATCAGCTTGGTCCACTGGGGCTCGATGCCGATCACGACCACCGCGGCCACGTTCGGGTTGGCGCCGGTGCCGATCAGGGTGCGGAAGTGCAGCTCCAGGTCGGCGCCGAATTGCAGGCGGCCGTACGGGTGCGGCAGCGCCATCGTGCCCTTGATGTTGTTGGCCACTGCCTCGGCGGCGGCGTTCGAGATGTCGTCCACCGGCAGGATGATGACGTGATTGCGCACGCCAACGCGGCCGTTTTCGCGGCGGTAGCCGAGGAAGGTGGTGTCCTTGTTAATCATTTCTGTCTCCGATTCCGAATTCGTTTGCTAGGGCTCTGCCTGGGTGCCGCTCGGCTTACCAGCGCTTGGTCTTGACGTTGTGCACGTGCAGGTGCTCGCCGGCCTTGATGGGCGAGACGACCTTGCCGATGTCCACGCCGTACTTGAACACGGTGTCGCCCACGTTCAGGTCCTTCAGCGCGATCTTGTGGCCGACGGGGATGTCGCTGCCGGTGCGCATCTCGACGATCTTGTCCTGCTCCATCACCCAGCCGCTCAGCGAGGCGCCAGCCTTGACGCCGTCAACGACCACCACCGTGCCCACCGAATCACCCTCTTCATGCACCACAAAATGAATCATTTCTGTCTCCTTGTCCGGTCAGTTCGTGTTTGAACCGTGAAGCCATCGTACTCCCCGAATTCATACGTGTCAACTGAATCATCTAGATGAATTGTGTCTGTGTCCGGATGACCTCGCCGCGTCAATACGGGCCCGGCGCGCAGGCCGCGGGTGGCTGCAGGTAAAATAGCGGGCAGTCCGCTCTACGAAAGCCGTCTCATGTCCTCCATCGAAACCCCGCAAACGATCACCATCACCCGCCCAGACGACTGGCACCTGCACCTGCGCGACGGCGCACACCTGGCCAGCGTGGTGCAGCACAGCGCGCGCCAGTTCGCGCGCGCCATCGTGATGCCGAACCTGAAGCCGCCCGTCACCACCGTGGCCGCCGCCAGCGCCTACCGCGAGCGCATCCTGGCCGCGCTGCCGTCCGGTTCCACGTTCGAGCCGTTGATGACGCTGTACCTGACCGATGCTACCTCCCCGGATGAGATCCGCCGCGCGCGGGACACCGACTTCATCCACGCGGTCAAGCTGTACCCGGCGGGCGCGACGACCAACTCGGCCGCGGGCGTGACCGACCTGAAGAAGTGCTACAAGACGCTCGAAGCGATGCAGGAAGTGGAAATGCCGCTGCTGGTGCATGGCGAGGTGACCGACGGCGACATCGACCTGTTCGACCGCGAGGCCGTATTCATCGAGCGCGTGATGCGCCCGCTGCGCCGCGACCTGCCGGAACTCCCGATCGTGTTCGAGCACATCACCACCAAGGACGCGGCGCAGTACGTGGCCGAGGCCGAAGGCCCGATCGGTGCGACCATCACCGCCCACCATTTGCTCTACAACCGCAACGAGATCTTCCGCGGCGGCATTCGCCCGCACTACTACTGCCTGCCCGTGCTCAAGCGCGAGGAGCACCGTCTGGCGCTGCTCACGGCCGCCACCAGCGGCGACGAGCGCTTCTTCCTCGGCACCGACTCGGCGCCGCACGCAATCGGCGCCAAGGAAGCATCGTGCGGCTGCGCCGGCTGCTACACCGCGCTGCACGCGATGGAGCTGTACGCCACCGCGTTCGAACAGGCCGGCGCGCTCGACAAGCTCGAAGCCTTCGCCAGCCTGAATGGTCCGGCCTTCTATGGCCTGCCGGTCAACGAAGGCACCATCACGCTAACGCGCGAGCCGTGGACGCTGCCCGCCACCGTGCCGTTCGGCGAATCGCAGCTGGTGCCGCTGAACGCCGGCGAGCAGGTCAACTGGAAGATGCTGTAACGGGCCATGCTGTCGCAAATCGACTGGTCGCGGCCGTGGCTCGATTCGGTGCGGCCGGCGTTCGCGCGGCTGCACCTGGCGGGCGACGAGTTCATTGACGCGTTCAACGCCAGCGCTGCGGCGATGGGGCTCGTGAACCACCGCGGACAGCCGATCCGCTTCGTGCCGCAGGCCGCGCTGCCGGAAGGGACGGCCTACGAGGAGCATATCGGTGCGACCGGCTGCGTGCCCACGCGCGACAACCTGCATGACTTCTTCAACGCGCTGGTGTGGCAGACCTTCCCGCTCATCAAGCGCGAGCTCAACGCGCTGCAGGCAGCGCAGATCGCGCAGGCCGGCGTGGGCAAATCGCGTGGCCCGGCGCGTGATGCCGCCACCATCTTCGACGAAAACGCGGCGCTGCTGGTGGTGCGCGATTCCGACGAGGGCAGGGCGCTGGTAGAGCTGCTGCGCGCGCACCAGTGGCACGATGCGCTGTTCGAGCGCCGCGCCATGTTCGGCCGGGACGCGCAGGTATGGTCGTTCGGCCACGCGCTGATGGAAAAGCTGGTGGCGCCACGCAAGGCGATCACGGCGCATACTCGCGTCGTGGTGGCGGAGGATGGGTATTTTGCGCTGCCCGCACACGAGCAGCGCGGCTGGATCGACGAGCGCGTCGCGGCCGAGCTCAGGGAAGGTGGGCTCGACAATTCGTGCTTCACACCGTTGCCGGTGCTCGGCGTGCCCGGCTGGTGGCATGGCCAGGACGAGGCGTTCTACGCGGACGCGAGCGTGTTCCGGCCCAAGCGGAGCATTTGATGGGAGAGCCCATGAGCGACAAGGTACGCTGGGGGATTATCGGCACCGGCAAGATCGCGCGCGCGTTCGCCAGCGCGCTCAAGGATACGCCCGGCGCGGTGCTCACTGCCGTCGCATCGCGCACGCTGGAGTCGGCGCAGCGCTTTGCGGCCGAATTCGAGGTTGAGTGGGCATACGGTTCGTACCAGGACCTGGCCGATTCCACAGACGTGGACCTGGTGTACATCGCCACGCCCCACCCCATGCACGCACAGAACGCGCTGCTGGCGCTCCACGGCGGCAAGGGCGTGCTGTGCGAGAAACCGTTTGCGATGAACCTGCGTGAAGCGGAGCAGGTGGTGGCGCTGGCGCGTTCGAAGAAGCTGTTCTTGATGGAAGCGATGTGGACGCGCTTTTTGCCCGCGATGGCCGAGGTGCGGCGCATCATCGACTCCGGCGAAATCGGCAAGCCGCGGCAGGTATTTGCCGACTTTGGATTCAAGGCTGACTTCGGCCCCGAGCACCGCGCCTTCAATCCCGCGCTGGGCGGCGGCGCGCTGCTTGACCTTGGCATTTATCCGCTGTCGATTGCGGCTGCGCTGCTTGGGCCGGTGGCGTCGGTGCGGGCACAGGCCGAGTTTGGCGTCACGGGTGTCGACGTGCAGACAGGGTTCACGCTCAAGCACAAGGGCGGCGGCATGTCGATGTGCGGCTGCTCGCTGCTGGCACGGGCGCCGGGAGAACTCACGGTGTCCGGCGAACGCGGGCACGTGCGCATGAACACCATGTTTTACAAGGCGCAATCGCTAAGCGTGGTGCTCGATGACGGCAGCTCGCGCGCCGTGCACACGCCGTTCATTGGCAACGGCTACGTACACGAGGCGATCGAGGCGCAGCGCTGCTTTGCGGCCGGGCTGATCGAAAGCCCGGGCATGACGCATGATGAGACGCTGTCGCTAATGGCGGTCATGGACGACATTCGCCGGCAAATCGGCCTGTCGTATTCGTCCGACGATCCGGATGCACCGTAGGGTGGGCAGGAAACCTGCCCACCCTACAGTTGTAACCGTTTGCATGCCACGTAAGCAATTGTAAATGGCGTCAACAGGCTGGGCAGGCGACCCGTTTATGGCTCAGTAGCACGCAAATCGTGCACTACCTGATAAACCACAAAGGACCACTGCCATGAAAAAAGTTATCGCTACCCTGATCGCCGGCCTGTTCGCAACCGCTGCATTCGCGCAGACCCCGGCCGCTGCTCCGGCTGCCCCGGCTCAGAAGACTGAAGCCGCTGCACCGGCGACGGATGCGAAAGCTGCTGCGACCGACACCACCAAGGTCGCCAAGGCCGAGCCGAAGCACAAGAAAGCCAAGGCCCACAAGAAGGTGACCAAGAAGGCTGAAGCAGCTACCGACACCGGCGCTGCCAAGACCGAGCCGGCTGCCGCTGCCAAGTAATCGGTAGCGCCGCGATCCACGGCGAACATCGGAACCGTCGTCCCCGCGCAGGCGGGGATCCATAGGCAGCGTGAACGCACGCTCAGCATGGGTCCCCGCCTGCGCGGGGACGACGTGTTCGCATGTGGCGGCGAGTCTCAGACCTTCAGGAATTCCTCGCGCCCGCCAAGCCAGCGCTCGAGGTGCGCGTCCACCGTGAAGCGGTACGGTCCGTGCTCTTCCTGCAGCAGGTGCTGCGCCACGTCGCGCGCCTGTTCGACGATCCACTGGTCGGTCTCCAGATTCGCAAAGCGCAGCATCGCCTGCCCGGACTGGCGCGCGCCAAGGAATTCGCCGGGGCCGCGGATTTCCAGGTCGCGCCGCGCGATCTCGAAGCCGTCGGTGGTCTCGCGCATTGTCATCAGGCGCTGCTTGGCCACGGGCCCCAGCGGGCTTTGGTAGAGCAGCAGGCACACGCTGGCCGCGGACCCGCGACCCACGCGCCCGCGCAGCTGGTGCAGCTGCGACAGGCCAAAGCGTTCCGCGTGCTCGATCACCATCAGCGATGCATTCGGCACGTCCACGCCCACCTCGATGACGGTGGTGGCCACTAGCACGTGCACCTGGCCGGCGGCGAATGCGTCCATCACCTCCTGCTTTTCGGCTGGCTTGAGCCGTCCGTGGACCAGGCCCACCTTCAGGTCGGGCAGGGCTTCGGCCAGCGTCTCGTAGGTTTCGGTCGCGGTCTGCAGCTGCAGCGCTTCCGACTCCTCGATGAGCGGGCACACCCAGTACACCTGCCGGCCTTCGAGCGCCGCCGCGTGCACGCGCTCGATCACCTCGTCGCGCCGGTTCTGGTCGATCGCGCGTGTAACGATAGGGCTGCGGCCGGGCGGCAGCTCGTCGATGACCGACACTTCAAGGTCGGCGTAGTAGGTCATCGCCAGCGTGCGCGGGATCGGCGTGGCCGACATCATCAGCTGGTGCGGCACCTCGCTGCCCGCGCCCTTGTTGCGCAGGGTGAGGCGCTGGCCGACGCCGAAGCGGTGCTGCTCGTCCACGATGACCAGGCCCAGTTTGGCGAAATTGACCGTGTCCTGGATCAGTGCGTGCGTGCCGATGGCCAGCTGCGCTTCGCCCGATTCCACCATCTCGACCGCCGCTTCCTTTTCCTTTTTCTTCAGGCTGCCCGTGAGCCACGCCACCTTCACGCCGAGCGGTTCCATCCACGCCGCGATCTTGCGGAAGTGCTGCTCGGCCAGAATTTCGGTCGGCGCCATCAGTGCGGCCTGATAGCCGCTGTCGATCGCCTGCGCTGCGGCCAGCGCCGCCACCACGGTCTTGCCGCTGCCGACGTCGCCCTGCAGCAGCCGCTGCATGGGAAAGCCTTCGCGCAGGTCGGCGCGGATCTCGCGCACCACGCGCTGCTGCGCGCCGGTGAGCTGGAACGGCAGGGCCGCCAGGAACGCGTCGGACAGTGCGCCCACCGCGCGCAGCTGGGGCGCGCCCTTGTCGCGCCGCGCGCGCTGGGCGCGCTTGAGCGACAGCTGCTGCGCCAGCAGTTCGTCGAACTTCATCCGTACCCATGCGGGATGAGTGCGCTCGGTCAGCGCGTGCTCGTCCACGTCGGTGGGCGGGTAGTGCAGCAGCTTGATCGACGGTTCAAAGTCCGACAGCTGCAACTGCGCCCGCAGCGCCTGCGGCAGCGTGTCGCGCCAGTCCACCCGTTTCATCGCGTCGGCAATGGCGCGGCGCAGGATGGCCTGCGACAGCCCTTCACCGGATGGGTAGACGGGCGTAAGCGAGGTGGGCAGCGGCGCGCCTTCGTTGACGACCTTGTAGGCCGGGTGCACCATCTCGGCGCCAAAAAAGCCGTGCTTGAGGTCGCCGCGCGCCCGCACCCGCGTGCCTTCGGCCAGCTGCTTGACCTGGCTGCCGTAGAAGTTCATGAAACGCAGCAGCAGCTCGCCGGTCTCGTCCGAGATCGTCACCAGCAGCTGGCGCCGCGGCTTGAACGCGATTTCGTTCTTGACCACCACACCCTCGACCTGCCAGGTCTGGCCGCCGCGCATGCAGGCTTCGCGGATCGTGACGATCCTGGTCTCGTCCTCGTAGCGCATGGGCAGGTGCAGTACCAGGTCCATGTCCGAGCGCAGGCCCAGCTTGGCGAGCTTGGCTTCGATCTGGGCGGACGACTGCTTGGGTTTGGGTGCGGGCATAGTGCGGCGATTTGGCGTGCGCTGGCGTAAAATAGTGGGTTCGCCGCGCAAAAGCTGAGGCCCGTATTGTACGGGTGTCAGCGTCGATTGTTCCAGTAATGACCAGAATGTACACGCTCTCCGATTTCGATTTCAACCTGCCGCCCGAGCGCATCGCACAGTTCCCGCTGCCCGATCGCAGCGCCTCGCGCCTGCTGCAGCTCGATGGCGAGCAGATCACCGACCGCCATTTTGCCGACATCGTCGGCCAGCTCCAGCCGGGCGACCTGCTGGTGATGAACAACACCCGTGTGCTCAAGGCGCGCTTTTTCGGCGTCAAGGAAACTGGCGGCCAGGTCGAGGTGCTGGTCGAGCGCGTGGTCGATCCGCGCACGGTGCTGGCGCAGGTGCGCGCGTCCAAGTCGCCCAAGCCGGGCACGAAGATCCGCCTTGCCGACGCGTTCGACGTCACCACCGGCGAGCGCTCGGGCGAGTTTTTCACCCTGATTTTTGATGCCGACGTGTTCGAGCTGATCGAGGTGCACGGCAGCCTGCCGCTGCCGCCCTACATCGACCACAGCGCGAGCGAGTTCGACGAGCAGCGTTACCAGACTGTCTATTCCAAGGAGCCGGGCGCCGTTGCAGCCCCGACCGCCGGCCTGCACTTCGACCAGCCGCTGCTGGACAAGCTGGCCGCCAAGGGCGTCAAGCTCGCGTACGTGACGCTGCACGTGGGCGCAGGCACGTTCCAGCCGGTGCGGGTGGAGAACCTGGACGAGCACAAGATGCACAGCGAGTGGTACACGATCCCGCAAGAGACCGTGGACGCGGTGCGTGCGGCGAAGGCGGCCGGCCGCGACGTGGTCGCCGTCGGCACCACCAGCCTGCGCGCGCTGGAGTCGGCCTCGCAGTCGGGCGAACTCAAGGCAGGCAGCGACGACACGGCCCTGTTCATCACCCCCGGCTACAAATTCAGGACCGTCACGCGCCTGATCACCAACTTCCACCTGCCCAAGTCCACCTTGATGATGCTGGTGTCGGCCTTCGCTGGCTATGAAGAGATCCGCAAGGCCTACGCGCACGCCATCGACCATGAATACCGGTTCTTCAGCTACGGCGACGCCATGCTGCTGACCACCCAATCCCGATTCTAAATGCTCGAATTTACCCTTCTCAAAAAAGACACCAGCGGCCTGTCGCACGCGCGCCGCGGCCGCCTCAAGCTCAACCACGGCACGATCGAAACGCCGATCTTCATGCCGGTCGGGACCTATGGCTCGGTCAAGGCGATGTCGCCCGTGGAGCTGAAGGAGGTCGGCTCGCAGATCATCCTCGGCAACACGTTCCACCTGTGGCTGCGCCCGGGCACCGACGTGCTGGACAAGTTCGGCGGCCTGCATGGCTTCATGGGCTGGCACGGGCCGATCCTGACCGACTCGGGCGGCTTCCAGGTGTTCTCGCTGGGCGCGATGCGCAAGATCACGGAAGAGGGCGTCAAGTTCGCTTCGCCGATCGACGGCTCGCGCCAGTTCCTGTCGCCGGAAGTGTCGATGCAGATCCAGCGTTCGCTGAACTCTGACATCGTGATGCAGTTCGACGAGTGCACGCCGTACGAAATCGACGGCCGGCCCGCGACAAGCGAGGAAGCGGCCAAGTCGATGCGCATGTCGCTGCGCTGGGCCCAGCGTTCGATGAACGAATTTAATCGCGGCGAGAATCCGAACGCGCTGTTCGGCATCGTCCAGGGCGGCATGTACGAGCGCCTGCGCGACGAGTCGCTGGCCGGGCTGGAAGAAATCAACTTCCCGGGCCTGGCCATCGGCGGCCTGTCGGTGGGCGAGCCGAAGGAGGACATGCAGCGCATCCTGGCCCACGTCGGCCCGCGCCTGCCGGAAAACAAGCCGCACTACCTAATGGGTGTGGGCACGCCGGAAGACCTGGTCGATGGCGTGGCCAACGGCGTGGATATGTTCGACTGCGTGATGCCAACCCGCAATGCGCGCAACGGCTGGCTGTTCACCCGCTTTGGCGACCTGAAGATCAAGAACGCGCGCTACAAGGACGACACGGCGCCGCTGGACGAGTCGTGCGATTGCTACACCTGCAAGAATTTTTCGCGGGCGTATCTGCATCACCTGCACCGCTCCAAGGAGATTCTGGGGGCGCGGCTCAATACGATCCACAACCTGCACTATTACCTGATGCTGATGCAGGAGATCCGCGACGCGATTGACGAGGATCGGTTCCATGCGTTCCGGTTGCAGTTCAATGCGGACCGGGCCAGGGGTGTGTGAGTTCTCGCCACCGCTAACCAACGTCGTCCCGGCGCAGGCCGGGACCCATGCTGAGCTAGCGGGCCTGCGGCATCGCGCTTGCACCGATCAAACGGTCTATGGATCCCGGCCTGCGCCGGGGTGACGTTGGTTGATGGTGTCGTAATGTTGGTCGAGCGGTTTCTGCCGTGGTTTTTCAGTCAACACCTTGCAATGGTGCAACTCACCTCCATATGGCCGGGAATGGCCCGCGCCGAGTGCCCGGTGCTAGAATACAGCGCTATTTTTTCAATCTAACTATCACAATCGGAGTCCTTGTGTTCATTTCCAACGCTTACGCGCAAACCACGGCAGCGGCCGAACCCGGCCTGATGGGCAACCTCACCACCTTCCTGCCGCTGATCCTGATGTTCGTGGTCATGTATTTCCTCATGATCCGTCCCCAGCAAAAGCGCCAGAAAGAACTCAAGGCCATGATGGATGCGCTGGCCAAAGGCGATGAAGTCGTCACTGCCGGCGGCATCATCGGCAAAGTCAGCAAGGTCAACGAAACCTACGTGACCATCGAAGTGGCGCCGAACACCGAAGTCGTCGTGCAGAAGAACGCGATCACGACGCTGCTGCCGAAAGGCACCCTGAAGTCCCTGTAAGCGTCCCTGGCGGCCCGCGCGGCCGCCCGGCAGCCCAACATAGAACGCTGGAACACCATGAATCGCTATCCCGTCTGGAAATACATACTGATCGTTGTGACGGTCCTGCTGGGCCTGCTGTACACGGCGCCCAACTACTTCGGCGAGTCGCCGGCGCTGCAGGTCACGGCTGGCAAGTCCACGACCAAGGTCACCAGCGACCTGGCCACCACGGTGGCCGAGTCGCTCAAGCGTGATGGCCTGGCCGCGACCGCGGTCAGCGTGGAAGGCGTGGGTGACGCGGCCTCGGTGCGCGCGCGCTTCACCAGCACCGACGCCCAGTTCAAGGCCAAGCTGGCGCTGGAGCGCGACCTGAACCGCGACCCGACCGACCCGGACTACATCGTCACCGTCAACCTGGCCAAGAACGTCCCGCACTGGATGGAATCGCTCGGCGCCAAGCCGATGAACCTGGGCCTGGACCTGCGCGGCGGCGTGCACTTCCTGCTGCAGGTGGACGCCAAGGCGACGCTGGAGACCAAGATCAAGGGTATCCAGGCGAGCGCGCGCAGCATCCTGCGTGACAAGAACGTGCGCCACGCCGGTATCGAGCGCAATGGCGACCAGCTGGTGATCCACTTCCGCGACGACGCCACCCGCGCCCAGGCGCGCGACGCGCTGGGCCAGAACCAGGACCTGGCGTTCGCCGACGCCGCCGACGGCAACGACCTGCGCCTCCTGGTCTCGCTCAAGCCGCAGGCGCTGCAGCGCACGGTGGAAGAGGGCGTCAAGCAGAACATCTCGACCCTGTCCAAGCGTATCAACGAGCTGGGCGTGTCCGAGCCGGTGATCCAGCAGCAGGGTGCCGACCGCATCGTGGTGCAGCTGCCGGGCGTGCAGGACGTGGCTCGTGCCAAGGACATCATCGGCCGCACCGCCACGCTGGAACTGCGCATGGTGGACCCGAGCATCACCCCGGGCACCGAAGCGACCGCCCAGATCCCGCTGAACGACGAGCTGTTCACCACTGGTCCGGCGGCCCCGATCGTGGTGTCGAAGGACGTGATCCTGACCGGTGACTACATTTCCAGCGCCACCCCGAGCTTCGACGAGAACCAGCAGCCGGCCGTGTCGATCGACCTGAACGGCGATGGCGGCCGCAAGATGCGCCAGGCGACCCGTGAAAACGTGGGCAAGCGCATGGCTGTGCTGCTCAAGGAAAAAGGCAAGTACCAGGTGCTGACCGCGCCGGTGATCCAGAGCGAACTGGGTTCCACCTTCCGCATCACCGGCATGGGCACGCCGGAAAAAGCGGCCGAGCTGGCCCTGCTGCTGCGCTCCGGCGCGCTGTCGGCGCCGATGGAATTCATCGAAGAGCGCGTGGTGGGCCCGCAGCTGGGCGCCGAGAACATCGCCAAGGGCCTGCACTCGACCCTGTGGGGCTTCGTGGCGATCGCGATCTTCATGATCATCTACTACCAGCTGTTCGGTTTCTTCAGCGTGCTGGCGCTGGCCTGCAACCTGCTGTTCCTGCTGGCCCTGCTGTCGATGATGCAGGCGACGCTGACGCTGCCGGGTATCGCCGCTATCGCACTGGCGCTCGGTATGGCAATTGACGCCAACGTGCTGATCAACGAGCGCATCCGCGAGGAGCTGCGCAACGGGAACAGCCCGCAGGCGGCGATCTCGGCCGGTTTCCAGCACGCGTGGGCCACGATCCTGGACTCGAACGTGACCACGCTGATCGTCGGCCTGGCGCTGCTGGTGTTCGGTTCCGGCCCGGTGCGCGGCTTCGCGGTGGTGCACTGCCTGGGCATCCTGACCTCGATGTTCTCGGCCGTGTTTGTCTCGCGCGGTGTGGTCAACCTCTGGTACGGCCGCAAGAAGAAGCTGGGCAAGATCGCCATCGGCACCGTGTGGACGGCCGGTATTCCGGCCGCCGGCGCAGCGAAGAAATAACCTCAACCGGGAAAGAAGATGGAATTTTTCAAAATCAAACGGGACATCCCGTTCATGCGCCATGCGTTGATTTTCAACGTGATTTCGGCGCTGACCTTCGTCGCCGCCGTGGTGTTCCTGGCGACCAAGGGCCTGCATCTCTCGGTCGAGTTCACGGGTGGTACCGTGATGGAGCTGCGCTATCCGCACGCGGCCGACCAGGAAAAGATCCGGCGCAACCTGGAAAAGCTCGGCTATGAACAGCCCGAGGTGTCCAGTTTCGGCACCGCGCAGGATGTGCTGCTGCGCCTGCCGAAAGGCCAGGCCGGCTCGAATTCCTCGGCCAAGGTCTTTGGCGCCTTGTGCGCGGCCGAAAACGGCACGCCCAAGCAGATCCAGGCGACCACCGAAAAAGGCGAGGCAGTCAGCCGCACTGGCTGCTTTGACGCGGCCGGCAAGGAGGTGGTGAGCCTGCAGCGCGTCGAATTCGTCGGCCCGCAGGTGGGCGAGGAACTGGCCCAGAACGGCCTGAATGCGCTGGTGATGGTGGTGATCGGCGTGATGATTTACCTGGCCGTGCGCTTCGAATGGAAATTCGCGGTGGCGGCCATCGTCGCGAACCTGCACGACGTGGTGATCATTCTCGGCTTTTTCGCGTTCTTCCAATGGGAGTTTTCGCTGACCGTGCTGGCTGCGGTGCTGGCGGTGCTGGGTTATTCGGTCAACGAATCGGTGGTGATTTTCGACCGGATCCGCGAAACCTTCCGCAAGCAGCGCAAGATGGGCGTGACCGAAGTCATCGACCACGCGATCACCAGCACCATTTCGCGTACCATCATCACCCACGGCTGTACCCAGATGATGGTGTTGTCGATGCTGTTCTTCGGCGGCCAGACCCTGCATTACTTCGCGGTGGCGCTGACGATCGGTATTTGCTTCGGTATTTACTCGTCGGTGTTCGTGGCCGCGGCGATCGCCATGTGGCTGGGCGTGAAGCGCGAGGACCTGGTCAAGCCGGTCAAGCAGCGCGACGAGACCGATGGCGCGGTCGTTTGATGTGGCTTTTTTGAATTATGTTAGTTATCGCACAGAGCGCCCTGGCCTCTGTGCGTAATATGGGAACTGTCTCTTTCAGGACATCCCTAGTTTTGGACTTCACCCGCTCCCTGTGAGCGGGTTTTTTTTGGGCCGCTGCACAGCGGCAGTCATCAATCCGCCTGGGGTGCAGACGATGAAGGGCTCTGAAACAGCTCGATTACCTGCTGGCGGAACCACACCAATGCAGGATCGTGGTCCGCGCGGGCGTGCCACTGCATCGTGATCATCACCGACGGCACCGGATACGGAAGCGGCTTGACGACCAGCGCACCCTGGCTCAGAACCGACATGCCCGCGGCCAGGCGGCTGGGGATGGTCAAAAGGACATCCGACTCGGCGACAATGGACGCCAGCCCCAAACCGTGGGCGGCCGTAAAGACGATGTTTCGCATCTGGTTTTCCTGGGCCAGCAATTTATCCAGCTTGCCGCGCAGGGCGTTATAGCTTTCGCCTCCGGGCCGGTAGTCGATGTGGCGTGCCGCCAGGTAGTCCGACTGGTGCAGTTCCTGCTTTGCCAGCGGATGCTGCGCGCCCATCAGCACCACGAAACGCTCGTCGAACAGCTCCACCCGGACATAGTCGCTGCCCGCGCGCGGCCAGTTGCCCAGTGCGACATCCACCCGGCCCTCATACATCGCCCGCTTCCCCTCATCCCACGGGGTCTCGACCGTTTCCAGCCGCACGCCCGGTGCGACGTCGGAAAGATGCTTGACCAGCCGCGGCAAAAACACCATCTGCGCCAGGTCGTTCGACAGCAGGCGCACCAGCCGCGCGGAGGTGAACGGGTCGAATTTCAGGTGCGAGTGCAGGGCATCTTCGATGTTGCGCAAGCTGTACTCGATGGAGCCGATGATCGACTCGACCAGCGCGGTCGGCACCATGCCTTCGTTGCGCCGGATGAAGAGCGGGTCATCCAGATGGTCGCGCAACCTGCGCAGCGCGTTGCTGACGGCCGACTGCGTCATGAAGAGCTGCTCGGAGGCCTTGGTGACGCTGCGCGTCCGGTACACCACCTTCAGTACCCGCAGCAGGTTCAGGTCCAGCTGGTGCAAACGCATGATGTTGCTTTTCATATATCAAAATTTACAGCATAAATATTGCCGTACACGAAATGTGATTGGTGTGAATATAACGCGAAACCTAGAATCCCTCACGCAATATCGAGATTTCCAAATTTTCTCGAAATATTTCTAGGAGACATGATGATTGAGCTTCGCGACATCCATTACACCCGCCTGGGCACCCAGGACCTCGACGCTGCAGAAAAATTCTCGACTGAAATTGTCGGGCTCCAGAAAGTCGAGCGTACCGCGGACCGCCTGTACCTCAAGAGCGACAGCCGTCATCACACGCTCTGCTATTTCCTCGGCGACCCTTCCGAGCAGATCATTGCGTACGAACTGAAGGACTGGTCCAGGCTTGGTGCGGCGTACGAGCAACTGCGTGCCGCGGGCGTGCCGTGCGGCTTGGGCACCAGCGCCGAAGCGGCAGACCGCCATGTCGAGGCCTTTGTCTGGTTCCTCGATCCCACCGGCAATCGCATCGAACTGGTCGCCCGTCCGCATGAAGCCGGGCGCCGCTACATTCCGTCGCGCGACGCCGGCATCCTGGGCTTCGGCCACGTCGGCATCTGCTCGACCGACCCGGTCCGCGACCAGGCGTTCTGGCTGACCCACTTCAACGCGATGATCAGCGACTGGATCGGTCCGTGCCCGCTGCTGCGCGTCAATCCGCGCCACCACCAGATGGCGCTGTTCGCGGCCCAGCGCAAAGGCATCCAGCACATCAATCACCAAGTGGCCGAGATCGACGACGTGATGCGTTCGTGGTACTTCCTGAACGAGAAGAACATCAAGATCACCTTCGGCCCCGGCCGTCATCCCACCTCCGGCGGCAACTTCCTCTATTTCGAAGGCCCGGACGGCGTGATCTTCGAATACTCCAACAGCGACCGCAAGATCATCGAAGACTTGTCGACCTATCGCCCGCGCCAGTTCCCGCTGGACCCCAGCTCGTTTTGCATGTGGGGCTCCAAGCCGGACATCGCGGAATTCAACGGATGATCGCCGCCAGCGACCAGCAGCAGCGTGTGGTGCGCCAGCTGGCGCGGGCGCTGGGCCGCAACGGGCTGACCGGGCCCTTCGGCCACTGCAGCGTGCGGCTGGACGAGGACAGTTTCCTCGTCTGCGCGCCGCGCCCGATGGCGCTCATCACGGCGGACGATCGCGGCACCGAGGTGCCCGTCGCCGGGGCGCTGCCGGCGCGCGTGCTGGGCGAAGTGCGCATCCACCAGCAGGTGTATGCGCGCCGGCCCGAGGTCAATGCGATTTGCCGCTTCATCTCTCCGCAGATCACCGCATTGGCCGCCATCGGCCGCACCCCGCATCCCCGCCACGGGTTCGGCGCCTACTTTGCGCCTGCGGTGCCGTTCTGGCCGCAGTCGGCCCTGGTGCGCGACGACCAGCTGGCGGCCGGAGTGGCCGAGCTGATGGGCACGGCGCCGGCCCTGGTCCTGAACGTCAACGGGGCCGTGACGGTGGGCGCGACGCCGGAGCAGGCCCTGGCGCTGGCCTGGTTCCTCGAGGACGCGGCGCGCGTCGAACTGGCGGCGCTGGCGGCCGGAATGGCGCAATCGGGGCACCTGCTGCAAGGCGAAGAGGCGCGGACACGGGCGACATGGGAGGGCCGGATCGCCGAGCGGGTCTGGGAGTACCTGACGCGCGGTGACGAAGAGCGTTCGCCGGCAGTTTGAACATTTAAAACAATACATAACGGAGGAAGACAATGAAAATCGCAGGAAAAGCAGTGTTTGGCGCCTTGCTGCTGACGTCCGCACAGGCCGTGCTGGCGCAGCAGACCATCCTTAAAGTCCACCATTTTCTCGGGCCGAACTCGAACGTCCAGGAAAACCTGATCCAGCCCTGGTGCAACAAGATCAACAAGGAGTCGGCCAACCGGCTCAAGTGCCAGATCTACCCCGCCATGCAACTGGGCGGCGCGCCCACGCAGTTGTTCGACCAGGTCAAGGATGGCGTGGTGGACATCGTCTGGACGGTGCCGACCTACCAGGCCGGCCGTTTCACCAAGACCGAAGTGTTCGAACTGCCGTACATGATGGACTCGGCCGAAAAGAGCAGCCCGGCGCTGTGGGAATACGTGCAGAAAAATGCGCTCGACGAGTTCCGCGGCACCCGTCCCATCTTCATGCACTTCAATGACGGCCTGCCGCTGCACATGGGGTCGAAGAAGGTCGGCAAGCTCGAGGATTTCAAGGGGGTGAAGGTGCGCGCCGCGACCCGCATCGGGGCACGCACCCTGTCCGCGCTCGGTGCGATTCCGATCCAGATGCCGGCCCCGCAGGTGCCTGAGGCGATGAGCAAGGGCGTGGTGGACGGCGTGATGATGTCGTGGGAAGCCGGGACCTCGATGAAGATCCAGGAGGTCGCCAAGGTCCACGTGGAGACGCCTGCCAACTCGCCCAAGATGTCGACCATCGTGTTCGGCTTCCTGATGAATCAAGCCAAATACGATGCGCTGCCGGCCGACCTGAAGAAGGTGATCGACCAGAACAGCGGCGTCGAGACGTCGCGCTGGGCCGGCCGGGTGACCGACGTGACCATCGAAGGCGGCCACAAGGTCGCGCAGGAGCGCAAGAACACCATCATCACGCTCAGCCCCGAGGAAAACGAGCGCTGGGTCAAGGCCTGCGCGAATGTGGACGACGAATGGGTCAAGGAAGTTTCGGCCAAGGGGGCGAACGGCAAGGCGCTGCTGGAGGATGCGAAGAAGCTGATCGCCAAGTATCGCTGATCCCGGCCAGCCCTGGGTGCAGGCGGCGGCGCAGAGGCGCCGCCGCACTTTCGAGAACGAGAACCAAATGCAAGAACCACGACCCCACACTCCCTACGTGCTGAAAGACTCATTCGGGCCCTTCGGCAACCTGCTGCTTGCAGTCGCGCGCGCCATGGCGATCGTCGGCGGCGCCATTTTCGTGATCCTGGTGATCATGTCGGTCACCTCCATCGTCGGGCGCAAGCTGTTCGATTACGCCGTGCCAGGCGACGTCGAGATCCTGCAGATGCTCGCGGCCTGTGCCTCCGCTTCCTTTTTCCCTTATTGCCACATGCTGCACGGGGATGTGAAGGTCGATTTCTTCACACACAACCTGGCGCAGCCGACGCAATGGCGGATGGACGCCATCGGATCGCTGTTCGTCTGCCTGTTCGCCGGCCTGATCGCCTGGCGTTCGGCGGCCGGCGCCATCACGGTGATGGAGTCGGGCGAGACCTCTCCCATTCTTGCGTGGCCGGTCTGGATCCCGCAGGCGCTAATGGTGCCGGGCTTCGCGGCCATGGCCGTGATTGCCCTGTACATGTGCGTCCACCAATTCAATATGGCCGGCCGCGCTGGTGAAGGAGCCCTGCAATGAGCGGCACGACAATTGGCTTTCTGATGTTCGGCGCGATGCTGGTGCTCCTGGTAGCGCGCATCCCCATCGGTGTGAGCATGTTCACGGTCGGTTTCGGCGGGTACTTTTACCTGACCGGCGACACCGGGCCGCTGCTTAATTCGCTGAAGAACCTGGCCTATGCCCGCTTGTCGAACTACGACCTGGTGGTCATCCCGCTGTTTCTGCTGATGGGGCAATTCGCCACCAACGGCGGGCTTTCCTCCGCGCTGTTCCGCTTCGTGTCGGCCTTCCTTGGACACCGCCGCGGCGGCATGGCGATTGCGTCGGTCGGCGCCTGCGCCGGTTTCGGCGCGATCTGCGGCTCGTCGCTTGCCACCGCGGCCACCATGGGCCAGGTGGCGCTGCCCGAGCTCAAACGCTATGGCTACTCGGGCGCACTGTCCACCGGCGCGCTGGCCGCCGGCGGCACCCTGGGGATCCTGATTCCGCCTTCGGTACCGCTGGTCATCTACGCGATTCTCACGCAGGAATCGATCGGCAAGCTCTTCATTGCCGCTGTCATTCCCGGTGCGGTCGCCATGCTCGGGTACATGGCGGTGGTCGGCCTCATCGTTCGCCTCGATCCCGCCGCCGGCCCGGCCGGCCCGCGGGTGGCGTGGGGGGATCGGATCGCCAGCATGGTCAGGGTATTGCCGGTCTTGCTGGTGTTCCTGGTTGTCATCGTCGGCATCTACGGCGGTTGGGCCAACCCGACCGAAGCGGCAGCCATCGGCGCGGCCGCCTGCGGGATCCTCGCGGTGGTGACCGGCGGCATGCGCTTCAACGGTGTGCTCGAGTGCCTGGTGGGCACGGCACAAGCGACCGCCATGATTTTCCTGGTGCTGCTGGGCGCCGACATGCTCAACAGCGCGCTGGCGCTGTCGCAGATGCCGGTTGAGCTGGCCAACTGGGTCAAGGACAGCGGCATGCCGCCCATGCTGGTCATGATCATGATCCTGGCGATCTACATCGTGCTCGGATGCGTGATGGACTCGCTGGCAATGATCCTGCTCACCATCCCGATCTTCTATCCGATGGTGATGGGGCTGGACTTCTGGTCGCTGAGCCAGACCGACAAGTCGATCTGGTTCGGCATCCTGGCCCTGATGGTGGTCGAGATCGGCCTCGTGCATCCGCCGGTCGGCATGAACGTCTACATCATCAACCGGCTGGCCAAAGACGTGCCGCTCATCGAAACCTTCAAGGGCGTGGTGCCGTTCCTGGTGTCCGACTTCTTGCGCATCGCGTTGCTGCTGTTGTTCCCGACGATGTGCCTGTTCCTGGTTCATGCCTTCGATTAGAGGAGCACCGGATCTGATCAGCAAGGCCATCCGCCCCAAGGTCCTCTAGACCAATCAAGAAGCTTGTGACTTGCCGTGCGCTTTTCGCGCATGGCGGGCCACGCTCACGCCAAATTCAGGGTTTTAACAACACTGCGCGCAGGCGCAGACACTACGAGGGAGACAAAAAAAAATGAAAGCAAGAACCAACAACCGGGATCGTCGGGTACTGCGCAAAGCCATGTTGGCTGCGTTGATCGCGCCGGCATGCGTTGCCGCACCGGCACTGGCGGCCGGCACCGAGAGCGAACTGCAGGAACTGAAGGCGATGATCGCGACGCTCCAGCAGAAGGTGGCGACGATCGAGCAGGCGCCGGCGAAGGCCGCCGAGCCGGCATCCGGAAACTTGCTGCCGAAAGGGCTCAAGATCTATGGCAACCTGGACAGCGGTGTCGAACGCATCAGCAACGTCGGCCCGACCGCAAAGACCCTGACGCGCGTGCCGTCCACCACCGGCACCACGCCCAGCGCCATCGGCCTGGACTTCAGGGGCAACCTGAACGATGGCGTGGCCGCCGTCGCCAAGGCTGAAATGGGCGTTGCCCTGGACAGCAGCTCGTCGGGCCAGGGTGGGCGCCTGTTCGGCCGCCAGATGTTCGTGGGCGTGGACAGCGCGCTCGGCACCGTCACCGTGGGCCGCCAGTACTCGATGTTGTTCTACGGCTTGCAGGGCGCGGACGTGCTGGGCCCCAACATCTACGGCCTCAGCTCGATCGACGCCTACATCCCGAACGCGCGCGCCGACAACTCCGTCGCATGGCGCAAGGCCGTCGGCCAGGTGTCGCTGGGCGCCCACTACTCGTTCGGCCGCGATACCGTGAGCAATACCGTGCCCGCGTCGGGCGTGTGCGCTGGCGAAGATGCGACCGACACGTCGCGTTGCCGCGGCTGGTCGGCGATGGCCAGGTACGACAGCCAGGCCTTCGGCGCGTCGGTCGCCATCGACAAGCAGCGTGGCGGCACCGGGGCGCAAGCGAACTTCTTCAACGGATCGGCGCCGCTCACCATGACCGCGGCCAGCGACGAGGACAAGCGCGTCACCGCCAACGGCTATGCGCGCTTCGGCGCGTTCAAGCTGGGCGCTGGCTGGCTCTCGCGCCGCCTCGCCGCGGCTGCCGGCAACGTCAAGCAGGAAACGACCTGGTTGCAGGGCGAGTACGCGATCTCGCCCAAGTGGGTGGTCGATGGCGGCGTGTTCCGCGTCTCGAACGACACCCAGGGCAAGAGCGCAAACCTGTATGTGATCCGGGCCATCCGCAAGATCGACGACCAGCTGAGCGCCTACCTGACCGCCGGCTACATGGATAACGGCAGCACCGCGGCCTACAGCGTGTCGGCCGGCGGCCCCGGTGCGGCGGCCAGCGCCGGCAAGGCCCAGCTGGGCACGATGGCGGGCGTGCGCTACCGCTTTTAAGCAGGAGTGAAGTGCCAGGCCGTGCCCGCCACGGCCTGGAATCGGACACAGGCGAGCCTGGTGACGACAGCATGCAGTACCGAGTTCTTGAATACGGAGATGACTAATGAAGCAGATCAACAATTTTATCAACGGCGAATTTGTCTCGACCGTAAACCTGTTCGACAAGCGCTCGCCGCTGAACAACGCCGTCATCGCGCGGGTTGCCGAAGCCGGCGCGGTGGAAGTCGTTGCCGCGGTACAGGCCGCGCGCGCCGCATTGGCCGGCCCGTGGGGAAAGATGGCGGTCGCCGAACGGGTTGAACTGCTCTATGCGGTGGCCAATGAAATCGACCGCCGCCTTGACGAGTTCGTCGAGGCGGAGTGTGCCGATACCGGCAAGCCGATGAGCCTGGCGCGCCACCTCGATATTCCACGCGGCGCCGCCAATTTCAAGATCTTCGCCGACGTGGTGAAGAATGTTCCCTCCGAATTTTTTGAGATGGCGACGCCCGACGGCCGCGGCGCCCTCAACTATTCCACGCGCTCGCCGGTCGGCGTGGTCGGCGTGATCTGCCCGTGGAACCTGCCCTTGCTGCTGATGACGTGGAAGGTCGGCCCGGCACTGGCCTGCGGCAACACCGTGGTCGTGAAGCCATCGGAAGAAACGCCGCAGACCGCCACCCTGCTGGGCGAAGTCATGAACAGCGTGGGCATGCCGAGAGGCGTGTACAACGTGGTGCACGGCTTCGGCCCCGGCTCCGCCGGCGAGTTCCTGACCCGCCACCAGGGCGTCAATGCGATCACGTTTACCGGTGAAACCCGCACCGGCGCGGCCATCATGAAGGCCGCGGCGGAAGGTGCGCGCCCGGTCTCGCTGGAGATGGGCGGCAAGAACCCCGCCATCGTGTTTGCCGACTGCGACTTCGACGCGGCCATCGAGGGCACGCTGCGGTCGGCCTTTGCCAACTGCGGCCAGGTTTGCCTGGGCACCGAGCGCGTGTACGTGGAGCGGCCGATCTTCGACAAGTTCGTCGCGGCGCTGAAGGAAGGCGCGCAAGCGCTGCGGATCGGCACGCCGGAAGATCCGGCAACCGGCATGGGGCCGCTCATCAGCCTGGAGCATCGCAACAAGGTCCTGTCGTATTACCGCAAGGCGGTCGAAGAGGGCGCCACCGTGGTCACCGGCGGCGGCGTGCCCGACATGCCGGGCGATCTTGCCCAGGGCGCCTGGGTGCAGCCGACCATCTGGACCGGCCTGTCCGATGAGGCGAGCGTGTGCCGCGAAGAGATTTTCGGGCCGTGCTGCCACGTGTTCCCCTTCGACAGCGAAGAGGAAGTGATCCGCCGCGCCAACGACACCACCTATGGCCTGGCCGCATCGGTCTGGACCACCAACCTGCAGCGCGGCCATCGCGTGGCGGCAAAGATCGAGGCCGGCCTGGTGTGGGTCAACAGCTGGTTCCTGCGCGACCTGCGCACGCCGTTTGGCGGCGCCAAGCAGTCGGGTATCGGCCGCGAAGGTGGTGTGCACTCGCTCGAGTTCTACACCGAACTGAAAAACGTCTGCATCAAACTCTAATCATGGAAAACACTCTTATCGACCAGCTCGGGAACGAGCTCTACGACGCCCTGGTCCGTGGCCAAACCGTCACGCCGCTCACCGAACGGCACCCGGACATGACCATCGAGGACGCCTATCACATCCAGCAGCGCATGACGGCGCGCCGGATCGAACAGGGCGCGCGCGTGGTCGGCAAAAAAGTTGGCGTCACCAGCCAGGCGGTCATGGACCTGCTGCAGGTGCACCAGCCGGACTTCGGCTACCTGCTCGATACCATGCTGTACAACGAAGGCGAGGCCATTCCGGTCGAATCGATGATCCAGCCAAAGGCCGAAGGGGAGATCGCGTTCATCCTCAAACACGACCTGCTGGGACCGGGCATCAGCAACGCCGACGTGCTGCGCGCGACCGAATGCGTGATGCCTTGCTTTGAGATCGTCGATTCGCGCATCCGCGACTGGAAGATCCGGATCCAGGACACGGTGGCGGACAACGCCTCGTGCGGCGTGTTCGTGCTCGGCGACCGCGCCGTCGACCCGCGCAAGGTCGACCTGACCACCTGCGGCATGGTGCTGGAAAAGAACGGCGAAGTGGCCGCCACCGGCGCCGGCGCGGCGGCAATCGGCAGCCCGGTGAACGCCGTGGCATGGCTTGCCAATACCTTGGGCAAGCTGGGCATTCCCCTCAGGGCCGGCGAAGTCATCCTGTCCGGCTCGCTGGCCGCAATGCTGCCGGTCAAGGCTGGTGACAACCTGCGCGTGTCGATCGGCGGCATTGGCGGTTGCTCCGTCCGGTTCTATTGACTGCGCCTTTCCACAAGAATCCAAGGAACGATCCCATGAAAAAAATCAAATGCGCACTGATCGGCCCGGGCAACATCGGCACCGACCTGCTGTACAAGCTGCGCCGCAGCCCGGTGCTCGAGCCGGTCTGGATGGTCGGCATCGACCCCGCCTCCGAGGGCCTGAAGCGCGCCGCCGAGCTCGGCCTGAAGGTCACCGCCGACGGCGTGGACGGCCTGCTGGCGCATGTCGCCGCGGACGAGGTCCAGATCGCGTTCGATGCGACCTCTGCCTACGTGCATGCCGAAAATTCGCGCAAGCTCAACGCGCTGGGCGTGCTGATGATCGACCTGACGCCGGCCGCCATCGGCCCTTACTGCGTGCCGCCGGTCAACCTCACCGAGCACGTCGGCAAGCGCGAAATGAACGTCAACATGGTCACTTGCGGCGGCCAGGCCACGATCCCGATGGTGGCCGCGGTGTCGCGCGTGCAGCCGGTCGCGTACGGCGAAATCGTCGCCACCGTGTCCTCGCGCTCGGTCGGCCCGGGCACCCGCAAGAACATCGACGAGTTCACCCGCACCACCGCAGGCGCGGTGGAAAAGGTTGGCGGCGCGAAGCAGGGCAAGGCCATCATCATCATCAACCCGGCCGAGCCGCCCTTGATCATGCGCGACACCATCCACTGCCTGACCGAGACCGAACCGGACCGTGACCGGATCACCGCATCGGTGCACCAGATGATCAAGGAGGTGCAGAAGTATGTGCCGGGTTACAAGCTGGTCAACGGCCCGGTGTTCGACGGCAACCGCGTATCGATCTTCATGGAAGTCGAGGGCCTCGGCGACTACCTGCCGAAATACGCGGGCAACCTCGACATCATGACCGCGGCGGCTGCCCGCACCGCGGAAATGTTTGCCGAAGAGATCCTGTCCGGCAAGCTGACTCTCCAACCCGCCGCAGAATAAGGAAACAACATGACACTCAAAGGCAAGACAGTCACCGTCCATGACATGACGCTGCGCGACGGCATGCACCCGAAGCGCCACCAGATGACGCTGGAACAGATGAAGTCGATCGCCCAGGGACTGGACGACGCCGGCGTACCGCTGATCGAAGTCACCCACGGCGACGGCCTGGGCGGCTCGTCGGTCAACTACGGCTTTCCGGCCCACACTGACGAGCAATACCTGGCCACCGTCATTCCGCTGATGAAAAAGGCGAAGGTGTCGGCCCTGCTGCTGCCGGGCATCGGCACCGTCGACCACCTGAAGATGGCGTGCGAGCTGGGCGTGAACACCGTCCGTGTCGCGACCCACTGTACCGAAGCGGACGTCGCCGAACAGCACATTGGCATGGCGCGCAAGCTTGGCATGGATACCGTCGGCTTCCTGATGATGAGCCACATGGCGTCACCGCAGAAGATCCTCGAGCAGGCGCTGCTGATGGAGAGCTATGGCGCGAACTGCATCTATTGCACCGATTCGGCCGGCTACATGCTGCCGGAAGACGTGAAGGCCCGCATCGGCCTGCTGCGCGACAGGCTCAAGCCTGAAACCGAACTGGGCTTTCACGGCCACCACAACCTGGCCATGGGCGTGGCCAACTCGCTCGCCGCCGTCGAATACGGCGCCAACCGGATCGACGCGGCGGCGGCGGGGCTGGGCGCCGGGGCCGGCAATACGCCGATGGAAGTGTTCATCGCCGTGTGCGCGCGCATGGGCATCGAAACCGGCGTGGACGTCTACAAAATACAGGATGTGGCCGAAGACCTCGTCGTGCCGATGATGGACTTCCCGATCCGTATCGACCGCGATGCGCTCACGCTCGGGTACGCCGGCGTCTACGGTTCCTTCCTGCTGTTTGCGAAGCGCGCCGAGAAGAAGTACGGCGTGCCGGCGCGCGACATCCTGGTCGAAATGGGGCGGCGCGGCATGGTGGGCGGCCAGGAAGACATGATCGAAGACACCGCGCTGACGCTGGCCAAGCGCCGCAACCAGGGCGCATGAAGCAAAGGACAATGAAATGAAACTGGACAAGAACACCATTGAACGACTGGCCGCACATCTGGAAACCTGCGAGCTCGGTGCGCGCGACACCCTGAAGATCACCGACGAATATCCGCAGATGGACTGGGACGATGCGTATGCGATCCAGGACGAGATCAAGCGCCGCAAGATCGCGCGCGGCGCGCGCATCGTCGGCCTGAAGGCCGGCCTGACCTCGCACGCGAAAATGAAGCAGATGGGTGTGGAAACGCCGGTCTTCGGCTTCCTTGCCGATTACTTCGCCATTCCCGAAGGCGGCGAGGCCAACATGGCCGAGCTGATCCACCCGAAGGTCGAGCCCGAAATTGCGTTCGTCACCAAGGCGCCGCTCAAGGGGCCGGGCTGCCATATCGGCACGGTGCTGGCGGCCACCGACTTCGTGATGCCGGCCATCGAGGTCATCGACTCGCGCTACCGTGATTTCAAATTCGACCTCAAGAGCGTCGTGGCGGACAACTGTTCGTCGTCGCGCTTCGTCGTCGGCGGCCGCATGACCCCGGTGGACAAGCTCGACCTGCGCACGCTCGGCGTTGTGATGGAAAAGAACGGGCAGGTGGTGTCGCTGGGCGCGGGCGCGGCGGTGCTGGGCCACCCGGCGGCCGCCATCGCGATGCTGGCCAACCAGCTCGGTGCGCGCGGCGAAGAAATCCCGGCCGGGACGCTGATTCTGTCCGGCGGCGTGACCGAGGCCGTGGCGGTTGCGGCCGGCGACAATATCACTCTGCGCATCCAGGACCTGGGCAGCGTCGGCATGCGTTTTGCATAAGGAGGAGACCATGCCAATTTGCCAGATCCATCTGATCGAAGGCCGCACCGTCGAGCAGAAGCGGCTGTTGATCGAAAAGATCACGGACGCGGTGCATGAAGCCATCGGCGCACCGCGCGAAAGCGTGCGCGTCATCCTGAGCGAGATGCCGAAGGAACACTTCGGCATCGGCGGCAAGACGGCAGGCCAACTCGGGCGTTGAGCGTTCATGCTTCAGTCACATAAATTCAGCTCTGCGTTTGCCGAGGTCGACAATACGCCGAACACGCTCACCGAAGTCACATATCTTCGGCTGCGCCGCGATATCATCGAGGGCAAGCTTCGCCCCCGCGAAAAGCTGCGCATCGAGCACCTGAAGGATCGCTACAACGCGAGCAGCGGCACGCTGCGCGAAGCGCTGTCGCAGCTGCTGTCGGACGCGTTGGTGGTCAACCAGGGCCAGCGCGGCTTCCATGTTGCGCCGATGTCGCTGACCGACCTGGACGACATCACGCGCACGCGCGTGCTGGTGGAAGGGGAAGCGATGCGCCGCTCGATCAGCGCGGGCGACGACGCCTGGGAAGCCAACCTGATCGGCGCATTTCATCGCCTGACCAAGGCGGAAGAAAAGCTCGGAGCTCGTGAAGAGAAGGACCTTTGGGAATGGGAAGCGCGCAACCGCGACTTTCACGAGGCGCTGATCGGGGCTTGTGACTCGCGCTGGTTGCGCTACGTGATCGGCTTGCTGTACCGGCAGTCGGAACGCTATCGCCACCTGGTGATTTCCGATCGGACCCTGCCGCGCGACGTGCATGCCGAGCACACCACGATTTTTGAGGCGGCAATCGCGCGCGATGCGGACGCAGTGACCGAGGCGATTTCGGTCCATATTCAATTGACCTGCGAAGCGATTCGCACGCTCATGCCTGGCCTGGACATCGAATAGCGGTGCGCAAGAACTTGCGTGTTGTGTGAGTCATCGCACAGAGTGCGCAAGGCGCGGGAACTAATATGGAACCGTCTCTTTCAGGACATCCCTAGTTTTGGACTTTGCCCGCTCCCAGGAGCGGGCATTTTTTTTGTGCGCTGTCTGCGCTAAGTGTTGACACAACTACGTCGGTCCCGCGGAGGCGGGAACCCATGCTGAGTTTGCGTCCCTGCGGCTCTCGAGCGTGCGGTGTGACAGGGTGTTCAGTATGGGGCCCCGCCTCCGCGGGGACGACGTGCTTAGGTCGACACTTAACGCGGACAGCGCTTTTTTTTGTTCGTCCGACTGGCTACTTCAGGGTGGCCTGCACCGACTTGGCGTGCTCCAGGTGCGAGACAAACGCGGGGCGCACGCCGACCAGCAGGTTCTTCAGCTCGGCGTTCTTCGCGTTCGGGATCAGGGTCTTGTCCAGCGCGTCGATGACGGACTGGTGGTAGGTCACTTCATGGTCCACGTAGGCCTTGTCGAAGCTTTTGCCCGATAGCTTCTTGAGCGTGGCCACGTTCTCGTCTCCGCTCTTCTTCAGGCTCTTGCTGGTGTCGTTCTCCTCGGGCGTGACCTTCAGCTTTTTCACCAGGTCCATCGCCTGCTTGTTCACGCCCGTGTGGTCGAACACCATCTGGTGCGCGAATGCCTTGACCTGGGCATCGCTGGTTTTTTTCTCGGCCAGCTTGCCGGCTTCGATATCGGCGTTGTTGGCGGCCACCACGATGGCGGCGATTTGCGGGTCGGTCGGTGCGCTGGCCTGGGCCATGGCAGCGGCGCTGGCGCCGAACAGGCAGGCGGCAATAATGGTGTGGAACATCTTCATGGCAGTACCTTTCAAGTAGTTGAACAGGAAAACTGCCGCATTGGATGAAGGCCGGCGCCGCCGCGTTCCCGCGGACCCCGGCCGGGTGGTCAGAGCAGGGCGGCTGCGAGGCTGCGCACCTCGTCCGCAGACTCTTGCAGCACGCGCACCAGCGTCCCTTCGCCGGAGGTCAGGTCAATCGTGGTCGCGCCCTGCGCCGTGGTGGCGCCGGGCCGCTCATGCAGGGGCGAACCGACCGGGGCCAGGTCGTTGGCCAGCAGCAGGGTGTCGCCCAGCGTTTCGGGCGGCAGCGCGCGCATGCCGTTCCACAGCGCTTCGATCGCGCCCGTCACCGGCGCCGGCACGCCCAGCTTGAGCAGCACCGCGCGGCCGATCGGCACCTCGCCATGATCGAGCCAGTCGTCCGCGCAATCGTCCAGCAACCCGGGGAATTCGGCGGCGCGCGCGAGCAGGTAGAAACCGCCGACCTCGTGCACGATGCCGGCAAACAGGGCGGTATCCGCATCGACGCGCGAGACGCGCCGCGCGAGCACCTGGGCCAGTGCGGCCACGTGGGCGCTGTGCTGCCACAGCTGGTCGGCCTTGGCGCGCAGCAGCGGATCGGTCAGCTCGCCGGCCAGCTGGCGCACGATGACCGACGCAGCGAGCGCGCCCAGCGTCCGAAAGCCGACCCGCTGCACTGCCGCGTTGACGTTGGTGACGTCGTGGCCGGTGTGGTTGTAGGCGGCGGAGTTTGCGATGGCGACGGTGCGCGCGGCCAGCACCGGCTCGGCCTGGACCAGCCTGGCCGCCGCCTCGAGATGACAGTCCGGGTCCGCCAGCGCGCGCTGCAGCTTGAGCGTCGCGTCCACACTGGTGGGGAACGCGAGCTCTCCGCGCTGGGCCTGGCCGGCGATAGCCTTGAGGGCGTCGATTCTGTCCATCGGGAAATTATACTCCCGGTAAATCACAACCCTCGGGAAATGTTGCCCGAGGGAATTTTTCGGAGAGGGTCAGGGTTCGCTGAAAATCGCGTCGCAGCCGTCGCGGGTTTCCTCGGTGTCTTCCAGCTCGTCCACCAGGCCCAGGTCGAACAGCTCCTCGACCGCGTTCATGAAGCTGTTGTGCTTGGTAGCGCCGATCAGGCGGTAGATCTCGCCGGCTTCGTTGCGCACGCCGATCAGGAGCTTTTCCTGGCGCACTTCTTCCACCGGCGCGACGTCCAGTAGCAGGTTGCCGATGATGTGTTTGTCGAAATGGGCGGGCTTTTTGCCCTCGAGCAGGGTGGTTTTCAAGATGGCTCCTTTGTTTCGTGGTTGGTCGCAGCGTCCGCCATGCGTTGCCGCAGGGTTAAGAGCGCCTCGTCCAGCTGGTCGAAATCGGCCGCGCCATAGTTGGCGAACAGCTTCTTGCCGTGCTCGACGACTTTGGGGAACACCTCGCCAAACAGGGCCTGGCCCTGCGGCGTGAGGCGCACGAAGAACGAACGCTTGTCGCCGCTGCTGCGTTCACGCTCGACCAGGTGTTTCTGCTCCAGGCGCTCGATCACGTCCGTCAGCGTGCCTTTGGTGATCAGGGTGCGCTCGCCCAGTTCCTTGTAGCTCATCCCGGCGGTGTTGCCAAGCGTGGCCAGGATGTCGAACTGGGCGTGCGTCAGCCCGCAGGCGCGCACGGATTCCCCGGTGTGGCGTTCGAAGCCCTGCAGGCATTCGGCCAGCAGGCGAATGCTGCGTAAGTATCGTTCCCCCATGGATTGATTATAGCTTCCCGCCGCAGGTTGATGCCCGGCCGTTCGCGTTTTGCGGGCGGGACGGTTACCATAGACCCTTTATCAATAGCACCAAGTCTCATGAATCGCCAGCTTTCCGGCATCCTTGCCCTGTTCGTCGTCACCATGGTCTGGGGCACGACTTTCCCTGCCATGAAGGAATTGACGGCGAATTTCTCGCCGGTGTGGATCATCCTGGTCCGCTTTGCGCTGGCCGCGGTGCTGCTGGCGCCGTTCTTGTGGAAGGCGCGCCGCGACGACGTGTGGTCGGGCGTGATCCTCGGCTTTTTGTTGTTTTTCTGCTTCATTTTCCAGGTTGAAGGGCTGACGCTGACCACCTCCAACCGCAACGCCTTCATCTGCGGCCTGAACGTGCTGGTGGTGCCCCTGCTGGGCGTGATCGGCGGGCGCCTGCCCGAGCGGCGCATCGTGCTGGCGCTGCTGCTGGCCATCGGCGGCCTGACCGCGCTGTGCTGGGATGGCGGCGGCTGGGGCCGGGGCGACACGCTGGCGCTGCTGTCGGCGCTCACCTTCGGCGCGTACGTCAAGGTGATGGAAGTGCGCACCCAGCGCGCCACGCGCCTGCTGGCGGTGACGGCAAGCCAGATCACCACCGTGGCGGTGTTCGCGGCGCTCTGGCTGTTCACGCGCGAAGTGCCGCGCGCCGCGGACGACGTGGCCAACTACTGGGCCTACCTCGGCCAGACCACGGGCCGCTACTGGATCAACTTTGCCTACCTGGGCGTGGTGGCCACCGCGGCCATCATCTCGCTGCAGTCGTGGGGCCAGTCGCGCACCACGGCCAACGAGGCGGCGGTGATGTATGCCTTTGAGCCGGGCGCAGCGGCGGTGTTCGGTTTCTTCTGGCTGGGCGAGGAACTGACGGCCCGCGGCTGGCTCGGCGCCGCCCTGTTGATCTCCGGTATGATAGTCAGCCAATGGAATTCCGAGAGCCGTCCCGCGGGCGCGCTCGCCCCCGAGTAATGACCCTGTCCCCGCGCTTTCATGCAGCACGCTGACCTGTCCCGCCTCGCGCAGGAAAGGCCGCTGCGCGTGTTGCTGCTGAACGCGGGCGCGCCCGACGCGCTGACGTGGTCCGGCCTGGTGCAACCGCTGCGGCTGGCGGCCAAGAGCGTGGGCCCCGAGCGGCTGCACGTGGACATCCGCAGCCCCGACAAATTCACCGCCGACGCCGCCCGGCCCTGGCACATCGTGCTGCTGGTGGCGGACGAATCCGAAAGCGGGCTCAAGCCCGCCAACATGCGTGCGCTGGTGCAGCGCTGCCGGGCCGCGCCGTTCTGGGGCGGGGTCGGGGCGGGCGTGCTGTGGCTGGCCGATGCGGGCGCGCTCGACGGCGTGCGCGCGGCGCTGCCATGGTCGCTGTACGCGGAGGCCGGCGATATCGCCGACCAGGCCGTGTTCACGCCGCACCTGTACGAGGTCGATGGGGCAAAGCTGACCTGCTGCGGCGGCGCGGCCAGCATCGATTTTGCGCTCACCCTGGTCGAGACGCTGTTCGGCTCCTCGGTGCAGGCGCAGGTGAAGGAAGTGCTGTGCGTGGACCGCGTGCGCGGCCCGGAAGAGCGCCAGCGGGTGGCGCTGCAGGCGCGTTTCGGCGCCTTGCAGCCCAAGCTGACCGAGGCCGTCACGCTGATGGAGGCGAATATCGAGGAGCCGCTGTCCACCGACGAGATTGCGCAGCTGGCTGGCATCTCGCGGCGGCAGCTGGAGCGCTTGTTCAAGCAGTACCTGGGCACTTTGCCGTCGCGGTATTACCTGGAGCTGCGGCTCAAGCGCGCAAGGCAGCTGCTGCTCGATACCAATCACTCGATCGTGCAGGTGGGGCTGATGTGCGGGTTTTCGTCCGGCTCGCACTTTTCCACGGCCTTTGGCGCCCTGTTCGGCAACACGCCGCGCGAAGAGCGCCAGCGCAAGCTGGCCCAGTAGCCGCACCCCGTCGTCCCCGCGGAGGCGGGGACCCATGCTGAGTATGCGGGCCTGCGGCGTAGTTCTTCCACCTGCTCACGGTCCATGGGTCCCCGCCTCCGCGGGGACGACGTGCTGAGGGTTTGGGTAAGCTCAAACAAACTTGTCGTTCGACTAAAAATGAAAATGCCTGTCGCAGATTGAAAAGAATCTGCCTAGTTGCGTTCCTATAATGGCCTTTACTGCGCGGCGGAGGAGTCCGCGCATCCCTTTTGATCAGATTGGATGAGGAATAGCCATGAACGCAAAGCTTGATTCGGGTGTCACCACACGGCCTGTCACTCGGCAGACCTTCGACGAGGTCCTCGTCCCGACCTACGCCCCGGCCAATTTCGTGCCGGTGCGCGCCTCGGGCCTGGACGTGTGGGACCAGGAAGGCAAGCATTACCTCGACTTCACCTCGGGCATCGCGGTCTGCAGCCTCGGCCACGCCAACCCGCAGCTGACCGACGCGCTCACCGCCCAGCTCAAGACCGTCTGGCACCTGTCCAACGCCTACACCAACGAGCCCGTGCTGCGCCTGGGCCTGGCGCTGACCGAAGCGACCTTCGCCGACCGCGCCTTCTTCTGCAACTCGGGCGCCGAGGCCAACGAAGCGGCCCTGAAGCTGGCGCGCAAGTACGCGCACGGCAAATTCGGCCCGCACAAGTCGCGCATCGTGTCCTGCCTGTCCTCGTTCCACGGCCGCACCCTGTTTACCGTCTCGGTCGGCGGCCAGGCCAAGTACACCGAAGGCTTCGAGCCGCTGCCGCCGGAAATCAACCACATCAAGTACAACGACATCGAGTCGGCCCGCGCCGCGATCACCGATGACGTGGCGTGCGTGATCGTCGAGCCGATCCAGGGCGAAGGCGGCGTGATCCCGGGTGACATCGAGTTCCTCAAGACCCTGCGCGAGCTGTGCGACAAGACCGGCGCGCTGCTGATTTTCGACGAAGTGCAGTCGGGCGTGGGCCGCACCGGCGCGCTGTACGACTACATGAACGTGGGGGTGACCCCGGACATCCTGACCTCGGCCAAGGCGCTGGGCAACGGCTTCCCGATCGGCGCCATGCTGACCACCAACGAGATCGCCCAGTACTTCAACGTCGGCGCGCACGGCACCACCTACGGCGGCAACCCGCTCGCCTCGACCGTGGCGCTGAACGTGATCGAGACGATCAACCAGCCGGCCTTCCTGGCGCGCGTGAAGGAAGCCAGCGCCAGGATCTTCGCCAACCTGGAAAAGCTGGCCGCCGACTACCCGCAGCTGTTCGGCAAGGTGCGCGGCAAGGGCCTGTTGATCGGCCTGCCGATGGCCGAAGGCTACAAGGGCAAGGCCAAGGACTACACCAAGACCGCCGAGAAGCTCGGCCTGATGCTGCTGGTGGCCGGTCCCGACGTGATCCGCCTGGCGCCGGCGCTGATCGTGTCGGACGCGCAGATCGCCGACGCGGACCGCATCATGCGTCAGGCTGCGGACGAGTTCCTGGCTGCGGCCTAACTACCAGCTCGAGCTACGTCGTCCCCGCGCAGGCGGGGACCCATACTGAGCCAGCAGGACCCGCAAGCGGCAACGAGCCGCACACTCAGCATGGGTCCCCGCCTGCGCGGGGACGACGCGCAAAGGGTGGCGGTCTGTCGCACGCACTTTTGGGAGTTCACATGTTTGTAGTCCGTCCGGTGGAACTAGCGGATGTCGGCGCCCTGGAGACCCTGGCCGCGCTGCCGATGCCGGGAGTGCACACCCTGCCGCGCACGCGCGAAAAGCTGACCGCATCGGTCGAGCGTTCGATCGCATCGTTCGCCGCGCACGTCGATATCCCGAGCGAAGAGTCGTACATGTTCGTGCTCGAGGATACGGGGAGCGGCGAGATCGTCGGCACCGCCGCGATCCACGCCTCGGCCGGGTCGAACGGCACCTATTTCGCTTTCCGCAACGACGTCATCCAGCAGGTCTCGCGCGACCTGAACATCAGCCACAGCGTGCATGCGCTGACCCTGTGCTCGGAGCTGACCGCGTACTCGCAGCTGTCGGGCTTCTACGTGCGCGAGGGCGACGACGCCGGCGCCGAGGCCGCGCTGCTCTCTCGCGCGCGCCTGCTGTTCGCCGTGCTGTCGCCGCACCGCTTCGGCGACCGCTTTTTCGTGCCGCTGGCCGGCGTCACCGATGCCGAAGGCCAGTCGCCGTTCTGGAATGCGCTGGGCCGCAAGTTCTTCAAGATGGACTTCCTCGACGCCGAGCGCGTCACCGGCGGCACCCGCAACCGCACCCTGATCGTCGAGCTCATGCCGCACTACCCGGTGTACGTGCCGCTGCTGCCCGGCGACGCGCAGGCGGCGATGGGACAGATCCACCCCAGCGGCCAGCTCGCGTTCAACTTGCTGGCCGAAGAGGGCTTCGAGTCGGACGAATACATCGACATCTTTGACGGCGGCCCGATCCTGCTGGCGCACAAGAACGCGCTGCGCTCGTTCGCCGGCTCGATGATGCGCCGCGTGGCGACCTGCGACGAGATCGCCAGCGCGCCCGATGCGCTGGTCAACTACGCAGTGGCCAGCAGCGAAAACCATTTCCGCGCCGTGACCGTGGCCTGCCCCTCGGCCGACACGGGCGAGACGATCTGCCTGCCGCCCGACGCGCAACGCGCGCTGAAGGTGGAACCGGGCGAGAACGTCATCTGCGTGAGAATCTGAAAGAGGAAGCCATGCTCCTTATCCGTGCCATCCAAGCCAACGACCTGGACGCCCTGATCGACCTGGCGCGCCAGGTGGGCAGCGGCATGACCACCCTGAAGCCCGACCGCGAGATGCTGGGCGCGCGCGTGACCTGCGCCGTAGCCTCGTTCGCGCAGACGATACCGCCGGAAGAGCGCGACTACATGTTTGTGCTCGAGGACACCGCCGTCGGCCGCATCGCCGGCGTGTGCGCGATCAAGGGCGCCGTCGGCCTGACCGAGCCGTTCTACAACTACCGCATCGGCACGCTGGTGCACTCCAGCCGCGAACTCGGCGTGTTCACCCGCATGGACACGCTGTACCTGTCCAACGACCTGACCGGTTCGTCCGAACTGTGCTCACTGTTCCTGCTGCCGGAATACCGCGCGGGCTTCAACGGCAAGTGGCTGTCCAAAAGCCGCTTCCTGTTCATCGCCCAGTTCGCGCATCTGTTCACCGAGAAGATCATCGCGGAGATGCGCGGTTTCCAGCTTGACGACGGCTCCTCGCCGTTCTACGAAGGACTGGGGCGCCACTTCTTCAAGATGGATTTCAATCACGTGGACGGCCTGACCGCGCTCGGCAAGAAGTCGTTCATCGCCGAGCTGATGCCGCGCCAGCCGCTGTACGTGGCCTACCTGCCGCAAGAGGCGCAGGACGCGATCGGCCAGGTGCACCGCTCCACGCTCCCGGCGCGCAAGCTGCTCGAGCACGAGGGCATGCACTACGAGGGCTACATCGACATCTTCGACGCTGGCCCGGTGCTGCAGGGCCGCGTCTCAGAGCTGCGCGCGGTGCGCGACAGCGTGCTGGCGGTGGCCGAGGAAGGCCGGCCCGAGGGCGAGACCGACCACGTGCTGGTATCGAACACGAAGCTGGACGACTTTCGCATGGTGCTGACCCAGGCGTGCCCGGGCGAGCCGCGCATTGCGCTCACCGCGCAGGAGCTGTCGCAGCTGCATTGCCAGGCGGGCGACCAGGTGCGCACGCTGTCACTCAACGTAAGGAAGAACACCAATGGCTAACCTGTCGAATTACATCAACGGCGAATGGCAAGCCGGCAGTGGTCCCTTGCTGGCGACGATCGACCCGTCCACCGGGCGCCAGACCTGGACCAGCAACGAATCGACCGCGGGCGATGTGGCCCGTGCCGCGCAGGCGGCGCATGACAAGTTCGAGGACTGGGCGCTCACGTCCTTGGAAGAGCGCATCGCGATCTGCCAGCGCTTTCGCGACCTGCTGAAGGAAAACGCCGAGGACCTCGCCGCCACCATCGCCGAGGAAGTGGGCAAGCCGCTGTGGGAAGCGCGCACCGAAGTGGCCACGATGGCGGGCAAGATCGACATCTCGGTCGCCTCGTACAACGCGCGCACCGGCGAGACCGCCGCCAAGGTCGCGGACGGCAATGCCGTGCTGCGCCACCGCCCGCACGGCGTGTTCGCCGTGTTCGGCCCGTACAACTTCCCGGGCCACCTGCCCAACGGGCACATCGTCCCCGCCCTCATCGCGGGCAACACGCTGGTATTCAAGC
This sequence comes from Massilia solisilvae, assembly GCF_024753215.1. Taxonomy (GTDB): domain Bacteria; phylum Pseudomonadota; class Gammaproteobacteria; order Burkholderiales; family Burkholderiaceae_D; genus Telluria; species Telluria solisilvae. The sequence goes on from NZ_JANUGV010000003.1 coordinate 76,458, forward strand.
CCAGCGAGTACGCGCCGCGCACCGCCGTGAAAACCGTGCAGCTGTGGGAGAAGGCCGGCCTGCCCAAGGGCGTGCTCAACCTCGTCAACGGCGGCCGCGACACCGGCGTGGCGCTGGGCCAGAACCCGCTGATCGACGGCGTGCTGTTTACCGGCAGCAGCCAGACCGGCGCCGCGCTGCACAAGCAGTTCGCCGGCCAGACCAGCAAGATGCTGGCGCTGGAGATGGGCGGGAACAACCCGCTGGTGGTGTGGGACGTGAAGGATATCGACGCGGCCGTGCACCATGCGGTGATGTCGGCCTTCATTTCGGCCGGCCAGCGCTGCACCTGCGCGCGCCGCCTGATCGTGCACGATACGCCCGAAGGCCAGGCTTTCATCGACCGCCTGGTCGAGGTGGCGGCCAAGCTGGCGGTCGGCCCGTCCAACGCGGACCCGCAGCCGTTCATGGGCCCGGTGGTATCCGCCGCCGTTGCCGCGCGCCTGGTGAAGGCGCAGGCCGACATGGCAGAGAAGGGCGGCAAGGTGCTGCTGCAGATGCGCCAGCTGAACCCGGACGCGGGCTTTGTCACCGCCGGCATCGTGGACGTGACCGATGCCAGGGGCATCCCCGACGAAGAGTGGTTCGGCCCGCTGCTGCAGGTGATCCGCGTGAAGGACTTCGACCTGGCGATCAAGGTCGCCAACGCCACCGAATTCGGTCTCGCCGCGGCGCTCTTGTCGCCGTCGGAAGAACTGTGGAAGCGCTTTGCCGTCAAGGCGCGCGCGGGCATCGTCAACTGGAACCGCCCGACCACGGGCGCCGCCAGCTCGGCGCCGTTCGGCGGCGTCGGCAAGTCGGGCAACCATCGCCCGAGCGCCTACTACGCCGCCGATTACTGCGCCTACCCGGTCGCCTCGATCGAGGCGGCCGAACTCGAAATGCCGGCCAAGCTGTCGCCGGGGCTGGTGATCTGATGCTGGGCGCGCGCGAATTCAACTTCGACGGGCTGGTGGGGCCGTCGCACAACTACGCGGGGCTCTCGTTCGGTAACGTCGCCTCGTTCAACAACGTGCGCAGCGCCTCCAACCCGCGCCAGGCCGCGCTGCAGGGGCTGGCCAAGATGCGCGCGCTGGCCCAGCGCGGCTTCGCGCAGGCGCTGCTGCCGCCGCAGGCGCGTCCCAACTTTCGCATGCTGCGCGCGATCGGTTTTTCCGGCACCGATGCCGACGTGGTGGCCCAGGCCTGGCGCGATGCGCCGGTGATCCTGGCCTGTGCGTACTCGGCCGCGCCGATGTGGACCGCCAACGCCGCCACCGTGAGCCCGTCGGCCGACACGCTGGATGGCCGCGTGCACTTCACCAGCGCGAACCTGAACAACAAGCTGCACCGCTCGGAAGAGCACCGGCAGGCCACCCGCACGCTGCGCGCGATCTTCGCCGACCAGGAGCGGTTCGTGGTGCACGACGCGCTGCCGCCCACGCCGGCGTTCGGCGACGAGGGCGCGGCCAACCACACGCGCCTGGCGCGCGAGCATGGCAGCGCGGGCGTGGAATTCTTCGTGTATGGCCGCGTCGAGTTCGACCCGTCCGCCCCGTTCCCCAAAAAGTACCCGGCACGCCAGACGCTCGAAGCGTCGCAGGCGATCGCGCGGCTGCACGGGCTGAACCCGGCGCAGGTCGTGTTCGCCCAGCAGAACCCGGCGGTGATTGACCAGGGCGTGTTCCACAACGACGTGATCGCGGTCGGCAACGGCAACGTGCTGTTCTACCACGAGCAGGCCTTCGCCGACGAGCAGGAGACGTTGGCGGCACTGCGCGTCGCGATGGAAAACGTGGACGCCGGGCTCACCGCCATCCGGGTGGACAGCGCCGACGTGCCGGTGGCCGACGCGGTGGCGAGCTACCTGTTCAACAGCCAGCTGCTGTCCAAGCCGGACGGGAAGATGGCGCTGGTGGTGCCGCACGAGTGCCACGAGAACCCTGCGGTTGCGCGCTACCTGGGCCAGTTGACCGCCAGCGGCGGCCCGGTGGACGAGCTGGTCGAGTTCGACCTGCGCCAGAGCATGCGCAACGGAGGCGGCCCGGCGTGCCTGCGCCTGCGCGTCGTCCTCACCGACGAAGAAGCGCGCGCGATGCACCAGGGCGTGATCATGACCGAGGCGCTGTATGCACGCCTGGTGCCATGGGTGGAAAAGCACTACCGCGACCGGATCGAGCCCAAGGACCTGGCCGACCCGCAGCTGGCGATCGAATGCATGGCCGCGCTGGAGGACCTGGAGACGATCCTGGGCCTGCCTGGCCTGTACGACTTGTCGTGAATTTGAAAAAAGATGGCCGTGTTCAAGGTGATTCCACCCGCACGGCATGTTCTAATAGCACGCTAATGATGCTCCCAGGATAAGGGAGCCGATGGATTTGGACGGGCCAACCCCGTCCCCAACAAAGCCGACAGGGCAAAGGCCAAAAGCCTGCGCCCGACCGGCAACAATATCTACGCTTTGGAGAAGCAACATGAAAGACATGCCTCAAGATTTGCGTGCCCAGACACTGGCTCTGGTGAGCGCAAGCCAGGGCGCTGCCGGCGCCACCCAGGAGGTGCGCGCCCTCATCAGCGCCTGGATCGAATCGCTCGACGAAGAAGACCTGGCCGGCACCGCGCCGCAGAGCCTTGCGCCGGTGCTGTGGGACGGCTTCACCCAGGTCGCCCAGCGCCAGGGCAGCAGCTGCCAGATCGCGAAAATGCGCTATTCCGACGGGCGCGGAGGCATGGCGACCGCCTTGCTGATCCTGAATGACGACATGCCCTACCTGGTAGACTCGTTCGTGATGGCCCTGCGCCGCGAGCGCATCGCCGCCGCCGGCGTGATGAACGCCGTGCTGGCCGTGCGCCGCGACGCCAACGGCATGGTGCAGTCGGTTGGCGAAGCCGGGGCGCCGCTCGAGTCGTACGTGCTGTGCCTGCTGGCAGAGGACCTGTCTTTCGACGAACTGGACAAGCTGACCGCGCGCATCCGCATGGTGGCAAACGACGCGTCCATCGTGCATCGCGACGCCGTCGCCATGGCCGACCGCATGACCGCGGTGGCCGCCGCCGCTGCCGCCAGCGGCACGCCCGCAGGCCAGGAAGTGGCCGCATTCCTGGAATGGGCCAAGAACGAAGGCTTCGAAGCGTTCGGCTACGCCTACTACGTGGCCAAGCCGGGCGCCAAGGAACTGGAGCGCGACATTCCCAGCCGCACCGGCGTGCTGCAGGATACGGCGCATCCGGTGTACGGCACCTGCATCGCCAACATCCCGGGCGACGTCGAGACCCTGGCCAAATTCAGCGAGCCGCTGTCGATCGTGAAAGCCGATGCCGAGGGCACGCTGCACCGCGACCAGCCGCTCGACTTCATCGGTGTACGCAACGCCGACTCGCAAGGGAACATCCTGGGCCTGCACTGCTTCGTGGGCCTGTTCACCCGCGCCGCCACCTCTACCCCGCTGGCGCGCCTGCCGTTCGCGCGCGGCCGGGTGGCCAAGGTGCTGTCGATCGCCGGCGTGCGCCAGGAAGGCTTCCGCGCCGAGAAGTTCGTCGAGATCCTCGAATCGCTGCCGCGCACCGAGGCGCTGGAAGCCGATCCGGAATGGCTGGCGCAGGTGTGCAGCTCGGTGGTGTCGCTATACAAGCAGCCGCGCGCCAAGGTGTTCGCGCGCCGCGACGTGTACGGCCGCCACCTGAACGTGCTGGTGTACCTGCCGCGCGAGCGCTTCTCCAGCGCCGTGGCAGCATCGCTGGCCGAAGCGCTCAAGGCCAGCTCGGGCGCGCGCGAAGTGCGCTCGCAGACCCTGGTGGCCGATGGCCCGCTGGCCCGCGTGTACCTGACCGCGCACGCGGCGCGCTATCCGCTGGACCTGGAAACCGACATCCAGAAGCCGCTGCTGTCCGTGCTGGACGGCTGGCACGACCGCTTCGCCACCCTGGTCAACACGCTGGACGACGCCGGCCCGCGCAACGCGCTCAAGAAGCTGGTGCCGACCCTGCCGGTGAACTACGTGACCGCGACCCCGCCGGAAGTGGCCTTCCGCGACCTGCAGGCCGTGCTCAAGAACGGCCAGCCGAACCACGTGACCGTGCGCGTCGAGACCGACGGCACCAACGCGTCGGTGCGCCTGTACACCGGCGACTCCGTTCCCTCGCTGTCGCGCATCCTGCCGGCGCTGCACAATGCCGGCGTGGCCATCGACCGCGAGCAGACCTTTGCCATCACCACCTCCGACGGCGCGCGCCACTACGTGACCAGCCTGGCCGCGGATATTGATTCTGCCGCCAACCTGGCCAAGCCGGGCATTGCGCCGGTGGCCGAGGAGCTGTTCACGGCGCTGTTCAACGACGAAGCCGAGGACGGCCGCCTGAACGGGCTGGCGATCCTGGGCGGCCTGTCGCTGCGCCAGGTGCAGCTGGTGCGCGCGTACATCAGCTACTGGCGCCAGGCCGGCAGCAAGTTCACCGTGCGCTACATGGCCGAGACCCTGCGCTCGCGCCCGGATCTGGCCAAGGAACTGGTGGGCGGCGTGCTGCAGCGCTTTAACCCGGCGCTCTCCGAACAGGAGCGTGCCGCCGGCACCGACAAGCTGCAGGCCCTGAAGGCTGGCCTGGCATCGGTCAACCACGCCGACACCGAAGAGATCTTCGCCGCGCTGGTGGACCTGGCGCTGGCCACGGTGCGCACCAACTACTTCCAGGCCGAGGCAGCGGGCAGCGACAAGATCATCTTCAAGTTCGACACCAGCCACCTCGCGCTGGTGCCGGAACCGCGCCCGTTCCGCGAAATCTATGTGTTCTCGCGCCGCTTCGAAGGCGTGCACCTGCGCGGCGGCCCGGTGGCCCGCGGCGGCCTGCGCTGGTCGGACCGCATGGAAGACTACCGCACCGAGGTGCTGGGCCTGGTGAAGGCGCAGATGGTCAAGAACGCCGTCATCGTGCCGGCCGGCTCCAAGGGCGGTTTCATCTGCAAGATGATGCCGAAGGACGCGGCGCGTGAAGTGGTGGCGGCCGAAGGCGAGGCAGTGTACCGCCTGTTCATTGCGAGCCTGCTGGAGGTGACCGACAACCGCGTGCGCGGCGCCATCGTGCCGCCGAGCGACACGGTGCGCTACGACCAGGACGACCCGTACCTGGTGGTTGCCGCCGACAAGGGCACCGCAACGTTCTCGGACATCGCCAACAGCATCGCGGTCAAGCGCGGCTTCTGGCTGGGCGACGCGTTCGCATCCGGCGGCTCGAACGGCTACGACCATAAGAAGATGGGCATCACCGCCAAAGGCGCGTTCGAAGCGGTCAAGCGCCACTTTTACGAGATGGGCCACGACATGAACACCACCCCGGTGACGGTGGTAGGCGTGGGCGACATGTCGGGCGACGTGTTCGGCAACGGCGTGCTCCTGTCGCGCAAGCTCAAGCTGCTGGCCGCGTTCGACCACCGCCATATCTTCCTCGACCCGAACCCGGACTGCGAAGTCTCGTTCAAGGAGCGCCAGCGCATGTTCGCGCTGCCGCGCTCGTCGTGGGAAGACTACGACAAGTCGCTGATCTCGGCCGGCGGCGGCGTGTTCCCGCGTAGCGCCCGCCATATCGAGCTCTCGCCGCAGGTGCGCGAGGCGCTGGATATCGAAGAGACCACGCTCACGCCGGAAGAGCTGATGCACCGCATCCTGCTGGCGCCGGTGGACCTGTTCTACAACGGCGGCATCGGCACCTACATCAAGGCCTCGACCGAGACCAACGCGCAGGTGAAGGACCGCGCCAACGACAACATCCGCGTCAGCGGCAATGAGCTGCGCTGCAAGGTGGTGGCCGAGGGCGGCAACCTGGGCGCGACCCAGGCCGGCCGTATCGAGTTCGCGCTGGCGGGCGGCCGCATCTTCACCGATGCGATCGACAACTCGGCCGGCGTGGACTGCTCGGACCACGAGGTCAACGTCAAGATCTGGCTCGACACCGAGGTGAACGCCGGCGAGCTGTCCGAAGCGGACCGCAACCACCTGTTGACCGCCATGACCGGCGACATCGAGGACCTGGTCCTGCGCGACAACAAGCTGCAGACCCACCTGCTGGTGCGCGAGGTACAGGCGCAATCGAACGCCTCGGTGGTCGATGGCTACGCTGCCCTCATCACCAGCCTGGAAAGCGAAGGCGCCGTATCGCGCGACCTGGAGCAGCTGCCGACCGACGCCGAACTGGCGCGCCGCAAGGCGCTGGGCCTGGGCCTCACCGCGCCGGAACTGGCGGTGGTGATCGCCAACGTGAAGAACCGCTTCAAGCGCATCCTGGCGACCCTGCCGCTGACCGAGTTGCCGTGGGCGCGCACCGTGCTGCGCCCGTACTTCCCGGCGCAGCTGGTGGCCAAGCGCGATCCGCTGGCGCACCCGCTGGCCAACGCGATCCTGGCGACCGTGCTGGCCAATGAATCGGTCAACCGCTGCGGCCCGCTGATGCTGCGCGACCTGGCCACCGAGCACCACGTGGACGAAGCCGAGGTGATCAAGGCATTCGGCCGCGCCTGGGCCGCGCTGCACCTGGAGCCGGTGTTCCACGCGCTCGACGCCGACGCGCTGAACGTGCCGCGCGACGTCTCGGTGATCGTGGACATGCGCACCCGCGCCATGCTGCGCGCCGTGATCGAAGGCGTGCTGTCGCTGCCGGGCGGCGCCGACGGCATGCAGGAGCTGTCGAACCTGTTCGCGCAAGCGGACCAGGTGCGCCAGCTGATGCCCGCCAAGCTGGAGGCCGACGGCCACGCCGGCCTGCCGCAGGACTTCGTGCAGGCATGGAAGGCGGTCGATACCGTCGACTCGCTGTCGACCTTCCTGTTCGCGGCGGTGTCGGTGCAGCGAGCAGTGGGCATGTCGCTGCCGCAGTTCCTGCAAGTTGGCATGGCGCTGCGCCAGGCGGCCGGCATCGACAACCTGGAGCGCGGCCTGAAGCTGGCGGCGACCAGCAAGTCCCAGGAGCAGCTGCGCAACTACGCGATGCAGGCCCTGCGCCGCACCCAGCAACGCCTGCTGATGCAGGTGCTGGAGCGTGCCAAAGGCGGCGATGCGATGGCTGCCGTGCGCGCCGTGATGCAGGAGCGTGGCCTGGCCGGCTACACCCTGCCGACGGACCTGGAGCAGGCCATGCTCGACGTGTGGGCGCTGTCCGAGGGCACCAGCCCGGATCGCATCGCGGCCTGATGCTGAGCTCCCAGCCAAGCAACGCGCTGCCGGAAGCAGTGCGCGCACTGGCCGAAGCGGATTTCGGCACAGTCGCGCAGCGCTTTCGCGACGCCGGCTTTGCGGTCGCGCTGCCCGCCAAGGGCATCATGACCGTCAAGCCGGCGGATGGCCAGACCCGTCCCGCCGTGCTGCTGTCGGTGGGCGTGCACGGTGACGAGACCGGGCCGATCGAAATGGTCGCGCACGCGGTCGAGGCGCTGTCGCGCGCGCCGCAGCAGCTGGCGGTGGACCTGATGCTGTGTGTCGGGAACATCGACGCGATTCGGGCGGGCAAACGTTTCATCGACGCCGACCTCAATCGCATGTTCCGGGCGCAGCGCGGCGCGCTGGCCGGCACCGCCGAGGCGGCGCGGGCGGACGCGATGATCGCGGCCACTGCCGCGTTCTTCGACGGGGCAGGGCCGGTGCGCTGGCATCTGGACCTGCACACGGCGATCCGCGCCTCGCACTACCCGACGTTCGCGGTGGTGCCCGAGCTGATTGAACAGGACCGCAAGCAGGCGCTGGTCGGCTGGCTCGGCGCAGCGGCTATCGGCGCGGTGATCATGAACCCGAAGTCCTCCGGCACCTACAGCTACCACTGCGCGGAGCATCACGGCGCGGCCGCCAGCACGGTGGAACTGGGCCGCATCGGCACGCTGGGGCAGAACGACCTGTCGCAGTTTGCCGACGTTGCGGCGGCGCTGGATCGGCTGCTGCGCGGCGAGCCGCAGCGGCAGGCCGGGCAGCCGCACGTGTTCAAGCAGGTGCAGGAAATCATCAAGCATTCCGACGCTTTCCGCATGAGCGTTGGGCGCGACACGCAGAACTTCACGGCGCTCAAGCGTGGCGAGGTCATCGCCACCGACGGCGATACTGTTTATACCGTTCAGCACGACGAGGAGCTGGTCGTGTTTCCCAATCCGGACGTCCGGGTCGGCCTGCGGGCTGGCTTGATGGTCGTTCGCGTCGCCTGAATCACCCGCAGCACACTTCTCCCGTGCGCGCTAGACTAGCTGTTTCGAAAACACGGGAGTCTTCATGAGCAAGCTTTTCACGCCCATCGCACTCGGCCCGCTGCAACTGGAAAACCGCATCGCGATCGCGCCGATGTGCCAGTACTCGGCCGACGGCAACGGCATGGCCACCGACTGGCACACCATTCATCTCGGCCACCTGGCGCTGTCGGGTGCGGGGCTGCTGATCATCGAGGCGACCGCCGTCACGCAGGAAGGCCGTATCTCGCCGGATGACCTGGGCCTGTGGTCGGACGCGCATGCTGAGGCGCTCAAGCCTGCCATCGAATCGATGCGCCGCTATTCGCCGATCAAGATCGCCATCCAGCTTGGCCATGCCGGGCGCAAGGCGTCGAGCGAAGTGCCGTGGCAGGGCGGCGCGAACCTGCCGGTGGACAATCCGCGCGGCTGGCAGACCGTCGCGCCGTCCGCGCTCCCGCATGCCGAAGGCGAAACCGTGCCGGTGGCGCTGGACAAGGAGGGGCTGGCGCGCATCAAGGAAGGCTTTGCCGCTTGCGCCCGCCGCGCGCATGCGCTGGGTCTGGACGCCATCGAGTTGCACGGCGCCCACGGCTACCTGCTGCACCAGTTCATGTCGCCGCTGTCGAACCGGCGCACCGACGAATACGGCGGATCGCTGGAAAACCGCATCCGCTTTCCGCTGGAAGTGTTCAAGGCCGTGCGCGACGCCGTGCCGGCGCCGATGGTGGTCGGCATGCGCATTTCGGCCACCGACTGGGTCGAGGGCGGCTGGGACCTGGAGCAGAGCCTCGTGCTGACCAGGGAGCTGGAAAAACTGGGCTGCCAGTTCATCCACGTGTCCAGCGGCGGCTTGTCGCCACAGCAGAAGATTCCGCTCGGCCCGGGCTACCAGATCGACTTCGCCGCCCGCATCAAGGCCGAGACCAGCATGCCGACCATCGGGGTGGGCCTGATCACCGAGCCGCTGCAGGCCGAGACGATCATCCAGTCGGGCCAGGCGGACATGGTGGCGCTGGCGCGCGCGATCCTGTACGACCCGCGCTGGCCGTGGCACGCCGCCGCCGAGTTGGGCGCGCAGGTGTCGGCGCCGCCGCAGTACTGGCGTTCGCAGCCGCACCAGCTCAAGAACTTGTTCGGGCCGACCAAACTGGGGCAGCGCTGACCGGTACGGTGGTCACGCGTCCAGCAAGCGCTTGCGTTGATTGAACGCGTGGGCAGCCGAGCTGCCCACCCTACGAAGGCCAGACCGCCACTGGTCCGCGCTTTCGACGCTTCAGCACGCAAATCCTGCAGCTCGTCGCAACGGCGATGCGGGGTGACGGGGGGCTGGTTAAAGTGACAGCATGGTCCTTGAGGCCAGCTGACACAAATAACGAAAAAGGCCCCCTCATGCGCAAACTGATTTCCATCGCCTGCCTCGCTGTCCTGGGCGGGTGCGCCATCATCGTCAGTCCCAACGATGGCGACGTTCACGTCCGTACTGCCTTCAGCAGCGACCCCGCTGTCGAAGGCAACGGCATTTCTGCGCGCGACGAGCGCGTGATAGGCAGCTTCCAGCACCTGCGCGTGAACGGCGCGATGGTGGTCGACGTGCGCGTCGGTCCCGCGCCTTCGCTGGTGGTGGAGGCCGATTCGAACCTGCTGCCGCTGATCCATACCGACAGCAGCGGCGACACCCTGAACATCTACGCCGACCGCATCCGCAGCCGTAATCCGGTCCACATCACCTACACGGTGCCGCGCCTGACCGAACTGCATTCGAACGGATCGGGCCGCGTTACAGTGCTGGGCCTGAACGGCGCGCCCCTGGGCGTGCAACTGAACGGCTCGGGCGCGGTGGAGCTGGCCGGCGACGTGGACCAGTTCGATGCGCGCCTGAACGGGTCGGGCCGGCTGGATGCAAGCCGCCTGCGCTCGGCCGGCGCGGAACTGAAGGTGAATGGATCGGGTAGCCTGATCGCCGGGGAACTGCGTGGCGACCACGCGACCATCGGCATCCACGGCTCGGGCCAGGTGCAGGCGCGCGGCATGGTGCGCGTGCTGAACGTGCGCACTACCGGATCGGGTAACGCGGAACTGGAAGGCTTGACGAGCGATCGCGCCGACCTGGCCACGAGCGGCTCGGGCGGCATCTACGCCAATGTGCGCCAGACACTGCTGGCGCAAACCACCGGCTCGGGCCCGATCCGCGTGCGCGGCAATCCGGCAGAGCGCAATATCAGCGGCAAGTCGGTGCGGCTGGTCGACTGAGCGGTCAGTCGGCGCACGCCGGGATAATGGTCGCAGTTGCGACTTCGGGAAGTCAGCATGGGTCCCGGCGTCCGCCGGGACGACCGTCTCAGAGCAGGTTGTCGAGCAGGTCCGGTCCGAACACTTCGCGGTGCAGGCGTTCAGCCGGGGCGCCGGCGGCCAGCAGCGCGTTCCACTGCTCCTGCATGAAGGGCAGCGGGCCGCACATGTACACGTTGGTCTCCGACAGCGGCCAGCCGGGCAGCCGGGCCAGGTCCATCCGTCCCGGCAGCGCGCCCGCGTCGCCGTCCACCTCTTCATAGAACGTCACCACGTGCAGGTAGGGCATGCGCGCCTTGGCCGCCGCGATGTCGGCCTGGTGCGCGTGGTGCGCCGCATCGACGGCTGCGTGCGCAAAGATCACGCGGCGCTCGGGGTTGGCTTGCGCGATGCGGTTGAGCGCCGCGATCATCGGCGTGATGCCCACGCCGGCCGACAGCAGCACCACCGGGTCGATCGACTCGGTGTCCGGGGTGAATTCGCCAAACGGGTGCGTCACCTGCAGTACGCTGCCCGGCTTGACGTTCGCGTGGATCCAGTTCGACACCGTGCCGGCCGGCATGCCGCCGGCGCCGTCCTCGCGCTTGACCGAAATGCGCAGGCTGTCCTGGCCCGGTGCGTCCGACAGGCTGTACTGGCGCAGCTGGCGGCGCCCGTCGCCGAAGTCTACGGCCACGCTCACGTACTGGCCGGCGGCGAACGGCGGCAGCGGTGCGCCATCTTCCGGCACCAGGCGGATCGACAGCACGGTCTCGCTCTCGCGGGTGACGCCGGTGACGCGCATGGCGCGGGTTTCGCCGGCCGCGACGCCCGCTTCGTCGTACATCGCGCGCTCGGCGTCCACCAGCAGCGTGGCCAGCGACCCGTAGGCCTCGGCCCAGGCGGCGATCAGTTCGGGCGTGGCCGCTTCGCCCAGCACTTCCTTGATCGCGCCCAGCAGGTGGTGGCCGACGATCGGGTAGTGTTCGGCCTTGATGCCGACCGAGGCGTGCTTGTGCACGATGCGCCTGACCACCGGCCCCAGGGCGGCGGCATTGTCGATGTTGGCCGCGTAGGCAAATACGGCCGAGGCGAGCGATTGCTGCTGCTTGCCGGCAGCCTGGTTGCCCATATTGAACAGGTTGGTCAGTTCAGGATGGGCGGCAAACATGTTGCGGTAAAAGGTGGTCGTGATGGCCAGGCCGTGCTCTCGCAGGACCGGCACGCTGGCGTCGATGTACGGACGCGATGCGGCGGAGATCATTCGAATTCCTTCGATACGTTCATGCAATATGCATGTTTATGGACTGAAAAAATGCCCGCTGGTCATGGGCGAGCAGGGCAGGGGCAGGATTGTATCGCAAAAGATGCAGAACTTATGAATGTTTAAGGAAAGTTTTTTCTTTCGCATGCGCATTACCCCTATAATCCGGGCTTTGGGCCGCGGAGATCCCGTTGCCTGCGACCAGCGCGACAAAAGGACACGCCTTGACGACGACACTGAGCCAAAAGCTGACCCGCACCAAAACCGCAGAGCGCACACTGGACGAGGGCCATGGCCACGACGGCAACCGGCTTGGTCGCACGCTGGGTTTGTTTCCGCTGACCATGATCGGTGTCGGGGCAACCATCGGCACCGGTATTTTCTTCACCATGGTGGAGGCGGTGCCCAAGGCCGGCCCGTCGGTCGTACTGTCGTTCTTGCTGGCCGCGCTCACCGCCGGCCTGACGGCCTTGTGCTACGCCGAGCTGGCCGACCGTGTGCCGGCGTCGGGCTCGTCGTATTCGTTTGCCTACGCCACGGTGGGCGAGTTCGGTGCCTTCGTGGTGGCGGCCTGCCTGCTGCTCGAATACGGCCTGGCAGCGTCGGCCACGGCGATCGGCTGGTCCGACTACCTGAACAATTTCCTGCACAACGCGGTCGGCTGGCAGATCCCCGAAGCGCTGCGCTCGCCGATGATCGTTTCCGGCAAGGCGGGCACGGAGTTCCATTTTGGCCACATCAACCTGCCGCCGATCCTGCTGGTGGTGCTGTGCTGCGTGCTGCTGATCCGCGGCACGCGCGAGTCAGCCACCACCAATGCGATCATGGTGCTGATCAAGCTGGCGATCCTGGTGTTCTTTTCCGTGATCGCCTTTACTGGCTTTAACATCAACAACTTCCATCCGTTCTTCGCGGGCACCAAGGGACTGGGCGACATGGCAGGCGTGACGGCGGCCGCCGGCACGGTGTTCTTTTCGTTCATTGGCCTGGACACCATCGCCACGGCGGGCGAGGAAACCCGGAACCCGACCCGCGACGTGCCGATCGGCATTCTGCTGGCGCTGGGCATTGTGACCGTGTTCTACATGCTGGTGGCGGTGGCCGCCCTCGGCGCGCAGCCGGCCGCGCTGTTCGAAGGGCAGGAGGCGGGACTGTCGGTGATCCTGCAGAACGTGACCGGCCAGGCCTGGCCGGCGCTGATTTTGTCGGCCGGCGCGGTGATCTCGGTGTTTTCCGTGACGCTGGTGACGATCTATGGCCAGACCCGCATCCTGTACGCGATCAGCCGCGATGGCCTGATCCCCAAGACCTTCCAGACCGTCAACCCGCGCACGCTGGCGCCGGTGAGCAACACGGTGATCGTGTCGGTCGTGGTCGGCATCGTGGCCGGCCTGGTCGATTCGACCTTCCTCTGGGACATGGTGAGCATGGGCACGCTGACCGCCTTTATCGTGGTGTCGATCGCGGTGCCGGTGATCCGCAAGAAGCAGGGCGAGGGCGTACGCAAGGGCTTCCGCGTGCCGTTCGGGCCCTATGTCGTGCCGGGGCTGTCGATCCTGGCCTGCCTGTACATCATGAAGGACCTGTCGCACACGACCTTCCGCGTGTTCGCGATCTGGATGACGGTGGCGATCATTACCTACTTCGTGTACGGCGTGCGCAACAGCCGGCTGAACCACCGCTAAGGGGCGTCAGGCCGCCCACTCGGCCACGCCTTCCTGCAGCTGGACGGCGTCGATGCCGTGCCGGCGCAGCAGCCGCACGGCATCGGCCGACATCAGGCAAAACGGCCCGCGGCAGTAGGCGATTACCGGCTTGTCCCGGGGCAGCTCGGACAGCCGCGTTTTCAGCTCCGCGACGGGCATCGAGCGCGCAAACGGCAAGTGGCCGGCCTCGAATTCGTCCGCGGGCCGCACGTCGATCACCACCACGTCGCCACGACGTGCCTTGGCCAGCAGGTCGTCACGGTTGTTGCCTTCCCATTCATGGGTGGCGGCGCGCAGGCCGCGCAGCGCTTCCTGCAGCTCGAACAGGCGGTCTTCGGCCAGCAGCCGGATCGCGACCCAGAAGCGGGCCACATCTTCGCTTGCCAGGCGGTAGACGACAAAGCGTCCCTGGCGCTCGGCATCGACCAGGCGCGCGGCCTTCAGTTCCTTCAGGTGTGCACTGGTCAGCTTGACGCTGATGCCCGCGTCCTGCGCCAGCACCTCCACCGTCTTGGGCGATTGGCACAACAGTTCCAGCAGCTCCAGCCGCTTTGGGCTGGCCGCCGCCTTGCCGATGCGCGCCACCTGCTCGTAGAGCGCGTCCTTGATGCTTCGATTCGATGTCATGGGAGAAGTCTGGGCAATGCCGGACACGGGGTCAAGTGCCGGCCGGGTTGACGTGCCGTGCGGGCGTGGATTACATTATATTCTAATAATCGTTGGAATATAGGAGGGATGCGATGTCCGAGGCAGCGCGCAATCTCGCGCCCCGGCCAGTCAGGCACGCGCTGCAACTGGGGCTGAAGGCAAACTGGCGCCAGTTCGCGCTGCTGGTCCTGGTCAACGCCTTCGTCGGGGCCATGGTGGGCATGGAGCGCGCCATCCTGCCGGCGATCGCGGAACAGGAATTCCGGCTGGTCGCGCATTCCGCGATCCTCGCCTTCATCGTCGTGTTTGGCGTAGCCAAGGCGCTCACCAACTATGTTGCCGGGCGCTTTTCGGATGCGTATGGCCGCAAGGCGATCCTGGTTGCCGGCTGGCTGTGCGCGGTGCCGGTGCCGTTCATGCTGATGTGGGCGCCGTCGTGGAACTGGATCCTCGCCGCCAATGCGCTGCTTGGCATCAGCCAGGGCCTGACCTGGTCGACGACCGTGATCATGAAGATCGACCTGGCCGGGCCCGCAAACCGCGGCACGGCGATGGGCATCAACGAGTTTGCCGGCTATTGCGCGGTCGGCGCCGCGGCGCTGGCCAGCGGCTGGCTGGCGGCGCGCTACGGCTTGCGGCCCGAACCGTTCTACCTGGGCGTGGCTTACGTCGTGCTCGGACTGCTGCTGTCGGTGACGGCGGTGCGCGAGACGCGCGACTACGCGCACCACGAGGCCGGCGCCGCGCCACCAGCGGCGCGGCCCTCGCAACGCGAGATCTATGCGCGCACCACCTGGCGCGACCCCGACCTGTCATCGATCAGCCAGGCGGGCCTGGTGAACAATCTCAACGACGGCATGGCCTGGGGCCTGTTCCCGCTCATTTTCGCCGCGGCGGGCTTGTCGCTGCGGCAGATTGGCGTGCTGGCGGCACTCTATCCGGCGGTGTGGGGCGTGTGCCAGCTGTTCACCGGGGCACTGTCCGACCGCATCGGGCGCAAGGGCCTGATCGTGGCGGGCATGTGGGTGCAGGCGGTGGGCATCGCGCTGGTCGCCGTGTCTGCGGCGTTCGCGTGGTTCGCGTGCGGCGCGCTGCTGCTTGGCGTTGGCACGGCCATGGTCTATCCGACCTTGCTGGCCGCGATCGGCGACGTGGTGAACCCGGCCTGGCGCGCTTCCGCCGTCGGCGTCTATCGGCTCTGGCGCGACCTCGGTTATGCGGTCGGCGCCTTGCTGTCCGGCCTCGTGGCGGACCGCTTCGGTGTTCCCGTCGCGGTGTGGGTGGTGGCGGCCCTGACCTTCCTGTCGGGCCTGGTGGTGGCGGTGCGCATGCGCGAGACGCGGCACGCCCGCCACGACCGCGCCACGCGCTGAATGCGCCAGCCCAAAGAAAAAGGCCGGGAGATTCCCGGCCCTTTTTCGGTGCGTGCGCGCTGCGCCGATCAGCTCGACTTGGAGACCATGAAGTCGATCGCTGCCTGCACTTCGGCGTCTTTCAGCGCCGGGTTGCCGCCTTTGGACGGCATCATTTTGAAGCCTTCCAGCGCGTGCTTGTACAGGGTCGGTTTGCCTTGCTTGATGCGCGGCGCCCAGCCAGCCTTGTCGCCCAGCTTGGGCGCGTTCAGCACGCCGCTGCCGTGGCACGAGACGCAGGTCGCGTTGTAGGTTTTTTCGCCGAGAGCGAGGTCGGGTTTGCCTGCGGCTTGGGCGCCGAATGCGGCCAGGCTGGCCACAGCCAGGATCACGAGCTTCGATACTTTCATGAAACGTTCCTTTTGATGCGGTTTTGGTTGCGGGATTCTGCAACTGTACATTGTCCCGGCGAATTGCTGCAAAAAAAATGAACCAAATCATGAAAAATGGAGGGACGGGTGTGGCCTTGCGTGTACGGCACACGTCCGCCGCGCTGCCGCCAGGCAGGACCACCAGCCCGCCGCGCGGCAGCGCGTTGACGCCTTCTTGTTTGAGTGGCATGCGTCTTCATCTTTGCACGCGATGCGCACTTGTCCCTGTTCGAACGCAAGCGAATGCGAACGGCAGCATAGTTGCGTCTGCCCACGCGTTCAGCCAGGGATGAGCCGCTTGGACGCGTGGGCAGGAAACCTGCCCACCCTACGTGTCTACGCGTCAATGTTTGTCGAGGCGCGCCTGCATTGCCGGCGTCATCACGACATTGCGGTTGGCGTCCACCAGCAGCACTTCGGTCAGGCCCAGGCGCTCGGCCATTTCTTTCCAGTGCTGCGGCCCGGAAACGAAGAGCGGCTTGGAGTGGCCGTCCGAGCGCAGGCCCACGTGCTCGCCGCCGCTGGCGATGATCGTCACCGAAGCGACCGTGTCGGTGGTGTCGCCGGTGCGCGGGTCGATGATGTGCGGGTGGCGCTTGCCGTCCTTCATGAAGTAGCGCTGGTAGTCGCCGCTGGTGCCGATCGCTTCGTTGTCGTGCAGCTCGACGCTGGCCAGCGCGCCGTCGCCGCGCGGGTCCTTGATGCCCACGCGCCAAGGGCGTTCGCCCGGCTGGCCGATGGCGATCATGTTGCCACCGGTGTTGACCAGCGCTGCCTTCACGTGTGCGGCGCGCAGGATCTCCACGGCGCGGTCCAGTGCGTAGCCCTTGGCGTAGCCGCCCAGGTCGATCATCACCGCCGGGTTCACGCTGCGGATGCGCGTGCCCTGGTAGCGCAGGTCCGACAGGCGCGGATTGGCCTTCACCCACTTGTCGATCTCGGCCTGCGATGGCCCCTGCGCGTGGATGTCGCTGCTCTGGAAACCCCACAACCGGATCAGGTGGCCGATCGCGGGGTTGAACAGGTTGTCCGATTGCGCCGACAGCAGCGCGGCCGATTGCAGCAGGCTGACCATTTCGGCGTCGGCCTGGAAGGTCTCGCCGCGCGCGATCGCGTCGTTCAGCGCCGTGAGCTGGCTTGGCTGCCAGGCGTGGAACTTGTGGTGCAGGCGGTCGAATTCGCGCAGCACCTCGTCGCCCAGCTGCTGGGCGCGCTGTTCGCTTTCGCCGTAGATGCTGACCTCGACCTGGGTGCCGAACACGTGCCCCTGCACGTGATAGACCTGGTCGTGCCGGGCGCAGCCCGCAAGCAGCAGGAACAGCCAGCCAATGAACAGGATTCTCATCGCAAGCTCCTTGTCAGCGGAAGCGCCACGCCGACAGCGCGAGCGGCACGCCGATCCACGCGGCCATCGCGCCCACCAGCAGCAGCGGCGAGGTCAGCACGCCGGGCACGGCGGTGGCCAGGCCATACATGTCCTGCACGTCGCCGGAACCGAAGATGTTCAGCATGCGGAACACGTCGGCGGGATTGAGCATCAGGAGCGCGCCGAACACGCCGCTGCCGAGCGCGCCGTTGCTGGCGACCAGCGCGCCGGTCAGGCCCAGGTCGAAGGCCAGCACGAACAGGAACCACAGGCCGATGGCGGCGCCGCTGGCGCGGATGCGGTCGCGCGACAGCACGGACACCAGCATCGCCATGCTGAGGAAGGCCATCCCCATCAGCACGGCGCTGCCTGCAAAGCCCGCGTAGTGCCACACGTCGTGGCTCTTGAAGTGCGGCGCCAGCGGCAGCGCCGCCAGCACCAGGCCGCCGGCGGTGGCGCAGGCCAGCGCCGCCGACAGGCCGGCGAATTTGCCGAGCAGGATCTCGAAGCGCGTGATCGGCATCGATACCAGGAGGTCGAGCGAGCCGCGTTCGCGCTCGCCGACGATGGCGTCGTAGCCGAGCATGAGCGCGATCAGCGGCACCAGGTACACGGCCAGGCTGGTCAGGCTGGCCACCGTCACCTCGATGCCGCGAAAGCCGACCTGGCCCTGCTGGGCGCTGCCGGCATAGGCGATGGCCAGCGCGAGCAGCGCCAGCACCAGCGCCACGGCCAGCACCCAGCGGTTGCGCAGGCGGTCGCGGAATTCCTGGCGCGCGATCACGCCTGCCTGGCGCAATTCAATGCGTGCCATGCTTGCCTCCAAATCCAAGGAAGAGTTGTTCGAGCGATGCTTCCTGCACCGACAGGTCGAGCACCGCGTCGCCCAGCGCGGCCACGCGCGCGATCAGCGCCATTTTCTGGTGCGGCGCGCAGGCGATGCGCACGCGGTCGGCCAGCACCTCGATGGCGTGCTCGCCGGCCAGGCTGGCTTCGATGCGCATCGCGTCGCCTTCGCGCACGCGCACCTCGATGCGCGCGTGCTGGGAGGTGGATGCGCGCAGCTCGGCCAGGGTGCCGCGCGCGGCCACGCGGCCGGCGCGCAGGATCACCAGCTGGTCCACGCGGTCCTGGATGTCGGCCAGGATGTGCGAGGTGATCACCACCGTGGTGCCGCCGGCCTGCACTTCGCGCAGCACCTGGTAGAAGTCGTGGATGCCCTCGGGGTCAAGGCCGTTGGTCGGCTCGTCGAGGAACACCAGGTCCGGCTCGCCCAGCAGCACCTGGGCAAAGCCAAGGCGCTGGCGCATGCCCTTCGAGTAGCCGCCCACGCGGCGCCCGGCGGCGCGCGCCAGGCCCACGCGCTCGAGCACGCCGATGCACTCCTTGCGCGGCACGCCCTTGAGGTCGGCGAACAGGCGCAGCACCTCGCCGCCGGTCAGGTTGTCGTAGGTGGCGAAGGTCTCGGGCAGGTAGCCGATGCGGCGGCGCGCCTGGCGAAAGCGCTCGCCGCTGACCGGGGCGCCGTCCAGCAGCACGTCGCCGCTGGTCGGCTGGATCAGGCCGAGCATCACCTTGAACAGGGTGCTCTTGCCGGCGCCGTTGTGGCCGATCAGGCCGACCATCTGGCCGCTGCCGATGGCCAGGCTCACGCCGTCGAGCGCCTGCACCTCGCCGAAGCGGCAGCTCACGTTGCGTACTTCAATGCGGTAGTCCGCCATTCCATTTGCTCCAATTGGTGTGCCACGGCTTCATGCGCGGGTGCTGCTCGGTCACGCTGGGCGCACGCAGCACCGGGAACTGGCGCGCGGCAAAGCGCAGCGCCTGCAGCGCGGGGCTGGACAGCATCAGCTTGGCCAGCGGGTACTGCCAGCTGATGCGGTCCACGATGTCGTTCGCTTCGTAGCGCAGGTCGCCGCGGCCGTCGCCGTCCTGATCCCAGCCGCGGTAGTTGCTCCAGTAGTTGGGCTGCTTGCGGCCCCACTCGACGTCCTTGGACGCGACGAATTCGACCTGCTCCTGGTTGTTGATGAAGTCGTTGCCGTCCACCTGGTTGTTGCTGGAGCCCGCGGTCAGCTGCACGCCGTTGCGGTTGCCGACCACCAGGTTGCCACGGATCGTGTTGAACTCGGCGTCGTAGATGAAGAAGCCGCGGTCGTTGCCGGCCACGATGTTGTCCTCGATGAGCGAGTCCTGGATCGTGCGCAGCATGATGCCGTGCTCCTCGTTGCCCCAGGCGCGGTTGCGGCGCACCACCAGGTGGCGCACCTCCATCAGCGCCAGCCCGCCGCGGTTGTGCCAGGTCTCGTTGTCTTCCCAGGTGCTGTCGTTGGTGTTCATGTAGTGGGTCCCGTAGCGCACGTCGTGCAGGCGGTTGCCGCGAAACAGCGCGTGCTGCGAGTAGTCCACGTAGATGCCGTCGCGGGTGTGGCTGACGGTGTTGCCGATCACCTGCGAGTTGATGGTGTTGTACACCTGGATGCCGTTGCCGCGGTCGGCCGAGAACAGGTCGGCGCGGCCGACGATGGTGTTGTGCTCGATGGTGGAATCGGCCGACTGCTCCAGCCACACGCCGAACAGGTTGGCGGTGAGCTCGCAATCGGCCACGCGCGCGCGGTCCGAGCCGGGCTGGATGTAGATGCCGGCGTTCTGCGCGTCCAGGTTGATGCCGCTGCCCTGCACGGCCAGGCCGCGGATGGTCACGTCCTGGGCGCGCACCCGGATCACGTCGCCCTTGCCGCCGCCGTGCACCAGCGGTTTGCCCACGCCTTCGAGCGTGAGCGGCTTGTCGATCACCAGGTTCTCGCGGTAGGTGCCGGCGGCCACCTGCACGGTGTCGCCGACGCGCGCCGCGCGCAGCGCGGCCGCAATCGACTGGCCGCTTTCCACCCGCAGCACGGCGGCGTGGGCGCTGGCCGCAGCTAGCATCAGCGCGGCCAGCAGGCCTATGTGCCCCTTCATTTGCCGGTCCCCTGCTGCTGGCCGGCCTTGGTTGCCAGTTCCGAGCGCACCTTCTCGAGCGGGATGAAGTAGCCGCGCGCGTCGATCGGCGTGAGCGGCTGTCCCGCCTTGTCGCGCGCCTTGCGCTCCTTGACCAGCGGCGGGCAGGCATGGTCGTCGTAGTACATCACCATGCAGTCCAGGCAGGCCAGGCATTCGCGCTGGTCGATGTTGCCCTGGGCGTCGATCGCGTGCGAGCCGCAGCCGGCGGCGCAGGCGTGGCAGGTGGTGCATTCCTGCTTGCGCTTCAGGCCGAACAGGCGGAACGTGGACGGCACCGCGAGCGACGCGCCCAGCGGGCACAGGTACTTGCAGTAGGGCCGTTCGGACAGGATCGAGATGCCCAGGATGACCGCCACGAACAGCGTGTACGGCCACGGGCGGTTCCACGGGCCGACCAGGAAGGTGGTCTTGAACGGCTCGATCTCGGCCAGCGTCTCGGCCGCTTCCATCGACCACAGCGACACCGCCAGCAGGACCGCGAACACCACGTACTTGGTCCATTTGAGCTTGTCGTGCACGCGCTTGGGCAGCAGGCGTTGGTATCTTCCCAGGCCGATCACCTGGCCGAG
The DNA here is from genome assembly GCF_024753215.1 of Massilia solisilvae. Taxonomy (GTDB): domain Bacteria; phylum Pseudomonadota; class Gammaproteobacteria; order Burkholderiales; family Burkholderiaceae_D; genus Telluria; species Telluria solisilvae. Next base: position 97,280 of record NZ_JANUGV010000003.1, read on the forward strand.
CCGGTATGCCAGATGCTGCAGTGAACCCATCGGGCACAGCCACCCACAAAACAGGCCGCGTCCCCACAGCAGCACGGTGACGGCCAGGAAGATCCAGAACAGGAAGATGAACGGGTCCGACAGGAACAGTTCCCACTTCCACTGGTGGATCAGCGAGTGGAACCAGGTCAGCACCTGGGTCACGCTCGGCTGGGCTTTCAGCATCCAGCCAAGGTACACCACGCTCGCGATCCACAGCAGGTGCCGCGGCACCGAAATCCAGGGTTTGTGCTTGCGCTTGGACGCGCGCACCAGCTTGTCGCGCTGCGCGTACAGCACGGCGGCGGTCAGCAGCACCAGCGCGAACAGGGCGATCTCCAGCTTCTTGCCGCTCCAGGCCTTGTGCCAGGCCGGCTCGGGGCGCTCCACACGCGGGCGGCCGCCTTCGAGGTAGCGCGCCGGGACCCAGTATTCTTCGTCGAAGTGCGCGAACACCTTGGCGCCGGTCTGCTTGTCGGTGCGGTTGGCCAAAAAGCTCAGCTGCCACGGCCAGGCCGGATTGAAGTTCTTCGAGCGGATGATGAAGATGCCGGACTCGCGGTAGGCCGGCTTGCCCGCGGCCTCGACGCCGTACAGGTTCAGGTAGTCGGTGTCGCGGAAGGTGAAGCTGGCGCTGTCCTGGCGTACCTGGACGCGGTCGTAGATGCCGCCGCGGACAAAGCCGGAACCCTTGAACGACACCTGGCCGTTAGCCACCACGAACAGGGCGTGCTCGTCGGGCTTCAGGTCCTGCATCAGGCGTTTGTAGCCATGCTCGCCCAGCACGCTGGTGCCGACCGTCGGCGCGTTCAGGTAGCCGAAGTACAGGTCCATGTACGGGCCCTTGGACGGGTCGGCGCCGACGTCCTCGGCCGCCACCACCAGGTGGCCGATCGAACCTTCCTTGGCCAGCGCGTCCCACGACAGCCGCTCGGCGAGCGGCTTGAAGTGCGCGGGCGGGCGCTCCTTGCGCTTGAAGATGCCGACCTGGCTGCCGATGATGAAGGCGCTTTGCGCGATGACCTGGTTCTCGGCGATCGCGGTCACGGTGGCGCCGCTGATGCCGTCGAAATTCAGTCCGCCATCGGCCTGTCCGGCGCCGATTTCCATCTTGGCGTCGCCGCGCTTGCCGAGGTACTGCTTGACGAAGTTGGTCAGCACCGTCTCGGGCAAACCGGCCAGCAGGATCGGCTCGGAGTGCTTGAGGATGCGCACGCCGGTGATCACGCCGGTGGTATCCATGCCGATCAGGGTGACGACCGGTTTGCCGGAGTAGGCGGGGATGTCGACCACGTCGGTGGACAGGAACACGTAGCCGACCACGCGCTTGTCGGCGCCGTAGCCTTCCACGTAGAACGGAGAGCCCTTGCGCGGCGAAAACGACTGCGCGGCAGGCAGCACGTCGCGGCACGGGGCCGCGGCGCAGAGGTTGGGGCCGCTCACGACTTCGGGCGGCAGCTCGGTGCTGTATAGCGATGCCGCCGCCAGTTGCGGCAGCAGCATGCACAGCGCGAGCCACATGGCTTGCGCCATGTGGCCCGCGAAGAGGCGCTTGAACATTGCCTTAACCTGCTATCAGGCCTCCACCAGGAAGCGGCTGCGCATTTCCAGGTGCAGCGCGTGGCAGAAGTGAGTGCAGTAGATCCAGTAGGCGCCCGGCTTGTCAGCCTTGAAGGTCACCGACTTCGTCTCCTGCGGGTTGACGATGAAGTTGATGTTGTAGTTCGGGATCGCGCAACCGTGCGTCAGGTCTTCGACCTTGTCGTAGTTGGTCAGCGTGAGCGTCACTTCGTCACCTTTCTTCACCTTGATCACCGGCAGCGAGTACTGCGGCGCCTGCGACATCATGCGCACATGAACCTTGTTGCCCTTGCGTTCGATGCCGGCGTTCTCGGACGTGACCTTGTTCGGGAAGTCATCCAGGTTGTAGATCTGGCGCGTCTTGATGATGTCGCGGCGCACGATGATCGCGTCGTGCGGTTCCGGATACGCGGTGTGGTCGGACACGATGCGCATCTTGTCGCCCGAGATGTCGATCAGCTGCTCGGTCTCGCTGTGCAGCGGGCCGACCGGCAGGAAGCGGTCTTTCGAGAACTTGTTGCCCGAGTTGAAGTACTTGCCGTCGGCTTCCTTGGTCTCGCCCATCGAGATGTAGCCGTGGCCCGGCTGGTAGTGCACGTCCACGCGGTCGCGCACCGGCTTGACGGTCTTGTCGCCCTTGTACTGCTTGATTGCGTCATCCACGTTCCACTTGACGATCTGGCTGTCCAGGAACAGGGTGGTGAAGGCGTTGCCTTTGCCGTCGAAGGCGGTGTGCAAGGGGCCCAGGCCGATTTCCGGCTCGGCCACCACGGCGTCGCGCTCGGTCTTCAGTTCGCCGTTGAACCACTTGGTCACCAGCGACAGGTCGATCACGGTGGCGGTCGGCGACAGCTTGCCGGAGCAGACGAAGTACTTGCCGTCCGGGCTGGCGTTCACGCCGTGCGGGTTCTTGGCGACCGGGACGTAGCAGGTGAGGGCGGTCTTCGGATCGCCGTTGGAGACCTTGCGGCCGTCCACCACCGGCACCTTGGAGTTGCCGATGTGGGTGAACTTGCCGGCCTTGACGGCAGCTTCGATGCGGGCGATGTTGAAGAACACGCAGGCGTCACGCTCGGCGGCCATCATGCCGGCCTGGTCGGCGGCGTTCTCGGTGTTGTACTGGTTCGAGCCGGCCAGCGTGCCGTCGTACGAGGTGGCGACCAGGTCCATGTTGCCGTCCACGCGGACCTGCCAGCGCACTTCCATCGTCTCGGCGTCCAGGCACGAGAACAGGGCGTACCACTTGGACGGATCGTCCAGGTCACGGCCGTCGTTCGGCTGCGGCAGGTGGAACTCGGAGCCGGCGAACACGCGGGTGGTGTAGTTGATCTTCTTGTCGACCGGGTCGCACTTGTCCGGGAACAGGCCGTGCATGCCCATCACGTTGGGGATCTCGGTGATCTTGTCGCATTCCATGGTATCCAGGCGGATACGGGCCATGCGCGAGTTGATCTTGTCGTTGATCCAGGCGTACTTGCCGTCGTAGGTGCCGTCCTTGTAGCTGGCGTGCACGTGGTGGGTGTCGCCGGTCAGGTACTTGAGCTGGCCGTCCGGACGGGTGCCGAGGATGGCCTTGGACTCGTTGGTGATGCCCCAGCCGACCATCGGGTCGACGTTGAACACCGGGATGCGGCGCAGGGTGCGGCCGGACGGGATGCCGATCACGCGGGCTTCGCCCGAGTGGCCGCCGCTGGACAGCAGGTAGTAGTCGTCGAGCTGGCCCGGGGCCACTTCGTGGAAGGCGCCGCCGGTGTTGGGGACGGCTGCCGCAGTCGGCGCGGCCTTGCCCGGGGCTTCTTCCTTGCAACCGGCCAGCGCGGCCACGCCGGCACTGGCGAGGCCCAGCATCGCGCTGCGGCCGAGGAAACGACGGCGGCTGTCTTGCGTCGTTTCAGTGACATTTTTTTCGTTGTTGTCGCGATCCATCGAGATCTCTCCATTAAAAAAGGGCGTTTGTGCTGGTGCACATTCTCGCGACTGGTGCCGAAAAGAAACATGACCAAGGTTATGGTTTTTCCGGTTGGTCAAAAGAGGCACTTGATTTGCATCAAATTGTTCTCAATCAAGTTCAAAAGTGGTTCTTCTTGCCTAATAACCTACTAATTTGCTAGGGAAAAACCGAGGTCGGTAAAGTTTTCCGTTGTACAACTGCAGGCGCGGTGGAGCGCGTGCGTGGGTGGCAGCGAGCCCCTCGGAAAATCACACCCGTGGCCGAAGATTGATTGATGCTGCAATGCAGCATTTGCCGCATGTGAGAGCCTGGGGTGCGCGTTGGCGGATATGTCTCGCTTTGTCTCGTGAATGCTCGCGTTTGCTCGTGCGCGGGCCGTTGTTGGCGAACTCTCCCTCGGCAGACAAGTCTCAACCGGACCGACGACGAGACAAAACGAGGAAAAAATATGTTAAACGAGACGATACCCGTGCAGCTCCCCACCCAGGTCTATCTCGACCTGGCATTCCATCTGCGAAAGCACGGCGACTTGCGCAATCCGGACGAAATCCTGCCGCTTGCGCTCAGGCAGTGGATGGCTGGCCGCAGCGCTCGCCAGGTGGGAGCGGGCGCCCGCGGTTACCAGTGGCAGGACGTGTTCCTGCCCGAGGGAACGGAACTGCGAATGCGCTACCACAGCGTCTGGTATTACGCGCAGGTGGTGCGCGACCGGATCATGTATGAAGGGCAGACCGTGTCGCCGCGGGAGTGGGGGCTGCTGGTGACCGGAGGCGTGCGCAACGCCTGGCGCGACATCTGGATACGCCGCACCGTCAACGACCTGTGGTCACGGGCGTCAGCGTGGCGTGCGGCAAATGCCCGGTTCCCGTTCCGTCCGGGCCTTGAACGCCGCCAGCAAGTGCGCCGCTGCACCGATTGACGCGCGCCCGCCGCCAGAAGCGCCAAAGAAAAAGCCACGCGGCCTTGCGGCGGCGTGGCTGCTGTCGCCCGGCGTGCGGGGCTTACTCGGCCTTCATTTCCTTGAGCAGGTTGTCGGCGTGGTCCACATGCTTCATGTTCCACAGGATGTAGCGCACGTCCACCTGGATGTCGCGCGTGTTGGCCTTGTTGAAGTCCCAGTCCGAGATGATCGAATCGAGCGTGCCATCGAAAGCCAGGCCGATCAGCTCGCCTTTTGCGTTCAGCGCGGCCGAGCCAGAATTGCCGCCGGTGATGTCCAGCGTGGCCAGGTAGTCCACCGGCACGGTCTTGAGCTTGGGATCGGCATACTTGCCAAAGTCCTTGGCGCGGATCGCGGCCAGCTGGCGCTCCGGCGCGTTGAACTCGCCTTCGCCGGTGTGCTTGGCCAGCACGCCCTTGACGGTGGTGAACGCGGTCCACGAGCCGGTGCCGTCGGCGCCGTGGTCGCGGCCGGCGATCTTGCCGAAGGTTACGCGCAGCGTGCTGTTGGCATCCGGGTACACGGCCTGGCCCTTGCTGTGCATGTAGGCGATCTTGGCCTTCATGTAATTGGCATAGGCTTGCTGGATCTTGCCGCCAAGCTCTTCCTCTTCAGCCTCCTGCTTCAGGCCCGGCTCGTACATCGCCACTGCCGCCTTGATGAAGGCGTCGTTGCTGGCCTTGAACTCCTGCGGCGACTTCTTCATCCACGCCAGGCGCTCGGCCTTGTCCTGCAGTTTGGAGCCGGCGTACAGCGTGTCCAGCTGCGCCTTGAGCTCGGCATCGCTCATGCCCGAACGCACGCCCAGGGCGGCGTCAAACGCGGCGTTGTGCTCGGCTTGCGGCTGGGCCAGGTACTGCTTCAGGAAGTTCAGCACCAGCGCCTTGTCCACCTTCTCGTCGTAGGTGCGGTCCTGGCCGGCGATCACCGAGGTCAGGCGTGGAGTATCGCGGTCCTGGAAGCCGGTCTTGCGCTCGGCGTCCGGCTTGGCGCGCTCGTTGGCCAGGCGGTACAGCGTGCGTGCCGAGCCCAGGAAGCGCGGGGTCGCGTAGCTGACGAAGAAGCCCTTCTTCACTTCCTGGTCGCGCTGGGCGATCAGCTTCTCGGCGTCATCGATGCTCGATCCGAACTCGGCCTTGCGCGCCGGGTTGGCGTTCACCCAGCTCTTGAGCGCATTGTGCTCGGCCGTCTTGCGCGCCAGGATGTCGCTGTCCTGGTAGGACGCGATCATGCCCTTGCGGTTCTTGTAGTAGTTGTTCACGCCCGCGATCTGGCCCGCGTACTTCAGGCGCGCGGCCGGGTCGTTCTTGGTTTGCTCGTCGATGATCGCCAGGATCTCACCGGACGCCTTCACGAACGCCGGGTAGTTCCAGTCGAAGGTCCAGGCGATTTCGTTCGGCAGGCGGTGGCGGTTGGTGCGGCCCGGGTAGCCCACCACCATGATGAAGTCGCCTTCCTTCACGCCCTGCTGGGCGATTTTCAGGTAGTGCTTCGGCACGTAAGGGACGTTGTCCTTCGAGAAGTCGGCGGCCTTGCCGTCGCGGCTGACGTAGGCGCGGTAGAAGCCGTAGTCGCCGGTGTGGCGCGGCCACATCCAGTTGTCGGTGTCGCCGCCGAACTTGCCGATGCCCGAAGGCGGCGCGTGCACCAGGCGCACGTCGCGGATCTCGAGCTGCTTGATCAGGTAGAACTCCAGCCCGCCGTAGTAGCTGGCCACGGTGCAGCGGTGGCCCGGGTCCTTCTCGCACTGCGCAACCATCTGCTTCTCGTTCTTCTCGATCGCGTCGATGCGCGCCTTGCCGGTGAGCTTGGCGGTGGCGGCGTCGATGATCTTGTCCGAAACGTTGGTCACCTCCTCGGTCACGAACACGCGGCTGCCCGGCGCGGCCGGCAGTTCGTCGGCCCTGGTCTTGGCCAGAAAGCCGTTGGCCAGCAGGTCGTTCTGCGGCGTCGAGTTGACGGCCACGCTGTTGTACACGCAGTGGTGGTTGGTGACGATCAGGCCTTCCGGCGAGACGAACGAGGCCGAGCAGCCGCCCAGGCTCACCACGGCGCCCATCGGGAACTCGGTAAGCTTGGTCAGGGTGTTCGGGTCCAGCTTCAGGCCGGCGGCTTTCAGTTGCTTGGCTACTTGTGGCAGCTGCTGCGGCATCCACATGCCTTCGTCGGCGTGCGCGGCGAAGCTGGTCAGGATGGCGAGCGAGAGAAGGGTCTTTTTCATGCGTGTCGGTGTTGTGATGGGTGGAAAAACACGTCCGCTCCGCAGGGGAGTGCCCGTCAGTATGGGAAACGACATGCATATAGTCAACCGCAATCTTGGCCGTACTTACAGCTGCGCCCCGATCAGCGACGCAAACTCGCCCGACAGCTTCTCCAGCCACGGCCGATCCTCCCAGCGCGACAAGCTGATCGGGCGCGCGCGGCGCCAGTCGTCTTCGAACACGGCCACCTGCTCGCGCGCGAAATCGGGGTCGAGGACGTTGAGATTGGCCTCGTCGTTGATCGAGAACGAACGGTTGTCGAAGTTGGTCGAGCCGACCGACACCAGCCGTGCATCGACGATCAGCGCCTTCACGTGGTACATGGTGGGCTGGAACTCGGCGATACGCACCCCGGCCGCCAGCAGGTCACCCCAGCGCTCGCGCGAGGCGATGCGCACCACGTCCGAATCGATGATCTTGCCCGGCGTGATGATGCGCACCTTGACCCCGCGTTTTGCCGCCGCCACCAGCGCCTTCACCGCCAGTTCGTCCGGCACGAAGTAGGACGAGGACAGCTCGATCGTCTTGCGCGCCGCGGTGATCGCCATCAGGTACATCAGGTGCATGCTCTCGCTGCCGCCAGTGGGCGAACTGGAAAACATCTGGGCCGGCAGGTCGCCCGCTGTTTCCTGCGGCGGGAAGTACTCCTCGCCGTCCAGCACCACGCCGGTCGCCTTGGTCCAGTTGTCCATGAACACCGCCTGCATCTGGCCGACCACCGGGCCCTCGACCCGGAAGTGGGTGTCGCGCCAGTGGTTCTCGTCCTGCGCGTTGCCGCGCCACTTGTCGGCGATGCCCACGCCGCCGGTGAAGCCGACCTTGCCGTCCACGATCAACAGCTTGCGGTGGGTCCGGTTGTTCAGCCGCGCCAGCTTCCACCACACCGGCTTGTGGTAGCGCTGCACCTGCACCCCGGCCGCGCGCATCGCCTCGATCTGCTGCCGGTCCAGCTTCATGCTGCCGATGTAGTCGAGCATCAGGTGCACCTTCACGCCGGCGCGCGCGCGCTCGGCCAGCGCCTCGGTGAACTCTTGCCCGATCGTGCCCGACCAGTAGATGTAGGTCTCGAACGTGATCGTCTTTTGCGCATGGCGGATCGCATCGAGCATGGCCGGGAAGATCTGGTCGCCATTGCGCAGCACCTCGACCTTGTTGCCCTCGATAATCGGCGGCCCCAGCAGTACGCCGAGCGAGCGCCGGAATTGCGGGTCGGCGGTGTCGTACTGGCGTACCAGCTGGGTCTCGATTTTCTTCTCGCTCGGCATGAAATTGAGCGCGAGGAAACCAACGAACAGCGAGAGGATGCTGCTCGTCATTGCCACGATGACAGTTTTGGTCTGCACGGGTACAAAAAAACCAACGCGATGAGCGTTGGTTTTCAAGAAATTGGATGACTTAGCGTACCCGGCCGCGACGCAGCAGGTTGACGATGGCCAGCAAAATCACGGCGCCGAGGAAGGAAACCAGCAGCGACGACACGCTGAAGTCGTCCGAATTGATCGTGCCCGAGCCAAACAGCGGCGAGAGCAGCCAGCCGCCGAGGAAGGCGCCGACGATACCGACCACGATGTTGAGGATCATGCCCTGCTCGGCATCGGTTTTCATGACCATGCTGGCGAGCCAGCCCAAGATGCCACCAACGACAATCCAGATGATGAATAACATGTTGATTCCTCCTCTCAATGGATGAACATACCCCAGGCCAATTGATTGCCGTGGCCATGTGAAAAAGTCTAGAGGGCCGACTCTCCTCAGGTCGGTGCGGCAACGAACGTTAGATTGCGATTCCTCCGCCGCGTTCTTTTACAAGGCGACAATGCCGCGACTGGGTGCGTCAGCGAACAGAAGAGTGGGCGGTCCCGTCCTATCGTTGGCCGGAAGGCAGCACGCCTCCCGGCTTGCGCGGCAAGCCCCCACCCTCAGACAAGGAAGGATTCGACATGAGCAACTACGACACGACGACGCAGCAGAATCAGCGCATGGTGACCGGCCTGTTCCCCGACCGCGCCAGCGCCGAACGCGCATATGGCGCAATCTCCACCCGCGGCTACGGCAAGGACGACGTCAACCTGATGATGTCCGACAGCACCCGCAAGACCCACTTCGGCGACACCGAGACCGAACTGGGCAGCAAGGCCGCGGAAGGCGCGGGCGTGGGCGCCGGCATCGGCGGCACCATCGGCGCCGTGCTGGCGGGCGTGGCCGCCGTCGGCACTACGCTGGTGATGCCGGGCTTCGGCCTGGTGGTGGCCGGCCCGCTGGCAGCGGCGCTGGCCGGTGCCGGCGCGGGCGGCATCGCCGGCGGCCTGATCGGCGCGCTGATCGGCGCCGGGATTCCCGAAGAACGCGTCAAGCACTACGAGGAAGGCATCAAGAACGGCGGCATCCTGATGGGCGTGCACGCGCGCTCGGACGAAGACGTCGAGCACATCCAGCGCGCCTGGACCGACAACGGCGGCTCGCACGTGATCGGCACGGGGCTGGGCGCCGGCACCGGCGCGCTGGCCGGTGCGGGCATCGGCGCGGCCGCCGGCCCGGTGGGCTCGGCCGCAGGTGCGGTCATTGGCGGCATTGCGGGCGGCATGGCCGGCAAAGGTGCCGGTGAAGTGGTCAACCCGAAAGCCGGCGATGACCTGTCGCAGCACTACCTGGCCAAGGGCATGGGCGCGGGCGCCGGCGCGGCGGCCGGCGCCGCTGCGGGCACGGTGGCCGGCCCGGTCGGCATGGCAGCAGGCGCCGTGATCGGCGGGCTGGCGGGGGGCGCGGCCGGCCGTGGCGCGGGCGAAGTGGTCAACCCCAAAACCGACGACCAGCTGCATGAGCACAACCTGGCGCAAGGCGTGGGCGCGGGCGGCGGCGCGGCGGCCGGTGCGGCGCTGGGCGCGGTGGGCGGCCCGGTGGGCATGGCGGCCGGTGCGGCAGTCGGTGCGCTGGCCGGCGGCGCGGTCGGCAAGGCGGCTGGCCGTGCGGTCAATCCGCAGGCGGAAGATAGCTACTGGAGCACCAACTACCAGACCCAGCCCTACTACACGCCGGGCTACACCTACGACGATTACCAGCCGGCCTACGCGCTGGGCTACAACAGCGCGGCGCGCTACCCGAGCTACGACCTGGCCGAACGCCACATGGCCGACGACTGGGACCGCGTGAAGGGCAAGTCGCGCCTGACCTGGGACCAGGCCAGGATGGCCAGCCGCGCGGCCTGGGACAAGGTCGAGCGCGCCATGCCGGGCGACTTCGACGGCGACGGACGCTGATGTGACAACGGGGTTCCCGCTTGCGTGGAAACCCCGTTATTCGATACCAAAAGCTCGTCGTTCGGACGAAAGCCGGAACCCATGCTGAGGTGGCGCCGATGCGGCGTTACGAAATCGCCGCGTCAGAGGATACTCAGCATGGGTCCCGGCGTCCGCCGGCACGACGGCAGTTTATTGCGCCGCCTTCCGGCTTACTGCTTGATCGCTTCCACCTGGATCTGCAAGCGCACCTCCGGCTGGAACTTCGGCAGCCCGTACGACACGCCAAAGTCGCCGCGGTTGAACGAGCCCGACGCATCGGCGCCGCACACCTCGCGCTTGAGCATCGGGTGCTGGATGCACTTGAAGCTGTTGATCGCCAGCTTGACCGGCTTGGTCACGCCATGCAGCGTCAGCTCGCCATTGATCTCGGCCGGCACCTCGCCCTTGAACACGACCGGGCCCTTGTAGGTCGCGCTCGGGTACTTGGTCACGTCGAGCATGTCGGCGCCCTTCACGTGGTCGTCCAGCGCCACCAGGCCGAACTGAATGCTGGCCGGGTCGATCGCGATGTCCACCGAACCGGTCCTGGCCGCGCGGTCGAGCACCACGGTGCCGCTGGTCTTGGTGAACTTGCCGCGCCACACCGAGATGCCCATGTGGTCGGTCTCGAAGCTGGGGAAGGTGTGCTTCGGCTCGATCGTGTAGGTGTCGGCCGCGAACGCCGCGCTGGCGCACGCGCCGATCACCAGGGCCATCAGGGGTTTGCTTGCTTTCATTTGGACTTTCCCTCGTCGGTTGAAATTACTTGGCCGCGCTCACGCGGAACTTGATCACCACTTCGTCGGCGACGATGCTCGTGTCCTTCCACTCGCCTTCGCCCACATTGAACGCCAGCCGCCGGATCGGCAGCTGGCCCTCGAACACCTGCTTGTTGCCCTCGGTCCGGGCGACCACCGGGAAGCTGACGTCGAGCACACGGCCCTTGATGGTCAGCTTGCCCGACACCGTCAGCTTGCCCGCGCCCGCCGGCTTGATGCCGGTGGAGACGAAGGTCGCCTTCGGGAACTGCGCCGAGTTGAACCATTCCTTCTTCGCCACCTCGCCGCTGTATTCCGGGTCGCCCAGGTCCAGGCTCGCGGTGTCCACCGCCACCTGTGCGCGCGCCTTCTCGGGGTGCGCCGGGTCGTAGTCGAGCTGGGCGTCGAAGCGCTTGAATCTGGCATCGACCGGCACGTTCATCTGCTTGAACACGGCGCTGATGCTGCTGTTGGCCGAATCGGCCTTGTAGGGGGCGGCGCCGGCGACCGACACCGCGAACAGCGGCGCGAGCATCAGCAGGCGGAATGACTTCATGGGTTCTCCTTGGTTGGGGCAAACGGCAGCATGCGTGCGAGCAGGCCGTCGCGGTCGACGAACTGGTGCTTGAGCGCGGCGGCCAGGTGCAGCGCCACGGCTGCGGCCAGCGACATGTCGAGCCAGTAGTGCACCGCGCGCAGCACGGGTTTCAGGGCCGGGTCGGGGCCGAACAGCACCGGCAGCTCGAACACGCCCAGATACACCACCTTCACGCCAGCGGCCAGCGAAAACGCGTAGCCGGACAGCGGCACCGCGAAGATCAGCACATACAGCAGCGCGTGCAGGCCGTGCGCGGCGCCTTGCTGCCAGGCCGGCGTCGAGGCGGGCAGGGCCGGCGGCCGGTGGCCGAGGCGCCACAGCAGGCGCAGCACCGCCAGCCCCAGCACCGTCACGCCCAGCCACTTGTGCCACGACACATAGCGCAGCTTGGCCGGCGTCAGGCCCGGGATGTCGGTCATCACCAGGCCGAGCACAAAGGCGGCCACGATCAGCAGGGCGATCAGCCAGTGCAGGACGATGGCCGGAATGGTGTAGCGTTGCATTTTTAGAATTAGTACGTATTAGAACAAAATAGTATCAAGAAACTACAGCGCCTGCGCGCGCCTCGAAACGCCACAAGACACGGAAGGAATGTAAAATCTGCGATTATCGGTTTAGCAAAAATAACCTCAAGCTACGTTGTCCGCAAGACGCATGAGCATTATGCACGAGACCGGCTCACCCGCCCGACGCCTGCTGGCCCTGTTTGCCGGCCTGGCGCTGGCGCTGCCTGCGCGCGCGGCGCCGCAGGTGCAGGGCGAGCTGGCCGACATGACGATCGAGGAGCTGGCCAACATCCAGGTCACCTCGGTGTCCAAGAAGCCGGAGCGCCTGATCGACGCGCCGGCGTCGGTGTACGTGATCACCGCCGAGGACATCCGCCGCTCGGGTGCGGCCACACTGCCCGAGGTGCTGCGGCTGGCGCCGAACCTGCAGGTGGCGCAGACCAGCAACGAGACGTATTCGATCACCGCGCGCGGCATGAACGGCAGCAGCAACAGTCCGCCCAACAAGCTGCTGGTGCTGGTGGACGGGCGCTCGGTGTACACGCCGCTGTTCTCGGGCGTGTTCTGGGACGCGCAGGACGTGCTGCTCGAGGACGTCGAGCGCATCGAGGTGATCAGCGGGCCGGGCGGCACGCTGTGGGGCGTCAACGCGGTCACTGGCGTCATCAATATCACCACGCGCTCGGCGCACCAGACCAGCGGCACGCTGGCGCTGGCGCGCGCGGCCAGCGATGGCGCCGATGCCGCGCTGCGCTACGGCGCCACCAGCGGCACGGCCAGCTGGCGCGTGGTCGCAAAGACCCTGGTCCGCTCGCACAATGAGCTGGCGTCGGGCGCACCGGTCAACGACGGCTGGCACCAGTCGCAGCTGGGCTTTCGTGCCGACTGGGAGCGCGGGGCCGACCGTTTCGGCGTGAACGCCAACGCGTATCGCGGCAAGCAGGAGCAGCCGGAGCCGGGCCTGATCAACGTGCCCGGCTCGGACCAGCGGCTCGGGACCATCCGCACCGAAGGCGCCAACCTCACCGCGCACTGGCAACGCCTGCTCGACGACGGCGGCACGCTGGGCGTGCAGGCCTATCTCGACTACACCCGGCGCGAGGTGCCGCCCAGCTTTACCGAATCGCTCGACATCGCCGACCTGCAGCTGCAGCACTCGCTGCCGGCGCTTGGCGCGCACAGCGTGGTGTGGGGCGTGAACTACCGGCACAGCCGGGATCGGGTCACGAACAGCGACATCGTCGCTTTCCTGCCGGCCGACGACAGGCAGGCTTGGTCCAGCGTGTTCGCGCAGGACGAGATCGGCCTGTCGGACAAGCTGCGCCTGACCGTGGGCGCGCGGGTCGAGCGCAATCCCTACACCGGCAGCGAATGGCTGCCGACCGCGCGGCTGGCGTACAAGCCGGCAGCCGGGCATGCGCTGTGGGCCAGCGCTTCGCGCACGGTGCGCGCGCCCTCGCGCATCGACGTCGATGCCTTCGTGCCCGGCCAGCCGCCCTACATCGTGGCCGGCGGCCCGCTGGTGCGCTCCGAGGTGGCCAGGGTGTATGAGATGGGCTATCGCGGTCAGCCGGCGGCCGGGCTGTCGTATTCGCTGGCGCTGTTCCACAACGACTACGACCACCTGCGCACGGTGGAGCTGCTGCCCAGCGGCACGGCGCTTGCATTCGCCAGCCTGATGGAAGGCACGGCCGATGGGGTGGAAGCGTGGGGCAGTTACCAGGTGACGGAACAATGGCGCCTGTCGGCCGGGTTCACGGCCTTGCGCGAACGGTTCCGGCTCAAGCCCGGCAGTAACAGCGTGGGGGACCCAGCCACGAGCGGGTTCGATCCGGCGCATACGGCGCAGCTCCGGTCGAGCTACAGCTTCGATGACCGGCGCGAACTGGAGGTGGCTGTGCGCAACGTGGGGGCGCTGGCGATCGGGCCGGTGTCGGGCTACACGGCGGTGGATGCGCGCTTCGGGTGGTGGTTGTCGCGCGAACTGGAGCTGTCCGTGAGCGGACAGAACCTGAACGGCTCACATGCCGAGTTCGGGCCGGTGGGCACGCGCATGGAGGTGCCGCGCAGGGTGGCGGTGAAACTGGTGTGGCGGCGCTGAGGCCACCGTTAGCCCAACGACGTCGTTCCCGCGCAGGCGGGAACCCATAGACCGCGTGCCAGGACGCTCAGCATGGGTTCCCGCCTGCGCGGGAACGACGGGTTGAAGGGGCTGGTATGGTCGGCTCCGTTGGCGGAGCCCGTCATCAGATCGCGGCGGCCAGCTGCGCAGCCAGGCCGGTGTAGTTCGCCGGCGTCATCTGCAGCAGCACGTCCTTCGCCTCCTGCGGAATGGCCAGCGTGCCGATGAACTCGCGCAGCGCTTCCTTGGTGATGCCCTTGCCGCGGGTGAGCTCCTTGAGCTGCTCGTACGGGTTGGCGATGCCATAGCGGCGCATCACGGTCTGCACCGGCTCGGCCAGCACTTCCCAGTTCGCGTCCAGGTCCTGCTCCAGGCGCTGCGGGTTCACTTCCAGCTTGTTCAGGCCGCGCAGGCAGCTGTCATAGGCCAGCAGCGCATAGCCGAAGCCCACGCCGATGTTGCGCAGCACGGTCGAGTCGGTCAGGTCGCGCTGCATGCGCGAGACCGGCAGCTTGTCGGCCATGTGGCGCAGGGTCGCGTTGGCCAGGCCCAGGTTGCCCTCCGAGTTCTCGAAGTCGATCGGGTTCACCTTGTGCGGCATGGTGGACGAGCCGATCTCGCCGGCCTTGAGCTTCTGCTTGAAGTAGCCCAGCGACACGTAGGTCCAGATGTCGCGGTTCAGGTCGAGCAGGATGGTGTTGGCGCGCGAGATGGCGTCGAACAGCTCGGCCATGTAGTCGTGCGGCTCGATCTGGATGGTGTACGGGTTGAAGGTCAGGCCCAGGCGCTGCTCGATCACGTTCTTGCTGAAGGCCGGCCAGTCGAAGCCCGGGTAGGCCGACAGGTGCGCGTTGTAGTTGCCCACCGCGCCGTTCATCTTGCCGAGGATTTCGACCTCGGCGATGCGCTTGGCCGCGCGCGACAGACGCGCCACGACATTGGCGAATTCCTTGCCCAGGGTGGTCGGGCTGGCGGTCTGGCCGTGGGTGCGCGAGAGCATCGGCAGGCTGGCGTTGACGTGCGCGATCTCGGTCAGCTTGGCGATGATGCTTTGCAGCGCGGGCAGCATCACGTTGTCGCGCGCGTTCTTGAGCATCATGCCGTGCGAGGTGTTGTTGATGTCCTCCGACGTGCAGGCGAAGTGGATGAATTCGCTCGCTGCGACCAGCTCCGGAATGTCCTTGACCTTCTCCTTGAGCCAGTACTCGACCGCCTTCACGTCGTGGTTGGTGACGGCCTCGATTTCCTTGATGCGCGCCGCGTCCTGCTCGGTGAAGCCGGCGGCCAGCTGGTCGAGGAAACTGGCGGCTTGCGGCGAGAACGGCTTGATCTCGGCAAAGCCGGCTTGCGACAGCGCCTGCAGCCAGGCGATCTCGACCTTCACGCGGTGGTGCATGAAGCCGGCCTCGGACAGGATCGGGCGCAGCTTGTCGGTCTTGGCGGCGTAGCGGCCGTCGAGCGGCGACAGGGCCGACAGGGTGGAGAGGGTGTTAGCGGTCATGGCAGGCGGTCCGTGCAAAAACGCGGATTTTACCACCGACGGGGTGGCGCGGCCTTGTTGTGGACACACCGCAGGCTGGTGCTCGCGCCACTTTGTGCACGGGGGCCAATGCTATACTGTCATCCAATCCTCTTACCTGAGCATTTATGAAACTCATCGGTTCTGTCACCAGTCCCTACGTGCGCAAAGTCCGTGTCGTCATGGCGGAAAAAAAGGTCGATTATTCGCTCGAGCTGGACAACGTCTGGGGCGCGGAGACCAGGATCCACCAGTCCAACCCGCTGGGCAAGGTGCCTTGCCTGGTCATGGAAGACGGCAGCGCGATGTACGACTCGCGCGTGATCGCCGAATACCTCGATACGCTCACCCCGGTGTGCAAGCTGCTGCCGCCCAACGGGCGCGACCGGGCCGACGTCAAGGTCTGGGAAGCGCTGGCCGACGGCGTGCTCGACGCGGCCGTGCTGGTGCGCCTGGAGCGCACACTGCGCCCCCGCGAGCAGCAGAGCGAGGCATGGATCGAGCGCCAGATGGTCAAGGTGTGCACCGGCCTGCACGTCATGTCGCAGAACCTGGGCGACTCGCCGTTCTGCATGGGTAACCACTACACGCTGGCGGACGTGGCGGTGGGCTGCTGCCTCGGCTGGCTCAGCTTCCGCTTCCCCGAGATCGGCTGGCGCGAGGAATACCCCAACCTGGCACGCCTGTTCGACAAGCTGTCCGAACGCGCGTCGTTCAAGGACACCGCTCCCTACGAGCCGTGAGCGGGCAGCGTTCAGCGCCGGTCCTGTTTGGCGAAGCCCTGGTCGATGATTTCGGCGACCACCAGGTGGCCGGCGGCGCGCCGTTCAACGTCGCGCGCCACCTGGCCGCGTTCGGCGAACGGCCTTTGCTGGTCACCCGCATCGGTAACGACGCCAACGGCGAGCTGGTGCGGGCCGAATTCGAACGGTTCGGCATGTCCACCGCAGGCCTGCAAACCGATCCGGATCTGCCGACCGGCCGCGTGCTCGTCAAGACGTTCGGGCACAGCCACCAATTCGAGATCCTGCCCGGCCAGGCCTATGACGCGATCGATGCCGCGCTCGCCGTGCAGGCCTTGTCGGAGGTGACCCCGTCCGCGCTGTATTTCGGCACGCTCGCCCAGCGCGATGCGCGCTCGCACGCTGCACTGGCGGCACTGGCGTGCGCCTGCCCGGGGCCGCGCTTTCTCGACCTGAACCTGCGTGACGACGAGCTGGACGACGCCTGCATCGACGAATCGCTGCAGCTGGCCAATGTCGCCAAGCTGAGCGAGGACGAACTGGCCGCGCTGGTGGTGCGGCGCGACCTGTACTACTCGTCGTTCGAAGACAGCTGCCGCGAGCTGATCGGCCTGTTCGACCTGGAAGCCGTGCTGCTGACGCTGGGCGAGGGCGGCGCACGCTATGTGGACCGCGAAAGCCGGCTGAAGGAAAAAGCGGCACGGGTGCAGGTGCGCGACACGGTGGGCGCGGGCGACGCCTTTTCGGCGGTATGGCTGTACGGAATGTCGCGTGGCTGGTCCTGCATCGAGATGCTGGAGCAGGCCACCGCGTTCGCCGGGGCGATCTGCACCATCCGCGGCGCCGTGCCGCAGGACCTCGGCTTTTATGAACCCTGGCTGCGGCGCTGGGAGCAGATCGACTGAACCGCGTTCACGCGTCGATCATCTGCGCCTGCAGGTAGTTCTGCAGGCCGATCTTCACGATCAGGTCGAGCTGGGTTTCGAGCCAGTCGATGTGTTCCTCGGTGTCTTCCAGGATGGCCAGCAGGATGTCGCGCGAGACGTAGTCGGCCGCCACCTCGCAGGCGGCAATGCCTTCCTTGACCGTCTGCTGGGCCGCGCGCTCGAGCTTGAGGTCGCATTCCAGCATTTCCTGGGCCGATTCGCCCACCAGCAGCTTGTGCAGCGCCTGCAGGTTGGGCAGGCCGTCGAGCGTGAGGATGCGCTCGATGAGCTTGTCGGCATGCTTCATCTCGCCGATCGACTCGTCGTATTCCTTCTTGCCCAGCTTGACGAGGCCCCAGTGCCGGTACATGCGCGCGTGCAGGAAGTACTGGTTGGTTGCGGTCAGTTCGTTGGTCAGCTGCGCGTTGAGCAGCCGGATGATGTTCGGATCGCCCTTCATGTGTCGCCCTTGCGTGGTGTTGTGCAAACACTCTAGCGCAGGCGTTCCGGACGTGGCGCGCGACCGGATTCGCTGCGGTGCGCGTATCGACATCCCCCAAACAACGTCGTCCCCGCGCCAGGCGGGGACCCATGCTGAGTACGCGCCGTGGTGGGCCCGTCAATGGGCGGCTGCGCAAGCGGTCTATGGGTCCCCGCCTCCGCGGGGACGACGTTTCGGGGCTGGTGGTACTCGTTACTTCCTGGAACGCTCAGGCAGAGGTAGTGCTCTTCTTGTAATGCAGCTCCGTGACCTTGCTGTCCAGGTGCTCATTGAGCACGTCGCGCGCATAGCTGACGCATTTGCCGCAGCAGGTGCCCACGCCCAGTTCCCGGTGCAGTTCCGGCATCGACGAAATCCCCAGGTCCACCGCCTGGCGGATTTCGCGGTCCGAGATGTTGTTGCAGACACAGACGATCATCGTTTTCTTTCCTTGCCGTTTCGACTAGAAGAATGAGAATCATTCTCATTTGTGGTATATTCTCGCCAAACGCGGCTGCGGACGCAAGCATTTTGTTGCCGAATTGAGGCAAAGCAGCCCATCGTATACAAATCGCAAATAGAAATTATTCGCATTTAGGTTTATGATGTTCTCATCTGTCCATCCGGCTTACGCGCACCACACCATGACCCTGGCATCGACCCTGACCACCCTGGACGCCCTGAAAGCGGGGCAGAGCGGCATTGTGATCCACCTGGCGCCCTCCGGCGGCTCGGACGGGATCGACGTGCCGCGCCGGCTGATGGAGCTGGGCTTCGTGCCGGGCGAGCGTATCCGCATGCTCAAGCGCGGGCTGCCCGGCGGCCCGCTGGCGGTGAAGGTCGGCCAGTCCACCTTCGCCCTGCGCCGCTTCGAGGCGGCGCTGGTCTCGATCAAGCCCGAGTAAGTCATGGGCGCTTTGGAACAGCAGGTGCGCGCGGCGACCAAAACGCCGCTGATCGCGCTGCTCGGCAATCCCAACTGCGGCAAGACGGCGCTGTTCAACCGCCTGACCGGCGCGCGCCAGAAGGTCGCCAACTACGCCGGCGTGACCATCGAGCGCAAGGAAGGCTCGTTCACCTCGCCCGGCGGACGCGCGTTCCGTGTGCTCGACCTGCCGGGCGCCTACAGCCTGTCCGCGCACACCCCGGACGAAGCGATCACGCGCGACGTGGTGGCCGGCTTGCGCAAGGGCGAACAGGCGCCGGACGCCGTGGTCTGCGTGGTCAACGCCACCAACCTGCGCCTGAACCTGCGCCTGGTGCTGGAGATCCGCCGCCTGGGCCTGCCGATGGTGCTGGCGCTGAACATGGTGGACGTGGCCAAAAAACGCGGCATCCTGATCGACACGGCCAAGCTGGAAGCGGAGCTGGGCTTCCCGGTGGTCGAGACGGTGGCGATCCAGGCCGGCGGCGAAAAGGCGCTGCTGGCGCTGCTCGACCGCATGCCGTTCGATACCAAGCTGTCCCCCAACCCACTGGCCGCGATCGACGCGGTGCCGGTCGAGGAGACCCAGCGCGAGGTGCGCCGCATCCTGGACGAGTGCACCAGTTATGCCAACGACACCGGCAACCTGACCGAGCAGATCGACCACGTGGTGCTGCACCCGGTGGTGGGCCCGGTCATCCTGGCTGCGCTGATGTTCCTGGTGTTCCAGGCCGTGTTCAGCTGGGCCCAGCCGCCCATGGAGCTGATCAAGAGCGGCGTGGAGGCGACCGGCGCATTCGTCGGCAACCTGCTGCCGGAGGGGCCGCTGCGCAGTCTGCTGGTGGAGGGTATCTTCGGCGGCGTCGGCACGGTGCTGCAGTTCCTGCCGCAGATCCTGATCCTGTTCTTCTTCATCCTCGTGCTCGAGGACTGCGGCTACCTGCCGCGCGCGGCCTTTCTGCTCGACCGGCTGATGGGCGGGGTCGGACTATCGGGCCGTGCCTTCATTCCGCTGTTGTCCTCGTTCGCCTGCGCGATCCCCGGCATCATGGCTGCGCGCACGATCCAGAACCCGCGCGACCGGCTGGTCACGATCATGATCGCGCCGCTGATGACCTGCTCGGCGCGCCTGCCCGTGTATGCCCTGATCATCGCCGCCTTCATCCCCGACCGCAAGGTGTGGGGCATGATGAACCTGCAGGGCCTGGTGCTGTTCCTGCTGTACTTTGCCGGCGTGGCCAGCGCCATGGCGGTCGCCTGGTTCATCAAGCGCACCATGGGCGCCAACCGCCAGCAGCCGCTGATGCTCGAGCTGCCGGCCTACCACTGGCCGCACCTGCACAACCTGGCGCTTGGCTTGTGGGAACGCGCGCGCATCTTCCTCACGCGGGTGGGGACGATGATCCTGACGCTGATGGTGCTGGTCTGGTTCCTGTCGAGCTTCCCGGGTGCGCCCGAAGGCGCGACTCAGCCGCCGATCTACTACAGCATCGCCGGCATGCTGGGGCGCGCGCTGGCGGTGGTCTTCGAGCCGATCGGCTTTGGCTGGCAGATCTGCATTGCGCTGGTGCCGGGCATGGCCGCCCGTGAAGTGGCGGTGGGCGCACTGGGCACGGTGTACGCACTGGCCGGAGGCGGCGACGACATCGCTGACGCGCTGGCGCCGGTACTGGCGCATTCGTGGTCGCTGGCCACGGCGCTGTCGCTGCTGGCGTGGTATGTGTTCGCGCCGCAGTGCATGTCCACCCTGTCGGTGGTGCGCCGCGAGACGGGCAGCGTGCGCTATTCGTTCATCATGGCTGGCTACATGTTCGCGCTGGCGTACACGGCCTCGTTCATCACCTACCGCGTCGCGCTGGCGCTGGGGGCCTGAGATGGTGCAGCAGCTGATCGTCGCCGTCATCGTGCTGGTTGCCGCTGCGTTTGCGGCGCGCAAGTACATGCCGGCCGCGCTGAAGCGGCGGATCGTGTACCTGCTCAACGGGCGCGGCACCAGGCAGTCGCGGTTGGCGCGCTGGTTCGATACCGATGCCGGTTGCGGCAGCAGCAGCGGCAGCGGCAGCGATTGCAGCAGCTGCCATGCGTGCGATACCAGCGAGCCGGCGCCGCCTGCGGGCAAGCACCGCGTCATCAAGCTCCACGTCGACCGGTAGGGTGGGCTCCTGAGCCCACGCTACGGCCAATCACGCGCCGCCTGGACGCGTGGGCAGACAAGCTGCCCACCCTACGTGAGCCGCTGTTGTTCTCGTAGCGTGGGCGGGTCTGCCGCCCACGCGTTCAGGTCACGCCAGATCAGTCGCTCACGACGTGCCACATGTCCTTGACCTTGTCGCCCTTCTTGTCGCCCGGGCTCTTGTCCTTTGAGAACGTGTACAGCGGCTTGCCCTTGTAGGTGAGCTGCTTGGTGCCGTCCTCGCGCGTGATCGATGAATAAGGCGACTCGAGCGTGGCGCTGCCGGCCGCAACCGGCGGCCAGTTCTCGGCGCACTGTCCGGTGCAGGTGCTCTTGCCGCCCTTGTCCTGGTCGAAGGTGTACACCGTCATGCCCTTGGCATCGACCAGCATGCCGTCGGATTTGTGCACCGGCGGGTCGGCGGCCAGCGCGGGCGCGGCCAGCAGCACGGCGAGGATGAAGCTGAGTGATTTCATGGCAATCTCCTGAACACATCAACTCTGCCAGCCGATTCTAGCGCAGCCCCAGTTTTTCCATCAGCTTGCGTGCGTCAAACGGAGCGTGCACCTTGATGTCGTTGTCGAAGTAACAGAACAGGTCGCGTTTGGCGCGCCGGGGCGGCGCCTTGCTCGAAGCCAGCTGCGCATCCTCGGGCTGGCCGCCGCCGGTCCAGGCACGGATGCGCGCGGCCCAGCGTTCCAGCGCTTCGTCGCTGTAGCCGCTGGCGTACAGCTCCTTGTCGCCATGCAGGCGCAGGTACATGAAGTCGGCCGTCACGTCCTCCATGTACGGCCACTTGCCGGCCGTGTCCGCGACGACCAGCGCGATCTTGTATTTGCGCAAGAGCGCGATGAAGTCCGGGTCGCGAAAGCGTTCGTGGCGTACCTCCACCGCGTGCCGCATCGGTCGCTTGGGGCCAGCGTCGAGCGAGGTGCGGCCTTCCATGCGCGGCTCGTAGTGGCGGGCCCGTGCCAGCGCCTCGTCGGTGTCGTGCGGCAGCAGGGCGAGGAAGCGCTCCATGCGCTCGCGCTCGTACTGGAAGTTGGGCGGGAATTGCCACAGGAACGGGCCGAGCTTCTCGCGCAGTTCGAACACGCCCGATGCCAGCACGTTGGCTACCGGCCCCTCGGGCTCGCGCAGGCGCAGGATGTGGGTGAGGAAGCGGTTGCCCTTGACCGAGAACACGAAGCCGGGCGGGGTGGCCGCGTACCAGGCGGCGTAGCTTTCGGGCCGCTGCAGCGAGTAGAACGAGCCGTTGATTTCGATGGTCGGCAGCTGGCGCGAGGCGTATTCGAGCTCGCGGTGCTGCGCCAGGCCCTCGGGGTAGAACACGCCGCGCCAGGGCTCGTAACGCCAGCCGGAAATGCCGATGTAGATTGCGCCGCCCATGATGGCGAAGGATAGCGCGGCGGGCAGTTTGGTTCCGTGTGGTGGCGAACGGAGCTGGGATTGTTAGCGCTAACCCGTCGTCCCCGCGAAGGCGGGGACCCATGCTGAGCTTGCTGGCCTGCTGCGATTAACCGTGCCTCGGCGCAACTGCTCTATGGGTCCCCGCCTGCGCGGGGACGACGAGGTTTGATGTTGCGGTTACTTTACGACCGGCAGCTCGATCGCCGATTCCATCCCCGGCGCGTGGTAGATGCGCTGGGTCGCCTTCTTGTAGTCCTGCGGCTTGGCGTAGAAGATGTTGGGGACGAAGGTCTGCGGGTTGCGGTCGTACAGCGGGAACCAGCTCGACTGGATCTGCACCATCACCCGGTGGCCCGGCAGGAACACGTGGTCCACGTTCGGCAGGGCAAAGCGGTAGCGCTCGACCTTGTTCGAGGCAATCGCATGCGGCTTGTCGAAGCCGTCCTTGTAGCGCCCGCGGAAGATGTCCATCGCGATCGCCAGCTGGTAGCCGCCCATCTCGGGCTGGCGCGCCACCTCGTCCGGGTACACGTCGATCAGCTTGACCACCCAGTCCACGTCGCTGCCGCTGGTGGCGGCGAACAGGTTCACCATCGGCTGGCCCGCCAGCTGCAGCGGCGCCTTGAGCGGCTCGCTCACGTAGGTCAGCACGTCCGGACGGTCGGAGTACGGACGCTGGTCGGCCACCAGCCATGGGCGCCACACGTTGCCGTCGCCCATGCGCACCGGGCGCTGCACGAACGGCACCGGCTTGGCCGGGTCGGACACGTATTCGTCGAACTGCTGCTGGCCGGCCGGCTTGTTGAACGACAGGTGCTGGCCCGGCTCCAGGTACAGCGGCGTGGACGCCGGCGCCAGCGGCCACTTGTCCAGGCGCCGCCAGCGGTTCGGGCCGGTCTGGTACGACAGCACCGGCGGGGTGTCGAACCTGGGCGCGCCGTCGCGCAGGTACTGGTCGAAGAACGGCAGCATGTAGTCGCGGCGGAATTCGGCGGCGGTGTCGCCGGTCCACTTGAGCGGGCCCAGGCTCGAGCCGTCGCCATTGACCTGGCTGTGGCGCCACGGGCCCACCACCAGGAAGTTCATGTTGTTGTCCTTGTCCTTCGGCTCCAGCGCCGCGTAGGTGGCGTAGGCGCCGTAGATGTCTTCCTGGTCCCAGCGGCCCACCAGCGTCATGGTCGGCACCTTCAGGTCGCGCTTGCCCAGGATCTTGTCCAGCGCCTGCTCCTGCCAATACACGTCATAGGCCGGGTGCTCGAAGATCTTCCTGGTGAAGTTCAGCTGGTCCAGCCCGTACTGGTGTGCAAAGTCCGAGGCCGAACCGGCGCGCAGGAACGCGTCGTAGTCGTCGTAGATGCCGGTGGCGATCTCCACGCCCTTGCCGCGCGCGGCGTTCTGGCTGGCGATGTAGCCCAGGTTCGATTCGCGGAAGGCGCCGTTGTGGAACCAGTCGTCGCCGCGCCAGCCGTCCACCATGGGGCTCATCGGCACGGCGGCCTTCAGCGCCGGGTGCGGGTCCACCAGCGCCATCAGCACCGTGAAGCCTTCGTACGACGAGCCGACCATGCCCACCTTGCCGTTGGACTGCGGCAGGTTCTTGACCAGCCAGTCGATGGTGTCCCAGGCGTCGGTCGAGTGGTCCACCGCCGTGTTGTTCAGCGCGCCGCGCAGCGGGCGGGTCATCACGTAGTCGCCTTCCGAGCCGTACTTGCCGCGCACGTCCTGGTATACGCGAATGTAGCCGTGCTCGATGAAGGCGTCATCCGCGTCGCCCAGCAGCGAGGCGATGTGCGGGCTCTCCATGCGCTCGGCGCGCTTGGAGGCGTTGTACGGGGTGCGGGTCAGCATGATCGGCGCGTGCTGCGCGCCCTTCGGGATCACGATCACGGTATGCAGCTTGACGCCGTCGCGCATCGGGATCATCACTTCCTGCTTCACGTAGTCGGCCTCGGGCAGCGTCGCCGTGAACTTGGTGGCCGGGATGTCCGGCGCCATGTACGGGGTCTGGGCGAGCGCCGGCTGGAACAGGGCAGCGAGCAGGAAGGGGAGGGCGGACAGCTTCAGCGTGCTTCGGCGGGGCATCGGGTTCTCCACATATTCGTTTGAATGTTGATGCAACTTTGCAAAAAGTTGCCGTTGCGCATAGTACACCGAACCCAAAAAGCATGGGTAGCGCACGCGAGCGCTGTCTTTGCACGGGAGCACTGACGAGTGATAATGCAAAACTGCATCCACCACATCCACCACACCACATGGGCAAGCTGCTTGCGATCGATGGCCTGAACATCGTGCGCCGCGTGTACGAGGCCAGTCCCGAGCCGGACTCGGACCTGAAGGCGGGGATCGCGCTGCGCCATGCGTTTTCGTCGTTCCGCAACCTGCTCGAGGCGCACCAGCCCACCCACGTGCTGGCCGCGTTCGACCATGGCGGGCCGACCTGGCGCCACGCGCTCTATCCGCGCTACCGCGAGCACCGCGCGCCGATGCCGTCGTACCTGCGCGATGCGCTGCCCGAGTTCCACCAGTCGCTTGCGCGCGTGGGCGTGCGCGCGGTGACGGTGCCGGAGGTGGAGGCCGACGACGTGATCGGCACCGGCGTACTGCGCTGGCTGGCCGAGGGGCGCGGCGAAGCGGTGGTGGCCACCACCGACAAGGACCTGCACGCCTTGATCGCGCACGGCGCGCTGGTGTGGGACCATTTCAAGGGCGAGTGGCACGACGACGCGTGGGTGCGCCAGCGTTTTGGCGTGGCCAGCGAGCGCCTGCACGACCTGCTGGCGCTGATGGGCGACGCCACCGA
This sequence comes from Massilia solisilvae, assembly GCF_024753215.1. Taxonomy (GTDB): domain Bacteria; phylum Pseudomonadota; class Gammaproteobacteria; order Burkholderiales; family Burkholderiaceae_D; genus Telluria; species Telluria solisilvae. The sequence continues at coordinate 122,270 of NZ_JANUGV010000003.1, forward strand.
CGGCGTGCCCGGCGTGTCCAAGGTCGGCATGAAGACGGCCGCCCGGCTGCTCAACGCCTACGGCGACCTGGACGCGGTGATGGCCGGCGCCGGCATCCTCAAAACCCCACTTGGAGAGAGGTTAAGGGCCGAGCGTGAGATACTCTATCTTTCGCGCCGGCTGGTCGAGCTCAAGACCGACGTCCGGTTGGGCGTGACGTGGAACATGCTGGCATACGAAGTGTAAAGACAGGGGAGGCAGATGCTCAAGGCGGTGATTGTGGATTCGAACGCGATTTCGCGCGGGCTGTTGAATACGGTGCTGACCGACGGCAGCTACAACGTGGTCGGCCAGACGCATACCGGCCCGCAGGGGCTGGCGCTGGCGATCAAGCACCAGGCGCATTTCGTCTGCATCGCGCGCGAGCAGGTGGAGGACGGCAGCCAGGTGGTCGAGCAGTTGCGCGAGCAGCTGCCCAAGGCGCTCATCTTCATGGTGTCGGGCACGCTGGACGCGCCCACCATTCAGGCCTCGGTGGCGCGCGGTGTGCACGGTTTCATCGTCAAGCCGTTCAAGGCCGATGCGGTGCTGCGCACGATCCGTAATACCGTGATCGCGGTCGTCAAGAAGCACCAGGCGGCGGCGAGCTAGGGCCGGGCCATCGGCTGCGGCGGCATCGCCTGCTGCGGCGGCCCCCAGCTATCGATCTCGCGTCGCGTCAAAGGTTCGGGCCGCGTCATGCCGATTCGGCCCGCCACCTTCGGGGTTTGCGCATCGCCGTCCATCCGGTATTCGATCACTCCCGCTTCAAGCGCTTTCCAGGCAGAGACCGCGACGCCATCCGGTCCTATCCTGACCAAGCGTTCGGATGGCGCCGGGAGCAGGCTGGCTGGGCCGGCCGGAAAGGCCATGTGCAGGGCGAATAGTGGAATCGCGGCCCCTTCGAGGAACATGAAGAAGGGGTTGCGGCTGAACTCCAGTTCTTGCCCGGATAATCCGAAGTACAGCGGTGCCAGCTGCGGACCTGCCATTAACATCCGCTGGAGCTTCCCGGCAGTTGCGATTTCGGCGAGATAATCGCCATTGCTGTAGCGAGTGAGCCGGCTCACCTTGCCGTTTGCGCGCATCTCGATTATCCCGAAGCTCCCCCAATGGCCAACTGAGCCCACCCACATCGCGTCGGCTGTGGCGCGAGCCGGCGTGGCAGGCTTGGCGTTAACTGACTGGGCGCGGGCGGGCGGCGGCGCAGCCCACAGGAGCGCGATCTGAAGCAGCCCGGCAAACAGCGCGATGGACGCCGGCGGGGTGTGACGCAACGATATTTGTCGTTGGAAGTGCATGCAAGATTCCCCTATGCCGAATGGTCGATGCTTGCTATACGGCTGCGGCCAATTTTAACAGCGGCTGGCAGCTGCCTGACAGCAGGTGGGTAGCGGGCAGCGGGTAGCGGGTAGCGGCAGGCAGGCGTAGGCAGCAGGCAGCGGGCAGCGGGCAGCAGGCAGCAGGCAGCGGGCAGCAGGCAGCGGGCAGCGGGCAGCGGGCAGCGGGCAGCGGGCAGCGGGCAGCGGGCAGCGGCAGCGGGCAGCGGGCAGCGGGCAGCGGGCAGCGGCAGCGGGCAGCAGGCAGCGGGCTGCAGGCAGCAGGCGGCAGGTGGCAGGCGGCAGGCGGCAGGCGGCAGGCGGCAGGCGGCAGGCGGCAGGCGGCCAGCGGCCGGTCGGTCGGCCTGGCCGGGAGGGCGGGGTTGGCGGCGACGGAACTGCCGCATTCGTTCTCTTTTGTGCTGCACATCGTGTCTCTTCGTGTCTCTTTGCGTCTCCATTGAACTCATCAATTGAAATAAGGTCGAAAGAGATAGAACGAGACACAACGCGACAGGAGAACGAGAATGAATGCGCCACTCGCCCCGCTGGCCCCCTCCCAGGCCATGCGCCGCCTTGCCGATTTTCTCGCCGACTCGGGCGATACGCTGACGGCTCCCGAGGCCGCGGCCCAAGCCATCGATCAATGGATTGCCGCCAAGCGCGGGCAGTTGCTCGAGCGCGTGGTGGCGCCGGACCGGGGCTACCGCTGGAAGACCTTGTTCCTGCCGGAGGGCACGCGGCTGCGCATGCATTGCGGCGGCCGCAGCTACGATGCGACGGTCGAAGGAAGCGACCTCATCTACGAAGGGCGGGCGGTGTCGCCACGGCAGATGACCTTGTCGGTCGCGGGCAAGGGTTACAACGCATGGCGCGCGTTGTGGGTACTGCTTCCCGGGGCCATGCGCTGGCGGCCGGCGTCGTTGCTGCGGCGCGAGGCCGAACATCAGCAGGCGCCAACCATGTCCCCGTTCGAAGCGATGAACGCGGCGGCGCAATGCATGTCCCAGACCCTGCAGACGGCGCTGGCGCTGGTGGACCATGCAACGGCACAGGCGCTGCCCGCATGCGAGCGCCGCACGCCCCAACCGCGCCGCCGTGCCGGCGAGCTGCTGGAAGACGTGTGCATGCAGGACTAGGGCCGGCCCGGAACCACGGACGGGTCAGGTGTTGCTTGCCCCGTCGATGATGCCCCCGCCCAGGCACACGTCGCCGTCGTACAGCACGGCCGACTGGCCCGGCGTGACCGCCCACTGCGGCTCGTCGAAATCGAGCACGAAGCGCTCCATGCCTTCGGAGGTGACGGTGCAGGCCACGTCGGCCTGGCGGTAGCGGGTCTTGGCCGACAGTTTGCGCTGGCCGGGCGGCTCGCCCAGCACCCAGCTGGCCTGGCCGGCTTCCAGCCGCGACGACAGCAGCCACGGGTGGTCGTGCCCCTGCACGATGTACAGCGTGTTGTTGGCAATGTCCTTGCGCGCCACGAACCACGGCTCGCTGGTGCCGTCGGCGTTCTTGTGCGACTTCAGGCCGCCGATGCCGATGCCCTTGCGCTGGCCCAGCGTGTAGAACGACAGGCCCACGTGTTCGCCCACCACGGTGCCGTCGTCGAGCCGGATCGGGCCCGGCTTGTGCGACAGGTAGCGCGACAGGAACTCGCGGAACGGGCGCTCGCCGATGAAGCAGATGCCGGTCGAGTCCTTCTTGGCCGCATTGGGCAGGCCGATTTTTTCGGCGATCTTGCGCACCTCGGTCTTGGGCGTTTCGCCCAGCGGGAACAGCGACTTGGACAGCTGCGCCTGGTTCAGGCGGTGCAGGAAGTAGCTCTGGTCCTTGGTCGAATCGAGTGCCTTGAGCAGCTCGAATTTGCCATCGTTCTCGCGCACGCGGGCGTAGTGGCCGGTCGCGATCAGGTCGGCGCCCAGCTTCATCGCGTGGTCGAGGAAGGCCTTGAACTTGATCTCGGCGTTGCACAGCACGTCCGGGTTGGGCGTGCGCCCGGCCTGGTACTCGCGCAGGAATTCCGCGAACACGCGGTCCTTGTACTCGGCGGCGAAGTTGACCGCCTCGATATCGACCCCGACCACGTCGGCCACGCTGGCCGCGTCGATCCAGTCCTGGCGCGACGAGCAGTACTCGGAATCGTCGTCGTCTTCCCAGTTCTTCATGAACAGGCCCACGACCTCGTAGCCCTGCTCCTTCAGCATCCAGGCCGCAACCGAGGAGTCGACTCCGCCCGACATCCCGATCACGACTTTTTTCTTGCTCATGTAACGTCCGTCTTGAGGGTGAGCGCACGGTCGTACACCGACTCGTGCGTGTGCAGCAACGCCAGCGGCGTGCGCTTGCCGGCCAGGTAATCATCCACGCACTGCAGCACAATCGGGCTGCGGTGGCGTTCGCGGCAGGCGGCCATTTCTTCGCGTGTCATCCAGAGGGTGCGAATGATACCGTGATCGAGCGGCCGGTCAAGCTCGCGCCCGGGGCGGCCGCAGAAGGTGAAACGCAGGTAGGTGACGTCGGTGCCGCGCGACCTGGACATGTAGCGCGACATGTACATGCCCACCAGCGCTTCGGGCACGAATTCGTGCGCGGTCTCTTCCATCGCCTCGCGCACCACCGCCTCTTGCAGCGACTCGTGCGGGTCGAGGTGGCCGGCCGGCTGGTTCAGCCGGATCCCTTCGCTGGTTTCCTCTTCGATCAGCAGAAAGCGGCCATCGCGTTCGATGATGGCGGCAACGGTGACTGACGGTTTCCAGATATGGGGCATGCGGGTCCTCGACGATGAGCCGACATTTTACATGGTGTGTCCCAGGCCCGCTCATCCATACGTGCGCGCCCCCGGCCCGCACCGTGCAGGTTAGCTTGATTTGATACAAAAAACCGTGGGATATAACTGCAGTTGAATCATGTTTGGCCCGAAAATGGCAGATTCAACCATTACCAACCTTGATACTTGGATAACAAGAGGTTTTCCGGTATATGATGGTGTGCATACATTCAACTGATCGGAGGGATTGATGAGAATTGGTATTCCGGCTGAAACCCGGCCGGGCGAGACCCGCGTCGCCGCGACCCCTGAAACGGTCAAGAAACTGGCTGCGCGGCACCAGGTGGTGGTGCAGGCCGGGGCCGGGCTGTCGTCGTCGGTGACCGACGCCGCGTTCGAAGCGGCTGGCGCCACCATCGGCAGTGCCGCCGACGCGCTCGGCGCCGACCTGGTGCTCAAGGTACGCGCACCCGACGAGCACGAGCGCGGCCAGATGAAGCCGGGCGCGGTGCTGGTGGGCATGCTCAATCCCTTCGACCAGGACAACCTGGCCGCGCTGGCCGGTGCGCGCCTGACCGCGTTTGCGCTGGAGGCCGCGCCGCGCATCACCCGCGCGCAATCGCTGGACGTGCTCTCGTCGCAGGCCAACATCGCCGGCTACAAGGCCGTGATGATGGCCGCCAACACCTACCAGCGCTTCATGCCGATGCTGATGACCGCGGCCGGCACCGTCAAGGCCGCCCGCGTGCTGATCATGGGCGTGGGCGTGGCCGGCCTGCAGGCGATCGCCACCGCCAAGCGGCTGGGCGCGGTGATCGAGGCGTCCGACGTGCGCCCGCCGGTCAAGGAGCAGGTCGAATCGCTGGGCGCCAAATTCATCGACGTGCCCTACGTGACCGACGAAGAGCGCGAGATTGCCATGGGCACCGGCGGCTACGCGCGCCCGATGCCGGCCGACTGGATGCGCCGCCAGGCCGAGCTGGTGGGCGAACGCGCCAAGCTGGCCGACATCATCATCACGACCGCGCTGATCCCTGGGCGCCGCGCGCCGGTCCTGATCACCGAAGCGATGGTCAAGGCCATGAAGCCGGGTTCGGTGATCGTGGACATGGCGGTCGAGCAGGGCGGCAACTGCGAGCTGTCCGAACTGGGCAAGACGGTGGTCAAGCATGGCGTCTCCATCATCGGCGAGCCGAACCTGGCCACGCTGGTGGCGGCCGACGCCTCGCAGCTATACGCGCGCAACGTGCTCGACTTCCTCAAGCTCATCATCGACAAGGAAGACAAGCTCGTCATCGACCGCGAGGACGAGATCGTGCGCGCCACGCTGATGTGCATGGATGGCGAGCTGCTGCGCAAACAATAATGTAGGGTGGGCAGGTTTCCTGCCCACGCGTCCAACGTACGCAAGCACTGTGTGAACGCGTGGGCAGCGAAGCTGCCCACCCTACGAATTACAGATAGGGCCTGGAGGCAAGCAAATGGAAGTCAGTCACATCATCATCAACCTGGTCATCTTCGTGCTGGCCATCTACGTGGGCTACCACGTGGTCTGGAACGTCACGCCGGCGCTGCATACGCCGCTGATGGCGGTCACCAACGCGATCTCCGCGATCATCATCGTCGGCGCCATGCTGGCTGCCGGCCTCACTGAAGGGCTGGCCGGGCAGGTCGCCGGCACGCTGGCCGTCGCACTGGCCGCGGTGAACGTGTTCGGCGGCTTCCTCGTCACCCAGCGCATGCTGGAGATGTTCAAGAAGAAGGAGCCCAAGGCCGCTCCCGCCGCCGCAGCCAAAGCCAAGGAGGAGATGGCATGAGCGCGATCAGCATGAACATGGTCACCCTGCTGTACCTGGTCGCGTCGGTGTGCTTCATCCAGGCGCTCAAGGGCCTGTCCTCGCCCGCCACGGCGCGCCTGGGCAACGTGTTCGGCATGAGCGGCATGGCCATCGCCGCCGTCACCACCATCGCGCTGATGATGAAGCTGCGCGAGCAGCTGGCGCAGGGCGGCATGGGCTTTGGCCTGGTGCTGCTGGGCGTGGTGGTGGGCGGCGCGATCGGCGCCTACGCCGCGAAAAAGGTCGAGATGACCAAGATGCCGGAGCTGGTTGCGGCCATGCACTCGCTGATCGGCCTGGCCGCGGTGTGCATCGCGATCGCCGCGGTGTCCGAGCCGTGGGCCTTCAACATCGTCGAGCGCAACGGCGTTCTCCCGTTCGGCAACAAGCTCGAGCTTTTCATCGGCACCTTTGTGGGCGCGGTGACGTTCTCCGGTTCGGTGATCGCGTTCGGCAAGCTGTCGGGAAAATACAAATTCCGCCTGTTCCAGGGCGCGCCGGTGCGCTTCGCCGGCCAGCACATGCTCAACCTGGCGCTGGCCATTGCCATCATCGCGCTGGGCCTGATGTTCTGCTTTGCCGACGCGGGCGGCGTGCACTGGACGCCGTACATCCTCATGGCCGCACTGTCGTTCCTGCTCGGTGTGCTCATCATCATCCCGATCGGCGGCGCCGACATGCCGGTGGTGGTCTCGATGCTCAACAGCTACTCGGGCTGGGCGGCGGCGGGCATCGGCTTTTCGCTCAATAACGCCATGCTGATCATCGCCGGCTCGCTGGTCGGATCAAGCGGCGCGATCCTGTCGTACATCATGTGCAAGGCGATGAACCGCTCGTTCTTCAACGTGATCCTGGGCGGCTTTGGCGGCGACGCGGCAGCGGCCGATACTGGCGGCGCCAAGGAGCAGCGCCCGGTCAAGTCCGGCTCGCCCGAGGATGCGGCCTTCCTGCTGCAGAACGCCGAGTCGGTGATCATTGTGCCGGGCTATGGCCTGGCGGTGGCGCGCGCGCAGCACGCGGTGAAGGAGCTGGTGGACAAGCTGACCGAGCACGGCGTGACGGTGCGCTACGCGATCCACCCCGTGGCCGGGCGCATGCCGGGGCACATGAACGTGCTGCTGGCCGAGGCCGAGGTGCCGTACGACCAGGTGGTCGAGATGGAGGACATCAACAGCGAATTCAGCCAGACCGACGTGGCGCTGATCCTGGGCGCCAACGACGTGGTGAACCCGGCGGCCAAGGACCCGAAATCGCCGATCGCCGGCATGCCGATCCTGGAGGCGTACAAGGCCAAGAGCATCATCGTGAACAAGCGCTCGATGGCCTCGGGCTACGCGGGGCTGGACAACGAGCTGTTCTACCAGCCGAACACGATGATGGTGTTTGGCGACGCCAAGAAGGTGATCGAGTCGATGGTAAAAGCCGTCGAATAGCCCACCACCCTCAAAACCGTCATCCCGGCGCACGCCGGGATCCATGCTGACTATCCGAAGTCGCAAACTCAGCATGGGTCCCGGCCTTCGCCGGGACGACGTGCTGGGGCCGGCGGCTTACTTGCCCGCCACCGCCTTCTCGATCGCCTGCAACGCCTCCTTGCCCACACGTCCCTCCATCTGCTTGTACACCGGCGCCATCGCCGTGCGCCACTGCGCCTTCTCGGCCGGCGTGAGCGTGTAGACGGTGGTCTTGCCCGCCTTCCTGATCCCCTCCACCGCCTGCTCGTTTTCCTCGCTGGCGATTCGGTTGGTGTAGGCGGTCGCCTCCTTCAGTGCGCCTTCGAGCTCGGTGCGGATATCGCCCGGCAGCTTGTCCCAGAAGTTCTTGTTCACGATGACCGCGTAGCCGATGTAGCCGTGGTCCGAGATCGTCATGTGCTTCTGCACCTCGTGGGTCTTCTGGGTGAAGATGTTCGACGGCGTGTTCTCGGTGCCGTCCACCACGCCGGTCTGCAGCGCCTGGTACACCTCGGAGAAGGCCATCACCTGCGGATTGGCGCCCAGCGCGCGGAACTGCGCGTCGAGCACCTTGGACGACTGGATGCGCATCTTCATGCCGCGAAAGTCCGCCGGCACGCGCAGCGGCTTGTTGGCGGTCATGTCCTTGAAGCCGTTATCCCAATAGGCCAGGCCGTGGATGCCCTTGGCTTCGAGCTTGTTGAAGAACCACTTGCCCACCGGGCCCGAGGTCACGCGGTACAGCGCCTGCTTGTCGGGGAAGATGAACGGCATATCGAACGCTTCGAACTCCTTCACGCCGAGCGGGCCGAACTTGGCCAGCGACGGCGCCAGCATCTGCACGGAGCCCATCTGCAGCGCGTCGATCTCTTCCTTGTCCTTGTACAGCGTGCTGTTCGGGTACACCTCCACTTTCACCCGGCCACGGGTCGCCTTCTCGGCGAGCTCCTTGAACTTGAGCGCGCCCTGGCCCTTCGGGGTGTCGTTGGCGACCACGTGGCTGAACTTGATGACGATCGGCTCCTGCGCGAAGGCGCTGGTGCTGACGAGGGCGGCGGCAAGCAGCGCCGCATGCATTGGCTTGAATTTCATACGATGTCTCCAAATGGTTGTAAGGTCTGCGGCTTTGTATGAATCGCGTGCGACGCCGCATCGGCACGCGATGTGTCGTGTCATGCGCGGCCGCGGCGCCGCGCTTCGTCCAGCATTTGCTGCGCAATGCGCACCACGGGGCGGTCGACCATCCGGCCGTCCACCGCCACTGCGGCGCCGCGCGCCGACTCGTTCGCCGCCAGCACGCGCGCGGCCCAGGCCAGCTCCCCGGCCGTGGCGACGAAGGCGTCGTTGACGGTGTCCACCTGCTTTGGGTGGATGCACAGCTTGGCGCCGAAGCCAAGGCCGCGCGCGCGCAGCGTGTCCGCACGCACCAGGCCCGGGTCGTCGAACGCGGTCGTCACGCCATCCACCGGCGCCGCAATGCCCGCCACACGCGAAGCCAGCACCAGCTGCGAGCGCGCGTACAGCAGTTGTTCGTGCCCTTCCTGGATGCCCAGGTCAAGGCAGAAATCGATCGCGCCGAACACCAGCCGCTCGACGCGCTCCATGCGCGCCAGCACCGAGCAGTTCCACAGCCCGAGAGCAGTTTCGACCAGCGGCAGGATGGCCGGGGCGCCGGCCGCGGCGAGCGTGGCCAGGTCGGCCGCCCGCTCGGCCTTGGGCAGAACGACGCCCGCCACGCCAGGCATGGCGCACAGGGTCAGGTCGTCCTCGAACCATTCGCTCTCGGCGCCATTGATGCGCACCAGTACCTGGCGCTCGGGCGACAGCCAGGCGGCCAGCGCCGCGCGCGCCGCCACCTTGTCCGCAGGCGGCACCGCGTCCTCCAGGTCGATGATCACCTGGTCGGCGCCGGCCGCGCAGGCCTTGTCGAAGCGGTCCGGCCGGTGGCCGGGCACGAAGAGATAGGAACGCGACAGCATGGATCAGCGCGCGGCCAGCAAGGTGTCGATCCGGTCGCAGTGCTCCAGGTCCCAGATGCGCGCAAAGACGGCGCGCAATTCGGCAGGGCTGGCAGCGTCCGAGAACTGCGCCAGGCGCAGCGCCTTCGCTTCAAGCTCTTCGCGCGACAGCGTGTTGCCCGGGTCGCCCTTCGGCTCGTCCACGCGGCCATCGAAGCTGCGGCCATCGACGGTGCGCACGGTGACCTTGCCGATCCAGCGCGCCGGGTAGGCGTTGTCCACTTCCTCGTCCAGCACCATCTCCACCTTGTCGCGGAACGCGATCACGCGCGGGTCGCGGAACGACTCGTCGAACTCCTTCAGCCCCGCATTGCCGAACACGGCGGCCAGGCCAAGCACGGTCCCCATCGAGAACTTCGCCTGGTGCACGGTCTTCGGATCGACCACCGGCCCGAGCACGTCGATTGCGCCCTGGTGCACGCGGGTGGTCACCTGCGCGACATCCTCCGCCTTCAAGCCGTGCGCGGCCAGCACCTGCAGCAGTGCGTCGGCCGCGGGATGCGTGTGGCGGCACGAGGCGTGGAACTTGAACGAGGTTTCCGCCAGCGCCCAGCGCTGGCCCAGGCCCGCGACCAGCTTTGCCGGGTCCGCGTCGCGCGACATGCCGGCGCCCATGCCCTGTGCGCCTTCCAGTATGCGGCGCGCGCCGGTGAAGCCTTCGCTGGCGATGTAGGCCGCCATCAGGCCGGTGCTTGCCGCGTGCGCCGTGTGCAGCTGTTTGGAGTCGGCGGCGTCGCGCAGGAATTCCCACAGTCCCGCTGCCTGCGTGCCGGCCGAACCGAAGGCATGCAGCATCTGCTCGGGCGTGAGCTTGAGCAGGCAGCCGACGGTGGCAGCGGCGGCAAGGCTGCCGGCGGTGCCGGTGGTATGGAAGATCTTGTAGTGCGAGCGGCCGAGGAATTCGCCGACGCGGATGCCGACCTCGTAGCCGGCGACACAAGCGGCCAGCAGCTCGCGCCCGCTGGCGCCAAGCGATTGCGCGACCGCCAGCGCCACCGGGAACACCACGGTCGCGGGGTGGAACACCGAGCCATTGTGCACATCGTCCTGCTCCACGTAGTGCGACGCGGCGGCGTTGACCATTGCGGCGAACAGCGGGCTGGTCTTGCGGCGCAAGGCCAGCACTTCGGACGGGCCGTCCTGCGGCCCCATGCGGCGCGCGAACGATTCGATGATCTGCACCGGTTTGCCGGTCTTGCCCGCCAGCGCGGAACCGAACCAGTCCAGGAACAGGTCTTCGGCGCGCCGGATCACCGGCGCGGGAATGTCTTCGAAGCGCAGGCCGGCGGCGAAGGTGGCCAGCGTCAGGCTTGGGTGGTCGTCATGCATCCAAATGTCTCCTCGTGTTCTCTTTCGCTGCTTTTCCGTCAGCCCCAACCCTCAAGACCGTCATCCCGGCGAAGGCCGGGATCCATGCTGAGCGCGAGTGGCAGCAAGCGTGTGCCGCGTACCTGCAACCTCAGCATGGGTCCCGGCCTGCGCCGGGACGACGTGTTGGGGCTAGTGACTGGGCTAAATTGCCATCTGCTCGCGCAGCGCGGCAATGTCCTTGTCCTCGTACCCCAGCTCCGCCAGGATCGCCTGCGTGTTCGCCCCCAGCGCCGGAATCGGATCCATGCGCGCGCTCCAGGTATTGGGCACGCCGGGCGGCACCAGCGCCGGCAGGGGGCCGGCGGGCGAATCCACTTCGGCCCAGCGATTGCGCGCCTTGAGCTGCGGGTGGTCCCAGATGTCGTGCATCGTGTTCACGTGCGCGTTTGCGATCTGGGCCGCGTCGAGGCGCTCGATCAGCTGTTCGGCGCTCAAGCTGGCGAAGGTTTCGTTGATGATTGCGCGCAGTGCGTCGCGCGAGGCGTTGCGCGCCGAGTTCGAATTGAAGCGCGGGTCGGTCGCCAGCTCCGGCTGCAGCAGAACCTTGGCGCAGAACAGCCCCCATTCGCGCTCGTTCTGCAGCCCCAGCATCACGATGCGCCCATCGCCAACCGGGAAAGGCCCGTACGGGTAGATGGTCGCGTGCGCCGCGCCCGCGCGTGGCGGCGGCGAGGCGCCGTCCATGCTGTAGTAGAGCGGGTAGTTCATCCACTCCGCCATGCACTCCAACATCGACACGTCGATCTCGCAACCCTGGCCCGTTCTGCCGCGCTGGATCAGCGCCGCCAGGATGTTCGAGTACGCGTACATGCCGGCCGAGATGTCGGCGATCGAGCAGCCGGCCTTGGCCATCTCGTCGGCCGTGCCGGTGATCGACAGGAACCCGGCCTCGCTCTGGATCAGCAGGTCGTAAGCCTTCTTGTCGCGGTATGGACCGTCCGAGCCATAGCCCGAGATATTGCAGACGATCAGGCGCGGAAAGCGCTCGCGCAGGGCTTCGTACGACAGGCCAAGGCGCGCGGCCGCGCCCGGCGCCAGGTTCTGCACCAGCACGTCGGCGCCTTCGAGCAGCTTGCCGAGGATGGCCTGTGCCTGTTCGTGCTTGACGTCCAGCGTCAGGCTCTCCTTGGAGCGGTTGGTCCATACGAAGTGCGAGGCCAGGCCGCGTGCGCGCTGGTCGTAGGCGCGGGCGAAGTCGCCCACGCCCGGCCGCTCGACCTTGATGACGCGCGCGCCGAGGTCGGCCAGCTGGCGCGTGCAGAACGGCGCGGCGATCGCGTGTTCCAGCGTGATGACGGTGATTCCATCCAGTGGTCGCATGACGGGTCTCCTCAGAACGAGCGCGGCATGCCGAGCACGTGCTCGCCGATATACGCGAGGATCAGGTTGGTCGAGATCGGCGCAACCTGGTACAGGCGCGTCTCGCGGAATTTGCGCTCGACGTCGTACTCGCAGGCGAAGCCGAAGCCGCCGTGGAACTGCAGGCAGGCGTTGGCCGCCTCCCACGACGCGTCCGCCGCCAGCATCTTGGCCATGTTGGCCTCGGCGCCGCAGTTCTTGTGGGCGTCGAACAGGCTGGCCGCCTTGTAGCGCATCAGGCTGGCCGCTTCCACGTTCACCCAGGCTTTCGCGATCGGGAACTGCACGCCCTGGTTCTGGCCGATCGGGCGACCGAACACCTCGCGCTCCTTCACGTATTTGGTCACCTTGTCGATGAACCAGTAGCCGTCGCCGATGCATTCGGCCGCGATCAGGGTGCGCTCCGCGTTCAGGCCGTCGAGGATGTACTTGAAGCCCTTGCCTTCTTCGCCGATCAGGTTCTCGGCCGGGATCTCCAGGTTCTCGAAGAACAGCTCGTTGGTCTCGTGGTTGACCATGTTCAGGATCGGCTGCACGGTCAAGCCCTTGCCGATCGCTTCCTTCAGGTCCACGATGAAGATCGACATGCCTTCCGACTTTTTGGTCACGTCCGACAGCGGCGTGGTGCGCGCCAGCAGGATCATCAGGTCCGAGTGCTGCACGCGCGAGATCCACACCTTCTGGCCGTTGATGACGTAGCGGTCGCCCTTGCGCACGGCCGTGGTCTTGATCTTGGTGGTGTCGGTGCCGGTGGTCGGCTCGGTCACGGCCATCGACTGCAGGCGCAGCGCGCCGCTGGCGATCTGGGGCAGGTAGCGTTCCTTCTGCTCCTTCGAGCCGTGGCGCAGCAGCGTGCCCATGTTGTACATCTGGCCGTGGCAGGCGCCCGAGTTGCCGCCGGCGCGGTTGATCTCTTCCATGATGACCGAGGCTTCGGTGAGCCCCAGGCCCGAGCCGCCGTACTCCTGCGGGATGAGCGCCGCCAGCCAGCCGGCCTGGGTCAGCGCGTTGACGAACGCCTCGGGGTAGCCGCGCTCCTCGTCGATCTTGCGGAAGTACTCGGCCGAGAATTCGCCGCACAGGGCGCGCACCGCGTCGCGGATGTCTTCGTAGTTGTCGTGGTGATGCATTGGTGTCTCCGGAAGTTATTCTTGGTCTGGCGCGTCAGGCCAGCGTGGCCTCGGCCTGCATGGCGAGCTCGCCGCGCATGTTCTGGGCCCACAGGTGCACGGTGCGGCCATCGGCGTCGGGCCGGCCGCACAGGGTGAAGGGCTCGATGTCGAACAGCGAGCCGACCGCGCGGAACGAGAAGGTGGCCATGCGCGCATCTGGCATGTGCCGGCGCAGCAGGTCGGCCAGCAGGGTGGCGATCAGAGGGCCGTGCACGATCAGGCCGGGATAGCCCTCGACCTTGGTCACATAGCTGCGGTCGTAGTGAATGCGGTGGCCGTTGAATGTGAGCGCCGAGTAGCGGAACAGCAGCACCGGGTCGGGCGTGACAATGCGCGACCAGGCGGCGTCAAGCGGGGCCATCTTCGGGGCCGGGGCCGCCGCGCCGGGCGTGGGCAGCGGACGGTAGACGATGTCGTGTTCCTCGGTCACGCACACGCGGCCCGCATGCGCCAGCTCGTGCTTCACGGTGACGAACACCAGGCTGCCGCTTGCGCCGCTCTTGGGCGTCACGCTCATCACCTGCGAGGTGCGCGCGGCCACGCCTTCGACCGGCAGCGGTTCGGCAAAGCTCAGGCGGCCGCCGGCCCACATGCGGCGCGGCAGCGGCACCGGCGGCAAAAAGCCGCCACGCCTCGGGTGGCCGTCCGGACCGATCTCCGATTGCGGCGCGGCGGACCAGAAATAGGCCCAGTGCCACAGCGGCGGCAAGGCGTCGCCATCCTTGAACGTGTCGCTACGGTCGAGCGTGGCGGCCATCGCGTTGGCGGTCGTGGCGCCGACCCGGGTTTCGAGCGTCTCGGTCTTGCCGACCCATTGTTGCAGTAAGGAATTGTCGAGGGCGTCAGCAGTCATGGATGTCAGGGTCATCAGTAACAAGGTGGCCAGTGTGGGCCGGACACCCGGAACGCACAATCTGTGCTTTTGGAAGGGGGGCTACGGTTTCGGCGTAGGCAAGGCGCTTGGGCTAGAATGCCTGAGTGAAATAAGGAAACGCGCACATGCTTTTCGACTTGACCGACCTGCGCCTGTTCATCTTCGTCGCAGAACTAAAGAGCCTGACCCGCGCGGCGGAACGGATGCACTTGTCGCTGGCGGCCGCCAGCAACCGGATCAAGGAGCTCGAATCGCGCTTCGGCATGCGCCTGCTGTATCGCGAGAACAAGGGCGTGAGCCTGTCGCCGGCCGGCGAGACACTGCTGGCGCACGCGCAGCGCTTCATGCAGCAGGTCGAGCTGCTCAAGAGCGACATGCAGCAGTACAACAACGGCATCAAGGGTCATATCCGCATCTTCGCCAATACGACCGCGGTGACGGAATTCATGCCGCACGTGCTCGGCACCTTCCTCGCGTCGCACCCGCAGGTGAACGTGGCGCTGGAAGAGCGGCTGAACCACGACATCGTGCGCGGCGTGCAGGAAGGCACTGCCGACATCGGCGTTGCCGCCGGCGCGGTGCAGGGGCAGGGGCTGGAGATCATCAACTTTTCCACCGACCGGCTGGTGCTGGCCACGGCCGCGGATCATCCGCTGGCGCAGGCCGGCAGCATCGGCTTTGCCGAGACGCTGGAATATCCCCACATCGGCCTGCACGAGGGCAGCACGCTGCAGCACTTCCTGAACCGGGTGGTGACGGACAGCGGCGACCGCCTGAACCTGCGCATCCAGGTGCGCGGCTTCGATGCGATGTGCCGCATGGTGGAGGCGAACGTGGGCATCGGTATCCTGCCGCAGTCCGCGGCGCGGCGCCACAGCCAGACGATGAAACTGGCGCTGGTGGATCTGTCCGATGACTGGGCCGTGCGCGAGCGCAGCATCGTGGTGCAGAAGCTCGAGGCGCTGCCGGCGTATGCGCGCGAACTGGTGGAGATGATCAGGTCCGAGGCGTCGGGTTAAGCCGCAGCCTATGCACGTCGTTCCCGCGCAGGCGGGAACCCATAGACAGCGTGAGGGGACGCTCAGTATGGGTCCCCGCCTCCGCAGGGACGACGGTCTTTAAGCCGCAGGTTATGACTGTTGCGTGTAGCGCGGCACGCGCCCGCCGCGGTGGCCGAACATCATCAGCTCGGCCAGCAGCATGCGCGCCGGCTTGACGGTGTCCAGCACCGCCAGCGACAACCCGAACAGCGACTGCAGTGGCCCGGTGTCGGTGAAGATGCGCGCCATCGCATCGGTCACGCTGATGGTCAGGCGCCGGTCATGCTGGCGCTCGTCCACGAAGCGCTGGACCGCATGCGGGCCCGCTCCTTCAGTGGCCAGCACGCGCGCCAGCACCGCGGCGTCGCGCAGGCCCAGGTTCATGCCCTGTCCCGCCACCGGATGCAGCGTTTGCGCCGCATTGCCCACCGCGACCGTGCGCGCGGTGGCGCGCGCGTCTGCGTTCAGCCCCAGCGGATAGGCCACTCGCGTCGATGCGGCGGTAAATCGCCCCAGGCGCGAGCCGAAGGCGTCGCCCAACTGCGCCAGGAAGTGCGCATCGTCCAGCTCCAGCAGCTGCGCCGCGCGCTCGGGCTTGACGCACCACACCAGCGCGTACTGGTGGCCGTCGGCGCCGTCCTGCGGCAGCAGGGCCAGCGGCCCTTCCTCGGTGAAGCGCTCGAAGGCGCGATGGGGAATCGGGTTGCTCGCGGTGATGCGCGCGATCACGCCGGTCTGCCCGTAGTCGCGCTTGATCGAGCGGTCCTGCTGCTGGCCGAAGATGCCGCCCTCGGCCTGCACCGCCACCAGCGCGCGAATCGTGCGGCCGTCGTCGAGCGTGAGCGTGACGCGGTCGCTCTGTTCGTCCACGCCCACCACGCGTGCCGGCCGGATCACGGTCACGCCGGCGCGTTCGCAGGCGCGCGCCAGCGCATCGACCACGTCGCCGTAGCGCGCCACGTAGCCCAGCGCGGCCAGCTTGTGCTCGGCACGGTCCATCAGGCTGCGCCCCAGGCGCCCGCGCCGGCTCACGTGGATCTGGTGGATCGCGGTGGCCGGCAGCGGCCACGCGCCCAGTTCTTCCAGCAGCAGGCGGCTGCCCCAGGCCAGCGCGATCGAGCGCGGGTCCGAGATCGCCTGTCCCAGCGACTTGGCATCGACCAGCGCAATGCGCTTGCCGGGCACGCCGCGCTTGGCCATCAGCGCGGCCAGCGCCATGCCCACCGGGCCGGCGCCGCAGACCGCGACGTCCACTTGCAGTTCTTCGTTCATCATGGTTTGCGCATCAGTTCTTCAATCTCGTCCACCTGCTTGGGCGCGGCGCCGGTCAGCACGCGGCAGCCCGCGTCGGTCACGACCACGTCGTCCTCGATCCGGATGCCGATGTTCCAGTATGTCTCGGGCACGCCTTGGGTGGGGCGCACATAGATGCCCGGTTCCACCGTCAGTACCATCCCCGGCAGCAGGCTGCGCGAGGGTTTGCCCTCCAGAGTGGTGTCGCGGTAGCGGCCCACGTCGTGCACGTCCAGTCCCAGCCAGTGCCCGGTGCCGTGCATGTAAAACTGCTGGTACGCGCGCTCGGCCACCACGTTGTCCACGTTGCCGTACTTTGCCTTGTCGAGCAGGCCCAGGTCGAGCATGCCCTGCGCCAGCACCCGCACCGCCGCGTCGTGGATGTCGCTGTACGGCCGTCCAGGCGCGACCGCATCGAGCGCAGCCTGCTGCGAGGCCAGCACCAGTTCGTACAGGGAGCGCTGCGCAGGCGAGAAGCGGCCGTTGGCCGGGTAGGTGCGCGTGATGTCGGCCGCGTACGAGTCCAGCTCGCAGCCGGCGTCGATCAGCACCAGATCGCCGTCGGCAACCTGTGCGTTGTTGGCGATGTAGTGCAGCACGCAGGCGTTGGCGCCGGCGGCCACGATGGGCGTGTAGGCCGGGAACTGCGCGCCGCAGCGCCGGAATTCATGCAGCAGCTCGGCCTCGATCTCGTACTCGAACATGCCGGCTCGCGTGGCGCGCATCGCGCGTGCATGGGCGTTGCCAGAGATGGTCCCGGCGCGCAGCATCGTGGCCAGCTCGGTCTCGTCCTTGTGCAGCCGCATCTCGTCGAGCACGGGCAGCAGGTCGTGCGCGGCCGGCGGCGCGGTGATGCCGCTGCGGCCTTGCGCGCGCACCGCGGCCAGCCAGCCGGCCAGGCGCTGCTCGACCGGCAGGCCGCGCCCGAGCGGATACCACACGGCCGGGCAGTCGGCCAGCAGGCGCGCCATCTGCGCATCGAGCTCGCCGATTGCATATGCCTCGTCCAGGCCGAAGGCGTCTTTGGCGCCCGGCGGGCCGTAGCGAAAGCCGTCCCAGATCTCGCGCTGCACGTCCTTTTCGCGGCAGAACAGGATCGAGCGTGCCGGCTTGTCGCCCTGCGCCGCCACGATCACGAGCGCGCTTTCCGGCTCGGTAAAACCGGTCAGGTAGTAGAAGTAGCTGTCGTGGCGGTAGGGATAATCGCTGTCGCCGTTGCGCGGCGCTTCAGGCGCGGTGAACAGCACGGCCACCGCGCCCGGCTGCATCGCTGCGGCCAGGCGGGCGCGGCGAGCAGCGAACTGTTTCATGACGCGGCCTTCGCAAACGGCGCGTTCAGCTCCTCGAGCTGGCTGGCCACGCCCACGTTGACCCATTGGCCGTTGTAGATCTCGCCGCCAACCCGGCCCTGGTCCACGTACTTGCGCACCAGCGCGCCGAACTTGACGAAGTCGCCCGGACTGATCGCCTCGAACATCTCCGGGCGGTACACGCCGATGCCGGCGTAGTTCCACATCGGGCTGCCCTCGTTGGCCACCTCGAACATCGTCAGCGCGAAGTCGCCTTTCGGGTTATGCCACGGGTTCGGCGCCAGGTACAGCCAGGCGATGTCGCGTGCGTCCTTCGGATAGGGGTTGCCCAGCACGTCCGCGTCCTTGAGCGCATCGAGCGCCAGGGTGAAATCGAAGTAGGGCGCGTAGATGTCGCCCGACACCGCGAGGAAGGGCTCGTCGCCCAGCAGGGGCAGCGCATTGGCGATGCCGCCCGCCCATTCGAGCGGGGTCGGTTCGTGCGAGTACACGATGCGCGCGCCATAGCGGCTGCCGTCGCCCAGTTCGGCCTCGATCATGTGGCCCAGGTGCGAGTGGTTGATCACGATGTCCGTGATCCCCGCGCGCACCAGGTTCAGCACGTGCCAGGTGATCATCGGGCGGCCGCGCACCTTGAGCAGCGGCTTGGGGCAGGTGTCGGTCAGCGGGCGCATCCGCTCGCCGCGGCCGGCGGCCAGAATCATGGCTTTCATCGGGAATTCTTCAGAAGGTGTAGCCGACCTTGGGCGCCTCGCCCTCGAACGTATCGAGCAGGCGCAGCAGCGGCTTGAGTTCTTTGTAGCGGTTGGCGGTCTTGCGCACGTAGTCCATCACGGTCGGCAGGTCGCCCATGTAGATGGTCTTGCCGTCGCGGTAGTTCAGGCGGCAGAAGATGCCGAGGATTTTCAGGTGGCGCTGCAGGCCCATGAATTCGAAGTCGCGGTAGAAGGCGTCGATGTCCGGGTTCACCGGCAGGCCCAGCTTCTTGGCGCTTTGCCAGTAGCGCACCACCCAGTCCAGCACCAGTTCCTCGTCCCACTGGATGTAGGCGTCGCGCAGCAGCGAAGCCAGGTCGTAGGTGACGGGGCCGTACACCGCGTCCTGGAAGTCCAGCACGCCGGGGTTGCCTTGTTCGAGCCACATCAGGTTGCGCGAGTGGTAGTCACGGTGCATGTACACCTGTTGCTGGGCCAGCACGTTGGCGCAAATCGCGTCGAACACCTGGTCCAGCTGCGCTTTTTGTTGATCCGTCATGGTGATGCCCAGGTGCTTGCCGACATACCATTCCGGGAACAGGTTCATCTCGCGCAGGGCAAACGCGCGGTCGAACTCCGGCAGCACGCCCGGCTGGCTGGCCAGCTGGAACTTGAGCAGCGCGTCCACCGCATCCGAGTACATGAAGGCCGCGTTGTCCGCGTTCAGTCGCTGCAGGTAGGTGGTGGTGCCCAGGTCCGACAGCAGCAAAAAGCCGCGCTCCACGTCGCGCGCCACGATCGCCGGCACGGTCACGCCGGCGGCCATCAACAGGCCGTCCACGTGGATGAAGGCCGGCACGTTCTCGCGCTCGGGCGGTGCGTCCATCGCGATCAGGGTTTCGCCCAGCTTGTCACGCATGGGCTCGAGCACGTCCAGCCGGAAGTAGCGGCGAAAGCTCGCATCGGAAGAAGCCGGGCGCCGCGAGCCCGCGTCCACCAGGCCGAGGCCCGCCAGCCACTCGGTCAGGAGGGCCAGGCGCGCATCTTTTTCAGCGGAAGTGGGGGAATTTTGAGACAGAGAAGACATGAAGCGGGCTGGGGAATCCGGTTGATTGTGAAGTTCCCATATAATAAGGGATTCAATCCAAAAAATCGCCTGTTTATGGTGCAACAAGTCGTTTCATGAGCTGGTTTTCGGCCCTTCCACCTTCGCGCAAAGGCGCCTTCGCGCTGACCGCGCTCGTCACCGTGGCCACGGGGCCGCTGCACGCACAAACGGCCCCAAGCGCCCAGCCGCCAAGCACCGATGAACAGGATCAGCCGGTCACGATCCGCGCCGAGGAAATCACCGGCCGCCCGGACCGCGAACTGAATTTAAAGAGCAACGTCGAGATCACCCGCGACGGCACCGGCATGACTGCCGACACCGCCTGCTACATGCGGGTCGAGGACGAAGTGACCGCGCAGGGCCATGTCACGATGTGGCGCTTCGGCGACCGCTACAAGGGCGACGCGCTGCAGCTCAATCTGGAGACCGGCAAGGGCTGGGTGCTCAATCCCCAGTACCACATGCAGCTGAATAACGCGCAGGGCCGCGCCAACCGCATCGATTTCCTGTCGGAGGAAGTCGGCGTGGTCTCGGATGGCACCTACAGCACCTGCGAGGGGCCGGACCCCGACTGGTACCTCAAGTCGTCCAAGCTGCGCCTGGACCAGGGCCGCGACGTCGGCACCGCCGCCAACACGGTCATCTACTTCAAGGGCGTGCCGATCATCGGCACCCCGGCGCTGTCGTTCTCGCTGTCGGGCGCGCGCCGCTCCGGCTGGCTGCCGCCGTCGATCGGCGCTGGCTCCAAGGGCAACGCGGAGCTGATGGTGCCGTACTACGTCAACATCGCGCCCAACCGCGACCTGACGCTGTTCCCGCGCGTGATCTTCAACCGCGGCGTGCAGCTGGGCGCCACCTTCCGCTACCTTGGGCTGACCGACCGTGGCCCGTACAGCGGCGAGACCCACGTCGAGGGGCTGCCCAACGACCGCATCCGCCACCGCAACCGCTGGCTGGTGCAGTCGCTGCACAACCAGACCGTCGCGCCGGGCTGGACCTACGGCTGGACCGTGCATGCGGCCTCGGACGACAACTACCCCAGCGACTTCTCGCGCACGGTGGCCGCGTCGGCCGAGCGCCAGCTGCTGCGCGAGCTGCGCACCGATTACGGCACCCAGTACTGGAGCCTGTCGGCGCGCGTGCAGAACTACCAGGTGCTGCAGGACCCGGCCGCGATCGGCCCGACCGGCAACCCGGCGCTGTTCGTGCCGCGCCCGTATGACCGGCTGCCGCAGCTGAACTTCCACGCCGGCCGCTACGACGTGCTGGGCGGGTTCGACTGGGCAGTCGATGCCGAGGCGACGCGCTTCTCGCAGCCGGGCGACATCGTGCAGGGCAACCGTTTCGTGTTCGTGCCGCAGGTCAGCCTGCCGTTCGTGCGCCCGGGCTACTTCATCACGCCCAAGCTGATGCTGCACGCGACCAAGTACGACCTGACCGATAACAAGGACCAGTTCGGCCGCCCCGCGCCCAATGAACAGGACCGCGCGGTGCCGACCTTCTCGCTCGACAGCGGCCTGATCTTCGAGCGCGAGGCCAGCCTGTTCGGCCGCCCCGCCACCCAGACGCTCGAGCCGCGCCTGTTCTACGTGCGCACGCCGTTCCGCGACCAGACCCAGATCCCGAACTTCGACACGGCCATTGCCGGCTTCAACTACGCCCAGCTGTTCACCGAAAACCGCTTCGTCGGCGCCGACCGCGTGTCGGACGCCAATCAGCTGACCGCCGCCGTGGTGTCGCGCTTCATCGAGAGCAACGGCGCCGAGCGCCTGCGCGTGGCGGTGGGCACCCGCTATTACTTCAGCAACCCGCGCGTGACCCTGACCGCCAACGATGCGAAGAACCAGAGCCGGTCGGACGCGCTGTTTGCCGCCGGCGGGCGCATTTCCGATCACTGGAACTTCGATACCGGGGTACAATACGACGCCCAGGGCCACAGCCTGTACAGCTCGAACGCTGGCTTGCAATGGCAGCCGGCCCCGATGAAGGTGGTCAACGCCGAGTACCGTTACCAGCGTGACAGCTTCCGCAACGCCGACCTGTCGGGCCAGTGGCCGCTGTCGGCGCGCTGGTATGGCGTGGGCCGGGTCAGTTATTCGCTGAAGGACAAGAAGCTGCTCGAAAGCCTGGTCGGCCTGGAGTACAAGGCCGATTGCTGGGTGTTCCGGTTCGGCGCCTCGCGCTTCGTGACGGCGGCCCAGACCACCTCGACGCCGATCTTCTTCCAGATCGAGCTGAACGGACTGTCGCGCCTCGGTTTCGGCAACCCGCTGGAATCGTTTAACAAGAGCATCCCCGGCTACACCCGGCTGAACACGAACGTCGGCCGCCCCTGACCGGTGAGCAATGGATCAACCTGAAATGAGTGCTTCCCAGATGATGCGTACTACCCGTTTGCAACAGATCTCGCTCGCAGCGGCGCTGCTGTGTGCGCTCGCCGCCGGTTCCGCGCATGCCCAGGCCGCCAAGACGGACGCGGCCCCGAAGGCCAGCACCGGCGGCTTTTTGCCGCCGGCGTCCGCCGACGCCAAGGTGATCGATTCGATCTACGTGGTGGTCAATGACGACGTGATCACCAAAAACGAGGTGAAAGGCCGCGTGGACCAGGTGGTGCAGCGCATGCGCGCGCAGGGCGCCCAGGTGCCCGACCTGGCCGACCTGCAGCGCCAGGTGGTGGAGGCGATGATCGTCGAACGCGCCCAGATCCAGCTGGCCAAGGAATACGGCGTCAAGGTCGCCGACATCGAGCTCGACCGTGCCATCGCGCGCATCGCCGAGAACCAGAAGCTGTCGGTGCAGGACATGCGCAACCAGATGGAAAAGGAGGGCCTGCCCTTCAACCAGTTCCGCGAAGAGATCCGCAACGAGATCATGCTGCAGCGCCTGCGCGACCACGAGGTGGACGCCAAGATCCAGGTCTCCGAGGCCGAGATCGACACCTACCTGGCCGCCGAGAAGGCAGCCGCCGCCGACAAGGTCGAGATGAACATCTCGCAGATCCTGGTCGGCATCCCGCAGAACGCCTCGCCCGAGCAGATCGCCGCCCGCAAGGCGCGCGCCGACGAGGTGATGCGCCAGCTGCGCACCGGCGCCGACTTCGCCAAGATGGCCGCCACGTATTCGGACGCGCCGGACGCGCTCAAGGGCGGCGAGATCGGCTGGCGCGACCCGGACCGCCTGCCGCCGCTGTTCACCAATGAACTGCGCAAGCTCAAGCCGGGCCAGACCACGCCGGTCATCAAGTCCAGCACGGGTTTCCACATCATCAAGCTGGTGGACCAGCGCAAGCCGGCCGACAACAAGGACGCCAAGGCAGCCGAGGAAACCCAGACCCACGCGCGCCACATCCTGATGAAGGTGACGCCGACCATGACCGAAGCCGAGGTCAAGCGCAAGCTGCTGGAGCTGAAGGAAAAGATCGACAACAAGGCCGCCACCTTCGAGGAGCTGGCCAAGCAGTACTCGCAGGACGGCTCGGCGGCCAAGGGCGGCGACCTGGGCTGGCTGGCCGCGGGCGATACGGTGCCCGAGTTCGAGAACCCGATGAACCAGCTCAAGCCGGGTGAAATCTCGGGCGTGGTGCAGAGCCCGTTCGGCTTCCACCTGATCCAGGTCATCGAGCGCAAGACCGAAGACCTGTCCAAGGAAAAGGAACGCAGCGTGGCGCGCCAGGTCATCCACGAGCGCAAGCTGCAGGAAGCGACCGAGGACTGGGCGCGCGAAGTGCGCGACCGCGCCTACGTCGAGTTCCGCGAGGACAAGTGATCCGATGAACGCAGTGGCGCGCCGTCCGACGCTCGCGATCACGACCGGCGAGCCGGCCGGGATCGGGCCTGAAATCTCGATCCGCGCGGCGTGGGCGCTGCGCGCGCAAGCCAACTGCGTGCTGGTTGGCGATGCCGCCTTCCTGGCGATGACGGCAGGCGCCATCGACCCGGCGATCCGGCTGTCGGCCGTGTCGCTGCAGGCGCTGCGCTACAGCGGCCTGCCGCACTTCGGCCCCGAGCGCATCACCGTGGTGGACGTGCCGCTGGCCGAGCACGTGGTGCCGGGCACGCTCAATGCCGCCAACGGGCGCGCGGTGCTCGACATCCTCGACGCCGCCATCGAAGGCGTCGCGGCGGGCTGGTTCGACGCGATCGTCACCGCGCCCCTGCAAAAGAGCACGATCAACGACGCCGGCGTGCCGTTCTCGGGCCACACCGAGTACCTGGCCGAGAAAACCCATACCCCCAAGGTCGTGATGATGCTGGCCGGCTCGCCCGGCGAGCACCAGCCCTACCTGCGCGTGGCGCTGGCCACCACCCACCTGCCGCTCAAGGACGTGCCGGGCGCGATCACGCAGGACACGCTGGCGCAGGTGCTGGACATCATCGACCACGACCTCAAGACCAAGTTCGGCATCGCCGCGCCCAGCATCCTGGTCACCGGCCTGAACCCGCATGCGGGCGAAAACGGCTACCTGGGGCGCGAAGAGATCGACGTGATCGAACCGGCGCTCAAGGCGGCGCAGGCGCGCGGCATCGATGCCCGCGGCCCGTTCCCGGCCGACACGCTGTTCCAGCAAAAGTACCTGAAGGACGCCGACTGCGTGCTGGCGATGTACCACGACCAGGGCCTGCCGGTGCTCAAGCACGCCACGTTTGGACGCGGGGTCAACATCACGCTCGGCCTGCCGCTGATCCGCACCTCGGTGGACCACGGCACGGCGCTCGACCTGGCCGCGCGCGGCCTGGGCCTGGCCGACTGCGGCAGCATGGAAGAAGCAGTGCGCGTGGCCATGCACATGGTGCAGGCACGCCGCGCCCATCCCTGATTCTCAGAAAAACACAACAAGCATGAAACACGTCGCCCGCAAGCGCTTCGGCCAGAACTTTTTGACGGACGACCACGTCCTGCACAACATCATCGACGCGATTGCGCCACGCCGTGGCGAGGTGATGGTCGAGATCGGCCCGGGCCTGGCGGCGATGACCGCGCTGCTGCTCAAATCCCTGGACCACATGCACGTGGTCGAGCTGGACCGCGACCTGGTGGCGCGGCTGGAGAAAACCTACCCGCGCGAGCGCCTGACGGTGCATGCGGGCGACGCGCTCAAGTTCGATTTCGGATCGATCCCGGTGCCCGAGGGGCAGAAGCTGCGCGTGGTCGGCAACCTGCCGTACAACATCTCGAGCCCGCTGCTGTTCCACCTGGCGCAGTATGCGCAGCAGGTCGAGGACCAGCACTTCATGCTGCAAAAGGAAGTGGTCGAGCGCATGGTGGCCGAGCCGGGCACCAAGGCCTACTCGCGGCTGTCGGTGATGCTGCAATGGCGCTACGACATGGAGCTGCTGTTCGTGGTGCCGCCGACCGCCTTCGACCCGCCGCCGCAGGTTGATTCCGCGATCGTGCGCATGATCCCGCACCGCCAGCCGCTGGCCGTGGACGGCGCGCGGCTGGAAAGCGTCGTGCAGAAGGCGTTCTCGCAGCGCCGCAAGGTGATCCGCAACTGCGTGGCCGGCATGTTCACCGAGGCGCAGCTAATCGAAGCCGGAATCGACCCCGGCGCCCGTCCCGAGGCCGTGAGCCTGGAACAATACGTCGCGCTGGCCAACCTCTGAGCGCAGGGCGGGCAGCCAAGCTGCCCACCGTACCGGGCGCAGATAAAAAAAAGCCCGCCGGGAGGCGGGCTTAAATCCAATTCTTTTCTGAGGAGAGTTGGAGGAGACAGGTGCAGTATGCTGCGCTACAGCATATTCGTCCAATTTCCTTTTAGAATGCTCTCCATCACGCAACTGAATATCAGGCCGACGGCACGCAGGTGACCGTAATGTTGGCCACATCCGCGTCCTGCATGGTGCCGGCGCCGTTGTTCACGCTGCAGAACAGGCCGGTCGGGTTCGACAGCACGGTCACGCCGTAGGTCTGGCCGTAGATCACCGGGTTGGGGAAGGTGAATTCGGTTGTGCCCGACGCCAGGGGCAGGGTACCGCCGCCATTGACCAGCACCAGGCCGGTCGCGGTCAGTCCCGATACCGTACCCCCAACCGCATGCGACTGCAGGAGGCAGTTGACCGGGACGTTGATCGTGGCCCGGTGCCCGACGGTGTCCTGCTCGTAGCCCTTGGGAATGGCGCAAGTCTGGTGCGGCGGCTGCTGCTTGACGGTGACCAGATACTGGTCGCCATATTCAAGCTGCTTGGGGAACTCGAAGGTGACCGCGGGGACCTTGGCCGAGTCGTAGACCGGCGGCACGAGGGTGGAGGACGGGTTGACCGTGACGTCCATGCCGTTGCTGGTCAGCACCAGCGGACCGTACTGCAGGTTGCTCACGGTGCCCGGAATGGTATAGGTCGCCTTGCCGCCGCCGCAGGCGGTCAGGGTCAGGGCCAGGCCCAGTGCCAGCAGGCTGCGCATCGAAGTGAACTTCATTGACTGTTTCTCCAGGAAAGTGGCTCGGCCGCGTCAGGGGGTGCAGGTGACCACGACGTCGTTCTTGTCGGCGGTACCCATGATGCCGCTCGCGTTGCTCGCGACGCAGCTCTGGTTGGCAGGGCTGCTCAGTACCGTGATGCCGAACGCCTGATCTTCGCCGACCTCGGTCATCTGGAACGACGTTGCGCCCGCCGGCACCGTGACCTTGTCGCTGCCGTTGACCAGCACCAGGCCATCGCCCTTCAGGTTGCTGATGGTGCCGCCCAGCTTGTGGGTCTTGAGCGTGCACACGATCTGGATGTTGGTCACGTTGAAGGCCGAGCGGCCGGTGCCGTAGTTGACCGTGCAGCCAGTCACGTTGGACGGGAAGCTCTTGACGGTCACCTTGTACGCCTCGTCGATGCCGATCAGGTCCGGGAAATAGAAAGTGTTGCCCGCGCCCAGCATGGACGGCGTGATCGTGTAGTCATGCGCGCCATTGTTTTGCAGCACGATCTGTTCCTTGGTCAGGCCATAGATGGTGCCGCCCAGCGCCAGCTGGCCACTGCTGCCGCCGCAAGCGGACAGCCCCAGCGCGCATGCCAGCGCGGCAACGCCGGCGCGCAGGTACGTACTTTTCATATTTTCTCCAATGCGGACAGGAAAGGCGCCAAAGCCGAGTGCGCCTGAAAGACAAATAGCCGCCATTTTAGTCGATTTGTCAGCTTGCTGAGCCATTACCCTTGTATCACGGTGTAACCGCTGGGCCAGGATTGATTTTCAGCGCCGCCGTCGCTATTCTTGGCTGGCCCACCTTTCTCTTCCCCCGCTTCAGATGACAACGACGCGCCGCGCCTGGCCCAAGGCCATTCTGTTCGACCTGGACGACACTCTGTGGCCGATCGCGCCGGTGATCGTGCAGGCCGAGCAAACGCTGCATGCCTGGCTGGCCGCCAATGCGCCCGCGGTGGCGCGCCGCTTCTCGATCGACGAGCTGCGTCAGGCGCGCATGGCGCTGCTGGCGCAGAACCCGGCGTTCGCGCTCGACCTGGGCGCGCTGCGTCGCGCCGGGCTGGTGGCCGCGTTCGAGCAGGCCGGCGAGGACCCGGCCAAGGTCGAGCAGGCGATGATCGAATTCTTCGCCGCACGCAATGCGGTGATTCCCTACGACGACGTGCTGCCGGGCCTGTCGCGGCTGAAGGACCGGGTGCTGGTCGGCTCCATTTCCAACGGCAATGCCGACCTGAAGGCGATCGGCCTGTCGCACCACTTCAAGGTCTCGGTCGCCGCGCACCAGCTTGGTTGCGCCAAACCCGACGCGGCGATTTTCCACGCTGCCTGCAAGGAACTGGGCGTGGCGCCGGAGGATGCGGTGTACGTCGGCGACGACGTGCTGCTCGACGTGCAGGGCGCCCAGCGCGCCGGCCTGCGCGCGGTGTGGATGAACCGCACCGGCAGCACCCGCCACCTGGAGCACGAGGTGGTCCCGGACGCCATCGTCAGCAGCTTCCACGAGCTGCTCGACTGGCTGCAGCGCGAGCACGGATGACTGCACAGCAGCGGGCCGAACGTGCATAATAGGAGGGCAACCCGGTGCCCACCGCAAAATCATGCAACTCGATAATCGTGCCCAAACCCTGCTCAAAGCCCTGGTCGAACGCTACATCGCGGACGGCCAGCCGGTAGGGTCGCGCGCGCTGTCCCGGATCTCCGGGCTCGACCTGTCTCCGGCCACGATTCGCAACATCATGGCCGACCTCGAGGAAATGGGCTACGTGGCCAGCCCGCACACCTCGGCCGGGCGCGTGCCCACGCCGCGCGGCTACCGGCTGTTCGTCGACACCCTGCTCACCGTCCAGCAGCTCGACGAGCACAGCGTCGAGGCCAGCATGCGCCTGCCGGCGCACCAGCCGCAAAAGGTGATCGCCAACGCGGCCCAGATGCTCTCTTCGCTGTCGCACTTCGCCGGCGTGGTGCAAAGCCCGCGCCGCGAATCGGCGTTCCAGCAGATCGAGTTCCTGCGCCTGTCCGAAAAGCGCATCCTGCTGGTCATCGTGGACCCGCGCGGCGACGTCCAGAACCGCCTGCTGCTGACCGACGTGGACTACTCGCCGTCGCAGCTGATCGAATCGGCCAACTACCTGAACCAGAACTACGCCGGGCTGTCGTTCGACGAAGTGCGCATGCGCCTGACCGGGGAATTGCGCCAGCTGCGCGACGACATGGGCCGGCTGATGCAGGCCGCCGTCGAGGCCGGCAGCGAGGCGATGGCCGAGGGCGAGGACGTGGTCATCGCCGGCGAACGCAATCTGCTGTCGGTGTCCGACCTGTCCTCCAACATGAGTTCGCTGCGCCAGATGTTCGAGATGTTCGAGCAGAAGACCGGGCTGATGCAGCTCCTGGACGTGTCGAGCAAGGCTGGCGGCGTGCAGATCTTCATCGGCGGGGAATCGAAACTGGTGCCGCTGGACGAAATGAGCGTGGTCACCGCGCCCTACGAAGTGAACGGCAAGATCGTCGGCACCCTGGGCGTGATTGGCCCGACCCGCATGGCCTACGAGCGCGTGATCCCGATTGTGGACATCACCGCCAAGCTGCTCTCGAACGCGCTGAGCCACTCCTGAACACCGCGTGAGCTGAACGGCGGCGCAGTAGGGTGGGCAGGTCTCCTGCCCACGCGTCCAACGAGCCTGGGAACGCCGCGGACGCTGGCATCATCCAATGCCGCGTCATCCACGATCGGGGAGTTCCATGCGCACCGCAACCAACACCAACGACGACGCCTCGCTGACCGACGCCGACCTCGCCGCACGCATCGCCGCCGGCGATCACCATGCGTTCGCACTGCTGATGCGGCGCCACAACCGGGCGCTGTTTCGCGCCGCGCGCAGCATCCTGCGCGACGACGGCGAAGCCGAGGATGCGCTGCAGGACGCCTACCTGCAGGCCTACCGCGCCATTGGCAGCTTCCGTGGCGACGCCAGGCTCTCCACCTGGCTCACCCGCATCGTCGTCAACGAGGCGATTGCGCGCAGCCGCAAGAGCCGGCGGCGCGGCAACATCACACCGCTTTTTCCCGCCGACGAGCACGGCAACAGCGCAGTGGAGGCCGCCATGGACGAGGAGCGCACGGACTCTCCTGAGCAAGAGGCGATGCGCGCCGAAGCACGGGTTTTGCTGGAACGCTCGCTCGACGCGTTGCCCGAGGCGTTTCGCACCGTGTTCGTGCTGCGCGCCGTGGAGGAGATGAGCGGCGAGGAGGTTGCGGCCTGCCTCGGCATTCCGGAGGCGACCGTGCGCTCGCGCTTCTTCCGCGCCCGCGCCATGCTGCGCGCCGCGCTGGCCAGCCAGTTCGACCTGGCGCTCGAGGATGCGTTCTCGTTCGACGGCGCGCGCTGCGACCGCATCGTGGCGGCGGTGCTCGCGCGGCTTGGGGCGTCCTGAGCCGCGTTTGCGCTGGCTGAAGATCAGCTCGGTTGGCGAGGTGTACCGTAGAAATCAGGCGCCCTGTCGCGCCCGAAGGAGGACACCATGCTCGCCAGAAAGCTTTGCCTGCCGCTGTTCGCGAGCGCCGTGCTTGCCGCCTGTGCCGGCCACCACCGCGACGATGATGAGCTTGATCCATTGCTGGTTGCCAAGGGCCGCCAGATCTTCCGCTACGACACCTTCGGCGACGGCGCCAAGTGGACCGACCAGCTGCGCATGCACGAGGTGATCGCCAGTTCGGTCAGTCCGGCCGCCGCCCTGGCGCTCGGGATCAAGGTGGACGTGGACGCGTTGCCGCCGGCGGTGCGCGAAGGCATCAGGAACGGCAGCATCGACCTGAACAGCCCCAGGACCACGGTGACCCTGCTCAAGCTGGGCGCGGTGGTCGGCATCCTGGGCCGGGTGGAAACGGTGCGCGGGCAGGAGGTGCTCGAGCGCGTGGGCATCACCTGTGCGCTGTGCCACTCCACCGTGGACAACGGGTTCGCCGCCGGCATCGGCAAGCGCCTGGACGGATGGCCCAACCGCGACCTGAACGTGGGCGCCGTGATCGCGCTGTCGCCCGCGCTCACCGCGGCGCAGAAGGCGGTGTACAACTCCTGGGGCCGGGGCCGCTACGACCCGCGCTTTAACATCGACGGCAAGAACGGGCCGGTGGAGATCCCGCCGGCCTATGGCCTGGCCGGCATTCACAAGATCACTTATACCGGCGACGGCGACGACGTCACCTACTGGAACCGCTACGTGGCCGTCACCCAGATGGGCGGGCTGGGGCATTTCGAGGATGATCGCATTGGCGTGGACGTCACCAACGGCAGCATCGACCTGGTGCGGCCGGCGCTGCCGGCGCTGCGCGCTTACCAGCTGTCGCTAAAGGCGCCGCCCCCGCCGCCAGGCAGCTTCGACTATGATGCGGTGGGCCGCGGGCGTGCGCTGTTCGTCGGCAAGGGGCGCTGCATCACCTGCCACCTCGGGTCCAAATTCACCGACGCCAACCTGGGCCTGCACGCGCCGTTCCAGGTCGTGAGCGAGCCGGAGCCGAACGGAGCGCCGAGCTACGCCTCGCGGAGCGCGACCAAGCTGTACCGCACCGCGCCGCTCATGGGCGTCTGGCAGCACCCGCCGTACTTCCACAACGGGAAGGCGGCGACGCTGAAGGAGGTGGTGGAAATCTACAATCAGCGCAAGGCGCTGGGCTTGAGTCCG
The DNA here is from genome assembly GCF_024753215.1 of Massilia solisilvae. Lineage (GTDB taxonomy): Bacteria > Pseudomonadota > Gammaproteobacteria > Burkholderiales > Burkholderiaceae_D > Telluria > Telluria solisilvae. The sequence continues at coordinate 152,995 of NZ_JANUGV010000003.1, forward strand.
GCCGAGGTGTCCGACCTGGCCGAGTACCTGAAGGCGCTGTGAGCGTGCTGTGCAGGGCGGGCGGGTCTCCCGCCCACGCGTTCAGGCGCCGCGCGCTTGGACTGAACGCCCGCGCTGCATCCTAATGGCGGTGCGGGCAGTTTTGCTTGGTGCAGTTGCCGTAGATGGCGAGCGCGTGCTCGGCGATGCGAAAGCCGCGTTCTTCGGCGATGCGGTGCTGGCGCGCCTCGATCTCCTCGTCCACGAACTCCTCGACGTGGCCGCAGTCCAGGCACACCAGATGGTCGTGGTGCGTGCCCACGTTGAGCTCGTAGATCGCCTTGCCCGTCTCGAAGTGGTTGCGGTTGATCAGGCCCGCCTGCTCGAACTGGGTGAGCACCCGGTACACTGTCGCCAGCCCCACGTCCATGTTCTCCGTGAGCAGGGTCTTGTAGACGTCCTCCGCCGTCAGGTGCCGTACCTCACTGTTCTGGAAGATTTCCAGAATTTTGAGTCGCGGCAGCGTCGCTTTCAGCCCGCTGGCCTTCAGGTCGGTTGGGTTATTGCTCATGTTTTGATACTCGTGAATGGGCAGAGTGCTTTATGATATAGCGTTTTGGAGCTCCTGCTCAAACGTTTTGAGGACCCCTATGCGCGTCAAGATTGCCGTAAATTACCGTTTTCGTGCGCTGGCAGCCGCTGCCGGCGGCCTGGCGTGCGCGCTGGCGCTGTCCGGCTGCTCGAGCCTGCGCAGCCAGCCGACAGCCCCGGCGAACGCCTCGCCCGAGGCCGTCGCCGCCGACGCCAGCCGCTCGGCCGCCGCTGCCAACGCCGGCGCCCAGACGACCACGGTGACCAAGCTGCAGAAGTTCCTGTGGATCTTCACGCCCTACCGTCCCGACATCCAGCAGGGCAACTTCGTCTCGCAGGAGATGCTGGAGCAGCTCAAGCCCGGCATGACGCGCGACCAGGTCAAGTTCGTGCTCGGCACGCCGCTCCTGACCGACATGTTCCACGCCGACCGCTGGGACTACCCGTTCTACCTCGCGCGCGGCAACGGCGAGCTGACCACCAGCCGCGTGACCGTCTTCTTCAAGGACAACAAGGTCGATCACTTCGACGGCGGCCACCTGCCGACCGAGAAGGAATACATCGCCCGCATCGCCGGCACCGTGGCCGCGCCGCCGCCGGACGAGCGCAAGTCGCTCGAGGACGTGCGCCAGCGCAAGGAAGGCAAGTAAGGAACCAACATGAGTATCAAGATCGCGATTGCGGGCGCCAGCGGGCGCATGGGCCGCATGCTGGTGGAGGCCGTGCAGGCCTCGCCTGACGCCGAGCTGGTCGGCGCGCTGGGTGTGGCCGGCTCGCCGGAGATTGGCACCGATGCGGGCGCCTTTTCGGGCCAGCTGACCGGTGTGGTGATCCAGTCCGACCTGGACAAGGGCCTGGCCGGCGCCGACGTGCTGATCGACTTCACCCGTCCCGAGGGCACGCTGCGCCACCTGGAATACTGCGCCGCGCACGGCATCAAGATGGTGATCGGCACTACCGGTTTCGACGACGCCGGCAAGGCCGCGATCAGCAAAGCGGCCGAAAAGACCGCGATCGTGTTCGCCCCGAACATGAGCGTGGGCGTGAACGTGACGCTCAAGCTGCTCGAAATGGCGGCCAAGAGCTTTGCCGAAGGCTACGACATCGAGATCATCGAGGCGCACCACCGCCACAAGGTCGATGCGCCGTCCGGCACCGCGCTCAAGATGGGCGAGGTGATTGCCGACGCGCTGGGCCGCGACCTGAAGGAATGCGCCGTGTACGGCCGTGAAGGCGTCACCGGCGAACGCGACCCGTCCACCATCGGCTTTGCCACGGTGCGCGGCGGTGACATCGTGGGCGACCATACGGTGCTGTTTGCCGGCATCGGCGAGCGCATCGAGATCAGCCACAAGTCCAGCAGCCGCGTGACCTACGCCAACGGATCGCTGCGCGCCGCCCGCTTTTTGGCGGACAAGGCGAGCGGCCAGTACGACATGTTCGACGTGCTCGGCCTGAAGGGCTGATGCCATGGCCACCGCTGAACTGAACGGCGCGGCGATCACCGACGAGGCGAGCTTCCACGCCGAATGCAAGCGCGCGTTCGGCTTTCCGGACTCGTACCAGGCGACGATGGACGCCTGGGTGGACTGCCTGAGCTACCTGCGCGACGAGGACGGCATGTCCAAGTACCGGCTCAAGGACGACGAGGTGCTGCGCATCGTGGTCAAGGACGCGGAAAAGATGCGCGCGCAGGCCGGGGACATCCTCGAGGAGATGGCGTTCTGCATCATCGGCATCAACGAGCGCTACGAGGATTACGGCGAAAAGCCGGCGCTGGAGCTGGTGCTGGGCTGACGAGCATTAGCGCAGATAGAGACCTGCTACCATCGCAAACAGGCCAAACTGCGCCGCGACGATCAGCCCGCTTATCCAGTTCATCCTGGTCTCCAGCTTGTCGATTTTGTCTTTCAGATCGGCCACGGCGTCCTTTATTTCGTCGCGCAGCCTTCGTTCCGCTTCGGGTAATTCGGCGCGCAGATCCGCCGCTGAACCGGTCGCTGAGGAAACGTTCGTCAAAATCGTTCCATTCGGCTTAACACAAAGAGCAAAAGAAAAAACAAGGCAACCACCATAACGGTTAAGACATTGATCTGAAACTCATGGGTTTGTTCCCTCAGCTTCAATCGATAAATCTCTGATTCGAGCTTGCGGTGAAGCCTGCTGAAAGTGGACGCTTCGGAAATCGCTTGCAACACGGGCGTTCCCGAAGCCTTTAGCTTTTCGACAAGTGCCGAGTAATCAAAGTCATCGTCCATGATGCTTCGACACTTCATTCCTTTTTGCCGTTCCCCGTTACGCTAAGCCAACTGCAGGCTCCGCTGCGCCCGCCCACGCCGCAGTGCAAGATGAACCAGTATAATGTTCTGCTCCACCCCTAATTTTTGCCCGCAGAAACATCATGCAAGAGAAATATAGTCCCGCCGAAGTCGAACAGGCCGCGCAAGCGTATTGGAAATCGATCGACGCCTACAAGGCCGTCGAGAACGATCCACGCTTCCCGAAAGGCAAGTACTACGCGTGCTCGATGCTGCCTTACCCCTCCGGCAAGCTGCACATGGGCCATGTGCGCAACTATACGATCAACGACGTGATGTACCGCTACCTGCGCATGAACGGCTACAACGTGCTCATGCCGATGGGCTGGGACGCGTTCGGCATGCCGGCCGAGAACGCCGCAATGGCCAACGGCGTGCCGCCGGCCGAGTGGACCTACTCGAACATCGCCCACATGCGCGGGCAGATGGAGTCGATGGGCCTGGCGATCGACTGGTCGCGCGAGATGACCGCCTGCCGCCCCGAGTACTACAAGTGGAACCAGTGGATGTTCCTGAAGATGCTCGAAAAGGGCATCATCTACCAGAAGACCGGCACCGTGAACTGGGACCCGGTGGACCAGACCGTGCTGGCCAACGAACAGGTGGTGGACGGCTGCGGCTGGCGCTCGGGCGCGCTGATCGAAAAGCGCGAAATCCCGATGTACTACGTGCGCATCACCGAATACGCCGACGAGCTCCTGGACTACGTCGAAAACAAGCTGCCGGGCTGGCCCGAGCGCGTGCGCGTCATGCAGGCCAACTGGATCGGCAAATCGACCGGCGTGCGCTTCGCCTTCCCGCACCAGATCAAGAACGACGCCGGTGAGCTCATCAACGACGGCAAGCTCTTCGTCTTCACCACCCGCGCCGACACCATCATGGGCGTGACCTTCTGCGCCGTGGCGCCGGAACACGCGCTGGCACAGCACGCCGCAAGGAACAACCCCGAGCTGCAGGCCTTCATCGCCGAGTGCAAGAAGGGCAGCGTGATCGAAGCCGACATGGCGACGATGGAGAAGAAGGGCATGCCGACCGGCCTGACCGTGACCCACCCGGTCTCGGGCGAGCAGGTGCCGGTCTGGGTCGGCAACTACGTGCTCATCACCTACGGCGACGGCGCCGTGATGGGCGTGCCGGGCCACGACGAGCGCGACTTCGCGTTCGCGCAAAAATACGACCTGCCGATCAAGCAGGTGGTCGAAGTCGAAGGCGAGACCTTCTCGCTGGAAGGCTGGCAGGAGTGGTACGGCGCCAAGGAAAACATCAGGATCATCAACTCGGGCAAGTACGACGGCCTCGATTACGTGGCTGCCGTCAACGCGGTCGCCGGCGACCTGGCGAACATGGGCCTGGGCGACAAGAAGGTGACGTTCCGCCTGCGCGACTGGGGCATCTCGCGCCAGCGCTACTGGGGTACGCCGATCCCGATGATCCACTGCGAGGACTGCGGCGCCGTGCCGGTGCCCGAAAAAGACCTGCCGGTGGTGCTGCCCGAAGACCTGGTCCCGGACGGCACCGGCAACCCGCTCAACAAGGATGAACGCTTCCTCAAGTGCGACTGCCCGAAATGCGGCAAGCCGGCGCGCCGCGAGACCGACACGATGGACACCTTCATCGACTCGTCGTGGTACTACATGCGCTATACCTCGCCGGGTTCGAATGACGCGATGGTGGACAAGGCCCGCAACGACTACTGGATGCCGATGGATCAGTACATCGGCGGCATCGAGCACGCGGTCATGCACCTGCTGTACGCGCGCTTCTGGACCAAGGTGATGCGCGACTTCGGCCTGGTCAAGTTCGACGAGCCCTTCGTCAACCTGCTCACCCAGGGGATGGTGCTCAACGAGACCTACTACCGAGAGGACGCGTCGGGCAAGAAGACCTGGTTCAACCCGGCCGACGTCGAACTGACCTTCGACGACAAGGGCCGCCCGGTGTCGGCCGTGCTCAAGGCCGACGGCCAGCCGGTGGCGATCGGCGGCACCGAGAAGATGTCCAAGTCGAAGAACAACGGCATCGACCCGCAAGCCCAGATCGAGCAGTACGGCGCAGACACCGCGCGCCTGTTCACGATGTTCGCCTCGCCGCCGGAGCAGACCCTGGAGTGGTCCAACAGCGGCGTGGAAGGCGCCAGCCGCTTCCTGCGCCGCGTGTGGGCCTTCGCCTATGCGCAGCGCGAGGCCGTGGCGCGCGCGCTGGCCGGCCAGCAGCAGGGCAGTCTGTCGGACGCGCAGAAGACCGTGCGCCGCGAAGTGCACAAGCTGCTGCAGCAGGCCGACTATGACCTCAAGCGCATCCAGTACAACACGGTCGTCTCGGCCTGCATGAAGATGCTCAACACGCTCGAATCGAGCAAGCTGGAAGAGGGCGTGGCCACCGACGCGGTCATCGCCGAAGGCCTGTCGATTTTCCTGCGCCTGCTGAACCCGGTCGCGCCGCACATCACCCACGCGCTGTGGCAGGACCTGGGCTATGCGGCCAAGTACGGCGACATCCTCAACGTGCAGTGGCCGGAGGTGGACCCGGCGGCACTCGAACAGAGCGAGATCGAACTGATGATCCAGGTGAACGGCAAGCTGCGGGGCTCGGTCAAGGTGGCAAAGGACCTGGACAAAGCCGCCATCGAGAAGGCTGCGCTGGCGTCGGAAGCGGCCCAGAAGTTCGTCGAAGGCACGCCGAAGAAGGTCATCGTCGTGCCCGGTAAACTCGTCAACATCGTGGTGTAAGCGATGAACGCGGCCCGTCTCCCCTTTGCGCGCTTCTTCGCGGCCCTGTTCGTGGTGGCGCTGCTGGCGGGCTGCGGCTTCAAGCTGCGCGGCTCGAACGGCACCTACAACATGCCGTTCCATAGCATCTACGTCGGCTTCCCGGACACGTCGCCGCTGGGCACTGAGCTCAAGCGCAACCTGCGCGCGGCCGACTCGGTGGTCATCGCGGACAAGCCCGAGGGCGCCGACGCCCAACTGGTGGTGATGTCCGAGGCGCGTGGCCGCCAGATCCTTTCGCTGAACAACCTGGGCCGGGTGCGCGAATACCTGCTCACCTACACCTTCACCTTCCGCGTCACGGATGCCAAGGGCGCGCAACTGCTGGGCCCCACCGAGATTCGCCTCTCCCGCAACATGGCCTTCAGCGAGCAGGAGGTGCTGGCGAAGGAAGCCGAAGCCAACCTGCTGTACCGCGACATGCAGAGCGACCTGGTGCAGCAGATCCTGCGCCGCCTGGCTGCGATGAAGCCGGCCGCTCCGGCGGCAACGCCCGCGCCGGCCGCCTCGTGAAGGAGCGCGATGCAGCTGCGGCCTGAGGCGCTCGATGCCCAACTCGCAAAGGGCCTGGCGCCGCTGTACGTGATCACCAGCGACGAGCACCTGCTCGCGCTGGAAGCGGCCGACCGCATCCGCCGCGCCGCACGCGCGCAGGGCTATTCCGAGCGCGAGGTGCTCACCGTCGAGCGCAGCTTCAAATGGGGCGAGCTGCTGGCGGCAAACCAGGCGCTGTCGCTGTTCGGGGACAAGAAGCTGATCGAGCTGCGCATCCCCAGCGGCAAGCCGGGCAAGGACGGCAGCGCCGCGCTGCAAAGCTACGTCAAGGACTTAGGTCCCGACAACCTGACCCTCATCACGCTGCCCAAGCTGGACTGGCAGACCGCCAAGTCGTCGTGGGTGGCGAGCCTGCAGCAGGCGGCGGTGTACGTCGAGATTCCGAATGTCGAGCGTGCGCAGCTGCCGGGCTGGATCGGCATGCGGCTGTCGCAGCAAGGGCAGAGCGCGGACCGCACGAGCCTGGACTTTATTGCCGACCGGGTTGAGGGCAACCTGCTGGCGGCGCACCAGGAGATTCAGAAGCTGGGCCTCTTGTACGAGCCCGGCAAGCTCAGTTACGAGCAGGTGCACGACGCCGTCATGAACGTGGCGCGCTACGACGTGTTCAAACTGTCCGAGGCGATGTTGGCGGGCGACCCGGGGCGGCTGGCGCGCATGCTCGAAGGGCTCAAGGGCGAGGGCGAGGCGCTGCCGCTGGTGCTGTGGGCGGTGGCCGAGGAAATCCGCACGCTGCTAAAATTGAAGGCCGGGATGGCGCAGGGGCGGCCGTTGCCGGCATTGATGAAGGAATACCGGATCTGGGGGCCGCGCGAGCGGATGATGGAGCCGGCGCTGCGCCGCGTTTCGCTGGGCACGCTGGAAGCGGCGCTGCAGGACGCGGCGCAGGTGGACAAGATGGTCAAGGGCCTGCGCAGCAAGCAGTTCGGCGGCGACGCCTGGGACGCGATGCTGCAGCTGGCTTTGAAAGTGGCGCGCTGAAACCCGTAGGGTGGGCAGGTCTCCTGCCCACGCGTCCAGTCCAGGCTTGCGCTGCCTGAACGCGTGGGCGTTGGGACCCGCCCACGCTACGAAGGCCGAACCGCATCGGCGCATTACCGGCCCCGTTTGAAACTGAGCATACGAATCATGGACATCACCGCACACATGCAACAACTCGGCCGCCAGGCACGCGCGGCCTCGCGCGCGATGGCCCGCGCCAGCACCGCCACGCGCAACAAGGCGTTGCTGCTGATCGCCGACGCGATCGAGCGCGACGCCGCCGCCCTGAAAGCGGCCAACCAGCAGGACCTGGACGCCGCGCGCGCGGCCGGCCTGGCCCCCGCGCTGCTCGACCGCCTTGCGCTATCCGACAAGGCCATCGCGACCATGGTGGACGGCCTGCGCCAGATTGTCGCGCTGCCTGACCCGATCGGCGAAATCAGCAACATGAAGGTGCGCCCGAGCGGCATCCAGGTCGGCCAGATGCGCGTGCCGCTGGGCGTCATCGGCATCATCTACGAAGCGCGCCCCAACGTGACGGTGGACGCGGCGGGCCTGTGCATCAAGAGCGGCAACGCCACCATCCTGCGCGGCGGCTCCGAAGCCATCCACTGCAACCGCGCGCTGGCGCAGCTGGTGGCCGAAGGGCTGGCCGGCGCCGGCCTGCCCGCGCACGGCGTGCAGGTGGTGGACACCACCGACCGCGCCGCAGTCGGCGCCCTGATTACCATGCCCGAATATGTGGACGTGATCGTGCCGCGCGGCGGCAAGGGGCTGATCGAGCGCCTGATGAAGGAAGCCACGGTCCCGATGATCAAGCACCTGGACGGCATCTGCCACGTCTACATCGACAGCAAGGCCGACATCGACAAGGCGCTGCGCATCGCGCTCAACGCCAAGACCCACCGCTACGGCACCTGCAACACGATGGAGACGCTGCTGGTCGCGCGCGACATCGCACCGGCCGTGCTGCCGCGGTTGGCCGAGCTGTACGCGGCAAAAGAGGTCGAGCTGCGCGCCGATCCCGAGTCGTACGAGATTCTGCGCGGCTACCCGAACCTGGTCGAAGCGGTCGAAGAAGACTGGCGCACCGAATACCTGGCGCCGATCCTGTCGGTCAAGGTCGTGGCCGGCATCGATGAGGCGATGGAGCACATCAACACCTACTCGTCCAAGCACACCGAGGCGATCGTGACCGAAGACTACAGCGATGCGATGCGCTTTTTGCGCGAGGTGGACTCGGCATCGGTGATGGTCAACGCTTCGACGCGCTTTGCGGACGGTTTCGAATACGGCCTTGGCGCCGAGATCGGCATCTCCAACGACAAGCTGCACGCGCGCGGCCCGGTGGGGTTGGAAGGACTGACTTCACTGAAGTACGTGGTCTTTGGCCACGGCGAGATTCGCGAATAACAAAAGAAAGCACCGCATGCTCTGGATTAAGGCCTTCCACATCGTCTTTATCGCTTCCTGGTTTGCGGGGCTGTTCTACCTGCCGCGCATCTACGTCAACCTGGCCCAGGAGACCAATGCCGCGGCGACCGAGCGCCTGCTCGGCATGGCGCGGCGGCTGTACCGCTTCACCACCATGCTGGCCGTGCCGGCCACCTTGCTGGGCATCTGGCTGTGGCTGGGCTACGGTTTCAAGGGCGGCTGGCTGCATGCGAAACTGGCGCTCGTCATTATCGTGATCGGCTACCATCACGCCTGCGGTTCGCTGCTCAAGAAGTTCGAGCGCGGCCAGAACCAGCGCAGCCATACGTGGTACCGGTACTTCAACGAGGTGCCGGTGCTGCTGCTCATGGCGATTGTGATTCTGGTGGTGGTAAAGCCTTTTTAACCACCACACGTAAAACCGTCGTCCCGGCGCACGCCGGGACCCATGCTGAGTTTGCAGCAAAGCTGACGCTGGCCTTCTCGCATGTTCAGCATGGGTTCCGGCTTTCGCCGGAACGACGGCGCATTCTGTAATTGGTTTTTTTAACGGACAAAGGGAACACCGATGACTTCATTTTTCTGCCCCTGCCCGCGAGGCATGGAAGCGGCGCTTGCCGAAGAACTGGGCGAGATCGCCCAGCAAAGCACCACGCTCAAGGTGCACAACCAGGTGCCCGGCGGCGTGCACTGCTCGGGCTCGCTCGTCGATTCGTACCGCATCAACCTGCACTCGCGTATCGCCTCGCGCGTGCTGATGCGCGTGGCCATGTCGAGCTACGACAACGAAAACGACATCTACGACCTGGTGCTGGAACAGCCGTGGGAAGACTGGTTCAACTGGGACCAGACGATTCGCGTCGACCTCACCGCCGTCAAGTCGCCGCTCAAGAGCCTGGAATTCACCACGCTCAAGATCAAGGACGCCGTGTGCGACCGCTTCCGCGACCAGTTCGGCAAACGCCCGTCGGTCAACACGCGCACGCCGGACATGCGCATCTTCGGCTTCCTCGACCAGCGCAACTTCACCATCTACCTCGACACCTCGGGCGAGGCGCTGTTCAAGCGCGGCTGGCGCGAGGAGACGGGCGACGCGCCGCTGCGCGAGAACCTGGCCGCGGGCCTGTTGCGCGTGGCCGGCTGGAAGCCGGGAACCCCGCTGTTCGACCCGATGTGCGGCTCGGGCACGATCCTCATCGAAGCGGCCCAGATGGTGCAGGGCATTCCGCCGGGCGCGCGCCGCCGCTTTGCGTTCGAAAAATTCCGCGACTTCGACCGCGACGCCTGGCAGCAGATCAAAACGGCGATCAAGCCAAATGCGCTGCCGGCCGAACCCACCATCTTCGGCTCGGACATCTCGGGCGACATGGTGGCGATGACGCGCCATAACCTGCGCCGTGCCGGCATTCTGTTCGAAGTGCCGCTCAAGCAGATCGAGGCGCAGCAGGTGCAGCCGCCGGTGGCCACGCCCGGCATTTTGCTGACCAACCCGCCGTACGGCGAGCGCATCGGCGTGCGCGGCGACCGCACGCTGCCGCAGGACGAGATGGCCAACCAGTTTTATGCCAGCTTTTCCACCACGCTCAAGCAGCGCTTTGCCGGCTGGAAGGTGTACCTGTTCACGGCCGACCTGGGCCTGCCCAAGCTGTTGCGCCTGAAGGAATCGCGCAAGACACCATTCTTCAACGGCGCGCTCGAGTGCCGCCTGTTCCGCTTCGACATGGTGGCCGGCTTCAACCGCCGCGAGGAAGCCAAACCCAAGCAGTCCCCGCAGTCGCCCTGATTTATGCTACCGACCGAGCCGCCCAACCTGCCCAAAGACCCGATAACGCCAGTCCCGCTTCCCACTCCCCACAAGGTCACCATGCTCAGCGCCGGCGGGCTGGCGACGCTGCTGGCCGGCTTGTCGATGCTCGGGCCGTTCTCGATCGACGCTTACCTGCCGGCCTTCCCGCGCATCGAGGCGAACCTGCATGCCTCGAGCATCGAGGTGCAGCAGACGCTGACCGCCTACATGCTGGCCTTCGCCGGCATGGTGCTGTGGCATGGCGCGCTGTCGGACGCCTACGGCCGCCGCAACGTGATCCTGACCGCGCTGGTGGTGTTCGCGCTGGGCACCTTCGGCTGCGCCGCCTCGCACTCGGTGCACTACCTGTGGGTATTCCGCATCCTGCAGGGCGTCTCGGCGGGGGCTGGCGTGGTGGTCGGCCGCGCCATCATCCGCGACCTGTATTCGGACGCGCCGGCCGCGCGATTGCTGTCGATGGTGACGATGATCTTCTCGATCGCGCCCGCCATCGCGCCGGTGCTGGGCGGCTGGATCGTGACGCTGTTCGACTGGCGCGCCATCTTCCTGTCCCTGTTCGCCTACAGCCTGGTGCTGTGGTGGGTCTGCTGGCAGCACCTGCCCGAGACCATGCCCAGGGAGAAGCGCCAGCCGTTCAACCCGCGCTTCGTCGCGCGCAACTATGGCGCGATCTTCAGCTCCTTCCTGTTCCACATGAAGTCGGGCGTGGTGGCGCTGAACTTTGCCGGCCTGTTCCTGTACATCTCGGCCGCGCCGGTGCTCATGCCGGTGCACCTGCACCTGGGGCCGTCGCAGTTCGCGTGGCTGTTCATCCCATCGGTGTCGGGCATCTTCCTTGGCGCGCTGACGGCCAACCGCATGGCCGGCAAGATGAGCTTTGCGCGCCAGATCGGCATCGGCTTCGGTTTCATGCTGTGCGCGGTCACGTTCAACGTCGGCTACCACCTGCTCAACCCGCCGGCGCTGCCGTGGACCGTGCTGCCCATGTTCTTCTTCACCTTCGGCAGCTCGATCATCGCACCCGGCGCCACGCTGCTCGCGCTCGACCTGTTCCCGCACATCCGCGGCACGGTCGCCTCGTGCCAGTCGTTCGTCTCCACGCTGCTGGGTGCGATCGTGGCCGGGGTGATCTCGCCGGCGCTGTCGCACTCGGTGCTGGCGCTGGCGCTGGGCCAGGCCGGTTTTGCGCTGGCGGCGCTGGCGTGCTGGCTGGTGTCGCGCTGGTACCGCTACCGCCAGGCCGCCAATGGGGCCATGTAAACGGCAGGAGCGTGGCAAACATGAGAATCTGTGAGGAAACTGTTGTGTTGGAATCACAACTCGTGTATATATGCTAAGCTAAAGTATTTCAGCGGGGAAATGGAACAAGAAACATTTCCAGACTCGCAAGACCAGTATTGACAGCAGCTAACCGCCGCCCGCCCCGGGTGGCCCAGCCCGAGACCAATGCACCAACCAGACCAGGACATCCGCAATCGCCTGCTGATCGCGCGCCTGCCGGCCATGCCGCAGATTTTGATCAAGCTGATCGGTCACCTGCAGGCCGACGACCTGGGCATGCCGGAACTGGCGGCGCTGATCGCACAGGACGCCGGCATGACCGGCAAGATCCTCGCCGTGGCCAACAGCTCGGCCTACCACCGCGGCACGCGCAGCGCCAACCTGGAGCAGTCGCTGGTCTCGCTCGGCACCGACATGATCAAGACGCTGGTGATCAGCGAGTCGGTGTTCCAGACCTTTAACAACTTCCCCCATTCCGGCAGCACCGACCTGCGCGCGTTCTGGAAGAATTCGCTGACCGCGGCCGTGGTCGCGCGCGAGCTGGCGCGCCGCACCGGCTACGGCTCGCTCGAGGAAGCTTACCTCGCCGGGCTGCTGCACAACGTGGGGCGGCTGGCGCTGCTGGCCACCGCGCCGCGCGAATACGCCTTCAATTTCACGGCGCGCGACGACGAGGACCTGTGCGCGGTCGAGCAGCGCACGCTGCAGATCACCCACACCGAGGCCGGCGCCTGGCTGATCGAGCGCTGGCAGCTCGACTCCTTCCTTGCCGATTCGGTGCTGTACCACCACGAAGCCAGCTCGCGCCTGGAGTCGGCCCATCCCCTGATCCGCATCGTGCGCCTGGCGCACCTGATGGCCGCGCACGCGGACGACGAGGCGGCGCTGCTCGAAGGCGCGGGCCTGTGCGGCCTGGCGCGCCCCGACCTGGACGAGATCCTGGCGCTGGCCGAACGCCAGGTCATGCAGTCGGCCGAGCACCTGGGCATCGACCTGGCGGGCGCCGACGACATCCCGGCTCCGAGCGCGCAGGCGCCGGCCCAGCTGGATCCGGTCGCGCAGCGCCTGTCCGACGAGATGCGCAACCTGGTGCTGGTCTCCGAGATCGGCCAGGCATTCGCGCGTCAGCAGGGTGAGGCGGGCCTGCTCGAATCGATGGTGCGCTCGGCGCGCATGCTGTTCGACTTCGAGTCGGCGCTGGTGCTGCTCGAGAACCCGACTGGCCAGGCGCTGGTTGGCGCACCGGTTGGCGGCGTGGCGCGTTTGGCCGAATTCTCGATCCCGCTCGCGCGCGGCGGCGTGGTGGCGCACAGCGCGCTGGCGCGCCAGACCGCCTTCGTGCGGCGCGACGACCAGGGGCTCGGGCTGGCCGAAGAGCAGCTGTTGCGCATGCTCGGCAGCGACAGCATGGTGTGCGTGCCGCTGGTGGCGGGCGCGCGCTGCCTGGGCGTGCTGGTGGGCGGCCTGCCGGCCTGGCAGTTCGGCGCCGTCAAGAAGCGCGAGCACTTCCTCAAGTCGTTCGGCGCGCAGGCCGCCACCGCGCTCGAGAACACCCTGTCCGAACGCGGCCACGCGCGCCGCCAGCTGGCCCAGGTGGCCGAGGAATACCGCGAAGCCTCGCGCCGCGTGGTGCACGAGGTGAACAACCCGCTCTCGATCATCAAGAACTACCTGTCGGTGCTGGACGAGAAGCTGGCGCGCCAGGAGCCGGTCTCGGGCGAGATGTCGATCCTGAACGAGGAAATCGACCGCGTCGGCCAGCTGATCAACGGTCTGGCGGACCTCAAGCCTGCCGCCACCAGCCCGGATTCGGTGCAGGTGGCCAAAGTCGCGAACGAAGTGCTGCGCCTGTTCCGCACCACCGGCTTCTTGCCTGCGAACGTGGACGTGGTGCTGTCGGTGCAGGACGACGCGCGCATCGACGGCGACGCGGACATGCTCAAGCAGGTGCTGGTCAACCTGGTCAAGAACGCGATCGAGGCATTGGAAGCGACCGGCGGGCGCATCGAAATCATCAGCCGGGGCCTGGTCAACCGCGACCGCACCCTGTACGTGGAGCTGGCCGTCGCCGACACCGGCCCGGGCCTGCCGCGCGACGTGCTGGCCAATCTGTTCTCTGCCGTGAAAAGTACCAAGGACGGCGCCCATCATGGTCTGGGCCTGTCCATTGTCCACAGCCTGGTGAAGAAGCTGCGCGGGCACATCGCCTGCCGCAGCGGCAGCACCGGCACTGCATTTGAAATCCTGCTGCCGGCCGCCACCAGCGCCGGCGTGAGCGCGCCGCCGGCCCTGCCGGCGCGTGTTCTCGGATCAGCCTGAAAATGACCATGACACCGAATACCGCCAGCACCGCCACCATGCTTCACGGCGGCGCCGCCCCGTTCGACGCCGACATGCAGCCGCGCCTGCTGCTGGTGGACGACGAACCGCGCCTGCTGGCGTCGCTCCACGAACTGCTGCGCGACCGCGGCTACCATCTCGTCACCGCCGGCTCCGGCAGCGAGGCGCTGGCCCAGCTGTCGCGGCTGCGCTTCGACCTGGTCCTGCTCGACCTGCGCCTGCCCGACATCGGCGGCCACGAGATCATGGACTTCATCAACGCCAAGGAGATCGACGCCGACGTGATCGTGATGAGCGGCGAGGTCGGGATCGACGCGGCCATCGGCGCCGTCAAGCGTGGCGCCTACGACTACCTGCGCAAGCCCTACAGCCGCGAAGAGCTGCTCAAGACGGTGGCCAACGCGCTCGCGCAGCGCCGCCTGAAGCTGGAGAACGAGCGCATCGCGCAGCAGCTGGAAAATTCGGAAAAGATGTACCGCTACCTGGTGGACAGCTCGCCGGACATCATCTACACGCTCAACCACGAAGGCCGCTTCACCTTCGTGAACGACCGCGCCAGCCAGCTGCTGGGCTACACGCGCGAAGAGCTGATCGGCAAGCACTACTCGGTAGTGGTGCACGAGGAAGACCTGGAACGCGCGCGCTACGTGTTCAACGAGCGCCGCTCCGACGACCGCGCCTCGCGCAACGTCGAGCTGCGCCTGAAGTGCCGCACCGGCAGCGGCCACGAACGCACCTTCAACAACACGTTGATGACGATTGCGCTGAACTCGATCGGCATGCACGTGCCCGACCACGACGTGAAGAAGCACGAGTTCTTCGGCACCTACGGCGTGGCGCGCGACATCACGGACAGGAAGCGGGCCGAGGAACTGATCTCGTACCAGGCCTACCACGACATCCTGACCGACCTGCCGAACCGGATCCTGTTCAAGGACCGCCTGGGCCTGGCGCTGATCCAGGCCAAGCGCAAGGGCACCGAGCTGGCCGTGATGTTCATCGACCTGGACCGCTTCAAGCTGGTCAACGATACGCTCGGCCACGTCAAGGGCGACGAGCTGCTGCAGCAGGCCGCGCTGCGCCTGAAGGAATGCCTGCGCCGCGGCGACACGCTGGCGCGCCAGGGTGGCGACGAATTCACGATCGTGCTGCCGGAACTGCGCGACCGCGCCGACGCGTGCATGGTGGCCGACAAATTCCTCGAGTGCCTGCACCAGCCGTTCGACCTGGATGGCCACCAGGTGCACATCTCTGCCTCGATCGGCATTGCGATCTATCCGGGCGATGGCGAAACCATCGACGAGCTGCTGCGCCACGCCGACATCGCGATGTACCAGGTCAAGGGGCTGGGCAAGAACGGCCACAGCTTCTACCACGCGTCGATGCAGGACGTATCGACGCAGAAGATCGAACTGGAGCGCAGCCTGCGCAACGCCCTCGAGAACGACGAGCTGGAGATGTACTACCAGCCGCAGATCGACGTGGTCACCGGCCGCATCGTCGGCGCCGAAGGGCTCATGCGCTGGAACCACCCGCAGCGCGGGTTGCTGTCGGCCGGCGAGTTCCTGCCGTTCGCCGAGGAGAACGGCCTGATGCTGCCGATCTCGGACTGGATGATCGGCGCGCTGTGCCGCGACATGCTCAAGTGGAACCAGGCCGCGACAGGGCCGGTGCGCCTGTCGCTCAACGTGTCGCCGCAATACCTCGACCGTGGCGACTTCTTCGAGAAGATGCGCGGGGCGCTGGCGCGCTACGGCATCGCGCCTGCCCAGATCGAGGTCGAGATCACCGAGAACATCTGCATCCGCAACCCGCAGTACGCGATCGAGCAGCTCAACAAGCTGTGCCAGCTGGGCGTGTCGGTGGCGATCGACGACTTCGGCACCGGCTATTCTTCGCTGTCGTACCTGCACCGGTTCCCGATCCACACCATCAAGATCGACCAGTCGTTCGTCAAGGAGATCCATGACGAACATGGCCACTACCCGGTGATCCTGGCGATCATCTCGATCGCGCGCGGACTGGGCATGAACCTGGTGGCCGAAGGCGTCGAGACCGAGGCGCAGGCGCGCTACCTCGAGGCCAACGGCTGCGCCACCATGCAGGGCTACCTGTACTACCGGCCGATCGCGCTGCCCGACTTCATCGGCGCGCTGCGCGCCCAGGCGGGCGGCCAGGGCGCCGTCGCGATCCAGGCGTAGCGATGGGCGAGGCGGCCAGCATCCACGAAGCCACGGCGGCGGGCCAGCAGCGCCCGAGCGCCGAGTTCGTGCGCATGAAGGCGCTGGCCGAAGCGGGCAACGCCAACGCCCAGCACAGCCTGGGCTTCATGTACGTCAACGGCCAGGGCGTGCCGAAGAATTACGAGATGGCCGTCGCGTGGTACCGCATGGCGGCCGCCGGCGGGCTGGCGCAGGCCCAGTACAACCTTGGCGTGATGTTCCAGAAGGGCCAGGGCGTGGCGCAGGACTACCAGCAGGCCTTCTACTGGTACCAGCGCGCGGCCGAGCAGGGCTATGCCGCCGCCCAGTACAACCTGGGCTGGCTGTACGCCAAGGGCCTGGGCGTGGCGGCCGACGTGCAGCAGGCGCTGCACTGGTTTGGACTGGCTGCCGCGCAGGGCGACCCCAACGCCCAGCACAACCTGGGCCTGATGTACGAAGCCGGCCGTGGCGTGCCGCAGGACCAGGACCAGGCCATGCAGTGGTACCGGCGCGCGGCCGAGCAGGGCCACGCGCGCGCCCAGTTCAGCCTGGGCCTGCGCTACGACGGCGGGCAGGGCGCCGCGCGCGATCCGCAGCAGGCCCTGGGCTGGTTCCGCAAGGCCGCCGAGCAGGGCTATGCGCCGGCCCAGTTCAACCTGGCGCTACGCTACGACAAGGGCATCGACCTGGAGCAGGACTCCACACGCGCCATTCGCTGGTACCTGCGCGCGGCCGAGCAGGGACACGCCAGCTCGCAGTTCAACTTGGCGCTGATCTACGACAGCGGGCATGGCGTGGCGCGCGACGAGGAACAGGCGCTGGCCTGGTTCCGCAGGGCCGCCGAGCAGGGCCACGCCGGTGCGCAGGACAATCTCGGCTTGCGCTACGAGCTGGGCAAGGGTGTGGCGCAGGACCACGCGCAGGCCGCGCACTGGTACCGCCAGGCCGCCGAGCAGGGCCTGCCCGGCGCGCAGTACCACCTGGCGGTACTGTATGACAGCGGCACCGGCGTGCCGGCCGACCCGGCGCAGGCGATCGCCTTGTATGCGAAGGCGGCCGAGCAGGGCTACCTGCGCGCCCAGTTCGACCTGGGCCTGCGCTTCGAGAACGGCATCGGCGTGGAGCGAGACCTGGCACGCGCGCTGCACTGGTACCGCCGCGCCGCCGCGCAGGAATACGCGCCGGCGCAGTACATGGTCGGCGCACTGCTCGACCGTGACGAGGATGGCGGCCACGACCCGCTCGAAGCATGCGACTGGTACCGCAAGGCCGCCGAGCAGGGCCACGCGCTGGCCCAGTTCGCGCTGGCGCTGCGCCACGACTGTGGCGGAGCCGGCCTGGACCAGGACTACGAGCAGGCCCACGGCTGGTACCTGGCCGCCGCGCGCCAGGGCCATGGGCGCGCCCAGTTCAACCTCGGCGTCATGTACGCGAGCGGTCAGGGCGTGGCGCGCGACCTGGTCGCGGCCTGGTGCTGGCTGCAGCGCGCGGCAATGTCGAATGCCCCCGGGGCGGCGCGCTACGCCGAGCGCATCGGCCTGCGCATGGAGCCCGACCAGCTCGAACGCGCCAAGCGCCTGCTGGCCGGCGCGCACACCGCCTAGCGGACGCCAGCCGCCTCGCCATCGGCTTATACTGTATGCATGTACAGTATCGAGCCAACCCGTCCAGGTCCTGTCCCGCCGCCCGCAGCACCACGCAGCTTTGCCGAATGGCGCGAGGCCGCGCGCGAGCTGCTGGCTGCCGGCGTTGCGCCCGATGCAGTCGATTGGGCCGCGCCGTTCTCGGGTGCGCCAGCTGCCCGGCTCGCGCCGCATAATGCGTCCATTCAACTGAACAAACCCGCCCCGGCGCCGGTCCTGCCGCGCTGGCTGATGGACCTGCTGCATGCCGCCGCCTGTTGCCGCGCGCCCGACCGCTGGGCGCTGCTGTACCGGCTCGTGTGGCGCTGGCAGCATGGCGAACAGGCCGCATCCGACCGCGACCCGGACTGGCAAGGCCTGCACGCGATGGTGGCGGCAGTGCGGCGCGAGGAGCACGACATGCAGGACAAGATCCGATTCCACGAGCGGCCGGCGGATGCGGGGCCGCCGCGTTTCGTCGCCTGGTACGCGCCGGCGCACGACGTGCTGCCGCAGGTGGCCGAGCACTTCGTCAGCCGCATGGGGCGCGTGAGCTGGATGATCGCCACGCCGGACGCGAGCGTGCTGTGGGACGGCGCCACGCTGCACAATTGCGGCCCGCTGGTGGCCGACGCGGCCGAGCTGACCGGCGACGGCATCGCGCCCTGGCTCGCCTACTACCGCAGCGTGTACCCGGCCGGGCCGGGGCAGGGGGCGCAGCGCGTGATCCCGTTGCTGGCCGCCGGCACGCGGCGCGGCGCAGGCGGCGACGCGCCAGGCAGCGAACCGGGCCAGCACCCGGCAACGCTCGACGAATGCCGCCGCTGCGACTTGTGGCAGCACGCGACCCAGCCGGTGGGCGGCGCGGGCAGCAAGCGCGCGCGCATCATGCTGGTGGGCGAGCAGCCGGGCGACCAGGAGGACATCGCCGGCGCGCCCTTCGTCGGCCCGGCCGGCAAGCTGCTCGACCGAGTGTGCGAGGCGGCCGGCGTGGACCGGCGCACTGTGTACGTTACCAACGCGGTCAAGCACTTCAAGTGGGAGCCGCGCGGCAAGCGGCGCATGCACAAGACGCCGGCCCAGCGCGAGATCGAGGCCTGCAGCTACTGGCTGGAAAAGGAGCTCGCGCAAATCAAACCGCAGGTGATCGTCGCCATGGGCACCACCGCGCTCAAGTCGGTGCTCGGCACCAGCCACGTCACGCTCAAGGACACGCTCGGGCGCGCGCTGCGCCACGAGGGGCGCTGGGTGGTGACCATCTACCACCCCTCGTACGCGCTGCGGGTGCCGGACGAGGCCGCGCGCAAGCAGGCCTTTGCGACCATGGTGGAGGGCCTGCGGATGGCGCAGGAGCTCGTGGACAAGCCCGGCGCCTGAATCAGCTGGCGGCCGCTTGCAGCGCAGGGCTGGCGCCGCGGGTGCGCGCGCCGACCCACAGCAGCACGAGGGCCATCACCACGAAACGGGCGACGATACCGACCAGTCCCGCTTCCGGGCCGTAGCTGCCGCCAGTCAGCCAGGTCGGCCCCAGGTCGTGCACCTGTTGCAAGCCGCCCGCGTCCATGCCGCTGACGGGAAAGCCGAGCAGCGGGCCTTGCGCAAAGTTCCACGCGAAGTGCAGCCCGATCGGCAGCCACAGGTTGCGCGCCAGTACGAAGGCGCTGCCGTAGATGACGCCGCCGAGCGTATTGCCCAGCACCGACAGCAGGCTCGCGCCCGGATTGGTCAGGTGGATGCAGCCGAACGCCAGCGCCGACAGGCCGACCGCCAGCGCGGCGCGCCCGCCCAGCACCATGAGCAGGCCCGATAGCAGCAGGCTGCGCATCATGATCTCTTCCTTGAGCGTGAACGCGAGCTTGACCGGGGCCAGCACCAGCAGGCTGGAACCGGCCGCGGCCGGCGCCGGCGCGGTGGCGATCGCGCCCAGGCCCAGTTCGGCAACGAAGACGCCGCCCATCGCCAGCCCGGTGATCGCCATGCCGGCCAGCAGGTCGCGCCCGGCGGTCGGCCCCCAGCGTAGGCCGAGCAGGTCGAGCACCGATTCGCCCGCGCGGCGCGCGCGCACGATCGCCGCGATGCCCAGTCCCAGCGCCGCCAGCGCCATGAAAATTTCGACCGCCATCCTGAGCGCCATGTCCGCCTCCCCGTGTTAATTTGGTCGGCAACAGTAGTGGCGGCGGCACCTCTTTGTCAACATGCAGACGTGACCGCTGGGTGCGCGCCAGGTCAAGCGTGCTCCACCAAAAATTTGTCAGCTGAGCACAAAGACGCGTAGAATGCCGGGTGTCCTTCGCGGGTGTAGCTCAATGGTAGAGCAGAAGCTTCCCAAGCTTACGACGAGGGTTCGATTCCCTTCACCCGCTCCAGTCAAATCAGAGGCCTAGCGCAGTTCCGCATCCGGTTTTTTCCGCAAAATCGACTGACTTCCGCAAAATTCTCGCTAAGCCCTCGTTCTTGGTGTCGTTCTCCGACGTGGGTGTTCGGTCTAAGCGAGTTCCCTGAGTTCGTCTTGGCGCCTGACGGCTAACGAAGCCTTTACTTGCCCTAGAGGCACAGGCTTTGTTCACTGAGCCTTGAGGAAGACGGGAATCGGCATAGGTGTTTTAGAGTAGTGTCCGTAAAACAGTCGCATGTCATTAGCGGGCAAATTCGTTCAACTACGGCCTGCGTCGTACATCAAAAAAGCTTCAATTGCCGGAAGTTCATGCTGGCGCTGTCTGCGTTTCTATAACGCAAGCATATCAACGGGCACGAAGAACTCTGCAGGCGCCAATGCACTTCCGTCGCGAAGAATGCTGAAACCGCTATAGAAGAACTCTATTGGTTTAAACGGTCGAAGCTGTGCGGCTGATCCGCCACCATTGCGGGCCATTAAAACCACTTGACGAAAAATTGATTCCTCTACACCAAAAAAAGTAACACTTGGGCTGTCTAATCGCAGTGGGTCATGGCGCTCGAATGAATAGCGTCCTTGGGCGTCTCTAGCTAACATACTTCCATGGGGCCCTCCAAAGTAGCCACCAATGAACCGTTTACCTTGTAATGGCCCAACGATTACCTTCCAGGCAACACATTGAATGATTATTTCGTTGGGGAGCGGAACACCGCTTGCGAGGGATGTCGCGAGAATCGGTTGATTTAATTTTGTAGCAATCCCGCTATAATGTGAAGTAATTATTGCTCTTCCGAGCTCAGGTTTTGTGTCGAAGTGGTCCCCTTGCTCGCCAGGGCTATCAGGATCTTCTGCCCAGAGTCCTGATCTAAGTTTCGAACTGTCATGCTCAGTGATAAATCGTGTAGCTACAATATGCCCTTTGATGCTGAGTGGCTTTCCACTTGCATCCTTAAATATCACACGTTCAAATTGCTGTCGCCAAGAGTTGAACTCCTTGTTTTTAAAGCTAATTGGCGAATGGCGGCCTTTCGCTTCCGCTAAGAAGATGCGGTCTACGCTTTCAGCACAAAAATAGTCGGGTGCATCACCCTTTGAGATGCGCTCAACCCGGCAGCCGTCAAAGGCCCGATGGAGCTGTCGGTCGAGAACATGTTCCATGTGCGCGAAATAGGTGATGTTGAAATGCTCATGTAGGAACCAGCGGCAAAATGCTTGACCAAGCTCGTTGGATCGGTGCTTTTTTATGGCCGGAGCAATGCCTAATCCCGCTCCTTGAAAACGAAAGTCCTTGGTCGGAAGTAGAAACTGGATGTGCTCGAATTGTGCAGGATCAGGACTCGGCGGCGTTCGCCCGAAAGAGTCGAGATAGTAGTGATGGTAAAGACTCGCCAAATCTACCCGGATTTCCGTGACCGCACTGTTGAGATGTCTTACTGCGCGAAGGGACTGAGGTATAACCGGATATTTGTTCAATGCAATGGCCAACGACTTCTGCATAAACTCAACAAATTAAAGTATGTTCAGTGGCTGGCATTGAGCACGCTTTTTCAGTCTGCGCCGACTTCTGCTGAATGAATCTAACGACCAAATCGCTTTCTATATGCCAGAGCTTTTTTTGTATTTACTGCGAGCGAAACAGGAAAAACGCTAGAGTAATCCTTGTGTAATACAAACGCAACTTTCCCTTCAGCCGATGGGGGCACGTACAGTCTTCCGCAAAATCGAAAAGCACCTGGCGATCTGGACCTGCATGTGTCCCCGGTTATTGTCGAAGGCCCCCGGCTCGTCGTTTATCGACAGGCGCAGCGCCCGTTTGTCCCGATTGTGCCGATCAGCGCACCAGTGCGGCAGACGACCTCCGGGACAGATTCGGCTCGTCCTTGCCGAACCCTTGCGGTCCGTAGAACGGGGTGATCCCCTGGATGCCTTGCTCGCAATGCGACCACAGCCCGTCTGCCGCGACGCACACGAACAGGCCTAGGCCGACGCTCACGCCCGTCCCCTGCCATGTGGCATTGGCCTGGACCGTGCGGCGCGGGCTCTCTGCCCTGTTTGCCTGCTCCGCTGCATTGAGCGTGCTCGACCCCGCAGCCGTGACCGCTGCGCACGCCAGCATGGCGCGGGCGAACCTGTAACTGGTATTCATCGAACTCTCATCGTCCACCGCAAACGATGGCCCGATTAAGAGTTGGTATCCGTTGCGCCTATCCTCAGGAATCAAGGCCCGGGAGCGAACTCGCACCCGGGAAGAGAGTTCCGCGCAAGTGTCGAAGCGGCCGCTGGGCCTGAAAAACAAAAAAGCGGCGCAGTGCGCCGCCTTTCGTGACACGACACCGCTCTTCAGGCAGCCGCGCTGGCCTTGCGCAGGATCGCGTACAGCTCATCCTTGAGCGCCAGTTTCTGCTTCTTCAGGTCTTCGATCTCGGCTTCCGACACATGCGCTTCCTTGTTCTTGATCTGCTGGTCGAGCTCGTTGTGCTTGTCGAACAGGTTTTGGAAATGGTGGTCGGTCGTTTTCAGCTTCGTGATCAGGTCGCGGTATTCCGGAAACATGCTGTACTCCATCGGTTAATAAATATTGTTGACGAACTCATTCTACGCCCATGGATGAGCGCCAGAAAGCATTGAAAAGCCGCGCTGCGGCCCGCGACACATTCAGGTCGGTTCCCGGCGATGCCCGACGTTGACCGCCAATTGCGCGGCGAACGCACGCTGGTAGGCGGGCCGTGCCTCGCCGCGTGCGACATAGGCCGCCAGATTCGGAAACGCGTCCAGGATGCCCGACGGCCGCAGCCTGAGCAGCACCGATACCATCATCAGGTCGCCCGCGCTGAAAGCACCGTCGAGCCAGTCGGCATCGCCCAGGCGCGCAGACAGTTGTGCGAGCCGCCCGCGCACGCGCTCCTCGACCAGGGGCATGCGTTCATTGCTCCACGGCTTGTCCGCTTCGAGGATTCTTGCGGTAACGAGTTCCAGGATCGGTGGCTCGACCGTGTTCACGGCGGCGAACATCCAGGTGATCGCGCGCGCCCGCGCATTGGCATCGGTCGGCAGCAGGCCGGCATGGCGCTCGCCGATGTGCAGGACGATCGCTCCGGTTTCGAACAGGGCGAGATCGCCTTCCTCATAGGTCGGTATCTGGCCGAAAGGATGCAGCGCCAGGTGCGCGGGCGCTTTCATCGCCGCAAACGACACCAGGCGCACCTGGTAAGGCTGGCCCACTTCTTCCAGCGCCCAGCGTACGCGCGTGTCGCGCGCCAGCCCCTTGCCGCCGTCGGGCGAACGTTCAAAGGCGGTGATGGTGATGGTCATCGTCAAGCTCCTCCTGATAAGTGTCAGACATACAGGTATGGACGAATGGCCGCAGCGAAATTCGACAACGTGTTGCGGGCCGCGCCCGGCTTCCGTCAGCGCTGGAGTGCAGCCTCGAACGGAGCCGCGCGCACGGCTGACTGGTAGGTCCGGCTCACGGGCACCTGCAGCCCATTGGATAGTTCCAGCACGGTCTTGCCGGCGTCGCGCTTCACGGCACATACCGAACGGTGCGCCACCCACCAGCTGCGGTGCACCTGCAGTCCGGGCTCGCCCTCCAGTTCGCGCAGGGCGTCGGCCATGCGCATCAGGATCAGGTCGGAACCCTGCGTGGTGATCACGCGCAGGTAATGGTCTTCGGCCTGCAGCGCGAGCAGCTGGCCGCCAAGATGGGCGGGAATCCGGGCAAGGAACGGTGGCGGGGCGGGTTCAGGTTCCGCCTGCGGGGGCAGGTTGGCCGGCACCGGCGATCGGCTGGACACCAGCGGCAGTCCCGCCGGCTGCAGCCGGGTCAGCAACAGCAGCACCACGAGCTGGACCAGGGCCACGCTGCCGTACACGCGCGGCATCACCGCCAGCGCCACCGGGTGCCCCAGCCGCAGCAGCGACTCGGCCCACGCCACCGCGAACGAGGTCGGCACAGCCGACAGCAGGGTGACCAGCGGGATGCTCCAGCGCTGTCCCCAGCCGGGACGCAGGCGGGCCAGCGCATGGGCACACAGCACGATGTTGAGGTAGCCGACCAGCACCAGTCCGATCCAGTAGGCGTAACGCGCAGTGGCGCCGAGCTCGCCATAGGTGCCGAACGGGCCGATGATCGCAAACATCACGCCCAGCCCGGCGGCAATGGCCAGCTGCGCGAGCAGGCGGGGCAGTTTCATTTCGCGATTCGTGGATTGCATCTGTCCGGGCACTGGCGTAAGGCGGTGTCGATTGGCGAATTTGCGCTTGGGCACGTCTCGCGACTTGGCTAAGGTGGCCATTTTAACCACAACAGGAGCCACCATGACCAATCCCTTCCGCCGTTGCCTGATCACCTTTGCCTTCCTGTCGGCCGCCGTGCTGGCCGGGCCCGCCGCTGCCGCCGATGTCGTGCTGCCCGCCGGCATGGCCGAGCTGGCGCGCGCCGCCGACGATGCCTGGAACCGCCGCGACGCGGCCGCGATGGTGGCGTTCTACGCCGGCGATGCCACCAGCACCATCGGCAAGACCGAGCTGAGAGGCAAGGCCGAGCTGCTCGACTACTTTACCGGCTCGTTTCGCAACCTGCCGCCCGGCCTGACCCACCGCACCGTCGTGCGCCGGCTGGAGCGGATCGGCGAGCTGGTCGCCACCGACAACGCGGTGTACATCGAAGCGCCCGATGGCGCCCAGGGCAAGCGCGTGTTGCGCGAATTCTTCACCTTCTCGCTGTTGCGCCCGACCGCAGGCGGATGGGAGTTCGTCGCGGTCCGGGCCACGCCGCTGACGCCGCCAGCCCCGGCCGTAACGCCCGCCACCAGCCGTTGAGGCGCTGCCAGCTTCCAACAATTACGTGCGTGGAACGGCTGATTTCGGCTGGCGCAAACTTTGTCGCCGATGGGCTTGCGCCGGAGATGACGCCTTCCTAAGCTCCGAGCGAGCTTAAACGTTGGGCGTCACCAGCGCCCGGGCTCGCCTTGTCAACGGGAGCGACGCCATGAAATTGCTGATTGGATGTTTATTGAGTGTGGCCACGTTCCTGACCGCGCCGCCGGCCGCACATGCCCAAACTGCCGCAGGGCACGAGCACGCCGCCACGCAGACCACGCAGCGCGTCATCTAATGGAACAATGCCCTGATCCGGGCAGTGGAGCTCGACCACGTGCCGGCGGCGCCCGGCGAAAACCGGGTCGCTGGCCAGCATGCCGGGCCCACCCACAGCAGCCGCGCGATGGCAATCGTGCAGTTGGCCGTGTTCGACGCCATCAACGCGATCGACCAGAAGTACCCCAGCTACGCCGGCCTGCCGCGCGCGCCGTCCGACACCTCGGCCGATGCCGCCGTCGCCCAGGCCGCGCACGATGCGCTGGCCGCGCTGTGGACCTCGCAGCGGGCGCGCTTTGACAAGTGGCTGGCCAACGACCTGGCGCACATTCCGGACGGGCGTGCCAAATATAACGGCATCGCGGTCGGCCGCCAGGCCGCCGCCGCAGTGCTGGCCTTGCGCGCCGACGATAATTCGGACAACACCGACCGCACCGTCGGCGTGGACTATTTTCCGAGCAATGCCCCGGGCCACTGGCGGCCGGATCCGGTCAGCATGAGTACGGCCGCGCTGGGCGTGACCTGGGGCCAGGTTCGTCCGTTCGTGGTGCCGTCCGTGGACCAGTTCCGTGTGCCGCCCCCGCCGGCCCTGACGAGCAGCCAGTACACGTCGGCGTTCTACCAGGTCAAGCGGCTCGGTGGCGACGGCCGCACCACGCCGACCGACCGCACCCGCGAGCAGACGGTGATCGGCATGTTCTGGAGCTACGACGGCTCGCCCTGGATCGGCACGCCGCCGTGCATGTACAACGCAATCGTCGTGAACATCGCGCAAAAGCGTACGCGCGACCCAGTGGAGATGGCACGCCTGCTGGCGCTGGTGAACGCGGCAATGGCCGACGCCGGCATCGCGGCCTGGAACGACAAGTGGCGCTACGACTTCTGGCGCCCCGTCACTGGCATTCGCGAAGCCGACGAAGGCAGCGGTCCGACCGGACAGGGGGACGGCAACCACGCCACCCGAGGCAACCCCAACTGGACGCCGCTGGGCGCCCAGGCCACCAACACGCGCCGCCCGGACCTCACGCCGCCGTTCCCGGCCTACCCGTCCGGTCACGCGTCATTCGGCGGCGCCATGTTCCAGATGCTGCGCCGCTTCTACGGCACCGACCGCATCGCCTTCAGCTTCGTATCCGACGAATGGAACGGCGAAAGCCGCGACAACCAGGGCTGGGTGCGGCCGCGCATCGAACGCAGCTATTCCAGCCTGAGCCAGGCCGAGCTGGAAAATGGCGTCAGCCGCATTTACCTGGGCGTGCACTGGCAGTTCAACCTCGAGGGCATCGAGCAGGGCAACGCCATCGCCAACTACGTGTTCGAGCATGGCTTGCAGCCGGCGAACACGGGCACCGGCTGCCCCTGCCGCTGAGCCTTACTGGCCGGGGATTTCCAGCCCCTTGGCCACGGCCGGCCGCTGCACGAAGGCATCGAGCGCGCGGGCGACGTTCTTGTAGTTGTCGAATGCAACGAGTTCGCCCGCGCCGTAGAAGCCGATCAGGTTGCGCACCCACGGGAAGGTGGCGATGTCGGCGATCGTGTATTCGTCGCCCGCGATCCAGGGCTGGTTCGCCAGCAGCCTGTCGAGCACGCCGAGCAGGCGCTTCGATTCGGCCACGTAGCGGTCGCGCGGGCGCTTGTCCTCGAATTCGCGGCCGGCGAACTTGTGGAAGAAGCCCACCTGGCCGAACATCGGGCCGACGCCGCCCATCTGGAACATCAGCCACTGGATGGCCTGGTAGCGCGCGGCCGGGTCGCGCGGGATGAACTTGCCGGTTTTTTCGGCCAGGTAGAGCAGGATCGCGCCCGATTCGAACAGCGGCAGCGGCTTGCCGCCGGGACCATTCGGGTCGAGGATTGCGGGAATCTTGTTGTTCGGGTTGAGCGACAGGAATTCCGGGCTCATCTGGTCATTGGTGTCGAAGGACACGCGGTGCGCCTCGTAGGGCAGGCCGGTTTCCTCGAGCATGATCGAGACTTTCACGCCGTTGGGCGTGGGCAGCGAGTAGAGCTGGATGCGGTCCGGATGCCGGGCCGGCCATTTCTTGGTGATGGGGAAAGCGCTGAGATCGGTCATCGTGTGCAGTCGTGGTCAAGGTGGCGAACCGCGCAGCGGTGCGCGGGCTGAATCTTGCAACGATACCAAACAACGGCGCACCGCGCAGGGACCCGGCTCTGGTTACGGCGGCTTGGAAGGAACGACTTGTGTACCCGGCGGCAGCTGGATGATGATGGGCGCAGGCGGTGCGGCGGCTTGTTTGGGTACCGCATTGTTGAGGATGAAGGTCATCACCGTGACCGCGACCACGCCGGCCCCGAGCATCGTGCCGACGACCCACTTAACAACGGAATTGATGGCTAGTTCCAGCTCGGCCTTGGTGGGCATCTGGTCGAGCTGCGTTTCGATTTTGGTCAGGCGCACGTCGACCGATCGCATTTCTTCGCGAGTTTGTTCCGAAAGATGGTCGAGACGCTCCAAACGCTCGTCAATGCGTTCAAACCGTTCATCGATGCGGTCGAACCGCGGATCGTTATTGTCCATGCAGCTTTGGATTCATCCCGCCAACGCCGGTTCCGGGCCCGGCCATGATGCGCCGTAAGCTATAATCCCGCCGGTCTTTTTCTTCCCGCGATCCCATGTCCTCCGATACCCCGAACAACGGCCCGGCCCGCCAAATGCTGTACGACCCGACCGAGCGCCGCATCCGCAGCTTCGTCACCCGCGCCGGACGCCTGTCCACCGCACAGGCGCGCGCGTTCGAGGAGTTCGGGCCGCAATTCCTGGTCGAGTACAGCAAGGCGCCGCTCGATTTCGACGCCGCGTTCGGCCGCAAGGCGCCGGTGGTGCTGGAGATCGGCTTTGGCATGGGCGACACCACGGCGCACATCGCGCGCGCCATGCCGGAGAAAAACTTCCTCGGCGTCGAGGTGCATACGCCGGGCGTGGGCAGCCTGCTCAAGCAGATCGGCGAACAGGGCATCACCAACCTGCGCCTCATCCAGCACGATGCCGTCGAGGTGCTGCGCGACATGATCCCGGACGGCTCGCTGGCCGGCGTGCATATCTTCTTTCCCGACCCGTGGCACAAGGCGCGCCACAACAAGCGCCGCCTGATCCAGGGGCCGTTCGTCGCGGGCCTGTGCGCGAAGCTGGCGCCGGGCGGCTACATCCACCTGGCCACCGACTGGGAAGACTATGCGGTGCAGATGCTCGAGGTGCTGTCCAGCGAGCCGGCGCTGCAAAACACGGCCGCCGGCTACGCCGACAAGCCGTCCTACCGCCCGCTGACCAAGTTCGAAAACCGCGGCATCAAGCTCGGCCACGGGGTCTGGGACCTGGTGTTCACCAAGCGGTAAATACGTCGGCGCGACGTCCGAAAGAATCGCTGGCACAGGTCGGCTTGTCCGCTTAGAATGCACACGTCCCCTGTAAGGTTTTTCACGCGTGCAACGTTACCTGACCCATGTCTTGCTGTCGCTCCTGCTGCTGTTGTCGCAGCAGGTGGGGCTGCTGCATGGCATTTCGCACGCCGCCTCGCTCGACCGTTCGCCGGTAGCGGCTGAAGTCGTTGATGCGGGAACGACCGACGGCAGCAGGCAGCCGAAGGCCGCGCTGTTCGACCTGTGCGCGCAGTGCGCGGCCAGCGCCCAGGTGGCGTTTGCGCTGCCCAGCGTGGTGCGCCTGTTCCTGCCGGTCGAGCTTGCCTTCAGCCTGCTCCCCGCGCCGCGCACGCCCACCCTGTGCCTGCTGACGCACTGCGTCTTCCTGTCGCGCGCCCCACCCTCAGCCTGATAACACCCGTTCCGACCAGTACTGCCGCCACCCCGGTGCCGGCAGTGCTGTCCGTTATCAGTTTTGCTTGAGGATGTAACATGCATATTCAACGTACGCTGATCGCCAGCGCGGTCCTGCTGGCGTGCGGCGCCCCGGCCTTTGCCCAGTCCGGTGCCGCCCCGATGACCAAGGTGGTCGTCACCGGTTCCGCCATCCGCGGCGCCGAGAGCGACCAGATCCTGAACCCGGCCAAGGTGCTGGGCGGCGACGAACTGCGCGACAAGATCGGCAGCTCGCTGGGCGACACCCTGTCCCAGGAACTGGGCGTGTCGGCGTCGGCGTTCGGCGCCGGCGCCTCGCGCCCGATCATTCGCGGCATGGAAGGTGCGCGCGTCAAGATGCTCGAAAACGGCATGGCCACCTCGGACGTGTCCGGCCTGTCGAACGACCATGCGGTCGCCTCCGAAGGCGCGGTGGCGCGCCAGATCGAAATCCTGCGCGGGCCCGCCGCGCTGCTGTACGGCTCGGGCGCCATCGGCGGCCTGGTCAACGTGGTCAACGAGCGCATCCCGACCGAGCTCTCACCGCAGGCCAGCGGCCAGCTTGAGGCCCGCTACAGCACCGTGGATAACGGCCGCAACCTGTCCGGCTCGGTGGATGGTTCCAGCGGCAAGTTCGGCCTGCACGCGGACGCCAACTGGCGCGACACGGCCGACTACAAGATCCCCGGCAACGCCATGCCGGGCGACCCGGGGTCGGCCTCGGGCCGGCTGCCGCATACCGACACCAATGAGAAGAGCGTGGGCGTGGGCGGCTCCTACATCGACGACTGGGGCTATGTCGGCGCGTCCGCCAATCACCTGTCGAACCTGTACGGCATTCCCAGCGCCGAGGGCTCGCGCATCGACCAGAAGCAGGACCGCTACGATCTCGACAGCCTGGTCAAGGCGCCGCTGGCCGGCTTTACGTCGCTGCGCATGAAGGCTGGCTACACCGACTACCGCCATGCCGAGCTCGACCAGCAAGGCAACCCGGCCACGCTGTTCTCCAACCGTTCGCTGGAAACGCGCGCCGAGCTCGAGCACAAGCCGGTGGCGGGCCTGCACGGCACGGTCGGGTTCCAGACCGAGAATACGCACTTCTCGGCGCTCAGCGCGGACGGCGGCCCGGATACGGTGCCGGTCACGCACTCGACCTCGGCCGCCGCGTTCGTCGTGGAGGAAGCGGATGCCGGACCGGTGCGCCTGTCCGCCGGCCTGCGCTACGAAGCGGTGAAACGTTCGCCGGTGGGCAACAAGGAGCGCCAGTTCGACCTGAGCTCCGGCTCGTTTGGCGCGCTGTGGCCGTTCATGCCGGGCTACAGCGTCGGCGCCACGGTCTCGTACGCGCAGCGCGCGCCGTCCATCGACGAGCTGTACTCGGGCGGCCCGCACGACGCGACCCAGACCTTTGACATCGGTAATTCGGACTTGCAGAAAGAGAGCTCGCGCAACATCGAGTTGTCGCTGCAAAAGACGAGCGGGCTGCTGCGCTGGAAGGCGAACCTGTTCCGCAACAACGTCAGCAACTTCATCTACGGCCGCGTGACCGATACGCTGGTGGACGAGGACGGCAACCCGGGCGGGCCGTATCGCCAGCGTCTTTTCGAGCAGGCCAAGGCCCACATCCAGGGCGCCGAGGCCGAGCTGGGCTACAACCAGACCGGCGCCGGCTGGTCCGGCCGGGTGTTTGCCGACACCTCGCGCGGGCGGCTGGACGCGGGCGGCAACCTGCCGCTGCAGCCGGCCGACCGCATCGGCGCGGGCGTCGGCTACCGGGAGCAAGCCTGGCGCGGCGGGCTGACGCTGACGCATGCGTTCGGGCAGGACCGGCTGGCCGTATCGGAACACACGCCGACCGCGGCGTACAACCAGCTCGACGCACATCTGTCGTACACGCAGCGGCTGGGCGAGCATGACCTGACCTGGTTCCTGCTGGCCAAGAACTTGCTGAACGAGGATATCCGGATGTCGACCTCGCTGCTGAAGGACATCGCGCCGCTGCCGGGGCGCAATTTCGTATTCGGCGTGCGGACCAAGTTCTGACCGGCGCCTTCTGCCGGTGCTCTTTTGGGGGAGTTGAACGCGTGGGCAGGAAACCTGCCCACCCTACAACTTCGGTGGCGTAGGGTGGGCAGCTCGCTGCCCACGCGTTCAACGAACGCCTGCCTTCACGCCATCTCGGCAATCAGCGCGACAATCTCGTCGCCATACGACGCCAGTTTCTTTTCGCCCACGCCGGACACGCCGCGCAACTCGTCCAGCGAGCCCGGCTTGACCTTGGCGATCTCGCGCAGCGTGGCGTCCTGGAACACCACGTAGGCCGGCACGCCGTGCGCGCGCGCCGTCTCCACGCGCCACCAGCGCAGCTTGTCGAAGATTTCCTGCTCTGATTTCGACAGCTCGATCTCGGCATAGCCGCGCGGGCTGGCGGTCTGGCGCTTTTGCTTGACCGGCTTCTGGTACTGGCGCAGCTGCACCTTTTTCTCGCCCTTGAGCACGGGCCGCGCGGCCTCGGTCAGCTTGAGCGAGCTGAAGTTTTCGTGGTCCACCGTCACCAGCCCCAGCGCAATGGCTTGGCGCAAGATTGCGCGCCACTCCTGCTCGCTGCGTTCGCTGCCGATGCCGTACACCGACAGCGTGTCGTGGTGCCACTGGCTGATGCGCTCGCTTGGCGCACCGCGCAGCACGTCGATCACGTGTCCGGCCGCAAAGCGCTGGTCCACCCGGTAGATGGTCGACAGCAGCTTTTGCACCGGCACCGTGCCGTCGAACGACACCGGCGGCACCAGGCAGGTGTCGCAGTTGCCGCACGGGCCGGACTTCTCGCCAAAGTAATCCAGCAGGCGCATGCGCCGGCACGACAGCGTCTCGCACAGGCCCAGCATGGCGTCCAGCTTGGACGAGAGCACGCGCTTGAACGCTTCGTCGGCCTCCGACTCGTCGATCATGCGCCGCTGCAGCACCACGTCCTGCAGGCCGTAGGCCATCCACGCGGAAGCGGGCAGGCCGTCGCGGCCGGCGCGGCCGGTCTCCTGGTAGTAGCCCTCGATGCTCTTGGGCAGGTCGAGGTGGCAGACGAAACGCACATCCGGCTTGTCGATACCCATGCCGAAGGCGATGGTGGCGACCATCACGATATTGTCCTCGCGCAGGAAGCGCGCCTGGTTGGCGGCGCGCTGCGCGTGCTCCATGCCGGCGTGGTAGGGCAGCGCCTTGATGCCGTTCTCGACCAGGAACTCGGCGGTTTCCTCGACCTTCTTGCGCGACAGGCAGTACACGATGCCCGAGTCGCCCGCGTGTTCGGTGGTGACGAAGTCCAGCAGCTGCTTGCGGCCGTTGGTCTTCTCGACAATCTGGTAGCGGATGTTGGGCCGGTCGAACGAGGAAACGAACTGGCGCGCCTCGGTCAGCTGCAGGCGGTGCGCGATCTCGTCGCGCGTCAGCTGGTCGGCGGTGGCGGTGAGCGCAATGCGCGGCACCTGCGGAAAGCGCTCGTGCAGGATCGACAGCCGGATGTATTCGGGCCGGAAGTCGTGGCCCCATTGCGACACGCAGTGCGCCTCGTCGATGGCGAACAGCGAAATGCGCGCATCCTCGAACAGGTCCAGGCAGCGCTGCGTCATCAGGCGCTCGGGCGCCACGTACACGATATCGATGTCGCCGGTGCGCACCTGGCGCTCGATGCGCAGCGCTTCGTCAAAGGTCTGGGTCGAGTTGAGGAAGGCGGCGCGCACGCCCACCTCGGCCAGTGCATCGACCTGGTCTTGCATGAGCGCAATCAGCGGCGAAACCACCACGGCCACCCCGTCGCGCAAGAGCGCCGGGATCTGGTAGCACAGCGACTTGCCGCCGCCGGTGGGCATGAGCACCAGCGCATCGCCGCCGGCCGCCACGTGCTCGACGATTTCGGCCTGGTGCCCGCGAAACGCGGGATAGCCAAAGACGGTCTGCAGCAGGTGGAGCGCGCGCGCCCCGAGGTCGGTACTCATGTGCTTGAAGTTCCCGGGCTTATTCCGCCCACATCACCCAGCCGAAATGGGCCGTGGCGATCACGACGATCCCGAACACGATACGGTACCAGGCGAACGCGGTAAAGTCGTGCGAGCTGATGTAGCGCAGCAGCCAGCGCACGCACAGGAAGGCCGAGGCGAAGGCGGCCAGGCCGCCGATGCCGAACAGCGGCAGGTCGGCGGCGGACAGCGCGGCGCGTTCCTTGATCACCGAGTAGGCGGTGGCCGCCAGCAGGGTCGGGATGGCGAGGAAGAACGAGAACTCGGTGGCCGCCTTGCGCGACAGGCCGAACAGCATGCCGCCGATGATGGTCGCGCCCGAGCGGCTGGTGCCGGGAATCAGCGCGAACGCCTGGGCGCAGCCGACCTTGAGCGCGTCGATCATGCTCATGTCGTCCACGGTCTCGATGCGGTGCGCGCCGGGCAGGGTCTTGTGGCGGCGCTCGGCCCACAAAATCACCAGCGCGCCTACGATGAACGCCAGCGCCACCGGCAGCGGCGCGAACAGGTGCGCCTTGATCGCCTTGTTGAACAAAAAGCCCAAAATGGCCGCCGGCAGGAACGCGACCACCAGGTTGAGCGCGAATTTCTGCTGGCGCGGGTCGGACGCGATGCCGCCCAGCACGGTGCCGATGCGCGCCCGGTATTCCCACATCACAGCCAGGATCGCCCCGGCCTGGATCGCAATGTCGAACACCTTCGCGCGCTCGTCGGTGAAATTGAGCAGGCTGCCGGCCAGGATCAGGTGGCCGGTCGACGAAATCGGCAGGAATTCGGTAAAGCCCTCGACCAGGCCCATGATGACCGCCTTGAGCGCGAAGATGATGTCCATGTGTTGTGAAAATGGTTTGGGAAAGTTTCAGCTGCGGAAGGAAACTGCGCGGGTCCGAAGCTTACCACGAGCATCGTCTCCCCCGGCAAGACGGCCGCAAAGAATTCCCGTCAGGCGGTCAGGCGTTCCAGTTCGGCAAGGAAGAACATCGCCTGCGCGCGTGAACCGCCGCACATCTCGTTCGATGGCTGCAGGCTGGCGCAGACCGCCGGCCGTTCGGGGTGGCCGAAGATGCGGCAGCCATTGTCGTCGTCCAGTTGCGCGCAGCGCACACCGGCTGGTTTGCCCTTGGGCATGCCGGGAATGGGCGAACTGATCGAGGGCGCGGTGCAGCAGGCGCCGCATCCGGGCCGGCAGGGCGGCGGCTGGTTACGCATTTGTTTGACCTGGGTTATGGAATTTGGCGCGGGCCGAGGCGTAGCATCGGCTGGTACAGGTCGCAATGATAGCCGCGCACCGCGTTGGCGTCGCGCTTTTCATGGGGCCGCACTCGAGGTTTCAACATGAGTAAGAAGTTTCCCGACAGCCCCGCCAAGCCAGAGCTCATCTGCTGGGGTTGCGACAAGTATTGCCCGGCAGACAACCTGGCATGCGGCAACGGGTCGGACCGGACCCAGCACCCGATCGAGATTTTTGGCAGCGACTGGATGAAGTGGGGGCTCGGCAGCGGCGACAACGTGCCGGATGCCGCTCCTGGCAAACCCGGTCCGGGCTGAGCCGCTCCGGCCAGGGCCGGATCATGCGCCAGCCGCCTGCATCTTGCCGTCGCCGTCTTGCGGCGGCAGCACGCACGGGATGGTGAAGGCGATGGTGGTGCCGCGCCCGGTCTCCGAGGCCAGCGTCAGTTCCCCACCCAGCATGCGCACCAGTTCACTGACCAGCGCCAGGCCGAGCCCGGTGCCATCGTTGTGGCGCGCGGCCTGCGCATCGACCTGGAAGAATTTCTCGAAAATCTTGCCCTGCAAGGCCACCGGAATGCCCGGCCCGGTGTCGCTCACGGCAAAGCGCAACCGGTCGCCTTCCCGGTGCACCTCCAGCCGCACCGAGCCGGTCTCGGTGAACTTGACCGCGTTATGGAGCAGGTTGTTGAGCACCTGCGTCAGCTTCAGGCGGTCGCTCACGATCAGCTCGGGCGTGTCCGGTTCCACCGTGAAGTCCAGTGCCAGGCCCTTGGCCATGGCGCTGCTGCGGTGCGCGTTGGCCGCCTGCTGCACCAGCGGGCGCACGGCCAGGACCTCCGTCGTCACGCGCTCGTTGCCTGATTCAATCTTGTTCAGTTGCAGGACCTGGTTCACCAGTGCCAGCAGATGGGTGCCGCTTTCGTGGATGAAGCGCGCGAAGTCGTGTTGTTCGCTGCCCTGGGGCAGGTCTTCATGCAACAATTCGGCGTAGCCGAGGATGCCGTTCAGCGGGGTCCTCAGTTCGTGCGACATGTTGGACAGGAACTGGCTCTTGGCGGCGCTGGCCGACAGCGCCTGGGCGCGGCTGCGGACCAGGTCGCGGAACAGGATCAGCAGCAGCAGGGTGAAGATGGCGATCGCCAACGTCACCCCGGCCGCTTCCAGCAGCAACTGGATGCGCAGCGGTTCGTAGCCGTCGAGCACGTCGGCGGTGTCGATCCCGACCACCACCATGAGCGGCTGACCCTCCACGCGGCGCGCCGTGTACACCCGTTCGCGCCCGTCGAGCACGCTGGTGCGGATGAATACCTTGCCCAGGTTGGCGCGCATGATGTGAAACAGCTTGCTGCTGCTGACGTTTTGCCCGATTTCGCTCAGGTTGCCGGAGCGGCGGGCGCGCACGATGCCGTCGTCCCCCACCAGCGCGACCGAGCTGTGCGGGCCGATGCGTGCCGATTCGTACAGGCGCGTGAAGTAAAACGGGTCCATCGAGACCACCACCACGCCGCCGAAGCGGCCGCCGGGGCCGTCGATGCGGCGCGTCAGCTGCATCGACCATTTCTGCGACACCCGTCCCAGCACCGGCTTGCTGATGTACAGGCCCTCGACCTGGTGCTCGCGATGCACTCGGATGTGTTCGCGGTCGGACAGGTTGACCGGCGCGAACGGTTTGTCCGACAGCAGAACGTCGCCGTCCGGGCCGACGATGCTGTACAGGTTGAAGATATCGTTCAGGATCACGCCATCGGCGACCAGGGTCGCCAGGTCCAGGTGCGCGCCGTGCTCCTTGTATTCGTGCTTGATGAACTGCACGGCCTGGTCGGCCGAGTGGATGGTGCGCACGGAATGCTCTTCCACCAGCCGGGCCAGGCTGGCCGCGTCGTGCGAAGCGGTCTCGAGCAGGTGCTCGCGGGCTTCGCGGATCTGGTTGGTGGTGGTGAGCCAGACGCCGGCGATGAGCATGGCCGCAAACGCACACAGCAAGATGGCGGGCGTGGCGCTCTTGAGGCGGTTGATCATGGTTTGGAAGGTGGGCGGCCAGGCCCCCGCTTGTGAAAATTGCCGCGTTGTCAAGGACGGGCCATCTGCCTGTTGCGCACGGTCCGGCGCGCACCCGTCCTGGGTGACGCGCCGGCAGCGCAACCGGTCAGTGTTCGGACATCATCCTGCGCAGGTCCGAGATCGGCAGGTTGTAGACCTCGTGAATACGGATCATCAGGCCGGCGCTCACGTTGATGCGGCCGGTGCGGATCTTGCTGATCATCGGCGGCGGCACCTGCAGCACGCGGCACAGCTGGGCGTCGCTGCGCAGCTGCTTCATCTCGCGCAGGCGGTCGATCCAGCGCTGCGGATTCGCGCAAGAGAAGGTGTACTCCACTGGGGCGCCCCAGCGCGCTTCACTTACGGCATTCGTTCTTGCGTCCATGTTGTTCGCTCCATATTTCAAGGGTTTGGCGTTTCTATGTCGGTGATTGCCCAAGCCTGCTGGCTGGCCGAGACCCGGCACGCCAGCGCTTCTGCAATCACCTCGATAAGCTCTTCGTAAACAAGGGTGAAGCCGGCGCCGGGCAGGTCCTGGCCGGCGCGCGCTGCCCGCTCGAGCTGCTCCAGCCGGCCGGCCGGGCCGTGGGCGCCGACCAGCGACAGGCAGCTCTTGAGGGAATGCGCGTGGTGCGCGATGTCCCGGTGGCTGGCCGCATCGACGGCCAGCTGGAGCTGGCGCAGCCCATCCGGCACGACCCGCACGAACAGCGCGAGCAGCTCGATAAAGCCTTCCTGGTCGTTGCCCGCCGCGTCGAGCAGGACGGCAGGGTCGATCAATCGGTATGTCAGGCTCACCTTGATGCCCCCTTCTCTGGTGTGCGAGCGGGTTCCCGCGGCCCCAGCCAGCGGCGCAGGGTGCCATCCAGGGTGGCCAGCTGGGTTGGCTTGGATACGTGCTCGTCCATGCCGGCGGCAAAGCAGTTGGCCTTGTCCTCATCCATCACGGCCGCCGACAGCGCGATCACCGGCACGTGGCGTCCGCTGTGGCGTTCCTGCTCGCGGATCCGGCGCGTCATTTCGTAGCCGTCCATGTGCGGCATCTGGCAATCGGTCAGCACCAGGCTGCATGCGTGCTGTTCCAGCCACTGCAGCGCCTCGGCCCCGTTGCCGACCACGGCCACGCTGGCATGGCCGAGCCGCGCGAGCTGGCGCACCAGCAGCTGCTGGTTCATCGCGTTGTCTTCCACAACCAGAATGCAGCCGGGCTCGCCCATGCCTGCCGCTCCAGTGACCCGGTCCGCAGTCATCGCAGCCTCAGGCATACAGGCGCTGCTTGCGCATGCAGCAGGCGGTGGCGAAACCACGCAGCTCGTCGTAGCGCACGGGCTTGGGGAAGAACGCGACGCCCGGGGGCACGCCGCCACGTGCCGCCAGTTCTTCGGACAGCACGCCCGAGACGATGGCGATATTGACGTCGCGCAGCGAGGGCCTGTTCAGGACGGTTTCCATGACCTCGTAGCCGTCCAGCCCGCGCATGGAGATGTCCAGGAACAGGATGTCCGGCGCGCGCAGGCCGATTTCGATCAGCGCCTCGTAGCCATTCTTGCAAAAGGTGACGTCGAGCGGCAGGTTCCATTTGGCGAACTGGGTCGCGAACACCGCGCGCTGCATCTCCTCGTCCTCGACCACCAGCAGGGTGGAGCGGGTCGGGGCGCCCTTGTCGTGGCGCGGCACCGTGCCCGATGCCTTGAAGGCCAGCACCGATTCGCGCGGGATGCGGCGGTGCCCGCCCGGGGTTTTCCACGCCGGCATCTCGCCGCCTTCGACCAGCTTCTGAACCGAGGTGACCGACAGGCCAAGAATCTCGGCAGCTTCCTGTGTGGTGCAGACGTCAGTGTGATCTTTGAGCATGGCGGACAGGGCGGATGATTGCGATAATCACGATTTTCGCGCATGCAACTATTTTCGTCAATAATTTATGAAATTTGTTGGATTTGTGATTCAATCTGTTGCGGCTGCGCGGCAGTTGACGGGGGATTTCACGGCAGCCTATATTTATGAACCACAATTACATTGGTTTGCCTGATGCAACTTCCTGCTGAGAACAAGCCGCGCTGGGAACGCCGCAAGGATGCGCGGCCGCAGGAATTGCTCGCTGCCGCCCTCGATTTGTTCGTCGAACGCGGCTTCGCCTCCACGCGCCTGGAAGATGTGGCGCGCCGCGCCGGCGTGTCCAAGGGCACGCTGTACTTGTACTTCGAGAACAAGGAAGAGCTGTTCAAGGCCGTGGTGCGCAACAGCATCGTGCCGGTGATCGGCGACGCCGAGGTCTCGATCGCCGCCTTCGAAGGCCACAGCGCCGACCTGCTGCGCCAGGTGATCCAGAACTGGTGGCAGCGCATCGGCGCGACCAAGGCCTCCGGCATCGTCAAGCTGGTGATGGCCGAGGCGGGCAATTTTCCCGAGCTGGCCCAGATGTACCAGGAAGAAGTGGTCACCCGCGGCACCATGATGATCCGCGGCATGCTCGAGCGCGCCATTGCCCGCGGCGAGTTCCGCCCGGTGGACGTGGTCCAGATGACCCAGGTGCTGATGGCACCCATGCTCACCCTGGTCACGTGGAAGCATTCGGTGGGCCCCTGCGCCCGCGCCGAGCTGAACCCGGACGCCTTCCTTGCCACCTTCCTCGACATGGCCTTGTTCGGCCTGCTCCCCGCCGATAGCGGCGCCCGGCCCGCAGCCTGAGTTGTCAAACACGCCAGGCCGCAATTTTCGGCGTTCATCCCCTCTAAACTGCAACCTGTCGCAATTTCCCCTGCTTCGCGGGCGCTCGTCGTTAAGATGTTCGTCCTGAGGCAGTTCAACGATAAAATATCGGATTATTTCTTTTTCCGCCGAGTATTGAGATGAATATCGAACAAGCCCGCTTCAACATGATCGAACAGCAAATCCGCCCCTGGAACGTGCTGGACCAGGACGTCCTCGACCTGCTTCACGTGGTCAAGCGTGAACAGTTCGTGCCGCAGGCGTACGCCAACCTGGCGTTCGCCGACGTCGAGATCCCGCTGCCGGGCGGCGAGGCAATGCTGGCGCCGAAGATCGAAGCGCGCATTCTGCAGGAAGTGATGCTCAAGAAGCACGAAGACGTGCTGCTGGTGGGCGCCGGCTCGGGTTACCTGGCCGCGCTGCTGGCCTACAAGGGCCGCCACGTGACTGCCGTCGAGATCTCGCCGGAACTGAAGGCGCTGGCCGAAGCCAACCTGGCCAGGGCCGGCGTGACCAACGTGACCGTGGAACTGGGCAACGCCGCCGAAGGCTGGCCCGCGCACGCGCCGTACGATGTGATCGTGGTCTCGGGCTCGCTCGAGTCGCTGCCGGAAGGCTTCCTCAAGCAACTCAAGGTGGGCGGGCGCATCGCCGCGATCATCGGCGAGCCGCCGGTCATGTCGTGCAACATCGTGACCCGTGTGGCCGACTCGGCCTACAACACGGTCAAGGTGTTCGAGACCAACGTCAAGCCGCTGACCGGTGCGCCGGTGGCCTCGCACTTCGAGTTCTGAGGATGCAACAAATAACCGCTCCCGAGTTGGCCGGCTGGCTGGCCGACCCGGCGCGTGAACGCCCGCTGCTGCTGGACGTGCGCGAGAACTGGGAATTCGAGACCTGCCACATCGCCGGCTCGACCCAGATCCCGATGCACCTGATCCCGATCCGCGTGAACGAACTGGACGACGAGAGCGAAATCGTCTGCATCTGCCATCACGGCGCGCGCAGCATGCAGGTGGCGGCGTTCCTGGAACGTAACGGATTCAGCAAGATCACGAATTTAACAGGCGGGATACACGCCTGGGCCGTGCAGGTCGATCCTTCGATGCCGAAGTACTGACCTGTTCCTACTACTTTTGATGACTCCGATGGAGAGAGCAATGCAGAAACCCCTCATCGCCGTGCTGCTGGCCGGCGCCTTCTTCTCGCTGGAAGCGCAAGCGACCGACCTGATCCAGGTGTACCAGCAGGCGCTGGCCAACGACGCCACGTTCGCCAGCGCGCGCGCCGCGGTGGCCGCGGGCCGCGAGAAGACCACGCAGGGGCGTGCTGGATTGCTGCCGACCATCGCCGCCAGCGGCAGCGTCACCAAGAACGACACCAACGTCGCGCCGTGGAACCTGGGTGCGCCCAACGTCCTGAAGGATGGCACGGTCGATGGCCTGGTCACCGAGAAGACGAGCAACCTGCGCACCGACGTCTGGAGCGTCTCGCTGACCCAGCCGCTGTTTCGCTGGGACCGCTGGGAGACGTACCAGCAGGGCAAGCTGGCCGCCGCGATCGCCGAGGCCCAGTTCGCGCAGGCCCGCCAGGACCTGATCACGCGCGTGGCGCAGGCCTATTTCGACGTGCTGGGCGCGCAGGACACGCTGGAATCGGTGCGCGCGCAGAAAGCCGCGGTGACCGAGCAACTGGCCTCGGCCAAGCGCAACTTCGAGGTCGGCACCCAGACCATCACCGACACCCATGAAGCACAGGCTGCCTACGACCTGACCGTGGCGCAGGAATTTGCCGCCGTGAACGACCTGGACAACAAGCGCAACGCGCTGCAGGCGATCATCGGCACCGTGCCGGGCGACCTGGCGCCGCTGCGCCAGGGTGTCACGCTGACCGCGCCGCAGCCGCTCACCATCGACAACTGGATCAGCTCGGCGGAAAACCAGAATCCGCTGGTCCAGGTGCAGCAGCTGAACGTCGAATCGTCCAAACACGAAATCTCGCGCCGCCGCGCCGGCCACTACCCGACCCTGGACCTGGTGGCCAGCTCCACCCACCAGAAGGTGGACGGACAGACCCAGAACTCGGCGACCACCAAAAACAATGCGATCGGCGTGCAGTGGAGCATCCCGCTGTTCAACGGCTTCGCGGTGACCTCGCAAGTGCGCGAGTCGATCGCGCTGGAAGACAAGGCGCGCAACGACCTCGAGGCGACCCGCCGCAACGCCGCGCTGCAGGCGCGCCAGGCCTACCTGGGCGTGAACAGCGGGCTGGCGCAGGTCAAGGCGCTGGAGGCGGCCGAGATCTCGAGCCAGTCGGCGCTGGAATCGAACAAGCTCGGCTACCAGGTCGGCGTGCGCATCAACATCGACGTGCTGAACGCGCAGAAGCAGCTGTACTCGACCCGCACCGACCT
Source organism: Massilia solisilvae (assembly GCF_024753215.1). Taxonomy (GTDB): domain Bacteria; phylum Pseudomonadota; class Gammaproteobacteria; order Burkholderiales; family Burkholderiaceae_D; genus Telluria; species Telluria solisilvae. The sequence goes on from NZ_JANUGV010000003.1 coordinate 194,585, forward strand.
GGCCAAGGCGCGCTACAACACCATCGTCAACGGCCTGAAGCTCAAGTCGGCCGCCGGCACCCTGCGCGAGGAAGACCTGGCGCCGGTGAACGGCCTGCTGCAGCACTGATCGCTGCATGCACCAAACGAGACGGCGCCCGCGGGCGCCGTTTTTTTCACAGCGCCGCTTTACAAGACTTTACCCGCGCCACACAGAAGCGCAAAACGGCCGCCGTACAGTGGAATCTCCTTCACCACACAAGAGGCTCTCCATGAAAACGTACGACGACAACAAGATCTCCGCTTTCCGCCCGCTGCGGCGCTGGCTGCTCGGCGCCACGCTGGCCATCGCGGCCAGCGCTGCCTATGCCAGCCTGGCCGGCGCCGCCCCCGGCATGCACGGCCATCACGGGCACGGCGGGCAGTCGTCGATGCAGGCGCACGTGGACCGGATGGTCGAGCAGCTCACTACCGGCGCCAGCCCGGACCAGAAGGCACGGGTGCAGGCCATCGCCAACGCCGCCGTGGCCGACCTGGGCCCGCTGCACGAACAGTTCCATCAGGCGCACGCACGCGCGCACGAGCTTTTGACGGCGCCGGTGGTGGACCGCGCCGCGCTGGAACAGCTGCGCGCCGAACAGGTGCGGCTGTTCGACCAGATCAGCCGCCGCATCACGGCGGCGGCGGCCGATGCCGCCGAGGTGCTCACGCCCGAGCAGCGGGCCAGGTTCGCCGAGCACCTCAGGGCGCACATGCATTGAGGTATGATCCGCGCATGGTCCAGCATGTCCTCATGATCGAAGACGACGAGCGCCTGGCAGGCATGCTCGCGGCCTACCTCGCGCCGCACGGTTTCGCGCTGCGGCATGCGGCCAGCGCGCGCGAGGGGCTGGCCCTGCTGCAGCAGGAGGGCGCGCCGTTCGCGCTGGTCCTGCTCGACCTGATGCTGCCGGACGCCGATGGCCTGGACGTGTGCCGCCAGCTGCGCGCCCTGGCCGCGCCGCTGCGCTCGATCCCGGTCGTGATGCTGACCGCCAAAGGCGATCCGTTCGACCGTGTCCTCGGGTTGGAGATCGGGGCCGACGACTATCTTCCCAAGCCGTTCGAGCCGCGCGAGCTGCTGGCGCGGGTCCGCGCCGTGCTGCGCCGCCCGCCGCTGGCAGACGATGCCGGCGCCGAGGTGCTGCGTTTCGGCCGCCTCGACATCGACCTTGGCGCGCGCGCCGTGCGGCTGGACGGGCAGGCGCGCGCGCTGACGGCCTACCAGTTCGACCTGCTGGTCGCGCTGGCCGAGCGCGCCGGGCGCGTGCTATCGCGCGAGCAGCTGATCGACGCCGTCAAGGGCGCGGCCTTCGATCCCTTCGACCGCTCGGTCGATGTCCACATCGGCCGCCTGCGCGCCGCCATCGAGGACGACCCGCGCCAGCCGCGCCGCATCATCACCGTGCGCGGGGCCGGCTACGTGTTCGCAAAGGTGCAGGATGCGTGAGGCCGCACCGCCGGCCGCGCGCGTGCCGCTGCCGCGGCGGCTGTACGTGCGCCTCTACCTGGCCTTGCTGGCCAGCCTGCTGCTCGCGGCCTTCCTGTTCGCGCTGGCGCACCTGGCCTTCGATCCCGTCGCCGCCGGGCTCGCAGTCGTCGGCCCGGGCATGCACCTGGCCGGGCTGGCGGTGATGCTGGCGCTGATTGCGCTGGCCGTAGCCACGGTGGCATATCCCGTGGTGCGCCGCCTGACGCGCCGGCTGGAACGGCTGCAGGACAGCGTCCACGCGTGGGGCGAAGGCCAGTTGGCCACGCGCGTACCGGTCGAGGGCGACGACGAAGTCGCGCGCCTGGCCGCAAGCTTCAACGATGCCGCCACCCGCATCGAAGCGCTGGTGCGCGCCCAGAAATCGCTGCTGGCGAACGCCTCGCACGAACTGCGCTCGCCGCTTGCGCGCATCCGCATGGCGGCCGAACTGGCGGCCGGGCAGGTGCCCCCTGCGGTCGCGTCCGAGCTGCGCCGCAACGTGGCCGAACTGGACCAGCTGATCGACGAGGTGCTGCTGGCCAGCCGGCTGGAGGCCGTCGGCATCGGCGCCGCGCTGGCCGAGGAGGTGGACCTGACCGGCATCCTCGCCGAGGAGTGCGCGCGCGCCGGTGCGCAGCTGCAGGCGCGCGCGCTCGGCATGACGGGAGACCCAAGACTGCTGCGCCGCATGGTGCGCAACCTGCTCGAAAATGCGGTCCGTTACGGCGCCGGTTCGGCCGTCGAGGTGGGGCTGGAAGAGGTGCAGGGGATGCTGCGGCTGGAGGTGCGCGATGCCGGACCGGGTATTCCCGAGGGTGAACGCGAGCGCGTGTTCGAGCCGTTCTATCGTGTTGCCGGCGCCAGCGAGGCGGCCGGCGGGGTTGGCCTGGGCCTGAATCTGGTGCGCCAGATTGCGCGCCACCACGGCGGCGATGCGCAATGCCTGGCCAACGGCCAGGCCGGCTGCTGCTTCAGGGTGACGCTGCCGCGCCTGCTGACCCAGCGCTGCAGCTGATGGGCGATCAGGCGTTCAGGCCGGCGCCGCCTGCATCGTCCTTGCGTTCGATGAGCTCGACCTTGTAGCCATCCGGGTCGGTGATGAACGCGATCACCGTGCTGCCGCCCTTCACCGGACCCGGCTCGCGCATGATGTTGCCGCCCTTGGCACGCACCTGGTCGCACACCTTGTAGATGTCGTCGGCGGACAGGGCGATGTGGCCGTAGGCCGTGCCCATCTCGTACTTGTCCACGCCGTAGTTGTAGGTCAGCTCGAGCTCGGCGTGGTCGGGATTGCTGCCGTAGCCCAGGAAGGCCAGCTTGTACTTGTACTCGGGGTTGTCGCTGGTGCGCAGCAGCTTCATGCCCAGTACGTTGGTATAGAAATCGATCGAGCGCTGCAGGTCGCCGACCCGCAGCATGGTGTGCAGGATGCGCATTCGTGGTCCTTGTGAGATGTGAAACGAAGCTGCGATTGTATGCGCTTGCGGCGGTTCTTGCCGGATGTCGGGTAGGGCGGGCAGGTTCTCCTGCCCACGCGTTCGGGCAACGCATGCTCCGTTTGAACGCGCGGGCGGGAAACCCGCTCACGCTACGCCTGCAGCTTCGCGTCCATCGTGATGTTCGCGCCCTTGAGCAGCTTCGATACCGGGCAGCCTTCCTTGGCCTTGAGCGCCGCGGCCTGGAACGCTTCTTCGGTGGCGCCGGGAATGCTCGCCACCAGCGCCAGGTGCACCGCGGTGATCGCAAAGCCGCCGTCGGCCTTGTCCAGCGACACCGTGGCCGTCGTCTCCAGCCGGGTGGCGGTCATGCCTGCCTCGCCCAGCTGGGCCGATAAGGCCATCGTGAAGCAGCCCGCATGCGCGGCCGCGATCAGTTCTTCGGGATTGGTCCCGGCGCCGTCCTCGAAGCGCGTCTTGAAGCCGTACTGCGTGTCCTTGAGCGCCCCGCTTTGCGTCGACACCGTGCCCTTGCCGTCTTTGAGGCCGCCGCTCCAGACGGCACTGCCCGTGCGATTGATCATTGTGTTCTCCTTTCAGGTGAATGTTTTCCGGCGGGCGTGACCCGCCAGACCTTGTTGCCCACGTCGTCCGCGACCAGGATCGCGCCCTGGCGGTCCACCGCCACGCCCACCGGGCGTCCGTACGCGTGCCCGTCCTTGCTCAGGAACCCGGCCAGCACGTCTTGCGGCGGCCCGCTTGGTTTGCCGTCCGCGAACGGCACGAAAATGACCTTGTACCCGGCAAACGGCCTGCGGTTCCACGAGCCGTGCTGGCCGACCAGCGCGCCGTTCCTGAACTGCGGCATCAGGCTGGCGTCGTAGAACGCCAGGCCGAGCGAGGCCGTGTGCGCGCCCAGCCCGTAATCGGGCACGATGGCCTTGGCCACCAGGTCGGGCCGCTGCGGCTTGACGCGCGTGTCCACGTGCTGGCCCCAGTAACTGTACGGCCAGCCGTAGAAGCCGCCTTCCTTCACCGAGGTCAGGTAGTCCGGCGGCAGCTCGTTGCCGATCTCGTCGCGCTCGTTCACGCTGGTCCACAGCACGTGGCTTTGCGGATTGATCGCCAGCCCGTTCGGGTTGCGCAAGCCGCTGGCGAACACGCGGCCCTTGGCGCTGGCGATGTCGTATTCCCAGATCGCCGCGCGCCCCAGTTCCACTTCCATGCCGTTGTCGCCGATGTTGCTGTTGGAGCCGACCGACACGTACAGCTTCTTGCCGTCGTCGCTGGCCACCACATTCTTGGTCCAGTGGTGATTGATGCCCGCCGGCAGGGCCAGCACCTCCTTGCCCTTGGCCGCGATGTGCGTCTCGCCGGTCTTGTACGGAAAGCGCAGCAGCGCATCGGCATCGGCCACGTACAAGTCCTGGCCGACCAGCACCATCCCATACGGCGAGTTCAGGCCTTCGAGGAACACGGTTCTGGTGGCCGCGCTGCCGTCAGCCTTGAGCCCGCGCAGCAGCGTGATGCGATTGGCCGAAGGCACGCCGGCGCCGGCCACCTTCTGCTCGTGCTTTTGCACCATGTTGCGGATGCTTTGCTTTTCCTTGGCGCTGGCCGGACGATTGGTCTCGGCCACCAGCACGTCACCGTTGGGCAGCACGTAAACGTTGCGAGGATGGTCCAGCCCGCTCGCGTACTCGGACACTTCCAGCCCGGCCGCGGGCGCCGGGTGCGCGCCCTTGGGCCACGGCTCGGTGGGTGCGACGTGCAGGGTCGGGATGAGGGAATGCTCCGGTTCCGGCAAGGCCGGGTTGGGGCCGAAGCCGGCTGGCATGTTCTGCGCGACTGCCGTTGCCGCCGCGGCCCAAAGCCCGGCGGCCAGCGCCAGCCGGGCGCTCACTTGTTTTTCCCCTGGCCGGGATGGGGCGCATCGTGGTCGCGCATGTCGCGCGAACGGTCGGGCAGCGGGTTGGCCTGGCCGCTCGCGCCCGGCGCCGGCTGGGTGGCCTGCTCGATGTCGGTGCCGTCGCGCGCATCGGTGTCCACCAGGCCCTGCGCCAGGTCTTCGGCGGCCTGGCGTATCACGCCGCGCGGGCGCTGGTCCTGCGCGTCGGGCGACTCGTCGCGCTCGTGCGGCTCGCGCTTGACCTGGTCGTTTTCCATCGGCGCCCTGGTATTGATGAAGCGGTCCTTGGTTTCGGTAACCATCACTTCTCCTTTCGATGCTGTTGCCTGGATCGTAACGCGCTGCGGCGTGGGCGGTCGCGCAATTGGATGATGCAATTCGGAAACGAAGCCATTAAACTTGTCGTTCTTGAACTATTCCAGGGTGTGCCTTGAAACACGAAGCCGTCGTCCACCAACCGCCTGCCCACTGCCTGAACTGCGGCGCGTCCGTGCAGGCCGCGTACTGCCAGCACTGCGGGCAGGACACGCACGCCCACGTGCCGGGCGTGGGCGAGTACATCCACGAGTTCGTCGGCCATTACATCGCGCTCGAGAGCAAGCTCTGGAAGACGCTGGTGCTGCTGCTGTTCAAGCCTGGACGGCTGACGCGTGATTACATCGAAGGCAAGCGCGTGCGCTATGTGCTGCCGCTGCGCCTGTACCTGACGTTCAGCCTGGTGCTGTTCGCGGTGCTGAAGATGAACACGCACGGCTTCAATACGGAAAAGCCAAAGGAGCCGGTCACCGCCGCGCAGCAAGCCGAGCAGGCAAAGCAGGCGCGGCAGCTCGACAAGGCGCAGGCGGACATCGACGCCGCCAAGAAGGAAGGCGGCGCGGCGACCGCCGCCGGAATGGTGCTGGCCCAAAAGGCCATCGATACGGCCAAGCGCGCGGAGCCGGACGGGGAGGGCAATACCGATTTCCTGAGGCTGGACGAGGGTGACGAGCAGCGCCTGGAAGCGCGCCTGGGCAAGAACCTGGCCGCCAAGATCGGCCACTTCAGCAGGCTGCCCCGGGAGGAGCAGTTCGAGGCGCTCAAGTCGGCGTTCTTCGCCTTTGGCCCGTACGCGATCTTCGCGATGATGCCGGTGTTTGCGCTGTACCTGAAGCTGCTGTACCTCGGTTCCGGGCGCCTGTACGGCGAGCACCTGCTGTTCGCGCTGCACACTAACGCGTTCGCGTTCCTGATGCTGATCCTGATGATGGTGCTGCCCGCGAACGTGCCGTACCTGCGCCCGGCGCTGGGCTTCTGGCTCGCGTTCTACCTGCCCACCGCCATGCGCCGCGTCTATGGCGGCTCGCGCACCGCCACCGCGCTGCGCTGGGTCGTGCTGATGGCGCTGCACCTGCTCGGAATGTCCATCGCGGTGCTGGCGGCCCTGGCGATGGCGCTTGCGCACTGAACTTGCGGCGCGCCGGCCGGCCCAACTATACTGTGCGTTTGTACAGTCCCGGGCCGGCCGCCGTGTAGCCGCGCCCTGGATAATCGGTTAATCTGCCGCGTGTGCCACCCATCGACCCACCACTAGCCTATGCCCGCTTCGCCTGAACCACAAAAGACCATCGCCCTGGTCGTGCGGCACAACACCGCCGGGATCGAGGAAACGGTCGCCGGCATCGTCGGCTTTTTGCAGGGTGCCGGCTACCGCGTCGTGTTCGAGGCCGAGACCGCGGCCCACGTGCAGATGCCGGGCGTGGCCGCGATGAGCGCCCCCGAGATCGGCAAGCACGCCTCCTACGCGGTGGTGGTCGGCGGCGACGGCACCATGCTCGGCATCGCGCGCCAGCTGGCCAAGTACAACGTGCCGCTCATCGGCATCAACCAGGGGCGCCTGGGCTTCATCACCGACATCCCGATCGACCGCATGCTGCCGGCGCTGGGCGAGATCCTCGAAGGCAGCGCCACCACCGAACAGCGTACCCTGCTCGAAGGGCGCGTGATGCGCGCCGGCGAAATGATCTTCTGCGGCGTGGCCGTGAACGACGTGGTGGTCGCGCGCGGCACCGGCGCCGGCATGGCCGAGCTGCGCGTGACGGTGGACGGCCAGTTCATGTACAACCAGCGCTCGGACGGCCTGATCATCACCACGCCGACCGGCTCCACCGCCTATGCGCTGTCGGCCGGCGGCCCGCTGCTGCACCCGAGCGTGCGCGGCTTCGCGCTGGTGCCGATCGCGCCGCACGCCTTGTCCAACCGGCCCATCGTGGTGCCCGACTCCAGCGAGATCGTGGTCACGATCGTCAACGGCCGCGACATCAGCGTCAACTTCGACATGCAGACCTTCGCCAGCCTGCAGCACGGGGACGAGATCGTGCTCTCGCGCTCGCCGCACATGATCACCTTCCTGCACCCGCAGGGCTGGAGCTACTACGGCACGCTGCGCGAAAAGCTGCACTGGAACGAGTACCCGTCCAGCGACGGCAAGCTCTCATAAGTACACACAGGAGACCTGTTTCTTCATGCTGCGCACCCTGACCATCCGCGACTTCGTCATCGTCGATGCCATCGAGCTCGAATTCTCGAGCGGCTTTTCGGTCTTCACCGGCGAGACCGGCGCCGGCAAATCGATCCTGATCGACGCGCTGCAGCTGGCGCTGGGCGGGCGTGGCGAAGCCAGCATGGTGCGCGAGGGCGCGGCCAAGGCCGACATCACGGCCGATTTCGCGGCCACGCCCGACGCCCAGGCCTGGCTGGAGCAGAACGAGTTCGCGGTGGACGAGGGCGGGGCGCTGCTGCGCCGGGTGATCGACAACGCGGGGCGCTCCAAGGCCTACATCAACGGCGTCGCCGCAACCGCCGCGCAGCTGCGCGAGCTGGGCGAGATGCTGGTCGATATCCACGGCCAGCACGCGCACCAGTCGCTGCTCAAGAACGACGCGCAGCGCGCGCTGCTGGACAACCTGCTGGCCGTGCACGACCCGGCCGCGCGCGCGCAGGCCCAGGCGGTGGCGTCCGGCTACAGGGCCTGGCGCCAGCTGGCCCGCCAGCTCGAGGAATTCGAGACCAATGCCAAGAACGTGATGCTCGAACGCGAGCGGCTGGAGTGGCAGGTGGGCGAACTGGACAAGCTGGCCGTCAAGCCGGGCGAGTGGACCGAGATCAGCAATGAGCACAGCCGCCTGTCGCACGCGGCCAGCCTGCTCGAAGGCGCGCAGGAGGCGCTGGCCGCCATTTCGGAATCGGACCATCCGATCCTGTCGCAGCTCTCCGGCCTGAACCAGAAGCTGGCCAAGCTGGTGGACGTGGACGCGGCGCTGCAGCCGGTGCTCGACTGCATGGAGCCGGCGCGCATCCAGCTGCAGGAGGCGGTGTACGCGCTCAACGACTACATCGACAAGGTCGAGCTGGACCCGGAGCGCCTGCGCGAAGTGGACGCGCGCATGGAGGCCATCCACGGCACCGCGCGCAAGTTCCGCGTGGCGCCCGAGGAGCTGCCGGCCGAGCACGCGGCGCTGGCCGACAAGCTGCGCCAGCTGGCCGACGCCACCGACATCGACGGCCTGCGCCGCCAGGAGCAAAAAGCCAAGGCGGCTTACATGGCGCTGGCCGAAGCGCTCTCGCGCACCCGCGCACAGGCGGCCAAAACGCTGTCCGAGCAGGTGACGGTGGCGATGCAGGATCTGTCCATGGGCGGCGGCCGGTTCGAGGTCGCGCTCAATGATTGCGAGCCGACTGCCCACGGCCTGGAACAGGTCGAGTTCCTGGTGGCGGGCCATGCAGGCGTGGCGCCGCGGCCGCTGGCCAAGGTGGCCTCGGGCGGCGAGCTGGCGCGCATTTCGCTGGCCATTTCGGTGATCACCTCCAGCGCCACGGTCACGCCGACGCTGATCTTCGACGAGGTGGACAGCGGCATCGGCGGCGGCGTGGCCGAAGTGGTGGGCCGCCTGCTCAAGCGCCTGGGCCAGCAGCGCCAGGTGCTGTGCGTGACGCACCTGCCGCAGGTGGCCAGCCAGGCCAACCAGCACTTCCAGGTGGCCAAGGGCACGCTGGATTCGGGCAAGACCGTCTCGCGCATCGACGTGCTGGGCGCGCGCGAACGGGTGGAAGAAGTCGCGCGCATGCTGGGCGGGCTGGAGATCACCGAGACCACGCGCAAGCACGCGCGCGAGCTGCTGGCGTCCTGAGGTGCGCGTCCGGTGTGGGCACCGTCCGTCGTAGGGTGGGCGGGGCCCGCGCCCACGCGTTCAGGCAGCGCCAGCACGAACTGGACGCGTGGGCAGCGAGCTGCCCACCCTACCTGAGTCGCGACGGCACGACAAATATCCTTTCTGCACAAACCGTGGCTGAATTTATAATGGCGGGTCTCAAGCCGTCCATACACGCACAGATGCCTTTCCAAAAAGAACCACCGCACACCCACGGCAGCGTTGCCCGCAACGCGCTCGTGCTGGTCAATCTCGGCACCCCGGATGCGCCAAGCCGCCGGGCCGTGCGCCGCTACCTGAAAGAGTTCCTGTCCGACCCGCGCGTGGTCGAGATTCCCAGGCGCATCTGGTGGTTCATCCTGCATCTGGTCATCCTGCCGTTCCGTTCCGGCGCATCGGCCGCCAAGTACGAGATGATCTGGACCCGCGACGGCTCGCCGCTGCGCGTGCACACCGAAAAGCAGGCCGCGCTGCTGCAGGCGGCGCTGGAAGAGCGCGGCCATGATTCGATCAAGGTGGCCTGGGCCATGCGCTACGGCGCGCCCGGGCTGGCCGAGGTGCTGGCGCGCCTGAAGGCCGAGGGCGTGGACCGGATCGCGATCATGCCGGCCTACCCGCAGTACTCCGGCACCACCACCGGCTCGATCTGGGACGCGGTGTTCGCGCACTACGCCACGGTGCGCAACGTGCCCGAGCTGCGCCTGGTCAAGCACTACCACGACCACGACGGCTACATCGACGCGCTGCGCGACACCATCCTGGAGCACTGGGAGGCGAACGGCCGCGGCGAAAAGCTGGTGATGAGCTTTCACGGGGTGCCCAAGCGCACCCTGCTGCTGGGCGACCCCTATCACTGCGAATGCCACAAGACCGCGCGCCTGCTGGCCGACCGCCTGCGCCTGTCGCCCAATGATTACATCGTCACCTTCCAGTCGCGCTTCGGGCGCGCCGAATGGCTGCAGCCGTACACCGCGCCCACCGTGGCGCAACTGGCGCGCGATGGGCTCCGCCGGGTGGACGTGATCTGCCCCGGCTTTACCAGCGACTGCCTGGAAACGCTCGAGGAAATCAACATGGAAGTGCGGCGCGAGTTCGAGGCCGCCGGCGGGCAGGATTACCACTACATCCCCTGCCTGAACGAGGCGCCGGCCTGGATCGCCGGCATGGCCGAGATTGCCGAGCAGCACCTGATCGGCTGGCCCACGATGATGAGCCCGTCCCAGCGTGAAGCCGAACGGCGCGATGCCGCGATCGGCGGTGAGCGGGCCGAGCAGATGGGAGCGGTGTAAGGGGCGGGAGCGCCGAGGGCTTGCGGTCACGCGGTCGGTCGTGACGCAGGCGGGCCAGGCCGGTTCAGGAGCCAGAGGCAGGAACCGGCGTTGCCGGCCTGTTAAAATGTCAGGTTTTCAGTGTGCCTGGACCCCCAGGCCGGCGTAGCAGATCCACGCCATCGCGAGGATGGTGTAGGCCACGATGGCGGCACTGATCAATTGCAATTTCATGGTTTCGACCCCAAGGGCGACACAAAAACGTCGCTCGTGCGCGACGCTGCTCACAAGTCCATCTTAGAACTTCCGCCGCCGAAAAGAATCCCCGGTTGTGTAAATTTTGTAACGAATGGTGAAATGGCAACATAACAGTTTGAGCCGCATTCCCCTTGAAAATGTAGGAGATCGCCCCATCTGGTGGCCTGTACAACAGCAGGACAACACCAACACTTTGCCAAGTCCTTGATTCTAGGAGTTTTTTCGATGCAAGACCAAGAAAACCAAGAGGTGCCGAACCAGCCGGACGGCCAGGAGCAGGTCCCGGCCCAGGAAGCGGCGCCGGCCGCTGGCGAGCCCAGCCTCGAAGAACAGCTCAGCGCCACCGAAGCCAAACTGGCCGAAACGCATGACGCCTTCATGCGCGCCAAGGCCGAGGCCGACAACGTGCGCCGCCGCGCTCAGGAAGACGTGAGCAAGGCTCACAAATTCGCCATCGAAAACTTCGCCGAGGCGCTGCTGCCGGTGAAGGACAGCCTGGAGATGGCACTCAAGGTCGAAGCGCCGACCGTCGAATCGATCAAGGAAGGCGTGGAAATGACGCTCAAGCAGCTCAATGCCGCCTTCGAACGCAACAAGCTGGTCGAGGTCATGCCCCAGCCGGGCGACAAGCTCGACCCGAACAAGCACCAGGCCGTGGCCGTGGTTCCGTCCGAGCAGGAAGCCAATACCGTGGTCAACGTGCTGCAGAAGGGTTACATGATCGCCGACCGCCTGCTGCGTCCCGCGATCGTGACGGCGGCACAGCCGAAATAACAAAAAACATCGTGCTGGCCGGAAAACACCCTTGAAAGCACGCAGTTTTTCCCAATATTTGAGCCATCTGAAATCTATTACATAAAAGGAACAAAATCATGGGCAAGATCATCGGTATCGACCTGGGGACCACCAACTCCTGCGTCGCCATCATGGAAAACGGCCAGCCGAAGGTGATCGAGAACGCCGAAGGCGCGCGCACCACCCCGTCGATCATCGCGTATCAGGACGACGGCGAGATCCTGGTCGGCGCGCCGGCCAAGCGCCAGGCCGTGACCAACCCCAAGAACACCCTGTTTGCCGTCAAGCGCCTGATCGGCCGCAAGTTCGACGAGAAGGAAGTGCAGAAGGACATCGGCCTGATGCCGTACCAGATCATCAAGGCCGACAACGGCGACGCCTGGATCAGCGTGCGCGACAAGAAGCTGGCCCCGCCGCAGATTTCGGCTGAAGTGCTGCGCAAGATGAAGAAGACCGCCGAAGACTACCTCGGCGAAGAAGTGACCGAAGCCGTGATCACGGTGCCGGCCTACTTCAACGACTCGCAGCGCCAGGCGACCAAGGACGCCGGCCGCATCGCGGGCCTGGACGTCAAGCGCATCATCAACGAGCCGACCGCGGCCGCGCTGGCATTCGGCCTGGACAAGACCGAAAAGGGCGACCGCAAGATCGCCGTGTATGACCTGGGTGGCGGCACGTTCGACATCTCGATCATCGAGATCGCCGACGTCGAAGGCGAGAAGCAGTTCGAGGTGCTGTCGACCAACGGCGACACCTTCCTGGGCGGCGAAGACTTCGACCAGCGCATCATCGACTACATCATCGAAGAGTTCAAGAAGATCAACGGCCTGGACCTGAAGAAGGACCCGATCGCCCTGCAGCGCATCAAGGCTTCGGCCGAGCGCGCGAAGATCGAGCTGTCCTCGTCGCAGCAGACCGAGATCAACGAGCCGTACATCGCGATGGCCAACGGCGCCCCGGTGCACCTGAACCTGAAGATCACCCGCGCCAAGCTGGAAGCACTGGTCGAGGAACTGATCGAGCGCACCATCGAGCCGTGCCGTACCGCGATCAAGGACGCTGGCGTCAAGGTCTCGGACATCGACGACATCATCCTGGTCGGCGGCATGACCCGCATGCCCAAGGTGCAGGAAAAGGTCAAGGAGTACTTCGGCAAGGATCCGCGCAAGGACGTGAACCCGGACGAAGCGGTGGCCGTGGGCGCCGCGATCCAGGGCTCGGTGCTGGCCGGTGACCGCAAGGACCTGCTGCTGCTGGACGTGACCCCGCTGTCGCTGGGTATCGAAACCCTGGGCGGCGTGATGACCAAGATGATCCAGAAGAACACCACGATCCCGACCAAGTTCTCGCAGGTGTTCTCGACCGCCGACGACAACCAGCCGGCCGTGACCATCAAGGTCTACCAGGGCGAGCGCGAAATGGCTGCCGGTAACAAGGCGCTGGGCGAGTTCAACCTGGAAGGCATCCCGCCGGCACCGCGCGGCGTGCCGCAGGTGGAAGTGACCTTCGACATCGACGCCAACGGCATCCTGCACGTGGGCGCCAAGGATAAGGCCACCGGCAAGGAAAACAAGATCACCATCAAGGCCAACTCGGGCCTGTCGGAAGAAGAGATCCAGAAGATGGTGAAGGACGCCGAGCTGAACGCGGCCGAGGACCACAAGCTCAAGGAACTGGCCGAGTCGCGCAACCAGGGCGATGCGCTGGTACACTCGACCCGCAAGTCGCTGACCGAGTACGGCGACAAGCTGGAAGGCGGCGAGAAGGAGAAGATCGAAGCGGCGATCACCGACCTGGAAGGCGCGCTCAAGAGCGGCGACAAGTCGGACATCGATGCCAAGATCGCGGCCCTGACCACCGCGGCGCAAAAGCTGGGCGAGAAGATGTACGCCGACATGCAGCAGCAACAGGCTGGCGGCGCGCAAGCTGGCGCACAGCCGGGCGCCGGCGCCGAGCAGGCCTCGTCGGCCAAGCAGGACGACGTGGTGGACGCGGAGTTCAAGGAAGTCAAGGACGCCAAGTAATACAAGGGGATCGGCTTTGCTGATCCCGCGAAAAGTGCCGAGCCGAAGCAGCCGTATGGTGCCCGGCTCGGTTTTTTTGCAAAGACCGTTTCAACAGTTGAGATAAACAGCAAGGTGCCGACAAATGGCAAAGCGTGATTTTTACGAGATCCTCGGGGTCGCGAAGAATGCCTCGGAAGAGGACATCAAGAAGGCTTATCGCAAGCTGGCGATGAAATACCATCCTGACCGCAATCCGGACAACAAGGAAGCGGAAGAGAAGTTCAAGGAGGTGAAAGAAGCCTACGAGATGCTGACCAACCCGGAGAAGCGCGAGGCCTATGACCGTTACGGCCATGCCGGCGTCGATCCCAACATGGGCGCGGGCGGCTTTGGCGGCTTTGGCGGCGGCGCCGGGTTCGGCGATGCGTTCGGCGACATCTTCGGCGACATTTTCGGCGGTGGCCGCGGGCGCAGCTCGGGCCCGCAGGTGTACCGCGGCGCGGACCTGCGCTACAACCTGGAGATCACGCTGGAGCAGGCGGCGCACGGTTTCGACACCACCATCCGCGTGCCCAGCTGGGACAAGTGCGACACCTGCCACGGCACCGGCGCCAAGCCGGGCACTTCGCCTGTCACCTGCTCGACCTGCCATGGTCACGGCCAGGTGCGCATGCAGCAGGGCTTTTTCAGCATCCAGCAGACCTGCCCCAAGTGCCACGGCAGCGGCAAGGTGATCCCCGAGCCGTGCGCGGCCTGCGGCGGCGCCGGGCGCATCAAGCGCAACAAGACGCTGGAAGTGAAGATCCCGGCCGGCATCGACAACGGCATGCGCATCCGCTCGACCGGCAACGGCGAGCCGGGCACCAACGGCGGGCCGCCGGGCGACCTGTACGTGGAAATCCACATCAAGCCGCACCAGGTGTTCCAGCGCGAGGGTGACGACCTGCATTGCGAAATGCCGATCTCGTTCACCAAGGCCGCGCTGGGCGGCGAGATCGAAGTGCCGACCCTGTCTGGCAAGGTCTCGTTCACCGTGCCCGAGGGCACCCAGACCGGCAAGACCTTCCGCCTGAAGGGCAAGGGCATCAAGGGCGTGCGTTCGGGGTATACTGGCGACCTGTTCTGCCACGTCGTGGTCGAAACGCCGGTCAAGCTGACCGAGAAGCAGAAAGACCTGCTGCGCGAGTTCGATCGCCTGACGAAGGAGGGCGGCGCCAAGCACAGCCCGCAAAGCAAGGGCTGGATGGACAAAGTGAAGGACTTCTTCGAGTAAGGGTCCGAACCGCTGGATGGCGCGAGTCCCAGCGGTTTTTTTTCGAGTTAGCCATTAGCGCTAAAACAACGTCGTCCCGGCGAAGGCCGGGACCCATGGACGGTTTGCAGGAAACGCTGCGGCACGCCGCCGCCATGGCTTTCGGAGACTCAGCATGGGCTCCGGCGTGCGCCGGGGCGACGGGTCAAGGTAGCGTAAGCAAAAAGGGAACACATGCCAAACTCAAAACCCATCACCCGGGAACTATTCGCCAAGAATCGCGCATGGGCCGATTCGGTGGTCGCCGAACACCCGGACTTCTTCAAATCGCTGGCCGCCCAGCAGGCGCCGGAGTTCATGTGGATCGGCTGCTCGGACAGCCGGGTGCCGGCAAACGAACTGCTGGGCATGCTGCCGGGCGAGATGTTCGTCCACCGCAACATCGCCAACGTGGTCGTGCACTCGGACCTGAACTGCCTGTCCGTGCTGCAGTTTGCCATTGAAGTGCTGAAGGTGAAGCACATCATCATCTGCGGCCACTACGGCTGCGGCGGCGTGGGCGCGGCGCTGACCGGCCAGCGCGTGGGCCTGGCCGACAACTGGCTGCGCCACGTCCAGGACGTCAAGCACAAGCATGGCCGCTACCTCGGCGAGGTGATGCCCAAGGGCGTCGCGCACGACCGCCTGGTCGAGCTGAACGTGGCCGAGCAGGTGATCAACTGCGCCCAGACCACCATCGTGCAGGACGCCTGGGAGCGGGGCCAGGAACTGACCATCCACAGCTGGGTCTATGGCCTGAAGGATGGCCTGCTGCGCGACCTGGGCGTGACCGTGTCCAGCGCCGAAGAACTCGCACAGAAGTACGAGTCGCTGCTGGCGCGCTACGCCGAAGGCTGGACCCCGGCGTGAGCGAACCGTCCGGCCAGTTCCTGCAGCTGCGCGACCTGGTGCGCCAGTTCGTCGACGAGCGCGACTGGGACCAGTTCCACACGCCGAAGAACCTGTCGGCGGCGCTGGCGGTCGAAGCGGCCGAGCTGCTGGAACACTTCCAGTGGCTGCAGCACGGCCGCCCCGGCGAACTGGGCGAAGCGAAGCTGCGCGAAGTGAAGCACGAGATGGCCGACGTGCTGGTGTACCTGGTGCGGCTGGCCGACAAGCTCGACGTCGACCTGGTGGCGGCGGTGCAGGAAAAAATGGTGCTGAACCGCGCCAAGTACCCCGCCGACCAGGTGCGCGGCGACGCGCGCAAGTACTACGAATACAAGCGCGACGGCCAGGCGTAGTCTTCCGTAGGGTGGGCGGGTCTCCCGCCCACGCGTTCAGATCACGCATGCGTTGTTTGAACGCGTGGGCAGGAAAACCTGCTCTCCCTACATCCGCTCAGGCGGCCAGCGCCAGCGAGCGCGCGCCGCCCGCGCCAGGCGGCTGCAGCGAATGGACCGTCGCGTCCTGCTCGAGCTGGAACACGCGCACCGCTTCCTCCAGTTCCTGCGCCTGCTGGCGCAGCGTCTCGCTGGCCGCGGCGGCCTGTTCGACCAGCGCCGCGTTTTGCTGGGTCATCGCGTCCATCCCGCTGATCGCCTGGCTGAGCTGGCCGATGCCGGCTTCCTGCTCGCTGCTGGCCAGCGCGATGTCCTGCATGATGGCGCTCACCTCGTGCACGCTGGACACGATCTGCTCCATCGTTGCGCCGGCCTTGCCCACCAGGCTGCTGCCGGTGCCCACCTCCTGTACCGACACCTCGATCAGCGCCTTGATTTCCTTGGCCGCGCTGGCCGAGCGCTGGGCCAGGTTGCGCACTTCCGAGGCGACGACGGCAAAGCCGCGCCCTTGTTCGCCGGCGCGCGCCGCTTCCACCGCCGCATTGAGCGCCAGGATGTTGGTCTGGAATGCGATGCCGTCGATGACCCCGATGATGTCGGTGATCCGGCGCGCCGACGTGTTGATCGCGTCCATGCTGCCCACCACCTGCGCCACCAGCTCGCCGCCCTTGGCCGCCACCCCGGATGCGTTGCTGGCAAGCTGGCTTGCGTGGCGCGCGTGCGCGGCGTTCTGCTTCACGGTGGAAGTGAGTTCCTCGACCGACGCCGCGGTCTCCTCCAGCGAGCTGGCCTGCTGCTCGGTGCGCGCCGACAAATCCACGTTGCCGTGCGCGATCTCGCCCGAGGCGGCGGCGATGGCCGCGCTGCTGTCACGCACTTTGCCCACCACGCGATACAGGTCGCGGTTCATGCGGTTGAGCGCCGCCAGCAGCTGTCCGGTCTCGTTATGCGCGTGCCGTTCCTCGCGGTTGTGCAGCCGGCCCTGCGCCACGGCGTTGGTGACCTCCACCGCGTGCGCCAGCGGCCGGCCGATCGAGCGGGCGGCCAGCACGGCGCTGCTCACCGCCACCACCAGCGCCCCAAGCCACAGCGCGCCCAGCGCCTTCTGTCCGGCCGCGCCGCGCGCCTTCACTTGCGCCGCCTGGCCGGCCGCCATCGCCCTGGCGTGTTCGACCAGGCTGTCGATCTCGTCCACATACGCCTTTTGCGCCGCCGCCATGTCGCCGCGCGCGATCGTGGCGGCCTCCTGCGCATTGCCGTCGGCGCGCGCCTTGAACGCGCTGTCGCGCAGTGCGATGTAGGCCTTGCGCTTGGTGCCGATGCTGGCGTACAGCGCCTTGCCTTCGGCGTCCTCGACCAGTTGTTCCAGCTGCTTTTGCAGGTTCGAAATGCGCGCGCTGGTCTGCTTGATTTGCGGCGCCAGCGCGGTGCGCTCAGCTTCGTTCTCGGAGGTGATCATGATGGTGGTGCGCATGCCGTTCAACTCGGTCGCGGCGCGCCAGTCGTTGATGATGCGTACCTTGGCCAGCGCATCCGTCATCATTTCCTCGGAGCGTGCGCCGAAGTCGCGCAGCAGCCACACGCCGACGGCCGTCAGCAAGGTCATGAGCAGGCACAGGAGAGCGTAGCTGGCCCCCATCCGCGTGCCGATTTTCAGGTCATCCAGTCTCATCATTGTTGTCGTTATGGATAAAAGTATGGGCCCGGTTCCGTCCCGGTTCGTGGCGCGGCCCCGCCATTCGCTCCATTTTCCATAGCAAAAGCCGGCCTACCATTATGCGACTGGTATTTTGCGGCGTGTAAATATTGGTGTTTTCAGAGAAAGAAATGAGGCGCGGCTGCAACACGTGGCGCGACGCGGCGCACAAAAAAAACGGTCCCGCGCGGGGACCGTTGCGTACAGCGGACGGACTGTCAGGCTGCCAGCCGCAGCGCGGGCGGTGCCGGGGGCTGCATGAGCCTGTGCTCCGACCTGCCGTGCCCGAGCTGGAATACGCTCACCGCCTGCTCCAGCTGGGCGGCCTGCTGGCGCATCGCCGCGCTCGCGGCCGCGGCTTCCTCGACCAGCGCCGCGTTTTGCTGCGTCATCGCGTCCATCTGGCTCACCGCCTCGTTGATTTGCTCGATGCCGGCTTCCTGCTCGGCGCTGGCGGTGGTGATCTCGCGCATGATCGCGGTCACACGGCTGACGCTGGCCACGATCTCCTCCATCGTCTTGCCGGCCTTGCCGACCAACTGGGCGCCGTTGTCCACTTCCAGCACCGAGGCCTCGATCAGCGTCTTGATCTCCTTGGCCGCGCTGGCCGAACGATGAGCCAGGTTGCGCACTTCGGTCGCCACGACCGCAAAGCCGCGCCCCTGTTCGCCGGCGCGTGCCGCCTCGACGGCGGCGTTGAGCGCGAGGATGTTGGTCTGGAATGCGATGCCGTCGATCACGCCGATGATGTCGGTGATCTTGCGCGCCGATGCGTTGATCGAGCCCATGGTGGTGACGACCTGCTCGACCACATGGCCGCCCTGCTGCGCGACGGTGGACGCCGCGTCGGCCAGCTGGTTGGCCTGGCGCGCGTTGTCGGCGTTCTGCTTGACGGTGCTGGTCAGTTCTTCCATCGACGACGCGGTTTCCTCCAGCGATCCGGCCTGCTGTTCGGTGCGCACCGACAGGTCTTCGTTCCCGCTGGCGATCTGGTCGGAGGCGCTGGCGATTGCGCCGGTGCTGTCGCGCACCGCGCTGACGATGCGGTACAGGTCGCGGTTCATGCGGTTGAGCGCGCTGAGCAGCTGGCCGGTTTCGTCGCGCGAGAAGGTCTGTTCGCGGTTATCGAGCTTGCCTTGCGCGACCGCCTCGGCCACCTTGATCGCGCGCCCCAGCGGGCCCGTGATCGACCGCGTCACCAGCACCGTCCAGCCGACCGCGATGACGATCGACAATGCCCACAGCGCGGACAGCACGAGTTGCCCGGTCTTGCCGTGCGCGATCACCGCGTCGCCATTGCCCTCGGCGCGCTCGCGCTGGTGTGTGGCCAGCGCGCCGATGGCGTGGCCGTAGTCCTGCAATGCGGCTTCCATCGCGTCCAGGCCCGCCCCCGCGTTGGCGGCGGCGGCATCGCGCGCACGGATGTATTTGTCACGCTTGGCGGTGGCTTCTTCGTAGAGCTGCTTGCCGGTTTCGCTCGAGACCAGCCGCTCAAGCTCGGCCTGCACCTTGCTGATGCGTTCGCTCGTGGTTTTCACCTGCAACTCCAGGCGCGCGCGCACGGCCGGGTTGTCTTCACCGATCAGGGCTTCGGCCCGGACGCCGTTCAGCTCGGAGGCGGTCATCCATTCGGTGGCCAGCCGTTCCTTCGCGATGTCCTCCTTGAGGATCGTTTCGGTGCTGCCCTGGTAGTCGCGCAGCAGGTAGATGCCGACGGCCGTCAGCACCGTCATAAACAGGAGCAAAAGGGCGAATCCGGCGCCCAGTTTGGCGCCGATGCGAAGGTCTGCAATTTTCATTCAGGTCCAGGTCAACAAGTGCAGGAGCGGGCACGGTGGTCCGCTCCAGGGATTTGTATAGACAACAGGACAAGTATAGGTGAAAAAGTTTCCCGCGGGATATTTAGATTGCAAATAACTATGATTTTCCGGGACGCGCGGCGCCCCGGCAGCACGGCATGCTCAGGCCAATGCCAGCCTGCTGCGCGACGGGGCGGCGATGGCCAGCTGGTCGAGCTGGAACACGCCCACGGTGCGGGCCAGACTCGCCGCCTGCTCCTGCATGGAGGCCGAGGCGGCGGCGGCTTCCTCCACCAGCGCGGCGTTCTGCTGCGTGACCTGGTCCATCTGGACCACCGCCTTGTTGATCTGCTCCAGTCCCGCGCTCTGCTCGCTGCTGGCGGCGGTGATCTCGCCCATGATGTCGGTGACCCGGCGCACGCTCTCGATGATGTCCTTCATGGTCGCGCCGGCCTGGTCCACCAGCCTGGCGCCGCTGTCCACCTGCGCCACCGAATGGTCGATCAGCGTCTTGATTTCCTTGGCCGCTGCCGCCGAGCGCTGGGCCAGCGTGCGCACTTCGGCGGCAACCACGGCGAAGCCACGCCCTTGCTCGCCGGCGCGCGCGGCTTCGACCGCCGCATTGAGCGCCAAAATATTGGTCTGGAAGGCGATGCCGTCGATGACGGAAATGATTTCGACGATGTTCCTGGACGCGGCGTTGATGCTTGCCATGCGCTCGACTGCCTGCGACACCACCGCGCCACCCTGTTGCGCCACCTCCGAGGCCGACAGCGCAAGCTGGTTGGCCTGGCGTGCGTTGTCCGCGTTCTGCCGCACGGTGGAGGTCAGCTCCTCCAGCGAGGACGCGGTCTCTTCCAGCGCGCTGGCCTGGTGCTCGGTGCGGGCCGACAGCTCGTAGTTGCCGGCCGCGATTTCGCCGGCGGCCGTGTTGATGGTGTCGGTCCCGGTGCGCACCTGCCGCACCACGCCTTCCAGCTGCCGCCGCATGTCCTGCATGGCCGCCAGCAGGCTCGACTCGTCGTTGGCTTTCAGGTCCACCCGCACCGTCAGGTTGCCAGCGGCGATCTCGCCGGCGACCTGTGCCGCGTAATCCGGTTCGCCGCCCAGCTGCTTGAGCAGGCTGCGGCTGATCGTGGCGCCGATGATGGCCGCCAGTGCCAGCGCCAGTGCGCCCAGTCCCAGCATGGTATTGCGCGAAGTGGCATAGGTAGCGGCCGCATCGCGCGAGGCCGCGTCGATGCGGCCGGTTGCGTGCGCGATCAGTTTTTCGACAGTGCCCTTGTAGTTGGCCAGCGCCGGGCGCAGTTGCGTGGCCAGGTAGGTTTTCGCCTCATCGTCCTTGCCGCCCTGGATCAGCGCGATCAGCGCGTCCTGGCCGGCGCGGTAGCGCGCGCGCGCCTCTTGCGCCGTTTGCACCAGGGCGCGCCCGTCCGGCGCCACCAGCTCGGCGCGCAGCAGGTCAAGCTGCGCGTTCGCGGTGCCGCGCGCTTCCTCGATCGTATCGAGCTGCTTCTTGCGGTCCTGCGGCTCGGGGTTGAGCATCATGTTGCGCAGCGCGATCGCGATCCTGTCTACCTGGGCGAGCAGGATGCTCGACTGCTCGAGCTTGGGCAGCTCTTGCTGCGCGATCTGCGCGCTGGCCGCGTTCAGTGTGGAGGCCTTGTTGACGCCGACTGCAATAATCATGACCAGCAGCAGGCTGAGGCAGCCAAAACCGATCACAAGGCGGGTGCCCACCTTGAGTGCATTCATGTTCATTCTTCCCTCTTGATTGGTATCGCGTTTCGGACGGCGCAACGGCCTGGACAGATGCACCTGGCGAATCAACACGGCAGGGCAGTGGACGGACTTGCGGGGCGAGCGGTGGCTGCGAAATCGGTGCAACCGGGAGGAGATTCTATTAGGGAAGAACGTACTGACAAAACACTGTGGCGGCGTCAGCGACGGTATTTCAAGAAGTGTTACTTATTGGATACAGAAGTTTGCACTGATGCAAGAAGGAGGGGGGGGCGGGCACAGCCATCACACCCGCCGCAATCGAGCGGCGGGTGTAGCGAAGCCAGCCTAGATGCCGCCCATGCAGATGTACTTGATGACCAGGTAATCGTCCATCCCGTACTTCGACCCTTCGCGTCCCAGTCCCGACTGCTTGACGCCGCCGAACGGCGCCAGCTCGTTCGAGATCAGGCCAGTGTTCACGCCCACCATGCCGGTTTCGATCGCCTCGGCGATGCGCCACACGCGGCCGATGTCGCGCGAATAGAAGTACGACGCGAGGCCGAATTCGGTGTTGTTGACCATGCCGATCACTTCTTCCTCGGTGCGGAAGCGGAACAGCGGCGCCAGCGGGCCGAAGGTCTCTTCGCGCGCGACCTTCATGTCCGAGGTCACCCCGGTGAGCACGGTGGGCTGGAAGAAGCTGTGCCCGAGCGCGTGGCGCTGGCCGCCCACCGCCACCTGCGCACCCTTGGACAGCGCGTCCGCCAGGTGGTCTTCCACCTTTTCCACCGCCTTGGCGTTGATCAGCGGCCCCTGGCTCACGCCCGGCTCCAGGCCGTTGCCGACCTTGAGCGCCTGCACCTTGGCCACCAGCCGGCGTGCGAAATCGTCGTACACGCCGTCCTGCACGTACAGGCGGTTGGCGCACACGCAGGTCTGGCCGGCGTTGCGGTACTTGGAGGCGATCGCGCCCTCTACCGCGGCATCGAGGTCGGCGTCGTCGAACACGATGAAGGCCGCGTTGCCGCCCAGTTCCAGTGAAATCTTCTTCACCGTCGGCGCGCACTGCTGCATCAACAGGCGCCCCACGGCGGTCGATCCGGTAAAGCTCATCTTGCGCACGGTCGGGTTGCCGGTCATCTCGCCGCCGATCGCCTGCGCGTCGCCGGTCACGATCGAGAACACCCCGCGCGGCACGCCCGCGCGCTCGCCAAGCACGGCCAGCGCAAACGCCGAGTAGGGTGTCAGCTCGGAAGGCTTGAGCACGATCGGGCAGCCGGCCGCCAGTGCCGGCGCGACCTTGCGGGTGATCATCGCGGACGGGAAGTTCCACGGGGTGATCGCGGCGCACACGCCGATCGGCTCCTTGGTCACCACGATCCGGCGGTCCGGCCACGGCGACGGAATCACGTCGCCATCGGCGCGCTTGGCCTGTTCGCCGAACCACTCGAAGAACGAGGCCGCGTAGCCGATCTCGCCCTTGGATTCGGCCAGCGGCTTGCCCTGCTCGACCGTCATCAACACCGCCAGGTCGTCCGCGTTTTCCAGCATCAGGTCGCTCCACTTGCGCAGAATCGCGGCGCGCTCCTTGGCCGTCTTCTTGCGCCAGGCCGGCCAGGCGGCGTTGGCGGCTTCGATCGCGCGGCGCGTCTCCTGCGCGCCCATGTGCGGCACCGTGCCGATCTTTTCGCCGGTGGCCGGGTTGCGCACGTCCACCGTGGCGCCGCCCTCGGCGTCGCACCATTGACCGTCGATGTAGGCCTGCTGACGCAGCAGGGAAGGGTCTTTCAGGTTCAGCATGGGGTCCTCGTCCTTGTTCGATAAGCATGCAATTCGCTCATGGTAGTGCTTTTTTGCTCCCGCCGCCGGGTGCGTTCGGTACAGCCTGCTCCCGGATTTGTGCAGTCTGTCGCATCGCCGTGGCTTTCTATCCCGGCAATATTTACGCTGCCGGCATGTTAATTTCGAGGAGTATTGCCGATGCCACGACGTCTCATCCTGGCCGCCGCGCTGGCGGCTGCCGCCTCTGCCAGCCTGGCGCAAACTGCCGCTGACCTTCAGATGCAGGCCAACATGGCCTTCGCGTCCAGGGACTACGAGCGCGCCGGCACGCTGCTCGAGCAATCCTTCGAGCGCCAGCCGCAGCCGGCCCAGCTGTACAACGCGGCCTGCGCCTATGCACTGGGCGGCCAGAAGGAACAGGCGATGCGCACGCTCCAGCGCGCGCTGGCCAACGGCTTCTTCAACGCCACCCTGGCCGAAAAGGACAGCGACCTGGCCGCGCTGCACGGCGACCCGCGCTGGCCGGCGCTGCTGGAACAGATGAAGCAGAAGGAGGTGCTGGAGGCGCGCCTGTTCAACTCGGCGGCGCTGCGCTCGCCCTACCGTGACGACCTGCCGGAAGACGAGAAGGTGGCCGGGCTGTCGAAGTTCTGGTCCGAGGTGAAGTACAACTTCGTGTACACGGACAGGCTCAAGGAGCTGGACTGGGACAAGCTCTACCTGGAGACGCTGCCCAAGGTGCGCGCGACCACCTCCACGGCCGAGTATTACCGCGTGCTGATCCAGCTTGGCGCAAAGCTGCGCGACGGCCACACCGGCATCTGGGGCGCGGACGAGCTGCTCAACAAGGACTGGGCCAAGCCGCTCTTGAAGACCCGGCTGGTCGAAGGAAAAGTGGTGGTGGACGCCGTGTTCGACCCGGATCTGGTGGCCAGGGGCGTGGCGCGCGGCACCGAGATCACCGAGGTGGACGGCGAGCCGGTCAAGGCCTGGGCCGAGCGCGAGATCCGGCCTTACGTGAGCGCGTCCAGCGAGCATGACATGAACCAGCGCGTGTACGGCTACCAGTTCCTGCAAGGGCCGGTGGACGTGGCGCCGCGGGTGAGCTTTCGCACCGCCGCCGGCAAGGCGTTCGACGCGCCGGTCAAGCGCGTGAGCTTCCAGGAGTACGGCAAGCTGGCGCCGAAGATCGAGGCGTTCGAGTTTCGCATGCTGCCCGGCAATGTGGCCTACGTGGCGCTGAACAGCTTCGGCAACAGCAAGGCGGCCGACGGTTTCCTTGCCGCGTTCGACCAGATCGCCAGGTCGCAAGCGCTGATCATCGACGTGCGCAACAACGGTGGCGGCAACTCGGGCGAGGGCTACCGCGTGCTGTCCACGCTGACCGACAAGACCTACGTGCCGGGCAAGTGGGGCACGCGCGACTACCGGCCCACCTACCGCGCCTGGCAGATGGCCAACCCCGACCACGAGGAGCTGGACACGCCGCGTGGGCCGGACATGGCGCACCAGTACAGCAAGCCGGTGGTGGTGCTGACTTCGGCCCGCACCTACTCGGCGGCGGAAGACTTTGCGCTCGCGTTCGACATCCTGCAGCGCGGGCAGATCATCGGCGAAGCGACCGGCGGCAGCACCGGCCAGCCGCTGTTCTTCGACCTGCCCGGCGGCGGCCACGCGCGCATCTGCACACGCAGCGTCACCTACCCGGACGGGCGCGTCTGGATCGGCAAGGGCATCGCGCCGAATGTGACTGTGGCGCCGACCGTGGCCGACATTCGCAAGGGGCGCGACACGGTGCTGGAAGCCGCACTGGCCAGCTTGCGCAAGTAATGGCGGTGAGGTGAACGGCGTGGGCCACGCCGTTCAATAATCCTGCTAGTATTTCCCGTTTTTAATTTTTGTTTTCAACGGGAAATACTGATGACTGCATCCGCCGGTAGCGCCAGCCTCAACTTCCAGCCGCTGACGGCTTCCATCCTTTCGACGGACAGCGGCTCGCCGAGCCAGTTCACGCTGGCCAATCACAGCACCCAGGTGCTGCAGGTGTTCTGGATCGACCGCGCGGGCGCCGAGCAGCTGTATGGCGAAGTGCAGCCGGGGGCCAGCTTCAACCAGCCGACGTTCTCCAGCCATGCATGGGAGATCAAGTCCAAGGATGGCGCGATCGGCTTCAAGTTCTTCCCGACCGTTGCCGGCGCCATCGACGTGACCGGCAGCGGCACGCCGGGATTTACCGATTTCTCCGAACGCATCATCCACACCGCGCAGGGCGACTGGTCGACGGCGGAAGGCTATGGCGTCATCAACGTGGCCAAGTCGCTGGGCGTGCCCGACCTTGGCTACACCTTGCCGCTCAACGCCCAGGGCAACAACCTGGCGCTGGACGTGATCAGCGCGTCCTCGGCCTGGACGGCGGGGATCACCGGCAAGGGCGTGAAAGTGGCCGTGATCGATTCCGGCATTGCCAGCAATTCCGAAGTCAACGCCAACATCGTCGGCGGTTACGACTTTTTCGACAACGACACCAACCCGGCGCCGGACAACGGCAACTACCGCGACCATTCGCTGGGCGTGGCCGCGATCATCGCCGCCAGCCATGCGCCGCACGCCGGGCAGGATGCGATGGGCGTGGCGCCGGATGCGCAACTGCTCAACGTGCGGGTCGGCTCGTCGAATGGCTCGCCGTCCACCAACATCGCCAGCGGCATTCGCTGGGCGGTGGACCAGGGCGCCAAGGTCATTTGCATGCCCTTGCAGAACAACAGCGCCAGCCCCGATCCGGTGGTGGCCGATGCGGTGCACTACGCCTACCAGCACAACGTGCTCACCGTGATCATCGGCGGCAATTTCAGCACCTACGGGGCAACCGGACTGGCCTTGATCGCCAAGACCGGCGAGGCGCTTGCCGTGGGTAACCTCGACGCGATGGCGGCCACGCCGTTCCAGTCGTCCAATACCCCGGGCGCGACGCCGTTCCCGTGGGTGATGGCCAGTTCCAGCGGCTACCTGCCCAACGCGGACGGCGGCTACACCTACCGCGCCGACGGCGGCACCTCGTTCGCCGGTCCGTATGTGGCGGGCCTGGCGGCCCTGCTGTTCCAGCAAAGCCCGAACGCCACGGTCAAGGACATCATCGCCAAAATCATCGGCGGCGCATCCATCAGCGCCAGCGCCGCGACCGCGGCGGCTGCATCCGGCCAGACCGGCACCGCGATGGCGGACCGTTTCGTGAGCACCGCGGCGAACGACAGTATCGACGGCAAGGGCGGGCTCGACACGGTCGTCTTCCTCGGCCCGCGTGCGAACTACAGCATTGCGCAAAGCGGCGGCCAGGCCACCGTCACCGACCTGACCGGCAAGGACGGCGTGGACACCCTGGCGGGCATCGAGCGGCTGGCGTTCACCGACAAGAACGTCGCGCTCGACATCAATGGCGATGCCGGCCAGGTGTACCGGCTGTACCAGGCTGCGTTCGGGCGGGAGCCGGATGAAGGCGGGCTCGGTTACTGGATCAACGCCAAGGATGGCGGCATGGCCCTGGTCGACATCGCGCGCCAGTTCATGGCGTCCAAGGAGGCGGTCGACCTGTATGGCGCCAGCCCGTCGGCCGAGGCCCTGGTCAATTCGGTGTACCAGAACGTGCTGCACCGCGCGCCGGACCAGGCCGGCCACGACTTCTGGGTGGACACCATGAGCCGCGGCCTGAACAGCCCGGCGACGCTGGTGACGGCGTTCAGCGACAGCACCGAAAATATCGCCAACGCCGCCGCCATCATCGGCAACGGTTTCGCCTACACCCCGCTGCACGGCTGAGCCCGCGTTAGGGTTGCCTCGCGGAAGGCCGGGCTGCCGGCCGGCCTTTTGTGTTGGCATGGTTTCTCGCTTGCCATTAAGCTTTTGTTACGGACCCCAGCCCAGCAAGGTCCGCTCCAGATAGCAGATCCGGGCCATGCGCGCGGCATATTTGCGCGCCGCTTGATCTGCATTAATGGCTACTCGCATTCGGACCAGATAGCAACTATGATGGTCTGTGTGCGTCACACTACGAGGGTAGAGAGACCATGCGCCCCATCGTTATCGTTCCGGCTTGCACGCGCGACTTCGGAGAGCATCCGTACCACGCGGCGCAGTACAAGTACGTCGATGCCGTCGTGCTTGGGGCCGATTGCGCGCCGATGATCCTGCCGTCGCTGGGCGCGGCGCTCGACCTTGAAACCGTGCTCGGCCTGTGCGACGGCATCATGCTCACCGGCTCGGCCTCCAACGTCCATCCCAGCTTCTATTCCGAGGAGCTGATCGATCCTTCGCTGCCGCAAGACCTGGCGCGCGACGAGACCACCTTGCCGCTGATTCGTGCGGCGGTCGCGCGCGGGGTGCCGATCATCGCGATCTGCCGCGGCTTCCAGGAGATGAACGTGGCGCTCGGCGGCAGCCTGCACCAGGCGGTGCAGACGGTCGAGGGCAAGATGGACCACCGCGAAAATCCCGCACTGGGCCTGGACGAGCAGTACGGCGACGCGCACAAGGTGCAGCTCGCGCCCGGCGGCATGCTCGAGCGCCTGTTGGGCGTGGCGGAGATTCCCGTCAACTCGCTGCACGGGCAGGGCGTGAACGAGCTGGCCAGCGGCCTGGTGGTGGAGGCCACCGCCGAGGACGGGCTGGTCGAGGCATTCTCGGTGCGCACCGCGCCCGGTTTCACGCTCGCGCTGCAGTGGCACCCCGAGTGGCGCATCACGCACAACCCCTATTCGATGAAGATGTTCGGTGCTTTCGGCCAGGCCTGCCGCGAGTACCAGGCGCAGCGCAGGAGCCGGCCATGACCGCCTATGAAAAATGGGCGGCGCGCCCTGTCCCGTAGTGTCATCCCGTCCCTCGTAGCGTCCCGCGGCGCGGCGCAGGTGCGCCCCCGCGGCCCGATCAACAGACAGTGAGGCGATGATGGCAATCCGCGAAAACTTTACTTACAACGACATGGAAGAGTGGCTCAATGCGAAGCGAGTCACCGAAATCGAATGCCTGGTCCCCGACCTGACCGGGGTGGCGCGCGGCAAGATCCTGCCGCGCGTGAAGTTCACCGAGGAGCGCGGCATGCGCCTGCCCGAAGTGGTGCTGGGCATGACCGTGACCGGCAACTCGCCCAGCGGCGACGTTGCGTTCGAGCGTGCCATTTCCAGCACCGACCGCGACATGATCCTCAAGGCCGACCCGACCACCATCACCACCGTGCCGTGGGCGGTGGACCCGACCGCGCAGGTGATCCACGACTGCTATTTCGCCGACGGCAAGCTGGTCGATTTTGCGCCGCGCTCGGTGCTGCGGCGCGTGCTCAGGCTGTACCAGCAGAAGGGCTGGAAGCCGCTGGTCGCGCCCGAACTCGAGTTCTACCTGACGGCCAAGAACATCGACCCCAACCTGCCGCTGACGTCGCCCATCGGGCGCAGCGGCCGCGGCGAGACCAGCCGCCAGGTGTACAGCATCGACGCGGTCAACGAATTCGACCCGCTGTTCGAGGACATCTACGACTACTGCGACATGATGAACCTGGACGTGGACACCCTGATCCACGAGATCGGCGCGGGCCAGATGGAGATCAACTTCCAGCACGGCGACCCGCTGGGCCTGGCCGACAAGGTGTTCTACTTCAAGCGCACGCTGCGCGAGGCGGCGCTCAAGCACGACATGTACGCCACCTTCATGGCCAAGCCGATGGGCGGCGAGCCCGGCTCGGCCATGCACGTGCACCAGAGCGTGGTCGATGCCGCCAGCGGCCAGAACATCTTCAGCGATCCCGACGGCTCGCCGGCGCGCATCTTCCACCACTACATCGGCGGCCTGCAGCGCTACATGCCGTCGGCCATGGCGATCGTCGCGCCCTACGTCAACTCGTACCGCCGCATCGTGCGCCACACCGCTGCGCCCATCAACCTGCAGTGGGGCGTGGACAACCGCACCGTGGGCTTCCGGGTGCCGGTGTCGGGCGCGCAGGACCGGCGCGTGGAGAACCGCGTCATCGGTGCCGACGCCAACCCCTACCTCGCGCTGGCCGTTACGCTGGCCTGCGGCTACCTTGGCATGGTCGAGCAGATCGAGCCGACCCCGATGGTCGAGGGCAGCGCCTACAACATGCAGGTCGAGCTGCCGCAGGGCCTGCCCGAGGCGCTCGCGCTGCTGCGCGGCGACGACAAGCTGCGCGAGGTGCTGGGCGAGCGCTTCATCGACGTGTACGCCGCGATCAAGGAACTCGAGCACCAGGAGTTCATGACCGTGATCAGCCCGTGGGAACGGGAGCACCTGCTGCTGCACGTCTGAGTCATCCGCAAGGCCTGTCTGGTTCGTAGAAACGGGGGAGGTTCATCATGGCTGCGATGCACGAGGCGCCGGGCGCCGCAACGGCTGGGACCACGGCGCGCGCGGCGCCCGAGGCGTACGACACGCAGGCGCTGCAGCGGCTCGACTCGGCGCACTACCTGCACCCGTTCACCGACCACGCGCAGCTGCGCGCGCGCGGCGGCGCACGCGTGATGGTGCGCGGCGACGGCATCTACCTGTGGGACTCGGACGGCAAGCGCGTCATCGACGGCATGTCCGGCCTGTGGTGCGTGAACGTGGGCTATGGGCGCGACAGCATCGCCGACGCGATGCACCGGCAGGCGACCACGCTCCCGTTCTACAACAGCTTCTTCAACACCACCAACGTGCCTGCCGTGCGGCTGGCCGCGCTGCTGGCCGAGCTGGCGCCGCCGCAGTTCCGGCATGTGTTCTTCACGACCTCGGGCTCGGAAGCCAACGACACCGTGATGCGCATGGTGCGCCGCTACTGGGACGTGATGGGGCAGCCGCAGCGCGACGTGATCGTCAGCCGCCACAACGCCTACCACGGCAGCACCATGGCCGGCGCCTCGCTGGGCGGCATGGCCGGCATGCATGCGCAGGGCGGGTTGCCGATTCCCGGCATCGTGCACATCGGGCAGCCCAGCTATGCCGAACACGGGCAGGGCATGAGCGAAGCGGAATTTGGCATCAAGGCGGCCGGCTGGCTGGAAGAGAAGATCCTCGAGCTCGGCCCGGGCAAGGTGGCGGCCTTCATCGGCGAACCGGTACAGGGCGCGGGTGGCGTGATCATTCCGCCGCCGACCTACTGGCCCGAGATCGGCCGCATCTGCGACAAGTACGGCGTGCTGCTGGTGTCGGACGAGGTGATCTGCGGCTTCGGCCGGCTCGGGCGCTGGTTCGGCTGCGAACTGATGGGCGCCACGCCGGACCTGATCTCGTTTGCCAAGGGCGTCACCTCCGGCTATGTGCCGCTGGGCGGCGTGCTGGTGGCCGAGCGCGTGGCCCAGGTGCTGATCGAGAAGGGCGGGGACTTCAACCACGGATTCACGTATTCGGGCCATCCGGTCGCATGCGCGGCGGCGCTGGAGAACATCCGCATTTTGCGCGACGAGCGCCTGGTCGAGCGTGTCGCGCAGGAGACCGGGCCGTACCTGAAGGCCGGGTTCGCGGACTTGACGTCGCATCCGCTGGTTGGCCACGCGGAGACCTGCGGCATGGTGGCCGGGCTCGACCTGGTGCGACGCAAGGGCAGCTCGGTGCACGACGGCGAGCGCTTCGATCCGTCGCTGGCGGTCGGCATGGTCTGCCGTGGCCACATGTTCGACAATGGCGTCATCATGCGCGCCGTGGGCGAGCGCATGATCGTCGCGCCGCCGCTGGTGATGACCCGTGCGCAGATCGACGAGATGCTGGAACGGATCCGCTTTTGCCTGGACCTCACGCACGCCGACCTGCGCGCGCGGGGCTGGGTTGACTAGCCTTCCAGTCAAAATAATTCAGCTACGTTCGGTATCCTTGACGGTACAATCTGCGCATGTCAATCGAAGGAGTGTGCGGATGAGAGTCGGGAACACCATTGCCGTGCTGTCGCTGGCTGCGCTGTGCTTCGCGGGCGCGGCGCAGGCGAGCACGTATGCGGACCTGGCCGCGGCGGTCAAGGCCGGGGACCAGGCACAGGTGCAGGCGCTGCTCGACGGCGGGCTGTCGCCGATGGTGGCCGGCACCGACAAGCAGTCGCCGCCGCTGGTGCTGGCCGTGGTGCTGAAAAAGCACGACATCGCGCAACTGCTGCTGGCGCGCGGCGCCGACGTCAACGCCCGTCACGCAACCTATTACAACGCCACCGCGCTCATGCTGGCCGCGAACAACCGCGATGCGGACATGGTCAAGCTGCTGCTCGACGCGGGCGCGAACGTGAACCTGACCGACAAGATGGGCGACTCCGCGCTCAACTGGGCCACCTTCTACGGGGACGAAGCGATCGCCGAACTGCTCCTTGCGCGCAAGATCGACGCCACCCTCTACGGCCACGGCAACGCGCTCGACGTGGCGCTGCGGCGCGGGCACCAGAAGCTGGTGGAGCGCTACACCGATTACCTGGAGCGCCGCCAGGTGGTGCAGGCGCGTAACCGTCCGCTGTTCGAGGCGGCAGCGGACAAGAACGCCCAGGCAGTCAAGCAGGCGCTTGCCGGTGGCGCCAACGTCAACGCCACGGACTCCACTGGCCGCTCGGCGCTGGGACTGGCCGCGCGGCTGGGCGATGAAAAGACGATTGGGGTGCTGGCCGCCGCCGGCGCGCGGCTGGACGCACAAGACCCGATCGGCTTTACGCCCTTGATGGAAGCGGCGCGCGACGGGCGGATCGAGGCCGCGACCAAACTGATCGAACTGGGCGCCGACGTGTCGCACCGCGCGAAGGCCAACGGGCTGGAGCTGACCGCGCTGCACCTGGCCACCGCGGGCGGACACGGCGAGCTGGTCAAGCTGCTGGTGGCGCACGGCGCGGACATCAACGCGCGCGATATCGAGCAAGCCACCGCGCTGATGTGGGCGACCAACCAGCAGCCGAAGCTGGCGGTGCAGCTGGTGCAGATGGGTGCCGATCCCGACATCCCGTCGAACACCGGGGACACGCCGCGCGCGCTGGCCGAACAGCGCAAGATGGCCGAGCTGCAGGAGGCGATCGCGGCGCGCAAGCCGAAGGGTGGCTGAACCCGCGCCGCCGGACGCGTGGGCGTCCCGGCATTTGTAGGGTGGGCAGATTCTGCCCACGCGTTCAACCGGCGCTCAAACGCTCGCTTCGGCCACGTGGCGCGGCTCGTGCCGGTTCTTGAGCACCTGCGGCGCCAGCGACCCCAGGATCATGCCGGCAAACGCGGCCAGCAGGCCGGCCAGTTGCCCCGGGAAGTGCGCGCCCAGCGTCGAGATCTGCGGGAAGAACACCAGCCAGGTGAACAGCCCGGCCGCCAGCGACAGGATCGCGCCCTGCGTGGTCGCGCGCTTCCAGTACAGGCCCATCACCAGCGGCACGAACGCCGCCACCAGCGTGATCTGGTAGGCCTGGCCGACCATGTCGTAGATCGAGGTGCCTTTCATCGCAATCGCGTACAGCAGCACCATGGCCGCAAACACGACGATGGTGGCGCGCATGGCGAACAGCTGCTGGCGGTCGTTCATCTGCGGGCGCAGGTTCTTCAGGATGTTTTCGACGAAGCTGGTGGCCGGCGCCAGCAGCGTGGCCGACGAGGTGCTCTTGATCGCCGACAGCAGCGCGCCGAAGAACAGGATCTGCATCACCAGCGGCATCCTGGTCATTACGAAGGTCGGCAGCAGGCGCTGGTAGTCGTTCTTGGCCAGGTCGAGCGCGTTCTGCCCCATCACCACCACCGCGCAGGCGACGATGAACATCGGCACCGCGGCAAACAGGATGTAGCTGGCGCCGCCGATCACGGCGCCGGCTCTGGCGGTGCCGGCGTCCTTGGCCGACATCACGCGCTGGTACACGTCCTGCTGCGGGATCGAGCCGAACATCATGGTCACACCCGCGGCCAGAAAGAACGCCAGGTCGGTGAATTTCGCCTCCGGCAGGATCTTCCACAGGTCGGCCTTGCTCGCCATCGTGACCACCGTGCCGGCGCCGCCGGCCAGGTCGGCCGAGAAGAACGCGATGATCGACAGGCCGATCACCAGCACGATCATCTGGATGAAGTCGGTGAGCGCGACGGCCAGAAAGCCGCCCACCACCACGTAGATCAGCACGGCGAGGGTGCCGACGATCATGCCCGCGGTCTCGCTCATCGCGCCATTGGTCAGCACCGAAAACACCAGCCCCAGCGCCGTGATCTGCGCCGCCACCCAGCCCAGGTAGGACAGGATGATCGCCGCCGAGCAGAACACCTCGATGCCTTTGCCGTAGCGCTGGCGGTAGTAGTCGCCGATGGTCAAGAGGTTCAGCTTGTACAGGCGGGTGGCAAAGAACAGGCCGACCAGGATCAGGCAGGTGCCGGCCCCGAACGGGTCTTCGATCAGCGAGTTCAGGCCGCCCTGCACGAACTTGGCCGGGATGCCCATCACGGTCTCGGCGCCGAACCAGGTGGCGAAGGTGGTCGTGATGACCATGACCAGCGGCAGGCTGCGGCCGGCCACCGCAAAATCGCTGGTGTTCTTGATGCGCGAGCCGGCCCAGACGCCGAGGCCAAGCGTGCCGAGCAGGTACAGGACGACACAGGTGATCAGGGTGAGGTTCATTTGGCTTGCTTGCTCCACCGGGCGGTTGGTTGCTGCTAGAAAATTGGGCGATTATAGCTGCGAAAATCGGCCGTGGGCGGGGTTTTGGTATATTGACAGCACGATTCTGTCCAGCCCGGGAGGAGACCGTATGGCAACGCCAACATGGCACGACCGTGCCGCATCCCTGCAGATCGACGCCCGCGCCTTCATCGGCGGAAAACGGGTGGATTCCTGCACCGGCCAGCGCTTTGACTGTATCTCACCCATCGACGGACGCAAGCTGGCCGAAGTGGCGCGCTGCGGCCCGGACGACGTGGACGCCGCGGTGGCGGCGGCCCGGGCCGCCTTCGAGGACCGGCGCTGGGCCGGCAAGCCGCCTGCCGAGCGCAAGCGCGTGCTGGTGCGGCTGGCCGACCTGATGCTGGCGCACCGCGACGAGCTGGCGCTGCTCGAAACGCTCGACATGGGAAAACCAATCCGCTACAGCCGCAGCGTGGACGTGCAGCTGGCCCAGAACTGCATCCGCTGGTACGGCGAGGCGATCGACAAGATCTACGACCAGGTCGCGCCCAGCCCCGAGGACAGCCTGGCCTTGATCACGCGCGAGCCGGTGGGCGTGGTGGCGGCCATCATCCCGTGGAACTACCCGATGCTGATGGCTGCCTGGAAGATCGGCCCCGCGCTGGCCGCCGGCAACAGCCTGGTGCTCAAGCCGTCCGAAAAGGCGCCGCTGTCCTCGCTCAAGCTGGCCGAGCTGGCGCTGGAGGCAGGCATCCCGCCCGGCGTGTTCAACGTGCTGCCCGGCTTTGGCGACGATGCGGGCCGCGCGCTCGGCCTGCACATGGACGTCGATTGCATCGCCTTCACCGGCTCCACCCGCGTGGGCAAGCAGATCATCCAGATGGCCGGCCAGTCCAACCTCAAGCGCGCCTGGACCGAGCTCGGCGGCAAGTCCGCCAACATCGTGTGCGCCGACTGCCCGGACCTGGATGCCGCGGTGGCGGCCGCGGTCGGCTCCATCTACTTCAACCAGGGCGAAAGCTGCAACGCGCCCTCGCGCCTGTTCGTGGAGGCGTCGATCAAGGACGCGTTCATGGAAAAGGCGCTGGCGCTGCTGCCCCGCTTCGCGCCGGGCGATCCGCTGGACGAATCGACCGTGATGGGCGCCATCGTCGACCACGCCCAGATGAAGACCGTACTGGGCTACATCGAGTCCGGCAAGGAAGAGGGCGCGCGGCTGCTGGCGGGCGGCCGCGCCGCGCGCCAGGACACCGGCGGCCTGTACGTCGAGCCGACCCTGTTCGACGGCGTGGAGCAGCGCATGCGCATCGCGCGCGAAGAGATCTTTGGCCCGGTGCTGTCCGTGCTCGCTTTCACCGACCTGCGCGAGGCGGTACGGCAGGCCAACGCCACGCCCTACGGCCTGGCTGCCGCCGTCTGGACCGCCGACATGACGAAGGCCATCCAGACCGCGCGCTCGCTGCGCGCCGGCACCGTGCACGTGAACCAGTACGACAACGACGACATCACCGTGCCGTTCGGCGGCTACAAGCAGTCCGGCAACGGGCGCGACAAGTCGCTGCACGCGTTCGACAAGTACACCGAACTGAAGACCACCTGGATCCAGATCGGGTAGCCGCTGTGCCAAAACGGCAACACTCAACGGGGGTTTGAGCTGGCTCAATAGATGAGCTTGCTTGGGGAACAAAATGGCTGCTTTCTTAACAGGAGAACGGCCATGGGATATACCTTTCGCGGAAGACTGTGCGGCCTGATTTGCGATGACTGCCAGGAAGGGCTGGCCGGTGTGACGGTCCGGCTGTACCGCAACCAGGACCTGGAAACGGTGACCGCGCGCGCCGCCGCGCAGCCGAAGGACACGTTCGCGCTGTTGCCGGCCGCCGAGGCCGGGCAGAAGGCGGTGGCGCTGCTGGCCGAGGCCCAGGCCGACGCCGACGGCAACTTCAGCTTCCAGCTCGGCGAGAAGGAGAACTACAAGGGCGAGGCGTTCGAGATCGATGTGCTCGTCACCGACGTGCCTGGGCACGCCGGCAAGCCGGAACGCGAACCACTGCAGTTCTCGATCACCACGTTGCAGCCGCGCTGGCGCCAGAACCAGGACGGCTATGTCGCCGTCTGGGATTACTGCCTGCCGCAGCGTATCTGGTGCTATATCCGCAGCCTGTTCGGCGCCTGGACCATCTGCGGGCGCTTGACCACCTGCGCCGAGCCGCACCAGCCGATTGGCGGCGCCACCATCAGCGCCTACGATGCCGACTGGTGGCAGGACGACACGCTGGGCACCGCAGTGACCGATGCCGCCGGCCGCTTTCGCATCGACTACACCAGCGCCAAGTTCCGCGTGACGCCGTTCTCGCCGCTGATCAACATCGAATGGGTGGGCGGCCCGGACGTGTACTTCACCGCCGAGCTGGGCGGCATGGCGATCCTGACCGAAACCCAGCTCGACGGCCGCAAGCCGGGGCGCCAGAATGCCGGGCCGTGCCTGTGCGTCAATCTGTGTTCCGACCAGGTGCGCCCGGGCTCGGTCGAAACCACGCCGCACTGGCAGGAGGTGGAAGTGTTCGACATCCACCCGTTCCCGTCGGCGACCGGCTTTTCGGCCGAGGGCTACGCCGGCACCGCCGCCGAATCCTACGTGTTCGGCGGCGCCGTGCGACTGCGCGGCAATTGCCCGTTGCGCAATGCGGCCGAGCTGGCCCATTCGGTCGAATACCGCTTTTTGATTGGCGAGTGGGGCTGGCCGGGCGGCACCGAAGACCCGGCTGCGCTGCCCATCGTGCCGCCGGCCACGATGGTGCCGGTCACCCAGCTGCTGCCGACCCACGTCGGTTACCTGTTCTACACCAACGCCCTCGGCATGGCCGATTCGGCGCCGGTCATCGTGGGCCCGGCGGACGTGGGGGCGGACGGCTGGATCAAGGTGGACGGCAAGGCGGTGGTGGTGGACATGCGCAACGGCACCAACGCGATCCGCTATGTGGAGACCGACAAGTTCCTGCGCACCTTCGACCTGTTCACGCTCAACACGCCGGCCATCACCAGCGCGCATCCGCTGCGCATGCCGGGCGGGCTGCCGCTGTCGCAGGCCGGGCGCGCGCTCACCAACGCCGAGCGCGAGCCGGTGCGCCGCTACCGACTCATGTTCGAAGTGCGCGACGCCACCTCGCTGGCCACGCTGGCGACCGACACGCTGGGCGCCATCGTCTTGGACAACACGCCGCCGGTGCTGGCGCTGGACCTGGAGGAACTGCGCACCAATGCCTGCAATCCGGTGTCGGGCGAGAACGTGCACATCCTGTACACGATCGACCACCCGCACCTGCGCACGTTCAGCCTCACGATCGGCAACAACGGCGGGCTGCTGCACCAGCCTCCGGAACTGCCGACGGCCAGCTTCGTGCCGCCGCCACCGCTCTCCAACTACCTGTTCAGGGGCGGTGCAGGCGGGCCGCACACACCGGGTAACGACGGCGGGTTCAAGGTGGTGGTCAAGAACGACCCGCACTGCGCCTACCGCTGCGCGTTGTCGTACAAGACGCGGCACTACCTGGCCGACACGCACGCCATCGACCGGCTGTACTGCAAATGATCGTAGGGTGGGCAGGTTTCCTGCCCACGCGTTCAACCAAGCCGGGCACGGACGCGCCACCGAGCGGGCCTGCGATTCGTGCACGCCATGTTTGAACGCGTGGGCAGAAATCTGCCCACCCTACGTTGCGTCCCGCGCGCGGGCAGCATCTCGCCGGTGCTATAGTCGCCCCTTCGGCGTCGGCCGGGGAGAGTGATGAGTGACGGCATGCGCGAGTTTCTGCGCGAACACGGCATCCACGAAGTCGAGTGCGTGATCACGGACATGACCGGCATCGCGCGCGGCAAGATCCTGCCCAAAGACCTGTTCCTCGGCGCCGACCACATGCGCCTGCCCAAGAGCGTGTTGCTCAATACCGTCAACGGCGAGCAGCCCAACAACACGCCGTACGTGGGCGATACCGATCCGGACATGGTGTGCATGCCCGACCCCGATACGATCCGCGTGGTGCCGTGGGCCGCCGAGTCGGTGGCGCTGGTCATCCACGATTGCCAGAACTTCGACGGCAGCCCGGTCTCCCTGGCGCCGCGCAACGTGCTGCGGCGCGTGCTGGCATGCTATGCCGAGCATGGTTGGAAGCCGGTGGTGGCGCCCGAAATGGAGTTCTACCTCGTGGCCCGCAACGCCAATCCGCATGAACCGCTGACCCCGCCCACCGGGCGCAGCGGCATGACCGAGCTGACCCGCCAGTCGTACTCGATCGACGCGGTCAACGACTTCGACCCCTTCTTCCTGGAGCTGTCCGCGTTCTGCAAGGAGCACGAGCTGGGCGTCGAAACGCTGATTCACGAGGCCGGCGCGGGCCAGATGGAAATCAATTTCGCGCACGGCGACCCGCTCGAACTGGCCGACCGCGTGTTCCTGTTCAAACGCGCGGTGCGCGAGACCGCGCTGCGGCACGGCATCTTCGCCACCTTCATGGCCAAGCCGATGGAAACCGAGCCGGGCAGCGCCATGCATGTGCACCAGAGCGTGGTGGACGCCACCACCGGCCGCAACATCTTCAGCAACCCGGACGGCAGCGAGAGCGAGCTGTTCTTCCGCTACATTGCGGGCCTCGAAAAATACGTGCCGTCCGCGCTGGTGATGTTCGCGCCGCACGTCAATTCCTACCGGCGACTGTCGCGCTTCCAGTCGGCGCCGATGAACGTGCATTGGGGCTATGACAACCGCACCTGCGGCATTCGCATTCCCAATTCCAATCCCGAGAACCGGCGCGTCGAGAACCGGGTGCCGGGCGTGGACGTCAACCCTTACCTCGCGATGGCCGCGACGCTGAGCTGCGGCTACCTGGGTATGGTCGAGGGCTTGAGGCCGTCGGCGCCGACGGCCGACAGCGCCGAGCATGTGCACGACCACCTGCCGCGCAACCTCGAAGACGCGATCCTGCGCATGCGCAAGTGCCCGCAGCTGGCCGACATGCTCGGCGAGCTGTTCGTGCAGGCGTTCTGCGAGGTCAAGGAGCTGGAGTTCGCGACCTTCAGCCGGGTGATCAGCTCCTGGGAGCGCGAGCACCTGATGCTGCTGGTGTGAAAGCTGCCGCCTGAACCGTCGTCCCCCCGAAGGCGGGGACCCATGGACCGCGTGTGTGCACGCTCAGCATGGGTTGCCGCCTTCGCGGGAACGACGCGTCATCTGCAACGCTTGACGCAACTGCGTATTCGCTCAAGCAGAGGGCAGGGTGATCGTCAGCCGTGTCACGCCGTCGCCGGTATCCATCGTGGCGTCGCCACCCTGCACCTCGGCCATCAGGCGGATCGAATAGGTTCCCAGGCCGTGGCCGCCGACCTTCTCGGACGGCGCGTATTTGTCGAAGAAGTGGCCGCGCATCGCCGCCGGCACCTCGCCCTGGTTTTCAATCACCACGTGCACGCAGCCATAGCCGGGCGCAAACTCCACCGTCACGGCGGCGCCGTCGGGAGAAGCCTCCGCCGCATTCTTCAGTGCGTTGTTGAACAGCGAGTAGCACAGCATCGGCTCGGCCAGGCAGCGCACGTCGGCCGGCATGTTCGATACCCTGACCGTGAGCGCACGCGCGCCGAACGCCAGCTCGGTCTGGCGCGCGACCTTGTCCAGCAGCGCAAAGAGGTCGAAGGACTCCAGCCGCGGCTGGTACTGGCCCTGCTCCATCTTGTACACGTCGAGCGTGCGATTGATCATCTCGAGCGCGTTGCCGGCAGCCTGCTCGATCATGCGCGCGCTCTCGCGCTGGCTATCGGTCAGCTCGCTGCCAAGCAGCGCCTGGGCGCCGTGCAGCGCGACCGCGATCGGGCTTTTCAGGTCGTGCCGCGTCATGCGCTCGACGTCCTCGCGCAGGTGCGCGTTT
The DNA here is from genome assembly GCF_024753215.1 of Massilia solisilvae. GTDB lineage: Bacteria > Pseudomonadota > Gammaproteobacteria > Burkholderiales > Burkholderiaceae_D > Telluria > Telluria solisilvae. Next base: position 234,008 of record NZ_JANUGV010000003.1, read on the forward strand.
TCCACCAGCAGGTCGTTCTGGCGCTTCAGGTCGGCCATGGCGGTGGCAAGCGTCAGGTGCGCCGACAGCCGCGCCTTGAGGATGGTCGGGTCGGCCGGCTTGGATACGTAGTCCACCGCGCCCAGCTTCAGGCCCGCCACCACGTCCTCCACGCCGTCGCGCGCGGACAGGAAGATGATCGGGATGTCGGCCGTCCTGGGATTGGCCTTGAGCTGGCGGCACACTTCAAAGCCGTCCATTACCGGCATCATGATGTCGAGCAGGATCAGGTCAACGTGGAAGGCGTTGGCGATCTCCAGCGCCTTCTTGCCGTTGATGGCAACCTTGATCGCATATTCGTCCTTGAGCGCGCCGGCCAGCACCTCGATGTTGGTGGCGATGTCGTCCACGATCAGCACCGTGCACTTGCGCAGGCGCTCGGCGATCGGCGGTTCCAGGCCGATCACGTCGGCCGCCGCCGCGCCATCCGGCAAGACCGCCGGGCGGGCCAGCACGGCCGGGGCAGGGGGCGCAACTGGCGCCACCAGCTGGGCCGCCGGGCCGCCTTCGAGCATCGGGCCGAGCATGGCCATGAACTTGCTGGCGAAGCTGTGCACCGTGAACGGCTTGATCATGTACGCATTCACGCCCGCCGCCAGCGCGGTGCGCACCGAGGCCGGGTTGGCTTCGGCGGTGAGCATCATGAACGGGGTGTCCGCATACTGCGCGTCGCGCCGCATCCACTTGAGCAGGTCGATTCCGCTCATCACCGGCATGCCCCAGTCGCCGATCACCACGTCGATGCGCTGCTTGAGCATCACGTCCTGCGCGGCCTTGCCGTTGTCGGCCTGGAACACGTTGATGAAGCCCAGTTCGGCCAGCACCTGGCGCACCGCGGTGCGGATCAGCAGGTAATCGTCAACGATGAGGATGGCGGCGGACTTGTCCATGGGGAATTCTTCCGAGAAAGTTTCCGCCAGTGTAACAAACTACTTGGCCAGGTGGACATAACAGGCGGGCGGGGCGGGCAGCTTGCTGCCCGCGCGTCCAACTACCGCAAGCCTTGGCTTACGCAACAAAGTCAGCCGTAGCGGGCGAGCACATCGTAGCCGCCCAAGCGTGACGCGACCAGCGCATAGCCGGAGATGTCCCACGCCAGAGGTGGCGCCTGCGCTGGCAGCGTTGCCTGGCCGGCGCGGCGTGCCATCGTGACGTGCGGCCTGTAGGCGCGCGGCTCCAAGGACAGCCCGAGTGACAGCAAGGCGGTGGACAAACCGGCGTGCAGCTGGAGCAGCGCGCCCGGCACATGAAACGGTTCGAGCACCGCGATGCCGCCGGGCCAGGCCTTGGGCACGCCCAGCTCCAGGCGGAACGGCGCGAGCGGCACCGCCAGCCCCGCAACCAGCTCCGGCACCCGCACGCTCGGCTGGTTGCCCAGGAAGTGCAGCGTCATGTGCAGCTTGTCGGTGGACACCGGAACCGCACCAACCGGCCAGGTCCAGGCGTCGCGCCACGCGCGCAGCGCCTCGCGGATGGCCGGGTCGGGCCAGAGCGCAAGGAACAGGCGGGTGGTGGCGGGACGCGCCATGCCTGGCCTCGCGGGCTTAGAAGCAATGCTCCTGGGCCGGGAAGCTGCCGTCCCGGACGGCGGCAACGTAAGCCTGCACCGCGCCTTCGATCGTGGTCTGGCCTTCCATGAAGTTCTTCACGAAGCGCGCCTTGCGGCCGGGGAACACGCCCAGCATGTCGTGCATCACCAGCACCTGGCCCGAGCAGTCCGGGCCGGCGCCGATGCCGATGGTCGGGATGGACAGCATCTCGGTGACTTCTTTGCCAAGCCCGGTCGGGATGGCTTCCAGCACCACCAGCGTGGCGCCGGCTTCCTGCAGGGCCAGCGCGTCGCGCTTGAGGCGCTCGGCCGATTCCTCGGTCTTGCCCTGCACCTTGTAGCCGCCCAGCTGGTGCACGAACTGCGGGGTCAGGCCCAGGTGCGCACACACCGGCACGCCGCGCTCGGTCAGGAAGCGGACGGTCGGCACCAGCCAGGCGCCGCCCTCGATCTTGACCATCTGCGCGCCGGCCTGCATCAGGATGACGGCATTGGCCAGCGCCTGCTCGGGCGTGCCGTAACTGCCGAACGGCATGTCGGCCAGCACCAGCGCGTTCTTGTTGCCACGCGCCACGGATGCGGTGTGGTAGGCGACGTCGGCCACCGTGACCGGCAGGGTCGAGTCGTAACCGGCGCACACCATGCCGAGCGAGTCGCCGATCAGCAGCACTTCCACGCCGCAACGGTCCATCAGGGAGGCAAAGCTGGCGTCATAGCAGGTGAGCATGGAGATCTTCTGGCCGGCCGCACGCATCGTCCGCAGCGACGGGATCGTCACGGCCATCGAAACCGGCTTGGCGGGCGCCGCCACCGGCGCCTGCGCATGCTTGCCCTCTCCCGGCGCCGCCATGTCCTTGCCCTGCAAATATCCGCTCATCGTTCTTCCTCTGTAAATCGTCGTTAGTATAATGCCGCGACAGGATTCCTGCCCGCATCCTTCGGCCATGATAACCTTGTTGCACGAGTTTATTTAAGGCCAACTTCTGCGCCTGCCCCTACACATGAGCACAAGCGAAAAGATCGAGTGGTCGGACTTCATGAAGGTCGAGCTTCGTGTCGGACGCATCATTGCCGCCGAAGCGTTTCCCGAGGCGAGAAAGCCGGCCTATAAATTGCAGATCGATTTCGGCGACGAGATCGGCGTGCGCAAGTCGAGCGCGCAGATCACAGCGCTCTACACGCCGGAGACCCTGATCGGCAAGCAGGTCGTGGCCGTCATCAACTTCCCCGAAAAGCAGATCGGGCGCTTCATGTCGGAATGCCTGGTGACGGGATTTCACGACGCCTCGGGCAACGTCAGCCTGTGCGCGCCCGAGCACGAGGTCCCGCTGGGCACCAGGCTGTTGTGAGCGCGTTCGTTTAGCGCCCGACGAAGAGGAAGGCGACAGCCGCCATGATGCAGCCGAAGGCGGCGAAGTGGCGCCAGTGGAGTGGTTCGCCCAGCACGGTGACCATGAAGATGCCGAAGACCACCAGCGCGATCGCTTCCTGGACGACTTTCAGCTGCCCCGCGCTCCAGCCGGTGGCAAAACCGATCCGGTTGGCCGGCACGGCGAGGCAGTATTCGACGAAGGCGATGCCCCAGCTGATCAGGATCACCGGCACCAGCGGCTTGCTCATGCCGCCCTTTAAATGCCAGTACCAGGCAACCGTCATGAAGATGTTAGACGCGGCGAGGAGCAGGACAGTTTGCATAACAGCTTTGCTAGATTTTTTCGATGGCCTGGTGCGCAACAAAGGGCAACAGGTCAGCCACGCGGCCGCGGCCGGGAATCGGCAGGCCGGGCGCGAGCTCGGCCAGCGGCGCCAGCACGAAGGCACGCTCGTGCATGCGCGGATGCGGCACGGCCAGGGTGGGAAGATCGGCGATGACCTCGTCGTCATACAGCAGCAGGTCGAGGTCGAGCGTGCGCGGGGCGTTGCGGTACGGGCGCTCGCGACCGTGGGCTTGCTCGATGCGGAGCAGGGCTGCCAGCAGGGCGCGCGGGCTCAGCGAGGTGTCCAGTTCGGCTACCGCGTTGATGTAGTCCTCGCCCGAGGAGTCGATCGGCGCGGTGCGGTACAGCGAGGAGGCGCGCAGCAGGCGCACGCCCGGCACCCAGGTCAGGCGGTCCAGGGCGTCGAGCACGTTCCCGTGGGCGTCGCCAAGGTTGGCGCCGATGCCGACCCAGGCCGTCATTTGCCGTCCGTGCCGGTGGCGCCGCCCGTGCCCGCCTCGTTCGCGACCGCGCCGCTGCCGCCTTCTCCGGTCTTGCGCGGGCCGCGGCGGTGCGGGCGCTTCTTGGCGCCGCCGGCCGCCGGTTCGCGCGCCGTGTTGAGCAGGCGTTCGCGCTCGGCGTTGTCGCCTTCGACGAAGGCCTTCCACCATGCGCCCAGTTCGGCGTCGAGCTCGCCCGATTGGCAGCGCAGCTCGAGGAAGTCGTAGCCGGCCCGAAAACGCGGGTTTTCCAGCAGCTTGAACGGGCTCTTGCCGGTGCGGCGCTCAAAGCGCGGCTGCATGGCCCAGATGTCGCGCATGTCCGAAGCAATGCGGCGCTGCAGGGCCAGGTTCTCGGTCTGCGCATCGAGCACGTCGTCGGCCGCCAGGTGCAGCGCGGGAATCGGCGACTCGCCGGCGGCGCGGTAGGCGTTCCACTTTTCCAGCACCTGGTGCCACAGCAGCGAAGCGAACAAAAAGCCGGGCGAGACGCCCTTGCCGGCCTTGACCCGGTTGTCGGTCGATTCCAGCGCCAGCGTGACGAACTTCATGCTGATCGGCTGCTCCAGCACCACGTCGAGCAGCGGCAGCAGGCCATGGTGCAGGCCGGCGGCGCGCAGCTCGTTCAGGCAGGCCATCGCCTGGCCGCTCATCAGAAGCTTGAGCATCTCGTCGAACACGCGCGCGGTCGGCACGTTGTTGATGAGCGGAGCCATCACCGGGATCGGCGCGCGCGTTTCCGGCTCGATGGTGAACCCCAGCTTGGCCGCGAAGCGCACCACGCGCAGCATGCGCACCGGGTCTTCGCGGTAGCGCGCTTCCGGCTGGCCGATGATGCGCAGGACCTTGGCGCGGATGTCCTCGGTGCCGCCATGGTAGTCGAGCACCGACTGCGTGGCCGGGTCGTAGTACATGGCGTTGATGGTGAAGTCGCGCCGCGCCGCATCCTCGTGCTGCGGGCCGAAATTGTTGTCGCGCAGGACGCGGCCATGCTCGTCCTTGGGCGCGTTGTTGCTGCCGTTGCCGCGGAAGGTGGTCACCTCCAGCAGTTCCTGGCCGAACATCACGTGCACGATCTGGAACCGGCGGCCGATGATGAAGGCGCGCCGGAACAGGCGCTTGACCTCTTCCGGCGTGGCGTCGGTGGCAATGTCGAAATCCTTGGGCTTCACGCCCAGCAGCAGGTCGCGCACCGCGCCGCCCACCACGAAAGCTTTGAAGCCGGCTTCCTGCAAGGTCTGGGTCACCCGGATCGCATTGGGCGAGACGAGCTTGGGGTCGATCCCGTGCTGGTCGGGACCAAGGACCACGGGTTCGGTTGGATCGCGCTGGTCTTTCACACCAAGAATTTTACGGATGAATTTTTTAATCATTGAATAGATGGAGTAAAGGCCAGCCCTGTTCGCTCGCGTGTGCGGCCAGCTTCGCGCTCGGATTGGTCGCCACCGGATGGGAGACAACCGACAGCAGCGGGATGTCGTTGTGCGAATCGCTGTAGAAGTGGCTGCTGCCAAAGTCCTCGAACCGCATGCCCAGCTTGTCCAGCCACGCGTGCATGTGGTCCACCTTGCCCGGGCCCGAGGTCGGCGTGCCGGCCAGCTTGCCGGTCAGGTTGCCCTGCGCGTCCACTGCCGGCGTGGCGGCGATCAGGTGCGGCACGCCAAAGGCGCGCGCGATCGGCTCGGTGACGAAGCGGTTGGTCGCGGTGATGATGCCCACCAGGTCGCCCGCGTCCTGGTGGCGCCGCACCAGATACTGCGCGCGCGGACGGATCGCCGGCTCGATCACCTCGCGCATGTACTGCTGGTGCATGGCGTCGAGCTCGCGGCGCGGGTAGCGCGCCAGCGTGCCCAGCGCGAACTCGAGATATTCCACCGGGTCGAGCGTGCCGGCCTGGTACTGGGCAAAGAACTCGTCGTTGCGGCGCGCATATTCGGCCGCGTCCACCGCGCCGATGCGCACCAGGAATTGTCCCCATTCGTAGTCCGAGTCGATCGGCAGCAGCGTATGGTCGAGGTCAAACAGCGCGAGATTGGTCATTCCTTGGGTTCCGCAGGTGGATTCGGTGTCCCTTGAAGCAACAAATCGCGCAGCAGCGGCAGCGTGACCGGCCGCTGGGTCTCGAGGGAATACTGGTCGAGGGCATCGAGCATCGTCGACAAAGAGCGCATGTCGCGCTTGAAATGGGACAGCAAATAGGGTAACACGCTGGCCGACAAGGTCAAACCGCGCGCTTCGGCGGCCTGGGTCAGGGCGGCGATTTTCTGGTCGTCGGACAGCCCGTGCACCTGGTACACCAGGCCCCAGCCCATGCGCGTGCGCAGGTCCTCGCGCACGTGCAGCACGGCCGGCGGCACCGGGCCGGTGGCCACCAGGTAGGCGGCGCCGTGCTCGCGGATCTGGTTGAACAGGGCAAAGGCGTCGATCTGGCGCTCGGGCGAGAGCAGGTTGGTGTCGTCAAGCAGGTACAGGCTCACGTCCGGGGCCATGGCGAACTGGTCCGCGCTCGCGTCGTGCGCGATGTAGCGCGAGCCGTTTGTTGCGGCCAGCGCCTGCAGCAGGTGGGTCTTGCCGGCGCCGGTCTCGCCCCACAGGTAGGCGAAATGCTCGCGCGAGGTGCGCTGGGCGAACAGGTGCATCATGTACGCCAGCTCGGCATTTTCCCCGACCTGGAAGGTCTCGAGGCGGTGTGCCGGCTCCGCGCCTAAGTCGAGCACCAGTTGTTTCATGCCGATGTTCTCAAAACAAAAAATATCATGTGCATCAGGCATTATAGAAGGTGCTGCGCAGATAGTGGTGGCGCAGGTGGCGGAACGCGACCATCAGCACCGCCGATGCGGGCAGGGCCAGCAGCACCCCGGCAAAGCCGAACAGCTGGCCGAACGCGAGCAGGGCAAAGATCACCGCCAGCGGGTTCAGGCCAATACGCTCGCCCACCAGCCGCGGGGTGAGGAAAAAGCCCTCGATCACCTGCCCGGCGCCGTAGATGGCCGCCACATAGACCAGCCCGGACAGGCCGGGGAACTGCAGCACCGCCGCAATCAGCGCCAGCGCCAGGCCCAGCCCGAAGCCGAGGTAGGGGATGAACACCAGCAGCCCGGTCAGGATGCCGACCGGCAGCGCGACGTCGAACCCGGCCAGCGCCAGCGCGGCCGAGTAGTAAACTGCCAGCACGAACATCACCAGCAGCTGCCCGCGCAGGTACTGGGCCAGCAGCACGTTGACCTCGCGCGCCATGCTGGTGGCCTGAACCACCCAGCGGCGCGGGATGGCGCCCTGCACCTGGGCCAGCATGCGGTGCCAGTCCAGCAGCAGGTAGAACAGCAGCACCGGGACCAGGAACACGGTCGCGGCCCAGCCGAGCAGGGCGCTGCCGCCCACGCGCGCGCTGGCCAGCACGCTGGTCCAGTCGCCGGCGGCCAGCTGCTGGGTCACCAAGCCGCGGATGCGCGTGCTGTCGAGGGACAGGTCGATGCCGTACTGGGCCAGGCGCGGCGCGAGTACGCTGTCGATCTTGGCCAAAAAGGCCGGGATCTGCCCGACCAGCATCGGCACTTCCTTCTGCAGGACCGGCACCACGGTCAGCGCCAGGGCGCCGATGACCGCGCCGGCCAGCAGCATCACCAGCACCACCGCCAGCGCGCGCGGCATCGTGAAGCGGGCGATGCGCCAGGCGCACAGCCGGTCCACGCCGCCATTGAGGCCATAGGCCAGGATCGCGGCCGCGATGAACGGGGTGAGGACGGGGCCAAGCAGGTAGAGCAACCCCGCCAACGCGAGCCAGAGTGCCAACCAGAAGGTGGTTTGTTTCTGCTCCGGAGTCAGGGAAAAAGACATTCTCGTTATTGTTATGTCGGTGGTTCGGCGTCGAGACAGGCCGTTTTGCTAAAATAGCGGACTAGCCAGATTTTGGCGTTCCGCTTTCTATTTTACCGCCTCCGCTGCCAAATACCATGAGCCAACCATCCAACGTCTCCCTTTCCTACCGTGACGCGGGTGTCGATATCGACGCCGGCGATGCCCTGGTCGAAGCGATCAAACCGTTTGCCAAGCGCACCATGCGCGAGGGCGTGCTGGGCGGTATTGGCGGTTTTGGCGCGCTGTTCGAGATCAGCAAGAAGTACAAGGAGCCAGTGCTGGTGTCCGGCACCGACGGCGTCGGCACCAAGCTCAAGCTCGCCTTCGAGCTGAACCGTCATGACACGGTCGGCATCGACCTGGTCGCCATGAGCGTCAACGACATCCTGGTGCAGGGCGCCGAGCCGCTGTTCTTCCTCGACTACTTCGCCTGCGGCAAGCTGGACGTGCCGACCGCCACCGCCGTGGTCAAGGGCATCGCGGCCGGCTGCGAGCAGGCCGGCTGCGCCCTGATCGGCGGCGAGACCGCCGAAATGCCGAGCATGTACCCGGCAGGCGAGTACGACCTGGCCGGCTTTGCCGTCGGCGCGGTCGAAAAGTCGCAGCTCATCGACGGCAGCAAGATCCGCCCGGGCGATGTGGTGCTGGGCCTGGCCTCGTCGGGCGCGCACTCGAACGGCTATTCGCTGGTGCGCAAGATCATCGAAGTGGCCAAGCCCGACCTGGAAGCCGATTTCCACGGCAAGAAGCTGGCCGACGTGCTGATGGCGCCGACCCGTATTTACGTCAAGCCCCTGCTGGCGCTGATGCAGTCGATGGAAGTGAAGGGCATGGTGCACATCACCGGCGGCGGCCTGGTCGAGAACATCCCGCGCGTGCTGGCCGAGAACCTGACCGCCGAGCTGGATGGCAAGTCGTGGACCCTGCCGCCGCTGTTCCAGTGGCTGCAGCAGCACGGCGGCGTGGCCGACGCCGAGATGCACCGCGTGTTCAACTGCGGCATCGGCATGTGCGTGATCGTGTCGGCCGAGAACGCCGACGCGGCCACCGCCCAGCTGCAGGCGGCCGGCGAAACCGTGTACCGGATTGGCCAGATCCGCGAGCGCAACGGCGCCGAAGCGCAAACCATCGTGCGCTGATTCTCCGCGTGTGCGGCCCGCCTGCCGGGCGGGGCCGCACTGGCCCGGGCTGATCCCGGGCGCATCCATTCCTGTTGCTAAAGCGCCCTGGACCGGGGCCCGCCGCGCCTCACCCCGCCTCACACTTCGGCAATACCGATCTCCACGCCCCCTCTTTCCCGAGCGCAATGCTGCGGATTTGTTGCTCGCAAGTCACTTTCGCCAGTATATTCCCGGTTCTGAACAGACCTTGCTGGTCATCACCGCGTCAATTTTGCCTGCCACAGTCCGGGAGCCCCGGCGCGCAAGCCCCGGTCCAGCCATCCGCGCGCAGACGTTGCTGTTGTCCGATCTGGTCAAGTCCGGTCAACCGTGTCCCCAGGCCCGGTGACGTGCGCCAGCGCGCCGCGCGTCCGCCAGCCAAACAGAAAGAACAAGAATGAACCGCACCCTGATCGATGCCGCCACCGGCACACCCAACGCAGCCGTCGAGGACGGCGCAGCCTTCGCAAGCGCAACCACGAGCAACGTGGCGCGCAAGGAAGTCGTTTTCATCGACACCGCGGTCGCCGACTACCTGTCGCTGGAAGCGGCGGTGCGCCCGGGCGTCGAGGTGGTCAGGATCGATGGCGGCCAGGACGGGCTGGCGCAGCTTGCAACGTGGGCGCAAACGCATAGCGGCTACGACGCGATCCACATCCTGTCGCACGGTACGGCGGGAACACTGCGCATTGGCACCGACGAGGTGAATACGGCGAACGTGGCGTCGGCCCCGGTGCGGGACCAGTTCGCCGCGCTCGGGCAAGCGCTCAATGCGGGCGGCGACCTGCTGCTGTATGGCTGCGACGTTGGCGCTGGCGCGGACGGGCAGCAATTGGTGGCCGCCATCGCCACGGCCACCCATGCGGACGTTGCCGCCTCCACCGACACCACCGGCGCCGCCAGCATGGGCGGCAACTGGAGCCTTGAATTCAGCAGCGGCCAGATCGACAGCGCCAGCGTTGTCGACGTCAGCCACCAGGACGCCTATGCCGGCGTGCTGACCTTGCCTGCGAACGGGTATACGACCTTTTCCAATATCACCGCGCCGATCTCCTACGGCCAGCTTGCGTCCGGTATCCCTGGGACGCTCAGCGTTTCCGACATCGCTGGCAGCGGCTGGAATTTGAACACATATACCGCCAGCAGCAGCATCGTCTTTACCGTCAAAGGCGTCTATAACAATGGTCAGGCGTTCGTTCGCGTTCAAGGCAGCAACATCAGCTATGTGGACTGGACACTGAACGACAGCACTTACACGTTCGACCTGCAATCGTTCGATCTTGCGCCGACGAGTATCGGCTGCACTTTCACGATCCAGGCGATCGACTCGTCGAACAACCTGATCGCCGGCTCGGCATTCTCCATCTCGGCAAGCGGCACCAGTGCCACCGCGCCGACTTTTGCGCCGGCGGAGGTGCCGGCTTACCTGACGCCGCTATACAACGACATCCACGGGTTCCGGATCACGCTGCAGGATGCCGGAAGCTACTCGCCGATGTTCGACAACATCCTGATCAACGACCTCAAGCAGTCCAACAGTCCGCCGACCTCGGTCTCCGCCCCTTCCATCAGCGGCACCACAACGCTGGGCAGCCTGCTCGGCGCCAGCACGGGCACCTGGTCCGATTTCGACGGCGATACGCTGACCTACAGCTACCAGTGGTACCGGGCAGTGGACAGCAGCGGCACCTCCGCCGCGATGATCACCGGCGCTGCGAACAGCACCTACATGCTGGATGCCGCCGATGCGCACAAGTACGTGAAGGTCGCGGTGACGGCCAACGACGGCCAGGGCCACGCGGTCACCAGTGCATCGGGGTGGACCGCCGTGACCGACTCGGTGCCGGTCAACACGGCGCGCCCGACGATCACGGGCACCGTGGCCGTCGGCAGCGCGGTGGGCGCCGCCAGCGGCAGCTGGATCGACGTCGACGGCGACTCCCTTACCTACAGCTACCAGTGGTTCCGTGCCGACGACAGCAGCGGCACCAACGCGGCGCTGATAACCGGGGCCAACACCGCCAGCTACACCCCGAGCCTTTCGGACAAGGACAAGTACCTCAGTGTCAAGGTGACGGCCAACGACGGCAATGGCAGCCTGACCCAAACCGGCTCGACATGGTCGCTGGTCACGGAGATCCCGACCGTCACCAACGTCACCTCGTCCGATGCGAACGTGGCTTACAAGGCCGGTTCGACGCTGACGATCACGGTCGGCATGAGCAGCGCGGTCACGGTCGATACCAGCGGCGGCACGCCCAAGCTGGCGCTGTCGAGCGGCGGCACCGCAAACTACAGCGGCGGCTCGGGCACGTCGACGCTGAGCTTCAGCTATGTGGTCGGCGCCAACGAGAACTCGTCCGACCTGGATTACAGCTCGACAGCCGCGCTGTCGCTCAACGGCGCCACGATCAGGAATGCCGCGAACGTGGACGCGAACACGACGCTGGCCGTGCCCGGAACAGCCGGCTCGCTCGGCGCCAACAAGGCCATCGTCATCGACACCACCCCGCCTGCCGCCAGCGCAACCGCAATCTATTTCAGCGCGGACTCCGGCGCATCCGCGAACGACCTGGTGACGAACGTCGCCTCGCAGACGATCATGGGCATGCTCTCGGCCCCGCTGGCTGCGGGCGAGACGATCATGGCCTCGCTGAACAACGGCGCCACCTGGATCAACGCCAACGGCATCGTCGGCTCGACCACCTTCATGTTCTTCGGCACACTGTTCGGCAGCGACACCCTCAAGGTCAAGCTCGTCGACGCCGTCGGCAACGAGGGCAGCGTGTATTCGACCAGCTATGTGCTCGATACTGTCGCTCCGGCCAACACGATCGGAGCCATCGCGCTTTCTTCGGACACCGGCATTTCGTCCACCGACTTCATCACCAAAAGCACCAGCCCGACCATCACCGCGACCTTGAGCGCGCCCGTGGCAGGAACCGACATCGTGTATGGCTCGGTCAATGGCGGCCTCACCTGGACCAACATCACGAACAGGGTGTCGGGCACCTCGATCATCTGGAGCGGCGCCACGCTCGGCAATGGCACCGACTCGATCAAATTCAAGGTGACCGACCTGGCGGGGAACGACGGTACCGTCAGCACCCAGTCCTACACCCTGGACACCGTTGCGCCGACCATAAGCATCAGCACCGCCGGGTTCTCCAGCGATACCGGGGTGTCGCCGGTGGACTTCGTCACCAGCAGCGCGCTGCAAACCATCAGTGGCACGCTCAGCGCCAACATCGCCGCCGGCGAAACGGTCTGGGTGTCGCTCGACAACGGCAGCACCTGGTCCGCCGCGACCAGCGCCGGCAACGTGTGGAACCTGGCCGGCGTGGTGCTGGCCGGCAGTGGCACGCTCAAGGTCAAGGTCAGCGACGTGGCCGGCAACGACGGTCCGGTGTACGCGCAAGCGTATGTGCTTGACACCGTCGCGCCGACGGTCACCTTCAGCAACCTGCAGCTGTCAGCCGATACCGGCAGCTCCAGCACCGACTTCATCACGAACGCCGCGGCCCAGACGATCACCGCGACGCTCAGCGCGGCGCTGGCGGCAGGCGAGACCTTGTACGGCTCGATCGATGGCGGCGCCACCTGGACCAACATCACCGCCAAGGTCTCCGGCACCACGCTGGCCTGGAATGGCGTCACGCTGGCTGCCGGCAGCGGCACGCTCAAGCTGTTCGTCGCGGACAGCGCCGGCAACCAGGGCGCCGGCACGGCGCGAGCCTACACGCTCGATACGACCGCCCCCGCGCTCACCTTCGGCAACGTGCACATCTCGGCCGACACCGGCGTGAGTTCCTCCGACCTCATCACCAACACGGCCAGCCAGACCATCACCGCCACGCTGAGCGGGGCACTTGCTGGGGGCGACATCGTGTACGGTTCGACCGACGGCGGCGCCACCTGGACCGACGTCACGGCCAAGGTCTCGGGCACCGCGCTGGCTTGGGACGGAGCGCTGCTGTCCGGCGCCAGCAGCATCAAGCTGAAGGTGAGCGACGCGGCCGGCAACGACGGCGCGGTGGCCAGCCAGTCCTACGTGCTCGACACCACCGCCCCGGCCAAGACCGGCGCAAGCGTTTCCTTCTCCAGCGACACCGGCACCTCAGCCACGGACCTGGTGACCCGCACCGCGGCGCAGACCATCACCGGCACGCTCACCGCCGCGTTGGTGAGCGGCGAAGCCGTGTATGTCTCGCTCGACAACGGCGCGACCTGGACCACGGCCAGCGCCGTCCCGGGCCAGGCGACGTGGTCGCTGACGGGGCAGACGCTGGCGGGCAGCGGCACCATCAAGGTCAAGGTTGGCGACACGGCCGGCAATGACGGCGCCGTCTTTTCGCGCGCCTATGTGCTCGACACCACCGCGCCTGCGATCACGGCCGGGAATATCGCCCTGTCCGCGGACACCGGCAGCTCCAGCACCGACTTCGTCACCAACACCGCCGGCCAGACCATCGGCGCCACCCTCAGCGCCGCGCTGGCCGCAGGCGACGTGGCGTACGGCTCGCTCGACGGCGGCGCCACCTGGACCGACATCACGGCCAAGGTCTCCGGCACCACGCTCGCCTGGAACGGCGTCACGCTCGTGGGCAGCAACACGATCAAGTTGAAGGTCAGCGACCTTGCCGGCAACGATGGCGCCGTCGCCAGCCAGGCGTACACGCTCGACATGATCGCTCCGGCGCTCACCTTCGGCAACGTGCACATCTCGGCCGACACCGGCGTGATGTCCACCGACTTCATCACGAACACGGCCAGCCAGACAATCACCGCCACGCTGAGCGGCGGCCTGGCGGCGGGCGACATCGTGTACGGCTCGACCGACGGCGGCGCCACCTGGACCGATGTCACGGCCAAGGTCTCGGGCACGACGCTCACATGGGACGGCGCAACGCTCACCGGCAGCAGCATCAAGCTGAAGGTCAGCGATGCTGCCGGCAATGACGGCACGGTGACCGCCCAGTCCTACGTGCTCGACACCACCGCACCGACCAGGACCGGGGCGAGCGTCAGCTTCTCCAGCGACACCGGCGCCTCGGCCACGGACCTCGTGACCGGCGCCGCCGCGCAGAACATCACCGGCACGCTCAGCGCTGCGCTGGCAAGCGGCGAAGCGGTGTACGTCTCGCTCGACGATGGCGCGACCTGGGCCATGGCCAACGCGTCGGCCGGTCAGGCGACGTGGTCGCTGCCGGGGCAGACCCTCTCGGGCAGCAGCACCATCAAGGTCAAGGTTGGCGACACTGCCGGCAATGACGGCCCGGTCTATTCGCACACTTATGTGCTCGACACCGCCGCGCCCGCGATCACGGTCGCGAACATCGCCCTGTCCGCTGATACGGGTTCGTCGGCCAGCGACTTCGTCACCAATACCGCCAGCCAGACCATCAGCGCCATCCTGAGCGGCGCGCTGGGCGCGGGCGAAGTGCTGTACGGTTCGCTCGATGGCGGCGCTACCTGGACCGACATCACGGCCAAGGTTGCCGGCACCACCATTGCGTGGGACGGCGTCACGCTCGCCGGCAGCAACACGATCAAGTTGAAGGTCAGCGACCTGGCGGGCAACGATGGCGCGGTGGTCAGCCAGGCCTGGACGGTCGACACCACGGCGCCGGTCGTAACGTTCAGTGGCCTGCGCCTGTCGGCCGACACCGGCGGCTCGGGCGCCGACTTCGTCACCAGCGCGGCCAGCCAAACCATCAGCGCGACCCTCAGCGCGGCCCTGGCGGCCGGCGACACCGTTTACGGCTCGCTCGACGGCGGCGCGACCTGGACCGATGTCACCTCCAGGGTCTCGGGTACCACGCTGGCCTGGGACGGCGCGCTGCTGGCCGGCGCGAGCACCATCAAGCTGAAGGTGAGCGACGCAGCCGGCAATGATGGCCCCGTGTACGCCCAAGCCTATGTGCTGGACACGACAGCCCCCGCCGCCGCGGCGACCAGCGCCGCGTTCTCGAACGATACCGGCACCTCGGGCACGGACCTGGTCACGAAGAGCGCGGCCCAGACGATCAGCGGCACGCTGTCGGCCAGCGTCGCAGCCGGCGAGACCGTCTATGTATCGCTCGACGCTGGCGCCACCTGGACCGCCGCCAGCGCCAGCGGCAGCACCTGGTCGCTGGCTGGCCAGACGCTCACCGCAAGCGGCACGCTGAAGGTCAAGGTCAGCGACATCGCCGGCAATGACAGCGCCGTGTATTCGCACGCGTACACGCTGGATACGACCGCTCCGGCCACCACCTTCTCGAACCTGGCCTTGTCGGCGGACACCGGCGCTTCCGCCAGCGACTTCGTCACCAGCACGGCCGTCCAGACCATCACCGCCACGCTGAGCGGCAGCCTGGCGCTTGGTGACATCGTGTACGGATCGACCGACAACGGCGCCACCTGGACCGACGTCACGGCCAAGGTCTCGGGCACCACGCTGGCCTGGGACGGCGCAACGCTCACCGGCGACACCATCAAGCTGAAGGTCGTCGATGCGGCCGGCAACGACGGCGCGGTGGCCAGCCATTTCTACGTGCTGGACAGCGCTGCGCCGGCCAATACCGGCGCGAGCGTCAGCTTCTCCAGCGACACCGGCGCTTCCGCTACCGACCTGGTGACCCGCACCGCGGCGCAGACCATCAGCGGCACTCTCACCGCCGCGCTGGCCAGCGCCGAAGGCCTGAATGACGCCGTGTATGTGTCGCTCGACGATGGTGTCACCTGGACGATGGCCAACGCCTTGCCGGGCCAGACCACCTGGTCGCTGCCGGGGCAGACCCTCACGGGCAACGGCGTCATCAAGGTCAAGGTGAGCGACATGGCCGGCAACGACGGCCCGGTCTATTCGCAATCCTATGTGCTCGACGCGGCTGCGCCGGCGGTCGCGATCGGCGGCCTGGCGCCGTCGTCCGACACTGGCATCTCCGGCACCGACAGGCTGACCAGGCTGGCCACCCCGACCTTCAATGGCACCGCGGAAGCGGGCGCACTGGTCAAGCTGTTCGATACGGATGGAACCACGCTGCTGGGCAGCGCGACCGCGGACGGCGCGGGCAGCTGGACGATCACCGCGTCGGCGATGGCGGGCGGTAGCCACGATGTCAGCGCGACCGCGACCGACACCGCAGGCAACACCGGGGACGCGCCCGCGCGCCTGCACATTGACATCGACTTGACGGCGCCGACGGCGCAGGCCGTGCCGGTGCTGCAGGCGGCAAGCGACAGCGGCGCCGTGGGCGACGGGCTGACCAACCTGGCCACCCCGACCGTCGCCGGCCACGGCGAGGCGTTCGCGCAGGTGAGCCTGTATGACACCGACGGCGCCACGCTGCTGGGCAGCGCGCAGGCGGATGCAACCGGCGCCTGGCAAATCACCGCCAGCACGCTGGCCGACGGCAGCCATGCCTTGAGCGTCAAGGAAACCGACGCCGCCGGGAACGTCTCCGCAGCCAGCGCGCCGTTGAACCTGGTGATCGACACCACCGCGCCGGCCGCGCCGGCCGCGCCCACGCTGACGGCCGCCTCCGACTCCGATACCCGGGGCGATGGTGTCACCGAATACTTGCCGGTGTTCGAGGGCAGTGCGCTGGCCAATGCCAGGGTCGAGCTGTTTGACGGCGCGACCAGGATCGGCGCCGCCACGGCCGACGCAAGCGGCAAGTGGACGATTGCGCCGGTCAGTATGCAGCTTGGTACGCACAGCGTGACCGCGCGCCAGTATGACGCAGCTGGAAACCTGTCCGGCGCCAGCGCGACGTTCGCGCTGCGCGTCGTCGAAAAAGCCGCGCAGACCAGCCTGGTCGATGGCGTACAGGTTGGGACGACGCAGGTGACCCTGCCGGGAGGCCAGGCCGGCGCGGCCGTCGTTATCCCGATCGTCACGCCGACCCGTGTCGAAAGCACCGGCAGCCCCGGCGTGGCCGACATTCCGCTGGCAAGCAACGCCGGCGGCAGCGTCCTCACCGCGCAGGTAGCACCGGGGTATGGCTTGACGGCCACCGGTGCGCCGAGCCAGCCGGCTGCGAACGCAAGTGCCACGCTGATCGCCGCGATCAAGGCCGCCACGCCTGACCACCCGATCGACGACCAGGGCCACCTCACCGGCAACGGCCAGAGCTTCCTGGACAAGCTGCCGGCGGCGCAGCCGCTGCTGGTCCAGACCGTGGTGCCCGTGGTGGCCGGCCCCACAGCCCCGACGGGCAGCCTGAATCTGAACGGCGCGGGAAGCCTGGACCAGCACGTGGCGCTGGTGATCGACACCAGCAGGCTGCCCAGCGGTTCCACCATCGGCCTGCAGAACGTCGACTTTGCGGCGGTGATCGGCGGCGCCAACGTGGTGTCCGACGGCCGCTCGCAGCTGCTGTCGGGCGACGCTGCAAGCCAGCACTTCACGGTGGCCACCGGCGGTTCCGGCGCGATCTACGCCGGCGGCGGCAACGACGGTTTCACCTGGGGCTTGCCGCCGGCGCAGAACGGCGCGAACGTACGGGCAGACGTGGCGCCTGTGGCTACCCAGACGCTAATGCACGGCGGCGCGGGCAGCGACACAATCACCTTCAATGGCAACCGCGACAGCTTCAACATCGAGTTCCACAACGGCTACCAGGTGGTCAGCAGCAAGGCCCAGCCGTCCGTGAAGGCGCTGGTGGTCAACGTCGAGACCCTGCAGTTCGGCGACAGCGCGCTCGCCATCCCGACCGGCGACGACCTCACCACCATTGCCGGCCTGTACCAGGGCATCTACGGCCGCCAGGCCGACCTGTACGGCTTCGAGTTCTGGGCCGATGCGCACCAGCAGCACGGCATGAGCTGGGGCAAAATGGCGATGATGATGATCACGCAGGGCGAGTGGAACGCGCAGCACGAGGCGCTCAACGGCACCACCAGCCACGACGTCGAAGTGCTGTATGAAGCGCTGTTCAGCCGCAAGGCCGATGCTGCGGGCCTGGATTTCTGGGTCGGTGTGATGAAGCAGCAGGGGCTGAGCCTTGAGCAAGTGGCCGACTACATGGTGCAGGCGCCGGAAATGAACGGGCACCGCGAGATGGTAACGAACTGGGACTTCCTGGTCTGAGGCGTCCTGGTGCTACCGTGCCGGCGTCGCTTCAGCGCCGGCCTGCCACAGCAGCTCGTGGCGCATCTCGTCGCTGCGCGCCAGCGTGAAGCCCAGGCGCTGGTAGAGGCGCAGCGCGGCCTCGTTGCTGCGTAAGACCGACAGGGCAAGCGATGCGTGCGCCGCCTGCGCCTGGTCGCGCACCGCGCCGAGCAGCGCGCCGCCATGGCCGCGTCCGCGCTCGCCCGGCATCAGCGCTATGTCCACCACACGCCAGTCGCGTCCCGAGGCATCGAGCAACAGGCGGCCGATGGGCCGGGCGTCGCACTCGAGGATCAGCGCGGCGGCGTGCGGGAACGCCATCCGCCAGCTCGTTTCCTGTGCGTGGCGCTGCATGTCGATCAGCTGTTCGAGCACGGGCGGCGGCAGCGGCAACTGGCGCAGGTCGTCTCGCGTCGAGGCAAACAGCGCGCGGCAGAAGGCGGCGTCCGCCTCCGTGGCCGCACGCAGGGTGAGCGGGGAAGGCAGGGGGAAGCTCATCGCTTGAGCACCTTCTCGACCGTCGCGCCACGCAGGCGGAAGGCGTCCGGCATGCGCGAGCCCAGCAAGGGCCGCAGGTACAGGCGAAACGCATCGGTGACGTCGGTGCCCGAGGGCGCGATGAACTCGTCCTCCATGGTGCGGGTCTTGCCCGCGACCGCGTCCAGCGGCTGCAGTTCGTAATCGACCGAGTAGAAGCCGGTGCGGCGGATCGCCACCGAGCCGTCGCGGTCGCCCCACATCGCAAACTGCACCGCCTTTTCGCCCACTTCGCGCGCCTCGCGCTGGTCCACGTCCGACACGCAGCCGATGAAGGAGCGCTGCAGGTAGCCGAAGGTGTCCCCGCGCACCCGCTTGATCCCCAGCCTGGACTTGATCTCATCGCACAGCAGGTCGGCCAGCGCGCCGGTGCCGGACAGCTGCACGTTGCCGTGCTGGTCGCGCTCGATCTCCTTGGCCAGCAGCGTGGCCACCGGCTGGCCGGACGCATCGTGGATGCCTTCGGACACCGCGATCACGCAGCGGCCATGGCGCTCGTACATCGCCTTCACGTCCGCAAGGAAGCGCTCCAGCTCGAAGGTACGTTCGGGCACGTAGATCAGATGCGGGCCGTCGTCGGGGAATTTTTTGCCCAATGCCGAAGCGGCCGTGAGGAAGCCGGCGTGGCGCCCCATCACCACGCCAACGTACACGCCCGGCAGCGCGGCGTTGTCGAGGTTGGCGCCGGCAAAGGCCTGCGCCACGAAGCGCGCGGCGGACGGAAAGCCGGGCGCGTGGTCGTTGCCGACCAGGTCGTTGTCGATGGTCTTGGGAATGTGGATCGAGCGCAGCGGGTAGCCTGCCTTGCGCGCCTCTTCGCTGACGATGCGCACGGTGTCGGCCGAGTCGTTGCCGCCGATGTAGAAGAAGTGTTCGATCTCGTGGGCGCGCAGCACTTCGAAGATGCGCTGGCAGTAAGCCATGTCCGGCTTGTCGCGCGTCGAGCCCAGCGCCGACGACGGGGTGGCGGCGACCAGCTCGAGGTTGTGGCTGGTCTCCTGGGTCAGGTCGAGGAAGTCCTCGTTGACGATGCCGCGCACGCCATGCAGCGCGCCATAGATGCGGGTGACGTTGCGAAAGCGCCGCGCCTCGAGCGTGACCCCGACCATCGACTGGTTGATGACAGCGGTGGGGCCGCCTCCCTGTGCGACCAATATTTTGCCTGACGACATAGCATCCTCGCGATTTGTTAGCGTTGATACGTCGTCCCGGCGCAGGCCGGGACCCATGCTGAGTTCGCAGGACCGCACTGCCGACAACTTTGCAAGCTCAGCATGCGTCTCGGCTTTCGCCGGGACGACGGCTGGTTATTGCTGCTTCTGCGAGCCCGGCCCGATGTTCTTGTCCAAGAACTTCTCGACGCGGGTCCAGAAATCGTAGTTGTTCTTCGGCAGATGCCAACCGTGTCCTTCGTCCGGATACTCGATCCATTCGACGTTCTTGTTCGTCCTGGTCACCGCATCATAGAACTGTTTGCCGTGGTACATCGGCACGCGCTCGTCCACGCCACCGTAGGCCATCAGCACCGGCTGGGTGATGCGCGACGCCTGCTCGATCGGCGAGGTCGCCTTGAGCTGGGCCGCATCCTTGACCGGGTCGCCGATCATCTCGGGCATGCCGTACTGCTTCCATTCGTCCGTCATGTCCGAGCGGTAGTTCCAGCTGCCCTTGTACATCAGGTTGATGTCGGTCACGCCAACCCAATTCACGCCGCACTTGTACAGGTCCGGGTCGTTGACCAGGCCCATCAGGGTGGCGTAGCCGCCGTAGCTGGCGCCGGCGATGCAGATCCGCTTCGGGTCGGCGATGCCTTTGCCGATCAGGTAGCGGGTACCATCGGCCACGTCGTTCTGCATGGCCAGGCCCCATTGCTTGAAGCTGGACAGCATGTGCCTGGAGCCCAGCCCGGTGGTGCCGCGGAACGACGGCTCGAGCACGGCATAGCCGCGTGAGGCCAGGAACTGGCTGATCGGGTTCCAGCCCCAGGCGGTGCCGTTGACCCACGGGCCGCCGTGGACCAGCACCACCAGCGGCAGGTTGCTCTTGCCGCTGGGCGGCAGGGTCAGCAGGGCAGGGATATCGAGGCCGTCACGCGCCTTGTAGCGGATCGGCTGCTGGCGTCCCATCTGCCTCGGGTTGATGGCGGGGTGCGAGTCGCCGACTTTGCTGACTTGCCTGGTGTCCTTGTTGTACAGCCAGTAGGCCGGCGGAATCACGTCCGAATAGCCCACCACCAGCACCCACGGCGCTTCCTTCTTGGGCGTGGACAGCAGCAGGTTGACGGTGGCAGGCAGGGCCTTGTCCACCTCTTGCTGGAGCGCCTTCATGCCCGGGTCGAGCCATTCCTGCGAACGGGCATCGGTGGTGAAGTCCAGGCCCAGCACCTTGTCCTTGTTCGTGATGAGCTTGCCGTTGAAGTCGTACCCGGCGGTGACGATCACGGGATCCGGATTGATGGTGCCGGTCTTGAAGTTGAAGGTGTACAGCGACCGGGTGTCCTTGCCGGCCATGGCCGTCACGTACAGCGTGCCGTCCGGACCGAAGCCGACCGGGAGGATCTTGTCGCTGTCTTGCTTGTACGGGTCGAAGCTGGCCAGCTTGCGCCATTCGTTGTTGGCCGGGTCGCGGTAGTACATGGTGGTCAGGTTCTTGTCCGTGCCTGTGGCCAGGCGCGGCTCTCCCTTCTCATCGAGCATCCAGCCCTGCACCTTGGCCGGCCGCGGCACCATCTCGGTCTGGCCAGTGACCGTGTTCAGGCGCAGCAGCGAGATATGGCTCAGCTTTTCGGTTTCCGCCCACTCCGGCCGAAACACGTACACCCATTCCGAATTTTTGGGGCCGGACTGCTCGAACAGGTAGGTGTTGTAGGGCTGGATCTTGCGGCCGAGCGACTGGGCGCCGATGAAGCGGTCCGCCAACTGCACCAGGTTGCTGCCATCGCGGTTCACCGCGAACAGGCCGGGCGCGTAGCGCTTGTCGCCCAGGCCCAGATCCTTGTCCTGCACGTTGAATACGAGCCGTTCGTCGTTCACCCAGCGGAAGGTGTCGATGTCGGCGTCGTTGTAGGCGGCCACCACCTTGCCGGTGTTGGCGGTCAGGTCCACCACCATCAGCATGTCGTGCTGGCCTTCGGCGCCGGCGCGGGCGGCGATGTATTTACCGCTCGGCGACAGGGTCGCGCCGCCGAATTTGGCGCTGGCGAAGAACGCTTCGACCGATGGCGGCGCAGCGGGCGCGGCGGCCGGTTCGGCGTGGGCGGTGGAGATGGCAAGCGCGAGCAGCAGGCTGGCGCACGCGGTACGGTAAGGGAACGGCATGGGTTTTCTTCCTTGTTATTCTGGTCGTTGTGCCGCCGGGCGGCTTGCTCAAGAATAACAGCTAGGTTTCCATGACGCTATGCGCTGTTGCCATTTCATGCGCGGCGGATAGGGCAGGTTTTCCTGCCCGCGCGTGCCGCCGGCGCCGAACTTACCCGCCCAGTTTTTTCAGCAGCACCACCCAGTGGTCCACGTTGTCGTCCAGCGCCTTCACCGGCAGCCGTTCGTCGCGCCCGTGCGCGCGCAGGTCGGTCGGCACGATCGACCAGCCGCCATCGACCCCGTACACCGGAATGCCCGCCTCGCGGAACGCACGCGCGTCGCTGGCGCCGGTGCTCATCTCGGGGAACACCGGCGCGCCCGGATGGTGCGTGTGGACCGCCTCGGTGAACGCGGCCACAACGTCCGCACGCAGCGGCGAAGCCAGCGAGGTCACGTACTTGTCGGCGCGCGTGACCGCCACGCCCGGATCGGCCGCCACTTTTTCCAGCTCGGCCCGCACCGCATCCGGCGACACACCCGGCATGATGCGGCAGTTGATGTTGGCGGTGGCCGTCTGCGGCAGCGCGTTGTCGGCATGGCCGCCGGACAGCAGCGTGGCCACGCAGCGCGTGCGCGTCAGGCCAACTTCGCCTTCGTCGGCTTCGATGAAGTCGGCGGCCTTGCCGTCCGCAGGGTTCTTCAGCCAGGCGCGCATCGCGTCGCCCAGGGCGCCGGTCTCGTTTTTTTCGCGGCCGGCGAAGTAGGCGCGCGTGGTTTCATTGAGCACCGGCTCGAAGCGATAGGTCTCCAGGCGATGCAATGCGTTGGCCAGCTGGTAGATGGCGTTGTCGGCGCGTGGCTTGGACGAGTGGCCGCCGCGGTTCTTCACCGTGAAGGTGTAGTCGGCAAAGGTCTTTTCGGCGCTTTGCATGGTGAAGCCCAGCGCGCGGCCGTCCGGGGTGAAGCCGCCGCCGCCGCCGTCGGCGTTCAGGCCGTATTCGACGTCCAGCAGGTCGTGCCACTTGGTCGCGCCGAGCGTGGCGCCGATCCCGACCGTCTCCTCGTCGCCGGTGTAGAACACGATGATGTCGCGCCTGGGCGCAAAGCCGCTGGCCTTGAGCTTGAGGATGGCGGCGGTGGTGGCGGCGATGCCGGACTTGATGTCGGTGGTGCCGCGGCCGTAGTAATAGCCGTCCTTTTCGGTGAACACGAACGGATCGGTGTCCGACCAGTCCTCGCGTTTGGCCTCGACCACATCCATGTGGGCCATGACCATGATCGGCTTGGCGGCCGGCTTGCCGGGCGCGCGCCAGCGCACGATCAGGGCGGCCGTCTTCTCGTAGGGCATGACGTGGATGTCGGCATCCGGGATACCGGCCGCGCGGTACTGGTCGGCCAGCCAGTTGGCCAGTTCGGGCACCCGGTCGCGGCCCGCCACCGTGGGCACGTTCACCGCATGCTCGAGCAGCGCGCGCGCCTTGGCGTGCCATTGGTCGTTCTGGGGTGTCGCCTGCACGGCGGCCGGCAAGGCCAGCAAGAGGATCTTCAACAGGGTGCGCGCTGCCATTCGGTGGTCTCCTTTGATGGTTTTGTTGTACAGCAAGAAAATTATCACATCGGCATGGACCTGGGCCGCTCACTGCGGCGTTGGCGCCTGTGAATCGGCCGCCTGTTCCGGCGCGCGGATGTAATCGACCAGCCCGGCGCTGCTGCGGTGTGGCGGCGCGGTGAGCAGGCTGCCGAT
Source organism: Massilia solisilvae (assembly GCF_024753215.1). Lineage (GTDB taxonomy): Bacteria > Pseudomonadota > Gammaproteobacteria > Burkholderiales > Burkholderiaceae_D > Telluria > Telluria solisilvae. The sequence goes on from NZ_JANUGV010000003.1 coordinate 257,488, forward strand.
GACGATCGCGGCAAAACCGGCCGGCACGCCGAACACGCCGGCCGAAATCGGCGCGATGTTCCACCATGCCGCTGCCAGGCTGCCGCCCAGGCTGGGGTTCGTGTGCAGCATGTAGAACAGGCAGACCACGAAGCCCACCACCATGCCTGACACCGCGCCGACGTGGTTGGCGCGCTTCCAGAACACGCCCGCCACCAGTGGCGGGAACAGGGTCGATGCCGCCAGCGAGAACGCGGCCCCGACCAGCGACAGGATGTCGGCCGGCTTTTGCGAGGCGGCGTAGGCGGCAATGAAGGCCACCGCGAGCAGCAGCAGCTTGGAGATCGTCACCCGCTTCTGGGTGGAGGCGCCCGGGTCCACGATCTTGTAGTAGATGTCGTGCGAGAGCGCGTTGGAGATCGCCAGCAGCAGCCCGTCGGCGGTGGACAGCGCGGCCGCCAGGCCCCCGGCGGCCACCAGGCCCGAGACCACGTAGGGCAGCCCGCCGATCTCGGGCGTGGCCAGCACCAGCACGTCGCCGTCGATCGCGATCTCGGCCAGCTGCACGATGCCGTCGCCGTTGATGTCGGTGACGTTGATGAGCGGGTTGACCCGGTCCACGTTGGCCCAGTACGAGATCCACGAGGGCAGGTGGTGGTAGTCGCTGCCGACCAGGAAGGTGTAGATGTCGTACTTGGCCAGCACCGCCAGCGCCGGGATGGTCAGGTAGATCAGCAGGATGAAGAACAGGGTCCAGAACACCGACACCCGGGTTTCGTTCACCGACGGCGTGGTGTACGAGCGCATCAGGATGTGCGGCAGCGCGGCGGTGCCCATCATCAGGCACAGCGCCAGCGCCAGGAAGTTGTTGCGGCGGATGTCGGACGCCTCGTCGGACGCGCCGGGGAAGGGCGTCGCGTGCGGCTCGGGCGGGCGCGCGCGCGCCAGGTTGGACGCCTTCAGCTCGGTCCAGACGCGCACCGCGTCCTCGGGATTCTTCGGGTAGGCCGCCAGCTCGCGCTCGGCGGCGCGGATCTCGGTGAGCGAGGCGTTGCGCAGGCGCGCCGCGTCCAGCTTGCGCTGCACTTCGCGCTTGCCGGCCGCCCACGACGCCGGCAGGCCGGCCAGGCGGCGCTGGTAGTCGGCCGCGCGCTGCAGGAAGCGGTCGCGTACGTCCTGCTCGCGCGGGTCGTGCACCAGCTGGGCTTCGCGCTGGGCCAGCTTGGGCAGCACCGAGCCGTAGGCGATCTGCGGCACCGGGTTGCCGGCGTGCTTGGTGGACAGCCACATGGTCGGGATCAGGAACGCGACCAGAATGATGATGTACTGGGCCACCTGGGTCCAGGTGATCGCGCGCATCCCGCCCAGGAACGAGCACACCAGAATGCTGGCCAGGCCGAGGAAGATCCCGACCGAGAAATCGACGCCGGTAAAGCGCGAGGCGATCAGGCCCACCGCGTAGATCTGCGCCACCACGTAGGTGAACGAGATGATGATGGTGGCGCCCACCGCGATCACGCGCACCGGGCCGCCGCGCGAACCCGCGCCGCCGCCGTAGCGCGCGGCCAGGAAGTCGGGCACGGTGTACTGGGCGAATTTGCGCAGGTAGGGGGCGATCAGCAGCGCCACCAGACAGTAGCCGCCGGTCCAGCCCATGATGTAGGCCAGCCCGTCGAAGCCGCGCAGGTACAGGCTGCCGGTGAGGCTGATGAAGCTGGCCGCCGAGATCCAGTCGGCGGCGGTGGCCATGCCGTTGAACAGGGCCGGCACGCGCCGCCCGGCCACGTAGTATTCCGAGACGTTGGAGGTGCGCGTGATCACGCCGATGGTCGCGTACAGAACGATGGTCGCGAACATGAACAGGTAGCCGATCCACAGGCGCGGCATGCCTTCGCGCTCGAGCAGGCCAAGCGCCAGCAAAAAGGCGATGAAGCAGGCGGTGTACCAGAGATAGTAGCGCGACAGCCGTTGGAAGTAGTTGTGCGCCGCGTTCATGCGATCTCCCCGGCCGCGCGCGCATATTCGCGGTCCAGGCGGCGCATGCGGATCGCGTAGCCGCCGATGATGGCCAGGTACACCAGCGAGGCGCCCTGCGCCGCCATGTAGAACGACAGCGGCCAGCCGAACAGCGTCAGGTGTGCCAGGGCGCGCGCGAAGTAGACCGTGCAAAAGCCGGTCGCCAGCCACAGGGCCAGCAGCAGCAGCGTGAAGCGGCGCGCGCGCTGCCAGTGCAGCTCGCGCGCGCGCGCAAGCTGTTCTCGCTGTTGCTGGTCGGGCACGGAGGCGGGAGGGGCGCTAGGAGGCATGGTCGTCGGTGATCGCGGGTGGCGGGAAGGTCAGCCGGAACAGGCTGCCCGGGTTTTTTTTCGAATGGCTGCGCGGGTTGTTGAACAGGTCGATCTCGGCGCCGTGCTGCTGCGCGATCTCGCGCACGATGGCCAGGCCCAGGCCGCTGCCGGAGGCCTGCGAGCCAAGAATGCGGTAGAAGCGCTCGAACACGTTGGCGCGCTCGGACGGGGCGATGCCCGGGCCGGTGTCTTCCACTTCGAGCAGCGCGTTCTCGCCGTCGCGCCGCACGCGCACGGTGACGCTGCCGCCCGCGGGCGTGTAGCGCAGCGCGTTGTCGATCAGGTTCGACAGCATCTCGCGCAGCATCATCGCGTTGCCGGCGATTTCGATCTTGTCGTCGAGCGGCTCGAAGCCCAGGTCGATCTGGTGCGCGAACGAGGCCTGCACCCATTCCTGCACCGTGTTGCGTGCCAGCTGGACCAGGTCGACCTTCTCGAACGCCAGGCCCGCGTGCGGCTGGTTCTCGGCGCGCGCGAGCGCCAGCAGCTGGTTCACCAGGCGTGTGGCCGACTCGCTGCTCTTGGCCAGCTGCTCGAGCGAGCGGTGGATCTCGTCGGCGTCGAGCTGGCGCAGCGCCAGTTCGGACTGCATGCGCATGCCGGCCAGCGGGGTCTTCATCTGGTGCGCGGCGTCGGCGATGAAGCGCTTTTGCATGTCGATCGTCTGCGACAGCCGTTCGAGCATGTCGTTGAGCGAGCCGACCAGCGGCGAAATCTCTTCCGGCACCTGGCGCGAGTCGATCGGCGACAGGTCGTCCGGGCGGCGCGCGCGGATGCGCTCCTGCAGCTGGGCCAGCGGCGACAGCCCGCGCGAGAGCGCGAACCAGACCAGCGCCAGGATCACCGGCAGGATGATGAACTGGGGCAGGATCACGCCCTTGATGATCGCGTTGGCCAGCTGGGCGCGCTTTTCCAGCGTCTCGCCCACCTGCACCAGCGCCAGGCTGCCGTCGGCGTCGGGATGGGCCGGGTCCAGGTGCACATAGGCGTAGGCGATGCGCACCGGGGTGCCGTGCAGGCGGTCGGTGCGGAACTGGACCTCGGGGCCGTCCACCACCTCTTCCTCGGACGGCAGCGGCAGGTCGCGGTCGCCGTCCACGAAGGCGCCGTGCGGGCCGGTCACCTGGAAGTACACGCTGTCCACGTCGTCGGCGCGCAGGATGTCGCGCGCGCTGTCGGGCAGGTGCGCGGTGAGCTTGCCGTCCACCTCGCGCACCTGCTGGGCCAGCACGGTCAGGTTGTCCTTGAGCGCGTGGTCGAACGGCTCGTTGGCGATCGACTTGGCCACCAAATAGGTAATCGCGATGCTCATCGGCCACAGCAGCAGCAGCGGCGCCAGCATCCAGTCCAGGATCTCGCCGAACAGCGAGTGCTGGATGTTCTCCTCGGGCTCGGGATTGGGCGGTACGTACGGCGCCTCGGCGGCCCGGGCATCGGGCAGCCTGGTCAGGCCGGCGTCGCGATCGTTCACTTGCTGTCAGTGGCCGCTGCGGTGGGGGGACGGTTGGCGTCCGAGTATTTTTCCAGGCAGTAGCCAAGGCCGCGCACGGTGGCGATGCGCACCCCGCCGACCTCGATCTTCTTGCGCAGGCGGTGCACATAGACCTCGATCGCGTTGTTCGAGACCTCCTCGCCCCACTCGCACAGGTGGTCCACCAGCTGCTCCTTCGAGACCAGGCGCCCGGTGCGCGCCAGCAGCACCTCGAGCAGGCCCAGTTCGCGCGCGGACAGGTCGAGCATCTGGTCGTTGATGTAGGCGCTGCGCCCGACCTGGTCGTAGGTGAGCGGGCCGTGGCGGATCACGGTGGGGCCGCCGCCGGCGCCGCGGCGGGTGAGGGCGCGCACGCGCGCCTCGAGCTCGGACAGCGCGAACGGCTTGGCCATGTAGTCGTCCGCGCCCAGGTCCAGGCCGTTGACGCGCTGCTCGATCGAGTCGGCCGCGGTGAGGATCAGCACCGGCAGGAGCGAGCCGCGCGCGCGCAGGCGGCGCAGCACCTCGAGCCCGGACAGCTTGGGCAGGCCAAGGTCAAGGATGAGCAGGTCGAATTCCTGGGTCGACAGGGCGGTGTCGGCATCCTGGCCGTTCTTGACGCAGTCGATCGCATAACCGGACTGGCGCAGCGAGCGGGTCAGGCCGTCGGCGAGCACGCTATCATCTTCGGCAAGTAAAATACGCATTTCGGGGCACCGGGTGAAAGGTGTGTGATTAGACCTGATATATCTCTGTATTGTGTTTGATTTGCCGCAACAACGCGAGCTTTGTCAAACACCCGGCAATTTTGCGCTTGCAAACACTACTGTTTTTTTATACAGTACCGCCTGTGATGACGCGCGGCCGTTTTTGCGCTTTCCCAGCGACCTTGCCTTCTTCTGACTGAAAGAAAATTATGGACGACAAAAAATCCGCAGTAAATGCTTCCGAAAAGAGCAAGGCGCTGGCCGCCGCTCTGGCACAGATCGAAAAGCAGTTCGGCAAGGGCTCGGTCATGCGCATGGACGCCAATGCGCCGGTCGAAGAAGTGCAAACCGTCTCCACCGGCTCGCTCGGGCTGGACATCGCGCTGGGCGTGGGCGGCCTGCCGCGCGGGCGCATCGTCGAGATCTACGGTCCCGAGTCGTCCGGTAAAACCACGCTGACCCTGCAGACCATCGCGCAAATGCAAAAGCTGGGCGGCACCTGCGCCTTCATCGACGCCGAGCACGCGCTGGACGTCACCTATGCCCAAAAACTGGGCATCAACCTGTCCGAGCTGCTCATTTCGCAGCCGGACACGGGCGAGCAGGCGCTGGAAATCACCGATGCGCTGGTGCGCTCGGGCTCGGTGGACCTGGTGGTCATCGACTCGGTGGCCGCGCTCACCCCGCGCGCCGAGATCGAAGGCGACATGGGCGACGCCCTGCCGGGCCTGCAGGCACGCCTGATGTCGCAGGCGCTGCGCAAGCTCACCGCCTCGATCAACCGCACCAACACCCTGGTCATTTTCATCAACCAGATCCGCATGAAGATCGGCGTCATGTTCGGCAACCCGGAAACCACCACCGGCGGCAACGCGCTCAAGTTCTATGCGTCGGTACGCCTGGACATCCGCCGCACCGGCTCGATCAAGTCGGGCGACGAGGTGATCGGCAACGAAACCAAGGTCAAGGTCGTCAAGAACAAGATCGCGCCGCCGTTCAAGGAAGCCCACTTCGACATCCTGTACGGGGAAGGCACCTCGCTGGAAGGCGAAATCCTCGACCTGGGCGCCGACAACAAGGTCATCGAGAAGTCCGGTTCGTGGTACAGCTACAACGGTGAGCGCATCGGCCAGGGCAAGGACAACGCCCGCCAGTTCCTGAAGGAGCGTCCGGCGCTGGCGCGCGAGATCGAAAACAAGGTCCGTGCCGCACTCGGCGTGCGCGAGCTGCCGCCGGTCGAAGAAGACGGTGGCAAGCCCAAGCTCAAGGCCGTCGGCGCCGACGAATGATGGGTAGGGTGGGCTCTCGAGCCCACGCCGTGCACGAAGCGGGAGCCGACCAGCCATGCCCGAACTGAGCCTGAAAGCCCGCGCACTGCGCTACCTCTCCACGCGCGAGCACAGCCGGCTCGAGCTGGGCCGCAAGCTGGCACGCTACGCCGAGGAGGGTGAGGACGTCGAAGCCGTGCTCGACTTCCTCGAGAAGAACAACTGGCTGTCGCAGGAGCGTTTTGCCGAAGCGCTCGTGCACCGCAAGGCCGGCCGCTACGGCAACAGTCGCGTGGTGGCCGAACTGCAGAACCACGGCGTGGGCGGCGAGGCCCTGGCCGAGCTCAAGTCCGGGCTGGCCGAAACCGAGCTCGCGCGCGCCAGGGAAGTCTGGCGCCGCAAGTTCGGCAAGGTGGCACAGGATGCCGCCGAGCGCGCCAAACAGATGCGCTTCTTGCTGCAGCGCGGCTTTTCGCAGCGGGCCGTGCGTGCCGCCATGCAGGGCGGCGCGGACGACGACGAACTGTAGGGTGGGCTCTCGAGCCCACGCGATGCGACGCGCGTCGCACCAGGCGCGCGCAAGCAGGAGCCCAACCTGCGCGCCACAGAATCAAGCGCGGAGCGCCATCCGCCGCACGTCTAACCCGCGTGCTCCTCACCGCAGATGGCGCTGCGCGCTTGGTTTTGTTTTCCCTTGCCGCAGTCGGCGACCTGACCGCACGGGCTGTCAGGTCCCTGTCAGTCATCCAAAGGACCCGAACTCAGGTATTCACGATCGCGTTGCCTGCTTGGCAATTATCGAATGCTGCAGTGCAGCCAGTCGCAAGCATGTGCTAAACTTTCGAGGTTTCAGCAGCGCCGCATGAGCGGTAGTTGCCGTAGAAGCTGCGGCAACGTGCATCAGGCACACGGCTGCGTAATTTATCGCCGCATTCCCGGCACTTGGTTTTTATGCCCCTGTCTTCTCCCGTCCCGCGCCAGCTCCGGCACACGCGCGCCATCACTGTCCAAGCGTACGCGCGCGAGGACGGCTTGTGGGATCTCGACGCGTCCATCAGCGACGTCAAGGTCAGGGACATCCTGCTCGCCTCTGGCGTGCGCGAGGGCGGCAAGCCGGTGCACGACCTCAAGCTGCGGGTGACCATCGACCGCGAGCTCGTGATCGTCGATGCCGAAGCCGCATCCGATGCCGTTCCCTATCCTGGTTTTTGCGACACCATCGCCGACGCCTACAAGAAACTGATCGGCTTGTCGCTGATGAAACATTTCCGGTTGCACCTGAAGGACCGCCTGTCCGGCGTGCTCGGTTGCACCCATCTCACCGAACTGGCGCAGGTCCTGCCGACGGCGGCGATCCAGGCTTACGCCAACGACGTGTTCCAAACCCGCGACGGCGTGGACGAGGACGGCGCCGAGCGCCCGTTCCAGATCGACCGCTGCCACGCATTGCGTGCCGATGGCCCGGCCGTGGCCAAGTTCTACCCGCGCTGGGTGGCCAAGCCCGTGACCAGTTAGGCGTCGCGTTTTTTCGATTTCAACCTTAATCAGACCTGTAAGAGGGAAGGGAAGACAGCATGAAAATCCATGAGTATCAAGGCAAAGAAATCCTCCGGAAGTTTGGAGTGACCGTTCCGCGCGGCATTCCGTGCATGTCGGTGGACGAGGCCGTGAAAGCAGCTGAACAGCTGGGCGGCCCGGTCTGGGTAGTCAAGGCGCAGATCCATGCTGGCGGCCGCGGCAAAGGCGGCGGCGTGAAAGTGGCCAAGTCGCTCGAGCAGGTGCGCGAATACGCGAACCAGATCATGGGCATGCAGCTGGTCACCCACCAGACCGGCCCGGAAGGCCAGAAAGTGCGTCGCCTGCTGATCGAGGAAGGCGCCGACATCAAGAAGGAACTGTACGTGTCGATGGTCACCGACCGCGTCTCGCAGCGCGTGGTGCTGATGGCCTCGTCGGAAGGCGGCATGGACATCGAGGAAGTGGCGCACTCGCACCCGGAAAAGATCCACAACGTGGTGATCGACCCGTCGATCGGCCTGACCGACAAGGACGCCGATGACATCGCCCGCAAGATCGGCGTGCCGGAAGGCTCGATCGCCGACGCGCGCAAGAACCTGCAAGGCCTGTACAAGGCGTACTGGGAAACCGACGCTTCGCTGGCTGAAATCAACCCGCTGATCCTGACCGGCGACGGCAAGGTCATCGCACTGGACGCCAAGTTCAACTTCGACTCGAACGCCCTGTTCCGTCATCCGGAAATCGTCGCCTACCGCGACCTGGACGAAGAAGATCCGGCCGAAGTCGAGGCATCGAAATTCGACCTGGCCTACATCTCGCTGGACGGTAACATCGGCTGCCTGGTGAACGGCGCCGGCCTGGCCATGGCCACCATGGATACCATCAAGCTGTTCGGCGGCGAGCCGGCCAACTTCCTCGACGTGGGCGGTGGCGCAACGGCCGAGAAAGTGACCGAAGCCTTCAAGATCATGCTGAAGAACCCGGGCCTGAAGGCCATCCTGGTCAACATCTTCGGCGGCATCATGCGTTGCGACGTGATCGCCGAAGGCGTGATCACCGCGTCCAAGGCCGTGTCGCTGAACGTGCCGCTGGTTGTGCGCATGAAGGGCACCAACGAAGACATCGGCAAGAAAATGCTGGCCGAATCCGGCCTGCCGATCATCTCGGCCGACACCATGGAAGACGCAGCGAAGCAGGTCGTGGCCGCTGCTGCTGGCAAAGCCTAATACGCGAAGGATAGAAAAATGTCGATTCTGATTAACAAAGACACCAAAGTTATCACCCAGGGTATCACCGGCAAGACCGGCCAGTTCCACACCCGCATGTGCCGCGACTACGCCAACGGCCGTGAAGCCTTCGTGGCCGGCGTGAACCCGAAGAAAGCCGGCGAGGACTTCGAGGGCATCCCCATCTTCGCCAGCGTCAAGGAAGCCAAGGCCGAAACCGGCGCCACCGTGTCGGTGATCTACGTGCCGCCCGCAGGCGCCGCCGCCGCGATCTGGGAAGCCGTTGAAGCCGAGCTCGACCTGGCAATCTGCATCACCGAAGGCATCCCGGTCCGCGACATGATGGAAGTGAAGGACCGCATGGCCAAGGCTGGTTCCAAGACCCTGCTGCTGGGCCCGAACTGCCCGGGCCTGATCACCCCGGACGAGATCAAGATCGGCATCATGCCGGGCCACATCCACAAGAAGGGCCGCATCGGCGTCGTGTCGCGCTCGGGCACCCTGACCTATGAAGCGGTTGGCCAGCTGACCGCGCTGGGCCTGGGCCAGTCGTCGGCAGTCGGTATCGGCGGCGACCCGATCAACGGCCTGAAGCACATCGACATCATGAAGATGTTCAATGACGACCCGGACACCGACGCCGTCATCATGATCGGCGAAATCGGCGGCCCGGACGAGGCCAACGCCGCTTACTGGATCAAGGACAACATGAAGAAGCCGGTGGTTGGCTTCATCGCTGGCGTCACCGCCCCCCCGGGCAAGCGCATGGGCCACGCCGGCGCGCTGATCTCGGGCGGCGCCGACACCGCGCAAGCCAAGCTGGAAATCATGGAAGCCTGCGGTATCAAGGTCACCAAGAACCCGTCGGAAATGGCTCGCCTGCTCAAGGCCATGCTGTAAGACATTCTGGTCGTAGCGAAAAGGGAGCCTGCGGGCTCCCTTTTTTCATCCGCCCCTCTCTTTTGACCAATGACAAACTTTGTCCGCGCGCGCTGACAATTTTTGTCACTTATCGAACAAAAAATGTTCCGGAAACGGCTGCTTATTGCATATTCAGCAATAAATCGCCATACTTTCCAGCTGGCACGGCAATTGCTCATAGGAAAGCGTGGCAAGAAGCGGTGTCACCCAACCTTAACCTGGAGAGATGAAAAATGAAATCGATGAAGATCGTTAAGAAAGCCCAAGCCGGCTTCACCCTGATCGAACTGATGATCGTGGTTGCGATTATCGGTATCCTGGCCGCCGTGGCAATCCCGGCCTACCAGGACTACGTCGCCAAGTCGAAATTCGCCGCTGCGCTGGCGGAAGTGTCTGCTGGTAAGACCGGCGTCGACGTCCTGATGAACCAAGACCCGAATGCAGTGCAAGCAGACGTGCAGAGCGCATCGGGCCTGAAAGCGGCAAGCAACACTTGCAGCAGCGACACCGCCAGCGCCGCGAACGCCGGTGTTGTGACCCTCGTTTGCACCATCAACGGTGGCCCGGCAACCGTTGCCGGCAAGACGATCACCCTGAGCCGCACTGGCGCCGGTGCCTGGAGCTGCGACACCAACCTGGCAGCCGCCGACAAGACCAAGATCGCTGGCACCAGCTGCAACGGTAGCTAATCCAGACCATGGCGATGCCCGGGCATCGCCATCGACAGAAAGCCGTCTGGTGTAAGCCAGGCGGCTTTTTTATCCCCAAAACACAGGCCGAGGGCGATCTTGCAAACGACGAGAGAGAACGGGATGCTGGTTGTCACCTTGCTCTGCACAGCCTTGTGCGCCAATTTCATGCTGGTGGCCGGGCACGATTTCCAGCGCGTTGTCGAGATCGTCACCCTGCTTTGCGTTGGGGCCTGGCTGCTGGCGTCGCGTTCGGACGTGGCAGGCCGGCTGTTTGCCGGAGCGGCTGGCAAGATGCTCGCGGTGTTTTTCCTGCTCGGCATGCTCAGCAGCATTCAGGCACGCGAACCGCGCCTGGCCGCTTTCGAAACCTCCGTATTTTTCCTGCTGTATGCCGTCGCCATCGCTGCAGGCGCCGAGATCGCCAAGCGTGGACTGCCGGCATTGCTTCGGATCCTGCAGGTCGTCGCCATTGCCGGCGCTCTTTACACGATCAAGTTCTTCGCCGCCTACTTCGGCTCGTTCTATCTTGACATTGCGCTGGCGGCCGACGATTTCACGCCTGGCTTCAGCAATATCCGCTTCTTTAACCACGTCCAGACCTCGACCTTGCCTTTGCTGGTCCTGCTGTGCAGCCTGACGCCGCGCGCGTCCCGGCTGCGCTGGCTGTGGCTGGCCGTCACCGCCTACTGGTGGATGGCCTTGTACGCGACCACCGCGCGCGGCACGCTGGCGGGCATGGCCGCCGCCTGCGCCGCGGCTGCCTTCCTGCTGCGGGGCGCCGCCTTGCCCTATCTCCGGCAGGTCGGGTTGACCGCAATGCTGGGCGTGGTCGGCTACGTCGTGCTGCTCGTGATCGTTCCCGCGCTGCTCGGCGCGCAAGGAATCGGCGCCTTCACCTTTGCGGTCGAGCGCACGGTGACCGATCCGGCCTCCGGAAGGTTGCCCCTGTGGCACCAGGCCGTGACGCTGATCCTGCAGCACCCCTTGCTTGGTGTCGGGCCGATGCACTTTGCTCACTTTGGCCGCCCGGTGCACCAGGGAGCCCACCCGCACGACTGGCTGCTGCAGATCGCCAGCGAATGGGGCTTGCCGGCGCTGGTCTGCCTGCTGGCCGCGATCGCGATCGTCCTGCGTGCGCTGGTGCGCGCGGCACGCCAGGTCGATGCACACGATCGGAACAACCGCGCCGTTGCCGCAGCCCTGCTGGTGGGGGCGGTGGCGATCCTGGTTGACGGGACGGTTTCCGGCATCATTGTGATGCCGCAGAGCCAGCTGGGGATCGCTCTGTACCTGGCTTGCGCGACCGGTTGGTACCGCACGGTCGTGCCGGTGACGCAGGTGTCCGGCGCCGGCGGGACCGCGCGCCTTGTGGGCGCCGTGCTGGTTGTCGCCACCATGGCCGGGCTGGCGAACCTGCTACCGGACGGGCTGGCACGCTTGCGCGCCGAGCCCTTGAGCCCGGCGCTGGAAGCCGTGAACGCGGGACCGTCGTGGCCCCGGCTGTGGAAGGAAGGTTATTTCTGACGACGGCGCGAGGCCGCGCCGCCGGCCCCACCCCGCTTACTGCTTCAGGTGCGCATCCAGCCAGTCCAGCACCGTGTGATGCCACAGCACCGAGTTGGCCGGCTTGAGGACCCAGTGGTTCTCGTCGGGGAAGAACAGCAGCTTGCTCTCGATGCCGCGGCGCTGCAGTGCCGTGAAGGTGGACAGGCCTTGTGCGGTCGGGATGCGGAAGTCCATGTCGCCCTGCACGACCAGCATCGGCGTCTTCCAGTTCTTCACGTAGTTGACCGGATTGAAGCGCTCGTGATTTTCCGGCACGGCGAAGTAGGCGCCGCCGTTTTCCCAGTCGGTGAACCACTGTTCCTCGGTCGAGAACGCCATGCCGCGGGCGTCGAACACGCCGTCGTGGTTGACGATGCACTTGAAGCCGTCGGACCAGTTACCCTCGATCCAGTTCATCATGTAGCCGCCGTACGAGGCGCCCAGCGCGCAGCGTTTCTCGTGGTCCAGCCACGGGTACTTCGCCTCGGCCGCGGCCAGCCCCTTCTTCAGGTCCTCGAGCGGCTTGCCGCCCCAGTCGCCGCTGATCGCGTCGGTGAACTTCTGGCCATAGCCGGTCGAGCCATGGAAGTCGATGAACACCACCGCATAGCCGGCGCCGGCGTAGGTCTGCGGATTCCAGCGGTAGCTCCAGCCGTTGCCAAAGCTGCCCTGCGGGCCGCCGTGCACCAGGAAGGCCACCGGGTACTTCCGGCCCGGCGTCGCGTTCCACGGCTTCATCACGTAGCCGTGCACCGTGTCGCCACCCGCGCCGGCGAACGAGAACTGTTCGTACTCGCCCCAGCGCACGTCGGCCAGGCGGTCCGCATTCTGGTTGGTCAGCTGGCGCGCCTTGCCGCCCTTGAGCGCAAACAGCTGCGCACCGGACTGCAGGTTCGACTGCGTGAAAGCGATCGTGTCATGACGCGCGTCGAAGCCGCCGATCGAACCCTTGTCCGTCAGCGCGGTCACCTTGCCGCTGGCGACGTCGATCGAGAACAGCTTGTGGTTGCCGACGTCTTCCGCGTCCACGATCAGCGACTTGCCGTCGGCGCTCCACTGCATGCTGCCCGGCGAGCGGTCCCAGCTCTCGGCCACGTTGCGCTTCTTGCCGCTGGCAACGTCCATCAGCACGATGTGGAAGCGGTCCGCCTCGAAGCCGGGGCGGGTCATGGCCAGGTAGGCGATGGTGCGGCCGTCCGGCGAATAGACGCCCTTGGTGTCCCAGGCGTTGTTGTCCTGGGTGAGGTTGCGCGGCGCGGCGCTGCCGTCCGCCGGCACCGCATACAGGTCGAAGTTGGTGGACCATGCCTCGGTCTTGCCGGCGATGCGGGCCGAGAACAGCACCGTCTTGCCATCCGGGCTGAAGCGATACTCGTCATGGTCGCCGAACGGCTTGGACGGCACGTCGCCGTCGAGCGTGCCGGACAGGCTGGCCGGCGCCGCGCTCACGCGGCCGCTGGCGTCGATCGGGGCCGAATACAGCACCGCGTTCTTGCCGTCCGCCCAGGTGTCCCAGTGGCGCACGAACAGCTTGTCGTACACCCGGCCGGAAGCCTTGGTCTTGCCGCGCTCCTCGTCCTTGGCCTTGCTGCAGGCCAGGTCCGGGCATTCGCGGTACACCGACATGCTCATCAACAGACGGTCGCCCGTGGGCGACAGCCGGAAATTGTCCACGTCCAGCGGCAGGCTGGTGACCATCGACGCCTCGCCGCCGGACAGCGGCAGGCGCCACACCTGCGACGAACCGGAGCGGCCCGACAGGAAATAGATCGCGTCGCCGGCCGGCGACCACTCCGGATCGGTGCTGCTGGCGCTGTGGTTGGTCAGCCGCACCGGCGCCGGCTTGGCCGCGCGCAGGTCGACCATCCACAGGTCGGTGTGGCCGCGGTTCTTGGCCATGTCGGTGCTGCGCACGGTGTACACCACGCGGGAGCCGTCCGGCGACACCGCCGGGCTGCCGACGCGCTCCATGTTGACCAGGTCCTCGACCGTAAAGCCGCGCGGCGCGGCCGACGCGCCCGTCGCCACCAGGGCGGCGCCCAGCGCGAGCAAATGGTATCTCATGCAATCCCCTTCAGGTTCTTGTGACAGGCGCCTGCCGGCTCCGGCGGCGCAAGGTCAGCAATGTACCATGCGGGGAAAGCTTCAGTGGAGCATGACCGCAGCTGGCTACTGCGGCGCCTCGTAGGCGCCGATGCAACTGCCATTGCTCGGGTCGCGCATGCGGCCGTCGAAATCGTTGGCGAGCGCATTGCTGGTCGTGCCGCTGTCGATCGCCGCCGAGTGCGACGCGAGGTGAAAATTCGGCAGCAGCATGGCCTTCTCGTAGCGGACGAAGGCCGGATCGGCGGTCAGCGTGCCGGTATCGGTGTTGCGCATCGGTCCCCAGTCGCGCGTGTTCTGCGCGAGCAGGTTGTTGCGGTAGTAGTTCACGCCCATGATGCCGCCGCTGCCGACGTATTCCTCGATCCCGATGTAATTGTCGTAAGCGATGTTGTTGTAGACGAGCGTGTCCTTATGCTCCACCTTGGGCCCCCGGTACGCCCCGGTCCCGACCACGATGCCCACATAGGACGCCGCCACCGTGTTGTTGATGACCTTGACCGCATTGGCCTCGTGGTACAGGTGGATCGCCGCGCCCCGGTAGGCGCGATAGACGACGTTGTTGACCACGCTGCCCGAACTGCTCACGTAGATGCCCTGGAACCGGTTGCAACCGGCGGCATCGCGCCCGATGTCGCGCACCCAGTTGCCCACCGCATCGCTCAGGCCGCCGTTGTCGTAGGCGTCGATGTTGATGCCGGCGCCGCCGCTGCCGCTGCTGCACGAATACCAGCGCGCGATGTCGTGCACGTAGTTTTCGCGCACCACGCTGTGCGAACCGCTGGTGTAGATTCCCTGGCGCCAGTTGTCGCGCGTGGCGCTGGCGGAAGAGGAGCCGTCCACTTCGAAGCCGACGATGTGCACGTAGTTGCCGGTGTTGGTCCAGCCGGTGCTGTTGTCGGCCTCGTTGGTGGAGGCCGGCGCCGGCACGATCTTTGCGCCCCAGCGCATGGTCGAAACCCAGTAGATCCTGCCGTCGTAGCCGCCCGCAACCGTGTCGGCGCCATCGGTGGTTGTGCGCAGGCCGCCCTCGTACACGCCCGGCTTGACGAAGATGGTCGTGCTGGGCCCCTTGACTGCCCTCGCGGCCGCGGCCAGGGTCCTATAGGGATTGGCTTCGCTGCCGTCCGGTCGCTCGCCGGTTGCCGAGGCATCGACGTAAATCCTGGTGCGGGTGTTCTGGCCGATGCTGCTCCAGCCGTGCAGGTCCACCAGCTCGTGGCTCTTCTTCAACTGGAACGCGATGTCGTCCAGGCCCAGATTCGACGCCTTCCAGAACAGCAGGTCCGTGGCGCTGGGCGCACGGCCGAGCAGCCACCAGTACAGGCCGCCGATGTCGTCGTCACTGGGCGTGCCGTTCGGGGAAGGGGCGGGGCCGGGCGTGGGCGGCGGTTCGCCCGGGGCAATGCCGGGGGCCGGGACCCCCGCCACATCGGCCGCGAGCTGGGGCTGTTGACGGCTGGTGTCGGAACCGCCGCCGCTGCATGCTGAGAGCAACACCATCGCGAGACAGCATAACCAGGCGTGGAGTCGGACTTCCAAAGCAGGAGGGAACAACTTGTTCATTTCGTATTCCTTCTTCTTCTGTTGAGTTTGGATAAGTACGGATAAAGCGGACGCTGGTACTGGCAGTTCCTCGGGTACCTGTTCTCCTTACAAAAATTTGGGCAAAAAGAGGCCCCTCCCGCGGGCAAGGCGGGTCACATGGGTTTGCCTGGAAAGATGCGCGGCTGCGCGCGCGCCGAGTGGGCTTGACGTTAATGCAAGCTTTTCAATTCAACGCAAGCATTTGAGCGGCAGATACTGACGCGGTTCAAGGACCGCACATCAAGCATGCGCCGCGTCAAACGTTGAGGCTGCCTTTGGGAATAGCGGGCTGAAGGGTGCGTAGGGTGGGCAGATTCTGCCCACGCGTTCAACTGTCAGGAGCGTGATGCCGCAGCGTGCCCGGGGTAGCGGCGCGGGTGGGCCGGACGGGGCTGGACTTTCGTTGCGGTGTTGCGGGAGGCGTTTGAACGCGTGGGCAGGAAACCTGCCCACCCTACAACACCTTGCGGCGCTACTCGGCGGTCCAATCGCCGCTCTTGCCGCCGTGCTTCTCCAGCACCCGCACGTTGGTCATCACCATGCCGCGGTCGACCGCCTTGCACATGTCGTAGATCGTCAACAGGCCCACCTGCACGGCAGTCAGCGCCTCCATCTCGACCCCGGTCTTGCCCACGGTTTCGACCTGCGCGCGGCAGTGCACGCTGCTGGTGGCCTGGTCGATTTCGAAGTCCACCGCCACTCGCGTGATCGGCAGCGGGTGGCACAGCGGCACCAGGTCGCTGGTGCGCTTGGCGCCCATGATGGCGGCAATGCGCGCGATGCCGATCACGTCGCCCTTCTTGGCGCTGCCCGTGGTGACGAGTTCGAGCGTCTCCGGCTTCATCCGGATCGTGCCGGCCGCCACCGCGATCCGGTGCGTTTCGGCCTTGGCGCCGACATCGACCATGTGGGCTTGTCCGGTGGCGTCGAAATGGGTGAGCTGGTCGGGGGAGGTCATCGTGCGATTGTTTGGTTGATAATGCAGGGTAACAAAGTGTTTCGGCCAGCCGTTCGACAACTGCCGATGAGGGTATGATAGCACCCGTGAATTCGATCCCCGTCCCAGCGAAGATGCCGCCACGCCGGTGGCCGCGCGCTCTGACTGCCGTCTGCCTGTCCGTATCGGCCGCGCTCGCCCTCGCGTCGCCGACCGAGGTCTATCGCAAGCCGCCGGACAACACCAACCTGCCGACGCTGGGCGAGCCGGCGCGCGAGGACCTGTCGCCGATCGTCGAGCGCAAGCTGGGCGAGGAGATCATGAACGATATCCGGCGCGACCGCGATTTTCTCGACGACGATCCGCTGCTCGAATACCTGAACAACCTGGGCACCACGCTGGTGGCGGCTGCCCCCGGCGCGCGCGGCGAGGCCAATTTCGACTTTTCTTTCTTCGCCGTGCGCGACCCGATGATCAACGCGTTCGCGTTGCCGGGCGGCTTCATCGCGGTGCACTCGGCGCTCTTGATCGCGGCCCAGAACGAATCCGAACTGGCCTCGGTGATGTCGCACGAGATCGGTCACGTCCAGCAGCGCCACATTGCGCGCATGCTGGGCAAGCAGCGCGAGGACATGCTGCTGCCGCTGGCGGCGCTCATCCTGGCCGCGCTGGCCGCCAAGAGCAGCCCGGATGCCGCGATGGGCATTGCACTGGGCGGGCAGGGCCTGGCGATCCAGCGTCAGCTCAACTTCAGCCGCGACGCCGAGCGCGAGGCCGACCGGGTCGGTTTCCAGATCATGAACGCGGCCGGTTTCGACACCTCCGGCATGGTCGCGTTTTTCAAGCGCCTGCAGACGGCCACGCGCAACTACTCGGAAATGCCGGCCTGGCTGTCCAGCCACCCGCTCACGGCCGAGCGCATCGTCGACATCCAGTCGCGCGTGCGCGAGGCGCCGCACCAGCGCCCGCATGCCGATTCGCTCGACTTTTACCTGGTGCGTTCGCGCGCCCGCGTGCTGCAGGACGAAACCGTGAAGGCGCGCGACGACGCCAGGGCGGCGTTCCTGGCCCAGATGGAGCAGCCCAGCCGCCAGCAGCAGGTGGCGGCGCAGTACGGGCTGGCGTTCCTGGCCCTGCGCGGCGGCGACCTGGCCGGTGCGCAAAGCTGGCTGGACAAGGCGCGCGCCGCGCTCAAGCCGCGGCCCGGCGTGTTCTCGGCCGAGCGCGACAGCAACGACGGCGCTGCCATGCTGGCCGGACTGCAGATCGAGATCAAGCTGGCGCCCGGCCAGCCGGATGCGGTAGTGCAGCAGGCCGTGCGCGATGCGGCGCAGGCGCACCAGCAGTTCCCGCTGTCGCGGGCCATTGCGCGCCAGTATGCGGACGCGATGGTCGCCGCCGGCAAGCTCGATGATGCCGCGCGCTTCCTGCGCGACCAGATCAGCCAGTACCGCGCCGAACCCAAGCTCTACGACCAACTGGCCAAGACCTATGCCAAGCAGGGCAAGATCGCGCTGCAGCACATGGCGCTGGCCGAATCCTACGCGCTCAGCGGCGCCCTGCCGGCGGCGGTCGACCAGCTGGACATCGCGCGCAAGGCGGGCGATGTGTCGTTCTACGACCAGGCGGTGATCGACGCGCGCGAACGCGAGATCAAGGCCAGGCAGAAGGACGAAAAGGAAGAGAAGAAGGACCGGCCGTAGGGTGATTGCGGCTGGGGGGGGTGTCTCGTTTTGTCTCGTGCGTACTCGCGTTTGCTCGCAGCCGGCCGACAGCGCGCGGCGCTTCCCTCGACAGGAACCATTTCGCCCAGCGTCACGCGAGACAAAACGAGGAAAAATAACGTTAAACGAGACAATCGCCGCGGCGCTCCCCGCCATCACCCTGCCGGTCCTCAGCCGGGCAATTGCGGTTGCATGATGAAGCGGAACCTGGCGGCCACTTCTTCCGCCCTGAGGTGCTCGATGCGCACTGCCTTTCCACCATGGCGCAGAAGCATTTCGTCACCGCCATGTTCGATCCAGCCAGCCAGTGCGTCATCGGTGACCGGCGCGCCATCCAGTTCCATGCACGGCAGCAGTTGCGCCACGTCCCGGTCGTCGACCTGCGCGACAACGTCCGCGCCTTGCAGGATCACCTGGCCAAGGTCGGTCATGAACGCCTGCTCCACCTGGCCCAGCGGCCGCCCGGTGTGCAGCAAGAACCCCGCCAGCGGATCGGTGCGCGCGATGAACGGCGTCGCTTCCAGGTTCACGTACACCCGCTGCGGCCCGTTCTGGAAATACCAGCAGCCGCGCTCGTCGTGCAGGTAATTGCGGTTGATGAAGCCCACCAGCGCGGCATTGGTCAACTTGTCGCCCGGCGCGCCGGCGCGCTGGGCCGCCTCGTCGCGCATGCGCCAGGCGCCGCGCGCGTCCAGCGCCAGCCAGCCGTAGCAGTGCGGTACGTTCGGCCACTTGGCCATCGCTTGTTTGACGATTTCATCCATGTTGGCCTCCGGCGCCGTGTTCGAAAAAATGCAGGATACGCCGCGGCAGCCAGTCGATGCGTCCAGGCGGCGCGCCCACTGCAAAGCCCACGTGGCCGCCCGTCTCGGGATACTCGAGCACCACGGACGGCGCGGCCTGGTCCGGCAGGTGCTGGCCCGGCAGGAACGGGTCGTTGCGCGCGTTGAGCACGAGGGTGGGCACGGTGATGTCGCCCAGCACGTGCCTGGCGCTGGCCCGGTGCCAGTAGTCGTCGGTATCGCGGTAGCCGTGCAGCGGCGCGGTGACGATGTTGTCGAATTCGTACAGGTCGCGCGCGGCGAGCAGGGCGTCGCGGTCGAACAGGCCCGGAAAGCGCTCCAGCTTGGCCAGCGCCTTGGGCTTGAGGGAGCGCAGGAACATGCGCGTGTAGAGCATGTTCAGCCCGGATGACAGCGATTCGCCGCCGCGCGCCAGGTCCAGCGGCGCCGAGACCGCGCAGGCCGCGTCCACGATGCCGGCCTGGTGCTGCGATTCGCCCAGCCAGCGCAGCAGCGCGTTGCCGCCGAGCGAGACGCCGGCCGCGTAGAACCGGCCCGACGCGCGCGGGCGCAGGCGCCGCACGATCCAGTCGATCTCGGGTGCGTCGCCCGAATGGTAAAAGCGCGGCATCCGGTTCAGTTCGCCGGAGCAGCCGCGGAAATGAGGCACGGCGCCCGACCAGCCGCGCGCGGCCAGCGCCGCCATCAGCGAACGCGCGTAATGGCTGTCGGACGAGCCTTCCAGCCCGTGAAACAGCACGACCAACGGCTGGCCCGGGGCGCCGTCGACGCAATCGACGTCGATGAAGTCGCCGTCCGGGGTGTCCCAGCGCTCGCGTCGGTAGCTGACCTTCGGCCTGGCCATGCAGGTGGCCGGCAGGATGGTTTGCAGGTGGCCACCCTGCAGCCAGCGGGGCGCGCGGTAGCGCAGCAGGTGGGTGAAATCGGCGCCCGGGTGTTGCATGCGCGCCCCCCGCGGCAGGATCAGTGGTGCGACAGCTCGACGCCCGGGGCCAGCTGGTAGCGGGTGCCGCAGTACGGGCACTTGGCCTGGCCGGCGTGGTCGAAGTCGAGGAAGACGCGCGGGTGCGACGACCACAGCGGCATGGCCGGGTTCGGGCAGTAGGCCGGCAGGTCCTGGGCCTGCAATTCCACCACAGGTATCGTCTTCTCAGTCATCTGGTTCTCCGTCAGGCAGTTTACTCAAAACCACGATTCTAACGGATTCACACCCCTTGCCGGAATGGCCGGGTAAAATGGCGGGCTGTTCCAGAGTCCCCGTTCGTTCTTTTCCATGCCCGACCGCGCCAATTCCGCCGCCGTGCCAGCCTGCTGTTGCGGGATAGCTACATGAGCCCGCTCCGTTCGGCCGCCGAGGCGCATGCGCGCTGCGACCAGCACGACCCGCTTGCCTGGCGCAAGGGCTTTCGCGACGGCCTGCCGCTGCTCTTGGGCATTGGCGCCTGGGCCGTGGTCGTTGGCGTGGCCATGGTCAAGACCGGGCTGACGGCCTGGCAGGCCAGCGGTATGACCCTGCTCGTGTACGCCGGTTCCGCGCAGCTGGCCTCGCTGCCGCTGATGGCCGCCCACGCGCCGCTGTGGGTGATCTTTGCCACCGCGCTGGTCGTCAACCTGCGCTTCGTGATCTTTTCCGCGCTGCTGGCCCCGCACTTTGCGCACCTGCACTGGCGCCAGCGCTTCCTGCTCAGCTTTATCGCCGGCGACATGACCGTCGCCCTGTACTTGCAACGTTATCCGGACCCGTCCCCGGTGCCGGGCAAGCTGTCCTACCTGAAAGGGCTGCTGTATCCCAACTGGGTCGTCTGGCAGCTGTGCTGCCTGGTCGGCATCCTGCTCGGCAGCGCCGTTCCCGCCAGCTGGGGCCTCGATTTCGCCGGTACGCTGGCGATCCTGTGCATGACGGTGCCGCTGGTGACCAGCAATGCCGCACTGTGCGGCGTGGCGGTGGCCGGCGCGGTTGCCGTGATCGCGGACCCGCTGCCGTACAAGCTGGGCCTGCTGCTGGCCGTGCTGGGCGGCATGGTGACCGCGATGGTGGTCGAGGAAACCAACGAGAAACGAAAGGCGCGCCGTGGCTGATTGGGAAGTCTGGCTCGTCATCGTGCTGCTGGCCATCTCGACCGCGCTCACGCGCAGCGGCGTCGCGCTGCTCGGCCACCGCGTGACCATCCCCAAGCGGGTACAGGAGATGCTGCGCTTTGCCCCGGCCTGCGCGCTGGCCGCCATCGTCGTGCCCGACCTGGTGCACGGCGGCAGCGGGGAACTGCACCTGGGTCTGGCCAATCCGCGCCTGGTCGCGGGCGTACTGTCGCTGGGCTTTTACTTGCTGCGCCGTAACATGCTGCAGACGATCGGCTTTGGCATGCTCGCCTTCACACTGTTGCGCGTCTTCCACGTTTTTGGCGCGGTGGCCTAAGGTAGAATATCAATTTTTCACCATCCCACTGCTGAGCAAGCCATGAACAGCGTTCTCAATTTCACCCGTTTGCAGGATCTGATCGACCAGGGGTCGCTCAAGGGCAAGCGCGTGTTCATCCGTGCCGACCTGAACGTCCCGCAAGACGACGCCGGCAACATCACCGAAGACACCCGTATCCGCGCATCCGTGCCGGCGATCCGCGACGCGCTCAAAGCCGGCGCCGCCGTCATGGTCACCTCGCACCTGGGCCGCCCGACCGAGGGCGAGTTCAAGCCGCAAGACAGCCTGGCGCCGGTCGCCAGGCGCCTGTCCGAGCTGCTCGGCCAGCCGGTCGAACTGAAGCAGAACTGGGTCGATGGCGTCGAGGTCGCGCCGGGCCAGGTCGTGCTGCTGGAGAACTGCCGCGTCAACAAGGGCGAGAAGAAGAATACGGACGAGCTGGCCCAGAAGATGGCCAAGCTGTGCGACGTGTACGTCAACGACGCCTTCGGCACCGCGCACCGTGCCGAGGCCACCACCCACGGCATCGCCAAATTCGCGCCCGTGGTGTGCGCCGGCCCGCTGCTGGCCGCCGAGCTGGACGCGCTGGGCAAGGCGCTGCACAACCCGCAGCGTCCGCTGCTGGCCATCGTGGCCGGCTCCAAGGTCTCGACCAAGCTGTCGATCCTGGAAAGCCTGGCCTCGAAAGTGGACAACCTGATCGTCGGCGGCGGCATTGCCAACACCTTCATGAAGGCCGTCGGGCTGCCGATCGGCAAGTCGCTGGCCGAAGCCGACCTGGTCGGCGAGGCCAAGGCCATCATCGACATGATGGCCGCGCGCGGCGCCCAGGTGCCGATCCCGGTGGACGTGGTGTGCGCCAAGGAATTCGCCCCGACCGCCGCCGCCACCGTCAAGGATGTGAAGGACGTGCTGGACGACGACATGATCCTGGACATCGGCCCCAAGACCGCCGCCATGCTGGCCGAGCAGGTGGCCAAGGCCGGCACCATCGTCTGGAACGGCCCGGTGGGCGTGTTCGAGTTCGACCAGTTCGCCGAAGGCACCAAAACGCTGGCCCACGCGATCGCCGATTCAAAGGCGTTCTCGATCGCCGGCGGCGGCGACACGCTGGCCGCGATTGCCAAGTACAAGATCGCCGACCAGATCGGCTACATTTCGACCGGCGGCGGCGCCTTCCTCGAGTTCCTCGAAGGGAAGACCCTGCCGGCGGTGGAGATCCTGCTGCAGCGCAGCGCCAAGTAAGCAAACCTTAGCGCAGTTCCGGACGGCTGCGCTTTTCTTTTCTGAAGGATCGCTATGCAACGTGGTACCAAGATCGTCGCAACCATCGGCCCCGCTTCCTCTGATTTCGATGTCCTCGTCCGGATGATTCGAGCGGGCGTGGACGTGGTGCGCCTGAACTTTTCGCATGGCCGTGCCCAGGACCATATCGACCGCGCCAACCTGGTGCGGCGCGCGGCCGCCGAATGCGGGCGCGAAGTGGCGATCATGGCCGACATGCAGGGTCCGAAAATCCGCATCGGCAAGTTCGAGAACAATAAAATCGAACTGGCCAACGGCGACAAGTTCATTCTCGACGCCAGGTACGGCGACAACGGCGAACTGGGCAACCAGGAGCGCGTGGGCCTGGACTACAAGGCGCTGCCGCGCGACGTGCGCCCGGGCGACACGCTGCTGCTCAACGACGGCCTGATCGTGCTGATCGTCGACAAGATCGTCGGCCACGAGATCCACACCACCGTCAAGGTGGGCGGCGAGCTGTCCAACAACAAGGGCATCAACCGCCTGGGCGGCGGCCTGACCGCGCCCGCGCTCACCGCCAAGGACATGGAAGACATCAAGACCGCGATGCGCTTCCAGGCTGATTATCTGGCGATCTCGTTCCCCAAGAGCGCCACCGACATGGAAATGGCACGCCAGCTGGCCAACATCGCCGGCGAGCCCTACCACCACAAGCCGCTGATGATCGCCAAGATCGAGCGCGCCGAAGCCATTCCCGTGCTGCAGGAAATCCTCGACGCCTCCGACGGCATCATGGTCGCGCGCGGCGACCTGGCGGTGGAAGTGGGCAACGCCGCCGTGCCGGCGCTGCAAAAGCGCATGATCCAGATGGCGCGCGACTCGAACAAGCTGGCCATCACCGCGACCCAGATGATGGAGTCGATGATCGTGAACGCCGTGCCGACCCGCGCCGAGGTGTCGGACGTGGCCAACGCCGTGCTGGACGGCACCGACGCCGTGATGACCTCGGCCGAGACCGCCGCCGGCAAGTACCCGGTCGAGACCGTCGAAATGATGTCGGCGATCTGCCTGGAAGCCGAGCGCTCCGAGTACAACAAGCTCGAAGCGGACTTCCTGAACGTGCAGTTTACCCGCATCGACCAGTCGATTGCCTACGCAACCTTATTCACGGCCCACCACCTGAACGTGAAGGCGATCGTCGCCCTGACCGAGTCCGGCTCCACCGCGCTGTGGATGAGCCGGCACCGCGTCAACACCCCGATTTTCGCGCTGACCCCGTCCCAGACGACGCAGCGCAAGGCATCGTTGTATCGTAACGTGCAAGCTTTCCCCCTGCAGCAGGAGGGCGGCAGCCACGCCGTGCTGGCCAAGGCCGAGGAGCTCCTGATGAGCGTGGGCGTGGTCAAGAAGGGCGACATGATCGTCGTGACCTGGGGCTCGCCGATGGGCCAGGCGGGCAGCACCAACGCGCTCAAGATCGTGCGGGTAGGCGAATACGAATAACAGGTTTTTTTATTATTTTTGGAGTTCAACCATGGCACTCGTATCAATGCGTCAGCTGCTGGACCACGCCGCCGAAAACGGCTATGGCCTTCCGGCATTCAACGTCAACAATCTTGAGCAGGTGCAGGCTATCATGGCCGCCGCCGACGCCGTCGGCGCGCCGGTCATCATGCAAGCCTCGGCCGGCGCCCGCAAGTACGCCGGCGAAGCCTTCCTGCGCCACCTGATCGAGGCGGCGGTGGAAGCCTACCCGCACATCCCGGTCGTGATGCACCAGGACCACGGCCAGTCGCCGGCGGTGTGCATGGCCGCGATCCGCTCGGGCTTTACTTCCGTCATGATGGACGGCTCGCTGCAGGCCGACGGCAAGAGCGTGGCCAGCTACGAATACAACGTCGGCGTGTCCAAGGAAGTGGTCAAGTTCTCGCACGCGATCGGCGTGACCGTCGAGGCCGAGCTGGGCGTGCTCGGCTCGCTCGAGACCATGAAGGGCGACAAGGAAGACGGCCACGGCGCCGAGGGCACCATGACACGCGAGCAGCTGCTCACCGACGTCAACCAGGCCGCCGACTTCGTCGCGCAAACCCAGTGCGACGCGCTGGCCATTGCCATCGGCACCTCGCACGGCGCCTACAAGTTCACCCGCAAGCCGACCGGCGACATCCTGGCGATTGACCGCATCAAGGAAATCCACGCGCGCATCCCCAACACCCACCTGGTGATGCACGGCTCGTCGTCGGTGCCGCAAGACCTGCTGGCCATCATCCGCGAATTCGGCGGCGACATGAAGGAAACCTATGGCGTGCCGGTCGAGGAGATCCAGGAAGGCATCCGTCACGGCGTTCGCAAGATCAACATCGACACCGACATCCGCCTGGCGATGACGGCCGCGATCCGCCAGTACATGGCGCAGAACCCGTCCAAGTTCGACCCGCGCGACTACCTCAAGCCGGCCCGCGAAGCGGCCATGAAGATCTGCAAGGAACGCTACATCGCCTTCGGCTGCGAAGGCCAGGCCGCCAGGATCAAGCCGATGCCGCTCGAGAAGATCGCCGAGCGCTACAAGGCCGGTGAGCTGGCCCAGATCGTGAAGTGAAGTAAAATGACGTTTTTCGGGCGCCCGAAAAACGTCATCCCGGCGCAAGCCGGGATCCATGCTGACTGAAACGAAACCGCTTGCCGGGCAACTCAGCATGGGTCCCGGCGTCCGCCGGGACGACGCGGTACAGGTTGGCGGCACCACGTTCCGGTTACGCCGGAAACCAGTTTCTGACACCGGCGGGCGTTCCCCGCCGGTTTTGCGTTTTTTCGATACCCTTCTATGAACAGCCTCTACCAATCCACTATCCAGTCCCTGCCGCTGCTGGGCCGCGGCAAGGTGCGCGACAACTATGCAGTGGGCGACGACAAGATCCTGATCGTCACCACCGACCGCCTGTCGGCCTTCGACGTCGTGATGAACGAGCCGATCCCCGGCAAGGGCATGGTGCTCAACCAGATGACCAACTTCTGGTTCGACAAGCTCGGCCACATCGTGCCGAATCACCTGACCGGCATCGACCCCGAGAGCGTGGTGCGCCCGGACGAAGTGGAGCAGGTCAAGGGCCGCGCGGTCGTGGCCAAGCGCCTCAAACCGATCCTGGTCGAGGCGGTGGTGCGCGGCTACATCATCGGCTCGGGCTGGAAGGACTACCAGGCCAGCGGCGCCATCTGCGGCATCACGCTGCCGCAAGGCCTGCGCCAGGCCGACAAGCTGCCCGAACCGCTGTTCACCCCGGCCGCCAAGGCCGACCTGGGCGAGCACGACGAGAACATCAGCTTCGCGGAGATGGAACAGCGCATCGGCGCCGAGCTGGCGCGCAAAATCCGCGACATCAGCATCCAGCTGTACAAGACCGCGGCCGACTACGCCGCCACGCGCGGCATCATCATCGCCGACACCAAGTTCGAGTTCGGCCTGGACGAGAACAACGTGCTGCACCTGATGGACGAAGTGCTGACCGCGGACTCGTCGCGCTTCTGGCCGGCCGACTCGTACGCGCCGGGCATGAGCCCGCCGTCGTTCGACAAGCAGTTCGTGCGCGACTACCTCGAGACGCTGAAGGACTGGAACAAGACCGCGCCCGCCCCGGCACTGCCGCAGGACGTGATCGCAAAGACCCAGGCCAAGTATTTCGAGGCGATCGAGCGCCTGACCGGCGAAAAGCTGAAGGTCTGACGCGATGGCCGAGCAAGCAAAACCGCTGGTCGGCGTGATCATGGGCTCGTCCTCGGACTGGGACGTGATGCAGCATGCGGTCGCCATCCTCAAGCAGTTCGGCGTGCCGCACGAGGCGCAGGTGATCTCCGCGCACCGCATGCCGGACGAGATGTTCGCGTATGCGGCAGCTGCGCGTGAGCGCGGCCTGCGTGCCATCATCGCCGGCGCCGGCGGCGCTGCCCACCTGCCGGGCATGGTGGCCGCCAAGACCATCGTGCCGGTGCTGGGCGTGCCGGTGCCGTCCAAGTACCTGCGTGGCGAGGACTCGCTGCTGTCGATCGTCCAGATGCCCAAGGGCGTGCCGGTGTCCACCTTCGCCATCGGCGAGGCGGGCGCCGCCAACGCGGCCCTGACCGCGGTGGCGATGATCGCGGCGAACGACGACGCGCTTGCGGCCAAGCTGCAGGAATTCCGCAACCAGCAGACCGCGGCCGCCAAGGCCATGGCCCTTCCGACCGTATGAGCGACACGCAGCAGACTCCATTCCTCCCGCCGGCCTGGCTCGGCGTGATGGGCGGCGGCCAGCTGGGCCGCATGTTCGCCCATGCCGCGCAGGCGATGGGCTACCGTGTGGCGGTGCTCGAACCGACGCGCGATTGCCCGGCCGGGCACGCGGCCAATCGCGTGGTCGAGGCGGCCTACCAGGATGCGCAGGGCCTGGACGAACTGGCCGCGCAGTGCGTGGCGGTGACCACCGAATTCGAGAACGTGCCGGCCGCGAGCCTGTCGCGCCTGGCGCAGCAGGTGTTCGTGGCGCCGGGCGCATCGTGCGTGTCGGTGGCGCAGGACCGCATCCTTGAAAAGCGCTTTTTTGTGGAGTGCGCGCCGCATTCGGGCGTGATGCCCGCGCCGCACAAGGCGATCTCTTCGCACGACGACATCAACGCCATCCCCGACGAGCTCCTGCCCGGCATTCTCAAGACGGTGCGCATGGGCTATGACGGCAAGGGCCAGGTGCGCGTGAAAACGCGCGACGACGTGCGCGCGGCGTTCGACGCCATGGGCGGCGTGACCTGCCTGCTCGAGAAGATGCTGCCGCTGGCGTACGAGGTGTCGGTGCTGACCGCACGCGGCGCCGACGGTCAATCGGTGGTCTATCCGATCGCCGAGAACGTGCACCGCGACGGCATCCTGTTCACCACCACCGTGCCGGGCCCGAACGTGTCGGCCGCATGCGCCAAGAAGGCGCAGGACGCGGCGACGGCGATGATCGCGCAGCTGGGCTACGTGGGCGTGCTGTGCATCGAGTTCTTCGTGTTGCAGGACGGCTCGCTGGTCGTCAACGAGATGGCGCCGCGCCCGCACAACAGCGGTCACTACACCATCGACGCCTGCGTCACCAGCCAGTTTGCGCAGCAGGTACGCGCAATGGCGCGGCTGCCGCTGGGCGATTGTCGCCAGCATTCGCCGGCGGTGATGCTCAACATCCTCGGCGACATCTGGTATGACGGCGACGCCGTGCGCGAGCCAGCGTGGGACAAAGTGCTGGCGCTGCCCGGCGCCTGCCTGCACTTGTACGGCAAGGAAGAACCGCGCCGCGGCCGCAAGATGGGCCACGTGACCTTCGTCGCCCCCACGCTGGGCGAAGCGCAAGACCAGCTGCGCGCGGCCTGCGCCATCCTGGGCATCGCACCGTGAACGGGCAGGGCATCGACCAGGGCGCGGTGCAGGACGCCGCGCGCCTGCTGGAACAGGGCAGGCTGGTCGCGTTCCCGACCGAGACCGTGTACGGCCTGGGTGCGGACGCCGAGAACCCGGCGGCCGTGGCCAGCATCTACGCGGCCAAGGGGCGACCGCAGGACCATCCGGTCATCGTGCACCTGGCGCCCGAGGGCAGACTGGAGCACTGGGCCTGCGACATTCCCGACGAAGCGCGCGCGCTGGCACGGGCGTTCTGGCCCGGGCCGCTCACCATGATCCTCAAACGCGCACCTGGCATTCCCGATGCCGTCAGCGGCGGCCAGGACACGATCGGCCTGCGCTGCCCCTCGCATCCGGTGGCGGTGGCGCTGCTGCGCGCCTTCAAGGGCGGGCAGGGCGGCGTCGCGGCGCCGTCGGCCAACAAGTTCGGCCACGTGAGCCCGACCCTGGCCCAGCACGTGCGCGACGAGTTCGCGGGCGACGCGAGCGTGGCGCTGGTGCTCGATGGCGGCGCGTCGCAGGTGGGCATCGAATCGACCATCGTGGACCTTTCGCGGCTGGCCACGCATGGCCCGGTGCTGCTGCGGCCCGGCCACATTGGCGCGGACGCGATCGAGCGCGTGATCGGCCAACGCCCGGCCGCTCCCGACGCCGCCGCGCCGCGCGCCTCGGGCACGCTCGAATCGCACTACGCGCCGAGCACGCCGGTGGTGCTGCAGGCTGGCGCAACGCTGCCCGCAACGCTCGAACGCATCGCCGCGGCGGGGCGTAAGGCGACCCTGATTCATTTCTCGGAACTGCCTGCCGCGCACGCTGCCATACAACTGCCCGCCACCCCCGATGGCTACGCGCACGACCTGTACGCTGCACTGCGCGCCATGGATGGCGTGGGCGCGGACGTGATCCTGGTCGAAGCGCCCCCGCGTGACGACGCCTGGCTGGGCGTGAACGACCGTCTGCGCCGCGCCGCGCACGGGTCCGAGGGCGCACTGCAGGCACTGCTGAAGTAAACCGCGGCTTCAACCGAAGCCGCGCATTTCATCATTCCCCACCGTCTCCAACGTCGTCCCGGCGCAGGCCGGGACCCATACATCGTTTGCGATGATGCAAAGCGTGCGGCTCCAGCTCGCTTCAGCGTGGGTCCCGGCTTTCGCCGCGACGACGGCCATTCGTGGCCGTAGCGCAACATTCAGCCCGCCAGCCTCATCAGCAGTGATACGATCCTGAACGAACCCGGCATTAGTCCCTGCCGTCGCCAACAATCCCTTCGTCTCATCCCCGCGCCTTGCATCCGCCAGGCCGCCTCGGCGCGTCCGCGCGCCTGCAGACAAGACCCAGCACCAGGATCGACCATGCGTTACCCGCTCGCCTTCGCCCTTCCACTCCTGCTCGCGGCATGCGGCGGCGGGACCACGGTCGGCGGCACCCCGTCCGGCGTCGCCAACCCCACCCCGGTGGCCGCCCCGGCGCGCGGCAGCCTGCTCGCGAGCGCCACCGCGGTGCCGGTGGCGCTGTCGGCCAGCGTGCGCGTTGCCACCGTGCAGCCGGCGGAAATGGCCGCATTCCTCGAGGCCGCGCAAAGCGGCACCACCGCCATCTCGGGCCCGCCGCAGTGTGCGGTGTCGATTTACCGCGTGCACTACAACACCATCGGCGGCGCCGGCGAGGCAACCGACGCCAGCGCCACCGTGATGGTGCCGTCCGGGACAGGCAGCTCGTGCAGCAATTCGCGCCCGGTGCTGCTGTATGCGCACGGCACCTCGCTGCAAAAGGCGTACGACATGGCCGATATCGCCAACAACACCGAGTCCCGGCTGGCCGCCGCCATCTTCGCCGCGCAGGGCTTCATCGTGGTGGCGCCCAACTATGCCGGCTACGGCGGTTCCTCGCTCGGCTACCACCCCTACCTGGACCGCGACCAGCAATCGGCCGACATGATCGACGCCTTGCGCGCCGCGCGCGCCGCCTTCCCGGCGATCGGCGCACGCGACTCGGGCAAGCTGATGGTGACCGGCTATTCGCAGGGCGGCTACGTGGCGCTGGCGACCCAGCGCGCGATGCAGCTGCAGGGCGCGAGCGAGTTTGCGGTCACGGCGGCGGCCGGCATGTCCGGCCCCTACGCGCTGGCCCGGTTCGGCGACCAGCTGTTCGGCGGCGCCCCGCGCGACGGCGCGACGGTGGTGGTGCCGCTGCTTGTCAATGCAGGCCAGCATGCCGGCGCGGGGCTGTACCGCAATCCCGCCGAGATCTACGAGGCGCAGTACGCCGGCGGGATCGTGGACCTGGTGCCGGGCACGCTGGGAGCGGGCGAACTGGTCAGCCAGGGCAAGCTGCCGGCCACCGCCTTGTTTGCGGCCGACTCCATGCCGCAGGCCAGCGGTTATGGACAGTACTTCGGCTCGGGCAACCTGCTCAGGAGCGACTACCGCGCCGGCTACCTGGCCGACATGGCCGTCCACCCGTGCAGCCAGGACGCGCGCGCGCCGCTGTCGTGCGCGCCGGCGCAGGCGCTGCGCTCCTGGCTGGTGCGCAACGATTTGCGCAGTTACGCGCCCAATGTGCCGCTGCTGCTGTGTGGCGGCGACGGCGACCCGACCGTCCCGTATTTCAATACCAGCGACAGCGCCACCTACTTCCGCGCGCGTGGCGCCGCCGTCACCGAGCTGAACATCGATTCCTCGCTGGATGGCCTGAACGACTTCTTCCGCCTGCCCAAACTGGGCTTTGCCACCGCCAAGGCGGCGCTGCGCGCGGCCAATGGCGGCGACGCGGTGGCGTCCAGCTACCATGCCGGGCTGGTCGCGCCGTTCTGCATGGCGGCCACGCGCGACTGGTTCCAGTCGGTGCTGGCGCGCTAGGTGCCGCGCCGGCGTCCCAAAGTTCCCGTGCGCGGGGTGCCAACCCGCGGCGCATGAACATTCCTTGAGCCCGGCTATTGCGCGCACAAATTCGTTTAGCGTGCTCGGCCGGCGTTGCTATAATCGCCACCGCTCCAGTTGCTCGTCTGTATTGACAGCTTGTTGCTGGGAACTAACGTTTTTGCAATGCTTTCGCTATACAAGCGAACAGAACACTGGCATATTAGTTGCGACACGAATAGCACGGGCGTTCGTTTCAACAAGAACATTTCAATCTAGGAGACACAATGCGTCACACCAATCTCGCGCTCGCGCTGTTGACCGCGGCCGTCCTCGCTGCGTGCGGCGGCAATGGCAGCAAACCCGGCGACCAAACGCTCAAGACCAAGTACAGCGCCCAGGTGTCCTTCGGCGACAGCCTGTCGGACGTTGGCAGCTATGCCGTTGGCGGCGTGCTGGCGCTGGGCGGCGGCAAATGGACGATCAACGGCGACAACACCGCCAAAGAGCCGACCCTGACCGGCAAGAACTGGACCGAACTGGTCGGCGCCCAGCTCGGCGTGAGCGGTGTCTGCGCGGCCCAGACCGGCCTGCAGGGCGACGCCACCAAGGGCTTCTCGGTAGCCGTCACCGACCACCCGAACTGCTTCAACTACGCCCAGGGCGGCGCCCGCGTGACCAACCCGGTCGGCGCCGGCAACAAGCTGACCGGTTCGCCGGTGGGCGCGCTGACCGTGCCGGTGGTCCAGCAAGTGGCCAACCACCTGGCCAAGAGCGGCGGCAAATTCAGCGGCACCGAAGTGGTGACCGTGATGGCTGGCGGTAACGATATCCTGGTGCTGATGGGCCAGCTGTCGGCTGCCGCCACCGCCGCCGGCACCAAGGCCGGCCAGACCACCTTTGCCACCTCGCTGACCATGCAACTGGCAGCCGGCGCGACCAACCCGCAAACGGCGGCGCAGGCGATTGGCCTGGCGATCCAGACCGAATCGGCCAACCCGAGCCACACCGACACCAGCGTCGTGACCGCCGCCGTGACCGCTGCCGCACAGCAGCCGGGCAATCAGGCCGTGGCCTCGCCGACCGTGTACGGCCCGATGGTGACCAAGGCCCAGGCCGACGCGGCCGCGGCCGGCGCCAAGGCCGGCGCCGACTACTTTGCCGCCAACGCCCCGGGCATCGTGACCGCAATGGGCACCGCCGGCGCCGAGCTGGCAGCCCTGGTCAAGACCCAGATCATCGGCAAGGGCGCCAACTACGTGGTGGTCAACAACCTGCCGGACGTGGCCAGCACCCCGTCGGCCACCGGCCAGAGCGCCGACGTGCGCGCCCTGATCGGCAAGGCGGTGGATGCCTTCAACGCCCAGCTCAAGGCCGGTGTGGCAGACGATGCCAAGGTGCTGTACGTGGACCTGTGGGCGATCAGCCACGACCAGGTCACCAACCCGGGTCCGTACGGCCTGACCAACACCAAGGACAAGGCCTGCGGCAACAACGCGCTGGGCGGCAGCTCGCTGGTCTGCAACGGCAGCAACCTGGCTGCTGGCGACGTCAGCCACTACATGTTCGCCGACGATGTCCACCCGACCCCGTACGAGAACTCGCTGATCGCGCGCTACGTCCTCGAGCAGATGGTCGTCAAGGGCTGGCTGTAATCATCACGGCGGGCCCGTCGCCACGCTGCGGCGGGCCGTTCCACTATAAGAATCAGGAGATAAAATGAAAGTACGTGTGAAGAACGTCGTGAAGATGCTGGTGCTGGCGGGCGTGTTCGGCGCGGCATCGAGCGCATCGGCGCAGTCGGCGGGCCAGTGGACGGCTTCGGTCGGCGTCAACAAGATCACCCCGCACGTCGAGAGTGGCTACATCTCGGCGCCGGCGCTGCCGAAATCGCAAGGTGATGTCAGCGGCGACACCCAGCCGGTGCTGGTGTTTGCTTATGGCGTGACTGACAACATTTCGCTGGAAGGCGCGCTCGGTACGCCGTACAAGCACAAGATCTACGGCGCCGGCGCGATCGCAGGCACCGGCCAGCTGGGCACGGTCGAGGCGTTGCCCCCGACCCTGTTTTTCCAGTACCGCTTCTTCGAGCCGAGCTCGATGATCCGTCCGTACATCGGCTTTGGCCCGACCTACGCACGTTTCCAGAAGGCGACCGGTTCGGGCCAGATGACGGCGCTGACCAACCCGGGCACCGGCGTGCCGACCACCTTCAAGATCGACAACAAGTTCACCTACTCGGGCCAAGT
Source organism: Massilia solisilvae (assembly GCF_024753215.1). Taxonomy (GTDB): domain Bacteria; phylum Pseudomonadota; class Gammaproteobacteria; order Burkholderiales; family Burkholderiaceae_D; genus Telluria; species Telluria solisilvae. The sequence goes on from NZ_JANUGV010000003.1 coordinate 290,492, forward strand.
GGGCGTGGCGGTGAACTTCAGCGAGCGCTGGTTCGCCAGCGCGGCCTACATCAAGACCAAGCTGTCGACCGACGTGCACTTCTCGAGCGGCCAGAACCAGCACATGAAGCTCGATCCGAGCTCGGTGATGGTGTCGGTGGGTTACAAGTTCTAAGCCCGCCCGCCGTAACGAAAAACCCCGCTGCGGCGGGGTTTTTTATTGTTGGCCTCAAAACCGTCGTCCCGGCGTGCGCCGGGATGACGCCGTGGCCGTCAGAACGCGGCGATGCCGGTCTGCGCGCGCCCCAGGATCAGGCCGTGGATGTCGTGCGTGCCCTCGTAGGTGTTGACCACCTCGAGGTTGACCATGTGCCGGATCACGCCGAATTCGTCCGAGATGCCGTTACCGCCCAGCATGTCGCGCGCCACGCGGGCGATGTCGAGCGACTTGCCGCACGAGTTGCGCTTCATCATCGACGTGATCTCGACCGCAGCCGTGCCTTCGTCCTTCATGCGGCCCAGGCGCAGGCAGCCCTGCAGGCCGAGCGTGATCTCGGTCTGCATGTCGGCCAGTTTCTTCTGGACCAGCTGGTTGGCCGCGAGCGGCTTGCCGAACTGTTTGCGGTCCATGGTGTACTGGCGCGCCATGTGCCAGCAGAACTCCGCCGCGCCCAGCGCACCCCAGGCAATGCCGTAGCGCGCCGAGTTCAGGCAGGTGAACGGGCCCTTCAGGCCGCGCACGTCCGGGAAGGCGTTCTCTTCCGGCACGAACACGTCGTCCATCACGATTTCGCCGGTGACCGAGGCGCGCAGGCCCATCTTGCCGTGGATCGCCGGCGCCGACAGGCCCTTCATGCCTTTTTCGAGCACGAAGCCACGGATCGCGCCTTCGTCGTCCTTGGCCCAGACCACGAACACGTCCGCGACCGGCGAGTTGGTGATCCACATCTTGTTGCCCGTGAGCGCGTAGCCGCCATCGACCTTGCGCGCGCGGGTGACCATCGAGCCCGGATCCGAGCCGTGGTTCGGTTCGGTCAGGCCAAAGCAGCCGATCCATTCGCCGCTGGCCAGCTTGGGCAGGTATTTCTGGCGCTGCGCCTCGGTGCCGAATTCGTAGATGGGGACCATCACCAGCGACGACTGCACGCTCATCATCGAGCGGTAGCCCGAGTCCACGCGCTCGACCTCGCGCGCGATCAGGCCATAGCAGACGTAGTTCAGGCCGGGGCCGCCGTACTGCTCGGGAATCGTCGGACCCAGGAGGCCCAGTTCGCCCATCTCGCGGAAGATCGACGTATCCATGCGCTCGTGGCGGAAGGCTTCGAGGATGCGTGGCTGCAGCTTGTCCTGCGAGTAAGCGGCGGCCGCGTCGCGCACCATGCGCTCGTCATCGGTCAGCTGTTCGTTCAGCAGCAGGGGGTCGTCCCAGTGGAACTGGGCTTTGCTGGAAGGCTTCATGGGTGGTCCTGTCTCGGTAGGTTCTTGTCGTCAGGCGGCCACGGTGGACGGGCCGCGAATCGTTCAATTATAGAAACACGGGCCGGTCGCATCTTTCCAATCTGCGACAGCCATTTTCATTTTTGCTTGAGCGACAAGGATAGGCGGACTGGCCCTAACGTTCTTGCGTGCTGCCAAACTGGCCGCGATGGAACAGCAGGGCCGGTTGCGGGTGGGCCGAGCACTCTTCGACCTCGCCCACGAAGATCACGTGGTCGCCCTCGGGATAGCGGCTGCGGTTGTGGCACTCGAACCAGGCCGCGGTGCCTTTCAGGATCGGCTGGCCGGTACGCGACAGCTCGAATTCGATGCCGGCGAAGGGATTATCGGTGCGGCGCGAGAAGCGGTCCGCCAGGTGTTGCTGGCCGGCCGAGAGCACGTTGATCACATAGTGCGAATTGCCGCTGAAGATGGGCAGGCTGTTGGCGGCATTTCCCAGGCTCCATAGCACCAGCGGCGGGTCGAGCGACACCGAATTGAACGAACTGGCGGTCAGGCCGCGGTAGCTGCCATCGGCCAGGCGCGTGGTGATGACCGTCACGCCGGTGGCGAACTGCGACAGCGCGCGGCGAAACTGTACCGAGTCGAAACCGCGCGTTGCGGCGCGGGGAAAGCGTGTGTTCATTGGGGCCCTGGATTGTTGCCGCCATTATGCCATTGCCCGGCGGCGGCCGCTGTCGCTCCCCGCAGAATTGAGGCTGCACAAGGCAGGTACTTTGCGTTACAGTTAAAGGCATGGGAATATTTACTGCCGAGATTGCCGGCGGAACAGTTCGCTGGCAGCAAGTCGTTCGGGCAGGTATTTGTTGTGGGGTCGAAGATGGATGCTGTGGCTAACCAAAACGAAGGCGCGCGCACGGAAGTGGCGATCCTGGGCGGCGGATGTTTCTGGTGCCTGGAGGCCGTGTACCAGCAGGCGCGCGGGGTCACCCGCGTCGAATCGGGCTACATGGGCGGCGACACCCCGCACCCCACCTACGAGCAGGTGTGCGGCGGCGCCACCGGGCACGCGGAAGTGGTCCGGCTCGAGTTCGACCCGGCGCTCATCAGCTACCGCGACATCCTCGAGATCTTCTTCACGATTCACGATCCGACCACGCTCAACCGCCAGGGCAATGACGTCGGCACGCAGTACCGTTCGGTGATCTTCACCACCAGTGCCGAGCAGGAAGCGGTGGCGCGCAAGGTGATGGCCGAGATGGCCGGCGTGTGGGACGCGCCGATCGTCACGCACATCGAGCCGGCCAAAACCTGGTACAAGGCCGAGTCCTACCACCAGGATTACTTCAACCAGCACCCGCTGCAGGGTTACTGCGCGTTCGTGGTCGCGCCCAAGGTGGCCAAGTTCAGGAAGGTGTTTGCGAACAGGCTGAAAGAGACGGCGTGACCCAGCCTGGCCTTTAGCCGCTAACAGCAGCACGTCGTCCCGGCGAAGGCCGGGACCCATGCTGAGCCGGCTGTTTGGTTGCGCCGGAGCTTGCTCTTCTGCTGACGGGTTATGGGTCCCGGCCTTCGCCGGGACGACGGTGCGGGCGGCTCGCGGCTAGTGGTACATATACCGCCGTGACCACGGCATCATGGCCGGATCCTGCCCCGCCTTGCCGCACACGATCTGGTACAGGCTGATCCAATCATGCGAGAACGCATACGCGCAGCCGGCCAGGTACACGCGCCAGATGCGGTAGTGCTTCTGGTCGGTGAGCGCGCGGATGCGCTCGCTGTTGTTCTCGAAATTTTCGGACCAGGTGGCGCAGGTGCGCGCGTAGTGCCGGCGCAAGTTTTCAACGTCGCGCACTTCCAGTCCGCCCTGCTGCATGGTCTGGATCACGGTGGACAGGTGCGCCAGCTCGCCGTGCGGAAACACGTACTTGTCGATGAACTCGCCGCCGCCATATGGCGTCGAGCGGGAGTCGATGTCGGTGGTGGTGATGCCATGGTTCATCACCACGCCATTGGGCGCGAGCAGCTGGTTGATGCGGCCGAAGTATGCGGGCAGGTTGTCCACGCCCACGTGCTCGAACATGCCCACGCTGGTGATGCGGTCGAACTGGCCCTCGACATCGCGGTAGTCCTGCAGCCGGATCTCGACCTGGTTGGACAAACCCAGCCGCTCGACCCGCTCGCGCGCGAGCAGGGCCTGGTTCTCGGACAGGGTCACGCCGATGCAGCGCGCGCCGCGCTGCGCGGCCCGGATTGCCAGCGCGCCCCAGCCGCAGCCGATGTCCAGCAGCGTGTGCCCCTGCTGCAGCCCGATCTTGTTGAGGATGTGGTCGATCTTGCGCACCTGCGCCGTGGCCAGGTCTTCCTCGCCGGTTTCGAAGTAGGCGCAGGAATAGACCATGTTGGGGTCGAGGAAGGCCTGGTAGAACTCGTTGGAGACGTCGTAGTGGTAGCGGATCGCCTCGGCGTCTTTTTCCTTGGTGTGGTTGGACACCAGGTGCATGGCCCGCGCCAGCCGCCCCGGCACCTTGGCCGACGACGCCGCCAGCTCGTTGCCGATGTTGATGATGTCCATGACGCGCCCGACCACGTCGATGGCGCCCTCGACGTAGGCGCGGCCCAGGTTGTACAGCGACGGCACCATCAGGTAGCGCAGCGCCGACGGGCCGGACACCTTGAGCGTGACGCGCGGCGGATCGGACGAGAGGTCGAACGTTTGCCCGTTCCACAGTTCGATCCGTAGCGGCAGGTTGACTTTGCTGCGAACGCCTGTGCTCCAGGCGGAAAGCTTCATCTCGGTGAACACGCATGACCTCCGGCTGTCGACAGCAGGCCGGCCTGCGTGGCCAGCCTACGGTTGTAAACGTTGCCGCGTCCAGCGCCCGTCTTGTTGCCGCGTGTACACAATGCGGTCGTGGAAACGGGACCGGCGCCCCTGCCAGAATTCAATGCGTTCCGGCACGAGACGGAAACCACCCCAATGGATTGGCCTCGGCGGCTCTTCGCCATACTGCCTTGCTACCGCTTCGTAGTTCTGTTCTAGCGCAGCCCTGCTTGCAATCGGGGCGCTCTGGTGCGACGCGATGGCCGACAAGCGGCTTTGCAGCGGGCGGCTGTGGAAATACTGGTCGCTTTCCTCTGCCGCCACGCGTTCCACCCGGCCTTCGATTCGCACCTGGCGTTCAAGTTCGCTCCAAAAGAATAACAAAGCGGCAAACGGATGGGCGCTCAATTGCTGGCCTTTTTGACTTTCGTAGTTGGTGTACCACGTAAAGCCGCGCTCGTCGAACTGCTTGATGAGCACAATGCGCGAGCTCGGGCGCCCGTCCGCCCCCACGGTGGACACGCTCATTGCGTTCGGCTCGTTGACCTCGGCCTTGAGCGCTTCCTCGAACCAGTGCGTGAACTGCGCGATCGGGTCTTCGGCCACGTCTTCCTCGGACAAGCTTGCTTGGCCGTAATCCTTGCGCAGGTCGGCCACGCGCGAACCCAGCGCCTGCGCCGGCGCCGGCTGGGCCGCCGCCGCAGTGATGCCGCGCCGCGCCTGCATCGACTGGCCCATGCGCTCCATCTGCTCCGGGCTGAACAGGCGCAGCGCCATCGGCGCCATCGTGCCTTCCTCGCGCTCCATGTGGGCCGTGTAGCGCTGGGCAAAGCGCTGCACGGTGTCCGCCGCCAGCACCGCCGCGCTGCCCTCGGCAATGGCCACCAGCTGCGGGCGCAGCGCCAGCCACAGCGCGTCCATGTCCTGGTGGTCCTGCAGGATCACCGGCACCAGCGCCTGCAGCGTGGCCGCGTCGTCGCCCTGCGCGGTGGCGCGCAGCATCGGGATCAGGTCCTGCTCCTCGTCCTCGTGGTGCAGGTGCGCGGCCTTGTCGAAATAGTTCAGCACCGCCTGCGCCGCCTGTTGCGCCTGCTGGTCGGCGCCATGCTGGGGCAGGTGGGCCAGCAGCTTGTCCAGCGTGGCCAGTTGTTTGCGGATACGGCCATGGCAGTGCTTGAGCACGGCGACCGGCTGGTCGAAGCCGGGAGCGGCCTCGGGTAACAGGTTCTTCATTTTCGGATTATTAATAGGTGGAAATATTCGATTGACTAGGAGCTATTTTAGAGCAGTCTGTACGGCAAGGTCCGCTAGAATTCAGGGATGAACACAATCAACACCCAATCCTTCGTGGCATCGCTGGACGAAGAGGTCGATTTCGCGCGCCGTTTTGGCGGCATTGCCCGCCTGTACGGCGAGCGTGCGCTGGAAGGCTTTCGCGCGGCGCACGTTTGTGTGATCGGCGTGGGCGGCGTCGGTTCCTGGGTGGTCGAGGCGCTGGCCAGGAGCGCCATCGGGCAGCTCACCCTGATCGACCTGGACAACGTGGCCGAATCGAACATCAACCGCCAGATCCAGGCGCTGTCCTCGACCGTGGGCCTGCCCAAGATCGAGGCGCTCAAGCGCCGCATCGCCGAGATCAACCCATTCTGCGAGGTGCACCTGGTCGAGGACTTCATCGACCCGGACAACCTGGACAGCATGATCGGCGTGGACCGTTTTGACTACGTGATCGACGCCATCGACAGCGTCAAGCCCAAGGCGGCGCTGATCGCCTATTGCAGCGAGCACGGCATTCCGCTGGTGACGGTGGGCGGCGCCGGCGGCCAGCTCGACCCGACCAAGGTCGAGATCCGCGACCTGGCCCGCACCGAGCAGGAGCCGCTGCTCAAGAAAGTGCGCAAGATCCTGCGCGCGCGCTACGGCTTTGCCAAGGGCGAGAAGAGCAAGTACCACATCGACGCCGTGTTCTCGATGGAGCCGCTGCGCTATCCCGACAGCGGCGACGCCTGCGCGGTGGACGCGGGCAGCGTGACCGGCCTCAATTGCGCCGGCTTCGGTTCCAGTATGGTGGTTACCGCAACCTTCGGCATGGTCGCGGCCGGGCATGTGCTGCGCAAGCTGGCCGATGCGGCCAACGCGGCCGCCGGCGTGGCAACTGTCCAACAGCAAGCGGCCTTGCTATCATAAGATTTCGGTTTGAAATCTTTTCAATGAAAGAGCCAACATGATACGTCGATCCGTTTTCCTCGCCCTGCTGCTGGCAGCGGCCACCGCGACTGCCCAGGAGGGCAGCCAGGCAGCATCCGCCGCCGCAGGGCCGCAGGCCAGCCAGCCTGCCGCCGCCCCGGCCCAGCCGCAGGGGCCCAAGGTGGAAATCATCGACCACGTGGTCGGCAAGGGCAAGGAAGCGGTCATCGGCAGCAAAGTGACGGTGAACTACACCGGCTGGCTGTTCAAGCCGCTGGCGCGCAACCAGCACGGCAAGAAGTTCGACTCCTCGCTCGAACCGGGCCGTTCGCCGCTCGACTTCAACCTCGGCGCCGGCCAGGTCATCAAGGGCTGGGAGCAGGGCGTGGCCGGCATGAAGGTGGGCGGCAAGCGCACCCTGATCATTCCCAGCGAGCTGGCGTACGGCAAGCGCGGCGCCGGCGGCGGCGTGATCCCGCCCGACGCCGACCTGATCTTCGACGTCGAACTGCTGGACGTGAAGCAATAACCATTACATCAACGACAAGGGGCCGGCATGAGAATCGCAAACGACGTCACTGAACTGATCGGCAACACGCCGCTCGTACGCATCCGGCGCCTGGCGCGGGACGGCGTGGCCGACGTGCTGGCCAAGCTGGAGTTCTACAACCCGGCGCACAGCGTCAAGGACCGCATTGGCCTGGCGATGATCGAGGCGGCGGAGCAAGCCGGCAAGATCGGTCCCGACACCATCATCGTCGAGCCCACCAGCGGCAACACCGGCATTGCGCTGGCCATGGTGTGCGCTTCGCGCGGCTACCGCTGCAAGCTGGTGATGCCCGAAACCATGAGCAACGAGCGGCGCATGCTGCTGCGCGCCTACGGCGCCGAGCTGGTGCTCACCCCCGGCTCGGAAGGCATGCTGGGCGCGATCAAGCGTGCCGAAGAAATCGTGGCCGCGGACCCGCGCTGCTTCATGCCGCAACAGTTCAACAACCCGGCCAACCCCGAAGTGCACCGCCGCACGACGGCCGAGGAAATCTGGCGCGATACCGACGGCAAGGTCGATATCCTGGTAGCCGGCGTGGGCACCGGCGGCACGATCACCGGCGTGGCCGAAGTGCTCAAGGCGAGAAAGCCCGGCTTTCAGGCCATTGCGGTGGAGCCGGAAGCGTCGCCGATGCTGTCCAAGGGCACCAAGGGCCCGCACCCGATCCAGGGCATTGGCGCCGGTTTCGTGCCGGCCGTGCTCAACACCCAGGCTTACGACGAAGTCATCACGGTCAAGAACGACGACGCCTTCGAGACCGCGCGCGCCGCGGCGCGGGAAGAGGGGCTGCTGGTCGGCATCTCGTCCGGCGCGGCACTGTGGGCAGCGATCCAGGTCGCACGCCGGCCCGAGAACGCGGGCAAGGTGATCGTGACGATCATCCCGTCGTTCGGCGAGCGCTACCTCAGCACGCCGCTGTACGCCAACCTGGCTGGCTGACCGGGTCACACCTCTGTGCATCGTCGTCCCGGCGCAAGCCGGGACCCATGCCGAGTGCGCGGCAACGCGACTGTTCTATGGACCCCGGCCGGGCCGCCGAGGATGCGCCGGGATGACGTGCTGTGGTGCGTGGTGTCAGTAGGGGTGCCGCCATGCACGCCGTGGCGCTCGCCTCAATGCCTCGCCCCATGCAACGCACATCCGTGATCGGTGGTCCCTTCCTCCACCTGCAGCGTGGTGTGGTCGATCCTGAAATCATGCTTTAGCTGCTCGACAATCTCGTCGATCGCCGCGTCGCCCGGATAGCCTCCCGGCATCACCAGGTGCGCCGTCAGCGCTGCCTCGGTGGTGCTCATCGCCCAGATGTGCAGGTCGTGCACCTCCAGCACGCCCGGGCGCTGCTCCAGGAAGCGCTGCACCTTGAGCGCGTCGATGTTGGCCGGCACCGCCGCCAGCACCAGCTGGGTCGATTCGCGCAGCAACGCCCAGGTGCCGATCACGATCACGAGCACGATGACCAGGCTGGCCGCCGGGTCGAGCCAGGTCCAGCCGGTCCAAATGACCACCAGGCCTGACACCACCACGGCCAGCGAGATCGCCGCGTCCGCCGCCATGTGCAGGTAGGCGCCGCGCACGTTCAGGTCGTCCTTGCGGCCCGCCATGAACAGCCAGGCCGAAAAGCCGTTCACCAGCACGCCGATGCCCGCCACCACCGACACGGTGAGCCCGGCCACGGCGGGAGGGTGCGCAAAGCGCAGCACCGCCTCCCACGCGATCGCGCCGCAGGCGACCATCAGCAGCAGCGCATTGGCAAGCGCCGCCAGGATCGACGAGCTGCGCAGGCCGTAGGTGTAGCGCCCGTCCGGCTTGGACTTGGCCAGCAGCGCGGCGCCCCACGCCAGCAACAGGCCCAGCACGTCCGACAAATTGTGGCCGGCATCGGCCATCAGCGCGGTCGAGTTGGCGATGAAGCCATAGACGAATTCGACCACCACGAACAGGGCGTTGAGCGTGACCGACAGTGCGAACGCGCGCGTGTTGTCGCCCGGCGCCGGGTGATGGTGGTGATGCCCGTGTCCATGCTCGTGGTGGTGGCCGTGATCGTGGTCGTGATCGTCGTGGTCGTGATGGTGGTGATGTTGACTCATGCTTCGTGCAGTGCGGCCGGTTCGGCGATGTGGTCGGCCATGTCGGCCAAAAGGCCGCTGATGTGGGCATCGGCGGCGGCGTAGAAGACTTGCTTGCCCTGGCGTTCGGCCTTGACGATGCGCGCGGCCCGCAGCAGGCGCAGGTGGTGGCTGACCAGGGAACTGGACAGGTCGAGCTCGGCCGCGATGTCGCCGACCGAGATCGGCCGCGCCAGGCAGGCGATGACGATGCGCAGGCGCGTCTTGTCGCCCAGCAGGTGGAACAGGTCGGCGAGCTGGTCTACCCAGTCGGCGGGATCGGTGTGGGTAGTCATGCTCAACGTTTGAATATACGTTCACATGTTATGCCAAAAGCCGGCGGCTCACAAGCGCGAATGTGTGTTCCGCCGGCATAGAAGCTTGAATAGAACAAGTCGGCAATCGGGATGAAGGTCCCGTTGTCAGCTCCTACACTCCGAGAAAACATAAGCGTCCGGCCTCGGCAGGGCTTGCCTTTGACCGCCCCCGAGGCGGCCCGGGCAGGAACCACCTACACAGTCATCCAGCTGGGCCCGAGCGAGCAGCCCCCCGCGTCGCGTCCACAGGTAGGCGTGCGCATCAACCAGGTCGTCGGCTCCATCGACAGCCATGCGTTCGAAGCTTCCAGCACCGGCCGCTGGCTCCGTCGCGTATACGCTCAAGGCCAGCTGGTCCTGGGGCGACGGGAGCAAGGATGTGGGCACCATCAGCGAGAAGGACGGGGGCGGTTACGCGAGCGCCCAGCATGCCTTCGCGGCGCCCGGCATCTATACCGTCACGCTCACGGTCACGGACAGCAGCGGTGTGAGCACGACCGTGCAAAAGAAAATTACCGTCGTCGGTACCGGCACTTACGTCGCCGGAGAAGGATGGTTCATGTCGCCGCCGGGAGCGTCCAGGATGGCCCGAACGCACGCCGGCATCGCCACCTTCGCCGTCTTATCGAACACCGGCAGCGCCCTCAGCGCCGCGCAGGCCAACGTCGAGTTCACGGCTGCCGGCATCAATTTCCGCAGCCAGCAAATCGACGCGCAGTCGATGCAAGGCGACAGCGTGCAGTTCCGCGGCCGGGGCAACGTGAATGGGACGGACGGCTACTATTTCATGCTGAACCGCGTGCGTGACACAACTTCCGGAAGTGGGAAAGATTGGGTGCGGGTCCGTATTTGGCATTACGCGCCGGGTTCGCAGGCCGAGGTTGTCGACTACGACAATCAACTGAATAGCCGCGCACCCGACACCGATCGGCAAGGGACGGTCGTGGGAGAAGGCGCAATCACGATCCAGTCGAACTGAGCGTCGTGTAAGCGAGACGCGGACGCGCCTGCCGACGCGGTAACCACAAACGTCCCTGAAGTGGCGGGCATTGAAGGAGATGCTCGCCACACAACCGCGGGGTATACCTCTTCCCAAGAAGCATTGTTCCAATGTGAGTTCTGGACTAATCAGAACCATTTCGAGACTTCAGAGTACGCAAAGAAGCTAGCATGGTGCCAACCGTTCGTCGGGAGAAGCCCACAGCGGATAGCCGTGAACGGCGATCGGTCTAAAGCTTGCGCTGGCACGTGACTGAACGGAATGTTCCATCGGTCAGCCAATTGCTCCGCAATTCGAAGCGGGTGCCTGCGCGGACTCGCAACCGGGAGGAAAATGATGAAGGCGATCGTAGTAATCGACCAGGCCGCGGGAATGGCCGGGATGAAGCTGGTGGAGCGGCCGGAGCCGCAGGCAGCGATAAACGATGTGATCGTTCAGATCCATGCGTCGGGATTCGTCGGGACTGAATTGGCATGGCCATCCACCTGGACGGATCGCCGCGGTGGCGACCGGACACCCACGATCCCCGGCCACGAGCTCGCTGGCGTGGTCACGGCCATCGGCTACGGCACGACGGGCCTTACGTTAGGACAACGGGTGTTCGGCCTCGCGGACTGGTATCGCGACGGTTCACTGGCCGAGTACGTGGCGATCGAGGCACGCGACCTCGCGCCCTTGCCCGGCGACGTGGACTTCACCGTGGGAGCGAGCCTGCCCATCTCGGGCCTCACCGCGTGGCAGGGACTGTTCGATCACGGCCGCCTTCGGGCGGGACAAAGCTTGATTGCGCACGGTGCGGCCGGCGCGGTGGGCTCGATGGTGACGCAACTGGCCCGACTGGCCGGCGCACACGTCATCGGCACCGGACGTGCCGCCGACCGCCAGAAGGCGCTCGACTTCGGTGCGCACGAGTTCGTCGATCTCGACAGTGAAGCGCTGGAAGACGTCGGCAGCGTCGACCTGGTGTTCGACGTCATTGGCGGCGACATCGGGAAGCGGTCAGCGCGCCTGATTCGCGGCGGAGGAACACTTGTGTCCGTCGTCGGGCCGCCTGAGGCGCGCCCCGCTGACGGCCGCGCGATTGACTTCGTTGTCGAGGCCGACCGGGCGCAGCTCAGCGAGATCGTCCAGCGGGTGCGGGACGGAAGGCTGCGGACGAACATCGGCACCGTGGCGAACCTCGACCAGGCCGTCGCGGCGCTCACCGAACCGGGAAAAGGGAAGACGATCATCCGCGTTCGTCCCTGAGGACGCGGTGGCCTGCGCTACTGTATCCATACGGCGTCGCTCCGGTTCGTCCACCGGGACGACATGGAGCGCGAGGGTTACGGCCAATATCTCGACCAGGTAGGAGGGGTTTAACATGTATCAGCGCGCTGTACTTGCCGGGGGATGTTTCTGGGGGATGCAGGACTTGATCCGCAAGCTCCCGGGTGTGGTTTCGACTCGCGTCGGCTACACCGGTGGCGACACGCCGAACGCGACCTATCGCAACCATGGCACTCATGCGGAAGGGATCGAGATCGTCTTCGATACGACGCAGACGAGTTACCGGCGGATCCTTGAGTACTTCTTCCAAATCCACGATCCCACGACGTTGAATCGCCAGGGCAACGACCTGGGCGCAAGCTACCGCTCGGCGATTTTCTATACGAGCGAGGAGCAGAAACAGGTGGCGGAGGAGACGATCGCGGACGTGAACGCGTCGGGCTTTTGGCCGGGCAAAGTCGTCACCGAGGTCCAACCTGTCGGAGACTTCTGGGAAGCCGAACCGGAGCACCAGGATTATCTTGAGAAGTGGCCCGAGGGGTACACCTGCCACTTCCCTCGCGCCGACTGGGTACTTCCCAAGCGGGAGCCAGCAGGCCGCATGTGATGTCCCGGAACACAGTCGGATCATCGTTCGTACGCCGCGTGAGCTGTGACGCGCGCCACGCCGAGCTGCGCGGCCAGAGCCTGCCACGAAGGCAATCGGTGCCAGGTAGCAGCAGCCCGGACGCTATGCCCATGTAAATGCGCGCACGAATTTGCTCAGATAAGGGCAGCTGCGCTCTCCAGTCGAGCTGAATCTGCAGGCCCGAATCCATATCTTGGTACACACAAAAATGGGGAATCTTGGTCCTTTTATTCGCACCATCGGTCATGGAAAATGTAAAGCTCAAGAAGGGGAGAACCACATGATCATACGTCCGATTCTGACTGCAGCTTGCGCAACGGTTGCGATCTTCGCTAGCGCTTCCGCGTCAGCGCATGGGCCCGGTGCCAACGTAAAACCGAATTTTGAACAAACAATTCCCAATCTGCCGGGCAAATCACTGGTCGCCGTAGAAGTCGTTTATCCGCCGGGCGCTGGCTCGCCGCCTCACATGCACGCGAAGTCTGCCTTCATTTACGCCTACGTGGTATCGGGCGCGGTCGAGTCAAAGGTAAACGATGGTGAGGTGCACGTGTACCGCGCGGGCCAGAGCTGGTCCGAACCGCCCGGCGCGACCCATGCGGTAAGCCGGAACGCGAGCAAGACCCGGCCTGCAAAGCTGTTGGCGGTATTCGTCGTTGACAGCGACGACAAAGAGCTGACCAAGCCACTCAAATAAGCAGCATCTTGGGCGATGCTTTCCATAGAACTGGTATGTAAGCCCAATAAGATGCTTGAGCATTTCAAGTTCCGGAAGTCCTATGCAACAAGTCGACTGGCTGAGCCATTTCCTGCAACTGATCACCGTCACTGGCCGGCTGGAAGTCCGCTGCGCCTACGGGGCGCCATGGCGTGTGTCCTGGCCGCAGGCGGCGGCGCACGAGATTCCTTACCATGTCGTCCTTAACGGCCGGGCCGTCATCGAGGATCCGGAGACAAAGACCGCCACCGAGCTGGTGGGTGGCGACATCGTCCTGTTGCCCCACGGGGCTGCCCACGTGCTGCACGATGGCAGCGGACGCGCGCCGGCGCCAGCCCACGTGCGCCAGGCGTTGGCAGGATGGAGGCTAAGCGAGAATGATGGCCAGGGGGAGCATCTGGACATGTTGTGCGGGCGATTTTTCATCGGCTCGCCACATCATCGGCTGATCCGCAATTATCTTCCGACGAATCTCGTGGTGCGAGCCATGGACGGCCATGGTGAAGAGGATAGCGGGCCTGCCTCGAACCGCCTGGCCAATCTCGTGGGGCTGATGCGCACCGAGTCCGCCGGTGACAAATTGGGCGGTAACGCAATCCTCAACGCCCTGACGTCGGTGCTGTTCACGCTGGTACTGCGCGCGGCCAGTGAGTCCGACCAGGCCCCGGCAGGCTTGCTCGCGCTTTCCGGCCACCCACGCCTGGCTCCGGCCATTGCGGCGATGTTCGCCGACCCGGCGCGATCCTGGAGCCTGCCTGATCTGGCCGACTTGTGCAGCATGTCACGCGCCACCTTCGTGCGCCACTTTCAGGACAAGCTTGGACGCTCGGCCATCGAACTGCTGACCGATATCCGGATGAGCCGGGCCGCCAACGAGTTGAAGAAGCCGGCAATGACAACCGAGTCCGTGGCCGAGTCGGTTGGATATCAATCCGTGGCAGCCTTCCGGCGCGTGTTCACCGACAAGATGGGTATGACACCGGGTCAGTGGCGTCGGCAGGCGCGCGCAGGCGAGTAGTACACGCTTTTGCCGGGCGGCTGGGTGCGCGGGCTGGCACTGTGGCCTGGGCCAGCTGATCCTTCGCCCCGGCAATTGATGCCGCGCCCGGCGATATCTGCACCTGAATCTCAATCGCAAGCGGACGCTCGAGCCCTGCCACGCGTGGGCGATCGATGGCATCGGACGTCTTGATCTTCCTGGGCATTTTATTGAGCCAATGCAGTCTCGAAATTGGTTCGAGGAGGGCCTAAGGTAGAGGCACGTGACCGGGCGATAAAGGAGCCCGTCGGGAGACTGAACAATGAAGATAGTCGTGATCGGAGGCACCGGCCTGACCGGCGCCAAAACCGTTGCCATTCTGCGCCAGGGCGGCCACGAGGTGGTTGCGGCGTCGCCCAGGCGTGGTGTCGACACCATCACGGGAGTGGGGCTCAAAGAAGCCATGGCCGGCGCACAGGTGGTGATCGACCTTTCCAATCCGCCTTCCTATGATCGCGAGGCGGTATTGGGATTCTTCGAGATCTCCGGCAGGAACCTGTTCGCGCAAGAGGTCGCAGCGGGCGTCCGGCACCATGTGATGCTATCGATCGTCGGGGTCGACCGGGTGCCTGAACAGGACTATTTCCACGCCAAAGTCGCGCAGGAAGACCTGATCGAGGCGTCCGGTATTCCTTATACGATCATCCGCTCGACCCAGTTCCTGGAATTCCTCGGCACCATCGCCGATGCGAGCACGGCGGCAGGCCTGGTCCGGCTTGCACCCAGCCTGCTGCAGCCGATCGCCGCCGCCGACGTCGCTGCCATCGTTGCCGAACTGGCCCTCGGCAGTCCGCGAAACGGGGTCGTCGAAATTGCCGGCCCGGAGCGGGCGCCGTTCGAGGACATCGTTGCCCGCTATTTGAGGGCCGTCGGTGACACGCGCAAGGTCGTGACGGATCACGAAGCCCGATATTTCGGCGGGCGCCTCAAGGAAAAGTCACTTGTGCCATTGGGCCAGGCGCGTCTGGGCCACCTCGATCTCGAGGCGTGGTTGCAGCGCTCGCGGAAAGAAATTTGATCAGGCCATCGGTGGCCGCGCCAACCCTGCGCAATGAGCGGGCGGCGGGGCCGGAGGAAACAATGAAGAACGAAACCCTATTTGCAGGCAACAGCGGTCCCCTTCTTGAGAAACGCTTCGACTACCGGTCGCTGGCCCCGGCCGCGGCGGCTCTTTGTTATCCCTTCCTTCTCAAGGGGTTCCATACCGCCGTAGCCACGCCGGACGTAGCGCCTTCGTCCCTTGCGATCCTCGTCGCGGTGCTTGCCCTGGCCGTCGCGGTCGCCGTGCCGTTGCTCGGGCTCGCATTCGCCCTGCGCTTGAGCGCGAGTGCGGGAGCGAGGCGGCTGGCGTATGCCAGCATGACCGCGCCGACGCTCTACGTCTTCCTCGGCGTCGTCCAGGCCCTGGTCAACAGTCCCATTCCCGACGAAGCCGTATGGTGCCTGATCTGGATCACCATCGCGATCTGGTCGCAGCTCGCGCCGAATCGCGTCGTTGCGGCTGTACCTTCGGTGCGGCGCCTGCGCGTCGTACATGGGTTGACTGCCGCGATCCTGAGCCTGTACGTGTTGTTCCATGTCGCCAACCACCTGTTCGGGCTTGCTGGCGAAGATGCCCATGCGGCCGTGATGAAGATCGGGCGCCTCGTCTACCGTTCAGGCCTGGGGGAACCGCTGTTGGTGGCTGCCATGCTGTTCCAGGTCGGATCCGGCCTGCATCTCGCATGGCGCTGGAGCGCCGGACCGCAGGCCTTTCACCGGACATATCAGGTTGCCTCCGGCACCTACCTGTCGCTGTTTGTGCTCGGACACATGAACTCGGTCTTTATCTACGCGCGCAGCTTTCTCGGCATACCGACCGGCTGGGATTTCGCGATCGGTGCTCCGGCCGGGCTCATCCATGACGCCTGGAACATCAGGCTGCTGCCGCACTATGCGCTCGGCGTGTTCTTTGTACTGAGCCACATGGCGTCGGGCCTGCGGGTCGTGCTGATCGCCCACGGCACGGCCCAACGCACTGCCGACCGGCTTTGGGGCGCCGCCGTCGTGTTCGGCGCGATGGTCGCGGCCGCGGTCATGGCCGGGATGTGCGGCGTCAGGATCGGCTGAACGAACGCAAACCGATCGGTGAACAGGTGCCGGGTCCGTGGCCGTCGCCAGCGGCCCAAGGCTCTTGATCCTTTTGGGCATTTTATTGAGAAGAACCAGTCTCGAAATCGCTCGTGAGGCGGCCTAAAGTGGAGCCTCTGATACCTGATGAAAGAGTCACGCCATGGGCCGGAACACTACGGCAACAGGCCTGCGATCCTGAAGTTCGACCCGTCGTCCGTCCGCTGCCGCCGGTCTTGCCGGCCCTGTTTGAATCAATCGTCCGTCGTTTTGACAACGTGCCTGTGCGGCACGGTGGGCACCGTGTTGTTCGTGTCTTTCGGCAAATGGCGCTGGCCCGCCTTGTCTTGCTATTCACAACATCGAAGGAACAAGAATGAAAAGTCGATATCCCATCATGACGCGGGCCCGGCCGCTGGCCCTTGCATTGGGAGGGGCTGCCCTGGCAGCGGCGGCGCTGGCCGGGTGCAGCGATGCCACCGGGAAGGCCGCGCCTGCCGTAGCGGGAGCGCCGCCAGTCTCGGCGTCGGTAGTGGTCGAGAAGACTATCGCCGAAACGCAGGAATTTTCCGGTCGCCTCGAGGCAATCGACGTCGTCGCGATCCGTCCACGCGTCAGCGGCTACATCACTGCCGTGAACTTCAAGCCCGGCAGCGAAGTGAAGAACGGCGACGTTTTGTTCGAGATCGATCGCCGTCCGTTCCAGGCCGAGGCCGACCGCGCCACCGCGGTCTTTGACGCCGCGCGTGCCAAGGCAGAACTGGCACGCCTTGAACTGAACCGCGCCGAAAAATTGGTGGCCGACCAGGCGATCTCTCAACGCGAATATGACGAGCGCGCGGCCGCCTGGAAGGAGCTGGACGCCAGCGCACGTTCCGCAAGGGCGCAGGCCGAGGCGGCAAAACTGAACTTGTCCTATACCCGCGTGATCTCGCCGATTACCGGGCGTGTGTCCAAGGCCGAAATCACCTTGGGCAACCTGGTCGACTCGACGACCGTGTTGACCTCGCTGGTGTCGCAGGACCGCATCTACGCCGGTTTCGACGGCGACGAGAGCACCTACCTGCGCCTGGCCGAGCGCGCACACGGCGGCAAGCCTGTGGTGGTGCGCGCGGGCCTGGCCAACGAGGACGGCTTCCCGCACGAGGGCAAGCTGGAATTCGTCGACAACCAGCTCGACACCCGCACCGGCAGCGTGCGCATGCGCGCCGTGTTCGCCAACAAAGATCGCGACATGGCCCCCGGCTTGTTCGCGCGTGTGCAGATCCGCGGCGACCAACGCGAGGAATTGCTCATTACCGACCGTGCCGTCGGCACCGACCAGAGCCACAAGTTTGTATTCGTGGTCGGCCCGCAGGGCAAGGCGCAATACCGCGAAGTGACGCTCGGGCCCATTGTCGACGGCCTGCGTGTGGTTCGCCATGGCCTGAAGCCGGGCGAGACGATCATCGTCAACGGTTTGCAGCGCGTGAAGCCCGGTGTCCCGGTCACGGTCCAGAACGTGCCGATGCTGGCCAGCGCCGCCACAAGCAAGAAGGAATAAGCGCATGAATTTCTCACGCTTTTTCGTCGACAGGCCGATTTTCGCGGCCGTGCTGTCGGTGCTGGTGTTCGTGGCCGGCCTCATTGCGATCTTCCTGCTGCCGATTTCGGAGTATCCCAACGTGCAGCCGCCATCGGTGGTGGTGCGCGCCCAGTACCCGGGCGCCAACCCCAAGGTGATCGCGGAAACCGTGGCCACCCCGCTGGAGCAGGAAATCAACGGGGTCGAGAACATGCTGTACATGACTTCGCAGAGCACCTCCGACGGCGCGCTGCTGCTGACGGTGACCTTCAAGATCGGCACCAATGTCGAGCAGGCGGAAACCCTGGTCCAGAACCGTGTGCAGCGCGCGCTGCCGCGATTGCCGGAGGAGGTACGCCAGCTCGGCGTTACCACGCTCAAGACGTCGCCTACCCTGACGATGGTGGTGAACCTGATCTCGCCGGACAACCGCTATGACGACCTGTACTTGCGCAACTATGCGATCCTGAATATCAGGGATCAGCTGGCCCGTCTTCCAGGCATGGGCGAGGTGACAATGTTCGGTTCGGGCGACTACGCGATGCGGGTCTGGCTCGACCCGCAGAAGGTCGCCGCGCGCAACCTCACGGCGAGCGATATCGTCGCCGCGATCCGGGAGCAGAACGTCCAGGTCGCGGCGGGCGTGGTAGGGCAGGGCCCGTCCAGGGATGCCGACTTCCAGCTCACCGTCAACACGCAGGGACGCCTGAAGACCGTCGAGGAATTCGGCAACATCATCGTCAAGACGAATGCGGACGGCGCGACCACGCTGCTCAAGGATGTCGCGCGTCTTGAGCTGGGTTCGAATTCGTACGCGCTGCATTCGCTGCTCAATAACAGATCGGCCGTCGCCCTGCCGATCAGGGAGGCGCCCAACGCCAATTCGCTGCAGCTCTCAAGCGACGTACGCGCAACGATGGAGCGCCTGTCGAAAGATTTCCCGGAAGGTGTCGAATACAGAATCGCATACGACCCGACCCAATTCGTGCGAGAGTCGATCAAATCGGTGGTCCATACGCTGGTCGAAGCGATCGTGCTGGTGGCGATCGTGGTGATCGTGTTCCTGCAAACCTGGCGCGCCTCGGTGATCTCGCTGTTGGCGGTGCCGGTGTCGGTGGTGGGAACGTTCGCCGTGATGCTGCTGTCCGGCTTTTCGATCAACACGCTGTCGCTGTTCGGCCTGGTGCTGGCGATCGGCATCGTGGTCGATGACGCCATCGTGGTGGTCGAAAACGTCGAGCGCAACATCGCCAACGGCCTGCCTGCGCGCGAGGCGACGATCCAGGCGATGAAGGAAGTCAGTGGGCCGATCATCGCCATCGCGCTGGTGCTGTGCGCCGTATTCGTGCCGATCGCCTTCGTCTCGGGCCTCACCGGCCAGTTCTACCGCCAGTTCGCACTGACCATCGCGATGTCGACCGTGATCTCGGCCTTCAGCTCGCTGACCCTGGCGCCAGCCCTGTCTGCTGCGCTGTTGCAGCCCCATGGTGCGCCCAGGGACCGCCTGACCCGGCTCATGGACACGCTCTTCGGCCGCTTCTTCGCCGCATTCAATGGCATCTTCGGCCGCGCTTCGCGCCGTTATGAGAGCGGGGTGCAGGGTGTATTGCGGCGCAAGAGCGCAGCCCTGGGCGTCTATCTGCTGCTCGCGGTGGCCGGCATCTTCATGTTCAAGGCGGTGCCGCCAGGATTTGTGCCGAGCCAGGACAAGGGCTACCTGATCGGGTTTGCCCAGCTGCCCGATGCGGCCTCGCTGGACCGGACGGATGCGGTGATCCGCAACATGTCTGCGATCGCCAAGGACATCCCGGGCGTGGAGAACTCGGTCGCCTTCCCTGGCCTGTCGATCAACGGCTTTACCAATGCGCCCAATGCCGGCATCGTGTTCACCACTCTCAAGCCGGCCGACCAGAGGCACGGCAAGGAGCAGAGCGCCGAGGCGATCGCCGCCGAGATCAACAAGCGCATGAAGGCGGTCCAGGATGCCTTCATGCTGGTGTTGCCGCCGCCGCCGGTCAGCGGCCTGAGCACCACCGGCGGCTTCAAGATGATGATCGAAGACCGAGGCAACCTCGGCTACGACGAGCTGTACCAGGCCGTCAAGGCGATGCAGGAAAAGGCGTCCAAAAACCCGCAGCTCAAGGGGGTGTTCACGAGCTACCAGATCAACGTGCCGCAGCTGTTCGCGGACATCGATCGCGTGCGGGCCAAGCAGCTGGGCGTGCCGCTGGCCGAGATCAACCAGACACTGCAGGTCAACCTTGGTTCGGTGTACGTGAACGACTTCAACCAGTTCGGGCGTACCTACCAGGTGCGGGTGCAGGCGGACGCCCAGTTCCGTTCGCAGCGTGAACAGATCGAGCAGCTCAAGGTCCGCAACGACAAGGGCGAGATGATCCCGCTGTCGTCGCTGATGAAGGTGAAGGACACCTACGGCCCGGACCGCGTCCAGCGCTACAACAACTACCTCGCCGCCGAACTGAACGGCGGCCCGGCTCCGGGCGTGTCGTCCGGCCAGGCCCAGGTGATCATCGAGCAGATCGCCAGGCAGACCCTGCCAAAAGGGATCGGCTACGAATGGACCGAGCTGACCTACCAGGACAAATTGGCCGGCAACACCATGCTGTACGTGTTCCCGCTGTGCGTGCTGCTGGTGTTCCTGGTGCTGGCGGCCCAGTACGAAAGCTGGACCCTGCCGCTGGCGGTGATCCTGCTCGTGCCGATGTCGATCCTGTGCGCGCTGATCGGCGTGAAGCTCGGCGGCGGCGACAACAACATCTTCACCCAGATCGCGCTGTTCGTGCTGGTCGGCCTGGCGTCGAAGAACGCCATCCTGATCGTGGAGTTCGCGCTCGAGCTCGAGCAGCAGGGCCGCAGCATCGTCGCCGCGGCGCTGGAAGCCTGCCGCCTGCGCCTGCGCCCGATCCTGATGACGTCGATCGCGTTCATCATGGGCGTGGTGCCGCTGGTGTTTTCCCACGGCGCAGGCGCCGAGATGCGTCACGCGATGGGCGTGGCGGTGTTCTCCGGCATGCTGGGCGTGACCTTCTTCGGCCTGTTCCTCACGCCTGTGTTCTATGTTCTGCTGCGCACGCTTGCGCAACGCCTGGGCCGCAAGACCCCGGCAGTCGCTTCGGCCGCCGCCAAAATGGAAGGAGCCCAGTGACATGAAAGCGCGGATATCAAAAGGCGTGGCTCCCCTCGTGGCGGCGCTTGTGCTGACGGCATGCGGCTCACCTGTGCTCAAGCAGCCGGCGATCGAGAAGCCGGCCGCATTCAAGGAATCGCAGCGCGCCTCCGACGAAGTCAGGATGGCCGCGGACGGCAGCCGCTGGAAGCAGGGACATCCGGCGGAGCAGCAGCCGCGCGGGCAATGGTGGCTGGCGTTTAACGATCCGGCGCTGACGGCGCTGATCGGCGAGGCAACCCGCGGCAATGCCAACCTGGCGGTGGCCGCGGCGCGCGTCAAGCAGGCGCGCGCGCTCGCCGGGATCGCGGGCGCCGAGCGCGTGCCGCAAGTTGGCGTGAATGTGGACGCCCAGCGTGGCCGGCTCGCGCCGCTGCAGGCCGGCCAGCCGCAGGACGCGCCGGTTGCAGCGCAAACCAGCTACCGCGCCAACCTGGGCGCAAGCTACGAGGTGGACCTGTTCGGCCGCGTGTCGTCGAACGTGGCCGCTGCGCGTGGCGACGCGGCGGCATCGGAAGCCAATTACCGTTCGGTGCTGCTGTCGCTGCAGGCCGACGTCGCGCAACAGTACTTCCGCCTGCGCGCCACCGATGCCGAGCTGGACACCGTCGAGCGCGCCGTGCGCCTGCGCGAAGAAAACGTCAAGGTGAACCAGCGTCGCTTCGAGCTGGGGGACATCGGCGAATTCGACCTGTCGCGCGCCAGGACGGAACTGGCAACCACCCGTGCCGACGCCACCGGGCTACGGCGCCAGCGCGCGACGGCAGAGCATGCGCTCGCGGTTTTGCTGGGCAAGCCGGCAGCCGTTTTCTCGGCCGGTCCGAGCCCGCTGCTCGACGCGACGCGGATGCCGTCCATTCCGGCAGGCCTGCCGTCGTCGCTGCTCGAGCGCAGGCCCGACATCGTGGCCGCGCAGCGCGCGATGGAAGCGGCCAATGCACGGGTGGGCGTGGCGCGCGCCGCGATGTTTCCGGCCCTGACACTGAATGCCGCGGGCGGTGGCGTGGGCGACACCTTCGCCAACGTGTTCGAGTGGAGCAGCCGCTCGTGGATGCTGGGGGCGCTGCTGGCGACCCCTTTGATCGACGGTGGCCGTAACAAGGCCAATGTCGCGCGCAGCGAAGCGGCGTTGGAGGAATCCGTTGCGGCCTACCGCCAGAGTGTTCTCGTGGCGTTCGCCGAGGTCGAAGACAATCTGGCGGGCTTGCGCGTCCTGGCCGGCCAGACCGCCGAGATTGACCAGGCCGTTGTTTCGGCGCGCCGGACGGCGCATCTGGCGCAGAAGCTGTACGAGGGCGGCCGTTCAAGCTATCTGGAGCTGCTCGATGCGCAGCGCAACCTGGCTGCGGTCGAGCGCAGCGCGGTGCAGTTGCGCGGCAACCGGGCGGCCACGACAGTGGCACTGATCCGGGCGCTTGGCGGAGGCTGGGACGCGCCGGCCACCGGCGAGAACGCCCAGGCGAAAAACTGAACTGCCCGTTTGGATTGAGGTCGCCCCTTTGCGGCGGTCCGCGTATGCGGCCGCCGTTTTCATTTCTGACTGCGCCATGTATGCGTGGCGTGGAACTTGGGATGGCCTGTGTCGCTGTTTGATCTTCCTGGGCAGCTTATTGAGCCAATGCAGTCTCGAAACTGGCATCGCGCAGGCCTAAAGTACAGGCTCCTGACCACCTGATGAAAGTGCCGCACCATGAGCCATCTCGCATTTTTCCCGTTTGCTCCGGGCACCGGCGCCACCACTGATATCGGGGGGGCACGGCAAGACCGCAGGTGGCCGTATCGCGAAGACGTTCGCCGCGTTTTGCCGCCTTGCCCGTGCCTCCTGAACAGCGCTGCTTGATGTCGAAGCCGAGCTGGCATTGGCGGCCTGTGTGATCCCAGGAGAACCGATTCGCTGCCACCTCAACCTGCCCTGTCACCCCGAGGAATAACCATGACCAACGCAAATACCAAGACCAACGCCGTCATCGAATGCATTTTGAGCCGCAGCGCCGCCAAGTACTACGACCGTGCCGCCACCTTGAGCGACGATCAAATCCGCGAGCTCGTACAAATCGGCACCACCGCGCCGACATCGTTCCACTTGCAGAACTGGCGCTTCATCGCGGTGCGCACGCCTGAAGCCAAGGCCCGGCTCAGTCCGATCGCCTGGAATCAGCCTGCAATCAAGGATGCAGCCGTCACTTTCATCATCTGCGGCCAGTTGGTCGATACCAGCGTCATTCCGGACCGCCTGGCTCCGGTGGTTGAAGCAGGCATCATGCCGGCGGCCGTGGTGCCGGAATGGGAAAACCCCGCGCGCGAGCTGTACATGGCATTTCCGCAGCGCCGCCGCGACGAGGCAGTGCGCACCGCTACGTTCGGCGCCGCAACAATGATCTATGCGGCTCGCGCGCTGGGCCTGGGCTCGACGCCGATGATCGGTTTCGATGCCGACGCAGTACACCGCGAGTTCGGACTTGCGCAGGACGAAGTGCCGGTCCTGCTGTTGTCTGTCGGCGCGGAGCGCCCGGGGAACTGGCCGCAGAAGCCGCGCCGCCCGCTGGCCGAGGTGCTGGATCTGATATAGGGGCATCGGCGTTCGGCGTTCGTGCCGGACGACCACGCAGCCTTCCAGTGGGACGGCAAGGTGCTCCCACTTCAAGGTCTGATCCGCTTCGGTCTGGAACCCGGGCATGAAGCAAGCAGAGGGAGGGGGCCACATGGACCTTTCCCGATGAATGAAACGCGTAACTTACGGAGATTATGATGGCAAGAACGGTAGCTCTCACGCCGGAACAGGTGCCGGCCGCTTCGAAATCGACTCTCGATGCGTTCACCAGGAACATCGGATTCACCCCCAGCATGATGGCGAGCTTCGCCCAGAGCCCGATCGCGTTCAACGCCTGGGCAACCCTGCTCGGCTCGTTGAGCAAGGCGCTCGACGTGAAGACGCGGGACAGCATCGGCCTCGCCGTGTCGGAGGTAAATGGCTGCAACTACTGCCTGGCGGTTCATAGCTTCACGGCCGAACACATGGCCAAGATGCCGGCCGATGAAATTATTCTCGCCCGCAAGGGCCATGCCAGCGACCTGAAGCGCTCCGCCGCGGTCCAGTTCGCACGCAAAGTGATCGAGACCCGCGGCAACGTCGCGGACGCCGACCTGAAAGCCGTCCAGGACGCTGGCTACACGGACGCGAACATCATGGAGATTGTCGCGCTGGTTGCCATGTACTCGCTGACGAACTTTTTCAACAACGTGTTCGATCCGGAGAAGGACTTCCCGGCCGTTGCGCCGGCTGGCTCGATCTGACCTCGCTGCAGCGCCAGGGCAGGCACCACCCGGGAGAAAGCCTGGGAAGGCGTCCTGGCCCTGCAAGTGAACCCACAAATCCTGGAGTAAGCAAGTGGCACTCGATCATCCCATTTTTACGCGCTGGCCGGCGCAGCACCCCGATCGCCTTCAACTTTTTTCGCTGCCCACGCCCAACGGGGTGAAGGTCGGCATCATGCTCGAGGAGACAGGCCTGGCCTACGAAGCACACCGAATCGACATCACGGCCAACGAGAGCCATGATCCGGCCTTCCTCGCGCTCAACCCCAATGGCAAGATCCCCGCGATCTACGATCACGCCGGGCCCGGCGGCCGGCCTCTGGCGTTGTTTGAATCAGGCGCGATCCTGATCTATCTCGCCGAAAAGACGGGGCGGTTCCTGTCGACCGATCCAGCCACCCGGTACGAAACAATCCAGTGGCTGATGTGGCAGATGGGCGGTGTCGGACCGATGTTCGGCCAGGTCGGCTTCTTCAACAAATTCGCCGGCAAAGCCTATGAGGACAAACGCCCGCTGTACCGCTACGTGACCGAAGCGGCCCGGCTGCTCGGTGTGCTCGACGAACGGCTCGCCGGCCGCGATTGGGTGATGGGAGCGGACTACAGCATCGCCGATATCTCGCTGCTTGGCTGGGTGCGCAACCTGATCGGCTTTTACGAAGCGCGCCAGCTTGTCGCCTTCGACAGCCTGATGCATGTTCCGGCCTGGCTCGAGCGTGGACTCGCGCGTCCTGCGGTGCAGCGCGGTCTGCAAGTAACGGCGGCCTAGCCCTGGCCGGAAAACGGAAGGGCCCGACAAATTGAGATTGAGCTAGTACGGAGAAAAAATGTTACTGCCCCGGCAATTGGTTCCCGAACTTCGTGTTCCGACGCTTTCGCATGGCGAGTTCAATCTTGCCGATGATGCGCCGGAGCGTTTCACGTTGATATGCTTTTACCGCGGCCTTCATTGCCCGATCTGTCTGAAGTATCTGCGCGACCTCGAGGCCCTCGTTCCCGAGTTCGAGGGCCGTGGCACGAAAGTGATCGCCATCAGTTCGGACACTGCCGAGCGGGCCCAGGAGATGGCGCGGAAGGTCGGTGCCGGCAACTTGCGATTCGGGCACTCTCTGCCATTGCCGGTCGCCCGCAAGTGGGGGCTCTACATGTCGACGTCGCGTGGAAAATCTTCGATCAACATCGAAGAGCCGGCGCTGTTTTCGGAGCCTGGCGTGTTTCTCGTACGGCCGGATGGCACCTTGTATTACGGCGCGGTTCAGACCATGCCGTTCGCTCGCCCGGTGTTCTCGGAATTGCTTCAGGCGATAGATTTCGCCATCACCAAAGAGTATCCCGCGCGCGGCGAGTATGATGGTCCGCTTTGAACGCCTACGCGCTGGGCGGAGAGGCAGGCATGCCTGCTACCGCTTTCCTTCTTTTAGCCTGCCTCGGCCGCTTCCGGTTCTGACGTGAATCCGATCGGCATGTGGCCGCCAAGCCCGCTTTCCTGCAGCAGTGCCTGACGATTTCTGTGCGCCAGCATGCCGGCGCCTAATGACGGCACCCTGCGCGTGTCGGTATCGTAGTTCAGCGCAGTGCGAACACGTTCGAATTGTTCATCGCGCAAACTCGCGTTGCGCGTTGAGACGGACATTTGCGCCAGGCGCACTGGATCGATGTCCCGGCTGAACCGCGCAAAGCCGCGATAGCGGAATTGTTCATCAACCAGGCGATCGCTATGCCGTATCAGCGCGTCCATGATTTCGTGCACCACGCTGGCCTGGGTTAACTCGTGTAATACGATCGTCATCGGCAAGTGATCGAATCCCTGGCGGGCCCGGGGTGACGAGCTTTCAGCGAAGGCAAGGTCGACGACAAGATTGCCATTGCGGTGGATCGCAACATCGTCGATCCTGATGTCGCGGCCGTTGAAGCGAACGCCATGTAACCACGTTTCCAGAAGTGGCTGGTTCGCGGAACCGGATTCGCGCATGACAAGTGAAGGAAAGCGTGCCATCAGTGGAAGGTCAAGGTGAGTACTGAACGGTGTGCCGGTTCGGCCGGCATCCAGGTCGTGAATGGTCAGCAGTTCCCTTACCTCATGCTCGCAAGCCTTCTTTATTGCCAGGAACGCCGTCTGTATTACTTCCGAGGTCGGGATATAGGTGTCGATACGCCACCGGCGGCCGTAGACGATGCGCCGATTGCCGGCGTCACCCTTACGTTTGAAGTTGTCGTGGCCGACGGAACCAGCTTGCAGGTACAAACCGAAATCATCTTCCCCGCAAAACAGCAGGATATCGTCGACCGCTTCGATATCGTTCAAGACGGCAGAGATGCTTTCTACCGTTTGCTCATACTGCAGGTAGTGCTGGGGGATGCAAGATTTGCCGTTCGTCAGCTCGACCCGGGGCGCCAGCGGCATCGGCGTCTCGCCGGGGTTGATCAGAGCCAGCGCGCCGGAGACGGTGCCGCCTGGGTAGATTTGATGAATGTTCATGGCGTCCATGTCGGTATCAGACAAACTGGTAATCCCAGGCAGAAGGTGCCATGCTAAATCTTGCGTCGCGTCAAGAAGTCCGGTTTGTTGACGCGGGAGTCCTGAATAGTGCGCGCTTGTCGGAATACATCAGGGTATCTCCGTCGAGCAGCATTCGGCCAATATCCGCAGCTTCCAGACCGTCAGTATCCACGTGGCCGACGCTGAATCGGAGCTGGTAGCCGCGCCTTCCTCGTTCGTCCTGCGATTTGAGGATTGTCCGCAGGCGTTGTATGGCGGCGCCGGTGTCAGACGGGCTTGAGTCGAGCAGCAGGACGGCAAACTCATCGCCGCCCAGCCGTCCAATGATGTCTGTACTGCGAAAGGTCAGTTTCAGCGCGCCCGCGAAGTTTCGCAAAGCAAGATCGCCTTCAGCGTGCCCGAACGTGTCGTTAATGACCTTGAAGCCGTTCAGGTCGAAAAATAGCAAGGAAGCCGGGCGCTGCATGCGCCTGCACGCATTCAGTCCGTTCTGGGCCAGCTTTTCGAACCCGCGGCGGTTCACCAGCCCCGTGAGCCCGTCGACGATGGCCCAATGCATTGCCGTCAGCTCATGTTCGACCGTCGCCGCCAGGTCTTTCATGAGCATGATGTCTTCCTGCGTCATGTTCCTGGGGACGTCGTCGACCAGGCAAAGGGTTCCCAGCCGGCAGCCGTTGATCACCAGCGGGCACCCGGCATAGAACCTGACGTGGGGGGCCCCGAGGACGAAAGGATTGTCCGCAAACCGGCCATCTGCGAGCGTGTCAGGGACGATCATGACGTCGTCACTTTTTATTGTTTCGGAACAGAACGAATGCTCACGTGGTATCGGCGCCTTTTGTTCTCCCGTGCACGCGACGGTGTAGATCATTTCTCGCGCGACAAGCGTCACCTTGGCTACCGGCACATCGAAGAGGCGCTTGGCCAGGCGCGTAAGCCGGTCGAAGCGCTCGTCGGGATTCGCGCTGAACAGATTCAGGGCTCGTAGCGCACCCCATTGAATCGATGTCTCTTCAAAGGCGGTATGCGAGTTCATGCTCATATCTAAAGGAAGTGCGGCCAGGGCACACCGGTGAATGTTGAGACCATTCACATCGATATGCCGCGGCATTCAATTCAACGCGTTACATTCAGCGAATACTTTTCGTGCCCGAAGCATTCCCGAGAACTCGTCCGCAGGAACCGCCTGACTGAAATAGAAGCCTTGTATCTGGTCACAGCCGCTCTCACGCAGCAGCTGCACCTGCTCTGCGGTCTCGACACCCTCGGCGATTACCTTCAGTTGCAGGCTGTGCCCCATCCCGATGATCGCCTTTGCGATGGCCGCGTCGCCGGGGTTGGTCGTAATGTCGGTGACAAACGCGCGGTCGATTTTCACCGAGCTGAAGGGAAAACGTTTCAGGTATGCCAGCGAAGAGTAGCCGGTGCCGAAGTCGTCCAATGACAAATGCAACCCGGCCTCACGAAGCGAACGCATGGTCTCCTCTGCTGCAGCAGGGTCTTGCATCACCAGCGTCTCCGTCAGCTCCAGCTCGATATGCTCCGGGACCAGGTTGTAGGACATGAGTCCGGCCTGAACGTCTTTGAATACATCGCTTCCCTTGAATTGCATGGCCGAGATATTGATGGCCACCGGGACGACTGGAATTCCTTGGGCCCGCCATGCTGCCTGCTGGGCGCAAACAGTATCGATGACCCATTTTCCGATCGGGACAATCAAACCTGTTTCTTCCGCCAGCGGTATGAAGCGCCCAGGAGAAATCATCCCTTTTTCCGGATGAATCCAGCGTATCAGGGCTTCAGCGGCCACCATTTCTCCGGATTGCACATCGACCTTCGGCTGGTAGTGCATGACGAACTGTCCGGTTCCGATGGCAGAGCGCATCAGGCCCTCCAGCTCAAGCTGGGCACGCACATGTGCGTTCAGTTCGGGCGAGTAGAAACAAGCCCGTTCTCCACTCCGCCTGGCGTGCTTCAGTGCCGCTTCTGCGTTGCGAAATACCACTTCGCTTTCTTCGCCGTCAGCGGGGCATGTCGCGCACCCCATGCGCGCCGATAGCTGCAGCGTGTGGCCCTCAAGCTGTATCGGTTCCTCGATCATCCCAGTGACGTGGTCTATCAGCAGGGTCAAATCGGCATTGTCGGAATACAGGTCGGCGATAGCGAAACTGTCGCCAATGACCCGGGCGATGCTGGCCTGTTCGGGCAAGCCGGCACGCAAGCGCTGAGCGATAATTTCCAGCACCTGGTCGCCTGCCGTGCGGCCCCATACTTCGTTGACGTGCTTGAAATGCCCGAGGTTTACGACCAGTACGTAGACCCCACGCGCCCGGTTAGAGGCCGCGCCGATAACCTCGGTCAGCCGGTCGAGGAACAGCGGGAAATTCGGCAGACCTGTCAGCACATCGTAGTAATACAGGTAGTTCGCCCTGTCTTGTTGCTCGAAGTTTCGCAACGCAAACGACAGGTCCTGGCTCAGTTCGGATAAGAGCGGCACGTCAATGTCGTCCAGCAGTCCTTCGTCGGCAAATAGTGCGATCATGCCTTCGACCCTGTCCCAGGGTTTGAGCGGCACGATGGCCAAGCCCCCAAAGCGGCGCGTGGATCCCACCATGCCGCCTGGGCCAGCAACGTCAACCAGCGAACTCGGATAATGGATTTGGACTGCGCCCGAGTCCATGCTCTGTTGTATCACGCCGCCATGAGCGAGCAACTTGGCGAAGGCCGCAAGGTCGTCATGCGAAAGCCCGTTGCTCGCAACGAGTGCAAGGTTTTCATCCTTGTCACGCATTCCGATCAGTACTGCGCCATATCCGCCATGTTCGACTGCGATGCGCGCGGTTTCCTTGAACAGGACAGCGCGATCGCGCAGCCGCGCAATGGCCGAGTTCGTTCCGCTTAGCATTGCGAGAGACCGGTTCAGCTTCGCGTTTTTCTTTTGTTGCCGTTCGAGTTCCCGGATATAGCATGCGAGTTTTGAAATCCGTCCGGAGAGGTGGTTGCGCAGCCGCGCCGCCAGCACGGGCACGGGCGTTGCATCCGAAAAGTAGTCAACTGCGCCGGCTTCCAGTGCCTTTAGCTCCTGCTCCATATTGTGTTGCCTCGCGATCAGGACTGTGGGCACCCGAAAATCTTGGGACGGCGCGATATTTTCCCTGTCCACACCAATGACAACCAGGGCGACGCGTTCTTCGTTTCCTTCCGCTGCGATACCTGTCGTGGCGTCTGCCTGGATCAGCTCGTGCGTAGCGCCGAAGGCAGCCTGGATGGCTTCCAGACTGGCCGTTGATAAATTGCGGTGAACGATCACAGGCAGGCTCATTTGGTGTTGTCCTTTTCTGAATTTACCTGGGCGCGCGGTGATCCAGCGACCGACAGGGCGGCAAACCGCCGTGTCCAGTCTTGCAGCGACAGGACCGATCGGCGTATCAGTGCGACAATGACCTGCTTGATGGTGGTCGAGGCCAGCACATCGGCGCAAACCTGACGTGAAATCAGCTCGGTCAGCGCGAGCTGCAATTTGAGCTCCAGTCCGTCGTCTTTCGAAAACTGTTCGACGATTGGCACGCGTAGCGTATCGAAGAGGTCGGTCGAATTGCCGTATAGGCTGCGGAATATGCCGCACAACATGAAAGCAGTGGTCTCTGTACGATCACGATCTCGCGATAGTTTTGCTGATCCGGGCGCTGACGGGCGTGCCGGCCCCAGTTCGAACCTGAACGGGCAGTGGGGCGGAACGATGATCAGCGTTTGCGATCCAATCTCGGCTGGCTGCTCGTTTGACGTGTACAGCCATCCATGCCCCTGCCTGATGTAGTGAAAGCTTGGCGTGTCGAGCCCGTCAAGGTCGAGTGCGAATCCTGGCCCGACGACGCATTCTGAGAGCGCAATCACCTGGACATCCATTGTGCTGACCAGGCGATCGAGATCCGCAACAACCAGCCAGGAAGGGGCAGGTGTGACGACCTGGCTAATGGCGACGCGTGGCGTAAAACCACACAGAGCCACTGGCGGAATCGTATCTCCTTCGTTTGCATGCATGGCTCGTCGCTTTCAGCAGTTGCCGTCGGATACAGTGCAAGGCGAGCCGCGGCGTCGAACGACGCAGCCCGCCTTGCCGAGATCGGATTCAGAGTTTGCTGACGATGAGATTGCACGTTTGGTCATGCATGTCGCGCAAATCCTTCGGCGCCTTGGAAAAGCTCATCTTGCGGTCCATGACAATGCGTGCGTCATGCAGCGACCTGGAGGTCGGATTGTCCCAGTTGTTACCGAGCAGACCCTTCATGATCACGGTCGCGTGCTTTTCCGCCTCCGCGTCGCTCAGGGATTTGCCCAGCAGTTCGGCGCCTCGCTTGAGGGACTCGCCATGAATCGTGACGAAGCAACCGAGCATCGCATCGCGCGCTTCGACTGGGGTAACCGCGGCGCCCGAGTTGACTTTTTCCAGCATTTTTTTTACGTGCATGATCTTTCCTTTCGGTGTGATAGATCGGGTTTAACAGGACTGCTCGTATTTGCTTACTTGGTGTTGAGTCGTTTCATTCGTTGCTCGCCACTCGCGCTTGCGTGGCGATGTGGCGCTCGGTGAGCGCCTCACTGGCATCCCAATACACGCTCCCAATAACGAATCGCGCGATGTCCGGGATCTGTCCGGTAATTGCTAGTTCTGCCGGCCACAAGCTGCCGCGGCGAGAAATGCCGGGAACCTGTTCGCTATCCCATCCGCTTTCGACCCATTTTTCATAGGGGACGAAAGTGGAAAGGTTCCTGGGTGCCGCGCTGCGCATCGCGTGGCCCGAATTGATTGGGCTGACGCTTGCCAAAGGAGCATATTCGTCCAGCATGCGGCGCACATCTATCGCCAGCACGACCTGCTTCTGGTTCTTGCAAGCGGCGCGGTGGCAGTTGAGACTATCCAGGTCCAGCCAGAAAAACACCTTTGAATTCAGCAGTTCGAACCAATCTTCAGGGGTAACGCCCGAGCGCAGCGCTCGCTCAATCGACTTTCGCTGCATGGTGCTTTGATCTCTGATGAACGCACCAAAATCCAAATGCATTTCCTCAGGCCGATGCTGGCGAAGCATTGAGCGGTTCACGTTCGTAGAAAGTTCTACCAACCTCTGCGTACTGAGCAAACCATGGGCTTGAATCGACTTCAGGTTGCGGATATCGACCAGGTGGTATGCAATCCTTATCTCGCGCTTTGATGCCACGTCGTGCATTTGCTCTCGTCACTGTGAATCTTGGTATGGGTGAATGTTAAAGACTCCCATGGCTCTAAAATCCGTGAAATGTGCTCGATCGTCCTAATCTAGGGGTGGCTCCGCAAAATCCATCCGGCTTCTGGCATCATTTCGATATACCGATTGTGACTTTGGCGGCCCGAGCGAGACAGTGCGCAGGGCGCCTGGCGGCGGTCGTAATGAAAACGGAAGACAGTGCCAACCAAGGAGTTCTTTTTCAATGAAGTCCGTCTCTCGAATTTCGGGTCCCGATTTGAACCGCTTGATTGCGGTGCTGGACGTTCAAGTAGTTGGCTTGTCGGAATGTCTGGTCAGCCCAGGCTACAACCTGGTGCTGGGAGGACATGAGTTCCCCGGCATTCATTACGTGCTCGAGGGAACAGGTTGGATGTATGTTCGAAATGACCCGCCAGTGAAGGTCGAGCCTCATACGCTGGTCATTCTGCCCCCGAATTGCCCGTTCCGCCTGGAAGTGATCAATGACGGCGGGCAGCCAGGTTCAACGGCAGCGATAAATGGGGCAGACAATATGAAGCTGGTCGACTCGATACGTCGCTTCACGGCAGGTAATGCTGGGCCTCAAACGGTGATGATATGCGGCTTCTTCAAGACGCTGTATGGCTCGTCGATGGACCTGTTCGAGACGCTCTCCGCCCCGATCATCGAGAACTTTTGTGCAGGCGACCAGCTCGACGCCAAGCTGAAGATTGCAATGGCTGAACTGATGTCGCAGGAAATCGGTTCCGGCGCAATGACCGGTGCGCTGCTCAAGCAGGTTATTGTGGCGCTAGTGCGCAAGTCGCTCAGTTCAATGAAGGTCTGGGTTGAACGCTTTTCCATGTTGAGCGACCCCCAGATCGCCCATGCTTTTGCGGATATGGTCGCCCAACCCGGCAAGGCCCATACCGTTCACACGCTGGCAGAGACAGCCTGCCTGAGCAGGTCGGCGTTCATGGTGAGGTTCAATAATGCCATTGGGCGTTCGCCGATGATGGTGCTTCGGGATTTGCGGATGCGTCTGGCGGCGACCGATTTGGCAGCCGGGAGTTTGTCCATGGATCATGTAATTCGCAACTCCGGATATGCCAGCCGTAGCAGTTTCGCTCGGGCTTTCAAGGAGGCGTACGGGGTGGATCCGTCCAGTTATCGCGAATCAACTCTGGCAAGCAAGGGCGCCTGAAAGCGGAGCGGGCGCGGTTCAAGGAAACATGTCCGCGTCACTGTTCATCCCTGCCATCTGTACTAGAATGTCCGCGATGACTTGACGGACCACGGCGCGCCCTCGCGATATGCATGTCGCGTCTGGCAACAGGGGATAGCATGGAGTACCGCGTCGAAGCGGGGTTGTATCGGACGGCGTTCGCGCGTGCCACGATGCCGCTGATGGTTTTCGACCTGGACACCGGCTTTTGTGTTCAGGCGAACAGCGCCGCGGATCAGGCGTACGGCTACCGCGCGAACGAGTGGAACGCCGTGTCGCTTTTCCACATCTACGACGCCGAGTGGCACCCGGCCCTAAAGGAAGAACTGCGCGGCTCCGGTGCCGCGCAGCCAGGGCCGCCGGATATCGTCAAACACTGGCGGCGCGATGGCAGCATCTTCTGGGCTGCGGCGTCGCTGACGCTCCTGGGTGAAGGGCAGCGCCGGCAAGTGATGTTGTGCGTGCAGGACGTAACGCCACAGCAAGAGATGCTGGTCGAGTTATCCGTCATTCGAGAGCATTGCTGGCTGGCGCAGGAGCTGAGCGGAGCGGGGCACTGTGTCTTTGAACTGAAGCGGGGGCGACAGACCTGGTCCAGGCAGCAGTGCCGCAATTTCGGATTGCAGCCCGGCACCATACCGAATGATCTGGACGGGGCCATCAAGGTCCTGATCGGATGCGTCCATGAGCTCGACCGGGAACGCGCCGCAGCAGCGATCCATGCTTGCATTGACGACGGTGTGCTATTCGACACCGAATGGATGCTGCGCTGGCCGGATGGCAGCGAGCGCATCGTTCGCGTCGAGGGGAGTCGCAAGGACAATGCCGACGGAACTCCCTACGCCTTCGTGTGCGCCAGCTTCGACCTGACCGATAAGCGGCGCACGGAAGAAAACCTGCGCCTGGCCCGCGCTGATTTGTCGCTTGCGCAGCGCATTGCCCGGGTCGGCACCTGGGTTGTCGACTTTACCACCGGCACTGCAATCACCACTTCCGAGGAGATGCACAAGGTGTTCGGTTTCAGCGAGTCCGAGGTTCCGCTCGCGTTCCTGAACTCACGCATTCATCCGGACGATCTCCCTGTGGTCGAGACCGCTCGCAGTTATTGCCTCGCGCATCCAGGCACGGGCTATTCCGTGCAATTCCGTGTCCTGCCTCGTCCCGGCGAGATGTACTACGTGGAAAGCCAGGCCGAGGTTCAGACGGATGCGTCGGGCAGGGCCGTCCGGATGGTCGGCTACACCCGCGACATCACCGAAGCCAAGTTGGCGGAACAGCAGATCCAGAGGTTGGCCTACCAGGACGAGGTCACCGGCCTGCCGAACCGCGTGGCGCTGCGCCGCCATCTGGAGCGTGCAACGCTGATCGACTCCCCGGGCTTTGCGCCACTGGCGCTCATATTGATCGACGTCGCGCGCTTCCGCGACATCGGCCTGACGCTTGGCCACAACAATGCCGACGTTCTGTTGAAGGACGTCTCGGTGCGCATCGCCGGTGCGATAGGGGCGAGTGCCTACGTGGCGCGCATTGGCGGCTCCCAGTTCGCGGCAGTCCTGTCGCACGAGCATGCCTATGAATCGAAGGACTGTGCGCGCACGATGTTGAGGGCGTTCGAAGCGCCTTTCCAGGTGGCGGGCATCCAGTACGACATCAACGTGCATATCGGCATCGCCCTGTGTCCCGGGGACGCCTCGGATCCGGTCGACTTGATGCGCAAGGCCGATGTCGCGGTGTTCCAGGCGCGTCGGATTGGCACCGACATACTGGGATATGCCGCGGCGGACGATCCCTACAAGTCGGATCGCCTTGCACTGCTGGGCGAATTCCGCAAGGCGATACAGGACGGGCAGATCGAGTTATATTGCCAGCCGAAAGTCGAGATGCGGACCAACGCGGTGATCGGGGCCGAGGCGCTGGTCCGCTGGCGCCATCCGCGTTTGGGCATGATCTCGCCCTCGCTGTTCGTGCCGCTGGTGGAGGACACGGAGCTGATCCACGTACTGACCCGCCACATGTTGCAGGCCTCGGTGCGCCAGTGTTTCAATTGGCAACGCGAGGGTGTCTATATCCCGATGGCAGTCAACATTTCGCCCCGAAACCTCCTGTCGCACGACCTGGTGCCGAACCTCGAAACGCTGCTGCACACCTGGGGCGGGAGCCCTGACTGGCTGGGCCTGGAAATCACCGAAAGCAGCCTGATCACGGATCCGGACGAGTCGATTGCGAAAATCGCCGCGCTCAGCCGCATGGGCTTTCGCTTGTTCATTGACGATTTCGGCACCGGATATTCTTCGCTCGGCTATCTCACCAGGATGCCGGTTGACGTCATCAAGGTCGACCACGGGTTCACCATGCGCATGCTTGAGGACACGCGCTCTGCGGCGATCGTCAAGTCCACCATCGAGTTAGCGCACAACCTGGGGATGTCGGTGGTGGCAGAGGGCACGTCGACCAAAGAGATCTGGGATGTGCTGACCGAGTATGGCTGCGACGAAGCCCAAGGCTATTATGTGGCCGAGCCGTTTCCCGCAGCCGAGTTTGGCGCCTGGCTCAAGGTGACCGGGCGCTGCACGCGTGCGCATCTGCTGGCCCAATCTGCAGCGGGCTGAAGGTTCGGGGCCAGCAGTCGTAGCAAGCAGCTACCGGTACCAACCACGCCCTACTTGGGCCGGTAGTCTTCGCCAGGGACCAGCGGACGCACGGCGATCGCCACGCCTTGGGCGCTCGTGTTCGAGTACAGCACGCCGTAGTTCCTTCGGGCGGGATTGAAGCCGACCAGGTAGTACTCGTCGGAAATGGTGATGTCTTCCATGACGGCATTCCAGTCGCCCCAGACCGACGCTGCCGGCCAGCCATATTGGACAGCCATGTCGTAGCCCTGGAGGAAATAGCGCCTGAGCTCGTCATTGTTGATCAGCCGCCAGCCCTGGCGCAGGTAGGCCGGGGAGGCGGGCATCGGCGACTGGTCCGACGCCATCGTGATATGGGCATAGTTCCAGAGGCTGTCCTGGCTGGTCGAGTACCCACGGGCCCATGAATACGCGGTCATCACACTCTTGATCGGTGCTTGCGTGCGCACCATGATGTCGCGCTGCAGGTCCACGGCCGTGTCCTTGGGCAGGAGCTGGGTCGGGTAGAGCGGCAGCTGCGCCAGCTGGCGCTGCTTGAACCCGTTCACCAGGTTCTCGCGTTCATGCTTGTAGGTCGGGTTGCTGTCGTTCGCCGGATAGCGCTTGCTGGCGATCTTGGCATTGCAGCCATCCGCGGACGGGCCGACCGACAGGTACACGTCCACCAGTTTGAACAGCTGGGCCTGCACCGTTTCCCAGTACTTGCGCACCGCATACAGGTCTTGCGAGTCGTCGGCGTTGAACAACAAGCGGTTCACCGTCTTGGCCTGCTTGTACAAGGTGATCAGTGGCGTGGCGCCAGCCTGCAAGCCACGCAGCCTGTTGTCGATCACGTCGCTCGATGGGGAGAACGACCGGTCGATCGTATAGATCTTGCAGACGCTGTTGAGAAAATCGGTGCGCCTTTGCTTATACGATTCGGTGAGCTTGACATCGTCGCTTTCGTTGACAAGCGCCGTCAGCTCCGTGGTGAGCGCCTGCACGGTTTGCAGCAAGGGGCCGAGGGTCGATACGCCATCGTTGTATTGCGCCATCTTCAGGTCCGTTGCGATCCGGCTCGTCACCAACTGCACGTTGCTGAGCTGGGTCTGCATGTCCCTGAGCTGATTCTGGATGGCTCTCAGTTGCTCGTTGATCTGCCCAATCTGCGCGCCGGTCTGGTCCCCAAGGCCGAGTCCCGATAGTGCGGACGATACGGCCATCCCACCCAATTCGTTCAGCGCGCCCTCGACGAGTGCACTGCCGACGTAGGTGGCGATGGCGCCGCTTCCGCTCTGCAGCAACGGGCCGGCCGCGAAGCTGACCGTGGTGGCGGGAGTCGCATCCATGTTGGCGACCAGGGAATCGATGAAACGGTCCATGCCGGCATCACCCATGGCCGCGATAAATTTGCTGTAAGAGAACTCGGGCGTGCTGGCGCTCGATCCTGCGCCCAGGTCGCGGTTCTCCGGCAAACCCAGGAAGCGCCGCACGGCTGCCTCTGCCTTGGGCAAATCCAGCTCCGGATGTGCCGCCAGGTACCGGCTGGCCAGCGTCGTGAGCGGCGTGAGGTAAACCGCCCCGCCGCTGTAGTTGCGCACCTCTGCCGCCATCGTCCCGTTGAGGGGCGTTCCGTCCGGGAGCGTTCCGCCTTTCGACGTGATCCGGTAATTACCGCCTGCCTTCAGCCCCGCTCCCGTGAACATGCCGTTGGCATTGGTGGCGCCGAGCGATTGCGCCGCCGCCGGGTTCGCAGAATCGATGACGCTGGCGCTCGCGTTCTGCATCGGCTGATCGAAGCTGACGAAACCGACGACCGCCGGCTTGGAAACGGCGGTGCCGACCGGGCTGGAGTCTGCGACGTCGCTGCCGCAGGCCTGCAACAAGCCGGCGAGAACGAGCGCACTCGCGGTGGATGCGCGCCGAGGCAATGAATGGAACATGTGAGGCTTTCCCTTTGTTGTGGATGTCGTTACGCGATGCATGCGGCTTGTGCCGCAGTTGCCGCCAGTTCGCGGCGCAAGCTCTCGCGCTCAGACCACCGCGAGGGCATCGGCCTTGGAGCGGCGGAGTATAGCGACGATCTTTACCGGGATAAATAACGCGCGGGACTAGGCAGGACTAGGCCAAGGACTAGTTCCAACGGCGCGCGCCGGGCCACTGGAAACGCCGGGTTGACGGCAGCCCGGCACCGGAAGCAGGCGCCCTGGATATGGGCCAAGTGGCGTTACAGGCCCTGCTCGTGGACCAGCTCCTGCAAGCGGGTGAGTGCAGATTTCAATCGGCCCGGATGTACCGGCTTGTGCAACAAAAAGCACTCGCTGGCGCTGGCTTCCCGCAGTCGCTCCGGTGCCGTGTCTCCTGTCAGGATCAGGGCAGGGATGTGCGATCCAATCGCCTTGCGCACGCGGGCTATCGCCTCGCTTCCCGTGTGCCCTTCTCGCAGCCGGTAATCGGCAATGATCACATCCGGCACAACGCCCTCGCGCTCGATCATGGCCAGCGCTTCCTCGGCGCTTTCGGCGGTCAGCGTTCGACAGCCCCAGCCGCCCAGCACCTCTGCCATCGCGTGGCGGATGACCGCTTCGTCGTCGATGACAAGAACCGACCAGCCTTCCAGCTCGGCAGGGGAATCTTCCTCGTTTGTTTCAAGAAGCCTTGTTCCTTCAGCTGCGAGGGGCGCCTGGACAAAAAAAGCGGTGCCGCGTCCGGGCGCGGAACGAAGCGCCAGGGGATGGTCGAGAATGCGGCAAAGCCGTTCCACGATCGCGAGCCCCAGTCCCAGGCCCTTGCGGCGATCCCGCTCGGGATTCTCGAGCTGGTAAAACTCGCGGAAGATGGCCTGGTGATGTTCTGGCGCGATTCCCTTTCCGGTGTCATAGACGGCGATGGCCACGCCATCCCTTTTGCGCCTTGCCCCAACCAGCACTGCCCCGCGGTCGGTGTAACGGATGGCATTGGTGATGATGTTGCGCAGCACGCGCCCCAACATCTGCGGGTCGCTCAAGATGGCCAGACGGCTCGCGACAAACCCCAGCTCGATGCCCTTTTCCTCGGCCACCGGCCGCAGTTCCCGCTCCAGGCCATCGAACATATCCTGAAGGCGGAGCACGCTGACCTGGGGCTTGAAGAGCCCCGCTTCCAGCTTGGAAATGTCGAGCAGTTCATTGAGCAGTCCCTCCAGCGACTGGGTTGATGCCTGCAGGTGTTCCAGGATCTCGCCGGCCCGTGCCGCGTCTGGTGCGTGCCGCAATGCCTCGACAAACAGGTTCACCGCATGCAGGGGTTGGCGCAGGTCATGGTTGGCGGCAGCCAGGAATTTCGACTTGGCGAGATTGGCTTCCTCCGCCCGCATCCGGGCTTGGTCCGCGGCCTTTTTTTCATCCTGCAATTGCCGCACCAGTCCCTGCTTCTCGATCCGCAATCGAATCGACTCGTCCAACACGCGCGAAACCTGGCGTGCCGATGCCAGGACATTGAAGAGGTACAGTATGCACATCAGCCCCATGATCCAGAAATCCCCGCCCGCCATCAGGTAACTCAATGCAATTGGCAGGCCAGTGGGGATAGCGGCGTATTGGGCGGGACGCCAGGAAGAATAGCTGGCGACCGACCCCGCGGTAATGCCAGCCAGGGTGATGGTGATGAAGATGAGGGCAATCGTCGAATCAGGATTGAAGAACAGTGTTCCGGCCGCTCCCCACGCTGCCCCGGCAAGCATGGTTGCCACCGTCAAGTAGATGTGCCAGGGCCGCGTACCGGTCACCGCCCGGCGCCGGTAGCACACCAGTAAACCCAGTCGGGCGATCACCAGGACAATGATGGCCGCCCACCAGGCGATCAGGGTGTTCCGTTCGGCGACATTCCACAATACCCAGACCAGCCCGGCGGACAGCAATAGGTTAGTAATCAGGGCAAACGATGTATTGCGGAACAGTACCTCGATCTTCTCGGCTTCGAGCTGCCCCTGGAGCGTGGTCGCGGGTATCGGCTTACCGGGCATCGCTTGACAATCCCAGCGCCGCCGCCATACGGGCCGCTTCCACGCGGTTAGCGACGTTCAAGGCATCCAGGATCGCCGCCACATGCACCCGCACCGTGTTGACCCGCATGCCGAGTTGCATGGCGATCTCCTTGTTCGAGTAATCCCTGGCAATCAAGGCCAGGACTTCACGCTGCCGCCCGGTGAGGCTGCGGGACTCGTTCAGGGATGGCGAGTCGCGCAGCACTCCCTGGAGCGGAACATATGTGCCGCCCGCAAGGACCACTTGCAACGCCGCTGTCATCACTTCCGGGCTGGACGACTTGGGAATGAAACCCTGTGCACCCCGTCGCATGCCATCGACAATGAGCCTGGAGTTGTCATTGGCCGACAGCAGCACGATTGGCGTTGTCGGGCAAAGGCTGCGAAGCCGCAGCAAGCCATCCAGTCCGTTCATCCCCGGCAAAGCGAGATCCAGCAGGATGAGGCTAATGTCCGGGTGGACGGATGCCTTGGAGATGGCGTCTTCGCAGTTGTCGGACTCGAGGAACTGATGTTCTCCGGGGAGTTGCTCGAGCAGGAAAAGCAACCCACGCCGATACAGGGCGTGGTCTTCGATCAGCAGGAATTTCAATTGGAATACTTCTGGTTTAACAGGTCGTGGAACAAACGCCGGCGGTGCGCATTACCTATGTTTTTGACAAAGCTTATCATCCAGGCGCAGGCTTCGGTCAGCTTCCCGCCCACCGCAAAGTACGTCATCCAGCTCTGGTATGACAAATGTGGTTTCGCGCACCGACGCGGCAGGACGGGCACGTTATGGTGACACGCACGCCACAGCCTCCCGGAGAAAGCCATGGAACACCACCACGGCCAAGCAGGCGCAATGTCGCCCTACCGCAAGCACGCCTTGATGACCGCCACCTCGACAGTCGTCATGTTCGGGCTCATGTACCTCAACACGTACCAGGCCGACCACATTTTCTTCAGCCAGACCCGTGCCTGGATGGCGGTGGTGATGGGCGCGGTGATGTCTGTCCTGATGCTCGTGTTCATGTGGAAGATGTATCCGGATAAGTCGACGAACCTGATGATCCTGGCCGGCAGCGCGCTGGCCTTCGCCGTCGCGCTGTATCTGGTGCGTAGCCAAAGCACGGTGGATGACGTGTCGTACATGCGCGCGATGATCCCGCACCACTCGATCGCGATCCTGACCAGCAGCCGCGCACGTATCAGCGACCCGCGCGTGCGCAAGCTGGCGGACGGCATCATCGCGACCCAGAAGAAGGAAATCGGCGAGATGAAACAGCTGATCGCCGACCTCGAGGGCCAGCAGCGTTAAGGAAGCGACTGCCCGTCGCTGTCGCGCAGTTCCGGCGCGCCCAGCTTGAGCGCATCGAGCTGCGGCGCGATCTTCGCGCGGTCGCCCACCGCCACCACCACCATTTTTTCTGGCACCAGGTACTTTCGCGCAGCTTGCTGCGCCTGCTGCGCCGTGACGGCCGCGTAACGTGCCGGCAGCTGCTGGTAGTAGTCGGCGGGCAGGCCGAACACGAACAGGTCCGCCAGGCTGGCGCCGATGCTTTCGTTGGTTTCGAACTGTACGGGCAGCGACAGGATCTGCGAGTTGCGGGCGCCAGCCAACTCCGTGCCTGCCATCGGCTCGTCGCGCATGCGCGCCACTTCCTTGAAGATCTCTGACACCGATGGTCCCGTCACGTCCGTTCGCACGCTGCCCGCGATCGAGAACGGGCCGGGCGTGCGGTCGTAGCGGAACTGCGAGAACATGCCGTAGCTGTAGCCCTTCTGTTCGCGCAGGTTGTTGTTGATGCGGCTCGAGAACAGGCCGCCGAGCGCCGCGTTCATCACTTCCAGCGCCGGATAGTCGGGCGTGCTGCGCTCGGCGGCAATCGCGGTCACGCGCAGTGCCGTCTGCGCCGCGCCGGGCTTGTCCACCAGGACGAGGCGCGCGCGCGTGGTCTTTGGCATGCCCGGTGCGCTCGATTGCGATGCCGCGCGCGGCCACGCCGCCAGCTTCGCTTCGGCCAGCGCCTTCAGTTCGTCGCGCGTGATGTCGCCCGCCACCACCAGCGCGGCGTTCGCCGGCGCGTAATGGCTGCGCCAGAAGCCGAGCAGGTCCTCGCGCGTGGCCGTACGGGTCGCCGCTTCGGTGCCGAGCCGACCGTAGCCGTACGGGTGATCGGCGCCGTACAGCGCACCGGCCGCCGCCACTGCGGCCACCGCCTCGGGCTCGTCGCGCTGCTGCACCAGCTCGGCGAGACGGCTGGCGCGCTGCCGTTCCACTTCGGCCGTTGGGAACGCCGGGTTCAGCGCCACGTCGGCCAGCAGGTCGAGCGCCTGCGCGAACTTGGACCGCAGCGAAAACACCGACACGAAGGACGCGTCCGCATTGCTGTCCGTGTGGAGGAAGGCGCCCAGTTGCGCCACCTCGTCCGCGATCTGCGGTGCGCTGCGCGTGGCTGTGCCTTCGTCCAGCATGGCGGCGGTGAAGCTCGCCAGCCCCGGCTCGTCGTCCGGGTTCGCGTCGGTGCCGCTCGCCACCACCAGCCGTGCGGCCACCAGCGGCAGCGCCGGGTTGTACTGGTGGATGACGCTCAAGCCGTTCGCGAGCTGGAACACATCGGCGCGCGGCAGCGTCAAGCGGGGAGCCGGGCCAGCCTTGGGCGCCTTGTAGCGCCACGCCTCGTCGCGGTTGATGCCGGCCGTCGTGGTCTTGCCGGCTTTGGCTGGTGGCGCCGCCACGTCGGGCGGCAGCTGCTGGCGCCCGGGCACGCCCTCGATCACCGCGCGCGTGCCTTGCTGCAGCCAGGCGCGCGCGGCGCGCTGCACATCCTGGGCGCGGACACGGCGCAGGCGCTCCAGATCCTTTTGCAGGTAGCCGGGGTCTCCAAGGTACTGGTTGTAGCGGTTGACCAGGTTCGCCAGGCCATTGTCGCCCAGCTTTTCGATGCTGGCCAGCTTGCGCGTTTCGATGGTGCTCCTCGCACGCTCGACCTCGCGCTCGGACGGGCCGAAGTCGCGCAGCGCCGCCAGTTCGGCGTCCACCGCGTCCTCGATCTCCTTGAGCGTGTGGCCCGGCCGGGCGGTCACGTCGATCACGAAGGTGGAGGTGAGCGCGTAGGAGTTCTGCGCGGCGTTGGCGTCCTGCGCGATCTGGCGCTCGTACACCAGCGACTTGTACAGCCGGCTCGACTTGCCGCCGGCGAGGATCTGCGCCAGCACTTCGAGCTCGGCGTCGCCGTTCTGGTAGGCCGGCGGCGTGAGCCAGCCCATGAACACGCGCGGCAGTTCGATCCGGTCCGGCACCACCACGCGGCGCTCGCGCGTGATCGGCGGCGTGACCACCTTCGGGTGCAGCACCGGCGCGCTGCGCTTGAAGCCGCCGAAGTACTTGCGCACCAGCGCGAGCGTCCTGGCCTTGTCGATGTCGCCGGCGATCACGATGCTGGCGTTGTTCGGTCCGTAGTAGCGGGTGAAGAAAGCGCGCACGTCGGCCAGCCTGG
Organism: Massilia solisilvae; assembly: GCF_024753215.1. Lineage (GTDB taxonomy): Bacteria > Pseudomonadota > Gammaproteobacteria > Burkholderiales > Burkholderiaceae_D > Telluria > Telluria solisilvae. Next base: position 333,782 of record NZ_JANUGV010000003.1, read on the forward strand.
CACTCTGGATGTCGGCGTGCGAGCCCATCACCGAGGCATAGTACGGGTGCTCCTTCGGGAACAGCGTGTGGTACAGCGCCTCCTCGACGATGCCGTAGGGCTGGTTCTCGATGCTCTGGCGCCGCTCGTTGCGCACCACGTCCTGCTGGTTCGACAGCGCCTGCTGGTCCAGCACGTCGAGCAGGTAGCCCATGCGGTCGGCATGCACCCACAGGGCCAGCTCCAGTTGGTTGGACGGCACCGTGTCGTAGTAGTTGGTGCGGTCGAAGTCGGTGCTGCCGTTGCTGTCGGTCGCGCCCGCGCCTTCGAGCAGGCGATCGGCTTCGCCGCGCGGCACGTGCTTCGTCCCGGCGAACATCATGTGCTCGAACAGGTGCGCAAAGCCGGTCAGGCCCGGCGCTTCGTTGGCGGGGCCGACGTGGTACCAGATGTTGACGGCGACGATGGGCAGGCGGTGGTCCTCGACCAGGATCACCTCGAGCCCGTTGGGCAGCACCGTCTTCTGGTAGTCGATGTGGACGGCGGCTGCGGCAGGCGGGGCGGGGGCGTCGGCCGCGGGGGCGGGGCCGCCGAGCGCGGCCAGCAGGGTGGAAACGGCAAACAGCAAGCGTGGCTTCATGTCGCGCTCCAATGCGGCTTGGCGGCCGCGCTAGGGTTTCTGCATCTCGGCCTCGATGGCGCTCCTGGTCTTGCGGTCGAGCTTCTCGACGATCTTCGCCAGCTTCTCGCCCCTGGCGATCGCCGCGGTTTGTTCGGGCGTGAGTTCCTTCGCCTGCACCACGGCAGGCAGTGGCGCGCTGCGCAAGAACAGCGCCTGGCCGGCCAGCACCAGCACGGCCGCGAGCACCGCGGCGCCGCCGGCCAGCATCAGCGCGTGGCGCTTGTCGATGCCGGACGCGGGAGCGGGGGCGGCGACGGCCGGCCGGCCCGGCAGCACCGACAGCTGCGCGGCCAGTTCGTCGCTGGCCTCGTTCAACAGCGCCACGTGGCGCTCGACCGCTTCCTCCAGCACCGCCTCGTTCAGCGCCACCAGCGCGAACACGGGATCGTCGACGTCGATCTTCACGCCGGTCTTTTCGAACACGAGGGTGCGCAGTTTTTGCTGGTCCATGGCGGCTTACCAGTTGACCTTGTCGAGCTGCTCGAACAGGTCGCGGAACACGACCTTGATGCGCTGCTTCTCCATCACGTTGAAGCGGTCGCTCGCGCGCACTTCGTCCAGCGTCAGGCGGCCCATGTTCATCTTTTTGATGTCGGCGCCGAAGGTGTCCGGGTTGCGCGCGGTGAGCACCACCCGGCCGCGCACGCGCGCCGCATGCTCCAGGTAGGTCTGCGATTCGGTGAACACCTTCCCGCTGGGCGAAGCCAGGCGGCCGAAGTGCTCGTTCTCCCACAGCACCAGCGGCACGTGCGTGGCTTTCGCGGTGGCGGCAAAGCCGGTGGCGGTGTCGTGCAGCGTGTCGCCGCCGCCGACGATGGTGTGGATGTAGACCTTGCGCCCGGCTTCCTCCAGCATCGCGAAGCAGTCGTTCTCCAGCAAGTAGGCCATCAGCGGCGTGAAGCTGTTGGCGCCGTTGTCGATCACGCAGTTGCCGTCTTCCTCGAGGATGTCGATCATCAGCGCGTCGAAACGCTTGGGATCGATGGTGCGGGTGTCGGTCATCACCGGCACATGTTTCACGTTCATCGCCTTGTAGCGCGAGAAGGTCGGGTTTTCCTGGTCGGTGTCGAAGCAGCGCAGCGGCTTGTCGTCCTTTTGCGCCAGCCATTGCGCCAGGATGGTCGAGACCAGGGTCTTGCCGATGCCGCCCTTGCCCTGCAAGATGAAGTGAACCGTGTTTTGCATCCAATGCTCCAATCGTTATTCTTCCCCGCCCCCTAGTGGCAGGTGCCGCTGCCGTGGTCCGGCTCCGGGCCCTGTTCCTGCGTGCCGGCCACCGGCATGAACCGCCATTCGTAGCCGCCGTCAAACAGCCGCAGGCGCAGCACGCCGTAGCGGTTGTTCTCGCGGAACTGGCTGTTGGCGACCGGCCACAGGAACGGCGTCGCAAACGCGCCCCCGGTGCCGACCACGAACTGGCGGATGCCCCGCGCCTGGTCCAGGCGGCCATCGGCGTCCTGCGGCGCAAAGCGCTCGTAGTCGTGGTCATGCCCGGACAGCACGAGCTCGGCACCGGCCTTGTACAGCAGGTTCCAGGCGTCGTGCATTACGGCAACATTTCCGTGCCCGCCAGAACTATACAGCGGGTGATGCCAATAGGCGAGCGTGCAGCGGGCCGGATGGGCGGTCAGGTCGTCGCGCAGCCACGCCAGCTGCGCCGCCATGGCCGCGCCGGACAGGTCGCTGTCGAGGGAAACGAGGTGCCAGCCGCCCAGGTCGAAGCTGTAGTAACCGCGTCCTGCGCGTTGGCCGAAATAGTCGAAGTAGGGCTTGCCGCGCGCGGTGGCGTACTCGCGGTTGCCCGGCGCCGGATAGGTGCGGTCACGAAACCGGCCCCAGGTCGGGCCGTAGCAGGCGGTGTATTCCTCGGGCCGGCCGCGCGGGTAGGTGTGGTCGCCCAGCGTGAGCACCACCGCGCCAGGGTCGGCCGCCAGCCCCGCGGCGACCACGGCGGCGGTCTCGGCGGCGCCGGAAAAGCGGGTGTCCGGGTGCGGGCAGCGCGCGATGTCGCCGGCCGCATACACGGTCAGCGCCGGGGCCGCGTGCGCGCCGGCGGCCACGCTGGCCGCGGCGAGCACGAAAGCCAATCTCATCCCGGCGCGGCGCACCGGGTTATTCGATGAAGCGCAGCAGTCCCTGCAGCGCGTGCGCGACGGTCTGCTCGCGCACCGCGTGGCGGTCGCCCGCAAATACCAGCCGTTCGGTGTAGGTGGTGTCGCCGCGCGACCAGCCGAAGCATACCGTGCCCACGGGTTTGCCGGGCACCGCGCCGGTGGGCCCGGCGATGCCGGTGGTCGAGACGGCGACGTCGGCATTGCTGTTGGCCAGCGCCCCTTCGGCCATCGCCGCGGCCACTTCCTCGCTCACCGAGCCGAACTGCGCGATCAGCGCGGCCGGCACGTCCAGCATGCCGGTCTTGGAAGCGTTGGAATAGGTGACGAAACCGGCGTCGAACCAGCCGGTGGACCCGGCGATCTCGGTGATGGCCTGCGCCACGCCGCCGCCGGTGCAGGATTCGGCTGTCGCCAGCATCAGCCGTTTGGCTTCCAGCGCCCGGCCTACCCGGGTGGCCAGGTCGATCATGTCAGTGCTCACATTCGTCTCCTTTGGTCTATGCTGGTCCGGCGCGCACGCCGCGCATAAGGGCCATTCTAGCGCGCAGCGCCGTCAATGGGTGTTGCAAACATTCATGTGCATCCTCCCACATGCCATGGCCGCGTGCCGCGCGTATTGACTAGGATCAGTTGTCGCAAGTGTTCCGTGCGCCATGCCGGGTACGCATGCTGCTATCCTGCAATCGCCTGCACCGAAGGCATTTTCCAACCATCAACCCGACCCGCGATGCCGCACCCAAGTTCTGCATGCCAGCGGCCGGCACGGCTGTGATCCGGCTGCGTTCGATCCGCACCAAGCTGATGGCGGTCGTGATGTCCACCACTCTTGCCGCGACCCTGGTTTCGGTTGGCACCGTGATCGGTTACGACTTGCGCAGCTACCAGCACGCGCTCAAGTCGGACCTGGTGACCCAGGCCGAGCTGCTTGGCCGGATGACCGCCGCCGCGCTCAACTTCGATGATGCGCGGCTGGCGCAGGAGAACCTGGCGCTGCTGCGCGCCCGGCCGCTGGTGCGCGCCGGCGCGATCTACAATGCCGCCGGCAAGCTGGTCGCGTCCTACGTGGCGCCCGGCGAGCCGGCCGAATTCCCGCCCCGTCCCGAGGCCGGCAAGCCGCGCGCGCAGGGCCGCTACCTGGTGCTGGCCGAGCCCATCGTCGACAACGGCGAACTGCTCGGCACGGTGTACTTGCGCGCCGAGAACCGGCTGCTGCAGCGCATCGTCGACTACCTGCTGATCGCGGCCGGCGTCACCCTGCTGGCGCTGGCCACGTCGTGGCTGGTGGTGCGCCGCATCGGGCGCGTGATCACGGCGCCGATCGTGGCCATCACCGGGATCGCGCGCGACGTGGTGGCCACGCGCGACTACTCGCGCCGCGCACAGCGTATCAGCAAGGACGAAGCGGCCGACCTGGCGGACTCGTTCAACGCCATGCTCGGCGAGATCGAGCAGCGCACGCTGGCGCTGGAACGCTCGAACCAGGAGATCGCGCACGAGGCGCAGGAGCGCGCCCGCGCCCAGCAGGAGGTGATGCGGCTGAACGAGGAGCTGGAAGAGCGCGTGCACGAGCGCACTTTGCAGCTGGAGCTGGCCAACCAGGAGCTGGTGCGCGCAATCGAGGAGGCGCGCAAGGCCAACCAGGCCAAGTCCGCGTTCCTGTCGTCGATGAGCCACGAGCTGCGCACGCCGCTCAATGCGATCCTTGGCTTTGCCCAGATCCTGAACTCGGACGCGCTGCCGGCCAGCGACGAGCAAAAGCGCGAGTTCGCCGACCACATCGTCAAGGCCGGGCGCCACCTGCTCACCCTGATCAACGAAATCCTCGACCTGGCCAAGATCGAATCGGGCGCGGTCACGCTGTCGATGGAGCCGGTCGGCATCGACGACGTGCTCGCCGAGTGCCGCAGCATGATCGAGGCGCAGGCGCACAAGCGCGGCATCCGCGTGCTGTTCCCGGACCATACGCTCGCCGTGGTGCGCGCCGACCGCACGCGCCTGAAGCAGGTGCTGCTCAACCTGCTCTCCAACGCGGTCAAGTACAACCGCGAGGGCGGGGCGGTGGTGCTGGCATGCGCGCCGGATCCGTCCGGGCGGCTGCGGCTGTCGGTGCAGGACACCGGCATGGGCCTGCGCCAGGACCAGATCGACGCGCTGTTCCAGCCGTTCAACCGGCTGGGGCAGGAGAACAGTACCCAGGAGGGCACCGGCATCGGCCTGGTCGTCACGCGCCGGCTGGTCGAGCTGATGGGCGGCGAGATCGGCGTGACCAGCAGTCCCGGCGTGGGCAGCGTGTTCTCGATCGCGCTGGCGTCGGCCGCGCCGGCGACGCTGAACGCGCCCGAACCCGCCTGGCAGCCGGCCGCTTCGCACGATGCGTCCGTGGACGCGGCGCACCTGCTGCTGTACGTCGAGGACAACCCGGCCAACCTGAAGCTGGTGGAGGAGCTCGTGCGCCTGCGCGCCGACCTGCGCCTGCTGTCGGCGCCGGATGCGCGGCTGGGGATCGAGCTGGCGCGCGCGCACCATCCCGAACTCATCCTCATGGATATCAACCTGCCCGGCATGAGCGGCGTGGAGGCCTTGCGCGTGCTGCGCGAGACGCCCGATACGGCCGCCATTCCGGTCATTGCGCTGACCGCCAACGCCATGCCACGCGACGTCGAGCGCGGCATGGGCGCCGGGTTTTTCCGCTACCTGACCAAACCGATCGACATCGTCATGTTCAACGAAGCCATCGACCGTACCCTTGAACACGTCCGCGCGCGGCACGCCGGGGAGGGCGCCGCATGATCACGCAGGAAGACATCCGGCGCGCGCGCATCCTGGTGGTGGACGACCAGGCGGTCAACATCCAGCTGCTCGACTACCTGCTCACGACCACCGGCTACGAAAACGTCGACAACTGCAGCGACCCGCGCCAGGTCGCCGACCTGCACCGCGCCAACCACTACGACCTCATCATCCTGGACCTGCACATGCCGGGCATGGATGGCTTCGAGGTGATGGAGCAGCTGGCGCCGATCGAGCAGGGCGCCTGGCTGCCGGTGCTGGTGGTCACGGCCGAGCCGGACAAGAAGCTGGCCGCGCTCAAGGCCGGCGCGCGCGACTTCATCAGCAAGCCGTTCGACACGGTCGAGGTGCTGGCGCGCATCCGCAACCTGCTCGAGGTACGCCTGCTGCATCGCGAGTCGAGCGAGCATGGCGCGCAACTGGAACAGACCGTGCGCGAGCGCACCGCCGAGCTGGCGCGCTTTCGCGGCGCAATGGACGCCACCGCCGATGCGATCTTCCTGATCGACGCGGAGCGCATGGCGATGGTGGACGTCTCGGACGGCGCCTGCCGCATGCTCGGCTTTTCGCGCGAGGCGCTGCTGCGCATCGACCCGGTCGCGCTGGGGCTGGCCACCAGAGAGCAGCTCGAGCGCCTGCTGGCCGATGACGGCACCCCGCGCGAGCACGACGTGGTCGAGACCGACCTGCTGCGCGCCGGCGGTCAGGGCGCGGTGCCGGTGGAGATCGGCTGGCAGCGGCTGGCGGACGGCCACGGCCGCATGCTGATCGCGGTCGCGCGCGACATCAGCGAGCGGCTGCAGGCGCAGCAGCGGCTCAAGCACCTGGCGCATTACGACGGGCTGACCGGCCTGCCCAACCGCAGCCTGTTCTTCCAGAACCTGCGCGATGCAATTGAACTGGCGCGCGACAAGCACTGGCGCGTGGCGGTGCTGTTCATTTCGCTGGACCGCTTCAAGATGATCAACGACTCGCTCGGTCCCGCGCTGGGCGACGAGCTGCTGCGCCAGTTCAGCACGCGCCTGGTGCGCTGCGTGCGCCTGCGCGACACGGTCGGTCGCCTGGGCGGCGACGAATTCGCGCTGATCCTGACCATGGCGCGCGAGCAGCAGGAAGCGGCGCAGGTGGCCAACGAGGTGCGCGAGGCGCTGCGCGCGCCGTTCGACCTGCACGGGCAGCACGCCGCGCTCACCGCCAGCATCGGCATTGCCATGTACCCGGACGACGCCACCGACCCGGGCACCCTGGTGCGCTACGCCGACACCGCGATGGTGCGCGCGCGCGAGGCGGGGCGCGACGGCTACCGCTTCTTCACCGCCGGCATGAACGTGCAGGTGCTGGCGCGGCTCGACCTGGAGCTGGCGCTGCGCGGCGCGCTGGAAGAGGGCCAGTTCGTGCTGCACTACCAGCCCAAGATGGACCTGAACACGGGCCGCGTGTCCGGCGTGGAGGCACTGCTGCGCTGGAACCGCCCTGGCTTCGGGTTGGTGTACCCGGCCGAATTCGTGCCGGTCATGGAAGAGACCGGGCTGGTGGTGCGCGTCGGCGAATGGATCATCGACGAGGCGTGCCGCCAGGTCGCCGAGTGGAACGCGCAGGGCGTGCGCGACCTGAGGGTGGCGGTCAACGTGTCCAGTCGCCAGTTCGTCGAGGGCGACCTGGAGAAGGTGGTGCGGGCCGCGATCGAGCGCCACGGCGTGGAGCCGGGCTTGCTGGAACTGGAGCTGACCGAGAGCGCGCTGATGTCCAACGCCGAGCAGACCATCGAGGTGCTGGCGAGCCTGAAGCTGCTCGGCATCCGGATCGCGATCGACGACTTCGGCACCGGCTACTCCAGCCTTGCCTACCTCAAGCGCTTCCCGATCGACAAGCTCAAGATCGACATCGCCTTTGTCCGCGACATCATCACCAATCCCGACGACGCGGCCATCGCGCAGGCCATCATCAGCATGGCGCATAGCCTGCACATGCTGGTGATCGCGGAAGGGGTCGAGTCGCGCGCGCAGATGGCGTACCTGCGGCGCCACCGCTGCGACGAGATCCAGGGCTTCCATTTCTCGCGCTCGCTGCCGCCCGCCGAGCTGGCGCAGATGGTGCAGGAGAACCGCAGCCAGCCGGATGCGCCAGCCAGTGACGAGCGCAATATGCAGACGCTGCTGGTGGTGGACGACGACGTCAATGTGCTCGCGTCGCTGCACCGCCTGTTCAGGCGCGACAACTACCGCGTGCTGACCGCGTCCTCTCCGGCCGAGGGCTTCGAGCTGCTGGCGCTGCACAACGTGCAGGTGATCCTGTGCGACCAGCGCATGCCGGTGATGAGCGGTACCGAATTCCTCAGCCGGGTCAAGGAGATGTACCCGGACACGATCCGCATCATCCTGTCCGGTTACACCGAAGTGGGCACGGTGCTCGAATCGATCAATCGCGGCGCGATCTACCGCTTCTATACCAAGCCGTGGGACGACGACCAGCTGCGCGACAACGTGCGGCTGGCGTTTCGCCACTACTGGCTGCAGCACGGGCCGTACGACGACCGCAAGGAGCCGCGCACGGGGCCCGGTCCGGCGCCGAGCGAGCGCTGAAAACGTAGGGTGGGCAGGTCTCCTGCCCACGCGTCCAGGCGGCGCATGCGATGGTGGAACGCGTGGGCGGGAGACCCGCCCACCCTACGATGTGAAGTGGTCCCAGCCGGCCAGCCCTAAATCGAGCGACGCCCCGTTCGCATCGACCATGCGCAGCCCCGGCTCTGCCTCGATCCGGCCAACCCGCGTGACCGGCGTGCCAGTCGCGCGACCGGCAGCAACGATCGCCTCGCGCTGCGCCGGCGCCGCGGTAAAGCACAACTCGTAATCGTCGCCTCCGGCCGCCGTGAACCGGCGCCGCAGCGCCACGTCCTGCCGCGCCAATGCCGCCCCGGCGGGCAGCGCGTCCAGGTCGAGCGTGGCGCCGACGCGCGACGCGGCGAGGATGTGCCCAAGGTCGCCGACCAGCCCATCCGAAATGTCGAGCGCCGCGTGCGCAAGCCGCGCCTGCGCGAGCGCGCGCCCGAGCGCCACGCGCGGCACCGGCGTGTGCATGCGCGTGGCCGCCTGCGCCAGGCTGCCCTCGTCCAGCGTCAGCTCGTGGCGGTATGCGGCCAGCGCGAGCCGGGCGTCGCCCAGCGTCCCGGAAATCCAGATGTCGTCGTCCGCGCGCGCGGCGTCGCGCCGCAAGGCGTGGCCCGGTTCGATCTCGCCGAATACCGTGATGCAGATGTTGAGCGGCCCGCGCGTGGTGTCGCCGCCCACCAGTTCGCATCTATGCGCGTCGGCCAGCGCGAACAGTCCTTCGGAGAAGCCGGCCAGCCACTCGCGGTTGGCCTGGGGCAGCGACAGCGCCAGCGTGAACGCCAGCGGGCGCGCGCCCATCGCGGCCAGGTCGGACAGGTTCACTGCAAGGCTCTTGTGACCCAGCTTGCGCGCGTCGGCGCCGGCAAAGAAGTGGCGGTCCTCGACCAGCATGTCGGTGGACACCGCCAACTGCATGCCGGCAGCCGGGGCGAGCAGGGCGCAGTCGTCGCCGATGCCGAGCACGGCACGCCCACCGCTTGCCCGGGTGAAGTATTGCTTGATGAGGTCGAATTCGGAAAGCATGGGTCGATTGTACCTTGGCATCGTCCGCTGTTTCGGCCGAGCACGGTCGTGTCCGCTTGATGGCACGCATGGGCCCGCCGCGCACCGCTCCTAAGATGACGCATGCATCGATCCATTTCGGGGGAGCCGGACATGAAAAACGAATCGGGTTGGCTGACCGGCCAGGCGTCGCCTGCGCCAGGCTTGCCGCGGGTGATACGCGGCTTTCACATCGCGGGTTACGCCTGCGTGCCAGGGCCGGAAAAGTTGACCTTCGCGCCCGACGGCACGCTGTACGTGGGCCAGAGCGGCAGTGTGGACCGGATCCGGCGCGTTCCGCCCGCAGGCGGCACGTCGGCGCCGTTCGGGCCCCCGCAACAGGATCCGGATGCGGTGTTGTTCGATGCGTGCGGCCGCATCAGCCGCGTCAAGCGCTCGGTCCTGGTGGGCGGGAACGGCATCCTCGCGGCGATTTTCCCGGATGGCTCGTCGGCCGTGCTGTTCGATGCCGGCTTCAGCGATGTGGACGACATGAAGTTCGACCGCAGCGGCCGGCTCATCTTTTCGGATGACGCGCCGCAGGTGCTGGCCAGCGCGGGCGGCCCGCCATTCGTGCTGTTCGCAACGCCCAGCCGGCCGGGCAGCATCGCGATCGACCCGGACAGCCGTATCTTCGTGGCCCTGAGCGATGGCACGATCAGGGTGTACAACCGCAGCGGCACACCGGCCGGCACCTTTGCATCCGGTCTGGAAACGGGCCTGAACACCTATATCGTGTTCGGCGAAGGCGCAGGCGGCTTCGGCCGGTTCCTGTACGTGCTGTCCGGCAGCACGCTGCTGCGTTTCAGCGCGAACGGCAAGGGCACCGTCATCGGGACCGGCTTCGATTCCAGGCAGGCGTCCGGGCTCGGCTTCGTGTTCGGCCCGGACCATGCACTGTACGTGTCCGACTTCGACCACGGCCGGGTGCTGCGGATCGCGCGCGGCGAACGCTAGCTACGCGCGCTTGCCCAGCTCGGACAGCAGCTGGCCGCGCAGCGCCGGCGTGTGCTGCGACAGCCCGAAGCCGCGCAGCACGCCGTCCTCGTCGCGAAAGCGCGCCACGATCCGCGCGCCGTCCGCAACGCTGATCCACGCCCCGGGTGTGCCCGGCGGCGGCGGCAGCAGCGCCAGTTTGCAGCTCGGCGTCTTGACGATCACCGCCTCCTGCCGGTGGGCGATGGCCGACGGGGTGCCGGCCAGCGTGGCGGCGATGGCGCGCGCGGCGGCCATCATCGGCGCCACGTACGGCATCACCACGGCGGTCCCGCCCACGCTGTACTCGGCGCAGTCGCCCAGCGCATAGACGCCCGGCGCGCTGGTCTGGCCAAGGCTGTCGACCACGATGCCGCGCCGGGTGACCAGGCCCGCCTGCTGCGCCAGCGCCACCGACGGGCGCAGCCCGACCGCGGACAGCACCACGTCGGCATCCACCACGCCGCCATCGGCCAGTTTCAGTTCGAGCCCGGCGCGGCCGCGCACGACGCTGGTGGCGGTGGTGCCCAGGCGCAGGCCGATCGGCTGCCCGGACCATGAGCGCACCAGCGCATCGGACAGCGTGGGCGCGGCCAGTGCCGACAGCGGGCGCGGGTTCGGGTCCACCAACGTGACCTGGTAGCCCGCGGCGGCCAGGTCTTCGGCAAATTCGCAGCCGATCAGGCCGGCGCCGATGATCGCCACGCGCGCCCCGGGCCCGGCCTGCTCCAGGCGCTCGCGCAGCATGCGGTAGTCGTCCAGGTGGTTGACCGAGAGGACCTCGCCCGCGCCGTCGCCGGCCAGCGGCAGCCGGATCGGGTCGGCGCCAAGGGCCAGCACCAGCTTGCCGTAGGCGAAGCTGCCCTGGTCGGTGTCGATGGTGCGCGTGGCCGGGTCGATGACGTGCACCCGGGTGTGGGTCAGCACTTCGGCCTTGAGCGTGGTGGCCATCGTGGCCGCGTCGTTCGACACGATCCGGGGCACGTCCTTGCCGAGCGCGAAGGCGTTCGACAGCATCGGCTTGGCGTACGCCGCGCCGGCGTCGCCCGCGACCAGCATCAGCGGCGTGGCCTGGTCCAGCTTGCGGAACTCGCGCGCGAGGCTGTAGGCGGCCATGCCCGCGCCGACGATGATGATTGGGGCGTCCATCTCAGATCTCGACCATTTCGAAGTCGGCCTTGGCCACGCCGCAGTCCGGGCATTCCCAGTCGGCCGGGATGTCGTCCCAGCGGGTGCCGGGCGCGATGCCTTCGTCCGGCATGCCGGCCGCTTCGTCATAGATGAAACCGCATACGATGCATTGGTAGGTCTTCATGGTGTTCCTTGTATGTATGTTGAATTCGGGCTGTCGTTCAGGCGGCGTTCAGCTTGTCCAGCGCGGCCTGGTAGTGGTTGGCGTGGCGTTCCTCCACCCTGGCCAGCGCGGCGAAGCGCTTGGCGGCCACTTCGAGCGTGCGCTTGAACTGCCCGGCGTGCTCTTTCGACTCGGCGATCTGCTCGTCGTACTCGGCCACTGCGGCGGCGTTGCCTTCCTCCACGGCCAGGTGGCGGAACTTCGGGTACATCTCGGTGTACTCGTAGGTCTCGCCCTCGATCGCGATTTCGAGCGCCTTGGCAGGGGTGAGCTTGTCCTTCGGGTACAACAGGTCCAGGTGGCCGAATGCGTGCGCCACTTCCTGGTCGGCGGTCGCTTCGAACGCCTCGGCCACTTCGATGGCGCCGGCCGCACGGGCCAGTTTGGCGAAGTAGCGGTATTTGATATGGGCCATCGATTCGCCGGCGAAGGCGGCTTCGAGGTTTTGAATCGTCACGGACTGGGTCTGGGTAGTCATCGCGTTTCTCCTGGTGTGATTTGCTGCGTTAATCGGTATGGAATGAATGATAGAGAACGACGATCAATAAATGAAATTGATTGTTTGGATCGAATCAATAGTTTTTGTTGTTGATGGGCAGTAAGGAAAAATACGTAGGAGTGCGGAGTGCTTTGCCTCTGCTAAAATCAAAGGTCTCCCCGTCAGTTCAGGAAGGCTGCAAAGCATGGATTCGTCATTGGACAAAAAAGAAGAAATACGTCAACAACTGCGTGCTGCAGCGCTCGACTATCACCAGATTCCCCAGCCGGGCAAGATCAGTGTCACGGCGACCAAACAGCTGTTGAACCAGCGCGACCTCGCGCTGGCCTACTCCCCGGGCGTGGCCGCCCCCTGCGAAGAAATCGTCAAGGACCCGGCCGCGTCGTATAAATACACGTCGCGCGGCAACCTGGTGGCGGTGATCAGCAACGGCACCGCGGTGCTGGGCCTGGGTAACATCGGCCCGCTGGCCTCCAAGCCGGTCATGGAAGGCAAGGGCGTACTGTTCAAGAAGTTCGCCAACATCGATGTGTTCGACATCGAGATCAACGAAAACGACCCGGACAAGCTGGTCGACATCATCGCCTCGCTCGAGCCGACCTTCGGCGGCGTGAACCTGGAAGACATCAAGGCGCCCGAGTGCTTCTACATCGAGCGCAAGCTGCGCGAGAAGATGAAGATCCCGGTCTTCCACGACGACCAGCACGGCACCGCGATCATCGTCGGCGCGGCCATCCTCAACGGCCTGAAGGTGGTCGGCAAGGACCTGAAACAGTGCAAGCTGGTGGTTTCGGGCGCGGGCGCCGCGGCGCTGGCCTGCCTGGACCTGCTGGTGGACCTGGGCTTCCCGCTCGAGAACATCTGGGTCACCGACCTGGCCGGCGTGGTGTACAAGGGCCGCGCCGAGCTGATGGACCCGGACAAGGAGCGCTTCGCGCAGCCGACCGACAAGCGTTCGCTGGCCGAGGTCATCCCGGATGCCGACATCTTCCTGGGCCTGTCCGCCGGCGGCGTGCTCAAGCCCGAGATGGTCGCCACCATGGCGCCCAATCCCCTGATCCTGGCGCTGGCCAACCCGACCCCGGAAATCCTGCCGGAAGACGCCAAGGCGGTGCGCAGCGACGCGATCATCGCCACCGGCCGTTCGGACTACCCGAACCAGGTCAACAACGTGCTGTGCTTCCCGTACATGTTCCGCGGCGCACTCGACTGCGGCGCGACCACCATCACGCGCGAGATGGAAATCGCGGTGGTGCACGCGATCGCCGAGCTGGCGCACGCCGAGCAGTCGGACGTGGTGGCCTCGGCCTACGGCATCTCCAACCTGTCGTTCGGTCCGGAATACCTGATCCCGATGCCGTTCGACCCGCGCCTGTTGACCCATATCGCGCCGGCGGTGGCCAAGGCCGCCCAGGACGGCGGCGTGGCCACGCGCCCGATCGCCGACCTGGCCGCCTACGCGCAAAGCCTGGAGCAGCTGGTGTACCGTTCGGGCAGCTTCATGAAGCCGCTGTTCGCGATCGCCAAGAAGGCCCCGCGCGAGCTCAAGCGCATCGTGTTCGCCGAGGGCGAGCAGGAGCGCGTGCTGCGCGCGGTGCAGGTGGTGGTGGACGAAAACCTGGCGCGCCCGATCCTGGTCGGCCGCCCCAGCGTGCTGGAGCAGCGCATCGAACGCTTTGGCCTGCGCCTGAAGGCAGGCAAACACTATGACGTGATCAGCCCCGAGCATGACGAGCGCTACCGCGACTACTGGCAGACCTATTTCGAGATGACCTGCAGGAAGGGCGTGACCCAGGACTGGGCCAAGCTCGAAATGCGGCGCCGCCACACCCTGATCGGCGCGATGTTGGTGCACAAGGGCGACGCCGACGGCATGATCTGCGGCACCATCGGCGCGACCCACCTGCACCTGAATTTCATCGACCAGATCCTGGGCAAGCGCGAGGGCGCCAAGGTGTACGCGGCGGTAAACTTCGTGATCACGCCGGACCGCCAGCTGGCGCTGGTGGACACCCACGTCAACGAGAACCCGACCGCCTGCGAGATCGCCGAGATCACCGTGATGGCCTCGCAGGAGCTGGAACGCCTGGGCATCCGCCCGCGCGTGGCGCTGCTGTCGCACTCGAACTTTGGCTCGGGGAGCAGCGAGTCGGCGCGCAAGATGCGCGAGGCGCTGGCCCTGATCCAGCAGCGCGCGCCCGAGCTGGAGGTGGACGGCGAGATGCACGGCGACACCGCGCTGGACACCAAGCTGCGCCTGACCACCATGCCGAACTCGACCCTCAGGGGCGACGCCAACCTGCTGGTGCTGCCGAACCTGGACTCGGCCAACATCGCCTACAACCTGCTCAAGTCCGCCGCCGGCAACGGCATCGCGGTCGGCCCGGTGCTGCTCGGCTGCGCGCGCCCGGTCCACATCCTCACCCCCTCGGCCACCGTGCGCCGCATCGTCAACATGACCGCGCTGTGCGTGGTCGATGCTGTCACGGGGCGCTGAAGCAGCGTATTTACGGCCGGGCTTGCAAAAGTTCGGCCGTCTTCACTCGGCGTTGACTCGTGTCACATCATCGTGAACACGCCTGCCGCAACGCCTGAATTCACGTAACAATTCGTTTCGAGGCTGAGTTTCGATCGCGTTTGCCGGGATAATTGTCAGAAATTGTTCTCACACTGTCACCGTTTTCTTTTGTGCAAAGGTGCGGGCAATGGCTCTGTTACAATGGCAGGTTATCAGCATCAACGCGCCGGCTTGCGCGATCACCACCTAGAATTACCACGAACATGCACACAACGAAGAGAGCCCTGATCACCGGCATTACCGGACAGGACGGCGCATATTTGGCAGAGCTGCTCCTGGAAAAAGGGTACCACGTGACCGGCACCTATCGTCGGTCCAGCTCGGTCAACTTCTGGCGTATCGAAGAGCTCGGCATTGCCGCGCACCCCAACCTGTCCCTGGTCGAGTACGACCTGACCGACCTGTCCTCGAGTCTGCGCCTGATCCAGACTGCCGAACCGGATGAGGTGTACAACCTGGCCGCCCAGAGCTTCGTCGGCGTGTCGTTCGAGCAACCCATCGCCACCGCGTCGATCACCGGCATGGGCGCGGTCCACCTGCTCGAAGCCATCCGCATCGTCAACCCGGCGATCCGCTTCTACCAGGCATCGACCTCCGAAATGTTCGGCAAGGTGCAGACCATTCCGCAGGTCGAGGCAACCCCGTTCTACCCGCGCAGCCCCTACGGCGTGGCCAAGCTGTACGCGCACTGGATGACGGTCAACTACCGCGAGTCGTACGGCATTTTCGGCTCGTCGGGCATCCTGTTCAACCACGAGTCGCCGCTGCGCGGGCGCGAATTCGTCACCCGCAAGATCACCGACAGCGTGGCCAAGATCGTGCTGGGCAAGCTGGACGTGATCGAACTGGGCAACCTCGACGCCAAGCGCGACTGGGGCTACGCGCGCGAATACGTCGAAGGCATGTGGCGCATCCTGCAGGCCGACGTGCCTGACACCTTCGTGCTGGCCACCAACCGCACCGAGACCGTGCGCGACTTCGTCAACATGGCGTTCAAGGGGGCCGGCATCACGGTCGAATGGACCGGCAGCGGTGAGGCCGAGCGCGGCTTGTGCGGCAAGACCGGCCGCGAGCTGGTGCGGGTGTCGCCGCGCTTCTACCGCCCGGCCGAGGTCGACCTGCTGATCGGCGACGCCGCCAAGGCCCGCCGCGAGCTGGGCTGGCAGGCCGAAACCACCCTCGAGCAGCTGTGCCAGATGATGGTGGACGCCGACCTGCGCCGTAACGAACAGGGCTTCTCGTTCTGACATGAACCCGAACGCCATCGAAGCCGGCCCGCAAGAGGGTGCGGGCAAGCGTGCCCTGGTCACCGGGTTGCGCGGCTTCACTGGCTACTATCTGCAGCAAGAGCTGGAACGGGCCGGCTACCAGGTGTTCGGCACCGTGCTGCCGGGCGAACCGGCCGCCGCCAACACCTTCGCGGTCGACCTGCTCGACCAGGCCGCAGTGGCCGAGATGGTGGCCAAGGTGCAGCCCGACGTGGTGGCGCACCTGGCCGGCATCGCCTTCGTCGGACATGGCGACGCCGGGCAAATCTACCAGGTCAACGTGGTGGGCACGCGCAACCTGCTGGCCGCCCTGGCCGGCTGCGGCCACCGGCCGCAGTGCGTGTTGCTGGCTTCTTCCGCCAATATCTACGGCAATGCAAGCGTCGAGGTCATCGACGAGAGCGTCTCGCCCAGCCCGGCCAACGATTACGCGGTCAGCAAGCTGGCAATGGAATACATGGCGCGGCTGTGGATGGACCGCTTGCCGATCGTGATCGCGCGCCCGTTCAACTATACCGGCCCGGGCCAGACCGAAAGCTTCCTGATCCCCAAGATCGTCGGCCACTTCCGGCGCGGCGCGCGCCAGATCGAGCTGGGCAACCTGGCCATCGCGCGCGATTTTTCCGACGTGCGCATGGTGGCCTCGTGCTACCGGCGCCTGCTTGCCGCCTGCCCGGCGGGCGAAGCCTTCAACGTCTGCTCCGGCCGCTCGCATGCGCTCGCCAGCCTGATAGAAATGATGGAAGCCATCGCCGGCTACCGCATCGAGGTGCGCGTCAATCCCGCGTTCGTACGTGCCAACGATGTGCTCAATCTCATGGGCAGCAACGCCAAACTGGCGCGCGCGATCGGGCCGCTCGAACCGATCCCGCTGGCCGACACCCTGCGCTGGATGTTCCAGGCGTGAGTGCGGCAATGCTTACCGTCGGCCTGGGCGCGAACATGATCGAGCCGGGGCTGACCGGCGGCCGCCTCGACGGCATCGGGGTGTACACCCAGGCGCTGCTGCGGCACCTGCCGCGCGCCGGCTGCCAGGTGGCGCCGTATTCCTGGCCGCGGCCGCTCTCCGGCAATGCCGCCGCAGACGCGATCAGCATCGGCCAGCCGATGCCGCAGTCGTTCGAGGCCGCCTCGCTGGTCGAGCTGGTGACCCCGCGCGTGCACCGCGTGCACATGCCTGCCGACTTGTTCCACGTCACCGATTACCGCGTGGTGCGCATGGATTGCCCGGTGGTGGCGACCCTGCATGACGCGCTGCCGATCAAATACCCCGAGTGGTGCAGCCCGCGCCTGCGCCAGCTGAAGAACTGGCTGCAGCGCAAGGCGGCGCAGAAGGCCGACCACGTGATCGCGCTGTCGCATTTCGCGGTGGACGAGCTGGTTCAGTGCTTCGGCGTGGACGAGCGCCGCGTCTCGGTGGTGCCGTGCGGCGTGGACGACGAGTGGTTGCAGCCGCCCGATGCGGGCGAGGTCGCGGCCACGCTGGCGGCGCTCCAGCTTCAGCCGGGCTATTTCCTGTTCGTCGGCACGCTGCAGCCGCGCAAGAACGTCGAGCGCCTGCTGCAGGCCTGGCTCGCGCTGCCGCAGGCGGTGCGCGCCGAGCGCGCGCTGGTGATCGTCGGCGCGCCCGGCTGGCGCTGCGAGCAGCTGGTCGCGCGCCTGCGCGCTGCCCAAGCCGATGGCGAGAACCTGGTCTGGCTCGACCGCCTGACCGACGGCCGCCAGTTGCGCCACGTGTACGCGGGCGCCGGGGTGTTCGTGTTCCCCTCGCTGTACGAGGGCTTTGGCATCCCGATCGTCGAGGCGTTTGCCTCCGGCGTGCCGGTGGTGGCCTCCAATGCCAGCTCGCTGCCCGAGGTGACGCAGGGCGCCGCGCTCGAAGTCGATCCGCTCGACGCCGGCGCGCTGGGCGAGGCGATGCTGCTGCTGTCGCGCGATACGGCGTTGCGCGCGCGCTGCGCCGCGGCCGGGCGCGCGCGCGCCGCACGCTTGACCTGGCACGAAACGGCATGCAGCACCGCAGCCGTGTACCATAGCGTCCTTAACCGATGAGCCAGGCAGCACCGATGCGCGTCCTCCACTTCTACAAGACTTACTACCCCGACTCGCTGGGCGGGATCGAGCAGGTGATCCGTCAGCTGTGCGTGGGCACCGGGCGGCTGGGGGTGACCAACCAGGTGCTGTCGCTGTCGCGCCAGAAGGACCTGGCACCGTACGTGTTCGAGGGCACCGAAGTGCACCGCGTGCCGCTCGACTTCGAGATCGCCTCCAACGCCTGCTCGCTGGCCGCGATCGGGCAGCTGGCGCGCATGGCGCGCGAGGCCGACGTGGTGCACTACCATTTCCCGTGGCCGTTCATGGACCTGGCCCACTTCATGGCGCGCGTGAACAAGCCGAGCCTGGTGACCTACCACTCCGACATCGTGCGCCAGAAGCACCTGCTGCGCCTGTACCAGCCGCTCAAGCACCGCTTCCTGAACAGCGTGAACACGATCGTGGCCACCTCGCCCAACTACATGGCCTCGTCCGCGGTGCTGGACCGCTACCGCGACAAGACCCGCGTCATCACCTACGGCCTGGACCGCGATACCTACCCCGAGCCGGCGCCCGAGCTGCTGGACCAGTGGCGCGCGCGGGTCGGCGCCAAGTTCTTCCTGTTCGTCGGCGTGCTGCGCTACTACAAGGGCCTGCACATCCTGCTGGACGCGGTCGAGCACCTCGACTACCCGGTGGTGATCGTCGGCGCCGGCCCGATCGAGCAGGAGCTCAAGGCGCACGCCGCGCGCCTGGGCCTGTCCCATGTGCACTTCGTCGGCGCGCTGGACGACGCCGACAAGGTGGCGCTGCTCAAGCTGTGCTATGCGGTGGCCTTCCCGTCGCACCTGCGTTCGGAGGCATTCGGCATCTCGCTGCTGGAGGGCGCAATGTTCGGCAAACCGATGATTTCCAGCGAAATCGGCACCGGCACCACCTACATCAACATCGACAACGAGACCGGACTGGTGGTGCCGCCCTCCGACCCGCAGGCGCTGGCCGAGGCAATGCGCAGGCTGTGGGACAACCCGGCGCTGGCCGCCGACATGGGACGCCGCGCCGCCCAGCGCTACCGCGAGCTGTTTACGTCCGAACAAATGGCCGCCAGCTATACCGCGCTGTACCGCGAACTGGTGGCGCGCCACGCCGGGCAGACACTGGCCACGGCCAAGGCCTGAGCCGCAGCGCCTGACTGTTGCGCGCATACAGCAGTTTTCCCCCAGCGCGATGCATTCTTGCTGCCCCGACATCGTTGCGGTTATGCTAGAACCCGACGCCACCGCAAGCGGCGCATCCCGGGGTTAGCCAATGTCGACGAAATCAACTGCGATAGCGCTACTGCTTGCGCTCTGCGCCACCGCAACCGCGCAGGGCCAACCCAAGCTGTACCTGACGACCGAAACCTCGGCCCCTTCCAGCATGATCGAAGGCGGCCGCGTCACCGGCATCGGCACCGACAAGGTGCGCGAGATCATGGCGCGCGCCGGCATCGACTACACCATCGACCTGCTGCCGTGGAAGCGCGCCTACATGGCCGCGCTCGAGCGCCCCGACGCCTGCGTGTTCTCCACCACCCGCACCGCCGAGCGCGAGGCGCTGTTCAAGTGGGTCGGCCCGACCGACGAGGCGCAGTGGGTGCTGGCGGCGCGTATCGGCAGCGGCATCCGCCTGAACACGCTCGAGGACGCGCGCAAGTACCGCATCGGCACCTACAACGGCGACGCGCGCGACCAGTACCTGCGCGAGCGCGGCTTCCAGGTCGATCCGGCCCCCAACGACCTGATCAACCCGCGCAAGCTGATCATGGGGCGCATCGACCTGTGGGCCGCCGCCTGGCGCCACGGCAGTCTGGTGCTCGGCCAGCACGGCTGGGACAAGCAGATCGCGCCGGTGCTGACCTTCAACCGGCTGCGGGTGTACCTGGCCTGCAACCGCGGCGTGCCCGACGAACTGGTGGCGCGCATGAATGCCGCGGTCGAGGCGATGACGCGCGACGGCACCATGCGCCGCATCGAACGCAAGTACGATGCCTGGGTCCCGCCCGGCTCGCCAGAGTAGGGCGCCCGCTTTTCCCGTTTCTCCTGCCGCCATCCGGTCCGAAGCGTGCGTCGGACTTGTGGCGATCATGCTAACTTTCGCTCCACATTGACGGTGGCGAGAGAGGCCGGCCACGGCCTTGTTGCAGGAGAGGAATCAATTGAAGATTTTCCTGAGTCTAGCGATCGCGGGATTGGCGCTGGCCGGGCCGGCGATGGCGCAGCAGCGCGCGCCCGACCGCATCCCCGACACCATGGAAGCGCGGGTGGCCGCCTGCGTCGGCTGCCACGGCCTGCAGGGCCGCGGCGTGGCCAACGTCTATTTCCCGCGGCTGGCAGGCAAGCCGGCCGGCTACCTGTACAACCAGCTGGTGGCGTTCCGCGACGGCCGCCGCCGCTACGTGCCGATGAACTACCTGCTGGAATACCTGCCCAACAGCTACCTGATGCGCATGGCCGAGTATTTCGCCGCGCAAAACCCGCCGCCGCTGGTGCAGCCGGCCACCAACGCGCCGCCGACGCTGCTGGCTGACGGCAAGCGCATCGTCACCCAGGGCGTGCCCGGCAAAAAGATCCCCGCCTGCATCGCCTGCCACACCCCCGAGCTGACCGGGCGTGAACCCGGCATCCCGGGCCTGCTGGGCCTGCGCGCCGACTACGTCAGCGCCCAGCTCGGCGCGTGGCGCTACGGCACCCGTACCGCGCTTGCGCCCGACTGCATGCAATTCGTCGCCTCCAGCCTGTCCGAACCCGAGGTTGCCGCGGTAGCCGCCTACCTGGCGTCGCTGCCGGTGTCGGGCAACCGTCCGGCCAGGGCCGGCGGCGCGCGCCTGCCGCTGGCCTGCGGCAGCCAACCGCAATAAAAGGGGAGCACCGATGTCCGTCCGTTTCCTGTTCAAACTGGTTGCGCTGCTGGCGCTGTCCACTGGGCTGGGCAGCGCGGCGCTGGCGCAGCCGAAGGGCCGCGCGCCGGCCCCGCAGTCGCAGGTCGAGCGCGGACGCTACCTGGCCCAGGCCGGCGACTGCATCGCCTGCCACACGATCCCGGGCGCCAAAATCTTTTCCGGCAACCGGCCCATGCCCACACCGTTCGGCACCCTGTACTCGCCCAACATCACGCCCGACCCCGAGACCGGCATCGGCCGCTGGACCGCCGACGAGTTCTACCGCATGATGCACACCGGCCGCTCGCGCAACGGCGATCTGCTGTACCCGGCCATGCCGTTCGCCTCCTACACCAAGGTCACGCGCGCCGACTGCGACGCCATCTTCGCCTACCTGCGCTCGGTCCCGCCAGTGCGCCAGCAGTCGCGCCCGCACGACCTGCGCTTCCCCTACAACAACCGGGCGCTGCTGATCGGCTGGCGTACCCTGTACTTCCAGGAAGGCGAGTACCAGCCCGACCGCAGCAAGTCGGCCGAGTGGAACCGCGGCGCCTACCTGGTGCAGGGGCTGGGCCACTGCGCGATGTGCCACACGCCGATCAACGCGCTGGGCGGCTCCTCGGCCGAGCAGGCCTTCCAGGGCGGCCTGATCCCGATGCAGAACTGGTACGCGCCCTCGCTCACCTCCAACCGCGAGGCCGGCCTTGGCAACTGGGAGATCCGCGACATCATGGACCTGCTTGCCACCGGGGTGTCCAACCGCGGCACCGTGTACGGCCCGATGGCCGAGGTGACCTACAACAGCCTGCAGTTCATGAGCGACGAGGACATCCGCGCCATGGCGGTGTACCTCAAGGCCCTGCCGGCCGACCAGCCGGTCACCGCCGACGTGGGCGCCTCGCCATTGCGCGCCGGCGAGGCGTTCAATACCGGGCGCCGCATCTATGCCGACCGCTGCGCCAGCTGTCATGGCGCCGAAGGGCGCGGCAAGCTGCCGCACTACCCGCCACTGGCCGCCAACCAGTCGATCAACATGACCTCGGCGGTCAACCCGATCCGGATGGTGCTCAACGGCGGCTACCCGCCCGGCACCCGCCGCAACCCCATGCCTTACGGAATGCCGCCGTTCGCCCAGGTGCTGTCGGACGACGACATCGCCGCCGTCGTCACCTTCATCCGCAGCGCCTGGGGCAACCGCGGCGGGCCGGTGACGGTGCGCGAGGTCAACCGCCTGCGCTCGGCCACCGTCGTCGAATGAGACCTGACTGGAGAATCCATGTTCTACGAACCAACTGATGTGGACCGCGACCCGGCCGAGGCCCAGCGCCAGGTCGATGCGGTGGTGGCGCGCGGGCCGCGCGGGGCGTTCGCGCTGGCGGGCGTGGCCACCGCCCTCGTGCTGCTGATCTGGCTGGTATTCTTCTTCGGCGTGTTCGTCGCGCGCGGCGGCGGGAACTGACATGGCCACCAGCGACATCCACGACCACGGCGCCCACGTCGCCGCCGCCGCCGAGTCGCGCTGGGCGATGGTGGTCGGCGCCATCATCCTGTTTCTGCTGGCGATGACGGCCTACATGAGCCTGCACTGGGCGGCCATGCCGCCGGTGCGCACCGAGACCATCGACCCGAGCACCTTGCACATCGCCGGCGAATTCGTCGAGGGCAACCTCGGAACCGCGCTGGAGCCGGACGGCGCGGTGACGGTGCGGGTGGTGGCCAACCAGTATTCGTTCACCCCGCAGTGCGTGGTGGTGCCCACCGACACCCCGGTCACGATCCGCGCCACCGCCGCCGACGTGGTACACGGCTTCTCGATCGCCACCACCAACGTCAACATGATGCTGGTGCCCGGCTACATCTCGAACTTCCGCACCCGGTTCACCGAACCGGGCGAGCACCTGATGCCGTGCCACGAGTACTGCGGCACCGGGCATGCCTCGATGTGGGCGCATGTGCAGATCATCGACAAGGGCGAGTTCATGCGGCGCGCCGCGACCGCCAGGAGGCTAAGCTGTGTTAAGTAACGATACCCGGCGCCTGGTGCTGGCCCATTTCTGGATCGCCTTCATCGCCTTCTTCGTCGCGCTGCTGCTGGGCGAGTGGCAGATGTACATCCGCAGCCCGCTGCGCGACTGGATCGGCAACCCCGAGCTGTACTACCGCTCGGTCACCGCGCACGGCTCGGCCATGGGTTACGTGTTCCCGACGCTGGTGGCGATGGGCTTCGGCTACGCGATCGTCGAGCTGTCGCTCAAGCAGCCGCTGGTGGGCAAGCGCTGGGCCTGGGGCGGCTTCTTCCTGCTGCTGCTCGGGGTGGTGGTGGCGATGGCGCCGGTCTCGGCCGGGGTGTCGTCGGTGCTGTACACCTTCTACCCGCCGCTGATTGGCCACCCGGCCTACTACATCGGCGTGGTGTTGGTGGTGGTCGGCTCGTGGATCTGGGTCGCGCTCATGTCGGTCAACCTGCGCGTGTGGAAAAAGGCCAACCCGGGGGTGGCGGTGCCGCTGCCGATGTTCGCCAACGTGGCCGGCGCCTATCTGTGGGCCTGGACCTCGCTCGGCGCCGCCATCGAGATCCTGTTCCTGATCCTGCCGGTCGCGCTCGGGTTCAAGACCACCATCGACGCCGGCCTGGCGCGGGTGTTCTTTTCGTGGACCCTGCACGCGATCGTCTACTTCTGGCTGATGCCGGCCTACATCGCGTTCTACACCCTGGTGCCGCGCGCCATCGGCGCGCGCCTGTACAGCGACACCATGGGGCGCCTGGCCTTCATCCTGTTCCTCGTGTTCTCGATGCCGATCGGCGTGCACCACCTGTTCCAGGACCCGCAGGTCGGCTCCGGCGTCAAGTTCCTGCACGCGGTGTTCACCGGCATGGTCTCGGTGCCCACGCTGCTGACCATCTTCACCATCACCGCCTCGGTCGAGATCGCCGGGCGCCTGCGCGGCGGCAAGGGCGCGTTCGGCTGGATCCGCGCGCTGCCCTGGCACAACCCGATGATGCTGGCGGTCGCGTTCTCGTTCATCCTGCTCGGCTTTGGCGGCGCCGGCGGCATCATCAACATGAGTTACCAGCTCGACTTCGCGGTGCACAACACGCAATGGATCACCGGCCACTTCCACCTGATCTTCGCCGGCGCCATCGTCATCATGTATTTCGCGCTGTCCTATGACCTGTGGCCGCACCTGACCGGCAAGCAGCTCGAGAGCAGCGGCATGATGAAGGCCCAGCTGTGGCTGTGGTTCGTCGGCATGATCGTCCTGACCTTCCCATGGCACGTGGTGGGCGTGATGGGCATGCCGCGCCGGATGGCCTACTTTGACTACAGCAACCCCGAGCTGGCGCCGCAGGCGATCACCGTCATCATCAGCTTCATCGGCGGGCTGCTGCTGGTCGTGTCCGGCCTGCTGTTCCTGCTGGTGCTGCTGCGCGGCCACATGTCCGAGGCCATCCGCCTGCCCGAGTTCCGCTTCAGCCAGCCGGTGCATGCGACCGCGCGCTTGCCGGTCGCGCTCAACAGCTTTGCGCTGTGGCTGGCGCTGATGGTCGGCCTGTCGGTGGTCAACTACGGCTACCCGATCGCCCAGTTACTGCCGCTGAAGGAAACGTCGGTGCCGGCGGTGCCGGTGGGAGGCCATCCATGAGTGACCTGTTCAGCACCCGCAATCCCTGGTTCACCCGCAGCGTCGGCATCCTGGTCGTCATTGCGGTGGCGGCCGGAATGGTCGGCTTCGTCTGGCTGCCGCGCACGCACAACGCCGGCGCGCTCAGCCTGTGGGACGCGATCTGCAGCGCCGCCGGCGCCCCGGCGCGCTTCCAGAACGCCGCGCTGCCCGGCGAGAAGGCGGTGTTCCCCAGCACCGTGGTGGTCAGCGCCGACATGATGGGGCCAGGCAGCCAGCAAGAGGTTGGCCGCGGCGCCACGCTGGCGCTGGCCTGCACCATGTGCCACGGCACCCAGGGCACCAGCCCGGCCGGCACGCCGCACCTGGCCGGCCAGCAGGCATCCAGCATCTACAAGCAGCTGGCCGACTTCAAGTCCGGGCACCGCCCGAGCGTGATCATGCAGCCGATGGTGGCCAACCTGTCCGACCAGGACATGCGCGACCTGGCCGCCTACTACGCCAGCCAGAAGCGTGACCGGCCGATCCCGGCGCGCATCAGCCCGGCCACGCCGCGCCTGGTGCGCAACGGCGACCCGATGCGCAACATCGGCGCCTGCTCGGCCTGCCACAGCCCCAACGTGCAGCGGCCGGCCACGCCAAACCTGGACGGCATGAACGCCGACTACCTGCGCACCCAGCTGCGCGCCTTCCACGCCGGTACCCGCGCCAACGACATCAACCGTCAGATGCGCAATGCCGCGCACCAGCTGACGGCGCAGGAAATCGACGAACTGGTGCGCTACTACGCCAGCCGCTAGCGCGGCGCGCCGGCGCCGCTTGCCAGCGGCAGCACGATTTCCACGCACAGGCCGCCGCCATCGCGGTTGCGCGCGCTGATCTCGCCGCCGTGGCTGCGCACCACCCGTTGGGCGATCGCCAGACCCAGCCCGTGCCCCGGCAGGGCCGTGTTCTGGCTGCCGCGCTGGAACGGGCGGAAGATCAGCGCCAGCTCCGCGTCCGGCACCCCGGGGCCGTGGTCGCACACCGCGATGCGCACCAGCCCGGCGCGCGGGTCGGGCGTGACGCTGGCGGTCACCGCGGTGCCGTCCTCGGTATGCTTGACCGCGTTGCGCACCACGTTCTCGATCGCGCTGTGCAGCATCTCGGCGCCGCCGCGCACCACGCTGGCGCCGGTGGCGCTGAGCGACACCGACTTGCCGCTGGCCTGGGCCTCGAAGCGCGCGTCATCCACCACCTGGGCCACCAGTTCATCGATCACCACCTCGTCCCCGAGCGCGCCGCCCACACCGGCGTCGAGCCGCGCCAGCGCCAGCACCTCGCCGATCATCGCATCCATGCGCGTGCTCTCGCGCTCGATCCGGTCGAGCCAGGTGCCGACCCGGTCCGGCCGCTGGCGCGCCAGGCCGATCGCTGCCTGCAGGCGCGCCAGCGGCGAACGCATTTCGTGTGACACGTCGTGCAGCAGGCGCCGTTGGGCCGCATGCTCGTCCTCCAGCCGCTGCGCCATGCGGTCGAAGTCGCGCGACAGGTCGGTCAGCTCGTCGCCGCGCCTGGCCGGGGCGCCGATCCGGGTATCGAGCTTGCCGGCGGCCACCGCATCGAACGCCGTGCGCAGCCTGCGGATCGGCTTGGCGAAATGCCATGCCAGCAGCGCCGCCGACACCAGGCTGCCCAGCATCGCCAGCAGCATTGGCATCAGCGGAAAATAGCCGTCGCGCGGCGCCCGGTGACCGCCCAGGCCGTGGCTGCGCGCGCGCGCGCCGCGTTGCTCGCTGCGCGCCGCGAACAGCAGCCAGTCGTTACCCTCTGCCTGGACCGTCTGCAGTGCGTGTGCGGCCGGATCGCGCGCATGCAGCTGGCGCAGCTCCTGCAGCAGCGCGGCGTCGGTGGGCCGGCCGAGCAGCTCGTGGCCGCCCGCATCCACGGCATACAACTGTATCCCGTCATGCTGGGTGAGCAGGGCACGCAGCGCCGGCAGGCCGCCAAAGCGCAGCGTCTGCGCCGCCGCGTCCACCGCGAACGCGCCCGGCGGGCCAAAGTCCACGCGCGCGCTGCGGTGCGCCGCATTGCGGTCCTTGAACCAGATACCGGTGCTGATCGCCAGCACCGCCAGCGCCTGCACCAGCCAGGTGGCAAAGAAGAACTTCCAGAACAGGCGGCCCATGTCAGTCCTTGACCAGCACGTAGCCCTGCCGGTGCACGGTCTGGATGCACGAGCGGCCGTCCGCCAGCGTGCCCAGCTTGTGGCGCAGGCTGCTCATGTGCACGTCCACGTTGCGGTCGAAGCGCGCCAGCGGACGAAACAGCGCCTTTTCCGACAGGTCCTGCTTGCTGACGGTGTGCCCGGCATGGCGCACCAGCACCTCGAGCAGGTTGAACTCGGTGCTGGTCAGCGCCACTGCATTGCCGTCCCACTGCACGCGCCGCTGCTCCGGCCACATGGCCAGGCGCCCGACCACGAACTGGTTGCTGTCGCCGGACCCCAGCTGCTGGGTGCGGCGCAGGATCGCACGGATGCGCGCCGACAGCTCGCGCGGCGTGCAGGGCTTGGACACATAGTCGTCCGCGCCCAGCTCCAGGCCCAGGATGCGGTCGGCGTCATCGCCCTTCGCGGTCAGCATCAACACCGGCAACTGGCTGCGCGTGCGCAACTGGCGCAGCGTCTCCATGCCCTGCATGCGCGGCATCATCACGTCCAGCACCGCGATCGCGAACTCGCCGCCCACGGCTTGCGCCAGCCCGTCGGCGCCGTTGTGCACCGCCGCCACCTCGAAGCCGTCCTGCTCCAGGTATTCCTTCAACATCTCGACGAGCTCCACGTCGTCGTCGATCAATAACACTTTTGCCATGCGTATTTTTCCGTGACCAGAACGCCGATGATAACGGCCCCCGCGCAGACGTATTCAGCGGGTCACATTACTTTACGTAAATTTACCCGGGCTTTACTGCGATTTACCGCCTTGGCCGCCACACTGCACGGCGTGTCACTCAACCAACAAGGAAGCCACATGTCCATCAGCAGCATCTCCAGTTCCCTCTCTTCGTTGACCCAGACCAGCCAGCTGGGAAGTGCCAGCCGGGCATCCGCCGACGACCAGGCGCAGCAAGTGCAGGGCGGCGCGCCGCCGCGGCCGCACGGCGGGGGCGGGCTGGGCAAGGCCGTGATGCAGTCGCTGGCCGACACGCTCGGCATCGACACCTCGTCCGCTGGCGGCGCCAGCGCCACCGACGGCAGCACCAGCACGGCCGCCAGCACCGCGGGCACCACCGACGTGGCCAGCGCGCAGCAGGCGCTGGGCAGCTTCATGCAGTCGTTGATGTCGGCGCTGCACGCGCAGGGCGCAGGCGCGAGCGCGTCGAGCGGCACCAACGGCCGCGATCCGGACGGCGACGGCGATGGCCACAAGGGGCCGCGCATGGGCCAGGGCGGCCCCGGTCGCATGGAATCGGACCTGCAAAGCCTGATCCAGAAGCTGGCGTCGAGCAGTACCGGCACCTCGACCAGCAGCGACAGCACCACATCGAGCCACAGCACGCCGAGCGATAGCGGCACCAGCACGCTGCAGGACAGTTTCAAGAACCTGTTGTCTGCCCTGGGTGTGTCCACCGATGGCAGCAGCGATAAACTGAACAGCTTCCTGCAAAGCCTGCAGAGCAAGATGGCCGACGTCCATCCGGCGGGGAATGCCGTCAACACGAGCGCCTGATTGGATTTTGGTCATTTCACGCTGCCGGTAGCGATCTGCCCGGGGCCAAGTTCGTGGCATCGTCGCTTCGGCCGCACAAGCGTTTCTTAGCTTGATAGAGTCTTCAAAAAAATGTCGAAAAGTGCTTCGATGTTTTCCGGGGGAAGCGCGGACCTATGTGACATTTGTCCGAGGAAGCGGTACTTTTTTCTGGGTTCGGTTGTTAAAATTCTTACCACCTGTGCGCACGTATCAAGCTGCACGTCTCTCTTGGCATCGCGTGCCAGCAGCCCAGCGCCCGCAAGTTCAACGTCATACCCTGCGGTTTCCATCAGGTCCAGTCCGTCAGTATAAAAGCGGTCCTGCTGGCCGGCCTGATGGTAGTTGCGCATCAGGTATAAGATGTCCGTCGCGTGCTTATCGTTCGACGGTTTGTCGTTCCACGCGAGTATCTTCAAGATTGCAATTGCAGGTATGGATGCGACGCGGACCGAAAAGCCAGGCTCAACCTCAACCAGCAGAGAGGATTCAAAAGCATCCTTATATCCGGCGACATTCATGACAAAATCCCCGGCGGGAGGCCAGGCAATTTCGCCGTTCTGCTCTACACCGTCAAATGGGACCAAATCGAGCGGGTAGATCAGGCTTTTTTTGTAGACGAGGCGATGGTCTTGGTTTCCCGGTTCAAAATCTCCCGTTGCGAGCAAGGCCTGCTTAAGCTGTGAGAAGGCGTTCCAGTCGGCAACGCCGACCGCAAAGTCCACATCTTTCGTGGCTCGCGTGCGCTCGATACCGTGTACGTGCCAGAGCAGGGCATCGCGCGCAGCGGCTCCGATCACGAAGAAGTCCAAGTTAAGTGTGTGAGCGGCTTCGGAGACGTGGCGCATGACTGCGACCATTTCGTCCGGCAGCGCACGTTCAGGACTGACTCTGTACGCGTTCACAGATCGCCTTTCTCAATTCTTGGGCAATCTCGAGATTGCGGCTATTTGAGCTCCAGATCAAGTCGGCGTAGATCAGTGGCTCTGGCACCGTCGGAAAGGATCGGAGGGCTGGACTGTTCCAGAACATATCCACAAGTTCTATTGACCCGGCTGGGTCGGCGCGCAGCTTGAGCCAGCGCACGAGGTCCGGCAACACTCCGGGCTCTTGCATATTCACATAGAGCGTCAGTTCGCCGGGGACGAGCGAATATCCGAGCTTCGACGCTGCAGCTTCACCACCAAGCTCGACTTCCCCCATGGCTGGCGACACTAGGTCACGTGCGGCGTCCATCGAGGCAGCGCGCATCCGGCGCTTGAGGAGCTTTGGGCGAATTCGTGCGATATAGCCTTCGGTCCAAACGTCAAGCCAGCGCTCGGGTATCGATAGCATGCGTCGTGCGGAGTTTGTCTCAACATAGAAGCCGAGTTGCCGCAAGCTCTCCAATGCCTTTCCGGCTGCGCCGTGTGAAATTCGCGCAGCCTCACCAATTTCACGCACGGACGCGTTAAGAAAATGAGGCTGTGTCAGCACGGCGAGCATGACCCGCAGCGTAGCCGGAGTCACGGTAGGCTCGCTCGACAGCAGGTTTTGTGGACTAGCTTTTTGCCCCAGGATAAACACAAGAAGGTCGTCCGTTTTAAGGAAACAGTTGCCTGCGGCGTCAGCAAACATCACATTGTTCTCCCGACAGTACTGCCCCAGTTCAGCGGACATTCGCCGGGTGCCCAGTACCCCCTCAGACCCATGACGGTTCTTGAAGCTCAGAATCTGATCTCGACGATCGACAGTCGCCTTTACCTCGATTGGCAGCACAAACGGCCGTTTATCATTAGTCGCAAACTGTAGGACCTGGTCGAAAGATTCATCTCTCACCGCCTGGCTGAACAGTTCGACGTTAAATCCGGTCGCTCGTTTCAGACCGTCAACAATTTGATCGAGAAGTGTGTCCTCAAGGCGCATAAGTGTCCACTTTATTTATGTGTCCACGAAACGTGGACAATCCATTATGCAGCGCTGTGCATTTAAATGCAACGTCCACGTTACGTGGACAGGAAGGAGCGCCCAGGCAAGAACGACACCAGATGTGGTCGCTGTGAGCGGCTCGATAATGCCTGGTAAGCGACAGTTCGGCCGAGCGCCGTCCTTGGTTGAGCAGGCGATTGATTTATAGCAAGAACTGGACGCTAAAAACCGCCGCAAAGCAAGAGTCAGGATGGGTACGGCGAAACGCCTCCCGTCAGGAAGTTTTGCTGAGCAGCCTATGCGATAACGGTGCGAAGAACAACAGATGGGATGAGTGGTGCCTCCGGCCGGAATCGAACCGGCACGCCTTTCGGCGCTTGATTTTGAGTCAAGTGCGTCTACCAATTCCGCCACAGAGGCACTGCAGGGAGGCACGCATATTAGCACACCGTTTTGGCAACTGACCAGCCTACAGCGATGCCGCCCCCGACCGGGCAGATGCCGATAAGGGGAAAACAAGATCGCATTGAAGCGTCGTGGCGGTTTCCCCCACCCGTGATAGCGCCATTGTGTGCTTTTGCCGGGTTCCAGCGTATGATCTCGCTTCCCTTCAGAAACAGAGCCATCCCGGCGGTGGCGGACACGATGAAAAACAAGAAGATACGCGAGATCATCCTCGGCAAAGCCCTGGACCCGATGAAGAGCGAGACCCGCCATTCGATGGCGCTGGTGGCCTTCCTGGCCTGGGTCGGACTGGGTGCCGACGGCCTGTCCTCGTCCGCGTACGGACCGGAGGAGACCTTCCGCGCGCTCGGCACGCACACCCACCTGGGCCTGTACATGGCGCTGGCCACCGCGGCCACCGTGTTCATCATCGCGCTGGCCTACAACCAGGTGATCGAACTGTTCCCCACCGGCGGTGGCGGCTACCGCGTCGCCACCAAGCTGGTCGGACCCTACCTCGGCCTGGTCTCCGGCTGCGCGCTGATCCTCGACTACGTGCTCACCATCGCGATTTCGGTCGCGTCAGGGGTGGATGCGCTCGCGTCCTTCCTGCCGCTCTGGGTACAGCCGTACAAGCTGGCCGCCGAGGCCTTCTTCATCGCCGCGCTGATCATGATGAACCTGCGCGGGCTGAAGGAGGCGATCCGCATCCTGCTGCCGATCTTCCTCGGCTTTGTCGCCACCCACCTGGTCCTGATCGTGTACGGGATCGTGGCCCATGCCTCGCACCTGCCGCTGCTGATTCCGGCAACCATCGCCGAAACCACCTCGCTGGCGCAGGGCATCGGCTGGTCCAGCGTGGCCGGCATGCTGCTGTTCGCCTACTCGCAGGGCGGCGGCACCTACACCGGCCTGGAGGCGGTGTCGAACAACGTGAACATGCTGGCCGAGCCGCGCGTTCGCACCGGGAAGGTGACGATGTTCTACATGGCCGTGTCGCTCGCGATCACGGCGGGCGGCATCATCATGCTCTACCTGCTGTGGGACGCGCATCCGGTCGAAGGCCAGACCCTGAACGCTTCCACCTTCAAGGTCATCATCGCCAACATGGGACTGGGCGGGCCGGTGCTCAACCAGGTCATGCTCGCGGTGGTGCTGCTGTTCGAGGCCGGGCTGCTGTTCGTGGCCGCCAACACCGGCTTTCTGGGCGGCCCGTCGGTGCTCTCGAACATGGCGTCGGACTCGTGGGTGCCGCACCAGTTCCGCTACCTGTCCTCGCGCCTGGTCACGCAAAACGGCATCCTGGTGATGGGCATCGCCGCGCTCGCGATCCTGTTCTGGACCGGCGGCCAGGTCACCATGCTGCTGGTGCTGTATTCGCTGTCGGTGTTCCTCACCTTCGCCATTTCTCTGTTCGGATTGTGCGTGTACTGGTGGCGCAACCGCGGCGGCCCCGAGGGGACGCGTTGGATCGGCCGCTTCCTGCTCTCGCTGGTCGGCTTCATCATCTGCGCCGGCATCCTGGCGATCCTGCTGGTCAAGCGCTTTGCCGATGGCGGCTGGGCCACCGCCGCCATCATCGCCGCCATCGCCTGCCTGTGCATTTTCATCCGCAACCACTACCGCGAAACCAAGCGCGCCATCCATTTGGTGGACACCGTGTTCGCGAGCCAGCCGTTCGGCCCCGGCCGTGAGCCCATCGAGCCGGACCCGCAGGCGCAGACCGCGGTGTTCATCGTCGGGAACTCGCGCGGCGGCGGCCTGCACGCGCTGTTGTGGGTGCAGCGCATGTTCCCCGGCCATTTCAAGAACTTCCTGTTCGTGAACGCGCGCACGGTGGACGCGCACGTGTACGGCGGTGAGGGGGCGATGGAAAAGATGCGCGAGGACGCGGCCGAAACGCTCGAGTTCTTCGTCGACTTCTGCCACAGCCACGGCATGGCTGCCGCCTCGTACATCGGGTTCGGCACCGACGCGGTGGAGGAGATCACGCGCATGTGCGAGCGCATCAGCAACGAGTTCCCGAATGCGATTTTCTTCACCAGCAAGCTGGTGTTCGGGTCCGATAACTGGCTGATCCGCCTGCTGCACAACCAGGCGTCGCTCGCGGTCCAGCGCCGCCTGCACCTGGAAGGTCTGCAGATGGTGATTCTGCCAATGAAGGTGTAACCCGGCGTCGGCGGCCGGCAGCGGGGCTCAGCCCTGCGGGGCAGCGCCCAGGCACTTGCGCAGCGCGTGCAGCGTGATCGCCGGCCCGGTGACGGCCAGCACGTGTTCGCGCAGCGTGACCTCGATGTCACGGGAGGGCCAGCGCAGGCCGCCGCGCGGCCGGTAGCGCAGGAAGCCCGGCGGCATGGGGATGCGTTCGTAGCCCAGCGTCGCCAATCCCTCTTCCAGCGCGCGCAGCAGGTGCCGCGCCTCGAACCGCGTGGTCACCTCGAACCGTGCCGGCATGAGCGCGAACAGCGGCAACAGGCCGCCCGCCAGCACCGGGATCACGATGTAGGCCAGTGGCGCCGTGGGGTCGAGCTTTCGGAACAGCACGACCAGTCCGGCCAGGCCCAGGACCATGACGAGCGCGAATGTGGCCAGCCGCCGGCGCGGCCGGTGCGGGCTGAGCCAGGGCGCGACCTCATGGGCATAGACCACTTCCGAAAAACTGACGCTTTTCATCCTTGAACTCCCCAGTGGCAAAGCTGCGCTGCTTGCCGGCATTGTGTCCCGGTCCGGCTCGCTTGGCGCTTGATTTTGCTCAAAAGTGGAGCAATTTGCAATAAAACAATGCGCGCATGCGGCATGCATGCCGCCGGGCGGCGCGGATGAAAAAGAGCCCCGCGCGGGCGGGGCTGTCGGTCAGCGCCGGCGGTAGAGCCGGAAGCGCTCGTCGCGGTCGGACGGGCGCCGTCCTTCCCACAGCATGGTGTAGTCGCGCAGGCGGAACTGCTGCGCCATCTGGCGTTCGTCCTTCAGGCGCACGCTGTCCTGCAGCAGCAGGTAGTCACAACGCCCGGCGTTCTCGACGCCGGCGAACGGCAGGTGGCCGAAGTAGGCGAACGAGGCGCGCTGCGCGGGGCCGACATTGGTGTCGATGCAGTTGGTCTCGGCCGGCAGGCGCGCCGCGATCTGCTGGGCCACGCTGGCGTAGCTCTTGCTGTAGTTAAGGTCGGGCAGGAACAGCGTCATCACCAGCACCCACAGCAAAATCAGGCCGCCGGAAGACAGCACCACCGCGCGCCACAGCACCGAGGGCTGGCGCGAGATGCGCCAGTGGACCAGGAAGAACCAGCCGACCGTGGCCGCCAGCGCGACGATGAAGGCGACCAGGCCGAACTCCGGGTGAAAGCCTGGCACCAGCTTGAGCGCGTTTTTGGCCAGCTGCGCCGGCCAGCCGGTCAGCTTGGCGATCCAGAACAGCCAGACCAGCGCGCCCAACGTGGTCAGCACCATCACCGAGAACCAGTCGATGCCGTTGATCGCGCCACGCTTCATGGTCGGCAGGCCGAACGCGGCCATCAGTGCGAGCGGCGGCAGCAGGCGCAGCATGTCGCCGTTTTCCGGCAGCGGGTCGCACACGATCAGCACCGTGAGCGCGGCCACGAAGTACAGCGGCAGCACGATGTGCAGCAGCTTTTCCTGGCGCCGCCAGGCCCAGATCGCCCAGAATGCGAACGGCCAGGCCGGCCAGAAGAACCACACGCCCACGCGGAAGAAGGTCTTGACCGAGAACCAGCCGGGCAGGGCCAGTTGCGACAGGTTCCACGCGTTCCAGCTTCCGATCGGCGTGCCGTTGTAGGGGTGGGCCAGGAGCGCCGGCACGATCCAGATGAGCGTGATGCCGACGCCCGTGGCCACGGCCAGCGCCAGGTCGCGCAGCGTGGGGGCGGCCGGCATCTTGAGAAAGCGCGTGCACAGGAACAAGGCCAGCACCAGCACCAGCGGCGAGGCGTAGCCGCGGGTGAGGGCCAGCGCCCCGAGCGACAGGCCGATCAGGGCCGCGTTGCGCGGCGACGGCAGCTCGACATAGCGTACCGCGCGGTACAGGAAGTAGGCCAGCAGCGAGCCTTGCAGGGTGGCCGCGAGCGTCTCGTGGCTGAGCGCGAGCAGGCCCAGGCAGCCCAGGTAGATCAGCACCGCGGTGTCGGCCAGCGTGCGGCCATAGTCGTCCGGCTCGGGCTGGCCGCCGAACGCCAGCCGCAGCGGCTGCGCCTCGGCCCGGCGGCCCAGGTGGAAGGCGGTGTACCACAGCGAAGCGGTGCCGGCGACAAAAATGGCGATGGTGGACAGGCGCGCGGCCAGCACGTCGCCCAGCAGCCAGCCGAACAGCTTGATGCACAGCGCGCCCAGCCAGAACGCGAGCGGTCCTTCCTCGGGCGCCGGCAGGCCGGCGATGTTGGGCAGCAGCCAGTCGCTGATGTTCCCGTGCGCCATGGTCCACATGATGCCGAAGCTGGCGGCATCGTCCTTCCACGGATCGCGCCCGATCAGCCCCGGCAAGATGTACAGCAGGCCAAGCGCGAACAGCGCCCAGCGTGGCAGCGCGAGGGTGGCGGCGGCGGGAAGGCGGACGGGTTTCATCTATAGCGGAAGCAATTCGATATTAGTCGCGTAGTATAGCCGCGAAAAAAAGAAAGGAAGCCGGGGGCTTCCTTTCTTGTTGGAAAGCCAGCAGGCTTTCCGGGGTGCGTGCACGAAATTAGCCGTTGGCGACGGAGGTCTTCGAACCGACCGAGCCGAACTTTTGGCGGAACTTCTCGACGCGGCCAGCGGTGTCGACGATCTTGTGCTTGCCGGTAAAGAACGGGTGCGATTCAGCGGACACCTCGATCTTGACCAGCGGGTATTCCTTGCCTTCGAAATTGATGGTTTCGCGGGTGGCGATGGTCGAACGGGTGATGAATTTGAAGTCGCACGACAGGTCGTGGAACACAACTTCGCGGTAATCCGGATGGATATCGGTCTTCATGGTTTTGCCTCGGTTAGTTTGGTAGCCAACCAGCACTTCGTCGGTCGTCCTGCTTCTTGACCCGATTGCCGATCACTTGCCAGGGGTTGAATACTGAACCGGCGATTATACAGCTATCGCGGAAGGGGAGGCAATATCAGTGGTGCAACATCGTGAACATGGTCACAAACATGCCAGCGAACCCAAGGACGACGGTGACGAGGAGTGTGGCCATCCAGCGTGACAAGCTCACGAATTCCGCCCGCAGTTCCGATTTGAGGTCCGCCAGGTCTGCTTTGGTGGCAAGTGTTGGCAAGATTGTGTCGGACCGAGTTTCGAGGACGGTAAGCCTGTGGTCCAGCCGATAGGGATCGGCTGTCGCTTCGGTTGGGTTGGTCGCCATGTATCACTCCGAGTGGAATGGCCCATTGTTGCGAAGGCAGGCCGCAAGCGTCTTGAGCTGCCTATGGTAGCGGACAAATAAAAAAGGCGGCACGCGGCCGCCTTTCGTGAGTGCGCTGAGCGAACTTAACCGCCCCTGCGGTGAAGCAGGGGTTTCATGGGGCAACGCCCCATGCCTGCGGAACGGCTTGGCCATGCTTGGCCAAGCTCCTTGCGCCTCACTTGTGGCGGGAGGGGTTACCCGCCTCGGCGCATCATGTCGAAGAACTCCACGTTGTTCTTCGTCGCGCGCATCTTGTCGAGGATGAACTCCATCGCCTCGATCTCGTCCATCGAGTACAGCAGCTTGCGCAGGATCCAGATCTTCTGCAGCTGGTCCGGCTTGATCAAGAGTTCCTCGCGGCGGGTGCCGGATTTGTTCAGGTTGATCGCCGGGTACACGCGCTTCTCGGCCAGGCGGCGCTCCAGGTGCACCTCCATGTTGCCGGTACCCTTGAATTCTTCGTAGATCACGTCGTCCATGCGGGAGCCGGTTTCGATCAGCGCAGTGGCCACGATGGTCAGCGAGCCGCCTTCTTCGACGTTACGCGCCGCGCCGAAGAAGCGCTTCGGGCGCTGCAGCGCGTTGGCGTCCACGCCGCCGGTCAGCACCTTGCCCGAGGCCGGGATCACGGTGTTGTAGGCGCGTGCCAGGCGGGTGATCGAGTCCAGCAGGATCACCACGTCCTTCTTCATCTCGACCAGGCGCTTGGCTTTTTCCAGCACCATCTCGGCGACCTGCACGTGGCGGGTGGCCGGTTCGTCGAAGGTGGAGGCCACCACTTCGCCGCGCACCGAACGCTGCATCTCGGTCACTTCCTCGGGGCGCTCGTCGATCAGCAGCACGATGAGGGTGACATCGGGGTGGTTGGCCGTGATCGCGTGCGCAATGTGCTGCAGCATGACCGACTTGCCCGACTTGGGCGAGGCCACCAGCAGGCCGCGCTGGCCTTTGCCGATCGGCGCGATCAGGTCGATGATGCGGCCGGTGATGTTCTCGGCGCCGTTCATGTCGCGTTCCAGGCGCAGCGGCACGTTCGGGTGCAGCGGCGTCAGGTTCTCGAACAGGATGCGGTGCTTGGACGCTTCCGGCGATTCGCCGTTGACCTTGTCCACCTTCACCAGCGCGAAATAGCGCTCGCCATCCTTCGGCGTACGCACCTCACCCTCGATCGAATCGCCCGTGTGCAGGTTGAAACGGCGGATCTGCGACGGCGAGATGTAGATGTCGTCGGTCGAGGCCATGTAGCTCGCATCCGGCGAGCGCAAAAAGCCGAAGCCGTCGGGCAGCACTTCGAGCGCGCCGTCGCCGAAAATCTGCTCGCCCTGTTTCGCGCGCTTTTTCAGGATCGCGAACATGAGTTCTTGTTTGCGCAGGCGCGCTGCGTTGTCGATATCGAGGCTGATCGCCATCTCCAGCAAGGCGGAGACGTGCATTGCCTTCAGTTCTGAGAGGTGCATGTGTGTGGGTGTCCCGTGGCGGGAAAGTAAAGGTAGGGGAGGGAACTACGCGGGTTCGTTAAACTGGGCTGGAGCTTAAACCCCGGTGCCCGTTTGGGAAATGACGGCAGCGCGGGCGCGCTGCCGCCGCCTATGGTATCAGATATTGCTGTCGATGAACGAGGTCAGCTGGCCCTTGGCCATTGCGCCAACCTTCTGGGCCGCCGCCACGCCGTTCTTGAACAGGATCAGGGTCGGGATGCCGCGGATGCCGAACTTGGCCGGCACGGTCTGGTTGGCGTCCACGTCCATCTTGGCGACCACGATCTTGCCGTCGTATTCTTTCGCGACCTCTTCCAGGATCGGGGCGATCATCTTGCAGGGGCCGCACCACTCGGCCCAGAAGTCGACCAGGACCGGGCGCTCGGACTTGAGCACGTCGGTTTCAAAAGAGGCATCGCTGATGTGTTTGATGTTTTCGCTCATTATGTTCCTCAAGTGAGGTAGTCAATTAATGCCTTGCCCGTCGATCGATCAACCGGCTGCCGCCTGTCTGCCAGGCCGGCGCACACGATGGTGGAGACACGGTGTGCGATATTCAATATCTGGAGGGCGGCTAGAGGGAGTCAGGCGGGGATTAGTCGAAATAATAACCGATTTTCCAGAAAAGTGTTCCGGCGTTTGTACAAAATCTCAACATGCACGGCGGGTGCGCAACGGCTTTGCCGAACCCGGCGCGCCTAGCCGACGCTCCCCGAGAATTGCGCCAGATGGCCGGGGTGCCACATCGTCGCGACCGTGGCCACCATGCCGCGCGACATGGTCTGGCGTTTGAGCACCAGACAGCAGGCCTTGGCTTCGATCCCGAGCATGGCCGCGACCTCCGCGGGCGCCGGCAGCGCCTCGATGCGGTAGGTGGCGCCGGACAGCGGGGCGGCCTTCATCAGGTGCTCGTTCGGGGTGATGCTGGAAAAGTCCTGCTCCAGGTAGGACGGCGCGCAGGCTGGATTGACCCAGCGGTCCTCGACCTGGATCGGTACCTCGTCTTCCAGGTGCACGATAACCGAATGGAACAGCGGCGTGCCCGGCGCCACCCCGAAGCGGGCCGCCAGCGCCTCGCTGGCCGGGGCGCGCTCGAGCAGGCGGCAATCGCTGCGGTGCGCATGGCCGCGGGCCCGGATTTCGTCGGCGATGTTGCGGATCTCGACCAGCGTGGCCTGGTACTTTTGGGGGGCGACGAAGGTGCCGGCGCCCTGGCGGCGGGTCAGCACCTGCTCGGCGGTCAGCTCGCGCACGGCACGGTTGACGGTCATGCGCGATACCCCGAACTGGCGCACCAGCGCCTGCTCGGACGGCACCAGGTCCCCCTCTTTCCAGCGGCCGCTGGCGATTTCGGCAACCAGGTAGTCCTTGATGCGCTGGAAGATCGGGGTGTTGTCTTGCGCGCTGTGTTCTTCCAAACTACTCTCCGAAGTTCCCGGCGACGCGGCCGGGTATAGCCGGATTCTACCGCCAATTCGACAGCAAGAGTCGGAGTGCCGGCGCGGCGGCGGGGCACTACGATGGTCCCAATGCCAACCAGAGGAGCGCGCCATGCAAGCACCAAGCAGCAAGCGATTTGCCACCTTAGACGAGCGCTGGGCCGCCGTGCGCGCGCGCGACGCAAGCGCCGACGGCCTGTTCGTCTATTCAGTCAGGAGCACTGGGGTGTACTGCCGGCCATCGTGCCCGTCGCGCCCGGCCCGCCGTGAGAACGTCGCTTTCCACGACAGTTGCGCCGATGCCGCGGCCGCCGGCTTTCGCGCCTGCCTGCGCTGCCGCCCCGGCGAGCCGCCGCTGGCCGAGCGCCAGGCCGCCGCGGTCGCGCGCGCCTGCCGCCTGATCGAACAAGCCGAGGAACAGCCGGACCTGGACAGCCTGGCGCAGGAAGCGGGCATGAGCCGGTTCCACTTCCACCGCGTGTTCAAGGCCCACACCGGAATCACGCCCAGGGCCTATGCCGCCGCGCGCCGCGCCGAACGCCTCAAGCGCGAGCTGGCGCAGGCGCCGAGCGTGACCACGGCGGCCTACGATGCCGGCTTCAATTCGAGCGCGCGCTTGTACGCAGCCTCGAACGAGGTGCTGGGCATGACGCCGACCCGGTTTCGCGCCGGCGGCAGCGGCGAGACGATCCGGTTCGCCGTCGGCGGCTGCTCGCTCGGCGCGATCCTGGTCGCTTCCACTGCCAAGGGCATCTGCGCGATCCTGATCGGCGACGACCCCGAGCTCCTGGTGCGCGACCTGCAGGACCGCTTCCCGCGCGCCGAGCTCTTGGGCGGCGACGCCGCTTTCGAACGCACGGTGGCGCTGGTGGTCGGCTTTGTCGAGGCGCCCGGCATCGGCCTGGACCTGCCGCTGGACGTGCGCGGCACCGTGTTCCAGCAGCGGGTGTGGCAGGCGCTGCGCGAGATCCCGGCCGGGCAGACCGTGAGCTATGCCGAACTGGCGCGGCGCCTGGGCATGCCGCAGGGCGCGCGCGCCGTGGCCAGCGCCTGCGCCGCCAATGCGCTGGCGGTGGCCGTTCCCTGTCATCGCGTGGTGCGCAACGACGGCGCGCTTTCCGGCTACCGCTGGGGCGTGGAGCGCAAGCAGGCGCTGCTCGAACGCGAGGGCAGCCGATGATCACGCACGACTGGGAGCGCGTGCGCGAAGAGCTCGATGCGTTCGGCTGCGCGACCATCCCCGGCCTGCTGTCTCCCGCCGAATGCGACAGCTACGCGCAAAGCTATGCGCGGCCCGGGCTGTTTCGCAGCCGGGTGGTGATGGAGCGCTTCCATTTCGGGCGCGGCGAATACCAGTACTTTGCCTATCCGCTGCCGCCAGGGCTGGCCGCGTTGCGCGGCGCGCTCTACGAGCCGCTGGCGCGCATCGCCAACGGCTGGCAACAGGCGCTGGGCGAGTCCGGGCGCTTTCCGCCTGCCCATGCCGAGTACCTGGCGCGCTGCCATGCCGCCGGCCAGACGCGCCCGACGCCGCTGCTGCTGCAATACGGCGCGGGCGACTACAACTGCCTGCACCAGGACCTGTACGGCGAACTGGTCTTCCCGCTGCAGGTGGCGGTGCTGCTGTCGCGCCCGGGGGCGGATTTCACCGGCGGCCAATTCGTGCTGACCGAACAGCGGCCGCGCATGCAGTCGCGCGTCGAGGTGGTGCCGCTGGCGCAGGGCGATGCCGTGATCTTCCCCGTCAGCCAGCGGCCGGTGGGCGGCACGCGCGGGCCATACCGCGTCAATATGCGGCACGGCGTGAGCCGCGTGCGCAGTGGCGTGCGGCACACGCTCGGCATCATCTTCCACGACGCTGCCTGAGCTCATCCGCTGCGGTTTGACCATTCCGCAATTTTCTATACACTCTGCTTCTTGCCCCGGATCCCGCAATGGGGTCCTCCATCACAAGAACGGAGAAAACATCCCATGCGCCTGCGCCAGATTCCCCTGCAGTGTTCCTTGCTTGCCGCCGTCGGCTTCGCCAGCCTTGCCCATGCCGATACGGTGATCGACCGCGCCAACGGCTACACGCTCAATACCAAGGGCGACATGGTGCAGTTCGAATCGATGGCGTTCGATGACAAGGGCCGCATCATCGCGGTGGGCGCGGCGGGCGAGGTGGCCGCCAGGGCGCCGGGCGCAAAGCATGTGGACCTGCACGGCCAGACCGTGCTGCCGGGCCTGATCGACGCGCACGGCCACGTGTTCGGCCTGGGCGGCATGCTGACCCAGCTCGACCTGTCCGCCACCACCTCGCTGGCCGATGCGCTCAAGGCCATTGGCCAGTACGCGGCCACGCGCAGCGCAGGGGATTGGCTGCATGGGCGCGGCTGGAACCAGGAGAACTGGAAGCTGGGGCGCTTCCCGACCGCCGCCGAACTCGATGCCGTGGTGGGCGACCGCCCGGTATGGCTGCAGCGCGTGGACGGCCACGCCGGCTGGGCCAACAGCCGCGCGCTGGCGGCAGCCGGCATCACCAAGGCCACGCCGGATCCGGTGGGCGGCAGGATCATGCGCGACGCCGACGGCAACCCGACCGGTGTGCTGGTGGACGCGGCGCAGGAATTGGTCAACCGCGTTGTGCCCAGGCTGGGTGAACAGGAGGCGCGCCGCCAGCTCGACGCCGCGCTCAGGCAAATGGCGCAGGTGGGCCTGACCAGCGTGCACGACGCCGGCATCGGCGTGAACGAAGACCGTCTGTACCGCGACTACGCCGACCACGGCAAGCTGACCGCGCGCATCTACGCCATGATCGGCGGCACCGGCGCCGACTTCGATCAGCTGGCCAAGAACGGCCCGCTCAAAAGCTATGCCGGCGACATGTACGCGCTGGCCGCCGTCAAGCTGTACGCCGACGGCGCACTGGGCAGCCGTGGCGCCGCGCTGATCCAGCCATATTCGGACGAACCGGCCTCGCACGGCCTGCTGTTCCACAAGAGCGCCGAGATCGACGCGATGATGAAGAAGGCCATGCAGAAGGGCTACCAGGTCAACGTGCACGCGATCGGCGACGCCGGCAACCGCCAGATCCTCGACACCTTCGCCAAGGAGATCCCGGCCACGAAGACCGGCGCGCTGCGCCACCGCATCGAGCACGCGCAGGTGGTGGCCCTCAGCGACCTGCCGCGCTTCAAATCGATCGGCATCATCCCGTCGATGCAGCCGACCCATGCGACCTCGGACAAGAACATGGCCGAGCAGCGCGTGGGGCACGAGCGCATCAAGGGCGCCTATGCCTGGCGCACCTTCCTGCAACAGGGTTCGCGCATCGCCTGCGGTTCCGATTTCCCGGTCGAGTCGCCCAACCCGTTCTACGGCATCCACGCGGCCGTGACCCGGCAGGACCACCAGGGCCAGCCGATTGCCGGCTGGTATCCCGAGCAGGAAATGTCGCTCAAGGAAGCGTTCCGCTGCTTCACGCTTGACGCAGCATACGCCGGCCACCAGGAAAACAACGTAGGCTCGCTGGAACCTGGTAAATACGCGGACTTCATCGTGATCGACCGTGACCTGTTCAAGATGTCGCCGTACGATATCTACCAGACCCGCGTCCTGCAGACCTGGGTGGCCGGCCGTCCCGTGCTGCAGCAAGACGGTCGTTGATCCAGGCGGCACGCCGGGTCCGGCCGGTTTGACAAGGTTGTATAGACAACTTAGACTCTGAGCATCGCAAGGCGCGCGATCGGTTTCGCGCGCCGTTTCCTTTCGAAGGGAGTTGCCATGACCGCAGAATCGCACCAATCCGGCGTCGACCCGCGCTTCGATCCCAGCCGCGTCGTTCGCGCCCCCCGCGGCAGCGAGCTTAGCTGCAAGAGCTGGCTGACCGAAGCAGCCTACCGCATGCTGCAAAACAATCTCGATGCCGAGGTCGCGGAGGACCCGCAGCGCCTGGTGGTCTATGGCGGCATCGGCCGCGCCGCGCGCAACTGGGCGTGCTTCGACCAGATCCTGGCCACGCTGCGCGAGCTCGAGGACGACCAGACCCTGCTGGTGCAGTCCGGCAAGCCGGTGGGCGTGTTCCGTACCCA
Source organism: Massilia solisilvae (assembly GCF_024753215.1). Lineage (GTDB taxonomy): Bacteria > Pseudomonadota > Gammaproteobacteria > Burkholderiales > Burkholderiaceae_D > Telluria > Telluria solisilvae. Next base: position 376,706 of record NZ_JANUGV010000003.1, read on the forward strand.
TCCCGACGCCCCGAGGGTGCTGCTGGCCAACTCCAACCTCGTGCCCAAGTGGGCCACCTGGGAACACTTCAACGAACTGGACCGCAAGGGTCTGTTCATGTTCGGCCAGATGACGGCCGGCAGCTGGATCTACATCGGCACCCAGGGTATCGTGCAGGGCACCTACGAGACCTTTGCCGAGGCCGGGCGCCAGCACTTTGGCGGCGACATGGCGGGGCGCTGGATCCTGACCGCGGGCCTGGGCGGCATGGGCGGCGCGCAGCCGCTGGCGGCCACGTTCGCGGGCGCGGTGTCGCTGGTGGTCGAATGCGACCAGACCCGCATCGACTTCCGCCTGCGCACCCGCTACCTGGACAAGCAGGCCGCCAGCATCGACGAGGCGCTGGCGCTGGTGGCCGAGCACAAGGCGCGGCGCGAGGCGGTCTCGATCGGCCTGCTCGGCAATGCGGCCGAGGTGCTGCCGGAGCTGGTGCGCCGTGCGCGCGCCGGCGGCCTGGTGCCCGACCTCGTCACCGACCAGACCTCGGCGCACGACCTGGTCCACGGCTACCTGCCGCGCGGCTGGACGATCGGAGAGTGGCGCACGGCCCAGCAGGACCCGGCGCAGCACGCCCGCCTGACCAAGGCGGCGGCGCAATCCTGCGCCGAGCACGTGCGCGCCATCCTCGACTTCAAGCTGATGGGCGCGCGCGCGGTTGACTACGGCAACAACATCCGCCAGGTCGCGCTCGACGAGGGCGTGAAAGAGGCGTTCGACTTCCCGGGCTTCGTGCCGGCCTACATCCGTCCGCAGTTCTGCGAAGGGCGCGGGCCGTTCCGCTGGGTTGCGCTGTCCGGCGATCCGGAGGACATCTACAAGACCGACGCCAAGATCAAGGAGCTGTTCCCGCAGCACCGCCACGTGCACCGCTGGCTCGACATGGCGCGCGAGCGCATCGCCTTCCAGGGCCTGCCGGCGCGCATCTGCTGGCTCGGGCTGGGCGAGCGCCACCTGGCGGGCCTGGCGTTCAACGAGATGGTGAAGAACGGCGAGCTCAAGGCGCCCATCGTGATCGGCCGCGACCACCTCGACACCGGCTCGGTGGCCAGCCCCAACCGCGAGACCGAGGCGATGCGCGACGGGACCGACGCGGTGTCCGACTGGCCGCTGCTCAACGCCCTGCTCAACACGGCCGGCGGTGCAACCTGGGTTTCGCTGCACCACGGCGGCGGCGTGGGCATGGGCTACTCGCAGCACGCGGGCGTGGTGATCGTGGCCGACGGCACCGAGGCCGCGGCCCAGCGCCTGTCGCGCGTGCTGTTCAACGACCCGGCTTCGGGCGTGATGCGCCATGCCGACGCCGGCTACGACAGCGCGGTGGCCTGCGCCCGGCGCGCCGGCCTGAACCTCCCGATGATCAAGTAAGGCATCCATGAAACGATCCGAATCCAGCCTCGTCCTGCGCCCCGGCGCACTCACCTTGAACGACCTGCGCGCCGCGTGGGGAGCGCGTGGCACGCTCGCGCTCGAACCCGGCGCCTACGCTGCCATCGACGCCTCCGCCGCCGCGGTCCAGGCCATCGTCGCCAAGGGCGACCCGGCGTACGGCATCAACACCGGCTTTGGCCTGCTCGCCAAAAAGCACATCGAGCACGACCAGCTGGCGCAGCTGCAGCGCAACCTGATCCTGTCGCATGCGGTCGGCACCGGCGAGCTGCTGCCTGACGCAGTGGTTCGCCTCATCCTTCTGACCAAAATCGGCAGCCTGGCGCGCGGCTATTCCGGCGTGCGGCGCGTGATCGTCGATACGCTGGTCGCGCTCTACAACGCCGGCATCATGCCGGCCATTCCGTCGCAGGGCTCGGTCGGCGCGTCCGGCGACCTGGCGCCGCTGGCGCACATGACGCTGGCCATGCTCGGCGTCGGCCAGGTGCGCGTGGACGGGCGCCTGCTCGATGCAAGCGAGGCGCTTGCCCGAGCCGGCATCGAAGCGGTCGAGCTGGGGCCGAAGGAGGGCCTGGCGCTCATCAACGGCACCCAGGTCTCGACCGCGCTCGCGCTCGACGGACTGTTCATGGCCGAGCGCCTGCTGGAAGCGGGCATGGTGTCGGGCGCGCTGTCGCTGGACGCCGCGCGCGGCAGCGACGCGCCGTTCGACCCGCGCGTGCACGCAGTGCGCGGGCAGCCGGGCCAGATCGCGGCGGCGGCCATCTACCGCCAGCTGGTGGCCGGCAGCGCGATCCGCGCCTCGCACCTGGTCGGCGACGAGCGCGTGCAGGACCCGTACAGCCTGCGCTGCCAGCCGCAGGTGATGGGCGCCGTGATGGACCTGATCGGGGGCGCCGGGCGCACCCTGCTGATCGAGGCCAACGCGGTCACCGACAACCCGCTGGTGTTCGCCGACGCAGGGGAGGTGATCTCGGGCGGGAACTTCCACGCCGAGCCGGTAGCGTTCGCGGCCGACACGCTGGCGCTGGCGATCGCCGAGATCGGCGCGCTGGCCGAGCGCCGCATTGCGCTGCTGATCGACGCCACCTTGTCCGGCCTGCCGCCGTTCCTGGTGCGCGAGCCGGGCGTCAATTCGGGCTTCATGATCGCGCACGTGACCGCTGCGGCGCTGGCGTCGGAGAACAAGTCGCTGGCGCATCCGGCCAGCGTGGACAGCCTGCCCACCTCGGCCAACCAGGAGGACCACGTCAGCATGGCCACCTTCGCGGCGCGCCGGCTGGGCCAAATGGCGCACAATACGGCGGTCATCGTCGGGATCGAGCTGCTGGCGGCGGCGCAGGGGATCGACTTCCACCGGCCGCTCGCCAGTTCCGCTTATCTCGAAGACGTGCATGCGCGCCTGCGCCAACGGGTGCCGCGCTTCGACGAGGACCGCTTCTTCGCGCCGGACATCGAGGCCGCGCGCCGCATGGTGGTCGACGGCGAGCTGTCGGCGTCGTGCAAGGAGCTGTTCGCGGCGCTGCACGCCTGAATCGCAACCCAGCTAACAACAGGAGTCGTCCATGGAGTTCAGGTTCAAGGCAGGCACTGTTCCGATGTTGTTGTCGATGCCGCACGTGGGCACCGACATCCCGGACGAGGTCGCGCATACGCTGGCGCCGTGCGCACGCGCACTCGCAGACACCGACTGGCACCTTACGCGGCTGTACGACTTCGCCGAGGCGCTGGGCATCTCGGTGCTGTCGGCGCGCTGGTCGCGCTATGTCATCGACCTGAACCGCCCGCCCGAGGACACCAACCTGTACCCCGGCATGGACACCACCGGCCTGTGCCCGGTCGATACCTTCGGCCGCGAGAGCCTGTACCTGCCCGGCAGGGAGCCCGGCCACGCTGAAGTCGAGCGGCGCCTGGCGCGCCACTGGCGTCCCTACCACGACCAGCTGCGCGCCGAACTGGACCGCCTGCTGGCGCTGCACGGCCGCGTGCTGTTGTGGGACGCGCATTCGATCGCGTCCACCGTGCCGCGCTTTTTCGAGGGCCGCCTGCCGGACCTGAACTTCGGCACCGCCGAAGGCAAGTCGTGCGACCCGGGGCTGCAGCAAGCGGTGGTGGACGTGGCGCGCGCGCACGGCAGGTTCTCGATCGCGGTCAACGGCCGCTTCAAGGGCGGCTACATCACGCGCCACTACGGGCGGCCGCACGAGAACGTGCACGCGATCCAGCTCGAGATGTGCCAGTGCTTGTACATGGATGAGGCGCCGCCGTTTGCCTACCGGCCCGAGGTCGCCGCCGAGATCCAGCCGCTGCTGGCCCAGATGGTCGGCGCCGCGCTCGAATGGGTGCGCACATGATGGCCCTGTTCGCGCGCCATGCGCTGCTGCCCGAGGGCTGGCGGGGCGACGTGCTGGTGGAATGGGACAGCAAGGGCGACCTGGTGCGCGTGCAGGCCGGCGCCTCCCCCAGGCTCGGCGTGGCGCGCGCCGACTACGTGGTGCCGGGCATGGTCAACCTGCATTCGCACGCGTTCCAACGCGCGATGGGCGGCTTGACCGAAAAGCTCGGCGACGGCCCGGACAGCTTCTGGACCTGGCGCGAGCTGATGTACCGGTTTGCGGGCCGCATCTCGCCCGCGCAGCTGGAAGCGATTGCGGCACAGCTGTACGTGGAATGCCTGCGCCACGGCTATACGTCCGTGTGCGAGTTCCACTACCTGCACCGTGACCCCAACGGCGCCACCTACGCGCGCCCGGCCGAGATGGCCGAACGGATCGCCACTGGGGCCCAGCAGGCCGGCATCGGCATGACCCTGCTGCCCGTGCTCTACAGCCATGCCGGCTTCGGCGAGCAGCCGCTCAGGCCGGAGCAGCAGCGCTTTCGCAGCGACGTCGCGCTGGTGCTGGCGATCGCCGAAAGCCTGGAACAACTGCGCGGCGGTCAGTTCGAAGTGGGCGCCGCGCCGCACTCGCTGCGCGCGGCCGGCGCGGCGCAGGTGCGCGAGCTGGCGGCGTCGCTGCCGCACGGCCGCCCGCTGCACATCCACGTCGCCGAGCAGCAGGCCGAGGTCGAGCAGTGCCTTGCGGCCTGCGGCAAGCGGCCGGTCGAATACCTGATGGAGCGCGTCGGCGTGGACGAGCACTGGTGCCTGGTGCACGCCACCCACCTGGTGGACGAAGAGGTCGAGGCGCTGGCCACGAGCGGCGCAGTGGCCGGCCTGTGCCCGACGACCGAAGCGAACCTGGGCGACGGTCTGTTCCCGCTGGCCTCCTACATCGAGGCGGGCGGGCAGTTCGGGATCGGCAGCGACAGCCATGTGTCGCAAAGCCCGGTCGAGGAGCTGCGCTGGCTGGAGTATGGCCAGCGCCTCTTGCGCCAGCGCCGCAACGTGGCCGCCACGCGCGACCGCCCCGACGTCGGCCAATACCTGTGGCAGGAGGCGCTGCGCGGGGGCGCCCAGGCAGCCGGCCGGCGGGTTGGCGCGCTCGAGGCGGGGCGGCGTGCCGACCTGCTGGTGCTCGATGGTGCGCATCCCAACCTGGAAGGCGTGGCCGACGAGGACGTGCTCGGGCGCTTCATCTTCTGCGGCAACGACAACCTGGTGCGCGACGTGCTGGCCGGCGGCCACTGGGTCGTGCAGGGCGCTCGCCACATCGCGCAGGACGCGATCGCCGAGCGCTACCGCCACGCCATCCACCAACTGCGCGAGGTGCGCCCATGAGCACTCTGATTCCTTTTGCAGGACTGTCGCCGGTCCCGTGGAAAAACGGCGGCGGCAGCACCACCGAGATCGCCATCGCCCCGCCTGACGCGCTCTTCGACGAGTTCGAATGGCGCGTGAGCCTGGCCACGATTGCCGCGGACGGGCCGTTCTCGCAGTTTCCGGGCGTGGACCGCACGCTGGTGCTGGTCGAGGGCCATGGCGTGACGCTCGACTTCGAGGATGGCGAGCGCATGCTGGTGTGCGAGGACGAGCCGCTGGCGGCCTTCCCCGGCGAGACCCGCGTCGATGCCAAGCTCAATCGCGGCGCCACCACCGACTTCAACGTGATGACGCGCCGCGAGCGCTGCCATCACGAGTTCGGCCGGCGCGTACTGGCCGGCACGTCCACGTTCGCGCCGCGCGGCGACGTCACGGTGCTGTTCCTGGCCCAGGGCGACAGCCTCACGGTTTCGAACGATGCCGAGCGCATCGGCATGGTGCGGTTCGACGCGCTGGTCTTCGACGGCGACGCCCTGTGGACGCTGGAGGCGGTCCAGGCCGAGATCTTCATCGTTGATATTTTCTATGAGTGAGCCGGCGCGCGCGCGCTGGGACGCGCTGTTCACCAACGTGCACCTGGCCACCATGACCGATGGCTACGGCGAGCTGGTCGATGCCGCCATCGCCGTGGCGGGCGGGCGCATCGCCTGGCTGGGGCCGCGCGGCCAGGCCCCGGGCGAAGCGCGCGCGGTGCACGACTGCGGCGGCGCATGGATGACGCCCGGCCTGATCGACTGCCACACCCATATCGTTTATGCCGGCAACCGCAGCGACGAGTTCGAGGCGCGCCTGAACGGGGCAGGGTACGAGGAGATCGCACGGCGCGGCGGCGGCATCATGTCCACGGTGCGCGCCACGCGCGCGGCCAGCGTGGACGAGCTGGTGCGCGCCAGCCTGCCGCGCGTGGCCAGCCTGCTGGCCGAGGGCGTGACCACCATCGAGATCAAGTCGGGCTATGGCCTGACGCTGGAAAGTGAACGGGCGATGCTGCAGGCCGCGCGCCGCATCGGCGAACTGCTGCCGGTGCGGGTGGCCACCACCTTCCTGGGCGCCCATGCGCTGCCGCCCGAGTTCGCCGGCCGTGCCGACGACTACATCGGCCACCTGTGCGAGCACATGCTGCCCGAGCTGGCGGGGCAGGGGCTGGTGGACGCGGTGGACGCGTTCTGCGAACGGATCGGCTTTTCGCACGACCAGACGCAGCGCCTGTTCGAGACCGCCCGCAAGCTCGGCCTGCCGGTGAAGCTGCACGCGGAGCAGTTGACGGACCAGCAGGGCGCGCAGCTGGTCGCGCGCTACGGCGGGCTGTCAGCCGACCACCTGGAGCATCTGTCGCCCGAGGGCGTGCGTGCGATGGCGGAAGGGGGCACGGTGGCGGTGCTGCTGCCGGGCGCCTTTTACTTCTTGCGCGAGACGGTGGTGCCGCCGGTAGGCGCGCTGCGTGCGGCCGGTGTGCCGATCGCGCTGGCCACCGACTGCAACCCGGGCACCTCGCCGATGACCTCGCTCCTGCTGGCAATGAACATGGCGTGCACGCTGTGGCGCCTGACGCCACAGGAAGCGCTGGCGGGCTGCACCGTCCACGCGGCGCGCGCGCTCGGCATGCACGACGAGGCCGGCACGCTGGAAGTCGGTAAGCGCGCCGACTTTGCCCTGTGGAAGATTGCGCGCCCGGCCGACCTGGCCTACGGCATCGGCTTTAACCCCTGCCAGGCGGTGGTCAACGCGGGCGCGCTGCGGCCGGCGCAGATGCCGGCAAGCGCCTGCTGAGCATCAAGGAACCGCGGACGATACGTGGGCGCGTCGCAACAGGCGTGGCGCCAACCGGCTGTGTGGCCAGCGCAACCAGCGTCGATCAAAGCGATTGCAGCTTGGCCCGTGTGGCGGAAACCGCGCGGTGCAGCATGCGCTCGGCGTGGAAGTCATTCTCGCGCTGGGCCGCGATGGCCTGCAGGTGGCGCGTGTAGCTGTCGAGGCGGGCCCGCAGCACCGCTTTTTGCCACGCCTTGTACAGCTGTGAGGTGATCGCTTTGACGCTTGATTTCATGGTGGTCGCCCTCTTGGAGAAGCCACCATTTTCGGTTACCGCCGGCCATTGTTCTTGTGTTAACTCAATCGCGCCACACGGGCGCTGTCCAGTTGACCGGGCTCAAACCACAGTTTTCCAGCTGAGTAATTATTGAACTAAGGGTAGTCGCGAAAGCGGTAACCAGATGTAAAGAGAGCGGAATGGCTTGACCCCAACAGTTAAAGTACAACTTGTTGTTGATTCCAGTCTCCCCTCCCCATCTAAAAAATGGGTTCGCCCACGGCAGCAACAGCGCCGTGGGCTTTTCTTTTCTTGCCGCGACGGATCGCGAAACGCAGGGTGGGCAGATTCCTGCCCACGCGTCCAACCAGCGTGTGCCCAGCTGTTTCGTCGGACTCAGTCCGCCGCAAGCGCAGTCAGCGATTCCCCGGTCACCCGGCAGATGCGCCAATCGGGCAGGATCGCCGCGCCCATCGCCTTGTAAAAATTAATCGCCGGCTCGTTCCAGTCCAGCACCGACCACTCGAAGCGGCCGCACTGGCGTTCCACCGCGATCTGCGCCAGGTGCTTGAGCATGGCCGTGCCGTAGCCCTTGCCGCGGTGCGATTCGCGCACGTACAAGTCCTCCAGGTACAGGCCTTTCTTGGTCAGGAAAGTCGAGAAGTTATGGAAGAACAGCGCGAAGGTCACCACCTGGCCATTCTCCTCGCCGACGATCGCCTCGCACGACGGGTTGGCGCCGAACAGGCCCTCGTGCAGCAGCGCCTCGGTGGCCACCACCAGGTGCTCGAGCTTTTCGAACACGGCCAGCTCGAGGATCATCGAGTAAATGTGGGTGACATCGGAAGGGGTGGCCGGGCGGATGGAAAGCTGGTTCGTGGTCATGGTGTGGTTTCGATGGCGTTGTCTAAACGGATGGATACCGGCTTGGCGGCCGGCGCGCGCAAGGCCCAGGCCACGCTGCCCAGGCACACTGCGATGCCCAGCCACTCGACGAGGCCGGGACGGAAATGTTCGAGGCGGATCGACAGCAGCACCGAAATCACCGGCGAAATCACGGTGGTGTACACGGCTTTTTGCGAGCCGATCCGGTTGATGAGGGTGAAGTAGGCGAAGAACGCGATCACCGAGCCGAACAGCGACAGGTAGATCAGGCCCGCGTAGTAGCTCGGCTTTGCGGGCAGCACGAACGGCTGGCCGGTGGCGACGCACCACAGGGCCACGAACAGTGTCCCCCACAGCATCGACCACGCCATCGTCAGCATCAGGTTGGACGACTGCTCGCGTACCTTGGTCACCACCACGCTGCCGGCGGAGCTGGCAATGGAGGCCACCACCGCCAGCGCTGCGCCCAGCAAAAAGCCGCCGGTGCCGCCGTGCGTCAGCTCCTGCAGCGCTTCGCCGATCGACTGCCAGAACAACATGGTCACACCGGCGATCGCGGCCATGCCCGCGGTGAAGGTGCGCGGCGACAGCGGCGTACCGAGGCCAACACGCGCACACACCGGCGTCCAGAACACCATCAGCGCAAACAGCACGGCCACCAGCGCCGAGACCACGTGCTGCTCGGCGTTGTAGGTGCAGACGTAGGATACGCAGAAGGTCAGCAGGCCCTGCAACATCATCCACTTTTGCGCGCGCCAGGGCAGCATCAGCTTGCCGCCGCGCAGCAGACAAGTTGCGAACAGCGCGCTCGACGCCAGGCCAAAGCGATAGACCACCGACACGGCCGGCGGCACTTCACCCAGTTCAAGGGTGATGGCCCAGAAAGTGGAACCCCAGATGATGGAGGCGATGGCAAAGAGCGCGGAAGAAGGCATCGCGAAAGTATACGTGCTTTCGCAGTTTCTTGTTGGCATGAATATGGATGGCCGGTGGGCGCCGTGTGCCCACGCGGTGATACGCGGCGCCAGGCGGCGCCGCACCAGCTCGCCGCCGCCCTCAGTGCGACACGCGCGTCGTCGTGCCGTTACTCAACAGACGCACGCGCTCGCCCGGCCGGAACTGTTCATCGGCCGTCTGCGTGATCGCCACCAGCTCGCCGGTGTCCAGACGCACCGTGATCTCGATGCCCTGCTTGGTGTTGGCGGATTGCTCGATCCGCTGGCCGAGCAAGCCACCGGCGAGCGCACCGACAATCGCACCCGCCGCCTCGCCCTTGCCGCCGCCGATGTTGGAGCCGGCCAGCCCGCCGAGCGCGGCGCCGCCGACGGTGCCCACGCCCCGCTCGGGATTGACGATGCTGACGTTGCGGATCGATTCGACCGTGCCGGTACGCACGAACTGTTCGTTCTGCGTCTGGTAGTAGTTGTACACGCTGGACGATTGCGGCGGCGTGGCGCAGCCGGCCAGCACGCTGGCAAGCACAAGGACGGGGACAAGTTTCATGGCAGCCTCCGGTCGGAACGAGGTCCGGTCGAAGACAGCTTACGCGCCGCTTTGGCGCACTGCCAGCGGCAAAAGGTATCTGTATGTAACGCGCTCAGTAAGCCAGGTTCAGCCGGCGGTACAAAAAGCCGAGCACGAACAGCGGCCCGATCAGCAAAAAGCGCAGGTCGTCGAAGAACGACGGCTTCTTGCCCTCGATCTTGTGGCCGATGAACTGGCCGACCCACGCCAGCACGAACAGTGCGAGCGACATCGGCAGTACCGTCATCGGCGGCATGAACAGGAGCACGCCAAGCATCAGCGTGGTCATCACGAACATGCCGGCCGCGAACCGGCGCGACAGCTTGGCGTAGTACCACAGCGAGCCCTCGGCCACGATCAGCGCGACCAGCGGATTGAGCGCCCACAGCATGCCAAGCAGCGTGAACACGATCACCGGCACGCACACGATGTGGATCAGCTCGTTGGTCGGGTTGCGGTGGCTCTCGGCGTACTGCGCGAGCAGCGCGTCGATGGTGCGCGGTTGTGCGGCCTGTTCCATGGTCGTCCCCTCGTGTTCAGTTTTATGCGGGAATTCTACACCGGCTAGAATCGCTGCCATGGCTTCCACTCCAGATCGTTCGAATGCCCCGCTCGCGGGCCTCGCGCCCGTCATTTCGCCGGCGATCCGCGTGATCGTGCTCGGCAGCTTTCCGGGCGCCGCATCGCTCGCGGCCGGCCAGTATTACGCGCACCCGCGCAACCAGTTCTGGCGCCTCATCTCCGCCGTGGCCGGGGAAGACCTGGCCGCGCTGCCGTATGCCGAAAGGCTGCCGCGGCTGCTCGCCCATCGGATCGGTCTGTGGGACGTGCTGGGCGCGTGCGAGCGCAAGGGCAGTCTGGATGCCAGCATCCGCAATGCCCGGGCCAACGACTTCGCGCTGCTGCGCGAGCGTTGCCCGCAACTGGAGACGATTGGCTTCAACGGCCAGGCATCGGGCAAATTCGCGCCGCAGTTCGCGCAGGCGGGCTTTCGCACCGTCGTGCTGCCCTCGTCTTCACCCGCCCATGCAAGCATGAGCTACGAGCGCAAGCTGGAAGCGTGGCTGGCGCTGAAGTGATCGGGTGGCGCAAAGCTCACGGATTCCGAGGCCCTGCATCAGTATGGAAAAATCCGGCTTCGCGCTGGTGCCGTATCGCGAGTATCAGAATGGCATCGTCGTTGGCTTCATAGCTGTAGAGTGCGACATAGCCGGTTTTACCCTGTGAGATGACGAGTTCCCTGAGCCCGGACTCGGCCGGTCGGCCGATCAAGGGGTGGCGAGCGAGTACACCTACTGCATCATCAATCAAGTCGAGCGCTTCCAGTTGTGCGCTGACACCTTGCCCTGCTAGAAAGTCGCTGATGTGCTCAAGGTCGGCAAGCGCTTGGCTGGAATAGCTTATTTCCGCCATGTCTTGGTGTCCGGCCTGGGCGTCTGTTTGTCGCTGATGCGTGTGCGCAGATACGTGCGTACCTCGTCCGCGTCATGCCCTCGTCCGCTCTGGCGCATCTCATCGCGCGCCGCCAGTGCATGAGCAACAAATTGCGAGCGCTGTTCTACTGCATCGGTCGCTTGCCGGATGGCGTCGACCATGAACGCATGCGGACTGATGCCTAGTTCCTGGGCTGCCTTGACTGCTCGTTGCTTGACTTCATCGGGAAGTTTAAGGGTCGTGGTCGACATGATGAGTGTTTGCGCGGGTTGACGATGGTGTCACCAAGGTAGCACCTGCTGCCCTGCGTCGCAAGGGCCTTCCGGACGCGATATCGACGCACGTGATACACTGAGGCAAAGCCCGATGAAAGGCCGGCTTTTCCCAGCCCTTCCTCATTCACCCGGTGGCCAGCGCAATGCTGCCGCCCTGACATCTTCACCCCGCATTCCCGTTCGCGCGCCTCGAGCAGCGCGGCACACAGGCGTCGCGCATCTTTGCGTCGGCGTTGCTATTCATTTTTTTAAAAGGACCTACGCATGGCAAAGGAAGAACTGATCGAAATGAGCGGTATGGTGACCGAAATTCTGCCGGAAATGCGATTTCGCGTTGACCTCGACAACGGCCACAAGCTCGTTGCCTACACTTCCGGCAAGATGAAGAAGAACCACATCCGCATTCTCGCAGGTGACAAGGTGACCCTGGAACTGTCCCCTTACGACTTGAACAAGGGCAGGATCGTGTTCCGCCATATCGAGACGCGTTCCGCCACGCCCCACCAGCGTTTCCCGCGCCGCCGCTGACGCGCTAGCGCGCTGGCGCCTGCGGCACCAGGCTACGCAGGTGCGCCAGCTTGGCCGAGTACAACGCGCGCGTTTCGCGCCGGGTGGTGGTGTCGATGGCGATCGACAGCTGCTCGCGCGCGCGTGCCGGTTCCCCCAGGCGCAGGCAGGCCAGCGCCAGCCAGAAGTGGAACTCGTCGTTGTAGGGCGCGCGTTCGACCTCGCGCTCGAACAGCCGTTTGGCCGCCGCGTAGTCGCCGCGGTTGAACGCCTTCATGCCTTCGTCGAAGAAGCGGAACGGCGGGTCCGGGTCGAGCCTGGCCAGGCGCGCCGCCAGCGCGGCCGATTCGGCCGGCTTGCCGTTCGCGGCCAGCACCGGCACCAGGTTCTGCATCACGACCAGGTTGTCCGGATCGCGCTCGAGCGCGGCGCGAAACACCCGCTCGGCGTGCTCGCCGTCGCCGCGCTTCTGGTACACCACGCCCAGCGTGTTAAACGCCATCACCGGCGCGTTCGACCGCGCCACCGCCGTGCGCGCCCACCAGTAGGCGTCGTCGATGCGGTTCTGCACCAGCGCTTCGGCCGCGCGGTTGTTCATGTAGAGCGTGACGATGTCGTCCTCTTCCAGCGCGCGGGTGCGAAAGCGCGCCGCTTCCGGCGGCGGCAAAAAGTCCACCGTGACCGGATGGTCGAGATCCCCGATGCGCAGCCCTTCCTTGTTGCGCGTGCTCAGCGACAGGTTCACGTGCGAACTGACCAGGTACAGGCCCGAGGTGCGGCTCCAGGTCTCGTCCACGTCCACGCTCTGAAATTGCACCTTCATGCCCAGCTGATACGCGAACGCGGCCGTCATGATCACCAGCGACAGGCAGTTGCCGGACTTGGCGGCAAAGGTTTGCGCGGCGGTGCGGGTGGTGCTTGATTCGTATTCGAGCTTCAGTTCGCCCTTGTCGTAGAGCGCATCGAGCAGCCCGGCCACCGCGCCTTTCTCGCGCACGCGGGTCGAGAAACCGGGGCTGTGCAGGTAGGCCCGCATTTCGGGGCTGAGCGCGAACAGCGTGCTGGTATCCACCGGCTCGGACGACGCGCCGAATGCGCCGTCGTCAAACAGCGAAGGGCCGGGCGGCAGGGCAGGGGGCGGCGCGCTGGCACAGCCGGCCAGCAGCGCTGACAGCAGGACCGCCGCAATTTTCATGACACCCTCCCTCGCTCCATCGAGCCAGTATCTTCCGACGTGGACGGCATGTCAAAGGTCAGGCGTCGTCGTGCAGCGCCTCGTGCAGCGCGTCGAGCAGGTCGCCGGTTTCGTCGTCCGACAGGCCAAGGTAGGCGCAGGCGCGCGCGCCGCCCTTGTTCCATTCCGGGCAGTCGCCGTCGCCCTGGTATTTGCGGATTGCGCGCTCGGCCAGCAGCGACAGTGCAACCAGCGAGCGCACCGAATCGGGCGTGGCCACATCGTCGAGCACCGCATGATCGTGGTGGTGCAAGATGGCCCACCCCACGTCGGCCGACAGGCCCCAGTTGCGCGCCAACAGGCAGCCCACGGCCGCGTGGTTGGCGTGGTGGCGCTCGTCCTCGAGCGCGGTGAACTGGCGCGCCTCGTCCAGCGCCGCCGCGCCGTAAGTGGCGGCATAGCCGGGAAAACGATCCATCATCAGCGGCACGCCGGTGTCGCAGAACAGCCCAAAGGTGTGCGCCACGTCGGTTTCGCCAATGCGCAGGCGGCGCGACAGGTAGACCATGGCGTGCGCGCGGCGGGTCGAGATGTCCCAGAAAGTGGCCAGTGCGGCGCTGTCGGCCGTGATCGTCCGGCGCGCCAGCAGCCCGGTCATCAGGGACGCCACCTGGTTAATCCCGAGGAACAGGATCGCCTGCTCGACCGATTTGGCCTTGCGCTTGCCCCCGTAGAACGAGGAATTGGCCAGCTTGAGCAGCGCCGCTGCCATGCCCACGTCGCGCGCCGCAATGCGCGCGATCGCCTCGGGCGAGGGCTCGTGCGCGGCCAGCTCGCGCTGCAGGTCCGCCAACAGGCTGGGACGGGGAGGAATGCGGATCGACTTGATCAGGGCGTCGACCGAATCTGCGGGGGCGTGGGCTGCTAGGTTGCTCATCAAGGCGATTCCAATGGTTCCGCGCGGAAACGCGGAACCGCCACTATAAACCAGAGCGCTGGGTGTTGCAGCAAAACCATCAAAACTGTGGCGAAACGGACAGCGCGACCTCGTCCGCGGGGGCGTTATAGAATCTCGGAATGCTTAAAACGCTGCTTGCCGGAATCGATTTCGAGGAACCGTCGCACCTGGTCGCGCGCCAGCTGATCGGCGTGACGCTGCTGGTGGACGGCGTGGGCGGGCGCATCGTCGAAACCGAAGCCTATGACCGCGAGGACCCGGCCTCGCACGCCTATTCCGGCCCGACCGAGCGCAACGCGGCGATGTTCGGGCCGCCGGCGCACGCCTACGTGTACCGCTCGTACGGCATCCACTGGTGCCTGAACTTCGTCTGCCGCGAGGAAGGGCACGGGGCCGGGGTGCTGATCCGCGCGCTCGAGCCCGTGGCCGGCATCGCCGCGATGCGCGCGCGGCGCCACACCGACAACGACTACCTGCTGTGCTCCGGCCCGGGCAAGCTGTGCCAGGCGCTGGGCGTGACGCGGGACCTGAACGGCAGCTCCCTGTGGGCGCCGCCGTTCGCGCTGCTGCCCGCGCCGGCCGGGATCGAAGTGGTCACCGGTCCGCGCATCGGCATTTCCAAGGCGATGGAGGTGCCCTGGCGCTTCGGGCTGGCCGGCTCGCGCTACGTGAGCCGGTCGTTTCCCCGGCGCTAGCCGCGCTTGCGCGAGCGCGCCGGGTCGGGCAGGGCGCGCCGGGCGCTTGCGCGCATCGGGCTGTCCGGCGCGCGGCGCTCGTACTGCGGCTCGCGGAACTCGGTTTCCGGCTCGGCTGCGGGCGGCGCGGCTGCCGGCGCGCCGTCGATCTTGAAGATCGCCACCGCCTCGGACAAATTGACCGACTGCTCGTGCAGGCTTTCGGCCGCCGCCGCGGCCTGTTCGACCAGGGCCGCGTTCTGCTGGGTCATGTCGTCCATCTGCCCGACCGCCCGGTTGACTTCGGCAATGCCGTCCGCCTGCTCGGTGCTGGCCGCGCTGATGCGCTCGATGATCTCGTTGACCTGCCGGACCGACGCGACGATGTTGCCCATGCTGGCGCCGGCCTGGTTGACCGAGTCGCTGCCGCTGTCGATCACCGCCACCGAGCTGGCGATCAGCGCCTTGATCTCCTTGGCCGCCGCCGCCGAGCGCTGCGCCAGCGTGCGCACTTCGGCCGCCACCACCGCAAAACCGCGCCCCTGCTCGCCGGCGCGCGCCGCTTCCACCGCGGCGTTCAATGCCAGGATGTTGGTCTGGAACGAGATCCCGTCGATCACGCCGATGATCTCGACGATCTTGCGCGAGCTGGCCTTGATCGACTCCATGGTCTTGACCGCGCGGTTGACCGCGTCGCCGCCATCGGAAGCCAGCCGCGCCGCCTCGGCCGCCAGCTCGGTGGCCTGGCGCGCGTTGGTGGCGTTGTCCTTGACCGCCGTGGTCAGGGTCTGCATGGCGCTGGCGGTCTGCTGCAGCGAACCGGCCTGCATCTCGGTGCGGGTGGACAGGTCCAGGTTGCCGGTGGCGATCTCGCGCGATGCGGTGTCGATCGACGCCACCGAGGACAGGATCTTGCGCAGCGCCGCGTTCAGGTTGGCGATGGTGTGGTCGAGCGCGCGCGAGGTGTCGGCGATCTCGTCGCGGCCTTCGTTGCGGCGGCACGCGATCAGCCGCCCTTCGGCCAGCTCGGCCACCACGTCGGCAATGGCGCGGATGTCGCCCAGCATGGCGCGCCGCACCAGCATCGTGACCACCAGCGACAGCGCGATCGACAGCAGCACCAGCACCGCCATCGTCACGCCCAGCGAGCGGAATTCGGCGCGCGCGCCGGCGTAAGCCGTTTCGCTGAGCGTCTTTTCCAGCGCCGACAGCTGGGCCAGCTGGCCGTTGAGGGTGACGAATTGCGCCTCCGCCTTCTGCATTGAATTGGCGGCGATCGATACGTCCACCTGGGCCATCTCGATGGTTTCGGCCACGCTCTTGCGGTAGGCCGCCAGCGCGCGCGCCGAGGCATCGACCAGCTTGCGCTCGTCCACGCTGGAGACCTTGGCCAGCGCGTCGAGCTGGGCGCCGATGGTGGCGTGTTTCTGGTTGATCGTGGCCACCAGCGCGTCGAGCCGGTTCTTGGCGAAGCTGCCGTTCACCCAGGCCAGCAGCTGGTAAATGTTGGCGTGCGCACCCTTGGCCTCGCCGGCGACGTCGGCCGCGCTCTTCAGGTGGGCGGCGCGCACCAGCACCATGTTCTCGAGCGAGGCGTTCTGGCGCACCATGCCGTAGTAGGACGCCCCCGACAGCAGGGTCAGCAGCAACAGGACCAGGCCCGGCGCCAGCAGCAGCTTGGGGCCGATTCGCAGTTTCTTCAACATGCTTGCCTCCCGGCGAAAACGAAAAAGGGCGGCTGCATGCCGCCCGCGTACCAGCCGATCACTTCTTGTACAGGCCGGCCTCCAGCACGAAATCGTCCACCTTCAGGATGTAGGTGGTCTTCGGCTCGATCTTGCCCGAGACCGGGTTCTTGTACATGTAGTCCACCCAGCCCTTGCCCTTGGCGGCGGCCAGTTCGATGATCTCGCGGCGGTATTTCTTGCCGTTGGCGTCCGGCACGTCGGTCAGGTCCTTGCCCACGATCGACGGGTTGTGCGGGTGCGCCAGCACGATGCCGGTCTTGATGTCGCGCATGTCGATGTACAGCGAGCCCTGGGAAAAATCCGGGTCCTTGGCCGCGATCTTCTTCATCAGCTCTTCCTTGCCGTGGGCCTTGAAGAACGCGGCGCCGCGCTCGGCCATGGCGATCGCGTCCTTCTCGGTCGGTTCGTTGGCCAGGGCGCCGGCGCAGGCAAGGCTCAGGCACAGGGCGGTGGCGGTGGCGGTCAGCTTCATGGTGAACATCCTTTCGCAAAATTCCAATGGGGGTCAGGTGTTGCTTAGATGCATTCACGACTGTACGCGTCCTGCCATAGCGCAATTTGCGCAGGCGCAATCAGGAAGCGCCGAAGTTGCGATCCGGCACGCATGAAGTTTGTTCCGCGCGGAAATCTTCCTTTGAATCAATTGATTCGCGGCAATTCGATACGCATAGCCCGGGCCTACCATGAAATTCCCGTTCGGCAATTCTTGTTGCCAAGAATGCCGCCCCACCATCTTTCCTTATCAGGAGAATGCCGTGACCCAGCCCGATGCCGCCGCGCCCGCCAAGTTCAAACCGTACACGCGCCAGACCATCGTCAACGCGCGCCAGTGGCAATGGATGAGCCCCGAACTGCAGGAAGCGGTGCAGGTGGTATCGCACGTGCTGCCGTTCCGCACCAACCAGTACGTGATGGACCAGCTGATCGACTGGAGCAACATACCGGATGACCCGATCTACCGCCTGACCTTCCCGCACCGCGACATGTTGCCCGCCGCCGAGTACGAACAGCTGCGCGACCTGGTGCTGCACAAGAAGGACGAGGGGGCGATCAACGCGCTGGTGCACCGGATCCGCATGCGCATGAACCCGCACCCGGCCGGCCAGCTGACCCACAACGTGCCGCGCGTGAACGACGCGCCGCTGCGCGGCCTGCAGCACAAGTACAAGGAGACCGTCCTGTTCTTCCCGAGCTCGGGCCAGACCTGCCATGCCTACTGCACCTTCTGCTTCCGCTGGCCGCAGTTCGTCGGCATGGACGACCTCAAGTTCGACGCGCGCGAATGCAGCGAACTGGTGGCCTACCTGAAGACACACCCCGACGTGACCGACGTCCTGATCACCGGCGGCGACCCGATGATCATGAATACCCGCTCGCTCACCGAGTTCATCGAGCCGCTGCTCGCGCCCGAGCTGGCGCACATCCAGAACATCCGCATCGGCACCAAGTCGGTGGCCTACTGGCCGCAGCGCTACGTGTCGGACAAGGACGCCGACGACCTGCTGCGCCTGTTCGAAAAGGTGGTCGCCAGCGGCAAGAACATGGCGATCATGGGGCACTACAACCACGCGGTCGAGCTCAGGAGCCCGGTCGCCCAGCAGGCCGTCAAGCGCATCGTCGGCACCGGCGCCACGCTGCGCATGCAGGGCCCCCTGATCCGCCACATCAACGAGGACCCGGACAGCTGGGCCGAGCTGTGGACCACCGGCGTGCGCCTGGGCGCGATCCCGTACTACATGTTCGTCGAGCGCGACACCGGCCCGCGCGACTACTTCGCGCTGCCGCTGGCGCGCGCGCACGAGGTGTTCCAGCAGGCCTACCAGCAGGTCTCGGGCCTGGCGCGCACCGTGCGCGGGCCGTCGATGAGCGCATTCCCGGGCAAGGTGGTGATCGACGGCGTGGTCCAGGTCAATGGCGAAAAGCTGTTCGCGCTGCAGTTTCTGCAAGCGCGTAACCCGGACTGGGTGAGGAAGCCCTTCTTCGCCAAATACGACCCCCAGGCCACCTGGCTCGACCACCTCAAACCGGCCTTCGGGCGCCAGAAATTCTTCTTCGAGGAAGAGGGCGGCAAGGCCGACTTCCACCTCCCGGCCGGGCGCGTGATCCCGATCGCGAGCACGCCGCGCCAGCACAACCAGCGCGCCAGCGACACCCAGCCCACCGCCGCCTGATCGTTCGCGAAAGGCCCCCATGGACTCGCCCACCCAGCCGCCACGCCTGACCGGCGCGGCGGTTTTTTTCTGCGTGTTCTTGCCGTTCGCGCTCGGGCACTACCTGTCCTGCCTGATGCGCAACGTGAACGCGGTGCTGGCCCCGTGGCTGGTCGATTCGCTGCGCCTGACTCCCGGCCAACTGGGGCTGCTCACCAGTGCGCTGTTCTTCTCGTTCGCGCTGGTGCAGCTGCCGGTCGGGATCGCGCTCGACCGCTACGGCCCGCGCCGCGTGCAGCCGGCGCTGATGCTGCTGGCCGCGCTGGGCGTGCTGCTGTTCGCGGCCGGCCGCAGCTTCGGCGACCTGGTGCTGGCGCGCTTCATCATGGGCCTGGGCCTGGGCGGCTGCTTCATGTCGGCGATGAAGGCGATCGCCACCTGGATCTCGGCCGAAAAGCTCCCATCGATCAACGGCTACCTGATCGCCGCCGGCGGGCTGGGCGCGGCCACCGGCACCACCCCGGTGCGGCTCGCGCTGCAGTTCACCGACTGGCGCCACCTGTTCCTGCTGCTGGGCGGCTTGATCGCCTGCGCCGGCCTCTTGATCCTGCTGCTGTACCCGAAGGCCGAGCTGCCGGCCAAACGCAGCCCGCCGACCCTGCGCTCGCTGCTCGAGGTCTACCGCCATCCTGCGTTCGGGGAGGTCGTCTCGCTGGTGCTGGTGCCGCACATGGTGTTCTTCGGCATCCAGGGCCTGTGGATCGGGCGCTGGCTGTCCGATGCCGCGCGCTTTTCCGACGGCGCCGTGGCCTGGCTGCTCTACCTGGGCATGGCGGCCGTGATTTTTGGCGCCATCGGCACCGGCATGATCACCGAATGGGCCGCGCGCCGCGGCATCAAGCCGCTCGACGTGGCTGCGTGCGGCGTGGCGCTGTTCGTGCTGGTGCAGGCGGTCCCGATTTTCAACTACGCGCCGAGCTTCCAGCTGGTGTCCACGCTGTTCACGCTGGTCGGCTCGATCACCGGGATCGAGTACACCATCGTTGCCGCGGCCATGCCGCGCGAGCTGACCGGGCGCGCCTCGACCTGCCTGAACCTGCTCATCTTTATCGGCGCGTTCCTGGTGCAGGCCGGCTTCGGGCAGATCATCGGCGCCTGGCAACCCGGCCCGCTGGGCCACTATCCGGGCACCGCCTACCGGGTCGCGTTCGGCGTGCTGGTCCTGCTCCAGCTGCCCGGGCTGGTGCGCTACTTCCTTCGACGCCGTCCGGTACAATGCGAGGCTGTTTTGCTCGCAACGAAGGAAGAATATGAGATTGGTACGTTACGGTCGTCCCGGTAAGGAAAAACCGGGCCTGTTCGACGAAGAAGGACGGCTGCGCGATCTGTCCGGCGTCATTACGGACATCGATGCATCCGTCCTGTCGGATCGTGCCCTGCGCAAGATCGCCAAGATCGACTACAAGACCCTGCCGCTGGTCCGCGGCGAACGCCGTTTCGGCGTGCCCGTCAAGGGCACCGGCAAATTCATCGGCATCGGCATGAACTACGCCGACCACGCCGCCGAAACCGGCGCGCCGGTGCCGAAGGAGCCGATCTTCTTCATGAAAGCGATCACCTGCCTGTCCGGCCCGGATGATCCCATCGTGCTGCCCAAGGGTTCGAAGAAGACCGACTGGGAAGTGGAGCTGGGCGTGGTCATCGGCACGCGCGCGCAGTACGTGGACGAGGCCGACGCGCTCAAGTACGTGGCCGGCTACTGCGTGGTCAACGACGTGTCCGAGCGCGAGTACCAGTTCGAGCGCGGCTCGCAGTGGGACAAGGGCAAGGGCTGCGACACCTTCGGCCCGGTCGGCCCGTTCCTGGTCACCAAGGACGAGATCTTCGACGTGCAGGACCTCGACCTGTACCTGGAACTGAACGGCAAGCGCATGCAGACCGGGAACACGAAGAACATGGTGTTCACGGTCGCGCAGATCGTCAGCTACGTATCGCGCTTCATGACGCTCGAACCGGGGGACATCATCTGCACCGGCACCCCGCCGGGCGTGGGCCTGGGCCGCACGCCGCAGCGCTTCCTGAAAAAAGGCGACAAGCTGCGCCTGGGGATCGCCGGCCTGGGCGAGCAGCAGCAGGAAGTGGTGGCGTACCCTAAAGCGTAAGACACGTAGGGTGGGCAGGTCTCCTGCCCACGCGTTCAAACCGCGCACGCACTGCCTGAACGCGTGGGCAGACAAGCTGCCCACCCTACCGTTCACTTCAACCGCAGCGCCGCCTCCACCGACTCGGCGAGCCGGCCCACGATCTCCGCCAGATCCCCGGTCGAGGCAATGAACGGCGGCGCAATCAGCACATGGTCGCCGCGCTGCCCGTCGATCGTCCCGCCCATCGGATACACCATCAGAGAGCGCATCATGGCCTCGGCCTTGATCTTGGCGTGCAGCTTGCGCGACGCAGGGAACGGGTTCCTGGTCGGGCGGTCGTGCACCAGCTCGATCGCCATGAACAGCCCGCGCCCGCGGATATCGCCCACATGCGGGTGGTTGCCGAACGCCTCGCCCAGCATGCGCCGCAGGCTCGATCCTCGCCTGGCCACTTGCGCCAGCAGGTTGTCGCGCTCGATCACCTGCTGCACCGCCAGCGCGGCGGCGCACGCCACCGGGTGCCCGATGTAGGTATGCCCGTGCAGGAAAGAGCCGCTGCCGTGGCGCAGGCGCTCCACGATCGCGCCCTGTGCCAACACGGCGCCGATCGGCTGGTAGCCCGCGCCCAGCCCCTTGGCCACCGCGATCAGGTCCGGCGCCACCTCGTCCTGCTCGATCGCGAACATGGTGCCGGTGCGGCCCATGCCGCACATGACCTCGTCCGCGATGAACAGGATGCCGTACTGGTCGCACAGCTTGCGCACGCCGCGAAAATAGCCCGGCGTGGGCGGGATCGCGCCGCCGGTCGCGCCCACCACCGGTTCGGCGCAAAAGCCGATCACCTTCTCGGGCCCGGTGCGCACAATTGCGTCCTCCAGCTCGTCCAGCAGCGCCTGGGTGTACTCCTCGACTGTCTGGTCCTCGCCGCGTCCGCGGTACTCGTAGCAGGGCGACACGCGCGGCACTTCCATCAGGAGCGGCGCGAATGGCTTCCTGCGCCACTCGTTGCCGCCCACCGCCAGTGCGCCCAGCGTGTTCCCGTGGTAGCTCTGGCGGCGCGAGATGAACATGGTGCGCTGTTCCTCGCCCGCCTCCACAAAGTACTGGCGCGCCAGCTTGAGCGCCGTCTCCATCGCCTCCGAGCCGCCGGACACGAAGTACACCTGGCTGATGCCCTGCGGCGCCTTCGACACCAGCTTGTCCGCCAGCGCCTCGGCCACCTCGGTGGTGAAGAACGAGGTGTGCGCGTAGGCGCAGTGGTCGATCTGGCGGTGCATGGCCGCCAGCACGTCCGGGTGCCCGTGCCCCAGCGACGAGACGGCCGCGCCGCCGCTTGCGTCGATGTAGGTATTGCCCTCGCTGTCGCGGATGAAGATGCCCTTGGCGCTGACCGCCACCGGCGGAACCTGGCGCAAGCTGCGGTGGATGATGTGGCTCATTGCTCGTCCCTCCCGGTTCAGGTTGACGATTGACAATAAGCTTGAACACCACCGTTTCTTTTGATTTTTGCTGGAAGCTGTGCGAATATTTTTCCGCCCAGACACTTGGCGCTCCGCGCCCCGACCCATGACCGACCGGCTAGGCCCGATCCCCCCGGAGCAAATGAGCGACGCCCAGCGCGCCGCGGCGCAGGCGATCATCGCAGGCCCGCGCGGCGCCGTGTACGGCCCCTTCATCCCGCTCTTGCGCAGTCCCGAACTGATGGAGTATGCCCAGCGCATGGGCGAGTACCTGCGCTACCGCAGCGCGATCGGCGTGCGCCTGTCCGAGCTGGCGATCCTGGTGACGGCGCGTGCCTGGAACCAGCAGGTCGAGTGGGCCATCCACGCGCCGATCGCAGCGCAGGTGGGCATTCCGCCGGGCGTCATCGGCGCCATCGCGCGGCGCGAGCGGCCGCAGGGCATGCTGGTGGACGAGGCGGTGGTGTACGACTTCTGCGTGGAGCTGCATCGCGACAAGCAGGTGTCCGACCACACCTACGGCGAGGCGCTCGCGCTGTTCGGCGAGCAGGGGGTGGTGGACCTGATGGGGCTGAACGGCTACTACACCTTCCTGGCGATGGTGATGAACACCGCGCAAACGGCTGTGCCGCCGTCGACGATGCCGCCGATGCCGGAGTAACCGTAACCCTCAAACACGTCGTCCCGGCGCAAGCCGGGACCCATGCTGAGCGTGACACAATCCGGCCTTCGGTTGCTCACGCGGCCTATGGGTCCCGGCGTTCGCCGGGACGACGTTGTTTTGCGTTGGTGGTGGCGTCAGCTTAGGACCTTACGCAGCCAAGCGTTGATGTCCCGTACCTCTTCGATGCACAGCGAATGCTGCATCATGTATTCATGCCACTCGACCTGATAGCCCAGCGCCACCAGCGCCTCGCGCGACCGCTCGGCGCGCATGAACGGCACCACCGGGTCCTGTCGGCCGTGCGCCATGAAGATCGGCGTGGCCAGGCTCTCCGGCGTGCGCTCGGCCGCCGCCTTGTCCGCCAGCGGCAGGTAGCCCGACAGGCACAGCATGCCGGCCAGTTTCTCCGGATGGCGCAGGCCCGTCTGCAGCGTCATGGCGCAGCCCTGCGAAAAACCGGCCAGCACGATCTTCGACGCCGGCACGCCGCGCTCCTTCTCGCGCGCAATCAGCGCCTCGACGTCGCGCTGCGACGCGTAGAGCCCGTTCTCGTCCTCCCGCCGCGTCAGTTCCGCGCCGGTGATGTCGTACCACGCGCGCATCACGTAGCCGCCGTTGATCGTCACCGGCATCGTTTTCGCATGCGGGAACACGAAGCGGATCGCCGGCAGCCCGGTGTAGTCGAGTTCCTGCACCAGCGGCACGAAGTCATTGCCGTCGGCGCCCAGGCCGTGCATCCAGATGATCGATGCGGTCGGCTCGGGGCCGGTGTCGACCTGGATGTGTTCAAGTAGCTGGGTCATGGATTACTCCTTGGGCTGCAAAGGACGCTGCGCGTTCTTGGGGCGCCACGCGGCCGTCACGGCGGGATTGGTTTCGATGTAGGGGCCGCCGATCAGGTCGATGCAGTAGGGGACGGCCGCAAAGATGCCGCCCACCACCACCTTGCCCTGTTCGTCCTTGAGCCCCTCGAGCGTTTCCTTGATCGACTTGGGCTGGCCCGGCAGGTTCATGATGAGCGCCGCATGGTCTGGCGTCTCGCGGATCACCGCCACCTGTCGCGACAGGATCGCGGTGGGCACGAAGCGCAGGCTGATCTGGCGCATCTGCTCGCCGAAGCCCGGCATCTCCTTGGTGCCCACGGCCAGCGTCGCCTCGGGCGTCACGTCGCGCCGCGCGGGGCCGGTGCCGCCGGTGGTCAGCACCAGGTGGCAGCGCTCGCGGTCCACCAGCTCGACGAGCGTGGCTTCGATCTGCGCGCGCTCGTCCGCGATCAGGCGCGATTCGATGCGGTACGGCGTGCTCAAGGCCGATGCCAGCCAGTCGGTCAGGGCCGGAATGCCCTTGTCTTCGTACACGCCGCCGCTGGCGCGGTCCGAGACCGACACCAGCCCGACCACCAGTTCGTTATTCGTCGGATTCATCCTCGCCTGGCTCCTCGTCGTCGGTGGCCGCGCCCTGCGGCTTGCCCAGCTCCTTCAGGATCTGGAAGATCTCGCGGTAGGCCTTGGGCGGCTTGTTCTCTGCCTGTTCGCGGCGCGCGTTGCGGATCAGCGTGCGCAGGTGCTGCACGTCCAGTTCCGGGTGCTCGGCGAGGAGGTCGGTGAGCGCCTTGTCGTCGGCCAGCAGCTTGTCGCGGCGGCGCTCGAGCGCGTGCAGCGCGGCCGCCTCGGCCTTGGAGGTGCCCTTCCAGCTGTCGATGGTGCGCTGGATCACCGCCACCTCTTCTTCGTCCAGGGTGCGCATCATCTTGCCCACATACTGCAGCTGGCGGCGGCGGCCCTCGTGGTTGGTGATGGTCTGGCACATCAGGATCGCGTCGCGCACCTCTTCCGGCATGGGCACCCGCTTGACCCGGTCGCGCGGCTCGGCGACAAGCTGCTCGCCGAGCTTTTGCAGCTCGTTCATCTGCCGCTTCATGGCGGACTTGGAAGGGCGTTCGTATTCCTGTTCGAACTCGTTGGACTGGAAGCCGCACGAGCCGCGATTTGGGTTTGGCATGATGGAGATCCGATTGGCGCGCGGCCGATCAGTAAAAACAATAAACGGCTGCTATGATAACTGTTTTAAAGCCCGCTACGAAAACACACATGAACGAGTCCGTCTTCACCTACTCCCAAGATCAGCTCAAGCAACTGGCCCAGGACATGCTGGGCTATGCCCGGGAACAGGGCGCCAGCAATGCCCAGGTCGAGGTCAGCGAGGGCGGCGGGCTCGCGGTCACGGTGCGCAAGGGCCAGGTCGAGACCATCGAGAAGAACAAGGACAAGGGCATCGGCGTCACCGTCTATTGCGGCAAGCGCCGCGGCCACGCCAACACGTCCGATTTCGCGCCCGAGTCGCTGCGCGCGACCGTCGAAGCGGCCTACAACATCGCCCGCTTCACGGCCGAAGACCCGTGCGCCGGCCTGCCCGACGCCGAGCTGCTCGAGATGAACCCGCGCGACCTGCGCCTGTGCTACCCGTGGATGATCCCGGCCGAAGAGGCGGTGGACATTGCCCGCCGCTGCGAGGATGCCGCGTTCGCGGTCGATCCGCGCGTGACCAACAGCGAGGGCGCCAGCGTGTACGTGCAGCAGACCCACTTCGTCGCGGCCAACTCGCTCGGCTTTTGCGCCGGCTACCCGTTCTCGCGCCACACCGTCTCGGTGGCGCCGATCGCGGGCAAGGGCTCGAAGATGCAGCGCGACGACTGGTACACCAGCGCGCGCGACCCCAACAAGCTGGCCGACCCCGAAAAGGTGGGCCGCTACGCCGCCGAGCGCGCGCTGGCGCGCCTGAACGCCCGCAAGCTCGACACCCGCACCTGCCCGGTGCTGTTCGAGGCGCCGCTGGCCGCCGGTCTGCTCGGCGCCTTCGTGCAAGCCACCTCCGGCGGGGCGCTGTACCGCAAGTCGAGCTTCCTGCTCGATGCGCTCGGCCAACAGGTCTTCCCTGGCCACGTCCAGGTGGTCGAGGACCCGCACCTGGTCGGCGGCATGGGCTCGTCCCCGTTCGACGAGGAAGGCGTGCGCACCGTCGCGCGCAAGGTGGTCAGCGACGGCGTGTTGCAGGGCTATTTCCTGTCGTCCTACTCGGCGCGCAAGCTGGGCATGCAAACCACCGGCAATGCCGGCGGTTCGCACAACCTCGAGATCGTGTCGAAGGACACCAAACTGGCCGATGACTTCGAAGGCATGCTGCGCAAGATGGGCACCGGCCTCCTGGTCACCGAGCTGATGGGTCAGGGCGTGAACTACGTCACCGGCGACTACTCGCGCGGCGCGTCCGGCTACTGGGTCGAGAACGGCGTGATCCAGTACCCGGTCGAGGAAATCACCATCGCCGGCAACATGAAGGACATGTTCCGCGACATCGTCGGCATCGGCAATGACGTGCTCACGCGCGGCAACAAGTCGACCGGCTCGATCCTGATCGAGAAAATGGTGGTGGCCGGCAGCTGATGCCGGCCCACGGGCGAGCTCAACAGTGCGCGCCCGTTTCCCATGTTGTTTCATACTGTCCAGCGACACGCGCCGGCTGTGCCGGCGCGCCCCGCCCACGACGACAGGTGAAACAGCATGGCTACCTTCCGCCTTTCCAACGCAGTCGATTTCACGTCGGCCCAGCCGTGGTTCTGGACGGCGACCAGCGTCACGTCCTCCACGCTGACCTTCGAGTCCGGCGTGCGCAAGCTCGTGTTCACGGGCGCTTTTGCACTCGACAGCCACGCTGACGTGACCGGCACCGTGACCGGCGCCAGCATGACCTCCGGCCCGGGCGACCTGTGGCAAGCCACCGGCCTGTCGCTCGATGCCGCGGCGCTGGCGAAGGCCGTGGACGACGACGCCAATGCGCTGGCCTACGTCCAGATGCTGTTCGGCGCGGACGACATCGTGTATGGCAGCGACGGCAACGACGTCCTGCAGGGCTACGCCGGCAACGATACGCTGGTCGCGGGCCCGGGCGACGACATCATCGCCGATGGCCCCGGCAACGACACGGTCGATGGCGGCTCGGGCATGGACACCGTCCGCTACGCCGGCAAGCTGGCCGACTACCGCATCGACAACAGCGGCAGCCTCGTCACCGTCACCGCGCTGGCGGGCGGCGCGACGGACAAGCTCATCAATGTCGAGCGGATCGTGTTCGACGACACGGTCGCCGCGCCGGTGGAGGTGCACGGCATCAGCGGCATGGTGTTTCGCCTGTACCGGGCGGTGTTCGACCGCGAGCCCGACCTGGCGGGCCTGGACTACTGGAAGGGCCGCATGGAGCAGGGCGTGAGCCTGGAAGCCGTGGCCGGCGCGTTCTCCATGTCGGGCGAGTATCAGAAGATGTACGGCAGCGGCTTGTCCAGCCACGAACTGGTGGCCAGGTACTACCAGAACATCCTGCACCGCGCGCCCGACCCGGCGGGGCTGGATTTCTGGTCCGGCGCACTCGACCACCACGCCGCATCCGCTGCGCAAGTGCTGGCCTCGATCAGCGAGAGCCGCGAAAACGTGGACCTGAGCGTGACCCTGATCGGGAACGGCTTCCTGAGCATGCCCCCGACCGGGCTCTAGCGCCGCGCTTGTCGTCGCGATGCGCGCATTCGATACCATTTGAAGACAATTTCCGGACAACCGCTTGTAGATACCTCTTGTTACCGATGCTATCCTGACTTTTCGTTAAATCGCAGGAGAGCATGATGGCAAAGCTGGACATTCTGGGTCCCTATGTGGACCTGATCGGCGCCACCGCAACCCAATGGACGGTCGTTACCACCGCGTCGGACCACGTCGTGTACACCAGCCAGTTCCTGGACCTGACCATCTCCGGGAACTTCACCATCGGCGCCGGCGGCCAGGTGGCGGGCACCACGACGGGCGTGAACGTGTACTCGAGGGGCTTCAACGGCGCCCAGGTGCTGCGCGCGACCGATCTTTCCGTTGACGCGGCCAAGCTGGTGGACGTGATCCTCGGCGCCAAATACGATGCCGACGTGTATGCCTTCCTGTTCAGCGGCGACGACACCATCACCGGCTCCACCTTGCACGGCGCAATCCAGGGTTTCGGCGGCAACGACACCATCCGCGCCGGCGCCGGCGACGACCGCATCGGCGCCAGCGCGGGCAACGACAGCGTGGATGGCGGCGCCGGCTTCGACGTCGCGGTGTTCCAGGGCGTATTTGCGAACTACAAGGTCGAGCGCACCGCGAACGGCTACACGATCACCGACCTCAAGGGCAGTGGCGGCACCGACACCCTGACCAATGTCGAACGCGCCTGGTTCAACGACAAGAACGTCGCACTCATCACGCCCGACAGCACCGGCGGCCAGCTGGTGCGGCTGTACCAGGCAGCGCTGGGCCGCCTGCCGGACGAGCCGGGGCTGACCTACTGGCAGGCGCAGGTCGAGGACCACGGCGTCAAGCTGGAAGCGCTGGCCGGCTCGTTCATCCAGTCGGCCGAATACCAGCAGCTGTACGGCTCGGTCCAGTCCAACCGCGACCTGGTGGCCAAGTATTACGAGCACATCCTGCACCGCGCGCCCGAGCAGGGCGGCCTGGACTTCTGGGCTGGCGTCCTCGACGGCCACAAGGCGACCAGCGCCCAGGTGCTCGCCGCCATCAGCGAGAGCCCGGAAAACCTGGCCCTCAGCGTGCAGCTGATCGGCAATGGGCTGGTGTTCGACGCGCCGGTCATCACTTACTAATGCGGAGAACTCCATGGCAAACCTGACGCTTTCGAATCCCTTCCTCTCGTTCGACGCCCTGCCTGACTGGAACTGGGCGCCGGCCGCCGCCACCTCGACCAGCATCACCTACACGAATGGTGCGCAAAAAATCGTCCTGACCGGCGAGTTCGTGGTCACGGCCGACACGATGCCAAGCGGCAGGGTCACCGAGGTAAGCTTCCTGCAGGCCAGCACCGAGGTGTTCAAGGTCACCGGGCTGGAGCTCTCCGCTGCCATGCTGACCAACCTGATCGACAACGTGACCGATTCGCGCCAGACCTTTGCCTACCTGCTGAGCGGCAACGACACCATCAAGGGCACCAGCTACAACGACCAGCTGTACGGCTACGCCGGCGACGACACGATCCAGGCTGGCATGGGCAATGACCTCATCATCGGCGGGCCCGGCAACGACACGATCGACGGCGGCATCGAGATCGACACGGTGCGCTACACCGGCGCGATCGCCGACTACAAGATCGAGCGCACCACCGGCGGCGTCGCCGTCACGGGCCTGAAAGGCGATTCCGGCACCGACACGCTGGTGAACGTCGAGCGCGTCGAGTTCGGAGACAAGATTTTCCTGCCGGTGGACGTGACCGGCGCCAGCGGCCAGCTGTTCCGGCTGTACCAGGCTGCGCTCGACCGCAAGCCGGATGCGGACGGCATGAACTACTGGGAGGCGCAGATGGAGCGGGGCTTGTACAAGCTAGAGAACATCGCCCAGGAGTTCATCAAGTCGGCCGAATACCAGAAGCTGTACGGCAGCGGGCTCACCAATGCCGAGCTGGTGGGCAAATACTACGAGCACATCCTGCACCGCACCGGCGAGAAGGCCGGCATCGATTTCTGGGCCGGCGTGCTCGACAGCCACGCGGCGACCAACGCCCAGGTCCTGGCCGCGATCAGCGACAGCCCCGAGAACGTGCAGCAGAGCGTGGCCCTGATCGGCACCGGCCTGGTGGTGGACCACCCGGTCATCACTATCTGACGCAGTCACCGCAGTCAAGCAAACGCCCCGGCCAGCCCGGGGCGTTTTCTTTTGTATTCCAGCAATTTTTTGATGAGCATCAATGCTTGCGCATATGACTATTTGGTTAAATGCGCAAATACTCAATGAGTCGTACAAGGAGCATGCATGGGGCAGCTATCAAGGGAAGCACTGGAGCACGTCGCCGACTATTTCAAGGCGCTGGCCGAGCCGACCCGGCTGCAGATCCTGAGCATGTTGCAGCAGGAAGAGCTCAGCGTGGGCGATCTTGCCGAGCGCTGCGGCTGCACCTCCGCGAACATTTCGCGCCACCTGGGCGTGCTCAGTTCCCACCGCCTGGTGGCCCGCACCGCGCGCGGCACCAGCGCCTTCTACCGCATCGCCGATCCGTCGGTGCATGCCTTGTGCGACCTGGTCTGCGGCAGCATCGCGCGCAGGTTCGAGCAGGCGTCGCGCACCAGCCAGTCGTTCACCCAGCCGGCCAAGGGCCGGTAACCGCAATCTCGTTCACTGAAAGGGGAAAAGCAATGAAAACAAATGTTGGTGGTATCGACCGCGTGCTGCGGGTCGTCCTTGGCCTGGGACTGGTCGGCGCCACGCTGGCCGGCGCAATCGGCGCATGGGGCTGGCTCGGCGTGCTCGTCGCGGCAACCGGCGTCATCGGATTCTGCCCGGCCTACCTGCCGTTCGGCTTTCGTAGCTGCAGCACCAGGAAGGACTAAGACATGGCCGCGATTCCGAATTACCAGGAACTGACCCGCGAGGTGTCGAAGAACCTGGCCACCTTGCGCACCGACCTGCCGGACGTGATGAAGGGCTTTAACGACCTGGCGCGCGCTGCCACCGCAGCCGGCGAGCTGGACGAGAAGACCAAGGAGCTGATCGCGCTGGCGCTGGGCGTGGCCGTGCGTTGCGATGCCTGCCTGGGCTTTCACACCAAGGCGCTCGTGCGCCTGGGCGCTACCTTGCGCGAAGTGGAAGAAACGCTCGCGATGGCGGTGTACATGGGCGGCGGCCCGTCGCTGATGTATTCGGCCAACGCGATTGCAGCATTCAAGGAGTTCAGCACGCCGGCCTGATCTGGCGCCTTGCCCCTGCACTGCTGCCGGGCGACAGCGGCAGCGGTGCGTCGATTTGCCTGTCGCATCCGTCGCACTACCGTCCGGCCCCGCGCCCTCGATCGATGCGCGATGGATTCCATCTGTAAGGAACGGTATGCGATTTCCCCACCTGTTTGCCGCGCTTGGCGCCGTGTTCCTGGCCCAGGCTCCCCATGCTGTTGCCCAGTCTGCGCAAGACGCCCAGCTGATCGAGCGTGGCCGTTACGTCGCCCGCCTGGGCGATTGCATGGCCTGCCACACCGCTACCGGCGGCAAGGCGATGGCCGGCGGCCTTGAACTGAAGACGCCGATGGGCGTCATCTACTCCACCAACATCACGCCCGACCGCGACACCGGCATCGGCAAGTACACCTTCGAGCAATTCGACCGCGTGATGCGCAAGGGCGTGGCGGCCGATGGCCACAACCTGTATCCGGCCATGCCTTATCCGTCCTATGCCAGGATGAGCAAGGACGACATGGCCGCGCTCTACACCTACCTGCAACGCGGCGTGCAGCCGGTGCGCCAGCCCAATCGCCCGTCGGCCATGCGCTGGCCGTACAGCATGCGCTGGGGCATGTCGCTCTGGAATGGCGTCTTCCTGGACGACAAGCCGTTCCGGCCGAATCCGTCGCGTGACACCAACTGGAACCGTGGCGCCTACCTGGTGCAGTCGCTCGGCCACTGCGGCGCCTGCCACACGCCGCGCGGCATTGCGTTCCAGGAAAAGGCCATGGACGATGCCGGTTCGAACGGCTCGGCCTTCCTCGCCGGCGAGACCGTGGAGGGATGGCGCGCGCTGAGCCTGCGCAACCTGTGGTCGGTGCAGGACACGGTCGAGCTGCTCAGGACGGGCCAGAACCGCTTTGCCACCGTGTCGGGCAACATGGCGGATGTGATCCACCACAGTACCCAGTACTTCAGCGACGCGGACCTGGTGGCGATCGCTACCTACCTGAAATCGCTGCCGCCGGCCAAGGGCGAATTGCCGATGCCGTCCACGCCACGTGCACCGGCCGCGGCGCCGGCCACGCTGTACACGACCCGCGGCGGCCTTGGCTATGCCCAGTTCTGCATCGACTGCCACCGCCACGACGGCGGCGGCGTGCCGGGCGTGTTCCCGGCGCTCGCCGGCAACCAGAGCGTGACCAGCACCGACCCCGCCACCCTGCTGCACATCACGCTGACCGGGTGGAAGACGGTGCAGACATCGGCCCACCCGCGGGTGTACACGATGCCCGGCTTTGCCCGGCTGGCCGACAGCGAGATCGCCGACATCCTGAGCTTCGTGCGCCAAAGCTGGGGCAACAAGGCCGGCCTGGTGGAGGCATCGGCAGTGGCCAGGGCGCGCGCCGCGCTGAATCCGGCCACCACCGACTCGGGCAAGTTCGATACCCCGCGCATGGCGAAAATGCTGGACGCGCCCAACTCGGCCCAGCTGGTGCGCGGCATGCAGCTGCACCTGAACACCAAGGCGCTGCTGCCGAAAAACGTGGGCAACCAGCTCAATTGCACCAGCTGCCACCTGAACGCCGGCACCGTGGCCGATGGTTCGCCGTTCGTCGGCGTCTCCGCCTTCTTCCCGAGCTACGCGCCGCGTGCCGGGCGCGAGATCACGCTCGAGGACCGCATCAACGGCTGCTTCCGGCGTTCCATGAACGGCAAGCCGCTGCCGGTCGATTCGGCCGACATGAAGGCGATGGTGGCCTACTTCGACTGGATGAAGCGCGAGACCAAGCCGGGCGACAAGGTGGCCGGGCGCGGCGTGGGCAAGATCGACCAGTCGATCAAGCCGAATGTTGACAATGGCCGCAAGGTCTATACGCAGCAGTGCGCGGTGTGCCACGGCAGCAATGGCGAAGGGCTCAAGCGCGCCGACGACACGATGATCTATCCGCCGCTGTGGGGCGACCAGTCGTTCAACATCGGGGCGGGCATGGCGCGCACCTACACAGCAGCGGCCTTCGTCAAGCGCAATATGCCGGTCGGCTTCCACGAGAAGTTCCCGCTGGGGCAGGGCGGTCTGAGCGACCAGGAGGCGGTCGACGTGGCCGAGTATTTCTCGCACCAGCCGCGGCCGGACTTCCCGGACAAGGTGAAGGACTGGCCGAAGGACAAGAAGCCGGCTGACGCGCGTTATTGAGGCGCGGCCTTCGTGCCGGGCCGCTGCGTGGCGGCCTGGCCGGTCTTACTGTTCGCTGCCCGGCGCGCCGGGCAGCATCTCGTAGCGCAGGCCGGTGACCTGGCCCTGCCACACGCGCTGCCACTGGAGCGCGTCGTCGTACCAGCCCACCTCGGCGCGCGACGGCACGCGCATGCCGTCCTGTTCCACATAATCGGACACGCGGCCTTCCCAGCCACGCAACTGGTAGCCGCCGCCGAAGTTGCCCCAGCGGCCAGGCGTGTACACGCCCGTGATCTCTCCGATGGCGTTGAAGCGAAATTCCAGCGACACGGTGGTGTCGTGGTCGGTGATGGTGGCCATGGCCCGGTGCTCGTCGATCGGCGTCCAGGCCAGGTGCTCGCTGGGCAGCAGGGCGGTGGGGTACCAGGCCCCTTCGGCCAGGTAGCGGTGCAGCGCGCCGGCATCGAGCTCGGGGCCGGGCCGGGCGGCGGCCACCTGTAGCGCGGACATCGCGAACAAGCGGCTGGCGCCATGGCCATCGGCATACGCGTCCAGTACGCGCAGGTGCACCAGTGGCGCCGCCTGCACGCGCGCATTCCACAGGAATCCGGGCGCCGCCGGGCGCACCAGGTGGGTGGCGGTGAACGGCATCCAGCGCGGTGTGTCGAGCGTGGTGCGCAGGCTGCCGGCCTGTTCTACCTGCGCGCTCGCGATCAAGGGCTGGCCGTCGGCCAGCACATGCCTGAAATAGCGCTGCACCGGCCCGGGCAGCGCGTCCAGCTGGTCGAAGCGAACGCGCGCCGCAGGCGCGCTCGCGCCGGCGTCATGGCCGAGCAGGGCGTCGCGCAGCGTGGCGCTGGCGCGTTGCTGGCGCTGGTGGCCCAGCCATGCCGCCAAACCCAGCCCGGCGCCCGCCGCCGCCCACAGCCATCCCTTGCGCGCGTTTGCCACCGGCTCGCTTACTTCAGCGAACGCACGTGGTTCAGCACCGGCTGCAACACCGCCGCGCCCAGGCGCGCGCTGCGGGCGCCGTCCCAGCCCACCTGCGGGTCGGGGTCGTTGGCGTTGTCCTTGAACGGCAGTTCGAGCGTGAGCGACAGGCAGCCGAAGCGGTGCGTGATGTGCGGCGAACCCATGGTCAGCGTCTCGTCGCTGAAGTTCCCTTTCGGGTAGCCGTGCTGGTCCTGGAAGTCGGGGCTGGCGATCATGAAGTCGTCCGAGAACTTCTTCTGCCATGCCGCCTGTTCGGCCGTGAAGTTCGGCAGCTCCTCGCTGCCGGCGATGAACACGTAGGGCAGGCCCTCGTCGCCGTGCACGTCCAGGCACATGTCCACGCCGGTTTCCTTCATCTTTTCGAGCACCAGGCAGACCTCGGGGCTGCGTTCCATGGTCGGGTTCATCCATTCGCGGTTCAGGTTCGCGCCCGCCGCGTTGGTGCGCAGGTTGCCGCGCACCGAGCCGTCCGGGTTCATGTTCGGCACCACGTAGAACACCGTTTCGTTCAGCAGCTGGCGGCCGAACGGGTTGGCCGGGTCGAGCAGCGCGTCGAGCATGCCTTCGACGAACCATTCGGCCATCGTCTCACCCGGATGCTGGCGTGCGATCACCCACACCTTTTTCTTGTTTGCGGCCGGCTCGCCGATCACCAGCATGTTCAGGTCGCGGCCGTCGATGGTCGAACCCAGGTCCAGCATGCGCACGTGCTCGGACATCTGCGCGCGGTCGAGCAGCTCCAGGTGGCGCTCCCACGAGTACGGCTCGAAATAAGCGTAGTACACGCTGTCCATGCCCGGGGTGTGCTCGATGGTCAGCACGCTGCCGTCAAAGGTGGTCGGCACGCGGAACCAGTTGATGCGGTCATAGCTCGCCATCGCCTGGTAGCCTTCCCACCCGGCCGGATAGGCGGCCTTGCCGGCATTGAGCAGACGGATGGTGCAGGCTTCGCCCTGCGCGCCCTGCAGGCGGAAATAGAACCACTGGATGATGTCCGCGTGCGAATCCTTGCGGATGTTCAGATCGATGGCGCTTGCGCTTGTGGCGTTCACGATCTCGATGGCGCCAGCATCGAACTGGCTGCTGATCTTGATGGGCATGGGTGTTCCCTGTTGTGGATGGCAGAAAGCCGAGATGATACCGTTTTTTCGCGCGCCCGAAACCGGGCTTTGTCCTGCGGCGGCTCAAACCGGGCCGGCCGCGATTTGTTAACTTGGAAGCTTTCCGCGCCACGTCATGGGGGAACGGCAAGCATGGCCATCTGTGTTACGCATCCAGAAGTCACCATCATCAACCGCCGCGGCTTCTGGCTCGAGCTGCGCGGCGAGGAACTGTATCTGCCGTTCCTGGAGTTCCCCGAGTTCGAGCATGCCAGCATCGCGCAGGTGTGCCAGGTCGAGTGCCTGGGCGCGCGCCTTTACTGGCCGCTGCTGCACATCGACCTTCCCTTGCAGTCGCTGCGCAACCCGCTTGTCTCGCGCCGCAAGCGCGACGTGTTCAACTGCTAGCCGTCCTTGGGCAGGCCGCCAAAGCGTTCGTAGAATCCGGTGTCGGCGCCGGGCGCCTGCGGGTCTTCGCGCCGCAGCACTTCCAGTACGTGTTCCTCGGCCCGTGCAAAGGTGCGCAGGTAGATCGAACGCGCCAGCTCGTACGCCTGGGTGCCGGGCCACTGCGCAGGCAGCAGCTCCAGCGGCAGCATCGGGTCGTGCAGCTGCAGGCGGCGGTAGGCATGCACCAGCAGCGTGCGCACCATGAAGGCGGTTTGCGGCTCGATGTCGTCCAGCAGCAGCGTCTCCAGCTGCGCGAAGGTGTCGATGAAATGGCGGTATTGCGCGGCCACGCCCGACAGGTCCCAACCCTCCGCCACCAGTTCGGGCAGCGGCCGTGAGGCCACGCCCGGCAGCTCGGTGGCGGTGCAGGCAAACAGCCGCCCTTCGGCGTCGTTGCGGCGCAGGATCTCGCCCAGGCTGGTCAGGTCGGGGGCCGGGTGGGCCAGCACGCCGGCGGCGAGCATGGCAAAGCCATCCCACTGCAGTTCGCGGCGCAGCGCGCTGCGCTGGTCGGCGTCAAGCGAGCCGTTTGGCGTGAGCAGCAGCACCCAGCGCCCGTCCCAGTGCAGCCCCGGCTTGGAATAGATGCGGCGGTTGGCGCGCGCCACCCGCGGCAGCGCCTGCGGCGACAGCAGGTAGCGGCTGCGCCGCCCCTCGCGGCTTGCGATCAGCCAGCCTTCGTTCACCAGGCGAAACACACTGGTGCGCGTGAGCCGGTCGGTCACCGCCAGCGGCGCCACCAGCTCGATCAGGCTGCCCAGCCACACGGCCCCGCCGTGCGGCGCGATGGCATCGCCCAGCACGGTCATCACAAGGGATTTGGAACGGGGCGGTTCGGCGCTCAGGAAGCGGTCGATCCACGCGCTGCTGGTGGCAAGATTCATGGTGGCGGGGCGGCCTGTGGCGGCTCAATATGATTCAAAATTCCGCTATACATCGCGAATTTTGTATCGTATTATGGATTTATAACGAATGCAACGGAGACAACGATGTACGCACAAATGGTCGACACTGGCCTCAAGAAGGTCCAGTCCGTCGAAGATATGAGCGCGCAGGAGCAGGCGTTCCAGGCCCGGATCGACGCCGGGGTCAAGATCGAGCCCAAGGACTGGATGCCCGAGGCTTACCGCAAGACGCTGGTGCGCCAGATCTCGCAGCACGCGCACTCCGAAATCGTGGGCCAGCTCCCCGAGGGCAACTGGGTCACGCGCGCGCCCACCCTCAAGCGCAAGGCCATTTTGCTGGCCAAGATCCAGGACGAAGCGGGCCATGGCCTGTACCTGTACAGCGCCGCCGAAACGCTGGGCGTCTCGCGCGACGAGCTGCTCGACGCGCTGCACAGCGGCCGCGCCAAGTACTCGAGCATCTTCAATTATCCCACGCTCACCTGGGCCGACATGGGCGCCATCGGCTGGCTGGTCGATGGCGCGGCCATTACCAACCAGATCCCGCTGTGCCGCTGCTCGTACGGGCCGTACTCGCGCGCGATGATCCGCGTCTGCAAGGAAGAGGCCTTCCACGCGCGCCAGGGCTACGACATCATGATGAAACTCGCGCAGGGCTCGCCCGAGCAAAAGGCCATGGCGCAGGATGCGCTGAACCGCTGGTGGTGGCCTTCGCTGATGATGTTCGGCCCGCCGGACGCGGACTCGGTCAATAGTCAGCAGTCGATGAACTGGCGCATCAAGCTGTTCTCCAACGACGAGCTGCGCCAGCGCATGGTGGACCAGACCGTGCCGCAGGCCGAATACCTGGGCCTCACGATTCCCGACCCCAAGCTCAAGTGGAACGCGGAGCGCGGCCACTACGACTTTGGCGAGATCGACTGGAGCGAGTTCCACAACGTCCTGAAGGGCAACGGCCCGTGCAACAAGGAGCGCCTCGCCACGCGCGTGAAGGCGTACGAGGACGGCCAATGGTTCCGCGACGCGCTGGTGGCGCACGCCGACAAGAAAGCCGCAAAACAAGCAGCCGCGTAGGGTGGGCAGGTCTCCTGCCCACGCGTTCGACTGCACGACGCATAGCTGGACGCGTGGGCAGAATCTGCCCACCCTACAAAACCGAATGGAGACAACAATGAGCAAAGAATGGCCGCTGTGGGAAGTATTCATCCGCAGCCAGCACGGCCTGGCACACAAGCACGTGGGCAGCCTGCATGCGCCGGATGCCGAAATGGCGATCAATAACGCGCGCGACGTTTATACCCGCCGCAACGAGGGCGTCTCGATCTGGGTCGTCAAGGCGCAGGACATCGTCGCATCGAGCCCGGCCGACAAGGAGGCGCTGTTCGAGCCGTCCAACAACAAGGTTTACCGCCACCCGACCTTCTTCCCGATGCCGGAAGAAGTCAAGAACCTGTGAGCGCGGCCATGAACGAGAAGTTCGAATACCTGCTGCGCCAGGGCGACAACGCGCTCATCCTCGCGCAGCAGCTGTGCCAGTGGACCGGCAAGGGCCCCGCGCTGGAAGAGGACATGGCGCTGTCGAACATTGCGCTCGACCTGCTCGGCCAGACCCGCATGTGGCTCACGTACGCCGCCGAGGTCGAAGGCCGGGGGCGCGACGAGGACAAGCTTGCCTTCCTGCGCGACGCCGGCGCCTGCCGCAACTGCCTGCTGGTCGAGCAGCCCAACGGCAGTTACGCCGACACGCTGATGCGCCAGTTCTACTTCGACGTGTGGCACTACTTCCTGATCGAAGGCCTGTCCAATTCGCGCGACGAGCGCATCGCCGAGATCGCCGCCAAGTCGCTCAAGGAAGTGACCTACCACCTGCGCCGCAGCAGCGACCTGGTGGTGCGCCTGGGCGACGGCACCGAAGAGAGCCACGCGCGCATGCAGGCTGCGGCAAACGAGTTGTGGCGCTTCACCGGCGAGATGTTCATCTATGACGCGGTGGACGAGGCGATGGTCAAACAAGGCGTGGCCCCGGCGTCGCAAGTGCTGCGCGCGGCCTTCCTGCAGCACGTGGCCGAGATCTTCGACGAAGCCACGCTCACCGTGCCGCCGCTGGAGACCTACATGCAGCGCGGCGGCAAGCAGGGGCGCCACAGCGAGCGCCTCGGCTACATCCTGGCCGAGATGCAGTTCCTGCAGCGCGCCTATCCGGGCGTGGAATGGTAATGCAGGCGGGGCACGCAACGCGCGAGCAGGTGATGGCCTGGCTCGATGAAGTGGCCGACCCCGAGATCCCCGTGATCTCGGTGGTGGACCTTGGTATCGTGCGCGATGTGGCGTTCGATGGCGACGAATGCGTCGTCACCATCACGCCCACCTACTCGGGCTGCCCGGCCATGCAGGTGATCGCCGAATCGGTGACCGCGGAGCTGAACAAGCACGGCATCGCCAAGGTGCGATTGGCCACGCGGCTCGCGCCCGCATGGACCACCGACTGGATGAGCGACGCCGGCAAGGCCGCGCTCAAGCGCTACGGCATTGCGCCGCCGGCGCAGCAGGCCATCGACATCAGCGGCCTGTCGCGCAGGCTGGCGCCGGAGCCCGACGTGGCATGTCCGCATTGCGGGTCGATGCACACCGCGCTGGTCAGCCAGTTCGGCTCGACGGCATGCAAGGCGCTCTACAAGTGCCTGGACTGCCGCGAGCCCTTCGATTATTTCAAGAGCCATTAAGGCCGAACATGAGCAAATTCTATCCACTGACCGTGGCCGGCGTGCGGCATGAAACGCGCGACGCCATCGCCGTCACCTTCGACGTGCCGGCCGAGTTGAAGGAGACCTTCGCGTACCAGCAGGGCCAGCACCTGACGCTGCGCGCGACCATCGACGGCGAGGACGTGCGCCGTTCGTATTCGATCTGCTCGGCGGTGCAGGACAAGTTGCTGCGCGTGGCCATCAAGCGCACGCCGGGTGGCTTGTTTTCGAGCTGGGCGAACGAAAGCCTCAAGCCAGGCATGACGCTTGACGTGATGCCGCCGATGGGCCACTTCAACGTGCCGCTCGACCCGGCCAACGAAAAGCATTACCTCGCGTTCGCCGCCGGCAGCGGCATCACGCCCATCCTGTCGATCATCAAGACCACGCTGGCGGCGGAACCGGGGAGCCGCTTCACGCTCGTGTACGGCAACCGCGCCACCTCGTCGGTGATCTTCCGCGACGAGCTGACCGACCTGAAGGACAGCTACCTCGAACGGCTGCGGCTGGTGTATGTGATGAGCCGCGAGCAGCAGGACATCGATCTGTTCAACGGCCGCATCACCGGAAACAAGTGTGCCCAGTTCCTGAAGCACTGGATCGACATCGACGAGATCGACATGGCCTTCATCTGCGGGCCGGAAGAGATGATGCATGGCGTATCGGCCGCGCTGCAGAAGGCCGGGCTGCCGAAGGAGTGCATCCGCATCGAACTGTTCGCGGCCAGCATCCCGAAACACGAGCATCGGCCGCGCAAGGTGGAAGCGGGCGTGCAGCATCAGACCGAGGTGACGGTCATCATGGACGGCAACGCGACCAGCTTCAGCATGGACAAGGATAAGGAGTCGGTGCTGGACGCGGGCCTGCGCGCCGGCCTGGACATGCGCTACTCGTGCAAAGGCGGTGTATGCTCGACCTGCCGCTGCAAGGTGATGGAAGGGCAGGTCGAGATGGACGTGAACTACGCGCTGGAAGACTACGAAGTGGCGCGTGGCTTCGTCCTGAGCTGCCAGAGCTTCCCGCTCACCGACAAGGTGGTGCTGGACTTCGACATCGCGGAATGACACCGCAAGCTCCTGCACCAGCGGCGCACTAAAACAACGTCGTCCCGGCGAAGGCCGGGACCCATGCTGAGTGTGCAGTGTGTCACACGAGAGGATAAACATGAACTACGAATCGATCCGCTTCACGATCGACAACGGCATCGCCATACTGACCCTGAACCGTCCGGACAAGCTGAACAGCTTCACCCAGGCGATGCACCTGGAGGTGCGCCACGCGCTGGAGCAGGTGCAGTCCGACCGCTCGGTGCGGGTGCTGGTGCTCACCGGCGCCGGCCGCGGGTTCTGCGCCGGCCAGGACTTGTCCGACCGCGCCGTCGAGCCGGGCTCGCCGGGAGTGGACCTGGGCGCGTCGGTCGAGCAGTTCTACGCCCCGCTGGTCATGTCGCTGCGGTCGCTGCCCATGCCCGTGATCTGCGCTGTCAATGGCGTGGCCGCCGGTGCCGGCGCCAACCTCGCGCTGGCCTGCGACATCGTCCTGGCCGCCAAATCCGCCAGCTTCATCGAAGCGTTCTGCAAGCTGGGCCTGATCCCCGACACCGGCGGTACCTGGCACCTGCCGCGCACCGTTGGCATGGCGCGCGCCATGGGCCTGGCCATGCTGGGCGAGAAGCTCCCCGCCGAAAAGGCCGAGGAATGGGGCCTGATCTGGCGCGCCGTGCCGGACGAGTCGCTGATGGAAGAGGCGATGAAGATGGCCACGCACTTTGCCAGCGCGCCCACCAAGGGCCTGGCGTTCACCAAGAAGGCGCTGCAGGCCAGCTACGCCAACACGCTGCCGCAGCAGCTGCAGCTGGAAGCGGACATGATGCGCGAGCTGGGCTACAGCCACGACTACCGCGAAGGCGTGGCCGCGTTCATGGCCAAGCGCGCCCCGCAATTCAAGGGCGAATAAGATGGCGAACGCTCTTCCGAAAGGCAGCATCGTCGCGGTCGTGGGCAGCGGCGCCATGGGTTCCGGCATTGCGCAGGTGGCCGCCGCCGCTGGCTATCCGGTGCGGCTGTACGACTCCCGCCCGGAAGCGGTGGCAAAGGCGATTGCGGACATCGGCAAGGCCTACGCGCGCCTGGTCGAAAAGGACCGCATGAGCAGCGCTGAAGCGAACCTGGCTCGCGAACGCCTGCACCCGGCCAGCACGCTGGAAGAACTGGCCGACGCCGCCATCGTGGTCGAGGCCATCGTCGAGAACCTGGACGTCAAGCGCAAGTTGTTTGCGGACCTGGAAGCGATCGTCGGCGAGCGCTGCATCCTCGCCACCAACACCTCGTCGATCTCGATCACGTCGATCGCCGCGCCGCTGCGCCGGCCGGAGCGCCTGGTTGGCATGCACTTCTTTAACCCGGTTCCGCTCATGGCGCTGGTGGAGGTGATCAGCGGCCTGGCCACCAGCCGCGAGGTGGCCGAGATCGTGAACGCGACGGCGCAAGCGTGGGGCAAGGAGCCGGTGCACGCCAGGTCCACCCCCGGCTTCATCGTCAACCGCGTGGCTCGTCCGTACTACGCCGAGGCGCTGCGCCTGCTGCTCGAGCGCGCCGCCGATCCGGCCACGCTCGACGCCGTCATGCGCGACTGCGGGGGCTTTCGCATGGGGCCGTTCGAGCTCATGGACCTGATCGGCCATGACGTCAACTTCTCGGTCACGCAATCGGTCTTCAACGCCTACTTCGGCGACCCGCGCTTTACGCCGTCGGTGCTGCAGCAGGAGCTGGTCAACGCCGGCTTCCTGGGCCGCAAATCGGGGCGCGGCTTCTATCGCTATGGCGAAGACGCCACCAGGCCCGAACCGCAGCTGGAGCCGCACCGGCCCGCGCCCGCGCATGTGAGCTTTGGCCCGGGCGCGCAAGATGCCATGTCCGACGCCATCGCGCAGCGCCTGAAGGCCGCTGGCGTGCAGGTGATTGCCGACGCCGAGCGTGGCGAAGCGCGCTTTCACTTGCAGAACACGGCAATCCACCTGACCGACGGGCGCACTGCCACCGAGCGCGCCAGCGAAAGCGAAGTGCGCGATACCGTGCTGTACGACCTGCTGCTCGACCCCGCGGGCGCCACGCGCATTGCGCTGGCCCGCGCCGACCAGTGCAGCGATGCCGCATACAACGGCGCGGTTGGCCTGTTCCAGGCAGCCGGCTTCGCGGTCACGCGCATCGACGATGTTCCGGGCATGACCGTCATGCGCACCGTCGCCATGCTCGCCAACGAGGCTGCGGACGCAGTCAACCAGGGCGTATGCAGCGCCGCCGCGGTGGATACCGCGATGCGCAAGGGCGTGAACTACCCGCGCGGCCCGCTGGCGTGGGCCGACTCGGTCGGCATCGAACAGATCGTCATCGTTCTTTCCAATCTCGCAGCCAGTTATGGCGAAGACCGCTATCGCGTCTCGCCGCTGCTGCGCCGTAAGCTGTCAGCAGGAGCAAGGTTTCATGCATAGGGATCCACAAGCACTGGCCGAACTGGCCGGCAAAACGATGTACGAGCGCGACCCGGCCAGCAAGGCGCTCGGCATGACGCTCGACGAGATCCGTCCGGGCTACGCGCGCATGTCGATGGCGGTGCGCGGTGATATGCTCAACGGCCACGGCACCTGCCACGGCGGTTTCATCTTCACGCTGGCCGACAGCGCGTTTGCCTTCGCATGCAACTCGCATAACCTGGCTGCCGTGGGCGCGGCTTGCAGCATCGACTACCTGGCCCCGGGGCGCGAAGGCGATACGCTCACGGCCGAAGCTGTGGAACAGGCCGTGACCGGCAAGACCGGCGTGTACGACATCGTGGTGACCAACCAGGAGGGCCGCAAGATCGCGCTCTTCCGCGGCAAGTCGCACCGGGTCAGCGGCCACGTGGTCGACGTCCCCACCTGACAAAGGAGGCAGCATGGCCAAGAGTACCGCCGACCCGGGCGCGCTGGACCCGATCGAGTGCGCCAGCCGCGACGAGCTGCAGGCCCTGCAACTGCAGCGCCTGAAGTGGTCGCTGCGCCATGCGTATGACAACGTCCCGCACTACCGCGCCGCGTTCGATGCGGCCGGCGTGCACCCGGACGACCTCAAGACCCTGGCCGACCTGGCCAGGTTCCCCTTCACCGACAAGAAGACCCTGCGCGACAATTACCCGTTCGGGCTGTTTGCCGTGCCGCGCGAGCAGGTCGTGCGCATCCACGCCTCGTCCGGCACCACCGGCAAGGCCACCGTGGTGGGCTACACCCGGCAGGACATCGACAACTGGGCCGGCCTGGTGGCGCGTTCGATCCGCGCTGCTGGCGGCAGGCCCGGCGACATGATCCACGTGGCCTACGGCTACGGGCTGTTCACCGGCGGGCTGGGCGCGCACTACGGGGCCGAACGGCTCGGCTGTACGGTGGTCCCGATGTCCGGCGGGCAGACCGAAAAGCAGGTCCAGCTGATCAATGACTTCAAGCCTTCGGTCATCATGGTCACGCCGTCGTACATGCTGACCCTGATCGAGGAATTCGCGCGCCAGGGGCTCGACCCGTCGGCCTCCTCGCTGCGTGTCGGGATCTTCGGCGCGGAGCCGTGGACCGAGGCGATGCGCGCCGAGATCGAAGAGCGCGCCGGCATCGACGCGGTGGACATCTACGGCCTGTCCGAAGTCATGGGCCCGGGCGTGGCCAGCGAGTGCGTGGAGAGCAAGGACGGGCCGGTGGTGTGGGAAGACCACTTCTACCCGGAGATCGTCGATCCCGAGACCGGCGAAGTGCTGCCCGAAGGGGAGGAGGGCGAACTGGTGTTCACCTCGCTGACCAAGGAAGCGCTGCCGGTGATCCGCTACCGCACGCGCGACCTCACGCGGCTGCTGCCGCCCACCTCGCGCTCGATGCGGCGCATGGGCAAGGTCACCGGCCGCTCCGACGACATGCTCATCATCCGCGGCGTGAACGTCTTCCCCAGCCAGATCGAGGAACTGATCCTCAAGATGCCGGCGCTGGCGCCGCAGTACCAGCTGGTGCTGGCGCGCGAAGGCCACCTGGACACGCTTGAAGTGCTGGCCGAGCTGCGCGAGGACCTGGGCCACGAGGCGGTGGACCGGCTCGCGCGCGAACTGCAGTACCGCATCAAGACCAACATCGGCGTGACGACGCGCGTGACCCTGCTGCCCTCGCAGGGCATCGAGCGCACGCTCACGGGCAAGGCCCGGCGCGTCGTGGACAAGCGCCACAAACAGTGAACACAAGGAGATTTGAAGTGACCGATGCATTCATCGTCGATGCCATCCGCACCCCGTTCGGCCGCTACGGCGGCGCGCTCGCTTCGGTGCGCGCGGACGACCTGGCCGCGCTGCCGATCGCCGCGCTCATCGAGCGCAACAAGGGCGTGGATTGGACCATGCTGGACGACCTGTACTACGGCTGCGCCAACCAGGCGGGAGAGGACAACCGCAACGTTGGCCACATGGCCGGGCTGCTGGCGGGCCTGCCGCCTGAGGTGCCAGGCAATACCATCAACCGCCTGTGCGGATCGAGCCTGGACGCCGTCGGCACCGCCGCGCGCGCGATCCGCGCCGGCGAAGCGAATCTCGTCATCGCCGGCGGCGTCGAAAGCATGACCCGTGCGCCTTTCGTGATGGGCAAGGCCGACAGCGCCTTTTCGCGCGCCGCAAAGATCGAGGACACCACCATCGGCTGGCGCTTCGTGAATCCGCTGATGAAGGCGAAATACGGCATCGATTCGATGCCCGAGACGGCGGAGAATGTTGCGCGCGAGTTCAACGTCAACCGCGCCGACCAGGATGCGTTCGCGCTGCGCAGCCAGCAGCGCTGGGCCAAGGCCAATTCCGCCGGCTTCTTCAAGGACGAGATCGTGCCGGTCACGATCCACGGCAGGAAGGGCGAGTCGCGCGTGTTCGACACCGACGAGCACCCGCGCCCGGA
This sequence comes from Massilia solisilvae, assembly GCF_024753215.1. Lineage (GTDB taxonomy): Bacteria > Pseudomonadota > Gammaproteobacteria > Burkholderiales > Burkholderiaceae_D > Telluria > Telluria solisilvae. The sequence goes on from NZ_JANUGV010000003.1 coordinate 421,574, forward strand.
CACCACCATCGAGGCGCTCGCCAGGCTGAAGGGCGTGGTCACGCCGGACGGCACCGTCACCGCCGGTAACGCGTCCGGCGTGAACGACGGAGCCTGTGCGCTGTTGCTGGCGTCTGGCGCCGCGCTGGACCGATTTGGCCTCAAGCCGCGCGCCCGCGTGCTCGGCATGGCCACCGCCGGCCTGCCGCCGCGGATCATGGGCTTTGGCCCGTCGCCCGCTTCGAAAAAGGTGCTGGCCCAGACCGGCCTTTCCATCGGCCAGATGGACGTGATCGAACTGAATGAGGCGTTCGCCGCGCAAGGGCTGGCCGTCACGCGCGACCTGGGGCTGCCGGACGGCGCCGAGCACGTGAACCCGAACGGCGGTGCGATCGCCATCGGCCATCCGCTCGGCGCTTCCGGCGCGCGACTGGTCACGACCGCCGTCAACCAGCTGCATCGCACCGGTGGCCGCTACGCGCTGTGCACCATGTGCATTGGCGTTGGGCAGGGCATTGCACTCATCATCGAGCGAGTGTGAACATGGTCAAGGTTTACGAAATCAATGGCGTGCGCCCGGTGGTGCATCCGACCGCGTACGTGCATCCGAGCGCGGTGCTGATCGGCGACGTGATCGTCGGTCCTCGCTGCTACATCGGGCCGCTGGCGTCGATGCGTGGCGACTTCGGCCGGCTGGTGCTGGAAGAGGGCGCCAACCTGCAGGACACATGCGTGATGCACGGCTTTCCGGGCGAAGTGACCATCGTCGAAGTGGACGGCCACATCGGCCATGGCGCCGTGCTGCACGGGTGCCAGGTCAAGCGTAACGCCATGGTGGGCATGAACGCGGTCGTGATGGATGGCGCCGTCGTGGGCGAGGAATCGATCGTGGCCGCATCGAGCTTCGTCAAGGCGAGGATGATCATTCCGCCGCGCTCGCTCGTGATGGGCACGCCGGCGCGCATCGTGCGCGCGCTGACCGATGACGACGTGAAATGGAAGATGCGGGGTACGAAGCAGTACCACGACCTGAACGTTCGCTCGCTGCAAACGATGCGCGAGGTCGAGGCGTTCACCGAACCGGAACCTGGCCGCCGCGGCATCGACTTCGGGCCGGACCTGCATAAACCCAAAACTTAAACAACCGTCGTCCCCGCGCAGGCGGGGACCCATAGACCGCGTGAATGCACGCTCAGCATGGGTTCCCGCCTGCGCGGGAACGACGGCACCTGAGGAGACGATTACATGGGCAACCTCTCGACCCTGCAAAGCTTCATCGGCGGCCGCTGGCTCGGCCAGGAAGCGCACACCCTGCTGCACAGCGCGCTCGACAACAAGCCGATCTACCAGACGCACGCCGAAAAAATCGACTTCGCCGAAGCGGTGCACTACGCGCGCAAGACCGGCGTCCCCGAGCTGATGAAGCTCGACTTCCAGAAGCGCGCCCAGCGCCTGAAAGCGCTGGCGCTGTACCTCATGGAGCGCAAGGAAGAGCTGTACGAAATCTCGCACCTGACCGGCGCCACCCGCCCGGACAGCTGGGTGGACGTGGAAGGCGGCATCGGCACCCTGTTCGCCTACGCCAGCATGGGCAGCCGCGAGCTGCCGTCCTCCAACGTGCTGCACGAGGGCCCGGCCATGGCGCTGGGCAAGCGCGGCGGCTTTTCGGGAACGCACATCCTGGTGCCGCGCGGTGGTCTGGCGGTGCACATCAACGCCTTCAATTTCCCGATCTGGGGCCTGCTGGAAAAATTCGCGCCCAGCTTCCTGGCTGCCATGCCGTGCATCGGCAAGCCCGCCACCGCCACCAGCTACCTGACGCACGCGGTGGTCAAGATGATGATGGAATCGAAGCTGCTGCCAGAGGGCTCGCTTCAGCTCGTCATCGGCGGCACCGGCGACCTGCTCGACCGCCTGACCGGGTTCGATGCGGTGACCTTTACCGGTTCGGCCGACACCGCCGCCAAGCTGCGCGCCAACCCCAACCTGATAGCGCAGGCCGTGCCGTTCACCGCCGAGGCGGATTCGCTCAACGCTGCGATCCTGGCGCCGGACGTGACGCCTGATGATCCCGAATTCGACCTGTTCGTGAAAGAGGTTGTGCGCGAGATGACCGGCAAGGCGGGCCAGAAGTGCACCGCGATCCGCCGCATCATCGTGCCCGAAAACCGCGCCGAGGCGCTTGGCCAGCGCCTGCGCGAGCGTCTTGCCAAGGTCGTTGTCGGCAACCCGAAGATGGAAGGCGTGCGCATGGGCGCGCTGGCCTCGCTCGACCAGCACCGCGACGTGTCCGAGCGCGTGGAGCAGCTCGCGCGCGGCAATGAGGTGCTGTTTTCAGGCCGCGACGGCTTCAAGCCGCTGGGCGAGGGCGCCGAGAGCGGCGCCTTCTTCAGCCCCACGCTGCTCCTGTGCCGCAACGCCATGAGCAACGACGCGGTGCACGACATCGAAGCCTTTGGCCCGGTGAGCACCATGATGACCTACACCGACATCGACGAGGCGCTGGAACTGGCCGCACGCGGCAAGGGCAGCCTGGTGACCACGCTGGTGACCAGGGACCCGGCGATTGCCGCGCATGCCGTGCCCATCGCAGCGGCCTCGCACGGCCGTGTGCACATCCTCGACCGCGAAGCATCTGTCGATTCCACCGGCCACGGCTCGCCGCTGCCGCAGCTCAAGCACGGCGGCCCGGGACGCGCCGGCGGTGGCGAGGAGCTGGGCGGCATCCGCGCCGTCAAGCACTTCCTGCAGCGCGCGGCGGTGCAGGGATCGCCGACGATGCTGACGGCCGTGACGGGTGAATACGTGCGCGGCGGCGCGGTCAAGGAAAGCGACATCCACCCGTTCCGCCGCTACTTCGAGGACCTGGAGATTGGCCACTCGCTGCTCACGCACCGCCGCACCGTGAGCGAGGCGGACATCGTCAACTTTGGCGGTGTCTCGGGCGACTACTTCTACATGCATTTCGACGAGATCGCGGCCAAGGAAACGCAGTTCGGCAAGCGCATCGCGCACGGCTACTTCGTGCTGTCGGCGGCGGCGGGCCTGTTCGTCTCGCCTGCACCGGGGCCTGTGCTGGCCAACTATGGGCTGGACAACCTGCGCTTCGTGGCGCCGGTGGCCATTGGCGACACCATCCGCGCGCGCCTGACCTGCAAGCGCAAGGTGGACCGCAACCGCACCGACGAGCAGGGCCGCGGGCAGGGGGTGGTGGCATGGGACGTGCAGGTGACCAACCAAAACGACGAGCTGGTGGCCAGCTACGACATTCTCACGCTGGTGCAAAAGCGCGGCTGATCGTCCAATAGCTCAACGTGTGGGCAGGAACCTGCCCACCCTACGCGACGCATCACGGTAGGGTGGGCAGCTCGTCTGCCCACGCGTTCAACAATTGTAAGCAGACCGGAGGAAGCATGCCAAAACTCGACCTGAGCAACATCGAACAACGCAAGGGCACCAACTACCCCGAGCAGTTCGCCGGCCCGATGAAGGAGCGCATCCGCCAGCGCCTGGGCGACGCCGCCGGCCTGACCCAGTTCGGCGTCAACCTGCTTCAGCTTTCGCCCGGCAGCTGGTCCGCCCAGCGCCACTGGCATTCGCACGAGGACGAATTCGTTTATATCGTTTCCGGCGAAGTGGTGCTGGTCACGGACGAGGGCGAGCAGGTCATGCGCGCAGGCGACTGTGCAGGCTTCCCCGCAGGTGTGCCCGACGGCCACCACCTGGTCAACCGCAGCGACCAGGTCGCGATCTGCCTTGAAGTGGGCACTCGGAACCCGCAGCAAGACCGTGCCGAGTACCCGGACATCGACATGGTCTGTCATCCGGGCCGCGACGGCTACCACCACAAGGACGGCACGCCGTACTGATCGTCGCACAGGCAAAAAAAGAGGGCGAATCGCTCGCCCTCTCTTCCTGTTGCGCGCCGGCGCTGTGTCAGCCTTCCAGCTGCTTGCGCACCCGGGCAATGGCCGAACGCACCTGGTTCGGCGCCGTGCCGCCCACATGGTCGCGCGCCGCCACCGAACCTTCCAGCGTGAGCACTGCATACACGTCCTGTTCGATCAACGGCGAGAACTCGCGCAGCCGCTCGAGCGGCATTTCGGACAGGTCGCACTTGGCGATGTCGCACGCGCGCACCGCGCGCGCCACGGCCTCGTGCGCGTCGCGGAACGGCAGGCCCTTCTTGACCAGGTAGTCCGCCAGGTCGGTCGCGGTGGCGTAGCCCTGCAGCGCGGCCGCGCGCATTGCTTCCGGCTTGACGGTGATGCCGCCGGCCATGTCGGTGAAGATGCGCAGCGTGTCGATCAGCGTGTCCACGGTGTCGAACAGCGGTTCCTTGTCTTCCTGGTTGTCCTTGTTGTACGCCAGCGGCTGGCCTTTCATGAGCGTGAGCAGGCCCATCAGGTGGCCGTACACGCGGCCGGTCTTGCCGCGCGCGAGCTCGGGCACGTCCGGGTTTTTCTTCTGCGGCATGATCGACGAGCCGGTGCAGAAGCGGTCGGCGATGTCGATGAAGCCCACGCGCGGGCTCATCCACAGGATCAGCTCTTCCGACATGCGCGAGATGTGCATCATGATGAGCGACGCAGCCGCCGTGAATTCGATCGCGAAGTCGCGGTCCGAGACGGCATCCAGCGAGTTGTGGCACACGTCCTCGAAGCCGAGGGTTTTGGCCACGCGCAGGCGGTCGATCGGGAAGGTGGTGCCGGCCAGGGCGGCGGCGCCCAGCGGCAGACGGTTCACGCGGCGGCGCGCGTCCTGCATGCGCTCGGCGTCGCGGCCGAACATCTCCACGTAGGCCAGCATGTGGTGGCCGAAAGTGATCGGCTGGGCCACCTGCAGGTGGGTAAAGCCCGGCAAAATGGTGTCGGCATGGCGTTCGGCCAGGTCAACCAGCGCGGAGCGCAACCCGGCCAGCATGCCCAGCACGTCGTCGATGGCGGCGCGCATGTACAGGCGAATGTCGGTGGCCACCTGGTCGTTGCGCGAACGGCCCGTGTGCAGGCGCTTGCCGGCGTCGCCCACCAGCTCGGTCAGGCGCTTCTCGATATTCAGGTGCACGTCTTCCAGGTCGAGCAGCCATTCAAAGCTGCCGGCCTCGATCTCGCCGCGGATCTGCGCCATGCCGCGCTCGATCTCGGCGCGGTCCTGCTGGCTGATGATGCCCTGCGCGGCCAGCATTTCGGCATGCGCGAGCGAGCCTTCGATGTCGAACAGCGCCAGGCGCTTGTCGAAGAAGACGGAGGCGGTATAGCGTTTGACGAGGTCCGACACGGGTTCGGAAAAGCGGGCCGACCAGGCTTCGGCCTTCTTGGAAAATTGATCAGTCATGGGGGAATGGTCCGGTTTGATTTACACGATTATAAACTGCGCCGGGCCAGGGACAGGGGAAGCGGCGGGTTGAAAAGACGGTTAGAATCCGCAATTAGCAGTCTATTAATTCATTAAATAACAACAGGAGACAACATGAAGCGATTCGCACAGCTCGGCCTGGCGGCGGTTCTCGCACTTGGCCCGTTCACCGGCAGCGCCTTCGCGCAGCAGGCCCAGGCCAACGCCCCGACGGTCCAGGCGCAGGCAAAGGACGTGGAGTCCATCGACGGCATCGTCGCCGCACTGTACGACGTGATCTCCGGCCCGGCCGGCAAGGAGCGCGACTGGAACCGCATGCGTTCGCTGTTCGCCGCCGACGGCACGCTGCGCGCGGTGGTGCCCAAGGACGGGGCGTTCGTGATCCGCACCATGAGTGTTGACGACTACATCACCCGCAACAGCCCGCATTTTGCGTCCAATGGCTTCTTCGAGAGCGAAGTGGCGCGCACGACCGAAGTGTTCGGCCAGGTGGCGCAGGTGTTCTCCACCTACCAGTCCAAGCATGCCAGTTCGGACGCGCAGCCGTTCGCGCGCGGGATCAACAGCATTCAGCTGTACAACGACGGCAAGCGCTGGCACATCGTCAGCGTGCTGTGGCGCGGCGAGGACGCGAACCTCAAGCTGCCCGAGCGCTACCTGAAAAAACAGTAACGATTTGGCATCGCTGGTTGGCGCTCGCACAGGACGTTGGTGTTTCGCCAATCAGCGCTAGAATGGCCTTTTCAGCCGGATTGCATGACATGCTCAACGATTCCAACTTCCAGATCAGCACCGACCGGTCGCGGCTCGACGTCGCGATGATCTACCGCTTCCTGAGCGAGCAATCTACCTGGGCGATCGGCATCTCGCGAGATGTCGTCGAGCGCTCGATCGAGAACTCGCTGTGTTTCGGCGGCTTTGTCGATGGCCGCCAGGTGGCGTTTGCCCGTGTGATCACCGATTACGCCACTTTCGCGAACCTGGTGGACCTGTTCGTACTGCCCGAATACCGCGGCCGCGGTTATTCAAAATGGCTGATGCAGGCGATCATCGATCATCCCAGCCTGCAGCGCCTGCGCCGCTTCACGCTCGCCACCAGCGACGCGCACGGGCTGTACACCCGTTTCGGCTTCACCGCGCCCGCCAAGCCCGAGACACTGATGGAGCGCTATTTCCCGAATATTTACCTCTCCTGACCACGCTCAACACGGCGACACCCTTCTGGAATCAGGCTTACGATTGTCCGGCCAGGAGGAGGGAGTCGCATGTTTCGATTCGCTGTTCGTGTCGCGTTAGCGCTGTCCATGTTGAGCGGCGCTGGCATCCAGGCTGCCGAAGCCTTGGCCATCAAGGGCTCGCTGGTTATTATCGGCGGCAACCTGCGGGCCGATAACGCTGCCGTCTGGGAGCGCATTGTGCAGCTCGCCGGCGGCAAGGGCGCCCGCATCGCCGTTTTCGCCTCCGCCTCGGCCTACCCCGAGACCACCGGCATGAACAATGTCGAGCGGCTCGACAAGTACGGCGCCGACGCCTTCTTCGTGCCAGTCGCCGTCAAGCTGGCGGGCGTCGACTACAAAGCCATGGCGGACGACCCCGAGGTCGCGGCGGCGGTGCGCGGCGCAGGCGGCGCCTATTTCGCCGGCGGTGACCAGGAGCGCATCACGCGCGCGCTCAAGCACCCGGACGGCAGCAACACGCTGGTGCTGGACGCGCTGTGGGACATGTACCGGCGCGGCGGCGTGATCGCCGGTTCCAGCGCCGGCGCTGCCATCATGAGCAGCACCATGTTCGGCGCTCCCAAGCCGGTGCTGGCCACGCTCAAGCTGGGCGTGGCGGACGGCCATGAGATCACGCAGGGCCTGGGCTTCATCGGCGACGACGTGTTCGTCGACCAGCACCTCCTGGTGCGCGGGCGCTTTGCGCGCATGCTGCCGGCCATGCTCAAGAAGGGCTACAAGCTCGGGCTGGGCATCGACGAGAACACGGCCATGGTGGTGAGCCCCAACCGCGACGTCGAAGTGGTCGGCTACAAGGGCGCGCTCCTGATCGACCTGGCGGGCGCCAGCGCGCAGGACGGGCCGTTCAACGTGGCCAATGTGCGCCTGAGCTACCTGGACAACGGCGACCGCTTCAACATCGCCACCCGCAGTTTCACCCCGTCGCCGGACAAGGCCGACGGCAAGCTCGATCCGGCCAAGCCCTACTACCGCGAGCCGCTGTTCTCGGCGGACATCCTCGGCAACAGCACCGTGGTGGACCTGATGGCCAAGCTGATCGACAGCGACCAGCAGGACGCGATCGGCCTCACGCTCGGCAGCCCGCACGGCGTGCAGCCGGACCTGGGCTTCGAGTTCAAGTTCTCCCGCACCAGCGACAGCGTCGGCTACCAGTCGTCCGCCACCGACGCGTATTCCGTCTATAACGTCCGCCTGGATATCCGTCCCATCCTGATCCGGCGGCCGTTGTACCAGTACAAGTGAGCCCGCGCCCTCGGGCGCGTGAGGCGAGGCAACATTAGTGCTATATTGCCACGATCTGTCCCGGTGGCACCGTGCCGGGAGGTTCATCGCACTTTGTCACCTCGGAGTTCACTCGTGCTGAAAGCTCTTCGCCTGATCGGTCAATCGGCTTGCGTCGCCGTGCTGGCGCTAACGGTTCAAACAATGGATGCAAAAGCGGCTGACCGGGTCGAACTCCTGCTTGAGAAGCTGTCGAACGCGGCAGGTCCCCCGGGCGCGGAAGAGGCGGTACGTGCAATCATGGTGAACGAGATGAAGGCTTACGCCAGCGAGCCGATCCGCTACGACGGGCTCGGTTCCGTCATCGCCCAGCAGGGCAAGACCGGGCCGCGCATCATGATCGACGCCCACATGGACGAACTGGGCGGCATGGTGCGGCGCGTGACGTCGGATGGCTTCGTTACCATGCAGATGCTCGGCGGCTGGCTGGACCAGGCCCTGCTCGGCCAACGCTGGATCATCATCGGTTCCAAGGGGCCTGTGCGCGCGGTGACCGGCATTCGTGACATCCACATCGTGCCTGCCGACGAGCGCACCAAGGTCTATCCGCGTGACGCGATTTTCCTCGACGTTGGGGCGAAAAACGCGAAGGAAGCGGCTGACATGGGCCTGTCGCCGGGCGACCCGGTGGTGCCCGACGCGCCGTTCATGGTCCTGAACGGCAGCAAAAACTATGTTGGCAAAGCGTGGGACGACCGCATCGGCTGCGCCGTGCTGATCGAAGCCATGCGCCGCACGGCCACCATGGCGCACCCCAACCAGCTGTTTTACGTCGCCACCACGCAAGAGGAAATCGGCCTGCGCGGTGCGCGTACGGCCACGCAAACGGTCAAGCCCGACATCGGCATCGCCATCGAAGGCGGCATCAGTGGTGACACGCCGGGTTCAAAGCCGGAGGAAACCCAGGCCAGGCTGGGCGCCGGGCCTGGCATGTTCCTGTACGACTCCAGTACGCTGCCCAACCGTAAACTGGTGGCCTTCACGCGCAAGACGGCAGCGGCAAACAAGCTGCCGCTGCAGGCCGACCTGGTGCAAGGCTACGGCGACGACTCGGCCGAAATGCAGCTCAGTAACGGCGGCACGCCCACCATCAACCTGGTGGTGCCGGTACGGTACACGCACGCGCACAACGGCGTGGTCATTCGCCAGGACTTCGATCAGATGGTGGAGCTGGTGGTGGCAATGCTGATGCAGCTCGACGCAAAGACGGTGGCGCAACTGCGCGACTTTGCCCCGGCCCAGTAAGGCGGCCCCCGTGTTCCTCACGACGAATCGCTTCCTGTTGGCCGCGCTGGCGCTGGCGGCATCGCTCGCGCAGGCGCAAACGCAGCCCGCGATAATCCGTGTCGACTACACCCACAGTGGCAACGCGCTGTCAGACCAGTACGCCCTTGAACGCGTGCTGGTCGAGCCGCTGCCGTGGCCGGGCGACATGAACAAGCCGTTCGACGACACCAACCGCGGCCAGAACCGGGTCGAGGTGGCGGACGCGAAGACCGGCGACCTGCTGTACTCGCGCGACTTCTCCACCGTGTTCGGAGAGTGGCGCACCACCGAGGAAGCCGGCCGCATGAGCCGCGCGTTCCACGAATCGGTGCGCTTTCCCAAGCCGGACCGCCCGGTGCGCGTGCGCATCCTCAAGCGCGACGAGCGCAATGCGTTCTCGATGGCGTGGACCGTGGAGGTGGATGCGGATGCGCAGGACGTGATCCGCAAGCAGCCGCCGGCGCCGGCCAGGCCGATCCCGATCAAGGTCAGCGGGCCATCGCCGCACAAGGTGGACCTGCTGATCCTCGGCGACGGCTACACGCAGGCCGAGATGGCCAAGTTCGAAGCAGACGCCAGGCGCCTGTCGCAGCACCTGTTCGACGTCACGCCGTTCAAGGAGCGTGCCAGCGACTTCAACGTGTGGGCAATGGCCGTGCCCACGCAGGAGTCCGGCGTGTCGCGCCCATCGACCGGGACCTATCATGCCTCGCCGCTCGGCGCCCGCTACGACGTGTTCGGCAGCGAACGCTACGTGCTGGCGCTGGACAACCGCGCGCTGCGCGACATCGCCCAGTACGCGCCGTACGAGTTCATCGAAATCCTGGTCAACAACGAGACCTACGGCGGCGGCGGCATCTTTGGCCAGTTCAGCACCGCAGCCGCCGGCAACAGCTGGGCCAACTACCTGTTCGTGCACGAGTTCGCGCACCACTTTGCCGGGCTGGCCGACGAGTACTACACCTCGCCGGTCGCGTACCAGTCCAGCAGCGCGCGCCCCGAGCCGTGGGAGCCAAACGTGACCGCGCTGCGCGACCCCGCCAGGCTCAAATGGCGCCAGCACGTGCAGGCGGGCACGCCGCTTCCCACGCCGTGGCCCAAAGCCGAGTACGAGGAATACTCGCGCGCCTATCAGAAAAAGCGCGCCGCGCTGCGGGCGGCAAACGCGCCCGAGTCCGAGATGGATGCCCTGTTCCGTGAAGACCTGGCCCACACCAATGCCTTGTTCGCGCGCCAGAAGTACCACGGCGCGGTGGGCGCATTCGAAGGCGCGAACTACGAAGCCAGCGGCTATTACCGGCCGGCAATGCAATGCATCATGTTCGACCGCAGCGAGCGCTTCTGCCCCGTCTGCCAGGACGCCATCTCCGCCATCATCGACCTGTACGCCGGCCATCGTTGACGTCTTCCACGGCCGGGTTCGGTTGTGTGAGCTGGCGAACAGACCTGTCTTTTTCCGCGTCCTATGCTGGAACTCAGCATGACAAAAAGTTACGACACCGGCGCAATGACCGGCGTTTGCCCAACCATCGAAACGGAAAGAGGACACACGATGAACAAATTGCTCGCTACCCTGATCGGCGGCCTGCTTGCCGCCTCCGCTTATGCGCAGACCGGCACCCAGGCCACCCAGCCGACCCGCACCACGCCGCCGCTGAACTCGACCACGCCGGCGACCCAGTCCACCACCGTTGACCCGGCCACCAACAGCGGCGCCGTCAACCAGAACAGCGCAATGGGCGCGGCCGGCAGCACCGCCGGCACCACCAGCGCGACCAGCTCCAGCACCACGACCACCACCACGACCACCAGCCACGACATGGCCAAGGCCCAGTCCGACGCCGACAAGGACGTGGCCAAGGCCGAGGAGAAGGAAGTCAAGGCCGATGCCAAGGCCGACAAGAAGCTGAACAAGGCAGCCGCCAAGGCCGAGAAGAAGAAAGCCAAGGCACAGGAAAAGGCCGCCAGGAAGCAGGCGGACGCCACCGAGAAGGTGACGAAGGCCGATCCGGAAGACCGCGCCAAGGCAGAGGCGAAGGCGGAGAAGAAAATCGCCGACGCCAACTACGACGCGCAGAAGAAGATGATCAAGGCCGACGAGAAGCTCAACAAGGTCAAGGCCGAGACCAGTGCCGACAAGGCCAAGGCGCACGCCAAGACCGAAGAGAAGCGCGGCGAGGCTGCAGCCGACCTGCACAAGAGCGCCGCGAAGTAAGCTTTACCACGGGGCGGCAGCAACGCCCGGCTGGCCTTTGTCGCCAACACAGGAACAGCCGATCGTACGCTGCCGGTCCGTACTCCGATCCAAGTAGGAGATTGGGCGCCTGATGGCGCCATTTTTTTTGTTGTGCGTGACCGGCGGCGTGGGCATCATGCGTTCGCACGGCCGACTGGTAGGGTGGGCAGCTTGCTGCCCACGCGTTCAACGAATGCCCGCATGACCGCGGCCTTCGAAAACGCCGGTTGAACGCGTGGGCGGGGGACCCGCCCACCCTACGGGGCGGGTTACTCGGACTGCGCTTTCGCCACGTCGCCTTCGGTGTAGCGCGGCGCCAGGTCCTGGGCCTTGATCTTCTGGACCAGCGGCTTGCCCTTGCGCGCGCGTTTGCCGAAGTGCGGCTCGAGCACGCTGCCGAACAGCTCCACGATGCGCGGCTTGGAGCCGGCCCAGGTGCCCAGCACGTTCACGCCGCGCGGGCTGATCGGCTGCACGGCCAGCAGCTTCTCCTTCGGCTCCAGCTCCATCAGGATCACGCCACGGCCGCCGTTGGTCAGCGTCTTCATCTCGTCGATGCCGAACACCAGCACGCGGCCCTTCTCGGACAGGCAGGCGATCGCGCCGGCATTGTCCTGCACCACGCGCGGGAACAGCGGCACCGCGCCTTCGTCCAGCGTGATAAACGATTTACCACCTTTCAGGCGGCTGACCATGTCGCCAGCCTTGGTGATAAAGCCAAAGCCGTTCGAGCTCGCCATGACCAGGCGCGTATCGGCCTTGCCGGCGAAGTAGTGGAGGATGCGAACGCCGCCCGACAGGTCGACCAGGGTCGAGATGGGCACGCCGTCGCCGCGCGCGCCCGGCAGCGCCGACACCGGCACCGAATACACCTTGCCGTTGTCGCCAAAGCCCAGCAGCGTGTCCACCGTGCGGCACTCGAAGGCGCCGTACAGCGAGTCGCCGGCCTTGAACGTGAACTGCGACGGATCGTGGCCGATGCCGGTGCGCGCGCGCACCCAGCCTTTTTCCGAGATGATGACGGTGACCGGCTCGTCGATCACCTTCTGCTCGGCCACCGCCTTCTGCGCTTCCTCGATCAGCGTGCGGCGCGCGTCGCCGAACTGCTTGGCGTCCTGCTCGATCTCCTTGATGATCAGGCGTTTCATCGAGTTCGGGTTGTCCAGTATGTCCTGCAGCTTTTCCTTTTCGCCGCGCAGCTCGGCCAGCTCCTGCTGGATCTTGATCGCTTCCAGCCGGGCCAATTGGCGCAGGCGGATTTCCAGGATGTCCTCGGCCTGGCGCTCGGTCAGGCGGAAGCGCGCCATCAGCGCCTCCTTCGGATCGTCCGAATTGCGGATGATGTGAATCACCTCGTCGATGTTCAACAGGACCGTCTCGCGGCCCTCCAGGATGTGGATGCGGTCGTTGACCTTGCCCAGCCTGAACTCCGTGCGGCGGCGCACGGTGACGAAGCGGTAGTCGATCCACTCCTGCAGAATCTCGGACAGGCCCTTCTGGCGCGGGCGGCCGTCGCCGCCGATCATCACCAGGTTGATCGGGCTCGAGGTCTCCAGCGACGTGTGTGCCAGCAGGATGTTCATGAACTCGGCCTGGTCCTGGTTCTTCGACTTCGGCTCGAACACCAGGCGCACCGGCGCGTCGCGGCCGGCTTCGTCGCGCACGGTGTCGAGCGCCGACAGGACGGTCTGCTTGAGCGCCTGCTGCTCGGGCGTGAGCGTCTTCTTGCCGAGCTTGACCTTGGGGTTGGTCAGTTCTTCGATCTCTTCCAGCACGCGCTGGGCCGAGGTACCAGGCGGCAGTTCGGTGACCACCGCCTGCCACTGGCCGCGCGCCAGCTCTTCGATCTTCCAGCGCGCGCGCACCTTGAGCGAGCCGCGGCCGTTCGTGTACATGTCGGCGATCTGCGACGCCGGCGTGATGATCTGGCCGCCGCCCGGATAGTCCGGGCCGGGGATGTAGGTCATCAGCTCGGCGTGCGTGATCTTCGGGTTCTTGATCATGGCGACGGTGGCGTCGGCCACCTCGCGCAGGTTGTGCGACGGGATCTCGGTCGCCAGGCCCACGGCGATGCCCGATGCGCCGTTCAGCAGCACCATCGGCAGGCGTGCAGGCAGCGTGCGCGGTTCCTCGGTCGAGCCGTCGTAGTTGGGCTGGAAGTCCACCGTGCCCATGTCGATCTCGTCCAGCAGCAGGCGCGAGATCGGGGTCAGGCGCGCTTCGGTGTAGCGCATCGCCGCGGCGCCGTCGCCGTCGCGCGAGCCGAAGTTACCCTGGCCGTCGATCAGCGGGTAGCGCAGCGAAAAGTCCTGCGCCATGCGCACCAGCGCGTCGTACACCGACTGGTCGCCGTGCGGGTGCAGCTTGCCGAGCACGTCGCCGACCACGGCGGCCGATTTGCGCGGCTTGGCGGTCGGGCCCAGGCCCAGTTCGTTCATCGCGTACAGGATGCGGCGCTGCACCGGCTTCTGGCCGTCCGAGACGTCCGGCAGGGCGCGGCCCTTGACTACCGAGACCGCGTAGTCGAGGTAGGCGCGTTCGGCGAACGTGGACAGGATCAGCGCTTCGCCGTTGTCGTTCGGTTCGTTTTGCTGTTCAAAGAGGTTTGCTTGGATAGACATATTCAGTATTCGGTCAGTGTTCGGGCTAACTCTGCTTGGCGCATGCGGTCTTGCCAGCGTTCTATGGGTTCCCGCCTGCGCGGGAACGACGGTCTTAGAGCTAGCTCATGAACGTCGTCCCCGCGCAGGCGGGGACCCATGGACGGCGTGAACGGCCGCGCACAAAATCAGATATCCGCCTCCGTCTCGTTCCCGTGCTCCTCGATCCACGCGCGGCGTGCGGCCGCTTCGCCTTTACCCATCAGCATATTGAAGCGCGCGGCCGATTCGGCCACGCCGAAGTCGCCCAGCGCCACCGGCAGCAAGCGCCGCGTGTCCGGGTTCATGGTGGTTTCCCACAGCTGCTCGGCATTCATCTCGCCCAGGCCCTTGAAGCGCGAGATCCCCCACGAGCCTTCCTTCAGCCCTTCCTTCTTCAGCTTGTCCTCGATCGCGAGCAGTTCGCCATCGTCCAGCGCGTACAGCTTCTGGATCGGTTTCTTGCCGCGCGCCGGCACGTCCACGCGGTACAGCGGCGGACGCGCGATGCAGATGTGGCCGTGGTTGAACAGCGCCGGGAAGTGCTTGAAGAACAGCGTGAGCAGCAGCACCTGGATGTGCGAGCCGTCCACGTCCGCATCGGACAGGATGCAGATCTTCCCATAGCGCAGGCTAGAGAGGTCCGGGCTGTCGCCCTCGCCGTGCGGATCGACGCCGATGGCCACCGCGATGTCGTGGATCTCGTTGTTCGCAAACAGGCGGTCGCGCTCGGTCTCCCACGAGTTGAGCACCTTGCCGCGCAGCGGCAGGATCGCCTGGAATTCCTTGTCGCGGCCCATCTTGGCCGAGCCGCCCGCCGAGTCACCCTCGACCAGGAACAGCTCGTTGCGCGTGATGTCGGACGATTCGCAATCGGTCAGCTTGCCCGGCAAAACGGCCACGCCGGACGACTTCTTCTTCTCGACCTTCTGCGCCGAGCGCATGCGCGACTGCGCCTGCTTGATGACGAGGTCGGCCAGCTTCTTGCCGTACTCGACATGCTCGTTCAGCCACAGCTCCAGCGACGGCTTGGTGAAGGTGGACACCAGCCGCACCGCGTCGCGCGAGTTCAGGCGTTCCTTGGTCTGGCCCTGGAACTGCGGGTCGAGTACCTTGGCCGACAGCACGAACGAGACGCGCGCGAACACGTCCTCCGGCAGCAGCTTGACGCCCTTGGGCAGCAGCGAGTGCAGCTCGACAAAGCTCTTCACCGCGCCGAACAGGCCCTCGCGCAAGCCCGATTCATGCGTGCCGCCGGAAGGCGTGGGGATCAGGTTCACGTACGACTCGCGCACCACCTGGCCTTCCTCGGTCCAGGCCACCACCCATGCCGCGCCTTCGCCTTCGGCAAAGCCTTCGTCGCCGGGCGGCGCGAACTGGGCGCCTTCGAACACAGGGATCACCGGCTGGCCGTTCGACACCTGGGCCAGCGCCTCGTTCAGGTAGCCGCGCAGGCCCTCGTCGTAGCGCCAGGTCTGGGTGTCGCCGGTCTTGGCGTTGGTGAGCGTGACGGTCACGCCCGGCAGCAGCACGGCCTTCGAGCGCAGCAGGCGCTGCATCTCGGCCATGGGGATGTTCGGCGAGTCAAAATACTTCGGGTTCGGCCAGGCCGTCACGCGCGTGCCGGACTTCTTGCCGTCGCGCGGGGCCGGGCGCGAAGCCAGTGGCTCGACCACGTCGCCGTCCGCGAACGCCATCTCGTGGTAGCCGTTGCCGGCGTCGTCCTTGCGCCACACCTCGATCTTCAGGCGAGTGGACAGCGCGTTGGTGACCGACACGCCCACGCCGTGCAGGCCGCCGGAGAACGCGTACGCGCCGCCCGCGCCCTTGTCGAATTTGCCACCGGCGTGCAGGCGCGTGAACACGATCTCCACGGTCGGCACGTGCTCTTCCGGGTGCAGGCCGACCGGAATGCCGCGGCCGTCGTCGTCCACGGTTACCGAGCCGTCGGTATTGATCGTCACCGCGATGTGCTTGCAGTGGCCGCCCAGCGCCTCGTCCGAGGCGTTGTCGATCACTTCCTGGATGATGTGCAGCGGGTTCTCGGTGCGGGTGTACATGCCCGGCCGCTGCTTGACCGGTTCGAGTCCCTTCAGGACCCGGATGGATGATTCGCTGTAGTCGGTTGCCGGTTTTTTAGTCGCCATGCTGGATCTTCATTTATACGGATGCCTGCGCATTCTAGCTTGTCGTCAGGAAAATAAGGAGTCGCGGCCAGTCTGGCCTTGTCACTTTGCTCAATCGCGACTAGATTGGTCGTTTTGGGACGCTTGTTCGGGTCCATGCCATGCATGCACCAAAACCCCCGTTTGCGGTACGCCTGATCGGGTTCGCCCAGGATGAGGGCGCGCGGCTGGCAGCCGCGTTGACGCGCTCGCCGGCGTCGGGGCCGGGCTATTTTTGCCTCTTGGACGAGAGTTTGCAAGAGCCGGACCTGTTTGTGGCCAACGGCGCGGACCCGCTGGCGCTGGCGCGGCTCGAGTCCGCGCGGCCCGGGCCGCTGCAGCCGGCGGTGGTGGTGGGTGGCGTGCCGGACCAGCTGCACTGGCCCTGCCTGTCCGTCCCGCTGGACGACGCGCGCCTGCACGGCGTGCTGGCCCAGCTGATGACCCGGCGCGAACAGGCGCTCGGCCAGCTGGCCGCGCCGCCCCGGCCACTGTCCACCGACCGCCGGCGCCACGCGCGCCTGGAAACCGACCAGCCGGTCGATGCGTTCTACAGCCGGCGCCAGCCGCCGCCCAGCGGCGCCGTGCTCATCATCGACAAGGGCGGCGCCTTCCGCGACCATGTGGCCGAGGTGCTGGGCGCGCGCAAGCAGCCGGTCGAATGGACCGACAGCGCGCCGACCGCGGTGCGCCTGTGCGACGAGACGCCGGTCTCGCTCGTGATGATCAACACCTCCACGCCCGGCATCGATCCGTATGCGCTGTGCAGCCAGATCAAGTCGCAGGGTGGGGCGGCGCGTACGGCCGTGATCTTCCTCGTCAGCCGCAACTTCCACTACGACAGCCTGCGCGCGCGTGACGCGGGCGTGCGCGGACTGCTCGACAAGCCGGTGGCGGACCGGCACCTGGTGGCGGCCCTGCACAAGCTGCTCTCGCTGCCGTGATAGCACTAGAAACCGTCGTCCCGGCGGAGGCCGGGACGACGGTTGAAGGCTGTCGCAAGCGATGCGGGATTTGTTACATCCTCCGAATCGTGCGCAGGCGTGCACAAGCTATAGTGGGGCATGGCTGACGACAAGGACACGCACGGCGACAACGCGGGCCCGCCGCGGCCCGGCGGTCCCGGCCCCAAGCGCATTCCGGACCGGCGCTCGCCCGAGGGCCCGCCGCGCTACCAGCGCCACGGCGACACCCCGTTCGCATTGGCCGGCCGTGTGCTGGCGGCGCGCTGGCGCGCCCTGCGCGACCGGCTCAGCCGCGACTTCATGCGCCGCACACTGCGCATCGGCGTCTCCGCGCGCATCTTCCACCCCGAGCCGGGCGCAACCGGCCTGCGCAGCAAGAACCTGCAATACCTGGAGGAATCGATTGCGCAGTGGGTGATGTCCCGCGACGTGCTGGTGCTGATGATTCCGACGGTCAACACCAACGGGCTGCTGCACCCGAGTAATATCACCTTGCGCCACTACGCGCGCCACCTGGACGGCCTGGTGCTGCAAGGCGGGGCCGACGTTTCGCCGATGACCTATTCGGAAACGCCCACGCGGCCGGAATGGGGCGGCGACCGCGCGCGCGACCTGTACGAGCTGGAGCTGGTGCATGAATTCATCGACGCGGGTAAGCCCGTGCTTGGCATTTGCCGCGGGTGCCAGCTCATCAACGTGGCCTTCGGCGGTTCGTTGTACCAGGACGTGGCGACCAACCTGCCGGACGCGCAGGCGCACGTGAACGACGATTACGACGCGCACCGGCACTCGATCGTGTTCCCGCCGGGGTCCTCGCTGGCGCAGATGTTCCCGGGCGTGCCGTGCGCGGTGGTCAACTCGATCCACCACCAGGCGGTCAAGGAGCTGGGCCGCGACATCCGGGTGGAGGCATTGTCCGAGCCGGACGGGGTGGTGGAGGCGATCCGCTACCAGCGGGCGGACTTCGTGGTGGGGCTGCAGTGGCATCCCGAGTTCCACCGGGCCAAGGGCACCGAGCTGCTCGACTGCACGCCGGTGCTCGACGAGTTCCTGCGCGCGGCGAGCGAAACGCGGTTTTGACCACAGCTGCTGTCGTCCCGGCGAACGCCGGGACCCATACGTCGCGTGCCTGGTGGCTCAGCATGGGTCCCGGCCTTCGCCGGGACGACGTGCAAGGGGAGTGGGCGGGGGGTTAAGCTGCCAGCCAGTCGCGCAGGGCAGCTTCACCGGATGCGGTGAACGCAAACACGCGCGACCCATCCATTCGCTTTCCCCACCCCAGTTCTTCGAACCGCGCCAGCATCTGCGTCGCCAGCGCCCCGGCCAGGTGATGTCGCCGCTCGCTCCAGTCCAGGCAAGTGCGGCACAGCGCCCGCCGCCCCGGCTTGATCGCAGCAGCGTCGATGCCCAGCGCGCCGACCAGTGCACGCCCCTGGCTGGTGAGCCCGATCCCATCGCCATCGATCGCAAACGCTCCGCGCCGTGCCAGCGCGTCGTACACCATCACGCCCAGCTCGCCGGCCAGGTGGTCGTAGCACACGCGCGCGCGCCGCAGCGCCGGCTCGCGCGGGCTGGAGCGCACGCGCACCGCGCCGGCGCCGAACGCCACGCCCATCAGCGACTCCAGCAGCTGCGCCACCTCGTCGCTGGCCAGCCGGAAGTAGCGGTGCCGTCCCTGCGCTTCCATCGCCAGCAGCCCGGCGTCGTGCAGCCGGCTCAGGTGAGCGCTGATGGTCTGCCGGGTCACGCCGGCAGCATCGGCCAGCTCGGTCGCGGTCAGCGCCATGCCGGACATGAGCACGGTCAGCACTTCGGCGCGCGCGTGGTCGCCGATCAGTGCGGCGATGGTCGTGATGTTGGGTCCGTCTTTCATACCGCGATCTTAGCGTAGAACGCGTGGGCCGTTTCGCTGCCCACCCTGCCGGTCAACTGTCGCCCATGCGAAAGCGCTGGATGGCCGCGTTGACCATGCCTTCTGCGCTGCCCTGCGTTTCCACCTGCTGGCGCAGGTAAGTGGCGTCGTTGTTCGCACGCGCAACGTCGGCCAGCTCGCGCAGCGCGTCGTAACTGCCCAGCGCGTCCGCGTGCGGTTCCATCAACCGCAGCGTGTGCAGAATGTCCTCGCGCAGCGACATGGTCTCGTAGGTCTTGGGATGCGTGACCGTGCCGTCCAGCCCAAAGCGGCAGGCCTGGAAGCGGTTGTAGTTGTACACGAGGTAGTCATCCTCGAGCGGGGGCGGGTCCTCGCGCAACAGCAGGTGGCGGCACAGCGCCTGCAGGTAGCCGGCCAGCGCGGCCGCCCGCTCCACCGTGAGCGGCGTGTCGCACACGCGCAGTTCGATGGTGCCGTACTCGGGCTTGGGGCGGATGTCCCAATAGAAGTCCTTCATGCTCTTGATGATGCCGGTGCGCTCCATCTTGGCGAAGTACACGTCCTCGAATTCCGCCCAGCGCAGCACGAACGGCGCGCGCCCGCTCATCGGAAAGGCGAACACGGAGTTGAGCCGGGCCGAGTCGAACAGGCTGTCGTGCCCCTGCACAAAGGGCGACGAGGCTGACAGCGCGATGAAGTGCGGAATGTAGCGCGACAGCGCATGCAGCAGGTACAGCGCGTCGTCGCCGCTGGCGCAGCCGATGTGCACGTGCTGGCCGAACACCGTGAACTGCTTGGCCAGGTAGCCGTACAGTGAGGACAAGTGCTGGAAGCGCGGCTTGGAGAAGATCTTCTGCTCCGACCAGTGCTGGAACGGATGCGTGCCGCCGCCGCAGATGCCGATGTTGAGCGTGTCGCCGGCGGTGACCAGCGTGTCGCGGATCTCCTGCAATTGGGCCAGCAGCGGCGCGTGCTGCGAGTGCACGCTCGAGTTAATCTCGATCATGCTCTCGGTGATCTCGGGCGTGACGTTGCCGGGGAACGGTTTGCGTTCCAGCAGGTGCAGCAGGTCGGGGCTGGCCGCCGTCAGGTTGAAGTCGGACAGGCTCACCAGCTGCAGTTCCAGCTCCACGCCAAAGGTGAGCGGCTGCGACGAGGCGAATGGTTCAAGGGGCATGGCTCTTCTCCGGTGCCTCGCGCGCCCACACCAGGGCGCGCTGGATGATGATCGGGCCGAACACCTCGAGCAGCATGGTCACGGCGGCCATGGCCAGGAGCTCGTCCACCACGCGCAGGCCGGTGTGGCGCGCATGCTCGAGCAGCATGATGACGAACACCGACAGCGGCGCCAGCGCCAGCCCCGTGAGCGCGCCCTTGCGCCACGACACCCCGGACAGGTGCGCGAACAGCATCACGCCAACGGTTTTGGTGACCAGCCGCGCCGCCACCAGCGTGAGCGCGAGCGCCGCGCCCGCGACCACCTTGCGCCAGTCGAGCGTGGAGGCGGCGAACACGAACAGCAGCACGGTGAGGATCTCGCCCAACGCGCCGAAATTGCGCTGCGCCTGGCTGAAGGCCACGCGCCGGTGCCGCGCGGCGAGACCGAATGCAAGCGTGGCCACCACCGGCGACAGCCGCACCGTGTAGGTGACTGCCACCAGCAGGATCACCGCCAGCGCGAACGCGACGGTGGCGTCCTGGCGCACGTTGCCGATCGCGCGCAGCACGGCCGGCACCGCCACGCCCAGCAGCGCACCGGCCAGCGCGGACACGGCCAGCACCACCAGGCTGCTCCAGATGGCGTCGCCCAGGTCTTCCGAGGTGCGGAAGATCCAGAACCCCAGCACCGCGTTGAACGCGAACACGGCCAGCACGCAGTTGAGCGCCGACAGGTGCAGGGCGCGCTCAGTCACCTGGCCGGAACTGGCCTGTTCGTTGATGACGCGGACCACGGTGGCGGGCGAGGTGGCCATCGATAGTGCGGCCAGCATCAGCGCCGTGAGCTGCGCCGTGCCGAAGCGCACCGCCACGAAGTACACGGCGGCGAACGTGGCCAGCGCCTCCACCAGCCCCGCCACCCCGATCCACGGATTGATGCGCAACCAGTGCAGGTTGATGCGGTAGCCCAGTTCGAACAGGATCAGGCCGAAGGCCACGTCCGCGAGCAGCGCCATGGTGTCGTCGGTGCCCGGCGCCGGCAGCACGCCGAGCTGGGTGGAGGCCAGCGCGAAGCCGGCCAGGCCATAGAAGCTGATGCGCGGCAGCCCGGTCCAGCGCTGCCCGAACTCGCCCACCAGCCACGCGATCGTGATCGCGATCGGCCACGCAAGGCTGGTCAGGATCGAGAGCAGGCTGGGCATCCTTTGTCCTCTTGGCAAGTCGGTTCTGGCCGATTCTACAAGAGGGCGGGGCGCGCACGATTGACGTAGGGTGGGCGGGTTTCCCGCCCACGCGTTCAACCGGCTGAAATGGCGCCGCGACGTAACAGGATCCGCTTGAACGCGTGGGCGGCACAGCCGCCCACCCTACCTGCTCAACGTGCGCATTGCCCGCTCCAGCCCATCGATCGTCACCGGATACATGCGGTTGTTCACGAGCTGCCGGATGATCGCGATCGACTGCCGGTACTGCCAAAGGTTCTCGGGTTCCGGATTGAGCCACGCGAACTTGGGGAAGGCATTGCAGAAGCGCGCCAGCCATTCGGCCCCGGCTTCCTCGTTGTTGTACTCCACCGATCCACCCGGCTGCACGATCTCGTACGGGCTCATGGTCGCGTCGCCCACGAAGATCAGGCGCGTGTCGGGCGGGTACTTGCGCAGCACATCCCAGGTTGGAAAGCGCTCGGCGTGGCGGCGGCGGTTGTTCTTCCACAGGTAGTCGTACACGCAGTTGTGGAAGTAGTAGAACTCCATGTTCTTGAATTCGGTGCGCGCGGCCGAAAACAGTTCTTCGGTGCGTTCGATGTGGTCGTCCATCGTGCCGCCCACGTCCAGCAGCATCAGCACCTTGATGCGGTTCTTGCGCTCGGGCTGCATGCGAATGTCGAGGTAGCCCGCGTTGCTTGCGGTCGCGCGGATCGTCTCGTCCAGCGCCAGTTCCTCGGCCGCGCCCTGGCGTGCAAAGCGGCGCAGGCGGCGCAGCGCCACCTTGATGTTGCGGATGCCCAGTTCGCGCTCGCCGTCATAGTCACGGTAGCTGCGCTGCTCCCACACCTTGACCGCGCTGCGCCTGCCGCCCTTGCCACCGATGCGGATGCCTTCCGGGTTGGCGCCGCCATTCCCGAACGGCGAGGTGCCGCCGGTGCCGATCCATTTGCTGCCGCCTTCGTGGCGTTCCTTCTGCTCCTTGAGCAGCTGGTTCAGGCGCTCCATCAGCTTGTCGTAGCCGAGCTTTTCGATCTGCGCGATTTGCTCCGGCGTGAGCTCGCGCTGCAGCCTCTTGATGAGCCAGTCGAGCGGAATGTCGGCCTTGGTGTCGAACACCGCGTCGATGCCTTTGAAGTAGGCGCCGAACGCGCGGTCGAACTTGTCGAAGTGGGCCTCGTCCTTCACCAGCGTCAGGCGCGCGAGGTAGTAGAACTCGTCCAGCGACGGCGCGATCACGTTCTTCTGCAGCGCGTCCAGCAGTGTCAGGAACTCCCGGATGGTCACCGGGACCTTGGCGTCGCGCAGCGTGAAGAAGAAGTCGATCAGCATGGTGGGGTCAAGCGCGGGCGTGCTGCGCCAGCTTGTAGTGCAGCTGCGATTTGATCTCGGGCCATTCGCCGCGCAGGATGCTGTACATGACCGTGTCGCGCACCGTGCCGTCGCGGCGTGGGTGGTGGTGGCGGATCACGCCGTCCTTCTTCGCGCCCAGCCGCTCGATGGCCTGCTGCGACGCGTGGTTGAAGATGTCGGTGCGCAGGCCCACCACCGCGCAGCCGAGCGTGTCGAACGCGTGCGACAGCAGGAGCAGCTTGCAGCTCGTGTTCACGTGGCTGCGCTGGCGGCTTTTCGCGTACCAGGTCCAGCCGATCTCCACGCGGTCGATGCGCGGCACGATGTCGTGGTAGCTGGTGGTGCCGATCACCGTGCCAGTCGAGGCGTCGACGACCGCGAACGGCAGCCGGTCGCGCATGTCGAGCGCGTCGCGGATGTACTGCTCGACGTTGTGCGGCTCCGGCACCGAGGTGATGCGCAGGTTCCACAGCTCGCCGTCCGCGGCGGCGTCGCGCAGGCCGTCGGCGTGGTGCGGCGCCAGCGGCTCCAGCCGCACGCCGTTGAACTCCAGGGTGACCGGCTTCACCTCGATCATCGGTTGGTCCTCGACATGTACACCAGCCGCTCGAACAGGTGCACGTCCTGCTCGTTCTTGAGCAGCGCGCCGGCCAGCGGCGGCACGATCGCCTTCGCGTCCTGGCTGCGCAGGGCGTCCGGGGGAATGTCCTCGGCCAGCAGCAGCTTGAGCCAGTCCAGCAGCTCGGAGGTGGACGGCTTCTTCTTCAGCCCCGGCACGTCGCGCAGCTCGTAGAAGCTTTGCAGGGCTGCGGCCAGCAGGTCCTGCTTCAGGTGCGGGAAGTGGACCTTGACGATGTCGGCCATCGTCTCCTTGTCCGGGAATTTGATGTAGTGGAAGAAGCAGCGGCGCAGGAAGGCGTCCGGCAGTTCCTTCTCGTTGTTGGAGGTGATGATGACCAGCGGCCGGTGCTTCGCCACCACCATCTGGCGCGTCTCGTAGACGTAGAACTCCATCCGGTCGAGCTCGCGCAGCAGGTCGTTGGGGAATTCGATGTCGGCCTTGTCGATCTCGTCGATCAGCAGCACCACCGGCTCGTCGGACGCGAAAGCCTGCCACAGCACGCCCTTGACGATGTAGTTATGAATGTCACGCACGCGCTCGTCGCCCAGCTGCGAGTCGCGCAGGCGCGACACAGCGTCGTACTCGTACAGGCCCTGCTGCGCCTTGGTGGTGGACTTGACGTGCCATTGCAGCAGCGGGCGGTTCAGCGCGGCCGCCACCTCCTCGGCCAGCATGGTCTTGCCGGTGCCCGGTTCGCCCTTGATCAGGAGCGGTCGCGCCAATGTGAGAGCGGCGTTCACGGCCAGCTTCAGGTCGTCGGTTGCGACGTAGCTGTCGGTGCCTTCGAAGCGATGAGGTGCTTGCATACGCGTCAACAAAAAAGAATGAATTATTCGAGTATAAGCCAGTTCCGAGGCCATCGCTGTCGATGTTGCACCGTTTATAGACGATAACAAAGTCTTCGGATAGAATCGGGCGCTGGTAGTACAAATGCTAACTTTTTTAACGTTTGCGGTATCGATTCACCCCCTTAACCGATTGCCCACCATGAAAAAACTTTTAGCAGTACTCGTGCTCGCTGGCTGTGCCCAGGCCGCCTTCGGAGCTGATGTCGTCGGAAACGCCAACGCCGGAAAGGGCAAGGTAGAAAACTGCATCGGCTGCCACGGCATTCCCGACTACAAATCCAGCTTCCCGGAGGTCTACAGCGTGCCCAAGATCGGCGGGCAGTCTGCCAAGTACATCGAAGCCGCCCTGCATGCTTACAAAAAGGGGGACCGCAAGCATCCTTCGATGAACGGCATCGCCACCGCCCTGTCCGACCAGGACATTGCGGACGTCGCAGCGTTCTACTCCCAACAACAGCCCGGCAAATAAGGACAGCGCCATGAAAAAACTGATCACCGCGCTGATCTTCGGCGCCATCTCGATGAACGTGTACGCGGCCGACGCCGCCAACGGCGAAGCGCTGGCCAAGAAGTACAACTGCGCCTCGTGCCACGGCGCCGACTTCAAGAGCCCGATCGACCCGAGCTATCCCAAGCTGGCCGGCCAGCACGCCGACTACCTGAACCACGCGCTGACCGCCTACCAGCGCGGCGGCAAAGCATTCGGCCGCAACAACCCGATCATGGGCGGCATGGCCGCGCCGCTGTCGGACAAGGACAAGGCCGACATCGCGGCTTACCTGGCCAGTTTGCCGTCGAACCTGACCTCGCACCGCTGATTGGCGGCTGCGGAAAAACGAAAGCCACGCGTTGCGTGGCT
>NZ_JANUGV010000030.1 GCF_024753215.1 Massilia solisilvae
GTGCTGGTGGGCGCCACGTTGGCGGACGTGATGGTGACGGCGACAGGCTTCGCATCGCTCAACGCGCCATCGGAGACCGACACGCTGAAGCTGTCGCTCTGGTCGCTGCCGTAGCTGTTGGCGGTGTAGCTCACTTTGCCGTCGATGACGTCCTGCTGCGTGAACGTGGTGGCCGCCGTGCCGCTGACCTTGATGGTGCCCTTGCCCGGTGCGCTGGTGACGGTGTA
>NZ_JANUGV010000004.1 GCF_024753215.1 Massilia solisilvae
AAACGCCCAATGAGGCACACCGGGCGTCAATAGAGCTTGATCCACGCGCAACGAAAAAGGCCGTCGCGCGTCAACCTATTTAAGGACGAGACACCGGAGCGTCTGCACACCCTGCTTTACTCAAATGCCCGGCGCTTGCGCCGGCAGCTGCACCATCAGGCGCGACGCTTCGCGAAATCGGCCAATTAGCCATTCGGTCGCGGGGCCGGTCGCAAAATCCAGACGTCGGATCAGGGAGAACGGATAGACCAGCCGCTGACGATCGGCCAGCGCCAGCCGCACCAGCGTCCCGTTCGCCAAATCCGGTTCGATAATGTGCGCCGGCATCGAGCCCCACCCGAGCCCCGCGACCAGCAGCCGGTGCTTTGCATCGAGGTCGCCCAAGCGCCAGGTGCGCGTCGAATAGACGTTGAAGTCGCGTCCCTCGGTCATCCGGCTGCGGTCCGACAGCACCAGTTGGGTGTGTTCGCGCAGGGCCGTGACAGGAATCTGTTCCTGGAACTGGGCGAGGGGATGAGAGGGCGCCGCCACCACTTCCAGATGAATCGCGCCGGCCGGGCCGGCATCGATCTGGTCCGGCCAGCTACCCTGCGGACCGGCGATGCCGAAGCCGGATTCGCCGTCGAGCACCAGACTCAACACCCCTCCCAGCGCCTCCATCTTGAGCTTGAGCGCGGTCGTCGGAAATTCTTCGGCAAATGCCTGCAATACCGGCACCAGCGCAGCCGACGGATACATCACATCGACCGCCAGCGAGACCTCGCCTTCCAGCCCCTTGGCCAGGCCCTCCGCGCGTGCCGCCAGTTCGCTGACCAGCAGGTCCACGCGGCGCGCATCGGCGAGCACGGCGCGGCCGGCTTCCGTCAGCACCGGGCGCCTGCGCCCACGCTCGAACAGCGCAAAGCCGAACTGCGCTTCGAGGTTGCCGATGGTGTAGCTGATCACTGATTGGGCCCGGTCGAGCGCGTCCGCAGCCTTGGAAAAGCTGCCGTGTTCAACGACAGCGAGAAAGACCCGCAACTGGTCAAGAGAGGGCGTTCGGTCGGCCATGGTATCTAAAATTTGGATATTAACGATCCATTTTAAGCGATTGTTTGCATGGGAGCTGCGCCATATCATGATGAACATCATGTTTATGCACCGAAAGCAATGAAGCATTCCATCCCGACCCATACCACCGCCAAATACACGAACACCGCAATGGCACTGCACTGGGCCGTCGCCGCGCTGATGGTGTGGGGCTTTGCGCTTGGCTGGATCATGACCGAAATCCACGGCATTACGCCAACCAAGCTGCGCTACTTCTCGTGGCACAAATGGATTGGCGTGACGGTACTCGTCCTGGCACTGGCGCGCCTGCTGTGGCGGGTAACGCACCAACCGCCCGATTTACCCGACGGAATGCATGGTTGGGAAAAGCTGGCGGCCCATGCCGGCCATGCGCTGCTCTACGTGCTGATGCTGGCGATACCCGTCAGCGGCTATTTCTACACGTCGGCAGCCGGGGTGCCGGTCGTTTATCTCGGCGTCGTCCCGCTGCCTACCATCATCGATGCCGATCCCGCACTCGCTAAGTTGCTCAAGACAATCCACATCTGGCTGAACTATGGCTTGCTGGGCGCGGTGGCGGGGCACCTGCTGGCAGTCGTCAAACACCAACTATTCGATCGCCAACGCCTGCTGCAGCGGATGCTGCCGTTCGGCCGGTAACGATACAAATTTTCAGGAGGCCCATCATGTTCCACCAATCCAAAGTCCGCATGCTTGCGCTGCTTGCCGGCGTGTCGCTCGGCGCCAGCGCGCTCGGCACGGTCGCCTAGGCAGCTGTCGATGCCCAGAAGAGCAGCCTGACTGCGACCTTCAAGCAGATGAACGTCCCGGTCGATGGCAAATTCAAGACAGTCACGGCCAAGCTCCAGTTCGATCCGGCCAACCTGGCCAAGTCGAAGGCGCAGATCGATGTCGATGTCGCCAGCTTCGATCTTGGCAACGCAGAGTACAACCACGAAGTGACCGGCAAGGACTGGTTCGACGCAAAGAGCTTCCCGCGCGCGAGCTTTGTTTCCAGCTCCATCAAGCCGGGCGCCAATGGCCGTTACGACGTCACGGGAACGCTGACGATCCGCGGCAAAGCAAAGAGCGTGGTCGTCCCCATGCAGTACCGCAAGGACGGCGCGGCCCAGGTGTTTGACGGCGTGCTGCCGATCAGGCGCCTTGACTATGGCGTCGGGCAGGGCGACTGGGGCGATACCGCCATCGTCGCCAACGACGTCCAGCTGAAATTCCACATTGTTTATACCGGCCAATAAGGCTGATTTCACCTCAGGAGTATATTTTGAAGAAGCATTCTCTCGTCGCCGCCCTGTTCGCCGCTCTCTCGGTCACTTTCGCTGGTTCGGCCATGGCCGCCGCGACCACCTACAATCTGGACCCGACCCATACCTATCCGAGCTTTGCGGCCGACCACTTTGGCGGAATCTCGACCTGGCGCGGCAAGTTCACCAAGAGCAGCGGCACCGTCACGCTGGACCGCGCCGCCAAGACCGGCACTGTGGATGTGACGATCGACGTGGGCTCGGTTGATACGGGCAACGTCCCGCTGGACAAGCACCTGAAAACCGCCGAATTTTTCGATGTCGCCAAATTCCCGACCGCCCACTTCAAGGGCAGCGATATCCGTTTTGAAGGCGACACCCCGGTTGCCGTCAGCGGTGAATTCACCTTCCACGGCGTCACCAAACCCCTGACCCTGAAGCTCGAATCGTTCAAGTGCTTCGTCAACCCGATGATCAAGCGCGAGGTGTGCGGCGCCGAAGCCAGCGCGCAGTTCGACCGTGCTGATTTCGGCGTGAGCTATGGCGCCAGCTACGGCTTCAAGACCCTCACCCAGCTGCATATCCAGGTCGAGGGCATCAAGGCCGATTAAGCGGCCAGCGCCCGGTCAGGCGGCGAGGGAAGCCGGGGCCGGGCGCGCTTGTCGCAGCGAATACCCTTGCCGGTACAGCGTGACGAGCGTCAGCCGGAAATTGCTCAGCTCCTCGAGCTTGAGCCTGAGCTGGTAGATCGCCACGCGAATATTATTCATCGCGCTGGATTTGCCGGACTCGTTAAAGAACGCCACCAGCTCGGCCAATGAGATTACCCGGCTTGACCTGGTCAGGAAGAATTCAGCGAGCGCCACTTCGGTTGGACTGAGCCGCACCGAACGGCCGTTCAGCGAAATGGCCCGGCGCTCGCGCTCCAGGGTGATCTCGCCACAAGGGAGCCGGTGCACACTGCGTTGGCAGCCGGTTGCCAGCGCCAATAGCCGGAACGCCAATTCCGCCGGGCTGAAATCGGGGAACAGCCAGTCCGCCACGCCCCGACTATGCTGTGCCATCGATTGCAGATTTGCTTCGCTGGACGCGATCCCAATAACCGGCACGGTGAGGCCGGCTTTCTTGCGCAGGTGCGACAGGCGGGCGAGCAGGGCGCTGTCGCCGCCGTCGACCACGATGATCGTCAGCCCGTCTGGCGCGATCGCGAGATCCTTTTCGCTGGCAACAGCCTCGATATATGTCACGGAAGGCACGATCCCGGCGCGCCCCAGCAGTTCCGTGCCACGATGCAGCCGACGCGGCCCCTCGCCAAATGCTGCCTTCACCTTCTCGAAGGTCGAATGACTACCGATGATGTTAATGGCGAGATTCATTGCGCTGAGTTAAAGCAAGAATGGTTGCGTTAGTCGCAGTATAACACGGAAAAATACTAATGCAACCATGCTTGCGTTAAGGCTCGGAGCCGGCATCCCCGACATCCCAGGTACACAGTCCCTTGGTATGCAGGCTTGCGCCAAGGCGCTGATAGAAACGGATCGCCCCTTCGTTGTCGCTCTCCACGCCCCAGCGTATCCGCGTATGGCCGGCGGCGAGCGCGACCTCCCTTGCACGCGCCATCAATGCTTCCCCAATCTTCCTGCCGCGATATCTGGCGGTGACAAAAACGTCATCGATCATCATGAAGTGCGCGCCCAGCCAAATGGAGTAATTCACGGTGTAGGAGACGTAACCGGCAGGCTCGCCATCGAATAGAGCGAGCAGGACGCCAAATTGCGGGGCCTTGCCGAAACCAGCGCGCCTGAGCTCGGAAGGGGTGGTATGAACGTGCTGCAAAGCGTTGTGGTGCTCGGCTTCTTCGAGCATCAGGCTGTAGAAGACCTCAACGTCCTGTTCGGTCGCGGGGCGGATTTCGATCATGCTTCCTCTCAAAATGAAGACAAACAAAAAACAGAATGGTGATGGCTGTGTACATCAGCAAGCGCAGCCCGAATTGCGTTAAGATGCCCGGACGCGTGAAATCGACGGATGAACGAATGGAACCGAGCACAAAACAAAAGCGGACCGGCGGCAGGAGTGCGCGGGTGCGCGAGACGGTGATCGCGGCA
Organism: Massilia solisilvae; assembly: GCF_024753215.1. Taxonomy (GTDB): domain Bacteria; phylum Pseudomonadota; class Gammaproteobacteria; order Burkholderiales; family Burkholderiaceae_D; genus Telluria; species Telluria solisilvae. Next base: position 4,424 of record NZ_JANUGV010000004.1, read on the forward strand.
GCACTTGAAGAGCTTGCGAACAAAGGCTACGACGGCTTCAGCATCGCCAACGTGGCGAAGGCTGCGGCGGTGCACGAAACGTCGATTTACCGGCGCTGGGGAACGCGCGATGCGCTGATCATCGATGTGCTGGACGCAGCGCACATGGCGCCGATCCCGGATCTGGGAAGCCTGCATGCGGACCTTTGCCAGCTGATGATCAACTCGCGCGATCTGATGTGCTCCCCGCTTGGCCGCAGCCTGCTGCAGCTGGCTGCATCTGTCCAGCCCGAAGGCGCGTTTTATCCGGTAATGAAGCAATTCTGGCAGCGCCGCATTCCGGCGCTCGAGGGCATCTTCGCGCGTGCCGTGGCACGGGGGGAATGGAATGCGCAGGTTCCGTTCCGCATGCGGCTCGATTCGCTCCTGGGCGCGGTGACATGGCGGGTGAGCGTGACCCACGATGGGGTGACGGACGAGTACATCGAAGACCTGGTGTCGTTCCACTGTATCGGCGCTCTTGCGGGAGCAAACAAGGAAAATGGATAAGTCGCGTGAAAAGAAGCCCCACGGCGGCCGTGGGGCAAAGCTGTGCGGGAGAGTCATCTGCAGGAGATAACGGTGCACATCATAGTTCGGCATTGGCTGCCCGCCGATGAACATTAGCATGGGCTAATCAGACAAAAAATTAGCGGCCGCTAAACATGGATTTCTCCCAGTGACGATCGCCATAGAATTGCCCGTTCGAGCAACGAACTGAGGAAGGGGCATGGAAATACTGGTCGGTGTTATCTTGGGCTTGATGGCGGTGGGGAGTGCGCGGCTGGTTGGCTTTGACCGGGAGCGCAGCTTCTTTCCTGTGGTGCTGATCGTGATTGCGACCTATTACCTGCTGTTTGCAGCGATGGGCAAGCAGCCGGGATCCCTGCAGAGCGAAGCCATGGCCGCGGTCGTGTTTGCCGCTATTGCGATGGCAGGGTACAAGCGCAGCTTGTGGCTGGTGCCCTTGGGACTGGCGGCGCACGCCGTTTTCGATCTCGTCCACGGCGAACTGATCGTCAATCCAGGCGTGCCGGATTTCTGGCCGACGTTTTGTCTTGGATTCGATCTGGTCGCCGCGGCCTATCTTGCCGCTCTGTTGTGGCGAAAGGAACTTACTTAGTGAAAGCCTTAGCGTGAACCCGGAATATTCAACCAAACTGCCGGTGCTTGCTGCGGCCCAGTGTGCCGTACGGGATGGCGACATCGCGTGCAATGTTCAGCGACACCTCTGCTTCATGGAAGCCGCGCGCAGCCATGACGTCCAATTGCTCGTTTTTCCAGAGCTGTCGCTGACGGGCTACGTTCCACCGCAACCCAGCGAACTTGAACAAGACCTGGATACGCCTTTGATTGCGCCACTGCGCAGCTACGCGCGCGAGGCGAGGATGACAACCGTGATCGGTCTGCCTCTACGATCGGGTTCCCATGACAAGCCGTTGATCGCAGCCTTTGTGCTGCATGCGGATGGGGCCTTATCCGTGTACACAAAAGTTCATCTCCATTCAGGTGAAGAGCTGCATTTCGCGCCGGGGAACGGTGGTGATCTGCTCGAACTTTGCGACACGCGGCTGGCGTTGTCGGTATGTGCCGATTTCAGCCAGCCCTCGCATGCGGCGGCGGCCGCCCGTGCGGGCGCGCAGGTGTACTTGTCCAGTGTCCTGATCAGCGAACGGGGCTATCCCGCCGACAGCGCCACCTTGCAGGGGTACAGCAAGACCCACGAAATGGCCGTGCTGATGGCAAATCATGGTGGACCGACCGGCGGGTGGACTTCGGCCGGGCGCAGCGCTTTTTGGGACCGGAGCGGTCAGATGATTGCGAGCACCGCAGGCCCTGGCAATCAGCTGATGATTGTCTCTGGTAGCCACGGGAAATGGACTGGATTTTCAACCGCCGTGGCCATTTCGGAGTAGCCAGCATCACTTGCGCGGCAGGTAAAAGCGTGCGAGGTCCTCCAGCGAGACCCCGTACGCATGCGCCACTCCAACGACCGTCCTGAACTGCGGATTTGCCACTTTTCCCGCTTCGATGCGGGACAGCACCGGCAGGTTCAGCCAGGCCTCGGCGTGGCCGAATCGTTCGGTGTGTACGCGCAGGACATCCGACAAGATCATCCCGCGCTTGAGCCGAACCTGGACAAGATACTCGTGCATCTGCACTGGCAGTTCCTCAGAACTTGTAGCGCAGGCCGACGGAGAGATTGTCGAGTTTCAGCGTACCTTCATCGGCGTTGATGGCTTTGCCGTAGTATTCATACTCGGCGAACACGGCGATTTTCTCGTCCAGGGAATAGCTGACGCCAAATCCAAGCATCGGGGTCACGCGACGGGTATCGAACACTTCGACCTTGGTGCCTTGCGTGGCCCGGCCGGTGGTGCCGGGGCGGGCGATGCCCAGCTTCGCGTAACCGGAAAAATCCTTCGAAATGGCCATGCGCCCGGTCACCGCGGCGTAGAAGGTTTTCGGTTCCACCGAGACCGTGGTATCGCCACCGGAAATCGAGGCCTTGCCAAAGTAGGTGTAGCCGGCTTCCATGCCAAAACCGTTGGCGAATTCGTAGCCCGCGAAGAGCTTCGCGCTCGTCGAACTCATCGAAAGATCAATCGTTTCCGCATTCATTTTTTGTTGGGCCCGGCCGACGCTGGCTCCGACGTAGGGCTCGCCCGCCAGGGCAGGAGCGATGGACGACCCGATCAACAACATCACTACTAGCTTCTTCATGTGGCAGTTCCTTGAGTTTGTGAGGGACTGAACAATATCCAAACTCCGGCTGGGCGAGAAACATCATTAGCGCAAGCTAATCTGTGTGCCGATTGGCGGTCTGTTGCCGCGCGCGTTGTGTGTGCGTCAACTGAACAATTTGTGCAGTCTTTTTCTTATTCGCAATAACTTTGTTTCGATGAATAAATTTTCCCAAAATCAGCTTTCAATCCCATCAGCAAAAAGCCAACTCATCGAATCGAATTTCGCTACCGATAATTACAAGCGCGGCATATAATTTTCTCGACGGCCTCGTCAATTCGAAGCCGCATTTCTGTTCCGAAATAATCTCGTCGGTTTTTATGCCAGCCTTTTGGATACGTCGCGATAGCGTTGCCGCCGCTGCACAGTCGGATGCCGCGGACGAGCAGATCATCGCGCGCATTCGCCTTGTGCTGACCGTGGCAGCGTTCCTGTCGGCTGCGGCAGCCGCGCCGCAGCCAGACGGCGTGCTGCTCTGGCTGCTCGGGGCTTACATGGCGATGGCGCTTGGCTTATTCCTGGCGGCCGAGGCGGAAATGCGGCTTTCCTTTCAACGGGCGCTGCATTGGTTCGATCTGTTGTGGTGTTTTCTATTTTTGAATGTCGGCTCTTTCGATCCGGGCGACTTTCTGCGGTTTTTCCTTTTCGCAATTCTATCCGCCGGTTTGCGACAGGGTTTTGACGAGGGCGCCAAAATCGCGCTTGTAGCTGCAACAGGTTATGGAATTTCGACGCTGAATAATTTAAGTGAAGATAATCTGTCGCTTATTTTTGTGCGAACCGTTTTTATTTGCGCACTCGGCTACCTGATTGCGCAATTGGGCGAGCAGCGGCTGCAATTGCGGCGCCGGATCGCGCTGCTGCGCGCGCTGGCCCAGCCGTCCAACGCCCGCCTTGGCATCGACCACACGGTCACCGCAATGATGGAAGGGACCCGGGCCTTTTTCGCGGCCGACCGCTGCGTTCTCGTGCTTGGCGCGCCGGGAAAGGGCTGGACCGTGCGCACGGTGCAGGCCGGCGGCCCGCTGGCGGTACCTGCCGTGGCGATCGATCCCGATGCCGCCCAACCATTCCTGGCGGTCCCCGACGACGGCACCATCCTGTACCGGCGCCGTCGCCTGGCGCGACTGCTGCCCGCGCATCCGCACGAGCGGCGCCACTGGCGGCCGCACGCGTCGCTGCCGTGCGAGCGCGTGGCCGACCTGCTGGAGGCCGACAATTTCATCAGCGCGCCGGTGGTGCTGGCCGAGGCGTCCGGGCGCGTGTACGTCAGCCGCGCAAGCCAGCCATACACGCGCAGCGACGCGCTGTTCCTGTCCCAGGCTGTGGCCCAGGCGATGCCGGTGGCGGAGCACGTGGCACTGCTGGACCGGATTGCCTCCGAAGCCGCCAGCAATGAGCGCCAGCGCCTGGCGCTGAACATGCACGACACCGCGGTGCAGCCGTACATTGGACTTGCGCTGGGACTGGCGGCGCTGCGGCTCAAGGTCCCGCCGGACAATCCGATCGCGCCGGAACTGGACGCGCTGGCGGGCATGGTGCAGTCCGTGATCGCCGACCTGCGCGACTTCGCCGGCAGTGTCGCGAACCGGGCACAGGGCGACCAGGCCGAATCGCTGTGCAGCGGCGCGCTCGCGCGACTGGCGGTCCAGATGCGCGAGCGGTACGGGCTGACTGTGCGCGTGGACGTGCAGAAGGGGATGGAACTGGGCGACCGGCTCGCCGCGGAAGTCATCCAGATCGTGCGCGAGGGATTGAACAACATCGGCAAGCACACCGCGGCGCGCGAAGGCGTGGTGCGGGTGCGGCGTGCCGACCGCAAGTTGAGCATCGAGATCGACAACGTGTGCGCCGAAGGCGCGGTGGGTCCCTTCGTGCCGCATTCGATCAGGCAACGTGCGGCCGTGCTGGGCGGGCAGGTGCATGTGCACCGCGCCAGCAGCGCGACTGCGGTTTGTGTGGAGATACCAATATGAATAATACTGAGGGGGCCGGCACGATCAGGGTCATGCTGGTGGACGACCATTCGACCCTGCTATGGGGACTGGAACGCCTGATCGATGCCGAAACGCCGCGCATGTGCGTGGTGGGCGCCGCGCGCGCGGCCGACGAGGCGGTGGCCAAGGCAGCAGCCCTGGTGCCGGACGTGATCGTGCTGGACCTGGACCTGGCCGGGCAGGACGCGGCCGAGTTCCTGCCCGCGATGCTGGACAATGGCGTGTCGCGTGCGCTGGTACTGACCGGGGAGCGGCGCCACGGAGTGCTCGATGCCGCCGTGCGCGCCGGCGCGCGCGGCGTGCTTGGCAAGGAAGCTTCGGCCGAGGTGCTGCTCAAGGCAATCGAGAAGACCCATGCGGGCGAACTGTGGCTCGACCGCGAGATGATGGCGCGCGTGTTCTCGAGCCTGACCGCGCCGCACCAGGGCGACCCGCTGGTCCAGCGCCATGCGTCGCTGACCGGCCGCGAGCGCGTGGTGATCGATGCCGTGGTGGCGTATTCCGATTGCCTGAACAAGACGATCGCGCAGCGGCTTTGCATGTCCGACCACACCCTGCGCAACCACCTGACCACCATCTACCATAAGCTCGACGTGAAGACGCGGCTCGAATTGTACGTCTATGCCACGCGCCACAAGCTCGCCCGGCCAATCGCGGAGCACGCCCATCATTGACGCCTTACGGCTGGCCAAAGAGCGTGGGCACCGAACGGATGATGGAGATGCCGGCAGGGCCGAGGATCACCATGATCACGGACGGGAAGATCAGCAGCACCAGCGGCAGCAGCATCCTGGTTGACACCGTTGCCGCCTTCTCTTCGGCGCGTACCAGCCGCTTGTGCCGGAGGTCGTCGGAGAACACGCGCAGCGAGTCGCCGATGCTGCTGCCGAACTTGTCGGCCTGGGTCAGCATGGCCGCAAACACGCCCACCTCTTCGATGCCCGTGCGCTCCGCCAGGTGACGCAGCGCCTGTTGCCGCGGCACGCCGGCGCGCAGCTCGAGGTTGGTCAGGAACAGTTCTTCGGCCATGGCCAGGCTGCGGTGCCGCATCTCGTCGGCGATGCGCTGCATCGACGAATCGAGTCCCTGTCCAGCCTCCACGCAGACCAGCATCAGGTCAGCCGCATCGGGAAAGCTCTCGAAGATGTCGCGCCGCCGCTCGCGCACCTTCAGGCCGAGGACGAAGTTGGGCGCGTAGCAGCCGACCAGTGCGGCGACCAGCACGAACAGCAAGGTGTTCAGGTTGCTGGTGCCGGTCTGGCGCAGCACGAACCAGGCGGGCAGGCCAAACGCCAGCGGCAGCACGGTTTTCAGGCCATAGTAGATGGGCCGCGCGTCGGCACGCCGGATGCCTGCGTTCACAAGGCGCTGGCGGAGCGGAGAGCTGTTCCAGTCGCCATCGGGCAGCGACAGGCGCGCAAACGGACCTACCAGCTGGGCGACGGTATCGGCCCAGCCGCTTTGCTCGCCTTGTGGTTGCAGTGAGCGCATGCGCTGTTCGATGCGAGAGGGACGCAGAAGCAGCCAGGTGCCCAGCACTGCGCAGCTGGCGGAGGCGCCGATGAGAATGGCAAAGATCAGCATGATGACCACCTATACGCGGACGTGAGTGATGCGCCTGAGCCAGAGCACGCCGACCAGCATCATGCCCAGCATATTGCGCACGAGCGTGATGCCCATCGGGTCCAGCCAAAGCGGTTCCATGAATTTGCGGTTGACGCTGAAGATCACGGCGAACAGGAAAAACGGGAGCAAGGCCACGAACCATGCCGACAGGCGGCCTTCGGCCGTCAGCACCCGCACGCGGGAGATGAGTTTGAGGCGCTCGCGTATCAATCGGCTCAGGTTTGCCAGCAGCTCGGTCAGGTTGCCACCGGCCTCGCGCTGCACCAGCACGGCAACCACGAAGTAGCGCAGGTCCATGAGCGGCACGCGCTGCTCCAGGTTGAGCAGCGCCTGGTCGAGCGGGATGCCGAAGCTGACTTCCTCATGGGTCAGGCGCAGTTCGCTTGCGATCGGGTCGCTCATCTCCGAACCTGCCATTTGCAGCGACGACGAAAAGGCGTGGCCGGCGCGCAGGGCCCGCACCAGCAGGTCCAGCGCCTCGGGCAGCTGCCGTTCCAGTACTGCTAACCGCAGCGCACGCTTGCGCGATACGTAGGCGACTGGGACAGCGCCCGCCGCCAGCGCAACCAGGAGCGCCTGCCACGCGGGCGTGCGCAGCAAAGCCTGTACCAGCAGGCCGGCGCCCGTGGCGGCGCCGAGACAGGTGACGGCAAGCCGCGGCGCGCTCCATGGCACGCCGCTCTGGAGCAGCCAGGATTCGAGCTGTGGCCGTGTTTGCCAGCGTGCCATGAGCCGGTCGAACACCCTCAGCGGTTCCGGACCGCGGCGCAGCAGCGTGGCAGCGTCACGCGCTGGCGCGCGCCCGAGCCGCCGATCGAGGCGCCGCGACGCGTCGCCACGGTAGGACTGCCACGTCAGGTAAGCGCCCGCAAACAGCAGCAGGAGGGCAGCGAGCAGCAATGCGGCAAACAGCAGGGGCGAAGCTGAACGAAAGATGTCCATGGCTTTCTCCTAGAAGACCCTGCGCTGCGGATCGAAGGTATGTTCCGGCAGCTGCAGGCCGAACGTGCGCAGGCGTTCGATGAACTTCGGCCGCACGCCGGTCGCCTGGAAATGGCCCTCGACTTCGCCTGTCGGGCCGACGCCGGTCTGGCGAAACCCCATGATCTCCTGCATGGTGATGACGTCGCCTTCCATGCCGGTGATCTCCTGGATGCTGGTGATCTTGCGCTTGCCGTCGGTCAGGCGCAGCGCCTGGATGACCACCGTGATCGCCGATGCAATCTGCTGGCGCATCGCCTTGAGCGACAGGTTCAGGTTCGCCATGCCGATCATGTTCTCCAGCCGCGCCAGCGCATCGCGCGGCGTGTTGGCGTGGATCGTGGTGAGCGACCCCTCATGTCCTGTGTTCATGGCCTGCAGCATGTCGATCGCTTCCATGCCCCGGACCTCGCCGATGATGATGCGGTCGGGGCGCATGCGCAGCGCGTTGCGCACCAGCGCGCGCTGGTTGATTTCGCCCCGGCCCTCGATGTTCATCGGCCGTGTCTCCAGGCGCACCACGTGCGGCTGTTGCAGCTGCAGTTCGGCCGCGTCCTCGATCGTGACGATCCGCTCGTCGGCCGGGATATAGCCCGACAGGATATTGAGCAGGGTGGTTTTCCCCGCGCCCGTGCCGCCCGAGATGATCATGTTGACCTTGGCCTTGCACAGCGCCTCCAGCAGCGCCGCCATGTCGGGCGTGAGGCTTTTGAGCTCGTCGCTCATCAGGTTGGACATCTTGAGCGGAATATGGGCAAAGCGCCGGATCGACATCATGGCGCCGTCGATCGCGATTGGCGGGATGATGGCGTTGACCCGCGATCCGTCGGGCAGGCGGGCATCAACCATCGGGCTCGATTCATCGATGCGCCGGCCGACCAGCGACACGATCTTGTCGATGATGCGCAGCAGGTGCTTCTCGTCGCTGAAGCAGACCGCCGTACGTTCGAGCCGGCCGCGCCGTTCGACGTACACCTGGTCATAGCCATTGACCAGGATGTCGGACACCGTCGGGTCGGCCATCAGCAGCTCCAGCGGGCCGAAGCCGAGCATTTCGTGCTGGATGTCGCGAATCAGCCAGCGGCGTTCGATGTCGTTGACCGGCGTCGCTTCGGTCTCGAGCATGCGTTCGATGGACGAGGCGATCTCGGCGCGACGCAACTCGGGGGCGGCGCCTTCCAGCGCGACCAGGTCGAACTGTTCGACCAGCCCCATGTGGATGCGCGCCTTGAGCGCCAGGTAGCTGTCGGACTGCGCAACGCCGCCTGCGACCGCGGATAGCCCCGGTCCGCTGTTCAGTTTTTCACGGAGTGACATGGCGTCTCCCTATGCCGCGCGGCCGAGCAGGCGGCCGAACAGGCCCGGGCTCTTTGCGAGCGGTTCTTCGGTCAGGCCGCGCGCGAAGTCCGCCAGGTTGCGGCTGACCGGATTGCTGCGCGCCGCCAGCGCCAGCGGGTCGCCCTGGTTGATTGCGGCCGTCACCTGACGGTATGAGTTCGGTACCGTATGGATCGTCAGCTTGCCCAATGCCCGCTCGATATCGGCCACACCAATGTCGGCACGTTCGAAGCGGTTGACGATCAGTTCGACGCGTTCGTTGCCGTAGCCGAGCGCGCGAAAGGCCAGCAGCAGCTTCTTCGCATTGCGCACCCCCGGCACGGACGGCTGCATGACGATGAAGATCTTGTCCGCGCGGTCCAGCGCCTTGACGCTGGTGCCATCGATGGTCCGGCCCACGTCCATGAGCACGAAGTCGTAATTGGCGGCGGCCAGGCTTACCACCGCTTCGATATGGTCCGGCTTGATCTCCATCGACTGCGCCGGGTCCTCGGGCGCGGCCAGGATGCTCAGCCGGGGGCCCAGCCTGGTCGCGCTGGACGCCAGAAAGCTGGCATCGAGCCGCCCGATTTCGCGCGCGACGTCGGCCAGCGTGGAGGCCGGGGCGCCGTCGTGCAGGAACGACAATGCGTCGCCGAACTGCAGGTTCAGGTCCATCAGCAGCACCGAGCGGCGCGTGGCCAGTTCGGCTGCCAGGTTGGTCGCCAGGAAGGTTGCGCCGGCGCCGCCCTTGCAGCCGATGAAGGCGAACACGCGGCCGTCGGCCTTGCCCTGGCTGATGCGCATCCTGGTGACGATGCGCTCCAGCGCCGATTGCAGGGCGATCGCGCTGACCGGGCAGGGCAGCACCTCGCGCACGCCGGCGCGCATCGAGTTGATCAGGAATTCAGGCGAGGCGCTCGCGCACAGCAGCACCACCGCGACGTTGGGATGGTGGGCCGACAGGTACTCGACCTGCGTCAGCTCGGCAGGGTCGCAGCACATCCCTTCGACGATCACGATGTCTGGCCGTTCGCATTCGACGACCTCACGCATCTTGCTCTTGCCGCCTTCGACGAGCACGCTCTGGTGGGCGCAAGTGTGCAGGACACTGCCTAGCTGCTGCAGGTGCTCCGGGCTGGGTGAGATCAGTGCGACTTTCATGACGTCCTCCGAACTTATTGGCAAAACGTGGCGGAATACGGGTCCTGCCGCAGGCTTTCGCGGGGCAGGTAGGTGCTGAAGTTCGTGCCCGGGATGAGAATCGTCGGGCGCACGGCATCGGGAATCGGCGCCAGCCACTGGAAGTCGAAGTCGGTGATGGTCACCGTCACGCCCTGGCAGGTGCTGGCCGTGCAGCCGGCCGGATTCCATGCAATCGAATAGGCTGAAATCGCGGGTAGCATCTCGCGCATTTTGTTCAGCAGTTCGCCATCGCTCCCGTTTGGATCGACGCAGGCGGCGGCGTAGCGCGCACCGTGGCGGGTTGCCTCGGTCGCGGCATTCCACGTAAAGAGCAGGCGCGCAAAGTCCATGAGCCCCAGCGTGAATGTCAGGAACAGGACCAGCACCAGCGAAAACTCCACCAGGGTGGCTCCATGCTGGCGCGTCATAGCGGACACCTCATGGTCGCAGTGATGTCGCCGAAGGTGATGGTCGGCAGGGCCAGGCCAAAAACCTCCGCGACCGCCGGTTTGAACTGATAGCCGGTAATGCGCACCGTGACGGTGTTGATCAGCGGGTCGCTGCCGGCCAGCTGCCATACCGGGTCCGGTACCATGGCCGTCGTGAGAGCGGGGTCGAGCGCGCTGCCGCTGCCATCCACGGTGCCATACATGATCAGGTTGCGCGACTGCGCCTGATGGGTGCCGGCCTGCTGCACCGACATGTAGCGCGCCGCGTCGCGCACGGACTTGACCGCAGCGTTGTAGCGCTGCAGCGCGCGGCCGAATTCGGTGACGGTAAACATCAGCATCACGATCATGGGGAAGATCAGCGCGAATTCGATGATGGCGGTTCCGTGTTCGCGTTTCATGGCTCACCTCACGAGGACCGGGACCAGCGGGCCGGCCACGCCGCCGGCCAGGCCATTGGTGGTGCAGGGCGTGTCGATCGCGGACGCGTTGCCGATGAATTCCATCTGGCCGTCGTTGTTGGGACCGGCCAGTGGTGCCAACATCAACATGCAGGCAAAGTCGACGATGGTGCTGGTCGTGTCCAGCACGGGGACCATGACGATGCGCCTGTTGTAGCCGTAGCTCGCGTGCTCGCCGCCGGCACCTGGGGTGGCCACGCTCTTGAAGCTGTTCAGCGCGTTCCTGTCGCCAAAAGCGATCTGTGCGCCGTCCTTCAAGTCGGTGCCGGTGTCGTCGAACGATGCAAATGCCGCGCGCTTGGTGAGGTAATTCTTTGCCGTGGCGCCGATGCCGCCGTCGCCGCTGAATGCATTTTGCGGTACCTTGTTGCTCCAGTTCGTGCTCGTGTAAGCGTAGCCGGTAAAGTCGGGATGGTTGTCGCTGGCCGAGTCCTTGTTCTTGTAGATGCCAAAGCGCTGGTTCCACGGCACGTCGACGCTGGTTTGCGCACCGGGCGTGCCGACCGAGTCACCGGCCTTGACGCCGCATTTGCCGTTCTCGGACAGTTCGATGGCGGTCTCTTTCGCGTCATTGCTGCCGTCCAGGTTGTACCACCCCATTTCGCCGGGGCCGGCGCCAATCTTCTTGCCGTAGATGGTGACCCATTCGCCCGGCGCGAATCCGTAATTGGGAGGGCCTTTGCCGGCCTTGGCCCGCAGCGCCACCGGGATGGGGCAGGTGCTCTGCGCATGGCCGCGCGTTGCCACGGCCACCGCATACACGGAATGCGTGGTCGGGAAGCCGTCGGAGGAATAACGGGTCAGCAGCTGGAGCAGGAAGGTGTGCACACCGGGCTGTGAATGCTGGCACTGCACGTAGCGCGCGGCGACCGAATCGGAGGTGGCGCTGTTGGTCGAATCAAAAAAGCTGATGTCGTCGGCGCTGACCTTGGCTTGCCCGTCCCAGTTTGCAGATTGCAGGTTGACCCGGTTCAGGTTTGCCGCCGCCATGCCGGCGTTGATCGCCCTGGTGGTGGACGTGCTTTGACCATCGAGCTCCTGGGCGGCAGCGAGGGCGCAGCTATCCAGTGCCGTCTGCAACTCGGTGCGCACGATGAACAGGCGTGACAAGTCGATCGCGATGCCTGCGAAGCCAATCAGGAACAGGAGCATGAGGCTGAACGTGAGGACAATGGTGCCGCCCTCGCGTCCAGCCGTTGCCGCGGTCGGATCCCTCGGCTTCATTTTCAATCAGGCCGGCGTTGCGGTCAGTTTGCAGGTGCCGCCGCTCAGGCAGGCGGTCACGTTGGTGGTGAAGTCCTTCAGCCCCCCCGGCGCCAGCGCGGCCAGCGCTGCGACCAGCGCGATCGACACGACCGCAATGATCAGCGCGTATTCGACGACCTGGGCACCGTCTTCGTCGTTGGCAAACGAGCGCACGGCATCAGCAAACGATTGAGCAAGTGTTTTCATTTTCAGTACCTTTCATTGAGGATGGTGGGCTGCTGTGGCCCAGGGGATGACCGCTCGGAAGCGGATTGGCTACTTGGTCGAGCCGCCGTTGACGGCTCCTCCAATATTGATCACGTTGGTTACTGGCGGTGGCGCCTTGAAGCTGTCCTGGTAGCGCTTCTGTGCCTCGATCGCGGGCTGGGTGCCGATGCCGAGCGCCTGGTCGGGATTGCGGCCCGCGTCCGGGTTGAGCACTTGCGCCATGCGCGCCTGGCGCACCGCGTCGCCAAAACGCGCGTCGTATTGCGGCGTGGCCGAGCAGCCCGCGAGCATGCCAATGAACAGGAAATATGCGGTGGGTTTCATGTCGATCGTCCTTACTTCGAGGGCGCACTGCGCTTGCCTTCGGATGCGCCCATGATCACGGCATCGGCGCGCGATGGTTCTGCGTGAACGTCGGTCGGCAGTGCCGCGCTGGTCGCGGTCGGCTTGACCAGACGCGGCGTCACGATGAACACCAGTTCCGTCTGGTCCTTCTGGAACTCGCTGGACCTGAACAGCATCCCCAGGATCGGCACGTCGCCGAGGCCCGGGAACTTCTTCAAGGTCTCGGTGACGTTGTTGCGAATGAGGCCGGCCACCGCAAAGCTCTGGCCGTCGTTCAGCTGTACCGTCGTGTCCACGCGCCGTGTGGTCAGCGATGGCAGGATGGCGGTGACATTGCCGACCGTGGTGAACGGCGAGCCGGTCTGCGACAGCTCGGACACCTCGGACACCAGCTTGAGATTGACGCGGCTCCCATCGAGCACGGTCGGCGAGAATTTGAGGCCGACGCCGAACTCCTTTTCCTCGAGGGTGATGGTGGTGCCCAGGCCCTGCGGCGTCTGCGCCACCGGAATGAAGATCTTGCCACCCGAGAGGAAGCTGGCCGACTGGCCGCTGATTGCCATGATGTTCGGCTCCGCGAGCACGCGCACCAGGCCATCCTTCTTCTCGGCATCGATGCCGAGCAGGGTCGCCCCGCTCGATGCCGTGTTCATGGTGGCGTTGGCGGCCGCGCTGCCACCACTGACCGAGGCGCCGGCCGCGCCCATCACGGTTCCGCCGGCGCTGTTGCGGTTGAATTTGCCGAACAAGGCGGGGTTGCCGCCGAAGATGCCCGAGATCACGCGGGAGGTCAGTCCGTCGGCGGAGGTGAACATGCGCGCATAGTCGATGCCAAAGCGGTCGAGCAGCGTTTTGCTGACCTCCGCGATCTTCACCTCCAACATGACCTGCTGCGGCGTGGTCACGCGCAGCAGGTTGACTACGCGCTTGCCGTCACCATAGGCCGCGGCCACGCGCATCGCCTCGTCCAGCTTGGCCATGTCGTTGACGCGGCCGGTCAGCACCAGCGCGTTCTCGGCCGCTTTCACGCGGATCTCCTTCTCCTCGGGCATCACCTCGGCCAGCTTGGCCTGCAGGGTCGCTGGGTCGATCGAGACCACGATGTCCTGCAGGTAGCAGGCGCCGTTCGACTCCTGCAGGATCACGTTCATGGATCCGGCGCGGCGTCCGCGTACGAACAGGTCGGTTGGGCTGAGCAGCAGGACGTCGGTGTCGGCGATGCCGGATTTGCTGTCAGCCGGCGTGGCGGTTGCGGCGGAACCGGCGGCGCCTTCCGCCGCCGCAGCCTTGCCCACCACCGGACCGTCGACCACCACCCGCGTCACCGGCGCCTTGAGCGGGATCACCCGCGACTTGCCTAGCATGACGGTGACGGCCGGGCGTTCGATCACGCCCGCGCAGTGCCGCACCAGGCGGTCGCTCACGCCGGCCGGCTTGGCCACTTTGGCGGCGTTCGCGCCGCCGCACACGGTCACGCATGCCAGCCACACGGCGGTTCGGATGGTTCGGTTCACGGTGTTCTCCCGTTGGGATGTTCTGGTCAGAAGCAGCTCAGGTAGCGGTGCCCGTCACGCAGCACCTCGACGCAGGTGCCAGCCGATGCCACGGTGCGCACCACCTTCGGTCGCGGCGTGGGCGCTGCCGGCGGGCGCGCCGGTTCGACGCCGAACAGTTCGTCCTTGGTGATGCCGCGCGTGTCGACCATCTGCTTGTCCACCTGGTTGCGCAGCACCAGGGACAGCGAGCCCACGCTGCGCGCCAGGTCGAGCTTCTCCGCGTCCTGCGGCGACAGTTCGAGCGTCACGGCGCTGACCACCTTCGGCTTGGTCGCGTCGCGCCCGGCTTCCTGCGCCACCGCCAGCACCAGCACCTGTTCGAGCACGGTCTTGCTGACCTGGCGCGGCGGTTCGTTATGCCCGCGCTCCTGCTGCGTGTTGACCATCACGTCGACATAAGTGCCGGGCAGGGCGAAGCCCGCAACGCCCACCACGTCGTTCACGCGCACTGTCATCGCGCGTTTGCCTTCCGCGATCACGGCCGACAGGCCGCCCTGCGTGCCGACCGGCGCAACCTTGCGCTCGATGACCGGTTCGCCCCGCGCCAGGCTCGTCTTGAGCGTGCGCTGCTGTACATCCTTGATTTGACCAAACGCGCCGGGCGGCACCGAGCCGGCCGGCCAGTCGGCCACCGTCACCATTTCGGGCGTGATGCGCGAGCCCAGTTCGATGTCGACGGCGGCAACCACGACCTTGTTGGCCGCGACGCCGGCGCGCTGCGCCACCCAACCGGTCGCATAGGCCGCCGCGGCAAGGCCGGTGAGCAGGGCGAGGACGATGAGCATGAGTCCTTTGATGTTCTTCATGACGATTCCTTTGCGATCAGATGAAACCGAGCTGGCGCGCGACGACGTTGCCGATGGTGGCCACCGCGATGCTCACGCCGAACGCCAGCTTTCCTGCCGACTGGTGCGCGCCCAGCTGCATGGCCGGGCGCTGGCCGCCAACCGCCGACAGCGCCAGGTGGCACAGCAACTGGCGCGTGTTATCGAGCAGGCGCCCGAACATGCCGTGGCACGCGGCGAAGGCCACGGCAGCAACGCCGCCCACCACGAAACTGGTTAACAGCGCGAACAGTGTGTCGTGCCATCCGAGGAAACTGCCGGCCATCGCCATCAGCTTCACGTCGCCGGCGCCCACTGCGCGCAGCATGTACATGGGGAACATCGCGATAAAGCCGGTCATGACTCCGCCGACGGGGAAACTCCAGCCGGCGCCCGGCAGCGGCGGCACCAGGATGGTCCACGCCATACCGAACGCCAGGCCGCTCGCGGTGAGCCAGTTCGGGATGCGAAAGCTGCGGTAATCGAATACGGCGGCGCCCAGCAGCAGCGCAATCAGTACGCCGGTACGCGGGTCCGTGACCAGCATGGCGAGCAGTTCGATCATTGCGCGTGCTTCGTCCAGTCTCATCTCGTCCTCACGTTTCCGTCCATGTCAGCCTGCGCAGCGCCAGAAAGGCGAGTCCGCCAAGCGCCACGATGATCGCGGCGAGCAGGACGAACTCCATGCGTGAACCGCCGTCGTCTTTCAACAGCCACCTCGCGGCGTTCGAGCAGGCGGACATCGAGCGTGTCATGCGGTCCTTCGTTCGGTGACATGCGTATCAGGCATGGAGCAAGTGTAGGCAGCGACGAACGCGCGGGCATGGGACATCGCGCTATTTTTGAGGGCGTAGTTTTGTACCGGGCGCGCGCGGGAAAGGCAGGACAGATGTCCCGGTCCACAATGGATGAGTCGCATTGCGACATCGGATTGCGAATTTTTTTATGCGTTCGATTCGCGCTTTGTACAAAACCCGCATGAACACGCTTAGGCTGTGGGTGCGGACACGCATCAGCCCGCCACCAGGTCCCGAACCCCCGGCGACCTGGCGCTCAACCTCAAGGAGCGAACCGTGAATACTGTACGAAATACCGTCATCGCAGGCCTGCTCGTCGCAGGCATTACCGCAACCTCCGCCAGCGCCGGCACGCTGACCTACCAGGGCGTTACGTTCACATCGAACTGGAGCGGGAACGTCCTGAGCCTGGAAATCGACGCCGCCAATCCCACCGGCGACTGGCTCACCGCGACCACGCTGGGCGCCCTGCAAATCAAGGATATCGGCACCTTCGATAGCGTCAGCCTGACCTCGGCACCGGGCGACGCGATCAACTGGACCCTGTCGTCGAACGAGCTGACGGCCAACGGCTGTGACGGCGGCGCGCATGTCGGGCAGAGCCTGTGTTACTCCGGCATGCACGTGGCCCTGACCGACAACATGATGTTCCAGTTCACCTTCACCGGCACCAACACCAACTTCACCTCGCCCCACCTGAAGGTCGAAATGTTCAATGGCGCCGGCGGCGACAAGGTTGGCAGCCTCCTGTCGCAGAACATCCCGGCGGCGCCTGTCCCGGAGCCGGACACGTACGCCTTGATGTTCGGCGGCCTCGCTGCGCTGGCCGCGCTGGCGCGCCGCCGCAAGGATCGCGGCTGAAGCCACCGGGATCGCGCGGGCCACGCGCCGCACGGTCCACAGACGCCCGTGCCTGCAATCGCAGGGCGGGCGTTTTTTTTTTCGGGTGCGACCAGTGCGCGGGTGGCGCGACCGCAGGCCGCGCAACAGAACTCATGGTTGGGCCCGCATGCTGTATGCTACAAAAAGTAGATGCATTTCGTTGTCCCCGAGTCAACCCATCAGGACGACACATGGATACGAGCTCCGCGCCACCTGGCTGTGACCTGGCATCACAAGCGCCGTCCACGTCGCAGAAGAAGTGCGCCATGGTGGTGCTGCTATGTTCTCTCGCGGGGAGTGTCGGCCTTGCGCCCTTCGTTCGTCTCCAGTGTCCGAGGGAACTCGCATTTGTCGGTATCTACGGCGCGGCGCTGGTCATCACCGACCTGCTGACCTCATTGTTCCTGGTCGGGCAGATGCCGGCGCGCCGCTCGCGCGGCGTGGCATTGCTGGCGTTCGGATACCTGTTCACGTCCATTGCGACGCTGTGCTACGTTGTCCTGTTCCCTGGCCAGTTCGCTGTGCTGGGCATCGACGCCCACAACGAACTCTCATCCTGGGTGTACTTGCTGGCGCACGGCGTATTCCCACTGTTCGTGGCCGGGTATGCGAGCAGCGGCAGGCAAGCGGCGCCCCGGTTTTTTGTGCGTACCGGGCTGGCCGGCGCGGCCTTGCTGGCCCTGGGGATGACGCTTGCGGTGGCGCTCCTGCTGCCACATCTCCCGCGCCTGCTGGATGGGGACCTGCACACCGCGGCCTACAAGACTGGCGTACGGCTGGACATGTTGATCGGCGCGGCCGCCCTGGCCAGCCTGATCCGGCGCCGGCGGTGGATGCTGCTCGACATATGGCTTGCGGTGGCCATGGTGGCGTGGCTGCTGGACGTGGGCTTGTCGGCCGGCCTTAACGGACAGCGCTTCGATGTCGGCTTTTACGCCGGGCGGCTGTACGGCCTGGCGGCATCGCTCATGGTGCTTGGCGTACTGGCGGCTGAAAACATGTCCCTGCACGAGCGCCTGAAGCGCGCGTTTGCCGAGACGATCGAAGCGCGCGCAACCCAAAAATCGCATGAATTGCTCGCGTCGGTCCTGCAGCAGCTGCCGGAGGGCGTGGTGGTGATCGACCGCGACGATCACTGTGTGATGGCCAACGAACGCGCAGCCAGCCTGGCTGGCCTGGCGCAGGGGATCGGTCCGCTCGCAGCCGCAAGCGAGGCGGTGCGTTCGCTGGTCGGCGACAAGGCCGACCGGATAGCGGAAGGGGCCAGCTTCCGGGGCGAGCTGGTCGAGAGCGCCGCAGACGGCAACCGCCGGGTGCTGTCGGTCAGCGGCTTGCCGATGCGCGACCGGGCGGGAACGATCACCGGCGCCGTCGTCACGCTCGATGATGTCACCGACAGGACCAATGCGGAGGAACAGGTCCGGCATGACCTCGTCAAATCGCGGGCGCTGCTGGAGAACACTCCGCTCGCGGCGGTGGAATGGGGCGCCGACCTGGTGGTGCGACGCTGGAACCGGCGCGCGGAAGAACTGTTTGGCTGGAAGGCGGCCGAGGTGGTGGGCAGGCGAATGGATGAGATCCTGTTCGTGCACGCGGATGATGCGCAGTCGGTCACGTCGATGTTGTCGCAGCTGCTTGCGTCCGGCCAGGTGTACCTGCGTTCCGAAAACCGCAATGTCACGCGCGATGGGCGGGTGCTGCACTGCGAATGGTACAACAGTGCGATTTACGGGGCAGGCGGCCAGCTGGACACCATGTTCTCGCTCGCGCTGGACGTGACGGCCACGCGCCACGCGATCGAGCAGCTGCGCGACGCGGACCAGCGCAAGGACGTTTTCATCGCAACGCTGGCGCACGAATTGCGCAATCCGCTGGCGCCTATCGCCAACGCGGCATCCTTGCTGCTGTCGAAGAAGGTCACGCCCGACCGGATCGAGTGGATCGCCTCGATGATCAGCCGGCAAAGCGGGCGCATGGCGCGCTTGCTGGACGACCTGCTCGATGTCAGCCGCATCAGCCGCGGCAAGTTCCAGCTGCACAGGGAGAGCACAGACTTCGGCAACCTCGTGCGCGAAGCCCTGCAGATCAGCATGCCACTGATCGAAACCGCGCGTCACCACATCCACGTCGACCTGCCGCAGGAAGCGGTGTGGGTGGACGTGGATCCGCTGCGCATGGCGCAGGTCGTGGTCAATCTGGTCAACAACTCAGCCAAATATACGCACCCCGGCGGCAGGATCGAGGTGCGCTTGCGCCAGCATGGGGACGCGGCGACATTGACGGTGGCGGACAACGGCATCGGTATCGAACCGGAGATGCTGGCGCACGTGTTCGAGCCTTTTGTTCAGACGGTGCGCGCGCGCGACCTGTCGCAGGGCGGGCTGGGAATTGGCCTGGCATTGACGCGTGGACTGGTCGAGCTGCACGGCGGTACGATCGCCGCCTACAGCAAAGGCAAGGACTGCGGGGCGGAATTCACCGTGGTGCTGCCGACATGCGCAGGCGCTCCCGTGGCGCACAGCGCCGCCGACGGCGCTGGCGCGACGCTCGCGGGCACCAGCATCCTGATCGCGGATGACAACGAAGACGCGGCCGAATCGCTGGCGCAGCTATTGCGGCTGCGCGGCGCGCACGTCGAGGTGGCGCACGATGGCGAAGAAGCACTGGCGCGTTTTCGGCAGCACCCCGCAGACATCGCCATCCTGGATCTGGGTATGCCAAAGCTCGGCGGCCTCGACGTGGCGCGCGCATTGGCGCAGATGACGCCGCGCCCATATTTGCTGGCGGTGACGGGGCGCGGCCGCAACGAAGACCGGCGCGATTCCGTGCACGCAGGCTTTGACGAACACATGACAAAGCCCGTGCCGCCGGGCCAGCTGATCAAGCTGCTCAGCCGAGTCGCCCCGGCACGGCAGCGCTCACCGCATATCGAGGCGGGTCTTTGATGCGGCGGCGGTGAAAGCATGCGCGGTGCACGAACAGTCGCTCATTGCCAATGGCGGGTCAAAGCTTGAGCTGCCAATATCCGACGTCGATCCAGCGATTGCGTTTGAAGCCCACCTCGCTGAAGTGCGCGGCCTTGGCGAACCCCACTGCTTCGTGCAGGGCGACACTGCGCTCGTTCGGCAGGGCGATCCCGCCGATGGCCAGATGGATGCCCTTTGCGCGCAACAGTTCGATCAGCGCGCGGTATAACGCGCCGCCCCAGCCCTGGCCCTGCGCGCCACCCTCCAGGTAAACCGACGTCTCGACCGAGTGCCGGTAGGCCGGCCGCACCCGCCATTTGGTCGCGTAGGCGTATCCACGCACTCGTCCATCGGCCTCGAGCACGAGCCATGGCAGCCCGGCGTTGTTGACATCATCGATGCGACGGGCCATGTCGTCCGCCGTCACCGGCACTTCCTCGAACGAGATCGTGGTCTGTTCAATGTAGGGGTTGTAGATGCCTGCCACGGCAGGGGCATCGGCGCGCGTGGCGGGACGGATGGTTGGTGAGGTCATGAATGGTTCCTGGTTATGCAGCGCGGCCCGCGTCGTACCAGCCCTGGCTCGCGTTGACGACGCGTACCACCAGCAGCATCACCGGCACTTCGATCAGCACGCCGACCACGGTCGCGAGCGCCGCGCCGGATTCGAACCCGAACAGGCTGATCGCGGCGGCCACGGCCAGCTCGAAGAAGTTCGATGCGCCGATCAGGGCCGAAGGGCAGGCGACGCAATGCTTCTCGCCCGCCTTGCGGTTGAGCCAGTAGGCCAGCGCCGAGTTGAAGAAGACCTGGATCAGGATCGGCACCGCCAGCAGTGCGATGACCGTTGGCTGTTTCAGGATCGCGTCACCCTGGAAGGCAAACAACAGCACCAGCGTGAGCAGCAGGGCCGAAATCGACCATGGCGCGATGCGGCCGATCGCCGTATCGAACACCGCCTGGCCCTTGGCCAGCAGCGCGCGGCGCAGCCACTGGGCGATGAGCACCGGGATCACGATGTACAGGATCACCGAGACGATCAGGGTCTCCCACGGCACGGTGATGCTGGACACACCGAGCAGCAGCGCGACGATCGGCGCAAAGGCAAACACCATGATCAGGTCGTTCAGGGCTACCTGGGACAACGTAAAGTACGGGTCGCCGTTGGTAAGCCGGCTCCAGACGAACACCATCGCGGTGCACGGCGCTGCCGCCAGCAGGATCAGGCCGGCGATGTAGCTGTCAAGCTGGCCTGCGGGCAGCATCGGTGCGAACAGGTGCCGAATGAAGATCCAGCCCAGCAAGGCCATCGAAAACGGCTTGACGAGCCAGTTGACGAACAGCGTCACGCCGATGCCCTTGACGTGCGCGCGGACCTGGTCCAGCGCGCCGAAGTCGATCTTGACCAGCATCGGGATGATCATCACCCAGATGAGTACACCGACAGGCAGGTTCACCTTCGCGATCTCCATCGCCCCGACGGCCTTGAACAGGCCAGGGAAGGCCTGGCCGAGCAGGATGCCGGCGACGATGCACAGGCCGACCCAGGCTGTCAGGTAACGTTCAAAAAATCCCAGCGGGGCAGGGGCGGCCCGGGTGCTGCTCACTTCACATTGCACGGACATGCGTTGCTCTCTTCCTGGTTCGTTTTACAGCGGCAGATTGCCGATTTCCCTGATGGCGCGGCGCCGGGCGTCCGCATCCATCGACTCGATCGGCAGGGCCACGAAGGCCTCGATGCGGCGCCTGATCTGGGCAAACACCGTCGCGAATGCCGCGCGCTTTTCTTCATCCGAGCCGGTGACCGCGGCCGGGTCTTCATAGCCCCAGTGCGCGGTCGCGGGCTTGCCAGGCCAGAAGGGACAGGCTTCGCCGGCGGCGTTGTCGCAGACGGTGATGATGAAGTCCATGTGCGGCGCGGCGGGCAGCGCGAATTCGTCCCAGCTCTTGCTGCGCAGCCCGTCGGTGGGGTAGGCCGGGTCCAGTCCCTTGATCTGCTCGATGGCGAACGGGTTGATGGCGCCGGTGGGCTTGCTGCCGGCCGAGTAGCCAGTGAAGCGGCCCTGGCCGAGGATGGTGGCCAGGGCTTCGGATATGACGCTGCGCGCGGAATTGCCGGTGCAGAGGAAGAGGATGTTGTAGGTACTGGTGGTCATGAGGATCGGCTTAGTCAGTTGTGGCCCAGCCGTTAGCAGGCGCCGGGACGCAGGAAGCGCCGCTGCAGCAGTTCTCGGTCAGGAAGGCGAGCAAGCCGTTCATCTTGTCGAAGTTGGCGGAATAGATGACGAAGCGGCCCTCGTGCCGGGGCAGGATCAGGCCCGCGTGGGTCAACTCTTTCAGGTGGAAGGACATGGAGGATGCGGGCGCGCCGAGCGCCTCGGAGATCTTGCTGGCCGCGAGGCCCTCCGGCCCGGCCTGAACGAGCAGCCGGAACGTGGAAAGGCGCGATTCCTGCGCCAGTGCGGCAAGGGCAGTGATGGCGTCTGTGGTGTTCATCTCAAGCCTTTCAATTTGATTGTTCGAGTATAGTCGAAATCTTTGACCGAGGACAGCGACACGAAGAATCATTTCGATATTTCTAGAAATGTGTTGACGAACGGAATTGCCCTTGCTATTGTTTGTTCGTCGAATTACGAACGATTAATTCGCCCATTCTTGAATGCAGTGCAGGACAATACAAGGAGAAGAACGATGAGTACGGATACGACCCCAGACAATCTTCCTGTTGCAGTGCTGGGCGCTGGCCCGGTGGGACTGGCCTCTGCCGCCCATCTGCTCGCACGCGGGCTGACCCCGCTGGTCCTTGAGGCCGGCTCTGCCGTCGCGGCCAACCTCGCCACCTACCGCCATGTGCGGCTGTTCTCACCGTGGCAGTTCAATGTGGACAAGGCCGCGCGCCGCCTGTTGCTGCAACACGGCTGGAATGCGCCCGCCGACGATGGCTTGCCGACCGCCGGCGAGCTGGTGGACCAGTACCTTGCGCCGTTGGCCAGCCTTCCTGCGCTCGCACCGCATCTCAAGTTCGGCCAGCGCGTTATCGCGATCACCCGCGCCGGTTTCGACAAAGTGAAGACCAAGGGCAGGGAAGCGGCGCCTTTCATTGTGCGCACGCAGACGGCCGAGGGCCCACAGGAATTCCTGGCGCGCGCGGTGATCGACGCCACCGGCACCTGGTCCCATCCCAATCCCCTCGGCGCGAACGGGATCGCGGCGATCGGCGAAAGCGCGCTGTGCGAACGCATCGCCTACGGCATGCCGGATGTGGCGGGCCAGGAACGCTCGCGCTACGCGGGCCATCGGGTGCTGGTCGTCGGCGCGGGACACTCGGCAGCCGGCAGCTTGCTGGCCCTTGCCCAGCTGGCGGAACAGGACCCGCGCACCAGCATCGTGTGGGCGACCAGGAGCGGCCAGCTGGCGCGTGTCTTCGGTGGGGGCGACGCCGATGGCTTGCGTGCGCGCGGCCAGCTTGGCCAGCGCTTGAAGGCGCTGCGCGATTCGGGTTCGCTCGAGATGCACCAGGACTTCCGCATCCGCGAGATCGTCGGATCCGGCGGCAAGCTGCGCGTGATCGGTGAACCGAAAGACGGCGCCGCGCCGGCGATCGACGGCATCGACCGCATTGTGTGCGCCACCGGCGCGCGACCGGACCTTTCCATCACCCGCGAGCTGCGCGTGCGGCATGACCCCTGGCTGGAGAGCACGGACCTGCTCGCGCCGCTGATCGACCCGAACGAACACAGCTGCGGCTCCGTGCGTCCGCACGGGCACCGCGAACTGGCGCATCCCGAATCCGGCTACTACGCCGTTGGCGCAAAGAGCTACGGCCGCGCCCCCAACTTCCTGATGGCGACCGGGTACGAACAGGTGCGCTCGGTGGTCGCCGCGCTCGCCGGGGACATGGGCGCTGCCGACGATGTGCAGCTTGAGTTGCCCGAGACGGGTGTGTGCAATACCCGCCTGGCCTACGAGGACGCGGAGACGGAAAAGCGCTCCGGTTGCTGCGGCGGCCCCGGGCCGCGCGGCAATGCGCAGGACCAGTCCTCCGGCTGCTGCGGTGACGCCAAACCCGCCGCGGGCACCGGCACGCTTCGACTCAAGGAGCTGCCTGCGCGCTGGTTCCGTATGCTGGCGCTGTCCGGCGCACACTGCTGCGCGTGAAGATGTCGGGAACATCCACCGCACACGCCCGCGCAACCGTTGGCATTCTCGCCGTCACGCAAATCACCTCCTGGGGGGCGCTCTACTATGCCTTTGCGGTGGTGGCGCCGCGCATCCAGGCCGAGCTTGGGATGGGGCCGGAGCTCGTGTTTGGCGCCTTCTCATGGAGTTTGCTGGTTTCCGGACTGGCCGCCACCCCGGTAGGCGTGCTGCTCGACCGCTTCGGCGGGCGCTACGTCATGGCAGCCGGTTCCCTGCTCAGCGCACTAGGCCTGGCTTGGCTCGGTAGCGCGAGCGGCGTGGTCTCTTACTACGGCGCCTGGAGCCTGATCGGCCTGGCGATGGCGCTCACGCTGTACGAGGCGGCGTTCGCGACCATCAACCGCGAGCTCGCTTCCGGCGCGCGCCGGGCCATCTCGACGCTGACGCTGTTCGGCGGCCTTGCCAGTACCTTGTTCTGGCCGCTGACGAGCTGGCTCGACGCCAGGCTGGGATGGCGCGCCACCTTCCTGTGGTATGCCGGCGCGCAAGCGCTGGTGTGCTTTCCCCTGCATTTGCTGCTCGGCCGTGGTGGCGTTTCCAGCAGAGCGGCAAGAACCGCCAGTGCGAAGGGGCATACCCTGGCGCAGGCTGTCCGCCAGCCGGTGTTCTGGATGCTGGCATTCGCTTTTTCGGCCAACACCTTTGTCTTTTCCGCGATGGCGGCCCACCTGATCCCGTTGCTGCGCCAGCTTGGGGTGGCGGCGGGAACTGCGGTCCTGCTGGCCGCCATGATTGGCCCCATGCAGGTAGCGGGCCGGCTGTGCGAAATGGCATTTGCATGCAGGGTGACGCCGCAGGGCGTTGGCAAGCTCACGTTCGCCACGCTGCCCGCCGCGTTGCTGATCCTTTACCTCGGCGGCGCGCAGGCGTCGGCCGCGGCCGCATTCTGCATCCTGTACGGGCTCAGTAACGGGATCCTGACCATCGTGCGCGGCACTTTGCCGCAAGCGCTGTTCGGCAGCGAGCACTATGGTGCGATTGCCGGCGCGATGGCAGCGCCATCGCTGCTGTCAAAGGCCGCGGGCCCTTTGCTGGCGGCCATGTTCCTGCACGCCTCCGGCACACCGTCGGGGCTAGTGCTGGTGATGCTCGCGGTCTCGGTGATCTCGTTCGCCTTCTATCTGGCGGCCGTACGGGTGGCGCGTGGCCGTTCGAGCGCATCGCTCGCTATGCCCGTTGACTGATGTTATGCTGATCCGCCCGACAACCGATGACCCGATGACCAGTTCCTGCTGCGGCCCGCGCCCGGGCGCAAACGACGCCCCCGACATTGACGCCGATGACCTTGCGCGCATGTGCAAAGCGCTCGGCCATCCTGCCCGCGTGCGCCTGCTCAGGCACCTGGCGGACTATGGCGATTGCTATTTCGGGAAGCTGACCGACGTGCTGCCGCTGGCCGCCTCCACGATCTCGCAGCACGTCACGATCCTGAAAGAGGCCGGCCTGATCGAAGGCGCGGCCGACGACAAGCGTGTGTGCTATTGCGTCAACAAGGAACGGCTGGCGCAGTTGAAGCAGGCGATCGGGCTTCTGTAGCATTCGCTGGCCGAGCGTTTCATGATGTTCGCGCGGCCAAACCGGCCGCCGATTCATGAGCGGGATTCGCACGGGCCGCAAGTCGCCAGCAACCGTTGACCTTAGTGTGACCGGTCCGCAATCGCCTGGTGCTGTTTCAGCGCCGGCTCCTCGCTGGCCTGCTCGTCCTTCATCTCGCGGCTGAGGAAGAAGTTCAGCGCTGTTCGGATGATCGCGATGGCGGCCAGTTTGCCGATCCGGTCCCAGCTCGGCGCGACCGACGTGGACAGGATGTCGGCTGCCAGCTGCAGTTCCAGCGCAAGGGTCAGGAAACGCGCGAATGACAGCCGGATCGGGGTGAAGCGGGCCTGCTGGCTGACGGTGGCGTGCCGGACCAGGCCGACGACGACCACGACCACGCCGGCCGCGATGATCAGGGCGCCCAGCGTCTCCACCAGCAGCCGCAGCCATTCCACGTAGTACTGTACCTGTTCCTCGACCTGGCCGAACATGCATGCCCCCCAGGCCACATGCTAGCCGAACAGGTCGTTTGAGGACGTACGATTGCTGCAGCCTGGCCGAGCCCGCGGCTCATGCCGGGTCGGTGGTGGGAACCCCCTTGCCGCTGACTGTGCCGGCGACCGAAGTCACCCCCACGGCGGCGGCATCGACCAGGTGCAGGGTCTGCGTCGGGAATGCAAATTCGATGCCGCGCCGCCCGAACTCGACGTACAGCTGGACGTAGATTTCCTGCTGCACGTCCATGTACACCTTGAAATCGGGGTCGTTGACGATGTAGACGGCCTCGAAGTTGAGCGAGGAGGGCCCGAAGCCGCTGAAATGGGCGCGGTCGAACGTCACCGCCGGCTGGGCGCGGATGATATTCTCGATCAGCTGCGGAATCACCCGGATGTCGCTCTCGGAGATGCCGTACACCACGCCAATGGTAAAGACGATTCGGCGGCTCTCCATGCGCTTCATGTTGTGAATGCGGCTCTTGAGCAGGTCGGCGTTCGAGAACACGATCTGCTCGCCGTTCAGGCTGCGCACACGCGTGGTCTTCAGCCCCACATGCTCCACTGTGCCGGCGACGCCGCTGACGTTGATCGAATCGCCGATCACGAACGGCTTGTCGAGCACGATCGACAGGGAGGCGAACAGGTCGCCCAGAATGTTCTGCACCGCGAGTGCGACCGCGATACCGCCAATGCCCAGGCTCGCCACCAGCGTCGTGATGTTGAAGCCGAGGTTGTCCAGCACCATCAGCGCGATGATCGCCCACAAGGCCAGACGGGCGACGAACCCGATCGCCGCCGCCGAGGTGGCGCGCGCCGGGTCTTCGTCGCGGCGCGCACGGTAGTAGCCAAGCCATGCGCGCACGCCGCGGTCCGCCCAGATCGCAACCTGGAGCAGGGCGGCGGTGATGGCGGCGCGCTGCAGGAACAGGTGGGCGCCGGCGCTCAGCCGCAGCGTGGCCGCGCCCGCGTACAGCCCCACCGCCGCCAGCAGCACGAGATGGGTCGAGTCGAGTGCCGCGACGGCGATGTCGTCAATGCGCGTTTCGGTGCGCGCCGCCAGAACGCCAAGGCGGCGCACCAGCACCCGCTTGACCACGACCAGGCCGAGTGTGACGGCAACGGCGATGGCGGTGGCGGCGGTCCAGGCGCTGGTCGTGTTATCGAGGAAAACGTAATTCATCCAGTGATCCTTTGGGCAAATTGCAGAGGAGGGCGCTATTCAGGTGCGCTTGTCCGAGCCGGATTTGCGCCGCTTGTTCTGTGCCACTGCCGCCGGTTGTGGTCGAGCGGGAAGCTGGACCAGTTCCAGCCGGGCTCCGTGCAGGCGCACCCCGAGGCCGGCCTTGATCCGGTCCAGATCGCCATTGTCCAATGCCGGCTGGGCCTGGATCAGCACGACCGTGACCGGCGCCGGCGCCTGGTTGCCGGCGGCCGGCGCGGTGGCTGGCGTGGCCTCATTTGCCGGGGCCGCGGTATCCGGCCGGGTTGCCGCAGTACCGTCGGCGATCGAAATTCTCTCGATGGACGGGTACTGCGCCAGCACCTCCTGAATGATCTCGCCTTGCAGCGCCTTCGCTTCCTGCATCTTCGACAGCTGCAGGTTCAGCTCATCGGCCTTGGATGCGCGGTCGCGCAGCTCGTCGATGGTGCTGTTGTAGATGTCGCGTTTGAGCTCGTCGCGCAGGGCCGCCAGGTCCACCTTCTCCTGCCCCACGTGCCGCACCACCAGCGTCGCCTTGGCGAAGCCGCCCGAGCGCAGTTGGCCGGACAGCCGTGCCTGCGCGGCCGCAGTCAGCGGGTTGCCGCCCAGCGTGACGGCCACGCGGCGCGCCCGCACCGAGACGTCGCGCGAGAGGATGAAGGAGCCCGGCTGGGTCTCGAGCTCGCGCAGCACTTCCTTGCTGGTGGCGAGGAACATCTGGTCGCGCACCATACCATAGGCAAGGTAGCCGCTGGGCAGGGCCAGCGCCAGCACCCCGATCGCGATCACGGCGTGGGCGCGGCGCTGCAGCGTGGGGGTTGCCTGTTCGTGTTCCGGAAAGCCCATCAGCTTGACGAACAGGAAGGTGGACAGCGCGATGAAAAACGCGTTGATGGCGAACAGATAGGCCGCGCCCAACAGGAAGTCCCAGTTGTGCGTGGCCAGGCCGTAGCCGACGGTGCACAGCGGCGGCATCAGCGCGGTGGCGATGGCCGCACCCGGAATCACGGTCGATTCCTCGCGCCGGGTCTGGGCGATGATGCCGGCGCAGCCGCCGAAGAACGCGATCAGCACGTCCCACAGGTTGGGTGTGGTGCGGGCGACCAGTTCCGACTGCGCCTGGGTCAGCGGGCTGACCAGGAAATACAGGCTCGAGGTCAGCACGCTCAGGACGGCAAAGATCAGCAGGCTGCGCGCGGCGCTGCGAATCAGGGCAAAGTCGCTGATGGCCGCGCCATAGCCGATGCCAAGGATTGGCCGCATCAACGGGGAGATGAGCATGGCGCCGATGATCACGGCCGCCGAGTTGACGTTCAGGCCAACCGAGGCAATGAGAATGGCGAAGAACAGCACCCAGAGGTTGGTCCCGCCGATGCGCACGCCGGCGCGGATGCTGTGGTCGATAACGTCGTGGTCGTGCTGGTCCTGCCTGAGGTCGAAGAGGTTTTTGAGGGCATGAAACATCAATGCGGCCTTTTCTGTCGGGCGCCGCGCGCAGCGGTGCCGGTGAGAGGAGCTGCCGCGGGCAGCCGTCGAAGGCTGTATCCTAACTCAACAATTGCCTCTGCATCAGGCCGGCAGCGGCAACAGGACCGAACGCGACGCCTGCAGCAGCGCCGCGCCCATGCGCTCCAGGCGCGCCGGCTGGATCCGCCACGCATGCCAGTACAGCGGAACGTCCACGTGCAGGCCCGGCGTCAGGTCCACCAGCGCGCCGGCTTGCAGCATCGTCGCGCACTGTTCCAGGGGCAGCATGCCGTAGCCCAGGCCCAGCCGAATCGCTTCGGCGTAGGGTTCGCTGGCCGGCACATAGTGGAACGGATACGCGCCTTCCGGCAGGCCGAAGTGCTGCAGCAGAAAGTTGGTCTGCAACAGGTCCTTGCGATCGAAGACCATCACCGGAGCGCGCCGCGCGGCCTCGCGGTTCATCCCGGCCGGGAACCAGCGCCTGGCAAACTCCGGCGCGGCGACCATGCGGTAGCGCATCAGGCCCAGCGGCGTGACGCTGCAGCCGCGCACCGGCGCGGCGACCGACGAAATGCAGGCGACCGCCTGGCCTTGTTCGAGCAGGGCCGCAGTGTGCCCCTGGTTGTCCAGCACGAACTCGACCAGCAACTGTTCCGTGAGCAGGATGGGCGCGAGCGCCGGCAACAGCCAGGTGGCGAGCGTGTCGTTGTTCACCGCGAGCGCAACGCGGGCCGGGCCGGCATCGTTGCTCAGCTCGGCAAGGAACTCCGCCTCCAGCAGCGCGCGCCGCCGCAGGAACTGCAGCAGCCGGATGCCGGCAGCGGTCGGCCGGCACGGACGGGAGCGCACGAGCAAGGGGGCGCCCATGTCGTGCTCGAGCGCGGCAATACGCTGCGAGACGGCCGATGGCGTGATGTGCAGCTGGACTGCCGCCTGCTCGAAGCTGCCGTGGTCGATGGCGGCGACAAACGCTTCGCTGCGGCGTGGATCGATGTTCATACAATTAGCACGGCTTATGGCTCGGTATATTTCGTTAATATAGTTGATGCGGCAGGGCGGGGGAAGGCATGCTCGGGTTTTCGACGAACAGAAGGAGCAAGCAGTGTTTTCCCAACAGGTTTTCGTGCAGGGACTGGGCATGGGCGCCAGCCTGATCATGCCGATCGGCGCCCAGAACGCCCATGTGATCCGCACCGCCATCCGCGGCCGGCACGTGGGGCTGACAGTGGTCATTTGCGTGCTGGTGGACGTGATCCTGATCGCCCTGGGGATGGCCGGCCTTGGCGCGGTGGTCGAGTCGTCGCCGCTGGTGCTGGCCGCCTGCCGTTACGGCGGAGCGGCCTTCCTGCTGTGGTACGGATTGCGTTGCCTTGGCAGTTCCTGGAAAGGCGGCGACGGGCCGTCACTGGCCGCGGGAGCACAGACCGGCACCGCAAGCACGGCGGTGGCCACGGTGCTGGCGATGTCGCTGCTTAATCCCCATGTGTACCTGGATACCGTGGTGCTGCTGGGCGCGGTGGGCAGCAGCTTGGCCGCAGGTCACCGCAGCTCGTTCGCGGCCGGCGCGATGGCGGCCTCGCTGTTGTGGTTCTCGGCACTGGGGCTGCTGGCGTGGCGCTGCGCTTTCGTGCTCGGCCGGCCAGCAGTGTGGCGCGTGGTGGAGGCGCTCACCGGCGCCACCATGCTGGTGCTGGCGGGATTGCTGCTGCGTGGCTGAAGCGAATCCCGCCGCGCGCGATCAGCGCTTCAGTTGCGACAGGTCGCGCACCGCGCCGCGGTCGGCCGAGGTGGTCAGCGCGGCGTAGGCTTGCAGCGCCTGCGACACCACGCGGTCGCGGTTGATGGGCTTCCAGGCATCCTGGCCGCGTGCCTCCATCGCGGCGCGGCGGCGCGCCAGTTCGTCGGCCGGCACGCGCAGGTCGATGCTGCGGTTGGGGATGTCGATGTCCACCGCATCGCCGTCCTCGATCAGGCCGATCGCGCCGCCTTCCGCCGCTTCGGGCGAAGCGTGGCCGATCACCAGGCCCGACGAGCCGCCCGAGAAGCGGCCGTCGGTGAACAGCGCGCAGGCCTTGCCCAGGCCCTTGGACTTGATGTACGAGGTGGGGTACAGCATCTCCTGCATTCCGGGGCCGCCCTTGGGACCTTCGTAACGGACGATGACGACGTCGCCGGCGTGCACCTGGTCGCCGAGGATGGCTTCCACCGCCGCGTCCTGGCTCTCGAACACGCGCGCCTTGCCGGAGAACTTGAGGATGCTCTCGTCCACGCCAGCGGTCTTCACGATGCAGCCTTTTTCGGCGATGTTCCCGTACAGGACCGCCAGGCCGCCGTCCTGCGAATAGGCGTGCTCGCGGTCGCGGATGCAGCCGTTGGCGCGATCGAGGTCGTTCTGCGCATAACGCTCGGACTGCGAGAACGCCACCTGGGTCGGCACGCCGCCCGGCGCGGCGCGGAACAGCTCGTGCACGGCCGGGTCGTCGCTCTTGCGAATGTCGTACTTTTCGATTGCCTCGGCCAGCGACTTGCTGTGCACCGATGGCACCGTGGTGTCGAGCAGGCCGGCGCGCGCCAGCTCACCCAAAATGGCGGTGATGCCGCCGGCGCGGTGCACGTCCTCAATGTGGAACTTGTCGGTCATGGGCGCGACCTTGCACAGGCAGGGCACCTTGCGAGAGATGCGGTCGATGTCGGCCATGGTGAACTCCACTTTGGCCTCGTGCGCGGCGGCCAGCAGGTGCAGCACGGTGTTGGTGGAGCCGCCCATCGACACGTCCAGCGCCATCGCGTTTTCGAAAGCGGCCTTGGTGGCGATGCTGCGCGGGAGGACCGATGCGTCGTCCTGTTCGTAATACCGTTTAGCCAGTTCCACGATCAGCCGGCCGGCGCGCAGGAACAGGTCCCGGCGGTCGGCGTGGGTGGCGACGATGGTGCCGTTGCCCGGCAAGGACAGGCCCAGCGCCTCGGTCAGGCAGTTCATCGAATTGGCGGTGAACATGCCGGAGCACGAGCCGCAGGTGGGGCAGGCCGAACGCTCGGCCTCGAGCACGTCGGCGTCGGACACGGCCGTGTCGCCGGCCTTGATCATGGCGTCGATCAGGTCCAGTTTGATGACCTTCTGGTCGTTGCCCACCACCTTGACCACCTTGCCCGCTTCCATCGGCCCGCCGGAGACGAACACCACTGGGATGTTCAGGCGCATGGCGGCCATCAGCATGCCGGGGGTGATCTTGTCGCAGTTGGAGATGCACACCATCGCGTCGGCGCAGTGCGCATTGACCATGTATTCGACCGAATCGGCGATCAGGTCGCGCGAGGGCAGCGAGTACAGCATGCCGCCGTGGCCCATGGCGATGCCGTCGTCCACCGCGATGGTGTTGAATTCCTTGGCCACGCCGCCGGCCGCCTCGATCTCGCGCGCGACCAGCTGGCCCAGGTCCTTCAGGTGCACGTGGCCCGGCACGAACTGGGTGAACGAGTTCACCACGGCGATGATCGGCTTGTCGAAGTCGCCGTCCTTCATGCCGGTGGCGCGCCACAGGGCGCGGGCGCCCGCCATGTTGCGGCCTTGGGTGGTGGTGCGGGAACGGTAGGTGGGCATGCGCTTGTCTCCTGGACTGCTGAATGAATTGCCCTAGGGTGCCGCAGGTGCTGTGATTTGTCCAATATGTCGTAAGAGGCCCTGTGATTCGCTATGCGTATCACAGGGCCTCCGGGCTACCACACCCGGCACTGCTGCGTGGCCGCGCGCACCATCTTCGCATTGGCCTTGCAGCTGAAGGCGCGGCTGAACGCGGGCAGGTTCGACAGCGGGGCGTTGACCCGGTACGCGGTCGGTGCATGGCTATCGGACTCGACCACCTTGTGCAGGAACTCGGGGGTGTGTGCCGTGCACCAGTTCTGCGCGAACCGATAGAAGAATCGCTGGGCCGGCGATGTGCCGCTGGCGTCCCGGCGGTAGAGGCTTGCCTCGCCAAGCCTTGCCTGCAGCGCTTCGAAGGCCAGGCGCAGCCCGCCGTAATCGGCCACGTTTTCCTGGTACTGGCGCTGGCCCTTCAGCTTCATGCCGGGCAGCGGCTCGTGTGCATTGGCCTGGTCGATCACGCATTGGCCCTGGTTTTCCTCGGCCTTGATGTCGGCGTCACTCCAGAGTTCCTGCTCACGCCCGTCGGGGCCGTACATGTGCATTTCGGCCACATGGACGAACTCGTGCGCGAAGACCGTGCCGAAGGTGGCGTAGTTCAGTTCCGGCGCGGCGTCGGCGTCAAAGCGCGGCGAACCGAGGTAGGCCGCGGTCATGATGATCGAATTCGACAGCGCGTCCGGAAAGCCGTTGGGCACCACGAGGCGCGCCGCCGCCATGCCATCCCCAACCCACGGGCTGACGATCATGTCCCAGGCGGTGAGGGAATGCTCCTTGCCCACGCGCGCCCACGTGCGGCGCTGTTCGTAAGTGCGCGCCGCCAGCACGTTGGACAGGAAGCCAGATGCGTCCAGCGGGTAGCTGCCGACCTCGGGCCACTGGTCAGGGAAGCCGATCTTCAGGTCGGTTTTGGCCAGCTTGTCCGCCGTCGCTTTCCTTCCTTCCGGCGAGAGCCATTGCGCGCCGGCGACGGCGGCGACGATGCGTTCCTTGATGTCGGAGGCGATCTTCTGCGCCGCGTCGCGCGCCTTCCAGCCCAGCACGCGGGTCGCGTACTGGCGCGAGAACTCGACCCCCATCGCGCGCACGGTGGCGTCGCGGCACTGGCCGACTGGGTTGCCCAGCTGGACGCGCAGCGCCGGGCTGAGGTCGCCGAAGGCAGCGTTGTAGGGCGACGGCAGTTCGCCGCGCAGCGAGAACAGGAACGACCACCGGATGAAGGCACGCAGCTCGGCCGGCGTGCGGGTGGACAGTTCCTTTTCGACCGCCTGCAGGTAAGCGGGCGATGTCAGGTTGACCACGCCGCCGGGCGGGGCGCCGGCCATCTCGAAGAAGTGGGGCCAGTCGATCGACGGCGCCAGTTGCGCAAGCTGGGCCAGCGTGCGTGGGTTTTCGGCCGCGTCCGCGTCGTAGCGGTTGCCCAGGTGCTTGCGCAGGGCCGCCACCATTGATGCCACCGCTGCCGCGTCGCGCCTGGCGTCTTCTTGTCCCATGCCGGCGGCGGCGAAGGTGCGCTCGACGGCCTGCTGGTTCCCAAAGAGATAAGGGTTGTTGATCTCGCCGCGGTAGCGGTCCCACTGCTTGCGGTCGGGCTGTCCGCTGTACTCGAAGAATGGCTCCACGCCGATGGCGTTCAACGCCAGCAGCAGATCCTGGATCTGGGCGGGCGACTGCGCGGCATCGATGCGGGCCAGCCATTGCTTGACGATCGCGCCATCGGACGCATTGCCGGCCAGGCAGGAGGAGTAGAAGGTCTTCAGCCGTGCAAGCTCGGGGTCGCCCGACACGTCCTGGGCAAACAGGGTCTCGAAACTGTGCTCGAGATTGGCTTCGAACTGCTGGCTGATCATATGGATCGTCGGATGCGCCGCGTCCGTCTTTGCCGTGGCAATGAAGCCGCCACAGGCCCGCAGGTAGAAGTCATCGCAGGCATCGACCGCGTTATCCATCGCCGCCAGCGAGATGGCGTTGCCGGTCACCGGCGCGGTCTTCTTGCGTTCCTGCGCGTGCGCCTTCTTGTGCGTGGCGGACGGCGCGGCGGCGTGGGCCTGCGCGCATGCGGCGCTTGCCAAGGCCAGAACAATGCCGGCGATGGCACGAGCGGATCGGTGCTGCTTTTGCATGTCGTTGTTTTCCTTCTCTCGGACGCGAAAGTGCGATAAATGGTTATCGGTGCGTCAATACCATACATTAAAATGTGAGCCAGTGGGACATCTGCATGCCACATTCTCGGGCACATTTGCGATGCGAGGCATTCGCGCTTATCCTTCGAGCGGAGCCGCTGGCCGGCCCGCATTCAAGTATCGAAGGAGCTGCATTTGAACTGGGACTATCCCAATCCGCACACCTGCGCCGTGGCCGCAACGGCCGCCGATATCGATGGCCTGAACCACACGAACAACGCGGTCTATGTGAAGTGGTGCGAGCAGGCGGCGTGGGCGCATTCCGAGGCGCTTGGCCTGTGTCTGGCCGATTATCGCCGGCTCGATCGCGCCATGGCGATCCGCCGCAGCGAGTACGACTACCTGCTGCCCACGTTCGGCGGCGAAGCCCTCCTGATCGGCACCTGGCTTGTCGCCAGCGATGGCAAGACGCGCATGCAGCGCCGGTTCCAGGTCGTGCGTGTGGCCGATGGCGCGACCGTGCTGCGCGGCTGCTGGGACCTGGTCTGCATCCAGCTGGGCACCGGCCGGGTCAGCCGCATGCCGGAAGAATTCAAGTCGGTCTACCTGCCGGCGGTTCAGGGCGATCAAAGCGCGACATAGACAAAACAGTAAGTTTTGCGGTTATGATTGGTTGTTGTCGCCCCGCTTACTTCATTGGAAGGTGGTCCGATGTCTGCAACCAGTTCTTTGCCGGTCACGTTCAAGGCCATCATCGTCGGCGCCGGCTTTGGCGGCATCGGCATGGCGATCGCGCTGAAAAAGGCGGGGCTGGACAGCTTCGTCATGTTGGAAAAGTCGCAGGATGTGGGCGGCGTCTGGCGCGACAACGCCTACCCTGGCGCGGCCTGCGATGTTCCCTCGCACCTGTATTCGTTCTCGTTCGAGCCCAATCCCGACTGGTCGCGCGTATTCGCGACCCAACCCGAAATTCACCGCTACCTGCAGCGCTGCACCGATAAGTATGGCCTGCGCCCGCACCTGCGGCTTGGGGCGGAGGTGCGCCAGGCCGACTATGACGAGGCGCTGGCGCTGTGGTGCGTCACGCTGGCCGACGGCACGCGCCTGCGCGCCAGCATTCTCGTCACCGCCACCGGCCAGCTAAGCCGGCCCGTCGTGCCGCGGATCGAGGGGATCGAGCGTTTCGCGGGCCCCGCCTTCCATTCCGCCCGCTGGGATCACGGGGTTGCGCTGGAGGGCAAGCGGGTGGCGGTGATCGGCACCGGCGCGTCGGCCATCCAGTTCGTGCCTGCGATTGCGGACAAGGTCGGCCAGCTCACGGTGTTCCAGCGGTCCGCCGCCTACATCATCCCGCGCGGGGACCGCGCCTATCGTGGCTGGGAGCAGGCGATGTTCCGGCGCCTGCCGTGGACCATGCGCCTGCATCGCGCCGCCATCTATCTCAAGTACGAATCCAGGGCGCTCGCGTTCACGCGCATGAAGCCCTTGCTGTCGCTGGCGGTGGGCCTGCCGTTTCGCCGGTTGCTGGCGCGCCAGGTGCCCGATGCGGCGCTGCGCGCAAGGCTGGCGCCGGATTACCCGATCGGCTGCAAGCGCATCCTGCTGTCGAACGACTATCTGGCCGCGATGGCCAGGCCGAACGTGGCACTGGTCAGCGAGTCGATCAGGCGCATTACGCCAGACGGGATCGAGACCGTGGACGGACGCCACCATGCAGCCGACGCGATCGTCTATGGCACCGGTTTTGCCGCGACCGAGTTCCTGGCGCCGATGCGTGTCACGGGGCGCGGTGGCCTGAACCTGCACGACGCGTGGAAGGACGGCGCCAGCGCCTACCTCGGCATGACGGTGCCGGGCTTTCCGAACTTCTTCATGCTCTATGGTCCGAACACGAACCTGGGGCACAACTCAATCCTGCATATGCTCGAGAGCCAGATCGCGCATGTGATGCGTTGCCTCGATGCCGCCGAACGCGCGGGCGCGCAGGCGATCGAAGTCGAACGCGCGCGGTACAGCGATTTCAATGCCGGCATCCAGCGGCGCCTGGCGAAGTCGGTATGGGCCGGCTGCCGCAGCTGGTATGTGGACGCGGCAGGGCACAACAGCACCAACTGGCCGGGCTTTACGCTGTCGTATCGCTGGCTTGCAAAACGCTCCGGGCTGCAGGCCTACAGTTTCAGCCGGCCGCTCGAAGGCAGTGCGGACAGGGCGCTCATCATGCCGCCGCAGGGCTGGGTCGAACGGCTGAACGCGGGCATGGTGCGGCTGCTGCTGCGCGCCTGTTTCCGGCCGCTGGTGGGGCCGCCGTGGAGCGCGCGTTGGCAGCGCCTGGCCGTTGCGCTGCTGTCGCCGCTGATGCCCGGCGTGCCAGGCGTGGCGCGCCTGCGCCGCATCGTCGGCACGGTCCCCGTCCAGGTCGTGACGCCACATGGGGCGGCGGGCGCGGGCGCCATGCTGTACCTGCACGGCGGCGCTTTTTGCCTCGGCACACCCGGCACCCACCGCAGCGTGAGCACGCGGCTGGCGCGTCAGGCGCGCATGCCCGTCTGGGTGCCGGACTATCGGCTGGCGCCCGAGCACCCGTATCCCGCCGGGCTGGACGACGCGCTGGCCTGCTACGACGCGATGATCGCGCAAGGACTGGCTGCGAGCCGGATCGTGATCGGCGGGGACTCCGCGGGCGGCGCGCTCGCGCTGGCGCTGGCGCTCACGCTCAAGGCGCGCGGCGAAGCGATGCCGGCCGCGCTGGTGCTGGTCTCGCCGCTCACCGACCCGTCCGCGAGCGGCAGTTCACTGATCCTCAAGCGTGCCGAGGATCCAATGGTGCGCCAGGGCTGGCTCGAACAGGCGCTCGGCTGGTACGCCTGCCCGCGTTCGGCCATGCCGCACCATCCGCTCGAGGCCGACCTGCGCGGGCTGCCGCCGATGCTGGTGCAAGTTGGCGACCAGGAGATCCTGCTGTCGGACTCGACCCGGCTGGCCGAACACGCGGCGGCCTGCGGTGTGCCGTGCCGGCTCGAAGTGCATGCCGGCCGCTGGCACGTGTTCCATCTGTCGGCCTTCTATCTCCAGTCCGCGGTCGCCGCGCTGGGCAGGATGGCCGACTTCGCGCGCGACTGCGTGGCGCGCGTGCCCGAACGTGATGGGATGCGTGCAATCGGAGGGCAGCAATGAGCTTGGATCGCCAGTGCGTGTTCATCACCGGCGCGGCAGCGGGCATCGGCCGCGCGACGGCGCGCCTGTTCAGCCAGCGCGGCTGGTTTGTCGGCATTGCGGACATCGACGCGCCCGCGCTGGCACAGCTTGCGCAGGAATTGGGCTCCTCGGTCATGCGATTCAGGCTGGACGTGACCCGTGCGGAGGAATGGAACGCCGCGCTTGGCGCCTTCTTCGATAAGACCGGGCGGCTGGACCTGCTGGTCAATAACGCGGGCATCCTGATCTCGGGGCCCTTCGAGTCGAACGCGCTGGCGCGGCACGATGCGCTGGTGGACGTGAACATCAAGGGCGTGATCCATGGCTGCCATTGCGCGCGGCCGTTCCTGGCCAGGACACCCGGCGCGCGGCTGGTCAATTTGTCTTCCTCCGCCGCGATCTATGGCCAGGCGGCGCTGGCGACCTATTCGGCCACCAAGTTTGCCGTGCGCGGGCTGACCGAGGCGCTGAACATCGAATGGCAGGACCAGGGCATTCGCGTGATGGACGTGATGCCGCTGTTTGTGCAGACCGCCATGGTCAAGGACATGAATGCGGCTAGCATCCGGCGCCTCGGCGTGCGGCTCACGCCCGAGGACGTGGCGAACGTGATCTGGAAGGCGGCCCATTACCGCGGCAGCCTGGGCAAGGTGCACTGGCCAGTTGGCATTCGGGCCAGGCTTTTTCATGCGTTGAATGGCGCGGGGCCGGACCGGCTGGCCAGGTTCATCGCACGCATGATTGCAAAGTGAGCCGGCGCGGGCAGTGGCGCTGCCCACGCATGCAAGCTGCGTTACTTGACCGGTGGCGCATGTACCCCGGCCGAGGCAACGTCGCCCAGCTTGCGGCCGTACGGGTTAGTCACGCTGTGCTCGATCAGGATGTCCACCGGCGTCACCGTGCGCCCGTAGAAGGCGTGGTTGCGCCCGTCGTCGATCGTGATGACGGTGCCGTCCAGGTTGATCCCGCCGTACAGGCCCTTGGTGCGGGTGAAGGTGACGATATCCGACGTGATCGGCGCCGCGGCGCCCGCGCCAACCGGGCCGGCCGCAATGCTGACGTCGCCGCCGAACTTGAACGAGGTGGACAGCAGTGAATTGAGCGCCTTGTCCGTCATCACCAGCGCCACCATCTCCGCCTTTTGCGCGCCGGCCTGCAGGCCCAGGCTGCCGGAGCCCATGTGGTAGAAAGCCGGGCCGTTCCAGCCGCTGCCGGTGCGGCTGCGCGCGATCACCAGCAGCGGGCCGCCCGATCCGCCGACCACAAAGCCGGCCTGATAGATTGCCGGGCTCACCATGACCGCCTTGGCTTCATGGACGTGGGTTTGCAGCCAGCTCATCTGCGGATCGCGCATGAAGTCCGCCAGCGTCTTCTCCGCGTCATCCACCCGCGCGTGGGTGTCTTCTTGCGTGGGCGTGGACTTGCAGCCTGCAACCAGCAGCGCGACCCAGGCCAGCAGCAGCACCGATGTGCGTGCAAACAATGTGGGCATCATGACCTCGCAGCGTAACAAGTTAAGAACCCGTCAGGGACTGCCTGCAGAATAGGCGAGGCGAAGCACGCTGGATATTGGACCTTCGGCCACTTTGCCGTTTCGACGGCCCGCATCCAGGACGGCCGCTGCCGTGATCATAAACGCGCCAGATGGTTCCCGCTTCTGTTGGCTGAGCGCGCATCCCCTTTGCGGGAGCTCAAAGCGTGCAAGCGTTCGGCTGATCGCCCGTCGGCAGCCGCCTAGAATCGACGCAGATTCGTGCGACCGACACCACGGCCAGGTTCGTGTCGTATTGCCGCAGGTGACAAGCATCCCGTTTGAGGCGCTGCCCGGGCAGGGCAGGCCGAAGGAAGGTTTCATGGAGTTCAGTTCCGCCCAGCCAAAGGGCGCGATCGGCAAGGCTTCCCTGCGCAGCTGGACGCCAGCGCTGTGGAGTGCCGCATGCTACTGGGTGGCCGCGCAGCTCGCCTCGATGCTGGTGAATGCGGCCGTGCCGCTGCCACAGTTCCGGCCGGGCGGCGCGGTCCTGATGGCGGCGATGCTGCTCAACCCGGCACGCGCCTGGTTCAGCATCCTGCTCGCGGCACTGCCGGTGTCGCTGCTCGTGCAATGGCACCACGGCCTGCCGCTGGCCCTGGCCTGGTTCAGCGGGGACGCCAGTGTCGCCGTCCTCGGTGCGGCGGGAGCGCTGTGGCTGCTGCGTGGGCCGCCGCGGTTCGACCTGCTGCACCACGTGCTGGTGTTCGCGTGTTGGTGCGCGTTCGCGGCGCCAGCGTTGGCCGCGCTGCCTGAGGCGGCCATGCTGTCCGCGACCGGCATCGGCCCGCCGTCGTTCTGGCAGGCGTGGAGCGCGCGCGTGTTCGGCGGCGCGGCGGCGGTGCTGGCCATCGTGCCGCCGGCCATGGGCCTGCGCAGCGGCGCGCTTGCGCGGCTGCTGCAGGACCGGCCGCAACGCCAGTTCGAGGCGGGCCTGGCAGCCATTGCGATCGCGGTGCTCGGCGGCTGCGCGTTTGTCAGCAAGGGGGCGCCGGCCCACCTGTCGGCGCTGCTCGGCTACGCGCCGCTGCCGCTGCTGTTTTGGGTCGCGCTGCGCTTTGGCTCCCTGGGCGCTGGCCTTGCCATGTTCGTGTTCGCCGCGCTGGTCGTCGCGTCGACGGCGGCGGGCAGCGGGCCCTTCGCCAGCGATGCGATGGGCGGCGCGCCACTGCCCCTGCCCCTGTTCCTGGACGCGGTTGCGGTGCCGATGCTGCTGCTGACCGCGCTCACCCAGGAGCGACGCGGCACGCTGGCTTCGCTCAGGCAGGAACAGGAAAAGCTGGGCATTGCGCTGGCGTCCGAACGCAGGCGTGCCGAGCGGCTGGCGCGCGAGCGCCGCGCCCGCGCCGAGGTCGAACAATGCGTCGCCCAGCGCACGGTGGAACTGCGGCGCGCCAACGAGGTGCTGCGCTCCGAGATCGCTGCACGCAGGAAGGCGCTGGAAGCCGAGCGCGCCGCGGCCTTGCGCTTTTCGAACCTGTTCCGGCTGGGCCCGGACGCGATGGCGCTTGGCGCTTCGGCCGACGGCCCCCTGGTGGACGTGAACGACCGCTGGCAGCAACTGTTCGGCTATGGCCGCGACGAGGTGATCGGCCGCAGTCCGGGCCAGCTTGGCCTGTACGCCGGCCCCGACGACAGCGCAAAGGTGCTGGCCTGCTTTGGCGGACAGGGCGCCACCCGCGATCTTGAGCTGCGCATGCGCGACCGCCAGGGGCGCGAGCTGCAGGTGCTGATGTCCGGGGTCTCGATCGGCGCGGGCAACGAGTGCTGCTTCCTGGCGATCATGCGCGATGTGACGGAGCAGCGGCGGGCCGAGGCCGAACTGCGGCGGCAGCGCGAGCAGCTGACCCACCTGAGCCGCGTGGTGGTGCTGGGCGAGCTGTCCGGTGCGCTGGCGCACGAACTGAACCAGCCGCTGGCCGCGATTCTGGCCAACGCGCAGGCCGGCCGGCGCTTCCTGTCGCAGCCGTGCCCGGACATGGGCGAGATCCACGACATCCTGGACGACATCGTGGAAGAGGACAAGCGCGCCGGCGAAGTGATCCGCCGGCTGCGCGCACTGTTCAAGAAGGAAGAGACGGTGAAGAAGCCGCTTGCCGTTGCGGACCTGGTGCGCGACACGCTCCAACTCACCCACGGCAATCTGGTTGAGCGCAATGTCGCCGTGGAGTTCGCGGCCGGGCCGCCGCTGATGGTGCGGGGCGACCGCATCCAGCTGCAGCAGGTGCTGCTGAACCTGGTGGTGAACGCCTGCGACGCCATGCGCCTGGCTCCGCCCGAACGGCGCCGCATCTGCATCGCCAACGCGCTGCGGGCGGACGGGCAGGTGGCGCTGACGGTGTCCGACTGCGGCCCCGGCATCGCGCCGGACATGATCGGCAAGGTGTTCGATCCCTTCTTTACCACGAAGACCGAAGGGCTCGGTTTCGGCCTGTCGATCTGCCGCGCGATCATCAGCCAGCATGGCGGGACGATCGAGGCCAGAAACC
The DNA here is from genome assembly GCF_024753215.1 of Massilia solisilvae. Taxonomy (GTDB): domain Bacteria; phylum Pseudomonadota; class Gammaproteobacteria; order Burkholderiales; family Burkholderiaceae_D; genus Telluria; species Telluria solisilvae. The sequence continues at coordinate 45,928 of NZ_JANUGV010000004.1, forward strand.
TGGCGCAGGGCGGCTGTGCGTTTTGCATCAGCCTGCCCGTCTATTTTGGGGACAAACATGAGTGACGAAAAAACCGTGTACCTGGTGGACGACGACCCGGGCGTGCTCAAGTCGCTGGGGCGGCTGCTGCAATCGGATGGGCTGGCGGTACGCGCCTTTCAGTCGGCCGGCGAGTTCCTGGCGCAGCACGACCCCGCGCTGGCCGGCTGCATCGTGCTCGACATGCGGCTGCCGGACCTGGGCGGACTGGCGCTGCAGCAGGCGCTGCTGGCTTCCGGCTGCGAGCGTCCGGTCGTGTTCATGACCGGCTTTGGCGACGTGGCCGACAGCGTGCAAGCGATGAAGGCCGGCGCCGTCGATTTCCTGACCAAGCCGTGCGACGACGACGAGTTGCTGCGTGCGGTCCATGGCGCCATCGCGCGCGACGAGGAGCGGCGCCGCGTATCCGACGAACTGCAGCAAATCCGTGGCCGCATGGCCTTGCTCACCCCGCGCGAACACGAGGTGATGCAGCAGGTGGTGGACGGGCGCATGAACAAGCAGATTGCGGCCGACCTGGGCGTGGCCGAAAAGACGATCAAGGTGCACCGTGCGCGCGCGATGGTCAAGATGGGGGCATCCTCGCTGGCGGACCTGGTGCGCAAGACCTTCGAGCTGGAAGTGGGCGCGGTGGTGGACGGCCACGACAGGCCTGGGCGGCGCCAGCACTGAAGGCGGGCCCGCTGCGGGGAGCGATTGGACCAACGTGCAATCGCCATTTGCGTTCCCGTCCCTTATAAGACCGCAATGGACATCCATGCAGTCAAGGTGGCGGTGGTTGACGACGAGGCCCCGGTGCGCAAGGCGCTGGCCCGGTTGCTGCGCGCCGCCGGCTACCAGGCGCTGACCTACGCCAGCGGCGCCGACTTCCTCGACGCGCTGGGGCGCGAGCGTTTCGCCTGCCTGATCCTGGACCTGCAGATGCCCGGCATGTCGGGCCTGGATGTGCAGGCCGGGCCGCTGTTCCGGCAGGCCGGGGTGCCTGCCATCGTCATCAGCGCGCGCGACGAGCGCGAGGCGCGCGAGACCTGCATGGCCGCCGGCGCCTTCGCCTACCTGACCAAGCCGGTGGACGACCGCGAGCTGCTCGCAGCGGTGCAGGCGGCCAGCGCCAGGGCGCGCTAGGACCAACGTCCAATCGACGCCTTCGGGCCTGACACCGACAATCGGTGTCTGGTTGTCGTTGGCATACCTGTTGGGGAGGACGCAATGTTCATCAAACTGCTGGCCGAATTCATCGGCACCTTCTGGCTTGTCCTCGGGGGCTGCGGCAGCGCCGTGCTGGCTGCCAGATTTCCCGAGGTCGGCATCGGCCTTGCCGGCGTGGCGCTGGCGTTCGGCCTGACCGTGCTGACCGGCGTGTACGCGCTCGGTCCCATCTCGGGCGGGCACTTCAACCCGGCGGTGTCGGTCGGGCTGTGGGCGGGCGGCCGTTTTCCGGGCAAGCAGCTGGCGCCCTACATCGTGGTGCAGGTGGTGGGCGCGGTGGCCGCGGCCGGCATCGTGTACCTGATCGCGAGCGGGCAGCCGGGCTTCGACCTGCAGGCGTCGGGGCTGGCGGCCAACGGCTACGCGGCGCACTCGCCTGGCGGCTATTCGCTGGAGTCGGCGTTCCTGTGCGAGGTGGTGATGACTTTCATGTTCGTGCTGGTGATCCTGGGCGCGACACATGCGCGGGCGCCGGTCGGGTTCGCCGGCATTGCGGTGGGGCTGGCGCTCACGCTGGTTCACCTGATCAGCATCCCGGTCACGAATACGTCGGTCAACCCGGCGCGCAGCACCGGGCCGGCGCTGTTCGTGGGCGGCTGGGCAGTGATGCAGCTGTGGATGTTCTGGGTGGCCCCACTCATCGGCGGGGCGCTGGCCGGGGTGCTGTACAAGGCGGCGTTCCAGCGCGAGGTGCACGAGCCAGCGGTGACCGGCGGACTGGAGCCGGGCGTCGCGGGTGTGCGGCCGTAGGGTGAACGCGTGGGCGGCAGACCCGCCCACGCTACGGCCGATAACAGGCAAATTGACAGCGGTCAACGTGGAGGGCGGGGCGGCGTGGGAGCATCGGACTTGGTCATCAGCAATCTGGGGCGGGGCGGCCGATGGACGAGCTTTTGCGCTATTTTGAAGAGGAGCTGGGCCTGTTCGGCCAGTATGCCCGTGAGTTTCGCAACCGCTTTCCCAAGCCAGCCAGCGACCTGCACCTTGCCGGCGACAACTACGAAGACCCGAGCGTCGCGCGGCTGATCCAGTCGGTGGCGCTGCTCAGTGCGCGCATCAGGAAGCGGCTGGACGACGACTACCCCAAGTTCACCGAGGCGCTGCTGGAAAGCCTGTACCCGCACTATCTGCGGCCGATGCCTTCGTATTCGGTCGCGCAGGTGTCCGCGGGCGAGGCAGGGCAGCTGGCTACGCTGCCCCGCGGCACGGCATTGCGCGCGAGCGCGGTCGAGCACACCATCTGCCAGTTCCGCACGGTGTACGACGTCACGCCGGGCGCGCTGGCGGTGGTGCAGGCCGGGTTTTCGTCGATGGTGAACGCACCGCGCTCACTGCGCCTGCCGCGCGGCGTCAGTGGGTGCATCAGCATGACGTTCGCCTGCACCAATCCGGCGTCGCACATGACGCCCGATTGCGCCGGTACGCTGCGCCTGTTCGTGGATGGCGAGCCCTCGCTGCGCGCGGCGCTCATCGATGCGCTGTTCATGCGCACCGCTTGCGCGTACCTGCAGAGCGAGCCGGGCGCGAGCTGGGCCCGGCTCGAGCGCGTGCCGCTGCGCCTTGCCGGCTTTGCCGATGACGACGCGATGATCCCGTTGCCGGCGCGCTCGCACCCGGCGTTCCGGCTGCTCGCCGAGTACTTCGTCTATCCCGAGAAATTCCACTTCATCGACCTGCAGCTTGCCGAGCTGCTGCCGTTGCTGCCGGCCCGCTGCCAGCGCTTCACGCTGCATTTGGCGCTGTCCGGCGTGCCTGCCGACTCGGTGGGCGCGCGGCTGCTCGCGCCGCTGGCGCATAAGAACCTGCTGCCCGGCTGCACTCCGGTCATCAACCTGTTCGACAAGGCGGGCGTGCCGGTCCAGCTGTCGCACACGAGCGCGGACTACGCGCTGGTCGCGGACGTGGCGCACGCGGGCGCATACGAAATCTACAGCGTGGACCAGGTGCGCCTGGTGCGCGAGGGCGCCGGCGGTGGCCGCGTGACGGACTTCAGCCCGCTGTATGCGGTGCGCCACGACACGGCACACAACGCGTCCCGCAACTACTGGCTGACCCGGCGCGACGACGCCACTGCGGCGGTCAGCCCGGGCCACGAGCTGCGCATCTCGCTCATCGACGCCGAATTCAGCCCGACCGCCGCCGCCGGCGCCACGCTGTCCACCGAACTGACCTGCACCAACCGCGACCTGCCATCGCAGCTGCGCTACGGCCATCCGGAAGGCGATTTGCGCGCCGACGGGCTGGCCGGCGCCTATCCGATCCGTATGCTGCGCCGGCCCACGCCGAGCTACCGCTTCGCCAGCGGGAACGGGGCGCACTGGCGGCTGGTCACGCACCTGGCGCTCAACCACGCGCAGCTCACCAATGCCGGGTTGGGCGACTTCCAGAAGATGCTCGCGCTGTACGACCTGGTGCGCACGCCGATCTCGCAGCGGCAGGTCAACGGCATCGTCGGGCTGGAGCACGGCGCGGTGCGGGCGTGGGTGAAGACCTTGCCCGCGTCCACGCTCATGCCGGGCATCGCGGTCCGCATGACGGTGGACGAGGAAGCCTTCGTCGGCAGCAGTCTGTACGTGTTCGCGCAGGTGATGGACAGATTCTTCGCGCTCAATGCGCAGCTCAACTGCTTCACCCAGCTCACTCTGGTGTCGGAACAGACCGGACAGGAAATCGTCGCATGCCCGCCGCGCACGGCCGAGAACACGAGAGCGTGATCGAGCGCCTGCTGCGCGAGCCGGAGCAATTCGGCTTTTTCCAGGCGGTGCGGCTGGCGCTTCTTTGGTTTGCGCAGCAGGGTGTGCCGGCTGGGCAGGCGCTCGAACGCCACCTGCGTTTTCGGAACAGCGTGTCGCTCGGCTTTCCGGCAAGTGAAATCGAAACGGTGGCGCTGCTGCGCGGGGAGGACGAGTCCGGCGGCCAGTTGCACATCACGCCTACCTTCATGGGCATGCTGGGCACGCACGGCGCCTTGCCCGCGCACTTCACCGAACGGGTCGTGGCGTGGCAGTCGGGCCAGCAGGACGAGGCGCCGCGCGCCTTCCTCGACCTGCTGTCGAACCGCATGCTCGCGTTGTTCTATGAAAGCTGGCGCAAATACCGGGTCGAGCATGCGGTTGCGGACGGGCGCGACGGCTTCGAGCCCCTGCTGCTAGCGCTGGCGGGCTTTTACCCCGGCAGCGCGCTGCAGAACACGGACGGGCTGTGCGACGACGCGGTGGCGTACTACGCCGGGCTGATCCAGCAGCGGCCGCTGTCATCCAGGGTGCTGGCGCGCATCCTGTCGAGTTACCTCGGCGTGCCGCTCGCGGTCGAGGAAATGGCCGACTACTGGGACGTGATGGCGCCAGGCGAGCAGACCTGCCTTGGCCTGGCCAATGCGGCGCTGGGCGACACCGCCGTGGCCGGGGCGCGCAGCTGGCGGCCCGACCTGCACGTGCGGGTTCGGATCGGCCCGCTGGACCGCGCGGCCTACGAGCGCTTCCTGCCCGGCCGGACAGGCGCGGTCGCGCTCGAAAAGATGCTGTGCCTGTTCGGCGTGCCCACGCTGGTGTACACGGTCGCACTGGTGCTGCGGGCCGGAGAGGCGCGGCCGGTACAGCTGGGCGGGAGCGAGCGGACGCGCCTTGGGCTGGACAGTTTCATGCTCGATGAGCCTGCGCCGGCCGAGCGCACCGACATGCGCTACCAGCTGCGCCCGCTGCGTCCCTTGCGCCCGCCTGGCGGGGGGGCTTGACCTTCCCACGATGGAAAGCCTTATCCTGTGCTTATCCTATGAGGAGGGCACATGCAGGACTCAGGCAATACAACCCAGACCGTTGAACTGGATTTCGGCATCGTCGGCATGACGTGCGCGTCATGCGTGGCGCGCGTGGAAAAGGCGCTCAGGGCGGTGCCGGGCGTGACCGACGCCACCGTCAACCTCGCAACCGAGAAGGCCGCCGTGCATGCGGGAGCGGGCATCGACCCGCAGGCGCTGGTGGCGGCCGTGGAGAAGGCCGGCTACGAGGCCGTGCCGGTGAACCGCGCGCAGCCGGCCGCCGCCCCGGCGCAGCCGTCCGGCCTGCCGTCGTGGTGGCCGGTCGCCGCCTCGGCCTTGCTCAGCCTGCCGCTGGTGATTCCCATGTTCGGCCAGCTGTTCGGCGCCGACTGGATGCTGCCGGGCTGGCTGCAATTGGTGCTCGCCACCCCGGTCCAGTTCTGGCTCGGCGCGCGCTTTTACCGCGCCGGCTGGAAGGCACTGCGCGCTTTCAGCGGCAATATGGACTTGCTGGTCGCAATCGGCACCAGCGCCGCGTACGGGCTGTCGGTCTACCTGCTGGTCAAGCACTGGGGCCAAGGCATGGCGCACCTGTACTTCGAGTCCTCGGCGGTGGTGATCACGCTGGTCTTGCTCGGCAAGTGGCTGGAAGGCCGCGCCAAGCGCCAGACGGTGGAGGCGATCCGCGCGCTGGAGTCGCTCAAGACGACCGAGGCGATCGTGCGCCGTAACGGCAGCGACGTGATGGTGCCGCAGGAGCAGGTGCGCACCGGCGACGTGCTGGTGGTGCGTCCCGGCGAACGGGTGCCGGCGGACGGCAAGGTGATCGAGGGCGCCAGCCATCTGGACGAGTCGCTGCTGACCGGCGAGAGCTTGCCGGTGGCAAAGCGGCCGGGCGACCAGGTCACCGGCGGCGCGGTCAACGGCGAGGGCATGCTGCTGGTCGAGGCGACCGCGGTGGGCGCGGACTCGATGCTGTCGCAGATCATCAGGCTGGTCGAGGATGCGCAGGCGGTCAAGGCCCCGATCCAGCGGCTGGTGGACAAGGTGAGCGCCGTGTTCGTGCCGGTGGTGCTGCTCATTTCGCTGGTAACGCTGCTGGGCTGGGGTTTTGCCACCGGCGACTGGCAGCAGGCGCTGCTCAACGCGGTCGCGGTGCAGGTGATCGCCTGCCCGTGCGCGCTGGGCCTGGCCACGCCGACTTCGATCATGGTGGGCACCGGCGCGGCGGCGCGCCACGGCATCCTGATCAAGGACGCGGAGGCGCTGGAAACCGCGCACGCCGTCAAGCTGGTCGTGTTCGATAAGACCGGCACGCTCACCGAGGGCAAGCCGCAGGTGGTGGCAGTGGAGGGCGATGAGCCGAATCGCGTGCTGGAGCTGGCCTGGGCCGTGCAACAGTACAGTGACCACCCGCTGGCCAAGGCGGTGGTGGATGCGGCGCGTGAGCGCGGCCTGCTCCTGCCGCAGGCCAGCGAGGCCTCGGCCTTGCCGGGGCGCGGCGTGCAGGCCCGGTCGGGCGAGCAGACACTGTACCTGGGCAACCTGCGCCTGATGCAGGAACTCGGTGCCGCGACCGGCCCGTTTGCCAGCGCGGCCAGGCGCCACGAAGAGTCAGGCCGCACGGTGTCCTGGCTGGCCGCCAAGGATGGCGCCGGCGTGCACATCCTTGGACTGGTGGCCTTTGGCGACCGCGTCAAGCCGTCCGCATCGCTCGCCGTGCAGCGCCTGGCGCAGATGGGTGTCGGGGCGATGATGCTCACCGGCGACAACCAGGGCAGCGCGCGAGCGGTGGCCAAGGCGCTGGGACTGCAATCGTACGTGGCCGAAGTGCTGCCGGGCGACAAGGCCCGCGTCGTCACCGAGTCGATGGCGTCCGGCAAGAAGGTTGCAATGGTGGGCGACGGCATCAACGACGCGCCCGCGCTGGCGGCGGCCGACGTGGGCATTGCCATGGCCAGCGGCACCGACGTGGCGATGCACACGGCCGGCATCACGCTCATGCGTGGCGACCCGGCGCTGGTGGCGGACGCGATCGACATTTCGCACCGCACCTACCGCAAGATCCGGCAGAACCTCGGCTGGGCCTTTGTGTACAACGTGGTCGGCATTCCGCTGGCCGCGTTCGGAATGCTCAATCCCGTGATCGCGGGCGCGGCCATGGCGCTGAGCTCGGTGAGCGTGGTGAGCAATGCGCTGCTGCTGCGGCGCTGGAAGCCTGCCCCGGTGGCGCAGGTAGAACAATCAACTTCAACCCAACCAGGAGAACGAAGCATGTATGAATTGACGGTAGACGGCATGACCTGCGGCCACTGCGTGAGCCGCGTGACCAAGTCGGTGAAGGATGTGGACGACGCGGCCAAGGTGGAGATCGACCTGGCGTCGAAAAAGGTCCGCGTGGACAGCGGCGCTGGCATCGACGAGATCGCGGCTGCGATCGATGAGGCGGGCTATCCGGTCCTCGAAAAGAAAGCCGCCTGATGCGGTAGGGTGGGCAGGTTTCCTGCCCACGCGTCCAGATACGGCCAGCATCGCTGCTCATTCAACCTGAGTTGAACGCGTGGGCAGGAAGACCTGCCCACCCTACGATGAACATGGGGCTCCGGTTTGCGCCGGAGCCCCTTTTGCTTGGAAGATCAGTGCCCGTGGTGCTCGCCGGGCCTTCTCACCGTGAGCACGGTGTCGCTTTCCGAACCGCCGGCCTTGGCCCGCGGCGCCTCCGGCAACTCGCCCGTCCACTCGCGTGCCAGCGTCCCCGGCGGGTTCTTGTACCAGCCCGGGTCCTTGTAGTCGCCGCGCGCCAGGCCTTCGCGCACCTTCAGTACGGTGAACATGCCGCCCATTTCGACGCCGCCGAACGGCCCCTGGCCAGCCATCATCGGCAAGGTGTTTTCCGGTAGCGGCATCTGCATGCCACCCATCGAACCGCCTTTCTCGCCCATCACCATGTAGCCGGGGATCAGGTCGTTGATCTTCTTCGCCACGCCACGGTGGTCCACGCCGATCAGGTTCGGCACCTGGTGGCCCATCGCGTTCATCGTATGGTGCGACTTGTGGCAGTGGAATGCCCAGTCGCCGGGATTGTCCGCGATGAATTCGATCGCCCGCATCTGGCCCACGGCGACGTCCGCCGTCACCTCCGGCCAGCGCGCGCCCGGCGGGACGAAGCCGCCATCGGTGCAGGTCACTTCGAACCGGTGCCCGTGCACGTGCATCGGGTGGTTGGTCATGGTCAGGTTGCCCACGCGGATGCGCACGCGCTCGTCCTTGCGCACCACCATCGGATCGATGCCCGGGAAGACGCGGCTGTTGAAGGTCCACAGGTTGAACTCGGTCATGGTGTTGGTGCGCGGCGTGTAGCTGCCGGGGTCGATGTCGTAGGCCGACAGCAGGAACACGAAGTCGCGGTCCACCGCGTGCTGGCGCGGGTCCTTCGGGTGCGTGACCCAGAAGCCCATCATGCCCATCGCCATCTGGTTCATCTCGTCGGCGTGCGGATGGTACATGAAGGTGCCGGCATGCCTGGCCACGAACTCGTACACGAAGGTCTTGCCGGGCGCGATGCCGGGCTGGCTCAGGCCGGTGACGCCATCCATGCCCGAGGGCAGCAGTTGGCCGTGCCAGTGGATGCTGGTGTGTTCGGGGAGCTTGTTGGTGACGAAAATGCGCACGCGGTCGCCCTCGACCACCTCGATGGTCGGGCCCGGGCTCTGGCCGTTGTAGCCCCACAGGTTGGCCTTCATGCCGGGCGCCAGTTCGCGCACGACCGGCTCGGCGACCAGGTGGAATTCCTTGACGCCGTCCTTCATGCGCCACGGCAGGCTCCAGCCGTTCAGGGTGACGACCGGGTTGTAGGGGCGGCCGCTGGACGGCGCCTGTGGCGGCATGGTGGCGGCCGAGGACTGGACCGGTGCTTCGGGCAGCGATGCGGCGCCAGCCTTGCTGATCGCCGAGGCGCCTACCATCGCGACGCCGGCGCCAGCCAGGAATGATCTGCGGGATGTCATTGCTTGTGTTCCTTGTTCATGTCGTGGTTGCCAACCTGCGCACCCAGGGACGCTTCGAGCGTGGCGTGGGCGACCCAGAAGTCTTTGAGCGCATCGATGTAGGCGTTCACCGCACCGGCCTGCTCGCGTGCGTCGGCCAGCAGTTCAAAGGTGGAGGCGAGCATGCCGTTGTAGCGCAGCAGGACTTCACCCGAGATCTTCTTGCGCAGCGGGATCACGTCGTCCCGGTAGTGGCGCGCCAGGTCGTACGACGAGCGGTAGCCCAGGTAGGCTTCGCGCGCTTCGCTGCGCGCGTTGACGGCGGCCTCGGCAACGCGGTTCACCGACTGCATGTAGATCGCTTCGGCGCGCGCCACGCGGGCGCCGCCCCAGTCGAACAGCGGCAGTTCGAGCGAGATTTCGTAGCCGCGCGAGGTCGGCAGGTCGCTGCCGGTGTTGCGCACGTAGCCCAGGTCGAGCACGTTGATGAAGCGCGTCGTTTTGGTCAGGCCCAGCGCCGAGGCGGTGGCCTGCGCCTCCGCACGGGCGGCCTGGATGTCGAGCCGCTGGCTGATGGCCATGCGTTCGATGTCGTTCAGCTCGGCCGGCGCGGCCGGCAGGTCGGGCAGCCGGTCCGGCAGCGCGTAGCTGGCGTTCTCGCCCCACAGGCCCAGGAGGCGCGTGAGCCGTTCGCGCGCCCCCAGGGCCTGGCGTTCGGCGCGCACCACGGCAGCCGCGGCCTCGGCCTGGAAGGCCTGCTCGCGGGCCAGGTCGAGCTGGCTGGCATTGCCGGCTTGCGCCATGCGGGCGGACAGCTCGGCACTGGCTTCGGCCGCCTTGTTTACCTGGCGCGCGTACGCCACGCCCTGCTGGGCAGCGACCGCCTCGTACCAGGCGCGGCGTGTCTCGGCGGCCTGGCGTTCGATCGCGGCGCCGACCAGCAGCCTGACCTGCTCGTAGCGCCGGCTCTCCAGTCGCGATGCCAGCGGCAGGGTCAGCGCGCCGATCAGGTTGACGGTGAAGGTGCGTTCGATTTCGATGTCGCCGCCGGCCCGGGTGCGCTTGAAGTCGAGCGACGGGTTCGGCAAGCGGCTTGCCTGGGCCAGGTCGGCCTGCGCGATACCAACTTCCCAGTAGGTGGTTTGCAGGCCGGGATTGTTCAATAGCGCAATGCGCACGGCATCGTTGGCGCCAAGCGGCTGGCGCAGGATCGACTGGACTGTATTGGCGATGTCGCGCTTGTCATCGTCGGTGCGCACGATGCGCGGTTCGTGGCCGATGCGCGCCTTGGTGGTCGCGGCCACCTGGCCAAAGCCGCCATCCGGCGTAACGCTGGCACAGCCGGAAAGAACGGCAAGCACGGCGGCGGCAGCAAGCGGTCGCAGCAGGATCTTGGTCATTGCTTCATTCCTTCGTGGTGCTGATGGTGTTGGTGGGCGGGCTGCGGCGCGGCCGGCTCGGGGGCGCCCATCGTCAACATCATCGAGTTGAGCGCGCCAACGCTCTGGTTCAGCGCCTTCCAGTTCTTGTCAGGGCTTGCCGCCGGCGCTTGCGGCTTGCCGGTTGGGACCGCGCTCACATAGGGCGTCGGCGGGACAGGCGCGTTCGGGTTGGCCGGATCGGGCTGTTTGTTGCCGTCGGCGGCATGGGCCAGCGTGGCGACGCCGAAAGCGACGCAAGCGGCCGCGCGGCCAAAGGTAGTAAAGGATGTCATGGAATCCTCGGTTCAAATGCGACACTGAAACCGGCCGCACCAAGGCAGGCCGGGACGAATCAGGCGCGCGCGAACCGGGGAGGTCGTTCGGGGTGTTCGGGGTCGACCGTCGGCACGTGGCCGTCGGCGAAGGGAATCGCGGTGGTCACCGGCGCGTGAGGCGCGGCGGTGGACAAGGCTTGGGCGGCGAGGGCGGCGCCCACACAGCAGAAGGAACAATTGCTGCACTTGCCGTCGTGGTGGGCGGTCTTGCCCTTGCAGTCTTGCGACGCCGCTTTGCCCGCCTCGCCATGATGGGCGGCCATCTTGCAGTCGGCGTGGCCCTGCATGGCATGCGTGGCGGGTGAAGAATGGCCCGACGAATGCGCGCACGGCATCATCGTTGCCGAGGCGAAGCCCTGGAAGGGCACCGCCAGCAACGCCAGCCACAGTATCAGCGATCGCAGGATTACATTCACTAGATCATTTTAGCATGGGCGCGACTGTGGTAGCACTAGCCGGCCCCCAGTCCTGCCGATTTGAAGTAGATGTGCTGGATGGCCGGATAGACGTCGCGCACCTTGGCTTCCAGCCGCTCGATCGCGTCCTCCACCTCGTCGATGGTCATGCCGCGCTTGAACTGCACGGCCGCGTTGAGCAAGACCTCGTCCGGGCCAAGTTGCATGGTCAGCAATCTGCCAACGGTCATGATGCTGGGGTCGGTGCGGAAGATCTCGCGCAATTTTCCGGTCTGCTCGCGCCCGATGCCTTCGCCGACCAGCAGGCCGCCGGTCTCGCGTGCCAGGGTGACGGCCGCGCCGAGCAGCAGCAGGCCCACCGCCACCGAGGCGGCCGGGTCAAGCCACGGGGTGTTAAGGAGCTGGCTGAGCGCAATGCCGGTCGCGGCAATGGCAAGGCCAGCCAGCGCCGCGGTATCCTCGATGAAGACGGTGAACACCGACGCATTCTTGCTCGACCGAACCGTTTGCCACAGGCTCGCGCCCGGGCGGCGCACTTCGTTCAGTTCCTTGCGCGAGACATTCCAGCTGTACGCTTCGAAGCCGGCCGCGATGGCCAGCACCACGTAGTTCCAGAACGGGTCGCCGATCGGCTCCGGATGGCGCAGCGCGTGCACGCCGTGGTAGATCGACAGGCCGCCGCCGAGCGTGAAGACGGACAGCGCCACGATCAGCGCCCAGAAATAGATGGCCTTGCCATAACCGAAGGGATGGCGCGGCGTGGGTGGCAGCGTGCTCATTTTTTCACCGACGAGCAGCAATAGTTCGTTGCCGGTGTCCACGGCCGAGTGAATGCCTTCGGCCAGCATCGCCGCGCTGCCGGTCACCAGGGCCACGACGAATTTGGCGGCAGCGATTCCCAGGTTCGCCAAAATTGCCGCGTAGATAACCTTGCGCGAGCCTTCCTTGGCGTCGGTTGGTTGCCCGTTCTCGTCCTGCATCACCCATTCCAGTTCTTGATTGCCCAGGTGCTAGTGTAGCTAAATCGGCAAGCGTCGATTGCACAAATGGGGGGCCACATGCCGGCTGGCGTAGAATGTAGGAAATTATAAAAAATCAAGAATATGAAGGCGGGAAAAATTTGCTTGGCGGCTGGCATCTGGCTGGCTGCATCCGCAGGGGGAGCGGCGCGGGCCGGCAATTACAACATCGGCGAAGGCTACACGGCCGGGCCGGTCAATATTGCAGGATATCTCAACCTGGTCGGGGAGAACGTGCGCGGCGGCGAGCGCCAGCTGGTCGTGGACGACATCAGCCTGTTCATGGGGGCGCGGTTGAACCGCTACCTCAACCCCTTCTTTGAAGCCGAATTCAGCGGCGCGACGCTCTGGAAGGAGCATGGCCACCTGCTGGGCGACAACCACCCGCGTTTCGTGCTCGAGCGCCTCTACAACGACATCCACCTGACGCCGGAGCTGACGCTGCGCGCCGGCAAAATGTTGAGTCCGGTCGGAGAGTGGAACAGCATCCACGCCGCGCCGCTCGTTCCCACGGTGACGCGGCCGTTGACGACACGGCGCGGCTTTCCCGAGTACACGTCCGGCGCGGCACTCCAGTACGCGCCCAACGATGAGAACAAGCCCGAGGTCAACCTCTACTGGCAACCCGGCGGCGAACTGCGTCCACGCCCGAGCGAGCGCGAATACCAGGACGTGGCCGGCGTCCACCTCAATTGGGCGACCGGGCTGACCGACAAGATCGGCCTGTCGGTGCAGCACGCGCGCGTGCGCAATACGGGCGATGCGCAATGGCTGGCCGGCGTCAATGCGCGCCAGACCTTGGGGCGACTGCAGCTCGAGACCGAGGCAACCCATATCCGGATCAGCGGCGTCAACCCGGCGCGCGTGCGAGACCGCGAGTGGGGCGCCTACCTGCTCGGCAGCTATGCGCTGGACGAACGCTGGTCGGTGCTGGCGCGTTACGAGCATTTCGCCGATCGCGGTGTGCGCTCCGGCTCGCGCAATGCGCTGGCCGGCATCTCCTTCCGCCAGCAACCATCGGTCGTCTGGAAGCTGGAGTATGTCAAGCAGTCCGGTGCGGTGCTCGACCTGCGCACCGGGGTGCAGGCATCGCTGGCGGTTCTGTTCTAGGAGGCGCCATGCGACGCTTCCTGTGCCTCTTTCTCGCGCTGCTCGGCGCTGGCGCCAGTGCCGACGAACTGCTGGTGATCGCGCATCCGAACGTGCCGGTATCGACCCTGAGCTTCGAGGCGCTGTCCGCCATCTACCTGCTCAAGACGCCCGAATGGCGCGGCGGCGACATCATCGTTCCGGTCAACCGCGAGGCGCAAAGCGCCGAGCGCATGCGGTTCTCCGCCACCGTGCTGCGGCAGAGCCCCAACGCACTGGCGGCATTCTGGAACCAGATGCACTTCAAGGGCAAGGTGCCGCCCATCGTTCAGGAGTCCGACCAGGCGGTGCTCGCTTTCGTGCAGAAGGTGCCGGGCGCGGTCGGCTACATCAGCGCGACCGTCGCGCCGAAGAACGTCAAGGTGCTGGCGCGCGTCCCATGATGAACTGGCTCTCCTGGTCGATCGGACGCAAGCTGCTGGCCTCGTTCGCGGGCATTTTTTTCGTCACATATCTGCTGACGGCAGTCGTCGTGTTCACCAGCGTGCGCACGGCGATGATGCAGGCCGAGGCCGCGGCCCTGACGCGCCTGGCGGACCAGAAGGTTGAACTGGCGGCCAACCACCTGCAAGCGGTCGCGACCAACCTGCAGGCATGGTCCCATCTCGAGGTGATGAACGACCTGGTCTCGGGCGACGTGGACAAGCGCGTGACGCGCACGCTTGAAAGTCTCAAGTCGCAATACGGCCTGGCCGGGGACATCTACGCGTTTGACTCGCAGGACCGGCTGGTGGCGGCATCCGCGCCGGTTCACCCCGAGGCGGCCCTGCCGCAGGTATGGCGCCCGCGCGCAAGCGAGCCGGCGCTGATCGACGCGCACCGCGACCCGCTGGGGCAAGGGCGGGTGCTGGCATTGAGCGTGCCGATCAAGGCCAGCTTCGCATCCAACTTCAAGCTCGGCACGCTGGTGGTGACCCTGCCATGGTCCGCCATCGAGACGATGCTCGCGGCCAGCGGCCACGCCATCGTGCTCTACAAGGCGGCGCCGCCGTCCCTGCTGTACGCGGGCGGGCTGGCACTCGACGAAGCGGCGCTGGCGCGCCTGGCGCAGCGGCCGGCGCAGGTCCAGGCCGGCGCCGGGCGCTTTGTCGCCGGCTATTCATCCGGGGCGAGCAAGCTGCTCAACGACTGGCGCGTCGCCGCGCTCAAGGACGGGGACGTCGCCGAGCAGCCGATCCGGGCGGTCGCCGTCAAGCTGGTTGTCCTGGGCTTGCTGCTGGCGTTGCCGATCATGCTGGCGGTACGCTGGTTGTCGCGCCGCCTCACCGAACCGGTCCAGTCGCTCACCAGCGTCGTATCGCAGATCACCAGTTCGGGCGACCTGTCGGCGCGGGCGCAGGTGAGCGGTCGCGACGAACTGGGGACGCTCGCGGTGTCCTTCAACGCCATGGCGGGCAACCTGCAACGCATCTCGAGCGAGCGCGAGCGCGCCCTTGCGGAGCTGGGCATGCTGAACAAGACGCTGGAACAGCGCGTCAGCGAACGCACCGCCGCGCTGGAGGCGGCCAACCTGGAGCTCAGTAGCGCGCTCGCCAACCTGAAGGCGACGCAGGGGCAGCTGGTGCAATCGGAGAAGATGGCGTCGCTGGGCCAGCTGGTGGCTGGCGTGGCCCATGAGCTGAACAATCCGATCGGCTTCATTTACGCGAACTTCCCGCACCTGGAGGAATACACCGGCGAGCTGCTGGCGCTGATCGATACGATGCGGCAGGCAGCGGACCCGGCGCAAAAGGCCATGGTCGAGGAGCGGATCAGGGCTGCCGACCTGGACTTCATCAGGGAGGACACCGTCAAGATCATCCGTAGCGGTAAGTCCGGCGCCGCGCGCATCAAGGAGATCGTCAGCTCGCTGCGCAGCTTCTCGCGCCTGGACGAGGCGGAACTGAAAAGCGTGCGGCTGGAGGACGGCATCGACGATACGCTGGCGCTGCTGCATCACCAGATCAAGAACCGCATCGCCGTCAGCAAGAACTATCGCTTGAACGAACCGGTCTTGTGCTTCGCGGGCCAGATCAACCAGGTGTTCATGAACGTCATCTACAACGCCTTGCAGGCGATGGACGGGCCGGGCACGCTGCACATCGCCACCTGGCGCGATGGCGATTTCGCTCGCGTGAGCATCGCCGACAGCGGCAAAGGCATACCGCCGGACCTGATCGACAAGATATTCGACCCTTTCTTCACCACGAAAAAGGTCGGGGAAGGGACGGGGCTGGGTTTGTCGATCTCGTACGGGATCGTCGAGAAGCACGGCGGGCGCATCGACGTGCGCAGCGAGCCGGGCACGGGCACCACGTTCACCGTGGCGATCCGCATGCGCCCACTGAAGACCGAAACGATTCACCAGGAGACCCGGAGCCATGGATAACGATAAGTTCAAGCTGCTGTTTGTCGACGACGAGCCGGACATCCTCGACAGCCTGTCGCGCGCATTCCGCCGCGAATACCGCATCTTCACCGCCGCTTCCGGCGCGGCCGGGATCGAACTGCTGCGCACGGAGAAAATCGACCTTGTGATCTCGGACCAGCGCATGCCGGACGTGACCGGCGACGAGGTGCTCAAGTTCGCAATGGAGCAGCAGCCGGAAGCGATCCGCATCCTGCTGACCGGCTATTCGGACATGGAGTCGCTGGTGCGCTGCGTGAACGAAGCGGGCATCTACAAGTACATCACCAAGCCATGGGAGCCCGAGAACCTGCGCCTGACGGTCGTGCGCGCGCTCGAAAGCCTGAGCCTGGGGCGCCGCCTGCAGGACGCCAACCGCAACCTCGAACGCGCCTATCTCGATGCGGTCTCGATGCTGTCGGTGGCCTGCGAGGGCAAGGACCTCGACACCGGCTTTCATGTGCAGCGGGTGCAGTATTTCACGCAGGCGCTGGCCACCGAGCTGGGGCTGGGACAGGACGCGGCGCACCACATGGGCGTCATGAGCATCCTGCACGACGTGGGCAAGCTGTACATCCCCGACGAGATCCTGAAGAAGCCGGGCAAGCTCACCGCCGACGAGTGGGACGTCATGAAGCGCCATCCCGAATATGGCCTGCGCATCCTCGGCGAGAACCCGTTCTACGAGATGGCGCGCGAGATCGCGGTGGGCCACCACGAGAGCATCGACGGCAGCGGCTACCCGAAGGGCTTGAAAGGCGAGCAGATTCCGCTGTCCGCGCGCATCGTGCGCGTCGCCGACATGTTCGACGCGCTGACCTCGCGCCGCCCGTACAAGGAGCCGTGGAGCGTCGAGGCGGCGCTGGAGCTGCTGCGTTCCCAGGCCGGCTCGCACCTCGATCCGGCGGTGGTCGATGCGCTCGGGCGGCTGGCCGAACGCGGCACGATCGGGACCATCATGCGCGAATACAGTCCGCAAGCCGCCGCTTGCGCGCCAGCGCGGCAATTGGCTTAGGGGACGGGATACGCCCGGTCCTCAGCGGCGAAAGCGCACGTCCACGCTCACGACCTGCGCGTCGCCCTTCGGCTTTTTCGGCTTTTTCGGCTTCTTCAGCACCTGGCCGCTGGAATTCGTTTCCGGGACGCGGTGGTCCGGCTCGAAACCGGCTTCCTCGACCCGCTTGAGGGTTTGCTTCGTCAGCTGTTCGATGGCCGCAAGCTGCTGCACCTCGTCGGCGCACACCAGCGACACCGCCTCGCCCGAGGCGCCGGCGCGGCCGGTGCGGCCGGTGCGGTGCACGTAGTCCTCGGCCACGATCGGCAGGTCGAAGTTGACGACCACCGGCAGCTCCTCGATGTCCAGGCCGCGCGCGGCCACGTCGGTCGCCACCAGCACGTTGACCTGGCCGGCCTTGAAGCGCTCGAGTGCGCGCAGGCGCGCCGGCTGCGGCTTGTCGCCGTGGATGGAATCGACGCTGATGCGCTTGGCGGACAGCAGGCCCACCAGCTCATCGACGCCCTTGCGCGTCCTGGCAAAGGCCAGCACCTGCGGCCAGCCGTGCTTTTTCATCAGGTGCAGAAAAAGCTCGGTCTTGCGCTTCTTGTCCACCGGGACCACCCATTGGCGGATCGCCTTGACCGTGGTGTTGCGCGGCGCGGCCTCGACGCTGACCGGGTCGCGCAGCAGTTTGGCGGCCAGCGCGCGGATCGGATCGGAAAAGGTGGCCGAGAACAGCAGGGTCTGGCGTTGTTTCGGCAGCGCCATCAGGATCGCGTCGAGTTCGCGCGCAAAGCCCAGGTCGAGCATGCGGTCGGCTTCGTCCAGCACCAGCGTCTGCACCTGGTTCAGCTTGAGCGCGTTCTTGGCGTGCAGGTCGAGCAGGCGGCCGGGCGTGGCCACCAGCAGGTCCACGCCGCGGCGCAGCTTCATCATCTGCGGGTTGATGCTCACGCCGCCGTAAGCCACCAGGGTGCGCAGCGGCAGGCCGGCGCCGTACGCGCGCACGCTGTCGTGCACCTGTTCGGCCAGCTCGCGCGTGGGCACCAGCACCAGCGCGCGGGTCGCGTTGCTGCTCGCCTGGCCGCCATTCATCACCAGCCGCTGCAAGAGCGGCACGGCAAAGCCGGCGGTCTTGCCGGTGCCGGTCTGGGCGGCAGCCATCACGTCGCGTCCCGCGAGCACGGCGGGAATGGCTTGCGCCTGGACGGCGGTGGGGGCCTTGTAGCCGAGCGATGCGAGGGTGCCGGCGATCTGCTCGATCAGGCCAAGGGAAGCAAACGACATGAGGGTGCCTGGCGCGTAAAAAGGCGACAGTTTACCTTGCTCGGGCGGAAAATGCTGCGGTGTTCAGGCGTGGGCCGATGCGGCCGGCACGGGCACGGTCGGCTTGACCGGCTCGTGCCTGTCCTTGCACCCGGCCGCCAGCAGGCAGGCCAGGGCCAGCGCGCACCACCGCGAAAATGGAAGGATCATGATGGTTCCTCCGGATGAAGAACCATCATAGCCGGGTGGCGCGCGCCGCGGCGCAGCGTTCAGAAACGGTAGGAGATGCTGGCGCGCAGCACCGGGTACACCTTGTACGATGAGGTGTCGCCCGCCAGGCGGGCCTGCTCGGCGGCGACGTCGGAGGCCAGTGCCTTGCACACCGTCTGCGAGGTGGCGCAACCCAGGCTGGCCAAGTGCACGTTGGCCTTGCCCTGGTAGTAGGCGCCCAGGTCGGCGTTGAACTGCAGGCGCTTGTCGGCGGCCAGCGGGTTGCCCCAGCCAATGCCGAGGTAGGGTGCCGCCTTGCGGAACTTGACCGTGCCGTTCAGCACGCCAACGTCCGCTGCCGTGTAGTTTTTGCCGTTGATGGTGAAGCCGCCCAGCGGGTCAGCCTTGGCATGGGCATCGAAATTGGTGCCGTTGTACACCAGGCCGCCGGTCAGGTGGAAGCTGCTGTTCTCGCGCAGGTACCAGTCGAACAGGACGTCGATGGTCTGCAGCTTGCCCTTCAGGTCGTAGTCGATCATGCCCGAACGCTTGGTCATGTCGTGCTTGAAGTAGTTGGCGCCGAAGCGGCCGTTCAGGTAGGTCTCCATCGGCACCACCAGGTGCAGGCCGGCGCCGGTGGTGCCGGCATCGGCGGTCACGGCAACCTGGGCCTGCGCCGAGGCGGCGGTGGCCAGCACGGCGGCCAGGACGAGCGCTTTGTGTTTCGGGAACATCGGTTGACCTTTCAAATGTGAAATATATGACTGTGCGGCATTTTATCCGCAGACCCTGCCTGTGACGATCTTTGTGCAGCAACCTGTGGCGTCCAAGCCGCTTTCGGGGTAAGCCGGGGGCACTTCGTCGGCGCCGGCGGGCCTTTGTCGCACCGGTGCCCACTGCGAAGAAAGGGGTTGCTAAGGTGGAAGCACTCCCACTACATTTGAGTTCATTATGATTTCAGCCACACTTTTCATTTTCCGGCTGCTGCTGTCCTGGATGGTGGCTTACCTGGTCGTTGCCGTCGCGCTGGGCCAAACGGTGTTCCGCTACGCGGTCAACTTCGGCGGCTACGCCGTGCTCGGCGGGTTCGCGCTGGCGCTGGTGGTCGTCTCGGTCGCGTTTTCGCACGTGCGGCGGGTGCGCCTGGTCGCCGGCGCGGTGGACTTCGACAAGCTCGCGGCGCGCCAGCGCCGCCAGATCGAGATCCCGTTCGAGGCCGGCGAGGCGTTCGACCTGGTGGACGCGGCCATTCGCGAACTGCCTGGTTCGCTGGTGATCGACAGCGCGCGCGACAGCCTGCAGGTGCGCGGCAAGATCAAACGCTTCGACCCCTACGGCAACGCGCACAGCGGGCGCAACCAGGTGCTGGTGACGGTGACGCCCAACGGCGACACCGGCACCGCGATGCTGGTGTGCGAACCGGCGCGCGCCGCCTGGACCGACTGGTTCCTGGTCGATCACGGCACCAACCTGGAAAACGCGGAGGCGATCGGCCGCGCGATCACGCGCCGCGTGGCCGAGCGCCGCCGTGGCGAGCAGGCCAGCGTGCGCGACACGGTGGCCGAAAAGGAGATCGCGGTGGCGCGCCTGAACCTGCTGCAGGCCCAGGTCGAGCCGCACTTCCTGTACAACACGCTCGCCAACGCCCAGCTGCTCACGCGCAGCGACCCGCCGCTGGCCGACAAGATGCTCGGCAACCTGATCCAGTACCTGCGCCATTCGCTGCCGCGTGCGGGCGACGGCATGTCCACGCTGGGGCAGGAGCTGGAGCGCACCCAGGCCTACCTGGACATCCTCAAGATCCGCATGGGCGAGCGCCTGAGCGCGCAGGTGCAGGTGGAGGCGACGCTGGCGCGCCATCCGTTCCCGTCGATGATGCTGCAGACGCTGGTGGAAAACGCCATCAAGCACGGGCTGGAGCCAAAACCGGGCGGCGGGACGGTCTGGGTGCTGGCACGGGTGCAGGGCGCAGCGCTGTCGGTGACGGTGGCCGACGACGGCATGGGGCTGACCGGCCACACTGGCGGCAGCGGCATCGGCCTTGCCAACGTGCGCGAGCGCCTGCGGCTGGAATACGGCGAGCGCGCCACCTTTGCCATCGGCTCGAACTTCCCCAGCGGCGTGGCGGCGACCATCACCGTGCCATACCAGATCGCTCAGGAGGCGGCGCATGCTTAAATGCGTGGTAGCGGAGGACGAGGCGCTGCTGCGCGCCGAGCTGGTGGCCCGGCTGCGCGAGGCCGCGCCCGACCTGGACCTGGTGGCCGTGTGCGAGGACGGCGCCAGTGCGCTGGAGGCGATCGCCGAGCACCAGCCGCAGTTCGCCTTCCTCGACATTCGCATGCCTGGCATTTCGGGCCTGGAAGTGGCGGCGGCGCTGGCCGAGGCGAGCCCGCAAACCCAGGTGGTGTTCGTGACCGCGTACGAGCAGCATGCGCTGGACGCGTTCGAGCGCGGCGCGGTGGACTACCTGCTCAAGCCCGTCGCGCCCGAGCGGCTGGCCGCCACGCTCACGCGCCTGCGCGCGCGCATGGGGCAGGGCGGTCCCGATCCCCGGCTGCTCGACACCCTGCTGCGCCAGCTCGGCCATTCGGCCCCGGCCAAGGCGCCGCCGCTGGCATGGATCACCGCCAGCCGGGGACAGGAGACGCGCCTCATCATGGTGGAGGACGTGGTGTACTTCCAGTCCGACGCCAAGTACACGGTCGTGATGACCGCCGACGGCGAAGCGCTGCTGCGCACGCCGCTGCGCGAGTTGCTCGCGGTGCTGGACCCGGCCATGTTCCGCCAGGTGCATCGCTCGACCATCGTGAACATGCGCGCGGTCGCTTCCGTCGCACGAGACGAAGCCGGGCGCGGGCGCATCCGGCTGAAGAGCCGCCCCGAGATGCTGACGGTCAGCCAGGCTTTCATGAGTTTGTTCCGCAACATGTGAATGTGTGTAACAGCGCACGGAATTAAACGTTGCATTTGTTAAACTTCGCGCACATTGTCCTTGTGAGGAAAACATGAAATCCCTGATCGCCGCAGCTGCCCTGGTGGCAGCATCCGTTCCCGCCCTGGCGCAGACCAACGTGAGCGTCACGATCGGCCAGCCTGGCTTCTACGGCCAAATCAACATCGGCGACGCGCCGCCGCCGGCGCTGGTGTACGAGCGCCCGATCATCATCCAGCAGGCGCCGCGCTACGTCGCCCAGCCGGTGTACCTGCGCGTGCCGCCCGGCCACCGTAAGCACTGGTCGCGCTTCTGCGGCCGCTACAACGCCTGCGGGCGCCCGGTGTACTTCGTGACTGACGACTGGTACGAGCGCACCTACGTGCCGCACTACCGCGAAGTGCATTACCGGCCCGAACCGCGCGTGGTGCGTGCGCCGGAATGGCGCGACGATGACCGCGGCGAGTGGCGCGAGGAGCATGGGCGCGGCCACGGCGAGGGCCATGGCAACGGCCACGGAAACGGGCACGGCCGCGGGCACTGAATAGCATCGCAATCCTGAATACGTCGTCCCGGCGCAGGCCGGGCCCCATGCTGAGCGTGCATTCACGCGGCCTCTGGGTCCCGGCTTTCGCCGGGACGACGTTGCTTGGGAGTATCGCGCATCCGGCAGCCGCCCGGGTCCCGGTGTAGACTTGTCCTGTTCGCCCCGGCGGGGTAGTGGAACGGGAGGCAGGTTTGCAGAGCGAGATCGTGATCGTAGGCGGTGGCGCCGGCGGGCTGGAGCTGGCATGCAAGCTCGGGCGCAGGCTCGGGCCGTCGAAGGTGGCGCTGGTCGACAGCCGCCTGTACCACATCTGGAAGCCGTCGCTGCACGAGGTGGCGGCGGGCACCCTCGACATCCACCAGGAGGGCCTGTCGTACCAGATGCTGGGGCATGACAACGGCTTCACCTTCATCCTTGGCGCGATGACCGGCCTGGACAGCGCCGGCAAGCGCATCACCGTCGGCCCCGTCAGTGGCGGGGGCGAGGAAGTGCTGCCGGAGCGGCACATCGGCTACGGCGCGCTGGTGCTGGCAGTGGGCAGCACCTCCAACTACTTCGGCGTGCCGGGCGCACGCGAACACACGATCTCTCTGAACGCCACCGAGGACGCCGAGCGCTTCCGGCTCAAGCTGCTGCGCCTGCTGGCGAGCGCGGACGAGCATCTCGAGGAAGGCCGGAAGAGCGGGCTGGACGTGGTCATCATCGGCGGCGGGGCCACCGGCGTCGAGCTGGCAGCCGAGCTGCGCGAGGCGTCCGGCGTGTACGCGGTGTATGGCTTTTCGCACCTGCAGGCGCGGCGCGACGTGCACATCACGCTGCTCGAAGGGGCGCCGCGCATCCTGGCGCCGCTGCCCGAGCGCGTGTCGAACGCGGCGTTGCGGCTGCTGAAAAAGCGCGCCATCCAGGTGGTGACCGACTGCCGCGTGACTAGCATCGAGAAGGACAAGATACACGACGGGAAGGGCAACACCTATCCCGCCGACCTGTGCGTGTGGGCCGCGGGCATTCGCGCGCCCGAGTTCCTTGGCACGCTGGGCCTGCCGACCAATCGCGGCGGCCAGGTCGAGGTGGACGGGCACCTGCGGGTCAAGGGCGTGCCGGACGTGTACGCGCTGGGCGACTGCGCGGCCTGCGTGGACGGCAATGGCAAGCCGGTGCCGCCGCGCGCGCAGGCGGCGCACCAGCAGGCCGATTACCTGCGCACGACCTTCGTGCGGCGCGCGCAGGGCAAGGCCGCGCAGGAGGCGCCTTACCGTTATCGCGATTACGGCTCGCTGGTCTCGCTCGGGCATACCACCACGGTCGGGAGCCTGATGGGGGCGCTGCGAGGCGCCTCGTGGTTCGTCGAAGGCTTCGTCGCGCGCATGATGTACCTGAGCCTGCACTTGCTGCATCACCAGGCCGTGCTGGGCTCGGTGCGCACCGCGGTGCTGGCGGTGGCGCGCTTCCTGATCCGGCGCACCACGCCGCTGGTCAAGCTGCACTGAGTCGGCTCTGCTAGTAAAACCGTCGTCCCGGCGCAGGCCGGGACCCATGCCGAGTATCCGAATTCGGAAGCGGGTTATGGGTCCCGGCCTTCGCCGGGACGACGCTGTTTGAGGGCGCGGAAATGGCGGCTCAGGCCGTGCGGTCGTGGCAATGTGGCAGCGTTAGCGTCAGCGCGGCGCCGCCATCGGGATGGGCCGCCAGCGTGAGCGTGCCGCCCAACAGGCGGGCGCGCTCGCGCAGCAGGCGCAGGTCGTGGCAGCGAAGGTCGAGCAAGGCGTCCGGGCGCGGGCCGTGGCCGTTGTCGCGCACGGTCAGCATCGCCTGCTCGCCGTCGTCGTCGAGAATCAGCTCGGCCTGGCTCGCGCTGGCGTGGGCGGCCGCGTTGCGCAGCCCTTCCTCGGCGCAGCGCAGCAGGAGCACGCCTTGTTCGCGTGTGCACTGCACATCGTCGTCCGGCAGGCTCGCGCGCGTGGCGATGCCGTGAGCGGCGCCAAAGCCGTTCGCCAGTTCCGTCAGCGCCGCCTTGATGCCGAGGAATTCGAGCTTGTCGTTCCACAGCGCGAGCTGCATCGTGCGGTTCGTTTCGATGATCGTCGTGAGCAGTTGCTTCATCTGCGCGGCGCGGTCGCGTGCCTTGCCTTCGGCCGGCAGCTGCTGCGCGAGCAGGCCCAGGTGCATGGTCAGCGCGGTCATCGACGAGCCGAGGTTGTCGTGCAGCTGGCGCGCGAGCTGGCGCCGCTCTTCATCCCAGCAGTTGGCCAGGTGGCCGAGCAGCTCGGTCAGCTCGGCCACGCGGGCGGCGAGCTGCTGTTCCAGTTCCGTGGTCGGGGCGGGGACGTTGGTCATCGTTCGTCGGTAATGTTTCCGGGATCATACATCAGCTGTCCGGACGGCGGCGCGCGCGCAACTGTGAGTCCGCGCACATACCGCGGCCGCATTTGCCGCCACCCTTGAGCTTGCGCCATTCAATCAACGAAAGCAAGGGAGCTCGTATGACCACCAAAGCCAGCGCCAACCAGGACGCCATTGCCATGCTCACCGCGGAGCACCGTGAAGTGAAGCAGATGTTCGAGCAGTTCGAACAGATGACCGACCGTGCCAAGGTGAGCAAGAAGAAGCTCGCCGACCAGATCTGCGAAGCGCTGATCCTGCACACGGCGATCGAGGAAGAGATTTTCTACCCGGCCGTGCGCGAGGCGGTCGACGAAGCCGAGGACAAGCTGGACGAGGCGCTGGTCGAACACGCCTCGGCCAAGGACCTGATCGCGCAGATTCAGGAGATGGACCCGGGCGACGAGCTGTACGACGCCAAGGTCAAGGTGCTGTCGGAGCAGGTGGAGCACCACGTCGAGGAAGAGGAAAAGGAGATGTTCCCGATGGCCAGGAAGGGCGGCCTGGACCTGGCGGCGCTGGGCGAGGAAATGGCCCAGCGCAAGCAGGAGCTGAAGACGACGCGCTGATGCCTCAGGCAGCCGGGCGCACGCTCGGCCGCGCGGTGGCCTGCTCGCCGAGCGCGTCGAGCAGCAGGCGAATGTCCACCGGCTTGACCAGGTGCAGGTCGAAGCCGGCTTCCAGTACGCGCTTCTGGTCTTCTTCCAGCCCGTAGCCGGTGAGCGCGATCAGGCGCATGTTGCGGGTGGCGGGATGCTCGCGCAGGCGGCGCGCCACTTCATAGCCGTCGATGCCGGGCAGGCCGATGTCCACCAGCGCGACATCGGGCGGCTCGGCGGTGGCGGCGGCCACGCCTTCCAGCCCGTCGCCGGCCTGGCGCACCGGGTAGTGGTAGGCGTCGAGCATGGTGGCCATCATTTCGCGGCCATCCTCGTTATCCTCGATCAGCAGCACGGTCGGCCTGGTGGCCTCGGGCTGGTGACGGCGCGGCGCGGGCGCAGCCTGCACGGCCGCGGCGATGCGCGGCAGCCGGATCTCGAACCTGCTGCCGTTGCTGTTGCCGTCGCTGTGCGCGTTGACGCTGCCGCCGTGCAGCTCGACCAGGCGACGCACCAGCGACAGGCCGATGCCCAGGCCCCCTTGTGCGCGGTCGATCGAGATCGTGCCCTGCACGAACACGTCGAACACATGCGGCAGCAGCTCCGGGCCGATGCCCACGCCGGTGTCGCTGACGGCCAGCACCACGTTGTCCTTGTCGCAGGACACCGCGATGTCGATGCTGCCACCGGCCGGCGTGTACTTGAGCGCGTTGTCGATCAGGTTCGAGGTCACCTGCTCGAGGCGCGTGGCGTCGCCCTCGACCCAGCCCGGTTCCAGCTCGACGTTGATGCGGTAGCCGGCGGTGCGGCCGGTGGCGCGGAAGGTGTCCAGGCAGGTCGAGACCAGCGTGGACAGATCGAGGGCCTTCTTCGACAGCAAAATCTTGCCTGACATGGCGCGCGACAAATCGAGCAGGTCGTCCACGATGCGCGACAGGTGCTGGGTCTGGCGCTGGATGATGACGCGGGCGCGGGCGTTGCTTTCGGCGTGCGAGCCGGGCAGGCCGAGCAGGGCGGCGGCGCTCGAAATGGCCGACAGCGGGTTGCGCAGCTCGTGGCCGAGCATGGCCAGGAATTCGTCCTTGGCGTGGCTTTTGCGCTCGGCCGCGCGGCGCTCTTCCATTTCGCGCACCAGCTGGCGGTTGGTCGCCGTCAGCTCGGAGGTGCGCTGCGACAGCTTGTCGGCCTGGCGCCTGAGCTGCTCGTTCTTGTTGGCCAGCGCAACGAACACCGAGACCTTGGCCTGCAGGATCTGCGGAATCACCGGGGTGAACAGGAAATCGACGGCGCCGCGCTGGTAGGCCTTGAGCCGGTCGATCTCGTCGGCCAAAAAGGCGGTCACGAAGATGATCGGGATGTCGGCCGAGCGCGCGCGCTGGTGGATCGCCTCCGCGGTTTCGAAGCCGTCCATGCCGGGCATGTTCACGTCGAGCAGGATGACGGCAAAGTCGTGCAGCAGCACCTGGCGCAGGGCTTCCTGTCCGGAACGCGCGGACACCACCGTGTAGCCGGTCTCGTCCGCCCATTGGTCGAGGAGGCTGGTCAGGGCCAGCAAGCTCGCGGGGTCATCGTTGACGACGAGGATTTTCGGTTTGTCGGATTTCGGCACGATGTTTCTGCTGAGGCGTAAAAAGTCGCTGGCGTTTTGTGAAAAGCATAGCAGAGCTTTGAAAAATTGCTGAAACAAAACACGCCCGCGTTGCAACAAACCATCATAACACGACAGCGATATTTGCAAAAAAGTTATCGTGCGCGCCCCCGACCGTACGCTGCCGCACATACCCGGCGCGGGCGCTTGTGGGATAGTCGGAACGTGTCCGGTTCGACCGTGTCTATGGAGAACATGGGCCATTCTTGAAAGGACAAAAATGAACATCAATAGCATCGTCAAGGACGAATTTCGCGACAAATGCCTGCGCGACCTCGTCAATTCCCCGCTGACCGCGCTGGACGGCGTGACACTGGAGCAGGCGCAGGCCCTGCGCATGGCGTTCGGGGTGAACACCATCGGTGAACTGGGCGGGCTGAAGATCGTCAAGATGGCGGAAGCGATCAAGCAGCTGGCCGCGTGCGAGATGGAAACGCCGAAGGAGGTGGCCGAGGAAGTGCTGATCGATGACGCGGTCGAGATGACCTTCCCGGCCAGCGATCCGCTGGCGGTGGCCTCGAGCGTGACCCGGATCGAGGTGCCGCCCGAGATGGTGGAGGCCAGCACCGACCACCAGAATGCCGCGGCGATCGAGGCCAACAACGAGGCGGTGGTGGGCGAGCCGGCGCTGCAGCATGCACAGGTGCGCAAGGAAGAGCATTAGGGGTGAGCGGCGCCTGCCCATTTTTTGAGTAAGTCTTGGAACGTCGTCGCGGCGAAGGCCGGGACCCATGGATAAGCTGCGCGGTCGAAATGCAGGCCAACGGTACGCAGCCTCAGCATGGGTCCCGGCCTTCGCCGGGACGACGCTTGTGGCGATGTTGGGCAGCTGGGGGGCGGGGGCACGCTGCCTTCAGCGGTGCGGCGCCAGCTCCTGGCTGCTCGGCTGCGCCAGCTTGGCCGGCTGGCGCGAGGCGGCAGTGGTGCAGAAGCGGTTCTTGCCGCTGCGTTTGGCTTCGTACAGCGCGTAGTCGGCAATGCTGATCAAGGCGTCCACCGTCTCGGCATCGTCCGGGTACAGGCTGATGCCGATCGAGGTTGACAGCCGCAAGGTCAGGTCGTTGATGAAGAACGGCTCATTGAGCACTTCGACCAGCTTGGCGGCCGGTCCCATCGCGTCGGCCAGGCTGTGCACCTCGCCCAGCACCACCATGAACTCGTCGCCGCCCAGCCGTGCCACCGTGTCTTCCTTGCGCGAGGACGACAGCAGGCGCTGCGAGACCATCTTCAGGATCTCGTCGCCGTAGGCGTGGCCATAGGTGTCGTTGATGGCCTTGAAGCCGTCCAGGTCGAGATACATGATCGCCGCCTTGGCGTGGCTGCGCGCGGCGTGCTGCAGGGCTGTTTCGATGCGGTCTTCGAGCAGGCGCCGGTTCGGCAGCCCGGTCAGGGCGTCGTGCAGCGCCAGTTCCTGCTGGGCGCGGCTGTACTGCGCCAGCTCCTTGTACAGCAGGCGCACTTCCAGCATGTTGTGGATGCGCTTGTGCACTTCCAGCAGGTCGAACGGCTTGCTGATGAAGTCGCGCGCGCCCGCTTCCAGCGCGGCGATCTTGAAGCTCGGCTGCGCGGTCAGCGCCAGCACCGGCAGGTAGCCGCCCTGTTCGATTTCCTTGAGCCCCTTCATGACCTGGAACCCGTTCAGGCCCGGCATCTGCAGGTCGAGCAGGATCAGGTCGTAGTTGTGCTCACGGTGCAGCGGGCATACCTGCTCCGGTTCCATGGTCGAGCTGACGCACGTGTAGCCCTCCTCGCGCAATATCTCTTCCATCAGCTCGATATTGTCGGGCGAGTCGTCCACGATGAGGATCTTTGCGTTCAGGATGTCTTGTCTGCTCGGCATGCGATTTCTCTTCCAGGGGTTCGAGTTCCAGGTTGAACCCCGTCTTACCCATCTGCGCTAGTCTAGCAAACGGGGGGGAATTTCTTGTAGGACAGCGCCGCGTGCGGGGGTAGGAACATGAATGACTGCGTCACGCATGCCCTGGCCGCGCCCCGCGCTTGCCGGCGACGAGCGGGGCGGACGGGCCGACGATGCCGGCCACGGCGGCAATCAGCTCGCTCGGTTCGACCGGTTTGGAGATGTGGGCCGAAAATCCCGCTTCAAGCGCACGCAGGCGGTCCTCGGAGTGCGCGAACGCGGTCAATGCAATGGCCGGCAGGTTGCCGCCGTGCTCGCGACCGAGCCCGCGCACCCACTGCAGCAGTTCGAAGCCGTCCACCTCGGGCATGCCCAGGTCGCTGACCAGGATGTCGGGCAGGGCTTGGCCCAGCATGGCGAATGCCTCGCGCGCGCCGGACGCGGTGCGCACCGTGGCGTGGCAGTCGGCCAGGATGCGCGCCATCAGGTCGCGCGCGTCGCGGTCGTCGTCCACCACCAGCACGTCCACGCCGGTCAGGTCGCGCACCGCCATCTCGTGCGCCTGCGGCGCCGGCTGCGGCACCGGGTTGCGCCCGAAGCGCTGGTTCGGCGTCTTTGGCGGCGCCACCGGCAGTTCGATGGTGAAGCGCGCGCCCAGCCCTTCGCCGGCGCTTTCGGCGCGCACCAGCCCGCCGTGCTGCTCGACCAGGTTCTTGACGATGGACAGGCCCAGTCCCAGGCCGCCGTGGCGGCGCGTGGTGGAGGCGTCGGCCTGGCGGAAGCGCTCGAACACGTGGGTGATGAATTCGGGCCTGATGCCAAGGCCGGTGTCGCTGACGCTGATGTCCACGTGGCCGTCGCGGCGAGCCAGGCGCACCGTGACCTGGCCGCCCTTGGGCGTGAACTTGATTGCGTTGGACAAGAGGTTCCACACCACCTGCTGCATGCGCGCCGGATCGCCCGCGACCAGCCCCGCGTCCTTGTCGTAGCGGCGCTCGAGGCGGATGCCCTTGGCCTGGGCCGCCGGGCGCACGGTCTCGATGGCGGCGTCGATGAAGACGGCCGGGTTCAGGGGCTGGATGTCGAGCAGCACCTTGCCCGAGGTGATGCGGCTCATGTCGAGCAGGTCCTCGATCAGCTGGGCCTGGGCGCGCGCGTTGCGCTCGATGGTCTGCAGGCCGCGCTGCAGGTCGGCGCCGTCGCGGCTGGCGCGGCGCAGCACCTGGGCCCAGCCGAGGATCGCCGACAGCGGGGTGCGCAGCTCGTGCGACAGCGTGGCCAGGAATTCGTCCTTCATCTGGCTGGTGCGCTCGGCTTCGGTGCGCGCCTCGCGCTCGCGCTCGAGCAGCACCTTGCGCTCATCCGCCGCTTGCTGCGCGGACTCGTACAGGCGCGTGTTGTCGATGGCGATCGCGGCCTGGGCGGCGATGCCGGCCACGATGCGTTCGGTGCGCTCGCTGAACACGCCCGGCTCGGGGTGGCCGAAGAACATGCTGCCCAGGACCTCGCCCGAGCGCGCGATCACCGGCACGGCCAGGTAGCTGCGCACCGCCGGATGGCCGACCGCCAGGCCGAAATAGGGCTGCTGGCCGGCGTCGCGCGGCTCGTGCGCGATGTCGACCGAGCGTACCGGCCCGGTCGCGGACAGGCTGGGGCCGAACAGCGCGGTGGCCTGGTGCTCGCCGAAGCTCTCGAACCGGGCGGGGGTGGCGCCGGACATGGTGTACAGCGTGAACAGGCGGCCGTCGCCGGCCGGGCCGTGGTAGAAGAAGGCGCCGAAGCGCGCACCGGCGATGCCGGCGGCGGCGTCGGTGGCGGTCTGCAGCAGCGAGCGCAGGTCGCGGGTGGAGGCCAGCGCCGCGCCAGTGCTGTTGAGCAGCTCGAGCACGTGCGACTCCTCGCGCAGCGCGCGCTCGGCGCGCTTGACCTCGTCCACGTCGGTGTCGGTGCCGAACCAGCGCGACACGCGCCCGTGCAGGTCGCGTACCGGGTTGGCGCGCGAGAGAAACCAGCGGTACTGGCCGTCGGCGCCGCGGATCGGGTATTCGATTTCGAACGGTTCGCCGCTGGCAAGGCACGCCTGCCAGTGTTCCAGCACGGCAGGCAGCGCGTCAGGCTCGACCAGCCGCTCCCAGCCCCAGCCGCACACGTCGTCGGGCGAGGTGCCGGTGTATTCGTACCAGCGCTCGTTGAACCAGACCATCGCACCATCGGCGCGCGCCATGAATGCCAGTTGCGGAATCGTGTTGGCCAGCGCGCGCAGCACTTCCTCGCTCTGGCGCAGCGTGTCCTCGGCGTTCTTGCGCACCGTGATGTCCTGCACCACGCCGGTGATGCCGAGCACGTTCTCGCGCGCGGCCGGGTCGTAGTCGGCGCGGCCCACCAGCGCGATCCAGCGCGTGCCGCCGTCCGGGCGCAGCCGGCATTCGAGGTTGACCTCGGAATGGCTGGCGAAGGCGTGCAGGAAGGCGCGCCGCACCTGCTCGCGGTCCGGCTCGTCCAGCCGCTCGCGCAGCGCCGCCCAGGCGATCGAGGTATCGGCCGGCAGGTCGAACATGGCCGCGGCACGCGCGCCCAGCGTCACCTGGTCGGTGGCGGCATCCCAGTGCCAGTCGCCCAGCCCGCCCGCCGACAGGGCCAGCTGCAGGCGCGCATTGCCGTCGATGAGGGCCTGCTGGTCGGCCTTGCGTTGGGTGATGTCCTGTACATAGATTGTCAGGCCTTCGCTGGACGGGAAAATGCGCACGCCCAGCCAGCCGTTGATGCGCGGGTAAAAGAACTCTTCGCTGACCGTTGCGCCGGCCTGCATGGCGCGGCGGCAGGCGGCGCCGAACGGGCCTTGCGCCAGCTCGGGAAATTCGTCCCACAGCGCGCTGCCGAGCAGTGTGGCGCGCGAGGCATCGGGCGCGGCCAGCATCTCGATCGCGCGGCCATTGAGGTAGGTGAGGCGCCAGTCGTGGCCCACCGCGCAGATGCCGTCGGTCAGGCTTTCGAGCATGCCCTCGATGCGGGCGTTGGCGGCGCGCAGCGCCTCCTGGGCGGCAACCACGCCTTGCTCGGCGCGGCGGCGCGCGCCCACCATGCCCTCGGGCTGGTCGGGCCGGGATACCTTGCGTTGCTCGTTCACCCGGGCGCCTCCGTGCACGCGCGCGCGGTGGCAAGTGACGGTGGGGGAGGGGGGCGCGCAACGGCGCCAGTGATCTGTTTTGCGGGCATCGTGCTGTTCTCTGTGGGCGCCGCGGCCCTCCAGCAGGGATGGCGCGGCCGGCGCATTGGCCGATTCTAGCCCAGCACGCCGCTGGCCCCCCACACGGTTGACCGGCTAGCGCGGCGTGCGGCGCGCCCGTTCGACCTGCGCCAACGCGCCCTGCAACTGGTCGATCTCGTAGGGTTTTTGCAGCGACAGGTAGGGAAAGTCGAGGTGGCGCAGCAGGGTGTCGCCGTAGCCGGAGGCAAAGATGACCTGGATGCCGGGCTGGCCGGCGAGCGCCTCGCGCGCCAGCTCGACGCCGGACATGCCGGGCAGGCTGACGTCGGAGAACAGCACGTCGTAATGCCCGGCTGCAAGACGCGCCAGGGCATCGTTCGGGTGGCCGACCCCGTCGGCCTCGTAGCCGAAGGCGCGCAGCATCTCGCACACCAGGTATTGCGCGTCGAGGTTGTCCTCGACGACCAGCACGCGCAGGGCGCCCTCCGGCTCCGGCGCTGCCGGCTCGCCGCTGGCCGGCGCCAGCGTGCACAGCACGCCACCGATGCCGCCCTCGGCGTCGCGCAGCGGCGTGAGATAAAGGTCGCGGGTTTCCTCGGCGCGGCCGCCGGCGCGCACGAATACCAGGGCGGCGCGCGGCTGCAGCGCCGGCTCGCCACGCAGCGCGCGCTCCATTGCCTCGCGCGCGGCGGCCAGCGGCGGCGGCATCACGGGCGGGACGTTGCCGCCCGGCGCCCGGCCGTAGCCGGGGCCGGCCAGCGCGCCATAAGCTTCGTTGAACAGCACCAGCGGCTCCGGCCCCCAGGCCAGCAGCGCCGGCAGGGGAGAGTTGAACAGCAGGTCGGCGGCCACGCGCAGCGGCAGCGGCCAGGCGGCGGGGCTGCCGAGGCGGGTGGACGACCAGTCGTAATCGGTGACGGAGCGGGCGGTGGTGCCGGTTGTGGCCATGTTTCTGTGATGGGAACGTAAAGGGAGGCCAATCCTACACCAAAGCCCGCGCACGGCGCGCGACGCCGCGTTCGTGCCGGCCGCGGCAGCGGGCAAAAAATGGTTCGTCACGGACTGCCGGCAAACGCGGCTTTGATCTTCAGGAAGAAGAACGACGATACGCGGTCACCCGCCCACCCCAGCCAGCGAAAGCAATTTCCCCTCCGCGAAGGGGGGAGTGGTTCCTTCACTCTGAAACTGCCTATTGCAATTACACAAAAGCAACAAACTCACATCATTCACTGAATCATTGTGACGCCGTGTGACAGTTGTCTTGAATTTTGTTGCAATTTCGCGTCCCCCACGTGGCTATCCTCCACTTGTCGTTTGGCACCAATACGGCAACGTCTTTTTCCAGAATTTACATTTTGGCCCGGCGCCGCCGGAGAAGGAGTTGGCATGGTTGTTCGTCAAAAGTTCGCGCAGCCGCACCCTGGCCGTGTGCGGGGAAACGATGCGTAAGACCCTGTTTCGCGCCGAAGCCTTGCAGCAGCCCGAGCAGGGCTGGATGGGCGAAGTGCTGCTGGTGCAGCCGTTGTCCCTGCGCCTGGCCGCGTGGTTCGGGGTCGCGGTCGCGGCAGCCGCGCTGGCCTTCGCGTGCCAGGCCCAGTTCACGCGCCGGGTTGCGGCGGACGGCACGCTGGCGCCGGACGCCGGCCTGCTCAAGGTGCAGTCGCCGCGCGCCGGCGTCGTGCTCCAGCGCCTGGTGCGCGAGGGCGAGCGGGTGCGGGCCGGCCAGCTGCTGTACGTGATCTCGTCCGAGGTCGCTTACCTGCCCGATGCCGGTCCCGGCGCGGCAGGGGTTGCGGCGCGCACGCTGGAAACGGTCAGGGCGCGCGAGCAGCTGCTGGGCCAGGAAGTGCAGGGGACCGCGGCCGCCGCCCGGCAAGAGCGCGCCGGGCTGGCGGCGCGGGTGCGCGGCCTGCAGGACGAGGTGGCGCAACTGGATGCCGAACTGGCCGTCGAGCGCGAACGTCTTGGCGCCCGCGAGGCCCAGTACCAGCGCTACGTGCAGGCGCGCCAGGATGGTTTCCTGTCGCCGATTGGCCTGCAGCAAAAATACGACGAGGTGCTCGACCAGCGCTCCCGGGTGCAATCGCTGCTGCGCACGCGGCTCGGGCTGGAGCGCGACCTCGCCGGCGCCAGGGCCGAGCTGGCGGGTGCAGACAGCCGGGCCGGCGTGGCTCGCTCGCAGCTCGAACGCGAGACGCTGGAGGCGCGCCGCATGCAGGCCGAGCAGGAGGCCACTGGCCACATCGCGGTGATCGCGCCGGCGGCGGCAACGGTTGGCGCGGTGCTGGCCGAACCGGGCCAGCGGGTCGACGGCGACACCCTGCTGACGCTGCTGCCGCAGGGCGCGCGGCTGGAAGCGCAGCTGCTGCTGCCGTCCAGGGCGATCGGCTTCGTGCGCGAAGGCGACCCGGTGGACTTGCAGGTGGGGGCGTTCGCCAACCAGTTCGGCGCGCGCCTGCGCGGCGTGGTGACCCAGGTGTCGCGCAGCGCGCTCGGCGGCGCGGAGTTGGCCCGGCAAGACCTGGCGCCAAGCCAATCCGACCAGGCGCCGCGCTACCGGGTGCGGGTCAGACTGCCGGCGCAGGACATGCTGGTCGATGGCGCGCGCTGTCCGCTGCGCGCCGGGATGGAGGTAACGGCATCGTTCCCGCAGGAGCGCAAGACCCTCATGCAATGGCTGTTGCTGCCGCTGGCGCGCGCGCGGGAGGCGATGTGAGAGCCTTCGATCACCTGCCGCGCCTGGAATTTGGCGGGCGCCGCCTGCCGGTCATCCTGCAGGGCGAAGCGGCGGAGTGCGGCCTGGCGTGCATGGCCATGGTGGCCGGCTACCACGGCCACGACATCGACCTGCTGAGCCTGCGGCAGCGCTTCTCGTTCAGCCTGCGCGGCGCCAGTTTCAGGCACCTGGTCGAGATCGCGGCTGCGCTGCACCTGTCGGCGCGCGCCATCAAGGTCGAACTGGACGACCTTGCGCACCTGCGCACGCCGTGCATCCTGCACTGGAACATGAGCCATTTCGTGGTGCTCACGCGGGTGCGCACCGACCTGCGCGGCAGGCTGCTCGGGGTCGAGCTGCACGATCCGGCGCGTGGCAAGGTGCGCGTGCCGGCGGCGGAAGTGTCGGCCGCCTTCACAGGCGCGGCGATGGAGCTGGCGCCCGCCGCCGGTTTCGCGCCGCGCGCCCTGCGGCAGCGCCTGCGCCTGTCGGAACTGGTGACGCGCGCGGTCGGGCTGCGCCCGGCGATCGCGCAGGTGTTCGCGCTCGCGGTGGCGCTCGAACTGATCGCGCTGCTCTCGCCGCTGTTCCTGCAGGCCGTGGTCGACGGCCCGCTGGCATCCGGTTCGGCCGACATGCTGGTCACGCTGGCGCTGGGGTTCGGGTTGCTGGTCCTGATCCAGTCCGCGCTGAGTGCGGCGCGCTCGTGGATGGTGCTGTATGTCGGCAACCACCTGAACCTGCAGTGGGTGTCGAACATCTTCGCGCACCTGTTGCACCTGCCGCTGTCGTACTTCGAAAAGCGCCACCTGGGCGACGTGCAGTCGCGCTTCAATGCCATCCATTCGATCCGCGATACCCTGTCCGGGAAATTCGTCGAAACCGTCCTCGACAGCGTGATGGCCGTGGCGGCGCTGGCGGTCCTGTTTGTGTACAGCCCGGCCCTGACGGCGGTCGTGCTGGCGGCGGTTGCAATCTATTTGGCCATGCGCAGCGCGCTGTACCTCGCGCTGCGCGACGCCACCGAGGAGCAGCTTGCCTTCAAGGCCAGCGAGCAGACCCTGTTCCTCGAATCGATCCGCGGCATCCAGGCGATCAAGCTGGCCAACCACGAACCGGTGCGGCACGCGCGCTGGCTCAACGCGGCCGCCGCCAGCATCAACCGCAACATCCGCACCGACAAGCTGAACCTGCTGTTCCAGTCGGCCAGCAAATTCCTCGGCGGCCTTGAGAACGTCGTGGTGGTCTGGCTCGGCGCGCGGCTGGTGCTGGGAGGGCAGTTTTCGGTCGGGATGCTGTATGCCTTCCTCGCGTACAAGATGACCTTCACCCAGCGTGCCTACGCGCTGGTGGACAAGATCCAGGACCTGCGCATGCTGTCCCTGCAAGGGGAACGGCTGGCCGACATCGTGTTGTCGCCGCGCGAGCCGGACGACGTGCATGGGCCGGCGCAGGAGGACCGCGAGCTGCCCATCGAGCTGCGCGACGTCTGGTTCCGTTACTCGGACGCCGACCCGTGGGTGCTGCGCGGGGTCACCCTGACGATCGTGCCCGGGCAGTCGGTGGCGATCGTGGGCGCCTCGGGCTGCGGCAAGACGACCTTGCTGAAACTGCTGATCGGCATCCTCACGCCGACCCGTGGCGAGATCCTCGTCGGTGGCGTCCCTTTGGCCCGCTTCGGCGCGCGCCGCTACCGCGCCAACGTGGGCGCGGTGATGCAGGACGACCACCTGTTCGCCGGCACGGTGATGGAGAACATCTGCTTCTTTGATAAGCAGGTCGACATGGAATGGGCGGCGCAGTGCGCGCGCGCGGCCCACATCGCGGCCGACCTGGCTGCCATGCCGATGGGCTACCAGACCCTGATCGGGGACATGGGCGCGAGCCTGTCGGGCGGGCAGAAGCAGCGGGTGCTGCTGGCGCGCGCGCTGTACAAGCGGCCGCGCATCCTGTTCCTGGATGAGGCCACAAGCCACCTCGATACCGACAACGAGCGCGGCGTGAACGAGGCGATCCGCGCGCTGTCGCTCACGCGCGTGCTCGTCGCGCACCGGCGCGAGACCATCGCGACCGCCGAGCGCGTGGTCGAACTGTGGGAGGGGGCCGTGGTGCGCGACTTCCTGCAGGCGCCCGGCAACGACGCCGCCGCCCCGGCGCCGGTCCTGGAGACAGCCGGATGAACGTCGCCGCCCTGGTGAACGGCGCCGCGCACGCCATGGTGTTTGCCATCTTTGCACTTGCCTGGCTCGGCAAACTGCTCGGTTGCACCGGCGCCGTTCGGTCTCTGTGCGCCAGGGCGGCCGTGGATTTCGCGCTGGCCGGCCTGGGTTTGCTGCCATGGGCGCCAGCAGAGGTGGTGTGCGGTGTGCTGGCGTTGGGGATCGGCACCGGCGGCTGGGCAGCCGAACGGCTGCGCCGCAACCCGGTGTGCCGCTGCTTCGGCCTGTTGAACCGGGGACTGCACGGCCAACGCAACCGATTCCGCGCCGGCCTCGTGCTGGGCGGCGTGCTGCTGGCGGCGACGGCGGGCCACGGCGGCGGGGCAGCGGCCTGGTGGGCCGGGGCGGCATGCGTGCTCGCGGCGCTGCTGTTGCTGGTGGCCGCCGCATTCGGGACTGCGCGAGGCGACAAGCCGCTGCCGAAGGGTGCGCCCGTCGTCGTGCCGGAACCGCTGGTGCAGTGCACGCTCGATGCCGCCCTGCAGCTGGGGCAAACGCAGGAAGGGCGCATGGTCACGCTTGGCGAGCTGCCGCGTGACGACGGCCCGCTCGCGCTGTTGCTGACGCTGCCGGGCTGCGGGGAGTGCGACACCGTCAAGGCCGAGTTCTTGCCGTTTCGCTCCCACTTCCGCTTTCCCTTGTTGGTGCTGGAAAGGGGCGGTGGCGGCGGCGAGGCGGGGCACTTGCTGGACACCGGCGGCCACCTGGCCCGGCGGCTGCGCATCGGCGGGTTCCCGGCGCTGGTGGTGATCGATCCGGCCGACCTGACGCTGGCGTCGCCAGTGGCGTTCGGGGCTGCCGCCATCCGCAAGCGGCTGATGCACATGATTTTCGATGACCGGGCAAGACAAGTCATTTCTAATCGATGAAGGGATGAGCGGCATGAACAAGATCCTGATTGTGGCGCCACGCGCTGACCTGCACGCGAGCGCAGTGGACTGGGGCCTGCGGCAGCTCGGCCTGCGACCGGTGCTGTGGGACTGGGCGGAGTTCCCGGCGAACCAGACGGTATCGTTGTCCGTTGGCGCGGACGGCCAGGCAAGCCTGCGCCTGACCGTGCAGGGCGAGCAGCACGATGGCCCGTTCGATGCGATCTGGTGGCGGCGCCGTACCAGGCCGGTCGCCCCCGCCGGTGCCCACCCCGACGACGTGAAGGTGATTGAACGGCAGTCCGAGCAGTTCCTGCGCGCCGTACTGCCCCTGGCGGCCCATGGCGGCACGCTGTGGGTGAATGAGCCGGGCGCCGCCCGCTCGGCCGACAACAAGGCCCTGCAGCTGGTGGCGGCGCAGCGGGTGGGCTTTCGCATCCCCGCCACGCTCATGGGAAACGCGCCGGACACGGTGCGCGCCTTCCTCGCGGCCCAGGGCGGCACGCTGGCGCACAAGGGCTTCGCGCCCATGCGTTGGGAAAACGAGGATGGCACCCTGACTTTCGACCGCACGGCCCGGGTGGGCGCGGCCCAGCTCGCCAGCGATTTCGCGCTTTCCGCCTGCCCGTCCATCTATCAGGAGTTGTTGGCCAAGCAATACGAGCTGCGTGTGACGGTCATGGGGCGGCGCGTGCTGGCCACGCATGTGGACAGCCAGCGTGACGGACCCACGACCGACTGGCGCTACGAGGGCGACCGCGGCCGCCGCAGCCTGTCGGCCGCGCAGTTGCCGGCCGAGCTGGAAGACCGCTGCGTGCGCCTGTGTGCGGAGCTCGGGTTGAGTTTCGGCTGCATCGACCTGGTGGTGACACCGGACGGCGAGGTCGTCTTCCTCGAGGTGAACGAGGCCGGGCAGTTCGTCTTCAACGAGTCGGTGGATCCGTCGATTCCGATGCTCGACGCGTTTTGCCGCTATCTCGGCGGTATCGCGAACGACCGCGGACAGGGCGCAATCAGCCTGCGTGCCTATAAACAATCCGACGTCGCGCGGCAGCTGTTTGGGGCGGCCTAGGAAGAATTTCAAATCGGGGTAACTGCCCGCCGTCCGGTTGCCCTGGTTCATTCAGACGGCAAACAAAAGGAGATATGAGATGAAAAAAGAAAGCGTAGTCGAGCGTATCCTCGCCAAGGTCGTGGGCACCGAGATGTCGGTGCAGGAACAGGAACGCGTTGCCGGCGGCATGTTGTGGGAGTGCATGGAGTGGTCGCAGCAGCCGCCGCAGATGACCGAAGTCTGCGACCGCTGGGACCCGGCCTGATTGCCGACCTGAAATGAAAACAGCCCGCCCGGCTTGCGCCTGGCGGGCTGTTTTTTTGGGGAGATGAACGGTGAAGCCAGTGAAGAACCAAAAAAAAAGCCCGCGGCTTGCGCTGCGGGCTGAATCTATTTCCCTTGAAGGAGATAGAGGAGACAGGAAGAATGATGCTGCATTGCGGCAAAGGTTTCCAATTTATATTGGTAATGGTTGCCATCATGTAGCCGAATATGGCGCGCAAGGCAGCGCAATCGTGCTCCGCTTGGTGCATCAGAGAAAATGTTCTACGATTGCAAAATATGCGAAATAGTTTCCTGACGATCTACGCGGGCGCCGGGCTCATCGCCTTGTGGGCGATGGCCGCGCACGCGTCCGACCAGGATGAGGCGCTTGCGGACTACACGCTCGAACAGCTGTCCAGCGTGGTCGTGACCTCGGTGGCGCGCCAGGAGACCAGGCTGGCCAATGCGCCGGCCTCGGTTTATGTCATTACCGGCAGCGACATCGCGCGTTCGGGCGCCGCCACGCTGCCCGAGGCGCTGCGGCTGGCGCCGAACCTGCAGGTGGCGCGGCGCGACGCCAGCGGCTACGCGATCAGCGCGCGCGGCTTCTCGACCACCCTGTCGAACAAGATGCTGGTGCTGATCGACGGGCGCAGCGTGTATTCGCCGCTGTTTTCCGGCGTGTTCTGGGAAAGCCAGGACGTCAAGCTGTCGGACGTCGAGCGCATCGAGGTGATCAGCGGCCCGGGCGGCACAGTGTGGGGCGCCAACGCCGTCAATGGCGTCATCAATATCATCACCAAGTCCGCCAGGGATACGCAGGGCGGCCTGCTCAATGCCGGCGCCGGCACGTACCAGCGGGGCGGCGCGGTGCGCTACGGCGGGCAGCTGGGCGAGGGCAGCTGGTACCGCGCCTATGCCAAGGTCACCTACGACGAGGACACGATGGACCCGGCAAGGGGCGATGCGCAGGTCGGGTGGCGCCGGTCGCAGGCCGGCTTTCGCATCGATAGCGAGGGCCAGGGGCGAACCGTGACGGTCAGCGGCGACGTCTATGACGGCCGCTTCGGGCAAGCGCGCGCGGGCGACATCGTCACCGCCGGCGCCAACCTGCTGGGGCGCCTGACGCGCCAGCTCGACAGCGGCGGTGAACTGAAGGTGCAGGCCTACATCGACCAGACCCGGCGCGACCAGCCGGCCGCGGCCCAGCGCCTGTCCACCTTCGACCTGGAGGTCCAGCACGCGCTGCCCATCGGCGAGCGCCACCACCTGGCCTGGGGCGGCGGCTACCGCTACAGCCTTGACCGGATGACCAACGGGCGGCAGCTCATCTTCATGCCGGCCGAGCGCCATTTGCAGTGGTCCAACCTGTTCGTGCAGGACGAGGTCGCGATCACGGCGGCCTTGCGCGCGACCGTCGGCGTCAAGCTCGAACACAATGTGTACAGCGGGAGCGAGACCATGCCCAGCCTGCGGCTGGCCTGGAACGCGACCCCCGCCAGCATGCTGTGGGCCGGCGCCTCGCGCGCGGTGCGGGCGCCGGCGCGCATCGACCGCGACGTGATGCAGCTGGCACCGGGCCGCAAGTCAGGGCCGCCGTGGGCCGTCGCCGGCGGCCCGGACTTCGATTCCGAGAGCGCGCGGGTGCTGGAGCTGGGCTACCGCGCCCAGCTTGACGGCAAGCTGTCGTGGTCCGCAACCGCGTTCGCCAGTCATTACGACGGCCTGCGCACGCTGGAGCCGGGCACGGGGCAGGGCGCGCTGTTCCAGAACCTGGGCAAGGGCCGCGTGCGCGGCATCGAGCTGTGGGGCGCATGGCAGCCGCTGCGCAGCTGGCGGCTCAGCGCCGGCGGCGTGGTGCAAAACGCCGAGTTCAGCCTGAAGCCCGGCAGCAGCGACCTGGCGCGCCAGACTTCGCTGGCGAGCAATGACCCGCACAGCTACTGGTCGGTGAAAAGCTCGCACGACCTGCCGGGGAACCTGCGCGCCGACCTGAGCTTGCGTCACGTGGGCCAGCTGCCCAACCCGGTGGTGCCGGCCTACACCGAGCTGGATGCGCGCCTGGCATGGCCGGCCAGCGGCCGCGTCGAACTGGCGCTGGTGGGGTGCAACCTGCTACATTCCACCCATGCCGAATTCGGCGATGCGCGCACGCGGCAGGTGTTCGCGCGCTCCGTGATGCTCACCGCCGCCGTGCGGTTCTAGAAGGAGACCCATGCGAACATTGCTCCTTCCAGCCGCAGCGCGCCCCTGGCGCCAGCGCCTTGCGCAACTGGGGCTGGCGTGGTGCGCGGCAGTGTTTGCCGTGCTCGCGTGCGCCGCCCAGCACGCGCAGGCCGAAGCGACGGCATCGGGGCCGAGCCTGGAACGGCGCGTCAAGGCGGCCTTCCTGTACAAGTTCCTCGGCTATACCGAATTTCCCGCCAGTGCGTTCGCCGACCCGGCCAGTCCCATCACGATCCTGGTGTCCGGTTCCGACGAGATGGTGGCCGAGCTGGCCGCGCTGACCGCCGGCCGCAGCGTGAACAGCCGGGCGATCGTCGTGCGCGCCCTGCGCGAGACCGAGCCGGCCCTGGCGCACCTGCTGTTCGTGGCCGGCAGCGACTGCGCGCGGGCCGGGCGCGTGATCCGCGCCGTGCGCGCGCTGCTGGTGGTCACCGAGTGCGATACCGGCCCGCAGCAGGGCAGCGTCATCAACTTCCGGATCGTGGACGAGCATGTCCGCTTCGACGTCTCGCTCGAAGCTGCCGACAGTAACGGCGTCAAGCTCAGTTCGCGCCTGCTCACCGTGGCCAACCACGTGCAGAAGGGGGCGCCATGAGCAGGTTGTTCGATACCGGCACCGTGCGCGGCAAGCTGATGCTGATGGCCGTGTCGACCACGCTGGCGGCGCTGCTGGTGACGTCGGCGGCCATGCTGCTGTTCGACGTGCGCACCTTCCAGCGCTACTGGGTGGATGACCTGAACACCCAGGCCGACATCATGGCGCGCGTGACGGCCCCGGCGCTTGCGTTCAACGACGCCAAGACCGCGCAGCAGAACCTGGCCGTGCTGCGGGTGCGGCCGCAAATCCTGGTCGCGGCCGTGTACACCGCCAGCGGCGCGCTGTTCGCGTCGTACACGCCGCAACCCGGCGAGCATCCGGTGCCGGCGCGCCCTGGTGCGCCGGGCTACCGGATCGAACGCGGCGAACTGGTCGTGTTCCACCCGGTGGTCGAGAACGGCGAGCCGCTGGGCACGGTGTACCTGCGCTCGCGCTATGGGCTGGTGGACCGGATCTTCAGTTACGGCGGCATCCTGGCGGCGGTGATGCTGGCGGCGCTGGTGGTGGCCGCGCTGGTGGCGCGCAAGCTGCAGGCCGGGATCACGCAACCGCTGCAGACGGTGACCCATGTCGCGCGCGAGGTCATGCAGCGGCGCGACTTTTCCTTGCGCGTGCCTGACCACCAGGGCGGCGAGATCGGCGTGCTGGTGGACGCCTTCAACGACATGCTGGCCGAGATCGGGCGCCGTTCGGACGCGCTGCAGCAGGCCAACCGCACCCTCGAACACGAGATGCACGTGCGCGAGCGCGCCGAGGAAGCGCTGCGCATCGCCGACAAGCGCAAGGACGAGTTCCTGGCCACGCTGGCGCACGAGCTGAGGAATCCGCTGGCGCCGATCCGCACCGGCCTGGATATCCTGCGCATACGCAGCGGCGACGCCCAGGCGACCCAGCGCGCCACCGACATCATGGAGCGCCAGCTGCGCCAGATGGTGCGGCTGGTGGATGACCTGCTGGACGTTTCGCGCATCAACACCGGCAAGCTGGCGATCAAGATGGGGCGCGTGGAGCTCAAGGCGGTGGTCAACGACGCGCTGGAAGTGGTGCGCTCGTACATCGAGCTGCACGGCCACGAACTGGTGATCGACTTGCCCGACCGTCCGGTGTTCCTGCACGGTGACGCCACGCGGCTGGCGCAGATCCTGTCCAACCTGCTCAACAACGCGGCCAAGTACACCAACCGCGGCGGCCGTGTGTCGCTGTCGGCGCGGGTGGACGACAAGACGCTGGTGCTGGAAGTGAGCGATACCGGCATCGGCATCGCGCCCGAGATGCTCGACTCAGTGTTCGAGATGTTCGTGCAGGTCGATTCCACGCTCGAGCGCAGCAACGCCGGCCTGGGCGTGGGCCTGTCGCTGGCGCGCCGGCTGGTGGAGCTGCACGGCGGGACGATCACGGCGGCGAGCGACGGACTGGGGCGCGGCAGCCGCTTTACGGTGCGCCTGCCGATCGTGGTGGAGCCGGAGCCGCCGACCAAGCCGACCCCGGCCGCGTTCATCAGCGCCGAGACCTATCGCATCCTGCTGGCCGACGACAACGTCGATTTTGTGAACAGTATCGGGGCGCTGCTCTCGGCAATGGGGCACAGCGTGGTGATCACCCATAACGGACCGGACGCGCTGACGGCGGCCGCGCGCTTCTGCCCGGACTATGCCTTCCTGGACATCGGGCTGCCGCAGATGTCCGGCTACGACCTGGCGCGCGCGGTGCGCAACCTGCCGTGCGGGCCGATGACCGTGCTGATCGCGGTGACCGGCTGGGGCCAGGAAAAGGACCGCCAGCTGGCGTTCGAGGCCGGGTTCGACCATCACATGGTCAAGCCGGTGCGCTTCGAGCAGATCGAAGAAATCCTCGGCAACCGCACCATCGTCGACAAGCGTCGCCGGTAGGCGCAAAAAAAAACGGAAGCCTTGCGGCTTCCGTTTGCATCAAGGACGATGCGAGGAGAGGCCAGGCATCAGGCCTGTTTTGCTTTGCGGCGGCGAGCCAGGAAGCCGAGCACGCCCAGGCCGCCGAGCATCATGCCGTAGGTTTCCGGCTCCGGAACCGGGGCAGCCATCATCTGGGCCGCGCCACCGAACGATGCGCCGGTGGTGCCGACCATGTTGCCGCTCACCTGGATGTAGTAGTTACCAGCAACCAGGTTGTTGGCCGACAGGGTCCACACGTCGGCCGAGCCGCTCGACTTCATCACGCCGCTGGCGATCAGGCTGCCGGTGCCGGAACCGCTACCGGTGCCGGTGCCCGAGCTGCTGGCGCCGTACAGGGCCAGGCCGGTGATGTCCAGGCCGGTGCTGGCGGTGTGGCTGATCGAGGAGATGATGGCGTCCAGGCTCATCGGGGTGGTGCCGGACACCGAGAAGGTGAATTTGTCCGCAAAGGTCGCACCCTGGTGGTTGGCGCCCAGCACGTCACCAAAGAAGCCGGCGTTGTCCGTGAAGGTCAGGGTCTGCGGCGACAGACCGATGACATTCGAGCCGGTGGTGGTTTGCGCCATGGCAGCGGTACCAAAGGTGGCCAGCACGATTGCAGCAAGCAAAGTCTTTTTCATGTCTAAACCTCTCAGAAAAACAGCCGCGTCCTGCAGCTGGGTTGTTCAAGAATCGGGGGACTTCATCGTAGCGCAGCCGTGTCCAAAATCGCCATACGCGCACGGATAAGGCCGCTTCTTCGCGGAAAACTTCCCCTAGTCAAATGATTTCCGGCAGGCCAGCAAGCGAACCCAGCCTTCATAGGAGAAGTGCGTTGCTTCTGCTTGATGGAGGGAAAATTCCGGCGGTGTTGCCGAAAAAGCGTCAGGTTTGTCCTACAAGAAGAGAAGAGCGAATCCGGTGCGGTACGGACACTGTGGAGGGCGATTTTCTGAACACCCGGAAAGTTTTGGCACAACGTCGGGCTTTGCCGGGCAATTTTCGCTAACTCGGCAGTCGGCGGGGAGAGGGGAGAAAAGAAAAATGGCTCAGTGTTTCCACTGAGCCATTCTTGTATAGTTGGTGCGGCTGGCAGGAATCGAACCCACGACCCC
This sequence comes from Massilia solisilvae, assembly GCF_024753215.1. GTDB lineage: Bacteria > Pseudomonadota > Gammaproteobacteria > Burkholderiales > Burkholderiaceae_D > Telluria > Telluria solisilvae. The sequence continues at coordinate 90,263 of NZ_JANUGV010000004.1, forward strand.
TTGGTTCGTAGCCAAGTACTCTATCCAGCTGAGCTACAGCCGCCCGAGGCACGCATTATAGCAGCACTGCCGCAAATGGCAAAGTGCCATGGTGCGCGGCGATCCGTGGGCACTCCCGGCACGGTGCTACAAACAAAAAAGGGACCAGGTTTTGCAACCTGGTCCCGATGTTGTGTGGTGCGGCTGGCAGGAATCGAACCCACGACCCCTTGGTTCGTAGCCAAGTACTCTATCCAGCTGAGCTACAGCCGCCCGAGGCACGCATTATAACAGGCATGTCCGGATTGGCAAAGTGCGGTCAACGTACGGCTGGCGCACCGGCCCGGAAAACAAAAAAGGGACCAGGTCTTGCAACCTGGTCCCGATATTGTTGGTGCGGCTGGCAGGAATCGAACCCACGACCCCTTGGTTCGTAGCCAAGTACTCTATCCAGCTGAGCTACAGCCGCCCGAGGCACGCATTATAGCAGCGCGATTCGCTTTCCGGAAGCCTTAATTTCTTTCATTTCCGCAATCCGATCTGGTAGATTAAGACATCGCAATTCTGAGCGGGACGACATGTTGGCCAGCAGCAGGCATTCCGGGTTGGGACAGGGGCGGCGCATCGTGCGCTGGCTCGCTGGAATGGTGCTGGCGCTGGCCGCCGCCGCAGCGCTCGCCGCTGGCCCGCGCAGCCTGCGCTTCGAGCGCCTGGGCCTGGAGCACGGACTGTCGCAGGAGTCCGTGCTGACCATCCTGCAGGACCGGCATGGCTTCATCTGGTTCGGCACCCAGGCGGGACTGAACCGCTTTGACGGCTACACGATGACCGTGTACCGCAACGACCCGGACGACCCCGGCAGCCTTCCCGACAACTTCGTCACCGCGTCGTTCGAGGATGATGCGGGCCGGCTGTGGTTCGGCACCAAGGGCGGGCTGGCCCGGTTCGACGAGGCGAGCCAGAAGTTCGTGCGCTACCGGCCGCCCGCGACCTCGGGGGCCGCCGCCATGCTGGGGGTGAGCGCCATCTGCTCCGATGGCAGCGGCGCTCTGTGGCTGGGCAGTCCTTCGGGGCTACGCCATTTCGATCCGGCGAACGGTCGCTTCACGACGCTGCGCCATGATGCCGGCGACAGCGCCAGCCTGGCCGAAGATCACGTCAACGCGCTGGCGCTCGACGGCAGCGGCGCGCTGTGGGTCGGCACCGGCGCGGGGCTGGACCGCCTGCCCCGTGGCGCGCGCCGGTTCGAGCACTTCCGCGTCGATCCCGAGCACGACGCGCGCCGCAATACCATCCTGTCGCTGTCGATGGGGCCGCGCAACACGCTGTGGGTCGGCACCCGCGCGGGGCTGGAGGCCTGGCGCCTGGGCGAAGGCGCGCCACAGCGGCGCCACGTTGGCGAGCAAGAGGGCATGGCCGACGTGCGCGTGCTCGCCCTGTATCACGACGCTGGCGGCACGCTGTGGGTCGGCACCGAGCTGGATGGGCTGAAGTGGCGCGATCCTGCCGCGGGCCGCTTCGTCAGCTACCGCAGCGAGCCGATGGACCGCCACAGCCTGTCCGACAACCAGGTAGGCGCGATCCTGGTGGACCGCACCGGCACGCTGTGGGTGGGTACCCTGTTCGGCGGCGTGAACCGGGTGGACCTGGCCAGCGGCGGCTTTGCGCGCTATACCTACAGTCCCGGCCAGCCGGGCGGGATCGGCAGCAACAAGGTGCGTGCGGTGGCCGATGCCGGCAACGGCCGGCTGTGGATCGGCACCACCGGCGGCGGCCTGACGCGCTTCGACCCGGCCAGCGGACTGGCCGAGCACTACCGGCATGAGGCGGGCCGCGGAGCGAGCCTGCCGGACGACACCGTGACCTCGCTGGCCAATGGCGACGGCGGCCTGTGGGTCGGCACCGCCGTGGGCCTGGCCTGGCGCGATGCGGCAAGCGGCGGCTTCACGCCGGTGCCGCTGGGGGACAGCGACAACTACGTGCAGGGATTGCGCGTGGGGCGCGACGGCACCTTGTGGATCGCGACCCGCAACGGGCTGTTTGCGCGCGGGCCCGACGGCAAGGTGCGCGGCTGGCGCCATAGTCCGGAGGATGCGCGCGGCCTTGGCGAGAACTACGTCTATTCGGTGCTGGAAGACCGCAAGGGCGCGATCTGGATCGGCACCGACAGCGGCCTTGACCGGCTGGACCGGGACACCAACACCTTCACCCACTTCCGCCACGATCCGGCCGATCCGGACAGCCTGCGCCACAACCGCGTGTACTACCTGCACGAGTCGGCGCGCGGCGAGCTGTGGGTCGGCACCGCCGGCGGCCTGCACAAGATGGCGCTGGGGCCGGACGGGCGCGCGCGGTTTTCGATGCTGCGCATTGCCGACGTGCGCGATACGGTGCCGGTCGGCGCGATCCTCGAGGACATCACCGGCCAACTCTGGGTGAGCAGCACGCTTGGCCTGTCGCGGGTGGACCCGGTCAGCCGCAAGTTCAAGCTGTACACCGCAGCGGACGGGCTGGTCGATGGCTCGTTCTTCGTCGGCTCGGCCTGGCGCTCGCCGCAAGGGGAGCTGTATTTCGGCGGCGTGAACGGCATGACCTCGTTCATGCCGTCAGAGGTGCGCGACAACCCGTACGCGCCACCGGTCCTGATCACCGACTTCCAGGTCGATAACCGGCCGCGCGCGCTCGGTGTGCCTCCCTACGATGCGCGCGACATCACCCTGTCGTACCGCGATGCCACGTTCTCGATCGAATTCGCGGCGCTGCACTATGCCGATCCGCGCGCCAACCGCTACGCCTACCGGCTCGACGGCTTCGACCAGGGTTGGGTCGACACCGGCGCCGCCAAGCGCTTTGCCACCTACACCAACCTGGACCCGGGCCGCTACGTGTTCCGGGTCCGCGCCAGCAACAAGGATGGCGTCTGGAGCGAGGCGCCCACTTCGCTCGTCATCACCATCACGCCGCCGTTCTGGAAGACCTGGTGGTTCCGCACCGTGGCCGCCGCGCTGGCCTTCTCGGCGGCGTACTGGGGCTACCGCCTGCGGGTGCGGGTGCTGGTGCAGCAGAAGGACCGGCTCGAGCGCCAGGTGAGCGCGCGCACCGCGGAACTGGTGCTGCAGAAGGAAGCGGCCGAGCGCCGCAGGCTCGAGGTCGAGCAGCAGAAGGAAGTGGTGGAGCAGGCGCAGCGCAATATCGCGCGGCTGTCGGAGCTGGGGCGCATGCTGACCGCGAACCTGGACAGCGAATCGATCATGGGCACGTTGTACGAGCAGGTGCGCGCGCTGATGGATGCGCCCGTCTTCGGCATCGCCCTGGTCCAGCCGGAGCGCGGCGTGCTGGCCTACCCGTTCACGGTGGTGGGCGGGCAGCGCTGCCCGCCGTTCGAGCGGCCATTGGCCGCGCCATACCAGCTGGGTGCGTTGTGCGTGGCGACCGGGCGCGAGATCTTCATCGGCGACCTGGAGCAGGAATGGCGCGACTACCTGCCGGATGCGCCGGTGGAGCGCGCCGGTGAGATGGCGCTGCCGTGCGCGCCGCTGGCGCAGGGCATGCCGCGTTCGGTGCTGATGGTGCCGGTGACAGCCGGCGCGCGCGTGCTGGGACTGGTGACCGTGCAGGGTTTCGGGCGCAATGCCTGGCGCCGCGTGCACCTGGACATGCTGCGCACCCTCGCGGCCTACGTCGGCGTGGCGCTGGACAACGCCCACGCCTACCGCCAGCTCAAGGACACCCAGGCGCAGCTGGCCGCGCGCGAAAAGCTCGCTTCGCTCGGCTCACTGGTGGCCGGCGTCGCGCATGAACTGAACACCCCGATCGGCAACAGCCTGCTGATGGCCAGCACGCTGCGCGAAAAGACCGACGCGCTGGCCGAGCGTTTCGAGGCGGCCCAGCTGCGCCGCTCGGAACTGGAACACTGGATCGCCGCATCCACCGAAGCGTCGCACCTGATCGAGCGCAGCCTGCACGGCGCGGCCGACCTGGTCAACAGCTTCCGGCAGGTTGCGGTGGACCAGGCCAGCGCCCAGCAGCGGCGCTTCGACCTGGCCCAGGCCTGCCAGGAGATCGCCGCGACCATGATGAAGCAGGTGCGGCTGGCGGGGCACACGCTGGAGCTGGCGGTGCCTGAAGGGATCGTGATGGACAGCTTTCCCGGACCGCTTGGCCAGATCGTGATCAACCTGGTTAACAACGCCTTGCTGCACGCGTTCGGGCAGCCGGGCGGACACATGCTGTTGTCCGCCGAATCGGTGGAGCCCGGACGGGTGCGTATCACGTTCCGCGACAACGGCCGCGGCATCGATCCGGCCCACCTGGCGCGCGTGTTCGAGCCCTTCTTCACCACGCGCATGGGCAGCGGCGGCACCGGGCTTGGCCTGAACATCGTGTACAACATCGTCACCAACCTGCTGGGCGGGACCATCCGGGCCGAAGGCGAACCCGGGAAGGGAGCGCTGTTCGTGCTCGACCTGCCGCTTTCCGTGCGCGCGGCGCACATCGCAACCACCGACTAAGGGAACCATGACCACCATTACCAACATCGAAGACCTGCGGATTTTGGCCCAAAAGCGCGTGCCGCGCATGTTCTACGACTACGCCGACGCCGGTTCATGGACCGAGTCCACGTACCGCGCGAACAGCGAGGACCTCCAGAAGATCAAGTTTCGCCAGCGCGTCGCGGTGAACCTGGAAAACCGCAGCACCAAAAGCACGCTGATCGGCGAGGAGGTGGCGATGCCGGTCGCGCTTGCGCCCACGGGCCTGACTGGCATGCAGCATGCGGATGGCGAGATCCTTGCCGCGCGCGCGGCCGAGAAGTTCGGCGTGCCGTTCACGCTGTCGACGATGAGCATCTGCTCGATCGAGGACGTGGCCGCGCACACCACCAGGCCGTTCTGGTTCCAGCTGTACGTGATGCGCGACCGCGACTTCATCCATCGCCTGATCGAGCGCGCCCGGGCCGCGCGCTGCTCGGCGCTGGTGCTCACGCTCGACCTGCAGGTGCTGGGCCAGCGCCACAAGGACATCCGCAACGGCATGAGCGCGCCGCCCAAGCTCACCATCAGGAACATGCTCAACCTCGCCACCAAGCCGCGCTGGTGCCTGGGCATGCTGGGCACGCCGCGGCGCCAGTTCGGCAACATCGTCGGCCACGCCACCAGCGTGTCGGACCTGTCCTCGCTGTCGTCGTGGACCAGCCAGCAGTTCGATCCGGCGCTGTCCTGGGCCGACGTGGAGTGGATCAAGCAGCGCTGGGGCGGAAAGCTCATCATCAAGGGCATCATGGACCCGGAGGATGCGCGGCTGGCGGTGGAGAGCGGGGCGGACGCGCTGATCGTGTCCAACCATGGCGGGCGCCAGCTCGATGGGGCGCAGTCCAGCATTGCCGCGCTGCCCGCGATCGTGGACGCGGTGGGCAAACAGATCGAGGTGCACATGGATGGCGGCATCCGCTCGGGGCAGGACGTGATCCGTGCGCTGGCGCTCGGCGCCAAGGGCGTGCACATCGGCCGCCCGTTCCTCTACGGCCTGGGCGCGATGGGCGAGGCGGGCGTGACCAAGTGCCTGGAGATCATCCGCAACGAGCTGGACCTGACGATGGCGTTCTGCGGACTGCGCGACGTGCGCGACGTGGATCAGAAGATCCTCCTGCCTGGCAGCTTCTGAACCGTAGGGTGGGCAGGAAACCCACCCTATAACATCTACACGAGGTTTTGCGGCCGCCCCTCGGCCCAGGCCTCGATGTTATCGACCAGCATATCAGCCAGCGTCTGCATGGCGCCCGCGCTGGCCCAGGCCACGTGCGGGGTCAGGATGAAGTTCGGCAGGCGCAGCTGGAGCAGCGGGTTGGCAGGCACCGGCGGCTCCTTGCTGAGCACATCGAAGCCCGCGCCGCCGATCACGCCGTTGGCCAGCGCGTGCGCCAGCGCCGCTTCGTCCACCAGCCCGCCGCGCGCGGTATTGATCAGGAGCGCGTTCTTCTTCATGAGCCCCAGTTCGCGCGCGCCGATCATGCCGCGCGTCTGGTCGTTCAGCGGCAGGTGCAGGCTCACCACGTCGGAGGTGCGCAGCAGCTCTTCCAGCGGCAGCGCCTCCACGCCCGGGTCTTGCGGCGGCGTGCGGGTGGCCACTGCAATGCGCATGCCGAACGCGCGGCCCAGCTGCGCCACTTTCTGGCCCAGGGCGCCATAGCCCACGATCCCCAGCCGGCTGCCGGCCAGGTCCGCGATCGGGTGGTCCAGCAGGCAGAAACGGGACGACTGCTCCCACAGCCCGGCCTCGACGTCGGCCCGGTAGGCGGCCAGGTTGCGGCGCAGCGCGAGCATGAGTGCGAACACGTGCTCGGGCACTGCCACCACCGAGTAGTTACGGATGTTGGCCACCGCGATGCCACGCGCGCGGCAGGCGGCCAGGTCCACGTTGTCGGTACCGGTTGCGGCGACGGCGATCATCTTCAGCCCCGGGAGCTGCGCAATGGCGTCCTCGCGCACCGGGACCTTGTTGGTGATGGCGATGGTCGCGCCGGCCAGGTGCGCGACGACGTCGGCCGGCTCGGTGCCGGGGTAATCGGTCCAGCCGTGCTCGAAGCGTGGGCGGCGGACGTTGGCGACCAGGCTGTCGCGGTCAAGGAAAACGATATGGTGCATGGCATGCCTTTCGGTGTATCCGCCGATTGTAGAGCATGCAGGAACGAAAAAGACAGGCCGGAGCCTGTCTTTTGGGATGGTGGGACTTGAGCGCTTATTTGTTGGTCTGTGCCTCGGCCTGGTTTTCGGCTTTTTCTGCCTTGGCTTCAGCTTTTTTCTTCTGGGTTTTCTTGTGGGCCTTGGCCTTCGATTTGTGGGCTTCGGCCTTTGCGGTTTCAACGTCGGATTTCGCTTCCGCCTCTTTCTTCTCTACCTTGGCGTTGGCCTTGGCGGCTTCCTTGGTTTCGTTGGCCTTGGCCTTGCTCACGTCCTGGTCGGCCTTGGTCGTGGTCGATGCGGCCGGGGTAGTGGTCTGGGCCGGGGCGGTGGTGGTCTGGGCAGCGAACACCGAGGTTGCGAAGAGGCCAGCGATCAGGGTAGCGACGATTTTGCTCATGGTAAATTCCTTCGGAAGTTGATCAATGTGGGGGAACGAGGCCCCGTGCTACTGAGCTCAAAAACGGCGCGGCGCATGCCAGCGTTGACGGCTTTTACATCCGCTTACAATCGCCGCGCAGCAATGTTTCACGGTTAGCTGGCGTACAGTCGCGCGCTGCCCGCAGCGCTAGACTGGGCAGCATCGCCGTTCGCGCAGGTGCCGCCATGCCAGACGCACTCAAGGTGTACAAACAGAAGCGCAATTTCTCGATCACGTCCGAACCGGCCGAGGGCGGCGAGCCGTGCAAGAACGGGCTGTCGTTCGTGATCCAGAAGCATTGGGCCAGCCGGCTGCACTACGATTTCCGGCTGGAGCTCGATGGCAGCATGAAAAGCTGGGCTGTGCCCAAGGGGCCCAGCTACGACACGCGCGACAAGCGCATGGCGGTGCACGTGGAAGACCATCCGATCTCGTACAACGAGTTCGAGGGCACGATCCCGGAAAAGCAGTATGGCGCCGGCAAGGTCATCATCTGGGACAAGGGCACCTGGGAGCCGCTCGAAGACCCACGCCAGGGATATGAGAAAGGCAGCCTGAAGTTCGAGATGCACGGCCACAAGATGCACGGCAAGTGGGCGCTGGTGCGCATCAAGAACCGCAGCGACGAGAAGCAGGAGCCGTGGCTGCTGATCAAGGAAAAGGACGACTTCGCGCGCCCGGTGGAGGAATTTTCGGTCGTGGACGAAATGCCCGACAGCGTGCGCGAGCTGCCCCTGCCGCCGGATGCAATCAAGCCCGCAGCTGCGGCCAGGCCGAAGGCGGGCAAGCGCGGCGCGATGCCGGCAGGGGCCGCCAAGGCGGCGCTGCCGGCGGAATTTGCGCCCGAGCTGGCCACCTTGGTCGACAAGCCGCCGACCACGCCGCAGGACTGGGTGTTCGAGGTCAAGTTCGACGGCTACCGCATGCTCGCGCGCGTCGAGGGCAAGTCGGTGCGCCTGATTACCCGCAACGGCAACGACTGGACCGACAAGCTCAAGCCGCTGCAGCAGGAGCTGCTGCGCCTGAAGCTGGCGGACGGCTGGTACGACGGCGAGATCGTGGTCAACGACGAGCAGGGGCGGCCGAATTTCGGGATGCTGCAACTGGCCTTCGACGGCTCCAACACGGCGCAGATCGTGTACTTCATCTTCGACGCGCCTTTCCTGCGCGGCTACGACCTGCGCGAAGTGCCGCTGGACGAGCGCCGCGCGCTGCTGCAGGCAGAGCTTGAGAAAAAGCCGTCCGGGACGGTGCGCTTTTCGGCCGAATTCGGCGAAGACCCGGTGCAGTTGATGGAGGCGGCCTGCAAGCTGGGCCTGGAAGGCGTGATCGGCAAGCGGCGCGACTCCCGGTACGTGTCGCGCCGCTCGCCGGACTGGATCAAGCTCAAGTGCCAGCAGCGGCAGGAGTTCGTGATCGGCGGCTACACCGACCCGCAGGGATCGCGCATGGGCTTTGGCTCGCTGATCCTGGGCTACCACGACAAGGATGGCGTGCTGCAGTACGCGGGCAACGTCGGCACCGGCTTTAACGACACGACGCTGCGCGCGCTGATGAACAAGCTCAACGCGCTCGCCACGGACGAGAACCCGTTCCCGCCCAAGGCCGTGCCGGGGCGCAAGAACCACTGGGTCAAGCCCAAGCTCATCGCCGAGGTGAGCTTTTCGGAGTGGACCAAGACCGGCTCGATCCGCCATCCGTCCTTCCAGGGCTTGCGTACCGACAAGCCGGCGAAGAAAATCACTCGTGAGGAGGCGAAAAGCGTGGAACAAGTCGAACCCCGGCACTTGAAGGCTGAGGCGAAGGCGGCCCCAGCCACAACGCTGCCGCCGACCATGAAGGTGACGCATGGCGAGCGCGTGGTGGACCCGTCCACCGGCGTGACCAAGCTGGAGCTGGTGCGCTACTACGCGCTGGTTGGCGAGCTGATGCTCGAACACCTGAAGGGCCGTCCGCTCGCGCTGGTGCGCGCGCCGGCAGGCGTGGGCGGCGAGCTGTTTTTCCAGAAGCACGCGGACGTGCGCAAGCTGCCGGGCGTGGTGCACATGCCGGAAGAGCTCGATCCGGGCGACCCGCCGATGCTCGAAATCGTGTCGGTGGAAGGCATCCTGTCCGCCGCGCAGTGGAACGTGGTCGAGTTCCACACCCAGAACGCGACGCGCAAGGCCTACCAGAAACCGGACCGGATGGTGTTCGACCTCGACCCCGGCGAGGGCGTGCAGTGGAAGGCGATGCAGGAAGCGGCGCAGCTGATGCACGCCTTCCTCGACCAGCTCGGCCTGCCGGCGTTCCTCAAGACCAGCGGCGGCAAGGGCTTGCATGTGGTGGTGCCGGTCAAGGGCAGCCTGGGCTGGGACGAGGTCAAGGGCTTCTCGCAGGCGGTGGTGCGGCACCTGGCCTCCACGCTGCCGGACCGGTTTGCGTTCAAGAGCGGCGCGCGCAACCGGGTCGGCAAGATCTTCATCGACTACCTGCGCAACGGGCAGGGCGCAACGACGGCCAGCGCCTGGTCGGCGCGGGTGCGGCCGGGACTGGGCATTTCGGTGCCGGTGGCGTGGGACGAGCTGGCGCACCTCAAGTCGGGCGACCAGTGGAACGTGCAGAACGCGCACACGCGGCTGGACAAGGGCAACGAGCCGTGGGCGGGGTATGCGAAAGCGGCCAGGACCTTGACGGCGGCCATGAAACAGCTGGGGTTTTCGGGCTGATCGGGCATCGCTCTGCGTCTGCGGTAGGGTGGGCGGGTCTCCTGCCCACGCGTCCAGCTGCAGTTTGCGCCGCCGCGCCTCTATTTCGTGGCTGAACGCGTGGGCAGGAAACCTGCCCACCCTACGTTGGCTGCGCTTTCAGCCCACGCGGACGCACCACGCGCGTGACACTGCGTCTGCGGTAGGGTGGGCGGGTCTCCCGCCCATGCGTCCAGCTGCAGTTTGCGCCGCCGCGCCTTTATTTTGTGGCAGAACGCGTGGCCTGCGCTTTCAGCCCACGTAGGGTGGGCTCTCGAGCCCACGCGGACTCACCGGGCGCGTGAAACACGCGTGGGCTCAAGAGCCCACCCTACGTCCCATCTAGGCCGCGCCTCAGGATTCGTTCTTGATGATGCCGCGGATATTCGTACACATGAGCGCCACCTGCAGCGTGATCAGCGCCCAGGCCTCGTCGTGCCAGCCCCAAATGATCCACAGAATATTGCTAAGGATGAACATGGAGAAGCCGAATACCCGCCGTTCGGCGCGCCTGGAGCCGATCAGGTAGGCGGCGAACAGGGTCACCGCCATCGCGGGCCATTGGAGCAGGTCGAGCAGCTCGTCCATGCCCCCTCACGCCGCTTTCTTGCGGCGCGTCGGCGTTTTGGCAGGAGCGCTGGCCTTGGCGGCGCTGCTTGTCTTGGCGGCCGCGGCGCGCCGTGCCGGCGGCTTGTCCTCGTTGGCGGCCGCGGCGCGCCTGGCGGGCGCCTTGCGCGCCTTGGGAGCGGGCGCCTGGCCCTCCCCGGCGTCGCCGGCGGGCGCGTTCCTGGCCGGTTTCTTGCCCAGGCTGGCTTGCAGCAGCGACACCAGATCGATGACGTTCGAGCTGGCAGCGCGTTCCTTCTCCGGCCCCGGCATCGTGAGCGTGTGGGTTTCGTTGGCGGCGATCTTCTTCTCGATCAGCGCCATCACGTCCTCGCGGTAGGTGTCGTGGAATTCCTCGGGGTTCCAGTCTTCGCTCATGCCTTCGACCAGGGCGGTGGCCATCTTCAGCTCCTTGTCCGACAGCGCGGCCGATTTGGCGTTCGGCTCGGGGATCTTGAGTTCGCCCGCGTCGCGGATTTCGTCGGCGTAGCGCAGCGTGTTGAGGACGATGGCGTCGCCCACGCACACCAGCGCTGCCAGGTGCTGCTTGACGCGGATCACCACGCGCGCGATGCCGATCTTGCCGGTCTGCTTGAGCGTCTCGCGCAAGAGCGCGTACACCTTGTCGCCGCCCTTGCCGGGCGCCAGGTAGTACGGCTGGTCGTAGTAGAGCAGGGGCACCTGGTCGGCATCGACAAAAGCGACGATGTCGATGGTCTGGGTGGCCTCGGGGTTGGCGCGGCGCAGGTCTTCCTCGGACAGCACCACGTACTCGCCCGGCGTGTACTCGTAGCCCTTGACGATCTCGTCCCAGGGCACTTCTTTCTGGTTGCTCTTGTTGTAGCGCTTGAAGCCGACCGGCGAGAAGTCGCGGCGATCCAGCATGGTCAGGTCCAGTCCCTTGTCACTGACCGCCGGATACATCTCGACGGGAATATGCACCAGCCCGAAGCTGATCGCGCCTTTCCACATGCTGCGTGCCATGGCCGGCCTCCTTTCCCTTACTCACCCACGGTGCCGGTGACCGGGAGGATCACGCCTGTAATGTAGCTCGAACATGCGGAAGATGCGAGGAACACGTAGGCGGGTGACAGTTCTTCCGGCTGGGCCGGGCGCTTGTAGGTGGTGCCGGCGCCGAACTCCTTGATCTTGTCGGGCGACTGGTCCGCCGGGTTGAGCGGCGTCCACACCGGTCCCGGGGCCACGCAATTCACGCGGATGCCCTTGTCGATCAGGTTGGCGGCAAGCGACATGGTGAAGGCGTGGATGGCGCCCTTGGTCGCCGAGTAGTCGAGCAGTTTTTTCGAGCCCTTCAGGCCGGTCACCGAGCCGGTGTTGATGATGGCCCCGCCGCGCTTCATGTACGGAATGCAGGCCTTGGCCATATGGAAGTAGCCGTAGATGTTGGTGCGGAAGGTTTCGTCGAAGCGGTCCTCGGACAGGTCGGTGATGTCGCTGGCGTGTTCCTGGAACGCGGCATTGTTGACCAGCACGTCCATGCGGCCCCATTCGGCCACGATCTTGTCCACGGCTTCCTGGCAGAACTCCATGTCCTTGACGTCGCCCGGCACGGTCAGGCAGCGCTGGCCTTCGGCCTCCACGCAGCGGCGGGTTTCGGCGGCGTCCTCGTGCTCGTTCAGGTACAGGATCGCCACGTCGGCGCCCTCGCGCGCGAACAGCACCGCCACCGCGCGCCCGATCCCGGAGTCGCCGCCGGTGACGATGGCCACCTGTCCCTGCAGCTTGCCGCTCCCTTTGTAGTGCTCGGCCATGAACCTGGGCTTCAGGTCCATCTGCGCTTCCAGCCCGGGCTTGACCAGATGCTGCTCGGGCATCGGCGGCGCCGGCTGCCGGGCGCCGGTCTGCACGGGCTGCTCCTGCTGCTCCTTCTGCATGCTGCCGTCGCGCTGGTCCTGGCGGCTCTGGATCGATGCCTGCTGCTTCGCTACGTCATCCTGGTTTGCCATGTCGTTCGTCTCCTCTGTGCATTCGATTCCCGTAGCGGGAAAGTATTCGCGCCACACAGGCGAAAGACGGTGCGCTCCCACACACAGCGTCGCGATTGCCTTGACGCATCCGTCCAAGCGGGGGATCGCGCCGCTGTGGCGCCGTAAAGACAAGCCGGCCCGGCCGGTGGTGCTTGTTGTTGATTAATCATTATCGAATAGTTAATATCGGTCCGTTGCGGACGGGAATCGGCCACCCGGCGCGGTTCCCAGGCTGAGCGATGGTCTTTCGCGGAAAGGGCAAGCATGAACCGGTTCCGGACGAGGCGCGTGAGCCGCGCCGATGCGGTCATGGCGGTGGCCTTGCTGGCTGCGTTTCAGGCTGCCTGCGCGGCCGACGTGCATGTGAGCGGGCGCGTCGTTTATGGCGCGGTGTACCGGGTCGAGGAGAGCGACCCGGCGCTGATCACCTCCTTGAACGGCGCGGCCATCGGCCTGGTTGGCCGGGCCAGCGGCGGCAACGCGGACGACGCCAACCTCAACTACCGGCGCGGCGACGCCGCCTCGCGTGCGCTCAAGGCCTACGTCGACGTCGCCGCGAGCGCGGGCGACTGGACGGGATTGGTGCGCGTGAAGGCGTGGCACGACTACGCCTTGCTCGGCGACGCACGTCCCTGGGGCAACTCGCCAAACGGCTATACGCCGGGCGCGCCGCTGTCCGATGCCGGGGCGCCGCTGCGTTCGCGGTTTTCGGGGCTTGCCCTTGGCGAAGCGTGGGTGCAGCAGCGCGCCACCTTCGGCGCCACCCGGCTGACCACCCGCCTGGGCCAGCAGAACCTCAACTGGGGCACGCGCTTTGCCACCCCGGGCGGGCTGGAAGCGCTCAATCCCAGGGATCTGCCGGCGCTGCACCGGGCCGGCGCCGTCCCGCAGGAGACCAGGGTGGCCGTGCCGATGCTGTTTGGCCGGCTGGACACCGCCGGTGGCAGCGTGGTCGAGGCGTATTACCAGACCGGCTTTCGCGGCAACGTCTTCGATATGTGCGGCAGCTTCTGGGCGATCAGCGACTATGTAACGGACGGCTGCAACAAGGTCATGTCCGGCCAGCCGCAGGTGAGCGACCGCGCGCGGCTGCCGCTGGGCGCCTACATGGGCCGCCTGCCCACGCCCAGGCCGGGGCGGGCGGAGTACGGGGTGTCGGTCGGCTGGCAGATTGCGCCGGGCCTCGAGGCGGCGCTGTACCACGCCCGCTACAACTCGCGCATCGCGCTGCCGAGCCTGCGCCGCAGCACGCGGCCGAACGGCCCCGCACTCATCCCGGGCGACCCGGACGGGCGCAACATGGCCTATTTCACCGAATACCCGGAAGGGCTGGCGATCAGCGCGGCGAGCTTCACGCGCAAGGCGGGCGCAAACACCGTGTATGGCGAGCTGTCGTGGCGTCCGCGCACGCCGTTCATGATCTCGCCGGGCGACGTGGTGCCGCCGTTCCTGAGTCCGACCGCAATCGCTTTGCTGCGCGAGCGCGCCAACGCCGTGCCGCCCGGCGGCTTGTTCCATGGGTTCGACCTGCACGCGCTGGCGCAGGCGCAGCTTGGCGTGCAGCAGGAATGGACGCTTGGCGCAACCGGCCTGACGCTTGGCGCGGAGGTGGTGGCCAAGCATACGCCCGGCCTGCCGGACCAGGCGCTGCAGCGCTACGGCCGCAGCGACATCTTCGGCGTTGGCCCGGTGCAGGGCGTATGTCCCTCGCCCGTCGGCGACCCGGTCCGGCAGTGCACGCTGCGCGGCTACACGACCGCCGACTCGTTCGCCTACCGGCTGCGCGGCGAGCTGCGCCTGCCGCCGCCGGCGCCCGGACTGGCCGCCAGTGCCAGCCTGGCGTTCGCGCATGATGTGCGGGGCTGGTCGGGTGACTTGCTGATCAATGAGGGACGCAAGGTCGCCGTGGTGGCGCTGCGTCTCGAGTACCTGCAGCGCTATGTGGCCGATGTCAGCTACATGCCGGTCTGGGGCGGCGACTACAACGTGACGGCGGACCGCGACGCGTTCGCACTATCGCTGGGCATCAAGTTCTGAGATGGCGCACGCACGCACCGATTTGGTGCAACATCGCCCGGCGTAAGGACGGCCAAGGGCTGGCACGCATCCTGCGACAAGCGTGGTTGTTCATGATTTCCGCTTTCGACAGATGATCCAGACCCGCAATCTGGCCGCGCAGGATGTGCAGGCCATTCTCCCCGACCTGATGGAATTGCTGGCCGACGTGGTCGAGCATGGCTCGTCGGTCGGTTTTCTCGCGCCGCTCTCGGCCAGCGAGGCGCGCGCCTATTGGACTGGCGTGGAAAAGGCCGTGGCCGAGGGCAGCCGGGTGCTGCTGGTGGCCGTGCGCAATGGCGAGCTGCTGGGCACGGTGCAGCTCGACCTGTGCCAGAAGGCCAACGGCCGCAATCGGGCCGAAGTGCAAAAGCTGATCGTGCGCAGCGGTGCGCGCCGTGCCGGTGTGGCCAGCCTGCTGATGCGCGAAGCCCAGGCGCAGGCGCTGCAGCTGCGGCGCGGCCTGCTGTTCCTCGATACCGAGGCCGGGTCGGGTGCGGAGCGGTTCTACCAGTCGTGCGGCTTCACGCGGCTGGGCGAGCTGCCCGACTTTGCCTGCAATACCGACGGCGAGTGGCGCGCCACCGCGATCTACTTCAAGACGCTGTTCACGCCGGAGCGCCTCGAGCCGGCCGACTCTTAGGCCTGCTCGCGCGTGCCGTTCTTTTCGCGCGGCGCCAGCCGCACCGGGGCGGCGTTGGCCGGGTAGAGCGCCTCGTGTCCTTCGTACACCCGGGCGATGGCGGCCATGTCGGCCTCCTCGTCGCCGCTCAAGGTCATGTAATCGACCACGCTCAGTTCCTTGGCGCGGTAGTCCATGTACACCAGCAGCACCGGCACCTTGGCGGCCAGCGCCAGGCGGTAGAAGCCGCTCTTCCAGTGCGGGCGGTAGCTGCGCGTGCCCTCCGGCGTGATCGCCACCCAGCACCACTTCGAGGACAGCATGGTCTGCGCCAGCTTTTGGGTGGCGCCTTGCGGCGCGCTGCGGTCCACCGGCACGCCGCCCCAGTAGCGCATCACCGCGCCCATCGGCCCCCGGAACAGCGAATCCTTGGCCAGCCAGCGGAACGGCAGGCCGATCGCCCACTTGCCGAACAAACCGACCAGGAAGTCCCAGTTCGACGTGTGCGGGTACACCACCGCGATGCCGTGCGGGCCGGGCAGGGGCTTGAAGCGCAGGCGCCAGCCGAACAGGTTCAGCACGCGCAACGCGGTGCGCTGGCCCCAGGTCGGCAGGTCCTCGGGGCGCAGCAGGTAATCGCTCATGGTGTCTCCGGGGCCTTGCGGCCAGATATCAGGTTTCGCCGGTGCGCACGTATTGCGCCGTGGAAATCAGCGCGAATTCTATAGCGATCAGGAATGGCCGACAAGCAAAAACACTGGCAGGGCGGGGTGTGGCGCGGGTATGATTCGCCACGTTGAAACTCTTGCATCGGAGAGCCCATGTCCACCACGATCTACCACAACCCGCGCTGCAGCAATTCACGCAACGCGCTGGCGCTGCTGCGCGAGAACGGCATCGAGCCGGCCGTCGTCGATTACCTGGCCAATCCCCCTTCGCGCGAGGCACTGCGCGACCTGATTTCGCGCGCCGGGCTGTCGGTGCGCGACGCGATCCGCTCCAAGGAAGCGGTGTATGCCGAGCTGGGGCTGGATGACCCGACGCTGTCGGACGAGGCGCTGCTCGACGCGATGGTCAAGCACCCGGTGTTGATCAATCGCCCGTTCGTGGTCACGCCCAAGGGCGTGCGCCTGTGCCGCCCGCCCGAGCTGGTGCGCGAGATCCTGTGAGCTAGTGCTGCACGGCGCCGATATCGACCGCGGCGCCGCGCGGCTTGTCCTCGAAGTCCTGCTCGGCCGATTCACCGCCGCGCAGTCCCTTGCCCACGGCCGGCGACTTGACGGTGAGCCGGAAGTCCGGCGTGCCCTTGCGGTCGTAGGAGAGAAAGCCCGGCGGCGCGGCCACAGTGCCGGTGTGGGTCATGCCTTCGGACAGTTTCCAGTCGCCGGCGCTGTTCTGGAAGACCAGGTTGTTGCGGTAACTGTTGTGCGCGCCTGTCGCGCCTTGTTCGACCACGCCGGCCTTGTTGTCGTACACGATGTTGTTGAATACCTGGGTGCGGTCGTTCGGCCCCTGGGTGTGGTAAAAGTCGCCGCCGCCAACGATGATGCCGACGTCCGAGGCGGTGACCGTGTTGCCCGAGATGATGACGTTGTTCGCGTCATGCCACAGGTGGATGCCGGCGCCGGAAACGCGGTACACGATGTTGTTCTTGACCGACGCGGACGTGCTCACGTAAATGCCGTGCACGAAGCGGCAGCTGTCCGGCCCGATGTCATGCACGCTGTTGCGCACCACCTCGGACTTGATGCCGCGATAGTAGCCATCCACCCCGATACCCGCGCCCCCGCCACTCTCGCACGGCACGTCGTTGGCGATATGGTGCACGTGGTTGGCGCGGATGCTCACGTACGAGCCGCCGTTGTAGATGCCCGAGAGCCATTTGGCCCCGCCCTGGTACTGGCTGCCATCGATCTCGAAGCCGATGATGTCCACGAAGTTGCCGCGGTTCTGCCACGCGGTGGACGAGCTTGAGTTGAGCGGCGGCACGATCTTGGCGCCCCAGCGCTCGGTGGATTCGTACACGATGCGGGCCTCGGGGCTGCCGCTGGCGGTGGTCTTGAAGCCGCCGGTGTACACGCCCGGCGCGACGTGCACCGTGGTGCCCGGCGTGACCACCTGGGCCGCGCGCAGGATGGTGCGGAACGGCTCTTCCTCGCTGCCCGGGTTGCTGTCCGAGCCGTTGGGCGACACGTACAGGTTGGCGCGCACGACTTCCGGGATGACCATTTGCTCGGACGTGGTGTCGCGCATGCGGCAGGCGGACAGCATCACCATGAGGCAGCAGGGCAGCACGGTCAGCGCGGCACGGGCGAGCCGGCCGGGGGATGGGATTGGGGGCATGGCAAAATCCTTCTGCACGGGCACCCGTCCAGTTTTACTGACGACAACACCCACCGGTGCCGCATTGCGCAAACTTCGCTTTGCGCTTGCGCAAGCGCACGCGAGCCGTTCTGTGCGTGCAGGGCAGGTTCATGCCAACTCCAGAAGCATCGCCTGGTGGTCCGAACCTTCCTCGCTGCCGTCCACCCGCACCTGGCGCACGCGCCCGGCCAGGTCGGCGCTCACAAAAATGTAGTCGAAGGTGAAGGGCAGGCTGGCATTCGGCGCGTCGGCGTGCAGTCCCACGGTGGGGGCGTGGTGGCGGCCGGGGTGCGCCAGCTGCCAGGCGTCGCGGTAGGGCAGCGTGCCGTCGGCAAACGAGGCCAGCATGCGCAGGTACTCGTCGGAATGCGGCAGCATGTTGAAGTCGCCAGCCAGGATCGCGGGCGCCGCGCGCGGCACCGCCGCGAACGGACCGCCGCCCGGATCGCCCGGGCGCTCGCCGACCGCGTGCGCCCACGCCTCACGGTGCAGCTCGCGCAAGCGCTCGACCTGGACCATGCGCTGGTGCTCCGAAAAATATTCGAGATGGGCGGTGGTCACGCGCAGCGGGCCGCCGGGCGCCTGGAGCGTTGCTTCCAGCGCGCCGCGCGGCATGCTCATCACCTCGGGGTCGGGCGGCCAGGGCAGGGAGTGGCGAAAGCACTGCAGTACCGGCAGCCGCGAGAAGATCATGCTCCCCAGGCGGCGCCGTGTGCCGGCGGGGCCGAGGGTGTCCGTCCATACGCCTTCGACGCCCGTGTAGCCCGGCAGCCGGCGCGACAACGCCAGGAACTGGTCGCCCGCGTCGCTGCCGTCGCGCGCGGGAAAGCCGCTCGTGACCTCCTGCACGCACAACACGTCGAAATCGGAGAAACGGTCGAGGCAAGCGATAATGCGGTCAAGGTTGGCGCCACCGGCCTGGGTGCGGGCGCCCTGGATATTCCAGGTGATGAGCTTGAGCATGAACGGGCCTTTCAGTGCAGGTCGAAAAGTCCGCTCAGGCTATCGGATGACGGCAGGTGGGCCATGATGCAGCGCAGGCGTGCGCGTCGGACGGCGTTTTGGGAGGATGCGATGTTTACGATGATCTTGATGCTCTACCTGCAGCAGGGGCTGGACGTCACCCTGCAAAGCGCCGCGCCGCGCGGGCAGTTCGCCACGCGCGCGCAATGCGAGGCCGCCGCGGTGCGGCTGCGCGGGCCGCTGCCTGTGCCGCATGGTTACAAGGCCGCGTGGCAGGACGTGAGCTGCATGCCGATCCAGCGCAATGTGCGGGTGAACGATACGCCGCAGCCGGACCTGGCCAAGGTGCTGCGCGAGCAGCCGGCGACGGGCTGCCAGGCCGAGGGAGCGTGGCGGCGGGTGGCGGAAATGTGCCAGGGCGCGCCGCGCTGACGCGCTTTTGCAGTTTTTGCAGGGTGGGCAGGTCTCCTGCCCACGCGTCCAGGCACCGTATCAGGGACACGAGCGCGCGGAACGCGCTGCCACCCTGCCGGGGCCCGGCGGCCTATTTCCTTTTCCAGTCGCGCGCAATGTCCGAGCACAGCGTTTCGCCGGCTTCGCCGCTCATGCCCAGCGTCTTGGCGCTGCCGGCGCCGGCGCGGATGTCGTTTTCGCTGCGCCACGGCGCCGGCGCGCCGACACTGCCCGACTGCCGGCAGCTCACGCGGTCGCCGACGCGCTTGCGGTACAGGACTTCACCGTCCGGCCCGACGTACTCCTCCAGCGATCCGGTACGCGAACCGTCGACGTGCGCCCCGGCGATCGCGCGCTCGAACCGGTTCCCGTCTTGCATCTTCATGGTGCCGCCGCTCTTGCCGCGCAGGTCGCGGTCGATCTTGCCAACGTCGCGCCGTGCCGCGGCCAGGATGTCCCCGGCAGAAGGCGCCACCGGCGCCTGGGACGTGATGGGCGCGGGCTCGGCCCTGACGGGTACTTCGGCGGGTGCGGCGCGTGCACTCACCGCAGCCGCAATGGCGGGCTTGCCCCGGCCGTCGCGTTCAGGCGAAGGGAGCGGGGCGGGCGCGCGCAGCGCCGGCGGCGTGACCAGCAGCCGCACCGTGAATTCGCGCCGCGCTTGCTCGCCAGCCGGCGGACGGCTGGCCGAGTGCAGCCACGCCCCGGCCAGCAGCGCGTGCACGGCCAGCGACACCACGAGCGGCCAGTGCCGCTTCGCGCCGCCGTGGTAATGCAGGCCCGTCATCCGCTCAGGACTTGGGCACCGTCAGCGCGTTCTTGATCGTCACGCAGCGCTGGTCTTCCTCGAGCGCATCGATCAGCGAGCGGCGGGTGCCGGCCGACAGCGCGGTCATCTTCGCTGCCGCCTCCGACAGGCGCTTGACACTTGCGCTCGTGCAGGCGGTCGGGATCATGCTGTACGAGTACGAGCGCATGTACACCGGGCCGGCGCTCTTGTCCATCTCGGGCAGCTTGTCCAGCCGCGCTTGCGCGCTCTGCTCGCTCAGGTCTACCTGTTCGGCCGGGAACAGGTAGCCCATCGCGGTGCGGATCTTGGAGAACGGCAGCTTGGTCTGCAGGTCGCCGGTGATGGCGAGCCATTCGGCCTTGGTGGCCGGGTCCGGACGCGCGACGGTGGCCGCCAGCGCCGCGGCCTGGCCGGCGTCGGACTTGTCGCGCACCAGCTCGGCCTGCACCAGCTGGGTGCTGCCCGGCCAGTTGTGGCGGTTCAGCTGCTGGATGATCTTCCAGCGCAGGTCCTGGTTCACGTCCAGGCCCTCGACCTTGGTGCCGCCATCGAGCATCGATGCCAGGCGCGTCAGCGCTTCCTTGCTGCCAGCCAGGTCCACGTACAGGCCGAACCAGCGGCGCTGGAAGTTGTCATCGCCACGGGCGGCGGCGGTGGCGTTCCAGGCCATGTCCTCGAGCGCCTTGCCGGTCTGCTGCGCCCACGCGCCTGTCAGGCCCATCTTGCCGATGTACTCGTGCGAGGCGGCGATCTTGCCCAGCACGTCGCCCAGCAGCGTGTAATCCTTCTCCTGCGGCGCGTTGTTCAGTGCTACCGACAGGAAATCGTTGAGTGGCAACTTGCCGTCGCGCACGCCATCCCACAGGCTCTGCCATAGCATGGTGCGCAACAGCGGGTCGCTGACGGCGGCCAGGTGGCTGCGCGCGGTTGCGAACGAGCGCTGGTCGAGCTGGACCTTGGCAAAGCCCCAGTTCTGGTAGTTCGGATAGACCAGGTCCGGGCATGCGCTGCCCACCAGCTCTTTCACGCGGGTCTGCTTGCCCGAGTAGGTGACGGCCACGTTCCTGACCAGTTCGAGCTGGTCGCCGTTCATGCGGAAGCTGCCGACCTGCACGCGCTGCTCGCGCAGGGTCGGGAACCGGCTGGTGGCGCTCTGGTCGATGGTGAACGAAGCGATCTTGCCGCCCTGGCAGCTGTAGCTGGCCGCGATGGTGTTCACGCCCGGCTGGTACAGCCATTCGCGCGTCCATTTCGACAGGTCGCGGTGCGCGGTCTGGCCCAGCGTGCCGATGAAGTCGTCCAGCGTGGCGTTGCGGTACTGGTACTTGACCAGGTAGTTGTGCACGCCCTTGCGGAACACGTCTTCGCCCAGCAGGTGGCGCAGCTGCATCAGCGTGGCCGCGCCTTTCGAGTAGGTGATGGAGTCGATGTTGTCGAACGCGTTCTGGGTCGAGGCGACCGGCACCTCGATCGGGTGCGTGGTCGATTTCTGGTCCTGCACGTAAGCGCCGGCCTCGCGCTGCGAATAGAAAGCCTGCCAGGCGTCCTTGAATTCGGTGGCCTCGGCGGTGCCGAGCACGCCCATGAATTCGGCAAAGCTTTCGTTCAGCCACAGGCCGTTCCACCACTTCATGGTCACCAGGTCGCCGAACCACTGGTGCGCCATTTCATGCATGATGACCATCGCCAGCGTCTGGCGCTGGCCGGCCGTCATGTCGGCCTTGAACATGAAGCCGTTCTCGGCAAAGGTGATCGCGCCGGCGTTTTCCATCGCGCCGTACAGGAAGTCCGGCACCAGGATCTGGTCGTATTTCTCCCACTGGTAGGGAATGCCGTAGTACTGGTCGAAGAATGCCAGGCCCGCCTTGGTGTAGCGGAACCATTCGGCCGGCTTGATCTGCGCGGCCACCGACTGGCGCGCGAACAGGCGCATCGGGTATTTGCCCGAGGTGTCTTCCCACATCTTGTAGGGGCCGGCGTGCAGCGAGAAGTTGTAGGCGGACAGCTTCTTGGTCTTCGGGAAGATCCAGCGGCGGGCACCGGCTGCGTCTTCGATGCGCGTTTCGCGCGTGGCCGACACCACCGTCCAGTCCGCCGGCGCGGTCACGTTCAGCTGGTAGGTGCCTTTCAGGTCGGGCTGGTCGAACGAGGCGAACATCTGGTGCGCCGCGGCCGGCTCGAAGTGCGAGTAGGTGTAGGCGCGGCCGTCCACCGGGTCCACCATGCGGTGCAGCCCCTCGCCGTTGGTGCTGTGCAGGCGTTCGTAGTCGACGGTGACGGTGTTGCGGCCCTTGGCCAGGTCGTGCGGCGCGATCGTGACGAACCACTGGTTGTAGTCAGGCTTGATTTCCTTGCCGTTGACGAGCAGGCGCTTGATGGTGGCCTTGTCCAGGTCGATCGTGAGCGGGGCGCCGGTGTCCTTCAGGTCGAAGGACAGGGTGGTGGTGGCGGCGAAGCTCTCCTTGCCGGTGAGCGTGAAATCGAGCACGTAGTCCACGTTCGACACACGGGCGGCACGGGCCGCGGCATCGGCCTGCGACAGGAAGGGATTCGGTGCGCGCGCGGCAGTGGGGGCCGCATGGGCGCCGGCGCCAACAGTAAATACGGCGGCAATGGCGAGCGCGATGGCGCGCGGAGCGAGTTTCTTCAAAATGGTCATCCTCTAGCGGGAAATAAATTGTCGGCAAGAATAGCACCGCGCGGCCGGATAAACGACACATATGCATTGAAAAATCTGCCGTGGCCCGGTGCTATACTGCGCCGTTCTTTTTCTTGACGAGCCCGGCTGGACGCGCGCGGGCCGGGAGTGTCGCATGAGCTGGTTTTACCTGTTGATCGCGGGCCTGCTGGAGGTCGCCTGGGCGGTTGGCCTGAAATACAGCAGCGGCTTCACGCGCCTGTGGCCGTCGGTGTTCACGCTGGTCGCGATGGCGGGCAGCGTGGGCATGCTCGGCATTGCGCTGCGCCAGCTGCCGCTTGGCACGGCATACGCGGTCTGGACCGGCATCGGCACCATCGGCACCGCGATCGCCGGCATGGTGCTGCTGGGCGAGCCGGCCGGCGCGCTGCGCTTGGGATCGATTGCGCTGATCGCGGCCGGCATCGTCGGCCTCAAGCTGGTCACGCCTGCCTGAGTATTGCATCCGCGGCGCAATGGCGCATTGTCTTGCCTGAGGCATCTGCTCGTTGTGCCTGGCGGGAAGCACCGCACCGCAATCCAGTGTTCGTTTGATTTGGGTCGTCGCCGCGTTTTCGTGCGCGGCGAAGATGGCAGCCATTCGCGCTTGCGGCGCGCTGACCATTTCAATCCAACCCTGGACATTTCCGATGATCTTACTCACCGGTGTGGCTGGTTTTATCGGTATGCACGTCGCGCGGCACCTGCTCGCGCAAGGCAAAACGGTGCTCGGCGTGGACCACATGGGGCCGTGTGCGGAGCCCGCGCTCAAGGAGGGGCGGCTGGCGCAGTTGCTGCCCGACGCGCAATTTCGCTTCGCCCGCGTCGACCTGGCGCAGGCGCCGGCGGTCGAGGAGCTGTTTGCGGCCGCGCGGTTCGAGTGCGTGATCCACCTTGCCGCGCAAACGGGTGTGCGCTATTCGGCCACGCATCCGCACGAATGCGTGATGAACAACGTGGTCGCGTTCGGCAACGTCATCGAATGCTGCCGCAGGCACGGCGTGGGGCACCTGGTGTACGCCAGCAGTTCCAGCACCTACGGCGCCAACCGGCAACTGCCGTTTTCCGAGCACCATCCGGCCGACCACCCGGTGAGCCTGTACGCGGCCACCAAGCGCAGCGACGAGCTGCTGGCGCACAGCTACAGCCACCTGTACGGGCTGCCGACCACGGGCTTGCGCTTCTTCACCGTGTATGGACCGTGGGGGCGGCCGGACATGGCGCCCATGCTGTTCGCGCACGCGATCGTGCAGGGCAGGCCGATCGAGGTGTACAACGGCGGCAAGATGCTGCGCGACTTCACTTTCATCGACGACGTGGTGGAGTCGGTGGCGCGGCTGGCCGCGCATCCGGCCACACCCGACCCCCGGTTCGATGCGGCCAATCCCGATCCGGCCACCAGCTATGCGCCTTACCGCATCTACAACGTCGGCAACCAGCGGCCGGTCGAGCTGACCGGGTTCATCGACGAGCTCGAGCGGGCGCTGGGGCGCAAGGCCGAGCGGCTGGCGCGGCCCATGCCGGGGGCCGACATGGTGGCCACCTGCGCCGACACGCGCGACCTCGAACATGCGATCCACTGGACGCCGGCCACGCCGCTTGCCACCGGCATCGACCGCTTCGTGCGCTGGTACCAGGGCTACTATGCGTGACCTGCAGCCGGCGCCGATGCCACTACGCAATCCCACGCCGGCGGATCGCAGCGGCCCGGACCGGCTGTCGCTGGTGGTGCCGATGTACAACGAGGAGGACAACGTGCTGCCGCTGGTGGCCCAGGTGCAGGCCGCGATGGCGGCCTCGCCCTGGCCGTGGCAGCTGATCCTGGTGGATGACGGCAGCCGCGACCGCACCACCACGCGCATCCGTGAGGCCGTCGCGCTCTGCCCGGATCGCATCGGCGCGGTCATTTTGCAGCGCAATTTCGGCCAGACCGCGGCCATGCAGGCCGGCATCGACGTGGCCGAGGGCAACATCATCGCCACGATGGACGGCGATTTGCAGAACAACCCGCATGACATCGTGCGCATGGTGCGGCGGCTGCTGGACGAAGACCTGGACCTGCTGGTGGGCTGGCGCCGCGACCGGCAGGACAATCTGTGGGTGCGCAAAGTGCCGTCGTGGTGCGCCAACCGGCTGATCGTGGCGGTCACCGGCGTGCGGCTGCACGACTACGGCTGTTCGCTCAAGATCTTCCGGACCTCGGTCATCAGGCAGGTGCGGCTGTACGGCGAAATGCACCGCTTCATCCCCACCTGGATGGCCACCGTCACCTCGCCCGAGCGCATCAGGGAAGAGCCGGTCAGCCATTTCCCGCGCGTGCACGGCCAGTCGAAGTACGGGCTGTCGCGCACCTTCCGCGTCCTGCTCGACCTGCTGTCGATGTATTTCTTCGCGCGCTACCGGGCGGCGCCGGGCCACTTCTTCGGCCGCATTGGCCTGCTGTGCGGGTTTGGCGGTGCGGTCACGCTCGGCTGGCTGGCCTGGCGCAAGCTGATGGACGGCGAGGATATTGCCAACCGCCCGTTGCTGATGTTGGGCATCCTGTTGGCCGTCATCGGCGTGCAATTCATCTGCACCGGCATCGTCACCGAAATGCTGGCGCGCACCTATTTCGAATCAAGCGGCAGGCGTACCTACCTGGTGCGCGAAGTCCTTGGCGGCGCCCCGGGGCCGGGCGAGGGGAGCGGGGCATGAGAAACGACGCCGCCCTGCGCATGAACGGCGCGCGCGCGCTGTGGACGGCCGCGCGCGGCACGGCCATGCAGGCGCGGCCGTTGCTGGCGGTGGCGCTGGCGCTCTACCTGGGCCTGTTCTTCCGCCTTGGCGACTTTCCGCTGTTTGACGTGGACGAGGGCGCCTTCAGCGAGGCCACGCGCGAAATGCTCGAGCGCGGCGATTTCGTCACCACCTGGCTCAATGGCGAGCTGCGCTTCGACAAGCCGATCCTCACCTACTGGCTGCAGGCGCTGTCGGTGAGCTGGTTTGGCCTGGACGAATTCGCCCTGCGTCTGCCTTCCGCGCTGGCCAGCGCCGGCTGGGTGGTGGCGGTGCTCGTGTTCACGCGCAGGCTGGCGGGGGAGGCGGCGGGGTACGCGGCCGCGTTCATCGCCGCCACCACCCTCGGCGTCACCGTGATCGGGCGCGGCGCCATCGCAGACGCGCTGCTCAACCTGTTCCTCGCGCTCGCCATGTTCGATATTTACCGGTACCTGGTCGAAGCGCGCGTGCGCTACCGCCGCCGCGCCTGGGTGTGGATGGCGCTGGGCGTGTTGACCAAGGGGCCGGTGGCCCTGCTCGTGCCCGCCGCGGCAAGCCTTGCGGCATACACGCTGCAAGGCCAGCTGGCGCGATGGTGGAAGGCGCTGCGCGATCCGGCGGGGTGGCTGATCCTGCTGGTGGTTGCCGGTCCGTGGTATCTGCTCGAATACCTGGAGCAGGGCCAGGCCTTCATCGACGGCTTCTTCCTGCGTCACAATGTCGAGCGCTTCGTGGCGCCGCTCCAGGGCCACGGCGGCGGCTTGCTGTACTACGTGCCGGTGGCGGTGCTGCTGCTGTTGCCTTACACCGGCCTGTTCCTGCGCGCGCTGCGCGAGCTGCCGCGATTGCGGGCGACACCGCTCGACACGTTCCTGTGGTGCTGGTTCCTGTTCGTGTTCCTGTTCTTTTCCATCGCGGGCACCAAGCTGCCGCACTACCTGCTCTATGGAATCACACCCTTGTTCATCCTGATGGCGCTGCACCGGCACCTGCTGACGTCGCGGTGGCTGGCGTTCGGGCCACCGCTGCTGCTGATGGGACTGGTGGTCGCGCTGCCGCACGCGGCGCGCATTTTCGGGCCGCGCGCGCGCAACCCCTACTACCGCGAAATGCTCAGCCAGGCCGACGTCGTTGGCGCCGAGTGGCAGATCGCCGCCGCGGCCTTGATGCTGTGCGTGCTCGGGCTGGCGCTGATGCCGCGCAGCCCGCTGTGGCCGCGGCTGGCCGGGTGCGCCCTGTTGTGCGCGTTCGCGTTCGGCGGCCTGGCGCTGCCCGCCATCGCGGCGCTGCAGCAGGGCCCGGTCAAGGAAGCCGCGCTGCTCGCGCGCGCCGCGCGTTTGCCCGTGCGCACCTGGCAGTTCAACGTCCCCAGCTTCAGCTTCTACCGCCAGGCCGTGACCCCACGCGCCGATGTGTTGCGCAAGGGTGAAGTCGTCCTCACGCGCAGCGACGAGCTGGCGCGCCTTGGCGAGATTGCGGTGCTGTACCGCAAGGGCGGGGTGGTGCTGGCGCGCATCGAGAGTTGAGGAGGCCCGATGAAAACATTTCCCCGTTCGCCATGGGCATGGGCGCCGCCGCTGGTCGCCGCCGCGCTGTTTGGCTGGGTCGCCGCCACCGGCAGCAACCACAGCCTGTTCCTGGTCCTGAACCACGCCGGCCACCAGCTCGGTGACAACCTGTGGGTCAACCTCACGCTGCTGGGCGATGGCGCCGTCGCGCTGGCCCTGGTCCTGCCGTGCATCAAGCGCTCGCCCCGCTGTTTTTGGGCGGCTTTGATTGCCGCCGTGATCGCCACGCTGTACGTGCAGGGTGTCAAGCAGATCATCAACGTGCCGCGTCCGATCGCAGTCTTTTCGCCCGGCGAATTCTTCCAGGCCGGGCCAGCCTATCGGGCCGTGTCCTTCCCCTCGGGCCATGCGGCCGCGATCTTCGCGATCACCGGTATCTGGATCATGGGCCTGGCGCGCCATTACCTGCTGCGCGTGCTGCTGCTGGTGCTTGCCACGCTGGTGAGCCTGTCGCGGGTGATGGTCGGCGTGCATTGGCCGCTCGACCTGCTCGGCGGCATGCTGGGCGGCTGGCTGGCGGCCTGGACCGGGCTGGGCCTGTACGGGCGCTACGGCTGGAAGACGGAAGGGCTCGGTGGGCTGGCAGCCGGCGTGGTGCTGCTGGTGGTCGCGGGCTGGTTGCTGTTCAGCAGGCATATCGGCATTCCGGCCGTGCTGCCGTTACAACGCACGCTGGGCCTGGTGTGCCTGCTCTGGGGGGCGTGGGAGATGCTGCAGATGCTGCCCAGGCTGCAGCTGCGGCGCCAGTCGAAAGGGGAGTGACATGGACGAGGACCTGTGGTGGCTCGTGATCGGGTTCGGCGGCCAGGCGCTGTTCATGGCGCGCTTCGTGATCCAGTGGTTCGTCAGCGAACGCCAGCACCGCAGTGTGATTCCGGTATCGTTCTGGTACTTCAGCATCCTCGGTGCGGTGGTCCTGCTGGTGTACGCGCTGCATCGGCGCGACCCGGTGTTCAGTGCCGGACAGCTGCTGGGCGTGCTGATCTACCTGCGCAACCTGCACCTGGTCCGGCTGGAACGCGCGGGCGCGCGCCAGCCGCAGAATTCATCTTGAGCCAAACGTTTTTCGTAGGGTGGGCAGATTCTGCCCACGCGTTCAGATAGCGCATGGGACAGTTGGACGCGTGGGCGGGATACCCGCCCACCCTACGGTCCCGCTGGCGTGCGTTCTTTACTCGCGCCCGAACTCGGGATTCGGCCGCGTCAGGTAATACCACTCATGGTTCGGCGCGGCATTGGTGTCCGGGAACAGGATGCGCCCGCTGAACTCGGCAAGCACCGGCGTGCCGTCCGCCCGTACACCGATCTGCTCGCCTTCGGCGACCGGGTCGAAACTCGACCACGCGCGCGAGAACTGGTCGTTCGCATCGAGCTTGTCGTGCACCGCCACCATCGCCAGCGCTTCCATTTCCTCGAACGGCACCGGCGCCGGCTCGGGCGCGTCGATGAGCTTGAGGAAGGCGAGGGTGTTCACGATCGCGCGGTAGGCCACTTCCGGCGCCGTCGGGTCCTCGTGCTGCCCGCACTCGAGCGTGAGCGCGTAGCCGCCCGTCGAGCGCATGTATTCGGTGGTGCCCATGCCATAGCGCAGCACGGTTTCCAGCTCCGCCGCATTGCCGCGGCTGCGGCGCTTGACGCCCTGGCCGTAGGTCGCCAGCCAGCCGGTCACGAAGCGGCGCACGCCCAGGCGCCGCGCCAGCGCGCGCTCTTTCTCGGCATGGCGGAACGGCTCCAGCGGGCCGTCGTTGTTGAGCGGGCCAACCATGCAGAACGGCTCGCCGTTCTTGGCGTTGAACGAGTGCAGGTCGAGCAGCACCTCATGCTGCGCCAGCAGCGGGCACAGCCAGTTGCCCACGTGGTCCTCGAAGTCCTGCGGATCCGCCTTCGGGAACAGGTCGCGGTTCAGGTTGCGCTCGCCCGACCGCGTGTTCTGTGCGTACGCGAGCGGGTTGACGATCGGCACGAAGGTGATGCTGCCGGCCGCGATGTGCAGCTTGCCGCTGTCGATCTCCTCCATCACGCGCAGGATGGCCTTGGTGCCGCAGGTTTCGTTGCCGTGGGTCGCGCCCATGATGATGACGCGCGGACCCTGGCCCAGGCCGGTGTAGTTGACGGATTTAAACTGCAGCTTGCGTGGGGAGCTCATGACGGGGTATTCCAAATAAATAGCGGATTCGCTATTTTATCTGGGAAAGCCCCACCAGGTACCCCGAACGCATGCGCTCGCCGGCGCACGATGGCGCCGGCGCCACGCCGTTCAGTCCAGGTCGGCCGCGTCGTGCCGCTCGGGCACCTGTTCCTCCGGCTTGCCGCGCACGCGGTTGACCTTGCGTCCGCGGATCACCGCCGGACGCGCCGCGACCTCGTCGGCCCAGCGCCGTACATTCTTGTACTCGTGCACCGACAGGAACTCGGCCGCGTCATACAGCTCGCCGCGCACCATGCCGCCGTACCACGGCCAGATCGCCATGTCCGCGATCGTGTACTCGTCGCCGGCCACGTAGCGGCGTCCGGCCAGCAGGCGGTCCAGCACGTCGAGCTGGCGCTTGGTCTCCATCGCATAGCGATTGATCGGGTACTCGAATTTTTCGGGGGCGTAGGCGTAGAAGTGCCCGAAGCCGCCGCCGACGAAGGGCGCCGAGCCCATCTGCCAGAACAGCCAGTTGAAGGTTTCGGTGCGCGCGCGCAGCTCGGTCGGCAGGAAGGCGCCGAACTTCTCGGCCAGGTACACCAGGAT
This sequence comes from Massilia solisilvae, assembly GCF_024753215.1. GTDB lineage: Bacteria > Pseudomonadota > Gammaproteobacteria > Burkholderiales > Burkholderiaceae_D > Telluria > Telluria solisilvae. The sequence goes on from NZ_JANUGV010000004.1 coordinate 119,649, forward strand.
CGAGCCCGATTCGAACACGCGCAGCGGCGCCTCGCCACTGTGGTCCACCAGCGCCGGGATCTTCGAGTTCGGGTTGGCCTCGACAAAGCCGCTCGAAAACTGCATGCCCTCGTTGATCTTGATAAGCCAGGCGTCGTATTCCGCGCCCTTGTGCCCGAGCGCGAGCAGCTCTTCGAGCATGATCGTCACCTTCACGCCGTTGGGCGTGGCCAGCGAATACAGTTGCAGCGGATGCTCGCCGACCGGGAGCGCCTGCTCGTGGGTTGGCCCGGCCACCGGGCGGTTAATGTTGGCAAACGTGCCGCCGGAGGCAGCGCTCTCCCATACCTTGGGAGGTACATATTTCGATTGGTCGGTCATCAGTCTTTCCTTCTATTCTGGCTGCGCAAGGCGCAGGGGAATCACGTTCGGCGCCGACTCGATCACGTCGGCCTCGCGGCGCTCGCGCAGGAACGCCGCCACATGGCGCATGCGCTCCCCGTCGTCCATCCATTGCGTCTGTTCGATCAGCGCGCGCAGGCCGGCAAAGGCCTCGATCGTGTGCGGGCTGGCGTAGGCATCGACCAGCAGCTTGAGCAGTTCGCCCGGCTGGCCGCAGGAGCGGCGCGCACGCTCGTCGATGACCGAGAGCAGGGCACGCTGCATGCGCGGCGTCGGGTTGACGATATGGGCGAATACTGCCGGGGTGTTGGCGATCGACTGGCACATGGCGCGCTCGATCGCATCGGGTTTCAGGTCCGAGGCGATGTCGAAGTACGCGCGGTCCCAGCGCGTGTGTGCGTATGCATGCCCGGGCGGGAACGCGTCGACGGTCTCGAACCCGAGCGCGCGGCTGGCGCGCGCCAGCAGGCTTGTCAGGACGGGGATCAGCGGCATGGCGACAGGTGGCGGAGTTGGCGCATGCCACAAGTGTAACGTAAGCGCGGGCCGCGCATCGCTGCACGGCCCGCGCCGACCCATCAGGCGAAGCGCCCGGCGCGGAAGTCCTCGACTGCCTGGAACAGCTCCTGTTCGGTGTTCATCACGAACGGGCCGTATTGCGCGATCGGCTCCTTCAGCGGCCGCCCGGCGATCACCAGAAAGCGGCTGTCCTGCGCGGCCTTGATGCGCACGCCGTCCGCATCGGCGGCGTTGTCGAGGATCGCCATGCGCGCCTGCGGCACCGCCTTGCCATCGACCACCAGCTCGCCGCGGTACGCGTACACGAAGGCGTTGTGCCCGGCCGGCAGCGGCAGGTCGAAGCTGGCGCCGGCAGGCAGGTGCACGTCGAGGTACAGCGGCTCGGTCCCCTCGCGCACCACGGCCCCGGTGACGCCATGCGTGGTCCCGGCGATCACCTGCACGCTGGCGCCGGTGTCGAGCGCAAAGCGCGGCAGCGCCTCGTTCGGGATGTCGCGGTACCACGGCTCGGTCATCTTGTCCTTGGCGGGCAGGTTGAGCCACAGCTGGAAGCCTTCCATCAGGCCTTCCTCCTGCTCCGGCATCTCGGAGTGGACCACGCCGCGGCCGGCGGTCATCCACTGCACGCCGCCGTTGGTGATCAGGCCCTCGTTGCCGGCACTGTCGCGGTGGCGCATGCGGCCCGTGAGCATGTAGGTCACGGTCTCGAAGCCGCGGTGCGGGTGCGACGGGAAGCCGGCGATGTAGTCGCCCGCCTTGTCGCTGCCGAACGCGTCGAGCATCAGGAACGGGTCCAGGCGGCGCTGCAAGGGTCCGGTCAGCACGCGGTTGATCTTCACGCCCGCGCCGTCCATCACGAACTGGCCACCGACCAGGCGCTCCACGCCGCGCGACTTGGTGACGCTTTCTGCTTTCAACTGTTGTGTCATGCTGTGCTCCTTGTATTGGCGCCGCCTGGCGCCGGTGGGTGGATTACGCGAGCGCTTCGACTGCGGCGTCGGCTTCTGCCTGGCCCTTGGCTGCTGCGTCCGGTCCCATTGCCTGGCCCGGAGAATACACGAAAGTATGGTCCTTCAGGCCCAGGAAGTTCAGCAGGGTGACGATCTGCGGCACCTGCGGATCGGACTCTTTCGGGTACACGCCGCCGCGCGCCGCGGCCACGTACACCTTCTTATTTTTCAGCAGGCCTTCCGGGCCGGCCTCGGTGTAGCGGAAGGTCACGCCGGCACGCGAGACGGCGTCGAACCAGCCCTTGAGCTGCACCGGCATCGCGAAGTTATACATCGGCGCGCCCATCACGATGATGTCCGCGGCCTGTGCTTCGGCGATCAGCGCATCGTCCAGTGCCACGCGCGCGGCCTGCTCGGCGGTGCGCTGGTTGGCGGGCGTGAACAGGGCGCCGAGCGTCTCTTCGTCAAGGATCGGGTGCTTGTCGGCCACCAGGTCGCGCACTTTGACCTTGGCGTCCGGGTGGGCGGCGACGAGCTTGGCGGTGATCGAGTTGGCCACGCGGATCGATTCGGACTGTGCGCCGCGCAGGCTGGAGTTGAGCTGGAGGATGTTCATCTGTGCTTCCTTCTTCGGTGAGAATTCGATAGAAAGCACTATATCAATTCCAAAATCGAGCCGGAAGGCGCTAAAATGGATAACATTATTCAGCCAGTGGAACAATATGGATATCGAACCGAATGACCTGGTGCTGTTCGCCCGGATTGTCGAGGTTGGCAGCTTCAGCAAGGCGGCGCAGCGCGTCGAGCTGCCCAAGTCCACCGTCTCGCGCCGCATCTCGCTGCTGGAAGCGCGGCTTGGCGAACGCCTGTTGCAGCGGACCACGCGCAAGCTGGTGGTGACCGAATTCGGCGCCAGCTTGCTCGAGCATGCGCGCAAGGTGGCGGAAGAGGTGGAGGCGGTGGATGCGCTGGCCCAGCACCGCCAGGCTGCGCCCAGCGGCAAGCTGCGCGTGTCGCTGCCGGGCGACTTTGCCAACCTGGGCATGGTGGAGGTGATCAGCCGCTACCTCGATCGTTATCCCGAGGTGACGCTGGAGCTCGACCTGTCGCCGCGTCGGGTGGACCTGCTGGCCGAGAACTTCGACATTGCGATCCGGATGGGCGACCTGCCCGAGGACTCGACCCTCAACGCGCGCCGCGTCGCGTTCGAGCGCTTCGGGCTGTACGCCGCGCCCTCGTACATCTCGCAGCGCGGCTTGCCGGAGCATCCTGACGACCTGGTCGAACATGACCTGCTGTGCATCCTGTCGCGCAACGGCGGGCCGGTGCCGTGGGCGCTCACGCGCGGCAAAGTGGTGTGGGAGCGCACGCTGCCGGCGCGCCTGACCGCCAATTCGCCCGACCTGCTGGCGCGCATCGCCTGCAGCGGCGCGGGCATTGCGGCCAGCTCGGGGCGCTTTGCCGGGCCTTACGTGGAAAAGGGGGAGCTGGTGCGTGTGCTGCCGGAGTGGGAGCTGCCGCCGAACACCGGCTGGGCCGTGTTCCCCGGGCGGCGCCTGATGGCGGCCAAGACGCGCGCCTTCCTCGACCTGATGGAAGAGATGTGCTGCAACGAGGTGCGCCGGCGCGAGACTGCCGCATGACGTTGTAGGGTGGGCAGGTCTCCTGCCCACGCGTCCAGCGGAAGATGATGGACCGATTGAAGCGATCCTGGCCCATCGGGCTTGCGCTGAACGCGTGGGCGGAATTCGCCCACCCGACGGGTTTCAGCGCGGACGGTTACCCATCATCTCGCCCAGCCGCACCGCGCGCTCCGGCGCCCAGCCAGGGTTGAACGCGATGGTGTCCTTCTTGAACAGCATGACCACCGTCGAGCCGAGCAGGAAGCGCCCCATTTCCTCGCCCTTGCGCAGCACCACCGGCGGCTCGGCGCCGTAGGTCCATTCGGTCAGCTGCGGCAGGCGCGGCGGGTTGACCACGCCGTGCCACACGGTGGCCATGCTGCCGACGATGGTCGCGCCCACCAGCACCATCACGAACGGGCCGCATTGCTCGTTCTCGAACACGCACACCACGCGCTCGTTGCGGGCGAACAGGCCGGGCACGCCGCGCGCCGTGGTCGGGTTCACCGAGAACAGCGCGCCCGGCACATAGATCATGCGTGTCAGGCGAGCGTCGCAGGGCATGTGGATGCGGTGGTAGTCCTTCGGGCTCAGGTACAGGTTGGCGAAGCTGCCATGCGCAAACTGCGCCGCGAGCGCGGCGTCCCCGCCCACCAGCTGGGTGGTGGTGAACTTGTGGCCCTTGGCCTGCAGGATCTCGTGCTCGTCGATGGCGCCGAACTGGCTGATCGCGCCATCCACCGGGCATACGAAGTCGGCGTTGGCCAGCGGGCGCACGCCTTCGCGCAGCGGCCGGGTGAAGAATTCGTTGAAGCTGGCGTAGCTGGCGATGTCCGGGTTTTCGGCTTCGGCCATGTCCACGCCATATTTGCCCACGAACCAGCGGATCAGCCCTGTCGTCATCGCCCCGCCTTTGGCGCCGGCCACGCGGCCGGCAAGGGAGGTCAGCGCCTGCTTCGGAAGCACGTATTGCGGCAGTACTTTGATGCGATCGGACACGGTCGGGAACCTTTTGGCGTGGAAGTCGGAATACGGATTATAACGGGCTGCTGTGCCGGACCGGGAATCGGCTATCGGCAATGACAGCCCAGTTATGCATATCCTGAAAACGAACGCTGACTGGAGAGATCACTGTGTACCACCATGCCACGTATGCATGCGGCGCGCCGCTGCGCCTGACCATCATTGCCGCCTCGCTTGCCACGGCCCTGGCCGCCCAGGCGCAGGAAACCCAACCGAAGGCCACGAGCGAAAAAACCGCCGAATCGAGCATGCAGAAAGTCGAGGTGCGCGGCGCCGCCGATACCTACGACCCGCGCCGCGACGACACGGCCAGCAAGGTCGTGATCACGCATGAGGAGATCGTCAAGTACGGCGACACCAGCGTGACCGACGTGCTCAAGCGCGTGCCGGGCGTGACCGTGAGCGGCTCGCCCGGGCGCGGTGGCGAGATCCGCATGCGCGGCCTGGGCAACGGCTACACCCAGATCCTGCTCAACGGCGAGCGCGCGCCGGCCGGCTTTTCGATGGATTCGCTCGCGCCCGACACGATCGAGCGCATCGAGGTGCTGCGCGCGGCCAGCGCCGAGTTCTCGACCCAGTCGGTGGCGGGCACCATCAACATCGTGCTGAAGAAATCGGTCAGCAGGGCGCAGCGCGAGCTCAAGGTGGGCCTGGGCCGCGGCCCCGGTGTGACCAATCCGTCCGTGAACCTGCAACTGGCCGACCGCGCCGACGGCTTTTCGTGGTCGTTCCCGCTTAATCTCTCGTACCAGGATGCCGAGCGGCCGGCGCCGGCAGTCGAGCATGACTACGACCTGGCCGGGAATACGATCGCGCTGCGCAGCACCGATTTCGTCAACAGGAACCACATCAAGACGCTGAACTCGGCCCCGCGCCTGAACTGGAAGCTGGCCAATGGCGACCAGCTCACCTGGCAGAGCTTCTTGAACGTGAACCGCGTGCGCATCGACCTCGATTCGCGCACCACCGCCCAGGTCGGGCCGAACGTCCCGGTCCCGACTGTGCACACGCCGATGCACAACGGCTTCGAGATGCTGCGCTCGGACCTGAACTGGACCCACCAGCTCGCGTCCGGCGCCAAGCTGGATGTGAAAGTCGGCGGCTGGGTCGGCGGCGGCTACAGCGAGCAGCACCGCTACGGATACCGCGACGGTGTCCAGGTGCTGGACAGTATCACCGACAACCGCGGCCACGATTACAACCTGTCCTCGACCGGAAAGTACACCGACCCGCTCGGCGGCGGGCATGCGCTGGGCGTCGGCTGGGACGTGGGCTACGGCCGGCACAACGAGCACCGCCTCCAGGAGGACTATCCGATCGCCGGCTACAGCGGCTACGTGAGCGACGAGCGCTTCGTGAGCCAGTCGGCGCGCGTGGCGACCTACGTGCAGGACGAGTGGAACATCACGCCGCGCTGGTCGCTGTACCTGGGCATGCGCTGGGAGGGCGTGCGCGTCACCACGTCGGGCAGCGGCTTTGACACCGTGCACACCAATTCGTCGGTCCTGAGCCCCTTGCTGCAGACGCTGTACAAGCTCCCCGGCGCCAAGGACCAGTTGCGCTTTGCCGTCACCCGCACCTACAAGGCGCCCGATCTCCTGAGCCTGCCGCCGCGCCGCTTCGTCTCGGTCAACAACAGCCCCACCGAGCCGGACGTGATGGGCAACCCGAACCTCAAGCCGGAGCTGGCATTGGGCTTCGACGCCTCGTACGAACACTATTTCGCCGAGGCCGGGCTGCTGTCGCTGAGCGCCTCGCGCCGCAATATCCAGGACTTCACGCGCAACATGATCATCCTCGACGGCGACCGTTGGGTGCAGCTGCCGTCCAACGGCGGCACGGCCGAGACGCATTCGCTGGAGGCAGAAGTCAAGCTGCCGCTCAAGGTGCTGATGGCGGGCGCACCGGCGATCGACCTGCGTGCGAGCGTCACGCGCAACTGGTCGCGCGTGGATGCGGTGCCGGGCCCGAACAATCGCCTGGACCAGCAGAACCCGCTGTCGGCCACGCTGGGCATCGACTACAAGGCCGGCCCGCTCACCACCGGGGCCAGCTTCGCGCTGCGCACCGGCGGGCCGGTGCGGGTCTCGGAGCAGCAGACGGCATATCAGTCGGTGCGCCGCGACCTGGACCTGTACGCACTGTGGAAGTTCGACCCCAAGGTCCAGCTGCGGGTGGCGCTGTCGAACGTGCTGCGCCAGGACGGGCTTGGCGCGACCGCCTTCATGCAGCCGGACCGCCTTGTCACGCGCACGACCACTTACCCCGCGCTCATGCTGGCTCGCGCCACGCTCGAGATGAAGTTCTGACGACCAGACGGGCCGGGACGAGCGCATGCATATAAAAAATAGTCCCGGCCTGGCGCTCCGTAAAGGCTTATTTAGTGGACAATACCGGCTTTCCTAAATTATTGATTTCATTAGATATATGCATGTAGATGCCAAGCCGTTGCGGCGCACCCTGATTGCCGCGGCCATTGTCGCCAGCTTTACCGCCCACGCGCAGGAAGGCCAGCCGAAAGGCGGGGCCGAACAAAAGGCCGCGGACTCGAAGATGCAGCAGGTGGAAGTGCGCGGCAGCGCCGAGGCCTACGACCCGCGCCGTGACGACACGGCCTCGAAGATCGTGGTCAACCACGACGAGATCGTCAAGCACGGCGACACCAGCGTGCTCGACGTGCTCAAGCGCGTGCCGGGCGTGACCGTCAGCGGCGCCAACGGCCGCGGCGGCGAGATCCGCATGCGTGGGCTGGGTAGCGGCTACACGCAGATCCTGATCAACGGCGAGCGCGCGCCGGCCGGCTTTTCGATCGATTCGCTGGCGCCGGACGTGATCGAACGGATCGAAGTGCTGCGCGCGGCGACCGCCGAATTCTCCACCCAGTCGATTGCGGGTACGATCAACATCGTGCTCAAGAAGGCCATCAAGACCGCGCAGCGCGAGCTCAAGCTCGGCTACGGCCGCGGCCCCGACTTCACCAACCCCACCGCCAACCTGCAGCTGTCGGACAAGGCCGGCAAGATGTCATGGTCGCTCGCCGCCAACGTCATCCACCAGGAAGCCGGGCGCGATTCGCCGGCGCTGGAAGAGGGCTACAACCCGGCCGGGCGCGAAGTGCTGCTGCGCGAGACGGAATCGAGCGCGGGCACCCACTTCGACGCCATCAACATCACCCCGCGCATCAACTGGACGCTGGCGAACGGCGACACCGTGACCTGGCAGACCTTCCTGAACGCGAACCGGTTCGCGATGGACCAGTACAGCGACGTGAGCACGCTGCTCGGCAGCGCGCCGCAGTTCCCGCACCAGGGCATGTGGATGACCAACACCAACCGGTTCTTCCACACCGACGTGAACTGGACCCACAAGCTGGAGTCGGGCTCCAAGCTCGACTTCAAGCTGGGCACCGCGATCGGCGCGCTGCGCAACGACACGCATCGCATGGCCTTCGATCGCGGCACGCCCACGCTCGACAGCGACATCTACTCGCACGGCACGGACCGCGACCTGAGCTCGACCGGCAAATACACCAACCCGTTGGTCGAGAACCACTCGCTCGCCGTGGGTTGGGACATGGGCTTTCATAACCGCAGCGATGCGCGCTACCAGCAAGACCTGCCGATCGGCGCCGCGCCCGGCTTCATCCTGGACGAACATTACACGGGCCGCGTGGCGCGCCTGGCGGGCTTCGTGCAGGACGAGTGGAACGTCACGCCACGCTGGTCGGTGTACATGGGCGTGCGCTGGGAAGGCATCCAGACCCGTGTGGAGGGCAATACCTTCGACACGGCGCACGCGCGCTCGTCGGTGTGGAGCCCGCTGATGCAAACCTTGTACAAGCTGCCCGGCACCAAGGCGGACCAGGTGCGCCTGGCGCTCACCCGCACCTACAAGTCGCCGGACGTGCAAAGCCTGATCCCGCACCGCTTTCTGTCGTTGAACAACAGCTCCACCGAGCCTGACTTCATGGGCAACCCGGACCTGAAGCCGGAACTGGCGCGCGGCATCGACGCCTCGTACGAGCACTTCTGGGAAGGCGGCGGCATGCTGTCGGCCAGCGTGTCGTCGCGCCAAATCAAGGACTTCACGCGCCAGATGGTGGTGTTCAAGGATGGCCGCTGGGTCGGCATGCCGTTCAACTACGGCGACGCGCGGACCTATGGTCTGGAGCTGGAGTCGAAGTTCCCGCTCAAGACCCTGTTCGCCGCCGCGCCGGCGATCGACCTGCGCGCCAGCGTGAGCCGCAACTGGTCCACCGTCGACTCGGTGCCTGGCCCGAACAACCGCCTCGACCAGCAGACCCCGTTGTCGGCCACCTTCGGCATCGACTACAAGGCCGGCCAACTGACGACGGGCGCGAGCTACGCCTTCAAGAACGGCGGCCCGGTGCGCATTTCGGTCAACCAGATGGCTTACCAGAGCGTGCGCCGCGACCTGGATATGTATGCGCTGTGGAAGTTCAACCCGCAGTACCAGCTGCGCCTGGCATTGTCCAACGTGCTGCGCCAGGACTTCATCAACTCGGGCAGCTACACCGACGCGGCCGGCTCGGTGACGCGCACCTCGATCTATCCGGGCAAGATGATCGCCCGCGCCACGCTCGAGATGAAGTTCTAACCCAGCCGCATCGCGATCGCCCCGCAGGCCACCAGGGCCACCGCCGACAGGCGGGCGGGGCCGACGCGCTCGCCCAGCACCAGCGCCGCGATCGCGGTCGCAAACAGGATCGACGTTTCGCGCAGCGCGGCAATCGCCGCGACCGGCGCGAGCGTCATCGCCCACAGCGCAATGCCGTACGAGCCGACGGTGGTCACGCCGCCGAACAAAACCAGCTGGCCATTGGCGCGCGCGAACGGCAGCAGGTCGCGCCCGCGCCTGATCAAGGCCCAGAGCAGCACGCCCAGCCCGGTCAAGAGGAAGATCCAGATCGTGTAAGCGGCCGGCGCGCCCGAGCGGCGCACGCCGGCGCCGTCGATCATGGTGTACGACGCGATCACGCAGGCCGTGAGCAGCGCAAACACGGTGGTGCGCCTGGCGCTGGCCGAGGTGGCGCGCGCGGTGGCGTACAGCGCCAGGATGCCGCCGCAGATCAGGCCCACGGCCAGCCACTGCACGGTGTCGAGCCGCTCGCCCGTGAGCGGGCCATCCACCACCGCCACCAGCAGCGGCGCACTGCCGCGCATCAGCGGATAGGCGTGACTCATTTCGCCGCCGCGGTAGGTCTCGACCAGCAGCGCGTAGTACACCACCTGAACGAGGCTGGAGACGGCGATGAAGGGCCAGCTGGCCTGTGCCGGCGCGGCCAGGAAGGGCAGGGCCAGCGCGCCGACCAGGCCGCCGCCGGCGGTCACCACGACGGTGGCGAGAAAGGTATCGGATTGCGACTTGACCAGCGCGTTCCAGCTCGCATGCATCAGCGCGGCGCACAGCACCGCGGCCATCACCAGCCCCGGGATATGGCCGCTTGCAGGGTTCATGCGCTCTGGTGGTGGCCGGCGAAGTAGCGGCGCGCGACCAGGATCGCCAGCACCTGCATTCCCGCGCACAGGTAGAAGCTGGCGCCGGCGCGCCAATCGTGTGGCGGCAGGTGGCTGACCGCGCCGATGATGGCGGTGCCCACCAGCGGCATGATGATCACGCCCAGGCTACCCACCGACTGCAGGGAGCCCATCAGCTCACCCTGCTGGTTTGAGGCCGTGGTCTTGGAGACGATGGCTTGCAGCGCCGGGCCGGCGGCAAACGCGAGCAGGTTGCACAGGATGACCACGTACATCAGCCAGCCCTGGGTGACCAGGCCGTAGAGCAGGTAGGCGATCGCACCCGAGCCGAGTCCCAGCATCGACAGCCGCACCTCGCCAAAGCGGCGCATCAGCACCGACAGCAGGCCGGCCTGCACCACCACCGCGGCCAGGCCCACGCAGAACATGGCGATGCCATTGTCGCGCGGACCCCAGCCGAAGCGGAAGGTGGTGTACAGCACCCAGGTCGATTGCAGCATCACGCCGGCGAAGGTGACCAGCGTGTACACGACCACCAGGCCGCGAATGTCGCGCCGCGCCGCCAGCCGCGCCAGCGAGCCCAGCGGGTTGATGCGGCTGAAGTCCACCGGCGAGCGCTGGCCCGGCGGCAGCGATTCCGGCACCATGAAGTAGCCATAAACGAGGTTGGCCGCCGACAGCGCCGCCGCGAAGTAAAACGGCAGGTGCAGGCTGACGTTGCCCAACAGGCCTCCCAGCATGGGACCGAACAGGAAGCCCAGGCCGAACGCGGCGCCGACCTTGCCGAAGCTCTTGGCACGGTTCTCCGGGCCGGAGATGTCCGACGCATAGGCCGAGGCCACCGACATGCTGGCCGAGGACATGCCGCCGATAACGCGGCCGATGAACAGACACGCCAGGTTGGGCGCCCACGCTGTTGCGAGGAAGTTGATGCACATGCCGGTCATCGAATACATCAGCACCGGGCGGCGGCCGATGCGGTCGCTGACCGCGCCCAGCATGGGCATGAAGATGAACTGCATCAGGCCGAACACCATCGCCATCACGCCGTACCACAGGGCCTGCTCTTCGCGCCCGCTCACGAACTGGCCGACCAGGATGGGCAGCACGGGAACGATCAGGCCGATGCCGAGCATGTCGATGAACACCGACACCAGCACGAAGTTCAGGTTGCCCCTGGAGGCTTGTTGGGTTGCTGTGGTGGTGGTCATGTTGTCCCGGTGTCGAAATCACAAGCGCAAACGATTATCTTAACATCGGAGCAAGTTTTTTTCACCCTTCCGGCGACCCGCCAACCCATTCTTGCGCAAAGGTGGCGCGAAAATCCATCAGCAGCTTGACCCGATCTTCGGCCAGCTTGCGGCCGGACCCGGTTTGCATCATCGATGGCAGCCGCGCCAGCTTGGCCACGAAATGGTCGAGGGTGTAGGTGGCGTCGTCCAGCGGACGGTGCAGGGCGAGCGGGTCGTCGGGATGAGCCAGCGGGCGGCCGAGCTGCCCGCCGATGTAGAACACCCGCGCCAGGCCCACCGCGCCGAGCGCGTCGAGCCGGTCGGCGTCCTGCACGATCTTCGCTTCGATGGTTTGCGCCGCAATGTTGGCCGAGAAGCTGTGCGCCTCGATCGCGTGGGCGACGGCGTCGAGCAGGTCGGCCGGAAAACCCATCCAGCCAAGCTGGTGGTGCGCCAGCCGCGCCGAGCGGCGCGATGCCTGGGCGCGTTCCGGGTGGTCCTTGGGCAGGTTGACCAGGTCGTGCAGGTGGCAGGCTGCCATCACGACCAGCGCATTGGCCTCGGGATGGCCCGGCAGCAGCGCTTGCGCGTTGCGCCAGACGCGCGCCAGGTGGCTGGCGTCGTGGGCGCCATCGGTACCCGCGGCGGCTGCCGCAAGCGCGGCCAGACGCGGCTGCCAGGTGGCCAGGTCGTTGTCGGGCACGCTCATGCCGCCACCGCCTGCGCGATCGACGTCGCGCGCTGCGACAGCGCATCGGCCGCCGTGTTCTTGTGGCGCGGGATCCAGCGCAGCGTCACGTCGCGCAGTTGGGCCAGCAACGCATGCGCCGCGCGCCGGTACGGCAGCAGCGCTACCGCGGCCGCGTGCTCCGGGCCGTTGACGTCGTCCACGACGACCTGGCTGTCGCCGTAGATCGTCAGGCCGTGCGAACCGAGGCGCACCGCCGCTTCCAGCAGCGCGATCAGGGCCTGGTATTCCGCTTCGCTGCTGTTGCCATAACCGGCCTTGCGCGAGATTTCGACCACCTCGCCATCCGGGCCGTGGAGCAGGGCGCCGATGCCACAGGCGCCAGGGTTGGGCCGCGCGGAGCCGTCGAACCATGCGCGCCATGCGGTTGGCGGTGCGCTGTGCCGCAATTTGTGCTGCGCCAGGGCGGACTTGCGTTCGGCCTTGCGTCGCGCGAGCCGCTCCTGCGCGGCCTTCGCGAGCACCGCACGTTGGGCCAGCAGTTGCGCCAGTCCGCCGGGGCCGGCGCGTTCTTCCAGCGTGGCGCGCAATGCCTGGTCGAGGGGCATGCCGGTCCGCTCGGCCAGCTTGCGGCTTGCGCTATGTTCGCGCTTGAAGGCTGCCTGCTGCAAACTGAGTAAATCGTTCATACCGGGAGCATACCCGATTGCCGGCCGGGCAGGGATCAGCCGCAACGGTCACGCGACTTGTGCCTGTAGGGTGGGCGGGAAACCCGCCCACCCTACAGGACGCGGTCAGTTGTAGCGCCAGTCGTTCGGCGCACGGTCGTAGCGGTTCGGTACGCCGTCGTGGTCACGGTCCCAGCGGTCGCGCTCGTGCCGGCGTTCCCAGCGCTCGCGTTCCCAGCGTTCGCGCTCCCAGCGATCGTGGCCGTTGCCGCGTTCGAAGCGGTCGGGGATGCCGTCGCGGTCGCGGTCCGGACCGTAGGGCGTCCAGCGCGCCGGCTCCATGTACCAGCCGCCATCGCGGCGGTACCACTGCGGCGCGTTGTACACGTAGCCCGGGCGCTCGGCGATCCAGTAGCCGGTGACCCACTCGTGGCGGTGGCCGCGCCACTCCCAGTGGCCGGGTGCCCACACGTAGCCGCGGCGCGGGGCGGGAATCGCCTCGTACATTGGTGCCGGCGGCGCCGAGCCGATGACGACGCTGTAGCTGGTCTGCGCCATCGAGGGCAGCGGTGCGTATGCGGCAGCGCCGAGCGCGAGCAGGATGGCAAGGGAAAGGCTGCGTTTCATGAGTGGTCTCCAAAATCCGTGACGGATGAACCCACTATAGCAACCGAGGCCCGCGGTGGGGCGCTTTGAAAAAGGTACTTACAACTGATACAGAACGCGGCACAAGGCGCGCAAATAGGAAGATGGCAAGGCGGGCGGAAGGACGGCCGGCGCGCAGCTGTGGAACTAGCGTGGCGCGCGCCGGCTGCCGCGACGAATCAAGCCTTGCTCCCGGCGCGTTCGGCCTGCAGCGAGGCGCGCTTTTCAGCCTCGGTCATGCGCTTGGCGGACACGATCACGACGGGCATCGAGGTGGCGGCAACGCTGCTTGCAGCCGGTGCTGCAACGTGGGCCTGGGCTTGCGGCAGCGTCTCGACAACGTAGCTCAGCGAGCCGGCGAAGGCGAGGGCTGCGACGAAAACGGCTTCCATGTGTTTGATGAGGTTCATGTTGTTTCTCCTTGCATGTGTGGTTTCGATGTGAGCACTGTATCCAAGCGCCCCTTGCGTCTCCAGCGACTTGCGACGAGCCGCAGAAAACGCGGGATAAGCTGCAGAAAATCCGGGCCGGGACCGTGTTTTCGTGCCCCCCCGCTAAGCGTTCGCGACGGCTGCGTGGGCGGCAGAGGTGGAGGAGCGCGGGGGATGATCGCGACCGTACTGGATGTGCTGGCGACCAACCGCACCGCGTGGCGCCGCGCGCGCAACCTGAGCACGGCCGCGCGGTCGCGGCAGGCGGTGCGGCGCCCTGGCATCGTCCCCGGCCCACTGGGCTGGGCGGCATTTGCGGGCGTGCTGCTCATCCTGGCGGGCGCCGCGGTGATTGCCTTTCATGCCCGGTTGCTGTGGACGGTCGCGCAGCGCGAGCAGGCGCCGGCCGCGCTGGCATCATTGCGCACGGTGCTGCCTGGTGCGAGTTTTACTGTGCCGGACAAGGCAGGTGTCGTCACCTGGCAGCACGATGGCGCCATGCTGCTGGTCGCCACCGGCATGCAGGCACAGGAACCGCTGCGCATCGACCTGTGCACGCAGGTGCTCGATCTTGCACGCCCGCGCCTGCTGCCGCTACGGATCGGGTTGTCGTTCAATGAGGCGGCCGTGCTTGCGGCACGCAACGAGGCAGCAGGCCGCCCGGCGACCTTGCGCAACATTGTGCTGGCCGACGGACTGCCGCATATCGAGATCGGCGGCCGCGATGCGCGCACAGGACCGTTGACGCTTGGTTGGGAAGGCGCGGCGCGCTGGGTCGGCGATGACGGAGCGGCGGCCCAGGGCAACGCCACGTTCCGCCAGCAGGGCTGGCTGCTGCTCGGCGAGCAGCACGCCCTCCACATCTATCGCCGCAAGAATGCCGCCTGTCCGCAAGCGGGGGAACTCGTGCTGCAGCGTTACCGCCCGGCGGCGCAGCCCGCGACCAGCGCACTGGTCACCGTGTTGCCGTCCAATGGCCCGGTCGTTACGGCCAGGCTGGCGCCCGGGCGCTACAACGTGCCGCACAGCCCCGCGCCGACCGTGGAGGATGGCACGCTGTTTGCCGAGCTGCGTGAACACGGCTTGTTGCGGCTGCGGCCGGACGGCATGGCCGAGCTGGCGCCGCCCGACCTGGCCGCGTGGCGGGCGTTGCCAGCGCGGGCACGCGTTTCCGGGGCCGCGGAGTGGGACGGGCCGCCGCTGGACACCGACGCACGCCGGCTGCTCGACCATCTCTACCACCGCGCGGACGGCGACTACCTGCGTGAGCAGGTCCGCGTGTTCAACAGCGAACGCCGCCTGCTCGCGTGGCGCGCGCGGGCGCTGCCCGGCGGCGCCAGCTGGCTTGCCACGGCCGGCGGCGCGGCGTTGCCCACCAGCGCCTCGTTGCCACCATCAGCCGCCCGCCTGTTCGACCGGCTGCCCGAGGGTTGGGGCCCGTGGAGCAGGGTGGCCGAGCCGGCGCAACGCAACGAGCTCGCGCTTGCGCTGCCAGCAGCCGCCAGCGCCGGTCAGACGTTGGAACTCATGCTGGCCGGCCGCATCGTCAGCGTGCGCGGAGCCAGCGTGCGTTCCCGCGAGGGCGCCTGCACCGGCCGCGCGTGCCCGGCCGCCGACTCGGTACAAAAAGTGGTGCTGGATCTCGAGCCGGGCGCGCGTATCGTCACGCTGGTCGCTTCCCCGGTCGACGCGGCTGGACTGGCCGAGGCGCGTTACCGGCACCTTGATGTCGTCGGCGGACAGCTCGCATGGCGCGCACTGCCGCCGCCCCAGACATCGGTGCACGAGGCCAGTACCAACGTGACGCTGGCCGACCGCAACGGCGTGGCGCTGTGGACGGGCGGCGAGCCCTCGGCCCGCGCCGCGCAGGCAGGCATGGCGCCGCTCCTCGGCATTCGGCCGGGGCACGTGAACAGCGTCGCCGGCATGCTTGCGCGCCTGCCCGCCGCAAGCGGTGAACACAGTGCGCGCCTGACGCTTGACGTGGACGTGCAGGTGGCGGCCCAGTCGGCGCTGGAATGCATCGGCATGCGGCGCGGTGCGTGGAACGGGCGCGCCTGCCACGGCGGCAAAGCCATCCCATCGGGGCGGCAGGCGGGCCTGGTGCTGCTCGATACCGAGACGGGCGAGATCCTGGCGGCCGCAGGCGCGGGCATGGCGCGCGTCGATGCCGCCAACTGGGACGAGGTGCGCAACTTCGACGCGGCCGATCCCGCAGCCAGCCCGCTGCGCCTGCCGGCCCTGCAGCACGACGGCGGCAGGGACCGCAGCCCCGGCTCGACCTTCAAGATCGTCAGCGCGCTCGGGCTGGAACTGGCCGCGCAGCGCGATGCCCGGCTCGACGCGGTGCTGGGCGGTCTGCCGCTCGACTCACTGGACGAGTTGGCGCGCGCGAAGGGCTTCGCTTTCCGCACCGCCTCGGCCACCTATCCCGCGCAAACGAGGCGTGCGCACATCACCAATTTCCGCGACCAGGGCCTGGCGCGGCGCGCGCAGGACGGGAAGCTTGGCCTGGAACAGGCGCTCACCTACAGCCTCAACACCTGGTTCGCCTGGAGCGCGGAGCTGAGCGACCCCACGCTGTTCGGCAAGCCGGAAGGAGGCTTGCCCGACCTGCAGGCGCTCGACGCCGGCGCGCTGCGTGCCGTGCGGCCGATCCTCGACATGGCATGGCGCCTCGGCTTCGGGCAAGCGCTGCACCTTGACGGCGGCCTCCTGCCGGTTGGCTACCGCTGGTCCGACTGGGACGCGCTGCAGACCACCCCCGCCGGCATCGACCCGGTCCGCTCGCGCCACGAACTGCGTCAGATGGCGATCGGGTTGCGCATGCAGGCCACGCCGCTGCAGATGGCGGTGGCTGCCGGCGCAGTCGGGCAGGGGGCAACCATCGTCCCGCGTCTGCTGGCGGAACTGGACGGCCATGCCGCAAGCGCTGCGCCCGGACAGCCGTTGGGCGTAAGGCTTGACCGTATTCGCGCTGGCATGAAGGGCGTGATCGATCGCGGCACCGGCGCGGGTGCGTTCAGGGACGCCCGGTTCGACCGCCTGCGGCCCGGCCTGTATGGCAAGACCGGCACCGCGCCGACCGGCGAGCGCGACGCCGATGGGCGCGAGCTGGCCACGGTCTGGTTCACCGGCTGGCTGGAGCCGGGCAGCATGCCGGGACAGCGGCACCGGCTCGCTTTCGCCACCTTCGTCAGCCGCTCCGAGGCCACCGGCGGCGAGCATGCGGCCCCCATCGTGGCGGCGCTGCTGGAGGCGCTGGGCCGGCGCACACCGGCGCACTGAACAGCGCGCCTTGCTCTTGCGTTGTATGGCAATATTTTGTCGAGTTCGCCATCGACGAGGAAGGTATGCGGTTGCCGGGAACCCGATATCAGGAGCCTGGTTGGGAACAGGTGCGCAAGCTGCTGGGGCAGTGCTCCCTGCACGCGCTGGTGCGCTGCGATTGCGCTCGCCTGGTCCAGCCGGGCGCCGAATACGACACCATGGGCGAGTATCTCGACCTGTGCGGCGACGCGCTGCGCGCCTGCGCAGGCAGCGCGCGCGCGCAGGCGGCCGGCAACAGCTACGGCGATACGGTGCTGGAGCTGGCCCTGAGCCTGCTGTACGAGCTGCAGGCGCGGCCCGGCGACTGGGCCGGCTTTTGCGCGGCAATCTCCGGGGAGTACCGCCGCCTTGGCCCGTTCTGGCTGGGCGCCGGCGCCGACGGGCTGCTGCGCAAGAAGATCAACGACATGTACGCGCTCCTGCGCGACAAGGTGGACTCCGACAATTACCAGGTCGCCTGTGGCCGGCCTTGCAGCCCGAACCGCATGTACGCGTTCCGCATGCTCGACACCGCGCGCGGCGAAATCGCCCGCCTGCTCGACGGCTGGCGCGAACACCGGGAGCAGGTTGGCGCCATCCTCGGCCGGGCCGTCGAGGCCGAGCCCATCGAGGCGCGCCAGCTGCGCCAGGGCGGCGCGTGCAGGGCCGAATGGGTGCTGCGCTGGAGCGAGTCGCTGGAACGCTTCAACGGCAACCCCGGTCCACTGCACACGCGCTCCAAGCGCTTTGCCAGCCTCAAGACCAGTCCCGCAAAGATTGACGCCATGCTGCGCGAGATCGCCGAGTACGAGCACATCTCGGCCAACCGCGACCAGGACTGGCGGCTTGATGCCGACCAGGCAGCCGGCTGGCTGGACGACTATTGGCGGGTGCTGGCCGAGTCGCACGAGCTGGCCACGCCGGGGCCAGACCAGATCCTGCAGGCGCTGGAGGACGAGCTGGACCAGGTTGAACCCGAGCCGCCCGAAGATGGCGCCGGACCGCCCGAGCGCGACGAGCCAATCGGTACGTTGCCGGCCCCGGTTTTCCTGTCCCCCCGCTTTGTCGACGTAGCGCTGAACGCCCGCGGCGCCGGGGCGTGGGCCGAGCGCGCGCTGGCGCGCGATTCGATGCCGGTGCGGCTGGCGGTGTACCTGAAGCTGCTGGGGCCTTTCGACGACAGCTATCCATCGGAATGGCTCGATCCGGCCACGGGTGAACTGCCGACGATGCACCAGCTGGCCCTGCTGGCGCGGATATCGCTGCCCACGCTGCGCAAGCGGCGCGACGCGGCGATCGAACGGCTGGTCTCGGCGCGCCGATGAGGGAAGAGGACATGAAGAGAACCGATGAACTGGACCGCAAGCTGCAGGAGAGACTGAGCACCGGCCGCCGGATCGAGGGTGACCGCCTGATGCTGCCGGACGCAGTCTTGCGCGCCGCGCTGGAAGGCACGCGCGCGCTGACGGCAAACGAACGGGCAGCGCTACAGGCGTCGCCGCTGACGGTGCGCCGACTGCGCGAGCTTGCCATCGCCCGCCGCGCGGGCAGCAAGGCGGTCAACGACGATGCATGGTTCGGCAGCGGCGGCATGCTGCGCGCCGCCGACGCCAGCGTGCTGACGCGGCTGGCCACCGACGACGGCCACTGGATCCTGCACTTTTCGCAGGAGGAGGATGGCTGGCACATCTGCCTGCAACTGCTGGCCCGCGCGCCATTCACCGCGCGCCTGCTGCGCGAACGCCCGGTGCTGAGCGTGACCGATGGCGCCGGCGCCGTTCTGTTCAGGGGGCGCCTGGACGCCGACGGCGAGTGCGAAGGCTTGTGGACCGCACCACACCCGCCGGCACAGCACTTCCAACAGCATGGCGCTCGTTTTGCCGTGCGCCCGGAACCGCTGGCCTGAGATCATGTTCGGCCTGCTCAAGCGCGCTGCCGTGCACGTGCCCGGGCCGGGCAGCGGCTTTGTGGCCGTTCGCGCCACGGGCCGCGTGGCCGTCGCGCATGGCTGCGGCGCGGTCATCGTGGATGGCGCCGGCCGCACGCGGCGGCAGGCCGGGGCAGGGCGCGTCGCCGCCGCCGAGGGTGAGGTGGCATGGTTGTACCACCCCGGGCCCTACCAGGCCGACCTGACCCCGTTCGCGGCCGCGCCCGAGATCGGGCTGCGCGTTGACTTTGCGGTGGATAGTCCCGACCCGCGCTTGCGGCAGCAGCGTTTCGACCTGTACCTGGCAAGCGAAGCGGCCGAGCGCGTCGAGCTGGCCGCCTTGGCTGGTGCGATGGAATCGGCGCTGCAGGCCGAACTGGCACGGGGCCACCTTGAGTTGCCGCCCTGTGCCACGCTGGACGAGTGGAACGCCTTTCGCGCCGGCTTCAACCAGCTGATGTACACGCGCTTTGGCGTGAGCGTGGACGACTGCGTGCCGGTGGACCTTGCTGCGTCGCGCGACTATGGCCGCATGCTGGCCGAGCGCGAAACAGCTGCCGTGGCGCCGAACAGCGCCGCTGTCGAAGTAGTGGCGGAGCAGGCCTTTGACGCAGCCGCTACCGACGCACGCGTGCTGCGGCGCTTGTTCCTCGAGCTTCCCTGGCTGATGGGCGAGCTGCGCCAGGCCCCGCTGCCGACCGGGCCGGGCGAGTATGTGCGGCAGCGCGTGCTGCTGCATCGGCTCGACCTGGCCAGCCTGTGCGCCGCCACCATGCCCGCGCTGGAGCTGGCCGGCCCGGGCCAGCCGCTCGCCGCAATCGAACAGATGCGCCGCGCGCGCCACAGCCAGCAGGCTGCGCACGCGCTTGACGAGGCGTGGGCGCTGCTGGCGCGCACGGAGCGTGCAGATGCGCATTCGGCCGACACCCGGCTCGACGAACTGGACCGCATCGTAGCCAATCTCGAATACCACTGTACCGGCAGGCGAGCCGTCCGGGCGGGAGCGCCGGCATGAGCGCGCTGCATACCGCCGAATGCCGTACCATCCTGGCCGACGGCAGCATCGCAACGCTGACCGCAACGCGCCGCCCGCGCGAAGGCCGCGCCGACGTCAAGTGCAGCGCGCCGCGGCCTGACCTGGCCGAGCGCATGCAGCAGGTGGTTCGTCTCGCGCGCCATACCGAGGTGCGCTTCGACAGCCGCGACCAGGTGATGATCAGCATCGACCGCTCGCCGGGGCCGCAGGAACGCGACTGGGAGCTTGCCGCCGTGCTGGCTGACCGGATGGTGCGCGGGCTGCTGCCTGCGCGTGCGCTGCTTGCGAATGGCTGGTCCGATGCGTGGCACCTGGGCCGCGTCGGCGGCCATGGCCTGCGCGAGGCCGCGGCCGACGTGCTGCTGGGCGGCCCGGACGGGCTGCCACACCTGGGGGCGCTGGCCGGGCATCCGGATCCGTCTGCGCGCGTGTCGAGCGCGCGCGCGTGGTTCCCCCTGCACAGCGGCGGCGCGAACGACAGCCTGGGCTGGGTCGAGGTGAATCTGGTGCCGGCCGAGGTGGCGGCCGAGGACGAGGAAGCGGCGATCGCCGTGCCCACCCTGGACCTGTCCGGCCAGCAGGCGGTGCGTGCGGTCTTGCTGGGCGCGCGCCACTTCGACGGGCGGGTGGGGCGCGGCTGGCGCACCACAGTCCGCTTTTCGCCGGCGCGATTCGAGGGCAATTCGTATGAACTGGCGCTGGTGATGGCCGACCGCATCGCGCGCGGGCGCGAGTTCGTGCCGCGCGGGCGCATTCTCGCGTCGGGTTGTTCGAGCAGCTGGCATGCCGGCGCGGTGGAAGCGGTGCAGGCCGTGGCCGAGAAGTGCGCACTGCTGGCGAACGAGGCCGCGCCGGGCGACCGCGTGCTGCTTCCCCGCGCCTGCGAACGGCGCATCCCGGCCGGTTTCGGCGACCGGTTGCGCGAGCGCGGCGCCAGTTTCGCGTGCGTGGAGCGGATCGGCATCATCTGAGCCGCACGCTTGGCGAAAATCCAATGCGCATGGCCGCGTCCGCTGCTAAAATGCAAACTTGCAATAAAAATTTGTTAATACCTTGTCCGGTCGCCAGGAGATGACCATGTTCCAGATGTTCGGATTCGGCGGGGCTGCCTGCCCGCGCTGCGAGCGCAAGAACGCGGCCAGCGACGGTTACTGCGCGGGCTGCGGCCTGACGCTGGGCGCGCCGAGGAACGCGCCCGTGCTGCGTGAGAACCGCTGGATCGCCGGTCCCGACGAACTGGCGGTGTTCTTTGGCGTGCGCGAGCTCTCCGGTATTTTCGTCAAGACCTTGCGCGTCCCGGCCACTGCGCGCGCCTACATCCTGCAGGGCGACAAGGCGACCGAGGTGCCGCAAGGCGAGTACGAAATCGAAGGTTTCTTCACGCGCCTGAACCACCTGCTGCGCGACCAGCATGCCGAGATCCTCGTCACCCGCAGCGGCGCGCTGCCGGTGGAGTTTTCGTTCGACGACCTGGCCAGTTGCGAGCAGCTGCCGTTGTCGGCACGCTTTACCGTGAGCCTTCAAATCGGGAACGTGCCCGCGTTCGCGCGCCACTTCATGACCATGCCCGGCACCATCGGTGTGGCCGAGCTGCGCGAGCTGCTGCGCGCGCCGGTGCGCCAGTTCGCGCTTGAATTTGTCGGTGCGCGCGCCATGCGCGACATGGCGGCCAACACGGCGCTGCGCGCGCAGCTCGACGAACGGCTGCAAGGCGCGCTCGGGCTGCTGCTGGCGCAGTACGGCCTGGCCGCGGTGCGCGTGGATACGCTCGAACTGCGACACGACAAACATGACGCCAACCGCGAGCGCGCGGGAAGCCTGTGGCTGGCGGCAAGCGAACGCCAGGCCGGGCTCGAACACGCGCGCCAGCTCGACGAACTGTACGACGCCGAGGAATGGCAGAGGATACGCCGGGATGAGCAGCAGGTCCGGCTGCGCCAACGCCGCGCCGAACTGACGCTGGACGAGGCCGAACAGGCGCAGGCGCGCCGCGCGCGCGAGATTGCGCTTTACGGGCAGGTGGCCGAGTCCGAGTCGCGCAAGCAGGCAATCGAGCGCGGCGCCGGCGATGTGCTGGCCGAACTGGAGCACGACCTGGCCAGGAAGGGCGCGCACCGGGCGGGCGAAGCGGACGGCTGGGCCCATGTGCGCGTGCTGGCGCAGTTGCGCATGCGGGCCGAGCTCGCCCTTGCGCAGCAGGATGCGCTGCAGGCGCGCCAGCTGGCGCAGCAGCGGTTTTCGCACCAGCTGCTGCAGCAGCAGATCAGGAACAAGATCGAGCAGGCATTGGCGATCGAGGACGCCGGGCGCCAGCGCGCCGAGCTGGCCCGCCTGCGCGAGGCCGAGGCGCTCGCGGCGCGCCGCGCACGCGAACTGGACGACGAGGAGCATGCCGCCCGCCGCCAGGCGCTGGTTTTGGCGAACACCGCGCGCCAGCGCGAGGCCGAGCGGGCGCTGGAGTGGCAGGAAGCGGTGGCGCAAGGCCGCCAGCGCGAGCTGCAGCGCGCCGAATCGTTGCATGACGAGGCCACGCGCCAGAAGGTCGAGGCACTGCGCCGCGCCGGCGACGATGCCGATGCGCTGGCCCGTCACGAGCGCCTGCTGCGCACCATCGAGGCTGACGCCCGGCACGAGCGCGCGGTCCAGCAGGTCAGGCTCGACGCCGATGAGCAGCGCCACGCGCAGGCAATCGAGCTGGCCCGCTTTGAGCTCCAGCGCGCCGAGTCGTTCGGGCGGCTCGACGACGCGGCCAAGCTGGCGCTTGCGCCGGACGCCAACGCCGTGCCGCTCGCCGACTTCCTCAAAACCCGGGTGCACGCCACCATGCGCGCGGACCAGCTTGCGGCCTTGTCCGGCGTGGTCGCGGCGGCGCACGGCGCGCCGGTGCTGCCCATGGCGCGCCGCTGCGCCCATGGTCACGCCGCCCGCGATGGCGACGTGTTCTGCGCCGCTTGCGGCGCTGCCCTGGTCGGATAAGCCATGCACAGCGCCATCCAGAAAATCCGCGAGCTGCGCACGCTGTACGAGGACGGCCTGCTCGGCAAGGACGAGTTCGACCGCCGCAAGGACGCGGTGCTCGATACCGCCTACCACGACGAGCGCGCACGGGCCTCTTCGCAACAGGCGGAAGGCACGGAGCTTGGCCTGATGGCGGGCCAGGAACTCGGCCCGCCGGCGCGGCGCTACCGGCTGGTGCGGCAGGTCGCGCGCGGCGGCATGGCCGAAGTGTGGCAGGCGCTCGACCTGGCGACCGAGGCGCAGATCGGCCATGGCGCCGAGGTCGCGCTGAAGATCCTGCCGCCGCACCGCGCGCACGCCACGCACGAGGCGCGGCTGCTGATGGAGGAAGCGATCCGGGCGCGGCGCCTGGCGCACCAGCATGTGGTGCGCGTGTACGACTGGTCGCACGATTCGGCCACCGGCTGCGCCTTCGTGATCATGGAGTGCCTGGATGGCGAGGACCTGGACGGCGTGCTTGCGCGCGATGGGCGCATGCCGCTGGAACGCGCGCTGGCGCTGTTGGCGCCGGTCGGCGAGGCGCTCGACTATGCGTGGGAGCGCCATTCGCTGGTGCACCGCGACCTCAAGCCCGCCAATCTGTTCCTGGGGCGCGACGGCACCGTCAAGCTGCTCGACTTCGGCATTGCCGGCGGCGCGCTGCAGGCCAGCGCGCCCGCCAGCTCGGGCACCGCGCCGTACCGCGCGCCGGAAGCCGGCGACCTGCAGCTGGCGCCGGATCGTGCGCTGGACGTGCACGCCGCTGCGGTGCTGCTGTTTCGCATGGTGGAGGGCGCGCTCCCGTTCGACCGCAACCGTCGCCCTGCGGCGCGTCCGGCGGTGCTGGCGGGCGCCGCGCTGGAAGTGGTGCAGGCCGGCTTTGCGGCCGAGCCGTCGCTGCGCCCGCCCAGCGTCACCGACCTGCTGCGGCGCCTGCGCCGCGCCACCGCCCAGCAGGTTGCCGCCTCCGCGCTGGCGGCCGAAACCATGGCGCGGCAGCAGCTTGCGGTGGAGAGCGCGCCGGCGGTCGCCATTCCGGCCGCGCCGCCGGCTGCCAGCGTGCAGGAGCAGCGCCGCGAGCAGGAACGCCGGGCCCGCGCCAGCGCCGAGGCCGAGCGCGAAGCGCGCAAGGAAGCGCTGCGCCGGCGCTTGCGCGAACACCTCGCGCATGAAGCGCAAGAGCGCGACCGCATCCAGCAGAACGCGCAGCGGCGCCCCAGCCACGCCGCGCCGCTGTCCCCGGTGGCCGAACAGATGATGAATTCGCGCCTGGCGTACGCCGCCACCGCCGCCACGCCGGCGCCCGGTCCGGCCGTGACCGAGGCGCCGCGCCCGGTCCACCAGGGCGCGGCCACGCAAGCCGCGCGCGGACGGCTGCGCGACCGATTCCTGGACGGCAGCAGCGAGGGGCCCGAGCTGGTGGTGCTTGCGCCCGGCCGCTTCCTGATGGGCTCGACCGAAGAGGAGCGCCACGCCGCGCTGGAGCTTGGCGCCCGCAAGGCCTGGGTCGAGCGCGAGGCGCCGCGCCACTGGGTGTCGATCGCGCGGCCGCTGGCAATGGCGCGCAATCCGGTCACGGTCGGGCAGTGGCGCCAGTTCGTGCTCGGCACGCGCTGGAAGGGCGGCGGCGATGTGAACTGGGCCGCGCCCGGCTTCCTGCAAAACGACGAACACCCGGTGGTCGGCGTGAGCTGGCAGGACGCGCAGCTGTATGTGCGTTGGCTGTCGGCGCGCACCGGCAAGCGCTACCGGTTGCCAAGCGAGGCCGAATGGGAGTTCGCATGCCGCGCGGGGAGCGCGACGCCGTTCGCGTTCGGCGCCGACATCGGTCCAGACCAGGCCAACTACGACGCCCGCTTCGCGTGGAGCGGCAGCGCGCGCGGGGCGCCGCGCCGTGGCACCACGCCGGCAGGCAGCTATCCGCCCAATGCGTGGGGCCTGTGCGACATGCACGGCAACGTGTGGGAGTGGGTGCAGGACGTGATGCACGACTCCTACGAAGGCGCGCCCGCCGACGGCAGCGCGTGGGAAGCGGGCGGGGACCAGGACCGGCGCGTGCTGCGTGGCGGTTCGTGGCTGTACCACCCGCGCTACCTGCGCTCGGCGGTGCGCAACGGCTTCGCGGCGCGGCTGTCGAACGACAAGGTGGGCTTTCGCGTGGTGCGCGAGGTCGAGCAGGCCTGAACGATGCCGCCGGCTGGCCGCCATGCTAAAGTGGCCGTTTCGGCATCCTGCACTGTCCATGCACGACCTTCTCGATAACATCTTCTGGCAGTCCCTGAGCGGCCCGCACGCCCGCTACGCCACCGGCACCAGCAACGCGCGTCGGTACGCGCCCGGCTTTTCGCCCATCGTCGGCTTCCCCGATCCCCAGCAACCGGACTTTGCGGCACTGCGCCCGTTCTGCGAACCCGGCGAGCATTTCTACTGCGACGCCTGGACCGGCCCGGCGCCGGACGGCTGGCGCATCGAGGCCGAGTCCACCATGTTGCGCATGGTGTGGGACGGCGTGGCGCCAGTGCGCGACCGCGCGCCGGATGCAGTGCCGCTGGGGCCGCGCCATGCGGTGCAGGCGCTGGAGCTGGCCAGGCTCACGCGGCCCGGTCCGTTTGGCCCGCGCACCATCGAACTGGGCGACTACTTCGGCTACTTCGACGACGCCGGCAAGCTGGTCGCCATGGCCGGCGAGCGCATGGCCGCTGCCGGGCTGCGCGAGATCAGCGGTGTGTGCACCCGTCCCGACCAGCGTGGGCGCCGGCTGGCGGGCAGGCTCATGGAAAAGCTGGTGCTGCGCCAGCTCGCGCGCGGCGAAACACCGTTCCTTCACGTGATGCGCGCGAACACCGTGGCGCATGACCTTTACCTGCGCATGGGTTTTCGCGACTACTGCGAGACGGTGGTGCGCATCGTGACACCTGCCTGAAGCTGGCCAGGGAGCACCGAACGGGTGTACAGTCAGGCCAACCAGAACAGAAGGAGCCTTTCCATGAGCATCATCGTCCGCCGTGACACTGCCTACCCGATGCGCCACACCGTGCTGGTGCGCGACCACGAACTGCTCGTGGACGGAACCATCGAGGAAGGCGGCGACGACGCCGGTCCCAACCCGCACGACCTGTACGACGCCGCGCTCGGCGCCTGCAAGGCGATCACCCTGGTGTGGTACGCAAAGCGCAAGGGCATTGCGCTCGAAGAGGTCGAGGTGATCATCGACCGCGACGCCAGCGGCGAGCGGCAGGGTGTGTACAAGCTCGACACCGCGTTGCGGCTGGGCGGCGACCTGACCGATGCCCAGCGCGAGGAACTGCTGGCGGTGGCCGGCAAATGCCCGGTGCACAAGCTCATGACGCGCGTCACCACCGAAATCACCACGCGTCTCGCCTGAGCCTGCTGTCGGGGTAACGGGCGTGGGCAGCGCCCGGGTTTGCGCTAAGCTTCGCTGCGAGACATCGTTTGGTGCCGACCAGTGAGGCTGCCATGAAAATTCCCGATCACCTGCGGATCCCCGTGCTCGTGTTTTCGCTGCAAGCGATTCTCCTGGCAGGCTGTGCGATGATCTTCCTGGTGCTGTTGCCGCCTTAGGCCGGTGACAGCATGGGGCCGCGCCGGCGGTCGCTGACACGCGCACGTACGCTCCAGGTTTCCGGATAAGGTCCGCCGGCAAAGCGTGCGCGCGCCGGCATGCACGCCAGCCGTTCCAGGACGGTGGCCGGTTCCAGTGGCGAGTCGACGCCGGTGCCAGGGTCGCGGTGCCAGAATCCGCCCGCGCGGTGGAACACGGGCGGCAGGCCGGGCCGCGCCGGCCCCGGCTCGCTCCCCGGCACCACCAGCCAGAAGCTTTCCGCCAGCGCGCCGCCATCCACACGCGCCAGCACCAGCGCATGCGGCAGCAAGGCCGCCACCTGTAGCTCCACGATGCCGCGTACGCTTGCCGTCATGTCGATCCGCATGCCCTCGCGCAGCGGCACCTGGCGCCCCTTGCCGGGCCATTCGCCATCGATCAGCAGGCCGAAGCGCGACACGTCTTCGATCGTGAATCCGCCGCCCGCGGCGCGGATCGTCGCGTGGTGTGCGGAGAGCCGGCGCGTGAGCTCGTCACGCCGCACGCCGGCGGCGGGGTGATGCGCGAGCAGCACCGTTGCGGCCGGTGCCAGCGGGTCGAAGCGGCCCAGCGTCCATTCGGTGGCCGCGAACAGGCGCAGGCGGCGCGGCATGCCTGGCGTGGGCTGCGGGCAAACGATGCTGGCGGCGTCGGCCGGATACGGATGCGGCGCGCCGGCATCGGCCAGGCCGATCTCGACCAGTTCCTCGTCCCACGCAATGGTCGGCAGGCCCAGCTGGATGGGACCGGGCGTGGCGGCGTCCAGTTCCAGCCGGGCGATGCCGGCGTTGCGCGCAGTCACGTCGATGTCCACCGTGCCGCTGGCGGTGTGCGCGTTCACGCGTGCGATCGATGATTCGTCCGCAAACACGCGCACGTTCTTGTGGCTGGACAGGAAGGCCTGGTGAATCTCGGACAGCGTGGCATCGGCGCGCGGCACCAGCACCACCAGCGAGCACACCCAGCTGCGGCTGGACGCGCCGGCGCGTCCGTGCAGCTCGACCTCGATACGGTGCTGGCCGTGTTCGATGCCGCGTGACGAGAACTCGATGAAGGCCGGGCACCAGTTGCCATCGGCTGCGCGCGCCAGCGATTGCTGCTGTGGGCAGTACAGATGCAGCGCCGACTTGAGCAGCATGGTCAAGCGCGGTGGACAGTCGCCAGGCATGCCGCGCAGGTCGAGCTTGATGGCCTGCCGGCCACCGGCGGCGCGCGGATCGAAGCCGCTCACGTGCAGGCGTGGTGGCCGCGCCAACGCGCTGTTGGGCTGGCGCTCGGCCAATGGCGCGGCCTGTGGCGCCGGCTGCGGATGGCCGTGCGCGCAGGTGTCCGCGCCTGGCATCACCCAGACTGTGCAGTGCGGATGGTCGGGATCACGGCAAAGGTTCATGTCGGCAAAGCGGTTGTCGGAACGGCAAGCGTACCGGCTTTTGCTCAGCCGTGGCGCGCGGATCGGGTGATTTCCCAATGGAATCAATGGCCTGGCAACACGGTCTCGTCCGGTGCGGCCAGCGGCCGCAGCACAAGCGCGGTCAGGTTGTCGGGATACAAGCCGGGCGGCGGATGCGTCTCCATTTCTCGGAACAGGGCATCGACCATGGCGGCGGCGCTGGTGCAAGGCTGCAGCAGCGCCGGCCAGCGCGCGACCCAGTGGTTGGCGCCGGCGCAAGACCAGAAGCCGTCGGTGGCCAGCAGGTAGGCGGCACCGGGCCGCAGGGCGATGGCTCGGCGGTCGTGCAGCGGCGCCAGCCATGGCGGCAGCTCGCGCGCGGCCAGCTCGTGCAGCGGGTCGGCCAGCACGGCCGGGTTGTCGAAGGAATTACCGAGGATGAAGGCCTGCGCGATCACCGGCCGATGCTCGCCATGCACCTGCTGCCACCACGCGCGTTCGTCGAGCAGGCCCGCCATGGCGACGGCCGTTGCTGGCACGTGGTCGATGGTGAGCACGCTGGCGTGGTCGCCGGCGATTTCGTACAGGCGCGAGTCGCCCACGTGGTACAGCAGCGCCGGCCCGTGCGGCGGCAGTTCGAGCAGGGTGAGCGTGGTGCCCGGGCGCAGCGGCGAATGGGCGACGCGCGCGAAATGGTGCTGCAGGCGCGTGTGCAGCGCGTCCAGGTGCCGCGACAGTTCAGTGACGGTCGAGCATGGCGGCACGGCCAGCAAGCCGGTTGCGACGGCCTCGGCGGCTTCGCGTCCGTGGACATGGCCACCCATCCCGTCCAGCACCGCCACGCGCGCGTGGCCCCCGGTCCAGCCAGGAACCGGCTGGCGGCGTGGCCGCTGGTCCATCAGGAAGGCGGCCATGCCGTGCGGATCGATCATCAGGTAGTTGTCCTGGTTTTCCGGGCGGCGCAGTTCGCCGGCGCCAGCGCTGCTGCGCGCGGCAACGTCGAACCGGGGGCCAAAATCGAGCGGGGCCATTGTCATCTTCGGTCAACCATCGGTGTCACTGTACGCCGGTCGGGAAAGCGGCGCTGCGGGTTTCCAATTTGCAAACTGATGTGCTAAGTTTGTCGTCACGACAGGACTCCCTGGAACCACCCGATGCTGATACGACCACTGGAAGATGCCGACATCCCGGCGGTTGCGCGCCTGTTTCGCGCGGCGGCGCTGGAATTCATCGTGCACGAATCGCCGCCCGAGGGCGCGGCCAACTTCCTGCGCGAGAACGACGAAGAAGGCTTGCGCGGCTTCGTCCGGCAGGGGCACGTCTATCACGTGGCGCTGGCGGACGGCGAGCTTGCGGGCTTCGTCGCGGTGCGCGAGCTCACGCACCTGTTCCACCTGTTCGTGGACAAGCGCTGGCACGGCCAGGGCGTGGCACGGCGCCTGTGGGAGGTCGCGCGGCGCGCAGCGCTCGATGCCGGCAACCCCGGCTTCTTCACCGTCAATTCGTCCAACCATGCGCTGCCGGTGTATGCAGCCTGGGGCTTTGTGCCGACTGCGGAGCGGCAGTTCACCAAGGGCCTGTACTACACGCCGATGCGGCTCGAGCCGGTGGCCTAGCCGCTTCACTTGCGCGACTCGTCGGCACGGCGCAGCCACAAGCTGCTGGCCCAGCCGCGCACGTCGCGGCCGTCGATGGCTGCACTGATCTCCCACCAGTCGCCGGCACGGTTGCCGGTTGCCGTCACGAGCGCTCCGGCCGGGACCACGCCCAGGCGGCGCGCGCCGACGCTGCGTGAGCTGCGCAGGTTCAGGTGGTCGTAGGTGCGGTACTCGCGGCCTGCCACCGGCGCGTCGGCGGCGAGCGGCGCTGGCCTGGCCAGCGGGGCCGCCATGGCTGGCGCAGCGGGCAGCACCAGCCAGGTCAGCGCGCTGCCGATGCCAAGCGTGCCGATTGCCAGCACCGCCAGCGCGCGCGCATTGGCGCGGCGCCACCAGCTCGCGGGCGTGAAATGGGCCGCCAGCACCAGCGTCGCAACCAGTGCGGCGGCATACGCGGCGACGGTCAGGAGCGTCGTGCTGGACATGGCACATTACGCCTCGAAGCGCAGCACGTAGTGGCCGGCGACCAGGTGGTGGCCCGGCGGCAGCAGGTACGGCGGCTCGGCGCTGGCCTGTTCGATCGCGCAAACGAAGCGCAGCTCGTCGTCGAGGTGGTAGAGCGCCTGGGTCGCGGACAGGCGGCCGATGTGGTAGCCGTCCTCCACCGCTTCGAAGCTGAACGCATTGCGCGACAGGCCAAGGCGGTCGGCGCTGGCCGGCTCCAGCCCCGGTGCGCGGCGCAGGCAGGCGGGCGAATCGAGCACGCGCAGGGCCGCCAGCATCGGCGCGCTGCGGCCAAACACGAAGCGCGCGCCCCCGGTGATCCCCTGGACCGGCCCGCGCGGCAGGCAGAGCAGGGCGCTATAGCGCTCGGCCATCTGCGGCGGCGGCGCGAGCAGGCGCACCGCGTCGCTGTCGGCAGGCGTAAAGCTGGCGGGCAGCACAACCTGCTGGCGTCCCGCCGCCGTGATGGCGTGGACCTGGTCGGTTTCGTCCACCGCAAAGCGGATCAGCGCATCTTTGCCGGCGACGGGCGCGAGCGCGCGATCCAGTCCCAGCTCCAGCGCCACCGCGCCTGTTTCGCGGTAGCGCGACAGGCGCGGCAGGGCCAGCGCGGCGAGGCAGACGCGCTGGCGTGCCACTGGGGCGTAGGTGGCGTCGCTCTCCGGCGGCGCGGACCGGGCCTGCCGCTGCGCCGGCAGCGCGGTCTGTTCGGGCTGCGCGCGTGGCTTCCACACGGCGGGCGCCTTGGCCGGCTCGCATGCAGGGCGCGGCGGCGCC
This sequence comes from Massilia solisilvae, assembly GCF_024753215.1. Classification (GTDB taxonomy): domain Bacteria; phylum Pseudomonadota; class Gammaproteobacteria; order Burkholderiales; family Burkholderiaceae_D; genus Telluria; species Telluria solisilvae. Next base: position 150,445 of record NZ_JANUGV010000004.1, read on the forward strand.
ACCGGCGCCTGCAGCGGCGCGCTGCGCTGGATTTTCAGGAGCAGCCGGGCGCCGCCGGCGCTGCCGTGCGGCCGGATGGTGTAGCAGGCTGTCGCGGCGTCGAACTGGCAATCGAACGCATCCTTTGGCCGCACCTGCACTTCCAGGGGCGTGTCCGGGCCGTCGTTGACCAGCAGGACAGCGCCGTCCGGGCCGAACGGCCAGTCGGGTACCGGGTAGGTCGCGCCGCGCCCGTCCAGGCCCAGCAGCACCAGGCGCTGGTTGGGGTACACGGGGCCAACCTGCTTCCACACCACGCTGTCGCGCGAAGCGCTGACCGTGTAAAGCAGCTGTTCGCCCGGCGAGGGCAGGTACACGGCGTGGCCGAACTTGACCTGCACCTCGCCCGGCGCCAGCTCGTGCGCGCCGACCACGTGGTAGCGCACGTCGTCGTTGCCGAGCAGGTCGCCGAAATCCTTCTGGTGCAGCGCCGCCAGCGACTGCGCCAGGTCGCGCACGCGGGCGCCACGCGTGAGGTGGCGATCGTCGTCCACCTCTTCCTGCGGCAGCAGCAGCGTCACGTGCGAAAAGCAGCGCGTGGCTGCGCGGCCGCGGTGTTCGCGCGGCGAACGTTCGAGCAGGTCGCGCAGCAGCGGGCGGCGCGAAAACAGCGACAGGCCTTGCGCCTGCCAAATCGCCTCGGCATTGAACACGTCATTGACCTTGCCCAGGGCTTCATGTTGGACGTACACGGGCATCTTCAGCTCCTATCGGGGTTGGTTCGCGCTGCACCGAACGCTAGCAGGGGGCAGATGAAAAGCAGCAGGTGCGAGCCGCCTGCCGACAGGAAGCTCATCGGCTGCCCCATCACCGGGAAGATCGCGAGGTTGGTGCCCCACGAGAGTAAAAAATGGCCGAACAGGAAGGCGGCGCCGCCGCACAGTGCAAAGCAGCGAAAGCGCGCGAACCACGCCTGCCGGAAGTCGCGCGCGACCGCCGCGGCGAGCCAGGCGCAGACCGCCTCGCGCAGCAGCGCCGTGAGCAGCAGCGCCTGCAGCAGCCACAACGCCAGCGCGGCGAGCAGGCCGTGGCGGTTCAAAAAAAAGGACGGCGCAAAATCGTCCTGGACTGCGGGCACCCGCATCACCGCGCCCGCGCCCTGACCCAGGGTGGCCAGGCCCAGCAGGTGGTCGGCGCCAAGCCAGCCGCCATCGGCAATGGCTTGCGCGCCCAGCAGCAGCTGGCGTCCGGTATGGGGATGGGCCACGGGATCGAGCCAGACCTGGAAGCGGTCGGCATAAAAGCCGAGGCGGTCGGCTTCGGCGGCGCCGGCGGTGCGCAGCGCGCCCACGCCGAGCACCGCTGCACAGGCCACGCCTGCAAGCGCGATGCCGACGGCGCGCTGGCGCGCCGCAAACGCCCAGGCGAGCGCCGTCGCGTTGGCCCAGGCCAGCAGCAGGACCAGTGGCGAGTAGTCGTCGACCTGCACGAGGGCGACCGCCAGCAATGCGACGAACAGCGCCGCTGGCGTGAGCAGGCGCAGGCAGCGCAGCAGCGCACCGGCGGACGCGCCGTCGCGGTCGAAGGCCAGCGCAAGGCAATAGGCCGCCAGCGCGGCCAGCGCGAGCTTGGCGAACTCCACCGGCTGGATATCGAAGACGCCTGTCTCGCTACCCACGGCCACCTGCAGCGCGAGGGCCAGCAGCGCAAGCGCGGCGGCGCCCAACAGCACTGCTTCGAAGCGTTGGCGCGGCACGATGCGGCCCCACGGCGCGATGGCAATCCGGAAGCCAGCGCCCAGCCCAAGCGCGGCCAGCGCGGCGGTCTTCTGGAAGTGGCGCAGCCACGAGGATTCCATCGCACCGAGCCCGAGCTCGAGCTGGGACAGCAGCCCGATTGCCAGCAGCAGCACGCCGGCGGCGGCTACCGCGTTGAAACGGCGTGGCGCGAGCAGCGCGTACCAGAGCGCGGACCAGGCCAGCAATAGCGAGATGCCAACGCCTGGCGCCGCGCCGAGCCGCTGCGCTGCCAGGGCCGCGAGCCCGGTGCAGGCGATGGCGGGGCCGGCGGCGCCAAGCGCGAATGCCTCCAGGCGCCGGCCAGGCAGGGGCTTGGATGCGTGTAGCAGTCCGGCCGCAACGGACAGCAGCAATATCAGCGCCGCTGCGGCGGCAAGCGACCAGCGCTCGGGTAGGTGCACCATCCACGGGTCGCGCCGCTGCCAGGTCCAGCGCACGTTGGGCGGCAGGCGCACCTCGGCTTGGGCAAACAGCGCAACGTGGCTCGTCGGCCGCAGTGACAGCACGTCCGCCGTGGCCAGGATGGCAAAGTGTGTGCGACCGGCGGTGATGGCCGTCGCGTCCTTGAGCGGGGCTTCGAGCCGGGCAAGGTCCTGCGGACCGTCCGGCGTGACGATGGCCAGCGCGGCAGCGACGTTGGTCGCGAGCAGCGGGCCGTCGCGGCCGATGCGGATCGACGCGCTTGCGGGCTGTGTTCCGGCGACCCCGATCTTCGGGCCGCAGTACAGGTTCCCCCCCAGCTGGAGTGGCTGCGGGATCAGCGCGAACGCGGGCGCGTGGCGGTTCCAGGCCGCGACCAGGCGTTGCGAATGGCGGGCGTCCGGGCAGCCCGGCTGCGGCACGCCGTCGCGGCTGACCGTGCCGCCGTCGTAGCGCCATCGATGTGCGCCGTCGCCGAGCGTGATTGCGCGTGCGTCCGCGCGGTCGATGGTGAAGCGTTGCATGCCCAACTGGAAGCGCTGGCCCGGCGCAAGGACGATCGCGCCGCTGCGGCTGTCGGTGCCGTCGCGGCGCAGCGTGAACGGGCGCGCGCCGGTGGCGTCGCGCACCCACCAGTCGCCATGGACATCACGGCGCAGGCCAAGCTGGGCGGCGTCGGCAGACGGCGCTGCAAGCTCCTGGCGGCCGAGCGTGACCGACTCACCCGGCCGCAGGCTGATGTCCACCCGCGATGGCAACCAGTAAGCGGGCGCACGCAGCACGCAGGCCAGCTGCACCAGGCACAGCAGGGCCAGCGAGACCGCACACACGCCGATGGGTCCGATGCGCTTCATGCCGCGCGCCTCCAGCGCCGCGGGCTGCGCGCGCGTACGTCTTGCACGGCGCGACTGATGTCGAGGGCGTGGCGCGGACGCTGTTCGCGTTGCGGCGCAAGCAGGCGCCGCAACAGTGCCAGCGCCGCCTGGGCAGCGCCGGGCGTGTCGTCGTCCACGGCTTCGGCGAAGCGCGCGGCTTCGTCGCGGGTCAGCGTCGGTGGCAGCTTGCCGACGGCCGAGCACAGCGAACGTGGCCCATGCGCGCTGCCGTGCAAGCGGAATGCTTCGGCACAAGCGCTGCAGAAGGAAAGCGCTTCGCCGCCGGTGACGAGGTAGTGGAACAGCGCGCCCAGCGCAAAGTAATCGGTGCGGCAGTCAGTGTCGTAGCGGCCTTGCGCGTCAGGGAAAAACTGCTCCGGGGCCTGCCACCGGGGCGTGCCGGAATACGCGTGGGCAGCGACGGAGGCACGCTGGCTGGTGCCGAAGTCTGTCAGCTTCAGGTTGCCGGCGGCGTCGAGCAGCAGGTTCGCCGGCTTCAGGTCCAGGTAGCGCCAGCCGTGCTGGTGGACGGTGGCAAGCGCATGGTTCACTTGCGCGATCCAGTCGAGGATGCAGGAAAAGGGCAGGGGAGCGGCGCGCGCGAGGTGCTGCGCCAGGTCGCACTGCATCAGTTCCAGCGCGAATGCGGGCAGGTCGTCGTGGCTGCCGCTGTCGAGCATGCGCACGATATGACGCTGGTCCCACGGCCTGAGCGAGGCGAGGAATGCGATCTCGGCGTGCGCGCTGCGGATCCAGCAGTCGCGCTGGCCGCGCCCGGCGCCGTCCATGCGCGCGCGGTTGACCAGCTTCAGGGCGACGTCGCCAACATGTCCGGGGCCTTGCGCGCGCCACAGCAGCCCGTAGGCGGAGCCGGCCAGCGGCGCGCACAGGCGGTAAGCCCCGGCGCGCAGGGTGATGATGGTTCCTGGTTCGTACATGCTTGCCGCTAGCGGAGGGCAGGGGAAAGCCTGCGCTAGCGGTGGGCAGCTGCGCTGCCCACGCGTTCGATCAGCCGAAAAAAAACCGCGCAGGTCGCGCGGCTTCGTTCATGTTCTGCTTACCAGCCGTGGTGCCGGCCATGGCCGTGGTGGTAGTAGCCGCGGCCACCTTCGATGACGACCGCCGGCTGCTGATAGTACACCGGACGCGGCGCCTCGTAGTACACCGGGCGCGGCGCTTCGTAGTACACCGGGGCCGGCTCGACGTACACCGGGCGCTCTTCCACATACACCGGCCGCGATTCCACGTACGCCGGCGCCGGCTGGTAGTAGCTGACCGAGCCGTAGGCGCGATTGTCGCGGTAGTAGCGGTCGTCACGGGTCGGCAGCGAGCTGCCCACCGCCGCGCCGAGCACGCCGCCGACGATCGCGCCGTCGCGCCCGCCGGCACCGTGGCCAATGGCCGCCCCCAGCGCCGCACCCACCACCGTATTCACTCCGCGATCGTCAGCCATCGCCGTGGTGGACACGGCGGCCGCGGCCAGGAGCACCGCACCAAAGCATTTCTTGTTCAACATGGCCATTTCCTCTTGCCCTACGGAGGATCAGGATGATCGCAGTTACGCCGGGGCATGGAGAGACTATAGCGCGCCGCTTTGGCGACGCCATCTGTTCATACACAATCTTACAAATGCGCAGCTGATTGCAACATGCTCGCCGTTCCCCCTTGCACTTTCGGGCGCAGCCCCCCATCTGGCACACGTCCGCTTTGCACACAGAAATTCCATGCGCCGTTCGCCGTTTCCGTTTTTTGCATTACTTGTACTGTTGCACGTTTATATCGGTGCGCGCCTGCTGCCCGCGATCGAGCCGGGGCTCATCGGTGGTGCAGTCGGCGTGCTGCTGCTGGCCGCCTCCAGCGTGCTGGTGCCGGTGGGCCTGGGCGCGCCGCGCCTGAAGCGCCGGCGCTGGTCTGAGCCGCTGACCTGGGCGGCGCTCATTGCCATGGGCTATTTCTCGTCGCTGCTGGTGCTCACGCTGCTGCGCGATGTGGTGCTGGCGGTGCTCGGCCTCGCCGGGCGGCTGACACCGCTGGTCGTGCACGACAGCGCGGTGGCGGTGCCCTTGACCGCGCTCGCGGTGACGCTGGTCGGCTTCGTCAACGCGCGCCGCGTTGCGCACGTGGTCCGGGTGGATGTGCCGATCGCTGGCCTGCCGCCGTCGCTGCACGGCTACTCGATCGTGCAGATTTCCGACATCCACGTTGGCCCCACCATCAAGCGGCCGTATCTGAACGCCATCGTCAACCGCGTCAACGCGCTCAAGGCCGACGCGATCGCGATCACCGGCGACCTGGTGGACGGCAGCGTGCGCCGCCTGGCGCTGCACACCGAGCCGCTCAAGCGCCTGTCCGCGCGCGACGGCGCGTTCTTCGTGACCGGCAACCACGAGTACTATTCGGGCGCCGAGGAATGGATCGTGGAGATGCGCCGGCTCGGCCTGACGGTTCTCATCAACGAACACGTCGTGCGCGAGCGCGACGGCGCCGGGGTGATGATCGCGGGCGTGGCGGACTTCACCGCCCACCATTTCAATCCGGCCCACAAGAGCGATCCGCTGGCTGCGGCGGCCGGCGCGCCGGAGCACGTGCAGGTGCGCATCCTGCTCGCCCACCAGCCGCGCAGCGCCGAGGCGGCGGCCGGCGCTGGCTATCACCTGCAGCTGTCCGGCCACACGCACGGTGGCCAATTCTTCCCGTGGAACCTGTTCGTGCCGCTGCAGCAGCCGTTTGTGGCGGGCCTGAACCGGGTGCGCGACATGTGGGTGTACACCAGCCGCGGGACCGGATACTGGGGACCGCCGAAACGTTTCGGCGCACCGTCCGAAATCACCCTGGTGCGGCTGGTCGCGGCTTGAAAATCTGTACATACAGCAAAGTTGTCAAAGATGCGTTATCGTGAGCGCTTTGCAACTTTCTGAAGGACAGACTCGCAATGAACCGCCGCCCCTGCCGTCTCCCCGCCCTGACCATCCTGGCCGCCTCGCTGCTGGCCGGCGCCGCGCATGCCGCCACGCCGGGCAACGATCCGGCCGCGCTCGCCAAGATCCGCGACACGGTGATGCAGAGCAACTACGCCTACGAGCGCCTGGCCGACCTGACCGACCTGATCGGCCCGCGCCTGTCCGGCTCGACGGGCGCGGCGGCGGCGGTGCAGCAGGTGGCGGATGAGCTGAAGAAACTTGGCGCCAAGGTGACGCTGCAGCCGGTCAAGGTTCCGCACTGGGTGCGCGGCGAGGAGAAGGGCGAGCTGGTCGGCTACAGCGGCCGGCCCGACGGCGTCAGCCAGCGCATCGTGCTGACCGCGCTGGGCGGCTCCGGCGCAACGCCGGCGGGCGGCATCACCGCTCCGGTGCTGGTGGTGCACAATTTCGACGAGCTCAAGGCATACAAGCCGGCCGACGTGAAGGGCAAGATCGTGCTGTTCGACGTGCCGTTCGACCAGCTGATGGCCGACCGCGGCCTGGCCGGCAACGCCTACGGCCAGGCGGTGGCCTACCGTGGCGCCGGCCCTCGCATGGCGGCGCAGATGGGCGCGGCGGCGGCGCTGGTACGTGCCGTTGGCGGCGCGGCCTACCGTATCCCGCACACCGGCGCGACCCAGCTGCCGGCCGATGTCAAACTGCCGGCCGCCGCCGTGTCGATCGAAGACTCGATGCTGATGGACCGCCTGTCCAGGCGCGGCCCGGTCACCATGCACCTGACCCTGACCCCGCAAACGCTGCCGGACGCCGACAGCTACAACGTGATCGCCGACTGGGCCGGCAGCGAAAAGCCGGACGAGATCGTGATCGTGTCCGGCCACCTCGATTCGTGGGACCTGGGCACCGGCGCCAATGACGACGCCTCGGGCGTGACCAGCGCGATGCAGGTGATCCACACGCTCAAGCAACTCGACTTCCGTCCCAAGCGCACGATCCGCGTGATTGCCTGGATGAACGAGGAAAACGGCCAGCGCGGCGCCAGCGCCTACAACGAATCGGTCAAGGCCACCGCCGAGAAGCACATCGCCGCCTACGAGGATGACGGCGGCTCGGGCCGCCCGTTCGGCGTCAAGGCCAGTGTGCCGCTGGCCAATGTGAAGATGTTCGCACCGCTGCAGCAGGCCCTGCTGCCGCTGGGCGCCGGCGTGTTCCATCGTGAGGACGTGATCGGTTCCGGCGACCTCTTTGGCCTGGAGCGCATGGGCGTGCCGACGTTCGAACCGGTGATCGACTCGTCGGACTACTTCAACTACCACCACACCCCGGCTGACACCTTCGACAAGGTGAACCCGGACAACCTGCGCCGCCACGCGGCCGTGATGGCGACCACCGCCTGGTTCATCGCCAACGCCGACGCGCCGATCGGCCGCGCCGCTGTACCGGCCGAGACCGGCCGCCACTGATCCGCAGCCACCGATCGTCGGCCGCCTGGTTCCCGCGCCCCAGCCGCGCGGGAACCAAGGCCCGTGCATGGACTCTCTCAGGGCATCACCGCTCAACGGAGGACATGATGAAACAGAAACTGGCTGGACAACGCATTGCCGTGCTGGCCGCGGACGGCGTCGAGCAGGCTGAACTGACGGTGCCGCTGGCCGCGCTCCGCGCCGCCGGTGCCGAGGTCGAGATCATCTCGCTGCACGATGGCAGCATCCGCGGGGTGAACATGGACGCACCGGGCGACAGCTTCGAGGTGGACCGCACGGTGCACGAAGCGCGGGCGCGCGACTACGACGGCCTGTTCATTCCCGGCGGCTTCATCAATCCCGACTTCCTGCGCCAGTCTTCGGCCGCGCGCGATTTCGTGCGCGATTTCGACCACCAGCAAAAGCCGATCGCCACGCTGTGCCATGGTCCGTGGCTGCTCGCATCGAGCGGGCTGGCCAGCGGGCGCGCGCTGACATCGTGGCCGGGTGTGCGCGACGATATGGTCAACGCTGGTGCAACCTGGCTCGACCAGGAAGTGGTGCGCGACGGTAACCTGCTGACCAGCCGCGGCCCGCAGGACCTGGTGCCGTTTATTCGCGAGATGCTCCAGCTGTATGCCGGCGGGCCACCGAGCAATGGCGCGCTGCGCCGGCGCCATTCCGACCCGCAGCGCGAGGCGCCATCGTCGTTTGCAATGGCGGCCGCGCACCTGGCGCCGCGCATGTCGGCCGGCACCATGATTGGCCTGGCGCTGATTGGCGCGGGCATGCTCGCGTCAGGCCGCGGCAACCGGATGGGCGCGCAGCAGGCGGCCTCGCGCTAGGCGCGTTCCGTATCGTAGGGTGGGCAGGTTTTCTGCCCACGCGTTTAGCGAACGGCGCCGATCACGGCTGTCAGTGTTAACCGTCGGCGGTCGGTGCAATGCGGTTGGACGCGTGGGCAAGGGACTTGCCCACCCTACGGATTTCGCCCTTAGCCGATCTGGATCCGCCGCACGGCCCGCGCATTGCCGCGAAACGGCCGCCCGTACACGGTCTGGATTCCACTGGCAAAGTTCTGCCCCCAGACCAGCTGGACCCGCGTTTCGTGCTGCTCGCTGGACCAGTACCAGCCGCGGTCGAACTGTTCGCGCAGGTTCGCAAACAGCAGGGCCAGTTCGCGCCGGGTCGGCAAGCTGCCGCCTTGCGACGCGGCCCACTCCTGCGCGGCCGGCCAGCTGACGTCGCTCGCGCCGCCCGGCAACAGCACCAGGTGGTGGTCGGGCTCGCCCTGCCGGCCAAGGATGAGCCCGGCATATAGTTCGCCCTCCTTCAGTCTCTCTTTTACTTCTGCGTGATTGCCCATCGGGGTGTCCTTTTTCGCGTCATCGGTGGCAGCTAACTATGACTGCGGATCGCACCGCTTAGTTGCCGGGTCTGCCGCGATCTACCTCATCCAAGTGTTTGATTTCTTAAAGGAAAATGGCCTTACGCATTTGTTACGCATAAAAAATTTTTTGAAGAAAACGTTGAACTTGGGAAGTTTCCACCCCTCAAAGGTACTCATTCACTTGTTGAGGTAAGGAACCTTCCCAATGCAAAAACTTGGAAACATTGCTAAGGCTGTTCGTATCAATGCTCTGCTGTGCGCCAGCGCCGCTGTCCTGCTGGGCGCCACCGGGGCAGCCTCTGCCGCAACGATCCCGGCCACGACCTATAACTACTACGTGTCCCCGACCGGCAGCGACAGCGCCGCAGGTACGAAGACCGCGCCGTTCAAGACGCTGGCGCGCGCAGCCCAGGTTGCGACCAAGCCGAGCACGACCGTGTGGGTCGCCGCGGGCACCTACACCGGCGGGTTCAAGACCACCGCCAGCGGCACCTCGTCCGCCCGCATCTACTGGGTCTCGACCACCAAGTGGGGCGCGAAGATCGTCCCGGGTTCGACCGCCAACGTGTGGGACAACCGCGGCAGCTACGTGAGCATCGTCGGCTTCGACATCGACGGCAGCACCAAGCCGGCGGTCACGCACGGCATCTACACCGGCGGTTCGTACAGCCAGATCGTCGAGAACCACGTGCACCACATCGCCAAGAGCGCGACCTGCACCAGCGCCGGCGGCTCGGCCATCGGCGTGGACAGCTACTACGGTGGCGTGTGGAACGACGTGATCAGCAACACCGTCAATGACATCGGCCCGGCCGGCTGCAAGTACATCCAGGGCATCTACGTGTCCACCTCGGGCAGCGTCAAGAACAACCTGGTGTACCGCGTGGGCGAAGCGGCGATTCACCTGTGGCACGACGCCAACCACGTGACCATCACCAACAACACGGTGACCACCTCGCACTACGGCATCATCGTCGGCGGCGGCGACTTCTACCACACCAGCGCCGGCGACAACTACACCGTGGTCAACAGCAACATCGTGTACGACAACACCTACGGCATCTCGGAGCAGGGCGTGACCGGCACCAGCAACAGCTACAGCAACAACCTGGTGTATCAGAACAGCGGCTTCAACATTTCGCTGAAGAACGGCCTGACCGCCAAGAACACGGTGTCGTCGAACCCGCTGTTCGTGGCCTACTCGCGCACCGCGACCACGCCGAACTTCCACCTGACCTCGAGCTCGCCGGCGATCGCGCGCGGCACCTCGGTTGGCGCGTACCCGACCGATATCGAAGGCAAACCGCGTAACTCGACCACGGGTTACGACATCGGCGCCTACCAGCACTGATCAGCCTAGGCTGAGCCAAGGGCCCGCATGCAGCGATGCATGCGGGCTTTTTTGTGCCTGGTGGAAGCTGACGATTCCGCAAAACAATTGCCCAGAGAGACCATCGTTTCCCGGTCGGAAAACTTGGGTATGTGTTTGATACTTCGGCAAAATTTTTTCGAAAAAACATTGAACTCAGGAAGTTTCCAGCACTCAAACGAGCTCATCAACTGTTGAGTTAAGGAAGTATCCTGATGCAAAAAACTGGAACCATCGCCAAAGCCCTCCGTGTCAACGCGCTGCTGTGCGCAAGCGCTGCCGTCCTGATGGGCGCCGCCGGCTCCGCATCGGCAACGGTGTATCCGATCCCGGCCACCACCTATAACTACTACGTCGCGCCGACCGGCAGCGACAGCGCGTCCGGCAGCAAGAGCGCGCCGTTCCGCACGCTGGCGCGCGCGGCACAGGTCGCAACCAAGCCGGGCACCACGGTCTGGGTCGCGCCCGGCACCTACACCGGCGGCTTCAAGACCACCGCCAACGGCACCTCCAGCGCCCGCATCTACTGGGTCTCGACGACCAAGTGGGGCGCGAAGATCGTGCCGGGCAGCACCGCCAACGTGTGGGACAACCGTGGCAGCTACGTGAGCATCGTCGGCTTTGACATCGACGGCAGCACCAAGCCTGCGGTGACCCACGGCATCTACATGGGCGGCTCGTACGACCATGTGGTGAACAACCACGTGCACCACATCGCCAAGAGCGCCACCTGCACCAGCGCCGGCGGCTCGGCGATCGGCGTGGACAGCTACTACAAGGGCGTCTGGAACGATGTGGTCGGCAACACCGTCAACGACATCGGCCCGGCCGGCTGCAAGTACATCCAGGGCATCTACGTGTCCACCTCGGGCACGGTGAAGGACAACCTGGTGTACCGCGTGGGCGAGGCGGCGATCCACCTCTGGCACGACGCCAACCACGTGAAGATCATCAACAACACGGTGACGTCTTCGCACTACGGCATCATCGTCGGCGGCGGCAACTTCTACAACAGCAGCACCGGCGACGACTACACGATCGTGAACAACAACATCGTGTACGACAACACCTACGGCATCTCGGAGCAGGGCGTGACCGGCACGCACAACAGCTACAGCAACAACCTGCTCTACCAGAACAGCGGCTACAACATCTCGCTCAAGAACGGCCTGACCGCCAAGGGCACCGTGTCGTCGAACCCGCTGTTCGTGGGCTACTCGCGCACCGCGGCCACGCCCAACTACCACCTGACCTCGAGCTCGCCGGCGATCGGGCGCGGCACTTCGGTGGGCATCAACCCGACCGACATCGAGGACAAGCCGCGTAACGCGACCACCGGCTACGACATCGGCGCTTACCAGCACTGATCGAGCAGGTTCGCTGAAGGCCCGGAGTCCGCGTGCAGCGATGCATGCGGGCTTTTTTGTCTTTTGCCGTGCGGAAAAGGAGTTTACGTCCTTGATACGGCGGGGAAATTTTTTGGAGAAAACGTTGAACTTGGGAAGTTTCCAGCCCTCAAAGGTACTCATTCACTTGTTGAGGTAAGGAACCTTCCCAATGCAAAAACTTGGAAACATTGCTAAGGCTGTTCGTATCAATGCTCTGCTGTGCGCCAGCGCCGCTGTCCTGCTGGGCGCCACCGGGGCAGCCTCTGCCGCAACGATCCCGGCCACGACCTATAACTACTACGTGTCCCCGACCGGCAGCGACAGCGCCGCAGGTACGAAGACCGCGCCGTTCAAGACGCTGGCGCGCGCAGCCCAGGTTGCGACCAAGCCGAGCACGACCGTGTGGGTCGCCGCGGGCACCTACACCGGCGGGTTCAAGACCACCGCCAGCGGCACCTCGTCCGCCCGCATCTACTGGGTCTCGACCACCAAGTGGGGCGCGAAGATCGTCCCGGGTTCGACCGCCAACGTGTGGGACAACCGCGGCAGCTACGTGAGCATCGTCGGCTTCGACATCGACGGCAGCACCAAGCCGGCGGTCACGCACGGCATCTACACCGGCGGTTCGTACAGCCAGATCGTCGAGAACCACGTGCACCACATCGCCAAGAGCGCGACCTGCACCAGCGCCGGCGGCTCGGCCATCGGCGTGGACAGCTACTACGGTGGCGTGTGGAACGACGTGATCAGCAACACCGTCAATGACATCGGCCCGGCCGGCTGCAAGTACATCCAGGGCATCTACGTGTCCACCTCGGGCAGCGTCAAGAACAACCTGGTGTACCGCGTGGGCGAAGCGGCGATTCACCTGTGGCACGACGCCAACCACGTGACCATCACCAACAACACGGTGACCACCTCGCACTACGGCATCATCGTCGGCGGCGGCGACTTCTACCACACCAGCGCCGGCGACAACTACACCGTGGTCAACAGCAACATCGTGTACGACAACACCTACGGCATCTCGGAGCAGGGCGTGACCGGCACCAGCAACAGCTACAGCAACAACCTGGTGTATCAGAACAGCGGCTTCAACATTTCGCTGAAGAACGGCCTGACCGCCAAGAACACGGTGTCGTCGAACCCGCTGTTCGTGGCCTACTCGCGCACCGCGACCACGCCGAACTTCCACCTGACCTCGAGCTCGCCGGCCATCGCGCGCGGCACCTCGGTGGGTGCGTACCCGACCGATATCGAGGGCAAACCGCGTAACTCGACCACGGGTTACGACATCGGCGCCTACCAGCACTAAGCGGCCGCGCAGGCCCGCGTGCAATGATGCATGCGGGCTTTTTCTTCCGACGATGGAACTTGCCAGCCTCTGGCGCGTCCAACGTTGCTTTTGCACTCTTGAGGTAAGGAATCGCCCGATGAAGAAACTCAAGCATTTCGCCACGAACGTTCGCGCCAACGCCATCCTGTGTGCCGGCCTTGCCGTCTTGCTGACGGCTTGCGGCGGCGGCAACGTTGATGGCGGGCTGGGCCAGAACACCCAGTTGGCCGCCACCGCGGTGGACAGCGCCCAGCCACAAGCGGCCGGCGCCCCAGCCGCTGCGGCGCCGGATGCGGCAGCGCTTCCAGCGGAGCAGGCGCAGGTGCCCGATGCGAACGTCGCCGGCGGCGCTGCGCCCGCGGTCGCACCCGGTTATCCGGGCGGCAATGGCGCCGGCACCGGCCAGGCCGCGGCCGCCAAGGCGAATCCTTTCGAGATGTCGGGCTACGGCCAACCGGCCGACAGCACGGCGGCGGGCAGCGCCGAGGGCACCAGCGGCACCCAGGGCGCGACCGCCAGCGCATCGCCCGACCTGAGGGCCGCTGCGGCTGCCAGCCCGGCAGCACCGCTGAGCCCGGATATCGATCCCGTCCCCCCGGAAGCCGGTTCGACCATGTTCTGACGCGCGCCGCGCCGTCCTTGAGGCGGCGCCCGCGACAGCCCGCATGCAGCGATGCATGCGGGCTTTTTTTCGTCCCGCATTCTCGTGCCGACCTCAGGCGTCCCCTTGCCCGGCGAACTCATCCTTTGCCCTGTAGAAAAGTTGTTTATGTCCTTGATACTACAAGGAAATTTTTTCTCAAATTCATTGAACTCAGGCAGTTTCCTACGCTCAAAGCTTACTCATTTACTGTTGAGCTAAGGAATTCTTAGGATGAACAAAATCGTCACTCTTGCATCGAACGCCCGCCTGAACGCACTGCTGTCCGCCAGCATTGCCGCCCTCGTGGTGTCGATTGCACCAGCGCACGCACAGGCCGCCACCGCGACCACCGCCAGCGTCACGGCCGCGGCCACTCCTGAAGACCAGATCACCCAACTGTACCAGTCGCTGCTTAACCGCTCGCCTGACGCGGGCGGCCTGGCCTACTGGACCTCGGTGCTGAACGCCGGCGTTCCCATCGACGTGATTGCCTCGTACCTGAAGAGCAGCGACGAATACCAGGCGCTGCACGCGGGCGACACTACCGGCGGCATCCCGGCCACCACCTACAACTACTACGTAGCGCCGACCGGCAGCGACAGCGCCGCCGGCACCAAGGCCGCGCCGTTCAAGACGCTGGCGCGCGCCGCCCAGGTCGCCACCAAGCCGAGCACGACCGTCTGGGTGGCCCCGGGCACCTACACCGGCGGCATCAAGACCACCGCCAGCGGCACCGCGACCGGCCGCATCTACTGGGTCTCGACCACCAAGTGGGGCGCCAGGGTCGTCCCGGGCTCGACCTCCAACGTCTGGGACAACCGCGGCAGCTACGTCAACATCATCGGCTTTGACATCGACGGCAGCACCAAGCCTTCGGTGACGCATGGCGTGTACACCGGCGGCTCAAACACCGTCATCCAGGGCAACCACGTGCACCACATCGCCAAGAGCGCGACCTGCACCAGTGGCGGCGGTTCGGCCATCGGCGTGGACAGCTACTACGGCGGCGTGCTCAATGACGTGATCGGCAACACCGTCAACGACATCGGCCCGGCCGGCTGCAAGTACATCCAGGGCATCTACGTGTCCACCTCGGGCAACGTCAAGAACAACCTGGTGTACCGCGTGGGCGAAGCGGCGATCCACCTGTGGCACGACGCCAATCACGTCAACATCGTCAACAACACCGTGACCTCTTCGCACTACGGCATCATCGTGGGCGGCGGCGACTTCTACCACACCAGTGCGGGCGACAACTACACGGTGGTGAACAACAACATCGTGTACGACAACACCTACGGCATCTCGGAGCAGGGCGTCACGGGCAAGAACAACAGCTACAGCAACAACCTGCTGTTCCAGAACAGTGGCTACAACATCTCGCTCAAGAATGGCCTGACCGCCAAGAACACCGTGTCGTCGAACCCGCTGTTCGTCGCCTACTCGAAGACCGCCACCACGCCGGACTACCACCTGGCAGCCGGCTCGCCGGCAATCGGCCGCGGCACCTCGGTTGGCGCGCTGCCGAACGACATCGACGGCAAACCGCGTAATGCCACCACCGGCTACGACATCGGCGCGTACCAGCACTGATCGGACATCGGAAGGCGTTCCCGCCAGGAGGGCGGGACGCGCAAGGCCCGCATGCGTTAACGCCTGCGGGCCTTTTTGTTCGTGATGCGTCGGCGCGATGACCGGCTCGACGCGTGGGCAGGAAACCTGGCCACCCTACGAACAGCTGCAAACCGTAGGGTGGGCGGGTTTCCCGCCCACGCGTTCAACTGACGCTTGCAATTTCTATTCGTCGCCCAAGGGCAGCACAACCTGCGGCCCTTCCGCACCCGCGCGGTTCATTTCCTTGCTCACCTTATGCCACTCGAAGGCTTCGGAGGGCAGGGCGGTGCGCCGCGCCAGCTCGATCGCCTGCTCCGGGGAGAGAGCCGGGTCGAGCCACAGCTTTGCATCCTCTGCGTTGAGGACGACCGGCTTGCGGTCATGGATGTCGAGCATGCCGGCGGCCGCATCGTCGGTGACGAGCACGAAGCCCGCCTCGGCGCGGTTCTCCTCGAACGGGCCGAAATTGGCGAGCGCCAGCATGTAGAGGGGAGCATGGTCCTTGCGGTGGATGTGCCAGGGCTGCTTCTTGCCCTTTTCGCCGGTCCACTCGTACCAGCCTTCGGCCGCCACCACCGCGCGGCCGTTTTTGAGCAGGCCGCGCCAGTAGCGGTTGGTCAGCTTCTCCATGCGCGCGTTGATACAGATGGGCACCTTGCCCTCTGCCCACCTCGCGCGATAGCTCCAGAACACGTCGTCCACGCGCGGCTGCCCGTCCTGGATGTGCATCAGCGGCCGGTAGGTGCCCGGGCAGACGTTGTAGGCCGGAGTGGCTTCGCTGTCATAGACGGCATCGGTCCAGCCGAACACGCTGGCGTAGTAACGGGCCGTCTGGCTTTGGTCGAATCGTCCACACATGCTGGCATGGTACAGCAAACCGACGCGGCGCCACCGCAGCCGTCCACCACGCTTGCCTTTTTGCTTCTTCTCGGTGCCCTTGCTATGCTAGAATCTCGCGCGCTTGCCGGCGGTGAACTATCGCTATGCCGGCCAGATCTGAGTGTGCTCAGTCCTGTTCGCGTGTGCACCGCTCAGTCGTGTGAAACATGGCTGGGCGCTGCTTCCCCAAGGCCCGGGTGATGAAATTGGTAGACATACCGGACTTAAAATCCGGAGCCGAAAGGCGTGCGGGTTCGACCCCCGCTCCGGGCACCATGTCATGCGGCATCTCGACCGCTCACCGAACCGTACAAGCATTGTGCTGATTGCTGACAAGGTTCGTCATGAGCAAAAGTATCGCCTTCTTGAAGTTCAAGGTCCTGCTGGAACGCGAGATTCGCTCGTTTTGGCATATCTTGGCGTCACTGGAATATGCCGAGCGCTGGCTGCAATCGCATGGCGCGCTGCGGCTTGCCTCATCGCCTGGCGATAATCGCTATCCGTTTCGAGCAATTAATATCACTCCCGACGAGTTCGTCTCGGAGCAGAATGCGGTTCGGTCGCACTTGCTCGAAAATACCTTGGTGAGCTTCGTCACCACTTTCGAATGCTTTCTTGCTGAGTTGCTGGAAAGGGTGCTGTACCTGAACCCTTCGCTCCTTGCAGACTCCGACGTCCCATTCCAGGCCCGGCAGCTTTGCCTCGTGGTTGGCACTACCGACATGCGTCGTTGGCTTGCCGCCCAAATGACGGACAAATATCTGCGTAACAAAACGCACAAAGAAATGATCTCCAGGCTCGACACCCTTTGCAAAGCGGGTGTGTCCGGCGCCTTATCGAGCGAGATCGACGAGTGGACCAAGTGGTCGCTCGTACGAAACAGCATCGTTCACACGTCGCGCCAGGTGACGGAGGAACTGTCAAAAGCGTGGCCCCAGCGGTTTCCGACTGCGCGCGGTGGGCTTGACTTGACGAACGAAGAACTCGCCAGGGTGCACCACCTCGCCATCAAAATTGCCCAGGCGATCGATGTCCGAGCCGTTCAGACGCGCATCGGAAAACATGATGAACTGTTGCTGGCGAGGGAGTTGTTCGTCCAAAACGGCATGGCAGAACCGAGTGCGCTCGTCGCGGCGCTGAGCCACGTCGGTCGAGTACAGGTATCAAAGAAGGACGTGGAAAGAATGCTGGCGGCCCATAAGAAAGGTAACTTGTCGGATTCCTGGCAATTGTCAGTCCGTGACCTCAAGGATTTGGTCGGTTGACCGAGGTCGTGCGACGTCCTGCACTAGTGGCTGCCGTCGTTGCCGTCGCCCGGCGTCTTGAAAAGATCGTTGAGCGCGTCCAGGTTGCCCTTCGGCCGCACGTTGCTGCGCCGCCCAGCGTACTCTTCCTCGATATTGTCCCGGTAGTAGCTCCACGCCGCGCCCGAAGTGGACAGCTTGCGCCACACCTCTTCCCCGACGCCGGAATAGTCGATCGCGGTCCCGTCGTCGAGCTCCACGCGCAGGACGCGCTCGCGCCTGTCGTAGCCGATGGCCCGCAGCTTGCCTGCATTGATCCGCTTCATTTCCATCGTTAGCTCCCCAATGCTTGCCGGCGCACCGCCGGCTGCCCAACCATGCGCGCCACCAGCACCACAGCGGCCAGCATCATCAGGTGCGCCGCCATGGAGACGAACGGACCGTTGCCGTTACCGTCGACTGAGCCCACCTGGTCCATGAACTGTCCGGCAAAGTTCCAGCCCCAGTGCAGCCCGATCGCGGGCCACAGGCTCCTGCTGTAGTAGAGCGCCGCCGCATACGCCAGCCCAAAGCAGAATAGCATCAGCCATTCGACCGGCCCGTTCGACAGCCGGTAAATATGATTCAGCACGTACACCAGCGCCGAGGCAGCGATGAACTCGGGGCGCTGTCCAAGCGAGGGCAGCGCGCGCATGAGGAAGCCGCGGGTGACGATATCCTCCGCAACCGAAGGAACGAAGGTGAACGGCAGCATGCCGAGCGCAGCCAGCAGCCACGCCTGCCCATCCTTGTCTGTGGCGAACCGCACCTCGTACACCCCCAGCGCGCTGCCCGCCGCGAGTGCACCCAACTTGGCCAGCACCGCCAGCGCAAAGCACGCCGCCAGCAGCATCGCCCAGCCGGTCGAGCGCTGCATGTACCACGCATCCAGCCCGCGCCACCCCAGCGCCCGCCCGCACAGCCATGCGACGGGCAGGAACAGCAGCATCAGCGTGGCCGCGACCGGCATGCTGTGCAGGATGCGCGCGCCCAGCCCCTCGGGCAACTGGTAGGCGATGAACAGGACAGCGAAGACGGCGAGCAGCCGTATTGACGACGGTGCGCTCGTGGGGTGGGATATCGATGGCATGGTGGCGTCATTACAAAAAAGCGCAGCGTAGGCGAAGATGGTCAAGCAGTCAACACGGCCTTTGGCTCGGCCGTCGATTGGTGTAGCATGCTGAGCGGCGCCCGAGCGTGGGCGCGACGCTCTGCCCAGGACAAGAATTGAACATCGCCATACATAACGAACTGCGTTCCTTCGTCGACCCGCTGACCGAAATCGAATACGCCGCGTTGGAAAAGAGCCTGCTGGCCGAGGGCTGTCGCGACGCGCTCGTGCTGTGGAACGATGTGCTCATCGATGGCCACAATCGCTACGCCATCTGCCAGAAGCACGGCATCCCCTTCAGGACCGTCCAGAACGACAGCTTCGGCTCCATCGACGACGTGAAGCTGTGGATGATCGATAACCACCTCGCGCGGCGCAGCGTGTCCGACTTCCAGCGCGGCCTGCTGGCGATCCGCAAGAAGCAGATCGTCGCTGCCCGCAAAGCCCAGCGCGCGTCCGAGTCGCCGCCGGAAAGCGAGGGCGCCGAACAGGAAGACACCTCGCCGCCATGGAACACGCGCGAGGACATCGCGCGCGCCGCACGGGTCTCGCCCAACACCATCAGCCAGATTGAACGCATCGAGAAAATGGCCGCGCCGCAGCTGGTCGAGGCGATCCGCAGGGGCGACATCTCGATCAACGCGGCGGCTACCGTCGCTCAGCTGCCGGAACCGGCACAGGTGGCAGCTGCTGCCGGCGGTCGCAAGCAATTGCAGGAAGCGGCGCGCCAGGTGCGCGAGCAGCGTGCCGCCAGCCGGCCGCGCAAGGAAGGCGACGACGGCGAGCCGGTCGATACGGCCGCGCGCATGCGCGCCGAGATCGCCGCGCTCAAGGACCGCGTGGCGACCCTGCTGACCGAGAACGAAGTACTCAAGCAGCGACTGGCCGCACTGGGCGGCGAGAGCGCATAACAACACCAACGAAAGGGACACTCCATGCTCACCTCCCGCCTCATCGCTACCGCCATCGCCGGTTGCGCCGCGCTCGGCGCGGCGCCGCTGTCCTTCGCTGCCGACACCGCGCCTGCCGTCGTCGCCAGCAAGTCGCCGTACAGCGCCGCCGAGATCGCGCGCTGGAAGAAGACTGCGGGCCGCGTGACGATCATGCGCGACAAGTGGGGTATCCCGCACATCTTCGGCAAGACCGATGCGGACGCCGTGTTCGGCATGCTGTACGCGCAGGCGGAGGACGACTTCAACCGGGTCGAGCTCAATTACGTCAACGCACTCGGGCGCATGGCGGAGGTGGAAGGCGAAAAGGCGATCTGGAGCGACCTGCGCATGAAGATGTACATCTCGCCCGCCGACCTGAAGGCGCGCTATGCGCAAAGCCCCGAATGGCTGAAGAAGCTGATGAACGGCTTTGCGGACGGCCTGAACTTCTACCTGTACTCGCACCCGGACGTGAAGCCCAAGCTGCTGACCCGCTTTGAGCCGTGGATGGCGCTGGCTTTCAGCGAAGGCAGCATCGGTGGCGACGTCGAATCGATCGACCTCAAGCAGCTCGAAAGCCTGTACGGCAAGCGCAAGGACGTGACGCTGGCCAGCCTGGACAAGGGCTTCGACGAGGAGCCGAAGGGCTCCAACGGGTTTGCCATTGCGCCAAAGCTGTCGGCGAGCGGCCACGCGCTCCTGCTGATCAACCCGCACACCTCGTTCTACTTCCGGCCCGAGATTCACGTGGTGAGCGAAGATGGCCTGAACGCATACGGCGCGGTCACCTGGGGCCAGTTCTTCGTCTACCAGGGCTTCAACGACAAGGCCGGCTGGATGCACACCTCTGGCGGCGGCGACGTGATCGACGAATACCTTGAAACGATCGTCGAAAAAGACGGCAAGATGTTCTATCAATACGACGGCAAGCTGCGCCCGATGAAGGCGGTGCCGGTCACGCTGCCGTACAAGACCGCCAGCGGCGGCACGGCCAGCAAAACCGTCACGGCCTACTTCACGCACCACGGCCCGGTGGTGCGCGCGCAGGACGGCAAGTGGGTCGCGGTGCGCATGATGTTCGAGCCGATGAAGGCGCTCGAGCAGTCCTACCTGCGCACCAAGGCCAAGGACTACAACGCGTTCTACAAGGTCATGCAGCTGCGGACCAACTCGTCGAACAATACTGTTTACGCGGACGGGGACGGCAACATCGCCTACTTCCACGGTAACTTCGTGCCCCGGCGCGATCCGAAGTTCGACTGGACCAAGCCTGTCGACGGCAGCACCGCCGCCACCGAATGGCATGGCCTGCACGAGGTGAAGGAGACCATCAACCTGTTCAATCCGCAGAGCGGATACGTCATGAACACCAATAACTGGCCGTTCACCGCTGCCGGCGCCAACAGCCCGCGCGAGAAGGACTACCCGGCCTACATGTGGTCGCTGCCGGAAAACGCACGAGGCATCCACGCGGTGCGCGTGCTGCGGGATGCGAAGGACCTGACCCTCGACGGCCTGATCGCCAAAGCCTACGACAGCTACCTGCCGGCGTTCGAGCCGCTGGTGCCAGCCGTGCTGAAGGACTACGAGGCGCTGCCCGCGAGCGACGCGCGCAAGGCGAAGCTGGCAGCGCAAATCGATGCGCTGCGCGGCTGGGACCTGCGCTGGTCGGCGCAATCGGTGCCGACCGCGCTGGCCGTGTACTGGGGCCAGGACATGGTGAAGCACGCGGCGCCCCGTTCGCGCGCGCAGAACGTGCCGGTGGTGGACTTCATCCAGACCAGCTTGAACGCCGACGAGCGCCTGGACGCGCTGGTGCGCGCCTCCGACAAGCTGGCCGCGGACTTCGGCAGCTGGCAGACCCCGTGGGGCGAGATCAACCGCTTCCAGCGCCTGTCGGGCGACGTGGACCAGCGCTACGACGACAGCAAGCCGAGCATCCCGGTGCCGTTCACGTCGGCCACCTGGGGTTCGCTGGCCTCGTTCGGCATGACCGCCAAGCAGGACACCAGGCGCATCTACGGCGACCGTGGCAACAGCTTCGTCGCGGTGGTGGAATTCGGCCCGCGCGTGCATGCCAAGAGCGTGCTGGCGGGCGGCGAGAGCGGCGATCCCAAGTCGCCGCACTTCAATGACCAGGGCGAGATGTACAGCCGCGGCCAGTTCAAGGACGTGCTGTTCTACAAGGAAGACATCGAGAAAAATCTCGAACGCAAGTACCACCCGGGCGCCTGACCCGCGCTGTCGCTCCGTTTTTTCTGCCGTCCGTTTTATTCAGCGCAAGGTGTCGGCAGAACCGGAGTATTCCGGTCGCACTCCTTGTTTGTTTGTTATCTACTCGACGGCAGCTGCTGTCATTTGGAACAGCAGACAAGGAGAAATCATGCGTTCACGCGTCTTGTGCACCCGGCCGCTGGTCGTGGCGTTGCTGCTCGGCAGTGCCGCCATGGCCCGGGCCGACATTGTCACCTACACCGACCGCGCGGCCTTCCTGGCGGCGGTCAGCAATCCTGGCACCGACACCTTCGACGACCTGGCGCCGCTCAAGGCCTACACCAACCTGGACCGGCAGGCCGGGGCCTACAGCTACTCCGCGATCGGCAGCGCCGGCGTGCTCTACGGCGCGGGCACCGCGGGCGATCCGTGGCTGTCCACCAACTGGGCCGATGCCACCATCACTTTTTCCAATTTCTCGGCCGGCGTCAACGCACTGGGTGGCCAGTTCTTCGGCACCGACCTGTGGGGCAAGTACACGCCCAACACCACGGTCACGCTGGTGGCCAACGACGGCGCCATCGTCCAGTACACCATCGCCGACACCACCACCGACAGCTTCGTTGGCTTCGTGTCGAGCGCGCCTTTGTTGTCCGTGACGCTCAAGAACGGTTCCGGCGAGCAGTTCTGGCCCACCGCCAATAACCTGGTGCTGGCCATGGCGGCGCCCGTGCCCGAGCCGGCGCAGGCCGCGATGCTGCTGTGCGCGTTGCCGCTGTTTGGCCTCGCGGCCCGGCGACGGTTGCGCTGCTGAACGCCTCGGCCCGGTCCTCGCCCCGTCTGGCGCGGCAATATTTCTGCTTGTTATAATCGCCCGCATTGCAATTGGGGCGTGGAGCAGGGCAGTGGCAAAACTCTATTTCAGGTATTCGGCAATGAACGCGGGCAAATCCACGTCCTTGCTGCAGGTGGCGCACAACTACGAGGAGCAGGGACAGCAGGTCAAGCTCTACACCGCCGCAATCGACGACCGTTACGGCGTCGGCCTGATCACATCGCGCCTGGGGCCGCAGCGCCAGGTGGACGTGTTCGACCCGAACACCAACTTCCTGGAAGCTACCCCCAAGGTCGGCTGCGTGCTGGTGGATGAGGCCCAGTTCCTGTCCACCGTCCAGGTCCAGCAACTGCACCAGGTGGCGCAAGTGCGCGGCATCCCGGTCATCTGCTACGGGCTGCGCAGCGACTTTCGGGGTGATCCCTTCCCCGGTTCGGCCTACCTGCTCGCGCTGGCCGACGACATCGAGGAAATCAAGAACATCTGCACCTGCGGCAAGAAGGCGACCATGAACGTGCGCGTGGACGCCGAAGGGCGCCGCATCAAGGAAGGCGAGCAGGTCAGCATCGGCGGCAACGAAAGTTACCGTCAGGCCTGCGGGCGCTGCTTCTACACGGGCCTGCACACTTGACAGCCTGGCTCGCGCACGGCTGCGGCGCGCTTGCGCCCGCGTGGCTGTGTGCGCATGGCGACCTGCTGCTGTACCTGCTGCCCTCGGCCGCGCTGGCCTTCCTGATCTGGATCTTCTCCAGCGCCCATCCGATTTTCTTCATCTTTACCGCCGCCGGCACCCTGTGCCACGAACTGGCCCACTTCGGCGTGGGGCTGCTGGTGGGCGCCGAGCCGTCCAACCTGACGGTGATCCCGCGCCGCGCCGGCCGTAACTGGGAGCTGGGCTCGGTCACCTTCCTCAACCTGCGCTGGTACAACGCCGCCCCGAGCGCGCTGGCGCCGCTCCTGGTGCTGCTGGTGCCGCTGGCGGTCGCGGCCTGGCGCACCGAGCCGGGCTGGCACTTCCAGCCGCTCGACCTGGCACTGGCCTGGCTGCTGGCGCCCCAGTTCCTGTCGTTCTGGCCATCGCCGACCGACTGGCGGCTGGCGGCGCGCTCCTGGCCCTGGCTGGTGGTGCTGCCGCTGCTCGGGCTGTTGCTCTTCTATTATCGGGCGCCGCTGTTTCAAATTGTAAAAACCTGAAGCGCCGGCTTAGGCGAGCCTTAAGCTCGGGGCACGAAATCGCACAACCCGGCTCTGCGCCACGCGGCTATCCTGTAGAATTGGCCGCAAGCGCCGGTTCGGCCGGCGACTTCCACCGAATTACGCTCGGAGAGATCAAGAATGAAGAAGCATGTGTTGACGGCAATACTGGCAGTCGCCATGTCGGCCCACGTGGTCACGGCACAGCCCGAGAAGGTCGCCGTCACCCCGCTCAAGCCGTCGGCCGAGCAGGCGCAGGCCGCGCTCTGGGCTTCGCGCGTGATGGCGCGCTACCACTACAAGGCGCTCCCGCTGGACGACGCAATGTCGGAGAAGATCTTCGACAACTACCTCAAGTGGCTCGACAGCGACAGGCTGTATTTCACCCAAGCCGACCTGAACCAGTTCGCGCCGATGCGCACCAAGCTCGACGACGCGATCAACAACGAAAACCTGACGCTGCCGTTCCAGATCTACAACGTGTACCAGCAGCGCTTCAACGAGCGCATGGCCTACGCGCGCGAGCTCATCAAGGGCAAATTCGACTTCACCGCCGACGAGTCGATGCAGCTGGACCGCGAAAAGGCCCCCTGGGCCAAGAGCGAGGACGAGGTGCGCGACCTGTGGCGCAAGCGGGTCAAGAATGACTGGCTGCGCCTGAAGCTGGCCGGCAAGGACGACAAGGCGATTCGCGAAACGCTGGACAAGCGCTACGAGAACTACCAGAACCGCCTCAAGAAGCTCAACAGCGAAGACGTGTTCCAGATGTTCATGAACGCGTACGCCACCGCCATCGAGCCGCACACCAACTACCTGGGCCCGCGCTCGGCCGAGAACTTCGACATCGCCATGCGCCTGTCGCTGGAAGGCATCGGCGCGGTGCTGCAATCGCGTGACGACTACACCGTGATCCGCGAGATCGTGCCGGGCGGCCCGGCTGCCATCTCGGGCAAGCTCAAGGTGGGCGACCGCATCGTCGGCGTGGCACAGGGCGAAAAGGGTGGCTTCACCGACGTGCTCGGCTGGCGCATCGACGACGTGGTGCAACTGGTGCGCGGCGAAAAGGATTCGCTGGTGCGGCTGGACGTGATCCCGGCCGACGCCGGGCCGGACGGCAAGCACGTGACCGTCTCGCTGGTGCGCAAGAAGATCAACATGGAAGAGCAATCGGCCAAGAAGTCGGTCATCAAGGTCAAGGAAGGGGGCGTGGAGCGCCGCATCGGCGTGATCTCGCTGCCGACCTTCTACCTCGACTTCGAGGCGCGCCGCCGCGGCGACAAGGACTTCAAGAGCGCCACCCGCGACGTTCAGCGCATCCTTACCGAGTTCAAGAAGGAAAAAGTGGACAACGTGCTGGTGGACTTGCGCAACAACGGCGGCGGTTCGCTGATCGAGGCGGTGGAGCTCACCGGCCTGTTCATCGACAAGGGCCCGGTGGTGCAGCAGCGCACCGCAGAAGGTCGCGTTGACGTCGAGAGCGACACCAACGCGGGCCTGGCCTGGGACGGCCCGATGGGCGTGCTGATCAACCGCGGCTCGGCCTCGGCGTCGGAAATCTTCGCCGCCGCCATCCAGGACTACGGCCGCGGCATCGTCATCGGCGAGCCGAGCTTCGGCAAGGGCACCGTGCAAACGCTGATCAACCTCGACCGCTTCGCACCGACCGACAAGGTGCACTACGGCGAGCTGAAAATGACGATCGCCCAGTTCTTCCGCATCAATGGTGGCACGACCCAGCTGCGCGGCGTAACGCCGGACATCAAGCTGCCGGTGACGGCGGACGTGGACAATTTTGGCGAATCGTCCTACGACAACGCGCTGCCGTGGGTGCAGATCAAGCCGGCCAACTTTGCGCCAGCAGGCGACCTGAAGGACCTCGTGGCCCCGCTGCAAAAGCGTCACGAGGCGCGCGTGGCCAAGGACAAGGACTTCGTGTACCTGCAGGAAGACATCGCCGAGGCCGTCAAGCTGCGCAAGGACAACCTGATCTCGCTGAACGAGGCGGTGCGCCGCAAGGAACGCGACGCCCAGGAAGCCAAGGCGAGCCAGCGCGAAGCCCGCCTTGCCGGCAAGGCGGCCGATGAGTCCAGTCCGGCCGCCAAGGAAGCGCGCAACAGCGGCAAGACGCCGCTGCCGTCCAAGCCGACCAAGACAATGATCGCCAGCCGCGGCCAGGACGACGGTCTGCAGGCCGACGAGCGCAACCTGCAAGCCGAGCTGGCTGCCGAAAAGGCCGCCAAGAACGCCAAGGACGTGCTGCTGCAGGAGGCCGCGCACATCCTGGCCGACGAGTCGGTCATGCTCAAGACAGATACCCGCATGGCCTCGCGCGCGATGCCGTATCTGCCGTCTACCCGGGTGAGCGGAAACTAAGCCGCAGTCCCGCCTGCCGGCACGGTGCAACAGGAAGGCTCTTCGGAGCCTTCTTTTTTTTGCCTGTACGTTCGCGCAAGGCGCACCGCGAGCGACCTTTTCGTCTTGTGTTGTAAATACGTTGAATTGTTCATGCGCCATCATCCTTTCCGGTGGAACGTGCCTCCTCTTTTCCGGCAGGAAATACCGAGCCCGTGCTGGCAAGCTCATCCAATTGAAAATTGCCTTTTTTTTAGCTGTGCTACGATCAATCTGCCGTTGTAAAAAACACAAACTTGCACAGTTAAAGGAGCAATCATGTTAATTCGTCAGTTCATCGTGGCGGCGTTGGCGGCAAGCGCGTGTGCCGCACACGCGGACGTCATCCCATCGACAGGAAGTGCGGGCTCGACTGCGCAGGGCGGCTTCCTGTCGAGCTGGACCGGTGCCAATGGCGCCAACATCCTCAGCTCGGGCGTCCTGTCCGGCAATGTCAGCCTGATCGGCGGCATCTCGTACGATGCCGCCTCAAAGGCGAGCGCCAGCCAGGGCACGGCAACCCTGGCGGACGTCCTGTACGGCAAGGCGAGCGCCAGCATCGGGCAAAGTGCGGACGGCCAGACCAAGCTCTACTACCAGCAGGGCATTGACGGCATGTACCTGGTCGGCGCTGGACACGGCATCCTGGCCGCCATGCTCGGGCCGGGAGTGTCGGTCGTGGGCTCCAGCGACGGCGTGATCATCAGTAACGCCAAGGCCGGTGGTGGCGCGGCCGTCAGCTCGGGTGGTGGCGGCGGACCGTCCGGTGGCGGCGCCGGTGGTGGTGGCGCGGGCGCCGGCGGTGGAAGCTCGGGCGCAGGCGCAGGCGCAGGTGGCGGCGGCCAGGGCGGTGGTGCCGGCAACGGCGGCACCACTGGCGGCTCGCCTGGCGCAACGGTGGATCACTTGGCCGGCGGCGGGATCACCGTGACCCTGCCGGTCCCGGCCCAGGTTCCCCCGGTCGCCGACGTGCCGCCTCCGTTTGGCGGCAACCCACAGGGCGACGACGGTGGCCAGGTCGCCGAGGTGCCGGAACCGTCCAGCATTGCGCTGGTGTTCGCGGGCCTGCTCGGCGCTGGCGGGCTGGCACGCCGCCGCAAGCGTTGAACGGCTGACGATGGAGGGATGGGCGCCCGCGCGCCCATCCATTCCTGTGCCGGATTGATATCCGCGCATCATTTTCAGGTACAATCCCTTGTGAACGACCGTGCTTTTTTAGGGGCGGCGATAACAAGGAGACATCATGGACCTGGACTACACGGAAGAGGACCGCGCGTTTCGCGACCAGGTCCGCGCCTTCCTCGCTGAACATCTTCCCGCCGACCTGCAGCACAAAGTGCGCAGCCATTTGCGTCTGTCCCGGGACGACATCGTCCGCTGGCACAAGATCCTGTACAAGCAGGGATGGGTCGCGCCGGGCTGGCCGCGCGAATACGGCGGGCCGGGCTGGACCCCGGTGCAGCGCCACATCTTTGAAGAGGAGTGCGCCGCCGCCGGCACCCCGCCGGTGATGCCGTTCGGCGTGAACATGGTCGCGCCGGTGATCATGGCGTTCGGCTCGCAGGCGCAGAAGGACTACTACCTGCCGCGCATCCTGTCGTGCGAGGACTGGTGGTGCCAGGGCTATTCCGAGCCCGGCTCCGGTTCCGACCTTGCCTCGCTCAAGACCAGCGCGGTGCGCGACGGCGACCATTACATCGTCAACGGCCAGAAGACCTGGACCACGCTGGCCCAGCACGCCGACATGATTTTCTGCCTGGTGCGTACCGACCCCAATGTGCGCAAGCAGGAGGGGATCTCGTTCCTGCTGATCGACATGCGCTCGCCCGGTGTCACGGTGCGCCCGATCATCATGCTCGACGAAGACCACGAGGTGAACGAAGTCTTCTTCGACAACGTCCGCGTCCCGGTGGCCAACCTGGTCGGCCAGGAGAACAAGGGCTGGACCTACGCCAAATACCTGCTCGGGCACGAGCGCACCGGCATCGCCGCCGTCGGCCGCTCCAAGCGCGAGCTGGCCTTCCTCAAGCGCCTGGCCGCGCGCGAACAGAAGAACGGCAGGCCGCTGATCGAAGACCCGCTGTTCGCCGCCAGGCTGGCCGCGCTCGAGATCGAGCTGATGGCGCTCGAGATGACCGTGCTGCGCGTGCTCGCCAAGGCCGACCGCGCGCCCGGCCCCGAGGCGTCCGTGCTCAAGGTGCGCGGCACCGACATCCAGCAGATGCTGACCGAGTTGATGGTCGAGGCGGCCGGGCCGATGGCGCTGCCGTTCGATCCGGCCTATCTGGAAGGCGAGGCGGCGCACAGCGTGGCCGGCGACGACGAGGCTGCCCCGCTCGCGTCCTATTACTTCAATTACCGCAAGACCTCGATCTACGGCGGTTCCAACGAGATTCAACGCAACATCATCTCCCAGATGATCCTGGGGCTGTGAGGGAATAACATGGACTTCGACTTCAAGGAAGAACAGCTCCAGTTTGCGGACGCGCTCAAGCGCTGGATTGGACGCGACTACGGCTTCGAGGCGCGCCGCGCAATCGTGCAATCGGAGCAGGGCACGTCCGACGCCGCGTGGAGCACCCTGGCCGAGCTGGGCATGACGGCGCTGCCGGTGCCGGCCGCGCAGGGCGGCTTTGACGGCAATGCGCTGGACATGTTCGTGGTGATGCGCGAACTTGGCCGCGGCCTGGTGGTGGAGCCGTATTTCGCGACCGTGCTGGGCGCGCAGTTCCTCAAGCTCGGCGGCGGAAACGAGGCGCTGCTCGAGCGGATTGCCGCCGGCGAGCTGAAGCTGGCCTGCGCGCTTGGCGAGCGCCAGTCGCGCCACGACATGGCCGACATCGCGACCACCGCAAGGCGCGAGGGCGACGGCTACGTGATCGATGGCGAAAAGAAGGTGGTCATCCACGGCGCGCACGCCGGGGTGCTGGTGGTCTCCGCCCGCACCGGCGGCGGGCAGCGCGACCGCGACGACATTTCGCTGTTCGTGGTGCCGGCCGATGCAGCGGGCGTGCAGGTCAGCGGCTACCGTACGCTGGACGGCCTGCGCGCTGCCGACGTGCGCTTTAGCGCGGTGAGGCTGCCTGCAACCTCGCTCATCGGCGTTGCCGGCCAGGGTTGGGACATCCTCGACGCGGCCCTCGACTACGGCGCCGGCCTGCTGTGCGCCGAGGCGCTCGGCGCGATGGAAGCGCTGTTCGACGCCACGCTTGACTACCTCAAGACGCGCCAGCAGTTCGGCGTCCCGATCGGCAAATTCCAGGCGCTGCAGCACCGCATGGCCGACATGTTCATCCACCTGGAGCAGGCGCGCTCGATGGCGCTGCTGGCCGCCGTCAAGCTGGACGCGCCGGACGCGGGCGAGCGCCGCCGCGCCGTCTCCGCCGCCAAATACCGTATCGGGCAGGCTGCGCGCTTCGTCGGCCAGCAGGCGGTGCAACTGCATGGCGGCATGGGCGTGACCGACGAACTGCCGGCCTCGCACTACTTCAAGCGGCTGTCGATGATCGAGCTCACGCTCGGCGACACCGACCACCACCTGGCGCGCTTCATCGCGCAGCCCGGCTTTGCGCAAGGGGCCGCGGCATGAGCAAGCACTGGTATTTCGAGGACTTTTATCCCGGCCAGGAGATCGACCTGGGCAAGCGCACCGTGGCTGAAGAGGAGATCATCGCGTTCGCGCGCGAATTCGATCCGCAGCCCTTCCACATCGACCGCGAGGCAGCCGCGCACTCCATCTACGGCGGCGTGATCGCCAGCGGCTGGCACACCTGCAGCATGATGATGCGCATGGTGGTCGATGGGCTGATGTGCAGCGCGTCGAGCATGGGCTCGCCGGGACTGGACGGCGTGCGCTGGCTCCAGCCGGTGCGCGCGGGAGACACGCTGGCCGTGCGCTACCTGACCGTCAAGGTCAAGCCGTCGAACTCCAGGCCGGACCGCGGCGTGGTCTGGTCGAAGTGGGTCGCCACCAACCAGCGCGGCGAGGAGGTCTGCATCATCGAGGGCATGGGCATGTTCGGGCGGCGCCCGGCTTAATCGGCGCCCGTCCGGTAGCAGTTGCGGCCGGCCGCCTTGGCGTCGTACAGCCCGGCGTCGGCCGCCTGCACCAGTTCCACCGCGGAGCTGTGCTGGCCTGGCACCACGCTGGCGATGCCCATGCTTACCGTCAGGCGGCCCGGCGGGGGCGCGGCTTCGTGCGGGATCGCCATCGCTTCCAGTTCGGCCAGCAGCTTGAGCGCCACCCGCTCCGCACCCTGCGCGCTCACCTGTGGCAGCAGCACCGCGAATTCTTCCCCGCCGTAGCGCGCCACCAGGTCCTGCGGGCGGCCGGCCGCAAGACGCATCGCCTTCGCGGCCAGTTTCAGGCTCGCGTCGCCGGCCTGGTGGCCGTAGTGGTCGTTGTACAGCTTGAAATGGTCGATATCCACCAGGATCAGCGACATCGGCTGGCGCGCGCGGGCGCAGCGCCGCCATTCGGTGTCCAGCCGCTCGTCGAACGCGCGGCGGTTGGCCACCCCGGTCAGGCCGTCGGTCAGCGACAGCGCGCGCAGCGCGTCGGCCTGGCGCTTGACGGTGAGCTGGGTCCGCACGCGGGCGCGCACCACGGCCGCGTTGACCGGCTTGGTGATGAAGTCGGCCGCGCCGGCGGCCAGCGCCCGCGTTTCGTCCTCCGGGCTCTTGAGCGCGGTGATGAAGATGACCGGGATGTCGCGCGTCTCGGCCGCCTGGCGCAGCTCGGCGCACACGGCGTAGCCATCCTTCCCGGGCATCATCGCATCGAGCAGGATCAGGTCGGGAAGCTGTGCGCGCGCAATCTCGAGCGCTTTGTCGCCCGACAGCGCGAACAACACCTCGTGCTCGTCCTGCAGCGCGCCGTACAGGATCTGGACGTTTTCCATCGCGTCGTCCACCACCAGGATGCGCCCGTTCACGGCCAAATCGGTCCAGCTCATGCTTGTATCTTCCCGTTCAATATATCCTGGAGCAGCGCCGCCGCGACGTCGAAACGCAGGGTGCCGATGGCGTCGGCGAGCGCGTCGCCGGACTTGGCATCGAGCAGGCCCGCCAGCGCCGGACGCAGCGCGTCGAACTGCGCCATCGCCTTCAGGTTGTTATTGTGTAGCAGATCGAGCAGTCCGATCAAATCCTCGCGCTGGGCGCACGTGGCCGCCGGCACACCCGGCTCGGCGCCGGCGCCCGCGGCGTCGATCTCGCGCGATGCGTCCAGCACGACCGACAGCGCGGCGTCCAGGCGCGCCAGGCGCAGTGCGAGCGCGGCCTCGTCGGCGCTGCGCAGCGCCTGTTCGAAGTCGAGCGCCAGCGCCGCCACCTCGTTGGCGCCGAGGTTGGCCGCCACGCCGCGCAGGCGGTGCGCCAGCTGCTGCGCTCCCTTGCGGTCGCCGCTGCGCAGCAGTTCGCGCACCTCGTCCAGGGTGCGCCCCTGCGAGCTCTCGAAGCGGCGGAACACGGCCGCGAAGTTGGCAAACGCGCCGCCGAAGCGCGGCAGCGTCGCCTTCAGGTCGATGCCGGGGATGCTCGGCGGGGCAGGCCAGGCGGCTGGCGCCGCCGCGTCCGCCGCGCCGCCGGCCGCGCGCCCGGCCACCGCCAGTAGCGTTTCGACCAGCACGTCCACCTCGATCGGCTTGGCCAGGTGGGCGTCCATGCCCGCCGCCAGCGCGCGGCGGCGGTCTTCTTCCATCGCGTTGGCGGTCATGGCGATGATCGGCAGCCGGTCCAGCCCCATCGCGCGGATCGCGCCGGTCGCGTCGTAGCCGTTCATGACCGGCATCTGCAGGTCCATCAGCACGGCATCGTACTGCACGCTGCGCTCGGACAGCATCGACAGCGCCATCTGGCCGTTTTCCGCGATGTCCACCGAGGCGCCGGCGTGCACCAATGCGTAGTTCGCCACTTCCTGGTTGATCACGTTGTCCTCGACCAGCAGCACGCGCAGGCCGGCCAGGCGTCCCGCGAGCGGGATCGGGCGCGCCGGGGCGGGCGCGGCGCCGCTGCACAGCTCCGCCACGGTCTCGAGCAGCGCGCGCCGGGTGAACGGCTTGGCCAGCAGCGCGTCCACGTGCAGGTCGTCCGCCAGCGCGGCCAGGCGCTCGCGCTCGGGGTCGGCCGCCGCCAGCGCGCAGCGCGGCAGCCGGATCGACTGGTCCGAGCGGGCGTAGGCCAGCACGCTGGCGCCGTCCAGGTCGGGCATGGCGCTGTCGAGGAAGGCCAGGTCATAGCGGCGCCCGGCGCGCAGCAGGGCCAGCGCGGCGGCGCCGCCGTCCGCGCGATCGACCTGCCAGCCGAACGCCTCGCAGGCGCCGGCCAGCGCCGCCAGCGCGCTCGGGTTGTCGTCCGCCACCAGCACCGCCTGGGCGGCGTCGGGGCAGGGTAGCGCCGCCGTGTGGGGCGCGAGCGGGAAGGCAAGCTCGAAACTGAAGGTGGCGCCAAGGCCCGGTGCGCTGTCCACGCGCAGCTGGCCGCCCATCAGTTCCACCAGTCGACGGCAGATCGCCAGGCCCAGGCCGGCGCCGCCGTACTTGCGGCTGATCGAGCTGTCGGCCTGCGAGAACGCCTCGAACATGCGCTCCTGCTGGTCGGGCGCGATGCCGATGCCGGTGTCGCGCACCGAGAACGCCAGCCGCACCGTGCCCGCGTCAAAGCCGGCAGCGCGCACCGCGAGCACCACCTCGCCCTTGTCGGTGAACTTGATCGCGTTGGCGGCCAGGTTCAGCAGCACCTGGCCCAGCCGCACCTGGTCGCCCACCAGCGAGCGCGGCACGGCGCCGTCCACGTCGAACACCGGCTCGACCCCCTTGGCCCAGGCGTTGGACGCGGCCACCGCCGCCACCGTGGCCAGCACGTCGTCCAGCAGGAACGGCTGGCGTTCCAGCACCAGCTGGCCCGCTTCGACCTTGGAAAAGTCGAGCACGTCCGACAGCATCCCCAGCAGCGACTTGGCCGCCAGCTGCATGCGCTCGACGTAGCCGCGCTCGCGCCGGCCCAGCGGCGCTTCCTCCAGCAGGCGCGCCAGGCCCATGATCGCGTTCATCGGGGTGCGGATCTCATGGCTCATGTTGGCCAGGAACTGGCCCTTGGCGCTGCTGGCATGCTCGGCCTCGCGCAGCGCCTGCACCAGCCGGCCCTGGGTGCGCTTCAGTTCGGTCACGTCGGTGTACAGCACGTAGAAGCCGCGCACCGTGCCTTGCTCGTCGAAGTCGGGAATGTAGTTGCCCCACGCGTGGACCAGTTCACCCGAGCGCATATGCAGCTGGCGCTCGAAGCTTTGCGCCCGGCCCGCCAGCACCGCATGGATATGCTCGTTCACCTGGTCCAGCTGGTCGACCGCGATCAGGGCCTGGACGCGTTCGCCGAACACCTGTTCTTCGCTGCGTCCCAGCCATTGCAGATAGGGGCGGTTGGCGAACCGGCAGCGCAGGTCCGCGTCCCAGTAGCCGACCATGCCCGGCAGGTGGTCGGTGACGGTGCGGATGAAGCGCTCGTTGCGCGCCAGCCGTTCGCTGGTGGCGCGCAGCGCCGTCTCGGCCGCCACGCGCGAGCTGATGTCGCGCATCGTCCCCTGCATCATGCCCTTGCCGCCGATGTCCACGCTGGTGAGCACCACGTCGGCGTGGAAGGTGCTGCCGTCGCGCCGCCGGTACTGCCACTCGAAATGCGCGCCGCCGGTGTCCATCACCTGCCGCATGTACTGGCGCATCAGCTCCTCGGAAAGGCGGCCGTCCGGCTGGCATTGCGGCGACACGCTCGCCGGCGACAGCGCAAGCAGTTCGTCGATCTCGTCGAAGCCGAACAGGGCGGCGGCGGCGCGGTTGGCGCTGACGAAGCCCGCGCCGTAGGCGAGCAGCGTGTGGGCGTCGCCCGAGCCTTCGTACAGCGCGCGAAACAGCTCTTCGTTGTCGCGGTTGCGCTGCTCCTGCAGCTTGCGCTCGGTGATGTCCAGCACCACGGCGTTGATGCCGACGATTTCGCGGTCCGGGCCGAACACCGGGTAATAGCTGGCCAGCCAGTGGCGCATCACGCCGGGCGCCGCCGGCACCCCGCCCACGCTCTCCAGGTCCACCATCGGCCGGCCGGACTCC
This sequence comes from Massilia solisilvae, assembly GCF_024753215.1. Taxonomy (GTDB): domain Bacteria; phylum Pseudomonadota; class Gammaproteobacteria; order Burkholderiales; family Burkholderiaceae_D; genus Telluria; species Telluria solisilvae. The sequence continues at coordinate 184,580 of NZ_JANUGV010000004.1, forward strand.
AGCACGCGCCGGTAGTCCAGCTCCAACTGTTCGCCGACCGGTCCCAGCACCTCGGGCAGCGTGCGGCCGATGTGCTCGGACGCGGGGACCGCGTTGATCGCGGCGAGGTAGTCGTTGATCATCACGAAGCGCAGCTCGCGGTCCATGAAGCACAGGCCTACGGGCGCCGACGCGTACACGGTTTCGAGCAGGGCGGTGGAGCGTTCCAGTTCGGCGGTGCGCTCGTTGACCAGCGTCGCCAGCCCGCGCCGGTAGCGCGCCAGCTTGCGGTCCACCTGGCGCAGCGCGTCGGCCACCGCGTCGGCCTCGGCGATCGCCATCTTGGGGATCACCACCGCCTCGCCGCGCCCGAGCGCCTGCGCCGGTCCGATCAGCGCACGCACCGAGCGCGCGATCGAGCCGCCAATCAGCCATGCCAGCCCCAGGCTCACCGCCAGCAGCGCCGCCACGCCGGTCAGGATCGCGCCGTGCGGGTGCCCCAGCATCAGCGGCGCGGCGTCGCGCGGCACGGTCACTGCGACCGTCCAGCGGTGCTCGCGCGAGCGGGCGAACGCGGCGAATTCGGCGTCCGCGTCCTTGCCCAGCGGTGCGATGCCGATGTCGCGGCGTGCCAGCGCCTGCGCCACCGCGGCCGGCAGCGGTGTGCCCTGGGTCGCGGTCAGGTCGGCGTTGCTTGCCACCAGCCGCTGCTGGTTGTCGAACACCTGGGCCATCCACTGGTCCGGCAGGTGCTGGCTGGCCAGCAGGTCGGCCACCGGCTTCGGGCGCATCTGCACCGACAGCGCGTACACCACCTTGCCTTCGCGCCAGACCGGCACGATGATCGACAGCACCTGGGTCGGGTCCGGGCCCGGCGTGCGCAACCCGGTTGCGACCGATTCGCCGGTGGCGAATACGCGCTTGACCTCGGCCCGTGCGCCGCTCGGCGGAATTTTGCTGCCGTAGGCAAAGCGCGTGTTGAGGATTTCGCGTCCTTCGGCGTCCGCCAGCGCAAACGCGTGTGCCGGGAATTCGGGGCGCAACAGGTTGCGCGCGTTGGCGTGGAATTCGGCCAGCCGGCCGTGCGAGAGCAGGTACGAATTGGCCAGCACACGCGCGGCCGTCTCGCTGCTGGCGAGCTCGCGGTCCACCGCGGCCACCAGCGCCTGTGCGACCGTCTGCGCATCCTGCGCGACGTGCTCGCGCTCGCGCCGGCCGGCGTCGCGCGCGAACGCAATATAGCCAATCAGGATGGGCAGGGCGCACGCAAGGATGAGCGTGAACAGCTTCGACCGGATCGAAGGAAGACGTTGGCGACGGAACAACAAGAAAAACCTCGGGGATGCGCACAGCAAGGCGGGTTGCCTCATGGTAACAAACTGCCGCTTTACCGCCTAGCGCGGGGCCGTTCGCGCGCGCCGGGCGTGGATGCGGCACAACAGAGTGTGACATCTGGCGCGGGCAAGGCGGATTTTCTGCACAACCGATATTGCCGGGTGAAAATGGGCTGCGTTCTGGCATACAATGGCCGCGCGATCGTAACAGGTACGGAAAGGAACACATGGCAAGGCCCGAAAAAGTCCGGCTCGGCGAAATACTGGTCCAGCAAAAACTGCTGAGCGAGGAGCAACTTTCTGCCGCGCTGGCCGACCAGAAGCGCACGGGCCGCAAGCTGGGCCGGGTGTTCGTCGAGAACGGCTATGTGACCGAAGAGCAGATCTGCGGCGCGCTGGCGCGCCAGCTCAACATCCCGTACATCAACCTCAAGTTCTACAACATCAACGCCGACGTGGTGCGGCTGCTGCCCGAGACCGCCGCGCGGCGCTTTCGCGCGCTGGTGCTGGAAGACCGCCGCGAGACGGTGCTGGTTGGTGTGGCCGACCCGACCGACCTGTTCGCGTACGACGAGATCGCGCGCCTGCTCAAGCGCGGCGTCGAGCTGGCGGTGGTCAACGAGACCGAAGTGCTGCAGGCGATCGACCGCATCTACCGGCGCACCGAAGAGATCACCGACTTCGCGCGCGAGGTGGAGCAGGACCTGGGCGATACGTTCGTCGACTTCGGCGCGCTGGCCGCCAACCCGGGCCTGGAAGAAGCGCCGATCGTCAAGCTGCTGCAGTCGGTGTTCGACGACGCGGCCCAGGTGCGCGCCTCGGACATCCACATCGAGCCGCAGGAATCGCGCCTGCAGATCCGCTTTCGCATCGACGGCGTGCTGCACCTGCAGACCGAGGCCGACATCAAGGTCGCCACGCCGCTGGCGCTGCGCCTGAAGCTGATGGCCGACCTGGACATCTCGGAAAAGCGGTTGCCGCAGGACGGCCGCTTTGCCGTCAAGGTCAAGAACCAGCGGCTGGACGTGCGTATCTCGACCATGCCGACCCAATACGGCGAATCGGTCGTGATGCGCCTCTTGAACCAGGCAGGCACCCGGCTGCGGCTGGACGCGATCGGCATGCCGCCGGAACTGGTCGAGCGCTTCCGCGCAATCGTGCAGCGCCCCAACGGCCTGGTGCTGGTGACCGGCCCCACCGGCAGCGGCAAGACCACCACCCTGTACAGCGCGCTGGCCGAGCTGAACTCGGTGGAGAAAAAACTCATCACCGTCGAGGACCCGGTCGAGTATCGCCTCGCCGGCATCAACCAGGTGCAGGTCAACGACAAGATCGAGCTGACGTTTGCGCGCGTGCTGCGCTCGGCACTGCGCCAGGACCCGGACATCGTGCTGGTGGGCGAGATGCGTGACCAGGAGACCGCCCAGATCGGTCTGCGCGCCGCAATGACCGGCCACCTGGTGCTCTCGACCCTGCACACCAACGACGCCGCCAGCACCCCGCTGCGCCTGATGGACATGGGCGTGCCGCGCTACATGGTCGGCGGCTCGCTGCAGGCGGTGCTGGCGCAGCGCCTGGTGCGGGTGATCTGCGAAAGCTGCACCACCGAGTACCAGCCCACCGCCACCGAGCAGGGCTGGCTGCGCGCGGAGCTGGGCGAGCACGTCGAGAGCAGCCGTTTCTTCCATGGCAAGGGCTGCTCGCACTGCAACGGCACCGGCTACCGCGGCCGTACCGGTGTGTACGAGCTGCTCGAGATGACGCGCCGCGTGACGGCCGCCGCCAACCACCCGGATCCGGGACACTTCCTCAAGGTGGCGCAGATGGAAATGGCCGGGAACACCTTGCGCCGCCACGCGGTGCAGCTGGCGGTGCAGGGCCGCACCACGATCGTCGAGGCGATGCGCGTGTCGAACCAGTTCGTCGAGGAATAATCCGTGCCGTCGTTCGCCTACAAGGGCCGCGACGCCAGCGGCAAGCTGATGCAGGGCGTGCTGGAAGCGGCCGACGCCAACGCCTGCGCCGACCAGTTGTTCGGCTCGGGCGTGACGCCGATCGAGATCACGCCCACGCGCAAGAAGGCGGAAGCGGCGGGCAAGGGCATCTGGACGCGCCTGACCGAAAAGAAGGTGACGTCGCTGGATGTGCAGCTCTTTTCCCGTCAGATCTACACGCTGCTCAAGTCGGGCGTGCCGATCATGCGGGGACTGGCGGGATTGCAGGAATCGGCCATCAACTCGTCCTTCGCCAAAGTGATCAAGGACCTGCGCGAATCGCTCGACGCGGGCCGCGAGCTGTCGGTGGCCATGAAACGGCACCCCGCGTGCTTCGATAACTTCTATCTGTCCATGGTCAGGGTGGGCGAGATGACGGGCCGTCTCGAGGAAGTGTTCCTGCGCCTGTTCGACCACATGGAGTTCGACCGCGACATGCGCGAGCGGGTCAAGACGGCGATGCGTTACCCGTCCTTTGTGATGGTGGCGATGGTCGCGGCGATGGTGGTCGTGAACGTGTTCGTCATACCGCAGTTCGAGAACGTGTTCAGGCAGATGCACGCCGAGCTGCCGCTGATGACGCGTATCCTGATCGCGACCTCGCGCTTTACCGTCGAGTCCTGGCCGGTGCTGCTTGTGCTCGCGCTCCTTGCGGCCGTGGGTTTTCGCAGCTGGATCGGCACCACGCGCGGCCGCCTTGCCTGGGATCGTCACAAGCTGCGTATTCCCATCGCGGGCAAGATCATCCACAAGGCCACGATGGCGCGCTTTGCACGCAGCTTTGCGTTATCGATGCGAAGTGGGGTACCGATCGTGCACGCGCTGACCGTGGTGTCGCAGACGGTCGATAATGCATTCCTCTCCGCACGCATCGAGCTGATGCGTGACGGCGTCGAGCGCGGCGAAAGCATCGTGCGCACTGCCACCAATGCCCAGGTGTTCACGCCGATCGTGCTGCAGATGATCGCGGTGGGCGAGGAGTCCGGCTCGCTGGACGACCTGATGGACGAAATCGCACAGATGTACGAACGCGAGGTCGATTACGAACTCAAGACACTGTCGAGCCAGATCGAGCCGATCCTGATTATTTTCCTCGGCGTGATGGTCCTGGTGCTTGCTCTCGGCATCTTCCTGCCGATCTGGGATCTGGGCAAAGCCGCCCTGCACAAGTAAATGACGCGCGGCGGCGACAACTTGTGCGCAGCGCCGGCTTGCGGCGCCCTGGCAGGCCGGGAAACGCAAGCCGGATTCACGCTGTTCGAATTCGCGGTCACCGCGACCGTGCTGGCCGTGCTGGCAGGCGTGTTGCTGATGCGGATTGCGTTTTACCAGCAAGAGTCTGAGCGGGTTGCCGTCCAGCAAGTTGTTGCCACGCTGCGCACCGCGCTGGCATTGCGCGCGGCAGCCGTGTCGCCAAAGGGCGACCGCGCGGCCATGGTACGCCTGACTGAAGCAAATCCGCTGGACTGGCTTGAACACAAGCCCGCGAATTATTTGGGCGAATATTACTCCCCGGAACTGAAACAAATGCCGCACGGAAATTGGGTGTTTGATCGACGCGACAAATGCCTGATTTATTTACTCAACAGTCCCAAAAGTTTTAGCTCTGAGGCATCAAAGTTTCTTAAGTTCAAGGTAGAATACACTGAGCTAGGAAGGCGGGCTGCGGGAGAGCGGTTCGGGCCCACAGAGGTCTCGCAAGGCGTCGCACTGATCCAATTGACTGGCGAGTCCGATGCCACAGCTGAGCCATAGAAATCAATCTGCGGAGCGTTCCGCGAGAAATACCATTCAAGTCTGGAGAATTCAATGAAGAAAAGCTTTAGCAATGCCGCACAGGCCGGTTTCACGCTGATCGAACTGATCGTCGTGATCGTCATCCTGGGCATCCTGGCCGCCACCGCGCTGCCGAAGTTTGCAGATATGAGCAACGATGCCCGCACCGCGGCTGTGCAAGGCGTGAGGGGCTCGCTCACCTCGGCCGCCGGCCTGGTGCATGCGCAGGCGATCGTCAGGGGGCAGACCGGTGCAACCGGCACCGTGACAATGGAAGGTGTTGCCATCGCGACCGCATATGGTTACCCCACCGTTGCTTCGATCGTCACCGCCGCAAACATCGATGGCATGACGAAATTCACCAGCACTGACAGCGCGGCCTCGGGCAATAATCTCCCGACCTTGACGACCGATGAAGTCGGTTTCCTGCCCTCCGGCGTCGCGATGACCGACACCAAGGCTGCAACTTGCTACGTCAAGTACACCCAAGCAACGGCGGCAACCAGCCCGGCGGCCGCTACCGCGGTCGTCACCGGCTGCTGACCAGTCGATTCGATAGAGGCAGTGACCGGCCCCGATAGTCGCAGTCCGGGAGTCATGTTGCAGTACTGCCAACCACGCCGGCCCGGGCAAGGGTTCACGATGGTCGAACTGATCGTCGTCCTGGTCCTGGTCGGTATCCTCGGCGCCATTGGCGCCGTGCGTTTTTTTGACCGGCGCGATTTCGACGCGACCAATTTCAGCGATCAGGCGCGTTCGGCCTTGCGTTATGCGCAAACCGTGGCCATCGCCCAGCACCGGCCGGTTTATGCCGTTCTCGACAGCACGTCCGTTCGCTTGTGTTTCGTCGCCGGCGCGACATGCCCCGGATCCGAGGTGGCGGCCCCGTTTGCCGTCACCACCGGCGGACCCTGCACCACCTCGAAGTGGTATTGCCTGCGCGTCCCCCAAGGTGTGGGCGTGAGCCAGGTGGTCACCGTCGCGTTCGACGCACTGGGCCGTCCGACTGACTCAGGCGGCACCCTGCTCGCCGCCTCGGTAACAACAACCGTCTCCGCGGGCACCATGACGGTCCCGATCACGCTTGAGGCCGAGACCGGTTATGTACACTAGGAAGGCCCGCCGCGCGCGCGGCGTTACCCTGGTTGAGCTGGTGCTGTTCATCGTCATCGTCAGCATTGCCCTGGCCGGCGTCCTCGGCGTGCTCACCTTCACGACCAAAAACGCTGCGGACCCGCTGCGCCGCAAGCAGGCCTTGCTGCTCGCGGAGGCACTGCTGGAGGAAGTGGAGCTGGCCGATTTCACCTACTGCGACCCCAACTCCGAGGGCGCCGAGCTGGCCACGTCCGTGGCCGAGTGCAAGGTTCCAGAGAAATTCGGCCCCGAGGGCGAGAGCCGGCCGTTCAACAACGTGAACGATTACGCTGGATCGGCCACGCCGTTCAACGACGCCAGCGGCAAGCTGGTGGACGTGAATGGTGAAGACATGGGGCTAGCCGGCTATTCGGCCAGCCTTCAGATCGTGCCGGAGAACCTTGGCGGAATTGCTGGCGGCACCCAGGATGATCCCAGCGTGCTCCGTATCAGCATCACCGTCACGTACGACAATGGCCAATCGGTACGACTGGACGGCTATCGCGCGCGCTATGCGCCGCAAGTGCAATGAGGGTGCCCATGAGAAAGTTCGATAGGCCGCGCGGATTCACCCTGGTTGAAGCGGTCGTTGTTATCGTGATCATTGGAATCATCGCGGGTGTCGTGGCAGTGTTCATCCGCATGCCCATGCAGGGGTACGTCGAAAGCGTGGGGCGGGCCGAACTGGCCGACGAGGCCGACCTGGCGCTGCGCCGGATCGCGCGTGACGTGCGTCTTGCTTTGCCGAACAGTATCCGAGTCCTGCCGGACGGCCATGCGGTCGAGTTCCTGCAGACTAGCACCGGAGGACGCTACCTCGCCGCCGACGATGGCGCGGATGATCCCGCCAACAACAAATTCGCGCTGGATTTCGTCCATCCGAGCAACACCCCTGTCTGGTTCAGCGTCGCCAACCCCATGCCGAGCATGTTCTCGCGCCTGGCCGTCGGAAATTACATCGTTGTCTATAACTTGGGTACCGACTACGATCCGGCCGACGCATACAGGCTCAATAACAGCCGCGCCGCCGGAATCAATATTGCCCAGATCAGGGATTTCAAGAGCGACGGGGCAGATATCCGGATCCAGATCGCCAACAATCCATTCGGCGCCCAAAACCCGACCATGCCGTCGCCCAACCAGCGGTTCCAGGTGGTCACCGGCCCCGTCACTTATCGCTGTGAGACGCAGAACGGCGTCCTGGTGCTCAAGCGTTACTGGGGCTACGAAATTGCCTCGAGCCAGCCCGACCCGCCATCTGGCGGCGGTACCAGGAGTGCGGTCCTGGTCGAGCGCGTGGATAGTTGCGCCGGGCTGTTCCGCTATACCGGCCGAGTTGCAGGAGAACGCAACGGCCTCGTTGTCGTGTCGCTGCCGCTCAGGTCGCGCAACACGGCCGATCCGCCGATCCGTCTTGTGCATCAGGTACATGTGGACAATACGCCATGAACCGACATTCTGAAATATTCCGTCGTGCACGTCGTAGCGCAGGCGTCGGCCTCGTCACCGCAGTTTTCCTGTTGGTCGTGCTGGCTGGGCTGGGTGTGGCGATGGTTACCGTGTTTTCCTCCCAACAGGCTAGTTCGGCGCTGGACGAGCAGGGCGCGCGCGCGTACCAGGCAGCTCGGGCAGGCATCGAATGGGGCTTGTACCAGCAGCAGATCGCCGGCAGCTGCGTGAAGGCGAAGACGTCGTTCGGCCTGCCCGCCGGCACGTCGCTGTCTGGTTTCACCGTCAGCGTCACCTGCGAGCGGATTGGCGACGACGACGACCCCTTGGCGCGCTGGGTGATCCACGCCTGGGCCTGTTCCGAGCCCAGCGCCGACGGCACCTGCCCCAACGACAACCCTGGCACCGCCGATTACGTGGCGCGCGAAATGGAGGTGCAGATATGATGTGGCGCCGGCGCTTGCGCGTATGGATGGCCGTCGCGTGTGGGCTTGCTGTGGCCGCACTGGCTCCGCACGCATACGGGCAAAATGTAACGCTCCGTTCCAGCCTGGCCGGTAACCTCGATTTCACCGGCACAACCGCGACCATGCGTACCAGTGGCGGCACCGGCAGCTCGACTTGCGCGGTGCGGCGCAGCACGGATACGCTCAGCAAAACTCTGACGGGTCTGCCGCAGGGCGCCACCGTTGTCGCAGCCTACCTCTACTGGGCGGGCTCCGGCTACGTGGACAGTCAGGTGACCTTCCAGGGCAAGACTATCAACGCCGAGCGGACCTATTCCGGCACCTTTCCCGGCAATGGCAACGCCTACTTCAGTGGCGTCGCCAACGTCACGAGCCTGGTTAAAGGCAATGGCACCTATACGTTTTCCGGCCTGACCATCAATACCAGTTCGGCCTATTGCTCCGTGGAGGGCGTGCTCGGTGGTTTTGCCCTGCTGGTGATCTATTCCCATCCGGACGTACCGTTCCGGGTGTTGAATCTGTATGAAGGGTTCCGCTACACGCACTCGCCAGAGCAACCCAGCTTTACTCTGAACTTGACCAATTTTACGGTGCCGACGCCGCTCAATAACAATACTGCGCGCATTGGGCACATCACCTGGGAAGGGGACGACACCTTGAGTGGGCCCGGGGAAAATCTCATGTTCAACAACACGGTGCTGCAGGACCCGACCCCGGTGCCGCCGACCGGCGAGCCGATCAATCCACCGAATAACCAGTTCAATTCCAAGAGCAACATCAACGGTGACCCCGCCTCGTGGGGCATCGATTTCGACGCGTACACGATCGGGGCGCCGATCATCCAGGCCGGCGATACCAAGGCCACAACTGTTTACTCATCGGTCCAGGACCTGGTCTGGCTGAGCGCGGAGATCGTCGCGGTGCCGAACATTCCGGTGGCGGATCTGGCGCTCACGATGGTGCGCACTGGCGATCCATCGCCTGGGGCGATCGTCAACTACACGCTCACCGTCACCAACAACGGCCCCTATGAGGACGCCGGCCCGATCACTGTCGTCGACAAGCTACCGCCCGGCATGGTCTTGCAGTACGCGTCCGGTACGAACTGGACCTGCAGCGCCTCCGGAAATACGATCACCTGCCAATATAGCGGAACGGTTGCGAATGGACAGACATTGCCGCAGCTCACCGTGAGTGCGCAGGTGGATACGTCCGGCACAACCAGCTTTCATAACGAAGCCTCGGTCGCGACCAGCGCCAGTCGATTCGACAATACGCCGGCCAATAACACCGCATTCGATGACTCGACCGATTCCACCTTGATCGGTGCCGAATATGTGTTCACCACCAAGGCCTGTCCCGACGGCGCGCGGATTGGCGATCCGACCACTTGCCCCCGTTTTGTCGGACCGCTGCTGGCGGCCACACCACAAACCTTGTACGTGACCCTGCAATCCGGCGGGTATGCGGCATCGCAGTCCAACAGCAGTAACAAGTCCCTGCGCTTTGCGCTTGGCTGCGTGAATCCGGGCAGCGCCAACGGCAAGGTCGCGACATTGACCACCTCAACGACCCTGACGCTCAATTCGTGTTATTCCGGCACGGTTAACACCTATGCGCAATGGACGAGCTACTTCAGTGCAGCGTTCAGCAAGACTCCGTCCGCATACATCGGGCAATTCAAGTATCCGGACGTGGGCATCATTCAACTCGATGTCCAGGAAAGTAATGGAAGGAATGGCTCGGCCAGATTTGTATCGTATCCGCAGGTGAGCTATGTCTCGATCACCAACAGCAACGACAACGGCGCCAATCCGGGCGGTACCCTGCCGTTCTCGATGGCGGGCGAGCCGTTTAACGTGGGAATCAAGGTGGCGGACGCCGACGGCAATTTCCCGCCGAATTTCGGGCGCGAAGCTGGCCCTTACGGGCCGGTGACCGTCGCGCTTGGCGCCCCCGATCCGAGCAAGCTCGGCAAGACCTTCACCGGTCCGGTCAACGGGGTCTATACCGGCCGTGTCACCTGGGCCGATCTTGGCAGTGTCAACTTGGCCGCGACCATCGCTGGCCAGCCCGGACAGGGCTGGGGCGAAGGGACCTATTTCGGCCATTTCGTGCCGGGCGTGACCTCATCGATACAGAAAGTAGGTTACTTCTATCCCGCTTATTTCACGACTGACGCGAGCGGCCCGATGACCTGTCTGCCGCGTATGAAATGCCCGACCGGCAAGCTCGCGGGCGGCGAGCTCGCCGCAATTGACACCGCCGCGTATTCGGGTCAGCCATTCGAGGTGGACGTGCACGCGTTCAATTCCCTCGATACGGATGTGACCACCCAGATGAGCAGCATACCGGCGTTCACAATCACGCTGGATCCGTTCAGCGCCCCGGGCCCAACTGGCAGCACGGCGGGCACGCTCGCCGCCAACACGCTGCCCTCGAGCGCGACGCCGTTGTCGACTCTTACCCCGTCGTTGAAGCTGGGGGTGCCTTATGTCACCGGCCAGGCGCGTGCTGCCTGGACCGCGCCGACCCCCACCTATGTGCGCGCCACCGCCAAGTTCAATCGCGTGGCCGCTGCACCGCCGTCCTATGTCGAGAAAACCGTCACCTCCAATCGCGGGGCGGGCGGTTTGTCGAAAGAGGGCGGCGTGCAAGTTGTCGCCGGTCGCCTGTTGGTTGCTAACTCCAACGGTTCGGAGCTGTTGAAGCTACCCCTGCATGTGTATGGCCAGTACTGGGCCGGAACGTCATGGGACAACAATCCCAACGACAACACCAGCAAGGTGAACAACATCGCAAGCTTTGGTAATTGTCAGAAGAAGCTGCCAGGCGGCGGCACAGCAAGCAGTACCTGCAATGCGTTCGTCTTGCAGAGTTTGTCTTCAGGAACCTGGCTGCAGCTGGCCGAGGGTGGGCAGGCGACATTCTGGCTGAAGGCAGCCGGCGCGGGCAATGCTGGAAGTGCGTCTGTCACGATGGATGCGACCCTCGCGCCGTGGCTCCCAAGCACGACCGGTACAGTGGTGTTTGGTGTCTACAGGAGTCGGCTGATTTACATTCGTGAGGTTTATTAGCGACAAGGTTTTCCGGGTGGAAACGAAAGGTGACTATTTTCATCCGGAATCCCAAATTTCCGTAAAGCCAGCCCTCACTCTTGAATATAATCAAGGCTCTACAGTACGAAGTTTAGTTCCAGCTTCACTACGCATGGGCTTATTTAAACGCAAGACTAAAAGCAACAGCTGGCTTGCTATCGCGCTACGGACTGACGGCATTATTGCCGCCAGCGTCGCTCCATCCGCCGCAGGCAAACCAGCGGTAGCCCTGGCGGTCTTCCAACCCGGTGAGGTCGGCCTCGACGCTGTTGAAAGAGCAGGCAAGGAACTGCGTGCGCCCAGCTATCGCTGCTCGACTTTGCTTGCCGCGGGAGAGTACCAGCTTCTGACCGTTGACGCCCCCAACGTACCAGCCAATGAGCTCAAGACGGCGGTTCGTTGGCGCCTCAAGGACTTGCTCGATTTTCCGCCAGCCGAGGCAACCATCGACGTGCTCGACATTCCACTGGGCGCGCAAGCGGGAGCGCGCCAGCGCATCCTGTTTGTGGTCGCTGCGCGCAATAGCGTCATTGCCGCCCGGCAGAAGCTGTTTGCGGAGGCGAAGGCCGGCTTGACGGCCATCGACATCCCTGAAATGGCCCAGCGCAATCTTGCTGCATTGCTTGAGACCGACGGGCGAGGCCTGGCGGTGCTGTCGCTGGACGATGATGGCGGCCTGTTTACCGTGACCTATGGCGGTGAACTCTACCTGTCGCGCCGGATCGATATTCCGCTTGCCAACCTTGTCGATGCGGACCACGACCGGCGCCATCAGCACTTCGACCGCATCGCGCTTGAACTGCAACGGTCGCTGGACAATTTCGAGCGCCAGTTTTCGTTCATCAGCGTATCCAAGCTGGTGCTGGGCCCGAGCCCGGTCACCGGACTCGACGAATATTTGTCGAGCAACCTCTATACCCCGGTCGAGACGCTCGACCTGGCCAGCCTGTTCGATCTGGAGCGCGTTCCAGAGCTTGCCGACAAAGCCCAGCAGCAACGTTTCTTCCTGGTGCTCGGTGCCGCGCTGCGCAATGAGGAACAGCCGAAATGAGCCAGCAGATCAACCTGTTCAACCCGGCGTTTCAGGAGAAGCGCAAGGCATTCGGAGCCGCTGCGATGGCACAGGCCCTGGCCGTGCTGGTGCTTGGCGTGGCGCTGCTCACCGGGTACGGCAGCAGGCATGCGGCGCAGTTGCAGCAACAGGCAGACGCCGGGGCCCGCAAGGTCGACAAAGAGAAGGCCCGGCTTGCGCTCGTGGCGGTTGAATTTGCGCCGCGCCAGAAGAGCGCCCCGCTCGAGGCCGAGCTGGCCGAAGCAGAAGCCCAACTGGCAGCACTCAAGCGGATCGCCGACGTGATCGATCGCGGTGAACTTGGTAATGCTACGGGGTACTCCGAATACTTCCGTGCCCTGGCACGCCAGCGTGTGGACGGCCTGTGGCTGACCGGGCTGGCCATCACCGGCGCTGGCTGCGACATCGGCGTGCGCGGGCGCGCCGTCGACGCGTCGTTGCTGCCCGGTTTCCTTGGCCGCCTTACGCACGAGAAGATCATGCAGGGCAAATCGTTTGGCAGCTTGCAGATCAGTCAGCCATCGTCCAGCGCGCAGGGCAAGGACGGCAAACCGGCCGCCACTGCGGGACAGTTCGTCGAATTCAGCCTGCAGTCCAAGCCGGAAGGGGCTCAGTCATGAAGCAACAGTGGCAGAAATTCGCCGGTCGGGTCGATGCGCTGTCGCTGCGCGAGCGCGTCCTGCTGTTCGCGGCGGCGGCCACGGTAATCGTGTCGTTGGCCTACTTTACCGTGTTGGGCCCCGTGTTTCGCAAGGAACTGGCCCTGCGCGCGCAGATCAGTCAGCAGCAGAATAACCTCGATGGCATGAACGACGAGATCGCGCGCAAGATCGAGGCCTACCAGCGCGACCCGGACGCAGCCACGCGCGCGCGCCTGGAAGCGGTGAAGAACGAATCGGCTCGATTGGGTGACAGCCTGCGCGCCATGCAGAAAGGGCTGGTGGCGCCCGAGCGGATGGGGCCCTTGGTGGACACCATCCTGCGCGCGAACGGCCGTTTGCAACTGCTCTCCATGCGCACTCTGCCGGTCAGCTCGCTGAACGAATCCCCGGCCGCCCCGGCAGAAGCTAAAGCCGAACCGAAAGCCGGCAGCACAAACGAAGTGGCGACCAAGCTGGCTGCGATCAAGCAGGCAACCGAGGCCGGCGCCGGCGCGGCGCCGGGGGCTAACAGTGTGGCCGCTGTCGCGCCCAAGCCCGGCAGTTTGCTGTACCGCCATGGCGTCGAGATCACGGTGCGTGGCCAATATCTCGACATGATCGATTACATGAACGCGCTGGAGAGCCTGCCGACCCAGCTATTCTGGGGGGGCGCTCGCCTCGAGGTCGAGGACTACCCAACCGCGCGCCTGACCCTGACGTTGTACACCCTGAGCCTGGATTCGAAATGGCTGAAGCTCTGATTCGCCCCCGCCACCTGTTCGCTGGCGCCGCCCTGTCGCTGGCGGTGGCTTTTGCCCATGCCCAGTCCTTGCAGGACCCGACCCGGCCGCCCGTCCTGTCGACTGCCGGCGATGCCGGCGCGGCAGCGACCGGCCCGCAGTTGCAGTCGGTGCTCATCTCGCGTCTGCCTGGCGGGCGTCACGTGGCGGTGATCGACGGCGACACGGTGCGGCTTGGCGACCAGTACAAAGGGGCGCGCGTGACGCGCATTAAGCAAAACGAAGTTGAGCTGGTCCGCGGCAAGGAGCATCAGGTGCTGAAGCTGACGACGGCCGACGAAACGGATGGGGCGGTCACGCCCGTAGCTCGACGAAGATAGGACGAGAACGAGAGCACGCATGCCAATACATTTTTCCAAAGTAGGGGTGATCATGGCCGCGCTGGCGCTGGCCGGGTGCCAGACTTCGCCCCGCCATGATACGTACGAGGCCATCAAGGCCGACGTGGCCAAGGCTGCGGCTGCTCCGATCGCGCCGGCCACGGTGGACGCGGCTGTCGCCGACGCCTTGCTGCCCGCACCCGCCACGCTGGCGAGGGAACTGCCGAAGGCCCGGCCGGCGATGGAGGAGCGCTTCAACGTCACCTTCAACAACGTGCCGGCCCAGCGCTTTTTCCACGCCATCGTCGCGGGTACCCGTTTCAACATGCTGGTGCACCCGGACGTGTCGGGTAACATCAGCGCCAACCTCAAGGACGTGACCATCGTCGAGGCGCTCGACGCGGTGCGCGAGATGTACGGGTACGACTACAAGATCGAAGGCAACCGTATCAGCGTCAGGCCGCCCTCGATGCAGACCCGGATGTTCCAGGTGAACTACCTGCTGGGGACGCGCCGGGGCACGTCCACGCTGCGGGTGGTGTCGACCACGGTGGCCAACGTCAACAACAACAATAACAACAACTCCAATGGCCTGGGCAACTACAACAACCAGAACAACCTGGGCAACAACGCCGATCCGAACAACCCGAACAACCCGAGCGGCCAGTACGGCCAGCAACAAGGCAACAGCACCCAGGTCAGCACCGCCACGAATAACGACTTTTGGAAAGAGCTCAAGGAGGCGCTGCAGGCAATCGTCGGCTCCAAGGAAGACGGGCGCAGCATCGTCATCAGCCCGCAGTCGGGCGTGGTCGTGGTGCGCGCGATGCCCGAGGAACTGCGCAATGTCGACACCTACCTGAAGGCGACCCAGCTCTCGGTGGACCGGCAGGTGATTCTGGAGGCGAAGATCCTCGAAGTCGAGCTGAACGACCAGTTCCAGAGCGGGATCAACTGGGCCTCGTTCGCCTCGTTCCGCAGCTCGCACACCAACCGTGTGTCGACCGGGTTCGTCGGGCCGGGCACCACCATGAACCCGTTGCCGTACGACGGCAGCCAGCCGGCGGCGATCACCGCCAATGGCTTGAGCGCCAGTTCCGGCTTCTCGCTGGCGAATGCGGCCGAAAACGCCGGGTCGCTTTTCGGCCTGGCCTTCCAGACCAGTAACTTCAGCGCGCTGCTGTCCTTCCTCGAATCCCAGGGTACCGTGCACGTGCTCTCGAGCCCGCGTGTGGCGGCGATGAACAACGAGAAGGCCGTGCTCAAGGACGGCACCGACGAGTTCTACGTGACCGGGGTGAGCACCACCACCAACTCGAGCGCGAGCGGCAATACCACCAGCCCCACCGTGACCTTCACCCCGTTCTTCTCGGGCGTGGTGCTGGACGTGACGCCGCAGATCGATGCGAACAACAATATCCTGCTGCACGTGCACCCGTCGGTGAGCCAGGTCACGACGGTGAACAAGGGCGTGAGCCTGGGCACCGCCGGCAGCCTGACCTTGCCGATGGCCGCCTCGTCCACCTCGGAAATCGACAGCATGGTGCGCGGCCAGAACGGGCAGGTGGTCGCCATCGGCGGCCTGATGCGCCAGCTGGCCACCGACGACCAGTCGCAGGTGCCGGTCGCCGGTTCGATTCCGCTCGTCGGCAACCTCTTCAAGAGCAAGAAGCGGGTCAACCAGAAGCGCGAGCTGGTGGTGCTCATCAAGCCGACGATCGTCGAAAGCGGCACCAACTGGAGCCAGGACATGCTCGACGCAGCGGGCCGCATCGAGAAACTGGACCCGAACGGAAAGGGGCGCCGCTGATGTACACGGAACATTTCGGCCTGCGCGAACTGCCGTTCGGCATCACGCCGGATACGAGCTACTTCTTCAGCAGCCCGCGCTCGCAAGAGGCGCTGAACACGCTGCTGGTGGCGGTGCGCAACGGCGAAGGCTTCATCAAAATCACCGGCGAAGTTGGCACCGGCAAGACGCTCCTGTGCCGCAAGTTCATGGATATGCTGGGCGAGGACTTCGTCACGGCCTACATCCCGAACCCCTACCTGGAACCGCGCACGCTGATGCTCGCGCTGGCCGACGAACTCGAGCTGCAGCTGGAGAAGGACGTTGACCAGCACCAGATGCTCAAGTCGATCACCCAGCGCCTGGTGGACCTGGCGCAGAAGGGCAAGCGCGTGGTGCTGTGCCTGGACGAGGCGCAGGCGATTCCCGTCGAGAGCCTGGAAGCGCTGCGCCTGTTGACCAACCTCGAAACGGAAAAGCGCAAGCTGCTGCAGATCGTCCTGTTCGGCCAGCCCGAACTCGACCACAACCTGGCGCTCGACTCGATCCGCCAGCTGGCGCAGCGTATCACCTTCCACTACCACCTTGGGCCGCTGTCCCGGGACGACCTGGATTACTACATTTCGCATCGGCTGCGTATCGCCGGTTTCGGCGGCACGCGCCTGTTCTCGAAAGGTGCGGTGGCCAGGCTGTACGACGCCAGCCGCGGCGTGCCGCGCCTGGCCAACATCCTCGCGCACAAGGCCCTGATGCTGTGCTATGGCGAAGGCAAGCCGCAGGTCGGGGCCAAGCATGTGGCGCACGCGGCACGCGATACGATCGCCTCGCGCCGCCGTGTGGTGTGGCCGTGGGTGGCTGGCGCCAGCGCGTTGGCGGCAGCTGTGGCCGGATTAACCTTGGTGCTGGTACGGTGAGCTTAATTAATAAAATGCTGCAGGACCTCGACGCGCGCCAGACGGCGGCGAATGAGGCGACAAACTTGTACACCAAGCCGGTGGCGCGGCGCGAAGACGGCGTCCCGCTGCCGGTCCTGGTTGGCGCCGCCGTCGGCGTGGCCGTGCTCGCGGCGGCCGCCGCTTTCGGCTGGCGCTACTGGCAGAAGGCGCACCAGCCACAGGCCGCGCCGGTTCCGGTGCGGGTGGTGACCTTGTCCAGCGCGCCGGCGCTCGCGCCCGCGCCCGCGCCCGCCGTACCGGCTGCGCCCGCGCCCGAGCCGGCGCCCGTCGCCAAGGAAGAGCCAGTGGCCGCACCTGCGCCGCAGACGGTCTCTGAAAAGCCGAAGGCCGTAACGGCGCCCAGAAAGCACCAGGAAAAGGACCGCCGCAAGCACGAAGCGCCGGCAGCGAAATCGGCAGCGGCCGAGGCGAGAGCGAAGGCCAGCGTTTCAGGCAAGGAAGAAACCGCCGCCCAGAAGGCCGAGACGGGCTACCGTCGCGCGCTCGCCAGCATCCAGGAGGGCTATGTGAACGAGGCCGTGGTGCAGCTGGAGCAGGCCCTGCAGGCCAATCCGCGCCACGACGCGGCGCGCCAGACGCTGGTCAGCCTGCTCATCGAGAACAAGCGCGGCGACGAAGCGATGCGCCAGCTGCAGCTGGGCCTGACGCTGGACCCGGCCCAGCCGGCGCTGGCCATGCTGCTCGCGCGGCTGCAGATCGAGCATGGCGGCACCGGCATCGATACCTTGACGCGCACCTTGCCCTACGTCGGCGCGAACGGCGAGTACCGCGCCTTCCTCGCAGGCGCGCTGCAGCGGCAGCAGCGGCACCGCGAAGCGGCCGAGCAGTACCAGGCGGCGCTGCGCAGCGCGCCGCAGAACGGCGTGTGGTGGATGGGTCTGGGCATTTCGCTGCAGGCCGAGAAGCGCGACGCCGAGGCGCTCGACGCCTTCCGCAAGGCCAAGGGTAGCGCCACGCTGAAGCCGGAGCTGCTGGCCTTCGTCGAGAACAAGATACAGACGTTGTCGCGGTAGGATAGACGCCGGTTGAACGCGTGGGCAGGAGGCCCTGCCCACCCTACGATGTTTGTGCGCTGGCTAGATCGTCGCCAGGCGCTCCAAAGCCGTGCGCAGCGTCGCATCCTGCTTGGCAAAGCAGAACCTGACCACGCCCGATTCCTTGCCGTCGCGGTAGAACGCGGATACCGGGATTGCCGCCACCTTGATCTCGGCCGTGAGCCATTTGGCAAATTCCGCTTCGGCCAGCGACGAGATTGCGTCGTACTTCACGCACTGGAAGTAGGTACCGTCCGCCGGCAGCAGCGTAAAGCGCGTGCCCGTCAGGCCTTCGCGGAACAGGTCGCGCTTTTTCTGGTAGAACCCCGCCAGCTCGAGGTAGGGCGCGGGATCGGCCATGTAGCCAGCGATCCCGTGCTGCATCGGCGTGTTCACGGTGAACACATTGTATTGGTGGACCTTGCGAAACTCCGCCATCAGGGCAGCGGGCGCGGCCACGTAGCCGACCTTCCAGCCGGTGACGTGGTAGGTCTTGCCGAAGCTGGATACGACGAATGCGCGCTCGGCCAGCACCGGGTGCCGGCTTACCGATTCGTGCCGCTGGCCGTCGTACACCATGTGTTCGTACACCTCGTCCGACAGCACCAGGATATCGGTGCCGCCGACGATCGCGGCCAGTGCGTCCAGGTCGTGCGCGCGCAGGATCGAACCGGTGGGGTTGTGCGGGCTGTTGACGATGATGAGCCGCGTGCGCGGCGAGACGGCTGCCGCGACGGCGTCCCACGGCACCACGTAACCCTGTTCCCCGACCTGCATTGCCACCGCGACGGCTTTGCCGCCCGCCAGTTCCACCGCGGGCAGGTAGCTGTCGTACGCGGGCTCGATGATGATCACTTCATCGCCCGGATGCACGCAGCACAGAATGGCGGTGGTGAGCGCCTGGGTTGCGCCGGCGGTGACGGTGATCTCGGCGTTGGCATCGTACTGGCGGCCATACAGTGCCGCGATCTTGGTGGCGATGGCGCTGCGCAGGGCAGGGGCGCCGGCCATCAGCGGATACTGGTTGTGCCCGGCGCGCATGGCAGCATCGACCAGGTCGAGCAAGAGCGGGTCACAGGCAAAATCGGGAAAACCCTGGCCAAGGTTGACGGCGCCATGCTCTGCGGCCAGCGCGGACATGACGGAAAACACGGTGGTGCCCACCGATGGCAGGCGCGATTGCAGTACTGGGATGCTCATGATGCGAATGTCGATGTCGAGTCGTCCATTCTAACGCGCACTGGACGCGGCTGCCGATGGGCTGCTCAGGGTCTTGACCCATGCGTCCGGCGTCAGGATGCGGAACATGCCGGCCTGCGCGGTCTTGCGTGCCAGCTTGAGCAGCGCCTTGTCCTTGGTGACCAGTGCCTGCGCCGCCGCATCGCGCGCGAGCTCGAGGAACTTCTGGTCGTCCCTGTCGGTGCACACCGGCAGCCGGATCGCTTTCTGGTCCGGCGCCACCACCCTGATGAGCGCGTCGAACGCTGCCTGCGCCTGCGCGCGGCTGGTTTCGTCCAGCGGCAGGTGCGGGTAGTGCAGCACCACCAGGTACTCGTCGCGGCAGTCGGCGCGCGTTACCGCTTCAACCTCGCCGGACTGCAGCCTGGCCAGGAGCGGCGCCCAGCGCGGGTCGTGGAAAACGAACAAGTCGAGGCAAACATTGGTGTCGAGGACGATGCGTTGGGCTGGAGCGGGTATCATGTCGGCAATTCTACTTGCTGGACCGCTCCAATAGCTATGCTGATCGTACTTTCACCCGCCAAATCGCTGGACCTCGACACCCCGCCCACCACCAAACACAGCACCACTCCCGATCTCATCGAGCATTCGCGCGAGCTGATCGACGTGCTGCGCGCGTACTCCCCCGCGCAGGTCGGGCAGCTGATGGCCATCTCGGACCAGCTGGCCACGCTCAACGTGACGCGCTACGCGTCATGGAGCGCTGACCACGCCGACGCGCGGCAGGCCGTAATGGCCTTCGACGGCGACGTGTACACGGGACTGGACGCGCGCCGGCTCACGCCCCGGCAGCTCGACTACGTGCAGGCGCACGTGCGGATTTTGTCGGGGCTGTACGGTGTGCTGCGCCCGCTCGACCGCATGCACCCGTACCGGCTCGAGATGGGCACGCGGCTGGCGAACGCGCGCGGGAAGGACCTCTACGCGTTCTGGGGCGAGCTGGTCACGCGCAAGCTCAACGAGACGATCGCGGCCAACGGCGACAAGGCGCTGGTGAACCTGGCCTCGGAAGAGTACTTCAAGGCGGTCAAGCCCAAGCTGCTCGACGTGCCGGTGATCACGCCGGTGTTCGAGGACTGGAAGGGCGGGAAGTACAAGATCATCTCGTTCTACGCCAAGCGGGCGCGCGGCATGATGGCGCGCTATGCGGCGGTGAAGGGGATACGCGATCCGCACAAGCTCAAGCACTTCGACGTGGATGGCTATGCGTTCGACGAGGCGGTATCGAGCGAAAGGGAGTGGGTGTTCCGCCGCCGGATCGCGGCGTGATCGGGTAGGCTGGGCAGCTCGTCTGCCCACGCGTCCAGTTCGTGCCAGCGTCGCCCGAACGCGTGGGCGGAAGGCCCGCCCACCCAACGGATTATTTGACGACTGCGTCCTTCGGCGCCGGCATCGGGTCGGCCTTGGACCAGAACTTCCACCACGCCTTGCCGCCCGCGTTCGGGTTGATGAAGCGGCTGTTCGGGTAGTTCTTCAGGAACACGCGCTGGGTGTCGTCGCGCAGGTCCAGCATGCCCAGCTTGTCGTAGCAGCGGGTCATGATAAACAGCGCTTCCTCGCGCGCCGGCGCGTCGCTGTAGTTGGTCACAGCGTCCTGCGCCCGGTTCAGCGCGGCCAGGTAGGCGCCGCGGCGATAGTAGTAGTTCGAGACGTGCACCTCGTACTGCGCCATCGCGTTGACCAGGTACTTCATGCGCGCGATCGAATCCGGCGCGTATTTGCTGTTCGGGAACTTGTCGACCAGCGCCTTGAATGCGGCGAACGCTTCGCGGGTCGCCTTTGGGTCGCGCTCGGTGGGGTCCTGCTCGTAGATGAAGCTCAGGAAGCCGATCTGGTCGTTAAAGTTGATCAGGCCGCGCAGGTAATACATATAATCGACCTGCGGGTGGTTCGGGTGCAGCTTGATGAAGCGCTCCACCGATGCCAGCGCCTCGGCGGCATCCTGGGCCTTGTAGTGGGCGTATGCAATTTCCATCTGCGCCTGCGCGGCGTAGGTGCCGAACGGGTAGTTGGACTCGAGCTTTTCGAACAGCTTGATCGCGGCATCGTAGCGTCCGCCGTCCATCTCCTGGCGCGCCTCATCGTATAATTTCGCGGCTGACCAGTTTTTGGTTTCGTCGGCCTTATCCGGAAACAGGCTGCACGCCGACAGGCCAAGCAGGGCACAAGTAGCAACCAACACCGACAGTTTTTTTTGCATAGCGTTTTGCAAGAAAGTTTTACCGAGATTCGAATAACGGCTGATTATAGCCGATGGGACTGACGTGATATTAACTCCACCGCCGAATTCGGCTGATTTACCCTTTGACCCCGATTTCGACGATGAGATCGACCCCGACTTCGCGAGCGCCGAGGGCGCCGACCGGTCGCCCATCACGCTCGCCCTGAGCCCGGAGGTGTGCGGCCAGCGCCTGGACAAGGTGGTGGCGGCACTGGTGCCGCAGTTCTCGCGCAGCCGCATCCAGCTGTGGTTCGAGGGCGGCCACGTCACCGTGGACGGCAAGCCGGCGCGCGGCAAGGATACCGCGTACGGCGACGAGACCGTCGTCATCACGCCCCAGGCGGCGCCTGAAGACACGGCCTATACGCCCGAGCCGGTGAACCTGGACATCGTGTACGAGGACGCCGACATCATGGTCATCAACAAGCCGGCCGGGCTGGTGGTGCACCCGGGCGCGGGCAACTGGTCGGGCACGCTGCTCAACGGTCTGCTGCACCATTGCCCGCAGCTGGCCAACGTGCCACGCGCCGGCATCGTGCACCGTCTGGACAAGGACACCAGCGGCCTGATGGTGGTCGGCAAGACGCTGGCCGCGCAAACCGACCTGGTGCGCCAGCTGCAGGCGCGTACCGTCAAGCGCGAGTACTTTGCGCTCGTGTGGGGCACGCCGCACCTGTCGGGCACCATCGATTCGCCGATGGGCCGCCACCCGCGCGACCGCGTCAAGATGGCCGTTTCGACCAGCATGAACGCCAAGCCGGCGATCACGCACTACGAGCGCATCGCCACCGGCATGCTCGACCGCAAGCCGGTGAGCCTGGTGCAGTGCCGGCTGGAGACCGGACGCACGCACCAGATCCGCGTGCACATGCAGTCGATCGGCTTTGGCCTGGTCGGCGACGCGGTGTACGGCAAGACGCACCTGGCCAGCGCCTTCCACCGCCAGGCGCTGCAGGCACGCCGCCTGGGCCTGACGCATCCTTCCACCGGCGAGCACGTCGAGTGGGTGGTGCCGCTGGCGCAGGACTTCGCCGAGCTGCTGGCGCGCGCCGGCATCGAGGAACCGGAAGCCATCTGATGACCGGCGACTCCGTCATCCATCCCGTGTGGCCAGATTTGCCGCCATCGGTCGGCGCGCTGGCCACCACGCGCAAGGGCGGCGCAAGCACCGGGCCGTACGACGATGGCCACGGTGGCGGCGGCTTCAACCTGGGACTGCACTGCGGCGACGACCCGCAAGCGGTTCAGGCCAATCGCGCCGCGCTGCAGTCGCTGCTGCCGGGGCGGCCGGCCTGGATCGCGCAAGTGCATGGTGTCGGCGTGGTCGATGCGGCCACGGTCGGGCCGGGCCAGCCGGTGCGCGAGGGCGACGCCAGCTTCAGCGACCAGCCGGGCGTGGTGTGCGCGATCATGACTGCCGACTGCCTGCCGGTGCTGTTTGCCGACCTCGACGGCAAGGTGGTCGGCGCCGCGCACGCTGGCTGGCGCGGGCTGTCCGGCGGCGTGCTGGCAACCACGGTTGCGGCCATGCGCGCGCGCGGCGCGGGCGAGATCACGGCATGGATGGGCCCTGCGATCGGCCCGTCCAGGTTCGAAGTGGGGCAGGACGTGCTCGACGCCTTCCTCGCGGGCCTGCCCGAAGACGAGGCGCGGCCTTGCTTTGCGCCTTACCCCGGCCGCCCCGGCAAATACCTGGCCGATATCTACTCCCTCGCGCGCCGCATGCTGGCGCGCGACGGCATCACTCGCGTGTACGGGGGCGAGCACTGTACCGCCACCGAACGCGACACCTTCTATTCCTATCGCAGGGATGGCGTGACTGGGCGGCTGGCCAGCTTGATCTGGCTCAAGTGAGCCGAGCCTTGGTCGTCAGTACTATTTAGTCTTTGGCACTTGCGTCCTGCGCGGTGGCCTGCAGCTCGGCTGCGGCCCGCCGCGCACGCCTGCGCTTGCCCCCGGTAAGATAAAAAAGTATAGACATTGGCAACACGCAGTAGCCGAAAAAAGTCATAATTCCCGACAAGACGTTCGGCTCGGTCGCAGCCATCAAGGCGACGACGTAAACCCATCCGATGGCAACGATCCACATGGTTTTCCTTTGCTGACAACCCGATTTTAATCAATGGATGCTGATATGAACATGCCCGATCCCCAGGCCTTTGCAACTTCGTGGATGTCCCAGTTCGCGGATCCAAGCGTGTGGCAATCGTGGATGAAGATGCCGGACATGGCCGCGCCGCCCGCCGCCAACCAGATCGCGGGGCTGCTCAAGGATTATGGCGCCGCCATCGCGCCGGCCCGGCTCGAGGAATTTCGCAACGACTACCTGCAGAAGGCGGCCAGGCTGTGGCAGGACTTCATGTCCGGCAAGACGCCCGAGCTGCATGACCGGCGCTTCTCGGGCTCGGAGTGGCAGAGCAATCCGATGTCCGCCTTCACCGCCGCCAGCTACCTGCTCAACGCCGAATTCATGATGGCACTGGCCGACGCCGTGGACGCCACGCCGCGCGACCGCCAGAAGATCCGATTCGCCGTGCAGCAGATGGTCGATGCAATGTCGCCGGCGAACTTCTTCGCCACCAACCCGGAAGCGCAACGGCACATGCTCGAGTCCAAGGGCGAGAGCCTGACCAAGGGCCTGGCCAACATGCTCAACGACCTGCAGAAGGGCCGCATCTCGCAGTCGGACGAATCGGCGTTCGAGGTCGGGCGCAACGTCGGTACCTCGCCCGGCGAGGTGGTGTTCGAAAACGAACTGTTCCAACTGATCCAGTACGCGCCGACCACGCCGCAGGTGCGCGCGGTGCCGCTGCTGATGATCCCTCCGTGCATCAACAAGTTCTATATCCTTGACCTGCAGCCGGAAAATTCGCTGGTGCGCTACGTGGTGGAGCAGGGCAACACGGTGCTGATGGTCTCGTGGCGCAATCCCGACAAGTCGATGGCCAACGTCAGCTGGGACGACTATGTGGAGCGCGGAGCGATCCAGGCGATCGAGGTCGCGCGCGAACTGTCCGGGCAGGACAAGGTGCACGTGTTCGGTTTTTGCGTCGGCGGTACGATTGCGGCCACGGCACTGGCGGTGCTGGCCGCGCGCGGGCAGCAGCCGGCGGCCAGCCTGAGCCTGTTGACCACCTTGCTCGACTTTTCGGACACCGGCGTGCTGGAAGTGTTCGTGGATGAGGCGCAGGTGGTGCTGCGCGAGCAGACCCTTGGCCGCGGCGGCATCATGCCGGGGCGCGACCTGGCCACCACGTTCTCGGCGCTGCGGCCGAACGACCTGGTATGGAATTATGTGCAGCACAACTACCTCAAGGGCAAGGAGCCGCCGGCGTTCGACCTGCTGTACTGGAACGCGGACAGCACCAACCTGCCGGGGCCGATGTTCTGCTGGTACCTGCGCAACACCTATCTCGAAAACAAGCTCAAGCAACCGGGCCGCGTGACGGTGTGCGGCCAGCCGGTTGACCTGGGCAAGATCGCTGCGCCCGTGTTCCTGTACGGCTCCAGGGAAGACCACATCGTCCCGTGGGAGGCGGCATTCGCCTCGATGAGCCTGTTGAACCCGAAGAACGCAAAGGCCAACAAATTCGTGCTTGGCGCGTCGGGCCACATTGCCGGCGTCATCAATCCGGCCTCGAAGAACAAGCGCAGCTACTGGGTCAACGACAAGAACGGCAAGGCGCGCCCGCGGACGGCGGCTGCATGGTTCGAGGGGGCAACCGAGCACAAGGGCAGCTGGTGGCCGGAATGGGCCGCTTTCCTGGCAGAGCATGGCGGCGAGCAGGTCGCGGCGCCTTCGTCGGCAGGCAACGACAAGTACAAACCGATCGAGCCGGCGCCGGGACGCTTCGTCAAGGTGCGTGCCGACGCGTAGCTGCACTGTTCTGGTGCATATAATTATCCTCGTGCTAATTATATGCACCAAATTATTTGCTGCACCTGCGCGCCCAACGTGGTATTTTTCAGTCTTGGCCGTCCCGCAAAGCAACATCTGATCTTGTCGTACCCCGACGGACCGGCGGCTTTTTGGCAATCATTCAGTGCGCTGCGGCGCAGTATATGGACCTTGAAATGAGTAGTGCAAAGAAGAGTGCGGAACGCCTGATCAAGAAATACCCGAACCGTCGACTGTACGACACCCAGACCAGTTCCTACATCACCCTCACGGACGTGAAGCAGCTCGTGCTGGACGCCGACGAGTTCACGGTGGTCGATGCGAAGACCAACGAGGACCTGACGCGCAGCATCCTCCTGCAGATCATCCTGGAGGAAGAAGCGAACGGCATGCCGATGTTTTCCAGCGCGGTGCTGGCCCAGATCATCCGTTATTACGGCCATGCGATGCAGGGCATGATGGGCTCGTACCTGGAAAAGAACGTGCAGGCGTTCACCGACATTCAGAACAAGTTCACCAGCGCAGCCGGCGCCTTTGGCGACGGCAAGGCCTTCAGCCCGGAAATGTGGACCCAGTTCATGAATGTGCAGGGGCCGATGATGCAGGGCATGATGAACAACTACATCGACCAGAGCAAAAACCTGTTCCTGCAGATGCAGGAGCAGATGCAGCACCAGAGCAAGGCAATGTTCGGCACCGCGTTCCCGTTCGGGCCGATGGGGACGCCGGACAAGAAGTAATCCGAGCTCAGCTTAGTTAGCTGTAAAACCGTCATCCCGGCCAGCGCCGGGATGACGTTTACAAGGTGGCGGGGAAATGACGCCGACGCCTCGCCCGCCTGCTTCGACAACGCCCCGGCTAGTCCCCCATCCCCGCCTTCCTGTACAATCGCGGATTGCCCTGCTTCCGCTGTCCTCGCCATGTCCGAACTCCGTCGCAATCCCGCTCCCGCCACTCCCGCCAACGGCCCGACGCCCAAGGTCGGCTTCGTCTCGCTCGGCTGCCCCAAGGCGCTGGTCGATTCCGAGCAGATCCTGACCCAGCTGCGCGCCGAAGGCTACGAGACCGCCAAGTCCTACGACGGCGCCGATCTCGTGATCGTCAACACCTGCGGCTTCATCGACGCGGCGGTGCAGGAGTCGCTCGATGCGATCGGCGAGGCGCTGGCCGAAAACGGCAAGGTGATCGTCACCGGCTGCCTGGGCGCGAAAAAGGACGCTTCGGGCGCGGACATCATCACCCAAGTGCACCCGAAGGTGCTGGCCGTGACCGGCCCGCACGCGCTGGCCGAGGTGATGGATTCGGTGCACATGCACCTGCCCAAGCCGCACGACCCGTTCCTGGACCTGGTGCCCGACCACGGCATCAAGCTCACGCCCAAGCACTACGCCTACCTGAAGATTTCGGAAGGCTGCAACCACCGCTGCAGCTTCTGCATCATCCCGTCGATGCGCGGCGACCTGGTGTCGCGCCCGATCGCCGACCTGTTGCTCGAGGCCGAGAACCTGTTCAAGTCCGGCGTCAAGGAGCTGCTGGTGATCTCGCAGGACACCAGTGCCTACGGCGTGGACGTGAAGTTCCGCACCGGCTTCTGGAACGGCCGCCCGGTCAAGACCCACATGACCCAGTTGGTCGAAGCGCTCGGCCAGCTCGCCAAACAGTACGGCGCATGGGTGCGCCTGCACTACGTGTACCCGTACCCGCACGTGGACCAGGTGATTCCGCTGATGGGCGACGGCCATGTGCTGCCTTACCTGGACATCCCGCTGCAGCACGCGCACCCCGACGTGTTGAAGCGCATGAAGCGCCCGGCCAGCGGCGAAAAGAACGTTGACCGCATCCAGGCCTGGCGCAAGATGAACCCGGACCTCACGATCCGCTCGACCTTCATCGCCGGCTTCCCGGGCGAGACCGAGGAGGAGTTCGAGTACCTGCTCGACTTCCTGCGCGAGGCGCAGATCGACCGCCTGGGCTGCTTTGCCTATTCCCCGGTGGAAGGCGCGACCGCCAACGAGCTGCCCAACCCGGTGCCCGAAGAGGTGCGCGAGGAGCGCCGCGCGCGCGTGATGCTGCTGCAGGAAGAGATTTCGACCGCACGCCTGCAGGCCAAGGTCGGCAAGACGATCCGCGTGCTGGTGGACGAGGTGACGCCGCGCGAGGCGATCGGCAGGTCCAGCGCCGACGCGCCCGAGATCGACGGCGTCGTGCACATCAAGCGCGCGCTCACGCCGGGCAAGGCCAAGCCGGCGGTGGGCCAATTCATCGATGTGATCGTCACCAAGGCCGACGCGCACGACCTGTGGGCCACCGTGGCTTGACGCAAACGAGGATACGATGGCGAAGAAGTCCCTGCAGACCAAGCTGATCCACAGCGATTACACGGCGCCGGAGGGCTTCGACGCCTTCCCGGCCGCGATCCACCACGCGTCCACGGTCCTGTTCAAGGACGTCGCGGCGATGCGCTCGGGCGACTGGAAGAACAAGAGCGCCTATACCTACGGGCTGCACGGCACGCCGACCACGTTCACGCTGGAAGCGCGGCTGGCCGAGATCGAGGGCGGCAGCCACTGCCTGCTGGCGCCGTCGGGCCTGGCCGCGATCTCGATGATCGACCTGGCGCTGCTCAAGAGCGGCGACGACGTGCTTTTGCCGGACAACGTGTACAACCCCAACCGCGAGCTGGGCCGCTGGCTGTCGCAGGACTTCGGCATCACCGCGCGCCACTACGACCCGCTGATCGGCGCCGGCATCGCCGACCTGATCCAGTCGAACACCAAACTGGTCTGGACCGAGGCGCCGGGCTCGGTGTCGATGGAAGTGCCGGACCTGCGCGCGATCTGCGACGCGGCGCATGCGGCCGGTGCGCTGGTCGCGCTGGACAACACCTGGTCGGCGGGCCTGGCGCTGCGCGGCTTTGACCTGGGCGTGGACATTATCATGCAGGCGCTCACCAAGTACCAGTCGGGCGGCTCGGATGTGCTGATGGGCGCCGTGATCACGCGCGAGCAGGCGCTCAACGACCGCATCGCGCTGGCCCACATGCGGCTGGGGATGGGCGTGTCCGCGGACGACGCCTACCTCGTCATGCGCGGCCTGCCGAGCATGAAGCTGCGCTTCGAGGCACATGACGCCAGCGCGCGCAAGGTCGCGGCCTGGCTCAAGGCACGCCCCGAAATCACCCGCGTGCTGCACCCGGCGTTCGAGGACTGCCCGGGCCACGCATTCTGGCGCCGCGACTTTACCGGCGCGGGCGGCCTGTTCTCGGTCGTGTTCGACGCCAAGTACACGGAAGAGCAGACCGACCGATTTGTCGATTCGCTTGAACTGTTCGGCCTTGGCTACAGCTGGGGCGGGGCGAACAGCCTGGTGATGCCGTACCGGATCCAGGGGATGCGGCGCGGCTGGCAGGACGCTGGCGTGCTGGTGCGGTTTAACATTGGTCTGGAGGACACGAGCGACCTGATCGCCGACCTGGAGCAGGCGCTGGCCCAGCTGTAGACCGCTTGTCACCCTGATAAATTAACCATCTGGCCTGGCTGCGCGGGCGTGCGAACATATCCGTCCACCAGAGTGTGAAGCAGAATCAAACACTAGCCACCCTTCGAGGTGGCTTTTTTGCGCTTCCTCTATTTCCGTACGGCAACACCTGTGTTACATTCTTTCCGCATGGCAACTCAGCGTTAGTTGCACTGCGTCCAACAGAGAGAGGAAAACACAATGACAACGATCAGCTCGTCCGTAACCACCACCCTGCCGTACGACGTCGATGACCTGACTCTGACCGGCTCTGCCGACATCGACGGCACCGGCAACTCGCGCGCCAACGTCATCACCGGCAACTCGGGCGCGAACGTGCTGAACGGCATGGCGGGGGCGGACACGCTGATCGGCGGCGCCGGCAACGACACCTATGTGGTGGACAACGTGGGCGACGTCGTCATTGAAAACCCGGGCGAGGGTACGGACACGGTGCAGTCGAGCGTCAACTACACGCTCACCGCCAACGTCGAGAATCTGGTTCTGTCCGGCAGCGGCAGCATCTACGGCACCGGCAACGCATTGGATAACGTCATCACCGGCAACAGTGGCAGCAACGTCCTGTCGGGCATGGACGGCAACGATACCCTGGTCGGCAACGCCGGCAACGACACGCTCGACGGCGGGACGGGCGCGGATAACATGCAAGGCGGCACCGGCGACGATACCTACGTGGTCGACAGCACGGGCGACGTGGTGACCGAGGCCGCAGGCGCCGGCACGGACACGGTCCGCTCCAGCATCAGCTACACGCTGGGCGACAATCTCGAAAACCTGACCCTGCTTGGCACGGACAGCCTGGACGGGCGCGGCAACACGCTCGATAACGTCATCCTTGGCAACAGCGGCAGCAACCAGTTGTTTGGCGACGCCGGCAACGACACCCTCAACGGCGGCGCCGGCGCGGACCACATGGAGGGCGGCCTTGGTGACGACACCTACGTGGTGGACGACGCGGGCGACCTGGTGGTCGAGGCTGCGGGCGCCGGCACCGATGTGGTGCAGTCGAGCATTTCCTACACCCTCACCGACAATGTCGAGAACCTCAAGCTTACCGGCGCCGCCAACATCGACGGCACCGGCAACGAGCTGAACAACACCATCACCGGCAACACGGGCGCCAACGCACTTGCCGGCGGCTCCGGCGACGACCTGCTCGATGGCGGCGCGGGGGCGGACACGCTGACCGGCGGCACGGGCAACGACACCTACGTCGTGGACAACGCTGGCGACACCGTGGTCGAGAATGCCGGCGAAGGCCTCGACACGGTCCAGGCCAGCGTGAGCTTCGTGCTGTCGGCCAATGTCGAGAACCTGACGCTGACCGGTGGCGCCGCCATCAACGGCACCGGCAACGAGCTCGACAACCTCATCACCGGCAACGGCGGCAACAACGTGCTCAGCGGCATGGCCGGCAACGACACCCTGGTCGGCAATGCGGGCAACGACATGCTCGATGGCGGCACCGGCGCCGACACCATGCAGGGCGGCGCGGGCAGCGACACCTACGTGGTGGACAACGCCGGCGATGTGGTGATCGAAGCGGTGGCCGAGGGCACCGACCTGGTGCAGTCGAGCATCGACTACACGCTCACCGCCAACGTCGAGAACCTGACCCTGCTGGGCACCGACAACCTGGCCGGCACCGGCAACAGCCTGGCCAACATCATCACCGGCAACGGCGGCGACAACCTGCTGTCCGGCGGCGACGGCAACGACAGTCTGTACGGGCAGGGCGGCAGCGACCACCTGTTTGGTGATGCCGGCAACGACCTGCTCGACGGCGGCAGCGGCGGCGACCGGCTGGAAGGCGGCGTGGGCGACGACACCTACGTGGTGGACGACAACGGCGACCTGGTAATCGAGGCTGCCGGCGCCGGCACCGACCTGGTCCAGTCGAGCATCACCTACACGCTCACCGACAACGTCGAGAACCTGACGCTGACCGGTACGGCCAACATCAACGGTACCGGCAACGAGCTCGACAACATCGTCAACGGCAACACGGGCGACAACGTGCTCGATGGACGCGCGGGCAACGACACGATCAACGGCAACGCCGGCAATGACACGCTGATCGGTGGCGATGGCAATGACCAGCTCAACGGCGACGCCGGCGACGACCAGCTGTCCGGCGATGCCGGCAACGATGTGCTGAACGGCGGCGTTGGCGCCGACACGATGCGCGGCGGCAGCGGCGACGACACCTTCATCGTGGACAACGCAGGCGACCTCGTGATCGAGAACGCGGGCGAAGGCACCGACACGGTCCAGGCCGCGATCAGCTACACGCTCACCGACAACGTCGAAAACCTCACCCTGACGGGCAGCGCCAACAACAACGGCACCGGCAACGGGCTGGACAACGTCATCACCGGCAACGGCGGCAGCAACGTGCTGTCCGGGCTGGATGGCAACGACACCCTGATCGGCAACGCGGGCAACGACACGCTCGACGGCGGCAGCGGCGCCGACAACATGCAAGGCGGAGCCGGCAACGACACCTATGTGGTGGACAACGCGGGCGACATCGTCACCGAACTTGCGGGCGGCGGCACGGACATTGTCATGTCCAGCATCGACTACACGCTCACCGCCAATGTCGAGAACCTGACGCTCACCGGCACCGACAATCTGAACGGCACGGGCAACGCGCTTGCCAACATCATCACCGGCAACAGCGGCGACAATACCGAATCCGGCGGCGACGGCAACGACACCCTGTACGGCCAGGCCGGCAACGATCACCTGATGGGCGACGCGGGCAACGACCTGCTCGACGGCGGGGCCGGCGCCGACCGCATGGAAGGCGGCCTGGGGGATGACACCTACGTGGTGGACGACAACGGCGACCAGGTGATCGAGGCGTCGGGCGCCGGCACCGATCTGGTGCAGTCGAGCATCACCTACACGCTCACCGCCAACGTCGAGAACCTGACCCTGACGGGCACCGCCAACATCGACGGCACCGGCAACGAGCTGAACAACATCATCATCGGCAATGCCGGCAACAACACGCTGGACGGCCTTGCCGGCAATGACACCATCGACGGCGGCCTGGGCGCGGACACCATGCGCGGCGGCACTGGCGACGACACCTTCATCGTGGACAACGCGGGCGACCTGGTCATCGAAAACGCCGGTGAAGGCACGGACACGGTGCAGGCGAGCATCAACTACACGCTGACCGACAACGTGGAGAACCTCGTCCTGACCGGCAGTGCCGCGATCAACGGGACCGGCAACGCGCTGGACAACGTCATCACCGGCAACGGCGCGGCCAACGTGCTCTCTGGCCTGGACGGCAACGACACCCTGATCGGCAGCGCCGGCAACGACACGCTCGATGGCGGCACCGGCGCCGACAACATGCAGGGCGGCATCGGCAACGACACCTACGTGGTGGACAATGCCGGCGACGTGGTCACCGAGGCGGCAAGCGCCGGCACCGACACGGTCCAGGCGAGCATCGATTACACGCTCGGCGCCAACGTCGAGAACCTCACGCTGACGGGTACCGCCGACCTGCGCGGCACCGGCAACGCGCTGGCCAACACCATCATCGGCAACAGCGGCGCCAACCTGATCGACGGCGGCGCGGGCGCGGACAGCATGAGCGGCGGCGCGGGCGACGACACCTACGTCGTGGACAACGCTGGCGACGTGGTCACCGAGGCGGCCGGCGGCGGCATGGACACCATCAACGCGAGTGTGACCTACACGCTGTCGGCCAACGTCGAGAAGCTGGTGCTGACCGGCGCTGCGGCCATCAACGGCACCGGCAACGCGCTGGACAACACGATCATCGGCAACGGCGCCAACAACGTCCTGTCCGGCATGGGCGGCAACGACGTGCTGATCGGCGGCGGCGGCAACGACACCTACATCGTGGATGACGCGGGCGACACGGTCGTCGAGAACGCGGGCGAGGGCACCGACACGATCCAGGCCAGCGTGAGCTATGCGCTGTCCGACAACGTCGAGAACCTGACCCTGTCGGGCAGCGCCAGTATCGACGGCGCCGGCAACGGCATGGACAACGTCATCACCGGCAACGGCGGCAACAACCTGCTCGATGGCGGCGCCGGCAACGACACGCTGTCCGGTGGCGCGGGCAACGATACGCTGGTCGGTGGCCTTGGCGCTGATACCCTGCAAGGCGGCGCCGGCAACGACAGCTACCGGGTCGCCCTTGGCGACGGCGCGGACCGCATCATCGACAGCCAGGGCAGCGACACCCTGTACATCGGCAGCGGACTGTCCCGCGCCAGCCTGGCCGCGGCACAGTCGGGCACCGACCTCGTGCTCTCGTACGGCAGAGGCGGCGACAGCGTCGTGCTGGCGGGCTGGATGGGCCAGACCGAAGGCGTGAGCCGCATCGTGTTCGACGACGGCTCGTCGATGGACCGCCCCGCGATCCTGGCGCTGCTGAGCGGCCCGTCCACACCGCCGGCGGCCACCGATACCGCCCCGACGGCGGTGGCCGACGCGGTGACCGTGCAGGAGGATGGCGGCGTGCTTGCCGTACCGGTTGCGCAGCTCTTGGCCAACGACACCGACCCGGACGCCGGCGCCGTGCTCACCGTGACCGCCGTCGGCGCATCCGCGGCCGGCGCGACCGTCACCCTGAATGGCGACACCGTCCAGTACGATCTCGGTGGCCGCTTCCAGCAGCTGGCCGACGGCCAGGTGGCGCAAGACAGCTTCACCTACACCATCACCGACAACACCGGCAAGACCGCGAGCGCGACCGTCAACGTCTCGATCGTGGGCACCAACGACGCGCCGGTGGCGGCCGGGGATGCAGGCCAGGTGGCCGAGGATGGCCAGGCAAGCGCAAGCGGCAACGTGCTCGCCAACGACACCGACGTCGATGCCGGCACCGTGCTCAAGGTCGCGGCGCCGGGGACCTACGCCGGCACCTACGGCACGCTCACGCTGGCGCAGGACGGCATCTACACCTATACACTGAACAACAGCGCCGCCGGCGTGCAGGCGCTTGCGCAGGGGCAGGTGGCGACGGACAGCTTCAGCTATGCCGCGACCGATGGCATGGCCAGCGCCGCCAGCAAGCTCGAGATCACGATCACCGGCGCCAACGACGCGCCGGCTGCGACGGGAGACAGCGGACAGGTCACAGAAGACGGCCAGCTTGCGGCGAGCGGCAATGTACTCGCCAACGACACCGATGCCGATGCCGGCACCGCGCTCAAGGTCGCGGCGCCGGGCACGTTCACCGGCACCTACGGCTCGCTCACGCTGGCGCAGGACGGCAGCTACACCTACACGCTGAACAATGCCGCGGCCGGTGTGCAGGCGCTGGCGCAGGGGCAGGTGGTGACCGATACCTTCAGCTACGCCGCAACGGACGGCATCGCCACCACCACCAGCAAGCTCGATATCACGATCACGGGCGCCAACGACGCACCCGTGGTGGTGGCGGACAGCGGCAAGGTGGCGGAGGATGGCCAACTGACGGCAAGCGGCAACCTGCTGGCCAACGACTCGGACGTGGACACGGGCGCCGTGCTGAAGGCGGCTGCAGGCAGCTGGAAGGGCACCTACGGCACGCTGACCGTGGCGCAGGACGGCAGCTACACCTACAGCCTGGACAACGTTTCGTCCGCGGTTCAGTCGCTGGCGCAGGGACAGTCGGTGGTGGACAGCTTCGGCTACTCGGCAACCGATGGCATCGCCGCCACCGCGGGCAAGCTCGACATCACCATCAGCGGCGCCAACGACAAGCCGGTGCTCAAGGCGGACACGGTCACGCTCACTGAAGACCAGACCAGCGCAAAGGGCAATGTGCTGGCCAACGACAGCGATGTCGATGCCGGCACGGTGCTCAAGGCGACTGCCGGCACCTTCACGGGCAGCTACGGCCAGCTCGTGCTGGCGCAGGACGGCAGCTTCGAATACAAGCTCGATGCGACCAAGGTGCAGTCGATGGGCCGGGCCGATGCGCTGTCCGAACACTTCAGCTACACGGCGACCGACGGCATCGAGAGCCTGGCCTCGACGCTCGATGTGCTGATCTCTGGCGCGAACGACGCTCCGGTGCTGGTCAAGGCGCTGGCCGACCAGTACGTCAACTTCAACAAGTCGTTCTCGTTCACGCTCCCGGCAGGCAGCTTTGCCGATCCTGACAAGGGCGACGTGCTGGCCTATTCGGCGACGCTGGCCGATGGCTCGGCGCTGCCGTCGTGGCTCAAGTTCAACGCTGCCACCGGCACCTTCTCCGGCACCGCGCCCAAGGACGTGGTGACGATCGAGGTGCGCGTGACGGCCACCGACAAGGTCGGCGCAACCGGGAGCACGGTGGGCAGCCTGTCGGTGTCGGACGTGTTCAAGCTGGCGGTCACCCACGGCAACGCGGGCGTGGGCAATGGCAGCGGCGACGCGGCGCCGCCGGGGCAGGACACCAACTTCAACGATGGTCCGGGTACCGGGCCGGGGAACCCGGGCGCCAAGGGCGGCACGGGGACGCCGGGCACCGGGTTCGTGGCCGAAAATGGGACGCTCGACTGGCTTGGCTTGGACCTGGCGCGGTTCGAGCAGGCACATGACGATACTGGCGCGCCGGTGCAGCTGGTTGGTATCGCGCAGCAGGGCGTGGTTGATCTGCTCGTTGCCTAAGCTCCCGCAAGCACGTCGTCCCGGCGCACGCCGGGACGAGGGTCAGGTGGCCATGGCCTGCCGTTGCAGTATGCGCCGGATGGTCGCCGCCAGGTCCTCCGCCGAGAACTTGGCCACGTACGCATCCGCCCCCACCGAGCGCACGTGCTCCTCGTTGGTGGTGCCCGACAGCGAGGAATGGATCACCACGGGCATGTCCGCGAAGCGCGCCTGCTTCTTGATGTTGCGGGTCAGCGTGAATCCGTCCATCTCCGGCATCTCCAGGTCCGTCACCACCAGCGCCACCTTGTCGTAAACCGTCTTGCCCTCGGCCTCGGCGCTGGCCGCTATGGCGCTCAACTGGTCCCACGCCTCCCTGCCGGTCTTGGTCATGATGAAGGGCAGGCCCATCGCCTCCAGCCCTTGTTCGATGAGTGCGCGTGCGACCACCGAATCGTCCGCGGCCAGCACCACCGCACCCGGTTTGATGCGGATCCTCGCGCCGATCGTCTGCGGATTGACGTCCATCCGGTCCGACTCGGTCAGGTTGCGAAGGATGGTTTCCACGTCCAGCACCTGCGCCAGCCGCGGCGGTGCCCCGTGCTCGTCCTGCAGGCGCGCGATGCTGGTCACCATGCCCGAGCCGGCACTGTGTTCGGACGAGAGCACCTGGCCCCAGTCCAGCCGCACGATCTCTTCCACGCTCTCGACCGCGAACGCCTGGGTGGTGCGCGCGAACTCGGTCACCAGCATGATGTTCAGTCCCGTCTGCGGCTTGCAGCCGGTGATGCCGGGCAGGTCCAGCACCTGGATGATCTGCCCGCGCAGGTTGACCACCCCCAGCACATGCGCGGGCGCGCCAGCCACTGCCGTGATCTCGGGCATGGCGACGATCTCGCGGATCTTGAAGACGTTGATGCCGAACAGCTCGCTACGCTGGGAACGCGCGTCCGCGCCAAGGCGGAACAGCAGCAGCTCGAACTTGTTGGTGCCGGCCAGATTGCTGCGCTCGTCAACTTCCTGCTGCACGGATTTCATCGTTCGCCCCGGTGTCGTGATGCTCACTCCGGGACAGTATTCCAGCCAGGCAAACTACGCCTTGCTGAAAATCATTACACGGGCATCGAGCGGTTGTTGTTCAGGTCGATGAAACCGCGGATCAGGCGATAGGCTTTCCAGATCCAGGCGCCCACCGCGAGCAGGCCGGCAAGCGGGATGCCGAAGAAGGTGAAGGCCAGGATTACCGCCAGGGCCATGCACAGGATGTAGATCCAGAACGAGCGGATCATCCAGGTGTGGTGGCTGTACACCAACGTGCCAGCCGTTTCGGGCCGCTTGAGGTAGTTGACGATCAGCGGCAGGAACGACAGCATGCCGAGGGAGAAGATGAATGAGATGCCGTGCGCAAGATAGAGGATGCGCGCCAGCTGCTTGGCGTCTTCCAGACCACTGTCCAGGATCAGTTGCTGCGACATGAATGCTCCTTCCGGGCGTCGGCCCGGCCACGGCCTCATTGTAGCAGCCAGGATAACGTTCCGATAACAGCGCGCCGCGTCAACCGGCGCGCGCGGCGGCCTGCTGCGTCCACGCCACGATGCTGCCGGCATCCATCGCGCCAGCCTGACGCGCCACCTCACGCCCGCCGGCAAACAGGGCAAGGGTGGGGATGCTGCGGATGCCAAAACGCGCCGCCAGGTCCTGCGAGGCTTCGGTATCGACCTTCAGCAGACGCACGTTCGGCTCCAGCCGCTGGGCGGCCTGCGCGTACGCGGGCGCCATCATCTTGCACGGGCCGCACCACGCCGCCCAGAAGTCGACCAGCACGGGAATATCGCTGCGGCTGATGTGCTTGTTGAAACGTTCGCTGCTCACGTCCACCGGATGGGCGGTGAACAGCGGCTGGCTGCACTTGCCGCAGGTTGGTTTGTCGCCCAGGCGCGCTTGCGCGACACGGTTGACCGCGTCGCAGTGGGGGCAGACGATATGAAGCGGGTCGCTCATGATTCCTCCTTTGCAACTACATGCGTTCTTCATATTGTACGGCAGGTCCAGCGCAGCGATCCTATCGCGCGCCCCTCAAATTGCCTTACAGATAAACTTTGTGTTCCTAAATGAAACATTCTTGGAATGAACAATGCTGACGTCGCACCGCCCGCCATGCGCCTGATCGGCTGTGCCGGCTGGACTCTTCCGAAAGATGCGCAGGCGGCGTTCCCGGCCGAAGGGACACACCTGCAGCGCTACGCGTCCGTATTCCCGGTCGCGGAAATCAACTCGTCGTTCCATCGCCCCCACCGCGCCCAGACCTACGAACGCTGGGCAGGAGCGGTGCCGGACGGCTTTCGCTTTTCGGTCAAGCTGCCGCGCACGATCACACACGATGCGCGGCTGTGCGGGGCAGAGGCAATGCTGGACCGGTTCGCCGGCGAAGCCGGGGCGCTGGGCAACAAGCTCGGCTGTGTGCTGGTCCAGCTGCCGCCCAGGCTCGCGTTCGATGCGCGCGTGGCGGAAGACTTCTTTGCGCGCCTGCAGGCCACGTTCGACTGCATGGTCGCGTGCGAGGCACGTCACCCGAGCTGGTTCACGGATGGCGCCACCGACCTGCTGCGCGAGCGCGCCATCACCCGCGTGATCGCCGATCCGCCGGCAGGACAGCATGGCCCGCACGTGCCGACCACCTCCACCATCTATGCGCGCCTGCACGGCAGCCCGCGCGTCTATTACTCATCCTACCCGGACGATTACCTGACGGCCCTGGCCGCCGACATGGCCGAGCATGTGGCGGCGGGCCGTACTGTCTGGTGCATCTTCGATAACACCGCTTCCGGCGCGGCCGTGCCCAACGCGCTCACCTTGCTGCACGCGCAGGCCGGACAGGCTTTGCCTGGAAATGCCATACTTCCGGCATGGTGATGGCGACCTTCCGTTTTTATGAGGAGCTGAACGATTTCCTGCCGCGCGAGCGGCGCGGGCGCGAATTTGCCGCGCACTGCGCGCGCGCGGCCACCACCAAGCACATGATCGAGGCGCTGGGCGTGCCGCACACCGAGGTCGAACTGGTGCTCGTCAACGGCGAGTCCAGCACGTTCGAGCGGCTGATCGAGGCCGGCGACCGCATCGCCGCCTATCCCAAGTTCGAAGCGTTCGACATCACGCCGCTGCTGCGCGTGCGCGAGCGGCCGCTGCGCCGGCTGCGCTTTGTAGCCGACGCCCACCTGGGCGGCCTGGCGCGCTTCCTGCGCATGGCCGGGTTCGACACCGTGTACGACAACCACATCCACGATGACGAGATCGCGGAACTGGCCGCGCGCGAGGGCAGGGTGGTGCTCACGCGCGACCGCGAGCTGCTCAAGCGGCGCACGATCACGCACGGCTGCTATATCCACGCGCTCAAGCCGGAGGCGCAGCTGCGCGAGCTGTTCGACCGGCTCGACCTTTCCGCCAGCGTGCAGCCGTTCGCGCTGTGCCTGCACTGTAACCTGCCGGTGCGCGCGGTGGACAAGGCCAGCGTGGCCGACCAGCTGCCGCCGGCGGTACGCGCGCAGCATGACGAATTTACCACCTGCGACTGCTGCGGCCGCGTGTACTGGAAGGGCTCGCACTGGAAGCGCATGACGGACCTGCTGGCGCGGGCCACCGACGTTGATCCCAACCCGAGCGCGTGAGGCGATGCCCATGTACAATCGATCCATCAACCTGAGCACACTGTGAGCCGGCCCTTGCAGCAGCTACCTTTCCCGATCCGAAACGAATGTCCGCCTGGCGCTTGCGATTGCGAGCGCGAGAAGCTGCTGGCCGACCCGAACGGCGACTATCGCCCGCTGCGCATCACGCGCAACGAGGAGCAGCGGCTGCTGGCGCGCATCGAGCGCATCTCGACCTACGAAGACCTTCTGCATGTGCAGGAGCTGGTGCGCTCGCACATCGGGGCTGCGCTGCGCATCGAGCCGGGGCCGAACGAAGTGCGCACGGTGCGCGGCATCATCATCGTGTTCGAGCACAAGCCGGGGCTGTGCAAGAAGCTGCGGCAGTCGGTGCCGGCCGCGATCCGGCGCTGCCTGGACCGCAATCCGGACATCACCTACGCGCTGCTGGACGCGCACGACCTGTTTGGGATGAGCTAGCGCCAACCCTCGTCGTCCCGGCGCAAGCCGCGACCCATGCTGAAGATCCGGAGTCGCCGACAGTGTGGTGCTGCGAAGTCAGCATGGGTTCCGGCCTGCGCCGGAACGACGGCATATCCTAAACGCGTCCGCGCGATGAACCAAAAATCACCGACGCCAGCGCCGCCCCAAGCAGCACCACGCCCGCCCACTGCCATGCGCTGATCGAATCGCCGAGCACCAGCATGCCCGCCGAAATCCCGACCAGCGGCACCCCCAGGCTGAACGGGGCGACGCGGTTGGCGGGGTGGCGCTTGAGCAGCCCGGTCCATAGCGCATACGCGAAAATGGTCGCGCACCAGCCGAGATAGGCCAGCGCCACCCATGCCTTCCACGACAGGCGCGCCGGGTCCCAGCTGCTGCCGCCCGGATCGAACGCCAGCGAGAGCAGCACGAACGGCACCACCGGCACGAGGCAGCTCCACACCATGAACGGGATCACCTCGAACTGCGGCGTGGCGTGCTGCGCGCGCCGCACCACAATGTTCGATGCCGCCCACATCGCGGCCGCGCACAGCGCCAGGACGAAGCCGGCGGGCGTGGTGGTGTTGGCGCCGTTTGTGCCCGCGTAGCTGGCGATGAAGCAGGCCAGCCCCAGCGCGGCCAGTGACAGCCCGCGCTTGAGCGGGGTGCCAACCGGCTCGCGCAGGGTGGCAAGGCCAAACAGGGCGGTGAAGAACACCTGGGTTTGCATCAGCACCGACGCGAGCGCGGCCGACATGCCCACCCGCAGTGACATGAACAGGAAGCCGAACTGGCCAACGCCCTGGAACAGGCCATACAGCACCAGCCACTTGGGCGCCATTTTGGGCGGACGCACCAGGAGCGCCAATGGCAGCGCGGCGAACAAGTAACGCCCGGCGCCAAGCTGGAAGGGCGTGAGTTCGCGCAGGCCGAACTTCATCGCAATGAAGTTCGTGCCCCAGATGAAGACCACCGCGACTGCCGCGGCGAAGTCGCGCCTGCTGAACGCCGTATGCTGCACCACGAAGCCGTCAGTGCGCGTGCGCGCCGCCAAGGTAGGCGGCCACCACCTTGGGGTCGTTGCGCAGCCTGTCGGCCGGTCCATGCAGCGAAATGCTGCCGTTCTCCAGCACGTAGCCGTAGTCGGCCACATTCAGCGCCGCCTGTGCGAACTGCTCCACCAGCAGCATGGTCACGCCCTGCTGCTTCAGGCGCGTGATGATGCGGAACACCTCGTCCACCAGGATCGGCGCCAGCCCCATCGAGGGCTCGTCCAGCAGCACCACTTCGGGGTTGAGCATCACCGCGCGTGCCATGGCCAGCATCTGCTGCTCGCCGCCCGACAGCGTGCCCGCCAGCTGGTTGCGGCGCTCCTTCAGGCGCGGGAACAGGTCCATGGCGCGTTCCAGGTCGTGCTGCACGTCGCCTTTCGGGCGCGCGCCGGTAAAGCGCGGGAAGGCGCCCAGGAGCAGGTTGTCGGTCACGCTCATGGTCGCGAACACGCGCCTGCCCTCGGGCGAGTGCGCCAGGCCCGCGCGCGCGATGCGGTGCGAGTCCATGCCCGTGATGTCGCGCCCGTCCAGCGTGACGGTGCCCGCCTTTGGCCGGATCATGCCCGAGATCGCGCGCATGGTGGTGGTCTTTCCGGCTCCGTTCGAACCGATCAGGGTGACGAGTTTGCCTTTGGGGACATCGAGCGAAATCCCGTGCAGGACTTCGACCTTGCCGTAGGCTGCTTGCAGGTTTTGAATCGATAGCATGCTGTTCTCCTTACACGGCCGCGGCGGCAGGCGGCTCGGCTTCGCTGGCCCCGCCCAGGTAGGCTTCGATCACCTTGGGATCGGCCTGCACCCTGGCGGGCGCGCCCTCGGCGATCTTCTGGCCGAAGTCGAGCACGGTCACGGTGTCCGATATCGACATCACCACGTCCATGTGGTGCTCGATCAGGATGATGGTGATGCCGTGGTCGCGGATCTTGCGGATGATGGCCATCAGCTCGCGGATGTCCGGTGCGGTCAGGCCGGCAGCCGGCTCGTCCAGCAGCAGCAGGCGCGGGCTGAGCGCAAGCGCGCGGCCGATTTCGAGCAGGCGCTGCTTGCCGTACGGGAGATTGCGCGCCTCCTCGTTGGCCAGTTCGGACAGGCCCACGAACTCGAGGATCGCCGCAGCCCGTGCCCGAGCGGCCAGCTCTTCGCGTTTCACGCGAGGCGTATGCAGCATCACGTCCGCGATGTTCGAATCGAACGTGTGGTGCAGGCCGACCAGCACGTTCTCGGTGGCCGTCATCTCGCCAAACAGCTGCACGTTCTGGAAGGTGCGGGCGATGCCGCCCAGCGCGATCTGCGACGGCGTGCGGCCGGTGATCGCGGCGCCCGCGAACTCCACCTTGCCCGCGGTTGGCTTGTAGATGCCGGTCAGGACGTTCATCAT
This sequence comes from Massilia solisilvae, assembly GCF_024753215.1. Classification (GTDB taxonomy): domain Bacteria; phylum Pseudomonadota; class Gammaproteobacteria; order Burkholderiales; family Burkholderiaceae_D; genus Telluria; species Telluria solisilvae. The sequence continues at coordinate 226,490 of NZ_JANUGV010000004.1, forward strand.
CGTGCTCTTGCCCGAGCCGTTCGGGCCGATCAGGCCGTGCACCGAGCCGCGCCGCACCGCCAGGTCGACCTGGTTGAGCGCCTTCAGGCCGCCGAACTGCATCAGCACCTGGTCGGCGCGCAGCAGGTCGCCGCCGGCGCCGTCATGCTTGACACCCTCAAACGGGTCGGCCTGGCCCGCCGCGACCGAGCGCGTGTGCCGCACGCTGCGGTTGAACAGGCTGCGGAAGTAGCCCACGATGCCGTCCTGCAGGTAGTACACGACGAACAGCGTCATCAGGCCGAAGATCGTCAGGCGCCAGTCCACCATGTTGTCGATGCGGTAGGCCAGCACCGCCATACCGACCGTGGCAACCAGCGGCACCACCACGCCGCGCGCCGTGGTGCGCTTGCGGGCCAGCGCCACCGCCGATCCGATCACGGCCAGCACGGCCGCGACCACGGCGATCTGGCGGAACAGCCCCACGTCCTGCAGCAGGCTGGGGAGCATCACCACGATCACCGCGCCGATCATGGCGCCCGAGCGGGTCTTGCGCCCGCCCATGATCACCGCCAGCAGGAACAGGATGGTCAGCTCGAAGTTGTAGGTGTTGGGCGAGATGTACTGCTCGGAATACGAGTACAGGCTGCCGGCCAGGCCCGCAAAGCCCGCGCTGATGACAAAGGCGTACACCTTGTAGCGGTACACCGACACGCCCATGCAGTCCGAGGCGATCGGGCTGTCGCGCAGCGCTTCGAACGCGCGCCCCAGGTGCGACTTGAGCATGCGGTGCACCACCAGCAGCGAAAGCAGCATGAACGCCGCCACCATGTAGAAGTAACTTGTCTCGTCCAGCACCTTGCCGAACATCTCGGGCTTGGACAGGGTGATGCCCATCGCGCCGTTGGTCAGGTCCGTCATCTCGTTGATGAGGATCTGGATGATGGTGCCAAAGGCCAGCGTCACCATGGCCAGGTAAGGGCCGGTCACGCGCAACGCAGGCAGGGCCAGGACCACGCCGAACAGCGCGGTGCCGCCGATGCTGGCCGGGACGGCGAGGTACCACGCCAGGTTGTACTTCATGATCAGCACGCCCGTGATGTACGAGCCCACGCCGAACAGGCCGGCATGGCCAAGCGACACCTGGCCGGTGTAGCCGACCACGATGTCCAGACCGAACAGCAGGATCGCGTAGATCAGGATGGTCTCGACCAGGTGGACGTAGTACGGGTTGGTGACGAACTGCGGGAAGGCCGCGAGCGCGGCGACGGCCGCCAGGCCGATGAAAAATGTCTTCTTCATGCTCACACCTTCTTGATCGCGGCCTTGCCGAACAGGCCAGAGGGCTTCACGGCCAGCACCAGCAGCAGGAGCACCAGGCCCGGCACGTCCTTGTAGCCGGTCGAAATGTAGAAACCCGCCGCGGTCTCGGCGATGCCGAGGATGATGCCGCCGACGATCGCGCCCATGCCCGAGGTCAGGCCGCCGATGATCGCCACCGCGAACGCTTTCAGCCCGAGCGATGCGCCCATGTTCGCGCTGGTGAGCGTGAGCGGCGCAACCAGCACGCCGGCAAACGCCGCCGTGGCCGAGGACAGCGCGTACGAAAACGTGATGACCAGGCGCGTGTTGATGCCCATGAGGCCCGCCGCGTCACGGTCATTGGAGGTGGCGACCACGGCCTTGCCGTAGATCGACTTGCGGTTGAAGATCTCGACGGCCGCCATGATGGCAAGCGCCCCGACGATGACCAACAGCTGCATCGGCTGCACGTTCGCGCCCATCACGTGAATCGGCTCGGACGAGAGCGGCGAAGGGAAGGGCAGCACGTCCTTGCCCCAGATGTTTTCGGCCACGTTCTTGAAGATGATCGCCAGCGCGATGGTGGACATGATCCAGCCGAATTCGGACTTGATGCGGATCGCGGGCCGCACGCCGATCCATTCGACGAACACGCCCTGCAGGGCGCCGAACAGCACCACTAGCGGGATCATCAGCCAGTAGCTCATGTAAGGGCCGCCGTGGATCGTGCCAACCACGGACAGGCCGACCAGCGCGCCGAGCATCAGCGCCTCGCCCTGGCCGAAGTTAAGAGTGCCGGAAGTAGCGAAAGTGAGTTGGTAACCGAACGCGATGACGGCGTAAATCATGCCGAGCGCGATCCCCGAAAAGACCAGCTGCAAAAGGATATCCATCGTTTTCCACCAAAGGGAAGGGCGCGCGTGCGCCTTCCGTCAACAGAAAAATGGCCAGCCTTGGAATCAAGACCGGCCACTGCACAGCATTGCTACGGATGCTTTACTTGGCCAGCACGACGCGGCCGCCGCGCACTTCGCCGAACTTGGTGTTCTCGAAGTTGATGGCCTCGTGGTCGGTGTGGCTGTATGGCTTGTTGTAGGTGGTGACGACGCCTTCCAGCTTGTCGTGCAGGTTCTCGAGCGCGGCGGCGATCTTCGGGCCTTCGGTGGAGCCGGCCTGCTTGATGGCCGCGGCCAGCAGGTAGACCGAGTCGTAGCCCTGGGCTGCCGACACGGCCGACGGCATGCGCCCGCCCTGCGGGTTGTAGGTCTTAAGGTAAGTGTCGATGAAGGCCTTGCGCTTGGGCGTGTCGCCGTCCTGGATGAAGGTCTGCGGCATGCGGGTGCCTTCGCCGTTTTTGCCGGCGTTGTCGATGAAGTTGGCCATCGCCAGCGTCCAGCTGCCGATGATGGGCACGTGCCAGCCGATCTTCTCCATGCCGTTGGCGATCTGCGCCAGCTCGGGCCCGATGCCGTAGGTGAGCACGACCTCGGCGCCGGCCTGCTTGGCCTTGAGCAGCTGCGCGGTCATGTCCACGTCGCCGATGTTGTACTTCTCTTCGGTGACCGGCTTGATGCCGCGCTTGTCGAGCGCCTTCTCCAGGTCCTGGCGGCCGAGCTGGCCGTAGTTCGTGGAGTCCGCGAGGATCGCGACCTTCTTGAACTTGCGGTTGTCCACGGCTTCGCGCGCGATCATCTCGGACTGGATGCTGTCGTTGGCCGAGTTGCGGAAGACGAAGTTCTGCGGCTCTTTCTCGAACTGCTTGGTGACGATCGAACCGGTGGCCACGTTGTTCATGACCGGGATCTTGGCCTGCTGATAGAAGCGCTGCGAGGCCAGCGCCACGCCGGTGTTGATGTAGCCGACGGTGGCGACCACGTGCTCCTTGTTGATCAGCTCCTGCGCGATCTGCACGCCGCGCTCGTTCTTGGCTTCGTCGTCGCGTTCAATCAGTTCGATCTTGCGGCCCAACACGCCGCCCTTGGCATTGATTTCAGCGACCGCGAGGCGCACACCGTCGCGCATCGACGTACCCATTGGCGCCGAGCCGCCCGTGAACGGACCGGAGACCCCGATCCTGATGGCCTCGGCGGCCATGCCCGACATCGAAAAACCCAGTGCTACACCTGCAACCAATGCTTTCAACTTGAAATTCATTTGCTGTCTCCGTAGTGTGTTTTTTGTTGTGCCGCGACGTTGGACCCGGGGCGAGCCGGAGCGCCAATCGTTCGGTCCATTGTAGGATCGCAATTAGGCAACAGCAATTGTTAGTTTCGTTGCAACGCACCATGTGGCGCGCATGTCACCAGCTGTAAGATGCGTGTAAGCAATGTGAGGTAAACATGGGAAACTTTGCACCATTATGGTGCAAATTTGCTGAGCGACGGCCAAAACAAAGCCGGCTTGCGCCGGCCTTGCTTTGCTGCTGAGGAACGGTTTTAGCGATGATGCCAGCCGCCACCACCGCGGCCGCCACCGTGCCAGCCCCCACCGTGGCCGCCACCGCTCCAGTGGCTCCACGAGAAGCCCAGGCCGATCGAGATCGGCGGCCACCAGTAGTAGGGACTCGGGGCCGCGTACACGGGGGCCGGGGCGTACACCGGCGGGGCGACGTACACGGGCTGCTGGACGATGGTCGTCGGCGGCGCGACGTAAGCGGGCACGTTCGTGACGGCCGGCGCCATCTCGGTGACGGTCACGTTCGATTCGCCCGACGCGGCCATGCGCGCGCCAGTGCCGGGCGGAACTGGCGTCACGGACACGGTCTGCCAGCCATTCGGATCGGCATAGCGCGGATTGTATGCATACTGCGGCTGGGTTGCGCAACCTGCAAGGCTCGCCAGCGCAACGGCAATAAGTAGGGCTTTCATATGAACGGTCCTCCTGATGTTCCCACTATAAGAACTTCGCGGAACTTTTGCTGGAGAATTACAGCTTGTTACAGGTGCGAGCCTAACCGAAACTTTTGAACAGGGCTTGATCGCACGCGACTCCATCGGGGTTTCGTAGGGTGGGCGGGTCCCCCGCCCACGCGTTCAGGCGACGCAAGCTTTTCTTGGACGCGTAGGCAGGAGAACCTGCCCACCCTACGGATCCTTGCGCGGCTTACGCCAGCACGTTGAGCAAGCCGTCCAGTCCGCAGAAATTGAGCGCCACGTCGGCCTGCGCCCGCACCACTGGCTTGGCGCGGAACGCCACCGACAGCCCGGCCACGCCCATCATTTTCAGGTCGTTGGCGCCGTCGCCCATCACGATCGCGCGGCTGGTCGGCACGCCCAGTTCGGCGCAGATGCGCTGCACCGTGCGCATCTTTTCGTCCGCGTCCACGATGCCGCCCACCACGCGGCCCGTCAGGCAGCCGCCTTCCGCTTCCAGCACGTTGGCGTGTGTGTAGTCCAGGCCCAGCCGCGCCTTCAGCCGCTCGGTAAAGAAGGTAAAGCCACCCGATACCAGCAGCGTCCTGATGCCCGCGGCCTTCACCGCCTCGAGCATCGCTTCGCCGCCCATCGACACGCGCAGCCGCTCGTCGTACACGCGCTGCAGCGCGCCCACGTCCAGCCCCTTGAGCAGCCCCACGCGGCGCGTCAGGCTGGCCGAGAAATCGAGCTCGCCGCGCATGGCCGCTTCCGTGATTTCGGCCACCTGCGGCTTCAGGCCCTGCATGTCCGCGATCTCGTCGATGCACTCGATCGTGATGAGCGTGGAGTCCATGTCCATCGCCAGCAGCGAGAAGTCGGCCAGCGTGCGGCCGGCCCGGATGAAGGTTGCGTCCACCTGCGCCGCGAATGCGGCTTCCTGCACCGCCTCGCGGATCTCGTGTGCGTGCTCGACATCCTCGCAGCGGATCGCTCGGGGGCCAAGGACGGTGATGTGTGCCGGCCGGGCGATGGCCGCGATTTGTTCGAGCCGCGCCTGGTCGGCCTGCGGTCCCTGCAGGACCAGATTCATCTTCATGTGTTTACGTCAGTAGTTGTTTGATGGTTTGCTTGACCTGGTTCACGCGCGCGCCCAGGTCCGGCATGTTGGCCGTGATGCGCAGCTTGTCCTGGCCCGCCAGCTTGATGTGGCGGTTCTTCTGGACCAGCGTGATGATCTTGATCGGGTCGACCGGCGGCTTTTCGATGAAGTGCAGGCTCGCTGCCTCGCCGTGCGCGTCGATCTTGTTGATGCCGACGGATTTGGCGAGAATGCGCAGCCGGTGCGTTTCGATCAATGCTTTCACCGCGTCCGGCAGCTTGCCGAAGCGGTCGATGAGCTCTTCCTGCATGTCGTCGATCTTGTCCTGGCTTTCGCAGTTGGCCAGCCGCTTGTAGATCGACAGCCGCTCGTGCACGTCGCCGCAGAAATCCGACGGCAGCAGGGCCGGCACGTGCAGGTTGATCTCGGTGGTGGACGACAGCGGGGCGCTCATGTCCGGCTCGCGGCCCGCCTTGAGCGCGCGCACGGCCTCGTTGAGCATGTCCGAATACAGCTGGAAGCCCACTTCCAGCATCTCGCCCGACTGGTTCTCGCCCAGCACTTCGCCGGCGCCGCGAATCTCCAGGTCGTGCATGGCCAGGTAGAAGCCGCTGCCCAGTTCTTCCATCTGCTGGATCGCGTCCAGCCGGCGCTGCGCCTGCTTGGTCAGGCCGTTGACGTCGTTCACGAGCAGGTAGGCATACGCCTGGTGGTGCGAGCGGCCCACGCGCCCGCGCAGCTGGTGCAGCTGGGCCAGGCCGAACTTGTCGGCGCGGTGCATGATGATGGTGTTCGCGGTCGGCACGTCGATGCCGGTCTCGATGATGGTCGTGCACAGCAAAATGTTGAAGCGCTGCGCCACGAAGTCGCGCATCACCTTTTCCAGGTCGCGCTCGTGCATCTGGCCGTGGGCCACGCCGATGCGCGCCTCGGGCAGCAGCTCCTGCAGCATGGCGCGGCGGTTCTCGATGGTTTCCACCTCGTTGTGCAGGAAGTAGATCTGGCCGCCACGCTTGAGTTCACGCAGGCAGGCCTCGCGGATGACGGAGCCGTCCTCGGTGCGCACAAACGTCTTGATCGCCAGGCGCTTTTGCGGCGCGGTGGCGATAATCGAAAAGTCGCGCAGGCCTTCCAGGGCCATGCCCAGCGTGCGCGGGATCGGGGTTGCGGTGAGCGTGAGCACGTCCACCTCGGCGCGCAGGGCCTTGAGCGCCTCTTTCTGGCGTACGCCGAAGCGGTGCTCCTCGTCGATGATGACCAGGCCCAGGCGGTCGAACTTCACGTCCGGCGAGAGCAGCTTGTGGGTGCCGATCACGATGTCGAGCGTGCCGTCGGCCATGCCCTTGATCGCGTTGTTCACTTCCTTGCCGGTCCTGAAGCGCGACAGCTCGGCGATGCGTACCGGCCAGTCGGCAAAGCGGTCGGCAAAGGTCTGCGCGTGCTGCTCGGCCAGCAGCGTGGTCGGCGCCAGGATGGCGACCTGCTTGCCGCCCATGACCGCAATGAACGCCGCGCGCAGCGCCACCTCGGTCTTGCCGAAGCCAACGTCGCCGCACACCAGCCGGTCCATCGGGTGCCCCGAGGTCATGTCCTTGATGACGTTGTTGATCGCTTCCGCCTGGTCGGGCGTCTCGTCAAAGCCGAAACTCTGCGCGAAGTTTTCATAGTCCACGGACGAGTACTGGAAGGCGTGGCCCTGGCGCGCGGCGCGGCGCGCGTACAGGTTGAGCAGCTCGGCCGCGGTGTCGCGCACCTGTTCGGCGGCCTTGCGCTTGGCCTTGTCCCACTGGCCGGAGCCCAGCGCATGCAAAGGCGCGTCTTCTGGCGAGGCGCCGGAATAGCGCGAGATCACGTGCAGCTGCGAGACCGGCACGTAGAGCTTGGCGTCCTTGGCGTACTCCAGGTGCAGGAACTCGGTCTCGCCTTCGCCCAGGTCCATGCTGACCAGGCCCAGGTAGCGGCCGATGCCGTGGTTGATATGCACCACCGGGTCGCCGATCTTGAGCTCCGACAGGTCGCGCACCATCGACTCGACCTGGCTGGCGGCCTCCTGCTTCTTGCGGCCGGCGCGGCGGCCGGCGCCGGCGTACAGCTCGGTCTCGGTGATGAAGACGAGCTCCCCGCTCGACGCCTCGGACAGCTCGAAGCCGGCCTGCAGGGGCGCCACGCCCAGCGCCACCTTGGCGCTTGAAGTGCGGAAGTCCTCGTAGTTCTCGACCGAGCCGAGGTCGAGCTTGTATTCGTTGAAGTACTGCTGCAGCGTTTCGCGCCGGCCGTTCGATTCGGCGCAGATCATCACCCGCGTCTGGGTGCGCATCAGGTACGAGCGCAGGTTCGCGAGCGGATCTTCCAGTCGGCGGTTGACGGCGATGTCGGGGATCGGCGCGGACAGCTCGGATGCCTGGCCACCCGCGTCGCGCGTGATGGCCCAGCGGCCGTGCGGCTTGGCGCGGGTGAAGAACTGCTCGGCCGAGAGGAAGATCTCTTCCGGCGGCAGGATCGGGCGTTCGCGGTCGGCCTTCAGGAAGCGGTAGCGCGATTCGGTGTCGAGCCAGAAGCGCTGGATGGCGGCATCGATGTCGCCCACGAACGCCAGTGGCGCCTCCTGCGGCAGGTAGTCGAACAAGGTCGCGGTCTCGTCGAAGAACAGCGGCAGGTAGTACTCGATGCCGGCGGGAGCGATGCCGTTGCCGATGTCGCGGTAGATCGGTGAGCGGGTCGGGTCGCCCTCGAAGCGCTCGCGCCAGCGGCCGCGAAACGCCGTGCGCGACTGCTCGTCCATCGGGAACTCGCGGCCGGGCAGCAGCCGCACTTCCTTCACCGGGTACAGCGAACGCTGCGTGTCGGCGTCGAAGGTGCGGATGGTCTCGATCTCGTCGCCGAACAGGTCGATGCGGTAGGGCAGGGGCGAGCCCATCGGGAACAGGTCGATCAGGCCGCCGCGCACCGAGTATTCGCCCGGCGACATCACCTGCGAGACGTGGGTGTAACCGGCCAGCGTGAGCTGCGCCTTCAGTTTCGCTTCGTCGAGCCGCTCGCCCTGCCGGAAGAAGAACGTGTACGCGGCCAGGAACGACGGCGGCGCAAGCCGCACCAGCGCGGTGGATGCCGGCACCACGAGCACGTCGCACTGGCCGTTGCGGATCTCGTGCAGCGTCGCCAGGCGTTCGGACACCAGGTCCTGGTGCGGCGAGAAAGCGTCGTAGGGCAGCGTCTCCCAGTCGGGCAGCAGGTGGCACGACAGCTTGTTCTCTGCGAACCACGCGATCTCGTCGAGCAGGCGCTGGCCATCGCTGGCATTGGCCACGACCACGGTCAGCATCTCCTTTTTCGCCTTGAGTTCCTGGCCCGCGACCGCGAGCGCGTAGGCGTCCGATGAGCCGTACAGGGTGGGCAGGGCGAAGCGTTGTCCGGATTTGGGGAGATGTTTTTTGAGATCGAACGGCATGCAGCAGGTGAAAACTATCAGCGGATCGGTTGTCAATTATAGACGAAGGGGATGGCGCCCGCCGCCGTGCTGCTATTCCCGGCAAGCGGATTATGGCTATACTGTCGAGCACCTTGTATTAAAACTACATATCACCGGAGACACCATGGAGCAGACGGCTCACACGCCGCCGCTGGCCCAGCCTGGCGAGGCATCGGCCACGAATACGGGACCGCTGGTCATCGTCACCATCCTGTTTTTCATGTGGGGTCTCCTGACTTCGCTGAACGACATCCTGATCCCGCACCTGAAGGGCATCTACACGCTGAGCTACATGCAGGCGATGCTGGTGCAGTTCTGCTTCTTCGGCGCCTACTTCATCGTGTCGCTGCCGGCCGGGATGCTGATCCGGCGCATCGGCTACCAGCGCGGCGCCGTTACCGGCCTGTTGATCGCCGCCTGCGGCTGCGCGCTGTTCTACCCGGCGGCGCAAAGCGGGTATGCGCTGTTCCTGTTCGCGTTCTTCGTGCTGGCAAGCGGCATCACCATCCTGCAGGTGGCGGCCAATCCCTACGTCACGGTGCTCGGGCCGGCGCGTTCGGCGTCCAGCCGCCTGACGCTCACCCAGGCCTTCAATTCGCTCGGCACCACGGTCGGACCGCAGGTGGGCGGGCTCCTGATCCTGTCGGCGGCGGGCGCCGCTGCCGGTGGCGCTGCCAGCGTGCAGGGACCGTATCTGAGCCTGGCCGCGGCACTTGCGCTGCTTGCGGTGCTGTTTGGCCTGGCGCGGCTGCCGAAGATCAGGCACGAGCATGACGCCGCGGTTTCGGGCGGCGGCTCGCTGTGGGCGCATCCCCACCTGGTGCTGGGCGCGGTCGCGATCTTCCTGTACGTGGGCGGCGAGGTGAGCATCGGCAGCTTCCTGGTCAGCTTTTTGGGCGAGCCGGATATCGCCGGGCTGTCGCACGCACAGGCCGCGCATTACGTCAGCTTTTACTGGGGCGGCGCGCTGCTGGGGCGATTCATTGGCTTTGCCGTCATGCGCTCGGTCAGCCCGGGCAAGGCGCTGGCGGTCAACGCGGCCGGCGCCATCGTGCTGGTGCTGGTGGCGGTGTTCGGGCATGGGCCGCTGGCGATGGCCGCGATCGTCGCTGTCGGGCTGTGCAACTCGATCATGTTCCCGACCATCTTCAGCATGGGGCTGCACGGCCTTGGCCGACTGACCGGCCAGGGCTCGGGCGTGCTGTGCATGGCCATCGTGGGTGGCGCGCTGGTGCCGTTTGCGCAGGGCGCGCTGGCCGACCATGTGGGCCTGCAGCCGTCGTTCATTGTGCCGGCGGCCTGCTACCTGTTCATCCTGTATTTCGGGACGCGCTTTGCGCAGCTGCACAAGAGCGCCCCGGGCACGCACTAGAACACGGCGGTGGTGTGCCGCCATGCCGGCAGGTCCTGCACGCGGCCGAACCAGGCCATGATGTGCTGGTACTGGGTGAGCGGCACGTTGGCGCGCTCCAGGTACATCATGGGCGCGGCCATTGCGTAGTCGGCCAGCGTGACCGCATCGCCGCACAGCCACTGACGGTCCGCGAGGTGGGCGTCGAGCACGGTGGCGAACCGGGCCAGGTCGCGCTGGCCACGCGCCAGCTCCACCGGGTCGGTGTCGATGCCGTGCACAACCTTCTTCCACACGTTTTCCCACACGATGACGCCGATCGCCGGGGCGAAGTGCTGGGTGGCCCAGAACATCCAGCGGTTCACGTCGGCCCGTGCAATCGGGTCGTCGGGGTAGACGGTCTGGCCAGGCGTGCAGTCGGCCAGGTATTGCATGATCGCGCACGACTCCGTGAGCACGAAGTCCTCGTCCAGCAGCACCGGGATTTTGCTGTTCGGGTTGACCTCTTCCAGCCGGCGCCGGTCGGCCGCGCTGGCCAGGTTGATCTCGACCAGGTCGAGCTTGATGCCCAGGTGATGGGCAGCCATGGTCACGCGGCGGGCATTCGACGACACGGGGTGGTAGTACAGGTGCATCGCAGTCTCCTTGCTGGGTTGTTGATGCAGCAATGCTACGCGCAGGGTGTGACAGTTTTTGTCAGTAGTCTTGTTCGATTCCGAGCTCGGCTCGCCACTGGCGCAACAATTCGTGGCGAGGGCGCGGATAGCGTTCCGAAGTCAGCTGCGCGTGCCCGATCCGGTCGACGCGGAAGTGGCGCAGTGCTTCGCGCAACTCGCACCATGCAGCAAGAATACGGCTCTCCTCGAAGTACGCCAGGGCGAACGGCCACACCGTGCGCTGCGACGTTGTTCCGTTCACGTCGCTGTAGTCGATGCGTAGTTTGAACTGCCGCCGAATCGCTTCGCGCGCCGGGCCGACGAAGCGATCGGAAGGCGCGGCCTGCTGGCGCACCGGCACCCACAGGCTCATTTCGGCCATGTGGTCGCGCAGGTCGCTTGGCGTGGCAGTGGCGATCTTGGCGAGCGCGCGCTTGGCCGCCGCCGCGAGCGCCTCGTCGCCCTGGCGCTTGACCCAGCGCGCGCCCAGCACCAGCGCCTCGAGTTCGTCGGCGTCGAACATCAGGGGCGGCAGGAAGAAGCCGCTGCGCAGCAGGTAGCCGACGCCTGCCGAGCCGTCCACCGGGGCGCCGAGCTGCGCCAGGGTCTGGATGTCGCGGTAGATCGTGCGCTCGGACACGCCGAGTTGCGCGGCCAGCGCCGCCGCCGTCACCGGGCGGCGATTGCCGCGCAGGGCGTCCATCAGCTGGAACAGGCGGCCGGTGCGGCTCATGGGTCAGGCCGCGGGACGGCGGTTGGCGATCCCGAACGGCACGTGCACCATCGGGATGGTGCCGCCGGGTGCGGACTTCAGGTGGGTGAGCTGGTCGTCGAAGAAGATATGCGGCCTGAATACCGACAGCACGCGCGCCTTGTCCATCCCGCCCAGGAAGAAGGTCTCGTCGGCGGACACGCCCCAGCTCTTGAGCGTGGTGACCACGCGCTCGTGCGCGGGCGCGCTGCGGGCGGTGATGATCGCGATGCGCACGATCTTCTTGTACGCCGGGTCGCGCCGCTGTTCGCGTTCCTGCATACGCTGCATCAGCGCCAGCTTCTGGAACATGTCGGCCAGCGGACCCGGTTGGTGCGGGCGCGCCATGTGCAGGGTTTCGTGCGCGTGGAATTCGTCGATGCCGTCGCGCTTGAACACCAGCTCGGACTCGTCGTCCGCGATCACGCCGTCAAAGTCGAACGCCACGCGCAGTTCCTCGTCCGCCTCGTCATCGACGATCTGCGAGGGCAGCACCAGCCCGGCCGGGTAGTCGGCGGCGATGGCGTTCTTGACGTCTTCCTCGTTCGCCGACAGGAACAGCGACACGTTAAACGCAGGCAGGTAGGCGTAGGGCGACTTCCCGCTCATGAAGCTGGCGCGCGTGATGTCCAGGCCGTAGTGCGCGATCGAGCGCATCACGCGCAGCCCGGTCTCTGGCGAATTGCGCGAAAAGAGCACCACTTCCACCGGCGCCTGGCGCGGGAAGTGGCGGTTGATGTTCAGGAAGCGCCGGATGAACGGGAAGGCCACGCCGCGCGGCAGGATCTCGTCGATGTGCGCTTCCTGGTACTTGCGGTACTCCTCGGGGCCGCTGTCCAGATACACCTGGTGCGAGGCGGAGAGATCGAACAGCGCGCTCGACGCCACGCCGATGACCAGCTTGTGCTCAATCTGGAACGCCATTCGAGGTCCTCTGTTTCAGGGTGTGCCGGATGGGGGAGGCAGAGGCCGTACCGGCGCAGCCGGCGCGGGCGGTACCGCCAGCGGGTGCGAAGGGCCCCCCGGCGCGGGCAAGGTTGCGACCGGCGCGGCGCCAGCCTGCGGCGCTGCAGGCGCGGCGGCGTCGCCCGGTTGCGGCAAGGTGCCTTGCTCGATGTCGATGCCCTTCAGTTCCGGCGTCTCTGCAAACTCGCTGTACACCCAGTCGTCGTTCTCGCGGACCACGCCGTCCGGCACCGCGCGCTGTTCCTCCGGACGCTTGTTCAGGGCCACATGCATGTAGTCGATCCAGATCGGCAGCGCCACCGTGGCGCCAAACTCCTTGCCGCCCAGCGAGCGCGGCTCGTCGTAACCCATCCACGCCACCGCCACCACGCCGCCGCCGTAGCCCGAGAACCAGCCGTCCATCGCGTCGCTGGTGGTGCCGGTCTTGCCGGCGATGTCGTTGCGGCCCAGGCGCTTGGTCGCCTCGGCGCCGGTGCCGTACTTGGCCACGTCGTGCAGCATGCTGTCCATGACGAACACGTTGCGCGGGTCGAGCACGCGGTTGTCTTCGACGCGCGCTTCCGGCGTCTTGACCTCCGCCAGCACTTTGCCGTCGCCGTCCTGGATCTTCGAGATCAGGTAGGGCTGCACCTTGTAGCCGCCGTTGGCGAAGATCGCATACGCGCCCACCATCTGCTGCGGCGTGACCGCGCCGGTGCCAAGCGCCAGCGTGTAGTTCTTCGGCTGGCGTGCCTCGTCAAAGCCGAACTTGCCCAGGTATTCGTGCGCATACGGTACCGAAATCGCGCGCAGCAGCCGCACCGAGGCCACGTTCTTCGAGTGGGCCAGCGCGTTGCGCATGGTGATCGGGCCATCCCACTTGCCGTCGTCGTTCTGCGGCGTCCAGTTCTTCCCGGCGTCCTCGCCCGGCATCTCGAGCGGCTCATCCAGGATCATGGTGCCGGGCGAATAGCCCTTGTCGAGCGAGGCGGAATAGATGAACGGCTTCATGCCAGAACCCGGCTGGCGCCACGCCTGGGTGACGTGGTTGAACTTCTGCAGGCCGAAGTCGAAACCGCCGACCATCGCGCGGTAGGCGCCGGTATCGGCGTCCATCGCCACGAATGCGGCCGCCACCTGCGGCACCTGGCTGATCGCCCACGGGGCCTTGGCGTTCTCGCGGTAGATGCGGATCACCGCGCCCGGCGTCAGCCTGACCGCGTCCTTGGCCTTGTCCGACAGCGCGTTGGTGGCCAGTTTCAGGCCGGCGCCGGTGATGTCGATGACGTCGCCGTCCACGTTCTCCACCTGCACCTTCGACGGCGAGGCCGACAGCACCACCACCGGGATCAGCCCGTCGCTCTGCGCTCGCTTCTGGATCGCCTCGACGATCGCATCCTCGCGCTCCTCGCGGTCGGCCGGCAGCTCGATGCGTGCTTCCGGCCCGCGGTAGCCGTGGCGCAGGTCATAGGCGAGCACGTTGCGGCGCAGCGATTCGTAGGCGGCCTGCTGGTCCGCCTTGACGATGGTGGTGGTAACGGAGATGCCGCGGGTGTAGGCCTCATCCTTGAACTGGGCATACACCTGCTGGCGCGCCAGCTCGGCCACGTACTCGGCATGCACGTCGTATTCCTGGCCGCGGGTGTTCACGCGCAGCGTCTCGTGCAGCGCCTTCTCGTATTGTTCGTCGGTGATGAATTTCAGGTCATGCATGCGGCCCAGCACGGCGTGCTGGCGTTCGCGCGCCCGTTTGGGGTTCACCGCCGGGTTGTGGCGGGCCGGGTTCTGCGGCAGGCCGGCCAGCATCGCCATTTCGGCCACCGACAGCTGGTCCAGCGTCTTGCCAAAGTAGGTACGCGCCGCGCTGGAGAAGCCGAACGAGCGCTGTCCAAGGTAGATCTGGTTCATGTAGAGCTCGAGGATCTGATCCTTGGTGAGCGCTTTCTCGATTTTGTAGGCGAGCAGCACTTCGGTGAGCTTGCGCGATGCGACCTTTTCGCGCGACAGGAAGAAGTTGCGGGCCACCTGCATGGTGATGGTCGAGCCGCCGCTTGCGCCAAATCCGTGCACCACGTTCGAGCGCAGCACCCCGAACGCGCGGAACCAGTCGATGCCGCTGTGTTCGTAGAAGCGCGAGTCCTCGATCGCCAGCACTGCCTGCTTCATCATGTCCGGGATCTTTTCGATCGGGACGAAATCGCGGTGCTCCTCGCCGAATTCGCCGATCAGCACGTGGTCGGCCGTATAGATGCGCAGCGGGATCTTGGGTTTGTAATCGGTGACGGCGTCAATGTCGGGAACGTTTGGCGCTATCGCGAACATGATGTAGCCGACGGCGCCGCCGACGAACAGCAGCAGCGCGGCCAGTGCCAGCAGGAGGAAGCCGCGCACGCGGCGGGGAGGCTGAAGCAGCTTGGAGGATTTTGTCAAAACTGAACTCTCAAGGTTTGGCCTGCTCGGTATTCAGGCCATTGGCGCCAAATTATAATCCGCTTTCATTCCTCTACGGCATGTGCCATAGTCACGCCTTTGCAGGATCATGGCGCGGCACTTTCGGGCCCGCCAGTCAATACTTTTCGAGGATAGCGCATGCCTTACGATCCCAGCCCAGCCTCCGTCAAGCCATACATACCCGCCTCCGCCCAGCTCCCCGAAATGACCTTCCGCGCACTCATCGTGGGCGTGATCCTGGGGATGGTGTTTGGCGCCTCGTCGCTGTACCTGGTGCTCAAGGTGGGCCTGACGGTGAGCGCGTCGATTCCCGTGGCGGTGATCGCGATTACGCTGTTTGGCCTGGCGAAGAAGTTCGGGGCGCGCGAGCTGTCGATCCTTGAAAACAGTATTACCCAAACCGCCGGTTCGGCTGGCGAATCACTGGCATTCGGCCTGGGCGCCACCATGCCGGCCATTATGATCCTCGGCTTCGACCTCGAGATCACGCGTGTGATGCTGGTGGCGGTGCTGGGCGGCCTGCTGGGCATCCTGATGATGATCCCGATGCGCCGCACCATGATCGTGGACCAGCATTTCGAGCTCAAGTACCCGGAAGGCACCGCCTGCGCCGAGGTGCTCAAGGCCGGCGCCACGCCGGGTTCGCGCGCCGCCGCGGGCGAGGCGCTGGACGAGAATTCGAACGAAGCGAAGGACGCGCGCCGCCGCGCCTTCATCATCTTCGGCGGCTTTGGCCTTGGCCTGCTGTACAAGGTGGTGAGCATCTCGCTCAAGGGCTGGAAGGATACCGTCAATTTCATCTTCGGCGCGCCGCTCAAGGCCGGCTCGATCGGCGCCGAGATCTCGCCTGAGCTCTTGGGCGTGGGCTATATCATCGGCCCGCGCATTGCCATGATCATGGCCGGCGGCGGTGTGCTGTCCTACCTGCTCCTGATCCCGATGATCAAATTCTTCGGCGACCAGCTTGCCGTGCCGGTGGCACCGGGCACCATGCTCATCAAGGACATGACGCCGGACGACATCCGCAGTGCATACGTGCTGTACATCGGCGCGGGCGCGGTGGCTACCGGCGGCCTGATCAGCCTGGTGCGCTCGCTGCCGACCATCTGGCACGGGCTCAAGGCCGGTCTGTCGGGCTTGGGCAAGGCCAGCAGCGCCGACAAGTCGCTGCGCACCGAGCAGGACATGTCGTTCAAGTCGGTCGTCATCGGCTGCCTGGCAATCATCGCCGTGATCACCTTTGCAACGCCGCTGCACATGAACGTGCTGGGCGCGCTCCTGATCCTGATGTTCGGCTTTCTGTTCTCGACCGTCTCGTCGCGACTGACGGGCGAGGTGGGCTCGTCGTCGAATCCGATCTCGGGCATGGCGGTGGCCACGCTGCTGTTCACCTGCCTGATCTTCCTGGTCATGGGCTGGACCGGCGGCCAGTATTACGTGACCGCGCTGTCGGTCGGTGCCATCGTCTGCATCGCCGCCAGCAATGCCGGCACCACCTCGCAGGACCTGAAGACCGGCTTTTTGGTGGGCGCCACGCCGCGCCTGCAGCAGTACGCGATCCTGGCCGGCGCACTTGCGTCGGCGCTGATCCTGGGGCCGATCCTGCTCAAGCTGAACGATGCCGGCACCGTCTACGTACCGGCTGCAAAGGTCGCGCCGGGCATCACGGTGGACGCAGCGAAACTGACCGCCACCGCGCAGTTGCAGGGGCCGCAGGCCGCGACCGACCACAATACTTACAAGGTCTGGCAAAAGACTGACGCCAACGGCGGCCCGGCCGGCAAGTACCTGGTCACGGACGACGGCAAGCTGGCGTACCTTGTGGACCCGGGCATCAATGGCCAGTATCACCAGCGCCCGGACGGATCGGAAGTGAAGAAGTTCGACGCGCCCAAGGCGGTGCTCATGTCCTACATCATCAAGGGCATCCTCGACCAGCAGCTGCCGTGGACGCTGGTGCTGTTTGGCGTGATGATTTCGATCGTGCTCGAGATGGCGGGCGTATCGTCGCTGGCGTTCACGGTGGGCGTGTACCTGCCGCTCGTGTCGACGCTGCCGATCGCCATCGGTGGCCTGATCCGCTGGGCGGTGGACCGCCGCAACAACAAGCTGCCGCAGTACGAGAAGCTCTCCGACCACGAATGCCAGGCCGCGGGCGATCGCAGCCCGGGCACGCTGCTTGCATCGGGCTACATCGCCGGCGGCGCGCTGGCGGGCATCGTCATCGCGATCACGGCAGGGTTGATGACTGACTTCGACAACAACATGAACAAGTGGGCGGAGGCGGCCAACCCGTTCTTCGCCGGGGCCAGCGCGGACGCGTTGTCGATCATTCCGTACGCGGTGATTTGCGTGCTGCTGTATTGGGTCGGGCGCGAGAAAGCGCAGTCGTAACGCGAACGCGTGGGCGATTTTCCCGCGCGCGCGTTCAGGCGACAGCGGCCCGCTTCACGCCGTCACACGTACGACAGGTCGTGCTGCAGGATCGCGTCGTCCAGCCACTCGTCCACGTGGCCGAAACGGTATCCCAGCGCCGTGGCACGCGCGGTATCGAGCGCCAGCGGGGCAGGGTAATCGAAGGGCGACAGTTCGCCCGCAGTTCTTGATGCGGCCCTCACCACCCGGGGCGCCGCGTCCAGCATCTGCGCCACCTTGTGGTACAGGTCGTGCGCGGAAAGCGCGCCGTCGCAGGCCGCGTTCACCGCTCCCTCGAACCGCTGCGCGCCGGCCCACACCAAAAAATCGGCCGCGTCCTGCGGCGACAAAAGGGAAGTCGTTGCGCGTTCGTCGGTGTAGCGCAGCGGCGCGCCGCTGCGGATCAGGTCCACGTAATGCGCCAGCCGCCCGGTGAAATCGCCCGAGCCACCCAGTACGTGGGCAAGGCGCGCCGTCACCAGCGGCAGCGAGCCGTCGCGGTACAGGTAGGCCTCGGCCTGCAGCTTGCCGCTCACGTAGCTCTGCGTGGCCAGGTTCGGGTCGTGCCAGGGGTAGCTGGTGTCGATCGGTTGCGCGAGCACGTTCAGGTCCGCTTCCCTGGCCGGCTTGTCCAGCTTGCCCAGCAGGGGGCGGTAGACGTCGATGGTCGAGGTCATGACGTAGCGGCCCACCTTGCCGGCGAAGGTACGGACCGCAATGGCCGCATCCAGCGGGCTGTAGCACATCTGGTCGTACACCACGTCGTAGTGCGCGTTGCGGAAGGCCGCGCGCATGGCCAGCTCGTTGCGCCGGTCCACCCGGATCCGCTCGATGCGCGCGCCAAACGGGTCGGGCGCATAGCCGCGGGTGGCGATGGTGACCCGGTGGCCGGCCATCACCAGCCGCTGCACCAGCAGTTTGCCGAAAAATCGCGTACCACCGATCACCAAAATATTCTTGTTCATGTCTCTTCCTCAACCGATCAGGTATATTTTGTGCTCAGTAGTTGCTATGATCAAACGAGAAAAAGTTGGGGCTATGCGTAAGAAAAACTTAATCATGGTGCGCCGGTGAAGGCGCTGCGCAGCCTGTCGGGCCTGATCGATTTCGACTGCGCGGCGCGCTGGGGCAGTTTCAAGCTGGCGGCGCAGGAGTTGCACAAGACGCCGGCGGCGGTAAGCCAGCAGATCAAGCACCTGGAGGAGACCGTCGGCTTTGCCCTGTTCGTGCGCCACCCGCGCCAGATCACGCTCACCGACAAGGGCCAGGAGCTGGCGGTGGCGGTGGCGCGCATGCTGCAGGACCTGCGCGACAAGGTCGGCGCGCTGCAGCAGGGCGACGAGGAGGCGGTGCTGCGCATCTCCACTACGCACTCGTTCGCGATCAAGTGGCTGGTGCCACGCATGCACCGTTTTACCAAACTGCATCCGTCGCTGGACATCCGCATCGATTCGAACGACGCGCCGGTGGACCTGCAGTCCAACTCCACCGATGTGGCGATCCGCTACGGTCCGGTGCTGGATGGCGACCCGGCCATGCTGTTCCGCGAGCGGCTAGTGCCCGTCTATAGCCCGGACCTGCTGGCGCCGGGACAGGGCGCGCTGACGCTGGCCGACCTGGAGGGCCACCCGCTACTGTGCGAGAAATCCAACGAGAAGTGGCTGCAACTGCTGAACGAGAACAAGGCGCTCAAGGGCCGGTACGACTTCTCGCGCGGGTACAGCCACTGGGGCGTGCTGGTGCAGGCGGCAGTGGCGGGGCAGGGCGTGGCGCTGGTGCCGTACGGGATCGCGTACGGCGACCTGGCGGCCGGGGCGCTGCGCCAGATCGTGTGCCGCAGCGCCCCGTTCGGGCATGGCTATCGTTTCCTGGTCAACCCGCACAAGGAAGGCATGAGCAAGATCCAGCGCTTTCGCGCCTGGGTGGTGGCGGAGATGGACGCGATGCGGCGCGCAATGGAGGCTTGATAAGAAAAACGGCGGCCACGCGGGCCGCCGTTTTATGTCGAAGCGTTGTACTTACTTCACGCCGTGCATCAGCTTCTGGATCAGCGGGGCGATCAGGAACAGCAGCACGCCGGCGCCGAGCAGCGCCCAGAAACCGAAGGTGTAGCCGCCCAGGGCCGACTGTACCGACATGCCTTTTTCGCCCGAGACGAAGCTGGCGAAAATGCCGGACAGGTTGTTGCCGATGCCGGTGGACAGGAACCAGCCGCCCATGCCCAGGCCAACCAGGCGGGTCGGTGCCAGCTTGGTCACCATCGACAGGCCGATCGGCGACAGGCACAGCTCGCCCACGGACTGGATCACGTAGACCATGAACAGGGTCCAGAACGGGATCTTGCCGACCGGGTCAACCAGGAACGACAGCGCGTACCACAACAGGCCAAAGGCCAGGCCGTTGAACACCAGGCCCAGGCCGAACTTGCGCGGGATCGACGGGTTGGCGCGGCCCAGCATGACCCACACGTAGGCCACGATCGGCGCCAGGGTGATGATGGCGATCGAGTTCACGCTCTGGAACCACGCGGTCGGGAACACCCAGCCGTTGAAGTCGCGGTTGACGATGTTATCGGCCAGGAAGGTGAACGAGCTGCCGGCCTGTTCGAAGAAGCACCAGAACATCACGTTGAAGAAGAAGATGATCATCATCGCAATGGTCTTGTCGCGCGCCACCTTGCCCTCGCGGACGCCCTCCACGATCAGCATGATCGCCAGGATGATGAACAGGACCGACAGCACCATCTGCAGGCTCTCGGCGCCAGCCTTGAGCAGGGCGTAGATGACCGGGATGACGCACAGGCCGCCGATGACCACGTACACCATGCGCATCGGGTTGGCCAGGTTGCCGGTGGCCGCGCCAATGCCCTTGAGCTGGCGGCGGCCGAAGTAGAACCAGACCAGCGAGAACAGCATGCCGATACCGGAGGCGAAGAACACGATCTTGTAGGCCGGGGTGTCGCCGGTGTTGAAGACGTGCTGTGCCAGCACCTGGGTCAGGATCGGCGCGATGAAGGCGCCGGTGTTGATGCCCATGTAGAAGATGGTGAAGCCCGAGTCGCGGCGCTGGTCGGTCACGCCATACAGCTGGCCTACCATGGCCGAGATGTTCGGCTTGAACATGCCGTTACCGACGATGATCGTGGCCAGGCCCATCTTGAAGATGTCCTGGTTCGGGATGGTGATCATGAACAGGCCGGTGGCCATGAAGGCCGCGCCGATCAGGATCGAGCGTTGGTAGCCGATGACGCGGTCGGCGATGTAGCCGCCGAACACGGCGCCCGCATACACGATCGCGAGGTAGGAACCGTAGGTGAGGTTGGCCGTCGCCTGGCCGGACGGGTCGCCGCCGAAGAACTGGGCGACGATGTAGAGCACCAGGGCCCAACGGATGCCATAGAAAGCGAAGCGTTCCCAGAATTCGGTCATGAACAGCATCCATAGCGGTGCTGGGTGGCCCATGATCTGTTTGAACTCCGGAATGGCTGCTTTGGCCGATGAAGTTGCAGTAGCTGCACCGCTCATGCGGTTCCTCCCGAAATAGTTTTATAAGAATATGCTTTATTAGTTTGGAAAGCCCGGGAAGGCGTTTTCCAATAGGGTCGCATTTTAGTGTAAATCGTTGAGTTCAAGCGAATTTTTTGGAGATGTGGTAATGGGCGCGCGCGACCCTTGCGCCAACGAGGACGCAAGATGACGCGACTTGTCGTATATTGGCAAGAAGGCCGGATTGTTTCGGTATCAGCAAAGGAAAAAGAACAGATGAATCACGACGTTGTCGACACCCTGATTTCGCCGGAAGGCCGGCTCGAGATCCTGTCGAAGGCCGAAGTGGCCAAGCTGCTCGACACGAGCCAGGGAGGCCTGTACCAGATCTTCCGCAATTGCGCGCTGGCAGTGCTGAACTGCGGTAGCTCGATCGATGACGGCAAGGAGTTATTGGAGCGTTATAGTTCGTTCGACATCAAGATCATCCAGCGCGAGCGCGGCATCAAGCTCGATATTCGCGGTGCGCCGGCGATTGCGTTTGTCGATGGGAAGATGATCAAGGGGATCCACGAGCACCTGTTCGCGGTCCTGCGCGACATCGTGTATGTCAATTTCGAGGTCGTCGATAATCCCAAGTTCGACCTGGCCCGGCCCGAGGGCATCACCGACGCGGTATTCCACATCCTGCGCAACGCCAACGTGCTGCAGCCACAGCGCAACCCCAACCTGGTGGTGTGCTGGGGCGGCCACTCGATCAGCCGCGGCGAATACAACTACTCCAAGGAAGTGGGCTACCAGCTGGGCCTGCGCGAACTGGATATCTGCACCGGCTGCGGTCCCGGCGCCATGAAGGGGCCGATGAAAGGCGCCACCATCGGCCACGCCAAGCAGCGCCTGGGCGGCGGTCGCTATTTGGGCATCTCGGAGCCGGGCATCATCGCGGCCGAGTCGCCAAACCCGATCGTCAACGACCTGGTCATCATGCCGGACATCGAAAAACGCCTGGAGGCGTTCGTGCGCACGGGGCACGGCATCGTCGTGTTCCCGGGCGGCGCGGGGACGGCGGAAGAAATCCTGTACATTCTCGGCATCCTGCTGCATCCGGAGAATGCTGAGATGCCGTTCCCGCTCGTGTTCACCGGCCCGGCGTCGGCGCGTGCGTACTTCGAGCAGATCGATGGCTTCATTGGCGCCACGCTGGGCGAAGAAGCGCAACGCCGCTACAAGATCATCATCGACGACCCCGAAGAGGTGGCGCGCGAGATGCAGGCCGGGATCCGCCAGGTGCGCGAGTACCGCAAGTCGCGCAGCGACGCGTATTACTACAACTGGCTGCTCAAGATCGACCACGAGTTCCAGCGCCCGTTCCGGCCGACGCACGAGAACATGCGCAACCTGTCGCTGCACAAGAACCAGGAAAAGCACCTGCTGGCCGCAAACCTGCGCCGCGCATTCTCTGGTGTGGTGGCGGGGAACGTGAAGGAAGAGGGGATCCGCGCGATCGAGAAGTACGGCCAGTTCGAGATCGATGGCGAACCGGAGATCATGGCGCCGATGGATGCGCTGCTGGCGTCCTTCGTCGAGCAGAGCCGCATGAAGCTGCCGGGCAAGGCGTACGTGCCGTGCTACCGGATCGTCAGCTGATTGCCTGTATCGTCGTTCCGGCGGAAGCCGGAACCCATGCTGCGCTTGCGAACCAGTAGCGTCAAGCCGCAGGCCACGCCAAGTGAGCATGGGTCCCGGCGTGCGCCGGGACGACGGCAATACTGGCCCTGTTGGCTCAGGCACCGTCGTTCCCGCGCAGGCGGGAACCCATGCTGAGCCTCCCGTCACGCGGCCTGTGGGTTCCCGCCTGCGCGGGAACGACGTGCTTGATTTGGTGGATAAAAAAAGGGTTCCGGCTTGCGCGGGAACCCCTTGTTCATCCAGCTGCGATCAAGCGCCGATCAATCCTCGCGGCGCAGGTGCGGGAACAGGATCACGTCGCGGATGTTCGGCGAATCGGTGATCAGCATCATCAGGCGGTCGATGCCGATACCGCAGCCGCCGGCCGGCGGCATGCCGTATTCCAGCGCGCGGATGTAGTCGGCGTCAAAGTACATCGCCTCCTCGTCGCCCGCGTTCTTCGCTTCCACCTGCGCCATGAAGCGCGCTGCCTGGTCTTCCGGATCGTTCAGCTCTGAGAAGCCGTTGGCGATTTCGCGGCCCACGATGAACAGCTCGAAGCGCTCGGTGATGCCTTCGCGCGTATCGGACGCGCGCGCCAGCGGCGACACCTCGACCGGGTAGTCGATGATGAAGGTCGGCTCCCACAGCTGCGCCTCCGCGGTTTCTTCGAACAGCGCCAGCTGCAGCGCGCCCAGGCCCGAGGTCGAGAACGGGGTCACGCCGAACTTCTTCAACTCGGTCTTCAGGAAGTCCATGTCGTTCAGCTGCTCGGCGGTGTAGCCCGGCGCGTACTTGTTGATGGCCTCGACGATGGTCAGGCGGTGGAAGGGCTTGGACAGGTCCAGCTCGCGCCCGCCGTAGGTCAGCACTGCGGTCCCGTGCGCGTCGACCGCGGCCTGGCGGATCACGGCCTCGGTGAAGTCCATCATCCAGCGGTAGTCCACGTAGGCGGCGTAGAACTCCATCATGGTGAACTCGGGGTTGTGGCGGGTCGAGACACCCTCGTTGCGGAAGTTGCGGTTGATCTCGAACACGCGTTCGAAACCACCCACCACCAGGCGCTTGAGGTACAGCTCGGGCGCGATGCGCATGAACATCTGCATGTCCAGCGCATTGTGGTGGGTGATGAAGGGCTTGGCCGCGGCGCCGCCCGGGATCGGGTGCAGCATCGGCGTTTCCACTTCCATGAACCCGTTTTCTTCCATGAAGCGGCGGATCGACGACATCGCGGCGGTACGCGCCTTGAACGTGCGGCGGGTCTCTTCGCTGGTGATCAGGTCCACGTAGCGCTGGCGGTACTTGGTCTCCTGGTCGGCCAGGCCGTGGAACTTGTCCGGCAGCGGGCGCAGCGACTTGGTGATCAGCTTGAGCTGGGTGACCTTGATGGTCAGCTCGCCGACCTTGGTCTTGAACAGCGTACCTTCCACGCCCAGGATGTCGCCCAGGTCGTAGTGGCGGAAGGCTTCCATCGCCGCTTCACCAGTGTCGTCCAGCGTCACGTAGATCTGGATGCGGCCGTTGGCGTACTGGCCCGACGAGTCCTGCAGCGTGGCGAATGCGGCCTTCTTGCCGGCTTCGCGCTTGAGCATCATGCGGCCAGCCAGCTTGACGTGCACCGGCTTGGCTTCGAGCTCTTCGCGCGACTGCGAGCCGTACTGGCCCTGCAGGTCGGCCGCGTTGTGGCTCGGGCGGAAATCGTTGGGGAAGGCGACGCCCTTCTGGCGCAGTGCGGCCAGCTTGGCGCGGCGCTCGGCCATGATCTTGTTCTCGTCGGTCGCCGCCAGCGGCGTTTGGTCTTGGTTTTCCGTAGTCATGATGGAGTTCAGGTTTTATTGTTCAATCAGGCGGCGAGCAGGTCGTCGACCGACAGCTCGGTGAAGTCGGATGCGATGCGGATCACGTTGTCGTATGCGGCAAACGCGGCGGCGTCGAGCGTGGTTGACAGCACCACCGCCGGCATGCCCGCATTCTTCGCCGCTTCCACGCCCAGCGGCGCATCTTCGAACACGATGCAGTCGGCAGGCTGCACGCCCACCTTGTCCGCGGCGGCCAGAAACACGTCCGGATGCGGCTTGCCGCGCTTGACGTCGGCCGCGCCGACCACCGCGTCGAAATGGCGGCGCAGATTAAGGCCGTCGAGCACGAAGGCGATGTTCCCCGGCGGCCCGGAGGTGGCCACGGCCAGCATCACGCCGCGCTCCCTGGCGTGGGCCAGGAAGGCGGAAAAGCCCTCGACCTCCTTGCGGTGCGGCTCGTACATCTCGCGGTAGATCTCTTCCTTTTCGTGGTTCATCGCCGCCACCTTGTCGTCGGACAGGTGCTCGCCCAGGTAGGCGCGCAGGATCTCCTTGCCCTGGCGGCCCGCGGTGGTGCGGAAGAACTCGTCCGGGTCGATCTGCACGTCCAGGCGGCGGAACAGCTCGACCCACGATCGGGTGTGGAAGTCCATGTTATCGACGATCGTGCCGTCCATGTCGAACACAAAGGCGCGTTTTGCCTGCGTCATCAGATGCCCTGCTTGAGCGAGGCCGAGATGAACTCGTCCAGGTCGCCGTCCAGCACGGCCTTGGTGTTGCCGGTCTCGACGTTGGTACGCAGGTCCTTGATGCGCGACTGGTCCAGCACGTAGGAGCGGATCTGGTGGCCCCAGCCGACGTCGGTCTTGGAGTCTTCCAGTTTCTGCTGCTCGGCCATGCGCTTGCGCAGCTCCAGTTCGAACAGCTTCGCGCGCAGCATGTCGAAGGCCTCGGCCTTGTTGCGGTGCTGCGAGCGGTCGTTCTGGCACTGCACCACAATGCCCGACGGGGCGTGCGTCAGGCGCACCGCGGAGTCGGTCTTGTTGATGTGCTGGCCGCCGGCGCCGGATGCGCGGTAGGTGTCGATGCGCACGTCCGCCGGGTTGATCTCGATGTCGAACGACTCGTCCACTTCGGGGTACACGAAGAGCGACGAGAACGAGGTGTGGCGGCCGTTGGCCGAGTCGAACGGCGACTTGCGCACCAGGCGGTGCACGCCGGTTTCGGTGCGCAGGTGGCCGTAGGCGTACTCGCCCTCGACCTTGATGGTGGCGGTCTTGATGCCCGCGACCTCGCCCTCGGAGACCTCGAGCAGTTCAGCCTTGAAGCCCTTGCGTTCGCAGTAGCGCAGGTACTGGCGCAGCAGCATGGACGCCCAATCCTGAGCCTCGGTGCCGCCGGCGCCGGCCTGGATGTCGATGAAGCAGTTGGCGTGGTCCATCGGATTGCTGAACATCCGGCGGAACTCCATCGCCTCGATGACTTTCTTGATGCCTTCGGCGTCCGCCTCGACCGCTTCGATCGTGGCGTCGTCGCCTTCTTCGCGCGCCATGGCGAACAGGTCGGCCGCGTCCTTCAGGTCGGCGTCCGCTTTTTGCAGGGTCAGGACGACGCCTTCCAGCTCTTTCTTCTTCTTGCCGAGGTCCTGGGCGCGCTTCTGGTCGTTCCAGACCGTGGGGTCTTCCAGCTCCTGGTTGACCTGTTCTAGATCATCCGACTTCTTATCGAAGTCAAAGATACCTCCGAAGTTCGGCTTCGCGACTGGTCAGGTCGGAAAGCAGGGAGGAGAGGGCGTTGATGCGTTCAGCTTCCATGATCTTGGCGTTCTTTTCCGTAGGTTGAATCGAACCTTCGATTATACCCCACCGCGCGCCGGTTATTCCTGCCGGGAGCGCCTTTGCTTGATGCTTGCCCGCGCCGTACCGTATCATCGGGCAGTCTTGTCATCCGGATCACTCATGCGCGCCTGCCTGCGTTACCAAATTTGCATCGGTCTTGTTCCCATTCTCGTCTCCGGCGGCGCCTTGGCAGCCCCGCGCGCGCCTGCCGGGGCCACGGCGACGCTGGCGGTGCTTGAAACGACGGACATCCATGCGAACGTGGTCGGTTATGACTATTACAAGTTGGCCGCCGACTCATCGCTGGGACTGGACCGTACCGCAACGCTGATCGCACAGGCGAGGCGCGAGTTCGCCAACACGCTCCTGCTGGACAATGGCGACACCATCCAGGGCAATGCGCTGGGCGACTACCAGGCGCTGGCCCACCCGCTGCGCTGCGATGAGCGGCTGGCGATCTACAAGGCCATGAACCGGCTCGGGTTCGAGGGCGGGGGCGTGGGCAACCATGACTTCAACTACGGCTTGCCCTACCTCGCGCAGGTGACCGGGAGCCGGTTCGACGTCGACGGCGTGGACAAGACCAAGCGCTGCGCCGGCCCGGCGTTCCCTATCGTGCTGGCCAACGTAGTCAGCGCCAGGACGGACAAGCCGCTGTTCCAGCCGTACCGCATCATCGACAAACGCATTGCGGCGGTGGACGCACACGGCAAGCAGGTCACGGCGACCGTCAAGGTGGGCATCATTGGCCTCACCACGCCCGGCATCCTTGCGTGGGACAAGCGCTGGCTGGAAGGGAAGGTGTACACGGAAGGCGTGCGCGAGGCGGCGGCAAAGTACATTCCCGAGATGCGTGCGAAGGGCGCGGAGCTGGTGGTGGCCATCTCGCACGGCGGCATCGACGGCGCTGCTTATTCTCCGAACATGGAAAACGCCGGCTACTACCTGGCCCAGGTGCCGGGTATCGATGCGATGCTGCTCGGGCACGCGCACGCTGTTTTTCCGGACGCGGCCAGCCGCGCGCCGCAGTTCAACCTGCCCGGCATCGACAAAGCCAAAGGCACGGTGTTCGGCGTACCGACAGTGATGGCCAGCCTGTGGGGCAAGCACCTTGGCGTGATTGGCCTGCACCTGCGCCACGACGGCAAGCGCTGGGTGGTGGACAAGGAGCACACCACGGTCGAAGTCCGCGCCACGCAGAAGGCGGACAAATCATACGTCGCGCCGGACCCGTCGATCATGGAGCTGGTGGCGCGCGAACATGCCGGCACCATCGACTACGTGAAGACGCCGATCGGCGAGACCGACTTCAGAATGTCCACGTACTTCGCGGACGTGGGCGACGTGTCCGCGATCCAGGTGGTGAACGATGCGCAGGCCGACTACGTGAGAAAGTACATTGCGGCGAACCTGCCGCAGTACGCTAACCTGCCCGTGCTGTCGATGGCCGCGCCGTTCAAGGCCGGGGCGGCGGGGCCGGCGGACTACACCGACGTCCAGCCGGGCAAGCTGGCCCTGAACAATGCGGCCGACCTTTACCTGTACCCGAATACGCTGGCGGCAGTGAAGATCAGTGGCGCCCAGCTCAAGGCGTGGCTGGAAAAGTCGGCCAACCGGTTCAATACCATCGACCCCACGCGCAGCCAGGCGCAGGAGCTGGTCAACCCGGGCTTTGCCAGCTACAACTTCGATATGGTCACGTCCAAGGATCTCAGCTACGAGATCGACGTCACGCGCCAGCCGGGCAGCCGAATTCGCAGCCTGTCCTGGCAAGGCGAACCGGTTGGGGACGCACAGGAATTCATCGTCGCCACCAACAGCTACCGCGCCAGCGGCGGCGGCGGTTTCGCGGGCCTTGACGGCAGCGCGACCGTTCTCGCCGCACCGGACACGAATCGCGACGTGCTGATCGCCTACATCCGCAAGACCGGAGAGCTCAAGCGCGCCACGCAGGCGTCCCAGCGCAGCTGGCATTTCACGCCGGTGCAAACGGCAGGGCCGGTGGTGATCCGGGCGGCGCCTGGCCTGCTCCGGCTGGCGCAGGATGCAGGCTTGTCCAATCTCCGCTCGCTGGACGCGGACGGAAAGGGCTTTGAGCTCTACAGCGTGGACCTGTCGAAGTAAGCCTACAGGCAGACCGCGTCCAGCCCCTTCATGTCGATGGCGTTGGCAGCGGTGACCAGCTGGTCCTGCTTGATGCCGCTGCCGTCGATCGTGATTACGCATTTGCCGGCCACGGCGGTCAGCTTGCCGCTGCCGTTTTCCTTGCTGTAGACGACCAGGGCCTTGCGGTCCTTGAGCGGCTGCAGCGAGGCGAAGCCGCCGCCTTCGGGTAGTTCGCCGAGCTGGGCCTGCTCGAGCCTGGGCACGCTCATCGCACGATTGCCGGGACGGATCCGAACGATGTCGAGCGTGAGCCCGCTCTCGCTCTTGCCGGTGTAGGTCTGGGTCACGCCCGAGGTGTGGTCGGACATGTGCTCGGCATCGAACGGCGCGTCGGTCTTCCAGCCTGCCAGCTTCATGGGGATGAATTTGTCGAGCGCGGGGCCGGAGGGCTGCTGGCTGGCCGCGTTGGCGATCGACGCGGCCAGCGCCGCGGCCAGGCCGGCCGTGAGAAGTGCTTGCTGAGATTTGCGCATGTCTGCTTCCTGTATCAGATAACAGTCATGCAAGTTATCGCAAGGATGGGGCCGCGGCCAGCCCCACCAGGGGGGTGAGTCGGTCGCGCGTCAGTGCAGGCTCTTTTTGTCGGGCTGCACCAGCACGAACGGGTGCACGACCGAGGCCCATAGCGTCGAATCGGCGACCGCCCACACCTGCGCCTGCTCGTCCTTCACCTTGTGGAGCTTGCCCTCGGCCATCCAGCGCTGCACGTTGTCCTTGTCGTCGTGCGAGATACGTACCGCCACGTCCACCAGGTCCAGGTCCTCGCTCACGTACACCACGGCGCCGGCCGCGAAGTGCTTTTCGAGCTCGCTCCATTTGATGCGGGCGGTTTCGTGGTTGACCTTGTCGTACAGCTCTTTGTCGTTCTCTGGCTTGGTTTTCATGGTGCGGCTCACAATGGTTCAGATAATCTCGATCACCGGTTCCGGCGACCCCGCCCATGTTAACCGATAGGCATCGCCCTTGCGAACATTGCCAACCAGTGCAGGCCGAAAGCAGGCGAGGTTGGTGCCGCCAGGGCGCCGCACGCTGGGGTAGATTACGCCCATCGAGCCGGTCTCGAGCAGCTCGAGCGCCAGCGCCTGCGAGGTTTCGTAGCTGTTGGGGTCCAGGCACTTGGGGCAGGCGTTGGCGCCGCGCAGGTCGTGGAAGGTGGCGGTGAAGTCGGCCA
This sequence comes from Massilia solisilvae, assembly GCF_024753215.1. Taxonomy (GTDB): domain Bacteria; phylum Pseudomonadota; class Gammaproteobacteria; order Burkholderiales; family Burkholderiaceae_D; genus Telluria; species Telluria solisilvae. The sequence goes on from NZ_JANUGV010000004.1 coordinate 255,890, forward strand.
GCATGCACTGGTAGCTGACGCAGTCCTCGAAGCGTTTGATTTCCTGGTACTCGACCGTCTTGTGGAAGCACACCTCGGCCAGTGCGGTTTCGGTGTCGAACGCGCAGTACCAGGCGCCCCGATCGCCGTCGTTGAAGCGGCTGCCTTCGGGGCGTGGGTAACAGAACGCGGCGTTGATGATGCGAAAGTGCGGCACGCCGAACACCAGTTCGTCCACGCCGATGCCGGGCAGGCCGCCATACTCGCCGCGCAGGCGCTCGTTGGTGGCGTTGTCCAGGTCGAACAGGTCGCGCAAGACGTCGTCGCTCTCCGCCAGCGGCACCAGCACCGAGTCCTCGATATCGGCAAAGCGCGACGGGATCAGGCGGCAGGTGTCAAACTGGCGCAGGTTGGTCAGTTTGCGGACGGCGCCCACTCACAGGCCCCCGCGCCGGGCGTCCAGCAGCTTGCGCACGGTCTGCATGCCGAGCAGGCCACCGCCCAGCATGGTGGACAGCGGTGTGCGCCCGTTGAAGATGGGGTTGGTGTTGGGCAGGTGGACCCATTCGTCGGCGAGCTTGTCGCCGTAGAGGACGTGCAGGGCCTTGTAGATGCCCAGCAGGTAGGAGATGCGGGTGATCCGGTCAACTTCGAGCACGCGGTCCGGGTTCTTTTTCCATTCGTAGAAGGCCGAGGACGACAGGCCGCCGAGCAGTTCGCGCGCCTCTTCGTCGCGCAGCTTCCAGGCGGCGGCAAGGCGGAAAAAGCCTTTCAGGGCAGACTGGGACAGCCGCTCGCGCTCGGCCTTGGAGTTCAGGTCGACCAGCACGGCGGGTTCGAAGCGGCTTTTGGGGTAGGCGTAGGCGAGGCTCATGGGTTCCTCCGTATATGGACTCTTTATACTCCAAATCCGGAGAATGTGCAATTGATGGTTGTCAGCCGTGTGTGACCATGACAAAATCGCAACCCTTGTCCAAATGAAAGGGTGTGTCCCATGCGTTTGAGATGGTTTTCCCTGGTTTGCGTGGCCCTGTTGACCCTCGCCGCCGCGGCGAGCGCCCAGCGCCTGTCCAACGATGAACTGAAAAAGCAGGTGGCCGACACCGAACGCGCGTTCGCGGCAACCATGAAGGCGCGCGACCACAAGGCGTTCACGACCTTCCTCTCCGACGAGGCGGTGTTCTTTGGCGGTAACCCGAACGAGGTCCTGCGCGGCAAGGAAGCGGTGGCCAAGGGCTGGAAGGGTCTGTACATCAAGCCCGAGGCGCCGTTCTCATGGGAGCCGGACCAGGTCGAGGTGGTCGAGTCGGGCACGCTGGCCCTCTCCACCGGGCCGGTGTATGACGCCAACGGCAAGCTGATCTCGCGCTTCAGCTCGATCTGGCGGCTGGAGGCGCCGGGTACGTGGAAGATCGTGTTCGATCGCGGCACGCCGGTTTGCGATTGCAAGAAGGCTGACGGAAAGTAAATGCCACGTCGTCCCGGCGAACGCGGGACCCATGGGCAGTTCGCGTCAACCAAAAGCTCTTGTGGCCACGGACGCACAGCATGGGCCCCGGCTTTCGCCGGGGCGACGTGCGTTGTAGTTCAAGCCGGTTCGGCGTGTTCGACCAGCAGCTGGACCTTGGTGACCCCGTTGTATTCGTTGGCGTCCAGCCGAAACGCCACGAGCGCGCGGTCGCCCAGCCCGGCCGTCTGGCCGAACCAGATCGCGTCGTAGCGCTTGCCGTTGCGTTCCAATAGCAGCTTCAGATGGCGCTCCTTCAGGATGCGCTGGCTCAGTACCGTGAACTCGTCGCAGAACACGGGCGGGGCAAAACCCTGGCCCCACACCTGCCCATCCATCAGCTCGATGAAGTTCGTGCTGTAGTACGCGTCTTCCAGCGGACCATCGGTCTCGATCACGCGCTCGAGCTGCGCTTGCGTCAGCCACGCGCGGCCGACCGCCTCGAACGCCTGCCTGAAGCTGTCCAGCGCATCGGACCGTATCGTCAGGCCTGCCGCCATGGAGTGGCCGCCAAATTTGTCGATCAGGCCCGGCACGCGCTTTGACACCAGGTCCAGCGCGTCGCGTAAATGGAAGCCCGGGATCGAGCGGCCCGAGCCCTTGACCAGCCCGTCGCCGGCCGGCGCGAAGGTGATCGTCGGCCGGTAGAACTTCTCTTTCAGGCGCGAAGCGACGATGCCGATCACGCCCTGGTGCCAGCCCTCGTCGTACACGCAGATCGTGCTGCTGTCGGCGGGTTCGAACTCGTCCAGGTGCAGCAGGGCCGTGTCCTGCATCTCGGCCTCGATCTCGCGGCGCTTGAGGTTGATCTCGTTGAGCTGCTGCGCGATCGCCCAGGCGCGACCCTCGTCGTCGGTGAGCAGGCATTCGATCCCGAGCGACATGTCGTCCAGTCGCCCGGCAGCGTTCAGGCGCGGGCCGACGGCAAAGCCAAGGTCGAACGGCGAGGCGCTGCGCGCTTCGCGGCCGGCCACGCGGAACAGCGCCGCCACGCCCGGCTGCATGCGGCCGGCGCGCATGCGCTTGATGCCTTGCGCAACCAGGATGCGGTTGTTCGTGTCGAGCTTGACCACGTCCGCCACCGTGCCCAGCGCCACCAGGTCGAGCAGGCAGTCCAGCTTGGGCTGGGTCTGCTGGTCATATACGCCGCGCCGGCGCAGTTCGGCGCGCAGCGCGAGCAGCACGTAGAACACGACGCCCACGCCGGCCAGGTGCTTGCTGGGGAAGCCGCATTCGGGCTGGTTCGGGTTCACGATTACGCGCGCATCCGGCAGCGTGTCGCCCGGCAGGTGGTGGTCGGTCACCACGACCTCGATGCCGCGCCGCTTTGCCTCGAGCACGCCGTCGATGCTGGCGATGCCGTTGTCCACGGTGATGATGATGTCCGGCTGCTTCTCGCGCGCGGTCAGCTCGACGATCTCCGGCGTGAGGCCATAACCATATTCGAAGCGGTTGGGGACGATGTAGTCCACGCGTGCGCCCATCATCGCCAGGCCACGCAGGGCAGTGGCGCAGGCGGTGGCGCCGTCGCAGTCGTAGTCGGCGACGATGGTCATCTTTTTGCCGGCCGCGATGGCGTCGGCCAGGAACGCGGCGGCGGCGTCGATGTGTTTCAGGCTGGCAGGCGGCGCCAGCGCTTGCAGTTCGCTCGACAGCTCGCGCGGATCGGACAGGCCGCGCGCCGCGTACACGCGGGCCAGCACGGGGTGGACCCCGCCCTGGCGCAGCATCTCGGAAGTGCGCAGCGGGCAGGGGCGGATGGTGATGCGGGTGTTCAAATCAGTCGTTCCAAAGTCGGCCGGCGCCAGAATTTGCGCTGCGCCATGGCGGTGGTGGTGAATTCGGCGTGTGCGTCGCGGTGGCTCATGACCAGCTTGAGCTGCTTGATGCGGCCGGCCGTCAGGGCGGCGAGCAGGGGCGCGAACAGCTCGGATTCAAGGCGCTGCATTTCGTACAGCCAGCCGGACCAGTCGGCGGCGATGGCGGGGGCGGCCACGTTGCCGGCGATGAGCAGGGTGTCCGCTTGCGTGGCGCCGACCTGGTCCAGCGCCGTCAGACGTTCAGTGGCCAATGCGGATAGCCAGCCGGGGGTTTCGAAACTTGCCACGGTTGTTCCGTTGACGGGCTTCGGGAGCTCAGCATGGGGTGAATAAGGCCGGGGGCCTTGTTCACCCTGCGCGGGGAAGACGGTGTTTGCGGTGGTGGTGGTGGTCGCGCTGGCGGCGCCCCAGAGCCAGAAGGCATTCACCGGCGCCTGGCGGCGCGATTCGCGGGCGGCGTTGGCCGGGTGGGTGTACCACAACATCTGGATCTCATTTTGCAGCTTGCGGTAGGCCAGCGCACGCGGGCCGGTCGGCATGCAGTCGGTCAGGTTCATGCCCACCGCCGCGTCGGGCGTCGAGGTGTCCATGCCGGCCCAGTCGTCGGCGCGCATGAACCAGGTCTGCGCGTCGCCGTACTCCAGCGTGTGGCCCGCCTCCTCGATATACGGGCGGGCTGCGTCGAACAGGGCGCGGCTGTCGGCATCGTGCAGGTCCAGCTGCCGCAGGTCCGGCATCATCAGGTGACTGCGCGCGATCTCGATATGTGATGGGTTGATAATGAACCAGGTGCCATCCTGCGGGTCGAGGCCAAACCCGCGCATCGCCGCCACCGCAAAGCCGGGCTGGCCGTGCTGTTCAAGGCCGAGCGCGCGCGCCAGCCAGACCTCGTGCGGCAGCGCGCGGGCGCGCTGGTCGTATGGCTGGCGATGATGCGCCGCGGTGCGCGACACCAGCGCGGCAAGGGCGGGCGCCTGGAGCGAACGCACCAGGTCGGGCGCAAATTCGGGAGCGGGCAGGGCAAACGGCAGGACGAGGGTAAGCTGAACCATGCCGTGATTGTAGGGCAAATGCCGTGTCAGCGAGTAATTCGCGTGACACGGCTGCGACAGCGGCAATCTCAGGGCGTGGCGGCCGGCCCGGACTGGTCGGGCTCGATCTCGACATCCCCGTAGGTCAGGCCAATGGCCTCTTCGTACCAGGTCTGCACCAGCGCCAGGTGCTCGCGCTCCTCGTTCAGGGCGATGGTGAAATCGTTGACCATGTCGGTGAGCTCGTGCTCGTCCGCGAGCGCGACCAGCGTCTCCCAGCCGGCCTTGTCGGCCAGTTCGGCGGTGACGATGGCGTGCAGCGACTGGGCCAGGCTGGTGCGGGGATCGTTCAGCACCTGCACCAGGCCCATCGACTCCACGCCGACCAGGTCCGCGCTGGGCGTCTGCGAGGTCGGGTCGCCGCCCAGCGACTCGATGGCGTCACTGAGCAGCAGGAAGTGCCGCGCCTCGTCCGAGCGGATCGCCTGCAGGTCCTCGATCGACATGCTGATCTCGCCATCGAGCATGACCTCGCATTTGGTGATGAGGGCGTCGTACAGGCGCGCGCCGGTGCGCTCGAAGGCGAGCCGCTCGCCCAGCTTGTCGAGCAGGATCTGCGGGCTGTCGCCCTTGAGCATCTGCACGCCCATGCTGACCGCGCCGGTGATCGTGCCCGGCAGCGGGACCGAGCCCAGGCCTTCGGCGTCGGCAATGTACGAGCTGCGCACGTCGGCCAGCGCCGATTCGTCGCCTTCCTCGCCGCGCGCGCTGCCGTCGTCCTTGAGCATGGCCTTGGTATCCAGTGGCGACATCTGGATGCCGGTCCGGTTCATGCCAACGTGTTCCGAATGCTGTGCCATGGTGTTCTCCTGGTTGTCGGTTGGCTCACGGCGAGATGGGGCCGGGCGCGGTGCTCATCACGCCGCTGGCGGTTCCCTTGCGCGTCATCTCGGTGCCGGGCGACCAGATGTAGCCGGCCGAGACGGCCTCGCTCGGCGAGCCGTCCGAGTTGATGTAGGTGCGGTAGTGCAGCGAGGCTGCGCTTTCCCGCGCGCGCGGCACGAAGGCGGCGCCGTCGGTGCGCAAGTCCACTTCGTTGTGCAGCACGCGGCGCACGAAGTCGCGCTGGCTGCGAAATTGGAGCGGCGCCGCGAAGTCGTTGGTGATGATCTCGGCCGGGTCGCGCTTTTCGACCGCCTTGATGGCCTCGGCCGCCATGTGGAAGTGCCCCAGCTCGTAGTCCAGGAAGCGCTCCCAGATCGCCTTGACGTGGTGATTGGTCTCCTGCTCGACGCAGCTGTAGTAGTTGTAGCACTCGGCCGCCTCGTGCAGCAGCCACTGTTCGAGCACCGTCTCGGTCGGGTCGAGCATCGACTCGTACTGGGTCACGTGCTGCTCCTCGACCGATGCGATCTCCGCGTACAGCTGGCGCGCCAGCGGATCGGAAAAGGTGGGGCCGATGTTCATGTAGTAGTTGTGGGTCTGCGCCTCGCCGGCCACGATGGTGAGCGCGTGCAGCTTGGTCAGCATCGCGGCGCGCGTACGGTCGTAGTGGTTGCGCAGGTCGTCCTGCGGGGCGCGGTGGTGCTCGATGGTCGGGCGGCCGGGCAGGATGTCGGTGTAGCTTTGCAGGATATTGTTGGCGTCCTTGCCCTCCAGCCGGTCGAGCAAGGCCGCGTAGCGGTACATGTGGTCGAAGTCTTCCAGCAGGCCAAAGCGGTACACCTGGGCCAGGTAGGGATCGGGCTCGACCTGGGCGATGGCGGCGGTGACTTCGATCGCGACCTGCTCGTAGCCGATGGTGGTTTCGAGCGGCGAATGGTCGGCGGCGAGCAGCCAGTTGACCATCGTGCACTGGTGCTGCTCGGTGCGCCGCACCTGCGCCAGCGGCAGGCGCAGGTCGGCGTTGCAGCGCGCCGCCATGTGGCCGAAGCGCAGCGCCTCCTGCTCCAGGCCGTTCATCAGGATCACGCGCACGCGGGTGAAGGCGTCGTCGTCGAGCTTGCTGATCGGCTTTTGCACCATGTCGCGCCAGGTGAAGCGCTGGTCCTCGACTCGGACCCCTTTGGAATCGAAGAGACTGAATGCCATGTTGGTTCTCCGGGTGGCAAAAGAAGCGGCAGGGCCGCGCCAGCGGTCCGCGTCGTCGTTCGATGCCTTGCATGGCTGGCTAGTTCAATCAATATGGGTTGGGGCTGGGTGGTTACTGGCGTCGCTGCGTTGACCGATAGCCATCCCCGTCAAAACCGTCGTCCCGGCGCAGGCCGGGACCCATGCTGACTAACCGAAGTAGCCAGCGGTCTATGGATCCCGGCCTTCGCCGGGATGACGGCTCAACTGCTGACGGCGTATCCGATTCAATTGTGTCAATCCCTGTCATGGTTGAGCTTTGTATGGCAAACTGCGGGGTCTGACGTTTTTGTGCCCGGACCCATGAGTCTCATCCAGAACCTGCCGTATGAGTGGCTGGTCGGCCTGCGCTACACGCGGGCCGGCAAGCGCAGCGGCCGCAACAGCTTCATTTCCTTCATCTCGCTCATCTCGGTGTCCGGGATCGCGCTCGGCGTGGCCGCGCTCATCGTCGTGCTGTCCGTGATGAACGGGTTCCAGAAGGAAGTTACCGACCGCATGCTGTCGGTGCTGGCCCACATCGAAATCTTCGACGCCAGCGGCGGCATGCCAAACTGGCGCCAGGCCGAGCAGGAAGCGTTCCGCAACCCGGCCGTCAAGGGCGCCGCCCCGTTTGTCGAGACGCGCGGCATGCTGCTGCGCGACGGCGAAATGCGCCCCACTGTGATTCGCGGCGTGCTGCCCAGCGAAGAGCGCAAGGTGTCCGAGGTCGCCAACCAGATCAAGCAGGGCAGCTTCGACGCGCTCACGCCCGGCTCGTTCAACATCGTGCTGGGCTCGGCGCTGGCGCGCTCACTGAACGTCACGGTCGGCGACAAGGTGACCATGGCGCTGGCCCAGACCCAGCCCACGCCGGCCGGCGTGCTGCCGCGGCTGAAGTCGTTCAACGTGGTCGGCATCTTCGAGGCCGGCCACTATGAGTTCGATTCGGCGCTCTCGTTCGTGAGCCTGGAGGACGCCGAAAAGATGGAGCGCCTCGATGCGCCCTCCGGCCTGCGCCTGCGCATCGCCGACATGCACAAGGCGCCGCAGGTGGCCGAGGAGCTCAAGGGCAGCATGTCCGGCGACCTGATCATGCGCGACTGGTCCAAGCTCAACGCCAACTGGTTCGCCGCCGTGCAGACGGAAAAACGCATGATGTTCATCATTCTGACCCTGATCATCGCGGTGGCCGCGTTCAACCTGGTGTCCACGCTGGTGATGACGGTGACCGACAAGCAGGCCGACATTGCCATCCTGCGCACGCTGGGCTCGTCGCCGCGCTCGATCATGAAAATCTTCATGGTGCAGGGCGCGCTGGTGGGAATCATGGGCACGCTGGTTGGCGTCACGCTCGGCGTGATCGTGGCCCTGAACATCGACGTGATCGTGCCGTTCATCGAACACCTGCTGGGCGTGCAGTTCCTGTCCAAGGATATTTACCTGATCAGCGAAATGCCATCCGACCTGCGCTGGCCGGACGTCTTCAAGATCGGCGGCCTGTCGGTGCTGCTGGCCTTCGTCGCAACTATTTACCCGAGCTGGTCCGCTTCGCGCGTCAAGCCGGCGGAGGCGCTGCGCTATGAATAACGATGTGAGCATGATGCCGGTGCTGTCCTGCCGCGGCCTGTCCAAGACCTTCAAGGAAGGCAACTACCAGGTGCGGGTGCTGGAAGGGATCGACTTTTCGGTGGAGCGCGGCGAGCGGGTGGCCATCGTCGGCGCCTCCGGTTCCGGCAAATCGACCCTGCTGCACCTGCTGGGCGGACTCGACACGCCGACCTCGGGCTCGGTCACGCTGATGGGCGAGGATTTCGCTTCGCTGTCCGAGACCCGGCGCGGCGAGCTGCGCAACTCGTCGCTGGGTTTCGTGTACCAGTTCCACCACCTGCTGCCGGAGTTCTCCGCGCTCGACAACGTGGCAATGCCGCTCCTGATCCGGCGCGTCAAGCGCGCCGCGGCCAACGAGCGTGCGCAGGCCATCCTTGCGCGCGTGGGCCTGGCCAATCGGGTCATCCACCGGCCGGGCGAGCTGTCGGGCGGCGAGCGCCAGCGGGTGGCGCTGGCGCGCGCGCTCGTCACCGAGCCTGCCTGCGTGCTGGCCGACGAGCCGACCGGGAACCTTGATCGCAGCACCGCCGAGTCCATCTTCGACCTGATGCTCGAACTGTCGCGCACGCTCGGCACTTCGTTCGTGATCGTCACCCACGACCCCGAACTGGCACGCCGCTGCGACCGCGTGCTGCGCCTGACCGAGCACGGGCTGCAGGCGGTCGAGGCCTAGGCGGATGTGGATCGATACCCACTGCCACCTGGACGCGGCAGAATTCGGCGCGCAGGCGCTGGATGTGGCGCACAGGGCAGGGCAGGCGGGGGTGTCGATGATCGTGATCCCGGCGGTCGAACGCGGTAACTTCGACACGGTGGCCCGGCTTGCCGCCTGTGCGCCGAACGCCTGCTATGCATTGGGCATACATCCGATCTTTGTCCCGCAGGCGCGGGACGAGGACCTGGAGGCCCTGCGCGCGGCCGTGGAAAGCGCGCTGGCCGACCCCAAATTCGTCGCCGTCGGCGAGATCGGGCTGGACTTCTTCATCCCCATGCTGTGCGAACCGGCCATGCGCGACAAGCAGGAGCGCTTCTTGCGCGAGCAGCTGCGGATCGCGCGCGACTTCGACCTGCCGGTGCTTCTGCACATACGCCGCTCGCAGGACCAGGTGCTCAGGCACCTGCGCCAGATCGGACCAAAGTGCGGCATCGCCCACGCCTTCAATGGCAGCTTCCAGCAAGCGCAACACTACATCGACCTGGGCTTTCATCTCGGCTTTGGCGGCGCCATGACCTTTACCCGCGCCCTCCAGATCAGGCGCCTGGCGGCCGGCCTGCCGCTGGACGCGATCGTGCTCGAGACCGACGCGCCCGACATCTCGCCGGCCTGGGTGCACCCGGCCCGCAACAGCCCGGAACAGCTACCCGCCATCGGCGCGGCGCTGGCCGAACTGCGCGGTGTGGACGAGGCCACCATCCGCAGCGCGGCGCACCGCAACGCGCTGGCCGCCATCCCTCGGCTGGCGCGCCTGCTTCCCGCCTGACCGCGTCCTGCGGGCGCGTCACTGTCCATCCATACAGTGGCGACCACATCCTTGCCATTTGGTTCAGGTCGGCAATGCTGACGGACCGCAACTGAGCTCTGCGGTATACGTGTCACCATGGTTGCTTCGAAATACACTTGAAGACAACATCAGGAGCGAGCTTTGGAGAGCACGGCCGAGTTCCTGCGGGTGCTGCAACACGAGCAATCCCTGAGCACCGCACACCGCCAGCTTCGACTGCGCCTTGCGCACTCGGACCAGCTGTCCGACGACGTGCTGCTGCCGCAGCGCGTGGAGGGTGGCGAGTCGATCTGCGGCGGCATCGAGTACCGGGTGTCGTGCGTTGCCAGCAGCCCGGCGCTGCCGCTCAAGGAGCTGATCGCGCTGCCGGCCGAAATCCAGATCGTGACCGACCGTGGGCAGCTGCGCAGCGTGTGCGGCATCGTTACCGAGGCCAGGGCCGGCGACTTCGATGGCGGGCTGGCCACCTACCAGCTGGTGCTGCGTGACGCGCTGTCGATCATGGAAAAGCGCACCAACAGCCGTGTCTTCCGCTACCAGAACGAACTCGAGATCGTCCAGGTGCTGTTCGACGAGTGGCGTCATTCCAATTCGGTGCTGGCGGGCGCCTTCGAGTACGAGCTCGACCCGCCGTTCGACATGCGCCAGTTCCCGCCGCGCGAGCAGGTGATGCAGCACAACGAGTCGGACGCGGCGTTCGTACGGCGCCTGCTCAAGCGGCGCGGCGTGGCGTGGGTGTTCCGGGCGGGCCGCAGCCGCAATACCGCGGTCGATCCGGCGCACGACCTGGTTCCCGCGCATACGCTGGTCCTGTTCAACGACGCCACCAGCCTGCCGCAGAACGCGGCCGGCGCCGTGCGCTACCACCGCGACGGCGCCACCGAAAAGCGCGACACCATCACCACCTGGAGCGCGGCGCGCCAGCTGCAGCCGGGCAGCACCACGCGCCACAGCTGGGACTACAAGAACCCGTCTGGCGGCCACTTCATGCTGGCGACCGCGCGCGGCATGGCCGACCAGGGCGCCAGCGGCAACCAGCTGGCGGCCACGCTGGACGACTACCTCGTCGAAATGCCGCACGCCGGCAACGACATCGAGGATCACTGGCGGCTTGGCCAGCTGCGCATGAACCGGCACGAATTCCAGACCAAGTGCTTCCACGGCGAGGGCAGCGTGCGCGATTTCTGCGCGGGCGAATATTTTTCGCTGACGGGGCATCCGGAAATCGACACCCATCCGGCGGCCGAGCGCGACTTCGTGCTGACCGAGGTGCGGCTGTCGGCGCAGAACAACCTGCCCAGGGACTTGTCCGAGCGCGTGGATGCGCTGTTAAGGCGCAACCACTGGATCGACGGCGCCGGCGGCGCCACGGTGGCGGACGACGGCCAGATGCGGGTGCGCGTCAGCTTCACCGCAGTGCGGCGCGGCGTGCCGGTGGTGCCGGCGTTCGACCCGCGCAGCGACCTGCCGCACCCGCAGCTGCAAAGCGCGCTGGTGGTCGGGCCGCCCAACGAAGAGGTGCATTGCGATCCGCTGGGCCGGGTCAAGATCCGCTTTCCTGGCATGCGCGAAGAGGACCACAAGCACGCGCACGGCGCCGGCGCCTCGAACTCGCCGGCCGATTCGGCGTGGGTGCGGGTGGCGTCCAACTGGGCCGGCAACGGGCCGGGCAGCCAGCAGCAGTGCGGCACGCTCGGCCTGCCGCGTATTGGCACCGAGGTGCTGGTGGCGTTCCTGGGCGGCGACCCGGACAAGCCGGTCATCATTTCGCAGCTGTTCAACCAGCGTGCCGTGCCGCCGGCACTGTCGAAAGCCGGCGACTTGCCGGGCAACCGCTACCTGTCCGGCGCGCGCAGCCGCGAGGTGGGCGGCGCGCGCGGCAACCAGCTGCGTTTCGACGACACCCGCGGCCAGATCAGCGCCCAGGTGGCGAGCGACCACGCCGCGTCCGAGCTGAACCTGGGCTGGCTGACCGAGCCCAAGGCCAACGGCCACGGCGAGCCGCGTGGCGAGGGGGCCGAACTGCGCAGCGACGAGGCGGTGGCCGTGCGCGGCGGGAAGGGCGTGCTGCTCAGCGCGCACCCGGCGCGCCACGCCATGTCGGACCAGCTGGAACGCGGCCACCTGACCGGCCTTGCTGAACTCATGCAGGGCATGCTCGACGAGCTTTCGCGCCTGGCGGTCGCGCACACGGAAGACGAGGAAAGCCAGCCACGGCTGGCCGAACTGGTCGACAAGCTCAGGCGCTGGCATGAGGGAACCAACCTGTCACCGGACGGTGCGCCGGTTGGCGAGGCGCGCCAGCCGATTCTCGCGGGAGCCGCGCCCGGCGGCATCATCCTGGGCAGCAACGACAATCTGGCGCTCGGCGCGCAAACCAAGATCGACGTGGTGTCGGTCGGCGACACCGAGCTGTCCACGGGCCGCAACCTGTTCCTCAGGGCCGCGCGCAGCCTGTCGCTGTTCGTGCACGAGCTGGGCATGCGGTTCGTGGCCGCAAAGGGCGACGTGGTGTTTCAGACGCATAAGGGAAAGGTCGAAGTCAAATCCGCGGACGAGATCAGCCTGATCGCCACCAAGGGCATTTCGATCCAGGCGCCCTTCGTCCGGATCGTTGGCGACGGCGCCCAGACCACGTGGACGGCGGGAACCATCCTGCAGAAGAGTTCGCACGAACAACGGCTGGAGGCCGCCCACTTTCAAATGATCACGGGAACAGCCGGCAGTCCGGAGGTGGCGGCGGCGCCCGAGACCAGCCTGGAAACCGACGAGCGCATCATCGCCGTGGACTGGCAAACCGGCTTGCCGGCGCGGGGCCGGCGCTACATTGCCAAACACGAGGATGGCACCACCATCGAGGGCGTGACGGACGAGGAGGGCAGGACCAGTATCCTCCAATCCTACGCGATCGGGGACATCGAGTTTCGTCTGCTGCCAAGGGACGACAAAGGCTCTTCAAGCGAGGGGTGACATGACGGAACCGACCAGGCCGTTGCCACCGCCAACCATCGACACCAGGGATGGCAGCCTTGTCGCGCACTCGGTCGCCACACCCAGGGCATTCAAGGTACGCGGCCTGTTGCGGGTTCCTCCCGAGAAGGTAATCCCCGTCATCTTCGTTCCCGGAATCATGGGTAGCAACCTCAAGGTGCGCCCCAATGCCGTGGTGACGAACCAGTTCGACCTCAAGCCGGGCGAAGCCGCATGGCGCCCGCCCAACGGCCTGGTGCAGGGAATTACCGAAGTGCGCCGGTGGCTGCGGCGCGATCCGATCCAGCGGCAAAAAATCCTGAGCCCGGCGCTGCTCGACGTGGACCGCAGCGGCGACCTGCCGGAATCGTCCTTGAAGGAAGCGCAAATGCGGCAGCAGGGCTGGGGCGAAGTACACGTTGGCTCTTACGGCGCCTTGCTGGCGCGCCTGCAGGAGGAGCTGAACACCACCTTCGAGCAGTCCGGCCAGCAAAGGAAGATCTTGCCGCACTGGCGCAAGGTCATCGGCTGCGCGCCCTCGCGCTGGGGCGTGCGCAATATCGCGCCATTGACAGAGGATGAGCTGATGGTGCATGCCGCCCACTACTTTCCCGTGTATGCCGTGGGGTACAACTGGCTGCAGTCGTGCGCCGTTTCGGCCGACCGGCTGCGGGAGCGGGTCCTTGCCATCATCAAGGAATGGAATGTCGGGAACTGGACCTGCAAGCACGTGATCCTCGTGAGCCATTCGATGGGCGGCCTGGTGGCGCGCGCCTGCGCCAAACAGATTCCGGCGCAGGTGCTGGGCGTGATCCACGGGGTGATGCCGGCCTATGGCGCGCCGGTGGCATACCGGCGCATCGCCTGCGGCACGGAAGGCGGCCGCTTCAATCGTGATCTTGGGGACAATGTTCCCGACGAACTATTCGCCGTGATCGCGGGGCGCACGGCGGAGGAGACCACGCCGGTCATGGCCGTGTCGCCCGGCGTGCTGGAACTGTTGCCCAACCAGTATTATCCGGCGCCCTGGTTGAGCGTGAAGACGGTGCGGACGGTGAACAAGACGGAGCAATACCGTGAGGTGCTCAATCTGCCGCAGGGCAACCCGTACGACTTTTACCGCGACACGCAAAGCTGGTACAGGATGATCGATCCCTCGTTGGCCGACCCGGCCAAGGATTACGCGCGCTTGCCCGGCGGGGTGTCGGCGATGATCAGCAAGGCGATCGGCACTGCGGAGCAATTTCACCGATCCGTGTTGGCGGACGGGCCAGCCGCCGGTAGCAGCGAGGGCGCGGCGCAACCGGCACCGGCCGCCGCGACGTCCGGCGCGAAACCGAAGCCTTATTACCATCCCCGGACCTATGCCTATTATGGCGCGGACGAGGAACATCGGTCGTTCGGCCAGATCCGCTGGGTGGCCGCGGAGCCAAGCGGGCAGAACCTCGTCATCACGGACAACAACCTCAAGCAGGCCCGGCTGAGCCACTGCTTTCCGGATGGGACCAGGGAGGTCCAGGTGGAAGGACGCTTTCCGTTGCGCTTTCGTCCATGGCTGCAGGACGCAGCCGGCGACGACACCGTCCCGTACCAGTCCGGCGCGGGCGCAGCCGCGGGCGTGCTGCAGGCATTCCGGATGCAGGGCTACAGTCATCAGGGCAGCTTCCAGCACGAGGACGTGATCCTGCTCACGCAATACCTGATTGCGAAGATCGTACAGAGCCTGAAATGAAGCGTCGCTCCGGCTTTTTGCTTCCACTACAGGTTCTGCTGGGGGTGGCGTTCTTCCTGATGGCCGACGTGCTGGCCATGCAAGGCATCCATGATCGCTATAGGGTGGCGAAGATGACTGAGAAGATGAAAACGTTTTGTCTTGGCCGATTCCTGATCGATCTTCCCGCCAATGCCACCGTCAGCTACGGGCCGGCCTTCATTGACGGCTTCCACCTCTGGACACGGCTGGAAGACGACGGCGAGTTCACGCGGCGGGTGGCTGCACGCGAAACCGAAATCGCGGGCCAGATGAACAAGCTCGGCAAGAAGAATCTCGAGCTGGTCAAGACTTACCGCAGCGGGGCGTTCAACGGCAAGATGTTTGTGTTTGGCAGATGGCGCGCCGACTGGACCGAGAACGCGAAGGAACGTCACGTCGAGGCGGTGGCGGTGGAAGGATTCCTGCACGGCGATGGCGTGAGCTTCCACTTCAGTACAGAGAATTACGATCCGGCCCTTGCCGGCGCCATGCTCAAATTGTTCGAAAAAATCGCCGTGCGCGGTGACGACGAGCTGCCGGCGCGGCCGGGATTTTGCGTCGGCCACGCCATCGTCCAGGATCCGCATCACGACCCGACCGAGCGCGCGACCCTGTTTGCCGGACTGCCGGGGCATCCCGACCTGGCGATCGTGTTCGATTCCACCGCCGGCGTAAAACCCTCCCGGCCACTCCTGGCGCGCAACGCCGCCGCGAACGAGTCGCTCCCGCTGTTGATGCGGCTGCCGGTGCGCACCCTGCGCGAAGGCGGGCGCGTCATCAATGGCTTGCGTGGCGAGGAGCTGGTCGAAAAGGCGACCGAGCTCAATTTCGCCACCACCTTCAGCTTTGAATGGGAGATGTTTGGCAAGGAAGACGACGTGCACGCGCCCTTGCTTAACCTGGAGCTGCAGACCGGCCTGAATCCCCATGCCGGCGGAAAGCCGGTGCAATCGAGCCTGACCGAATCGGCGCTGGTGCAACTGTGGGACAAGATTTCCGCCAGCGTCCGGTTGCGGCCCACCACGCCGATACCGGTTGCGCCCACCCCCGCCCCGGGTGCGCAACTTGGAACGAACGCCCGCGCCGGGGAAACCTGCCCGCAGAGCGGCTGGTGGCAGTGCAGCGAAGGGGGCAATGGCGTACGGGTACTGGGTGGCCAGCGCCAATACCTGAAGAAGGGGCAGCGCATGCCGCAGGCGCTGTTGTTGCCCCCCCCAACGGTCTGGGAGAAAGTGCGCGGCATCCAGCCAAGTTTCGAGGCAAGCACGCCAACTATCTGGAAGCTGGCCGACCGGCGAACGGCGTCGCGCGCGCAGGCATCGCCACATCTGGAACAGGCGGAAGTGCCGCGCGCGGACGCGCTGCAGACCGGCGGCGTGCCGCCGGCGGGCGCTGGCGCGAATACGCCGCCCGGCACCTACGTGAAGACGGGCGAGCCGTGCCCGGCAAGCGGTTGGTGGCGCTGCGAGGAATCGGCGGCGCTGGACGGAACGCGCTGGTTCGCCAGTGGCACGCTGCTCCCGGCAGCCACCTTCCAGCTGCCGACGGGCGTGTTTGCGAAGCAGGCAGCCAGTCCGCCCATCATCCGGCGCCGCAGCAACTGGCAGCTCCTGCGGCACGCCGACGCGCCGGGCGACGTGCCTGGGGCCGGTCCGGGAGAACCTGGTGGCCCGGGGTCGAAAACCTGATGATCTGCTTGCCTGGAGGTGTGCGTGATTGCCGTGAAGCCAATGATGAAGGTGTTGGGTTCGCTGATCTTGCTTGGCTTGCTGCTCGGCGCCGTCTTCGCCTTGCCCGGGCCATCCGGCGGGCATCGGGAAGCGCTACTTGCCGGCAAAACGAAGACGATTTGCGTCGGCCGCTTCCTGATCGACCTGCCGGAGGACGTGCGGCTGTCGCGCAGCCAAACCTTCATCGATGGCTTTCACGTCAACGCATTTCCCGAGACAAGCGACGCATTCCGGACCCGCGTCGCGGCGCGCCAGGCCGAGATCGAGGCCAAGCCGAACGAGCTGCGGCGCAAGAACCTCGAATCGGCGACGCGGATCCACGTCAACGGTTTCGACGGCAAGATGTTCGTCTTCGGCCGCAACGCAAGCTACACCATGGACTTTGGCAAGCGCCAGGTGCTGGAAGGCGTCGCGCTCGAAGCGCACCTGCATGCCGATGGCTTGAGCTTTGACCTGATCGCGGACGATTACAACCCGCAACTGATCGGAAACCTGCCAAAGCTGATCGGCCAGCTGCGGCGCGTTGCCCCCGGCGCCATCCCCGCCGAACCAGGCTTCTGCTTTGGCGAGGGAATGTTTGTCGATCCGCTGGTGGCCGACCAAGGGGAAAGCACAAGTATCTTCGTGGACATTCCTGGCCATCCCGATGTGGTCATCGCCTTTTCGACCATGGCGGGCACCAAGCCGCGCCACGGACTATTGGAGCGCAGTGCGCGGGCGGCGGCACGGGAACCGCTGTGGATGCGTGCGGCCTTCAAGACCCTGCGGGAAGGAAAGCGATCGATCAATGGACTGTCCGGGGAGGAGGTGGCGGTCAAGGTGACCGAGCTGAACTTGAGTACGGGATTCGGCCTGGACTGGGAGATGGCGGGAAACGAGACGGATGTCCACGCCCCATTCCTGCACCTGGAAATGGAGACCGGACGCAATCCACGCGCTGGCGGAAAGCCCGTGCAATCGAGCCTTGCACAAGACAGCGTGCTGGCGCTATGGGACGCGATTTCGTCGAGCATTCGCCTGCGACAGTCGGGGCCCGCCAGCAGGCTGCCGGCGGACGCCCTCGCTTCCCGTCAGCCTTGAACCGGGGCCTGCTGCGCGGCGCTCGTACCAGAACGGAGGACTGATGCGCTGTGCGATCCTCGGTTTTGTCGCCGGCGCGTGGCTGCTGCAGACCTGCGCCGACCTGCCGGGCCATGCCGTGCTGATGGCTTGTATGGCGCTGGCGCTTGTGCTGGCTGTCGCCCTGCGCGGTCCGCTGCGTGCAGCATTGGCTGGCGCGCTTCTGGGCTTTTGCTGGGCGGCGCTGGTTGCCGGACTGGCGCTGGGCAGCGGGCTCGCGCACGAGGATGAGGGCCGTGACTTCACGGTCGTTGGCACCGTCGACAGCCTGCCGAACCGATTCGAGCAGGGCGCACGCTTCAACTTCAGGGTCGAGCGCACCGAGGGCAGCGGCCGGCGGGTGCCGCCGCTCGTGGCGCTGTCGTGGTATGACGGACTGCGCGGCGGGAGCGCGGCCGAGGTGCTGCCCGGCGAGCGCTGGCGGCTCACCGTGCGCCTGCAGCGCCCCCACGGGAACGCCAATCCGTACGGCTTCGACTACGAGGCCTGGTTGCTGGAACAGTGCGTGCGCGCCACCGGTTATGTGCGGCCGGCGGGCGAGGCCAACCGGCGGCTCGATGCCTTCGTTGCCACGCCAGGCAACGCGGTCGAGCGTGCCCGCTTTGGCCTGCGCGAACGCATCCTGCGCGCACTGCCGGGCAAGGAATACGCTGGCGTGATCGTGGCGCTCGTGATTGGCGACCAGCGCGGCATCGACCAGTCCGACTGGGTTGTCTTCAACCGTACCGGCATCAGTCACCTGATTTCCATTTCGGGCTTGCATATCACGATGGTCGCGGGCCTGTTTGCGCTCGGTGTCGCGACATTGTGGCGCAGGTCGTTCTTCACGCGCGCGCAGCTGCCGCTGCTGCTGCCGGCGCAGAAGGTGGCGGCGGTGGCTGGCGCCGGTGTCGCACTGCTGTACGTGCTGCTCGCCGGCTTCGGTGTGCCTGCGCAGCGCACGCTCTACATGCTGGCCGTGGTGGCGCTCGCGCTGTGGTTCGGCCGCATCGCGAGCGTGTCGCACGTGCTGTGCGCGGCCCTTGGCGTGGTCGTGCTGCTCGATCCGTGGGCGATGCTGTGGCCGGGGTTCTGGCTGTCGTTCGGCGCTGTGGCGGTGATCCTGTATGCCAGCGTGGGCCGCATCGGCGAACCGGAGTCGGGCTGGCGCGGCGCGCTGCGCGCTGCCTTGCGTACGCAGTTTGCGGTGACGCTTGGCCTGGTGCCGCTGACGATGCTGCTGTTCGGCCAGGTGTCGCTGGTCAGCCCCTTGGCCAACGCGGTGGCGATTCCGCTGGTGAGCTTCGTGGTGACGCCGCTGTCGCTCGCCGGCGCGCTGCTGCCCGAGCCGCTGTGCGGGTGGCTACTGGCCGTCGCGCACAGCGCCATCGAGCTGCTCGCACGCCTGCTTTCCTGGCTTGGCGCGCAGCCGCTTGCGGTGTGGACGGCGCCGCAGCCGCCGGCCTGGCTGTTTGGCCTTGCGCTCGCCGGTACGCTGTGGATGCTGGCGCCCCGCGGCTGGCCGCACCGCTGGGCCGGCGCGTGCGCCTGGCTGCCGCTGCTCGCGCAGGCGCCGACGCATCCCGGCGCCGGCGAGTTCAGCGTGACCACCTTCGACGTGGGGCAGGGGATGGCCTTGCTGGTCGAGACGCAGCATCACCGGCTGCTCTACGATACCGGTCCGGCGTACGCGCTCGATGCGAATGGCGGCAACCGTGTGATCGCTCCCTACCTGCGCGCGCGCGGGATCGGCGCGATCGACGCGATGGTGATCTCGCACAGCGACACCGACCATTCGGGCGGAGCACTGGCCTTGCTGCAGGCAGTGCGCGTCAAATGGGTCGCATCGTCGCTCTCGCCGGGCAGCGCCATCGCCCGGGCCGCGCCGCAGCACGTGCACTGCGCGGCGGGCCAGCGTTGGAACTGGGACGGCATCGAGTTCCAGATGCTCCAGCCCAGCGCAGCAAGCTATGCCGACTTCGGTCTGAAAGCGAACGCGCGCAGTTGCACGTTGCGCGTTGCAGGGCCGCGCCGCAGCCTGCTCATGGCCGGCGACATCGAAGCGGCGCAGGAGGCCGCGCTGGTGTCGCATGCGGCGGGGATGCTCGCAGCGGACGTGCTGCTCGCGCCGCATCACGGCAGCGGCACCTCGTCGACGGCGCCGTTCCTGGAGTCGGTGCACCCTTCAATAGGCCTGTTCCAGGTGGGCTATCGCAATCGCTACCATCACCCGAAGCAGCAGGTGTTCGAGCGCTACGGCGCGATGGGCATCCGGCGCCTGCGCACCGACGAATCCGGCGCGGTCATGCTCGCCTTTGGCGATCAGGTGACGGTGCGCGAATACCGGCGCGAGCACCGCCGCTACTGGTACGACAGCCCGTAGTGGCTTCCCTCTAATCGCACGCCGCTTCTCGCATTAGAATGGCCACTTGTGTTTTTGGCACCAGCATCCATGACCAAGCCGCTGCTCCATTTCAGCCACGCCAACAGCTACCCGGCCGGCACCTATCGACAACTGTTCGACGCGCTCGACGGGCAGTTCGACGTGCGCGCGTTCGACATGCATGGGCATGACCCGGAATACCCGGTTGACGACGGCTGGCGCGCGCTGACCGCGGAACTGGTTGCGCAGCTCGAACAGCACGGCCAACCGGCGATCCTCGTCGGGCATTCGCTGGGCGGCATCCTGAGCCTGCTGGCCGCAGCCCAGCGTCCGGACCTGGCACGCTGCGTGGTCATGCTCGATTCCCCGGTGGTGGCCGGCTGGCGCGCCGTGTTGTGGCGCCTGGCCAAGCAGCGCGGCTGGGCCAACAAGCTCTCGCCCGCGCGCTTCTCGGAGCGCCGCCGCACGGTCTGGCCGGACGCCGCGGCCGCGTACCAGCACTTCGCCTCCAAGCAGGTGTTCGCCGCGTGGGCGCCCGGTGTGCTGGCGGATTACCTGGACAACGGGTTGATCCCGCATCCGGAGGGCGTGCAGCTGCGCTTCAATCGGGAAGTCGAAACCGGCATTTACAACACGCTCCCGCACGACATGGGCGCGCTGCTGAAGAAGCCGTTCCCGGTGCCAGTGGGCTTTATCGGCGGCACGCGCTCGGAGGAGATGCGGCAGGCGGGCTTTGGCTCCACGCGCAAGCTGGTTGGCCAGAACATCGCGATGATCGAAGGCGGACACCTGTATCCGATGGAGTCGCCCCTGGTCACGGCGCGTGAGACCGAGCGGATGGCCGCCCGGCTGCTCGGCCGATCGTAGAGACTTTTACGCCGCAGGCTGCTTTTTCGCGTAAAATCGCGGGGATTTACCGCTCTCCCAGGACGCCCCGATGACTATTAAAAGCGACAAATGGATCCGCCGCATGGCACTCGAACACGGCATGATCGCGCCGTTTTCGCCGGGCCAGGTGCGCGAGACCGACGGCCGCCGCATCATTTCCTACGGCACCTCCTCGTACGGCTACGATATCCGCTGTGCCGACGAATTCAAGGTTTTCACGAACATCAACAGCACCATCGTCGATCCGAAGAACTTCGACTCGAACTCGTTCGTCGATGTGAAGAGCGACGTGTGCATCATCCCGCCGAACTCGTTCGCGCTGGCGCGCACCATCGAGTACTTCCGCATTCCACGTAATGTGCTGACGGTCTGCCTGGGCAAATCGACGTACGCGCGCTGCGGCATCATCGTGAACGTGACGCCGTTCGAGCCCGAGTGGGAAGGCTACGTGACGCTGGAATTTTCGAACACCACGCCGCTGCCGGCCAAGATCTATGCGGGCGAAGGCTGCGCGCAGGTGCTGTTCTTCGAAAGCGACGAGGTCTGCGAAACCTCGTACAAGGACCGTGGCGGCAAGTACCAGGGCCAGCATGGGGTGACGCTGCCGAAAGCCTGACGGCTGGCGGCATATGAAAAAAAGGGAGCCGCTGGCTCCCTTTTTGTTTGCATCGGCAGCTGGCTGTAGGGCGGGCAGGTTTCCTGCCCACGCGTTCAACCGGCTCCGGCACATGGTCAGGCCAATCCCGGCAAGTTCGAACGCGTGGGCGGGAAACCCGCCCACCCTACGTCATTGTTTGACGCAGTCGACGAAGTAGCCCAGCTTGCCGTCCACCACGCGCTTGACCAGGCCGTGCACGTCGGTCTCGAAGCCCGGGAAGCGCTCGTTGAAGTCGCGTGCGAAGCGCAGGTAGTCCACGATCGTCTTGTTGAAGCGCTCGCCCGGGATCAACAGCGGAATGCCCGGCGGGTAGGGCGTGAGCAGGATCGCGGTGATGCGGCCTTCCAGCTCGTCGATCGCCACGCGCTCGATCTCGCGGTGCGCCATCTTGGCAAAGGCGTCCGACGGCTTCATCGCCGGCACCATGTCCGACAAATACATCTCGGTGGTCAGGCGCGCCACGTCATACTGCTTGTAGAAGTCGTGGATCGCCTGGCACAGGTCGCGCAGGCCCCAGGCCTCGTAGCGCGGGAACGCGGCCGCGAACTCGGGCATCACACGCCACATCGGGGTGTTCTTGTCGTAATCGTCCTTGAACTGCTGCAGCGCAGTCACCAGCGTGTTCCAGCGGCCCTTGGTGATCCCGATGGTGAACATGATGAAGAACGAGTACAGCCCGCACTTCTCGATGATCACGCCGTGTTCGGCCAGGTACTTGGTCACGATCGAGGCCGGGATGCCGGTCTCTGCAAAGCTGCCGTCCAGCGCCAGGCCCGGGTTCACCACGGTCGCCTTGATCGGGTCGAGCATGTTGAAGTTCGGCGCCAGCTTGCCGAAGCCGTGCCAGTCGTCCTCGGCGCGGATCATCCAGTCTTCCTGGGTGCCGATGCCTTCTTCGCTGAAGGTGTCCGGGCCCCAGACCTTGAACCACCAGTCCTGGCCCCATTCCTCGTCCACCTTCTTCATGGCGCGGCGGAAGTCGAGCGCTTCCAGGATCGATTCCTCGACCAGCGCGGTGCCGCCCGGCGCTTCCATCATTGCAGCGGCCACGTCGCACGAGGCGATGATCGAGTACTGCGGCGAGGTCGAGGTGTGCATCAGGTAGGCCTCGTTGAAGGCGTCCTGGTCGAGCTTCACGCTCTCGGACTCGCGCACCAGCACCTGCGAGGCCTGCGACAGGCCGGCCAGCAGCTTGTGGGTGGACTGGGTCGAGAAGATCATCGACTGTTTCGGGCGCGGGCGGTCGTTGCCGATCGCGTGCATGTTCTTGTAGAAGTCGTGGAAGGTCGCGTGCGGCAGCCAGGCTTCGTCGAAGTGCAGGGTGTCGATCTCGCCGTCCAGCAGCTCGCGCAGCACCTCCACGTTGTACACCACGCCGTCATAGGTCGATTGGGTGATGGTGAGGATGCGCGGCTTCTTGTTCTTCGCTTCGCGCGCGAACGGATTGGCCTCGATCTTGCGGCGGATCGATTCAGGGCTGAATTCTTCCAGCGGGATCGGGCCGATGATGCCCAGGTGGTTCCTGGTCGGCATCAGGAACACGGGGATCGCGCCGCACATGATGATCGAGTGCAGGATCGACTTGTGGCAGTTGCGGTCCACCACCACGATGTCGCCCGGCGCCACGGTCGAGTGCCAGACCATCTTGTTCGAGGTCGAGGTGCCGTTGGTGACGAAGTAGCAGTGGTCGGCGTTGTAGATGCGGGCGGCATTACGCTCCGAGCGCGCCACCGGGCCGGTGTGGTCGAGCAGCTGGCCCAGTTCCTCGACCGCGTTGCAGACGTCGGCGCGCAGCATGTTCTCGCCAAAGAACTGGTGGAACATCTGGCCGATCGGCGACTTCAGGAATGCCACACCGCCCGAGTGGCCCGGGCAGTGCCACGAGTACGAGCCGTCGTTGGCGTAGTTGACCAGTGCGCGGAAGAACGGCGGCGCCAGGCTGTCCAGGTAGGCTTTCGCTTCGCGGATGATGTGGCGCGCCTGGAACTCCGGCGTGTCCTCGAACATGTGGATGAAGCCGTGCAGCTCCTTCAGGATGTCGTTGGGCAGGTGGCGGCTGGTGCGGGTCTCGCCGTAGATGTAGATCGGAATGTCAGAGTTCTTGTAGCGGATCTCCTCGACGAACGCGCGCAGGGCCGCGAGGGCGAAATTGGTCTCCTCGAGCGAGCCTTCGCCGAATTCCTCGTCGTCGATCGACAGCACGAAGGCCGCGGCGCGCGACTGCTGCTGGGCGAACTGCGACAGGTCGCCGTAGCTGGTCAGGCCCAGCACTTCCATGCCTTCCTTCTCCATCGCGGCGGCCAGCGCGCGGATGCCCAGGCCGGACGTGTTCTCGGAACGGAAATCCTCGTCAATGATGACGATCGGGAAACGAAATTTCATGGACAGCTCCAATGCGAAGCGCCGTGGGAGCGGCCAACCCCGTCAAGGAGCGGCCACCACGCACGGCACCGAAAAATAAGAAGCGGATTTTCGCAGAAAATCAGCAGTTCGGTGGAAATTTTTTTGTTAGGTTAGCTAGACAGGCATTGGAATGGCGCACCGTTGTCCTTCACGAAACATCGCTACCCTTAAAACGTCGTCCCGGCGGAAGCCGGGACCCATGCTGAGTTTGCATTTAACCGGTCCTGTGCGCCGTCGGACACTCAGTATGGATCCCGGCCTTCGCCGGGATGACGTGTCGAGGGTGAGGGTGCAAGCATGGTGTTAGTGGTGCGCCGCCCCTCCCGCAAACAGCGCCCCCAGCGGATCGACATGCAGGGCCGCGAACGCCCCCAGCGCAAAGCCGATGATCGCCACCACATAGGTCGCGTTCAGCAGCCAGCGGCGGCGCGTGAGCAGGGTGATGGCCGCCAGCGAAATCGCGATCTGCTCGGCGGTGGTCGCCAGCGCCCACTGGTGGTGGCGGTGCATCGCCTCCTCGGACTTCTTGTTCCACTCATCCGACGAGGCTTCCCACTTTTCCGCGTCCTTCTTGATGTCGCCTTTCTCGGACTGGTAGCGCGCCACGTCGGCCTTGTACCTGGCCTGGTCCACGCCCGGCAGGCTGGATGCCAGCTCGGCCAGATTCTGCTTGTTCGACTTGGCCTGGTAGTAGTTCCAGGCGTTGGCCGCGGTGGTCTTGTCGATTGCCGCGTTGTTCTTGAAAAGCGCCGCGTCGTTCTGCGTGGCGCCGCCCAGGTAGCCGAACAGCGCGCCCACCGTGGCCAGCACCGCGGTCATTACCGCGATCTTGTTGGAGAAGTTGTCGCTGCCGTGGGCGACGTGTTCGACCGCGTGGTCATGCGGTCCATGTACGTGAAAACCGTGTCCGGACATTCCTGTTTACTTTCTCTTCTCGTAGGTGACAAACGAATAGTCGAAGCCATTGGCTTCGGAATGGTGGCGCTCGCGTGCGGTCTCGACCCATTGGGCGGGATCGATCGCCGGGAAAAACGTATCGCAGCGGAAGACGTGGTCGATCTCGGTGACGATCATGCGGTTTGCGAGCGCCAGCGATTCGATAAAAATCTGTGCGCCGCCGATGATGCTGGCCGGTTCTTCGCCCGCCATTGCCACCGCCTGCGCCAGCGAGTGCGCGACCTCGACGCCTTCGTGGCTCCAGCCTGCATTGCGGGTCACGACGATATTGCGGCGCTTGGGCAGCGGGCGGCCGATCGAATCGAAGGTCTTGCGGCCCATGATGATCGGGTGGCCGAGCGTGACGCGCTTGAAGTGCGCCAGGTCTTCGGGCAGGTGCCAGGGCAGTTTGTTGTCGATGCCAATGCCGCGCTGGGCATCCATCGCCACGACGAGAGTGATCTGTGCCATCACACTGCCACCGGTGCCTTGATCCCGGGATGCGGCTCGTAGCCCGTCACCTCGAAATCCTCGAATTTGTAGTCGAACAGCGAGTCCGGCTTGCGCTTGATAAGCAGCTGCGGCAGCGGCAGCGGCGCGCGCGACAGCTGCAGGTCCACCTGCTCCATGTGGTTGGCGTACAGGTGGCAGTCGCCGCCAGTCCAGACGAAGTCGCCAACGTCCAGGCCCGCCTGCTGCGCCATCATGTGGGTAAGCAGGGCGTAGGACGCGATGTTGAACGGCACGCCAAGGAAGATGTCGGCGCTGCGCTGGTACAGCTGGCACGAGAGCTTGCCGTCGGCGACGTAAAACTGGAACATCGCGTGGCAGGGCGGCAGCTTCATCTTGGGCACGTCCGCCACGTTCCAGGCCGAGACGATCATGCGGCGCGAATCTGGGTTGTTCCTGATTTGGTCCATCACCTGCGCGATCTGGTCGATATGCTCGCCGTTGGGGGCAGGCCAGCTGCGCCACTGGTAACCGTAGATCGGGCCGAGTTCACCGTTCGCGTCGGCCCACTCGTCCCAGATGGAGACGCCGTTTTCCTTCAGGTAGGCGATGTTGGTGGAGCCGGCCAGGAACCACAAGAGCTCGTGGATCACCGACTTCAGGTGCACCTTCTTGGTGGTCACCAGCGGGAAGCCTTCGGCGAGATTGAAGCGCATCTGGTAGCCGAACACCGAGCGCGTGCCGGTGCCGGTGCGGTCGGTCTTGACCGCGCCATGCTCTTTCACATGGCGCATGAAGTCGAGGTATTGGCGCATCGTGTTGGACTATGTAAGGACAAATTGCGATTTTAACCCAGCCGCTCAAGCGGCGAGGGCCTGCGCAAACAGCGCCAGGCCGTCACGCACCTGCTGGTTCGACAGGCCGAGCATGTTGTCGCCGATGTAGAGCTCCACGTAGCTGGTGTCCGGCAGCACCCCATGCGCGGCGCGGTTGAACATCCAGATGCCGTTTTCTTCGGCGAGCTGGTTGCGGATCGCCAGCGCGCGCTCGCGGCTGACCGGCAGGTGCAGGTGCAGCATGTTGGCCTGCGGCTCGGCCGGGTTGACGCGGATCTCGGGATGCGCGCGCAGCGCCTCGTACAGGAATTTGGTGCGCTCGAAGTAAGCCGGCATGGCGGCCAGGCGCTCGTCGAACTGCATCGCCGCGGCCACCACGTACGGCGAACGGTGTATCACATTGCCGCCCTGGCGCTTCATCCACTCCGAGGCACGGGCGACGAATTCGCGGCTGCCGGCCAGCATGGCGCCGCCAAGGCCGCCGATGCCCTTGTACAGCGACACGTACACCGAATCGAAGCCGGCCGCGATCTGCGCCGCAGTCTTGCCGTAGCCGGCCTGCGCTTCCCACAGGCGCGCGCCGTCCATGTGCAGGTGCGTGCCCCGCTCGCGGCAGTAGGCCTTGATCGCCTCTAGCTCGTACCACGGTGTGATCTGGCCGCCGATCTCGCGCATCGGGATCTCGAGCGCCACCGCGCCAAGGCGGTCGGGAACCGACTGCAGGTCGCACACCGTCCACGGGCGATTGCGGTCACCCACCTGCAGCGCGTTGAAGTGGCCGAGAAGCTGGTAGTTCGAGCGCTCGTGCACAATGATGTGGGAGGTCGGGTGCAGCGCGACCAGCGGGCGGCCACGGTCCTGGCAGGCCAGCCGCAGCGCGGTAACCTGGGTCATGGTGCCGCTCACGCAGAACACCGCCGCCTCGAAGCCCAGCAGCGCGGCCACCTTGCGCTCGAACGACTCGATCAGCTCACCCGCGCCATACACATCATGCTCGACTCCGTTGGCCTCGCACCACTCTCCCATGGCGGCAAACATTTCGGCCGGACGGCGGGCGCGGTGGCTGGTAAAGACGGTGTGGCAGCGTGCCAGCAGTTCTTGGTCGGTCAAAACGCTCTCCTTGGCAAACGGGCCAGCGCGGCCCGCCGCCACTGTACACCGAAGCGGCGGACGGCGAAAGGCGGCTAGGCTTGGGTCTCGCTGGGCGCGGCCTGCAGGTGGTGGAACTGTAGTGCGGCCAGGTTGGCGTACACGCCGCCCAGCGCAACCAGCGAGGCGTGGGTGCCGGTTTCGACGATGCGGCCGTCCTCCATGACGATGATGCGGTCGGCCCGCTGCACGGTGGCCAGGCGGTGCGCGATGATGAGGGTGGTGCGTCCGACCATCGCCGCTTCCAGCGCGGCCTGCACCAGCCGCTCGGACTCGGCGTCCAGCGCGCTGGTCGCTTCGTCCAGCAACAGCAGCGGCGGGTTCTTGAGCAGGGCGCGCGCAATCGCGATGCGCTGCCGCTGGCCGCCGGACAGGCGCACGCCGCGCTCGCCCAGGAACGAGCGGTAGCCCTGCGGCAGGCGTTCGATGAACTCGTGCGCAGCCGCCATCTTCGCCGCGGCGATCACTTCGTCGTCGCTCGCCTCCGGGCGGCCATAGCGGATGTTCTCCATCGCATCGGCCGAGAAGATGACGGTATCTTGCGGCACGATGCCGATTGCGCCGCGCAGCGTGTGCAGGTCGAGGTCGCGGATGTCCACGCCGTCCAGCGCAATGGCGCCCGCCTGCGGATCGTAAAAGCGCAGCAGCAGCTGGAACAGCGTGCTCTTGCCGGCGCCCGAGGGGCCGACCACAGCCACCGTTTCGCCGGGGCGGATCGACAGGTTCAGGTGCGCCAGCGCGGCGGTGTCCGGGCGCGACGGGTACGAAAAGCTCACGTCCGCCAGCGCCACCGCTGCGCCGCCTGCGGTGCGCTGCGGCAGCGGCCTGGCATGCGCCGGGTTCTGGATCTCGGAGCGCGCGGCCAGCAGTTCGAGCAGGCGCTCGGTGGCGCCGGCGGCGCGCTGCGCTTCGCCCATCACCTCGGACAGCGCGCCGATCGAGCCGGCCACGATGGACGCGTACAGGATGAACTGGCCAAGGTCGCCGCCGGTCATGTCGCCCGAGAGCACGGCGTGCGCGCCCAGCCACAGTACGAACACGATGGTGCCGAACACCAGCACGATGGCCAGCATGGTCAGGAAAGCACGCGCACGGATGCGGCGCATCGCGGTGTGGAATGCGCCCTCGACCGAGCGGCCGAAGCGGTCGGCCTCGATGCGCTCGTGAGTGAAAGCTTGTACGGTGGGCACGGCGTTGAGCATCTCGCCGGCCAGTGCCGAGGCGTCGGCGATGCGGTCCTGCGAATCGCGCGAGAGCTTGCGCACCCGGCGGCCGAAGAACACGATCGGCACCACCACCAGCACCAACAGGCCCAGAATGATGGACGAGAGCTTCACGCTGGTCACGAACAGCATTGCAAGGCCGCCGAGGAACAGCAGGGCGTTGCGCAGGGCCACCGAGATGCTGCTGCCGACCACGCTCTGGATCAGGGTGGTGTCGGTCGTCAGGCGTGACAGCACCTCGCCGGTCTGCGTGGTCTCGAAGAACTCGGGGCTTTGCTGGACCACGTGGCGGTACACCGCTTCGCGCAGGTCGGCGGTGACGCGTTCTCCCAGCCAGGACACCGTGAAGTAGCGCGCAGCGGTCGCCAGCGCGAGCACGGTCGCGACCGCGAACAGCGCCAGGAAGGTGGCGTCCACGTGCTTGATGCTCCTGGCCCCGGCGGAGGCGCCGAAGCCCAGGTCGATCATTTGCTTGAATGCGTAGGGGATCGCCAGCGTGGCAGCGGCTGCGACCACCAGCGCGATGCCGGCCATGATGAACTGGCGCCGGTACGGGCGAAGGAACGGGAACAGGCCGCGGAAAGCGGCAAGGCTGCCTTTACGGGATGGCTCGGTGCTGGTGGAGCTGTCGGTCATGTGTTTACGCGTTGTTCTGTTGTTCGTTTCAAAGCTTGAGCGGCGCGACGTAGCCGGTCATTTCGAGATAGCCGTGGCCGGCGGGCACGCCGTCCTTCAGCACGTTGACCGCGCCTTCCCAGTACACGGCGCCAGTCGAGCGGCGGGAGTCGAGTTCCTGGTCCTGCTGCAGGGGGCGCAGCTGCCAGGTGGTGCCGCCCAGCGCCAGGTCGGTGGCGACCGGGTACACGGCGCCGGTGCGCGGGGATGTCCAGCGCGCTTGCGGGGTGAAGCGAACCTGGTCCGCCGCGTATTGTGCCACCGCGCCCGCGGCGTTGCGCACGGTTGCGTGCGCCCACAGTGTACCACCCCGTTTCGCGCGGATCTGGAACGCCATCAGGGCGCTGCCGTCGTCGAGGTTGGCGCCCAGCCAGTCCCACCCGGCAGCGTCTTCTTGCAACGCTTCGCTCGACCATTCGTGGTCCAGCCAGGCGGTGCCGGTCACCGCAACGGCGGCACCGGAGCGGCGTGATGCCGACCCGCTCACCTTGAGCTGCGGCTGGCTGTAGTAATAGCTGGCGTTGCGCGGCGCCCGGCCCTTTTGCGAGAAGCCGCGTTCGCCCTGCAGCAGCACCGGCTGGCCTGGCTCGAGACGCAAATCGAACGCCAGCTCGCGCGCATGCACCGACACGCGGTAGCTGCCATCGGCCGCGCGCACCATCGTCCAGTCGTCGAGCCTGACGTCGGTGGTGCCGGTGCGCGCCCACGCAAGGCCAAAGCCCTCGCGCGCGCTGCGCTCGTCGTGCAGCAGGTGGCCGAGCGCCGGATCGGACAGCGCCGCGTGGCCGATGATGAGCTGTTTGGCCGCGAACGCGCTCGGGTTGGCTTGGTCGTTGCCGGTGCGGCTGCGGAAAAACGTGACCTGGAAGCCGAGCGGCTTGCCGTCCGGCGTACGCAGCCAGCCGGTCACATACCACCACTCGGTGCGAAATTCAGGGTGCGCGCCAAAGTCGGCCGGGAAGACGAGGGTACGGCCCGGCGTGACGGGCGTGAACGTGGGCGGCGCGGCCTGGCAGCACGCGGCGGCCAGCAGCAGCCACAGAAGCAGCAACCTTGTCACCAGTCCTCCCTCACGGCCCGCACCGGGCCGCCGGACAGCGCGTAGCGGCCGGACGCCAACGCGGTCAGGATGGACGCCACCACCAGCACGGCGGCCACGGTGCCGATCAGCGGCCAGGGCAGGTGCAGCTGCATGGTCCAGTGGAAGGACTGCGGGTTGACGACGAACACGAGGATCAGGCTGATGAACAGGCCCAGCGCAAAGCCGCACAGTACGCCCAGCGAGGTGAGGAAGCCGCCCTCGAACGCGAGGATGCGCAGCACCTGGGCGCGGGTGACGCCGACGTGGCGCAGCATGCCGAATTCCCGCGCACGCGCGAGCGTCTGGGCCGAGAAGGTGGCGGCCACGCCGGACAGGCCGATGGCGATCGCGATCGCCTCCAGCAGGTAGGTGACGGCAAAGCTGCGGTCGAAGATTTTCAGGCTGATCGCGCGGATCTCGCCGGGCTGTGCCAGCGTGAGCGCGGGGCCGAAGGGCAGGGCGCGGATCGACTGCGCCAGCTGCTCGGCACTGGTGCCTGGCTGGGCCCACATGGCCGCGTCGGTCACTTCGCGGTCGCCGGTCAGCGCGCGATAGTCGGCCAGGCGTATGACGACCGAGCCGGACTGGTTGGCGTAGTCGCGCCACACGCCGGCCACGAAGAACTGGCGCGGCGCGCCGCCAAGCGGTATCGAGATGCGGCTGCCCGGGTGTACCTTGTACAGGTCTTGCATGGCCTCGGACACCCAGGCCGGACGGTCCCCCGTCGGCACGCCGGCCTCGGGGCCGATCAGCGCCAGCAGCTTGCCCGGCTCGCGCGGGTCGAGGTCGCGCGCGACCAGGGTCACGTCGGGCCGGTCGGCCTGCAGCGAGACCGGGCGCGTGCGCAGGAACTGAATCTGCTGGACGCCCGGCAGTTGCGCAAGCGCCTGCTGCTGGGCGGCGGACAGCCCGCTGGTGTTGCCGCCTTGCGCGCTGCGCAGGTACAGGTCGGCGGGCAGGATGTGCACCATCCAGTCGTCCACGGACACGCGGAAACTGGCGACCATGATGCCCATTGCGACCATGAGGCTGAAGCTGGCCAGCACGCCGCCCAGGGCGATCGAGGCCTGGCCCGGGGCATTGGCCAGCCGCGCCAGGGCAAGCGTCAGGATCGGCACGCGCGCTGGATTCTTTTGCACCTGGCGGTCCAGCAGATGGAACGCGGTGGCAGCCAGGCGCGGCATCAGGCCGATGCCGCCCACCAGCAGCAGCGCAATGGCAAAGTAGCCGAACAGCGGCAGCTCGAACACCGGCGGGGCGAACGTGAACGCGGCGGCGCAGGCCAGGCAGACGAGCGCGGGCCAGACGCGCGACAGGCGCGCCAGCGGCGCCTCGTCATTTCCTGCCTTGAGCGCCACCGCGGGCCGGGCGCGCGCCGCTTCCAGTGCCGGGGCAAGGCAGCCGAGCAGCGCCACGCCCAGGCCCAGCGCGAAGAACACGGCCGCCGCCACCGGAGAGAACGTCACCTGCGGCTGCACGCCCGGGAAGTAGCCGGCGCCCAGGTCGCCGCCAAAAAAGCGCAGCGCAGCCGCCGCCAGCGCATAGCCCGCGCCGATGCCGCACAGGGAACCGATCACGCCCAGGGTGGCGCCTTCGACCAGCACCTGGCGCAGCAGGCGCCGGCGTTCGAGCCCGAGCACGCGCAGCAGCGCGAACTGACTGCGCCGGCGCAGCACCGACAGGGCCTGCGTCGAGAACACCAGGAACGCGCCGGTGAACAGGGCCACGAGCGCAAGCACCGTCAGGTTGACCCGATACGCCCGGCTCATGTTGTTGGTGCGGCTCTGCTGTTGTTCGTCGTTAGGTTGGCCGACACGAAAGCGCCCCGGATACGCCTGCTCCAGCTCCGCCGCCAATGCGCGTTCAAACGCCGCCCGGTTCACGCCGGCGCGCAGCTTCAGGTCGATGCGCGACAGTTGTCCGACGCGGTTGAAGCGCCATTGCGCGGCGCCGATATCCATCACGCCCAGGCGCTGCCCGGCACGCGCCTGCACCGTGCCGGCGACGCGCAGGCGCACCGGCTGCGTGCCCGCGCGCGGGGCGACGGTGGCGCCGGGACGCGCGCCCAGCCATGCCTGCGCGGCGGGCGAAAGGAAGATCGCGTCGTCCGCGATCACGTCCGTTTGCTGCCCGCTGGCCGGGTTGCCGATCAGGCCAGGCTCGACGAAGCCGGCACGGAACGGGTCCACGCCAACCACCTTGAGCGTGCCCTTGGCCTCGGGGACCGGGGCCGCCACTTCCAGCACGGGCGAGGCCATGGCGACCCCCTGGTGCGTGGCCAGCCGCGGATAGACCGATTCGTCGAACAGCGCTTCGCGCCCGGACACCTGCAGGTCGGCCTGCCCGGCCAGGCTCTTGACCGCGGCCGAGAACTCGTTGAACGCGGCAGCGTTGATCAGGTGGATGGCAAAGCCCATGGCAACGCCGACCGCGATCGCGGCAATGGCCAGCAGTGCGCGCACCGGATGCGCGCGCCACTCGCCCAGCAGCAGCCAGCGCGACAGGAGGCTCAGGCCGGACATTGCGCCGGGACGCGTGGGAATCGGAACATGGTCATCCCCTGGTCAAAGAATTTTGCCAGGGTTCATAATGCCGAGCGGATCGAGTGCGGTTTTGATGGCACGCATCATGTTCAATTCGACGGCTGACTTGTAGCGCGTCAGGTCGCTCCGCTTGAGTGCGCCAATCCCGTGTTCGGCGGATATTGACCCGCCGAAAACATGCACGCTGTCATGGACGATCCGGCTGACCGCCGCCTGGTGAGCGAGGAAGTCGTCGTGCGACTGTCCCTCGGCCGGGGCCACGTTGTAGTGCAGGTTGCCGTCGCCCAGGTGGCCGAAGCACACCAGCTGGCAGCCGGGGAAGGCCTGCTGCAGCTGGGCCGCGGTCTGGTCGATGAAGTCGGCAATGCGCGAGATCGGCAGCGACACGTCGTGCTTGAGGTTCTTGCCGTCGGCCGCCTGCGCCAGCGGAATGTGCTCGCGAATATTCCACAGCGCGCGCGACTGCGCCAGCGAGGTGGCGACCACGGCGTCGTCGATGATCCCTTGTTCGAGCGCGTCGCCGATCGCCCCCTCGAGCAAGCCGATGGCGTGTTCCTCGGATTCGTTGCTGGACACTTCGAGCAGCGCGTACTGCGCGTGCTCCTGGGCGAACGGGCGCGGCAGGTGCGGGAAATGGCGAGCCACCAGCCGTAGGCACACGTCGGACATCAATTCGTACGCGGTCAGGCTGGCGCCACAGTAGTCCTGCGCCAGCGACAGCAATTCGAGGGCGCGTCGCGGCGAGCCCAGCGCCACCAGCGCGGTGATGGTCGCCTTCGGCTGCGGATACAGCTTGAGGACGGCGGCGGTGATGACCCCGAGCGTGCCTTCTGCGCCAATGAACAGGTCGCGCAGGTCGTAACCGGTATTGTCCTTGCGCAGGCCGCGCAGCCCGTCCCACACCTCGCCCTGGGCGGTGACCACTTCCAGGCCCAGGCACAGCTCGCGCGTGTTCCCGTAGCGCAGCACCGCCGTGCCGCCGGCATTGGTGGACAGGTTGCCGCCGATCGTGCAGCTGCCCTCGGCGGCCAGCGACAGCGGGAACAGCAGGCCCGCTTCCTCGGCCGCCTCCTGGATCTGCTGCAGGATGCAGCCGGCCTGCACCAGCATGGTCCGGTTGGCGGTGTCGATGTGGACGATGCGGTTCAGGCGGGTGAGCGAGAGCACCACTTCGAGCCCGCTGTCGTCCGGCACGCTGCCAAGCACCAGGCCCGTCTTGCCGCCTTGCGGCACCAACGGCACCCGGAATTCGCCGCAGGCCTGCACCAGTTGCGCCACCTCGGCGGCGCTGGCCGGGCGCAGGACGGCGCGCGCGCGGCCGGTGAAGCGGCCGCGCCAGTCGGTCAGGTAGGACGCCATGTCGGCATGCGAGGTCAGGACATGGGACGCGCCGATCAGTTGGCGGCAGCGCTCGAGGAAGGCATCAGTCATGCGGTACTTTCACTTTATCCAGCAACTCCTTGGCCAGTTTCTTGGCCGCTTTTTTGTACGGCCGCAGGTACAGCAGGGCGCACGCGAAATACGCGACCGACAGGACAATCTCGCCCCAGGCCATGAAGCGGGACATCTCGGCCACGTCGGCCCAGGCGCGCACGGCGCCTTCGGCAAAATACAGCAGGATCACCATCGACGACCACTGCAGCGTGTACAGCTCGCGCTTGAGCACGCCGCGCAGCGGGATCAGCAGTGGCAATACCTTCAGGGCGAGCAGCGAACCGCCCGCGTGGATAGGCGCGACGACCATTTCCCAGGCCACGAGCCAGAATATCAGTGCGACCAGGCTGGCAATCGCACCGGCGTGAAAGAACTTCTGGTTTTCCATCACTGTGTTCCGCGCAATTTCACCGCAGCCATCGCCAGACGGCGACCAAGCGCGATGGCCAATGTCTTCTCATCTTCCGTGACCGGCTTGTCACCGTCAATACCGGCCCAATGGGTTGCGCCGTAGGGGCTGCCGCCGCTGCCGGTGTTCATCAACTCGGGATGGGTGTAGGGCAGGCCCATCACCAGCATGCCGTGGTGGAGCAGCGGGATCATCATCGACAACAGTGTTGCTTCCTGGCCGCCGTGCAGGCTGCCAGTGGACGTGAACACGGCGGCCGGCTTGCCGGCCAGCGTGCCCGAGACCCATTCGGTGGCGGTGCCGTCAAGGAAGTACTTGAGCGCGGCGGCCATGTTGCCGAAGCGCGTGGGCGAACCAAGCGCAAGCGCCGCGCAATCGGCCAGGTCCTGCAATTCCACGTAGGGGCTGCCGCTGCGCGGGATGTCGGGCTCGGTTGCTTCGGTCACCGTGGACACGGCCGGCACGGTGCGCAGGCGCGCCTGGGTTCCCGGCACGCTCTCGATCCCTTGGGCGATGTACTCGGCCAGCTTGCGGGTGGCGCCATGGCGCGAGTAATAAAGAACGAGAATTGTCAGATTGGATGGGTTCATCGTTGGTATTATAGGGCGCTTTACAGAGTGACATGCCCGATACGCGGCACAATTTTAGCGACTACATGCTTTCCAAGACCGTCTCATCGATTTCGCGCTCCACCACGGAAATGATCAACGTCAGCGTGGACATGGTGCGCGGGCTGACCTGGCGCGAAACCCGCGACCTGGTGCGCTTTGCGCGCCGCCGCCTGAACGAAGAAAAGCTGCCGCAGGTGGCAGGCAGCCTCACGTTCACGACCACGCTCGCGCTGGTACCGCTGCTGACGATCGTGCTGGCGATCTTTACCACCTTCCCCATCTTCGGCCAGCTGCGCGCGGCGCTGGACACCTACTTCGTGCAGACGGTGATGCCCAAGGCGATCGCCAACACCGTCACCTCCAACCTGACCCAGTTCGCGAGCAAGGCGACCCGGCTGTCGGCGGTGGGCGCGGTGGCGCTGCTGGTCACGACCACGGCCATGATCGCCACCATCGAGCGCGCCTTCAACCAGATCTGGCGCGTGCGCCGGCCGCGGCCGCTGGTGCAGCGCATCGTCATCTACTGGGCCTTGCTCACGCTGGGGCCGCTGCTGTTCGGGCTGTCGCTGACGGTGACTTCGCAGCTGTTCACGGCCACCAGCGCGCTGGTCAAGGCAGTGCCGTTCATCGGCGCGCTGTTCTATTCGAGCGTGTCGGTGGCCATCACCACCGGCGGCTACACGCTGCTTTACATGACGGTGCCGAACCGCCCGGTGGACTGGCGCGACGCCGCCTGGGGCGGTCTGGCGGCGGCGCTTGCGTTCGAGGTCGCCAAGCGCGTGTTCGCGCTCTTCATCGGCCAGTTTCCGACCTATGCGCTGATCTACGGCGCGCTGGCCGCGCTGCCGCTGTTCCTGCTGTGGATGTACCTGTCGTGGATGATCACGCTGGTGGGGGCGCTGCTGGTGGCGGCGCTGCCGGTGGTGAAGTACGAACGCTGGTGGTACGAGCCGGTGCCGGGCGGGCAGTTCGTGGACGCAATGGCGATCCTCAAGGTGCTGTACCGCGGCGCGCAGATCACCGGCACCACGCTGGTGTCGAGCCCGGCGATCCGGGCGCACACGCGCATCGGCTACGACGAGATGCGCACGCTGCTCGACCAGATGGTCACGGCCGGCTGGGTCGGCCGGGTGCAGACCGACATCTCGGCCCGGGCGCGCTGGGGCAAGGGCGTGCGCGAGAACACCGACAACTGGGTGCTGCTGCTCGACCCGAGCACGCTCAGGCTGTCCGACGTGTACCGGCTGTTCATTTTTGGGGCAGCCGGGGTGGAGGCGCTGGCGACCACGGGGCCGGAGTTGCAGGCTTCCTCGCCCGTGACGCTGGATACCGCGGCGCTGGCGCGGCAGGTGGAAGAGGCGGTCGAGCGCGGGCTGGACCAGACGCTGGCCGAGCATTTTGGCGACCGGCGCAAGGCGGAATAGTTGGCCCATGAACCGTCGTTCCCGCGGAGGCGGGAACCCATAGACCGCGTGGATGGATACTCAGCATGGGTCCCCGCCAAGGCGGACGGCGAGTCCGGGGACGACGGCATTCAGGTTGGCGGTACTACCAGCTGAGCTTACCGGTCAGCATCTGCCAGTACATCACCCAATCGGCCCGGAACGAATACAGCGGCTGGTCAAAGGTGGCCGGCCGGTTCTTTTCAAACATGAAGTGCCCGATCCAGGCGCCGCCGTAACCGGTCACGAGCGCCACCAGCAGCCACCAGGGGTTCTGGCTATCGATGAACTGCACGATCGCGGCGATGGCCGACGAGGTGCCAAGGAAATGGGCGCGCCGGCAGCGGCGGTCCGCATGCTGGGTCAGGTAGTACGGGTAGAAATCCGCAAAGCTGGAGTAGCGCGCCGTCATGCTGCCTCCTCGTTAGAGCTTGCTGGCGAAACCGTACAGCGCGTCGAGCACCGCGTCCGGTTGCTCGCTCATCATCTGGTGGCCCGCGTCCACGCTGGCGATTCTGCCATGGCCGATTGCGCCCGTCAGCAGTTTGGCCGAACGTGGCGGCGTCATCACGTCCTTGGTGCCGAGCACGAACAGCGTGGGGCAGCGCACCGCGTCGGCTGCCGCCTGGCCGTTGGCGTAGGCGTTACAGGCCGCAAAGTCGGTGTAGAACAGCTGCTCGGGGTTTATTTGCGACATCCGCTGCATCAGCCGGCGCGCGCCGCCCATCACCCAGAACCCCGGTCCCGGGCACGATGGCTTGTGCGCGATGGTGGAGTGCGACCAGATATTGACCATGTCGATCGCGCGCGCTTCGTCGCTCCGCGCCGTGTCCAGCAGCGCGTCGGACACCTTCATCGGCCAGGTCGTGCCCAGCAGCGCCAGGCCGCGCACGCGTTGCGGTGCGCGGTGGCTCGCTTCCAGCGCTATCAGGGAGCCCATGCTGTGCCCCGCGAGCACGGCTTGTTCGACGCCGGCGGCAGTCAGCAGCGCCAGCACCCAGTCGGCCATCGCCTCGACGCTGGTGAGGGCGGGGCCGCTGCTGCGGCCGTGGCCGGGCAGATCCAGCGCCAGCACGGCAAAGCCGTGGTGGGCGAAATAGCGGCTTTGCAGCGCCCACACCGAATGGTCGTTCTGTGCGCCGTGAATGAACACGATGGCCGGCAGCGACGCATCGAACGTGCGTCCGCCGGTGTAGCAGTAAGCCTGTTTGCCTTGCACCTCGAGGATCACGTCATGCTCCTTTCTGCGACAGCTTGAGCGCGCGCGCCAGGTCTTCGATTAGGTCGGCCGGGTCTTCCAGGCCCACGGACAGGCGCATCGTGCCTTCCTGGACGCCGCTGGCGGCCAGCTGGTCGGCCGGCACGCGCAGGTGCGTGGTCGAAGCAGGGTGGATCACGAGCGACCTGGCGTCGCCCACGTTGGCCAGGTGCGAGAACACTTTCAGGCCATCGACGAAACGGCGCCCCGCGGCGCGGTCGCCCTTGAGATTGAACGTGAACACGGCCCCCGCACCTTTGGGCAGCAGGGTCTTGGCGAGCTGGTAGTCTGGATGGGAGTCGAGCTCCGGGTACGACACCGATTCGACCGCCGGGTGGCTGGCCAGGAACCCGACCAGCTTGCGGGTGTTGGCGACGTGGCGTTCCATCCGCAGGCCCAGCGTTTCGATCCCCTGCAGGATCGCGAACGCGTTGTGCGGGCTCATGACCGCGCCGAAGTCGCGCAGGCCCTCGCGGCGCGCACGCAGCGCGAACGCGGCCACCGTGGATTCTTCGGTAAACGCCATGCCGTGAAAGCCCTCGTACGGCTCGCATAGTTCGGCAAAGCGCCCGGTGCGTTCGTACGCACGTTGCCAGTCGAAGGTGCCGCCGTCCACCAGCAGTCCACCCATCGCGGTGCCATGCCCGCACAGGAACTTGGTCGCGGAATGGAACACGAGGTCGGCGCCGTGTTCGAACGGCTGCAGCAGGTAGGGCGTGGTGAAGGTGGAATCGACCATCAGCGGCAGGTCGTGCGCGTGCGCAAGCTCGGCCAGGCGCGGCACGTCCAGCACGTCCAGGCCCGGGTTGCCGAGGGTCTCGCCGAACAGCACGCGGGTTTCGGGCCGGATGGCGTCGCGCCAGGCGTCGATGTCGCGCGGATCGACGAACGTGGTCTCGATGCCGAAGCGCTTGAGCGTGTAGGCCAGAAGATTGTGCGAGCCGCCGTACAGCGCGCGCGAGGCGACCACGTGCGAGCCGGCGCCGGCGATGGTGGCAAGGCCCAGGTGCATGGCCGCCTGGCCGCTGGCGGTGGCAATGCCGGCCACGCCGCCTTCCAGCGCCGCGATGCGCTCTTCCAGCACCGCGTTGGTCGGGTTGGAGATGCGCGAATAGACGTGCCCGGAGCGCTCCATGTTGAACAGCGCCGCGGCGTGGTCGGAATCGGGCAGGGCAAACGAGGAGGTGAAATAGATCGGCGTGGCGCGCGCGCCGGTGGCCGGATCGGGCGCACTGCCGGCGTGCAGCGCCAGGGTGTCGAAGCCGGGATATTGGGGACCGCTCATGGCTGGCTCATCAATCAAGGACGGAAATGGGCCGCATCGTAGCATTTATTCATCATCCTGCGAGCGACGACTTGCACTGATTTGGCGCAACGCTGGATTTTTTACGGGGCATAGGCTAAATTGGTGTTGTATGAGATACAAAGAATTCAACGAAAGCAACCTCTTGCGGGCAGGGTGGACATCATGAAAGTGTCAGAGATTCTTCAGGTGAAGGGCAACATCCTGTACACCGTTACGCCCGAAACGCTGCTCGCGGACGCGGTCAGCACGATGTCGGAAAAGGACATCGGCTCGCTGGTGGTCATGGAATACGGCGACCTGGTCGGCATGCTGACCTTCCGCGAGGTGATCAAGGTGCTGGCCGCCAACGGCGGCTCGGTCGGCAACGGCACAGTGCGCCGCTACATGGACGACAGCCCGATCACCGTCACCCCGGATACCGAGGTCAACGAGGTGCGCCGCATGATGCTCGAAAAGCACGCGCGCTACCTGCCCGTGATGGACGCGCGCACGCTGCTTGGCGTGATCTCGTTCTACGACGTGGCACGCGCGGTGCTGGAAGCGCAAAGCTTCGAGAACCGCATGCTCAAGGCTTACATTCGCGACTGGCCGGCGGAGCAGGCGGCGGACGACTGACGCTTCCGGTGCAATACGCACTGGTTGAACGCGTGGGCAGGGAGACCTGCCCATCCTACAACGGCGGCCGCTTCACGTAGGGTGGGCAGGTTTCCTGCCCACGCGTCCAGCCGGCGCAAAGCCACCACATTCTTATGCATTGTCCGGCTCAGGGCACCGCCAGCCAGGATACCAGTTCATCCGGCGCCAGCGGGCGCGAGAACAGGAAGCCCTGCGCCTTGCGGCAACCGAGCGCGCGTAGTATCTGCGCCTGGCGTTCGTCCTCCACGCCCTCGGCGATGATCGACAGGCCCAGGTTGCGGCCCAGCTGGATCACCATTTCGGCGATGCTGCTGCCGCGCGCCGAGCCGGTGATCTCGCTGACGAACGCGCGGTCGATCTTGAGCCGGTCCACTTGCAGCCGCTGCAGGTGAGACAGCGACGAAAAGCCCGTGCCGAAGTCGTCGATCGCGATCGACACGCCAGTGCGCTTGACCTGCGCCAGCATCTCGGCCAGCAGGTCGGGCTCTTCCATCGCCATCGACTCGGTGATTTCCAGCTCCACGTATTCGGCCGGCGCGCCGGTGTCCTGCAGCGCGCGGCGCAGCATGTCGAGGAAGTGCGGGTGGCGGAACTGCACCTGCGATACGTTCACCGACATCGTGAAGTCGACGTGCCCCGCCTCGCGCAGGCGCACCAGCTCGGCGCAGGCCTCGCGCAGCACCCATTCGCCGATCTCGGTGATCAGGCCGGAGTACTCGGCGATCGGGATGAAGCGATCGGGCGGCACGTTGCGGCCGTCTTCCAGCCGCCAGCGCAGCAGCGCCTCGGCGCCGAATGCGCGCCCGGTCGCCAGGTCCACCTGCGGCTGGTACGCAAGGTACAACTGGCCGCGCGCAAAGCCGCTGCGCAGCGCGTGCATCATCCGCACACGCTCGCGGATCTCCACGCCCAGGCCGCGCGTGAAATAGAAGTGGTTGGTGCCGTGCTGGCTCTTGGCGCGCTTGAGTGCGATGTCGGCGTCCTTGAGCGCGTCGGCGCCGTTGCCGTCATGCTCCGCAAGCCGCACCAGTCCCAGCGTGGCGGCCACCTGCACGTCCTGCCCGTCGATCGAGAACGGGGCCTCGAACAGGGCCGCGATGCGCGACGGGACCACGGCGCTCGCGCTGCCCAGCACGCAGAACACGTCGCTGCCGATGCGCGCCACGGTCTCGCCGCTGGACAGGGCCGACTTGAGGCGCTCGGCTACCGCGGTCAGCAGGGCGTCGCCGAACTGGTGGCCCAGCGCGTCATTGGTCTCGGCAAAGTGGTCGATGTCCACCAGCGCGACGATGGCCTCGGAGCGGAACGGTCCGTCCAGCGTGGCGTCGAGCAGCTCGACCAGCCGGGTGCGGTTGGGCAGGCCGGTGAGCGTGTCGTAGAAGGCCGACATGTGCAGATGGCTGACCAGCTCGACGTTGTCCAGCCCCACCGCGATCACGCTGCAAAAGACTTCCAGCAGCTTGCGCTGGATCTCGCACATGGGCGCCGCCAGGCGCAGGCCGACCGAAAAATCGCGCCCCGATTTGCCGGGGAAATACAGCGCCAGGCGGCCTTCGGAAAACAGGTTGGTACGCTCGTCGAGCGCGCGCACGATCGCGTCGCCCAGGCCGGGGTCGCGCCGCATGGCCGGCTCAAGTTCCAGGACGTGGGCCCACGCGCCCGAACCGGCGATCACCTGCGGCAGCCCGGCGCCGGACTTGTCGCGTGCGCACAGCAGGCCATCGGCATCCTGCCCGAGCAGGGCGGCAAGCTGGGCCAGCACGCCGCGCCCGAAGTCGCGCAGGCCATGCAGCGCGGTCAGGTCGGCGCTGGCGCGCACGATGCGCTCCATGCCGGCGCGGCTGGCCTGCAGCGCGCGGATCTGCTCGTATGAGCGCACCGCCGCCGCCACCGCGGTGAACAGCTTGGTGCGGGTGAGCTCGGCCTTGGAGCGGTAGTCGTTGATGTCGTAGCCGCGAATCGCCTCCATCTCCGGCGCATAGCCCGGCTGGCCGGTGCGCAGGATGATGCGCACGTCGGCGCGGCCAAGCGTTTCGCGTACGTGGCGCACCAGGTGCAGGCCGGCATCGGCCTGCTCCATCACCACGTCCAGCAGGATCACGGCGATGTCCGCTTCGCGCTCGAGCAGGGCGCGCGCTTCGGCGGCGGAATGGGCGTGCAGGAATTCGAGCCGGCGCCCCTGCATCTCCAGGTTGGCAAGCGCAAAGGCGGTGGTGGTGTGGACGTCGGCGTCGTCGTCCACGACCAAAATGCGCCAAGCCGGACCACCGCCGGCGTCGCTGGCCTCGGGCGTCTCGGCCAGGAACTCGAGGTCGTCGCTGTCATCGATCGCGCTGGCGCGCGTTGTCGGTGCTGGCATCCTCGTGGTCTCCCTGGTTGGCTCGGCGTGGTGTTCCGGTTCAGTATAGCCAAATTGTATGCAAGCAAGTGAAGATCGTGGTCGAATTGTCAAAATATGTCCACAGAGCAACATATTTCTTGACGTAGGGGCAAAAAAAGCGCTAACCGGCCGACGGCCGCGGGCTGGTAGAATGTACGTTCCCTTTACGCATTTCTACATCATGTCCGGCAATACTCTTGGCAAGCTGTTTTCCGTTACTACCTTTGGCGAATCGCACGGGCCTGCGATCGGCTGCGTGATCGATGGCTGCCCGCCGGGGATGGCGCTGTCCGAAGCCGACATCCAGCCGGAGCTCGACCGGCGCAAGCCCGGCACCTCGCGCCACGTGACGCAGCGCCAGGAGGCGGACCGGGTCGAGATCCTGTCCGGCGTGTACGAAGGCGTCACCACCGGCACGCCGATCGCGCTCCTGATCCGCAACGAAGACCAGCGCAGCAAGGACTACGGCAACATCGCCGACACCTTCCGTCCCGGGCACGCGGACTACACCTATTGGCACAAATATGGCGTGCGCGACCCGCGCGGCGGCGGCCGCTCGTCGGCGCGGCTGACCGCGCCCGTGGTGGGC
Organism: Massilia solisilvae; assembly: GCF_024753215.1. GTDB lineage: Bacteria > Pseudomonadota > Gammaproteobacteria > Burkholderiales > Burkholderiaceae_D > Telluria > Telluria solisilvae. The sequence continues at coordinate 298,290 of NZ_JANUGV010000004.1, forward strand.
GCCGGCGCGGTGGCCAAGAAATGGCTGCGCGAGCACTATGGCACCGAGGTCCTGGCCTACATGAGCCAGCTCGGGGACATCGAGGTGCCGTTCGAGGGTTGGGAGCACGTGCATGCCAATCCGTTCTTCGCGGCCACCGGCGACGCCGCCCTGGTCGCCCGGATGGAAGAGGCGATGGACCAGCTGCGCCGCGCCGGCGACTCGATTGGCGCGCGCATCAACGTGGTGGCCAGCCGCGTGCCGGTCGGGCTGGGTCAGCCGATCTACGACAAGCTGGACGCGGACATTGCCTACGCCATGATGGGCATTAATGCGGTCAAGGGCGTGGAGATCGGCGCCGGCTTTGCCTCGGTGCGCCAGAAGGGCTCGGAGCACGGCGACGAGCTGACGCCGCAGGGCTTCGTCGGCAACAACGCCGGCGGGGTGCTGGGCGGGATCTCGACCGGGCAGGACATCACGGTTTCGATCGCGATCAAGCCCACCTCGTCGATCCGCGTGCCGCGCCGCTCGATCGACAAAGAGGGCAACCCGGTGATGGTCGAGACCTTCGGCCGCCATGATCCCTGCGTGGGCATCCGCGCCACGCCGATCGCCGAGGCGATGCTCGCGCTGGTGCTGGCCGACCACGCGCTGATGCAGCGCGCCCAATGCGGCGACGTGCGGGTGACGACCCCGAAGATCTGATCCGGCTTCAGGCCCGGCTGGCGGCCACGTCGCGCTGCTCGCGCGGGTCGAGCGAACGTGCCAGCAGCGTGCGCAGGTCGTTGAGCAGCCCGAACTCGACCGGTCCGGGCGTGACTGCGTGCGCCGTGCCGCGCCAGTCGCCGTACAGGAAGCCGGCAGGGTCGCCGCGCACGCACAGCGGCAGGATCACGAACGCGCGCGCATCAGGCAGCGTGGCCTTCCACCACTGCGGCAGTTTGTTCGCAAAGCCGGGTGCGTGCGCATCCTCGATGAAGATCACGCGGTCGCTCTTGAGGGCGGCGTGGAACACCGTCGGCTCGTAGCCGTCGCCAAAGCGCAGCCCCGGGGCGAGCGCATTGATGTCCTCGCCCAGGCCCATGCGCGCCAGGTACAGCGCCTCGCGCCGGTTGCGCAGGAAGGCAAAACTGCGCGAAAAATCCAGGCCGCGGTGCATCGCCTCGAGCGCCAGTTCCACCATGCGCGTGCCGCCGCCCTGGGCCAGCGTCTCGCGCAGCTCGGCCGCGCCGGCCATCATGACGCGGTTGCCGGCGGCGCGCCGGCGCGCGCTGTACGCCTGGCGCTCGCGCTTTTCCAGCGGGCGGGCCAAAGGCGCCACGGTCAGGTCGGCCGCAGCTTCCACCCGGGCCTGTTCGACCGCCTCCAGGATGCGGCGCGGCTCGATCCCCAGCATCGGACCGTAGGCGCCTGCCAGCCGCCGCACCTCGTCGGCGCCGGCCTCGTCGTCGTTCCAGAGCGACTCCGCGCAGCGCGAGGACATGGTGCCGATCGCGGCCAGCCAGTCTTCGTGACCGGCGCTGATCTGGCGCGCGGCCGGCGCCAGGCGGCGCATGCCGGCGACCAGGTTGCGCGGCAGTCCCCAGTGTTCGGCTGCCGCGCGTCCGATGGCTTCCAGCGACAGGCCCAGCAGATCCTGGGCGGCCGCGTCCTCGTGGCCGGCGCTGCGTTCCTGCAGCGCGCTCCAGCGCTCGGGCAAATAGAAGGTGACCATCATGCGGCCCAGCGAGTGCAGGATGGCGCACACCACGGCCGCCTCGGGGTCGCGCAGCGCGTGGCTGCCGGCCACCTGCTGCGCCACCATCCCGGCCAGTACCGCTTTTTCCATCTCGGCGTGGGCCTGGGCCGAATCGGGCCGGGTGCGCGACAGCTCCTCGACCAGTTTGAGCCCCAGCGCCAGGTGGCCGATGGTCTCGGTGCCGAGCACCATCACGGCCCTGGAGACGGTGTCGATGCGTTGGCCGAAGGCGGCGTACATGCCGCTGTTGGCAAGGCGCAGCACACGCTGGGTCAGCACCGGGTCGGACAGGACTGTCTGCGTCATCGAAAAATCGCGCTCGGCTTCGCCGCGCAGCGAGGCCAGCACCGCGCCCACCGCGCGCGTGAACCCGGGCATGTCGCCCTGGCGCCGCACGCGTTCCCACAGCAGGGCCAGGGTCGAGGCGGCGAGCGGCGAGCGGTCGGCGGGCTGGGTCATGGCGGTTACAGGCGCGATTCCGAGGGCATCAGCGCCTCGTACATGTCATCGTTCAGCGCCGCGATGGCCACGTGCGGCGGCATCGGCTTGCCGGTCAGGTAGCCCTGTACGTAGTGGCAGCCGCGCTCGGCCAGGCATCCCAGCTGGTCCTCGGTCTCGACGCCCTCGGCCACCACGGACAGGTCGAGGTGGCGCGCCAGGTCGAGTACGGCGTTGCAGATGGCGGCATCCTTGGACGAGCCGGGCAGGTCCTTGATGAAGGCGCGGTCCACCTTGAGCACCGAGATCGGGAAGCGCTTCAGGTAGGCCAGCGACGAGTAGCCGGTGCCGAAGTCGTCGATGGCGATGCGCGCCTCGCGCCCGGCCATGCGTTCGAGGATGGTCTCGGCGTGGGCCGGATCGACCATCAGCGTGCCCTCGGTGATTTCGAGCACCAGCTGGCGGCCCGGCATGCCGGAGATGGCCAGCGCCTCGTCCAGCACGTCGAGGAACTTGTCGCTCCTGAACTGTCGCGGGCTGATGTTGACCGAGATGTACAGCTCGCGCCGGGCGGCCTGCTCGAACTGGCGCAGCTGCACGCAGGCGGCCTTGAGCGCCCACGCGCCCAGCAGGTTGATCAGGCCATTGGTTTCGGCGATCGGAATGAAGCGCGCCGGCGGCACCATACCGAGCGTCGGGTGCTTCCAGCGCATCAGCGTTTCGAAGCCTTCGATCTTGCGCGTGCGCGCGCTCACGATCGGCTGGTAGTACAGCAGGAACTCGCCTTCGCGCACCGCCGAGAACATCGCCGCCTCCAGCGAGATGTCGTGCGCGGGCGGGCCGTTGTCGCGCGCGCTGTACACCACGCAGCGCGACTTGCCGGTGGCCTTGGCGCGCGACATGGCGCAATCGGCCAGCGCCACCAGCCGCACCTCGTCCTCGGCATGGTCGGGGTAGAGCGACACGCCGACCGAGGCGCCGATGTAAATCGTGTGTTCGTCGATCTCGAACGGCGACTGCAGCGCGGCCAGCAGGCGGCCGGTGACGAGCCTGACCTGCGCCTCGCTGTGGGTGCCCGGCAGGACGGCCACGAATTCGTCGCCGCTGGCGCGCGCCAGCGTGTCGCTGTCGCGCAGGGCGCGGCGCAAGCGGCCGGCGGCCATGCGCAGCACCTCGTCGCCCACCGCGTGGCCGAGCGCGTCGTTCACTTTCTTGAAGCCGTCCAGCCCGACGGTGGCAACGGCAAAGTTCTGGCCCGAGCGGCGCGCGTTGGCGATGATCACGCGGATGCGGTCCGACAGCAGCAGGCGGTTGGGCAGTTCGGTCAGCGCGTCGTGGGTGGCCATGTGGCGCAGCCGCTCTTCGGTGGCGTGCTGCGCGGTCATGTCGCGGCCGATGACGAGCAGGGTGCTGTCGTCGGCCAGTCCCGGGCAGTTCGTGATGCGCAGCTCGAACCAGGTCTCGCGCTCGTGCGAGCGCAGGCGCACCTCGACCAGCACCGGCTGCGGCCCGGCGAGCGCGTCGGCGATGGCGTTGCGCAGGGCAGGGCGATCGGGTTCGGACACGAGGGCCGACAGCGCCGCCCCGCGCAGCCCGTGCGGCAGGCCGGCCAGCCGAATCGCGCCCGGGCTGGCAAAGCAGATCTCGCCGGTGGCGGCCAGCCGGAACGCAACGTCGCCGGCGGCTTGCAGCAAGCCGTCCAGCCCGGGTCGCAGACCCTGCGTCGGCACAACCGATGAACTCGAGCGCATCGTTGGGATCCCCCATGGCCGCGGCGACCATCGGCTGCACGCGGCATTCGGTAACGGCCAACCAGAACGAGTGTCCAATGTAGCACTCGAAGATTCCCTTAGGCATCAAAAAATCACAAGCCCCCGCGTGGTTTTCGCGCCGTTTTGATGTGGAGCAGCAACACCTTGCGCCCCCGCAGCGCTGGTCCGGGCAAGCCTTGCCTTGCTACCAACTTTCAGCTAGCCTGCTCCGACAAGCCCGCCGCGACGCGGCACGCCAACCAGGAGACGGCATGGACATGTTCGACACCCACGAGGTTTTCAACCAGGCCGCGCCGTTCGCGGACGTGAACCTGTTCACCTGCGACCCGGCGCTGCAGGAAGCGCTCGCGCGCGAAGGCGGCGGCTGGGCCGCCGGCGCGCTGGCGGCGCTGGGCGACAAGCTGGGACGCGCCGAAACGCTCGACCTGGCGCGCCTGGCCAATGCCAACCCGCCGCGCCTGGTGCAGTACGACCGCAGCGGCCGCCGCGTGGACGAGGTCGAGTTTCACCCCGCCTGGCACGCGCTGATGGCGCTGATGGTCGGCGCGGGCGCGCATGCGGCGCCGTGGGCCGAGCCCAGGGCCGGGGCCCAGGTGGCGCGCGCGGCCCAGTACCTGCTGTTCGGCCAGCTCGAAAACGGCGCCCAGTGCCCGGTGACCATGACCTACGCCTCGGTGCCCGCATTGCGGCGCGAGGCGCGGCTGGCCGCCACCTGGCTGCCCAGGATCCTGTCGCGCGACTACGATCCGCGCGCGCTGCCGGTGGCGCAAAAGCGCGGCGCGCTGATCGGCATGGGCATGACCGAAAAGCAGGGCGGCACCGACGTGCGCGCCAACACCACGCGCGCCGAACCGCTCGAGCCTGCCGCCGCGCGAGCGCGCTTTGGCGAGGATGGCGAAGGGGCCTGGCGCATCGTCGGCCACAAGTGGTTCTTCTCGGCCCCGCAGGCCGATGCCCACCTGGTGCTGGCGCAGACCGACGACGCCGGCAGCGCCGGGCTGTCCTGCTTCCTGCTGCCGCGCATTCTGCCCGATGGCACGCGCAACGCGATCCGCGTGCAGCGCCTCAAGGACAAGCTGGGCAATCGCTCGAACGCCTCGTCCGAGGTCGAGTTCCATGGCGCGATCGGCTGGCTGGTGGGCAAAGTCGGGCGCGGCATCCCGACCATCCTCGAAATGGGCAGCCACACGCGCCTGGACTGCGTGATCGGCACCGCCGGCATCATGCGCGCCGCGCTGTGCCATGCGCTGCACCACGCGCGCGGGCGCGCCGTGTTCGGCCGCATGCTGGCCGAGCAGCCGCTGATGCAGAACGTGCTGGCCGACCTGGCGCTCGAATCCGAGGCCGCCACCGCATTCGCGCTGCGGCTGGCGCGCTGCTTCGATCAGGCGGACGACCCGGCTCAGGCGCTGCTGGGCAGGCTGCTCACGCCGGCAGGCAAATACTGGATCTGCCGGCGTGGCCCGGGCTTTGGCGCCGAGGCGATGGAAGTCGTCGGCGGCAATGGCTATGTCGAGGACGGCCCGCTGGCGCGCCTGTACCGCGAGTTCCCGGTCAACTCGATCTGGGAAGGCTCGGGCAACGTGATGTGCCTGGACGTGCTGCGCGCGCTCGGCAAGGCGCCACTGGAAACCCATGCCGCGCTGGCGGCCGAGCTGGAACCGGCGGCCGGCCTGGACGCGCGCTTTGACGCATTCGCCGGCAGCCTGCTGGACGACCTGGCCGCCATGCGCGTGGACGAATTCGGCGCGCGCGTGCTGGCCGAGCGCATCGTGCTGGCGGTGCAGGCGGGGCTGCTGCTGCGCTTTGCTCCGGCCTGCGTGGCGCAGGCGTTCGCGGGCTCGCGCCTGCTGGCCGGGGCCGGCGGCGCCTACGGCCAGCTGCCCGAGGGGACCGATTGCGCGGCGATCCTGGCGCGCGCGCTGCCGGCTTGAGGCGCAAAATTCTTCGCCAAACTACAGGACAAACGGGCGCGCGGCTGGGATAATGCTGCAGATAAGCCACAACAACATCCCAGATGCCGATCATGAAACAAGACCCGCGCTTTCCCAACCTGTTCATCCTGAACCACCCGCTGATCCAGCACAAGCTGTCGCACATGCGCGAGCACGACACGTCCACGCGCACTTTCCGCGAGCTGCTGCGCGAGATTACGCTGCTGATGGGCTATGAGATTACGCGCGACCTGCCGCTGACCACCCGCAAGGTGCAAACGCCGCTCGAGACGATCGACGCGCCCGTCATCGCCGGCAAGAAGTTGGCCGTGGTGCCGATCCTGCGCGCCGGCGTGGGCATGAGCGACGGCCTGCTGGAACTGGTGCCGTCGGCCCGCGTGGGCCACATCGGCGTGTTCCGCGACCCGGAAACCCACGAGCCGGTGGAATACCTGGTGCGCCTGCCGGACACGACCGATCGTACCTTCATCCTGTGCGACCCGATGGTCGCCACCGGCAACTCGGCGGTGCACGCGGTGGACGTGCTGAAGAAGCGCGGCGTGGCCGACGAGCAGATCATCTTCCTGGCGCTGGTGGCCGCGCCGGAAGGCGTGGCGGTGTTCCAGAAGGCGCACCCGAACGTGAAGCTGTACGTGGCTTCGCTCGACTCGCACCTGAACGACCATGCCTACATCGTGCCGGGCCTGGGCGACGCGGGCGACCGTATCTTCGGCACCAAATAACCACAGCGTCGTTTTGCCGCCACTGCTGCCGGACGATGCGGGCGGCTTTTGCTGACCGCCCCGTCCGGCCCGCGCCGCGCCTTCCGTCCCGCCTGCAGCCCGTGTTCCCTCGTGCGCATCCAGTCGTGCGCCGTGTTTCTATCTTAATAGGCTAGAGTCTGTTTTGCCGTACCGCATAGAAACATGCGTATGATCGTTTGATCCATCGCAAATTTGACAAGTATCGATGGCCTATATTCTTCATACCGCCGACGCAAATGCAGCTCCGCGAGTTGGGTGTGAGAATTACGGAGTTTGTATTAAATTTGCGAAAACCATGTACACGTGGTTTTTATCGGTATAATGAGGGATCGTTGGGTTCGAGGTAGTAGTGCAGTCTGTCTGTCATTTCTTTCTTGCTTCTTCAAACGATCTGAAAACGGACGAAAGTCCAACTTAACTGAAATAGGAAATTGTAATGGCAACTGGCATCGTAAAATGGTTCAATGACTCGAAGGGCTTCGGCTTCATCACCCCGGACGAGGGCGGCGAAGATCTGTTCGCTCACTTCTCGGCGATCCAATCGCAGGGCTTCAAGTCGCTGCAGGAGAACCAGCGCGTCTCGTTCGACGTGACCTCCGGCCCGAAAGGCAAGCAAGCTTCGAACATCCAGCCGCTGTAATGCTCGAATCTGCTTAGGCAAAGAAATCCTCGGAACTTCCGGGGATTTTTTTTTTGCCTGTTCCATTTCTATTTCCCTTCAGAAGTTCTCCAGTAATCCGGCCGGGCGTAGGCGCGGCGCAGGAAATCGACGAAGGCGCGGATGCGCAGCGGCAGGTGCCGGCGCTGGGGAAACACCGCGTAGATGTCGTTGCCCGGCGCCGCATATTGGTCCAGCACCGTGACCAGGCGCCCGGCCTCGATCTGCGCCGCCACCTCCCACATCGAGCGCCAGGCCAGTCCCTTGCCGGCGACCGCCCAGTCGTGCAGCACGGCGCCGTCGTTGCAGACCATGCTGCCGGCCACCTTCAGGGTCACGATCTTGCCCTTGTCGAGGAAGGTCCAGCCGCGCTGGCTGCCCTCGCTGCTGATGGCCAGGCACTGGTGGCGCGCCAGGTCGGCCAAAGTGCGCGGGGCGGCGTGGCGCTTCAGGTAGGCGGGCGAGGCGACCACCACCCGGTGGTTGTCGGCTAGTTTTACGCTCACCAGGTTCGAGTCCACCGGGCTGGCGATGCGGATCGCCACGTCCACCCCTTCGCCGATCAGGTCCACGATGCGGTCGGACAGGTTCAGGTTGACGGTCAGGTCGCGGTGCTCGGCCAGGAAAGAGGGGATCAGCGGCGCCACGTGCTGGCGCCCGAAGCCCGCCGGCGCCGAGATCAACAGGTTGCCCGTGGCATGCACGCTGCGTTCCGAGACCGCCGCTTCCGCCTCTTCCAGTTCGCCCAGGATGCGCTGGCAATCCTCCAGAAAGGCAGCCCCTTCGTCGGTCAGCGCGAGGCGGCGCGTGGTGCGCTGCAGCAGCTTGACGCCCAGCCGCGCCTCCAGCGCATCCAGGCGCCGCCCGATCATGGCCGGCGCGATGCCCTCGGCCCGCGCCGCGGCCGACAGGCTGCCCTTGGAGACGACCTCGACAAAGGTAGAAATCTGGCGAAATTTGCCCATTTGGATTTGATACAAAAAGTGAGAGATGAAGTGATCAATTGTATCGTTTAGGTACTGCGGAGTGAATATACTTGAGTGATGATAAGCGCGCTGCTGGCATATACTGCTTCGCAGTGCAGCACGACAGATTTCCTCAACTTTCGAAAACAGGAGCATTGCACATGGCCATCGTCACCCCAGCCGGAATGGAAATCCGGGCCGAGATCCAGCCCGGCTACGAACAGATCCTGACGCCGGAGGCACTGGAACTGGTCGCCAAACTGTCGCGCGAGTTCGAGCCGCGCCGCCAGCAGCTGCTGGCCGCCCGTACCGAGCGTGCGCGGCGCCTGGATGCCGGCGAGCGCCCGGACTTCCTGCCGGAGACCGCGCACATCCGCGCCGGCGACTGGAAGATCGCGCCGATCCCCAAGGCGCTCGAATGCCGCCGCGTGGAGATCACCGGCCCGGTCGAGCGCAAGATGGTGATCAACGCCCTCAACTCGGGCGCGGACAGCTACATGACCGACTTCGAGGATTCGAACACGCCGAACTGGGACAACCAGATCACCGGCCAGCTGAACATGCGCGACGCCGTGCGCGGCACGATCTCGCTGGAGCAGGGCGGCAAATCGTACAAGCTGAACGACAAGGTGGCGACCCTGGTCGTGCGCCCGCGCGGCTGGCACCTGGACGAGAAGCACGTGCTGGTGGACGGCAAGCGCATCTCCGGCGGCATCTTCGACTTCGCGCTGTTCATGTTCCATAACGCCAAGGAGCAGCTGGCGCGCGGCGCCGGCCCGTACTTCTATCTGCCGAAGATGGAATCGCACCTCGAGGCGCGCCTGTGGAACGACATCTTCATCATGACCCAGCGCGAGCTTGGCCTGCCGCAGGGCACGATCAAGGCCACCGTGCTGATCGAAACCATCCTGGCCGCGTTCGAGATGGACGAGATCCTGTTCGAACTGCGCGAGCACAGCGCCGGCCTGAACGCGGGCCGCTGGGACTACATCTTCTCGTGCATCAAGAAGTTCAAGCTCGACAAGAACTTCTGCCTGGCCGACCGTCCGAAGGTGACGATGACGTCGCCGTTCATGCGCGCTTACGCACTGCTGCTGCTCAAGACCTGCCACAAGCGCGGCGCGCCGGCCATCGGCGGCATGTCGGCGCTCATCCCGATCAAGAACGACCCGGCCAGGAACGAGGTCGCGATGGGAGGCGTGCGCGCCGACAAGTCGCGCGATGCGACCGATGGCTACGACGGTGGCTGGGTGGCGCACCCGGGCCTGGTCGAGCTGGCGATGACCGAATTTACGAAGGTGCTGGGCGAGCGTCCGAACCAGATCGACAAACAGCGCGACGACGTGCAGGTGACGGCCGCCGACCTGCTGGACTTCCGTCCGGAAGCGCCGATCACCGAGGACGGTCTGCGTTACAACATCAACGTCGGCATCCACTACCTCGGTGCATGGCTGGCCGGTAACGGCTGCGTGCCGATCCACAACCTGATGGAAGATGCCGCGACCGCCGAGATCAGCCGCTCGCAGGTGTGGCAGTGGATCCGTTCGCCCAAAGGTGTGCTGGAGGACGGCCGCAAGGTCACCGCCGAGATGGTGCGCGCGATGATCCCGCAGGAACTGGCCAAGGTGAAGGCGGTGGCGCCGAACGGCGATAATCCGAGCTACGTGCGCGCCGCCGAGATTTTCGAACAGATGTCGACGTCGGAGGACTTTGCCGAGTTCCTGACGCTGCCGCTGTACGAAGAAATCTAAGCCTCGCAATACCAGTAACGTCGTCCCGGCGAACGCCGGGACCCATGCTGAGCTTGCCAAGCAGTCGGCACATGACGGCTGCGCACACGACGCATGGGTTCCGGCTTTCGCCGGAACGACGTTCTCATGTGGTCAGAACACGTTCTTCCATTCGCGCAGGGCCGCAAACGCCTGCACTGGCGTGGCGCCCGGCGCGAGCCTGCCTGCCTTGACCAAACTGGCGGTGATCGCCGGCTCGGCATAGCGCAGGAAGGGATTGGTCGCCTTCTCGCTGCCGATGCTGGAAGGCACGGTCGGCAGGTCCATCGCGCGCTTGGCGCTCTCGTCGGCGATGCGGCGTATCAACGCTTCATTGCCGGGCTCGACGGCTTCGGCAAAGCGCAGGTTCGACAAGGTGTATTCGTGCGCGCAATACACCAGCGTGTCATCCGGCAACGCGGCCAGCTTGGACAGCGAGCCCGCCATCTGCTGCGGCGTGCCTTCGAACAGCCGCCCGCAGCCGCCCGCAAACAGGGTATCGCCGCAAAACACCGCGCGCACGCCGCGCCGCTTGACGTAGGCGATGTGGCCCAGCGTGTGGCCCGGCACGTCCAGCACCTCCAGCTCCAGGTCCAGCCCCGGCACGGCCAGATGGTCGCCTTCGCCGACCGGATTTGTCACAGCGGCAATCCCGTCGTGGCGCGGCCCGAATACCGGTACCGCATGGCGCGACAGCAAGTGCGGCACGCCGCCGATATGGTCAGCATGGTGATGGGTGAGTAGAATGGCAGTCAGCGCGAGCTTGTGGCGCTCCAGCGCTGCCATGACGGGCGCGGCGTCGCCGGGGTCCACCACGGCGGCATGGTTCCCGTCATGGATCAGCCACAGGTAGTTGTCCTTGAACGCCGGCACGGCGAGAACGGCAAGGCTACTTTGCGGCAGGCTCATTATCGTGTTCGATTCGACAAAGGGTAGGCATGGATAGTGCTGCATCCGAAAAATCCATTATAGCGCTCGACCACTGGCTGCAATCGCCGGCCGGCGCCTACGTGCGCGCGTGGGAACAGAGCTGCCTCGATGAGTTGACGGCCGACATCTTCGGCTTCAATGCCATCCAGATCGGCTTGCCGCAAATCGACGCGCTGGCGGCCAACCGGATGCCCAACAAGTGGCAGGCGGCAACGCGCACCTCGACGGTGGACGAGCTGGCGATCACCCATGGCAAGCAGGTCGCGGTGGCGCTCGACTTTGCCGACTTGCCGTTCGCCTCGCAGAGCCTGGACCTGGTGGTGCTGCCGCACGTGCTCGAGTTTGCGGCCGAGCCGCACCAGGTGCTGCGCGAGGTCGAGCGCGTGCTGATCCCGGAAGGGCAAGTCATCATTTGCGGCTTCAATCCGGCCAGCATGTGGGGCGTGCGCCAGGGCGTGGGCAAGATCACGCGCAGCGATTACCTGCCGGCGGCCGGCGAGTTCATCTCTTTGCCGCGCCTGAAAGACTGGTTAAAATTGTTGAATCTGGGCGAGAGCCGCAGCCATTTCGGCTGCTACGCGCCGCCTTTTCGCACTGAGCAATGGCTTGACCGTTTTTCCGTGATGGAATCGGCCGGCCAGAAGTGGTGGCCTTACCTCGGCGCGGTGTACATCGTGCATGCGATCAAGCGGGTCAAGGGCATGCGCCTGATCGGCCCGGCCTGGAACAAGAAACCCACCAAGGCCGCGCAGACCGTGCCGGCCGCAAACAGGAATGAACGAGTCAAATAAGGGCGGCATGACGACGAAAGTAGAGATTTACACCGATGGCGCCTGCAAGGGAAACCCCGGTGCGGGCGGTTGGGGCGCGCTCCTGGTGTCCAACGGCCACGAGAAGGAAATCTTCGGCGGCGAACTGAACACCACCAACAACCGCATGGAACTGAAGGCCGTGATCGAGGCCCTCGGTGCGCTCACGCGCCCGTGCCAGGTGGTGCTGCACACCGACAGCCAGTATGTACAGAAGGGCATCTCGGAGTGGATTCACGGCTGGAAGGCGCGCGGCTGGAAGACCTCGACCAAGGAGCCGGTGAAGAACGAGGATTTGTGGCGCGCGCTCGACGCGGCACAGCAGCAGCACGAAGTCGAATGGCGCTGGGTGCGCGGCCACAACGGCCATCCCGGCAACGAGCGCGCCGACGTGCTGGCCAACCGGGGTGTGGCGTCGGTGCGTCGATGAGCGGGCCGCGGGTTTGCTATACTCGCGACGTTCCAACTCATCCGTAACACGTCATGCGCCAGATCGTCCTCGATACCGAAACCACCGGCTTGAACCCCCGCACTGGCGACCGCATCATTGAAATCGGCTGCGTTGAAATCTTCAACCGCAAGCTCACCGGCAACAACTTCCACCGCTACATCAACCCGGAGCGCGACTCGGACGAGGCCGCGCTCGCGGTGCACGGCCTGACCACCGAGTTCTTGAGCGACAAGCCCAGGTTCCACGAGATCGTCGAGGAGCTGCGCGAATATGTGCGCGGGGCCGAGATCATCATACACAACGCGCCGTTCGACCTGGGCTTTTTGAACCACGAGTTCGCGCGCCTGGGCCTGCCCGAGTTCATCGAGCACTGCACCGGCGTGATCGATACCCTGGTGCACGCCAAGGAACTGCACCCCGGCAAGCGCAACTCGCTCGACGCGCTGTGCGACCGCTACGGCATCTCCAACGCGCATCGCAAGCTGCACGGCGCATTGCTCGACTCGGAGCTGCTGGCCGATGTGTACCTGGCGATGACGCGCGGCCAGAACACGCTGTCGATGGAGGTGGAGGTCGAGGCAGCGATCGGGGGCGACCTGCTGGAAGCGGTGCCGCTGGGCGAGATCATCGTGCTCAAGGCAAACGCGGAAGAGGAAGCGCTCCACGAAAGCGTGCTGGGCGGGCTGGACAAGGCGGCGAAAGGCAGCTGTGTTTGGAGAAATTATTCTCAACAGGGGTGACAAACAGAAAGAGACCTGTCATAATACGCCTCGTTGAACGGGAAGCACTCCCGGATCAAACGGGAGGTTAGCTCAGGGGTAGAGCACTGCATTCACACTGCAGGGGTCGCAAGTTCGAAACTTGCACTTCCCACCAAGAATTCCTGAACGCTGCACGCGCAAGCCTGCAGCGTTTTTTGTTTTGGCGGACCGGTTCATGCTGGGAGGGCTCAAGAGCGCACCCTGCGCTTCTTCAAGCAGTCACTCGAGCGCGATCTCGCCGTCAAAGCGCACCTTCAGCTGCAGGCCCGCCACCTCGAGCGTCATTGTTGCCGGCAACACCGCGTCGGCGGCAATCTGGCGCGCAGCCAGCGCGCGCGCGACGGCCTGTTCGATCTCGTGCTGGGATTTGACGCCCACCATCTTCAGGAATTTGCGCACGCTGAGATTCAGGGTTTCCTCGTTCATCGATTCGTCCTCCAGGTTGTGCCGGGTTAGACATCAAAAACTTATCGCAAGTTAGCTTCTTGCCCTATGATGGGCGAACCTAAAAGAATAATGAGGAGAAAACCCTTGCGACGCAAGATCCTGACGGTTCACGCCGTGCTGCTCGCCGCGCTGGCGGCGGCAAACGTGGTCCACGCCGCGCCCTCGGTCGGCCAGACCTTTTTTGAAAACAATTGTGCCGAGTGCCATACGGTCGATCCGAAGATGGGTTCGCGCTCCGGCCCAAGCCTGTATGGGCTGCTGGGGCGCAAGCTTGGTTCGGCGCCCGGCTACAACTATAGCGAAGCGATGGTCAAGGCCGGCGCGAGCGGCCGCACCTGGACCCGCGCCGAGCTCGACGTGTTTCTTGTCGATCCCGACCAGGCGGTGCCGGGCACGACGATGCCGGTGATGGTGCCGGACAAGGCCGAGCGCGAGCCGCTGATCGACTACCTGGCCAGCCTGAGCGGGCCGGCGCAGGGGCCGGCAGCGGCGGCGGGCACGGCGGGCACGGCGGCACGTGCGGACGCGGCGGCATGGGGCGAGAACAAGCCCGGCAAACGGCACCGCATTACGGCAGCCGAACTCGTTGCGCCGTTTGCCAGCAGCAGCGCGGGCAACGGTTCCAAGCTCGCGCCGCGTCCGGAAGGTGCGCTACCGGCCGTGCCGCCCGGCTTCAAGGTGAGCATCTTCGCCACCGACCCCGAGAAGGGCCGCCTGCCGGTGCGCGCCCCCAATGGCGACATCTTCCTGGCCGAGCCGGCCAAGGGCCAGATCAAGGTGCTGCGCTCGTCCAATGGCGAGAGCGCCGAGAGCGCGAGCGTGTTCGCAAGCGGCCTCACGCGTCCCTACGGCATGGCGTTCTACCCGTCCGGCGCGCACCCCAAATATCTGTACGTGGCCAACGTGAACTCGGTGGTGCGTTTCCCGTATTCGAACGGCGACCTGGCCGCGCGCGGCGAGCCCGAAGTGGTGGTGGCGCAGCTGGCGGGCACGTCCGGCGGCCACGTCACGCGCACGCTCGCCTTCTCGCAGGACGGCAAGACGATGTTCGTGTCGGTCGGCTCGGCCACCAACTACGCGTCTGACATTGGCGCCCAGCCGCCCGAGCCGCTGGCGCAGTGGGAAGCCAGGCACGGCCTTGGCGGCGCGTGGGGCGTGGAGACCGACCGTGCCGCCGTGCTCGCCTTCGATCCGGACGGCGGCAACCGCCGCACCTATGCGACGGGCTTGCGCAACTGCGTCGGCATGCTGGTCTATCCCGGCACCGGCGAGCTGATGTGCAGCGTGAACGAGCGCGACGAGCTCGGCGACAACCTGCCGCCGGATTACGTGACGCGTGTGAAGAAGGGCGGTTTTTACGGCTGGCCTTGGTACTACATTGGTGACCACGAAGAGCCGCGCCTGAAGGGCGTGCGCCCGGACCTGAAGGGCAAGGCGATCGTGCCGGATACGCTGCTGCAGGCCCACTCGGCGCCGCTGGGCATGGTGGTGTACCACGCCCCGGCCGGCGCGAAGCACGCGTTCCCCAGGGAGTTCGAGGGCGACATCTTCCTTGCGCTGCACGGCTCGTGGAACCGGGGCACGCGCACCGGCTACAAGCTGGTACGCGTGTTCATGAAGAAGGGCGTGCCGACCGGCGAATACGAGGACTTCATGACCGGCATGGTGCTGTCGGACCGCGACGTCTGGGGCCGCCCGGCGGCGGTGACGGTGGCGGCCGATGGCGCGCTGCTGGTGGCCGACGATGGCGGCGGCGTGATCTGGCGCATCGCGCCGGCGCGCTGAGCTCCCGTCACGCGTCCAGGCGGAGCACGCCTGACCTGAACGCGTGGGCAGGAAACCTGCCCACCCTACGGACCGACATGTGTTAGCCTCCGCCCATGAAGCCGGAGTGGAAAGAAGCGTTGCGTCAGGTCGGCCCCGGTTTCATCACGGGCGTTGCCGATGACGACCCGAGCGGCATCGCGACCTACTCGCAGGCCGGCGCCCGGTTCGGCACGGCCATGCTGTGGGTGTCGCTGTTCACCTTCCCCCTGATGGCGGCGGTGCAGGAGATCAGCGCGCGCATCGGCCGCGTGTCCGGCCACGGCCTGGCGGGCAACATCCGGCGGCATTATCCGCCGGGCCTGATGTACATGGTCGTGGTGCTGATCGCGATCTCGAACATCATCAACATCGGCGCCGACATTGGCGGCATGGCCGCATCGATGGAACTGGTGCTGGGACGCGACCGCCTGCACCTGTACCCGGTTGCGATCAGCGTGGTGTCGGTCGTCGCGCTGACCGTGCTGTCGTATTCGGCCTACTCGTCGCTGCTCAAGTGGTTGGGCCTGTGCGTGTTCGCCTACGTCGGGATCGTGTTCTTCGTGCAGATACCGTGGCCTGAGGTGGCGCGCGACACCTTGGTGCCGCGCCTGCAGTTCTCGCATGGCTACCTGTCCATGCTCACCGCGGTGCTGGGCACCACGATCAGCCCCTACCTGTTCGTCTGGCAGTCCTCGCTCGAAGTGGAGGAGCAGCGCAACACGCCGCACGAGGCGCCGGTGCGCATTGCACCGAGCCAGGCGCGCCAGCAGTTCATGAAGATACGGGTGGATACCTACCTGGGCATGGCGGTGTCCAATGCCGTGATGTTCTTCATCATCCTGACCGCCGCCGTGACGCTGAACGCGCACGGCATCACCCAGGTGGAATCGGCTGAACAGGCCGCCCGCGCGCTCGAGCCGGTGGCGGGGCGCCATGCATTCCTGCTGTTTGCGATCGGTGTCATCGGCACCGGCATGCTGGCGGTGCCCACCCTGGCCGGTTCGCTCGGCTACGCGATGGGCGAGGCGTTCCGCTGGCGCACCGGCCTCGATTACAAGCCCTACCAGGCGCGCCGGTTCTACGCGGTGATCGCGGTGGCCACGCTGCTGGGCATGGCGATGAACTTCATCGGCATCGACCCGATCCGTGCGCTGATCGCCAGCGCCGTCATCAACGGCATCCTGAGCGTGCCGCTGCTGTTCCTGCTGCTGTCGATCGCGCGCAACCCCAAGGTCATGGGCCGCTTCGTGATCCCGCGCCGGCTGGCGGTGCCCGGCTGGATCACGGCCGTGCTGATGGCCTGCTCGGCCGGGTTGACGCTGGTGGACCTTGGGCTGTCGCTGGCCTGAGGCGTGGCCGGCCGCGGTCGCTTTTCGCCTTGACGGAGCAGCCACTGCCCACTTACACTCGCGCTGTTTTCATTTTTCGGGTCCACTCATGGGCACTTGTTCAAGCGACAGTTGTAGCCAGCACGAGGCTGGCGCTTCCTTGGCAAGATAACGCAGGCGTTCCCCGTCCCCTGCCGTCATCCTGCCACGGATGATGGCGTCTTTGTGTGCCGGTCCAGGCCGGCGCATTCGTATTGTCAGCAACACACGCAAACCCGGCATGGTGCGCGGCGGCGTTTGCCTGCGCGCGTGCCGGCGCACCATCGATGCCGCAAGCGCGGCCAAACGACGGGTCAACCACAGGCGCCAGAAGCGCGCCTGGGCGCCCGCGCGCGTGCGGGCAGGGATGTGTTGATGTTCGAGTTCTTCAATGTGCGGCAGGCCGGCCAGGGCCGGGCCGCGCGCGGGCCCAATCGTTGGGACTGGGTGCTGCTGCCGCTGGTGCTGGCGGTGCTGGCCGCGGCCGCCTACGGGGCCATGCAGATGGCGCGCCCGTTCGTGCTGGGCCAGGCCACGCCGGTTTCGCTGGATGTGGCGGTGCTGCCGTACTACCTGCTGCGCACCATCCTGCGCATGTTCATGGCGCTTGGCTGCTCGCTCTTGTTCTCGTTCGTGTTCGCGGCGGTCGCCGCCAAGTACCGGGCGGCCGAAAAGGTGCTCATTCCACTGCTCGACATCCTGCAGTCGGTGCCGATCCTGGGCTTCCAGGCGATCGCGATCGCACCCTTCATTGCGCTGTTCCCGGGCAGCCTGCTGGGCGTGGAGTGCGCGGCGGTGTTTGCGATCTTTACCTCACAGGCGTGGAACATGGCGTTCAGCCTGTATCAGTCGATGCGGACCGTGCCGGCCGAGCTGTCCGAGGCGGCGCGGGTGTTCTGCCTGTCGGGCTGGCAGCGCTTCTGGCGCCTGGAACTGCCGTACGCGATGCCGGCGCTGCTATGGAACATGATGATGTCGATGTCCGGCGGCTGGTTCTTCCTGGTGGCTGCCGAGGCGATCTCGGTAGCCGGCCAGGACATCAAGCTGCCCGGCATCGGCGCCTACATCGCGGTGGCGATCGAGCAGGAGAACGGCCGCGCCGTCGCCGCGGCGATCGTGGCGATGCTGGCCGGGATCGTGCTGTACGACCAGCTGTTCTTCCGGCCGCTGCTGGCCTGGGCCGACAAGTTCCGCTTCGAGGAATCGCAGGGCGAGACCGCGCAACGCTCGTGGCTGCTGGACTGGGGCCGGCGCAGCCGCTGGATGCGCCGGCTGGCGGACCGATTCTGGGCACGCATGCGCGGCGCGCTGGGATGGTTCGGCGGCGTGCCGGCAGTGCGGGCCAGCGCACAGGCGACGGCCGCCTGGCAGCGCGCGCTGCCACGGCTGTGGGATGGCTTCCTCGCGCTCGCTGCCTGCTACGCCAGCCTGCGGCTGATCGTGTACGTGCATGCGCAAGTGGGCTGGGCCGAGGTCGGTCACGTGGTGCTGCTTGGCCTGGCCACGCTGCTGCGCGTGATGCTGCTCATCGCGCTCGCCTCGCTGGTATGGGTGCCGGTCGCGGTATGGATCGGCCTGCGTCCGCGCTACGCGCAGCGCGTGCAGGCGGTGGCGCAGTTTCTGGCTGCGTTCCCGGTCAACCTGATGTTCCCGGTGGTCGTGTTCGTGCTGGTCACGTTCCGGCTCAATCCGGACATCTGGCTCAGCCCCCTGATGGTGTTCGGCACCCAGTGGTACATCCTGTTCAACGTGGTGGCCGGCGCATCGACCGTGCCCACCGAGCTGCGGCTGGCCGCCGACAACCTGGGCCTGAAAGGCTGGCTCAAATGGAAGCGGGTGTACCTGCCGGCCGTGTTCCCGGCCTACCTGACCGGCGCCATCACCGCCAGCGGCGGTTCGTGGAACGCGAGTATCGTGGCCGAATACGTCACCTGGGGCAAAACCACGCTGGCCGCCCAGGGCCTTGGCAGCTACATCAAGCAGATGACCGATGCGGGCGACTTCCACCGCATCGCGCTCGGGATCGGCGTGATGTGCATTTTCGTGATGCTGTTGAACCGGTTCTTCTGGCGCAAGCTGTACCTGCTCGCCGGCGACCGCAGCCTGTAAGGAGGCATGATGACCGAACAAATCCTGATCGCGCTCGAAGGCGTCGGCAAGACCTTCACCAGTGCCGAAGGCGCGCCGCGCCGCATCCTCGACAAGGTGGACTTCGCCCTGCAAAAGGGCGAGATCGTGGCCTTGCTGGGCAAGTCCGGCTCGGGCAAATCGACGCTGCTGCGGATCATGGCCGGGCTGGTCCCGGCCGACGGCGGGCGCGCCAGCTATCGCGCGCGGCCGATCGACGGTCCGGCGCCCGGCGTGGCGATGGTGTTCCAGTCGTTTGCGCTGTTCCCCTGGTTGACCGTGCAGCAGAACGTGGAGCTGGGCCTGGAGGCGCAAGGCGTGCCGCCGGCCGAGCGTGAGCAGCGCGCCGATGCGGTGCTCGAGATGATCGGCCTGGCCGGCTTTGGCGGCGCCTTGCCGCGCGAGCTCTCCGGCGGCATGCGCCAGCGCGTCGGCATCGCACGGGCGCTGGTGACCAATCCGGACGTGCTGCTGATGGACGAGGCGTTTTCCGCGCTCGACGTGCTGACCGGCGAGACGCTGCGCAACGACATCCTCGACCTGTGGGACAGCAACCAGATCCCCACGCGCGGCATCGTCGTGGTGTCGCACAACATCGAGGAGGCGGTGATGATGGCCGACCGCATCATCATCCTGTCCAGCGATCCGGGGCGCATCGTGAGCGAGGTGGCGATCAACCTGCCGCGCCCGCGCGACGTGGACTCGCCGCGGGTGCGCGCGCTGGTGGACCAGGTGTACGGCCTGATGACCATGCGCCCGGCGCCGCTGGTGGCCGCCGGCGCCGTGCCCGCCCCCGTGCAACCGGACTATCGGCTGCCCGATACCGACATCGACCGCATCGAGGCCGTGCTCGACCTGGTCGCGCAGCCACCGTTCGACGGCCGTGCCGACCTGCCCAAGCTGGCCGAGGAAGCCGAGCTGCCCGACGAGGAGCTGTTCCCGACCTACGAGGCGATGGGCATGCTGGGCCTGTCGCAGGTGGAGTCGGGCGACATCATGCTCACGCCGCTGGGCATGCGCTATGCCGGCGCCGACCAGCAGGAGCGGCAGGAGATCTTCGGGCGCCAGTTGCTGGCCAACGTGCCGCTGGCCGCCCTGGTGCGCGAGCGCCTGACTGCGGACGAAAGCGGCACCGTGTCGGAGCAGCCATTCCTGGAACTGCTGGAGGAGCACATGGAGTCGGACGAGGCCAAGCGCACGCTGGAGATTGCGGTGGAATGGGGGCGTTATGGCGAGGTGTACGAGTACGACTACCACCTCGGGCGCCTGAAGCTGCCCGGGCTGGAACCGAAGTGAGCGTCAGCGCAGCGACAGCCCGGTAAAGGTCAGGCCGAACGCCAGGTAGCGCTCCTTGCCGCGCAGGTTGATGCGGTCGCCCAGCGCCGCATCCAGGATGACCTGGCCCGAAAGCGCGGCGTAGCGCAACCCCGCCTGGGCATAGGTGCTGCCCTGTCCATAGGTCTCCAGCGTCAGGCTCCAGCGCGGGCTGGCGGTCCATTCGCCGCCTACGCCCCAGCTCGGGCCGGAGCGCGCCTCGTGCACGCGCAGCCAGCCGGCGTTCACGTGCACGCGCACCGCGTCATCCATCAACGAGAAGGTAAGGAGCCCGTTCAGGGTTGCGTTCGAGAGCAGCCCGCTGCCGCGGCCGAACTGGTTGGCGAGCGTCATTCCGGCGCTCCAGCCGTTGGGGTCCAGCGGGCGGAACACGGTCTTCGCCAGCAGCAGGCCCGAGGTGGAAGCGTGCGCCGGGGTAGGGCGCAGTTCGCCCGCGCCCGCGGCCAGTTCCCAGTCGCCGCCAGGGTTACAGTGCGGGACCGCCCAGTACTGGATATCGCCCGGATGGCGGTCGGTCCATGCTTCGACCTGGCACTCGCGCGGCGCCACGATGGAAGCGTCGTCCGTGACCATCGGCCGGGCCGCGTGGGCAAACTGGCAGGCCAGCAGGGCTGCGGCGAGGGTGGCGGGGCGAGCGAGTAAATACATGGTCGCGGATCATAACGCGGGGCGTGCTCAGCGTACAATATCCGGTGCCGCGCTCCGCGCACGTGTCGGGGCGGCACCACCATCACCGGAGAACATGAAACGATCTTTGCTCGCAATTGCACTGTTGGCGGCGGCCACTGCCGCCTTTGCCGATGAGCGCCAGGCCTGCGAGGCGGCGCGCGGCTCGTATGTGTCGGGGACCGTGGTCAAGGGCCCGAAGTTCACGCACGGGCAGTTCCGCAAGGGCGTGGAGCTGTCGCACACGCACCTGAAGCTGCGCGCCGACCAGGACGGTCAGGTGTATGACGTGGCGATCGACAACGTGTTCGCAAGCGGCTACCAGCCGGACCGGCCCGAAGTGCCGGCGCCGATCGACGCCATCCGGGTGGGCGACAAGCTCGCGCTGTGCGGCGAGCTGTACGACCGCGGCGTGGGCATCCATTTCGTGCACACCAATTGCGGCGAAACGCCGTCGCCGGCGCATCCGGACGGCTGGATCCGCGTGGTCGATGGCAGCGGCAGGGCAGGACCCAACCTGGAGTCGAGCACCAACTACTGCCCGCTGTTCGGCCGCGGCGGCCGTGGCTACCGGCAGCGCGCTCGCTAGCCGCGGAAGATGTCGAAGGCTTCGATGCGCAGGATCTTGCGGATGCCGATGTAGCTCGACATGGCCGCGATCAGCACCACCATGCCGAGCGCGAGCCCAAGGTTCCCGTAGGTGATCTGCGAGGCGTAGTTCGGCAGGCGCAGCTTGGCCAGCGAGATGAGCAGCGTGCACAGGCCCACGCCCAGGCCATACCCGGTCAGCGAGGTGAACGTGGCCTGGAACAGAATCATGACCACCAGCTCGCGGCTCTTGGCGCCAATGGCCTTGAGCGCGCCGAACTTGTCCAGGTTTTCGAGGATGAAGGTATAGAAGGTCTGGCCCGAGATCGACAGTCCGACGATGAAGCTGATCACGGTCATCAAGAGGATATTGGTGCCCACGCCGGTCTGGTACTTGTAGAAGTCGCTGATGCGCGCGATGAACTCGTCGCGGGTCAGGGCCAGGTAGCCCAGGCGCGTGACCTCGCGCTTGATCTGCCCGATGGCGGCCGGCGATTTCACCTCGACCAGGATGTACGAAATCGTGAAGCGCGTGGACGGGATGTACTGGATCGCGCGGTTGTAGGTGGTGTACAGCGTGGGCACGCCAAACAGGCCGCCGGCCGCCACCCGGGCGATCCCGACGATCACGCCGCGGTGGTCATTGAGCTCGAATTCGGTGCCGATGCCGGGATTTTCCAGCTTGCGGTATTCGGCGTCGCGCACCACAATGAAACCGTTCTCGCCGTAGATGTCCTGGATGTTGCCCGCTTCGAGCGGCGGGCGGCCAAACAGCGTGCTGTCGTCCAGGCCGATCACGCTGACGGACTGGAAGTGGCCGCTGCGCAGCTTGACCAGCGCGCCGCCGGTGTACATCGGCACCGCATAGCGCACGCCGGGAATGCTGCGCACCGCGTCCAGCAGGTAGTCGGGCACGGGAATCGTGTTGGCCACCGTGTTGACTGCCGGGTCCATGATCCAGACCGTGGCGCCGATGTTGGTCACGGTGGCCGATGAGCGCTTGAGCACCCCCGCGAAGATCGACGTCATCATCACCATCAGGAACACCGCGAAGGTAATCCCGACCAGCAGGGCGAAGAATTTGCCGCGGTCGTTGGTCAAGAGCTTGTAGGCGAGGCGCCAGTGGCCAGGCAGCTTCATGGCGCTGGTCCCTGCAGGCTTTGCGCGGGCAGGCCCCACCAGCCGCCGCCCAGCGCCAGGTACAACGCGGCGCTGTCCTGCAGTTGCTGGGCGCGGGCCTGGATAAAATCGATTCGGGCGCGCTGCAGCTGGGCGTCGGCGGCCAGCACGTCGAGGTAGCTCACCAGTCCCGCCCGGTAGTTCGCTTCCAGCAGTGCGAGCGCCTGGCGGGCTGCGTTCAGCGCCTGCTGCTGGGCCGCCACGGCGTCGCTGTCGTGGCCCAGCGCGCTCAAGGCGTCGGCCACCTGCGCGAATGCGGCAAGCACGGTCTGACGGTAGTTCGCCAGCGCGCCGCGCCAGGCCTCGACGGAGGCGTTGCGCTGGTGCGCCAGCGTCCCGCCGTGGAACAGCGGCAGGTCCACGACGGCGCCGGTCTGCCAGAACCTGCCGCGCGGGCCGGTCATGTGCTCGATCTCGCGGCCTTCGGTACTGTAGCTGGCGGCCAGGCTCACTTTCGGGAACAGCGCCGCGGTCGCCACGCCGATGTCGGCGCTGGCCACGTGCAGGCGCGCCTCGGCCGAGAGGATGTCGGGGCGCCGTCGCACCAGTTCGGACGGCAGCGTGAGCGGCAGGTCGCGCGGCACGGTGAGCTGGTCGAGCGCGACCGGCGGCGCGCTCCATTGCGAGGGCGAGCGGCCGACCAGCGTGGCCAACAGGTGCGTGGCCTGGTCGTAGCGCTGCTGGAGCGCCGGCAGCGACGCGCGGCTGCTGGCAAGCTGGCTTTCTATACTGAGCACACTGGAGAAGGGCGCGATGCCGGCGGCAGCCTGCGTACGCGCGATGTCGCGCTGCTCGGCCTGGCGCCGCACCAGCTCGCGCGTGGCTGCAATCTGTGCCGCATAGGCGGCGCGCGCAATGCTGGTGGTGGCGATGTTCCCCGACAGCGACAGCCACGTCGCGAGCATCTCGCTGCGCTGGAAGTCGGCCTGCGCGCCCAGCGCCTCCACCGTGCGGCGGTTGGCGCCGGCCACGTCCAGCAGATAGCTGATCGTGCCGCCCAGCGTGAACACATTGAACACGCCGCGCAGCGCCGTCAGGCCCGAGGTGAGCGGTGCGGCCTTTTGCCGCTGCGCCGAGAACGCCAGGTCCAGCTGCGCCCAGAACACGCCGCGGCCGGCGCGCAGCTCTTCCTGGCTCTGGCGCAGCGCGGCCTGGGCGGCCTGCAGCGTGGCGTTGTTGGCCAGCGCGGCGCGCATCATGCGGTCCAGTTCGGGCGAGCCGAACAAGCGCCACCAGTCGGGGGCGACTGCGGCGCCCGGGTGGAAGACCTGCACGCCGCCGGCTGGCTGGCCTGCCGGCAGGTAGCCGCTGTCCGGCGGCGGCGCGGGGCGCACGAAATCGGGGCCGGCGGCACAGCCGGTCAGCAGGCAGGCGGCGGCAGTGGCGGTGCAGGCGCGGCGCATGGCATGCCGCTAGTTGCGCCGGCCGACGTACACGTCCACCAGCTGGCCCGGGTACACGCGCACGTCGCGCGGCCGTGTAAAACGGAAGATCACCGGCAGCACACGCACGTCCACGCGCTCCTGGCGCTGGTTCGACAGCGCGATCTTGGGCGACACATACGGCTGCACCCGCACGTACTGGAGCGGCAGCTTGACATTGGTGCCGCGGATCGCCATCTGCGCCACGATGCGCTCCGGCGCCGGCAACCGGCTGATGAGGATCTCGTCGATGTAGCAGCGCACGTCGTACTGCCCGGTGTCCGCGCCCATCACCAGCGCCGGCAGCGCGCCCTGGGTGTAGCTGTCGTACACGCCCTGCGGCGAAGCGTAGCTGCCCAGCGCAGCGTTCACCGACAGCACGACTCCATCGACGGGCGCGCGCAGCGTGTAGCGGTCGAGCAGGGCGGCCGCGGCCTGGTAGGCGCGATCGGCCGCGCTGGCCAGGCGTTCCTGGTTGCGGATGTCGTAGCTCCATGCGCCCGCGCGCGTGAGCTCGTACTGGCGCTGCGCGACGGCGTGCGCGGCCTGCGCGGTTTCCAGCTTGTTGCGGGCGGTGTCGAGCGCGTCCAGGCTCACCGAACGCGGTTCGATCTGGTACGAACGCTGCTGCTTGTCGTACTGGTTTCGTGCGGTCTCCAGGTCGGCGCGCGCCTGCCTTTCCTGCGCCTGCGATACGGCCAGCGTCTCCTTGCGCGGCTGGGCGCGCAGCGCCTGCAGGGTGGTGGCGGCGGCCTCCATCTGTGCGCGCAGCTGGGCAACCGTGGCGCGCTGAATGCTGTCGTCGATCTGCAGCAGCGGGGCGCCCGCGCGTACGGCGTCGCCTTCGCTCACCAGAATCCTGCGGATCGTGCCCGAAACCTCGGGGTAGATGTTCACGTTCTGGCCGTGCGACTGCGCGCTCTCGATGATGCCGTTGGCGTAGATGCCCTGTGCGTACGGGTTCTGTGCCGGGTTGAATACCGGCGGCTGGGCCACCGTCGGCCTTCCAGTCAGCCAGGCGGTGGCAAAGGCGGCAAGCACGCCCACGACCGACAGCAGGAAGATGAAACGGTTGTTCATTCCGTTCCCGTGACGGTCCCGGTGATGCGGCCGTCCTCCATGCGCAGGATGCGGTCGGCATACTCGAAGATGCGGGCATCGTGAGTGACGATCAGGATGCAGCGCTGGTCGTTGAGGATGTGGTCGTGCACGAAGCTCAGGATGCGCCGCCCGGTGTCGCCGTCCAGCGACGCGGTCGGTTCGTCGAGCACCAGGATCTGGGGCTGGCTCACGATGGCGCGGGCGATGGCCACGCGCTGCTGCTCGCCGCCGCTGAGCTTGAACGGCGGCAGGCCGATGCGCTCGTGCAGGCCGACCACCTCCAGGTATTTCTCTGCCTCGCCCAGCGCCTTGTCCCAGTCCACGTTTTGCAGGATCAGGGGAATGGCGACGTTCTCGGCCGTGGTCAGGCGCGGGAACAGGTGGTAGTCCTGGAACACGAAGCCGACGGTGCGCAGGCGAAATTCGGCCAGCGCGTCCTTGGACAGGCGCCAGATGTCGGTGTCCTTGACCGTGACCGTGCCTTCGTCGGGGCGCAGGATGCCGGAGATGATGGACAGCAGGGTGGTCTTGCCGCTGCCGGAGGGGCCGACGATGAACAGCATTTCGCCAAACCGCGCCTCCAGCGCGGCATGGTCGACCGCCAGCGTGCGGGCCCGGCCCTCGCCGAACCATTTGACCAGTTGGGATGCCCGAATTGCGACAGCAGCCATGGTGCCCCCGCGGCAAAATCAAGCACGAGCATAGGCCCGGGTGTCCGGCGCCGTTTGAGTTGAGTCAAGGTCGCCCGGCACCAGCACGTGCGCTGCGTAAAACCGTTGTGGCCTTATCATCGGTTCGCCGGCTGCCCGCCGGAACAATCGCTGGGGAGAATCCGTGTTCGGTATCGACGTTCGCACCGCCCGGGTCGTCTGGACCGCGGCCCTGGTCCTGCTTGGCCTGTATTGCATCTACACGATGCGCACGACCCTGCTGGTCATGCTGTTCGGTGTGTTCTTCAGCTACCTGGTCTATCCTTTGTTTACGCTGGCGCAACGCGCCTGCGGCCTGCGCGTGCCGCGCACCCTGGTGCTGCTGGTGGTGTTCGCGGCCGTCGCCAGCATCATCGGGCTGGTGGGGCTGCTGTTCGGCAACCAGATCGTGGCGGAGGCGACCAACCTGGGCCAGCAATTGCCCAAGCTGTTGCAGCCGGGCGAGCTGGAGCGGCGGCTGCCCCTGCCGGCGCCGCTCGAGCCGCTGCGCGTGCGGCTGGGCATCCTGCTGCAGCACCTGCTGGAGGGCGGGACGGCGCAGGCGCTGCCGGTGGTGCGCGGCCTGGGCACCAGCCTGTTCCACGCGGCGGGCAACCTGATCTACGTGGTGGTGGTGCCGATCTTCAGTTTCCTGATGATCCTCGAGGCGCCCTGGATCGAGTCTTTTCTCGCGTCGCTGGCCCAGCGCCCGGATGGCAGGCTATGGTCGAACGTCGCGCGTGGCCTGAACGACGTGCTGTCGCAGTACGTGAGGGCGCTCGCCCTGCTGGTGCTGGCCACCCTGGTCTCGTACAGCGTGACGCTGGGCCTGCTGGGCGTGCCGTTCACGCTGCTGCTGGCGGGGCTGGCGGCGGTGCTGGAGATCATTCCCGTGTTCGGCCCGCTTATCGCGGCGCTCACGATCATCGCGGTGGCCGTTTTCAGCGGCTACGGCCACGTCTGGTGGCTGGTGCTGTTCTTTGCCGCCTACCGCATCTTCCAGGACTACATCCTCAACCCCTGGCTGATGAGCGAGGGCGTGAACGTGCCGGCCATCCTGGTCGTGTTCGGCCTGCTGGCGGGCGACGAGCTGGCCGGCGTGCCCGGGATTTTCCTGTCCGTGCCGGTGATTGCGGCGCTCCGCATGTTCGCGGTGCAGGTGCGCCTGCACCGGGCGGCCAGGCTCAATGCCGGCGGCGCCGCCCAAGGGTGATGTATGTATGCCTGTATGGACAGCGGTTTTGTTGTTGCGCGAAAACTCATGCAGTGGTTCAATGCGGCATTTCGCCGCGCGTGGACCATGTGAACCTGGTTTGCGCGTGCTGCGTGCCCGGCAGCGGCCAAACGGCCTCGCGGGGTGTGTGGAGAATGCGATAATGTATGGCCTGCAAGGTGGAGCTGTCGTCACTGCAGTAGAAAAACTTGGGTTTGCGACAACAACAAGAACGTAAGCCGCCTATTAAATTGGAGAGACTAGTGAGTTTATTCAGAACTAAAAATCTTGATCACATGGTTGCCGCGAGCCGCAGCTCCCACAGCGGGCTCAAGAAGGTGCTCGGCCCCATGGACCTGATCATGATGGGTATCGGCGCGATCATCGGCACGGGCATTTTCGTGCTGACCGGCGCCGGCGCGGTCACTGCAGGGCCGTCGCTGACCCTGTCGTTCATCGTCGGCGCCTTCGCTTGCGGCTTCGCGGCCCTGTGCTATGCCGAATTCGCCTCCACCGTGCCGGTTGCCGGCTCGATCTATACCTACAGCTATGCCACCCTGGGCGAACTGGTTGCCTGGATCATCGGCTGGGACCTGCTGCTCGAATACGGCCTGGCCACCTCGGCCGTGTCGGCGGGCTGGTCCGGCTACTTCCAGTCGCTGATCGGCGGCCTGGGCTACCATTTGCCGGACGCGCTGTCAGCGGCGCCGGGCGCCAAGGCGGGCGTGACCACGTATTTCAACCTGCCGGCGTTCTGCATTATGATGATCCTGACCTTCATGCTGTCGCTGGGCGTGCGCGAATCGGCCCGCATCAACAACGTCATGGTCGCCATCAAGGTGGGCGTGGTGCTGCTGTTCATCGTGGTCGGCGCCAAGCACGTGCGTCCGGAAAACTGGCAGCCGTTCATGCCGTTTGGCGCAAGCGGCATGATGAGCGCGGCGGCACTGGTGTTCTTCTCGTTCATCGGCTTTGACGCGGTCACCTCCGCCGCGGAAGAGGTCAAGCGCCCCGAGCGCGACCTGCCGATCGGCATCATCGGTTCGCTGGCGCTGTGCACCGTGCTGTACGTGGTGGTCTCGGCCATCATGACCGGCATCGTGCCGTTCGCCGAATTCAAGAACAATATCGACCACCCGGTCTCGCTGGCACTCGAAGTGGCCAAGGAAAACTGGTTCGCCGGCTTCGTCAGCCTGGGCGCCATTCTGGGCATGACCACCGTGATCCTGGTGATGGCATACGGCCAGACCCGCATCATCTTCGCCATGTCGCGCGACGGCCTGCTGCCGGCCCGCCTGTCGAAGGTGCATCCCAAGTACGGCACCCCGTTCTTCGCAACCTGGATGGTCGGCATCATCTTTGCGCTGCTGGGCGCGCTGGTGCCGCTGGACGTGCTGGGCGAGCTGGTCAACATGGGCACCCTGGCCGCGTTCTGCCTGGTGTCGGTGGCCGTGATCGTGCTGCGCAAGAAGCGCCCGGACCTGCACCGCGCGTTCCGCTGCCCGGGCGTCCCGGTGATCCCGGCGCTGGCCGTGATTTTCTGCGCAACGCTGATGTCGTTCCTGAGCAAAACCACCTGGATTGCCTTCCTGGTCTGGCTGGTGATCGGCCTGGTCGTGTACTTCGGCTATGCGCGCCATCGTTCGGCGCTGAACAACGCGGCCAAAGAGGCCCCCGCTGTAGCGTCCTGAACCTCGCTTCCTGAAGCCCGGGCCCGGCAGTGTCGCACTGCCGGGCTTTTTTTGTTTTTGGCCACGCCGTCCCGAACTGCCTGGCGCCGCACGAATCAAAACTGCTTCACATCCGATTGCCAGGCACACCGGCTGGTGTGGAAGGAGAAGCGATGAAAGCTGTTGTATTTCACGACGTCGGCGACATCCGGCTCGAGGACGTGCCCGAGCCGACGCTGCAGCAACCGACCGATGCGATCGTGCGCATCACCGTGAGCGCCATCTGCGGGACCGACCTGCATTTCGTGCGCGGCACCTTCAGTGGCATGCAAGACGGCACCATCCTCGGTCACGAGGCTGTCGGCGTGGTGGAGCAGGTGGGCAAGTCGGTGCGCAACCTGGCCCCCGGCGACCGCGTGGTGATCCCGTCCACCATTGCCTGCGGCTACTGCTCGTATTGCCGCGCGGGCTATTACGCCCAGTGCGACATCGCCAACCCGAACGGGCCGTCGGCTGGCACTGCGTTCTACGGCGGGCCGCCGCTGTCCGGCGCATTCAATGGCCTGCAGGCAGAAAAGGCGCGGATCCCGTTTGCCAGCATTAACCTGGTCAAGCTGCCGGACGACATCAGCGACGACCAGGCGATCCTGCTGTCCGATATTTTCCCGACCGGCTATTTCGGCGCCGACCTTGCCCACATCAAGCCCGGACACACGGTCGTGGTGTTCGGCTGCGGGCCGGTCGGGCAGTTCGCCATTGCCTCGGCCAGGCTGATGGACGCAGGGCGGGTGCTGGCAGTGGACAACCTGCCGGACCGGCTGGAGATGGCGCGACGGCAGGGCGCGGAGGTGATCAACTTTGACGAGGAGGATCCGGTGCAGGCCGTGCGCGACCTGACCGGCGGCATCGGCGCCGACTGCGCCATCGATGCGGTGGGCGTGGACGCCGAATGCGCGCACCACGGCCCAGCCGCGGCGAAGGCGCAGCAGCAGGCAGAAGCGTTCCGGCAGGAGGTGGCGAGCGTGGCGCCGGTGCAGCACCCGTCCGGGCAGAACTGGAAGCCGGGCGAAGCGCCGTCACAGGCCCAGCAATGGGCGATCGAGGCGCTGGCCAAGGCGGGCACGCTGGCGATCATCGGCGTGTATCCTCCCAACGATTCCTCTTTCCCGATCGGCAAGGCCATGCTCAAGAACATCACGATCAAGATGGGAAACTGCAACCACCGGCGCTACATCCCGCACCTGATCGAGCTGGTCAGGAGCGGCGGCTTCGACCCGGCCAGCGTCATCACCCAGCACGAGGCGATGACGTCGGCGATCGATGCCTACAAGGCGTTCGACGAGCGCCGCCCCGGATGGATGAAGGTCGAACTGGTCAACACGCGGCAGGGCCAGCAGTCCGCCCCGTAGCCAAGGCACGGCCAACCCCGTGTTCAAAAGCTTCTTCCAGGCCGGCTTCGAGTGCGCGACCGGCTACAACCGCGACGGCGAGTGGATCGACCTGATCGAGGACACCTGGCACCACCGCCACGTCGATGAAGACTACCGGCGCCTGCGCGCGGTGGGCATCGCGACCGTGCGCGACGCGATCCGCTGGCCGCTGGTCGATCGCGGCGGCGGCCGCTTCGACTTTTCCACTGTGCGCACGCCGGTGGCGGCGGCGCTGCGCCACGGGATCGAAGTGGTCTGGGACCTGTTCCACTACGGCTATCCGGAAGGGACCGACCCGCTGGCCGACGACTTCGCCGAGCGCTTTGCCGCCTACTGCGGCGCGTGCGCGCGCTATCTGCGCCGCCGCCTGCCCGGCACGCTCTGGTTCACCCCGGTCAACGAGCCGTCCTACATGGCCTGGGCGGCGGGTGACGCGGCGCACTTCGCACCTCACCTGTGCGGGCGCGCCGGCGAACTCAAGGTGGCGCTGGTGGCGGCCGCGATCCGCGGCATCGACGCCATTCGCGCCGAGGTGCCGGACGCGCGCTTCGTGCACGCCGACCCGATGTGCCGGGTGGTGCCGTGCGACGCCAGCGCGGCCGCCGCGGCGGCGGCGCGCCACTTCAACGAACGCGGCGTGTTCGAGGCACGCGACATGCTGGCCGGGCGCCTGCGCCCCGAGTTGGGCGGCAGCCCGGCGCACCTGGACGTGGTCGGCATCAACTACTACTGGAACTGCCAGTGGGTGCTGGGCGAGCAGGGCAGCTGGCTGGCGCCGGACGACGCGCGCCGGCGCCCGTTCCGCGAACTGGCGCTCGCCGCCTGGGAGCGCTATGGCCACGAGATCGTCATTTCGGAAACCTCGCACTGGGGCGAGCACCGCGCCGGCTGGCTCGACGAGCTGGCGGGCGAGGTGGAGTGGCTGCTGGCGCGCGGGGTGCCGCTGCGCGGGGTGTGCCTGTACCCGATCCTGGGCATGCGCGACTGGCACGCGCCGCGCGACTGGATGCCGATGGGCTTGTGGGACATCGACCATGCCGGCGGCATGGGGCGCGTGCTGCACCAGCCGATGTTCAAGGCGCTGCTGCGGGCGCAGCGGCGGCTGCGGCGCCACCTGCCGGCCAGCCGCCGCGCCTGAGGCAGGCGCGGAACTGTCGCTCACCGGGCCTGCCTAATGAAACAGCGGACAGGCCGGGTCTCCTTTCCCGGCCGCGCTGATGTTGGCAGGCGGTCGATATGAACAGTTTTTATGTGCGTTCCTGGTGGGTGGCGGCGCTGCGCGGCGTGCTCGGCATCCTGTTTGGCGTGCT
This sequence comes from Massilia solisilvae, assembly GCF_024753215.1. Lineage (GTDB taxonomy): Bacteria > Pseudomonadota > Gammaproteobacteria > Burkholderiales > Burkholderiaceae_D > Telluria > Telluria solisilvae. The sequence continues at coordinate 329,607 of NZ_JANUGV010000004.1, forward strand.
GGCCCTGATGTGGCCGGGCCTGACCCTGCTGACGCTGGTGGCCTTGTTTGCGGCCTACGCCATGCTCGGCGGGACCGCGTCGGTGATCGGCGCCATCAGCCACCGCAAGGTGGATGACGACTGGTGGATCCCGCTGCTGCTCGGCTTGGTGAGCATCGGCGCGGCGGTGGTGGCGGTGGTCAATCCCGTGCTCACCACGCTGGTACTGGTGATGGTGATCGCGGCCAACGCGCTGGTCTCCGGCGTGCTGGACATCGTGGCCGCCGCCCGGCTGCGGCGCGAGCTGCACGGCGAATGGATGCTGGCCCTGTCGGGCATCGCCTCGGTCGTGTTCGGCGCGCTGGTGTTCCTGTATCCGCTTGCCGGCGCCATCGCCATGGTCTGGCTGATCAGCATCTACGCGATCATCAACGGCGCCTTGCTGCTGTCGCTGGCCATCCGCGCCCGCACCGTTACCGCCCGCGCGCAAGCGCGCCCCGCGGTCGAGCGGCGCGTGCTGCCCGACCGGCGCATGGCCGGAGCACACTGAAGCGGGGCCGGCCATGGGCGCAGCGAGTGAGTTCATCCGCTGGTTTGCCGACCTTGGCGCTCAGGACGTGCCGCTGGTGGGCGGCAAGAACGCGTCGCTGGGCGAGATGTACCGCGAGCTCTCCGCGCGCGGCGTGCGCGTGCCCAACGGGTTTGCCATCACGGCGGCGGCCTACCGCGCCGCGATGGAACAGGCGGGCGCGTGGCAGCCGCTGCACGCGGCGCTGGACGGGCTGGATGCGGCCAACGTGGACGACCTGGCGCGGCGCGCGCGCGCCGCGCGCGACATCGTGTACGGCGCCGCGCTGCCCGCGCAACTGGCCGAGCAGATCGTCCAGGCCTACCGGCGCCTGCGCGACGAGTACGGGCCCGAGCTCACTGTGGCCGTGCGCAGCTCCGCCACGGCCGAGGATTTGCCCACCGCAAGCTTCGCCGGCCAGCACGAGACCTACCTGAACATCGGCGGGGAAGGCGAGGTGCTCGACAGCGTGCGGCGCTGCTTCGCCAGCTTGTTCCAGGACCGGGCGATCGTGTACCGGATCGAGAACGGCTTCGACCACTTCAAGGTCTACCTGTCGGTGGGGATCATGAAGATGGTGCGCTCGGACCTTGCCTCGGCCGGCGTGATCTTCACGCTCGATACCGAGACCGGCTTTCGCGACGTGGTGTTCGTCACCGGCGCTTACGGGCTGGGCGAGAACGTGGTGCAGGGCACGGTCGATCCGGACGAGTTCTACGTGTTCAAACCGGCCTACCGCAAAGGCAAGCAGGCGGTGCTGCGGCGCAGCCTGGGCGGCAAGGAGGTGCGCATGGTGTATGCGCAGGGCGGGCGCACCACCACGCGTAACGTGCCCACTCCGCCGGCCGAGCGCGAGCGCTTCTGCCTGCCGGACGAAGACGTGCTGGAACTGGCCGGCGCCGCGCTGCGCATCGAGGACCACTACAGCGCCCGGGCCGGGCACCCGGTCCCGATGGACATCGAGTGGGCCAAGGATGGGGTGGACGGCAAGCTGTACATCGTGCAGGCGCGGCCCGAGACGGTCGCGTCGCGCAAGAGCGGCGCCGTGCTGGACGAGTACACGCTGGACGGGCACGCTGCGGTGCTGGCCAGCGGGCGCGCGGTGGGCGCCAAGGTGGCCTCGGGCCGTGCGCGCGTGATCCACAATATCGGCGAGCTGGGCACATTCAGGCCGGGCGAAATCCTGGTGGCGGACACCACCATGCCCGACTGGGGCACGGTGATGAAGACGGCGGCGGCCGTGGTCACCAACCGCGGCGGGCGCACCTGCCACGCGGCCATCGTCGCGCGCGAGATCGGGGTGCCGGCGGTGGTCGGCTGCGGCAACGCCACCGAGTGCGTGCGCACCGGCGCCGAGATCACGGTCTCGTGCGCGGAGGGCGACCTTGGCCACGTGTACGCGGGCATCCTGCCGTTCCATAAAACCAGCACCGACCTGTCGACCTTGCAGCTGCCGGCCACCCACATCATGGTCAACATCGGCAATCCGGACACCGCGTTCCAGACCCGCTTCCTGCCCAACGACGGCGTGGGCCTGGCGCGTATGGAATTCATCGTGGCCGAGCACATCAAGGTGCACCCGATGGCGCTGGCGCATCCGGAGCGGGTGGGCGACGCGCAGGTGCGCGCGCAGATCGCGCAGCTCACGCGCGCCTGGCCGTCACCGCCTGAATACTTCGTGCGCCAGCTGGCCGAGGGCGTGGGCACGATCGCCGCCGCGTTCCATCCCAAGCCGGTTATCGTGCGCATGTCCGACTTCAAGACCAACGAGTATGCGAGCCTGCTGGGCGGCCAGTGCTTCGAGCCGCACGAGGAAAACCCGATGCTGGGCTTTCGCGGCGCCGCGCGCTACACCCATCCGGCGTATGCGGAAGGGTTCGCGCTCGAGTGCGAGGCGATGCGGCGGGTGCGCGGGGAGATGGGGCTCTCCAACGTGCGCCTGATGATCCCATTCTGCCGCCGGGTGCAGGAAGCCGAGGCGGTGATCGCGGCGCTGGGCGCACATGGCCTGGTGCGCGGGCAGGACGGTCTCGAGGTCTACGTGATGTGCGAGATCCCGAACAACGTGCTCCAGCTGGACGCCTTCGCCCGGCTGTTCGACGGCTTTTCGATCGGCTCCAACGACCTGACCCAGTTGACCCTGGGCGTGGACCGCGACTCGGACATCGTCGCCTTCGACTTCGACGAGCGCGACCCCGGCGTGCTCGGGCTGATCCGCATGACGATCGAGGGCGCGCGGCGCTGCGGGCGGCATGTCGGCATCTGCGGCCAGGCGCCGTCGGATTACCCGGAGGTGGCGCGCTACCTGGTCGAGCAGCGCATCGATTCGATCAGCCTGAATCCGGACTCGGTGCTGCGCACGCTGCGTGAAGTGGCCGAGGTCGAGCGACGCCTCGGCATCGCAGCGCGCGCCGCGCAATCCTGAGCCGGCCTTCGCGCCGCCGGGCGTGGCCGCGCACCATGGTATAGTCAGCCCGATCATGAACATCAACGGGCGGCGCCGGCGCGCGCGGCCAAAGCACAGGGAGCGGATGACGAGATGCGGATTGCGATCAGCACGGGCGGCGGCGATGCGCCGGGACTGAACGCCGTGATACGGGCGGTGGTACTGGCGGCCGAGCGCCAGGGGTGGGAATGCTGGGGCATCCGCGACGGCTACAACGGCCTGCTGGAGCCGGCGCAATGCCTGGGCGAGCCGGTCATGCGCCTGACGCCCGAGACGGTCTATGGCATCGGCGCGCTGGGCGGCACCATCCTGGGCAGCACCAACCGCGGCAACCCCTTGCGCTACCCGGTGCGCCATGCTGACGGCAGCATGGCCGAGGTTGACCGCGCGGATGAACTGATCGGGCTGTTCCGCGCGCGCGGCTTCGACGCGCTGGTCTCGGTTGGCGGCGACGGCTCGATGGCCATTGCCGAGAGCCTGTGCCGCAAGGGCCTGACGGTGGTGGGCGTGCCCAAAACGATCGACAACGACCTTGACCACACCTACACCACCTTCGGCTTCGACACCGCGGTCGGCTTTGCCACCGAGTGCATCGACCGCTTGCACACCACGGCCTATAGCCAGCACCGGGTGATGGTGGTCGAGGTGATGGGCCGCTACGCCGGCTGGATCGCGCTGCACGCGGGGATGGCGGGCGGCGCCCACGCGATCCTGATCCCCGAGATTCCGTTCGATCTTGCCGTTGTGGCCGAGTCGATCGCGGCGCGCGATGCCGCCGGCCACCACCATTCGCTGGTCGTGGTGGCGGAAGGCGCGCAGGCGCTGGGCGGGCAGCGCGAACTGCTGGCGGCCGCCGGCGCCGGGCATGCGGAGCGGCTGGGCGGCATCGGCGCGCGCCTCGAGCATGAGCTGGCGGCGTTGACGGGCAAGGAATGCCGTGCCGTGGTGCTTGGCCACCTGCTGCGCGGCGGCAGCCCGTCGGCGTTCGACCGGGTGGTGGCATCGCGCTTCGGCGCCGCGGCGGTGCGCGCGCTGGCGCAGGGCCAGTCCGGGGTGATGGTGGCGCTGGGCGGCAGCGAGATCGGCACCGTGCCGCTCTCCGAGGTGGCGGGACGCACCAGGCGCGTGCCGGTGGACAGCGATACCGTGGCCACCGCGCGTGAGCTCGGCATCTGCCTGGGCGACCGGGCTGCCTGAGAGCGATCTTTCCGAGGGTTAACTTTTTTGTAATCCAGTTCTTACAACGCGGCAGCGCGCGTACCGATTTCCGCCCATGGATGGCCTCCGGATAATTGTTGCAATTGTCTGAGAGGATTTTCGAAAATCGAAACGCACGCCATGAGTTCGCCCGCCGTTCTGGATGCATGCACCGCCGCGCCGCCGCCGCGCTGCGCGGGGTCCCCGCGTGCACGTCATCTGTACTTCAAGCTGATGTCCGACCCCGGCGCGGCGGCGGTCGCGGCGCAGGACTTCCTGCGCGAGCAGATCGACGCCGTGCGCGATATCCCGGCCGACCTGCCCGATAATCCGGCCGCGCTGGCGGCCTGGATGCGGGACCGCGTGGGCGCCGTGGGCCTGCAATACCGCGACTACCTTGCCGGCCGCAAGAACGGCGCAGCGCGCCGCTATTTCGGCAGCCGCGCGCACGCGCTGTACTTCCTGAAGGGCGTGGCGCCCACCAAGCTGGTGGACGGCGCCTGGCTGTACGGCCTGCTGCGCCAATGGGCCAATCCCGATGTCCGCCCGCTGATCCGGACCTATCTGGAGGAGCTGGGCGACGGGGTGCCGGGAAAGAACCACGTCACGCTGTACCGCCAGCTGCTGGCTACGCACGGCTGCGAGGGTTGGGAGCAACTGCCCGCGCATCATTTCGTGCAGGGCGCGATTCAGCTCGCGCTGGCGCACAACGCCGAGCAGTTCCTGCCCGAGATCGTCGGCTACAACCTGGGCTACGAGCAGCTACCGTTGCACCTGCTGGTCAGCGCCTATGAGCTCAATGAACTGGGCATCGACCCGTATTACTTCACGCTGCACGTCACGGTGGACAACGCGGCCAGCGGACATGCGCACAAGGCTGTGCAGGCGCTTGAACGGCTGCTGCCGCAGGTGGGCGACCGTGCCGCGTTCTGGCGCCGCGTGCTGGACGGCTACCGGCTCAACGAGCCCGGCGCCAGCACCACCTCGGTCATCGCGGAATTCGACCTGACGGACGAGCTGGTGCGCATCCTGGCGGCGAAGAGCACCGTGGGCCGCAACCTGCACTCGGACTACTGCCGCGTGGCCGGCCGCCCGGTCAACGACTGGCTGTCCGACCCGGCCCGGATTCCGGCCTTCCTGGCGGCGCTGCAGTCGGCAGGCTGGATCAGCCGTGGCGAGGATCCGGGCAACAGCCGGTTCTGGCGGCTGGTGAGCGGCGAGCGGGCCGAGATGTTCGGCGTCTTCACTGCCTACGAGCTGGAGGTGCTGCACGACTGGATCGCGGACGGCCAGGGCCAGGCTTCGCGCCGGGTGTTGAGCCACCGGGCGCGCCAGCGCACGCTCGACAACCTGGGCCAGCAGGAGACGCGTGGCCGGCAGCCCGAGCGCGGCCTGATCCGCCGCCACGCGCACGCGGACGAAGGCACGGACAACGAATTGCGCGTGCTCGAACAGCGCATCGCGGAGGCGGCGAACAAGCAGGAAGCGATGGAGGCGCTGCGTGAACTGATGGGGCCAGCGCTGCACCACACCGCGCCGGGCCTGATGGCCACCCGCATGTTCGCGCGCCTGCTCGACGCTTGAGAACGCCCCAGATAAGGAATACCCACGTGTACATCCTGGAACAGCGCTTCCTGCGCGGACCGAACATCCACGCCGACAGCCCGTGCCTGCTCAGCGTGCTCGACCTGGACGACCTGTACGGCGTCTCGAGCAAGGACATCCCCGGCTTTAACCACGCACTGCTCGGGCTGCTGCCTTCGCTGCACGGCCAGCTGGTGCCGACCGGGCAGCGCGGCGGGTTTGCCCAGCGCCTGCGCGAGGGGACCTATCTCGGGCGCGTGGTCGAGCAGCTGACCCTGGAACTGCAGACGCTGGCCGGAACACACGTCAGCTACGGCCGCACCAAGCCGGCCGCGCGCAGGCCCGGGCAGGTGCGCATCGTCTGCGCCTATGAAGTGGAGAGCTTGGCGCAACCGGCGTTCCGGCTGGCGGTGCAGATCGCCGATGCGCTCGGCCACGGCCAGCCGTTCGACCTCGCCCCGCGCCTGGCCGAGCTGCGCGAGATCGTGGACCGGCACGCCATCGACCCTGGCACGGCGGCGGTGCTGGCCGCGGCGCACGAGCGCGGCGTTCCGGTGCAGCGGCTGACCGAAGACGCCAGCCTGTTTCAGCTTGGCTGGGGCGTCAGGCAGCGGCGCCTGCAGGCAGGCGCCACCAGCGAAACCAGCTTTATCGCCACGAAGATCGCCAGCGACAAGCAGCTCGCCAGGTCCTTGCTGCAGGAGGCGGGCGTGCCGGTGCCGCAGGGCGACATCGTGCGCTCGCTGGACGAGGCGCTCGAGGTGGCGCGCTGGGTCGGCGGCCCGGTCACGGTCAAGCCGCAGGGCGCCAGCGACGGCGTGACCGTCAACTGCAGCACCCGCGACGAGATCGAGCGTGCTTATGCATTGGCGCACAACTACGCGCGCCGTATTGTCGTCGAGCGCCACATCGAGGGCAGCGCATACCGCGTGCTGGTCGCAGGCGGCCGTGTTGCTGCAGCCCGCCAGCGTGGCGGGGCCAGCGCTGCTGGCGAGGACGTGACCGCGCTGCTGCCCGAGCCGACGCGGCGGCTGTGCGTGCGCGCCGCGGCGACGGTCGGGCTGGACGTGGCCGGCATCGACATCGTGTGCCGCGACATTGCGCAGCCGCTGGCGGCGCAGGGCGGGGCGGTAATCGAGGTGCACGCCGGATCCGACATCGCCCTGCAACAACATCCGGACGCCGGCACGGCGGTGCTCGACAGCCTGATGGGGGATTCGAACGGGCGTATCCCGCTGGTCGCGGTGACCGGCACCAATGGCAAGACCACCACCGCGCTGATGATCGCGCATGCCGCGCGCATGGCCGGCCGGGTAACGGGCGTGACCACCACCCATGGCGTGCACATCAACGGCAAGACGGTGGCGGTGGGCGATTGCACCGGCTACTGGTCGGCGCGCACCGTGCTGGCCGCGCCGGACGTCGAGTTCGCGGTCCTGGAGACGGCGCGCGGCGGCATCCTCAAGCGCGGCCTGGCGTTCGACCGCTGCGACGTGGGCGTGGTGCTGAACGTGTCGCCGGACCATCTGGGGCTCGATGGCGTCGAGACCATCGAGGACCTGGCACAGGTGAAGGCTGTGGTGGCGGCATCGGCCTCGCGCGCGGCGGTGCTCAACGCGCAGGATGCGCTGTGCGTGGCGATGGTGCGGCGGCTGAAGCCGAACACGGAGGTGGTGTTCTTTTCGATGGAGCCGGAAAACCCGGTGCTGCTCAAGCACCTGGGCGACGGCGGGCGCGGCGCCTACCTGCAGGACAACGCCATCGTGCTTGCCGACGGCAAGCGCCAGGTCGAGCTGCTGCGGGTGGAGAGCATGCCTGCCGCATTTGGCGGCCTGGCGCGCTTCAACATCGCCAACGCGCTGGCGGCTGCCGCGGCGCTCATGGCCTGCGGGTTCCTGCACATGCAGATCGCCAGGGGCCTGTCGACCTTTGTCTCGGACGGCAAGACCAATCCGCTGCGCACCAACGTGTTCGACGTGCGCGGCGTGACCGTCATCGTCGACTATGCCCACAATCCGGCCGCGTACGTGGCGATGGCGGAGATGGCGCGCGCGATGCTGCCGCGCCAGCTGGTCGGGATCGTGACCGCGCCGGGTGACCGCCGCGACGACGATTTGCTGGAGATCGGTGAAGTGTGCGGCGAGCGCTTTGACGAGCTGGTGGTGTACGACTCGTCGCTGCGCGGCCGCGCGCCGGGCGAGACGGTGGACCTGATCCTCGAGGGGGCGCAGGAAGTGGTGGGCCCATCGGACACGCTGCATCGCGAGCTCGACGTCGGCAATGCGATCCGGCTCGGCCTGTCGCTGTGCGCGCCGGGCGACGTGCTGGTGTTTTCGTGCGGCTCGTCGCTGCGCGTGTTCATCGAGGCGCTGCGCGTCACCGATCCGGAGAGCGCCGATCTGATTGCCGCGCAAACGGCGTGAACCGCAGGCCGGGCAGTTGTGCTGCCCGGACGCTCAGGAATCCATCGCCGCGCCTGTCGAGACGCCGTGCGCATCGGACGCGTTCGAGCACGGCGCGGCGGCCATGCTGTCCCACGTGAAGCTGCGCAGCGCATCCCTGATTTCAAGGTCGCCAAAGCCCGACGCGGCCAGCGCGCAGGTGGCGGCCAGCGCGCTGGCGAGCAGGTGCCGCGCGACGCCGCCGGCGGAAATCCGCATCTGGTGCGCGTCGATCAGCGCCTTGTGCCGCATGCCGTCGGCGATGACCAAGGTGTGGTCCAGCAGGTAGGCGCCGCGTCCACCGCCTTCCAGGTGACGCAGCAGCACCGGGTTTTCGGCGTCGAGCGAGACGTAAAGCACTTCGATGCGTTCCTTCAGGTCCGCAGCCATTGCGACGCAGCGGTCGTCCTCGGCATTGAGCACGACTGCGCGCGAGGCGCCACGCGCCACCACTGCCTGGAGCCGGGCCTCGCCGTCGTCCGCCACGTTCAGCACCACTGCCACGTCGCAGCGGTCGAAGGCCAGGCCATGCTGCAGTACGCCGTCGTGCCCGGTCTCGAGCACCGCGATGTCCACTTCGGGCGAGGCGAGGACGCTGCGCGCGCAGCGGTAGCCGGTGCAGTCGCCTTGCATGGTCCGGTTGCCGCTGATGTAGACGCCATCGGCGGTAGTCATGCCGGTTCGCATCCCAGCCATGCGTGCGGCGTGGCCGATCAACAGCGTGGTCGTGGTTGCGCCCGTGCTGCCGGAGACCCCGATCACCGGAATGCGCCCGTCGTCCTCCCCGAACATCTGCTCGACGATGGCGGCGCCGGCGTTGCGGGGCTTGCCGTGGCTGGGGTACTGGTGCATGCGGATTCCCGGCGCGGCGTTCACCTCGATGATGCCGCCGTGCTGTTCGCGCAGCGGCCGGGCGATGTCCTCGCAGACGATGTCGATGCCGGCCACGTCCAGGCCGATCGTGCGTGCCGCGCGCACGCAAAGCTCGCGCGTCTCGTCCGGCAGCAGATCGGTGACGTCCTCGGCGGTGCCGCCTGTGGAAAGGTTGGCATTGCCGCGCAACTGGACGTCGACGCCGGCAGCAGGCACGCAATCGGCGCTGTACCCTTGCGCGGCCAGGGTATGCACCGCCAGCTCGTCCAGAGCGATCCTGGTGAGGACCTTGGTGTGGCCGTCGCCGCGCGCCGGGTTGCGGTTCTCGCATTCGACCAGCTCGCGCACGGAGTGGCGCCCATCGCCGGTCACGAATGGCGGCCGGCGCCACGAGGCGGCAGCTACCCTGGTTCCGGTCACCAGCACGCGATAGTCGCGGCCCGCCAGGTATTCTTCGACGATGACGCGCGGACCGTAGCCACGCGCGTGTTCCCATGCGCGTTCGACTTGATCGGGCGTGCCGCACGTCGTGGTGACGCCCTTGCCCTGGTTGGCGTCCAGCGGCTTGACGGTGACGATGCCGCCAAGCTGCCGTGCCACGCGCAAGGCGTCCTCGAGGCTGTCGACGGTGGCGCCGGCCGGCACCGGTACGCCGGCCTGTTCCAGCAGGGTCTTGGTGAGCTGCTTGTTACGGGCGATGCCAACCGCGATGGCATTGGTGGCACCGGTGATGGTTGCCTGCAGGCGCTTCTGGCGGCTGCCCCAGCCGAGCTGGAACAGGTTGGCCTGGTCGAGCAGGCGCATGCTCGGAATGCCGCGCCGTTGTGCCGCCGCCAGCACGGCTGCCGTACTGGTGCCGATTGCGTGGCGCGCGGCGGCCGCGCGCAGACGCTCCAGCGCCTCGGCCATCGGATACTGCTCGCCGCGCACCAGCGCATTGAGCAGCTCCACCGTGGTGGCCAGCGCCAGCGCCGCCACCTGCTCGCACTCGTAGCCGCACGCGATGTGGTACTGCCCGCCCTGGCTGGCCACCGTGTGGCTGAACCCGGCCGGGGCGCCTGCCTCGGTTTGCAGGTGCATGGCAACCGGCTCGATGGCTTGGTCGATGCTGGCGCCGCTGGCCAGGCCCTTGGCCGCGCCAGTCGGCAGCGCGGGCAGCAGGGCCAGCAGGCGCTCGTGCAGGTCAGGCAGCATGCCCGGGCCGCCAGCTGCATCGATCTCCGCCAACAGGCAAGGGGTCTCGGCGTACAGGTTCGGTCCGCGCAGGACGCGCTGTTCCTTGATTCTCATGAGATGGGGTTCCGCTTGGTGACGTTCTCCAGAAACTCCAGCAGCGGCGGCGGCAGCGCGCGCTCCGGCGTGTGCGCATCGTCCGGCAGACGATATTTGCTACCTGACGGCAGCAGGTGCAGGCGCACGTCGATCAGTTCGGGCGTCATGTGGTCGTTGATTTCAGCGATGTTGGTGGCCATGTGACGGCCGTCGACGATGGTGACCGCGCCTTCGCCCAGCACCTCGATGCCGACGCCGCGCTCGACCACGAGTGCGGTGTCTTCGTCGATGCCGATGCCTTGCAGGTAAGGGTTGGCGGCCACCACGGACAGCAGCCGGGCCAGCCGCTGGCGCTCGGAGAAATGCTGGTCGATCACCACCTTGTGCAGGAAGCCCAGGCCGGCGCCCAGGCTCACCGCGCCTTTCTCGGGCTGGAGCTCGGCGCGTCCTTGCGCCAGCATGTGGCCCGACATGGCCGAAGCGCCGGCGCTGGTGCCGCCGATGCAGGCTCCGCGCAGTTTGAGCGCGGTGTGCATTTCGGCGTCGAGCGCCGTGCCGCCGATGAGCGCGAGCAGCCGCTTCTGGTCGCCGCCGGTCATGAAGATGCCGTCGGCTTCGGTGATGGCGGCGATGTGCTGTTCGTCGTTGGCGTCCTGCCGGCTCTGCAGGTGCAGGTGCTGGCACTGCCGCACGCCGATGTCGGCGAACGCCTTGTCATAGACCTGCCACATCTCGTCCGCTTTGGCGCTGGCGGCAGTGATGACGACGATGCGCGCATGCGCGCCACCGGACAGTTCGACGAAGCGCGACAGGATCGCCTTGTCGTGCTGGCGGTCCTCGCAGCCGCCGATGATCACCAGGTGGCCATGCGCAGCGGTGTTGTGCGGTTCGGTCTTCATCCTGCAATGATCCGCGCGTGCGGCATGTCCTCGCTCTGGTTGGTGGCGTGGCCGGCCTCCTGCCGGCTCACCGCGATCAGGCCGACCTCGTAGCGCTTGTCGATCAGGTCCACGCCGCGTTGCAGCGCCTGCTGCAGCGGCATGCCGTCGGCGATCCACTGGTACACGGTGCGCGCCAGCAGGTGGCGCATGATCTGCTCGCCGATGCCGGTGGCCGCCACCGCGCCCTCGGGACCGGCGTAGAAGCCCGCGCCAACGACCGGGGTATCGCCCACGCGGCCGAGCAGGCTGGGGGCGGATCCGCCGGTGGAGGCGGCTACTGCAAAGCTGCCGTCAGCGTCACGCACCACCGCGCCCACCGTGTCGCACTTGGCGCGCTTGGGCAGTTGCAGCGGCACGTTGTAATTCCAGAAGTGCACGAACTGGCCGTTGTCCACGCCGGGCATCGCCGGCATCGACCCGGCCAGCTCCTGCAGCATCTTGCGGTGTTCCTCGCGCTGCCTGTCGCCGGCGCCGGGGTGGGCCGACAGGCCGAGGGCGCGGGCGAGCCGGTCGGCGCCTTCGCCGGCCAGCAGGCAGTGCGGCGTTTCGGCGACCGAGCGCGCCAGCAGCACCGGGTTCTTCACGTCGCGCACGCAGGCCACGGCGCCGAGGCGCCCGCGGGTATCCATGACCGAGGCGTCCATCTCGATGGTGGCGCCGTCCAGTCCCAGCGCAGCGCCGGTGCCGGCATTGAAGCGGCCATCGTCCTCCAGCACCACGATGGCCGACACGGCCGCGTCCAGCGCCTCACCGCCCTCGCGCAGGCGCTCGAGCGCGCGCTCGGCGGCGCGTTCGCAGCCGTCCTGGCAGTCCATCGGCTCGCCCACGCCGCCGTGGACGACGATGGCCCAGCCTGCTTGCTTGTTGCTCATTCTCTTGTTTCTCCATTCTGGCGCATGCCCACACCAGCCGGTGCATGCCGAAAACACGATTATGCAAAAGGAGAATGTTCGGCAACATCGGTTGCCCAGCCGTGTGCGTGTAAGAGCATGCTGACAGGAACGAGCTGGCGATGGCGCAGGCGCTCTCAGGCGAGAAACGAGGCGCCGCGCAGTTCGCGCCGCAGTTCGGAAGCGACTTGCTGGCGCGTGGCGTCATCGACGAACGCGCCAATGGCGACCCGGGTGCCGCGCGACTCGATCTCGATCAGCGCGCGGTGGCGGTCGGGCAGGGCGATGCGGGTCCAGTACGGGTCCAGCCGCACTTGCTCGGTGCGCGCGCCCAGCACGCGCTCGATCAGCAGGCAGCGCTCGGACAGCGCAATGTGTTCCCGGTCCAGCGCATGGCGCGCGTAATGCAGCAAGGCCGCGCCGACCGCGGCCATTTCCACCAGCGCAAACGCGAACACGATCCAGATGCCTTGCAGCGCGAACACGAAGGCAATGCCGAAGCTGCCGCCGCACAGCAGCAGGTAGGCGGTGGCGAGCTGGCGTGGCGTCAGCGAGCAGTTGCGCTTGAGCAGCCACTCCCGCTTCATGGCGCGCTTGCTACTTGACCGCCGGCGGCGTCTCGAAGGTATGGAACGGCGCCGGGCTGGGCACCGTCCATTCCAGACCCTCCGCCCCCTCCCACGGCTTGGCCGGGGCCGGCGCGCCGCCGCGGATGTTCGGAATCACGACGAAGAACAGCCAGTACACCTGGGTCAGGCCGAACAGCCAGGCCGCCACCGAGGTCAGCATGTTGAAGTCGGTGAACTGGGCCGCGTAATCGGCATAGCGGCGCGGCATGCCGGCCAGGCCCAGGAAGTGCATGGGAAAAAAGGTGACGTTCACCCAGATCAGCGAGTTCCAGAAATGGAACTTGCCGCGCCATTCGTTGTACATGTGACCGGTCCATTTGGGCACCCAGTAGTAATAACCGGCAAACAACGCAAACAGCGAACCCGCCACCAGCACGTAGTGGAAGTGGGCCACGACGTAGTAGGTGTCCTGCAGCTGGACGTCGATGGGCGCCACCGCCAGGATGAGCCCGGAAAAGCCGCCGATCGTGAACACCCAGAGGAAGCCGACCGCGAACAGCATCGGTGTTTCAAAGCTTAGCGCACCTTTCCACATGGTGGCCACCCAATTGAACACCTTCACGCCGGTGGGAATGGCCACCAGCATGGTGGTGTACATGAAGAACAGCTGGGCCGTGACGGGCATGCCGGTGACGAACATGTGATGCGCCCAGACGATGAACGAGACGATCGCGATGGCTGCCGTGGCGTACACCATCGACGCGTAGCCGAACAGGGGCTTGCGCGAGAACGCGGGGATGATCTGCGAGATGATCCCGAAGCCGGGCAGGATCATGATGTAGACCTCGGGGTGGCCGAAGAACCAGAAGATGTGCTGGAACATCACCGGGTCGCCGCCGCCGGCCGCATTGAAGAAGGTGGTGCCGAAGTGGCGGTCGGTCAGCACCATGGTCACCGCCGTGGCCAGCACCGGCATCACCGCGATCAGCAGGTAGGCCGTGATCAGCCAGGTCCAGCAGAACATCGGCATTTTCATCAGCGCCATGCCCGGCGCGCGCATGTTGAGGATGGTGGTGATGATGTTGATTGCGCCCATGATCGACGAGGCGCCCATCATGTGCACGGCAAAGATCGTCATGTCCATGCCCGGCCCCATCTGGATCGACAGCGGCGGGTACATGGTCCAGCCGCCCGCGGGCGCGCCGCCCGGCACGAAGAACGAGGCGACCAGCAGCAGCGCGGCCGGCGGCAGCAGCCAGAACGAGAAATTGTTCATGCGCGCGAACGCCATGTCCGACGCGCCTACCTGCAGCGGCACCATCCAGTTGGCAAAGCCGACGAAGGCCGGCATGATCGCGCCAAAGATCATGATGAGGCCGTGCAGGCTGACGAACTCGTTGTACAGCTCGGGATTGAAGAACTGCAGCCCGGGCTGGAACAGCTCGAGGCGGATCAGCATCGCCAGCACGCCGCCGACCATCAGCATCGTGACCGAAAAAAACAGGTACAGCGTGCCGATGTCCTTGTGGTTGGTGGCAAACAGCCAGCGGCGCCAGCCGTGCGGGTGGGCCGCTTCCCCTTCGCCGTGGACGTAATCGGGGGATCTGGTGGTGGTGCCGCTCATCGCGCTCTCCCGCAACTGGGATCGGAACTAGCGATGACTATAGCCGTGGCGCCGAAGGCACGATTGGGGCGGCCTTGGCTGTTTGACGCAGATCAAGTCAGGGGCGGGGCACCGGAACTTCGTGGATGGCGGGCGCAGCGGCATTGCCGCGCCCGCCGTGTGGATCAGTCGGACGAGGCGCAGCTCGGGTTGCTGCCGTACGGGCTCACGTAGCCCGGCGGCGGCACGTTCTTGTCCAGGTAATCCTCGGCGATGCCGGGCAGCGTCAGCGTGGTGCGCGCGTGGCCTTCGGTTCCGGTCACGGTGCCCGAGACCGCCAGCTCGGCATCGACCCAGACTGCGCGGTCGGCCGGGTAGCGCAGCAGTACCGTTGCCATGCCCATCTCGTCGGTCTTGCCGCTCACCGACACCGTCAGCGGCACGCCCGGGTCGAGCACCCCGTTGCCGTTGCGGTCGAGCGCCGCTTCGTAGATGCCGCGCCGCGCCAGGTCCTCGTTCGCGCAGGTTGCGCTGACGCCCACCGTCCAGCTGTCGCCGACCTTCAGCGGCGCCGACATGAAGCCCTTGCGGTAGGTGGTGGCCCAGGCCGACGCGCTGACCGTGACGTCCTTGACCGGATTGCCGGCGTTGTCAGCCACGAACACGGCGAATTCCTTTTGCAGCACGGCCGGCGAGATCCTGGCGGTCTTGTTCCCAGTGCCGACCTGGATCGACAGCGCCTTTTTGTTGACGGTCAGGCTGGCCGCGCCCGTGACCGTCGGCAGGTCGGCGAGCCGGGCCTGGATGACCGTGCTGCCGGCGCCGCCCGCGTTCGGCCCGGCAACGAAGACCACGCGCGCGACGCCGTCGCTGCCGGTCACCGCCGACAGCGGCGAGAGCAGGGCGCCGCCGCTGGGATCGGCCACGATCGAGAACTGCACGGTGACGCCCTTGACGGCGTTGTTGGCGGCCGTGCCGTCGCGCACCATCGCGACCAGTATGCTTTGCTCGCCGCTGCCCACCAGGGCCTGGTCGGCTTGCAGGTCCACGCGCGCGCCGGCCTGCAGGCTGGCGACGAATTCCACGCGGGTGCTGGCCCGCGTGCCGGAAGGCAGCGCGGCGTCGATGGTGGCCACACCGGCCGAGTCCGAACGCAGCCAGGCGCGCGTTGCGCCACCGGAATAGGAGAGCGCGCCGCCGAGCGGCTTGCTGCAGGCTGCGTCAAGGTAGAGCGTGCCGCGCGAGCTCGCCAGGTTCACCGTGCCGCTGGCCAGCGTGGTGCTGGTCGCGTCGACCGGGGTGCAGCTGCCCACCGCGATCTCCTTGAGTACCTCGGCGCCATTGGCGTCCGTGGCCACAGCCGGCGCCAGCGTGAGCTCGCCGCCGGTGACGGTGACGCTGCGTATCACGCTCGCGCCCGCCGCGCTGACGGTGAACTGTTCGCTGCCCCGCACCGATCCGTTCAGCTGCACCGGCACCTGGCCGCGGCTGTCGGTCAGGCTGGCCATGGCCGCGATCTGGTTGCCGTTTTTCGCGCTCACGCTGACCGGCACCCCGGCAAGCGGACGGTCGGCCGCGTCGAACACCGTGGCCGTGACGGTGGCGCTGCTGCCGGCGGCCAGGGTGGCCGGGGCGTTGAAGCTCAGGTGGGTGCCGCTGACGTTGACGACCGCGCTGCCGGCCTGGCTGCCGGCCTTGGCGCGCACCGCGATCTGGCGGTTGGCGGGCGAGCCGCCGGTGCCCAGGTTGGCAACGACCTTGCCGCTGGCGTCGCTCACCGCGTTGGCCACCGACAGGAAGCCGGAGTCGACCGAAAACTCGACCGGCACCCCCGCCACGCCGACATTGGCCGTGTTCCTGAGCAGGGCGGTCACCGTCACCTCGGTGCCGGGCAGCCCGCTGGAGGGCAGGTTGGCGCTGCTGGTGACCACGCTGACCGACGCCACGCTGGCGGCCGGATCGGCCGGCGGCGGGTTCGAGCCGGTCGGTGGCGGCAGGCTGCCGCCGCAGCCCGCCGCGCTGCCGAGCGAACAGCCGGCGCTGCCGGTGCTGCCGCCGCCACCGCAGCCGGCTGCCAGGATTGCAACGAGAAGCATGCATGCACTGGTGCGTTTCGTGTTCAAGGTAACCCCCCTAAAAGAAACCGGCTCCAAGTTCCTCAGCGTATCTTTTTGACGGAGGCAATTCTTGATAATCAGCAATAAGCAACGGCATCCATGCACGACGCGTGGACGCAACGGCTGGGCACGGAAGCGGCGGAATCTGGTAACATTGCCGCCCTTTTTGAAAGTCAGACATGGCCAAGGCTTGCGGCGTCGATTTCGGCACCTCCAACTCCACTGTCGGCTGGGCGCGGCCCGGCCTGCCGTCGCTGCTCGCGCTCGAGGACGGCAAGCCGACCCTGCCATCAGCCGTGTTCTTCAACGCCGACGACAATGAGGTGCGCTACGGCCGTGCCGCGCTGGCGGACTACCTGGAGGGCTACGAAGGGCGCCTGATGCGCTCGCTCAAGAGCCTGCTCGGCACCAGCCTGATCGACGGCCAGACCGAGGTCGCCGGGCGCGCGCTGCCGTTCCGCGTGCTGCTGTCCCAGTTCATCGGCGAACTCAAGCGGCGTGCCGAGCGCGAGGCGGGGCAGCCGTTCCGCCACGCCGTGTTCGGGCGCCCGGTGTTTTTTGTCGATGGCGACCCCGACGCCGACCGGCTGGCGCAGGACACGCTGGCCCAGGTCGCGCAAGCGGTCGGTTTCGAGGAGGTGGGCTTCCAGTACGAGCCGATCGCGGCCGCGTTCGACTATGAATCGCAGATCGCCGGCGAGGAACTGGTGCTGGTGGCCGACATCGGCGGCGGCACCTCGGACTTTTCGCTGGTGCGGCTGTCGCCCGAGCGCGCCCGCCTTGCAGAGCGCCGCGATGACATCCTCGGCAGCGGCGGCGTGCACATCGGCGGCACCGATTTCGACAAGTACCTGAGCCTGGCCGCGGTGATGCCGCTGCTGGGGCACGGCAGCATGCTGGTGTCCGGCGCGCAGGTGCCGTCCAGCTACTACTTCAACCTGGCCACCTGGCACACGATCAACCTGGCCTATACGCGCAAGAGCGCCGCGCAGCTGGCCGAGCTGGTGCGTGACGCCTGCGAGCCGGACAAGCTGGCGCGCTTGCACCGGCTGGTCGAAGACCGCGCCGGTCACTGGCTGGCCATGCGCGTGGAAGAAGCAAAGATCGCCCTGTCGTCCACGCCCGCGATCGCGCTCGAGCTGGACCGGCTGGACCCGCCCGCGCTGCTCGACCTGACGCGCGACGGTTTTGCCGACGCCATCGCGCAGGCCGTCGATGCGGTTGCGGCCACGGTGTCGGCGCTGCTGGCCGATGCCGGCATCGACGCCGACCGGGTCGATACCGTGTTCTTCACCGGCGGCTCGAGCGGCGTGGCGGCGCTGCGCGAGCGGATCGGGGCACTGCTGCCGCAGGCGCGCAAGGTCGAGGGCGACTTGTTCGGCAGCATCGGCGCGGGCCTTGCGCTCGACGCCGCACGGCGCTTCGGGTGAGCCATGAGCGTGTTTGACAAACCGATCGTGATGCTCGACTTCGAGACCACCGGCCTGTCGCCGGCGATGGGCGACCGCATCACCGAAGTGGCGGCCCTGCGCATCGTCGGCGCTCGCGTGACCGAGCGTTACGTTTCGCTGGTCAACTGCGGTGCCCGCATCCCGGCGTTCATCACCGCGCTGACCGGCATTTCGCAGGACATGGTGGACGCTGCGCCGCCGGCCAGCCGGGTGGTGCCGGAGCTGATCGATTTCATCGGCACCGACACGCTGGCCGCGCACAACGCCAGCTTCGACGAAAAATTCCTGAAGGCCGAAGGCGAACGCCTGGGCCGCCAGTGCGCGCACGCCGACCTGGTGTGCTCGCTCAAGCTGTCGCGCCGGGTGTTCCCGGGGCTGCCGAGCTACAAGCTGGGGCAGCTGTCGGGGCGGCTGGGCATCGGGTTTCGCAGCGCCGCCCACCGGGCCGAGGCCGACGCCGAAGTCGCGGCCGAGGTGCTGCTGCACATTGGCCGCCACCTCGGGCGCGAATATGGGCTGGGACAGGTCGAGCCCTCGCTGCTGGCCTCGCTCAACAAGGTGGCCGCGGCCAAAGTGCCGGCCTGGATGGGAAAATACATCGCCAGCCGCAGTGCCGGCGTGAGCGACGCGCCCGCTCGCGACGTTGCCATTTAGCAACTCCTCCCCGCGCCCGACGCGTTTTTTATGCGTCACGGGTCAGCACGATTGTGCGCAGTCAAACTCCCGGTCCCTTCGCACACTTAAAATTTTAGCAATACTTATGAGGCCGCTTGGCCTGGTCGGTCCGATTTTTCTGCGTTTGCAACGGCCCTGGGCCGGAGGAACAGATGAACCGCCAGAATCTCTCTCGCGAGGACTATCAGCAGACCTACGTATGGTTCCGCCAGGCGGCCGAGCGGGGCGATCCGTACGCGCAATTCAACCTGGGCCTGCTGTATAGAAAAGGCGAGGGTGTGGAGCGCGACGAGGCCGTGGCGTTCAAATGGATGCGCCAGGCCGCCCGCCAGGGGCTCGCGTTCGCCCAGAACCACCTTGGCGCCATGTACTACAACGGCCGTGGCGTGGACCAGAACGATGCCGAGGCCGCCTACTGGTTCCGCCGCGCCGCCGAGCAAGGGGACGCCTCGGCCCAGCAGAACCTGGGCCAAATGTACAAGAAAGGGCGCGGGGTCCAGCCCAACCCCGACATGGCGCTGGCCTGGTTCTACCGTGCGGCCGAGCAGGGCATCGCCAGCGCCCAGAACCTGCTGGCCGAATGCTACCTGCATGGGCAGGGGGCGGCCACCAACTACCCGCTGGCCATGGCCTGGTTCCGCAAGGCCGCCGTGCAGGGCAACGCGCCGGCGCAGCTCAACCTGGGTCTCATGTACAAGCGTGGCCTGGGGGTGGAGCCCAACGACGTGCAGGCGTTGTGCTGGTTCCGCCAGGCGGCCGCACAGGGCGACCCGGTGGCGCAGCGCCAGCTGGGCATGGCGTACGCCGAGGGGCAGGGCGTCAAGCCCGATCCGCTGCGCGCAATGGCCTGGCTGCAACGCGCAGGCGAGCAGGGCGACAAGGAAGCCCAGTTCGCGCTGGGCCTGATGCTGGCCAACGGGCAGGGCGTGGAGCACGACGAGGTGCGCGCCATGACGTGGTATCAGCGCGCGGCCGAACAGGGCCACGTGCTGGCGCAGTACAACCTTGGCAACATGTACGCCAACGGCCGCGGGGTGGAGCGCGATGCGCAGCGCGCGCTGGAGTGGTACCTGCGCGCTGCCGAACAGGGCGCGGCCAACGCCCAGTTCAACCTTGGCGTCATCTACGCCAACGGGCAGGGCGTCCCCAGCGACGAAGCGCGCGCTGCCTACTGGTACCAGATGGCTGCCGACCAGGGCGATGCCAGCGCCCAGAACAACCTGGGCGTCATGTACGCCAACGGGCAGGGCGTTCCGCACGACGACGTGATGGCCGTGTACTGGTACCAGAAGGCCGCCGAACAGGGGCATGCGCTGGCCCAGTACAACCTTGGCGGCATGTACGGCAGCGGCCGCGGGGTAGAGCGGGACAAGGTGCGTTCGTACATGTGGATGCTGCTGGCCGCCGACGCCGGAGACGAGACGGCCAGCGCCAACAAGAGCATCGTCGCGCGCCGGCTGTCGCCGGCCGAGATCGGCTGGGCGCTGGACATGTCGCGGCAGTGGCAGCTCACGCATCGCAGGCTGGACGGGGAAGCGAGTTAAGCCGACCGTGGCGCATGCGTAGGGTGGGCAGGTTTCCTGCCCACGCGTCCAACTGGCGTCGGCTTCTCGATGATTCCTCCCGCCACTGAGCGCGTGGGCAGGAGAACCTGCCCGCCCTGCATGAAACACCGCGCCCCCCCGGCCGTGATGCTCGCCCGCTCCAATTCGCGCTATCATGCCCTCCGGCATCGCCCCCGTTCAACGCCTCAAGAAAGAGAACAACATGCACCTGAGACACGCACCCGTCGTCGCCGGCCTGATCGCGGCCGTCGGCGCCGGCGCCACCACTGCGCAAACCTGCCCGCAGTACGGCGCACCGCTGACCTACCCGGTCACGAAGAAAGTTGACCAGACCGACAACTACCACGGCACCACCGTCGCCGATCCCTATCGCTGGCTGGAAGACGCCAACAGCGCCGAAACCCACGCCTGGGTCGAGGCCGAGAACCAGGTCACCCAAGCCTATCTGGCGCAGATCCCGCAGCGCGACGCGATCCGCCGCCGCCTGACCGAGCTGTGGAACTTCGAGCGCTACTCGGTGCCGCAGCGCGAGGGCGGCCGCTATTTCTACAGCCGCAACGACGGCCTGCAGAACCAGTCGGTGCTGTACACCATGAAGTCGCTCACCGACACCCCGCGCATGCTGCTCGACCCGAACACGCTGGCGGCCGACGGCACCGTGGCCCTGTCCGGCGCCGAGGTGAGCCCGGACGGCAAGCTGCTCGCCTACGGCACCGCTGCCTCGGGCTCGGACTGGAACGAGTGGAAGGTGCGCGACATCGCCACCGGCAAGGACCTGGCGGACCACATCAAGTGGGTCAAGTTCTCGAACACCGCGTGGACGCACGACGGCAAGGGCTTCTTCTACAGCCGCTATGACGAGCCGAAGGAAGCGACCAAGCTGGCCGACGTGAACTACTTCCAGAAGCTGTACTACCACCGCATCGGCACCACGCAGGATGCCGACCAGCTGGTGTACGACCGTCCTGACCAGAAGGAATGGGGTTTCGGAGCGCACACCACCGACGACGGCCGCTACCTCCTGATTACGGCGACCAAGGGCACCGCCCACAAGTACCGCATCTTCTACAAGGACCTGAGCCGCGCGGGCGCCAAAGTCGAGCCGCTGATCGACAACTTCGACGCCGCCTACGAATTCATCGACAACGTCGGCCCGGTGTTCTACTTCGTCACCGACCGCAACGCGCCGCGCCAGCGCATCGTCGCCATCGACACGCGCAAGCCGCAGGAAGCGCACTGGCAGCAAGTCCTGCCGGAGAGCGAAGACACGCTGGCGTCGGCCCACATGATCAACAACCAGCTCGTGGTCGAATACCTGAAGGACGCACGCAGCGTGGTCAAAGTGGTGGACCTGAAGGGCAAGCTGGTGCGCGAAATTGCACTGCCGGGCATCGGCTCGGCGGCGGGTTTCACCGGCAAGCGCGGCGACAGCGAGACCTTTTACTCGTTCACCGGCTTCACCACCCCGACCACCATCTACCGCCTCGACATGAAGAGCGGGAAGAGCAGCGTGTTCCGCCAGCCGAAGGTGCAGTTCAACCCGGACGACTACGAGACCCGCCAGGTGTTCTACACCAGCCGCGACGGCACCCGGGTGCCGATGTTCATCGTCTCGAAGAAGGGGCTCAAGCAGGACGGCAACAACCCGACCTACCTGTACGGCTACGGTGGCTTCAACATCTCGCTCACGCCCAGCTTCTCGCCGGCCAACCTGGCCTGGATGGAAATGGGCGGCGTGTACGCGGTGCCCAACCTGCGCGGCGGCGGCGAATACGGCGAAGCCTGGCACGAGGCGGGCACCAAGCTGAAAAAGCAGAACGTGTTCGACGATTTCATCGGCGCGGCCCAGTGGCTGGTCGACCACAAGGTCACCTCTCCAGCCAAGCTTGCGATCGGCGGCGGCAGCAACGGTGGCCTGCTGGTGGGCGCGGCGATGACCCAGCGCCCGGACCTGTTCCGCGCGGCGATCCCGATGGTGGGCGTGATGGACATGCTGCGCTTCCACAAGTTCACGATCGGCTGGGCCTGGACCTCGGACTACGGCTCGTCGGAGAACCCGGAAGAATTCAAGGCGCTGGTCAAGTACTCGCCGCTGCACAACCTCAAGCCGGGGACCTGCTACCCGGCGACGATGGTGACGACAGCGGACCATGACGACCGCGTGGTGCCGGCGCACAGCTTCAAGTTTGCCGCCACCCTGCAGGCCTCGCAGGCGGGCAGCGCGCCGGTCATCATCCGTATCGACACCAAGGCCGGTCACGGCGCCGGCAAGCCGACCACCAAGCAGATCGAAGAAGTGGCCGACCGCTGGGGCTTCCTGGCCAAGAATCTGGGTATGTAAGCCGTAGGGTGGGCAGCTCGCTGCCCACGCGTTCAAGCGCAGGAAGTGCCGACGCGGTGTTCTCGGGACTAGTTGAACGCGTGGGCGAGAAACCCGCCCACCCTACCGATTCTCGCCACGTATTGCGTCAATAAGGGTAGGGTGGGCTCTCGAGCCCACGCGGGCCCGCGCGCCGCCTGGTGTGACGCGTGGGCACAAGTGCCGCCTACGGAGGTCAGCGGTGCACCACCACCAGCAGCGCCTTCGCCTCGGTCTTGCCCGCATTGCGCACCGCATGACTCTGGTCCGCCGGATAGCGCGCGGTGCCGCCCGACTTCACCTTGCGCGTGCTCGACCCGACCTCGACTTCCAGCGTCCCATGCAGCACCGTCAGGTGCTCGCTGGTGCCCGGGTCGTGGGCTTGCGAAGCCAGTTCGCCGCCCGGCGCCAGCGTCAGCTCATACCACTCGTACTTACCCGCCAGTTCCATCGGCCCCAGGATGCGCAGCGCATAGCCTGCGTGATTGCCTGGCAGGGTAGGAGTCTCGTGCGCCTCCACCACGCGGATCGTTTCCACGTCGCGCGGCTCGGACGACAGCAGTTCGCCGATCGCCACCCCGAGCGCATTGGCCAGGCGCCAGGTGATCGCGATGGTCGGGTTGGCCTTTTCGCGCTCGATTTGCGACAGCATCGACTTGGACACGCCGGCGATGCGCGACAGGTCTTCCAGCGTCAGTCCGCGCGCCAGGCGCAGGCGCTGCAGGGTGGCCCCGACTTCTGGTGGCGCGTTGGTGGTAACAGTTGTTTTCATTGGCTACAACGAAAGGTGATATCTGATAGCCTGAGGAACTTGCCAAGTTCAACAGGCGGGCGTAAGATTCATTATATTGAATTCGCGTTCGACATAACGGAACGCGAACAGCAAGCCGAACTGCTGCAGGACTCGGCAAAACGGTACAGCATAGTACAACTGCCGGTCAAGCCGGCTTCCACGGACAAGGGAGATAGAGATGAGCGATCAAGCGTTCTACCAGCAGCTGCAGCAGAACCTGGCCAGCCTGCGCGAGCAGGGCCTGTTCAAGCCGGAACGCGTGCTCGCCTCGCGCCAGGGCGCGCAGGTGGTGTCGGAGGACGGCCGCACGCTCATCAACATGTGCGCCAATAACTACCTGGGCCTGTCGGGCGACCCCGAGACCGCGAAAGCCGCCGCCGCCGCGCTGGACAAATACGGCTACGGACTGTCGTCGGTGCGTTTCATCTGCGGCACCCAGACGGTGCACAAGGAGCTGGAGCGCGCGCTGTCGAACTTCCTCGGCACCGAAGACACCATCCTGTACGCGGCCGCGTTCGACGCCAACGGCGGCGTGTTCGAGCCGCTGTTCGACGAGAACGACGCCATCATCTCCGACGCGCTGAACCACGCCTCGCTCATTGACGGCATCCGCCTGTGCAAGGCCGCGCGCTACCGCTACGCCAACAACGACATGGCCGACCTGGAAAAGCAGCTGCAGGCCGCAACCGAGGCGGGCAAGCGCCACAAGGTGATCGTCACCGACGGCGTGTTCTCGATGGACGGCACCATCGCCCAGCTGGACAAGATCGTTGAGCTGGCCGAGAAATACGGTGCGCTGACCCTGGTGGACGACTCGCACGCGTCGGGCTTCATGGGCAAGACCGGCCGCGGCACGCACGAGCACTGCGGGGTGGTGGGCCGCATCGACATCATCACCGGCACGCTCGGCAAGGCGCTGGGCGGCGCCATGGGCGGCTTCACCTCGGGCCGCAAGGAAGTGATCGAGACGCTGCGCCAGAAGTCGCGCCCCTACCTGTTCTCCAACACGCTGGCCCCGATGATCGCCGGCGCTTCGCTCTCCGTGCTGGAGCGTATCAGCAAATCCACCGAGCTGCGCGACCGCCTGCACGAGAACACCGCCTACTTCCGCAAGGAGATCGAGCGTATCGGCTTCACCATCAGGCCGGGCACGCACCCGGTGGTGCCGGTCATGCTGTTCGATGCCCCGGTGGCGCAGAAATTCGCCGCGCGCATGTTCGAACTGGGCGTGCTGCTGTCCGGCTTCTTCTACCCGGTCGTGCCGATGGGCCAGGCGCGCGTGCGCGTGCAGCTCTCGGCCGCGCACACCCGCGAACAGCTCGACACCGTGCTCAAGGCCTTCGAGCAGGCCGGCCGCGAGCTGGGCATCATCAAACAATAAAACGATTTACACGAAAAAGCACATGGAACGCATCCTCATCATCGGCGCCAACGGACAGATCGGCAGCGAGCTCGTGACCGCGCTGGCGGACAAGCATGGCCTTGACAACGTGATCGCCGCCGACATCAGCCCTGAGAACCGCTTCGGCGCCCGCCGCTACATGCAGCTGGACGTGCTGGACAAGGCGCGCCTGAGCGCCCTCGTCGCCGCCGAAGGCATCACCCAGGTGTACCAGCTGGCGGCGCTGCTGTCGGCCACCGGCGAAAAGGCGCCGCTCAAGGCCTGGACGCTCAACATGGACGGCCTGCTCAATATCCTCGAGATCGCGCGCGAGCGTGGCGAGGCCGGCAAGCCGCTGAAGGTGTTCTGGCCGTCCTCGATCGCCGCCTTCGGCCCCAACACCCCAAACGAAGGCACTCCGCAGTACACGATCATGGACCCGACCACGATCTATGGCATCAGCAAGCTGGCCGGCGAGCGCCTGTGCGAGTACTATCACACCAAATACGGCGTGGACGTGCGCAGCATACGCTACCCCGGCATCATCAGCTTCAAGTCGCCCCCGGGCGGCGGCACCACCGACTACGCCATCGCGATCTTCCATGCGGCGCTGCGCGGCCAGACTTACGAGTGCTTCCTTGGCCCCGAGACCACACTGCCGATGATCTACATGCCGGACGCGATCCGCGCCACGGTGGAACTGATGGAAGCGCCGGCCGACAAGGTGAAGATCCGCTCGTCGTACAACGTGGCCGGGGTGTCGTTCAACCCGCGCGAGCTGGCCGCGGCGATCGCGCGCGCGCTCCCCGAATTCAAGATCGCGTACAAGCCCGACAGCCGCCAGGCGATTGCCGATACCTGGCCGCGCAGCCTGGACGACAGCCGCGCGAGCGCCGACTGGGGCTGGAAGGCCCGCATCGGTGTCGAGGAGATGGTCGCCGACATGCTCAAGAATATCGACGTCAGCGTCAGCGAAGCAGCATAAAACAGCAAAGCCGCACAGACGGCGAGGGCCTGCACAGCGACGGGCCAACCATAAACACATCATGGAGACAGCTCATGGACATGAGCGTATTTGACCTGTTCAAGATCGGGATCGGGCCATCGAGCTCGCACACCGTGGGGCCGATGGTCGCCGCGCGCCGCTTCCTTGTCGATGCCGGGCCGCTCGACACCGTGGTCGCGGTGGAGGCGCACCTGTATGGCTCGCTCGCGCTCACCGGCGTTGGCCACGCGACCGACAAGGCCGTGATCCTTGGACTGATGGGCGAAACCCCGCAGCACGTCGATCCCGATACGGTCGAGGACAAGCTCGCCGAGGCGGAGCTGGACGGCCGGCTCAAGCTGCTGGGCGAGAAGGACGTGCCGTTCACGGCGCGCGCCAATCTCATCTGGCACAAGACCGAGACCCTGCCCGAGCACCCCAACGGGATGCGCTTCGTGCTGCGGTACGCCGACGGCCATACGGCGGAAAAGATCTACTATTCGGTCGGCGGCGGCTTCATCACCGCGGCTGGCGAAACCCAGGCGGCGCCACAGCAGGCCGCGCGCTCTCAGGTGCCGTACCCGTTCGACACCATGACCCAGCTGCTCGCGCATGGCAAGCAGCATGGCCTGTCGATCCCGCGCATGCTGCGCGAGAACGAGTGCGCGCGCATGGGCGAACAAGACCTGGACGCGGGCCTGGACCGCATCTGGCAGGTGATGCGCGACTGTATCGCGCACGGGCTGGTCACGCACGGCCAACTGCCGGGTGGCCTGAACGTGCGGCGCCGCGCCGCCAAGTTGTGGAAGCAGGAGCAGGACGCCGCCGCATCGGGTGTGCACCGCAACGAGCTGCCGCATGACGCGCTGAACCACGTGAGCCTGTTCGCGATGGCCGTCAACGAGGAAAACGCGGCCGGCGGCCGTGTCGTCACCGCCCCGACCAACGGCGCCGCCGGGATCATTCCGGCCGTTCTGCGCTACTACGCGCAGGACTGCCGCCCGAGCGACCCGAATTGCGGCATCCGCGACTTCCTGCTCACATCGGCCGCCATCGGCATGCTCTGCAAGCGCAACGCCTCGATCTCCGGCGCCGAGATCGGCTGCCAGGGCGAGGTCGGCGTGGCCTGCGCCATGGCCGCCGCCGGGCTGGTCGCCGCACTCGGTGGGACGAATGAGCAGATCGAAAATGCCGCTGAAATCGGCATCGAGCACCACCTTGGCATGACCTGCGACCCGATCGGCGGGCTGGTGCAGATCCCCTGCATCGAGCGTAACGGCATGGGGGCCATCAAGGCGATCACCGCGGCGTCCCTCGCGCTCAAGGGCGACGGCACCCACTTCGTGAGCCTGGACGACGTCATTGAAACCATGCGCCAGACCGGTTTCGACATGCAGGCCAAGTACAAGGAAACCTCGCTGGGCGGCCTGGCGATCCATGTGGTTACGGTCAACCACGCAGCCTGCTGATAGCGCCGCGTACGCATGTTGCCCCCGCCCCGGCGGGGGCGCAACTGCCCCGAAAACGGCCCAGCCCCGGTCGAAGCACTATAATAACCCTCGACCTGAGCATCCCAACCCGATTTTCGACCCCTATGCAATACGTCTCGACCCGCGCGACCGCCGAATCGTCCGCCCGTAATCCGAACCACTTTTCCGATATCCTGCTGGGCGGCCTGGCCCCCGACGGCGGCCTGTTCCTCCCGGCCGAGTACCCCAGGGTGACCGGCGCCGAGCTGGACGCATGGCGCACGCTGCCGTACGCCGGGCTGGCGTATGAAATCCTGCGCAAGTTCGCGACCGACATTCCGGACGCCGACCTGAAGGCATTAACGGCAAAGACCTACACCGCCGACGTCTACCGCAACGCGCGCGCAGGCGACAATCCTGCCGACATCACCCCGCTGCGCGAACTCGAGCGCGACGGCGACAAGGTGCTGGTGCTGCAATCGCTGTCCAACGGCCCCACGCTCGCGTTCAAGGACATGGCGATGCAGCTCCTGGGGAACCTGTTCGAATACGCGTTGGCGAAGAACGACGACGAACTGAACATCTTTGGCGCCACCTCGGGCGACACCGGCAGCGCCGCCGAGTACGCGATGCGCGGCAAGCGCGGCATTCGCGTGTTCATGCTCTCTCCGCACAAGAAGATGAGCGCGTTCCAGACCGCGCAGATGTTCAGCCTGCACGACCCGAACATCTTCAACATCGCGGTCGAAGGCGTGTTCGACGACTGCCAGGACATGGTCAAGGCCGTGTCGAACGACCTGTCGTTCAAGGCGCGCCACAAGATCGGCACCGTCAATTCGATCAACTGGGCACGCGTGGTGGCCCAGGTGGTGTACTACTTCCGCGGCTATCTCGCGGCCACCACCTCCAACGACCAGAAGGTCTCGTTCACCGTCCCCTCGGGGAACTTCGGCAATATCTGCGCCGGCCACATCGCGCGCATGATGGGCCTGCCGATCGACCAGCTGATCGTCGCCACCAACGAAAACGACGTGCTCGACGAGTTCTTCCGCACCGGCCGCTACCGCGTGCGCAAGTCGGCCGAGACCTTCCACACCACCAGCCCGTCGATGGACATCTCCAAGGCGTCCAACTTCGAGCGCTTCGTGTATGACCTGGTGGGCCGCGACCCCGAGCGCGTGCGCGCGCTGTTCCGCAAGGTCGATACCGAAGGCGGCTTCGACCTGTCCGGCGCGCCGGGCAGCGACGGCGACGAGTTCGCCAAGGTCGCCGGCTACGGTTTCGCGTCCGGCAAATCGACGCACGCCGACCGCATTGCGACCATCCGCAATGTGTTCGAGAAGAGCGGCCTGACCATCGACACCCATACCGCCGACGGCGTCAAGGTCGCGCGCGAACATGTGCGCGCCGGCGTGCCGATGATCGTGCTGGAAACGGCGCTGGCCGCCAAGTTCAACGAGACCATCGTCGAGGCCCTCGGCCGCAATGCGGACCGTCCGTCCGGCTTCGAGGACATCGAGTCGCTGCCGCAGAAATACGTGGTGATGAAGCCGAACGTCGACGAGATGAAGACCTTCATCGCCGCACATACGGGACTGTAACCATGGCCGAACAACCAGCTCGCAAACCCATGCTGTCCGTGCGCGAGGCGCTCGATTTCCTGCTGTCGGCCGCAAGGCCGGTCGAGGGGATCGAGACCATCCCGACGCTTGAGGCGAACGGGCGCGTGCTGGCGCAGGACCAGGCGTCCACCCTCAACGTGCCGTCCGCCGACAACACGCAGATGGACGGCTACGCGGTGCGCGCGGCCGACTGCGCCAGCGGCAGCGCCCGGCTGCATATCGCACAGCGCATCCCGGCGGGCCATGTCGGCCAGCCATTGGCCAGCGGCTCGGCAGCGCGCATCTTCACTGGCGCCCTGATTCCGGAGGGCGCCGACGCGGTGGTGATGCAGGAACAGTGCGAGGCAGATGGCGAACATGTCATCGTCAAGCACGCGCCCAGACCCGGCGAATGGATCCGCCGCACCGGCGAGGACATCGTGGCCGGTTCAGTGATCCTGCCGGCGGGCACGCGGCTGCGCGCGCAGGAACTCGGGCTGGCCGCGTCGGTGGGGCTGGCGAGCCTGCCCGTGCGCCGGCGCGTGCGCGTGGCGGTGTTTTTCACCGGCGACGAACTGGCGATGCCGGGCGAGCCGCTGGCGCCAGGCGCGATCTACAACTCCAACCGCTTTACCCTGCGCGGCCTGCTGCAGAACTTCGGCTGCGAGATCAGCGACTTCGGCATCGTGCCCGACTCGCTCGACGCCACCCGCTCGACCCTGCGCGAGGCCGCGCGCGGCCATGACCTGATCATCACCTCCGGTGGCGTGTCGGTGGGCGAGGAAGACCACATCAAGCCGGCGGTCGAAGCGGAAGGGCGCCTGAACATGTGGCAGATCGCCGTCAAGCCGGGCAAGCCGCTGGCATTCGGCGAGGTGCGGCGCGAGGACGGATCGGCCTTCTTCCTCGGCCTGCCGGGCAACCCGGTGTCGAGTTTCATCACTTTCCTGCTGTTCGTGCGGCCCTTCCTGCTGCGCCTGCAGGGTGTGAGTAGACCGGTCGAGCCGCGCACCTATCCGATGCGCGCCGACTTCGACTGGCCCAAGGCCGACCGGCGCAACGAATTTCTGCGCGCCGGGATCAATGCCGAGGGCGGCCTCGACCTGTTCCCCAACCAGGGCTCGGGCGTGCTCACCTCGACCGTGTGGGGCGAGGGCCTGATTGACAATCCGCCGGGGCACCCGATTGCGAAGGGCGACACCGTGCGTTTCATCCCGTTCGCCGAACTGCAGCACTAGGAGTCGCATGAAGATCACTTTGCGTTTTTTTGCCAGCGTGCGCGAAGCACTCGGCGTGTCGCAGGAAAGCGTGTCGCTGCCTGCAGAGGTGTCCACTGTCGGCGCGCTGCGCGATTTCCTGATCGCGCGCGGTGGTGCGTGGGCCGAGGCCTTGTCTCACGAACGCGCGCTGCGCATGGCCTTCAACCAGGTCATGTGCGAGTCCGGCACGCCGTTGCGTGACGGGGCAGAGGTCGCGTTCTTCCCGCCGGTGACCGGCGGTTGAGCTCAGCTGGCCTGGCGTTCGATCCAGGCCACGATCCCTTCGATACTCCTGAATTCGGAAACCGAGCGGCACGCCAGGTCGGGATAGCGCGACCTGAACATGCGCGCCAGGGACGCGCCAGGCCCGAGTTCCAGTGCCACCGTGGCGCCCGCTTCGACGGCGGCGTCCATGCACGCATCCCAAACAATCGTCTGCGCGAGCTGGCGCGAGAGGTGCTCCACTGCGCGCGCCTTGTCGTCGACGCGTGATGCATCGATGCCTGACAGGACCGGGCAAAGCGGCATCCCGAACGGCGCGCCCTGCAGCGTTGCCGCGAAAGGCGCGACGGCGCCAGCCATCAGCGGCGTGTGCGATGCGACCGCCACCGGCAGCAACTGGCACCGTCCGCCGCGGGCCGCGGCCGCGCGCTCAACTTCCAGTAACGCAGTTCGACCGCCGCCGACGATGCAGCTGTCCCCGGCAGTGACGATGGCCACCGCGGCGCCATGCTGCTCGGCCAGCGCGCGCGCCTGCTGAACCGGCAATGCGCTCACGGCCAGCATGGCCTGGTCCGGGTGCGCTGCCCCGGCCTGGTCCATCAATCCCGCGCGCGCTGCCGCGAGCTCCACCGCCTGCCCGGCTGTGAAGGCCCCCGCGACCGCGTAGGCGGCCAGTTCGCCGATGCTGTACCCGGCCGCAAGCGAAGGTTGGGGAATGCGGTCGCGTAGCGCTTCCCAGATCGCCAGCGTTGCGGTGACGATCAAGGGCTGGGCCACACGGTTGTCGAACATGTCCGCCTCGGTGAACGCGGGAGCATGCCGGGCGATGAACTCGGCCGCGCGCTCGTCGGCGCGCGCGATGTCGAACATCGCCGGGCTCTGGCTGCCTTGGCCGGGACAGAGGATCAACAGACGCGTCGTCATGGGATTGGCTGCGTGGTGACGCTGTGGACCAGGCAGGTGGCCGCCAGCAGGTCGGCCGCGCCGCCAGGGGAGATGCGGCGGGCCACGAACTGCCGGTGGCAGTGCAGCGCCGCCTCCTTCCATGCCGGATGGGCGGTGCCGCCGAGGTCCAGAAAACAGCGCGCGCGTTCACGCACCAGCGCAGCGCCTTCGCTGCCGGCGCGGTGGAAGACGTTGGTGTCGCTCATGTGCGCCATCAGCGCGAACAGCGTGTCGATCCGCGCGCGGTAGTGGCCGCGCCCGGCCGCAAGTTTGCCGGCCAGCGCGGGCAGGGCGACCTCGAACACGGACGGGAATCCAAGCGCCGCTTCTTCGCGCGCACCGCTTGCGCCATGCAGGGCGGCGGCGCGCAGGCCATTCGAGGCGGCGCCGCATTCGGCGGTGTGGCCGGCCAACTCCGCGCCCCAGCTCAGCAGGAGCACGGCGCGCAGCGTCGAGGGAGTGAGCCGCATCGATTGCGCGCGCGCTCGTCCGATGGCGGCGCACAGCAGTCCCACGCTGAAGATCGCGCCGCGGTGGGTATTGATGCCGCCGGTGGCCTTGAGCATGCGCTTTTCGGCCTCGATGCCGAGCTGCTTGAGCCGCGCGAACGGCGCGCCGTCGATCCCAGCCTGGCAGATCGCGCCAAAGTAGCGGCGCAACGCGAACATGCTGCGCATGAAGGTGGCGGCGTTCATGTCGGTGTGGCTGCCGTTGTCCACCAGAGAGACCAGGCCCGGCTTTGGATAGAGGGCCAGCTCGGTGTACAGGCAGCGCACCGCAACGCGCGCGACCTCGGCGCATAAGCTGCGCTGCCAGAAAGGCGCGGCAGGCCAGGCGGCATGGTGGGCCGTTGCCAGGTGGGTCATCATGCTTCCAACGCCGCAGCCAGCTCGTCGGG
The DNA here is from genome assembly GCF_024753215.1 of Massilia solisilvae. Lineage (GTDB taxonomy): Bacteria > Pseudomonadota > Gammaproteobacteria > Burkholderiales > Burkholderiaceae_D > Telluria > Telluria solisilvae. The sequence continues at coordinate 361,690 of NZ_JANUGV010000004.1, forward strand.
CGAGACCAGCCGCACCTCGTCGATGCGTTTTGCCAGTACCTTGCGCCCGCTGCCGCGCGCATCGCGCCACTCCTTCCAGGCCACAGCGGCGCCGCCGGGGAAGACGACTTCGCCGTCCAGCGGCAAGCGTTCTGCCACATGGGACAGCAGCGCGATGCCCGCGTCCAACGCCACCTGATCGGTGGGCGCGAACAGCACGTCGATATCGGAAGAGGGCGTGAGGTAGTCCAGCCCGGTGAAGGCCTGCATCGCCAGCGAACCATAGACGCGCAGCTGCAGGTCGGACAGCAGGCCGAGCGCGGCCCGCCACCCGGCTGGCGCGGCATCGACAGCGCGTGCCAGCGCAAACGCGCCAGTGCGGCGGTCGATCGAGGACAAGCGCAGCCGCAGCGCAACGCGTGGCTTGATGCCGGTCTCACGGTCAGGCGGCAGCGGAATCCCGGCGCAGACGAAGCCATCTGCCAGGTTGGCATCGTTGCGGCGTACCACGGCGGGCCAGTTTGCACGCCGCCAGCGCTCGACCGGCGCGCGCAATGGCGCCGGCACTTGCGCCAGCGCCTCGCTCCATCCGTCCGGAGTCAGCCAGACAATGTCATGACGCGAGTACATCACTACCCGAGACGATTGCATCGGCGACCGGCTTGGCCAGCTTGCGCCCGCCGCGCCACAGGCCGAGGGCCGCGCGCTCGTCGGAGCGGTGCTCGGCAGCCATGGCTGTCTCGAGCTGCTCGGCCAGGTCGCCCGACCAGATCTCCTGAACCCCGCCCATGCGCAGGTAGTTTTCGGCGCCTGGCGCAAAGACCGGGTTGCTGCCCGCGAGCTCGACGAGGCGTTCTTCCGGCACCTTGGTGATGCGCGCCATTGCGGGCAGCGCCATCACGCGGATCGTCGATTCGGGCAGCGCGTAGCATGCGTCGGCCATCAGGCCGCTGGTGATGAAACCGCCCGACAGCGCCTGGTCGTACACCAGGCCGATCACCCGGTGCCCACGGCGGCGTGCGAAGTCCACGCACTTGCCCAGATGCGCCATGTAGCTGTTAATGCCCAACATCTCGTCGCGGTGCCGCAGCCGCTGGCCGACCGTGTCCACCAGCAGCATGATGGCCCGTCCCGGATGCTCGCGCACCGTCTGCAGGATGAAGCGGGCCTGCGCCAGCGCGATCTCCACGCCAATCGGCGCATGCCCGGTCGTGCCGACCACGGCGACCGTTTCGCCAGCCGCCTGCGCCGTCCCGCTCAGGAACAGGTCCTGCTCGCTGATCTCGTAACCGCCCGGGAAAAGCTGGTCCGCCAGGGTTTTCCAGTCCATCAGTTCACTCCCACCCTGGCGTTGGCGGCCAGTTCAACGAATTTTTCCGCATCCAGCATCGGCACCTGCTCTGGCTTGGCGATGCCGAGTGCGCGCCAGATCTCCATCGGTTCCGACAGCCCGCCAAAGCGCTCCAGCCGGTCCGCCAGCATGGCTTGCTCGCGTTCGAGCGCTTCCAGCGTCAGCTCGGCGCTCGCGCTCGCGTAGCGCGCCACGGCCGCAATGGCGGCGGCGCGAAAGGCGTCGGTGTCGTCCGCCACCAGCGCCTGGCAGTCGCCCAGCAGGTAGCGATGCTTGCCGCCCGTGGTGCGCCACACCAGCGCCCGGTCGCGCGAATCGAATTCTTCCACGCCGTTGGTGGTCTCGATGACCTCCGGCCCGGACATCGCAAGACGTCCTTCCTCCGACATGATGACCATGTTGGTGCAGCGCGCGACGATGCCCATGCCGCCGAAGCAGCCGTTGGCGCCGCCGACCAGTGCAATGACGGGGATGCCCGCGGCACGCGCATCCAGCACCGCGCGCATCACCTCGGAAACCGCGACCAGGCCGGCGTTCGCCTCGTGCAGGCGCACGCCTCCCGATTCGAGCAGCAGCACCACGGCTGCCGGCCGCTCGGCAATCGCGCGGCGCAGCAGGCCGGTGAGCTTGGCGCCGTGGACCTCGCCCACCGCGCCGCCCATGAATCCGCCTTCCTGCGCTGCGACAAAGACCGGCGTGCCGTCCAGCCGCCCGCGGCCCACCGCCACGCCGTCGTCGAACGCTACCGGCGCGTCGAGCTGGCCCAGGTGCGGGCTCACCACCCGCGCCGCAGGCGGCAGGAATTCCTCGAAACTGGCGTGGTCGAACACGCGCGCGAGCCGCTCGCGCGCAGTCAGTTCCAGATAGCTGCTCATTGGCCGTCCCCCAGCATGGTCTCGACCGCCTGATCCATGCGCAGGCTCACCACGGCGGGTGTGGCGCCCATGTCGTTGATGGCGATGCGCGTGTCGGCCAGCTGCCAGCGCTGCTGGAAGTCGGCCATCACGGCTTGCCATGTCGCGCCAAAGCCTACGGCAGCGGTGCTGATGTCGATGACACAGCCGCCGCCAAGCGGGGCCGTTTCGATCAGCACTTCCAGGTTGCCGGAGCTGACGACGCCCACCACTTCTGCCTGTTTCGGCAGCTTGCGCGAGCCGCCCTCAAATCGATACGAAAGCTTTTCCATGATGTCCTTACCAGTTCCTGAAGCGGCGCGGCGGGTCGTACAGCCCGTGCGAGGCGCGCACCAGGTCCTTCATGCTGCGCGCGGCCAGCAGGTCGCGCGTAGCCAGGCGCTTGTCGATGCCCAGGTCTTCGGCGCGGCGGATCACGCCACGGTCGCGCAGGTTCTCGACCATGCGCTTGTCGCGGCCGATGCCCACCGGGGTGTAGCCGGCCACGCCTCGGATGGCCTGCTCGCGCTCTTCCTCGCCGCGACACAGCAGCAGGTTGGCGATGCCTTCCTCGGTCAGGATGTGGGTCACGTCCTCGCCGTAGATCATCACCGGCGGGATCGCAAAGCCTGCCTGCTCGGCCAGTTCCCATGCATCCAGCTTTTCGACAAACGCGCTCTGCATGTGTTCGCGGAAGGTCTCGACCATCTGCACCACCAGCTTCTGGCCGCGCGGGATGGCGCTGGAACCGGCGCGCGCCTCGCGGCCGGCCTTGAGCCAGCCGGGGCTGGCATGGCGCCGTCCGCGTGCGTCCGCGCCCATGTTGGGCGCGCCGCCGAATCCGGCGATGCGGCCGAGCGTTGCGGTCGATGAGTTGCCCTGCAAGTCGATCTGCAAGGTGGAGCCGATGAACATGTCGCAAGCATAGTGGCCGGCCGCCTGGCACAGCGCGCGGTTGCTGCGCATGCTGCCGTCCGGGCCCACCGCGAACACGTCGGGCCGCGCGCGGATGTATTCTTCCATGCCCAGCTCGGAGCCAAACGAGTAGACCGACTCCACAAAGCCCGATTCGATCGCCGGGATCAATGCCGGGTGCGGGTTCAGTGCCCAGTTGCGCGCAATCTTGCCCTTCAGCCCAAGCGAGGTGGCGTAGGTCGGCAGCAGCAGCTCGATCGCCGCCGTGTCGAAGCCGATGCCGTGGTTGAGCCGCTCGATCTGGTACTCGGCATAGATGCCCTTGATGGCCATCATCGCCATCAGGACCTGGATCTCGGAGATCTGCGCCGGGTCGCGCGTGAACAGCGGCTCGATGTAGTACGGGCGCGGCGACTGCACCACGAAGTCTACCCAGTCGCCCGGGATGTCCACGCGCGGCAGGTTATCGACCACCCGGTTCACCTGCACGATCACGATGCCGTTCTTGAACGTGGTCGCTTCAACGATCGCCGGCGTATCCTCGGTGTTCGCGCCGGTGTACAGGTTGCCGTTGCGGTCTGCCGCCTCGGCCGCCACCAGCGACACGCGCGGCGGCAGGTCCACGAAGTAGCGGCTGAACAGCTCGAGATAGGTGTGAATCGCGCCGATGTTCAGTTTGCCGGCGGCTGCCAGCTTGGCCACCCGCCCGGCCTGCGGGCCGGAGAACGAGAAGTCGAGCCTGGACGCCACGCCGCGTTCGAACACGTCCAGGTGCTCGGGCAAAGCCAGCACCGACTGCAGCATGTGCAGGTTGTTGATGCGCGCCGTGTCCAGCCCGGCCAGCGCCTGCGCCAGGAAGTCGGCCTGCTTCTGGTTGTTCCCTTCCAGGCACACGCGGTCGCCGCATTCGAGCACGCTGTGCAGCAGGTCCTTGATGCGCGCGGCGGGAAGTGCCTTGCCGTTGAGGTCGTTGCCCAGCGCCTCGCCGGCGCGGGCCAGTCGCGCGCTGCGGTTCTGCTGCAGCGTATTCCACACCTTCGGGGTGGTGTTCATCATGCGGCTCCCATCAGCATGTTCGGCAGCGCGGTCGAGATCGACGGGAACACGCACAGCAGCACCACGGCCAGCGCCATCAGCACCACGAACGGCAGCACGCCCATGATCACGTCGCGCAGCGGGATGTCCGGCGCGATGTTCTTGATGACGAAGATGTTCAGTCCCACCGGCGGGTGGATCAGGCCCATCTCCATCACGATCGTCATCACGATGCCGAACCAGATCAGGTCAAAGCCGGCAGCCTTCAGCGGCGGCAGGATGATCGGCGCAGTCATCAGGATGATCGACACCGGCGGCAGGAAGAAGCCCAGCACCACCACCATCAGCAGGATCACCGCCAGCAGCACCCAGCGCGACAGGTGCATGTCGACCACGAACTGCGCGGCAGACTGGCTGATGTGCAGGTAGCTCATCACATAGGAATACAGCAGCGACATGCCGATAATCAGCAGCAGCATTGTCGATTCCTTGATCGTCGAGGACAGGATCGGCGACAGGTCCTTTGGCTTCCACACCCGGTACACGATCGCGATCAGCACCAGCGCCAGCAGTGCGCCCAGGCCCGCGGTTTCGGACGGGGTGGCGTAGCCGCCGTACAGCGCGATCATCACGCCGATCAGCAGCGTCACGAACGGCAGCACGCGCGGCAGCATCTCCACCTTCTGCGACAGCGTGAAGTGCTCCTTTTCAAGGTAGGCCGACTGCACCCCGCTGCCTTCATAGGCCGCCAGCGCCAGGCCATATTCCTTGCGTGCGCGGTACACCGCATAGCCCGCGAACAGCAGCACCAGCAGCATGCCGGGGCCGATCCCGGCCAGGAACAGGCGGCCCAGCGACTGCTCGGCGGCCACCGCGTACAGAATCATGGTGATCGACGGCGGCAGCAGAATGCCCAGGGTGCCGCCGGCGGCGATGATGCCGGCCGCGAAACCGGGCGAATAGCCGCGCTTGCGCATTTCGGGAATGCCGGCCGAGCCAATCGCAGAGCAGGTGGCGGGCGACGAGCCGGCCATGGCCGCGAACAGGGCGCAGGCGAAGACGTTGGCGATGCCAAGACCGCCCGGCACCTTGTGCAGCCACGCGTGGATCGCCGCGTACAGGTCACGCCCGGCGGGTGATTTGCCGATCGCCGCGCCTTTCAGGATGAACAGCGGGATCGACAGCAGGGTGATCGACGCCATCTCCTCGTACACGTTCTGCGCGATCGTGTCGAGCGACATGGGCGGCATGAAGAAGTACATGAAGCCGGTGGCCACCACGCCGAGCGCGAACGCAATCGGCATCCCGGAAAACATCACCAGCAGGGTGATTGCGCCGTACAGCGCGCCAAGGGTCAAATCGCTCATGCCGTCTTCCCTTTGCCGGCGAAATGCATCAGTACCTGCAGCAGCAGCTGCAGCGTCAGGATCGTCATGCCGGCCGCCATCATCGAATACGGGATCCACAGCGGCGGCGCGAACGTTGACGACGTGGTCTGGCCGTCCACCCACGCCTCATGGCACAGCGCCCAGGCCTTCCAGGCGAAAAACGCACAGAACGCCAGCGACAGCAGGTCCACCAGGAACAGGCGCACCACGTTGACCCGGCGCGGCAGCACCGAAGCGAGCGCCTCGATGCCGATGTGCCCGCGCTGCGACTGGACCCAGGCGGTGCAGAAGAACGTCATCCCCACCAGCATGAACACCGATGCCTCGTCCTGCCAGTCGGTCGGCGACTTGAAGAAGTAGCGCGTCGCGACAGAGTAGGTGAGCACCAGCGAGGTGGCGAGGATGGCCAGCATCGACAGCTTCAACAGCAGCTTGTTGAAGCTGTCGAACCAGCCCGACAATACCGCCAGGGCGGTACCGTCGGGCACAGCAGGCGCGGCGGCCTGCTCGAGCTCGAAGCCATGACTCACAGGAGCTTCTCCGCAAGCGACAGCAGTTTGGCGCAGTTGGCGTTGCGCGCGGCGTAGTCCTTCCATGCCGTATTGCGCGCGATGTCCTGCCACTTCTTCAGCGTGGCCGGGTTCAGGTCGGCCACGCGGGCGCCCGCGCGCTGGTACACGGCGGCTACGGCGGCGTCATCGTCCTGCGCGGCCTTGCGCGCAAAGGTTTCGAGATCGCCGCCCACGGCCATGATGGCGGCTTGCTGGTCCTTCGGCAGGCGGTCGAACACGGCCTTGGACATCATCAGTGGCTCGAACATGAACCAGTATGCGCCGGCGCGGCCGGTGGTCAGCGCCTTGGAGACTTCCTCCAGGCGGAACGAGATCAGCGAGGTGGACGAGGTCAGCGCCGCGTCCATCGCGCCCGTCTGCATGCCGGCGTAGATTTCGTTGGAGGGCAGGGTGACGACGGCGGCGCCGGCTTCCTTGAGGATCAGGTCCATCTCGCGCGAGCCGCCGCGCACCTTCAGGCCGCGCGCGTCTTCGGGGTCGATGATCGGCTTGGAGCGCGAGGCCACGCCGCCCGCCTGCCAGATCCAGCTGACCACCACGATGCCTTTTTCGGCCAGGATGCGCGCGAGTTCCTTGCCCACTTCGCTGTTCTTCCATGCCATGCCCTGGTCGTACGAGGTCACCAGGCCCGGCATCAGGCCGATGTTCACCTCGGGGACCTCGCCGCCGGCGTACGACAGCGGCACCAGCGACATGTCGAGCGCGCCCTTGCGCATGGCCGAGAACTGGGCGTTGGTCTTCATCAGCGACGAGCCCGGGTAGATCGAGAACTTCAGTGCGCCGCGCGTGCGCTTTTCCACTTCCGCCGCGAACATGCGGCACAGGCGGTCGCGGAAATCACCCTCGGCGACGCTGCCGCCCGGGAACTGGTGCGAGATCTTCAGGTTGGACGACTGCGCCCAGACCGGGTTCACCCAGAGTGGACTGGTGGCGAGCGCGCCCAGCAGGGCCCTGCGTGTCATTACCGACATATACATCCTCCAAGATGTTGAATCAGACTACCCAGGCAGATCGTGCTTCGGTCAAGCCGTATGCATCGTCCGCGTTTTGTGTATACAAGAATAAACTCAACAAATACATTGTCAAGCGTTATTTAGCTTCTATAATTACAGCTTATATACAAAAGCTGATAGCAATCTACCATGAAAAGCCGCTCGGAAACATTACGCGATGCAATAGAGGAAATGATCGCGGTAGGCAAGCTGGCCCCGGGCCAGCACCTGGACGAGACCGAACTGGCGAACGCCTTCGGGGTGTCGCGCACGCCCATCCGCGAGACGCTGATCCAGCTCTCGTCGATGGGGCTGGTGGTGATCCGTCCGCGGCGGGGCGCGGTGGTGGCGGAGCTGGGGCCGCAGCAGCTGGTCGAGATGTTCGAGGTGATGTCGGAGCTGGAAGCCGTGTGCGCGCGGCTGGCGGCGCGCCGCATGACCAAGGCCGAGCAGGAAGCGCTGCTGGCCGCGCACGGCGCGTGCAAGCGCGCGGTGGACGATCCCGACGAGTACTACACGCTCAACGAGACCTTTCACCAGGCGATCTACGCCGGCAGCCACAACCACTTCCTGATCGAGCAGGCGCGCAGCCTGTACCGCCGCCTGCGGCCCTACCGCCGGCTGCAGTTGCGCGTGCGCGACCGCGTCAGCAATTCATACGCCGAGCACGATGCGGTGGTGCAGGCGATCGTCAAGGGCGACGGAGAGCTGGCCGCGCAGCTGATGCGCGAGCACGTGATGATCCAGGGTCAGCGCTTCGCCGACCTGATGGCGTCGCTCCCGCAGCTCACTGCCGCTGCCGCCTGATGTCGCGTTCACTCCGGGCATGCACCGCCTGAACGCGTGGGCGGGAGACCCGCCCACCCTACGCATGTCGTCTACTTGGGCCTGACGGAATCGCAGGCACGGCAGGGGGCGCCGCTTTTGGCCTGGTAGTAGCGCGCGCCGATGAAAAATCGCGGCCGAGACGATTGCCCACGCCAGGTTGCTCCTCCAGCCCTCGGCAAACGCCGTGCCGCTGCCGGCATCAACGGCGGACAGGATCGCGAACATCGAGCTTGCGGCAATCAGGTATTGCCCGGCCCAGCGGATAAACTCTTTCATCGTCAGCCTCCCAGTTTGGACAAATAGGTACGCAGCGTGTCGAGCAGCTTTGCGGGCTGGTCGAACATGACAAAGTGGCGCGCGGGCGAGATCGACACCACCTCGACCTTCGGCGCCCCCGCCAGCAGCGACTTGTAGTACTCAAGCTTGGCCTGCTCGGTGATGCCCACCTGGCTCTGGTCGGCCGCAAAGTAGGGCGAGATCTCCAGGATCGGCGCGGTGATCCGCGACAGGCCAGGGCGCAGATCGAGCGCCAGCGCGTCGGCCACCACCCGCCGAACTGTCGCCGGATCGCTGCGCGAGGTGAGCTCGGCCAGCATGTCCGCGCGCGTCATGTCCAGCACACCCTCGCTGCTCATATACGCGTGCTGGCTGGCGGCAAACTGCTCCTTCGAATACTGAACCTGGACTGTGCCGGCCTGTGCGAGCGCAGCGGCGCGCTGCTCGGGCGTGTAGCCTTCGGTGCCTGGCAGCACAGGCAAACCGTCCACTGCCACGACCCCGCCGACGAATCCGGGGCTGTCCTCGGCTACCGCAAGGGCCAGCATGCCGCCCAGGCTGTGGCCGACCAGTACCGGCTTGTCCAGGGCGCGCGCGACGATCAGGTCGCCCAGCGCCTTGCGCACCGCCGCCAGGTTCGACGGCGTCGCGTCGCGGCCGTCAAAGCCGGGCAGGGTCACCACATATACCGCCTGCCGGCCGCTGAATGCGCGTACCACGTCCTGCCACACCCACGCCCCGCTGGCCAGGCCCGGAATGAGCACGAGCGCGCGGCCGCCGTTGCCGTGCCGCTCGACCCGCAGCGGCCCCACCTCGAAACGCTCGGCCGGCGCAACGCGCATTGCGTAGGGGTTGGCCGGTGGAGCCGGTTCGGCCGCGAACGACGGCGCGGCCGCGGCCACGGCCAGTGCAAACAACAGGGATGCCTTGTTCATGCAAGTTCCTCGTCTGGAGTGAAGATCGATTCGATCGGCTGCCCGAACAGCTTCGCGATCGCGAAGGCAAGCGGCAGGCTGGGGTCGTATTTGCCGGTCTCGATGGCGTTGACGGTCTGGCGCGACACCTTCAGCAGGTCGGCCAGGTGCGCCTGGCTCCAGCCCTGGTCGGCGCGCAGCTGACGGATGGTGTTGTTCATCGGCCCAGCACCTTGCGCGCGAGCTGGGTCAGGCCGGTGGCGCCCGCCAGCAGGCACCAGACCGTGAACATCGACAGCTGCGGGTAGCCCGCGGTTTCCAGGAACCCGTAGGTGAAGGTCAGGCCAGCGGTGACCGCCGCGCCGATCGCGATATTTTCCAGCAGGCGGATGCGCAGGTACTCGTCCATGCGCGCCAGTTGCCGGATGATCGCCCACAGCATCAGCACGAAACCGGCCATCGGGCTGACCAGGAGCAGGGTGCGCGCGGCGCCGTCCGGCATTGGTTTGCCGATGCGCAGGGCGAGCACGATCAGCACGCAGTACACAGCCAGCGAGCCGGCCATCTCGGCATAGTAGGTCCTTGCGATCTTCTTCTCGTACGTCACGGCGTCCTCCGGATGTAAAGTGAGCTTTACATCATGCTAGACCGCGAATCTGCCGTTGTCAAGCATCCTTTACATCGGAGTTTGGCGCGGGATCGACTACAATGCGCTCCTCTCATGTCTTTCGTCTGCAACGCCATGTCCACTGCTGTTCCAAACCGTGTTCGCGCCGTCGTCATCGGCGCCGGCCCCGCCGGGCTGATGGCCGCGGAAGTGCTGGCCGCCGGCGGCGCCCAGGTCGACGTGTACGATGCCATGCCCTCGAGCGGGCGCAAGTTCCTCCTGGCCGGCAAGGGCGGCATGAACATCACGCATTCGGAGCCCTGCGAGCGCTTCGTGGCGCGCTATGGCGCCCGGTCGCAAGAGGTGGGCCGCTGGCTGGACGAATTCACGCCGCAGCAGGTGCGCGACTGGATACACGGGCTGGGCATCGACACCTTCGTCGGCACCTCCGGCCGTGTATTCCCGACCGATATGAAGGCAGCGCCGCTGCTGCGCGCCTGGCTGCACCGGCTGCGCGAAGCGGGCGTGCAGTTCCACATGCGCCATCGCTGGCTGGGCTGGCGCGATGGCGCTCTCCTGTTCGCAACGCCGGAGGGCGAGCTTTGCGTGAATAGTCCCGCGACCGTGCTCGCGCTCGGCGGGGCCAGCTGGCCGCGGCTCGGGTCGGATGGTGCGTGGAGCGTCGTGCTGGCGCAAAGGGATGTGGCCATGGCGCCGCTCGTGCCTTCCAACTGCGGTTTCGATGCCGACTGGAGCGAGTACTTCGCGTCGCGCCACGCGGGCGCGCCGCTGACGACGGTGGCCGTCACCTTCGTGAACGCCCAAGGGGAAAAGGAATGGCGCAAGGGCCAGTTCGTGGTCACGTCCACCGGCATCGAGGGCAGCCTGGTGTATGCGCTGTCGGCGCCGCTGCGCGACCAGATCGCCGCGCACGGCAGCACCACGATCTGGCTCGACCTGGCGCCGGACCACGATGCGGATCGCGTGCTGGCCGAGGTAACGCACCCGCGCGGCTCGCGCTCGATGTCCAGCCACCTGCAAAGCCGCCTCGGCATCAAGGGCGTGAAGGCGGGCCTGCTGCGCGAATGCCTGGACGCGGCTGGCTATGCCGACCCGGTGCGGCTGGCTGGCGCGATCAAGGCGCTGCCGCTGGTGCTGCGGCGGGCGCGCCCGGTGGCCGAAGCGATCAGCAGCGCGGGCGGGGTGCGTTTCGAGGCCGTCGACGGCAGCGGCATGCTGCGCGGCGTGCCGGGCGTGTTCGTGGCGGGAGAAATGCTGGATTGGGAAGCGCCGACCGGCGGCTACCTGCTCACCGCCTGCTTTGGCAGCGGACGCGCCGCCGGCCGCGGCGCGCTGGCCTGGCTCAATCGCTGAAGTTCACGTCGCCGTTGCCGCTGCGGCTCACGCTGCGCTGTGACGGATTGCCGAGCACCTCGACGTCGCCGTTGCCGCTGACCGACACCGCCACCGACTTGCGCGCATTGACCGTGCTGCTGCCGGTGCCAAACTGGCGCACGTTGGCCGATTCGGCGCGCAGGTGCCGGGCATCGAGCTCGCCCGAGCCAGTGGTTTCGGCCACCAGCTCCAGGCAGCTGCCCGCCAGGGTGATCGAGCCCGAGCCCATCACCTGGGCCTGGACGCGGTCGCTGTTGCCCACGTCGAGGTCCATGTCGCCGCTGCCGTGCAGGCTGACGTTGGCGCGGCGATAGCGGCCGTTGAACTTGAAGCTGCCCGAGCCATCGAGCTGCAGCTCCACGGATTCGCCCGAGAAGCCATCCACGTTGATGTCGCCGCTGCCGTTGACGCGAATGCTGTCCAGTACCGGCAGCACCAGCTCGACCTGCAGCGGGTGACGGTGCGACAGCAGCAGGCCGCGCGGGGCGATGTGCAGGCGCTCGCCGTCGACCGTTGTCTCGATGTTCGCGAGCAGGCGCTGCTCGCCGCGCACCGTCATGGACGGGGTCGGGCCATAGCGCACGGTCAGGTCGATCGGGCCTGCCAGTTCGATCGCCTTGACTGCCTTGGTAACCGTGCGCGTTTCGCTGGCCTGCGCCCGGCGCTCGACGCTGGCGGCGGTACTCACACCGTGGCCGCGCAGGACGAGGTACATGATGCCGACGAAGATCGCCGCGAGCACCAGCAGGCTGGAACCGATTTTCATCAAGGTGCGCATGCTCAGCTCCCCTTCAGCAGCGACAGGTTCATCTGCAGGTAGCGCTTGATGCCGATGAAGGTGTAGCGCGTGATGACCAGCGCCGCGAGCAGCAGCGCGATGCCGCCGATGACCAGGCCCACGCCGACCGCCGTCTGCGCGGTGCGCGAGTCGCCCTCCATGTCGTTCACGATGCGCACGGTGCCCGATTCCCCTTCCGTCAGGTCCTTGTCGTCGTCCTTGTGGAACTGCACGCCGAGCGGGCCGATCGTCACCGTGCCGGAACCGCCGCGTTCCGCGACCCGGCGGCCGTTTTCGAACACCACGTGCTTGACCGGCCCCTGGAATACGTATTCGTTGGCGCCTGCCAGGCCGGCCGCCGTGACCACGATGCCCGAGACGTAGAACGCGAACGCGCAGGCGTAGAGCGCGGTGAGCAGGGCGCCGAACACCGCCGCCGGCACCACCATGAAGAGGTTGAAGATGGCCAGGCCCACCGCCGAGATCACCAGCCGCACCAGGTTGACCGGCGATTTCTTCTCGGTGAACGCGCTCAGGTGGGTGTTGGCGCGCAGCGTCAGCGCGATTTTCTTCGGATCGTCCAGTTCGCGGCCGATCTCTTCCTCGCTGCGGCCGGCGGCGACGCCGTCCACGAAACGCTGTTCGTAGTAGGCCAGCGTTTTCGCCTGCGTCTCCGGCGGCAGGCCGATCATGGCCCGCTTGAGCGCGTCGAGGAATTCCATTTTGCCCATTGCGGCGGTACTCCGGTTCAGTTATGTGCCACGGCCAGCACCGCCGCGAAGGCCGGCCCGGTGCCCGCGTGCGGCGCGCCAATCAGTTCCGGCTTGACCAGCAGGGCGGTGCTGGCGGCCACGAAGAGCAGCAGGCCCAGGGTGCGCAGTCCAAGTTGCAGGTTCATTGCCATTTCATCCATACCAGTTTTCGATGATGCTACTGTACGGATGGGCCGCCGGCGCCGCCATCGGTTTGCGACAGGCTGCGTTTTTTGCGGGGCAGGGCGCGATAAGACAGGATGGCCGTCGCCGCGGCGCGTGCGCTGCGCACCGCCGATTCGAGCGTGGCGGGGTAGTCGCTGGCCGTGTAATCGCCTGCCACCACCAGGCCGGGGAGGGGTGTTTCGTTGGCCGGACGCACCAGGCCCGGGGTACAGGCGAAGGTCGCGCGCTTCTCCGTGATGACCCGGCTCCAGACAGGCGTGGCCAGCGACGGGTCGCCCAGGGCCGCCGCCAGCTGGGCCGCCACGGCCGTGGCCAGCGCCTGCTGGTCGAGCCCGGACGCGTCGCGCGCGGCGCTCACCACCACTGACAGCAGGCCGGCGTGCCCGGCGTCGAGCTGCCCGCGGTCGAATACGAACTGACCGTAGTGGCCTGCCACCGGGTCGTCCTGCAGGGCGCAGAACGGGAGCGGCAGGCGCAGCCCGGGCGCATATTGCAGGTAGCAGGTGGTGATCGGCTCGTAGCTGAAACCGTTCAGCTGCTCCGCCAGCGGCTGGGCTTCGGGCAGCCCCGCCAGCAGGCGCGCGGCCTGGTAGGGCGGCGTGGTGAGGACGACTGCATCGAAACGCTGCCCGCCGGGCAGGAGCTTCCAGCCATCGGCGTCCCGGGTCAGGCCTTCGATCCGCTCGCCGGTATGCACCGCGCCGCCGCTGCGCTGCACATACCCTGCGGCGGCAGCCGGGAACAGCGCGCCCAGGTTCTGGCGCGGCAGCAGCATGTCCGACGCGGCACGGCGCGCGCCGAGGCTGTCGCGCAGCACCGCGAGGAACACCTTGGCCGAGGCATGCTCGATTGGCGTGTTCAGCGCGGCCAGGCACAGCGGCCGCCACATCAGGCGCACCAGGCGCTCGGTCTGGTCGAAGCGTTCGAGCAGCTCGGCCACGCTGCAGTCCACGTTCAGCTGCCAGCCCATCCAGCGCGCGCTGGTGGTAAAGCGCGCCAGGGCCAGCTTGTCGGCGCGCTCAAGGCCCTTTGCGCGCAGCAGCGCCACCAGCATGTGCCACGGCGCGGGCAGGCGCGGCGCGACGAAGTCCATGCCGCCGGAAGCTTCGGGATAGCGCATCTGCAGGGGCAACCGCAGCAGGCCGGCGGCCGGATCGACGCCCACCAGCCGCAGCATGCGCAGCGTCTCGATGTATGCGCCAAGCATGATGTGCTGGCCGTTGTCCAGGGTGTGACCCTCGACCTCGACCGCGCGCGCGCGTCCGCCCAGCGCGCGCGCCGCCTCGAACAGGGCCACCGTGCAGCCGGCGCGCGCCAGCTCGGCGGCGGCCGCACAACCGGCCCAGCCGCCGCCGACGACGGCGACCGACAGGCTGCTTCTAGCCGCGCACATAGGTCTTCCACGCCAGCCACAGCTTGCGCAGCGGCGTGAGCGAGATGCGCTGGGTCAGGACGTGGAAGCGGTCGCGCTCGATCTCGTCGAGCAGGGTGCGGTAGATCGACGCCATCATCAGGCCCGGGCGCTGGGCGCGCCGTTCTTCCTTGGGCAGCAGCGCCATCGCATCGATGTAGTAGCCGCGCGCGCGCTCGGTCTGGAACTGCATCAGCGCCTCGAACTTGTCGCTGTGGCGCGCGTTCAGGATATCGGCCGCCGTCACGCCGAACTGCTGCAGTTCATTCACCGGCAGGTAGATGCGGCCCTTGCGCGCATCCTCGCCCACGTCGCGGATGATGTTCGTGAGCTGGAATGCCAGGCCCAGCTTCTCGGCGTATTCCAGCGTCCTGGAACTCGTGGCGCCAAAGATGCTGGCCGAAAGGATGCCGACCACGCCGGCCACATGCCAGCAGTAGTTCTTCAGGCCCGCGAAATCCAGGTAGCGGCTCTGGTTCAGGTCCATCTCCATGCCGTCCACGATCGCCAGCAGGTGCTTTTCCTGCAGGTTGTGGGTGCTCAGGTGCGGCTTCAGAGCCTGTGTCACGGGGTGCGTGGGCGTGCCGCGGTACATGGCCGAGATCTCGTTGCGCCACCAAGCCAGCTTGATGCGCGCGACCGATTCGTCGGTGGCGTTGTCCACCGTGTCGTCCAGCTCGCGGCACAGGGCATACAGCGCGGTGATCGCGCGGCGCCGCTCCGGCTCCAGGAACAGGAAGCTGTAATAGAAGCTGGAGCCGCTCTGGACGGTCTTTTGCTGGCAGTATTCGTCGGGGGACATGTAAACACAAACAAATGTGGCGAATCCGCTATCTTAGCCGATGCGGGCGGGTAGCAGAACAGCCGCTTGGCCGGCTACATGCGCATGGCTCGCCAGGCAATGGTCATCCAGTCGCCTGCGGCCAGCTTCGGGCGATGCCGGAACACGTCGCAATCGGCCTGTTCGATCGCTTCCAGGATGCGCAGGCCGCCCTGGACCACCATGCGCAGCTCCCAGCCGATTCGTCCCGGTAGCCGTAGCGGCAGGCCCGCGCCTTTCAGCATCAGCGCACGTGCCCGCTCGACCTCGAAAGCCATCAGGGCGCGCCAGCCGCCGCCGGTATCGCCGCGCATGATCTGGTCCTCTGTCACCCCAAAGCGCACCAGGTCTTCCTGCGGGATGTAGATGCGGCCCTTGGCGATGTCGATCGCCACGTCTTGCCAGAAGTTGATCAGCTGGAGCGCTGTGCAGATCGCGTCCGATTCGCGCAGCCTGGTGGCGTCGATGCAGTCGTACAGGGCCAGCATCAGGCGCCCGACCGGGTTGGCCGAGCGGCGGCAGTAGTCCAGCAGCAGGGCGTAGTCGGCATAGCGCGGGGTGACCACGTCCTGCTTGAAGGCTGACAGCAGGTCGCGCATCGGCTGCAGTTGCAGGCGGTATTGGGCCACCACGGCGGCAAGGCGCGCGAACATCGGGTCGGCCTGCGGCTCGCCGCGCCCGATCGCATCGAGCGCCGACTCGTAGGCCGCCAGCGCCGCCAGCCGCTCGCCGGGCGCGGCATCGCCTTCGTCGGCAAGGTCGTCGGCGCTGCGCGCGAACGCGTAGATGGCCTCGACCGCCGGCACCAGGCGGCGCGGCAGCAGGAACGAAGCGACGGGGAAGTTTTCGTAGTGGTCGACCGCCATGTGGGCTACTTTGCATTCTCGAACTCGCAGCATTATATGGCCGGGCGGCACGGTAGGGTGGGCGGGTCTCCCGCCCACGCGTTCGACCAGCATCTGCGTGTCCGTGCCGCTGCTCGTTGAACGCGTGGGCGGGAAGACCTGCCCACCCTGCATGGCGGCGCGTCTGCAACGCCATCGACAAGATGCGCACACTGCACAGCAAAATTCGCTCCCAATCGTGTCAGAAAATCCAGTAAAATAGCCGGTTGAAGTTGTAGCCCCTAAACAGAGGAGTGCAGGGCGGCCGGTTTCACTGTCGGGCGCCCTTTGTTTTTGTGGCAAGATGCAGCAATCCTGCGCGAGGATGGCGAAATTGGTAGACGCACCAGGTTTAGGTCCTGACGCCAGCAATGGTGTGGGGGTTCGAGTCCCCCTCCTCGCACCACGAACAATTCATTTTTTTGGACGATTTTTACAATGGCAACTGCAGTCGAAACCCTGGGTAAACTCGAGCGTCGCTTGACCATCTCTGTTCCGGTCGCGGACGTGCGTACGGAAGTTGACAAGCGCCTCAAGCAGCAGGCCAAAACCGCCCGCGCGCCCGGCTTCCGTCCCGGCAAAGTGCCCCTGAAGATGGTCGCTGCCCAGTACGGCTACCAGATCGAATCGGACGTGCTGAACGACAAGGTCGGCCGCGCGTTCAACGAGGCAGCCACCGAAGCCCAGCTGAAAGTTGCCGGTTTCCCGAAAATCGAGCCGAAGCAAGACGCGCCGGAAGGTATGCTGGCCTTCGACGCCACCTTCGAAGTCTATCCGGAAGTCGTGCTCCCGGACCTGGCCAACGTTGAAGTCGAGACCGTCAAGACCGAAGTCACGGACGCCGAAATCGACAAGACCATCGACATCCTGCGCAAGCAGCGCGTGCACTTCCACCCGAAAGGCGAGGCAGGCGAGCACGGTACCGGCGGCGAGCCGGTGGCTGCCAACGGCGACCGCGTGACCGTGGACTTCGTCGGCAAGATCGACGGTGAAGAGTTCGCCGGCGGCAAGGCCGAGGACTATGCCTTCGTGCTCGGCGAAGGCCGCATGCTGCCGGAATTCGAGGCTGCCACCGTCGGCCTGAAAGTGGGCGAGTCGAAGACCTTCCCGCTGCCGTTCCCCGAGGACTACCACGGCAAGGACGTGGCCGGCAAAACCGCCGAATTCACCATCACCCTGAAGAAGCTCGAGTGGGCCCACATGCCGGAAGTGGACGCCGAGTTCGCCAAGTCGCTGGGCATCGAGAACGGCGACATCGCCAAGATGCGCGAAGACATCAAGGTCAACCTGGAGCGTGAAGTCGGCGCCCGCGTCAAGTCGCGCAACAAGGAAGCCGTGATGGACGCGCTGGTCAAGGCCACCGAACTGGACGTGCCGAAGGTCATGATCGAGCAGGACTCGCAGCGCCTGGCCGAAATGACCCGCCAGGACATGGCCCAGCGCGGCATGGACGTGAAGAACCTGCCGATGCAGAACGAATGGTTCGCGCCCAAGGCCGAGCGCCGCGTGCGCCTGGGCCTGATCCTGGGTCAGCTGGTTAACGACAACAACCTGCAGGCCACCTCGGAGCAGGTCAAGGCCCAGATCGAGGACTTCGCACAGTCGTACGAGGACCCGAAGGAAGTGTTGAAGTACTATTACAGCGATCGCCGCCGCCTGGCCGAAGTCGAAGCTCTTGTATTGGAAGATAACGTCGTTAACTATGTGCTCGGCAAGGCGAAAGTGGCGACCAAAGACATCGCTTTCGATGAATTGATGGGCAGCAACGCTCAGGCTTAATTGCTGCAGTAAGCTGCTCTTTTCGAGCACAGCGGGACCGGCGAGCTGTTGCCGTCCCGCGCCGCCTGGAAGCTGGGGCAGCGCGGGAGGGCGCATCGCCGGTCTCTAACTTACAAGGAACACAACATGTACCGTAATCCGGCATTGGACACTCAAGCACTCGGCCTCGTGCCGATGGTGGTCGAACAGAGCGGCCGCGGCGAGCGCGCATACGACATCTATTCGCGCCTGCTCAAGGAGCGTGTCGTCTTCCTGGTCGGCCCCGTGAACGACCAGATGGCCAACCTGATCGTCGCCCAGCTGCTGTTCCTGGAAAGCGAGAACCCGGACAAGGACATCTCGCTGTACATCAACTCGCCGGGCGGCTCGGTGTCGGCGGGCCTGGCGATTTTCGACACGATGAACTTCATCAAGCCGGACGTCTCGACCCTGTGCACGGGCCTGGCCGCGTCGATGGGCGCGTTCCTGCTGGCCGCCGGCGCCAAGGGCAAGCGCTTCTCGCTGCCGAACTCGCGCATCATGATCCACCAGCCGTCCGGTGGTTCGCAGGGCCAGGCTTCGGACATCGAGATCCAGGCCAAGGAAATCCTGTACCTGCGCGAGCGCCTGAACCGCCTGCTGGCCGAGCGCACCGGGCAAAGCATCGAGCAGATCCACAAGGATACCGACCGCGACCGCTTCATGTCGGGCGACGAGGCGGTGGAATATGGCCTGATCGACAAGGTCCTGACCAACCGCGCTTGATGCATCCCACAACGTGTTGCTGAAAAACGCCCGGACGCGAGCACGTTCGGGCGTTTCGTTTTTATTTCGGGTAGCATGAGCGTGTCGTGCGCACTTGTTGCGCCCTCGTATTAGCGTTATATTCATAGCAATTCAACAGAATCCTGCCCCATGTCTGACAAAAAATCCTCTAGCGGCGAAAAACTTCTGTACTGCTCGTTCTGCGGCAAAAGCCAGCACGAGGTAAAAAAGCTCATCGCAGGCCCTTCGGTCTTCATTTGCGACGAGTGCATCGACTTGTGCAATGACATCATCCGCGACGAGACCTCGAACGTGGAATCGGTGGCCGGCGCCAAGTCCGACCTGCCGACCCCGCACGAGATTGCCGCGCTGCTGGACCAGTACGTGATCGGCCAGCAAACCGCCAAGCGCATCCTGTCGGTGGCCGTGTACAACCACTACAAGCGCCTGAAGCACATGGGCAAGAAGGATGACGTCGAGCTGGCCAAGAGCAACATCCTGCTGGTCGGTCCCACCGGCTCCGGCAAGACCCTGCTTGCGCAAACGCTGGCCCGCATGCTCAACGTGCCGTTCGTGATCGCCGACGCCACCACGCTGACCGAAGCGGGCTACGTGGGCGAGGACGTCGAGAACATCATCCAGAAGCTGCTGCAAAGCTGCAATTACGAAGTCGAAAAGGCCCAGCGCGGCATCGTCTACATCGACGAGATCGACAAGATTTCGCGCAAGAGCGACAACCCGTCGATCACCCGCGACGTATCCGGCGAAGGCGTGCAGCAGGCGCTGCTCAAGCTGATCGAAGGCACCATGGCATCGGTGCCGCCCCAGGGCGGGCGCAAGCACCCGAACCAGGACTTCGTGCAGATCGACACGACCAACATCATGTTCATCTGCGGCGGCGCGTTCGACGGCCTGGCCAAGATCATCCAGAACCGCTCCGAAAAGAGCGGCATCGGTTTCGCGGCCAGCGTCAAGAGCCAGTCCGAGCGTTCGACCAGCGACCTCTTGATGGAAGTGGAGCCGGAAGACCTGATCAAGTTCGGCCTGATCCCGGAACTTGTCGGCCGTCTGCCGGTCGTAGCTACCCTCAGCGAGTTGACCGAGGAAGCGCTGATCCAGATCCTGATCGAGCCCAAGAACGCGCTCATCAAGCAGTATTCCAAGCTGCTGGAAATGGAAGGCGCCGAGCTGGAAATCCGCCCGGCCGCATTGCACGCCATCGCCAAGAAGGCGCTGGCACGCAAGACCGGCGCGCGCGGCCTGCGCTCGATCCTGGAGCATGCGCTGCTGGACGTGATGTACGAACTGCCCAACCAGCAAAACGTGATCAAGGTCGTGATCGATGAGAATACGATCACGAATGGCGCCAAACCGCTGATGATTTATAGCGAACCAGCAAAGGCTTCCGGCGAAAACTAAAAATTTCCCGGCGCACACACAACAAAAGGGGTTGATCCGTCGAGTTTTGGCGGTACAATTTTCCTCAATAAAAGACGCAGGCTTCAATCGAAAAGCCACTCTCGCGGCGCCGTTCGCGAAGGTGGCTTTTTTCATTCCAGCGGCATCTTTTATTCGAACGACATTTGGTGCGGCAAGTTAATGATCCTTTACTTGTAGAAAATTTTTTCCCTTCCCGGCCCCTTGTTTTTGGCCGCGGGCGCCCAACATCGTCAACAAGCTTTTCTATAAGGTATGCCATGACAACTTCGAAATTAACTGAACAAACGACGCTGCCCCTCCTGCCGTTGCGCGACGTGGTCGTGTTTCCGCATATGGTGATACCGCTGTTCGTTGGCCGGCCCAAATCGATCAAGGCACTCGAAGCTGCGATGGAGCAGGGTAAGAGCATCATGCTGGCTGCCCAAAAGGCCGCCGCCAAGGACGAACCCTCCGCCGCAGACATCTACGAGATCGGCTGCGTGGCCAATATTCTGCAAATGCTCAAGCTGCCGGACGGCACCGTGAAGGTGCTGGTCGAAGGCGCTCAGCGTGCGCGCATCGACCATATCAGCGACACCCCGAGCCACTTCGTGGCCGAGCTGACCCCGCTGCAGTCGGAGATCGGCGACGATTCCGAAGTCGAAGCCATGCGCCGCGCGATCGTCCAGCAGTTCGACCAGTACGTCAAACTGAACAAGAAAATCCCGCCCGAGATCCTGGCTTCGCTGGCAGGCATCGATGACGCCGGCCGCCTGGCCGACACCGTCGCCGCGCACCTGCCGCTCAAGCTCGAGCAAAAGCAAGTGATTCTTGAGATTTTTAACGTCGCCAAGCGCCTTGAGCACCTGCTCGGCCAGCTTGAGGGCGAGCTCGACATCCTGCAGGTGGAAAAGCGCATCCGCGGCCGCGTCAAGCGCCAGATGGAAAAATCGCAGCGCGAGTACTACCTGAACGAACAGGTCAAGGCTATCCAGAAGGAACTGGGTGAAGGCGAAGAAGGCGCCGACATCGAGGAGCTGGAGAAGAAGGTCATCGCCGCCAAGATGCCCAAGGAGGCACTGGACAAGGCGCAGGCCGAGATCAAGAAGCTCAAGCTGATGTCGCCGATGTCGGCCGAAGCGACCGTCGTGCGCAACTACATCGACACGCTGGTCGGCCTGCCGTGGAAGAAAAAGTCCAAGGTCAACAACGACCTGGAAAACGCGCAGAAAGTGCTCGACTCCGACCACTTTGGCCTGGAGAAGATCAAGGAGCGCATCCTCGAGTACCTCGCAGTGCAGCAGCGCGTGGACAAGCTCAAGGCGCCGATCCTGTGCTTCGTCGGTCCTCCGGGCGTGGGCAAGACCTCGCTTGGCCAGTCGATCGCCAAGGCGACCAACCGCAAGTACGTGCGCATGGCGCTGGGCGGGGTGCGTGACGAGGCCGAGATCCGCGGCCACCGCCGTACCTACATCGGCTCGATGCCGGGCAAGGTGCTGCAGTCGCTGGCCAAGGTCGGCGTGCGTAACCCGCTGTTCCTGCTGGACGAGATCGACAAGATGGGCGCGGACTTCCGCGGCGACCCGTCCTCGGCCCTGCTCGAAGTGCTGGACCCGGAACAGAATCACACGTTCTCGGACCACTACATCGAAGTGGACTTCGACCTGTCGGACGTGATGTTCGTGGCCACCTCGAACTCGTTCAACATCCCGCCGGCGCTGCTGGACCGGATGGAAGTGATCCGCCTGTCCGGCTACACCGAGGACGAGAAGACCAGCATTGCGCTGCGCTACCTGCTGCCCAAGCAGATGAAGGCGAACGGGCTGAAGGAAGACGAGATCAAGGTCGACGAGTCGGCGATCCGCGACATCATCCGCTACTACACCCGTGAAGCGGGCGTGCGTTCGCTCGAGCGCGAAGTGTCCAAGATCTGCCGCAAGGTCGTGAAGATGCTGCTGCTGAAGAAGTCGGACAAGAAGGTGGCCGTCAACGCCAAGAACCTGGACAAGTTCCTGGGCGTGCGCCGCTACGACTTCGGCGTGGCCGAGAAGCAGAACCAGATCGGCCAGGTGGTCGGCCTCGCATGGACCGAAGTGGGCGGCGACCTGCTCACCATCGAAGCGGTCAACGTGCCGGGCAAGGGCCAGATCATCCGCACCGGTACGCTGGGCGACGTGATGAAGGAGTCGATCGAGGCAGCCCGCACCGTGGTGCGCAGCCGCGCGCAGCGCCTGGGCATCAAGGGCGAGGTGTTCGAGAAGAGCGACATCCACATCCACGTGCCGGAAGGCGCGACGCCGAAGGACGGCCCGTCCGCCGGTATCGCGATGACCACGGCGCTGGTGTCGATCTTCACCGGCATCCCGGTCCGCGCGGACGTGGCGATGACGGGCGAGATCACCCTGCGTGGCGAGGTGCTCCCGATCGGCGGCCTGAAGGAGAAGCTGCTGGCGGCGCAGCGCGGCGGCATCAAGACCGTCTTGATCCCGGAGCAGAACGTGAAGGATCTGGCCGAGGTTCCTGACAACGTCAAGAACAAGCTCGAGATCATTCCGGTGCGCTGGATCGAGAAGGTGCTGGAAGTGGCCCTCGAGCGCCAGCCGGCGCCCCTGGTCGAAGTGACCCAGGTGCCGGTGACGGCGGCCCCGGAGGCGCAAGCCGAGGTGGTCAAGCACTAAGCGCGGCTAGTTCCGCAAACGAAACAGGCGCCCGCGTGGCGCCTGTTTTTTTGTAGGGTGGGCGGGTCTCCCGCCCACGCGTACAAACGGTGCCAGCCAGGCCAGCGGGCGAACCAACGCCCGTTTGAACGCGTGGGCAGGAAACCTGCCCACCCTACGCGTCAAATGCGTCACGCAGGGCATCTGACAAGCGATGTTGCTTGACACAATCATTTCATCGCTTGTTTAATACGCGCTTGCACTTTTGCGCCAAGCCGAAAGAAGAGGGAAGAGAGTGAACAAAACAGAACTGATCGAAGAAATCGCGAAGTCCGCCGACATCACCAAGGCATCGGCAACCCGCGCACTCGACGCCATGCTCAACGCCGTGACCGAAACGCTGAAAAAGAACGACAGCGTGACCCTGGTCGGCTTTGGCACCTTTACCGTTGGCGAGCGCGCCGCGCGCACCGGCCGCGACCCGCGCACCAAGGAAGCCATCAAGATCAAGGCTGCGCGCGTCCCGAAATTTAAGGCTGGTAAAGCGTTAAAAGATGCTGTAAACTAATGCTTCTTCGCTGCTGTGACAGCAGCGAGAATGTTTGGCGAGCAGAGCCTCGGGCCGCCACCGAACATGCAGCAAGTATTTTTGTGGAGCGGTAGCTCAGTTGGTTAGAGTATCGGCCTGTCACGCCGAGGGTCGCGGGTTCGAGCCCCGTCCGCTCCGCCACAAAATACGACAGAATTTGGAGCGGTAGCTCAGTTGGTTAGAGTATCGGCCTGTCACGCCGAGGGTCGCGGGTTCGAGCCCCGTCCGCTCCGCCAAATTCGAAAAAGAGGGCGAACGAGAGTTCGCCCTTTTTTTTAAGTTATGCTCTGAGAAGCGTGTCCACTCAACGAATGAATGGCTGACCATGTTTGAATTTATCCGTACTCACCAGCGCCTGATGCAAATCTTCCTGGCCTTGCTGATCGTGCCGTCGTTCGTCCTGGTCGGCATCAGCAGCTACCAGGGCCGCGGTGGCGCCGACGACAGCGTGGCGACCGTGGACGGTCAGCCGATCACCCGCCAGGAGTGGGAAGCGGCGCAGCGCAAGCAGATGGACCAGTATCGCCAGATGATGGGCCCGCAGTTCGACCCGAAGATGCTCGAAACGCCCGAAGCCAAGCAGGCGATCCTCGACAACCTCGTCGCCGAGCGCTCGATCGGCCGCGAGATCGCCAAGACCCACATGACGATCAGCGACGCCGCGCTGCAAAAGACCATCCTGGGCATCCCGAGCTTCCGCAAAGCCGACGGCAGCTTTGACAAGGACGCCTACCTTGCCGTGCTGCAGTCGCAAGGCATGAGCCCGCAGATGTTCGAAGCGCGCATGCGCCAGGACATGGCCGTGCAGCAGCTGGCCGGCTCGGTGCAGGCGACCGCCTTCGTGCCGCGCAGCGTGACCACGCGCCTGTCCGACATCAACGACCAGGAGCGTGAAGTCGAAGAGCTGATGTTCCCGGTGGCCGATTACGCGTCCAAGGTCAACGTCACGCCGGAGATGGTGAAGGCTTATTACGACAAGCATCCGGAGCAGTTCCAGGTGCCGGAACAGGCCAAGGCCGAGTACATCGTGTTCGATGCCGCCGCTGTCGAGAGCCAGGTGTCGGTCAGCGACGCCGAGGTGGCCGATTTCTACAACAAGAACAAGCAGCGCTTCGGCACCGAAGAAAAGCGCGCCGCGAGCCACATCCTGATCGCGACCAAGAAGGGCGCATCGAAGGCCGAGATGGACGCCGCCAAGGCCAAGGCCGAGCAGGTGCTGGCCGAAGTGAAGAAGAACCCGAACGAGTTCGCCAGGATCGCGAAAAAGGAATCGCAGGACCCGGGCTCGGCCGAGCTGGGCGGCGACCTGGGCACGGTGGAGAAGGGCGCCTTCGTCAAGCCGGTGGAAGACGCGATCTACGCGCTCAAGGAAGGCCAGGTCAGCGACCTGGTGCAGTCTGAATTCGGCTACCACATCATCAAGCTCACCTCCCTGAAGCCGGCGGCGCAAAAGACGCTGGAAGACGCCAAGCCCGAGATCGTGGCCGAGCTGAAGAAGCAGAAGATGTCGAAGAAGTACTCGGAGCTCGCGGACATTTTCACCAACACCGTGTACGAGCAGGCCGACAGCCTGAAGCCGGCAGCGGACAAGCTGGGCCTGAAGATCGAGACCGTCAGCGGCCTGACCCGCAAGCCGAACCCGGCCCTGGGGCGCGCGCCGTACAACAACGAGAAGTTCCTGACCGCGCTGTTCTCGGTTGACTCGATCAAGAACAAGCGCAACACCGAAGCGGTTGAAGTGGCGCCGAGCACGCTCATCGCGGGTCACGTGGTCGAGTTCAAGCCGGCCGCCAAGCGTCCGCTGTCGGAAGTGGAAGCGCAGATCCGCCAGGTGGTGACGCAGGAAGAAGAGATGCGCCTGGCCAAACAGGCCGGTGAAGCCAGGATGGCTGCTGCCAAGGCATCGGGCGACGCGACTGGCTTCAGCGCGCCGAAGGTGGTCTCGCGCACCAAGGAGCCGGGCATCAACCGCGTCGCGGCCATGGCCGTCATCAAGGCGGACGTGAGCAAGCTGCCGACCTACGTTGGCGTGGAAGTGCCGGGGCAGGGCTACGGGGTGTACCGCATCTCGAAGGTCTCGCAGGCCGCGCAGCCCGACCAGGCGCGCCGCAAGCAGGAAGCCGAGCAGATCGCGCAGGTGCTGGGCCAGGCCGAGATGTACGGCTACATCGAGGCGCTCAAACACAAGGCCAAGGCCAAGGTGACGGCCAAGGCGGCTGACCTGGGCGCCAAGAACGAAGCCGAATAAGCGCTTCTCGCGTGACGTGAAAGAGCCCGGCTGCGTGCCGGGC
>NZ_JANUGV010000005.1 GCF_024753215.1 Massilia solisilvae
ACGCCGGGATCCATGCTGAATGTATCGAAACCCCGAACGCGCATCATCGCCAGCTCGGCATGGGTTCCGGCTCTCGCCGGAACGACGGCGAAGGCCGCGTGCTATAGTGCGCGCCATGCAAAACAAGCACGCAAAACGCTACAACCGTCCCCAGGCACAACAGGTCCGCATCATCGGCGGCGCCTGGAAACGCACCCCGCTGCCCGTGCTGGACGCGCTGGGCCTGCGCCCGACCCCCGACCGTGTGCGCGAAACCGTGTTCAACTGGATCACCCACCAGATCGATGCCGGCTGGGACGGCATCGACTGCCTCGACCTGTTCGCCGGCAGTGGCGCGCTGGGCTTCGAAGCGGCCAGCCGCGGCGCCCGCTCGGTCACGATGATCGACACCCACCCCGCCGTGATCCGCCAGCTCGAACAAA
This sequence comes from Massilia solisilvae, assembly GCF_024753215.1. Classification (GTDB taxonomy): domain Bacteria; phylum Pseudomonadota; class Gammaproteobacteria; order Burkholderiales; family Burkholderiaceae_D; genus Telluria; species Telluria solisilvae. The sequence goes on from NZ_JANUGV010000005.1 coordinate 423, forward strand.
ACCAGGAAAAGCTCAAGGCCGGCAACATCAGCGTGCAGCGCGCCGACGCGCTTGCCAGCGCGCGCGACCTGGCCCTGCGCGGTCAGCGCTTCGGCCTGGTCTTCCTCGACCCGCCCTATCAGCAAGACCTCCTGAGCCAGAGCCTGCCGCTGTGCAAAGGCCTGCTCGCCAAAGACGGCCTGGTCTATGCGGAATCCGGCATGCCGCTGCCGTTCGACGAGGCCGAACGTCCCGACTGGCTGGCGGACTGGGAACCGGTCAGGCAGGACAAGGCCGGCATGGTCCACTACTACTTGCTCAAGCTGCACGAAAACGAAGCCTGACGCGACAAAACCGCCCATAAACCGTGCAATCCTTGCCCTGACTTAGGGCGGCAGACTGGATTTCAGGCATAATGCGCGTTCTGTAAGCACGTCATCTCGCAGGAGCCGCAATGGTTGTAGCCGTTTATCCAGGGACCTTCGATCCGCTGACCCGCGGTCACGAGGATTTGGTGCGCCGCGCATCGGGTCTGTTCGACACGCTGGTAGTCGGGGTCGCGGACAGCAAGAACAAGCGGCCCTTCTTCTCGCTCGAAGAGCGGCTGGAGATTGCCAACGAGGTGCTGGGCCACTACCCCAACGTGAAGGTCGAAAGTTTTTCCGGCCTGCTCAAGGATTTCGTGCGCCAGCACGACGCGCGCGTGATCGTGCGCGGCCTGCGCGCCGTGTCCGACTTCGAATACGAGTTCCAGATGGCGGGCATGAACCGCTACCTGCTGCCCGACGTCGAAACCATGTTCCTGACCCCGTCCGACCAGTACCAGTTCATCTCCGGCACCATCGTGCGCGAGATTGCCCAGCTCGGCGGCGACGTGTCCAAATTCGTTTTCCCCTCGGTGGAACGCTGGTTGCACAAGAAACTGGCAGCGCCGAAAGCATAGGTTCCAGGCAGTACCATGGCTTTATTGATCACCGACGATTGCATCAACTGCGACGTGTGCGAGCCCGAGTGCCCGAACGAAGCGATTTCGATGGGCGAGGACCACTACTTCATCGACCCGAACAAGTGCACCGAATGCGTCGGCCACTACGACGAGCCGCAGTGCCAGCAGGTGTGTCCGGTTTCGTGCATTCCGTTCAACCCGGAATGGCGCGAAACGCGCGAAGAGCTGCAGGCCAAGTACGAACGGCTGATGCGGGAAAAGAAGGCCGCGGCCTGATTCAAGCGGCCGGCTCCCATTTGCCGGTTTTCTCGTTCTTGCGGTATTTCTTCTTCACCGCCGCCCACGCGACCTTGAAGGCGGTCTCCTCGCGCCCTTGCGGCCCGCGCTCGGCATACTCGTCGAACGCGCTGTTGAACGCTTCCTGAAAAATCTCCTGCGCATGCCGCGGAAGCACGTCGCGCACGTTATCCGGCAGGTCGTTGATCGATTTGTACGGCATGCTGGGCTATCCTGGACGAGGATGGGAGGCCCTAGTATGCCGGATCGGCGCGCATCCTGGCGCACCCTCCGATAGAAACCGGGAGTAACACCAAAGAAAAACGCGGCGCCGGATCACCGGACACCGCGTTTTTGGCGGGGGAGGGGTATAAACTGGATCAGCCGCGGGCGGCCAGGGCGCGCTCGGCGTGAAGCGTGCGGCGCTGCGCCAATTCGGCGCGGGCCAGAATGCGCTGCTGCACCAGCAGGGCAGCCGCACGGCCAATGCCCTTGAGCAACGGACGGAAGACCAGCAGCGTGCCGACAACGATCGACACCACCAGCAAGCCGCGCAGGGCTTCGGCGATCGACAGGCCGTGGATCATGGTTTCAGTAAAAGACATTTCTCACACTTTATTCGCTAGTTGACAGTCGGCACTATAGTGCGTTGCAACATATAAATCTAATTCTGTTTCCTAATGGTGATCATTTCGTTTGTGAATGGAAATCGGGTACACTTCCGGTAACTCCTTAAATGCCCCTTCCAGACTAGTTCCGATGAGCTTCCTCACGCTTGACCTCAACCTGCTGCGCGTGTTCGACGCAGTGATGACCGAACAAAACCTCACGCGCGCGGCCGGGCATCTGGCCATGACCCAGCCGGCCGTGTCCAATGCGATCAAGCGCCTGCGCGAGAGCCTGGGCGACGAGCTGCTCATCCGTACCGCCTACGGCGTCAAGCCCACCCCGCGCGCCGAGGCGATGTGGCCGTCGGTGCGCGCCGCGCTGGCCTCGATGGAGGCGGCGGTGATGCCCGAGACCTTCGACGTGTCGAAGGCGCAGGCCACGTTCCGCATGGCGATGGCCGACGCCACCGCCGCGTACTGGCTGCCCTCGCTGATGCGTTCGATCGAACGCGAGGCGCCCGGCGTGAACATCCGCATGGTGCCGCTGACCACGCGCGAGCCGCGCCCGCTGCTGCTGCGTGGTGACATCGACCTGGCGGTCGGCTTCTTTCCGGGCGTGGCGGCGCAGCTGTCGTACGAAGTGGGCTCGCCGATCCGGCACGAGCGGCTGTACTCGGGCGAGTACGTGTGCGTGATGCGCAAGACCCACCCGCTGGCCAAGGCCAAGCTCGACATCGATGCCTATTGCAAGGCCAACCACCTGCTGGTGAGTTTTTCCGGCCGCGCGCACGGCCTGGTGGACGAAGCGCTGGCCCAGCTGGGGCGCGAGCGGCGGATTTTGCTGACGGTGAACCAGTTCTTCACCGCGGGACGGGTGGTGGCCAACTCGGACCTGGTGACGGTGCTGCCCAAGCACCTGATGGTCGCCACCGGCATGACCGATGCGCTGGTGTGGCGCGAACTGCCGTTCGCCATGCCGGCCGTGCACCTGGACATGCTGTGGCACGAACGCGACGGCCGCAGCCCGGCACACCGCTGGCTGCGCCAGAACCTGGAAAGCATGGCCGCGAACGCGCAGCCGAAGCCGGAAAAGAAAGTCGCCTGAACCCGATCCGTAGGGTGGGCAGCTCGGCTGCCCACGCGTTCAACCAGGACTAGCGCAGCTCGCGCGTTCGCTCCGGACTTGAGTTGAACGCGTGGGCAGGAGAACCTGCCCACCCTACGGGGAACGATCCGACCCGAGTCACCTGATCGGCAACTTGGTCGTGTTCTTAACCTCTTCCATCACCGCATACGTGTGCGTTTCGCGCACGCCCTTTTGCAGCAGCGTCTTGCCCAGGAATTCGCGATACGCCGCCATGTCCTTGACCCGCGCCTTAACCAGGTAGTCGAACCCGCCCGCCACCATGTGGCATTCGAGCACTTCGGGAATCAGCTGCACGCTCTGCTTGAAGGCATCGAACACCTCCGGCGTGGTGCGGTCCAACACCACCTCGATGAACACCAGCAGCGACACATCCAGCAGCTGCGGATTGAGCTGCGCCGTGTAGCCCATGATGTAGCCGGCCTCGTGCAGCTTGCGCACGCGCTCCAGGCAGGCCGCCGGCGACAGGTTCACCCGCGCGGCCAGCTCGACGTTGCTGATCCGCCCATCGTTTTGCAGTTCGGCGAGGATCTTCTTGCTAATCTTGTCCAGCATCCCGTTCTCTCTCGGCTTGTAAATATTATTTGGCCAAATTCTCTCACCAAAAACTATCTTTAGCCAGTCTTCTGTAAAAACAGAATTAATCCAGACAATTTCCCTCTACAATCCAAATCATCTATTAGCGCTTGACATCGCGCCTGGCAGCCACAAGCAGCCCGGCGCGTTTTTGCGCCGTGTTCCATCCGATCATTCTTTTTGAAGAGTCCACATGCAGATTGCCGCTTCCCCGGGAGCCCTGTTCGTCCCGTTCGATGCACTCCAGGCTGAAATCAAGCGCGAGCAAAGCGTGCTACGCGCCGCCATCACCGCCGCCTACCGCCGCGACGAGGCAGAGGCCGTCGAATGGCTGCTGGCGCAGGGCGCACGCCCGAGCAGCGATGCCTACATGCTGGCACACCGGCTGGTCTCCAGCGTGCGCGAAAAGCGCACCCGCGCCTCCGGTGTGGACGCGCTGATGCACGAATTCTCGCTGTCCTCGGAAGAAGGCGTGGCGCTGATGTGCCTGGCCGAGGCGCTGCTGCGCATTCCGGACACGGCCACCGCCGACCGCCTGATCGCCGACAAGATCAGCAAGGGCGACTGGAAGCGCCACCTGGGCGAGTCGCCGTCGCTGTTCGTGAACGCGGCCACCTGGGGCCTGCTCATCACCGGCAAGCTGGTGTCGACCAGCAGCGAAGGCGGCCTGGGCACCGCGCTCACGCGCCTGATCGCCAAGGGCGGCGAGCCACTGATCCGCAAGGGCGTGGACGTGGCGATGCGCATGCTGGGCAACCAGTTCGTGACCGGCCAGACCATCGACGAAGCGCTCAAGAACAGCCGCGAGAACGAAACCCGCGGCTACCGCTATTCGTACGACATGCTGGGCGAGGCGGCGCTGACCGAAGCGGACGCGAAGCACTACTACGCCGCCTATGAAATGGCGATCCATGCGATCGGCAAGGCGTCGAACGGGCGCGGCATCAAGAACGGGCCGGGCATCTCGGTCAAGCTGTCGGCCCTGCACCCGCGCTACAGCCGCGCGCAGCTCGATCGCGTGATGGGCGAACTGCTGCCGCGCCTGAAAAGCCTGCTGCTGCTTGCCAAGCAATACAACATCGGTCTGAACATCGACGCCGAGGAAGCGGACCGCCTCGAAATCTCGCTCGACATGATGGAAGCGCTGGCCTTCGACCCCGAACTGGCGGGCTTCGACGGCATCGGCTTCGTGGTGCAGGCCTACTCCAAGCGCTGCCCGTTCGTGATCGACTACCTGGTCGACCTGGCGCGCCGCAGCGGCCGCAAGTTCATGATCCGGCTGGTCAAGGGCGCCTACTGGGACGCCGAAATCAAGCGCGCGCAGGTCGACGGCCTGCCTGGCTTCCCGGTCTATACGCGCAAGGTGTACACGGACGTGTCGTACCTGACCTGCGCGCGCAAGCTGCTGGGCGCGACCGACGTGATCTACCCGCAGTTCGCCACCCACAACGCGCACACGCTGTCGGTCATCTACACCTGGGCGCGCGCCGAGAACATCGACAATTACGAGTTCCAGTGCCTGCACGGCATGGGCGAGACGCTGTACGACCAGGTGGTCGGCAGCGAAAACCTTGGGCGCGCATGCCGCATCTACGCGCCGGTGGGCTCGCACGAAACCCTGCTGGCCTACCTGGTGCGCCGCCTGCTGGAAAACGGGGCCAACACCTCGTTCGTCAACCAGATCGTGGACGAGAATGTGCCGATCGATACGCTGCTGGCCGATCCGTTCGAGACCGCGCGTGCCTACAAGGGCAAGCCGCATCCGGCGATCGCGCTGCCGCCGGCACTGTTCGGCAAGGAGCGCAAGAATTCGGCCGGTACCGACCTGTCGAACGAGGACAGCCTGCGGCTGCTCGCGGTCGAACTGAGCAAGCAGCGTTCGTACAATGCCGGCCCGCTGGTCGCGGGCAGCACCGAACCGGGCGCGCCGCTCAATGTGGTGAACCCGGCGCAGAACGCCGACGTGGTCGGCCAGGTGCGCGAAGCATCGCGTGCGGACGTCGAGACCGCGCTGGCCGCCGCCACGGCGTTTGCGCAGGAGTGGCAAGACACCCCGGCCGCAAAGCGCGCCGAGCTGCTCGAGCGCGTGGCCGACCTGTACGAGCGCGACTACGCCGAGCTGATGGCGCTGGCCGTGCGCGAGGCCGGCAAATCGCTGCCCAACGCGATCGCCGAAATCCGCGAGGCGGTGGACTTCCTGCGCTACTACGCCCAGCAGGTGCGCGCCACCGCGCCGGCGCAGGCGCTTGGCCCTGTCACCTGCATCAGCCCATGGAACTTCCCGCTGGCGATCTTCACCGGCCAGGTGGCGGCAGCACTGGCCGCGGGCAACGTGGTGCTGGCCAAGCCGGCCGAACAAACCCCGCTGATCGCGCACCGCGCCGTGGAGCTGTTCATCGAAGCGGGCATCCCGCCGGCCGCGCTGCAGCTGCTGCCGGGCCGCGGCGAAGTGGTGGGCGCGGCGCTCACGGGCGATACGCGCATCAAAGGCGTGATCTTCACCGGCTCGACCGAAGTGGCGCAACTGATCAACCGGACGCTGGCCGAACGCGGCATCAAGGAAGGCTGCGACATTGCGCTGATCGCCGAAACCGGCGGTCAGAACGCGCTGATCGTCGATTCGTCGGCGCTGCCCGAGCAGGTGGTGAACGACGTGCTCACCTCGGCCTTCGACAGCGCCGGTCAGCGCTGCTCGGCGCTGCGGGTGTTGTTCCTGCAGGAGGAAATCGCCGACAAGACGGTCCGCATGCTCAAGGGCGCAATGAGCGAACTGCGCGTGGGCTGCCCGGACCGGCTGTCGACCGACATCGGCCCGGTCATCGACGCCGAAGCGCAGCGCAACCTGCTGGGCCACATCGAGCGCATGAAGACCTCGGCCAGGGACCATTTCGCGCTCGGGCTGCCGGCAAACGTGAACGCGCAGGGCACCTTCGTGCCGCCCACGGTACTGGAAATCGATTCGCTCGCGCAGCTGACGCACGAGGTGTTCGGCCCGGTGCTGCACGTGGTGCGCTATCGCCGCGACGACCTGGGCAAGGTGGTCGACTCGATCAACGCAACCGGCTATGGCCTGACGCTGGGCGTCCATTCGCGCATCGACGAGACGATCGATTTCATCACCGCGCGCGCCCACATCGGCAACATCTACGTGAACCGCAACATCGTCGGCGCGGTGGTCGGCGTGCAGCCGTTCGGCGGCGAGGGCAAGTCCGGCACCGGACCCAAGGCGGGCGGGCCGCTGTACCTGAAGCGGCTGCAACGGCAGGCCGCACCGCTGCTGCAGCACGACCACCAGGCAGATCCTGGCCTGGCCGCGTTGTTGCAATGGATGCATTCCAACGGCCACACCGGGGCCGAGGCGCTCGGCGCGCAATACGCGAAAGTGGCGCTGACCGGCATCACGCTGGAACTGCCGGGGCCAACCGGCGAGCGTAACCGCCTGTCGTTTGCGCCGCGCGGCAACGTGCTCTGTGTTGCGGCAACGGTGCAGGGCATGCTCAACCAGCTCGCGGCCGCGCTGTCGACCGGTAACCGCGCCGTGGTGCCGCTCGCCGGCCGCGACCTGATTCCGGGGGAACTGCCGCAACAGGCGCGCGACCGGGTCCGTTTTGTGAAGGAAGAAGAAATCGCAGGTACCGAATTCCAGGCAGCATTGCTCGAAACCGGCGCCAACGCGAATGTGCGTGTGCAACTGGCGGCCCGTCCCGGCGCCATCGTCGCGATCGTTGATACCGATGGGCAATCAGCGATCCCGGTCTGGCGCCTGGTTGCCGAGCGGGCAGTGTGCGTGAACACGACTGCGGCTGGCGGTAACGCAAGCCTCATGACTTTGGGTCTGTAATGATGACGTAGCAGTTGTTTTTTTCCCTTTGGAGGTAGACATGTTAGTTGGCGTTCCAAAAGAAATAAAAAACCACGAATACCGAGTCGGCTTGACGCCGCCATCCGTTCACGAACTGGTGGCGCATGGCCACAAGGTCATGGTGCAGCACAACGCGGGCGCCGACATTGGCTTGTCCGACGACCAGTACCTGGCGGCCGGCGCCACGATCGTCGAGACCGCCAAGGAGATCTTCGCGCGGGCCGAGATGATCGTGAAGGTCAAGGAGCCGCAGCCGGTCGAATGCGCCATGCTGCGCGAAGGCCAGATTCTGTACACCTACCTGCACCTGGCGCCGGATCCTGAACAGACCGCGGCGCTGGTCAAGTCGGGCGCCATCTGCATCGCCTACGAAACCATCACCGGCCCCGGCGGCGGGTTGCCGCTGCTGGCGCCCATGAGCGAAGTGGCTGGCCGCATGGCGATCCAGGCGGGCGCCAGCCACCTTGAAAAGTCGAAGGGCGGCATGGGCCTGCTGCTGGGCGGCGTGCCGGGCGTGGCGGCGGGCCATATCGTCATCATCGGCGCCGGCGTGGTGGGCACCAATGCGCTGCAGATGGCAGTGGGCACCGGCGCACGCGTGACGGTACTGGACAAGAACATCGACCGCTTGCGTCAGCTCGACCTGGTCTATGGCAACCGCATCTCGACCCTGTTCTCCAACGCCCACGCGATCGAAGAAGCCGTACTGTCGGCCGACCTTGTCATCGGTGGCGTGCTGGTGCCCGGCGCGGCAGCGCCCAAGCTGGTCACCCGCAGCATGATCTCGCGCATGAAGAAGGGCGCTGTGGTGGTGGACGTGGCGATCGATCAGGGTGGCTGCTTCGAAACCTCGCATCCGACCACCCATGCCGAACCGACCTTCGTGGTCGACGGCGTCGTGCACTATTGCGTGGCCAACATGCCGGGCGCCGTGGCCCGGACGTCGACCTTTGCCTTGAATAACGCCACCATCGGCCACGCCGTCGCCCTGGCGGACAAAGGCTGGCGCAAGGCACTGGCCGACGACGCGCACCTGCGCAATGGCCTGAACGTCTGCCAGGGGAAGGTAACCTATGCCGCTGTGGCGAAGGACCTGGGCTACGACTACGTGTCGGCCGAGTCGATGCTAGGCTGAACAATCTGGTAACAAAAACGCCTGACGATGTGAAAGGCGTATTGCGCGGCCACTGACTTCACGAAACGCATGAAGTCGGTGGCCGCGTTTTCATTGGCGTTGTCCGAAATGGCTCGGATGACGGCGCAAGGCACGCCAAGTTCATGGCATACCTGGGCAACTGCCGCCCCCTCCATTTCCACCGCCACCAGACCGGGCAAATCGTCGTTCAGCTGTGCCAGGCGTGCTTTGTCGTTCATGAACTGGTCACCGCTCGCCACCAGGCCGTGGTGGACGCGCGGCTGTGTCAGGCTGAAGACATTGCGCTCGGCCTCGCTGATGGCGTCCTCCAGCCCATGATTCAGGAACCATTGTGCTGCAGACACCAGCTGTTGGCCGAGGTGATGGTCGCCCAGGAAGTGGGTTTGCCCCGTGAGCGGCACTTCAAAACGCGGAAACAGCGGACTCGCATCCATGTCGTGTTGGACCAGCGATTCCGCCACCACGATATCGCCAACACGGATGCTCTTGTCGCCAGCACCAGCCACGCCGGTAAAGACGATGTGGGTAACTCCGAATTTTTCCACAAGGGTTGTCGCTGTCATGGCGGCAGCAACCTTGCCTATACGCGATAAAACGCACACAGCGTCGATTTTCCAGAGTCGTCCGACAAAGTACTCGCGCTGCCCATGGACGAGCCTGGAGGGGCCTTCCATGGCTTCCACGAGACCCTGCTGTTCGTCAGCCAAGGCGCTGATGATGCCTAATCGCATATTTTTGATGTTTTCTTAGTGGTGGCGTTAGCAGGAAAACACGTACAGGACATGCCGGCATGCACGGTCGACCCCTGAACGAGTTTTCCATATATAAGTTAGAAGATGAGTATACGAAGTTGATAGTGATAGTAAACGGGTAGACTTCTGTGGATAAGTTTAATTTTCTCCACAGCGTCAATTATTTACGTGCGCCTGAACTCGCTGGACAACGCTTGCGTCTGGTGCGAACGTAAACTGGACAAAAAAGTTCGTTGCCGGCGAACCCTTGTTTTTGCACATCTGATCCTGTGGATATTCAATGGGTTTTCCACAAACACCTGGCCTCAAACGCACTTACACCCCATTTTCAGCACTCGTCTGTGGAAAACACTCTGGATATCCACAACACGAGATGTGAAGAAACCAGCTTCTGTTGAGCAAGCAAATTTTTGTTCAGTTTACGTTCCTGTCTGCTCCAGCGTTTGTCCAGCGGCTTTTCTGTGCCGTAAACCACTGATCCTGTGGAAAAAAACCATCTTATCCACAATTCGGGTCGCGTTTACTATCACTACTATCTTCGTATACTCACTCGTTAACTCATATATGGAAAACTTCAGGCCAGGTGTATGCTTGCCAGAATACAAACCCTGGAAGCGCACGACCTGAAAGGACGAGCAGCGTGGAATCGGCTGGTGAATACGACTACATCATCATTGGTGCCGGCACTGCTGGCTGTGTACTTGCAAACCGGCTCACGCGGAACAAGGACTTCCAGGTTCTCCTGATCGAAGCCGGTGGCCGTGATGACTACGTCTGGATCCACATTCCCGTCGGTTACCTGTATTGCATCGGCAATCCACGCACCGACTGGCTGCTCAAGACCGAACCCGACCCTGGCCTGGCTGGTCGCGCCCTGATTTACCCTCGAGGCAAAGTTCTCGGTGGCTGCTCATCCATCAATGGGATGATCTACATGCGTGGCCAGCGCAGCGATTACGATCGTTGGGCCGACATCACCGGCGATGCATCCTGGCGTTGGGATAACGTCCTGCCAATCTTCATGAAAAGCGAGGACCACCACGGCGGTGTGAATGCGATCCACGGAGCGGGTGGCGAATGGCGCGTCGAGAGGCAACGCCTTTCGTGGGAAATCCTGGACGCATTTCGCGATGCAGCCGAACATGTCGGCATCATGAAGGTGGACGATTTCAACGGTGGCGATAACGCCGGCTCCGCCTATTTTGAGGTCAACCAGCGCCGTGGCATTCGCCTTAACACGGCCAAGGCTTTCCTGCGCCCTGCCTCCAGGCGAACGAACCTGACGATCATGACCGGGTGCCACGTTGAAAAACTGCTGGTCGAAGAGGGCGCCAATGGCAAGGTCTGCCGTGGCGTCCAGTTCAGCGGCGGTGGCCGCATGTTCACGGCAACGGCAAGGCGGGAAACACTACTGAGCGCGGGAGCGGTCAATTCACCCCAGATCCTGCAGTTGTCGGGAATTGGCCCGGCCGCCATGCTGCACCAGCATGGCATCGAGCCACTCGTCGATGCGCCAGGTGTTGGTGAAAACCTGCAGGACCACCTGCAGCTGCGCATGGTGTTCAAGGTGAAGGGTGTCAAAACGCTCAATACGACGGCAGCGAACTGGTTCGGCAAGATGCGCATCGGCCTGCAATATGCGTTGTTCCAGAGCGGACCCATGTCGATGGCCCCGTCGCAGCTCGGCGCGTTCGCCCGTTCGGACGACAGCCAGGCGACGGCCAACCTCGAATACCACGTACAACCGCTGTCGCTGGAAAAATTCGGCGATCCCTTGCATTCGTTCCCGGCATTTACCGCAAGCGTCTGCAACCTGCGCCCCACATCGCGCGGACATGTCCGTATTGCGTCCAACAACAGCTTTGCGCCGCCAAAAATCACACCGAACTACCTGAGCACGGCACAGGACAGGAAAGTGGCCGCGCAATCGCTCCAGCTGACACGCCGGATTGCCGCCGCTCCCGCACTGGCCAGATACCAGCCCGAAGAATTCAAGCCCGGCATCCATTACCGGACCGAAGAGGAACTGGCCGAGGCAGCTGGCCTGATCGGCACCACGATCTTTCATCCGGTTGGCACCTGCAAGATGGGGAGGGCGGAAGACCCGATGGCGGTTGTCGACAGCGACCTGCGCGTAAAAGGTGTGGACAGGCTGCGCGTGGTCGACGCCTCGGTCATGCCTTTTATCACTTCCGGCAATACCAATTCGCCGACCATGATGATCGCGGAGAAGATCGCGGCGCAGATAATGGCCTGACAGCCCTGCGAAAATTCGCACAAACGGTCTGCGCCAAAGCCCCCGCCACGCTAACCGTGCTGTATTGTGAGCACCTGCCGATATGTGTATTATTTATTAAATATTGCAAAAAATAGTATAAAAAGTACGCAGAGGAGACGCGATGGCCGACGTCATTCTAGAGACGCGGAACCTGACGAAATCGTTCAAGGGTTTCACCGCCGTCAATGACGTGAACCTGCAGGTGCAGCGCGGGCACATCCACGCCCTGATCGGCCCGAACGGCGCCGGCAAGACCACGTGCTTCAACCTGCTCACCAAATTCCTGGTCCCCAGCGCCGGGCACATCCTGTTCAATGGCCACGACATCACCCGGGCCAAACCGGCGCAAATTGCCCGCATGGGCATCATCCGGTCATTCCAGATTTCGGCGGTATTTCCGCACCTGACGGTGCTGCAGAATGTGCGCGTGGGCCTGCAGCGCGAACTGGGCACGAGTTTCCATTTCTGGCGCAGCGAGCGCCTGCTCGACGAGCTCAACGACAGGGCGCTGGCGCTGCTGGCCGAAGTGGACCTGGCCGGTTTTGCCGACACCCTGACCGCCGACCTGCCGTACGGCCGCAAGCGCGCGCTGGAAATCGCGACCACGCTGGCCATGGAGCCGGAACTGATGCTGCTGGACGAGCCGACCCAGGGCATGGGTCACGAAGACGTGCACCGGGTGACGGAACTGATCAAGAAGGTTTCGGCAGGGCGTACCATCCTCATGGTCGAGCACAACATGGGCGTGGTGGCGGGCATTTGCGACCGCATTTCGGTGCTGCAGCGGGGGGCGCTGCTGGCCGAGGGCACCTATGCCGAAGTATCGAAGAACCAGCAGGTGATGGAGGCCTACATGGGCACCGCCGGCGGCGAACTGCAAGGAGCGCACTGATGGCGGCCGCGCTCGAAATTTCGGATCTGCAAGCCTGGTATGGCGAATCGCATATCCTGCACGGCATCAATGTGTCGGTGAACGAGGGCGAGGTGGTCACCCTGCTCGGCCGTAACGGCGCCGGGCGCACCACCACGCTGCGCGCGATCATGGGCCTCACGGGCCGGCGCACCGGCTCGATCAGGATCCACGGCGTCGAGTCAATCGCCCTGCCGACTCACAAAATTGCCCATCTGGGCGTGGGTTATTGCCCGGAGGAGCGCGGCATCTTCTCGTCGCTGTCGACCGAAGAAAACCTGATGCTGCCGCCCATGCTGGCCGACCGCAGCGCCGCCATGCCGCTGGACGAGATCTACGCCATGTTCCCCAACCTGCTCGAGCGTCGCCACAGCCAGGGCACGCGGCTGTCGGGCGGCGAGCAGCAGATGCTGGCGGTGGCGCGCATCCTGCGCACCGGCGCGCGCCTGCTGCTGCTGGACGAGATTTCGGAAGGCCTGGCGCCGGTGATCGTGCAGGCGCTGGCGCGCATGATCACGACGCTCAAGGCCAAGGGCTACACGATCGTGATGGTGGAGCAGAACTTTCGCTTTGCCGCGCCGCTGGCGGACCGTTTTTATGTGATTGAACACGGGCAGGTGGTCGAGACGATCGCGGCGCCCGAACTGAACTCGAAAATGCCGGTGCTCAACGAGCTGCTCGGCGTGTAACAAGAAGCTGGCCCAACAACTCACTCTTAGAACGGAGACGTCATGAAACGCAAAGCTCTCGCCCTCGCCGCCGCCGCGGCCTGCGCCGCCGGTTTGTCGCCGGCCCAGGCCCAGATGTCCAACGACACGATCAAGATTGGCTTTCTGACCGACCTGTCCGGCGTGTACGCCGACGTGGACGGCAACGGCGGCGCCGAGGCGATCAAGATGGCGATTGCCGACATGGGCGGCGCCATCAACGGCAAGAAGATCGAGTTCATCGTGGCCGACCACCAGAACAAGGGCGACATCGCCGCCACCAAGGCACGCGAGTGGTTCGACCAGCAGGGCGTCGACCTGTTGATCGGCGGTACCAACTCGACCGCCAGCCTGGCCATGGCCAAGGTGGCGGCGGAAAAGAAGAAGGTGTTCATCGCCATCGGCTCGGGCACCGCGACGCTGACCAACGAGCAGTGCAGCCCGTACACGGTCCACTATGCGTATGACACGGTGGCGCTGGCGCGCGGCACCGGTTCGGCAATGGTGAAGCAGGGCGGCAAGTCGTGGTTCTTCCTGACGGCCGACTATGCGTTCGGGCAGTCGCTGGAAAAGGACACCGCCGACGTGGTGAAGGCCAATGGCGGCACCGTGGTGGGCAGCGTCAAGCACCCGCTGGGGGCGTCGGACTTCTCGTCCTTCCTGCTGCAGGCGCAGTCGTCCAAGGCGCAGGTGCTGGGCCTGGCCAACGCGGGCGGCGATTTCATCAACGCGACCAAGGCGGCCAACGAATTCGGCATTACCAAGAAGATGAAGCTGGCGGGCCTGCTGGTGTTCATCAACGATATCCACACGCTCGGGCTGAACACCACCCAGGGCATGTACCTGACCGATGGCTGGTACTGGGACCAGACTGCCGAAAGCCGCACCTGGGCCAAGAAGTACTTCGCCAAGATGAAGAAGATGCCGTCGATGGTGCAGGCGGGCGACTACTCGGCCGCCATGAACTACCTGAACGCGGTGAAGGCCGTGGGCACGGATGACGCCGACAAGGTGATGGCGCACATGAAGAAGACCAGGATCAACGACATGTTCACCAAGAACGGCGTGATCCGTCCGGACGGGCGCATGGTGCACGACATGTACCTGATGCAGGTGAAGTCGCCGAAGGAGTCGAAAGGGCCGTGGGACTACTACAAGCTGGTCGCAACCATTCCGGGCGACCAGGCCTACACCACCAAGGCCGAGAGCAAGTGCACGGCGTGGAAGTGATGTCCGCACCGAGCTAATCCTTGTTAGCACCTGTAGCCCAAAAACCGTCGTCCCCGCGCAGGCGGGGACCCATAGGCCGCGTGATGTCACGCTCAGCATGGGTTCCCGCCGGCGCGGGAACGACGCCTTAGCGGTAACTGTTTATGGAAATCTTCGGCGTCCCCCTGCAGGCCATGATGAGCCAGCTGCTGCTCGGCCTGGTCAACGGTTCGTTCTACGCAATGCTGTCGCTGGGCCTGGCCGTGATCTTCGGCCTGCTCAACGTGATTAACTTTTCCCACGGCGCCCTGTACATGACCGGCGCCTTCCTGGCCTACATCGGCGTGACCTCGTTCGGCCTGAACTACTGGGAAATGCTGGTGCTGGCCCCGCTCCTGGTCGGCGTGTTCGGCATCGTCATCGAAAAGACCATGCTGCGCTGGCTGTACAAGCTGGACCACCTGTACGGCCTGCTGCTCACCTTCGGCATCACGCTGCTGCTGGAAGGGCTGTTTCGCTCGTTCTTCGGCGTGTCCGGCCAGACGCTGGACGTGCCCGAGCAACTGGCCGGCGCCACCGACCTGGGCTTCATGATCCTGCCGAATTACCGTGCCTGGGTGGTCGGCGCCTCGCTCGCCGTGTGCCTGGCAACCTGGTTCGTGATCGAAAAGACCCGGCTGGGCGCCTACCTGCGCGCCGGCACCGAGAACCCCAAGCTGGTCGAAGCCTTCGGCGTGAACGTGCCGCTGATGGTCACGCTTACCTACGGCTTTGGCGTCGCGCTGGCGGGCTTTGCCGGGGTGCTGGCGGCGCCCGTCATCAACGTCACGCCACTGATGGGCTCGAACCTGATCATCGTCGTGTTCGCGGTCGTCGTCATTGGCGGCATGGGCTCGATCCTCGGCTCGATCCTGACGGGCCTGGGCCTGGGCGTGATCGAGGGCCTGACGCGGGTGTATTACCCCGAAGGCTCGGAGGTGGTGGTGTTCGTCGTGATGGTCATCGTGCTGCTGCTGCGGCCCGCCGGATTGTTTGGCAAAGAGAAGTGAGAGGGAAGGGATGAACAAGAAGCTTGGTTACGCCATCGCACTGCTCATCGCCCTTGCCGCGCCCTTTGTCGGCTATCCGGTGTTCCTGATGAAGCTGCTGTGCTTTGCCCTGTTCGCCTGCGCCTTCAACCTGTTGATTGGCTATACCGGGCTGCTGTCGTTCGGGCATGCGGCCTTCCTTGGCACGGCAGGCTATGTGACCGGCCATGCGCTGGCCGTGCTGGGCCTGCCGTTCGAGGCCGGCATCGTGCTGGGGGTGCTGGCGGCGGCCCTGCTGGGGCTCGTGATGGGCCTGCTCGCGATCCGCCGGCAGGGCATCTACTTTGCGATGATCACGCTGGCGCTGGCGCAAATGGTCTACTTTGCGGCGCTGCGCCTGCCGTTCACGCATGGCGAGGACGGCCTGCAGGGCGTGCCGCGTGGCAAATTCCTGGGGGTGGTCGACCTGTCGCACGACCTGGCGATGTACTACGTCGTGCTGGCCATTTTCGTGGCCGGTTTCGCGCTGATCGTGCGCATCGTGCATTCGCCGTTCGGGCAGGTGCTGGGGGCGATCCGCGAGAACGAGCCGCGTGCCGTGTCGCTGGGCTACGATGTGGACAAGTACAAGCTGCTCGCCTTCGTGCTGTCGGCCGCGCTGGCCGGGCTGGCGGGCGCCACCAAAACCGTGGTGCTGGGCTTCGAGACGCTCACGGACGTGCACTGGACCCTGTCCGGCCTGGTCATCCTGATGACGCTGGTGGGCGGCATGGGGACGCTGGCAGGCCCGATCCTGGGCGCCTTCCTCATTGTCGCGCTCGAGAACAAGCTGGGCGACTGGGGCACCCTGCTGGCCGGCCTGACCGGCATCGACTGGTTCTCCACGCTGGGCGAATCGGTCGGCATCGTCACCGGCCTGATCTTCGTGGCGTGCGTGCTGCTGCTCCGGCGCGGCATTGTTGGCGAGATCGGCGCTGCCTGGGCCGCCTCGTCGCGCCGGCGCCGGACCCCCTGACAACTGGCCGGCGGCTTGGTTCCGCCGGCCGCGCCCTTCCTGCTGGGCGCGCGTCAATAATCGCTTCGTCGGACCACGCAATACTGGAGCTGTCCATTCGACACGGGGGCGCCTGTGCTTGAAGAATCGGTCATTCTCGACGTAAACGGTCTGCACATGCACGTGGTGAGCGCCGGGCAGGGACCGCCGGTGCTGTTGCTGCACGGGTTTCCCGACACGCACGTTGTCTGGCGCAAGCAAATCGGCCCGCTGGCGGAGGCGGGCTTCCGGGCCGTCGCGCCCGACCTGCGCGGCTATGGCAAGACCGATGCGCCAGAAGCGGTGGAGGCGTATGCGCTGGACAACCTGCGTAACGACGTGCTGGCGCTGCTCGACGTGCTTGGCCTGGGCAAGGTGCGGCTGGTGGGGCACGACTGGGGCGCCATCATCGGCTGGTCTCTGTGCATGCATGCGCCGGGCCGTGTGGAGCGGTTCGTGGCGCTTTCCTCGGGCCATCCGGCGGCGCTGGAGCACGCCGGCTTCGTGCAGCGCCTGCGCATGTCCTATGTGTTCGGTTTTGCGATTCCGGGCCTGGCGGAGCACGCGCTCAAGGCCGGCAACTGGTTCTTTGTGCGCAAATTCACCCGCGACCGTACCCAGATCGGCCATTGGCGGCGCAACCTGCGTCCCCCGGGTCGGCTGACGGCCGCGCTCAACTACTACCGGGCCAACCTCAAACTCGGTCTGCCGCATCACTGGCCACCGGTGCAGGTGCCGGTAATGGGCGTGTGGAGCGATCACGACCCGGCCCTGGGAGAGGCCCAGATGCGCGATTCAGCCCGCTACGTGCAGGCCGGTTTTCGCTACGAGCGGATCGAGGGCGCGGACCACTGGCTGCAGCTGACCGCGGCGGACCAGCTCAACGCCCTGCTGCTGGCCTACCTGCGCGAGCCCTACAGCGCGGCGGCGTAGATCGCCCGCGCGTGCTCGCGGGTGAGCTCGCGCGGGTTGTTGCCCAGCAGGCGGGTCTGGAGCATGGCATCGTCCGCCAGACGGTCGAGGTCGGTTGCGCCGATGCCCACGTCGCGCAGGCGCCGGGCGATACCGGTCTGCACGGCAATATGTTGCAAAGTAGCAATCATTCCTTCGGCGCGGGCCTCGTCGCTGCCCTTTACCTCAGGCGCGACGATCTCGGCCAGCTCGGCATAGAGTGCGCATGCCGCGGGCATATTGAATCGCAAGACGTGCGGCAGCACGAGCGAATTGGACAGCCCGTGCGGTACGTGGAAGATGCCGCCGATCGGGTAGGCGAGGGCGTGCACGGCGGCGACCGGCGCGTTGGAAAAGGCCTGGCCGGCCAGGCAGGCGCCGAGCAAGGTCGCCTGCCGTGCACGCAGGTTCTGGCCGTCCTCGCAGGCTGTTAACAACTGTGTGGATAACAGCGCCAGCGCTTGCCGGGCGAGCATGTCGGATATCGGGTTTTTCTTGTGCTTGCTGGTGTAGGCTTCGATCGCGTGGACCATCGCGTCAATACCGGTCGCCGCGGTCACGGCCGGCGGCAGGCCGAGCGTGAGCGTCGCGTCCAGGATCGCCAGGTCGGCATACAGCTGGGGCGCCACCACGCCCATCTTGGTGGTCGTGCCAGTGGTCACGATGGCGATGTTGGTCACTTCCGAGCCCGTTCCCGCCGTGGTCGGGATTTGCGCCAGCAGCAGGCGTTTTCCCTCGACCTTCCCTATTCCGTAGGCTTCCTTCAGCGCCTGGCCGTTCCGGGCCAGCGCCGCGGCGAGCTTGGCGACGTCCATCGAGCTGCCCCCGCCCAAGCCGATGACGAGGTCGGCGCCATGGGCGCGCGCCCTGGCGACGGCGGCTTCCACGACGGCCTCGGGTGGGTCGGCGCTCACTTCCGGGAAGACGTCCACCACCAGCCCGGCCTGCTGCAGTGAGCGCTGCGGCGCATTCACCAGCCCCGCCTTGCGCAGTCCCGGATCGGTGACGATGAGCACCCGGCGGGCTGTGGGTAACTGTGTGGATATCACCTCGCCGAGGCGGTTCGAGGCAGCACCCGGTTCGCAAAGAATGTTGGGGACGGTGCTGAAATTGTAGGCAGTATCACCGTGCATATGTCTCCACCTCGGTCTTTAGTTTGTCGGCAAATCTTACACCGAAGAGGATGCCATCGGCCCAGCTTTCCATGCCGTACAATTGCCGCTTCCGTTCTTTGAAAGTTGTTGATGATTGATTTTGCCCTGCTCGGCGGGGCCGCCTTCCTGGCTGGCCTTGTCGACTCCGTCGTCGGTGGCGGCGGCCTGATCCAGATACCGGCCATCTTCTCCGTGCTGCCCAAAGAAGTCCCCGCCACCCTGTTGGGTACCAACAAGCTGGCCAGCGTGTTTGGTACGGGCTCCGCCGCGATCAGCTATGCACGGCGTGTGCCGGTTGCATGGAGCACGGCTGCGCCCGCCGCGATCGCCGCATTCATTGCCTCGTTCGCTGGCGCCTGGACCGTGAGTCGGGTGCCGGCAGATTTCGTCCGTGGCCTGCTTCCGTTCATCCTGGTCGCGGTGGCGATCTATACCTTCCGCAAGAAGGACTTCGGTTCGGTCCACGCGCCGCTGCACCAGGGCTGGCGCGAGGCAACGCTGGCGATGACGCTGGGGTCAGCAATTGGCTTTTACGATGGCTTCTTCGGGCCAGGCACGGGGAGCTTCCTGTTATTCCTGTTCGTCCGCTTTTTCGGTTTCGATTTCCTCAGTGCATCGGCGGCGGCCAAGATTGTCAACGTGGGCAGCAATCTGTCGGCGCTGATCTGGTTCGGCTACAGCGGTCACCTGATCTGGCAGCTGGGCGCCTTGCTGGCGGTATGCCAGGTCGGCGGCTCGCTGGTCGGGACGCGGCTCGCACTGAAGCATGGAACGGGTTTCGTCCGCAAGCTCTTCCTCGTTGTGGTTTCCGTGCTCATCGTCAAAACCGCATACGCTGCCTTCCTCAGCTGAGTGGTTTGTTCCACGTGAAACAGCCCCGGCCAGCGCGCCGGGTTTTTTTTGTACACTCGAAACTGTTTCACGTGGAACATGGGTCGTATCCGAAACCTGTTCCACGTGGAACATTTTTCAGTCGTTTTCCTGCCGACCCGGCATTTAGGCAAGCAAAACGCCTATAATCCGTTCTCGTACTCCTCGCATCACATTCCACCATGCTATTTCCTACTGAATTCGACGTGATCGTCGTCGGTGGCGGCCATGCCGGTACCGAAGCCGCGCTTGCTTCCGCCCGCACCGGGCAGAAGACGCTGCTGCTCACGCACAACATCGAAACCCTCGGGCAGATGTCCTGCAACCCGTCCATTGGCGGCATCGGCAAGGGCCACCTGGTCAAGGAAGTTGACGCCCTGGGCGGGGCGATGGCGATCGCGACGGACGAGTCCGGCATTCAGTTCCGTATCCTGAACTCGTCCAAGGGCCCGGCCGTGCGCGCCACCCGTGCCCAGGCCGACCGCTTGCTGTACAAACAGGCCATCCGCTCGCGGCTGGAAAACCAGCCCAACCTGTGGCTGTTCCAGCAGGCTGTGGACGACCTGATGGTCGAGGGCGACCGCGTCGTCGGCGCGGTGACGCAGATCGGATTGCAGTTCCGTGCGCGCGCCGTGGTCCTGACCGCAGGCACTTTCCTTGACGGGAAGATCCACGTTGGCCTGCAGAACTACTCGGCAGGCCGGGCAGGGGATCCGCCGGCGGTATCGCTGTCGGCGCGCCTGAAGGAGCTCAAACTGCCGCAAGGTCGCCTGAAGACCGGCACGCCACCGCGCATCGACGGACGCAGTATCGACTTCTCGGTGCTCACCGAGCAGCCGGGCGACCTGGATCCGGTGCCGGTGTTTTCGTACATGGGCAACACCGCCATGCACCCGCGGCAAGTACCGTGCTGGGTCACGCACACCAACGCCCTGACGCACGAGATCATCCGCAACGGCCTGGACCGCAGCCCGATGTACACCGGCGTCATCGAGGGCGTCGGCCCGCGCTATTGCCCGTCGATCGAGGACAAGATCCACCGCTTCGCGTCCAAGGAGTCGCACCAGATCTTCCTCGAGCCCGAGGGCTTGACCACCAACGAGTTCTATCCGAACGGGATCTCGACCAGCCTGCCTTTCGACGTGCAGATCAACCTGGTGCGCTCGATGCGCGGCCTGGAAAACGCGCACATTCTGCGCCCCGGCTACGCCATCGAATACGACTACTTTGACCCGCGCGGCCTGAAGGCCTCGCTCGAAACCAAAGCCATCAAGGGGCTGTTCTTCGCCGGCCAGATCAACGGCACCACCGGCTATGAGGAGGCCGCCGCACAGGGCCTGCTGGCCGGCCTGAACGCCGCGCTGCAAACGCAGGGGCGCGAGGCGTGGACGCCGGGCCGCTCGGAAGCCTACCTTGGCGTGCTGGTGGACGACCTGACCACGCAGGGTGTGGCCGAGCCGTACCGCATGTTCACCAGCCGCGCCGAATATCGCCTGTCGCTGCGCGAGGATAACGCCGACATGCGCCTGACCGAAACCGGGCGCAGGCTCGGCGTGGTGGGCGACGCCCAGTGGGCCGCGTTCGAGGCCAAGCGCGAGGCGGTGGAGCGCGAATTGCAGCGCCTGCGCTCGACCTGGGTCAACCCGCGCATC
Organism: Massilia solisilvae; assembly: GCF_024753215.1. Lineage (GTDB taxonomy): Bacteria > Pseudomonadota > Gammaproteobacteria > Burkholderiales > Burkholderiaceae_D > Telluria > Telluria solisilvae. The sequence goes on from NZ_JANUGV010000005.1 coordinate 21,514, forward strand.
CTCGCCGCCGCCGAATCGGAACGCGTGGTCGGCCAGGCCATCGAGCGCGAATACACGCTTGCCGACCTGCTGCGCCGGCCCGGCGTGCAGTACGAGCAGCTGATGACGATGCAGGGCGTGGACGGCGGCCAGCTCGCCGGCCCGGGTGTCGAGGACCCGGCCGTGAAGGAGCAGGTCGAAATCCAGCTCAAGTACGCCGGCTACATCGACCGCCAGGCGCGCGAAGTGGAGCGCCACGACCACTACGAGAACCTGCGCCTGCCGCAGGACGTGAACTACCACGACATCGCCGCCCTCTCGATCGAGGTGCGTCAGAAGCTGGACAAGCAGCGTCCGGAGACGCTGGGCCAGGCTTCGCGCATCTCGGGCGTGACCCCGGCCGCGATCTCGCTGCTGCTGGTGTACCTGAAAAAGCATGGCTACAAGGGCTTCACCACCCAGGGCGAGGAGGCTGCCTGATGCGAGGAAGTTTCGACCGCGCCGCGCTCGCGGCAGTGCTGGCCGATGGCATCAAGGAGCTCGGGCTTTCGCTCTCCGAGGCGCAACAAGCCCAGCTGATGGACTACCTGGCCCTGATGGCCAAGTGGAACTCGGTGTACAACCTGACCTCCCTGCGCGACCCGATGCAGATGGTGACCCACCACCTGCTCGATTCGCTGGCCGCGGTGCCGGCGTTCGCGGGCGCTGCCAACGTGCTGGACGTCGGGGCAGGGGGCGGTCTGCCCGGCATCGTGCTCGCGATCGCCCGGCCCGACATGAAGGTGTCGATGGTGGACACGGTGCACAAGAAAACCGCCTTTCTCACCCAGGTGAAGGCCGAGCTGGGCCTGACCAACGTGACCGTCTACACGGCGCGGGTGGAGCAGCTGCAGGTGAGCGACAACTTCGATGTCATCACCTCGCGCGCTTTTGCCGACCTGTCGGATTTCGTGAACTGGTCGGGACACCTGCTGGCCCAGGGCGGGCGCTTCATTGCGCTCAAGGGAACGGCTCCGGCAGAGGAGCAGCAAAGGCTGCCGCAGGAATGGAAGGTAACCGAGCTGCGGCCCCTGCGGGTGCCAAGGCTGGGAGCGGAGCGGCACCTCGTTTTCATCGAGCGAGCGCAGTAGAAAAGAGTAAACCGTATAAACAGTTTATACCGTTTATTTCGTATAAACCGTGCAAATGGTTTTGTTAATATAAACGGTTTAAACCTATAAGACAGTTGCGTCCAGGGATTAGGGATACATGGCCAAGATATTTTGCGTTGCAAACCAAAAGGGCGGCGTAGGCAAAACCACGACCACCGTCAACCTGTCGGCGGGCCTCGCCAAGCTGAACCAGCGGGTGCTGCTGGTCGACCTGGACCCGCAGGGCAACGCGACCATGGGCGCGGGCATCAACAAGGCGGGGCTGTCGGCCTCCACCTACGAGGTGCTGCTCGGCAGCGCCGACGTGGCGTCCGCGCGCCAGCGTTCCGAGTCGGGCCGCTTCGACGTGCTGCCTTCCAACCGCGAGCTGGCCGGCGCCGAAGTCGAGATGGTCGAGCTGGACAACCGCGAGCGCCGCCTCAAGGACGCGCTGGCCGCGGTGGAGGGCGACTACGACTTCATCCTGATCGACTGCCCGCCCGCGCTGTCCATGCTGACCCTGAACGGCCTGTGCTCGGCGCACGGCGTGATCATCCCGATGCAGTGCGAGTACTACGCGCTGGAAGGCCTGTCCGACCTGGTCAACACGATCAAGAAGGTGCACGCCAACCTGAACCACGACCTGAAGATCATCGGCCTTCTCCGCGTGATGTTCGACCCGCGCGTGACGCTGTCGCAGCAGGTATCGAGCCAGCTCGAGGAACACTTCGGCGACAAGGTGTTCAAGACCGTCATCCCGCGCAACGTGCGCCTGGCCGAGGCGCCGTCCTACGGCATGCCCGGCGTGGTGTTCGATCCCTCGTCCAAGGGCGCGCAAGCCTACATCGCGTTCGGCGCCGAGATGGTCCAGCGCATCAAGACAATGTAATTGGAAAGACTACACAACATGGCAACCAAAAAGATGAAGGGCCTCGGCCGCGGACTGGAAGCGCTGCTGGGTGGCGACTCGGAGCCGGCCCAGGGCGGCGCCACCCCGTCCGCGCTGCCGGTCGGGCAGCTCCAGGCCGGCAAGTACCAACCGCGCACGCGCATGGACGAGGGCGCGCTGGCCGAGCTGGCGGCATCGATCAAGTCGCAGGGCATCATGCAGCCGGTGCTGGTGCGCCCGGTGGATGGCGGCCGCTACGAAATCATCGCCGGCGAGCGCCGCTTCCGCGCCGCGCAGCTGGCCGGGTTGGAAGAGATCCCGGTGCTGGTGCGCGAGGTCGACGACCAGGCCGCCGCCGCCATGGCCCTGATCGAGAACATCCAGCGCGAGGACCTGAACCCGCTGGAAGAGGCGCAGGGCATCGCGCGCCTGATCTCGGACTTCAGTTTCACCCACGAGCAGGCCGCCAACGCGGTGGGACGCTCGCGCAGCGCCGTGTCCAACCTGCTGCGCCTGATTAACCTGGCCGGCCCGGTGCAGACCATGCTGATGGCGGGCGACATCGACATGGGCCACGCCCGGGCCCTGCTGGCGGTGGACAGCGCCACCCAGATCGGGCTGGCCAACCAGGTCGTTGCCAAGCGCCTGTCGGTGCGCGAGACCGAAAAGCTGGTCGCGCGCGCGATCGAGGAACGCGACGCGCCGGCGGCCGCCCCGCGCCAGAAGGAAAAGCCGGGCGATATCGTGCGGCTGGAAGAGGAGCTGTCGGACAAGCTGGCCACCCCGGTCCAGTTCAAGATGGGGCCAAAGGGCAGGGGCCAGATGATCATCGACTTTGCCGACCTGGATATCCTGGATGGCGTGCTGGCGCGCCTGCGCGCCTGAGCTTGTTGATAAGAGGCGGCCTATCCACACCCGCCGTCCCTTGATCCGTCGTCCCGGCGAAGGCCGGGACCCATGCTGAGTCCGCTCCGCCTGCGGCCTGAATGTCTTCGCGCCGGAGCAAGCGGTCTGTGGGCCCCCGCCTTCGCGGCGACGACGTGGTTTTAAGGGGGTGGAAATTCACTTTTCGCCACCCCCGCAAGTTTCCTGTAAGTTAACAGATATATGCACCTTCGCTGTGCAAAATCTTTCCTTACACGAAACTTTTCGCACCACAAACCTGCCCCATCAACGTCCAGAATCGTTTGACTGGCTTCCGTATAAACACTTATAATCGACAGGATAACTGTAACAACCGTACCGTTACCGGCTTCACATGGCTAGCGCGAAAAATCCAAAAGAATGCTGCGCATAGTCTCCCTGCAAATGATGGCAACAGCACTGGCTGGCCTTGTGGCCGCACTGCTGGGGGGATGGCCTGCGATGATTTCAGCCGTGCTCGGTGGGTTGTGTTGTGTCGTACCCAACGCGTTGTTCGCGCTGCGCCTGTTTGCCAGCGTGCACCGTCCGGGTGCAGCCAGTCCGGCGACATTTTTCGTCGGCGAGTTTATAAAGATTGCGTTGACGGTGGGCTTTCTTGGCGCCACCGCCTGGTTGTACCACGATTTGAACTGGCCCGCGCTCATCGGCGGCTTCGTCGTGGCGCTCAAAAGTTACATCATCTTATTATTTAGGCACCAGAAATGACCACTGAAATTGCTGAGGGAGCACACGCCGCCGGTGAGCATGCGATCACCGCCGGTGAGTACATCAAGCACCACCTGCACCACAACGCATCGCACGCCCAGCAGGGCCCGATCGACTTTTCCGTTATCCACTACGATACTATCTTCTGGTCGGTCCTGCTGGCCGCGGTCGCCGCGATCTTCCTGATCGCCGCCGCGCGCCGCGCCACCGCCGGCGTGCCGGGCCGCTTCCAGGCCTTCGTCGAGATGGTGGTCGAGCTGGTCGAAGACCAGTCCAAGGCGATCGTGCATGGCAACCGCTCGTTCATCGCCCCGCTGGCGCTGACCGTGTTCGTCTGGGTCGTGCTGATGAACTCGATGGACTTCCTGCCGGTCGACCTGTTCTCCTGGACCGCCGGCAAGCTGGGCCTGGGCGAGCCGTACTTCCGCGTCGTTCCCACCGCCGACCTGAACGGCACCCTGGGCATGTCGCTGGTCGTGCTGGTGCTCATGCTGTACTACAACGTCAAGATCAAAGGCGCCGGCGGCTTCGTGCACGAGCTGTTCTGCGCCCCGTTCGGCGCCCACCCGGCCCTGTGGATCTTCAACTTCGGCCTGAACCTGATCGAATTCGCCGCCAAGACCGTCTCGCTGGCAATGCGACTTTTCGGCAACATGTTTGCCGGCGAACTGATCTTCCTGCTGATCGCCCTGCTGGGTGCGCAGTGGGTGGGCTTCACGGGGCAAAGCCTGGCGCTGTCGGGCCTGCACATCTTTGCCGGTTCGGTCTGGGCTGTGTTCCACATCCTGATCGTGCTGCTGCAAGCTTTCATTTTCATGATGCTGACGCTGGTGTACCTCGGCCAGGCGCATGAAGGTCACTAAGCAGCATCGTCGTTTTTCGCAGTATCTGGTTTTTTAACTTTTCATTTTTTTGATTATCTAAGGAGTTTTTGATGACTAACGTCGCGTTTGTTGCACTGGCTTGCGGTCTGATCATTGGTCTGGGTGCTATCGGTGCATGTATCGGTATTGGTGTGATGGGCGGCAAGTACATCGAAGCTTCGGCCCGCCAGCCTGAACTGATGAACACCCTGCAGACCAAGATGTTCCTGCTGGCTGGTCTGATCGACGCTGCATTCCTGATCGGTGTTGGTATCGCGATGATGTTTGCTTTCGCAAACCCGTTCGGCGCCTAATCCCCGGATACTTGAATAGCCGGGCCCCGCGCGTACTTACCGCCGGCCCGGCACATTTCATTCTGAGAAGGAAAAAGCTGTGAACTTAAACGCTACAATGTTCGTGCAGTCCATTGTGTTCTTCATCCTGGCGTGGGTCGTGGCGAAATTCGTCTGGCCGCCGGTGGTGAACGCTCTGGATGCGCGTGCAAAGAAAATTGCTGAAGGTCTGGCCGCGGCCGACCAGGGCAAGCAGGCCATGGCCGCCGCCGAAAAGCGCGTCCAGGTCGAGCTGGCCTCGGCACGCGACGAAGGCGCCAAGCGCATCGCCGAAGCCGAGCAGCGCGCTCAACTGGTTGCCGAAGAGATCAAGGCCCAGGCCCAGGCCGAAGCTGCCCGCATCGTCGCACAAGCCAGGGCGGAAGCCGAGCAGCAAGTGACCAAGGCCCGCGAAGAACTGCGTGGCCAGGTTGCCGGCCTGGCCGTCAAGGGCGCCGAGCAGATCCTCAAGCGCGAGATCAACCCGCAAGCGCACGCCGACCTGCTGGCCCAACTGTCGACCGAGCTCTGATCATGGCTGAACTCGCAACCGTCGCCCGCCCCTACGCTGAAGCGCTGTTCCGTGTCGCCCAAAACGGCGACATGGCGGCCTGGTCCAATATCGTCGGTGAACTGGCCCTGATCGGCGCCAATCCCGATGTGCAGGAGTTCGCCAACAACCCGAACGTGACCCCGGCACAGCTGGCCGATACGATTGCGTCTCTGGTCAAGGCCCCGCTCAACGCCGAAGCGAAAAACTTTATCGCGATGCTCGCCGAAAATGGCCGTGTCGCTCTGTTGCCGGAGATCGGCGCCCAGTTCCAGGTACTGAAAAACGCCCAGGAAGGTGCCGCCGACGCGACTATCTATAGCGCGTTCGAGATCTCTGCCGGCCAGCTGTCGCAGCTGGTTGCCACTCTGGAAAAGAAATTTGGCCGCAAGCTGAACCCAACGGTAACAGTGGACCCTTCGCTGATCGGTGGTGTGCGCGTGGTCGTCGGTGACGAAGTGCTCGATACCTCGGTTCGCGCCAAGCTGCAGCAGATGCAGGTTGCGCTGACCGCCTGAGTCGCACGAGACACCGGCGCGCCGCGCCCTTGCCCTACGCATCAAGAAACTATTAGGAGTTAGCATGCAACTTAACCCATCTGAAATCAGCGAACTGATCAAGAGCCGCATCCAGGGTCTCGAGGGTCAGGCTGATGTTCGTAATCAAGGCACGGTGATCTCCGTTGCCGACGGCATCTGCCGCATCCATGGTCTGTCGGACGTGATGCAGGGCGAGATGCTGGAGTTCCCGGGTAACACCTTCGGCCTGGCAATGAACCTGGAGCGCGACTCGGTCGGCGCCGTGGTGCTGGGTGACTACGAGCACATCTCGGAAGGCGACACCGTCAAGACCACCGGCCGCATCCTGGAAGTGCCGATCGGTCCGGAACTGCGTGGCCGCGTCGTCAACGCGCTGGGCCAGCCGATCGACGGCAAGGGCCCGGTCAACGCCACCCTGACCGCCCCGATCGAAAAGATCGCCCCGGGCGTGATCGCCCGTGAGTCCGTGTCGCAGCCGATGCAAACCGGCCTGAAGGCAATCGACTCGATGGTGCCGATCGGCCGTGGCCAGCGCGAGCTGATCATTGGCGACCGCCAGACCGGTAAGTCGGCCGTGGCCGTGGACGCGATCATCAACCAGAAGGGTCAGAACATGACCTGTATCTACGTTGCGATCGGCCAGAAAGCCTCGACCATCAAGAACATCGTGCGCTCGCTCGAGCAGCACGGCGCGATGGAGTACACCATCGTCGTGGCCGCTTCCGCTTCGGAATCGGCAGCCATGCAGTACATCGCCGCCTACTCCGGCTGCGCCATGGGCGAATACTTCCGCGACCGCGGCGAAGACGCGCTGATCGTGTACGACGACCTGTCCAAGCAGGCAGTCGCCTACCGCCAGATCTCGCTGCTGCTGCGCCGCCCGCCGGGCCGCGAAGCTTACCCGGGCGACGTGTTCTACCTGCACAGCCGTCTGCTGGAGCGTGCCGCTCGCGTGAACGCCGACTACGTCGAGAAGTTCACCAATGGCGCCGTCAAGGGCCAGACCGGCTCGCTGACCGCACTGCCGATCATCGAAACCCAGGCAGGCGACGTGTCGGCCTTCGTTCCGACCAACGTGATTTCGATTACCGACGGCCAGATCTTCCTGGAGACCTCGCTGTTCAACGCCGGTATCCGTCCTGCAATTAACGCGGGTATCTCGGTGTCGCGCGTCGGTGGCGCTGCCCAGACCAAGGTCATCAAGGGCCTGTCCGGCGGTATCCGTACCGACCTGGCACAGTACCGCGAGCTGGCTGCGTTCGCGCAGTTTGCATCGGACCTGGACGAAGCGACCCGCAAGCAGCTGGACCGCGGTGCACGCGTGACCGAACTGCTGAAGCAGCCGCAATACTCGCCGCTGCCGATCTCGCTGATGGCCGTGTCGCTGTTCGCCGTGAACAAGGGCTACTTCGACGACATCGACGTCAAGCAAGTGCTGCCGTTCGAAGCTGGTCTGCATTCGTACATGAAGACCAAGCACGCCGACCTGCTCGCCAAGATCGAACAGACCAAGGCGCTGGACAAGGATGGCGAAGCAGCGCTGGCTGCCGCGATCGGCGACTTCAAGAAGTCGGGCGCATTCTAATCACGTCACGTTTGGATCGCCGCGCCGGTGAACGGTGCGGCAGTCCAAGAAGGAAGGACTCATGGCAGCAGGCAAAGAGATACGTGGCAAGATCAAGAGCGTAGAGAATACGAAGAAGATCACCAAGGCGATGGAAATGGTCGCCGCGTCCAAGATGCGCAAGGCGCAGGACCGGATGCGCGCCGCCCGTCCGTACAGTGAGAAGATTCGGAACATCACCGCCAATCTGGCCACCGCAAACCCGGAGTACACGCACCCGTTCATGGCCCGCGCCAAGACCACGGATGCCAAGGCCGTCGGATTCATCGTCGTCACGACCGATAAAGGTCTGTGCGGCGGCATGAACACCAACGTGCTGCGCCAGGTCACGCAAAAGAGCCGCGAGCTCGAAACCGCCGGCAACCGCATCGAAGCTGTCGCCATCGGCAACAAGGGCCTCGGTTTCCTGCAGCGGATCGGCGTCAAGATCGCCGCACAGGCCGTGCAGCTGGGCGATACCCCGCACCTGGAAAAGCTGATCGGGCCGGTCAAGGTCATGCTCGACGCCTACCAGGAAGGCAAGCTCGATACGGTCTACCTGTGCTACACCAAGTTCATCAACACCATGAAGCAAGAGCCGGTGGTCGAGCAGCTGCTCCCCCTGCCGGCCAAGCAGCTGGAAGCGGACAAGGCATCCCACGCCTGGGATTACCTGTACGAGCCGGACGCTGCAACCGTGATCGATGAACTGCTGGTGCGCTACGTCGAGGCGCTGATTTACCAGGCAGTGGCCGAAAACCTCGCGTCCGAGCAGTCGGCGCGCATGGTGGCCATGAAGGCGGCAAGCGACAACGCAGGTAACGTGATCGGTGAGCTGAAGCTGGTCTACAACAAGACCCGCCAGGCGGCGATTACCAAAGAACTCTCCGAGATCGTCGCTGGTGCAGCGGCCGTCTAAACAAGAATTTAACTATTACTGAAGGAACGAACATGGCTGATGGCAAAATCGTTCAGTGTATCGGCGCAGTGGTCGACGTGGAATTCCCGCGCGACGCCATGCCCAAGGTATACGACGCACTGAAAATGGAAGGCTCCGAACTGACCCTGGAAGTCCAGCAGCAGCTGGGCGACGGCGTGGTTCGTACCATTGCGCTGGGCAGCTCGGAAGGCCTGCGTCGCGGCATGCTGATCAAGAACACCAACGCGCCGATCACGGTGCCGGTTGGCCCGGCCACCCTCGGCCGCATCATGGACGTGCTGGGCAACCCGATCGACGAACGTGGTCCGGTCAGCCTCGAGCACACCGCATCGATTCACCGTGCCGCCCCGACCTACGACGAGCTGTCGCCGTCGCAGGAACTGCTGGAAACCGGCATCAAGGTGATCGACCTGGTCTGCCCGTTCGCCAAAGGCGGTAAGGTCGGCCTGTTCGGCGGCGCCGGCGTGGGCAAGACCGTGAACATGATGGAACTGATCAACAATATCGCAAAAGCGCACTCGGGCCTGTCCGTGTTCGCCGGCGTGGGTGAGCGTACCCGTGAAGGTAACGACTTCTACCACGAGATGGCCGATTCCAAGGTCGTGGACCTGGAAAACCTGGGCAACTCGAAAGTGGCGATGGTGTACGGCCAGATGAACGAACCGCCGGGCAACCGCCTGCGCGTGGCGCTGACCGGCCTGACCATCGCGGAATCGTTCCGCGACCAGGGCAAGGACGTGCTGTTCTTCGTCGACAACATCTACCGCTACACGCTGGCCGGTACCGAAGTGTCGGCACTGCTGGGCCGTATGCCGTCGGCAGTGGGCTACCAGCCGACCCTGGCCGAAGAAATGGGCCGCCTGCAAGAGCGCATCACCTCGACCAAGACCGGTTCGATCACCTCGATCCAGGCCGTGTACGTCCCTGCGGACGACCTGACCGACCCGTCGCCGGCAACCACCTTCGCCCACCTGGACTCGACCGTCGTGCTGTCGCGTGACATCGCTTCGCTCGGTATCTACCCGGCAGTGGACCCGCTGGACTCGACCTCGCGCCAGCTGGACCCGCTGGTCGTGGGCCAGGAGCACTACGAGACCGCGCGCTCGGTCCAGGGCACCCTGCAGCGCTACAAGGAACTGCGCGACATCATCGCGATTCTGGGCATGGACGAACTGGCACCGGAAGACAAGCTGGTGGTGGCACGCGCACGTAAGATGCAGCGTTTCCTGTCGCAGCCGTTCCACGTCGCGGAAGTGTTCACCGGCTCGCCGGGCAAGTACGTTTCGCTGAAAGACACGATCAAGGGCTTCAAGATGATCGCGTCGGGCGAACTGGACCATCTGCCGGAGCAGGCCTTCTACATGGTCGGCACGATCGAGGAAGCCATCGAAAAAGCCAAGAAACTGGCTGCCTAAGTCGGCATCTTCACACTGAAGGACAACCATGGCAAACACTATCCACGTTGACGTCGTCTCGGCCGAAGACTCGATCTTCTCGGGTGAAGCCGAATTCGTCGCGTTGCCGGGTGAAGCGGGTGAGCTGGGTATCTACCCGAAGCACACCCCGCTGATCACGCGCGTCAAGCCGGGTGCCGTACGTATCCAGGTGGCCGGCCGTAGCGACGAGGAGTTCGTCTTCGTCGCCGGTGGCATCCTCGAAGTGCAGCCGAACCGCGTGACGGTTCTGGCCGACACCGCGATCCGCGGCCACGACCTTGACGAAGCAAAAGCACAGGAAGCCAAGAAACGGGCCGAAGAGCTGATGCAGAACAAGGACGCAGCGATCGACTACGCGAAAGCCCAGGCCGAACTGGCCGCGGCAATCGCGCAACTGGCAGCGATCCAGAAGCTGCGCGCCAAGCGCTGAGCTTCACGCAGCAATACAAAGGGGCAGCTTCGGCTGCCCTTTTTTTATATGTACGTTCGGAGGAGATAAGGAATGAAAAGAACAAAAGCGGTAGTCCTCGTCGGCGCAATGTGGATGGCCGGCGCGGTGTGGGCGCAAGGTCCGCTGGATGCTCTCAATGCAAAGTTCGCGGCCACCCCCGTGCCCGGCAGCATTTCCATCGCAATGGTCGGCCGGGAGCCGCACGGTGGCGTCACCTCGTCGGTATCGGTCACGGGCAATGAAGGCTTGCGGCCGGACGCCACCTTCCGCGTCGCCAGCAACACCAAGACCTACGTGGCGGCCACCGTGCTGCGCCTGTGGGAAGACGGCAAGATCAAGCTGGACGCGAGCATCCGCGACTACGTGGACCCGGCCACCATTGCCGCGCTGGACAAGGACGGCTACGACACCGCGCACATCACCGTGCGCCAGCTGCTGACGCACACGGCCGGCATTGCCGACCACACCAACAGCAAGCAATTCGGCGAGCTGCTGGCGACCCACCCCGAGACCGCGTGGACGCGCGAGAGCACGCTCGACGCACTGGTGCGCTGGACCGACCCGGTGGGCAAGCCCGGCGAAAAATTCTACTACTCGGACGACGGCTACTGCCTGCTGGGCAACATCATCGAGCGCCTGACCGGCAAGCCGCTGGCGCGGGCGGTCCACGAGATCCTCGGCTATGAAAAGCTCGGCTTGAAGAGCACGTACTGGGAAACGCAGGAGCCGGCGGCGCCGCAGGCCGGGCCGCGCGCGCACCAGTTGTTTGATGACGGCCGCGATACCTACGGCTGGAATCCGTCGCTCGACATGTACGGTGGCGGCGGCATCGTGGCCGACCCGCGCGACCTGGCGTGGTTTCTGTATGACCTGTTCGAAGGCAAGGTCTTCAAGCATCCGGAGACTTTGCAGCTGATGCTGTCGAACCAGGGTCTCCCGGCGGACAGCCAGTATCGCATGGGCATTTTCGAGTACGAGGCAAATGGCGTGAAAGCGTACTGGCACAGCGGCTTCTGGGGCACGGCTGCCTTCTATGTGCCGAGCCAGCACCGCGCCTACGCCTTTGCCGTCACGCGCCGCAACGCGTACAAGCCGGCATTCGAGCAGATGAAGGCCTATATCAGCGGCAAATAAGGACCGGGCCGCCGCTTGAGCCGGCATAAGGCGAACGCGGCCCTAATGCGCTTTACTGTTGCATCCGATCACTTTCTCTCGAAGGGGAACCGTATGCAAACCACGCTTGCCGGCCAGTTTCTGATCCTGAGTGCGCACGACCGTCTGTTGCAGGCCCACACCACCGGCGTCATGCATGCGGTCACCGAACTGGCCAGGGCCGGGGACGAGGAGCGCTGGAACGTCTACGTCTGGGCCGACGGCCGGCTGTCGCTGCAGAACGAGAAGTCCAGGCTGTGGCTGTCGGCCGAACCGGATGGGCGGGCGATCTGCAATCGCCCGAAGGCGGACGAATGGGAGAAGTGGACCCTGCACGCGGCGGGCGACCTGTTCCACATTGGCCTGAAGAGCGCACACGGCAAATGGCTGTGCGCGCAGCCGCCCGGCCAGGAAACCCGCTACGGCGGCGAGGTGGTGGCCGACCGCGACGCCTGCGCCGAATGGGAGCGCTTCTCGATCCTGCCGTCAAAGCAGGGTCAACTGCACGACCCGATCTGGTGGGAGGCGGTCGGCAATGCGGTGGGCGGGGCGACCGCGCTCAAGCCGATCGTGGTTGAATAACAGCCGTCGTCCCGGCGTGCGCCTGGACGACGGTGGGGGTGGTTTCAGCGGGTAGTTGCCAGCTCCACCGTCGCCAGGCTCGGCTGGCGCTCCTTCTGCAGGCGCGCCGCTACCTGCTCGGCCTTGGCAAATGCGCGGATCAGGTTGCCGCCGGCCAGTTTCGCCAGGTCCGCATCGTTCCACCCGCGCTTGATCAGCTCGGCGAACAGCACCGGATAGGTCGAGACATCCTTGAGCCCTTCCGGATCGTTGCCGCCGCAGTAATCGGCGCCGATGCCCACGTGGTCCTTGCCGGCGATGCGGGCGATGTGCTCGATGTGGTCGGCGACATCCGTCACCGTCACCCGCGGGAGCGGCCCGGCCTCCTTCAGGTAGGCCTCGTAGATGGCCTTCTTGTCGGCGGGGCTGGCGCCTTTCGGGGTCCGTTTTTTCAGCTCGTCGCTCCACGCCAGCGCCTGCTTGTTCAGGAATTCCGGTACGTAGTAGACCATCACCACGCCGCCATTGGCCGGCATGCGTTTGAGCACCTCGTCCGGCACATTGCGCTCGATCGGCGCCAGCGCCCGCGCGCCGGTGTGCGAGAAGATTACCGGCGCCTCGCTCACGTCCAGCGCCTGCTGCATGACGTCGGTGCTCACGTGGGCCAGGTCCACCAGCATGCCGAGCCGGTTCATCTCGCGCACCACCTCCCTGCCGAACGGCGTCAAGCCGCCGTGCCGGTGCTCGTCCGCTGCCGCGTCGGCCCAGTCGAGGGTGACGTTGTGGGTCAGCGTCATGTAGCGCACGCCCATGTCGTAGTAAGCGCGCAGCGCGCCCAGGCTGTTTTCGATGACGTGGCCGCCCTCCATGCCCAGGAAGCTGGCCACCTTGCCGGCGCGCTTGGCTTTCATGATGTCCGCGCTGGTCGTGGCCAGCATGAAGCTGTCCGGGTAGCGCGCGATCATCCGCTTGGTCAGCTCGATCTGTTCGAGCTGGGTGCGCGCCCAGCCGCTCTTGAGCGCACCGTCCACGTACACGCTCCAGAACTGCGCCGACACCCCGCCCGCCTTCAGGCGCGCGATGTCGGTCTCGCCGTCGGTATGCTGGCGCAGGTCGTAGCCCGCCACGTCCCCGTGGTACTTGGGATGCTCGCGGATGATGTACGGCAGGTCGTTGTGGCCGTCCACCAGCGGCACGCGCGCCAGCAGCGCTTTGGCGTGCTGCAGCGCCAGGTCGTCGGACGGCGTGGCCGGCGCCGCCGCGCATGACGCGGAAATGAACAGTCCTGCCAACAGCATCGGGATAGGGCGGATCATGAAAGCCTTTCGAAGAATGAAAGTGGGCGCTTACTGCGCGGCCAGCCGCTGCGCCACGCGGTGCCGGAAATAACCTTCCTGCACATAGCGGTACAGGTTCTTGCCCGGGCAGACGGTCTGGGCGGAATAGTCGCGGTGGCTGGCGATGCGGTCGAGCGGCACATGGTACTTGGCCGCCAGCATCGCCATCAGGTCGACGACGGCGTCGAGCTGCTTCTGGTTCGGCTGCACTTCCTCGAAATTGCCCACCACCTCGATCAGCGCATGGCCCATCGGGTCATATTCGGTATTGGTGTCGCCGGCGTACTGGATGTCGCGGCCGGCGTAGATCTTGCCGTCAAGGTCGATGATGTAGTGGTAGGGAATGTCGAGCCAGTGCTTGGTGCTGCGCGACCAGGCCTGCAGGTTGCGCAGGTATTGGACCGGATCCTTGCCCTCGGGGAAGGGCTCGCCCTGGTGATGCAGGGTGATGTAGCTGACGGTCTGCTTGCGCGCGAGGGCGGGATCGGCAGGCGTGCCGCCCCACGCGGACACGGCAACGATGCTGCGCTCGACGTCCGCAAGGGCAGGCGCGGCGCCGGCGGCACTGGCAAACAGCAGGCACAGCGCGGCAGTGGCGAAGGTTTTCTTGACGGACATGGGGATGGCTCGGTGAAGGAATCAGCAGGCATCTTTTCACATTTCTGCTCGACATGGCAAATCGGCAAAGCCCGCGCCAGCGCGCGATGCAAACCTGCTAAGCTAATGGCCGATACCATTGATCGCCAACGTCACATGAAAACCATTCCGCAAATCCTCCAGGAGAGCCACACTATCGCCGTAGTCGGCCTGTCGAATAACCCGGAAAAGGCCAGCAACGAGGTGGCGCACTACCTGCAGCAGCACGGTTACCGCATCGTGCCGGTCAACCCGGTGTATGCCGGGCAGCAGATCCTGGGCGAAACGGTGTATGCGAGCCTGCAGGAAGCGGCCGACGCCCTGGCGCCGCTCGGCCGACGCATCGACATCGTCGATTGCTTCCGCAAGTCGGAAGACATTCCGCCGCTGGCCAAGGATGCGATCGCGGTGCGCGCCGGCTGCCTGTGGATGCAACTGGGGATCGAGAACCAGTCGGCGGCCGACCTGGCGCGTGCGGCGGGGCTGGAAGTGGTGATGAACCGCTGCATGAAGATCGAGCATCGGGCGCTGGGCGCCTGAGCATCACAACAAGGGGGACGGAGATGAAGAAACTGGTTTCTGGGCTGCTGCTGGGTGGTATGGCTAGCGTTCTATGGGTCCCCGCCTTCGCGGGGACGACGTCGGAGGCCCCGGTGGCCGTAGCGGCGCCCGCGGCCAGCTGCCCGGCGGTGCTGCGCCACACCTTCAACCGCCTGCAGGACGATGCGCCGCAGGACCTGTGCCAGTACGCGGGCAAGGTGGTGCTGGTGGTGAACACGGCCAGCTACTGCGGCTTCACCAAGCAGTACAAGGGGCTGGAAGAGCTGTACGCCAAATACGCGCCGCGCGGGCTGGTCGTGCTCGGCTTCCCGTCGAACGACTTCGGCGAGCAGGAGCCGGGCAACTCCAAGGAAATCGCCGACTTTTGCTACAACACCTACGGCGTCAAGTTCCCGATGTTCGCCAAGAGCTCGGTCATCGGTGGCCAGGCCAATCCGCTGCACACTGAACTGACCAAAATCACCGGTCAGGCGCCGAAGTGGAACTTTACCAAATACCTGATTGACCGCCAGGGCAAGACGATCGAATACTTCCCCAGCAAGATCGCGCCGGAAGACAAGGAATTCGTCAGCAAGATCGAGCAGGCGCTGGCCATGTGAATACATCTCGGCAGGGCGCGCGTGCGGCTCTTATAATTACCGAAAAATAAGATTCGGTCACGCATTGACGACCGCCACCTGTCCGGAGACACCACATGATCATTGTCCGACCAGCGCAACTGGCCGACGTGCCAGCCGTTGCGCCCCTGTTCGATGCCTATCGCCAGTTCTACGGCAAACCCGCCGACGCCGGCCTGGCCGAGCGTTTCATCAGCGAGCGGCTCGCCAAAGGGGAGTCGGCCGTTTTCGTGGCCGAGAAGGACCGGCAGGCAGTCGGCTTCGTCCAGCTGTACCCGTCGTTCTCGTCGGTGTCAGCGGGCCGCGTCTATGTGCTCAACGACCTGTTTGTCGCGCCCGAGGCACGCCGGGGCAACGTCGCGCGCGCGTTGATGCATGCGGCGGCCGAGTACGCCCGTGGCAAGGGTGCTCTGCGCCTGTCGCTGTCAACCGGCATCAACAACGAAAAAGCTCAGGCGCTCTACGAGTCGGAAGGCTGGGTGCGTGACGAACAGTATTACCACTACTCGCTCACGCTCTAGGGCCGGGCCCGGCGTCATTAACCGCGTTAGCGCGACAGCGCGTCCTCGGCCTTGCGCTGCAGGACATTCTTGAACAGGTCGAAGGCGCTGCTCTTGATCGCCTCCACCGCCGCCGACGAGGCCGGCTTGTCCGGCTGCGGTTGTTGCTGCTCGCGTTGTGGCTGTGCCAGCGCCTGCCGTGGCGCCGGGGCCTTGTCCTCGTCGTCCGCATGGCCGGCCATCGCCGCCCCCATCATCGAGCCCATGCCCGGGGTCAAGGAGGCGACCGACTTGCGGCGTACCTTGACCTCCCATTGCGGCTCCCAGTCGATCCTGGGATCCTTCGGGCGCGGCGGATAGGCCATGTTCAGCTCGTCGCCGTAAGCGATCACGCGCGACATCGCCATCGCGCTGACCGCTTCCTTCGGCGCCGCGCATTCGCTGGTGCTCGCGGGCAGGATCACCTTTTCCTTCTGCCACTTGGCGATCGAGCTGTCCGGCTGGTAGTTCACCAGGCCCATGCCCATGTCCGGCAGCTCGCTCGAGGTCCAGTACACCATCTCCATGTCGCCGTTGCCGGCGGCGGCGCTGTCGCGCATGCCCATCGCCTGCACGAACCAGCCGGTGGCCTGCTGCATCGGCTTCCACTTGAACAGCACGCCCCTGGCATCGTCGCTGCGCGTCGCTTCCACGGCCGGCATCAGGTCGTGCGCAGCGTCGATGTTGAACTTGAAGCCATCGACCACGCCCTCGCCCGCGAACGTGTGCTCGCCGGCCATGCTCGCGCCTTCCGGCAGCATGCGGTCGTCCTTTTTATTCGGCCACACCGGGCGGCCCGGCGCCGGTTCCGGCACGCGGAACATGGCGTTGCGGTTCTGGAAGAACTGGTTCATCTGCTTCGGATCCATCCTGGCGAAATCGATCACCAGCGGCTGGCCCTTGCGCACCTCGGTGCCGCAGCCCCAGTACAGATACATCTTCCCTTTCGGCATTTGGAACTCGCCAGGACCTTCGCTGGCCACGTGCGATTCCGCCACCACTTTGGTCGGCTCCGGCGCCAGCAGGTTCAGCGTCGGGGCCAGCTTGCTGCCGGATGGAACGCTCTGGGTCGCGGTCTTCAGCTCCTTGTTGTGGCGGGTCAGCAGGGTCACGTCCATCCAGCGCCCCTGGGCCTGGCCTTGGGTCTGGCCGAAACTGTTGCCGCGGTCATTCGATTTGCCGCCGCCAAACAGGCCGCCGAGCATGCCGCCCATGCCGCCGGCGGGCGCCATCGGCGCGCCGCCGTTGAAGGTGGCCAGGTCGATGTAGGCCTGGCTGACAGGCGGCTTCACTTTCTGGACGATCTCCGCGGCAGACGCAGAGGTCAGCGCGAACAGGCCGGTGGCGGCGATGGCGAGCGGTTTGAGCGAGGGCACGGTGACTCCTTGGTGGTGGGTCGATTTCAAATCGGAAATTCTAGCCCGCGTTGTTCCTGCCAAATTCGCAGTGGCGCCGATCCCCCCCGGCTGGGGGTGAGAATTTTGATGCACATCAACGATTTTATTGCGCCGCATCAATATCCTACATCTCATTCATACAACGACATAAAAGAGGTAAGTGAAATGAAGAAGTCGATGCTGAAAGTGATGGTTGCAATGATCGGCCTGATGGGCGTGAACGCTGCGATGGCGCAGGAATCGCCGTGGCTGGTACGCGCACGTGCCGTGTACATCGATCCGGCCAACGAGTCCGCGCCTGTTGGTGGCGTTGGCGCGGCTGACCGCATCCATGTCAGCAACAAGACCATTCCCGAAGTCGACGTTTCGTATTTCTTCACGCCGAACATCTCGGCTGAACTGATCCTGACCTACCCGCAGAAGCATGACGTGACCCTGGACGGCGCCAAGATCGGCACGTTCAAGCAGCTGCCGCCGACCCTGCTGGCGCAGTATCACTTCCTGCCGGGCGCCGACATCAACCCGTACGTCGGCGCGGGCGTGAACTACACGCTGCTGTCGAGCGTGAACCTGCTGAACGGCGCTGGCCGCCTCGAGCACGATAGCGTTGGCCTCGCCCTGCAAGCTGGCGTGGACTTCAAACTGGACAAGAATTGGTCGATTAACCTGGACGTGAAAAAAGTCCAGATCCGCAGCGATGTGAACATCTCGGGCGCGCGCGCAAGCGACGTCAAAGTGGATCCGCTGCTCATTGGTGTGGGGGTGGGATACAGGTTCTGATTTAACGATTAAACATAGCTTCCAGCAAAAGCTAAAAACCGGCCCTCGCGGCCGGTTTTTCTTTTTTGTGCGTTGCAATGTAGGGTGGGCAGGTTTTCCTGCCCACGCGTTCAACCAGCGGTAGCAGGTCACGCAAGCGACCGGGGACGCACGCTTGGAGTGAACGCGTGGGCAGGAGACCTGCCCACCCTACGATTGGCCCTTGCGGAAGTGCTCGACCAAAAAGTCGATGAACGCGCGTGTGCGCACCGGCTGGTTGGCGCGCCCGCCTGCGTAGTAGACGAACAGGTCGGCCGAGGGCAGCTCGAACGCGGGCAGCACGATGCGCAGGCGGCCGCTCTCGAGGTACCTGGCCGCGTCCCATTCCGAGCGGATCAGGATGCCGTGGCCGTCCAGCGCCCAGCCCAGCACGATGTCGCCGTCGTTGCTCGACAGGCTGCCGTGCACCTTCACCACCTCGGTGTGGTCCTTGTGAATGAAGCGCCAGATGCCATAGGCGTCGTCGTTCTGGCGGTGGATGATGCAGCGGTGCTGCGCCAGGTCGGCCAGCGTGCGCGGCGTGCCGTGGCGTTCCAGGTACTTTGGCGAGGCGCACAGGAAGCGGCGGTTGGACATGATGCGGCGTGCGTTGAGCCGCCGGTCGGGCAGGGTGCCGAAGCGGATCGCCAGATCAAAGCCGCTTTCGACCAGGTCCACCGGGCGGTCCGTCACCTCCACCTGCACCTCGACCTCCGGATAGCGCCGGGCGAACTGTGAGATCAGCGGCGCGATCGTGGTGCGGCCGAAGCCGAGCGTGGCATTCACGCGCAGCAGCCCGCGCGGCGCGCTGCGGCCGAGCGAGACGGCGTCTTCCATCTCGCGGATCTCGGCCAGGATACGGGTGGCGTGCCGCAGGTAGGTTTCGCCTTCGCTGGTCAGGCCGATGCTGCGCGTGGTCCGGTTCACCAGCTGCACCCCAAGCCGCTGCTCCATTTGTGCCAGCCGCTTGCTGGCCGCCGGCGGGGTCAGGTCGAGCGCGCGCGCGGCGGCCGACAGGCTGCTGTGGCGTGCCACCAGCACGAAGAATTCGAGTTCGGATGCGCTATCGCTTTTCACTTTGGGTGAAAACTCTTATGAAAATACCGACATTATAAAACCGCCCTGCGGGCCTATGCTTGGGTCTTTCCGTCATCGCTAAAGATCACCATGAGAATCGTAGAAATCCGCGAAAAGACCGTGCCGATCAGCTCTTCGATCCGCAACGCCTACATCGACTTTTCGAAAATGAACCTGAGCCTGGTGGCGGTCGTCACCGACGTGGTCAGGGACGGCAAACCGGTGATCGGCTACGGCTTCAATTCGAACGGCCGCTACGGCCAGGGCACCTTGATGCGCGAGCGCTTCATCCCGCGCGTGCTCGATGCCGACCCGGCCTTGCTGCTGGACGAAACCGGCGCGAACCTGGACCCGCACAAGATCTGGGCGGCGATGATGACCAACGAGAAGCCCGGCGGCCACGGCGAACGGTCGGTCGCGGTCGGCACCATCGACATGGCGGTGTGGGACGCGGTGGCCAAGATCGCGGACAAGCCGCTGTTCCAGTTGCTGGCCGAGCGCTACGGCAACGGCACGCCGGAGCGCAAGGTGTTCGTGTACGCGGCCGGCGGCTACTACTATCCGGGCCAGGATCACCAAAAGCTCAAGGACGAGATGAAGAGCTACATCGACCGCGGCTACACGGTGGTCAAGAAGAAGATCGGCGGCGCCTCGCTCGACGAGGACCTGCGCCGCATCGACTCGATCCTGTCGGTGCTGCAGGACGGGCAGAAGCTGGCGGTGGACGCCAACGGCCGCTTCGACCTGGACACCGCGATCCGGTACGCCAAGGCGCTGTCGCAGTACGACCTGTTCTGGTACGAGGAGGCGGGCGACCCGCTCGACTTCGAACTGCAGGCGACCCTGCGCAACTACTACGACAAGCCGATGGCCACCGGCGAGAACCTGTTCTCGATGCAGGACGCGCGCAACCTGATCCGCTACGGCGGCATGCGTCCCGACCGCGACTGGCTGCAGTTCGACTGCGCGCTGTCGTACGGCCTGGTCGAGTACCTGCGCACGCTCGACATGCTGCACCAGCACGGCTGGTCGCGCAGCCGCTGCATCCCGCACGGCGGCCACCAGATGTCGCTGAACATCGCGGCCGGCCTGGGCCTGGGCGGCAACGAGTCCTACCCGGACCTGTTCCAGCCGTTCGGCGGTTTCCCCGATGGGGTCAAGGTCGAAAACGGCTTCATCACGATGCCGGACCTGCCGGGCATCGGCTTTGAAGGCAAGTCCGACCTGTACTGGGAGATGCAGAAGCTGGCTGCCTGATTCACAGCCTGTGCGCCTCGCGCATCGCGTTCACGTAACGCTGGCGCGAGCTGCGCGCCACCTCGTGCGGGGCAAAGGGCGCGGCCACGCTGTCGAGCAGGTCGACCGCCGTGCGCAGGCGCGCTTTTGCCAGCGCGTCCGTGGCTGCCGCCGGCGCGGTCTCGTTGATCACCGTGACCGCCGCCTCCTTGGCGGCGATATCCTCGGGCAGGCCCGACACCGTGCACAGGCCGTAGGTGCCGTCGAGGAAGGCGGACCATTCCGCCCGCAGGTGTTCTTCGCTGGCGAATGCCGGCGCCCCTGGTGCGATGCCGCCGGCGCGCAGCTGGTCCAGCCGCGCCATGTAGCGCTGGTCGAACAGTGCGCGCGCCTGCGCCTCGCCATCCAGCCCGGCAAGCTGCCCGATCCAGGCCACGTACCCCTTCGCATAGTAGTCGGCGGCGGCCGCGCCCGCCCAGGGGCCGAAGAAGGAGTCGCAACCGATGTCCAGCCGCAGCCGGTAGGATGGCGCGGGCGCCATGCGTGCCGCCTGCAGCTTGGCCAGCTGCGCGAGCTCGATCGCGCAGCGATCCAGCAGCTGCTCGCGCGTGAAGAAGTACCGCTCAAGGTATCGGATCAGTTCCATGCGTGTGTCCTCAGTGGGGAAGGGCAGGAACGATAACCGCATAAGCGCGCACCATGCTTCGGCGCGCGCCGAAGCATGGCTCAGGAAAGCCGGGTAGTGGTGTCGAGCACGGCGCGCAGCGGGCCGCGCAGCGCGTTGCAGACGACGATGTCCTCGGCGTTCTCCAGCATCGCGCGGGTGATGATCCGTTCGGACGCCTTCCACGCGGGCGCGGCCAGCATCACCGCGCGCACCACCCCGGGCAGCAGGCCGCAGGACAGCGGCGGCGTGTACCAGCGCCCGTTGATGCGCACGAAGACGTTGCTGCGCCCGCCCTCGGTCAGTTCGCCGCGCTCGTTGAAGAACAGTGCGTCGAATGCGCCCTTTGCCTCGGCCGCCTTCCAGGCCGCGTCGTAACGGCTGCGGATGCTCGATTTGTGGCGCAGGAACAGGTCGCCGGAGTCGGTCGGCTGGTCCGACAGCAGCACGCGCACCGGTTCGCGCGGCGTCTCGCCCAGCGGGGCTGCCTGCACCCTGGCTTCGCCGGTCGCGTTCACCGACAGGCGCACGCGCTGCAGGCCAGGGCCGAGCGCCAGGCAGGCGTCCACCACCAGCGCCTTCGCTGCCTCGCGCTCGAATGGAAAGCCGAAGTAGGCGCACGAGCGGCCGATGCGGTCCAGGTGCTCGTCCAGGTGGCGCGGGCCGTCGTCGAAGCTCGCGCGTATCGTTTCGAACAGTTCGAAGTCGTTCGCCAGTCCGGTCAGGAAGCGCGCCTTGAGCTGGCACTCGGCGTATTCGGCGGCGGCATCGCTGTCGAAGACGATGCCCGCGCCCACGCCCAGTTCGCCGCGGCGCACGCCGTGTTCCAGCGGGCCGAGCGCAAGGGTGCGGATCGGCACCGACAGGCAGAAGTCGCCGAGCGCGCGGCCGTCTTGCGGCGGGTCGATCCAGCCGATCGCGCCGGTGTAGATGCCGCGCGGCGCCGTTTCCAGCTCGCGGATGATCTGCATCGTGCGCAGCTTGGGCGCGCCGGTGATCGAGCCGCACGGGTACAGCGCGCCGAAGACGCCGGCCAGCGTGGCATCCGCAGGCACGGTCGCGCGCACCGTCGAGGTCATCTGCAGCACGTCGCCGAAGCGCTGCACCTCGAACAGGGCGGGCACGTCCACGCTGCCGGTTGCGGCCACGCGGCCCAGGTCGTTGCGCAGCAGGTCCACGATCATCAGGTTCTCGGCGCGGTTCTTCGGGTCGGCCGCGAGCGCGGCGGCGCTCGCGGCGTCGGCTTGCGCGTCGCCGCTGGCGCGCGCCGTGCCCTTCATCGGCCGCGCGACCAGTTCGCCGCCGTGGTGGCGCACGAACAGCTCCGGCGACATCGACAGCACTGCGCCGCCGTCCGGCAGGCCGATCAGCGCGCCATAAGGCACCGGCTGGCGTGCGCGCAGCCGCGCGTACAGCGCCGCCAGCGGGCCGAAGGCGTCAAAGCGCAGCCGGAACGTGTAGTTGACCTGGTAGGTGTCGCCGGCCGCGATGTAGTCCCGAATGCGCTCGATGGCGCGCGCGAACTGCGCTTCGTTCACGCTCGCCGCGATTGCCGCCACACCGGCCGGCACGCCAGGTGCGGCGCGCGTGTCGAGCCACGCCTGCACTTGCGCGGCGGTCAGCCTGTCGCAGCGGGTGAACAGCAGCACCTGGGCCAGCGGGCCATCGGCCGTGCGCGCGCCGATACCGGCCAGGCGCTCGCCCAGCTCATAGGTGAGCAGGGGAACCGCGAACAGGCCGCGCGCCAGCGCGCGTTCCAGGTCCTCGAGCAGCACCGGCCAGCCTGCCGCATCGGCGCAGGTGAGGGTGGCGGCGTGGCCGCTGTACAGGCGCGAGCCCGGCTCGCCCGCAGTTGCGAGCGCGTCGTCGAGCAGCGCAAAGACTTCGTCGGTGCCCATCGCCTCAGGCCATCTGCGGCGCGGCCAACAGCAGCGCGATCTGGACCGGCGCCCCGTCCGCCGGGTTGTGCCTGAAACCGCTCTTGGCAAAGCGGTGCCAGCGGCCGGTGACATAGCTGACCAGCAGGCCGGCGCGTGCCGCCACTTCGTCTTCCAGCCCCATACCCTGCGAGGCCGCCAGGCGCAGCGCCTGCTTGCAGGCCAGTTCGACCTTGTCGTAGAACTGGTTCATGCGCAGCTGCAGGCGTTCGTCCTCGCCCACCAGTGCGTCGCCGATCAGCACGCGCGTCATGCCCGGGTTGTTGGCTGCGAACGCGAGCAGCATGCGCACGATCGCCTGCGCCTGGTCGATGCCGCGCTCCTCGTGCTCGGCGATCTGGTTGATGAGCCCGAACACGCTCGATTCGATGAAGTCGATCAGCCCCTCGAACATCTGGGCCTTGCTGGCGAAATGGCGGTACAGCGCCGCTTCGGACAGCGACAGGCGCGCGGCCAGCGCCGCGGTGGTGATCTTGTCGCCCTTGGGATGCTCGAGCATCCCGGCCAGGGCCTGGAGGATTTGCAGTTTGCGTTGCCCTGGCTTGGTACTGGACATGGATTCGGGTCGGTTGGAGGTCGGTTCAGCGCAGCTTGTGCAGGCTGCCGGGAAGCTGCCGTACCGATTTTACTTTGACATCGACGTAATGTGGACGTTTTAGCATCCTTGGCAGCGGCGCCGTGCCGATCGGGTCGGCCACGCGCAGGTACTGCGTGACCCACACGGTGCCCATGCCCAGCTGGCGCGCGCTCTTCAGGTTGGCCAGCGTGTCCTCCACCAGTACGCAGCGGCGCGCGTCCAGGCCGCGGCGGCGCAGCAGGCGCCGCAGCATCAGCGTCGACGGCTTGGGCCGCAGCCGGCCGTGCACGTGCATGTCCTCGATCGCGATGTGGTGCGCGAACTGGCGGTGCAAGCCCAGGTGGCGCATCACCTCGCCCGAGTAGCCGCGCGGTCCGTTGGTGAGCAGGATCTTGGTGCCGGGCAGCCGCGCCAGCAGCCGCGCCAGCCCGCGCTCGGCGCGGATCATCTGCTGCAGCGCCGGCAACTGGTGCGTCTGGTGCAGGAAGTCGGCGGCGCGCACGTTGTGGTGGCGGATCATGCCGAGCAGTGTGGCGCCATAGCGTTTCCAATAGCCAATCCTCGCGGCGTTGACGGCTTCCGGGCTGGCCGGCTGCGTGCCATCGCCAAGCACGCGCGCGATGTACACGTTCATGTTCGCGCTGATCGCAGGGAAGATCGCATGCGATGCATCGTGCAAGGTATTGTCCAAATCGAACAACCAGATTTTAGGAGTTCTTGTAATATCGACCACAGTAACCGACGGATTCAAAGTGAGCATGTTGCGACGCCTGATTATAGTGTTCTTCGTGTTCCTGTCCTGGCAGCCGGCCGAGGCGGCAGAACGTGGTGCATTATTCAGGCTGAGCGCGCATGGCCACACGATGTTCCTGTTCGGTACCATGCATGTCGGTTTGCCCAGCTTCTATCCGCTGGAACCGCAACTGGCGGCGGCGGTCGAATCGGCCAGCGTGCTGGCGCTGGAGCTCGATCCCCAGCCTTCGTTCGCCAAGGTGGCTGCCGCCCTGAACCGCTACGGCAAGCTGGCGCCGGGCGCCGCCGGCTATGTGCAACTTGGCCCGCGCAAGCTCACCCGCATCGACGAGATGGCACGCGCCGCCGGGCTCGATCCGGCCACCGCGCACTCGTATAAGCCTGTGCTGCTGGCAACACTGCTGTCGCTCGCGGAATACGAAAAGCAGGGTTACCGCGCCAGCCTGTCCACCGATCGCGAACTGGCCCGCATGGCGCGCGCGCGCGGCGTTCGCATCGTCGAGCTCGAATCGCTGGAGGGCCAGCTCGCGATGCTCGATTCGCTGCCGGTGCCGTCGCAATGGCGCTTCCTCGAGGATTGTCTCAACAGCATTAGTTCGGGTGCGCAAGCCAACGAGGTGCGTACCGTGGTCGGCGCCTGGGGCAGAGCGGATCAGGCCGGGCTGGAAGCGATGGCGCAGCGCATGCAATTGGATAACAGCGTGGGCGGCAAGTTCACGCGCGAGGTCTTGCTCGACGGCCGCAACGGCACGCTGGCGGACAAGATCGACACCCTGCTGAAGGAAACGGACAAGGCCGTCTCCGCGATCGGGGTTCTGCACCTGCTGGGCCCGCGCAGCGTACCCGAACTGCTGCGCGCGCGCGGCGTCGGGGTTGAGCGGGTCTACTAAAAAAAATGGCGCCCGTGCGGGCGCCATTTGATCGGCATTGTGCCCGTACGCGTTACGGTTTTTGCGGGAAAATACCGTTGAGGCAAATGATGAAATTCATTGCCAGGAACGGCTGCATGTTGTTGTGCGGCATACTCGAGCCGGCAACGCCCAGCGCCAGCGGGTTCATCTGCACTGCGCCGCTGGTGCCGTCGCTGTACAGCATGGCCGAAGTTGGCGGGCGCGTGCTCGTGTCCACATACTGCGCCCACTCGCCGCCTGCCGGCGAATTGCTGTTGCCGTTGTCGGCGTAGGCGCGCGGCGCGTGGGTGTGGACGGGCATCTCGCTCTGCACCAGCGTCACGGTGGAACTGCCGTCACTGGTGGCCAGGTTGTGGTTGCTCAAGCCCGGGCCCTGGCCCATGCCCAGCGGTGCCTTGCCGGACAGGTTGGGCAGCCCGAAAGTGCTAACGCCGTCCCCGCCAAACCGATTGCCGAGGATGGAAAACAAAATGGTGTTGCTCGAGATTGGGAGCAGCTGGCCGTTGCAGAATGCCCAGTCGGTCGGTGCATAGTTGCCGGCAAACAGGCGGATCTCTCCGATGTAGGGGTCCATGTTGATCTTTCTCCTTAGCTACGTGGCGGGAAAATCCCCTGCAAGGCAATGCAGAAGCTCACAGCCGTGTATGGCTGCATGTTTTGGTGCGCCTGGCTGGCGCCGGCAGTGGCAATCGCGTTCGCGCCCATGGTGCCGTTGGCCGTGGGCGAGTAGCTCATGCTGTTGGCCCAGTAGTTGTTGGTCACGGCGGACAAGGTCGCGGGCGTGTTGGTCGCCAGTACCTGGTGGGTGTGCTGCGGGATCTCGTTGGTGGTCAGCGTGTGCGCTTGTTCGCCCTGCAGCGTACCTTGGGGGTAGGTGTTGTTGAAACCGAGCGGCGTGCGCGCGCGCAGGTCGGGCAGCGCGAAGTTCGTCTTGCCGTCGCCGCCATAGGTGACGCCGAGAATGCTAAACAAGGCCACGTTGGTCGAGATCGCCAGAAGCTGGCCCTCGCACCTTGCCCAGCCCTTCGGCGCAAAGCCGAAGGCAAAGGGGCGGATTTCGCCGATGAATGGTTCAGCCATTGTCTGCTCCTGTTAGTTTTGCGTCGGGTAGTTGCCTTCGAGCGCGATGATGAAATTGATCGTCAGGAAGGGCATCATGTTGTTGTGCGGCATACTGCCGCCCGCCGGGCCGATTTCGGCAGCGTTCATCAGCGCGTTCGGCGCGGCGTTGGAATAAGCACTGAAATCCGAGTTGCTGGCCCAGAAGGCATTCGTCGGGTTGGAGACGGTGCCGTTGGCGGTGTTGGCGCTGGGCACGTGCGTGTGCGCCGGCATCTGGTTGGTGATGAGCGTCACCGTTTCCACGCCGCCCATCGCGCCGATCGGGTAATTGACGCTTCCCAGGATGGGCACGCTGCCCGTTGCCTGGTGGATGGGCAGCCGGCCGCGCAGGTCGGGCAGCTTGAACGTTGTCACCCCGTCGCCGCCGTAGGTCGTCCCCAGCAGCGAATACAAGGCCTCGTTTCCGGAAATGCTGACTGTGCTGCCATCGCACAGCGCCCAGCCCAGCGGCGCGTAATCGCCCCCGAACATTCGGATTTCTCCGACAAATTGATCCGACATCGCCTCTTCTCCTCCTCGTTTGAACAGCCGCCGGCTCCCGGCGCCGTTTACACAATTTACAACAAACTACGTGAAAATATAGCAATTATTTTCCTTTGTGCAAACTTTTATACTAGAAGTCTTGCTAGTTGTGCTTTCTCGCGGTTACGTTAACTCTTAAACTTAGCTAATTATTTGCCTGCCGGAATCGCTTCGCCCGGCCGGGCTTCCCTTTGTCTCGACCAGTCTACGTGCCATGAATAGCCAAACTGTCCAAGAACCCGCCACCCAAATTGCTTTCGTTTTCGATAACGTCGCCCACTATCAGGAACTGGTTGCCGCTTTCCTTCCGGACGTCGAAGTGCACGTCCTGGACGCAAGCAAGGATGGCCTGCAGCAAATTTCGGCAATCCTCGAGGGCCGCAGCGGCGTCGGCGGGCTGCACGTGGTTGGGCACGGCGCGGAGGGATCGCTCAATTTCGGCAGCGTGAACCTGGACTCGGCCAACATCGGCGGCTACACCGAGGTGCTGGGCAAGATCGGCGCGGCGCTGGCCGCTGGTGGCGATATCCTGCTGTATGGCTGCGACGTGGGTGCGGCGGCGATCGGCGCCAGATTCGTCGGCCAGATCGCGCAGGCCACTGGCGCGGACGTGGCGGCGTCCACCGATGCGACCGGCGGTGCGCAGCGCGGCGGCGACTGGGTGCTCGAATACCGCCAGGGCGACGTCACCAGCGATGGCGCGCTAAACGCCGCGGCCGTGCACAGCCTGGACACCTTGCTGGGCCTGATGCCAACCGGCCTGCAGGACGTAACGCCCACCATGAGCACCAGCTCGTTCGTTGGCGGCTTCACCCTGAGCGTGCAAACCGGCTATTCCCTGACCGGGGCCTATGACGCCAACGGCCTGTATTTCAATTCGCCGGCCGCGCCAAACGAATGGCGTGACGCAAAGTTCACCGTCACCGCCGATAACACCAACATCACGGGATTCAACCTCGACGGCATCAACTGGATCAAATACTCGGCGACGGGAACGTTTTCGATTCTTGTGAGCGGCTTTAACGCGGGCGGGGGCCTGATCGCGCAAACCACCGTCAGTACAGCAAACGGATCGACCACCTATACCGGCGGGGACTTCTCGGGGTTCGTGGGCATACACACGTTTACGGTCGAGATCATCGGGTCGAGCGACCCCTTGGTCCACTGGCCGATCTCGCAAAACACGTTCGACGGGTTCAGCGTTTCAAACCCGATCGCGGCCAATATCGCGCCAACCTTTGTCGACACGACCACCCAGCTCACCGACACCGAGAACACCGCAGTGAATCTGGCTGCGCTACTGCACGTGAGCGATACCGACAGCGGCCAGACGCTGACCTGGAGCCAGGATACCGCTCCGTCCCATGGCGTCCTGACCTTCTCGAGCCCGACCGCGACCAGCGGCAGCACCGATGTCACGCCGGGCGGCAGCATCGTCTATACGCCGACCACCGGCTATGCGGGTACCGATTCGTTTGTGGTCAAGGTGAGTGACGGCACCGCCACCGCTACGCGCACCGTCAACGTGACGGTCAAGCCCCCCGCAGCAAGCGCACCCGTGCTGACCGCCGCCACCGACACCGGTTTGAGCAACAGCGACAAGCTCACCAAGGCCACCTCCGTCTCCTTCTCCGGCGCTGGTGCGGCGGGCGATTCGACCAGCACCGTGCAGGTCTGGGTGGACAAGAATGGCAATGGGGTGTACGACGCCGGCACCGATCTGATCAGCACTTCGGCGACGCTGACCAGTGGCACGTGGACGTCCCCGGCGATCGACGTCTCCACGCTCGCCAATGGCAGCTACAACGTGTACGGGCAGATCACCGGCGGCGGCCAGGTGGGCCCAACCAGCAGCGCAGGCAGCTTCACCATCGACCGCACCGCACCGACGGTCACCATCAGCAGCAACGTCTCCAAGGTGTTGGTGGGCCAGACCGCGACGATCACCTTCACGTTCAGCGAAGATCCCGGTTCGAGCTTTACCTGGAACGGAACGAGCGGCGACGTGGTCGTCACCGGCGGCACGCTCGGCGCCATCTCGGGCTCTGGCACCACGCGCACCGCCACCTTCACGCCGACGGCGGGCTTGGACAGCACCTCGGCCAGTATCACGATCGCGGCTGGCTCTTATACCGACGCAGCCGGCAACAACGGCGGCGCCGGGACGACGCCGAGCCTGACCATCGACACGCTGGCGCCGACTGTAACGATCACCAGCGACAAGTCGGCGCTCAAGATTGGCGAGACGGCGAGCATCACGTTCACGTTCAGCGAAGACCCTGGCGCGGCCTTTGACGCGAGCGACATCGCGGTGACGGGCGGCACGCTGGGCGCGCTGTCGGGCACGGGAACGACGCGCAGCGCGACCTTCACGCCCACGTCAGGCACCAA
Source organism: Massilia solisilvae (assembly GCF_024753215.1). GTDB lineage: Bacteria > Pseudomonadota > Gammaproteobacteria > Burkholderiales > Burkholderiaceae_D > Telluria > Telluria solisilvae. The sequence goes on from NZ_JANUGV010000005.1 coordinate 50,643, forward strand.
TGGCGGCACGGCCAGCATCACCGTGGCGGCGGGCGCCTATGCGGACGCCGCAGGCAATGCCAGCGGTGCGGGCGCGACTCCGTCGCTGACCTTCGACACGCTGGCGCCGACGCTGGCGATCAGCAGCAATAAGGCTGCGCTCAAGGCTGGCGAGACCGCGACCATTACCTTCACCTTCAGCGAAGACCCTGGCGCGACATTCGACGCGGGCGACGTGACGGTGACGGGGGGCACGCTGGGCACGGTGTCGGGCACGGGAACGACCCGCACCGCGACCTTCACGCCCACTGCAAACACCAACGCGGGCACGGCGAGCATCACCGTGGCAGGCGGCACCTACACCGACGGGGCCGGCAACGATGGCGGCGCCGGCGCGACGCCGAGCGTGACCTTCGACACGCTGGCGCCGACGGTAACGGTCACCAGCGACAAGTCGGCGCTCAAGATTGGCGAGACAGCGACGATCACGTTCACGTTCAGCGAAGACCCGGGCGCGGCCTTCGACGCGAGCGACATCACGGTGTCGGGCGGTACGCTGGGCGCCTTGTCGGGCACGGGAACGACGCGCAGCGCGACCTTTACGCCGACGGCGAGCACCAACGGTGGCACGGCGAGCATCACCGTGGCGGCGGGAGCGTATGCGGACGCCGCAGGCAATGCCAGCGGCGCCGGAGCGACGCCGTCGCTGAGTTTCGACACGCTGGCGCCGACGCTGACGATCACCAGCGACAAGGCGGCGCTCAAGATTGGCGAGACGGCGACCATCACCTTTACCTTCAGCGAAGACCCGGGCGCGACCTTTGACGCGAGCGACCTGACGGTAACGGGCGGCACGCTTGGAGCGCTGTCCGGCACGGGAACGACGCGCACGGCGACCTTTACGCCGACGGCGAGCACCAACGGCGGCACGGCGAGCATCACCGTGGCAGGCGGAACGTACACGGACAGCGCGGGCAACAATGGCGCCGCCGGCGCCACCCCGAGCGTAAGCTTCGACACGCTGGCGCCGACGCTGGCGATCAGCAGCGACAAGGCGGCGCTCAAGGCTGGCGAGACTGCGACCATCACCTTCACCTTCAGCGAAGACCCGGGCGCGAGCTTTGATGCGAGCGACGTATTGGTGACGGGCGGCACGCTAGGTGCGGTGTCCGGCACGGGAACGACGCGCACGGCGACCTTCACGCCCACAGCAAACATCAACGCCGGCACGGCGAGCATCACCGTGGCAGGCGGCACCTACACGGACGGCGCGGGCAACAATGGCGGTGCCGGCGCCACGCCGAGCCTGACCTTCGACACGCTGGCGCCGACCGTAACGGTCACCAGCGACAAGGCTGCGCTCAAGATTGGCGAGACGGCGACCATCACGTTCACGTTCAGCGAAGACCCGGGCGCGGCGTTTGACGCGAGCGACTTGACGGTGACGGGTGGTACGCTGGGCGCGTTGTCGGGCACGGGAACGACCCGCACCGCCGTCTTCACGCCGACGAATGGCGTGAACGCGGGCACGGCGAGCATCACCGTGGCGGCGGGAGCGTATGCGGACGCCGCAGGCAACGCCAGCGGTGCGGGAGCGACTCCGTCGCTGACCTTCGACACGCTGGCGCCGACGCTGACGATCACCAGCGACAAGTCGGCGCTCAAGGCTGGAGACACCGCGACCATCACCTTCACCTTCAGCGAAGATCCTGGCGCGACCTTTGATGCAAGCGACCTGACGGTGACGGGCGGCACGCTAGGTGCGCTGTCCGGGACGGGAACGACGCGCACGGCGACCTTCACGCCCACTGCAAACACGAATGCCGGCACGGCCAGCATCACCGTGGCGGGCGGCACCTACACGGACGGGGCAGGCAACAATGGTGGCGCCGGTGCGACGCCAGGCGTGACCTTCGACACCCTGGCGCCGACGCTGGCGATCACCAGCGACAAGGCGGCGCTCAAGGCAGGCGACACCGCGACCATCACCTTCACCTTCAGCGAAGACCCGGGTGCGACCTTTGATGCGAGCGACATATTGGTGACGGGCGGCACGCTGGGCACGGTGTCCGGCACGGGAACGACGCGCACGGCCACCTTCACGCCCACAGCAAACATCAACGCCGGCACGGCGAGCATCACTGTGGCAGGCGGCACCTACACGGACGGCGCGGGCAACAATGGCGGTGCCGGCGCCACGCCGAGCCTGACCTTCGACACGCTGGCGCCGACCGTAACGGTCACCAGCGACAAGGCTGCGCTCAAGATTGGCGAGACGGCGACCATCACTTTCACCTTCAGCGAAGACCCTGGCGCGGCCTTTGACGCGAGCGACATCGCGGTGACGGGCGGCACGCTGGGCGCGCTGTCGGGCACGGGAACGACGCGCAGCGCGACCTTTACGCCGACGGCAAGCACCAACGGCGGCACGGCCAGCATCACCGTGGCGGCGGGCGCCTATGCGGACGCCGCAGGCAATGCCAGCAGTGCGGGCGCGACTCCGTCGCTGACCTTCGACACGCTGGCGCCGACGCTGGCGATCACCAGCGACAAGTCGGCGCTCAAGGCTGGCGAGACCGCGACCATCACCTTCACCTTCAGCGAAGACCCTGGCGCGACCTTCGGCGCAGGCGACGTGACGGTGACAGGCGGCACGCTGGGCACGGTGTCGGGTACGGGAACGACCCGCACCGCGACCTTCACGCCCACTGCAAACACCAACGCGGGCACGGCGAGCATCACCGTGGCAGGCGGCACGTACACGGACGCCGCGGGCAACAATGGCGGCGCAGGCGCGACGCCAAGCGTGAGCTTCGACACGCTGGCGCCGACGCTGGCGATCACCAGCGACAAGTCGGCGCTCAAGATTGGCGAGACCGCGACCATCACCTTCACCTTCAGCGAAGACCCGGGCGCGACCTTTGACGCGAGCGATGTATTGGTGAGCGGCGGCACCTTGGGCACATTGTCGGGCACGGGAACGACCCGCACCGCCATCTTCACGCCGGCCAATGGCGTGAACGCCGGCTCGGCGAGCATCACGGTCGCAGGCGGCACGTACGCGGACGGCGCTGGCAACAACGGCGGGGCCGGCGCCACGCCGGGCGTGACCTTCGACACGCTGGCGCCCACGGTAACGATCACCAGTGACAAAGCCGCGCTCAAGGTTGGCGAGACGGCGACCATCACGTTCACGTTCAGCGAAGACCCGGGCGCGACCTTTGACGCGAGCGACCTGGCGGTGACCGGCGGTACGCTGGGCGCATTGTCGGGTACCGGAACGACCCGCACCGCGACCTTCACGCCGACCGCAAGCACCAACGGCGGCACGGCAAGCATCACGGTGGCTGGCGGTACGTACACGGACGCCGCAGGCAACACTGGGGCCGCCGGCGCTACCCCGGGCCTGACCTTCGATACGCTGGCGCCGACGCTGGCGATCACCAGCGACAAGGCGGCGCTCAAGGCTGGCGAGGCGGCGACCATCACGTTCACCTTCAGCGAAGACCCTGGCGCAAGCTTTGACGCAAGCGACGTATTGGTGACGGGCGGTACGCTGGGCACTGTCTCCGGCACGGGAACGACGCGCACGGCGACCTTCACGCCCACTGCAAACACGAATGCCGGCACGGCCAGCATCACCGTGGCGGGCGGCACCTACACGGACGGGGCAGGCAACAATGGTGGCGCCGGTGCGACGCCAGGCGTGACCTTCGACACGCTGGCGCCAACGGTAACCATCACCAGCGACAAAGCCGCGCTCAAGATTGGCCAGACGGCGACCGTCACCTTCACCTTCAGCGAGGACCCGGGCGCGACCTTTGACGCGAGCGACGTATTGGTGACGGGCGGTACGCTGGGCGCATTGTCCGGCACAGGAACGACGCGCACCGCCGTTTTCACGCCGGCCAATGGCGTGAACGCCGGCACGGCGAGCATCACCGTGGCGGGTGGCGCGTACACAGACGGCGCGGGCAACAACGGCGGCGCCGGCGCCACGCCGAGCGTGACCTTCGACACGCTGGCGCCCACGGTAACGATCACCAGCGACAAGGCGGCGCTCAAGGTTGGCGAGACAGCGACCATCACGTTCACCTTCAGCGAAGATCCGGGCGCGACCTTTGACGCGAGCGACCTGGCGGTGACCGGCGGTACGCTGGGCGCATTGACGGGTACCGGAACGACCCGCACCGCGACCTTCACGCCGACCGCAAACACGAACGGCGGCACGGCAAGCATCACCGTGGCAGCTGGCAGCTACACGGACGGCGCGGGCAATAACGGCGGCGCCGGCGCCACACCGGGCGTGACCTTCGACACGCTGGCCCCGAACGCCCCCTCGGCGCCCGCGCTCGCCGCCGGCAGCGATACAGGCACCTCGGCCACCGACAACCAGACAAACACCACGACACCGACCCTCACCGGCACCGCCGAGGCAGGCGCCACCGTCAAGCTGTACGACGGCGCGAGCTTGATCGGCACCGGCACGGCGACCGCCGGTGTCTGGTCGATCACCGCCCCGGCGCTGTCGGAGGGTACGCACTCGATCACGGCGGTGGCCACCGACGCGGCCGGCAATACCGGCCCCGCCTCGGCCCCGCTGGCCGTGACCATCGACACCACGGTTCCCACACTCGCCATCACCGCCGACAAGCCGGCGCTCAAGGTCGGCGAAACAGCGATCATCACCTTCACCTTCAGCGAGGACCCCGGCACGACCTTTGACGCGAGCGACGTATTGGTGAGCGGCGGCACGCTGGGCACATGGTCGGGCACGGGAACGACCCGCACTGCCGTCTTCACGCCGACGAATGGCGTGAACGCCGGCACGGCGAGCATCACCGTGGCAGGCGGCACGTACACGGACACCGCGGGCAACAACGGCGGCGCCGGCGCCACGCCGAGCCTGTCCTTCGACACCCTGGCGCCCACGGTAACGATCACCAGCGACAAGGCTGCGCTCAAGGCAGGCGAGACGGCGACCATCACCTTCACCTTCAGCGAGGACCCTGGCGCAACCTTTGACGCGAGCGACCTGGCGGTGAGCGGCGGTACGCTGGGCGCGTTGTCGGGCATGGGAACGACGCGTACGGCGACCTTCACGCCGACCGCAAGCACCAACGGCGGCACGGCGAGCATCACCGTTGCAGGCGGCACCTACGCCGACGGCGCGGGCAACACCGGCGGCGCCGGCGCAACGCCTGGCCTGACCTTTGACACCCTGGCGCCGACGCTGGCGATCACCAGCGACAAAGCAGCGCTCAAGATTGGCGAGACGGCGGCCATCACCTTCACCTTCAGCGAAGACCCGGGCGCGACCTTTGACGCAAGCGACGTATTGGTGAGCGGCGGTACGCTGGGCACGTTGTCGGGCACGGGAACGACGCGCACGGCGACTTTCACGCCCACGGCAAACACCAACGCGGGCACGGCGAGCATTACCGTGGCAGGCGGCGCTTACACGGATGGCGCAGGCAACAACGGCGGCGCCGGCGTCACGCCGGGCGTGAGCTTCGACACGCTGGCGCCGACGGTAGCCATCACCAGCGACAAGGCCGCGCTCAAGATTGGCGAGACGGCGACGATCACCTTCACCTTCAGCGAAGACCCGGGCGCGACCTTTGACGCGGGAGACGTGGCGGTGAGCGGCGGTACGCTCGGTGCATTGTCGGGCACCGGAACGACGCGCACGGCGACCTTCACGCCGGACGCCAACATGAACAACAAAACGGCCAGCATCACCGTTGCGGCCGGCGCCTACGCCGACGCGGCCGGCAACGCCGGCGGCGCGGGCGCCACGCCGGCCCTGACCTTCGACACGCTCGCGCCATCCGCGCCGTCCGTGCCGGTCCTCGATGCCGCCAGCGACAGCGGGGTGTCGAATTCCGACGGGCTGACCAATGCGGCTACCCTGCGCTTCACGGGCACTGCCGAAGATGGCGCGACCGTGAAACTGATCGACCCCGCCACCAATGCGGTACTGGGCACCGGGGTTGCGGCGGGCGGCACCTGGGCGATCGACGTGAGCGGACTGGCGGAGGGCATCGCCAACATCGCCGCGGTCGCCACCGATACTGGCGGGAACACTGGTCCCGCCTCGGCCGCGTCCAGCGTCACCATCGACCGTGCAGCCCCGGCCGCGCCATCGATTGCGCTGACCAGCGGCGGGTCGCCCGGCAGCGTCGTCAGCTACGGCAAGATCACCGTGAGCGGCATCGAGGCGGGGGCAAGCTGGCAGTACAGCGTGGACGGCGGCGCGCACTGGCAGAATGGCAGCGGCACCGAGTTCATCGTCACCACCGAAGGGTCGGCGACGGTGCTGGCGCACCAGACCGACGGTGCCGGCAACACGAGCGTCGCGAGCAACCCGCTCTCATTCACACTCGATACGTCGGGACCGACATCGAGCGTGTCGCTGAACGACCTCGCGCTCACCTCGGGCGAGACCGCGACGGTGACGATCAGCTTTAACGAGCGGGTAGTGGGCTTTGACCTGAACGACATCAGCGCGTCCAATGCCACCTTGTCGAACCTGTCCTCGAGCGATGGCGGCCGCACCTGGACTGCCCTGATGACGCCCAACCCGGGCGTGTCGTCGGCCTCCAACGTCATCAACGTGAACAACACCGGAGTCACCGACGGCGTCGGCAACAGGGGAATCGGATCGAGCACGTCGCCCAATTACACCGTGCAGACCGGCAGGCTGGCCGCTGCCATCGACCTGTCCGACACCAGCCTGCTGGCGGGTGAAACCGCCGTGGTCACCATCCGGTTCGGCGAAGCCGTCACCGGCTTCACGCTCGCCGACCTCGTTGCCGAAAACGGCAAGCTGTCCAACCTGGCGAGCACCGACAACGGCAGCACCTGGACCGCGCTGTTCACTCCGACGACCAACATCGACGACACCTCCAACCTGATCAAGGTGGACAACAGCGGGGTGATCGGTGCCCAGGGCCAGCGCGGCGAAGGCCAGAGCACCTCGGCAAACTACACGGTCAACACGATCCGCCCCACCGCGAGCATCACGGTGGACACCAAGGTGCTGGCGCCGGGCGCCAATACGCAGGTCACCATCAAGTTCTCCCAACCCGTCCTTGGCTTCGACAGTGCCGACCTCACCGTCTCGCACGCGACCCTGTCCGCACTTGCCTCCAACGATGGCGGGACGACCTGGACCGCCACCCTGACCGCCGATACCGGCGGCAAGGCCGCGTCGCCGGGCTCGCTCGCGATTGACCTGGGCGGAGTCAGGACGGCCATCGGCAACGCCGGTATCGGCTCCGTCAGCGCGCACTACGTGGTTGCCCCGGCCGGCTCGGCGATCGGTACGGTCGATGGCGTTCAGGTGGTCAGCCAGTCCACGACCGATCCCAACACCGGACGCGTGCAGCAGGTACTGCTGATTCCGGAGGTGCCGGCCGGACGGGTGGACGATCCGAACACGCCGAACCAGAAGCTGGCCGACATTCCGCTCGTATCGAACCCGGCCCCGGGCGGCGCGCCTGCGCTGACGGCCAGCCTGCCGGTTGGCACGGGCCTGCAGGTGGAAGGCCCGGCGGCCCCGTTGAGCACGAGCGATGCGCTGACGGACCTGATCCACCGCATCCAGGACAAGACCACCAGCGGGTCGGCGAGCCAGACGGACATGACCAGCCAGGGCCAGGGCTTCCTGAACAGCCTGGGCGCCAACGGGCAGGTCGAATCGCGGACCATCGTTCCGACCGTGTCGTCAGGAACTGCGCCCAGCCAGCCGATCGTCATCAGCGGCGCGGGAACGGGCAACGGGCCGAACGCACCGGTGGTCGGCCTGGTCATCGACGGCGCTGGCCTGCCTGCCGGCTCCACGCTGCAGCTCGATAACGTCGATTTCGCCGCCGTGATCGGCGACGTGCGCCTGATCGGCGGTTTGGGCAAGAATTACGTGGTGGGCGATGGCGCGTCGCAAACCATCTATCTTGGCCCGGACGACGACGTGCTCAGCGGCGGCGGCGGCGACGATTTCATCGGCAGCGCGGGCGGCGATGACCATCTCGATGGCGGCGACGGCAACGACCTGGTCGCGGGCGGCATCGGCAACGATACCGTGATCGGCGGCGCGGGCGACGACATGCTCAACGGCGGCCGCAGCACGGTGGGCGACTGGACCTTCCACATGACTGCAGCCGGTGCGATCAGCGCCACGCACGACAAGGCCGTATTCACCGCGGCGGGAACCGAAGTGGTGCAGGGAGCCGAGCTGGACGCCACGGTTTCGGAGCTGGGCTTCCTGAAGGCCGCCCCGGAACAGCTGGCCGGGATCGCCATGCTGTACGCGGGACTGGACCGCGCGCCCGACGTCGCCGGGCTCACCTTCTGGGCCCGTGCCGGCGTGTCGCTTGCCGACGTGGCCAATGGCGTGCTGGCCTCGGCCGAATTCGGCGGCAGCGCGCTGGCCCACGCCGACAATGCGACCTTCGTGCGCGGCATGTACCTGCAGGTGCTGGGCCGCGAGCCGGAAAGCGCGGCGATGGAGTACTGGAGCGCGCGCCTGTCCGGCAGCGACGGCAGGGCGCCGTCCGGCCGGGCGGACGTGCTGGTGGCCGTCGCGCTGAGCGACGAGCACAAGGGCAAGATGCTGGCGGCCGACGGCTACACCATCGCGCAGGGCAGCCTGGCGCAGGAAACCGCCTGGTTTTCCGGCAGCGGCGACGACCGCCTGGAGGGCGGCACCGGGCACAACCTGCTGGTGGGCGGCGACGGCGTGGACACGGCGGTCTATGGCGGCAACCAGGCGCAGTACCACGTCCTGATCGGGACCGATGGCCTGCTGCGCGTTGCCGACACCGGCAGCGACAGCCTGGACACGCTGTCCGGCATCGAGGTGGCCGAGTTCAAGGACGGCAAAGTCGACCTGACCGCGCTTGGCAAGGACGTGGGGCAGCTGGACCGCGTGGGCCTGATGTTCCAGACGGTGTTCCATCACGCCGCCGGCCTGGACGCCCTCAAATCCTTCCTGGCGCTCAATACCGATGCGCCGGGAATGGCCAGGGCGCTGGTGGCCACGTCCGAGTTCCAGTCGCGCTTTGGCGGCACCAGCGATGCGGCCTTTGTCCAGGCGCTGTACGCCAACTCGGGGCTGGATGCGTCGAAAGCGGGCGGCATGCAGTCGTGGCAGGACTACCTGGGCCACCACAGCCGTGCCGAGCTGATCGCAACCTGGATCGCCCAGGACGACGTGCAGCACGCGCAGTTCGGCAATGCGGGGTTGTGGTTGTTCTGATTCGGTTCTGAGCGTAAGGCCGGCGGCGGCCGGCTTTACGCCAGCGCGACGACATGACAACGGCAACCCGCAGCGGCAATCCACTGCAGGTTCATTGGCATGAGGGGGAATTCTTGGTGCCCTTGACGTGGATTGAACACGTGGCCTCTCCCTTACCAAGGGAGTGCTCTACCACTGAGCTACAAGGGCAGGAAGACATGGGGACGCATGCAATGCACACCCGGGCGGGTGTCGCGTCCACATGAATTTTTCAGTGAGAGCGGATCATAGTGCCAAAAGCCTGTTCGGTCAAGACTTCAAGCAACAATGAGTGTTCAATACGACCGTCGATGATGTGCACCGTGTTCACGCCGGACTTGGCGGCATCGAGCGCCGACGAGATCTTCGGCAGCATGCCGCCCGAGATGGTGCCATCGGCAAACATCTCGTCGATCTCGCGCGCCGACAGGTCGGTGACCAGGTTGCCGTTCTTGTCCTGCACGCCGGCGATATTGGTCATCATGATCAGCTTTTCGGCCTTCAGGATCTCGGCAATCTTGCCTGCCACCACGTCGGCGTTGATGTTGTAGGCCTGGCCGTCCTGGCCGAAACCGATCGGGGAGATGATCGGGATGAAGGCGTCGTCCTGCAGTGCCTTGACCACGGCCGGGTTGATGGCTTCGATCTCGCCGACAAAGCCGATGTCGAGGAACTCGCCCGGCTTGTCCCGGTCCGGCATCGACATCTTGCGTGCGCGGATCAGGCCGCCGTCCTTGCCGGTCAGGCCGACCGCCTGGCCGCCGTAGTGGTTGATCAGCATGACGATGTCTTGCTGCACCTCGCCGCCCAGCACCCATTCCACCACTTCCATGGTTTCCTCGTCGGTGATGCGCATGCCTTGCACGAAGGTGCCTTGCTTGCCGATCTTCTTGAGCGCGTTGTCGATCTGCGGACCGCCGCCGTGCACCACCACCGGGTTCATGCCCACCAGCTTGAGCAGGATGACGTCGCGCGCGAAGCCGTGCTTGAGGCGCTCGTCGGTCATGGCATTGCCGCCGTATTTGATGACGATGGTCTTGCCGTGGAAATTGCGGATGTACGGCAGCGCTTCCGCCAGGATCTGGGCCTTGATTTGTGGTGAGACCTTGGTCAGGTCGAAATTCTGGTCGTCGGCGGGCGGATTGGTCAGCTGGGCGTTCATCGATGGTCCAAAAGAATTTTGCAGGATTTTACAGGCAACCGGGCAGGGCCTGTGCGCATTATAGGGCTCTCTTGTTGAATTTTCCGGCTCCATCCGTTAACTTTGGTTACTTACCTCACTTAGCGGGCCGATCGATGAGCATTTGTACGCGCTGCGGTGCACCGTTTGGGTGCGCGATGGCCGATGGCGGGGCCGAGCCCTGCTGGTGCACGGCGCTGCCGGCCATCGTGCCGGTGCCGGATGTGCCGGCCGGCTGCTGGTGCCCGGCTTGCCTCGAGCGGCATGTGGCCGGCCGATCCGACGCCACGCCGGAAGTTCCGGCTCCGCCTTTGAACTGAGCGGATACGCGCTGCGTGTTCCGGGTCTAAGCTCTGTTAGCTGAAGGAGCTGCGATGGACACTTCCTACGACAACGATGTCGTCGCTTGGGCCAGCGAGCAGGCGGCTTTGCTCCGTTCTGGCAAGCTCGACGCAATTGACGTGATGAATATCGCTGAGGAGATCGAAGGCGTTGCCCATGACGAGCAACGCGAATTCGGGCGGCGATTCGGTTCCTTGTTGATGCATCTGCTGAAGTGGCAATACCAAACAGCCTGGCGTTGCGGGTACTGGCGCGAAACGATCGCCGCAAAGCGTCAGGCTGTGAGCTACTATCTGGGCGAAGCGCCAAGCCTGAGTAAGTTGTTTGAAGACCAGGGGTGGCTCGACGTTGTGTGGGGCGACGCGGTCCGTCGCTTGCGGGATGAGATCGGGTTGGACTTTCCCGAGCATTGTCCTTGGCCTGTGCGCAAGGTACTGGATGACGACTTTTTCCCGGTCTGACATGGACGGTTGGACAAAAGACGATGTGGGCGTCACCGCCAACGCGGCGGCGGCTAGGTTGCGTCGCCCGGACGCAAGCGGATTCGACAAGTTTCGTTTTGCCGGGGAGGTTGGAAGGGTGAGCAGGCGCGAGCAGCGACAACTCGGCAGCAGGATGACAGTCCTCCTCGCGCATTTGCTGAAATGGAAGTACCAGCCCAAGCGCCGCTGTCACAGCTGGGAAGCGACGATCCGCGAACAACGCACCGCGATCCACATCGCGCTGCAGAGGTCGCCGAGCCTCAAGCATGCTTTGGCGGACGATGCATGGCTCGGCCTATGCTGGAAGGACGGCGTGGCGCTGGCGCGGGCACAGACTAACCTGATGTTTCCAGGAACTTGGATTTGGTCGGTCAGCGAGACGCTTGACGAGGATTTCTGGCCGAACTGATCATTCGCTGGGTTCAGCTCACCGCCGCGTTCGGAAAAAACGCAGCATCTCCCGGCTCGCATCCGGCCCGCGGCCGTCGGTGTAACTGCCGTGCGCGCTGCCGCCAAACCACGCATGGCCGCCGCCATGCACCACCCACTGCTCGGCATGCACGTTGCCATCGTCGCGCTGGTGCAGCGTGCGCGTGTAGGCATGCCCGTTCGGCACGCGGCCCGGCTCGACCACGATCCCTTTCGACACCGCCAGCGTGCCCTGCGCAATCAGTTCGTCGGCCGCGGCCGGGTGCACGGTCTGGTCCTGGTCGCCGTGGAACACGATGATCGGCAGCGTCTGGCCCGGCGTGTGGCGGCGCTTGAAGTCGCCCTTCATTGCCGCCAGCGCCGAGGGCAGGTCGTCAGCCGCCGCGAACGGCAGGCCCGAGTGCACGCCCACGGCCGCGTACAGGTCCGGATACACGGTGCCCATGATGGTCGCCATCGCGCCACCCGCCGACAGGCCGGCCACGTACACCTGTGCCGGGTCCACCGCGTGCGTGGCCATGACATGCCGCGTGATGCCGGCGATGATCGACGGTTCGCCGCGGTCGCGCTGCTGGTTCGTCTCGTCGAACCAGTTCCAGCAGCGCGACGGGTTGGCCTGCTGCGACTGCGCCGGATACACGACCAGGCAGGGCATGTCCTCGGCCAGCGCGTTCATCTGGGTGCCGCGCGCGAAGTCGTCCGGGTCTTGCGTGCAGCCGTGCAGCATCACCACCAGCGGCACCGGCTGTCCGTGGCAGGTGCTGGGCACGTACAGCTTGTAATCGCGGCTGCCGGCGTCGTTGGTATAAACGCCGTCGCTGAACGTGCCTGGCAGCGTGGGCCCCGGCTGTGGCTTGAGGGCGCCGGCCGGCAGGTCGATCGCGGCCAGCAGGTCGGCCGGCATCGGCATCGCGGTCGGCTCCATCATTTTGCGCGCCGCCTGCTGCAGCGCCGACGCGTTGTGGAGCGCCTGCTGAACGGCGCTGGTCGTGACCGCGGCCGGACCTTTGCGCATCAGCGCCCGCGATGCGGCACGCATTTGCGTAAACAGTTTCTGGTTCAGTTTCATGGGCTCTCCTGAGGTTGGGAATATCAGATGATGCGGTCGGCCAGCGCCGCCTTCAGTTCGCTGCGCACGTGCAGCGCGCCGAGCACGAAGATCGATTCGATCGTGGCCAGCGCCAGCTCGGGCGAGACGTCGTCCGCGATGCTGGCCATGCCGAGCACCTGGATCTGCAGGCGCTGCCCGGCGGCGCGCGCGGCTTCGAGGTCGGCGCGCGAATAGTGATGCATGCCCAGCACAAGGCTCCGGCGCGCCACGGTCTGGCGCACCACGTCGGCATGCTGGCCGAGCTGGTTGCGGATCGCCGTGCGGATGAAATCGGTGCGGTTGGCGTAAAAGCCTTCGCTCACCAGGAGGTCGATCTGGCCAAGGTCGATTGGCCCGAGGTTGATCGTGATCTTTTCGGAATCCTGCGTTTTTTGCTTCAGTTCGCCCGCGCCCATCGCACCCGCCATCCATCCACCATCTGACTGGATGGTAGTCTACGCGCTTGAAACCGAGGGTCAAGCGCGATCCGATTGAATACGTTAATCTTCTGCCCATGAGTCCAGACCTGAAACCCGGCGTGCGCTTCGAATGGCAGTACACCGTGCCGTCGCGCGCCACCGTACCGCAGCTGTATCACGACACCGCGTTCTGCCTCGACATGCCCGACGTGCTGGCCACCGGCTACATGGTCGGCATGATGGAACTGGCATGCGTGCACGGCATGATGCCCTACATGGACTGGCCGCGCGAGCAGAGCCTGGGCACGATGGTCAGCTTCGCTCACCTCGCGCCCACGCCGCCCGGCATGACGCTGCGCATAACGGGCGAGGTCATCGAAGTGGATGGCCGGCGCGTGCGCTTCAAGGTCGAGGCATGGGACGACGTGGACCGCATCTGCGAGGGCATCCACGAGCGCTGCGTGATCGACCCCGAACGTTTTGCGGCCAGGCTCGCGCAAAAGGGCGCGAAGGCGGCGGCATGAATCCCGAGCAGCAAACGCCGGTCCCGTCCCCATGCATCAATGTGTGCGAAATCGCGCCCGACACGGGCCTGTGCCGCGGCTGCCTGCGCACCATCGACGAGATCGCGACGTGGGGCAGCGCGAGCGACGAGGCCAAGCGCGCCGTGTGGCGCGAAATCCGCCGGCGCGAAGAGCGCCTGTTTCGCTAGATGGCGCTGCGCCTGCCCGCCACCATGCGCGTGTTCGAGCGCGGCTGGCTGTCGTCCAACAACGTGCTGTTCACCGGGCCGCAAAGCGCGCTGGTGGACAGCGGCTACGTCACCCACACCGCGCAGACGCTGGCGCTGGTGGACCATGCGCTTGAGGGCCGTCCGCTCGCGCACCTGCTCAACACGCACCTGCATTCGGACCACTGCGGCGGCAATGCGGCGCTGCAGGCGCGCTACCGCTGCCATACCTTGATCCCCGCGGCCGAAGCGGACAAGGTGCGCGCGTGGGACGAGGACGCGCTGAGCTTTCGCGCCACCGGCCAGCAATGCCCGCGCTTCGCTTTCGACGGCGCCGTGGCCGCGGGCGACACAATCGAGCTGGGTGGCTTGTCGTGGCAGGCGCTGGCCGCGCCCGGGCATGATCCGCATGCGCTGCTGTTCTATTGCGCCGCCGAGGGCATCCTCATCTCCGGCGACGCCTTGTGGGAAAACGGCTTTGGCGTGCTGTTCCCCGAGCTGGCGGGCGAACCGGGCCTGCAGGAGCAGGCGGCCACGCTCGACCTCATCGACAGCCTTCACGCGCGCATCGTCATCCCCGGCCATGGCGCAATCTTCGGCGACGCCGCGCAGGCACTGGCGCGCGCCCGTTCACGGCTGGACTACCTGGCGCAGGATCCGCGCCGCACTGCAGAGAACGCGGTCAAGGTCATGCTCCAGTTCCTGCTGCTGGAACGGCGCCAGGTGGCGCTGGCCGCCGTGCCGCAACTGCTGGCCTCGATCCCGCTGGTCGAGCGCGCACGCCTGCAATACCTGGGCATGGAGTACGCCGAACTGGCCGATTGGGCCGTGCGCGCGCTGGTGCGCGCGGGCGCTGCGCGGGTAGACGGTGGCGTGCTGCTCACATGAATGCCGTTTAGAGCGCCACGTCTAGCACGGTCGTGCTTTTTTGACCCTATAATCGTTGCACGCCTGTCCGTTCAACTTTTCGCGAAAGAGCCTGATGACCCTGCCCGCCGTGCTGCAAGACCTGACCCTTCCCGTGATCGCGTCGCCGATGTTCATCGCCAGCGGTCCCAAGCTGGTGGCGGCACAGTGCAAGGCCGGCATCGTCGGCTCGTTCCCGGCGCTGAACGCGCGCCCGGCCGAACTGCTCGACACCTGGCTCACCGAGCTGCAGGACGAGCTGGCCGCCTGGCGCGAGACCAATCCGGGAGCCAGGGTGGGGCCGATCGCCGTCAACCAGATCGTGCACCAGTCGAACGACCGGCTCGCGCACGACGTGGAGGTGTGCGTGCGGCACCGGGTGCCCATCATCATCTCGTCGCTGCGCGCGCCGCCCAAAGAAATGCTCGACGCGGTGCATGCCTACGGCGGCATCGTGCTGCATGACGTGATCTCGATCCGCCACGCGCACAAGGCGCTGGAGGCAGGTGTGGACGGGCTGATCCTGGTGGCGGCCGGCGCCGGCGGCCACGCGGGCGCGCTGTCGCCGTTTGCGCTGGTGGGCGAGGTGCGGCGCTTTTTCAATGGGCCGGTCGCGCTGTCCGGCTCGATCGCGACCGGCGGCGCGATCCTGGCGGCGCAGGCAATGGGCGCCGATTTCGCCTACATCGGCTCGCGCTGGCTGGCCACGCGCGAGTCGAACGTGAGCGACGCCTACCGCGACGCGATCATCGAATCGTCGGCTGCGGATATCGTTTATACCAATCTGTTCACCGGCGTGCACGGCAACTACCTGCGCAAGTCGATCGTCGCCGCAGGGCTGGACCCGGACGCGCTGCCGGAGTCGGACAAGAGCAAGATGAGCTTCGGCTCGGGCAGCGCCAAGGCCTGGCGCGACATCTGGGGCGCGGGGCAGGGCGTGGGCCTGATGGACGACGTGCCCACCGTGGCCGAGATGGTCGGGCGGCTCAAGGCCGAATACGACGCGGCGCGCGCGCGCCTGTGCGGTTGAGCCGGGACGACGCTCATTTGGCGATGATGCGCCCGGGTTTTACGGCTGCGCCGCCTTCAGGTCCTCCGGGCTGATCGCCCACAGCGCCGGCAGGTTGCGCCAGTAGCCGTACACGTCCATCCCGAAGCCGACCACGAACCGGTTCGGGAGCGACAGGCCGACGATATCGGCCTGCACCGGCTTCTTGCGGCCGAGGTCCTTGTCCGCGAAGACCGCGATGATGACCTCCTTGGCCCCCATGTCCAGCAGGCGCTGCTTGACCTGCGCCAGCGTCTCGCCTTCGTCCAGGATGTCGTCCAGCACGATGATCGTCTTGCCGGCCACGCTCTGGCGCGGGATCACCTTCCACACCACCTGCCCGCCCTGGTCCTCGTCGCCGTAGCGGGTCACGTGGATGTAGTCGAATTCGAGCGGGAAGTCCAGTTGCGGCAGCACGTTGCCGGTGAAAACGACCGCGCCGCCCATGACGCCCAGCACCAGCGGGAAGGCCTGCTCGTCAGGATTGCCGAAGCGTTGGTTGAGCTCGTCCGCAACGCGGCGCACCGCCTGCTGTACCTGTTCGGCGCTGGCGACCTGTTCGGCGTGTTCGAGGAGGGCGCGGGCCCGGTCGTGGTGAAATTCTTGCATGGCTATTCGACAAAAAAAGAAACCCGGTGATTATGCGGCATATCCGCAACTGCGGTGGTCCCGTTGTGCCGCATGTTGACGAATTGATGTCGCAGCGCAAGAAACGCTTGCCCCATTGGCCACGCAGCGGCGTATCATAGGCGGCTTGAATAACAGAGATACCTAGCAGCCCATGTCAAACCAGGACTTCCAGCGCGCCCGCGGCGAGCGCCTTGGCGCCCTGCGCGCCGCGATGGCCCGCCACCAGGTCGACGCCTTCATCGTTCCATCGAGCGACCCGCATCTGTCCGAGTACCTGCCTGGCCGCTGGAAGGGGCGCGAATGGGTGTCCGGTTTCACCGGTTCGGTCGGCACCTTCATCGCCACTGCCGCATTCGCCGGCGTCTGGACCGATGGCCGCTACTGGACCCAGGCCGAGCATGAGCTGGCTGGTTCCGGCATCGAGCTGATGAAGATCCCGGCGGCCGCGAGCCTGCAGCACATCGACTGGCTCGTCGCGACGCTGCAGCCGGGGCAGACGGTGGCGGTGGATGCGCGCGTGCTCGGCCTTGCGGTCGCGCGCCTGCTGTCCGATGCGCTGGCCGCGCGCGGCATCAAGCTGCGCACCGACCTGGACCTGCTCGACGAAGTGTGGGCCGATCGTCCGGCACTGCCGGCCGCCCCGGTGTTCGAACACGAGGCGCCCTACGCGGTGCTGCCGCGCGCCGACAAGCTGGCCGCCACGCGCGCCGCCATGCGCGAGCTGGGCGCCGACCGCCACTTCATCTCGACGCTGGACGACATCGCCTATCTGTTCAACCTGCGCGGGTCGGACGTGAACTTCAACCCGGTGTTCGTCGCGCACGCGCTGGTCGAGCCCGAGACGGCAACGCTGTTCGTCGGCGATGGCAAGGTGCCGCCCGCGCTGCGCGACAGGCTGCTGGAGGACAGCGTGCAGGTCGCGCCGTACGAAGAGGCCCGGACTGCGCTCGCGGCGCTGGAGTCCGGCGCCGCGCTGCTGGTTGACCCGCGCCGCATCACCGCCGGCATGCGCGCCGCGGTGCCGGCCGGCGTGCGCGTGGTCGAGTCGGTGAACCCGACCACGTTCGCCAAGTCGCGCAAGCTGGAAGGCGAGGCGGTCCATGTGCGCGCCACGATGGAGCAGGACGGCGCGGCCCTGTGCGAGTTCTACGCCTGGCTGGAAGCAACCCTGGCCGACCCGCACCGCGCGCCGCTCGATGAAGTGGCGATCGACGAGCACATCACCGCCGCACGCGCGCGCCGCCCCGGTTTCGTGAGCCCGAGCTTTGCCACCATCGCCGGCTTCAATCCGAACGGCGCGATCATGCACTACCGCGCCCAGCGGCCTGGCTGCGCCACCATCGAGGGCGACGGCCTGCTGCTGATCGACTCCGGCGGCCAGTACCTGGGCGGCACCACCGACATCACGCGCGTGGTCCCGGTCGGCACACCGTCGAGCGAGCAAAAGCGCGACTTCACGCTGGTGCTCAAGGGCCTGATCGCGCTGTCGTCGGCACGCTTCCCGCGCGGGACCAAATCCCCCATGCTCGACGCGATCGCGCGCGCGCCGATCTGGGCCGCCGGCATCGACTACGGCCACGGCACCGGCCACGGCGTGGGCTACTTCCTCAACGTGCACGAGGGCCCGCAGTCGATCTCGCCCACCACGGCACCCGAGCCGCACACGGCAATGGAGCCGGGCATGATCACCTCGATCGAGCCGGGCATCTACCGTCCCGGCCACTGGGGCATCCGCCTCGAGAACCTGGTCCTGAACCGCACGCAAGCGACCACCGAGTTCGGCGAGTACCTCGGCTTCGAGACGCTGACGCTGTGCCCGATCGACACCCGCTGCCTGGACCTGTCGCTGTTGCGCGCCGATGAAATCGCGTGGCTCAACGACTACCACGCACAGGTCGCGGCACGCGTTTCGCCGCACGTCGATGGCGCGGCCAGGCGCTGGCTCGACACCCGCACGAGGCCGATCTGATGGCAGGCGTGCGTTCCACCCGCGCCAGCGCCGCCGTGGAGCGGCTGAAAAAGCGCACCGGCCACCCGGGCTATTCGATGGCGCGCACTGGCGACGGCCTGTTCTTCCTGTCCGAACAGCCGGGCGCGCCGCCGTTGTGCGCGCCGCTCGAGCTGGACGAGTTCGTCGCCTTCGTCAACGGCCTGGGCCCGCAGGAACAAAAGCGCGTGACCAAGCACGACCTGGCGTTCGAAAAGCAGCTGGTCAAGAAAAAGCCGACCTGACATCCGCGCCGTCGAAAGGGATGCCGTGCCTTCGCATGAACTGTTGACCGCATACTGGTCGCACAACGAACTGGCCACCAACGGCCTGATCCTGCTGAACCTGCTCGGCGCGCTGCTGCTTGGCCTGATGGTCGGCTACGAGCGTTCCTACCACGGGCGCGCGGCCGGCATGCGCACCTACGGCCTGGTGTGCATGGCTTCGTGCGCGCTGACCGTCATCGCCGGCTACCCGAACTTCTGGTTCGGCGGCCACTTCGATATGGGCGCGGCGATCGACCCGACCCGCATCATCCAGGGCGTGGTGACCGGCATCGGCTTCCTTGGCGCGGGCGTCATCATGCGCGAGGGCTTCAACATCAGCGGCCTGACCACCGCGGCCTCGATCTGGGCATCGTCGGTGATCGGCGTCCTGATCGGCGTGGGCTTCTACCTGTCGGCGATGGGACTGGCGTTTTTCTCGGCCATCATCATGATCTACCTGAACCGGATCGAAGCCGTGCTGCCGTCGCGCCATGCGGTGGCGGTGCGCATGCGCTTCAAGCCGGGGTACAAGCCGCGCGAGGAAGTGTTGCGGCGCATTGCGCTCGAACGCGGTTACGAAATCGCGGGCGGCTCGCTCACCATCAGCGGCGACGTTGGCGGGCAGGAGTGGCGTTTCGTCGCGCTCGCACTGTCGCGCAAGAGCGGGGCGCCGCTGTCCGAACTGGCCGACGAACTGGCCGCGTTCGAAGGGATCGACGGCTTCCAGCTGTCGCACGCCCGCAACTAAAAACACAAGAACAAAAGGGACGACAAGCATGAACGCACAGGACGTACTCGATTTCTGGTTCGGCGCGCCCGGCAGCGCCGACTACGGCAAGCAGCGCGCCGCCTGGTTCCGCAAGGACGAGCGCTTCGACGGCGAGATCCGCGCGCGCTTTGGCGACACGATCGCGCAGGCGGTGTCCGGCGGCCTGCGCGACTGGGATACCGAAGGCCCGCAAGGGCTGCTGGCCCGGCTCATCGTGCTCGACCAGTTCACCCGCAACGCCCGGCGCGGCACCCCGGGCGCGTTCGAAGGCGACGCGCTGGCGCTGGCCGCCGCGCGCAAGCTGGTCGATTCAGGCGCACACCGCGAACTGCTGCCCGTGCAGCGCCAGTTTGCCTACCTGCCGTTCGAGCACGCCGAGGACGCGCGCGCCCAGGAGCAGGCGGTCGAGCTGTTCACGGCGCTGGCGAACGAGCACGAAGGGTTTGCCGATGCGCTCGATTACGCGCACCGTCACCGCGGGGTGATCGCGCGCTTCGGCCGCTTCCCGCACCGTAACCCGATCCTCGGCCGCGCCAACACGCCGGAAGAAGCCGAGTACCTGATGCAGCCCGGCGCCGGATTCTGAGCGTGCGCCCGACCCTGAACATTGTCGGCGGCGGCCACGTCGGCCGGGCGCTCGGGCGCCTGTTTGCCCGCAGCGGCCTGTTCGTGATCCAGGACGTGATGACGCGTTCGCTGCACAGCGCGCGCCACGCTGTCGATTTCATCGGCGCCGGCGACCCGGTGCACGAGATCGCAGCGCTGCGCCACGCCGACGTGTGGATGCTGGCCGTGGCCGACGACCAGATCGCGCAGGTGGCCTCGGCGCTGGCCAAGGCCGGGCTGGTCGACGGCGCGGTGGTGTTCCACTGCAGCGGCGCCAAGTCCTCCGCCGAGCTCGATGCCGCGGCCAGGGCCGGCGCGCTGGCCGCCAGCGTGCACCCGGTGCGCAGCTTTGCCGATCCGGCCGCGGTGGCCGCGGCCTTTGACGGCACGTATTGCGGCATCGAGGGCGAGCCGCACGCGCTGGCGCTGCTCGGCGCGGCGTTCGAAGCGATCGGCGCCCGGCTGGTGCCCATCGATGCGGCGGCAAAGACGGTCTATCACGCCGCGTCCGTATTCGCCTCCAACTACCTGGTCACGGTGCTCGACGCCGCATTGCGCGCCTACCAGGCGGCCGGCATCGAGCCCGAGGTCGCGCGCGAACTGGCGCGTCCGCTGGCCACCGAAACCCTGTCCAACGTGTTCCGGCTCGGCCCGGAAAGCGCGCTGTCCGGGCCGATCGCGCGTGGCGACATGGCCACCGTCGCGCGCCAGCAGCAAGCGGTCACCACATGGGACGAGGCCACCGGCGCGCTGTACGCGGCGCTGGCCGAGGCGACGACGGACCTGGCGCGCCGCAAGCGCGGCGGCGCATGAGATTTTCAACGACAAAGGAGCATCGATGCACCTGACTGCCTGGATCACCCTGGCCGCGCTCGCGGTCTATTTCTGGACCTTTGCCAACGCCGGCGCGGCGCGCGTCAAATACAAGGTGCCGGCGCCCAGCATGGACGGCCCGATCGAGTTCCAGAGCCGCCAGCGGGTGCAGATGAATACGCTCGAACAGCTGCCGATGATGCTGGTGCCGCTGTGGCTGTGCGCGGTGTTCCTGGGCGATGCCTGGGCCGCGGCCGGTGGCGCGCTGTGGTGCCTGGGCCGGGTGCTGTATGCGCTGGGCTACTACCGCGATCCCAAGAAACGCGAGCTCGGCTTCGTGACCGGCATGGTGGCGAGCGCCCTCCTGATTGTTGGTGCTGTTGTTGGCTTAATAATGCACTAGAGCAAAAAAGTGTGCCCTAGCTATCGACAAAGTTCCTGAATAGCAATAACCTTGCTAGCCAACAGATCAATCGGAGAGCGCGCCGCATCGGCCGCCGAGCCGATGCCAGGATGGAGGAAAACCAGCATGTTGTTTTTGAAGAGCACCAGCGTGACCAAGGCTCCCGGCATCTATGAAGTCGATGTCGCCGCCAAGCCGCCCGGGAAGACTTTCGGGATTTTCATGGCCACCGATCCGGACAACCCGCCGTCCTCGGTCCTGGCGGAGCTGGAAAAGCTCGGCTTTTACCGCTCCTACCAGCAGGCCTACACGCACAAGGACAAGGGCAAGGTGCTCGACATTCACTTCCACAAGAACGGCACCGACCTGTTCAACGGCTGGAAGACCGAGGAGTGCGAAGCCAACCTCACCGCCATCGACAACCTGTTCAATGGGATCGGCATCAAGGTCGCGCCGCGGGTGATGAGCCTGGCCGAAGCCTACGCCTGACCCTCAGCCCTGGCCCTGCACCTCGATGTGGTACAGGGCCCACGGGCAAGCGCCGAACCGCTGGGCCAGCGGTTTGGCCGCCATCTCCGGCACGCGATCGGCATCATAGACCGCCCACAGCGGGCCCAGCCCGCCCAGCGCCATCGGTTCCCCGTCCAGGTGCGTGGCGACGATGAAACCCTGCGCCCGCGCTTCCTTGACCGTCATTGCCACCGCGTAGCCATCCACCGCACGCAACACCACCTTCGCCTGCTCGCCGCCCTGGGCGCCGGCCCGCGCCAGTACATCGGCCAGCAGCGGGCCGCGCAGCGTGTGCGGTTTGGCGTCGTATTCCAGGGTAGGGCGGATCGTGCGCGCCGGCAGGCGCAGCAGCTCTGCAAAATCGAAGGTGCAGGCGCGCTGGAACTTCACCTGCTGCTTGTGCATCATCTGGTCCAGCGCCGGGTCCACGGGACCGCGGTTGCTGCGCGCGATGTTGCCGCTGATGGTGAGCAGGACCGGTCCACGCGCCACGGGCGCAGCGTTGGCGCCGCCGGGTGCGGCCACCGCCGCCAGCGCGGCGGCGCCGAGGAATTGGCGTTTGTTCATGCGAGAATGTCCCGTCGATGATGTCCTGCCATCATAGCCGCAAATTTTGCCCGTGGAACTTTTTGCTTCAAGTACAACGCTGACGCCGATCCCGGTTGCCGATGGCGAGCTGGCCTTCCTGCCACAGCTGCCGCTGCCCTGGCCCAACGACCAGATCCTGCGCCGCCTGGTCGAGGAAACGGCGTGGCGCGCGGAGACTGTCGTGGTGTACGGCAAGCGTCACCTGCAGCCGCGCCTGACCGCCTGGCATGGCGATGCCGCTTACACCTATTCCGGCCTGCGGCTCGAGCCATTGCCCTTCACCCCGCTGCTGCAGGCGATACGCGGCGCCGTTGAAGAGGCCACCGGGCACCATTTCAACAGCGTGCTGCTCAACTATTACCGGAACGGGCGCGACAGCATGGGCATGCACAGCGACGACGAGCCCGAGCTGGGACCGCGCCCGGTGATCGCCTCGGTCAGTTTTGGCCAGGCGCGCACGTTTGTCCTGCGCCACAAACGCACGAAACAGACGGTCAAGCTCGACCTGACCGACGGGAGCCTGTTGCTGATGGCCGGCGTGCTGCAGCACAACTGGTTGCATGGCATAAATAAGTCCGCTCGCCCACTTGGCGCCCGGGTGAATCTAACTTTCCGCTACATCGGCTAACACATCCTTATTCCACATCATTTTTACGGTAATTTATCTGAACCGGAAGTCAGTTATCTTACATTTGATTACAGTTCTTACTGATTAGGCACGGTGTTGAAGATATGCCAGTGCTATCTTGGCCACGTCGCGATTCATTGTGAATTGCGAAAAGGCATCAAGAGGAAGAAAAGGAACTGATATGAAGAAGCTCGTATTTGCACTGATCGCAAGCGCCGCCGTCGCGGGTGCTGCCCAAGCCCAGACCACCACGACCACCACCGACGCGCCGCGCGGCTACGTCGGCCTGGGTGTGGCCACCGCCGACCACGACTATTCGCTGAGCGGCGTCACCGACAAGGATGGCTACAAGGCCTCGGCCAAAGTGTTCGGCGGCTATGAGTTCAACAAAACCTTCGGCGTCGAGGCAGGCTACACCGACTTCGGCAAGTCCGACTTCAGCTTCAGCAATGCCAGCGGCACCGGCAACGGCCGTTCGGATGGCCACGCCGCCTACATCGCCGGCAAGGCCACCGCACCGTTGAACGACCAGTTCGCCGTGTACGGCAAGCTGGGCGTGGAAAACAGCCACCGCTTCTACAACACCACCACCGGCCTGTCGGGCAGCAGCAACGATACCGGCGTGTATGGCGCCGTGGGCCTGCAATACAACCTGACCAAGGAAGTGTCGCTGAACGCCGAGTACGAGCGCTATGGCAAGTCGAAGGACTTCGGCGCCAAGGCGGACGTCTGGACCGTGGGCGCGCGCTACAACTTCTGAGCGCCCCAACGTCGCAACACTCCCAGGTAAAAACAAAAGGGCCCCGCGGGGCCCTTTTGTTGTTGGCGCCGGCCTCAGGAAGCTGGACTGGCCTTGCCGGCCTTGGCCACCGCCGTGCTGTCCGGCTCCAGGAAGATGCCGGTGTCCGCCGCCGCGCGCGCGCCGGGCGCCACGATGGCCACCTTCGAGAATTGCAGGTTGCGCGCGCGCGGGAAGTTGAGCGTGAAGCCGGTGCAGCCGGCATCCGGGGAGCACTGGTACCTGATTTCGGTGCCGAAGAAATCGCTCACGAAGGCGTCCTTGCCCACGTAATCGAGCTTGATGGTGGTGCGCGGATGCGCGACCATCAGCTTGCCGTCCTGCTCGAAGACGGTATAGAGGACGTGCAACTCGTCGTTGTAATATTCGCCGGCATACGCCTTCAGGCTGGCGGGAGGCGCGGTCGGCTTGGCGGTGCGCTTGCCCGGGATGTCCCGCCCGTTCTGGTGCAGCACGAAACCCTGCACGATGCCGTCCTTGTCCGGTTCCTCGAAGCTGAAACGGGCGTTCACCACTTTCGCGAAGAACTCGCGTTCGCCCGAGGCGAACAGTTGTCCTTTCGCTTGTCCGGTGCCCTGGCCTACCAGATGACCATCTTCCTTGGTGAACGTGACGCCGAAGGTCGGTGACAGCGCGTAATAGCCAAGGAACGCATCCAGGCGCGCGGGGTCGAGCGCGATTTCGGCCGGCATTGCACTGTCGGCAGGCGCGGCTTTCGGCGCCAGTTCCGCACCCAGGTAAATGTCGGCGATCCGGCGTGCCATGACGGTCGGGCTCACGCCCGGGGTGTTGGCCAGCACGGCGACCGTGAAATGTTGCTCCGGAAAGCGCGACATCTGGGACGCATAGCCGCCAATACCGCCCGAGTGCTCGACCAGCCGTGCGCCGCGGTAGTTCTCGACCATGAGGCCGGATGCGTATTGGATCGGCTTGCCGTTGTTCAGCACGCCGGTCACCTGCATTTGCGCGAGCAGGTCCTTGCCGCCGACGCGGCCGTCGTAGAAATTGGCATCCCACAGCGCCAGGTCCTCGACCGTGGTCAGGAGCCCGCCGGGGCCGGCGGTGGACTCGCCCACCGCCAGGTATTTGAAGCTGCCGTCCGGCGCCGCCTGGTACGACAAGGCGCGGCGCGGGACCAGGGTGCCGTAGTCCTTCTGGAATGCGGTATGCGTCATGCCGAGCGGGTCGAAGATGCGTTCCTTCGCGAACACCGCCAGCGGCTTGCCGGAAACGCGTTGCACGATGGCCGCCAGCAGCGTGTAGCCGGTGTTGCTGTACATGTACTCCTGCCCCGGCGCGAAGTTCAGGGCGCGCTGGCGGCGGATGATGCCCAGCATGTCATCCATCGTCATCACGTCGTCCAGGCGCCAGCCCGCCAGCACCATCAGGTTCATCGCGTCGCGCAGGCCGCTGGTGTGCTGCAGCAAGTGCCGCAGCGTGATGGTCTTGCCGAAGTCCGGCACCTCGGGCAGGTACTTGTGCACGTCGTCGTCGAGCGACAGCTTGCCGTCCTTTGCGAGCAGGTAGATCGAAAATGCCGTGAACTGCTTGGACATCGATCCCACGTTGAACACCGTGGCGGGTGACACCGGGACGGCGCGCTCGATGTCGGCCATGCCGTAGCCCTTGCGCAGCAACACCTTGCCGTCGCGGATCACGGTGACCGCACAGCCGGGTGTGTCGGGCTTGTTCCACTTTGCGAACAGCGCGTCCACCTG
The DNA here is from genome assembly GCF_024753215.1 of Massilia solisilvae. Taxonomy (GTDB): domain Bacteria; phylum Pseudomonadota; class Gammaproteobacteria; order Burkholderiales; family Burkholderiaceae_D; genus Telluria; species Telluria solisilvae. The sequence goes on from NZ_JANUGV010000005.1 coordinate 76,242, forward strand.
CTGCTCCGGCGCGAGCGCGCTCGCCTGTTGCGATGCGGCCGGGGCGGCAGCCCAGGCCGCGGCCGGGCCGGTCATCAGCACGGCGGCCAGTATCGCGTTGCAGACCTGTTTCATCTTCCAGTCTCCTTTGCACGGTTCGGACAGGACGGCTGTTCCAGGTCCGGGTAGCGGAGACTATACGTGATTGATGACGGTGAGAAATGCGTGGTTTGTCACACACTTGGGGCATTACGGGGAAGAGGGCAGGCCGGTACGCCGGGCCCACGGCGGCAGCGCAGGGGCCAGCTCGGCGGCACACCAGCCGGCCGAGATGAAACGGTGCAGCGATGACCAGCGCCAGTCGCGCGCGCGCTGGCACAGGCCATGGCGCAGCGCATTGCCATGCACGTAATCGACCAGCGCGGCGTATTCCTCGTCGTTGCCGATGCGGTAGTCGCGGTAGTGCGGCTCCCACACCGCGCCGTCGAGCGCGCCCGGCACGAAGGCTTTGCGCAGCGCCTTGGAAAATGCAATCTTGACCGCGCGCCAGCGGCTGGCGCAGTCATGGTCGCCGGGCGGCAAGGTCCAGATCGCATGCGCGTGGTCGGGTAGCACCACCCAGGCGTCCACATGGAAGGGTTTGCGCACGCGCGCCTGGCGAATGGCTTCGCCAAAGGCGGAGAAGTGATCGGTCAGCAGGCTGCTGCCACGGTCGAGCAGCCGCACCGTGAAGAAGAACGTCCCGCCCGGGACCCGGTTGTCACGGTAGTCTGTCATGGCTGGAGCCAGCGCCGCAAGGGCGGGCGCTGGTGAAGCGAGGCTCGGCGCCTCCACGAGCCTGATTCTACACAGGGGATGAGCGGCATGCGGTTCCGTTTCCGCACCCAAACGTCGTGCAGACACATGTTAAAGCCGGGACGGGGCTTGCCACGCTTCTTGACATTAAGATTTAAGTGGCGCATGTTTAACGCGACGATTCGTAACAATCCTTTTTTAATCAGTCTTCTCTATCGGCTTATCATCCGCGCGTGAAGCAGCAATCATCCGGCCGCGCCGGGCCGCGCCGGGCCGCGCCGCCGCTCCCCGCACGATCTCGAGGATTTCATCATGACACTTCTTCGTACCTGCGCTGTGCTGGCCGCCTTGGTCGCCAGCGGCGCGGCCTTCGCCGATACCGATTGCACGGACCCGATCGCGCAATGGAAACCACACGAAACCTTGCGGCAAGAGGTCGAGCAGCGCGGCTGGGCGGTGCAGCGCATCAAGGTGGACGATGGTTGCTACCAGGTCAGGGCGACCGACCGCAAGGGCAACAAAGTGAAGGCGAAGTTTTCCCCTGCATCCCTGAAGATTCGTAGCCTGCAAGTAGAGTTCGGGCCCGATGCCGATGCCTCGGATTACATCCCGCCCGTCCAGCAAGACACCCATATCCGGGGCGATGGACGAATGAGAAAAGGAAATACTCCATGAAAAAACTGACGACTTATATGTGCGTCGCGGGCGCCTTGACGCTGCCTGTGCTGGCGCAGGCGAGACCGGTCACGCTCAATACCCAGCTGCAAAATTACGGCGGCAATGGCGCTTACCTGGCAATTTACCTCACTGACGCTGCGGGCCAATACAAGAAGACTTTGTGGGTCGCCGGGAAGAAATCGAAGTACTACAAGCACCTGAGCGCCTGGTCGCGCGGCAGTGGGCTCAAGGCAAGCGAATTCGACGGCGTTACCGGGGCCAGCGTCGGCAGCGGCAAATCGCTCAAGGTCACGGTGGACCTGGCCGACGTGCTGATCGACGCCGGCTACGAAATCCGGATCGACAGCGCGGTGGAAGACGGGCGCGACAATCCGGCCGAGGTGCGCGTGCCGCTGACGAAATCGGGCGCCGGCAAGCCGGTCAAGGGCAAGGGCTACGTCAGCACCTTCAAGTACGACCTGTGACCCCCTGACGCATGCTGCGCAAGATTCACTCGCTCCCGGGGCTCATCGCCGCACTGCTCGTCATGCTCCTCGGGATCACGGGAGCAGTGCTGTCGCTCGATCCCGCCATTGACCGGCTCGGTACCAGCATCCCGGCACACCTGAGCGTGGCCGAACTGGCCGGCCGCGTGGTGGCGCACTACCCCGGGGCCGAACAGATCCAGCGCACGCCCTCGGGCGGGATCATCGTCTACTACCGCAGCGACAGCGGCGCCGGCGCGGACCGCGTCGATCCGCTTACCGGCAGCCGCATCGAACCCTATGTTCCTTCGGCATTCGCGCGCTGGACCAAGCAGCTGCACAGGTCCTTGCTGCTCGACACCACCGGGCGCGCCACCACCGGCATCACGGCCATCGTGATGCTGGTGCTGTGCGTGTCGGGCCTGCTGCTGCTGGTCAAGCGGGTTGGCGGATGGCGCCAGGTGGCAGGGCCATTGCGTGGCAATCGCAGCCAGCGCTGGCATGCCGAGGTGGGCCGCATCGCCATTGCCGGCTTGCTGTTGTCGGCGCTGACAGGCACCTACATGTCGGCCGCCACGTTCAGCCTGGTCTCCGATGGCACGCAGGACGAGCCCGACTTTCCTGCAACTACATCAGGCGGCCCGCCGGCCCCGGTGGCCCGCTTGCCGGCTTTGGCCGCGACGGACCTTGCGCAGCTGCGCGAACTGGTGTTGCCGGACCCCCGCGACAGCGCCGCTGTCTATACCCTTCGCACGAGCCAGGGGGACGGCTATGTGGACCAGTCGAGCGGCAAGTTGCTGGTCTTTCGCGCGCACAGCGGCGTGCGCGATACGTACGAACTGATCTACAAGCTGCACACGGGCGAGGGCCTGTGGTGGCTGGGCCTGCTGCTGGGCCTGTGCGCGCTCGGCGCGGCCTGGCTGGCGGCAACCGGCGCAATCGTCTGGTGGCAACGGCAACGCGCCAAGCCGCGTATTGCCGGCAACAGCCCTGCACAGTCGGCCGAGACATTGATCCTGGTCGGCAGCGAAAACAACAGCACATGGGGATTCGCGCGCGTGCTGCACGACGCGCTGCGCAAGGCCGGGCAGCGGGTGCATACGGCGCCGATGAACCAGGCGCCGTTCCAGCGCAGCCCCGCGCGCCTGGTGTTCATTCTCACCGCGACCTATGGCGATGGCGAGGCTCCTTCGTCCGCCAACCAGTTCCTGGCGCAGCTGGCGCGGCGAGCTCCCGACCCGGCGACGAAATTCGCCGTGCTTGCTTTCGGCGACCGCCAATTCCCCAGATTCTGCCAGTTCGGCAAAGACGTGGACGCGGCGCTCGGTGCGCTTGGTTGCCAGCGCTTGCTGGATCTGGCGACGATCAACCGCCAGTCGTCGCAGGAATTCGCGCGCTGGGGTCTGGCCGTCGGCCCGCTGCTTGGGCTGGCGCTGGACCTCGAACACACGCCGGCACATCCCAAAACCTTCCCGCTGTACCTGCGCGAACGGATCGACTATGGCATCGAGGAGTCCGAGCCCACCGTTGTGTTGCGCTTTGACGCCGGGGCGTCGCCGGCCCCTGCCGGACCGCTGCAACGCCTGTTCAGGCGGCACCGGCTGCCGCACTTCGAGGCAGGCGACCTGGTGGGAATCATCCCGCCGGGCAGCCCGATGCCGCGCTTTTACTCGCTGGCCAGCGGCTCGCGCAACGGTGTGCTCGAAATCTGCGTGCGCAAGCAACCGCACGGCGTGTGTTCGACCTACCTGCATGGACTGCAAACCGGTGAGCGCATCGACGCCTTCATCCAGCCCAATCCGCAGTTCCGCCCGGCCTCCGGAAAGGCGCCGGTGATCCTGATCGGCGCCGGCACCGGCATCGGCCCGCTCGCCGGCTTCATCCGGAACAATACGGGCAAGTACCCGATGTACCTGTACTGGGGCGGCCGCAACCCCGAGTCCGACTTCCTCTACGAGCCCGAGCTCAAGAACTATCTGGCCGACCGCCGGCTCACCCAGCTGCACACGGCGTTCTCGCGCGTGCACAACGGCGTGCACGTGCAGACCAGGCTGACCGAGGATGCCGACAACATGCGCAAGCTGATCGAAAACGGCGGCCAGGTGCTGGTGTGCGGCAGCAGCGCGATGGCCGGCAGCGTGCGCATGGCGCTGGACGAGATTCTCGCTCCCATCCACTTGAGCGTGCTGACGCTCAAAACGAATGGACGCTACCGTGAAGACGTCTTCTGAACAGCCTGCCTTGCAGCGCTACAGCCTCAATGGAAACACGATGGGGACGCGCTACACGGCCATCTTTTACGCGCCGGCGGGCCTTGATACCGCCGCCATCGGCGCCAGCCTGTTTGCCGCCGTGGACAAGGTGGACCGGCAAATGTCGAACTGGATACCCGAGTCCGACCTGTGCCGCCTGAACGCCGCGCCGGGCAACAGCTGGATCGAGGTGCCGCCGGAGCTGGCGCATGTGCTCGAGACGGGCCTGACGGTAGGCCGGGAATCGCATGGCGCCTTTGACATGAACGTGGGGGCGCTGGTCGATGCATGGGGTTTCGGCCCGGCCGGGCGGACCCTGCCGGCGCACGACGCAGTGCCGCAGGAACAGCCGGCCGCGCGCTCCGTCGACACGCTGGAGGTGAACCGCGCACGCCACCAGGTGCGCAAGCGTGGTCCGGTGAAGCTGGACCTGTGCGGCATCGCCAAGGGCTATGGCGTGGACCAGCTCGCATACTGCCTGGACCGCTGGAACATCTCCAGCTACCTGGTCGGCATTGACGGCGAAATGCGCGCGCGCGGCGACAAGCCTGGCGGCGAGGCCTGGGCCGTCGCGATCGAGCAGCCGACCTTTGGCAAGCGCGAAGTCGCCGGCGTGATGGAGTTGAACGACGCGGCCATTGCCACGTCCGGGGATTACCGCCACTGGGTCGAGATCGATGGCAAGCGCTACGCCCACACGATGGACCCCAGGTCGGGACAGCCATTATCGAATGGCCTCGCGGCGGTCACGGTGCTCATGCCGACATGCATGCTGGCCGATGCCTGGGCAACGGCGCTGATGGTGCTGGGCGAGCAGGATGGCGTCGCCCTGGCCAGGGAAAAGGGCATCGATGCGCTGTTCGTGCTGCGCGAAGGTGACCAGCTACGGGAAGTGGTGGTAGCCGGCCGCCTGCTGGGCGACGCAAGCAGCACCTGACGCGGTCCCGATGCCCGGGAGCCAAGCGGCCTGCGCGCCCCACCCTGCGTCAGTCGGCGTCGGGCTGCGCTTCGGGCCGCGCTTTTTCGAACGCAGCCAGGGCCTCGCACCGCTCGCCGATGGCGACCAGGGTCGGATAGGGCGCCAGGTCGCAGCCAAAGCGCCGCGCATTGTAGAGCTGCGGCACCAGGCAGCAGTCGGCCATCGTGGGCGTATCGCCATGGCAGAACAGGCCGGCGCCGCCATCGTGCGCCAGCTGCCGTTCCAGCGCGCCAAAGCCCAGCGCCACCCAATGCCGGTACCAGGCATTCTTCTGCTCGTCCGTGACTCCCAGCTCGCCGCCCAGGTATTTCAGCACCCGTAGGTTGTTGATCGGGTGGATATCGCAGGCGATGGCTTGTGACAGCGCGCGCACCCGCGCGCGGCCGCGCGCATCGGCCGGCAGCAGGGCAATGCCGGGGTGCGTCTCGTCGAGGTACTCGACGATGGCCAGCGATTGCGTCAGCACCAGGCCGTCGTCTTCGAGCACGGGCAGCAGGTGCTGCGGATTGAGCGCGTCGAAGGCCGGGCCGAACTGTTCGCCGCCGTTGCGCGACAGGTGCACATACGCCTCGGTGGCGTGAAGGCCTTTCAGGTTCATCGCAATGCGAACCCGGTAGGACGCGGAACTACGGTAGTACGTGTGCAGCTTCATGATGAGAATGCCGGTGGAAGGTGGAAGGGCTCAGACGATGTCGACCGTGATCGGCGTCAGGCCGTCGATCGTGCCGACCATCCGCTGGCCGGGCAGCACCGCGCCCACGCCTTCGGGCGTGCCGGTCATGATCAGGTCGCCCGGCCGCAGTTCGAACAGGGTCGAGAGCTGGGCGATGGTTTCGCTCACGTTCCAGATCAGTTTGGCCAGGTCGCTGCTTTGCACGGTCTTGCCGTCGACGCTGAGGGCGATCGCGCCGGCCTGGAGCAGGCCGCTGTCGGCCTGCGGCGTGATCGGGCCGATCGGCGCCGAGTAGTCGAAGGCCTTGCCGATCTCCCACGGACGGCCCTGTTCGCGCATGCGCATCTGCAGGTCGCGGCGCGTCATGTCCAGGCCCACCGCGTAGCCGAAGATATGGCTGGCGGCGTCGTCGACGGCGATATCGCGGCCGGCCTTGCCGATCGCGACCACCAGCTCGATCTCGTAGTGGTAATTTTCGGTGCGCGGCGGGTAGGGCAGCGCGACGCTGGCGCCGGCCGGCACCGGCACGACCGACTCGGCGTCGTTCGGCTTGCAGAAGAAGAATGGCGGCTCGCGGTCGGGATCGAAGCCCATTTCGCGGGCGTGGGCCGCGTAGTTGCGGCCGACACAGTAGATGCGGCGCACCGGAAAGCGCGCTGCGCTGCCATTGACCGGCAGGCCGACGATGTTCTGGGCCGGGAAGATGAAGTTGTCGCTCATGGTTGTTCGCTCACAGTCGTTTGATTATTGGGGCAGGAGTTCTTCGCGGAGCAGGCCGATCGCCTGCATCACGGGTCGGTCGGAAAAGCTGAACAGCACCACGTCCTCGGCGGCGTCCAGGGCCAGGGTGGACCAGGACGGGACCACGAAGGTGTCGCGCGGCGCAAAGTCGAAGCGCCGCCCGCCGATGGTGGCCACGCCGTGGCCTTCGACCACGCTGTACACGGTGCCGTCGGTGCTGCGGTGGGGCAGGCCGCGGAAACCGGCCGGCAGCAACTGCATGCAGGCGCCGATGGTGGGCATCGGCGCGCCGCCGTTGAGGGGGTTCACGTAGCGCAGCTTGACCCCGACCCAGGCGTCGATCTCCTGCTGGCGGCGCAGCGTTTCGAGCGCCTCGCGCGAGCGCTCGTAGGGGTAGTTGAAGATCGGCGAGCTGCTGCGCTGGTGCAGCTGGCGCACCGGCGCCATGTTGTAGCCGTAGGCCGCCAGGCTGCGCCCTTCCGGGCGCGCGATCGGCTGGACCGCGCTGTCGCCGTTCTCGGCAAAGCCGCCGTTGAAAAAGCGGGTCAGCGGGATGTCCAGCCCGTCGAGCCAGACCACCGGTTCGCTCACGCCGTCGATGCCCGGGTTGCCGTGGTCGTGCCAGGTCCAGGACGGTGTGAGGATGAAGTCGCCCGGGTGCATCATGGTGCGCTCGCCATCGACCGCCGTGTAGGCACCCTTGCCCTGGACGATGAAGCGCAGCGCCGACTGGGTATGGCGGTGGGCGGGCGCGATTTCGCCGGGCAGGATCAGCTGCAGGCCCGCGTACAGCGACGTGGTGATCGAGGCGCTGCCGGGCATGCGCGGATTTTCTAGCACCAGCACGCGGCGCACGGCTTCCTCGGCCGAGATCACCTCGCCGGAGCGCTTCAGGTGCGGCAGGATATCCTCGTAGCGCCACAGCGCGGCCTCGTAATCGGGCGCGGGCTGGCGCGGCACCAGCGTGTGCAGCGATTCCCACAACGGCGACAGGTGCAGCGCGCGCATGTCCTCGTACAGCGCACGGCGCGCGTCTTGCAGGTCGTTGGTCATGTTCGGTTCTCCTTGGATTTTCAAGCGTCCTTGGCCAGGCAGTTGGCCACGTTCCAGTCGTACAGCCAGGCCAGCGCCTCGTAGAAGCCGGCGGCGCTGCGGCCTTTCCACAGTTCGTTGCGCACCAGGCGCTCGACGCCGGCGGCGTGGTACAGGCGACCCATTTCGCGCACCGACAGCACCACGCGCGCGGTGCGTGCGATGCGCGAGCGCTGGTACAGCGCGAACGCCGCCTGCATGTCGTATTCGCAGTGGCGCACGGCCTCGCCAAGGGTGACTGCGTCTTCGAGCGCCATGCAGGCGCCCTGCGCGAGGTATTGCATCATCGGGTGGGCGGCGTCGCCGAGCAGCGTGATGCGCCCGCGCGTCCAGCTGTCCACCGGCTCGCGGTCGGCGGTGCTCCAGCGGCGCCAGCTCGACGGCAGGGACAACAGCTTGCGCGGCAGCTCGGCAATCCCGGTGAAGTAGGACAGCACTTCTTCCTGGCTGCCCTCGGTCACGCCCCAGGTCTCCTGTTCGCGGCTGTGGAAGGTGACCACCAGGTTGTACAGCTCGCCGCCGCGCAGCGGGTAGTGCACCAGGTGGCAGTTCGGGCCGGCCCAGACCACCGGGGCGTTCATGCGCAGCTCCTCGGGCATGGCGGCAACCGGCACCACGGCGCGATAGACCACGTGTCCGGACACGCGCACGCCGTCGCCGACCACGGTCTCGCGCGCGATCGAGCGCACGCCGTCGCAGCCGATCAGGTAGCCGGAGCGGAAGGCGCGGCCGGTGCTGTCGGTGACGGTCACGCCCTGCTCGTCCTGGCCGATCGATTCGATCCGGCAGGAGGTCACCAGTTCGATGAGCGGATTGCCGCGCACCTGCTCCAGGATGGCGGTATGGATGTCGGCGCGGTGGATCACCGCGTACGGATTGTTAAAGCGCGCGCGGAAGGCGTCGCCCACGTCGAAGCTGGCCACGACGCCGCAGTCGACCGCGTCCATCATGACCAGGCGCTCGGTGAACACCGCGAGCTCGCGCACGCGCTCGCCGGCGCCCAGCGCATCGAGCGCGGCAAAGGCGTTCGGGCCCAGCTGCAGGCCGGCGCCGATTTCGCCCAGCTCGGCCGCCTGTTCCAGCACGGTCACGTGCAGGCCTTGTTTTGCCAGCGCCAGCGCGGCGGCGATGCCGCCGATGCCGGCGCCGGCGACGATCACCGAGGGCAGCGCGCGCGCGCTCTCGCGGTCGGATGAATGCATGGTGGTCTCCTCTTGTTGGATGAATGGCGCCAGTGTGCCCGTTCATCTCTATTTGAGAAACCGATCAAAGCTGATTAGAATAATCAGAAAACCAAATAATCTGGACGCGATGGGCTTCGACCTCGACCTGCTGCTGATCTTTGACGAGATCTACAAGACCGGTAACGTGACGCGCGCTGCCGCCAACCTGGGTTTGCCGCAGTCGACGGTCAGCCTGGGGCTGGGCCGGCTGCGCAGCCATTTCAACGACCGGCTGTTCAGCCGCACGGCCAAGGGCATGGTGCCGACCCCGCGCGCGCAGAACGCGATCGCCGAGGTGCGCCGCGCGGTGCAGGCGCTGCAGCACGCGCTGGCCGACCAGCCCGTGTTCGACCCGGCCGCCAGCACGAGGGAATTCCGCATCTGCATGACCGACATCAGCGAGGTCGTGCTGCTGCCGCATCTGCTCAACCACTTGCGCCAGACCGGTCCCGGCATTCGGGTGGAGATTTCGAAGATTTCGCAAGACACGCCGGCCGGACTGGCCGACGGCGGCGTCGACCTGGCCGTCGGTTTCATGCCGCACCTGGAAGCCGGGTTCTACCAGCAGGTGCTGTTCGACCAGCATTTCGTGTGCCTTGCCGCAGCCAGCCATCCGCGCGTCGGCGCCGCGCTCAGCCGCGAGGCGCTGCTGCGCGAATCGCACATCCGCGTCCTGACCTCGGGCACGGGACACGCGATCGTCGACAAGATCCTGGCCGCCGAAGGGATCGAGCGCAAGATCGCGCTGAAACTGCCCAGCTTCCTCAGCGTTGCGCGCATCGTGGCGCAGACCGAATTGCTGGCGATCGTGCCGTTTCGCTATGCCAGCGAGGTGGCGTCCAGCGAGGCGGTTCGCCTGCTGCCGCTTCCGGTCGAGCTGCCCCGCTTCCAGGTCAAGCAGCACTGGCACGAGCGCTATCATGCCGACGTGTCGAACCGCTGGCTGCGCCAGAGCGTGGCCAACCTGTTTGCGGACTGAACCGGGCCGCGGCGGCGCCCGCCAGGTTTATGCGGCCAGAAGCTGCGCCAGGCTGGCGCGCACCACCTCGGCGGCGGCGGCCACCAGCGGATTGCTCGGCTGCTGCGCCGGCTGCACCATGCACAGCGTCGCTTCCAGGGCCGGGTTCTCGATCTTCTGCCAGGACAGTGCGGGCAGTCCGGCGCCGCGTCCGACCAGGCGCGGCATGATCGAATAGCCGATTCCCTGCGCCACCAGTTGCATGGTCGAGTAGGACGAATCGACCTGCAGCTTGACGTTCACCCCCAGTCCAAGGCGCGCGGCAGCCGATTCGACCGCAACCCGGACCGAGTGATTCCCGTGCGGCAGGATCAACGGCAGCTCGGCCACGGCGGCCAGGGTGACCTGGTCACGGTCCTCACCCACCGGCGCGGCGCCGATCAGGTACAGCGGCTCGGCCACGATCGGCGTGATCTTGATGTTCGGCGAAGCGGCCGGGTTGTAGAGCAAGGCGAAATCGAGCTGGCCCAGCAGCACCGCGTCGTACAGTGCGCCGGACAGGCCTTCGACGACGCTGATCGCCGCGCGCGGGTAGCGCTCCACCAGTTCCGGCAGCAGCAGCGGGATGCAGGCGCGCCCGATGCTGGGCGCCATGCCGATCGCGAGCTGGCCCGAGAACGCCGACTCCGAATCGCGCACCGCGATGGTGGCCGAATCCATCAGGTGCAGCACCGCGCGCGCATATTCGAGGAACTTCTTGCCGGCCTCTGTCAGCAGCACGCCGCGCCCGTGGCGGTAGAACAGGCTGGCGCGCAGCTCGACCTCGAGCGCGCGCACCTGGCGGCTCAGGGTCGACTGGCCGATGTCGAGCAGGTCGGCGGCCTTGATGTAGCTGCCGGTCTCGGCGATGCGCACGAAGTGGCGGATCTGGGTAATCTCCATGTTTGCTCGGCTATCCTGGTGAAGTGGCACGACGGCGCGCTAGGGCATGGCCCATCGGGGCGCGCGCCGGTTCTGGGGCGGCGGTGTGCCGGGCGTCAGTTGGGGCGGCGCGCCGCGATCGCGCGTGCCACGCTGTCGGCCGCCAGCTGCAGGCGCGCCAGCCATTGCCGGATCTGGCCCAGGGACGCCGCCGGCGGCAGCGCGCTCAGCCGCAGCACCAGCACGACCTGCCGCGCGGCGTCGCGCACCGGGACCGACAGGTGCCGCACGTCGTAGGTCGCATCGTCTTGCAGTTCGGCCGGCTCGTGCAGGCCGGCGCGCGCCTTGGCCGCCGCCAGCAGGCGCCGCTCCTGGCCGGGCGTGCGGTGCGGGTTGGAGTACAGCGCGACCATCTCTTCCAGGTTCTCGTCGTCGTCCTGGCCCTGCAGCGCGATCGACCAGCCGCGGCTGCGCACCCGTTCGAGCTGCGCGCGCGCGCTGTCTTGCGTCTCCTGGTCCGCGCGGCCCAGCCGCTCGAGCCACTCGGCGTCGTCCGGCGCCCCCGGGTGGCCCACGAACAGGGGGCCGAGCGGCGGCGCGCATGGCACCCGGAAGCCGAGCCGGCTGCGCAGGCGCCAGTGCGGCGACTGGTTTTCCACCGCCACGTAGACCACGTCGCCGCCGACCGCCGCGATCAGGCTGCATTCGGCGTTCAGTTCCGCGGCCACGGCCTGCATCTGGTCGCGCCCGATCTCGGCCAGCTGCACTGCCTCGATGGTCCCGCGCTCGGCTGCCGCCACCAGCGGTCCGGGCGAAAAGCGCCCGTAGCCGCGCTGGAAGAACAGCAGCGGCGCGGTGTCGCGTTCCAGCTGCATGCCGAGCACGCCGCCCAGCACGATGTAGTGGTCGCCCACCTCATTCACGCTGGTGTAGTCGCAGTCGATCCAGGCCACCACGCCGTCCAGCACCGGGTTGCCGGCCGGGCTGGGATGCCATGCCAGCGCGGAGAACTTGTCCTCGGCCGGCGAGGCGAAATGCTGACAGACCGCCTGCTGGTCGGCCGCCAGGATGTTCACGCAGAAGGTGGGCGAGCCACGCATGCGCGCGAAGGTGCGCGAGGTCTTCATCGGCAGGAAGCCGATCAGCGGCGGATCGAGGGAGACCGAGGTGAAGGTGCCGATCACCATGCCGGCCGGCGTGCCGTGGTCGTCGGTGCAGGTGACGATGGCGACACCGGTCGGATAGCTGCCAAGCACCTCGCGGAAGCGGGCGCCGTCGAACTGCATGGCTGGGGTAGGGGCTTGCATGAGTGTCTCGCTGTCTTGTTATGGAAGATTCTTGTCGCGCCGCGCGCGTCGGGACGGGCGGCCGTTTGGCCTATTATATTGTTCTAGAATAAGAATTCAAGAAATTTCATCGGCGCCGATTCATGCAGTTTGCGCATAGTAGCCTTGAAGGTATTCGGCTTGTATCGCCGCAGCGCAACGCTAACAATGCTCTACGCTGACCGCCCGGAAATGCTGGTCAGGCAACCTTGAGACAAGTAGAGCCATGGACAGATTGAACAACAAAGTCGCCATCGTGTTTGGCGCGGGACCGAATATCGGCGGCACCATCGCCCACTTCCTGGCGCGCGAAGGCGCCAAAGTGTGCGTCACGGACGTGAACGAAAGCGCCGCGGCCGCGGCGGCCGATTTCATCCGTGCGCGCGGCTGGGAAGCGATGAGCCTGGTGGGCGACGCGCGCAACGACGCCGACGTCCAGCGCATCGTCGCCACCACCGTCGAACGCTACGGCCGCCTCGACGTCGCGGTCAATATGGCGGGGCGGGTGCACTGGGACGACGTGCTGAGCATGAAGCTGGACGACTGGCACGATTCGGTCGCCAGCTTCGCCACCGCCGGCCTCTTGACCACCCAGCACGCCGCGCGCGCCATGCTCGCCTGCGGGGCGCAAGGCAGCATCATTCACCTGCTGTCGACCGCGGCCCACTTCGGCGAGGCCGACGGCGCGGCCTACTGCGCGGCCAAGGCCGCGCTGCTGAACTTTGCCCGTTCCGCGGCGATGGACCTGGCCCACCACGGAATCCGCGTCAATACCGTCACGCCGTGCTCGATGGAGCACCAGCTCTGGACCACGATGCGCGACGAGATGTTCGATCCGAACTGGCAGCCGCCGGCGCGGCGCGGCTTCTATTCGCGCCAGGAATACCTCGACCAGCTGCCGCTGCGGCGCTTCCCGCGCGCGTCCGACCTGGCCTGGGCCACGGTGTTCCTGGCCTCGGACGAATCGTCGTGCATGACCGGAGCCGACCTGCCGGTCGACGCCGGCCTGCGCTTCAAGTACCCGACCTGGACCCCGGGCCGGCACGATCCGCGCGACATCAACGACTACGCGCGCGCCACCAAAGTGACGCGCTACGGCGAGGCGCAGGAAAACCTCACCGACCTTCTCGGCGACCCGATCGACCGCTCGTAAACACCACACGGAGACACGATGGATAACATTCTGGACCAGCGGCGCGAAGAGCGCGCCCAACACTTCAAGCAACTGACCGAATGCGGCCGCTGCAAGCCGATGGGGCGCCTGCTGCGCAAGTTCTGGCAGCCGGTCGCGCTGGCCGAGGACGTCGCGGCGGGCGGCGCCATTCCGCTCGTGATCATGGGCGAGGAACTGACCCTGTACCGCGGCGAGAGCGGGGCCCTGCACCTGGTGGGCGGACGCTGCGCGCACCGCCGCACCCAGCTGCACACCGGCTGGGTGGTGGGCGAGGAAATCCGCTGCATCTACCACGGCTGGCAATTCGACGGCAAGGGCGCCTGCACCAGCCGTCCTGCCGAAGCCAATACCGGCATGCCGCGCACGGCCATCCCGGCCTATCCGGTGCGCGAGTACATGGGACTGGTGTTCGCCTACCTGGGCGAGGGCGCGGCGCCGGAATTCGACCTGCCGCGCAAGCTGCAGCTCGAGCGCGAGGGCACGGTCATCGCCAACGGCCGCGAACGCTGGGACAACAACTGGTTCCAGCAAGTGGAAAACTCGCTCGACGCGGTCCACGTGAGCTTCGTGCACATGGCGCTGAAGGTCGGCCCGTTCGGCCAGGCCGTGACCGACGCGATTCCCGAGCTGTCGTACGAGGAAACCAGCGCCGGCATCCGTCAGACCGCCAGGCGTTCGGAGAAGAACGTGCGCGTCAGCGACTGGACCTTCCCGAACAACAACCACGTGACCGTGCCCGGCCTGACCCCGGACGATCCCTGGATCGACGTGTTCGTCTGGATGGTCCCGAACGACGAGCTGAACACGACCCGCTTCATGATCTACGGCCAGCAGCCCGGCGCCAGCGAAGAAGCGCGCGCGCGCTTTCGCGACTACTTCGCCAAGTACGGCAAGTACGACCCGGCCGAGCACCACGACGAGCTGTTCGCCTCGCGCGAGTGGAAGAATCCGGAGGACAGCTTCGTCGGCCTGACCGCGGCCCAGGACTATCTGTCGATCCGCGGCCAGGCGCGCATCACCGCGCGCGAGGACGAGATCCTCGGCCGCTCCGACCTGGGCATCGTCACGCTGCGCAAGCTGTTCTTCCGCGAGCTGGAGCTGCAGGAAGCGGGCCAGCCGACCAAGGCCTGGCGCTCGCTGCACGACGGCTCGCCCTTGCCCAAGCAGCCCGGCCAGGAAGCCGCGTCCTGAACCACCCGGGCGGCGCCGGCACCGGCCGCGCCGCCCCGTCTTTGATTTCACCTGTCACTTATGCTTGATCTGATCCCCCATGACTCGCTTCCCGAGGAGCTGCTGCAGTTTCGCGACTCGATCCGCCGCTTCGTCGACCGCGAACTCATCCCGCTCGAACACGCCCTCGGCGCCAACGGCATGCTGCCGCCCGAGCAGGCCGAGGCCCTGCGCGAACGCGCCAGGCAGGCCGGCTTCTGGCTGATGGACGTGCCCGAGGAATTCGGCGGCCAGGGCCTGCCGCTGCTGGCGCTGGCCGTGTTCTGGGAAGAGGTCGGGCGCAGCACGGTCGCCTCCTGGGTGCGCGACCACGGCCTGTTCGGCCCGATGGTCGGCCCGATCCTGCTCGGCCTGAACGAGGCGCAGCGCGCGCGCTATCTGCAGCCCGTGCTTGACGGCAGCAAGCGCTCCTGCTTTGCCCAGACCGAACCGGACGCCGGCTCCGACCCGTCGATGATGCGCACGCGCGCCGTGCGCACCGCAACCGGCTACCGGATCAACGGCGTCAAGCGCTACATCACGCGCGCGAAGGTGGCCGACTTCGCCATCGTCATGGCGGTCACCGATCCCGAGAAGGGCGCGCGCGGCGGCATCTCCTGCTTCATCGTCGACCTGGACGCGCCCGGCGTGACGCTGGCGAGCTCGGAAAAGACGCTGATGGGCGACGCTCCGTGCGAAATCAGTTTCGAGGATGTCGAGGTCCCGTTCGAGAACCTGGTGGGCGAGGAAGGGCGCGGCTTCGCGCTGGCGCAGGGCTACATCAACTATGGCCGGGTGCGCCAGGGCGCGCATGCCTGCGGCGCGGCGGCGCGCTGCCTGGAACTGACCGCCGCCTACGCGCACCAGCGCAAGACCTTCGGCCAGGTGCTGGCCGAGCGCCAGGGCGTGCAGTGGATGATCGCGGACGCCTTCACCGAACTGTATTGCACGCGCCTCTTGGTGTACGACGCGGCGCGCAAGACCGACGCCGGCATGGAAGCGCGTACCGAGACCTTCATGATCAAGACCTTCGGCGTGGAGGCGCTGTGGCGCGTGGTCGACACCTGCATGCAGCTGCATGGCGGCATGGGGCTGACCGAGGACACGCCGATCGAGCGTTTCTGGCGCGACCTGCGCAGCTACCGCATCACCGAGGGCCCGACCGAGGTGCTGCGCACCACGCTCGCGCGCCAGATCCTCAAACATTACAGCTGATCCGGGGAGCCACGCATGAATAACGCACTCGAAGGCATCCTGGTCATCGAACTGGGCACGGTCCTGACCGCGCCGCTGGCCGGCATGATGCTGGCCGACCTGGGCGCGCGCGTCATCAAGGTCGAGCATCCCAACGGCGGCGACCCGTTCCGCCGCCACGCGGGCAAGCTGTACAGCCCGCACTTCGCTTCCTACAACCGCAACAAGGAAAGCATCCAGCTCGACCTGCAGAGCGAGTCCGGCAAGGCCGACCTCCTGACCTTGCTGGCGCGCGCCGACGTCCTGCTGGAAAACTACCGCCCGGGCGTGATGGCGCGCCTGGGCCTGACCGAGGCCGCGCTCGCCCAGGTCAATCCGCGCCTGGTGTGGTGCTCGATCACCGGCTTCGGGGCCGAGGGCCCGTACCGCGACCGCCCGTGCTACGACGCGGTGGCGCTGGGACTGTCCGGGCTGGCCAGCCAGATGCTCGATCCGGCGCGCCCGGCGATGACCGGCCCCACCATTTCCGACAACGTCACCGGCATGTACGCCAGCTACGGCATCCTGGGCGCGCTGATGCGGCGCCACCGCACCGGCAATGGCGCGCGGGTCGAGGTCAACATGCTCGAGGCCTCGATCGCGTTTTCGCCCGAGGGCTTCGCGCAATACAGCCTGCTCGGCGCCGTGGCCACGCCGCAGAGCCGGGTGGCGATCTCGCAGTCGCATGCCTTCCCCTGCGCCGACGGGGCGCTGGTGGCGGTGCACCTGTCGTCGGTGGAGAAGTTCTGGCAGGCCTTCGTCGCCGTGATCGAGCGGCCCGACCTGCTGGAGGACGCCCGCTTCCTGGGCCCGGAGCTGCGCACCCGCCATTACGCGGCGCTGAACGAGGAAGTGGCGCGCACCTTCCGCACCCGCACCCGCGAACAGTGGTGCGCCCGGCTGGCCGCAAGCGACGTGCCGTTCGCGCCGGTGAACACCATCCCCGAAGTCATGCAGGACCCGCAGGTGCGGCAGGCGGGCACCTTCTACCAGGCCGCGCATCCGGAACGCGGGACCATGGTGGCGGTCCACCGCCCGGTGACCATCGACGGCGAGCGCGGGCCCACCGCACGGCCGGCGCCGCTCCTCGGCGAACACGACGCGGCGCTGCGCGCCGAATTCAAGCTCGGCTGATGCCCGGCGCATTTCAGGAAGAGACAGCATGAACCAAGAAGAGATCAGCCAGATCGCCGGCCTGCTCTGGACGGCGGAACAACAACGTATCCCGTGCGCGCCGCTGCGCGAGCGCATCCTGGCCGCGGCCGGCGGCGAGGACCCGCTCGCCTGCGCCTACGCGGTGCAGCAACACAACGCGCGGCGCCGCATCGAGGCCGGCGCGCGCGTGGTCGGGCGCAAGATCGGCCTGACCTCGGCCGCCGTGCAGAAGCAGCTGGGCGTGGATTCGCCCGACTTCGGCATGCTGTTCGCCGACATGGCCTACGGCGATGGCGAGGCGATCCCGTTGGCGCGCACCCCGCTGCAGCCGAAGGTCGAGGCCGAGATCGCGCTGGTGCTCGGGCGCGACCTCACGCACGAGCGCCATACCTTCGCCGACATCATCTCGGCCACCGCCTATGCGCTGCCCGCCATCGAGGTGGTGGGCAGCCGCATCGAGAACTGGAACATCAAGCTGCTGGACACGGTGGCCGACAACGCCTCCTCCGGCGCCTTCGTGCTCGGTTCCCGGCCGGTGCCGCTGGCGCGCCTGGACCTGGTCAACTGCGCGATGACGATGGAGCGCGGCGGCGAGACGGTATCGGCCGGCAGCGGCGCGGCCTGCCTGGCCAATCCGCTGAATGCGGCGGTCTGGCTGGCGGACATGATGGCGCGCGTCGGCACGCCGCTGCGCGCGGGCGACGTGCTGCTGACCGGGGCGCTGGGCCCGATGGCGGCGGTGGCGCCGGGGGACCAGTTCGTGGCGCGCATCGACGGCTTGGGCGAACTGCGCGCGGTGTTTGGCAACTGACAAAGGATTTCAGCATGACTCAACAGACAAGGAAACGGGTGGCCATCATCGGCTCGGGCAATATCGGCACCGACCTGATGATCAAGATTCTGCGCCATGGCAAGCATATCGAGATGGGCGCGATGGTCGGCATCGACCCCGCCTCCGACGGCCTGGCGCGCGCGGCGCGCATGGGCGTGGCCGTGACCCACGAAGGCGTCGAGGGCCTGGCGCGGCTGCCGGTGTTCGACGAGATCGAGATCGTGTTCGACGCCACCTCGGCCGGGGCGCACGTCAGCAACGACGCCTTCCTGCGCGGCCTGCGCCCGTCGCTGCGCATGATCGACCTGACCCCGGCCGCGATCGGCCCGTACTGCATCCCGGTGGTCAACGGCGAGCGGCACGTCGGCGCGCCGAACGTGAACATGGTCACCTGCGGCGGCCAGGCCACGATTCCGATGGTCGCCGCGGTGGCCCGGGTCGCGCCGGTCCACTACGCCGAGATCGTCGCATCGATCGCCAGCAAGTCGGCCGGGCCGGGCACGCGCGCCAACATCGACGAGTTCACCGAAACCACGTCGCGCGCGATCGTCGAAGTCGGCGGCGCGCGGCAGGGCAAGGCGATCATCATCATGAATCCGGCCGAGCCGCCGCTGATCATGCGCGACACGGTGTACTGCCTGGCCGCGCTGGACGCCGACCAGGACGCGATCCGCGCCTCGGTGCGCGAGATGGCCGCCGCCGTGGCCTCGTACGTGCCCGGCTATCGCCTCAAGCAGGAGGTGCAGTTCGAGGCGCTGGGGCCGGACAACGCGCCCAACGTGCCGGGCATCGGCCGCCAGGCCGGCCTGAAGGTGTCGATCTTCCTCGAGGTCGAAGGCGCTGCGCACTACCTGCCCGCGTATGCCGGCAACCTGGACATCATGACCAGCGCCGCGATGGCGACGGCCGAACGCATCGCGGCCGGCATGGCGCAATAAGGATTGGACGGAGAAAACCATGTTTGACAACGACAAGAAGATCTATGTCTCGGACGTCACCCTGCGCGACGGCATGCACGCGGTGCGGCACCAGTACTCGCTGGAGCAGGCGGTGCGCATCGCGCGCGCGCTCGATGCGGCCAAGGTCGATTCGATCGAGGTGGCGCACGGCGACGGCCTGCGCGGATCGAGCTTCAACTACGGGTTCGGCGCGCACAGCGACCTCGAATGGATCGAGGCGGTGGCGGCCAGCATCACGCACGCCAAGGTGGCCACCTTGCTGTTGCCCGGCATCGGCACCATCCACGACCTGAAGAACGCGTACGACGCCGGCGCGCGCGTGGTGCGCGTGGCCACCCACTGCACCGAGGCCGACGTCTCGCGCCAGCACATCGAGTACGCGCGCGAGCTGGGCATGGACACGGTGGGTTTCCTGATGATGAGCCACATGAACACCCCGGCCGGGCTGGCGCAGCAGGCCAAGCTGATGGAAAGCTACGGCGCCCAATGCGTGTACGTGGTGGACTCGGGCGGGGCGATGAACATGTACGACATCGCCGCGCGCTTCAAAGCCCTCAAGGACGTGCTGCTGCCGCAGACCCAGACCGGCATGCACGCGCACCACAACCTGAGCCTGGGCGTGGCCAATTCGCTGGTGGCGCTGGAACACGGCTGCGACCGCATCGACGCCAGCCTGGCCGGCATGGGCGCGGGCGCCGGCAACGCCCCGCTGGAAGTGTTCATCGCCGCGGCCGACCGCATGGGCCTTGCGCACGGCTGCGACGTCAAGCTGCTGATCGATGCGGCCGAGGACATCGTGCGGCCGCTGCAGGAGCGTCCGGTGCGGGTCGACCGCGAGACCCTGGCGCTGGGCTTTGCCGGCGTGTATTCGAGCTTCCTGCGCCACGCCGAGGCGGCCGCGGCCAAGTACGGCATCCCCGCCTTCGACATCCTGGTCGAGCTGGGCAAGCGGCGCATGGTGGGCGGCCAGGAAGACATGATCGTCGATGTCGCCCTCGACATGCTCAAGCAGCGCGCCGCCGCGTCCGATGCAAAAGGCGTATAGCAGCGATGCATAAATTCGGGTTGCACCCGGGAATGCATATGTGGAGAATTCTAGAATAGAACTTCCAGAGGAATCGCTCTGGTAACTCACCGGGCATCCCTGCTTTCTTTCGTATTACCGGATCGCCGCGCAACCAACCCACACAGATGGGGCGCGGCGGTCCCGCAGTACCGGCCCGTGCAGGGGGCGCTTGCGGCGCCTGCACGGGCCGGCGAGAGGGCCGTCGTCAGGCCTTGCATATAACAATGGAGACAACATGAAGAAGTTCGTAGTCGGCATGGCCGCATTCTGCGCGTCGGCCGTGTCGTTCGCCCAGGAAGCGTCAAACCCGGCCCCGGCGCAGGCCGGCAACCTGAAAGTCTATGGCGTGGCCGATCTCGCGCTGGCCAACTACCGCACCTCGGGTCAGTCCAAGACCGCCATGCACGCCGGTGGTTCCGGCTCGCGCATTGGTTTTCTGGCAAGTGAAGGCCTGGGGCAGGGCTGGACGGTCAGCGCCAGGCTCGAAGCCGGCGTGAACATGGATTCGGGCACCTCGAGTTCCACCAACGGCGTGGCCAACCGCGTGTTCGGGCGCCAGGCTTATGTCGAGATCGCGAGCAAGCAGTTCGGCGCCGTGCGGCTGGGCCGCCAGCAGGGCCCGACCTACGACTTCTTCCCCGGCTACGATCCGATGCTGTTGCCGGCGATGGATGCCTGGGGCGTGGTCACCACCCTCGGCTTTCCGGCGCCCGGCACGCCGAGCGGAACGGGCTCGCCCGGTGGCTTCCTGATCAACCCGACCGCGCGCACCGAGAACACGGTCGGCTATATCTCGCCGCGCCTGGCCGGCGTGCAGGGCCGGCTGTCGTACAGCGTGAACGAAGGCGCGGCCACCCAGCCGGCCTTGCTGGAGGCGGGCATGGATTACGTGCGCGGTCCGCTGCAGCTGGGCGTGCTGTTCGTGCGCGCCGGCGCCACCCCGGGCGCCGGCACGGTGCTGGCCACCGACTCCAATTCCGAGATCGCCTTCGGGGCCAAGTACGAGGCCGGTCCGGTCCAGCCGTACTTCACCTACATCCGGCGCGCCTCGACCGACCCGACGCGCGCGCGCGCCGGCGGCATCCTCAACGACCACAGCGAGAACGTCAAGCTGGTCGGCCTGGTGATCCCGGTGTCCGCGCGCGGCGCCGTGCGCATGACCTATGGCCGCTACGCCAGCGGCGCGGCCAACAGCGATGCGGCCAATATCGGCGTGGCCTACACCTACGCGGTCAGCCGCAGCCTGCAGCTGATGGCCGCCGTGACCCACCTGTCCCAGGACAGCGCGGCACGCTACATGGTGTTCCAGAGCCCGCGCCCCAAGGCAGGCGAGTCGGTGGACGCCTTCACGACCGGCCTGACCTGGCGCTTCTGAGCCGGCCCCGCCGCACACCGCAGCCCCGGGTGTCGCGCACGCCCCGGGAAGCTGAAATCTCCTACTGAGGAACGCACATGACCAACAAATCACCCTGGTATTACATCGTCCACTGGCTGCGCCTGTACTTTGGCGCCCACCTGCTGTTTTCCGGTATCCGCTACGCGGCGACCGGCTATGTTCCGGAAATTCCGGGCGTGGGCGGCGAGTGGGTCCAGGCCAACGCCAACATCTACCTGTACCAGATGATCAAGTACCTCGAGATCGTCACCGGCGCGATGATTTTCTTCAACCGCTTCACCCTGCTGGGCCTGATCCTGGAATTCCCCGCGACCGTGAACATCTTCTGGCTCAACACCTTCATCGTGGCCACGCCGCGCCAGCTGTTCACCGGGCCGCAGGAGCTCTTCATGAACGGCGTCCTGCTGCTCGCCTACAGCGGATGGATGTTCGCGGCCGTGCGCCCGAAACTGGAGCCGCTGTGGCTGTGGACCGGTGCGGCCGCCTACCGGCCCGCGATCGGCAGCCGCATCTTTGACAAGACGAACGCAAACAACAATTGACAGCGAGGTGCATCGATGGACAAGAGCAAATGGATTACCGTGGCTGCATGCCTGGCGCTGACGGCCGCCGCCTACATCGGCTCGACCGGCCTGTTCTACACGCAGTTCCGGCCGATTCGCAACTATGACCTGGTCGCCTTTGCAGGTTCCTGGCTTGGCCTGATCGCCATGCTGATCCGCGACAAGAAGCACGCGGGCTGAGAACGCTGCCCAGCTTGCGACCACGATAACAAGGAGACGCTTCATGGAAACGAACCGCAGGAAGTTCGTCAAGCTGTCGGCCCTGATGGCCGCGGGCTGGGCCGCCAACCCGGCCTGGTCCTTCCCTGGCCAGGCCGGCGCACCGGGCGCCGGCCCGCTGCCGGATGCGATCTACGCGCTGGTGGATCACTGCCGCAACACGCGCTACGAGGCGCTGCCGGCCGAGGTCGTGACAGCGACCAGGACCCAGATCCTGGACACGGTGGCGGTCACGCTGCCGGCGCTCGGCGCCGACGGCATTCGCCAGCTCTACGAGGTCAGCCGCGAGAGCGGCGGCCGGGGCGAAAGCCGCGTGCTCGGCACGGATGTGCGCCTGCCGCTCGAAACGGCGGCGCGCCTGAATGCGGCGATGGCGGCGGCCCTGGAGTTCGACGACACCTACGAGCCGGCGCTGATGCACGCTTCCTGCGTCACCATCCCGGTGGCGTTGGCGGTGGCCGACTTCACCGGTCGCGTCAGCGGCAAGGAGCTGATCGCCGCGGTCGCCGCCGGCACCGACGCCGCCTGCCGCCTGTCGCGTGCCGGCTCGCCCGGCGTGTCGCCCTTCGTGGTCGGCTGGGACCCGACGCCGATGTACGGCATCCTGGCCGCCGCGCTGGTGGCCGGGCGCCTGATGGGATTGACGCGCGAGCAGATGGTCGCGGCCGTCGGCCTGGCCTACCACCAGCTGTCGGGCAACGCCCAGGCCGCGGTGGACGGCACCGATGCCAAGCGCCTCGGGGCCGGCTTCGCCGCCTACGGCGGGGTGTTGTCGGCGCGCCTGGCCAAGCGCGGCGTGATTGGCACCGATCATGTCCTGCAGGGCGTGAAGGGATTGTTCAAGCAATACCACGGCGGAAAATACTCCGAAGAAGCCTTGCTCGGCGGGCTGGGCAGCCGCTTTGCCGGGCTGGACATCGCACCGAAGCCCTACCCTTGCTGCCGGGGCGGGCATGTGGCCATCGATGGCATCCTGGAGCTGGTCAAGGCCAACGACCTGAAGGCGGGCGACATCGAGTCGGTGACGATCTACAGTCCGCCGGCCGAGATGATGCTGCTGGGCGCGCCGCTGGAAAAGAAGCGCAACCCGCAGACCATCGTCGAAGCCCAGTTCAGCAACCCGTGGATGGCCGCCGCGGCCATCCAGGACCGCGCGGTCGGGCTGCGCCACTTCTCCGCAGCGGCGCTGCGGCGCGCCGACCTGCGCGCGCTGGCCGGGCGCGTGTTCACGGTGGAGGACAAGAGCCTGGTGCGTCCCGACGGCGGGCCCGGCTTTGCGCGCGTGGAACTCGTGACGCGCGCCGGCAAGAAGCTCGACAAGCTGGTCAAGTTTGCCAAGGGCGATCCGCGCAACCCGATGACGCCGGACGAATACCGGGACAAGGTATTCGAATGCGCCGACGCGGCCGGGATGAAGCGTGCCCAGGCCGAACGGCTGGTGGCGCGGTTCCGGCAGCTGGAAGCGGAGCCCGACGTCGCCGCCCTGAACGCCGCGCTGGCGATCGGGTAGCAGGCAATTGAATGCACAGTGGGTAGATATGATAATGTTCGGGAGCAATGTTACGAACGGATCCATGCTGGCGACACTTTTCAATCGCGTGGCCAGGCCGTGTCGCCCGGCGTCGCGCCCATCGGCTTTCCTGACCCGCCTTATTGTCCCGCTGTTTGCCTCGTGCATGCTGGCATGCGCGGCGGCGGCGCAGCCGGCAGTGCACGAGCTCGACATCGCCGACTACCGTGCCTATCTGCCGGAAGACCATCCGGCACGCCAGGGGATGCGCCGGTTCGCGCAACTGGTCGAGGCCACGTCCGGCGGCACGCTGCGGGTGCGCGTGCGCGCCGATGCCTTGCCCGGTTCGCCGGCCAAACAGCTGGCGGCGCTGCGGGCGGGCGCCGCGGGCGCACCGGCCCTGATGCTGGTGGCCGGCACCGGCCTGGCGGGGCTCGCCAGGCAATTCGAGCTGCTCGACCTGCCGTTCCTGGTGCGTGACGAGCAGCAGGCGGACGCCTTGCTCGATGGCCCCTTCGGCGCCGCCCTGCTGGCGCGCCTGGCCCCGGCCGGCCTGGTTGGCCTGGGATGGTGGGAAAACGGCTTTCGCCAGATCACCAGCTCGGGCGCGCCGATCCGGCGTGCCGAAGACCTGCGCGGCCTGAAGCTGCGCGTGATCGGCGAACCGGTCTTCCTCGACGCCGCGCGCGCGATGGGCGCCGATCCGGTCCCCTTGCCGTTCGGGGAACTGTACGAGGCCCTGAAGACGCGGCGCGTCGATGCGCAGGACAACTTCACCTCGCAGATCCTGGTCGGCCGCCTGCATGAAGTGCAGTCCGCGCTGACCCTGACCAATCATTCCTACAGCGCGCTGGTGCTGGTGGCCAACGCCGCGGCCTGGAACAGCCTGAGCCCGCAGCAGCAGCGCAGCGTGCAGGCGGCGGCGCTCGAGGCCGGACAATTCCAGCGCCGCGTGGCCCGCGAAGACGCGCGCCGCGCGCGCGAAAAACTGGAACAACTTGGCATGACCGTCAACACGCTGGCGCCGTCCGCAGTGGAACAATTGCGCGCGCTGACCGCGCCCATGCGCCAGCGTTACTTCAGCCAGCACCAGGTCGCGCTGTGGCAGCTCTACCAGCAGCAGGCCGGCGCGCAATGACCAGGCAATAACGTCCCATATCCCGCAACCACATCAAGAGCTTTTACAAACAGGAGACATCGCGTGACCCAGGACCAGAAACCCAACCAGGCAGGCCCGCAACCAGGAGGCACCCCCAATGATCAGCGATAAGAAACTGAACGCCATCTCGGTGGCCGCCGGCTTGCTGCTGACCGCCTACGTGGCGCAAGACCTGCACTTCAATCCGCGCTGGTATGGCGACAAGGGGCCGGGCGTCGGCCTGATGCCGCGCGCGGTCGTCGCCGGCTACATGGACGTCGCCTATGGCAAAGGGCAGGTCGCCGAGGCGGCCAAGCTGTACTACACCAAAAAGACGGTCGACGTGACGCCGGACGCTCCCTACCGCAGCGACTCGGCGCCGTTGCACTCGACCGTGCGCCAGGTCATCGCCGAAGGCCTGAACGTCGTGGTCCACCATTGCGTGGAAGCCAGCGCCGGCCTGGGCGCGCAGGAAGTGGTCGACATGTTCCGCACCAACAACGGACGCATCGTCTGGCGCAAGACCATTGCGCAGCCCGTGAACGGAGCGACCTGCGCCGCCAGCGGCCTGGCCAAACGGGTCGATCTCGGGCTCAAGCCCGTGGCGGGCTGAGTGCGGCGGGGCCCGCGTCTTGCCGGCAGGCAGGGCGCTCGACTACAACAATCGTATTGGAGACAAGCATCATGGCAGTGACCAACCGTGCCGCCATCGGCACCACCACCAACAAGCTCGACCTTTGGTTTGTCGGCAAGCTCGTACTGATCTTCTTTCGCATCATGCTTGGCGCCTGGATGATCGTCAGCGGCTCCAGCCACCTGCTGTCGGTGTTCGGCTATCCGCCGATCTTCCCGCAGCCGCTGGGCAACATGCACCCGTCGAACGTGATGCTGGTGGCGCTCATCGAAGTCGGCCTGTTCGATATCGTCAAGACCATCGAGCTGGTCGTCGGGCTGTGCCTCGTATTCAACGTCTTCGTGCCGCTCGCGCTGGCCGTCGCCTTGCCGGTCTCGTACATGGTGTTCCATAACTCGATCGCCCTGAACTTCCGTTACGACCGCATTTTCAGCACCTACATGGCGGTCTGGTGCCTGTACATGAACGTGATCCTGTTGCTGGCGCATCTCCGCTATTACCTGCCGATGCTCAAGATGCGCGCACCCATGGGCAAGCTGGAGGATTTCAAGATGCTCCCTTCCATTTTCAGCGACCCGGAACAGGAAGCGGGCAAAGGTACGCGCTGAAGGCGCGCTGCGGACCAGCCCGCGGCGGCGACGCCGCGGGCTGACGCGTGTGTAGATTTTCAATTCACTTACTTGCGGAACTAACATGGTTGACCATTCCAACCCGGCTCAGATGGCCAAGAGCAGGCGGCGCGCCGTCCTTGCGAGCTACCTCGGCACCACGCTCGAGTATTATGATTTCCTGCTGTACGGGGTTGCTGCAGCGCTGGTGTTCCCGCACATTTTCTTCGTCAGCCTGAACCCGATGCTCGGCACCATGTCGGCCTTCGCGACGCTGGCGGTGGGCTACTTTGCGCGCCCGCTCGGCGCGATCGTGTTCGGCCATTACGGCGACCGGCTGGGGCGCAAGAAGATCCTCATGATCACCTTGCTGATGATGGGCAGCGCCAGCGTGCTGATCGGGCTGCTGCCGGGGTTCCAGCAGATCGGCGTCATGGCGCCGGTCCTGCTGGTGGTACTGCGCCTGGTCCAGGGTTTCGCCATCGGCGGCGAATGGGGCGGCGCCACCCTGATGTCGATGGAGCACGCCAAGCCCAAGGGACGCGGACTGGCGGTGTCGATCGTCGCCTCGGGCGGCCCCAGCGGCGCTTTGCTGGGGACGATGGTGATGGGGGCGTTCTCCAAGTTGCCCAACGAAGAATTCCTGGCCTGGGGCTGGCGTGTGCCCTTCCTGCTCAGCGCGCTGCTGCTGGTGCTCGGCATCGCGATCCGGATGAAGCTGGACGAAACGCCGGAATTCGAGGAAGGACGCAAGAAGCGTCTGGCTGCCGGCACCAAGGTCAGCGTGCTGCCGATCGTGACCGTGTTCCGCCACAATCGCGCGCAGGTGCTGTCCGGCGTGATCGGCGGCCTGGCGCCGCTGGCTTTCGCCACCTTTGGCGCGGCCTTCCTGCTCAATTATGCGGTCGTCACCGGGCATAGCCGCACCAATGCCTTGCTTGCCATGACGGTGGCCAATTTCCTGCACATCTTCACGATGCCCTGTTTCGGCGCACTGTCCGACCGTCTCGGCCGGCGCCCGCTCCTGATCACTGGCGCGGTCCTGGGCGCGGTGCTGACCTGGCCGATCTTCCTGCTGGTGAACCAGGGCAGCCTGGGCGCCCTGGTGCTGGCGCTGGTGCTGGCGCTGCCCCTGATCCAGGCGATGCTGGGTGGTCCCGTGAATACCTGGATGGGCGAGAAGTTCGCGGCCGACGTGCGCTACAGCGGCATCGCGGTGACCTTCCAGATGGCCTCGACCCTTGGCTCCGGCCTGGCGCCGATGATCGCATCGGGCCTGCTGGCCATGCGCGGCGGAACCGACCCGGTGCTCGTGGCCGTCTTCTTCGGCGGTCTGTGCGTGATCAGCGCCATTGCCTACTTCTTCAGCGCGGAGCGCTTCGACCAGGAGCTGCCGGTGTACACCGCCGGCACGGAAGAAGCGCAGGAAGCTGCCCG
This sequence comes from Massilia solisilvae, assembly GCF_024753215.1. GTDB lineage: Bacteria > Pseudomonadota > Gammaproteobacteria > Burkholderiales > Burkholderiaceae_D > Telluria > Telluria solisilvae. The sequence continues at coordinate 103,455 of NZ_JANUGV010000005.1, forward strand.
CAAACTGGGCGCCGCGGAGACCAACGGGGCCAGGTAATCCAGCGCGCCTGCGCCATGTTCCAATGGTGACAATCGGGGGGCCCGCTGCGGTTGCGCAGCGGGCCCCTTGCTTTTGCGGCCCCGCCTGCTTTGCCCCGGCGCCCGGCAGGAAGACCTTGCCCACCCGGCTCAGATGAAGGGCACAAAAAAATCGCCGGGCACAGGGCCCGGCGTCAAGGAGGAAACAGGAATGGCCGCGGCGCGGCCTTGTGGGAACTACAGGTCCAGCACCAGGCGCTCGCCCTTGGCGCGCGAGCAGCACGCCATCATCGACTTGTTGCCGGCGCGCTGGGCCGGCGTGAGCACCTCGTCGCGGTGGTCCACCTCGCCTTCCAGCACGCCCACTTCGCAGCAGCCGCAGATGCCCGCTTCGCAGGAGGAGTCGACGGCGATGCCATTGCTGGTCAGTACTTGCAGCAGGGTCGAGCCGGTCGGCACGCGCAGCTCGATCCCGCTGCGCGCCAGCGACACGACGTAGCCGTCGCCGCCGGTGGCGATCGGCTGGGCCGCGCCGAAGCGCTCCAGGTGGACCGTCTCCGGCGGCCGGCCCGATGCGGCCGCTTCATAGGCGGCCAGCATCGGGGCCGGACCGCAGCAATAGAAGTGCGCCTGTGCCGGCGCAGCGGCGACGATCGCGGCCATGTCCAGCACGGTGTTGGCCTCGTCGTCCACGTGCAGGTGCAGGCGCGCGCCGAAACGCGCCAGTTCGGGCAGGAAGGCCAGGTCGGCGCGCGAACGGCTGGCGTACCACAGCTCGAACGAGGCGCCGATCTGCTCGAGGCGTTCGGCCATGCACAGGATCGGCGTGATGCCGATGCCGCCGGCGATCAGGACCGTGTGTGCGGCCTGCTCGTCCAGCGGGAACAGGTTGCGCGGCGCCGACAGCTCGACCAGCGCGCCGACCCGCAGTTGCTCGTGCATGTAGCGCGAACCGCCGCGGCTGTTGGGGTCGCGCTTGACGCCGATGACATAGCGCGTGGGCGCCGCGCCGGCGTGCAGCAGCGAATACGAGCGGGTGATGCCGTTGGCCAGGTGGACGTCGACGTGGGCGCCGGCGCTGGCCGCGGGCAGCGGTGCGCCGTCCGGGCGCGCGAATTCGTAGACCAGGATGTCGCCGGTCGCGTAGGCGATCGACTGCAGGCGCAGCTGGAGCCGGGCGTGGCCGGCGGCGGGAGTGGGCGCGGCGGACATGTCAGTTCCCGCTCGCGCGCACGGCCACCGCCATGGCGCCGACGCCTTCGATGGCGCACTCGATGAGGTCGCCCGGCAGGACCTGGCCGACCCCGGCGCAGGTGCCGCTCATGATGATGTCGCCCGGGTACAGGGTGTAGTAGCTCGAGGCCCAGGCAATCTGCTCGGCGATCCCGATGATCATCTCGGCGGTGTTGGCCTGCTGGCGCGGCGTGCCGTTGACGGTGAGCCGCATGCCGAGCCGTTGCGCATCGGCGATCTCGTCGGCGGTGACCAGCCAGGGACCGAGCACCGAATAGCTGTCGACCGACTTGCGCAGCGACCGGTCTTCCGGCCCGCGCACCGTCATGTCCAGTGCGATCGCGTAGCCGGCAACGTAGGACAGGGCCTGGTCCAGCGGCACATTGGCCGCCGTCTTGCCGATCACCACCCCGAGCTCGAGCTCGTGGTGGGTGAGGCGCTGCGGGAAGCGCAGCGCCACGCCTTCGGCCGGCCCGACCAGGCTGCTGGCCGCCTTCAGGAACAGGCCCTGTTCGCGGATCGGGCCTTTGTAGCGGTCGGTGAAGGTGGCCTGGTCGGCATTCGCCTCGGCCACGTGGTCGGCGTAGTTGACCGGGACGCCGATGATCTTGCCCGGGTTGGCCACCGGGCTCAGGAAGCGCGCTTGCGCCACCGGGATCGACGCGGCGCCCGGCAGCAGGCGCTCGATCGCGGCGCGCAGCGTGTCCAGGTTGGCGCACAGCAGGTCGCCCGGCGCGGCCGGGTAGCGCGCTGCAGGCAGCGCCTCCAGCGCCGCGCTGACATCATGGACCTTGCCGTCGACGATGGCGCCCAGCTGTTGTTGGTTGTACCAGCAGATTTTCATGGTGTTTCTCTTTCAGGTGAAGCGTGTCAGGGAGCGGGCACTGCCTGGACCTCTTCCGACAGCAGGCCGAGGCGGCGCAGCACGTCGGCGTCGGACACGATGAACAGCTGCGCTTCGCCCTCGCTGTGGTGCGAGACCCAGTGATGCTGCGGCAGCGTGAAGGTGTCGCGCGGGCCCCAGGCGATGGTCTGGTCGCCGACACGGGTTTCTCCATGGCCTTTGACCACCGTGCATACCTGGTTGGCGTTGGTGCGCGCCGGCAGCGTGCGCACGCCGGCGTCGAGCTGCAGCATCGCGGTGTCGAGCAGGGGAATCGCGCCGCGGCCGTTCAGCGGATTGGCGTAGCGCACGCGGCGCGCGCCGTCGGGCGAGCACGGCGCGTGCTGCAAGGCGCGCACCGCGTCCGCATACGGGTAGCGAAACACCGGCGAGTGGTCGCGGCCGCCGCAGATGGCTTGCGGCACGATGTTGGGCGAGCCGAAGGCCGCGTCCGGCATGGTCACCGGCGGCGGGTCGATCGGCCCGGGCTGGAACACGACCGTGCCCGCGTGCATGTGCAGCGGCACGTCCAGCACGTCGAGCCAGACCACCGGTTCGCCGCCGTCGTGCCGGTGCTCGTGCCAGCACATGCCGGGGGTGAGCACCAGGTCGCCGAATTCCATCGGGCATTCCTTGCCGTCGACCAGGGTGACTGCGCCCTTGCCCTCGAGCAGGAAGCGCAGCGCGTTCATGGTGTGGCGGTGCGGACGCGCCGTCTCGCCGGGCAGCAGGCATTGCAGGGCGGCGAGCACGCTGCCGCAGGTGAATTCATCGGCCAGCGACCTGGCATGCGGGCTGAGCATCTGCAGCACGCGCCGCTGGACCACGGCCGGCGAGGTCTCCTGGAAGGCCAGGTCGACCAGCGGGCGGGTTTCCGCCCAGCGCCAGATGTGGGCGGCGAGCGGAGCGGGCGGCGGCTTGTGGGCGTTGGGGCTGTCCCACAGCGGCGCCAGATGGGCGGCATGCCACTGGGCGTAGGAGTCGGGTTTGGGCTGGCTCATGGCGGCGCCTTACAGTTTGAAGGATTCGAAGGTGCCCGGATGGAACAGGTCCTCGGGCGTCACGCGGCGCGACGACAGTCCCTGCCGGTGGTGGTGGTCGAAAAAGTGCTCCAGCACGTGGCGGTTGCCCTCGATGCCGTAGGACCAGAAGTCCTCGCCCATCAGCTCGCGCGCCTCCTTCAGGCGCTCTTCGGCAAACGGCAGGGTGATCTTGGTGGCCGAGGTGTCGCCCAGGTGTTCCAGCGCCAGGTGCTTGGACTGGTTGAAGGCTTTGAACACCGCGCCCGGCAGCCAGGGATGCTTGTCCGCCAGCGTGCGGCGCACGCCGAGGATGTGCATGATCGGGAAGATGCGGGTGCGGCGGTAGTAGTCCTTGGCGGCGGCCACCGGGTCGGGGTACAGCCAGCCGATGTGCGGGGTGCCCGGTGCCACGTCCGGCGGGCGCGGCGCCACATAGGCGTCGATCTCGCCCTTGGCCAGCAGGCTGGAAATCGTCTCGCCGTCGGGCGCGTCTTCCAGCCTGACGTCGTCCGGCAACGCCAGCTTGATCTTCTCCGGCCGCCCCGCGTGCGAGATGCCGCCGCGCACCCAGGTCACATCCGAGGGCGCCACGCCGTGGTCGTCCTGCAGGAACGAGCGTACCCAGACATTGGCCGTCAACTGGTATTCGGGCAGGCCGATGCGGCAGCCGCGCAGGTCTTCCGGGCGCTTGATGCGATCGGTGCGCACGTAGATGGCCGTGTGGCGGAAGGCGCGCGACAGGAACACCGGCACGCCGACATAGGGCAGGGTGCCGGCGGCGGCCTTGACGGTCGAACTGGAGAGCGACAGCTCGCAAATGTCGAATTCCTCGGCGCGGAACGCGCGGAAGAAGATCTCTTCCGGTGCCAGCGTCATGAAGACGGGATCGACGCCATCGATCTGGACGGCGCCATCGATCAGGGGACGGCAACGGTCGTAGTTGCCGATGGCCACAGAGAGCTGCAGTTTGTTCATGTGTTTCCTTGACGTTGAGGCAGGGCCGCGCGAGCTGGCATCGCGCGCCGCTGTGGCGGCCGCTTGTCCCGGCACGCAGAGCCGGTGGGTGACGCTATTTTTTGTGATCGTGGCAAGCGGAGCAACGCGAAAACCGCCATTTCAGCTATGCTGCCGCGGCATCAATGTGCGCCGCCGCAGCAGGGGCGGGCCGCGGCGCCGCCAGCGCGCCGGCGCCGCTGGCCGGCAGCCTTGCCCTGCAGTGAGTTTTCTTGCAATATCCCGTCTTATCATTTCTATTCGCTGTCAGCCGAGCGCCCACCCGACCATGTCCATCACGAACCGTCCCCGCCGTTCCGGAGAACATCGCACCAGCGCCGCCTCGCGCGAGCGCATCCTCGACGCTGCCTTCGAGGTCATCTGCGACGAGGGGTATAGCGGCGCGACCATGGCCAAGGTCGCCAAGAAGGCCGAGCTGCCGGTGGGGAGCGTGTACTGGCATTTCGAGAACAAGGACTTGCTGCTGGCCGCGCTGATCGAGACCAGCTTCGAGCGCTGGCATGCCCAGGTCGCGTCATCCCACCGTCCCGTGCCGGGCGAGACCTTCGAACAGCATATCGGGCGCGTGTTCGGCACCACCGGCGCCGGCCGCCAGTACGACGCGGCCGACTTCTGGCGCCTTGGCGTCATCCTGGCGGTGGAAAAATCGGTGCGCGAGCAGGTCGCGCGCGAGCGCTTCCTCAAGATCCGCCAGTTGCAGCGTGCCGAGATCGCGTCCTGGTGGCGCAACATCCTCCCTCCGGCGCTGCTCGAGCACGATCCCGACCTGCCGGAACGCCTGAGCGGTTTTACGCTGGCCCTGCAGGACGGCAACGCGATCGCTGGCGCCTCGGGCGAATCGATCCAGGCGTTCCGTCCGATGCTTGCCTCGAGCCTGGTGCACCTGGTCGGGCAGGCCCAGGCGGAGCTAGCCACCGCGGCCGCTTCCGGCCCGGCGCGCAAGCGCCGCAAGGCCGCGCTGGCCAAGGCCTGACGTCCCGGCGCCGGTCGCGGCGCCGCCTTCCTTCCCCCCGCCCGCGGCAGCTTGCCGCAGCTGGTAACGCGCGTCCGCAGCCGCACGACAGCTGTTGCTTCGTCAAAAATAAAATATTGATTCTAGAACGGGCATTCAGCTAATATGTGTTACCACGCTGGCGCAGGCATTGCCATGATGTAGAGCAAGGACAGGGGTGAAAACATTGAAAACACCTCTCGATGCGCCGAGCGGGCTATCGATATTGATGCTGAAATGGAGGAAGACGTGGCGATCGTGACCGAAGAAAACACAAGCAAGCGAATCAGGACCAAGAGCTGGGACATCCACTATCACGAGGCGGGCCAGGGCCATCCGCTGGTCCTCGTGCACGGTGGCGGGCCGGGCGCATCGGCCTGGAGCAATTACAACCCCAATATCGCCACGCTGGCCAGGAAGTACCGCGTGCTGGCGATCGACCTGCCCGGCTGGGGCAAGTCGCAGGCGGTCACCTACGACAAGCGCGACAACAGCGGCGCGCTGGCGGAGTTCCTCGAGGCCCTCGGCATCGGCCAGGCGGCTTTCGTCGGCAACTCGATGGGCGGTTCGTCCTGCATCCGCCTGGCCTACGAGCGGCCGGAACTGGTATCGCACCTGATCACGATGGGTTCCTCGGCAGGCGTGCCGGGCATCTTCGATCCGGCCGGCCTGAGCGAAGGCGTCAAGGCGCTCGAAGCGGCCTACTTCAACCCGTCGATCGAGACCATGCGCAAGTTCGTCGAAGGCATGGCGTTCGACACCCGCCATGTCACCGACGAACTGCTGGCCGAACGGGTGCAGGCCGCGCTGGCGCGTCCCGACCACATCGAAGGCTGGAAGAGCGGCCACGGCAAGCCGATGGTCAGGCTCGACCCGCAGCGCGTGGCCACGATCACGGCGCCGACCCTGCTGATGCACGGCCGTGACGACCGTACGGTTCATTTCAATTCGGCCCTGGTGCTGGCCCGCACCATCGCCAACTCGCGCGCCTACATCGTCAACCGTTGCGGCCACTGGGTGCAGCTGGAACACACCGACGAGTTTAACCGCGTGATCGATTCCTTCATCGAGGGCAACCCGGTCGCCGCCAAAGCGGCCGCCTGAGCGACAGGCCGGCGCCCCGGCAGGCTGGCGCCGTCGTTGAATCAATATTCCAGAGCCTAGGCTCAATAAAAATGGGAGACACTGGTGATCAAGTCACTTGCTTATCTTGGAGTAAATTCCCCCCACTATGAGGAGTGGGAAAGTTTCGGCCCCGAGGTGCTGGGCGTGCAACTTGCCGGACGCGGACCGGACGGCGCCGTACACCTGAGGCTGGACGAGGCGGCACACCGCATCACGATCCACCCGGGCCCGCACAACGCGATCGCCTACATCGGCTGGAGCGTGCAGGACGAGGCCGCCGCGAAGGCCATCGCCGGCCGGGTCGTGGCCCATGGCATCGAAGCGACCCGCGCCAACGCCGCGGAATGCGCGCAGCGCAAGGTCGAGGGCTTTTACTGGTTCAAGGATCCGTCCGGCTTTCGCCACGAGCTGAGCTGGGGCCAATACCACACGGTTGCGGCGTTCCAACCGGGGCGGCCGATCTCGGGCTTTCGCACGGGCGAGCAGGGCCTGGGCCACGTGGTGCTCGCAGTCACCGACCTGGACGAGGGCGACCGCTTTTACCGCGAGGTGATGGGTTTTCACCCCTCGGACACGGTGCGCGATGGCCCGCTCGAAGCGCATTTCTATCACATCAACGGGCGCCATCATTCGCTGGCGATCAGCGCCTTGCCGAACCGCGAAGTGGCGTTCCTGCACCTGATGGTCGAGGTGAACTCGCTCGACGACGTCGGCCATGCGCACGACCTGTGCGAGCAGCGTGCGATTCCCATCACGACCACCTTGGGCCGGCACAGCAACGACCACATGATTTCGTTCTACATGTACACGCCGTCCGGCTTCCGCCTCGAATATGGCTGGGGCGGCCTGGAGGTCGATCACGATCTCTGGGTGCCGCGCACCTACGACAAGCCCAGCAGCTGGGGCCATCGGCGCCAGCACAAGGAGCTGACCGCCCTGAAGCTGAACGAGCCGGCAGCGCGCTGAGCGCACCTGCGCAGCAAGCAAGAATTTTCCCCGGCCGCGCCTGCAGCCGGGGGTGACTCACAACATCAACGAATCCATCGTGAAAGAGGAGTGCACCATGCATCCGGTACGAGAAAACATCATTGGCAACATCGATCGCTTCATCAACGAAGAAGTCCCGAGCAACGAACTGGGCCGCGTGACGGACGAAGGCGCAAGACTGATCCGCGACAGCGGCATGGTACGCATGCTGCAGCCCAAGCAATACGGCGGCTTCGAGGCCGATCCGCGCGAGTTCTACCAGGCCGTGATTGAACTGGCGTCGAAGGCGTCGTCGCTGGGCTGGGTCGGCTCGGTGGTGGGCGTGCACCCGTTCCAGTTCGGCCAGGGCGACCCGCGCATGCAGGAAGAAGTGTGGGGCCAGGACCACGACACCTGGACCGCTTCGCCGTACGCCCCGATCGGCCGGGCGCGCCGCGTCGATGGCGGCTACATCCTGAGCGGACAATGGCCGTTCTCGTCGGGCACCGACCACTGCAAGTGGGCAGTGCTGGGCGGACTGGCCGAGAGCGAGCACGGCCCGGCCGGCGAATTCACCGTGCTGACCCACTTCGTGCTGCCGCGCGCCGACTACGAGATCCTGCAGGACTCGTGGAACGTGATGGGCCTGTCCGGCACCGGCAGCAAGGACGTGCTGGTGAAGGAAGTTTTCGTCCCCGCGTATCGTACCTACAACGTGCAGGACCTGAACGATTGCGTGTACGCCGCGCGCAACCGCCCGGACAGCCCGTTGTACCAGATCCCGTTCGATTTGTTCTTCCCCGGCGCGATCACGGCCGCCACGCTGGGCATCGCCGCCGGCGTGGTCAACCACTTCGCGGAATACACCGGCGGGCGCGTCACCCGGATGGGCGTGAAGCAGACCCAGAACCCGTACCACATGGCCTCGCTCGGCGCCGCGCTGGCCGACATCGACGCCTCGCGCAACCATGTACTGGGCGAGATCGGCGAGATTTACCAGCTGGTCCGGGCCGGCGGCAAGGTGACCAAGGAAATGAAATACAAGGCCCGGGTGAACCAGGTGCGCGCCGTGCGCCGCGCCGCCGAGGCGGCCGCCGAGGTGTTCAAGCACGCCGGCGGCAACGCCAGCCGCGTCACCAACCCGATCCAGCGCTGCTGGCGCGACTTGTCGGTGGCCATGGGGCACGCCTGCAACGTCGACGATCCGGTCTATGCGGCCTTCGCCGGTTCGCTCTACGGCATTCCGGTTCCGCGCGGCGTGGTCATCTGACCGGCAGGCCGGTCCGGGGGCGCCGCCGGCGCCCCCGGCAACCATTCCAATGCTTACCTCAATGGATCAACAATTCGTTCAACAGGTCCAGGCCGATGTCCGGCGCGCTCTCGAGGAAGACGTCGGCAGCGGCGACCTGACCGCGGCCCTGGTGCCGGCCCGGCAAACCGCGTGCGCCACGATCGTCTGCCGCGAGGACGCCGTGCTCTGCGGCCAACCCTGGGTCATGGAAACGCTCAGGCAGGTCGCGCCCTCGGCCCTGGCGCAGTGGCGCGTCGCCGAGGGCGGGCGCTGCACGCCCAACCAGGTCGTTGTCGAGATCAGTGGCAACGCGCGCGACTTGCTGACGGCCGAGCGCACCTGCCTGAATTTCCTGCAGACGCTGAGCGCGGTGGCGACCAATACGGCGCGCCATGTGCAGGCCGTGGCCGGAACGGGAGCGGCGATACTCGACACGCGCAAGACCATTCCCGGCCTGCGCGTGGCGCAAAAGTATGCGGTGCGCTGCGGCGGCGGCAGGAACCACCGCATGGGCCTGCATGACGCCATCCTGATCAAGGAAAACCACATCGCCGCCGCCGGCAGCCTGACCGCGGCCTATGCGGCAGCCTTGCACTGCGGCCAGCAGGCCAGCTTCATCCAGGTGGAAGTCGAAACCCTGGGCCAGCTCGAGGAAGCCCTGAGTGCCGGGGTCAAGATGGTGCTGCTCGACAACATGCCACTGGAACGGATTCGCCAGGCCGTGCGCCTGGCGGCCGGGCGCTGCAGCCTGGAGATCTCCGGTGGCGTGACCCTGGCGCGCTTGCCCGAGCTGGCCGCAACCGGGGTCGATCGCATTTCGGTGGGCGCCCTGATCAAGGACATCCGCGCGATTGATTTTTCGATGCGTTTCGCGGCGGCGCCGGTGCAGGGGGCGCATTCGCCCGCCTTGCCTGCCTGAGCCGCCGCGCTCGCCCGCCGCGCTTAGCCGTGCAGCGGCTTGTAGCGGATACGCTTCGGCTTGGCGCCTTCTTCGCCCAGGCGGGCCTTCTTGTCGGCTTCGTACTCCTGATAGTTACCGTTGAAGAAGGTCACCTGCGAGTTGCCTTCGAACGCCAGGATGTGGGTGGCGATGCGGTCGAGGAACCAGCGGTCGTGCGAGATCACCATCACGCTGCCCGCGAACTCGAGCAGTGCGTCTTCCAGCGCGCGCAGGGTTTCCACGTCCAGGTCGTTGGACGGTTCGTCCAGCAGCAGCACGTTGCCGCCCTTGAGCAGGGTCTTGGCCAGGTGCAGGCGGCCGCGTTCGCCGCCGGACAGGTTGCCCACCTGCTTCTGCTGGTCCGCGCCCTTGAAGTTGAAGCGGCCCAGGTAGGCGCGCGACGGCATCTCGAAACGCCCCACCTGCAGCACGTCGGCGCCGCCGGTCACGTCCTCGAACACGGTCTTGTTGTCCGACAGCGCGTCGCGCGACTGGTCCACCAGCGAGATCTTGGCGGTCTGGCCGATGTGGACTTCGCCGCTGTCCGGCTGCTCGATCCCGGCAATCATCTTGAACAGGGTCGATTTACCGGCGCCGTTGGGGCCGATGATGCCGACGATCGCGCCCGGCGGCACGGTGAACGACAGGTTGTCGATCAGCAGGCGGTCGCCGAAGGCTTTGGTCACGTTCTTGAATTCGATGACGTCGTTGCCCAGGCGCTCGGCGACGGGGATGAAGATCTCCTGGGTCTCGTTGCGCTTCTGGTATTCGTATTCGGACAGCTCGTTAAAGCGCGCCAGGCGTGCCTTGGACTTGGCCTGGCGTGCCTTCGGGTTCTGGCGCGCCCACTCCAGTTCCTTGGCCAGCGCCTTCTGGCGTGCCGACTCGTGCGCTTCTTCCTGCTTCAGGCGGTCTTCCTTTTGCTCCAGCCACGACGAGTAGTTGCCCTTCCACGGAATGCCGTGGCCGCGGTCCAGTTCCAGGATCCATTCGGCGGCGTTGTCGAGGAAGTAGCGGTCGTGGGTGATACCCACCACGGTGCCCGGGAAGCGCAGCAGGAACTGCTCCAGCCACTCGACCGATTCGGCGTCCAGGTGGTTGGTCGGCTCGTCCAGCAGCAGCATGTCCGGCTTGGAGAGCAGCAGCTTGCACAGCGCCACGCGGCGCTTTTCACCGCCGGACAGCACGCCGATCTTCGCGTCCCACGGCGGCAGGCGCAGCGCGTCGGCAGCCATTTCCAGCTGCAGGTTCAGGTTGCCGCCATCGGCGGCGGCAATGATCGCTTCCAGCCGCTCCTGCTCCTTGGCCAGCGCGTCGAAGTCGGCGTCCGGTTCGGCATAGGCGGCGTACACGGCTTCCAGCTTGGCTTGCGCTTCGAACGCTTCGCCCAGGCCCGACTCGACTTCCTGGCGCACAGTCTTTTCCGGATCGAGCTGCGGTTCCTGCGGCAGGTAGCCGATCGACAGGCCCGGCATCGGGCGCGCTTCGCCCTGGATGTCGGTGTCGATGCCGGCCATGATCTTGAGCAGGCTCGATTTGCCCGAACCGTTCAGGCCCAGCACGCCAATTTTTGCGCCGGGGAAGAACGACAGCGAAATGTCTTTCAGGATCTGGCGTTTCGGCGGGACGATCTTGCCCACGCGATTCATTGTATAGACGTAGTTGGCCATTCTTTAACTTGTAGGTGAAATGAGGACGACAGGATACGACAGAATAGGCGGCACCAGCCGTTTTTCTGCTCAAGCCTTGTTGGCGGCGGCCGGCTGGGTGCGCCGGAGCAGCCCCTCGGCCGCGAACAGCGCCAGCGCGCTCCAGATCAGCGCGAAGCCGACCAGCTTGCCCGAGTCGAAGTGCTCATGGAACATCAGTACGCCCAGCAGGAACTGCAGGGTCGGCGACAGGTATTGCAGCAGCCCCAGCACCGACAGCGGGATCTGGCGCGCGCCGGACGCGAACAGCAGCAGCGGGATCGCGGTGGTCGGCCCGGCGGCGACCAGCAGCACGCGCGTCAGGTCCGAACTGGTGTTGAGGAACACGTTCTGGCCGTGCAGCGTCAGCCATACCAGGTACGCCAGCGCGAGCGGGAACAGTACCATGGTCTCGAACGACAGCCCTTCCAGCGCGCCCAGTGCGGCGGTCTTGCGCAGCAGGCCGTAGATGCCGAAGGTGGAAGCCAGCAGCAGGGCAATCCACGGCAGCGTGCCGGCCTGCCAGGTCAGCCAGGCCACCCCCAGCGCCGCGATCGCGATCGCGCCCCATTGCTGCGGGCGCAGGCGTTCCTTCAGCAGCAGCGAGCCGAACATGATGTTGACCAGCGGGTTGATGAAGTAGCCGAGCGAGGATTCGATCACATGGCCGCTGGTGACGGCCCAGATGTAAATACCCCAGTTCGCGGACAGGAAGAAGGCAGAGGCGATGAAGCTCACCAGCACCTTGGGCTTCCTGACCAGGCTCAGCCAGCCCCACTGGCGCCGCACGGCCAGCACGATCAGCAGGAACAGCAGCGACCACACCATGCGGTGCGCCAGGATTTGTACCGGCGGCACTTCGCCAAGCGCGCGGAAATACAGGGGGAACAGGCCCCAGCAGAGAAACGCCAGGGCTGCGGAAAGGATGCCTGTTTGCATGGGAAACGTCGGTGGGTTGCTGGGAGGACATTATCCCAAAATACGGCGGGGCTTGCCGGGACCGGCCCGGTCCCAACAATCCATCGGCAGACCGGCTATTTGCCGACCGCGAACAGCATCGCATTGTTGATCGCATACACCGTCCCGTCCGCGCCGATGGCGGTCGGCGTGTACGACTCGCCCAGCCCGCTGGTCAGGCGCACCTTTTGCGACAGCGTGTTGGTCGTCAGGTCCCAGCGGTACAGCCAGCCGTCTTCGCTGTTGACCAGAATCGACTTGGTGAACGGGTCCACCGCCGCCGTGTTGATGCACCACTCGACCACGCCGCCCGGGTAGTTCGGATCGGGCGTCACGCCGAGGATGGTCAGCACTTCCTTCATTACCTGCACGCCGGGTGCGATGAAGTCGGCCTGCGCCGCGTTCGGGTCGAGCAGCGCGACCTTGTTCTTTGAGTCGCCGCTGCCGGCGCGGCCGTAATTGTTGTACTTGGTGGTGATCAGGTACTGCGAGCTTCCCTTGTAGCCGGGCACCATCGAGGCCGGCACGATCGATGCCGTGTCGTCCCAGCCGAAGGAGCCCGGCGTCTTCGTCTGTGTCAGGCCGGCGTTGAAATGCAGCAGCCAGCCGCGCGCGTTGTGCTGGGCGTAGGTGGTCTCGAGCACGCCGAAGAACACGTCGCCATCCGGGCCGACGGTGGGCGATGCGGTGCTGTCGTCCGACACCCGTGCCGATTGCGCGGTCTGCGGGTCGATCAGCAGGGCCTTGCTCTTCAAGGTCAGCGTGGCCGCGTCCAGGGCCAGCAGGTAGCCTTTTTCCCTGGGGCCGTTGACGGCCACATACAGCGTCTTCTGGTCCTGCGACAGTGCCGGCGCGCTGTTCGTCGCGGCCTTGTCGATCTCGGCGTCGCCGGTGAGCACGGTGGCCGCGACCCAGCTGCCCTTGCCGTCCGCGCCGATGCGCGCCACGCCGCCCCTGAGCCCCGCGGGCGCACCCGGCAGCGCGGTGAAGCCGAAATAGATGTTGCCCTGGCTGTCCGCCGTGATCGGCGTATTGACGAAGACGTTGGCGTCGAACGCCGCCTTGTTGGCGTCATACGCGGCGTTGCCATAGAACGCGGCGCTTTGCGCGCTCACGCCGCCACTGTCCGGGTTGTCGCGGTACAGCACGCGGCCGCCCAGCGCCGGCACGATCATCCGGTTGGCGCTGGTGAGCGTGACGTTGAAGCTCGGCGTCCAGCGGTGCGGCGGCATCACGTAGTCGGTCTGCATCTCCCACAGCAGCTCGCCCGTGTAGCCGATCACCGCCCGCACCATATAGCCGTCCTGGCTCAGGCGCTTGACGGGAACGAGCACGGTGTTCTTGCTGGTGATCGCCGGCGAGCCGTAATGGACCAGCAAATAGCCTTGCGGGCTGTACTGCGGGGCCATGTCCACCGCCGTGCGCCAGCGGATGCGCGCCAGGTCCTGCGTCGCAATCTGGGCCACGGCCGTGTGCTGTGCGTCGGCGCCGAATCCCAGCCACGCCGGGCCGTTGACGGGCGGCAGCACGACCGGTGGCGGTTCCGTCACCACCGTCGTGCCGCTGCCGCCGCCACCGCCGCCGCAAGCGACCAGCAGCGCGCCAGCCAGCGCCGCCGCCGCCAGTACGAACCTGCCGTTTGTTTTCTGGGCCAGATGCATGAGCTTCTCCTGCTGTGCCGGAAAGTTTCAAGTATGTACTATTGCTGGGCTAAACTTGTATGAAATTGCAAACCCATGGCTATCGTCCCTATTCGCATTGCATTGCTGGCGCTGCTCGTCGCCGTCGCCGGCTGCGACAAGGACAGCCATGGCGCGGCGAGCGCGCGCGCGCCGCTTGCGCACGTCGCGGCGGCGCCTGTGGCCACCGTCAACGGCGACCGCGCACCCGCCAGCTATCCGATTCTGTTCGTGACCCAGGCGCCGGTCGCTACCGACGACGCGGCGCGGCTGTCGGTCTTTGCCAACCACCTGCCGGCGCTGGACGCGGCGCCGCGCGGCGGCGACCTGATGCTGCGCTACCCGGACGGCAGCCTGCGCAATCTCACCCAGGAAGCGGGCTTCGGCACGGACGGCGCGCAAGGCGCAAACGCGATCGCGGTGCGCGAGCCGTCGGTGGACTGGGACGGCAAGCGCGCGTTGTTTTCGATGGTGGCGGGGGACGGGCACGCGTTCTGGCAGCTGTACGAGGTAACCGGCCTGGCCAAGGGCGAGCGCGCGCACATCGCGCGCTTGCCCGGCCAGCCGGCCAACGCCAACAACGTCTCGCCGCTGTACGCCACCGATGGCCGCGTCCTGTTCACCTCGGACCGCCCGCGCGCCGGCCTTGCGCACCTGTACCCCCAGCTGGACGAGTACGAAGCCACGCCCACCACTACCGGCATCTGGAGCCTTGACCGCGCAAGCGGCGTGCTGCGCATCCTGAACCATGCGCCCAGCGGCGCCTTCAGCCCCATCGTGGACAGCTACGGGCGGGTGGTGTTCACGCGCTGGGACCACCTGCAGCAGGACCAGCTGGCGCAGCGCGACCGCGACGCCGCGAAGAATGGGGTGGCACTGCCCTTCAGGTCATTCAACTATGCCGGCGAGGCGGCTGGCGCGATACCGCTGCCGGCGCGCACCGAGGTGTTTCCCGAATCGCGCTCCGGCAGCGAGGGCAAATATGGCTGGGTGAATGCGTTCACCAACAACTTCTTCACGGTGTGGCAGATGAACGAGGATGGCAGCGGCGAGGAGACCCTGAACCACGTGGGCCAGCACGAACTGGCCTTCGGCTACCTGACCCCGAGCTTTCGCGACGACCCGGCGCTGTCCAACCGCACCGTGGACACGCTGCACGCCAACCGCACCAGCATTCGCCGCGAGGGCGGCCTGCTGCAGCTGCGCGAGGACCCGCGCCACCCCGGCGCCTACTTCGCCGTCGCCGCGCGCGACCGTGGCACCTTCGGCACCGGGCAGCTGGTGCGCCTTGGCGCCGATCCTGGCCTGAACGGCGAGCAGATGCAGGTCGATCCGGTCACGCCGGGCGACCCGGGCGACGCGCTGCCCGGCGGGCGCTTTCGCAACCCCTTGCCGCTGTCGGATGGCTCGCTGGTGGCCAGCCACACTGGCGACGAGCGGCTCGCAGCCGGTGCGCCTGGCCTGTCCGGCTTGCGGCTGGTGTGGCTCGAACCCGGCGCCACTGGCCTGTACCGGGCCGGCAGGCCGCTCACTGCCGGCATCAGGAAGACCTTGCGATGGACGTCGGCGGCGGGCCCGCGCAGCTGGTCGGGCGAGCTGTGGGAGCTGGAGGCGGTCGAGGTGCGGCCCCGGCCGCGGCCCATGCGCGCGCAGGCTGGACTGGAAGCGCCGGAGCGCGCCGTGCTGGCCGAACAACACGTCAGCGAAGAAGCGCTGCGCAGCTGGCTGGTGCGTCACGACCTTGCCCTGATCGTAACGCGCGACCAGACCAGCCGTGATCGGGCAGACTTGCAACAGCCGTTCAATTTGCGCGTGCCCGGCGGCGTGCGCACGCTCTCGAACAGCGCGCCAGGCGGCAGGGTGTACGACATCGCGCATTTCCAGTTGTTCGAGGGCGAGCAGCTGCGCGCCTATCCGGGCCGCCCCGGCCGCCGCGTGATCGCGCAGCCCATGCACACCGGACGGCTGCCGGCCAACCCCGGCGGACCGGACGGCAGCGTGCAGATTGCGCCCGACGGCTCCACCGCTGCGTTCGTGCCCGCGCGGCGCGCACTGAGCTGGCAGACCACCGATCCGTCCGGCGAGCCGGTGGTGCGCGAGCGCAACTGGATCACCTTCCAGGCCGGTGAAATGCGCGTGTGCGCATCGTGCCACGGCGTCAATGTGCGCGACCAGGCCGGACGGCCGCCGCCGGTGACCAAACCCGAGGCGCTGCGGCGCTTGCTTTCATGGTGGAAACAACAGTCACAGTAGGGGTATTTGCGTATTTGAAACACCACTTGCAAAGTTCCATAATGTGGCATATTGTGCAACGCACCAAAACGACAAGACGGTGAAATTTTGGCTTCGCAACACAAGAAAAGCAGCGTCGCCGCGCTGACCCTGGCGGCAGTCGGCATCGTGTACGGCGACATCGGCACCAGCCCGCTGTACACACTCAAGACCATCTTCGATCCGGTGCATGGACTGGCACTGAACGAATTCAACCTGGTGGGCGTGATCTCCCTGATTTTCTGGGGGCTGACCATGATCGTCGCGCTCAAGTACGTTTCGCTGGTGCTGCGCGCCGATAACCGTGGCGAGGGCGGCATCATGGCGCTGATGGCGCTGGCCTTGAGCTCGGTGCGCAAGTCGAGCTGGCAGTTCCCGCTGATGCTGATCGGCGTGCTGGGCGCCACCATGTTCTACGGCGACAGCGTGATTACGCCGGCGATCTCGGTGCTGGGCGCGATCGAGGGCCTGGAAGTGGCCACGCCGGCGCTGTCGCGCTACGTGGTGCCGCTCACCATCGTCGTGCTGGTGATCCTGTATTCGCTGCAGCGGCACGGCACGGCGGGCATCGGCCGCTGGTTCGGCCCGATCATGATGATCTGGTTCGCCGCGCTGGCGATCATGGGCGTCATCAATATCGTGGCCGCGCCGCAGGTGCTCGCTGCCCTCAATCCGCTGCATGCGTTCGCGTTCCTGCTCGAGAATCGCTTCGTGGGCTTCGTCGCGCTGGGCGCGGTGGTGCTGGCGTTCACCGGCGCCGAGGCGCTGTACGCCGACATGGGCCACTTCGGCAAAAAGCCGATCCGGGTCGCCTGGTTCATGGTGGTGTTCCCGGCGCTTGCGCTGAACTACATGGGCCAGGGCGCGCTCTTGATGGCGCAGCCCGAAGCGATCGAGAACCCGTTCTTCCACCAGCTCGGCGCGTGGAGCGTGTATCCGCTGGTGGTGCTGTCCACGGTGGCGGCGGTGATCGCGTCCCAGGCCACGATCTCGGGCAGCTATTCGATGACGCGCCAGGCCATCGCGCTCGGGCTGCTGCCGCGCATGCGCGTGCTGCACACATCGGTGAGCGAGATCGGCCAGATCTACATGCCGGCGGTGAACTGGCTGCAGTGCGGCGTGGTGTTGCTGGCGGTGATCGGCTTCGGCTCGTCGGAAAAGCTGGCCGGCGCCTACGGCATTGCCGTGACCTGCACGATGCTGGCCACCACCTTCCTGACCTTCTTCGTGATCCGTTACCGCTGGAGCCTGCCGCTGGTGCTGTCGCTGGGCGCAACCGCCTTCTTCATCACCATGGACCTGGCGCTGGTCTCGGCCAGCAGTTTGAAGTTCTTCCACGGCGGCTGGTTCCCGCTGCTGCTCGGCACTGTGATGTTCACCATCATGATGACCTGGAAGCGCGGCCGCGAGCTGGTGTTCGAGAACTTGCAGCAGCACGCGATCCCGCTGGACGATTTCTTGCAGTCGCTGTTCGTGGCCCCGCCGGTGCGCGTGCCCGGCACCGCCATCTTCCTGCGCGGCGAAAGCGACGGCGTGCCGCACGCGCTCTTGCACAACCTGTCGCACAACAAGGTGCTGCACGAGCGCGTTGCCTTCCTGACCGTGCACATCCGCGAAGAGCCGTTCGTGCCGCCCAGCGAGCAGGTGACCATCATTCCGCTGGGGCACAACTGCTACCAGCTCAACGTCTGCTACGGCTTCAAGGACGAGCCGAACATCCCGACGGTGCTGGGCCTGTGCGAGCAGCAGGGCCTGAAGTTCGAGCCGATGGAGACGTCGTTCTTCATCGCGCGCCAGACCGTAATCTCGGTGCCGGGCCGCGGCATGGCGCCGTGGCGCGAACACCTGTACATCGCCATGTCGCGCAACGCGCGCGCCGCCGCCGACTACTACCAGATCCCCGCCAACCGTGTCATCGAGCTCGGCACGCAAGTCGAGATCTGATACAAAGGCTTACAAAATCCGGACACCTCCTGCCGCCGGGCTCGGGTAGTGTGCGGATTTTGTTCCGCATTCTTTCTTACCTTTTCAACGCCAAGGATCGTCCATGAAACTGAAGTATCCCCTGATCGCCGCCTTCGTCGCCGTGCTGGGCCTGACCGCGTGCGGCGGTGGCGGCAGCTCGTCGGGCACCAGCCCGAGCGGCAGCACCGCCGTCGCCAGCCCGGCGCAACTGAGCTACACCGATTCCGTGGTGGGCACCGGCGCCACCGCCGCCACCGGGATGACGGTCACGGTGAAGTACACCGGCTGGCTGTACAGCACCAGCGCGACCAACAACAAGGGGACGCAGTTCGACACCGGCACCTTCTCGTTCAAGCTGGGCACCAACTCGGTCATCCCTGGCTTCGAGCAGGCCGTGCTGGGCATGAAGGTGGGCGGCAAGCGCACCGTGCTGATCCCGTCCAGCCTGGGCTATGGCGCCTCGGGCACGTCGGGCATCCCGGGCGGTTCGGGGCTGGTGTTCGACATCGAACTGGTCAGCGCGCAGTAAGCGCGCGGCGCATAAAAAAACCGGGGACGCAACCCCGGTTTTTTTTCGCCTGCGCCCCCTTATGCGCGGCCGGACATGCGTTTGAGGATGCCGTCGCGGTCGATGAACTGGTGCTTGATCACGCCCAGCAGGTGAAAGCCGATCAGGAACAGCATCGCATCGGCGGTGAAGCCGTGGACCTCTTCGAGCGGCTCATGCAGGGCGCGGAACTCCGGGAACGGGCTCGGGATGCTGAGCAGGTCGAAAACCGGAATTGCGCGGCCCGTGCTCCAGATGATCAGCGGCCCGGTAATTGCCAGCACCGCGATCCCCACCAGCAGCAGCACGTGCACGACCCGCGCGAACTTCTGCAGCGCCGGCTGCTGCGGCAGCTCTTGCGGCGACGTCGAGCTCACGCGCCAGTACACGCGCCACAGCAGGAACAGCGAGGCGAACGCGCCGATGGCGATGTGCAGGCCGCGCCAGAACTTGCGCGCGTCGCCCTTGGGCATGTCCTCGAAGTACAGGCCGATCGCAAGCAGTGCCAGCACCAGCAGTGCGCCCAGCCAGTGGTTGAAGCGCGAGACCGAGCCGTAGCTGGTAGGTGAGTCTTGGGTCGCCGACATGTTGTTTTTCTCCAAACGAAACAAAAATTCCATTATGGATGATCCCGGCTGGCAGTTCAAACGCCGTGGCAGGGCCCGCCGCAGGGCGGGCCTGGTCGCCACGTTCGGGCGCCCGGTCGCGCTCAGTCCTGCGCGGCCGCTGGTTTTTGCGCTTCAGCCGCTTGGGGGGCGGGCCATAAGGTCGTCGCCGCGGCGTACAACGCCTCGGCGCGCTGCCTGATCGTTCCTTCGTCCCAGGCACTGGCCGTCAACATTGCCCTGTTCAGGTGGAGGTTGGTATTGGTCAGGAATAGCTTGTGCTTGACGTCGAATTTGTAATTCTTCGCGGCGCGGTTTGTCCCGTAATGCAGCAGCGTCAGGTTGCCGATCGTCGGGATCGCTGCCTCGCGGTTTTGCAGCGCGATTTGCCTCGGGGTGCGGGCTTCCGGATGGAGGTAGCCTGATCTTATGTCCGCCAATTCGTCGTCGCTTGCAAAACTTCCGTCGGCGAGCGGCCAATGTTCGGACCAGCTCTGCGGCAGCATGTGGTCGATGTCCAGGCTGCCTGCCGACACAAAGACCGGTTCTTCGGAGCGTTCGGTGCGCAGGGCATTTTCGAGTTCGACCAGAATCGACCGGGTTTTTGGCGCGTCGAGGCAGCCCGGGTAGAGCGCGTTATTCAGGAAGCCGTGCCTGAATTCCTCGTCCCGCGGCCAACGGGTTGCCGTGCCACCGAACTCCTCCAGCGTCGTCCGCAGGCTTTCCGGAGTCAATGGCGCGCCCTTCAGGTTTTTCAGCACCTGGAGGAATATCTTGTTGTAGTTCTTGTTCGTCAGCCCGCACACCGCGCGCCGTACGAGATAGGATCCAAGAATGGAAAACATGGCGTCCTGACTCGCCTCGTCATAACCGGAGCGGGCGATTGCGATCGCAAGCACGTAGGTGGTGCTTGCGTCCCACTCCTTGAAACGCTTGCCATAACGGCCGATCGGCGTCCTGGCGTCGCCATCGAGCAGCGCCTGATAATGGTCGGCATAAGCCGACAGCGTCTTTAACTGATCCGCCGCTGTCAGCTTGCTGGCGACGGCGAACCGCTGGTATTCCGCGTAAATGCGGCCCTGGTCTACCTCATCCCTGAGCTCGGCCTGCAACACGGTTTGCACGAACCATTCCACTCGCGGGCGATTGAGACGGCCCCGGCGTTCGGTCGCCTTCCATGAGTCATCCTCATACCGGTTCCACAGCGTTTCGTAGAGCTGGTCCGCGGCGGCGCCCTCGGCTTCGGCTCGCAGGAACACGTAGTTACGGATCAGGTCCGTGGCGGTCAGTTCGACGCCATGGCCGTTCAGGGTCTCGAAAATCACCTGGGCGTCGTCTTGCTCGTCCAGCGTGATCGAAATGACGACCAGGTCTTCCAGCAAGGCCTCGACCAGGGCCTCGGCTGCCGAGATGTCACTAGCGCCATTTGCCTTCAGCCAGGCCGTCATCTCGGTCGCGAAAAACCAGATCGCCGCCAGTGCCGGCGGGTGGTTGATCCCGATTTTCTTGAGCTGCCCCTGCTGGGTAAAGTGATTGGGAAAGTCTCGCCTCAGGTCGCCCAGCGAGCTTGCCACGATGGCGCGGCGGTAGGCGGCGCGATCATAAAATGTCGGCCATACCTTGAATGGCTCGATCTCCTTGTCGCGCATGTTGCGCAGGTCGGAATTCCTCAGGCAAGCCTCGACCGGAGGAAGCAGGTTCGTATGGTCGAGGTTTCTCAGCACAATGGCCAGTGCGGCCAGCGTGAACTGCAAGGTCGTAATCCGCTGTTGGCCATCGATGATGTGCGCTTTTTCCACGCCGATCAGCTTTTTGCGCTCCTGGGGCTCCAGCACCACCGCGCCCATGAAGTGTGGCGTGGGTTCGAGCTGCTCCAGTCTTGCTTCGGCTTTTTGCTGGATGTCCCACCATAGCCGCGCCCATTGGTCCTTCAGGCTCCACACATAGGCTCGCTGGTAGAAAGGGACACAATATTGCCGTTCAGGCCTGAACAGCTGATGGACTGAGGTGCGCTCCGAATCCACGGTTTCTCCTTCAGGATATTCTTTTTTTATTTGGACCAGATCGCGGTGCCAATCCCCAGATTTTATCATCGGGGAAACTTCGAATTTGACGGCTACGCCCGCCTTTATCGGGTGAGCAGCATTACGGCAGCAGGATCGACAGCTCCTGCGCGCCCTTCTGCAGCACCGGCAGGAACTGATCGAGCATCTTGCGGTTCGACACCCGCGCCGCGTGCGCGCCGACGTTGAGCGCCGCCAGCACATTGCCGCTGGCGCCGCGCACCGGCACGGCGATCGAACGCAGGCCGACTTCGAGCTCTTCCTCGACCATTGCGTAGCCCTGTTCGCGCACCCCGGCCAGGATCTCGCGCAGGCGCGCCTGCGACACCACCGTGCGGTCGGTCATCGCCTTGAGCGGCACGCGCTCGAAGTAGGCGTCCAGCTGCTCGGGCGGCAGGTGTGCCAGCAGCACGCGGCCCAGCGAGGTGCAGTAGGCCGGCAGCCGGCTGCCGGTGGTGAGCGAAACCGACATGATGCGCGAGGCCGCCGAACGCCCCACATACAGCACCTCGTCGTCCTGCAGCACGGCGAGCGAACACGATTCGCTGAGCGTGCGGCTGACCTGGTTCAGGTAGGGGTGGGCCGAGACCGTGAGCGGCGTCGAGGACAGGTAGGAGTAGCCGAGCGTGAGCACCTTGGGCTTGAGCGCGTAGTGATTGCCGTCCACCTCGGCGTAGCCAAGTTCCATCAAGGTATGCAGGCAGCGCCGCACCGAAGCGCGCGGAATGCCCGTGCGGTGGCTGATTTGCGCCATCGTCAGGCTGCGGCGCTGGTCGCTGAAGGCCTGCAGCACCGCCAGCCCGCGCGCCAGCGAGGTCATGAAGTTGGGGTCGTTGTGCGGCTGCTCGTCCTCGGCCTTGCCGTCGGTACTGGGATCTGCGCTGTTCATATTCTCCTCAGGAATCAAACTGTCAAATTGCGTTCGACAATCGAACACAATTTGTTGCGTCCGTCTTGACGCTTCAATCGTGCGGCTTCTAAACTTTGGCACAAATGGTTCTGCGATCGAACAATAGTGCGATCACCGAACAGTGTCAACAGACGTCCCGCCCCACAGCATGACTGCGCGCCGCGGGGCCGGAGGTCCCCAGTGATTAACAAGCTTTCCCCGTCGCTCGAAGCGGCGGTCGCCGGCGTGCATGACGGCGCCACCGTGCTGATCGGCGGTTTCGGCACCGCCGGCCAGCCGGCCGAGCTCATCGACGCCCTGATCGCCCAGGGCGCGCGCGATCTCACCATCGTCAACAACAACGCCGGCAACGGCGAGACGGGCCTGGCCGCGCTGCTCAGGGCGCGCCGCGTGCGCAAGATCATCTGCTCGTTCCCGCGCCAGGCCGATTCGCAGGTGTTCGATGCGCTGTACCGCGCCGGCGAGGTCGAGCTGGAGCTGACCCCGCAGGGCAACCTGGCCGAGCGCATCCGCGCCGCCGGCGCCGGCATCGGCGGCTTCTTCACGCCCACCGGCTACGGCACCCGCCTGGCCGAGGGCAAGGAGACGCGCGTCATCGACGGCAAGCACTATGTGTTCGAGACCCCGATCCACGCCGACTTCGCGCTCATCAAGGCGCATCGCGGCGACCGCTGGGGCAACCTCACCTATCGCAAGACCGCCCGCAACTTCGGGCCGATCATGGCCATGGCCGCGCGCTGTGCGATCGCGCAGGTGAACGAAGTGGTGGAACTGGGGCAGCTCGATCCCGAGGCGATCGTCACCCCGGGTATTTTCGTGCAGCGCGTGGTGCTGCAGGGAGCGGCATGATGCAGCGCCTGACCCGCGACCAGATCGCCGCCCGCGTGGCGCGCGACATCCCCGAAGGCGCCTACGTCAACCTGGGCATCGGCCTGCCGACCATGGTGACCAAACACCTGCCGGCCGGCCTGGACATCTTCCTGCACAGCGAGAACGGCCTGCTCGGCATGGGCCCGCCGCCCGCGCCGGGCCAGGAAGACGAAGACCTGATCAACGCCGGCAAGCAGCCGGTGACGCTGCTGCCTGGGGGCGCCTATTTCCACCACGCCGACTCGTTCGCGATGATGCGCGGCGGGCACCTGGACATCTGCGTGCTGGGCGCCTTCCAGGTCTCGGCGCGCGGTGACCTGGCCAATTGGCACACCGGCGCGCCGGACGCGATTCCGGCGGTGGGCGGCGCCATGGACCTGGCGATCGGCGCCAAGCGCGTGTTCGTGATGATGGAGCACCTGACCAAGGACGGCGCCAGCAAGATCGTCGCCGAGTGCACCTATCCGCTGACCGGGGTGGGCTGCGTGAGCCGCATCTACACCGACCTGGCAGTCATCGACGTGACCGCGCGCGGCATGGTGGTGCGCGAGATGGTCGAGGGCTTGGGCCTGGACGAACTGCAGCGCATGACCGGCGTGCCGCTCGCTTATGAAGCCTTGTAAGGCATTGCAGCGCGGTGGCAGGCGCCACACGCTGCGTACGACGTGCGCGCGCGCAGGGCAAGCCTGAGCCCGCCTCGACATTTTTCAAAACAAGTATCCGGAGACAGGAATGGCAAGGCAAGACAACACCCCCCAGAAAACCACGCAGGAGCTCACGCCCGCGCAGCGCGTGTTTGCAATCGTCGGCGCATCGTCGGGCAACCTGGTCGAGTGGTTCGACTTCTACATCTACTCGTTCTGCGCGCTGTACTTCTCGTCGCAGTTCTTCCCCAAGGGCGATCCGACCTCGCAGCTGCTCAACACCGCCGGCATCTTCGCCGCCGGCTTCCTGATGCGTCCCGTCGGCGGCTGGCTGTTCGGCCGCATCGGCGACCGCTACGGCCGCCGCAAATCGATGCTGATCTCGGTGCTGATGATGTGCGGCGGCTCGCTGCTCATCGCCGTGCTGCCGACCTATAACCAGATCGGCAACGCGGCACCGCTGCTGCTGCTCATCGCGCGCCTGTTCCAGGGCCTGTCGGTCGGCGGCGAGTACGGCACCAGCGCGACCTACATGTCCGAGGTCGCCCAGTCCGGCAAGAAGGGCTTTTACGCGTCGTTCCAGTACGTCACGCTGATCGGCGGCCAGCTGGTGGCGCTGCTGGTGCTGGTGACCCTGCAGCAGATCCTGACCGAGGCCGAGCTCAAGGCCTACGGCTGGCGCATCCCGTTCGCGATCGGCGCGGCCACCGCGGTGGTCTCGCTGTACCTGCGCAGCTCGCTGCACGAAACCACCACCGAGGAGACCCGCAAGAGCAAGGGCGCCGGCCGCATCAGCACGCTGCTGCAGCACAAGCGCGCATTCGTCACAGTGCTCGGCTTCACCGCAGGCGGCTCGCTGATCTTCTACGCGTTCACCACCTACATGCAAAAGTACCTGGTCAACACGGTGGGCATGACCAAGGAAACCGCGAGCGCCACGATGACCGTCGCGCTGCTGGCGTACGCGGCCATGCAACCGCTGTTCGGCCTGCTGTCCGACCGCATCGGCCGGCGCGCGTCCATGCTGTGGTTCGGCGGCCTGGCCACCGTTTGCACCGCGCCGATCTTCTTTGCGCTGCGCGGGGTGCAGAGCCCGGTCACCGCCTGCCTGCTCATCATCGGCGCGCTGGCCATCGTCAGCCTGTACACCTCGATCAGCGGCCTGATCAAGGCCGAGATGTTCCCGATCGAAGTGCGCGCGCTGGGCGTGGGCCTGTCGTACGCGGTCGCCAACGCGATCTTCGGCGGCTCGGCCGAGTACGTGGCGCTGTGGTTCAAGTCGGCCGGCATGGAACAGAACTTCTACTGGTACGTGAGCGGCATGTGCGCGCTGGCCTTCGTGGTCGCGTTCAAGATGCCCGACCCGGGCAAGTCGGGCCTGCTGAAATAACGCCAGCGGCGCGGTGCGCGCCGCAACCAATCTCTCCTGCGGGTGTCGCCTTCGTGGCGGCACCCGTTTTTTTTGTCGGTGTGCGGCCGATGATGGCCGCGCTTTCCGGTCAAAGCAGGTAAGGAGGGCGCATCATGCACATGATGGACGAATGGCCGGCGCTGCCATACAGCCAGTGGAAGGACACGCTGGCGACCCTGCATTTGTGGACGCAGGTCGTCGGCAAGGTCAAGCTGGGCCTCATGCCGTGGACGAACCATTCCTGGCACGTGACCTTGTTCCTTACCGCGCGCGGCATGAGCACGCTGCCGGTGCCATACGGCCTGCGCAGCTTCCAGATCGATTTCGATTTCATCGACCACGTCTTGCGCATCGAGACCGCGGACGGGGCCACGCGCCTGCTGCCGCTGCGGCCGCAGCCGGTCGCGCATTTCTATCGCGACTTGCTGTTCACGCTCGACGAGCTCGGGCTACCCGTCAAAATCCGGCCGATGCCCAACGAGATCCCGGACGCGATCCCGTGCGACCAGGACCACGTGCACAGGGCTTACGACGGCGACTACGCCAACCGCTGCTGGCAGGCGATGCTGCACGCGCAGCGGGTGTTCGGGCGCTTTCGGGCCGGTTTTCGCGGCAAGTGCAGCCCGGTGCACTTCTTCTGGGGCAGCTTCGACCTGGCGGTCACGCGCTTTTCGGGACGGCGCGCGCCGCCGCATCCCGGCGGCGTGCCGCACCTGCCGGACTGGGTCGCGCGCGAAGCCTATTCGCAGGAAGTGAGCAGCTGCGGCTTCTGGCCGGGCGGCCCTGCCTTGCCCGAGCCGGTGTTCTATTCGTATGCCTACCCGGAGCCGGCGGGCTTTGCCGATGCGGCCATCGCGCCGGCCGCTGCCTATTTCCACCCGCAGCTGCGCGAATTCGTGCTGCCCTACGAAGCGGTGCGCGAGGCGCCGTCGCCCGACGACATGCTGATGGAATTTTGTCAGAGCACCTATGAGGCTGCGGCCAGGCTGGCCAACTGGAACCGCGCCGAGCTCGAGGGCGTGCCCCGCTAGCGCAGCATGTCGATGTGCATGATCCCGTCCTCGTCGTACGGTTCGGAGATCGTCTGGAAGCCGAAGCTCTGGTAGAACTTTTCGAGGTACTGCTGAGCGCCGATCTTGATGCGGTGTCCCGGATGCAGGCGCTCTGCGCACTCGATCCCGCGCGCCAGCAGCGCGCGCCCGGCACCGGTGCCGCGCGCGGCCTGGGTGGTCAGCACGCGGCCGATCGACATCTCGTCGTATTTGGCGCCCGGCGCCAGCACGCGCAGGTAGGCCGCCAGTTCACGCCTGCCATCGTCCGTGCGCCAGCCAAGCAGGTGGTGCGCGCCGATGTCCAGGCCGTCGAAGTCGTTATAAAAGCACTGCTGTTCGAGCACGAACACCTGCTGGCGCTGCGCCAGCACCTCATACAGTTCCACGTTGGTCAGTTCGTGGAAGCTGCGCCACTGCCATTCGATCATGTGTTTTCCGTTGTCAGGCCGCCGTCTCGAAGCCTTCGAGCACGTTGACGGTGTTGATGCCAAGTTCCGCGATCGCGCTGCCGCCCTCCATCATGAAGGCCGTCGGCAGCCCGAGGTGGGCGATGCGCTCGCCGATGCGCAGGAAGTCGCTCGTGGACAACGCCACGCGCGACGCCGGGTCGCCGGCAAAGCCGTCCACGCCAAGCGAGACGACCAGCGCATCCGCCCCGTATGCATTGATCTTGATGCAGGCCGTCTCCAGCGCTGCGAACCACTGCGCGGTGCTGGCGCCGGCCGGCAGCGGCACGTTCATGTTGTAGCCCAGGCCCTCGCCTTCGCCGGTTTCGTCCGCATGCCCGAGGTAGAACGGGTATTCGGTGCGAGGGTCGCCGTGGACCGACACGAACAAGACGTCGTTGCGGCGGTAGAAGATGCTTTGGGTGCCGTTGCCGTGGTGGTAGTCGATGTCGAGGATCGCCACGCGCGCCGCGCCATCGTCCAGCAGGTGCTGGGCCGCCAGCGCGGCGTTGTTCAGGAAGCAGTACCCGCCGAAGAAATCGGCGCCGGCATGGTGCCCGGGCGGGCGCGTGAGCGCGAACGTGGAGCGCTCGCCCAGGCGCAGCGCGTGCGCGGCGTTGACCGCGCAGTCGGCCCCGGTCTTGGCTGCGATCCAGGTGCCGGCCGACAGCGGCGTGCCGCTGTCCATCGAGTACAGGCCCAGGCGGGCGCAGAAGTTGTCGGGCTCGATGTCGTCGCGCAGCGTGCGCACCGGCCAGACGGCGGGAAAGGCGTCCTTGTCGGCGTTGGCGGGGTCCAGCGCAGTCCACTCGCTCCACGCATTGCGCAAAAAGTGCAGGTAGCGCGGCGTGTGGATGCGTTCGAGCGAGACCAGCGGCACGCCATGCGGCGTGACGATGCGGCCAAGGCCGCGCCGCTCGAATTCGGCCAGCACCAGGCTGGCCCGCTCGGGCTTCTCCGAACACGGCACCAGCTCGCCCCGGTGGATTTCCAGGCGCGGCCGGTGCTGGGCGTGGTGTTCGTTGAAAAAGGTGAGCAAGTCATCCTCGCGGCGTGATTATTCGCCGCATAGTGTACTGCTGTTGTATTTGGCGACAAAGTCGTCGAAGCTGCCGGTGTCGGACTGTTCGATGACCGCCTGCTCCGCCAGCGAGGCCGACGCCATCTCGAGGAACATCGCTTCCTCGGCCGGCATCAACGCGGTCTCGCGGAACCAGGCCGCGTGCAGCTGGCTTTGCTGCAGGCCGAACTTGTTGGCCGAGCCGAGCGCGCGCACTTCGTCCAGCACGCGTGCCGACGGCGTCTTGGACGGGTCCTCGACCTTGGCCTTTTGCACGGCCAGCGAGGCCTCGTGCACCGGCTCGTCGAACTGGGTGTCGAGCAGCTTGGCCACCGGGCGGATGCGCTCGATCAGTTCCATCGCCCATTCCACCAGCGGCACTTCCTTGCCGTCTTTGGTCAGCGTCAGGCCCGGCTTGCGGCCTTCCTTGACGGTGCGCGCGAAGTTGGACGCGTGGACCTGGCCGTCGGCCGCGCTGATGAAGGGGCTCTCTTCCAGCGCGCAGAACAGCAGGAAGGCGTCGAGGAAGCGGCCGGCCTCCAGCGAGATGCCGACCGGCTCGAACGGATCGACGTCCATGCAGCGCACCTCGATGTACTGCACGCCGCGGCGGCACAGCGCCTGCACCGGGCGCTCGCCGGTGCGGATCACGCGCTTGGGACGGATCGTCGAATAGTATTCGTTCTCGATCTGCAGCACGTTGGTGGACAGCTGAATCCACTCGCCGTCCTTCTTGGTGCCGAGCGCCGCGTACGGCTCGTACGGGCGGTTGACCGCGTCCATCAGCGAGGTGACGTAGCTTTCCAGGCTGTTTTCGTGCGGGCGCAGGCCGGACTGGGCGTCGTTCTGGTAGCCCAGGTCGCTCATGCGCAGGCTGGTGGCGTACGGCAGGTACAGGGTGTCGTCCGACAGCGGCTCGAGGTTGTGCGGACGGTCGCGCAGGAAGCTCTTGTTCAGCACCGGCGAGGCGCCGAACAGGTACATCAGCAGCCAGCTGTGGCGGCGGAAGTTGCGGATCGTCGCGATGTAGCTCTCGGACTGGAAGTCGCGCAGCGCCGAGCGCCGCTCTTCCATTACGCCTTCGTTCACCGCCAGCACCTGCCACAGCTTTTCGGGCAGCGAATAGTTGTAGTGGATGCCGGCGATGCACTGCATCGCCTTCCCGTAGCGCAGGGCCAGGCCGCGCCGGTACACGTGCTTGAGCATCCCGATGTGCGACTTGCCGTACCAGGCGATCTCGATGTCGGAATCCGGCGGCAGCTCGCACGGCATCGACTGGCTCCACAGCAGCTCGCCGCCCAGCCGCGCGTACGCGAAGCGGTGGATCGTGTCGAGCCGGTGCAGGGTCAGCGCGATGTCGTGCTCCGCCGGCGTGATGAACTCGAGCAGCGCCTCGGCATAGTCGGTGGTGATTTGCGGATGCGTCAGCGCCGATCCGAGTGCGAGCGGATGCGGGGTGTGCGCCAGGTGGCCGTGCTGGTCGACGCGCAACGTCTCGCGTTCGATGCCGCGCAGGCCCTGGCCCAGCAGGGAGCGGTGTGCATCGTCGTCAAGCAGGGCCAGGCGGCGGGTCAGTTGGTTCGACACGGGATGTTTCCTTTCTTTTACTGCCTAATCAGTGGCGCCAAGAGTAACCGAAAATCGCCGGCTGCGTCGGGCACCCCTCAAGTTCACAATCTTGACAAAATGTTAGCCCGGTGGATGGGCCGGCGCCGGCTTCGGCGTCTCCGCTTTGGGCGCGCTCTCCTGGCCGATCCAGCGCTCGATTTCGCGCTCGAGCACCGCCAGCGGCAGCGCTCCGTTGTCGATCACCGCGTTGTGGAAGCGCTTCAGGTCAAAGCGCGGACCCAACGCCGCCTGGGCCTTCTCGCGCAGCGCCAGGATGCGCAGCTGACCGATCTTGTAGCCCAGCGCCTGCCCCGGCTGGGCGATGTAGCGATCGACCTCGGCCTCGTTGTCGGCCGGCGGGTTGGCCGTGTTCGCGTTCATGTAGTCGATCGCCTGCTGGCGCGACCAGCCCAGCGCATGGATGCCGGTGTCCACCACCAGCCGCACCGCGCGAAACAATTCGTCGTTCAGGTGGCCGAAGCTGGAGAACGGGTCCTTGTACAGGCCCAGTTGCGGGCCCAGGCTCTCCGCATACAGCGCCCAGCCTTCGCCGAAGGCTACGTACCAGGCGTAGCGGCGAAACGCGGGCAGGCCCTCGATCTCGTGCGCGCGCGCGACCTGCACGTGGTGGCCCGGCACGCCTTCGTGCAGGGTGAGGGTGTCCACCTCCCACATCGGCCGCGTGTTCAGGCGCGAGGTGTTCACCACCAGCGCCGCCACCCGCCCGGGGCCGCCGGCCTCGTAGTAGGCGCCCGGCTGCTGCTCGGCCCCGGCGCCCTGGATCGGCTTGACCACGATGTCTTCCTTGGGCACGGTGGCGAACAGGTCGGGCAGGCGCGCCTGGGCGCGTTCGAGCGTGCGCCGATAGCGTGCCAGCAGCGCCTCGGGATCAACGTAGAACAGGCGTGGGTCGCTGCGCGCGAACGCGGCGAACTGTTCGAAGCTGCCCCTGAAGCCGGTGCGCGGGATCGCCGCCACGATCTCGCCGCGCAGGCGCGCCACTTCCTTCAGGCCGAGCGCGTTGATCTCGGCGGGGCTCATGTTGGTCGTGGTCGCGCCACGCACCACGAAGGCATACCAGGCCGCGCCGCCCGGCAGGCTGGATGCGGCGATCGCGTCGCGCGCGGCCGGCAGGTACTCGGTGCGCACGAACTCCTCCAGGCGTTGCAGCGCGGGCGCGGCGCTGTCGGCCAGGGCGGCGCTGCCGCTCGCGGCCAGCTGTTCGCGCACGTCCTTGTCGATCGTGGCCGGCAGCGCGCGCAGCGGTGAGCCCAGCGGGCCGTCGGCCAGGTGCTCGCGCATCGCGCGCAGCAGCGCGGGCAGCGGCTGCATCACGACCTTGGGCGCGACCCAGCCGTTGCGCATCCCGTAGCGCATCTGCTCGATCAGGCCGTCCACGTGGCGCGGCAGCGCCTGCAGGCGCGCGATGTAGTTGCGATAGTCGTCCTCGTCCGCGAACTGCATTTGCGCGACCAGTTGCGGCAGGCGGATGTGCAGGCCGTTCTGCGCCGTGATGGGGTAGGGATCGAACGGGTAGAAGGCGGCGGCGGCGAGCTTGCGCTCCTTGTCGTCCAGGAACAGGTCGTAGGAGATGCGGTCCTGGCCGGCGAGCTGGTCGCGGTCGATGGCCTTGATGGCGTCGAACATGCGGTGCTCGTGCTCGGTGGCCGCGCGCAGGCCATTTAACGAGGTGTCGGCCAGCTTGTCGTCGAAGCGGTGGTCGCCGACGCTTGTGGCCAGCTCGGGCTGGTGGCGCAGGCGCCATTGCCAGTCGCGCTCGAACAGCGCGTGCGCCTGGTCCGCCGCGCTGTCGGCGGCTGCCGCAAGCGGTGCGTAGATGGCGAGGATGGCAAACAGTCTGCGCATGCGATGGGTCTGGGCGTGGATCGGAAAGTTTATCAAAGGCGCAATTTCGGGCGCGCAGGGGAGAGCGGCCAGGCAGGTCGTCCTGGCGCTTGCCCGGCGGCGCGACGGGATGCGGGCTGGTTGCTATGCGTTGCGGGTAGCGAACCTGCCGCCGCTGACGCGTTCAATGCCGGCCAGATCGCGCCAGCTTTGCACGTCCGCATAGCCCTGCGCTTCCAGCAGCGCGCGCACCTGCGCCGCCTGGTCGTAGCCATGCTCGAGCAGCAGCCACCCGTTTGGCGCCAGGTGCCGGCCCGCGCCGCCGATGATGATGCGCAGCGCCGCCAGTCCGTCCGCACGGTCGGTGAGCGCCATGTTCGGCTCGAAGCGCAGGTCGCCGCGCGACAGGTGCTCGTCGCCCGAGGCGATGTACGGCGGGTTGGACGCGATGACGTCGAAGGTTTCGGCATCCAGGTTCGAGAACCAGTCGCTGCGCAGGAAGCGCACCGCGGCCCCGTGCGCGTTCGCGTTGGCGCGCGCGACGTCCAGCGCGGCGCCGGAGTAGTCGAGCGCGGTCACGGCGGCATCCGGCCGCGTATGCGCCACCGATACCGCGATCGCGCCGCTGCCGGTGCCCATGTCGAGCAGGCGGCCCTGTTGCGGCAGGCGTTCCAAAGCCAGTTCGACCAGCAGTTCGGTGTCGGGGCGCGGAATGAGCACCGAATCGTTGACCTCGAAATCGAGCCCGTAGAATTCGCGGCGGCCGACGATGTAGGCGATCGGCTCACCGAACTTGCGGCGCTCGACCAGCGTGGCCAGCTGCGCGGCCTCCTCGGCCGTGAGCGCGCGGTCGGATTGCGTGACCAGCCCCACGCGCGACAGGCCCAGCGCATGGCACAGCAAAATGCGGTTCTCGAGCGGGTCGAGCGGCAGCGCCGACTGCAGCGCGCCGATGGTGTCGCCGGCGGTAATCATCGTTTGCCGCGCACCAGCAGCCACGCCAGCGACACCGCCAGAATGGCGAACCACACCGCCGACCAGGCCGGGATCGAGAGCCCGAACAGGGTGTCGCGCGCGTCCTCGCACAGGCCGTCGGCGTGGAACATCCACGGCATCGCGGTGGCGGTCGGGATCTTGTTCAGCATGGTTTCCATCGGGTCGATGCCGCATGAGAAACCGGGGTGGGCCAGCACGTACAGGTGCTTGCCCACCACGCCCAGCCCGCCCAGCGCGCCGAGCAGGCCCAGGCCCGCCCCCACCTTCGGCTGGCCCATGGCGGCGCCCAGCAGGCAGCACAGCGCAATGGTCAGGTACAGGTAGCGCTGGATCACGCACAGCGGGCAGGGCATCATGTTCTGCGCATGCTGCAGGTACAGGGCGGCGCCGACCAGCGCGAAACAGGCGGCGGCGATGGCGTAGAGGACGTTTCTGGACGTGGTCATTCGTATAGGTTGGGGCTGCAAAAAAGATGGGGCATTGTCGCATAAAGCGCCATGCCCCTTCCTTGATTTCGGCTTTGCAATTCGGAACCGCCACCGTCGTCCCGACGAAAGCCGGGGCGACGGGTTTCCGTCAATCGCCCAGCGCGGCCAGCTGCTCGGCCTGGTGCTCGGACGCCAGCGCGCGGGTCAGCTCTTCCAGGTCGCCGTCCATGATCATGTCCAGTTTGTAGAGCGTGAGGTTGATGCGGTGGTCGGTCAGGCGCCCCTGCGGGAAGTTGTAGGTGCGGATGCGCTCGCTGCGGTCGCCCGAGCCGATCAGGCTCTTGCGGGTGGCCGCTTCGCGGCTCTGCTGTTCGCGCAGCTGCACGTCCTTGATGCGCGCGGCCAGCACCTTCATCGCCTGCGCCTTGTTTTTGTGCTGGCTGCGGTCGTCCTGGCATTCGACCACGATCCCTGTGGGCAGGTGGGTGATGCGCACCGCCGAATCGGTCTTGTTGATGTGCTGCCCGCCGGCGCCCGAGGCGCGGAAGGTGTCGATGCGCAGGTCGGCCGGGTTGATGTTCACGTCCTCGACCTCGTCCGCCTCTGGCATCACCGCCACGGTGCAGGCCGAGGTGTGGATGCGGCCCTGGGTTTCGGTGGCCGGCACGCGCTGCACGCGGTGGCCGCCCGATTCGAACTTGAGCCGGGAGTAGGCGCCGTTGCCGACGATGCGCACGATGACCTCGCGGTAGCCGCCCAGGTCGGACGGCGATTCGGACACCATCTCCACCTGCCAGCGGTTGCGCTCGGCAAAGCGGGTGTACATGCGCAGCAGGTCGCCCGCGAACAGCGCCGATTCGTCGCCGCCGGTGCCGGCGCGGATCTCGAGGAAGATGTTGCGCTCGTCGTTTTCGTCCTTCGGCAGCAGCATCTTCTGCAGCTCCAGGTCAAGCTCTCCCAGGCGCGCCCTGGCGGCCTCGATTTCGTCCTGCGCGAACTCTTTCATGTCCGGGTCCGCCAGCATCTCCTGCGCGGTGGCGATGTCGCCCTGCGCGTCCTGGTACTGGCGGTACAGCGCGACCAGCGGCCCGAGCTCGGCGTGCTCGCGCGTCATCTTGCGGTAGTTGTCCATGTTCGCCGTCGCGTTTTCTTGCGCCAGCAGTTCGTCCAGTTCGACTAGTCGGTTGGCCAGTTGGTCCAGCTTGGCCAGCATGGATGGTTTCATCAGATATCTCGGTAACGTGGTTCGGGCCGCAGGGCGCGGCAACGCGGCGCGCCGCGGCAGGGGCGGCGCGAGAGAAGGGGAGGGCCGCTAACGGCGGCCGCGGAACAGCTGCGGCAGCAGGCTGGCCAGGCGCGCGCGCTCGTCGCCCTGGGCGCGGTGCAGCGCCTGCTGCGGGCCGTGCAGGAACTTGGCGGTCAGGCCGCGCGAGAGCGCTTCGAGCACGGCTTCGGGATCCTCGCCCTTGGCCAGCAGCTTGCGTGCGCGCTCGAGCTCGGCCAGGCGCAGCTCTTCGCTCGATTCGTGCAGGTCGCGGATGACCGGCACCACGGCGCGGTCGCCGATCCAGTGCATGAACGACTGCACGCGCGTTTCGATGATGGCCTCGGCCTGCGCGACCGCGGCCTGGCGGCTTTCGATGCCGGTTCTCACCACCTGCGCCAGGTCGTCCACGGTGTACAGGAACACGTCGTCCAGGCCGGCAACTTCAGGCTCGATATCGCGCGGCACCGCCAGGTCGACCATGAACACCGGGCGGCGGCGGCGTGCCTTGATGGCGCGCTCGACCAGGCCCTTGCCGATCAGCGGCAGGGTGGAGGCGGTGCAGGAGACGATGATGTCGAACTGGGACAGGCGCTCCGGCAGGTCGGCCAGCTTGATCGCCTGGCCGTTGAAGCGTGCCGCCAGCGCCTCGCCGCGCTCCATGGTGCGGTTGGCGATGGTGATGCTTTTCGGGTTCTGGGCCGCGAAGTGGGTGGCGCACAGCTCGATCATTTCGCCGGCGCCGATGAACAGCACGTTCTGCTCGCCGATGCGGTCGAAGATGCGCTGCGACAGGCGCACGGCGGCCGCCGCCATCGACACGCTGTGCGCGCCGATCTCGGTGGTGCTGCGCACTTCCTTGGCCACGGCAAAGCTGCGCTGGAACAGCTGGTGCAGGTAGGTGCCCAGGCCGCCGGCTTCTTCGGCCGCGCGCACCGCGTCCTTCATCTGGCCCAGGATCTGCGGTTCGCCCAGCACCATCGAGTCCAGGCCCGAGGCGACCCGGAACGCATGGCGCACGGCGTCGTCCTGCGGCAGCAGGTACAGGTGCGGGCGCAGCTCGGCGTGGTTCAGCGCGTGGTAGTGGGCCAGAAAATGGGCCGATGCATCCAGCGGGTTGGGCGCGCCGCTGGCGGCGTACATCTCGGTGCGGTTGCAGGTGGACAGCAGGGCCGCTTCGTCGCTGCCCTTGTCGTTGTAGCGCGCGAACCAGGCGCGCGCCGCCCGCACCGCCTCGCCAAGCTGCTCAGGCCCCAGCGCCAGTTGCTCGCGCAGCGAGACCGGTGCTGTGTTGTGGTTGAGGCCGACGGCGAGAAGTTGCATGCTGTTGGAACGAGGGCTGGCGGGTGGCGCCATTATACCCTGAGGCGGGCAGGGTTTCAGGCGCCCAGTTTTTCCAGCCGGTAGCCGTAGCTGTACACCGGCACCAGGCGGAAGCCGTTTTCTGGACGCAGTTGCAACTTGTTGCGCACGCGCGAGACGTGGGTGTCCATGGTGCGCGAGGGCACCGCCGTTTCCCGCACCCAGACCGACTCGTGGATGTAAGCGCGCGACAGCGGACGGCCGATGTTGCGGAAAAACAGCAGCGCCAGGTAGAACTCCTTGTGCGTCACGTCGATCGGCGCGCCGTCCATCAGCAGCCGTCCGGGGCGGGTTTCGAACGTGTACGGGCCAAAGGTGAGCTGCTCCGAGCCGTTCTGCGACGGGTAGGCGCGGCGCAGCAGGGCCGAGACGCGCGCGGCCAGCTCGCCGCGGCGCAGCGGCTTGACCAGGTAGTCGTCGGCGCCGGCGGTCATGCCCGCCACCATGTCGTCCTCGGCCGAGGTATTGGCCAGGAACATGGTCGGGGTGTTGGCCGACAGTTTTTCTTTTGCGCGCCGCAGCACTTCGCTGCCCGGCATGTCCGGCACTTGCCAGTCCATGATCAAGAGGTCGGTACTGTCCTTGCGCAGTTGCCCCAGCAGTTCCTTGCCCGAGTCAAAGGTCTGGCACGAGTGCCCGGCCCCGGAAAGAACCTGGCAGATGGTGTCTGCCTGGCTGCGGTCGTTATCCAAGACGGCGATTCTCATAGTGCAATTCAGCTCGTTAAAGAGTCCTGTAGGAGTTAATGTAGGAGCAGTCCTACAAGGTTACACCGAATATAACAGACTTTTACAAAGATGTGCCATAACTGGACAAGAAAATTTCGTTTAGAAACAACGATTTCCCGTGTGCAATGGTCGGGAATTCGCCAAATCGCTTTGTAGGAATAGGATGGCAAATGTGTCTCGGGCGCTATGCAGGCTGCTTATCGGGGGCGGCAAACGGTTGTTTTCATTGGATAAAGCGGCATTTGTTCCAATACAACGAAGTTTGTCTTTGTGCAATCCAGATGGGTGTGCGCGGCATGCAGCGCAAACGCGTTAAGCTTGGGCGTTGGCAGACTTCGCTTTGGATATGAAAGAGAACCTGGACTGGGAACTGATGCCGGCAAGCGGCACCGAGATCGCACGGGTGCGTGAGCAGTGCCGCAAGCTGGTGCGCAAGCGCGCGGCGGTGTCGGCCGGCATCGCGGCGGTACCGCTGCCGGGCGTGGACCTGCTGTCCGACCTGACCACCTTCGCCCTGCTGATCGAGGAAATCAACAAGGCCTTCGGGTTGACCCCGGCGCAGATCGACAAGTTGCAGCCGCGCATGCGCATCGCGGTGTACGAGGCGACGGCGGCGATCGGCGGGATGCTGGTGGGGAAGATCGTGACCCGGGAGCTGGTGCTGCAGGTCTTCAAGAAGTCGGGGCTGAAGCTGGCGGCCAAGTCGGTCAGCCGGTTCGTGCCGCTGGCGGGCCAGGTGGCCTCGGCCGCGATCGGCTACGCGCTGTTTCAGAAGATGGGGTACCAGCACATCGAGGCATGTGCGAAGGTGGTGGAGAAGGCGGCGGAAACCGGGCCGGCCTGAGTGCCGGTGAACAGCCACCAGCCGTAAAGCCGCCATCCCGGCGCAGGCCGGGATCCATGCTGGGTTTCCGAATTCGGAAGCGGTCTATGGGTCCCGGCGTGCGCCGGGACGACGGGCATGCTGACGACGCGCTTTACGCGTCCGGCAGCACCACGTTCACGTCGAGCACTTCCAGGTTGCCCTGGCGGTCGAGCGAGATCTTGATGTCGTCGGCGTTGACCTTGGTGTACTTCGAGATCACCTCGATCAGCTCGCGGTGCAGGGCCGGCAGGAAATCCGGTCCGCCGGCACGGCTGCTGCGTTCGCGCGCGATGATGATCTGGA
Source organism: Massilia solisilvae (assembly GCF_024753215.1). Taxonomy (GTDB): domain Bacteria; phylum Pseudomonadota; class Gammaproteobacteria; order Burkholderiales; family Burkholderiaceae_D; genus Telluria; species Telluria solisilvae. The sequence continues at coordinate 140,505 of NZ_JANUGV010000005.1, forward strand.
GGCGTTCCTTGGCCTCCGACGCGCTTTTCTGTTTCTGCGGGAACAGGATCGAAAGCAGGCCCATGTCACTTCACCCCAAAGATGCGCTGCAGCAAACCGGGTTTTTCGTAGTTGGTGAAACGCAGCGGGCGTTCTTCGCCAAGGAAGCGTGACACCACGTCTTCGTACGCCTCGGCCACGTCGGTCCCCTTGAAGTGGATCGCCGGATTGCCCTGGTTCGACGCGTGCAGCACCTGCTCCGATTCCGGGATGATGCCGATCAGCTTGATGCGCAGGATTTCCTGCACGTCCTCATGCGACAGCATTTCGTTCGCTTCCACCCGCTTGGGCGAGTAGCGGGTGATCAGGAGGTGCTCCTTGACCGGTTCCGAGCCCGATTGCGCGCGGCGCGACTTGGCTTGCAGGATGCCCAGGATGCGGTCCGAGTCGCGCACCGACGACACTTCCGGGTTGGTGACGATGATCGCCTCGTCGGCAAAGGTCAGCGCCATCAGCGCGCCGTGCTCGATGCCGGCCGGCGAATCGCACACGATGTACTCGAAGCCCATCTTCACCATTTCGTTCAGCACGCGCTCCACGCCTTCTTCCGACAGCGCGTCCTTGTCGCGGGTCTGCGAGGCCGGCAGGATGAACAGGTTCTCGCAGTGCTTGTCCTTGATGAGCGCCTGGGTCAGGCTGGCCTCGCCGTTGATCACGTTGATCAGGTCGTACACCACGCGGCGCTCGCAGCCCATGATCAGGTCGAGGTTGCGCAGGCCGACGTCGAAGTCGATCACCGCGGTCTTGTGGCCGCGCATGGCCAGGCCCGTGGAAAAGCTCGCGCTCGAGGTGGTCTTGCCCACACCGCCCTTACCGGACGTCACAACAATAATTCGTGCCACAAAAAAGTCCTTTTCGGTATCTGGTTGTCAGTTGCGCTCAGACGCGGGTAGCCGAACTGAGCGATAGTATATCCAGTCGATCGCCTGTTAGTCGAATTTGCGACGGCCCCTTGCCCAGGTCGGCCGGGAAGCCCTCGTCGAAGGTGCGGTACACGCCCGCAATGGAAACCAGTTCCGGCTGCATCGACAGCGCGAAGATGCGCGCGCCGGCATTGCCGGAAGCGCCGGCCAGCGCACGGCCATGCAGTGGCGCATACACGTGGATGCTGCCGTCGGCGATGATTTCGGCGCCGTTGTTGACCACCGCCGTGATGATCAGGTCGCAGCCGCGCGCGTAGATGCGCTGGCCCGCGCGCACCGGGGTGTCCACGATCATCGCGGCGCTGGCGGCAGGGGCGGCCGGTGCCGCCGTCGGGGCCGGCGTCGGGGCGGGCGTGGGCGCCGGCGTGGCCAGCGGGGCCGCCTCGCGCACGCGCTCGCCGCTGGCGCCGTCGTCCAGGAACAGGCCGCTGGCGCGGATCGCGTCGTGCATGGCCGCGGACGCGCCGCGCACCGCCACCGCGTTCAGCCGGTATTTCTTGAGCAGGGTTGCCAGCGCCGTCCAGTCGATGCGCGGGTTCGCCGCCGCAATGGCGGTCACGTCGATCACCGCGAACTCGTCCTCGAAAAAGTCGGACACGCCCCCCGTCATCTGTTTCAGCGCCGCGTCGATCGACAACGGATCGGCCGAATGGAGGATGGTCGAGATCGCGACAACGGTGGAAATCTTGATTTCGACGGGCAAGGAGGTCGGGCTTTTGGACATAAACGGGTCAGGTTGGCTCAAGCCCGTGCATTCTACTGTGATTTTTAGCCGTGTGGACATGCCAACTGGCATCAATTCGCCCGAAATCACGGCAGGTTGGCAGTTCGAAAACAGCAGTTCGCGGTGGCGGAGGATCCACTTCACCCAGGGTAAATAGCGCTTGCTTTTCCTTGTCTTGTCGCTAACATATCTGTTATCTAACAATCAATAAAGAGCATGGCCGGCCGGTCCGGCAACGCGGCAATGAAGGGAATCACTTGAAAAAGACGATCTTTTGCGCGCTGGCGCTGGTGGGCACACTGGCACACGCTGCCGAGCCGCTGCGCGAGGTGGCGTGGCTGCAGGGCTGCTGGCAGGTCGATGGCGCCGAACCGGGCTCGGGCGAGCACTGGAGCGCACCGGCGGCCGGCGCGATGGTCGGTTCGGCGCGCCTGGTCAGGGGCGGCAAGATGACGAACATCGGACTGCTCCAGCTGCGCCATGTCGATGGCCAGCTCGAGTACGTGGCCCAGTCGCTGGGCGAGGCGGTGATGGCCTTCACGCGGGTTGCCGCGGCCCGCGGCGAGCTGGCGTTCGCGCGCGCGGCGCCGACGTTTCCCCAGCGCCTGGTGCTGCGCCAGAAGGACGCCATGCATTTCCATTCCAGGATGGAAGGCACGGTGAAGGGGGAGCGCAAGGTCCTCGAGTTCCCGATGACGCGGGTCAACTGCGAAGGCAACTGAGCGGCATGGCCGGCAGGCTGATACCGGGTCGTCGTTGTCTTCTGTGACCAAGCTGATAAGATTGACTTGCCTCAAAGGCGAAAGGACGCCCGATCACTAACATGTATCTTTTTCCAACGCAGGCCGGCACCCGGCAGCCACGAGCTGCGGCTACGCCCGGCCTGCCTTGCTGCGTCGAATCCTGAACCGGCGGCGCTCTGCCGCCGCCTCGTCAACCTCCTGGCACGCCAGGACACTGGAGAATCAAATGGAAGAAGTTGTCATCGTCGCCGCCGGCCGCACCGCTGTGGGCAAGTTCGGCGGTAGCCTCGCCAAGGTATCCGGCGCCGAGCTCGGCGCGCACGTCATCAAGCAGCTGCTGGCCAAATCCGGCTTCGCGCCGGACGCCGTGAGCGAAGTGCTCATGGGCCAGGTGCTGACCGCGGCGGCCGGACAGAACCCGGCACGCCAGGCCTCGATCAAGGCCGGCCTGCCCGACACCATCCCGGCCATGACCATCAACATGGTGTGCGGCAGCGGCCTGCGCGCCACCCACCTGGCGGCGCAGGCGATCAAGTGCGGCGACGCGCGCATCGTCATTGCCGGCGGCCAGGAAAGCATGAGCATGTCCCCGCACGCCATGCCCGGCTCGCGCGACGGCGTTCGCATGGGTGAGGCCAAGCTGGTGGACACCATGATCATCGACGGCCTGTGGGACGCGTTCAACCAGTACCACATGGGCGTGACCGCCGAGAACGTCGCGCGCAAGTACGACATCTCGCGCCAGGAGCAGGACGAATTCGCGCTGCAGTCGCAGCTGAAGGCCGAGGCCGCGCAAAAGGCCGGCAAGTTCAAGGACGAGATCATCCCCTTCGAGATCGTGACCAAGAAGGGCACGACCGTCATCGACACCGACGAGTACCCGAAACACGGCACCACGATCGAGGCGCTGTCGAGCCTGCGCCCGGCCTTCAACAAGGAAGGCACGGTCACGGCCGGCAACGCATCCGGCATCAACGACGGCGCGGCGGCGGTCATCATGATGTCCGCCTCGCAGGCCAAGGAAATGGGCCTGACGCCGATGGCGCGCATCAAGGCCTACGCCTCGGCCGGCGTGGACCCGTCGATCATGGGCATGGGCCCGGTGTCGGCCACCCGCCTGTGCCTGCAAAAGGCCGGCTGGGGCGTGAACGACCTCGACCTCATGGAGATTAACGAGGCGTTTGCCGCGCAGGCCGTTGCGGTCAACAAGGAAATGGGTTGGGACACGTCGAAGATCAACGTGAATGGCGGCGCGATTGCGATCGGCCACCCGATCGGCGCTTCCGGCGCGCGCATCCTGGTGACCCTGCTGCATGAAATGATACGCCGTGACGCCAAGCGCGGCCTGGCCAGCCTGTGCATCGGCGGCGGCATGGGCGTGGCGCTGGCAGTGGAGCGCTAAGCGCGGGCGCAACCGCGCTGGCGGTCCGGGTTTTCGGAAGTACAGATAAAAACAGGAGAAGACACATGGCTAGAGTGGCATTGGTAACTGGGGGCATGGGCGGCCTGGGCGAGGCAATCTGCATCAAGATGGCCGCGCTGGGCTACAAGGTCGTGGCCACCTACTCGCCGGGCAACACCAAGCGCGACGCGTGGCTGGCCGCCATGCGCGAAAAAGGGCACGAGTTCCATGCCTACGAGTGCGACGTGGCCGACTACGATTCGGCGCAGGCCTGCGTGGCCAAGGTGGTGGCCGAGGTGGGGCCGGTGGATGTATTGGTCAACAACGCCGGCATCACGCGCGACATGACCTTCAAGAAAATGGACAAGGTCAACTGGGACGCGGTCATCAAGACCAACCTCGATTCCGTGTTCAACATGACCAAGCCGGTGTGCGACGGCATGGTCGAGCGCGCCTGGGGGCGGATCATCAACATCTCGTCGGTCAACGGCCAGAAGGGCGCCTTCGGCCAGACCAACTACTCCGCCGCCAAGGCCGGCATGCACGGCTTTACCAAGGCGCTGGCGCTGGAAGTGGCGCGCAAGGGCGTGACCGTCAACACGATCTCGCCGGGCTATATCGGCACCAAGATGGTGATGGACATCCCGAGCGAGGTCCTCGAGACCAAGATCATTCCGCAAATCCCCATGGGGCGCCTGGGCAAGCCGGAGGAAGTGGCCGGCCTGGTGGCCTACCTGGCGTCGGATGAGGCCGCTTTCGTCACGGGCGCCAACATCGCCATCAACGGCGGGCAGCACATGTACTAAGCCGGCACGGCGGGGCGGCAGCAGCTGCCCCGCCTGCATCGGCCAGCGCGGCAATGTCGTATGGCATCATGCTGTTTTTTCAACAGCATCATCGGCATGACGCGCACCCCTCTCTTCATCCAGTCCCAGCAGACCGAGTGTTGCATTGCCGTGCTTGGCGCGATGCTCGGCTATTTCGGGCGTTCGGTCACGCTGGCCGAGCTGCGCGAAGTAACGGGCATCTCGCGCGACTGCCTGAGCGCGGCGGACATGGCGCGGGCCGCGCGCCACTACGGCCTGGCGGCGCGGGTGCTGCGCAAGGAGCCGGGCGAGCTGGCAGCGCTCGGGCTGCCGTTGATCGTGCACCTGGACTTCATCCATTTCGCGGTGCTCGAAGAAATCAGCGCGACCGAGGTGCTGTTGAACGATCCGTCACACGGGCCAGAGCGGCTGCCGCGCGAAGTCTTCGACGAGCGTTTCACCGGCATTGCGATCGCGCTCGCCCCCACCCCCCAGTTTGAACGCAACGCGCCGCCGCCCCGGCTGCTGGCCGCTTGTGCGGGGCGCCTGCCGCCACAAGCCCGTCGTCCGCTGGCCGCCGCCGCGCTGGTCGCGCTCCTCATGCCGTTGGTCCCGCTGGCACTGGCCTGGACCGCGTTCGCGGGTAGTGGCGCGCAGGTCGTTGCCGGCGCCGCGCTGGTGGCGGCCGCATTGCGCATGCTGCTCGCCTGGCTGCAAGCGGGGACACGCGAACGCGCCGAGCGCGCCATCCGCGAGGACGGGGAGCGCCGGTTCGTGGAGAGCATGGCGCGCCAGCCGCAATCGTTTTTCGACTACCGGATTCCCTCGGCCCTGCAGGCGATCGCGGGCCTGCCGCAGGCGCTGGCCGGCGCCGTGTGCCGGCAGCTGCTGCCGGCCTGGGCCCGGCTTGCGGAAACGGTGATCTTGCTGGCCGGGCTGGCCTGGCTGGCGCCGGCGTTCGGGGCCGCCGTGTGCGCGGTGCTGGGCGCTGCCGCGGTGCTGGCGTGGGCGGCGGGCGGGCGCGGACGCTGGCGCTTGAACCGGCTGCTGGCGCCGGCACCGGAAACCGCGTCGTACAGCGCCAACGGTATCGAGAGCACCAGGACCGGCGGCCAGGCCGAAGAAGCGCTGGCAGCGCGCGCCGGCGCGCTGGCGGCGGACGTCGGCCAGCTCCAGTGGCTCGCGTCCTGGGCCTTGAGGATCCGGCTGGTGCAGCATGGATGCCTGCTGGTCCTGGTCGCGCTGCTGGCCCGCTACGCGGCCGGGGCGCCCGCCGGACAGGTGCTGGCGCTGCTGTTGCTGGCGGCGCCGCTGCCGCTGGCGCTTCCGTGGCTGGCGCGCTTGCCGGCCTGCCTGCACAACCTGCGGGTCATCGCGCAGCTGCAAGACGACGCGCAAGCGCCGCCGGCGGGCCCACCACAGGCGGGAAGCGTGGCGCTTTCCCCGGCCCCGGCCCTGGTGGCGCGCCACCTCGTGTTCGGTTACGCGCGCAACCGCGCGCCGGTGCTGGACGATGTGTCGCTCGATGTCGCGCCCGGCGAGATCGTGGGCCTCACGGGCGCGTCCGGGGCCGGCAAATCGACCCTGGCGGCGCTGCTGTGCGGCCTGGCGCAGCCCTGGTCGGGCGAGCTGCGCTTCGGCGGCGTCGCGCCAGGCGCGCTCGACCCGGGCCAGCGGGCGGGCGCGATCGCTTGGGTCGACAAATTCCCGCCATTCTTTGCCGGCTCGGTACGCGCCAACCTGACGCTATGGCAGGACGGCGTCGGCGAGGCCACGCTGCGCCAGGCGCTCGACGACGCCTGCCTGGGCGAGCTGGTGGCATCGCGCCCCGGAGCGCTGGACAGCGGGGTGGCGCCGCGCGCGGCCAACTTCAGCGGAGGACAGCGCCAGCGCCTGGCGCTTGCGCGCGCGCTGGTGGGCGAGCCGCGCCTGCTGATCCTGGACGAGGCCACCGACGGCCTGGACAGCGCGCTCGAGGCGGCCCTGCTGTCGAACCTGCGGCGGCGCGGCTGCAGCGTAGTCCTGATCAGCCACCGGAGCGCCACGCTGGCCGCCTGCGATCGCGTGCTGCGGCTGAAGAACGGCACGCTTGCGCAAGATGCCGCATCCGCGCCGTCGCGTTCCGCCAGCGCCGCCGGTTTTCATGACGCGCCGGACGAGGCGGACGAGCCGGCGCCGCCGCTGCCCGAGCCAGGCCAGTTGCGCGACTGCCTGCGCCAGCTGGCCGAGCGCTGCGGCCTGCCGTGGGACACCGTGGCACAGCCGGCCGCGCCTGCCGCCACGCGCGCGCAGGCCGTGCTGGCGCTGGCGCGCGCGCAAGGATGGCGGTTGCGTCCTGTGCGCATGGTCGCGCGCAGCTGGTGGCGCGAGGACCCCGGACCGCTGCTGGTGTTCGAGCGCGCCAGCGGCCGGCCAGCATTGCTTGTCGCCGGGCCGGGCCGCGGCTACATCATGTTCGACGCCACCGGTGCGCGCCGTCCCGTCACGGCCCCCGAGCACGCGTTCGACGACGATGCGTACGCGCCGATGCCGCGGGCAGACAAGGCGGTGCCGGCCAGCGTGGCCGCCTTGCTGGCGCGCGTCGGGTGGCACGGCCGCCAGGACTGGGGCGGCACGCTCGCCGCCTGCGTGCTCGATGCCGTGCTGGGCGTGGCGGCGCTGTGTTCCGCTGCGCTGCTGGCCTGGCCGGCCGCCGCCGCCGCGCTCGTCGCGTCCTTGCTGCTGCGATGGCAGGCCGGCGTGCGGCTGGCGCGGGTGCTGGGGCGCGATCACGCAGCGCTCGACGCCACCCTGCGCCAGACGCTACACAGCGTGCCGCCGGCGGCATTTGGCCGCTACACCGCGCTGCGCCTGACCAGTGGCGCCGACGCGGCGCCGGCCATGCTGCGCGCGCTGCAGGACGATCGCCGCGGCGTGCCCCCGGTGGCCGCAGCGGCCTGCTCGCTGCTGGCCACAGGCGCCGGCCTTGCGTGGCTGTGGCCGGCGCTGTGGCCCGCGTGGGCTGCGCTGGCGCTGGCGGCCATGCTGCCGCTGGCCTGGGCGGCGGGGCCGGCCCGGTTGCGTGTGCGACGGGCGCGTGTGCTGCGGCGCAGGGCCCAGTTCCTGCAGCATGTGCTGCACCACGTTGGCTCGCTGCGCGCGGCCGGCCGTGCCGATGCCGCCTTGCGGCGCTGGCTCGGCATGCCGTGGCGCCAGCCGGTTGGCCTGGCGCGACGCCTGCGCGCGGCCAGTGCGTGGCGCTCCGGCTATCCGCTTGCCGCCCTGGGCCTGCTGCTGGCCTGGGTACTGACGGCGCCGGCCGCAGCGCCTGCGGGCGCGCGCTGGCTTGCCACCGCCGCCCTGGCATTGTCGATGCTGGTCCATGCCGGCCGCCTGTGCCAGGCCGCCATGGCTTGGGCCACCGCGCTCGACGAACGGCGCGCGCTGCACCGGCTGCTGCGTGCGCCGCGCGAGCCGGCCCCGTCCGCGGACACTGCACAAGGGCCCGCGCGCGTGCAGGCCCACGCCCTGTGCTTCACCTACCCCGGCAGCCCGCGTCCGGCGCTTGACAGCGTGTCGATCGAACTTGCTCCCGGACGTATCACGGCGCTGGCCGGCGCCTCGGGCAGCGGCAAGTCCACCCTGCTCAGGCTATTGCTCGGCTTCGAGACGGCCAGCCACGGCCAGGTGCTGGTCGATGGCGTGGCGCCGGGCGTGGCCGGCATGGCCGCGCTGCGCGAATCCACCGGGCTGGTGATGCAGGATGAGGTTCTCAACGGTGCCGGCCCGCTGCGCTGGCAGCTCGCGGGAATGGGCACGTGGCCGCTGGGCGCGGTGTGGCAGGCGCTCGGGCAGGCCGTGCTGGCGCGCGACGTTCGGCGCATGCCGATGGGCGTGCTGACCATTGTTGACAGTGCCCGGCTGGCCACCGGGCAGCTGCAGCGCTTGCTGATTGCGCGCTGCCTGCTGCGCCGTCCGCGCCTGCTGGTTCTCGACGAAGCGACCAGCGCGCTGCCCGACGAGATGCAGGCCGAGCTGCTGGGCCGCATCCGCGCGCTTGGTGTGACCTGCCTGCTGGTCAGCCATCGCGACAGCGCTCTTGCTTGTGCCGACGAGGTGCTGGTGCTCGCGCATGGCAAGGTGGCCGCGCGTGGCGCACCCGGCAGCCCGCCGGTGCGCGCGGCGCTCGGCACGCTCGCCGGGCAGGAAGGGCAGGCTTGGTTCGAGCCGGCGCCCGAAGCGCCGGCTGTCGCGCCCGCGTCAGGCGTACCGGCCATGCGGCGCGGCCTGTTCCGCGACCAGGCCCTGCGCCGCTTCCAGGGGGAGGGCAGCAACACCAGTCCCCTGCTGTTGCTGCGCCGGGCGCGCTGGCCCGGCTGGCTCGCCGCCGCCTTGCTGGCAGCGCTGGCGGCGCGCCTGGCCTGAACAATCAGTCCTCGAGCAGCCGCTCCAGGAAGCGCGCGACCGCCGCGCCGATCGCCTCGGCCTTGTCCCGTGCCACAGCGTGCGGCAGGTAACACAGGCGCCATGCCAGCGTTCCGTCGCCCATGCTGGCGCTTAGCTCAAGCGCGGGGAAGCTGCCGCTGCGCGCACGCGCCTCGTTCCACGCGCCCGGCAGGTGAGTCGCGCCAAGGAAGGTGAACACGCCGTCGCGCCGGAAGCCGTTATCGACCGCACCGCGAAATTCGAGCGCCAGGGCCGGCTGCGCCAGCCGTTTGGCCTGCGCGTGCCCCGCGGCGCCATGGCACAGCAGCGCATAGTCCGCGGCATGCGGCGCGACCGCGGCATGGGCCTGGCGCGCCGCAGCGTACTGGCGCTGCGGGCTGGATGGCGCGGCCTCCACCCGCACCGGGTAGAAATCGACCAGCCAGCCGACTGCCGCGGCGCTGGCCCCGCTGCGGCCGTGCTGGTTCAGCAGCACCAGCGCCGATGCGTCGCCGCTGGCGCTGCACCAGGCATGGCAAAACGCGGCCAGCAGCGCGTCATGGCGCGCCGGGCCATCGGCAAAGCGTTCGAGAAAGCGCCGGTTGGCCAGTGGCGCCAGGCGCTGCTGCGCCGTGTGCTCGAACACGAACGGCCATGGCTGCGCCACGGGCGGCCCGGCGGTGCCGCAGACGGCGCGCCAGAACCGCACTTCGTCCTCGGCCCAGCCGGGTGTCGCGGTGCGCTCCTGGCGCTCGCCAAGCCAGTCCAAAAAGGCATCCGGGGCCGGCGGGGCCAGCGTACCCCGGCACGCCTGCCCGTACGCGTGCTGCAGGCCGCGCAGCAGGATCGCGACCGACACCGCGTCGATCGCCAGGTGGTGCAGCGCGAGTGCGAGCACGCCGGTTTCGCCGGCTCCGCGGTCGAGCCAGACCGCATGGGCCAGGTGGCCACGTTCGATGTCGATGGCGGCACGCAGCTGTTGCAGCACAGCGTTTTGCCAGCCGTGCGCGCCGGCGGGCACGGCGGCCATGTCGAGGCGCTCCAGGCCGATCCCCGCGCCGTCCGGCCGCGCGCTCCAGCCGGCCCCGCCAGCGCGTTCGAAACGCAGGCGCAGGGCAGGGTGGCGCTGCGCCAGCCACGCCAGCGCAGCCTCCAGCGCGGCCTGGTCGAGCGCCGCCGGCGCGCGCAGGTAGACGATTTCAAGGAAGTCGTTCGGGTCGGCCACGCCGGCGGTCAGCAAGCGCAGTTGCACCGGGCTGGGCACGTACACGGCCGCCTGTCCCGCGCCGCCAGCGGCGTCGGCCGGCCCGCTGGGCGCGGCGTCGAGCAGCCGTTGCAGCTCACGCAGCGGCAGGTCGGGCCGCAACTGCTCCACGCCGATGGCGCGGCCCAGCTCCTGCTCGAGCGTGATCGTCAGCTCGACGCGCTTGAGCGAATCGATGCCGAGCTCGCCGAGCGTCCAGTCGCTGTCGACCTGGCCCGGATCCAGGCCGGCCAGCCGCGCCGCGCAGTCCAGCAAGGCGGCCTGTCCGGCTGCGCGGGCCGGAGCCGGTGTCGCCGGCGCCAGCGCCAGTTCGCCGCTGCGCCACGCGGCGCGTGTGCCCGAGCGGCTGATCTTGCCGCTGGTGGTGCGCGGCAGCGCGCCCGGCAGCAGCAGCACGATCTCGTCGGCACTCACGTCCAGCGCCTGCGCCAGCGCAGCCTGGATTGCCCTCGCGACCTGCTGCTGGTCGGCGCGGCGGCGCTCGCGCCGCAGTTCGCATGCGACCACCAGCCGCTCGCCGTGCGCGCCCTCGTCGCTGAATGCGGCCACCGCCAGCGGGTCCAGCGCCGGGTGGCTGGCGCCGGCCAGCTGCTCGATGTCGGCAGGGTAGCAATTGCGGCCGCGCAGGATGATCAGGTCCTTGATGCGGCCGGTCACGTACAGTTCGCCGTCATGCAGGTAGCCGGTGTCGCCGCTGCGCAGCCACGCTCCGGGCTCGCCCTGCAGCGCCTGCCCGAACACCTGGGCGTTGAGCCGGTCCTGGCGCCAGTAACCGGCCGCCACCTGGGCGCCGGCGATCCAGATTTCGCCGACGCTGCGCTCGGGGCAGCGGCGAGCGCGCTCATCGACGATCGCAACGCGCACGCCGGGGCCGGGAGCGCCGCACGAGACCCTCTGCTGCGCCGTTTCGCCTTCTTCGTCGCGCGCATGGGTGGCAAGGCCGGAGCCGGGCGCGCGCGCGCTGACCAGCAAGGTCGATTCGGCCAGGCCGTAGCAGGGCGCCAGCGCATCGGCGGAAAAGCCGGCGCTTGCGGCCAGGGCCGCGAACCGCTGCAGGCTCGCCGCGCGCACCGTCTCGGCGCCGCAGAACGCGACGCGCCATGACGACAGGTCCAGTCCCGCAAGGTCCTGCGGCGCGAGCTTTTGTGCGCACAGCTCGTAGGCGAAGTTGGGGCCGCCGCTGTGGCTGGCGCGGTAGCGGCTGATCGCCTCGAGCCAGCGCCGCGGGCGCGCGATGAAGTGGGCCGGCGTCATCAGCACCAGGTGCACGCCGAACGCCAGCATCGGCAGGATGCCGCCGATCAGCCCCATGTCGTGGTACGGCGGCAGCCAGCTCACCACGCAGGCACTCGGCGGGAGCGCAAAGCGGTCGGCCATTGTGGCCAGGTTCGCCTCCAGGTTGGCCTGGCTCAGGCAGACGCCGCGCGGCGACCCGGTGGAACCGGACGTGTACTGGATCAGCGCGGGCCCGGTGCCGGGCTTGCTTTGCGCGCCAGCGTCGTCGTCCGGGTGGGTTTCGTCGGTGGCCAGCCAGTGCAGCGCGCCGGCGTCATGGCCTGCCTGCCAGGTCCGGGCCAGGCTGGCGCTGTCCACCAGTGCCAGCTGGGCATCGGCATCCGCGACCAGCCGCTCGAAGCGTTCGCTCGCGCGCGAGCCGAGCCGGTAGGTGGGCGGATAGGTTGGCACCGGCGTGATCCCCGCCACCCAGCACGCGCACAGGGCGGTGACGAATTCGGGCCCCGGCCGGTGCAGCAACAGCGCGCGCTGCGCATCCGGGCAGTGACGCAACAGGCGCCGCGCGATGCGCCGGCTTTCGTTGTCGATCTGGCCGAAAGTGAGCGTGCGCGGCGCGCCGCCGTCGTCGTCGAGGAAGGTAAGAGCGATCCGGTCCGGCGTCTCGGCCGCCAGGCGGCGCACGCCGGCCAGCAGGCCGGGCTGCATCGGTCAGGCCTCCGGCGCGTCGGCCAGGAGCCGCATCAGGCGGCTGAAGCGCTCGCCGGCGATCGCCACGTTGTCCAGCAAGCCTTCGTCCAGTTCGTCCTCCAGCAGTTCCTCCGATGCGAGGCTGGCCGCGCCGCCGTAACCCAGGCGCGCGATCGTGCTGCGCATGCGCTCGGCCAGGAACACCGAGATCGCCTTGAAGAACCGCATGCCCAGCGCAGGGTCGCTGGCAAAGCGCGCCTCCAGCTCGTCCTTGCGCAGTTCCAGCAGGCTCACCTCGTCGAGCGCGCGCACGGTGGCCGACGTGGGCGCGCTGTCCACGAACGACATCTCGCCCAGGATCTCGCCGCTGGACAGCGTGGCCACCACACCCAGGCCGCTGATGTCCACATCCATGTGGCCGTCCAGCAGCAGGTAGAGCCGGTCGAGCACCTGGCCCTGCTTGATCAGCACGTCGCCGGGCGCCAGCTTGCGCTTGCGCCCCAGCCTGGCCATCAGTTCAACGTCGGCGTCGGCCAGCAGGCCAAAAATGTACAGTGCCTTGCGCATCGGGCTTCCTTTCCATCATAAGAGCTGGCGCTGGGCCAACTCGGCAAATAATCCTTCTTCCTCCAGCAGCTGCCGGTAGGTCCCGCGCTGCACGATGCGGCCGTTGTGCACCACCAGGATCAGGTCGGCCGACATCACCGTGGACAGCCGGTGCGCCACCACCACCCGGGTCAGCTGCAGCCGCGCCAGGCTGTCCATCAGGATGGCCTGGGTGCGGTTGTCCAGCGCGCTGGTCGCCTCATCCAGCAGCAGCACGGCGGGCTTGCGCGCCAGCGCGCGCGCCAGCAGCAGGCGCTGGCGCTGTCCGCCGGACAGGGTGCCGCCGCCATCCTGCAGCACGGTGTGCAGGCCCATCGGCATGGCGGCGATTTCGTCCGCGAACCCGACCTGGCGCGCCGCCTCCATCGCCTGTTCATGGCTGATGCGCGCGCTGCCGGCGATGTTCGAGAACACGCTGCCCGACGCGATGCGCCCGTTCTGCAGCACCACCCCGATGCGGCGGCGCAGCGCCCCCGTATCGAGCTGGTCCAGCGGCTGGCCATCGAAGGCGATGGCGCCCGCCTGCGGCTGTTCGAAACCCATCATCAGGCGCAGCAGCGTGGACTTGCCGCTGCCGGACGGCCCGACGATGGCGACATACTGGCCGGGCTCGACGCGCAGCGAGACGTCCTGCAGGATCGGTTTTCCTTGCGGCGCATAGCGGAACGACACCTCGCTGAACGCGATCGCGCCGCGCAGCGCCTCCGGCTGGCGCTTGCCGGCCGCGTCTTCGGGCACGGCCTGCAGCAGGGGCTTCAGGCGCCGCCACGGCGACAGCGCGCGCGCCGCGCCGTTCAGGGCCAGGCCCATCCCGGTGACCGCGGCCAGCAATTGGCCGAACGCGGCATTAAACGCCAGCAGGTCGCCGGTGGCCACGCCGCTCTCGCGCCGCAGCAGGACGAGCATTGCGCCGAAGATCAGCAGGCTGGCCAGCGGCGGCGCGCACGCCTGCACCAGCTCCTGCAGCTGTGTGCTGCGGCGCGACGTGGCAAAGCGCCCGGCCTGCGACAGGTAGATGCGCGCCCATGCGGCCAGCGCGCGCGGTTCGGCCGCCGCCGCGCGCAGCTTGCCGATGCCGGTGATGAATTGCAGGACCAGTCCCTCGACCAGGCCGCGCTGGTGACTCTGCTCCGCCTTGGGGCGCCACTGGCCGCGGGCCGACCACACGGTCAGCGCCAGCACCAGCGCGACCGGCACCAGGCCGGCGAGCGCCAGCGGCACGCTGTAATAGAACATCGCGGCCAGGCTGGACAGCGAAAACAGCGCACCCAGCATGGCGCCGAGCGCGCTTAGCGACAGCAGGTTGCGGATTTCCTGCACGCCCAGCGCGCGGTTGGCCAGGTCGCCCACCGTGTAATTCCTGAAGAAGCCTACCGGCAGGCGCAGCAGGCGGTCGAACAGCGCTGCCTGCAGGGCCAGGTCCACGCGCGATTCGCAGCGCAGCAGCAGCCAGGACTTGACCAGCTCGAATCCGGCCGCGCCCAGCGCCGCCGCCGCCAGCAGCCCCACCAGTTGCCACTGGCCGCCAAGGTCCGCACGCGGAATGACCGACTTGACCAGGAGGCCCGTGGCCACCGGCGCCATCAGCGCCAGCGCCGAAGCGGCCAGGCCCGCCAGCAGCAGCAAGCCGAGGTCAGGCGCCAGGCCGCGCGCGCCGAACCGCAGCAGGGCGCCGGCATCCAGCGCGCCGCCGGGCAGCGGCCGGTACAGCATGAGCGCCTGCGCGCCCAGGGTGGCGGCGGTGGCGGCGTCCACTTTCTGCACGACGCCGTCGGCACCGACCAGCCGGTAGCCGCCACGCCCGGGTAGCAGAGCACAGGCTTGCTGCGCCTGGTCGAAGCCGATCAGCGGTCCGTTGTTGGCGCGCCACCAGTGGCCGCGCAGCAGCACCGCGCGGCTGCGGATGCCGGCATGCGCGAGCAGCTCGTCCAGCGGGGCATCGGCCGGCAGTCCAGCGGGGCTCTGCAGGTCGATGCCGAGTGCTGCCGCCACGCGGTGGCAAGCGGCGAACGCCGCGCCGTGTCGCCCGGCCTGCGGCACGTGGGCCGGCGCCGGGGCGGCCGGCGCCGCACTCGGGCTGCTCGCCTCGCTCGGCCGCACCGGCTGCCCGGGCACCCCGCCGTCGCGCACCAGGCGCGCCAGCGCACCCAGCGCCTGCTGGTAGCGCAGCATGCCTTCGCGCCAGCTGCGCGTGATGCGGCCGGCGCGCGCCGCGCCCTGGGCCGCCAGCATGGCATCGAAGCGCTGCGCGGCAGCGGCATGCAGCGGCGCCAGCGCCGCGACGCTGTCGACGATGGCGTCAGGCGCGCCCAGGTGCGCGCACCAGGCGCCCAGCAGGGCGCGCCGCTGCTGCGCGGGCACGGCGTCCAGCCCGGCGTCGTCCAGTTCGATGACCTCGGTGCCCAGCGCGGCCAGCCCCAGCACGCGGCGCGCGCCGATGGCGGGCAGGCCGCACAGCAGCTCGCCGGTGGCGCACTGGAACAGGAAGCGGCGGCGCCCGCCGGTCTCTTCGGCGAACACGTTAATGGCGCCGCGCAGCACGAACAGCGGAGCCGGCCGGCCCGTCAGGTCGAGCGGGAGGGCTGCGCTGGCGGGGCGTACCGGGCCGGGGAAGTCGTGGCGTGCCGTCATCACATTGCCGCAATCAGGGCCGCGTATTCGCCATCCATGGCCAGCAACTGCTCGTGCGTGCCGCGCTCGACCGCCTGCCCGCCCTTGAGCACGATGATCTCGTCGCTGTCGCGCAAGGTGGACAGCCGGTGCGCGATGATGACGCAGGCACAGCCGCGCCGGCGCAGCGCCGCGTCGATCGCCTGTTCGGTCACCGTGTCCAGCGCCGAGGTGGCCTCATCGAGCACCAGCAGTGCCGGGTCGCGCACCAGGGCACGCGCGATTTCCAGGCGCTGGCGCTCGCCGCCGCTCCAGTTGGCGCCGCCCTCGCCCACGGCGCTGTCCAGCCCACCGTCGCGCGCCGCGACTTCGGCGGCCACGCAGGCATCCTCCAGCGCGGCGTGCAGGTCCGCGTCGGGCACCGAGTCGTCCCACAGGGTCAGGTTGTCGCGCAGGCTGCCCTGGAACAGAAACACCTCCTGGTCGACGTAGGCCACGGCGCTGGCAAAGACGCGCGCCGGCAGCGAATCGAGCGGGCGGCCGTCCAGCAGCACCTGTCCCGACGATGGCGGCACCAGGCCGCAGCAGATGCGCCCGAGCGTGCTCTTGCCGCTGCCGGACGCGCCAACCAGCGCCACGCGCGCGCCCGGCGCCACCGTCAACGAAATGTCGCGCACCTGCGGCGGGTCGAGCGGGCTGTAGCCATAGCTGACGTTGCGCAGCTCCAGCCGGCCTTGCAAGCCGGCGGCCCACGCTGCCTCCTGCGCCGCGTCCTCGCCCTCCGGCGCGCTCGGCGGCACCGGATAGTGGAACACGTCCGACAGGCGGGTCAGCAAACCCTTGACCGACTGGATGCTGGCGGCCATGCCCACCAGCTGCGCCACCGGCTGGCTGAACGCGGCCAGCAGCAGCTGGAACGCGACCAGGTCGCCGATGGTGAGCACGCCGTGGATGACGCGCAGGCCGCCAAGGCCGAGCACCATGGCCGCGGTCAGCGCGGCCAGCAGGCCGGGCGCCACCGCCAGCAGCGCGCCCTGGCGCCCCAGCTCCTGCTGCCCGAGCAGGGTGGCGGCCTGGTAGCCGGCCCAGCGTCCGAACGCCACGTCCTCGGTGCCGCCGGCCTTGAGGGTCTCGATGCCGGCGATGGCCCCGACGGTGGCCGCGCTCAACTTGCCCTGGTCGCCGATCAGGCGGTTCGACAGGTCCGCGCGCTGGCGTCCCAGCGCATGCAGGCACCACAGGTTGAGCCCGACCAGGGCCAGCACGCACAGGCCCAGCGGCAGGTCGTAGGCCAGCATCACGGCCGCGTAGAACACCACCGCCAGCAGGTTGAAGCAGCTGGTGGCCAGCGACCCTGACAGCAGTTGCGCAATGCGCTCCGATGCGCCGATCCGGCTGGCCACCTCGCCGGGGTGGCGCTGGCTGAAGAAGTTGAGCGGCAGGCGCATCACGTGCGCCAGGAAGCGGGTGGACATGGCCACGGCCAGCTTGAGCTCCAGCCGCAGCAGGTAGCGCTGCTGCAGCCAGGTCAGGAGGGCGCGCCCGGCCAGCGCGGTGGCCATCGCCAGCATCAGCGGGCCGAACCAGCGCTCGTCGCGCGCGATCAGGATCTCGTCGACGAACACCTTGGCGCACAAGGGCAGGGCGATGCCGGGCACCACCAGCAGCAGGCTGGCCAGCGCCACCAGCGCCACGCCCTGGCGCGAATGGCGCAGCCAGCCCGCCAGCTCGCGCAGCAGCGACGGCGGGCTCCCGGCCTTGGCAAACTCGGGTCCCGGTTCCATCGCCAGCACCACGCCGGTGAAGCTTTCCCCGAGTTCCTCGAGCGTCACCTTGCGTGGTCCGCTGGCGGGGTCGTTCAGCCAGGCGTGGCCATCCTCGATCCCTTCGAATACGAGGAAGTGATTGAAGTTCCAGTGCAGGATCGATGGCACCGGCAGCGCGGCCAGCGCCTCCACTCCGTCCTTGGTGAAGCCCTTGGCGGCCATGCCGTGGCGGCGCGCGGCCTTGAGCAGGTTGCTGGCCTTGCTGCCGTTGCGCGACACGCCGCAGTCGATCCGCAATTCCTCCAGTGGGATCCAGCGGCCGTAATGCGCCAGCACGATCGCAAGCGCGGCCGCGCCGCATTCGACCGCTTCCATCTGCAGCACGGTCGGGGTCCTGGCGCGCCTCGCCGCGCCCTGCACTTCCTTGTTCATCGCGCGGCTCGCGCGTCCAGGCCGGGCAGCACCATGTCGATGGGACGCCGCTGGCGCAGGGTAATTTCGGCGTCGACCAAGGTGCCGCTGCTGAGGGACGCGCCGGGGGCGAGCGCGACGCGCACCGCATAGCGTGGCGCGGGCGCGCCAAACGACGCCGCCAGCGATTGATTGGCCAGCATGGCGCCGATCGCCTCGGCGCTGAGCGGATACGGCGATACCGCGCTGACGGTGCCGCGCACGGCAGCACGCGCGCCGGCGGGCGTGAGCAGCGCCGCCATGCCCGGCTTGACCTGCTTGCCCTGGTCGGCAGGCAGGAACAGCAAGCCTTCCAGCCGCTGCGGGTCGCCCGATTCGATCGACAACAGCGCCTCGCCGGCGCGCACGGTGGCGCCGCGGGCGCGCTTCAGTTCGAGCACGCGCCCCTCGAGCGGCGCTGCCTGCGTGGCCGGGCCGCCCGTTTCAAGGATGATGTCGGCCAGTGGCTGGCCGCGCCGCACCACCTCGCCCGGCGCAACCGAGAATCCGCCCAGCCGGCCGTTGGCGCTGGCAGGCAGGGTGACGATGCGGCCGGCGCCGGCGGTCAGGATGCCGGGGGCGGACAGGGTGACGGGAACCGAGGCTCCCAGGCTCCACGCGGCCAGGCAGGCGCCGAGGACGCCGAGCAGGGCCAGCGCAAACCAGCCGCGCCGTTCGGCGACGGGCAGCAGCCGGTCCAGTTGATCGGGTGAAGCCAGACGGTCGAGTGCGGCCTGGCGAAAAAAGCGCTTCTCAGCCATGTGTTGGCAGTCGATCCGGTGCTGTGGGCATGCAGGAGAAAATCAGCCCCGGGAGCCGGGGCTGGGCGATACCGGCAGGTGCGCGCCGCAAGGCGGCAGCGCGCCCGCTTCAACCCTGGCCGTCGATCAGCCGCGGCCGATGCCGCTGCCGTCGAATTTCCGTTGCGGCGGCATGCAGGTACCGCCCGAGACCAGTTCCATTTCGAAGTCCGACAGCTCGTCCGACGGCGCGCTCAGGACCGTCACCGCGTCTTCGGCGGTAAAGTCGTGGCCATGCTTGCGGCCCAGTTCGGCCAGTGCGGCGTAATCGATGCTGCCGTTGCTGACGTGGCGTGCCACTTCGGCCTGCAGGGCAGGCGAGGCGCTGGTTTGCTGGCGGAAGGCTTGCGCGGCCTGGATCGACATGGGAAGTTCCTTCTGATGAATGAAATGCCTGGATGTGCGTTGCTTGCTTACCGTCGGTCAGCCGCCCATGTGCCGGTCGCGCTTCGAGAACTGGGGCGGGACCAGGAACCCGCCCGAGACCAGCTCCATTTCAAAGTCGGACAGCTCGTCATCCGGCGCGCTCAGGACCGCCACGGCGTCTTCGGCGGAAAAATCGTGGCCGTGCATGCGGCCCAGTTCGGCCAGTGCGGCGTAATCGATGGTGCCGTTGCTGACATGGCGCGCCACTTCGGCCTGCAGTGCAGGCGAGGCGTTGGTTTGCTGGCGGAAGGCCTGCGCGGCTTGGATCGACATGGGAAGTTCCTTCTGGTGAATGGGATGCCTGGAGGTGCGTTGCTTGCTTACCGTCGGTCAGCCGCCCATGGGCCGGTCGCGCTTCGAGAACTGCGGCGGGATCAGGGTACCGCCCGAGACCAGCTCCATTTCAAAGTCGGACAGCTCGTCCGACGGCGCGCTCAGGACCGTCACCGCGTCTTCGGCGGTAAAGTCGTGGCCGTGCTTGCGGCCCAGTTCGGCCAGTGCGGCGTAATCGATGGTGCCGTTGCTGACGTGGCGTGCCACTTCGGCCTGCAGGGCAGGCGAGGTGTTGGTTTGCTGGCGGAAGGCTTGCGCGGCCTGGATCGACATGGAAAGTTCCTCTTGAATGAAATGCTGGATTGGTCGGCCGTAAATCAGCCACCCATGGGGCGGTTGTGTTTCGTGGACATATAGGACGGCATGATGATGCCACCCGAGACCAGCTCCATTTCAAAGTCGGACAGCTCGTCCGACGGCGTGCTCAGGACCGCCACCGCGTCTTCGGCGGAAAAGTCGTGGCCGTGCTTGCGGCCCAGTTCGGCCAGTGCGGCGTAATCGATGCTGCCATTGTTGAAGTGACGTGCCACTTCAGCCTGCAGTGCAGGCGAGGCATTGGTCTGCTGGCGGAAGTCCTGCGCGGCTTGGATCGACATGGGAGGTCCTCGTTGGTGATTGAAGTGGGAAGACGTTATTGTAATTAGATCAACCTTGCACGCAATGCTATCCCATTTCTTGCTTATATGCAACGACGATGATGCGCTGCCGCGCGGGGCGGCACGCTACAATGCGCTGACCAACCAAGGACGCGATCCCGATGACTACCTTGCCCCACGGCGGCCTGGCCCTGTCCGCCCTCGAAGAACAGCTGCTGCAGCCCGGCGTCAAGGGGTTGCCGGTCACCGACCCGCTGCGTCAGGGCGCCATTGGCCTGCAGGGCTGGAACGTGCTGCATGGCGACACCAGCTTTCCGGTCGCGCTGCTCAGGACCTCGGCCCTGAAGCACAACCTGGACTGGATGCGCCGCTTCTGCGAGCGCCACGGCGCCACGCTCGCCCCGCACGGCAAGACCACGATGAGCCCGCAGCTGTTCGGCGCCCAGCTCGCCAACGGCGCCTGGGGCATCACGCTGGCCACCGCCACCCAGGTGCAGGTCGCGCACCGCTTCGGCGTGCGCCGCGTGCTGCTGGCCAACCAGCTGGTCGCCCGGGCCGACACCAACGCCGTGCTGCAGCTGATGCATGAAGACCCCGATTTCGAGTGCTACGTGCTGGCCGACTCGCTGGCCGGCGTCGAGCGCCTGGCCGAAGCGGTGGAGCGCCACCCGCTGGCGCGCAAGCTGCCGGTGCTGGTCGAGCTGGGGCTGCCTGGCAAGCGCGCCGGCTGCCGCACGCTGGACGAGGCGATGACCGTGGCGCGCGCCGTGCAAGGCGCGCCCGGCCTGCAGCTGGCCGGCTTCGAAGGCTACGAGGGCCTGCTGGTCTCGGGCGAGCGCGAGCGCGATGCGCGCGAGGTGTCCGAATTCGTCGGCCGCATCGTCGCCCTGGTGCGCGAGTCCGACGACGAAGGCCTGTTCGGCATGCCCGAGATCCTGCTGTCGGCGGGCGGCTCGGCCTGGTTCGACCTGGTGGCGCGCGGCTTTGCCGACGTCGGCAAGCTGTCGCGGCCGGTGCGCGCCGTGCTGCGCAGCGGCTGCTACCTGACCAGCGACCACGGCTCGTACAAGCGCCTGCTGGCCCAGCTCAACCTGCGCGAGGACATCCCGGCGCGCGACGCGCTGCGCCCGGCGCTGGAAGTGTGGAGCGTGGTGCAGTCGCGCCCCGAGCCGACCCTGGCCATCCTCACCATGGGCAAGCGCGACGCCTCCTACGACGATGGCCTGCCGGTGCCGCTGGTGCACCACCGGCCCGGCCCCGGCACGCCGGCGACGCTGCCGGACGGCTGCGAGATCTTCAAGATGAACGACCAGCACGCCTACCTGCGCCTGCCCGACGGCCATCCCTTGTGTGACGCGCTGGCCGTTGGCGACCTGGTCGGCTGCGGGATTTCGCACCCGTGCACGACCTTCGACAAGTGGCCGCTGCTGCTGGCGGTGGACGACGATTACGTGGTGCGTTTCGCACTGAACACGTTCTTCTGAAAGCCGGGCAGTACGCTACAATGGCCCTCGCTTAACAAGAGAGCCACACATGCCCGTCACGCCGTCCTCGCTGTTCCCGCCGATCCTGCCCGCCCGCCACGGCATGCTGGCGGTCGACGACGTCCACACCATCTATTGGGAAGAGGTCGGCAACCCGAACGGCATCCCGGTCATCTTCCTGCACGGCGGCCCGGGCGCGGGCCTGTCGCCGCAGCACCGCCGCTTTTTCGACCCGCACGCCTACCGCATCATCCTGTTCGACCAGCGCGGCGCCGGCAAGTCCACCCCGCTGGGCGAGTGGCGCAACAACACCACGCAGCTGCTGATCGAGGACATCGAACGCCTGCGCCAGATGTTCGGCATCGAGCGCTGGCTGGTGTTCGGCGGTTCGTGGGGCTCGACGCTGGCGCTGGCCTACGGGCAGGCCCATCCCGACCGCTGCCTCGGCTTCGTTTTACGCGGCATCTTCCTGTGCACCCGGGCCGAGATCGACTGGTTCATCCACGGCGTAGAGTGGTTCTATCCCGAGCTCTACGCCGAGTTCATCGCGCCCATCCCCGAGGCCGAGCGCGGCGACCTGCTCAAGGCCTATTGCGCGCGCCTGCTGTGCGACGATCCCGATACCTACTGGCCCGCCGCGCGCGCCTGGAGCCGCTTCGAGGGACGCCGCGTGTTCCTGCTGCCGCAAGAGGACGAATCGCCGTCCGACACGCTCGACCTGGGCGTGGGCCGCCTGGAATCGCACTACATGGCCAACGGCGGCTTCCTCGAAGACGATCAGCTGGTGCGCGACATCGACCGC
The DNA here is from genome assembly GCF_024753215.1 of Massilia solisilvae. GTDB lineage: Bacteria > Pseudomonadota > Gammaproteobacteria > Burkholderiales > Burkholderiaceae_D > Telluria > Telluria solisilvae. Next base: position 162,606 of record NZ_JANUGV010000005.1, read on the forward strand.
ATCGCGCACCTGCCGGCCGTGATCGTGCAGGGCCGCTACGACGTGATCTGCCCGCCGCTGTCGGCCTGGCGCCTGTACCATGCCTGGCCCGGTTCGCGCCTGCGCATGATTCCCGACGCCGGCCACGGCGCGCTGGAGGCCGGCATCGCGCGCGCGCTGGTCGCCGCCACCGAACAGTTCAAGCGCAACGGGCGCTTCGATTGAATGCCAGGGTGGCAGTGGCGCTGGTAAACTCTGTGCAGGCAATGAGCGCCGGGCACGTGTGCCCGGGCTACGATGCTGCAAGCGAAGAGATTATTGAGTAAGGGGAGTAATGAATATTCAGATCAGCGACGTCGGCCACATCATCCAGTTGGCGATTGCGCCGGTGTTCTTGCTGACGGGCGTGGCCACCAAGCTTGGCGTGCTGGCCAACCGCCTTGGGCGTATCATCGACCGTACGCGTTTGCTGGAGGACCGCCTGCGCAACGGCCCCAACGAGGAATACAGCGAGGAGCTCGAGGTGCTGTACACGCGCTCGCACCTGATCAACTACGCCATTACGTCCAGCACAACCTGCGGCCTGTTGATCTGCCTGGTGATCGCCATGCTGTTCCTGAGCGATACCGCCGACCTGCCGCTTGACCAGATCATTGCGGCCTTCTTCGTGCTCGCCATGCTGGCGCTGATCAGCAGCTTCGTGAACCTGCTGCGCGAAATCTTCATCGCCGCGCGCCACATGCGCGAACGACATAACGCGACCCTGCCACAGCAGGTGCGCTAAAGAGAGAACCATGCACGACTACCAACGCCCACCCACCCTGTATCGCTACGGCACCCGCGCCGAACTCGAGGCCGCGCTCAAGTCCGGCCAGTTCCGGCTGGTCCCGTCCGGCCAGTTCCTCACCGTCGCCTTTTCCAAGGTGTGGGACAAGGAGCTGTTCGACCTGCTGGCGCCGGCAGACTGCTGCCTGGTGATCCACAACACCGAGGAGTTCGGCGAGCGCCTGCACCGCGCGGTGCAGCGCACGCTTCCCAACTGGGCCGGCATCGACGGCGCGGTCGAATACGGCCACCGTTCGCCGCTGGGCGCGGCCTTCACCAAGTCGGCCGCCGAGGCGCCGGAACAGGAGTGGCAGTTCGCCTGGCGCTCGCTCACGCCTGGCGCGAGCCTGAACCCGGTCACAGTCCGCATCGGCAGCATCGAGCAGTTCGCCGAACTGCGCGACCGCGAGAGCCACTTGGCTTAAGGATCGCAAAGCATGGGTCCCCGCCTGCGCGGGGATGAACTCTAATGGCGTGATGACAAACACAACTTATCCGCACCTGCTCGAACCGCTCGACCTGGGCTTCACCACCCTGAGGAACCGGGTGGTCATGGGCTCGATGCACACGGGCCTCGAGGACCGCTTCTACCACTACGGCAAGCTGGCCGCGTTCTACCGCGAACGCGCGCGCGGCGGCGTGGGGCTGATCGTCACCGGCGGCATTTCACCCAACCGCGAGGGCTGGCTGCTGCCGCTGGGCGGCACCATGAACTTCATCGGCGACATGTTCAACCACCGGCGCGTCACCCACGCCGTGCATCAGGAGGGCGGCAAGATCCTGCTGCAGCTGCTGCATGCGGGGCGCTACGGCTACCAGCCGTTCGTGGTGTCGGCCTCCAGCATCAAGTCGCCGATCTCGCGCTTCAAGCCGCGCGAACTGACCGACAGCGGGATCGAAAAGACGATCCGAGCCTACGCCCGCAGCGCGTCGCTTGCCAGGCTGGCCGGCTACGACGGCGTGGAGGTGATGGGCAGCGAAGGCTACCTGCTCAACCAGTTCCTGTGCGCGCGCACCAACAAGCGCGTCGACCGCTGGGGCGGGCCGATCGAGAACCGCATGCGCCTGGCCGTCGAGGTGGTCCGGCGTATCCGCGCCAAGGTGGGGCCGGACTTCATCATCATGTACCGGCTGTCGGTGCTGGACCTGGTCGAGGGCGGCAACACCTGGGACGAAGTGACCACCGTGGCGCGCGCGCTGCAGGAGGCTGGCGTCACCATCCTCAACACGGGCTACGGCTGGCACGAGGCGCGCGTGCCGACCATCGTCACCTCGGTGCCGCGCGCGGCGTTTGCCAGTGTGGCCGGGCGGCTGCGGCGCGAGGTGAGCATTCCGGTGGTGGCCTCGAACCGCATCAACATGCCCGAGGTGGCCGAGGACATCATCGCGCGCGGCGACGCCGACATGGTGTCGATGGCGCGGCCCTTCCTCGCCGATCCGGACTTCGTGGCCAAGGCCGCCAGCGGGCGGGCGGACGAGATCAACACCTGCATCGCCTGCAACCAGGCCTGCCTGGACCACACCTTCGCCAACAAGCGCGCCACCTGCCTGGTCAACCCGCGCGCCTGTCACGAAACCGAACTGGTTTATACGAAAACGGCGTCGCCGCGGCGCATTGCGGTGGTCGGCGCCGGCCCCGCCGGGCTGTCCGCCGCGACGGTGGCCGCCGAGCGCGGGCATGCGGTGACGCTGTTCGAAGCGGCCGAGCGCATCGGCGGCCAGTTCAACATCGCCATGCAAATACCGGGCAAGGAGGAGTTTGCGGAGACGATCCGCTACTTCCGCCGCAAGCTCGAAGCGACCGGTGTGGATGTGCGCCTGGGCCGCCGGGTCACACGCGCCGACTTGCTGGAGGCCGGCTTCGACGAGGTGATCGTCGCCACCGGCGTGAAGGTGAGGATGCCGCGCATCGAGGGCATCGCGCATCCGAAGGTGCTGTCCTACCTCGACGTTTTGCGCGACAAGAAGCCGGTGGGCCGGCGCGTTGCCGTCATCGGCGCGGGCGGCATCGGGTTCGACCTGAGCGAATACCTGCTGCACGATGACTCGCATCCGCTGCCGGTGCCGGTGTCGGAGTGGACTGCGGAGTGGGGCGTGGACCTGGCGGTGCGCGAGCCGGGCGGCCTGCTCAAGCCCGCAGAGGCCGCGCCACTGCGCCAGGTCTGGCTCATGCAGCGCAAGGCGTCAAAGCCCGGCGCGGGCTTGGGCAAGACCTCCGGCTGGGTGCACCGGGCCACGCTGGCGCGCAACGGCGTGCAGATGATGGCTGGCGTGCAGTACGAGCGCATCGACGACGCCGGGTTGCACATCACGGTGGGCGGCGAGCGTCGCCTGCTCGAGGTGGACAACGTGGTGATTTGCGCGGGGCAGGAGAGCCTGGCCGAGCTGATGCCGGAGCAGGGTGCGCAGGACCGTGGCCCGCGTTTCCACAAGATCGGCGGCGCGGCGCTGGCGGCGGAGCTCGATGCCAAGCGCGCGATCCGGGAAGGCGCCGAGCTGGCGGCGCGTTTATGAACCCACCCGCTTAACCCGTCGTTCCGGCGAGAGCCGGAACCCATGCTGAGCTTGCACCGGGATGGCTTTGAACCTGGTCGCGTGACTGCCTGCTCGGCATGGGTCCCGGCCTTCGCCGGGACGACGGTTTTGGGGGGAGCGGTTACTTCTTGCGCACCACCACGCAGCCGATCGAATAGCCCGCGCCAAACGAGCAGATTACGCCGTACGAGCCCGCCGGCATGTCGTCCTGGTACTTGTGGAACGCAATGATCGACCCCGCCGACGAGGTGTTGGCGTAGGTGTCGAGAATGACCGGCGCCTCGTTCGGCTCGGCGTCGCGCCCCAGCAGCGTGCGCGCGATCAGCAGGTTCATGTTCAGGTTTGCCTGGTGCAGCCAGTAGCGCGATACCTGCGGCAGCTGCAGCCCCGCGGCCTTGACCGTGTCGGCGATCATCTCGGCCGCCATCGGGCACACCTCCTTGAACACCTTGCGGCCCTGCTGGCGGAACAGCTTGTCCGGCTGGCCGATGCCGGCTTCGTCGAAGCGGTTCATGAACCCGAAGTTGTTGCGGATGTTGTTCGAGAACTTGGTCTTGAGCTTCGATTCCACGATCTCGAACTGGTGATTGCTGGTTGCCGTGTCCGCCGCCTCGATCACCATTGCCGTGCATGCGTCGCCAAAGATGAAATGGCTGTCGCGGTCGCGGAAGTTCAGGTGGCCACTGGTGATTTCGGGGTTCAGCACCAGCACCGCCCGCGCCTGCCCGCTTTGCACCGCCGCCGCCGCGGTCTGGATGCCGAAGGTGGCCGACGAGCAGGCCACGTTCATGTCGAAGCCGTAGCCGTCGATGCCCAGCGCCTCCTGCACTTCCACCGCCATCGCCGGGTAGGCGCGCTGCATGTTCGAGCACGCCACCAGCACCATGTCGATGTCGGCCGGGGTGCGGCCGGCGCGGTCCAGCGCCTGGCGCGCGGCGGCCACGCACATCTCGGCCTGCAGCGACAGTTCGTCGTCGCCGCGCTCGGGAATGCGCGGGGTCATGCGCGCGGGGTCGAGGATGCCCGACTTTTCCATCACGTAGCGCGACTTGATGCCCGATGCCTTTTCGATGAACGCGCTGCTGGACGGCTCGATGGCGGCGACCTCGCCGGCCGCGATCCTGGCAGCGTTGTCGGCGTTGAAGCGCTCGGCATAAGCGTTGAAGGCCGTCACCAGCTCGTCGTTGGAGATGGAGTAGGGAGGCGTAAACAGGCCGGTGCCGCTGATGACGACAGATTTCATGTTGGCGAAACTTTCAGTGAAGATAACCGGGCTTTACCGGCAGATGGGCTGATTCTACACAAACGGCCGTGGCGTGGGAACGACCGGCGCAGGCAGCTGCGGCCTCCGTAGGGTGGGCAGGTTTCCTGCCCACGCGTCCAAGGCCACGTTGTGCGAATGCGAACGTCGGCTGAACGCGTGGGCAGAAACCTGCCCACCCTACCACTTCACTGCGTGCGATGCGCGAGCGTTTGCTGCGCGTGCCTGGCCAGCTGCATCGGCTGGCCCTTGAGGTGCTTGAGCGCCTGCGCCAGCTGGAAGTCGCTGTCGCTGCCGAAATCGATTGGCTTGCGTGCGCCGGCCCTGGCCAGCGCCTCGTCCTCGTCGTAGGCGCCGGCGCGCGAGGCTTCTTCCTTGTCGCGGTCGTTGGAAAGGTGGTGTTCCAGATCGGCCTCGCGCACGCGCAGCGCGTTGACGCCGTCGCCGTCCGGCGTTTCGTCCACCGCGTAGTCAGGCACGATGCCGCGCGCCTGGATCGAGCGCCCCGACGGCGTGTAGTAGCGCGCCGTCGTCAGCTTGACCGCGGCGTCGTTGCCGATCGGCCGGATGGTCTGCACCGAGCCCTTGCCGAAGGTCTGGCTGCCGATGATCGCCGCGCGCTTGTAGTCCTGCAGGGCGCCGGCCACGATTTCGGACGCCGACGCCGACCCGGTGTTCACCAGCACCGCCATCGGCAGCGTCTTGAACACCTCGGGCACCTTGGCCAGCGGGTCGTCGCCGCCGCGCACCATGTAGTACTCGGCCTTGCCGTAGAAGCGCTGCCTGGAGTCGGCCAGCTGGCCGTTGGTCGAGACCACTTCGGCCCCCTTCGGCAGGAAGGCCGCCGCCACGCCGATCGCGCCCTGCAGCAGGCCGCCCGGGTCGTTGCGCAGGTCGAGCACCACGCCTTTGAGCTCGGGGTCCTGCTTGTACAGCGCGGCCAGCTTGTCGGCCAGGTCGTCCACGGTCGGTTCCTGGAACTGCGACACGCGAATCCACGCGTAGCCCGGCTCGACCAGGCGCGCCTTGACGCTCTTTTGCACGATCTCTTCGCGCGTGATCGTGAACGACAGCGGCTGTTCCTCGCCCTCGCGCCGCACGGTGATCGCCACCCGGGTGTGCGGCTCGCCACGCATGCGTTTGATGGCCTCGTCCATGTCCACGCCCTTGAGCGACACGCCGTTCACGTGCGTGATCAGGTCGCCCTGCTTGATGCCGGCGCGCCAGGCGGGGGAGTCCTCGATGGGCGAGACGATCCGCACATAGCCGTCGTCGCTTTGCTGGATCTCGATACCCAGTCCGACAAACTTGCCTTCGGTGCCCTCGCGCAGCTCGCGGTAGGCTTTCTTGTCCAGGTAGGCGGAATGCGGGTCGAGCGAGCCGACCATGCCGGAGATGGCCTCGGTGAGCAGCCGCTTGTCGTCCACCTTTTCGACGTAGTCGGACTTGATCAGGCCATAGACATTGGACAATTCACGCAGGCTGTCCATTGGGATGGCCGCTTCGACCGGCTTTTGCGCCAACGCCGAAAACTGCATCGAAATCGCCACGCCGGCGACTGCGCCCAGGCCGACCAGGCCAGTGTTCTTGAGTTTGGAGCCCATGTTTCACCTGCGAAGAGCGCATGAGATAGCGCAGGGCCAGTATAAACCTGAACGGTCCGGGTACGTGGACACCGCACAAGCGCGGTGCACGATGGCAAGATTTGTAAAGCCCTGTTTCGACTCGCGGCTGGACGGTAAGCAAATGTAAGAGTGCGGGCAGGGCAACAGTGTCGGGCCTATATTCGTCCATGCAGTTTTTCTCTCTCTCCACTCTTTTGAAGTGGTCTTTGCCCACGGCCCCCTCCGTGGGCTTTTTTCTGCCCGGAGATTGCAATGAAGTCAAGTTCAGTGCGCCGCGGCCTGCAGGCGGCGTTCGTGGCGCTGGCCCTGGGCGGCGCCGTTCCGTCCGAAGCGGTGCCGCTGATGGACATGCGCGCCGAAGACCTGCTGCCGATGGCCTCGGAGCTGCGCAAGACCCTCGATCTGAACGCCAACCAGCAGACGCTGTGGCAGCAGGTGGAAAGCCGCAGCCGGGCCATCCTGCGCGAACGCCAGTCGCGCCGCGAGCGTCTGCAGCAGCAGGTCAAGGCCCTGCTTGAGAATGCGACGGTCGAACTGCGCGACGTGAACGCCCTGATCGACGCCGAAAGCGGGGCAGCTTTTGCCGAGGACAAGCAACTGCGCGACCTGTGGCTGACCGTGAACGACGCGCTGGACGATGCCCAGCGGCGCAAGGTGGCCGCGCTGCTGGCCGAGCAGATGATGCGTGTGCCGGAGGCCGCGCAGCACGGCGGCCAGGACCGCCCACGCGGCGAGGGCGGCGACCGCCGTCATGCCGGCGCGCCTGGCCACGGCCGTGGCGGCATGGGCATGCCGGGGAGCTGATGTTGAACGCGTGGGCAGAATCTGCCCACCCTACGGGAGCAGCCGCGTGCCATTGGTAGGGTGGGCAGGTTTTCCTGCCCACGCGTCCAGCCAGCATTTGCACAAATGCTGCAGCCCATGTATCGAAAAGTAAAAAACCGCCGGCCCATGATTTCCATGCTGCCCCAGCCGCTAGAATGTTCAGCCTGCCGACTCCCGGCCGGTAAAAAATAACTGAACAACAAGCATGAGCAGATTGATCCCGATCGCCTGCCTGGCCCTGCTGGGCACGGCCGGCGGACAGGCGTTGGCACAGAACCAGGTGGCGCCGGCTGGCGCGCCTGCGCAGGAAGTCCAGGACAGCGCGGCCAAGGCGCCGCCGGCCGACGCCAAGCCCGAAGCCGCACAGCGCCGCCGTCCGCCGGTGCGCGCCCAGAAACCCGCCACCACCGAGGGTGACGCCAAGGACACGCAGCAGGTGGTCGTCAGCGGCAGCCGCGATATCGACGTGCGCCGCGCCTCGACCGCGGCCAAGATGATCTTCGGCCGTGAAGAGCTGGACCGCAACGGCGACAGCAACATCGGCGAAGTGCTCAAGCGCCTGCCGGGCGTGACCATGGGCGGCGCGCCCGGACGCGGCGGCGGCGGCGTGCGCATGCGCGGCCTGGGCAACGGCTACACCCAGATGCTGGTCAATGGCGAACGCCCGCCGCCAGGCTTCTCGCTCGAATCGATCCCGCCCGACCAGGTCGAGCGCATCGAGATCATGCGTGGCCCGGTGGCCGAGCACAGCACGCAGGCGATCGCCGGCACCATCAACGTGGTGCTGCGCGAGGGCTACACGCAGAAGGACAAGCAGATCCGGGTCGCCGACAACATCGAGCAGGGCCGCCACGGCGCCAACGTCTCGGCGACGATCCCTGGCAAGGCGGGCAACCTGACCTGGATGCTCAACATCGCGGCCATGCAGAACCGCCAGCACAACGAGAGCGACAGCCGCGACATCGACGCGCTGGACGACGGCACCGTGCTGCGCGAGCAGCTGATCCACGTGGACGGCAATGGCAAGTCGCGCGGGGTGCACCTGTCGCCGCGCCTGTCGTACAAGTTCGACAATGGCGACACGCTGAACTTCCAGCCCTTCATCGTCGCCAACCGCAACGACAACGTCACCGATTCGACTGTTGACCAGACGATCGGGCTGCTGCCGCCCGAGTTCGTGTTCCAGAACGCCGTGTCCCACTCCAGCGGCCACATGGCGCGCGGCTTCGGCAACTGGGTGCACAAGATGGATGGCGGCGCCAAGCTCGACGTGAAATTCAGCGGTGGCGTCAACCACAACGAGAGCGAAGGCGTGCGCCAGAATTACGACGCGGCCGAACGCCTGAACCGCGTGTACAACGACACCGACACGATCCGCCACCGCAGCTTCTCCACCGGCGGCAAGTACAGCCGCCCGCTCGGCCAGGGCCACAACTTCGCAGCCGGCTGGGATGCCGAAGCGGCGCACCTGTCGCAGGTGCACGTGGCCGAAGGCGACAACAACCCGCTGTACGACGAATCGGGCGCCAACCTGACGGCCGACACCCGGCGCGTGGCGCTGTTCGCGCAGGACGAGTGGGACATCACGAGCCAGTGGTCGGCCTATTTCGGCCTGCGCTGGGAAGGCATCCGCACCACCAGCAACAGCGTGGCGCGCGAGGTGAAGAACACCAGCAGCGTGTTCAGCCCCGTGCTGCACACCGTGTACCGGATTCCCGGCCACGACAAGGACCAGGTGCGCGCCAGCCTGACCCAGAGCTACAAGGCGCCGGCGCTGAACGACATGATCGCCGCGCCCTCGTTCTCGAGCGATAACCGCGCCACCCGCCCGGACCGCAGCGGCAACCCGAACCTCAAGCCCGAGCTGGCCAAGGGCATCGACCTCGCGTACGAGCATTACCTGACCCGCAGCGGCATCCTTTCGGCCAGCGCCTTTGTGCGCGACATCGACAACCTGATGCGGCGCCAGACCACGCTGCAGCAGACCAGCATCGGCCCGCGCTGGGTATCCACGCCCACCAACATCGGCCATGCGCGCACCAGCGGCATCGAACTGGAAGCCAAGTTCCAGCTCGCCGAGTTCTTCCCGAACGGCCCGAACGTGGACGTGCGCTCGAACTACAGCCACTTCTGGTCGAAGGTGGACGGCATTCCGGGCCCGGACAACCGGCTCGATCAGCAGGCCAAACAGACCGCCAACGTCGGCGCCGACTACCGCATGAAGGGCCTGCCGCTGACACTGGGCGCGAACCTCAACTGGACGCCGGTCACCGTGATCCGCTCGGCCGTCCAGGAGCTCGACACCACCGGCATGAAGCGCCAGCTCGACGCCTACGGCCTGTGGCGGTTCGGTCCCAACACCCAGCTGCGCGTCTCCGGCAACAACCTGTTCGCCCGCAAATACGAGACCGCGCGCGTCGTCGATACCAACGGCATGCTGCAGGCGATCGATACGCTGGCCCGCACCTACACCAGCGTGCGTGTCCAGCTGGAGCTGAAGATCTGATGCGCATGCTGCCTTTCCCAGTTTTTTCATCGGCCACCAAGAGCCGCCTTTTCCCCTGCTAACAAGAGAGACCATCCTGTGAAACGATACCTTCTGAGCACCCTGACCCTGTCCGTGATGGCGGCCTTCGCCAACGCGGCCGACAACGCCCCGGCTCGCACTTCCGGCATCGACGTCCAGTACATCGACTCGAGCGTGCGTCCGCAGGATGACTTCTTCAAGTACCTGAACGGCAAGTGGCTGAAGGACACCGAGATCCCGGCCGACAAGTCGAGCTGGGGCACGTTCATGCAGTTGCGCGAAACCTCGATCACCCAGGCGCGCGGCATCGTCGAAGCCGATGCCGCGGCCAAGCACAAGGTGGGCACCGACGAACAGAAGATCGGTGACCTGTACAAGAGCTTCATGGACGAGAAGAAGCTGGAAAGCCTGGGCACCAAGCCGCTGGCCGGCGAACTGCACCGCATCGCGGCGCTGAAGGACAAGAAGGCGCTGCCCGCCCTGATCGCGCACCTGTCGCAGATCGGCGTGTCCAGCCCGTACGGGATCCGCGTTGCGCAGGACGCCAAGAACTCGACTCAGTACGCCGTGTACATCGGCCAGAGCGGCCTGGGCCTGCCGGACCGCGATTACTACCTGAAGAAGGACGACAAGCGCATGGCCGACGCGCTGGCCAAGTACGAAGAGCATGTCGCCAAGGTCCTGACGCTGGCCGGCGAAAAGAACGCGGAAAGCGAGGCCAAGGCCATCGTCGCCTTCGAGACCCAGCTCGCGCAGGCGCAGTGGACCAAGGTCGAACTGCGTGACCCGGTCAAGCGCTACAACAAGATGGAAGTGGCCAAGCTGGCCGAACTGGCGCCGGGTTACGACTGGAAGGCGGCGCTGGCCGCTGCCGGCGTGGGCAACAAGGTGGACACCGTGATCGTGGGCCAGCCGAGCTACCTGAGCGGCATGAACCAGATCGTGCAGAACGCCGACCTGGCCACCCTGCAGTCGTACTTCAAGTGGCACCTGCTGCGCGAGTTCTCGCCTTTCCTGTCCAAGCAGTTCGTCGACGCGAACTTCGCGTTCTACGGCACGGTGCTGACCGGCGTGAACGAGAACCGCCCGCGCTGGCAGCGTGGCGTGGCCACCGTCGAAGGCGCGCTGGGCGAAGCCGTGGGCCGCCAGTACGTGGCCCAGTACTTCCCGCCGGAGCGCAAGGCCCGCATGGAAGAGCTGGTGAAGAACGTGCTGGCCGCGTACAAGGACAGCATCGAGCACCTGGAATGGATGGGCGCCGAGACCCGCGCGCAGGCGCTGGACAAGCTGGCCAAGTTCACCCCGCACATCGGCTACCCGAGCAAGTGGCGCGACTACTCCAAGCTGACCATCAAGGCCGATGACCTGGTCGGCAACGTGATGCGCGCATCGCAGTTCGCCCACAACCGCAACATCAGCAAGCTGGGCAAACCGGTGGACCGCGAAGAGTGGGGCATGACGCCGCAGACCGTGAACGCGTACTACAACTCGTCGCTCAACGAGATCGTGTTCCCGGCCGCGATCCTGCAGCCGCCGTTCTTCAACGCCGCCGCTGACGACGCCGTGAACTACGGCGCGATCGGCGCCGTGATCGGCCATGAGATCGGTCACGGCTTCGACGACAAGGGCAGCCAGTCCGACGGCGACGGCAACCTGCGCAACTGGTGGACCGACTCCGACCGCGCCGCATTCAAGGCCAAGACCGACGTGCTGGACGCGCAGTACAGCGCCTTCGAGCCGATCCCGGGCTACCATGTGAATGGCCAGCTGACCATGGGCGAGAACATCGGCGACAACTCGGGCCTGGCGATCGCGTACAAAGCATACAAGATCTCGCTGCACGGCCAACCGGCCCCAGTGATCGACGGCCTGACCGGCGACCAGCGCTTCTACATGGGCTTTGGCCAGGTATGGCGTTCGAAGATGCGCGACGCCGCGCAGATCGTGCAGATCAAGACCGACCCGCACTCGCCGGGCCAGTTCCGTGCCAACGGCACGGTGCGCAACCAGCCGGGCTTCTACGAGGCATTCGGGGTCAAGCCGGGCGACAAGATGTACCTCGAGCCGAAAGATCGCGTCTCGATCTGGTAAATTACGCGTTGTAAGCCGTCGTCCCGGCGAAAGCCGGGGCCCATGCCGAGTGTGCGAATCCGCTCACTGTGTATGGGTCCCGGCCTTCGCCGGGACGACGTTTTAGTGGTTTATCTTCCAAAACCAATAAGTGGAGAAGAACATGAAACGTCATCTGCTCAGCGCACTGACCCTTGCGCTGATCGCCAGCGTTACCCACGCCGAAGGCACCGCAGCCAAGGCCTCCGCCACCGCCTCGAAATCGGCCCCGGTCCTGTCGGCCGGTATCGCCATGCAGTATGTCGAGTCGTCGGTCCGCCCACAGGACAATTTCTACGATTACGTGAACGGCAAGTGGATGCAGGCCACCGAGATCCCGGCCGACAAATCGGCCTGGGGCTCGTTCCAGAAGCTGCGTGACGACACGCTGACCCAGCTGCACGGCCTGATCGAGAAGACGGCGACCAAGCACGCGGCTGCCGGCACCGACGAACAGCGCATCGGCGACTACTACGCCGCCTTCATGGATGAGGCAAAGCTGGAGCAGCTGGGCCTGGCGCCGCTCAAGGGTGAGCTGGACAAGATCGCCGCACTCAAGGACAAGTCCGAGCTGCCGGCCGTGTTTGCGCGCATGAGCAAGCTGGGTGTGAACGTGCCGTACGACTTCGGCATCCACCAGGACAACAAGGATTCGACCAAGTACGTGGCTGACATCAGCCAGGGCGGCCTGGGCATGCCGGACCGCGACTACTACCTGAAGCTGGACGACGCCAAGCTGTCGGCCGCGCGCGACAAATACCTCGCCCACCTGGAGAAAACGCTGTCGATGGCGGGCGACGCCAACGCCACTGCCAATGCCAAGGCCATCCTGGCGCTGGAAACCGAGATCGCCAAGGCGCAGTGGACCAAGGTCGAACTGCGCGACCCGATCAAGGCCTACAACAAGGTCGAGCTGGCCAAGCTGGCCGACGTGGCGCCGGGCTGGGACTGGAGCACCTGGCTGAAGGACACCGGCATCGCCGCCAAGACCAGCTACGTGATCGTGGGCCAGCCGACCTACCTGAAGGGCTTTGCCGACATCGCCGCCAAGACCCCGCTGGAGACCTGGAAGGCTTACCTGCAGCTGCACATCATCGACAGCTACGCCAACTTCCTGTCCAAGGCCTACGTGGACGAGCACTTCGCGTTCTACGGCACCACGCTGTCGGGCGTGAAGGAGATGGAGCCGCGCTGGAAGCGTGGCGTGGGCGCGGTCGAGCGCTCGATGGGCGAGTCGCTGGGCAAGCTGTACGTGGCCGAATACTTCCCACCGGAGCGCAAGGCGCGCATGGAAGCGCTGGTGAAGAACCTGCTGGCCGCCTACAAGCAGTCGATCGACAAGCTGGACTGGATGAGCCCCGCGACCAAGAAGGAAGCGCAGGCCAAGCTGGCCAAGTTCACGCCCAAGATCGGCTACCCGAACAAGTGGAAGGACTACTCGAAGCTGGTGGTCGCCAAGGATGACCTGGTGGGCAACGTGATGCGTTCGCGCGCCGTCGAGTACGACCGCGAGCTGTCCAAGCTGGGCCGTCCGATCGACCGCGACGAGTGGGGCATGACGCCGCAGACCATCAACGCGTACTACAACCCGGAGATGAACGAGATTGTGTTCCCGGCTGCGATCCTGCAGCCGCCGTTCTTCGACGCCAGCGCCGATGACGCGGTTAACTACGGTGGCATCGGCGCCGTGATCGGCCACGAGATCAGCCACGGCTTCGACGACCAGGGCGCGCAGTACGACGGCAACGGCAACCTGCGCGACTGGTGGACCGCGTCCGACCACAAGAACTTCGAGGCCAAGACCAAGATGCTGGTCGAGCAGTACAGCGCCTTCGAGCCGCTGCCGGGCTACCACGTGAACGGTTCGCTGACCCTGGGCGAGAACATCGCCGACAACTCGGGCCTGGCGATCGCGTACAAGGCCTACAAGCTCTCGCTGAAGGGCAAGAAGGCGCCGGTGATCAATGGCCTGACCGGCGACCAGCGCTTCTACATGGGCTGGGCGCAGGTGTGGCGCACCAAGATGCGCGAGCAGCAGCAGATCGTGCAGGTGAAGGTCGATCCGCACTCGCCGGGCCAGTACCGCGCGAACGGCACGGTGAAGAACCAGCCGGGCTTCTATGACGCGTTCGGCGTCAAGCCGGGCGACAAGATGTACGTCGCACCGAAGGATCGCGTGATCATCTGGTAAGCGCGTCAGCGCAAGAGTAGAGGGCTGCTTCGGCAGCCCTATTTTTTTGTCGTTACCGGAAAGACGTCGTCCCCGCGCAGGCGGGGACCCATGCTGAGTTAATCGGACTGCGGCCCGGTTGCTGGCGGCTCGGCTTCAGCATGGATTCCCGCCTTCGCGGGAACGACGGGTTGGTGATGGGTAGCGCGCGAGCCGCTCGCGCAGGCGCGCCTTTGCGTTTGGCCACTCGTCGTCGAGAATCGAAAAGTACACCATGTCGCGTGGCCTGCCGTTGTCGGCGATGAGATGGCGCCGCAAGGTGCCTTCCTCGAGCGCACCGAGCGCGAGGATCGCCTTGCGCGACTGCGCATTGTGCGCCTCGGTCTTGAACACGACCTTCTGCACCGCCAGCGTTTCGAATGCGTGCGTGAGCAGCAGGAGCTTCGATTCCACGTTGGCGCCGCTGCGCTGGAATGAAGGCGTGTACCAGGTGGCGCCGATCTCGACGCGGCGGTGGGCCGGTGCGATGTCCATGAACCGCGTCGAGCCGATCACCGTGCCGCTCGCCAGGTCGACCACGGCGAATGGCAGGCTGGCCGCGCGCGCCTGGTCGTCGAGCGCCGCGCGCACATAGGCGCGCATGTCCGCTTCGGTGTCAATGGGCCGCGGCTGCAGGCGCCACAGTTCCGGATGCAGGCCAGCGCGGGCCAGCGCCGGCACATGCTGGAGGGTGAGCGGCTCCAGCCGAACACGGGAGCCCAGGAGCGTAACGGGGGAGATGTCCATACGCCCGAGTATAAAGCCAGGCTGGCCGAATGGAACCGGGGGCACCTTACGGCGACGTGGCCTCGTACGCGCCGATGTCGAGCGCGCCCACGACCGGGCGCGCCACGCTTGACGCGACGTGCTGGTATTGCGCACCTGGGTTGAGCGAAACGCCGCTGGTTGCGTAGCCCGGCGCCGACGCGGCGTTGATGATGAGAACGTTCGACACCGGATGCAGGTCGTAGTGCGCGCGGTCCACGAAGGCCACGCTGGTGCCGCGGTAGTTGGTCTTCTGGACTGCCGCGCTCTGGTTGGTCACGGCGCCCACGCCGCTGAAGATGTTGTTCTGCAGGAGCGCGCCGCGCGTGACGCCGCTCCCCATCAGCACGAAGGTGCCGCCGCCGGTGTAATCGTTCAGGAACGTGTTGTTCACCACGTACAGGTCCTGCGCCGGATTGGTTGCGCCTTCCTCGCCATACGCGATCATATTCGGATTGCTGTTGGCGGCCGGCTGCTCGATCACGTTGCCGATGATGTAGGAGCTGCCCGCATTCGGCAGGTCGATCTCGTAGCTCGGCTTGCCCGCAGCCGTGCTGCCGGTCTCGCCCGGCGCCAGGCTCGAGAAGCGGTTGTACGCGATCATGTTGGTGCGCGCGCGCGACTTCAGGTTGTGGCCGCCGTTGGCGTCGTGCGAGTAGTTGTAGCGGAAGGTCAGGCTGGCCACGTTGCCGATGTAGAGGTTGTGCGTGTAGCCGGTGCCATAGCCGTTGTGGCCGAACTCGCTGTACTCGATGGTGATGCTGCTGTTGGTGTTGGGGTTGCTGAGGATGCCGTTCTCGTTATCGTGCAAAAAGGCCTGGCGCAGCGTGAAGTTGGTGCCTTCCAGGCGCAGCGCGGCGCCGTTCTGGTCCGGCACCTTGGCGCCGACCATCTCGACGTTCTGCACGGTGACGTTGCTGCCTTCGATCACCCAGGTGCCCTTGCCGAGCGCGTTCTTGCCGGCCGCGTCGATCTTCGGGCGGCCGTTCACGCCGCGGATGGTCAGGTTGCTGGGATAAATAGCGCACACGTCACCGCTGTAGGTGACGCCGCCGGTGATCTCGACGATGTCGCCCGATTTGGCTGCCGCGAACGCGCGGCACGGCGTGGCGTAGCTTTTGCCGGGGCCCACCGACAAGGTTGCGGCGGATGCGGAAGCGGCGGCCAGGAGCAGGGCGGGGAAAATGAGGACGTTTCGGTGTTTCATGATCGAATGACAAACCGCTGCGAGGCGGCAATCTTGAACAGGGAAAACGGCCGAGGTTACGCGCTGCCTGCAAGAAAAGCCGTAAGCGTTTGTAACGGTAGCAATCGAACAAGGCAGGCCGGTCACGGTAGGGTGGGCAGGTTTCTGCCCACGCGTTCAGCCAATGCTCGCCTGGCCCGAGCGCATCCCCTTGTTGGACGCGTGGGCAGCGAAGCTGCCCACCCTACGTTGGCGCCGCGGATCAACGCGGCACGATCGCGAACTGCGGCGCCAGGCCGTAGTTCGGCTTGACCGAGCGGTTCATGAACACCGTCCACGCGCTCTTGCCGGGTGCCCCCAGCGCGTCGGCCGCGTAGGCCAGCGCCGGCTGCAGGTTCGACGGGTAGCCGGTCGCCTCGGCCGAGTAGCCGGTCATCTCGCCGACCTTCAGCTTGAGCGCGGTGGCCATCTCGGCGCTGGCGCAGGACAGGGCGTTGAACGTGGCCGTGTGGCTGGTCTTGTAGGCCTGTCCCATGGTCGCGTAGTACGGGCTGGTGGAGGAATCGCGCACGATCAGTGTGTAGATCGAGCCGTCCACCCAGCACGCGCCGTCGGCGGTCATGCGCGAGACCGGAAACTTCGACTTCCACGCCAGCAGCGGCTGCGCCTTCGCAAAGCCCAGTTCGGCCGCGTGCCCGATCGCGGAGGTGAAGAAGTCATCCTGCCACGGCGCCATGCCGGTGCCGTTGTTGTACACCAGCGAGTAGCCGTTGACGATGATGCCGAGCTGGTTCGCCGATGCGTTGTTGGTGTAGGTCTGGTTGAACCAGTCCAGGTTGCTGTTGACGATCTGCGTGAAGTGCGCCTTCAGCCGGTCGTTGTCGGGCGTGATGTAGGCCGCTTCGGCTACCGTGCGCATGGTCCAGGCCTGGCCACGCACCTGGTCGGCCAGCACCAGGCCCTTCACGTTCTGGCGGTAGCCCGGGTTGGACGAGAACGCCGCCCACATCGCCCAGAACTGCAGCTCTTCCAGGTAGTAGTAGTCGCCGGTGAGCAGGTAGGGCAGGTAGGCCAGGTTCGGCGTGTGCGCGCTGTCGTGCGTGTACGGCGTGGTGCACGCGGTGCTGCTGGCGCAGGCCGGGAAGGCTTCGTACTTTTTCGTGACCGGGTTGTAGGTGTCGCCGATGCGGCCCAGGATCGTCATGTACGGGTAGTCGATCAGGCTGACCGGGCGGCCGGTGTTCTTGTCGCGGTAGTGCGCGGACCAGCTGCCGGCGCCGTCGGCGGTGCCCAGCGTGACGTCGCGTGCGCGCTTGTCCATCGAGAGCAGCCAGGTCGCGGCCCAGCCGGGCAACAGGCCGATGTCGTCGCGCCCGCCAGTCTGCGGCATGTACGCGGTGGCCAGGCCAATGCCCATCGGCTCGGTGATCGCGCCGGTCCACCTGGTCTGCAGCGCGGCCAGCCTGGCCTCGGGGATGGTGACGGTCTGGTCGTAGTTGGGCAGTGCGCGGGTGGCGATCAGGTAAGCCGCGTTGTGCTTGACGTTCACCTCTGGCGCAGTGCCGTTGTACCAGAAGACCTTGCGCCAGCGGGCGTGGTTCAGGTGGTTCAGGCCGGTCTTGGCATACACCTCTTTCGCGCCGACGAGCACGCTCGCGTCGTAGGTGATGTTTTGCGGGTTCGGCTCGTAGGCCCAGTCGTTTTCGACCGTGACGTCCACTCGCGCCTTGCTCGCGCCCGGGTACCAGCGTATCGCGAAGCGGGCGGAGAGGTGCGGGTGCCTGGTGCCGTCGGCCGCGGTGAGCGGGGCGGACACTTGCCACTCACTGGCAACGGGACCGGACAGCCAGGTCTGGTACGGGCCTTCCTTGAGCAGGTCGTCGGCGAAAGCCTCGTAGCGCACGCCGTTGATGGTGGCGTGCACCGAGGCCGAAAAGCCGGCGCCCAGCAGGTCGTCGGGGGTGGACGTGCCGGCGCTGGCGGCGGTGCCGGACTTCACCAGCGACATGGAATTGGTTTGCCCGGCCGCCAGGCTCGGCAGCACCGCGGAGATGACCGCATGGCGCACCGAGCCGTCTGCGTGCAGGGCCTTGACGTCCACCTGCAGCGGGACGGTCGTGCCGTCCGGGAGGCGGCCGACCAGGCCATCGGCCGGATTGAGCGCGCCTTGCGCGAACACCTGGCCGAAGGTGACCGGGACGTTGGCCTGAGCCACCAGCGGGTTGGTGTTCTCGAACCGCACGTCGGTGAGAACGCCCTGGACGGCGGCAGAGGTGCCGGAGGCGGTGGTGGTGGCTGTGCCGTTGCTTACCTCAGCCGCGAGGACGGTGGCATTGCCTGCCTGTGGATCCGAGCCGCCGCCGCAAGCGGCCAGCGAGGAGGCGAGAAGGATGGCTGGCAGCACCCTGCCTGCCGATGTGTGCAGTGGAAATTTCATGGCGATCTCTTCAGGACTTGTTGCCGTGGCTTTTCGCGAAAGCGGCCACTGTGGAGTCCTTTTAGGTTACGCCATGGAAATTGTTTGGCACAGGAAATTATCTCAAGCTGTTCAATTTTTTGCCCAAATACAACACAACTTTATCTGAAATTTAACAAATATTATTTGTCCAAAATGTCAATTTTGATGTTTTTCTATTGGCCGTTAAAAGAATGAGCACGAAAAAAAACCGCCCGTGCGAGGGCGGTTTTTTGGGCGGGACGTGCAGGTTATTTCGCTGCGGCCGCCATGTAATCGACGGCTGCCTTGACCTCGTCGTCCGAGGCGGTCGAGCCACCTTTCGGCGGCATCACGCCGGCCTTGCCCTGGAAGCCCTTGATGGCGTGGTCGTACAGGACGTTGCTACCTTGCTTGATGCGCGGGGCCCAGGCGGCCTTGTCGCCGAACTTCGGCGCGCCGGCGATACCGGCACCGTGGCAAGCCTGGCAGGTCGAGCTGTACAGCGCCTTGCCGGCGTCGGCCGAGGCCGCTTTCGGCTGGGCTGCAGCTGCGGCAGGAGCCGCTGCCGGTGCCGCTGCGGCTGCCGGAGCACTTGCTGCCGGGGCTGCTTCTGCAGGGGCGCTGGCCGCTGCGGCTGCACCGGCCGGCGCTTCCGGCTCCTTGAAGTCGGCGCCAGCCTTGTTGGCCATGTAAGCGACGGCGCGAGCGACTTCGACGTCGGACAGGTCAGGATTGCCGCCCTTGGCCGGCATCGCGCGGATGCCCTGCGTGGCGTGCTGGACCAGGGTGTCGAAACCTTGAGCAATGCGTGCGCCCCATGCGCCGGCGTCGCCGAACTTCGGTGCGCCAGCCGCGCCGGTGCCGTGGCAGGCGGCGCAGGTGGTGTTGTAGATGGCTTCGCCGGTCTGCAACACCTTCGGCGCGTTGGTGTCCTTCAGCGTGTAGCCCTGCTCGGCCACCGGCTGGATGCGTTGGGCGACTGCCTCGGGGCTCTGGCTTTCGGTACCGGCGCCGGTCAGCTTGCTGCTGGTGGCGTAGGTGACCAGCAGGATGATGCCGATGATGATTACAAGGAAGAAACCAGCGACCACGGCGATGAGCTGCTTCGGGGTCCGGATGAAGGATTGATGTTCTTTGTGTTCGTCGCTCATGATTTCCTTAATACAACAATTAAAAAAACCTGTCCGCCGGCCCGTGCGCGGGCATCGATGCCAGCTTGCAACTGCCGCTAAACGGCCGATTATAGACCCTCCGTCAACCTTTTGGAACGCAATTCAGTCGAGCGGCGGCAGTTTCCATGGACGGGGAGGGCGGATTTACTGTATGCTTCGCATCACTTCGCAGTTCCCCTCAGCGGCTGTAGCTCAGTGGATAGAGTATTGGCCTCCGAAGCCAAGGGTCGTGGGTTCGATCCCCGCCAGCCGCGCCAGATTTTCTCCTATAAATTCAAAGACCTAACCTCAACAGTGGTGTGCACTGTTGAGCTATTTCCCGCGCTTTTTGGCACACGAAGTGTGGCAAATTTGTGGCTAGCGCAGAGTTCACTCTAAAGGTCAGTCCAGGGGAATGTGCAAGATCTAACGCGCGCAACCGCTCGGTAAATAGTTCAAAGATCGCTGCGTGCTGGATCTGCGGCCGATCCCACCGACACATGCTGGCCGCGGTTGCCGCCAAGCGGCTGGTACGAGCCGAGAAGAATGTGATCAAATAGGGCTAAAACAAGCTCTACGGATCCTTTCGGAGACGCCGGGGCTGCCAACAGGCCCCCTTGTCACGGCTGTCTGGACGATCGCGCTCCACCGAACAGCCCGACAGTCTGCGCCGGCAACTCATCCTTCGACCTAGCTGTTACTGAGTCGAGGATAAACCTACCTCCTCCCTCGGCAGTTCATTCGACGACGGCGGACCCATCAAGGTTGGCTCGCGCCTCTGCATTCTGGAATAGTCTTGCTCGGCAGCATCGAGATGACAAAAAGACATTGTGGCTGTGCAACCGAAACGATTTCCTCAACACTGTTTAGAAAATCTAACCAAAGCGTCTCCAACTTGGGTACACTACATGAAAGCCACGTTTATTGAGCTCCCCCCATTCCAGCGCCTGCGTGACACTTACTTCGATGACGGCTCGTTCAAGGATCTGCAGAACGAGCTGATGAAGAACCCCGAGGCCGGGGACGTTATCAAGGGGACCGGGGGGCTGCGGAAAATCAGGTATGCCGACGAGCGACGCGGCAAGGGAAAGCGGGGAGGTCGCCGTGTTATCTATTTTTGGAAAGATGCTGAAGACCAGTTCTGGCTGTTCACCGTCTACGACAAAGACGAGGCAGACGACCTTACTGCAGACGAGCGCAAGGCGTTGAAGCAACGCCTGGAGTCGGAAATCAAGGCCAGGAGTGCCGAAAAATGACTAAACGAAATATTTTTGCTGAGCTGATGGAAGGTCTCGACGCCCTGGAAGGGGCGCGCGAAGGCAAAGTTACGCTTCGTAAAACGGAGGTTGCCCGCAAGGCCCCGCCGGAGATGACTGCGGCCAAGGTGCGAGCAGTACGCGCAAAGCTTCATGTATCGCAGCCGGTGTTCGCGCTTAAACTACGCACTGAGCCGCGGACTATCAAGAACTGGGAACAGGGAATATCCAAACCAAATGCTCAGGCTGCAATCTTGCTAAGCCTGATAGACCGCGATCCTAAGCTTCTGGACGAAATCGCAGCTCTCTAAATTCCGTAACCCACTTTTGCCGCCTTGGGTTTCGCGGACTCCTTCTTTGGCGGTGCCGTCACAAGAGTTGCCGCCACAGGCGCCGCCAGACTCCCGTGGCTTCTCGAGTTACAGGGGGCTGCGCGACCGCGCGATCCAATTCGAGAGGATCGTCCGTCCATGCGCCGATGTCAGGCTCGCTAGGCGGAACGCGCCGAAAGCGTGGTCGAGCGTTTTCAGCCGCGATCGATCTGCCGCGTGACCGCGTTTGGTTGGGAGTACCTCGCCCTCATAACGCTGTAGCAAGTCATGGATCAGCGTCGCTTCCACCTCGCTCCGCGAAACGAACGCCCCGCGGATCCTCTCGGCCTCGGTGACTGTAGCAAAAGGCCCTGATTTGCCTTCCGGTTCCTCGACCGGGAAGACGCCGGGCTACGGCCGGGTTACACCAAGCGTGATCGCTGCCACCCCGATCCACTCGCTCTGCTCCCGCTCGCTCTGAAGATTCAAGGCAAGCTGACGAAACCAGGTAGTGAGAACACAACGCCGTTCAATGCGAAATCTCGGGCGTAGATCTGCGCGAAGTCAGTTGTCTCCTCCGTCGCACGAACCCCAGCAGCAATTGTGCCATGTCAACAAAGCCGATATTCCTGCGCCTAGAATCGGCAATGTTGACAGTAGTTAAGTTGTCGCCTCGCAATGGGGAGGGGAACGTGGAGCACAGGTTTGCTACTGGATTTCAGAACGGTACAGTTCATGTGATGATGTTTGGTTTCATCATCGTGATGCTGGCCGCCCTTGGAATGTCCCTCGACCTTTCCCAGGTCTACAACCGCAAGGTTGAGATGGAAAACGTTGCCGACATGGCGGCGTTGGCGGCAGCCAGGAACCTGGATGGCACTCCTCGCGGAATCAGTAACGCCGTTGCTGCGGCAAGCGGTGTGGTCCGGAGCCTGAAGTACGGTTACGGTGCCGCCATGGACTGGAGCGACAGTGCCATCAAGTTCAGCAAGTCATCCGATGGAGCGCAAGGTTGGGTCGATGCCGGGACCGCGGCTGCGGCCCCCCAAGGGCTGCTGTACGCGATGGTTGACACCAGCGGACTGGCCGCGATCAGCGGCGCGGTGAAGCTGACCTTCATGCCCATCTTTAACCCGGCGGTCCGCTCCGTCAGCGTGCGTCAGGTTGCCGTCGCAGGACGTGCGTCGCTCGATGTCACACCGTTGGGGGTTTGCGCCGTGGATCCGGACTCGCCGGCTTCGCAGCACGCATACACCAGCAATGTCGAGTTGGTTGAGTTTGGATTTCGCCGCGGCTTGACCTACGACCTCATGAGCCTCAATCCGACATTGGTTGACCCGGTTGGCGCGCCGGGTCAGGCCGCCTCTGCGTCGAACTTTTCTTTGTCCATTGTCGGTCCTCATGTGTGTGCGGGTACTGTCGCGGCACCGACCTTGTCGGGCGGCAGAATCGCGATCCAACAGCCTTTTCCACTCAGCTCACTCGCCGCTCACCTGAACTCCCGGTTCGACCAATACAATGGCTCATGCAATCCGAACGCGGCGCCGCCGGATAGCAATGTCAGGTCCTACACAAGCGCAAACGCGACTTGGGTTACTTCCGACAACCCGAACTACGTCCCTCTCTGGGCATACGCCCGCGCGGTCCCCTGGTCCTCCTACGTACCAGGGCAGCCAGAGCCGCTCAACGGATACACCACGTTTGGAGCGACCTCAACTGTTGCGCATGATCTGTATTCGCTACTGACAAACTTTAAGTCGTCCTACCCATCCGGAACCGCAACGCCTTATCTGTCAGGCGCGTTCTCGACGCAGCCAAGCGCTGGGCATCGACCCGGACTGAAGTACCGGCGGGTGCTGAACGTACCGCTTCTGAGATGCCCGATCAGTGGCTCGAGCGCTGACGTTGTTGGGATCGGGAGGTTTTTCATGACGGTGCCGGCCACTTCCACCGCGGTTCTCGCGGAGTTCGCCGGCGCGATTACCGATGATCTCGCAGGTGGGAATGTGGAGATATTCAAATGAAAGCTTCTATCCCGTCTTCTGCCTCATCGAGGGGTGTGGCCGCTGTCGAGTTGGCCCTCTGGCTCCCATTTCTTGTGCTTCTGCTCGGCGCAGGCCTGTTTCTTGCGCGCTTCTTCTGGCATTACACGGTCGCGCAAAAAGCAGCGCATGATGCGGCACGCTTCCTTGCCGCGGCTACTGTCACCGAGATGCGGGTACCGCCTGTGGGCGGTGGGGCCGACAACCCGGTCGCTGCGATCGCCAGAAAAATCGCCAACGATGAGATTGCGGAATTAAGACCTGGTGGACTATACAGTCCGCAAATCAATGTCGTATGTGACGTCTTCTACCCGTGCGCTGGACAGTTCGTGCCGAAGAAGGTCTCGGTGTCGATCGAGATGAGTGTGACAGACATCTTCTTTCCAAACCTGACGTATGGGTTATTCAACACGGACTCGCTGCTCATCCAGACCGCTGTCACCACGAACTACGTTGGGGATTGAGATGCAAGGCAAATCTGATTTTGACCTGACCCCGCGCTCTGCACAGAAAGGTCTCGTCGCTGTCGAGTTTGCACTCGTTGCGATCGTCTTTTTGACCTTCGTACTCGGCATCATCGAGACGTCCAGGGCGATGTACATTCTCAATACATTGCCAATGGTAACGAAGAATGCGGCGCGCGCGGCAGCCAACACCGATTGGCGCGACAGCGACGCAATGGCTCGGGTACGCCAGCAGGCACTGTTCAGGTCGACTGCTGGAACCCTTGCATGGGGTGATCCGATCACGGACGCAAACGTAAAAATCGACTATCTTTCACTGGCGCGACAGTCCGACGGCTCCCTGACGATGACACCCATCACGTCCTTGCCTAGTTGCCCGTCTCGTAACCGTCAGACTTGCCTCGCGGATCCGAACAACCCCAGTTGCATCCGGCTCGTCCGTGTCCGAATCTGTCGCACGGGCAATTCCTCTGATTGCGATCCGGTTCCCTACCGAACCTTGCTTTCGCTGGTAGCGATGAATTTTTCGCTACCGACGTCACCTTCGATCGTCAGCGCAGAATCACTCGGATATCAGGTTGGCGCGCCGGTCTGCCCATAAGCTCAGCCGAAGACAAGCACCTGCGCCGTTCTTTCCGGAGTGCGACCGCCCGTGGCTCCGCTGTTAACAGGTAAGTGAGCGATGCTGCTCCCTGAGGGGACGCTGCACCTGCTCGCGTTTCCGAACAGCGCGCCCGCGTTTGCGTTACCGCGCGACAGCTTCTCGCGCGCGAATGTAGCATCGGATCATTATCGCGATGACAATTTATCCGGAGGAGTCATGAAAAAGCTGATTGCCGCAGCCGGTGTGCTGGCAGCCGCGGCAGGTTGTGCGACCCGGCCCGCGAAGATCGAACCGAGTTTCGTTTCCAACGAGCCCTACATGGCCAGCGAGTGCGCCCAGCTGGCTGAGCGCATGACCGACGCCAAGGCCAGGTTGCAGGATTTTTCGGCGAAGCAGGAAAAGAAGGCAAATGTCGATGCCGCCTTCGTGTTCTGGGTGCTGGTGCCCGCCAGCCTGTTTACCGGCGATTACGCGGCCGAAGTCGCCAAGGCCAAGGGCGAGGTCGCCGCGATCGGGGCCGCCCAGGCCAGCAAGGGCTGTACCGCCATCAAGGCCTGACCCAACCTCTTCCAAGCGCACGCGGCCACGCCCAGCCGGCCCGTGCAATCCGTTTCCTCCCGCCTTCCCACGCGTTCAATCGTGCGCCGTCCAGTTGAGCTCAAGAACTACGATTAGCTCAACAGCCAGGGGGTGCGCACGATTCAATTCGTCCCGGAACTTGAATTTTAGAAAATGCTACTATTGCACCGTTGTTTCCGATAAGCCAGAGATGATTTGACAATCTCGCGCGGGGAACGGAGCAACCTCGTCCATCCGAAATAACGGGATATTTTTTCGGCAGCTGCGTGTTTCAGGCAACTAACTGTTGTGATGAAGCGACGCGACAGCGATGTTCATGCTCAGGATCGACGCCGCCACGACCACCATGGCGAAGCATCCGCGCAGTGCCGTTAGTATCTTTTTGACATCGAAACAAGGATTTAAGTAGTGCAGTTTTGACAATCTCGATGAGATCGGCGCCGATCGCGGCGTGATGTCAAAGGCTTGCACTTGTGAAACTCTTTTGAGAACGGAACCGAACATGAAAGCAGATGAGGTCGTCGCAGTAGTAGGTCTGGGGTACGTCGGCTTGCCGCTGGCAGTGGAATTCGGCAAAAAGGGCAGGACGATCGGCTTTGACCTGTCCGCCACCAAGGTCGAGAACTACAAACGCTTTGTGGACCCGACCGGCGAGGTTTCCACCGAGGAGCTGAAGGCATCGCGCCACCTGGAGGTGACCACCGATCCCGCCATGCTGGGGCAGGCCGATTATATCGTGGTGGCCGTGCCCACCCCGGTGGACATCGCCCACAACCCCGATTTCACGCCGCTCGAAGGCGCCAGCCGCACCGTTGGCGCCCACATGAAGCGCGGCGCGATCGTCGTGTATGAATCGACCGTCTACCCCGGCGCGACCGAAGAAGTCTGCATTCCGCTGCTGGAAAAGCATTCCGGCTTGAAGTGGAAGGACGACTTCCACGTCGGCTTCTCGCCCGAGCGCATCAACCCCGGCGACAAGGAGCACCGGCTGACCACGATCCTGAAGGTGGTCTCGGGCGACGACGACGAGACGCTCGAGCGCGTGGCCGGCCTGTACGAGTCGGTCGTGGCCGCCGGCGTGCACCGCGCCTCGAGCATCAAGGTGGCGGAGGCGGCCAAGGTGATCGAGAACACCCAGCGCGACCTGAACATCGCCCTGATGAACGAGCTGGCGATCATCTTCGACAAGGTCGGCATCGACACCCTGGAAGTGCTCAAGGCCGCCGGCACCAAATGGAATTTCCTGCCGTTCCGTCCGGGCCTGGTGGGCGGCCACTGCATCGGCGTCGATCCCTACTACCTGACCCACAAGGCCGAGATGATCGGCTACCACCCACAGGTGATCCTGGCGGGCCGCCGCATCAACGACGGCATGGCCAAGTTCGTGGCCGAGAAAACGGTCAAGAGCATGATCTCCAGCGGCTTTCACGTGAAGGGCTCCAAGGTCAACGTGGTGGGCCTGACCTTCAAGGAGAACTGCCCGGACCTGCGCAACTCCAAGGTGGCCGACATCGTGCACGAGCTGGAGAGCTACGGCTGCGACGTGCACGTGCACGACCCGGTGGCCGACGCCGAGGAAGCGCAGCACGAGTACGGCATCAAGCTGGAAAGCTGGGACAGCCTGCCCAAGGCCGATGCGCTGATCGTGGCGGTGCCGCACAAGGAAGTGCTGGCCCGTTCGCTGGTCGATTTCGAGTCCCGGCTCAACGAAGGCGGTTGCTTCATCGACGTGAAGTCGCAGTTCGACCCGAAGGCGATCAAGGAAGCCGGCTTTTGCGTCTGGCGCCTGTAAGCACCGCGATTTGCGGCTGCCCCCGCCTTGATGACAGGGGCGGCAGCCGGCATCAACCCTGGCGTTACCTGGAAAGTGTCTGACAAAGTGAACAAGATCAACGACGTCGAGCAGCACCTGCGCGCACACCGCTACCACTGGCTGGTCACCGGCGCGGCCGGCTTTATTGGCTCGAACCTGGTGGAAGCGCTGCTGCGCCTGGGCCAGCGCGTGACCGGCCTGGACAACTTCGCCACCGGCCACCAGCGCAACCTGGACCAGGTCCGCGACCTCGTCGGCGCCACCCTGTGGGCGAACTTCACGTTCATCGGAGCGGACATCCGCAACCTGGCCGATTGCCACCGCGCCTGCGAAGGCGTCCACTATGTGCTGCACGAGGCGGCGCTGGGCTCGGTGTCGCGCTCGATCGACAACCCGATCGGCACCAACGAGACCAACATCACCGGTTTCCTGAACATGCTGGTCGCAGCGCGCGACGCCGGTGTGAAGCGCTTCGTCTATGCCGCCTCGAGCTCGACCTACGGCGACCATCCGGCGCTGCCCAAGATCGAGCACCAGATCGGCAATCCGCTGTCGCCGTACGCCGTGACCAAGTACGTGAACGAGCTGTACGCGAACGTATTCGGCCGCACCTACGGCATGGAGTCGATCGGGCTGCGCTACTTCAATGTGTTCGGCCCGCGCCAGGATCCGAATGGCGCGTATGCCGCCGTGATCCCGCAGTGGATCGCCGCGCTGATCCGCAACACGCCCTTGCGTATCAACGGCGACGGCGAGACCAGCCGCGACTTCTGCTACATCGACAACGTGGTGCAGGCCAACCTGCTCGCCGCGCTGGCGGACAAGGACGCGGCCAACCAGGTGTACAACGTGGCGCTGAACGACCGCACCACGCTCAACCAGCTGTACCAGATGATGCGCGAGCTGCTGCGCGAACGGTTCCCGCACGTGGCTGCGCACGCGCCGCAATACGTCGACTTCCGGCCAGGCGACGTACGGCATTCGCAGGCAGATATTTCAAAGGCCGCCGCGCTGCTCGGCTACGTGCCGACGCACCGGATCGGGGAAGGCTTGAAACAGGCAATGGATTGGTACGTCCGCGACCTCGCACGGCAAGGAAACGCGCCCGGCGTGCCACAGTAACAAACGAAGCAAGAAAGTATTCCGGAGGCTGACGTGCTTAGGATATCTAATCACTATGTGTCGAAGATCGTATTTGTACTCCTGTTCGTGGAGCTGCTGGTGCTGATGGGCTCCGCCTATGCCGGCGCGGCAGTGCGCCACATCGGCTCGGGCGAAGTGCTCTCGGCCGAGCACCTGCACCATTTTTTCACCTCGGCGATCGCGTTTGCGACCGCGGTCATCTTCAGCATGAGCGCAATGGGCATGTACCAGCTCAATTTTGGCGAGGGGACTTCGCGCAACTCGTTCCTGATGCAGCTGATGCCCTCGTTCGTGATGGGCTTTTTCATCCTGACGCTGGTGTTCTACCTGGCGCCGGACCTGTCGTTCGGCCGCAGCATCCTGCTGCTGGTGTTCGCGATTGCAGCCGCCGGCATTGCGGTGGCGCGGATGATCTTCCTGAAGACCTCCGAGCTGCGTTTCCTGCAGTCGCGCATCATGTTCCTCGGCGGCGGCCCGCTGGCCAAGGAGTGCAGCGACCTGGCGGGGCAGAGCTCGCGCTACCACCGCTACAAGATCGCCGGCTTCATCCAGACCGAGTCGGAAGAGCTGTGCGTGCCGGCGTCGAACCTGCTCAAGATGAAGGACGGCGACTCGCTGCTGTCGATGGCGAAGAAGCACGGGGTCGAGGAGATCGTGGTCTCGGTCGAGAACCGCCGCTCGGGTCTGCCGATCAAGGAACTGCTCGACTGCAAACTGCAGGGCGTGAAGGTGACCGACGCCGCCACCTTCTTCGAGCGCGAGACCTGCCAGATCCGCGTCGATTCGCTGCAGCCGAGCTGGCTGGTGTTCGGCGGCGGCTTCGACCAGAGCTTCGTGCGCACCTTCATGAAGCGCTCGTTCGACCTGGTGTGCAGCGCAATCATCCTGGCGCTGACCTTCCCGCTGATGCTGCTGGCCGCGATCGCGGTCAAGCTCGAGGACGGCGGCCCGGTGTTCTATTCGCAGGAGCGCGTGGGCAAGGACGGCAGGACCTTCCGCGTGCACAAATTCCGCAGCATGCGCGCCGACGCCGAAAAAGGCGGCAAGCCGCAGTGGGCGGCGCAGAACGATCCGCGCGTTACCCGCGTGGGCAACCTCATGCGCAAGACCCGTATCGACGAGCTGCCGCAGATCGTCAACGTGTTCAAGGGCGAGATGTCGTTCGTCGGCCCGCGCCCGGAGCGCCCGTACTTCGTCGAGCAGCTGATCGAGGTGGTCCCGTACTACAACGTCCGCCACAGCATCAAGCCGGGCATCACCGGCTGGGCGCAGGTGCGCTAC
Organism: Massilia solisilvae; assembly: GCF_024753215.1. Taxonomy (GTDB): domain Bacteria; phylum Pseudomonadota; class Gammaproteobacteria; order Burkholderiales; family Burkholderiaceae_D; genus Telluria; species Telluria solisilvae. The sequence goes on from NZ_JANUGV010000005.1 coordinate 191,533, forward strand.
GGGTACGGCTCCTCGGCCGAGGACGCGCTGCAAAAGCTGCAGTACGACCTGTACTACGTGAAGAACAACAGCCTGTTCCTGGACATGCTGATCCTGATCGACACCCTCAAGGTGGTGCTGTTCCGCAGCGGGCGCTGATGTAACACGGCGGGCTGCCCGTAGCGGCCCGCGCAACGAACTGCTTTGCCTGGCTGCGCCATCCCGGCGCATGCCGCTATTTTTCCTGATGGTGCATCGTGACGAGTATCGCCGCCTATAGCTACGCGCTGGCCGCCGTTTGCTTTTTGGTGCTCGGCGTGCCGATGATGACACGCTGGCGCGGCCGCAACCACGGCCGCGCGCTCACTGCCGCCTGCTTGCTGTCGGCCGCGTGGGCCGCCGCACTGGGCTGGGCTGCCTCGCGCATGGTGATGTGGTCGGCCATGACCGGCGTGCTGGAAATCCTGCGCGATGCCGGCTGGTCGGTCTTCCTGGCGGGCCTGCATGGGCACTACCGCGATCCGCGCAGCCGCCTGCCGTTCGGCTTGCGGCCATCGTGGTTCGCGGGCGGCTGTCTGTACGTGCTGATGCTGGCTGCAACCCTGGCCGGCTACTGGAACCTGCCGCTGTTCGCGCGCTTCGGGCTCATGCCCACCGTCGCCGCGCATGTCGTGTTTGCGGTGTACGGCATGCTGCTGGTCGAGCAGGTGTACCGCAACAAGTCGGCGCAGGAACGCTGGGCCATCAAGTTTGCCTGTCTTGGCATCGGCGGCATGTTCGCCTACGACTTTTACCTGTACAGTCATACCATGCTGTTCCACGAGACGCACCCGGACGTGTGGGCCGCGCGCGGCGTCGTCAACGCGCTCACGGTGCCGCTCCTGGCGGTGTCGGTCGGGCGCAGCAAATCGTGGTCCACGCCGCTGGCGGTGTCGCGCCGCGTGATGTTCCACTCGGCCGCGCTGTTTGGGTCGAGCATCTACCTGCTCGCCATGGGATCGGCCGGTTACTACCTGCGCTTTTTCGGCGGCAGCTGGGGCACGGTGATGCAGGTGACCTTCTTGTTCGGCGCGCTGGTGCTGCTGGCCGGGATCCTGTTCTCCGGCGCCTTCCGCTCCTGGCTCAAGGTCTTCATCAGCAAGCACTTCTACCGCTACAACTACGACTACCGCGAGGAATGGATGCGCTTCACGCGCACCCTGTCCGAGCCGGGGCCGGGCCTGGCCGAACGCGCGATCGAGGCCGTGGCCGCGCTGGTCGAAAGCCCCGGCGGCGTGTTGTGGAAGCGGCGCGATGGCGGCGTATTCGAACCGGTCGCCTACTGGCACGTCCCCGCGGTGTCCGCGCGCGAGCCGGACGCGTCGCCGTTCTGCCAGTTCCTCGAATCGACGCAGTGGGTGGTGGACCTGCACGAGTGCGCGCGCTACCCCGAGCGCTACGAAGGGCTGGCGCTGCCGGCATGGGTGGAAAGCTTCCCGCGTGGCTGGCTGGTGGTCCCGCTGGTCCTGCAGGGCAAGCTGTTCGGCTTCGTGCTGCTGCAAAACGCGCGCAGCCCGGTCAAGCTGAACTGGGAAGTGATCGACCTGCTCGGCATCGCCGGCAGCCAGGCGGCCAGCTACCTGGCGCAGCAGGATGCCGCCAACGCGCTGATGGTGGCGCGCCAGTTCGAGTCGTTCAACCGCATGTCCACCTTTGTGGTGCACGACCTGAAGAACCTGGTGGCGCAGCTGTCGCTGATGAACGCCAACGCCGAGCGCCATCGCGACAATCCCGAATTCCAGCGCGACATGCAGGAAACGGTCAGCTATTCGGTGCAGAAGATGAAGCTGCTGCTGCAAAAGCTTGGCCGCGCTGGGCGTCCCGAGAACCCGGAGCCGTTGGCGGTGGACCAGGTGGTGCGCCAGGCGGTCGCGCTCAAGGCGGCGTTCGAGCCGCGGCCGCGGCTTGAGATCAAAAGCGCCGGGCTGTACGTGCTGGCCGACCGCGAGCGCCTCGAGCGCGTGGTGGGCCACCTGATCCAGAACGCGATCGAAGCCACGCCCCGGAGCGGCGAGGTCGTGATCCGCGTGGGCGCGAGCGGCGCCGGCGTGCTGGTCGAAATCGCGGACACGGGCGCGGGCATGAGCGACGAGTTCATCCGCGAGCGCCTGTTCAAGCCGTTCGAGTCCACCAAGTCGGCCGGCATGGGCATTGGCGTGTTCGAAAGCCGCGAATACATCATCGAGCTGGGCGGCAGCCTGGAAGTGACCAGCAAGCCATCCCACGGAACCACTTTCAAAGTCGTCCTGCCTCTCTACCAGGAAGAGACGCAGGCCATCGAACAAGCCGCATGAAGAGGAAAGCGCTGTGACACAAACGAAACCGAAACTGCTCATCATCGAAGACGATCCCGGGCTGCAGAAGCAGCTCAGGTGGAGCCTGGATGCCTACGACGTGGTGGTCGCGGACGACCGTGAGAGCGCGCTGGCGCAGGTGCGCCGCCACGAGCCGGCGGTGGTGACCATGGATCTGGGCCTGCCGCCCGACCCGGACGGCGCCACCGAAGGACTGGCCACGCTGCAGCAGATCCTGGCGATGGCGCCAGACACGCGCGTGATTGTCCTCACCGGCAACCAGGACCACGCGCATGCGGTCAAGGCGATCGGCATGGGCGCGTACGACTTTCACCAGAAACCGTGCGACCCGGTGATCCTGAACCTGGTGATCGAGCGCGCGTTCTTCTTGCACGCGCTGCAGCAGGAGAACCGGCGCATGCAAACGCTGCAGGCCGACTCGCCGCTGGCCGGCGTCATCAGCCGCGACCCCGGCATGCTCAAGGTGTGCCGCAACATCGAAAAGGTCGCGCCTACCTCGGCCTCGGTGATGCTGCTCGGTGAAAGCGGCACCGGCAAGGAGGTGCTGGCGCGCGCGCTGCACCAGCTCAGTCCCCGCGCCGGCCAGCGCTTCATGGCGATTAACTGCGCAGCCATTCCCGAGAACCTGCTCGAGAGCGAGCTGTTCGGCTACGAGAAGGGCGCCTTCACCGGTGCGGCCAAGCAGACCAAGGGCAAGGTGGAACTGGCCCACGGCGGCACCTTCTTCCTGGACGAAGTGGGCGACCTGCCGATGGCGCTGCAGGCCAAGCTGCTGCGCTTTTTGCAGGAGCGCGTGATCGAGCGCATCGGCGGACACGAGGAGATCCCGGTGGACGTGCGCATCGTGTGCGCGACCCACCAGAAGCTCAAGGACCTGTGCGCGGCGGGGCGCTTCCGCGAGGACCTGTACTATCGCCTGTCCGAGATCGTGGTGAACATTCCGCCGCTGCGCGAACGGAGCGGCGACGCGGCCCTGCTCGCGCATCACTTCAAGAACAAGTTCTGCGCCCAGGAGTCGCGCGCGGCGCTGCACTTTTCGCCCGAGGCGGTGGCCGCGATCGAGTCCTGGTCCTGGCCCGGCAACGTGCGCGAGATGGAGAACTGCATCAAGCGCGCCGTCATCATGGCCGACGGCTCATCGATCTGCGCCGACGACCTCGGCCTGCCCGACACCGCCGCACAGGACGAGCCGATCAACCTGCGCCAGGTGCGCGACGATGCCGAGTACAAGGCCATCATCAAGGTGCTCGCGCGGGTGGACGGCAACATCGTCAAGGCGTCCGAGCTGCTGGGCATCAGCCGCCCCACGATGTACGACCTGATGGCGCGGCACGCCATCAAGCCGGCAGCGGCGGCCGCATGAATGCGCGCGCGCTGCGCTATGCCTCGCTGCTGGCGCTGCTCGGCTTGTCGGTGACGACCGCGGCCGCGCTGTACCTGCAGGGAATGGGCGTGGCGCCGCGCGCGCTGGGGCCATACGTCGGCCAGCGCAGTGCGGGGCACAACCCGCTTGTCAGTGGCATCGGCAGCTGGCTGCAGGAGCGCTTGCTGTCGCTCGACCGCCGCAGACCCGGTCCGTACGCGATGCCCTCGTTTTCCGTCGGCGCCATGGCCATGCCGCCATCGCAAGCCAGCGACCAGGCCTGCTGGCGCACGCCGGGTTGCCGCCGGCTGCGCAAATTCGCCGGCAGCCCGGCCGATGTGCGTGCCTCCATGCAGGCGGCGCAGCCGGGCGACGTGATCACGCTGCTCCCCGGAACCTACCGCTTTGGCGCCGTTCTGGCGGCGCTCGCCGCGGGCACGGAGCAGGCGCCGATCACCGTGCGCGCCGAGCGCCATGGCTCGGTGGTCGTCCAGTTCGACACGGTGGAGGGCTTCGCGGTATCCGGCCCGTGGTGGCGCTTCGAGAACCTGATCGTGCGCGGCGCCTGCGCAATAGACGCGCGCTGCGAGCATGCGTTCCACGTGGCGGGCGACGCCCATCATTTCGTGGCCGTGAACAACACGATCAGCGACTTCAACGCGCACTTCAAGATCAACGGCAGCGGTGGGCGCTTTCCGGACCATGGCCTCATCGACCACAACACGCTGGCCAATTCCGCGCCGCGCAAGACGGCCGGCCCGGTGACGCCGATCGACCTGGTCGGCGCCAGCGGCTGGACCATTCGCGCCAACTACATTGCGGACTTCATCAAGGCGCAGGGCGACCGCGTCAGCTATGGCGCGTTTGCCAAGGGCGCCGGCGCGGGAACGATCGTCGAGCGCAACGTGGTGCTGTGCGAGCAGCGGCTGCAGGGCCAGCCCGGCCAGCGCGTCGGCCTGTCGTTTGGCGGCGGCGGAACCGGCAAACCATATTGCCGCGACCGCCGGTGCATCACCGAGCAGGACCACGGCGTCATCCGCGATAACCTCGTCGCCGCCTGCTCCGACGCCGGCATCTACATCAACAGCGCGGCCGACACGCAGATCATCCACAACACGCTGCTCGACACCGGCGGCATCGACGTGCGCTTTCCCGAGAGTGGCGCGGACGTGGTCGGCAACCTGGTCGATGGCACGATCCGCGCGCGCAACGGTGCGCGCGTGCGGGCCCTGGACAACCTGGACACGCCGATCGCTTACCTGTATGCGGGCTATCACCCGGTGCGTCGCCTGTTCGAGAACGTGCGGGAGCTGAACCTGCGCTGGAAGGCGGCGCCGCCCAGGCGCGCCATCACCGCCGCGGCCGTGGACATGTGCGGCAAGCTGCGGCCGGTGTGGGCGAGCTACGGCGCATTCGAGAATTTCGCAGACTGCGTACGGTAGGGTGGGCGCGTTTCCCGCCCACGCGTTCAAGCGGCGGTCGGGTTCCTGCAAAACTTGAGCTGGACGCGTGGGCAGGAGAACCTGCCCACCCTACGACCTGACCGCGCTCCACGCACAGGTCCACTCGACGATCTGGTCGTGCCACTCGCGCCGCGAGCAGGTATGGTCGGCCTTGGGCAGGGTGTAGTGCGTGAAGCGGCTTTCCCCGAGCAGCTTTTCCCACGCCCGCGTGGACGCGAGATCGGCAAACTCCTGCGCGGTCAGGTCGGCGCCGCTCAGCATGATGAGCACCTCGCCCTGGAAGGAACGCAACGCCGCGTGCATGCGCTCCGGCAGGGTCATCGCCACGTCGTCGCGCTGGCCGACCCCGAGCGCCTTGCGCGCCAGTGCCGCAAACGATGCCATCGCGGCGCGGTATTCGAAGCGGCCATCCAGCACCTTGGCCCAGAATGCGCGTTCGAGCACCCGAGCGCCGTAGTAGTGCCTGAACGTGGCCCTGGCCGCGCCTTCCTCGGTGCGTACCCACGGATTGAGCAGGGCCAGCGCTCGCACTCGTTGGTCGCCCGGCGCGTACATCGCCGCGGCGCTCGCGCCGTCGCACAGTCCCCACAGCACAATCTCTTCCAGGGCGGGCGACTCGGCGACGAACCTGTCGATGGCCGCCCGGATGTCGTCGTTGACCGACTCGAAGTGCCGCATCCCGCCTTCGCTGTCGCCCATGCCGCGGTAGTCGAAACGCATGGCGGGGATGCCGGCTGCGGCCAGGCTACGCGCCAGCAGGGTGAACTGGCGGTGGCTGCCGGCGCGGTACTGCGGGCCGCCGACCACGATCAGCACGCCGCGCCTTGCCGGTCGCGCGCTCTGGCTGAGGATCCCGTACAGCCAGTCGCCGCCGCACGGGAACGCGAATGCGCGCTCCTCAAGCATGTGCGGCCTCCCGGCAGGCGTTGACGGTGGCCTCCACCAGCTGCGGGCATTCCGCAATCTCGGGCGTGGCCCAGAAGCTCGGTCCGCAGACGGTTTCGGCATGCAGATCGGCGCCTTTGTCGCGCCATGCAGAGGCGACGCGGCCCGCGGCGGGCGAGAGCGGTTGCCCTGGCGCGGCCACCACCTCGAACCAGTGCACGGGGCAGCGGGGCGGCGCGAGCGCGACGGCCTCGAGCTGGTCCATCGGCAGGGCCAGTCCCGGCGCCAGGTCGTAGCCGGCGATTTCAATCGTGCTGCCGCCGCGCAGCAGCGCGCGCAGCGATCCGGTGCTCGTTGTCGCACCGTCTTGCTGCAGCAGGTCACCGGCAAGGCGAAGCCGCAGCAGCTGGGTCAGGTAGCCGCTGCCGCTCAACACGGGTTGCCACAGCAGCAGGCGGTCAGCGGGAAGGGCATCGCCTTGCACGCAGTCGAGCGCGAGCAGGGCGCCAAGGCGCAGCCCCCACAGGCCGGGCTGCATGCCCAGCCGCGCGCGCAGCCAGGCGCTGGCGAGGGCGACGTCGCGTTTCCAGGTGTCCCAGCGCGCGTCGCCGAACTCGCCGCTGCTGTCGCCGCAGCCGTGCAGGTCCAGCTGCAGCACCGCCACGCCACTGGCGGCCAGCGCGCGCGCGGCCAGCGCGGACATGCGGCGCGCGCGGTTCATCTCTTCGGCAAAGGGATGGATGTACACCAGCGCGGCGCGGCAGGGGCCGGCCGGGTGATGGAACAGGCAAAAGCGCGGCCCGGCGCTCGCGTCGAGATAGATCGGTTCAGCAGGCGCGTGTCCGGGCAGCGCCATCGTTCATGCCGCTTTCTCTTCGACGAATTTGGCCAGGCTGCCCAGCGTTTCGAAGGTGCTGGCGCTGATGTCGTCGTCGTCCACCGCGATGCCGAAGCGCTCTTCGAGTGCGCCGAGCAGCGTGACGACCGCCATCGAATCGAGTTCGGGCAGGCTGCCGAGCAGCGGCGACTCGGCGGTGAGCGCTTCCCCGGCCGGGCCGAGGTTGAGCACATCGATCAGGACATTTTTAACGTCGTTCAGGTACATGGTTGCTTTCAAGGGGAAGGGTGCGCGGCCTGCCGCGAGCGTGCGGTGGACGCCAGCAACGTGTGCAGGCGGCGCAGCCCGGGCCATCGGTAAACGTTCACATGGTACATAGTACGCACATCTTCCGTCCAGCGCAGGTGCCAGTCCATCACGCGGCCGTAGAACTCGAGGCGCCTGAACCTGCCCTCGTCGAACAGGCGCCGGCAGGCCTCTTCGCGCATCAGCAGCGTCGGCGACAGGGCGTTCGGCACACGCTCGTCGTAGGCCGTCTTGAGCACGACGATGCTGTCCGCGTCTTCCACGCACAGGTCGGCCGCGACCAGCTGGTCGCCAAAGTAGTAGCGATAGACGCTGCCTTTGCCGCGAGCGCAGAAGTTCTCCAGCATCGTGCGGTAGTAGCGGCCCTGCGCGTTGCCGGCATCGACCGCGGTGCCGCGGGCCGCCTTCCAGCCCGAGCCCTCCAGCCGCCCGTAGTCCTCCACTGCCGCCGCAATGTCCCGTGCGTCGCGGCAGACCACGAGGCGGGTGGGGATGCCGTCCCTGGCCAGGCGCGCGCGCTGCTTCTTCAGGTTGGCGCGCAGGTTCTTGCCGCGGTTGTTCCAATACGTGTCGAAGCTGCCCTCGATCGTGACGCGCGCGGTGTCGATGTAGTCGAGCGTGCGCACGCTGCCGCAATCGGCGGGGCGTGCGTGCATTGCGGGGTCCAGCTGCGTGATGCCGAACACGAGCGGGAAACCCGGAAGGGCGCGCATCAGGCCTTGCGCCAGCCGCTCCATGTCAAGCCCGGGGCGCTGCAGCCACAGGCCGATGGGCGCCTGCGCGGGCTGGAAGGTCGACCAGCCAGCGCGGCCGGCGGGGACTATCAGCGCCATCGCCACGGTTTCGCCGTCCATCCGGCAGCGCGCAAGCAGCTCGCGCCCGGTGCTGAACTGCGCCAGCAGCGGCGCGACGAAATCGGCCGCCAGCAGCGACGGCGCGCCGCAGCGGCGGTGCAGCTGCTGCCAGAGCGTGGCATGTTCGGCAAAGTGCGCGGCGGGGAGCACGGTCCAGCTCATGCCAGCGCCTTCCTGATCGTTTCGATCATCCACGCCAGTTCCTGCTCCTGCAGCTCCTGGTGGCAGGCGAATCCGACCACGTGCCGCGACAGCCGCGCGCTGGTCGCACAGACGCTGTCGTCCACGCCTTGCCACAGCGGCAGCCCAAAGCGGACCACCGGCACGCCGGCCTGGCGCAGGCGCTCGCACAGGGCCTCGGGATCGTCCGCCAGGAACGGGAACACCCAGGGGCATGTGCCGTCCGGCAGGCGCGGGTACAGCGCCCGGCCGCCGGGCAGGCCGCGCAGGTTGGCGTCGATGCGTTCGTAGTTGGCCCTGCGCGCAGCGGCAATCCGGGCCGGCGACGCAAGGCGCGTCACCAGCCGCGCGAACCACGACGAGCGCTTGTCGATCCAGCGCGGGTCGAAATTGAAACTGCTGTCCGACGAGTCGGGCGCAAGCGGCACGGCGCCGGCCTTCGTCCGCCGCTTGAGCATTCCCCACGCCGCATCCCTGGCCTTCATGGGCAGCCAGAGCGCGGCGCGCGCGGCCCGCAGGCGCCCGTGGGCGAATGCCTTCTCCAGCGATGCGAGGGCGATCTTGGCCTCGAACCCGGGTCCCGCCGAGCGCAGCGCCACCTGGCGCAGGCTGTGGCGCGCCGACACCAGCAGGCCGCCCTCGTAAATCGGCAGGAATTTCATGCTGCTGGCGATCGCGTAGTCGCCCCAGGCGCCAACCGGGCGGCCCTGGTGCTCGCCGATGAGGCAGTGCGCGCAGTCCTCCAGCAGCCTTATGCCGCGCGCGTCGCACAGGGCGCGCAGGGTCGCGATCTCGGGCTGGGGAAAGCCGAAGTAGTGCGTCACCACCAGCACGCGGACCGTGTCGTCGAGCTTGTCCACGATGTCGGCCAGGTCGGCGCTGGTGTCGGCACGCAGCTGGTAGAACACCGGCTGCGCGCCGCGCCACAGCACCGGCGGGACCATGGACGGGCTGTGCCAGGCCGGTACCAGCACCTTGTCGCCGGCCTTGATGCCCATCTCGCGCAGCGCCAGCCCGATCGCAATGCGGCCGCTGGTGACGAAGCGCGCCTCGCCCGCGTCCAGCACCGAGCGGGTGCGCGTGCCCCGCGCGCGGCGCAGTGCGCTGAACGACAGCACCGGGGACAATGGAATCGGGCGGGTGGCGTGACTCATGGGCCGAGTATAGATCGAGTGTTAAAAAATTTGCCACGAGATATGTCCGAAACTAAACAATCGTCTGCGGCCACCGACCACAAACTGTTAAGATTGCGGCCTGTCTTGCGCCACGCCCAGCGCGGCGCGCGAATACGTTCCGCCTATGCCAGTCCTGATCCACGACGTCATTTTTGAAACCGCCGCCCGCACCCCGCAAGCCGCCGCGCTCGCCTACGGGCACGAGCGGCTCGACTACGCGGCGCTGGCCGCTGCCGTGCGCCGCGCCGCCGGCGCGTTGCTCGCCGCCGGCGTGAAGCGTGCCGACCGGGTCGCCGTGTATCTCGAAAAGCGGATCGAGAACGTGGCCGCGATGTACGGCGCCAGCCTGGCCGGCGCCGTGTTCGTGCCGGTGAACCCGCTGCTCAAGGCCGAGCAGGTGGCGCACATCCTTGCCGACTGCAACGTGCGGGTGCTGGTGACCTCGCCCGAGCGCCTTGCGCAGCTCGATGGCGTGCTGGCGCGCTGCCCGGACCTGCGCACCGTGTTCGTGACCGGCCCGGCGCGCGACGACGCGGCGCCGGTGCGCTCGTGGGAAGCGGCGCAGGCCGAGCCGTCGGCGCAGCAGCTCGCAAGCCGCCGCGTGATCGATGCCGACATGGCAGCAATCCTGTATACCTCCGGCAGCACCGGCAAGCCGAAGGGCGTGGTGCTGTCGCACCGGAACATGGTGGCGGGCGCGCAGAGCGTGGCCAGCTACCTCGAGATCACCGCCAGCGACCGCATCCTGTCGGTGCTGCCGCTCAGCTTCGACTACGGGCTGTCCCAGCTCACCACCGCGTTCCTGCACGGCGCGGCCGTGGTGCTGATGAACCACCTGTTCGCGCGCGATATCGTGAAGATGGTCGCCGCCGAGCGCATCACGGGCCTGGCTGCGGTGCCGCCGCTGTGGATCCAGCTGGCCGCGCTGCCCTGGCCGCAGCCGAATACGCTGCGCTTCCTGACCAATTCCGGCGGCGCCATGCCGCGCCCGACCGTGGCGGCGCTGCGCGCGGCGCTGCCCGGGGCCGACCTGTTCCTGATGTACGGCCTGACCGAGGCGTTTCGCTCGACCTACCTGCCGCCGTCCGAACTGGAGCGCCGCCCTGATTCGATGGGCCGCGCGATCCCCAACGCCGAGGTGATGGTGGTGCGCCCGGACGGCACGCCGTGCGCGCCGAACGAGCCTGGCGAGCTGGTGCATCGCGGTGCGCTGGTCTCGCTCGGCTACTGGAACGACCCGGTCAAGACGGCCGAGCGCTTCAAGCCGGCGCCCGGTCAGGACCCGGCGCTGCCGATCACCGAAATGGCCGTGTGGTCGGGCGACACCGTGCGCATGGACGAAGAGGGCTACCTGTACTTCATCGGCCGCAGCGACGATATGATCAAGGTGTCCGGCTACCGCATCAGCCCCACCGAGGTCGAGGAGGCGGTGCATGCGACCGGCCTGGTGCAGGAAGTGGCCGCGTTCGGCGTGCCGCACCCGGCGCTGGGGCAGGCGATCGTGCTGCTCGCCGTCGCGCGCGAGGCCACGCTGGAGCCGGCGGCGCTGCTCAAGGAGTGCCAGCGTCGCCTGCCGGCGTACATGGTGCCCGCGCACGTCGAGGTGCGGGGCGAACCGTTCCCGCGCAACCCGAACGGCAAGATCGACCGCACGCTGCTGCGCCAATCCTTCATGACCTTGTTCGACAAAGCCTCCAATCCATGAGCTCCACCAAACCAGTCCACGCCGCCCAGAGCCGGTTCCCGGTCGTTGACGGCGTCCTCCACGTGGGCAGCGTGCCGCTCACCCGCCTGGCACAGCGGGTCGGCCGCACGCCCTTCTACGCCTACGACCGCAAGGTGGTGAGCGACCGCGTGCGCCAGGTGCGCGACTGCCTGCCGGACGGCGTGCGCCTGCACTATTCGATCAAGGCCAACCCGATGCCGGCGCTGGTGCAGCACATGGCCGCGCTGGTGGACGGGCTGGACGTGGCTTCCGGCGGCGAACTGAAAATCGCGCTGGACGCCGGCATGGCGCCCGAATGCATCAGCTTTGCCGGCCCCGGCAAGTCCGACGCCGAACTGGCGCAGGCGGTGGCGGCCGGCGTGCACGTGCACGCGGAGTCGGAGCGCGAACTGCATGCGTTGGCGCGCATCGGCCAGGAGCTCGGCATCGCCCCGCTGGTGGTCGTCCGCGTCAATCCCGACTTCGAGCTCAAGGGCTCGGGCATGCGCATGGGCGGCGGCGCCAAGCAGTTCGGCATCGACGCCGAGGAGATGCCGCGCGTGCTGGCGCTCGCCGCCGGGCTGGGGCTGGACGTGCTGGGTTTTCACATCTTCAGCGGATCGCAGAGCCTGAAGGCCGAGGCGATCGTCGAAGCGCAGGCGCAGACCTTTGCGCTGGCCGAGCGGCTGGCGCAGTCTTGCCAGAACCCGGTGCGGGTGCTGAACATCGGCGGCGGCTTCGGCATTCCCTATTTTCCCGGCGAGGCGCCGCTCGACCTGGCGCCGATCGCGGCGCACCTGCGCCAGGCCCTGCCGCGCGTGCAGGCGGCGCTGCCGCAGGCCGAAGTGTCGATCGAGCTGGGGCGCTACCTGGTGGGCGAAGCCGGGGTGTACGTGGCCCGCGTGGTGGACCGCAAGGTCTCGCGCGGCCAGGTGTTCCTGGTCACCGACGGCGGCCTGCACCACCACCTTGCCGCATCCGGCAATTTCGGCCAGGTGATCCGCAAGAACTACCCGGTTGCGATCGGCAACCGCATGGATGGCGGCCAGGCCGAGGTGGTGTCCGTGGTCGGCCCGCTGTGCACGCCGCTTGACCTGTTGGCGGACAAGATGGAGCTGCCGCGCGCGGACGTAGGGGACCTGGTGGTCGTGTTCCAGTCCGGCGCCTACGGCATCTCGGCCAGTCCCGCTGGTTTCCTGAGCCACCCGAACGCTGTCGAAGTCCTCGTCTGAAGGAGTAGCGCATGCCGACCGTCTCCGTGATCATCCCCACCACCTGCGAAGAGCGCCGCTGGTCGTCGCTGCAGCGCGCCATTGCCAGCACCCGCGCCAGCGAAGGCGTGGACGTGAAGGTGATCGTGGTCGTCAACGGCAAGCGCTTCGATGCGGCAAAGCTGGCGGAACTGCGTGCCCGCCCCGACCTCACGGTCGCGTACCGGGAAGAGGGCAGTGCGCCGCTGGCGCAGCGCCATGGCCGCACGCTGGTGGGCACCGAGTTCTTCGCGTTCCTGGACGACGACGACGAATACCTGCCGCAGGCGCTGGCGCAGCGCTGCGCGCCGCTGTTGGCCGATCCCCAGCTCGGTTTTGTGGCCACCAACGGCTACCGCTGCGTGGGCGGCGAGGACAGGCTGATGGTCTCTTGCGCGGCGGCCGTGCGCGCCAACCCGCTGGCGGCGCTGGCGCGCGAAAACTGGCTCGCCTCGTGCGGCGGCCTGTTCCGCACCAGCAGCATCGGGCCCGTCTATTTCGACGATCCGGCGCCCTTTCTGGAATGGACCTACCTGGCCTATCGGCTGGCGCTCGACTTCAACATGGCCTTCGTGGACACGCCGACCTTCCGCATCCACGACACGCCGGCCTCGTTGTCCAAGTCGGACGCATACCGCGCCGCGGAGCTGGATGTGCTGCGGCGCATCGCGGCGCTGCCGCTGCCGGCGCCGGTGGCGCGCCAGGTACGCGGCAAGGTGGGCGCCGCTTGCCACGACCTGGCGGACCAGGCGCGCATGGCAGGTCGCTACGGCCGCGCAGTGGCCCTGCACGCGCGCAGCCTGCTGTTGCCGGGCGGCTGGCGCTACCTTGCGTACTCGCGCAAGCTGCTGCCGTTCGCGCTCAAGCGCCCGGCGGCTGCGAGCTGACCCTGCCCCGCTTGCGCAGCACATCCTCCAGCCTGGCGAACGCATAGCCTTCCGGGCCGGACGGGCGCCCGGCCCAACGCCACAGCGCGTACAGCGATCCCGCATAGACAAGCGCGCCGGCCGCCACGCACAACAGCAGGGCCATGACGTAATCGAGCGTGACCGGGCGCGGCTGCAGCGCATCCTTCAGCAGCAGCACGACGGCGCCCATGACGCTCGATGCCACGAGCGGCCGCATCACGTGGCGCACGAACTGCAGTGCCGACAACCCGAGGCAGCGCGCGATCAGGTACTGGTTCACCGGGATCATCAGGATCATCGTAACGAGGAACGCGCCGGCGGCGCCGAGCACCCCGAACCACAGGATTCCCGGGATCAGCAGCGACACCAGCAGCGCGAACTGCAGGCCGGCCGTCCAGGTGATGAGCGTGGTGCGGCCGAGCGCAAGGTACACGTAGCCGATGTTGTTCTGCACCGCCTCGATGACTCCGTAGATTGCGAGGATCTGGATGATCGGCACCGCCGACTGCCATTTCCACCCCAGCGCCGCCGGCACCAGGAGGTCGGCCACGACCAGGATGCTCACGCCGGCGGGCAGCGCGACCATCGCGATCGAGGACACCACGTTCAAAAAGCTCGCGCGCAGCGCCGCCAGGTTGCCGGCCGCCTTGGCGTAGCCGGGGAAGGCGGCGCGGTTCACCGGCGCCACCAGCTCGGTGGTGGGAAGCGACGAAATTTCGGACGCGATCGAGTACACGCCCAGCGCCTGCGCGCCGGCGTAGCGGCCAAGGATGAACTGTCCGGCGCGGTTATTCAGGAACTGGAACAGGTTGTTCACCATGAGCCACTTGGACTTGTGGAACAGGTCGACCTTGGCGCGTAGCGAAAAGCGCGGCCGGTAGTCGCTCACGCTGTAGGACAGCCACACCGACAGCACGGTGCCGGTCAGCTGGCCGATCACGAGTGCCCAGTAGTTGTGCAGATAAAAGGCGAGCGGTATGGTGACGCAGGTCGCCATGCGCTTCCCGAGCAGGAACTTGAACTCGCGGTCAAAGCGCATCTCGCGCCGAAAGCTCACCGGGCCGATGTTGGAAAAGCCCTGCAGCACGAAGCCGATGGCGAGCGAATAGATTACCGCTGCCAGCCGCGGCTCGTTGTAAAAGACGGCGGCCATGGGCGCCAGCAGGGCCAGCACCACCCCGCACGCCGCCGCAAACAGCACGTTGAAGGTCCACGCCGTGTCGAATTCGTCACGGCCGGCGTCGGGATTCTGGATCAGCGCCACGTCGAAGCTGAACGCCACCAACAGCTGCAGTGCGCCGATCAGAGTCATCGCCATTGCCACCAGGCCGAAGTCCGCCGGCAGCAGCAAGCGCGCGAGCACCACGGTGCTGACCACGCCGATGCCGCGATCGACCAGCTTGAACAGCACCATCCAGGCCGCGCCCTTGGCGATCTTGCGGTCGATGTCGCTCATGCGGCCTCCATGCACACGCGCTCGCCCACCGCCTCGTCGAACAGGCCGGCAAGCTGGCGCGCCCGGCCCGCGCGCGACGAACGGATCACCAGATCGGGCGAGGCCACGTGCGCGCTGCCATCGCGCACTTCGCGCAGAAAGCGTTCCAGCACTTCCGCGATCTCGTCCGGCGCGTCCATGGTCGCGATGCTGTCAAAGCCCGCCGCGCCGAGCACGCGCGCCGTTTCGCCGGTACGGTCCACCAGCCCCAGGATCGGGCGGCGCGCGCGGAAGTATTCGTACACTTTGGCCGGAACCTGCGTATTGAACGGCGTGCCCTGGAACACCAGCAGGCCGTCCGCGGCCAGCATTTCCTGCAGCGCCTCGCGATAGGGCACGGCCGGCACGACCTCGGCGATGTCGTCCACGCCCAGGCGCCGCGCGGCTGCCGCGATGGCCTGTTCGTTGCCCGGCGCGCGCAGAATCACGCGCAGCTTCCCGGCATCGACCGTACCGGCGCGTTTCAGCCGCGCGATCGCCTCGAAAAAAGCGCCCGGGTCGCGCCCGGTGTCGTACAGCAGGCCGCTGTGCACCAGCGTCACCTGGCCGGCCGGGCGCGGCGCTTCCGTCTGCAGCGTGCCCGCCACCGTGAAGTTGTCCTCGTCGTAGCCGTTTTCGATCACCATGCACTTGTCAAGCGCCAGCTCGGGGAACCGGGCCTTGTACGAGGCCATTGCGCTGTGCGTCGTGAACACGGCCTTGTGGCAGCGCCGGATGGTCTGGCGCTCGATCCACGCGTACGCTTTGCGCTGCAGAGCGTAGCTGGGGTAGGCGCTTTGCAGCATCGGGTCGCGGAAATCGGCGATCCATGGCAGGCCGGTCAGGCGGTGCAGCGACAGGCCGATCAGGTGCGCGGTGGCGATCGGGAAGGTGGACCAGATCACCTGCGGGCGGTGGCGGCGTATCATCGCCAGGCCCGCGGGCACCGCCGCGAACCACCACCACACCCAACGGTCGGGCAGGGCCAGCGGGCCGAGGTAGCGCCCGCGCACGCCCAGGTCGCGCTTGGTGTCGAGCGCAAACGCGCGCTTGACCACCAGCCCGGCCGGCACGCTGGCCAGCTGCGAGGGATTCTGTTCGGGGTAGGCGCGCGGGTGGGCCGAGAGCACCAGCGGCTCCCAGCCGTTCTTGCCCAGGTGGCGCGAAAAGCTCAGCGTGCGCTGGATGCCGCTGCTTGCTGCCTGCGGCGGAAAATGAAATGCGATCAGTAGTGCGCGTTTGGTCATGCTCATGCTCTTGTATGGGCTAGCGGATGGCGGCGTTGTCACTGCCGGCGAGGCGCGCCATCCTGTTTGCGTATTCGTGCCGCGCCGGTGCGCCTTGTGCCAGCCACTGCAGCAGCCGCAGGCCGAACAGCAGCGGCCTCTTGTCCCACGGCCGGCTGCGTGGCAACTGGAACCGGTCGGCCATGCCGCCGATCGCACCCACCGCCGTGGTGAACGCGGCTTCGAAGCCAGCCTCGCGCACCATCGCCACGTGTCGCGCGTCGAAGTCCTTGCCGGCCTTGCCGTTAGGGTAGGCGAACAGGCGCACTGGCTTACCGATCAGCGCTTCCAGCTCCTGTTTGCCATTGCGGATTTCGGCACGCGCGGCGTCGTCGTCCAGGCTGGTCAGGATCGGGTGGGTGACGGTGTGCGCGCCGATTTCCACACCGCGGCGGTCCAGATCCACCACCATCTCGGGTGTGAGCATCAGACCGGGCGCGTCTCCGGTGCCGGCCAGTGTGGCGAGTCGTTCCACCAGTGCCGCGCGCGCCGGCGGCGGCAGGTACTTGGATGCCTCGGTCAGGCCGGCGGTGGCGCGCTTGCGGTCGGCCTCGTTGGCAAGCGGGTAGCGCGGCAGGCCCAGGTCCGACAGGTCGAGCGCGCCGGCGGGCAGCGCCTGCACTGCCTCGATGATGCGGTCGTTCCACATGCTGCCCCTGCCCACGTGGCCGCTCGTGACGAATACCGTTGCCGGCAAGCCGAATTCCTCCAGCACCGGCAGGGCCAGCTCGTGGACCGAACGGTAGCCGTCGTCGAAGGTGATGCAGACTGTGCGCGCTGGCAGGTTTCCCGCGTCTAGCGCGGCCAGGGCGGCGCGCAGCGGCATCACGTGGAAGCACTCGGCGAGCAGCGCCATCTGCCAGCGGAAGGCCGCAACGTCCGGCTCCGAGTCGAGCAGCGGGTCCGGGCGCGCGAGGATGCGGTGGTAGTTGACCACGCACAGGCTGGGCTCGCGCTGGCTGCGCGCGATGGCGTCGCCGGCAAGGCGCAGCAGGCTGCGCGTGAAACCGGTATGCGTCGTCATCGCGGCGCCTCCGCCAGCGCACGCGGGAGAATCCGCCTCTCCAGCACGATCAGGAGCGCAATGATCGCAAAGGTCAGGTCGAAGTAGGCAAAGCTGAGCGCGGCGCCGCCGACACAGAACGCGAACAGCGTCAGCTGCAGCGTGGTGGCGGCCTGGGCGATCCACTGGGCCGATGCCGCCGCGCGGGCGCGCCGGGCGACGCGGTGCGCGGTACGGAACGCGCCCACCAGGATACCGAGGTAGATCGCCAGGCCGAAGAAGCCGTGGTCGCCCAGCACCTGGAAGTACACGCTGTGGGCCGCGCGCGCCTTTTCGGTGTCCGGCAGCGCGTCGCCGGTATAGAACCACGGGTAGGAAAAGAAGTCTTGCGACAGCGAGGACCAGACCGGAAAGTACTCGAGTCCCTTGAAGCCGCCGCCAAAGAACGGGTGGCGCATCGCCATGATCATCGACAGCTTCCACGCGACCACCCGGCCCATGAACGAGGCGTCCTTGCCGGCCGAATTGATGCTGTCGATACGCGACAGCCATTCCGCCGTCGCCACTTGCGACACGCCCAGCGCGAGCACCGCCACCATCGCCGTCACCAGCAGCTTGCGGTCGGTCTTGATGAAGAAGTAGACGCCCAGTGCGAGCAGCGCGATGAAACCGCCGCGCGACTGGGTGCCGACGATGGCCACCACCGTGAGCGCGATCGTCCCGAGCAGGCCGATCGACAGCACACGCGACTGTTTGCCGTATTCGCGCAGCAGGTAGGCGCAGATCGGCAGAAGCATCACGAAGGCGACCGCGAGTTCATTGCGGTCCCCCAGCACGTGCCCGGCCATGCCTTCGATCTTGTGGCCACCGCCGCTGGCGAGGAACTTGAGCGCTTCGATGTCGGCATAAAAGCCAACGGATAGCACCACGCAGCCGAGGAAAAAATCGAAATGCAGCTTGCTGTCCACGATGGCCAGCACGAACACGAACAGCACCACCACCTTCATGAAGCGGTCCCAGATTTCCCAGGCCACCTCGGGCCGGCCAAGGGCTGTCAGCGTGCTGCCGGTGGTCCAGGCAAAGAACAGCAGCACAAGAAAAGCGGTGCCGCTGAAGGCGAATTTTGGTTTGTAACGGGTCGTCAGGTAGCCGAAAATCGCCAAGGCCGCGAACAGCAGGTTGTAGCGGATCGCGGCGGCCGGGCCGTACACCCAGCCGTTGGGGAAGAACAGCGCGGTCCAGATCCACAGCCCAAGCCCGATGAACGGGCGCCTGGCGATCGCGTACAGCATGAATGGCAGTACGGCCAGCAAAAACGCATCACGCATGACTTACCCCGGCCGCTTTTCGTTCTTGCGCGCGGCCTTGACGTCCTGCGCGATCGCCCACCGGCACAATACCAGCACCGCGATCAGGTCGAGGGCCCACAGTATGCTTTCCATGTCTGGTTTCCTTTGATTGCATGGCGCTCGAGCGCCTGCCCGAATACCTTGATTTGACCGGCGGTGGTGTCGTCCCAGCTGAAGCGCTCGGCGTAGCGGCGCGTGGCGGCGCGGTCGGGGTAGCGGCTGCGCAGCGCAATCACCGCTTCGGCCACGCCGCGCGCGCTGCGCTCGCTCATCAGCACGCCCGCTTCGGGCGCTGCCACCACTTCAGGGGTGCCGTAGACGCGGCTGGCGACCACCGGGGTCCCGCACGCCATCGACTCGAGCAGCACGTTGGCCCAGCCCTCGCGGCTCGATGCCAGCACGAGCGCGTCGGCGGCGGCGTAATGCCGCGGCAGTTCGGACTGCGGCACCGCGCCGAGGAACTGGACGCGGGTGGCCACGCCAAGCGTGTGCGCCAGCGCTTCCAGCTTGCCGTGGTCCGGACCGTCTCCGGCGAGCACCAGCCGCGTATCCGGCAGCATGGGCAGGGCCGCGATGATCAGTTCCTGGCCCTTGACCGGGACCAGGTGCCCGACCGCGAGCAGCGTGAATGCCGGGTTGTCCTTGCGCGCGGCCGGCTGGAACAGATCCAGGTCCACGCCGTTGCGCAGCGAGGTCACACGGCCGGGGTCCACGCCGAGCGCCACCACTTCGTCGCGCAGCGCGTTGCAGACAGTGATCAAGGCACTCGCCTGGTTCGCGGCCCAGCGGACCATCATGCGCGGCAGGCGATAGCGCGGGATCAGGGTGATGTCCGAGCCGCGCGCCGTCACAACCACCGGCTTGTTGAAGTAGCGGCCCAGCATGGCGGCGGCCACACCGTCCGGATAGAAGTAGTGTGCGTCGATCAGGTCGAAGTCGTAGCCCTCGTCGATGATGCGCGCGATGGTGCTCCTGGCCGCCTGCGCGAGCAGGGCCGGCGCCACGTTCATGCCGATCTTGGGCAGCACCGGGTAGCGCGGATGCTCGACCAAAAGGCCGTGGCGCGTTTCGGCGCGGGGCACCCTGGCAAAGCGCGCCCATGCGCCGAAGCGTTCATGCGTGCTCGGGAACCACGGCACCGGGGCCACCACCCGCGATTCGACCTTGCCGCTGGCGACCAGGTGGCGCAGGCGGGTTTCGACGAAGATGCCGTGGCCGGGCTTTTCGGCGTTCGGGAACAGCGTGCTGAAGGTCAGGATCTTCATGCGCCCGGCCTTCCGGTGAGGCGGCCGTAAATGCTCTTGTAGCGTGCCACGCTCACCGGCCAGTTGCGTTCGCTCTCAACGTATTTGCGCCCCGCCGCGCGCAGGTGCGGCCATTCCTGGCGCGACGCCAGCAGCGCGCCCACCTTGTCCGCGAGCGCGTCGGGGTCGTCGGCCTTGAACAGCACACCCGTCTTGCCGTCTGCGATGAGCTCAAGATGCCCGCCGACATCGGACGCGGCCAGCACGCGGCCTTGCGCCATCGCCTCCAGCGGCTTGAGCGGCGTGACCAGGTCGGTCAGGCGCATCGACGAACGCGGGTACACCAGCACGTCCAGCAGGTCGTAGTACTTCTGCACCTGGTCGTGCGGCACGCGGCCTGTGAAGACAACGCTGTCCTCGATGCGCAGCTCCCTGGCCAGACCGCGCAGCTGCTCGTCCTGCGGCCCTCCGCCCACCAGCAGCACGCGCAAATCCGGATGGCGCGCCGCGAGCCTGGGCACCGCGCGCAGCAGGATGTCCAGCCCCTCGTAGGCGTAGAACGAGCCGATAAAGCCGATCAGGCGCGAGCCCTGCAGGCCGAGCCTGGTCTTGAGTTCCATGTCGGCCGTGCCGCCGATAGAAAACTTCTCGATGTCTACCGCATTCGGGATCACCGTCACCTTTTCGGCCGGGATGCCGCGCGCGACGATGTCGCGGCGCAGCCCCTCGCAGATGGTGGTGACGGCATCGGCCTGTTTGAGCGCATAGGTTTCGAGCGCGCGGGTGAGCTTGTAGCGCAAACCGTTTTCGGCCGTGGTGCCGTGGTCCACCGCGGCGTCTTCCCAGAACGCCCGCACTTCGTACACCACCGGGATGCCGAAGCGCTTGCCGGCTCGCAGTGCGGCGATCGCGTTCAGGCTTGGCGAGTGGGCATGCAGCACGTCGGGCTTGATCTTCGGGATGATCTCGCCCAGCCGCCTGGCCAGGCCGTCAATCACGTCCTTCTGGCTCAGCACCGGCAATTTCGACAGCATGCCTGCCGGGGTGCGGTAGAAGTGCAGGCCGTCCACGGTCTCTTCCAGTGCGTCGGTGGCGCCCTGCTTGGCGCCCGTGACGTGAAAGGTTTCCCAGCCGAGCGCGCGCTGTTCGCGCAGGATCGAGCGCGTGCGGAAGGTGTAGCCGCTGTGCAGCGGTATCGAATGGTCCAGGACGTGCAGTACTTTCATTGTGCGGTGCTCCCATGCGCGCCATCGGCGCCGTTCTTGCGCAGGAAGGCGTCGAACATTAGCACCTGCCACAGCGCGGTGCTGTGGTCGTGGGCGCCGGACTGGTGTTCGTCCACCATCTGCCTGAGGTAGTGTTGGTTGAAGATGCCGGTACCCTCCAAAGCCGGGTTGAGCACGGCCTGCTTCATGGTCTCGCGCAGCGGTCCGCGCAGCCAGGCCGCGAGGGGGATCGAAAATCCCATCTTTTTGCGGTACAGGATGTCGTCGGACAGGTAGGGCTTGAGCGCCTTCTTGAACAGGTGCTTGCCTTCGCCGTTGCGCAGCTTCGACGATGGCGGCAGGCCCGACACCCACTCGACGAACTCGTGGTCCAGCAGCGGCACCCGCACTTCGAGCGAGTGCGCCATGCTGGCGCGGTCCACCTTGGTCAGGATGTCTCCCGGCAGGTACGTCTTCATGTCGATGTACTGAACCAGCGACAGCGGGTCGTCGGTTGGCGCCTCGGCCGCGTAGCCGCGCATGACTTCGATCGCGCGGTAGCCCTGCAGCTCGCTGCGAAAGCCATCCGAGAACAGCTGCGATCGCACGCGATCGTTCAGCATCGATACGCCGTGGAAGTAGCCCTCGGTGAGGTCGCGCGCCAACGCCTCGAAGGTGGTCTTGGCGCGAAACACGCGCGGCGCCCAGTCGGCCTTGGGGTAGGCGGCGCCCAGAAAACCGAACACGGGCTTCCTCACCGCCAGCGGCAGCATGGCGCGCACCCGCTCCTCGCCCATCGCCATGCGGTGGCGGCGGTAGCCGGCAAAGTTCTCGTCGCCGCCGTCGCCGGACAGCGCCACCGTCACGCGCTTGCGCGCGAGCTGGCAGACGCGGTAGGTCGGGATCGCCGAGCTGTCGGCATACGGCTCGTCGTACAGCGCGGCCAGCGTGTCGATGAGGCCATAGTCGTCCTTGCTCACCGTCTCGCACTGATGGCGGGTGCCGTAGCGCGTGGCCACCTGGCGCGCGTATTCCGATTCGTCGAAGGCCGGGTCGTCGAAGGCGATCGAGCAGGTGTTGACCGGGCCGTTGGTCACGCCGGCCATCATCGCCACCACCGCGCTCGAATCGACACCGCCGGACAGGAAGGCGCCCAGCGGCACGTCCGCCACCAGGTGGCTCTCGACCGCCTCGCGCAGGCGCGGGATCAGTTCGCCCTCGATATCGCGGTCGGTCATGCCGTAGTGCGGCTTGAACGGCACATCCCAGTAGCGCCTGGGCGCCGCGAGTGGTTCGCCTGCCTTGAGCGTGAGCGTGTAGCCGGGCTTGAGCTTGCGCGCGGCCTTGAAGATGGTGCGCGGCTCGGGCACATAGCCGTAGGCGAAGTACTCCTCCACCGCGCACGGGTCGATCTCGCGCGACAGGCCTGGTGCGGCCATGATCGACTTGAGCTCGGAGCCGAACACGAACATCCCGTCGGGCAGCAGCGCGTAGTGCATCGGCTTGATGCCCAGGCGGTCGCGCGCGAGGAACAGGGTCTTGCGGTTGCGGTCCCAGATCGCGAACGAAAACATGCCGCGCAGCCGCTGCACGCACTGTTCGCCCCATTCCTCCCACGCGTGCACGATCACCTCGGTGTCGCAGCGGGTGCGGAAGGTGTGGCCGCGCGTGGAAAGCTCGCGCATCAGCGCCCTGAAGTTGTAGATCTCGCCATTGAACACGACGACCACGCTGTGGTCCTCGTTGAACAGCGGCTGCAGGCCCGATGCCAGGTCGATGATCGAGAGGCGCCTGTGGCCAAAGCCCAGGCCGGGCTCGACGTGCACGTCGCCTTCCACCGGCCCGCGGTGGAACTGGCTGTCGTTCATCCGGTGCAGTGCGGCGCGATCGATGTCGCGTGCGCCCTGGGTATCAAACATTCCAACTATTCCGCACATGGTGTGATTGCTTGCTTGAGTGTTGTCCTGGGTTTGCACAGCTCGTCGTACAGGGCCAGGTAGTGGCCGAGCATGGCGGCAATGCTGTAGTGTTGTTCGACGCGCGCGCGTCCCGCAGCGCCATGGTTGCGCGCACGCTCGCTGTCCATCACGTAGCCGAGCAGGGCGCGCGCCATCTGGTCGGCGTCGGCTGGCGGCACCAGGGTTCCGGTGACGCCATCGAGCACCAGTTCGGGAATGCCGCCGACGGCGGTCGCCACCACCGGCAGCTCGGTTGCCATCGCTTCCAGCAGCGTGACCGGTGTGCCTTCCGCGATCGACGACAGCGCGAACAGCGAGAAGCTGCGCATCACCTGCGCCACGTCGGTGCGCGGGCCGGCCAGCCACACGCAGTTGCGCAGGCCAAGGGTGGCGATGCGTTCGGCCAGCGCGCCGCGCAGCGGGCCGTCGCCGACGATCACCAGCCGCAGGCGGTGCTGTTCGGATGGCAGCATCTCGCGCAGGCGGGCAAAAGCCTCGATCAGCGTGGCTTGGTCCTTCACGTCCTGCAGCCTGCCCACGGTGCCGATGACAATGCAGCCCGGCGCCATCCACGGCTCGCGCTGGTCTTCCGGCGCCGCGGCCGCGCCGAAGCGCTGCGTGTCCACCCCATTTCCGATGAAGCGGATCTTCGCGGCCGGAATGCCGACCACGCCGGACAGCCAGTGCTGCAGGTCGGTGGAGACCGGCACGTAGCGGTCGATGAACGGCACGAGCAGGCGGCGCAGCAGGTTGTGCTTGCGGTTGCTGCCGTTGGGGTCGCGCGCGTTGCGCCCGTGTTCGGCATGCACGCGGGCCGGCACGCCCGCCAGCGTCGCCGTGAATGCGTACTCGATGGCGCCCAGGTTGTAGGTATGCAGGATGTCGGGGCGCAGGCGGCGCAGCAGCTTGAACAGCGCGCCGTGCGTGCCCAGCGACAGGCCAGGGCGCTTGTGCAGCGCATGCAGCTCCACGTCCGGGCGCGTGATGCGCTTGGCGAAGTCCGTGTAGTCGGTCAGGCAGATGACGACGTGGCGGTAGGCGCCAACGGGCATGCGGTTGATCGAGTCGACGAGCAGGGTCTCCAGCCCGCCAATGTCGAGCCGGTAGATCAGGTGCGCCACCAGCGGCGTGGCTTCCGGGTGCAGGGCTTGCGTTGTCATCGTCAACCTCCCTTTGCGTCGGCGAGCGCCGCGCCGATGGCGTCGCCCTGCGCGGACAGGAAGGCGCGCATTGCGCGGCGCGCTTCCTCCGGCGACTCCGCGAACGGCGCGTACAGCAGCAGCGCTGCGCCGTCGTCGCCGCGCAGCAGCAGTTTCGAACGTGCCTGCAGCAGCTTGGCCTTGTAGGCGCTGGCCGTGTACTGACCGCCGACCCACATCCACTGCCAGGCCAGTAGCGAACCTTTCCCGCTTTGGAGCGCGGTCTCGGTCAGCGCAAGGGGACGCCCCGCAACCGCTTCGGTCCGCGTTCCGGAAGCCGTCCAGTGCCACGCGTCGTTCGGGTTGGCCAGCTTGTTGAGCGAGCTGACCAGGCTCCTGCTGCTGTCCTGGTCGCGGTAGTAGAGCACCGTCAGCCCGACCGGCTGCAGACCGGCCGCGCGCCACGCGCCGCTGTAGCCGGCGCTCGGCGCGAGGAAGCGCGGCGACCAGTCGGTGAACATTGGTGTGGCGGGCCAGGCGACCTGCGGCGCATGAAGCCGTACCGGCGCCGGGTTGGCGTTGGCATGCTCGTTGTACCGGGCGAGCGCTGGCCACAGGGCCGCGAGCAGCAAGGTGTACGCCGCCATGCGCGCCATCTGGCCAGGAGCGGCGGGCGCTATGGCCGACTGCGCCGCCGGGGCGTTGCGGCGCGCGGCCGGCTCCTGCGCCTCGTCTTCGCGCCAGTAGCTGCCGATCCAGAACATGATGAACATGACCAGCCCGAAGAACAGCCAGCCGTAGATCAGGTGGTCCACACCGGTGGCGAGCTTCATGCCGGACAGGTGGCCGATCATGACGATCATGTAGGCGCGCAGGCCGTTGGCCACGATCGGCACCGCCACCGACAGCGCGACGAACATGGCCCGCCGTGTCATTGAACGGTAGGTCAGGTAGGCGTACAGGCAGCCCAGCGTGATCGACGAGATCAAGTAACGGATGCCGCTGCACGCTTCCACCACCGACCAGGTACCGGTTGGCAGCTCGAAGCGCGCGCCGGTGCGCAGCACGGGTATGCCGCTGGCCCGCACTGCGGCCACGGTGAAGTCGGCGGTGAAGTTGATCAGCGGCTGCACGAAGATTTCGCCGAACGGCACGGCAAACAGCAGGAACAGCAGCGGGAACGCGAGCGACGCGGCCAGGCGCGGCCCGAGCAGGGCCAGCACGCCCAGCGGGATCATCGATACGAATGCATACTGCCGCACCACCTGCACTTCACCCACGGTGGCCAGCAGCCAGCCCGCCCCGGCCAGCGCCAGCGCGGCGAGGCCCGGCCACCACGGGGCCATGGGAATGTGCGTGAAGTTCTCGCGGCGGCGCCACACCAGCCATGCGCTGATGGGCAGGATGGCATAGCCGTGGGCGAAGGTGTCCGAACTGTTCCAGACCGTCACGATCGACTGCACGGTGGACAGGTACAGGAAGAACGGCGCCAGCAGGCACAGGCCGGCCAGCAGCAGCGTTCCGCGTGCTGCGCCAGGTTGCGCGATGCGGATTGCGTGGGTTGGCGCCTTGGTCAGCATTCGAGGCGCTCCCCGATGCAGGCCAGGTTGCTCGGCCAGCTGTACTGCCGCTCGACCCTGGCGCGCGCGGCCTTGCCGATGCCGTGTTCCGGCACGCACAGGAGCGCGGACACGGCCTCGACGAAATCGGACGCGTCTTCGGCCAGCACCAGCTCGGTGCCGGGCACGGCGTCGATGCCTTCCAGTGCCTGTGGCGACACCACCACCGGGGTTGCCATCGCCATCGCTTCGAGCACCTTGTTCTGGATGCCGCGCGCCACCCGCAGCGGCGCGACTGCCACCTTTGCATGCGCAATGTAGGGGCGCACGTCCGGCACGGTGCCGGTGACGGTCACGCCTTCATGCTGCGCCAGCGCCTGCACGGCGGCGGTGGGACGAGCGCCGACAATGTAAAAGCGCAGGTCGCCGTGGCGCGCGCGCAGCGCCGGGAAAATCGCGCTCGCGAACCACTGCACCGCGTCCACGTTGGGCCAGTAGTCCATGGCGCCAGTGAAGACGATTGCGCGTTCGCCCGGCTGGTATGGGTTCTCGTGCCCGAGTTCAGGCGAGAAGTAGTCGGTATCCACGCCGTTGTTGAAGAAGCCGATCTTGCCGATGCTCTCGGGCGCGAGGCTGCGGAACAGCTCGGCCTCGGGAGCGGACACGAACAGCGAGGCGTCGTACTCGCGTGCCACCCGGCGCTCGTAGGACAGCAGCTGGTTCGCCTCGTGGCGGTACAGCCAGCTCACCGGCCATGCCTTCTTTTCGGCGTACTGGCGCCATTTGTCCGAATCGACGTCGCAAAAGTCCACCACGCGTCGCGCGCCCGGATGGTTTTCGGCGTATTGGGCCATGGCCGACGAAAACACGAGGATGCGCTCGATGCCGTATGCGGCGACGGTCTGGTCCACCCAGCGCTGCAGCGCCGCGTCGCGGTAGTAGTCGAGCGACAGCGAGCGGCCCTTGACCAGCGCGCCCAGACTTCTCACGCGCGCCAGCGCCGGGTTCAGGCCGGCGAAGTGGCTGCTGGCGCACATCGCTTCCACGTGCGGCACATGCTGCCAGTCGGCCGGGTCGTCCACGAAGGTCGCCAGGTGCACGCGGTAGTCCTTTGCCAGGTGCTTGAGCAGGTGGTAGGAGCGAATCTTGTCGCCCTTGTTGGGCGGGTACGGGATCCGGTGAACCAAAAGGAGCAGGTCTTCCATGTGCTTACCCCAGGTTGCGCACGATGTACGGGCCGAGCGCGTTGGCGACCGGCAGCGGCAGCCTCTTCCACATGCGGATGAACAGCTGGTACTTCGGGTTGAGCGGGTTGTTGTCGGGGAGCGCCGTGGCGCGGTACAGCTTGTACTCGTAGGGCAGCGACTGCGCGGTGAAGCCCCAGTTCTTCTTGAAGTCGTAGGCGCCGGTGCCCAGCTTGCTGCGGCCGAAATCGAACAGGCGGCAACCGCGCGCGCTGGCGGCCTGCATCAAATTCCAGTACATGAAGTCGTTGCCGGCCACCTCGCGCGCCAGCGCCGTGCCGCCGCCGTAGTAGGGCACGACCTCGTCGCGCCAGTAGAAGCTGAGCACCGACGCGACCAGTTCGCCGGTTGCGGTGGTGATGGTGCGCACCTCGCACTCGTCGCCGAACACCTGCTGCAGCAGCGCGAAGTACTTTTTCGGGAACACCGGGGTGCCCAGGCGATGCACGCTGGTGGCATACGCGTCGAACATGCGGTCCACGTTGTCGTCGACCTCGCCCACCAGACCAAGCTTGATCGCCTTGCGCACCATGGCGCGCTGCTTGCGCGGGATCGCGGTCATGTTTTCTTCGTCATCGCCCGAGATCGGCTTGCGGAAGGTGACGTACAGTTCCTTGGTTTGCCACTCGGGGTCATCCGGGTGGGCGCGCCGCATGCCGCGGTATTCGAGGTGGCCTACGCCCAGCTCTTGCGCCAGCGCGTGCGCCGCGCCGTCGAGCATCGCGCGCGCGGTGTCGGTGAGGGCGGCGACGCCGCCGTACACGCAGAACGGCATCGCCCCCAGCGAGTGCCCGAACAGGCGGCTCTTGATCTGCGCCAGCGGGAGCACGCCCTGGATCTGGCCGTCCTGCTGCACGTAGTAGAACCAGGTCTTGATGCCGAACGACTCCTCGATCACTTTCTGCCAGCCGGAGAGGTGGAAGAAGGTCGCGTCAGGGCAGGTGCGCACGAATGCGTCCCAGCGGGGGCGCTCATGCGGCTGCATCAGGTGCAGGGTGTGCGGCCCGGTCGCCAGGATCGGGGCGGCGTGTTTGGCTTGTGCCAGTTCGATGATCGTCATTGCTTGTCCAGGAAAATGCGGTCCATGCGGTCCCACGCAAAATCGCGGGTGAGCTGTCGAATACGTTGTTCCATCCGGTCGATGTTGATGTAGTGCCGGAAGCGCGCCTTGGGGGACAGGCCCTGCGGGCGCGGCTGGCCGGGGTCGATCTCCCACGGGTGGAAGTAGAAGATCGCGGCCTGGCGGTCGATGCGGTTCACGCGCTCCATCATCCAGCGCGACAGCGTGTACGGCAGCAGGCGGAAGTAGCCGCCGCCGCCCGCAGGCAGGTTGCGCTGCATGAGGCGCACGGTGGTGATCGGCACCTCGAGCAGTCCGTCCGGCCCGGTGGGGTGGAAGGCGAAGCGCGGCGCGTGCGGCATGCCGTAGTGGTCGTGCCGGATCGGGTAGATGCTCGAGCTGTAGCGGTAGCCGGCACCCAGCAGCTCGTCGAGCGCCCACAGGTTGTCCGCGCCGATTGAAAAGCTGGGCGCGCGGTAGCCCACCACTTGCGCACCGCCGATGTCCTCCAGCAGCGCCTTGCTGCGCCGGATGTCGCGCGCGAACTCGGCGCGGCCCTGGTCGCTCGCGCGCAGGTGGCTGTAACCGTGGCTGGCCAGCTCGTGGCCCTGCGCGACAATCGCGCGCACCACGTTCGGGTAGCGTTCGGCAATCCAGCCGAGCGTGAAGAAGGTCGCCTTGACGCCGTTGTCGGCAAACAGGGCGAGAATGCGGTCCATGTTCGCCTCGACCCGGCATTCGCGCGCCGGCCAGCTGTCACGCGCGATGAACGGCGCGAATGCGGACACCTGGAAGTAGTCCTCGACGTCGCACGTCATCGCGTTGACGACCGGGCCGGTGCTGCTGGCGTGCCCTGCCTGCAGCGCTGCTTCGTTCATCTTCATTGGGCACCGTCCGCTGGCTGTGCGAGCGCGGCCTGGGGCGCGGCCACCATGTGCTTCAGGAGCGAGAGCATCGATACCATCGATGTCTCCAGGCGCGTCATGCGCTCGTCGATCGAGTCGGCCGGTGGCGTCGCCTGCGGCGCGGCTGCGGCCGCGTGCTCGAATTGCTGGCCGGGCAGCTCGAACTCCTCGCTGATGTCGCGCACAACCGCCTGCACCTCGGCCGCGCCGAACGCGTGCAGCTCTTCGAGAAAGCCCATCAGCATGATCCGGTCGCACAGCGTGTTGGTCTTGCGCGGAATGCCGCCGCTGTAGGCGTAGATCGCGGCGTGCGCCTCGGCCGAGAAAGCCGGGTCGCCCTTCCAGCCGACCGTCTGCAGGCGGTGCTCGATGTAGGCGCGCGTCTCCTGCGCGTCCATTGGCCCCAGGTGGTAGCTGGCGATCACGCGCTGGCGCAGCTGCTGCATGGTCGGGCTGTGTAGGGTGGCGCGGAACTCGGGCTGGCCGAGCAGGAAGGTCTGCAGCAGGCACTGCGAATCGGTCTGGAAGTTCGACAGCATGCGCAGCTCTTCCACCGTGCCCGCGTTCAGGTTCTGCGCCTCGTCGATGACCAGCAGCGCGCGCTTGCCCTGGCGGCCGGTCAGGCGCAGGAACTGCTCAAGGCGCGCCAGCAGCGTGGCCTTGGATGCGCCGTCGGTCGGCAGGCCAAAGGCAGACGCCACCATGCGCAGCGCATCGTCCGCGTCAAGGTGCGTGTTGACGATGTGCGCCGCGACGATCTGGTCCTTGGGCATGCGGTTGAACAGGTTGCGCACCAGCGTGGTCTTGCCGGCGCCGACTTCGCCGGTGATGACGATGAAGCCCTCGCCCTGCGACAGGCCGTATTCGAGGTAGGCCATGGCCCGCTTGTGGCCGTGGCTGGCGAAATAGAAGTGCGGGTCGGGGCGCAGCTGGAACGGCTTGGCCGACAATCCATAGTAGGTTTCGTACATCGTGTTCTCGCTCCGCTTAAAGCTGGATGGACAGGGTGGCCGACACCGCGTTCTCGGTGTAGGTCTTTGCGTTTAGGGCGCTGGAGGCGCCGCGCGCGTGACGAACTTCGAAAGCGGCCTGCATGCGGTCGCTGAGCTGGTGGTTCATCCCGAATCGCACGGTGCGCGTGTCCTGCGCAAGGCCCGTCGAAAGCGACTGCGTGCGAAAGGCCAGCGCCGACAGCGATGCGCTGGTGCGCGATGAAACGCGGTAGGTGTAGGTCGAGGACAGGCCGCGCTGGCGCGTGTCCTGACTGGCGGTGGCCAGCTCGCTGCCGAGGAACTGGCTGTCGCTTTGCGCCAGCGACAACGCCTCGCGCCGGGTGTCGTACGCCGACAGCAGCCAGCTGCCGTGGGCGCCGTTCAGGCCGATCGACGCGTGCAGCTGCTTTTGCCGCATGAAGCGGTTGCTGAAGTAGTTGATGCTGTCGGCCAGCGTGGGAGGCAGGCCGGCCACCTTCATGTACGCCTCGACCGCCTGGGCGCGCGCGGCCGGGTCGGGGAAGGAGGTGGTGAACATCTTGTCCAGCATGGCTGCGGTGTCGAACGTGGCCGGCAGCAGGAATTGCGAGCGCGCGGTGGTGATCTCGTCGCTGTACGACAGGTTGAACACGCTGTGGCGGCGCCGGTGGCTGGCCGAGAGCGAGCCGCTCGGGCCGAAATAGCGATGGCCGAAGCTCGCGCGCACGCTGGTGCGGCTCGATGGCGCCCAGATGAAGCCGCCGGCCCAGTTGGCGCCGGCGGTGCGCCCGCCCAGCGACTGGAAGTCGTAGCGGTCGTAGCCGCGGCTTGCGGTCAGCGCGAAGCTGCGGCTCAGGCGCAGGCGCAGCGTGCCCATCGCGTTTTCCGACGACGAGGGCCCCATCAGCTTGTTGTCCAGGTCCTGTTTCGAATAATCGAGGCTCCAGCCGAGCGTGTAGAACGACGGCCCGCTGGCCAGGCTGGCGGCCACGGTGCGGCCCTCGCTGGTGCCCAGCAGGTTGCGGCCGGCGTCCACCGAGTCGCGCAGGTAGCGCACGGTCAGGTCGGCGCTGCCGCCGAAGCGGTGCCGCAGATAGGGGCTCACGCGCCAGGTGTGCACGTTGGCGCGGTTGCCGGTGGCCCAGAGGTTGCCGGTGACAGCGGCCTGGGGACCGAACGCCGAGACGGACTGCGGGCCGCCCGAGGCGAGGGCGTCCACGTACAGCCAGTCGTCGATCACGCGCGCCTGGGCGTTGGCGTTGTACTGGTTCACGCTGTCGGCGGTACCCGGCATGCGCTTGCCCTCGTAGGCGAACACGTGCCAGCGCGTCATCGCGGCCAGCGACAGACGCGGCGTGCGGCCGGTCAGCGCAAACCCGGGCGTGACCTCGCCGATCCACGCGCTCCTTGCCTGCTCGTCCGGCTGCAGCGCGACGTTGTCGGTGAAGGTCTCGGTGACGCCGACGAATGGCGTGAAGCGCCAGCCGGCGTGGCATTGTGGCGCTACCGCGAGCAGCGCCAGTGCGACCGGCGCCAGCCGCGGCAGCTTAACCGTAGTGATAGCCATACGCCGCGTCGAGGCCCGGGAAGTCCCTGGTCTTGTTGTAGATGAGGTTGACGTTGCTGCAGCCTTCGAGCTGGCCGATCGCCTCCATCACCGCGTGCTGGGTGGTCTGCTCGGCTTCCACCACCAGCGCGATCTGGCCCATGTGGCTTGCCAGCACGCGCGCTTCGCTGGTCATCAGGAGCGGCGGCGAATCGAAGATCACCACCCGGTCCGGGTAGCGCGTCGCGATCTCATGCAGCAGGGAGCTCATGCCCGAGCTGGCCAACAGTTCGGTCGAGCGCGCGGTGGAGGTGCCGGCCGGGAGAATCGACAGCGTGTCCACGTTCGTGCGCAGCATCACGTCGGCCACGTCCAGGCGCGTATCGGCCAGCACGTCCATCAGGCCGGGCTGGTTGGGCAGGCCGAGCGTGCGCAACACAGACGGGCGCGCCACGTCGGCCTCGACCAGCAGCACGGTGTGGTCGAGTTCCATTGCAATGCTCATGGCCAGGTTGATCGCGCACCAGGTCTTGCCTTCGCCCGGCAGCGAGCTGGTGATCATGATGAGGTTGGCCGGCTTGTCGCCCGGCGCGCGCGCGGCGAAGGCACGCTGCAGCAGGGGGCGCTTGATGATGCGGAATTCCTCGAGCAGCTGGGTGCGCCCGCCGGCCGCGGTGACCAGGCCCATGGTGCGCATGCGCTCCAGGTCCAGATCGACCGTTTTGGCGGCAGGGCGAACGACCGGCGCGGCGGTGGCCGCGTCGAACCCGGGCAGCGGCAGCGCGGGCGGCGCCGGCGGCACGAACGCGGCGGCGGTTTCCGGTTCGGCGCCGGCGGGAATGGGTTGGGCGGCGCTTGCACGCTGCAGGTCGATGCGGCTGGCCGCTTTTTCGATAATGCTCACGATGACTCCTTGTGTTCTATCCGTTACAGCGCGGGCCGCGCCACGATCGCGGCCACGCCGGCGCCGTAGGTCCCGAACAGCACCAGCACCGAACAGGCCAGCGCATACAGGCGGCGCCGGTGGCGCACGCGCTCGCGCTCGGTCCAGTTCATGCCCACGCTGCCCAGCACCGGCAAGCCGGTCACTTCGCGCAGCGACGCGTGCGACAGGAAGGTCGGGCGCACCTGGCTCATCAGGAAGGCGCCCGCCACGCCGGCGCCGAGCGCGAACACGAACACCAGCGAGAACAGGCGCAGGCGGTTGGGGCCGGACGGCTTGGTGGGCGCGGTCGGCGGGTCCACCACGCGGAAGGTGAGCATGTCGGTGGCCGAGGACAGGTCGCCGGACAGGCGTGCCGATTCGCGGCGCTCGACCAGCTTCTGGTAGTTCTCGCGGTTGACCTGGTAGTCGCGGTTCAGCTGCGCCAGCTGGGCTTCCACCTCGGGGATCACGGTGCCCTGGGCGCGCAGGCGGGAAACGCGCGCGGCGTGTTCGCCCACGCGGGCCTTGAGCGAGGCCACGCGCGCCTCGGCCGCCGACAGGCTCACGTTCAGCTGCTGCAGCATCGGGCTGTACGAGGCGCCCGGGTCCAGGCTGCGCTTCGGATGGCTCAACTCTTCTTTCTTGCGCGCCTGGAGCTGGTCGAGCAGGCGGCGGCTGGCGATGATGTCCGGGTGCTGGTCGGTGTACTGCATGCGCAGCGCGTCCAGATTCTTGGTCACGGACGCGATGCGGTCGTCCAGCTCCTTGTCGGCCAGCGCCGGATCGAGCTTCTCGCCCTTGCCGTCGCCGGCGATCTGGTGGCGGATCGCGTTGCGGGCCTGCTCGGCCTCGGCCAGTTCAAGGCGCGCCTGGTTCAGCTGCTCGGTGGCGTCGGCCAGCTTGGCGCCATAGTCGGCGCCGTCGCGCGGCAGCATGCCCACGTTCTTGATCTTGAATTCCTTGAGCGCGTTCTCGGCGCTGGCCAGCTTTTCCTCGTAGGTCTTGATCTGGTCGTCGATGAACTGCACCGCCTTTTCGGAGTCCTGCTTCTTGCCGCCGAAGCTGCCCTCGACGAACATCGTCAGCAGCGACTGCACCACGTCGCGGCCCAGCTTGGGATTGGGGGCGGTGTAGCTGATGGTGTAGATGTCGTCGCGCTCGGTGCCCGCGATTTTGATTTTGTCCATGAGCTCATCGACCATCTTGTCGTGCTCCCTGGCGTCGCCGGCCTTCACGTCCAGGTCCACCATGCGCATCAGCTTTTCGACGTTGGGGCGGCTGAGGAGCGTGCGGCGCATGAACACCACCTGCTGCTCCAGGTTGGGCAGGGTGGTCATCCCCGACAGCAGGGGCTTGAGGATGGTCTGGGTATCGACGTACACGCGGGCCGAGGTTTCGTACTGGTTGGGCAGCTTGAGCACGATCGCCCAGCCGACCAGCGCAAAGGTCCACGTGATGGCGACCGCGTGCCAGCGGTACTTGCCAATCGCCTTGAGAAAGTGGTGGATTGCGGCCGTCATTTCTGCCATTTGCTTGTCTCGTCTAAAAAATGCCCGGCGGGGGCGAGGTTGTTGCCTGCTTGTTGGGCGGATGCGAGTTCCGCGATGAAATTTCCGTCGTGAATTACTAAGGTGTCGTTTCTGCAATCAAACTTCCGTGCGTTACCGCACCCAAGTTTTGGTTTGGCAATCAATGAACTGTTGTTAGCTCATGCAAACACTTGTCTGGCCTCGCGTGCCGGTTTGCATTGTTGCCAAAAATTAAACGATTTGATTGTAGTGAGAAAAAAAATTTCACGTAGCACGGTTGAGCTTGGCGAAGCCTTGCGCCGCGTCCCTGCAGGGGAAACGGGGATCTGACGGGACACGGTGAGGTGGCGGAGACAGAATCGAGAGCCGGGCACGAGCTTGAAAACGTGAAATGTTCTCCCGTGCGCGGTGTCTTTTCCAAAAGCACTATAGTTCCGACTCAACAGGAAACTGATGGGTAAATTGCAACTTTCAGGCCGGCCTGGGTTGACGCGACCTCTGCCACGAAGGAGAACAAGGAAATGACATACCGACTGACCGCCAGGGCTGCCATCCTGGCCGCCACCGCGAGCCTGGCCCTGCTGCTGGGCGGCTGCGCGACCCCGCCGGCCCCGGCCGAAAACCAGGCCGTCGCCGCCAACCCCGACTATAAAATCGGTCCGGGCGACGCGGTCAACATCATCGTCTGGCGCAATCCGGAGGTGTCGATGTCGGTGCCGGTGCGTCCGGACGGCAAGATCACCACGCCGCTGGTCGAGGACCTGCAGGCGGCCGGCAAGACGTCCAGCGAACTGGCGCGCGACATTGAAAAGTCGCTGTCGAAATACATCCAGCAGCCGGTGGTGACGGTGGTGGTGACCAACTTCATCGGCAATTACAGCGAACAGATCCGCGTGATCGGGCAGGCCGCCAAGCCGCAGGCGCTGCCCTACAAGCGCGACATGTCGCTGATGGATGTGCTGATCGCCGTCGGCGGCGTGACCGATTTTGCCGCCGGCAACCGCGCCACCATCATCCGCAACGTCGATGGCAAGCCGCAGCGGCTGGCCGTGCGCCTGGACGACCTGGTGCGCGACGGCGATGTGTCGGCCAACGTGGCGATGCGTCCCGGCGACGTGCTGGTGATTCCCGAGAGCTTCTTCTGACCGGCCACAAGCCGGGCTTCCTCCGCGCCGCCTTCGGGCGGCGTTTTTCTTGTGCGCATTGGATCGGGTCCAAGCGGCTGTCGGAAAACCTTACACCGCGGCCGCCGAGCCAAGGACATCATCAACTAAGTCATTGAAAATAAAAGAACTTGATGGGCTGGCACGGCGATTGCTAAATGTAGGGCGTGTTGGCGAGAAATTAATTATTCACATCGAGGACGATACATCATGAAACTGCTGAACAAACTTGCTACCGCTGCTGCTGTTGCCCTGGCCTTTGCTGGTTCCGCGAATGCGGGCGTGGTCATGAACGACTGGGTCTTCAATCCTGTGGGCGGCGGCTTCGAAAGCGGCCAGACGGTCCACGAATACCTGGATGTGAACGGCAATTCGTTCATCCAGCTGAGCCCGACCGGGACCTCGAGCTTCAGCTTCAAGGAGCACTCGGTCTTCAACATCCCGCAGGCCGACAGCAACTTCAAGCTGTTCCCGGTGACCTACCCGGGCGGCAACATCACCGCGACCTTCGAAGCCTACGGCACCGGCACCCTGTCCGGCAGCTTCACCTTTGGCGGCGGCCTGATCAAGATTTACCAGAACCCGACCAGCGGCCAGTACGGTACCAGCGCCGGCATTTACGGCGCCAACCTGGGCAACCTGATCGCCACCTTCGACGTGCTGGCTGGCGGCGGCGGCAAGGTGGACCAGTTCGGCAACCCGGTCTCGAACGGCCAGGTGACCGTCAATGCCAAGGCCAGCGCCGGCGATCTGGCCGCGGGCTACTTCTTCCGCGGTAATGGCGACGACCTGTCGAAGGAGAGCGTGCTGTCGTTCGCCTTCACCAACGCCAACCCGCTGCAGGACGCCAATGGCATGCTGGTGTCGGAAGTGGCCTGCCAGTTCGCCGGCTTCACCGGCGCCGGCTGCAACGGCTCGGCTTATGCCAACGCTGCTGGCCAGTACTTCTTCCTGGGCACCAATGGCCAGTTCAAGCTGGCCGAAGTGCCGGAGCCGGGCTCGCTGGCCCTGTTCGGCATCGCCATGCTGGGCGCCGGCGTCGTGAGCCGCAAGCGCGCCAAGAAGGCCTGATCTGCCGGATCACGTTCGAATGGATGAAGGAGCGGGCTGCGGCCCGCTCTTTTTTTTCGGCCTGCTCGCGTTGTTTGAACGCGTGGGCAGAATCTGCCCACCCTACGAAAGTCGTGGTGGTTTTGTAGCGTGGGCAGGTTTCCTGCCCACGCGTCCAACTGTAGTGTGATTCAAGGGATGAGCAGCTGCTCGAGCGGCAGCCGCTCGGAGCGCGCCGTTGGCGCCGGTCCCGCGCCCACGCGGCCCATGTACACCGGATGCAGTTCGTCGGTGAAGATGAGCGCGCGCGCCTCGCGCTCAAGGCGCGCGGCCACGCCGTGCAGGCGCTCGGTTTGCGTGAAGCGAAGGCCCTCGCGCACGTACCTGGAGAAGATCAGCGGCGTCATCTCGGGCTGCATGAACAGGCCCAGCTTCGTCAGCGTTAGCCAGAAGCGCTGCAGCGCCCGGCCTGCTTCGATGTAGTCGTCGATCGATGCCGGCGCGCGCCGCGCCTTGAGCACGAAGTGGGCGGCGCACGCGAGCGCGGGAACGAAGTCCATCTGCAGGCGCGGCGCCCAGGTGCCAAGCGTGCGGTTCACAGCGGACATGCGGCGCCAGCTCGCCATCGCCCACTGCATCAGGCGCAGCGTGCCCGGGTCCACGCCCAGCGCGCGGTCGGGCACCTTGTCCGGGCTGCGCCAGGCGTTCCAGTGGATGATGCGGCGGTGGACATCGAATGCCTCGGGCATCGACAGGCGCAGGGCGGCGTTGGCGTACATCAGCCGCGCCGCGCGCAGGCGGTCGCCAAAGCTCTCCAGCCACGTGAGCGCATAGCCTGGCCCGAGCGACTGTTCCAGCGCCTCTTTCTCAAGAGCGGTGAGCGCGCGTGTGCGCATCGGCCGGCGCTGCACCGTGCGGCGCGTGATGGCGTCGATGAGCGGGCTGGGTTGGATGCGTGCGTCGGCCACCAGCCAGACATCGAACTGCGGCGATTCGACCGGGCGGTCGGAACGGCGGCGCACGTCGGCGCGCAGGCCATGGGCGCTGGCGGCGATCGCGATCGTCTCGAGCAGCGTGCCGATCGAGATCTGGCTCGGGTGCCCGTCCAGGTCGTACACGCAGTCGGCGCGCGTGTCCCACGCATGCACCAGCACGTGGCTTGGCCCCAGCACCTCGAAGCGCCACACCTGCGTGTTGTCGCCGGACGGCGCCCAGCGCGCCAGGTCGAGGATCTTGCGCATTGCGCCGGTCGGCATCATGGCTGTGCCGCCTTTGCCAGCTGGCGCCGGCCGATCGCGATCATCAGCCGGTGCAGCGGGTTGCGGTTGCCGCCCGGGCGCCAGGTGCGCGCCAGCTTGTTGCGGTAGGCGTCGAACTGCACTC
Organism: Massilia solisilvae; assembly: GCF_024753215.1. GTDB lineage: Bacteria > Pseudomonadota > Gammaproteobacteria > Burkholderiales > Burkholderiaceae_D > Telluria > Telluria solisilvae. The sequence goes on from NZ_JANUGV010000005.1 coordinate 228,786, forward strand.
CCCACGGCGCGGCCAGCACGCGGCCGCGGCCGAGCAGGATCTTGAGCGCCTCGGTGGCCGCGATGCCGGCGCAAAGCTGGCAGGCCATGAAGGTGGAAGGCCCGCGCCGCTCGGCGAAATTCACCGCTTCCGGCACCACCAGGTAGGGCCGGTGCAGGCCCGCCGGCGCCAGGCCCACGACGAAGCGGACCGCTTTTTCCACATCGGGCAGGTCGCCCCACTGGAAGTACTCTTCAAAGCTCATCTGCCCCGGCATGAAGGTGAGCAGCGCGGCGCCCATGCCCAGCGGGGCGGCGGTGGTGGCGGGCACGCCCAGTTCAAAGCACATCGCGAAAGTGCGCTGGCGGATGTCGAACGCGAAGAAGTCGAGCGCGTCCACATACAGGTCGGCGCCGTCGAGGAAGGCGTGCAGGTTATCGGCATTGACACCCTGGTCGAATACCTCGATCTCGATCTCGGGGTTGATGTCGCGTGCCATGCGCGCCAGCACCTCGGCCTTCGGTTCGCCCAGCGTGGACATCATCGCGCCCACCTGGCGGTTGAAGTTGACGATGTCGAAGGTGTCGAAGTCGGCGATGCGAAAGCGCCCGACGCCAAGGCGCGCCAGCGTGAGCAGGTGCACGCCGCCGACTCCGCCGCCACCGGCAATCGCCACGCGCTTAGTGCGCAGCGTCTGCTGCTCGGCGGGCGTGACCCAGCCGATGTTGCGCGCGAATGCGTGTTCGTAGACGAAGGGACTGTGGTGCACGGTGATACCTCGCGCTCATGCGAGCTGCTGCTCGTCGATGCGCAGCAGCCGGTTGATAATGCCCTGCTCTTCGCGCGGGGAGAAGAAATACGGATAGAACGAGCGGCCGGTGCTCTTTTCACTGAAGGTGCCGCCGTATTGCCTGATCTGTTCGGTCACGAAGTCGAGCTCCACGCGCAGCAGGTAGGCCGGCGCGTTCACGCGCGGGTTGGTCTTGAGTTCGCCGAGCTGCTTAAAGCCCAGCATCTGCTCGTAGAAGCGCCGGTGGCGCGGGTTCACTTCGATCACGATGTCGGTGCGGTGGTGGATGTCGCGCGCGTAAATCACGGCCAGGTGGAACAGGTTGGCCAGCGAGGTCTTCGACTTGACCGATGGGTCGAACGCGAGCTTGGTGAACTCGCACAGGCGCGCGCCGCGTGCGCGCATCTCGTCCAGTTCTTCCTTGAAGATCTGGTCCGCGGACAGGCCGACCGGCGCGTCCATGCCGATGGTGAGCGTGCCCACCACGCGCCCGTGGTCGGTCGCGGTCAGGGTGATGCGGTTGGGGTCGTCGACGATCTGGTGGGTGCCGGCATAGCCGCGCCAGGCATACATCTTGTTGATCAACAAGCTGGCCGAGCTCCGGCCTTCCGCAGTATCAGTCAGACGGATGCCATAGGAATCCTGGGTCACGACTACATCCTCTAGTGCAGAGGCCGCAATCTTAGCCCGATCACCCTGGTCGGCAGCGCCCGATACGGCCTCATCCGTAAGCGGGTGCTGGTCAGTTTGTGCCTTGTCCGCCATCGCCGCCGCCTCCCCGCGCCTGGCCGCGGCGCGCGCCGCTTGCTCCGGCGCGCCGCGTTTTGCCTTGCATCCCGTTCACAGCATCTTGCGCAGCGAGCGCGCCTCGTCGAGTTGTGCGAAAGGACGATTTTCCCCGAGCAATTTGTCGAGCTCCTTGCGCGCGCCGTCCTTGTCGCCGGCCTTGGACAGGCCGAACGCGAGGTGGTAGCGGATGTCCGCCGCCGCCGGCGCCAGCGCCACTGCCTTCTGCAGCAGCGGCACGCCGCGCTGCGTGTTGCCCTGCTCGACCAGCATCCAGCCGAGCGTGTCCATCACGGCCGGGCTGTCGCCGGTGAGCCTGAGCGCCTGCTCGGCGGTCGCGAGCGCGCGCGGGTCTTTCTCCTGCTGGTAGGCCCAGGCCAGGTTGTTCAGCGCGACCGCGTGTTTCGGGTCGTTCTTCACCACCTGCTCGAGCAAGGCGATGGCCGGCTTGAATTGTTTGTTCGCCAGCTGCGACTCGGCCACGTACAGCGCCACCACCGGTTCGTCCGGATGGGCGCGGCGCCACTGGCCGATCAGCTGCTCCGATTCCTTGTCCTTGCCCGTCAGCTTGAGCACCTGCGCGACTTTGACCAGCAGTTGCGGCGTGGGCGTGGTGGCGTACGCTTTCTGGTAGGCGGCCAGCGCGAGCGGCGCCTTGTTCCGGCTCAGCTGGATGTCGCCTTCGAGCATGTAGCCGAGCGTGGCCTGGGCCGGGCGCTGTTGCACCTGGCGCGCCGCCGCCAGCGCCTCGTCCACCCGGCCGCGGCGCATCGCCAGCTCGACCTGGGCGACGCGGACATCGACCAGGTCCGGCTGCAGCTCGGCCGCGCGGCGCAGGTCTTCGGCGGCGGCGCTGTCGTTCTTCATCAGCGCATGCACGCTGGCCATGCGCATCTGCGCCATGGCCGATTTCGGCAGCACGTTGACCAGCTTGCTGTAGGTTTCAAGCGCGCCCGCCTGGTCCTTGTTGGCCAGCTGCGACTGGCCCAGCAGGTCGAGCACATCCGGGTTGGTCGGGTTGGCAGTCTGGAACTGGCGTGCCAGCGTCAGCGCCTTTTGCGGCTGGCGCGTGCGCAGGTATTGCGCGCCGAGCTTGAGCGCCGGTCCCACCGCATCGGGGTTGGCGTTGCTGGCTTTTTCCAGCCAGGCGGTGGCCTCGGCCGGCTTGTTCTGCGCCGCCAACAGTTCGGCCAGGGCGGCCATCGCGCCGAAGTTCTTCGGCTCCTTTTGCAGGAAGGCTTCGAAACGCACGCGCGCCGCGTCGGGTTTGTTATCGGCCAGGTCGAGCTGGGCCAGATTCGCCACGGCGGTGAAGTAGTTCGGCTGCAGCGACAGCGCCTTGTCGAACGCGGCGCGGGCCGCGGCTTTGTCGCCCTTGGCCAGGCAAACGCCGCCCTTGAGGTTCTGCACCGCCGCGTTGCCCGGCTGGCGCTGCGCCAGCTTGTCCACGGTGGCCAGCGCCTTCTCGTACTGCCGCGCCGATACCTGGGCCTGCACCAAGGCAAAGCCGGCGCTGGCCGATGCCGGGTCGAGCTCGGTGGCCAGTTGCAGTTCGCTGATGGCCTTGTCGTGCTCGCCCTGGTTCAGGCGCGCCAGGCCCAGCGAGGTGTGCACGACCGCCGCTTTCGGCGCCAGCGCGGCCGCTTTCTCGAAGTAGGCGCTGGCCTGGCGGAAGTCGTGCACCTGCATGTACGATTCGCCGGCCAGCGCGAGCAGCTGGGCGTCCTGGGGCGCCTGCTTGAGGACCGGCGCGAGCGCGGTCACGGCCTCGTTCGGTTGCGCGCTCTTGAGCAGGGTCTGGGCCAGCAGCTTGCGGGCGTAGAGGTTGTCGGGATTGATCTCGAGGTACTTGCGCAGGTGCTGTTCGGCCTGCTGGGTGGCGCCCATGTTCAGCTCGACGGCGCCGGCCAGCAGGATGCTCGGCATGTGTTCCGGCGCGCTCTTGAGCACTTTTTGCAGCGACTCCTGCGAGGCGGCGAATTTGCCCTGGCTGAAGTCGAGCATGGCCTGGGTGTAGGTCACCAGCAGGCTTCCGGGCGCGTTCTTGCGGGCTGCGTCCAGGTCGGCCTTGGCCGCCTCGAACTTGCCTTGCTCGATCTCGATGTAGGCTTTTTCGACGTGCGCGGAGCGGTGCTCGGGCTTGAGCGCAAGCGCCTTGTCGAATGCGGCCAGCGCTTCGGCCGGCTTGCCGGCGGCGCGCAGCATGGTGCCGTTGAACATCCACACTTCCGGGTTCCTGGGGTCGCGCGCGATGGCGTCGGCGGTGTAGCGTTCGCCTGCCTGGCGGTCGCCCTGGGCGATGGCGTTGCGCGCCAGGCCAGTGAGCGCATCGCCGGCGTGTTGGTCCAACGCCAGCGCCTGTTCGTAGGCTTGTTTCGCGTGGACCGGGTCGCCCAGCGCCACGAAGGCGTCGCCGCGCATCGCCAGCAGCTGTGCGGAGCCCTGCGCCGCTTGTGGTGTAATCTCGTCCAGCAGCTGCTTGTACTGGCCTTGCGACAGCATCAGGCGCGCCAGCAGCGGAAGGGTGCGCTGTGGCGGCGCGCCGAGGCTGGCCGCCTTGCGCAATTCCTTCTCTGCCGAGGCGCTGTCGCCCATGTCCAGGTGCAGTTCGCCCAGGCGCAGGCGGGCCTGGCTATCCCCGGGGCTTTGCGCCACCGCGTTCTTCAGCTGGATCAGCGCGGCCTTGCGGTCGCCTTTCTGCTGATATTGTTGCGCCTCCTGCAACAATTGGCCGGTTGATTTGTTGTCATTACATCCACTTAGGCCTGCGCCCAGCAGCACCACCGCGCACATCACGGCGGCTCTGAGTTTTCCCTGTGCGAATCGTTGCGGCATGGTTTCATTCCCTCTTTGTCCGGGTGTGGCTGCCAGTGGTGAATTACCTATGGCTAAATTTCCTTTCGGACAAGAGTACAAAAGAAATTGATTGCACGTCGCACAACTGAAACCGCTGTGCATAGCGTCAGCTCAAGGGACGGCACGCACCGGCGGGAACAAGCGGAACATGCGGCCACACTAATGGTGGACGGCGTTGTCGAAGTATCAGGGAGTGCGCATGGAAACCAGTCTCAAGCAATCACCGGCGGTGGCCGTACCATTTGCGCCCGGGGAAGGTGGCGCGATCGCCACCGCAGGCGCGGGCGGCGCCAGGGCGGTGCCCACGTCCAGCGGGCCGCTGCGGGTGGTGGCGGCAGCCGGATGGATCAGCTTCACGTTCGGGGCGTGGCAGGTGTTTGCGCCGCGCATGTTCGCGCACATCGTTGGCATGCGCTACCCGAGCTGGCTGCTGCGCGCGGCCGGCGCGCGCGACATGGTGGTGGGCGCCGGCATGCTGGCCCAACCGGCGTCGCATGGCTGGCGCAACACGCGCGTGCTGTCCGATGTGCTCGACACCGGCCTCATCGGTGCGGCGGCGCTGGACCGCAAGGCCGACCGCGGGCGCCTTGCCGCGTTCGCGCTGGTGGCCGCGGGCGTAATCGCGCTGGATATCCGCGCGGCGCGTGCCAGGCGCCGCACGGGGCTGGCGCGATGAGTGCGCGCGGCCTATCCGTCGCGCTTGCGCAGCTTGTTCAGCAGGGCCTCGACGTTCTCGCTCACCGGCAGGCCGTGGCGCCGCAGCAGCTGCACGTGCAGCACCAGGTTTTCGAGCACCAGCTTGGCCGACACCGCGAGCAGGGTCGTCAAGCGGTCTTCGGTGCTGAAGTTCTCCATCGACGCGGCCATCTCGCACAGGTGGCTGGCCACGAGCTGGCGCAGTTCGTCCTCGGGAAACGGCAGGTCGGCGAAGTCGATCGGGTCTTCCTGTTCGACTTCGTGCATGAGCGCGGCGAGTTGTTCGGGCTGGATCGGCATGCGGCGGCTCCACTGGTGGACACGATTTCATTCTAGGCCAGCGGTGCGCGTTCTGCCCACGGGACTGGACAAGCAAACAGATAGTCAAACGACAACGACGCGTCTAGAATCCGTGCATCACCTGTTGCAGGAGCAAGGCATGGCGCACGTCTTCTTCACCCAGCAGCTCGCCCGCTTCACCCACGTTCCGCAGGTCGAGACCGGCGCCGGGGAGCTGCGCGCGGCCCTGGAGTGTGCCTTTGACGCCAACCCGCGCCTGCGCGGCTACGTGCTGGACGACCAGGGCCATCTGCGCCAGAACGTGGTGATCTTCATCGACGGCCGCCGTTGCCTGGACCGCAGGCGGCTGGACGATCCACTCCAACCCGACAGCAAGGTGTACGTGCTGCAAGCACTTTCCGGAGGCTGACATGAGCGACCGCGCATACCTTTCCACCCGCAAGGGCCTGTTCGAACTGGTCAAGACCGGCCACGGCTGGGACATCGGCCCGGTGCACTTTTTGGGTGAGCCGGTGACGCTGGCGCTGCCGGACCGCCGCGACGGCAGCCTGTACGCGGCGCTGAACCTGGGCCACTTCGGCGTCAAGCTGCACCGGCGCGGCGCCGACAGCCAGGTGTGGCACGAGATCGCCACCCCCAGCTACCCGGCCAAGCCGGAGGACAGCGCCGACCCGGCGGAGTGGACGACCAAGCTGATCTGGGCACTGGCGCCCGGCGCGCCCGGGCAGGACGGCGTGCTGTGGTGCGGGACCCAGCCGGGCGGGCTGTTCCGTTCGCGCGACCGCGGCCAGTCGTGGGAACTGGCGCGCTCGCTGTGGGACGTGCCGCAGCGGCTGGAATGGTTCGGCGGCGGCGCCGATGCGCCGATCATCCATAGCATCAGCCTGGACCCGCGCGACAGCGACAAGATGGCGGTGGCCATTTCCTGCGGCGGCGTGTGGCGCAGCGAGAACGGCGGCGAAAGCTGGGTGGTCAGTTCCACCGGCATGCGCGCCGACTACATGCCGCCGGAACAGCACGAGAACGAGGCAATTCAGGACCCGCACCGGATCGTGCGTTGCGCGGGCGAGCCGGACAAGCTCTGGTGCCAGCATCACAACGGCATCTGGCGGTCGACCAATGGCGGGCGGACCTGGGACGAGATTCGCGAAGCGCCGGTGTCACGCTTCGGTTTTGCGGTGGCGGTGCATCCGCGCGACGGCGAGACGGCGTGGTTCGTGCCGCTGGAGTCGGACATGCGGCGCGTGCCGGTGGGCGCCGCGATGGCGGTCACGCGCACGCGCAACGGCGGCAAGAGCTTCGACGTGCTGCGCGACGGGCTGCCGCAGGAGCACTGCTATGACGTGGTGTTCCGCCATGCGCTGGCGGTGGCCGATGACGGTCATACGCTGGTGATGGGGTCGGAGAGCGGCGGGGTGTGGCTGTCCGAGAACGGCGGCGACAGCTGGCAGACGGTGTCGCTGACGCTGCCGCCGGTGTATGCGGTGTGTTTCGGGTAGGGTGGGCTGCACGCGTAGGGCTTGCCAGCGCTTCAGCCACGCATGCGCTGGTTGAACGCGTGGGCGGGAGACCCGCCCACCCTACGGATCGGCTTACATGTTGCGGCGATATTGCCCGCCCACCTCGAACAGGGCGGTGGTGATCTGGCCCAGCGAGCACACGCGCACCGCGTCCATCAGCTTGTCGAACACGTTGGCGTTGTCGATCGCGGCCTGCTGCAGCGCGGCCAGCGCGGCCGGGCTTTCCGCCGCGTGGCGCTGGTGGAAGGCTTCCAGGCGCGTGAGCTGCGACTGCTTTTCGTCGTCCGTCGAGCGCGCCAGCTCGATGGTGCCTGGGGCCGCCGCGCCCTTCGGGTTGCGGAAGGTGTTCACGCCGATGATCGGCAGCGAGCCGTCGTGCTTCTTGTGCTCGTACAGCATCGACTCTTCCTGGATCTTGCCGCGCTGGTAGCCGGTCTCCATCGCGCCCAGCACGCCGCCGCGCTCGGCGATGCGCTCGAATTCCTGCAGCACCGCTTCCTCGACCAGGTCGGTGAGCTCTTCCATGATGAACGAGCCCTGGTTCGGGTTTTCGTTCTTGGCCAGGCCCCACTCGCGGTTGATGATCAGCTGGATCGCCAGTGCGCGCCGCACCGATTCGTCGGTCGGGGTGGTGATCGCTTCGTCGTAGGCGTTGGTGTGCAGCGAGTTGCAGTTGTCGTAGATCGCGATCAGTGCCTGCAGCGTGGTGCGGATGTCGTTGAAGTCGATCTCCTGCGCGTGCAGCGAGCGGCCCGAAGTCTGGATGTGGTACTTGAGCTTTTGCGAGCGCTCGTTGGCGCCGTACTTGTCGCGCATCGCCACCGCCCAGATGCGGCGTGCCACCCGGCCCAGCACCGTGTACTCGGGGTCCATGCCGTTGGAGAAGAAGAACGACAGGTTGGGTGCGAAGTCGTCGATGTGCATGCCGCGCGCAAGATACGCTTCCACGAAGGTGAAGCCGTTCGACAGCGTGAAGGCGAGCTGCGAGATCGGGTTCGCGCCCGCTTCGGCAATGTGGTAGCCCGAGATCGACACCGAGTAGAAGTTGCGCACCTGGTGGTGCACGAAGTACTCCTGGATGTCGCCCATCACCTTGAGCGAGAACTCGGTCGAGAAGATGCAGGTGTTCTGGCCCTGGTCTTCCTTCAGGATGTCGGCCTGCACCGTGCCGCGCACGTTGGCCAGCACCCACTCGCGGATCTTGGCGGCTTCGTCGTCGGTCGGCTGGCGGCCGTTGTCCTGCACGAACTTGTCGACCTGCTGGTCGATCGCGGTGTTCATGAACATCGCCAGGATCGTCGGCGCCGGGCCGTTGATGGTCATCGAGACGCTGGTGTTCGGGCTGCACAGGTCGAAGCCGTCGTACAGCACCTTCATGTCGTCCAGCGTGGCGATCGACACGCCCGAGTTGCCGACCTTGCCGTAGATGTCCGGGCGCAGCGCCGGGTCGGCGCCGTACAGCGTGACCGAGTCGAACGCGGTGGACAGGCGCTTGGCGTCCATGCCCTCCGAGACCAGCTTGAAGCGGCGGTTGGTGCGGAAGGCGTCGCCTTCGCCGGCGAACATGCGGGTCGGGTCTTCGTTCTCGCGCTTGAAGGCGAACACGCCGGCGGTGTACGGGAACGAGCCGGGCACGTTTTCCAGCATCAGGAAGCGCAGCACTTCGCCGTGGTCTTCGTATTTCGGCAGCGCGACCTTGCGGATCGGGTTGCCGGACAGGGTTTTCTGCACCAGCTTCGTGCGGATTTCCTTGTCGCGGATCTTGACCACGTACTCGTCGCCCGCGTAGGCGGCCTGCATGTCGGGCCACATGGCCAGGAGCTTTTTGGCGCCGGCGTCAAGCAGGTTGTCGCGCTCGACGATCAGGTCGTCGAAGTCGGCGCCCTTGTTGGCTGCGGCCAGCATGCGCTTGGCCTCGACCAGCTGCTGGCGCTCGCGCGCGAGCCTGACCTGCTTGTTCACGTTCTTGTGGTAGCCGCGCACGGTGTCGGCGATCTCGGCCAGGTAGCGCGTGCGTGCGGGCGGCACGATCACGTGCTTGCCGCTCGAGTACTTCTGCTCCGGCACCGGCAGCCTGGACGGCTCGACCGGCAGGCCCAGCCCGGCCAGGCGCGGCAACAGGCCGTGGTACAGCGCGGTCACGCCGTCGTCGTTGAAGCGCGAAGCCTGGGTGCCGTACACCGGCATCTGATCCGGGCTCTGGCCGAACAGCTCGCGGTTGCGCTGGTACTGCTTGGCCACGTCGCGCAGCGCGTCCTGCGCGCCCTTGCGGTCGAACTTGTTGATGGCGACCACGTCGGCGAAATCGAGCATGTCGATTTTTTCCAGCTGCGAGGCGGCGCCGAATTCCGGGGTCATCACGTACATCGACAGGTCCACGTGCGGCACGATGGCGGCGTCGCCCTGGCCGATGCCGGAGGTCTCGACGATGACCAGGTCGAAGCCGGCCACCTTGCAGGCCGCGACCACGTCCGGCAGCGCGTGCGAGATCTCGGAGCCGGCTTCGCGCGTGGCCAGCGAGCGCATGAACACGCGGCGCTCGCCATTCCACGGGCCGATGGCGTTCATGCGGATGCGGTCGCCCAGGAGCGCGCCGCCCGACTTGCGGCGCGACGGGTCGATCGAGATCACCGCAATGTTCAGGCGGTCGCCCTGGTCCAGGCGAATCCGGCGGATCAGTTCATCGGTGAGCGAGGATTTGCCGGCGCCGCCGGTGCCGGTGATGCCCAGCACGGGCACCTTCAGGCCCTCGGCCGCGTCGTGCAGCTGCTTGACCAGCGCGCTATCGGCCTTGCCGTTTTCCAGCGCGGTGATCAGCTGGGCCAGCGGGCGGTGGTGCGCGGCGATGTCGCCTTCCTGCAGCGGCGCGATCGAGGTCGGGGCGTACGGCGACAGGTCGACGTCGCAGGCGGCCAGCATCGAGCGGATCATGCCCACCAGGCCCATGCGCTGGCCGTCCTCGGGGCTGAAGATGCGCGTCACGCCGTAGGCATGCAGTTCCTCGATCTCGTGCGGGACGATCACGCCGCCGCCGCCGCCGAACACCTTGATGTGCGCGCCGCCGCGCTGGCGCAGCAGGTCGATCATGTATTTGAAGTATTCGACGTGGCCGCCCTGGTAGCTGGAGACGGCGATGCCTTGCGCGTCTTCGGCCAGCGCCGCGGTGACCACTTCGTCCACCGAGCGGTTGTGGCCCAGGTGGATCACTTCGGCGCCGTTACTCTGCAGGATGCGGCGCATGATGTTGATCGAGGCGTCGTGGCCGTCGAACAGCGAGGCGGCGGTGACGAAGCGCACCTTGTTGGCCAGCTTGAACTGCTCCGGCAGGTCGAGCTTGGCGGCGGGAGTGATGTCGTTCATGGTGTTCCTTGTGGGCGGAAGCGGACAGGGTCGTTTGCGTATTATATGACGTTAACGTAAACGTCAACAGCGCGACAGTGGGTGCGTCAAGCGTTGCCACCGCACTCAGCTCCGTCGTCCCGGCGCAGGCCGGGACCCATGCTGAGGTGGCTCCGCCTGCGGCGCTCGGTTGGTGCTCGACGGCGCAGGCGGTCTATGGGTTCCGGCCTGCGCCGGAACGACGGTTTGGAGGGTGGTGGCTGGCGTCAGGCGGCTTTTTGTTGCTGGGAAAGAGAAGACAGCAGCTCGGCCTTCCTCACGCGGAACAGGGCCACGGCCTTTTCCTTGACGTGGCCGAAACCGCGGATCTGCTCCGGCAGGCTGGCCAGTTCCACCGCCACGGCGTGGTTCGACGCATTCAGCCCAGCCAGCAGCGCTTGCACCATCTGGCGGTACTCGCCAATCAGCGCGCGCTCCATCTTGCGCTCGGCGGTGTAGCCGAACACGTCGAGCAGCCCGCCGCGCAGGCCCTTGAGCCTGGCCAGCAGCTTCATCGCCGTCCACATCCACGAGCCGAATTCGGCTTTCATCAGGCGGCCCTGTCCGTCCTTTTTGGCGAACAGCGGCGGCGCCATGTTGAACTTGAGCGTGAAGTCGCCTTCGAACTGGCTCTTGAGCTGCTCCACGAAACGGCCGTCGGTGTACAGCCGCGCCACTTCGTACTCGTCCTTGTAGGCCATCAGCTTGAAGTAGTACTTGGCCACCGCGGTGGAGAGCTTGTTGCCCAGGCCTTGCTCGCTCTCGGCGGCGCGCACCTGCGCGACCAGGTCTTCGTACACGGCGGCGTAGGCGCTGTCCTGGTAGCCGGTCAGGTAGGCGACGCGCTTCTTGATGAGCGTGTCCAGCGACTGCGGCATCTGCACCACGATGGCCTGCGCCGGGGTGGCGGTCTTCTCGACGCGCGCCAGGTCCACGGCGGCGCGGCGGCCCCACAGGAAGCTCTTCTTGTTGGCCGCAACCGCCACGCCGTTCAGTTCGATGGCGCGCAGGAGCGCCGCTTCCGACAGCGGGATCAGGCCCTTTTGCCAGGCATAGCCCATCATGAACAGGTTGGCGGCGATCGAGTCGCCCATCAGCGCGGTCGCCAGTCTGGTCGCGTCGATGAAGTCGGCGCTCGCGTGTTCCTGTGCGCCGGCCGCCTCGTCGATCAGCGCGCGCACCTGCGCGGCCGGGAACTGCCAGTCGGGCTGCTGCGCGAACGTGCCGGTCGGCTGCTCGTGCAGGTTGACCACCACCCGGGTGCGGCCCGGGCGCATCTTCGAGATCGCGTCCGGCGCGCCGGCGGTGAGCATGTCGCAGCCCAGCACCAGGTCTGCTTCGCCGGTGGCGATGCGCTGCGCGCGCAGGCGCTCGGGCGAAGCGGCAATCTTCACGTGCGAGGTGACCGAGCCGTTCTTCTGGCTCATGCCGGTCATGTCCAGCACCGAGGCGCCCTTGCCCTCGAGGTGCGCGGCCATGCCCATCAGCGCGCCGACGGTGATCACTCCGGTGCCGCCGATGCCGTTGATGAGGATGTTGTATGGCGTGTCCACCTGCGGCAGCAGCGGGTGGGGCAGCTCGCCCCAGGCATCGACGTCGGCGCCGGCGCCGGCGCGGCTCTTCTTGAGCGCGCCGCCTTCCACCGTCACGAAGCTCGGGCAGAAGCCCTTCACGCACGAGAAGTCCTTGTTGCACGAGGACTGGTCGATCGCGCGCTTGCGGCCGAATTCCGTTTCCTTGGGCAGGATCGAGACGCAGTTGGACTGGATGCCGCAGTCGCCGCAGCCTTCGCACACGGCCTCGTTGATCACCATGCGCCTGGCCGGATCGGGGAACTGGTTCTTCTTGCGGCGGCGGCGCTTCTCCGCGGCGCAGGTCTGGTCGTAGATCAGGACGGTGGTGCCGGGGATCTCGCGCAGCTCGCGCTGCACGTCGTCCATGAATTTGCGGTCGTGGAGGGTGACCAGTTCCGGCAGGTTCGCGCGGTCGGCGTAGCGCGACAGGTCCTCGGTGACGAGCGCGATGCGCTTGACGCCTTCGGCCGCCATCTGCTGCGCGATCAGCGGCACCGAGGTGGTGCCGTCCACCGGCTGGCCGCCGGTCATCGCCACCGCGTCGTTGTACAGGATCTTGTAGGTGATGTTGACCTTGGCCGCCACCGCCGCGCGGATCGCCAGGTAACCGGAGTGGAAGTAGGTGCCATCGCCCAGGTTCTGGAACACGTGCGGCACCTTGGAGAACGCGGCCTGGCCGATCCACGGCGCGCCTTCGCCGCCCATGTGGGTGGTGAGCTTGTTCATCTCCGGGTAGATCGAGGTGGCCATCACGTGGCAGCCGATGCCGGCCAGCGCGAACGAGCCTTCGGGCACCTTGGTCGAGGTGTTGTGCGGGCAGCCGGAGCAGTAGAACGCGGGGCGGAACGGGGTGTGGATCGCCTTTTGCAGCACCGCGTCCTTCGCTTCCAGGAACGCCAGGCGCGCCTTGATGAGGTCACGCGTCACGTCGTCGAGATTCAGGCGCTTGACGCGGCCGGCGATCACGCGGGCCACTTGCGCCACCGAGAAGTCGGCCTTGGGCGGCAGCAGCCACTCGCCGCGCGGAGCCACCCATTCGCCCTTGTCGTCGAACTTGCCGACCACGTGCGGGCGCACGTCGTCGCGCCAGTTGTACAGCTGTTCCTTGAGCTGGTATTCGACCACCTGGCGCTTTTCCTCGACCACCAGGATCTCGTCCAGTCCTTGCGCGAACTCGCGTACGCCGTCCGGTTCGAGCGGCCAGATCATCGCGACCTTGAACAGGCGCAGGCCGATCTTCGCGGCCATCGCTTCGTCGATGCCCAGTTCTTCCAGCGCTTCCAGCACGTCGAGGTAGGATTTGCCCGAGGCGATGATGCCCAGCCTGGCGCTCGGGCTGTCGATCGTGACGCGGTTGAGCTTGTTTTCGCGCGCATAGGCCAGTGCGGCGTAGATCTTGTAGTCCTGCATCAGCGCTTCCTGCTTGCGCGCCTGCAGGCCCAGCGGGTCCGACGACAGCCGCGTGTTCAGGCCGCCCTCCGGCATGGCGAAGTCCTGCGGAATCTTCACCTGCACGCGGAACGGGTCGGCATCGACCGAGGCGCTCGATTCGACCGTGTCGGCCAGCGCCTTGAACGCCACCGCGCAGCCGGAAAAGCGCGACATCGCCCAGCCGTGCACGCCCAGATCCAGGTACTCCTGCACGTTGCACGGGTACAGTACCGGGATCATGCAGGCCGAGAAGATGTGGTCGGACTGGTGCGGCAGCGTGGAGGAGTAGGCGCCGTGGTCGTCGCCGGCCACCAGCAGCACGCCGCCGGTGGCAGAGGTGCCGGCGTGGTTCATGTGCTTGAAGACGTCGCCGCAACGGTCCACGCCCGGGCCTTTGCCGTACCACATGGCGAACACGCCGTCGTATTTGGTCGGGCCGATCAGGCCGACGGTCTGGGTGCCCCACACGGCGGTGGCGGCCAGGTCCTCGTTCACGCCCGGCACGAACTGGATGCTGTTCGCTTCGAGATGGCCCTTGGCCTTCCACAGGTTCTCGTCCAGCCCGCCCAGCGGCGAGCCACGGTAGCCGGACACGAAACCGGCCGTGTTCATGCCCGCCGCAAGGTCGCGTTCGCGCTGGATCATCGGCAGGCGCACCAGTGCCTGGATGCCGGACAGGAAAATCTTGCCGGTCCTGGCGGTGTATTTGTCGTCGAGGCTGACGTCGGCGAGGGCAGGGGCGTGCGGCGCGGCAGGAACGATGGCCGTGGTATCGGGCATGGCGGTCTCCAAAATCGTGATTTGGTGTGGTCCCGCCCAGGAAAGGCGCCGGGTAGGCGCGGCCGGGGCGGGAAAGGCGTCGCGGGTGTGGGCGACTGTCTTGTGGCGCTTTTTCAGGAAAAACGTCCAGCGCGCGAGTGTAGAAGTTTCGCTAAATGCGGGGAAATACCGTTTCCGGATGGGGGTATAAGAAAAACTGATGGCAAGGCCAAAGGCGCGTGGCCCGGCCAGGCGCGGGTGGGGGATGCCCTGGCAAGCGAGTGGCGCTTTCATGCTCTTTTGGCCTGCGCGTTTTGTCTCTTTCTGTCGAATTCTGTCTCGCGCCCTCGATGAGACAAAAAGCGACGGAAAGAGACAAAACGCGCAGCACAAAAGAGAACAAAAGCGCCATGCGCCGCCGGACGGCGCCCCACCTCGCGGTCGGGGGAGTGCTTTTTGGTAACGATTCGTCAGCCGGCCAGGGCGGCGCCGGGCCAGTGGCCGCTGGCGCACAGCTCCTCGGTCACCTGGCGCACGAGGCGGCCGATCGCGGCGGCGGCGTTGGTGAGCGGAATGTTGCGGGATGAACAGAGGGTGACGCTGCGCGTGATCGCCGGGTGTTCCACCGGCCAGGCGGCGAGCGTGCCGGCCTCGATATCGGCGCGCACCGGTGCGACAGGCAGCAAGGTCGCGCCGATGTCGGCCAGCAGGGCCGAGCGCAGAATGGCAATCGAGTTGATCTCGATCACCTTGTCGAGCGCCAGCCCGGCGCCGCGTGCGGTCTGTTCGATGCGCGGGCGCACGCCATGCTGCTGGGCCGGCAGGATCAGCGTGCTGGCCAGCGCGTCGGCCAGGCTGATCGCGGGGCCGGCCGGCGCGAAGGCCGAACCGGGGCGGCAGATGAACATCAGGTCCTCTTCCACCAGCGGCACGCTGTTGAACTGGCCCAGCTGGCCGTCATCGAACAATACCGCCAGGTTGAGCCGGCCCGACTTGAGCTGCTCGGTCAGGCTGCCCGAAATCTCCTCGGTCAGCTGCAGCGTGATCTCGGGGTAGCGCGCGCGGGCCGCGGTCAGCAGCGGCAGGGCCAGCGCGCCGGAAATGCTGTGCGGCAGGCCCAGCGTGACGCTGCCGGACGGCCGCTCGGTCGATTGCGCCACGGCGGCGCGGGCATCGGCCACCTGCTTGAGGATGGCCTGGGCGTGCTGGTAGAACAGCTTGCCGGCATCGGTCGAGGTCACGCCCTGGGCCGAGCGGTGCAGCAGCCGGGCGCCCAGTTCGTCCTCGAGCTGGCGCAGCTGCTGGGTCAGCGCCGGCTGCGCCACGTGCAGCACGAGCGCGGCGCGCGACAGCGAACCGTGATCGACGATCGCCACGAAGTAGCGGAGCTGGCGGAGTTCCATGTGTTGCTATTCTGCGTCTCGACGACGATTACTGCCAGTAAGTTAACTTCTGACAACGACTATTGTTATACTCTGTGCGTGTCTGTTGCGTCAGATTAACATAGCCAGGGGAAGAGGGATGCTGAAGAAGGTGGATGCGTCGCAGCTACGGGTCGGGATGTACGTCCAGGACCTTGATTGCAGCTGGATCGAGCACCCCTTCGTGCGCAGCCGTTTTGTGCTGAGCTCGGAGGACGAAATCCGCAAGATCGTCGGCGCCAACATCCGCAACGTGGTCATCGACTGCAACAAGGGCATCGACGTCGAGGACGCCCCCACGGTGGCCGAGGCGCGCGCCCAGACCGAGTCCGAGCTGCAGGAACTGATGTCCAAGCCGACCGCGGCGCCGGCGCCGCCGCCGCGCACCTCGATTGCCGAGGAACTGCAGCGCGCTGCCAACATCCGGCGCCAGGCGGCCGGCCTGGTGCGCGAGGTGATGCAGGATGCGCGGCTGGGCAAGGCGATCGAACTGGACCGGGTCAGCCCGATGGTCGAGAACATTACGGCCTCGATCCTGCGCAACCCCGGCGCGCTGCTGGGCCTGCTGCGGATCAAGAGCAAGGACGACTACACCTTCCTGCATTCGGTCTCGGTGTGCACCCTGCTGGTGGCGTTTTGCCGCTCGCGCAACATGAACGAGGAAACCACCTACCAGGCCGGGCTGGGTGGCCTGCTGCACGACACCGGCAAGGCGCTGGTGCCCGACCATATCCTGAACAAGCCGGGGCGGCTGTCCGACGACGAGTTCAACATCATCCGCAAGCACCCGCAGGACGGCTACGAGATCCTGCTGCGCACTCCCGCGATCGGCCCGATCCCGCTCGACATCACGCTGCACCACCACGAGCGGCGCGACGGCAGCGGCTACCCGGACCGGCAGGGCGGCGACGACATCAGCGAGCTGGCCCAGATGGCGGCGATCGTCGACGTGTACGATGCCATCACCGCCGACCGCTGCTACCACAAGGGGCTGCCGGCGGCCGAGGCGCTGCGCAAGATCTACGAGTGGAGCAAGTTCCACTTCAACCCGGTGTACGCGCAGGAGTTCGTGCGCTGCGTCGGCATCTACCCGGTCGGCACCCTGGTGCTGCTCGAATCCGGGCGCCTGGCGGTGGTGGTCGAGCCGCACGAGAGCAGCCTGCTCACGCCCAAGGTCAACGTGTTCTACGACACCACCAAGAAGTCCTTCATCCAACCGCAGACGGTGGACCTGGCGCGCCCGCTCGGGCACGGCGGCGCCGACAAGATCGTGCGCCACGAGCTGCCCGAGAAGTGGCAGGTGGACCCGGTCAAGTTCATGGCCGCGGCCTAGAAAAATTCGGCGGTGTCGTTGGAGGCGACGGTGGCCAGCAGGCCATCGGCGACCAGCTGGTCGTAGTGGCAGACCTGGTTGCGGCCGTGGGTCTTGGCGAAGTACAGCGCCTGGTCGGCGTGGCCGAGCGTGACCACCGGCGAATCGTACGGCTTGATACAGGTGAAACCAACGCTGACCGTGACCGTGCCCACCTGCGGGAAGTGGTGGTTCTCGACACCGGCGCGGAAGCGCTCGATGATGCGGCGCGCGTTCTCCAGCGTGGTCGAGCGCAGCAGCACCACGAACTCCTCGCCGCCGAAGCGGAACACGCGGTCGTGCGCGCGGAACGAGGACTGCAGCATGTTGGCGATCAGGATCAGCACCTCGTCGCCGTACAGGTGGCCGAAGCGGTCGTTGACCAGCTTGAAGTGATCGACATCGACCACCGCCAGCCACTGCTCGTGGCCGGTGCCTTTCTGGCGCCGCTCCGGCTGGCCCGGCAGCGGCGACTCCTGCTCGGCGGCGCATTGCAGCATGCGCGCCAGCTGGTCGTCGAAGGTCTTGCGGTTGAGCAGGCCCGTGAGCGAGTCGCGCTCGCTGTATTCGAGCAGGTTGCGGAAATTGCGGTAGACGCCGACGATGCCGTCGATGGTGTGGATCTCGGCCGCCGTGAACGGCGCCGCGCGCGCGATCTCGAGGATGGTGGCGGCCAGCTCGCCGCGCCAGATCGGCACCCACATCGTGTGCCGTCCCGCCTGCTCGGCTTCGGCGCGCGCGCCCTGCGCCGCCAGGCACGCGGCCAGCTCCGGGTAGGCTTCGAGCGTCTCGCCGGGACCGGCCTCGTCTTCCAGCCGCGGCGCGCCGCCGTCGTCCACGCTGGCGCGCGCGCGCAGGTAGCGTGCCGGCCCGACCGCGGCCAGCGACAGCACCCGGGTGTGCTGGGCACCGGCCAGCTCCTGCACCGCCGCCACCGCCGACAGATCGAGCATCGCATGGTCGCGATGGCCGGTCATGTCCACCATGTGCTTCAGTAACGAATCCATGTCGCTCTCGATCGAAGGCTGGCCCGCGGCACGCTTCGCGCATTGTTTAAATTGCAAGCGGCAAAGAATATCGGCTTTTGCGGAATTGTTCAATTATGCCCGAGAAATTTTTGCCCTGGTTGTGGTGTTTCGCCTGCAATGACCGGGGTTTTCTCTTGCTCTCGGGCAAAATTGGTGCCGGTGGGAAATCTTGCTTCGAGTCAAGTTGCCCCCTGGAATCATCTCCTATAGTGGATTCACTGGTTCGGCACTGGCGGCAGGCAATCCAAGCCGCCAGCGAACCCGGCGGCCGACGGGGTCGGGCCGGGCCAGGTTTTCATCAACCACCATATGGAGTTTGTCATGAACAAGTTCACCTCCGCAGTCAAAGCTTTCATTGCTGACGAGAACGGTGTGACCGCGATCGAGTATGGCCTGATCGCCGCACTGGTTGGCTGTGTCATGCTGGTCGGCGCCAAGGTTCTCGGCACCGACCTGAGCAACGCCTTCTCGGCCATTGGCGGCATCGTCCAGACCAACGTGCCGGCCGCACCGTAACGCCGTGCTCAGCCGCCGCCCGCCCGGGCGGCGGTTTTTCTTCCCGGGAGCTGCCATGCCTGTCCAGACTTGCCTCGAGCTGGCCCTGCTCGTGCTCGTGCTCGCGGCCGCCGCCAGCGACCTGGCGACCCGCCGCATCCCCAACGTCTTGCTGCTGCTGGCCTGGCTGGTGGCGCTGCCGCTGCAGCTGGCCGCCGGCGCGCCTGCCGACTGCCTGCTGGGCGCGCTGGCCGGCCTGCTGCTGTTCCTGCCGCTGTACCTGCTGCGCGGCATGGCCGCCGGCGACGTCAAGCTGATGGCCACCGTCGGCGCCTTCGCCGGCCCCGCCGCTGCGCTGCACATCGCGCTGTTGGCCTGGTGCGCCGGCGGCGTGATGGCGCTGGTGCTGGTGGCCTTCCAGCGCCGCCTGCGCGCCGCCTGCGCCAACCTGCGCGACTTGCTGCGTCCGATGCTGCTGCGCGCGGCCGGCATGCCGCTGGCGGCCACCCCGCTGCCACGCCCGAGCGTGGGCACGATGCCCTATGGCCTGGCGGTCGCGCTGGCCACCGTGGGCTGGCTGTGGGCGCGCCACGGCTGAGCGTTCTTTCTTGCTCAAACTCAAAAGTTGCCGGTAGGCCCGTCGCTAGAATCGATTCATGTTGGTCGGAAAGATGTTCCCACGAAAGGACTTCCGATGATGAATGCGCTATCCGCAGCGGCCGAGCTGCACGGGGCCCGCGCGGCGCCGCCGCCGGCCGCGCCCGAGTTTGCCGATATCCTGCCGCGCCAGGCCAAGACCGTGCAGGGCACCGGCCTGCCGCCGCGCCTCGTGACCGAGCTGGTGGTCAAGGTGCTGCACGGCAGCGGCAAGACCCCGCTGCCGGCGCTCTCGGCCAGGCTCAAGCTGTCGGTCAACGTGCTGCGCGAGATCCTCAACCAGCTGATGGCCGAGCAGCAGGTCGAGGTGGCCTGGACCGGCGACTCCGACATCGACGTCCAGTACCAGCTGACCGCGCCCGGCCAGCGCGCCGCCACCGAGTACCTGGCGCAGTCGCGCTACGCCGGCCCGGCGCCGGTGCCGCTGGCCAGCTACCGCGAGGTGGTCGAGCGCCAGTCGCTGCGCCGGCCCGGCGCGCCGCGTCCCGAGCGCGCCCAGCTGGCCGCCGCGCTGGCCGAGCACGGCTTCGACCCGGCGCTGCGCGACGTGCTCGGCGCCGCCCTGCATTCGCGCCGCGCGCTGCTGCTGTACGGCCCGTCCGGGACCGGCAAGACCCTGCTCGCGCACCAGCTCGCTCGGCTGCAGCAGGGCGCGGTGGCGCTGCCCTACGCGCTGCTGGTGGAGCGCCAGATCATCCAGTTCTACGACCCGCTGCTGCACCAGCCGGCGCCGCCGCTGCCGCGCCAGCAGGAAGAGCGCCGCAGCTGGGACGCGCGCTGGGCCATCTGCCAGCGCCCGCTGGTGCACGTGGGCGCGGCGCTCGCTGCCGACATGCTCGACCTGCGCGAGGACGCCGCCAGCGGCGTGCTGCGCGCCCCGCCGCACGTGCTGGCCAACAACGGCATGCTGGTCGTGGACGACCTCGGCCGCCAGCGCTTGCCGCTGGCCGACCTGCTCGGCCGCTGGCTCGGCGCGCTCGACCAGGGCTGGGACGCGCTCGCGCTGCCTGGCGGCCACAGCGAAACCGTGCCGTTCGACGCGACCGTGGTGTTCGCCACCAGCCTGGCGCCGGACGCGCTGCTCGACGAGTCCTTCCTGCGCCGCATCGGCTACAAGGTCGGGCTCGGCCCGCTGCCCGAGGCGGCTTACCGCACGCTGCTGCGGCGCGCCTGCCGCCAGGCCGGCATCGAACCGGACGAGGACGCCGCCAGCCGCCTGCTCGCGCTGCACGCGGCCAGCAGGCGCCCGCTGCTGCCGGCCTATCCGCATGAGCTGCTCGAGCGCATCAGCGAGTTCGCCAGCTTCGCCGGCGCCACGCCGCGGTTGTCCGCCGCCGCCGTCGAGCAGGCCTGGAACAGCATGTTTGCGGCCTGCGCCGCGCCGACCACTACGGGGGAACCATCATGAAAAACAAACGTGCCCTTGCCGTGATGGCGATGGCGATCCTGTTCGGGGTCACCGCCGTCGTGCTGGCCTCGCGCTGGCTGCTGCAGCAGCCGTCGGCCAACGCCGGCCGCATCGTGGTGGCGGTTTCCGACATCAACCTCGGCCAGCGCCTGGCGCCGGAAATGCTCAAGCTGATCGACTGGCCGGCCGAAAGCGTGCCCAAGGGCGCGTTTGCCGACCCCCAAAAGCTGGCCGGCCGGGTGCTCAGAAGCAGCGTGCTGGCGGGCGAGCCGGTCAGCGAGGCCAAGCTGGCCCCGAGCGGCACCGTGGGCGGCCTGGCGGCCCTGATCGCCGAAGGCAAGCGCGCCATCACGGTGCGTGTGAACGACGTGATCGGCGTGGCCGGCTTCGCGCTGCCCGGCACCTACGTCGACATCATCGTCAGCACCCAGCAGGACGCCGACGGCCACGGCCGCGAGCAGAACATCTCCAAGATCGTGCTCGAGCGCATCTTGGTGCTGGCGGTCGCGCAGGAGGTCAACCGCGACGAGACCAAGCCCAAGGTGGTCAACGCCGTCACCCTCGAAGTCACCCCCGAGCAGGCCGAAAAGCTCGACCTGGCGCGCAGCGTGGGCACGCTGTCGCTGGCGCTGCGCAACCAGGTCGACCCGCAGCCGGTGGATACCCGCGGCGCCACCAAGCTGACCTTGCTGCCGGGGGCCGAGCCGCCGAAACCGGCGCCGCGCCCGGCCGCCCCGGCCCCTGCCGCACCGCCCGTGCACAAGGTGGCGCTGCCGGTCAAGCGCGACTGCGTGGGCGTCATTAACGGCCTGCAGTCGTCGAAAGAGTGCTTCTGAATTCCAACATCTAGCTGGGGGTGAATGCCATGAACAGTAGCCTCACGAAAGCGGCCGTGTTGCGTGCCGGCCTGCTGGCGGCCCTGGTGGCCGCGAGCACCAACGCGGCCGCCGCCGCGCGCCTTGCGCAAGCGCCCGCCCAGCCGGCCGCGGCGGCGGCGCCCGAGGTGGTCGACCGGATCGAGCCGACCCGCTGCAGCGGCGCGCCCGCCACGCCGGCCCAGCTGGCGCTGCAGATGGGCCGCTCGACCATGCTGCGCCTGCCCGAGGCGGTGCAGAACCGCGCGGTCGGCAACCCCGGCGTGGTGCAGGCCATGCTGGTCGCGCCGGACACGCTGTACATCGCCGGGGTGGACGTCGGCACCACCAACATGATCGTGCAGGGCAAGAGCGGCACCTGCAGCGTGGTCGACATCACGGTGGCGATGGATCCGGCCGCGCTGCAGGCCACGCTCGCCAGCGTGATGCCGGAGGAGAAGGACATCAAGGTGCTAGCCGCCGCCGACGCGCTGGTGCTGACTGGCACCGTGTCCGACGCGGCGGCCGTCGCCCGTGCCGTCGAGCTGGCCACCGCCTACGTGCGCCGCCCGCTGCGGCCGGTCGCCGGCGCCCAGAAGCTGGACAATAACGCGCAAAGCCAGGCCGGCAACAACAATAACAGCGGCCGCGTGGTCAACATGCTGGCCGTGAGCGCGCCGCAGCAGGTGCAGCTCGAGGTCAAGATCGCCGAGGTCTCCAAGACCCTGCTCGACCGGCTGGAAGCGGGCGCCACCCTGCGCTTCGGCTCCGGCAGCTGGGCCGCCACGCTGCTGTCGAATTTCATCAGCGGCAGCGCCAACGGCCTGCTGGACGCGCGCCGCAGCAACGGCAAGCAGCAGTTCACGCTCGAAGCCGACAAGCAGGATGGCGTCGTGCGCGTGCTCGCCGAGCCGAATGTGATGGCGATCAGCGGCCAGGAGGGCTCGTTCCTGGCCGGCGGCAAGTTCTACATCCCGGTCCCCCAGGACAACGGCAAGATCTCGATGGAAGAGAAGGAGTTCGGCGTCGGCCTGCGCTTCACGCCGACCGTGCTGGCGGGCGGGCGCATCAACCTGCGCGTCGCGCCCGAAGTGTCCGAGCTGTCGCGCGAAGGCATTGCGGTGTCGGCGGCCGGCACCAATGGCGTGGCGATCCTGCCCGCGCTCACCACCCGCAAGGCCAGCACCACCGTGCAGCTGTACGACGGCCAGAGCTTCGCCATCGGTGGCCTCATCAAGAACAACCTCACCACCAGCATGAAGGGCCTGCCGCTGCTGGGCGAGATGCCGGTGCTGGGCGCGCTGTTTCGCAGCGCCGACTACCAGCAGGACCGCACCGAGCTGGTGTTCGTGATCACCGCGCGCCTGGTCAAGCCGCAGGCCTCGACCGCCTACGTGCTGCCCACCGATAAAGTCGGCGTGCCCTCGCGCGGCGCCGTCCTGCTCGGCGGGCGCCTGGAAGGCCCGGCCCCGGACACCACCACGGCCGCGGCCTCGACCCCGCCGGCCAGCGCACCGACCGCCCAGAGCGCGGGCGGATTCGAACTCAAATGAGGAGAACGGCGATGGCAACCAGATTGATCCCAACCGGCATCGCACTGCTCGCGCTGCTGCTTTCGGGCTGCCGCACCAGCCCGCGCATCGACGACCATTTCGGCGAGGCGGTGCGCGCCAACCTGGCGGCCCAGGCGCTGCGGCCGGAAGCGTCCGGCAACACCAACCCGGCCGCTGGCGTGGACGGCCGCGCCGCGCGCGCGGCGCAGCAGCGCTACGAGAAGTCGTTCGAGCAGAGCGAGCAGCAGGCCGCGCCGTCCATCATCCCGCTCGGCACCGGGCAATGAACGCCATCGGGCCGCCGGCAGCGCAGGCGCCGCCTGGCCAGTTCCCCTTGATAACCGCGCAAGCCAACAAGGACAGCCGATGAAAGCCTTATTGATCAGCCACGACAGCCAGCTGTACGCCGAGCTTGCCTCGCAGGGCGCGGCGCGCGTGCCGCCGCTGAAGATGGCGGCCAACCGCGCCAGCATGCGCGACGCGCTCGACCGGCCGGTCGCCGAGCCGCCGGAACTGCTGATCATCGACGCCAGCGACGCCACCGCCGGCGACGTTGACCTGCTCGAGCGCCTGGCCCGCACCTACCCGAGCGCCAGCATGATGCTGCTGGGCGGCCAGCAGCAGCCGGACTTGCTGATCCGCGCGATGCGCGCCGGCGTGCGCGAGGTGCTGCCGCTGCCGCTGGTGCACCGCGCCTTCCACGAGGCGATGGACCGCATTGCCGCCACTGCCGGCAAGGCCGCCCTGCGCGACGGCAAGGTGCTCGCCTTCATCGCCTGCAAGGGCGGCAGCGGCGCCACCTTCATCTCGACCAATTTCGGCTACGCCCTGGCCACCCTGGCCGACAAGAAGGTGCTGCTGATCGACCTGCACGGCCAGTTCGGCGACGCCGCGCTGTACGTGTCGGACCAGAAGCCGCAGATGACGCTGTCGGACGTGTGCAGCCAGATCGCCCGCATCGACGGCCCCTTCCTCGAATCGTGCCTGGTGCACGTGGCGCCCGGCTTTGGCGTGCTGGCCGCCGCCGACGACCCGGCCCAGTCACGCGAGGCCAAGCCCGAGCACATCGACACCATCCTGCGCGTGGCGCGCCAGCATTACGATTTCATCTTGCTCGACGTCGGCCGCCAGATCGACGCGGTGTCGCTGCGCGCGCTCGACACCACCGATACCATCTACCCGGTGCTGCAGCTGGCGCTGCCGGACATTCGCGATGCCCGCCGCCTGCTCGACATCTTCCGCTCGCTCGGCTACTCGCTGGAGAACATCCGGCTGGTGGTCAACCGCTACGAGAAGGGCGGCAAGCTGCGCCTGCAGGACCTGCACTCGGCGCTGGGCGCGGAAGTGGTGCACACCGTCCCCAACGACTACATCGCCGTCACCGACTCGGTCAACCAGGGCGTGCCGGTGCTGCAGCTGGCGCGCACCAGCGCCGCCGCGCGCAGCCTGGCCGAGCTGGTCGAGATGGTGACGGCGCGCCGCGTCCCCGAAAGCAAGGGCCTGTTCGACCGCCTGTTCGGCCGCGGCGACAGCGACTACTGAACCTGACAGGAGCACACCATGTCCCTACGTGAACGGCTGGCCGGATCGGACGACGAGCGCGCCTTGCCCGCGGTGCCCGAGGTGGCCAACCACGCCTACCAGGAGCTGAAGAAGACGATGCACCAGATGATCCTCGACCGGATCGACCTGGAGCGCCTGAAGCGCCTGACGCCCGAGCAGTTCAAGCACGAGCTGGCGCTGCTCATCGCCCGCATCATCGAGGAAGAGCGCATCGTGCTCAACCAGACCGAGCGCCACAACCTGGTGCTCGACATCCAGCACGAGATGCTCGGCTTCGGCCCGCTCGAACCGCTGCTCACCGACCCGTCGGTCTCCGACATCCTGGTCAACACCGCCAGCAAGGTGTACGTCGAGCGCAAGGGGCGTCTCGAGCTCACCGACGTCACCTTCCACGACAACGCGCACCTGATGAAGATCATCGAGAAGATCGTCTCGCGCGTGGGGCGCCGGGTGGACGAATCGAGCCCGATGGTGGACGCGCGCCTGCCCGACGGCTCGCGCGTGAACGCGATCATCCCGCCGCTGGCGGTGGACGGGCCGCTGCTGTCGATTCGCCGCTTCGGCGCCAACCCGCTGACGGTGCAGGACCTGCTCGACCTGAAGAGCCTGACGCCGCCGATGATCAAGGTGCTCGAGGCGCTCGGCGTGGCCAAGGTCAACATCCTGATCTCGGGCGGCACCGGCAGCGGCAAGACCACGCTGCTCAACCTGCTGTCCGGCTTCATCCCCGGCAACGAGCGCATCGTCACGATCGAGGACGCGGCCGAGCTGCAGCTGCGCCAGCCGCACGTGGTGCGGCTCGAGACGCGCCCGGCCAACATCGAAGGCAAGGGCGAGGTGACGCAACGCCAGCTGGTGAAAAACGCGCTGCGCATGCGCCCCGACCGCATCATCCTGGGCGAGGTGCGCGGCGCCGAAGCGCTCGACATGCTGCAGGCGATGAACACCGGCCACGAAGGCTCGCTCGCCACCATCCACTCCAACACCCCGCGCGACGCGCTGTCGCGGCTCGAGAACATGGTCAGCATGTCCGGCGTGAACCTGACCACGCGCGGCATCCGCCAGCAGATCTGCTCGGCCATCACGGTGGTGCTGCAGGTGTCGCGCCTGACCGACGGCTGCCGCAAGCTGGTCAGCATGCAGGAGATCACCGGCATGGAAGGCGAGATCATCTCGTCGCAGGAGATCTTCCGCTTCGAGCAGACCGGCGTGGACGGCGACGGCAAGGTGCAGGGCCACTTCTGCGCCAGCGGCGTGCGGCCGCGCTTTGCCGACCGCCTCAAGATGTTCGGCGTGCCGCTGCCGGAGGATACCTTCGACCCCGACCGCATCTTCTGAGGGCGCGCGCATGAACTTCCTCTTCTACGGTTTCGCGGTCTTCCTGTTCGCCGCGGTCATCCTCGGCATCGAGGGCGTGTACCTGTGGTGGATCAGCACCCACGGCGCGGCCGCGCAGCGCATCGCGCGCCGCCTGCAGATCATGTCCGGCACCGGCGGACGCAGCGAGCGGATCTCGATCCTCAAGCAGCGCCGCTACAGCAAGCGCGACAGCGTGGACCGGATCCTGCACCAATGGTCGCTGGCGCACCGCATCGACCAGCTGCTGGTACAGGCCGGCGGCAAGTGGTCGGTCGACCAGTTCTTCCTGGCCTCGCTGGCGTCGCTGGCGATGGGCCTGGCGCTGGTGCTGCACTGGCCGCTTCCGCTCGGAATGCGGCTGGCGCTGGCCCTGGGGTTCATCGTGATTCCGTACGTGCTGGCGCGCCGCGCGCGCGTGCGCCGGCTGGTGCGCATCGAACAGCAGCTGCCCGAAGCGGCCGACTTCATCGCGCGCGCGCTGCGCGCCGGCCACTCGTTCACCAACGTGCTGCAAATCGTCGGCAACGAGCTGTCCGAGCCGCTGTCGGGCGAATTCCGCATCGCGCGCGAGGAGATCAACTACGGCGTGCCGATGAGCGAGGCCCTGCACGCCATGGCCGACCGCATTCCGCTCACCGATTTGCGCTACCTGATCATCGCCGTGCTGATCCAGCGCGAGTCGGGCGGCAACCTGGCCGAAATCCTGGGCAACATCAGCCAGATCATCCGCGGCCGCCTGAAGCTGGCCGCGCAGGTGCGCGTGCTGTCGGCCGAGGGCCGCATGTCGGCCTGGATCCTCGGGCTGCTGCCGTTTGCGGTCGGCCTGACCACGCTGGTGCTCAACCCGCAGTACATCAGCCTGCTGTGGACCGACCCGATCGGCACCAGGATGCTGTGGGCGGCCGCCATCATGCTCGTCGCCGGCATCGCCTGGATGCGCAAGATCATTCACATCCATATCTGAGGGGGCGCGATGAACGGCGCACAGTTATTGTTCCTGCTGATCGTGTTTGCGATCGTCGGCAGCCTGGCCTGGCTAGGTGCGCTGCTGTTCGCACCGGCCGCGCTGCGCGCGCGGCTGGGCCATTTCATGACCGAGTCGGCCGAGAGTGGCCTGGAAAAGCGCGGCTGGATCGAGCGCGTGGCGCGCGTGGTCAAGCCGCTGACCAAGCTGTCGGTGCCGGAAGAGGGCTGGGAAAAATCGGCGCTGCGTACGCGCTTCATGAACGCCGGCTGGCGTAACCCGGTGGCGCCCACCCTGTACTTCGCGGCCAAGACCGTGCTGTCGCTGCTGCTGCCCGCCATCGTGGGTACGGCGCTCGCCGCCACCGGACGAGTCGAAGGGCGCAACCTGCTGTTGCTGCTGTTTTTTTTCGCCACGCTGGGCTACTACCTGCCCAACATCGTCCTGACCCGCATCGTCGAGCGGCGCCAGCGCGACATCTTCGAAACCATTCCCGACGCGCTCGACCTGCTGACCGTCTGCGTCGAGGCCGGCCTGTCGCTGGAGCGCGCGCTGGTCAAGGTGGCCGCCGAAATCGGCATCAAGAGCCCGGTGCTGGCGCAGGAGCTGCAGATCGTGCTGATGGAAATGCGCGCCGGCTTCACCAAAGAGAAGGCGCTGCGCAACCTGGCCCTGCGCACCGGCGTGGATGACGTCGATACGCTGGTGGCGATGCTGATCCAGTCCGAGCGTTTCGGCACCAGCGTTGGCGACGCACTGCGCGTGCACTCCGAAAACCTGCGCACGCGGCGCCGCATGCTGGCCGAAGAGACGGCCGCAAAGATCGGCCTGAAGCTGATGTTCCCGCTGATCTTCTTCATCTTCCCGACCCTGCTGATCGTGCTGATGGGCCCGGCCGTCATTCAGATTGCGCACACGCTGCTGCCGGCACTGAGCGCGGTGCGCCAATGATGTGAAAGGAAAACTGCCATGCAAACTGTGACCACGCTCAAACGCCTGACCGTGCTGTGCGCGGGCACGATGCTGTGGGCCTGCGCCGACCTGTCCGGGAACTTCTCGCTGCCCGAGCAGGCCGCGCTGCGCCGCGCCGACGACGCCTACGCGCTCGGGCGCAACTACCATCTCGCGCACAAATACGAAGACGCGGTCAAGGCCTACCGCGAGGCGCTGCGGGCCGACCCGCAGCATGTGAACGCGCGCAACGGCCTGGCCACGATCTATGCCGAGCGGCGCGCGTTTGCGCAGGCGATCCCGATCTGGCGCGGCCTGACCGAAAAGCTGACGCTGGCCTCCGGCCCCGGCAGCGCCTACCTGTTCAGCAACCTGGGCTATGCCTACTTCCTCAACGGCGACTACGCCAGCGCGGTGACCGCGCTGGAAAAGGCGTGCCTGCTCGACCCGCTCAGCTACCGCGCCTGGCACCACCTGGGCGAAAGCCTGCAAAAGCTCGGCCAGGAAGAGCGCGCGCAGCAGATGTTCCGCCAGGCGCAAGCGCTGCAGCAGCACGACCTGCGCGAGGACACCAGGGTCAGCGGCGGCACCACCGTGGCCGCGATCGACGATGCGGTCAAGACCCGCGAACGCGGCCCCGAATGGCCGGCCGCGGACGTGCTGCAGGCGCAGAACGGCATGCTGGAACTGCGGCGCGTGGCCACGGCCGCTGCGGTGCCGCCTGTGGAGCCGGCTGCAGCGCCGCAGAAGCCGGAGCCAGCGCCTGCCGCGCAGCCCGCCGTGGCGCCGCTGCCTGCCCTGGCTGCCCCGGCGCAATCGGCGCTGCTCGAGATCCGCAACGGCAACGGCGTCAACGGAATGGCGCGCACGCTATCGCGCCAGATGGGCGATCCGGACCTGAAGGTGGTGCGCCTGACCAACGAGAAAGGCTTCGGCGTCAAGCAAACGCGCGTGGAATACCAGTTCGGCTTTCGCGCCGCCGCCGAACGGCTCGCGCAGCGCTTTGAGAACGCCTCGGTGGTCGAGGTAAGCAACTGCAAGAAGACCGATATGCGCCTGGTGCTCGGGCGCGACCTGGCCACGCCCAGGTTCGCGCTGCGGCCGATGCCGGCGGTCACCAATACGGTGGCGGTGGTGGAGGGCGGTGCACTGCCGTAAATAAACGGTGTGCCGCGCGCGCCACAATGTGTATGAGTTGTGCGGCGGGCTCACGCTAAACGGCGTAGATTGAGTGTCCGTTTTTCGGGAGCGATGTCATGAAAACCAAACAGCGCCTGTCAGCCGCCTGCGCCGCCGTCCTGATGGCGGCGCTTGCCGCTTGTGCCCCGACCCGCACGCACGAGGGCACGGGCGAATACATCGACGACAGCGTCATCACCACCAAGGTCAAGGCCGCGTTCGCGGAAGACCCGCAAGTCAAGGCGACCGAGGTGAAGGTCGAGACCTTCAAGGGCACGGTTCAGCTCAGCGGCTTTGTGGTCTCGCGCCAGAGCGCCGAGCGCGCCGTCCAGCTGGCGCGTGAGGTGAAGGGCGTGAAGGCGGTGAAGGACGACACCGTCGTCAAGTCCGCAGCCCACTAGCGGCGGTTCACGTAGGGTGGGCAGCTTGCTGCCCACGCGTTCAACCAGCTTTAGCCAGCCCGCTTGCCTGAGCTGGCCAGTTGTCGATCACTTCCAGCTGACCTTGCCCAGCCCGCTGGTGGTGGCATTGCGCGTGGCCGGGTTGCCATACACCGTCGCCGAACCCAGGCCAGACAGGCTCATGCTCGCAGACGTCTTGGCAAACACGGTCGCGCTGCCCATACCCGACATCTGCAGGTCCACGCTGTCGGCGCGCAGATTGTTCGCGTCCAGGCTGCCCACGCCGGACAGGCGGCCGTAAAGCTGCTTCACGTCGCCCGTGACGGTCATGCGGCCGGCGCCGCGCATCCCCAGTTCCATCCGCTCCGCGCCGCGATTGTCCAGCGTAAAGCTGCCGACGCCGCCCAAGGTGGCATCGAGGTAGCGATAACGGGTGCTCATCGTGAGCGAGCCGGCGCCGTCGAGCGAGACGCGCATCTTGTCGCCGGAGAAGCCCGTGATCGAGCTGCTGCCCACGCCTTGCGACACGAACTCGTCCAGGTTCGGCACGGTCAGGTCGGCCTGCAGCTTCTCGCTGCGCCAGTGGAAGTTGGTGTGGCTTTCGGTGTCGATGTCGAGCGTGTCCCCATGCTGGCTGGTGGTCACGCGCGCCACGGCCGACTTGTCGCCGGAAATCACCAGAGACGGCGTCGCACCCTGGTGCACGTTCAGGCTCACCACGCCACCGAGCTTAATCTTCGTCACCTTCGCGTCGACGGCGCGCGACTCGCGCACCTGCTCTTCAGCGAAAGCGGAATGGGTGGCCAGCGACAGCGTGGTGGCGACGAGGGCGGTACCGAGCAGTTTGTTCATTTCGTGTTCTCCCGAAGGCGGTTTCGATGGGAGAACTATAGTCGCGCCCGGTTGGCGCGGATCGGCAATTGCGATGAATTGCACGGATTGCGGGCTGAACGGCAAAAAGCCGGGACATTCAGCCTGTCAGAGTCCTCCACCGCAGCGCAGCGTAGTGCCGGTGATGTAGGACGCGGCCGGCGAGAGCAGCCAGACGATGGGCTCGGCAATTTCCTCGGGCGTGGCAGGCCGCTGCAGCGGGATTTTCGGCGCGAGGCGGGCGGGGCGGTCCGGTTCGCCGGAAACGGCGTGGATGTCGGTGAGCGTCAGCCCGGGCGCGACGGCGCAGACCCTGATTCCTTCGGGCGCGAGCTCCTTTGCCAGGCCGAGCGTGAACGTCTCCACGGCCGCCTTGCTGGCGGCATAGTGCACGTATTCGTTCGGGCTGCCAGTCGCGGCGGCCACGGACGAGACGTTCACGATCACGCCCTTGGTGCCTGAGCGGCGGAACGAGTCGATCGCGGCGCGGCAGCAATGCATGGTTCCGTACACGTTGGTGCGGAAGACATTTTCGATCGTCGTGGAAGACGTCTGCATGAAGCTGGCCATCCGGCTCGTGACGCCGGCATTGTTCACGAGGGCAGAAACCGGGCCGAGTTCCTGTTCGACCATGTCGAACATTTGCGTCACCTGAGCCTCGTCAGCGACATCAGCCTGCACGGCAAGCGCGACGCCGCCGGCCGCCCGGACGGTGCGCACCAGTTCCTCCGCGGCCTGGCGGTCGCTGCGAAAGTTCACGGCTACGGCGTGACCTCCGGCGGCAAGCTGGCGCGCTACCGCAGCGCCGATGCCGCGCCCTGAACCTGTGACGATCACGACCTGTTTCAATTCGCTCTCCTGATCTTTCAACGGGTGACAGGTTGATCGTCGCTATTCGTCGGCTGATGTGCGCGAGCAAACGCTTGCGCGTGGGCCAGCAAATCGTTCAAGGTCAGCTCGCCCAGAATGTAGCGACGTTGATTCTCCAAATCCTGTCCATCCGGCGTGAAACCGGACAGTTCGAAGATCGCATTCATCTGCATGACATCGTTGCGGCGCCGCTCCATTGAGAACTGCGGTTCATAGGCCGGCGGCAATCCTGCAGAGTCCGCGCGAGCCACAGCTTCGTCAACGGCCTGGCGAGCCCCCTCCTGAAAGCCGGCGCCAAGTATCAGCTCTTCCACTGCTTTGCTCATCACATCTCCCTTGCGTTCGTGAACCGTGACTGTCCCAAGTGTACAGATTTCAGATTCACAAAGACAAATGCTTTAGACCATCGGGATCCAAGGCATTGTTCTTGAATCCGGAGTCAAATGGGCTGAAGATGTACCGCAATTGTGCCTCTTCGCTTACGTCAATCGCCTTGCGATTGTTGGTGGGTGCGATACAATGTATCTCAAGCGATTGCAATAGGAGGTCATCATGGCTGCCACCACCACTATGGTTCACGTCCGCGTGGACGAGAACATCAAGGCGCAGGCTGCGGAAACCTTGGCTTCGATGGGCCTGACCCTCTCCGATGCGATCCGCGTGTTCCTGACCCGCGTTGTCACCGACAAGGAGCTGCCGTTCGCGCTCAAAGCGCCGAACGCTACCAGCCGCGCGGCCATCAGTGAGGCCAACGAGATCGTCCAGAACCGTCGAGCTCGTTTTGCAACCGCTGACGCGCTGATGCATGACCTCGAAGAAGCCAGCCGCAAGTAAGCGGGCGAGCTTGCCACGGGCCTCTGACTACACTGAGGAATTTCTCAAGGACTGGCAGAGCCTGTCTCATTCCGGCCGATATGACATGAACCGGCTGAAAGAGGCAATTACGCTGCTTATCCTCAACGACGGGCCGCTACCGCCTGAATCGCTCGATCACGCGCTGACGGGTGGCTGGGCAGGCCATCGGGAGTGCCATATCGGCGGCGAGTTCCTTCTCATTTACACACTCGACGACACGGGCAAGAGCGGATCGGTGGTGTTCGTGCCTGGCGGAACTCACGCCGAGCTTTACTCATGAGCTTGCTCCAAACCAGAGCCACAAAAACAAATGCCTTAGACCGGGCAAGTCTAAGGCACTGTTTTCAAAGCTAATTTCTGGTGCCGGCTACCCGAATCGAACGGGTCACCTGATGATTACAAATTAGCTACGAAGACAGTATGTCTTTGATTATTAGAAGAATTGTACCGTAATTGGGCGAAGGAGAAAGCACTTTTGCATCAGTAACTTAGCGTAAGTTTGCGAAGTCAGCAAAAGCTGGTTGGTGTACCGAATCTGTACCCGCACTGACACCTTTAAACCGCTCGAACTCACCCCAAAACCTTATACACTTCTATGGAATGGGGCGCGCCACGATGACCTTGAACAGATTTCCGGCACGATCATCGATGAGTTCGATCTGCGGCCAAGCTCGCAGTGCGCGCAGCAGGCCGCTCCCCAGTCCGCGATAAGGCAAGAGCTTGGCGGCAAAGGACGCCAGAATCGGGTTGCGCATATTGGAATTGCCGGCCTTGATGTTTTCGATGGTCAGGTTGTTGGGCAAATGGCCGGGGCTGATGATCTCGACCCGATCAGCAAAGACCAGCACGCGTACCGGGGCGCTGATGAAATAGTCGCGGTGGATGAGGGCGTTGGCCACCAACTCTTCCCAGACGATGCGAGGAATCTCGGGCTGTCCTTGCGAGTTGAAACCCTGCTCGCCCTGCGTGGCGCGCGTGTTCGCAACGATGAAACCCAGCGTCTGCTGGAAAACATCGGCCAGCTTGCCGGTGATGTCCCGGCTGTCGATGTAGCGTTCGTCCTCGATCTGGGTGCCGACAAAGGCGACGGCTTTGACGATGAACGCGGGCAGCGCGTACTGCGCTGCTTTGGCGAACAACAGGCTGCCCGCCACGTTGAGCTGCCCTTGGTTCATCAGGTTCATATTGGTAAGCAACTGTGGCAGCGGCTGGTGATGCTGGGCAAGAGGCTCGCCGAACTGCTGCGCGAAGAATGCTTCGAAGTAGGGCATGTCCAGATCGCCCGCACTCAAGCCCGCCACGGGCGTTTCGTCGGCATGCAGCAAGCCCGCCTGTTGGAACAGGCGTTGGATTTCCTCACGCGAGGTGGCGCGGCGCTTGTCCGAGCCGCTCTTCACCCAAATCGCGCCGTTCTTGTCCATGTAGGGCTTGTTTACCCCCTCGGCGATGGAGACCGCCAGTACCGTACCGGCCGGGTGGGGTACGTTCTCCGTGAGCGGGTTCACGGCGGGGCGCACAATCTGTGAGGCTGCGTTGGCGATGAGTTGGTTCAGACGGGCAACGTCGGCATTGGATAGACCCCGCACCGAACCATCGTCGTTTACGCCGATGAAGATGCGGCCGCCAGCGGTGTTGCAGAAGGCGACGATCTCCGCCGCTAAGGCATCGGCATTGGTCATGTCTGCCTTGAACTGCTGCCGGCTGTCCTCGCCCCGGCTGAGTAGGTCAATCAGCTCTGTGGTTTCCATAGGTTGTAGACCTCTTTGCGACGGTTGAAGGCTTCCTGGCCCCCTTCCATAATGTTGATGATGGCCTCTTGTACCGGACGGGCGTCGATGCTGCCGCTTTGCACGTTGACCCTTTCATCCTGGAAGTGGCAGGCGTGCACTTGTTCCGCGTCCCCGAGCACCGGGAAATTGGCGTTATGGGTGGCGAAGATGAATTGGGCGTAAGGTTTCATGTCACGCAGCAGCTTGATCACATCGTCGTAGATAGTCTGGTTGTCCAGATCGTCTTCCGGCTGGTCGATGATGATCACATCGTTTTGTCGTTGGCTGAGAACGTACAACAGCAGTGCCGAGGCGCGCTGTCCGAGCGAGTGGTGCTTCAGCTCCTTGCCGCGATACTTGATGACGAAGCGGTTAGGCACCTGCCAGGTGACGAACTCAGCCAAGTTCTGCATGAAGGTCTTCGCGAAGATCTCGGGACTGCTACCGGCCTTGGCCATGGCCCTCGGCAGGGCGCGCAACAGTCCGCCGAAATCAGCGTATTCCTCCATGACCGCGCGCAGCGTGGTCTCCCGAATGTTGCTCCCCTTGAAGAGCTGCTGCATGAAGCTGATGACGGCTTCCTTGTCGCCCTTGAACTCGGCTTCGATCTGAAGGGCTGTATGGCCGGCATTCACTCGGTCCAGCTCGGCCTTGATTGTGTTGAACTCGCGCAGCCAAAGTTCGTTGAGCTTATCGATTTCGGCAAACAGCGCATCGCGGATGCTGGTCTGCTGTGACTCCTGCTTTGCCAGCGCTTGAAGCATTTGCTCCGCCTTGGTTTTGCGCTGCTGCTGGGCCAGAAAGTCGTCCGGCTGGATGGCAGTCATGCCGGTTTGCTTAAGTTCCTGAGCCAATTGGCGCTCGACTTGTGCGAACTCTTCCTGGAGGCTTTTGCTTGCGCCTTCAAATTCACCCTGTTTGATCTTCAGACGATCCGCAATTGTGCGCGCTTCCTGCTCGATCTGCTTGAGCTGATCGACCTTGGCAACGAGGTTGGAGAACTCGGCGAAGTAGGCAGCGAAGAAATCCGGGTTCTGCTTGGAAACATAACTCGTCGCGTTGCGCAGCTCGTCCTCATGCTCAGCGATCAGACTGCCGAGATCGAGGATGAAGCTGTCTGCCCGCTCCTTCACGCGTGCCAGCGCGGCAGCATCCTGCTGAAAGCCAACGCGCTTTTGGAGCTTGTCAGCAACGCCGTGCTCCGCGAACTTAGTCAGGCGGAACTTGGCGTCGTTGAGTTGTGTCTCGAAGTCGCGTTTGAGTTCCGCCGTGTTGCTGAGCTTTAGCCAGCGCTGAGCAGCCTCGCGCACGCGCTGGCGTTGGGCCTCGATTTCGTCACGCAACACTCCCAGTTTCTCGCCAACCAGCTTTTCCACCAGATCAGTCTCGAAGCCTTCGCCGGTGCTGGAGAGGTCCTTCTGGCCAAAGTAGATCGGGCGGCGCAGTACGGTCTCCCGGATTGACACGCCAGGCTGCAACTTGCCGCCCAAGTAGACATTCGGCGCTTCGCGGAAGATGCGGGAAATAGTGAACTCCTGCCCATACACATCGCAAGCCGTCAGCGTCACCTTGCCGCCACTGCCTAGGGTATGGCGGATCAACTCATCCTTGTATTTCGTGTCCTGCGCCTTCTCGCCCCTTGGAATATCGAGGGCGTAGCGCACCGCCTCTAAAATGGATGACTTGCCGCTCCCCCGAATACCGATCAGTGTGTTGAGTTCAGAAGAGAAATGCAGCGTCTGCCCGTCGAGGATGCCTCCATCAAATTGGATGCTGCGGATGTGCGACGCCTGATGCTTGGGCGGCTCCACGGCTACCCGCGACGCCGGATCGCTCAAGGCAAACTTGACTGCCTCAAATGACAGCTCGCCCAGCTTCAGGTAGCTGTTTTTGCCCCGGCCGATTTCATCGATGCACTTTGGGTCACTGCCTTCCAGTTCTGCCGGGTACCAGCTCTGCAGCCATTGTTGAATCTTCGTGCGACAAGGCTTATCTTTGCCTGCGCCATCGTGTGTTCGGACCTTCTGAAAAGCCAGCGTTCTGCGCCGGAAGAATTCGCTCTGCCCCAACTCAGCGAGTCGGCCGCCATCCAGCTCCGCCCACAAGCCACTAGGTGCTTCAACATGGGCAAAAACAAGGAAAAAATCCCGGTGATAGCTTTCGAGCTTCTTGATCGTCTCCAGAAGAGACCAAGAGGTGCGGCCATTCTCCTGCTCGTACTGAGCAGGCGTTTTGCCTTCAAATGCGCTGGTCAGAAAGGGATTGATGTAGTTGTGTTCATCAATCCATTCGTCCGAAAACACAACAAGCGTGTGAATGCCGTTAGCCCCGTCGTTGACCGACAACTCGACGCCTGGCAGCAGCGCTATACCCTTCTTCTGGGCCGTCTTGCGCAGTCCTTTGAACTCTTCGAAGTCGAACTTATTGTGATTGGTGATGACGCCAAGCCGGATGCCCGCCTTCTCCAACGCATCCACATAGTTACTGTTGTAGAAGTTGCCATCGCCTGTGTACTTGAATTCGCGGTCTGCTCGTGTATGCAGATGAAAGTCCGCGCGTATCCACTGTGCCCCTTCGCTGAAGAAAGTGGACCGAGCTCCAGATTGCTTTTGCGGCAGACTGTCCATTATGGTTCGTCCTTGTAGTGAGTCTGTGCATAATCAATTAGTCGAGCCGACTTCGGGTCGTAGATTACCTCAGTAATCGAGCCATCTCGAATCCGCTGAACCGCTTCGTCGATCACATTGAGTGGCACCAGGAACCATTCTCTTGGCTTGACGGGATGCCCGAAGCGATCCTCAATGGTCAAGTTGAGCTGGGCCGCACCGAACAAGTGATGGAAGATGCCTTCCAGTCTGACGCGATTCAGATTGTGGAGCTTATAGGTGGCCACCACCTCCACGCCCGCCAAGAGGTAGGTAGCGTCCTTTTCAGCACCCGCGATCCGGGTCTCCACACTTTCCCCCGTTACACCAATCTTGTGAATCAGTTCCCGGTGCTCAGTGACGAAAGGGTGGCTGGACAAGCTGCGCAGTACATAAATGGTTCCTGATTCGATGTCGTCGGGTTCAGCCTCCTCGCCGAACAGTGGACCCATGTACGGCTCAGATAGGCGCCGACCAGTGTCGTCCTTATAGAGGGCGCGTTGCAGGGAGCGACGTAGCAAGTTGCTCTCTGTGCCGTTGGCGTAAATGACGCGCAAGCGCGCGTCGCTCTCTCCATTCGGTGCTTTGAAGATTTCGCCCACTTCGGCCACGTACGCGAGCTGGCCGCCGACGATGAAGAAGTTGCCATCGGCCACGCTAGCGTCGCGACCAAAGCGCAGCGCTTTGCGCACGCCAGCCTTTAGCTCCTGCTCCACACGCACAAATAGCGGTTGGAAGCGCTCGAAATCTCGGCATGGCGCACGGTCTGCCACCTCTTCAGCTGCTCGCTTCTCCACGCTAGATCGCACGTGTCGAAGCACAGTGATGTCGTCTTCGGTGGGCGCAACATCGCCCACACCCAACTCAGCCAGTAACGCGTCTTCGTCCAGAGCGTCGACATCGGCCGCAGCACTAGGGGCGCCAGCAAGCAAGCCTGGCTCGTCCAGTGCCGCGACCAGGGTATGCGCCTCTGGAAGCTTTCGTAGTTGGTCCAGCCTAACTGCATACAGGCGCTCGAAGATATCCCCGTCTTCACCGTGCTGTGGTGCCCGTCCGTGAGCCTGGTAAAACCGCAGGATGTCTTCAAAGCCTGCGATGATCCGTTCCTCTCGCGGAGTACGGCTCGAAGCCTTGAGCGGGACAACCTCAACGCCCAGCGCGTCGAGAAGTTCGTCGTCGTCCATGTCAACCATTTGCGGCGCCCCCCTGTGCTTGCGCCGCCTTGGCCTGCGCGCGGTATCGCGCGAAGGCGGCCACGCCCTCGGCCATGCGCTTCTCCCACGCGTCGGCCGAATTGATGTCAGGCAGGCGGCCTCGCTCGTTCTTGAATTGCAAGGCGCGCTTCGACAGTTCGCGGGCTTCCTCTTCGGGGATGCTCACCTTCTTGGCCGCGATAGCGGCCTGCACCTGGCGCAATGACTTCTCGTCCATCGCTTTGGCCAGTACCGCATAGGCAGCGTCGAAGGGGTTGATGCGGTCGATCAAGTCAATGTCTAAGTCCCGCACATTGACGAATTTGCGCACGCCGTCCAGCAGCGCCGTGCTGCCTTGCGCCGAGCCACCACCTGCGGCGTCTATCTGGGCCAAGGCCAGCTTCGCTTGCTGGGTGATGTTCATCGCGGCGATGGCGTGCTGACGAACAGCTTCCTGATCGCTCTCGCTTAGCTCTGGGTAACGCTCACGCACGATCTTGCCCATTCGCAGCTGCGTTAGCTCTTCGGGCAAGGTGTTTTCCTTGTCGAACAAGCCACGCTCCAGCGCCGTCTTGTCTTGCAAAAAGCTGGTGACTACCTCGTTCAGGTCTTCCTTGCAGATGCGGGTGGCTTCGGGCGTTTCTGGTTTGGCCAGGCCGTTGATTTCGACGTGGTACTGGCCGGTGGCTTCGTTCACGCCGACGTTGATGCCACCTTCCTGGTAGCCTTCGCCGCCGTTGTAGACAAAGCCCTCCTGGGCGCCGGCATTTTTGGGTGTAAATTCATAGCGCGGCGCCAACACCTGCTCCATCAGCAGGCTGGCCGAGATAGCTTTGAGCATGTCATTTACGGCCTCAGTGACGGCGGACTGTTCGGCAGTTGGTTCGGCGATCAGGTTGGTGAAGCGTGACCGTTCCTTGCCTTTGGCATCGCGCGTGGCGCGGCCGATGATCTGCACGATTTCGGTCAGGCTGCTACGGTATCCGATGGTTAGCGCGTGTTCGCACCAGATCCAGTCAAAGCCTTCCTTGGCCATGCCCAACGCGATGATCACGTCCACGTGGTCGCGGCTGTCCTTGTGCGCGGGGTCCTTCAATGCGCCCAGTACGCGGGTGCGCCGAGCGGGGTCACTGTCGTCCACCAGGTCCGCGACCTTCAATGTTCTGCCGTCCTTGGTTGCCACCAAGTGGAAGCCAGTGTTCGGGTCTACGCCCTTCCACTCGCCAAGGCCGTGCATGATCTCGTCTACCTCGCGCTGCTTGTCCTTCAGGCTTTCGCGTGCATTCACGTTCGGGATGTGGACGATGGTCTTCAGGGCCGGGTCGAGCACCTTGGTGACGGCCTCCACATAGGGGCCGGTGTAAAAGAAGTAGCCGATGTCGAGCGACTTGAGCCATTGATATCCATTTAGCTGCTCGTAGTAGGTGTAGGTTACTGTCTCGAATCTCGACTCGTCGGCCGGGCCCAGAACAGCTTCGCTGTCCCCCCTGAAGTATGAGCCCGTCATGGCCACAAGGTGCACCTTGTCGCGGGCGATGAATGCGCCCAACTGGCTGCCCAGCACGTTGTCCGGATTGCTGGAGACGTGGTGGAATTCGTCGATTGCGATTAGGCGGTTGTCGAAAGCCGCGATGCCCAGCTCTTCCACCGCGAAGCGGAATGTAGCGTGCGTGCAGACTAAGGCTTTGTCGCTGCTGGCCAGAAACTGACGCACTGCATCCACTTTGGACTTGGCGGCGCGCGGCTCGTCTCCGCCAGGCGCATTGCACAGGTTCCACTGTGGGGCAACGTGCCAGTCCCAGTAGAAGCCGGAGCGGCTCAAGGGTTCATCGGCAAAGCTGCCGCCGATGGATCGTTCTGGTACCACCACGATGGCCTGTTGTAAGCCCTGGTTGTTCAGTTTGTCCAGCGCGATGAACATCAGCGCTCGACTCTTTCCTGAGGCTGGCGGCGACTTGATTAGCAGGTACTGCTCGCCCCGCTTGGCATATGCCCGCTCTTGCATAGCGCGCATGCCCAGCTCATTGGCCTTGCTGGATGCGCCAGTGCGTGCCGTGGTGATGGATACCGACGGCACGGTGTAAGCGTTGGTTGGGTTGCTGTCGTGATTGCTCATGATGTCTTCTTTCTCCCCTTGGCAGCCTTCATGTCAGGCTTGTTCTTCTCTGCGGCTGTCATCTTCGCATACAGCTCAAACAGCTTTTCCAGACGCTCAGTGTCGTTCTTGAAGCGACGGCCGATGTAGATGCGCTCCAGCACCTCGTCGTTTCGCTCGTGGGCTTGACGCAAGTTCTCGGGCATCTTTTCCGGGTCGTACAACTCGGCGATAGAAGCTGGAAAGTGCGATTCCCGGGCCAGCAGAATGCTCTCTGCGCAAGCGGTTAGGTCAGCCTTGTTTTGCTCCGTCAGCAGTGGCAGCGGAAAGGTGTTCCAGCCGAGGGTGTTGGAGTAGGAAAAGCGCATTTCAAGGCGCACACATACTGCGCCAATCCAGACCCAGTGCAATCTAGACGCAATTAGCGCCATGGTCCATATGGGCGCGTCGTATAGAGCAAAGCACTTGTTTGAGATAATTGATTCGTTATCGAGCAAGTCAATCGGAAGATAGTTTCTGTTCTCCGACGAAACAACAGGAATCGCAAAGAAATACTTATCGCAGCTTCGCATTTCGCGAAACTGGTGCGATCTCTTGACCATGCCGTTGGAGACGGCATCTTTTGACTTCTCACGAGCGGCAGTACCTTGTCTTAAGAGCTCCTCGATATCTGAGATTGCAAGAACGTCCGCTGGCGGATCATTTGGAAACCAAAAACAAAAGCGCGGCTTTGCTTTAATGATCTCCGATGATCCATAAAATTTTCGAATAAACGCGGGATTCAGTCCAGCCTTTAGATAGGCCTTGCGCTTTTCATTGTCAAATATTAGATGTTCGGACATGCCATAGTAGTTCCCCTTGAGCATGGGCTGAATGGCTGAAAGTGGACGAGTTATTGGGGTAACCCAATAGTCATCCGAAGGCATCAAGTACGCGTTGATATTTTTTGTCGTCAGCCGCTTGTCTTCGTCGTATATATCTGCTGTCGATACCGACGCCCCGGCGCCAATGCAAACGACAGTAACGCCCGCATCATTTGCCGCCAGATTGGTCCACTTAAAGGAACGAACTGCGAAATTGAACTTCAGCCCATCATCGAAAAGCGGCTTCCAGAAGCCGGTAACGTGCTGTCCCTGAGAAATGCTATTTGTTGCGACAAATGCAAACTTGGCAGGGGTCGTCTTAGAATATTCGTGGGCTTTGAAGAACCATCCACAGACATAATCCAATAGTCCCCAGCTTTCAATTTTTCCATCGAGCAGGTCCTTCATTTCCTGCTTCTGGTCGGCAGTCTTTTTGGCGTTACCTTTGTAGGGTGGATTCCCACATATATATGTTTCTCCCCCTTCATTTTCAAAATCAATCTGAGCTTGTTCCAGCGGAATTCCAAACAAGTCATCTGCAAGCAACTTCACCCCAATCCCAGTTGGTGGGCATATGCTCAGCCAATCCAGACGCAGTGCATTCCCACACACGATCCAGTTCTGCGCATCCAGCGGTAAGAACTCCGCTAGAGCATCCTTCTGTCCCCGATACAGCACGTCGCACTGGAACTCGGCAATAATCAGCGCCAGCCTGGCAATCTCGGCTGGAAAGGTGCGCAGCTCGATGCCGCGGAAGTTGGTTAGCGGGATGATGCTGCCCAGGTGCGCCTCGTTTCGGCGGCGATTGATTTCCGCCTCGATCTCGCGCATTTGCTTGTAGGCGATTACCAAAAAGTTGCCTGATCCGCAGGCCGGGTCAAACACCCGGATGCGCGCCATGCGCTTGCGCAGGTTCAGCAGCTTGCGCTCGTTGTCGCCAGCGTCCGCCAGCGCGGCGCGTAGATCGTCAAGAAAGAGTGGGTTCAACACCTTCAAGATGTTGGGCACACTGGTGTAGTGCATACCCAGGGCGCCACGCTCTTCGTCGTCGGCAACCGCTTGGATCATGCTTCCGAAGATGTCGGGGTTGATCTCGCGCCAGTTCAGCGCGCCGGCGTGCAGCAGGTAGGTGCGCGCCATCTGGGTGAAGCGCGGCGCCTCGGTGCTGCCCGAGAACAGGCCACCGTTGACGTAAGGGAAGGCATTTGCCCAGGCCGGCAAGCGGGGCGTGGCAGCGGCTCGTTCCGAGGGCTTAAGGTTCATGGCCCGGAAGATTTCGGACAGCACTTCGTGGGTGTTGCTTGCGCTGCGCTCGCTCCAGCGATCCACCGTCTGGGTGAATAGGCCTGTATCGCAAAAAATTCCGGTGTCTTCCGCAAAGAAGCAAAACACTAGGCGCGCCATGAAGTGGTTCATGTCGCTGCGGCGGTCGTCCTTGGCCCAGGCCGGGTTCTGTCGCAGCAGTTCGACGTACAGCTTGTTTAGGCGCCCTGTGGCGCGTACGTCGATGGGGTTGTCCTTGATCTCCTTGATCGTGGAGATGCCGGCCAGCGGCAGCAGGAAGCCGAAGTGATTGGGGAAGTCTTCAAAGGCGCAGGCGATGGTTTCACCGCTGGCGAGTTCTTGGGCTTCCAGGGTCTGCCCATCGGTGGCCAGGACGAACTTGGCCTTGCCCTTGGCGGTGGCAGCGCTCGCCAGCAGTGCTGTGAAGGTCTCGCTGACGTTACCGGACTCGCAGGTCGCAATATGAATGTTATTGCGCAACATGACACCATCCGGTATGTCAGATGTGTTGTTGTTGCCGCTGCGCAGGCGCTTGAGCGTGACTTCCTTGTTGCCGAAGGCGGCCAGCAAGGCATAGGGGAACTCAGCCGTGTCGAAGGGCTGGAGGGCCAGGTCAGAGATGGCCTGTTCGATTTCAACTGCGTTCATGTGGCATCGTGTCTATGTGACTTCTTCCCGTTTGTGTTCGGCTGGGAATGACCAGCCAAAACACCATTACGAGGAGCCACCTTATAAATGGTTGTCCGCGAGACTCTGTAGCGTTCTGCGATCTGGCCGACGGGAATGGTCGGGTCAGACATCAGTCGCTTGATCTCGCTGATTTGTCGTGCATCTAGCTTCGGCTTGCGCCCGCCAGAGCGGCCACGTGCCCGTGCAGCGACCAATCCGGCCTGTGTTCGCTCCCGAAGCAGGTTGCGCTCGAACTCTGCCAACGCCGCGAACACATGGAAGACTAGCTTCCCAGCCGCGTTAGTGGTCTCGATCTTCTCGCTAATGCTCTCGAAGCCAATCCGTTTTTCCTCCAAGCCCGCGATGATCTGCACAAGGTCCGGCAGGCTACGCCCGAGCCTATCGAGCCTCCACACCACGAGGGTGTCCCCCGCTTGTAGCGCTTTCAGGCACTGGTCGAGCTCCTGTCGAACAGCAGTCTTGCCGCTCGCCGCTTCTTCGTAAATAGAACAAACCCCAGCTAGGCGCAGGGCGTCGCGCTGCAGGTCCAGGTTCTGGTCATCCGTCGAGAAACGGGCATAGCCGATCCGTTGATTCATTGACAGTTGCTGGACGTTGAAATGTGGATGGGAATTTTAACAGATGCGAATGTTTTCCAGCGGCAGTCAGCAGAGGCCCAGCGGTGTTCAGAAAAACACCGTTTTCTGAACATTTGGCTCGTTTGCTGGGCGGCCTGGTCGCACCCTGTTGACTTTCGAGCCGCAACTACTGGCCAAATAACAGCCCTGGAGGTCGGCTGCTCCGGCTGGCAATTAACGTTGCCCCATCGAATTTTGTTTGAATGTTCATGCTAAAATGTCAATTTAACTTCGGCAGCGCTTCCTTTGTTAGGGAATGTATGGATCGATTGGAGACTGATACTGCTACTGTTGTGGGGCTGTGGGTAGGGATTGCGAGCTTCCTGCTCGGCTTTGCAGGAATTGGGTTGACCCTGTATTCGTTCTATCGCGCCAGTCCGGACGTTGTTGTACTCACGGCTTCTGGTTGGGTCGCCGCGCTTCTAACTTCTTTGACGTGCGGCTGGGTGGGAAAAAGGCTGGTTTCCTTGGCCGCGACGCTTTCAAATCGCGTTGCAAACTTGTCGGCAGAAGTGGTCGAGTTAAAAGCCGAAAAGGATCGCGTTGTGGCAATTAGCGAGTACGTAGCGGCTCAGGCGACGCGCAACACTAGACGCAAGCAGTCCCCGGTCAAGGAAGAGAAATCTACTCAGGAGTAACCAATGGCGATCAAATTTGCTGATTATCCTTACTATCCAAGCCTTCGCACGCGCCCGGCCGAAATCACTGGATACGCAAAGCTGCGGCCAGAGGTCAAGAGAGGGTTAGTACCCGTAATGCGCGTCGGAGCTTGGCCTAGGTGTGACGACTTATCGGAATCGATGCACCAGCTGGTTACGGCAGCAGAAGGGAACCCGTTTATTTTGGACGTCACCCGAGAAGTGATGTACCAAAATGACGCCGTCCACAAGCTACTAGACCCGAGTGACGATTTTAAAGCCTGGCGCGACTTTGCTTACTCATTCGACCAAGCGATCCCGACCGTACAGTTTTCCCAAACCGCGCGACTCCCGCAGATCATCCGGCAGACGCGACAACTTGAGGCTTGGGAGCGTCGCATCGCATTTCGTGTGTCTGATTTTCAGGCCGACACATCAAAGGTGATCACAGCAATGTCTGCGATGGACGATCCTAAGAACGCATTGATCGTCATCGACGCCGGCTATATTCGGGAGACCATGGCGGCGAGTATCGCAGCTTGCGTCTCGTCCGTTAACGATATCCGAGACGAAATTCCTGACGCTGAGATTGCTGTCATATCGACGAGCTATCCAGCATCGGTAACCTCGTTTCTGCAACCTCCTGGCCAGGCAACATCGGGTGTCATCAACATTCTTGAGCGAGACCTTTTTGAGGCAATCGGTGCGGACGCTGTGATCTACGGCGACCACGGGTCAATACACGCTCGGGCCAAGGCTGCAACCGGCGGGAAATACACGCCTCAGATCGATTGTGCACTTTACGACGCCTGGATATTTGAGCGCAGACCAAACGCTGATGGTGAGGGATATATTGATGCTGCGCGCTCTATCCTAACTCAGTGGAATGAGGGAAGAACCGATGACACCTGGGGCGCGGAAATGATTCGCAAGGCCGCGACGGGGGATGTGGAAGGCATGAAAAGTCGCGCACATTGGATTGCTGTGCGTGTAAATCTCCATCTGACCCGGCAATTTGAACTCTCGCAGCAAGTTGCGGCAGGGGAGGAAGATTGATTTTAAGTACGCCGTCGCACGAACGTAGGCATGTCTGCTGGTA
This sequence comes from Massilia solisilvae, assembly GCF_024753215.1. GTDB lineage: Bacteria > Pseudomonadota > Gammaproteobacteria > Burkholderiales > Burkholderiaceae_D > Telluria > Telluria solisilvae. The sequence goes on from NZ_JANUGV010000005.1 coordinate 273,527, forward strand.
AGGGACCATACTTGCCAGCAAGTGCCTTTAGATCAAGTGTCTTGGCGTTTAGGGACGCGCAATCGCCCAACTGTGCTGCTTGAAACTCAATAGGCTTCTGCCATGCCTTGAACTTGCTCAGCTTCATCAAGTCGACAGGTTGGGTTCGGCCGCGACGGATATCACAGAACCGTTCAAAGGATTCGCGGTAGCGTTTCTTTAACGCGTCTAAAACGAATTCTTTGATTCGACGCGTCGATAGCACATCTGCTTGCTCCTCCAACTGACTTCTGGACATATCGGCGTTAGCATCTCTGTCCTCGCTCTTCAACAGCGCGACAAGTTCCGATTTGTGAAGGAAACCGTAGAGGACACGTTTATTCGACACGGGGGTTGCATGCCCTCGTCGATAAACCGATAACCTAACACCATCGTCTTGGCTTGTAGCGCACCATATTTCAACACGGGACTCAGTACAGTCCCGCACAAGCTGCGCGAACTTCGGTGTACAGACTACCGTCACCTTGTCGAAACGAGAGAGATACGTTTCTACTTGGCCTTGAAGGCGTCGTAGACTGTCGAAATCGCTCTTTATTTCGAAGGCGTGCAACTTGCCGTTCGCAACGACGAGATCTGCTCGCCGGCTCCAATTCGCAATAACCATCTCGTTTATCAAGACGGCATCCGACAGTGCCGCCGAAGCGAACAACTTGTCAATTACTGCTGCTTTGATGTCGCCTTCGTTTAGCACAACTGTCTCGCTTCAAGGTGTCTAGGAAGCAATGGTAGCACCGCTTCAAATTTAGCTGGCCAGTATACATTTGTCCTCACAAAGCGCAAACGCAGAGCAGTGAACTTCGCGTGGCCGGCCGAAGTCGCGTGCTCGAGCCGCAACAGAATCTGAACTAACTTCGCCCTCATCGCGTTGGGCATTGTTTCCTTCCCCACTTTGACGCCAGCCAACTCATGGCCGACAACGGCGGGCAACAATGATCGGGGCGGCTGGCACGCCTTTCCAAGTAACCAGCGCAAACAACTGAACGACATGCCTTGTCCAGCGTGCGGCATGCCGTTTGCCGTTCCGGCTAAACCGTTCGTCGCCTTCATCTTTGGAGAAGCACAACATGGCAATCGATGCATACCTGCAGATTGACGGCATCAAGGGTGAGTCGGCCGACTCAGCGCATCAGGGATGGATTGAACTTACATCGGCGCTCTGGGGAGTTATTCAGCCGAGAAGTGTCACGCTGTCGACCGGGGGCGGCCACACGTCTGAACGCTGTGAGCATCAAGCGCTGACGGTGACGAAGCTTGCGGACCTGGCCTCGCCGATTTTGATGCAGCATTGCTCGATGGGCAAGACGATCCCCAAGGTGAAGCTGGAAGTCATGCGCGCCGACGGCCAAGGTAACCCAGTGAGGTATTACGAGGTTGAGCTGGAAAACGTAATGATCTCATCCATCACGCAGACCGTACACGAAGGCAGCATCCTGCGCGACTCTATTGGCCTGCGCTACGCCAAGGTAAAGTGGAAGTACACGCAGCAGAAGGTCGGCGGGGGTGTCGCGGGCAGCACAGCCGGCGGCTGGGACCTTTCGGCCAATAAGGTCCTGTGAGGGGGCTTCGAATGGCCAGAAACGGAATCCCGATCCAACCTCAGGACGAGCGGCACTACTTCATTTTGCCCCAGGCGCCGGAGGACGCCGGGTACTACGTCTACGGCACGCCGCCTGACGGGGAGGGGCAGTATGCGCATCCCGCGATGATGACGATGTTGCTGTTCGTGGAGCGTGAGTGGGCGGCGGTCGACCGGCGCAGATTTGGCGTCGGGAACATCAGCCTCGCGGGTGGACCAACATACGAGAAGCACAATACGCACAGGGACGGGCTGGAAGTGGACATACGGCCGCTGCGAAAAGACGGCCGTGAGGAAAAGGTGTTCTGGTACCAGCACGACCTGTACGACCACGACGGAACCGCCAAGTTGATCGCACTGTTCCACGCCTACCCAGGTGTACGAACGATTCTCTTCAATGACACCTCTATCCCCTTCGTGCATCCCTTCAAGGACCACGACCACCACTTCCACGTGCACCTGCGACCATGAAGCGATTCCTTGCACTCGCGCTCGGCGTGACGACCTCACTTTCCTTGGTATTGGCTGCAGAGAAAGGCGACTGGTGGCAGTACAAGCCCATCAAGGGTTCGTACCTCATCTACTCAGGCGATCTGGGCGAAGAGCAGCCGCCGACCGCGAGCGACCGCAAAATCTCGTTTGCGGTCAGTGGCCCGGTTGCCAAGGAAATGTTTGATTCGATGTACCCAGATGCCAAGGAGGCGTGCAGTAACGATAAGGGGCACCACGAGCGGTACAAGGGTAACGTGTCGTGCGTCCGTGACCCAGATGGGTACACCTGTCATTTCGGGTTCAATCTCCGCACCGGGGCAAGCATCTCCGGCGCGACCTGTTAATCCGCATCGGCGGCCCAGGTGGCAGGCTCGCCAACTGGGCCGACATCATGTATCTTCTGTTTGTCTTGCTGCTCTCTCAAGGGGCATACATGGCAGGCGGGACGGGCGCCGCAATCGCCCGTCTCGCCATCTGGAGGTACGCTTCGTTCAGCTCGGCATTGTCGATTTCCCGAAACTGAATACCTTCGCTCACTTCGGCCGGCACGCGCAAGACCGTCCATGCCTCCGCGGCACCTAGCTCGTCGAGTTCGTCCAGGGTAAAGCGCGTGATCGGGTTCACGACCATAGCGCCAATGTCGTTGTTCTCCCACGCGATGAAAAACAGGTCACTCAACTCGACCAGGTAGTGAATCGGTCCTTCACCGATTATTTGGCCCGTCGGATCGTAGTGGTACTGGGTACGCGCGATGCAAGATAGCCGTAACATTGCATCGCGAATCTCTCGCCTTTCGTTCATGCTCGTTCCTTCGCTGTTGTTTCAGTCAATCGAATGCTCGGGCAATGCAGGCAAGCCGAACTCGTCGGGAAATGTTGCTCCACACTGATTTGAAGCCGCATTCCAATTGCTGCAGTACCAGAATAGGCGTCCCTTCTTGTCCTCCTTCGACCGTAACTGCCCACTACCGCATGCGGGACAAGAGATTTGCTTGGCGTGCTTATCGTCCATGAACTTGGTCAGCTGTGCCCGACTTTGGGAGACGAACTTTGCAGGAAGGTCCCGATAGAAGACCTCACGGCGCTCGCGTCGCAGCTGCTCGGCCTCAGTTTTGTCCCCAGGCGAGGGAAGGACAAATGCCAGCCAGTCGCACAAGTGATCTAACACACCTACAACGAGTTGCTGTTCGGCGCGGTCCTTCTCCACTTGGCGCGCGAGTTTGGTGAACGAGGTGCTGATTGCCGCTTGGACCTCACCCAAGTAGTCCTTTTCTTCCTGCTGCCTCAGGAAGTCATCAATGGCGGCATGGATCAGATGGCCTGTGGGCAGACCGATCTTTGCGGCTCGCGCGTCAAGCTTCTGACGCTGGTCATCTTCCAGTCGGACGGAGTATGTCCGTTTTGTTCCCATCAAGTCCTCCAAGTCAGTATTGCGAAGTGGTATTGCGTTCGCAATGCGTTTTTAGAAAATGCAACACGCCAAAGCGGGCATGCTGTCTGGCTAAACCATTGAAAACACCAGCGGAGCGTATTGCCCCCTTTATGTTCCACTACCTCATTTGCGGGTTGGACGTGCCCTGCATTTCGTTGGTTATCAGGATGGCTGGCAGAATTGGCAGGTTCTCGCTGCGACATCTGTGCTCAGTGGACGCAGTAAGGATGCATCGACTCAACGAAAAACTTACACGCCAGCGAGGCGATTCAACGAAATCTCCACAAAAAACTTACATCGCTCAACAAAAAATCTACAGATACTCAACAAAAAACTTACATCGCTCCGTCGGCAACTTCATGGGCCATCCTGCCCCCAACTAGATGTGTGGACGCCATGAATTTCAAAGCACATCGGGAGATAGTGGCGGACGGGAAGCTAGCCAGCGAATCGTTTTTAGAGTTCGTTGGTTGCCACGGCTGCGCGGCGGCTTCGGCGGCTTGAGGCCCGCCTCGCGATATGCTGCTTTGATGTCCTCCCACTGCTTGCCCAGTTCGGCTACGGCGTCGGGTAATGAGCTCGCTTCCGCTTTGGCGCTTGAGTAATCCATAAAGCGGACGGTGAACCAGACTTTCCCGCTCCGCACCGATTCCAGCACTTCGACCTTGAATCCCTCGATCTGCTTTATCTCTTTCATCGTCTGCCCCAGTGGTTCATGTCGTTATTCATGATTTGGGGCCTGAATATTGACGGCCGCGCCGCCGGCCTGGTCAGCCTGTTTCAGCTCGTTGACTAGGTTGTTAGCGAAGTCCTGCCCGACACTAGGTTGGCGAGGTGCGCTGCTTTGCGCGGGCTGATTTGTAGGTCCGGGCGGCGCCAGTGTTTGGGTAGTTGCTACAGGTGCGGCTGGCGCACGTGGCGTGTCTCGGACTGCTGTGGGGCCGGCATTCGCGCTAGGTGCGCCAGCTGTCCCAAGCGCAACTGGAGCCACCGTCTTCTGACCTGCTGCTGGCGTGTCCGCCCTGGGAGGCGCCGGCGGTTGGCCACCTGGCACGGACGGCGCAGGGCTGCCGGCGGCCTTGGCCTCGGTAATGCTGGCGGTCTTGCTGCTGATCCGATCCGCGAGGCTCGTGCCAGAGGATGGGCCACCGAAGCCCCGGATGCCTTCAGCTGCAGCCCCAGCGCCCGCACTGGCGAGCGCGCCCGCCGCGCCGAGCGCCAGACTGCCGAAATTGCTTGCGCCACTGGCCCGCGCCTGGTCGATAGCCGCGCCCCCGGCCTTGATGGCGCTGGTGACGCTGCTGCCTGTATTCATCGCCAGGCCGGCCGCCCCGCCAGCCAGCGCGCCGACCGCGCCACCGGCGACGGTCGCCGCACCCACCGCATCGCCGCCTGACAGGGACGCCGTGCCGCCGATCAGGTCAGCCGCCATCTGCGGCGCTTTCAAGGCGATGAAGGCGAGCAAAGCCGAACTGCCGAATACCGCCCACATGGGCGTCAGGTCGATGATGGAGAAGTTCTGAAGCTGGCTTTCCATCGCGCTTGTCAGCTGTTGCGCGGCGAACAGCACGAAGTAGATCGCCAGGAAGCGAACGCCGATCACGATGGCGCCAGAAATGGCCTTGGTGGTCATGTCGCGGCCATGCTTGATGCTGCCCATCGCGATGATGAGCGGGTAGCACGCCAGGTAGAAGTACATCTGGACCAGGATCACGGCGTACTGTGCTGTCAGCACCAAGAAGGCACCCACGATCAGGATGATGACGATGGCGATGAGGAAGGCCACCATTGGGTTAGCGGCCGCCGCCACGCCGGCCGGGACCGGCACGCCGCCGATGTTGGCGCTGTCGGAAAATTTCTGCATGAGCAGGGACACCATATCGACGCCTTGCCAGAAGATGTCGGACGGACTCAAGACACTGATTCCGCTGGACTGTTCGCCCAAGGTCTGAAAGCCAGTGATGAGGGCCGTCATCGTCGAAATGTTCATCAGGAAGGACAGGAAGCCGTACCACATCACGCGGCCGATGATCGCAACCAGCATTTCCTGCGGCCCTTCCCCGTTGAGCATCTTCATCGTCAACAACAACGTCAGGTCGATGGTTCCGAGCGTGACGGCGATCCATTTGGCCGCCGTCAGGATTTTGTCGCTGAACTTGGCAGACGCGGCCTGATACTGCGACAGGAACTGGCCCATGTCGGCCTGCGTGCCAGGGGCAGCCATCGCAGCCGTGGAGCAGAGCGCCAGGCCAAGGAACAACACGAGGATCAAGTTACTTTTTCGCATTGCTGGCCTCGCTGCTTTCGGCCGCTGCTCTCGCGCTGCCGGCCGGTTTCAAGTCCTTGCTGCTGAACCCGACGAAGCCCGATTCACCCCACTTGCGCACCTTGCCGTTCCCCTGGTGCATAAATGCGCTCGCAGCCGCGGCCTTGTTCTTTGCCTCGACTTGCTCGGCTTCCTTTCTGCCGCAGCCGGTCAGGATCGACACCAGGGCGACCAGGCCCACAGCCAGAGCCAGGGAAATCCATTTCTTTTGCGTGCTAGTCATTTTGTGCCCTTTACAGAATTAATTCTTTACAGAAGTACCGAACCCGACGAAGCCCGATTCACCCCACTTGCGGACTTTGCCGTTACCTTGGTTCATAAACGTCTGTACGGCGTCGGTCTGGTCGGCCTGTGCCTGCACCTGGCCGGCCATGTAAGAGTTTTGTGCCTGCATCTGCGACATGTAGAGCTGGCGCAGCTTCTGCAGCTGGTCAATTTGTTGACTAGCTATCATGTTTCCGGCTTGCATCGCAGCCAGAGCACCTTGCGATCCGGCCGACATGTTCTGAATCTGCTGGATGGCGGAGCGCTCGTTGGCAAACTGTGAAGACTGCAGGCCGGCCGCCTGCAGGGCCGAATTAAGACCGTCCAGCTGCGTCTGGACCAGGCTCTGGAACTTTCCGCCGAAGTTCGTATTGCCCGCTGTCTTGGCGAAACCCGGAAATTTCTGCTTGAACATCTGGTCGATGTTCCCGCCCGCGTAAGACAGGGCAGCCGTCTTATTCACTAAGGCGGCTAAAGCCGCCAGTTCCTGCTGGGCCTGGCCCCAGGTTTGCGCCGGCGCGGCCATCAGGTTCTGCAGCTGCTGTTTTTCCATCATCACCTGCTGCAGCGTGTTCTGGACCTGCTGATACATCTGGGCTGATTGGTTGACCAGCTCAACGTTGTTGAGGATCTGTGTCACCTCAGTCGAGCCACCAAAACCGGCGACGCTGCCAGCGCTGGCAATCGATGAGATGGCAAAAGCGAGAGATGGAAGTACGGCTTTCGGTTTCATTGATTCACTCTTTAGTGTGGTTGACGGATGTCGTATGTGCAGTTGGGTGATGGCTACCTATGAATCCTTTTATCTGGGCCAGCGCTTGCTTAGCCGTGGCCGGGTCTGTCGGCCGTGAAGTAGTCTCTGGAATGACTGACGAGGATTCTTCTTGGCGTGCTCGTCGGGCAGCGACTCGAACCCCTCCCGTGGCTACGAATTGGCCCTTGCGATATTTCGTGACGAGGCCACGGAACCATCGCATGGCGTTCGTCCTGATGGTTGCGGTCTCCAAAGCATCAGCTAACTCATCGAGCAAGGCTTGCGCGTCTTCGCGTGGTAGCGCGCGAGCGAGCGACGTAACCCCTTGTCGTTCTAGCTTGGATAAGGCGTTCGGAATGTGTAGTGGTTGTTGTTCAGATTCATGTTGTGGTTCTGGCGGTGACACAGCTATGTCACCTACGTAGGTGACAGGACCTGACACCATCGAGCCTGACAAACCTCCACCAGCTGTTTCTTTGCTTTGGCGAAGGGGTGACAAATTGTCGGGGTAGGCCTCTGGGGTGATATTGAGGCGGTATTTATTGGAGGTGCGCCGGCCGTTCCTTCGGTCGAACTGAGGTTCAATCGACATCAGCTTGGTGGCGTCGAAATCTTGTAGCACCCGCTGAACCGTGCGCTCGGACACGCAGCATTTGCGAGCGATGAACGGAATTCCTGGCCAACATTCGTCCCTGTCGTTAGCCGCATCGGCTAACGCCATTAAGATCAACTTTGGCGTCGGTGGGAGTTCTTGTGCCCAGGCCCAGTTCATGGCGCGGATACTCATTGGCCTTGCGCGTCATCCAATATCTGGCTGATTACGCTGGCTTTGAACAGGACGCGGCGCCCGATCTTGACCTTTGCGGGGCGAATGCGGTTTGCAAACTCGTTGTTGCCGGCGAGCGTGACACGCAGCCCTTCTGCACTGCGGCAAAAGAGTTCTGCGCAGTCGCGGAGAGAAAGTAATACGCCGTATCGTTGAATCAGAATTTCTTCAGTGGTCATAATTGGCTCCTATTTGGTGGAGCCAAGATAAATTGACCAAAATGTTGCGTCAACTAAGCGAAATTACACAATTTTGAGGAAATTTAGTCCAAACGGGGCTAATTTAGGAAAACCCGAATTCGCAAAGGCGGGATACCAAAAGCTCAGTTTTGGAAATATAAAACCGCTGCAGAATCAACGGGTTACGGGTCTTATTATTATAAAAACAATTATAGCGCCAATTATTGTTAAAACTCCCCAATATTAGCCAATTGAAGCCTGGAAAATATTTTTCACCTGTGGCGAAAATGCCGAATGGACGCAACCTCAGACGATCAAAGCATGTTCAGGAGACTCGCCAAAGAGGAAATATTTTGTTCAGTGTTGTAAACCTGTGTTCGGTCCAATAACACTGATTGCATACCCGCGAGACGTGGCCCGTCAACGTCAGCAGATGGGGTATCGCCAACCATTAGAGCTTGGTTCGAGGCGCACATCAGCATCCCGCACACGTTGTCATAGAAACTGCGATCAGGCTTGATTGCTTGATGGGCGAAGCTCCAGGCATAGGCATCTAATTGCATTGGAAGGAGGCGCGTGATTGGCTCAGCGTAGGTTCAGCCAGGTTAGAACACAGGGCGATTTTGATGCCCCTGCGCTGCAACGCCCGCATAGTAGGAACTGCGTCAGGGTACAGCGTGATCGAATCCAGCTCTGCTTCGAGATCGTGTTCCAGTTCTTCCAATTCGGCCGGCGTCAGTTCAATGCCAAGGAACTCCGCCGCTCCGCGCAAGCTCCAAGGATGCGTCATAAGCGTTCTGGAATCACCCTTAGTCCTGGCGCGCCCTTTCGCCGCGCCTATCTGCAGTAACCGAGCGAATGGGCTGCGCTTGTCGTTGATGGCGGCGATCGTACCGTACACATCGAAAACCACAGCTCGAACCTTCGCCAAGCCGTCGAGCTTCGTTACCAGGTCCTCTGCACGCAGATGCGTGTATCGGCGAAGCATTTGCATCGACTTATGGCCGCTGATAGATGCAACTTCCTGATCGCTGAGACCACCTTCAACCAGACGGCTCACGGCCTCATGGCGCAGATCGTGGAAGTGCAGGTCAGCGATGCCAAGGGAGGCCTTGATCTCGCCCCAAATTTTGTTGAATTGGTATGGACGCCGAATTCCATCGCGCCCTGGCTCCCCGAAAAATACAAGGTCGGTCTCTTTCGGCCGGATGGGGTTATCGATTGCACTCCTAAGTGCGGCGGTCGCGGCCGCCTTTAAAGGGACCGTGCGAGCCGTATTGTTTTTCGTGTCGGACAAGCGAACAACGCGGCTTTGCAGATCGACGTTTTGTAGCCGCAGATTCAAAATCTCGGACTGTCTCATCCCTGTCTCGATTGCTAGGGTCACGACCCACGCTAGCATCGGATTGCTATGAGCCTCGACAGCTTCGATCAGCCGCTGCTCTTCATCGCCAGTCAGCCGGCGATCACGGCTCTTGCCAGGGCTCGGTTTGCGAATTGTTGCGACGGGATTGTGTGTCAGGCCGAGTCCCCATTCCTGCATTGCAACAGTGAAGAGGTTGCTTAGCATCGCCAGTTCGATCCGAACTGTGTTGTTTGACTTGCCTGCCGCGAGGCGGTGGTCTCGGTAAGACGCCACGAGTTCACTGCTCAGTGCTGCCATCGAATACTTACCGAGGTAGCCGATCAAATGCTGGGCCGTGATCTTCTCACTGCGTTGGGTAGCTGGCTTCTTGGTTGGCGTTACCTCGACCAGGTATCTCTGCAGCGCTTCCTGCAGGGTCATGCGCTCTGAACCGCTTCGTGAAATGTACACGCCGCGAACCATCTCATCTTCAGTTCGGCGAGCCCAATCGACAGCGTCGCGCTTGAGACGAAAAGTTTTGGAAGTGGTCGGCCACCCTCGCATACGGACGAGTGCCTTATAGGTGCCGGAAGGGGTAAGAACGATGGTAGCCATGAGCCTCTGTGACTGCTGAGTGTACTGAAAGTGTACTTTTTGCGATCAACAAAGACAAATGCCTTAGGCTAACTCAACCTAAGGCATTGTTTTCAAAGCTAATTTTTGGTGCCGGCTACCCGAATCGAACGGGTCACCTGATGATTACAAATCAACTGCTCTACCAAATGAGCTAAGCCGGCTTCGCGCCGGATTATACGCTATTTAACCCTGGTCAGCGTTGGCCTGCCGCCTTTCTTGGGCGGCTCGGTGCCGTCGTCGTCGGGCACATGCGACAGCTCGGCGGGGCGGGTCTCGGCGGCCGGCACCGGGGCCAGCGCGGCAGACACGTTCTCAGCAGGCTCGCGCGGCGGCGCCATCTCGGCCGCGGTCTGGTTCACCTCGAACGCCATGCCCTGGCCGTTTTCGTTGGCGTAGATCGCCAGCACGTTCTGCACCGGAATATAGATCTCGCGCGAGACGCCGTTGAAGCGCGCCCGGAAGTGGATCGCGTCGTTGTCCATCTTCAGCCCCGACGTGGCGCCGTAGCTGATGTTCAGAACGATCTCGCCCTTGCGCACGTATTCCATCGGGACCGTGGTCGCCGCGTCAACCTTGACGGCAATGTGCGGCGTGTAGCCGCTGTCGGTACACCACTCGTAGATGGCACGCAACAGATAGGGCTTGGTGGAAATGTCAGACATGTGTGTTCGCAGGGAAGGGGACCGAAGTCACGCCAGTGTACTGCGATTGGCCCGCAGGCGTCGGTACGTACACCGGCATTGGAAGGATCGCGCGCGCCGGGCGGCACGCGCGAGACGCCATCAGCGGCGCATCACCTTCTCGGACGGGGTCAGCGCTTCGATGTAGGCCGGGCGCGAGAAGATGCGCTCCGCATACTTCATCAGCGGCGCCGCGGTCTTGGACAGCTCGATGCCGTAGTGGTCCAGGCGCCAGAGCAGCGGGGCAATCGCCACGTCCAGCATCGAGAATTCGTCGCCGAGCATGTATTTGTTCTTGAGGAACAGCGGCGCCAGCGTGGTCAGGCGGTCGCGGATCTCGGCACGCGCCTTGTCCTGCGCCTTGTCGTTGGCCTTGTTGCGCTCGCCTTCGAGGGTGTGCACGTGCACGAACAGCTCTTTCTCGAAGTTGAACAGCATCAGGCGCGCGCGCGCGCGCATCAAGGGGTCGGCCGGCATCAGCTGCGGATGCGGGAAGCGCTCGTCGATGTACTCGTTGATGATGTTCGATTCGTACAGGATCAGCTCGCGCTCGACCAGGATCGGCACCTGGCCGTAGGGATTCATCGTCGAGATGTCTTCCGGCTTGTTGAACAGGTCGACGTCACGCACCTCGAAGTCCATGCCCTTTTCGAACAGGACCAGGCGGCAGCGCTGCGAGAACGGGCACGTGGTGCCGGAGTAGAGAACCATCATGGTTTATAGTTCCTTATAAGAAACAAAGGGGTGAAGCGCGTGTGCGGCTCACCCCCAAAAATGCACATTGCCCAGATTATATAGAATCGGGCAATGCAAAAGAAAGATGGTTACTTAACTTCTTTCCAATACGACTCGTTCAGGCGCCATGCCAGGAACGCAAACGCGGCCAGGAACAGCACCACGATCGCGCCCAGTTTCTTGCGCGTGTTCTGCGCCGGCTCGGCCATCCAGTTCAGGTAGGCCACCAGGTCGCCCACGGCCGCGTCGTACTCGGCCTTGTTCATCTGGCCCGGGGTCACCTGCTCGAAGCCCACGAACTTGTGGATCTTCTTGCCTGGCTCATGCGGGTCGGCCACTTCCTCGAACTTGGCGGTCTGCACACCCTGCAGCTGCCACAGCGCGTGCGGCATTGCCGCGTTCGGCAGGACCATGTTGTTCCAGCCGGTCGGGCGCGCGTCGTCCTTGTAGAAGGTGCGCAGGTAAGTGTACAGGTAGTCTGCACCCGAGCCCGCACCGGAGGCCTTGGCGCGCGCGATCACCGACAGGTCCGGCGGCACCGCGCCGAACCAGGCCTTGGCGTCTTCCGGCTTGATGGCCACGGTCATCATGGCGCCCACTTTGTCGGCCGAGAACAAGAGGTTGTTCTTGATCTGGTCTTCGGTCAGGCCAAGGTCGCGCAGGCGGTTGTAACGCATGGCGTTGGCCGAGTGGCAGTTCAGGCAGTAGTTGACGAACAGCTTGGCGCCATTCTGCAGCGACGCCACGCTCGTCGTTTCCGGCGCACGGTCCAGCGCGAAGCCGGCTTCGTTCGCGAATGCCAGTCCGGGCAGCAAGGCCAGGACGGCGATCAGTTTCTGATGGAGTTTCATCTTGTTGTCCTTTGCTCTTTCCGAATGGCGATTAATGCGGCGTGAAGGTCACGCGCTTGGGCACGGTCTTGAACGTGCCCATCGTGCTCCACCACGGCATCAGGAGGAAGAAGCTAAAGTACAGCAAGGTGCAAGCCTGGGCGATCAGCGTGAAGGCCGGGGTCGGCAGCTGGGTGCCGAGGTAGCCGAGCGTGACGAACGCAATGCCGAACACCAGGTACACGAGCTTGTGCCAGCTCGGACGATAACGGATCGACTTGGCCGGCGACTTGTCCAGCCACGGCAGGCCAGCCAGGATCACCACGGCCGAACCGAACAGCACCACGCCCCAGAACTTCGCGTCCAGCACTTGCGGCAGCATGCCGATTTCGGCCAGCACGGCCACGCCGGCGATGGTTGCCTTGGTCTTGAACGACAGGCGCGACTTGAGCCAGATGAACACGACGTAGGCGGCCAGGCCAGCCATCACCACCCACATGAAGTCCGCGGTGGTGGCGCGCAGCACCGAGTAGAACGGGGTGAAGTACCAGGTCGGCGCAATGTGCGGCGGGGTCTTCATCGAGTCGGCCGGCAGGAAGTTGTTGTATTCCAGGAAGAAGCCGCCCATTTCCGGCGCAAAGAACACCACCGACGAGAAGATCAGCAGGAACACCGAGGCGCCGAACAGGTCCTTGGTGGTGTAGTACGGGTGCGACGGAATCGCGTCCACCGGGTGGCCGTCTTCGCCGATGTTCTCTTTGACTTCCACGCCGTCCGGGTTGCCCGAGCCCACTTCGTGCAGTGCGATCAGGTGCGCAGCCACCAGGCCCAGCAGGACCAGCGGGATTGCGATCACGTGGAACGCGAAGAAGCGGTTCAGGGTGGCATCGGAGACGACGTAGTCGCCGCGGATCCACAGCGACAGGTCCGGGCCGATGAACGGGATCGCGCCAAACAGGTTCACGATCACCTGGGCGCCCCAGTACGACATCTGGCCCCACGGCAGCAGGTAGCCGAAGAAGGCTTCGGCCATCAGGCACAGGAAGATCGCAAAGCCGAACAGCCAGATCAGCTCGCGCGGCTTGCGGTACGAACCGTACAGCAGGCCCCGGGTCATGTGCAGGTACACGATGATGAAGAAGGCCGATGCGCCGGTCGAGTGCATGTAACGCACCAGCCAGCCCCACGGCACTTCACGCATGATGTATTCGACCGAGCCGAATGCCAGGTTGGCGTCCGGCTTGTAGTGCATGGTCAGGAAGATGCCGGTGACGATCTGCAGCACCAGTACCAGCATGGCCAGCGAGCCGAAGATGTACCAGAGGTTGAAGTTCTTGGGCGCGTAGTAGCTGCCCCACTGGTCGTTCCACAGCTTGGTGAGCGGGAAGCGGTCATCGACCCACGCCAGTGCCTTCTTGCCTGCCGGTGCTTCGGCCGGCAGCTTGGTCTCTTTGAATGCGGTAGCCATGTTTATGCCTCGCCTTTCTCGTCTTTGCCGATCAGGATCTTGTTATCCGACAGGAACATATACGGAGGGATATCGAGGTTCAGCGGGGCAGGCTTGTTCTTGAACACGCGGCCGGCCAGGTCGAAGGTCGAACCGTGGCAGGGGCACAGGAAGCCGCCGTGCCAGTCGTCCGGCAGGTTCGGCTGCGGGCCTTCGGCAAAACGCGACGAGGGCGAGCAGCCCAGGTGCGTGCAGATGCCCACCGTCACCAGCACATCCTTGTGCTCGGCGCGGGAACGGGCTTCGTTCTTGCAGTATTCCGGCATCGGCATCTGGTAGCTCTTGTCGGAGTGCGGATCGGCGACCTTGTCGTCGTTCTTCTGCAGGCTGGCCATTTGTTCCGGCGTGCGGCGCATGATCCATACCGGCTTGCCGCGCCATTCGACAACTTTCATCTCGCCTGGTTTCACGTCCGAGATGTCCACCTCGACCGGCGCGCCGGCTGCTTTTGCGCGCTCCGATGGCTGGAAGGTGCTCACTAGGACTCCCGCCGTGGAAACACCGACTACCCCGCCCGCCGCGCATGTCGCTGCGAGCAGGCCGCGTCGGCCTGAATCGACCTGCTTATCGTTACTCATACCAATCCACTCCGTTAAATACGAATCTTTTAAGAATCAATAAAGAGCTTCCAGCAACCCAAAATTATATGTGAATGGGGAACTTAACTAAAGAAAAAAGAATTACCTTGTCTACAAGAAAACGAAAATCAGACATTCCCGCCCGCTGGCCGGGGCCGTCAATACGTCCGCGTGCCCGGCCGGCGCAGGGACGGGCTGCCGCAGGCCGATGGCTTGGGGTATCATCGTGCTGCACAATTGACAAAACCTCTCCCCACAAGGACTAAACATGGCGATGCTGGAAGATTTCAAGCGTTTTGCGATGAAAGGGAGCATGATCGACCTCGCGGTCGGCGTGATCATCGGTGCGGCGTTCAGCAAGATCGTCGATTCGCTGGTGGCGGACATCATCATGCCGCCCATCAGCCTGCTGATCGGCGGGCTCGACTTTTCGAGCTACTACGTCCCGCTCAACCACCAGGCCTATGGCTTGCCCTTGGCCGAGGCGAAGAAGGCGGGCGCGGTGTTCGCGTACGGCAATTTCCTCACCGTGCTGCTGAACTTCGTGATCCTGGCGTTCATCATCTTCCAGATGGTGCGGCTGGTGAGCCGCGTGCGCGCCCCGGCCCCCCAGCCCGAACCTGCCGGACCGGCCGAAGAGATCCTGCTGCTGCGCGAGATCCGGGACTCGCTGAGAAAATGACATGAGGCACCGCCGTCGCCGATGAAACGCTTTTGGTTGATCTTTGCCCAGACCGTCACCGTTGCGCTGGGTTTGTACATGGTGGTGGCCGCACTGCGGCCGGAATGGCTCGGGCGGCAGGTGACGCAGGTGCAGGTGGGCACAGGGCAGCGCTCGGTGCCGGTGCTGCAGGCCGGCCCCGCGCCGGTGCCCGGCAGCTACCGCGAGGCGGCGGGCCGGGCGATGCCGGCGGTGGTCAATGTCTTGACGAGCAAGGCGCTGCGCAACTCGCACCCCATGCTCAAGGATCCGTTCTTCAAGCGCTTTTTCGGCGACCGCCCGCCCGAGGAGCAGCTGGCCAGCCTGGGCTCGGGGGTGATCGTCAGCGCCGACGGCTACATCCTGACCAACTACCACGTGGTGGAAGCGGCGGACGAGATCGAGGTCGGCCTGGCCGACGGGCGCAAGGAAGCGGCGACCATCGTCGGCACCGATCCCGAGACCGACCTGGCCGTCATCCGCATCAAGGCGCGCAACTTGCCGGTGATGGTGATGGGGCAGGTGGAGCAGGCGCGCGTGGGCGACGTGGTGCTGGCGATCGGCAACCCGTTCGGCGTGGGCCAGACGGTCACGATGGGCATCATCTCTGCGCTCGGGCGCAACAACCTGCACATCAACCACTTCGAAAACTTCATCCAGACCGACGCCGCGATCAACTTCGGCAACTCGGGTGGCGCGCTGGTGGACAGCAACGGCAACCTGCTGGGCATCAATTCGGCGATCTATTCGCAGACCGGCGGCTCGGTGGGCATCGGCTTTGCCATTCCCGTGTCCACCGCCCGGATGGTGCTCGAGCAGATCATCCAGCACGGCCAGGTGGTGCGCGGCTGGATCGGCATCGAGTCGCAGGACATCACGCCGGAACTGGCCGACAGCTTTGGCCTGGGACGGCAAAGCGGCGCGATCATCGCCGGGGTGGTGCGCGGCGGGCCGGCCGACAAGGCGGGCATGCGGCCGGGCGACATCCTGCTCAAGGTCGAGGGCAAGCCGGTTGCCAACACCAGCGACATGCTCAACCTGATCGCCCAGCTGCAGCCGGGCGGCAAGGCCAGGATGACCGTGATGCGCAAGAACCGTGAGTCGGTGCTGGACGTGACCGTTGGCCGGCGCCCGCGCCAGGTCGAATAACAAGCAACAACAACGATAAAGGGATGCCATGCACCTGCGCGACCTTACGCAGTTTTTAACCGAGCTGGGCGAGAACAACAACCGCCCCTGGTTCCTCTGGAACAAACCGCGCTTCGATATCCTGCGCACCGAGTTCCACGAAGTGGTGACGGAACTGATCCGCGAGCTGTCGAAGTTCGACAAGGAAGTGGCGGCCTGCGACCCGAAGAAGGCGATCTTCCGCATCTACCGCGACACCCGGTTTTCGAACGACAAGACGCCGTACAAGACCTACTTCTCGGCCGGCGTTGCGCCCAAGGACAAGCGGCGCCCGAGCGAAGCCGGTGGTCCCACCTATTACTTCCACATCGAAGGCGATGGCAGGCTGCTGTTCGGCGCCGGCGAATACATGCCGCCTGCGCCGCGCCTGAAGGCGATCCGCGAGCACGTCGTCAACGATGCGACAGGCTTCGCCAAAATGTTGAAGAATAAGCATCTGCGCGAGACCTACGGCAGCCTGCGCGAGGACGAAGGCAAGTTGCAGCGGCCGCCCAAGGGCTTCGACCCCGATCATCCGCTGGTCGAGTACCTCAAGCTCAAAAGCTATTTCGTGTGGGTGGAGCAGCCGCTCGACCTGAACGCACCCGAAAAGCTGGTGCCGCAGCTCGCGCGCGGATTCAAGGACGCCTTTGCGCTGGTCACGTGGCTGCGCGGGGTTCCACAAACGGCGCAACAGGAATAAACCGGGAGAGTGACATGGCCTTGCAACACGCGGCATCGGGCGAGCGGATCAAGCTGCAACGCGGCGAAGACGACATTGCTAACTTTACCTCGGTGGCGCTGATTAAGACCGATCACATGGAGCTGATCCGGCTGGTCGTCACCCGCGACAAGCCGCTGCCCGAGCACCGGGTCGAGGGCGAGATGACGCTCTTGTGCCTGGAAGGCGAGATCGCGTTCGATGCGCACGGACGCACCACCATCCTGCAGCCGAACGAAATGGTGTACCTGGCCGCCGGCGAGCCGCACTCGGTGCGCGCCAACAAGGATGCGGTGGCGCTGCTGACCATTTTGCTGCATCCCGGCGACAACAGCGGCGGCCCCACGCGCGACCCGCGCGGGGCGCCGAATACCTGAACCTGTGGGTCCGCAGGGTGGGCGGCTTTGCCGCCCACGCGTTCAAACATCGCTGGATAAATGGGGCAGGCGGCGCTGGCCACGCAGGCCGGGGCTGAACGCGTGGGCGGGAAACCCGCCCACCCTACGCAGGGAGCGTTTTTACGCGAGCTCGTTGCGCGGGTCGCGCGCGAGCAGCTGCGACACCATCGACGACGCGCTCACGCCGTCGAACAGCACGCCGGCCACCGCATTGGTGATCGGCATATCCACCCCCAGCTTGTGCGCCAGCTCGCGCACTGCCTTGGCGCACGGCACGCCTTCGGCCACGTGGCCCAGTTCCGCGACGATGGTTTCGAGCGGTTTGCCCTGCGCCAGCGCCAGCCCCACGCGCCGGTTGCGCGACAGGTCGCCGGTACAGGTCAGGATCAGATCGCCCATGCCGGTCAGGCCCATGAAGGTGGCCGGCTTGGCGCCCAGCGCAATGCCCAGCCGGGTGATCTCGGCCAGCCCGCGCGTGATGAGCGCGGCGCGCGCGTTGAGCCCCAGCCCCAGGCCATCGGACGCGCCGGTCGCAATCGCCAGGATGTTCTTGACCGCGCCGCCCACTTCCACACCCACCATGTCGTCGCAGGCATAGACGCGGATGCTGCCGCCGTGCACCGCCGACACCACGCGCTCGCGCAGCGCGGCCGAATCGGACGCGACCGTCAGCGCACACGGCAAGCCGCGCGCCACTTCCTGCGCAAACGATGGCCCCGACAGCACGGCCGACGGCACCGCGTTGCCCAGCACCTCGCGCACCACCTGGTGCGGCAGCAGGCCGGTCTCGTATTCGAAGCCCTTGCACAGCCAAACCACGTTCGGGATCGGGCGCTCCTTCAGCTGCTGCATCAGCGGGCGCAGCCCGGCCACCGGGCAGGCCGCGATCAGGAGCGGCGCTTCGTCCACCCCGGCGCTCGTGACGTGAGCACAAGCCTGCTCGAAATCGGCAGTGACGCGCAGTGCCGGCGGCAGCGGGTAGCCGGCCAGGTAGTCGGTGTTTTCGCGGGCCGCCTCGAGGGTGGCCATTTGCGCCGGATTGCGGCCCCACAGCAGCACGTCATGGCGGCTGGCCAGGGCAATGGCAACGGCAGTGCCCCAGGCGCCAGCGCCGAGGACGGTGATCTTGTGTCGTTTTGGATCGTGCATGGAGACCCGGCGGAAGTGAGTGGCCGGATGGCGGGACGATCCGGCGCGGCGGCTGCCGCACCGGACGTGCTTGACTTACTGCTGCGGCTGGCCAGCGGCGGCTTCAGCCATGGCTTGCTGGCGCTGCTGGTAGAAGGCTTCGAAGTTGATCTCGGCCAGGTGCACCGGCGGGAAGCCGGCACGGGTGATCACGTCAGCGATGTTGCTGCGCAGGTAGGGGTACACGATGTTCGGGCAGCCGATGCCCAGCAGCGGGTCCATCTGGTCAGCCGGGATGTTGCGGGCTTCGAAGATGCCTGCCTGCTTGCCTTCGACCAGGAACGCGACCTTGTCCTTGACCTTGGCGGTCACGGTGATGGTGACGGTGCTTTCGTAGATGCCATCGGCGATGCTCTCGGCGCCGACGTCCAGCGAGACCTCGATCGACGGGGCTTCCTGCTCGAGGAAGATCGACGGCGAGTTCGGTTGTTCCAGCGACATGTCCTTCAGGTACACGCGCTGGATTTGAAATACGGGTTGCAGGTTTTCGTCAGCCATGGAACGCTTTCGTTAAATGTGTGGGGAACGGCAAGCCGCCGTTCCGGGTGTGCTTAAAGTAAACGCGACGGCAATTGTAGCAAAATCAATTTGCAAACAATAGCTTTGGCGCCGCGGCGCAATCAGCCGCCATTTAACAGCGGATCCAGACGCCCGGCCTGATCGAGCGCATACAAGTCGTCGAATCCGCCGACGTGGGTTTCGCCCACGTAAATCTGGGGCACGGTGCGGCGCCCGGTCTTTTGCATCATGATCTGGCGCTGCTCCGGGTCGAGGTCGACGCGGATTTTTTCAATGTCGGTCACACCCTTCGCTTCGAGCAGGCGTTCGGCGCGCACGCAGTACGGGCAGCTGGCGGTGTGGTAGAGAACAACGTGGGCAGTCATACGGACTCCTTCCAATCCTGGGAATTATTTGGTCACGGGCAAGCCTGCAGCCTGCCAGGCGGACACGCCGCCGTCCAGGCTCCAGACATCCTCGAAGCCGGCCGCGGCCAGTTGGCGCACTGCCTTGTCCGAGCGGGCGCCGGCCTGGCACACGACCACGATGGTGCGGTTTTTCGACTTGTCCAATTCGCCGATGCGGTTTGCCAAGTCTGCCAGCGGAATGTTTTTGGCGTCGCGCAGATGGCCGCCGGAAAACTCGTCGGCATTGCGCACGTCCAGCACGACGGTCTTGCCGCGGTTGATCAGCTGGGTCACCTGGAGCGGGGTCGCACGCCGGCCAGCCGGACGCAGCGCCGGCCACAGCAGGGCAATGCCAGAAGCCACGGCGATCGCGACGACGAAAATATGGTCGAGGATAAATTTCACGTAAGGTCCCGGTTGAAGTGAATCCGAGCATTATAAAATAGAAGCAGGACCGGATATTTCACGCATCATTTTTTCCAAGAAGAGCTTATGTACAAAATCGTATTCATGCGCCATGGCGAATCGACCTGGAACCTGGACAACCGCTTCACCGGCTGGACCGACGTCGACCTGACCGACAAGGGCGTGGCTGAGGCCCGCAGCGCCGGCAAGGTGCTGCGCGAGGCCGGCTTCACCTTCGACCTGGCCTACACCTCGGTGCTCAAGCGCGCGATCCGCACCCTGTGGCTGACGATGGACGAGATGGACCTGATGTGGCTGCCCGTGAAGAACGACTGGCGCCTGAACGAGCGCCACTACGGCGCGCTGCAGGGCCTGGACAAGGCCGAGACCGCCGCCAAGTACGGCGACCAGCAGGTGCTGGTCTGGCGCCGCAGCTACGACACCCCGCCGCCGGCGCTGGAGGCAGACGATCCGCGCACCTCGTTCAACGACCCGCGCTACGCCGGCCTGCCGAAGTCCGCCATTCCGCTGACCGAGTGCCTGAAGGACACCGTGGCGCGCGTGCTGCCGTGCTGGAACGACGAGATCGCCCCGGCGATCCGCGCCGGCAAGCAGATCCTGATCTCGGCCCACGGCAACAGCCTGCGCGCGCTGATCAAGATGCTCGACAACATCAGCGACGAGGACATCGTCGGCCTGAACATCCCCAACGGCCAGCCGCTCGTGTACGAGCTGGACGCGGACCTCAAGCCGATCCGCCACTACTACCTGGGCGACCCGGAAGCGATCGCCAAGGCGCAGGCGGCGGTGGCCAACCAAGGGAAGGCCAAGTAATCTTGCGTCCCTCGTTGAAGAAGTCCGGCAGCGCGCTGTTGTGCGCGTTGCTGGCGCTGGGGTGCGCCTCGCTGGCCGATGCGCGCACCACCGAGCGCGCAAAGCAGAAGGCCGAGGCCGAGGCGCGCCGCGCCGGCATCGCCCAGCAGCTGCAGGCGCTGAAGAAGGACATCAGCCGCACCGAAAGCGAGAAGGAGGACGCCGGCGACCTGCTTGCCGAATCCGAGGAAGCGATCTCCGACGCCAACCGCGCCCTGCACGATCTGGCGCAGGAGCAGGAAGACACCAACGCCCGGCTGCAGTCGATTGCCGACGAACAAGCGCGGCTGGCCAGGACCATCGAGACGCAGAAACAGCAGCTGGCCACGCTGCTGCGCAAGCACTATGTCGCCGGCAACGAGGACCGCATCAAGCTGCTGCTCTCGGGCGACAACCCGAACCGCATCAACCGCGACCTGCAGATGATGTCCTATGTGTCGCAGGCGCAGGCCAAGCTGCTGGCGTCGCTGCGCGCGAACCTGGCGCAGGTCGAGGCCAACCGCGAGAAGGTCGAGAACGCCAAGGAAGACCTGGAAGACATCGCCCAGGAGCAGCGCGAGCAGAAAGCCAGGCTGGAGAAGGAAAAGGCGCGCCGCGCCAACCTGCTCGCCTCGCTGTCGTCCAAGCTGGCCGGGCAGCGCAAGCAGGCCACCAAGCTGGAACGCGACGAACAGCGCCTGTCGGGCCTGGTGGACCAGCTGTCGCGCATCATCCGCCAGCAGGAAGCGGCCGCGGCCGCCGAACGCAAGCGCCAGGAAGCGCTGGCGGCGGCGCGCGCCAAGGCCGAAGCCGAAGCGAAGGCGCTGGCCGCTGCGCGCGCCCGGGCCGAACGCGAACGCCTGGCGCAGCAGGGCAAGCCGGGCGCCAGGCCGGTGCCCGAGCCGGAGCCGCCCAAGGTGGTGGAACAGGCGCCGCCGCCCAGGAGCGAGCCGCCGCCGCCGCGCGTCGTGCAGCCGGCCGCGCCCGAGGGCGCCTTTGCCAGCCTGAAGGGCAAGCTGGCCCCGCCGGTGGCCGGCAAGGTCGAGACCCGCTTCGGCGCCAAGCGCGCCGACGGCGGACCGGCGTGGCGCGGCATGTTCATCAAGGCGGCCGAAGGCAGCGAAGTGCGCACCGTTGCGGCGGGTCGTGTGATGTTCGCGAGCTGGATGCGAAGTTACGGGAACTTGATTATCATCGACCACGGCGGCCAGTACCTGTCGATCTACGCGAACAACCAGTCCCTGCTGAAGCACGTGGGCGACATGGTCAAGCCGGGCGAGCCGATCGCCACCGCCGGCAACACCGGGGGCAACGAGGAGTCGGGGCTGTATTTCGAGCTGCGCCACCTTGGTGCGCCATTCGACCCGGCCGGCTGGGTGCGGTTCTAGCCGTAACGAACAAAGAGGGTAGGCAGCATGGGTAACAAGTGGAAGAACATCGGCCTGATCGGCTTTGGCATGGTGGCCGGCGTGGCCGCCTCGTTCCAGTTTTCGGCGTTTGCGCAAAAGGATCTGGGCGCGCCGCTGCCGCTGGACGAGCTGCGCCAGCTGGCCGACGTGTATGGCCTGATCAAGACCGACTACGTCGAGCCGGTGGACGACAAGAAGCTGCTGTCGGACGCCATCTCGGGCATGGTCGCCTCGCTCGACCCGCACTCGATCTACCTGGACCAGAAGGCCTTCCGCGAGATGCGCGAGACCATGGCCGGCAAGTTCGTCGGCCTGGGCATCGAGGTGGCCATGGAAGACGGCTACGTCAAGGTGGTTTCGCCGATCGAGGATTCGCCCGCCTACCGTGCCGGCATCAAGCCCGGCGACCTGATCACGCGCATCGACAACACCCCGGTCAAGGGCCTGTCGCTGGACGAAGCCGTGAGCAAGATGCGCGGCGCGCCGCACTCCAAGGTGACCGTCACCATCGCCCGCCGCGGCGAGGACAAGCCGTGGGTGGTGCCCATCACGCGCGAGGAAGTGCGCGTGGCCAGCGTCAAGGCCAAGCTGGTCGAGCCCGGCTACGCCTGGGTGCGCATCAGCCAGTTCCAGGAAGAGACCCTGGACGAGCTGGTCAAGAAAACCAGCGCACTATACGCGCAGAACCCGGACATCAAGGGCCTGGTGCTGGACCTGCGCAACGACCCGGGCGGCCTGCTGCCCAGCGCCATCGGCGTGTCGGCCGCCTTCCTGCCCAAGCCCACCGACCAGGTGATCGTCTCGACCAAGGGCCAGCTGGCCGACTCCAACCAGGCCTTCTACGGCCGGCGTGACTTTTACGCCGACCGCGGCGGCGACCCACTGGCCAGGCTGCCGGCGGCGCTCAAGTCGGTGCCGATGGTGGTGCTGGTCAACACCGGCTCGGCTTCGGCGTCCGAGATCGTGGCCGGCGCGCTGCAGGATTACAAGCGCGCCATCGTCATGGGCAGCCAGACCTTCGGCAAGGGCTCGGTGCAGACGCTGCGCCAGCTGTCGCCCGACACCGCGGTCAAGCTGACCACGGCGCGCTACTACACGCCGAACGGCCGCTCGATCCAGGCCACCGGCATCGTACCCGACATGGCGGTGGATGAAACGCCAAACGGCGACGGCCTGAACGCGCTGCGGGTGCGCGAGGCGGATCTGGACCACCACCTGTCCAACGAAACCGCCGGCAAGCTGCCGCTGGTCAAGACCAAGCACCGCGACGAGCTCGAAGAAGAGCAGCAGGCGCTGGCGCTCTTGAAGAACCACAAGCCGCTCGAGTACGGCGGCAAGGACGACTTCCAGCTGGCGCAGGCGATCAACCACTTCAAGGGACTGCCGGTCAAGCTGGCCAAGGGCGACGACGGGCTGGACGCGGCGGCGCCCAAGGAGCTGCCGGGGACCGAGAAAAAGCCGGTGGAATTGAAGGGCGCGCCGAAGAAGTAGGGATGGCTGGCGCCGGTTGGACGCGTGGGCAGGAAACCTGCCCACCCTACATAGTGGCGTCGTAGGGTGGCCGGTCTCCCGCCCACGCGTTCAACACCGCTGGCGTTTTTCGTAGGGTGGGCACTTGTGCCCACGCGTTCGCACGCGGCGCGTGATACCGCGTGGGCTCAAGAGCCCACCCTACGCACCGGCGCGTTTGCATCGTTGGAAAAGACATGAACGACAACCAGCTGCTCCGCTACTCCCGCCACATCCTGCTGGACGAGATCGGCATCGAAGGCCAGCAGAAGCTGCTGAACGCGCACGCGCTGGTGATCGGCGCCGGCGGCCTGGGTTCGCCCGCCGCGCTGTACCTGGCGTCCGGCGGCGTCGGCCGCATCACGCTGGTGGACGACGACGAGGTGGACCTGACCAACCTGCAGCGCCAGATCATGCACACCAGCGCGCGCGTCGGCCAGCCCAAGGCCGAGTCTGGCCGCGAAACTTTGATGGCGATCAATCCCGAGGTGCACGTGCGCGCGCTGCGCGAGCGCGTCGCCGGCGAACGGCTGGCGGCGCTGGTGCGCGAGGCCACCGTCGTGCTCGACTGCAGCGACAACTTCGCCACCCGCCACGCGGTCAACCGCGCCTGCTTTGCGGCCGGGGTGCCGCTGGTGGCCGGCGCCGTGATCCGCTTCGATGGCCAGGTCTCGGTGTACGACCCGCGCTCTGCAGAAAGCCCGTGCTACGCCTGCCTGTTCCCCGAGGATGGCAAGTTCGAGGATGCCGCCTGCAGCACGATGGGCGTGTTCGCGCCGCTGGTGGGCGTGATCGGCGCCATGCAGGCGGCCGAGGCCATGAAACTGGTGGTGGGCACCGGGCAGTCGCTGGCCGGCCGCCTGCTGCTGCTCGATGGCCGGGCGATGGAGTGGACCAGCATCGGCATCGCGCGCAATGCGTCCTGCCAGGTGTGCGCTCAGCGCGTGTAGGCACACTGTCAATCAATGCAAGGCAGAGCGTGCTGCCGTACAATGCCTCACCCGCCGCCGATGGCAGCACTCGCCCGTCGGTCTTATACTACATCGGTTATTTCGACCTAAGTACCCCATAACATATATGCATATCGTATCCAAACGTCCATTGCGCCAGCGCATGCAGCGCGGCTTCACCCTCGTCGAGATCATGGTTGTGGTGGTGATCATCGGCATCCTTGGCGCGCTCGTCGTGCCCAAGCTGCTGGGGCGTACCGGCGAGTCGCGCCAGACCGCGGCGCGCGTGGACATCGCCACGCTGATGCAGGCGCTCAAGCTGTACAAGCTGGACAACCAGCGCTACCCGACCACCGAGCAGGGCCTCGTCGCCCTGGTGCAAAAGCCGACCAGCGGCCCGGCCGCCACCGGCTGGAAGGAAGGCGGCTACCTCGAGAAGCTGCCCAAGGACCCGTGGGGCAACCCCTACCAATACCTGTCGCCGGGCATCCATGGCGAGGTGGACGTGTTCTCGTTCGGCGCCGACGGGCAGCCGGGCGGCACCGGCGAAGACGCCGACGTGGGCTCCTGGGACAACAAGTAAGGAGTCCAATGCCGGCAACCAAGGCGCAGCGCAAGGTCTCCGGCTTCACCCTGGTGGAGCTGCTGGTCGTGATGGTCATCATTGGCATCACGCTGGGGCTCGCTACGCTGAACGCGATTCCGAGCCCGCGCCAGGACTTGCAGAAAGAGGCGCAGCGCATCGCGCTGCTGCTGCAGCTGGCGCGTGACGAGGCGATCGTGCGCAACCGGCTGGTCTCGTTCGAGGCGGACGGCAGCCAGTATCACTTCCTGGTCCGTAACGAAAACGGCTGGTCGCTCATCACCAACGACGACCTGCTGCGCGAGCGCAGCTTTGCGCACGGGCCGGTGCAGCTGATGCTCGACCCTCCCGCCGCCGGCAGCACCGACCGCCTGCGCATCACCTTCGGCCGCGAGCCGGTCGATAAACCCTTCGTGCTGACCCTTGCCAGCGGCGACAACCGCGTCGCAATCCGCGCCGACGGCGTGGGCCATTTCACGGTCGAACAATGAACGCGCGCCTGCAAGCACGCCCACGCGGCTTTACCCTGCTCGAAGTGCTGGTGGCGCTGGTCATCGTCGGCACTGCGCTGGGCGCGGGCCTGCGCGCGGTGGGCAGCCTGACGCAGAACAGCACCGGCCTGCGCACCGCGATGATGGCCACCTGGTCGGCAGAAAACCGGCTGGTGCAGATCCGGCTCGGGCGCGAGTTCCCCGAAGTGGGCAAGCGCAGCTTCGATTGCCCGCAAGGCGACCTGAAGCTGGTGTGCCAGGAAGACGTGTTCACCAGCCCGAACCCGCTGCTGCGGCGGGTCGAGGTGTCGGTGTTCGACGCGGCCAACCCGAACCGGCGCATCCTGAAGCTGGTGCAGCTGGTGCCGCGCCAAATGATGCCGAGGCCATCGCCATGAAGCGCGCGCACGGCTTTACGCTGGTTGAACTGCTGGTGGCGATCGGCATCCTGGCGATGGTCGCGGTGCTGGGCTGGCGCGGGCTGGACGGCATCGTGCGCGCGCGCGTGGCGCTGACCCAGCAAATGGAAACGACGCGCGGCATGCAGCTTGCGTTTGCGCAGATGCAGAGCGACTGCGAACACGTGGCCGGGCAGGACATCATGGACAAGCGTCCCTACCTGCTGGCCGACAAGGACCGCCTGACGCTGGTGCGGCTGGTCTCGAACGAAAACGAACCGACCCGGCTGCAGGTGGTGGCCTACCGCGTGGTGGACGGTACGCTGACCCGGCGCGAGTCGAACGGCACGCGCGACCTGGTCCAGCTGGACGCGATCTGGAAGGCGATGACCTCCGACGCCGACACCAGCCTGCAAGGGCAAGCGGTGGGCCTGCAGAAAGGCGTGACCGGCATGCAGGTGTTCACCTGGCAGAACAACCAGTGGCGCACCGGGCCCTTGCTCACGCAGGCCGACGTCGGGCTGGCGCTGCCGCCGACCGGAGTGCAGGTCGCGCTGTCCACCCAGGGCGCGCAGGTGCCGATGACCAAATCCTTCCTGCTCGGAGGCGCGCTATGAAGATGAGGATGCGGGCGCGCCAGCAGGGCGTGGCGGTGATCACGGCGCTGCTGCTCACCACGCTGGCGATCTCGATCGTCGCCAGCCTGTTCTGGCAGCAGCAGGTGCAGGTGCGCTCGATGGAGAATCAGCGCCTGCAGCTGCAGACGCAGTGGATCGAACGCGGCGCACTCGATTGGGCGATGCTGGTGCTGCGCCAGGACTACTGGGACAACAAGTACACGTCGCTCGACCAGATCTGGGCCACGCCGCTGGCCGAGACGCGCCTGGACCAGTACATCGAGCGCGAACGGGTGCAGGGCGAGAACTTCAACGCGACCCTGTCCGGCAACGTGATCGACGCGAGCTCACGTTATAATTTGAGCAATTTGGCGAAGGGCGGGCAACTGGACGCCACGCAGGCCGAGATTTTCAGCCGCCTGCTGGGGAACCTGCAATTGAATCCGTCGTTGGCACTGAAGACTGCAAAGTTCGTCGCCGCGAGCCAGAGCCCGGCCACCCCGCCGCAGCCGCAGCCGCCGCAACCGGCAGCGGCGCCGGCGAGCACGAACATGAAACTGGTGCAACTTGAGGACCTGCTGGCGATTCCCGGCTACACCCAAGCCATGATTGAAAAACTGCGCCCGTTTGCGATCGTGTTGCCGAGCACGAGTACGACGCTGGTCAACGTCAACACGGCGCCGGCCGAGGTGCTGGCCGCGCTGGACAAGGAAATCTCGTTGATGCAGGCCAAGACCCTCGTCGATTACCGCAATCGCGCACCATGGGACGTGCTCGCGAAGTTCGCGCGCCAGGTCAACCTGGACGATACTGCACTGGATGGGGTCGCAACGGTGAAGAGCAACTGGTTCCTGGTGCGCAGCCACATCAAGCTCGACCGTGCTACCCTGAATGTCGAGGCGTTGGTGAGCCGGGAGGGCAATGGCGTCATCCGCAATCCGGAAGTGAAATGGATTCGCCAAATCTAGAACAAGAAAGAGAGCCAGTTTGACTACACTCTACATCCGGCATCCGGCCCGGGCGGAAGGCGAAGGCGCGCTGTGCAGCTTTGCGGTCGTCGGCGATGCCGGCGCGATCGAGCAGGCCGGCGTGGGCGCGCTGCGCAACCTGGGCGACCTGGTGGCGGCCGCACGCCGCGTGGTCCTGATCATCTCGGCGGCCGACGTGACCTTGCTGTCGGTGCAGGCGCCGCCGCTGTCCGGCGCGCGCCTGAAGGCCGCGCTGCCGGGCCTGGTGGAAGAACATATCCTGGGCGACCCGCTGGACGCCGTGCTGGTGGCAGGCCCGCAGCAGGCCGACAACACGCGCCCCGTGGCCGTCGTGCAGCGCGACTGGCTCGAGCCGCTGGTGCGCACGCTGCTGGCCCAGGGGGCGCGCGCCATCGCGGCCGTGCCCGCCCAGCTGTGCCTGCCGCTGCTGCCAGGAAGCGTGACCGCGGCCATCGGCGCCGGCGAGCTGACGCTGCGCCAGAGCCAGTACCAGGGCCTGGGTCTGGCGCTGGACGGCAACCCGGCGATGGCGCTGCAGACCGCGCGCGCGCTCGGCGGCGACGCGCCACTGGTGCTGTACTTGCCGTCCGAGCAGGTGGGCGAATACCAGGCGCTGGCCGCCGAGGCCAGCCCCGGCGTGTCGGTGGAGGCAGACGACTGGGCGCACTGGATCTCGGGCTCGAAGAGCACCGCGTTCGACCTGGTGCCGGGCCTGGGCGCTGCCGGCGCGCCGCAGCGCGACTGGCGCCGCTGGCGCTGGCCGATCCGCCTGGGCCTCTTGGTGCTGATCATCAACCTGGCGGCGCTCAACATCCAGTGGCTGCGCCTGCGCGGCGAAGCGAACGCGATCCGGCAGTCGATGACCCAGACCTTCCGCGCCGCCTACCCCAACCAGCCGGTGATCGACCCGGTGGCCCAGATGCGCCAGAACATTACGCGCGCCAAGGCGAACAGCGGCGAGCTCGCGCACGACGAATTCAACTACCTGGCCGCGGCGCTGGGCGAAGCGGTGCGCGGGCTGGGACGCCAGCCGGGCATTTCGTCAATTGAGTACAGGGAACGCGCGCTGACGGTCAAGGTCAAAGCCGAGACCGTGGACCCGTCGCTGACCAGCCAGCTGAAAACGGCGCTGGCCGCGCGCGGCATCACCCTGGAAGAAACCGCGCCGGCCACCTGGCGCGTGGCAAGCACAGGAGCAAGGCAATGAATGTGGCCGCAACCTTGGGCCAGGCGCGCGCGCGCGCGTTGGCATACTGGATGGCGCGCACCGAGCAGGAACGCCGGACCTTGTCGATCGGCGCCGGCGTGCTGTTGCTGGCGCTGGCCTACCTGGTCCTGATCGCGCCGGCCTGGGAAGGCCGCGCCGAGCTGCGCCGCACGCTGCCGCAGTTGCGCCAGCAAGCCGCCCAGCTGCGCGCGCTGGCCGACGAGGCCAGGAGCCTGGCCGCGCAGCCCGCGCCGCAGGTGGCGCCAATGACGCGCGAGGCGCTGCTGGCCAGCCTCACGGCGCGCGGCATCAACCCGGCCTCGCTGACGCTGACAGGCGAATACGCGAAAGCACAGCTGAACAATGTTTCGTTCGCCAACCTGATGGCCTGGCTGGACGCGCAACGGCGCGAAAGCCGGGTCCAGCTGCAGGACGGGGCGATCACCGCGCTGCCGGTGGCCGGGCAGGTGGACGCCACCCTGACGCTGCGCCAGGCAACGGCCGGGGCCGCGGCCCAATGAGGCGGCTGCTGTTGTGGCTGGCGCTGGTGGCGCTGGTGGTGGCGCTGACGGTGCTGGCCTTCCTGCCGGCATCGTGGCTGGGACAGATGGTGGAACAGCAGACCGGCGGCCGTTTGACGCTGGGGGATGCGCAGGGTACGCTGTGGAACGGTTCAGCCTTCCTGGGCGGCGCACCGGGCGAGGGCGGGGCGGTGACGCCGCTGCTGCCGGGGCGCTTTGCCTGGCGCCTGTCGCCGGCGGTGCTGGTGGGGCGCGTGAGCATGCACGTGGAGAACCCGCAGGCGCTGTCGCAGCCGCTGGCGATCGAGGGCAGTTGGTCCGAGTGGCAGGTGAGCCCCGGCGAGCTGCTGCTGCCGGCCGCCGGGCTGGCCGGGCTGGGCGCGCCGCTGAACACGCTGGCGCCCACCGGCACGATCAAGTTGAACTGGAACGCGCTCGAGGTGGCACGGCAGGGGCAGATGGTGGCGGTGACCGGCCGCACGGTGCTGTCGATGACCGACATGGGTTCGCGCATGTCGCCCATCAAACCGCTGGGCAGTTATGAAATGGCGATGGACTGGCACGGCCAGCAGGCTGCGCTGGTGTTGCGTACGCTGCGCGGGCCGCTGCTACTGTCGGGAAATGGCAGCCTGCAAAACGGGCGCCTGCAGTTTTCCGGACAGGCCGAGGCGGCCGAAGGTTACGAGGACACGCTGGGCAACATGCTCAATCTGTTGGGCCAGCGCCGAATGGTGAACGGCAAGAAAGTTATCGCGCTAGAGTTCAGATAAATGAAAAAAAATATCCGTAGCACACTTACCCTGCCGGCCCTGCGCCGGACCGTGGCCGGCGCGATGCTGTGCTGTGCAGCCCTGGCGGCCGTGCCCGCCCCGACCTATGCCCAGAACGGCACGGCGGGTGGCGCGGCCCTCAACTTCGTCAATGCCGACATCGAATCGGTGATCAAGGCGGTCGGGCACTATACCGGCATGACCTTCATCATCGACCCGCGCGTCAAGGGCACGCTCACGCTGGTGTCCGAGCGGCCGCTGACCAAGGCGCAGGCGTTCCAGCTGCTCACCTCGCAGTTGCGCCTGCAGGGCTACGCGGTGGTCACCGGCGACGGCTTTGCCAAGGTGGTGCCGGAAGCGGAAGCCAAGCTGCAGGCGGCGCCGACCCAGGTCGGGGTGAAGGGCGCCAAGGTGCACGGCGACCAGATCGCGACCCAGATCTACCACCTGTCCTACGAGTCGGCCGCCAACCTGACCGCGGTGCTGCGCCCGCTGGTGTCGCCCAACAACTCGATCATGGCCGACCCGGGCAACAACAGCCTGGTCATCACCGACTACGCCGACAACCTGCGGCGCCTGTCCAAGATCATCGCCGCGCTCGACGCGCCGGTCGCGGGCGACCTCGACGTGATCCAGATCCACAACGGCATCGCCACCGACATCGCCACGCTGGCCACGCGCCTGATGGAGCCGGCCCCGGGCGGCGACTCGGGCCGCGTGACCGTGCTGGCCGACCCGCGCACCAACTCGGTGGTGGTGCGCGCGCCTTCGCCGGCCAAGGCGAACCATGCGCGCGCGCTGATTTCCAAGCTCGACAGGCCCACGCAGGAACTGGGCAACGTGCACGTCGTGTACCTGAAGAACGCGGACGCAACGCGCGTGGCGCAGACCCTGCGCGCCGTGGTGTCGGGCGACGTGTCGGCCGCGCCGCAGGCAGGGCAGGGCACGCAGGGCGGCTCGATCCCGGCCGGCACGCTGGGCGGCGGCATGTCCGGCCAGGGCTCGGCCACCCAGCCGGTCGGCACGCAAAGCCCGACCGGCTTTGGCGGTCCGACCAACACCTTTGCCCAGCAGGGCCAGCAGGGCGGCGCCAATGCGCCGCAGGGGTCGGGCTTCATCCAGGCCGACACCTCCACCAACAGCCTGATCATCACCGCCAACGATGCGATGTACCGCAACCTGCGCGGCGTGATCGACCAGCTCGACGTGCGCCGCGCCCAGGTCTACATCGAGGCGCTGGTGGTCGAGGTGACATCGAACAAGGCGTCCGACTTCGGCGTGCAGTGGGTGGGCCTGACCGGCAACGGCGCCAGCAGCTACCGCGTGGGCGGCCTGCAGTCGTTCGGCCAGGGCACGGTCAACAACATCGTCAACCTGGCGCTGGCCGCGCGCACCGGCCTTGGCAGCGGCAGCACCACGACCGCCAACCCGGCGCAGCTGGTGCCGGGCGGGCTGTCGATCGGCCTGTTCCACCAGTCGTCCGACGGCCAGCTGGGCCTGGGCGCGGTGCTGCACGCACTTGAAACGGACGGAAACGCCAACATCTTGTCGACGCCGAACATGATCACGCTCGACAACGAACTGGCCACCATCAAGGTTGGCCAGAACGTACCAATCCTGAGCGGCTCGTACGTGACGACGGGTGGCGCAGCCGGCAACCCGTTCACCACCATCGACCGCCGCGACGTGGGCCTGCTGCTGAAGGTGCGGCCGCAAATCTCCGAAGGCGGTACCATCAAGCTGGCGATCTACCACGAGAATTCGAGCGTGGACCGGTCGACGCTGAACTCGCCGTCGGGCATTACCACCAACGTGCGCGCGATCGAAAGCAACGTGCTGGCCGACGACGGCCAGATCGTCGTCCTCGGCGGCCTGATCGAGGACAACGAGAGCGACGGCGAGGAGCGCGTACACGGGCTGGCGAGCATCCCCGTCCTGGGCAACCTGTTCAAGACCCGGACCCGCGCCCGTACCAAGACCAACCTGATGGTATTCCTGCGCCCGGTGGTGGTGCGCAGCAAGGAGGCGACGGCCAGCATCACGATGGACCGTTACGACTACATCCGCGCCGCCGGCGAAGTCGCTGTGCCGCCGAGTGGCGAGCCGCTGCTGCGCAACCTCGGGACGCCGGTCCTGCCGCTATTGACCAACGGCCAGCCGCCCACGGGCGGACAGATGGCCACGGTGCCGCCGCAACCGGCCCCGGCGCCCGCCAAGGGCGCCCAGCCGGGCGCGGCCACGCCGGCAACGCCGGCGGCACCGCCGATCCAGAGATAAGCCAAGATGAACAACCTGTTGCCATACGCTTTCGCACGCGACCACGGCGTGCTCGCGCGTTCCAACGGCGACCCGGCGCAAAGCGTCGAAGTGCTCGTTTCCAATGCCACCGCCCCGGCCGCGATCGCCGAGGTGTCGCGCCGCTTCGGGCGCATCGCCCTGCGCCGCATGGAGCGCAGCGAGCTGGACGCGGCCATTGCCGCGGCCTATGCCGCCGCCGGCGGCGATGCCTCGCAGGTGGTGGACGAATTCGATGCCGACCTCGACCTGACCAAGCTGCTGCAGGACGTGCCGGCCATCGAAGACCTGCTCGAATCGTCGGACGACGCGCCGGTGATCCGCATGATCAACGCGCTGCTGACCCAGTCGCTGCGCGAGGGCGCGTCCGACATCCACATCGAGCCGTTCGAGCAGACGTCGGTGGTGCGCTTTCGCATCGACGGCGCGCTACGCGACATCGTGCGGCCCAAGAAGGCGATCCACGCCTCGCTGATCTCGCGCATCAAGATCATGAGCCAGCTGGACATCGCCGAAAAGCGCCTGCCGCAGGACGGCCGCATCACCCTGCGCGTGGGCGGCAAGCCGGTCGACGTGCGCGTCTCGACCCTGCCCACCGGCCACGGCGAGCGCGCGGTGCTGCGTTTGCTGGACAAGGAAGCCGGGCGCCTCGACCTGGGCCACCTGGGCATGAGCGACGCGCTGCTGCCGCAGTTCGACAAGCTGATCAACCAGCCGCACGGCATCGTGCTGGTCACCGGACCGACCGGTTCCGGTAAAACGACCACGCTGTACGCGGCGCTGTCGCGCCTGAATGCGGCCACCACCAACATCATGACGGTGGAGGACCCGATCGAATACGACCTGAACGGCATCGGCCAGACCCAGGTCAATCCGCGCATCGACATGACCTTTGCCAAGGCGCTGCGCGCGATCCTGCGCCAGGACCCGGACGTGATCATGATCGGCGAGATCCGCGACCTGGAAACCGCGCAGATCGCGGTGCAGGCCTCGCTCACCGGCCACCTGGTGCTGGCGACGCTGCACACCAACGATGCCGCCTCGGCCGTGACGCGTTTGCTGGACATGGGCATCGAACCGTTCCTGCTGTCCTCGTCGCTGCTGGGCGTGATGGCGCAGCGCCTCGTGCGCAAGCTCTGCCCGCACTGCAAGAAGTTCGACGGCCAGACCTGGCATGCGGTCGGCTGCGAGCGCTGCGGCCACACCGGCTACCACGGCCGCGTGGGCGTGTACGAGCTGCTCGAAACCACCGAAGAGATCCGTGCGCAGATCCACAACCGCGCCAGCGAAGCCGAGATCCGCGACAGCGCGCTGGCCACCGGCATGAGGACCATGCGCGAGGACGGCGAGCGCTGGATCCATGAAGGCGTCACCACGCAGGCCGAGCTGGTGCGCGTGACGAAGGACTGACGCCATGCCGGCCTTTCGCTACGAAGCCGTCGATGCCGCGGGCGCGACCCGCAAAGGCGTCGTCAACGCCGACAGCCCCCGTTCGGCGCGCGCCGACCTGCGCACCCAGGGGCTGACACCGCTTGCCGTCGAGGCCATCTCGGCCCAGGTCGACGAGAGCGGCGCCGCCAGGAGCCGAGGCTTTGGCGAGCGCCTGTCGCAAAACGAGCTGGCGCTGTTCACCCGCCAGCTGGCCAGCCTGCTCGAAGCGGGGCTGCCGCTGGAACAAGCCTTCACCGCGCTGCTGGAGCAGGCCGAGCGCCCCTACGTGCGCGACCTGGTCGCCTCGATCCGTTCCGAAGTGATGGGCGGCGCCTCGTTCTCGGCCGCCCTGTCGCGCCACCCGCGCGACTTCGCCGAGATCTACCGCGCGCTGGTCACCTCGGGCGAGCAGATCGGCCAGCTCGCGCGCGTGCTGTCGCGCCTGGCCGACTACATCGAGCGCCGCAACGCGCTGGTGCAGAAGGTGCGCCTGGCCTTCACCTACCCGGCGATCGTGACCTTCGTCGCATTCGCGATCGTGATCTTCCTGCTCACCTACGTGGTGCCGCAGATCGTGTCGGTGTTCGCCAACACCAAGCAAAAGCTGCCGGTGCTCACGGTGGTGATGCTGGGCGTGTCGAACTTCGTGCGCGCCTACGGCATTTATGTGGCGCTGGCGCTCATCGCCGCCTGGTTCGCGTGGCGGCGCGCGCTGCAGAACCCGGCGCTCAAGCTGCGCTGGCATGCCTGGCTGCTCGACGCGCCGGTGTACGGCAAGTTCGAGCGCAGCCTGAACACGGCGCGCTTTGCCAGCACGCTGGCGATCACCACCGGCTCCGGCGTGCCAATCCTGAGGGCGCTCGACACCAGCCGCGATACGTTGTCCAATGTGGCCATGCGCGACCTGGTGGAGCAGGCCACGGCCAGCGTGCGCGAAGGCGTGAGCCTGGCGCGCGCGCTGTCGGCGCAAAAGCACTTCCCGCCGATGCTGGTGCACATGATCCGGGCCGGCGAGATCACCGGCGAGCTGCCGGCCATGCTCGAACGCGCGGCCAACTCGCAGCAGGCCGACCTGGAGCGGCGCACCCTGACCATCGCCGGCCTGCTCGAGCCGGTGCTGATCCTGGCCATGGGCCTGGTGGTGCTCCTGATCGTGCTGGCCGTGCTCATGCCTATCATCGAAATCAACCAGCTGGTGCGCTAACCGAGGAGCCTAATGAAGCGTCTGCCCATCGTCCTGACCCTGGTCGCCCTGATCGTGCTGGCCGCCTCGGTCGCGTACTGGATCCTGCAGCTGTACCAGCCGCCGCAGCGTCCGATCACGGCGCCGCCGCTGGCCGAGGCGCCCGAGCCCAGCATGGACGCGGCCGGCACCTTGTTCGGCGGGCAGGCGGCGGCGCAGGTGGCGACCAACTACCAGCTGAGCGGAGTGATCTCGGCCGGAGCGCAGAGCGTGGCCATCATCTCGGCCAACGGCGGGCCGGCCAAGGCGCTGGTGATCGGCAAGGAAATCGCGCCGGGCGTGTCGGTGAGCGAGGTGCATGCGCGCTATGTGATGTTGTCCGACGGTGGCGTGATGAAGCGGATCGACCTGGCGCCGGATACCAAGGCGGCGGCGCCGATGGGGGCGGCAGTGGCGCCGGCGCCGGCGGCCGCGCCCTCGACGGCGGGCTCGGCGGAAGGCGACGTGGCGGGGCGGGGCGACGTGGGCGTGCATGACGAGCCACCGCCCGCTCCCGCACCGGCCCCCGCACCGGTCGCGCCCGCGCAGGCGCCGGCTCCCGGACCGAGCATCACGTCGCCACCGCTGACGCCGGGCGCGGTGCCGCAAGCGCCTGCCACCGCGCCGACCCAGATGCCGCCGCCGGTGCGCTCGCCGGGCAGCCCGGTCAGCCAGCCGCCGCAGTCAAGGTAGGGTGGGCGGGTTTCCCGCCCACGCGTCCAAGCGCGGCCAGCACAGCCCGTGCATCGAACCAAGGGCCGGTTGAACGCGTGGGCGGACAAGCCGCCCACCCTACGGACGCTTCACCGCCGCAGCGCGGTGAACGCCGCAAACTCCCACGACCTGAACCCCAGGAGAAGCGTGAACCCGTCACGCTCGTCCGGCGCCAGCCGCCGGTCGTTGCGGTGCAGCCGCGCCAGGTCGCCAGCCAGCTGGTGCAGCTTGTGCGCCAGCTCGTGCGCGCTGGCGAGCGACAGCCGCGCCGGCAGGCACATCAGCGTTTCCCCGGGCCCGTCGAAGCGGCCGCTGAAGTAGTCCGCCACCACGTGCTGGCGGAAGAACTGCTGCACCGGCCCGTCCGGCAGCCAGCGGAACGCGTTCGACACGCGCAGGCTGTAGCGGTTGAGCGGCTTGAGCTCGATCAGGCCCAGCCGGTCCAGTTCGGCCATGTACTGGATGCATTCCGGCGTCGAGATCCGGTAGGTCTCCACCACCTGCTCCAGGCTCCAGTGGCCAAGGCAACAGATCGCCACCAGCAGCAAGCGCGGTTGCGCGACCAGCGAGGTTTCCTGTGGCATCGTCAGCGTGTCCGCGGCCGGCCGCGAATCGGCCGCGCGGCGCAGCACGTCCTCCAGCGCAATGCCGCACGCGGTGCAGATCTGCGACAGCCGCGACAGCGACATGTCCTTTTGCCCGAACATGCGCTTGACGCTCGATTCGCTCATCGCGATGCGCTCGGCCAGCGCCTTGTAGGTGATGCCGGCGGCGCGCAACTCGGCGCGCAGCACATCGAGGACCAGTTCCGGTGAGCTCATGGGAAGACCTGTTGTTGTGAGGAAGGTATCGCAAGGTGATACCGAATGTACAACGCCGCGGTACTTCGCACAAGCTGCTGGCGCAAGCAGGGCGAACCGTAGACACTTTGATCATGTGGGGCCGGGACATGGGCTGGCATACCCGCAGTGGGCACAGGACGTGCCCACTTCCACCGAATCTTGCGTCGCGCCCTGGTGGCTGCGGCGCAACACGCATGGCCTGATCGCGGGCGCCCGTTGCGGGCGTCCGCAGGCGGCCGGTCGTTCCACGTAGCACAGGACGTCGTCCCCGCGCAGGCGGGGACCCATGCTGAGTTGATCGCTACGCAGCCAGGGAACTTGCTGGGAATATCACTGCGGTGTGCACCAGTGTTGAGCACAATCAGTATGGATCCCCGCCTGCGCGGGGACGACGTGCGAACGGGAGTGGCAAGCTGTTTACTCCTCGTCCGGCACCAGCTTGACCTTCTTGAGCGCGCGCTTGGCGGCCGAGCGCTGGGCCGATTCGGTCTTCACGTGCGGCCCGGCCGACCGGTTCTTGGCGAACCCGGCAAACGGGTTGCGCGGCTTGCCCAGTGCGCTCGGCACGCCCGGCTTGGCGAGCAAGCGCATCTTCTGCCGGGTGGCCAGTGCCTTGTTCGCCATCGCCGTCCCCCCTTACAGCACGTAGCGCGACAGGTCTTCGTTCACCGACAGCTTGTCCAGCCGCTCGTTGACGTAGGCCGTGTCGACCGTGACGGTTTTGCCGCTCGATTCGGTCGCGGAGAACGAGATTTCCTCGAGCAGCTTTTCCATCACCGTGTACAGGCGCCGCGCGCCGATGTTTTCGGTGCGCTCGTTGACCGAGAACGCGATCTCGGCCAGCCGGTGGATGCCGTCCTTGGCGAATTCGAGCTGCACGCCCTCGGTCGCCAGCAGCGCCTGGTACTGCTTGGTCAGGCTGGCGTCGGTCGAGGTCAGGATGCTCTCGAAGTCCGCGATCGACAGCGACTCCAGTTCGACCCGGATCGGGAAGCGGCCCTGCAGCTCCGGGATCAGGTCCGACGGCTTGGACAGGTGGAACGCGCCCGAGGCGATGAACAGGATGTGGTCGGTGCGGATCATGCCGTACTTGGTGTTGACCGTGGTGCCCTCGACCAGCGGCAGCAGGTCGCGCTGCACGCCCGCGCGCGAGACGTCCGCGCCGCCATGCTCGCTGCGCGAGGCGATCTTGTCGATCTCGTCGAGGAACACGATGCCGTTCTGCTCGACGTTGGCGATCGCCTTCTGCTTGAGCTCCTCATCGTTGATGAGCTTGGCCGCTTCTTCCTCGGCCAGCACCTTCATCGCGTCCTTGATCTTCATCTTGCGCGGCTTCTTGCGGCCCGCGCCGACGCCGGCGAACATGCCCTTGATCTGCTCGGTCATCTCTTCCATGCCGGGCGGCGCCATGATTTCCATCTGCGGGCTGGCCTCGGCCACCTCGATCTCGATGTCGCGGTCGTCGAGCTGGCCCTCGCGCAGGCGCTTGCGGAAGGTGGCGCGGGTGGTGTCGTTGTCCTTGTTCTCGCTGGCGGCCACGTTGAAGCCGAAGTCGCGCGGCGGCGGCACCAGGATGTCGATGATGCGGTCCTCGGCCGCGTCCTCGGCGCGCTGGCGCACCTTCTTCATCTCGCTGGCGCGGGTCT
Organism: Massilia solisilvae; assembly: GCF_024753215.1. Classification (GTDB taxonomy): domain Bacteria; phylum Pseudomonadota; class Gammaproteobacteria; order Burkholderiales; family Burkholderiaceae_D; genus Telluria; species Telluria solisilvae. Next base: position 311,655 of record NZ_JANUGV010000005.1, read on the forward strand.
GCTTGATGCCGATGTCCACCAGGTCGCGCACGATCGTGTCCACGTCGCGGCCCACATAGCCGACCTCGGTGAACTTGGTGGCTTCGATCTTGATGAACGGCGCATCGGCCAGCTTGGCCAGGCGGCGCGCGATCTCGGTCTTGCCCACGCCGGTCGGGCCGATCATCAGGATGTTCTTCGGCGTGATCTCGTGGCGCAGCGGCTCCTCGACCTGCTGGCGGCGCCAGCGGTTGCGCAGCGCGATCGAGACCGCGCGCTTGGCCTTGGCCTGGCCGACCACGTGCTTGTCCAGTTCCGAGACGATTTCCAGGGGTGTCATGTTCATGTTGGGTACCGCTTAGTCGAGCGTTTCGATGATGTGGGACATGTTCGTGTAGATGCACAGCTCGCCGGCGATGGTCAGCGCCTTCTTCACCACGTCGCCTGGTGCCAGGTCGGTATTTTCCTGCAGCGCCTTGGCCGCGCTTTGCGCGTACACGCCTCCCGAGCCGATTGCGCCGATGCCGTCCTCGGGCTCGAGCACGTCGCCGTTGCCGGTGATGATCAGGGTCTTCTCGCGGTCGGCGACCAGCAGCATCGCTTCCAGCTTGCGCAGCATGCGGTCGGTGCGCCAGTCCTTGGCCAGCTCGACCGAGGAGCGCAGCAGGTTGCCCTGGTGCTTTTCCAGCTTGCCTTCGAAGCGGTCGAGCAGGGTGAAGGCGTCGGCCGTGGCGCCGGCGAAGCCGCACAACACTTTGCCGTTGTACAGCGTGCGTACCTTGCGCGCCGAGCCCTTCATGACCACGTTGCCGAGGGTGACCTGACCGTCGCCGCCGAGTGCGACCTTGTCGCCGCGGCGTACGCTCACGATGGTGGTGCCGTGAAATTGTTCCATTCTTTGCCTCTTGGTTGTTCAGCCAATCGGAGGTGGGGGTGGCGACGCCAATTGCAAGGCTGGCGGGCGCAATTGTTGGGTTGGTAGGGTGGCCGGGTTTCCCGCCCACGCGTCCAAATGTCGCGTGTCGGGCCAGGCTCACCTGCGTTGAACGCGTGGGCAAGGAACTTGCCCACCCTACATCAATACTTGTTCGCGAACAATCGGGCGCTGTCAGCGGCGCCCAGCAGGCGCAGCAGGGGCCCGACCAGGTGGTTCAGCTCGCGCAGCTCGATGTTGCGCCCCTCGGCCTTGAGCACCCGCAGCTGGCCCTCGAGGGCGCTGGCGGCGGCATGGTCGATCCGCACCAGGCGCGAGCAGTCGAGCACGGCCGGGTCGGCGCCGCGCGCATAGCTGTCGATCGAAGCCAGCAGGGCGGCGGGGTCGCCCTCGACGGTGGCCGGCAGCATGAAACGGTCGCCCGCGGCGGCGCTGGCGGCGGCGGTGGCCACCCGCAGCGGCGCCTCAAAGCGCGGCGGCTCGGTTTCGAAGGTGACCCGGTAGTCCATCGCGGTTTCCTCGAAGTCCTTGGCGCGGTCGGTCAGCTGCAGCAGTTCGAGCAGCAGCAGCCACGGCGCCTGGCTGGCGCCGCGCTCGCCGATCGACAGCATCGGCCGCAGCACGCCGACCAGGGTATCGGCGCTGCCCAGCACCAGTTCGCTGCCGGCGCGGCGCAGGGCGCGCAGCCCGTCCAGCAGGCAGCTGCAGCCCTCGGGCGTGGCGCCGCGGACGCCACCGAATTCCAGCCGCAGCACCGGGCTGCTTGCGGTGCAGTCGAGCAGGCGCTGCAGCTGCGGTTCGATGTGCGGGCCGAGCACGCCCGAGAACGCTTCGGTCGGCGTGACGCCGGCGAACTGCGGCTGCGGCGCGCTGGCGGTGCGCGCTTTCCATACCGGCGGCGAGGTCTCGAAATGGATGGCGTAATCGATGGCGATGCTCTCGAAGTCCTGTTCGCGGCCGCTGACCTGGTACAGGTCGAGCAGCATCCACCAGGGCACGCGCTGGCTGCGCCCTTCGCCGATCAGGCTGGCGCGCAGCAGGCGTTCGGCCGCCAGGCTTTCGCCGTTGGCGTAGAGCATAGCGGCTTCTTCGGCGACCAGCGGAATGGCCGGGGTGCCCGGGGACGCGCCGGAGGCCAGCTCGGACGGCGCCAGTTCGTAGGCAGGCGAGGGGGCTGCGGCGGCCGGCGTGCGCGGCGCATTGCTGCCCCAGGCAGGCTCGTCACTGAAAATGTCGGATGCCATCTCCAGTTCGATCGCATCGATCTTGGCGGCGGTGGCGCGCGCGATTTCGCGCTGGCGCGCCCGCTCGGCTTCGCTGTCCTGGCGCGGCGCCTCGCCCGTGCGTGCGCGCACACTGGACGCAGCCGCAGGCGGCGCCTGCTTTCTCTTGAAAAAGGAGAAAAGGCCCAAATCGATGTCCTGTCTGTCAGATCAGGCAGGGCTGCGCGGGACGGCAACCCCGGTCCGGATTGCCACGACCTTGGCGGTGTGGCGCGCTAAGTGTATCCGATAGGAAAGCGCTCGGCCATAAGGAACGCCAAGTGTGCCGTGTAAATAAAAAAAGCATGCGACCTGCGCCGCATGCTTTCTTTGGATGGGAGTGGGACTGGCTCAGTCGCCGTACAGCTTCTGCTTCAGTTCGCGGCGCTGCTGGGCCTCGAGCGACAGGGTGGCGGTCGGGCGCGCGATCAGGCGCGGAATGCCGATCGGTTCGCCGGTTTCCTCGCACCAGCCGTATTCGCCCGACTCGATGGAGGCCAGCGATTGCTGGACTTTCTTGAGCAGCTTGCGCTCGCGGTCGCGCGTGCGCAGCTCGAGCGCATGCTCTTCCTCGATGGTGGCACGGTCTGCCGGATCGGGAACCAGCACGGTTTCGCGCAGGTGCTCGGTGGTTTCGCCGGCGTTCTTCAGCAGCTCTTTTTCGAGCGCCTGGAGCTTGGCCTTGAAGAATGCCAGCTGGGCCGGGTTCATGTAGTCCTCGTCGCTCATTGCCCGAATCTCTTCTTCCGTCAAGATGCGTTCTTCGGCCTGGGCGGCGGCATTCGGTTTGGTTGTTTTAGTCATGACTTCACTTACCTTTGATACGACAGGGGTTTGCATTCTATCAGCTAACTCGGCGGCACCATTCGCCGCGCCAGTCAGGCGTGCGCCGGTACCAACCGTTGGTTCACTGCCTGCCTTGGCCGTTGGCTGAACGGCCTCGGCCTTCTCGTTCGTACTGCGCGGCGCCTTGGCTGCCGCTTTTGCCGGCGCCTTGGCACTGGTTGCCTTGGTGGCGGCCGCTGCCTTTGCCGGCGCCTTGGCCGTTGCGCTGGCCTTGGCCGGCGCCTTTGTTGCTGCCGCGCTGGCCTTGGCTGGCACTGCTTTTGGCGCTGCCGCCTTTGCTGCTGCCTTTGGCGTTGCCGCCTTCGCGGGTGCCTTCGATGCTGCCGTCTTTGCCGGCGCCTTGGTGCTGGCCCCCGCCTTGGGCGCCGCCTTTGCCGCCGTCGCCTTGGCCGGTGCCTTGCCTGCCGCCGGCCTGGCCGGCGTGGCCTTCGCCGTTTTAGCGGGGGCTGCCTTCACCGCGGCTGCCTTTGGGGCTGCCTTGCCTGCCGCCGTCGCCTTGAGCGCGCCCGCCTTCTTGACCGGGGCCGCCGTCGTCCTGGCCGACGCGGCCTTTGCGGTGGGGCGCGACGCCGCCTTGGCCTTGGCCGTGCCAGTGGACGCAGCCTTGGCGGAAGTCAGGGCCGGCTTGCGTGCTGGCGTTGCCGCAGCGCTGGCCTTTTTTGCGGTCTTGCTTACGGTTTCCTTCATATTGGCATCCCGATGTCTTATCCTCGCCCCGCCGGCGAGTCGGCATTTCAGTCGTCAAACAAAGGCGATGCGCTGTCTCTCGCGGCCGGTGGCTGCCGGCCGTGGCGCACCGCAAAACCGGGATAGTTTATACCAAACATTGTTCCAAACCGTGGATAAATACGTCCTTCGGTAAATTTTTGCCAATGAAGACCATTTTGCTGCCACGCGCCTCGTCATCCGCCCACTTTGCACCGAGGTCGCTGCCCATCATTTGATGCACGCCTTGGAACACCACCTTGCGCTCGGCGCCTTGCATGTATAAGACACCTTTGTAGCGCAGCATGCGCGGGCCGAACACCTGCACCAGCCCGCCCAGGAATTCGTCCAGGCGCTGCGGGTCGAACGGCCGCTCGCTCTTGAACACGAAGGCGGCGATGTCGTCGCTGTGGTGGGCATGGTGGTGGTCGTGGTGGCAGGCCTCGCCGTGGGCGTGGTCGTGGCCGCACGCGTGGCCGTGTTCGTGCTCGTGCTCATGCTCATGCTCCTCTTCTTCGAGGAAGGCCGGGTCGAGCTCGAGCTTGTCGTTCAGGTTGAAGCCGCGCAGGTCGAGCACCTCCGAGATCGGGGCCCGGCCGAAGTCCGAGGTCGAGATCGGGGCGCGCGGGTTGATGCGCTTTAGCCGCGCCTTCAGCTCGGCCAGGGCGGTGGCGTCCACCAGGTCGGTTTTGGACAGCAGGATCTTGTCGGCGAAACCGACCTGGCGCTGGGCTTCCTCGTGCTCGTCCAGCTGCTGCATGGCGTGGCGCGCGTCCACCACCGTCACCACCGCGTCCAGCAGGTAGGTCGAGCCGACCGCCTCGTCCACGAAGAAGGTCTGGGCCACCGGGCCGGGGTTGGCCAGGCCGGTGGTTTCGATCACCACGTGGTCGAAGTGCAGCTCGCCGGCCGCGCGCTTGTCGGCCAGATTCGACAGCGCCACGATCAGGTCGCCGCGCACGGTGCAGCAGATGCAGCCGTTGTTCATCTCGACGATCTGCTCGCCGCTGTCCTGCACCAGGATCTCGTTGTCGATGTTTTCCTGGCCAAACTCGTTCTCGATGACGGCGATACGCAAGCCGTGCTCCTCGCGCAGGATGCGGTTGAGCAGGGTGGTTTTGCCGGCGCCGAGAAAGCCGGTCAGGATGGTGGTCGGGATCAGTTCCATGTTTCGCTAACGAGTCGTTGGCCGCCGTTGACGGCTTGGATAATCGGGGGATTATGCCCCAATTTGCCGTGGCCCACCATGAAGCGTGCCCGAAATTGATGCAGGTCAAGCGATCGCGTCGCTACTTGGCCTTGGCGCGCGGATGGGCCCGGTCATAGACGGCCGCCAGGTGCTGGAAATCGAGCGAGGTGTAGACCTGGGTGGAGGTGATGCTGGCGTGCCCGAGCAGCTCCTGCACCGCGCGCAGGTCGCCCGAGGACTGCAGCAGGTGCGAGGCGAACGAGTGGCGCAGCACGTGCGGGTGCACGTGGACCGGCATGCCGGCGCGCAGCGCATGCTGCTTCAGGCGCTGCTGCACCACGCGCGGCGAGATGCGGGTGGCGCGCGCCGACAGGAACAGGGCGGCGCTGCCGTCGCGCGCGGCCGGGCGCACCGCCAGCCAGGCCGCAAGCGCCTCCAGCGCCGGCGCGCCCACCGGGACCCGGCGCTGCTTGTTGCCCTTGCCGGTGACGACCACCTCCTGCGCGGCCCGGTCGAGCCACCCGCGCGAGGCCGGGCGGCCCGGGCCGGCCGGGGTGAAGTCCAGGTCCAGCCCGACCAGCTCGGAGACCCGCAGGCCGCTCGAATAGAGCAGCTCGAACATGGCCCGGTTGCACAGCTCGAAGGGTTCGGGGTGGGGACTGGCGCCGGCTTCCACCAGCCGCACCGCGTCGTCCACCGCCAGCGCCTTGGGCAGCGTCCTGGCGCGGCGCGGCGCGCGCACGCCCTGCACGGGGTTGGACGGCAGTCCGGCGCGCGGGGCCAGCCAGTTGAAAAAGCCGCGCCAGCCGGACAGCTTGCGCGCGATCGAGCGCGGGTCCTGGCCCGCGGCGTGCAGTTTGGCGGCGAAGCGCCGGATGTCGAAGTGGGTCAGGCGCGCCCAGTCGGCGTGGCCGGCCAGTTCGGCCAGCTCGGCCAGGTCGCGGCGGTAGGCCGCCACCGTGTGCGCGGACAGCTGGCGCTGCGTGGCCAGCTCGGCCAGGTAGTGCGCAACCGGGTCCGGCTGGCCCGCGGGCCCGTCCATGTCAGCCCTGCAGCTTGGCCAGCGCGGCGCTGGCGGTTTCAAGGATGTGGACCAGGAAGTCGGTGCCCATCTGGCTGGTGAAGCGCGCCGGGTCCGGCGAGCCCAGGATCAACAGGCCGAAGGTGGCCTCGCCCGCGCGCAGCGGCAGCATCACCACCGATTGCACTTGCTCGGCCGCGTCGAGCCAGCGCACGGCCTCGAAGTCCTTGTTCGGGCCGCAGTAGGGCGCGCGCAGGCTGGCGGCGAAGATGCGGGCGTCGTCCGACACGCCGGACGCGAACCAGCACTCGGCGTGCTGGGGCGCCAGGTTCCACAGGCGCAGCGTGGCGTAGGGAACGCCGAATTCCTTGACCAGGCCGTCGAGCAGGTCGCGCGGCATCGCTTCGCCGCCGGGCGATTTGAGCAGGGCCTGGTTCCAGGCGTGGAAGCGGTTGGCGATCGCCGCGTTCTCCTGCGCGATGCGCACCAGCTCGGCCATGCGCAGCTCGAGCGTGCGGTACTTGTCGCGCATGACTTCCATCTGGCGTTCCTGCAGCGACACGGCCTTGCCGGTCACATGGCTGGCAAGCTTCACCTCGCCCAGCAGGCCAGCGTACTCGTCAAAAAAATGCGGGTGGTCGGCCAGGTATTGGGCGACGGCGGCGGAGTCCAGGGGTGCGGTCATGGGGTGAGCGTACAAAAAAATTATTGTGCGCAATTCTACCTGCTGGCCGCGGGTGGCGGGGCAAAAATACGGTGCCCAGGGCCACCCGTGCGGACGCCGCCGTGCGCCGCGCTCAGAACCGGTGCCGCACGCCCACCTGCAGCGCCGCGCCGTCCTCGCCCGGGCTGGGGGTAAAGCCGCCGGGCGCGCCCGCGGTGCCGGGCGAGAACTGGCCGAAGTTGCTGTTGCGGATGAACGCGCCCACCACGTAGAAGTCGGTGCGCTTGGACACGAAGTAGGTGTAGCCGAGCGCAAATTGGGTGACGTCGCTGTCGGCCGGGGTGCGGTCGTTCTGGTGCGCGACCGAGGCGGTGATCCGGCCCGGCCCGTAGCGATACTGCATCCCGACCTGGAAGCCGAGCGCGTTCTGCTCGGTATTGCGGAAGATGTTGGTGATGAAGGCATTCCGCAAGGCGCCAGCGGTCGGCGCGCCGAGCGGGGCCAGCAGCGGCGCGATCTGCGCGTCCCAGCCGGTGATGTAGTCGCGCATCAGCGGCGTGTTGGTGTTGCGCTCGTAGTGCACGCCAGCGAAGAACTTGTAGTCGCCCCAGGTGTACGAGCCGCCGAAGGTGGTGGTGCGCAGGCTGGGCGCATCCTGCTGGTCGTAGCCGTGGTTGTGGCCCAGCCCGAGGTCCCAGCCGTGGTTCTTGTAGGTGATGTTCACGCCGAAGAACTTGTTGTAGCGCTCCAGGTAGCCCGAGCCCTTGCTGCCCACCATCAGCACCCCGCCAAAGCCGCTTGGGTGCACGATCCGGTACTCGACCGAGCGCGAGGAGCGGATGTCCGACGGGATGGCGGTGTAGCCGGCGGTGCCGTACAGAATGTGGCCCCAGGTGCCGGCGGTGCCGGTCTCGAACGCGTCGGTGATGGCGAACACCTCGTAGCCCGGCGTGTACAGGCGCCCGCCGAGGATCGCGCCGAACGGCGTGATCATGCCGATCATTGAGGTGCGGTCGAACAGCGCCTTCTGGAAGTTGACCGCGGGCCCGCCGGGCGGCTGGGTGGCGGTGCGCACCGCCTGCAGCACCGCCGGCGGGAACGCCTCCATGCCGCGCGTCAGGTACAGGCCCTGGTTCTCGTTGGTCAGGGTCGGCCACTGGTTGCCGGTGTCCAGCTCGACCCGGGCCTCGAGGTTGAACACGGCCTTGTAGCCGCGCCCCAGTTCCTCGCTGCCCTTGAAACCGAGGCGCGAGCCGTCCTCGCCGCCGCTGATGACCTTGGTCGGCCCGCCGCGCTGCCACATGATGCCGGCATCGGCAATGCCGTAGATCTGGATGTTGTCCTGGGCCAGGGCCGGGCCGCAGCAACATGCGGCGAGCGGGACGGCCAGAAGAGTCTTGTTCATTGCATCCCCCAATCAGTTGTCCATGAAACTGCTTGCCGCCGCCCGGCCAATCCTTCGGGCAACCTGTCCAGCCAACTGCAGCACACCGAACGAGCCGGTTGCGCAAATCACACAGGGCCCAGAAGTGGCAAGGGCGGGCACGGTTTCCCGTGCCCGCCCTTGCGGTGGTGTTGCTTGCCGGGGGTAAGGCTAGCCAGCGGCTAGCCGAACGGCCCCTGTCGTCAACTTAGAACGAGTGGTTCACGCCCACGTCGTAGTGGTTGACGGTCGACGGATTGGCCAGCAGGCCGGCTGCCGTCGTGATGTCCTTCTTGCGCGAAGCGTCCACGTACAGGTAGGTACGCTTGGACAGGCTGTACTCGTAGCCCAGCGAGAACTGCTTGGTCTTGGCAGCGCCGTCCGGATGCTTCTGGCCGTAGCCGGCCAGGACTTTGCCCGGGCCCATGGCGTAGGTTGCGCCCAGCACCCATGCCTTGGTGCGCGGGTTGAACGCAGCGGTGTGGCCGCGGTCCTGACGGGTGTAGGTTGCCATCAGCTTCAGGTCTTGCACCGGAGCGATGATGCCGCCCAGGGTCCAGACCTTGGTCTCGATCGCGTTGCGCTCATAGCCGAACATGGCCGATGCCGGGCCGTTGTTGTAGGTGGCCGACAGCGAGAACGGGTTGGCCGAAGCTTCGGCGCCAACCGGGTATTGCGGTGCAGCGGCGGTGCCGTTGCCGACGATTGCGGTGGCCAGGCCGGTGTTTTCCTTGGTGGCGACAGCGGCGTTCACCTGGAAGCCGCCCCACAGGTTGGCCGGCGAGTTGTACCAGAAGGCGTTCGACCAGCGGTTGTTGCCCGAACCAGCCGGATCCAGCGGAGCCGAGTTGTAGCCAGCCACGGTCAGGTCGGTGTAGAAGCCGGCCGGGGTCGGCAGCGAGTGCCACGGCTCGTAGGCGCCGACGGTTTCCTGGTACGGGGTCAGGCCACGGCCGATGCGGACCATACCGAAGTCGCCCTGCAGGCCGACGCGGCTTTGGCCCTGGAACAGCGGACGGTTGGCGACTTCAACGGTGCCGGTGTCCGGCTCGTAGCGGATTTCCAGCTGGAACAGTGCCTTCAGGCCGTTGCCCAGCTCTTCGGTGCCTTTGAAGCCCAGCGTGTTGGCGGCGCGCTTGCCGATGTTCAGGGTCTGGCCGCTGCGCTTGATGAAGCCCGCATCGACGGTACCGTAGATCTGCACTGCGGTTTGCGCGTGTGCCACGCCGGCGAACGCGCCAAACAGCGCCACTGCCATCAGTGATTTTTTCATTTATTCGGATCCTTTTTCTAAAGTGAAACGCAAAAACTTGGGGGGCGTTGAGACATGGGGTTGCTGAACGCTCGGGTGTCTGAACCTTAAATGCTTAACGCGTCAAGATTGTTGGATTAGTCAATTATGAGCCTTGCACTTGGTGGAAAGCCAATAAATCCAATTGTGCTGTTGTATTTTCGAAACGCATCACTATGGTGCAAACAGGGCTGCTGTGCTTGGTTTTGGCGCGCGCAGGCCCGTGGCGCCGGCCTGTGCGCACCGCTTTGGGGTTTGTGCGAAATCAAGCGCGGTCGGGTTCGAATCGAATCGCGCGCAGGGCTGGCTTAGACTTTGGCCCAACAAAAAAGCGCTCGCACCGGCTTTCCTCTATTTATATATTGGTAACTTTGCCGGGGGCGCGGGTCCCACTGACAAAATCGAGTCGAACCGATGGCAAATCGTGAAGAACTGGCGATCATCCGCAGCGCGCGGGCCGGGCATGCGTCGGCGCAGCTGGAGCTGGGCAAGCTGTACCTGTTCGGCAGCGCCGGCCTGCCCAAGAGCCTGCCCACCGCCCTGCACTGGCTGGACCGCGCCGCGCAGCAGGACTGCGCCGAGGCCTGGCAGCTGATCGGAACCCACATCCCGCTCGAGCTGGCGCAGCAGAGTGCGCGCCCGGTGGCGGCCTGGTACGAGCGCGCCTGGGAAGATGGCAACCTGCGCGCCGCGCTGGTCTATGCCCAGCTGGTGCTGGGGCAGGGCAACGCCCCGCGCACCGGCCTGCGCGACAAGGCCGTGCGCGCGCTGGAACAAGCCGCCCAGGGCGGTTTTGCCGAAGCGCAATGGCTGCTGGCGCGCCAGCACGGCGGGGCCGAGGCCGCCGTGGCGGCCGACCCGGCGCCGGCCCCCGCGCCCGTCAGCGAGGCGCCGCCCGCGCAACGCTGGCTGCGGCGCGCGGCCGAAAGCGGGGTGGCCGAGGCGCGCTTTGCGCTGCTGGAGCAGGACTGGGAGCAGGGCCAGCAGGGGGCCTACCTCGAGCGGGCGCTGCCGCTGGCGCGCGCGCTGGTGCAGGCGGCCGAGGCGCGCGGCCGCGCCGGCCCGCGCCTGGCGCCCGACGAGGTCCGGCTGCTGTCGCGCTGCGCCCGGCTGGCCGCCTCCGGCACCGGGGCGCACGCTCTTGCGCCTGCCGAACTGCAACGATTCTGGGAACTGGCCGCGGCCGAGCACGACCGGCACGCCCAGCTGGCCATGGGCCTGTGGTACGCGCGCATGCAGGTGGACGGCAAGCGGGTTGGCGCGGGCGCCGGCTCGGCCAACTTCAAGAAGGCGATCCGCTGGCTGACCCTGGCCGGGGAGCAGGGCCTGGCCGAGGCCTGGTACGCGCTGTCGCGCATTTACGTCAAACCCGAGTTCTCTCAGCGCAACGTTGCTGACGCGCAAAAATACCTGGAGCGGGCCGCCGAGATGGGGTACCGGGCGGCGCAGCTCGAGTGCGGCCTGTCGGCCTGGCGCGCGCGCCGCGAAAACGAAAACAACGACGTGCGCGCCGTGTATTGGCTGCAAAAGGCGGCGGCCCAGGGCTGTGCCGAGGCGGACGCCGCGTTGCGCAAGATCGCGCCGCGGCCCGACCTGCCGGCCTACACCGAAACCGGCCAGCTGGCCGCGGCCGCGCCCGGCCTTGCGGCAAGCCATCCACTGCTGGCGGCCCGGCTGGAACTGGCGGCACTGTTTCGCCTGAGCCGTGCCGAGACCTTGCTGCTGGACGTGAAGGCGGCCGACCGCGGGCACTGCCTGGTGGTGGATATTCGCGCCAGTTACGGACGCAGCAAGCGCCGGCTGGTGGCGATCGAAACGGCGCACGAACGGCAGGCGCTGGACCGCATCGTGCGCGTGTTCGACAACATCGACTGTGGCCCGACCGGGCCGGAAGGGAACTACCGGCAGCGGCTGTACCGGCTGCGCACCCTGCTCGGTGCGCCGGCGGCCGAGGGCGAGGGGCTGGACTATGGCATCGCCGCCTGAGCGTGGCAGCGGGGCAAACCCGGCGCCCGGCGTTCTTCCTCCCGCCGGGGCCTGGCCCGCCGGCGCCCGGTCAGATCTCGATTTCGCCTTCGAAGACCGTCACCGCCGGGCCGCTCAGGTACACCGGCTGCCCGTCGCCGGCCCAGGCGATCGACAGCTCGCCGCCGCGTGCCGATACCCGCACCGGCGAGTCGAGCAGGCCGCGCCGGATGCCGGCCACCGCCGCCGCGCAGGCGCCCGTGCCGCAGGCCAGCGTTTCGCCGGCGCCGCGCTCGAACACGCGCAGGCGGATATGGTGGCGGTCCACCACCTGCATGTAGCCGGCGTTCACGCGCTTGGGAAAGCGCGGGTGGTGCTCGATCAGTGGGCCGGTCTCGGCCACCGGCGCGCTGTCCACGTCGTCCACCACCTGCACCGCATGCGGATTGCCCATCGAGACCACCGACACCAGCACTTCTTGCTCCGCGCCGCCCACCGTCAGCGCCAGCGGCCACAGGGTATCGACGCCTTGGGGCCGGCCCACCAGGCCCGCGCTGTCGAACGGCACCCCGGCCGGGTCCAGGCGCGGCGCACCCATGTCCACCGTCACCTTGCCGTCCTCTTCCAGGCGTGGCGCGATGATCCCTGACATGGTCTCGACGCGAATGCTGCGCTCGCGCGTGAGCCCCTTGTCCACCACAAAGCGCACGAAGGCGCGCGAGCCGTTGCCGCACTGTTCCACTTCGCCGCCGTCGTTGTTGAAGATGCGGTAGCGGAAATCGACACCCGGGCTGCTGGCGCGTTCGACCACCAGGATCTGGTCCGCGCCCACGCCGAAGCGGCGGTCGGCCAGCCGGCGCCACTCTTCCGGGCCAAAGTCGATGTGCTGGTTGATCGCGTCGATCACGACGAAATCGTTGCCGGCGCCGTGCATTTTGGTGAACTTGAGTTTCATGTTGTCAGAGATCGTAGAGCGAAGGCTCGCCCGGCGGGCGCGTCTTGTAGCGTTTGTGGGTCCAGAAATATTCCGACGGCGCCTCGCGCACGCGTTCCTCGATGAAAGCGTTCATGCGGCGGGTCGCCTCCAGAATGTCCTCGCCCGGGTAATTTTCCCACTTCGGATAGAACACCACGCGCCAGCCCTGGTAATTGGGCAGGAAGGTGGCCACCACCGGGATCACCTTGGCGCCCGTGGTCGCGGCCAAGCGTGGCAGCGCGGTCAGGGTCGCGGCCGGCACGCCGAAGAAGGGCACGAAGGCGGCGTCCTTTTCGCCGAAGTCCATGTCCGGCAGCATGAAGTAGGGCAGCCCGTCGCGCAGCGCGCGCAGGATCGGCTTGATGCCCTCGTTGCGCGTGATCAGGCGTACCGGGCCCCAGCGCTCGCGCCCGCGGCGCAGCAGCGCGTCGAAGGTCTTGTTCTTCTGCGGCACGTAAATGGTCGAGACCGGGATCACGCGCGAGGCCACGCCGGCCACGTCCAGGCACACGAAGTGCGGGCACAGCAGGATGGTGGGGCCGCTTTCCATCTCGGCCTGCGGCACCGCCGGCTCGATATGGATCAGGCGGCGCAGGCGTTCGGCCGGCGCCCACCACAGCAGCGAGCGCTCGAAGATGCTGCGCGCGTAGTTCTGGAAGTGCTTGTGCGCGATCGCGCGGCGCTCCTGTTCCGACAGCTCCGGCATCGCCAGCCGCAAATTGGTCAGCGTGATCTTGCGGCGCTTGGGAATCATGACGTACATCAGGCTGCCCACGGCCTCGCCGAAGCGCCCCAGGATGGGCAACGGCAGGAAGTGCAGCAGCCACATAAAGAGAATCAGCAGCCTCATGCGACCGCCTCGGATTCCGGCGCGGCCACGCCCTGCGGCTGCTTGTAGCGGTTGTAGCTCCAGAAATACTGGGCCGGACAGCGCGCGATCAGCCGCTCCATCGCCTGGTTGATCGCGGCGGCCTGCTGCGCCGGCGTGCCGGACAGGTCGCCCTCGAACGGGAAGAAGCGGATCACGTAGCCCTGGCCGTGCGGCAGGCGCTCGGCGTAGGTGAGCAGGATGTCGGCCTTGCCCAACTGTGCGAGCTTGGCCGGCAGCGTCATGGTGTAAGCGGGACGGCCGAAGAACGGCGCCCACACGCCTTCGCCTTCCTGCGGCACCTGGTCCGGCAGGATGCCGACCGGCTCGCCGCTCCTCAGGCACTTGACCAGCATGCGCACGCCGGACAGATTGGCCGGCGCCAGGTGCAGGTTCTGGCGCGCGCGCGCGCCCTCGACCAGCGGCTTCAAGGCCGCCTTGCGCGGCGGGCGGTACATTACGGTGAGCGAAATGTCGCGCGCCACGCGCTGCGCGGTGAGCTCGAAGCAGCCCAGGTGCGGGGTCAGGAATACGATGCCGCGCCCGGCGTCCAGGGTCTTGCGCACGATGTCGTAGTTTTCTACCGTGATGTGGCGCGCCACCCGCTCCGGATCGGCGCACCAGGCAAACGCCAGTTCGGTGATCGCCTTGCCGGATTCGGCCACGGCCGCATGCAGGTGCTCGCCGTAGCCGGCCTGTTCAAGATTGCCCCGCAGGCGCCGCCGATGCGTGGGAGAAACGAGATACACCAGCCAGCCCAGCGCCGACCCGAGGGTGTGTAGCACAGGCAGTGGCAAGTAAGAAATGACGCGGAATAAGAAAACAAGCATTCGATTGATCGAGGTACAAGCGCGAGCAGGCCACCTCAACAAAATCACAAAAGAGCGTAAAATACCACTTCCAGCAGGATCCGCGGAGTTAATGACAACTTGCGAAGCGGAATATAAATCTCGCTAAAGCGTCGCAGGCACCTGTTGCTGCGGCATGTTTTTATTGAACAGTAACTGGAGCCTCAATGTCCAACGAATTCCTCTTCACTTCCGAATCGGTCTCGGAAGGCCATCCCGACAAGGTCGCGGACCAGATTTCCGACGCCATCCTCGACGCCATCCTCGAGCAGGACCCGCGCGCCCGCGTGGCGGCCGAAACGCTGTGCAACACCGGCCTGGTGGTGCTGGCGGGCGAAATCACCACCCACGCCAACGTCGATTATATTCACGTCGCGCGCAACACCATCAAGCGCATCGGCTACGACAACACCGAGTTCGGCATCGACTACAAGGGCTGCGCCGTCATGGTCTGCTATGACAAGCAGTCGCCCGACATCGCCCAGGGCGTGGATGAAGGCGCGGGCCTGGACCTGGACCAGGGCGCCGGCGACCAGGGCCTGATGTTCGGCTACGCCTGCGACGAGACGGCCGAGCTGATGCCGGCCGCGATCCACTACGCGCACCGCCTGGTCGAGCGCCAGTCGCAGCTGCGCAAGGACGGCCGCCTGCCGTGGCTGCGCCCGGACGCCAAGTCGCAAGTCACGCTGCGCTACGTGGACGGCCGCCCGGTCGCGGTGGACACCGTGGTGCTCTCGACCCAGCACGCGCCGGACGTGACCCATTCGCAGATCGAAGAAGCGGTGATCGAAGAGATCATCAAGCCGGTGCTGCCGCGCGAGTGGCTGAACGGCACCCGCTACCTGGTCAACCCGACCGGCCGCTTCGTCATCGGCGGCCCGCAGGGCGACTGCGGCCTGACCGGCCGCAAGATCATCGTTGACACCTACGGCGGCGCCGCGCCGCACGGCGGTGGCGCGTTCTCGGGCAAGGACCCGTCCAAGGTGGACCGCTCGGCCGCCTACGCGGCGCGTTACGTGGCCAAGAACATCGTGGCGGCGGGCCTGGCGCGCCAGTGCCAGGTGCAGGTGAGCTACGCGATCGGCGTGGCCAAGCCGATCAACATCACCGTGTACACCGAAGGCACCGGCGTCATTTCGGACGAAAAGATCGCCCAGCTGGTGATGGAGCACTTCGACCTGCGCCCGAAGGGCATCGTGCAGATGCTCGACCTGCTGCGCCCGATCTACACCAAGTCGGCCGCCTACGGCCACTTTGGCCGCGAAGAGCCCGAGTTCACCTGGGAGCGCACCGACAAGGCCGCGCTGCTGCGTGCCGAGGCTGGCCTCTCGTAAGCCATTCGCTCCAACCCGTCGTCCCCGCGCAGGCGGGGACCCATAGACCGCTTGCCCTTGTAGCAGAACGCGCAGGCCAAATAAGCTCAGCATGGGTCCCCGCCTTCGCGGGGACGACGTAGTTTGGTAGCCCGACCCGCCACGTCGTGCTAAACTAACCCATTCCGAGGAGCGTTGCGACGAAGTTCCCCACTTCGCCAGGCTCGGATAATCACCAACCGCGCTCACGTTACTTTTTTCTAATTGAAAGGAGGGCGTGATGAGCGCCGTACTGAAAGACATCAAAGACTTCCTCGTTGCCGACATCTCCCTGGCCAGCTGGGGCGAGAAGGAAATCCGCATCGCCGAAACCGAAATGCCGGGCCTGATGGCGATCCGCGAGGAATATGCCGCCAGCCAGCCGCTCAAGGGCGCGCGCATTGCCGGTTCCCTGCACATGACGATCCAGACCGCGGTCCTGATCCGCACGCTGGAAGCGCTCGGCGCGCAGGTGCGCTGGGCTTCGTGCAACATCTACTCCACCCAGGACCACGCCGCCGCCGCGATCGCCGCCGCCGGCACCCCGGTGTTCGCCGTCAAGGGCGAAACCCTGGACGAATACTGGGAATACACCCACCGCATCTTCGAGTGGCCCGGCGACGAGCACGCCAACATGATCCTGGACGACGGCGGCGACGCCACCTTGTTGCTGCACCTGGGCGTGCGCGCCGAGAAGGACATCGCCGTGCTGGACAACCCGGGCTCGGAAGAAGAGATCTGCCTGTTCAACGCGATCAAGGGGCGTCTGGCGCGCGATCCGCAGTGGTACTCCAAGCGCCTGCCGTGCATCAAGGGCGTCACCGAGGAAACCACCACCGGCGTGCACCGCCTGTACCAGATGCACAAGGACGGCAAGCTGGCCTTTCCGGCGATCAACGTCAACGACTCGGTCACCAAGTCCAAGTTCGACAACCTGTACGGCTGCCGCGAGTCGCTGGTGGACGGCATCAAGCGCGCCACCGACGTCATGGTTGCCGGCAAGGTCGCCGTAATCTGCGGTTACGGCGACGTGGGCAAGGGCTCGGCCCAGGCCATGCGCGCGCTGTCGGCGCAAGTGTGGGTCACCGAGATCGACCCGATCTGCGCGCTGCAGGCCGCCATGGAAGGCTATCGCGTGGTGACGATGGACTACGCGGCCGAACATGGCGACATCTTCGTCACCTGCACCGGCAACTACCATGTGATCACCGAGCAGCACATGCTGCGCATGAAGGACCAGGCGATCGTCTGCAACATCGGCCACTTCGACAACGAGATCGAAGTCGCGGCGCTGCGCAAGTACCAGTGGGAGAACATCAAGCCGCAGGTGGACCACGTGATCTTCCCGAGCGGCCGCCGCATCATCCTGCTGGCCGAAGGCCGCCTGGTGAACCTGGGCTGCGCAACCGGCCACCCGTCCTACGTGATGAGCTCGTCGTTCGCGAACCAGACCATCGCCCAGATCGAGCTGTTCACCAACACCGCCGAGTACCCGGTGGGCGTCTACACCCTGCCCAAGAAGCTGGATGAGAAGGTCGCCCGCCTGCAACTGAAGAAGCTCAACGCCCAGCTGACCGAGCTGACCGAAGAGCAAGCCGCGTACATCAACGTGAGCCAGGAAGGCCCGTACAAGCCGGACCACTACCGCTACTGATCAGCGAGAAAGGCACGGCAGGCGCCGTGCCTTTTTTTTCGACTTAGAATACGAACAACTGCACTCACGAAAGATTCTCCATGCGCCTGCTCGTCACCTGGTTGATCAACGCCGCCGCCTTGCTGGCGCTGCCCTACCTGATGCACTCCGTCACCGTGAGCGACTTCGCTACCGCGCTGCTCGCCGCGCTGTTCCTGGGGCTGGTCAATACCCTGATCCGTCCCGTGCTCGTGTTGCTGACCCTGCCCGTCACCCTGGTGTCGATGGGCCTGTTCATCCTGGTGATCAACGCTTTCCTGTTCTGGCTGGTGGCGCAGGCGGTGGAAGGCTTCAATGTGGCCAGCTTCGGCTCGGCCTTCATCGCGGCCATCCTCTACAGCATCATCTCGTGGGCGCTTTCTACTCTCATCCTCAAGAATGATTGAAACGCCAAATTTCAGCATCGAGTTCTTCCCGCCCAAGACCCCCGAGGGCGTGGAAAAACTGCGCGTCGTCCGGCAAAAGCTGGGCGAACTCCAACCGAAGTATTTTTCCGTCACCTTCGGCGCGGGCGGCAGCACCCAGCAGGGCACGCTCGACACCGTGCTCGAGATCATGGGCGCAGGCCACCAGGCCGCGCCGCACCTGTCCTGCGTGGGCGGCACGCGCGCGTCGATCCGCGCCATCCTGGCCAACTACAAGGCGCACGGCATCAAGCGCCTGGTGGCGTTGCGCGGCGACTTGCCCAGCGGCTACGGTGGCGCGGGCGAACTGCGTTACGCCAATGAGCTGGTCGAGTTCATTCGGGCCGAAACCGGCGACTGGTTCCACATCGAGGTGGCGGCCTATCCCGAAATGCACCCGCAAGCCAAGTCGCCGCAGGACGACCTGCAGAACTTTGCCCGCAAGGTGAAGGCGGGGGCGAATGCGGCGATCACGCAGTATTTCTACAACGCCGACGCCTATTTCCACTTCGTCGACAACGCCCGCAAGCTGGGCGTGGACGTGCCGATCGTGCCAGGCGTCATGCCAATTACGAACCACATGCAGCTGGCGCGCTTTTCGGACATGTGCGGGGCCGAGATCCCGCGCTGGGTGCGGCTCAAGCTGGCCAGCTTTGGCGACGACAGCGCGTCGATCAAGGCGTTCGGGCTGGACGTGGTGACCGAGCTGTGCGAACGCCTGCTGGCCGGGGGCGCGCCGGGGCTGCACTTCTACAGCATGAACCAGGCGGCGCCGACCACGGCGATCTGGCAGCGCCTGACCGCAAAGTAAAACAACGTCGTCCCCGCGGAGGCGGGGACCCATAGACCGTTTGCAAGCCGGGCAGCGTTTGAAGGCCGCCTGGCAAATTTGCTCAGCATGGGTTCCCGCCTCCGCGGGGACGACGGTTCGAGGGGGCGCGGGCTCAGCGCACCTGCGAAATCTCGGTCACGATCACATCCAGCGGCACATCGTGCGGCGCGTGCGCGAACAGCGCCTGCTGGCAGGCATACGCAATCCCCAGCGTGGCCGGCCGCGGCTGGGCCGCCAGGGTGCGGTCGTAGAACCCGCCGCCATACCCCAGCCGATACCCGTCGGCATTGAACCCCAGGCAGGGCACCAGCATCGCCGGCGGCCGCTCCACGAAATGCACATCGCCCGGCACCTGCACACCCATGCCGTCTGTCACCATCGGGTCGCCCGGCGTCCATGCCGCGAACGCCAGCGGCGCATCGCGCGCCACCACCACCGGCAGCGCCAGTTGCGCGCCCGCCTGCACCAGCTCCGAGTACGCGGCGCGCAAGTCCGGCTCGCCATGCACCGGCCAGTACACGCCCAGCACCGACGGCTGCCGGCGCCGCCACCAGGCCACCACCTGCGCGCCGATGTGGGCGTCCCACTGTACGCGCTTTTCCAGGCCGATCTCGCGCCGTGCCGCCTTGAGCGTTGCGCGCAGCGCGCGCTTGGCCTCGTCGCCATTGCCGCTGGTTACACTTGCACCCGAGGCTGGCAGCCCGGACGAGCCACATGGTATTCTTGATGCGCCGGTCATGGTTTGAACGAACCGTACATTGAAAGCTGCATTGATGTTTCCGTCGAAATTAATCACCGGCGCGATTCTCGCCGCTGCCAGCGCCCTTTGCCTTGCGGGCCAGGTGCCTGATGATGACACGCCCGCCGCCAGCGCGCCCGTTCCGGCCGCGCCGCCCCAACCGGCACCAAGCGTCGTGCCGCCGGTTGCCGGCGAGGGCGCCCAGCCGGCTGTCCCCAGCGCCACGCCCCAGGCCATCAACCCGCAGGCCGACGACGAGACTTTCCTGCTGCTGCGCGAAGCCGCGCGCCAGGATGACGCCGCCAAGGCCAACGCGCTTGCGTCGCGCCTGCCTGGCTACGCCATCCCTTCCTATGTCGACTATTATCGTCTGAAACCGCGGCTGCGCGAGGCACCGCAGGAAGAAATCCGCGCCTTCCTGCGGCGCTGGGAGGGCACCGCGATTGCCGACCGCCTGCGCAACGACTGGCTGCTCGAACTCGGGCGCCGCCGCGACTGGCCCGCGTTCGACCGCGAGCTGCCGCTGTTCGTCAAGAACGACGATTACCAGGTCCGCTGCTACGCGCTGCTCTCGCGGCTGGCCAAAGGCGAAAAGGTGGCCAGGGACGCACGCGCCTTGCTCACCATGCCGTCCGGCTATGGCGAAGCCTGCAACGCGCTGCTGGTGCAGCTTGCGCAAACTGGCCAGTTCACCCAGGCCGACCTGCTCACCCAGCTGCGCCTGGCCGGCGAAATGAACGCCACCGGCCCCGCGCGCCGCGCCGCGCAGCTGCTGGGCGCATCCGACACCCGCGCCGGGCAGGCGGTGGACCTGCCCGCGCTGGCGCTGGCGCGCGGCGTCGGCAAGACCGCGGCCGAGCACCAGATCTACCTGGTCGCCGTCGGCCGCATGGCGCGCACCAGCCTCAAGCTCGCTGGCCTGGCGCTGAAAAAGAACGGGCCCAAACTGTCTGCCGAAGAGCGTGCGATCGGCTGGTCGAACATTGCGCTGGCTGCCTCGATCGCGCTCTCGCCCGAGGCCTGGGACGACTGGAAGAAGGCTGCCGGCGCGCCGCTGTCGGCCGAGCAGCTGCAGTGGAAGACGCGCATCGCGCTGCGCCAGGGCGACTGGAAGGCCGTGCGCGCCACTATCGAGGCCATGCCCGCGCCGCAGCGCGACGACCCGGCCTGGGTGTACTGGCGCGGCCGCGCGCTGCTGGCGCAGGGCGAGCGCGAGGACGCGCAGGACCTGTTCCGGCGCATCGCCGACCAGAACAGCTTCTATGGCCAGCTCGCGATGGAAGAGCTGGGCCAGCAGGTGACGATTCCGCCGGCCGCGCGGCCGCCCACCCCGGCCGAGATGGCGCAGGTGGCGGCCAACCCCGACTTCCAGCGCGCGCTCAAGTTCTACGCCATGCGCCTGCGTTTTGAAGGCACGCGCGAATGGAACTGGGGCCTGCGCGGCTACAACGAACGCCAGCTGCTGGCCGCCGCCGAGTTCGCGCGCAAGAACAACATCCTCGACCGGATGATCAACACCTCCGAGCGCACCCGCACCGAGTTCGACTACACCCAGCGCTTTCCCGACCCGCACGACGACATCATGCACCCGACGGCGCAGGGCCTGGGGCTGGACAAGGCCTGGGCCTACGGCCTGATCCGCCAGGAGTCGCGCTTCGTCTCCGACGCGCAGTCGGGCGTGGGCGCGTCGGGCCTGATGCAGGTGATGCCGTCCACCGGTAAATGGGTGGCGGCCAAGATCGGCCTGACCGAGTTCGTGCATGGCATGCTCAATGACCTGAAGACCAACATCACGCTCGGCGCCAACTACATGAGCATGGTGCTGGCCAATGCCGAGGGCTCGCAGGTGCTGGCCACCGCCGCCTACAATGCCGGCCCGGGCCGCGCGCGCGCCTGGCGCGGCACGCTCGCCGCCCCCATGGAAGGCGCGATCTTCGTCGAGACCATTCCATTTTCCGAAACCCGCAACTACGTGCGCAACGTGATGTCGAACGCGACCAACTACGCGGCCCTGTTCGACAAGCGCCCGCAGTCGCTCAAGGCCCGGCTCGGCACGATCACGCCGCGCGGGCAGAACAATCTTCTCCCCTGACCAGCGAGGTCCCATGCGAGACATGACGGTGGTGGTGTTTGGCGGCTCCGGCTTTATCGGCAGCCATCTGGTGGCGCAACTGGCGACCGAGGGCGTGCGCGTGCTGGTGCCGACGCGGCGCATCGACCACGGCAAGCACCTGATCCCGCTGCCCGGCGTGGACGTGGTCGAGGCCGACATGTACGACCCGGCCACGCTGCGCGAGCTGGTGCAGGGGCGCCACGCCGCGATCAACCTGGTGGGCCTGCTGCACTCGCGCCGCGGCACCCCGTGGGGGCCGGACTTCCAGCGCGCCCACGTGGAGCTGCCCAAAAAGATCGTGGACGCCTGCGCGCTCGAAGGCGTGCCGCGCTACCTGCACATGAGCGCCCTGGGCGCCGACCGCGACGGCCCGTCGATGTACCAGCGCTCCAAGGCCGAGGGCGAGGTGATGGCGCGCAGCCACCCCGAAGTGGCGGCCACCATTTTCCGCCCGTCGGTGGTGTTCGGCCCCGAGGACAACTTCATGAACATGTTCGCGCGGCTGCAGCGCTTTTTGCCGGTGATGCCGCTGGCCTGCGCCACCGCGACCTTCCAGCCGGTGTACGTGGGCGACGTGGCGGCCGCGTTCCGCCATGCGCTGGCGGACCTGCGCACGCGCCACCTGGTGTTCCACCTGGGCGGGCCGCAGATCTACACGCTGGCCGAGCTGGTGCGCCTGGCCGGCCGCTATTCCGGCCACGAGCGCCCGATCATCGAGCTGCCCGACTGGATGGGCTACCTGCAGGCCATGCTGTTCGAGCTCCTGCCCGGAAAGCCGCTCATGAGCCGCGATAACCTGGCCTCCATGCGGGTCGATAACGTGATCGACCCGGCCATCCAGGCCTTGACAGCCGACACGCTCGGAATCAAGCTCACAGCCCTTGAAGCGGTGGCGCCGCTCTACCTCGCTCCGCCGGTCGAACGGCTCGACCGCTTCCGTGCCCGCGCCGGGCGCTAACAACAAGAGAAAACAATGCAGACCATCGAACTTGATCCGACCCTGTCGCACACCCTCGAGCAGGCCCGCCGGCCCGGCCTGACCCTCGTCATCGGCAACAAGAACTACTCCTCGTGGTCGATGCGCCCATGGGTGGCCGCAACGGCGTTCGGCATCCCGTTCACCGAGGTGCGCGTGCTGCTCGACCAGCCCGACACCGCCGCCAACATTGCGCGTTATTCCAGCGCGGGCCGGGTCCCGGTGCTGCTGGCGGGCGACATGACGATCTGGGACAGCCTGGCCATCTGCGAATACCTGGCCGAGCAGTTCCCCGACAAGCACATGTGGCCGCAGGACGTGGCCGCGCGCGCGCTGGCACGCTCTGTCGTGGCCGAGATGCATTCGGGCTTTGCCGCGCTGCGCACCGCGATGACGATGAACATCAAGGCCAGCCTGCCGGGGCGCGGGCGCACCGCCGAGGCGCAGGCCGACATCGGTCGCATCTGCGAGATTTGGGAAGAGTGTCTGGCGCGCTTCGGCCACCGCGGCTTCCTGTTCGGCGAGTTCTCGATTGCCGACGCGTTTTACGCGCCGGTGGTCATGCGCTTCAAAACCTACGGCGTGGCGCTCGCGCCGGCGCTGCAGGCTTACTGCGACCGCATGCTGGCCCATCCCGCTGTGGCGCGCTGGGTCGAGGAAGCGCTGGCCGAGACCGAGGTCGCGCCCCACCACGAAGACGAGCTGCCGGACTGACCGATGAAAACCTACGTGGTCGGCGGCGCCGTGCGCGACGAGCTGCTCGGGCTGCCCGGCTCGGACCGTGACTGGGTGGTGGTGGGCGCCACGCCCGACGACATGCTCAAGGCCGGCTTTCGCCCGGTGGGCAAGGACTTCCCGGTGTTCCTGCATCCGGACACGCAGGAGGAGTACGCGCTCGCCCGCACCGAGCGCAAGACCGCGCCCGGCTACCACGGCTTCGTGTTCCACACCGCGCCCGACGTCACCCTCGAGGACGACCTGGTGCGGCGTGACCTGACCATCAATGCGATGGCGCGCGCCGACGACGGCACCATCGTCGACCCCTACGGCGGCCGCGCCGACCTTCAGGCGCGCCTGTTCCGCCACGTCTCGCCTGCGTTTGCCGAAGACCCGGTGCGCATCCTGCGCGTGGCCCGCTTTGCCGCGCGCTTTCCCGAATTTCGCGTGGCCGACGAAACCGTCGCGCTGATGCGCCAGATGGTCGGGGCCGGGGAGGTCGATGCGCTGGTGCCCGAACGCGTGTGGCAGGAGCTCGCGCGCGGGCTGATGGAACAGCGCCCGTCGCGTATGTTCGAGGTGCTGCGCGAGTGCGGTGCACTGGCGCGCATCCTGCCCGAGCTGGACGCGCTGTGGGGCGTGCCGCAGCCGGCCCCGCACCATCCGGAGGTGGACACCGGCGTGCACATGCTGCTGGTGATCGACTACGCCGCTGAACGCGGCTTCGAACTGCCGGTGCGCTTTGCCGCGCTGATGCATGACCTGGGCAAGGGCATCACCCCCGAGGAAGGCTGGCCCAGCCACCACGGGCACGAGGGGCTCGGGACAAAGCTGGTGGCGGCCCTGTGCAAGCGCCTGCGCGTGCCCAACGACTGCCGCGACCTGGCGGTGATGGCCGCGCGCGAGCACGGGAACGTGCACCGCGCGCTCGAACTGCGGCCCAACACCATCGTCACCCTGTTCGAGCGCAGCGACGCCTTCCGCAAGCCCGAGCGCTTTGCGCAGATGCTGCTCGTGGCCGAGTGCGACTACCGCGGCCGCGGCCACGAAGAGCACGAGATGCGCGCACGGCCATACCCGCAGGCGGCGCACCTGTCGCGCGCGCTTGCGGCCGCGCGCGCCGTCAACGCCGGAGAAGTGGCCGCGCGCTACGTTGACAACAAGGACCAGATCCCCGAGGCGATCCATGCCGCGCGCGTGGCCGCGGTGAAGGCCGCGCTGCACGATCCGCGATACTGAACGCGGCTGGTCTGTTATTCTCTGTCGCTGTATTGTTGTGGTAGCGGAGGATGCGATGTTTGCCGTACTGGCGCGGCGCCTGGAAAGGCTCGGTTCGCGCCGTCGACTGCAGCTCGGGCTGGCCGGGGTGCTGGCCCTGATCGCCGTGCTGGCGTTCCTGTTCATCCGCACCGAAGCGGTCGACATCGCCGCGCAAAACCAGGTGGCGCTGAACCTGCGCGAGCTGGAGAAGCTCGACGCCGAGTGGGACGCCAGCATCGTGCGCGCCCACATCGGCCGCGCCGCCGACAACCGCCGCCTGACCGCGCCGCTGGCGCGCATGCACGAGCTGACCGCGCGCCTGCAGGCCGCGCTGCCGATGACCCACAGCCCGGCCGCCGCCGAGGCCTTCCAGCGCCTGACAGTGGCGCTCGCCGCCAAGGAGCAGCTGGCCGCCGAGTTCGGGCGGCGCACGCCGCCGCTGCGCACCGCACTCCTGTACCTGCCGCCGGCAGTGGCCAACCTCAAGACCGACCTGGCCGGCATTGGCGGCGCGCTGGCGCCGGCGCGCATCGTGCTGCGCCTGGACGCCTCGCTCAACGACCTGCTGAGCCAGATCCTGCGCTACAACCTCGCGCCCACCGACAAGCTGGCTGCGCGCATTGCCGACACCCTGGGCGACATCGAGGCGCAGGAGATCGCGTTT
The DNA here is from genome assembly GCF_024753215.1 of Massilia solisilvae. Classification (GTDB taxonomy): domain Bacteria; phylum Pseudomonadota; class Gammaproteobacteria; order Burkholderiales; family Burkholderiaceae_D; genus Telluria; species Telluria solisilvae. The sequence continues at coordinate 336,376 of NZ_JANUGV010000005.1, forward strand.
TCGCCGGCCGTGGTGGACACGATCGACACCATCGCGCGCCAGAGCCGCGTGGTGCTGGTCAACCGGCCGCTGGCCAACGCGCTCGAAGCGAGCATCGCCGCAACCCGCACCGCCGAGGCGATGGACCAACTGGGACGCGAATATGACCGCGCGTTCGACGCCGTGCTGCTCGAGCGCGAGCGCTACCGCGGCTGGCTGTTCGCCTATTCGGCCCTGCTGCTGGTGCTGCTGGCCTGGGCCGGCACACGGCTGCGCCGCAGCTACCGCATCATCGGCGAAGTGAACCAGCGCCTGAAGGCCGCCAACGAGACGCTGGAGCAGCGCGTGGCCGAGCGCACCGCCGAGCTGCAGGCGCAATCGAAGCAGCTCGAACTGCTGGCCCAGCACGACAGCCTGACCGGCCTGGTCAACGTGCGCCAGCTCACCCGCCTGCTCGACCACGCACTGGTGCGCGCCAGCCGCCGCGGCACCATCGTGGTGGTGATGTTCATCGACCTGGACGGCTTCAAGGCGGTGAACGACACATACGGCCACGGCACCGGCGACGTGGTGCTGCAGGAAGTGGCGCGGCGCGTGCAGGCCAGGCTGCGCGCCGAGGATGCGCTGGCGCGCCTGGGCGGCGATGAGTTCGTGATCCTGCTCGAGGAGGTGAACTCGCCCGAAGGCGCGCTGCGCGTGGCCCAGGCCGCGCTCGACGCGATCCGCAGCGTCACCCGGGCCAACGGCCACCCGGTGCGGATTTCGGCCAGCATTGGCATTGCCAGCGTGCGCGGGCGCGACGGCGTCGAGCGCGGCGCCCAGGCGCTGCTGGCCCAGGCCGACCAGGCCATGTACCAGGCCAAACAGGCCGGCAAAGGCGTGTTCGTCATCAGCCCGCAGGCTGAGTGGGCGGCATAAAGACCATTTCAGAACCCCGGTCATTGTTTCCATGCCCCATGCGTGATAACTTGCGCTTCGGAATACCGTGACGCAGCGATCCTGCGTGCGCTCGAGAACGGCATGGCGGGCGCAAATCCACTACAATGCCCACTTATTGGTGCAGTGCACAAAACTGTGAGCAATTTGTTATGGCTGACAATTCGCTAAGCCGCTGGCTGACCAACCTGCGCAGGCCGACCGTCTACGTGAAGGAATTGCACGAGCGCGACCGCCGGCGCATGCTGCGGCATTTCCTCGCGCTTGACGATAGTGACCGCTTACTGCGCTTTGGCACCGTGCTCAAGGACGAGCAGATCGAATCGTACGTGGCGAAGATCGACTTCGAGCGCGACATCGTGTTCGGCGTGGTCAACCGGCGTTTCCAGCTGGTGGGCGTGGGCCACCTGGCCTTCCTGGGCAAGGAAGGCGAGCGCGAGAAGGCGACCAGCAAGGAGCGGGTCGCCGAATTCGGCGTGTCGGTGTCGAGCTCGGCGCGCGGGCAGGGTGTGGGAACCAAGCTGTTCGAGCGCGCCGCGATCCATTGCCGCAACAGCGACATCGACACCCTGTACATGCAGTGCCTGTCGTCGAACAAGACGATGATGCACATTGCCAAAAAAGCGGGCATGCAGATCAAGCGCGAATACGGCGAGGCCGACGCCTACCTGCAGCTGCCGCCGCCCAGCCCATCCAGCGTGCTGCAGGAGGCGTTCGAGGAGCAGTTCGCCTCGATCGACTACGCCGTCAAGGCCAACGCGCGCGCGGCGATGAAGTGGCTGGCGCCGAAGAAGTAAGGCCGGCCTGACAGCACCCTCAACCAACGTCGTCCCGGCGCAGGCCGGGACCCATGCTGAGCTTGCGGATTGTGCGGCTGCTCACCCGGCCTATGGGTCCCGGCCTTCGCCGGGACGACGGAAGAAGGCTAACGGTCTGTTTTAAACGATCGGCAACGCCGTCGTCTCCTTGATCCGCTGCAGCGCAAAGCTCGACTTCACATCCAGCACGGCCGGATGGCGCAGCAGCGTGGCCATCATGAAGCGCGAAAAGTGGTCCATGTCCTCCACATGCACGCGCAGCAGGAAATCCATCTCCCCCGTCATCGCATAGCACGCCACTACCTCGGGCCAGGTCGCCACCGACTGGGCAAAATCGGTGCGCGGCGAGGTCGCCGGCAGGCGCGAGGTGGCCGCCCCTTCGCTGTGCTTTTCCAGACGCACGTTCACATACGCCAGCAGGCCCAGCCCGATCTTGTCGGGGTCCAGCAGCGCCACATACTGCCGGATCACCCCGGCTTCCTCCAGCCGCTTGATGCGGCGCAGGCACGGCGACGGTGACAGGCTCACCCGTTCAGCGATGTCCTGGTTCGACAGCCGCCCGTCGGTTTGCAAAATCTCAAGGATTTTCCGGTCTGTTTTGTCGAGCTCGATTTTTGACATGAATCCTCCGAAGGTTCTTCGTTCTCAGCATTTTATTGCCCATTTTGCGAAAGTGGGGGAATTATTTGAAATTTAATGCTGGTTCGTCACGTCTATACTGTCGCAATCAAACAATAATGGAGACAACCATGGAGTTCACACCCTGGGACAACCCCATGGGCACCGACGGCTTTGAATTCGTCGAGTTTGCCGCGCCGGACCCGAAGGCAATGGGTGAGCTGTTCGAAAAGATGGGCTTCACCGCCATCGCCCGCCACCGTCACAAAGACGTGACCCTGTACCGCCAGGGTGAGATCAACTTCATCATCAACGCCGAGCCGGATTCGTTCGCGCAGCGCTTCGCGCGCCTGCATGGCCCGTCGGTGTGCGCGATTGCGATCCGCGTGCAGGACGCCGCCTTTGCCTACAAGCGCGCGCTCGAGCTGGGCGCCTGGGGCTTCGATAACCAGAACGGCCCGATGGAGCTGAACATCCCCGCCATCAAGGGCGTGGGCGACTCCCTGCTGTACCTCGTGGACCGCTGGCGCGGCAAGGGCCAGCCGGGCGCCATCGGCGACATCAGCATTTACGACGTGGACTTCGTGCCCATCGACGGCGCCGACCCGCACCCGGTCGGCAACGGCCTCACCTACATCGACCACCTGACCCACAACGTCTATCGCGGCCACATGAAGGAGATCGCCGAGTTCTACGAGAAGATCTTCAACTTCCGCGAGATCCGCTACTTCGACATCAAGGGCAAGCTCACCGGCCTGACCTCCAAGGCCATGACTTCGCCGTGCGGCAAGGTGCGCATCCCCATCAACGAGTCGGCCGACGACAAGTCGCAGATCGCCGAATACCTCGACGAGTACCGTGGCGAGGGCATCCAGCACATCGCGCTGGGCACGGACAACGTGTACGGCTCGGTGCAGACCATGAAGGACGCCGGCATCCCGTTCCAGGACACGATCGACACCTACTACGAGCTGGTGGACCGCCGCCTGCCGGGCCATGGCGAGAACGTGGACGAGCTGCGCCGCCTGCGCATCCTGATCGACGGCTCTACGCCCGAAAACGGCAGCAGCCAGCTGCTGCTGCAGATCTTCACCCAGAACGTGATCGGCCCGATCTTCTTCGAGATCATCCAGCGCAAGGGCGACCAGGGCTTCGGCGAGGGCAACTTCCGCGCGCTGTTCGAATCGATCGAGCTGGACCAGATTCGCCGCGGCGTGCTGAAAGACCCCGCCACCGCGTAAGGCCGCGGGTAGCAGACACCTGTTGAACGCGTGGGCAGAAATCTGCCCACCCTACGAACATCCGCCTTTGTAGGGTGGGCAGGTTTCCTGCCCACGCGTCCAACCAGCCGCAGCACAGCGGCAAACGCAAGAACAACGGAGACACCCCAATGAACGCACCGCAGGAACGCGCGGCCCTCGCGCCCGCGCACGAGATCACGCTCGACGACAAGTGGACGCTTGAACGCGGCAAGGCCTTCATGACCGGCACCCAGGCGTTGATCCGCCTGCCGATGCTGCAGCGTGAGCGCGACGAGAAGGCCGGCCTGAACACCGCCGGCTACATCACCGGCTACCGCGGCTCGCCGGTCACGCAGATCGACCAAACTGCGATGAAGACCAAAAAGCACCTCGAGGCGCACCACGTCCACTTCCATCCCGGGATGAACGAGGATCTGGCCGCCACTGCGGTGTGGGGCTCCCAGCAGTCGAACCTGTTCGAAGGCGCCAAGTACGACGGCGTGTTCGCCATGTGGTACGGCAAAGGCCCGGGCGTGGACCGCTGCGGCGACGTCTTCAAGCACGGCAACAACGCCGGCAGCGCCCAACACGGCGGCGTGCTGGTGCTGGCCGGCGACGACCACGCGGCCAAGTCGTCCTCGACCGCGCACCAGTCCGACCACATCCTGCACCACTGTGGTATTCCGGTGCTGTACCCGGCCACCATCCAGGAGTACATCGACTACGGCCTGCACGCCTGGGCGATGAGCCGCTACACGGGCCTGTGGGTGTCGATGAAGTGCGTGACCGACACCATCGAGTCCGGCGCGGTCGTGGACCTGGACCCGGACCGCGTGCAGATCGTGACCCCGACCGACTTCGAGATGCCGCCGGGCGGCCTGAACCTGCGCTGGCCGGACGCCGTGCTCGACCAGGAAGTGCGGATGACCAACCACAAGTGGTACGCCGCGCTTGCCTACGCCCGCGCCAATAAGCTGAACCGGATCATCTGGGACAGCCCGCGGCCGAAGATCGGCATCATCACCGCCGGCAAATCCTACGTGGACACGCGCCAGGCGCTGGCCGACCTGGGCATCGATGAGCAGGCGGCCGCCGACATCGGCCTGCGCCTGTACAAGATCGGCATGACCTGGCCGCTCGAAGCGGAAGGCGTGCACGAATTCGCGCGCGGCCTGGACGAGATCATCGTGGTGGAAGAAAAGCGCCAGGTGCTCGAGTACGCGCTCAAGGAAGAGCTGTACAACCTGCCGGACGGCGAGCGCCCGCGCGTGGTCGGCAAGTTCGACGACACCGGGGAGTGGAGCAACAAGAACCGCATGGGCCACGGCGACTGGCTGCTGCCCGCGACCTACGAACTGAACCCGGCGCAGATCGCGCGCGCCATCGCCTCGCGCATCTCGCACTACTGCGCCGGCCACCCCGTCGAGCAGCGCGTCAAGGAGCGCATCGCCTTCCTCGAAGCCAAAGAGCTGGTCCTGAAGAACATCCCGTCCAAGGCCAATCCCGAGACCGACCGCATTCCGTATTTCTGCTCCGGCTGCCCGCACAACAGCTCGACCAAGGTGCCGGAAGGCTCGCGCGCGACCGCCGGCATCGGCTGTCATTACATGGTGCTGTGGATGGACCGCGAGACCTCGACCTTCACCCACATGGGCGGCGAGGGCGTGCCCTGGATCGGCCAGGCGCCGTTCACCAGCGAAGGACATATCTTCTCCAACCTGGGCGACGGCACCTATTTCCACTCCGGCAGCCTGGCGATCCGCGCGGCGGTGGCGGCCAAGGTCAACATGACCTACAAGATCCTGTACAACGACGCGGTGGCGATGACCGGCGGCCAGAACGTGGATGGCCCGCTCGATCCGGGCAAGATCTCGCGCCAGCTCGCCGCCGAAGGGGTGACCCCGATCGTGGTCGTGACCGACGAGCCGGAAAAATACCCGGACGACTACCCGTGGGCCGCCGGCGTGACCGTGCGCCACCGCTCCGAGCTGATGGAGGTGCAGCGCGAGCTGCGCCAGGTGAAGGGCGTGTCGGCCATGATCTACGACCAGACCTGCGCCTCCGAAAAGCGGCGCCGCCGCAAGAAGGGCGCCTACCCTGATCCGGCCAAGCGCGCCGTGATCAATGAAGCCGTGTGCGAGGGCTGCGGCGACTGCTCCAGGCAGTCCAACTGCCTGTCGGTCGAGCCGCTCGAAACGGAACTGGGCCGCAAGCGCCAGATCAACCAGTCCTCGTGCAACAAGGACTTCTCGTGCGTGACCGGCTTCTGCCCGAGCTTCGTGACGGTTGAAGGCGGCGGCCTCAAGAAACCGAAGAAGGCCGCGCAAGGCGAAGCATCGATGCCGCTGCTGCCGATGCCGAGCATTCCGGCGACCAGCACTCCGTTCGGCATCCTCGTCACCGGCATCGGCGGCACCGGCGTGGTCACCGTCGGCCAGATCCTGGCGGTGGCGGCGCATGTGGAGGGCAAGGGCGCGCTGGTGCTGGACATGAGCGGCCTGGCCCAGAAAGGCGGCCCGGTGATGTCGCACGTGAAGCTGGCCGACCGCCAGGAAGACCTGTACTCGACCCGCGTGGGTACCGGCAGCGCCGACCTCGTGATCGGCTGCGACCAGATCGTGACCGCCAGCCGCGACGCGCTCTCGCGCATGGGCGAGGGCCGCACCTGGGCCGTGGTCAACGGCACCGGCGCCACCACCGCCGCCTTCATCAAGGACCCCAACTGGCAGTTCCCGGCCGAAGGGTCGCGCGGCGCCATCGTGCAGGCCGTCGGCAGCGGCAACGTCGATTTCGTCGATGCCGGCCACATGGCCACCACGCTGCTAGGCGACTCGATCGCCACCAACATGTTCATGCTCGGCTACGCATTCCAGAAGGGCCATGTGCCGCTGACCGAGGCGTCGCTGATGAAGGCGATCGAGCTGAACGGGGTGTCGGTCGCATTCAACAAGGCCGCCTTCAACTGGGGCCGCACCGCGGCGCACGACCTGTCGATGGTGGCCAGGATGACCACCCCGGCCAAGGTCATCGAGTTCAAGCGCGCGCAGGGCCTGGACGAAATCGTCGAACGCCGCGTCGCGCTGCTGACGGCTTACCAGAACGCAGATTACGCAAAACAGTATAAATCGTTTGTCGAGAAGGTCCGCGCCGAGGAAGCCAGGCTGGCCAGCGGCACCCGCCTGACCGAGGCGGTGGCCAGGTACCTCTACAAGCTGATGGCGTACAAGGACGAGTACGAAGTGGCGCGCCTGTACACCGACCCGGCGTTCAAGGAAAAGATCGGCGCCATGTTCGAAGGCGACATCAAGCTCAAGTTCCACCTGGCGCCGCCACTGTTCGCCAGGCGCGACAAGGAAGGGCACCTGCTCAAGCAGGAGTTCGGTCCGTGGATGATGAAGGCGTTCGCCCTGCTGGCCCGGCTCAAGGGCCTGCGCGGCACGCCGCTGGACATCTTCGGCTACACCGGCGAGCGCAAGACCGAGCGCGCGCTCATCCAGCAGTACCGCGAAACGGTCGAGGCGCTGCTGGGCAGGCTCAATGCCGAGAACCTTGGACAGGCCGTGGCGATCGCCAGCATCCCGGAAGAGATCCGCGGCTTTGGCCACGTCAAGGAGCGCAACCTGAAGGCGGCCAAGGCGAAGGAGGCCCAGCTGGTGGCGGCCTTCCACGCCGCGCCCGGGGCAGCCCCGCAGGCGGCCTGAGGCCCGGACGGCGCGTTTCGCAATATTGAAACGTGGGCAGTTTTGCCTGCCCACGTGGTGCTGCGCGCCGTCTAACCGGACATGAGGCTTGCGCTGGCATCGCATGCTGTTCGTTTGCGAAATCTCATCCACCGTGGATGGAATGTCCCCGATTTCCAACGGTTACAGATAGTTGCAACTACCGGCAGGCGGCCCCGACTATAATCGGGAGCATGAAACTGGACTTCCTGCGCTCTGGTCGTTCGACCTTCACCACTCGCCTGATCCCTTCCGTACTCGCCGCGGCGTTGCTGCTGGCCGGCTGCGGCGGCGGAGGCGGTTCCCCCAACATTGGCGGCCCCACCGGTTCCGGCGGTGACGGCGGTACCACCACCCAGCCGCCGCCACCGACCGGGAACGACACGCCGGACGCGATCCCCGACATCAATACGGTCTTCTCGACCTACTGGAACTCGTGCGCAGTGCCGCGCACCGGGTTGGACGCGAGCGGCAAGCCGTACCCGGACCGCCAGGGTACGCTGCTGGACGAGCTCAAGTTCCTGCGCGGCTGGGCCGACGCCTTCTACCTCTGGTACAAGGAAATCCCGACCAACATCCACATGGCGGATTACACCAATGCGCTGGACTACTTCGCGGTGCTCAAGACGCCCGAGCTGACCGCGTCGGGCAAGCCAAAGGACAAGTACCACTTCACCTACCCGACCGCCGAGTGGGAGTCGCTGAACAACGGCATCGACCTTGGCTACGGCATTACCTGGTCGCGCGGGAGCGCCACGGCGCCGCGCACCTGGCTCGCCACCGTGGTCGAGCCGGGCTCGCCGGCCGCCGCCGCCGGCATCCAGCGCGGCGACCTGTTGATCACGCTGGACGGTGTGGACTTCGTCAACGCAACCGACAAGGCATTGGTAGACAAGATCAATGCCGGACTCAATCCCGAGGTCGAGGGCTCGGTCCATACGTTCACCCTGCGCCGCAACGGGAGCAATTACGATGTGTCGATGAAGGCAGCGCAGGTGAACGTGGCGCCGGTGAAGACTGTCAAGGTGATCGATACCGCGGCGGGCAAGGTCGGCTATATCGACTTCCAGAGCCATAACAACGTCTCGGAAAAGCAGCTGATCGATGCCATCAGCCAGCTCAAGACCGCCGGCGTGAGCGACCTGGTGCTGGACATGCGCTACAACGGCGGCGGCTTGCTGTACGTGGCCAGCGAACTGGCGTACATGATCGCCGGTCCCGGGCCCACCACCGGCAAGATATTCGAGCAGCCGGTCTACAACGACAAGACCGCACCGCAGCCGGCGATCGGGTTCCGCACCACCGCCTACGGCTTTCCGGCGCCGGTCCCCGCCAAGGCGGGCAGTGCGCTGCCCTACCTGGGCCTGAAGCGCGTGACGGTGCTGACCACGGCCGGCACCTGCTCGGCGAGCGAATCGGTGATCAACAGCCTGCGCGGTGTGGATGTCGAAGTGAACATTATCGGCGGCCAGACCTGCGGCAAGCCTTACGCCTTCACGCCGACGCCGAACTGCGGCACCACCTACTTCTCGATCGAGTTCAAGGGCGCGAACCAGAAAGGCTACGGCGACTATACCGACGGCATGGCGCCGACCTGCAGCGTGGGCGACGACATGACCCATGCGCTTGGCGACCCGGCCGAAGGGCTGCTCGCGGCCGCGCTGTCGTACAACGCCACCGGGACCTGCCCGGCCTCGTCCTCGTCGCGCGCCCTGCAGCAGCCGCTGCAACTGGTGCGGCCGCAGGCGGCCGAGGTAGCGGTGATGCCGGACCGGCATTAAGCCTTCTCTCACGGCGCGTCGTCCCGGCCGGGGCGACGTGCGCAGGCGAAGGGCTGCCCGCGTCTCCTGCGCGCGCATCCCGACTATAATCATCGGCTTTGCAACCTACCTGCCGGAGCTTGCCGATGATCCGTCCCGCCGTATTGACTGCCCTGCTGGCCGCAGTGCCCCTGGCGCACGCCGCGCCCGACCTGTCCACTGTCTCCGAGCGCTCCGGCTTTGCCCGCACCGGCCGTTATGACGAAGTGGTCAAGCTGTGTGCCGCGTTCCAGCAGGCCTGGCCGCGGCAGGTCAAATGCGTCGAATTCGGCCGCACCCCGGAAGGCAGGCCGATGCTGGCGCTGGTTGCCAGCGGCAGCGGCGCACTGACCGCGCAAGCGGCGAAAAAGCAGGGCCTGCCCGTCACCCTGATCCAGGGCGGCATCCACGCCGGCGAGATCGACGGCAAGGACGCCGGTTTCCTGGCGCTGCGCGAGGTGCTCGAAGGGCGCTTGGCCAGGGGCGTGCTCGATAAGCAGGTGCTGGTGTTCGTCCCCGTCTTCAACGTCGATGGCCACGAGCGCTTCGCCAAATGGAACCGCCCCAACCAGCGCGGACCGGTCGAGATGGGCTGGCGCACGACCGCCCAGAACTTCAACCTGAACCGCGACTACATGAAGGCCGACGCGCCCGAGATGCAGGCGATGCTGGCGCTAGTGAACGCCTGGGACCCGCTCACCTATGTGGACCTGCACGTGACCGACGGCGCCATGTTCCAGCACGACGTGTCGATCCAGGTCGAGCCGGTGAACTCGGGCGACCAGCAGTTCCGCAAGGACGGACTGGCCCTGCGCAGCGGCGTGATCGCCGACATCAGCCAGCAGGGCTCGACGCCGCAGTCGTACTACATGTCGTTCGTGAAGACCGACGACCCATCCTCCGGCTTTGCGGACGCGGTGTACGAGCCGCGCTTCTCGACCGGCTACTTCCAGCTGCGTAACCGCATCAGCCTGCTGGTTGAGACCCACTCGTGGAAGGACTACGCGACGCGCGTGCGCGTGACCCACAACACCGTGGTGTCGATCCTGGAGCAGGTGGCGAAGAACGGCAGGCAGTGGCAGCAGGACGCATGGGCCGCCGACATGCGCGCGCAGAAGCTGGCCGGCAGCCTGGTCCCGCTGTCGTACAAGACCACCGACAGGACGCGCATGGTGGACTTTCAGGGCTATGCCTACACCCGCACCCAGTCCGAGGTGTCGGGCATGATGATGACCCACTACGACGAATCGAAGCCTCAGGTTTGGCACGTTCCGCTGCGCGACGAGGTGGTGCCCGATGTGCAGGTGGCGGCGCCCGGCGCAGGCTACATCGTGCCGGCCGCGTTTGCGGAGATGGTCGGCAAGAAGCTCAGGCAGCACGACATCGCCTTCAAGGTGCTGGGCCGCGCGCAGGACAAGGGCGACGTCGAGACCTTCCGCGCCGAGCAGGCCAGCTTTTCGAAGACCTCGTTCGAGTCGCACCAGCGCTTGACGGTGCAGGGCGCGTGGAAGCATGAGCCGCGCGCCATCTCCGCGGGCTCCTTGTTCGTGCCGATCGCCCAGCCCAAGGCGCGCCTGGTGATGGCCCTGCTGGAGCCGCAGGCGCCCGACTCGCTGCTGGCCTGGGGCGAATTCAACAACGCCTTCGAGCGCAAGGAGTACATGGAAGAGTACGTGGCCGAGGACGTGGCGCGCGAGCAGTTGGCGGCCGATCCGGCGCTGGCTGCCGAGTTCCGGCGCAGGCTCGACACCGACGAAGCGTTCGCAAAGAACCCGCACGCGCGCCTGGAGTTCTTCGCGCGCCGCCACCCGTCGTGGGACGAGCGCCTGAACCTGTATCCGGTGATGCGTACTGACGCTGCGCTGTAGTCTGTTGAGAATTGCCCCGCCGGCGGCGCGGCGCCCCGAGATCAAACCCTACCTGAAGTAGGGATGGAGGAGATAAGGGTCGCGCCGCATGATGTCTTGTGCCCTTCGAAAGCGACCGGCTTACCATCGTCCAGTACCGTCGGGTCCCCTTCGGTGATGACGCATGACGAATGACCGTTGACTGGGCAAGTGCAAGCATCTCCCTGCCGGGCGACCGCAACGCCGTGCACAGCAACCGCACTGGACGCTGCGACGACCTTGCCGCCATGACTGGTAGAGTCACCAACTCTGATCACGCCCTTCATGGTCTTCCTCCACATCTTGTCGTTGGCTGCCAAGGCACTGGAATCTGAATCGCTGCACTCAGTCGGTTTATCGTTCGGCCATCCAACGCCATACCGTGATGCCATACGTGCATCCAAGATTGGCCATTTTTTCGTCTGCCGCATAGGCCCGTGGAACCGCGCCGGGATCCGGTGCCTGCCAAACACCTGCTTTCGGACACGGTTGGCCTGCCTTAGCCCATAGCTCAGTATTTGCCTCAACCGGCTTAACGGTTGGGATAAGCGGATGCCAGGTTGTCGGCACGGCGAGCGTTTCGGGCGGCGGGAACATGTTGCTCTCTGTTCGGAGTTCCTCTGTCGTTTTGACCACTCGATAGGCAGGCTGCATCCGCAGCCCCTTTATCGCAAAGGTTAAGCTGTGCCGTTCCATGCCGGTACTGGGGTACCAAACCCCGGTCCAGGGCACTTCGTCACCTGTTTGGCATGAGATTGACCTGTCTACTGCATATTCGGGCAACGGGTCGGGGAGCACCCATGGCAACTGTCCCTTGTACCAAATTACAGTCGAATCATAGGACTGAGCAATTTCGTCTCCGGGAAAGCCGCCATCATAGTTAATGCTCTCAGGCCAACTCGGTAGGGGGTTCTCGTAGCTCTTAAATCCCCACAGTGCGTTATGGAGCGCGTGCTCGATTTGGCGGGCAAATGCCGACAGTTTGTCGGTCCGAACGTCATTAAACTCTTCGTACTCCGCTTCGGTCATCCAGCTGTGCAGTGGTTGCTCCATCATGCCGCGCATATCCCCGCGGATCGAAGCAGCAGTATCCCATGCGAGCATGTAGTCACCTAGTCTCGCCAGTTCGGCCCCTCGCCTGAAGTTCTTCGCGCGCTTGTTGAGGGTGTCGAAGACCTGGTTGTTTCTGCCAAAGTTCGCGACTTTGCGTGAAATGGCGAGCTCGCCGAACCACCTCGTCGTTCCCTCGCATTCCGCGGCAGCTAGCTCAAAGAAATCCGGTGACGTGAAGAGGTACCAAATTGCCGCTTCGCGATGTAGATCTCGCATGTCCTTCTCCGCTTACGTTGTGGGAACGGTGATCAGAATTCGTTTGGCTTCCTGCGCTGAGAAGTCGGCCGTTCCCCATCCGGTTTCGATGGGGCCCTTGATGTGGGAGTCCGTAATTTGTGCACGTAGTTTGCTCGGGGCCACCTCGCCCGTAACGTCGGTAAATTCTACGCGTCGATCTGCGGCACCTGAATGATTTGTGATGATTGCGCCAGTCTTCCGATCAACTCTCGGCAATGCATTAATCATCTTATCTCGGCTTGCCGGACAAAACACAATTTGTTCGCCGCCACCTTCCAGGTAATAACTCGTCCCGTCAATTTTTTGGCTGGCGGCAGGGCCGCGCCATACGTGCAGCGTCTCCCCAGCTTTAACCTCGTATTCTACAAACCAACCGTTCTGATTCCAATCTGGCTTAACGGCGAACTTGCTGCGCCATTCATCCCGGTTCTTGAGGGCCTTGAATGCCTCCTCAGAGATCCAAAACATGCCAGCGCCTTCGTTGGATGGATCGACGATCCGATATAGTTTTGCAGGACCCCTAATCGCGTCCGCTCGTAGCGCACCGCGTGCTGAAAAGGTTTCGACGATATTTCGATCAAGCTTGGGATGGTGGGGATGTTCTCTCATCAGCTCGTCGAGCTTTCTTCTCTTCATCTCCAGAGGAGGGTGCTTCATGCTTCCTGTAAACTCTTTTGCCCAAGCTGGCGGCATTGCATTGATCAGCTTTGCTGCTCCGGATTC
>NZ_JANUGV010000006.1 GCF_024753215.1 Massilia solisilvae
GCAGCCCTCGATGGCCTGAGTCCAGTTCAATACAGGCTCAAGCACATCGGGGCTTAGTAACACGGCTGTCCAACTTCTTTGTGGCGGTTCAAAGCCGGGACCCATGCTGAGTGTGCGAAAACGCTGCTGGTGCGAGTTCCGAGGCTCGGCATGGGCCCCGGCTTGCGCCGGGGCGACGGTTTATGCGCTAACTCAGAACGCGTAGTTCGCGCGGGCGTACACGAAGCGCCCCGAGTGGCCGAACGGGCCGAAGTTCGCGAACGGCGTGTTGCCGGTCGTGTTCAGCGACGGCGGCAGCGTCTCAGGATAGGTGTCGAACAGGTTGTCCGCACCCAGCGCGAAGGTCAGCTGCTTCGATGCCGTGTAGCGCACTTCCGCATCCACCACGGTCTTGGGCGAGAGCAGGATGTCGAAGGCCGGCGTGGTGCCCGGCGACAGCACTTCGCCGTAGCGGGTCGCGCGCACCGTCGAAGCCCACGCACCGAGCTTCCAGTTCATGCTGGCCGTGATCTTGTTCTTCGGCTGGCCGCGTTCCAGCGTCAGCACGTTCACACGGTCAAACAGCGACGGCGCCGGGTTCAGCGCAGCCAGCTGGGCCGTGGTCATCACGCGGGTGACCTTGGTGTTGTTCACGTTGCCGGCCAGGGTGAAGTCGAAGTGGCCGGCGGTGCCGCCGTTGTACGGCGCGTTCAGCACCACGTCCAGGCCCTGGTTGCGGGTATCGGCGCCGTTGATGAAGAAGCGGCCGCCGCCCACGCCGATGAAGCCTTGCGAGGTGATGTAGTTGCGCACGTTGGCCTGGGTCAGGTTCTCGGACAGGATGATGCGGTCCTTGACCGTGATCCGGTAGGCGTCGATGGTGATCGAGACCGGGTCGAAGCGCAGCACCGCACCGATCGAGCCGTTCACCGATTTCTCGGCCTTGAGCGGCTTGGCGCCGAGCGCCACCGCGACCGGGTCGGTCGGCTTGAAGGTGGTGATCTCGAACGGCACGCCGTTGATGAAGTTGGTCGAGGTCGAGGTGAAATTCTGCTGCTGCGGCGACGGTGCGCGGAAGCCGTTCTGGACCGACCCGCGCAGCGCGAACGCTTTCGAGAAGTCATAGCGCGCCGACAGCTTGCCCGACAGGTTGTTGCCGAAGTCGGTGTAGTGCTCGCCGCGTACGGCGACCGATGCCAGCAATTCCTTGGTCAGGTTCGCTTCCAGGTCCACGAAGGCGCCGAGCGCGCTGCGGTGGGCGTTGGTGGCGTTGGCCGGACGGAAGCCCGGGAACACCTGCGAGCCCGGTGCGGCCGGGGTGCCGTTGGGCAGCACCACGCCGCCGTAGCGGTACGAGTCCGGCTCGCCGGCGTGCAGCTGGTAGCCTTCGCGGCGCGCCTCGGTGCCGATCGCGATGTTCAGCGGCGAAGCCAGGCCCGCCACGTCGGCGGTGCGCACGCCGGTCAGGTTGAACACGGTCTGGTCATAGGCAAAGCCGCCGGCGTCGAAGTCGGTCTTGCTGGACGGGCCGATCGAGGCGTTCAGGGTGTTCTGGATGTCGAACGTCATCTCGTTGCGGCCGTAGCCGAGCGAGGCGTCGATGTCCCACGCGCCCGAGGTCCAGGTGGCGCCGGCCAGGGCGCTGTAGTCCACCACTTGCGGGGCGATGATCGGCAGGAAGCCGTTCGGGTAGATCGACTGGATGTTGCGGCTGTCCTGCGGCGGGCGGAAGTAGCCGGCCGAACGGGCGTCGCGGTTCTGGTAGCTGGCCCAGCCGTACACCTTGACGTCGCCGTAGGTATTGCCGGCGTTGACGAACAGGGTGGACTGCTTCATCTCGGGGTCGCCGTACCAGGCGTTGAAGCGGTTGATGGTCAGCTCGCGCGGGTCATACGCGCCGTTGACCTTGGCGTACTGCTGGCGCATGTCGTAGCCGCTGCGCTCGGTGTGGGCCTGGTCCTTGTACTCGGCGGCCAGCACCACGTAGCCGGTGTCGCCCCATGCCAGGCCTTTCCAGGCGCTGACGGTGCCGGTCTGGCCGTCGGTGCGCTTGCGCGAGGACGGGCCGGCCCAGGTGCCGCCGGCCGGCGGGTTGTCGTTCTTCAGGTCGTATTCGGTGATGCGGGCGCCATAGGTGATGGTGCCTTCGCCGCCGGTGCGGTCGGTGCGCAGGCGGATGTTGACCACGCCGGCGATCGCGTCCGAACCGTATTGGGCGGCCGCGCCGTCGCGCAGGACTTCGATGTTCTTGACGATCGCGGTCGGGATCGTGTTCAGGTCCACCGCCGCCGAACCGCGGCCGATCGAGCCGTTCAGGTTCACCAGCGACGAGGCGTGGCGGCGCTTGGAGTTGACCAGCACCAGCGACTGGTCCGGGGCCATGCCGCGCAGGGTGGCCGGGCGGATGGTGTCGGTGCCATCGGTCAGCGCCGGGCGCGGGAAGTTCAGCGACGGCAGGGCCACCGACAGCGCCTGGTTCAGCTCGGTCGAGCCGGCGTTCTTCAGGCTGTCGGCGCCGATGATATCCACCGGCGCGGCGGTATCGAGGGCGGTACGGTTGGCGACGCGGGTGCCGGTCACGACCACGACATTGTTCGAGTCGGTGGCGGCCGCTTCCTGTGCCCAGGCGGCGTCACCGGCGAACAGCGCGGCGATGGCCAGGGCGAGTACTTGTTTTTCCGTTGCGAGTCTTCTCTTCTGCATGCTTTTTTCCCCATTGTTATCTGTCTCGCGCGTTTGGCTTTTCAAATGCGCAACATTGATACTCGGGTGCACTGCAGAAGATGTCAATCTGAAACTAAATGCTGAGTGGGTATTAACAACAGATGGTGCCGCGATGGTGCGCAAATGCACCGTTTTAGTGCGGTTTTTGGGCTGCTCAGGTGCAGGCTGAACGCGTGGGCAGAATCTGCCCACCCTACCACCGTCGCCGTAGGGTGGGCAGGTTTCCTGCCCACGCGTTCAAGCGACATCAGCCTTGCCGCGCAGCCTTGCGATCAGACGTACCACAACGAGCACCACCGCCCCGGTGACGACGCCAGCCACCGCATCGACCAGGCTGGGCGTGACCGCGGCCAGCACCGGGCCGGCGCCGGGTACGGTGCGCACCGCGGCGCCCGCGCCCTCGGCCAGGTGGTGCAGCGGCGGGATGGAATGGCCGAGAATGCCGCCGCCGACCATGAACATGGCGACCGTGCCGATCACCGACAGCGCCTTCATCAGCCGTGGCGCGGCCGCCAGCAGCATGCGCCCGGCGCCTTGCGCGAGCGCGCCGGCACGCCGGCTCAGGTACAGGCCGGCGTCATCGAGCTTGACGATGCCGGCCACCAGGCCGTACACGCCCACCGTCATGAGCACCGCCACGCCGGCCAGCACCGCCACCTGCTGCGCGAACGGCGCGCCCGAGACGGTGCCTAACGCAATGACGATGATCTCGGCCGACAGGATGAAGTCGGTGCGGATCGCGCCGCGGATCTTGTCCTTTTCCAGCGCTACCAGGTCGGTGTCGCTGACCACCGCAGCGGCCAGTTCCGCTTCGTGGGCGCGATCCTCGTCCGCGCTGTGCAAATACTTGTGGGCCAGCTTCTCGAAGCCTTCGAAGCACAGGTAGGCGCCGCCCACCATCAGCAGCGGGGTGATCGCCGCCGGCACAAAGGCCGAGATCGCCAGGGCAGCCGGCACCAGGATCGCCTTGTTGCGCAGCGACCCCACGCCCACCGCCCACACCACCGGCAGCTCGCGGTCGGCGTTCACCCCCGACACCTGCTGCGCGTTGAGCGCCAGATCGTCGCCCAGCACGCCCGCGGTTTTCTTGGCAGCGACCTTGCTCATCAGCGCCACGTCGTCCAGCACGCTCGCGATATCGTCGATCAGGGCCAGCAAACTGCCTGCAGCCATTCCCTACTCCTATTGTGGCAATTGCGTCATCTTAACTGACGGCGCCGGTATGCACGCTTGGGCCCGTTTTTTTGCATTTCAGGCCGCGATTTTTGCAACTCGTCGCGTGCCGCTGCCTTTTGGCGGGGTGGATATGTACAGTGCAATCTCCAGCGCTGCCGTGGAGCAGCATTGAATGAATCGAAGGAGATGTCATGAACGCAGACCAGCCAATCGCCGCCGTCCCGACCCGCCGTTCGCGCCCGCCCAAGCGCAAGACGCGCATCACGATCTACCTGGACGACGAAGTGCTCAAGGAATTTCGCGAGCTGTCCGAACGCTGCGGCACCGGCTACCAGACCCTGATCAATGCCGCCTTGCGCAGTGGCCTGGCCGCCCCGGCCGCGCCGCTGGCGCTGGCGTGCCGCGCGTAAAGCACGGCTGAAACGTCGCGATCCCGTCACAGCAAGGGTTCCTTCGGTGCAAGGGCTCCGTAGAAAAGATTACATTAAGAAATATTTGTGCTAATCTGCGGGCTCTTTTAACCCCGGAGGGACTTATGAAAAAAGGCGAACTGATCGCAGAATTTGCGAAACGTACTGAGATGTCCGGCGCCGCTGCCAACAGCGCGGTCAACACCGTCATCGAGATCATCACCGAGCGCCTGAAAAAGGGCGAGACCGTCGGCATCACCGGCTTCGGCACTTTCTCGGTCAGCAAGCGCGCTGCCCGCAAAGGCCGCAACCCGTCGACCGGCGAAGTGATCAAGATCGCTGCATCGAAGACCCCGAAATTCGCTGCCGGCGCGACCCTGAAGGCCGCCGTCAATCCGAAGAAGAAGTAATCTCTCCTTCGCGGCATGGCACGCAGCCCGGCACCGCCGGTTGCTGCGGGCCGGCTGTCCTGCTGTTCCCCCCTCGCTTTTCCCCGCCTTAGCAATGAGTTTCACCACCTGGATTGCGTTTGTCATCGCCGGCACCCTGATTGCCATTTCCCCTGGTTCGGGCGCAGTGCTGTCGATGTCGCATGGTCTTGCCTACGGCGTGAAGAAAGCCAGCGGCACCGTGCTCGGCCTGCAGCTCGGGCTGCTCCTGGTGTTCGCGATCGCCGGGGCCGGCGTCGGCTCGCTGCTGCTGGCGTCGAGCCTGGCGTTTGCGGTGGTTAAGACCGTCGGCGCGCTGTACCTGATCTACCTGGGGCTGTCGCAGTGGCGTTCCAAAGCCGAGGCCAGCGCCGTGTCCACAGAGGGCCTGTCGGCCCATCCATCGTTCGGCAAGCGGGTGCTGGCCGGCTTTTTGACAAACGCCACCAATCCCAAGGGCATCATCTTCATGGTGGCCGTGCTGCCGGGCTTTATCGAAAAGGATGCGCCGCTGCTGCTGCAGCTCGTGATCCTGGGCTTGACCATGGTGACGATCGATACCATCGTGATGCATGGCTATGCCTTCCTGGCTTCGTCGATGCAGCGCTACTTCCGCGATCCGCGCATGGTCAAGATGCAGAACCGCTTCTTCGGCGGCGTGCTGATGGTGGTGGGCGCCCTGCTGTTCTTCGTCAAGCGCGGGCACGCCGCGTGAGTCTTGCCGGCCTGTTGTGGTAACAGGTCAGATGCAACTTTCTGTAACCCACGTTGTCCGCCGCGCGGAGCGTGCGTTGTAATCAGTGTGCAGTCGTTCGTCCTTTCCTTGCGGAGCTGATGTGATGCGTAACCGATTACTGAACACCATGATGCTGCTGGCCTTTGCCGCCGCGTCCACCCAGGCGCTGGCGGATGACCCGCCGGCGGTCGTCGGCCGTGTCGCGCTCGCGCAGGGCCAGGTCACTGTCGGCGGCGACGGCATCGAGACCACCACCGCCCAGGTCAACTGGCCGGTCACCTCCAACGAGATGATCACCACGGCGCGCGGCGCGCGCACCGAACTGCAGGTGGGCTCGACCTTCATCCGGCTGGACGGCGACTCGTCGCTCGAGGTGATCGCGCTGGACGACGACAACCTGCGCCTGCGCCTGCACTACGGCAGCGCCAGCATCCGCATCGTCAACCCCGACGTGCTGGGCGGCTTCGAGCTGACCACGCCCGAAGGCCGGGTGCGCATGCAGGAACCGGGCCGGCTGCGGGTGGACGCCGAGCGCGTGGCCGACACCAGCAGCGTGACCGTGTTCGAGGGCGCCGCGCGGGTGGAAGGCGGCGGCGCCAGCCTGACCCTGCGCGCCGGCAAGCGCGCCGAGCTGCAGGACGACGACGTGCGCACGTTCGTCGCCACCCGCGACGCATTTGACGACTGGGCGCAGGACCGCGACCGCTACGCCCAGGCACCGGCCGCCACGCGCTACGTGACCACCGAGATGACCGGCTACTCCGACCTGGACCGCTACGGCCGCTGGCAGATGAGCACCGAATACGGCCCGCTGTGGATCCCGACCGTGGTGGCGCCGGGCTGGGCGCCGTACAGCGACGGCAGCTGGGTCTGGATGGACCAGTGGGGCTGGACCTGGGTGGACAACGCACCGTGGGGCTACGCGCCCTTCCACTACGGGCGCTGGGTGGTGGTGAACAACCGCTGGTGCTGGGCGCCGGGACACCGCGAACACCGGCCGGTGTGGGCGCCGGCGCTGGTCGGCTGGGTCGGCGGCTCGAACTGGAACCTGCGCTTCACCGACCGCCACCAGGCGCTGCCTGCGCGCGGCTGGTACCCGCTGTCGCCGCACGAGCGCTTCGTGCCGGGCTTCCGTGCGCCGCAAGAGCACCTGCGCCGCTGGAACAGCGATGTGCGCCCCGATTTTCGCCATCGCGCGCCCGAGCCGCGCGGCATCACCGTGGTGCCGCAGGACCAGTTTGCGCACCGTGGCCGCGTGCCGGTGACGCAGGCGCCGCATGCGGCCGTGCCGCGCCAGGCGCTGCAGGCTGTGCCGGGCGCCGCACCGCCGCCGCCGCCCCAGGGCCGGCGCGAGCGCGACGCGCGTGGCGAGGAACGCCGCGCCGACGAACGACCCGGCGAGCGTGGCCCGGGCGGCCGCTTCGACCGCGACCGGTTCGAGCGCGACCGCTTCGAGCGCCGCGGCGACGAACGCGCTCGCCGCGAGGCGCCACCGCCGGTGCTCTCGACCCAGCCCAACCCGGTCATCCCCGAGCATCGCCAGCCGCCGCAGCCGGTGACGGTGCTGTCGGCCCCGCCCGTGCTGAATGGGCCGCAGCCGCAGCGGCCGGTGATTCCGGAACACCGCCAGCCGCCGCAGCCGGTGGCCGCGATGTCGGCGCCGCCGGTGATCCAGCCGGGCCAGCCGATCCAGACGCAGCAGCCGGTGATTCCCGAACATCGCCCGCCGCCGCAGCCGGTGACCGTGTTGTCGGCGCCGCCGGTGCTGCCGGGCCAGCAACAGGCGCAGCCGCTGCCGCCGTCGCGCCTGCAGTGGCGCCACGAGAAGATGGACACAGGCGACGAGCCGCGCCGCGAGCGGGCTCTGCCGCTTTCCCCCGGCCCGGTTCCCGCCGGCGTTGCGCCGCCGCAGGCAGCCATGCCGGCGCCGCCGGAGCGGCCGCACCGCGGCCAGTTCGAGCGGCGCGAGATGCCGCCGCCCGTGCACCAGGCACCGCCAGCGGCACC
Organism: Massilia solisilvae; assembly: GCF_024753215.1. Taxonomy (GTDB): domain Bacteria; phylum Pseudomonadota; class Gammaproteobacteria; order Burkholderiales; family Burkholderiaceae_D; genus Telluria; species Telluria solisilvae. Next base: position 7,461 of record NZ_JANUGV010000006.1, read on the forward strand.
CGCGCAGGCCGCCCCGCCGCCGGTGGCGCACCAGTTCCAGCCGCCGCCTTCGCCGCCGCCGGTGATGCGCCAGATGCCGCCGCCGCCGTCGCCGGCAATGCAGGCGCCGCCCGCACCGCGTCCGGCACCCGCTGCCGCCCCCGTGCCCCAGCGCGCGCGCGAAGACAACGCCCGGCAGCAGGAGCGTTGACGCGGCTATCCCGCCTATCCGCAATCCAGCCACCGGAAAATGCATTCCGTCACATTCCGATGGCTGGCGGCGGGACCGACCGGTACAGTTCCAGCATCGGGTCAGCGCCTGCGGGCGCTGCCTTTTTGGCACCAGCGGCGCAAGGCGCCCCGTGCCGCAGGGATTCCCGGTACCGATTTTGTCCCGCTATTTCTCTCTACGATGGGAATAGTTTAGGCCGGCCTTGAGCCGGCCGTTTTTTTGCGCCCTCCGCGTTACGTGTTGAATGTAACCCGTCGTTCCCGCGGAGGCGGGAACCCATGCTGAGTGCGCATCTACCCGGCTTTTTCGGGAGCCGCGTGTGCGCGGGAACGACGTCGGACAAAGCATTTTTTTGGGGCCGTCGTTCCGGCGAACGCCGGAACCCATAACCCGGATGCACGACCGCGCAGCTTCCGCTCAGCCGCGCGCGCTTGGCATGGGTCCCGGCCTTCGCCGGGACGACGGCGCCCATCTTGCGCCACCGGGGTTTGCCCCCACATTGGCTACAATGCGCTTTTGAACTGGAACACACATGGACCCGAACGAATCCCTCATCGAATACCCGAGCGACTTCCCGATCAAGGTGATGGGGGCCACGCACGAGGAGTTTGCCGCCACCATCACCAGCGTGCTGGTCGAGCTCGACCCGACTTTCCACTCTGGCAAGATGACGGTGCGCCCCTCGGCCAAGGGCAACTACACCGGCCTGACCGTGATCGTGCGCGCCACCAGCCGCGAGCAGCTCGACGACATCTACCGCGCGCTGTCCGGCCATCCGATGGTCAAGGTGGTGCTGTAAAAACTGGCTGCCTTCAAGGCGCGGCCGTGGGCGCTGGCTTATAATGACGGGGCTGTTCACCAATCCCGACCGATTTTCCATGCACCCGACCCGCCCCGCCAGGCCGATCATTCGCGAGCTTGGCCGCGCCGATTACGAGCCGATCTTCGCCGCGATGCGCGCGTTCACCGACGCGCGTACGCCCGATTCGGCGGACGAATTGTGGATCGTCGAGCACCCGCCGGTGTACACGCTGGGCCTGGGCGCGGACCGCGCGCACATCCTGGCCCCGCACGAGATCCCGGTGGTGCAGACCGACCGCGGCGGCGAAGTCACCTACCACGGCCCCGGCCAGGTGGTGATCTACCTGCTGATGGACCTGCGGCGCCAGAAGCCGGCCGGCAAGCTGTACGCGCGCCAGTTCGTCAATCGCATCGAGCAAGCCGTGATCGATGTGCTGGCGGCGTATAATCTGGAAGGCGAACGCATCGCCGGTGCGCCCGGCATCTACATCGCGCAAGGGCCCCGCAAGGGCGCCAAGATCGCCGCGCTTGGCCTCAAGGTGCGTGGCAACGGCTGCACCTACCACGGCGTGTCGCTGAATGTCGCGATGGACCTGACCCCCTTCTCGTGGATCAACCCGTGCGGTTACTCGGGCCTGGCCACGGTCGACATGCGCACGATGGGCGTGGAGGCGCCGCTGGCCGACGTCCAGCACGCGCTCGCGCAGGCGCTGGTGCGCCACCTGGCTGCGGAACCCCAGCCAGCACCCAACAACCCGATTGACAGCCTCACAAGGGCATGAGCCTCATGACTTCCGACACCGATACCGGCACCGCACCCGTCTACAACCCGAGCGAAAAGCAGAAGGGCGCCAGCAAGACCTCGCGCATCCCGATCAAGATCGTGCCGGTAGAGGATACCGAGCGCCTGAGGAAGCCGGACTGGATCCGCGTGAAGGCGGCCACGCACTCGTCGCGCTTCTACGAGATCAAGGACATCCTGCGCGCCAACAAGCTGGTGACGGTGTGCGAGGAAGCGAGCTGCCCGAACATCGGCGAGTGCTTCGGCAAGGGCACCGCGACCTTCATGATCATGGGCGACAAGTGCACCCGCCGCTGCCCGTTCTGCGACGTGGGCCACGGCCGCCCCGACCCGCTGGACGAAAACGAGCCGGGCAACCTGGCCAAGACCATCGCCGACCTGCGCCTGTCGTACGTGGTGATCACCTCGGTGGACCGCGACGACCTGCGTGACGGCGGCGCCGGCCACTTCGTCAACTGCATCACCAAGACGCGCGAGCTGTCGCCGCGCACCAAAATCGAGGTGCTGGTGCCGGACTTCCGCGGCCGCCTGGAAAAAGCGCTGAACATCTTCGCCGACGGCTTGCCGGACGTGATGAATCACAACCTGGAAACCGTGCCGCGCCTGTACAAGGAAGCGCGCCCGGGCGCCGACTACCACCACTCGCTGCAGCTGCTGCGCGACTTCAAGAAGATGTACCCGTCGGCCGTGACCAAGTCGGGCCTGATGGTGGGCCTGGGCGAAACCGACGAGGAGATCCTCGAGGTGATGCGCGACATGCGCGCGCACGACATCGACATGCTGACCATCGGCCAGTACCTGGCGCCGTCGAACTCGCACCTGCCGGTGCGCCGCTACGTGCACCCGGACACCTTCAAGATGTTCGAGGAAAAGGCCTACGAAATGGGCTTCGTGCACGCCGCCGTGGGCGCGATGGTGCGCTCGTCGTACCATGCGGACCAGCAGGCGCACAACGCCGGTGTCGAAGGCGTGAACGACTAAAAATCAGCAGGAAAATCGGAGTCCGGCACGGCGGCCGATTTTTCTAAACTGGTTTCGAAACAATACCTTACCGTCGAACATCGCCTTTCCGTAGGATGGGAATTGCGAGTCGACTAGTTTGGCGATGTCGCGTTCCCGAACCCGACGTTTCGATGAGTGCAGCCCTCGGTGCAGCTGTCCCGTTCTCTTCTGGCTACAGTCGTAACTCTCATGCCCATGTCGGGATCGAGGGCGCGTAAAGCAGTGGGCCGCAGCGCCCAACCACGTAGTCTAGTCCCGCGTGCCGCCTGATTCGGGAACGTTTCAGGCCGTATTTGATCTGCGCTGGATCAATACCTGAGCCGCTCAAAAGCAACATTCTTCCAAGAAACCGAAGTAACGGGTCGCGGGGAGGAACGCTATGAGCGGTGGCGCAGAGCGGGTGTCGGCTTTTGAAGTCCGTCCGGCGGCCGTGTTGCGGTGGCCACTCGCATTCATCGTCGTACTCGGCTCGGTCCTGCTCATCGGCACGGCCAGCGCCCAAAGCTGCAGCCCAGCCCCTGGAGGCGAGCCGAATAGCTGTTCGCTCAATTCAGTGGCGAGCCTGGGCGCAAGCAGCGGTACGAACCTCGGTGCGGGGAATCCCATTAACGTCGTCACCGGTAACAAGTACCAGCGCGAGGACGATATGCCCGCGCTTCCCGGCATTCTCGGCCTCGAGATCATCCGCCACTACAACAGTGCTTACAGCGCGCCGGCAAACTGGAATGGGTTGATCGGGCGGGGATGGCGCCTATCATATGAGACGGAGCTTGTTGACAGATACGGCGTGATCCAGGTGCTGCAAGCCGATGGAGGCCGCGCGATCTTCGGCAGGGATCCCAAGCATCCCAGTTTGTGCAGCAGCTCCAACCCTGCAAACGGGATCATGCGACTCAACACGCAGGCGAATGGCAAGCTCTCATACACATGGACATGGCCGAACGGGCGGTCGTTCCGTTTCAACCATGCAGGCAAGCTTGAACGGATCTCCGCACCGAGCGGCGAAGTTGTCCAACTCATCTACGATAGCGCCAACCTACTGGTACGTGTGATCGATCCGCAGGGTCGCACTCTTCGCTTAGTTTATTCCAACCGAAGGGACGCTGAACACTTTCATGGCGTCCGGTACATCGACAGCCCGGTTGGCCGGTTCGAGTATGAATACGGCAGCGAGTTGCCGAAAGGCAGCAAGTTGGACCCGCGCGCCCTGCTGGCAAACCTTGTCCGCGTAAGACTGCCAAGTGGCTTGCCGGATACAGGACCGACATCGGGTGCCAGGCGAGCGACAGACAGTAGCATTACCCGCATCTACCATCACGAGAATCCGGCGATCCCGTGGCTACTCACGGGCATCAGCATCGAAACGGTCGGCAGCGATGGCAGGCCAATGAGAAGACGCTATGCCACCTATGGCTACGACGTCAACGGCCGAGCGAACCTCAGCACCCACGCCGGCAATGCGGGACGCGTCGAGCTCAGCACCGTCGAACCCGGCAAGACGGTCCTGACGAACAGCCTGGGTCAGAAGACGACCTACCTGTACGCGACGATTGCGGGCGAACATCGCCTGCTCGAAGTGCGTGGGGCAGGATGCGTCGCCTGCGGCGAGACCAACGTGCGGTATGGCTACAATCAGCGCGGCCAACTGATCGAAACGACGAAATTGTCGGAGGATGGGGCGCCGTTGGCGATGCGCCGGGTGGAGCGCGACTCGCTCGGTCGCGTCGCGGCGATCAGCGAGATCCTGTACTGGAACGGAAAAGCCGGGACGCCAAGGCTGCAAGTGCGCTTCGGATACGACGGCGCCAAGCTTGCGCCGGTCCTAATTGCGCGTCCCAGCGTGGTGCAAGGCAAGGAAGCGGTAACTCGGGTCACCTACAACGAGGCTGGTCAGCCGCTGAGTGTCGAAGAAAGCGGCTGGGTGCCTGGATTCGACGGCACGCAGCCAACGAGGATAGAACGTACCACGAGCTTTGGCTACACCAACATCAACGGTCGCAGTCTGCTTGCCCGGATCGACGGCCCGCTTCGAAACGGTCCAAGCAATAGCCCGCGCGATTCGGACATCACGGTGTTCGAATATGATCACGGTGCCGCGAACGCGAGCGCGATGCCGAACAGTGCCGCCGGCACGGCCGGGCTGTCTATCTACGACGAAAGCCAAAACCGGCATGGCATCCTGACTCGGATGATCGCGCCCGGCGGGCGCGTTACTGCCATCCTCAAGCACGACGACGCGGGCAGGCCGAGCCGCATCAGCACGCCAAGCGGTGTCGAGGTTGGATTTGCTTTCGATCGGCTCGGGCACCTCGTGCTGCGGCGGACCGGTAACGTTAGCGAACACTTGTCGTACAACGAGCTCGGCCAGCTAGCGAGCGTCAGGCAAGCGACCGGGCAGGTTGCGTACTACGCCTATGACGGCGATGGCCGTGTCAGCGAAATTTTCGACGCGCAGAACAACCGGATCCGGATCAACCGAAATACCGAGGGCCAGCTGCTCTCGCGTGAATTGCTCAACCCGGACGGCAGCATCGCGCAGCGGTCTGATCTTTCGCGACTTTTGACGGCTCCCGAGACGCACGCCGATTTCGAGCAAGGTAAGGCGGGGCTGAGCGAGCCGGACCTGATGCAGATTGCCTCTGGCTTGCCCGAAGCGTTTCTCATGCCCGTCCGCGTTACGAGGTTTGCCGATCAAGAAAATCGCCAGCCGGCGCGGTTCACGGACGCGCGCGGCATCGAGAGCGAACACTGCTTCGACGATTTCAGACGCCTGGTCAGGGTCAGTAGCGCCGACGCCGGAGAGACGCTGTTCCGCTACGACGCCGCCGACCATTTGACCGGCAAGACGACCGGCTACGGCACCTCGGACGCGGTCACGGTGGAATACCGGTACGACCTGGCAGGCCGGGTGATCGAACAGGTCGCGCCCGAAGGGAAGACCATGATCCGCTACGGCAAGTCTGGTCGTCCTGTACGCATCGTATTCCCAGCGGGGGAGGAACGTTATGAATACGATGACGCTGCGCGCCTCATCGCCCATACACGGATCATCGACGGTCACAGTTTTACGACAGGTTACGCATACGACGAACGGGGCCAGCTCAGCAGGAAAATGCTGCCGGATGGTCAGGTTCTGCTCTACCGCTATAACGGTACCATGCACCCAAAGGCTGGACTGCTGGCCGGAATCGCGCGCCAGGATCTCTTCGGCAGGACCGTACTGCTCGATGGATTGAACGACGCCGACGACGGATTTGTCAGGCAGCGCTACCAGCTCGCCAACGGCGTTTCCTACATTCGTGAGCTGGACCAGCATGGGGACATCACGCGCATTGGCAGTCCTGGGGTCTGGGAAGAACAGCAACGGCGGGACGCTCTCGGTCAGCTAAGGCTGCGCAGCGCGTCCGGTATGACGACCGCATATGCCTACGATTCATTTGGCCGGTTTGTGGGCGCCGAGACCGCCGGAGCTCCTGACAGCAAGCGTGGGTACGCCTACGACATGGGCGGCAACGTGCTGGCACGCCTTGCGGGGACGATGCTGACGAGGTACCGGTTTGCGCCTACCAATAACCACATCATCCGGTCGGAGGTGGGTGAGCGCAACGTGCCGTACTTCTACAACGGTGCTGGGAGTGTGGAACGTGCTGGTGCCATGTCGTACCGCTGGGACAGCCAGCAGCGCCTCATCAAGGTCGAGCGCGATGGCAAGCCGGTCGCAGAATACGCGTACAACCCGTTTGGCGAACGAATCAAGAAAGTCGTCTACGCCAACGACCGGTGGTCGGTCACCTACTTTTTCTACGATGGGAATCAGCTGGTGGCGGAGGCCGAGCCGAACGCGGGCAGCCTGATCCTCACGCGCCAGTATGTCTGGCTTGAGGATCTGGCAGGATCGAGGCCGATCGCCATGTTGCAGGCAAAAAGCAGCGCGTCCCTGCCGGTGATGGCGCTCGCGGCGCTTCCGGGCGGGGCGGCCCGCCAGGCGCGCCGCAACGACGTCTTCGTAATCGTCGCAGACCACACCGGCGCCCCTCGCGCCGTGGTGGGTGAAGGGCGGCGCATCGTCTGGCGCGCGGATGTGCTGGGCTACGGCGAGGCGAGCCCGGCGCCGGGCAATCTGCTGACACTGAACCTACGCGGCTCGAACCAGTATTTTGACGAAGAGACGGGGCTGCACTATAACGCGCGGCGCTACCTCGATGCGGCGAGCGGGCGCTACCTGAGCGCAGATCCGCTCGGCTTGCTTGGCGGCGCCAATCCGTACGCGTTCGGCGACAACAATCCGGTCGACCGGATTGACCCATTGGGCCTGCAGGCGAAACCGGCCGGCCCGGTCAGCAGCTGGGTATTCCAGGACAAGCTCAAGTACGTGGTCGAGCGCGTCGCGGACAAGTACCCGGGCGAGCTGGGTGATGCGCTTAAAGAAATGGTCAGTCCGGCCGCGTTGGCGACGACTGCTGGCATCTTCACACTTTGGGCCGGTGCCCAATTCACACCATACGGATGGCTTGCCGACATCGTCATGGCCTTCACTGGCGTTGGCTTCATGGGTAAGGCGGCATGGGATGTCATCTCGGGGCTTTACGATTCGGGATCGCTCATCGTCAATGCCAAGTGCGAAGGCGATCTACAACGGGCGGGGGATATACTGGCGAAGGATCTCGGCAAGGCGGTTGTGGCAGCTGGGGCGGGAGCCGCCGCCGGTGGCGCTCCGAAGATTGCAAAGCTGATCAGGCGCGTCTTCAAGGACAGTGCGGCGGCGCAAAAAGCAGCGACAGCGGCGGCGATTACTGAATCTTGGTTTGGAAAGTTTAAGCCGGGCAGATCGCGTAGTGGCAGCGTAGCAAACAAAGAACAGTTGGCGCTCCACCCGGACGACTATTCACCATGGGCAGAGGCACTGCTGGTGATTGACATGTGGCTCGAACCTGGAACGAAGATATACATGATAAATCTAAAAGACGCTACTCGGCCGGGTGGATGGGCGACCCCGGAACGGTTTACGAGTTTGGCCGAGGCGAGGAAAAAACTAGCTTTGCTTGAGGAATTCAAGGAGCCAGGAAGCAACTGTTGTGTCATTCAAGAATACACAGTTAAGGCTCCGATACCGATCCGTAAAGGTTTCGCCGGGGCGCTCACTTCCCGTAAGCCCCCATATGATAGTTACCCGGGCGGTGCTGAACAGTATCAGCTTTTGTTAGATAAAGGTCTGAATTGGCGTGATTTTTTAGAGCCCACTCCTAACCCCATCCAACTATGAGCGATTTTCACGATGCAGTCTACGTCAGCCGCGATGGTTTTTCCGCTCCAGTGGACCCATCGGCTACCGATAACCCATATTTTGGGCATTCGAACTTGGCAAAATCTGTACTAATGGGAGACCTCGGCACGATTCAGTGGCGAACGAAATCTCAGGGAACGAAGGAGCTCCATTTCAAGTCACCCGTGATTGCGGCGATTGACCCATCCTCAGATTTGCTCATCGTTATCCTTGCTTATGGCGATACCCAATTTCGTCGCCCGGCGAATGCGGCCGCTTTTCGAGCTAACGGCGACTTAGATCATGTGATTACTCCGCCTGCGGCCGTTGAACAAGTGGTCGAGCAACTCCCAGGACAAGCACCGAGGACGATCCGCTATCCAGTTGAAGCAATGGCGGAGGTGCTCTTGAAGAACGGCCGTTCATTGATTGGCCTGGAATTCAGATACGAGTGGGTTGAGCGCAGATACTACGATCCAATTAGGCAACAATGGCTAGAACGTGATCAAATTTACCGTCGATAGATCCCGATGAACTGACACACCGGATGCTTCGTGCCCAAACGGCTGTGGGCCAATCGGCAACTCGCTCGAGCGCAGCGCTCACTACAATATCATGAACATTCACGGTCTTTACTACTTCAACGCGAAAGGCGAAGTCGGCTACTTCGATACACCAGACGATCCATATTTCCTCGGCCCGAACAAGTCAGCACTGGCGTTGTCGTTATTTAATACTAACCGTGGCGTTGGTTGGTACTTCTTCAGGCACCAAGGTGATGAGGGCGAAGTAAAAATAGCGTTCGACAAAGGCTGTCGCGCAATCTATGACGCTACACGGACCCGTGTCGTTGCGGTCGGCCGACAGGAGCCATTAATAGTTTGGCTTACCAATGCGGCCGTCTTCGCGGAAGATGGGAAGCTCGACCACGTCATCGATCTGCCGAATTATGTCGAACATAGCTTCGACGGGAAAATGACAGAGCAGTACCCCGCAGAGGGCTTCGCGTTTGTGGAATCTAGAAAAGGAAAGATTGCACTAGGAGTGTATTTTTGTTTTCAATGGGTTCAGACTCGCTTGTATGATCCTTTTGCTAGGCAATGGGGAGAGGTTATCGGCGTCGGGCGAAGTTGAGCTGGTAATTTACCCCGAGTGTCTGGGCGTCACGGCCCACATGTAATGAGTAGATTTTCCAATCTTCGCTACGTAAACGTATCCGGGACGGCAGCGCCTGTCGACGTGTCGCACCCCGATAATCCGTTAACTGGCCAGACTGCTAGAGCTCGTGCTGTCAGTGATGCCCGCGATCGCGCAATAAAGTGGGAGTACGCGGGGTCCAGCCACGAGTTCCGTCCCAAATATGGGTGGGCCGCACTAGATCCGACGACCGATCTGCTTGTAGTTGTCGTTGGATCTGCGGACATGAGTTGCCCGGACAATGCAGTGGTTCTCAATCCGGACGGGACAACGGACCATCAAATAGAATCGCCAGCATGGGTCGAGCTTACAGGAGGTGGGAACCCGCCCGAGCGTTACCCTGTGGAACGGATGTCTGATGTGTACGTCGATGAAAGTCAGCAGGTGGTGATTGGTCTAAATTATGCCAATGAATGGGTGGAGCGCCGAATTTATAAGGTTGCAGAAAGAACGTGGGGGCCGCGTTTCGCTGTGTATCGCAGATGAGATCGTGACAGTGCGGTTAATAATTTCACTGGCTTGAACTTGTCTCAAGAATTAACCATTTTTGTCTCACTAAATTCTAGTCAAATATGCGTCAAAGAGGTTCGGTTGTCTCGTTATCTTCTGACCGTTCACAGTCGAAGGCGCCTGAGCCGGCGATCTTGCATGAACAACCGGGACCCGGGTACTACCCAGGTCCCGGTTTTTTATTGCCCGGCATTCCGAGTGCATAGGGGAAACTTTTCGAGAGAATTCTGACAATGCGGCGGGCTAGAATCGTGTTCACTTCTTGAACGCGGACCTGCCGATGCCCCGACACTTCCTCCGTCGCCTTGCCCTCACCGTTACCTTGCTTGCCGCCACGCTGCCCGCGCTCGCGGCGGTCGATCTGTCGGCGCCGATTCCGGTCGGCCCCCAGGTCAAGGTGGGCAAGCTGCCCAACGGCCTGACCTACTACATCCACAAAAACAACATGCCGGCGCAGCGGCTCGAGCTGCGCCTGGTGGTGAAGGCCGGTTCGGTGCTGGAAGACGACGACCAGCGCGGCCTGGCCCACTTCGTCGAGCACATGGCGTTCAATGGCTCGACCCATTTCAAGCGGCAGGAACTGGTGACCTACATGCAGGCGATCGGCGTGAAGATGGGGGCCGACCTGAACGCCTACACCTCGTTCGACGAGACCGTGTACATCCTGCCCATTCCCACCGACCGCAAGGACAACGTGGACAAGGGCTTTGCCGTGCTCGAGGATTGGGCGCACGGCCTGACGCTGAACGAGGCCGACATCGACAAGGAGCGCGACATCGTGCTCGAGGAGCTGCGCCTGCACAAGGGCGCGGGCGAGCGCCTGAACAAGGTGGTCATGCCCAAGCTGTTCAACGGCTCGAAGTACGCCGAGCGCCTGCCGATCGGCAAGGAGGAGGTGCTGCGCAACTTTAAGCCGGACACCTTGCGCCGCTTTTACCGCGACTGGTATCGGCCGGACCTGATGGCGGTGGTCGTGGTCGGCGACATCGAGCCGTCCGAAGCCGAGAAGCAGATTCGCGCGCACTTTGCCGGGCTCAGCAACCCGGTACCGGAACGCAAGCGTGACTATCCGGACATTTCCTCTCGTCTGGATACCGAGGCGCTGGTCGTGACCGACAAGGAGGCGCGCGGCAATGCCGTGTTCCTGCGCTATCCGGTCAGCCCCGCCCCCGCGCGCCTGACCTATGGCGGCTACCGCGAAAAGAAAATCGAATCGCTGTTCAGCATGATGCTGAACCTGCGCCTTCTGGACCTGATCACGCAGCCGGATGCCCCATTCCTGGGGGGCAGTACGGGCATCACTCGCTTTACTCCGCGATACCAAGCCTACTACGCCATTGCTGCAGTCGGTCCCCGCGGGGCCGAACCGGCCATTGCCGCACTGGTGCAGGAAAACATGCGTGCGCGTAAGTTCGGTTTCTCGGAAGCCGAGCTTGAGCGTGCACGCAAGAACATGCTCCGTTCCTACGAACGCGGGTACAACGAGCGCAACACCACCAACTCAGCCAGCTACGTTGGCGAATACCTGCGCAATTTCCTGGCAGACGAGACGCTGCCGGGGACCGAGGCTGAATACCGCCTGGTCCAGGAGTTCCTGCCGGGCATCACGCTGGAAGAAGTCAACGCCTTCGCGCGCAAGACCATTCCCGCAGACTCGGGCAAGCTGGTGGTGTACTCGGGCGTCGAGCGTGCCGACACGCCCGCTCCAGCCCACGAAGCGCTGCTGGCCGCGGCGCGCATGGCCGAGCAGGCGGACATCGGCCAGCGCACCGACAAGGCATTGGCGGCGCGGCTGATGGAGCACCCGCCCGCGCCTGGCAACATCGTCGAGGAATCGGAAGACAAGGCGCTGGGGCTGACGCGCCTGACGCTGTCCAATGGTGTGAAGGTGATCCTCAAGCCGACCGACTTCCACCGCGACCAGGTGATGTTGAGCGGCGCCCGTTTCGGCGGCCAGATGCTGTTCGACGAAAAGGATATTCCGAACACGCGTTACGCCAGCCAAGTGGCGGCAAACATGGGGCTGAAGGACTTTTCGCCTGCGGACATGGGCAAGATCTTGGCCGGCAAGTCGGCCTCGGCAAGTACGTTGCTGGCCGGTTATACCGATGAAGTCCGTGGCAACTCGGGTGCCGACATCGAGGAGATCGAGGCCATGCTGCAAGTGCTGTGGCTGCGCTTCGATGGCGTGCGCCGTGACGAGACGCTGTACAAGGCCTACATGGATTCGCAAAAGGAAATGCTGCGTAACCGCCAGGCCCAGCCGGAGGCGCGGTTCCGCGACGCGATCGTCGATACACTGTACAACAAGAACCCGTACGAGCCGCGCGAACTGACCCTCGACGATGCGGCCAGGGTGAGCCTGGACCGCAGCATCGAGATCTACCGGCAGCGCTTTTCCAGCGCCAAGGGCATGACGTTCGTCCTTGTCGGCAGTTTCGATGTCGCCAAGCTCAAGCCGCTGCTGGCGACCTATCTGGCGACATTGCCGACCTCTGAGCTGACGGTCGCTTACCGCGATGTCGGCCTGCGCCCCGTGACCGGCGTGGTCAAGAAGGAAGTGCTGGGCGGAGTCGAGCAGAAGAGCATCTTGTCCGTGACCTTTACCGGCCCGGCCGCCTGGTCCGAGCAGGAAAGCTTGCGCATGGCGGCACTCATGGAGGTGATGAACCTGCGCCTGTACGAGGTACTGCGCACCAACCTCGGTCTCATCTACGGGGCGCAAATATCGGGTGCCGTGCGCAAGATCCCGTACGAGCACTATGTGATCAGCGGCTTGATCCCGACCGGCCCCGAGAAAATGGACAAGGTGGTCGCTGCGCTGTTCGAGCAGATCGAACGGCTCAAGACGGCCGGCCCCGACGAGGCGGAACTGGCGAAGGTGAAGACCAACTGGCGCCAGCGCAACCAGCGTTCGCTGCGCGAAAACGTCTACTGGATGCAGCGCTTGCAGGCGTCTGTGCTCGACGGCACCGATCCCGACCGGATCCTCAAGGTGATGGACGATGTGGATGCGATGACGGCGGCTGACATCCGCGCCGCCGCGCAGCGCTACTTCAAGGTGGACAACTACGTGCAGGTGGTGCTCAACCCCGAGCGGCCTGCCACCGTGGCCGCGGCCGCAAGCCAGGCGGGGAACTAGCGAACCCGCGCCCGCCCGGGCTGGACAGGCCAGCCCGGGGGAGCTTAGCGGCCGTCGTTACCATTGTTGGTCGAGGTGCCGGTGGTCGTGCCGGTGCCGGTGGTGCCGGTGCCCGAGCTGGTATTGCTATTGCCGGTGGTGCCGCCCGAGGTGGTTACGCCGGTGGCCGTCGAGGATGCGCCGCTGTCCATCGACGAGCCGGAACTCGTTCCGCTGCTCATCGACGAGCCGCTGCTGCGGCCGTTGTAGGTGTCCGTCGAGCTGCACGCTGCGAGTGCGAACGCCATCAGGCTGCCCAGCAGCAAAGTTTGATAGGGCTTCATCGGTATTCCTCCTTCTGTTTTTGGGAATTCCACATACTGCGAGCGGAAGCGGGCGCTCGAAATAGGAAGAGTTCGCCAATGACCGTAGGAGTAACCCCACAGTCTGACGGCAAGATGCGTTGCAGACACGCCTGCTGCTCTTCGGTTCCGCTTGACGCTTGGTTATAATCGAGGGTTCTTTCCTCAAGCACCCTCGCGTCATGACGACCGCTCCCGAACTCCTTTTGCCCGCCGGCTCGCTGGCGAAGATGCACGCCGCCTTCGATTTTGGCGCCGACGCCGTGTACGCCGGCCAGCCGCGTTACAGCCTGCGCGTGCGCAACAACGATTTTTCGACCCATGCCGCGCTCAAGCAGGGCATCGACCAGGCCCACGCGCGCGGCAAGAAGTTCTTTGTCGCCAGCAACATCTTCGCGCACAACGCCAAGCTGAAGACCTACCTGAAGGACATGGAGCCGGTGATCGAGATGAAGCCGGATGCGCTGATCATGGCCGACCCCGGCCTGATCATGATGGTGCGCGACAAGTGGCCGGAGGTGCCGATCCACCTGTCGGTGCAGGCCAACGCGGTCAACTGGGCGGACGTGAAGTTCTGGCACCGCCAGGGCCTGACCCGCGTGATCCTGTCGCGCGAGCTGTCGCTGGACGAGGTCGAGGAGATCAAGCAGCGCTGTCCGGAAATGGAGATCGAGGTGTTCGTGCATGGCGCGCTGTGCATCGCCTACTCCGGGCGCTGCCTGCTGTCGGGCTATTTCAACCACCGCGACGCCAACCAGGGCACCTGCACCAACTCCTGCCGCTGGGACTACAAGGTCCAGAATGCGGAAGAAGACGCGACCGGCGACATCGCCCGCATCGCACCCGAATCGATCAGCTTCAACTACCGTCAGGCGCTGGAGCAGGCCGAGCAGCAATCGTTCTCGTCGCTGGGCGAGATGCCGCGCCACCCGCTGGCCGAGCGCGTGTACCTGATCGAGGAATCCGAGCGTCCCGGCGAGCTGATGCCGGTGATGGAAGACGAGCACGGCACCTACATCATGAATTCGAAGGACCTGCGCGCGGTGGAGCACGTGGAGCGGCTGGTGAAGATCGGCGTCGATTCGCTCAAGGTCGAGGGCCGCACCAAGTCGCTGTATTACGTGGCGCGCACCGCGCAGGTGTACCGGCAGGCGATCGACGACGCGGTGGCGGGACGGCCGTTCAACATCGACCTGCTGGGGCAGCTGCAGGGGCTGGCGAACCGCGGCTACACGGACGGGTTCTACCAGCGCCACCACACGCAGGACCACCAGAACTACATGCGCGGCGCGTCGGAGGCGAACCGCAGCCAGTACGTGGGCGACGTGCAGGCGGTCGAGGGCGGCTGGGCGACGGTCGAGGTGAAGAACCGCTTCGCGGTGGGTGACCGGATCGAGGTGATCCACCCGTCCGGCAATGCCGAGGTGAAGCTGGAGCGCATGCTGGACGTGGAAGGCAAGCCGATCGAGGTGGCGCCGGGTAGCGGGCACCTGGTGCGCATTGAGCTGGATGGCAAGTTCGACAAGGCCTTGCTCGCCCGCTTCCTGTAATCCGCTGCCCCCGCACGTCGTCCCGGCGAAGGCCGGGACCCATGCTGAGCTAGCAGGCCTGCGGCGTCACGTTTCGACAACTCAAGCTGTCTATGGGTCCCCGCCTGCGCGGGGACGACGTGCGAGAGTAACCGACTTCGGTCACCGTTCACACCCGCACAGAACACCCCCTCCCGCCGCGCTATAGTGAACCCATGAACAACTCCCGCACCCACGACGAGCCCGATACCACCAGCGGCGACGACGCCCTGCTCGAGCACGACCTCCAGCTGGCCGAGCGCGGCATCGAGCTGGTCAAGATGGAAGGCCGCGTGTTCCTGCGCTTTCGCGGCGAGGCGCGCTACGAGGGCCTGCGCGTGCCCTACAAGCTGGTGCCCAGCCGCGGCGTGCTGGCCAAGCCAAGCAAGTGGCGCAAGCTCGACCTGTCGGCGCGCCGCGCACTGATCGAGGAGCGCGCGGGCGAGCGTGACATCGAGGAACTGCGCCGCCAGGCCGAGGAGTTCGTCGCCGACATCGCCGACCGCGCCGACGAGGTGGGCTGGGACCCGATGCTGTTCCTGCACGTGCTGAACGAGCTGGAAACCTCGGAGCCGGCCGAGTACGTGTTCGACCGCATCTCGCAACGCCTGGCCCACGCTGTCGAGCGCGAAGAGGAAGAGCGCCACGCGGCGCGCACCAAGGAAAGCATCAACCTGGCAGAATACCCGCAGACCTTCGAAGCGGCGAGCAAGATGCGGCGCCGCTTCATCGCCTTGCTGGGGCCGACCAACTCGGGCAAGACGCACCGCGCGATGGAAGCGCTGGCCAACGCCAGGAGCGGCGTCTATCTGGCCCCGCTGCGCCTGTTGGCACTGGAGAACTACGAACGCCTGCTGGAAGCAAAGCCGCACGGCCAGGACCTGAAGGTGAGCCTCATCACCGGCGAAGAGCGCCGGCTCGCGGAAGGCGCGACGCACGTGGCGTCCACCGTCGAGATGCTCGACACCAAAACCCCGGTGGAAGTGGCAGTGATCGACGAGATCCAGATGCTGTCCGACCGTGATCGCGGCGCGGCCTGGACCGCCGCCGTGTGCGGGGCGCCGGCCCAAGTGGTGTACCTGGTCGGGGCCCCTGAGGCGCGGCGCGCGGTGGAGGCGCTGGCGGCGCGGCTCGAATGCGAGCTCGAGGTGCACGTCCTGAAGCGCAAGGCGCCGCTGTCGATGGAGCCGGGCGCGGTGCGCAAGCTGCGCAACCTGCGCCGTGGCGACGCGGTGATCGCGTTCTCGCGGCGCGAGGTGCTGATGTGGCGTGACATGATCACCGAGATGGGCCTGTCGGTGGCCACCGTGTACGGCAACCTGTCGCCGGAAGTGCGGCGTGCGCAGGCCGCGCGCTTTCGCGAGGGGCAGGCTGACGTGGTGGTGGGCACCGACGCGCTGGCGATGGGCCTGAACCTGCCGATCCAGCGCATCGTGATGACCACCGCGATCAAGTACAACGGTGTCGAGGAAGAGGAGATCTCGGCCGCGCTGGCGCGCCAGATCGCCGGCCGCGCCGGGCGCTTTGGCGTGCACGAGGAAGGCTTTGTCGCCGGCTATGACGACGACACGCACGAGATCATGCGCGCGCTGCTGCGCGAAAAGGTGCCGCCGGTGCCGTCCAGCGGGTTTGCGGTGGCGCCCTCGCTCGAGCAGCTGCACCGCATCTCGGCCGTGACCGGCGAAACCTCGCTGGTCAAGCTGCTCAAGCGCTTTGTCCACAACATCGACGTGCCGGACGGTTTCTTCTTCCCCAAGATCACCGAGGAGCAGAACGAGCGCGCCGAGTGGCTGGACACGCTGCCGCTGTCGGTGGCGGAGAAGTTCACGCTGTCGCTGGTGCCGGTGTCGACCAAGGTGCCGGTGCTGCAAAGTGCGTGGGAGCACTGGGCGCTGTCGCTGGCGAAGAAGAAGGTGTGCCCGCTGCAGCCGCATCCGGACTCGCTGCTGTGGCAAAACCTGCAGGAGGTGGAGGACACCTGCCGCATGTATTCGGCCTATGCCTGGCTGGGCTACCGCGTGCCGGAATACTTTCCCAGCACCGAGCTGGCGCAGGAGCTGGCGCGCGAGGCGTCCGAGCGCGTGGATTCGTTGCTGCAGCAGCAGAACGCGGCGGCGCGCAAGCGCCCCGACAAGCGCCGCCGCTGGTGAATCACGGCAGGCAGCGCGAGGCCACGCCCGCCGCGTTGCCGCCCACCGCCGGGATGTCGTAGGGCGGGTAGCCGTTACCCAGCAAAACGGTGCGTTGCCCGAGGTAGCGCAGGCCGAGCTGGTCGCCCCCGTAGTCGTCCAGCCCGCGCGGCACGAACAGCGCGATGCGGTAGTTCAGTGTCGGGTAAAAGCCTGGCTGGAACACCTGCAGGCTCGGCCCCTGCTGCAGTTCGCCGGCGATCGCGCCGGCCAGCACCGGGGTGTCCTGGGCGCCGTTGAGCCAGGCGGAATCCTCGTAGCGCAGGCTGTAGGGGAATAGCGGTCCCCAGCTGTCGCCGCCGTAATCGACGCGGAAATTGTTGACGTCATACACGAAGCTGGGCAGGCTGCGTCCGCGCGCGTCCAGGCTGCACAGCACAAAAATGGCCCAGAAGCCCTGGCGGTAGCGCGGCACCACGAAGCCGGCGGCGCGGGCCGGCGGCGCGGGCGGGGCGCGGAAGCGTACCTCGTGCGCGTTGGCCACGTGCTGGTAATGGATGACGACCGCCTCGCCCGGCACCGGGCGCTCGGCGGAACAGGCGGCCAGGGCTGCGAGTACGGCCGCCGGAACAAAACTGCTGGAAAGCTTGCGCATCACGCCTCCTCCGCGAGCACGCGCGTGCCCGGGCAGTCAAGGGATGCGTCAAGATTGGACGAACGAACCGGAGCCGGTTTGAGTTAGCTCAGGCGTGCTGTGGCGTGAACGCGAAGATCAGCTGGAGGCGAGCGCCTTCTGCAGCAGCTGGTGCAGGCCATTGAATTCCGGCTCGCCCACGTAGCGCTTGAGGATTTCGCCGTGCTTGCCAATCACGAAGGTGGTCGGGGTCATGGCCACGTCGCCGAACTGCTTGGCCAGGTCGCCGCCGGAATCGAGCGCGACCTTGAACGGCAGCTTGCGCGTCTGGGCATAGTTGAGCACGTAGTCGGGGCGGTCGTAGCTCATTGCCACCGCAACAAATTGCAGGCCCTGGCCCTTGAACTTGTTGTAGGTGTCGATCATGCCCGGCATCTCCTTGATGCAGGTGGCGCACGAGGTGGCCCAGAAGTTCACCATGACCACCTTGCCGCGCAGATCCTGGCTGCTGATCTTCTGGCCGTCGATGCTGATGAAGGTGACGTCCGGCGCCTTGACCTCGCGCGTGAGGGTCTGGTAGCCGATGCCGCCGATGACGAGCACGGCCGCGCCGATGGCGGCGTAGGGAATCCAGGAGCGTTTGGTGGCCGGAGCGTTCATGATGTGGGTGCAAAAAAATCGGGCAACGTGCCGATTATAGCCTCGTTGCCCGTTGGCGGCATTGATGCGGTTGCAGATTTACGAGGCAGCCTGGCCGTTCTGCGCCTGCATTGCCTTCAGGTCTTCCTCGCTGATGTATTCGAAGATCTTGACCACGCGTTGCACGCCCGACACACCCTGCGCCACCTCGGCCGCGATGTTGCCTTCGCGCTGGGTGACGATGCCCATCAGGTACACGTTGCCGCGTTCGGTGACGACCTTGAACGACACGGCCGAGACGGTTTTCTTGTCGACCAGGCTGGCCTTGACCTTGGTGGTGATCAGCGTGTCGTTGGAGCGCGAGGTGTAGCTCGACGCGCCGGCCACTTCCAGTTCGTTGGTCACGGAGACGACGTTGTCGATGGCGCGCACTTCGCGCTCGGCGGCGGCCTTCATCGCCTCGTCCTTCACCTCGCCGGTGAGCAGCACCTTGCGGTTGTAGCTGGTCACGTTGACATGGCCGGCGTCGCCCACGATCTTGGCCACGCGCACTTCGCCCTTGACGGCAATCGCCTTGTCCTCGGTTTGCGCGCCCAGCGTGCGGCGGTCGGCGGTGGCCACCGCGCCCATCACGGCGCTGCCGACCATCATTTCGACGCAGCCGGACAGCGAGGCCGCCAGCGCGGCGCACAGCACGGCTTTCGAGAGCACGTTCGACAGTCGGGTATTCATTCCTCATCTCCTCCAAAAAGGGCGACATCGATGCCGTCGCAAATGCAGTGGATCGTGACCAGGTGGACTTCCTGGATGCGCGCCGTGCGGCTGTGCGGCACGTTGATGTGCACGTCGGCATCGGTCAGCATCTTGGCCAGCTGGCCGCCGTCCTTGCCGGTCAGCGCGACGACGCGCATTTCGCGCTCGAGCGCACTTTCCACCGCGGCCAGCACGTTGGCCGAATTGCCCGAAGTGGAAATAGCCAAGAGGATATCGCCGGCCTGGCCGAACGCCTGCACCTGTTTGGCGAACACATCCTTGTAGCTGTAATCATTGCCGACCGCCGTCAGG
The DNA here is from genome assembly GCF_024753215.1 of Massilia solisilvae. GTDB lineage: Bacteria > Pseudomonadota > Gammaproteobacteria > Burkholderiales > Burkholderiaceae_D > Telluria > Telluria solisilvae. The sequence goes on from NZ_JANUGV010000006.1 coordinate 26,765, forward strand.
ATCGATGTGTCGGTGGTCAAAGCCAGTGCCGGCAGCGGGAAGCGCTCGCGCTCGAAACGGCCGACCAGCTCGGCCGCAAAGTGCTGGCAGTCGGCCGCCGAGCCGCCGTTGCCGCAAGCGAGGATCTTGTTGCCGTTGGACAGGGCCGTGAACATCAGTTCGACCGCCTGCGAAATCGGTTGTGACAGGGCTGCGGCCGACTTCAGTTTGAGGTCGGCGCTTTCCTGGAAATGTGCAAGGATGCGTTGGGTATTCATGGCCAGAGATTATAGTGCAGTGGAAAGGTGAAGGCAGGCAATGCCGGTAAAAATTGCTTACACTTCAATGGCATTGCGTATCCAGTCGAGCTGGCCGGCGTCGATCGCGACCACGTCGAAACGGCAGGGCGGCGTGCGCGGAAAGCGCAACAGGTAGAGCTCGGCGGCGCGCACCAGGCGGCGCACTTTGGTTGGGGTGATGCTGGCCGCGGCGCCGCCGTGGGCACGGGCGGCGCGCTGGCGCACCTCGACGAACACCAGGGTGGCGCCGTCGCGCATCACCAGGTCGATCTCGCCGGCCTTGCAGCGGAAGTTGGCCTGGACCAGTCGCAGGCCGTGGCGTTCCAGGTGCGCCTGCGCCACCTGTTCCCAGCGCTGGCCCTGCTCCTGTTTCTTTGACAAGCCCGGCAGGCGCATCCTTCAGGGCCCCGCGGCTTCGAACTTGCCGTCGCGGACCACCACGGCCGCTTCAGCGCGCCGGAACGCCGGGTTGCCGGACAGGCTGGCGGCCAGCTTGCCGGTCACGCCGTCGAGCTCGACCGGCGCGTTGGGCGCGCGCGCGAGCGCCAGCGCGACCCGGTAGGCATCGATGCCCAGCGCGTACAGCCGGTCCATGTCGAGCGTGTGGCCGGACTCCAGCCAGCGCGGATAGACCATCACCGCCTGGTGCGCTGGCTCGACCTCCCACGGCAGGTCGAGCAGGCGCACGCCGTTCAGCTCGGCCATCGGCTCGCCCGTGTCGCGCCCCGGGTTGGCGGGCGAGGCGGCATAGCAGGCGACGGCGGTGCCGAGCACGGCGCGCACCTGGCGCAGCTGGCCGGCGTCGAGTGCGGCAAAGATCAGTTCCGGCGGGTCGATTTCCATCTGCGTGCGCACCAGGTCGATCGCGTCGCGGTCCACCTTGCCGTCGGTGGCGGGCAGTTCAGCCAGGTGGCTGTTCCTGCCCAGCTCGCTCCAGCGCTGCTCGAAGCCCTGCGCCATGCGCTGCTGCCAGGCCTGGTCGCCGGCCAGCACCAGGGCTCGTCCTGCCGGGTGCTCGCGCGCGGCCCAGTCAGCCACCTGGCGGGCCTCGTCCTCGGTCGACAGGCCGATCACCAGCATGTTGGGCGGCAGCGTCACGCCGGGGTCCGGGTGGTTCAGGGCGATGGTGGGGCGCGCGAGCGTGCCGCTTGCGGCCAGCGCGTTCACCGCAGGTCGCGCCAGCGGACCGGCCACGAGGTCGTGGCTGGCGGCGGCCAGGCGGTAGGCGTCGAGCACCTGCGCCACGTCGTCGCCGGTGCCGACCACGTCCACCTCGACCCCGGCGCGGTCGTGCTGCCAGGCTGCCAGGAAACCGTCGCGCACGGCCGTGGCCGGCAGCGCCAGGGTTTGCGACTGCAAGGGCACCAGCAGGGCGATGCGCAGCGGGCCGGCCACAGGCGCGGGCGGTGCGGGCGCTTCTTGCTGGGCGGCGCTGGGGCGCGCGAACGCGCTCGCCGGCGGCTGGACTGGCAGTTTTGCCAACATGCTTGTGTTTGGCTCCGCGGGCGCGCACAATCGGCCCGGCGCGCCGCATGGCGCCGCGCAGCCGGCCAGCAGCGCCAGCGCGAGCGCGGCCAGCAGGCCTTCGAGACGAGTAATTTGCATCGCAACCCCGACATGAGTGAATCCCAGCCCAGCCAGATCGCCCAACTTCCCGTGATCCACGAGGCAGCCCAGCAGTCCTATCCTACTGCGACGCTGTACGTGGTGGCCACACCGATCGGCAATGTGACCGACATCACGCTGCGCGCGCTGCACCTGCTGGCGCTGGCCGACGTGGTCGCGTGCGAGGATACACGCAAGACCGGCGCGCTCCTTGCGCGGTTCGGCATGAACAAGCAAATGCTGGCGGCGCACCAGCACAACGAGCGCGAGGTGGCCGAAAAACTCATCGCGCGCCTGGTCGCCGGGGAGCGCGTGGCGCTGGTGTCGGACGCCGGCACGCCGGCCGTGTCCGACCCGGGCGCGCGCATCGTGGACGCGGTGCGCACCGCCGGATTGCGCGTCGTACCCCTGCCCGGCCCGTCCGCGGCGGTGACGGCGCTGTCGGCCGCGGGGCTGGTGAACGACCGGTTCTACTTCGTCGGCTTCTTGCCGGCCAAGGCAAAACAGCGCGAGGCGGAACTGGCGGAGCTGGCGCGGGTGCCGGCCACGCTGGTGTTCTACGAGGCGCCGCACCGCATCGACGAATGCGTGCAGGCGCTGGCCGCCGCGTTCGAGCCAAGCCGGCAGGTGGTGTTCGCGCGCGAGCTGACCAAGCTGTTCGAGGAAATCCACCGCTGCCCGCTGGGCGAGGCGATGGCGTGGATCAAGTCGGACGCCAACCGCGAGCGCGGCGAGTTCGTGGTGCTGGTCGAAGGCGCGCCGCAAGCGTCCGACGCCGCCGAGGCCGACGCCGAGCGCATCCTGCAGATCCTGCTGTCCGAATGCAGCGTCAAGCAGGCGGCCAGCCTGGCGGCGCAAATCACCGGCCTGAAGAAAAACGCGCTGTACGAGCGGGCCTTGCGCATGAAGGGCGAGTAAGCCCGGCGGGCCTGTGGTTGGTGTTTTGACCACTCGCGGTTGCGCGCGCTCCTTGACCGGCAGGACCCCAGCCGTTATGATGCCCCTCCTCGGAGTGTAGCGCAGCCCGGTAGCGCATCTGGTTTGGGACCAGAGGGTCCAAGGTTCGAATCCTTGTACTCCGACCAGTTTTACAGGAAAGCCGACGTCTTGCGCGTCGGCTTTTTTGCTTTCTGATGCGGGCGCGTCCGGTAGGGTGCGCACAATGTGGCCCTACCGGGATGGCGGCGCAGCCAGCACCCAGGCGTAGTCGAACACCGTTGTTTCGCGCGGGTGCAACACCGACTGTTCGGCGAGCTGTCCGCTCCCGGCCACCGTGAAGTTTGGGCAGGCCGGCAGCGGCACACGGGGCCGGTCGTCAAAGCCGTCTCCGGACAGCAGCAGGATACGGCCCTGCTGCGCGCAAGCATCTGCCAGCAGCACCACCGGCTTGCCGGGGAACTGCAACCGGATATTCCCGCCCACGAAACGATCCTGCACGGCGAACACGTCCACGTCCGGAAAGCGGTGCGCAATCTCGCGCGCCAGCTGGTCATAGGGCTGCTGGATGCGCGGGTGCCGGCCAAGCCCTGCCTGCAGCTGTGGCCGGAACGCGAGCGCGCTGACCAGCACCACGGCGAACAGCCCCAGCGTCACGAGCATCCTGCGGTACACCCGGTCGCTCGCCGGAGGGAAGAATACGAAGAAGCCGAGCGGCACCGAAAACAGCAGGGGTTGCAGCCACCGGCTTTGTATATGGATCAGTTCACCGGTGAGCACGAGCGCCGCCACCGTGCCAAGGCCGGCCGCATACAGCCAGAAGAAAAAGCGCACGTCGGTCGCTTCCCAGCGTGGCGTGCCGGGCCGCCGCCCGCGCCACGCGAAGGCGAGCGGCACCCACAGCGGCGTGCCGAACGACAGCAGGCTCATGAAGAAGTGGCGCAGCCCGAGCAACACGTTCTTGCCGTAGGTGGTGGGCGCCCCGCCCTCGTGCATCTTGCGCAGCGTTTCGGCGGTGGCGACGTGGATTTGCTGGAAAAACCACCACGCGTGCGGCAGTACGAGCAGCAGGCCGACGGCCGGGGTGATCCACACGTCGCGGGTCCACACGATGCGGCGGTGCTCGCGCACCAGCAGGCTGGCGCCGGCCAGGCCGATCACGAACAACAGGAAGTTGTACTTCGACAGCATCCCGAGCCCGAACAGCACGCCCAGCAGGGCGCGCCGCCGCTTGCTCGGGTGCTCGAGCAACGTGTAGTAGGTCCACAGCGAGGCACCGCCCACGGCGGTGGCGAGGATGGAATGGGTGCGGTCGATCTGCGCCTCCCAGCCGAGCGTGACGATCATGATCAGCGACGAGGACACCACCGCCGCGCCGAGCGTGCCCAGCAGCATGCGCGCCGTGCGGTACAGGCTGTAATACAGCACGAACATGAAGATGTTCTTGGCAATGGCCAGGCCCAGGTGGCTGACCCCCACGGCGTGGAACACCAGTGCCTGCAGCCAGGTGTAGAGCGGCGGCTGGTTTTCGTAGCCGAGCTGGAAATGTTGGGCGTAGAAAATCTGCTCGGCCTCGTCCATCTCCACCGCGCCGCCTTGCAGCAGGCGAATCAGGATTTGAAGGAGGAAATAGACGCCGAGAACGACCACGAACGTCTGCCGGGTCTGTTCCTTGCTGCCGGTAATGCGTTCAGCGATCGCGGTCATGGTTCCCTCACCAGGCTGCCGAGACGCTAGCCTAGCGAGGGGAGGTGTGGGGCTATTGAATGCGGATCAAATGAGCGGCACGCGGGATCACGTTAGCTTAAAGACCGTCGTCCCGGCGTTCGCCGGGACGACGATGTTTGATGTTCAGGTAGATCGGGTTAGCCGGCCCGCTTGGCCGCAATCGCGTTGCCCGCCCGGCTCACCGCCTTGCGCCCCAGGTGTTGCGAGATGAACTGCCCGGCATCGACCACCTGGTCCAGGTCCACGCCGGTTTCGATCCCCAGCCCGTGCATCATGTACAGCACGTCCTCGCTGGCCACGTTGCCGGTGGCGCCCTTGGCGTAAGGGCAGCCGCCCAGGCCCGCCACCGACGAGTGGAAGATCGCCACACCCACTTCCATGCTGGCATAGATGTTGGCCAGCGCCTGGCCGTAGGTATCGTGGAAGTGGCCCGACAAGCGCTCCAGCGGGAATTTCTGCGCCGCGCGCAGCATCACCGCCTGGGTCTTGCGCGGGGTGGATACGCCGATCGTGTCGGCAATGTCGATCTCGTCGCAACCCAGATCGCGCATGCGCGCCACCACGTCGGCCACCGCGTCGAGCGGCACCTCGCCCTGGTATGGGCAGCCGAACGCGGTGCTGATGCTGGCGCGCAGGCGCAGCCCGTTGGCCTTGGCGGCCTTGGCCACCGGCTCGAAGCGCGCGATCGATTCGGCGATCGAGCAGTTGATGTTCCGCTGCGAGAACGCTTCCGATGCCGCGCCGAAGATCACCACTTCGCCCGCGCCGGCCGCCAGCGCCGCCTCGAATCCCTGCATGTTGGGCGTGAGCGCCGAGTAGAGGGTGCCCGGGCGGCGCGCAATGCCGGCCATGACCTCGCTGCTGGTGGCCATCTGCGGCACCCACTTGGGCGAAACGAAGGACGCCGCCTCGATGTTGGCAAAGCCGGCGCGCGACAGGCGGTCCACCAGTTCGATCTTCACCGGCGCCGGCACGTTTTCCTTCTCGTTCTGCAGGCCGTCGCGCGGCCCCACCTCAACGATCTTGACCTTGCGCGGCAGGTTCGGTTGGCTGTTCATCTCAATATCCCCGGTTGCGGTCGACCACGTCGTCGACAGGTTGGCCCTGTTCGAGGGCTTCGATTTTTGCTGCGATCTGGCGCACCGCTTCGGGCCGCAGCGTGAGCGCCGAAATGTGCGGCGTGATGCTGATGCGCGGCTCCTGCCAGAACGGATGCCCGGCTGGCAGCGGCTCGCCCGCGAACACGTCGAGCGTGGCGCCGGCGACGTGGCCGGACCGGACCAGCGCAAGCAGGTCGTGCTCGTCCACGATGGCGCCGCGCGATACGTTGATGAGACAGGCCCCTTGCGCCAGCAGCGACAGCCGCTGCCGGTCCAGCAGGCGCGCCGTGTCGGCCGTGAGCGGCAGCATGCACACCAGCACGCGCGCGCCGCGCAGGAAGTCGTCGAGCTGCTGTGCGCCCGCAAAGCAGGCCACGCCGTCCAGCTGCTTGTGGCTGCGGCTCCAGGCCCGCACGGGAAAGCCGAAATGGCGCAGCGTGTCGATCACGGGCAGCGCAAGCTTGCCCATGCCCATGACGCCGACCGCAAATTCGCGCTTGTCGAAGGCCGGCAGTGGCTTCCACTCGTTGCGGCGTGCGAGCTGTTCGTATTCGTCGAAGCGGCGAAAATACCGCAGCACCGCGTGCGCCACGTACTCGGCCATCTGCATGCCCATGCCGGCGTCGCCGAGGCGAATGATCGGCACGTCGGGCAGCGCGCCGCCAAAGCGCAGCAGCGCGTCCACCCCGGCGCCCATCAGGAAGACCGCCTTCACGTGCGCCAGCTGTTCCAGCAGCGCAGGCGTGGGCGCCCACAGCACCGCGTAATCGCAGGGCGCATGCGGCTCGCCTTCGCGCCAGACGACCGTTTCGACCTGCGGCATGACGGCCGCGAACTCGTCCACCCACGGCTGGATCACGCCGTCGGCGCGGAACAGCAGGATGCGCATCCCCGGTTCCTTCAGGCCGCAGCCTTGAAGGCCAGCAGCGGCGCGCCGTCCGCGACCTGGTCGCCGACCTGGTAGAGCACTTCTTCGACCACGCCATCGGACGGCGCGGAAATCGTATGCTCCATTTTCATCGCTTCCATGATCACGAGCGGCTGGCCTTTCTTCACTTCGGCGCCGGCCTCGGTCATCACCGCGACCACCTTGCCCGGCATCGGCGCGGTCAGGCGGCCGCCGCCGGTTTCATGTTCGCCCGCGTGGGCCATCGGGTCGTTGTAGCCCAGCGTGTAGTGGCGTCCGCCGGTGAAGACGTGGAACACTTCGCCGTCGCGCCGCACGCTGCCGTGGCAGGCGGTGTCGCCAAGGCGGATCGACAGCTCGGCGCCGTTGCGCGCCACCAGTTCGAGCCTGGACGATACACCCGCCATCTCGATGTCCCAGCCGTGCGCGCGGTAGGTCAGCTTCACGTTGTACGCCTTCGCCTCGGTCCCGGCCGCGTAATCGTCGGTGAACGAGAGCTGGCGCTGGTACGCGCCGTTCATGCGCCAGCCCAGCGCCTGGCCCCACGGGTCGGCCGGGTTGGCGGCCACGCTCGCGGACTTGTCCTTTTCCGATTCCACCAGCGACAGGGCGGCCAGCGCCAGCGCTGCGGCCGGGGCAGCCTTTGCCTGCGGGAACAGCGCCTCGCCATTACGCTCGATCAGGCCGGTGTCGAGATCCGCGCTCGCGAACGCGTCGCTTTCGATCAGGCGCTTGAGGAAGGCGATGTTGGTCGCCAGCCCCACGATCTGGAATTCGGACAGCGCCTGCGACATGCGCGCCAGTGCCTGCGTACGGTCGGCGCCCCAGACGATCAGCTTGGCGATCATCGGATCGTAGAACGGCGAGATCGCGTCGCCTTCGCGCACGCCCGAGTCGATGCGCACGGCGGCTGGCAGGCCGGGCGTGCCGCCCAGCTCGAACTCGACGGCGGCCGGGGTGCCCATGTGGCGCAGCGTGCCGATCGACGGCAGGAAGCCCTTCTCCGGATTCTCGGCATACACGCGCGCCTCGATCGCATGGCCGTTGATGGCCAGCTCGGCCTGTTGTTTCGGCAGCGGCTGGCCGGCGGCCACGCGGATCTGCCATTCCACCAGGTCGGTCCCGGTGATCATTTCGGTCACCGGATGCTCCACCTGCAGGCGGGTGTTCATCTCCATGAAGTAGAAGCTGCCGTCCTGGTTGGCGATGAACTCCACCGTGCCCGCGCCCACGTAGCCGACGGCGCGCGCTGCCGCAACGGCCGCTTCGCCCATCGCCATGCGGCGCTCGAGCGTCATGCCCGGGGCCGGCGCTTCCTCCAGCACCTTCTGGTGGCGGCGCTGCACCGAGCAGTCGCGCTCGTGCAGGTAGACGCAGTTGCCGTGCGTGTCCGCGAACACCTGGATTTCGATGTGGCGCGGGCGGGTCAGGTATTTTTCGACCAGCACCTTGTCGTCGCCGAAGGAGCTGATCGCCTCACGCTTGCACGAGGCCAGCGCGGCGGCGAAATCCTCGGAACGCTCGACCACGCGCATGCCCTTGCCGCCGCCGCCGGCGCTGGCCTTGAGCAGCACCGGGTAGCCGATGCGGTCGGCCTGGCGCTGCAGGAAGGCGGCGTCCTGCTCGTCGCCGTGGTAGCCCGGCACCAGCGGCACGTTGGCGCCTTCCATCAGCTGCTTGGCGGCGGACTTGGAGCCCATCGCGCGCATCGACCTGGCCGGCGGGCCGATGAAGGCCAGGCCTGCCGCAGCAACTGCGTCCGCAAACTCGGCGTTCTCGGAAAGGAAGCCGTAGCCCGGGTGGATCGCCTGCGCACCGGTGGTCTTGGCCGCGGCGATGATCTTGTCGCCGCACAGGTAGCTTTCCTTGGCCGCGGCCGGTCCGATCAACACCGCCTCATCGCAAACAGCAACGTGCTTGGCGCCTGCGTCGGCTTCCGAGTAGACGGCGACGGTGCGAATGCCCATGCGGCGCGCGGTGGCGGCGACACGGCAGGCGATTTCGCCACGGTTGGCGATGAGGATTTTTGTGAACATGGTGGTCTCGTTATTTATTGTTAGGTTTGGTACGGTGGCCGGAAATCCGCCCACCGAACGGGATCAGCAGCCGCAGCTCTCCTTCTGCACCGAGTCGAGCGTGGCCGCGCGCGTGGGCAGGCCCAGCTTGGCCAGCAACGCGCGGTCGTCGTTCGCTTCCGGGTTGTCGGTGGTGAGCAGCTTGTCGCCGTAGAAGATCGAGTTGGCGCCGGCCATGAAGCACATGGCCTGTACCGCCTCGCCCAGCTCGCGGCGGCCGGCGGACAGGCGCACCCGCGCTTGCGGCATGGTGATGCGCGCCACCGCAATGGTGCGCACGAATTCCAGCGGGTCCAGCGGCGGCAGGCCGTGCAGCGGCGTGCCTTCCACCTGCACGAGGTGGTTGATCGGCACCGACTCCGGGTACGGGTTCAGGTTGGCCAGCTGCGAGATCAGGCCGGCGCGCTGCTCGCGCGTTTCGCCCATGCCCACGATGCCGCCGCAGCAGATCTTCAGCCCGGCCTGGCGCACGCGGCCCAGCGTATCCAAACGGTCCTGGTACTGGCGGGTCGAGATGATGTCGCCGTAGAAGTCGGGCGAAGTGTCGATGTTGTGGTTGTAATAGTCCAGGCCCGCTTTCTTGAGCTGTTCGGCCTGGCCCTCTTCCAGCATGCCGAGCGTGGCGCAGGTTTCCAGGCCCAGCGCCTTCACTTCGCGCACCATCGCCTCGACCTTTTCCATGTCGCGCTCTTTCGGGCTGCGCCACGCGGCGCCCATGCAAAAGCGGGTGGCGCCGTTGGCCTTGGCCTGGCGCGCCGCGTCGAGCACGGTGTCCAGTTCCAGGATCTTCTTCGCTTCCACCCCGGTGTCATAGCGCGCGGCCTGCGGGCAGTAGCCGCAGTCTTCCTCGCAGCCGCCGGTCTTGATCGACAGGAGCGTGGCCAGTTCCACGTCGCCCTCGGGGAAGTTGGCGCGGTGGACCGTCTGCGCGCGGTACATCAGTTCAGGCAGCGGCAGCTCGAACAGCGCGAGCACCTCGGGCACTGGCCAGGGCGCGTTTTCCGGCTGCTTGATGGTGACCGGGCGGTGCAGGGATACGGCTTGGGTTTGGGACATCTTGATTCCTTTGGTCTTACCTGGACCCGGCAGGCGGCCAGCCCGGCACGCCCGACAGGTTGATGAATTCGGCAGCGGCTGCGGCCGACGGGTGAAGCAGGCGCGGCACGCGGCCCAGCAGCGGGGCCGGGATGCGCTGCGCCATCGCCTCGATATTCTCGTCAATGAAGCTCATGGCCGGGTCTACCTCGTTGGCAACCCAGCCGGCCAGCACCAGGCCGCGCTTGATGATGGCTTCGGCGGTGAGCAGCGCATGGCTGATGCAGCCCAGGCGCAGGCCGACCACCAGGATCACCGGCAGGTTGAACTGCACCGCCAGGTCGGCGGTGTCGAAGCTGTCGGTGAGCGGCACGCGAAAGCCGCCCACGCCCTCGACCACGGTGGCGTCGGACGCGGCCAGGATCTCGGCGTACGCGGTGAGGATCGTCACCGGATCGATCGTCTTGCCCTCGAGCGCGGCGGCCACGTGCGGGGCGGCCGGCTCGCGCAGCATGAACGGCGTGGTGATGTGCTGCGGCAGGTGCACGTTGCCGGCGGCCGCGAGCAGGTCGGCGTCCTCGTTGTGGAGAACGCCCTCGCGCATCACGGCGCCGGCCGCGATCGGCTTCATGCCGCAGGCGCGCTGGCCGGCCTGCACCAGCTTGTGCAACATGGCGCTTGAAACCAGCGTCTTGCCGATCTCGGTATCGGTGCCGGTGACAAAGCAGGCAAAGCGCGAGGGAACGCCCTCGGCGGCCAGCGCCTCGGGAATGGGTTCCTGCTGCGGCGCGGTGGTCGCCGGCACCACGGTGACGGGCGCGGTGACGGGTTCTTGCGGGTCGTTGAAGCTCATGTCACGTCCTTTCCAGGTCGTTCAGCGCGGCGGTCAGCTGCGCGACTTCTTCGTGCGTGTGCGCAGCCGACAGCGTTACGCGCAGGCGTGCGGTGCCGGGCGCCACCGTCGGCGGTCGGATCCCCGGCACCCAGATGCCGCGGGCATGCAGGTCGCTCGCCGCCTGCAGCGCTTCGTCATTGCTGCCGATGATGACCGGTTGGATCGCGGTGTGCGACACCGGGCGCCGCCAGCGCGCCAGTCGCAGTTCGGTATCGAGCTGCGCGATCAGCGAGGCCAGGTGCGCGCGCAGCGCCTTGCCCTCGTCGCCGGCAATGATATCAAGACTGGTCAGCAGCGCGTGCGCCAGCGCCGGCGGCGCGGCGGTGCTGTAGATGTAGGGCCGGGCGCGCTGCACCATCAGCTCGACCACGCTGTGGTGGGCGGCGACGAAGGCGCCTGACACGCCGGCCGCCTTGCTCAGCGTGCCCACATACACCAGGTTGGGCGAGGACAGGGCGAAGTGCTCGAGCGCCCCGCTGCCGTTCTCGCCCAGCACGCCAAAGCCGTGGGCGTCGTCCACCACCAGCCAGGCGCCGTGGCGCTCGCACACGGCCAGCAGTTGCGGCAGCGGCGCCATGTCGCCGTCCATGCTGAACACGCTGTCGGTGACGACGATTTTGGTAGCCGCCGTGCTGGCCTCGAGCTGGCTGGTCAGCGCGGCCACGTCCCCGTGCGGGAACACCGACACGCCGGCCCGGGCCAGCCGCGCGCCGTCGATCAGCGAGGCGTGGTTCAGCTCTTCCGAGAAGATCATCGCGCCGCTGTCCATGCCCAGCGTGGTCAGCACCGCCACGTTGGCCATGTAGCCGGTCGAGAAGTACAGTGCCTGTGGCGACTTGAGCCACGGCGAGAGCATGTGCGCCAGGCGCTCCTCGAGCAGGCAGTGCGCGCGGCTGTGGCCGCTGATCAGGTGCGAGGCGCCGCTGCCCACGCCGTACAGTTGCGCGCCTTCGCGCAGGGCCTCCACCACGCGCGGGTGCGCGGCCAGGCCAAGGTAGTCGTTACTGCAAAATGCCAGCATGGGCCGCCCGTCCACCACCTGCAGCGGCGCGCAGCGCGTGTCGGCCACGCGGCGGCGGCGCGTCAGGCTTTGCGCGGAAAGCTGCGCCAGCTTTTCTTCAACGCTTGCGATCAGGTCCATCGGTCAGCCTGCGATCACTGCGTCGAACACGCGCGCGGTGCGTTCGCCAAGGAGCGCGATCTCCTCGTCGTCCAGCACATACGGCGGCATCAGGTACACGGTGCGCCCGATCGGGCGCAGCAGCAGTTCGTTTTCGGCCGCCACCGTGAAGAAGCGGCGCGCAAAGGTCGAGGCCCGCTGCGGGTCCGGCTCGATGGCGTCGAACGCGAAGATCATGCCGCGCTGGCGGAAGTGGCGCGTGCGCTCGTGTTCGGCCAGCGGGGCCAGCGCCGCCACCAGCTTGGTGGCGCGCTCGCGGTTGCGCCGTAATACGTCGTCCTCGCGGAAGATCTGCAGCGTGGCCAGCGCCGCGCGGCAGGCCAGCGGGTTGCCGGTGTACGAATGCGAATGCAGAAAGCCGCGCCGGATGTCGTCGCTGTAGAAGGCTTCGTACACGCGGTCGGTGGTCAGCACCAGCGACAGCGGCAGGTAGCCGCCGCTGATGCCCTTGGACAGGCACATGAAGTCGGGCCAGATGCCGGCCTGCTCGCAGGCGAAGAAGGTGCCGGTGCGCCCGCAGCCGACCGCGATCTCGTCAGCGATCAGGTGCACGTGGTGGCGGTTGCACAGCTCGCGGATCATCTCGAGGTACACGCGGTCGTACATCGCCATGCCGGACGCGCCCTGCACCAGCGGCTCGACGATCATCGCGGCGATCTTGTCACCGCGCTCTTCGAACAGGCGCTCCACGTCCTCGGCGGCGCGGCGCGCGATGTCCTGCGACGATTCGCCCTCCATCGCGTTGCGCATGTCGGGCGAGGCCACCACGTGCGCCGCCCGCACCATGGGGCCGTAGGCCTCCTTGAACAGCGGGACGTCGGTCACCGCAAGCGCGCCCACGGTCTCGCCGTGGTAGCTGCCCTGCAGGCACACGAACTCGCCCTTGTTGGGATAGCCGGCGTTGCGCCAGTAGTGAAAGCTCATCTTGAGCGCGATCTCGACCGCCGATGCGCCGTCGGATGCATAGAAGGCGTGGCCGAGCGCGTGCCCGGTCAGTGCCGACAGTTGTTCGGACAGCTCGACCACCGGCTCGTGCGTGAAGCCGGCGAGCATGGCGTGCTCCAGCTTGTCGAGCTGGTCCTTCAGGGCCGCGTTGATGCGCGGGTTGGCGTGGCCGAACAGGTTGACCCACCACGAGCTGATGCCGTCGAGGTAGCGGCGGCCCTCATGGTCGTACAGCCAGGCGCCCTTGCCGTGGCTGACCGCGATCAGCGGCACCTCTTCGTGGTGCTGCATCTGGGTGCAGGGGTGCCAGACGCTTGCCAGGCTCCGCGCGATCCAGCTTGATGAATCTTGCTTCAAAATCGAATCCAATACGCTTCATGTAAGCCACGAGGGCTTGCGTTTTTCAAGGAACGAGGCGACGCCTTCGCGTCCCTCGCCAGAGGCACGGATCGCGGCGATGCGCTCGGCCGTGTCGGCCAGCATGGCATCGTCGATCGGCATGCCGGACACTTCGCGCACGAGCCGCTTGGCTTCGCGCACGGCGTTGGGGCTGTTGGTGACGAGCGCCTTGGCGATGGCGGCGATGGTGGCGTCCAGTTCTTCCGGCACCACCACCTCGTGCGCCATGCCCATGCGCTTTGCGTCGAGCGCGCCAAAGCGCTCGGCGGTGAGGAAGTAGCGGCGTGCGACCTGCTCGCCCATTGCCTTGATCACGTAGGGCGAGATCGTGGCCGGGATCAGGCCGAGCTTCACTTCGGACAGGCAGAAGTTGACGCCCTCAGCCGCCACCACGACGTCGCAGGCCGCCACCAGGCCCATGCCGCCTGCGTAGCAGTCGCCCTGCACGCGGGCGACAACGGGCTTGGGGCAGTAGTAGATCGTGCGCAGCATGCTGGCAAGGCGCATCGCGTCGGCCTGGTTCTCGGCGTCCGAGTAGCCGGCCATCTGCTTCATCCAGTTCAGGTCGGCCCCGGCGCAGAAGGCCGGGCCGTTCGCGGCCAGCACGATCGCGCGCACGGCATCGTCGTGGCCCAGTTCGTCGAAGGCGAGCGTCAGTTCCGCGATCGAGGTCTCGTTGAAGGCGTTTCGCACGTCCGGGCGGTTCAGGGTGACGGTGGCCACCTTGTCGGTGACGGAAACAAGCAGGGTCTGGTAGTCCATGGCAGCGTCCCCTTACATGCGGAAGACACCGAATTTGGTGTCCTCGATTTCCGCGTTCAGCGCGGCCGAGATGCCAAGGCCGAGCACCATGCGCGTATCGGCCGGGTCGATCACGCCGTCGTCCCACAGCCGCGCGGTGGCGTAGTACGGGTGGCCCTGGTGCTCGTACTGCTCCTTGATCGGCTGCTTGAACGCGGCCTCTTCTTCCTGCGTCCAGCTGCCGCCCCTGGCCTCGATACCGTCGCGCTTGACGGTGGCCAGCACCGACGCCGCCTGGTCGCCGCCCATGACCGAGATGCGCGCGTTCGGCCACATCCACAAGAAGCGCGGCGAAAACGCGCGGCCGCACATGCCGTAGTTGCCGGCGCCGAAAGAGCCGCCGATGATGACCGTGAACTTGGGCACCGAGGCGGTGGCCACCGCCGTCACCATCTTGGCGCCGTTGCGGGCGATGCCCTCGTTTTCGTACTTGCGGCCGACCATGAAGCCGGTGATGTTCTGCAAGAAGACCAGAGGGATCTTGCGCTGGCAGCACAGCTCGATGAAGTGGGTGCCCTTGAGCGCGGACTCCGAGAACAGGATGCCGTTGTTGGCGATGATGCCGACCTTGTGGCCGAAGATGTGGGCAAAGCCGCACACCAGCGTGGTGCCATAGCGCGCCTTGAACTCGTCGAATTCGCTGCCGTCCACCACGCGCGCGATCACCTCGCGTACGTCGAAGGGCTTGCGGGTATCGACGGGGATGACGCCGTACAGTTCTTGCGGCGCGTATTTCGGTTCGATCGACTCGCGCACCGCGCCCTGCACGCTCTTCACGCGGTTCAGGTTTGACACGATGGTGCGCGCCAGCGACAGCGCGTGCAGGTCGTCCTGCGCCAGGTGGTCGGCCACGCCCGACAAGCGCGTGTGCACGTCGCCGCCGCCCAGGTCCTCCGCGCTCACCACTTCGCCGGTGGCGGCTTTCACCAGCGGCGGGCCGCCCAGGAAGATCGTGCCCTGCTCCTTGACGATGATCGACTCGTCGCTCATGGCCGGCACGTAGGCGCCGCCGGCAGTGCACGAACCCATCACCACCGCGATCTGCGGGATGCCCCTGGCCGACAGGTTGGCCTGATTGTAGAAGATGCGGCCGAAGTGGTCGCGGTCGGGGAACACGTCGTCCTGGTTGGGCAGGTTGGCGCCACCCGAATCGACCAGGTAGATGCAGGGCAGGTTGTTCTGCTCCGCGATCTCCTGCGCGCGCAGGTGTTTTTTGACCGTCATCGGGTAGTAGGTGCCGCCCTTGACGGTGGCGTCGTTACACACGATCACGCACTCCTGCCCGGCCACTCGGCCAATGCCGGTGATGATGCCGGCGGCGGGTGCGGCATTGTCGTACATCTCGAACGCGGCCAGTTGCGAGAATTCGAGGAACGGCGTGCCAGGATCGAGCAGCATTTGCACGCGGTCGCGCGGCAACAGCTTGCCGCGCGCGACATGTTTGGCGCAGGCCGCCTCGCCGCCGCCTTTGGCCACTTGCGCGACTTTGGCGCGCAGGTCGTCCACGATCGCCTGCATGGCGGCCGCGTTGGCCTTGAAGTCGTCGCTGCGCGGATTGAGTTTGCTCTCGATATGGGGCATTGCCGTCCTCTACTTGTTGTTCTCGTTCGGGAAACTGCCGTCCAGATAGAACCAGCGGGGCACGCCGTCGGCGCCGCTCTCGCGCACGAAGCGGCTGACTTCGTGCAGACGATGGGCGCGGCCGCCGATCTTGAAGCGGGCGACGAATTCGACGGTATCGCTGTCTGGTTGTTCCGGCAAATCTGCTTTACGTTGACGTAAACGTAAAGCAGATTTTACCTCAAGTCCCAGCCACTGGATTTTTTCGTTTTCATCGAGAACAGGCTCCTGCGGGCGGGTGCTGGGGTGCCAGGTGGCCTGCAGGTATGCCTCATTTTTCAGCACGTAGGCCGTGTAGCGCGAACGCATCAGGGCTTCGGCGGTGGGCGGGACGGCGTCGCCCGCAAGGAAGGGCCCGCAGCAGGCGGCGAGCGCGGGGCCGCCGCAGGGGCAGGGGGCGGCCGGCTTGGCTTTGGTGGACATGGCGGCAATTATCCGCGATTTTCCTTGTCCCCGTCCGGCCAGTACACCCAGCCGCTGCGATCAGGTCGAGCGTCGTGGGCAATCGTTCATCATCGTTCTGAGAAATAGACCTTTACACAAACCTGTTGCATAATTGAAAACAGCCAAGCGGGCGTTGGTGTTTTCGATGTGATCATCGCCTAACTTTCTGATTTATAACAACTAACTCCGTCGTTTCTGCTTAGGTAACTGCTAGAATGCCTACAGTTCTTCGTTTTTTCGGTCTGCGGGTCGTCATCTATCCCAACGACCATAAGCCGACCCACGTGCATGTGATCGGCAATGGCTGCGAAGCTGTCTTCAAGTTGAATTGTCCTGAGGGGCCTCCTGAGCTTCGCGAAAACTATGGTTTTTCCTCGAAGGATCTCGGGGATATTGCCGAGGAACTGGCAAAGCACATGGGAGTGCTCTGCGAAAAATGGAGGGAAATTCATGCGCATTTCTGAGGACGTGATTGAGCAGGCCAACAAGCGAGCCGCGTGGAAAAAGTCCCACTATCCGGCGGCCATTGCCGTCCGATACGATCAGCACCTCGGCCGGATAATTATCGAGCTGACGACGGGAATAGGGATCATTATCGCGCCAAGAGACCTGCAGGGATTTCAGGATGCGACACTCGAAGAGTTGAGTGAAGCGGAAATCAGCCCTTCAGGCTTTGGTATCTATTTTCCAAAGCTGGATGCCGACGTCTATCTTCCTCGGTTACTCGAGGGATTCTTGGGAACAGAATTGTGGATGGCCGAAAGAAAAGGCCAGCGCTGAGCTGCGATCGCACACGAGAGCTGGCCTTTCGCATGTGACTTGACGGCTTCGCCGGCCTCTTCGCCAGAACCTGTGCCGGAGAGATTGAAGTTGTTTAGCGGGCCAATGTCAGCCCGTCCAGCCCGAACGGCGGCGCCTTGCCCTGCATGAGGTCGGCCAGCAGCGCGGCGCTGCCGCAGGCGAAGGTGAAGCCCAGCGGGCCGTGGCCCACGTTCAGCCACAGGTTGCTGTAGCGGGTCGGGCCCAGGATCGGCGCGCTGTTCGGCGTGGCGGGGCGCAGCCCGGCCCAGGCCTCGATCTTCGTATAGTCCGCCGCGCGCGGCATCGTTTCCTTCACTTGCCGCGTCAGGCTGGCGATCCGCTTCGGGTTGAGCGTGGCATCCTCGCCCACCATGTCCACCATGGCGGCCACGCGCAGCTTGTCGCCGATGCGCGCGTACAGCACCTTGCGTTCGAAGTCGGTCACGCTGATTTCCGGCGCCACGTCGTCCTGGCGGATCGGCGCGGTCAGGCTGTAGCCCTTGAGCGGATACATCGGCAGCGAAATGCCGGCGGTGGCCGCCAGCGTGCGGCTCTGGATGCCGGCGGCCAGCACAAACGCGTCGGCCGACAGCTTGCCGGCGGTCGTGTCCAGCCAGCTTACCTTGCCATTTTCGACGACGAAGCCGGTCGCTTCGCCATGCACGAAGCCGCGGAAATTCGGATGTTCGGTCAAGCGCTGCGCCAGCGCCTCGCAGAACGCGTGGCAGTCGGCCACGGCTTCGCCGCTGTTGTAAATACCTCCAGCCAGCTTGTCGGCCACGGCCGCAAGGGCGGGCTCGTTGGCCGCGCATTCGGCCGCGCTCCATACCTGGCGGGTGGGCGACGAATCGGGCTTGGCGGTGGCCGCCGCGAACGATTTCTGGCTGCGGTACACGACCAGCTTGCCCGACTCGCGCCACTGGAACGCCTCGTGCGGGATGGTCAGCTCGAGCTGCTCCATCGCGCGCTTGGACAGTTCGCCCAGTTGCAGCAGTTTGTTGGTGGTGCGCTGGTTGACGTCGGCGCGGCAGTTGGCGAGGAAGCTCGCCAGCCAGCGCCACTGACGCAGGTCGAGTTCGGGCTTGAAGCGCAGCGGCCCGGTTTCCTGGAACAGCCATTTGAATGCCTTGAGCGGCACGCCTTCGTCGGCCAGCGGCGAGACATAACGGTAGCTCAGCTGCCCGCCGTTGGCGTAGCTGGCGCCCGTCGCCATGTCCGGCGCGCGTTCCAGCAAGGTGACTCCAAAGCCGGCTTGCAGCAGCCACCAGGCCGAGGCCAGGCCGACAACACCACCGCCAATTACGATTACTTGACCACTGTTATTCTTCGTCATAACTCAACAGCTTAGGGGCTGCCAACCCGTCCCGGCTAATGAATGTAGCGCGGGCGGGCATAACCGCCCCTCATGCTTCTTAATCAGCCAACATTATTTCTTCGGCACGAGGATCGCGCGGCGGTACATGCTGGTCAAAATCTGTTCCTGGAAACGCGCCAGCGACGAGTATTTGCCCTTGTACGCCAGCGGATCGGTCGAGGTGCCGCCGACCAGCGCGACCATGCCGTTCTTGTTCTTCAGGTCGGCCACGAACACCGACATGAGGCCGTAGGCGTCGCCCAGGTGGCCGACCGCTGCAAAGCCGCCGCCTTCCACCAGCCGGGTGTTGGTGGCGGGATCGTCCGGGAACTGCTCGTTGCCCAGGCCCCAGGCGTTGAACAGGCCGTCCAGCGAGTCGCCGTTGCCGCCCTTGCCGTCGTAGGTCCACTGGCGCGCGAACATCTGGTCCAGGCTCGACTGTTTCAATATCCGTGTGCCGTTGTGCACGCCGCCATTCATCAGCATCAGCATGACGGTGCCCATGTCGTGCGCCGAAATGCGCATGCCGCCGGTGGGGCTGAATGGCGTTGCGTTGGCGCCGATCACGTAATTGTCGATGCCGGCGGGCTGGCTCGGCGCGCGCGTGGAGTAGTCGTCCACTTGCGGCACCCACGGGCCGGCCGGGTTCCATTGCGCGTTGTCGTCGGTGGCGCGCTTGCGGTACAGGGTGGCCAGCCTGGCCACGGCGCCGTTCGGCAGCTCGGCCGGGTTGTAGCCGGCGGACAGGCCCAGCGGCTGGATCAGCAGGCGCTGCATCAGCCGGTCGAAACGCTCGCCGGTCACGCGTTCCATGATGGTGCCGGTAATGCCCCAGCCAAGGTTGCAGTAAGTGAAATAGTCGCCTGGGCCCGCATTGCTGGCCCACATGCCGCCCTTGCCGTAAAGACGGGCGCCCGGCACCAGCACGTCCTTGAGCGCCGTGTCCGCGCCCCACGAATAGCCGACGTCGTCGCGCAGCGACGAGCGGTGCGACAGCAGGTGGCGCAGCGTGATCGGGCGGTCCGGGAAGTTGGGATTGCGCAGTGTGAAGCCCAGGTAGTCGGACACGTCGCGGTCCAGATCGACCTTGCCTTCCTCCGTCAGGCGCATCAGGCCCAGCGTGGTCATCATCTTGGAGATCGACGCGATCCGGAACAGCGTGTCGCGTTGCACCGGCTTGTCCGGCGCCGCGCCGTTGCCGTAGAAGCGCTGGCCAAACTGCTGCTCGTACACTACCTTGCCGCCGCGGATCGCCAGCACCGACAGGCTCGCCAGCTCGCAGGCGCTGTCGTGAGCGATCGCCGCCAGTTCGGCGTCGAGCGCGTCGTCGCGCTTGGCGGGCGCGGCCTTGCCGCCCTTGCCCAATGCCATCACGGGACTGATGGTGCCCAGCAGTGCCAGGCCGAGCAGGGTGCGCTTGCGATGGTCCATGTGTCTTCTCCGGTAGTTTTTTGTGTGGCCGCAACGGCTCGTGCTGCGCCGAGCATACGGCGGTGTTGCCGGGCTTGCCAATGAATAGCCGTTCGCGCAGCATAACCTTTCTGAATGCAAACGAATGGTTTGATATAACATCGCCTCATGCATGACCAAGTTTTTTTCATGCCGCCTGCGTGAAGTGCGCGCTTGTCGGGACAGTAAACTTGGTGCAGCGGGGCAATCGCGGGGCAGCAATGAGCACAGGATTCCAGATCGATCTGAACGACAATTCACCGCTGTACATGCAGGTCGCGCGCAAGCTGATCAAGGACGTGCGCGACGGCCTGTACCAGGTCGACCAGGCGCTGCCTTCCGAGCGCACCTTGTCGGAGCAGCTCGACGTCTCGCGCGTGACCGCGCGCAAGGCGATCGACCAGCTGGTCGAGCAGGGCCTGGTGGTGCGCCGGCGCGGCTCGGGCAACTACATCGCGCCGCGCATCGAGCAGCCGCTGTCGAACTTGTCCAGTTTCTCCGAGCAGCTGCAGCAGCGCGGCTACCAGCCCAGTTCGCAATGGCTGCGGCGCGAGGTGGTGCTGGCCGACCCCGACGAGCAGCTTGCGCTCGGCCTGTCGCCCAACACCCGTGTCGCGCGGCTGGAACGCCTGCGCCTGGCGGATGAGCTGCCGATGGCCTACGAAGTGAGCGTGATCCCGGCCACCGTGCTGCCGCGTCCCGAGGGCGTGAGCGGCTCGCTGTATGCACACCTGGACAAAACCGGCCACATGCCGGTGCGCGCGCTGCAGCACATCCGCGCGCTCAACGCGCCGGCCAAGCTGGCCGGCCAGCTGGAAGTGCCGGAGGGGCAGGCGGTGCTGTTCATCACCCGCGTGGGCTACCTGGAGTCGGGGCAGGCGGTGGAACTGACCCATTCGTACTGCCGCAGCGACCACTACGACTTCGTGGCCGAGATGCGGCGTCCGCCAGCATAACTTTTCGGAATGATGACGGCCGATCCTTTCATGGGAACACGTTGTCAATTGGTATTACACTGGTTTCATCCCCTCGTGCCTTCGTAACACCATGCTCAAAACCGAAACCCCGGCTCACGACCACGCCCTGCTCGACCAATATCCGACCGCGGACCTGGTCAACGTGCTGGTGGACGACCAGCTCAACGCCGTCAACGCCGTACGCGCGGCCGCGCCGCGCATCGCCGCCGCCGTCACCGCCGCGCTGCCGCGGGTGGAAGCCGGTGGCCGCCTGATCTATGTCGGCGCCGGCACCTCGGGCCGCCTGGGCGTGCTCGACAGCGTGGAACTGTACCCGACCTTCTCGTGGCCGCACGGCCGCGCGGTGGCGCTGCTGGCCGGCGGCACCGACGCGATGTTCGTCGCGGTCGAAGGCGCCGAGGACGACATCGTGCAGGGCGCGGCCGACCTGAAATCGGTCAACGTTGGCAAGGACGACGTGGTGCTGTTGATCGCCGCATCGGGCGGCACGCCCTACGTGCTGGGCGCGCTGCGCGCCGCGCGCGAAGCCGGCGCGCTGACGATCGGTTTTGCCAACAACCCGGACGCCCCGGTGGCGAACGAGGCCGAGATCGGCGTCACGCTCGACACCGGCCCGGAAGTGATCTCCGGCAGCACCCGACTGAAGGCCGGAACCTCGCAAAAGATCGCGCTGAACACCTTTTCCAGCGCGCTGATGGTGCGGCTGAACAAGGTTTATGGCAACCTGATGGTAGACTTGAAGGCTACCAACGCCAAGCTCGTGCGCCGCGCGATCCGCCTGACCTGCTTTGCGACCGGCGCCGACGAGGCCGCTGCGCGCGAGGTACTGGAACAGTGCGGTTTCCACGTCAAGGTCGCGATCGTGGCCCTGTCCAAGAACACCACCGTCGAGCAAGCTCGGGCCTTGCTGGACGCGGCGCACGGCAGCGTGCGCCAGGCACTGGCTGCATAAGACGTGAACGGCGCCCCGGTCCTGCCCGGCCAAGAAAGAGTTATGCAAGAAAAGCAAGCCCGGAACCCGTGGCTGTGGGTGCCTTCCGTCTATTTCAATCAGGCCGTTCCGTACGCCGTCGTGATGACCCTCGCGGGCGTCATGTACAAGGACCTGGGCCTGTCCAATCCCGAGATCACGCACTACACCAGCATGCTGTACCTGCCGTGGGTGATCAAGCCGCTGTGGTCGCCCGTGGTCGATATGTTCGGCACCAAGCGCCGCTGGACGGTGCTGCTGCAGCTGGTGGTGGCGCTGGCGCTGGGCGCGCTGGCCGGCGCCCTGCACGCGCCCAACTTCATCATCCTGTCGCTGGCCGCGCTGTGGGTCATGGCGATCAGCTCGGCCACGCATGACATCGCGGCGGACGGTTACTACATGCTGGGCCTGCGGCAAAAAGATCAGGCCGCCTTCGTGGGCGTGCGCAGCACCTTTTATCGCATTGCCAACCTGGTGGTGCAGGGGCCGCTGGTGGTGCTGGTGGGCGTGTTGACCCGTTCGGTGGGCGACGTGCGCATGGCGTGGTCTACCGCGTTCCTGATCCTGGCGGTGCTGTTCGGCGTGCTGGTGGCATGGCACCAGTTCATCCTGCCGCGGCCGGCCGAGGACCACGCGGTCCGGTCCGGCAACCCGATCCAGGGCTTCATCGACACCTTTGTCTCGTTCTTCAAGAAGCGCGACATCTGGCTGATCCTCGGCTTCATCCTCACCTTCCGCCTGGGCGAGGCGCAGATCCTCAAGCTGGTCGCGCCGTTCCTGAAAGACCCGGTGTCGGCCGGCGGCCTGGGCCTGTCCAACGAGCAGTTTGGCGGCGCCTACGGCACCGTCGGCCTGGTCGCGCTGACCATCGGCGGCTTGTTCGGCGGCTGGCTGATCTCGCGCTGGGGCCTGAAGCGCTGCCTGTGGCTGATGGTGTTCGGCGTGCACCTGCCGGACCTGGTGTTCGTGTTCCTGTCGAGCGTCCAGCCGCAGAATTTTGCGCTGATCTCGGCGTGCCTGGCGGTCGAGCAGTTTGGCTACGGGTTCGGTTTCACCGCGATGATGCTGTACATGATCATGGTCTCCGAAGGCGAGCACAAGACCGCGCACTACGCGCTGTGCACCGGCCTGATGGCGCTGGGCATGATGGCGCCGGGCTACGTGAGCGGGGACATCCAGGCTTTCCTCGGGTATCGCAATTTCTTCATCTGGGCGTGCTTGTCCACGATTCCGGCGTTCATCATGGCGTCGCTGGTGAAGATCGATCCGGAGTTTGGCAAGAAATAACAACCACTAACAGCAGAACCGTCGTCCCCGCGAAGGCGGGGACCCATGCTGAGTGTGCGTCGCCTGCGGCGTGTAAACGTGCAGTAGCGCAAGTGGTCTATGGGTTCCCGCCTCCGCGGGAACGACGGGCAGGGGCTAACTAAATAAGAACAACGGGGACTGTGCAGGATGGGCGACACCAATGGCCGCTTGACTTCACTTGATGCATTTCGGGGCTTCACCATCGCCGGCATGGTGCTGGTGAACAATCCGGGCGACTGGGGTAACCTGTACTCCCAGCTCGAACACGCCAAGTGGAACGGCTGGACCTTCACCGACTGCATCTTCCCGTTCTTCCTGTTCATCACCGGCGTGTCGATGGCGCTGTCGCTCGGCCGCCTGGCCGCCGCCGGGGCCGACAAGCCGCGCCTGCTCGCCAAGCTGGCCCGGCGCGCCATGCTGATCTTCCTGATCGGCTTCATCCTCAACTTCCTGCCGTACTTCAACATCGACAAGGTGCGCATCCCTGGCGTGCTGCAGCGCATCGCCCTGTGCACGCTGCTGGCCGCACCGATCGTCGTGTACTGCCGCTGGCGCGCCCAGTTACTCATCATTACCGCCCTGCTGGCGCTGTACAGCGTGCTGATGCTCGCCGTACCGGTCCCCGGCATCGGCGCCGGCGTGCTCGAGCCGGGCCAGGACTTCGGCGCCTGGATCGACCGCATGTTGCTGGGCAATCACATGTGGGTGCAGTCGAAGACCTGGGATCCCGAAGGCGTGGTCAGCACCTTGCCCGCCCTGTGCAGCCAGCTGTTCGGCGTGCTGGCCGGCCAGTGGCTGCTGGCCAAGGTGCCGCGCACCGAGCAGACCGTCTGGATGCTGCTCGCCGGCCTGCTGTTCCTGTGGCTTGGTGCAATTTTCGATACCATACTCATGCCGATCAACAAGAGCCTGTGGACACCATCCTACTGCCTGCTGATGACGGGCTGGGCGCTGGTGGTGTTTGCGAGTTTCTATTGGCTGCTGGACGTGAATCCCTACCCGGCCGTGCGCGAGGCCGCCGGCCGCTGGGCCAGGCCCTTCGTCATCTATGGCATGAACGCGCTGTTCGTGTTCGCCCTGTCCGGGTTCCTGGCCAAGATGTTCGGCTTCATCAAATTCGACCAGCCCGGTGGCGGCAAGGTCTCGCTCGGCAAGCTCTTGTATGCGCCGATCCGCGAGTTGCCGATCGGGCCGGTCAATACGTCGTTGTTGTACGCGCTGCTGTTCAACCTGTTCATGTTCAGCCTGGCATGGTTCATGTGGCGCAAGAAGTGGTTCGTCAAAGTTTGAGAAAAGGGAGCTGTGTTGCAGCCTGATTTGAAACGACGCGCGTTCGCGTTTGCAGGAGTCGCCAGTGCGCTGGCGTTGGGTGGATTGCTGGCCGCATGTACCACGCCGCCAAAGGCCACGGTGCCGGGCACGGTGCCCGCACAAGTGGCCAGTAGCGAACTGCCGCCGCCGGCGCCGCGCGAGTTCCGCGCCGCGTGGGTCTCGACCGTCGCCAACATCGACTGGCCGAGCAAGCAGAACCTCTCGGCGCAGCAGCAGCAGCAGGAAGCGATCGCCATCCTCGACCGTGCCAAGGCACTGAACCTGAACGCGATCGTGCTGCAGGTGCGCCCGGCGGCCGATGCGATCTACCCGTCCAAGCTCGAGCCGTGGTCGGAATACCTGACCGGCGCGCAGGGCAAGGCGCCGCAGCCATGGTACGACCCGCTCAAGTTCTGGATCACCGAGGCGCATGCGCGCGGGCTGGAGCTGCACGCCTGGTTCAATCCGTATCGCGCGCGCCACAACAATGCCAAGTCGCCGGCGGCCCCGAACCACATTTCGCGCACCAATCCGGCGGCCGTGAAGAGCTACGGCAAGTTCCTGTGGATGGACCCGGGCGAGGAGTCAGCTTCCAAGCAGACGCTGGACGTGGTGCTGGACGTGGTCAAGCGCTATGACATCGACGGCGTGCACATCGACGACTACTTCTACCCGTACCCGATCGAGGCGCCCAGCGCGGCCGGCAACGATGCCGCGCTCGATGGCAAGGCAGGCAAGGCCGAGCTCGACTTCCCGGACCAGCCTTCGTGGCAGCGCTATGTTGCCAGCGGCGGCAAGCTGGACAAGGCATCGTGGCGGCGCGAAAACGTCAACCACCTGATCGAGCGTATGTACAAGGAGATCCACGAGGAAAAACGCTGGGTGCGCTTCGGCATCAGCCCGTTCGGCCTGGGCCGCCCGGACCGGCGTCCGCCCGGCATCTCCGGCTTTTCCCAATACGACAAGCTGTACGCCGACGCCGAGACCTGGCTGCAGAATGGCTGGCTGGACTACCTGTCGCCGCAGCTGTACTGGCCGATGTCGCAGACGGCGCAGGCGTACGACGTGCTGCTGGACTACTGGATCGGGCAGAACACGCAGGGCCGCCACGTGTGGCCGGGCCTGTTCACCAGCCGCATCGGCGCGCCCAGCAAGGATTACCAGCCGCAGGAGATCATCCAGCAGATCGGCGTGGCGCGCTCGCGGCCGGGTGCCGGTGGGCATGTGCACTTCAGCATGGTCACGCTGATGGAAAACCGCAAGGGCATCGACGACCAGTTGACGGCAGGTCACTACGCGCAGCCGGCGCTGGTGCCGGCCTCGCCGTGGCTGGGCAATACGCCGCCGGCGCTGCCGAAGGTAAGCGCGGCGCGCGCCGGCAATGCCGTCAAGTTGAAGATGGTGCCGGGCAAGGCCGATGCCGTGTACGCGGTGTGGTCGCGCTATGGCAGCCAGTGGCGCTTCGCGGTCGCGTCGGCCGGGCAGGCAACGGTGACGGTGGCCGACGATGCAACGCTGGGGCAGGCCGATGCGGTGTTCGTGAGCGCGGTCGATCGCCTTGGCAACGAGAGCGAGCGCATTCAAGTCTGGCGCAAGAGTTGATTTGCATTGTTAGCTTAAGCACGTCGTTCCCGCGCAGGCGGGAACCCATAGACAGCTTGACTGCACGCTCAGCATGGGTTCCCGCCTCCGCGGGAACGACGGGTTAGAGCGAACAATTTTGTCTCCATAACCTTTTTTCATGCACGCAACGCGAGACGTCATTCGTGCCGACCCCGGCTTGGAAGTACACTCGCACGATTATGTTGAACCAGGAAACCGAACAGGATAGTGGCATTGGCCTGGGCATCGACGCCGGCGGCACCCAGACCCGCTGGGCCTTGGCCGCGCCGGGCGGCACGATCATCGCTTCCGGCCATGTGGCGGGCCTGTCCGCGCTGCAGATGAGCAGCGAGGCCGGCCGCCAGGCCGTTCACGCCACCTTCTCCGAACTGGCGCGCGAAGTGCTCAGCCACGCTCGCCCCGGCCGCGTGCGCGCGGGCCTGACCGGCTTTGGCGGCGATGGCGAACAATTGCAGCGCTGGCTGGCCGAGCTGTTCCAGGTGTCGCCGCGCTGCGTGAAGCTGTGTAACGACATCGAGATCGCCTACCTGGCCAGCTTTGCGCCCGGCGAGGGCTACCTGGTCTATGCCGGCACCGGCTCGATCGGCGCGTTCATCGATGGCGACGGCAAGTTCCACCGCGCGGGCGGGCGCGGCGTCATGCTCGACGATGGCGGCGGCGGCTTCTGGATCGCGCGCGAGGCGCTGCGCCACATCTGGCGCAACGAGGACGAAGAGCCCGGCTGCTGGCAAAACTCGCCGATGGCGCAGGCCGTGTTCGACTACATCGGCGGCCACGACTGGTCGCTGTCGCGCCAGTTCATTTACGCGCAGGAGCGCGGCGAAGTCGGCAAGCTGGCGCTCGCCGTTGCCGCGTCCGCCGGGCAGGATCCGGCCGCCGAGCGTATCCTGTGCGAAGCCGGCCAGGAACTTGCGCGCCTGGCGCTGGCGCTGGCCAACCGTTTCGGCCCGCGCCCGGTGGCGCTGGCTGGCCGCGCGTCCGAACTGCATCCTTCGATCGCCGCGTCGATGCGCGTCGCGCTGCCGCCCGACACCAAGCTGGTGCATACCGGCAGCCAGGCCCATTTCGCCGCAGCCCGGCTGGCCGCCAGCCCGGCGCCGAGCCCCAACCATTAATCAACCTGAGTGTTCACGATGAAAGCCCTGATTTCCGCCCTGCTTCTTGCCCTGCTTGCCGGCTGTGCCACCGGTCCGCGCATCGACCACAGCTACAGCGCCAAGGCCCAGTCGCCGCGCGTCAAGTTCATCGTGCTGCACTACACGGTCAGCGACAAGCCGTCGTCCATCAAGATTCTGACGCAGCAGCAAGTGAGCGCCCATTACCTGGTGACGGACGATCCCGAGACCATCATCTACAACCTGGTGCCGGAAACCCAGCAGGCCTGGCACGCCGGCGTGTCGAGCTGGAAGGGCTTTACCAACCTGAACACCAGCTCGGTGGGCATCGAGATCGTGAACGCGGGCTGGAAGGACACGCCAACCGGCCGCGTGTACGCGCCGTTCCCGCAATACCAGATCGACTCGGTGATCGCGCTGGTGCGCGACATTGCGCAGCGCTACCATGTACCGCCCGAGAACGTGCTTGGCCACAGCGACATCGCGCCCGGCCGCAAGCAGGACCCGGGTCCGATGTTCCCGTGGAAGCAGTTCGCCGACCAGGGCCTGGCGGTGTGGCCGGACGCCACCCGCGTGGCCAGCGTGCGCCCGGTGTTCGACGCCCAGCAGCCGGACGTGACCTGGTTCCAGCGCAAGCTGGCGGCCTTTGGCTACGGCGTGACCCAGACCTGTCTGTACGATGAGCAGACCCGCAACGCGCTGTCAGCCTTCCAGTCGAAATTCCGTCCTGCAAACATCGATGGCGCCCCGGACGCCGAGACCGCGACCCTGCTCGAAGTGCTGACCACCCCAGCCAACGCGCCGCTGCCGGTGGTGCAGGCGTCCGCGCCCCTGCCTAACGCCGTCTGCGCCTGCTCGCCCAGCCCGGTGATTCAGCCGGCAGCGACGCCGGCCGCGCCGGCCCTGCCGCAGCCGCCTGCGGTGCCGGTTCCTGCTGCGGTCCCCGCAACACCCGCAGCGCCGCAGCCATTGAACAAGCAGTGATATGTCGCTCCTGAGCAATTTTCGCTGTATCCTCGGGACATCCGCGCCCGCCGCGGATTCTTTACTTTGAAGGGATAACGCGATGCGCCTGCGCCACATAGAAGTCTTTCACGCGATCATGCAGGTCGGCACCATCAGTGGCGCCGCCCAGGTTCTGCACATCTCGCAGCCGGCAGTGACCAAGGTGCTGCAGCACGCGGAACTGCAGCTGGGCATGCCGCTGTTCGAGCGCGTGCGCGGCAAGCTCTATCCCAAGCCCGAGGCGCACCGCCTGTTTGCCGAAACCGAAAAGCTGAACCGCGACCTGCAGGGCATCCGGCGCCTGGCCGCCAGCCTGAAGAGCCGGGCGGTGGAGACGGTGCGGCTGGTTTCCACGCCCACCGTGGCCAT
The DNA here is from genome assembly GCF_024753215.1 of Massilia solisilvae. Lineage (GTDB taxonomy): Bacteria > Pseudomonadota > Gammaproteobacteria > Burkholderiales > Burkholderiaceae_D > Telluria > Telluria solisilvae. The sequence continues at coordinate 54,995 of NZ_JANUGV010000006.1, forward strand.
CAGCGTGCTGCCGAAGGCGATGACGAGCTGGCGGCGCGACTTCCCGGAAACCCGCTGCGAGCTCTCGACCCATCACACCAGCGAAATCGTCAATACGCTGCGCCTGGGCGAAGCCGACCTGGCGTTGTCGCTGCAGGACCCGCGCCACCCCGGCATCGTCGCCGAACCGATCGCGCAGGGCATGCTGACGGTGATGGCGCCGGCCGGCACCTGGAGCGCGGCCGAATGCGCGCAGCCGATCGGTCCCGAAGGGCTGACCGGCGAGCTGATCGGCCTGGCCGACCGCGACCCGCTGGGCGAAATGGTGCTTGCCGCGTGCGAGGCGCAGGGTGCCCAGCCAGTGTTCCGTACCGTGGTCCAGACCTACCAGATTGCGCGCTCGCTGGTCGAGGCCGGCGCCGGCACCGCGGTGCTCGACCCCTTCACCGCCGCCACCGCGACGCCGGACAAGGTGCAACGCCGCACCTGGGAACCCGCGATCCCTGTGCAGCTCTACCTGCTGACCGCCAGCCACGCCCCGCTCTCGCATGGCGCGCGCGAGCTGGCCAACTGTATCGGCGCGACCGCGCGCGCGCTGCTCGAAAAAGGATGTCAATGAACCTCACCGTCGCCAGCGAGGAGATCGCCCGCAGCCTGGAATTTCGCCACCTCTCCAGCATCCGGGGCATCGCCATCGACCTGCGCTACGCGACCGCCAACAACTTCGTCGGCCGCGACCTGTACTCGCCGTTCGACTGCGCCTGGCTGCACGTACAGGCAGCGGCGGGGCTGGAACAGGTCGTGGCATGGCTGCACGCGCGCCGGCCTGGCCTGACGCCCGTGGTGCTGGACGCGCTGCGCCCGCAGCGGGTGCAGCAGCAGCTGTGGGATACGCTGGCCGGCACCGGCCTGCAGATGTACCTGGCCAATCCGCTGCGCGGCTCGATCCACTCGTACGGCATGGCGGTGGACATCACGCTGCTGGACGAGCACGGGCGCGAGCTCGACATGGGCACCGGCTTTGACGACATGACCGAGCTGTCGCACCCGGCGCTGGAAGAGGGCTTCCTCGTCGCCGGCCAGCTCACGGAAGAGCAGGTGGCCAACCGGCGCCTGCTGCGCGAGGCGATGAACCAGGCCGGTTTCGTCGGCATCAACACCGAATGGTGGCATTTCGATTGCGGCGACCGCGAACTGGTGCGCCGTACCTTCCGCCGCGTCCTCTGACAGTGGCGGCGCGCAGCGCCTGCCGCCGACCCTGTCGCGGCGGCGCATAACGCTGCGCACGCTTGAGCATTGTCAGCCTTTGGGCTGTTGCGCGCCTCGACAATCGGCACGTACTGCAGAGAGGTTGGCACTCACAGCTGCACGGATTTCGCGCGGTCATTCCTCTCTCAACAACGATGGTCTCCCCATTCCACTACAAGAGAGGTGCGTAATGAAAAGCTCGTTGATGGCGCTCGCCGTGGGCGTGGCGCTGGCAGGGTGCAGCACTGGCGACGGCAACGTGTTTGCATCCAGGGACAAGACGGTCGAGTACTACCGCGTATTCGACATCAAGACCGCGCCGGGCAACCCGGGCGTGGTCAAGGCCGCGAGTGAAGGCATCAGCCGCCACGTTTCCGACGCCACGCTCGCCACCCCGGCCATCGCCGGCCAGTTGCAGGAGCAGCCCGGCAAGTTCAGGCCGGCCAACCCCGACGGCGCCGCGCCGGGCAGCGGCGCGGCGCCCAGCTGCGAGGGCGCCAGCTGGACCGCGAAGGGCGCGCCGCGCGTCAACGGCGGCGACAACATGAACGTGGTCGCCTGCCTGTTCCCGTACAAGAACGGCTATCACCTCGACATGTACGCCGTGTTCACCAAAAAGGAAGGCGGCTGGCTCGAATGGCCGCGCCGTTTCACCGGCCGCCTGATGGGCACGCCAGAGAGCTGGACCGACCAGACCATGGTGGACGTGGTGCGCACAATTCGCGATTCGACCGGTGCGCAGGTGGCGCTGGTGGAGGCCAAGCCGGCGCTGCCAGGCACGCCGTGGCTGGAGATGGGGCCGAACGGCGGCGCGTCGGGTAGCGCCGGCGGTTCCGGCGGCGGCGCCAGCGCGCCTGCCGGCAGCGGCACTGGCGGTAGCAGTGGCAACAGCGGCACGGGTGGCGCCAGCGGCAGTGGCGCCGCGTCCGACAGCAGCGGCGCCAGCGCAACGACGTCCACTGCGGCGCCAGCACCGGTCACCGCTCCCGTTGCCGCACCTGGCAGCGCAACGGCGGCCGACAGCAGCAGCGCCGGGGCTGCCCAGCCTGCGGGTACTGGCGGCAGCGCAAGCGCGGCCGGAAGCGGTGGTGGGGCCACCGGCAAGCCGGGCGCCAGATAGGGCCAGCGTGCCGGCTCGCGCCGGCGATTGGCGATAGAATCGCTGTGCCTGCTTGCAGGCCCGGCACCATGTTTCCAAGGCGCGACAACGAACGATGACGATCGATACAGTTTCTTCCCCCGGGCACGGCGACCACAACGAAGACCTGATTGCGGTGTTTGAACAGGTGGGCTGGACCGACATCGTCATCATCGATGGCGCTTCCTCGGTAGCGGACCAGGACTACGTCGATGCGCAGCAAGGCGACGTGGTCTGGTTCGTGCGCGAGTTCGCCCGTGCGTTAGCGCACACGGCGAGCGCCGGGCGCCGTCAGGAAGACAGCGTGCGGCTGGCACTTGACCAGGTGCGTCGCCTGTTCGACGAGAAGACGCACGCGGTGGCGGTGCCAATGTACGCGTGGCCCATTGCGGCGATGACCTGGGTGCGCATCTGGCACGAGCGTGGCCACACGGCGCTGCAGGCCTGGTGCGTGGGCGACTGCAAGACCCTGCTGCGCTTGCCCGGCGGAGCGGTGCTGGACCTGGACCCGTACGTCAACGCGCAGGAAGGCGTCGTGCGCGACGAGATCGCAAAGCTGGTCGGCCAGGGCATCATCGACCCGGCCGCGCGGCGCGAGCGACTGCTGCCGATGCTGCGCGCGCGGCGCGAGTTCCAGAATTCGACCGTCGCACCGATCTCGCTGTGTCTTGCGCCGGGCGGGCCGTTTGACGCGCGCGAGGTCAGCATGGAGATCGAGCCAGGGGCGGTGCTGTTGATGATGACCGATGGCTTCTACCGGCTGGTCGACCCCTACGGTTTGTACACCGACGAGCAGCTGGCGACGGCTTGTATCCGGCACGGCGCGGCCGCACTCGTGCGCGAGCTACGCGACTTTGAACTGGGCGGCGCCACCGGCATGTCCGTGAAAAACGCCGACGACGCATCGGCCGTGGTCTGCTCGCTGCCCACGCGTTCAACCAGCCCCGGCAGGACTTAAGGTTTGCCGGGTGGTTTCTGCGCCCAGCCAGCCGGAAGGCCGTTCCAGCACGTGTATTGCTATACACTTGCCCCCGAACCTGAACAGTGACACGCATCCGCCAACCTGGACGTGAAAGGCCTGCGCCGTGACGACGACCACCGCGACACTGGAAGCGATCTACCGCAACGACGCCCGCCGCGTCTTCGCGACCCTGGTGCGCCTGCTCGGCAGTTTCGACCTGGCCGAGGAAGCGCTGCACGACGCCTTCATCGCCGCCGCCGAAACCTGGCCGCGCGACGGCATCCCCAACAACCCGTTCGCCTGGCTGGTCTCCGCAGGCCGCTTCAAGGCCATCGACCAGCTGCGCCGCCAGCGCCGCTTTACCGCGTGGGACGACGCGGCCGGCGTGGTCGAGAACCTCGCCGACGAGGCACCCGGCCCGGGCGAGGCCTCGGAACTCGAAGACGACCGCCTGCGCCTGATCTTCACCTGCTGCCACCCCAGCCTGTCCGAGGAAGCCCGCGTCGCCCTCACCCTGCGCGAAGTGTGCGGCCTCGCCACGGAGGAGATCGCGCACGCCTGCATGGTCGCCGCGCCCACGCTGGCCCAGCGCATCGTGCGCGCCAAGGCCAAGATCTGCGATGCCCGCATCCCCTACCAGGTGCCGGACACCGACGAACTGCCGGCGCGGCTGCAAAGCGTGCTGCGGGTGATCTACCTGGTGTTCAACGAAGGATATTCCGCTTCTTCCGGCGAAGCCGTCCTGCGCGCCGACCTGTCCGCCGAGGCGATCCGCCTGGCGCGCCTGCTCGAACAACTGCTGCCCGAGCCCGAGGTTTCCGGCCTGCTGGCGCTGATGCTGCTGCACGAGTCGCGCCGCGCCGCGCGCGTCTCGCCCGACGGCGACCTGATCCCGCTGGACGAGCAGGACCGCAGCCGGTGGGATCGCGCCTTGATCGACGAAGGATGCGAGCGCGTGGAGGGCGCCTTGCGGTCGCGCCGTTTCGGCTCCTACACCCTGCAGGCCGCGATAGCCGCCGTCCACGCGGACGCCGCGCGGGCAGCGGACACCGATTGGCGCCAGATTGCCGGCCTGTACGACGTGCTGCTGCGCCACGAGCCGGCGCCCGTCATCGAACTGAACCGTGCGGTGGCCGTCGCGATGCGCGATGGTCCACAGGCCGCATTGCCCCTGGTCGAAGCCCTGCTGGCGCGCGAGCCCTTGCGCCACTACCACCTCGCATGGGCCGCCAAGGCCGACCTGTGCCGGCGCCTGGGCGCAGTCGCCGACGCACGGGCCGCCTACGAAGAGGCGCTGGCGCTGGCGCGGCAGGAGCCGGAGCGCCGCTTCCTGCGCCGTCGCCTTGCGCAGTTGCAGTGATGCGAAAAAAAGTGGAAGGGCCTGTCGAAAAACCGCGCCCCCGATTCGACAAAGGGATGAGGAGCGCATTTGCTTCCCGATCAACCATTGAAAGGAGAATAGCCATGATGCAACCCGTGCCATATCTGGTGTTCAACGGAAACTGCGAGGAAGCAATGCGCTTTTACGAGCGCACCCTCGATGCGAGGATCGAAACCACGATCCGCATGTCCGACATGCCCTGCCCGTCCGGCGCGCCGGCCGAGCAGCCTGACTCGATCGCGCACATGCGCCTGGCGCTTGACCGCAATGGCAACATGCTGTTCGGCGGCGACTGCCCGCCGTCGATGCCGTACGAAGGCATCAAAGGGGTCTCGTTCACCCTCAGCTATGACACCGTGGAGCAGGCGCAGCGCATCTTTACTGCCTTGTCCGAGGGCGGCAAGGTGACCATGCCGTTCGCGCCGGCGTTCTGGGCCAAGGCGTCGGGCATGGTCACCGACCGCTTTGGCGTGCCCTGGATCGTCAACGGCGCCCTGATCGAACACTGACCGTCGCACAAGGAGAAGAAGCCCATGAAATATCTGTGTCTCGTCTATCTCGACCAGGAGCACTGGAACGCCTGCCCCGATGCCACCTGCGCCGCTTACGCGCAGCAACTGGTGGAGGGCCAGCGCCTGCTGGCGGCCGAGCCGCTCCATCCGGTCGCGAGCGCAACGACGGTGCGGGTGCGCAACGGCCAGGTTGCCCTTTATGACGGTCCGTTCGCCGAGACCAAGGAACAGCTGGCGGGCTTCTATCTCGTCGATGCGGCCGACCTGAACGAAGCGATCCGGATCGCCAGCGGCATCCCGCCGGCCAAGTACGGCAGCGTGGAAGTGCGGCCGGTGCGCGAGCTGGCCGTGTCGCAGGACCAGGCAGCCTGAAGCAACAGCGGCCGGCGCCTGCCGGCCAATCATCACGTCACAAGCTGGCATTTTCCAAGGAGACTGAGATGGCTTATGTAGATGGATTCGTGGTACCGGTTCCCAAGAACAACATGGACAAATACCGGGAGCTTGCCACGCTGGTCGGCAAGATCTACCGCGAACACGGCGCCTTGCAGTTCCGAGAATGCATCGCCGACGACGTCAACCCGGGCAAGCTGACCTCGTTCCCGCAGAGCGTGAACCTCGAAGAGGGCGAAACCGTGGTGTTCGCGTGGATCATGTACGAGTCGCGTGCCCACCGCGACGAAGTCAACGCAAAAGTCATGAAGGACCCGCGCTCGGCCGAGCTGGCGAAGCCCGAGACCAGGCCCTTCGATGGCAAGCGCATGATCTTCGGCGGCTTCGATATGGTGATCGACCTTTGAGCCGCACCGACGTGTGCGAGGGCAGGCGGATCACCCTGCGCCGTAGGGCGTGCTGACCCGTGTTTCTCGTAGGGTAGGCAGGTCGACCTGCCCACGGTCCCCGTCCTGCACGCTCAGGTCGAACGCGTGGGCAGTCGAGCTGTTCACTCTACGCGGGTGAGCGAATAGGCGACATCGGAAGCACTGCCAGCCTGGCGCACCCAGCCCTGCGCCGCATAAAAGCGATCCGCGCGCGTGTTGGCGGCCGTGCTTAGTTCGACGCGGCTGTGGCCAATGCTGAACAACCAATCCACCGCTTGGCCAAGCAGGGCCTTGCCGAGGCCTTGCCCTTCATGGTCCGGCCGCACGAACAAAGCCCAAATCGACGCGTTTGTGCTGTTCGCGTAGCAAAAAGCGACGATCTCGCCGCCGCTTTCCGCGACCCATCCACGGCCTGACCTGTCCAGGAATTCTTCGTACATGGCGTCGGTAATGCGCGTCGGGTCGGACAACACATTTTCGGCGACAGACAGGCGTATCCGCGACATGGCCGGGATATCGGCAGCGACCGCCCGCCTGAAGCGATAGCTCAATGGCTTACCGCCACCGTGGTGTCCACACTACCCGAGCGCGCCACCCAGTCGATCAGCGCGTCCAGGACCGCGCGTCCCTTGCCATTCTTCACCAGATCGCTGTTGACCATGCCAACCACCACGCAGGTGCGCCCGCTGGCATCGGGCACATAGCCCGCCACCGCCGCCACATTGCTCAGGCTGCCCGTCTTCAGGCGCGCATGGCCGGCCGCCGGGCTGTCCTTCAGACGCCGCCGCATGGTGCCGTCCACCGCCACGATCGGCAGGCTGGCCTGGAACTCCGGCGCCCAGTTGCTGGCAAGGCCCGCCTTGAGCAGCCCGCCCATCTGCTGCGGGCTGATCCGTTCAAGGCGGGACAGGCCCGAGCCGTTTTCCAGCACCAGGCCGCTGTCGTCGATCTGGTGCGCGCGCATCCAGTTGCGCACCGCCTGGTCGGCCCGCGTGTAGGTGGTGTCAGGACTTGGCGGCAGGGGATGGCTGCCCAGCAGCGGGTCGGCTTCCAGGCTGCCCAGGCTCAGGAACACCGTGCGCGCCAGGGTGTTATCGGAAGGCTTGTTGATGTCGCGCACCAGCTCCGGCAGCGGCCGCGAGGTGTGCGCCGCCAGCAGCTGCGCGTCTGGCGGCGCCGCGCCTTCGACGGTGGCGCCGCTGATGGTGCCGCCCAGCTGCTTCCACTTCAGGCGGAACAGCCGGTCCAGGTAGTCGTTGCGGTCCACTACGTTGATGCTGTTGTCCGCCACGCAGTCGCGCGGGAAGGTCCCGTGCAGCACCACCTTGATGCGGCCGCTCTTGTCGCGCACCGCCTCGGGCAGCTTCCAGCCGTCTTCCCATTTCTTGCACTCGCCGTCCACGAGGACCATGTCCGAACCGATCGACACCTTCTCCAAGGTCGGCTGCATCTCCAGCTTGATGCGCTTGACGGTCGAGCGCATGTCGATCTGCAGCATGTTCTTGTTGATCATCAGCGCGTCCGGGATGACGTTGTAATACGCCTCCGGCGACTCGTCGAAGGGCGGCACGCCCACGTCGCTGCGCGCCGGGTTGAACAGCTGGCGGTCCAGCACCAGCTTGCCGGCGATCTTGCGGATGCCCTGGTAGCGCAGCGCGCGCAGCATGTTCTCCAGCGCCTCGCTGGAAAAGTCCATGTCGGCGCCGCCCTTGAGGACCAGGTCGCCCTTGAGCACGCCGTTCTTGACCTCGCCGTTGCTGCGCAGCTCGGTGCGGCCGCGGAACACCGGTCCCAGCTGTTCCAGGCCGACCATCGTGGTGACCAGTTTCATGGTCGAGGCCGGTTGCATCGGCTGCGTGGCCTGGTGCGCCAGCACCACGGTGTCGCCGCGGAGGACCAGCGCGCCGAGCGCCGCCTCCGGGATGCCGTTGTCGGCAAGCACGCGGGCAACGGGCTCCGGCAACTGGGCGTGCGCGGGCAGCCAGGCGGCGAAGGCGGCGGCGATGACGAGGCGACGTAGCATGTTGTTCCTTATCCGAAGAAGAGATAGGCGACGCCGATGGCGCCGATGATGCCGGCAAAGTCGGCGATTAGTCCACAGGAAATGGCATAGCGCGCATTCTTGATGCCCACCGAGCCGAAGTACAGCGCCACGATGTAGAACGTGGTGTCGGTCGAGCCCTGGAAGATGCAGGCCAGGCGGCCGACGAAGGAATCCGGGCCGTAGGTTTTCATGGCGTCGATCATCATCGCGCGCGAGCCGCTGCCCGACAAGGGCTTCATCAGCGCGGTGGGCAGCGCCGGCGTGAACTCGGTCGACAGGCCGAGCTGGCCCAGCACCCAGTCGAAACCGCTGACGATAAAGCCGAGCACGCCCGAGTTGCGGATCACCGAAATGGCCACCAGCATGCCGACCAGGTAGGGGATGATCGTCAGCGAAGTCTGGATGCCGCCCTTGGCGCCCTCGATGAACGACTCGTACACGTTGACCTTCTTGCGCAGCGCGCCGCCGATGAAGGACACGATGATCAGCAGCAGGATCAGGTTGCTCGCCACGCGCGAACCCAGTTCAATTTCCGGCTTGGTCAGGAAGTTGGTCATGTACCAGACCAACAGGCCGATCGCCGCCGTGATGCCGCCCAGCCAGCCGATGACCACCCGGTCGAACAGGTTGATCTTCTGGCGGATCGACACGGCAATGATGCCGGCCAGCGCCGATATGAAGGTACCGATCATGCACGGGATAAAGATATCCGACGGGTCCTTGGCGCCCAGGATCGCGCGCTGCGCCATGATGGCCAGCGGAATCAAGGTCAGGCCCGAGGTATGCAGCACCAGGAACATGATCTGCGGATTGCTCGCCTCGTCCTTGTTCGGGTTCAGCGACTGCAGGCTCTCCATCGCCTTGAGCCCGAACGGCGTGGCCGCGTTGTCCAGGCCCAGCAGGTTGGCCGAGAAGTTCATCACCATGTGGCCGGTGGCCGGGTGATCCTTCGGCACATCCGGGAAGATGCGCGAGAAGAACGGCGAGATGATGCGCGCCAGAAAGCCGACGGCGCCGGCCTTCTCGCCCACGTTCATCAAGCCCAGCCACAGCGTCATCACGCCGGCCAGCGGCAGCGCAATGTCCATCACCGCCAGCTTGGCCGAGTCGAAGGTGCCGTCGATGATCTTCTTGAAGATCTCGGTGTCGCCGAGGAACAGCCACTGCGCGAAAGCGGCGGCGAAGCCGACCAGGAAGAAACCGGACCAGATGTAATTTAATGCCATTGAAAATCCCGCTGATGACGTGCCAGATGCCTGACGGCACGATTGTGCAGGGGAGAGTATAGGCTGAGAGCAAGCAGCAAGGATGAAAGTATGCAGCCGCGCCATGCAAAAAAGTTATGAGGGAAACAGTTTTTATTGCTGCCACAAACCTCTGCGCCTATGATTACCGCCGTCGTCCCCGCGAAGGCGGGGACCCATGGACCGCGTGTACTCACACTCAGCATGGGTTCCCGCATGCGCGGGAACGACGGACTTGACGCTAACTTTATGACGACACTTCGCCTTACCGCCGCCGCCGCCCTGCTGCTCGCCTGCTTTGCCGTCCCCGCATCGGCCGACGCGCCATCGGGCCAGCACAAGGAAAAAGTCCTGCACATGTTCCTGTCCACCAGCGAAACCGGGCTGGACCCGGCCGTCGCATCGGACTTGGCCTCGCTGTCGCTGCTGGAAAACCTGTTCGACCCGCTGCTGCGCTACGATTACCTGGCGCGCCCGGTCAAGCTTGCCGCCAACACCGTCACCGAGTTGCCGCGCATCGAGGACGGCGGCAAGACCTACACCTTCCGCCTGCGCCCCGGCATTTATTTCAGCGACGACCCGGCGTTCAAGGGCAAGAAGCGCGAAGTGACCGCCGCCGACTACGTGTACAGCCTCAAGCGCCTGTACGACCCGGCCCTGAAATCGCCGTGGGCCTACATGTTCGAGGGCAAGCTGCTCGGCGATGCCGCGCTCAAGGACAAGTTCAGCTACGATACCCAGATCCCGGGCCTGCAGGCGGTTGACAAGTACACGCTGCGCATCCGCCTGGCCGAGCCGGACAACAATTTCCTGTATTACCTCGCCATTCCCGCCTCCGGCGTAGTTGCGCGCGAAGTAGTCGAAGCCTACCCCGGCCAGGCCGGCAACCACCCGGTGGGCACCGGCCCCTTCATGATCGGCGACTGGAAGCGCAGCGACCGCATCGTGCTGCTGGCCAATCCGAACTCGAGCGCCGTGTTCCATGCCACTCCGGGCGCCGACCCCGTGGACAAGCAGATCGACGCTGCGCTTGAAGGCCAGCGCCTGCCGCGCGTGGACCGCGTCGAAGTGAAGATCGCCGAAGAATTCCAGGGCCGCATGCTCGGCTTCTTGAACGGCGAGTACGATTACATCGAACAGGTGCCCGAATCGATGACCGACATGGTCATCAAGGACGGCAAGCTCAAGCCCGAGCTGGCAAAGCGCGGCATGCAGCTGTACCGCTTCCCCGTACTCCAGACCTACTACATGTGGATGAACATGGAGAATCCGCTGATCGGCGGCTACGGCAAGGACAAGGTGGCGCTGCGCCGCGCGATCTCGATGGCGTACAACAACGCCGAGGACATCGCCCTGCTCAAGAAAGGGATGGCCACCAAGGCCGACTCGCCGCTTCCGCAGGATGCGATCGGCTACGACCCCAACTACCGCAGCCCGGTGCCCTACGACCCGGCGCTGGCCAACGCCCTGCTCGACAAGTTCGGCTACGACCAGCGCGACCCCGACGGCTTTCGCCGCGCCCCGAACGGCCAGCCGCTGACGCTGACCATGCACAGCGAAGCGACGGTCGGTGGACGCCTGCGCGACGAACTATGGCGCAAATGCCTGAATTCGATCGGGCTGCGCGTGGTGTTCAAGTCCGACAAGAAAACCGAGATCATCAAGGCCTCGCGCCTGGGCAAGGTGATGATGTTCGAGAGCAACTGGGTCGCCGACTTCCCCGATGGCGACAACTTCTATCAGTTGTTGTACGGCCCCAACGCCGGCCGCGCCAACTATGCCCGCTTCAACCTGCCCGCCTATAACGAACGCTACGAAAAGGCGCGCGCCCTACCGGATGGTCCCGAGCGCAAGAAGCTGTATTTCGAGATGAACCAGCTGATCCACGCCTACAACCCGTGGGTGCCGCTGACCCACGTGCTCTCCGCCGATATCCGCCAACCGTGGCTTAAAAACTACAAGCGGCACCCGGTCGAATTCACCAATTGGCGTTATCTGGATGTCGATGTTGCGGAAAGGGAACGGACTACCCACTCTGAGTGAGCGTTTCGGCGCGTTTTTATTCTGGGTAATCATTCCGCGAAGTTATACTTCCCGCCAGATATTTCATTTGGTAGAGCTTCCCTGCTGCCTTACCTTTTGAACAAAACATAACGTAATGCCTTGACATTACACCCAGATCATCTCGGCTGTCGGCGAGACCACTGCCCAAGCACACCCCAAGGAGAGACGCGTGAAGTTAAAGAAACTAGCACATTTGATCGCCCTGATCGGCGTTGCCGCACCTGCCTTCGCGCAGTCCAGTGCGGACCAGCCTGAAGGCCCGATCCAGCGTGTTGAAATCACCGGTAGTAGCATCAAGCGCGTGGCCAAGGAAGGCGCGCTGCCGGTGCAGGTGATCTCGTTTGACCAGTTGCAGAAGCAGGGCATCACCTCGGCCGAACAGCTGATGCGCGTCATCTCGGCCAACGGTACCGGCGCCGACAACCCGACTTCGGGCAACAACGTGTTCGGCCCGGATGCCGACCGCGTCAGCGGCGGCGCATCGTTCGCCTCGTTCCGCGGCCTGGGCCCGAACAGCACCCTGGTGCTGATCAACGGCCGCCGCGCACCGACCCACGGCAAGAGCGGCAAGGCGGTCGACCTGAACTCGATCCCGATGGCCGCGATCCAGCGCATCGAGATCCTGAAGGATGGCGCCTCGGCGATCTACGGCACCGACGCGATCGGTGGCGTGATGAACATCATTCTGAAGAGCAATTACCAGGGGCTGGAAGCGACCGGCTCGACCAACGTGACGGAAGCCGGCGGCGGCAACATCCACCGCGCGTCGCTGCTGGCCGGTAAGGGCGACCTGGAAACCGACGGCTACAACATCATGGGCACCTTCTCGTTCACCAAGAACGAGGAACTCGACTCGCGCCAGCGCAGCTTTGCCAACGGCTTCCAACCGTCGCGCGGCCTGTCGCCGGACACCACCGGCACCCCGTTCGCCAACCAGCTGACCGGCGCCGGCAGCGCGCTGGGCACCGGGTTCACGATGCCGGGCGATACCAACAAATACCTCCAGGCTGGCCTGCTGAGCCTGCAAGGCAAGTGCGACACCTATCCGGGCATGTCGCAATACCAGTCCGACCTGTGGAAGGACGTGACCTCGCCGCTGCGCAGCAAGTATTCGTGCGCGTATGACTACGGCGCCGACTATGTGATGCAGTCGCCGTCCAAGCAGGGCAATTTCCTGGTGCGCGGCACCTACAAGCTGGCGCCGGATCACAAGGTGTTCGCCGAAGCGATCGGCTCGAAGTCGGACGTCACCTCGATCCTGACCCCGGCTCAGATCTCGACCTCGTTCGCCAACGGCAACGCCTACCCGGTCGGCGGCCCGTACTACCAGGATCTGTCGGCCCTCATCCCGACCTTCGACAAGACCAAGCCGATCCTGTACAAGTGGCGCGCCAACCCGGTCGGCAACCGCACCCAGGACAACACCACCCAGAGCGGCCGCCTGCTGATCGGCGCCGAAGGCACGATCAAGAACTGGGACTACCGCGTCGGCCTGTCGCGCGCGGTCAGCACCACCAAGATGGACCTGCTGGACGGCTACGCCTACACCAAGGCCCTGTACAGCGTGCTGGGCAGCGGCATCGTGAACCCGTGGGCGCTGCCGGGCCAGGGCCAGACCCAGGCCGCGATGGACGCGATCAACAAGACCAAGTACATCGGCAGCTTCCAGACTGGCCGCACCACCCTCGACCAGGTGGACGGCAACATCTCCGGCCAGATCTTCGACCTGCCGGCCGGCCCGCTGGCCATGGCCGCCGGCTTCGACCTGCGCCGCGAAAGCTACATGTACCACCAGGACGTGGCCGCAGAGGACATCCTGCTGGCACCGGGCAACGCCAACCTGAACCAGTCTTACCGCTACGTGCGCGCCGTGTACACCGAGTTCATCGCCCCGGTGACCAAGGACCTCGAACTGCAGCTGGCCGTGCGCCACGACGAGTACAGCGTGATCGGCGGCACCACCAACCCGAAGATCGCCTTCCGTTACCAGCCGGCCCCGTGGCTGCTGTTCCGCGGCTCGGCCAACAAGGGCTTCCTGGCGCCGAGCTTCACCCAGCTCTACACTGGCGCACTGAGCCAGGAGCTGTCCAACGGCGTGGTGGACACCGTCGGCTGCGCGCAACATCCGGGCGACGCCCGCTTCTGCGCACCGGAGAAATTCGGCTACATGTCGGGCGGCAACCCGAACCTGCGTCCGGAAACGTCCAAGCAGGGCACGCTGGGCGTCGTGGTCGAGCCGTTCAAGGGCTTCTCCGCATCGCTCGACTACTGGGCGATCAACATGAAGGACCGCATCCTGAACCGTAGCCCGAGCATCGTGCTGGCCAACCCGGTTGCGCTCGCTGGCAACATCATCCGCAACCCGGACGGCACCATCGCCTACGTCCAGGCCGGCTGGATCAACGTGGCAGGTGCCAAGACCCGCGGCGCCGACCTCGGCCTGCGCGGTGATGGCAAGTTCGCCGGCGGCTACAAGTGGAACGCCACCCTGGACGGCACCTGGACCCAGAGCTACAAGTTCGCGGAAATCGGCAACTACGAAGAATACGTCGGCAAGTTCTTCACCCGTGACCTGTACCTGCGCTGGAAGCACAGCGCCACCTTCAGCGTGAGCCGTGGCGACTGGAGCGTCCTGCTGAGCAACACGTTTGCGTCCGGCTACAAAGACCAGCTGCCGAACGGCGGCAAGGGCACGCCGCCGGCGGGCTTCAACCCGGACGTCGCCAGCTACACCACCTTCGGCCTGTCCACCACGTACACCGGGCTGAAGAACACGACGGTCACGTTCGGCATCCAGAACCTGTTCGACCGCAACCCGCCGTTCACTGCCCACAACGTGGACGACGTCGTCGGCGCCGGCTGGGATCCGCGCGTGGCCGACCCGCGTGGCCGTGCTTTCACCTTGAACGTGAACTACAAGTTCTTCTGACAGGCCTTGCCCAAGGCCCGCGCGAGAGGAGGCAGGATACGCCTCCCGCCCGCGCGGGCCTTTTCTATTTCGAGACCAGCATGTCCAGCAGCAGCAAGATCAGCAGGCGCGCGTTTGGATCGATGATCGCGGCAGCGGCGCTGGCCCCGGCCTGCCCCGCACTGGCCGCCGCGCCGCGCCGCGCGCGACCTTCCCGCCCCCCGTATCCATCCATGAAACACCTGATCAAACCTCCACGCCTGGCACAAGGCGACACCATCGGCCTGATCGCGCCCGCCGGGCACGTCAGCGACAAGACCATCGAAAAATCGGTGCAGCACATCGAAGCGCTCGGCTTCAAGGTCAAGGTGGGGCGCTACATCCGCGAGACCTTCGGCAAGTACGCCGGCTCGGTCGAGATGCGGCTGGCCGACCTGCACGGCATGTTCCTCGACCCCGAGGTCAAGGCGCTGTGGTGCATCCGCGGCGGCTCGGGCGCGATTTCGCTGCTCAAGCACATCGATTACGAACTGATCCGCAACCATCCGAAAATCCTGCTCGGCTATTCGGACATCACCGCGCTGCACCTGGCGATCCGGCGCCATTGTGGCCTGGTCACCTTTCACGGCCCGGTGGCCGCATCGACGCCGTGCGACTACTCCAACGAGCACATGCTGGCACTGCTGACCGACCCGCAGCCGACCTACACCATCCAGATGGCGCCGGAGAACGCGTTGCGCGCGCAGGAAGAGCCGCACTACGCGGTGCGCACCGTACACGGCGGCGTGGCGACCGGCCCGCTCATCGGCGGCAACCTGTCGCTGGTCAGTGCCCTGGCCGGCACCGAGTACGCGGCCGATTTTCGCAACAGCATCCTGTTCCTGGAAGAGGTCAACGAAGAGCCCTACCGCATCGACCGCTGGATGACCCAGCTCGACCTGGCCGTGGGCTTCGACAAGGCGGCCGCGCTGATGATCGGCATTTGCGACAAATGCGGCCCGGACGAGCACGACGAGTCGCTCACGCTCGACCAGACCTTCGACGTCCACCTCACCCCGCTCAAGGTGCCGGCGGTGACCGGCTGGTCGTTCGGCCACATCCGCAACCAGTTCACGATCCCGGTCGGCGTCAAGGCCACGCTCGACGCGGACCGGCAGACGCTGACCCTGCTCGAGCCGGCGGTGAGCTGATTGTTTTCCAAATCCAAGGAAATGACCGTGAAGACGCTCCCGCTATTCGCCGCAACCGTGCTGGCCACCGCCATGCCGCTCGCGTTCGCCGCGGACCCGCTGCTCGCCGCGCGCGACGCGTCCTGGAACGCGCTGCGCCAGCATGCCGACGTGGCGGGCCTGGAGCGGCTGATCGACCCCGGTTTCGTGCTGGTCCACTCCGACGGCCGCGTGCAACACAAGGCCGACTACCTGGACGACTTGCGCAGCAAGAGCCGCGTCAACGGCCAGATCGACAACCGCGACGTGGCGATCCGCGAATACGGCGACACCGCTGTGGTCAATGGCGTCAGCGTGCAGTCGGGCGTGTCGAACGGCCAGCCGTGGAGCGGCAAGTTCCGCTTCACGCGCGTGTGGATCAAGCGCGGCGCCGACTGGACGATCGTATCCTCGCACTCCTCGCGCGTGGCGGAAGGCCAGTAAGCGTCAATTCCGTGTGAAGTTGAACCAAATGGGATAAATCATTTCACATGGCTCGCCATGGCACTGTGCAGGTTTGAACGTGTGCAGCAACAGGGCCATTGAGGCGTAGCGCGGGAAGTCGGGGTCAGGCGACCCGTAGGCAGCAACCGACTTTGGCTTGCCGTTCTTGCCCACCAAAACATAGAGCCCCAGCTTTCCCCGCATCAGGCGAAACTTTGCGTCGCGCAAGTCGGCAATGTCGCTGTAGATCCGACGGGTGCCGTGCAGCGGATAAGGAGGTTCGTCACCGTCTTCGAGGGCGGGGTAGAGCGAGCGGATGCGGTTCTTCTGCTCCGGCGTCAGCTCTTCCCAGGTGGCGTTGAGCGGTCCGTAGCCGACGACCTTATCGGCCAGGATGGCCGTCCCTGTTCGCGGGAGGTCCGCCTTGAGCACGTAACGCCTGTGCTCGATCTCGCCGCGCGGCGGCGCTCCAGCCACACGACCGTCCCGGAACTCGCCTTCGTAACGCCGACCACTGCCTGCGTACACGATTACGCCTTTGCCCTCGAACCGGTTGTCCTTCCACATGCCTTCGTAACTGCCGCCGACTGAGTACACCTGCTTGCCGAACCCATTTCGCCGGTCGTTGCGCCATTGCCCGTCGTAGCGCGAACGGTCGGGCGCAAGGAACACGCCAGTCCCCTCACGTATTCCGTCGGCAAAATCGCCTTCGTACAGGCTGTTGTCGTTCGCATACCTGAAGTAGCCTTGTCCGTGCGGGAGCCCGTGCCTGAATGTGCCGTTGTAGGTGCCGTCGTTCCGGGTAAGCCTTCCTTCGCCGCTGATCTCACCGCGTGCCAGCGTTGCCTCTATCTTGCGCTCGCCGTCCTGGCTGCGCCACGTGAGCACCCCCGCGCCGTCCGCATAGCCGTCCTTGCAGGCGCCGCGCCAAAGCACTGTGCCATCCTCGGGCACGGGAGCGAGAACGGCGATGCGGCAATCCGGCTCACCGTACCAGGCCTGAGGCTCGGCACCCTGCGCCGTTGATGACAGCAACAGGACAAGAAGCAGCGTCGGTGCGGTTTTCATTGGCGGCATCTGAACAGGCTGGATCAGTGGATTGGGTGGCCGCCATTATCGGGCGCTGGTGCGGCGACCGGCACCGCGTTCCGCGCGTTGGCTGCGTTCGCTCAATGACCAAATGCCCGGACGAAGCACCGCGCGTTCCCGCAAGCACCTTATGCGCCGCACCGCTTTCATTTCCTCTCCACCAAGAAACGGCGTCCAAGATCGTTGCGGACCCGAGAATTCGCACACAGGTTGTGGCCGCATAAAGCGTCCGTGCCGGGCTCGCTTATGTTCAACGCTGAGCTCGACCTCACCCGTCCGGCTCTCCGACGACATCCACAAGCAAACAACGGAGAAAAAATGAACCTGAATAAGAGATTGCTTGCCGCATCGATGGCGGCTGTTCCCCTGTTGCTGGGAACCACGGTTGAAGCGGCGAGCCCGGCTCCCAGCGGCCCGGGCATGTCGATGCGGATGAGCGGCCCGGTCGCGCCCAATCCGCAGCAGGTCGTTCTGCTGCAGGGCAAATTGCTCGACACCCGCGTCAAATACGGACTCGACCAGGACCACGGCTTCCTGCTCGCGGCCCAGCATCCCGGCACCGACGGCACCTATGTGAGCCGCTTTGCCCACACCTACAAGGGCGTGCGCGTGTACCAGTCCGAATCGGTGGTGGTGAGCGACGCGGTGGGCAACATCGTCAGCGAATCGGCCGCCGACCGGCGCGCCGGGCTGGGGCGTGGCGCCTCGGCGGCCAGCCTGGGCCAGCGCTTTGCCAACTTCGACGTCACGCCGGCGCTCACACCGCAGGCCGCCATCGAGCAGCTCGTGCGCACCGGCGCGCCCGGCGCATCCCATGTCTCGCCGCCCACCGCCGAGCTGGTGATCTACCCGGTGCTCAAGCGCGTGCGCATCCCGTCCGCCTTCCACAAGCGCGAAAGCCAGCTCAACGCCACCGACCTCGTCACCCAGGTCGCCGGCTACGAGCTGGCCTACCTGGTCAGGACGCGCATGATCAACGCCGACCGTCCGCTGCACCGCGACGCCATCGTCAGCGCGGTGGACGGGCGCGTGCTGCAGCAATGGAACGCGCTGCAGACCGAGACCGGCGTGGGCAGGAGCCAGTACAACGGCCAGGTGCCAGTCAGTACCTCGTCCTCCGGCGGCAGCTTCGTGATGAAAGACCCGCTGCGCGGCACCGGCGGCAGGTACGGCGCCAACACCATCACCAACGCCGACCACGGCAGCACCGCGGGCGAGGTGTACACCAACGGCACCAACGCCTGGGGCGATGGCCAACAGTATGTGGCGGGCGGCTCCACCACCAACGCCAATGGCCAGACCGCGGCGGTGAACGCGTTGTGGGGCATGATGAACACCTACGACACGCTCAAGAACGTGCTCGGCTGGCACTCGCTGGACGGCAACAACACCGCCACCTACATCGCCGCGCACGTCTATAACAACTACGACAATGCCTACTACAGCGACAGCTGCAAGTGCATGTTCATCGGCGACGGCGGCACCTACTTCTACTCGCTCGGCTCGGTCGACGTGATCGGTCACGAGATGGGGCACGGGGTGACGGCGGCCACCTCCAACCTCGCGTATTACGGCGAATCCGGCGGCCTGAATGAATCGGCCTCGGACATCAACGGCGAGATGACCGAAGCCTACGCGCGCGGCGGCGGCACCGGCAGCACCGTCCCGTCCGGCAACGACTGGCTGATCGGCATGGAGATCAGCCGCTCCAGCGACCCGCTGCGCTGGATGTACAAGCCGAGCAAGGACGGCAGCAGCCCGGACGCCTGGAGCAGCTCGATCGGCGGGCTGGACGTGCACTACAGCAGTGGTCCGAACAACCGCATGTTCTACTTCCTGTCGCAGGGTTCCAAGGCCGACAGCGGCAGCGACTACTACAGCCCCTACCTGACCAAATCGCCGCGCGCAATGACCGGCATCGGCAACGACAAGGCCTACCGCATCTGGTTCCGTGCGCTGACCACCAAGTTCACCTCGTCCACCGACTACGCCGACGCGCGCGCGAAGGTGATCCAGGCCGCGCAGGAGCTGTACGGCGCCGGCAGCCGCGAGGTCATCGCGGTGCAACGCGCCTACGCCGCGATCAATGTCGGCGCCGACGTGGACGAGAATTCGACCGGCGGTCCGGTGGTCATCGGCACGCAGCCGCAAAGCGTGACCGTCGCGCCCGGCGCAACCGCCACGTTCTCGGTGGGCGTGAGCGGCGGCACCCAGCCGTACAAATATCAGTGGATGCGCAATGGCGCCAACATTGCCGGCGCCTCGGCCGCGAGCTACAGCCTGCGCGCCACGCCGGGCGACAACGGGGCGCGCTTCTCGGTGAAGGTGACCGATTCGGCCTCGCCCGCCACCAGTGCCACCAGCAGCGCGGCAACGCTGACGGTGGCCACCAGCGCGCCGGTCGAGCGTGTGACCAATGGCAGCTTCGAGTCACAGGCGACGGGATGGTCCGGCACAACCGGCGTGATCGGCACCTGGGTCGGCTACAACAGCGAGGTGCCATATGACGGCCGCTATTTCGCCTACCTGGGCGGCAACGGCCGCACCGCCACCGAGATGCTGAGCCAGACGGTCGCCATTCCCTCGGTCGCGCAGTCGGCCACGCTCACCTACGCGCTGCACATCGACACCAACGAGTTCAGCAGCTCGATCGCCTACGACAAGCTGGTCGTCACGCTCAAGAACCCGGCCGGCGCGGTGCTGGCGACGCTTGCGACCTACAGCAACCTGGACAAGGCTGCCGGCTACCAGGTGCGCAGCTTCGACCTGACGCCGTACAAGGGGCAGAACGTGACGATCTCGTTCGAAATGAACGAAGACTATTCGTTGCAGACCTCGTTCACGCTCGATAAGGTCAGCGTGGTCACGCAGTAAGCTTTGATGGGGGGACGGGGAGCCTGCGGGCTCCCCACTTTTTTGGGAAAAGGTAGGGTGGGCAGCTTCGCTGCCCACGCGTTCAAACAGTGCACGCTGGGCCTGAACGCGTGGGCGGGAAACCCGCCCACCCTACGCTCCTTCGCTGGCGGCTTACAGCGCCCGCGCGATCAGGATCTTCTGAATGTCGCTGGTGCCTTCGTAGATCTGGCACACGCGCACGTCGCGGTAGATGCGCTCGATCGGGAAATCGGCCACGTAGCCGTAGCCGCCGAACACCTGCATCGCGTTCGACACCACGCGCTCGGCCATTTCGGACGCGAACAGCTTGGCCATCGCGGCTTCCTTCAGGCAGGGCAGGCCGGCGTCCTTCATCGATGCCGCATGCAGGATCAGCTGGCGCGCGGCCTCGACCTGCATCGCCATCTCGGACAGGCGGAACTGCACCGCCTGGTGCTCGAACAGCGGCTTGCCGAAGCTCTCGCGCTCCTTCGCATAGGCCAGCGCCGCTTCGAACGCGGCGCGCGCCATGCCCACCGATTGCGAGGCGATGCCGATGCGCCCGCCCTCCAGGCCGGACAGCGCGATCTTGTAGCCCATGCCTTCTTCGCCGATCAGGTTCTCGGCCGGGATGCGGCAGTTCTCGAACACGATCTGCGCCGTGTCCGACGAGTGCTGGCCCATCTTCTGCTCGATGCCGGCCACGATGTACCCCGGCGTGCTGGTCGGCACCCAGAATGCGCTGATGCCCTTCTTGCCGGCCGCCTTGTCGGTGACTGCCATGACGATCGCCACGTCGCCGTTCTTGCCGCTCGTGATGAACTGCTTGGTGCCGTTCAGGACGTATTCGTTCCCGTCGCGCACGGCGGTCGTGCGCAGCGCGGACGCGTCGCTGCCGGTGTGCGGCTCGGTCAGCGCGAATGCGCCCAGCAGCTCGCCTTGTGCCAGCGGCACCAGCCAGCGCTGCTTCTGTTCCTCGTTCGCGTACATCATCGCGATCGAGCACACCGGGCAGTTGTTGACCGAGATGATGGTCGAGGTGCCGCCGTCGCCGGCCGCGATCTCTTCCAGCACCAGCGCCAGCGACACGTAGTCCAGGCCCGCGCCGCCGTATTCTTCGGGCACCGCCACGCCGAACGCGCCGAGCTGCGCGAGCTCCTTCAGTTCGGATTTGGGAAAGTAATGCTCACGGTCCCAGCGGGCGGCGTTGGGGGCCAGGCGCTCCTGCGCAAAGGCGCGCAGGGCGTCGCGGATCATCTGGTGTTCTTCGGTCAGGATCATATGGTTTCGTAAAAAAAGACTACCACTGCAAAGGTTTGCCGTCGTGGTTGAGGAAGCTGCCGTTGGCCGACGTGTCCAGCCGCGCCAGCGTGGCGCGCAGGTTGGATACGCTGGTGGCAACCGGCATCGGCGCGTTCTTGCTGCCCATGTCGGTTTGCACCCAGCCCGGGTGGAACGACACGCAGGTTGCGCCTTGCGGCCCGTAGGTCAGGGCGGCATCGACCAGCACCGAATTGAGCGCGGCCTTGCTGGCGCGGTACAGCGTCGCGCCGGCCTGGCTGCGGTGGCCGAGCGAGGCCATGTTCGAGGAAATGACGGCCAGCTTGCCGCGCGTGGCGGCCACCAGCGGCCCGACGATCGGGATCAGGCGCATCGCGGCGAGCACGTTGGTGTGCATGACCTCGTCGAATTCCTGCTGCGTCGGAAAGCCGTCGTGGCGCGGGCCGTAGACGCCGGCCACCAGCCAGGCGGCGTCGATCTTTTCGTCGTCCAGCCTCCAGCCCATGCCGGCGATCGAGTCGGCACTGGTCACGTCCAGCTGGTGCGCCTCGGCGCCGAGCCGGGCGAGCTTGTCGATGTCTTCGGTCTTGCGTGCGGTCGCGATCACGCGCCAGCCGTCCTGCCTGTACTGGCGCGCCAGCTCGAAGCCGATGCCACGCGACGCGCCGAGGATGAGTGCTGTGGGCATAAGTGCCTCCATCGACCGTCGTTCCGGCGCAAGCCGGAACCCATGCCGAGCGGGCGTGGCCGCTGCTGGGAGCGCGGCAGCTCACCCGGTCTATGGGTCCCGGCGTGCGCCGGGACGACGGTGCGAAAGGAGTGGTCGTTACACCATCTCGATCGCCATCGCGGTCGCTTCACCACCGCCGATGCACAGCGATGCCACGCCGCGCTTGCCGCCGGTGCGCTTGAGCGCGCCCAGCAGGGTGACGATGATGCGCGCGCCCGAGGCGCCGATCGGGTGGCCCAGCGCGCAGGCGCCGCCGTGCACGTTCACCTTGCTGTGCGGGATGTCGAGGTCGCGCATCGCCGCCATCGGCACGGCGGCAAACGCCTCGTTGATCTCGAACAGGTCCACGTCGGCCGCGGTCCAGCCGGTCTTCTTGAACAACTTCTGCATCGCGCCGATCGGCGCGGTGGTGAACCAGTTCGGCTCCTGCGCGTACGTGGCGTGGCCGAGCACGCGGGCGATCGGCGCCAGGCCCAGTTCCTTGGCCTTCGATTCGCGCATCATCACCAGCGCTGCGGCGCCGTCGTTGATCGACGAGCTCGACGCGGCGGTCACGGTGCCGTCCTTCTTGAACGCGGGTTTCAGCGCCGGGATTTTGTCGAGCTTGGCCTTGAGCGGGCCTTCGTCCTTGTCCACCACCACGTCGCCTGCGCGCGAGGACACCGTCACCGGCGCCACTTCCCACTTGAAGTAGCCCTCTTTGGTCGCTTCCTGCGCGCGCGTCACCGACGCGATCGCGAAGTTGTCCTGGTCTTCGCGGGTGAACTGGTACTTGGCCACGCACTCTTCGGCAAAGGTGCCCATCGAGCGGCCGCCGCCGGTCTTCTCGTCCTTGCTGTAGGCGTCTTCCAGGCCGTCGAGCATCATGTGGTCGAACATCATGCCGTGGCCGATGCGGTAGCCGCCGCGTGCCTTCGGGATCAGGTAGGGCGCGTTGGTCATTGACTCCATGCCGCCGGCCACCACGATGTCGGCGCTGCCGGCCACCAGCTGGTCATGCGCGAAAATGGCGGCCTGCATTGCCGAGCCGCACATCTTGGACAGGGTCACCGCGCCGGTGGACAGCGGCAGGCCGGCCTTGATCAGCGCCTGGCGTGCCGGGGCCTGGCCCTGGCCAGCCATCAGGCAGTTGCCGAAATAGACGTGCTCGACCGATTCCGGCTTGACGCCGGCGCGCTCCACCGCGGCCTTGATCGCCACCGCGCCGAGATCGCTTGCAGTCTTCGACGAAAAATCGCCCTGGAACGCGCCCATCGGGGTACGGGCGGCGCCAACGATAACGATCGGATCATTCATTGTGTAGGTTCTCCAAATAGGACGGCGAATAGACCGCCGGGATGGCGGCCGCCTGGTTACTGAAACGGATCTGCTGCGGGTACGGGAAGACGTCTTCGACGACGCCTGCGAGTATCCGCTCCTTGTGTGACTGCCAGTACGCGCGGGTCAACAAGTCCGCGTGGTGCTTCAAGAAATAATGCCGTATTTTCGCATTCCCGAGCAGGAAGCTCTCAAATTGCTCTGGGAACACGTCGTGCTTGCCAACCGGGTACCAGACTTCGGCCGACATTTCATCTTCTTCGTTCATCGCCTGCGGAATGTCGCGGAACTGGCAATCGGTCAGGTACTCGATCTCGTCGTAGTCGTAGAACACCACCCGGCCGTGGCGCGTGACGCCGAAGTTCTTGTACAGCATGTCGCCGGGGAAGATGTTGGCCGCGACCAGGTCCTTGATCGCATTGCCGTATTCGACGATCGCGTGCTCGACCAGCTCGTCGTTGCCGCTTTGCTCGGCGCGCGTCAGGAAAATGTTGAGCGGCACCATGCGGCGCTCGATGTACAGGTGCCGGATGATGATGCGCTCGCCCTCGATGTCCACCTGCGACGGGCAGTCGCGCTGCAGCTGGGCCAGCAGCTCCTCGGAAAAGCGCGCCAGCGGGAACGCCACGTTCGAGTATTCCAGCGTGTCGGCCATGCGGCCCACGCGGTCGTGGTGCTTGACCAGCAGGTACTTCTCCTTGATCTGGGCGCGCGTCGTTTCCTTGGGCGGCGGGTAGAAGTCCTTGATCACCTTGAACACGTAGGGGAAGGACGGCAGCTCGAACACCAGCATCACCAGCCCCGGAATGCCGGGCGCGATGCCGAAATCGTCGGAGCTGTGCTTCAGGTGCTGCAAAAAGTCGCGGTAAAACAGCGTCTTGCCTTGTTTTTGCAGGCCGAGGATGGTGTAGATCTCGCTGCGCGGCTTCCTTGGCATCAGGCTCCTCAGGAACTGCACGTAGGCCGAGGGCACTTCCATATCCACGAGGAAGTAGGCGCGCGTGAACGAGAACAGGATCGTGATCGTTTCCTGGTCCGTGATCACGGTGTCGAGCACCAGCTGGCCGCGGCGGTTGTGCAGGACCGGGATCACGAACGGGTACACCTGCGGCCCGTTGATGGCCTTGCCGACGATGTAGGCGCCCTTGTTGCGGAAGAACAGGCTGGACAGCACCTGCAGCTGCTGGTTGGCCTCGCGCTTTTCCAGGCCGAACTGGGCGGCCATGCGCGCTTCGACCAGCTCGATGTCGCGGCCCAGGTTGGCAAATTGCGCGTCGAGCTGGAAGTTGGTCACGATGCGCTTGAGCGCAAAGCGCAGGCCGTCCGCGGCCGGGTAATAGACGCGGTAGGTCGGCTGCAGTTCCTCGGTCTCGAGGTACTCGGTCGAGACCGTCGGCCGCACGAACAGGTGGTCGTTGTTGAAGTATTCGCGGTGCAGGATCTGGCAGCTGACCGAATTGAAGAAGGTCTCGGCAAGTTCCGGCTGCTTGTGGTGCGACAGCAGGCCGATGTAATGCAGCTTGACCTCGCGCCAGACCGCGTCGGTCAGTTCCTCGGGCGCGTATTCATCCTCGAGGGCGTGGACGCATTCCTGCACGCGGCGGTCGTAATAGCCGATGCGCTCGCGCGCGGCCTGCTGGGCGGTGGGCCAGGCGCCGATTTCGAAATAGCGCTTGGCGGTCTTGCTGGCGTGGCGGAACAGGCGGTAGTGCTTGTCGAAGCCGTCGAGGATGGCGCGCGCGATGTCGAATGCTATCTGGGACGATAGCAGTTTCGGGAACGGAACTTTAGTCATCGTTCGTCTCGCGCGCGGGGTGAGCGGACATTCTATTTCATCGCTATCGCTTGCACCGTCGTTCCGGCGAAAGCCGGAACCCATGCTGAGGTGCCGAAGTCAGTAACGCTGGCATTGCTGCAAACTCAGCATGGATCCCGGCCTGCGCCGGGATGACGGTCTTTGGGCTGATGGTAGAAGGCGCCGCTAACGCCCTGCTTACATCGTCTCGCCAAACAGCTCGCGGCCAATCAGCATGCGGCGGATCTCGCTGGTGCCTGCGCCGATTTCGTAGAGCTTCGCATCGCGCCAGAGACGACCGACCGGATACTCGTTGATATAGCCATTGCCGCCCAGCGTCTGGATCGCTTCGCCGGCCATCCAGGTCGCCTTCTCGGCGCTGTACAGGATGGCGCCGGCGGCGTCCTTGCGCAGCGCGCGCACCTGCTCCGGGCTCGTGGCACGGTCGCAGGCCTGGCCCACCGCGTACACGTAGGCGCGGCAGGCCATCATGGTCGAATACATGTCGGCGATCTTGCCCTGCATGAGCTGGAACTCGCCGATCGCCTGGCCGAACTGCTTGCGCTCGTGGATGTACGGCACCACCACGTCCATGCAGGCGCTCATGATCCCCAGCGGGCCGCCCGACAGCACGGTGCGCTCGAAGTCCAGGCCCGACATCAGCACGTTCACGCCCTTGCCCACGCCGCCCAGCACGTTCTCGACCGGCACTTCGCAGTCCTGGAACACCAGCTCGCCCGTGTGCGAGCCGCGCATGCCCAGCTTGTCGAGCTTCTGCGCGATCGAAAAGCCCTTGAAGCCCTTCTCGATCAGGAACGCGGTCATGCCGCGCGGGCCGGCCTCGAGGTCGGTTTTGGCGTACACCACCAGGGTGTCGGCGTCCGGGCCGTTGGTGATCCACATCTTGGTGCCGTTCAGCACGTAACGGTCGCCCTTGAGGTCGGCGCGCAGCTTCATGCTCACCACGTCCGAGCCAGCGTTCGGCTCGGACATGGCCAGCGCGCCCACATGCTCGCCCGAGATCAGCTTGGGCAGGTACTTGCGCTTTTGCTCTTCGTTGCCGTTGCGCTTGATCTGGTTGACGCACAGGTTCGAGTGGGCCCCGTACGACAGGCCAACCGACGCCGACGCGCGCGAAATTTCTTCCATTGCGACGATGTGGGCCAGGTAGCCCATGGCGCTGCCGCCGTATTCCTCGCCCACCGTGATGCCCAGCAGGCCAAGCTCGCCCATCTTCTTCCACAGGTCCATCGGGAACTGGTCGGTGCGGTCGATCTCGGCGGCGCGCGGTGCGATTTCCGCCTCGGCGAACTGTTGCACTGCCTCGCGCAGCGCGGCGATGTCCTCGCCATGGTCAAAGGTCAAGCCAGGAAGATGCAGCATGTCGTCGTCCTCACGGTGTGGGGGTGGCGGAATTGCCAGAAAGGGCATGATACCGCAGTGCTGACGTTTACGTAAACGTAAAGCAGAGGGCGGGCTGCGGTAGCGCAGCAAAAAGCATTGTCAGCCCTCGCACGTCGTCCCCGCGGAGGCGGGGACCCATGGACAGGTCGCGTCGTCTCGGCCGGATCGACGCCGCTGGCGGAGCCGCTTCAGCATGGGTCCCCGCCTGCGCGGGGACGACGGTTTTTGGGTCAGGGTAAGTTATTAAGCCGCCTTGCTGGCGCTGCCCTGCGCACTCTCGGCCAGCAGGCGCCGGCATTCCTCTTCGTGCGCGGTGATCTCGGCCAGCGCCACCTCGATGTCGGCGCGCTGCTGCTCCAGCGTCTCGCGCTGCTTGGCCAGCACGCCGAGGAAGCGGTTGATCTGCGCCACCGTGTCCTTGGGCGACTCGTACATGTCCATGATGCTCTTGATTTCCGAGAGCGTCAGGCCGAGCCGCTTGCCGCGCAGCGTCAGCTTCAGGCGGGTGCGGTCGCGCGCCGTGTACACGCGGTTGCGCCCGCCCTGGCCCTCGCGCATGGGGCTGAGCAATCCCTGGTCTTCGTAAAACCGGATCGCGCGCGCCGTAATGTCGAATTCGCGCGCCAGTTCGGCGATGCTGTAAGTGGCCATGAGGTCTACCGCGGTAAAGGGAGAGGCAAGGGACGTAAATCGCTTAGAATCAAGAGACCCGATCCCTTTTCCGTTTACGTCAACGTCAAGCGCATTGTAGCGCGCCACCCGCCCGAATACGAAGGTCTTTTCCGCATGAATCCACTCGAGTCCCAGCTCGCCTACCCGTTTGGCGACGTCCTGCCCGCACCCGGCAGCCTGCACGACATCGCGCCCGGCGTGCGCTGGCTGCGCATGCCGCTGCCGTTCGCGCTCGACCATATCAACCTGTGGCTGCTGGACGACCAGGCCGACGGCCACGATGGCTTTGCGCTGGTGGACTGCGGCGTGGCGACCGACGCCACCCGCAACGCATGGGAGCAGTTGTTCGCCGGGCCGATGGCCGGCCTGCCGCTGCTGCGCGTGCTGGCCACGCACTGCCACCCGGACCACGTCGGCCTGTCGGGCTGGCTGTGCGCGCGCTTTGCGGCGCCGTTCTGGGCCACGGCCGGCGAGTTCGCGTTCGCGCGCATGATGGCGGCCGGCTTGCCCGGCGTCGATGGTCCCTCGGCCGTGCCGCACTTCCAGCGGCACGGGCTGGCCGACCCGGAGATGCTCGAGAAGATGAAGAGCCGCCACAACTACTATCCGTCGCTGGTGCCGTCCGTACCCGCGTCCTACACCCGCCTGCAGGACGGCCAGGTGGTGCGCATCGGCCAGCACGACTGGCGCGTCATCACCGGCTTTGGCCATTCGCCGGAACACGCGGCCCTGTATTGCGATGCGCTGCGGTTGCTGGTGTCGGGCGACATGGTGCTGCCGCGCATCTCGACCAATGTGTCGGTGTTCGCCGTCGAGCCCGAAGGCAACCCGCTCCAGCTCTACCTCGATTCCCTCGGCAAGTTCGCCGGCCTGCCGGAAGACACGCTGGTGCTGCCTTCGCACGGCCGCCCGTTCCGAGGCTTGCACACGCGCATTGCCCAACTGCGTGCGCACCACGAGGCGCGCCTGGCCGAAGTGTTGGTTGCGTGCAACGAGGCGCGCTCGGCAGTTGACATTGTGCCCATCATGTTCCGGCGCCAGCTCGACGCCCACCAGCTCAGTTTCGCCCTCGGCGAAGCGCTGGCTCATCTGCATAAATTGTGGAAAGACGGTAAGTTACGGCGGCTAACCGGTCCCGACGGCGTTATTCGCTTTGCATTGTCCTGAGCCAAGATTCTCACCTCTTATGGCGCCGCCGCGCGTGGCGCCGTGAGAATCTCTCCACCGCTTCGACGGGCAAGCTCCCGCCATCAGGCAATTTAGTTTTCCCGTACCCACGTTTTCGCAGTGGTTCATGCTAAGCCGGCCGTTTTCCTGTATTGTTCGATCTGGCTGGAAAATCTCTTCAATCTCCACATTTTTGTTACTTGAAGATCGTGCCGAGGATGCAGTTAGTCTCTTCCAAGGAGAGACTGACTTTCAGGTCCCGGCGTGAAATAGTGCACTCATGAATTCAACAAACGAACGGGAAGGCTTCAGCGAACGCCTGCAGCAGGCCCTGAAAAACGCCCATTACTCCCCCGACAGTCCCACCCGCCTCGCCCGCGAATTTAACATTCGTTTCGAAGGCCGACCGATCACCGTGCACGCCGCGCGCAAGTGGCTGGTCGGCGAGGCCATCCCGACCCAGGAAAAGCTGCGCATGATCGCCCAGTGGCTGGGCGTGCCGGCCGACTGGCTGCGTTTCGGCGGCGACGCCGGCGCTGCCAATGGTGATGGCGGCAACGCCAGCGCGCGCTTCGAGTCGGCCGACGTCAAGCTGATTGCCGACCTGCAGCGCCTGGACGAGCACCACCGCCAACTGGCGCGCGAGTTCATTCGGATGCTGGTGCGGATGAACCACCAGAAGTAGTGCTTGTGCCTTGCCTTTATTGAAAATTTATTTCGCTAAGGCAGCACAAAACGGGCGGAGTGCCTCATAATCTACGCGGCAACGGCAGTACGCCACCTTGTAACTGAACAGCATCGAGGGCAGCCGCATGATGAAAAGTAACTACAGCAACACCGCCCAGCTCAAGGACCTGATGACTGCACCGCCGATGTCGGCGGCGCGCCATGCCGAAGTGATGCGAAAACGGATCGAGCAGCGGCGCATGCTGGAGGAAGCGCGCGATCTGAAGCGCGCGATCGGCGACGTGCTGTCCGACAAGCGCTAGTCCTGCCTCCCGCTGTCAGCGGGAATCTTGCTGTCGATGCGGCGGGCGGGCTCAGTTCCCGCTGACGTCCTTCATGCCTGCCCAGCGCGGCGCGAGGGCGTGCTCGATCCCGAACAGGTCGATCACGCGCGCGACCGTGTGGTCCACCATCTCGTCGATGCTCGCCGGCTTGTGGTAGAAGCTTGGCAGCGGCGGGAACACGATCCCGCCCATCTCCGTCACGGCCGTCATGTTGCGCAGATGCGCGAGATTGAACGGCGTTTCCCTGACCATCAGCACCAGCCGGCGGCGCTCCTTGAGCGTCACGTCGGCCGCGCGCGCGATCAGGTTGTCGGACAAGGCATGGGCCACCGACGCCAGCGTCTTCATCGAGCAGGGGGCAATCACCATGCCGTCGGTCTGGAACGAGCCGCTGGCGATCGAGGCGCCCACGTCACGGTTGCGATGCACCACGTGCGCCAGCGCTTCCACGTCGCGGCGCTGCATGCCGGCTTCCTGGTGCAGGGTGAGGGAGGCGGCATCCGAGACCACCAGATGGGTCTCGACGCCGGGAGTGGCGCCCAGCTGCTGGAGCAGCCGCACGCCGTAGATGGCGCCGGTGGCGCCGGTGATGGCGACGACCAGCCGCCGCGGCTTGTCCTTACTTGCCGCCATTGAGCAGAGCTTGCAGCTCGCCCGATTCGTACATCTCGTTCATGATGTCCGAGCCGCCGATGAATTCGCCGTTGACGTACAGCTGCGGGATGGTCGGCCAGTTCGAGAATTCCTTGATGCCCTGGCGCACTTCCGCGTCTTCCAGCACGTTGACGGTGGCGATGTTCTCGACGCCGCAGGCCTTCAGGATCTGGATTGCACGGCCGGAAAAGCCACATTGCGGGAACTGGGCGGTGCCCTTCATGAACAGCACGACCGGCGTGTTGGTCACGGTTTCTTTGATCCAGGTTTGAACGTCGCTCATGGTGTGATCTGCCTTCGGGTAAAAAATGTATTTGAATGGCGTCATTTTATAAGAAAACCGCCGCCCCGGTTGGCTAGTGGCGGGAAGCCCACACAGGCAGCGTGGCTACGGTGTCGCTTGATTGTTATTGAAAGTGGAATTGTGAAGTCAGCATGGAAGAGATTATCTTTCTGCCGATATCAATCATCATGGCCTCATCGTCAACCAAGGAGGTCAACATGAACACCGAACACAATACTCAGCCCGGCCGCGTCGCCCTGGTGACCGGCGCATCGCGGGGAATCGGCGCGGCTGTCGCGCGCCGTCTGGCCGCCGATGGCTATGCGATAGGGGTCAACTACGCCAGCAACGCGGCCGAGGCCGAAGCGGTCGTGGCGGCGATCGGGCAGGCCGGCGGCCGCGCGCTCGCCGTGCGGGCGGACGTGGCCGCCCCCCGGGACGTCAGGCGCATGTTCGACCTGGTCGAAGCGGAACTGGGCCGGATCGATGTCCTGGTGAACAATGCCGGCGTGCTGCCCTACGTGAGCATCGCGGCCACCAGCGACGAGGTGTTTGCCCGCACCTTCGCGATCAACGTGCAGGGAACGTTCAATACGATGCGCGAGTCGGCGACCCGCCTGAACGATGCAGGGCGCATCATCAATTTCTCGACCAGCGTGCTGCACGCCGCGCCGCCCACCTACGGCGTGTACGTCGGCACCAAGGCAGCGGTCGAAGCCATGACGCGCGTGTTCGCCAAAGAACTGCGTGGCCGCGGCATCACCTGCAATGCGGTGGCGCCGGGCCCGGTCGCGACCGAGCTGTTCCTGAACGGGAAGTCGGCGCAGCAGATAGAGCAGTTTGCCAGGATGGCGCCGCTGGAACGCCTCGGCCAGCCGCAGGACATCGCCGGCGTGGTCGCCTTCCTCGCCGGCCCGGATGGCGGCTGGGTCAACGGGCAGGTGCTGCGCGCGAACGGCGGGGCCGTCTGAGCCATTCCCAGCCACGGCCGTGGGGCTGCACCACACGGCCGTATAATGCCGGGCAGGGGGTGGCGATGACGCAGATGGACCGGTTTCACGAGATGCAGATTTTCGTGCGCATCGTCGCGCGCCGCAGCTTCACCCAAGCGGCCGAAGAGCTCATGATTCCGCGCGCCACCACCACCAATGCCATCAAGCGCCTCGAGAGCCGGCTCGGCACCCGCCTGCTCGACCGCACCACCCGCGCTGTCGCGCCCACGCAGGACGGCGCCGCATATTACGAGCGGTGCGTGCGCCTGCTGGCCGACCTGGATGAAGCCGAGGGCGCGTTCCGCGGAGCGGAACCTGCCGGCCTGCTGCGCGTGAACCTGCAGCCCACGCTGGCGCGCCACTTCGTGTTTCCCGCCCTGCCGGCGTTCCTGGCACGCTATCCACGTCTCCAGCTGCATGTGGGCGAGGACGACCGCCTGGTGGACCTGGTGCGCGAAGGCGTGGACTGTGTGCTGCGCGTCGGCCAGCTGCAGGACTCCTCGATGGTGGCGCGGCGGGCGGCCGAGCTGGAACAACTGACCGTCGCAAGTCCAGCCTACCTGGACCGGCACGGAACGCCATCCACGCTCGCCGACCTGGCCCGGCATCGGGCGGTCCACTACGTCTCCACCGCCACCGGCCGGCCCTATCCGTTTGAATTCGTGACCGGGTCCGGCATCGAGCTGGCGACGCCACCGGGTGTGGTGTCCGTCACCGGCACGGAAGCCTACACGGCCGCGGCGATCGCCGGCCTGGGGCTGGTCCAGGTACCGCGCTACCGCATTGCCGACCAGTTGGCCGCGGGCCTGCTGCGTCCCGTGCTGGTCGATATGCCGCCGCCCCCGATCCCGGTGTCGGTGCTGTATCCGCGCCAGCGCCAGCTGTCGGCGCGCGTGCGCGTGTTCGCCGACTGGTTGGTACAGCTGTTCCGCGATAGCTGAAGGCCAGCCGACCGCGGCTGGCGCAATCGGCTTACTTCTTCAGCTTCGCAAACGCGGCGGCCATCGCGCCGCCCGCAGGGGCCGCACGCTCCTGCTGGCGCTGGTGATGCGCCAGCCGCTTGCCGTCGTTGCGGTCGCCCCGTTGCTCCGGCCGCGAGCCCGGCTGCGGCGCGCTGTCGGTCAGGCGCATGGTCAGCGCGATGCGCTTGCGCTTCACGTCCACTTCCAGCACCTTCACCTTGACCACCTGCCCCGCCTTCACCACCGTGTGCGGGTCCTTCACGTAGCTGTTGGACAGCGCCGAAATGTGCACCAGCCCGTCCTGGTGCACGCCAATGTCCACGAACGCGCCGAACGCGGCCACGTTGGTCACCACGCCTTCCAGGATCATGTCGGGCTTCAGGTCCGAGATCTCTTCCACGCCCTCCTTGAAGGTGGCGGTGGTGAATTCGGGGCGCGGGTCGCGGCCCGGCTTTTCCAGCTCCTTCAGGATGTCGGTCACGGTCGGCACGCCGAATTTCTCGTCCGCGTACTTCGACGCATTGAGCGACTTGAGCAGCTTGCCGTCCCCGATCACGCCCTTGATGTCGCGCTTGATGTCGGCCAGGATCTTCTCGACCACCGGGTACGACTCCGGGTGCACCGCCGAGGCGTCGAGCGGGTTCTCGCCGTTCATGATGCGCAGGAAGCCGGCCGCTTGCTCGAAGGTCTTGTCGCCCAGCCGCGGCACGCTCTTGAGCGCCGCGCGCGAGGTGAACGCGCCCTTCATGTCGCGATACGACACGATGCTCTGCGCCACCGACGACGACAGGCCCGACACGCGCGCCAGGAGCGGCGCCGAGGCGGTGTTCACGTCCACGCCCACCGCGTTCACGCAGTCCTCCACCACCGCGTCGAGCGAGCGCGCCAGCTGGGTCTGCGACACGTCGTGCTGGTACTGGCCCACGCCGATCGACTTGGGATCGATCTTCACCAGTTCGGCCAGCGGGTCCTGCAGGCGGCGCGCGATCGAGACCGCGCCGCGCAGCGACACGTCCAGCTCGGGCAGCTCGCGCGAGGCGAATTCCGAGGCCGAATACACCGACGCGCCGGCCTCGGACACGACGATCTTGGTGAGCTTGAGCTCGGGGCGGCGCTTGATCAGTTCCTGCGCCAGCTTGTCCGTTTCGCGCGAGGCGGTGCCGTTGCCGATCGAGATCAGCGAGACCTTGTGCTTTTCCGCCAGCTGACCGAGCACGTGCAGCGCGCCTTCCCAGTCGTTGCGCGGCTGGTGCGGGTAGACGGTCGCGGTGTCCACCACCTTGCCGGTCGCGTCCACCACCGCCACCTTGACGCCGGTGCGCAGGCCCGGGTCCAGGCCCATCGTCGCGCGCGGGCCGGCGGGCGCGGCCAGCAGCAGGTCCTTGAGGTTGCGCGCGAACACCTGGATCGCCTCGAGCTCGGCGCGCTCGCGCAGGGCGCCCATCAGTTCGGTCTCCAGGTGCATGAAGCTCTTCACGCGCCAGGTCCAGCGCGCGGTGTCGAGCAGCCATTTATCGGCCGGACGGCCCATGCCCTTGATGCCGAACTGCGCGGCGATGCGGTTTTCGCACGGGTTGTGCGGCGCGTCCCACTTCGGTTTTTCGGGCTCGGAATCCAGGCGCAGCGTCACGTCGAGCACGCCCTCGCGCCGCCCGCGCATGAGCGCCAGCGCGCGGTGCGAGGGCACGGTGGACAGCGGTTCCGAGTAGTCGAAGTAGTCGGCGAACTTCTCGCCTTCGTCCTGCTTGCCTTCGATGACCCTGGACTCGACCACGCCGTGCTCCTGCACGTACTCGCGCAGCGACTGCAGCAGCGTGGCGTCTTCGGCGAAGCGCTCCATCAGGATCTGGCGCGCGCCGTCCAGGGCGGCTTTGGTGTCCGGCACGCCCGGGTTGGCCACGCCGTCGGCGTTGGTGAAGGCCTCGCGCAGGAATTTGGCGGCTTCCTCTTCGGGATTGCGGGTCGGGTCGGCCAGCAGGTCGTCGGCCAGCGGCGCCAGGCCCGCTTCCACCGCGATCTGGGCCTTGGTGCGGCGCTTCTGCTTGTACGGCAGGTACAGGTCTTCCAGGCGGGTCTTGTCTTCGGCGTGGGTGACGGCGTCGAGCAGCTCCGGCGTCATCTTGCCCTGTTCGGTGATCGAGGCGATGATCGCCGCGCGCCGCTCTTCCAGTTCGCGCAGGTAGCGCAGGCGCTCTTCCAGCAGGCGCAGCTGGGTGTCGTCCAGGCCGCCCGTGGCTTCCTTGCGGTAGCGGGCGATGAACGGCACGGTCGCGCCTTCGTCGAGCAGGGCGACGGCGGCGGCAACCTGGGCCGGCTTGGCGGACAGTTCAAGGGCAAGGCGTTGTTCGATGGATGGCAGCATTGGTTCCAAACGGTGTCAGTCAAGCGGCCAATGATACGCAAACAGCGCCGTAGTGCCAGTCTTGACAGTACCGGCGGCGTGTGCAAATCCTCAGGCCAGGGGCTCGCCGCGCAGCGACGCGAGCGATTGCCGCGCCGCCTCGCGCAGCTGCACGGCGTCTGCCCAGCCGGCGCCGGACGGGCGCAGCATGGGCCCGACTTCCAGCGCGATGCGCGCATGGCGCGGCCGCCAGCTGTCGGCGCGCAGCGCTTCGCGCGTACCGGACAGGGCCGCCACGACGACGGGCGCGCTCGCCTGCGCTGCCGCCATGAACGCGCCGGAATGGAATGCGAGGATGCCGCTCTCGCGAGTGAATGTCCCCTCCGGGAACACCAGCAGCCGCTCGCCGTGTCGCAGTGCGGCCACGATCGCGTCCACATCCTCGGCGCCGCGCCGCGCGTCGGTGCGCTCGACGAACACCCCGCCGACCCCGGTGACGAGCCGCTTCATCCACCACTGGCGCGCGAATTCGCGCTTGGCGGTGAAGGCGTAGCCGGGCGTGGCCGGCAGCACGGCGGCCAGCATGATCGCGTCGAGATAGCTGGAATGGTTGACCAGCAGGATGTGCGGCTCGCGTGGCAGGCATTCCAGGCCGTGCGCCTGCGGGTGCGCGCCGAGCAGCCGCATGGCCAGCCGCGCGCCCGCGCGCACGATGCGCCGGCCGGCAGAAGGGCGCTGCAAGGCGATCACCGGCGCGCCGAACGCGAGCAGCACGAGCGCGAAGACGAACCAGGCGTAGCCGGCATACAGCCAGGCCAGTGCGCGCCTGCCCGTCACCTTTGCCCGCGCCAGCAGCGCCTTTGTCGCCAGCCGTGCGCCGTGCAGCCATGGCCGCTGCTCCGGCTGGGCGAGCGTGCCCTGCTCGTACGCCTCGCGGCTGGCCAGCCGCCGGATCTTGCCGCTCGAGGTCTTGAGCACCGCGTGCGGCGGCGCCAGCACGATGTCGTCCGGCGGCATGCCGATCACGTCCACCGCCGTCTCGTTCAGCTGACGGCGCAGGCGCGCGCGATCGAGCTCGGACGCGGCGCGCGTCTCGGCCACCACCACCAGCCGCTCGCTGCCGGTGGCCGGGTCCGGGCTGCCGAACACGGCGACGCAGCCCTTGCGGATGCCGGGGATCTGTCCGATCGCCTGTTCCAGGTCGTAGGGATACAGGTTGCGTCCGCCGCGCTTGATCAGGTCCTTGACGCGCCCGGCCGGGAACACCTCGCCGTCCGCAATGTAGGCGTGGTCGCCGGTGTCGAGCCAGTCGCCGTGCTTCAGCAGCCGCGTGGCCTCCGGGTTGCGGTAGTAGCCGCTGGTGGACGAAGGCCCGCGAAACTCAAGGCGGCCCACCGCGCGTTCGGGCAGCTCGGCGCCGGTGTCGTCCACCACGCGCAGCTCGTGCCCCGGCAGCGCCATGCCGCAGCCCACCAGCGCGACGGTGTCGCTGGCGCCGGCCGGCGCCGGCACCGCGCGGCGTTCGCGCACGAAGGGCTCGCTCAAGATGGTGTCGATGCGCGGGCCGCGCCCCGGTGGCGGAAACGCCAGCCCCACCGACGACTCGGCCAGCCCGTACACAGGAGCCAGCGCCTCGCGCCGCAGTCCGCAGCGCGCAAAGCGTTCGGCAAACGCCGCCAGTGTGGCCGGGCTCACCGGCTCGGCGCCGTTCAATGCCAGGCGCCAGCACGACAGGTCGAGCTGGCGCAGCGTCTCGTCGCCAACGTGCCGCGCGCACAGCTCGTAGGCGAAATTCGGCGCCGCCGAGATCGTGCCGCGATGGCGCGAGATGGCTTCGAGCCACAGGGACGGGCGCGCCAGGAAGGCCAGCGGCGACATCAGGACCAGCGGAATGCCCGCGTACAGCGACCCGAACCAGGCGCCGATCAGCCCCATGTCGTGGTACAGCGGCAGCCACGAGACGAAGCGGTCGTCCGGGCCGGCGCGCGCGGCCTGCACCAGGGCGCGGATATTGGCCAGCAGGTTGGCGTGGGTGAGCGTGACGCCCTTCGGCGCGCCGGTGCTGCCCGAGGTGTACTGCAGGAAGGCGATGTCGCCGCTGCCCGGCCGTTGCGCCGGCAGGCGCTCCGCACCGTGCAGCTCGGCCGGGGTGACGATGGCGCCGAGCGAGGGCACCGCCGCCTGCAGCAGCACCGCCACCGGCTTGCCCGCCTCCACCGTGATGATCAGCGCCGCCTGTGCGTTGGCCAGGATGCCGGCGTGGCGCTTGAGGTGGTCCTCGATGTTGGCCAGCCGCGCCGGCGGGTAGATCGGCACCGGGATGGCGCCGGCGAGCATCACGCCGAAGAAGCAGGACAGGTAGTCGCGGCCGGTCGGCAGCATCAGCGCCACCGTCTGGTGCGGGCGCAGCCCGTGCGCCAGCAGGCCGGCGGCCACCTCGCGCGCGGCGGCGAGCAGCTGGCCATGGGTAATCTGCACGTCGCGCCCGTGCTCGTCGCGCAGCAAAATGTGCACCCGGTCCGGCGCGCGGCTGGCGTGCCATTCCAGCACGTCCAGCAGCGTTTCGGCCTGGGCGGGGACGCCGGCGCCGCCTTGCGGTGGCAGCGCCGCCGTGCGCAGGTCTTCGTAGCGGCGCGGCGACAAAAAGCGCAGCAGTTCCAGCGGCGTGTCGGCTTCGGCCAGCGCCTGCGGCGGCAGTTCGACCGCAAACGCGCGCCCCACGCGCTGGACCAGCTCGACCCGCGCCAGGCTGTCCAGCCCCAGTTCGCGCTCGAACGAGCTGTGCCCGGTGACGGCATAGGCTTGCCCCGGATGGTTCTCGCGCGCGACCTGCTCGACGATCCCCAGCAATTGGTCGATGGCGGCGGAAGAGGTGGCGGTATCGTTCACGGCGTTCGGCCCGGACCCGGTGTCCGGCCACCTTAGAACGTCGCTGCGACCGGGTTTTGCGCTGCATCACGCCGTTGCGGGAACTGCATTTTGGCCGAACCGGCTGATCAGCGGGGTGTCGAAGCGCAGGAACAGTCCGGGCCGCCCCCGGGTTTGTTCTGCTTCAGAGCAATTTCGTATTGAAAAGATTTCTCGGGAAGGTGCGATTCCGAACAAAACAGAAGTGGCCGTATGAAGGATAATAGCGTTTGTTGTGTTTTTTGATACAGGCTCAAGGGACCCATGCACACTGTTGATTTCCAACGCGACGGCACCAGCGAAGCAGCTCCTTCGGCGCGCGCCCCCGCGCGCACGACGGCCCTGCCCGCCCCGGTGACGAGCTGGCTGCAACGGGTCGAAGCGGCGGCGCACCCGCGCCCCCGGCTGACTGCCGAAGCGACGGACCCGAAGGCTGTCCAATTTAAATTCGTGTACGTGATGGCCCCGACTTCCGGCGGCCGCCACGTTGCCATCTGCCTGTGCAAGGCCAAGCTGCGCACGAACGGCGAGGTGGCCTCGGCCGCCCCGGTGAGCGAAGTGTTTTCGCTGCTGTCGGCCCCGCCCGCCTACCTGGAGGGCGACGACGTCGATCTGGTGCGCTTTTTCATCGCCATGCGCAGCGGCGCCTCGCAGGGCACCAGCGCGACCGAGCCCAAGGGCAAGGTCGGCGCCATCCTGCTGCAGATGCTGCTTGAACAAGAGAAGCTGCTCTGGGCTAACTCGTGGCAGGACATGGCCAACGGCCTGGTGTACCCGCTGCAGGCCGGTCCAGTGCGCCGCGCCAACCTGGCCTGGCGCGACGAAGGCCGCGCCGCCAAGCTCGGCTGGTCGGTCGAGCCGGCCAAGGGCGTGAACCACCCGGGCGCCGACCAGATCGATTACATGCTGCCGACCGACCCGCCGTGGTATGTGGACAATTTGTCTTGCGGCCCGCTCGAGCTCAACCGCGGTGGGGTGGACATCTCGCTGGCCGAGCTGCAGGCGCTGGTCGCGCAGGCGCCGGTGCTCACCGGCAACGACAAGAAGCGTGTCTCGCAGCTGCTGCTGGCGCATGGCCTGCAACAACTGATGCCACTGCCGCAGCCGCTGTCGCAGCGCGTGCGCAACGACGTCAAACCCGTGCCGCACCTCTTGCTCGATTCGGTGCAACTGCCCGACGTTAACGGCCAGCGCTGGCACGACTACGCCGTGCTGTCCTACGACTATGACGGCCAGCAGATCTCGTTCGACCCGGCCCAGCGCGTCGTGCGCCAGGTGGGCGACATCACCGAGGTCATCGACCGCGACGAGGCTGCCGAGGCCGACGCGCTGGCACAGCTGCACAAGCTGGGCTTTCGCAAGCCGGGCACCGCCCCGCTCAATGGCGTGGTGGGCGCGCTGCAGCTGGAAAGCCAGGCGCACTGGCTGCGCTTTGCCGAAAGCGACCTGGACAGCCTGATCGATGCCGGCTGGCATTTGCAGAAGTCCGCCAAGTACCGCTACGACGTGGTGCCGGTGGACGACTGGTATGCCCGCATCGACGAGCCCGAGGAAGCGGGCAAGGCCTGGTTCGAGCTGGAGCTGGGCATCTCGGTCAACGGCAAGCCGGTGCCGCTGCTGCCGGTGCTGGTGCAGCTGATCCGCAGCGCGCCGACCGATTTCAACCCCGAGGTGCTGGCCGCCCACGCCGAAGACGACCAGATGCTGGCCACCCTGCCGGACGGCGTGCGCGTGGCGCTGCCGTGGGGGCGCGTCAAGCCCATCCTGGCCACGCTGGGCGAGCTGTATTTCAACGAAAAGCTCAAGGACAAGGTGCGCCTGTCCACGCTGGACGCGGCGCGGCTGGACGACCTGGCGCGCGGCGTCGCGCTGCGCTGGTCCGGCGGCGAGCAGCTGCGCGAAACTGGCCGCAAGCTGGCCAGCTTCGGCTCCGTCAAGAAAGTGGCGGCCCCGGCCGGCCTGCGCGCCACCCTGCGCGACTACCAGCTGGACGGCTTGTCGTGGATGCAGTTCCTGCGCGAATACGACCTGGGCGGCATCCTCGCCGACGACATGGGCCTGGGCAAGACGGTGCAGACGCTGGCCCACATCCTGGCCGAAAAGGAAGCCGGCCGCCTGACCAGTCCGGCGCTGGTAATCGCGCCGACCAGCCTGATGACCAACTGGGTCGAGGAAGCCAGCCGCTTTGCGCCGGATCTCAAGGTGCTGCTGCTGCAGGGCAAGGAGCGCATGGAGCTGTTCGACCAGATCGACCAGGCCGACCTGGTGCTGACCACCTACGCACTGTTGCCGCGCGACGAGGAAAAGCTGCGCGAGCACCATTACCACCTGGTGATCCTGGACGAATCGCACTACATCAAGAACACCCGCTCCAAGGCGGCGCAGACGGCCGGCATGCTCAACGCCCGCCATCGCCTGTGCCTGACCGGCACGCCGCTGGAAAACCACCTGGGCGAACTGTGGTCGCAGTTCCATTTCCTGCTGCCGGGCCTGCTCGGTGATGAAAAGACCTTCAACGCCCAGTTCCGCCACCCGATCGAGCGCCAGGACGACCCGGTACGGCGCGGTTTGCTCAACCGCCGCATCCGTCCCTTCCTGCTGCGCCGGACCAAGGACAACGTGGCCAAGGAGCTGCCCGAAAAGACCGAGATGGTGCGCAAGGTCGAGCTCACCGGCGCCCAGCGCGACCTGTACGAAACGGTGCGCCTGGCAATGGACAAGAAAGTGCGCGAGGAAATCGACCGCAAGGGCGTGGCGCGCAGCCAGATCGTGATCCTGGAAGCGCTGCTCAAGCTGCGCCAGGTCTGCTGCGACCCGCGCCTGGTCAAGGCCTTGCCGTCCAAAAAGCAGCCGGTCTCGGCCAAGCTGGCCGACCTGATGCAGATGGTGGACGACCTGCTCGAGGAAGGCCGCAAGATCCTCGTGTTCTCGCAGTTCACCAGCATGCTGGGGCTGATCGAGGAGGAGCTGGACGCGCGCAACATCCCGTACGCCATCCTGACCGGCGAGACGCGCGACCGCTCGGCCCAGGTGGCCGCGTTCCAGCAGGGCGCGGTGCCGATCTTCCTGATCAGCCTGAAGGCGGGCGGGGTTGGCCTGAACCTGACCGCGGCCGACACCGTGATCCACTACGACCCGTGGTGGAACCCGGCGGCCGAGAACCAGGCCACCGACCGCGCCTGGCGCATCGGGCAGGACAAGCCGGTGTTCGTGTACAAGCTGATCGCCAAGGGCACGCTGGAAGAAAAGATCCAGCAGCTGCAGCAGAAGAAGTCCGAGCTGGCCCAGTCGATCCTGGCCGAAGGCGAATCGCAGAAGATGGCGCTCACGCAGGAAGACCTGCAGGCGATCTTCGCGCCGCT
Organism: Massilia solisilvae; assembly: GCF_024753215.1. Taxonomy (GTDB): domain Bacteria; phylum Pseudomonadota; class Gammaproteobacteria; order Burkholderiales; family Burkholderiaceae_D; genus Telluria; species Telluria solisilvae. The sequence continues at coordinate 95,787 of NZ_JANUGV010000006.1, forward strand.
CGAGGACGCCTCCTCGTAAAACGCGGCAACGGTGCGGCGCGCACCGTTGCCCGCTCCTGTTGTCGCGCCGCTGCGCTTGTCTATACAGAGGCGCAAGCTGGACGATATACTGACTGGCGATAGTGTCACTTTTGAAAAGGCCAGTCCATGGATCGCAGCGCGTGCAGCAACGGTTCAGGCGCCGCGGCGATGGAGACGCCAGGCGCGGCCGATGCTTTCCGCGCCATTGCCGAGATCGCCGGTGACATCGCCTTCATCGTCGATTGCCCGTCGGGCGATCTGCGCTACATCAGTCCTGCGGTCGAGCCACTGCTCGGCCATTCCCCCGCCGCTTTCCGGCAGCAGCTCGCCGGTTCCGACCAGCCCGGCCCGCTGCGCGCGCTGTGCGCCGGCTTGCCGCAGCGGCTGGCGCGCTACGCCGCCGGCGACACCTCGCGCCTGCGCCTGGTGCGGGAATGGGAGATGCCCACCCCGTCGGGGCCGGCCGTTCCCGTCGAAGTCATCTCCACGCTCATCCTCGATGCCGACGGTGCCCCGGTTGCGCTGGCCGGCATGATCCGCGACCAGTCGGCAAGGCGCGCGCTCGCGGCGGAGCAGAAGCGCTTCGCCAGCATGCTCAACCACGAGTTCCGCACCCCGCTGTCGACCATCGACGGCGCCATCCAGCGCCTGGAAGCCACCTGCGGCAACGCCGACGAGGCCACGCGCCAGCGCTACCGCAAGATCGGCGCGGCGGTGGACCGGCTGATCGGCATGCTGGACGAATACCTGTCGCCGGACCGGATGGCCGCGCTCGGTCGCAGCAAGCCCGCGGCCGGCATCGCGCCGCGCCAGTTGCTCGACGAAGCGGCCCAGCTGCTGCAGGCCGCCGGACGGCCGGTGCGCATGCAGGCGGACGCGTTGCCGGCCGCGCTGCGCGGCGACCCGCAGGGATTGCGGCTGGCGGTCAAGGTATTGGTGGACAACGCGCTCGCATTTTCGCCGCCGGGCAGCGAGGTCGCATTGGTCGGGCGGGCGGTCGCCAACGGCGTCGAACTTGCGGTCGCGGACCAGGGCGCCGGGGTACCCGCAAACGATGCGGCACGCATATTCGACAAGGGTTTTCGCGGCAGTAATGCAGCTGGCATACCGGGCAATGGGCTCGGCTTGTACATGGCTCGATCGGTGCTCGAGGTCCATGGCGGCACGATCGAGCTCGTGGAGCGTCCATTTGGCGGCGCAATGTTCAAAATCTGGTTGCCAACACCGGTTGAACGCGGGAAAGTTGTTGATTCACACGAGCCCAACCGTGATAATCGTTAAACCCAGGCCGGGGTGGATGCCCGAATTGGCGCCCATACCACAATGACAACAATGGCCAATCTCCATGACGCAAATCCTGATTGTTGAAGACAACGGCGATTACGCCGGCGACATGGCCGAGTTCCTCAGGGAGCTCGACCACGAAGTGAACGTCGCGACCACTGCGAGCGAAATGTGGGCCGCGCTGACCCGCACGCCGACCGCAGTCGTGGTACTCGACCTCGGCCTGCCCGACGAGGACGGCTTCAATGTGATCCCGCGCATGCGCCAGCTCTACCCGGAAATCGGCCTGCTGGTCCTGACCGGGCGGGTTGCTTTCGATAACCGCATCCTCGGCCTGCGGCTGGGTGCCGACCACTACCTGACCAAGCCGATCAAGTTCCCCGAACTGGCCGCCCACATCGAGGCGCTGGATCGCCGCGTGCGCCCGCAGGAGCCGGCGCCGGCGCCCAGCAAATGGGTGCTGCGTGTGAGTGCCCGCCAGCTCGAGCTGATGGGCAGGGTGATCGACCTGACCGAGAAAGAGTGCAATTTCCTGCACCTGCTGACCATCAACACCCGGCCGGTCCCGCGCCAGGTCATCGTGGCCGGCATGGGCGGGGATGACCCCGAGGCCAGCCGCCGCGTCGACATGCTGGTCTACCGCCTGCGCAAGAAGGCCCGCAGCGGCCTGGGCCAGGACCTGCCGCTGCGCAGCGCCTACGGCGAGGGCTACAGCCTCTCGGCCGGCTTTACCTTGTCCTGACCCGCAATCGGGGACAGGGTGCTTGTGCGTTCATGCCGTGTTCGGCAATTATTGGGGACATAGTAGCTGGAAAATATTGAACAGCTGGATGAAAATGGGGACAGGGTGGCCATTGTGGAGTACAATGCACTGAAATCCGATCCAGCACCGACGCCATGGCCCGCCAGTCCCGCCTCATCCTGCCCAACCAGCCGCACCACATCATCCATCGCGGCAACGACAACCAGCTCATCTTCCGCGAGCCCGAAGACTACGAGCACCTCCTTGGCTGGCTCAAGGAATCGGCCCGGTTCTACAACGTGGCCGTGCACGCCTACGTGCTGATGCCCAATCACTTCCACCTGCTGGCCACCCCGAGCGACAGCACCGGCCTGGCGCTGATGATGCAAAAGATCGGCCGCCTGTACGTGCCATGGTTTAATCAAAAATACAACAGGAGCGGCAGCCTGTTCCAGGGCCGGTTCCGCACCTCGCTGGTCGAAGCCGACAAGTATTTCCTCGCCTGCTGCCGCTACATCGAACTCAATCCGGTGCGCGCTCAGCTGGCTGCCGACCCTGCCGAATATCCCTGGTCGAGCTACCGCCATCACGCCGGGCTGCGGCCGGACCCGGCAGTAAGCGATCACTCACTGTATTGGTCGCTGGGCAATACCCCGTTCCAGCGCGAGGCAGCCTACATCGAACTGGTCCAGCAAGGACTCCCTGAGCAGGAGCTCAGGCAGATCGACGAGGCCGTGCGCAAGGGCTGGCCGCTGGCCACCGACACCTTCAAGGTCGAGCTGGAGCGCAAGACCAGCCGGCGCATCCTGCCGGCCAAGCGCGGCCGGCCCTTCAAACAGGCGCCGCCGGCCGCTTGATCGGCGTAGCTTTGCCGACTGTTCTCCCGTTAGTTGAACGCGTGGGCAGAGGATCTGCCCGCCCTACCCGCAAACCGTCGCATACGTAGGGTGGGCAGGTTTCCTGCCCACGCGTCCAGCCCCGATTCGCGCCTCGCAACCATGTCCCCAATTATTTTCACGGGATGACTGCTCGCATTTAATTCGACTCCGACCCTAATTATTCTCGTTGAACTTTCTGTTGCGTTGCACTATTCTCGGCCTTCAACCCCCAAAAAAGCTGTTGGAGAAGCCTCATGATTGCCCAAGGTTTGTACGATCCAGTCAATGAACACGACGCGTGTGGCGTCGGTTTCGTCGCCCATATCAAGGGCAACAAGAGCCATTCGATCATCGAGCAAGGCCTCTTGATCCTGAAGAACCTCGACCACCGGGGCGCCGTCGGCGCCGATCCGCTGATGGGCGACGGTGCCGGCATCCTGATCCAGATCCCGGACCAGTTCTTCCGCGACGAGATGGCCAAGCAGGGCATCGAGCTGCCCCCGCCCGGCGAATATGGCGTGGGCATGGTGTTCCTGCCCAAGGAGCACGCCTCGCGCATCGCCTGTGAGCAGGAAATCGAGCGCGCCGTGCGCATCGAAGGCCAGGTGGTGCTCGGCTGGCGCGACGTGCCGCTGGACGAGACCATGCCGATGTCGCCGACCGTCAAGGCCAAGGAGCCGGTGATCCGCCAGATCTTCATCGGCCGCGGCCCGGACATCATGGTCACCGACGCGCTCGAGCGCAAACTGTATGTGATCCGCAAGTCGTCCGGCCACGCGATCCAGGCGCTCAAGCTGATCCACGGCAAGGAATTCTTCGTGCCGTCGATGTCGGCGCGCACTATCGTGTACAAGGGTCTGCTGCTGGCCGACCAGGTGGGCGTGTACTACAAGGACCTGCAGGACTCGCGCTGCATCTCGGCCCTCGCCTTGGTGCACCAGCGCTTCTCCACCAACACCTTCCCGGAGTGGCCGCTGGCCCACCCGTACCGCCTGATCGCGCACAACGGCGAAATCAACACGGTGAAGGGCAACTTCAACTGGACCCGCGCCCGCGAAGGCATGCTCAAGTCGGCCGTGCTGGGCGACGACCTGCCCAAGCTGTTCCCGCTGATTTACGAAGGCCAGTCCGACACCGCCAGCTTCGACAACGCGCTTGAACTCCTGGTCATGGCCGGCTACCCGATCGCCCAGGCGATGATGATGATGATCCCGGAAGCGTGGGAAAACCACACGCTGATGGACGAGAACCGCAAGGCCTTCTACGAATACCACGCCGCGATGATGGAACCGTGGGACGGCCCGGCCGCCATGGCCTTCACCGACGGCCGCCACATCGGCGGCACCCTCGACCGCAACGGCCTGCGCCCGGCGCGCTACGTGGTCACCGAGGACGACCTGGTCGTGATGGCGTCCGAGTCCGGCGTGCTGCCGATTCCGGAATCGAAGATCGTCAAGAAATGGCGCCTGCAGCCGGGCAAGATGTTCCTGATCGACCTGGAAGCCGGCCGCATCATCGACGACAAGGAGCTCAAGGACACCTACGCCAACGCCAAGCCGTACAAGGCCTGGATCAAGTCGGTGCGCATCAAGCTGGGCGACATCAAGCTCTCCGGCAGCCACGGCGCGGCGCAGGCCCAGGGCGAAAAGGCCGCCGCGTCGCTGCTCGACCGCCAGCAGGTGTTTGGCTACACCCAGGAAGACCTGAAATTCCTGATGGCGCCGATGGCCCTGCTGGGCGAGGAAGCTACCGGCTCGATGGGCAATGACTCGCCGCTGGCGGTCATGTCCAACAAGCTCAAGCCTCTGTACAACTACTTCAAGCAGCTGTTCGCGCAGGTGACCAACCCGCCGATCGACCCGATCCGCGAGGCGATGGTGATGTCGCTGGTGTCCTTCATCGGCCCCAAGCCCAACCTGCTGGACACCAACAACGTCAACCCGCCGATGCGCCTGGAAGTGTCGCAGCCGATCCTCGGCTTCGAGGACATGGCGCGCCTGCGTAACATCAGCTCGCACACCGGCGGCAAGTTCAAGTCGTACGAACTGAACATCTGCTACCCGGTTTCGTGGGGCAAGGAAGGCATCGAGGCCTCGCTCGCCTCGCTGTGCGCCGAGGCCGTGGACGCGGTCAAGTCCGGCCACAACATCCTGATCGTCTCGGACCGCAAGGTCGATGCCGGCCAGGTCGCCATTCCCGCCCTGCTGGCCACCTCGACCATCCACCAGCACCTGGTGGCGCGCGGCCTGCGCGCCTCGACCGGCCTGGTGGTCGAAACCGGCTCGGCGCGCGAGACCCACCACTTCGCCCTGCTGGCCGGCTACGGCGCCGAAGCCGTGCACCCCTACCTTGCGCTGGAGACGCTGGCCGAACTGGCAGCCCACCTGCCGCACGAGATGTCGGCCGAGAAGGCGATCGCCAACTACACCAAGGCAATCGGCAAGGGCCTGATGAAGGTGATGTCCAAGATGGGCATCTCGACCTACATGTCGTACTGCGGCGCGCAGATCTTCGAAGCCGTGGGCTTGAACCGCGAGCTGGTCAACAAGTACTTCCGTGGCACCGCCTCGGGCGTGGAAGGCATCGGCCTGTTCGACGTGGCCGAGGAAGCGCTGCGCCTGCACGGCCTGGCCTTCGGCAAGGACCCGCTGCTGGCCAACGCGCTGGACGTGGGCGGCGAATACGCCTACCGCGTGCGCGGCGAAGACCACGTCTGGACCCCGGATGCGATCGCCAAGCTGCAGCACTCCACGCGCGCCAACAACTTCAACACCTACAAGGAATACGCCCAGATCATCAACGATCAGAGCAAGCGTCACCTGACCCTGCGCGGCCTGTTCGAATTCAAGATCGACCCGAGCAAGGCGATTCCGCTGGACGAAGTGGAACCGGCCAAGGAGATCGTCAAGCGCTTCGCCACCGGCGCCATGTCGCTCGGCTCGATTTCCACCGAGGCGCACGCCACGCTGGCCGTGGCGATGAATCGTATCGGCGGCAAGAGCAACACCGGCGAAGGCGGCGAGGACCCGCTGCGCTACGTGAACGAGTTCAAGGGCATCAAGATCAGCAAGGGCGAGACCCTCGCCTCGGTGCTCGGCAAGGACCGCGTGGTCGCCGACATCCCGCTGGCCGAAGGCGATTCGCTGCGCTCGAAGATCAAGCAGGTCGCATCGGGCCGCTTCGGCGTGACCGCGGAGTACCTGAACTCGGCCGACCAGATCCAGATCAAGATGGCGCAGGGCGCCAAGCCGGGCGAAGGCGGCCAGCTGCCGGGCCACAAGGTCTCGGAATACATCGCGTCCTTGCGCTTCTCGGTGCCGGGCGTGGGCCTGATCTCGCCGCCGCCGCACCACGACATCTACTCGATCGAGGACCTGGCGCAGCTGATCCACGACCTGAAGAACGCCAACCCGACCGCGTCGATTTCGGTCAAGCTGGTGTCCGAAGTGGGCATCGGTACCGTGGCCGCTGGCGTGTCCAAGGCTAAGGCCGACCACCTGGTGGTGGCAGGCCATGACGGCGGCACCGGCGCTTCGCCGCTGTCGTCGGTCAAGCACGCCGGCACGCCGTGGGAACTGGGCCTGGCCGAAACTCAGCAGACGCTGGTGCTCAACGGCCTGCGCAGCCGCATCCGGGTGCAGGCCGACGGCCAGATGAAGACCGGCCGCGACGTCGTCATCGCCGCCATGCTGGGCGCGGACGAAATCGGCTTTGCCACCGCGCCGCTGGTGGTGGAAGGCTGCGTCATGATGCGCAAGTGCCACCTGAACACCTGCCCGGTGGGCGTTGCCACGCAGGACCCGGTGCTGCGCGCCAAGTTCTCGGGCAAGCCCGAGCACGTGGTGAACTACTTCTTCTTCGTGGCCGAGGAAGCCCGCCAGCTCATGGCGCAGCTGGGCATCCGCTCCTACGACGAACTGATCGGCCGCGCCGACCTGCTGGACAAGTCGAAGGCGATCAAGCACTGGAAGGCACAAGGCCTGGACTTCTCGAACATCTTCTTCCAGCCCAAGACCGACACGCGTCACCAGATCTACCACAGCGACGCGCAGGACCACGGCCTGGACCGCGCGCTCGACCACAAGCTGATCGCGCAAGCCAAGGCCGCGCTGGAGAAGGGCGAGCGCGTCTCGTTCATCTCGCCGGTGCGCAACGTCAATCGCACCGTCGGCACCATGCTGTCGGGCGAAGTGGCCAAGCGCTACGGTCACGCCGGCCTGCCGGACGACTCGATCCACATCCAGCTGCAGGGCACCGCCGGCCAGTCGGCCGCGGCCTTCCTCGCAGCCGGCATCACGATCGACCTGGTTGGCGAAGGCAACGACTACGTGGGCAAGGGCCTGTCGGGCGGCCGCATCATCGTGCGCCCGAACACCGAGTTCCGCGGCTGGGCGGTGGACAACATCATCGTCGGCAACACCGTGCTGTATGGTGCGATCGCGGGCGAAGCCTTCTTCAACGGCGTGGCCGGCGAGCGCTTCGCGGTGCGTAACTCGGGTGCGACCACGGTGGTGGAAGGCTGCGGCGACCACGGCTGCGAGTACATGACCGGCGGTACGGTCGTGGTGCTGGGCGAGACCGGGCGCAACTTCGCGGCCGGCATGTCGGGCGGCGTGGCCTACGTGTACGACCCGAAAGGCGAGTTCGCCGGCAAGTGCAACACCGCGATGGTGGACCTGGTGCCGGTGCTGCCCGAGAAGGAGCAGAAGGACGTGGCCGGCTGGCACAGCCAGGTGCGCGGCGGCGAGCGCGAGGCGGACGAAGTCATCCTGCGTCGCCTGATCGAGCGCCACTTCAAGCACACCGGCAGCACCCGTGCCCGCAACCTGCTCGACGACTGGGCCACCAGCCGCGGCAAGTTCGTGAAGGTGTTCCCGACCGAGTACAAGCGCGCGCTGGAAGAGATGCACAACAGCAGCATGGAAGAGGCCAACGACGCGGCCGAAGTGGCGGCTTAACCTTAAGACGAAAATCGAGCACGTCGTCCCCGCGAAGGCGGGGACCCATGCTGAGGCTAACGAAGTCGAGGCATTCGCGAAACTGCAGGCGGTCTATGGGTTCCCGCCTGCGCGGGAACGACGGCAAAGGCAAAGGACAAAACACGTGGGTAAAATCACAGGCTTCATGGAATTTCAGCGTCAGGAAGAGGGCCACCTCGACCCGACCCAACGCGTCAAGAACTACAAAGAGTTCGTGCTGACGCTCACCGATGCGCAGGCCAAGGTGCAGGGTGCGCGCTGCATGGATTGCGGCATCCCGTTCTGCAACACCGGCTGCCCGGTCAACAACCAGATCCCCGACTGGAACGACCTGGTCTATCACGGCAACTATCGTGGCGCGCTGGACAACCTGCACTCCACTAACAACTTCCCCGAGGTCACCGGCCGCATCTGCCCCGCCCCGTGCGAGGCCGCCTGCACGCTGAACTTCAACAGCGACGCGGTCGGCATCAAGTCGATCGAGCGCAAGATCGCCGACACCGGCTGGGAGCACGGCTGGATCGTGCCGCAGCCCGCAAGCGAAAAGACCGGCAAGAAGGTCGCCGTGGTCGGCTCCGGCCCCGCGGGCCTGGCGGCCGCGCAACAGCTGGCGCGCGCCGGCCACGACGTGACGGTGTTCGAAAAGAGCGACCGCATCGGCGGCCTGCTGCGCTACGGCATCCCCGACTTCAAGATGGAAAAGGGCCTGATCGACCGCCGCGTCGAGCAGATGAAGGCCGAGGGCGTGACCTTCCGCACCAGCACCCTGATCGGCAAGGACTTCCCGGCCACGGTGTCGAACATGGCGCGCGAGACCATCTTCCCGGAAGACCTGGACAGCCAGTTCGACGCCATCATTCTGGCCGGCGGCGCCGAGCAGCCGCGCGACCTGCCGGTGCCGGGCCGCGAGCTCAAGGGCGTGCATTTCGCGATGGATTTCCTGCCGCAGCAGAACCGTGCCAACGCCGGCGACAAGGTCAAGGACCAGATCAAGGCCACCGGCAAGCACGTGGTCGTGATCGGCGGCGGCGACACCGGTTCGGACTGCGTCGGCACCTCCAACCGCCACGGCGCGGCCTCGATCACCCAGTTCGAGCTGATGCCGATGCCGCCCGAGCACGAGAACAAGCCGCTGGTCTGGCCGTACTGGCCGACCAAGCTGCGCACCTCGTCCTCCCACGAAGAGGGCTGCGAGCGCGAATTCGCGGTCGCGACCAAGCGCTTCGAGGGCAAGAACGGCAAGGTCGAGAAGCTCATCGCCTGCCACGTCGAGTGGAAGGACGGCAAGATGACCGAAGTGCCGAACTCGGAATTCGAGATGAAGGCCGACCTGGTGTTCCTGGCCATGGGCTTCGTCTCGCCGGTGCAGCAGGTGCTGGACGCGTTTGGCGTGCAGAAGGATGCGCGCGGCAACGCCCGTGCGACGGTGGACGGCGAGAACGCCTACGCAACCTCGTCGCCCAAGATCTTCGCGGCCGGCGACATGCGCCGTGGCCAGTCGCTGGTGGTGTGGGCGATCCGCGAAGGCCGCCAGTGTGCGCGTGCGGTGGACGAGTTCCTGATGGGCTCGTCGGTACTGCCGCGCTAAGGAACGGTGGCCCCTTCGCGGCGAAGGGGCTACTTTGCCGGGGCGGGTGCCGGCGCAACGCCGGCCCCACCTGGAATGGTGATAATGATCGGTGCCGGTGCCGGTTGAGGTTGCGGCACCTTGCTGAAGACGGTCAGCAAACCCACCGTCAGGCCGACGATGGCCACAGCCAGGCCGACGCCCCACTTGATGAGCTCGGCATTATTCCTTTCCATCTCCGCACGCATCGCGGCCATCTCCGCCCGCAGCTCTGCAAAGCCGGTCTTTACGATGGTTTCAAAGTTTGCAAGGCGAGCGTTCACCGTCGCCTCCAAAGCCACGAGCTTGGCATCCACTTCTTCGCGTGTCACATCGTTCATGAAGCCATGATTCGGCTTCGCGAACGGTATGTCAATCGTGCGGGCCGCGAGTTAGCGCGCGATCAAAAGTCGAGCTCGCACAGTTCAAGGAACGGGCCGCCAACGTCGCTCTTCTTGCTCTATGGAAATATGTCATCCCCACACCGGCGACGTTTTTGGTGCAGCCATGCACCATTCTTGACGCACCGCAACAGGCGCTAACCTTCGCGAATGTATGTTAAAATGCTTGGCCGTTTTGAAGCTTGAGCAATATGCATATCTCAAGAAAAACAATTACTTACGGCGCGGAAATATCTGACTCGACGGTTATTAATGTTGTATTATCACGTCGATATCGCCGGCTGTTCTGAGGTGTCGCCAGCAGAGATTGCCGTTTCTGCACTACAATACGTGATTCCCCAAAAACCAATAGCACTGTGTCCAATCTTGTCGAAATCCGCGACCTGCACTTCGCGTACGGGTCGCGCCCCATCCTGCAGAACCTGCGCATGGACTTCCCGCGCGGCAAGCTCATTGCCGTCATGGGCGGGTCGGGCTGCGGCAAGACCACGGTGCTGCGCCTGATCGGCGGCCAGATCCGCGCCCAGCAGGGCACCGTGAAGGTGGCCGGCAAGGTCGTTGGCGACCTCGACACCGAGGAGCTGTACGGGCTGCGCCGCAAGATGGGCATGCTGTTCCAGTTCGGCGCCCTGTTCACCGACTTGTCGGTGTTCGACAACGTGGCCTTCCCGCTGCGCGAGCACACCGACCTGCCGGAAGAGATCATCCGCGACCTGGTGCTGATGAAGCTGCACGCGGTCGGCCTGCGCAACGCGCACAAGCTCAAGCCCAGCGAGATCTCGGGCGGCATGGCGCGCCGCGTGGCGCTGGCGCGCGCCATCGCGCTCGACCCCGAGCTGATCATGTACGACGAGCCGTTCGCCGGCCTGGACCCGATCTCGATGGGCGTCACCGCCAACCTGATTCGTAACCTGAACGACACCCTCGGCTCGACCTCGATCCTGGTCTCGCACGACGTGCACGAGACCTTCGCGATCGCCGATTACGTTTATTTCATGTCGTCAGGAAAAATCGTCGCCGAGGGCACGCCGGCCGAAATGCGCGCCTCGGAGGACCCGTACGTGAAACAATTCGTGAACGCTGCTCCCGATGGTCCGGTGCCGTTCCATTATCCCGGCAAGTCGCTGGCCGAGGACCTTGGCCTTGGGAGCCCGGCATGATCACCGATACGCTGGCCTTCATCGGCGACTTCGTGCTGGGCTTGTTCGCCCGGATCGGCTTTGTCACCCGCTCGTTCTTCAACCTGCTGGGCAAGATGCCGGGGGCGCTGCGGCGTCCGGCCTTGATTTCTGAACAGATCCATTTCATCGGCAACTATTCCTTGCTGATCATTGCCGTGTCCGGGATGTTTGTTGGCATGGTGCTGTCGCTGCAGGGCTACTACACGCTGGTCGACTTCGGCGCCACCGAAAAGCTGGGCCAGCTGGTTGCGCTGTCGCTGCTGCGCGAGCTGGGTCCGGTGGTAACGGCGCTGCTGTTTGCCGGCCGTGCCGGCACCTCGCTGACGGCGGAAATCGGCCTGATGAAGGCGGGCGAGCAGCTGTCGGCCATGGAAATGATGGCGGTTAACCCGATCCAGCGCGTGCTGGCGCCCCGCTTCTGGGGCGGCCTGGTTGCCATGCCGATCCTGGCCACCGTGTTCTCCGCCATCGGCGTGATCGGCGGCTACCTGGTCGGCGTGCAATTGATCGGCGTGGACGAAGGCGCGTTCTGGTCGCAGATGCAGGCCAATATCGACGTGCGGCATGACGTATTGAACGGCGTGCTCAAGAGTTTCGTGTTTGGCGCGGCGGTGACCTTCACCGCCTTGTTCCAAGGATACGAGGCGCAGCCGACCCCGGAGGGGGTCTCGCGCGCCACCACCCGCACCGTCGTGGTGGCCTCGCTGATGGTGCTTGGGCTGGACTTCATCATGACCGCCCTGATGTTCAACAAATAAATGTCTGGCTGCGCGCGGCGCGGCTCTCTGATTAGGAAAAAGTATGCATCGCAAAATGATTGACGTCTGGGTGGGCCTGTTTGTCGTGCTCGGCGCCTTGGCCTTGCTGTTCCTGGCCCTGAAGGCCGGCAACATGAGCACCATCTCGTTCACCAAGACCTATGCCGTTACTGCCAAGTTCGACAACATCGGCGGCCTCAAGCCGCAGGCGCCGGTCAAGAGCGCGGGCGTGGTGGTCGGGCGCGTGGGCGACATCAATTTTGACGACAAGTCCTACCAGGCCCTGGTGCGCCTCGACCTGCAGCCGCAGTACAAGTTTCCCAAGGATAGCTCGCTGAAGATCCTGACCGCCGGCCTGTTGGGCGAGCAGTACGTCGGCATCGAGCCGGGCGGCGACACCAACAACCTGGTCGATGGCGATCGCATCGCCCACACCCAGTCCGCGGCGGTGCTGGAAGACCTGATCAACCAGTTCATCTACAACAAGGCTGCCGAAGGCGGCAAGGAAGGGGGCGCGCAGCAATGATCCGCCAGCTGTCCCTCTTCGGTGGCGTGGCCGCCTCCGTCCTGCTGACCGGCTGCGCGACCCCGGCCAACCCGCAGGACCCGCTCGAGAAGTTCAACCGCGCCGTGTTCACCTTCAACGACACGGTGGACCGCGTCGCGCTCAAGCCGGCCGCCACGCTCTACAAGGAGCGCACGCCGAGCTTCCTGCAAACCGGGGTGAACAATTTCTTTGGCAACCTGACCGATGCCTGGAGCGGGGTGAACAATCTTGCCCAGGCAAAAGGGCGAGATGGCATGAACGACCTGACCCGTTTTGCCTTCAACTCGACCTTCGGCATTTTCGGCGTGCTCGATATTGCCACGCCGGCCGGGTTGCGTAAACACAACGAAGACCTGGGCCAGACGCTCGGCTATTGGGGCGTGCCAAGCGGGCCCTACTTGATGTTGCCGATCCTGGGCCCATCTACCGTGCGTGACTCCGTTGCCCTTCCGGCCGACTTGTGGGGCGACCCGTGGTCGCACAAGATGCCGGTCAACTGGCGCAACGTCGGCATCGGCGTGCGTGCGGTGGACCAGCGTGCGTCGATCCTGGACGCGTCCAACTTGCTGGAAGAGGCGGCGCTCGACCGCTACGAGTTTATCCGCGACGGCTACCTGCAGCGCCGCGCGAGCCGCGTGTACGACGACGAGCGCTCGCAAGAGAAGCACGAGAAGCGGCTGCGCCAGCAGGAGCAGCATGATGAGCAGGAGCCCAGCGGCAAGGTCGATATGAAAGGCGCCTACGGCGACGACGATGCCAGCGGCAAGGTCGACATGAAGAAGGCCTATGGCGACGACGGCGACGCTGCCGCCACGCCGCCGCAGCAACCCGCGCCGTCATCCAAAGAACCGCAAAAGTAGTTAACACGCTACTGCCGCGCGCCACGAGAGCGCGGGCAGCCCCGCTAACGAATGGAAGAATATTTATGAAACCTATCGCACAACTGATTGTTACCGTCCCCGCCGCCATGTTCGCGACCGCCGTGCTGGCCGCCCCCGCGCCGGCCTCCGCCGAGGCGCCGGACGTGCTGGTCAAGCGCATCGCCACCGACGTGATCGAGTCGGTCAAGTCGGACAAGGACATCCAGGCCGGCAACCGCAACAAGATCATGGACCTGGTCAATGAAAAGATCCTGCCCTACGTGGACTCGCAGAAGATGACCCAGTTGGCCGCCGGCCGCTTCTGGCGCCAGGCCACGCCGGAACAGCAGAAGGCCCTGTCCGACGAGTTCCGCACGCTGCTGGTGTACACCTACTCGGGCGCGCTGGCGCAGATCCGCAACGAGACGCTTGAATTCAAACCGTTCCGCGCCGACCCGGCCGACACCGAAGTCGAGGTGCGCTCGCAGGTGAACATGACCCGCGGCGAGCCGATCACGCTGAACTACCGCCTGTCCAAGACGCCGCAGGGCTGGAAGATCTTCGACCTGAACGTGCTGGGCGCGTGGCTGGTCGAGACCTACAAGAGCACCTTCGCGTCCGAGATCAGCAAGGGCGGCGTCGATGGCCTGATCAAGAAGCTCCACGAGCGCAACCAGCAGCTGGCCAGCAAGCCGCTGCAGGCGCCGAAGAGGTAATCTCCATGGCCGAAGCGAACCCGATGCTTTCGCTCGATGCCCTGACCTTCGCGTCCGGCCGCGCCGCGCTCGAGCAGGGCCTGGCCGCAATCGCCGCCGGCGAGACCGTGTTCGACCTGGGCGGCGTGAAGGCGGCCGATTCGACCGGCGTTGCGGTGATGCTGGCCTGGCAGCGCCGGGCGCTGGCGGCCGGGCAGCGGCTGTCCTTCATCCACGTGCCGGCCAACGTGCATTCGCTGGCGCGCCTGTACGGCGTGGACGGCCTGCTGCCGGGCAGCTGAAAGCACCAGCAGCCTTAGCGCCGTCGTCCCCGGACTCGCCGTCCGCCTTGGCGGGGACCCATGCTGAGCCGGCGGGCCTGCGGCAATTGCTTTTCGACCGGCACAGGTTCTATGGGTCCCCGCCTCCGCGGGGACGACGCGTTGGTTGTAAATATCCCCACCAGCCTCTTCCAGTTTCGATTTCCCCTATAATGGGTCGTTTCCCCGCAAGGCGGCCGCTTCTGGCCGGCCTCGAACAAGAATGACAGCGATCCAGATTAGCAACGTCGAGAAAAGCTACAAGGGCTTCAAGGCCCTCAAGGGCGTTTCCCTGACGGTTGAAGAAGGCGAATTCTTCGGCCTGCTCGGCCCCAACGGCGCCGGCAAGACCACCCTGATTTCCACCGTGGCCGGCCTGATCCGCCCCGATGCGGGCAGCGTGCAAATCCACGGCCATGACGTCGTCACCGATTTCCGCGAAGCGCGCAAGAAGCTCGGCGTGGTGCCGCAGGAGCTGGTGTTCGACCCGTTCTTCACCGTGCGCGAAACGCTGCGCCTGCAGTCCGGCTACTTCGGCATCAAGAACAACGACAAGTGGATCGACGAGGTCATGGAAAACCTCGACCTGACCAACAAGGCCGACGTCAACATGCGCGCCCTCTCCGGCGGCATGAAGCGCCGCGTGCTGGTGGCGCAGGCGCTGGTGCACAAGCCGCCCGTGATCGTGCTCGACGAGCCGACCGCCGGCGTGGACGTGGAGCTGCGCCAGACCCTGTGGAAGTTCATCGGCCGCCTGAACCGAGAGGGCCACACCGTGGTGCTGACCACCCACTACCTGGAAGAAGCCGAGGCGATGTGCCAGCGCGTGGCCATGCTCAAGCTGGGCAAGGTGGTGGCGCTCGATTCGATGCAGGGCCTGCTGCGCCGCGTGTCCGGCTCGCAGCTGGTGGTGCACATCAAGAGCGGCGCGCTGCCCGAGTCGCTGCGCGCGCTGGTCTCGCATGACGAAAACGGCAACGGTTCGCGTTACAGCCTGCGCGTCAACGCGCCGTCCGAGGTCGAAGGCATCCTCGCGCGCCTGCGCGAAGGCGGCGCCGTCGTCGACGAAATGCAGCTGCAGCAGGCCGACCTGGAAGACATTTTCATCCAGATCATGGAAGGGGAAGCCCAATGAGCATGCTGTCCGTGGGTTTCCGCACCCTGTTCTACAAGGAGACGCTGCGCTTCTGGAAGGTGGCCACCCAGACCATCGCCGCGCCGATCGTCACCTCGATGCTGTACTTGCTCATCTTCGGCAATGTGCTCGAAGGCCGCGTAGAAATGCTCGAAGGCGTGACCTACACCGCCTTCCTGATCCCGGGCCTGGTGATGATGAGCGTGCTGCAGAACGCGTTCGCCAACTCCTCGTCCTCGCTGATCCAGTCGAAAATCACCGGCAACCTGGTGTTCATCCTGCTGCCGCCGCTGTCGCACTGGGAGATCATTTCCGCGTACGTAGCGGCCTCCGTGGTGCGCGGCATCGTGGTGGGCGCCGGTGTCTTTTTGATCACGGCCTGGTTCGCGCACCTGGCGTTCACGGCGCCGCTGTGGATCCTGGTATTCGCCTTCCTGGGCGCCGCGATCCTGGGCACGATGGGCGTCATCGCCGGCATCTGGGCCGAGAAGTTCGACCAGCTGGCCGCGTTCCAGAACTTCCTGATCATGCCTGCCACCTTCCTGGCCGGTGTATTCTATTCAATCAAGAAGCTGCCGCCGTTCTGGCTGGCAGTCTCGCATTTCAATCCGTTCTTTTATATGATTGACGGGTTCCGCTACGGCTTCTTCGGCAAGTCGGACGTCTCACCGTGGACCAGCCTTGCCATCGTCGCCGTGTTTTTCGCGGTGCTGGCAGCCGTCGCCATCAACCTGCTCAAGCGCGGCTACAAGCTGCGCCACTAAGAACGTTTCAAAGGAATTATCGTGGCGACCACTCCTGAACTGATCCACAGCTACATCAAGAACGGCCTCGAATGCACCCACCTGGAGGTGGAGGGCGACGGCCAGCACTTTTTCGCGACCATCGTCTCGCCGGCTTTCGAAGGCAAGCGCCCGATCCAGCGCCACCAGCTGGTGTACGCCGCGCTGGGCGAGCGCATGCGCGAGGAGATCCACGCGCTGTCGATGAAAACCCTCACTCCTTCCGAATACCAGGGATAAGCATGGACAAGCTGCAGATCGTGGGCGGCAAGCGCCTGCAAGGCGAAATCGCCATCTCCGGCGCCAAGAACGCGGCGCTGCCGATCCTGTGCGCGGGCCTGTTGACAGCGCAGGACGTGAAGCTGACGAACGTGCCGCACCTGCACGACGTGAAGACCATGCTCAAGCTGCTGGCCCAGACCGGCCTGTCGGTGGAGCAGGACGGCGAAAGCGTCACCCTCAACGGCGCCAACATCAACAACCTGGTCGCGCCTTACGAAATGGTCAAGACCATGCGGGCGTCGATCCTGGTGCTCGGCCCCCTGCTGGCGCGCTTCGGCGAAGCCAAGGTCTCGCTGCCGGGCGGCTGCGCGATCGGCTCGCGCCCGGTGGACCAGCACATCAAGGGCCTGCGCCAGATGGGCGCCGAGATCAGCATCGAAGGCGGCTACATCCACGCCAAGTGCGCCCGCCTGAAGGGCGCGCGCATCCACACCGACATGATCACCGTGACCGGCACCGAGAACCTCTTGATGGCAGCCGCGCTGGCCGAGGGCGAAACGGTACTGGAAAACGCCGCGCGCGAGCCCGAGGTGACCGACCTGGCGCACCTGTTGGTGAAGATGGGCGCGAAGATCGACGGCATCGGCACCGACCGCCTGGTGATCCAGGGCGTGAACGAGTTGAAGGGCGCCAGCCACGGCGTGATCTCCGACCGCATCGAGGCCGGCACCTTCCTGTGCGCGGTGGCGGCTACCGGCGGGGACATCGTGCTCACCCGCACCCGCACCGACATCCTCGACGTGGCGCTGGACAAGTTGCGCGAGATGGGCGTGGAACTGACCCTGGGCGAGAACACGATACGCGCGCGCATGGACAAGCGTCCGCGCGCCGTCTCGTTCCGCACCACCGAGTATCCGGGCTTCCCGACCGACATGCAGGCGCAGTTCATGGCGGTGGACGCCATCGCCGAGGGCGCCAGCCGCGTCACCGAGACGATTTTCGAGAACCGCTTCATGCACGTGCAGGAGCTCAACCGCCTGGGCGCCGCGATTGAAATCGACGGCAACACCGCCTTCATCCAGGGCGTGGACCGGCTGGTGGGCGCGCCCGTGATGGCCACCGACCTGCGCGCCTCGGCCTCGCTGGTCATCGCCGGCATGGCCGCCCAGGGCACCACCCTGATCGACCGCATCTACCACCTCGACCGCGGCTACGACCAGATGGAAGTGAAGCTGTCGGCAGTGGGCGCGGACATCGTCCGCATCAAGTAACGAAGAATATGAATACCACCAATACGGCTGAACCGCAGCTCATCCTGGCGCTGTCGAAAGGCCGCATTTTCGAAGACACCCTGCCGCTCCTGGCGGCAGCCGGGATCACGGTCACCGAGAACCCGGAGACCTCGCGCAAGCTGATCCTGCCCACCAACGACCCCGGCGTGCGCGTGCTGATCGTGCGCGCGAGCGACGTGCCCACCTACGTGCAGCATGGCGCCGCCGACTTCGGCGTGGCCGGCAAGGACGTGCTGCTCGAGCACGGCGGCGAGGGCCTGTACCAGCCGATCGATCTGAACATCGCGCGCTGCCGACTGTCGGTGGCCGTCAACGCCGGCTTCGATTACGAGACCGCGGTGCGCCAGGGCGCGCGCCTGCGCGTGGCCACCAAGTTCGTGCACACCGCGCGTGAGCACTTCGCGTCCAAGGGCGTGCACGTGGACCTGATCAAGCTGTACGGCTCGATGGAGCTGGCGCCGCTGGTGGGCCTGTCGGACGCGATCGTGGACGTGGTCTCGACCGGCGGCACGCTGCGCGCCAACAACCTGGTCGAAGTCGAAAAGATCATGGAAATCTCGTCGCGGCTGGTGGTGAACCAGGCCGCGCTCAAGCTCAAGCGCGAGCGGCTGCAACCGATTCTCGACGCGTTCGAGCGCGCATCAAGGACACAAGGCTGATCATGGCAGTACAAATCCGCAAACTCGACTCCACCGCGCCCGACTTCAAGCAAACCCTGTCGGCGCTGCTCGCTTTTGAAGCCGAGACCGACGATGCGATCGAAGGCGCGGTCGCAAAGATCCTCGCGGACGTGAAGCGGCGCGGCGACGCCGCCGTGCTGGAATACACCAACCGTTTCGATCGCATTCCCGGCGGCGCCGCCAGCATGGCCGCGTTCGACCTCAAGCAAGAAGAACTGGATGAAGCGCTGGCCGCGCTGCCCGAAGCGCAGCGCGCCGCGCTGCAGACGGCGGCCGAACGCATTCGCGTGTTCCACGAGCGCCAGAAGCAGGAACTGAACGGCTTCACCTACACCGAGCCTGACGGCACCGTGCTGGGCCAGCGCGTGACCCCGCTCGACCGTGTGGGCATCTACGTCCCCGGCGGCAAGGCCGCCTATCCGTCGTCGGTGCTGATGAATGCGATTCCGGCACAGGTGGCGGGGGTCAAGGAAATCGTGATGGTGGTGCCGACCCCGGACGGCGTCAAGAACCGCATGGTGCTCGCTGCCGCCGCGATCGCCGGCGTCACGCGCGTGATCACCATCGGCGGCGCGCAAGCGGTCGGGGCGCTCGCCTACGGCACCGAAACGATTCCCGCCGTGGACAAGATCGTCGGCCCCGGCAACGCCTATGTGGCCGCCGCCAAGCGCCGCGTGTTTGGCACCGTGGGCATCGACATGATCGCCGGCCCGTCCGAAATCCTGGTGCTGTGCGACGGCACCACCGACCCGGACTGGGTGGCGATGGACCTGTTCTCGCAGGCCGAGCACGACGAGCTGGCGCAGGCCATCCTGCTGTGCCCGGACGCCGACTACATCGCGAAGGTGGAGGCGAGCATCCACAAGCTGCTGCCGGCCATGCCGCGCAGCGCCACGATCGAGACCTCGCTGTCGGACCGCGGCGCGCTCATCAAGGTGCGCGACATGGACGAAGCCTGCGCGATCGCCAACGCCATCGCCGCCGAGCACCTGGAAATCTCGGCCGAGCACCCGCAGCAGTGGGCCGACAAGATCCGCCACGCCGGCGCCATGTTCCTCGGCCGCTTCTCGTCCGAGTCGCTGGGCGACTACTGCTGCGGCCCGAACCACGTGCTGCCGACCTCGCGCACCGCGCGTTTTTCGTCGCCGCTGGGCGTGTACGACTTCCAGAAGCGCTCCTCGGTCATCAATGTGAGCGAAGCGGGCGCCCAGGTGCTGGGGCGCGTGGCCGCCGAACTGGCCTACGGCGAAGGGCTGCAGGCCCACGCCAGGAGCGCGGAGCTGCGCCTGAAGCCCGCCTCATGAGTGCGGGCTGGGTCAACCAGGTCTTCTGCGAGGATGCGCTGGCCGGCATGGCGCGCATCCCGGATGCTTCGATCGACCTGATCCTGACCGACCCGCCCTACAACCTCGGCAAGGATTACGGCAACGCCTCGGACCAGCAAAGCGTGGAGGACTACCTGGCCTGGACCGAGCAGTGGATCGATACCGCGCTCCCCAAGCTCAAGCCCAACGGCAGCCTGTACATCTTCCTGACCTGGCGCTTTGCGCCGGAGATCTTCGTGATGCTGAAAAAGCGCATGACGATGATGAACGAGATCATCTGGGACCGCCGCGTGCCCTCGATGGGCGGCAGCACGCGCAGCTTCTCGTCGGTGCACGACACGATTGGTTTTTTTGTGAAGCGCCGCGATTACTACTTCGACCTGGACGCCGTGCGCATCCCGTACGACCCCGAGACCAAGAAGGCGCGCTCGCGCTCCATCTTCGTTGGCGCCAAGTGGCTGGAAGTGGGCTACAACCCCAAGGACGTGTGGAGCGTGTCGCGCCTGCACCGCGAGCATCCCGAGCGCGCCGACCACCCGACCCAAAAGCCGCTCGAGATCATCGAGCGCATGGTCAAGGCCTCGTGCCCGCAAGGCGGCGTGGTGCTCGACCCGTTCATGGGCAGCGGCACCACCGCGCTC
This sequence comes from Massilia solisilvae, assembly GCF_024753215.1. Lineage (GTDB taxonomy): Bacteria > Pseudomonadota > Gammaproteobacteria > Burkholderiales > Burkholderiaceae_D > Telluria > Telluria solisilvae. Next base: position 116,136 of record NZ_JANUGV010000006.1, read on the forward strand.
GCGGCCAAGCGAACTGGCCGCAATTTCACCGGTTTTGAACTGAATCCCGCCTACTGCGAGATCATCGAAGCGCGGCTGGCCGCGCCCGACATGGCGCCGGCAGTCGCCAGGAAACGCAAGGCCGCGGCCAAGGCCGCGCCGCTACAAAAGGAGGGAACGGCATGAGCTTTCTCGACAACCTGATCGCCAACACCATTCGCGCCGACGTGCGCGCCGAGAAGGGCTACCACGTGCCCGACGCCAGCGGCTACATCAAGCTGGACGCGATGGAAAACCCGTACGAGCTGCCGCGCGAGCTGCGCCGCGAACTGGGCGAGCGCCTGGCCGAGGTGGTCATCAACCGCTATCCGCTGGCCTCGTACGCCACGCTCAAGGAGCGCGTATGCGCCAGGATGGGCGTGCCGGAAGGCTTCGACGTCCTGCTCGGCAACGGCTCCGATGAACTGATCAGCATCATCGACACCGCGCTCGCGCGCCAGGACCGCCGCGCCGTGGTGCTGGCGCCGTACCCGTCGTTCGTGATGTTCGAGCGCAGCGCGCGCCTGACCGGCATGGACTTCGTCAGCGTGCCGGTCAAGGAAGACTTCACGCTCGACATGCCGGCCATGCTGGCCGCGATTGCCGAGCACAAGCCGGTGGTGGTGTACCTGGCCTATCCGAACAACCCGACCGGCAACCTGCCGGACGACGCCGACGTGGTGCGCATCGCCGAAGCCCAGGGCGAACATGGCCTGCTGGTGGTGGACGAGGCCTACCAGCCGTTTGCCCGCAAGAGCTTCATGGGCCGCCTGCCGCAGCACCCGAACATGATCGTGATGCGCACCCTGTCCAAGCTGGGCCTGGCCGGCATCCGCCTGGGCTACATGTCGGCCGCGCCGGAACTCCTGGCGCAGTTCGAGAAGGTGCGCCCGCCCTACAACGTCAACGTGCTGACCCAGGCCGCGGCCGAGTTCGCGCTCGACCACGTCGGCGTGCTCGACGAACAGGCCGCGCGCCTGAACGAGGAACGCACCCGGCTGCAGCGCGAACTGTCGGCTCTGCCGGGCGTGCAGGTGTTCCCGTCGGCCGCCAATTTCCTGCTTGTGCGGGTACCCGATGCGGATAAGACTGTCGACAAACTGCTCGCGGATCGGGTGCTGATCAAAAATTTGAGTAAAATGGGCAAACTGCTGTCCGGCTGCATCCGCGTCACGGTCAGCACGCCGGAAGAGAATTCCGTATTCCTGAATGCCCTGAAGGCATCGCTGAGTTGAACTGACAGAGCATTTCCAACATGAGCCGTACCGCTGAAATCACGCGCAACACCAACGAGACGCAGATTCGCGTCGCGATCAACCTCGACGGCACCGGCAAGCAAAAGCTGAACACCGGCGTGCCCTTCCTCGACCACATGCTCGACCAGATTGCCCGCCATGGCCTGATCGATCTCGAGGTGGAGGCGGTTGGCGACCTGCATATCGACGCGCACCACACGGTCGAGGACACCGGCATCACGCTGGGCATGGCCGTGGCCAAGGCGGTCGGCGACAAGAAGGGTATCCGCCGCTACGGCCATGCCTACGTGCCGCTGGACGAGGCGCTCTCGCGCGTGGTGATCGATTTTTCCGGTCGCCCGGGCCTGGAGCTGCACGTGCCGTTCACGCGCGCCATGATCGGCACCTTCGACGTGGACCTCACCGGCGAATTCTTCCGCGGCTTCGTCAACCATGCCGGCGTGACCCTGCACATCGATAACCTGCGCGGCCAGAACGCGCACCACCAGTGCGAGACCGTGTTCAAGGCCTTCGGCCGCGCGCTGCGCATGGCCACCGAGCTTGACGAACGCGCCGCTGGCACCATTCCGTCCACCAAAGGCAGCCTGTAACCAGACACCGGCCCCCGGATTTTTCAGATATGAACAAGATAGTAGTGGTCGACTACGGCATGGGTAACCTGCGCTCCGTGGCGCAGGCCTTGTCCGCGGTCGCGCCCGAGGCCAGCGTCGTCATTTCGGGCGAGGTGGCCACCATCGACAGGGCGGACCGCATCGTGCTGCCCGGCCAGGGCGCCATGCGCGACTGCATGAAGAGCCTGCGCGAGTCAGGGGTCGAAGAAGCCCTGCTGCGCGCCGCCAAATCGCGCCCGATGATGGGCGTGTGCGTGGGCGAGCAGATGCTGTTCGACCTCAGCGAGGAAGGCGACACGCCGGGCCTGGGCCTCTTGCCGGGCCGCGTGGTGCGCTTCGCGCTGGACGGCAAGTTGCAGCCGGACGGCTCCCGGTTCAAGGTCCCTCAGATGGGCTGGAACCGCGTGAAGCAGGTGCGCGCGCACCCGCTGTGGGAAGGCATCCCTGACGACAGCTATTTCTACTTCGTGCACAGCTACTATGCGGTGCCGGAAGATCCGGCCGATACGATCGGCGAGACCGACTACGGCGCGCCGTTCTGCTGCGCGGTGGCGAAGGACAATGTCGTCGCCACCCAGTTCCACCCCGAGAAAAGCGCGGCCGCCGGCCTGCGCCTGTATCGCAATTTCGTCCACTGGAATCCTTGATCCCAACCTGTCCAACCCAACGTCAACGACCATGCTGCTGATTCCCGCCATCGACCTGAAAGACGGTCACTGCGTTCGCCTGAAACAGGGCGACATGGACCTCGCCACCGTGTTTTCCGAAGATCCCGCCGAGATGGCGCTGCACTGGCTGAAGAAAGGCGCGCGCCGCCTGCACCTGGTGGACCTGAATGGTGCCTTTGCCGGCAAGCCCAAGAACGAAGCGGCGGTCAAGTCGATCCTCAAGGTGGTGCAGGACTTCGCCGTCGAGAACGAGGTCGACGAGATCCCGGTCCAGCTGGGCGGCGGCATCCGCGACCTCGACACCATCGAGCGCTACCTCGACGACGGCATCAGCTACATCATCATCGGCACCGCGGCGGTCAAGAGCCCGGGCTTCCTGCACGACGCCTGCGGCGCCTTCCCGGGCCACATCATCGTCGGCCTGGACGCCAAGGACGGTAAGGTTGCCACCGACGGCTGGAGCAAGATGTCCGGCCACGAGGTCATCGACCTGGCCAAGAAGTTCGAGGGCTACGGCGTGGAGTCGATCGTGTACACCGACATCGGCCGCGACGGCATGATGGCCGGCGTGAACATCGACGCCACCGTCAAGCTGGCTAAGGCGGTCAAGGTGCCGATCATCGCCTCCGGCGGCGTGCACAACCTGTCCGACGTCGAGGCCCTGTGCGCCGTGCAGGACGAAGGCATCGAGGGCGTCATCTGCGGCCGTTCGATCTACGAAGGCACGCTCGACCTGACCAGCGCGCAGCAGCGCGCCGACGAACTGACCGAGGGCACCGAAGCCTAAGCTTATGCTTGCAAAACGCATCATCCCCTGCCTGGACGTGACCGGCGGCCGCGTGGTCAAGGGCGTCAACTTCACCGAGCTGCGCGACGCCGGCGACCCGGTCGAGATCGCGCGCCGCTACGACGAGCAGGGCGCGGACGAAATCACCTTCCTCGACATTACCGCGTCCAGCGATGGCCGCGACCTGATCCTGCCGATCATCGAAGCGGTGGCATCGACCGTGTTCATTCCGCTCACCGTGGGCGGCGGCGTGCGCAAGGTCGAGGACGTGCGGCGCCTGCTCAACGCCGGCGCCGACAAGGTGTCGATGAACACCTCGGCCGTGCAGAACCCGCAGCTGGTGTACGACGCTTCGCAAAAGCACGGCGCGCAGTGCATCGTGGTGGCGATCGACGCCAAGCAGGTCGCGCCCGGCAAGTGGGAAGTGTTCACCCACGGCGGGCGCAACCCGACCGGGCTCGACGCCGTCGAATGGGCACGCAAAATGGAAGAGCTGGGCGCTGGCGAGCTGCTGCTGACCAGCATGGACCGCGACGGCACCAGGTCCGGTTTCGACCTGGGCCTGACCCGCGCCGTCTCCGACGCGGTCGGCATTCCCGTGATCGCCTCCGGCGGCGTGGGCGGCCTTGCGGACCTGGCCGACGGCATCACCAAGGGTCACGCCGACGCGGTGCTGGCCGCCAGCATCTTCCACTACGGGCAGCACACGGTCGGCGAAGCCAAGCGCTTCATGCGCGAGCGCGGCATCCCGGTGCGGCTGGACTGAAGGAACAACGATGGCACCATCGACCGCGGCGGCGAACGCCAAGTGGCTCAAGAAGATCAAGTGGGACGAGCACGGCCTGGTGCCGGTGATCGCCCAGGAAGTGGCGACCGGCGACGTGGTCATGTTCGCCTGGATGAACCGCGACGCGCTTGCCAAAACGGTGGAGCTGGGCGAGGCGGTGTACTGGAGCCGCTCGCGCAAGAAGCTGTGGCACAAGGGCGAGGAGTCCGGCCACGTGCAGAAGGTGCTCGAGATTCGCCTGGACTGCGACGACGACGTGGTGCTGCTCAAAATCGAGCAGGCCGGCGGCATCGCCTGCCATACCGGCCGCCATTCGTGCTTCTTCCAGAAGTTCGAGGGCGACGACTGGCACACGGTGGAGCCCGTGCTGCGCGATCCGGAAATGATTTATACCAACCCGAAGAAATAACATGAGCACAACCCTGGCGCGCATTGCGCAGGTGATCGAATCGCGCAAGATCGAGAACGGCGGCGACCCGGCCAAGTCGTATGTGGCCAAGCTGTTCGCCAAGGGCGACGACGCCATCCTCAAGAAGATCGGCGAGGAAGCCACCGAGACCGTGATGGCGGCCAAGGACGCGCGCGTGTCTGGCGACGCGTCCAAGGTGCTGTACGAATGCGCCGACCTGTGGTTCCATTCGATGGTCATGCTGGCCAATTTCGGCCTGACCCCGCAGCAGGTGCTGGATGAGCTGGCCCGGCGCGAAGGGCTGTCGGGCCTGGAAGAAAAAGCATCGCGCAAGGAATGACGAAACATTAAACAACGTCATTCCCGCGCAGGCGGGAATCCATCCTGAGTTCGCGACAAAGTTGCCGTCGCCATACCGCACGCTCAGCATGGGTCCCCGCCTTCGCGGGGACGACGCACGGAGGACAACATGGACAACTGCATCTTCTGCAAGATCGCCGCAAAACAAATTCCCTCCACCACGGTCTATGAAGACGACGACCTGCTCGCCTTCAAGGACATCAACCCGGCCGCCCCGGTGCACCTGCTGGTGATCCCAAAACAACACATCGCCACGCTGTCGGACTGCAACGACAGCCACGCCGCCCTGCTGGGCAAAATGCTGGCGCTGGCGCCCAAGCTGGCCGCCGAGCATGGTATCGCCGTGCAGCAAGATGCCGACGGCAACCGCAGCGGCGGCTTCAAGACGCTGATCAACAGCGGCCCGAACGGCGGCCAGGAGGTTTATCACCTGCACCTGCACGTGTATGGCGGCCCGCGTCCGTGGCGCGGACTCGGAACTTAACCCCGGTTCTGTCCACGGCAGCAGCGCATCGCTTATACTGTCGGTTGGTTCTTGGGCGGGATGCGCCCTTGCAAGGAGAAAACAATGGGTTCGTTAAGTATTGGCCACTGGCTGATCGTGCTGGTGGTGGTAGTGCTGATCTTCGGCACCAAGAAGCTGGGTAACGTGGGTTCCGACCTGGGCAAGGCCGTCAAGGGCTTCAAGGACGGCATGCGTAACGACGAGGAAAAGCAGCCGGCTGCCAGCCAGCCGGCCCAGCCGCAGCCGCCGCAGCAGGTAGCTGACCAGACGACCATCGACGTGGAAACGCGCGAAAAGACTCGTCACTGATACCTGACCGCGTTCCATGATCGATCTCGGTCTTTCCAAGCTCGCGCTGATTGGCGTGGTGGCGCTGGTGGTGATCGGCCCTGAAAAGCTGCCCAAGGTGGCGCGCATGGCCGGCACCTTGTACGGTCGCGCCCAGCGTTACCTGAACGAGGTCAAATCCGAAGTCAGCCGGGAAATCGAGCTGGAGGAGTTGCGCAACCTGCAAAAAGATGTCGAGCAGACCGCGCAGTCGTTCAAGGACGAGGTCGAGAAAAGCGTCTCCAGCAGCATCAGCGAGGTCGAATCGGCCTGGCGCGGCGACGCTCCGGCCGCACCACCTCCGCCGTCTGCCACCGTCACCGACCTCGAGCGCAAGGCGCGCGACTTCCGCCGCAAAAAGCTGGTGCGCAGCTCCGCCATTCCGGCCTGGTACAAGAGCCGCAACGGCGTGCGTGGCCGGGTGATGTCGGGCGCCGCGCGCGTGCGCAAGTACCGCCCCGCCGCCAAATCCAACAGATCGTTTTTCTAGATGACCGACCAAGCCTCGGGCGAAGAGTCCTTCATTTCCCACCTGATCGAGCTGCGTGACCGCCTGGTCAAGGCGATGATCGGCGTTGCCCTCGTCTGCCTGGTCCTGCTGCTGTGGCCGGGGCCGGCGCAAATCTACGACTTTTTGGCCACCCCGATGATCGAGTCGCTGCCGGTCGGGTCCAAGATGATCGCGACCGGCGTGGTGGCGCCGTTCTTTGTGCCGTTCAAGCTCACGCTGCTGCTGGGCCTGATCATCGCGCTGCCGTGGGTGTTCTACCAGATCTGGGCGTTCGTCGCGCCGGGCCTGTACGCGCACGAAAAGCGGCTGGTGCTGCCGCTGGTGATCTCGTCGTCGCTGCTGTTCGTGCTGGGCGTGGCGTTCTGCTACGTGTTCGTGTTCAAGCGCGTGTTCCACTTCATCAGCGAGTTCGCGCCCACCTCGATCGCCGTCACGCCGGACGTGGACAACTACCTCGACTTCGTCATGTCCATGTGCCTGGCCTTCGGCGCCACGTTCGAGGTGCCGGTGGTGGTGGTGATTCTGGTGCGCATGGGCATCGTCAGCCTGCAGAAGCTGCGCTCGATCCGCCCCTACGTGGTGGTCGGCGCCTTCGTGGTCGCAGCCATCGTGACGCCGCCGGACATCGTCAGCCAGCTGTCGCTCGCGATCCCGATGTGCCTGCTGTACGAGCTGGGCATGCTGGTGGCGCCGATTTTTGTGCGGGCCACGCGGTCGCCGGAAGAGGCCGCCTGAGCGTAGGGTGGGCGGGTCTCCCGCCCACGCGTTCAACAACGGTATGCAGGCCCGCCTGGCTCAGTTCGTCCTGAGCATCCCCCCGTTGCCCAAACCGCCGGCAACGGATTGCGCCCGGTAATTGCGCACGGCGCGCACCATCTGGTTGTACGAATCCATGAACGATGCCGCCAGCACCTTGCCCTGCGGCGTGCTCGAAAAGCCGTTCACGCCCGCCACGCCGCGGTCGAAGAAGGTCCCCATCATGCCGATGTCCCAGTTACGCGCGCTGCCTTCAGCGGCGGCCAGCTGGATGCCGGAGCGGTTATCCACCAGCAACAGCATGGTCGAGGCCTCATTCGATTTCATCGCCCCAGTCAGCAGCGAGGCCACCGAACCAATGCGCCCGCCCAACAGGCCGCCGACGCCGCCCGTGTCCTTCTGGCTGAAGGTGATCGACGGTGTCATCGTGTAGTCGGCCGCGACCATCTGCCCCTTGCCGAAGTTGCTGGTGCGGCGCAGCTCGCCGCCCTGCATCAGCGCACGCTCGGTCTGCATGTTGGCCATCGCCTGGCCACGCTCGACGATCACGAAGCAGTTCGATTGCTGGACGATCATGCGCAGCAGCGGCACCGTGCTGCGCAGCCGGTAGTCGGCCGACATCTGCTGCAACCAGGGCTGGCTGGCCTCTTCCATGATTGACAGCGTGCCCAGGGATTGCGGGCAGTGTTCGAGCTGGCTGTTGACGTTTTCGCCAGTCGCGCCCGCTGCCGCGCCGGTGGCGACGGTCTTTGCGCCCGACGAGCCGATCGACGGGGTGGTGGCGCAGGCGGCCAGCAGCATGGGAAGGAACAGGCAGGCGATCCGGGGCGGCTTCATGAGATACCTTTCGGAAATGTTTGGCGGGAGACCTTGGGTATCGTATCCACCAGAAAACATTTCCCGCTTGTCCGGACGCAAGCAGGGCCTTGAGGCAAGCCCAAAAGCCGTCGTCCCGACCCAGATCGGGACCCATGCTGAGCATAACGAAGCCGCAGCGCCGGCAAACTCAGCATGGGTCCCGTCGTGCGACGGGACGACGTGGTACTACTGCTGCTGCATCAGCTCGCCAATCACGCGCACCGGCGCGTTGCCGTAGCTGAGGAACTGCTCGTTGAACTGGCGCAGGTCGAAGCGCTCGCCCAGTGCCTGCTTGCGCTTCTCGCGCAGTTCCATGATGTCGCTGTAGCCGCTGAAATAGCTGGTCAGCTGCACCGACGACAGCTGCACGCGGCGCCACTTCTCCTCGGCTTCCTGGCGCGTCTGGAAGGCCTGGCGCACCAGCAGGTCCAGCGCCTGCTCCTGCGTCATGCCCAGCACGTGCACGCTGTAGTCGAGGATGGTGTTGGTCACGCTGCGCAGGTTCCACTTGCACCACATCAGCCACATCTCGGGCGCGTTGTCGCCATAGCCGGCGTCGAGCATCAGGCGCTCGCCATACACCGCCCAGCCCTCGACCATGGCGCCGTTACCGAACAGCGACTTGACCAGCGACGGCGAGCGGTTCGCGTACACCAGCTGCGCGTAGTGGCCCGGGATCGCCTCGTGCATGTTCAGGATTTGCAGCATCCAGTCGTTGTACTCACGCAGGCTGCTCTCGGCCTGGGCCGCGCTCATGCCGTCCATCGGCGTGACGTTGTACCAGGTCTTGTCACGCGGGCGATACGGCCCCGGCGCATCGATGCTGGCCCCTGCCACGCCACGCTGGTAGATCGGCGTCTCGCGCACTTCCAGCGGCTTCTTCGGGTCCAGCGCCAGCAGGTTATGCGAGGTCACCCACTCCTGCAGCAGCGGGATCTGGCGGCGGATCTCGGGGAAGAAGTTCTCGCGCGTGCTGTGGTGCTCGGACAGCTTGTCGATCACCATGCCGATCTTTTTGATGCGGTCCTCGGGCTTGGCTGCGCTGCCCATGGTCTTGGCCCACAGCTGATCGGCCAGCGTGTCCATGCGCGCCAGGAGCTCGTCACGCGCGGCCAGCGCCTTGCGGTAGGTCTGCTCGGCCGTGCTGGACGACTGGATCTCGAGCGCGAACTTCTGCTCATACAGCTGCTTGCCGATCCTGAACGAGCGCGCATGCTGCATCTGCTGCTGCGACTTGTCCAGGTCCGCCAGGTACTCCACCCACGCCAGCAGCGCGCTGCCCGCATTGGCCACACGCTGCGCGAAGATCGCCTTTTCCTGCGGCGTGAGGCTGGTGTCATCCTGCGCCGCCTTGCCCAGGTCGGCCAGCACCACCAGCGTGCCGGGCGCCTGCGCCAGCGCCAGAAGCGTGTGCTCGTGGGTCGGATTGACGATCGACGACTGCGCCGCGCGGTAGTAGTCGGGCACGCGCGCCAGGCGCTTCAGGATCGTGCGCAGCCGCTGGGGCTTGGCCGCGTACTCGGTGTTCATGATCAGGTCGAGCGATTGCGCCACGTTGTACTGCGCCGGGTTCCACTCGAACTCCTTGAACGTGGTCAGGCGCCAGCGGTCGTTCTCCAGTTTGTTGATCAGGAGCGCCTGGTCGGTGCGCTGCTTGGCCGATAGCCGTTCGGACTTCAATGCGCGCAGCTTCTCCAGCCATTCGTCGGTAAAGGCCAGGCGCTTGGCGCGCGTCTCGCGGTCGGGAATGGACACGCGGGCGGCGGTGTCGAACTTGCCCACTTCGATCGCGCCCTCGGGGTCGATGCGCCACAGCGCGGTCAGGAACTGCATGGACAGGTTGTCGAACTGCCGGTCGGGCCAGCGCTCGGCTGCCGGCTGCACTGCCACCGCTTTCGCGGGTGCCGCCTTCGGGGCACTCTCCTTTGCCATGCTGGCTTTCGCGGCGCCGTGCTTCGTCGATTTGCCGGACGCCTTGGCTTTGGCGACCTTCGCTGGTTTGGCCTTGGCTGCCTTGCCATGCTTGGCGGCGCTCGCGGGCGCCAGCGCAAAGGTGGACAGCAGCACGGCCAGGGCGATCTTCGTTTTCATCATCTCTGCGGCCTTGTAGTTACGCGCGGAGCCCCGAACTGCCGGGTCCGCAAAAACCGCATCATCACATGGAACGCGCCGCCGCGCCAGCGCCGGCGCCGGCCAGGTCAGCGTGCCAGGCCCTGGCCAAGCATCGCCAGCATGTCCTGCGGCGACATGCGCGCCGCCGCGTCGGTCCCTTCGAGCAGGCTGTCGGCCAGCTCGCGCTTGTGCTGGTGCAGTTCGACGATGCCTTCCTCGATCGTGCCGCGCGCGACCAGCCGATAGATGGTCACGGGCCGCTGCTGGCCCATGCGGTGCGCGCGGTCCGAAGCCTGGTCTTCGACCGCGGGGTTCCACCACGGGTCCATGTGGATCACATAATCGGCCGCAGTGAGGTTGATGCCCACGCCGCCGGCTTTCAAACTGATCAGGAACACGTCGCCTTCGCCGGCCTGGAACGCGTCCACGCGCCGCTTGCGCTCCTGCATGGGCGTGGCGCCGTCCAGGTACTGGTACGCGATGCCGCGCTCGTCCAGGTGCTTGCGGATCAGCGACAGGTGATCGACGAACTGGCTGAACACCAGCACCTTGTGGCGGTTCTCGAGCAGATCGTCGAGCAGGTGCGCGAATGCGGCCAGCTTGCTGCTTGCGATGCCAAGGCCGGGCGCGGCCAGCTCCGGATTGCAGCAGGCGCGGCGCAGCTTCATCATCTCGGCCAGGATCGCGATCGCCTTCTGGCTTTGTGGCGCTTCGAGCGAAGCCAGCTTGTCCAGCGCCTCGCGCCGCAGCGATTCGTACAGCGCCCGCTCTTGTTCCGACAGCTCGACCGGCAGCACGATCTCGGTGCGCGGCGGCAGTTCGGCCAACACTTGCGCCTTGGTGCGGCGCAGGATGAACGGCTGGGTCAGGCGACGCAGGCGCGCGCGGGCGCTGCTTTCGGCCCGCTTGTCCTGCGCCTTTTCGATGGGGCCGGCAAAGCGCAGCTGGAACTGGTCGGCCGTGCCCAGCAGGCCAGGGTTGATGAACCTGAACAGGTTCCACAGCTCGCCCAGGTGGTTCTCCAGCGGCGTGCCGGTGGCGACCATGCGAAAGTCGCCCTGCAGCGCCATCACCGCTTTCGAGCGCTGCGTGTTCGCATTCTTGATGGCCTGGGCTTCGTCCAGCACGATGGTGTGCCAGCGCTGGTTCGCGAACAGCGGCGCTTCCAGCTGCAGCAGGCCGTAGCTGGCCACGATCAGGTCGAACGGGCCGGCTTCGTCCAGCATCGGCGCGCGCTCGCCGGGGCCGAACAGCTTCACGTTCAGCGTCGGCGCAAAGCGCGCCGCTTCGGCGATCCAGTTGGTGCACACCGAGGTCGGCGCAACCACCAGCGCCGGACCATCCGGCGCGCGCGACAGGATCAGGGCCAGCGCCTGCAGCGTCTTGCCGAGCCCCATATCGTCGGCCAGGCACGCGCCCACGCCCCAGTGCGCCAGCCGGGCGAGCCAGTTGAAGCCGTCGAGTTGGTAGTCGCGCAGCTCCGCCTGCAGCGTGCCCGGCAGCCTGGGCACGAAGGTTTCGATCTCCTGCATGCGCGACAGGTGCTCGCGCCATGCCTTGTCGGTCTTCACGCTGCCCGCCTCGCGCGCCAGTTCTTCCAACGCAAAGCTGGCCAGCGCGTGCACGCGCACGCCGTCGCCTTTCAGTTCGCCAAAGCCGGCCAGGTCCATCAGGCGCCGGTGCAGCTCGGCCGACAGCGCCACGAACTCGTTCTCGCCCAATGCGACAAAGCGGCCGTCGCCTTCACGCAGGCGCTCGAGCAGGGCGCGCAGGTCCAGCACCTTGTTCTCGTCCACCACCAGGCTGCCCTCGGCCGCGAACCAGTCCTTGTCGCGCTTGATGTTGATGCGCACCGACTTGGCCTCGACCCGCTTGCTCACCTTGAACGACTGCCCGTCCGGCCACGCCACCACGACCTTGCCGGCGTCCAGGTCCTGCAGCTCGGCCAGCAGTTCCAGGCAGCGCAGCGGCTGGGCCAGCAGCCATTCGCCATGTTCGAATTCGGCGTGTTCGAGCGCGTGGCAGCTGCCGACCAGCGCGCGCTCGGCGTCGCGCTCGCCGTTCAGGTCGCGCCGCGCTTCCATGCGCACGCCGGATACGTCCGCGATCACGCTCTCGGCGCCTTCTCCGGGCCGGTAGTAAGGGCCGGCGTCGGGCAGCGGGCGCACCAGCACCTGCATGCGCAGGCCCTGCTGGTAGGGCAGCAGATGCACGTGCAGGCGCGCGTCGGCTGGCACCTGTTCAATGTCCGCGGCGCTGCTGCCGATGTCGGACTGTACCGTCACGATCGACGACACCGCGCCGATGGCTTTCAGCACCTGCCGTTCGGCTTCCAGCGGCACCACCAGGCCATCGCCGACGATGGCCGCAATGCGCCGGTGCTCTTCCTTGATGCGCACGATGCGCAGGCGCGTGGGCGTCTCGCGCGTGATGACCACCTCGCCGCGCTGCTCGCGCAGCGGCGGCTGCAGCATGATCGTGACCTTGCCGTTCCCGGCCCTGACCAGCAGCTCCGGCTCGCCCGGCAGCAGCTCCACCCGCGTGCCTGGCGCATCCATCCAGAACAGCAGCGGGTGGCCGGCCAGCGCGGCCAGCGCCTTGTCCAGGTCGAACTCGTAGCGCACGCCGCTGCCGTAGTAGCGGTAACCGCCGATGGCGCTGGCTGCCTGCATGTCCTGCGCGGTCAAAAAGTCGAGCGTGGCCGCCTCTTCGACCAGGCGCTTCAGGCCCACGGCGCGCCCGCGTGTCCAGTTGCCTTGCGCGTCGCGCTTCTGCTCGCGCGGTTCGATGTCGCGCACGCCCAGGTGCGGGTCGTAGGCGATCAGCCACACCAGCCGCGATTCCTGCTCCGCCGGCGCGGCCGGGGCCTCGGCCTGCAGGCTGATGAGCGCGTTGAGCTGGCGTTCCCACGGCTGTTCGCGCTCGAACCACAGTGCCATGTCAGAAAATCGGTGCCGCTGGCGCAGCTCGATCGCCTCGCGCTCGCGCCCCACCGCGCCAAGGCCGCCCAGCACCGATGCCAGTTGCGCCGCGATGAAGTCGAAGCCCGCCTGCCGCGCCAGTTCGATGTTCTGTTCGGCCTGCGCGCGTCGGTCGGCGGACAGCGGCACGCCAAGCCAGAAGTGGAGCAGGGCGCGGAACATGAAGGGCTGCAGCGCGCTTTCCCAGTTGCGCGAGGCGAGCACCTCGGCGTCAACCAGGCCGCCGCGGATCTGGCGCAGCATCGACAGCTGCTGGTACACCGCCGTGTCGTGGCTCTGCACCGCGCGCGTAGCCGTGTCGAGGTAGGCGTCGAGCGCCTTCTGGTGTTTGGCCGCGCCACTTCTCATCATGGCCGTCGCGTAGAGGTGGCCGCCAATCCCTTCGAAGATGGCCTTGCGCTTGCCGGTCTCGCGGCGCAACGCCTTGAGCGCCTTGTCCAGCGTGTCCAGTGCAGGTTCGAGCTCGTCGCGCAGCAGGAGCAGCAGGCCGCGGAAAAACAGGTCGGCCGAATCGTCCAGGTCGTGCAGCAGGGCTTCCATCTCGGACAGGCGAGCGCACAGCAGCAGCTGCTCGGCCAGCGCCACCCGCAGCGCCATGGAGGCGCCGCCCTGCGCCACGTAGTCGATGGCATGCTCGCGGATGGCCGGTGCGGCGGCCGGTTCGCGCTGGACGTTCTTGACGAGGACGGCCAGCACGTCGTCGCGCAGGGCCGGATTGATGCGGTCGAGCAGCGCAGGTTCGAAAGGCCGGGCGCAGATCTCCACCAGCGGGTGCAGGTAGGCGGCCTCGTGGCAGCGCAGGCATGCGGCCAGCAGCGGGCCCACGATCTTTGGCCCCTCGCCGCCGATCAGCGCCAGGCGCAGCAAGGCCAGGCCCTGCCGATAACTGCGCAGCATCGGCGTGCCCTGCCAGTCCAGTCGCAGCGGCATCATTTGCGCGTACACCTCGCGGAACTCGTCCAGCCGCCGCTCCCTGAGCACCTGGTCGATCGCCGGCCAGGTGGCGTCAAGCGCGGCGACGACGCCGCGCCCCGTCACCATGCTGGCAAGGCCCAGCGCCTGCAGCCGCGCCAGGTCCGCGGCAAGATCGTCTTCCGATGCGAACGCGTCAAGCGAAGTGACGTGGCTGAACAGGCGGCTCCTGCCCATCGGCTCGCCCGTCAGCGCGAGCAAGGCAAGGATGTTTTTCTGCCGCGCGCTGCAGGCCTCGAACGCCTCCCTTGTACTCATGCAGCCAGGTTCTCGATCGCCACCGGCGCCAGGCCCTGCGGGATGGGAATGCCGAAGATGCGCAGGTAGAAGTACAGCTCGGCCTCGAGCGTGCGCACGATGCTGTCGGCCTTGCGGAAACCGTGCCCCTCGCCTTCGAGCGTGATGTACGCCACCGGCACGCCGCGTGTGCGCAGCGCCTGCACCATCACCTCCGATTGCTGCGGCGGCACGACCTTGTCGTCCAGGCCCTGGAAAAAGATCATTGGGCGCTTGAGCTTGTCGGTGTGGTGAATCGGCGAACGTTCGGCGTACACGGCATCGGCCTCGCCTTTGGGCGCGATCAGGTACTCGTTGTAGTGCGACTCGAACTTGTGCGAGTCCGCGTCCAGCCCCGCCAGGTCGGACACGCCGTAGTAGCTGGCGCCGGCCTTGAACACGTCGTGGAAGGTGAGCGCGCACAGCGTCGTGAGCCCGCCCGCGCTGCCGCCGCGAATGACGAGCCGTTCGCGGTCCACCAGTGCCTGGTCGGCCAGGTAGCGCGCGCCGGCCACGCAGTCCTCCACGTCCACCACGCCCCACTGGCCTTCGAGTGCGTCGCGATAAGCGCGGCCAAAGCCGGTGCTGCCGCCGTAGTTCACGTCCAGCACGGCGATGCCGCGGCTGGTCCAAAACTGGGTTGCGAGCTTGAGCGTGCTGCTGGCCATGCCGGTCGGCCCGCCGTGCCCGATCACGATCAGCGGCGGCTTTTCGCCGGCGGCCGGTTCAAAGTCGGCATTGGCCGGCGGGTAGAAAAATGCGTGCGCGGTACGGCCGTTGGCGCTGGGGTAGCTGATGGTTTGCGGCACCGACAGGTAGCCGGCGTCCGGCACGTTGGCAATCGACCGCGCCAGTACCTCGCGCGTGCCGCGGGCCAGGTCGATGCGCGCCAGTTCAAGCGCAATGGTCGGCGCACCGCCCAGGATCGCCAGCG
This sequence comes from Massilia solisilvae, assembly GCF_024753215.1. Taxonomy (GTDB): domain Bacteria; phylum Pseudomonadota; class Gammaproteobacteria; order Burkholderiales; family Burkholderiaceae_D; genus Telluria; species Telluria solisilvae. The sequence continues at coordinate 131,264 of NZ_JANUGV010000006.1, forward strand.
TATCGCCGCAAACGCGCAGCTCGCGGATCTCCTGGTAAGGATGGTCGATCGGGCAAAGCCGCCCGTCGACCAGGCGCGCGAGCTTGCTCACGCCCTGTTCAATGTAGGTGCAGATGATCTCGGACGCCGAGCGAAAGCCGTACATCGAGCCGCCGAAGGTCCAGTGCGGGCTGCCGAATTCGGCCTCGCGCGGGCACAGCGCGGCCACCACGCCACCGTCGAACCGGTACAGGTTCCACCAGCCGGTGCGGTCCGACACGAAATGCAGCACGCCGGACGGCGACCACTCCGGCTGGCAGATCGACTCACCCGGCCCGCCGGCCACCAGCCGGCCGTTAAGCAGGCTGCCGTCGCCCGCGATGTCGGCCAGCCACAGCTCGGTGCCTTGCCACGGCATGCGCGGGTGGTCCCAGCACAGCCAGGCCAGCTGGCGCCCGTTGGGCGAGATGCGCGGCGCGGCATAGAAATCGTTGCCGTCCACGAGCACGGTCTCGCGCCCGTCAAAGCCGATCGCGCAGATCGTATTGACCGGGTAGGCGTGCCCGGCCCCGTGATCCTCGCGCACGCCAACGAGGCGTTTGCGCGGCGCATCGGCAACGAAGTCGGCGTAGCGCAGGGTGCCGCCCGCGCAGACCGGCGCCGGCTCGCCGTCCGCGCCAATGCGGTACAGGCAGCTGTCGGCGTAATGCGAGAACCACACGCCGCCGCCGGCAACGGCAAACGCGCCGCCACCGTATTCGTGCACCCGGGTGCGTACGTTGAAGGGGGCGGGCGTGACTTCTTCCACGGCGCCTGCGCGCTGGCGCAGCAGCGTGTTGCGGCCGCCTTCGCTGGCGCGGCCCGCCAGCCAGTACACGTCGGCGCCGTCGAGCATGACCTGCGACAGCGGCGCGGCGCCGGCAGCGACGACGTGGGCGGTGATCGGGGAACTCCAGGTGCCGCACGGCGCGGCCTGTTTGCGGTTCGAGGCGGTCATGGGAAGGGGCGAAATCGGTTGGCTGGAACTGCATTATAAGTGCGCGTCCGGGGATGCGATAATAGCTGCTTTCCCCACGCCTTTTATTGTCTGCCATGCCACAATTCGCCCCGCTCAAGAACGACACCTTCCTGCGCGCCCTGCTGCGCCAGCCGACCGACTACACCCCGGTGTGGCTGATGCGGCAGGCCGGGCGCTACCTGCCGGAGTACCGCGCAACGCGCGCCAAGGCAGGGTCGTTCATGGGGCTGGCCACCAATCCCGACTATGCCACCGAGGTGACGCTGCAGCCGATCGACCGCTATCCGCTGGATGCCGCGATCCTGTTCTCGGACATCCTGACCGTACCCGATGCGATGGGCCTGGGCCTGTATTTCGCCGAGGGCGAAGGCCCCAAATTTGAGCGCTCGGTGCGCACCGAGGAACAGGTGAACGCGCTCGCGGTGCCGGACATGGCCTCGCTCGACTACGTGTTCAAGGCGGTCACGCAGATCCGCACCGAGCTCGATGGCCGCGTGCCGCTGATCGGCTTTTCCGGCAGCCCGTGGACGCTGGCGTGCTACATGGTCGAAGGCGGCGGCTCGCGTGAATTCCACACCATCAAAAAGATGCTGTATTCGCGCCCGGACCTGATGCACCGCGTCCTCGACATCAACGCCCAGGCCGTGGCCACTTACCTGAACGCCCAGATCGACGCCGGCGCGCAGGCCGTGATGATCTTCGACTCGTGGGGCGGGGCGCTGGCCGATGGCGCCTACCAGGAATTCTCGCTGCGCTACATGCAGCAGGTGGTCAGCCAGCTGCAGCGCGAGAAGGACGGCGTGCGCATTCCGGCGATCGTGTTCACCAAGGGCGGCGGCCTGTGGCTGGACGAGATGGCCGGCATCGGCGCCGACGCGCTGGGGCTGGACTGGACCGTCAACCTGGGCCGCGCGCGCGCGCTGGCCGGCGACCGCGTGGCCCTGCAGGGCAATCTGGACCCTGCGATCCTGTTCGCGCAGCCGGACCAGATCCGTGCCGAAGTCGAGCGCTCGCTCACCGCCTACGGCACGCCTTCGGCCGGGCACGGGCACGTGTTCAACCTGGGTCACGGCATTTCGCAGTTCACGCCGCCGGAGTCGGTCAGCGCCATGGTCGAGGCGGTCCACGACTTCAGCCGACGCCAGCGCGCGGCCTGAACCGACCTCATGTTCACAGTGTGAAACTCACACTTGTTCACACGTTGCGCAAGTGCAAGAAAAGTTGCTGTGGAAATGTCCAGTGATCATTGGGTGCTGTAAGCGATTGAATCTACAGGAATTTTTAGTTTTAGAGGTTTTCCTCTAGCCAAATTTGCTTGTGGCATCCTCGGATCCGAAGAATTTTTCAGTGTTTTGTTCACAAAGTTATCAACAGGGGCTTGTCGATTCGACCAAAAAGTCCTTGGTTTACCGGGGTTTACAGCGAAACTTGAAGTGTTGGATGAGCTTTCTGCTGCGTTGCGAGATATTTTATGCACTGCCCGGGGTCACTTATGCACAACGATTGGGCGGCATACAGCACATCGTAGGGCTGGCGCAGATAAAATACCAACCCGTTGATAATAAAGGAAAAATTGCTCTAGAATTTGCACACGGGAAAATCCAATCTTGAGCTAACGTAAACTTCATCGCGGGTCAAGCCCCCATTGTCCACAAAGTTTTCCACAACCACCGCCAGCAAGGCCTAGATTGTCCTACTGCATCCTACAAGTCGCCCTGGACACGCCGCTCGACAGCTGGTTCGACTACCGCTGGCCATGCGCCCCTGGCGAGGAGCCGCAGGTCGGCCAGCTGGCGCTGGTGGACTTTGGGCGGCGCGAGACGGTGGGCCTGATCGTCGCGGTCAAGCGCGAATCCGACGTGCCGCCGGAAAAACTGAAGGACGCCATTGCGGTGCGCGCCCAGCTGGCGCCGCTCTCGCCAACCTGGCTGGCGCTGGCGCAGTTCGCTGCCGACTACTACCAGCGCCCGTTGGGCGAGGTCGCCTTGCCCGGCCTGCCCAAGAACCTGCGCGTGGGCACCACGGTGCCGCTCGATCGCGCCATCAAGAAGCTGGCGAAGCAGGAAGCCGCGCACGACCCCGCACCCGCCGGCATGCCGGTGCTGAACCCGGCCCAGCAGCTTGCGGCCGACGCCATCGGCAGCGCCCAGGGCTTCGCGCCGATGCTGCTGTACGGCGTCACCGGAAGCGGCAAGACCGAGGTGTACCTGCAGGCCTGCGCCCAGGTGCTGGCGCGCGAACCCGACGCCCAGATCCTGGTCATGGTCCCCGAGATCAACCTCACGCCCCAGCTCGAAGGGAACATCCGCGCGCGCTTTCCCGGCGTGATGGTCGCCACGCTGCACAGCAGCCTGTCCGAAGGCGAGCGCATGCTGCACTGGCTCGCCGCGCACGAGGGCAGGGCGCGCATCGTGCTCGGCACGCGCCTTGCGATCCTGGCCTCGCTGCCCAGGCTCAAGCTCATCGTCATCGACGAAGAGCACGACCCGTCGTACAAGCAGCAGGAAGGGCTGCGCTATTCGGCGCGCGACCTGGCGGTGTGGCGCGCGCACCAGCTGGGCATCCCGATCGTGCTCGGCTCGGCCACGCCGTCGCTGGAGACCTGGCACCATGCGCAGTCGGGCCGCTACCGCAAGCTGGAGCTGCGCGAGCGCGCCGTCAAGGACGCGGTGCTGCCGCGCGTGCGCCTGGTGGACACCGAGCGCGACCGCCCGCGCGAAGGCCTGTCCAACCAGCTGGTGGCGGCGCTGCGCCAGCGCATGGAGCGCGGCGAGCAGTCGCTGCTGTTCTTGAACCGGCGCGGCTACGCGCCCGTGATCACCTGCGAAGCCTGCGGCTGGATCAGCAACTGCACGCGCTGCAGCTCGTTCATGGTGCTGCACAAGCCCGAGCACCGGCTGCGCTGCCACCACTGCAGCCTCGAGCTGCGCATCCCGCGCGCCTGCCCGGACTGCGGCAACGTGGACCTGCAACCGCTCGGGCGCGGCACCCAGCGCGTCGAGGAGGGCCTGCAGGCCATGTTCCCGGAGGCGCGCATCCTGCGCATCGACGCCGACTCCACGCGCCGCAAGGGCAGCGCCCAGGCCGCATTCGACAGCGTGCACCGCGGCGAGGTGGACATCCTGGTCGGCACGCAAATGGTCGCCAAGGGCCACGACTTCAAGAAGCTCACGCTGGTTGGCGTGCTCAATCCCGACACCGCGCTGTTCTCGCAGGACTACCGCGCCAGCGAGCGCCTGTTCGCGCAGCTGATGCAGGTGGCCGGCCGCGCCGGGCGCGCTGGCCGCGGTGAAGGCGCCAGCGAATCGGAAGTGCTGATCCAGACCCGCTACGCCACCCATCCCTTGTACGCGGCCGTGGTCAACCACGACTACGAGCGCTTCGCCGGATCGCTGCTGGCCGAGCGCAAGCAGGCCGCGCTGCCGCCCTTCATGTACCAGGCGCTGCTGCGCGCCGAAGCGCGCCAGCTGGCCGATGCCACCGCCTTTCTGGAAGCGGCGCGCGATCTGCTGGTCAGCGAAGCAGTCTTCATCAACGACCCGATCCCGATGACCATGACACGCGTGCACAACATGGAGCGCGCCCAGCTGCTCGTGGAATCGAACTCACGCCCCGCGCTGCAAGCCTTCCTCAAGGCGTGGATGGCCGACCTGCGTGCGATGAAGACGCGCGTGCGCTGGTCGCTCGAGGTCGATCCGCTCGACATCTGACCCTCTCCGGCAAGCCTGCGCAAAAAGGCGTATCGTGGCCTTCGAGCAGAACGGGAGAACAACATGAACAAACTGAGCGTGGACGTGGCCGTGATCGGTTCCGGCACCGCGGGCCTGTCCGCCTACCGTGCCGCCAAGGCGCAGGGCGCCAGCACGGTGATGATCGAGAGCGGACCTTACGGCACCACCTGCGCGCGCGTGGGCTGCATGCCGAGCAAACTGCTGATTGCGGCCAGCGAGGCGGCGCACATGATGCAGGCCGCCAGCGGCTTTGGCGTGCACGCCGACCAAAGCCGCATCGACGGCCGCGCCGTGATGGAGCGCGTGCGCCGCGAGCGCGACCGCTTCGTCGGCTTTGTGCTCGACAGCGTGGAGCACATGCCTGCCGCCGACAAGCTGCGTGGCCACGCGCGCTTCACCGGGCCAAACACGCTGGTGGTGGACGACCACACCGAGGTCGCTTGCCGCCGCGTCGTGATCGCGACCGGCTCTACCCCGGTGCGCCTGCCCCAGCTCGAAGGCGTGGGCCCCGGCATCATCACCAGCGACGACGTGTTCTACTGGAACGACCTGCCGGCCTCGGTGGCGGTGATCGGCAGCGGCGTGATCGGATTGGAACTGGGCCAGGCGCTGGCGCGGCTGGGTGTGCGCGTGGCCGTGTTTGCGCGCGGCGAACGGGTGGCGCAGCTGACCGATCCGGTCGTGGTGCAGGCCGCCGGGCGCGCGCTGCGCGAGGAAATCGACCTGCGCTTTCAAACCGAGGTGGTGGGCGCGGTACAGGACGGCGCCGAGGTGGCGCTGACGGTGCGCCACGCATCGGGCACGCAAACGACGGAGCGCTTCCAGTACGTGCTGATGGCCAGCGGCCGCACGCCCAACGTGCACGGCATCGGCCTGGAACACACGGGCCTGGCCCGCGGCGCCGACGGCATTCCCGTGTTCGACCCGCTGACGATGCAGTGTGGCGCCAGCCCTGTCTTCATCGCCGGCGACGCCAACAACGAGCGCCCGGTGCTGCCCGAGGCCGCCGACCACGGCAAGATCGCCGGCGACAACGCCGGCCGCTACCCGGACGTGCGTCCCGGCCTGCGGCGCACGCCGCTGGTCATCGCCTTCACCGAACCGAACATCGCCACGCTGGGCGCCAGCTGGCGCACGCTGTCCGCGCCGGGCAAGCCCAAGTTCGCGGTGGGCCAGGTCTCGTTCGAGAACCAGGGCCGCAGCCGCGTCATGCTGCAAAACCGGGGGCTGTTGCGGGTGTACGGCGAATACGGCACCGGACGGTTTCTGGGGGCGGAAATGGCGGCGCCGCGCGGCGAGCACCTGGCGCACCTGCTGGCCTGGGCCTGCCAGTCGCGCATGACAGTGGGGCAGATGCTGGAGATGCCGTTCTACCACCCGGTGATCGAGGAAGGCGTGCGCACCGCGTTGCGCGACCTTGCCACGAACATCGAGCGCGGCGCCAGCGAGACCGATGCCGCCGACTCGGAACCGGGAACGTAACACCTAGGGTGGGCAGGAGAACCTGCCCACCCTACAACTGATGATCAGTTGAGCAGGCTGGTGTCCAGCTTCCCTTCCGCCGCCAGCTGGCGCACGATGCGGATGGTGTCGAGATCGGCCTCCTGGTAGGCCGACTTCTTGAATTCGTCGTACATCTTGTTGACCTCGTCGCGCGCCTCGCCCAGCCCGTCGTCGTAACGGAAGCGCACGAACAGCACGCCTTCGGACGGCGCCTCGATCGTCATGGTCAGCAGGGACGCGGCGATCTCGCCCTGCGCCGGCACCTCCACCCGCACCTCTTTCAGCGGCGTGAGCAGCACGCGGTCGCGGATTTCCAGCTCGCCGTAGCGCAGGCGGCGCGTAAAGCTGCCCGCCTCGCGTTCGCTGATCGTGCATTCGTCCAGGTGCGGCACGAACATCCCGGGGGACTCGGCGCGCAGCACCAGCCCGCGCCACAGCTGCTCGCGGGTGATGGTGTCGATCAGCGGATTGAGCGGATCGTTGATTTCGATGAGGTGTTCAAATTTCATGGGGCAGGTCTCGCATGGCCGCCGCTGTGGCGGCGAAGAGACGATGGTAACCCATGGCGGCACCCCCGTGCCAGCGCGCCTGTAACACTTTTTTACAGTTAAAAACATTCCTTGCATAGCAAGTCCCCGCAGCAACTGCCACACTCAGGGTGTTCACGTCTTTTCCGTTGTCCAAGATGCAAATACAACGAGTCGTTCCCATGCTGCAAAGTGTGGCGCAGGTCCGCAATTGGGTGGTCACGCACATACCGCTGACCGCTTCGCTGGTTGGCTATGACCTGTTCCTCAAGCTTGGCAACGACATTGCCGCCGGCCTGCCGCTCGACGTGGACAGGATTGCCGCCGGCTTGCCGCACGCGCGCGAAGAGGTGCTGGCCCACCTCGAGCTGATGGCGCAGGCCCGGCTCGTCGGTTTTGGCGAACTGGGGGAGGTCTGCCCCACGTCCGATTTCGTGGCACTGCTGGACGAGTACGGCCGCACCTTCGACAGTCTGTTCATCGTGCGCGAAGACCTGCGCGGCCAGCAGCTGCTCATCGCCTCAGCCGACCCGCAGCTGGGCGCGTTCGCCCGCCTGCTGTACGACCGCATCTACGATCTTGGCTGGCTATACCTGCACAATTTCGGCAGCGTGTGCTTCCTGATGGCGTCGCTGGTGCGCCGCATCGCCGCCGCGCATGGCCAGCAGGCGCGCATCGTGACCTGCTATGCCGAAGTGGCACACGAGCGCAGCAACTACCTGCTCGGCGCGCCCGGCTACGCCAAACCCGGGCAGGTCGAAGGCCACGCGGCGTGCGTGATCGACGAGCGTGTGCTTGTCGATTTTGGGCTGGGCAACGCGCGCAAGGGATACCGCCGCGACTTCCCCTGGGGCGTCGTGTGCGACTACCGCCGCGACGGCGCCGCGATCGGCACGGCGCAGGTGGCGGCGCGCGAGATCATCACCTGGAAGGACGACTGGCAGTCGCCAGCCGCCGAGGCCGAACTGGCGCGCTACGCGCCGCATATCGAAGACCTGTTCGGCCAATACGCGGCGCGCTTTCTCTGACGCGCAGCTTCAGTTGAGCAGGGCCACGCCCTTCACCTGTGCCCACACCTGCATGCCGGCGACGATGCCCAGCTCGCGGCGCGAACGCTCGGTAATGCGCGCCAGCAGCGGGGCCGAGCCGATGCGCATCTGCACCAGCGCGTGACCCGGCGTGTCGGTGGCGGCGGTCGCGGTCACCAGCGCCGGCAGCACGTTGACGATGCTGGTCGCGCGCGGGCGCTCCAGCGCCAGGCTGACGTCGCGCGCGTGGATGCGGCAGCGCAGGCGGCTGCCCAGCGCTTCGCGGCGGCGGGCCACGTACAGGCTGCCGCCGTCGAAGGTGAGGCGCGACAGTTCGTCTTCCTCGTGCGCGGCCAGCACCGTCTCGAACACCACGCCGGCGTCGTCGCCGAAAGCGCCCGGCAGGTCGGTGCGGGCCAGCGTTTCGGTCAGCGTGCCGCTGGCCGCCACCCGTCCGGCCTGCAGCAGCACGATGTGGTCGGCCAGCCGCGCCACCTCGTCCGCCGAATGGCTCACGTAGATGATCGGGATCGACAGCGCATCGTGCATGCGCTCGAGGTAGGGCAGGATCTCGCGCTTGCGCTGCAGGTCGAGCGACGCCAGCGGTTCGTCCATCAGCAGCAGCCGCGGCGATGCCAGCAGCGCCCTGGCGATCGCCGCGCGTTGCCGTTCGCCGCCGGACAGGTGCTGCGGGCGTCGCGCCAGGAGCTCGCTCAGCCCGAACAGCTCGGCCACCTGGGCCAGGTCGAAGCGGCGTTCGCGCGCCGGCACCCGCTTCTGGCCAAACTCCAGGTTGGCGCGCACGGACAGGTGCGGGAACAGGCTCGCTTCCTGGAACACGTACCCGAGCGCGCGGCAGTGCGGCGGCACGAACACGCCGCGCGCCTCGTCCTGCCAGGTGTCGTCGTCGAACGCGACAAAGCCGCCGGGCGCGCGCTCGAGCCCTGCGATGGCGCGCAGAACGGTCGTCTTGCCGGCGCCCGAGTGGCCGAACAGCGCCGTCACGCCCTGTCCCGGCAAGGCCAGATCGACCGCCAGCGAAAAGCCGTCGCGTTCGATGTTCAGCCTGGCGCGAATCGTGCTCATCGCGCGCCGCCCACCTGGTTTTTCGCGTTGAACGCGTACAGCGCCAGCAGCACCGCAAAGCTGAAGGCCAGCATGCCGGCGGCCAGCCAATGCGCTTGTGCGTACTCCATCGCTTCGACATGGTCGTAGATCTGCACCGACACCACGCGGGTCTTGCCCGGGATGTTCCCGCCGATCATGAGCACCATGCCGAACTCGCCGACCGTGTGCGCAAAGCCGAGGATCGCGGCGGTGAAAAAGCCGGGACGCGCGAGCGGCACCGCTACCGACCAGAACGTATCCCAGGGACTGGCGCGCAAGGTGGCTGCCACTTCCAGCGGCCGCTGGCCGATGGCCTCGAACGCGTTCTGCAAGGGCTGGACCACGAACGGCATCGAATAGAACAGCGAGCCCGCCACCAGCCCGGCAAAGGTGAACGGCAGCACGCCCAGTCCGAGCGACTCGGTCAGGCGTCCCACCGGCCCGCTGGGGCCGAGGGCGAGCAGGAGATAGAAACCGAGCACGGTCGGCGGCAGCACCAGCGGCAGGGCGACCACCGCGCCCACCACGCCTTTCATGCGCGAGCGCGTGCGCGCCAGCCACCACGCAATCGGCGTGCCCAGCACCAGCAGCAGCGCCGTGACGACGGACGCGAGCTTGAGCGTCAGCCAGACTGGGGCGGGGTCGGCCAGCACGTGCATTCAGTCGTAGCCGAACGATGCGATGATCGCGCGCGCCTTGTCCGACTTCAGGTAGGCGGCCAGCGCCTTCGCGGCCGGGTTGGCCTGGCCTTTGGCGAGGACCACCGCATCCTGGCGGATCGGCGCGTGCAGCCGAGGCGGGACGATCCATCCCGATCCCGCCGTCAGTTTGCCGTCGCGGTACACCTGGGACAGTGCGACGAATCCGAGCTCGGCGTTGCCGGTGGCGACGAACTGGTGCGCCTGGGCGATGTTTTCGCCCTGCACCAGCCGCGGCTGCACGGTGTCGAACAGCCCAAGCCGCTGCAGCGTGGCCACCGCCGCCGCGCCGTATGGGGCGGTTTTGGGATTGGCGATGGCCAGGTGCCGGAAGTTGCCGGACGCCAGTACACGGCCCTCGGCGTCAACGAAGCCCGCGCGTGCCGACCACAGCACCAGCTTGCCGATGGCGTAGGTGAAGCGCGTGCCGGGCGCGGCAAGGTGCTCGCGCTCCAGCCGCGCCGGGGTTTCTTCGTCGGCCGCCAGCAGCAGCTCGAACGGGGCGCCATTGCTGACCTGCGCGTAAAACGTGCCGGTCGCGCCGAATGCCAGCACGGCCTTGTGCCCGGTGTCGCGCGCGAATTCGGTGGCGATTCTCTGCATCGGCGCGGTGAAATTGGAGGCGACCGCCACCTGTACCTCGCCGCACCAGGCAAGCGGCGCCACCGCCAGGGCGGCGAGCAGGCACACCAGTCGTTTCATCGAAGTCTCTCCATTGCCAAAAGCGCCAATCTGCCGAGTATACATCCTGTCCACTTTGGCGCGACGGCAAAAGCTTCGTTACAATCCCCTGCTGTCCCCGTCAAATTGTTTCCCATGTCCAACGCACCAAAATTCGGCCTGAACGGTCCGCAGAGCGAAGCCGTGCTTTATCTCGACGGCCCGTGCCTGGTGCTGGCCGGCGCCGGCTCGGGCAAGACGCGCGTGATCACCCAGAAGATCGTGTACATGGTCGAGCACTGCGGCTACGACCCGAAGAACATTGCCGCGCTCACCTTCACCAACAAGGCCGCGCTGGAAATGCAGGAGCGGGTGGCCAAGCTGCTCAAGCAGCCCAAGCAGGCCAAGCAGCTGACGGTGTCGACCTTCCACTCGCTGGGCGTGAAGATCCTGCGCCAGGAGGCGGCCGACGTGGGGCTCAAGGACCGCTTCTCGATCATGGACAGCGACGACTGCTACACCGTCGTCTCCGACCTGGCCGTGACCACGGACAAGCAGGAAATCCGCCGCATCCAGAACGCGATCAGCCTGTGGAAGAACGGCCTGGTCGATCCGGAAGACGCCATCAGGAACGCGCGCGACGAGGACGAGGCGCTGTCGGCCCGCGTGTACCGCAGCTACGTGGCCACGCTGCAGGCTTACCAGGCGGTGGACTTCGACGACCTGATCCGGCTGCCGGTGGAGCTGTTTCGCAACAACGAATCGATCCGCGACCGCTGGCAGCGCCGCCTGCGCTACCTGCTCATGGACGAGTACCAGGATACCAACACCTGCCAGTACGAGCTGGTCAAGCTGATGGTGACGGGCCTGGGCAAGAAGCCGATGTTCACCGCGGTGGGCGACGACGACCAGGCCATCTACGCCTGGCGCGGCGCCTCGGTGGAGAACCTGAAGACGCTGCAGACCGATTTTCCGGACCTGAAGGTCATCAAGCTCGAACAGAACTACCGCTCCACCACGCGCATCCTGCAGGCGGCCAACGCGGTCATCTCGAACAACCCCAAGCTGTTCGAGAAATCGCTGTGGTCCGAGCACGGCCTGGGCGAGCCGATCAAGGTGCTGGCGATGCAAAACGACGAGCAGGAAGCCGACCAGGTGGCGATGATGATTTCGTCCGAGCGCTTCCAGCGCAAGAACAAGTGGTCGGACTACGCGATCCTGTACCGCGGCAACCACCAGGCGCGCGTGATCGAGCAGGCGCTGCGCAAGGAGCGCATCCCGTACACGATTTCGGGCGGCCAGAGCTTCTTCGACAAGGCCGAGATCAAGGACATCATCGCCTACCTGCGCCTGATCGCCAACGAAGGCGACGACCCGGCCTTCATCCGCGCCATCACCACGCCCAAGCGCGGCGTGGGCATGGCCACGCTGGAGGCGCTGGGCGAATTCTCGCTGCAGTGGAATTGCTCGCTGTTCGAGGCGGCGATGAAGGGCGGCATCGAAGCCAAGCTGGCCGACCGCCAGCTGATCCCGCTGCGCCAGTTCTGCAACTTCATCATCGGCCTGGAATCGCGCGCCAGCCGGCCCGGCCCGTCCGGCAGCGGCGAGAACGCTGCGGCAGTGCTCGACGACATGATGAAAGAGATTAACTACGAGCACTACCTGTACGAGAATTTCGACGACCGCGCCGCCGAAAGCAAATGGCAGAACGTGCTCGAGTTCACCAACTGGCTCAAGGAGCGCGGCATGGGCGGGCGCGACCGCAGCGGCGAGGAAAAGAACCTGCTCGAGCTGACCCAGATGGTGGCCTTGATGTCGATGCTGGAAGGCCAGGACGAGGAGCCGGACGCGGTGCGCATGTCCACCCTGCACGCATCCAAGGGCCTGGAGTACCCGCACGTGTACCTGGTCGGCTGCGAAGAGGGCATCCTGCCGCACAAGGGCGACCCCGACGATTCGGTCGAGTTCATCGCCGCGCGCATCCAGGAAGAGCGGCGGCTGATGTACGTGGGCATCACGCGCGCCCAGCGCACGCTGCACATCACCTGGTGCAAGAAGCGCAAGCGCGCCGGCGAGCTCGTGCACTGTGACGTGTCGCGCTTCATCAAGGAGATGGCGCTCGACGTCGGCGATGCGCCACCCAAGGAGCACGAAGTGCTCAGCCCGAAGGAGCGCCTGGCCAACCTGAAGGCGTTGCTCAACACCCCGAAAGTACCCGCGCCCGGGTGATCAAACGGGTGAAGTGTCGGTTAGGAAACGCACATATGATCAGGATGTTGCGTGTTCACCATGGTCAATTTGCAATACCCGCGCACGATTGGAATTCTTATTTGACTTCGTGACGTGCAAGAAATACTTTCCCACGAGTGACATCGTCACGGAAAGAATTCCTGTCGCCATCGAACGAAGATCATAAGAATGCCAACCGTTAACGACCTCAACACCCCGCTGTCCGGCTACAACTACATCGACGCACTGCTCGACCAGGGGCCGGACTGGAACTTCCTGACACCTGCCGGCAACACGCTGCTGTACACCTTCTCGGTCACCGCCGGCAACGAGGACGGCAGGAGCGGCCAGCAGGCATTCAGCGCCGCGCAGCAGAGCTGGGTGCGCTATGCCCTGGCCGAGCTGCAAAAGATCACGGGCATCACGTTCACCGAAACGACCAGTGGCGACGCCCAACTGCACTTCTGCAATATCGACATCACCGACAATTCGTACACAACCGGCCTGTGCAGCTGGCACAGCAGCTATGGCCCCGACGCTACCGGCGAGCTGAAGTACGACGCGACGGCCTACATCTATCTCGACAACAACGAGTTCTACGCGCAGAACAGCGACCTGACCCCGGGCCTGCCCGGCTACCAGACGCTGCTGCACGAGCTTGGCCATGCACTGGGCCTGAAGCATCCGTTCGACGACAGCCCCAACCTGCCGGCGGCGCAGGACAACACGGCCAACACGCTGATGGCGTACACCGAGGCCGGCGGCACCTACCAGCACTACAACCAGTACGACATCGCCGCGCTGAACTGGCTGTACGGCGGCGACGGGCTGCGCGGCGCGCTGGGCATCAACTCGACCACCGGTGCGCGCTACCTCACCGGCACCAACGGCAACGATGTGCTGACCGGCACCCCCTATGACGATACCCTCGAAGGCGATGGCGGCAACGACCAGATCAACGGCGGCGACGGCACCGACACCGTGGTATTCCGCGGCAGCCGCAGCGACTACCGGATCTCGCAGCTGGACAGCGGCGCGCTGGTGGTCGCCGGCTCGGCCTACGAGGGCACCGACACCCTGACCTCGGTCGAATACCTCAAGTTCCTGGGCGACAACAGCGTGCAGCGCGCCCAGGTTGCGGCCGACACCACGCCCCCGGCTGCGCCGACGCTGAGCGTGGCCAAGAACGCCAATGGCTATGCGCTGGGCAGCACGCCGCTGGTGACCGGCATGGCCGAGGCCGGCTCCACAGTCAAGCTGTACAACGGCAAGACGCTGATCGGCAGCACCCAGGTCGATGCCAGCGGGCTGTGGACGATCACGACCGATCCCCTGGCCGACGGCAACAACTATGCGGTGTACGCGACCGCCACCGACGCCGCCGGCAACACCTCGTCCGCCAGCGCCCCGGTCAGCTTCAATGTGGACGCGCACGCCCCGGTCATGCCGACCGGCCAGCTGTCGCTGGCGCAGGGCAGCAACGCGCCCTCCTTCACCGGCACGGCGGAAGCGGGCACGATGATCCAGCTGGTGCGCGTGCCGGACGGCACCGAGATCGCGCGCGGCACGGCTGTCTTGAGCAACACCTTCGCCATCAACCCCGGCGCTTTGCCCAACGGCAATTACACGCTGGCGGTGGTGTCGGTGGACGCGGCGGACAACGCGACCAGTTCGGCGGAGCGCATCACGTTCACGATCAACAGCACGCTCAACACCACCGGCGACGCCGGCGCCAACGTGATCGCGGCCGGTGCGGGCGACAACGGGATCGACGGCAGGGAAGGGCTCGACGTCGTCGTGTACGGCGCGCCGCGCGCGAACTTCACGGTGACCAGGCAGGTGTACGGCTACGCGGTCCAGGACAATGCTGGCGACGGCGGCCGCGACACCTTGGTCAACGTCGAGCGCGTCCAGTTCAGCGACGGCAAGTGGCTGGCGCTGGACATCGACGGCGCCGCCGGCAAGGTGTACCGCATGTACCAGGCCGCGTTCGACCGCACCCCGGACGCCGGCGGCTACGCCTACTGGCTCAACGCGATGGACCACGGCTACACCCTGAACCAGGTGTCCGGCCTGGTGCTGGCCAACAAGGAAGCAGTGGACCTGTACATGAAGGACCCGTCGGACGAGTACTTCGTCACCCAGCTCTACCACCACGTGCTGCACCGCGAGCCCGAGGGCGCGGGCTACCAGTGGTGGCTCGACAACGTGCACAAGGCCTCGCGCGCGGAAGTGCTGGCGATGTTCAGCGAAAGCCCGGAGAACCAGGCCCAGGTCATCGGCACGATCCAGAACGGCATCGACTACACACCCTGGACCGGGGCTTGATTGCGCCGGCTGGCATAATGCGCACTTTGCAGCCAGGAACAGCGCCGTGGATCACGAAGACCGCTTTGTCGATATCGAAATCAAGCTCGCGCACCAGGAAGACCTGGTCGAGACGCTGAACCAGACCATTTACCAGCAAGGCCGCCGCATCGACCAGCTCGAGGCGATGCTGGCCAAGCTGGCCGACCACGTGCGCAACCTGCAGGAAGCCGGGCAGCAGCCGGTCAACGAGCGGCCGCCCCACTACTGAGGTGCTGGCCGAGGCGCTTGCCCAGGCATAGCAGGGTGAGCGTGGGCGGCAGGCCCCACGGGTCCGGGATCACCGAGGCGTCGCACACGTACAGGCCGGCGGTGGCGGTGCGCAGGTCGCTGTTCACGCCGTGCCCGATGCGCACGCTGCCGCCCGGGTGCGCGGCGAAGTGCCAGGTCTTGAAGATGCCGCGCGCGCCGGCCTGGCGCAGGATATCGCCCGCCAGCGCAATGCCGCGCGCGAAGCGGGCGCGCTCAACGTCCCCCAGCCGCTTGCTGACCCAGCGCGGGCCGACCGCGCCGCCGATCTCGTCGCGGATCTTGACCATCATGCTCAGGGTGCGGCTGTGCGCGAACAGCCGGTCCAGCCGGCCGACCTGGGCCGCGAACGCCTGGTACATCGGGCGCGGCAAGGTCAGGTCGGCCAGCGATATGCCCTCGTCGTGCAGCACCATCCCGGCCGCCATCGGCACTTCGGCGCCGCCGTCGATGTCGTCCACCGTGCCCATCACCGCCACCACCGGATCGCTGAAGAACGGCGCGCGGCGCGGCCCCAGTCCGGAGCGGTGCAGGATGCGCGGGCTGCCCACGCCGCCGCCCGAGAGCACCACCAGCGGCGCCCTGATCGTGCGCGGCCGGCCGCCGATGGTGGCCTCGACTCCGGCCGCACGGCCGTTCTCGACCAGCACCCGCTGTACCTGCGCGCGGTCCGCCACCTGCGCCCCGTGCACGCAGGCTTCGTCCAGCAGGTCGCGCGCCGTCCACTTGGCGCCGAACGGGCAGCCGTATACGCAGCGCCAGCAGCCGCTGCGGCAGCTTTGCGGGCGGATCATCTTGTCCAGTTTGCGCCACGGGAGCGACAGCGATCGCGCGGCCTGCATCATGCGCGTGGCCATCGGGCCGACCAGGTTGTCGGGCAGTGGCGCCATCGGCAGCTCGGCCGAGAGCTCGGCCAGCGCCGGCGCCAAATCGATGCCGTGCGCGGCGAACATGGCCGCGGGCGGCGGCGCGGCGGTGGCGAAGTTGATCGCCGAGCTGCCGCCGGCCGTGATCCCGCTGACCATCAGCGAGGCGTCGCTGTGGAAGAACGCGCCGCGCCCCGGCACGGCGGCGATGGCGGCCATCTGCGCCAGCGTGCCCTTCAGCGGCGCCGCGCTGCCCTGCTCCAGCACCAGCACGCGCAGGCCGCGCCGCGCCAGCTCGCGCGCTGTGCTGGCGCCACCGGGGCCGCTGCCGGCGACGATCACGTCATAGGATTCGTGCAAGGTGATAGGCATGGCGCGCATCCTATCACGCAAGGCGCCGCCGCGATCAGGGCGCCGCGTCGGCCGCCTGCAGCCAGGCTACCATCTGGTCGGTCATTCCCACGCCCATCCGCAGCAGGGGTTCTGACGCGATCGCCTTGCGGAACAACGGGACGGTCGCCGGATCGGTGCCGACCATGTCGAAGAACAGCTCCGCCTTCTGGCGCGCCAGCTCCTTCGATGCGGGCGCACGCGCCGACGGGTCGGCCGCCATTTGCTCCCGGATCCGGCCAAACAGCGCAGGCCATTCGCCGCCGCGGCTGGCGTGGTGGCGGCGCATCTGTGCGATGACCTCCGGCGGCAGGTATTTGCCATACACCTCCAGCCGCAGTTCGCCGATCGCGGCGATCATGTAGGCGCGCAGCTCGATCGAGATGCCGGTCTCCTGCCGCGCCTTTGGTTCGTTCGTCAGCATCTGGTCAAGCTTGCTGGCGAAGTCCTGGTTGCCGCCGGTGTCGCGGTCGAGAATCTCCAGCCAGCGCCGCGCGACCTGCCTGGCCTCGGCGCTGTCGGGCGTTACCCCTTGTTCCATCAGCGTGCGCACCTGGCTGACAAGTGCCTGCCAGTCCATCTTTGCATCCTTGGCTTGGACGAGCCGCAGTTGCTGCAGCTCGGCTTGCGAAAAGTATTTGTCGTACATGGTCATCTGCTCCAGAGTGGTTAGCCAGGTGGACAGCTCGGGAGCCTCGCCGCGCGCAAGCTGGGCCCGTACGCGCAGTAGCTGCTCGCGCATGCGGGTGGCTTCCCCGATCTGGCGATCGAGCGAGGCCAGCTGGCGCTCGATGACCGCCAGCGGCGAGGCATCCGGACTGTCCAGGTAAGCCCCGATGTCGGCCAGCGCCATGCCGAACCTGCGCAGCGCCTGGATCTGCTGCAGGCGTGCCACGTCGTCACGGTCGTACAGCCGGTAGCCGGCATCGGAACGCGCGGAAGGCCGCAGCAGCCCGATGCTGTCGTAGTGATGGAGCGTGCGCACCGTCAGGCCCGCGCGCTCGGCCAGCTCACCCACTTTCAGCATCGAACTCCTCCTGTCTTCCACGGTGAACCCAGTCTGGTGCCTCACGTTGCGTGAGGGTCAAGCCATTATCCCGACAAATGTTCAATATTTGCCGACAGGACGTTATAGTTGAGTTATTAGTAACTCTGCAAGTGGCGATGGAAGCGATATTCGAGATGCTGCTGCAGCTTGCACTGGAGTTCATTGTGGAGGTGTTCGGGCAAGTGCTGGCCGAATTCGGCCTGCGCTGCACCACCGAGGCATTCAAGCGCGAGCCCACGCCGTGGATGGCGGCCATTGGCTACGTCATCCTGGGCGCGTTGGTGGGCCTCGTCAGTGTCTTCCTCGTTCCGCCGCTGATCGCCGGGCTGCACCTGCGCATCGCCAACCTGGCGCTGACCCCGGTGTTCGCCGGCGCCGTGATGCTGCTGGTGGGGGCTTGGCGACGGCGCCGCGAGCAGGTCGTGGTGCGGCTCGACAGCTTCGCCTACGGCTACCTGTTCGCGCTGACGATGGCACTGGTGCGCCTCTGGTTCGCACCGTAAAGCTGTTGCTATCCGGTGTCCTTACGCGCTGACATGCATACCTTTTCCTTGTGACGACTGAGCAATAAGCCTGCTATGATCTTGCGCGCATCCGCCTGCCGGGTTCGCTTGGCAGCATGACAACAGCGTTCGCGAGAGACTCCATGAAACGTCCACAACTGCTCATCGTTGCAGCCAGCCTCGCGCTCGCGCATGCAGCGGTCGCCGCCCCTGTCGCAGCCGGTCCCGTGCTCGACGCCGCCAACCCCTTCGCCAGGCCCAGCACACTGCCGCTGCACTACCCAGCGTTCGACAAAATCAAGGACGAGCACTTCATGCCCGCGTTCGAAGCCGGCATGCGCGAGCAGCTGCGCGAAGTGGCCGGCATTGCGGCGAACAAGCGGCCGCCCAGCTTTGACAACACGATCGTCGCACTCGAGCGCTCGGGCCAGCTGCTCACGCGCGTGGGCACCACGTTCTCGAATCTGCAGACGGCCAACACCAACGACAAGCTGGACGCGATCGACCGCGAGATCCAGCCCAAGCTGGCCGCGCACCACGACGCCATCTACCTGAACGACAAGCTGTGGGCGCGCGTCAAGGCGCTGTACGACAAGCGCGCCAGCCTGGGGCTGGACGCCGAGTCGATGCACCTGCTCGAGCGCTACCACCGCGACTTCGTGCGCGCGGGCGCCAGGCTGGGAGCGGCGGACAAGGAAAAGCTCAAGGCCTACAACGGCGAGATCGCCGCGTTGCAGTCCAGGTTCTCTCAGAACACGCTCAAGGAAGCCAATGCTTCGGCGGTGGTGGTGGACACGCGCGCCGAGCTCGATGGCTTGTCCAACGCGCAGGTCGATGCCGCTGCCGCAGAGGCGAAGAAGCGCGGCCTGGATGGCAAGTTCGTGCTCGTCCTCGGTAACACCACCGGCCAGGCGGCGCTCGCCGAACTGACCAACCGCGCGGTGCGCGAACGCCTGCTGGCGGCATCGCTCGCGCGCGGCAGCCGCGGCGGCGAATTCGACAACCGCGAGCTGGTGCTGCGCCTGGTGAAGCTGCGCGCCGAAAAGGCAGCGCTGCTCGGCTACCCGAATTTCGCGGCCTACTCGGTCGAAACCGAAACGGCAAAGAATCCCGAGGCGATCAACAAGCTGCTGGCCGACGTGATCAAGCCGGCAGAGGCCAACGCGCACGGCGAGGCGGCCGAAATCCAGAAAGTGATCGACGCTGAACACGGCGGCTTCCAGGCCGGCCCGCAGGACTGGTCCTACTATACGGATAAGGTGCGATCGCAGAAATTCGCGTTCGACGAAAGCCAGCTCAAACCTTATTTCGAGCTGAACAACGTCGTACTGAACGGCGTGTTCTACGCGGCCAACAAGGAGTTCGGCATCAGTTTCAAGGAGCGCCACGACCTGCCCGTGTACGACCCGGACGTGCGCACGTTCGACGTGTTCGACGCCGACGGCAAGCAGCTGGCGATCTTCATCCTGGACTACTACGCGCGCCCGAACAAACAGGGTGGCGCGTGGGAGAACGAGTACGTCTCGCAGTCCAAACTGCTGGGCACCTATCCGGTGGTCGCGAATCACCTGAACATACCGAAGCCGCCCGCTGGCCAGCCCACCCTGCTGACCTTCGACGAAGTGACCACCGCCTTTCACGAGTTCGGCCACGCGCTGCACAGCATGTTCTCGAACGTGAAGTACCCGACCTTCGCCGGCGCCAACACCGCGCGCGACTTCGTCGAGTACCCGTCGCAGCAGAACGAAATGTGGGCCACCTGGCCCGAAGTGCTGGCCCACTACGCCAAGCATTACCAGACCGGCGCATCGATGCCGAAGGACCTGCTCGACAAGGTGCTGGCGACCAAGACCTTCAACATGGGCTTCATCACCACCGAGTACACGGCGGCGGCGATCCTGGACCAGCGCTGGCACCAGCTGGCGCCCAGCCAGATCCCGACCGACGTGCCGCTCTTCGAGTCGCAGGCGCTGAAGAACGCCGGCGCCGACTACGAGCCGGTGCCGCCGCGCTACCGCACGACCTATTTCTCGCACAGTTTCTCGCTGGGCTACTCGGCCGGCTACTACGCCTACCTGTGGAGCGAAAAGCTGGCCGCCGACACCTCCGCATGGTTCAAGGAAAACGGTGGCCTGCTGCGCAAGAACGGCGACTATTACCGCAAGATGGTGCTGTCGCGCGGCTCTTCGCAGGACGAACTGGAGACCTACCACAACTTCCGCGGCCGCGATGCGGACATCAAGCCGCTGCTGCTGCGCCGCGGCCTGGCCGCTGAATGACCGGATGACCCCGATCGCCCTTTGACAACAACACTCCACAAGAGACAATGAACCGCAACCACATCCTCATCGCCGCCGTCGCCATGGCCGCCGCCCAATTCGCCCACGCCGAACCGGCCTCGATGCTGCCGGCATCGAACCCGTTCGCCAAGGAGAGCACCCTGCCGTTCAAGTATCCGGCGTTCGACAAGATCAAGAACGAGGACTACGAACCGGCCTTCGTCGAAGGCATGCGCGTGCACGCCGCCGAGATCGAGGCGATCGCCAACAACAAGGCCGCGCCCACGTTCGACAACACCGTCGTGGCGATGGAGCGGTCGGGCCGGCTGCTGAATCGGGTGCAGTCCGTGTTTTACAACCTGGTCGGCTGCAACACCAACGAAGACATGCAGAAGCTGGACAAGAAGCTGGCGCCGATGCTGGCCGCGCACAGCGACGCGATCCGCCTGAACAGCAAGCTGTACCAGCGCATCGACACCCTGTACGCCAAGCGTGACAAGCTGCACCTGGACGCCGAGTCGAAATACCTGCTCGAGCGCTACCACACCGACTTCGTGCGCGCCGGCGCCCAGCTGTCCGATGCCGACAAGGCCAAGCTGAAGGCCTACAACGCCGAGATCGCGGGCCTGCAGACCCAGTTCAGCCAGAACGTGCTGAAGGAAGCCAACGCCTCGGCGCTGGTGGTGAACAGCCGCGAGGAGCTGGCCGGCATGTCGGACAAGGCGATCGACGCCGCCGCTGCCGAGGCGAAGAAGCGCGGCATGGACGGCAAGTTCGTGGTGCCGGTCGTGAACACCACCCAGCAGGCTCCGCTGGCCGTGCTGACCAATCGTGCCACCCGCGAGAAGCTGCTGTCGCTGTCGCTCGCGCGCGGCAGCCACGGCGGCGAATTCGACAACCGCGATCTGGTGCTCAAGCTGGCCAAGGCGCGCGCCGAGCGCGCCAGGCTGCTGGGCTACCCGAGCCACGCCGCCTACATGCTGGAAGACCAGACCGCGAAGAACACCGACGCCGTGAACAAGCTGCTGGGCGAGTTCGCCAAGCCGGCGGTGCGCAACGCGAAGAAGGAAGCGGCCGAGATCCAGAAGGTGATCGATGCCGAGAAGGGCGGCTTTGCGGCTACCGCATACGATTGGGACTTCTACACTGACAAGGTGCGCCAGGCCAAATACGCGTTCGACCAGAACCAGCTGCGCCCCTACTTCGAGTACAACACGGTGCTGCTCAACGGCGTGTTCTTTGCCGCGAACAAGGAATACGGCTTGACCTTCAAGGAGCGCCACGACCTGCCGGTGTATAACCCGGACGTGCGCGTGTTCGACGTGTTCGACGCCGACGGCAAGCAGCTCGCCATCTTCCTGCACGACCCGTACGCGCGCTCGAACAAGCGCGGCGGCGCCTGGATGAACGCCTACGTCAACCAGAACACCCTGCTGGGCACCAGGCCGGTGATCGCCAATCACCTGAACATTCCCAAGCCGGCCGCGGGCGAACCGACGCTGCTGACCTACGACGAAGTGCGCACCATGTTCCACGAGTTCGGCCACGCGCTGCATGGCATGTTCTCGAACGTGAAGTACCCGCGCTTTTCCGGCACCCGCGTGCCGCGCGACGTCGGCGAATTCCCGTCGCAGGTCAACGAGATGTGGATGGCCTGGCCGGAAGTGCTGGCCAACTACGCCAAGCACTACCAGACCGGCGCGCCGATGCCCAAGGAACTGCTCGACAAGGTGACCGCCTCGCAGAAGTTCAACGAAGGCTACCGCACCACCGAGTACCTGGCCGCATCGATGCTGGACCAGAGCTGGCACCAGCTGACGGCTGACCAGATCCCGACCGACGTGCTGGGCTTCGAGGCCAACGCGCTGCACCAGTGGGGCGTGGACTTCCCGCTGGTCCCGCCGCGCTACCGCACCACATACTTCTCGCACGTGTTCTCAGGCGGTTATTCGTCGGGCTACTACGGCTACCTGTGGGCCGAGAAGCTGGACGCCGACACCGTCGAGTGGTTCAAGGAGAACGGCGGCCTGCTGCGCAAGAACGGCGACCGCTTCCGCAAGATGCTGCTCTCGCGTGGCGGCTCGGCCGACGTGATGGAAATGTACCGCTCGTTCCGCGGCCGCGATCCGGTCATCCAGCCGCTGCTGGAGCGCCGTGGGTTGACTGGCGAGTAAGCGCCAGCGGCGTGACCAGGGCCCACCCGCTGCAAAGCTGGCGGGCTTTTTCTTTGCTTAGCAGCTCGCCCCGGAATGGGGTTCGCCGTTCCGAAGATTGAAGCCCATGAAGCACTTGTATCCGTCGCTCGGGCGGTAGGAGCACCACACGTCGCCCTTGCGCCGCAGCCGTTCGCCAGCCTCGGACGTGCAAGTGACATCCTTTTCGTCCGGATAGAGTGAGTCGAAAATCTCCTTCGCCGGCTCCCCCGTGACTGCAATGGCGATCTTTCGATCAGTCTTCGAGGGGGCTGCACGCTCGCCGGGCTCTCCGGAATAGATGAGATAAGAAGCGTTCAGGTTTTTGTACTTCGCGGACCAAGGAGAGCCTGTGCTTGCTGCAAAAGCGAGCGGAAGAGCGAAGGTACCGAGGAAAGCTAGCAATTTTCTCATCAAAGCTCCACGTGGAAGTGGTTGTCGTGATGTACCCACGTCCGTACGCGAGCATCGGCCCTGGTATCGTTGAACAGGATCTTTTTCACGAGTGGGTGTGAGAAGAAAATGCCGATCAGCCTGCCGGTCGCCTCTTGATCGTAATCGGCATCATGCCAGGTCACCGGTAGTTGCAGACCGTCCTTGCGAAGCGCGCGTACGTCGACTTGTAGCCCGTCGACGTGGGACGAGTGTTCAGAGGTTGCGCCCGCGTCCGCCTGGCTAATGTTACCAATGCCAAACTTGCGAGTGTCGACAGCTGCCCACTCCCGCTCGACCCAGAGGAGCATTGTCATCATTGATGGATGCGCATACTGGAACTTGCCACCACTGGGCGTTCCGTACACGTAATAGCCCGCGTCCTCAGGGGCCTGAGGGAGCATGAAATAGTCGCGAGAGTCCTTTGGTTGAAGCTGTGAGATTCGCGCCATGACGCCTCCTCGTCAGGCGAAGCGGTTCGTGGCCAAATCCCATCCGCCGGCCGTGTTGCCACCAGCGCCCCCGCTGATCTTTTGTTGGGTGTACTTCCAGCGGACCTTTGCGAACTTCAGCGTGAAGCTGTCGTGCAAGCCCGTCCCGTGGTGCATCACCTGATCGATGCTTCCGATGAGCACATTTTCGAGCTCGACTTCGTAGTATTTGATCGGCTTGCCATCGCTGTCGGCCCGCATGAATTCAAGCCGGGCTTTCGGGATGGTCCGGCCCGCTGAACACGTCTGCATAAGGATAGGAGAAGAGAGGTCTGTCAGCTTACTGAGCGAGATACTCTTGTGCTCGCAGCGCTCGGCTGTGTGTCCGCCCGCAGTGGACGCTGTGGCGCTCTTGGGCTGTTTGACGCCCCACGATGCACTCGCAATTTCGATCCAGCCGACGTGGTTCGAGTCAGCCGACTCGCCTTTAATGCTCTCAATGAACAGGTATGCATCAACTGCCATAGAAGTCTCCCCTAAGGAATTTAAGGAGATATTCTCGTACCAGAGGCGCGTCTTGCTGTTGGCGACGATCAAGCTGTTGCATTGCTTGGCTGATCAAGTGAAGACCGCCTGCTGAATCTGCTGTCGGGCCCCAAATTTCGGCAACCCATGGTCATCTTCGCTATACTTCATCTGCCCCACTTTAGAGAATGCCATGTCGAACGCCAACGAAGAGACCCTGAAAGCCCACCTGAAAGCGCTGCACCGCAGCCTGAACGAAGCCGGCCAGCCCGACGACGAGCTCGAGATGCTGCTGCGCCAGCTCGACGGCGACATCCAGCGCCTGCTCGACAAGCAGGCCGACGACCCTGACCGCAACACCTACGGGCTGGCCAGCCGCGCGCAGGAACTGACGGCACGTTTTGCCGTGCGCCACCCGCACCTGGAGCCGACCCTGCAGGAACTGGGCCGCATCCTCGCCACGATGGGCATCTGAATAACCACAAGTTATTGATAAGTAAGCCGTTTTCCCGGTCCGGGGAGCACTGGGAAAACGGTTTTCCGGTAAAATGCCGGCCAATGAGCTCCCCACCCAATCTTTTCGCGTCCGTTCCCAAGCGGTCGAGCCGCGCGCCCGCCGCCCCGTTTCTGCCGATGTCCCATGCCGAGATGGACAAGCTCGGCTGGGACCAGTGCGACGTCATCGTCGTCACCGGCGACGCCTACATCGACCATCCCAGCTTCGGCATGGCGCTGATCGGCCGCCTGCTGGAAGCGCAGGGCTACCGCGTCGGCATCATCAGCCAGCCCGACTGGCATTCGGCAGAGGCGTTCCGCGTGCTGGGCAAGCCGCGCCTGTACTTCGGCATCACGGCCGGGAACATGGACTCGATGATCAACCGCTACACGGCCGACCGCAAGATCCGGTCGGAGGATGCGTACACCGCGAACGCGGAGCCCAACAAGCGTCCCGACCGTGCGCTGACCGTGTACGCCCAGCGCGCGCGCGAAGCCTATCCCGACGTGCCGATCGTGGTCGGTTCGATCGAGGCGTCGCTGCGCCGCATCGCGCATTTCGACTACTGGTCGGACAAGGTGCGCCGCTCGGTGCTGCCCGACTCGAAGGCCGACCTGCTCCTGTTCGGTAACGCCGAGCGCGCGCTGGTGGCGCTGACACACCGCCTTGCCGCCGGCGAGAACATCAAGGACATCCGCGACCTGCGCGGCACCGCCTTCATGGTGCCGCTGGGCTGGCTGCCGGGCGACGACTGGACCGTGCAGGCCTCCGCCGGCGTGGACGTGCCGGGTCGCGTGGACCCGATCCCCAGCCCGTACCAGGAGATCCCGCAGGACCGCTCGTGCGCGACCGACGAGAAGGCCGCCGAGCCCGAGGTCAAGCCGATCAAGATCATGAGCCGCGAGGAGCGCCTGGCGGCAGCGAAGGAAAAGCACAACAAGACCGTGATGCGCCTGCCGTCGTACGAGGTGGTGAAGGACGATCCGATCATGTACGCGCACGCTTCGCGCGTGCTGCACCTGGAATCGAACCCGGGCAACGCGCGCGCGCTGGTGCAGGCGCACGGCGAGCGCGACGTGTGGATCAACCCGCCGCCGCTGCCGCTGGCCATGGACGAGATGGACGGCGTGTACGACCTGCCGTACGCGCGCGGCCCGCACCCGAGCTACGGCAACGCGCGCATCCCCGCGTGGGAGATGATCCGCTTCTCGATCAACATCATGCGCGGCTGCTTCGGCGGCTGCACCTTCTGCTCGATCACCGAGCACGAGGGCCGCATCATCCAGAGCCGTTCGGAGCCGTCGATCCTGCGCGAGGTCGAGCACGTGCGCGACAAGACCCGCGGCTTCACCGGCACCATCTCGGACCTGGGCGGGCCGACCGCCAACATGTACCGCCTGTCGTGCAAGGACAAGAAGATCGAAGAGACCTGCCGCCGCCTGTCGTGCGTGTATCCGACCATCTGCACCAACATGGGCACGGACCACAGCAAGCTGATCTCGCTGTACCGCAAGGCGCGCGCCATCCCCGGCATCAAGAAGATCCAGATCTCGTCGGGCCTGCGCTACGACCTGGCGGTGCGCTCGCCCGAGTACGTCAAGGAGCTGGTCACGCACCATGTCGGCGGCCTGCTCAAGATCGCGCCCGAGCACACCGAGCAGAACACGCTGTCGAAGATGATGAAGCCGGGGATCGGCGCCTACGACGAGTTCAAGGCCATGTTCGAGCGCTTCTCGAAAGAGGCTGGCAAGAAGCAGTACCTGATCCCGTACTTCATCGCGGCGCACCCGGGCTGCACCGACGAGGACATGCTGAACCTGGCGCTATGGCTGAAGAAGAACAACTTCAAGCTCGACCAGGTGCAGACCTTCACGCCCACGCCGATGGCGATGGCGACCACGATGTACCACACGCGCAAGAACCCGCTGCACAAGGTGGATGCGGATTCGGAGGTGGTCGAGACCGCTCGCAGTGGCAAGATCCGGCGCGTGCACAAGGCCTTTTTGCGCTACTACGACCCGGAGAACTGGCCGCTGTTGCGCGAGGCGCTGGTGAAGATGGGGCGCGGGGACCTGATCGGCTATGGCGAGAAGCACCTGATTCCGCCGACGCAGCCGAAGGACGAGCGCGCGATGCCGGCGGGCGTCGAGCGGCCGCGCGCGCCGGCGCAGGGCAAGGGACGCGCCGAACGGCCGGAACCGGCGCCGCGCCAGCGCAAGGGCGAGCGCGTGTCGGTGAGCGTGGCCCCGCCGCTATCTGCGGTGGGCAAGGTGCGGCCGTCGATCCTGTCGACGATCAAGGCCAAGCCCAAGGCCGGCCGCAAATAAGCCCGTTAGCTGTAAAACCGTCGTCCCCCGCGGAGGCGGGGACCCATGCTGAGCGTGCAATCACGCGGTCTATGGGTCCCCGCCTCCGCGGGGACGACGTGCTTCACGTACGGGTAAGATCAGACAACCAGATCCGCACTGGCCTGCTTCGTCCGCAGCGCCAGCGCATTGCGATGCCGCGCCCGCAGCCGCGGATTGGTCAGCAGCCGCGCCAGCGTCTCCCCCACCAGCATCACCACACCCAACAGCGGCAGCACCAGCATCAGCCCGACCACCCCCGCCACCGCGCCGCCGATAAAGATCATCAGCACCGTCACGAGCGGGTGGATGCGCAGGCTGCGCCCGAGCGTGAGCGGCATGAACACGAAGTCGTCCAGTAGCCGCACCAGCACGAACACCGCGATCGCGCCATAGGCCATGGCCGGGTTGCCCGGCGCGTCGGTCGAGGTCACCACGACCACCAGCGCGCAGCCGGCGATGGAGCCGACGTATGGAACCCATGCCAGCAGCGCCGAGATCAGCCCGAGCAGCAGCGGCGAGGATACGCCGATGATCCACAGCCCGAGCGCCAGCACCGCCGTGTCCAGCACCGTCAGGCGCAGCAGGCCGGAAAAATAGCGGCGCGCGGTCTGGTCCACCTGGTGCATCAGGAACAGCGTCTTTTCGAAGTAGGCGTTGGGCACGCCGCGCGCGAGGAATTTCTTGAAACGGACGCCGTCGCGCAGGAAGAAAAAGGTGAGGAAGGGCGCGAGCAGCAGCGAAGGCAGCCAGCCGGCGGCAGCCAGCAGGAACGCGCCCAGGTGCTGCTGCGGGAAGTCGTTGGTGAGCGCACGGATCGAGCGGTTGAGGATGCCGCGCAGGTGCATGCCCCGCAGGACCGGGAATTTGGCTTCGACCGCCGAGATCGTGGAGCGTACGAATGAGAGCCCGCCGTCCACGTAGCGCCCGATCGCCGCCTGCCACGCGTCGCCCGGCCCGGCCCACGAGAACACCCCGGCCAGCGCCAGCGCCACCAGCGTGAAGAAGACGCTGCACACGAGCAGGGCCGAGACGTTGCGGCTCACGCCCGCGCGCACCAGCCGCCGCATCGGATCGAGCAGCATGTAGTACATCACACCGCCGACGATGAACGGCAGGACCAGCCACAAGGTGTGCTGCAGCACCACCAGCAGCAGGCTGGTGGTGGCGACGATGCCGGCCCAGGCAACCGGCCCGGCGCGCTCTTCAGGCTTCATGTGACTCTCTCATCCGGCAAGGTACGCTCTTCCAATTCCAGGCTCCTTCTCTTCGTGCGTTTTCCAAACAGGAGCCTCGCGGCGGCGGGGCTCGCGGCGATGCGGCGGCCGATCAGCCAGCACACGGCGGTGATGATGCATCCCGATGCAATCGACACCAGCGCGGCGGCAGCGGCGTCGAGCGGGGGCGACAGGTACTGCTTCGACAACTGCTCTGCGAGGATGAAACCGTACATCGACACCACGTAGATGTACAGGGTATCCCGGCCGGCGGCGGCCATGGCATGGCGCGCGGGCGCGGGAAGCAGTCGCCAGGCGCCGTGGAAAACGCACAGGGCGAAGATCGAGACGACGACACCGGCGACATAGCGCAGCGCGATGTTCGGAAGATTGGCCACGGTCAGCGCCATCTTCGAGACGTAGATGTAGGTCGCCTCGTTCCACAGCGCGAAGCAGGCGACGCTGGCCAACC
This sequence comes from Massilia solisilvae, assembly GCF_024753215.1. Lineage (GTDB taxonomy): Bacteria > Pseudomonadota > Gammaproteobacteria > Burkholderiales > Burkholderiaceae_D > Telluria > Telluria solisilvae. The sequence continues at coordinate 159,556 of NZ_JANUGV010000006.1, forward strand.
CGGTCAACGCAGCAAGCGCCGCGAGCCTGGCCGGCGATGGCGCACGCAGCTTGGCCAGCGCCGTCACATGGCCCAGCACGAAGAACGGGAACGTGTATTTGAAGAGGTGGACAATCGCGATGTCCGGCACCGCCAGCAGCGCCGCGAACATCAGGACCACGACGCCAGCCCAGTAGCGGCTGCATGTGCGTGCCAGCGCGATCAGCACCACCGATCCGAACAAGGCCCACAGGAACCAGAGCCGTCCAAGGAATTCCCGCAACAGCACGGTTTTCGTCAGCACGGCGCCGTCGTGCAGGGCCAGCAGCGCCAGGTACAACGTGCCCCAGGCCAGCACCGGCGTGAGGTAGCTGGATGCCTTGCCGCGCACCAGCGCAAGCGCCCCGGCTGACACCAGGCCCGGCGTGGAGACGTAGCCGCTAATGGCCATGAACAGCGGCATGTGGAACATGTAGATGGTCTTGAAGAGGGGATCGTTCCAGAAGCCGGTTTGCTGGTAGGTGACGTACTGGATGCTGTGGCCGATCACCACCAGCAGGATGAGCATGCCTTTCGAAAAATCGAGGTATTCACTGCGTCCTGCCATGTTCTTATCCGGGTTGAACGACGGAACTCATCATACAAGCAAGCGAACTGGTCCCGTCGCGCGCGTCGCCCTACGGCGTCTCGAGCAGCTCGGGCGGCCCCTTCCACTCGCCCAGGCGTTGCGCCATCTGCCGCGCCAGCGCCAGCGAAATCTTGTAGCCGATGACGGCGTCGGTTTCCATCAGCGACAGGAAGTCGGCGCGGAAGAACACGGCCAGCTCGCTGTCCTCGGTCGCGCGCGCCTGGGCGTTGCGCGGCGCATCGTTGAGCAGCGCCAGTTCGCCGAAAAAGTTGCCTGGGCCGAGATCGGCAACATGCTGCCGCTCGCCCGCGCTGCCGCGGCGGATCGCCACCCGCCCGTTCATCACCAGGTACAGCGCCTGTCCTTCGTCGCCCTCGTCGAACACGATCTCGCCCGGCAGGTAGCGGCGCTCGTGCATCAGGCCATCGACGATCTTGAGCTCGAGCGGCTTGAGGGAGCCGAACAGGGCCGAGTTCTTCAGTCGCAGCAAGCGCGGCGACATGGGCGGCGATTTCAGCAATCCGAGTATCACGGTGGCTCCGCGTTGCAAAAGGGGAAGTGTTGTCAATTATGCTGCATCGCACGCCCTCGTGTATGCCCTGAGCGAAGATTTTGAACGCCAGCGTTTCCGGATCCCCCCGGCGGAGGGGGGAAATCGCCTGTTTAACAAAATTGTGCAACAGCAATTGTCAAAACCGAGTAAGATAAATTCCCGATGGAAACAGCTGTTATCTGTTTGGCATGATGCTCGGCAAGTGGCGGGCGGATGGCAGAAGGAATTGCCGTGGTAGATATTCGTACAATCATTTTAGCGCTGGGCATCGGCAACGTCGGATTCGCGCTGCTCATGGCCGGCTACATTCGGGGCAGTACGTCACAGGACGGGCTGGCCCTGTGGATGTGGTCGCGGCTGATGCTTGGGGTGACCCAGTTCATCGGCTGGCTGGCGCCCGGCCCCTGGGGCGATTCGCTGCAAGCCATTGGCTGCGTGGCGGGCGTTGCAATGGAATTGGCCGCCTATTGCACCTACTTCGAATGCGGACGCTGGCGCCGTGCCGTCGGCCCGGCCACGGCACTGACGCTGCTGGTGATGCTGTTCGTGAGCTTCCATCGCGCCACGTACGTGCAGCTGCTCGGGCTGGCCTGCGTGATCTCGGCCATGTACGCCGCGGCAATGGCATTCGTGCTGTTGCGGCCGCGTTCGCGCAAGCGTTCGCTGCTGCAAAAGATCATGGGTGGCAGCGACGCGCTCTTTGCCGTGGCGATGGCCGCCGGCGGCTGGGCGGGCTTGAGCGATCCATCGCAAGTGCTGGGCGCCAATGGCCTGCACACGCTGGCCGGGCTGGCGGCCTACCTGATGATGATCGTGAACGGCGCCGGCTTCCTGCTGCTGTGCAAGCAGAAGGCTGACGACCAGATGACGCTGCTGGCGACCACCGATTTCCTGACCGGCCTGGCCAACCGCCGCGCCTTCTTCCAGCAGGCCGAAGGCGCGCGCCAGCTGGCGCTGCGGCTGCGTAAGCCGATCGCGCTGCTGATGCTCGACATCGACCACTTCAAGCAGCTCAACGACCGCTTCGGCCATGCCACCGGCGACGAGGCGCTGGTGCTGTTCGCCGACACGGCGCGCGCCACGCTGCGCGAGCACGACATCATGGGCCGGCTGGGCGGCGAGGAGTTCGCGCTGGCGCTGCCCGGCACCGACCTGCCGGGCGGGGTGCTGGCGGCCGAGCGCCTGCGCCAGGCCGTGATCGACGCGCCGCTGTGCGCGGCCGGTACGCCGCACCGGATGACGGTGAGCATTGGCGTGGTGCTGGTCGAGCCGAACGAGGCGCTGACGGCGGCGCTGGCCCGCGCCGACCAGGCGCTGTACGCGGCCAAGAGCGGCGGGCGCAACCGGGTGGAGGTGGGCCCCCCGGTGCTCAAGCGGGCCTGAAAAAGACGGGCGGAAAAAGAGAAAGGGCCTGGTGTGCAACCAGGCCCTTTCGGATGTTGGCGGAGCGGACGGGACTCGAACCCGCGACCCCCGGCGTGACAGGCCGGTATTCTAACCAACTGAACTACCGCTCCGTTTTTACTGATCGGTACATCGATCCTTGATGACATCTGGTGGGCGCTGAGAGGCTCGAACTCCCGACCTAAGCCTTGTAAGGGCTCCGCTCTACCAACTGAGCTAAGCGCCCGCTCACGTTCTTCGATGTCATCGACGTTTGTCATCACGTCCGACGAAGAGGCCGAATCATAGCCTATCCTTTGAAAAGCGCGCAAGGGTTTTTCGAAAAAATCGTCGCCTGCAACGCTGCGCTACGCGGCAGCGTGGCCTTTTGTGCCAATATCAAGCTCCGGATACCGCCCACGCCATGACCATGCCTGCTTCACGCCAACTTTTGCTGGACCTGTTCCAGCGCGCCGTCTCCGCCGTCGATCCGCTCGAACTGGTCGCCCGCCACCTGCCGCCGCCGCCCAAGGGGCGCACCGTGGTCATCGGCGCGGGCAAGGCAGCGGCGCGCATGGCGCAGGGCGTCGAGCGCCACTGGCAGGGCGAGCTGTCCGGGCTGGTGGTCACGCGCTACGGCCACGGCGCGCCCACCGAACACATCGAGGTGCTGGAAGCGGGCCACCCGGTGCCCGACGCGGCCAGCGCCAAAGCGGCCGAGCGCATGCTGGCGCAGGTCGCCGGCCTTGGCGCGGATGACCTGGTGATCTGCCTGATCTCGGGCGGCGGCTCGGCCTTGCTGTCGATGCCGGCGCCCGGCATCACGGCAGACGAAAAACGCGCGCTCAACCAGCAACTGCTCAAGAGCGGCGCGCCGATCGGCGAGATGAACTGCGTGCGCCGCCATCTCTCGGCGATCAAGGGCGGACGGCTGGCGCTGGCCTGCGCGCCGGCGCGCGTGGTCACGCTGGTGGTGTCCGACGTGCCGGGCGACGATCCGGCCGTGGTGGCGTCCGGCCCCACGGTCCCCGATGGCAGCACCGCGCACGACGCGCTGGCGATCCTGCACAAGTACGGCATCGCCGTCTCCGACCAGGCGCTGCGCGTGCTGCAGGATCCGGCACTGGCCGCGCCGCAGCCGGACGATCCTCGCCTGGCCGGCAACAGCGTCAGCGTGATTGCAACCGCCCAGCAGGCGCTGGATGCGGCAGCGGCGGCCGCGCGCGAGGCCGGCTACACGCCGCTGGTGCTCTCTTCCAGCATGGAGGGCGAGGCGCGCGAGGTCGGCATCGTCCACGCGGGCATTGCGCGCCAGGTGGTCGAGCATGCCCAGCCCCTGGCCGCGCCTTGCGTGATCATCTCCGGCGGCGAAACCAGCGTGACCGTGCGCGGCAACGGGCGCGGCGGGCGCAACGTCGAATTTTTGCTGGCGCTGGCGATCGCGCTGGACGGCCTGCCCCGTGTGCATGCGATCGCCTGCGACACCGACGGCATCGACGGCACCGAGGACAATGCGGGCGCCGTCATCGGCCCCGACACGCTGGCGCGCGCGGCCGGCTGCGGCCTCGATCCGCGCGCAATCCTGGCCAACAACGATGCCTACAGCCTGTTTGCGCGGCTGTCCGACCTGGTCGTGACCGGCCCCACGCGCACCAACGTCAACGACTTCCGGGCGATCCTGATCGAACCGTAGGGTGGGCAGCTTGTCTGCCCACGCGTCCAGCCGGCTTATGACAGGCCGGACAGCATAGCCGTGCGTTGAACGCGTGGGCAGGAGACCTGCCCACCCTACGGGCCGTCTTTCGGCCACTGCAAGGATCTGCCGAGAATGTGTTGCGAAAAGCACTTTTCTGGCCGGTTTTTCTTGCCCTGTGACATACACATCCCCCAAAATGTCGGGCTTATAAAGCCGGCAACCTTAAAACATCGCTAAGAAATGCCAGGTGCCGGGGCGGCTTGCAGCCGTCCGCGCGGTCGCTCGACGCCGCGCCGGGAAAAAAGAGAAGTGTGGGAGACACCGACCGCATCACCTTTTACACAAAACCAGGGGAAACTCCATGATCAAGTTGTCCAGGATGCACCAGCGCGTACTGCTGGCGGTGACTGCCGCCATGCCGGTAGGCGTGGCTGTCGCCCAAACCACCGCCGCACCGGAACTGCAGCAAGTCACCGTGACCGCGCAGCGCCGCACCGAGAATATCAAGGAAGTGCCGGTGTCCGTCACCGCCATCAAGGGCGAGAAGCTCGATGTGCTGGTGTCCGGCGGCGACGACATCCGCCTGCTGGCCGGCAAGGTGCCGAGCCTGAACGTCGAATCGTCCAACGGCCGTACCTTCCCGCGCTTCTACATCCGCGGCTACGGCAACACCGACTTCTCGAACTTCGCCTCGCAGCCGGTCTCGCTGGTGGTGGACGACGTGGTGCAGGAAAACCCCATGCTCAAGGGCTTCCCGATCTTCGACGTGGCCGCCGTCGAAGTGCTGGCCGGCCCGCAGGGCACGCTGTTCGGCCGTAACACCCCGGCCGGCGTGGTCAAGTTCGAATCCGAGAAGCCGCACCTGAAGAAGCTCGAGGGCTACTACAACCTGTCGTACGGCACCCGCGGCACCGCCAACGTCGAAGGCGCGGTCAATGTGCCGCTGTCGGACAAGTGGGCCATGCGCGTGTCGACCCTGCGCCAGCACCGCGACAACTACGTCGACAACTACGCCGACGTGGCCAAGACCCAGAAGACCGGCGAGCTCGATGGCTACAACGAACACGCCGAGCGCGTGCAGTTCCTGTACACCCCGAACGCCTCGTTCAGCGCCCTGCTGAACCTGCACCAGCGCGCCACCACCGGCAGCGCGCGCCTGTTCCGCGCCAACCTGATCAAGAAGGGCACCAACGACTTCGCCGACGGCGTGGACCTGGGCAGCCTGGTCAGCAACGGCCGCAACTTCCAGCACCTGGACACCAACGGCAGCAACCTGCGCCTGACCTGGGACCTGGGCCCGGTCAAGCTGTACTCGATCACCGGCTACGAGCACGTGGGCGACTACTTCAGCCGCGGCGACATCGACGGCGGCACCCCGGCCGGCCCGGGCTTCATTCCGTTCCAGGTCGAGACCGGCGGCTTCGTGCACGGCCTGCGCCAGTACACGCAAGAGTTCCGCGTCGAGTCCAAGCAGGTTGGCCCGATGAGCTGGCAGGCCGGCACCTACTACTTCAACGAAGACGGCAAGGTCGGCACCAACAACTACAGCAGCGTGACCTGGGGCCAGACCTCGCACCTGGAAAGCCACCAGAAGAACACCGCATGGGCGGCCTTCGCGTCGGTGAACTACGCGCTGACCGATGACTTCACCGTGCGTGGCGGCGTGCGCTACACCGACGACAAGAAGCACTTCAACACCGTCGAAGCGCAGAACGTGGTGCAGGTGGGTCCGTCCTTCGTTGACGAGAGCAAGAGCAAGGTCAACTGGGACCTGTCGGGCACCTACAAGCTCAATCGCGACGTGAACCTGTACGCCCGCGTGGCGACCGGCTTCCGCGCCCCGAGTATCGCCGCCGCCAACTCGTCGGTGCCGATCACCGTGGCCGACGCCGAGACCATCACCTCGATCGAAGGCGGCATCAAGGCCGACCTGTTCGATCGCCGTGCACGCGCCACGTTCTCGGTGTTCGACTACGACGTGAAGAACCAGCAGCTGACCGTGGTGGGCGGTAATTCCAACGTCACCAAGCTGATCAACGCGGCCAAGAGCCGTGGCCGCGGCGTCGAGTTCGACTTCGAGGGTAACATCGCCACTGGCCTGAAGGTCACTGCCGGCGGCAGCTACAACTTCACCGAGATCCGCGACCCGAGCCTGTCGGTCAACAAGTGCGCGCAATGCACCGTGCTGGACCCGGTCAACGCCGCCGGCCGCGTGGTCATCGACGGCAACCCGCTGCCGCAGGCGCCGAAGTGGATGCTCAACGCCACCGCGCGTTACGGCATCCCGATGGGCGACGGCGAGTTCTTCGTGTTCACCGACTGGGCGTACCGCAGCAAGATCAACTTCTTCCTGTACGAGGCTGCCGAGTTCTCGGGCAAGCCGCTGACCGAAGGCGGCCTGCGCGTGGGCTACACCTGGGACGCTGGCAAGTACGAGGTGGCAGCGTTCGGCCGCAACATCCTCGACCAGCGCCGCATCACCGGCGCCATCGACTTCAACAACCTGACCGGCTTCACCAACGAGCCGCGTGTCTGGGGCGTGCAGTTCAAGGGCAATTTCTGAGCCTTTTGACAGCGTGAATGGAAAAGGCCGCGATTTCCATCGCGGCCTTTTTTTATCTTCGCTTTCCGCGAAAACTATTTATATCGTTACCCTTAAGACCGTCGTTCCCGCGAAGGCGGGAACCCATAGGCACCGTGCGTCGTCAAGCTCTGTGTCGCAAGCCGGCAAACTCAGCATGGGTCCCCGCCTGCGCGGGGACGACGTTCGGAAGCTAACGCTTAGAACACCCCGCCGCCACCATCGGCAGCCAGCAGCCAGTTGCCGCGCACATGGTGGTCGGCGGTCAGGAAGCCCTGGCCCACCAGCGTCGCGACGCTCCAGTCGGACAGCAGCACCGTGTTGCCTCCCAGTGCGCCGCCCGTGATTGCCACCGCGTCCAGGCTGCCGTTGCCATCCAGGTCCACGTCGGCGAAGCTGAAGCCGTCCACCACGTGCGCCTGCTTGATGAACACCGACACGTCCGTGGCGCTGTCGGTGCCGGCGTAGCCGATCACGATTGTGTCCACCTGCGGCTTGAAGTCCAGCACCTTGTCCTTGCCCGAATCGGCAGTGATGACGAAGGTGTCCGGGCCTTCGCCGCCGGTGAGCGTGTCGAAGCCGGCGCCGCCGACCAGGATGTCGGTGCCGTTATCGCCGAACAGGAAGTCCGCGCCGGCGCCGCCGAACAGCACGTCCTTGCCGTTGCCGCCGTGGAGCGAGTCCGAGCCGTCCAGGCCAATGGCCACGTCGTCGCCGTTGCCGCCGTTGTACACGGTGTCATGGCCGGCGGTGTCGGTGAAGGTGCCGGACTTGTTGCTGCCGTTGACGACCTGGTTGTCGCCAGCTTCCGTCACCGTGATGCTGACGGTGACCGGCGCGCTGCGCCCGCCGTGGCCGTCGTCGGCCGTGTAGGTGAAGCTGTCCACCACCGATTTGCCGGCGGCGAGCAGGTCGAACGCGTCGGCGTCGGCCAGGTAGCGCACCTGGCCGTGGTCCAGCACCAGCGTCGCGCCCAGCGCCGAGTGGGCGTCGGCCAGCACGATCGACAGCGCGTCGCCGTCCACGTCGCTGTCGTTGCCCAGCACGTTGATGGTCACCTCGGCGTCTTCCGCCACGCTGGCGCTGTCGTTGGCGGCCACCGGCGCATCGTTGACCGAGGCGATGGCCAGCTGTACCAGGGTTGCCGACGAGGCGCCGCCGAAGGCGTCGCTGGCGATGTAGGTGAAGCTGTCGGCGCCGTTGTAGTTGGCGTCGGCGTGGTATTCGAACGAGCCGTCCGCGCGCAGCGCCAGCGTGCCATGCGCCGGGCCGCTCACCAGCGCCACGTTCATCGCGTCGCCATTGATGTCGCTGTCGTTGGCCAGCACGCCGTGCAGCGCGTCGATCAACAGGCCCACGTCCTCGTCGGTGCCGTAGCTGGTGTCGGCAACGGTGGTGGGCGCATGGTTGATCAGCAGGCGCGAGAGCACCGGGTCGTGGTCGGTCGGGCTGGTGTCGTACGGCAGGTTGGTATTGACGTGCACGTCGTCGAACTGCGCGCTGGCGTACAGGTTGGTCGAGACCAGCAGGTGGTCGATCTGCTCGTTGTTGCCCTCGAAGGTGCTGGTGTAGCGGTCGGTCGCCTCCAGCTTCCAGATCAGGTTGGTCAGCCCACCGGTCTCGAGCTGCGTCAGCGAGGTTTCGAACTGCAGGCCGTTGAAGTCGCCGCCGACGACCACGTTCGCGTCCGGCTTGGTGGCCAGGATCTGCTGCACGAAGTCGCGCACCGCCGTGGTCTGGTCGGTGCGGCGAGCGTCGCCCGAGATGTACGGCGGCTGGTCCACGCCATACAGCTCGTCGCTGCCCAGGCGCGAGTAGTTGTGGATGCTGACGAAGGTGACTTCCTCGCCGTGGAACATGAAGTCCGCCACCAGCGGCTTGCGGCTGTTGGCGAACGAGTCGCCATTGGCCGGCGTGGTATCGGACAGCAGGTGCACCGAGCCGGCCACGTAGCTGACGTGCTCCGGGTTATACAGGATCACGTTGCGGATGTTGCCGTTGGCCTGGCCGCCGGTCGAGTTCTCGCTGGTCGGGTCCACCGACACCCAGGCGTAGTGCGGGCCGCCGGCAGCGACGATGGCGTCGATCAGCTTGGCCACGGTCACGTCGGCCGACAGCACGCCGGTGCCAGTGCCGTTGCTGTCCTGGACTTCCTCGACACCGAGGATGTCCGGCGAGCCGAGGCTCACCGCCACGTCATAGCCGAGCGCGTCAAACTTCCACTGCGCGTCGTTCGGGTCCATGTTGGCCATATTGTAGGCGCCAACGGTCAGGTGGCCGGTGTCGCCCTTGAGCGCGGTGGTCTCGCTGCTGATCGCGATGCGCGACTGCACGGTCGGGGTGGCGACGGGAATCAGCTCGTAGTTGCCGTTGTAGTAGGACATGACGCCGGTGACGTCCCCCAGCAGGTCGCCGGTCTCGAACGAGGCCGTGTCCGCGCCCGCCGCGATGCCGCCGTTGCCGTAGATTTCGATGCGTTCCGGGTTGACGTCGGTGGCGCCGTGGGTGATGCCGCCGCGGTCGTTCATGCCGGTCGCGTGTGCGCCCAGGTCGGTCACCACGTAGGTCGCCTGCTGGTAGGTGTCGTCGATCACCTGCACGTTCTTGGCCGTGACCAGCATGCCTTCGAGTGATTCGTAGAAGTCGATGCCGTCGTGGCTCGGGTTGAACACGCCGAAGTTGTCGCTGTCGATGACTTCCGTGGGCGGCAGGCGGCCGCCTTCGCCGATGACGGTGGGGGCGACCACGTTGCCGCTGCTGATCACCGAGATATCCTGCACGTTCGACACTTCGGTGATGGTCAGGTTGTTGGTGCTCTTGCCCTTGAATTCGGTGACGGTGCCGTACACCTGTACCAGGTCGCCGGTGTGGACGGTGCTGCCCGGCGCGTACACGAACAGCGCGTCCGAGGTGGCGTCGATACCGTCGCCCTGCTGGTCCTGGATCCAGAACCCGCCGGCGGTGGCGCTGGGGTCGATCGCGGTGACCACGCCGCGCGTGATGACGAGCGCGCCTTCCATCGGCGAGCGGTGGCCCGCGCCCTGGATTTCGTAGGTGTGGGTAAGCGCGGCGACGGTGGAAAAGTCGATCGGGTTGCTGCCGGTGCCGCCGTAGGCATTGCCGGCCTTGTCGAGCACCGCGCCGGCGTCCACGCTCACGTGGTAGGTGGTGCCGATGTTCAGCGCGCTGGTCGGGTTGATGACGAGCTGCTGGCCGCTGACGCTGACCTGGCTGGCGTCGGCCACATCGATCACGCGCACGTCGGCGGCGCCGTCGCTGATGGTGATCTTGCCGCTGCCCAGCGTGACCAGCTCGTTGAAGTTCAGGACCAGGTCGGCGTTGGGGCCGACGCCGATCGCGCCGTCCAGCGGGCTGGTGGAGGCCAGCTCCGGCGGCGTCGTATCGGGCGCCATCGCCTTGCTGGTCACCTTCAGGTTGTCCACGCCGATCCATTCGTCGGCGCCGAACGCGTCGGCCGTCAGCACACGGATCTCGACCTGCGACTGGTTGTTCACCGCCGCCGGCAGATCAAGCTCAAGATGGGTGACCAGGTTGGCCAGCGACGGGCCGGTCGAGGCGTCGGCCACGTAGCCGCCCGGGACGTTGGTCCAGGCGCCGCTGTCGCCCACGCGGTACTGCACCACGATCTGCTGGACGGCGTTGTCGCCGCTGCCGTCGATGTCGCGCAGGTCCACCGAGAAGTGCAGGTCCTGGCGGCTCGAAGCGTCCAGGTACAGCACCAGGTTCGGCGCCTGCGCCGTGCCCGAGCCCTGCAGCGCGACGGTGGGGTCGGCCAGTTTGGAAAATTCGGTGACGCCGCCCGTGGTGTAGGTGTTCGGGTTCGCCTGGTCCGGGTTCACGTTGACCACCGTGCTGTCGCCGGTCACCAGGCGCGCATCCTTGCCGCTCGATGCCAGGCCGTCGCCGCGGTAGCCCATGATGGACGGGACGCCGCTCCAGTCGTTGGCGGTGGTGATCAGGCTACTGTTGCTCCAGTCCTGGAAAAAATCCGAGTCCGACAGCTTGTAAAAAGTCTTCGACATGCAGTTTTCCCTCTGAGTGAAAGCGCGGCGCGCGGGTGGACGGACTGCCGTTGGCCGGTCTTTTGTCCGGTTGGTAAGGCGTTAATTGTGCAATAAGTCTAGTGACGCACAATAATATTTTTTTGGAAACGAATGCCCATAGTTATGCATATATAGTTACCGAATAACAACTGATGGCATACGGAAAGATTTTGTCGCGTTTACATGACGGACGTGTGAATCCCGAGGCGGCGGAGTTATCGTTCAGTTACCTCGGGAAAATTTTCTGTTGCAATCGCCGCGAATCCACCTTGAGTTGCCCGCGTGCAAGCGGATTGAGCTGTAGGCTTTGCGCTGTTTTCTGCACGTAACAGCGAGGAGTCTCATGAACCGGTTTCATCCGTCATTGTTGAAGTTTTGCGCGGCTGCCCTGATCGGCACCGGCTTGCTGGCCGGCCTGGCCCACGCGCAGCAGGCTGCGCCCGCGCACAGCGTGCCGTTCGTCGCCCAGACTGACCGGCTGATCGTCAAGTACAAGGACTCCGTCGCCAACGGCAAGGGACCGGCCCAGGCTGCGCCGATCAGCGTCGCGCGCCGCGCCATCCTGGACCGTGCGGGCCAGCAGTTCGGCTTGTCGATGAAGCTGTTGCACACGATCGGCACCGGCGCCCACGTGATGCAGCTGGAGCGCAAGCTGGCGCTCGAGGATGTCGCCAGGCTGGCGGCCGAGCTGGGGCAGCGTGACCCGAGCGTGGAGTACGCCGAGCCGGACCGCATCCTGACCGCGCAGTTCATCCCCAACGACCCGCAGTACACCAACCAGTGGGACCTGTATGAAGCCACCGCCGGCATGCGCTTGCCGGCAGCCTGGGACAAATCGACTGGCGCCGGCATCAACGTGGCCGTGATCGACACCGGCTACCGTCCGCATGCCGACCTGCAGGGCCAGATCCTGCCCGGCTACGACTTCATCACCAGCAGCACCATCGCCAACGACGGCACCGGCCGCGACAGCGATGCCAGCGACCCGGGCGACTGGACCGTGGCCGGCGAATGCGGCAGCGGCGTGCCGGCCCAGGACCAGAATTCGAGCTGGCACGGCACCCACGTGGCCGGCACCATCGCGGCGCTCACCAACAATGGCGTGGGCGTGGCGGGCGTGGCCTACGGCGCCAAGATCGTGCCTGCGCGCGTGCTCGGCAAATGCGGCGGCTACACCTCGGACATCGCCGACGCCATCATCTGGACCTCGGGCGGCGCCGTGGCCAACGTGCCGGCCAACGCCAACAAGGCGCGCGTGCTCAACCTGTCGCTGGGCGGCAGCGGCACCTGCGACAGCACCACGCAAAACGCGATCAACAGCGCGCGCTCGCGCGGCGCGGTGGTGGTGGTCGCGGCCGGCAACTCGAACACCAACGTCAGCAACGCGACCCCGGCCAACTGCCAGGGCGTGATCGCGGTGGCGGCGGTGGGACGCAGCGGCGGCAAGGCCTCGTATTCGAACTACGGCACGCTGGTGGACGTGGCGGCGCCGGGCGGCGACTCGGGCGCCGGCATCCTGTCCACGCTGAACTCGGGCACGCGCGCGCCGGCATCGGACAGCTACGCGTACTACATGGGCACCTCGATGGCCACGCCGCATGTGGCGGGCGTCGTGGCGCTGATGCTGTCCAAGAATCCAAGCCTGACCCCGGATGACGTGGAGGCCAAGCTCAAGTCGACCGCGCGCGCCTTCCCGGCCGCGTGTTCGGGCTGCGGCGCCGGTATCGTCGATGCAGCGGCCGCGGTGACGGCAGCCATCGGCTCGACCACCACCACGCCGACCCAGAACGAAGCCGAGCCGAACAACACGCTGGCGAGCGCGAATGCGGTGGCCACCAGCGGCACCACGGTGAACGGCACCATGGGTTCGACCACCGACGACGACTATTTCGTGGTGCAGCTCCCGGCCGGCAAGACGCTCAGTTCCACGCTCGCGATGGGGACCAGCACCGCCGACTACGACCTGTACCTGTACAACAGCGCGGGCACGCTGCTGGCAAGCAGCACCAACGGCGCAGGTTCGACCGACGCGATCGCGCGCGCCAATACGGGCACGACCACGGCAGCCTTCTACCTGCGCGTGCATTACTACGGCGGCGCCACCGGCTCCACCGGCAAGTACACGCTCAAGCTAAGCTGGTAAGCTCCGGCACGGCAAACGAAAACGCGGCCGCCTGGCCGCGTTTTTTATTGCGGCTGGCAGACGCTGGCTGGACGCGTGGGCAGGAAACCTGCCCACCCTACGCGACATGCATGCTGCGTGCCGCTGTAGCGTGGGCGGGTTTCCCGCCCAGGCGTTCAACCACGGCATGCCTGAACGCATCGGCCGATGCTGGACACGCACAAGCTTGTTCCGTAAGCTGGGCCAGATGGAACAGCTCATCATCCGCACGCTCGAACCACATGACTGGCCGGCCTGGCGCGCCATCCGGCTGCGCTCCCTCGCCGATTCGCCCGATGCCTTCGGCAGCACGCTGGCCGAAGAGCAGGCGCGTCCCGCCGAGACCTGGGCCGCGCGCCTGTCCGCGGCGGCCGCATCCGGAAACGACCGGCCGCTCGTGGCCGAGGCGGGCGGCGTCCCGGTCGGCCTGTTGTGGGCCAAGCGCGATGCCGCCGACGCTGCGGTGGTGAACCTGTTCCAGGTATGGGTTGCGCCCGAAAGCCGTGGCTGCGGCGTGGGCACGTCGCTGCTGCGCGAAGCGATCCGCTGGGCGCGCTCGACCGATGCGCGCGCCGTGCAGCTTGGTGTCGCACAAGGCGACACGCCGGCCATGCGGCTGTATGCGCGCGCAGGCTTCCGCCCAGTCGGTGCTCCCGAGCCGCTGCGTCCGGGCTCGGTGCTGCTGTCGCAGGCCATGCGGCTGGCCCTGGACGTGGGGGAACCCTAGCGCGGCGGCATGATGAACACTGCCTTTTCCTCGACCTCGATCGACTCGTCAACCGTATCGCGCACCTTGAATTCGATGCGCTGCGACTTGTCGGCATTGGGCGGCGCCGCCCACTGCACGCGCACCGGCACCGCCCGCGTGGTGGTCGACGGCACGGAGATCACAGGCTCGGAGGCGAGCGCCATGCCCGCGGGCCCTTCGACCGATACCGTGTAGGTGTGGTCCCGCTCATCCGTGTTCATCACTTGCAGGCGGTAGACGTTCTCCACGGCTTCGTTGTCCATGATGCGTGGCATTCCGCGGTCACGCAGCACATCCACCTTGAGCGGCTGGCGCAGGGCCAGCGACAGGCCGGCCGCCACCGCCACCGACAGCAGGATCGTGGTGTAGACCAGCACGCGCGGGCGCAGCACGCGGGACCAGACCTGCTTGCGCGCCCATCCCGCCGCCATCGCGTTCTGCGTGGTATAGCGCACCAGGCCCTTCGGGTAGCCCATCTTGGTCATCACGTCGTTGCACACGTCGATGCAGCCGGCGCAGCCGATACACTCGTACTGCAGGCCCTTGCGGATGTCGATGCCGGTCGGGCAGACCTGCACGCACAGGCCGCAGTCAATGCAGTCGCCCAGGCCGGCGGCCTTCGGGTCCACCTTCTTGCCGCGCGCACCGCGTGGCTCGCCGCGCTGCGCGTCGTAGGTGATGATGAGGGTGTCCTTGTCGAACATCGCGCTCTGGAAGCGCGCGTAGGGGCACATGTACTTGCATACCTGTTCGCGCATGTAGCCGGCGTTGCCCCAGGTGGCGAAGCTGTAGAACAGGACCCAGAACGTCTCCCATGGCCCCAGCGTCAGGCTCGCCACTTCGTGTGCCAGGGTGTGGATCGGCGTGAAGTAACCGACAAAGGTGAAGCCGGTCGCGAGCGCCATGGCGATCCAGGCGCCCTGCTTGGCCCCCTTGATGCCGAGCTTGCGCAGCCCCCAGGGCGACTGGTCCAGACGGATGCGGGCCGCGCGCTCGCCTTCGATCTTGCGCTCGACCCACATGAACATTTCGGTGTACACCGTCTGCGGGCAGGCATAGCCGCAGAACAGCCGGCCGCCGACGGCGGTGAACAGGAACAGGGACAGCGCGGACAACATCAGCAGGATCGCCAGGTAAATGAAATCCTGCGGCCACAGCACCACGCCAAAGATGTAGAACTTGCGGTGGACCAGATCGAACAGCACTGCCTGCCGGCCGTTCCATGTCAGCCACGGCGCACCGTAAAACAGGAGCTGGGTGAACCAGACCATCGCCCAACGCCAGCTGGCGAACCAGCCGGTGGAGGTGCGAGGGTAGATCTTCTGCTGCGAGGTGTACAGCTCCAGCTCGACGATCTTCGCTCCGGTGCTGGCGGCGTGGGCCTGCGGAGCAGCCTGCAGGCCAGACTTGTCTTGCACGTCCATGCCGTCCCTTCCGTTACTTATTCTTGGCGCTGGCGGGCGCGTTGCGGGAGCTGAAGATGCGCACGAAGTAAACGGCCATCGCGAGCATGAGCGCGAAGAAAGCGACGGTGAGCAAACCGAAGTCGGAACTGAAGAGCAGGTGCAGTGCTTGCATGATGATTCCCTTCCTTGGATGAAGTGGTGTCAGCGGCGGGAAAATACCCGCATCGCCATCAGGGAGTTGCAACAAGCGTGCCACCGCGGGCCCGGGTGGGGGAGCGGCCCAAGTTGTTGAAAAACCAGAAGTAGTGGTCGACCCGTCACTGCCACTACTGCCAGCGCTGCCGCCATGTGGCAGTGTGGCAGTTGGAGGAGCGACGCCAGCGGATACCGGCCGAGGCTTGCGCGAATGTCGGTTTCGGTGAATACTGTATAAATTTACAGTAAAGTTCCCCGCGCCGCCCTTGAACGCCCCGGTCCGCAAAATCATCCACTGCGATTGCGATTGCTTTTACGCGTCCGTCGAGATGCGCGACGATCCGTCGTTGCGCGGGCGTCCGCTCGCGGTGGGCGGGCGGCCGGACCAGCGCGGCGTCATCGCCACCTGCAATTACGAGGCGCGCGCTTTTGGCATCCATTCGGCCATGGCGACCGCCCAGGCCATGAAGCTGTGCCCGCACTTGCTGGTGCTGCCCCCAAGCATGGAAAAGTACCGCGTGGCGTCGCGCCAGATCATGGACATCTATCGCACCTACACCGACCTGGTGGAGCCGCTGTCGCTGGACGAAGCCTATCTCGACGTGACCGACTCCCCGCACTGCAAGGGCAGCGCAACCTTGATCGCGCAGGAGATCCGCCAGCGCATCTTCGAGACCGTCGGCATCACCGCGTCGGCGGGTGTGGCGCCCAACAAATTCGTGGCCAAGATCGCGAGCGACTGGAACAAGCCGGACGGCCTGTTCCTGGTGCGGCCCGACGAGGTGGACGCGTTTGTGGCGGCGCTGCCGGTCAAGAAGCTGTTCGGCGTTGGCAAGGTGACCGCGGCCAAGCTCAACAAACTCGGCGTGCAGACCTGCGCCGACCTGCGCGGCTGGACGGAGCAGGAGCTGCAGCACCACTTTGGCAGTTTTGGCCTGCGCCTGTTCGACCTGTGCCGCGGCATCGACCACCGCGAGGTGAGCAATGCGCGCGAGCGCAAGTCGATCAGCACCGAGGAGACCTACACGCCCGACGTGCCGGACCTGCCTGCCTGCCTGGCGCTGCTGCCGGACCTGTTCGAACAGCTGCTGGGCCGGATCAAGCGCGCCGGCGCCGAAAAGCAAATCGCCAAGCTGTTCGTGAAGATCAAGTTCGCCGACTTCCAGCAGACCACGGTGGAGTGCGTGGGCAGCGCGCCGCACATCCCCACCTACGCGCGCCTGATGGAGACCGGCTGGCAGCGCGCAAGCCGCCCCGTGCGCCTGCTCGGCGTGGGCGTGCGGCTTGGCGAAACCGACAAGGTCGAGCAGCTGCGGCTGTTTGACGATGAAACAAGCTTCAAAATTGGACTGTCCGGACTGTGAAATTGCGGCTCGGCAGCGTGTAGAATATCGTTCCTCTGAAAAACTGAGACACCGGAAATACAACTTATGTGGTTCAAGAATCTCCAGATTTACCGCCTGCCCGCGCCGTGGGCGTTTTCTCCTGAACAGTTGGAAGCGGCGCTGAAGCCACAAAGTTTTGTTCCCGCCAGCAGCAACGAGCTGCTGCGCCAGGGCTGGGATTCGCCGCGCGGCAACGGCAACCTGGTGCACGTGGTCAACAAGCAGATGCTGATGGTGCTCGGCACCGAGAAGAAACTGCTGCCGGGCTCGGTGATCAACCAGGTCGCCAAGGCCAAGGCCGCCGAGCTGGAAGAGCAGCAGGGCTTCCCGCCGGGCAAAAAGGCGATGAAGGAACTGAAAGAGCGCGTGGCCGACGAGCTGCTGCCGCGCGCCTTCTCGATCCGCAGCAACGTGTGGGTCTGGATCGACCCGGTCAACGGCTGGCTGGTGGTGGACGCCGCCAGCCCGAGCAAGGCGGACGACGTGATCAAGCTGCTGCTCAAGGCCGTGGACAAGATGCCGCTCGAATCGCTGCGCGTGCAGCGTTCGCCGGTGGCGGTGATGACCGGCTGGCTGGAGGCGGACGAGGCGCCGTACGGCTTCACCATCGACCAGGACACCGAACTGCGCGCCACCGGCGAGAGCAAGGCCGCGGTGCGCTACGTGAAGCACACGCTGGAGCCGGACGACATCCGCCGCCACATCGCGGCCGGCAAGCAGTGCACGCGCCTGGCGATGACCTGGAACGACCGCATCTCGTTCGTGCTGACCGAGTCGCTGGCGATCAAGGGCGTCAAGCCGCTGGACGTGATCAAGGAAGGCGAGGCCGTCACCTACAGCGACGACGAGCGTTTTGACAACGATATCGCGCTGATGACCGGCGAGCTGGCCAAGCTGCTGGCCGACGTGGTCGAGGCGCTGGGCGGCGAAGCCAAGGCGTAGGGTCTTCATTTGCGCCCACGCGGTGGTACG
This sequence comes from Massilia solisilvae, assembly GCF_024753215.1. Taxonomy (GTDB): domain Bacteria; phylum Pseudomonadota; class Gammaproteobacteria; order Burkholderiales; family Burkholderiaceae_D; genus Telluria; species Telluria solisilvae. The sequence goes on from NZ_JANUGV010000006.1 coordinate 177,307, forward strand.
CGCTTTGTGACGGCCCGCGTGGGCTCGAGAGCCCACCCTACGACTGGATGGACGCACACGTAGGGTGGGCGGGTTTCCCGCCCACGCGTTCAGGGCGCGCTAGCAGGCCGCGGTCTTTCAAACGTTCGTTGAACGCGTGGGCAGGAAACCTGCCCACCCTACGCCAGTCAGCCGGTCACTTCGCCGCGGCCACTTCCTCAGTGGTCGCCGGCTCCTCGCCAACGCCGGCCATCCCTTCGCGCGCCTGATGCGGCGCCGGCTTGCCTTCCATCGGCGGCAGCGCCTTCGCTTTTTCCAGGTCGATGCCCGCCACCTCGGCCACGCGCCGGCCATAGTCCTCGTCGCAGTGCCACAGGTGCCATACCATGCGCAGCTGGATCGGCTCGGGGCACTGCTTCAGGTCGGCGCCGATGTTGGCAACAAGATCCTCCCGTTCCCAGTCCTCGAACGTGCGATAGCGCTCGCCCGCCTGCTTGTAGTCGTCCTGCGTGCGCGAGGTCTGGTAGCGCCCCAGCTGCCCCTCGACGTGCGGCCGGTACTCGTGCTCGGGCCTGTCCGCTTCCTTGTACCCGCCCATCAGGCTCGGTTCGTAGTTGATGTGCTTGTCCTCGCCTTGCTCGTCCACGTAGTAGGCCATCTGCCCGTCGCGCTGGTTGGTGTGCGCCCTGGCCGCGTCCTGCGGCTGGTTGATCGGCAACTGCAGGTAGTTGGCGCCCACGCGGTAGCGCTGCGTGTCCGAGTACGACAGCGTGCGCCCCTGCAGCATCTTGTCGTCCGAGAAGTCGATGCCGTCCACCAGCACGCCGGTGCCAAAGGCCGATTGCTCGGTCTCTGCGAACACGTTGTCGGGATTCTTGTTGAGCACCATGCGGCCCACCGGCAGTAGCGGGAACTGGTCTTCCGGCCAGCGCTTGGTGTCGTCGAGCGGGTCGAAGTCCAGCTCCGGATGCTCGCCGTCCGCCATCAGCTGCACGCAGAACTCCCACTCGGGATAGTTGCCGCCCTTGATCGCGTTGTACAGGTCGCGCGTGGCGTGGCTCGTGTCGTGCGCCTGGATCTGGGCCGCCTGCTGCGCGGTCAGGTTGCGCACGCCCTGTTTGGGCACCCAGTGGAACTTGACCAGGTGCGCCACACCCTGGTCGTTGACCAGCTTGTAGGTGTTCACGCCCGAGCCTTCCATCTCGCGGTAGTTGGCCGGGATGCCCCACGGGCTCTTGACCCAGGTGAGCATGTGCAGCGCTTCCGGCGTGTTGCTGATGAAGTCGTAGAAGCGCCAGGCTTCCTGCTGGTTGGTGACCGGGTCGGGCTTGAAGGCGTGGATCATGTCCGGGAACTTGATCGCGTCACGGATGAAGAAGATCTTCAGGTTGTTGCCGACCAGGTCCCAGTTGCCCTCCACAGTCTTGAGCTTGACCGCAAAGCCGCGCGGGTCGCGCGCCGTCTCCGGTGAATCCTTGCCGCCGATCACGGTGGAAAAGCGCACGAACACCGGCGTCTGCACGCCCGTCTGGTTGAGCACTTTGGCGCGCGTGTACTTGCTGGCAGGCTCATTGCCGATCTTGCCGTACGCTTCGAAATAGCCGTGCGCGCCGGTGCCGCGCGCGTGCACCACGCGCTCGGGCACGCGCTCGCGGTCGAAATGGGTGATCTTTTCGATGAACTGGTAGTTCTCGAGCGTGGCCGGGCCGCGCTCGCCCACCGAGCGCAGCGACTGGTTGTCGCGGACGGGATGACCCTGACGTGTCGTCAGCGTGGGGCGCTGGTCTGCCATCGTGACTCTCCTCTCTCTGGGGTGAGAGCGGAGTATAGAAAACCAGCGGAAAGGGCAGCGCCACGCTGCCCCGTCGCAATTACAGCGGCTCGAATACGCCGGCGGCGCGGTTCTTGGTCACGTTATTCCAGGTGAACACCTTGCCGTTCATCGCCACATACACGCCGGCCGGCAGGGTCTGGGCCACGCCCACCGCCACGCCCAGGTTGAACAGCGCGTCCGAGTTGGCGATCTCGTAGGGGATCATGGCGCCGGTCAGCACGATGGTCTTGTCCAGCGCGGCCGCGCCCAGCACCTGCGCGGTCTCGCGCATGGTGTCGGTGCCGTGCACGATCACGATCGCCTTTTCCGTTGCCGCCTGACACGAGGCCAGCACGCGCTGGCGGTCGGCGTCCTGCATGTCCAGCGAGTCGAGCAGCGGCAGCACTTCCAGTGCCACCGGAATCGTCATGCGCGTGCGGGCGATGACTTGCGGCAAGTGGCTGTCCGCGAAGCCCAGGCTGCCGTTCAGTTCGTTGTAGTGCTTGTCGAAAGTGCCGCCGGTGGCGATGAGGCGCAAAGTCATGATCGTTTATAAACTCGGTGAAAAAAAGGTGGCTAATGATAGCTGCAAACGACCTGTATCCACATGTGTCTGCGCTAGAATCCTCCCGGTCCGATGAGTAGACTCGTCGCTTTTTCCAGAACACCGACTTAACTTATGAAAGCCGTTGCCCCAGGAACCGTCATCTTCCACCGTCACCGAGGCTATGGCGTGATCGTGCACGTCAACCTGTTGACGGGCTGGATCTCGGCCCGCTTCGGCAACGAGTCGCGCACGCTCGACCTGAACCTGTCGAGCGACGAAGTCCAGCACGCCGACGGCGAACCGATCCTGTTCCGCCGCATGCCGCCCGACCGCATGCCGCACGCGCGCCTGATGGCCATGGTGCGCGAGCTGCACAAGGCCGGCTACCAAAAGCTGTATCTCTATTCGTGGCCCAAGCCGTCGGGCCTGCACTGGCGCTGGCACCTGTTCACGGGCAAGCGCGACTGGATGCAGCGGCCGTGGCGCGAGGGCTGGTACGGCTCGGGCGCTGAGTACAACAACAATCCGGTGATGGGTTGGGGCGATTCGCCCGGCGCCACCACCGACGAGTTGATCCACGCGCTGGCCAAGTTCGACCCGCAAGGGCTGGCGCAGGCGCTGGGCAAGGATGAAGACCACACCGCGTGGTTCGCCGACGTGTGCGACCTGCTGCTGCCCGGCTACATGTACAGCCTGGACATGCAGCGCGCCACCGCCGGCGGCCTGCGCGACATGCCGGCGGTGCCGGTGGTGCCCGTGCGCGCCGGCCTGCCGCACTACAGCGGCCCGTCGATCAGCTGGCCGCCGGGCTGGGCCGGGCTGTGGACGCGCACGCATGCGATGCCCACGCGCCGGATCAACCTCACGGGCGAGCCCGAGCTGCGCTAAAGCTTCCTCGCAGCCATTACCTCATGAACCGTCATCCCGGCGCAGGCCGGGATCCATAGACCGTGAACGCCGTCGAACTGCGTGCATAAGCCGCATGCCGTTCGCACTCAGCATGGATCCCGGCCTTCGCCGGGATGACGGTGTTCAGGGTAGGGATTTGGTGAGCGCTTCGGGATTGAGGATGTTCGTCGGGTTGCCGTTGGCGAAACTGACCACGTTCTCGAACGCCGCCCTGAAGTACAGCTCGTAGCTATCCTTCTCCACATACCCCAGGTGCGGCGTGGCCAGCACCGTCGGCATGCGCAGCAGCTCGGCGTCGGCCGGCAGCGGCTCGTCGGTGAACACGTCCAGCGCGGCCCAGCCGGGCCGGCCGTGGCGCAGCGCCGCTTCCAGCGCGCCAGGCGCCACCAGCTCGGCCCGGCTCGTGTTCACGAACAGCGCATCCGGCTTCATGCGCGCCAGATCGTCGGCGGTGACGATGCCGCGCGTTCCGTCGGCCAGCCGCAGGTGCAGCGTCAGCACGTCGGCCTGCTCGAAGAAGGCCTCGCGGCTGGCGGCGGCCTCGCAGCCGTCGGCCACCGCCGCGGCGCGACTCTTCTCGCCACCCCACACCAGCACGCGCATGCCGAACGCCTTGCCGTAGCCGGCCACTAGCTTGCCGATCTTTCCGTAACTCCAGATCGCCAGCGTGCGCCCCTTGAGCACCCGCCCCAGGCCGTTCAGTTGCGGGTTGATCGAGGCGGTCTGCCACAGCCCGTCTTTCAGGTTGTTTGCATAGGGCACGATCCGGCGGCTGGCCGCCATGACCAGCGCCCACGTCAGTTCGGCCGGCGCCACCGGCGAGCCCACGCCCTCGGCAATGGCGATGCCGCGCTCGGTGGCCGCAGCCACGTCCACATGCCCGCTCACCTTGCCGGTCTGGGAAATGAGCTTCAGGTTGGGCAGCTTGGCCAGCAGCGCGCGCGGGAAGGCGGTGCGCTCGCGGATCAGCACCAGCGCGTCGAACGGCGCCAGCCGGATCGCCAGCTGGCCCGCGCCGCGCGCCGAGCTGCTGAACACTTTGACCTCGTGGCCGTCCAACAGCCGAAAGCAGTCCAGGCTCCGGACTGCGTCCTGGTAGTCGTCAAGAATTGCAATTTTCATAGCTAATAGCTGAAATTAGGCAAGATTTCGTAAAAGACTAACACGCTCCGGTGAAAACCAAATAGCACACTACATTGCTCAACAATTATTCCTACATTTTTGTCGTGCTGAGCTTGAATCCGGACACATGGGGTGTACAATCGCCTGAAAAGTTAAAGCTTTGACACGGTTCACCCGCACGCCGGCCTTGAACAGATAAAAATACAACAAGGCCAATGATATGACCGCCGTACCCACCGAACCCATCCGCGTGAATGGATTCAATAGCGCCAGCGAGAAGCTCGCCTGGCGCGGCCCAAGGGGCACACGACGATCCTGACGTTCCGGGACAACACAAGAATTCTTAAATGGCATTGGAGGCACCTATGAACCAGCCCGTGATGGGCGGCGTCGCCGCACTCGACGTCCCCGATTACATCAAGCATCAAAAGCTCATCAACTGGGTGGCGGAAATCGCCGCTCTCACCAAACCCGACAGCATCTACTGGTGCGACGGCTCGACCGAGGAATATGACCGCCTGTGCGCGCAAATGGTCGAAGCCGGCACGATGAAGAAGCTGAACCCGGAAAAGCGCCCGAATTCTTACCTGGCCTGCTCCGACCCCAGCGACGTGGCGCGCGTGGAAGACCGCACCTTCATCTGCTCCGCCACCCGCGAGCAGGCCGGCCCCACCAACAACTGGATGGACCCGGCCGAAATGCGCCGCACCCTGCACGGCCTGTTCGACGGCTGCATGGCTGGCCGCACGCTGTACGTGATCCCGTTCTCGATGGGCCCGCTGGGCTCGCCGATCGCCCACATCGGCGTCGAGCTGTCCGACTCGCCCTACGTGGCGGTCAACATGAAGATCATGACCCGCATGGGCCGCGCCGTGTACGACGTGCTGGGCGAATCCGGCGAGTTCGTGCCCTGCGTGCACAGCGTCGGCATGCCGCTTGCGGCCGGCCAGCAAGACGTGAAATGGCCGTGCAACGCCACCAAGTACATCGTCCATTATCCGGAAACGCGCGAGATCTGGTCGTTCGGCTCCGGCTACGGCGGCAACGCACTGCTGGGCAAGAAGTGCTTCGCGCTGCGCATCGCCTCGAACATGGGCTACCAGGAAGCGCAGGAAGGCGGCACCGGCTGGCTGGCCGAGCACATGCTCATTCTGGGTGTGGAGTCGCCGCAGGGCGAGAAGAACTACGTCGCGGCCGCCTTCCCTTCGGCCTGCGGCAAGACCAACTTCGCCATGCTGATCCCGCCCTCGGGCTTCGAAGGCTGGAAGGTCACCACCATCGGTGACGACATTGCGTGGATCAAGCCGGGCGCCGATGGCCGCCTGTACGCGATCAACCCGGAAGCCGGCTACTTCGGCGTGGCCCCGGGCACCAACGAAAAGACCAACCGCAACTGCATGGAGTCGCTGCGCCGCGACGTCATCTTCACCAACGTGGCGCTGACCGACGACGGCGACGTGTGGTGGGAAGGCATGACCAAGACCCCGCCGGCGCACCTGATCGACTGGCAGGGCAAGGACTGGACCCCGGCGTCCGGCACCAAGGCCGCGCACCCGAACGCGCGCTTCACCGTGGCCGCGACCCAGAACCCGGTGATCGACCCGGCGTGGGACGACCCGGCCGGCGTGCCGATTTCGGCCTTCATCTTCGGCGGCCGCCGCTCGACCACGGTGCCGCTGGTGACCGAGGCGCGCGACTGGACCGAGGGCGTGTACATGGCCGCGACCATGGGCTCGGAAACCACCGCCGCCGCCGCCGGCCAGATGGGCGTGGTGCGGCGCGACCCGTACGCCATGCTGCCGTTCATCGGCTACAACATGAGCGAGTACTTCCAGCACTGGCTCGATCTCGGCCGCAAGGTGGCCGAGAAGAACCCGGCCGCGCTGCCGAAGATCTTCTGCGTGAACTGGTTCCGCACCGACGAGCAGGGCAACTTCGTGTGGCCGGGCTACGGTGACAACATGCGCGTGCTCAAGTGGATCCTGGACCGCACCAAGGGCGAAGCCGGCGGCGTCGAGCACATGTTCGGCACCACCCCGGCCTATGCCGACCTGACCTGGGACGGCGTGGTGTTCACCGAGGAGCAGTTCGTGCAGATCACCTCGATCGACAAGGACGCATGGCGCGAGGAGCTCAAGCTGCACACCGAGCTGTTCGAAAAGCTCTCCTACCGCCTGCCGCAGGAGCTGGTGGCGACCAAGGAAAAGCTCGAGAAGCACCTGAAGTAAGCTGATCGCGGCGTCAAGGCCGTGCACAAAGAGAGGGAAGAGCCAGCGGCTCTTCCTTTTTTTGTTAACCTTCCCACGTCGTCCCGACGCAAGTCGGGACTGGGATCTGGCTCAGTTCCACTCCATCAGGCAGGGCGGCACCAAGAGCGCCAGGGCCAGCACCAGGTAGATCAGCTGCAGCGGGATCATCCACCTGGCCCAGGTCAGCCACGGGATGCGTGCCAGTGCCAGCACGCCGACCGTAATGCCCGAGGTGGGAATCATCGGCGTGGACAGCTCGCCGAGCTGGAACGCAAGGATGGCGGTCTGGCGCGTCACGCCGACCAAGTCGGCCAACGGCGCCATGATCGGCATGGTCAGCGCCGCCTGACCGCTGCCGGAGTGGATGAAGAAGTTGATCACTGACTGGATCAGGAACATCTTCTGGGCCGCGAACACCGGATGAATGGACTGCACCAGCGGCATCAGCGCGTGCAGCATGGTGTCGATGATCTGCGCGTCGCGCGCGATGACCATGGTGCCGCGCGCCAGTGCAATCACCAGCGCGGTGGGCGCCAGGTCCTTCACGCCTTGCATGAAGGCGCCCACCCAACTGTCGGTCCCCAGGCGGGCGATCAGCCCCGCCATGATCGCCATCGCCAGGAACAGCGCGGCAATCTCTTCGATGAACCAGTTAAAGCGCACCACCCCCACCACCATCGCGCACAGCGTCAGCGCAAAGACTGACAGCACCGCCGCGTGGCGGCCGGTGATGCGGTCTTCGCCCACGGCCGGCGGCTGTTCCTTGCGCCGCGTCTGGTCCAGCACGAAAGTCGGGCTCGTCGCCGGATTGCTCTTGACCCGCGCCGCATACCACATCAAAAAGGCGATGGTGACCGCGGTGGCTACCGTCCACACCACCAGCCGGTACAGCGTGCCCGAGAACACCGGCACGCCGGCGATGCCCTGCGCGATTCCCACATTGAACGGGTTGAGGAAGGCCGCCGCGAACCCGACCTGCGAGCCGAGGAAGGGGATCGAGACCCCCACCACCGAGTCGTAGCCGAGCGCCAGCGCGAGCGGCACGAAGACCAGCACGAACGGGATCACTTCCTCGTTCATGCCGAAGGTGGCGCCGCCAAGCGAGAACATGGTGACGAACACCGGGATGATCGCCGCGCGCACAACCGGCGAATGCTCGTGCGCCCGCACGATCGAGCGGATCAGGGTGTCGATCGCCTCGGTACGCTGCAGCACCGCGAACGCGCCGCCAACGATCAGCACGAAGCCGATGATCAGCGCCGCCTCCACAAAACCTTTGATTGGCGCCTTCAGCAGCGCCACCAGCCCCTGCGGGTTGCTGGCCACGTAGTGGAACGAGGCGGGATCGACCAGCTGCTTGCCGCCCACCAGATGGGTGTCGTATTTGCCCCCGGGGACGAACCACGTCGCCAGCGCGATCAGCGCCAGGATTGCGAACAGCAGCACGAAGGTGTTGGGCAGTCGCAGGCGCATGGCTATTGGCTCAGCAGAGACCCGGAGCGGAAGGCGGCGGCGCCGGCGATTTTACAGATGTGCATGCCGCGCAGCAGGTGGCGGTGCGCGGTGCTGGCGAACAGCAGCCCGTCGTGGCCGGCGCGCACGGTGGCGGTAGCCCCGGTCACCGGGTTGACGACATCGGCCACCGCTTCGCCCGCGCTGACCCGCTCGCCCAACCGCTTGAGCAGCACCAGCAGCCCCGATTGCGGCGCGCGCAGCGGCTCCACGCCTTCCAGCGGGGTCGGCTCGCACAGGGCGTCCGGCAGCGGCAGCAGCGGGATGTCGAGCACGCCCTCGCGCGCCAGGAATTGCAGCAGCGCGGTCGCGTCCTGCTCGGCCAGGTCGTAGCGCACATCCATCTCGCCGCGCAGTTCGACCGTGATGGCGGCGCACGCGGGTGGAATCGGCGTGGCCGGCCCGAAGTGCGCGGCCAGGTCCCACCATAGCCGGCTGCAGGCTTCGTCGAACGGGTCGCCGCCGGAGGCGTCCGACAGCAGCAGGGCGCGCGCGCCCAGCAGCGCGGCCAGCGGCTTGACCCTGTCGGCCAGCGCGCTGCCGGCATACAGGTGCAGCACCGCCTCGTTATCGCAGTGCAGGTCGAGCACGATGTCGGCGTCGATCGCCATCCCCAGCAGGGTCTTCTTCAGCACCTCGGTATGGTCGGCCGGTTCCCAGTGCGCGATGGCTGCGCGTGCCTCGGCCCGGATCGCGGCCACGTTGGCCGCACTGTCGCTCCCAAGCCGGCCGGCCAGCGCCGTCTTCAGGCCATCGACGAGGTAGGGGAAGGAGCGGTTGAAATTAGTCCCGGTGGACAGGTCGAAGCGCCCGAACGGCGTGCCCTGCACCACCTGCGACAGGCCGACCGGATTGGCCGCCGGCACCAGGATAAGTTCGCCGCGCACGCGCCCCTGCGCGTCCAGCCGCTCCAGCTCGCGGCGCAGGAACTGGGCGACCAACATCGCCGGGATCTCGTCTGCATGCAGCGCAGCCTGGATATAGACCTTCTTGCCCGCGCCGGGACTGCCGTAGTGGAGCGAGGTGAGCTGGTAGGTGGCGACGCTCTGCTCGGTCGCGATCGGGTGCGTCTGGGTATGCATGCGCAAATCTCCTGGCTTCGTGGTCCGGCTACCCGGCCGATTATGTATGATTTTTTACACACCGTAAATCGCTGAAAAAAATCTTTCAAAATCTTGTTGAGTTTGCGCGTGGTCCTGGTTTAGAGTTGGCAATGTTTAGATATTTACATCACACATAAACAAGTAAAAAAACCGACATCCGGACCGCGCAATGCCCCATCCAGTCCCGCCCAGCGCCTCGCCCGACATCGGCTTTGCCGAGTCCTCGCTCGGCCAGTCCCTGCTGCATGTGCTGGCCGAAGGTTCGGCCTCCAACCGCGCAATCGCCGACTACGTCCTGCGCAACCAGGTGCGCGTCACCGCCCTCGGGATCGAGGAGCTGGCCGAAGCCTGCGAGGTGTCCACTGCCACCATCAGCCGGTTTGCGCGTGACCTCGGCTTCAAGAACTATGCAGCGATGCGCGGCGCGGTGGCCGAAACGCTGCAGTCGGTGCTGCAGCCGGTCGAAAAGCTGCGCAGCACCATCGCGCGGCGCGCGCAAGCCGCCTCGCCGGCGCTCGAAAGCCTGGGCTACGCCGAAGCGGCCCTTACCGCCACCAGCCGTTCGCTGGCCGGCGCCGACGTCGACCGCATCGCCGCCGCCCTGACCAAGGCGCGCACCGTGTACGTGCTCGGCTTCGGCCTGTCTTCGTTCATGGCCGGCACGCTCGCCATGCACCTGCAGCCGTTCTGCCAGCACGTGGTGGAAGTGGCCGCCAGCGGCGGCACCGAGGTGGCCGCCAGCCACCTGGCCACCATCGGCCGCAAGGATGTGCTGGTGGTGATCTCGCTGCCGCGCTACACGCTCGACGTGGTGCCGCTGACGCGCTTTGCGCGCGACGCCGGGGCCACCATCGTTTCGATCACCGATTCGCCCGCATCCCCGCTCGCCGAGCTGGGGCACCACGTGCTGTACGCGCACAGCACGCACCCGGTGCTGCCCAGCAGCTCCACGGCGGTGCTGGCCCTGATCGAGGCGCTGGTGGTGTCGCTGATGACCTCCAACAAAGCCAACGTCGCCAAGGCCGCCCGCCATACCGAGGCCATTGCCGCCTACCTCTACGGTGAACACCAGATTCGTTCCAGCAGCACGCATAAAAAAGAAGGCGTCCGCAGGCGCCGCACTGTGAAGCAGTCCTGAGTCACCACCAAGAGGGAGCAATGCATGAATAAGAACTATTCGAGAACCTTGCGGCCGACCGTCGTGGCATCGGCGGTCGTGGCCGCGCTGGGCCTGGTCGCGCAGCAGGCGCACGCGCAAGAGGAAGAACAGAAGATCGCGCGCGTGGAGATCACCGGCTCGTCGATCAAGCGCATCGACAGCGAGACCGCGTTGCCGGTCCAGCGGATCACGCGCGAGGACATCGAAAAGATGGGCGCGACCACCGCGGCCGAACTGGTGCGTAACATCAGCGCCAACACCGCGCCGCTGACGGACGGCCCCAGCATCTCGGACGGCACCTCGGGCCAGCGCGGCCTGAACGCGGCCAACATGCGCGGCATCGGCGCGTCCTCGACCTTGGTGCTGCTGAACGGCCGCCGCCTGGCCAACTTCGCCGCGCCAGGCGACAACGCCGGCGTGGACCTGAACAACATCCCGGCCGGCGCGATCCAGCGCGTCGAGGTGCTCAAGGATGGCGCGTCGGCGATCTATGGCACCGACGCGATCGGCGGCGTCATCAACTTCATCACCCGCAAGGACTACACCGGCGTTGACCTGGCCGCATCGGCCGCCGGCACCCAGCACGGCGGCGCCGGCAAGCGCACCGCCAGCATCAGCGCCGGCACAGGCGACCTGACGCGCGACCGCTTCAACGTATTCGGCGTGCTGGACGTGCAGCAGCTGGATGCGCTGCGTTCCGGCCAGCGCAGCTTCATCGCCGAGCGCCCGCTCGCCACCACCTTGCCGGCCCAGATGTCTAGCAATACCTACCCGGCCAACATCGACATGTCGACCGCGCAGCGCAAGGCGCTGATTGCCGCCGGCGTGCTGCCTGCCGGCGCCACCGCAAACCGGATCAACCCGAGTTCGCCCGACTGCAACCCGCCCGCCACGGTGTACGCCGCCAAGGGCCCGGGCGGGGCGCTGGGCTGCAGCTACGACTACATGGAAGACACCGAGATCTATCCGGACTCGCGCAAGGTCGGCTTCATCGGCCGCGCCACCTTCCAGCTGGACGCGGACAACCAGCTGTTCGCCGAGCTGGTGCAGTCGGAAGCGAAGACCCGCTACGTGCTCTCGCCCAACCCGACCCGGGTGCGCAACTTCCCGGTCAGCCTGCTGCCCGAGAAGTACCGCACGGTGCTGTCGGCGCCGGGGCTGCCGACCACCGTCAGCGGCCTGCGCTACCGGATGACCGAGGCCGGCAACCGCAGCAACGAAGTGACCAGCACCGGCCAGCGCCTGGTGCTGGGCGCCACCGGCGTGCTGTCCGGCTGGGACTACGACGCGGCCCTGTCGCGCGCCGAGAACCGCGCCACCGACAAGTACGTGAACGGCTACTTCCTGTTCGATAAATTCGATGCCGCAATCCGTTCCGGTGTCATCAATCCGTTCGGCCCCTCGTCGCAGGCCGGCAAGGACCTGTTCGCCGCGATCCGCGTCAACGACGAGGCGCGCAAGGCCAAGGGCGTGTCGACCTCGATCGACGGCAAGATGTCGCGCTCCTTGATGGCGCTGGAAGGCGGCGACCTGGCGCTCGCAATTGGCGGTGAGCTGCGCCGCGAGAGCCAGAAGTTCACCCCGTCGGAGCTGCTCAAGTCGAACAACCTCGGCGGCGACCGCGACAGCACGCTGCCGGTCGGCACCCTGCTCGACGTGGAGACCGCCGACGCCAGCCGCAACGTGCGCTCCGTGTTCACCGAGGTGAACGCGCCGTTCACCAAGGAGCTGGAGATGCAGTTCGCGCTGCGCTACGACAGCTACAGCGAAGTGGGCAGCACCACCAATCCCAAGCTTGGCCTGCGCTGGCAGCCGCACAAGGCGCTGCTGGTGCGCGCGTCGGCCGGCACGGGCTTTCGCGCGCCGTCGCTGTCGGACCTGAAGCGCCCGACCATCTACGGCACCGCGGCCGGCTTCCTGACCGACCCGCAGTGCGTCAAGCAGGAAGGCAGCATCGACCTGTGCACCGACCAATGGCCGGTCGAGCGCCGCTCGAACCCCAACCTCAAGCCCGAGAAGTCGCAGCAGTTCACGCTGGGCGCGGTGTTCGAGCTGGGCAAGCGCACCAACCTGTCGGTCGATTACTGGAACATCCAGAAGAAGGACGTGATCAGCACCCTGGGCGAGCAGGTCATCACCGAGAACCCGGCGGCCTACAACGGCAAGTACATCCAGCGCGACAGCGACGGCTTCATCTCCAACATCCTCCTGATGAAGGAGAACCAGGGCCGCCTGAAGACCTCTGGCATCGACCTGGGCGGCGAATGGCGCAGCGAGCGCGGCGCCTGGGGCCGATTCGGCGTGAACCTGTCGGGCACCTGGGTGCTGAAGTACGACCGCCAGTTCGGCCCGCAGGAGCCGTACCGCAGCAACCTGGGCGTGTTCCTGAACGACCAGGTGATCCAGAAGTGGCGCCACCGCGTCAACTTCGAGTGGGACAGCGGGCCGTTCAGCCTGACCCTGGCGAACCAGTACTCGAGCGGCTACACCGACCAGAACACCACTTACGACCCGTACACCGACCAGCTGTTGGCGCCCAACCGCGTGAAGGCGTACTCGTTGTGGGACCTGACCGGCAGCTGGGCGATCACCAGGCAGCTCAAGCTGCGCGCCGGCGTGCTCAATCTGGCGGATACCAATCCGCCGTTCTCGAACCAGGCCTACTTCTTCCTGGCCGGGTACGACCCGAGCTACACCGACCCGCGCGGCCGCAGCGGCTTCGTCAGCCTGAACTACTCGTTCAAGTAACAGGCGCTTGCAGGCGGGTCCGGTGCCGTTGCGTAGGGTGGGCGGCTGTGCCGCCCACGCGTCCAGCCAAAGCGTGGGCTACCACAGCACCCCTGGGATTTGAACGCGTGGGCGGCATAGCCGCCCACCCTACGATGCTTCGTACATTTCGGAGGCAGGATGTTGAAGAGACTATGCACGGCGCTGCTGCTGGCGCTGGCCTGCGCCGGCGCGCCGGCGGCCGACGCGCCGAAAGGATCGCTGGTCATCATCGGCGGCGGACTGCGCGCCGACAACGCTCAGGTGTGGCAGAAGATCGTCGAGCTGGCCGGCGGCCAGGGCGCGCTCATCGCCGTGTTCCCGTCCGCGGCGCAGCATCCCGAGCAGTCGGGAACCAGCGCTGCGGAGCGCCTGAACCGCTACGGCGCGCGTGCCTTCGTGGTGCCGGTGGCGCCGCAGCTGGCCGGCCTTGATGCACGCAAGGCGGCCGACGATCCGGCCCTAGCCCAGGCCGTGCGCGATGCCGGCGGGGCCTACTTCGTGGGCGGCGATCAGGCGCGCATCACCGCCGCGCTCAAGCGTGCCGACGGCAGCAACACGGCGGTGTTGGACGCGCTGTGGTCGATGTACCGGCGCGGCGGCGTCATCGCCGGCACCAGCGCGGGCGCGGCCATCATGAGCAGCACCATGTTCCTCGATCCGCCGCCGATCCTGCCGATGCTCAAGCAGGGCATGGTCAAGGATGGCAAGGACGTTGCGCCCGGCCTTGGTTTCATCGGCGACGATGTGTTCGTGGACCAGCACCTGCTGATCCGCGGGCGCTTTGCACGCATGCTGCCGGTGATGCTGGCCAAGCGCTACACGCTGGGCCTGGGAATCGACGAGAACACCGCGGCCGTGGTCGGCCCCACGCGTGAAGTGACCGTGCTCGGTTACCGCGGCGCCATCGTGCTCGACCTGGCGCAGGCCAGCACCGACCGCGCGCAGGCGCAATTCAATCTATCCAACGCCCGCATCAGCTACCTGGACAGCGGCGACCGCTTCAACCTGGCCAGCCGCAGCTTTACGCCGGGGCCGGACAAGGCGCGCGCCACGGGTGGCGTGCCCGAGCACCGCGGTCCGGTGTTCTTCCCCGACATCCTGGGCAACACGGCGGTGGTGAACCTGCTGGAGAAGCTGGCCGACAGCGACCAGCAGCAGGCCATCGGGCTGGCCTTCGACGGACCGCGTAGCGCGGCGCCGGAGCAGGGTTTCGAGTTCAGTTTCACGCGCAGGCAGGACGGCGAGTACGCGTCGCAGCGCGGCGAGGGCTGGTCGATATTCAACGTGAGGATGGACGTGCGGCCGGTGCGCATGAACCTGCCGCTGTACTCGACTGCGCCCTAAGGCCGGGCTGCCGGCTCAGGAGTTTTCTTTGGTGATGAACTCGCGCAGGTCCTCGAGCCTGTGCGCCCAGAAAATCAGCAGTGGCGTTTCCTGGGCATTGCTCACATAACGCGGGTTGAATACGCCCCGCAGCACCGCCCCGGTCATGACCTGGTTGCCGAACTGGCTGCGCCAATTTTCGGCATCCTTCACCACTTCCTTGTTCAAACGCTTGCGGCTGTTGATCCCCGAGTTGGAGCTCTTACATTCGAGCACCAGGCGTTTTCGATTTCTCAGGCCAATGACGCAATCGCCGTTGTCGTGGCCCAGCGTGGCATTGGTCATGTAAAAGCCAGCTTGCGGCAGGTCTTCGGCAGATTCGATCGGCTCGCGCGGCGTTGGAACCCGCTGGTAGTCCAGCGCCTTGAGCAAGTCCTCAACCGCGCTTTCGAGATCCTTCTTTTCCTCGCTGCGCCGATTGGCCTGGACGCGTTGCGCGGTCATCGCAACGGCGGTCGCGATCACCGCTGTCCTTCGCTGTTCCGGCGTCGCTGTCTGGTTCTCGAGAATCCAGGAGAACCGCTTGGGGTCCAGGGTCTGGTGGAGCAGGAATTGCAGTTGTTCGGCCAGTTCGCGACTGCCGCGGATGGCTTTTCGCGAGACGCGCCCGGACAACAAGGTCCTCAGGTCGTCCTCCGAGACCGGCGGCGCGGTCAGATAGCGCAGCGCCGTGAACAACATGGGATTGCCAACAATGGAGCCAAGCAGCTCCTGGTCAACGGGACGACGGAGCAGTTCGGGTAGCCGGTCAATCAGCGACGCGGCGGCCGTTTCCGCGCTGGTGAATTCGGAGACGTAGTCCTCGAGCGATTCGTCCAGCCGCCGAATACGGAAGAGGCGCGTCGCTTCGGTGCAATCCGCCAGAATGTCTTCGTCGCTCCAGATGCGACCGTTCCTCGATAGTTGAATCACCACGGGCGTCGCTCACTTCCCGAAAAATTCTGCGTTCGGAATCCGGAGCCGCATGATCTCCGATGGCTCGAACTTGGTCAGTCCGCCGGCGTAGACGCGCCCGGATTCCTTGTTGACATTCTTGTTGAGCCAATCGACCAATGCTGCCAAATGTTCCTCGGTAAGGGGAGCCTTCGGGTATAAGCCATGGGCCACATTGATCAAGCGAGCGCCGGCGGAATTGATGGCAAATACGGGCGGTCTCCTGCCCATGTAGGTGACCACAATACTGGGCGCCACCGCCTGCATGTTCACGCGCCACCATGGGCTGCGGTGTTCGGCGATATAACCCTTGTCTGCCTGTTGCGAACGCGCCCAGCGCAGGAACTCTTTGACCGGACCCAATTCACCGGACGGGAGCTCATCGAGCGAAGCGGGCAAATCCACCACCCGCCGCAGCGAGCCCAAATCGTCGATGCGGTGATCGGTGGCGCCCACAATATCGGCCGCATCGGTGATGGACGGGACCAGGAATTTTTCCGGCAGCCCGAACCGGTTCTCCTTCGTGACCCAGACCTTGTTCTTGCCGGTCACCTGGCCACGGCGCACCTTGAAAAAGTCACCCAGTTCTGGCCAGTCAGCCTTCACGGTGCGTGGCGTGGTGCGAATGAAACCGGACCACTTGTTTTCGCCTCTCGCCTCGCTCTTCGGTGTACGCCTGCCTGCGCCGAGGAGCGCCAGTTCTTCAATACGCTCGATTGCCTTGAATTCGATGTCGTCGCTGTCCGAGCCAGGCGCAAAGCAGGTGATGCATGCCGAAACCAGTGCATCGTCGAAGACGCGTACCGTGGGCGAGACGACAAAAACAGCTTTGCCGCCCAGGCCGTTCGTCAACAAATCACGCATCGACTGACCGTAGTTCACATCGAGCCATTCCGAGGCCGTGATGAACACGCCCAGATCGCCCGGGCGCGCCAGGTCGAGCACTTTTAAAAAGAAATGCAGGTGGAGTCCCGCAAGCTTGCTCGCCGCGTGGCCGAGCGATTTCAGGCGGTCGCTATACCAGTTCTTCCAATCGGCGGCGATGTCATGGTGGCGCACGTAAGGCGGGTTGCCGATGAAAACGGTTCTGCCATCGATTTCCGGGAGCTCGAGCGCGCGAAAGTCCTGGATGCGAATCTCGATGCGATCCTGCAGTCCCAGGACGCAGGCATTGGCCCGCAATAGAAGAGCAACCGCGGGGTCAAGTTCGACCGCTACCCCGCGCGCGTTGGGATGGCGCCGCAACCCCGCAATCACATAGCGCCCGGTTCCCGCACCCGGATCGACGATGCGGCAGATGTCCCCTTGCGATTCGGCCCATTGAAACATGCCGGTGACCGCGGCGACAGGAGTGAAGGTCTGACCACTGCTGCGTCTTGACTCAGGCGACAGGATATGGGAATAGGCCGAGCCCAGCGGGTCCGTGCCGCTTTCGATCGCCTTTCGAACGGATGCGACCAGTTCGGGTGGCACCTCGCTCCGGTGTTCGTCCACCACGGCGGTTTCCTGCGCCGTCAAACGGTCGCCACCGGTAAGCGCAAACGCAACGGAAATCAGGCTCCTGATGTTCAGCAGGTCGCCAAGATCCAGGTGCCCCGGAGCACTGTCATTGCCGCGTTTGTTGTTCATATCGACGAGTGTTTCCAGCCGCTTAGTGGAAAGCAGCCGGCGCAGCCCCATGGCACCGGCATTCAGGCGGAGGCACGCGCATTATACTGTAATTTTGTACAGTAATAATGCGCAGCCCCGTTGCGTTAGCGCATCATAATTTCGAAACGCTTAACGAAGCAACGGCTTGAGGTATTTGCCCGTCACGCTGGCCTTGTTGGCGGCCACGTCCTCCGGCGTCCCGGAAGCGACGATGGTGCCGCCGCCCGCGCCGCCTTCCGGCCCCAGGTCCACGATCCAGTCCGCGGTTTTGATCACGTCGAGGTTGTGCTCGATGATGACCAAGGTGTTGCCCTGGTCGCGCAGGCGATGGATCACCTTGAGCAGCAGGTCAATGTCGGCGAAGTGCAGGCCGGTGGTCGGCTCGTCCAGGATGTACAGGGTGCGGCCGGTGTCGCGCTTGGACAGTTCCAGCGACAGCTTCACGCGCTGCGCCTCGCCGCCGGACAGCGTGGTCGCGCTCTGACCCAGCTTGATGTAGCCAAGGCCCACGTCCAGCAGCGTGTGCAGCTTCCTCGCGATGACCGGCACCGGCTTGAAGAACTCGTGCGCGTCCTCCACCGTCATGTCCAGCACTTCGGTGATGTTCTTGCCCTTGTACTGGACCTCGAGTGTCTCGCGGTTGTAGCGCTTGCCGTGGCAGACGTCGCACGGCACGTACACGTCCGGCAGGAAGTGCATCTCGACCTTGATCACGCCGTCGCCCTGGCAGGCCTCGCAGCGTCCGCCTTTCACGTTGAACGAGAAGCGGCCCGCCGTGTAGCCGCGTTCCTTCGCGGTCGGCACGGTGGCGAACAGGTCGCGGATCGGCGTGAAGACGCCGGTGTAGGTGGCCGGGTTCGAGCGCGGTGTGCGCCCGATCGGCGCCTGGTCCACCGAGATCACCTTGTCGAAGTGCTCAAGGCCGTGGATCGCGTCGTGCGGCGCCGGTTCCGCCTGCGAGCCGTACAGGTGGCGCGACAGCGCCGGGTACAGCGTGTCGTTCACCAGCGTCGATTTGCCCGAGCCGGACACGCCGGTCACGCAGGTGAGCAGGCCCACCGGCAGCGTGAGCGACACGTTCTTCAGGTTGTTGCCGGTCGCGCCGGTGATCACCAGCTGGCGGTTCGGGTCGGCCTTGGTGCGCTTCTTCGGCACCTCGATCTTGCGCGCGCCCGACAGGTAAGCCGCAGTCAGCGACTTCTTGTTCTTCATGATCTCCTTGAGCGAACCCTCGGCGATCACCTCGCCGCCGTGCACACCCGCGCCCGGACCCATGTCCACGATGTAGTCGGCGGTGCGGATCGCGTCCTCGTCGTGCTCCACCACCAGCACGCTGTTGCCGATGTCGCGCAGGTGCTTGAGGGTGGCGATCAGGCGGTCGTTGTCGCGCTGGTGCAGGCCGATGGACGGCTCGTCCAGCACATACATCACGCCGGTCAGGCCGGAACCGATCTGCGAGGCCAAGCGGATGCGCTGCGCCTCGCCGCCCGAGAGCGTGTCGGCGCTGCGGTCCAGCGACAGGTAGTCCAGGCCCACGTTATTGAGGAACTTCAGGCGCGAGACGATCTCCTTGATCACGCGCTCGGCGATGTCCTTCTTCGCGCCCGTCAGGTTCAGCTTGTCGAAGTACTCGAGGCAGTCGCGCAGCGGCTTGTCCGAAACCTCGTAGATCGCGCGCTGCTGCTCGCCGGCGCCGATCTTCACGTAGCGCGCTTCGGTACGCAGGCGCGCGCCGCCGCACGACGGGCATTCCTTTTCGTTGATGTACTTGGCCAGCTCTTCCTTCACCGCCATCGAGTCGGTCTCGCGGTAGCGGCGCTGCAGGTTGTTGACCACGCCCTCGAAGGTGTGCTCGCGTATCACGGTGCGGCCACGCTCGTTCACGTAGGCGAACGGGATCGCGGTCTTCCCGGAGCCGAACATGATCACGTCCTGCGCCTGCTTGGGCAACTGCTCGAACGGCTTGTCGATGTCGAAGCCGTAGTGCGCCGCCAGGCTTTGCAGCATCTGGAAGTAGAACTGGTTGCGCCGGTCCCAGCCCTTCACCGCACCGGAGGCGAGCGACAGGTTGGGGAAGGCGACGATGCGCTTGGGGTCGAAGAACTCGATGTGGCCCAGGCCATCGCATTCCTGGCAGGCGCCCATCGGGTTATTGAAGGAGAACAGGCGCGGCTCCAGTTCCTGCAGCGAGTAGCCGCAGACGTTGCACGCGAATTTGTTCGAGAAGATGTGTTCCTTGGCGCTGTCCATCTCGAGCGCGATCGCGCGCCCGTCGGCCAGCCGCAGGGCGGTCTCGAAGCTCTCGGCCAGGCGCTGCTTGATTTCCGGGTTCACCTTCACGCGGTCGATCACCACGTCGATGGTGTGCTTCTCGGTCTTCTTCAGCTTGGGCAGGTCGTCCACTTCGTAGATGCGCGCGTCGTTCACGCCGCTCTGGATGCGAAAGCGGACGAAACCCTGCGCCTGCATGTCCATGAACAGGTCGCTGTGCTCGCCCTTGCGGTTGGCCACCACCGGCGCCAGGATCATCAGCTTGGTCCCTTCCGGCATCGCCAGCACCGCGTCCACCATCTGCGAGACGGTCTGCGCGGCCAGCGGCTCTTCCGGGTGGTCCGGGCAGTAGGGCGTGCCCACGCGCGCGTACAACAGGCGCAGGTAGTCGTGGATCTCGGTGACCGTGCCCACCGTCGAGCGCGGGTTGTGGCTGGTGGCCTTCTGCTCGATCGAGATCGCGGGCGACAGGCCCTCGATCAGGTCCACGTCCGGCTTTTCCATCAGTTGCAGGAACTGGCGCGCGTAGGCGGACAGCGACTCGACGTAGCGGCGCTGGCCTTCGGCGTACAGCGTGTCGAACGCGAGCGAGGACTTGCCCGAGCCGGACAGGCCGGTGATCACGATCAGCTTGTTACGCGGCAGATCGAGGTTGATGTTCTTGAGGTTGTGCGTGCGTGCGCCGCGGATGCGAATTTCTTCCATTAATCTTCTTAGCTGGCTTGCAAATTAATGTGGGGCCGGCGCACGCAAGGCAAACGGTGAGCGGGCCAACGGGGAGAACCCATAACTATAGCTGGTTTTTTTCTCGCCCGTAATTTGCGGTCCCGGTCGGAAGGCCAGCGATTGCAGCCCTGCAATGCACTCTTGCAAACACGGCGATGGGCCGGGGGCAGGGATGGCTGCAGATGGTGCGCTTCAAGTGTTTTCCAATGACAAACCCACCAGAACGCGAAAATAAACTTGCTCGTGGGCGCGGCTGAAACAGGGCCCCCCGCTCGGTTGATGCATCTCCAACTCTGCCTTTTTTGCTTGCGTATCATGCGACCCCAGCCGATGCATGTTTGTCCACGTCCGGAGCTCGCATTGCGCGCTACCGGCCACTGCATCAATTCGCCCACGAGGGATTGCCGTGTCGTCTTGTGTCGTGCCAAGCCATCCATGAACCGCCGCCTTCCCACTGCAAGCAAAGCGCTCCTGTACGTCGCCCAGGCAGCAGTTGTCGCCGCCATTGCGTACAACGTGCTGCATCTGCGCTCGTACGACCTGCGGGTCCCGTTCGAATACCAGGGCGACTCGATGGTCATTCTCATGTACATCAAGGGCATGCTGCTCAATGGGTGGACGTTCATCATTCCACAGCTGTCCGCGCCCTTCGAGCTGAACGCGGCCGCCTTCCCGATCATGACCAATGCCGACTGGCTCATCATGAAGGCGATCTCGCTCTTCACCTCCGAGCCGGGGCTGGTTCTCAACGGTTTCTGGCTGCTCACGCTGGCCCTGTCCGCTGCCAGCTCGACGCTCGCGCTGCGGCTGCTGGGCCTGGGCCGCGTGTATGCCTTTGCCGCCGGCATCCTGTACGCGTTCCTGCCATTCGCGTTGCTGCGCAACGTCGCGCACGTCAACCTGGTGTATTACCTCGTTCCCTTCCTTGCGCTGCTCGCTGTGCACATTGCAGGCGGGCTGGCGAGCGAGAACGACAAACTGATCAGGCGCGTCGCGTATGGCGCCTGCATTGCGCAGGGGTTCGATTATGTCTACTACAGTTTCTTCGCGGTGCTGCTCTTTGCATTTGCGGGCCTGGTGGGATACGTGGGCACGCGCTCGCGGCGCGTCCTCGCCGTCGCCGCCACTGCGATGGCACTGGTGATTGGCGCCACGTCGATCAACCTGTCTCCAAGCCTGTACAGTTGGTACAGCGCAGGCAAGCCGCCCGAAATGAACTACAAGAAGCCGGCCGAGGCCGAGATCTACGGCGCCAAGATTCGCAGGATGATCGTGCCGAATCCGCACAACCCGGTGCGCTTTTTGGCGCAGTGGGCGCGCCGGGACCAGGCCAGCACCTTCCCCAATGAAAACGAGAACACTATGGCGCGCCTGGGCCTGGCCGCCTCGGCCGGCTTCGTCCTGCTGCTGCTGGTTTCGCTGCGCCTGCTGCGCCTGCCGAATGACGAATCCGGTGCGATGCTGGCAAGCCTGGCGCCATTGTCCCTGTTCACCCTGCTGTTCGTCACCGCAGGGGGCGCCGGCGCGGTGTTCAACCTGTTCTTTTTTTCCGACATCCGGGCGTACAACCGCTTCTCGGTCTTCCTGGCATTCTTCGCGCTCGCCGGCCTTGGCTTCGTGTTGCGGGCATGGCCGCGTGGCCGCTTGGGCAAGAGGATCGCCTACCCCTGTGTCGCCGTATTCGGTGTGCTCGGCTTGTACGATCAACTGCTGGACTGCAACCTGCCCGAGCGCGCAGTGGCGGATACCAACCAGTACCGGGCCGACCGCGATATTGCCGCCCACCTGCAGGCGCTTTACCCGGCAGGCGCCAGTATTCTCCAGCTGCCACTCACCGGCTTTCCTCCAGGGTACCTGCAGGACCGCATGCTGTCGTACGACCACCTGCGCCCGTTCTTGTGGAGCGGGGAAAACATGCGATGGAGCTGGCCCTCGTTCTCGCAGCGCCACCGCGCCTGGCAGGATCGGCTTGCCGGCACCGCGCCGCCAGCCATGTTGGACGCGGCGGTATATTCGAACTTCGATGCCATCCTGGTCGACCGGTACGCCTACAAGGACGATGCAAGGCAACTGGTGTCGGCGCTGGAAGCGGCTGGCGCGGTCCGGAAATTCGACCATTCCCGGTACGTGGTGCTTGACCTGGGCACGGCAGGCGACCGGCTGCTGGCCAAGGTGGGGGCGCCCGAGTTTGCGCGACAACGAGCCCAGTGGTTGAACCCGGCCATCCGCGTTGCCTGGGGGCCGGGCTTCTACGACGCGGAGACGAGTGCGCAGGGCGTTCACTTCCGATGGTCGTCGCGCCGCAGCAGCCTTACGCTGGTGAATGAATCGCCGCTCACGAAGAAAATCCGGGTCGATTTCGACGTCGCCTCGCAAGCTGCGGGCACGGTCCAGGTTGAAAGTGGAACGCGACGTTGGCACATCGATTCGCGTAGCGAGCCCAGCCATGCCTCGCTCGAGTTGTCCATTCCGCCCGCCGCGCAGCACACCCTGTCATTCCAGGGCGAGGTGGCGCGTGTGGTGGCGCCGGGCGACCCGCGCGAGCTCTACTTCAATGTCGAGAATTTCGGCTACGCCGAGCTCGCGGAGGAGGCGCCCGACAAGGCCGTTGTTGCCGACACCCGGGGGCGGCAGCAATGAGACGCGAGGTGACGACCCGCATCCGCTTTGTGCTGGATGAGCTGGTTCCCCCGCTCGTCCGCGACAGTCGCTGGTTCATGTGGCCGTTCTTCGTGCTCGCCTACGGAACGCTCTCGGTCAGGCATTTCATGGATTTCAAATCCATGGCCTATTCCATGACGGCAGAGGAATACCGTCGCTTTTACGCTTCGCTGGGCAAATCGATCTCGCGACGTCGCAACACCGACCTGAACGAAGCGTCCGTCAGGTTCATTCTCGACAAGCTGCCTGCGGACCCGGACGCGAGCTTGCTCGATGTCGGCGCCGGCAATGGCTATCTGCTGGGCCGTCTGGCGCAAGCCCGTCCGTGGCGCCGTATCGCGGGTGCGGATGTCGTCGTCAACAAAGACGCGGCCGGGCGCTTCCAGATTTATCCGGGAATGCTGCCCGCGCTGCCGTTTGCGGAAAACGAGTTCGATGTCGTCACCTGCACGCATGTCATCGAACACCTGCTCGATGTCGAGGCGTCGGTGAAGGAATTGTTGCGCATAACGAAGCGCCGTCTGTTCGTCGTCGTGCCGCGCCAGCGCTACTTCTACTACACGCTGGACGAGCACCTGAACTTCTATCCGCATATCGAGCCGCTGCTCAGGTTGTTCCAACCCTACCCCGTCACCTGCACAGTGCAAGATGGCGACTGGGCGCTGGCAATCGATGTTGCCGGTGATGCGGACTGACGCGTGCGCAACATGCTTCCCCTGGTCCTTGTGGCGTGCGCGCTCGCTACCGTGCTGACGATGTCGCATGCACTCCTGCGTGCCTCGTCCAGCCACCCGCCGTTCGAGCTGGGGTGGATGCTGCGGGTGGGCACGGCGCTGCTGCTGTATGCCGCCGTTTTTTTTGCCTACTCCATCATCCTCAAATACTTTGCGCTGTCGGTGCTGTATCCGACTTACACATCGTTGTCGATACTCGGGGTCTTCCTCGTCGGCGTGCTCTACTTTGGCGAGCAATTCACCATGACCAAACTGGCCGGCATGGTTGCGATCATCCTTGGCGTGGGCCTGATGGCCTCGTGAAGCGGAAGGTGCCATGAACAAGACAATTTCGGTGATTGTCCCCTGCTTTAACGAGAGCGGCAGCCTGAGCCATTTCGTCGATCGGTTCCGCCCGCTGCTGCCCAGGCACCCCGGCTATACGTTCGAAGTCGTCTTTGTCAACGACGGAAGCGCGGACGACACCTTTTCCCGCATCCGCGCGCTGGCCGCAGCCGAGAGCTGGGTCAAGGGCATCAACCTGACCAGAAACTTCGGCAAGGAAGCGGCGCTGACTGCCGGGCTCGATTACGCGCACAGTGACGCGGTCGTGTTCATGGATGCCGACCTGCAGCATCCCCCCGAGGTCGTCAGCGACTTCATCGCCCGGTGGGAACAGGGCCATGAGGTCGTGGTCGGGCGCCGGGTGTCGCGCGACACCGATACGCGCGCCTACCGATTGCTTGCCAATGTCTTCTACCGCATCAGCAACCGCATTTCGGACGTCAAGCTGTCGGAACATGAAGGCGACTTCCGGCTGATCGACCGAAAGGTGGCGGACAAGCTGCGCCAGCTGAGGGAAAACCGCCGTTTCATGAAGGGCCTGTTCGCCTGGGTGGGGTACGAACCCGTGTTCGTGGAATATGAAGTCGGGCGGCGTATCAACGGGGTATCGTCCTTCAACACATGGCGCTCGTGGAATTTTGCGCTCGAGGGGATCACCAGTTTCAGTACCGTGCCGCTGCGGATCTGGAGCTACCTGGGCGGTCTGGTGCTGCTCATCGGCCTTGGGTATTTGCTCGCGATTGTTCTCCAGGCGATTCTGTACGGCGTCGTTACGCCCGGCTACGTGACCCTGCTGGCGGCGGTCGTGGGATTCAGCGGGGTGCTGATGATCGGGATCGGCATTCTGGGCGAATACATCGGCCGGATCTACATGGAAGTGAAACAGCGCCCGACCTACCTGGTGAAGGAAATGGTCAGCAATCCGCTGGAAACGGCGCAGGCGGCGCAGCCCGCGCAGCCGGAAAGCAGATCCGCGGCCGCCTGGGGTGCGCCGGCGGACGGATGAGGGTAGAATGCGCGCGCAAAAAGTACTGGCGGCTGGCGGCAGAGCAGGCATAATAGCGAGTCGCAGCGAACACACAACCACCCTGATGCTTAGTCAAGTGCAGAGTCAGGGTTTACTTACTGAAGGAGACAAGCAATGGCATCCGTGAACAAGGTCATTATCGTCGGCAACCTGGGCCGCGACCCCGAAATCCGCTACATGCCGAGCGGCGACGCGATCGCCAACATCGCGGTAGCAACCTCGTACCGCTCGAAGGACCGCAACACCGGCGAGCAGAAAGAGCTGACCGAATGGCACCGCATCTCCTTCTTCGGCCGCCTGGCCGAGATCGTGGGCCAGTACCTGAAAAAAGGCTCGTCGGTCTACGTCGAGGGCCGCCTGCAGACCCGCAAATACACTGACAAGGACGGCATCGAGCGCTACGCGACCGACATCATCGCCGAGAACATGCAAATGCTGGGCGGCCGCCAGGGCATGGGCGGCGGCGCCGACATGGGCATGGACGACGGCGGCTACGACGCCCCGCCGCAGCGCCAGCCGCAGCGCCAGGCTCCGCCGGCCCCGGCTCCGGCAGCCCGCCCGGCACCGCGCCCGGCACCGAACTTCTCGGACATGGACGACGACATTCCGTTCTAAAACCTGCCCTGCAGTATGTTGATAGAAGCGCGCGTACCCTCATGGGACGCGCGCTTTTTTCATGCATTTGTTGGGAAGGCCGCCCCATCGACTGGTTGTCCTCGCCGGTCGTCACCGTTTGTCCACCGCTTGTCACAAAGCTGCCGATCGGGCCGCGGGCCGCCGCTACGATGGCGTCACGGGTGCACGTCGTACCCGCCTGACCATGGAGACTCATAATGCATAACCAGATCTCGCCCTTTCTGCGCCTCGGCGCTCTCGTGATCGCGATGTGCGGCACCAGTGCCGCGCTTGCCGGCCCTCAGGAGGAACTGAACAAATCTGTGGCCCGCCGCGTCTTCGAGGAAGGTCTGAGCCAGGGTATCTTCACTGTGCCGTACACCAACGACTTCGTCGGCCATGCCGGCAACGGCACCTTCACGCGCGCCAATGGCCTGGCCGAGGCCAAGGGCTGGCGTCAGGCTTTCCCTGACCTGAAGATGAACGTCGACCTGATCGTCGCCGAGAACGACCTGGTCGCCGTGCGCTGGACCGCGCGCGGCACCAATACCGGCAGCGGCAACGGCCTGCCGGCCACCGGTAAGTCCGTCACTGCAACCGGGCAGGCGACGTTTCGCTTCGTGGACGGCAAGATTGCCGAGGAGTGGGCGTCCGGCGACACGGTCGGCATCATGAAGCAGCTGGGCCTCTGGCCGGCGAGTGCGCAGGCCCCCCGCCGGTAAGCCGCAGCGTTGCAAAAATGTAATGCGTAGCGTGCCGCGCCATGGCAAGATCGGAAGCCTGAACGCGCCCCGTGTAACATGAACCGGACCATTGCTCACCTGAACGCCGCCACCGTGCCGACCGAACGCCTCGCTTGCGCCCGCCGCCCCATCCTTTTGACGGTGGCCGGATGGATCTTGTGCGCCGCAGTGTTCGCGACCCAATCGCACTTCGCTGCAGCGGTGCGCGGCCAATCCGTGCCGTGGGGGGCCGCTTTCGCCGCATGGTTGGTCTGGGCGAGCGGCTGGGCACTGCTGACGCTGCCGATCCTGCGCCTGGCCAAGCGCGTGCCCTTCGAGCGGCGCGCGTTCTGGCGCGTGGTGGCCGTTCACGTGCCGGGCAGCGTCGTTGCGGTGCTGTTCAACCTAGCGCTGTACGCCGCCGCCGCGCCGCTGGTCGGTGCGCCGGGGGTTGGCCCCGACTGGAGCGCGAACTTTTCCCGCCTGTTCGTCATGACCTTCCTGCCCAACCTCGCCGTGTACTGGGCGCTGGTGGGCGCCGTCCAGTTCCTGCGCCTGCGGCACAACATCCACGAGCGCGAGCGGCGCCACCTGCGGCTGGAAGCGCAGCTGGCGGAAGCGCAGCTGCTGGCGCTGAAGTCGCAGTTGCAGCCGCACTTCCTGTTCAACACGCTCAATTCGATCGCGGTGCTGATCGGCGACGATCCCGCAGCGGCCAGGTACATGCTGCAGCTGCTGTGCGGCCTGCTGCGCAAGGTGCTGGACAACGACGGCAGCCGCGAGGTCACGCTGCGCGAGGAACTCGACTTCATCGCCAGCTACCTGGCGATCGAACAGATCCGCTTCGCCGACCGCCTGAGCTACCACGTCGATGCCGGGCCGGACGTGATGCAGGCGCGCGTGCCCAGCCTGGTACTGCAGCCGCTGGTGGAAAACGCCATCCGCCACGGCGTGGCCCGCCGCGCGCGGCCGGGCCGCATCGTCATCAGCGCGCGCGCCGACAATGGCATGCTGCGCCTGGCGGTCACCGACAACGGTGCCGGCCTTGGCCGGGATGTGAAATGGGGCATCGGCTTGTCCAACACCCGCGCGCGCCTGCAGCAGATGTTCGGCGCCCGCCACGCCTTCGATATCGGCGAGAACCCTGGCGGCGGCACCGCCGTGTCGCTGGCGATTCCCCTGCAGGAGGGCCCATGCGCATCCGTACATTGATCGTCGACGACGAGGCATTGGCGCGGCGCGGTATCCGGCAGCATCTTGCCTTTGAGCCCGACGTCGAGGTGGTTGGCGAGTGCGCTGACGGACAAGCGGCGATCGACGCGATCGCGGCCTTGCAGCCCGACCTGGTGTTCCTCGACATCTCGATGCCGGAGGCCGACGGCTTCGACGTCGTGGCGGCGGTCGGCGCCGACTGCATGCCGGCCACCATCTTTGTCACTGCCTATGACCAGTACGCAGTGCGCGCGTTCGAGATCCACGCGCTCGACTACTTGCTCAAACCGGTTGAGCCGGAACGCCTCCGGACGGCGCTGGCCAGGGCGCGGGCGCGGCTGGCCGCCAGGCCGGGCGATCTCGCCGTGCGCGTGGCTGCATTACTCGGCGAACTCGGCAGCGGCCCGGCGCGGCGCCATGTGCGCCGCCTGCCGATCAAGAAGAACGGGCGCGTGCTGCTGGTCGATGTCGAGGACGTCCTGCGCTTCGAGGCCACGGGTAACTACATCGAAGTGCACACGCGCGAGCGAATGCATCTGCTGCGCGAGACGCTGACCGGGCTGGAAGCGCGACTGGAACCGGACGCTTTCGTGCGCGTGTCGCGCTCCTGCATCGTCAATGTGCGCCACATCCGCGAACTGCAGCCGCACTTCAGCGGCGATTTCGTCGTCGTGCTCGCGGACGACAGCGAGGTTCAGGGCAGCCGCCGCTACCGGGCTGGCCTTGAGGCGCTGTTCGGCTGACCTGGCCGGGGCAGCCTGCGGCGAGGACGCCGTGGCGGCCGCTCAGAAGTAACTGCGCACCGTCACCTGCCAGCCGTTCGACGCGGACAGCGCCCCGTAATTGCTCAGCGCCTCGCCACGATGCCGCTGCCACTGTAGCGCGTAGTCGAAGCGTCCGGCATGGTAGCGTCCCTCCAGCCAAAGGCGGCGGCTGGCGTCGATGAGATCGGCGTTGAGCATGGCCGACAGGTCGAGCCGGGGAATGAACGCATCTTGCCAGCGCGCGTGGAAGAACAGTTCGCGCCGGGTTGGCAGCACCTGCAGCGTCTGCGCCTGCCTGCGGTACAGCCCGTACAGCGGCAATGGTCCGCGCCTGACCTGGTCCCAGGTCGCGTCGTCCGCACCCCGGCCGTCGTGGTGATACTCCGCGGTGAGCGACAGCCGGTTCGGCGCCGTGTAGGTGAGGCCGGCCGAGACCTGGTTGCGCCACGACTGCGCCAGCGGCACGATGCCGGCTGTTGCCGCCAGTTGTGACGCGCTGCGTCCGCCCGACCACTCGACGTAGGCGACCGTCGCGTCACCCAGCAGGCTCGTGACATTCAAGCCGAACTGCGCCGGCTGCGACCCCTCGCGGTAAGCCAGCACCTGCGGCGCGAGCGGGCCGATCTTCTGGCTCGCCGCAAGCAGCAGGCGTGCCGGATGCGCCAGCCCCACGCCATCCTGCGCCGGTGCCCACACCGCCGTGAACGAACCGCTGTCCCACACCTTCTGCCCGCGCAGCATCGTGCTGCCCTGGCGGTTCTCCTTCAGGCTGGCCGGGTCGATCGACACCACCGAGCGCACCGCCGCGCGGCCAAAATAGTCTGTGGGGTTGTAGCCGAGCGCGACGCCGTTGCGCAGGTTGATGCGCCCGGCGTCCAGCATCGTGCCTGCATCCGGTCGCCAGCTGGCGAAGGCATCTTTGAGCGTGTTGATGCCGTGGCGGCCCGGCCAGTTGAAGTCGAGCCGGTCGGCCAGCGAAACGGACCATTGTGCAGATACGGCGTGCTCGTACTGCAGGTCGAGCGACAGGCGCCGGCTGGCGCCGCTGCCCGCACCCACCTCGACGAAGCTGCGCCAGTCGCTGGCGGCTGGCGTCACCACCGGCGCCTGGTCCGCCAATGCGAGCGCGGCGGCGTCAAGGTCCTGGGCCGCTGCCGCCAGTGGCGCCAGCACGCAGCCGGCAAGCAGGGCGTGGCGCAGCGCCCTCATTCTGGTTTAAAGCGCGGCAGGTAGTCGCGCTGGAGCCAGGCTTCGGGCACGTCGCGCTTGACCCAGTCCGAAAAGCGCAGCACGGTTACCCAGTCCGGCTCGAGCCCGTCGATGATCACGGTCTCGGTCGGGCGCTCGGTGCCGAACACCTTCTGGTAGCGCCGGTAGTAGGCGCTCTTGAGCAGCTTGCCGCTCTCGGCGTAAAAGCGGGCCTTGACCGGCCGTGCGCTGCCCTTCTCGACCCACATCTCGATCTGGTGGTACGAAGCGTCCGGCGTGGACGGCGCAAGATTGAGCCGGTAGCAGCTGCGCTTGACACGTTCGCCATCCAGCGTCTCTTCCTCGGCCGCTTCGGTGGCGCGGTAGTCGCGCGCGAAGTTGGTGGTCACCACGTCGCCGTTGGAGGCCTGCCCGAGCAGCCTTTGCTGCGGCGAGAGGCGGATGCTGGCCTTGCTGGCCGGGTCGAAGAACCACAGGTCGCGGCCGTTGTAGAGAATGAGCTTGTTGGCGTCGCGCGCCGGCGCGGTGTAGCGCACCAGGCTGCGGAACTGCCCGCCGTTCGGGTCGGACTTCGAGTAGATCGCCAGCACGCTGGTGTCCGTCTGCTTGCCCTGCCGGTACTCGACCAGCGTGTTGGTCAGCCCGAACGGGAAGTCCGGGTTGCGCACCGCGTCGCTGGCAGCCAGGATCTCCTGCGGATTGGGCGCGGCGTGGGCCACGCTGGCCGCTGCCAGCAGGGCTGCAAGAAGTCGTTTCATGGTCGTTCCTTTCATGCGTGGCGCAGGGCGTCGACGATGGCCAGCCGGGCCGCGCGCCGCGCCGGCCACCACGCCGACAGCAAGGTCACCGCCAGCATCCCGGCCACGCTGCCGGCCAGCATGCGCGGGTTCTGCCCGATGAGCACCTGCACCAGGTAGGCGTAAGAATAGCCCGGCGGCGTCCAGGTCCAGCCACTGTGGTTGATGGCCTGCGCAACCACCAGGGCGCATGCCACGCCGGCTACCGCGCCGGCCGCGCCCAGCACCACCGCCTCGCACAGGAACAGCTTGCGAATGTCCGAGCGGCGCAAGCCCATCGCGCGCAGCGTGCCGATTTCGGCGGTGCGCTCCACCACGGCGGTGCTCATCGTGTTCCCGATCGTGAACAGCACGATCACGCCGATCAGCAGCGCGATGAACCCGAACATCGAATCCATGAATTCGTTGGTCTGGCCATAGGTGGGGTTGAGCGTGCCGAAGTCGAGTACTTCCAGGTCCTGTGCGCGCAGTTCGGAAGAGAGCAGCGCGGCCAGGCGCTGCCGCGCCGCCTCCAGCTGCGCGGTGTGCTTCAGCTGCACGATGATCGCGGTCACCTGCGGCGCTTCGCTGCCGAATACCAGCCGCTGGGCCTGCGCCAGGTGCATCGCCATGTACACGTCGTCCAGCGCCTTGATGCCCATGTTGTTGGCCTTGATGACGTCCAGGCTGGCCACGTTCGGCGCGCCATGCGCGGTGGCGGCCAGCATCTCGATGCGGTTGGCGCTTGCGCCTTGGGCTGCGGGCTGGTCCAGCGATGCCAGCGCGGCGATATCCGACGGGAGGGCCGCGGCGTGCGCGGCCACGGGGACCGCGCCTGGAGCGCAGCCGGCTTCGTCCAGCAGGGAGCACAGCTTGAGCTTGCGCGCCACGCCGGTGCCCACCACCACCGCGTCCGGGGCGGCGCCGGCCAGCGGCAGCGGCTGTGCGTAGCTGACCAGCTGGTAGTCGTTCCACTCCAGCATACGGTTGCGGTCCTCGGCGACCAGCCCGGTGGCCATCACCGAACGTGAGGCCCCGGTGGCGAACACGCCGGCGATGCCGCCCAATTGCAGCGTGGGCGTCACCACGGCCAGCATCGGGGCCAGCTGCGGGTCCTGGCGGATCTTGTCGATCAGGCGCTGGTAGCCGGCGATGGCGTAGGCGGTCGGGTTGTCGCCGCCATCGACGAAATAGCCCTTGCGCTGGATTTGCAGGTGGCCGCTGTACTGGACGAAGCCGGTCTGGGTGCCGTACTTGATGCTGGAGCTGTAGCCGCCGAACAGCAGGATCGCCACCAGCCCGACCACCATCGCCAGCAACGTGGTGAACGAACGGCGCCGGTTGCGCAGCAGGTTGCGCAGTGCGAGCGAGAAGGTGTTCATGCGTTGGCTCCTTGCGTGGCGACGATGCGGCCGTCGCGCATCAGGATCAGGTCGTCGGCCTGCGCGTGCAGTTGCGGGTCGTGCGACGAGAACACGAAGGACACGCCGCGCTCGCGCTGCATGGTGCGCATCAGCGCGATGATCTCGGCGCCGGTGTGGCTGTCCAGGTTGGCGGTGGGCTCGTCGGCCAGCACGAGCGCCGGGCCGGTGGCGAGCGCGCGCGCGATCGCCACGCGCTGGCGCTGGCCGCCGGACAGCTGCCCCGGGCGGTTGCGCGCGCGGTCCGACAGGCCGACCGCATCGAGCAGTTCACGCACACGCTCGCGGCGCCGCGCGGCCGGCACCCTGGCCAGCACGAGCGGATATTCGATGTTCTCGTACGCGCTCAAGACCGGCAGCAGGTTAAAGCTCTGGAAGATGAAGCCGATGTGGCGGGCGCGAAAGTCCGACAGCTCGTCGTCGCGCATTGCGTTCACGTGCCGGCCCGCGACCACGATCTCGCCGCGGTCGGGCGCGTCGATGCAGCCGATGAGGTTGAGCAGGGTGGTCTTGCCGCTGCCGGATGGTCCCGACAGCACGGTGAACGCCCCCTGGCGGATGTCGACGCTGATGTCGGACAGGGCCGGCACCTCGACCGAATCGAGGCGGTAAGTCTTTCCAACGTTTCGCAAACTGACCGGATGCACTGCGATCTCCTGAAATCTGAACCCAGCCATCGTAACGATGCGATTGTGGCAAGTCTTGAACTTTTGCGACATTTACTTTTTAGCAAATGTCGTTCCGGATTGCTTATACTGGGCGGATGCACAAGGTCGATGAATCCTCGTTGGGCTTCGCTGCGCCGGCACTGTCCGCCGCGCGTTGCGAGATGTGGTTGCCGCGCGCCTCGCTGTCCACGCTGGTGCGCGCGGTGATGAGCCGCGACACGCGCGCCGTGGCGCTGGCGAGCGAACAGCGCTACAACCATTTGCCGGCCACGCCGCTGTGTTCGATCATCTGGTATCTCACGGGCGAGGCCGAACTGCTCGCGCCCGGCTATCCCGCCGCTGCCGCCAGTCCGCGCGAGCCGCTGCCCGGCAGGGTCATATTCTGCGGCCCGTTCAGCCGACCGACCGTCAGCTGGAACCCCGGGCCGATGCACGTGATGGTGCTGCTGCTGCAGGCGGACGCGCTGGCGCACCTGCTCGGGATCGATCCCGGCGATTACGTCAACCGGATCGTCCCGGCCGCCGAGGTGTTCGATGGCGAATGGTTGGCGATGTGCGCGGCGGTGCAGGCGGCGCCGGACGACGATGCGCGGGTGGCGCTGATCGAGCAGTTCCTCGACCCGCTGTGGCAGCGGCGCCGGCCCGAGAGCTGGCTGCCGGCGCGCGCATATGCCGACTGGACGCGCAACCTGATGATGCGGGCCGCGAACTCCGGGCTGGGACGCAGCCTGCGCCAGGTCGAGCGCCGCATCAAGCACTGGGCCGGCCTGCCGCTGCGCGAGCTGCACGGGATCAGCCGCGCCGAGCGCGTGTTCTTCGATGCGGTGGTGGCCGAACGCTCGGGGCGGCCCAACTGGAGCGAGCTGGCCGACGGCGCCGGCTATTCGGACCAGTCGCACCTGTGCCGCCAGACGGTGCGCATCACCGGCTTTCCGCCCGAGGAGCTGCGCCGCCGCACCTTCGAGGACGAGGGATTCTGGGCCTACCGGCTGTGGGGCATGAGCGAACAGCCCTTGCGCACGACCGACACCGAATGAGCCACCGCGGGTGCGGGGCAATACAGGCTGTTGACCACTGATGAAAGGAGAATCACATGCTTCGTGCGCTTGCGTTGACGCTTCTGGTGTTCCCCTTGTTCCTGGCGCTGCCCGCGCGTGCGGCCAGCCATCCGACCCCGCTGGTTGACGGCGACTGTTCCGAGTACGCGCGCCTGCCCGCGCAGGCGATCGACGCCGGCAGCGGCGTGACGCTGTACGTATACCAAGACGAGCATCACGTCTGGTTGTGCTACACCTACCCGCCCGGCAGCATGGGGCAGCTCGACATGCAGGTCAGTACCGGCAAGCTGGCCGCGCCGCTGAACCTGCACGTCTCGGCCCAGTTGGGCGAGTGGCCCGTGGGGCGCGACGACCTGACGCCGCACTCGCCGGAGAGCGACCTGTGGTGGAACTTCTCGGGCTGGACCGCCAATATCATCTGGCTGAACGGGATGGACAGGAGCGGCCCGCAGCCGCGCTACCGCTGGAAGAACGCGGCAGGCCGCGAACTCCAGCTGGCCAAGCAGCGCTTCGGGCACGGCGAGTGGAAGCTGGCGCTGACGATCCACGACATCAAGGCCGCGGACGGCAAGTCGCGCGAGGTGAGGTTCCCGGCCGACGGCTCGTTCTATACGCTCAAGGCACTGTAGCGGCAGGTCAGAAGAAGCCGTTGACCTGCGCGTAGGGCGCGGCGCCTTCGATCAACGGCTGCGAGCGGCCATCGGCCAAAAAGCCGCTTGCCAGTTCGGTGGTGCGCGCCCACAGCTGCTGCGGCAACCACGAGCCGGCGCTGACGCGGCGCACGCCCAGCGCACCCAGTTCGGCCACCGGCGGCAGGCCCGGCCAGGCGATGACGTTCAGGCGCAGGCGAGTGCCGGCGGCGATCGCGTGGATCTCCTCGCGATCGACCACGCCCAGCACGAACAGGCCGTCCGCGCCCGCGCTGGCGTAGCGCCGCGCGCGATCGAGCGTCTCTGCCACCCGCGCCTGCGGCTCGACGAGGCCGCGCGCGTACACATCGGTGCGCACGTTGATGTACAGCTTGACCCCGAGCCGCTGCGCCGCCTTGCGCGCCTGCTCGATCTTCTCGCACAGCCGCTCCGGCGATCCGGCGCCGTCCTGGATGTTGATGCCGGCCGCGCCGGCCGCGATGAAACGCGCCACGTGCTCGCCCACCTGGTGCGGGTCGTCCGCGTAGCCACCTTCGATGTCCACCGACAGCGGCACCGTGAGCATGCGCGCGATGCGTTCGATGGCCGCGAGGTGCTGACCGACCGGCAGCACGTCGCCGTCGCGGTAGCCGAGCGACCAGGCGACGCCCGCGCTGGTGGTGGCGATCGCTTGCGCGCCGAGGTGTTCGACCAGGCGCGCGCTGCCGGCATCCCAGGCGTTGGGCAGGCGCAGTGGCGCGGGTTGGGAGTGCAGGTCGTGGAAGGCGAGGGCGCGCTCTGCGATGTCCATGTGTTTCTCCTGTGATGAGAAGGACATTCTAATAATCTCGATTTGTGGCGATAATAGCTGGGTAAGCAATTCATTCATTCGCAGGAGGACCGAATGCAGGAGCCATCGCTGGCGCTGGTGCGCGCTTTTGTCACCGTGGCCAGGCACCAGAGCTTTGCCAGGGCGGCGCGCGAGCTGGGGATGACGCCGTCGTCGGTGAGCCGATTGGTCAAGCAGCTCGAGGCGGCGCTGGGCATCGTGCTCATCAACCGCACCACGCGCGCGATGTCGCTCACCGAGGCCGGGCAGCGCTACTACGCCGACTGCGCGGCCGGCTTCGAGCAGTTGCGCGGGGCCTGGGAGCGGCTGCGCGACGAGCACGAACTGCCGCAGGGGACGCTGCGCCTGTCGGCGCCGCTGGTGTTCGGGCGCAGCCACGTGGTGCCGCACCTGTCCGGGTTCATGCGCGCCTACCCGCAGATCGAGATCGATCTAATCATGACCGACCGCTACGTCGATATCGTCGGCGAAGGCGTGACGCTGGCGATCCGCATCGGCCGGCTCGAGGACTCGACCCTGATCGCGAAGAAGCTGCTGCCGAACCGGCGCATTCTGGTCGCCGCGCCCGGGTACCTGCAGCGGCATGGCGAACCGGCGAGCGTGGACGATCTGGCGCGGCACGATTGCCTGGTCTCGACCGCAAGCCACGACGGCGAGGCCTGGCGCTTGTTTGGCCCGGAGGGCGAGCGGCTGGTGCGTCCGCGTCCGCGCGCGCGGGCCGACAACGGCGACGCGGTGCGCCAGCTGGCGGTGGACGGGCATGGCATCGCCTTCCATTCGGCGGTGACGATGGCGCCGTCGATGCGCGCCGGGGAGCTGGTGCAGGTGCTGCCTGCGTGGGCCGGGCGCGAGACCGGCGTGTACGCGGTCTATCCGGCGCGCGCGCTGGGGCCCGTTGCGCGCAGCTTCCTGGACTACCTGGCGGCGCGCTGGGCCGAGGATGGCACGGCCTAGCGGCCTTCGGCCGCCGCTTCCAGCTCGTCCAGCTGGCGGATGCGGCGGCTGGTGAGCAGCGCGCGCCAGCCGGAAGCCGGCACGTCCGGGTACTTGATCGAGCCGAACAGCTCCATCGCGTCGCGGTAGGCGAGCCAGGCACGCTGGGTCTTCTCGACCCCCGACTTGCGGATCGAGCCGAGGTAGGAGTCCGGGCCGGGCACGGCCTGCATGAACTGCTGGTACAACTGGTTCATCTTGTCGTCCAGCGCCTTGTATTCGCCCTCGCTAAAGCGTGGCGTCTTCCCGCGCTGGAATTCGGACAGGTCCTCGTTGAAGCGGTCCAGCTCCGCGCTCAGGGCCTCGGCGCGCAGGCGCGCGCGGGCCAGGCTGCCCTGGTCGGTCTCGTAGTCGCCGCGATGCTCGGCAAAGTGCTGCATCGCCTCGCGCACCATGTCCAGCCCGACGCGTTCCTTCGGTGTCCACGCGCGCGTGAGCGCGGCCAGGTCGTCATTGCGCAGGCGGTCGCCCTGGCGCTCGCGCGCGGCGGCGCAAAAGTCGCGCAGCGCCGGGCCGGCGTCGTCGCACTGGTCGAACACCGTGCGCGCGTCGCGCCGCTTCAGGCGCGCCAGCCGGTTGCGCAGTTCGGCCGGCGTGGATGGCATGGCGCACGCGTACTTCATCGCCAGCCCGAGGTTGGGCGCCACGCCCGCGCCGTTCGCATACAACATCATCAACACCGCGCTGTCGCCGGTGCGGAAAGCGCACTCGCGCACCTTGTCCCAGTCGGCGTCGCCGGGCCGGTGCATCGCGCGGGTGTCGTAATACAGCGCGGCGGCATCGCAGCGTGCCGGCCCGCCTGCCCGCGCCAGGTCGCCCGGCGGCGGGCGCAGGTAGCGCACCTGCTGGCATTGCAGGCCGGGCTCGGTGGTGGCGCCCTTGTGCGTCGCCGCGGGATGGTTCGCGGCCCAGGTATCAGCCGCGAGCAGCGCCGCCGGGACCATCGCCAGGCGCAGCACGCGCAGCAGGGTTGAAGTCGTGGCCATCGCCCACCTCCTCATTTGCTTCTCGGATGCAGTTAGTTTCCGAATGGAAGATTCAAACCTAAACCAGGCTGATCCTGGCGGAGGTGACGTGGCGCAATTTCTTCGCATGTTGTGTGTTCAAAATCAACTGCTGCAAGCTTCGCAACGCACGCAAATTTTTTTCCGGTTGGCAAAGCAGACGGCCGAAAAACTCTTTAAAATTCCTCCCGTAAATTATTCCTGACGCCAACCACTTCGGTTGGCGTTTCGCATTTTTAGGCCCTGTTAGCAGTTCTTTACTGAACGAAGTTGAAACGTCCTGCCCCGCAGGCCCGCCCAACCGACCAACCGGAACAATGCAAACTCCTGTCTCCAGCCAACGCTTTTCGCTCACCCAAGTACAAATCCAAAGCTTCGCCCTGCCCCTGTTGTTCGCCCTGTTCGGGCTGATCATGGGATCGTGGGCGGGCCGCATTCCGGCGCTGGCCGCCGGCGTGCA
This sequence comes from Massilia solisilvae, assembly GCF_024753215.1. GTDB lineage: Bacteria > Pseudomonadota > Gammaproteobacteria > Burkholderiales > Burkholderiaceae_D > Telluria > Telluria solisilvae. The sequence goes on from NZ_JANUGV010000006.1 coordinate 214,559, forward strand.
CGTGTCGCACGCCGCACTGTCGATGGTGCTGCTGTGCGGCGGCCTCGGCGCCGTCGTTTCTTACCCAATTTCGTCCTGGCTGATGGGCAACTACGGCGCCCGCAAGACGCTGCTGGTGTCGGGCCTGGCGCTGCTGGCCGACCTGGTTTCGATCGGCATGGCGCCCACCGTGTCGCGCCTGATGCTGTCCGTGCTGATGCTCGGCATTACCGCCTCGACCTTCGACGTGGCCGTCAACTCGGCCGCCACCCGTCGCGAAAAGCAGAGTGGCAAGTCGGAACTGTCCCGACTGCACGGCCTGGGCTGCGCCGGTGGCCTGGCGGGCGCGACCTTGGGCAGCCTGATGGCGAGCCTGCACATTGCCCCGGCCACCCACTTCGTCATGCTGGCCGGTCCCCTGGCCCTGGTGCTGTGGGGCGCCTGCCAGGTGCTGGACATCGACGACGCCGCCGAACACGTCGAGAAGAAGAAATTCGCGCTGCCGCGCGGCCCGCTTGCGCTGCTGGGCGCGATCGGTTTCCTCGGCTCGATGGCCGAAGGCAGCATTGCCGACTGGAGCGGCGTGTTCCTGCGCGAACACTTCCACGCCACCGACGGCCTGGCGCCGCTGGCCCTGTCGTCGTTCTCGGTGATGATGCTTGCCTCGCGCATGTGCGGTGACCGCCTGAAGGCGCGCTACGGCGCCAAGCCGCTGGTGACCGGCGGTGCGATGTTCGGCGCGGCCGGCCTGTTCTTCGCCGTGCTCTCGCCCAACGCATTCTGCGCGCTGTTTGGCTTTGCCGTGGCCGGCCTTGGCCTGTCGCTGGTGTTCCCGTTCGTGTTCTCGGCCGCCGGCGCGCAGGGCCCGATGGCGCTGGCCGGCGTGGCCAGCATGGCCTACACCGGCAGCCTGATGGGGCCGCCCGCGATCGGCGCCATCGCTCAAGGGCTGGGCATGCAGGCCGCGATCGCATGGATCGGCGCGCTGGCGCTGGCCATCGCCTGGGTCGCCAACCGGGCTCGCCTGCTCAAGTAAGCGCGCTTGTCTCCGCCACAGAGGCGCCCCGCGGGGCGCCTCTTTTCTTTGCGCTGTCTGTATTCAGTGTCGAACCGTCGTTCCCGCCTTTTGCGGGGCCGACGTGTTGACTCAACACTCAGGCGGTGGGCCACAGGCGGCGGTGCAGCGCAAGCACCTCGTCGGGGTCGATCTTCGGTTCGCGCATTGCGGTCAGCAAGCCGTTGCGCTCGTGCTCGATGTCGGCCAGCTGGGTGTAGCACACCCCGGCCAGGAACGGCAGCGTGGCCAGGCCCTCCATCAGCACGCGGTAGCGCTCGGCCAGCTCGCCATCGCTGCGCACTACCCCGTAGGCGTCGTACAGCCGGTCGCGCCGTTCGGGCGCCACCTCGGACGCTTCCATCAGGTAGCCGCCCACTTCGGACAGCACGATCGGCTGGCCGCGGTAGCGCGCGCCGTCGAGGAACAGCGAGGTGTCGCGTGACCAGCCTTTGTCGGGCGGGCGCCCGGTGCGCAGCGTGTCGGTGTAGCGCGCCAGCAGCTTGTCGACGGGGTAGGTGTAGTCGTGGATGGTGCAGACGTCGGTCAGGTCGGTGTGGTGCCAGCCGTCGTTGTCGATCACCGGGCGCGTGGCATCGAGCATGCGGGTGCGCCCGACCATCTGTTCCAGGTAGGAGTGCTGTTCGGGATGCATTTTTAGCTCGGGAAAGCCGAGGTTTTCCACCAGCGGCACCCAGGCGATGATCGACGGGTGGTTCAGGTCGCGCAGGATCGCGCGCAGCCATTCGATCAGCAGCCTTTCCTCGGCCTTGGTGGACCAGCCGCGCGCGTTGGGCATTTCCTCCCATACCATCAGGCCCATGCGGTCGCACCAGTAGAGCCAGCGCTCGCATTCGATCTTCTGGTGCTTGCGTACGCTGTTAAAGCCGAAGCGCTTGATCCAGCCGATGTCGGCGCGCAGCGCGGCGTCGGACGGGGCGGCCAGCAGCGTGTCGGGCCAGTAGCCCTGGTCGAGCACCATCAGCAGAAAGATGCGCTCCCCGTTCAGGTGGAAATAGCCGTCGCGCAGTTCGATCTTGCGCAGGCCGGTGTAGGACTCCACGCTGTCGAGCAGCGCGCCCTGGTGGTACAGGCGCACGCGCAGCCGGTACAGGTGCGGGTTGGAGGGCGTCCACGGCTGCGGCGAGGCGATGCGCGTGGACAGCACGATGTGGGCGGCGTGGGTGCCGGCGCGGGTGCGCGCGATCAGGCGGTCGGACTCGATGCCGTCGAACACGTCGAGCTCGGCTTCCCAGGCGCCGAACGGCGCGTGCAGGTTGGCCTGCACGGCCAGCATGCCGTCGGGCTGGGCCGACAGGATGCGCAGGTGGTCGATGCGCACCGCCGGCACCGGCTCGAGCCAGACGCTTTGCCAGATGCCGCTGGTGCACCAGTAATAGATGCGCACCGGCTTGCCCGACGCGGACTGCTTGCCGCGCGGCTGGTAGGGATCCTGCCGGTCCTCGACGCGCACCGCGATGCGGTTGGCGCCGGGCCGCAGGTAGGGCGCAATATTGAAGTAGAACGGCACGTGCCCGCCCCGGTTGCGCCCGGCCATGCGGCCGTTGACCCAGACCTCGGCCGCGTAGTCGACGGCGCCGAAGTGCAACAGCAGTTCGCCGAAGGTCCAGCCGGCGGGCACCTCGAAACTGCGGCCGTACCACATGATTTCGTGCACCTCGCGCGTGCCGACGCCCGAGGTGCCGGACTGGTACGGGAACGGCACCCGGATGCGGCGCGCCAGCGGGCGGCCGTCGTACCAGCCTTCGTCCAGGCCGCGGTCCTGGTCGTCGAACGCGAACTCCCACCAGCCGTCCAGGCTGGCCCAGCCGGCGCGCACCAGCTGCGGGCGCGGATAGGGGGAGGCGGTGTCGGGCGGGTCCATTGGAACGATGGTAGGGCGCGTCACGGCCAGGTGTTTGCGCTGCGCCAAATGCGCCGGGGCCGTTGCGCAGAACTTCAGGCGGCTCAGCCTTCTCCAACGTGGGCGTTGACACCGCCAAACTGAAGGGAGGGCGCAGATGCAAGCCATGCTCGATGCGTGGGCGATCGTGCGGTTCCACGACCGCGAACTGGCGCGTGCCGGCTGGCCCGCGCCGCTGCCGCCCGGCCTGCCCGGCGCCTGGCACTGGATCGGCGCCAACCACCGTTGCAACTGCCTGCTGTGGCGCGAGGAAGACCGCGCGCGCCGGCGCAACGTGCCCGCCAGCGACATCGCCGCGAGCAAGCGCCTGATCGACCAGCACAACCAGGAGCGCAACGACGCGGTCGAGGCGATCGACGAGGCGATCCTGGCCGGGCTGGCGCACGTGCGCAAGCAGCCCGGCGCGCGCCTGTCCAGCGAAACGGCGGGCGCCATGGTGGACCGGCTGTCGATCCTCGCCCTCAAGATCCACCACATGCGGCTGCAGGCCGAGCGCGTGCAGGCTGGCGCCGCCCATGTGCAGGCCTGCGGCGCCAAGCTCGAGCAGTTGCTCGCACAGCGGCGCGACCTGGCCGGCTGCCTGGACCGGCTGCTTGGCGAGGCGCGTGCCGGCGACACCTATTTCAAGGTCTACCGCCAGTTCAAGATGTACAACGATCCGGCCCTCAACCCCTGCCTGTATGTGCAGGCAGCCGGGCAGGGCGCGGAGGCCGGAAAGGCGGCGCCGTGAAGCCGCTGCCGGTGGACGTGCTGGTCCCCACCCGCAACCGGCCGGCGGCGCTGGCCGTCACCCTTACCGCGCTGGGCGCGCAGTCCGCCGGGCCGCTGCGCATCGTCGTGTCCGACCAGTCCGATGGCGCGAGCGTGTATGACGACGCTCAGGTCGCGGCCGTGCTGCGCTACCTGACGGCGCGCGGCCACCCGGTGGAAACGCTGCGCCACCTGCCGCGGCGCGGCATGGCCGAACAGCGCGCCTTCCTGCTGGCGCAGGCGCAGGCGCCCTATTGCCTGTTCGTGGACGACGACGTGATCCTGGAGCCCGACCTGGTGGAGCGGCTGTACCGTTCGCTTGTCGCCCAGGGCTGCGGTTTTGTCGGCAGCGCGCTGCACGGGCTCAGCTACCTGGGGCAGGTGCGGCCGTGGCAGGAGCACATTGCGTTCTGGGACGGCCCGGTGCTGCCCGAGGTGGTGCGGCCGGACGGGCAGGCGTGGGCGCGGCACCACCTGCACAGCGCGGCCAACCTGTTTCACGTGCAGGGGCGGCTGGGGCTGACGCGCGACACCGAGCGCCACTACCGGGTCGCGTGGGTCGGCGGCTGCGTACTGTTCGATACCGCCAGGCTGCGCGCGTGCGGCGGTTTCGATTTCTGGCGCGACCTGCCTGCCGAGCATTGCGGCGAGGACGTGGTGGCCCAGCTGCGCGTGATGGAGCGCTACGGTGGATGCGGACTGATTCCGTCCGGCGCCTACCACATGGAGCTGCCGACCACGGTGGACACGCGCGAGGTCGATGCGCCTCAGGTGCTGCTTGGCGGGCACAGCGCGGCTTGCGGGCAGGACCGGACGGCATGAGCAGCCGGCGCGCACAAGCGAACACACGCGGCACGTCCCGTGCATCTGGCAGCGTTGCCGGGGCCGCAGTGGCGGCGCAGGCACAGCTGCAGGCGCCGGCGCAGGTTCGCGACAAGCTCGACAACGTGAACAGGATCGCAGTACTCGTGCCGCATTCGGTCGGCGACTTCGTGTTCACCTTGCCGGCACTGCACGCACTGCGCCTGGCCTACCCGCAAGCCGAGCTGGCGCTGGTCGGCCAGCCCTGGCAATGCGCACTCCTGCATGGGCGGCCCGGGCCGGTGGACAAGGTGGTGCTGATGCCGCCGTATCCGGGCGTGGGCCTGGCCGCGGACGACCCATGCGGCGACAGCGCGGCTGCGGCCTTCCTCGAACAGATGCAGGCCGCGCGTATTGACCTCGCTGTACAGCTGTTTGGCGGTGGACGCTATTCCAATCCATTCGTCCAGCGCTTCGGCGCCCGGCTCGCGGTCGGCCACCGGGCCGACGATGCGCCGCCGCTGGATCGCTGGGTTCGTTACGCGGTGCCGAACAACCGCAGGCTTGCCCTGCTCGAAGTAGCGGCACTGGCGGGCGCGCCGCCGCCGCCCTTGGGCGATGAATTCGCCGTCACCGAGGCCGACCGTGCCGAGGCGGCCAAGGTATTCCGGGTCTGCGCGGGGCGTCCGCTCGCCGTCCTGCAGCCGGGCTCCACCGATCCGCGGCGTTGCTGGCCGGCGGAGTCCTTTGCCGCGGTGGGCACCGCGCTGGCCAAGGCCGGCGCGGCGGTCGCCGTCAACGGCACGGCCAGCGAGGCTGCCGTGGTCCGCGCGGTGATCGATGCAATGGCGTGGCCGGCAATCGACCTGACCGGCCGGCTGTCGCTGGCGGGCCTGTGCGGCTTGCTGGACGGCGCGGCGCTGATGGTATCCAACGATACCGGCCCACTGCACCTGGCGCTGGCGATCGGCACGCCGAGCGTGGGCATCTTCTGGTTCACCAACCTGATCGATGGCACGCCGCTGCGCCAGCATTTGCTGCGCTCCGCGCTGTCGCTGCGCCTGCACTGCCCTGTGTGCGGCGCCGAGAATGTGCGCTACCGCTGCCCGCACGATCCGAGCTTCGTGTCGGACGTGCCGGTTGAACAGGTGACGGAATTGGCGGTGTCGCTGCTGCGCAGCGCCAGTTAAAGCGCACGTGCCGATCCAGACGCTTGCACCCGGGAGCCGGCGCGGGCTCTCCAGCGCAGATTGAACGGGTGGGCAGGAGGACCTGCCCACACACTCGACCGGGTCCAGTCAAGCTGGGAACTGCAGCGCTCGCGTCCGGCTGCAGCTCGCTGCCCACGCGTTCACCTCACGTCAGATCGCCCGCGTGTGAAACCTGCCAACGGTAGGCCTTCGACGGTCCGCGCCAGCACCGCGGCAGCGGAGATCGCGCGCCGTCCCGCCATCACCAGTACGGCCACATCCCTGTCGCGCGCTCGCTGTCGGGTTCCGCGCCGGAGAGCAAGGCGCGCGCGTGCTGCAGCACGGTGGCCGCCCTTTCCGCGCCGGGGTCCCAGATGCAGCGATGGTTGTGCCGGTCCAGCGGCGCCCAGCGCGCGATGTCGGCCTTGCTGAAGATGACGACGCTCTTGAGCTTGAGCCCGGCGGCAAGGTGGGACACGCCGGTGTCGTTGCACACCAGTAGACGGGCGCCGCGCATCAGGTGGGCCATGGCGCCGATCGAGATGGGCGCGGCAGCGTTGACCGCGTGGTTGCGCATGTGCGCCGCCACTTGCCCGGCCAGAGCGGCCTCGGCGGCCGATCCGGTCAGCACCACGTCCACGCCGAATTCATCGGCCAGCTGGTCGGCCACCTCGGCGAACCGTTCCGGCGGCCAGCACTTGTCGCGATAGCGCGCGCCGGGATGCACGCAAATGTAGCTACCGGGCTCAAGCCCTTCGGCAACGCCGCTGTCGTGCAGCTCGCGCTCGTCTTTCGGAGACAGGGGAAATTCCAGGTGCTTGCCTGCCGGGTGAGCGCCAATCTTCTCCACCAGCGCCAACACCCGCTCCGGTTCGGTACCGGTCTCGGGATAGGGCAGCAGCGCGGTGGTGTCGGTGCACACCGGGTCGCCCCGCGTGTAACCTGCCATCGCATGCGCGCCAAAGCCGGCCACGATCTCGTTGGTGATGTCGCCACTGCCGTGCATCTGGATGGCCAGGCTGTTGTCGCGCGCGCCCATTTCGGCGTAGAAGGACGTCAGGTCGTGTTGCCGAGCCGGTTGTTCGGGCAGCAGCGGGTGGCCGGGGAAGGGGATGAACTCGTCGATGTAGCGGCTGAAGCGCTCGGCAAACTGGCCGGCCCAGGGCAGGCCCACCAGTGTGATGTGGGCGTCGGTGAGCGCGCTGCGCAATGCACGCAGCGCCGGCACTGCGCACAGCATGTCGCCCAGCTGCAGCGCGCGGAACACGACGACGGATCGCACTTCGAGCCGGTGCAGCAGTGGTCGGCGGTTCACAGTTTCCTCCATCAGAAGGTTCCCCGGTAAATGGCGCAGCCGGCGCACACCTGGGGCGGTTCGGACGAGGACAAGCGCGCGCGGAAATCCGCATAGCGCTCGCCGGCCCAGACCGCGGCCACGCCTTGCCGGGCCATGTCGCCCATCGATATCCGGTCCGGCGTTGCCACCATGCAGCAGGGCATGGCCTTGCCGTCGTAACTGATGTAGGTGCCGCGCCATGGCCAGTCGCAGCGCGCCGGCCCCGGCACCTGCGGGGCGTGGGGGCGCGGCGCCAGGCGCGGCAGGCGCAGGGCCAGGCCAAGCGCCGCCGCGGTCGCGCGCGTTGCGTCGAACACGGCTTCCGCATGCGCGCGGTCGGTGTTGCCCAGCAGTTCGGCGTCGATGAACGCGCGCATCGGCAGGTAGCGTTCGGGCAGCGTGTCCTCGCTGAAGTCGTGGCACAGCTGCTGGACCGCCAGGCTGTCCACGCCCAGTTCCGCCGCCAGGCGCGCCAGGGCGGGCAGGCCGTCGAGCGTGCTGCGCATCAGCACCGCGATGAGCACGATGCGGGGCTGGCGCCCCCCCGCGGCGGTCCGGGCGGCCAGCACGCGCCGCAGGTTGCGCAGCACCAGCGGCAGCCGCGCGCCCACGCGCACCCAGGCGTACGCGCGCGGGTCGGCCGAGTCGATCGACACGTGCAGGGTGTCCAGCCCGCTGTGCACGCAGCGTTGCGCCTGTTCGTCGGTCATCACCGTCATGTTGGTGTTGGTCGAGACGCGGATACCCCGTGCCGCCGCGAGGCTGACCATGTCGAAGAAGCGCGGGTGCATCAGCGGCTCGCCCAGCCCTTGCAGGTGCAGCTCGGCCAGCGCCGGAAACTGGTCGAGCAGCGCGCGAAAGGTGTCCTCGGCCATGAAGGCGGGCGGTCCGGCCTGGCCGTCGGCGCGGAACTGGACCGGGCACATGCGGCAACGCAGGTTGCACTGGCCAACCGGCTCGATCTGCACGAAGCGCGGCAGCGGCGGGCGGATGCTCTGCTCGTCCATGGCATTGCTCACCTTCTCAGCAGCCGGTCGAGCACGTTGCGGGTGATGCGCTCGACCCGCTGGTCGCGCCCGCTGTCGAGCACCTGCGCCCAGTCGGTGGTGCCGGCCGCGAACACCATGCCTGGCCGCGTGAACAGGCCCATTGCGGCCGCGTGCACGCCTTCGCCGGCGCCATGGCGCGCGCGCGGCGGCAGCTCCTGCCAGCGCGCGTCGAGCGGGCAGGCGGCCAGCAACTGGTAGTCGGCCGGGGTGCCTTCCTCGTCGCGCCAGGCCGACAGGGTCGCCATGCCGGTTGCGCGATCGAAGCTGTCCAGCGGCACGCCGTCGCATTCATAGCCGGCCAGCGGCGGCCAGGTGTGCTGGCCGAATGCCTCGCCGCGCGCAAGTCCCGTGCCCTCGAATACCCAGTGGGCCGGCTGCTGGACGATGTAGCCGGCGGTGGTGCGCGCACCGTCCCACCAGCCCCCGCCGTGGCGGTAACTGGCTCCGGACAAGCCGTCCTCGGGACGACCCGCGCCGCCCTGCGGCCACCAGTGGTCGCGCGCGCCGCGCGGCCCGCCCTGGTGGCAAACCATGGCCGTGCCGCCGTCCACCAGGTGGATTCGCCACCAGCACACGTTCGCGGCGAACAACGCAAGGTTGCCGCCGCGCCGCGTGAAGTCCTCGACCGCGTCGCGCATCGGTTCGCTCCAGTACTCGTCATGCCCGGCCGAGACCAGCAAGCGGTAGCGGTACAACAGCTCGGGATCGTCGTGAAGGTCGAGGTCGGTGCAGCACTCGGGCGCGTAGCCCTTGCGCGCCAGCCAGCGCAGAAAGCGCGCGTCCCAGTGCGCGAAGGTCTGGCGCGGCGAGCTGGCGTCGTAGTGGTCGGGCGCGCACCAGACGGTGCCGCCGATGCCGCCCCCGGGCCGCTGCAGCGAGACCCGTGCCCCCGGCGGATCGGCCGAACGGGGCGGATCGAGGTAATAGCAGCCGCCGCCGGTGCAGTTGTAGGCGTGGTAGGTCGCCAGCGGCAGCTTGTACAGCATGCCGCCCTGGCGCATTCCGCGCACGACGAACAGCACGGCCGCCGTGTCCAGCGCCAGGTCGAGCGGTCTGCCGCCCGGCTCTTGCAAATGGGCGATGTACACCCCGGAAGGCCAGTCCGCCGGCACCGTGAACGTGTAGGGCGGCCAGCGCCAGTCCTCGGCCGCGCCGCGCTCGGGCGCGCGCTCGCCGGGCAGGCATTCACTCTGCCACAGCAGTTGCGGGCCGTCGGCCCACCGGTAAAAGCCCACGTGAAAGCGCGGGCTGTCGGTGGCCACGTGCAGCACCAGCCGCTCGCCCGGCAGGACACTGGCGCGGCCCGGGTAGCCGCGTATCATTCGGGCAGCTCCGGCTCGATGCGCTTGCGCAGCAAGAACGGCGGCATCGCCAGCGCATGCAGCGGCATGCGCCGGAACGAGGTGATGGCATCCAGCGCCGTCTCGACGATCGGCTCGTCCTTGCCGTTGAACGAGGTGTTGAGCAGCACCGGAATGCCGGTGCGCGCATGAAAGCCGGCCAGCAGCGAGCGCAGCAGCGGATCGTCCTGCGGGCCCACGGTCTGCAGGCGCGCGGTGCCGTCCACATGGGTGATCGCCGGCACCAGCGACGCCAGCGCCGGCCGAACAGGCGCCGCGAACTGCATGAAGCGGCACGGCCCCGCCAGCTCGAAGAAGTCGGCCGCATGCTCTTCCAGCACCATGGGCGCGAGCGGGCGGAACCACTCGCGCTGCTTGACGCGTGCATTGATCCAGTCGCGCATGTAGCCGTGGCGCGGATTGCCCAGGATGCTGCGGTGCCCGAGCGCGCGCGGCCCGAATTCGCTCCTGCCCTGGAACAGCCCGACCACCTTGTTGGCGCACAGCAGGTCGAGCATGCGCTCGCACAGCGCGCCACGCCCGCGCAGGCGCTCGACGATGAGGTCGGGCGCATCGGACACCGCCGCCTCGATGGCCGACAGCGCGGGCTCCGGGCCGAGGTAATCGCTGGTCCAGCGGAACTCGCATTGCGCGCCCGCCAGTTCGGCCAGGCCGTACACGGCGCAGCCAAGGGCGGTGCCGGCATCGCTGGGCGCGGGCGGAATGAACACCTGCCGGAACGGCGTCTCGCGCAGCAGCCGCTCGTTGGCCGAGCAGTTCAGCCCGGTTCCGCCGGCAAAGCACAGGTGCTCGGACCCGGTGGCCGCGTGCAGCCAGCGCGCCACCTGCAGCAGCGCCTCCTCGAACGCGTGCTGGCCGGCGGCGGCCAGGTTGGCGCAATCGGAAAAGCGCACCCCGGGCGAGCCGTAGCGAAAGCGCTTGCGCTCGTCCAGCAGCGCGCGCCACGCGGCCGGCACGCTGACCTGGCCGCCGTCCACGTCGAGCGGCGGCAGCGAAAACGCGGCCCGGTTGCCGTGCGGCGCCAGCCCCATCACCTTGCCCTCGTTGCCCTCGCCCGGGAACATGGTTTGGGTGAGCATGAAGTAGAACATGCCCAGCCCCGCCAGCCGGTGCTCGTCGCGGTCCCACACCTGCTTGCCGATGCAGTCGATGCGCTCGCGGCTGGCGCGGTAGAACGACGACACCTCGCGCCAGTCGCCCGGCACGGCCGCCGCACCGCTCCAGTGCTCGGTCAGTTCGGACACGGGGCTGCCCTGGCCGTCCACCACCATCACCGCCGCCTCGTGAAATGGCGACGGATGGAACACGCTGTACAGGTGCGCCAGGTGGTGCGAGATGCGCACGCGCCGGCAGCCGGGCGCAAGGCGCAAGGTTTGCTGCAGCTCGGCCTCGTACTCGGGCAGGCGCGCCACCTCTTCGTCGGATGAAAAGCATTCGACCAGCACGTCGATGGGCCGGTCGAGCCCGGGCAGGCGTTCGCGGTAGATGTTGCGCAGGTCGCCCGGCCGGCCCCAGTGGTGCTTGCGGCGCGTGAGCCGCTCTTTCTGGATGGCCCAGATGAGCGTTGACCCGTGCAGCAGGCAGGCGCTCGCATCTTGCGTGCGGTTCAGTCCCAGCACCACGGGGCCATCGTTCATCTTGTTCTCCTGGTTGGTTGGCGCAAGCGGTGAAGCGGTCCAGCCCCCCTTTGAGCATGATGAGTTCCAAATAGTTCGTGGCGAGCGCATGCAAAAGCGCGAAACCTGTGCGCCGCAACGAGGTCAGACCTGTTTTTTCAGTCCATTGCCAAGGGAGGGCATCATGGCGCGCGTCAATCCGATCCAGATCCAGAAGTACCTGAAGGGCGTCGACTACCCGGCTTCCAAAGCAACGCTGCTCGATACGGCCAGGCGCGAGGGCGCGGACGAGAACGTGTGCGCCTCGCTCGAGCAGCTGCCGGATGAACAGTTCCAGACCCCGGCCGACGTCAGCCAGGCCTTCGGCCGCCTGCCCGACGAGGTGGCCGGCGCGCCGGCGGCGGGCCGCGAAGCCGCCGCCGGCAAGGACGAAGCGCGCCCCGGCGGCAAGCAGGCCGGGGCCAGGGAAGAAGGCGCGCACAAGGAGCCGGCCCATGCGCGCCGCGAGGGCGGCCAGCGCTACACCGGCGGCAACGAGTTCCTGATCGAGGCGATGCAGGATTCCATGGCGGAGATACAGATTTGCGAGATCGCGATCGAGAAGTCGGAGAACGCGGACGTGAAGAAGTTCGCCCAGTCCATGATCGACGAGCATGGCCGCATGGGCCGCGAGCTGGAACAACTGGCTAGCGGCAAGGGCCTGGAGGTGCCGCGCCAGATCCGGCCCGAGCAGGAGCTGACGGTGGACGAGCTGTCCAGCCTGTCAGGACGCGACTTCGAGCAGCGCTGGATCCAGTACAACATCGATGTGCACGAGCGCGACACCAAGGTGTTCCGCCACTATGCGCAGGAGGAGCCCGACCGCGACATTGCCACCTTGGCGAAAAAGCATGGCGATGCGCTGGGCAAGCACCTGAAGGCCGCGCACGACCTGGGCAAGAAGCTGGCAAGACCCTGAGCCCGGCGGGCGCGGCGCGAAAACGGTATCATCAAGGCATCTTGTTCCGACGATACCAACGATGCTGCAAACGCCCGCCACCTTCACGCCCCTCCTGGTCCGGCAGGAGCATGACGATCCGCTCAATTTCCTGTTCCATGGCAACAGGCTGCTGGTGCGCGAGCACGACCTGGCCCTCCCTGGCCAGGACGTGCTGCGCGCCCTCGACCTCGATTTGCGCCGGATGCAGCCGGTCGGCCTGCTCGACCGCCGCTATGCCCAGGCCGGCTGGCTCGACACCGAAACGGTCCCGGACGGCTACGCCCTGCAACCGCTGCGCGGCCTGATGTTCGGCAGCATGGACGAGACCCTGGTTGGCGTGGCCGCGCGCGCGGCCCAGGTGGCCGAGTGGGCGCGCACCCACCGCTTCTGCGGCGCCTGCGGCGGCAGCACCGAACAGGCCACGGGCGAGCGCTGCTTCAAGTGCCCCTCGTGCGGCCACATGGCCTATCCGCGCATTTCGCCGGCGATGATGGTGCTGATCCGCAAGGGCGATTCGGTCCTGCTCGCCATGCACGTGCAGTCACCGGCCAAGCGCTTTGTGCCGCTGGCCGGGTTCCTGGAAGCCGGTGAATCGATCGAGGAAGCCGTGCACCGCGAGGTGTTCGAGGAGGTGGGCCTGCGCGTGCAGAACCTGCGCTATTTCGGCAGCCAGTCCTGGCCCTTCCCGCACTCGCTGATGATTGCCTTCACCGCCGACTATCTTGACGGCGAGATCCGCGTTGACCCGAACGAGATCAGCGAGGCGCGCTGGTTCGGGCCGCACGACGAGTGGCCGGAACGCGTGCCCCACATCTCGATTTCGAGCGTGCTGGTGGACGCGCACCGGCCCCCTGGCCGCTAGCTCGCGGCGGCCGCTGCCGCTGTCGTGCCCGCTGCCTGGCGTCGCTCGCGCGCCACTTCTTCTGGCTTGCTGCCGGTCCCGCGCATCTGCACCGCGCGCTGCAGGATGTCGAACCAGAAGGGCGCCCCGAACAGCGTGGTCGAGGCGGTCATCAGCCAGCCCGCCACCTGCAGCAGGAAGGCGTTGTCCAGGTGCGGCGGGAAGCTGGTCCAGCCGATCGGCAGCGCCATGAACGCCTGCACCGTGGCCTGGTCGAGCGCGCCCGGCGCACCGTTGATGCCCGCCGACAGCACCGGATGCTGCCATAGCGTGCGGAACAGGTGGATGCTGTCCACGTTGAAAAAGATCGCGACCAGCAGCGAGATCAGGAACGAGATCAGGAGTTGCTGGCGCTTGTAGGCCCCGGACACGCGCTCCATCGCGTTGTCGAACCAGCCCGCCACCAGCGTCTGGAACTGCTCCAGCCCCGCCGCCCGCTTGTACAGCCCCTGCAGCACGCGCCTGACCTGCGGATCGGGAATCTGCTCGATCGCGCTGCCCAGCGCCTCGTAGGTGGCCGGCCCGTTCTGCTGGATCGTGTCCACCAGCGCAATCGCGAAGTGGGCAGGCTCGATGTAGGATGGCTTGGACTTGAGGTCGCGTTCGTCGGCCGCCGCGCCGTCGCCGTGCGGATTGACCAACGGGTGGCCGTACACGGCCTGGGCCAGCTGGGTGAAGCCGGGGTCGTTGAGCATGCTCTTGATGCCCGCCAGCAGGGTGTTGGCGCGCAACCGGAAGATCGAGGCCAGCGCTTCCTGAATGGTGGTGACGATCAGCGCGACGGTGCCGAAGCAAAAAGTTAAGCCGATGGCAACTTCCAGGACTGTGCTGCCTAGCATGGGTGTTCTCCTCAGGAAAGGTACCCGCTAACGCTAGCCCGTTTCTGCAAATGACGAGTTCGGCTGGATCAAAGAATGGGCCTCTCCGGTCGATTCCGCGCATTTTCTATATACTCTCGGCAATCGCAGAAAATCAGGGTTGACCATGTCTGACAAAGAAGCCTTCACCGAAAACGACTGGCGGCGCCTGCTGGCCAGCTTCGGCGAAGATCCGAACCGTCCCGGCCTGCACGAGACGCCGGCACGCGTTGCCAAAGCCTGGAAGCACTGGACCTCCGGCTACGACCAGGACCCGGTCGAGATCCTCAAGGCGTTCGAGGACGGCGCCGAGGAGTACAACGAACTGATCGTGGTGCGCGGCATCCCGGTCTATAGCCACTGCGAGCACCACTTGGCGCCGTTCTTCGGCAAGGCCACGGTCGGCTATTTGCCCAACGGTAAGATCGTCGGCCTGTCCAAGCTGACCCGGCTGGTCGATGTGTTCGCCAAGCGCCTGCAAGTGCAGGAGCGCATGACCATTCAGATCGCCAACGCGCTGATGGAAGCGCTCGAGCCCAAGGCGGTGGGCGTGGTCGTCAAGTGCCGCCACATGTGCATGGAAAGCCGCGGCATCCGCACCCCGGGCGAGGAAACCATCACCTCCGCCATGCTGGGCGAACTGCAGCCGAACCTGGCGCTGCGTACCGAATTCCTGGCACTGGCGCGCGACTGATCCATTTCGAGCGGGGTTCGGGAACCTGTTCCAGATCGGGCGTCTCCAAGGGATTTTGGGGCGACCGACATGGCCAGGCCAGAATTCCCGAGCGACATCTCGCGCGAGCAGTTCGAGCACATCCGAGACATGCTGGAAGCGGCGCGGCGCAAGACGCGCCCGCGCAAGCACGACCTGTACGACGTCTTTTGCGCGGTGCTGTATTTCCTCGATTCCGGCGCGGCGTGGCGCAGCATGCCGCCCGAGTTCCCGCCCTGGCGCACCGTGCACGAATACTTCACCCAATGGACCATGCTGCGCGACGGCGACAAGACCCTGCTCGAGCAGGCGCTGGAGCGGATCGGCCGCAGCAAGGAAATCGACCGCCTGCACAAACTGCTTGGGCCGCGATAGAACAACACACGCGCGTAGGGTGGGCAGGTTCTCCTGCCCACGCGTTCAAATTCCGCCTGACAGGCCATGCTTACGTGAGTTGAACGCATGGGCAAGGAACTTGCCCACCCTACATCAACCCGTCCTGTAACACTCTGTTGCGATTTCGCGTGGCAAGCCCCGTCCAGCTTGCGTTAAGCTAGTCCTATCTATTGTCATTTCGATATCAATGCGGACGGCGGCCATCATGCTCGAACACCTCAACCTCTACCTGTTCTCCATCTTCAACGCTCACGCCGGCCTGCACGGCTGGCCCCTGTCCGCCGCCCTGTTTGCCGCCGAGCGGCTGATCCTGCTGGTGCCCCTGATGCTGCTGCTGCTGTGGCTCGGCGGCGACAGCCTGCAGCGCCAGGCGGCGGTGCGCGCCGCCATGGCCACCGCCGGCGCGCTGGCGGCCAACGCCGTCATCGGCCTGCTCTGGTTCCACCCGCGCCCGTTCGTCGCCGGCATCGGCCACACCTTCATGCAGCACGCGCCGGACAGCTCGTTCCCCAGTGACCACGCGACCATCATGTTCACCGTCTCGCTGGTGCTTGCCTTCAGCCAATCCGTCAACGCGCGCCGCATCGGCACCTGGCTGTTGCCGGTGTCGATCGTGGTGGCGTGGTCGCGCGTCTTCCTCGGCGTGCACTACCCGGCTGACATGATCGGCGCCCTGGTCGTCGCGCTTGGCATGCTGGCGCTGGTCAACACGCGGACTCCGGCCGCGCTGTGCGCCACCCTGGTGCCGGCCATGGAAACCGTGTACCGCCGCGTGCTGGCCGCGCCCATCGCGCGCGGCTGGTTGCGTCCGTAAGCAGGCCTTGCGGCTCAGCGCAGCGCCATCGTCGTCGAACCGGCTTCCACGAACACCAGCTTGTCCGCCATCAGCCGGAACGCCCCAAGCGGCGTGCCGCTTGCGGCCGCCGGCGTGGCTAGCTGGCCGCAGCGGCTGGTTTCCACGCGCAGCAGCCGCTCGCCCGCCTGCACGGTGAAGATGCCATTTCCGTTGGCATACAGCGCGACATCGAGCCGTTCCGACGGAACCTTTCCTAACGAAAAGCGCCGCTGGCATTCCGGCAGGTTGGACGCAATCAGGTCCAGGTTCACGTCCTTGCTCCAGAAATAGTCCTGCTGCGCGTGCACCACCAGCGCGCGCTCGGTGCCAGCCACCAGATAGCCGGCCGCGCCATCGACGCAGGCGGACAGCAGCAGTGGAGCAAGGAGGACGAGTGCGTTGCGCATGACGGGCTCGCTTGGTTGGACATATCCAGTATAGAACTCTTCACTGGCAAGCCGCACACGCAACGGGTGTCAGCCGGGCTCCCCGGATTTTTGATTTGCGCGATGATAAGCCGGCCCGTGGGGGCGCCCGCTCCCGGCACGGGAACCGCCTGCCTGGCCCCCGGTCAGACACGTTCCGCGCAACTCCTTGAAAGAGCACCGCCATGCCTGAAGACCAACTGAACCAGCGCGCCGTCCACGAGCCGCTCGCCGCCGCGCCCCATGTGCCGCCGCAGAAAGTCACGCTGCGCATCAACGGCGCGCTGCACGACCTGATGATCGAGCCGCGCGTCACCTTGCTGGACGCGCTGCGCGAGGTGCTCGAGCTGACCGGCACCAAGAAGGGCTGCGACCGCGGCCAGTGCGGCGCCTGCACCGTGCTGGTGGACGGCCAGCGCATCAACGCCTGCCTGACGCTCGCGATCATGCAGGAGGGGCGCGACATCGTCACCGTCGAGGGGCTGGGCGAGTTCGGCGTGCCGCATCCGGTGCAGCAGGCGTTCACGGACTGCGACGGCTTCCAGTGCGGCTACTGCACCCCGGGCCAGGTCTGCTCGGCGGTGGCGCTGCTTGGCGAAGTGGCTCGCGGCGACGCAAGCCGCCTCACGCAAGGCGACACGCTCCTTGCGGGTGAACTCACCGACGACGAAATCCGCGAGCGCATGAGCGGCAACCTGTGCCGCTGCGGCGCCTATCCCAACATCGTTTCCGCGATCCGCGGCGTGGTCGAACGCTCCGCGCCCGGAGCCTAGGGGAGGCCATGCAGTCGATCTCGTACGAACGCGCGCGCGACGTGCCGCATGCGCTGCAGCTCGGGCGCGACCCCGGCACCAAATTCATTGGCGGCGGCACCAACCTGCTCGACCTGTACAAGAGCGGGATCGAACAGCCGCTGCGGCTGGTGGACGTGAGCCGCCTCGACCTGTCCGGCATCGGCCAGCTGCCGGACGGCGCGTTGCGCATCGGCGCCACCGCCACCAACACGGCCGCGGCCAACCACCCGCTGGTGCGCGAGCGCTACCGCCTGCTGTCCGACGCGCTCCTGAACGGCGCCTCGGCCCAGCTGCGCAACATGGCCACCGTGGGCGGCAACCTGCTGCAGCGTACCCGCTGCTACTACTTCACCGATCCCACGCTCGGGCCGTGCAACAAGCGCACGCCCGGCGCCGGCTGCGCCGCCCTCGATGGCTTCAACCGCATCCATGCGATCCTTGGCGCCAGCGCGCACTGCATTGCGGTCAACCCGTCCGACATGGCGGTGGCGCTGGTGGCGCTCGATGCGGTGGTGCGCATTGCGCAGCCCGGCGGCGAGCGCGCACTGCCCGTGCTCGACTTCCATCGCTTGCCGGACGAGCGCCCGCAGGACGACACGGTCATCGCCCCGGGCGAACTGATCACGGCAATCGACCTGCCGCCGCCGCGTTTCACGAATACCCACTACCTCAAGGTGCGCGACCGCGCGAGCTATGCGTTCGCCCTGGTCTCGGTGGCCGCAGCCGTGGACTTCGACGACGGCGTGGTGCGCGACGCGCGCGTGGTGCTGGGCGGCGTGGCGCACAAACCCTGGCGTGCCTTCGCGGCCGAGGACACGCTGCGCGGCCAAGCGCTGGCCGCGCCGGTGCTGGAGCGCGCGAGCGAAGCGGCGGTCGAACACGCGCGCCCGCTGGCCCATAACGGCTTCAAGGTCGAACTGGCGCGGCGCGCCATCGAGCGCGCGCTGCGCACGGCGGGAGGCATGGCATGAGCATTCTCGGCAAGCCGATCAACCGCACCGACGGCTGGGCCAAAGTAAGCGGCGCTGCGCGCTATGCGGCCGAGCACACCTTGCCCGGCATGGCGCATGCCGTGCTGGTGACGAGCACCATCCCCAGCGGCCGCGTGCTGCGCATCGACGCCGGCAGCGCCGAACAGGTGCCGGGCCTGCTGCTCGTGATGACCCACCAGAACGCACCGCGCCTGCCGGACGAGACCAGATCGGGCAAGGTCCAGCCGCCGATCGGCCGCGTGCTCTCGCTGCTGCAGGACGACCAGGTCCACTACAACAACCAGCCGATCGGCGTGGTGGTGGCGGACACGCTCGAGCACGCGCGCGAGGCGGCGGCCCGCCTGTCGGTGGAATACGAAACTGCGCCCGCGGTGCTCGACTTCGACGAAGCGAAGGAGCACACGCACCCGCCCGACAAGGTGCTTGGCGAGCCTGCCGACAGCGCGCGCGGCAACCTGCAGGCCGGGCTGCTGGCGGGCAGCGCGCGGCTGGACGCGCTCTATACCACCCCGTACGAGACGCACAACCCGATCGAGCCGCACGCCACCGTCGCCGCATGGGACGGCGGGCGGCTCACGCTGTACGACTCGACCCAGTACATCAAGGGCGTGCAGCGCATCGTGGCCCAAACGCTGGGCATCGAACCCGACCAGGTGACCGTGCTGTGCCCCTTCACCGGCGGCGGCTTCGGCTGCAAGGGCTCGGTGTGGTCGCACGTGGTGCTGGCCGCGATGGCGGCGCGGCAGGCTGGGCGCCCGGTCAAGCTGGTGCTGGACCGCAATCAGATGTTCGGCCCGGTGGGCACGCGGCCCATCACCGCACAGCGCATGAAGCTCGCCGCCATGTCCGACGGACGCCTGACCGCGTCGAGCCACGACGTGCTGGCCTACACCTCGACGATCGAGGACTGGATCGAGCCGTCCGCGCTCGTCACCCGCATGCTGTACGCGTCGCCCTGCCAGGCCACCACGCACCGGCTCGCGCGCATGAACCTGGGCACGCCCACCTTCATGCGCGCCCCCGGCGAGGCAACCGGAACGTTTGCGCTGGAAGCAGCGCTCGACGAGCTGGCCTGTCAGCTCGGCATCGATCCGGTCGAGCTCAGGCTGCGCAACTACGCCGAGCACGATCCGGAAAAGAACCTGCCGTTCTCGAGCAAGTCGCTGCGCCAGTGCTACGAGACCGGGGCCGAGCGCTTCGGCTGGTCGCGCCGCAATCCGCAGCCGCGCTCGATGCGCGACGGCGACAAGCTGGTCGGCTACGGCATGGCCACCGCCACCTACCCGACGCGCCGCTCGCCGGCTGGAGCCAGCGCCGCCATCGACGAGGAGGGCCACGTGCGCGCGCGCTCGGCCACGCAAGACCTGGGCACCGGCACCTACACCGTGATGACGCAGGTGGCGGCCGATGCGCTCGGCGTGCCGGTCGCGCTGGTGCGCTTCGAGCTGGGCGACTCGCGCATGCCCGAGGCGCCAGTATCCGGCGGCTCGACCACGGTGGCCAGCGTGTCCTCCGCCGTGCACGCGGCGGCCACGGCGCTGCGCATGAAACTGATCTGGATCGCGTCGGCGGACGCGCGCTCCCCGCTGCACGGCGCCATTCCCGACCAGGTTGGCGTTGAAGACGGCTGGCTCTACCTCAAGAGCGAGCCCGCCAAGCGCGAACGCATGTCCAGCATCGTCAAGCGCCACGGCAAAGGCCCGGTCGAGGTAACGGCCGATGCCGCGCCCGGCCACGAGAAGGAGCACTACTCGATGCACGCATTCGGCGCCGTGTTCGTCGAGGTGCGCGTGGACGAGGTGCTGGGCGAGATCCGCGTGCCGCGCGTGACGGGCGTGTACGGCGTGGGCCGGCTGCTGAACCAGAAGACCGGATACAGCCAGCTCATGGGCGGGATCGTCTGGGGCATGGGCATGGCGCTGTTCGAACAGACCGTGTACGACAAGCGCAACGGACGCGCCGTCAACGGCAACCTGGCCGAGTACCACGTGCCGGTGAACGCGGACGTGGCCCAGATCGACGTGCTGGTGGTGGACGAGGACGAGCCGCATGCGAACCCGCTGGGCGCAAAAGGCATCGGCGAGATCGGCATCACCGGCGTGGCCGCCGCGCTTGCCAATGCCGTGTACCACGCCACCGGCAAGCGCATACGCCACCTGCCGATCACGCTCGACAAGCTTCTCTGAGCGGCGACGCAAGCGGCTGGCCGCAACTTGAAAACGCGCCGCAGCGCGCCCACCTGCAACCGTGAATGACCCGACAAGGAGCCGCACATGAGCCCCCAAGATTCCCAACTCCTGCAGGACTTCCTGTACCAGCTCGTGCAGGCGCGCGGTGTAGCCAAGGACCCCGAAGCCGAGGCGCTGATCAGCCGCGCCGTCGCCCGGCAGCCCGACGCGGCCTACCTGCTCGTGCAGCGCGCGCTGCTCATGCAGCAGGCCCTGAACAACGCCCGGGCCGAGATCGCCGCGCTGCAGAACCAGCTGCGCGCCCAGCCCGCCCCGGCCTTCCTTGACCCGAACACCTGGGGCAACAGCGGCACGTCGCGTCCGTCCGCATCGCAACCGGTGGCCCCGGCGCCCTACCAGCAGCAGTACCAGCAGCCGCATCCCGGCTCGGCACAGGCGCAGGTGCCCGCCACGCCCGGCGGCTTCCTGAGCGGCAGGGGGGGCGGCATGCTCGGCAACATCGCGGCCACGGCGGCCGGCGTTGCGGGCGGTGCATTCCTGTTCCAGGGACTGGAGCACCTGCTTGGCAACCACGCCGGCAATGGCTTCCTGGGTCCGCAATCCGCGCTGAACCGGCCACCGGAGGAAACCACCATCGTCAACAATTACTACGACGACCCGGAGCGCGGCAGGACCGATCGGTTGGCCGACACGCAGGACGGCGGCAACCTGTTCGATTCGTCCGACCAGGCGGGTAACGACTTCGACCAGTTGGCCGACGACCTCGGGCCGGACGACGACTTGTTCAGCTGACCCAATCCATCACGGCCGCAGCAGCACCGAGCCGGTCGTCTGGCCGGACTCGATCAGGCGGTGCGCCTCTGCCGCCTGCGCCAGCGGCAGCTCCTGGCCGATCTGCACGCGCATGCCTTGTTCCAGGCGCTGCAGCGTCGCGTGCGCGCCTTCCCGATAGCGTCCGATGTCGCTCATGAAGCGAAACACGCCCGGCCGCGCAAACGCGATCGAACGGTAGGGGCCGATGTCCGCCGGGTTGATCGCATCGATCTCGCCGGCCACCTGGCCGATGCTCGCCGCCATGCCGTACGGCCGCACGGCTTCCAACGTCTGCCTGAGCGTCGTCCCGCCGATGCCGTCGATCGCAAAGTGCACGCCCTCGCCGCCGCCGAACGCGCGCGCGGCCGCCACGAAGTCCTGCTCGCGGTACAGCACTGCTTCGTTCAGGCCATGCGAAAGCGCCAGCTCCGCCTTGGGCAGGCTGCCCACCGTCCCGATCACGCGCGCGCCCAGCGCTTTTGCCCACTGCACGAGCACGAGCCCAAGGCCGCCGGCCGCCGCGTGCACCAGCACCGAGTCGCCGGGGCGCAGCGGGCGCACGTACGAAAACAGCATGTGCGCCGTGATCCCGCGCAGCATGGCGCCCGCCGCCGCCTCGAACGAAACCGCGTCGGGCAGCGGGATGGCGCGCTCGGCCGGCAGGTTGCGCGCCGCGGCGTAGCTGCCCACCGGCGCGCCGGCATAGGCCACGCGCTGGCCCTCCACCAGGTCCGTCACGCCGGGGCCGACCGCCTCGATGATGCCGGCGCCTTCCGCGCCAAGCGTGGCCGGCAGGACCGGCAAGGGGTACAGGCCGGTGCGGTGGTACACGTCCACGAAGTTCACGCCGATGGCGGCGTGGCGAATGCGGACCTGGCCCGCGCCGGGCGGGGGCAGTGCGACCAGCTCGGTCTTCAGTTCCGAGCGGTCGCCGTAGGCGTGGATGCGCACGTGTTCGATTGCGGTGTTCATGAGGTTCTCCTGTCGGGGTTGATGTTGCAGGCAATGGTAGTCCGTGCAAAAATCGACCGAAATCCTTAAAAATGAACAGTTATCGTGCAAAAATCGACCGAAACTCCCCTCGGCTGGGATGACGTGCGCTACTTCCTGGAGCTGGCGCGCCAGGGCAAGCTCACCGCAACCGCGCGCGTGCTCGGTGTCGAGCACTCGACCGTGGCGCGGCGCGTGAGCGCGCTCGAAGCCCAGCTTGGCTTGCGCCTGTTCGATCGCCTGCCCAAGAGCTGGGTGCTGACCAGCGAGGGAGAAGGCCTGCTCGGCTACGCGCGCCGCATCGAAGAAGAGGCGCTTGCCTTCAGCCGCGCCGGTGCAGGCTATGGCGCGCTGCGCGGCACGGTGCGCGTCTCCGCGCCGCCCGTGTTCACGAGCGCCTTCCTGGCGCCCAGGCTTGCACTGGCGCGCGAGCGCTGGCCCGGCATCTCGATCGAGCTGATCGGCGAGCCGCGCCAGGCCAACCTGTACCGGCGCGAAGCCGACCTTGCGCTGCGCCTGTCACGGCCGCACGAAGAGGGGCTTGCGGCCAGGCGCCTGGGACAGATGGGGTATGCGCTGTACGGCGCGACGCCATGGGCATCGAAACCGGAAGCGGCGTGGGAATTCGTCGGCTACGACGAGCTGCTGCGCGAGACGCCGCAGCAGCGATGGCTGGAGCAGCTGGCGGCCGGGCGGCCGTTCAGGATGCGCACCAACGACCTGGCCACGATGTGGATGGCGTGCCGCGGTGGGCTGGGCCTGGCGGCGCTGCCGCACTTCCTCGCGCGCGGCGACGATACGCTGGCGCGCTTCGACCAGCATCCGTGTCCGGTGCACCGCGAGGTCTGGCTGGCGGTCCACCCGGACGTGCGCCGGTCGCCGCGTGTGAAGATGGTGGCCGATCTGGTCGCCGAGCTGATTCAAGGCGAAGAGGCGCTGCTGGCCTGACACGTAGGGTGGGCAGGTCTTCTGCCCACGCGTTCAGCAGAGCATCCGCTGTCCGGACGCGTGGGCAGGAAACCTGCCCACCCTACAGACAGCTGTTCAGTGCTTTTCTTCCTGGCGCTGCTGCTTGCGCGTGCTTTCCCACCCACCGCCGAGCGACAGGAACAGGTTCACCTGGTCCGTGGCCAGCTGCGTGTCGGACACTGCGACCGCGCTCTCGGCAACTGCCAGCGCCCGGTCCGCATCGAGCTTGGTGAGGAAGTCCGCGCGCCCGAACTGGTACAGCTTGTCCGCTTGACGGGCCGCCAGCGCGCTCTGGTCGCGCGAAGCCTTGAGCGCCGCATTGCGATCCAGCTCGCGCGCGTACACCGTCAGCGCGCTCTCGGTTTCGCGCAGCGCACCCAGCACCACGCTGTCGAACCGCGCGAGCGCGCCTTCGGTGCCGGCCCTGGCCTGCGCAATGTGCACGCGTGCCGGGCTGGTGGCCGGCAGGCTCCAGCGGATCAGGGGCCCCAGTGCATAGTGCCAGGTGTTCGCATCGCCCACGCCCGGGATCATGCCGATGCTGCCGAACGACGCGCCCAGGTTGATGCTGGGGTAGAGTTCCGCCGTCGCCACGCCGATGCGGGCGGTGGCGCCAGCCAGCATGCGCTCGGCCTGGCGGATGTCCGGCCGCCGTCGCAGCAGCGCGGCGCCATCGCCGACGGGAATCGCCGAGGCCACGTGCGGCGGCACCTCGCACCTGGCCACCTCGGCGGGAAAGCTGGACGGCACCTCGCCGGTGAGCACCGCGAGCTTGTACAGCGCGGTGCGGCGCTGCGCTTGTAGCGGCGGCAGCGCCGCGCGCAGCTGCTCGAGCTGGGCGCGTGCGCGGCTGTTGTCCAGCGCGATGCCGCGTCCCTTCTTTACACGGTCGGCGGTGAGGTCGACGAATTGCTGCTGCAGGTCCACCGAATGCTGCGCCACCTTGACCTGGTAGCCAGCCGAGCAAGCGTCCGCATACGCGCGCGCGGTCTCGGCGGCCACCGTCACATGCGCGATGTCGCTCGCCGCCTGCGCCGCTTCCTCGTCGGCCTGCGCCGCCTCGATGCCGCGCTTGATCTTGCCGAACAGGTCAAGCTGGTACGACACCTTCACCTCGCCCGAATACAGCCCGGTATCCGGCAGCACTTCGGGCAGGCCGAGCGACATGCCGGCGATGCGCCCGTAGGCCGGCGCCGCTTCCATCTCCACTTCGGGACGCTTCTTTTCCTCGACCTCTTCCAGCACCGCGTGCGAACGCTTCAGGTTGGCCGCCGCCATGCGCAGGTCCGCGTTGGCGGCGAACGCTTTCTCGATCAGTTTGTCGAGGGTGCTGTCGTGGTACAGCCGCCACCAGTCGGCCGGCAGCGGTTCGGACTTGAACGGCTGTTCCGCCGCGCCCATGAAAGGCGCGGCCGCGGCCGGCCGCTTGACCACCGCCTCGTCCGGCACGTGGTAGTCCGGGCCGACCGTGGTGCAGGCGGCAAGCAGCGCCGCTGCGGCGGCCACTGCCGTTCGTGTCAGGCTGGATCGGTATGAAGTCATGTGTGCTTACTGCTTGTTCGGGGTGGAGGCCATCGCGTGCAGCGTGGGCCTGGCCGGCGGCAGCACCTGCACGGTGGCGGTCTGGCCGGCGACCAGGCGCACGTTCGCCGGCACGGCGTCGATCGCCACGCGTACCGGGATGCGCTGGGCAAGGCGCACCCAGTTGAAGGTCGGGTTCACGTTCGGCAGCAGGTTCGCGCCGGTGGTGCGGTCACGGTCGGCGATGCCCTCGGCGAAGCTTTCGACGTGGCCGGAAATCGTGTCGCGCGAACCCATGAGCGTCACGCGCACCGGGTCGCCCAGGTGTACACGCGGCAGCTTGGTCTCTTCAAAGTAGCCCTCGACGTAGAACGACTTGCGGTCCACCACGGCCATCACCGGGCGGCTGGCGGTCGCATAGCCGCCCACGCGCAGGTCCAGGTTGGTGACGAAGCCTTCCACGCTGGAGACCACACGCGTGCGCTCCAGGTTCAGCCGCGCCGTGTCGCGGTTCACTTCGGCCTGCGCCAGCGCGGCGCGCGCCTGGTCGGTGCGGGTCTGGCCCTGCTCGCGTGTCTCCTGCGAGACAAGGTCGTCCAGCTGCGTGTTGCGCTTGTTCTCGCGCTGCGCCTGCGCCAGCGCGGCCTGCGCCGCCTGCACCGTGGCATCGGCCTGGCGCAGCGCCAGTTCAAAGCGCGCGCGGTCGATCTCGAACAGCGGCTCGCCTGCCTTCACCACCTGGTTGTCGTGCACGTACACCTTGGTGACCGGGCCGGTCACGTCCGGCGCCACCTGCACCACGTATGCCTTTACGCGGCCGTCGCGGGTCCACGGATCGACCTCGTAATAGCGCCACAGCTGCGCCCCGGCGTACACCGCGCCGGCGGCGGCCAGCAAGGTAATCGCTACCCGGCCCGCGGCCGGAAAGATGTTTTTCATGACCATGTCAAAACCAGTTGGATGCGAAAAAAGCGAGGCTGCCCAGCACGATGACGAACAGCGAAAGATCGAACAGCGCCGGGTGCCACACCAGGCGATAGAAACCCACGCGCCCGAGCACGCCCGCGAGCACGCGCGAGACCAGCAGCGCGGGCAGCATCAACAGCAGCAGCGGGGGCATGTACATGCCGAACAGGTTCACTTCGCCGATCATCGGATTTCCTTTTCAATCACAGGTGAGCTCTGGTAGGGCGGGGCCTGCGGGAACAGGTCGCGCCGGATGCCGGCCAGCGCGGTCGCCGCGTCGCGCTGGCCCCTGGACGGCGGCGCCGCGCACACCGAGCGCAGCGCGTTGTCGAGCGACGCCAGCAGGCGCGCTTCGCCGTCTTCGTTCACGCGCGGGCGCGCCTCGAAATGCTGCGACAGGTGCTCCATCAGCGGCCACAACGCGGCCTGGCTGCGGCCCAGCTGCGCGCGCGCCTCGACCAGCTGCGTCATGTTCAGGCCGATGCGCAGGTCCACCAGCGCGTCGGCCGCCGGCAGGTCCTGCTGCTTGCCCGCCAGCGCCAGGCGCGGCGTGAGCAGCGCAATGCGGTCCACCATCCGGGCCGAGAACTCCGTCACCGACGGCGCGCGCTCGCCGCTGCCGATGCGCGCCAGCTCGCTCCAGCCGGCCTTGAGCAGGCGCCGTGCGGTAAAGCCTGCGCCCACGGTGCGAAACAGCTGCGTCACCAGCGCCGACAGCCAGATGCCCGCGAGCTGCGCCACCGTACTGTTCACGAAGCCGGTCATGTCCGCGTTCTGGGTGTCCACCAGCGCGAGCGTGCCGGCAATGCCGAACAAGAACGGCATCGCCTTGCCGAACGTGGCCGGGCGCGCGATCAGCACGCCGATCACCAAAAAGGCCGGAGCACAGGCGAGCATCAGCATCTCGAAGCTGTGCAGGGCAGGCAGGATCGCCAGCACGTACAGCGCCGACACCGGCACCGACCACAGGGTGAAGCGCAAGAAGCTCTTGATGAACGGGACCGGGTCGTCCTGCGTCGAAAAGAAGCAGCACATCACGGCCGCGAACATCGGCACCACCGAACCGGACGGCCAGCCGGTGAGGATCCAGAACGCGCAGCCGGCCAGCACGCCGATCACCGCGCCCAGCGCGGACATCGCGGCCATGCCGTGGTCCAGGTGCAGCGCGGCCGAGCCGGCCGGGCGCACGTCGCGCGCGGCCGCCGGCAACTCGCCATGCGCGCCCGCGTCGATGTGGCCGCGCAGCGCCTGCACCGCCGCGCACTGGTCGATCAGCGCCCGCAGGCGCGCGGCCAGGTTCACCTCGACCAGCTCCTGCCAGCCGGAATGCGGACCGATCGCCGGCGTCAGCGCGTCGATCTGCGCGCGCAGCGCCACCTCGCGGCCGGGCTCGGCCTGGCCGCGGTGGGCGCCGGTCCATGTGCGGATATCGTCGAGCAGCGCGTTCCAGCGCAGCGACACGCCCCCCGCGCCGAGCTCGCGCAGCGCCAGCAAGCGATCCTCGATGGCGGACAGCAGCGGCACCATGGTCGCCAGGCGGTCCTGCAGCGCGTGGATCGCATTCGACGTCCAGCGCAGGTGCGAGGTGTCGAACGGCAGATGGGTGGACATCATGCGCAGCTCGGTGATGTCGGCGGCCAGCTTGCGCCGGTCCTGCGCGCTGCGCTCGTCGCCGTTGGGAGAGAGCGCGTCCGAGATCCAGTGCTGCGCGTCGCGCAGCGCGTGGTCCAGGCGCGACAGCAGCACCGGCGCAAAGCTCTGCGGGAACACCAGCGTGTGGATCAGCGTGGCGCAACCCAGGCCCAGCAGGATTTCCTCGACCCGCGCCAGGCCCACGTCGAAGATCGTCTCCGGCCGGTCCACCGCCGGGAACGCGATCAGCGCGCAGGTGTACCCGGCCAGCATCACCACGTACGAGCGTGGCGTGCGGTCCAGCAGCGAGATGTACAGGCACCCCGCCACCCACAGCGCAATGCCAAGCGACAGCAGCTCGGGCGAATCGACCAGGTTCGGCACCAGCACCACCGCGCCGAGCGCGCCCAGAAAGGTGCCGGCCAGGCGAAAAATCGCTTTCGATCGCGTGGGCCCGGCGAACGGCGCGGACACGATATACGCGGTCATCATCGACCAGAACGGGCGCGGCAGGCCGATACGCATCGACACGTACAGCGCAAGCATCGAGGCGGCGAAGCTTTTGACGGAAAAGAGCGCCTCTTGAAGGGTGGGCGCCCTCACGCGGCCTTGCGCCCGCAGGCGTGGTGGGTGGCGATGGCGGCCGACAGGCCGTGCAGCACGCGCAGGCAGGCTTGCACGTCCTCCTCGGCCACGCCGGCGAACAGCTGGCGGCGGAACGGCACCAGCGCCTCTTCCATCGCGGCGGCGCGGCGCTTGCCTTCCTCGGTGAGGTGCAGCGTCTTGGCCCGGCGGTCGTGCGCATCTTCGCGGCGCTCGACCAGGCCGCTGTCGACCAGCTGGTCGGTCACGCGCACCAGCGACGGCGCCTCGACCCCCAGCAAGTCGGCCAGCACGCCGCAGCGCACGCCTTCGCCCATGCGGCCCATCAGCAGCACCGGCAGCCCGGTCGCCTGCGACAGGCTGTATTCGGCCGCCACCTTGTCGACGGCGGCGCGGTAGGCGCGCGCGACCGGCCCCAGGGAAGAGGCGAGGGTCATCAGGCTCTGGTCGTAAGGAGTCGGCATCCGCGATCGTCAATATTCGTTAGAGTTCGAAAGTTTAGCATCCTAAGTAATTTCCCTCAAGTAGGACTTATCCTACGTCAAGGATGGCAGTGATATACTGGCAAGTTTTTTTGACGCGAAACGCGCTCTGCAAATAGAAAAAATATGCCGTTTGAATGCCCATTCGGCATATTTCATGCTCGCCGGGTTTTTTGTAACGACGTCCTGAAAGAATATGCCAGAAACGTTTCTTTCGTGATATTGTCACCGCCAGTTCTCCCATCCATCTAATCTATCGGGTCGGCCCCGATAATTGCGGCAAGGTAGCGAGCGCGTTGTGCGATAGGACAGGCAGATGATTGATGTGTCGTTGGGCTACGTCAGGAAGGTTCTGGACCAATATCTGGTGTCTTATCTGGACGCCGCCCCGGGCATCGTCGTGATGGATAACCTGTCGGGTTCGGATTCGCCCGAACCGCAAAAGAATCGCAACCGGGTGGTGCTGACGCTGGTGAATCTCGAGTACGAGACCAACAAGCAATTCTCCGGCGGCACCCGCCGCGAGGGCGACCGCTCGATCCAGGTCAATCCGGCCGTTCGTTTTAATCTCGATATTCTCGTTTCCGCGAATTTCGACGATTATGGGGAATCACTTAAATTCCTGAGTGCGGTAATCGGCTATTTCCAGGAAAATCTCGCTTTTACCCGATCCTCCAATCCGGAAATGCCGGAGGGGATTTCGGCGCTGAAGTTCGAGATTGAAAATTCCCCGTCCGAGAAAATGCACAACCTGTGGACCGCCCTCGGCACCAGCTACGTGCCGTCGATCGTCTACAAGATCAGGCACGTCAGCATGCAATCCGGCCAGGTCAAGGGCAGTGTTCCCTCGGTGCAGGACTATACCGCCTCGTCGCAGCCATGACCGCCTGCCTCTTCCAGCTCAAGATATCGCATGGCTATTTTGCCAGCGGCATGCTGGAGGGCTGGACATTGGCGCCGGACCCGGCCACCCGGGCGATCCTCCAGCGCTACGGCCTGGTGCCGGGCCTGCGCGACGGGGTGTTTGCGCTGACCACGTTCCAATCGGACCCCGTGGCGCTGGTGCGCTTCCTGAACGACCAGCTGGACGGGGCGCCGCTGGTGTTCTGGCTCGGTTGCGACCAGCAGCAATTCCTCACCGTGACCGAGCTGCCGCTCGACTGGGCCGGCCAACTCGACCTGAGCAGCAAATCCTGCACGCACGAGGCGGGCGAATGGCGTCTTGCACCCGTACCCGGAGCGCGTACCGTCCAGCGCGATGGCGTGGCGGGGGTGCTGTCGGTGTACATGGACGACCTGCTGGCGATGGGCGGCCAGGACGTCGTGTTCAGCGCCGGGTTCGCCGCTCGCCAGGTCCATTGGGTGTATTACCTGGTCAATCGCGGCCAGACTCGCCTGGACGATCCCGCGATCGGCAAAAACGGCTTTGTTTTCGCCGGCCCGCAGCCCGCAATATTGCCCGACGGCGAAAAGGCGATGTGTTTTGATTCAGGCGATACCGCTTTCCCCTTGCAGCAAAAGCCGACGGTCATGTTCGATTTGGTGGCAAAGCCCCCCGGGATTTCAGTGGATAACGGCGACAACGCGGAATATTGCGTAATAAAGGGATTGCCGGTCCCGGGCGGAAACCAGCTGGAAGTGCGAAAAGGCGGCAGTGCCCCGTACGTTTTTTGTGCGATGCATGTTTATTTGTAGGCGGATTAGCAGACGGGAATAAGAAATTAATATCTAACCAAAACAGGGTGATCGATGGCTACCTATGCAACTCCCGGAGTTTATATTAACGAGGTTAATGCCTTTCCCAATTCAGTCGTGCCGATAGCCACGGCGGTTCCGGCTTTTATCGGCTATACCCCGAAGGCTGAATACCAGGGAAAATCATTACGCAATAAACCGCAGAAGATCACCTCATTCGCCGATTTCCAGGCGATGTTCATGCTGGATAATCCGCCACCCCCGGCCGATCCTGCCCGGCAATACAGCCCCGAGTATTACCTGGTGGCGCAGGCCCAGGAGCCCGCGGTCGGCAATTACATGACGATCAACGGGCAGTATTACTCGGTCCTGCCCGACCCCAACACGATTTATCACCTTTACAACAGCATCCGCCTGTTCTTCCAGAACGGCGGCGGCGACGCCTACATCGTCTCGGTCGGGGGTTACGGCGCGGCCAGCAAGAAGCCGCTGACCGATCCCACCGCCCGCCCGGTCAACCCCAACGTGCAGCTGGCCGACCTGCAGCGCGGCCTGGCCCTGCTGAAGAACGAGCAGGAGCCGACGATGTACATCTGCCCGGAAGCGACTTTGCTCGCGCCGGCGGACAACCAGACGCTGATGCAGGGCATGCTGCTGCAGGCCGAAGAGATGCAGACGGCCGTCTGCCTGTTCGACGTGATCGGGGGCGCCAACCCGGACCCGATCATGTACACCCAGGACATCGAGAACTTCCGCAACAGCACCGGCAACAACGGCCTGAAGTTCGGCACCTGCTATTACCCCTTCATCGGCACGACCATCATGCAGTCGTCCGATATCGACTTCACCAACCTGTTCGGCGGTGACACCAAGCAGCTGGCGGCCTTCATCAATCCGCCCTCCGCGCCCAACGCCGACGTGGCCACGATCCTGGGGCAGATCCAGAATCCGCCGGCCAACCCGCTTTCCAACAGCCAGCTGCAGGCGGCGCTGCTGACCGCCAGCCAGACCTACTCGCAGATCATCAAGCATGTGCTCGAGACCGCCAACCTGCTGCCGCCCAGCGGCGCCATGGCGGGGGTGTACGCGGTCAATGACAACCAGAACGGCGTGTGGAACGCCCCGGCCAACACCAGCATCGTGGGCGCGGTGAGCCTGCCGATCCGGCTCACCGACACCCAGCAGGAAAACCTGAACATCGACGCCGTCTCCGGCAAGTCGGTCAATGCGATCCGCTTCTTCAACGGCCAGGGCATCCTGGTCTGGGGCGCGCGCACGTTGGACGGCAACAGCCAGGACTGGCGCTATGTCTCGGTGCGCCGGACCATGACCTTCATCGAACAGTCGGTCAAGCTGGCCGCGCGCGCCTACGTGTTCGAGCCGAACAACGCCAATACCTGGGCCGCGGTCAAGAGCATGATCAGCAGCTTCCTGACCACGGTGTGGAAGGAGGGCGGGCTGCAGGGCGCTTCCCCGGCCGATGCCTTCCAGGTGTCGGTTGGCCTGGGCAGCACGATGACGGCCGACGACCTGCTCGACGGCTACATGCGGGTGACGGTGCTGGTGGCGGTGGTGAGGCCGGCCGAATTCCTGGTCCTCACCTTCCAACAGCAGCAAGCCAAATCCGGCTGATCCGGCCCGATCCGGCGTTCCCATTGAATCCGTAGAACCCTATAGCTGAGAGGACCACCATGGCAGATGATGGAAGCAAGGAAGGCGCAACCTGGCCGATGCCCAAATTCCGTTTCGAAGTCGACTTCGGAACGCAGCTG
Organism: Massilia solisilvae; assembly: GCF_024753215.1. Lineage (GTDB taxonomy): Bacteria > Pseudomonadota > Gammaproteobacteria > Burkholderiales > Burkholderiaceae_D > Telluria > Telluria solisilvae. The sequence continues at coordinate 246,142 of NZ_JANUGV010000006.1, forward strand.
AAACAGATCGCATTCCAGGAAGTGTCGGGAATGGACAAGGAAGTGCAGGTCATCGAATACCGGCACAGCAACAACCCGCTGTTCTCGACGATCAAGATGCCGGGCATCGCGAAATACGGCAACGTCACCATGAAACGGGGCGTGTTCGTCAACGACAACACGTTCTGGAAGTGGATGGACGAAATCAAGATGAACGTGGTCGCGCGCCGCACCGTCCTGATCAAGTTGCTGGACGAGGCGGGCGAGGTGACCATGCAGTGGCAGCTGAACAATGCGTGGCCGACCAAGATCACCGGCACCGACCTCAAGTCGGACGGCAACGAGGTCGCCGTGGACACGATCGAAATCGCGCATGAACAGCTGATCATCACGAATGGCAAGTCCTGACCTGCTCACCAGCTTTTATTTCAGTGTGAAGGTCACCGGGAAAAGCAGCGCCAACGACGCTGCTTTCCAGGAGGCTTCCGGCCTGGGCAAGGAGATCAAGACCGAGGATGTCGGGAGCGGCGGCGAAAACCGCTTCCGCTACCGGCTCCCGGCCGGCACCAGCTACCAGAACCTGGTGTTGAAGCGGGGCGTGGTGCTGGCCGATTCGCCCTTGATCGAGTGGTGCCAGATGACGCTCGATGGCGGGCTGGGCAAGCCGGTCGAAACCCACGACGTCCTCGTCAGCCTGCTTAACGAAAAAGGCCAGACCTGCATCAGCTGGACCTTCGCCAAGGCCTATCCGGTGAAATGGCAAATGAGCGACCTGAAGTCGCAGGAAAGCAGCATTCTGGTGGAAACGATCGAGTTTGCGTACCGCTATTTCGAGGTGGATGACAGCCGCGACAACGAGTACGCCGGCGTGGCCGCCCTTTTTGGAGATGAGTGAGATGCCTGTCGAAATCCGCGAACTGGTCATCCAGACCAATATCGTCAGCCCGGCCCGGACCCAGGAGGCGCCGGGCAGCGACCAGCTCGCCCTGTTGAAGCAGCAGATCGTGCAGGAATGCCTGAAAGCGATCAAGGACAAGGCGCCGAGGAACGGACTGGACCGCTAAGGACACGGGCGCCACATGGGCAACATGAAAATTGTCGCGTACACCGACGAGAAATTCACCAGCACGCTGGCCGGCGGCGAGTATGAGGTCATGCTCAACCCCGAAAAGCTGCAATGGGGCCGCAGCATCCAGTACAACGAAGACGCGGCGGTGGACACCAGCGCCCCCGCGACCAAATACAACAAGACGCTCAGCGAGAAACTCAGCTTCGAGCTGGTGATCGACTGTACCGGTGTGGTGGACGACACCCGGGTCGACATGCCCACCGAAGTCAAGCAGCTGTCCAAGGTCATCTACGACTACAACGGCGACATCCACCGCCCCAATTACCTCATCATCAACTGGGGCAGCGGGCTGGCGTTCAAGTGCGTGCTGACCAGCTTTAACCTGTCCTACACGCTGTTCAAGCCCGACGGCACGCCGCTGCGCGCGCGCGCAGCGCTGGAATTCAGCTCGTACATCGACCTGGCCACGCTCGCCAAAAAAGAAAAGAAGTCCTCGCCCGACCTGACCCACCTGGTCACCGTGGTCGAGGGCGACAGCTTGCCGGCGATCTCGCAGCGCATCTATCGCTCGCCCAGCCACTACATCCAGATTGCCCAATACAACGGGCTGGACAAGTTCCGGCGCCTTGCCCCCGGCATGGTGCTGACGGTCCCGCCACTACTTCCCGCAGAGGCCGACCATGCCTGATTCCAAAGCCGGCGGCGTCGTCAGTTACGACATCAAGGTGGGCGGCGCCAGCATTCCCGGCACCTACCTTGTGCATGCGATCCGCATCGAACAGGCGGTGAACCGGATCGCCACCGCCACCATCACCGTGCTCGACGGCGACCCGTCGGCCGAGAACTTCGCCATCAGCGCCTCGGCCAACTTCGTTCCTGGCAACACGATCTCGATCGAGCTTGGCTACGACGGCCAGGACACCGTGGTCTTTTCCGGCATCGTGACCAAGCAAGCGATCCGGGTCATCAATGCGATGGGGCCGGTGCTCGACATCGAATGCAAGGACCAGGCGGTGAAAATGACCGTGGGCCGCAAGAGCGCCAACTTCAGCAAGAAGACCGATAGCGACGTCATCCAGACCCTGATCGGCAATGCCGGTCTGTCGGCCGCCGTCACCGCCACCAGCAACCAGCTGCCCACGCTGGTCCAGTACTACGTGAGTGACTGGGACTTCATGCTCTCGCGCGCGGAAGTGAACGGCATGCTGGTCACCACGATCAACAACAAGGTCAGCGTGTTCGATCCGACCGCCGACACCACAGCGGCGCTCACGCTCACCTATGGCAGCGACATTTTCGACTTCGAAGCCGAGCTCAACGCGCTGACCCAGGTGTCGCAGGTGAAGGCCAGCGCCTGGGACTTCCAGACCCAGAAGCTGATTTCTGCGCAGGCCGCCAACACGCTGGCCGGGCCCGGCAACCTCTCCAGCAAGACCCTGGCCGGCGTCGTCGGCCTGGCCAGTTACGAGCTGCAGACCACCGCCACCGAAACCAGCGCGGAACTGACCTCCTGGGCCAAGGCTCAGATGCTCAGGAGCTCGCTGTCCAAGATCACCGGCACGGTGCGCTTCCAGGGCAGCACCGCCCTGGCGCCGGGCAAGTACGTGACGCTCGACGGGCTCGGCGCGCGCTTTGACGGCGACCATTTCGTGTCCGCCGTGCGCCACGAGGTCTCGCAAGGAAACTGGGTCACGCAGGCCAGCATCGGCATGGCGCCCACCTGGTTTGCGCAGGAGAACCAGGTCGAAGCGCCCTCGGCGGCCGGCCTGCTGCCCGGGATACAGGGCCTGTACAACGCCACCGTGCAGAAGATCTACGAAGACGAGGACAACGAGTACCGCATCCTGGTCGAGGTGGCGCTGTTCAACGACAACGCCACCGGGCTGTGGGCGCGGCTGGCCAATTTCTATTCGACCAACGGGCAGGGCGTGTTCTTCCTGCCCGAGGTTGGCGACGAGGTGATCCTCGGCTTCCTGAACCAGGACCCGCGCTATCCGGTCATCCTGGGCAGCATGTACAGCCAGAAGAACAAGACCTACTCGGCCTTCACGCCGAACCAGAAGAACAGCATGAAGGGCATCGTCAGCAAGAGCGAGCTGCGGGTCATGTTCGACGACGAGAACAAGATCCTGTCGCTGGTCACACCCGCCGGCAACACGCTGGTGCTGGACGACCAGGGCAAGCAGGTCGAGCTGAAGGACCAGAACGGCAATTCGATCGTCATGGCCCAGTCCGGCATCACGATCAAGAGCAACGGCAACATCACGGTGGAAGCCAGCCAGAAGGTCACGATCAAGGGCACCACCGGCATCGACGTGCAAAGTTCCGGCGGCGACGTCAGCACCTCGGGCCTGAACATCAAGGAAGCGGCCCAGCTCCAGTATTCCGCCAAAGGCAGCGCGACCGCCGAAGTGCAGGGGGGCGCGACGCTGACGCTCAAGGGCGCCATGGTCATGATCAACTAACCGGAACCGACCATGCCGCCCGCCGCCCGCCTGACCGACATGCACACCTGCCCGATGGTAACGCCAGGCGTGCCGCCCGTGCCCCACGTGGGCGGGCCGGTGGTGGGGCCGGGCTGCCCGACTGTCCTGATCGGCAAACTGCCGGCCGCGCGCGTGGGCGACAGCCTGGTGTGCGTGGGGCCGCCGGACGCGATCGTCAAGGGCTCGGCCACCGTGATGATTGGCGGGATGCCGGCGGCGCGGATGGGCGATACCACGGCCCACGGCGGCAGCATCGTGCTCGGACTGCCAACCGTCCTCATCGGGGGCTGAGCGGCATGGACGAGCGGAGCGAACGCACTTTCCTGGGCACCGGCTGGACGTTCCCGCCGCGTTTCGACAACGCCAGCATGCACCTGCTGCTCAGTTCGGGCGAAGCCAACATCAACCAGTCGATCGACCTTCTGCTGGGCACGCCGCGCGGCAGCCGCAGCCTGCAGCCGGACATCGGTTCGGACCTGGCGCGCTATGTCTTTCGCCGGCTCGACGCCACCATGACCGAAGAGATCGTCCAGTCGGTGAAGACCACGCTCCTCAATGGCGAGCCGCGGATCACCGTGGACAAGGTGGACGTGTCCAGCCCCGACGGGACCATCGTGTACATCGCGGTGACCTACCACATCCGCACCACCAACACCCGCCACAACCACGTGTTCCCGTTCTCGCTCGCGGAGGGGACCAACCTGTGAGCGGCCCGAGCACGAATGCCAACAGCCGCGCCGCCCGGCTTGCGCAGGCGCTCGACCCGGCGAGCTGCCCGGTCGATGCGCGCGACAGCCGCGACCGGCTCGCATTCGTGGCCGAACTGGCGCGGCTGGTGTTGTACTACGACGCGCAGAACCGGCTGGCAGGGGACTGGCAGCCGTTCTTCCTGAAAGACCCGGCGATTTTGCTGGCGGCGATCGGCAAGACCGATTACAAAGCCGGCCATGTCCAGTTCGTGCAGCTGGACCAGCGCTTTACGTCCTCGGGCGACGGCGAGCGCATTGCCTTGATCAACGACCTGTGCCGGCTGCTGCGCGAGGCGTTCGTCACGCTCAACCGCTGGCTGCACTTCATGCAGCGCGGCGGGCGCGACTACCCGCTGGGCGCCTTTCTCAAGAAAAAAATCGCGACCAGCCTGTCCGGTCAGCTGTGGACGATGGTCGCCTGCCAGCAGTTTCTCAGCATCCGGACCGGCAACAACCCGGACGGCCAGGTCGACCGGCCCGACAGCGCCACCTACCAAGGCTTCGAAGCGGCCTGGGCCCGCGACATGCCGGTCTGGCGGCCGGAGGGCGACCCCTTGGCGGACGGATGGAAAACCCTGTGCGCCGCCTGGCTGGCGATGTTCGACGTGCTGGTGCAGACGGTGGAACAGGCGAGCGTGCAGTTCTACGCGCAGGTGGACAACCCGACCCGCTTTCCCGACACCGCCCTGCTCATCGCGTTCAGCGCGTTGATGGACAAGCAGCGCGCGCTGGTCAACGGCTACGGCCAGCAGCACCTGGATTTTTACTACAGCCGCGTGCTGCAGGAGACGCCGCTGGCGGCGCAACCCGACGAGGTGTTCGTGTTCCTGTCGCTCAAAGCGGCGGCCGGCACGCTGGCCTTGCCGCAGGGCGCCGAGTTCACCGCGGGCACCTATCCCGACAACAGCGACATCGTGTTCACCAGCGATGCGCCGGCGGAGATCAACCGCGCGGCCATTGCGTCGGCCTGGGCGCTGTATTACCAGCCGCAGGCGCCGGATCCCGGCCTGTACCTCACGGACTGTGGCAACCCGGCTCAGCTGCCGCAACCGTGGGCTGCGTTCGGCGACGCCGGCGGCACGCCGCTGCGGCAGGGCTTTGCGCTGGCCTCGCCCATGCTGCTGTTGCAGGGCGGATCGCGCAACATCACCATCACGCTGGAGTTCGCCGCCGCGCCACCCGCCGGGTTGTTCGACGGGGCTACCTGCTACCTGAGCACCGGCGCCGCATGGCTGGCGGTGCCGTCCGCGCAGGTGTCGCTGACGCCGACGTCGATCGGGATCGGCCTGCTGGCCACCGATCCGCCCATCGTCGCGTTCACGCAGCCGCAGGATGGCCTGTCCAGCGACTGGCCCATGTTGCGGCTGCTGCTGGGGCCATCGGCCAACCTGCTCGAACCCCCAATTCTGAGCCAGGTGAAGATCGACGTCACGGTCACTGACCTTTCGCAGCTGTCGCTCGCCAACGACGTGTCGCCCCTGCCCGACACCGGGGCGGCAGAGATGTTCGGGCCGGTGCCTGCCTTGGGCAATGGTTTTTACGTAGGCAGCCGCGAAGTGTTTGCCAAGCCGCTCGAAACACTCGGGGTCACTATCCACTGGGACAACCTGCCCGCGGACTTCGCCGCCTACTACCAGGACTACAACACCTATTTGATGTCGCGGCCGGCGCCGGTACCGCCGCTGCAAACCTTCGACAACAGCGCCTTCCGCGGCCAATGGAGCCTGCTGCTCGCGCAGGGATGGGAGCCGCTGCTGCCCACTAGCCGGTCGCCGGTCGAGGACTCGCTGGCCCCGACCTGCCTGTTCCAGCAAGCGGCCCCGGCGCCGGCAGCCGCGCCGGCACCGACCGCTGCGCCGACACCTACGCCTGCCCCGGCCGTCCCGCCCAATCTTGCCCAGAGCACGTTCAGGTTCGCGCCCAGCAAAGATGCGCCGTTCCCGCCGGTGCCGGACCTTGCCCGCTCGGCCCTGCCGCCGCCGCTGCAGGCTACGGCCGGATACTTGCGCTTTGCGTTGCAGGCGCCGGCCTGGGCCTTCGGTTACGAGCTCTATCCCAAGCTGGTGTCCCATATCACCCTGCTGAACGCGCAAACGCTGATCGACATGGCCAGGCAGCCGTCGCTGCTCAGCAGAATCTGGGCGTCGATCAAGAAGTTCGTGGCGGGCATTGGGGCCGCGCTCAAGAAGATCGGCGCGGCGGTTGCGGCGGCGTTCAAGAAGATCGGGGCATGGTTCAAGAAGATCCTGGGCAAGCCTGCCGAGGACGATGCCGGCACGGCAAGCACTGCGCAGCCCACGCCGGCGCCCGGCCCGGCGCTGCTCGAGATGCCGAACACGCCCTACAGCCCGCGCCAGGCGGGCGTGTCGGTGGACTACACGGCCAGCAGCACGGCCACAATGTCCTCCGCCGCGCCGGCAGCCGGCGCCCAGCCGCTGCAACTGTTCCACGTCGGCCCGTTCCAATCCTGGCTGGCGTTCGACGCCGAGGTGGCAGGCGGCCAGGGCTTTGCCGCGTGCACTCCGGGCGCGGCCGCAGGCGGCTTGCCGCTGTTCCCCGGCGTCGGCGGCCAAGGGGCGCTGTACCTTGAGTTGGCCGGCGTCAGCGCTGCCTGCACGCTCTCGCTCTTTCTGGAAGTCTGCTCCGGTGCCGGCGGGGACAGCGTGGGCTGGTTCTGCTGGGGCGCCACCGGATGGGAGACAGTCACGCTGCTGGAAGACGGCACCGACGGCCTGCGTCGTTCCGGCATCGTGCGCCTGACGCTGCCCGCGCCGACGCCGTGCCCGGTCATGGCCTCCGGGAACTACTGGCTGGCGCTGGCAAGCGGCAAAACCGCACCGAAGGTCACGCTTGGATATGTGCAAACGCAGGCGCTCAGGCTGCGCCGCGCCGACGCATCCATGTTCGCGCCGGGCCAGGTCCCGCATATCGATGCCAACGCCATCACGGCGATGCGCAACCAGCCGCCCACGATTGGTGCAATCGTCCAGCCGTTCCCGTCGGGCGGTGGCTTGCCTGCCGAAACGCAGGATTCGTTCGGCGGCTTCGCCAGCTTCTACCGGCGCGTCGCGGCCAGGCTCAACCACAAAGACCGCTGCAGCAGCCTGCGCAATTACGAGGACATGGCCTACGGGGCCAGCCAGGACTTGTATTTCGCGCGCGCCTCGGCGGACGACGATGGGCAGGTCACCGTCGCGCTCGTCAGCCGCTACGCCAGCGCCACCTTGCCCAACGCCTGGCGGCCCGTGATGAATGCGGCCGAGCTCGATACCCTGCAACAGTACTTCGCCCAGCGCGTGTCGGCGATGGCCCAGCCTTGCGTGGCCGGATTCGCGCACCAGGAGGTCACGGTCAAGGCCACGCTGGTGATTGCCAGCGACGCCAGCCCGGCCACCCTGCTGGCCGAGCTGGGCCAGTGGCTGCGGCTCTACCTGTCGCCGTGGATCGACAGCGACCTGGCGCAGATGGACATGGCGCTGGGGCTGACCAGCTCGGGCGTGATCGCCGTGCTGCGCAGCCATCCGCAAGTGCTGTCGATCGCCGCGTTCAGCCTGCTGGGCGCCGATGGCGCGGCGCTGGAGCCGGGAGCGGGCGGACTGTTCAATCCAGAGCCGGGGGCCATGTTTGTCACGGCCATGGAGCACGCGTTGTCGGTTGCCAGCCCGGACACGCCGGCTTCGCCAGCGGGCGCAGGCGATGACGCCGACGCTGTGGCGGCCGGGGAGGAGGTGGCCGCATGAGCGACGACGACCTCATGGACGACGACCGCTACATCGTCGACGAACCCTTGCCCGATGCCGTCAATTTCGACGTGCTCAAGGACGAAGGGATCGCGCGCCTGAAGGCCCTGGCCGGCCAGGTCTGGACCAATTTCAACGAAAGCGACCCGGGCGTCACCATCCTCGACCAGCTCTGCTATGCGCTGACGGAGCTCGGCTATTGCGCCCAATTTCCCATCGAGGATGTGCTCACGCGCGCGGACGGCACCATCAATTACGACGGGCAGTTCTTCCTGCCGCAGGACATCCTGACCTGCTCGCCGGTCACGCCCGACGATTACCGCAGGCTGGTGCACGACCGGCTGGCGCAGGTGCGCGCGGTGTACCTGGTGCCCCAATGCACCGACAGCGGCCGCCTCAGCGGGCGCTACCTCACGTATTTCTGCACCGACGCGGACGAGGCACTGGTCGGCGCGCGCATCGACGCCTTGCTCAACCAGCACCGCAACCTGGGCGAGCAGTTCCTCGCGCCGCAGCCCTTGCGCCCGCTGGTGATCACGCTGGCCGGATCGGTTTACCTGAAAGACGGGGCGGACGCCAGCGCCGTCTACAACCGCATCCTGCAGGTGCTGTGCGAGTACGAGGTGCCGCCGGTGGTCCAGTCTGGCTACGGCGAGCTGCGTGCACAGGGATTCACGGCCGACCAGATTTTCAACGGCCCGCGCCTGGACAACGGCTGGATCGGCGGCCCCGACGCGCTCGGCGCCAAGCGCACGGCGGTCAGCCTGTACGAGCTCAACACGCTCATTGCTGCGGTCGATGGCGTGTCGCACCTCGACGGCCTGGCCTTTACCGACCACGACGGGCAGGAGGTGGCGGTCGCGGACGACCGGATCCCGCAGCTCACGCCCGGCCCCGGGTTCGGCCTGCAGGGCATCGGGCAGCCCATGGCGCGCCCGCTGGATGCCGCCGCGCTCGAACTGGCCAGCCTGCGCGCCAGCCACGACGCTGCCAGCGTCGAGTCGCAGGTCGACCTGGCGCCAGACGCGCCGCAGGGCAGTTACCGCAACATCGAGCAGTACTACTCGGTACAGAACACCTTTCCCGAAATCTACGGCATCGGGCCGAACTCGCTGCAGTCGGACACCCCCAGCTACCGGGTTGCCAGCGCGCGCCAGCTCAAGGGCTACCTGCTCGTGTACGACCAGTTGCTGGCCAACGAGTTTGCCCAGCTCGCGCATGTGGGCGACCTGTTCTCGTTCGCGGCGCCGCAGCCGGTGGAAGGCGGCACGGCCGGCGAGCGCTGGCCGCTGCACCGCACGTTCTGCACCACCTACCATTCGCAGCCTCTGTACGACGTGCCGGACGTGCAGGCCCTGCTGCGTGGCAGCGAGTCCTTCCATTACCAGCTCGACCCGAACAAGCCCGACGCCCAGGTGGAACGCGGCGCGTGGAAGCGCTACCGCAACTTCCCGTTCAACGAATACATCCACGGCCTGCGCGCGATCACGGAAACCGAAGATGAGGCAGTGCGCCGCCGCGACGCCATGCTGACCCACCTGATGGCGCGCCACGGCGACGACGCGTCCGAATACCACCCGATGTTCAAGGCCACCCAGTGGTATGGCAGCGAGCTCAAGACGCGCGTGGTGGTCAAGTCGGTCTGGCTGCAGAACTACCAGCAGCTGTCCAGCCACCGCACCAACGGGTTCAACTACCAGGCGGCCGATCCCCTGACGGCACCCGGCCCGTTCGCCGCACCCGGCAGTGTGCGCGCCGGGCCGGATGACAAGATCGCGGCGGGCATCCTGCGCAACTTCTCTGCCTTCGAGCTGAAGCTTGCGATCCTGCTCGGCCTGCCGGCGCACCTGGCCAGCCTGGCCGACAAGCTCGAGACGCTCTTGCGGCAGGAGGATTTCCTGGCATGGCTGCGGCAGGGCGGCGATCCGGGATCGTCGTGGCAGCTCAAGGACACGGACGTGGTCGTGGTGCGCGGCGTGGACAGCAGCGGCAAGGAGCAGCAGCAGCTGTTCGATGGCGCGCAGCGCCTGATGGACATCGGCCCGGTATCGGCCGAATCGATCGGCGAGAACACCTACCGCGTGCACGCCGACCAACTGGCCTGGCTGTCCACGCAGCGCAAGGGCGTGCTGCTGGTCGAGCACATCCTGCTGCTGCCGACGTATGCGTTCAACGACGCCGGCTACTACCTGGCGGCCACGCTGGTGTTGCCGGCGTACGTCACTCTGTTCCAGCAGGCCGCCTTTGCCAGCTACCTGGACACGCTGGTGCAACTGCACTGGCCGGCGCACGTGCGCCTGCGCCGGCTGGACGCGTCGTGCACCGTGCTCAAGCCGCTCATTCCGCTGTTCGTCGAATGGCACAACGGGCTCAACGCAAGCCCGGCCGCGAACGCGCCGGACGCCGTGTTCCCGGGGCCGACGCTGGCCAAGTTGCTGGGCATCGGGAAGGAGGTTGCGCATGCCGCCTGACCACGTCATTGCCCAATGCCGCTGGCAAACCACCTTCGATCACGAGGCCACCGGGGTGGCGCTGCAGGACTTTCTCAGCCACTGGAGCAACAGCGAGCTGCCCGGCGAGATCGCGGCGTCTGTCGAGCGCCGGTGCCCGCCCGGGACGACATGGCGCATCGAGCGCCTGCAGCTGGAGCTGGGCGACATCGCGCTGGAAGAGCTGCCGCTGGAGTTGCCCCGGCGGCTGCGGGCGAGCCTGCAGCAGGCCCTGGACGGCCTGCTGGCGCAGCACGACAGGGGCCTGGCGGAAGTGTTCGGCGATAACTTGCTGGTGCTGGATGAAAACGCCAGGGCGCAGCAGTTGATCGCGAGCTTCCTGCAACACGGCAGCATGCCGTGGTGGCTCACCGGCAATGCCGACCTGCTGCAGGTGTTCGATGGCCAGCTGGACCGGTTTCCCGACGCTGTCATCGGCCTGGTCCGCGACCTGGGGCGTGCACAGAGCGTGCGGCAGCGGCTGGTGTGGCAGGCCGGCGAGCCCCGGGTGCGGCGCGTGGTGCGCCTGCTCGAGCCCGGGCACGCGGATTTCATCTGCTCGTACGCCGACGGCCTGTTCGCGGCGCAGGCGCAGCGCAGGCTGGACAGTGTCGACAGCCGCGCGTTCCGCAGCGACACCTGGATCGACATCCTCGGATACCTGCTGGTGGACCGCGGCAGCCTGTTCAACACCATGGCGTTCGTGCAGGCCAGCCTGCGCGCCATGGCGCAGCGCTACCACATCGACGAGGACACGCTGCTCGAGCAGATGTCCGCGGCCGCCGTCGCGCTCGAGCCGATGGGCCTGGCTACCCCGGTGTTCATCCAGGCCATCAAGGCGGTGCACCGCCAGCGCACCGCGCGCGCGATCGCGCCTGGCGCGCCAGCCGCCGCGGCGCCGGACCAATGGGCGCAGTTCGCGGCGATGCTGCGCTACAGCCGCGCGCGGCAGGCATCGGGCGGCGCAAGCCTGCGGCTGGGGCAGATGTTCACCGTATTGAGCGACGAGGATGCCCAGCGGATGGCAGGGCTGCTGCGCCGGGAGGGCCGGGCGGCTTCGGTGCGGCACGGCATGCTGCAGCATTTTTCCACGGATGAGCTTGCGCGCGTGGTGCGCGTGCTGGAACCGCAGGATCACGAATTCATCGTTGCCCACGCCGAGCACACCCAGGCGGTTGCGCAGCGGCAGCGCTGGGGCGGACGGACGGTATGGCAGGTGCTGCTGGCCTACCTGCTGGTCGAGCGCGGCTCGCACTTCAACCGTCGCCAGCTGGTGCACGACACCGTGCAGCAAGTGTGCAAGCAGCGCGGCTATGCCTATGGCCTGTTCCTCGACCTGCTGATCCACGCCGTGCTGGCCGAGCATCCCACGCACCACCGCTTCGAGCTGCTGTCGATCTTGCAGGAGCTGCGCGGCAGCCACGGGCGTTCGCAGGCTGCGCATGGCCTGGGGCGCGACGACTGGCTGGACCTGCTCGACTTCCTGAAAGGCGGCCGGGTGGCGCAGGGCGCGGCCGCTGGTGCCCGTCGTGTGCTGCTGGGCAAGCTGGCGCAGCAGCCGGCGCGCGCAAGCACCCTGCTGCGCGAGCCCGTGCTGCGCGGCGTCAGCGATGCCGTGCTGGCCCAGCGCTTGCTGGCGCTGGCCGGCGCGGCCGACTGGCAGGCGGTGCTGGCAATGTTCGAGCCGGCCGCCGGCGAATTCAGCGCGTCGCTGGCCGAACTCCTGCCGCGCTGGCACCGGCAGGGCCTGCTGCCCAGCCTCGACCGGATCGACCTGGCGCTCGAGCTGCCGGCGCTGCTGTTGCAAGCGCTGCCCGCGTTCCGCCAGGGCCGCCACGGCAGTGGAACGACTTTCCACCCGCGGGCGTACTGGCGCACGCTGACCGCCTTGCTGCGGCAGGCGGGCGGCGTGGACATCGAGGCGTTCGAACAGCAACTGCGGGCCTGTCTCGACCCCGGTGGCGGCCTGGACGGGCAGGCCGCCACCGGGGCGCCGGGCGAGCCGCGCGCATGGCTGCTGCCGTTGCTGGGCCCGGCCCAGGCGGCGGACGCTGCGCCGGTCGTTCCCCAGAGCGCCGGTCAATCGCCGCGCACCCAGCTGTTCGACGCGCTGCGCCAGCTGCTGGCCGGGCGCACGCCGCCTTCCGTTCAGGCGCTGGAGCAATTGTGGCGGCAGGCCGACCATGGCGATGCGATCCGGACCTGGCTGGCCGCGCAGCCGGACAAGTACCAGCTGCTGCAACGGCTGGGCCGTCTGCGCCACGTCGAACCGGTCGAACGCTGGCTGGCGGCGCAGTTGCCGGCCGGGTTGCGCGCGCCGGACGAGGCGCTGCGGCAGTGGTCGGCCCTGCTGCGCGAAAGCGGCTGCTGGCAGGGCGCCGCCGCCGTGCTGGACCGGCAGTTGCACGAGGTGTTCTGGATGGTGAGCTTCGACGCTCGTCGGCACGGGCTCGATGCCGGCGAGCTGCTGGCCAGGGTCGCGGCCAGCGCCTGCCTGCGCCTCGGGATCCGCGTGCAGGCGTGTGTGGCCGCGTGCCTGGCGCATCTGCCGCTGCTCGGCCAATCGCACTGGCGCAAGGCCTTTGTGCTGATGTCGGCGCGCGCGCCGGCCCCGGTGCGGCTCGATCCGTCGGCTCCTGTCGCCCCACCGCGGCCGGCGGCGCCGCGCGCGTTCCAGCAGGACTATCTGGGCCGCTACCTGGACCACCCGCGCCTGGCAGAGGCTGCCCGCTACCTGTTGCGCCACGGCCGCCCGCCCGCCTGGCTCGCGGGGCCGCTGGACCTGGCGCGCCTGCTGTTCGACCTGTGCACGCTCGGCGCGGGCCGCCTGCCATCGATCCTGCGCGGGCTGGAGCATGACAGCGCGGTCATGTTCCGCCTGTCCAGCACCATGCCGTTCAGCTGGCTGCTTGACGCCATGCGCTCGGCCACGCCCGCGCGCCACGCCGAGGCCGCCCTGCTGGACCAACTGCACGAGTGGCTGGCCGGGCTGGAGCTCGCCGGCACTGGCGCGCAGCAAAGGCAGGCGGTGCTGTTGCGGCTCGTGCTCGAACATTGGCTCGGTGGCGACTGGGCTGCGCTTGCGCCGGACCAGCTCGCCGCCGGCTTGTCGTGGCGCCTGGCGCGCGAGCTGGACCTGGACACCGGCGCGCTGCGGCAGGCCATGGAGCCGCACCTGCAGGCCGCGCCCGCCGCGTTGCGCGCCCCCCTCGCGCAGGCCTTGTCCGGCCGCGGGGAGCCGCCGCTCGCGCGTTTGCCGGATGCCATCAAGCCGCTCGCCAGGTTGCCGAAGCAGCCGGCACGCCGGCCCGATCCGGTGGAAGAACGCGTGGCGGCCCCGTGGAGCATCCACAACGCGGGCCTGGTGCTGTTGCAGGACTGGTTCCGGCCCCTGTTCACCCGGCTTGGGCTGGTGGCGGGCGACCGCTTCGTGAGCGCGCACGCGCAGCGTCGCGCCGTGCACTACCTGCAGTTTCTGGCGACCGGCCACAGCGAGACGCCGGAGCATTTGCTGTTGTTGAACAAGGTGTTGTGTGGCCTGGCATGGCACGAGCCGGTGGAAGCCGGCATCGACCTGTCCGCAAACGACAGGGCGCTCTGCGAGAGCCTGCTGGAAGCGGCGATCGGGTATTGGCGTGCAGCCGGCAGTAGTTCGATACAAGGTTTCAGAGGTAATTGGTTGGTGCGGGGCGGTTCTTTGAGTGAGGGCGGCGAGCGGTGGAACCTGGTGGTGGAGGAAAGGCGTGCCTACGACGTGCTGTTGGCACGCTCTCCATTTACCTTTTCCTTCATCAAGCTGCCCTGGATGGAAAAAGCGGTGTACGTAACCTGGCCGACGGTATGAGCGGTTTTCCGGGATTGTTGGCGGAAAAGCGCGCACGCCGTCGTGATTTGCAATAACTCGTGGAAGGGACAGGAAGCTGATGAATACCTATGAAGAAAACCTGAAAAGCACGGCGATCGCCACCCTCGGGGCCCTGGCGGCCGAACAGGACCGGCTCGATTCGACGCAAACCTCCGAGCATTACAACCTGTATTACGCGCAGGGCGCACAGCTCACGGCGCTGGACAAGGTGGGCGCCACCAAGCACACCCTGAAGTCGGCCGGGGCCATCAACACCGAGTGCCTGTCCAACGACAATGCGGCAGTCAACCTGCTGGCCACCGCCACCATGGCCAACGGTACCGTCACCACCAGCAATACCAACATGGCGACCGCCGCGTCCAACGTGCAGATCGCCTCCAATGCCATCGCCATGGTGGCGGCGGAAATCGGTGCGGCGCTCAACAATGCCACCGCGTCGCTGTACAAGACCGATGTGTACAGCAAGCTCCTGAACGCGAACGCGCTGATCAACGAGGTTGCCAACGAATCGCGGCGCGTGTCCGACATGGCGATGATGGCTTCCAGCAATACCTCGGAAATCATCTCCGGCCCGGTGCTCACGCAGGCTACCGCATTCAAGGGCAAGGTCGACGGCCTGCTCAAGGCAACGCAGGCCGAGTTCGACAAGTTCAATGACCTGTACGTATCCGAAAAAGCCGCGGTGGGCCAGGCCAGCATTGCCGAGCGCCAGGCCGAGGGCGCGGTGAAGGACGCCGATTGCGAAGCGGCCGCCATCGATGCGGCGTACCAGAACGCCAATGCCCAGTTGAACGTGGGCCTGTCGGTCTCCGTTGCATCGGTAGACCTGGCCGCGACCCCGCCGAGCTGCACGGTCACGGTGAATTACAACGGGCTGGCCACGCCGGACTTCTACTCCGTGCCCGGCGACCTCAAGATTCCGGCGATGGCCCCGCAATATTTCGTGGCCCTGGTGCCGGAAGCGAAAAAGACCACGCTGACGACCGACCTGGCCGAGCAGCTGTTCAACGCGCAGGATGGCAATACCCAGTTCAAGGCAATCGGGGCCACCGGCATGCAGCTGAGCTTCGCCACCGATGTGTACCTGAACAACATTGTGCCGGGCCAGCCCTACGTTGCCTTCCTGTACGCGGTGCTCTCCAACGAGTACAAGTTCTTCATTAACAACTACTCGGACTGGCTGTCGGCGCCGAGCGCACGCTTCATGGTGGCCGAGGTGCTGCCGACGGCGCAGAACATCACGCCGAAACTGCCGCAGCCGGCGGAGCCGGACCGTCCGCTGTTCGTGAACTTTTACGCCGCGCCGTTCTACCCGGCCGGCGGCCAGCTGGAGTACCGCTGCATCCTGGTCGAGGAAGACCAGAACGACTTCGCGCTGGGCCTGCTGAGCAAGGAGCCGTCGCCAATCTACTTCGACCTGGACATCGCCCTGCAGGTGGCGCCGGCGAACTATGAAAAGTTCGTGGTGGCGCCGGCTGCCCCGGCGGAGGAGCCCGCCGATGCCAGCCAGGCGGAAGCAGCCGCGGCCGCGCCGTCGAGCAGGCCGCGCCCGATCAAGCCGAACGTCAGGATCGACTTCAATTCCTGCAGTACCGATAACTACGGCAACATGTTGCGCCCCGGCGCGACCTACCGGCCGTACGTCCTTGCCACCGTGACCGGGGCCAGCGCCAGCGCCTACGTGAGCACGCTTGCGTTCGGCGACACCATCCAACTGCCCGGCGCCTGACCGTCCATCCATCGAATACCCAAAACAAGGAGAAACACATGCGTGATACCTCGGCACCCGGCCTCGCACTCAGTGTGGCCGACAAGAAGAACTCCGAGATCCAGTCGCTGACCAGCTCGGTAACCCAGGCGCAGTACGATGTGGCCGAGCAGCAGGCCATCGTCAGTTCCCTGCAGGCGAAGTCGCAACAATTCAACCTGTACCTGACGCAGGCAGACGACGACCAGGAGTCGGCCCTGGCCAACCTGAACCTGGGCAAGGACGCGCTGTCGAGCGCGACCTCGCTGGTCGCCAGCATGACGACCGCCACCAGCAAGGTGAACGAAGCCAGTTCCGGCGCCTCGGACGTGGCCGCCCAGATGGCCGAGCTGGTCAACAAGCTGATCTTGTCGATCGAGTACATCAACAAGACTGCGCAGCTGGTCAACAAGCAGAAGGCCAACAACCCGCTCGTGCCCGACAAGCTGATCGACAACATGTCCAAGGCCGCCGCCAATGCCAACAACGCTATCGCGCTCTCGCTCGCGGCGCTGCAAAGCTGCTATGTGGCCGAGGCAACGCTGCTCGAATCGAGCGAGGTGCTCGCGCTGGGTTCGCGGCAGTCCGGACAGCTGCGCGAACGCATGTCCTACCTGTGGGATTCGCAGTCCGGCAAGGTGCTGATGGCGGCCAATGCGGCGCCCTCGAGCATGGAAGTGCCCGGCATCGTGGCGATGCTGCAGCAGGCTTACGACGACGCCAAGGCCAATTACAACCAGGCCCTGACGAGCAACAACATCGTCACCAGCCAGCTGTCGCACGCCCAGGCCGAGCTCGCGGACGCACAGGTCAGGCTCAACTCGTACCAGGCGGGGCTTGCAGCCGCGACCGCCGCTGCGTACGCCGCCTGACCGGCCACGCGCGACAACAGGCCCGCACAGGGCAGGCGGCCGGTCCGCCTGCCCATTGTTACGAAAGGCGCCCATGTTCAAGAAGAACTTCTATCGGGATTGCTATCTGCAAACGGGATGGCTACCCATGCAGCCGCTCACACAGGCGGTGGCGGTCGGCGATGTCTGCCAGGTGCTGCAGGGCCGGTTTCAGCCCCTGCTCAACCTGGAGCACGCGCACCTGGTCGAGCCACTGCATACCAGCGCCCCGGTTCCCCTTGCGCCGCCCGACTTCAGCCTGGCACGCAACGTGATTCTTGCCGCCAGCGAGGCGCGCTGGAGCGACGACGGCGAGGGCGAGCAACGGCAATGGACGCGGCAGGCGCTGGAGTTCGCGCAGGCCGGCGACTTCCTGTTCTACTGCAAGGAGGCCCGCGCGCGCCTGCTGCGCAACTGGCACCAGTTGCGTGACGACGCCACCATCAAGCTGACGCAGACGCATTTCGGGTTTCGCGAAGTGTATGTTGTCACCGGCATCGCCCGCACCGACGAATGGGCGCTGGCGGTGGCGGGACAGCCCGGCGCCAGGCTCGAAATGTCGGCCGCTGGCGACGACGGCAACTGGCATGCGCTGCTTGGCCATGCCAGCGCCAGGACCGAGCGCAGCCAGGGCATGGCGAGCTACGAAGTGGGGCGCGGCCAGCCCGCGTATTTCTTCAAGGCCAAGAAGCTCATCCTGAGCGACAAAATGCACGACCGCTACCTGAACCACCTGTTCGATAACGAAGCGCGCCACAGCCACCTGGAAATCGCGAGCTGGAACAAAGCCAGCCTGCTCAACCTGAGCCGCGCCAACGAGCTCACGCTCAATACCTGCATCGAGTTTTTCTCCTGGGCCGACCTGTCGCTGGACGACGTGGAACGGCTGGAGGCCTAGCGATGGTGGAACAGGCGCCGTCGCCCGCACAGAACCTGGCCGCCCTGCAGCGCGAGCTGGACTGGCTGGACGTCGTGGTGCGTCAGGCCATCGCCAGCTACCTGAAGCACGAAGGGCACGAACGGCGCTGGCGCGAGATCGAGCCGCCCGCGCTCGTGGCGGACGAAAGCGTGTACGCCGCGCAAGTGTTGGCATGGCAGCTCGACAGCTGCGAACGGCTGGCGCTGGCGCTGGCGATCGCGCCGCACCTGCGTCCGCAGGCGCTCGACATCTTCTTCGGCATCAACGGGCTGATCGACCGCGGCTTCAGCGAATTTGGCGGCTGTCCCAGCAAGTCGTTCAGCGGCTTCCTGCCGACCGGGCAGACGCTCGCCTTCGTGCTCGGCGCGGACGACCCGGCGCTGCAGCTGGACGCCCTGCGCATCCTCGCTCCGCAACACCGGTTGCGTGCCGAACAGGTGCTTACCCTGGAGCGCGAGGACGAACGGCTGCCGCCGCTGTCCGGCGTGCTCGGCATGTCCGAGCAATGGCTGCATTACCTGCTCAGCGGTGAAAAGGTGCGGCCCGAGCTGAGCGCCTCGTTCCCGGCCAGCCCCATCAGCACGCCGCTGGAGTGGCGTGACCTGGTGCTGGACCACCAGGTGATGGCCCAGGTGCAGGAGATCCGCGCCTGGCTCACGCACGGCCCCACGCTGATGCGCGACTGGGGGCTGGCCAGCAAGGTCAAGCCGGGCTTTCGCGCCGCCTTCTATGGACCGCCCGGCACCGGCAAGACGCTGACCGCGGCGCTGCTGGGCAAATCGACGGGGCGCGACGTGTACCGCGTGGACCTGTCGATGATCGTGTCCAAATACATCGGCGAAACCGAGAAAAACCTGGGCAAGGTGTTTGACGCGGCCAGCTACAAGGACTGGATCTTGTTCTTCGACGAAGCCGACGCGCTGTTCGGCAAGCGCACCAGCGCGAACAACTCCAACGACCGCCACGCCAACCAGCAAACCGGCTACCTGTTGCAGCGGATCGAGGATTTTCCCGGCACCGTGATCCTGGCCACCAACCTCAAGGCCAACCTGGACGAAGCCTTCACGCGCCGCTTCCAGACCATGATCAACTTCACCATGCCATCGGCCGCGCAGCGGCTGCAACTGTGGGCCAACGCGTTCCACGGCGTGTGCGAGCTGGCGCCGGAGATCGACCTGCGCAAGGTGGCCCAGGACTACGAACTGGCCGGCGGCGCCATCATCAACGTGCTGCGCCACTGCGCGCTGCACGCGATCAGCCGCGAACGGCGTGAGGTGACGCGTGACGACCTGATGGAAGGCATCAAGCGCGAGTTCCGAAAAGAAAACAAGACGATCCAGATCCACTAGGAGCAGGGCATGGGCGAGTTGACGCACCAACGGCGGCAGCAAGGGACGGACCAGCAAACGCAGGACAGCGGGCGCAGGCGCGGGACCGTCTTGCAGGACAACCGCGCTGCGGCCGAACCGGTGGCGCAGCGCACCGCGGCCAAGCCCGGCGGCCTCCCCGAGGATTTGAAAAGCGGCATCGAGTCCCTTTCCGGCATGAGCATGGACCATGTGCGGGTGCATTACAGCTCGCCCAAACCGGCGCAGCTCAATGCGCATGCGTATGCGCAGGGAAACGAAATTCATATGGCTCCCGGACAGTCGCATCAACTTCCGCACGAGGCATGGCACGTGGTCCAGCAGGCGCAGGGGCGGGTCAGGCCGACGGTGCAGATGGGCGGTACGTCCGTTAACGACGATCACGGGCTGGAGGCGGAAGCGGACAGCATGGGCGCTCGCGCCGCCGCGTTGCCGGTGCAACGGCGCGCCGACGGCGCAAGCGCTGAGCCGCGGCCAGCCGCTGTTTCCGTAGGGCGTGTGTTGCAGGGCAATTTCCCTGACGCGGAAAACGATGAACGCCGAACGATCAGGGGCCTTGCCAAAGACCAGGTGCAGCTCGACCACATGGTGCCGCAAGAAACACTCCGCACATTCAGCGCCACGCTCAAAACGCTGGATCAGGTAGCGAGTGACCCGAGAAGCAGATGGGAAGGACTGAAGGAGGCCCTCGAGTTAATCAGGGAAAAGGCCGGGGCCAGCAAAGGCGCGCACGAATTGCTGACCGAAGGGCATTTGGTCAACATTCAAGAGAATATCGTACCGGGACGAGCAGACCAGATCCAGGGCGCCGGGAACTTCTTCGATCCGAAAATGGAGAGCGGCGCCAACGGAGTGATCAAGGAAAGCGCCTTTTCGCTGGAAATGCGCAAGCTCGACGACGCCATCCGGGAGCTGAACCAACTGGTGTATGCGGAGATCTTGCCAACCAAGGCAGCCGACTCCAAGAAGAACACACATCACAACAGCGCTGTCGAAGAATATTTGGTGACCCTGTTAACCGTCGTCAGCACCCAACTCACTGCGCTGAACGCGGAGAAGATCCCCACTTACACGCCTGAGCACTGGTATCAGCATGCCGGCAAATGGGTGAAAAAGCGAAGCGCTACCTGGCTCGACAATCCACAGGCCGACCAGGTCGGTCGTGGCCCCGCCGCCGCCGCGGTGGCCAATTGGTCATTCACTTTTACCTTCGACGCCAAATCGCTGACGAAGGACGGAGCCCGACCCACGTTCGTGGACGTGCCCGTTCAAGTGACGGTCAACGTCCCTCCTGCCACCTGGGCCCATATTTTTGAACGCCACTATTTGTCCACATTTAAGTGGGACATCCAAGCCGTCAACACGTTCTGGAAGACCAATCCCGTCACCTATCTGCAAGGTGCGGCCGGGCAGGCGTTGCTGACTACCGAATTGACCTCACTCCTGAAAAAACACTTCAACTTTTCCAAACCGGTCGCCAACGTCGATGCTGGCGAGACCAGCACGGCAGATTGGTCGCAGGCTGAGGGGAAGTTGTTTTTCCAAGGGAAGGCCACGAGCGAGTTCAACAAGATCGAGCTAGACGACGGCGAAGAGTATGAATATGACGTGACCATTAACCTGAAGTCGATCGCCCCACAAAGCGAAGACCTCGCATTCGCGATCACTCCCGCCAAGCTGACGGAAATGAAACCGCCGCCGCCACCAGTAGTGCCGGCGCAGCAGTGAACGCCGTCGAGAAAACACCGGCCCTGACGGGATTCAGCGAGGCGGCTTGATCAGAGCCCGCCGCCGGTTTTGTTCTTGAGCCACTTTTCGTACTCCTCCTGATACTGCGGCAAGAGCACCTTGAACTTGTTGGGGTTCGCGCCCGAGCCCACCCAGTGCATCAGCTCATGTTGTCCCATGCCGGACCGCGACTCGCTGTCGCTGCGCTCGGTCAGCATCAGGTTGTTGGCTTTATGGGCGTGCTGTGGGAAGAGCGATCTGTATTCCAGGTGGTGCAATTCGGGCGGTTTGCCGCTGACGCTCCAGAGCAAATCGTTGAGCGTCTTCTTCCCAAAGTCTTCGGCCTTGAAATCCTTGGTGATTTCGCTGCGCAGCACCGAGTACAGTCCGCTGCCGGTCTTTTTGCCACCGTAACCATCGAGATTGTCTTGCCACCAGTTGCCCAGCGTGTTGTTGGTGGCAAAGTGCAGCGGCTCTGCGGCGTCGAACATGAGATGCAGGTCGCTTGCGGTTCCTTGCTGCAGCTTCCCTTTTCCGTTTGAGCCGACATCGAACTTGATGCGATTGGCCAGGTCGTCATAGACCTTGACCACGTCCGTGGTCGGATGCCCATAACTGTTCAGGATGCTCTGGATGTCCGCGTGGGGCGACTGATAACTGCCGAGGTTGTTGTCGACGTCCCACTCGTACTTGTTGGCCCCGCTGGTGCCTTGGGCCAGCTTTACCGCCTCGTCGCTCGAGTAGTGTTTTGCTTCCTCGTGCAGGCCCTGGACATACTTCATCTGCTGCGGCGACAGGCCGCGCATGACCTTGTAGTTGGACTGCAGCGCGCGGCCCGCCTTGTACGGGTCCACCACCCGCTGTACGACCGGGGAGGCCGATTGCGGTGCCGGCCTTGCGCTGGTCGCGCTGCGTAGCTGGGCCGCCTGCTGGAGGCCGGGGCTACTCCTGGCCGTCGCTTGTTGCTGCCGCTGCGCTGTTGCCTGCGCACGGTTGTCGGCAAGCCTCGCGGCGCGCTTTCCGTGGCGCTCGGGGCCAATCCCGGCCTGGTCGAGCTGTCGTTTGAAACTCTTCCCCGCGTACATGCCCATGTCGTTCCCCTTGTTTGGTTACGATGCAGCAACGTCGGCGGCCATTTTTGCATGGCATTGTTGCGAAGGCAACTCAAACAAGATGCAGGAACGTGGTCGGCGCGTGCCGCCGCTGGTCGCGCGAGCCCGGCAAGCGTGCAGCGCGAGCCTACAGCTCCTTCAGCTTGAGATATCGGCCTGCCAGGATTGCGGCGGGATACATGATTTCCTCTTCCTGCTTTGCGTGGGCCATGAGGTGGTCGGCGAACAGCGCCGCGGCTGGCTTGTGCTCTTCCAGCGCAGCCGCGCGCAAGCGCTCCAGGGCTTTTCCGATCGACGCGTGCTCGGCCAGCATTGTTGGCATCTCCTGCTGCAGATGATCGGACATCTGGATGATGTCGCCGGCGTTCGGCGGCATCTTGCCGGCAGCAAGGTCCGACAGCGCCGCAAGCGGCGGCAGTGCGAACTGCTCTTCCTTGACGAAATGAGGCTGCAGCAATTTCTCGACATTGCGCGCTGCCTCGGCGGTTCGGCCGCCCGAGCGAACCGCCGAGGCCAGCTCTTCGTGCAGTTCCTTGTGTTCGGCCTCGATGGACGCCGGCGCCCTGACGCCATGCTTTGGCTCCTGCGCGGCTGCAGTGCCCTGACTCGCGATGCCCAGATAAAGGAATGCCGAACCCGCAATCATCTGGAAGAGTTTTCGCAGCAGCATGCCTTTCTCCTATCCAGTTGTAGTCAATTGGAGCAGATCGTGGCACGCCTGCAGCTTTAACGCGTGAGCTTCCTCAAGTGCGCCCGGCCGGGAGTCAGCAGGAACGGCCTACTGCGAGCAACTGATGACGGGCCGACTAAATACTTTTTCCGTTCGATAGCCCTTCAGGTTGAGCTCGAGCACCTGCGAGAGCGCTCCGGGCCCATCATCGACCGCAGTCCCGGCCCGCGCCTTGATGAGTTGTCCCTCGCTCAGGACCTGGCCAGGCAAGGCCAGCACATACCAGCTCCGGGTGTAGTCGGTACCCAGCGCACAGTGCGCGTCGTACACTCGTCCGTCCGCTACCGCATCCTTGGGCAATGCACGGGTCCAGCCGTCTTGCTGTTCCAGATCCGTTAGCCAAAAGCGATCCGATAGCTTCGTGAGCTCCGCGCGCAGTGCCCCGGGTGTATTGGTCGCATCGCACCTGACGAGTTTTCGATAGGAGAGTTGGGCAAGCTCTTTTTCCTGCGGCGCCGGCGTCTTGGCGATTGCACGCCCCAACGGCCCGGATTCGGCGTACCCCACGCCGGGAACGATTTCGGCAAACGGCTCCATGCGCCAATACGGCGGGAAATGCATGCTCTCGGGAACCGTCACGACCCAGAGGCGCCCCTTGGGGCCAGCCGCTGTCTGTTCCGCACACTCCGCGAAACCAAGGCGACCTTTCTCGATGTCTTCCCGCGAGAGACCTTGGGTAAGCGCATTGCGCGCGGTGATCGCGGAGCTGGTGGGGTGGAATGGGAGTTTTACAGGCTCATCAATTTTCAGGTAGATGATCTCGCCCGGCTTTGGCGCCGGCGTGTAGCAGCCCGCGAGCGTCGCCATCAGCAACAAGACCAGCCATCCTTGCGTCCTCATCACCATTTCGAGTTCCTTCGCCGAAATTTACTAAAGGAAAAGACTAATCGATAACGTAGCCGGTGCGAAAGCTGTATTTACTCGGTACTGCGAGGGAGTACTTCTGGCAGCGCCGAGCGGTATGCCCAGTGGAGGTGGTGCCGTGCAGCTTTCCCTTCCATGCGGAGCGGACTCACTTCGACACTAAGAAACTGCCGAGCTTGCGCGCTGATAAGTCGTGTTGGTCAACCGCGGGCAAGAATAGCCCGGGAAGGAGTTTTCACCGCCGCAATCCCATCATTTCACGACCAGAAGGACATCACCATGGCTATCGACGTTTACCTGCAGATCGAGGGCATCAAAGGCGAGTCGCAAGACGACAAGCACAAAGATTGGATCGAGGCATCCGGCGTCCGCTGGAGTATCTTTCAGCCGCGTAGCGCGAGCGCATCGACCGCTGGCGGCCACACCGCCGAACGGGTGGAGATGAGCGATATTTCGTTCACCAAGATGGCCGACCTCTCGACGCCGATCCTCGCGCAGTACTGTGCGATGGGGAAAACCATTCCGAAAGCCGTCTTCGAGTTCATGCGCGCCGATGGCGACGGCAAGCCGATCTGCTATTTCCGCATCGAGCTGAAGAACGTGATCATCGCCTCTGTTGCGCCCAGCATCGAAGGCGGCCACATCCTCCACGAGTCCATTGGCCTGAAATTCGCCGAAGTCGTCTACAAGTACACCCAGCAGAAGATCGGCGGCGGGGCAGGCGGCAACACCGCGGGCGGCTGGAACCTGGCTGCGAACAAGGTGGCATCGTAATGCGCGCCGCACTGCTGGCCGGCGCGGCACTGGTCGCTTGCGCCGTGGCTGCAAGTCCTCGTGAAGTCTGGTTCTGGCACCTGTCCGGCGACGACTTCTTGAAGCAGATCACGGGCGAGCCGAACGTGAGCAAGTGGGACCAAAGCGCAAAGGCCACCTATGACCAACGCTATGCCGAGGGCTACCAGGCAGGGGTCGTGGACGCCACCCAAGGCAAGTTGTGGTGCGCGCCGCCGCGCATGAAGCCCGACGAAGTCGACGATCGCATCTGGGCAGAACTACGCAAGCGGCAAGGGATGATGCATGGTAACGCCGCCGAGACGTTGATCGAACTGTACGCCGCACGCTTCCCCTGCAATCGCTAGGAGGTGACCATGCAGAGCCTGTCGTTTGCTGTGCTGAAGCAGAATTACCCACGCAAGATCGACGTTGATCACGATGCGCTTTTCCGTGAGATCGGATGGGATGATCTGATCGGCAATCCAGCCTATGAGAACACCTGTGCTACCCGTGTCAGCCTTGCGCTGATCAGGTCCGGAATCACGATCCCGGGCGGGAGAATCGCCATCAAGAAGGGGCCTTTCAAGGGCCAGATGATCGAGCCCGGGCAGGACAAGCTGTCTCACATACTGGCCACCCGCTCGATGTTCGGCTCGCCCGAGAAGTTCAGCACAAAGCAGGCGGAATCGAGCATCGGCTTGCGCAGCGGGATCGTCTCGTTCTTCCGACTGATCCCGGGTGTCTACGAGCACGGCCACATCGACATTGTCTCACCGCAGCTGGGTGGAATTCGTGTGTGCGGCACCGGGTGCTATTGGAGCAGTAGGGAAATTTGGTTCTGGCCGTTAATATAGCTGGTAGCCACACACGGCGGCGGCGGCCAGGGACTCTTCGGGCGAGCTAACGGAAACGGTAAATTGTGTAGCTGCACACGGCCAAAGGATTAGGCCCTTCAGTTCCTTTGGTATCGCGATGGGCGCCTGTCGCTAACTTATCCATCTCTCGTATTCATTTGGTAAGACTTGAAGCATCTGATCAAGAGTCATTGCCCGGGTGAGATATGTACGGTCGAATTGACGAAAGGTTGCCGGTAATCGACGTACGCCCCCCTTTCCCGAATTATTGTTTGGATCCTTTCTCGCGCTTTCGGGCCGCTGACTAGTGGCACCACGTTTCAGCTCTCCATGTTCGTTGCGGTACAACTTGTGCGCAACGGCCCAAAAGCTTGGATGAGAAAAAATCTCTTGCCTTGAACTCATCTGCTCAGCCATTTCTCCCCAAGGGCTTCTAGCTGAGCCAAGTGCAACTTGAGCTTTTTCTCCATGAAGCCGAACCAATCGCCAAGCGGTCCGCGTGATGAGGCGATACCCTAATCTGCGTCCCCTCTGCGTATCGGCTTCCACATAATGAGCAGACTCCAACGGCTTGCCTTTCTGAACACCTGTACGGCGGACGAGCGAGCGGATCATCGCAAGCGAGAGCCAAGCCCACATGCCTGTCGCACGCTCAACTGCTAAAGGGTCCTTAACGTCGCCGATGGCAGTAGTGTGGAGGTAAAGCCCAAGATCGTACGATGTATCGAAAGTTTTCTCAGTATCAACACTGAAATCCCAAGGGAGATCATCTGTAAATGCAGGGTCGGAGAGAAGCTGTAAGGGGGGCTCTCCTTTGGGGGCAGCAAGCCATGACGAGAACACACTGATGCCCCCAGCGTTAAGTGAAGCAACTTTATACACTGTCATGGTTTATCTCCGCCTATTTCTTTGCTTACCAAACTGAATTTGGCTTTGATCGAAGGTTTCGCGCAAAACGTTTCCACGACTTCATCGACCCATCTGGTACGGCCATCCTCGTCCAGATCGTCAGGTGGCGAGCCAATTCCTTCTGCCTCGAAGAAGGCGGTCCAAGAACTGGTCCAAGAATTCTCGTCATTCAGGGAGCCCGGATCCTTTACCAGTATCTTCGCGATCTGTCGCATCACTTCAGGCATCACAAGGACTGCAACCCAAGGGTCGCGAGCGGCGGCCGCAGCGGTTGGGAATAACTCGCGGTCAACCAATAACACGGGCTTGTCATCTCCAGAGCTCGTCGCCGGCAAGTCCAGTTTCCAGGCACATCCGTGGAGATCACCGGGCAGGATGTCCACAAGACTGTGGCCTAGCTCTCCTGCCTCATCCACTGGCCGAACGTTGTCGGCGAACCCGATGAGTAAAGGATTGCCGAGCTCATAGACAAGGAAGCGAAATTTGAGGGGACGATCGGTTGCAAGCTCGAGCAGCGAACGCGTGGAGTGATCAGGCAGGTCAACCGTTCCTAGCTCGAAGTACTCTTCGGTGCTGCCGGCATGGGCTATACATGCCAATTTGAGGCCCGGTCGTAAGCCAGAGTGTGCGAAATCAAACCGCTCCAGCCAAAAGCTTCTGCGCCCATGTTCGTCTACTGGGGCTCGCACGCTGAACAGTGCTGCATCCAGCTGGCGTTGGCCGGTAGGATTAGTAGTCCTCGATATTTTCGGCATCGCTGAGCCCCCTGTATTGCAGCTGAACTTCGAGCCTCCGGTGAGGATCGAATCCGTGAACTTGAAGGTAGCTGGACGGGCCGAGCAGATCGAAACGGAGCTCGTTGCCGTCCCTGACGAGGTTTGATACCTCATCCGCGGTGATCGGGAAGTCCTGCTCGCTATTGAGCCAGAACTCAGCCGCGTCCCATTGGCTGAATGGATTTCCCCACGTCGTCGCATATGCGGTCTGAACTGTGCAATGAAGAGGGAAGGATGATTTTGTTTCATTGTTCAGCGCTCGGACAGTAAACCCGTCCTTCTCGGATTTGACCTCTACCGGTTTGGGCTTGGGGGGCGGAATTTGCAATGACTGAGTTTCACCGCCGCGCTGGGTTGGCTTGTTTCCGCCGCCGCCCCTGGCTGTACTATCTTGTGCCTCGGGTACCGCAAAATACGGGGCCAACGCGGTTTGGTCACGCACTCCCTCTGGTGTCAAAAACTCGACCAAACGCAGCGCCGCGTTGCGCACATTGCTCATTAATGAGGCGGCCCCGTCGTAAAGCAAGGTCAGCCTTGGTCTGCTCGCATTCCAGGTGCGATGCGTTGGTTCTTCCGCCGCAACGAGGAAAGCGGACAGGTTGAGGTCGTCGATGAAGGTTAATGCGAGGACAGGCACAACACGGCGGGACCCTCGCAGACGTTTTTCGCCGTCAATGCCGAGGTCTTGGCGCACGAACAGCTCTTGACTGTGCTCGCTCTCGCTATACTGCTGGACGACGACACGAAACACGCCCGTCTCGGGCGCCTCACCTTTTTTCCTAATTCGAACCGGGAAATCAGCACTTACCAAACCGCCTTGGCCGAACTGCTGCGAGAGCGCAAGACCGCCCCCTTCCTCGAAATTAGAATCGCTGAGCTTGCCAGCGGCTCCCCAACCCGGTTTCAGGGTAGTTGTTGCGGGCACAGCGATGTGCTCGGTTATCGCAGCTTCGAGGAATTTTCGATATTCGGTTGAATACCTTGAGTTTATTCCCAACTGGCCAGCCAACCGCGCAACCGAATGCTCGTCGATCTTTACGTTCCCGACCTCGACTGTTAGTCTCCCTCTACGAATCGGAAAGAAAAATTCGTTCAGAACCGCCCGGCGAACGTCGTCCAATGCAATGCCGTGTGGCATAGGGACTATAAAAGTAGTTCCAGTTTTCTCCCCCCGAGCAAGCTGAAGCTCCGCCTTCAACGCATCGATTATCTGTGAGTCAGTTATAGGCAATGCGAGAGCTTCTGGATTCTTAGTGCTACACCAGCGTGCTTCCTTTGCCCAGCGCTTGGAATCACCCGCAAGCTTGTAGTTACGACGAAAGCGACAGCAACCGAATAAAAGCTCAACGTTGTCAGATTTTCGTCGTGTTAATGCGAGAACGGAACGAATGGCGCTTGCCGCATATAGAGTGATTTTGCCTTGGCCGGCTCCGCCATTTGCTTTCGATGGTTTAGCTCCCTCACCCTCGCGAAACCAGAACGCGTTCCAGTTTTCGCCGGGACCATCGACGGATGAATCCTCGAAGGTTCCTTCCAGCCCGCAGGTACCAAAGTCTTCGATCACCAGAAAGTCAACTGAAGAGGGAAGTTCAGATATCAAGCCTCCTGCAGCAAAGTGGTTGAGGCAGTTTGTGTCGAAAAGCCTTGGCATGAATGCACTTGAGTTGCGGTCTACTGACACCAAGTTGTAGCGCACCCGCACATGCTCGCCGCTTAGGCGGGCATCAAGCGGGTTCTGGAGCGTCTCTCGGACGAGTATCTCGACTGAGGTGCGCTCTTCGTTGGCAAAATTGTCTTCCACGGTGCTAATTCCCGAGTTGTCGTTGGGATTCAGCGGCCGGAACTGCCAGCAAATCATGTGCCCCCCTTAGAGACGGAAAACCTCGTCTTTGTCGTTAGATTGGTTCTTGAGCTTCAACTTGAGGATGTCGAGCTCTGCTTCCAAAGCTCTAATTATCTTTTTTGCCTCATCGTTAGTATATTCATAGTTCTTTCTGTTGAGCAAGTTGCCGACGAGTCGCAAGTCTTTTATGGTTCGCGAAACTCGTGCATTTGCTAGTTCTAAGAACTTCGCTCTCGGGTCACGCTTCTCTTCAATCATATAGCCCCTACATATTAAAAATGTAGAAAAAATTGTGGCTATATTTCACCGGCCTGTCAAGGCATGGCGAATGATGCAATGTTATTGCCAAGCGACAGGAAGGGGCCGGGCCGCGGCATCACCAGTTAAAGGTTTAAAGTCCGCTCGAGGGGAGCAGGGCGGCTAACCGCGCTCGGGTGAGCGGGCTTGGAAAAGTTATCCACGGGCCGGCGTTAGCAAAGGTTTGACAGCGGGAAGTTTGCCCGGCGGAATTGCCGGGTGCGCACCTCATCGCTGATAGGCGACGAGTTCGGAAGCCCCTGGGGATGGAGCTGTCCGCGCTAAAAAAGAATGCTGTCACGAAGGGAATACAGCCGAACTCGAAGGCGGCTAGCACTGAGGCTATCGCTCTTGCAGCTTACTTTGGGGAGTATGCCGCCTGCATGTGCATCAAGATTCTTGCAGCGCTGCTCGCGTTGCTTTTGGAACAGAGACTTCCACTTCAATTTCTCTCGGAGGAAAAGTTATATCGGATGGAGCGCTCAACCGCGGGGGCTGTTTGGAAACTTCAATAGCCGCAGAAACCTTCAATAATGAGTGGACGATCTCGCCAATCCGCTTCGCAAGCAGGGGCGGGACAGCGTTCCCGACTTGGTGGAACTGCTCCGTCCTGTTCCCCATAAAGAAATAATTGTCAGGAAAGGTTTGAAGCCGAGCCGCCTCCCGTACAGTTAAGCTTCTGCACTGTAGCGGATCCGGATGAATGAAGTAATGCCCGTCTTTTGAAATGTGGCTGGTCACAGTTGTTGCAGGCCGCCCTACCAGCTGAACACGGAAGCGATCTGAGAATTTGCCGCTTTCCCAATTTTCGTGGTTTGGTCTCAGCCCCTGCAAGAAAAACTCGTCATGGCCTTTTGGCGATCGCCCAAATGCCTTTGCGAACGCGGACGCGTACGCATATCGGCGAAGGTCTCCGGACATATGCCCGCGAGCTTCATGATTCAGCCACACGGAGAGTTTGGGGTCGTGGTACCACTCGGCGAGCTGGTGCGAATCAACGGTGTCCTTGCCATGTTTGGGCAGCTGTCTACCACCTGTCCCGAGCCCCAAGGGCACCTCCCGTGATGAATCCACGAGTATCCGGTAGAGCTCATCCAAATTCTTAAAGCCCTTTATCTCCTTCGCCATCTCACTGAAGTGATTCCTTACTAAATAAGCCCAGTTTTCGTCTGAATCTGGGTCTCTGCTTAGTTTGCTGCGCAGGCGTGGAAGTGAGCTTATAACACTACCGACGGTCATCGGTGTCAACAACGGGATAGTCTTCGGCAACCGCCCGATGTCTTCTCTGACGCCGAGTAAGATAACTCGGTGCCGTGCTTGCGGAACTCCATGATTTTCGGCTCTTACAACAAAGTCGCGTACATCGATCTTGCTCGGGTCGTCTCCCCTTGAGAAGGACGTGTTGTGGCTTATCGAGTGAATTCGATAGCCATGTCCAGAGGCAGCCATGCCAGTGGCTCGGTCAGGATCAGACAGATCTCTTAGAATGGATTCGAAAATTCTGTTTTCGCCGACACGCGCCGAGAGAATTCCCTTGACGTTCTCCATAACAAAGACCGCCGGCTTGTACTTCTGAATGATTCTGAGGTATTCCTTGTAGAGAAAATGCCGATGGTCATCTTCCGCTTTGTACTCGGCATTGCCCCGGTTGCGTGAGCGACCAACAAGCGAATATGCTTGGCAGGGTGGGCCGCCGATCAGGACCCATGGGGAATTCGGGCCCAAGCCGTGCATGTTGATGCGGCGATCAAGCTTGTCGTTATCATTTGGGTTCCCTAGCTCCAACTGGCATGCCTCTTCCCCAGAGGCGGCCCATGCCTCCCGCGTCGTGTTGTCATAAGCCAGATCAGATTTTCCGTTGCAAAAACTATAGTAGGAGCCCAAGGCACTTCCGCCTTGACGCTTCAGCAAGCGATAGAAAGCTCGGAGACGAAGTGTACTGCGCGCCGCAGAATTCATCTCTGCCGATACAATGATCCTAAAGGGGTCGCTTTCCACTGACGAGAACCCTTCACCCAGGCCGCCCGGACCCGCAAAGAGGTCGACAATAGGGATGTGATCTGAAAATGGCGGTTGCGCTGTAATAACCAATTTTTGTCTCGAGTAGAAACTTCGGTTTAGGATACCAGGAAAGATGGACGTAGTCGATCCAGCCAAGCGATCGCAGATGATGGCTGGTATCCGGTCCAAGAATACGCTACCAGAGATGGTGGTGCGCAGGTTCTTGCATGCGCGGGGCTTCCGCTATCGCTTGCATGCTCGCAACCTGCCCGGATCGCCAGATTTGGCTTTGTCAAAATACAAAGTCGCAATATTCGTTCACGGTTGCTTTTGGCACCGCCATCCTTCTTGCAAATATGCGACCACTCCTTCTTCTAACACAGAACGATGGCTGCATAAATTCAGACAGAACGTTGCACGCGATACGCGAGACATGGCAGCTTTGAGCGCGTTCGGTTGGAGAGTGATTACGGTCTGGGAATGTGAACTACGAAGAGAGGGGGAAAACAGGTTGGAGCGCCTTATTGCCGAAATACAGCGTAGTTCGCCCTAACGGTTTCAATGATTCGATAATGACGGCCGCATATTGCGGCCGTCTCGCGTAAAATCTGCTCGTTTCAGTGACCCTGCTTATACACACACGAGGCTCGGGCCAGCAACATTATACGTCGATATTCCCCGCCTGTAGCGCATTGGTCTCATTGAAGTTCCTCCGCGGCTCCACCTCATCGCCCATGAGCGTGGTGAAAATCTGGTCCGCCGCGATGGCATCTTCGATCTGCACCTTCAGCAAGCGATGAACGGGTCGGATCCATCGTCGTCACCCACAGCTGCTCCGGATTCATGAGCGTGGCGATCAGGGGGTGATCTGCCCCGACGACAGCATCTTCTCGAAGCGCGCCTTTTTCACGTTCAGCACCTTGCCGCGCACTGGCAGGACGGCCTGGAATGGCGTTGTGGCACTTGTTGGTGGATCTGTTCGCTCGCTGACTTAGTTCAATTCTCGCCTTTGGTTTCCCTGATCAAATAACGGCTTAGTTCGCAGGACTTGATTCCTGTCGATGACCTGTACCGCGAGGAGAGACGATGACGAAAGCCGGAGCACTCCGACTAGGTGAGCAGAAGGAGCTGAGTGGACGAGCTTGGACCGGTCGCTTCCCAGGGAGCAATTCATTACGCGATCTTAAAATGCCGTTCCGGGACAGCGTTCGAGCCTTTATTGACGCCTTGCGTAGCGCGAACGCGACTGTGAAAATTGCGGCCACGTTCAGGCCGCCCGAGCGGGCATACCTGATGCATTGGTCCTGGCGCATTGTGAAGCAGGGGTTTGATCCGTCAAAGGTGCCATCAATGCCGGGTATAGAAATTGAGTGGGCACATAACGGGACCGACGGTAAGTACTCGCGGGAGGCTTCCGTTGCTGCTGCAAGCGAGATGGTGCATGGCTTCGAGATAGATCATTTAGGGGTGGCTCCTGCATTGGCGTCCCGTCATACCAGCGGCTTCGGGATCGACATGAGAATCAGCTGGATAGGGCACCTATCCATCGTCGATGCAGACGGGGATACCGTTGAAATAGTGCACTGGCCCCACACCGGTCTTAACCCGACTTTGCAGGAAGTTGGTGCAAGCTACGGGGTGATCAAATACAACCGAAGCGGGCGTGACGATCCACACTGGTCCGATAACGGAGCATAACCATGATCCGTAAAATTTTCTTTGCGTGTTCTTTGATGCTGGCACTGGACTTGCGCGCGACCGAAGCGTTCCCGCGCGATGTACAGAAGTTCATCGATGACCGGGAGGGCTGTGATCACATGCGCGGTGAAGAACCGGAGCCGGGTGATCGACAGCGTGCGAGAGAACTAAAACGCGAAATGGACCGGCTGTGCAAAGGTACGGATCGAAAACTTGCACAGCTAAAGAAGAAATATGCCGCGAGCGCAATCGTTATGAAACGGTTAGGCGAGTTCGACCCACAGATCGAAGCGGCTGTACCTGAAAAGTAGCGATGGTACCGAACGATTGTTAGCGAGGCTGTGAGGCCAAAAAAAACCACGCGACGAGGCGTGGTTTTCTGTTGTGGCGCGCTCTCGGACGTCTAAACGTCGATATTCCCCGCCTGCAGCGCATTCGTCTCAATGAAGTTCCTCCGCGGCTCCACCTCATCGCCCATGAGCGTGGTGAAGATCTGGTCCGCCGCAATCGCGTCCTCGATCTGCACCTTCAGCAAGCGACGAACAGTCGGATCCATCGTCGTCTCCCACAGCTGCTCCGGATTCATCTCCCCCAGCCCTTTGTAGCGCTGCTTCGACACACCACGTTCCGCTTCATCGCGCAGCCACTGCATCGCCTGGTGGAAGTCGACAACCGCCGATTCCTTCATCTTCTCGCCTTCGCCGCGGCGGATGATGGCGCCTTCGCCCATCAGCCCCTTGAAGGTCGATGCCGAATTGGACAGCACGCCGTAATCCGCGCCGGCCACGAAATCCGAATCGATCGAGGTCACCTGCACGTTACCGTGGCGCATGCGCTCGATGCGCAGCGAGTGCTTCTCCGACAGGTCGTCCGAGCGCACGGTCACCTTCACCGCCGGGTCCTTGATGGCCGCCTGCATCGCCTTGGCCGATTCCTCTGCCGCCGCCAGGGACGTCAGGTCCAGCTTCACGCCGCCGGCCACAATCGCGGTCAGCGCGGCGCGGTCGATCACGCGGGTCAGGCGCATCATGATCGCGTTGGCCAGGTTGTACTGGCGCACCAGCTCGGTCAGCGCTTCGCCGGTGATCGGCTCGGCGCCGTCGCGCGGGATCAAGGAGGCGCCGTTCAGCGCCACGTTCATCATGTAGCTCGCTTCCTCCACGTCGTCCTTCAGGTAGCGCTCGTCGCGGCCGGCCTTCACCTTGTACAGCGGCGGCTGCGCAATGTACACGTGGCCGCGCTCCACCAGCTGCGGCATCTGGCGGTAGAACAGCGTCAGCAGCAGCGTGCGGATGTGCGCGCCGTCCACGTCCGCGTCGGTCATGATGATGATGCGGTGGTAGCGCAGCTTGTCCACGTTGAATTCGTCCGGGCCGATCGAGGTGCCGAGCGTGGCGATCAGCGTGGTGATCTGCTCCGACGACAGCATCTTTTCGAAGCGCGCCTTCTCCACGTTCAGCACCTTGCCGCGCAGCGGCAGGATGGCCTGGAACTTGCGGTCGCGGCCTTGCTTGGCCGAGCCGCCTGCCGAGTCACCCTCCACGATGTACAGCTCGCACAGCGCCGGGTCGCGTTCCTGGCAGTCCGCCAGCTTCGACGACAGGCCCAGGCCGTCCATCACGCCCTTGCGGCGGGTCAGGTCGCGCGCCTTGCGCGCCGCTTCGCGCGCACGCGCTGCTTCCACGATCTTGCCGCAGATGATCTTGGCGTCGTTCGGCTTTTCCATCAGGAAGTCGGTGAGCGTCTTGGCGACGATTTCCTCGACCGGGCCGCGCACTTCCGACGACACCAGCTTGTCCTTCGTCTGCGACGAGAACTTCGGCTCCGGCACCTTCACCGACAGCACGCAGGTCAGGCCTTCGCGCATGTCGTCGCCCGAGATCTCGACCTTGGCCTTCTTGGCGAAGTCGTTCTCGTCGATGTATTTGTTGATCACGCGCGTCATTGCCGCGCGCAGGCCGGTCAGGTGGGTGCCGCCGTCGCGCTGCGGGATGTTGTTGGTGAAGCACAGCACCTGCTCGTTGTAGGAGTCGTTCCACTGCATCGACACGTCCACCGAGATGTTGGTGCCGTTATCCGACACGCGCTCGCCGGTGGCCTGGAAGATGGTCGGGTGCAGCACCGTCTTGGCGCGGTTGATGTATTCGACGAAGCCGCGCGTGCCGCCTTCGAACGCGAACACTTCTTCCTTGCCGGTGCGCTGGTCCGACAGCTTGATGTTCACGCCATTGTTCAGGAACGAAAGTTCGCGGATGCGCTTGGACAGAATCTCGTAGTGGAATTCGACGGTGCCAAAGATGTCCTCGTCGGCCCAGAAGTGCACCTCGGTGCCGCGCTTGTCGGTGTCGCCGATCACCTTCAGCGGGGAGACCTCGAAGCCGTCCACGATTTCGATCAGGCGGTCCTGCGGCACGCCGCGCACGAATTCCATCTGGTGGATCTTGCCGTGCTGGCGCACGGTCACGCGCAGCAGCTTGGACAGCGCGTTCACGCACGACACGCCCACGCCGTGCAGGCCGCCGGACACTTTGTAAGCGTTCTGGTTGAACTTGCCGCCGGCGTGCAGCTCGGTCAGGGCGATCTCGGTTGCCGAGCGCTTCGGCTCGTGCTTGTCATCCATCTTGACGCCGGTCGGGATGCCGCGGCCGTTGTCGGTGATCGAGATCGAGTTGTCGGAGTGGATCGTGACCTGGATCTCGGAGCAGTAGCCGGCCAGCGCCTCGTCGATCGAGTTGTCCAGCACCTCGAACACCAGGTGGTGCAGGCCGGTGCCGTCGGACGTGTCGCCAATGTACATGCCCGGACGCTTGCGCACGGCCTCCAGGCCTTCCAGGATTTGAATCGAGGCTGCGCCGTATTCGTCCGCTTTCGCGGCGGCTTGGATTGCTTCAGTGTTCTCGGACATGACTGCTTTCTCTTAAAACTGTGTTCGGGCCGATGCTTTTGGCCATAGCCCCTGGCCTAAAAACCGTCGTTCCCGCGCAGGCGGGAACCCAGGTGTTTGCGTGCGGGACGCTCAGCATGGGTCCCCGCCTTCGCGGGGGGACGACGGCAGAGGGAGAGGTATTCTCTTAAATCCGCATCGGCATGACGACGTACTTGAAGTCGCCGTTATCAGGAATCGAAATCAGCGCCGACGAGTTCGAGTCGCCCAGCGCGATGTTCACCTGCTCGCATTTCAGGTTGTTGAGCACGTCGAGCAGGTAGGTGACGTTGAAACCGATGTCGATCTTGTCGCCGCCGTAGTCGATTTCCAGTTCTTCCACCGCCTCTTCCTGGTCGGCATTGGTCGAGCTGATCTTCATGATGCCCGGCTCGATCATGCAGCGCACGCCCTTGAACTTGTCGCTGGTCATGATCGCGGCGCGCTGCAGCGAACGCAGCAGCTCGTCACGGCTGATCGTGAAGTCGTTCTTGTAGCCCTTCGGGATCACGCGCGTGTAGTCGGGGAACTTGCCTTCGACCAGCTTGGACACCAGCTCGATGTCGGCGAAGGTCAGCTTCACCTGCGAAGCAGCGATGTCCAGCTGAACCGGATCGTCGTTCTCTTCCAGCAGGCGCTGCAGTTCGATGATGGTCTTGCGCGGGATGATCACTTCCTGGCGCTCGAACGACTGCTCGGTCTCGACCTGGCAGAAGGCCAGACGGTGGCCGTCGGTGGCGACCGCGATCACGTGCGAGCCGTCCAGCACCAGCAGCAGGCCGTTCAGGTAGTAGCGGATGTCCTGCTGCGCCATGGAGAAGTGCACCATGTTGAACAGGTGCTTGAGGGTCTTCTGCGGCAGGGTCACGCTGGCGTTGTAGCTGTCGGCCACCGAGACGGTCGGAAACTCTTCCGCGGCAAGGGTCTGCAGCGCGAAGCGCGACTTGCCGCTTTGCACCGTCAGGCGCTTGTTCAGCAGGGTCAGCGACACGTCGCCCGACTCCGGCAGCGCGCGCAGGATGTCCAGCAGCTTGCGCGCCGCTACCGTGGTGCCGGTCACTTCGGCGCCCGAGCCGATCGCCGCGTGCGTCGTGATCTGCACCTCGGTGTCGGTCGACAGGAAAGACACGTTCTCGCCGTCCTTGCGGATGAGGATATTGGCCAGAATCGGCATCGTGTGCCGACGCTCGACAATACCACTCACGATTTGCAGTGGCCGGAGCAGCGTGTCTCGGGTAGTTTTGACCAGTTGCATAGGTATCCCTCAGGTATGTATTTATAAAAACTGTCTTTCCAGCACTATTTTGCCAGAATTCTCCTACAGCAATCACCGTAGGGTGGGCAGGTCTCCTGCCCACGCGTTCAATCCCAGCGTGAGGCGCCGTGACAGCGCCAAAGCAGGTTGAACGCGTGGGCGGGAAACCCGCCCACCCTACGATCCGCCATCAGCCCTTCAGCGTCTGCTCCAGCACGTGCAGCTCGTGGTTCACCTCCGGGCTTTTGGCCCGGTCCTGCGCAATCTTCCGTACCGCATGCAGCACGGTGGTGTGGTCGCGGCCTCCGAACAGTTCGCCGATCTCCGGCAGGCTCTTTTGCGTCAGCTCCTTGGCCAGGTACATCGCGATCTGGCGCGGCCGCGCGATGTTGGCCGGCCGGCGTTTGCTGTACATGTCCGCCACCTTGATGTTGAAGAAGTCCGCCACCGTCTTCTGGATGTTCTCCACGCTGATCTGGCGGTTCTGCACCGACAGCAGGTCCTTGAGCGCTTCCTTCACGATATCGATCGTGATCTCGCGGCCGTGGAAGCGCGAATACGCCAGGATCTTGCGCAGCGCGCCTTCCAGCTCGCGCACGTTCGAGCGCAGGTGCTTGGCCACGAAGAAGGCCACGTCGTCCGACAGCGTCACGCCGTCCGACTGCGCCTTCTTCAGCAGGATCGCCACCCGCATTTCCAGCTCCGGCGGCTCGATCGCCACCGTCAGGCCGGAGTCGAAGCGCGAGATCAGGCGGTCGTCCATGCCGGTGATCTCTTTCGGGTAGGTGTCGCTGGTGATGATGATCTGCTTCTTGGCCGCGATCAGCGCCTCGAACGCATAGAAGAACTCTTCCTGCGTCCGGCTCTTGCCGCCGAAGAACTGGATATCGTCGATCAGCAGCATGTCCAGCGAGTGATAGTAATGCTTGAAGTCGTCGAAGCCCTTGCGCTGGTAGGCCGTCACCACGTCGCGCACGTACTGCTCGGCGTGGATGTAGCGGATGCGCGCGCCCGGCTGGTCGGCCATCACCTGGTTGCCGATTGCGTGAATCAAGTGGGTCTTACCAAGGCCCACGCCGCCGTAGAAGAACAGCGGGTTGTAAGACACGCCCGGGTTGTTGGCCACCTGGATCGCGGCGGCGCGCGCCAGCTGGTTGGCCTTACCGGTCACGAAGCTGTCGAAGGTCAGGTCCGGGTTGATGCGGCTCTGCTCGCGTTTGGGCGAGTTGGCGATGTTCATGTTGTCCGGGCTCGACGAAATCATCGGCGCGGCCATGCCATTGCCGTTGACGGCGGGCGCCGGGGCGCTGGCGGCGCCCACCGGCTTCTTGTTCTTCGGGTCGAGCACGAACTGCACTTCGATCGGAGCTTCCCAGTACTGGCAGGCCAGGGCCGTGATCCGCGAGGCGAACTGCGACTTGACCATGTCGAGCTTGAAGCGGTTCGGCGCGGCGATGCGCAGTTTGCCGTCTTCGTAGTCGAGGGCGACCAGCGGCTTGATCCAGGCGCTGAATTGCTGCGGCGTCAGCTCGAGTTCAAGTTGCGCGGAACAGGTCTGCCAGAAATTTTCCATGAATGCCAGCTAATTGATACGTAACACGCTATTTTACCTGTACTGGCGGGAGTTATCCACAGGCAGCGTCGTGAATTTTTCACCGTTGCGGGCTTGACAGGGCGGCTCTGGCGGCGCTTCCTTCCCCCTCTATCCCCGGCGCCGTCGTCCCGGCGCAGGCCGGGACCCATAGACCGGGTGAGCTGTCGAAATGATGCGCCGCAGGCCCCGTAGCTCAGCATGGACCCCCGCCTTCGCCGGGGCGACAGTTTCACGCCAATACTGCCTCCCGCAACAACAGCGACCTTGACAGCTGGACGGAAAATGCTGTCTAATTCAGGGTTCCCCGTCCGTATGCCATGTCAGGTCGTCAACAGCGCCTGGCGATGTGAGCGGGCGAAACGAGTATCTGCTGTGGCGTGACGCTGGCTTAACTACTGCGATCCTGTCATTGGCGCCCGAAGCTGACGAGACGTCAGACCCGATTTTGCATATTAATTTGCTTTAAGCGAGACCACCATGAAACGTACTTACCAACCTTCCGTCGTCCGTCGCAAGCGCACGCACGGCTTCCGCGCACGCATGGCTACCCGTGGTGGCCGTCAAGTCCTGAACGCCCGTCGCGCCAAGGGCCGCAAGCGCCTGGCCGTATAAGGCCAGTCGCTCCTCGATCGATCGCGGTCGGCCATGACAGGCGAAGGGTTGCACGACTTCGCGCGCGTTCGGCGAATCGTTAAAACGGATGAGTTTTCATCCGTTTTTCGTTTGCGGCCGACGCAAAAAACGGCGCATTTCGTGCTCTATACCCGCCCCAACAGCCTGCCGCATGCGCGGCTGGGCATCGTCGCGGCCAAACGCTTTGCCCCGCGCGCGGTCACGCGCAACACCATCAAGCGCGTCACGCGCGAGCTGTTCCGCGTGACCGGGCTGCCGCCGCTGGACTGCATCGTGCGCCTGGCGCGCCCGGTCAACACCAAGTCCGGCCCGGCCACCACCAGCGCCCTGAAGGCCGAGCTGCGCTCCGAGCTGGAACGCCTGTTCGCCGCCCAGAAGGCGCGCGCCACGGCGGCCACCCCATGAGCCGCCTGCTCGTCTGGCTGGTGCGCGGCTACCAGTTGCTGGTCTCGCCCATGCTGGGCCAGAACTGCCGTTTCTACCCGACCTGTTCCAACTACGCGGTGGAAGCCCTGCGCACGCATGGCGCCGGCCGCGGGTCCTGGCTCGCGCTGCGTCGCGTGTGCCGCTGCCACCCCTGGAATCCGGGCGGCGTCGACCCTGTTCCGCCCGCGCGGCAGGACTCTCATCCAGCCGCTTGCGGTTGCAATCACCACTGAATGAAATCCAATGGAAATCAATAAACGTACCATCCTGTGGATCGTGTTCGCCGTCTCCCTGATCGTCCTGTGGAACGATTGGATGGTGTCGAACGGCAAGCAGTCGATGTTCTCGGCGACGCCGCCGGCCAAGGTCGCCACCAACGCGCCCGCCGCCAAGCCGGCCGGGTCCGATCTGCCGGCCGCGCCGCAGGCGAACGCCGTTCCGGGCACGCCGGCCGTGCCGGGCGCAGCAGCGCCGGTGAAGGCCGAGACCATCACCATCACCACCGACGTCGTCAAGGCCGACATCGACACCGCCGGTGGCGTGATCAAGCGCCTGGAGCTGCTCAAGTTCCGCGACCAGCAGGACCCGAGCAAGAACCAGGTGCTGTTCAACATCGCCGGCAACAACCTGTACGTGGCCCAGACTGGCCTGTTGGGCACCAGCCCGGCCGGCGCGCTGCCGAACCACGACACCGTGTTCACCGCCCGCCCGGGCGCGCGCGCGATCGACGGCAAGGACCAGGTGCAGCTCGTGCTCGACGCCGAGCAGGGCGGCGTCAAGCTGACCAAGACCTTCACCTTCAAGCGCGGCGACTACGTGATCGACATGCGCCACGACGTGAGCAACCTGACCCAGGCGCCGGTGAGCCCGTCGCTGTACCTGCAGCTGGAGCACGACGGCAACACGCCGGAAGGCAGCTCGTACTTCAACCGCACCTACATCACCCCGACCCTGTACACGCCGGAAGAGAAGTACCAGAAGCTGTCGTTCGAGAAGATCGAGAAGGGTGATGCCGAGTACGCGAAGAAATCGACCAGTGGCTGGATCGGCGTCTCGCAGCACTTCTTTGTGTCCGCGTTCGTCCCGCCTGAAAAGGTGAGCCGCACCATCGCCGCCGAGAAGAAGGGCACCAACCTGTACGCGATCAACACGGTGTACCCGCTGGGCACCGTGGCGCCGGGTGCCACCGTCTCGACCGACGTGCGCCTGTACGCTGGCCCGCAGGACGAGAAGGTGCTGGAGAAAGTGGCGCCGGGCCTGGAGCTGGTCAAGGACTACGGCTGGGCAACCATCATCGCCAAGCCGATCTTCTGGGGCATGGACATGATCCACAAGGTCCTGGGCAACTGGGGCTGGACCATCATCGCCTTCACCATCCTGATCAAGCTGCTGTTCTTCCCGCTGTCGGCGGCCGGCTACCGCAGCATGGCCAAGATGAAGACGCTCACGCCGAAGATGCAGGCGATCCGCGAGCGCTACAAGAACGACCCGGCCAAGATGAACCAGGCCACCATGGAGCTGTACAAGTCCGAGAAGATCAACCCGCTGGGCGGCTGCCTGCCGATCCTGGTGCAGATGCCGGTGTTCCTGGCGCTGTACTACGTGCTGCAGGCTTCGGTCGAACTGCGCGGCGCGCCGTGGGTGGGCTGGATCCATGACCTGACCCAGCCGGACCCGTGGTTCATCCTGCCGGTCATCTACGCGATCTCGATGTTCATCACGCAGAAGCTGAACCCGGCCCCGGCCGATCCGGTGCAGGCCAAGATGATGATGTTCATGCCGCTGGCGTTCTCGGTGATGTTCTTCTTCTTCCCGTCCGGCCTGGTGCTGTACTGGGTGGTGAACAACATCGTCTCGATCGGCCAGCAGTGGGTGATCACCAAGAAGCTGAACCCGCAATAAGCGAGCGCTTCTCACAGCAAAAAGCCCGTGCACTGCACGGGCTTTTTGTTTGGCGCTGTCCGCGCTAGGTGTGGACCTAAGCAAGTCGTCCCCGCGGAGGCGGGGACCCATACTGAGCACCCTGTCTCGCGGCACGATCGAGAGCCGCAGGGACGCAAACTCAGCATGGGTTCCCGCCTCCGCGGGAACGACGTATTAGTGTCAACACTTAACGCAGACGGCGCCTTTTCTTTTGGGGCAGGGGCAGGCGGCCTTGTTCAAGACTTCCACAGCCCCAGATACGTATCCGACCGATTGAGCAGGCTCTCGCGCATCTTAGAGAACCGATCCGGCTCGGGCTTCTTGTCATCCGCGCGCAAGCCGCCGATACCCAGCCCAAGCTGCCTGCCATGTGCGTCGAAGCCGATGAATTCGAGGACCGTCGGCAGCAGGTCGAAGTGCACGATCTCCTCGCGGTTCTTGTGCACCGGCTCGGACGAGATGAACTTGTTGAAGATATAGCGCTCCGGCAGCGTCTCCAGCCGGTCCGCCACCGGATTCTTGCGCGCCAGGTGGTCGCCCAGGATCACGACGTTCGTATCCTCCAGGTAGCCGCTTTGCTTGATGAAGGCCACGAAATCGGCGACCGATTGCGCCGTGCACTGGACCACGCCTTCGAATTGAGGCGTGCTCCCGGTATCGCAATGGCGTGACTGGAAGCCGTAGGGTTCGTGCGTATCGACCGTGAGTAGCGTCAGGTTGAACGGCTTGCCCGACCCGTGCAGCTGGCGCAGCTTGTCCCTGGCATGCGCGAACAGGTCCTCATCGTATAAGCCCCAACCGTTCATGGCGCGCGGGTCGGCGCCGCGCGCAATCCATTCTTCCTTGCCGTACGCCTCTTCGTAGTGATGGCTGCGCAGGAAATTGTCCTTGCCTGCGAATTTCAACGAGGCGCCGCCCATGAATACGTTGCGGTAACCGTTCTGTTGCAGCAGGTCGCTCAGGCAGGTTGCGTTGGGCAAGAAGTCGTCGATCACCTGGCCCTGCATGTTTACGTCGAACAGGCCGACCCGCTCCAGCGGCACCCCGCACTGGGTTGCGACCATTGCGGCGATGGTCCAGCCGGTGCCTGGCGCCTGCCGGTAGCGCGCGAAGCTCGTGCCTTCGAGCCTGGTCAGTGGGGCGATGCGGTCCTGGCCGAACAATGCGGGATCGGCATAGGCCGCTTCCAGGCTCTCGACATAGATCAGCACCAGGTTCCTCGGGCGCACGGCCCGCAGCTGCGCCGATTGCGGCGGCGCGTAGTGGCTACCGAAGTAGTCCTCACCGAAATTCTTGCCGATGTAACGCGCGGCCGAGGTGTCCACGAACCAGTACACAAGGGCGGCCGCCAGCAGCACGAGCGGCATCCGGGCGCCTGCGACGGCCCCGAGTTGCCGCAGGCGTGCCGGCACGCGCTCGCGCAGCGCGCCACGGTGTCCCAGCCGCTCGGCCAGCAAGGCGGCTGCGGCGAACACCAGCGGTGCGATCACGCACCAGCGCAGGAAGCGTTCGACCAGCACGGGATCGGAGGCCGCCAGTCCCTCGACGCCAAGGCCCGCGTGGTAGGCGATCTGGTCCAGGTCCGGCCGGCCGAAGTACTTGTTGATCCATAGCCCAAAGCAGATCAGGGCAAAGGCCAGGAAGTAGGTGAGGGCGCGCGCAGTGTGCAGCACGCCGGGCCGGCGCAGTAAAGACATAGCTGGGTAAGGTGTGGCAATAGATGCCGATGATTGTCAGCAATGCCAGCGTTAAGAAACGTTAACTGCCACAAGGGTTTGTATCCAGTTTGTTATTGCTGTGTAACTGCCGAGGGGGGATGCACTGGACTTCTGGTGCCACGTCCTGCGGGTAGATAAATTACAATCCCCCCATGAAACTCGACACCTCCCCCATCGCCG
The DNA here is from genome assembly GCF_024753215.1 of Massilia solisilvae. Lineage (GTDB taxonomy): Bacteria > Pseudomonadota > Gammaproteobacteria > Burkholderiales > Burkholderiaceae_D > Telluria > Telluria solisilvae. Next base: position 289,680 of record NZ_JANUGV010000006.1, read on the forward strand.
CCATCGCCACCGCCCCTGGACGCGGCGGCATCGGCGTCGTGCGCGCGTCCGGCAAGTCGCTGGCGCCGCTCATCGAAGCCCTGTTCCCCGGCGCCACGCTCGCGCCGCGCCATGCCACCTACATTCCGTTCAAGTCCGCCACCGGCGAGGTCATCGACCAGGGCATTGCGTTGTACTTCAAGGCGCCGCACTCGTACACTGGCGAAGACGTGCTCGAGCTGCAGGGCCACGGCGGCCCGGTCGTGCTGCAGATGCTGCTGGCGCGCGTGCTCGAAGCGGGCGTGGAGTCGGGCCTGCGCCTGGCCGAACCGGGCGAATTTACCCGCCGCGCTTTTCTCAACGACAAGCTCGACCTGGCCCAGGCCGAGGCGGTGGCCGACCTGATCGACGCCTCCACCGAGGCAGCCGCCAAGTCCGCCTCGCAATCGCTGTCCGGCGCGTTTTCGCAAGTGGTGCACAAGCTGGTGGACCAGACCATCAACCTGCGCATGCTGGTCGAAGCCACCCTCGACTTCCCGGAAGAGGAAATCGACTTCCTCGAAAAATCGAACGCCCGTGGCCAGCTGGCCGGGATCATCGAATCGCTGGACCACGTGTTCAAGCAGGCCGCCCAGGGCGCGCTGCTGCGCGAAGGGCTGAACGTGGTGCTGGTGGGGCAGCCCAACGTGGGCAAGTCCTCGCTGCTGAACGCGCTTGCCGGCGCCGAGGTGGCGATCGTCACCCCGATTGCGGGTACCACGCGCGACAAGGTGAGCGAGACGATCCAGATCGAAGGCATCCCGCTCAACATCATCGACACGGCCGGCATCCGCGCGATCGACGAAGGCATCGACGTGGTCGAGCGCATCGGCATCGAGCGCACCTGGGGCGAGGTCGGCAAGGCGGACGTGATCCTGCACTTGCTGGACGCGAGCAAGGGGCCGACGCGCGAGGACGAAGACATCGTGGCCGCGTTTCCCGCGGGCGTGCCGGTGGTGCGGATCTGGAACAAGATCGACCTGTCCGGCCATAAGGCGACGGTCGAGCAGACGCCGGACGCCACGCACATCTACCTGTCGGCGGCCGAGAAGGCAGGCATCGACCTGCTGCGCGCGGAATTGCTGCGAATCGCCGGCTGGCAGCAGACCGGCGAGTCGCTGTACCTGGCGCGCGAGCGCCACCTGATCGCGCTGCGCGAGGCGCGCAAGCACCTGGACCTGGCGGCCGCCCATGCCGCCCAGGACGACCAGTCGCTCGACCTGTTTGCCGAGGAATTGCGGCTGGCGCAGGACCAGCTGTCCAGCATTACGGGCCAGTTCACGCCGGATGACCTGCTTGGCGTGATTTTCAGCCGTTTTTGCATCGGCAAGTAAGGTAACAGGGTGTGACCGTGGCGTGCCGCGCGCGATGGATGTGCTAGCCTTCCCGCATTCGTCAGACCGACCAGTGGAGCGCAGATGGGAAACCGCAGATCTTTGTTGAAGGCAGTGGCTGCCATGACCACGGCGGCGGCGCTATCGTCCTGCGCCACCTTCGTCGGCCCGCGCCAGGTCGAGGTGCCGCTCTACAAGCTGCAGGCCGGACTGGACCGCCGCTTCCCGGTCGATAAGCGCATGCTCGAGCTGGTGGATGTGCATTTGTCGCGCCCGCAGCTGGCCATGCTGCCCGAGGCCGACCGCGTCGGCATTTCGATGGATGCCGAGATTGCGCCGCCGTTCCTCAAGCGCGCCTACACCGGCCGCGTGGCGTTTTCCGGCCGGCTGTATGTGGACCCGAACCGCGGCGCCGTGTTCATGACCGACCCGCGCGTGGATCGCTTTGCGCTGGACGGGGTGGACGCATCGTCCTCGCGCCAGTTCACCAAGATCGCCAACGTGGTCATGGACGAGGTGGTGCGCGACGTGCCCGTTTACTCATTCCGGATGGAAGACCTGCGCTACGCCGGCGTGCAGTTCGTCCCGACGCGCATTGCCACCTCGAGCTCCGGGCTGGTGGTGACGCTGGAGCCGGTGAAGTAACGTAGCAGGTCGCGATGCGTAGTGGGCGCTGGCCGGTGCAGCAGTCGGCTCGGCCGCCGCCGCGTTAAGCGAATTCACTGCAACATTGAGCATGATGCCGACGATAGCGATGGCGACCGCCAGGAAGGCGAGCGAGGTGCCGACCATCCACTTGATCAGCTCAACCACCTGGCCTTTTAGTTTCGCGTCCAGTTCGGCAAAGCGTGCGGTTATCTGTGCGTTTTGTTCGGCAAAGCGTGCGGTCATCTGTGAGTTTTGTTCGGCAAAGCGCGCGGTCATCTGTGAGCTTTGTTCGGCAAAGCGTGCGGTCATCTGTGCGCTTTGTTCGGTAAAGCGTGTGTTTATCTCTGCGCTTTGTTCGGCAAAACCTGTGTTTATCTCTGCGCTTTGTTCGGCAAAACGTGTGTTTCTCTCTGCGCTTTGTTCCGCAAGGCGCGCTTCCATCCACGATCGCTGTTCGGCGAACCGTGCGTTCGCCCAGTGATGTTGCTCGGCGAACCGGGCCTCCATCTTCGCATCCTGTTGGGCAAAGCGTACGTCGATCCGCGCTTGCTGGTCCGCAAAGCGCGCGTCGATCCACGACTTGATCGCATCAAGCTTGGTGTCCAGCTCCTGCCGAGTGATCTCGCCCATGTCCATATCATCGAGTGGTCATCAAGAGGTGTCAAACTGGCCGCGGCGAAGCGTGCGGAACGTGCGCGCCAATTATTAGCAATTCGTTATTATTTCCGCGGGTCGAATGCGTGCGGGAAGTGCCGAGCCCTGGCGTCTGTTGCGTGCTTGCTTCAACGCGACACTGTTGATAATGACAGCATTGCAGCGGCGTCGGCTTGAGCGCAAACTGAATCAGCTACAACTGCCGTGTGAGCACAGGTAGTGCGACCACGTCGCTTGAGCTTTCTCATGCCCGCGTTGTTCCACTGAAGTAATCTTGCTTTGTCACTTGACGTGTTGCCGGGTAGGGGGTGGACCTTGGAAACGATACAAGAAAGTTTGCCGGACAAGGGTATGGCGGTCGAGCCGCCGGTCGATGGCGCCGGACGTCCCCTTCCGTCGCGACTGAGCCTGCCCGCCAAGGGCTCGTGCTGGTACTGTGAAAAGCCGCTCGACAGCGTGCGCCGCTTCTGCGGCAAGACCTGCGCCGCAGCGTTCGACGAAGAAGCCGAGTTCACGCGCTGACCGGCGCAACCGGGGAGGCGGGCGGCTAGCCCGCTAAGGGGGCCATCGCCCCGGCGCCCTGTCCAGTTCCCTCCCGCCGCCAGCGCGGTGGCGAGCCCCCACCGCTACGCGCGGTCCCTTATTTGGTAGTGAAGGTCCAGGTGCGGCTGACCGGCGTGCCATCGACGGTGCCGGTAAAGCTCACGTCGTAGCTCGTGCCCGATGCCAGCCTGGCCAGCGGGACAATGGCCGCGGCCGAGCGCGGCGTCTCCGGATCGACATCCCTGGTGAGCAGGCGCACATTGAGGTCGGCGCTGGCGCCTTTCGGGCGCACGGTGAAGCTTTGCACGGTCAGCACCGCGTTGATGTTCGCGTGCACGCTGATCGGGTAGCCTACCTCGTTCACGTTCGGGACCGGGTCCGGCGACTCGTAGTCGCTGAAGAAGTTGGGGGTCACTTGCGTCTGGCCGCTGAACGGCCACACCACCACGCTGCCTGCGGGGACGCCCGGTCCGTAGCCGTTGTTGGCCGTGAAGTCGGCGGTGAAGTAGCTGTAACCGGCCGCGGTGGTGGCCGCGCCCGTGCCGATCTCCTTGAACACCGGCTCGAAGATCACGAAGCGGTGGTAGATCGCGGTGATCAGTTCCTCGGCCAGGTAGGCGCCGTTGGTGCTGGAGGTCGCCGAAATCACCTCGCCGTACGCGTGGTTGGCGTTGGCGAAGGTGTAGCCGGCGGCAGTCAGGCGGTCGAGCAGGGTGGCGCCGGTAAAGCCTTGCTTGCCGGGCGTCTGCCCGTGCGTGACCGTGTTGTTGGTGCGCTGGTATTCGGAGTGGCCGAGCGCGGCGACATCGATGATGGCGTTGCGCGTGAGCGTGGGCATGCCCACTTGCATGCGGCGGTAGTTGATCCAGTTGCGGCCGTCGGTGGCGATGTCGTTGGTGAGGGCGGGCGCTCCCTGCTCGACTGGCATCGGCGCCGCGCTGGCGGTCGCCGGGCTGTCCGAGCCGCCGCCGCCGCAGGCAACCAGCGCGCTGGCGGTTGCGCACACCGCTACGATAAGGCGCAAGCGACGCAGTCCGCTCATAGGATCCCCATGCATACTAGATAAACGAAAGCTTATTCTAGGCGAAATCGGGAATGGATGATTCCCGACAAGTGCGTAGCGAGTCCCCACGCGGCGGTAGAATAGGCATTTCATCAATCTTACCCTGACTGTGAACACGGAACGCCCACGCCGCCTCGCCCGAGCGAAGTTCGCCCTGCCCAGCTTTGTCACCCTGCTGTCGATCGCCTGCGGCTTCGCCAGCATCGTCATCTCGGTCGACAACGCGCCGGTGGGCGATCCGCATGAATACCGCCTGGCCGCGATCCTGCTGGTGCTGGCCGGCGTGTTCGACGCGCTTGACGGCTTCGTGGCGCGCGCCACCAACACGCAGTCCGAATTCGGGGTGCAGCTCGACTCGATAGCGGACGTGATGAATTTCGGCTGCGCTCCCGGCCTGCTGCTGTACTGCTACGGCTACGCGCAGATGGCGGCCCAGCACCCGACCCTGGTGCGCATGGGCGGGCTGGCGTGCTTTGTGTTCGTGGCCTGCGGCGCGCTGCGGCTGGCGCGCTTCAACATCAGCGTCGGCCGCACCGACCCGCGCTACTTCGTGGGCATGCCGATCACCGCAGGCGCGGCGTGTGTGGCCTCGGTGGTGGTCGCCTGGCCGGAGCCGCTGGTAACGCCCATGCAGGGCTTCCTGCTGATGGCGCTCATGATCGCGGTTGGCACGCTGATGGTCTCGACCCTGCGCTTTCCGAGTTCCAAGCAGCCGAAGAATGCAAAGCTGCTGGTCGCCCTGGCGGTGTGCCTGGTGCTGCTGGCGCTGCTGCGCACGCGCTTCTTTGCCTTGTTCTTCGTGATGTACGTGTCGGCCACGCTGCTGCTTAACATCGCGTGGCGCACCGGGTGGCGTGGCATCGCGCCACCGAAGGTCTACGAGGACTAACGCGAGCAGTCGTAGGGTGGGCAGATCCTGCCCACGCGTTCAGCCGGATCTTGCGTTGTCGCGACTGCTCCGCGGATCGTTGAACGCGTGGGCAGGAAACCTGCCCACCCTACGCAAACTTTTCCAGCAGCGCAGCGATCCGCGCGGCGCTCGCCCTGGCTTCCTCGACATCGGCCGCGTTGGCGCCTTGCGTGACCACGCTGGCCGACAGCAGCTGCACGAATGCGCGGTCCAGCGCCTTGCGCGCCGCCGCCATCTGCTGCGCCACGGCGTCGCAGTCGGACGGCTCGGCGGCCAGCGCCACCAGCTTCTGCACGCCGCGCAGCTGTCCCTCGATGCGCGCCAGCCGGTTGAGCAGGTCCTTTTTCTGCTGCCCGGTGAGCGCGCTTCCCTCGACGATCTTGAGCGGCTGTTCGCCCATCAGGCGACCTCGTGCCCGCGCGCCGCGCGCAGGATGCGGAACCAGTCGCTGCGCGCGAGCTTGGTCGCGGCGCCGGCCACCGCCACCGCAATCGCTTCCGGACGGCCGGTCCCGGTGAGCGGGATGGGGCGGCTCGGCAGCTGCATGATCCATGCGAACACCACGGTTGCGAACGGCACCTTCATGCGGTCGGCGATCTCCTTGATCACCAGCCGCAGGTTCTCCGTGTTCGGATCGAGCGCGGTGAACAGCCGCCCCCCGCCCAGTGGCGACCACACCATGGGCGCCACGCGCAGATCCTGCATGCCGTCGAAGGTCTCGTCGAACATCGGCGCCAGGTGCAGCGGCGAGAATTCGACCTGGTTGGTGGCCAGCTCGATGCGCCGGTTGAGCGATTCGAACTGGTGCCGGCTGAAGTTCGATACGCCGAAGTGCAGCACCTTGCCCGCCTTGCGCAGCCGCGAGAAGGCTTCCGCGATCTCGTCGAAGTCCATCAGCGGGTCCGGACGGTGGATCAGCAGCAGGTCGAGCCGGTCGGTGTGCAACTGGCGCAGCGATTCTTCGCTTGATGCGATGATGTGCGCGGCCGTGGTGTCGTAATGCTGGATCGTGTTCTGCGGACGCTTGGGCGAGATGAGTTTGATGCCGCACTTGCTCACCAGTTGCATGCGCTCGCGCAGCGCGGGCCGGGCCCGCAGCGCCTCGCCGAACAGGCCTTCGACGCTGTAGCCGCCGTAGATGTCGGCGTGGTCGAAACTGGTCACGCCCATGTCCAGGCATTGCTCGATGAAGGCGACGCGCTGCTCCACCGACATGCCCCACTCGGCCATGCGCCACATGCCGGCGACCACACGCGACAGTTCAAGGCCGCCGGCGCGGGTGGCGATGCGGGGGCAGGTCAGGGCGGCGGGCAGGATGGCGGCCATGTTGGTCTTTCCGTTATGCAGTAGCTCCGATTATAGCCGTGGCCCCCGGTGCGCGTTTGTCCCTGGATCATTGGCGCGGGCGTAAAAAAAACGTGCGCCTCCTCGCGGAGTGCGCACGTTTCTTGAACAGCGAGCGCTTACTTCATCCAGAGCCGCATCGAGTCCCACGCGCGGCCGAAGATGGTCGCCTGCGGCACTTCTTCCAGCGCCACCACCGGCAGCACCAGCAGCGGTTTGCCATCCACCATCATCTTCAGCGTGCCGACCTGGCCGTTGCGCGCCAGCGGGGCGACCAGCGGGTCCTTGCGTTCCAGCACAGGCTTGAGCTTGCCGGCAACGCCTTTCGGCACCGTCACCAGCACGTCGTTCGGGAAGCCGATCTTGACGGTCGATTGCGAACCTTTCCACACTTCCGGCGTCGCGATCGCCTGGCCCTTCGAATACAGCTTGACGGTGTCGAAGTTCTGGAAGCCCCAGTTGAGCAGCTTCTGGCTCTCGCCGGTGCGGGTGCCATCCGAGCTGGCCCCCGACAGCACCGAGATCAGGCGGCGCTCGCCGGCCGGGCCGTTGGGACGGTGCGCCGACGCGATCATCGAGTAGCCCGACGCTTCGGTGTGGCCGGTCTTCATGCCGTCCACGGTCGGGTCGAGCCAGAGCAGGCGGTTGCGGTTCTGCTGCTTGATGCGGTTGTAGGTGAACTCCTTGACCGAATCGATCTTGTAGAACTCGGGGTAGTCGCGGATCACGGCCTGGGCCAGGATCGCCAGGTCATGCGCGGTCGAGTAGTTGTCCGGGCTCGGCAGGCCGTGCGGGTTGGCGAACTTGGTGTCCTTCATGCCCAGGCGCTGCGCCTCGCGGTTCATCAGGGTGGCGAAGGTGCCCATGTCGCCGCCCACGGCTTCGGCCAGCGCCACCGCCGCGTCGTTACCCGACTGCACCATCAGGCCGTACAGCAGGTCCTTGATCGACACCGGCACCTTGGGATCGATGAACATCTTGGAGCTGCTCTTGTCGACCTTCCATGCATCGACCGACACGTTGACCATCTGGTCCAGCGTCACCTTCTTGTCGCGCAGGGCGCCGAACACCACGTAGGCGGTCATGACCTTGGTGAGCGAGGCCGGTTCGATGCGCATGTTGGCATCCTGCGAGGCGATCACCTGGCCGCTGGTGGCATCCACCAGGGTCCAGGAGCGGGCGGCAATGTTGGGGGCCGGCACGGTCTGCGCGTGCACGGCCGACATCAACGTAAGGCTGGCGGCGATGGCCGCAAACAATTTTTTCATGGAAGCAATGTCGTCTCAGGTGGTGGTGAAGCGAAGGCAATGCCGAATAGCATTACTTTGAAAGAAGAGCGCCCATTATAGGCCAGCGTTGGCCTCAATTGTGTCGCACCCACAGCTGCATGACGAGATTTTTGATGTGTCCGAGCTTGCGATGGAAGAAGTGATCCGCGCCCGGGATCACGATCACCGGCAGGTCCTGCGGGCGCGCCCAGTCGAACACCTGCTGCAGCGTGATCGTATCGTCAAGTTCGCCGTGGACCAGGATTGTGTCTTTCGGCACCTCGGGCATCGGCCACTTGCCGGCCGCGGTGCCGACCAGCACCAGGCGCTCGGCCGGGCGGCCTTCGGCGATCAGGCGCTGCTGCAGCTTGGCCTGCACGAAGGTGCCGAACGAGAAACCGGACAGCGCCACCGGCAGGCCCGGATACTGCTCTTGCATGTGCGCCATCATCAGGGCCATGTCGTCCACTTCGCCCACGCCGTTGTCGTGCACGCCTTCCGATTCGCCCACGCCCCGGAAGTTAAAGCGCGCGGTGGCGTAGCCGAGCGAGACGAAAGTGCGCGCGAGGGTCTGCGCGACCTTGTTTTCCATCGTGCCGCCATACAGCGGGTGCGGGTGCGCGACCAGCGCGATGCCTTTGGGCGGCACGTCGGGCAGGTCGAGCAGGCATTCCATCTTGCCGGCGTGGCCGGTCAGGTAAAACTTTTTCGAAAACTTGTTCAGCATGGTTCAGATCTTCAGGCGCTCGACCACTTCGCCTTGCAGGATGTGGCGGTCGATGATTTCGTCGATGTCGGTGGTATCGACATAGGTGTACCAGGTGCCCTGCGGGTAGATGACCACGACCGGGCCTTCCTCGCAGCGGTCCATGCAGCCGGCCTTGTTGATACGCACCTTGCCGGGGCCGTTCAGGCCGAGCTGCTTGATGCGCTGCTTGGCGTGCTGCTGGGCGTCGAAGGCGCCGCACTTGCCGCAGCTGGGGCGGCTGCCGTCCTCGCGCACATTGGTGCAGAAGAACACGTGGTGTTCGTAAAAGGGTTTGTCGTCGTTCATGTCGGTCCTGCTGCCAAATTGATAAGGCCGCCATGCGGCCCATCCTGCAATGATACGCGTTCCTACTGCCGATTGAGTTTGTGCGAGGGAAGCAGCAGGAACCACAGGGCCGCGAACGGCCAGGCCAGCGACAGGAACTGGGCCGCGCCGTTGAAGTTCAGGAACTTGCCCTGGACCCAGCCTTGCAGGGTCGCGACGAAGTAGGGATTCACCGGAATCGTGTTCACGACAATCAGCGACAGCAGCAGCGTGACCACCGCCAGGCGCCGCTGCGCCACCTGCGGCGCGAACGCCAGGCCCGCCAGCATGATCGCACCGATCACGAACCCGCCCTGCGCGCCGGGGGTGATCCAGACGAAGGCATTGTCGGGCGTGAACAGCAGCGAGCTGGCCAGCGTCTTGACCAGCAGCGCCGCGCCGAGCATGGCCAGCATCAGCGGATAACGCGGGGCCCCGCGCCGCAACAGGCACAGCAGGGTGAGCACGGCGCCGGTCATGCCGCAGGCCGTGATGATGGTTTCGGACAGCCAGTACTGCTCCACGCTCATCTCGGCGCCGGGGCGCAGCATCGCCACCAGGTCGATGTTGGTGTCGAGCCACTCGGACAGCCATTCGGAAATGATCGGCAGCACCTGGCCGTGGCCGAACAGGTAGCCCTGCGGGTAGATCTGCGCCAGCGGCCACAGCGCCAGCAGCACCAGGCCCTGGCTGGCGTGCGGTGCAAACCAGCGGCGGCGCAGGCGGTACAGGCGGCTCTGGTCGAGCAGGCTGCGCGACCACGCCGCGCCGAGGAAGGCGCCGATCAGGCAGCCGGCCGAATTGGTGAAGAAGTCGAGGTTGGACGGTACCCGGCTGGGCAGGTAGTTCTGCACCGTCTCCATGGTGCCCGACACCAGCACGCCGGCCAGCGCCGCCAGCAGCACCGCCAGCAGGCCGCGCACGCGCGGGTACATCGCCAGCACCAGCAGCGTGCCGAACGGGATGTAGCCGACCACGTTGACCATCACGTCAAAGCGCGTCCAGTAGCGCTGCGGCGCCAGGTTCAGGAATTCGAACGGCGACAGGCCGCTGCTGCGCCAGCCCGAGAACGGGAACCAGCTGGCGTACACGATCAGCAGCAGGTACACCAGCAGCGCGGCGCGCGCGACCGGCGAACCACGCTGCGGCACGTGCTCGTGTTCGGTCATCGCGTCGCGTGGTTCACGCGCGCCAGCCAGGCGGCGATGTCGTCGGCCACCGCATCGGTACTGGCGGCCAGCGCGTTGGCGCCGCCCGAGGCGTTGGCCGCGGGGGCCGGCGTGGAGCGGCTGAAGGTCTGCTGGTCGAGCAGGACGTGGTCGCGAAACAGCGAGGCGCGCACGACCACCTGGCCGCGGCTCTGGCTGGCGCTGTCGAACGCGTGGGTGAAGTCGTCCACCTCCACGCGCAGGATCGGCACCCCGGTCGACGAGTCGGTGGGCTGCAGCACCTTGACGCCGGTTTGCGCCAGCCGCGTCTTCACGCGCTGGGTCACCATCTCGAGTGGGTTGGTGCTCCAGCGGCTGTTGGCGTAGGCGCGCGCCTGCATCGCGTCGGCATAGTTCAGGCGGTAGAACATGCGCTCGCTTTCCAGCGCGGCCGAGCCGGTGGCCTCGCTGACAACCACGGCGGACATGGGCGCGTCGATCGTGGCGCTGCGCGGGGCGGCCGGGCCGAGGTCGAACAGGGTGGTGGAGGCGCCCTTTTGCGAGGCGCAGGCGGCAAGCAGCAGGGCGATCGATGCGATCAGCAGGCGCGGCAGGATTCGGTTCATGGCGGTCCTCATTCGGTCGGGGCGACAAAGCCAGGTTCACCCGGACCCGGTTGCGGACTCGGGCCGCCGAACAGGATGCTTTGCGGCCGGTCCGAGAGCGAGTTGGCGGTGCGCTTGACGGCGCGCAGCGAGGCCTTGGCTTCGTCGGTCATTTCGGTCAGGTGCGGCAGGGTCTGCATCTCCAGGCCGCTGGCCGCGCCCTGCAGCGAGCCGATGGCCCCGTTCAGGCGCTCGAGCGGGCCGTCCTTGGCCTGCAGGCGCGTGGCCAGGTTGTCGTAGTTGTGCGCCAGCGCGTTGACCGAGGTGGCGGTCTGGTCGAGCTTCGTGGCCAGCGCCGGCAACTGGTCGAGCGTGGGCTCGAGGCGCTTGGGCAGTTCGCCGTAGGCGGCCGCGGTCTTGCCGATGCTGTCGAAGGCGCCGATGATGGTCTGCTGATTTTGCGGGCTCATCAACCGGTCCAGGCTCTCTGTGATCTTTTCGGTTTTGTCCAGGATGGCCAGGCCGCGCTTTTCGATCTGGTCCAGCAGGCCCGGACGCATCGGGATGCGCGCCACGCGCTTGGGATCGCTCGGCAGGATCGGCGAGCCGGTGCGGTCGTCGTCCAGCTGCAGGAACGCCAGGCCGGTCACGCCCTGGTAGCCGAGCGAGGCGAAGGTGGTGGTGGTCACCGGGGTGTCGTTGTCCACCGACAGCTTGATCAGGATCTGCCCGGTCACGCGCGGGTCGAACATGATGTCGTTCACGCGGCCCACTTCCAGGCCGCGGTAGCGCACCACCGCGTTCGGATTCAGGCCCGGGATCGACTGCGTGGTCACGATCTCGTACGGCACGGTCTCGCTGCGGTCGCGGTTGAGCCAGATGCCGGCCAGGACCGCGGCGATCAACAGGGCGATCGTGAAGATGCCTGTCATGAGCGCGTGCGATCTGTTTTCCATGTCATTTCTCCGATTCGTTCTTGACGCGCTCATCGAGCACTTCGAGCGCGCGCCGGCCGCGCGGGCCGAGGAAAAACTGTTTGATGAACGGGTGGTCCACCTGAATCACGTCGCAGGTCGGGCCGACCGCCACCACGTGCTTGTCGGCCAACACCGCGATGCGGGTGGACAGCGCGAACAGCGTGTCCAGGTCGTGCGTGACCATCACCACGGTGAGCTTGAGCTCGCGGTGCAGGGTCTGGATCAGCGCCACGAAGGCGTCCGACAGGTCGGGGTCCAGGCCGGCAGTGGGCTCGTCGAGGAACAGCAGCTGCGGCTCGAGCGCCAGCGCACGCGCCAGCGCGGCGCGCTTGACCATGCCGCCCGACAGGTCGGCCGGCATCTTGTTGGCGTGCTCCACGCCCAGGCCCACCATGTTCATCTTCAGCAGCACCGCGTCGCGGATCACATCGTCGGGTAGCGCGTGCAGCTCGCGCATCGGCTGGGCGATGTTTTCGAATACCGTGAGCGCCGAATACAGCGCGCCCTGCTGGAACAGCATGCCCCAGTGGTTGCGCATGCGCTGCAGGTCTTCGGGCTGGGCGCTGCTGATGTCCTCGCCGAACACGACGACCTCGCCGCGCGAAGGCTTTTCCAGCCCCAGCATCTGGCGCAGCAGCACGGTCTTGCCGGTGCCCGAGCCGCCCACGATCGACAGGATCTCGCCGGCGTAGATCTTCAGGTTCAGGTCCTGGTGCACCACAGTGCGGCCAAAGCGGGTCCACAGGTTGCGGATCTCGACCACCGGCGGGCCGACCTCCACGTCCGGGCGCAGGTTCAGGCGCTGCGGCTCGCGCTTGGCGCTATCTACCATGAGAACCCCACGCCGCTGAACATGATCGCGAACACCGCGTCGGCCAGGATCACGACCGTGATCGCCGTGACCACCGAGGTGGTGGTGCCGCGGCCCAGGCTTTCGGTGTTGGGCTTGATGCGCAGGCCAAAGTGGCAGGATACCAGCGCGATCAGCATGCCGAAAGTCGCGCCCTTGGCCAGGCCGATCGTGTAGTTCACGAACGGCACCGCCGAGGGCAGCTTTTGCAGGAAGTAGCGCGCCGACAGGTTCAGCTCGATCTTGGCCGAGACCATGCCGCCGATGAGGGCCATCGCATCGGTCCACACCACCAGGAGCGGCATCGACACCGCCAGCGCAAGCACCTTCGGCATGATCAGGCGGTAGCCGTGCGAGATGCCCATCACCAGCATCGCGTCCAGTTCCTCGGTCACGCGCATCACGCCCAGCTGCGCGGTGATCGAGGAGCCCGAGCGGCCGGCCACCAGAATCGCGGCCAGCAGGGGCCCGAGCTCGCGGATGATGCTCATGCCGAGGATATTGACCAGGTAGATGTCGCCGCCGAACATGCGCAGCTGCTGCGCCGACAGGTAGGACAGCACCACGCCGATCAAAAAACCCACCAGCGCCGTGATGCCCAGCGCCTGGAAGCCGGAGTGGAAGATGTTGGCCGAGATCTCCTTCCACGGCCCGGTGATCGGGTGGCGGATGAAGCGCCAGATGTCCTGCATCAGGCGGCCGATCAGCATCACGAACTGGCGCAGGTGCTGGAAGAACTTGAGGATGCCAGCGCCAAGGGCGATCACCCACGCCAAGTGGGTTGGACGCGTTTGCGGAAGCTCGTTCTGGCCGGCTTCCTCGATGCGGCCGAACAGTTCCTCCTGCCGCGGATCGAGCGTGAGCCCGGTGGGGCGGCGCTTGCCCCAGGCGTTCCAGAACATCTGGGCACCGATGTGGTCCAGCCGCTCGACCTGCGACAGGTCCCATCCAAGGTCGGTCCTGCCGGCGTAGCGGGAGAGCTCCTGGTTGAGCGACTTGAGCGTGCCGCGCTTGGCGCACAGGGCATGCACTTGCCAGACGCCCGTGGCAACGACCGATTGTCCCGCGCCGGAGTCGGGTTGCCGGATGGTTAACGTTGGCGCGTTTTCAAGGTGCATTGCGCCAGTGTAAAAGAGATTCGAAAGCGCTGCCACCCGCAGGGTGTTAGCGTGCTCAGGCAGCCAGGTGGCGCACCTGGCGCTCGGGGGCGGCAGCTTGCGCCTTCGGCGCGGCCGTGTGGGCGCCGGCCTGGCCGGCGTAATCGCTCGCAACGAGCGCTTCTGCTTCGGCTGCAGCCATGCCGCGCTCCTCCAGCCATTGGCGCACCAGCTTGGCCAGGCGATCGAGGGCGATACGGTGGGTAGCGTCGGTGTGGCTGTACATCCAGTCCGAGAATGCCATGAAATTGGCGAACGGCGAATCGCCGAGCAGCGCTCTGACCGTATTGGCGAAACGGCCGGAGTTGGCAACCAGGTCCCAATATCGCGAAAAACGCACCAGTCGCTGCATCGTCTGGAAGTCGATCTTGCTGGTGGCGAGCACGGTGTAAGGCGGGAAGGCGTCATAGACCATGCCATATGGCCCGGTATGGCGGATGATGGGCGTGCCGCGCAGGCGCTTGAGGATGCCGAACTGGATTTCGTGCGGGCCGAGCGAGACCAGGTGATCGAATCCACGCGCAAAACTGTCCACGTCTTCGCCCGGCAGGCCGGCAATCAGGTCCACGTGCAGGTGGGCGTGCGAATGCGCGTGCAGCCAGCGGATATTGTCGGCGGCCTTGTCGTTGTTCTGGCGGCGGCTGACCAGCGCTTGTACTTCAGGATTGAAGCTCTGGATGCCGATTTCGAACTGCAGCGCGCCGGGCGGGAACTGGGCAATGCTCTCTTTCAGGGCATCGGGCAGGTGGTCCGGGACCAGTTCGAAATGCGCATAGACCGGGTCGTTGGGCGCGGCCTGTAATTTATCGAGGAAGAACTGCATGATGCGCAGGCTCGTCTTTACGTTCAGGTTGAACGTGCGGTCCACGAACTTGAACAGGCGGGCGCCGCGCTGGTAAAGCGACTCCATCTGGGTCAGGAAATCGTCGAGCGGGAAAGGCCAGGCCGTCTTGTCGAGCGAGGAAAGGCAAAACTCGCATTTGAAAGGGCAGCCGCGCGAGGCTTCGACATACATGGTGCGGTGGGCGATATCCTCGGTGCTGTAGAGATGATAGGGCAGGCGGATCGCGTCCATGGGCGGCTGCTCGCCTGCGTGGATCTTCATCAGTGGCTGCGGGCCATTGAGGATCTGGCCGCACAGTTTGGCAAAAGTGATATCGCCCCAGCCCGTTACGACATAATCGGCCAGCTTCACGATCTCCTGTTCCGCCGTCTCGTGCGACACCTCGGGGCCGCCCAGCACCACGGTCACGTGCGGGGCCACGCGTTTAAGCATGGAAACGACTCTTGAAGTTTCCTCGACATTCCATATATAGACCCCGAAGCCGACGATTTGTGGGTTTCGAGCAAGAAGCCGTTCGACCACCTCGGTGGTTTTGGCGCCGATAACGAATTCCAGGATCGATGCCTGTTCCTGCAGCTCGCCCAGGTTGGCGAGCAGGTCGCGCAGCCCGAGCGACGCGTGGGTGTAGCGGGCATTGAGCGTAGAAAGCAGAATGGTCATCGGTTGATCCGGTTGCGGTAAGCGGCCATTTTACGCTGCGCGGTTTTTTTTCATGAAAACGCGCCCGGGCCCTTGCGCACCGCAACAA
>NZ_JANUGV010000007.1 GCF_024753215.1 Massilia solisilvae
TAGAAAAACCCCCACCAGCCTGAACGCGCTCAAGATCGCGTTCAGTGCAGGTGGGGGTTTTTCGCTTTTGGAAAAGCCCCGTCGGCCTGAGCGCGCTCAAGATCGCGTTCGGTGCGGACCGGGCTTTTTGTTCTCCGAGCACTTGGAACGCGGCCGGTTTCCCGGCTTGCGCCAGCGCCTACAGCACCCCCCACATCACGTCGCACTTGTGGTCACGTGCCGCGCGCAGCATTTCGAGCAGGGGATAAGCCCGGGTGGCGAAGCTCACGGTCTCCATGCCCTCATGCTCCTTGTCGTCAGGCGCGGTGTGCGCCTTGATGTCCTGCTGCACCTCGTCCGCTGCTTGGTGTTTCCGCGATTCGGCAATTTCCTTCTCGATTGTCTCGACCGCTTTCGGCGCCTCGGCCGCCGTGATTACGCCGCGGTCAGCGTCCTTGTTCAGCAGATCGAGGATCCGCTTTGCGTGCTCCTTGTACATCATGACCTCGGGAGCGGCCTTGCATCTGAACGTGATAAGCATGATTCTTTCCAGTTGGTTGGATGACTAAAACGATAACACGGGTCGCCGCCTGACGCGGGCGCGCTACGCGCTCACTGCGCCTTGAACGACGAGATGAACTGCTCGGTGGGCTCCGGCGCCACCGATTTGGCCGGCCCGACCACAATGACCTGGTAGAAGCGCTGTCCGCGTGCTTCGAAATGCCCCACGAGCCGCATCGGCACGCCGTTCAGTACGCCATCGGCCGTCACGTCACTCGTTGCCGATGCGCTGTGCGTGGCGCCCGCCACGCTCGCCGTCGCGCTCGATTTCTCCTGCGTCGCGGTGGCGCCAATGTTGCGCACGAGCGCGGTCTTCATCGCGCCAAGCGCCGCCTGGGCCTGGGCGGCGCTTGGCGCCTGCGCGGCGCCCACCGCATACATGGCCCCCTCCACTTCGGTGGCGGTCATGGTCATGTCCACCCGCATGCCGTCCAGGTCGACGCTGCGCGTGTAGGTTGCCGGCTTGCCGGGAAACATTACCCGATAGGGCGCGTCCGGGCTCATGTAGTCGCGCCAGTTGTATTTGGGGCTGCAGGCGGCGAGCGCGACGGTCGCGGCGGCAGCGGCGAATGCAAGGATGGAATGTGGTCGCATAGTCCGATGGTAGCAGGGCGCGCGTGGCGCAACCAGCCGCTCAGCGCTCGCGCAGCCCACGCCGGTACTGCACCGCCTCGCTCACGTGCTCCGGCGCGATGCGAGGCGCGCCGGCCAGGTCCGCGATCGAGCGCGCCACCTTGAGCACGCGGTGGTAGGCCCGCGCCGACCAGTGCAGGCGCGCCATGGCCTGGCGCAGCAGTGCCTCGCCGGCGGCGTCCAGCCGGCAGTGACGGTCGATTTCGCGTGTGGCCAGCTGCTGGTTGGGTTTGCCCTGGCGCGCCAGCTGGATGGCGTACGCATGGGCAACCCGGTCGGCAATCGTTTCGCTCGGTTCGCCGTCCGCCTCTGCCGCCATGCTCTCGGGCGTCATTGGCGCCACCTCCACCTGCATGTCGATCCGGTCGAGCAGGGGGCCAGAGATGCGGTCCTGGTAGCGCTGTACCGCTTCGCTGTTGCAATGGCATTTGCCCGCGGGGTGGCCGAGCCAGCCGCACGGACAGGGATTCATTGCCCCGATCAGCTGGAAGCGGGCCGGAAAGTCTGCTTGGTGAGCGGCGCGCGACACCGTGATGTGGCCGGACTCCAACGGCTCGCGCAACACCTCCAGCACGCGGCGATCGAATTCCGGCAGCTCATCCAGGAACAGCACGCCGTTGTGCGCGAGCGACACCTCGCCCGGACGCGGTACGTTGCCGCCGCCGACAAGCGCCACGCCCGAGGTTGTGTGGTGGGGCGATCTGAATGGCCGCGTCTTCCAGCGTTCGGCCCGGAACGCCCCCGCCAGCGACTGCACGGCGGCCGATTCCAGCGCCTCCTCATCGTTCATCGGCGGCAGCAGTGCCGCAAAGCGCGACGCCAGCATGCTTTTGCCGGTGCCCGGCGGGCCGACCAGCAGCACCGAATGCAGCCCGGCGGCCGCGACTTCCAGCGCGCGCTTGGCATACTGTTGCCCTTTGACGTCGGCGAAGTCGGCGTAGTCCGGGCGCGCCGGGTCGGCCCTGCCCGCGTGGCGTGCCAGCCGGTCGCTTTCATCGGCGCTCATGAAATGGGCGCACACCTCGAGCAGGGAACGGGCGGGGTAAATGGCCGCGCACGGCGCCAGCGCCGCTTCGTCTGCATTGGCATGGGGCAGGATGAACGATGGCGCCGCCAGGCAGCGCTGCATGGCGAACGCCATGGCCAGCGCGCCGCGAATCGGGCGCAGCTCGCCGGACAGCGACAGCTCCCCGGCAAATTCGTAGCGCCCGAGCTCCTTCGACGGGATCTGTCTGGAAGCGGCCAGGATGCCGAGCGCAATGGGCAGGTCGAACCGGCCCGATTCCTTGGGAAGGTCGGCCGGCGCCAGGTTGATCGTGATGCGCCGGGCCGGAATGTCGAAGCCGGAATTTTGCAGCGCCGCGCGCACCCGGTCCTTGGCTTCGCGCACCTCGGCGTCGGGCAGGCCGACGATGGTCAGGCCGGGCAGCCCGTTGGCCAGGTGCACCTCGACGCTGACCGCGGGCGCATCCATGCCCGCGAGGGCCCGACTGCGAAGGACTGCAAGACTCATGGCTTTCGGCGCGAATTGAACTCGCAAGAGTTTGCTTGTTCACGCGCCCGGCCCTGTTGAGGGCCGCCAAACGGATCAGAGCTTTCCGGTGATGCCGAGCAGGAATGCGCGGTCGGCCGTCAGCTGCACGCCGTTGACGTGCCGGTACAGCGCCTGCTGGACGTAGCCGTACACCTGCAGGTTGCTGGAAATCGCATAGGTCAGGCCCGGGCTCACGTACACGAAGCGGCCGCCGCTGTCTGCCGGCTCGGCCGAGGCGCCCTTGTCCGCGCTCTTGTGCACGAAGTTCAGCTGGACCTGCGCCCCGAACCGCTCACCCAGCCCGTGCCGGTAGCCCAGGTCCGCACTGAATTGCGCGCCCGGCTTGTACGCGTCGTGGCTGTTCAATGCGTGCTGGTACTGCGCCTGCGCGAACCAGGAGGCGTCCGACACCATCAGGGTCTGGTGATAAAAGGCGCCGACGATCAGGTCGGTGGTGCCGGTACCCGGCTGCATGCTGCGCTCGCCGACGTCGCCGGCGTCGTTGGCCACCGTGGTGCGGCCGGTGGGCAGCTTCAGGCCCGCCATCACGCCGCCCGCCGACGGCGCCGTTGCTTCCCCGCCACTAAAGAACTGGTAGCGGCCCACTGCCCGGATATCACCCAGTTCGGTGAACTTCCATTGCTCGTTGACCTTCTCGCCGTGGTGGTTGTGGATATGGACGTGGTCGCGGTCGCCCAGCGGCGCGCTGATCGACAGGCCCCAGCCGTTGCCAAAACTGCGGCTGTAAGTCGCCACCAGATTGCGGTTCAGGGTGCTCACCTCGTCGTGGTGGTGCGGGATCTGGCCGACGGCGATCTTGTCGGAGCCGGCGAACGGCTGGTCCTGGTCGATGAATTCGTAGCGCAAATCATACGACGAGCCGGCATCGACCAAGGCCGACTGCGCGGTCCAGTTGGTGTTCACCGTGCAGAAAGCTGCCCCGCAGCTGGCGAAAGCGACAGAAGGCAGCAGGCCGGCCAGGCTGGCTGCGATAGTGAGACGTTTCATGATCTTGCTCCTCGTTGTTGGTCGCGGCGCACCGCGTGCTCGGGCCCGGTGTGGCCTAATTGCGACAAATCATACATGGCCGATACATCTTTTAATCATGATGCAGATCAAATTTCGAAGAGAGCGCTGTTCACTCCGCTTGACGCCTATGATGGCACGGTCCCGCCCGTTGTTCCGTACCTTAGGTTTTTTTGATGTACATCATTTTTTTAAGATGCATCTGAAATCTATCATTTGTCCCGTAACGAAACGAAAGAACACGACACAACAACCCCAAGGTGAAACAAATGAAACGCAAGCTGATCTCGACCGTCATCGCATCCCTCGTCCTGGGCGCCGCCAGCATGGCCCCGGCCTACGCACAACACCAAGCCCATCACGCGGCCTCGGCCGTGCAGAACGTCGCGGACGTCACCTTCACGCTGCGCACCGACATCGCCGATGGCAAGCTGGTCTTTATTGGCAAGGGCGGCGCCCTCGACGGCAAGGCCAACCCGACGCTGCGCGTACCAGAAGGCGCCGTGGTGCAGATCAACCTGGTCAATGGCGACGGTGCCACCCACGACCTGACCATCGCCGACTTCGGCGCCAAGTCGAACCAGGTCAACGGCAAGGGCGCAAGTACCTCGATCGTCTTCCGCGCCAATAAGAAGGGCGAATTCAACTACATCTGCTCGCTGCCGGGCCACGTTGCTGCCGGCATGATCGGCAAACTGATCGTGGGCGACGCCGCCACCGAAGCCAAGCCGCAAGGCGTCGAGATTTCGCACGACCCGCGCGACGTCGGCACCCCGGTGGGCGCCCGTGGGCCGCAGCACCTGAAGGTGAACCTGGACACCACCGAGGTGACCGGCCGCCTGATGGACGGTTCGACCTATAAATACTGGACCTTCAACGGCAAGGTGCCGGGCCCGTTCATCCGCGTGCGCGTGGGCGACACCGTGGACGTGAACCTGTCCAACGCCGCCGACAGCCACATGATCCACTCGGTTGACTTCCACGCCGTGACCGGTCCTGGCGGCGGTGCAGCCGTGACCCAGGCCGCGCCGGGCAACAGCAAGGGCTTTACCTTCAAGGCACTCAACCCGGGCCTGTACGTGTACCACTGCGCCACCCCGATGGTTGCGCAGCACATCTCGAACGGCATGTACGGCATGATCCTGGTCGAGCCGGAAGGTGGCCTGCCAAAGGTTGACCGCGAATTCTACGTGATGCAGGGTGAGCTCTACACCGCCCAGCGCCACGGCACCGCCGGCGAAAACGAGTTCTCGCTCGACAAACTGCTGGCCGAACAGCCTGAGCACATGATCTTCAACGGCAACCACGAAGCGCTGACCAAGACCTACCGCATGGAAGCCAAGGTCGGCGAGACCGTGCGCATCTTCTTCGGCGTCGGTGGCCCGAACCTGACCTCGAGCTTCCACGTGATCGGCGAAGTGTTCGACCGCGTGTACTCGATGGGCGACCTGACCTCGCCGCCGCTGCGCAACGTGCAGACCACCACGGTCGCACCGGGCGGCGCCACGATGGTCGAGTTCAAGGTCGAGGTGCCGGGCCGCTACGTGCTGGTTGACCACGCGCTCTCGCGCATGGAGAAGGGTCTGGCAGGCTTCCTGTACGTGACCGGCCAGGACAACCCGGAGGTGTTCAAGACTTCGAGCAAGCCGGACGCTGCCTCGGGCCATTGAACCAGTGTGAAAGCGGGCGCGATCGGCGCGCCCGTTGTGTGACCCGCGAGGCGTGCGTCCCCAAGGCCGCGCGCCTCATTTTTACCTTGTGAGCGCCTGTCATGGCTATACAAAAAATCGATCCTCGCGAATTCTTGAAGCGCCAGCCCCTGTTCCAGGACCTCGGGCCGGAGGAACTGTCGGCCATCGCCGCCGGCACCGTTGAGGTGCATGCGGTGCGTGGCCAGCCGATCTTCCAGCGCGGGGATATCTGCCACGGTTTCCATACGGTCGTGTACGGCCAGGTGAAGCTCGGCTTCGTGTCCGCGCAGGGCAACGAAAAGATCGTCGAGATCGTCGGGCCCGGGCACAGCTTCGGCGAAGCGGTGATGTTCATGGACCGGCCGTACGTGCTGACCGCGCACGCGCTGGCCGACTCGCTGCTGCTGCACATCTCGAAGAAGGTGATGTTCGACGAGATCGACCGCAACCCGGTGCTGGCACGCCGCATGCTGTCCGGGATGAGCCGCCGCCTGCACGGACTGATCGCCGACGTCGAATCGTATTCGCTGCGCTCGGGCAGCCAGCGCATCGTCAGCTACCTGCTCAACGAAGAGCCGCCGGCCGACGGCGCGCGCTTCACCCTTTCGGCCAGCAAGAAGATGATTGCCTCGCGCCTGAACCTGACGCCGGAGTACTTCTCGCGCGTGCTGCACGAGCTGGTTGCGCGCGGCATGATCGCGCTGCGCGGCCGCGAGGTCACGATCCTCGACCTGCAGCGTCTACGCGCGTTCGAGAGCTGACGCGGTAATAATGCGGCGGTAGCGCAGCGCTGCGCCGGCCAGGATTGTGCCGATCCAGGCTGCCTGCGCCGCGAACAGCACGCCCGCCGCACGCGCCAGCACCGGCGCCACCACCGCCACGCACAGCGCCGCCACTGCGGCCGCGTGCGCCGCATATTGCCGTTTCGCGGCGCGTGCGCCGATCCAGTTGTTCACGCCCGGCACCTGCGCGCGCGCCACGCCGGCGCTGCCCAGGTGGTACCACAGCAGGAATGGCACGATTTTGTACAGCATGCCGTTAACTGCAGAAGTAGCAAACCCCGCTACGAACAGCACCCCGAGCAGCACCGTCTTGCGGTCCGGGTCGATCCCGGGCCACACATACACGAGCGCGCAGCACAGCAGGCTGCCGAGCGACAGCCGCCAGTACCAGGTCGTGATATCCGGTGTGGTGCGCCGGCTTTTCGAGAGCAGCCACAGCGAATAAACCGCAAAGCCCCCCAGCACCAGTGCGACGCCGTAGCCGGCCAGGGCTTGCCAGGCCGGCCGCAGCCAGCCCGCGGCGCCCCATGCGCACAGCAGCAGCGCCAGCGCTGGCGGCAGCGCAAAGCTGGCCGCGCGCCGGTACACGGGCGTGGCCTGGAACATCGGGATCACCTGGAATCCGGCCGCCATGACGAGCATGGCAACCCAGCCGAGCAGGCCAAGCGCCGCGTGCAGGTCGGTCACCGCGACCGCCGGCAGGGCCGGGCCGCCGGCCAGGAACACCGCGAGCGACAGTCCAAGCACGATGGTCAGGAAGAACCCGGGCACGGCCAGGCGCATGCCGGCGGCCATGGGCAAGGCGCCGGGGCTGGTGCGGCGCGCCAGCGCGCGCGCGGCGCCGGCCACGAAGACCAGCAGCGCAGGCCCGAGCACAGCCGGCGCGGCGGCGAACAGCCAGCGCGGACCGCCGAGCAGCGCGGCCGCCAGCAGGGGCGTGCCGCCCGCCAGGCCAAGCCAGGACACCGACGCCAGCGCGCGCGGGCGCGGAAACGGCGACTCCGCCACCACCGGCAGCATCTGCAGCATGGCGCCCAGCATGGTCATGGCCAGGAAGCCCAGCGTCATCAGGTGGGTGAGCGCGAGCATGGGGCCGCTCCAGCGGCTCTGCAATGCCGGCGCGCCGCTCCACAGCAGCAGCAGCCCGGCCGCCGTCGCAAACCAGGGCGCGGTCAGCATGAACCGCAGCGGGATCGACAGTGGCGGGGTGGTGTCGAACGAAAGCGCCCGCTGCATCAGGACGCGGGCCAGATCAGGATTTCGAAGCTCCCATCCGCGAGCGACCTGGCCTGGAAGCGGTGGCCGTTGGCATCGAGGATACGGTACAGCGGCCGCGGTTCGCGGTCGACCAGCATGCGCAGGCGCTGCCCGGCCAGCAGCGTGTCGAGCGCGTCGAGCACGCGTTCGAGGGGCTCGGGCGGCGGCAGGCCGCGCACGTCGAGCAGGATGTCTTGCGGATCAGTCTTGGGCATTGCGGGTCAAAGGAAGAACAGCGGGTTTTTGGTGACGGCCACGGCCACAATGTAACCGAAGGTGGTCAAAGCCGCCAGCCACGCAATCGTGCGCACGGCCTTGGTGCGCCCGTACTTGAGCGCCACGCTGCCCAGCAAGATGTAGGCCACGAGGGCGACCAGCTTGGCCGTGAGCCAGGGCTGCTCGCCCGGGTACTGGTGGCTCCACGCGGCCAGGCCGACCGCGGAGCCCAGCAGCAGCGAATCGACCAGGTGCGGCACGGTCTTGACCCAGCGCCGCTGCAGCAGCGGCGAGCCGGCCAGCATCCAGGTGCCGCGCACAAGGAAAAAGCTGCCCGAAAGGGCAGCGCAGGTCATGTGGAAGTGTTTGAGCAGCAGGTAGTCCATCGTCATCCGGAAAAGGTCAGTTCGGCGAATCCGTCGGCCAGCCGTGAGCGCGGGAGCGGCAGCACGCTGGCCAGCGATATGCGATCCAGTTCCTGCAAGTATGCACTGGTTGCGCGTCCGAGTGCGTGCTTGAGCACGCAAATGGGCGCCAGCGCACATGTGTTCTTTTCCTCGTCGAAGCACTCGACGATGGTGAAATCGGGTTCGGTCAGACGCACGACCGAGCCGATCGTGATGGTTTCCGGGTCGCGTGCCAGGCGCACGCCGCCGGTGCGGCCGCGCACGGTCTCGACCAGGCCCGCCAGGCCCAGCCGGTGCACGACCTTGGTCAGATGGTTCTTCGAGATGCCGTGGTTGATGGCGATCTCCTGGATCGTCACCAGACGGTCCTTCTGCGCGCCGACGTACATCAGCACGCGCAGGGCGTAATCGGTATAGTCGGTCAGTCGCATGGTCGTCGGTGCGCTTGGCGCTGTCAGGCTTTGACGGTGAAATCGATCACGATCTCTTCCGGGTTGCGTGCCACGTAGCCGATGTCGATGCGCGGACCGAAGTAGTTGCGCAGCTGGGCCAGCAGGGGCAGCGGATCATGGTCGTTCACGAAGCGCATGGTCTCGCCCGGGGTCAGCGACTCGAGCGCGCCGAAGATCGAGGCATGGCGGAAGCGGCGGGCCACGCCGCGCGCGTCGAACAGGTGGGTGTTGTTGGCCTGGGCCGAATCGTTGCAAGTGCAGTTGGACATGATGGATTCCTTGTGTGGGTTGGCAGGGCGCCGGCGGAGGGGGAGCCGGCGCCCTGCATTGCTTAGGCCTTGGTGCCTTCAACCGGTTCGGTTGCGGCGACCGTGGCTTCCTTCGGTGCGCCGCCGCGCAGCAGGCGCAGGGCGAACACGGCCAGGAACAGGGCGCCGATTGCGAACACGATGTCGCCAGGCACGCGCAGCCACACCATGTTCTCCATGAAGGCCGAGTGGATCACTTCAGGCGAACGGGCGTACCACATGCCCTTGGTGATGCTGGCGGCAGCCTGGTAGATACCGGCCGGGACCAGCGCCATGAACACCATCATCGCCAGGCCGATGTTCAGCAGCCAGAACATCTGCTTGAGCAGTGCGTCCGACCAGGCCAGGCGGCTGGTCAGGCCGCGCAGGCAGAACAGCATCAGGCCGATGCCGAGCATGCCGTACACACCGAACAGCGCTGCGTGGCCGTGTGCTGCGGTCAGGTTCAGGCCCTGCACGTAGTACAGCGAGATCGGGGTGTTGATCGAGAAGCCGAGCAGGCCGGCGCCAACCATGTTCCAGAAGCCGACGGCAATGAAGCACAGGATCGACCACTTGTAGCTCTGGACCCACGGCGCGGCCTTCGAGCGCTCATAGTTGCGATAAGCTTCGAAGCCGATCATCGACAGCGGGACCACTTCCAGTGCCGAGAACATGCCGCCGATGGCGATCACCGAAGTCGGGGTGCCGGTCCAGTACAGGTGGTGCAGGGTGCCCAGGATGCCGCCGAACAGGAACACGATGGTTTCCAGCACGATGGCGCTGTTGGCGGTCGCTGCACGGATCAGGCCAAGGCGCGAGAACAGCAGGGCGATGACTGCGGTGGCGAACACTTCGAAGAAGCCTTCGACCCACAGGTGCACCAGCCACCAGCGCCAGTACTCGATCATCGAGTAGTGGGTGGTACGGCCCCAGGCCAGCGAGGTGGCGTAGAAGGCGCCGATGCAGCAGGCCGACAGGAACACCATCATGATCAGGCCGCGGCTTTCCGAAGCCTTGGTCAGCGCGGGCCACAGGCCACGGCCGAGCAGGAAGGCCCAGAACAGCAGGCCCACGAACAGCAGGTATTGCCAGATGCGGCCCATGCTGGTGAACTCCAGGCCCTGGCTGCCGAGCCAGAACGAGAACTCGTTGCCCTTGTGCTCGATCGAACCAAGCCAGCCGCACACGGTCGAGCCGACCACGATGAACAGCAGCGCGTAGAACAGCACGTCCACGCCGAGCTTCTGGAATTTCGGTTCACGGCCGCCGATGATCGGGGCGATGTACAGGCCGGTGGCCAGCCAGGCGGTCGCGATCCACAGCACCGCGAACGAGGTGTGGATGGTGCGGCTGACGGTGTACGGCAGGATGTCTGCCAGCGGGAAGCCGAAGAAGCTGTGGCCTTCGACCGAGTAGTGGGCGGTGATGGCGCCAAAGCCCACCTGCGCCAGGATCAGGCCGATCACGACGAAGAAGTACTTCTTGGTCGCTTTCATCGACGGCGTCGCTTTCACGCTCACCAGCGGGTCGGCCTTCGGCGGGATCGGGTCGTCTTCTTCCTTGTGCGACGAGTGGTACAGGATCATGGCGGCAATCGCGCCAATCATCAGGATGATCGAAGCGATCGACCAGATGCCGGTGCCGGCGCTCGGGCTGTTGCCGACCAGCGGCTCCATCGGCCAGTTGCTGGTGTAGGACAGGCCGGTTTCGCCCGGACGGTCGGCGGCAGTGGCCCACGACGACCAGAAGAAGAAGCCGGTCAGCGCCTGGCGCTCGCTTGCCTCGGGCAGCGAGCCGGCGTTCATCGCATATTGTTCACGCAGCTTGTCGAGCTTGGGGTCGGTGCCGAACAGGCCGGCATAGTGCTCGGCGACCTGGCGCACGGCTTCGGCACGGATGTCCGACAGGGCCAGCGTCTTGGTCTTTTCGTCATAGGTGTTGGTGCGCAGTTCCTGCTTCACCAGCGCGTCGATCTGGCCGCGCTGTTCGGCGGACAAATTCGCATAGCTGGTCTTGTAATTGCGCTGTGCGAACAGATCTTGGAGTGCAAGGGCTTCGCGGTGCAGCCAGTCGGCCGACCAGTCCGGCGCCACGTAGCTGCCGTGGCCCCAGACGGTGCCGAGCTGCTGGCCACCGGCCGACAGCCAGGCTTGCTGGCCAAGCGTGACCTGCTCGGCCGTGTACAGGACGTCACCCTTGGTGCTGGTGACCTGTTGTGGAATTGGGGGCGCCTTCAGGTAGATTTCCTTGCCGACCCACAGCAGGGCGGCAAAGGATGCTACGCAGATGATCGCAAGCCAAGTCCATAGTTTGCGCGTGGCATGCATGGTAGTTCCTTGGTGGTTGGGTTGATCGAGTTTCGAAGTTCTCTGCTGGGCAGCAGTTAAGATGCATTCTAGGTGCATCTTTTATTTGAGGCAAACGAAATGTATGTTTTCTTGACCCAGGTTGTGTTTTTTTGAGACACCGGCACAAAAAGTTGTAAAATTTGTGCCTGTTATCGCGCATGGCGCGAATGACCCGACAATGAGACTGACTTCCTATACTGACTATGCCCTGCGCACGCTGATGTACCTGGCGCTTAACCGCGACCGCCTGGTCACGATCGGCGACATCGCGGAGAACCACAACATCGCCAAGAACCACCTGACCAAGGTGGTGCACCAGCTGGGCACGCTCGGCTATGTCGAAACCGTGCGCGGACGCAGCGGCGGCCTGCGGCTGGGACGCGAACCGTCCGCCATCACCATTGGCGAAGTGGTGCGCGAGACCGAGAGCGACTTCTATATGGCCTCGTGCTTCGACGCCAGCACCGCACCGTGCCTGTACGCGGCCGGCTGCGAGATGCGCGGGGCGCTGGCGCGCGCCACCAGCGCCTTCCTCGACGTGCTCGACAGCGTCACGCTCGAGCAGATGGTCGCGCGCGATCCCAAGCTGGGTACACCCGGCGTGCAGGCGATCCAGCTGCACTTCAACAAGCGCGCCGCCGCCTGACCGCAACGCATTGTCGGTTGCTCTAGGTCAATCCGCCCATGATGCAGGTCAAAACATGCGCGAGTTCGGCCCGCCGTGCGCGACAACCAACTCGGCCGCAGATCAAGGTTGCCTGCACAGGCTGTCCGGTATAAGATGCATTAAAAATGTATCTTAAACGGAGAAATACCATGTCTCTCTTGACCATCGAAGAACGCGAAGCGCCCGCCCCAACGCCGGGTTCGGCCTTGCTGGCGCTGGGGTTCCGCCCGTTCTACCTGCTGGCTGCGGCCTTCGCCGCCGTCAGCATCCCGGCCTGGATCGCCAGCTACTACGGCGTGGCCGGGCCGTTCCAGGTCGGCCTGGCCTGGCACGTGCACGAAATGATGTTCGGCTTCGTGGTGGCCGTGGTGGTGGGCTTTCTGTACACCGCCGGGCGCAACTGGACCGGCCTGTGGACGCCGCGCGGCGCCCAGCTGGCCGCCATTGCCGGGCTGTGGATCGCGGGCAGGGTGGCCATGTTCGCCGGCTCGCCGCTGGTGGCCGCCGTGGTGGACGTGGCTTTCCTGCCGGTTGCGGCATGGCCGTTCTACCAGGTGCTCAAGCGCACCGGCAACAAGCGCAACCTGTTCCTGGTCGCGCTGCTGGGCCTGCTGGCGGTGGCCAACGCGCTGTACCACGCCGCCGTGCTGGGCTGGATCGACGCCTCGCCGCTGCGCCCGGTCTATGCCGCCATCATCGTGGTGGTGGTGATCGAGGGCGCCATCGGCGGGCGCGTGATCCCGATGTTCACCCAGAACGGCGTGGGCGCCAAGACCGTCAGCAACCCGCGCACCGACAAGCTGGCGCTGGGCTGCACTGCCGCCGCCGGCCTGGCCTGGGGGCTGAACCTGCCGGCCATCGTGACCGCGCCGCTGGCACTGGCCGCGGCCGTGTTCCAGGCCATGCGCCTGGCCGGCTGGAAGCCGCTCGCCACCCTGGGCAACCCGCTGGTGTGGATCCTGCACGCGTCGTACGCCTGGATCCCGTTCGGCTTCCTGCTGCTGGCGCTGTCGCAACTTGGCGTGGTGCCGCAGTCGGCCGCCGTGCACGTGCTCGCGGTGGGCGCGCTGGCCGGCCTGATCCTTGGTATGATGACGCGCACCGCACTTGGCCACACGGGCCGGAAGCTGGCGTCGGGGCCGAAGGAAACGGCGATGTACGTGCTGGTCCAGCTGGGCGTGGTCACACGCCTGGTGGCGGCGCTGTCGCCGGACGGCGCGCGCAATGTCGCGCTGGTCGCCGCCGCGGTCTGCTGGAGCGCCGCATTCGCGCTGTACGTGGCCGTGTACGGCCCCTACCTGTGCCGCCCGCGCATCGATGGGCGCGAGGGATAACACCAACAAGGATACACGATGTCGAAAACCGCATTCCCGGCGCCGGGCGCGCTGGACCTGTCCGCCGACCTGATCGAACGGATGAGCCAGCAGGGGCCACGCTACACGTCCTACCCGACGGCGGACCGCTTCCACGGCCAGTTCACCGCGCTCGACTACCAGGCCGCGGTGCAGGGGCTGCGCGCGGCCGGCGGCGTGCGGCCGCTGTCGCTGTACGTGCATATCCCGTTCTGCCAGTCGCTGTGCTACTACTGCGGCTGCAACAAGATCATCACCACCAACCGCGACAAGGCCGCCATCTACCTCGACTACCTCAAGCGCGAGGTGGACATGCAGGCCGCGCTGTTCGGCGCCGACAACCGGGTCGAGCAGCTGCACTTCGGCGGCGGCACGCCCACCTACCTGTCCGACGCCCAGATGGGCGAGCTGATGGACTACTTGCGCAGCCGCTTCACCTTCGTGGGCGACGCCGAGGGCGAGTATTCGATCGAGATCGACCCGCGCACGGTGGACCCCGAGCGCGTGCATTCGCTGCGGCGCCAGGGCTTCAACCGCCTGAGCCTGGGCGTGCAGGACTTCGACGCCGAGGTGCAGAAGGCGGTCAACCGCATCCAGCCCGAGGCGCTCACGCTCAACGCGATTGCCGCCGCGCGCGAGGCGGGCTTCCGCTCGGTCAGCATCGACCTGATCTACGGCCTGCCCAAGCAGAGCATGGAAACGATGCGCCAGACGCTGGCCAAGGTGGTCTCCGCCAGCCCCGACCGCATCTCGATCTACAACTACGCGCATATGCCGGCCCTGTTCAAGTCGCAGCGCCTGATCGACGAGGACGAGCTGCCGGCGGCGCAGGTCAAGCTCGACATGCTGGCGCTGTGCATCGAGCAGCTCACCAATGCCGGCTACGTGTACATCGGCATGGACCACTTCGCCAAGCCCGACGACGAGCTCGCGATCGCCCAGAAGAGCGGAGGCTTGCAGCGCAACTTCCAGGGCTACTCGACCCATGCCGAGGCCGACATGGTGTCGGTCGGCGTGTCGGCGATCAGCGCGGTGGGCAGCGTGTACGCGCAAAACGAAAAGTCGCTGGAGCGCTACTACGCGGCGCTGGACCGCGGCGAACTGCCGCTTGCGCGCGGGATCGCGCTCTCGGCCGACGACAGCATCCGGCGCGCCGTCATCCAGCGCCTGATGTGCGACTTCACGCTCGACGTGCCCGCGTTCGAACGCGCGCACGGCATCGTCTTCAACGACTACTTCGCGGCCGAGATGCCCAAGCTGCGCGCGTTCGAGGCCGACGGCCTGCTGGCGCTGGAGGCCGGCGCGATCAGCGTCACCACGCGCGGGCGCCTGCTCATCAGGAACATCGCGATGGCGTTCGACGCCTGGCTCGGCAAGCCCAACCACGTGCCGCTGCAGCGCATGCAGTATTCCAAAACCATCTGAGCCGGGGCAAGGCCGGGCGCACGTATAATCCGTTCAGGAACCGCCGCGTTGGCGGTTCCTGAACCTGCACACGTGTATGCGCCGTACCAGCCAATTCGCCCAAGGCACCGTCCACCGCTTCCTCTTCGACAGCCACGTCCTGCGCGAGAACCCGCTGGGCGACCCGCACCTGCGCGAGCTGTACGTGTACACCCCGCCCGGGTACGAATCCGGCCCGGCGCCCTTGCTGGCCGACCTGCCGGGCTTTAACAGCTGCGGGCCGGACCACGTCGCACGCAAGAACATCGGCGAGAACGTCCCCGAGCGGCTCGACCGCCTGATCGGCCAGGGGGCGATGGCGCCGGCGGTGGTGGTGTTCGCCGACTGCATGACCGCGCTCGGCGGCAACCAGTACATCAACAGCGAAGCCACCGGCCGCTATGCCGACTATCTGGTGCAGGAGGTGGTGCCGTTCGTCGAGCAGCGCTTCGGCTGCGGCGGCGCTGGCCGGCGCGGCCTGTTCGGCAAATCATCCGGCGGCTTTGGCGCGCTGTGGCACCTGATGCTGTATCCGGGCTTCTGGTCGGCGGCGGGCTGCACCTCAGGCGACATGGATTTCGAGATCGTCTACAAGCCAGGCATCTATGCGGCGCTGAACGTGCTCGAGCGCTTCGATCATTCGGTCGAGCGCTTTTTTGCGCACTTCGAGAGCGCGGACAAGGTGACACCGCAGGAGCGCGGCTGCCGCATGCACCTTGCGCTGGCGGCCACCTATGACCCGGACCCGTCGGCATACCGTTTCGCCAGCCTGCCGTGCGACCCGCACACTGCGCGCTTCGACCAAGCGCGCTGGGCCAACTGGCTGCGCCATGACCCGGTGCTGGCAGTGCAACACCATGCGGTCGCATTGCGCCAGGCGCGCGGTCTGTGGATCGATTGCGGCTGGCGCGACCAGTACTTCCTGCATTTCGGCGCGCGCCGCCTGAGCCAGGAACTGGCCCGGCTTGGCATCCATCACGTGCACGAGGAGTTCGACGACGAGCACCTCGACGTCGACTACCGGATGGACCGGTTTCTTCCCTATCTGGCGCGCGCGCTGGCGTGACACGGTAGGGTGGGCGGGTCTCCCGCCCACGCGTTCAACTTGCGCACGCGATGCCACGGTGCGCCCGGGCGCTGAACGCGTGGGCAGGAGAACCTGCCCACCCTACAAAAAAAATCCCCGCCAGGGCGGGGATCTGCTGGAAGCTATGGCAATCAGTGCCCGCCGCCGCCACAGCCGCCGCAGCAGCCGCCGGTTTTCGGCGCTTCGCGCAGCGGATAGCCGGCGCGTGCCAGCACGGCCGCGATTTCCTGCGCCGAGGTGGTGTTGTCGTCAAAGGCGACGGCAACCCGGTTGGTGCCGCCGCTGGCGCCGACCTGGCTCACGCCCGCGATGGCGCCGAGCGCCTGGTTGACTGCGGCAGCGCCGGCAGCGTCGAGTGCCGTTGCCAGCTGAAGGTTCTGGTGAATCATGCTTCTTGCTCCTGGGTTCAAAAACAGCGCGTCATCCGCGCGATCAAATTCGTAGGGGACACGCGGGCCGGGCCCGCGTGCCAGGTCAGCCGCAGCCGCCCACGTAGTGGCATTCGGTGCAGCGGGTGCAGCCGTCAATCTTGCGCAGCGCGCGCGCGCCGCACTCCGGGCACTTGGCGCCCGAGGCGTTGGGCGCCACGCCTTCCACGGTCGTGGCCACCGGCTGCGGCATGGTCTCGTGCGAGCAGCAGACGCGCTCGGCAAAGCGCTTGGCCAGCACCGGCACCGGCACCTGATGGCCGTAGGCGTCCAGGAAGCCGCGCCGGATCAGGATCCGCTGCAGCATGAAGGCGATCGCTGCCACTTCCGAGTCGTGGTACACCGGCACCTGGGTGCCGTCGTCGCGCGTCAGGTAGCCGCAGCGTACCGGGCCTTTTTCCCACACGACTTCGCGCATGTCGGCCAGCGCCTTGGCGATCGGGCTGCCGGCGCGCGCGACCATCGACAGCATCCGCATCGATGCGGTGATCCACTGCTGGCCGTCGCTGCGCTGGTTGGTCGGCATGAAGAAGTCGAACGGCCGCTCGATGGCCACTTGCTGGCCGTCGTACACGCCCTCGGCGCGGATGAAGCTCACCGTCAGGTACACCGACTTCTTGCCTTCCTGGGTCGAGTATTCGATCTTCGAGGTCACCGACTCGAGCTCGCCCAGCGGGCGCCGCTCGAAGCGCTTGCGCAGCGGGTCGTCGTCCGGCGCCTTGACCTTTTCCGGCTCGGGCGTGGCCGACAGCACGCTGCCGATCACCGAATTGGGGCGGTAGGTGGCCAGGCCCTTCAGCCCGGCGCGCCAGGCCTCGGTGTACAGGTCGCGGAAGTCCTCGTACGGGTAATCCGCCGGCACGTTGACGGTCTTCGAGATCGCGGTATCGACGAAGGGCTGCACCGCCTCCATCATCTGCAGGTGGTCGATGGCGCGCATCTGCAGCGCGGTGACGAACTGCGGCGGCAGCCTGGCGTCGTCGGTCACGTCGTGGCCGAGCTGGCGGTACAGGCGCCAGGCGTGGTCGGCCACCTCGTAGGTGCGGGTCGAGCCGTCCGGCTGGCGCTTCTTGCGATGGTAGGTCCACGAGAACGCCGGCTCGATGCCGTTCGAGGCGTTGTCGGCGAAGGCAAGCGAAATGGTGCCGGTGGGCGCGATCGACAGCAGGTGCGAGTTGCGGATGCCGTGCTCGCGGATGGCCGTGCGCAGCGACTCCGGCAGGCGCCCGGTGAACTGGCCTTGCAGGTAGCGCTCGGCGTCGAATTTCGGGAACGGGCCTTTTTCGCGGGCCAGCTCGATCGAGGCGGCGTAGGCGGCGTCGCGCAGCTCGACCGCGATGCGGGCGGCCAGCGCGCGGCCTTCGTCCGCGTCGTAGCGCAGGCCGAGCATCACCAGCGCGCTGCCAAGGCCAAGGAAGCCCAGGCCGATGCGGCGCTTGGCCTGCGCTTCTTCGGCCTGCTGCGGCAGCGGCCATTCGGTCGCGTCCAGCACCAGGTCGAGCATGCGCACCGCCACCGCGGCCACTTCGCGCATGCGCTCGAAGTCGAAGCTGGCCTGCGGCGTGAACGGGTCGTCCACGAACATGGTCAGGTTCAGCGAGCCCAGGTCGCAGCAGCCGTAAGCGGGCAGGGGCTGCTCGCCGCACGGGTTGGTGGCGCGCAGGGTCTCGCAGTACCACAGGTTGTTCTCCGCGTTCATGCGGTCGATGAACAGCACGCCCGGTTCGGCGTGGTCGTAGGTGGACTGGATGATGCGGTCCCACAGCTCGCGCGCGCGCAGCTGGCGGTACACCCAGACGCCGTCGTCGCGCTGCCATGCGCCGGCCGCGATCTGATCAATGCTGGGCTCGGCCGCGTGCACCAGGTCGAACGGCGCGTCCGCCTGCACCGCCTGCATGAAGGCGTCGGTGACGCCCACGGACAGGTTGAAGTTGGAGAAGGCGCCGTTGTCTTTGGCGGCGACGAAGGCTTCCACGTCGGGGTGGTCGATGCGCAGCACGCCCATCTGGGCGCCGCGGCGCGCGCCGGCCGATTCGACCGTCTTGCAGGACGAGTCGAACACTTCCATGTACGAGACCGGGCCCGAGGCGCGCGACTGGGTGCCGCGCACCTTGCTGCCGAACGGGCGAATGGCGGAGAAGTCGTAGCCGACGCCGCCACCGCGGCGCATGGTTTCGGCCGCTTCGGAGAGGGCGGTGTAGATGCCGGGCAGGCCATCCTCGGCACCGGTGATCGAGTCGCCCACCGGCTGCACGAAGCAGTTGATGAGGGTGGCCTTGATGCCCATGCCGACCGCGGAATTGATGCGGCCGGCCGGGACGAAGCCTTGTTCCTGCGCCCACAGGAAGCGCTGCTCGAGGTCCTCGCGCAGCGCTTCCGGTTCAAGGGCGGCCAGCGCGTTGGCCACGCGCGCGCGCACGTCGGCGACGGTTTGTTCAGTGCCCTTGGCGTATTTTTCGCGCAGCACATCGAGCGACACCTCCTGGGGGGCCATCTGTGACGTGCTGATCATCTTGTCGTTTGCATTCATGCCTAGCGGTCCTAATTGACTGTTCTGGCCTTATGGGCCAAACGAACAGACTATCCATGAATGCTGGAAACGACGCCTTAAACTAGTTTAAGAAGCCTGTGCAGTCAGGCGTGCCTCCAGCTCTGCCACACGCGCTTCCAGCAGCTCGAGTTTGGCCCGGGTCTTGGCCAGCACCTGGGCCTGGATGTCGAATTCCTCGCGCGTGACCAGGTCCAGCTTGGAAAAGCCCTGGGTCATCATGGCCTTGACGTTGCGCTCGATGTCCTTGGCGGGCGAGTTCTCGAAAGCCTGGTTGAGCTTGTCCTGCAAGTCGTTAAAGAAAGTATTCATTCCGTTTCTGTTCCTGGCGAAGTAGGCGGCTGCACCGGCGCGGTGCGGCTGCCGCCTGTTGGTGCGCCCGCGCGGCGCGGGCAGCGAAATCCTGAAACCCATTTGGTGCGTGCTCGCTCAAAAAGCAAGCACGGCACGGTTCTTGGGACATGGCACGCATCCTGCTAGATGAAGGACAGGCGTGCAGTTCGATTGTAACCCGCAACAGGATGTTCGTTCACGAAGGGGATGTCATGAAAATGAAACAAGCAGTCACGGCCGCGCTGGCGCTGGCCGCATGCAATTGGATCGTCCCGATGGCGCAGGCGCAGGAACAGCCCGCGGCCGAGCACCAGGTGAGCTACAACGCGGCCGTGGTCAGCGACTACCGTTACCGCGGCATTTCGCAGTCGCGGCTGGACCCGGCGCTGCAGGGCGGCGCCGACTACACGCACACCCCGACCGGGCTGTACGCCGGCACCTGGCTGTCGACGATCCACTGGACCGGCGACCTGGGCGGCTCGGGCAGCGTCGAATGGGACCTGTACGGCGGCAAGCGCGGCGAGCTGGGCGGCGGCGTGAGCTACGACGTGGGCGGCCTCTATTACTTCTATCCGAACAATGGCCTGCACCCGAACGCCAACACCTTCGAGCTTTACGGCCAGCTTGGCTACGGCCCGGGCTACCTGAAGTACTCGCGCAGCCTGACCAACCTGTTCGGCACCGCCGACAGCAAGCAGAGCGGCTACTGGGACCTGGGCGCGAACATCGATACCGGCTGGCAGGCGGTAACGCTGCAGCTGCACGTCGGCCGCCAGCAGGTGCACAACAACGATGCGCTCTCGTACACCGACTACAAGGTGGGCCTGGCGCGCGACTTCGGCTGGGCCACCGTCGGCCTGGCCTGGGTCAAGACCAACACCAGCGCCTACGTGGCGCCGGATGGCCGCAGCCTGGGACGCTCGGGCGTGGTCGCGTCCTTAACCAAAACTTTTTGAAAGAGGTAAGTCATGAAAATGATCACAGCGATCATCAAGCCCTTCAAGCTGGACGAGGTGCGTGAAGCGCTGTCGGCCATCAACGTGCACGGCATGACCGTGACCGAGGTGAAGGGCTTTGGCCGCCAGAAGGGCCACACCGAGCTGTACCGCGGCGCCGAGTACGTGGTCGACTTCCTCCCCAAGATCAAGATCGAGGCGGCGGTGGACGACGCCATCCTCGACCAGGTGATCGAGGTGATCGAAACCGCTGCGCGCACCGGCAAGATCGGTGACGGCAAGATTTTCGTCGCCAGCCTCGAACAGGTCATCCGTATCCGTACCGGCGAGACCGGCAACGACGCACTCTGAAAGGAACGCCATGAAACGAACCATGACCCGCGTGCTGGCTGCCGCCTGCGCGCTCGGCACCGCTTTGCCCGCCTGGGCTGCCGCCCCCGTCGTCAACAAGGGCGACACCGCCTGGATGCTCGTCGCCACCTTGCTGGTGGCGATGATGTCGATCCCTGGCCTGGCCTTGTTCTACGGCGGCCTGGTGCGCGCCAAGAACATGCTGTCGGTGTTGCTGCAGGTCTTCATGATCTTTTCGGTCATCACCGTGCTGTGGTACCTGTACGGCTATTCGCTCGCCTTCACCGAAGGCAACGCCTTCATCGGTGGCCTCGACCGCGCGCTGCTGCGCGGCATCTGGGATCCGTCCACCGCTACCTTCGCGACGGCGGCCACCTTCAGCAAGGGCGTGGCGATTCCCGAGTTCGTTTTCGTCGCGTTCCAGGGTACCTTCGCGGCCATCACCTGCGGCCTGATCGTCGGCTCGTTTGCCGAGCGCATGCGCTTCTCGGCGGTGCTGCTGTTCTCCGTGCTGTGGTTCACCTTCGGCTACCTGCCGATCGCGCACATGGTCTGGTTCTGGCCGGGGCCGGACGCGATCACCGACGCCAACAGCCTGGCCAAGGCCACCTCGCAGGCCGGCTGGCTGTGGCAGAAGGGCGCGCTCGACTTTGCCGGCGGCACGGTGGTGCACATCAACGCCGCGGTGGCCGGCCTGGTGGGCGCCTTCGTGGTGGGCAAGCGCATCGGCTACGGCCGTGAGCACATGGCGCCGCATTCGCTGACCATGACCATGATCGGCGCTTCGCTGCTGTGGATCGGCTGGTTCGGCTTTAACGCCGGTTCGGCGCTGGAAGCGGGCGACGTGGCCGCGCTGGCCTTCGTCAACACGATGCTGGCCACCGCTGCCGCTGCCGTGTCCTGGCTGCTGGGCGAGTGGGTCTTCAAGGGCAAGCCGTCGATGCTGGGCGCCGCCTCGGGCGCGGTGGCAGGGCTGGTGGCGATCACCCCGGCCTGCGGTTTTGTCGGCCCGATGGGCGGCCTGGTCATCGGCCTGGTGGCCGGCCTGGTGTGCCTGTGGGGCGTCAACGGCCTGAAGCGCATGCTGGGGGCCGACGACTCGCTCGACGTGTTCGGCGTGCACGGCGTGGGCGGCATCCTGGGCGCGCTGCTGACCGGCGTGTTCGCTTCGCCGGGGCTGGGCGGGCAGGGGATTTTCGATTACGTGACCAACAAGATGTCCGCCGATGCGTATTCGATCGGCGCGCAGGTGTGGGTCCAGGCCCAGGCCGTGCTGACCACCATCGTGTGGTCCACGGTGGTGGCACTCATTGCGTACAAGCTGGTTGACCTGACGGTCGGCCTGCGGGTACCGGAAGAGCAGGAGCGAGAAGGGCTGGATATCACCAGCCATGGAGAATCGGCGTATCACTCGTGATAAAACGGGGGTATAGCTGACCGGAAAGGCGCCTTCGGGCGCCTTTTTTTGTCCCTTCCAACAGCACGGCCTTTAAAAACGGATGACGCGCCCCGATGTATCCTTACCATACTTATAAAGAAGCCAAACTAAGGACGCTACATTCATGGTTCCGCACCTCGTCACCGCCCTGAACGGTCCCCTGCTCGACCTGGAAAAGAAAATCCTCGAGGCCACCCCGGCCATCGAGCGCTGGTTCCGCCTGGAATGGCAGGAGCACACCCCGCCGTTCTACTGCTCGGTGGACCTGCGCAATGCCGGCTACAAGCTGGCCCCGGTGGATACCAACCTGTTCCCCGGCGGCTTCAACAACCTGGCCACCGAGATGCTGCCGCTGGCGGTGCAGGCGGCGATGGCGGCGATCGACAAGTATTGCCCGGACGCGCGCAACCTGCTCCTGATCCCGGAAAGCCACACCCGCAACCCGTTCTACCTGCAAAACGTGCAGCGCCTGATGCAGATCTTCCGTCAGACCGGCCTGCATGTGCGGCTGGGCTCGCTGTCGCCGGAAATCACCCAGCCGACGCCGCTGGCGCTGCCGGACGGGAACATGCTGGTGGTCGAGCCGCTGGTGCGATCGAGCAACGGCCGCCGCGTGGGGCTGGCCGACTTCGACCCGTGCACCATCCTGCTCAACAACGACCTGTCGGCCGGCGTGCCGCCGATCCTGGAGAACATCCACGAACAGGCGTTGCTGCCGCCGGTGCACGCCGGCTGGGCGGTGCGGCGCAAGAGCAACCACTTCAAGGCCTTCGACGAGGTGGCCAAGAAGTTCGGCAAGCTGATCGATATCGACCCGTGGCTGGTCAACCCGCTGCATGCCAAGTGCGGCGAGGTCAATTTCCAGGAAGACCAGGGACTCGACTGCCTGGCCGACAACGTGTCGATGCTGCTGTCGAAGATCAAGAAGAAGTACAAGGAATACGGGATGAAGGAGCAAAAGCCCTTCGTCATCGTCAAGCCGGACGCGGGCACCTACGGCATGGGCATCATGACCGTCAAGGACGCCAGCGAAGTGCGCGACCTGAACCGCAAGCAGCGCAACAAGATGTCGGTCATCAAGGACGGCGTGCAGGTGACCGACGTGATGATCCAGGAAGGCGTGCCGACCTTCGAGTCGATCGAGGACAAGGTGGCCGAGCCGGTGGTGTACATGATCGACCGCTACGTGGTGGGCGGCTTCTACCGCGTGCATGCCGAGCGCGGCGTGGACCAGAACCTGAACGCGCCGGGCTCGCAGTTCGTGCCGCTGGCGTTCGCGCAGCAGCACGCCGTGCCGGACCTGAAGGCCAAGCCGGGCACGGCCGCGCCGAACCGGTTCTACGTGTACGGCGTGGTGGCGCGCCTGGCCTTGCTGGCGGCGTCGCTGGAGCTGGAGCGTACCGACCCCAACCCCGAAGTCTATTGATCCGTAGGGTGGGCAGCTTGGCTGCCCACGCGTTCAGGCAGCGCGCGCGTCGATTGAACGCGTGGGCGGGGGACCCGCCCCCCCTACGTGCGCCACCGGCCACCACTGCACCACGCCCCACGCGAACTCGGGCACCAGCAACAGCCACAGGAAGGGCGCACCGGTGTTCATCAGCGCCCACGCCATCCAGGTGGAGAACAAAAAGCGCGCGGTGCCGTCGAAGCGGCCCAGGCGCACCGACGGTTCCACCAGCCGCAGCACCGACCACACCAGCACCACCGACCCCATCAGGCAGGCAATCAGGACCTGCAGGGTCCCGAACGGCGGCAGCGCCTGGCCGCCCAGCGCCTGGTTGGTGGCCGACATCGCCTCGTGCGCGAGGGCGAAGGTCCAGGGCGTGGCAAACAGGGCTGTCACCACGATGTCGTACCAGGCGCTGGCGCGCACGATGCGGATGAAGGTGGGCAGGGGAATCGGTGTCATGGGTATCCTCTTCAAGAAACGGGACGCCCATCGTCAACCGTGGAGTACACTCAAGGGTCAAGCACTTTGTAGGATGGACATGCAAATCGGCGAACTGGCGCTGGCAACCGGCCTCTCCCGCGATACCCTGCGTTTCTATGAAAAGCGTGGCCTGCTCAGCGCGCGCCGGCGCGGCAACGGCTACCGCGACTATCCGCCCGAGGCCGCCGACTGGCTGCGCTACGTGCGCATGGCGCAAACGCTGGGGTTCACGTTGGCCGAAATCGAGGCAGGGCTGCCCCTGCTGGCCAACCCCGAACAGGCCGGCGCCGAGCTGCGCGAGGCGCTGCGCCGCAAGGTGGCTGAAATCGACACGCGCATCGCGGCACTGGCGGACCTGCGCGCCGACCTTGCGCGCCGGCTTGAGGAACCCATGGCCGCCTGCCCGCTGCAGGCAGAAAAGGCCGCGTGAGCCCTGCCGACCCAAACCCGCCAACCCGGCGGCCTTCACCGTTTCCGGCTAAAATCTGGGCATTCATCCAATGGAACCGCCCATGAAAATCGCTTTTCTCGCCGATCCGCTGTCCAGCTTTAAAACCTACAAGGATTCGACCTTCGCGATGATGCGCGAGGCCGCCAAACGCGGCCACGAGATCTACGCCTTCGAGCAGCACGACATGGCGCTCGAGCAAGGCATCGCCACGGCCGAGGTCGCAAAGATCACGCTGACCGGCGAGCTCGACGACTGGTACCGCGCCGCGCCCGGCGAATCGGTGCCGCTGTCGTCGTTTGACGCGATCATCCAGCGCAAGGACCCGCCGTTCGACATGGAATACGTGTACGGCACCTATCTGCTGGAAGTGGCCGAGCGCCAGGGCGCGCGCGTGTTCAACAAGCCGGCCGCGATCCGCAACCACAACGAAAAGCTGACGATTGCGCAGTTCCCCGAGTTCACCGCGCCGACCCTGGTCACGCAGAGCGCCACCCGCCTGCGCGAGTTCCACGCCGAGCATGGCGACGTGATCTTCAAGCCGCTCGACGGCATGGGCGGCTCGGGCATCTTCCGCGTCAAGGCCGACGGCATGAACCTGGGTTCGGTCATTGAAACGCTGACCCTCGAAGGAAAGCGCACCATCATGGTGCAAAAGTACATTCCCGAGATCGTCAAGGGTGACAAGCGGGTGCTGGTCATCGGCGGCAAACCTGTGCCGTTCGCGCTGGCGCGCATCCCGCAAGCCGGCGAAGTGCGCGGCAACCTGGCCGCGGGCGGCACCGGCGTGGCCCAGCCCTTGTCCAGCCGCGACCGTGAAATTGCCGAGGCGCTCGGTCCAGTTCTGGTCGAGCGTGGCCTGTTGCTGGTAGGATTAGATGTGATTGGCGATTTCCTGACGGAAGTGAACGTGACGAGCCCGACTTGCTTCCAGGAGATCACCGACCAGAGCGGTTTTGACGTAGCCGCGATGTTCATCGACGCGGTCGAGCAGGCTTTGAAGACTTGAGACCATGGTAGGCATCCTCCTGCTGACCCACGCGCCGCTGGGCCAGGCATTCATTGCGGCGGTCGCGCACGTATTTCGCGGACCGACCGAGCGCTTCGAGGCGATCGACGTGACCGCGGACCAGGACCTGACCGAGGTCAACGCGCTGGCCCGGCGTGCCATCGCGCGCCTGGATGACGGCGATGGCGTGCTGGTGATCACCGACATCAAGGGCGGCACGCCGTGCAACTGCTGCAATGCGCTGGCCGACGCGGGCCATGTCGAGGTCATCGCCGGGATCAGCCTGCCGATGCTGCTGCGCGCGATCACCTACCGCCGCGACTCGCTCGATGTGGTGGCCGAGATGGCGCTGGCCGGCGCGCAGAATGGCGCCGTTAAAATCGACAACCGGGTGCGCGTCGGGCCGGATTGAACACGTCAAACAAAAGTGAACCCCTACGTTTGTTTGGAAACCATTAGCTAAAAATCCCCGGCAAAGCCGGATGATTTTTAGATACGAAAACCGGGTTGAAGTAAGGCGGGTAAGTTCTAGAACAACACAACGACAAGATGATTCAACAGGAACTCGAGATTATCAACAAGCTGGGCCTGCATGCCCGGGCCTCCGCCAAGTTCACCCAGCTGGCCGCCAAGTTCCAGAGCGACGTCTGGCTCACCCGTAACGCGCGCCGCATCAACGCCAAGTCGATCATGGGCGTGATGATGCTGGCCGCGGGCAAGGGCGCGAAAGTCACCCTCGAGGCCGAAGGCCCGGACGAACAAGAGGCAGTACAGGCGCTGGCCGCGCTCGTCAACGACAAATTCGGCGAAGGCGAGTAATGCCTTACGAACCGGGCCAGGGCCGACTTCAGACGAGACCACCAATGGCATCGTTCACGCTCCACGGCATACCGGTCTCGCGCGGCATTTCGATCGGCCGCGCGCACCTGCTCACGCCGGCCGCGCTCGAGGTCAAGCACTACCTGGTGCCGGAAGAACAGGTCGAAGCCGAGGTGCAGCGCCTGCAGGACGCGATCGCGCAGGTGCACCGCGACCTGGAAGCGCTGTGGACCGACCTGCCCAAGGACGCCCCCACCGAGCTGGGCGCCTTCATCGACGTGCATGCGCTGATCCTGTCCGATCCGATGATCTCGGAGGCGCCGCTCGACATCATCCGCACCCGCCACTACAACGCCGAATGGGCGCTCGTCACCCAGATCGACGAGCTGTCCTCGCAGTTCGACGAGATCGAGGACGAGTACCTGCGCGAGCGCAAGCACGACATCCAGCAAGTGGCCGAGCGCGTGCTCAAGGTGTTGATGGGCACCGCGCTGCCGATGCCGCCGTCGCGCGAGGACGACGACAGCTACCGGCCGCAGATGATCGTGGTGGCGCACGATATTTCGCCGGCGGACATGCTGGCCTTCCGCGACCGCTCGTTCATCGGCTTCGTCACCGACGTCGGCGGCCAGAACTCGCACACCGCGATCGTGGCGCGCAGCCTCGACATCCCGGCCGCGGTCGGCCTGTCGCAGGCCTCGCGCCTGATCGAGCAGGACGACTGGGTCATCATCGACGGCGACGCCGGCGTGGTGATCTGCAACCCGAGCCCGCTGGTGCTGGAACAGTACCGGGCGCGCCAGGCCGCGCTGCTCAAGGCGCGCAAGCGCCTGCTCAAGCTGAAGAAGACGCCGGCCGTCACGCGCGACGGCACCCCGGTGACCCTGCTGGCCAACATCGAGCTGCCGGACGACTGCCCGGCCGCGCTCGAAGCCGGGGCCACCGGCGTGGGCCTGTTCCGCTCCGAATTCCTGTTCATGGGCCGCGCCGGCCAGCAGCACAAGATGCCGAGCGAGGACGAGCAGTTCGAGCAGTACCGCAAGGCGGTGCTGGCGATGAAGGGGCGGCCGGTCACCATCCGCACCCTCGACATCGGCGCCGACAAGCCGCTCGACCCGACCGAGCACAATGCGCTCAACCCGGCGCTGGGCCTGCGCGCGATCCGCTACTGCCTGGCCGAGCCGCAGATGTTCCTGACCCAGCTGCGCGCGATCCTGCGGGCGTCCGCCTATGGCAAGGTGCGCATCCTGATCCCGATGCTGGCGCACGCGTTCGAGATCGACCAGTCGCTGGCGATGCTCAAGCAGGCCAAGGCCACGCTGCTTGATGAAAACGTCAAGTTCGACCCCGCCGTCGAAGTGGGCGCGATGATCGAGATCCCGGCCGCCGCGCTGGCGCTGCCGATGTTCATCAAGCGGCTGGACTTCCTGTCGATCGGGACCAACGACCTGATCCAGTACACGCTGGCCATCGACCGGGTCGACTACGAAGTGGCGCACCTGTACAATCCGCTGCACCCTGCCGTGCTCCAGCTGATCGCGATGACCATCGACGCCGGCAAGAAGGCCGGCAAGGACGTGGCCGTGTGCGGCGAGATGGCGGGCGACGTCAAGCTCACCCGCCTGCTGCTGGGCATGGGCCTGCGCGAATTCTCGATGCATCCGGCCCAGCTGCTCGCGGTCAAGCAGGAAATCCTCAACAGCGACCTGAAGGCGATTGCGCCTGTCACGCGCAGAATCCTGCGCTCGATGGAGCCTGCCGAAATCGCGCAGGCGGTGGAGCAGCTGCAAACCATGTAAATCGTAGGGTGGGCGGGTCTCCCGCCCACGCGTGCAGGCGGCGCATGTGTGGATTGAACGCGTGGGCAGAAATCTGCCCACCCTACAACAACAAAGAAGTCTCAGATGGGATCACTCGGAAACGTCACGCCTCAGTCGATGCACTTCGCTGAACCGCTGCGCCTGCAAAGCGGCGCCCAGATCAGCGACTACACCCTGATGTACGAAACCTACGGCACGCTCAACGCCGACAAGTCGAACGCGGTGCTGATCTGCCATGCGCTCAACGCCTCGCACCACGTCGCCGGCACCTACGCGGACAACCCGAAAAGCGCCGGCTGGTGGGACAACATGGTCGGCCCCGGCAAGTCGGTGGACACCGACCGCTTCTTCGTCATCGGCGTGAACAACCTGGGCTCGTGCTTCGGCTCGACCGGCCCGATGCACACCAATCCGGCCACCGGCAAGCCCTACGGCGCGGCGTTCCCGCTGCTGACGGTGGAGGACTGGGTGGCGGCGCAGGCGCGCCTGGCCGAGCGGCTGGGCATCGAACAGTTCGCCGCGGTGATGGGCGGCTCGCTGGGCGGCATGCAGGCGCTCACCTGGTCCATCATGTTCCCCGAGCGGCTGCGCCACTGCATCGTGATCGCGTCCACGCCCAAGCTGTCGGCGCAGAATATCGCGTTCAATGACGTGGCGCGCCAGGCGATCCTGACCGACCCCGACTACCACGGCGGCGACTTCTACGAACACGGCGTGGTGCCGAAGAACGGCCTGAAGGTCGCGCGCATGATCGGCCACATCACCTACCTGTCGA
Organism: Massilia solisilvae; assembly: GCF_024753215.1. GTDB lineage: Bacteria > Pseudomonadota > Gammaproteobacteria > Burkholderiales > Burkholderiaceae_D > Telluria > Telluria solisilvae. Next base: position 28,581 of record NZ_JANUGV010000007.1, read on the forward strand.
ACGACGACATGGCGGAAAAATTCGGCCGCAAGCTGCGCAACGCGGCCGAAACGAACGACTACAAGTTCGACTTCGGCATCGACTTCGAGATCGAGTCCTACCTGCGCTACCAGGGCGACAAGTTCTCCGAGTACTTCGACGCCAACACCTACCTGCTCATCACCAAGGCGCTCGACTACTTCGACCCGGCGCGCGAATACGGCGGCGACCTGACGAAGGCGCTGGCCGGCACGCGGGCCCAGTTCCTGATTGCCTCGTTCACCACCGACTGGCGCTTTTCGCCCGAGCGCAGCCGCGAGATCGTGCAGGCGCTGGTCGATAATCGCCGCCGCGTGACCTACGCCGAAATCGACGCGCCGCACGGCCACGACGCGTTCCTGCTCGAGGACCCGCGCTACATGAACGTGGTGCGGGCTTACTACGACCGCATCTGGGGCGAATGCGCAGCAAAGGAGGCGGCATGAGCACGCAACAGACTACCCTCATCCGCCCGGACCTGGCGTTCATCTCGCACTGGGTGCGCGAAGGCGCGCACGTGCTCGACGTGGGCTGCGGCGACGGCGCCATGCTGCGCTACCTGGAGCAGGCCAAGCGCTGCACCGGTTACGGCATCGAGATCGCGGACGACAAGGTGCTCGAAAGCGCCAGACGCGGCATCAACGTGATCCAGCACGACATGGAGCAGGGCCTTGGCCTGTTTGGCGACAATTCCTTCGACACCGTGCTGTGCCTGTCCTCGCTGCAGATGATGCAGCAGGTCGAAGCGCTGCTGCGCGAGATCGTGCGGGTCGGCCACGAGGCGATCGTCTCGTTCCCGAACTTCGCCTATTGGCCGCACCGCGTGGCGCTGCTCAAGGGCCGCATGCCGGTGTCGCGTTCGCTGCCGTACCAGTGGTACGACACCCCCAACGTGCGCTGCGCGACCATTTACGACTTTCAGGAGCTGGCCGAGGAATGCGGCCTGGAGGTGCTCGAATGCGTGGCGCTGGCCGATGGCGCGCCGGTGCACTTCCTGCCCAACCTGCGCGGCAGCCTGGCGGTGTTCAGGCTGCGCAAGAAGTCGCGCGCTGCCGCCTGAGGCTGCGCCGGCTGCGGCCCGCTTGGGTTTATGATTGTCGAAACGATCATAGCGCCGCGAGGACGGGGCCGCCAATAACGGTCTTGTGGATAGAAAATGAAACGATTGAAACGCGTTGCCATGCTGCTGGTGCTGTGCGCCAGCGTCGGGTCCGTTCCGGCGGCCCAGCCGCAGCAGCAGGAGGTGCAGGACGGCATTACCTTACGTCCTATCAACAAATACTGGCATGTCCTCATTTCCGAGGAGCAGCTTAACCAGCAGGCGGCGCAGGAGTATTCAGGCCTGATCTCGACCGCGCGCGAAAAGGGCGCGCTGGTGCCGGCCGGCGACCCCGAGGCCCGGCGGCTGCGCGCCATCGCCCAGCGCATCATCCCGTTCGCCCCGCGCTGGAACCGGGAGGCGTCCGGCTGGAACTGGCAGGTCAACTTGCTGGAGTCGGACCAGGTCAACGCCTTCTGCATGCCGGGCGGGCGGATCGCCTTTTTCAGCGGGATCATCGACAAGCTCAAGCTCACCGATGACGAGATCGCGGCGGTGATGGGGCACGAGATGGCGCACGCGCTGCGCGAGCACGGACTGGAACAGGCCGGCAAGTCCGGACTGACTTCGCTGGGCGCGCGGCTCGGCGGGGCTGCCCTGTCGGCGTGGCTGGGCATCGACCCCAACATCACCAGCACCGCCACCAACGCGGCCGGCCAGCTGCTGGTGCTCAAATTCTCGCGCAACGACGAGCGCGAGGCAGACCTCGTTGGCCTGGACCTGGCCGCCCGCGCCGGCTTCGATCCGCGCGCCGGCATCTCGCTGTGGCAGAAGATGGCGGCGCAGAACCAGCGCGCGCCGATCGAGCTGCTCTCCACCCACCCGCTGGGCAGCGAGCGCATCGCCCAGATCCAGGACCACATGAACGTGCTGCTTCCGCTGTACGCCCGCACCAAGGGCACCACCGTGGACAAGCTGCCGCCGTACCGCAGCAATGTCGCGCTTCGTTAGGCGGGGACACCAGGCCCAGGCCAACGCCTTCGTGCCGCTGCCGATCAAGGATGGCGTAGCACCAAGCTACCTGTGGATCACCGAGACGCTGGCCGGCGGCATGCTGCGCTTTTTGGCGGAGCGCTTCCCGGATGTGTCGCCCGAGAGCTGGGCGGCGCGCCTGGCGCGTGGCGAAGTGGTGGACGCGCAGGGCAGGGCGCTGGCGGCGGACAGCCACGTGCGCCAGTGCATGCGCATCTGGTACTACCGCGAGCTGGAGGAGCCCGAGACGCCCATCCCGTTCGAGGAAAAGGTGCTGTTCCAGGACGAGCACCTGTTGGTGGCGGACAAGCCGCACTTCCTGCCGACCATCCCGACCGGGCGCTTCTTGCACGAGACGCTGCTGGTGCGCCTGAAGCGCCAGTACGACTTGCCGCACCTGACGCCGATCCACCGTCTGGACCGCGAGACCGCCGGCGTTGTCATCTTCTCGCACAACCCCGCCACGCGCGGCAAGTACCAGTCGCTGTTCCAGAAGCGTGCGATCCGCAAGGTGTATGAAGCGCTGGCCGCGCCGATCGCCGGCCGCGCATTCCCGTTCACCTACCGCAGCCGCATGGTCGATGGCGAGAAGTTCTTCGTGATGAAGGAGGAGGCCGGCGAGCCGAATTCGGAGACGCTGGTGGAACTGATCGAGCAGCGCGGCCAGGTGGCGCGCTACCGTCTGCACCCGCACACCGGTCGCAAGCACCAGTTGCGGCTGCACATGGCCTCGCTCGGCGCGCCGATCCTGAACGATGCGTTCTATCCCGTCGCGCTGCCATGCAAGGGCGACGATTTCTCGGCGCCCTTGCAGCTGCTGGCGCGCGCGATCGCGTTCGACGACCCGCTCACTGGCGAACCCCGCGAGTTCGCCAGCGAGCGCGCGCTCGACTGGCCTTAGTACAGGACCGAAGGCCCGAGGTAGATCTGGGCCGTGATCACGTCGAACGGGAAGTCGATCGTGGTCGCCGCCACGTGATTGCCGGCCGCGTCGGTGACGCCGCTCAGGTCCAGCGACAGCTTGCCCGATTTGCTTGGATGTAGCGTGAGGACCGACACGTCGTGGTTGTTCAGCGTCGTCGTGCCCCAGTTGCTGGGGTCGTTGGCATGGGCGTCGGAGGCATTGTTCGAGTTGTCCCACAGCGTGCCGGTGCCAAGCGCGCCGTGGTCCACCAGCTCGCTGAACACCAGCTGGAATCCGCTGCCCGTGACCGAGCTTGTCCAGCTGGCCACCGCTGGCGCCGTGGCGTCGATCGTGACCGCGACGCTGCCGGACGCCGCGCTGGCATTGCCGGCCGCATCTACCTGGCGGGCGCTGAGCGCATGGTTCCCGTCCAGCAGGTCGCCCCACGGGGCAATGCTGAAATTGCCGCTGCTGTCCGCCGTCCCGGTTCCCACTTTTTCGGCCCCATCGTACAGGTCGACCCGCATCCCGGGCACCGCGCCGCCGCCCGTGATGACGGGCTTTTTGACGTTGGTGATATGGTCGGTGTTCGACACCCCGGAGTCGCTGCTTGCGGACAGCGCCAGCCCGGTCAGTGCGGCGGGCGCGGTGCGGTCGATGGTCAGGGCCAGGACGTCCGAGGCGACGCTCACATTGCCGGCCAGGTCCGTCTGGCGCACCGTAAAGTTGTGCAGGCCTTCGGTAATCGAGGCGAGCGTGATGGTCCAGTCGCCCATCTCGTCGGCGACGGCGGCGGCGACCGAGGTGGTGCCGTCGAACAGCTCGACCTTTGCGCCTTGCTCGCAACCCATGCCCATCAGGATTGGATTGGTCGCGTTGGTGAGGTTGTCGCCCGTGGTGCCGCTGTCGGTTGCGCTATTGAGCACCGGTGCGTATGGCTGCTCGGCGGAGAGGTCGATGTTCAGCGCCAGCGCTTCGGACAGGGCGCTGGTGTTGTTGGAGCCGTCGGTCTGGCGCACTGCGAGATCGTGCATGCCTTCGGTCAGGCTCGACAGCGCCAGGCTCCACAAGCCGTCGGCGTTGGCGGTGGCGCTGCCCACACGGGTGGTGCCGTCGAACAGCTCGATCTTCGCATTGGGCAGGCTGCCGGTCCCGCTGATGGTCGGCGACGCGATGTTGGTGATGGCGTCGCCGTGCACCCCGCTGTCGCTCGCCGTGGCCAGCGCCGGCGCGGGGGGCGTTGCGACGGCGCTGCTGATGATGTTCAGCTCCAGCCCGGCCGACCAGGGGCTCTCGTTCTGCGCAGCGTCGATCTGCGTGGCCATCAGGTTGTGCATGCCGACGGTGAGCGATGTCGTGATCGACCAGTTGCCGCTCGCATCGGCCGTCGTGAAGCCAGCCCACCGTTCGCCGTCATAAAGCTCGACTTCGTTGCCCGGTTCGACCTTGTCGCCGTGCAGTGTGACGATGGTCTTGGAGGTGATGTTGTCTCCCGCGGTGCCTGTGTCGTCCGCCGGGTCGAGGGTGGGCTTGCCGGGTGCGGTGGGCGCGACCGTGTCGATCACGGCGGTACCGCCGAGCAGGTCGAATTGCGTGAAGTCGATGTTCGACGCAACCAGCGCATTGCCTGCCAGGTCGGTCAGGCCGGTGACCAGGTCGGCCGTGCTGGACAGCTTGAGTTCGCCGTTGACGTCAGAGGCGCCGACCGTGTACTCGAACACGGCGTACGTACCACCTTCGGTCAACCCGAGAAGGCTCGCCCGGCCGTTGCTGCTCAGGCCGAGCGACGGGGTCGCGCCGGCGGCCAGCTTCATCGGCTCGCTGAACGTCACCCCGATGTGGATCGTCGAGCCCGCGCCGTACGAATCGTGGGAGCCCGTGAATAGCCAGGCGCGGGTCGCGTGCGGCGCAAGCGTGTCCACATACACGCCCGAAGTGTGGAACTCGAGCGGATGGTCGGGCGCCATGTTGCCGGCGATGTCGGTGAGCGTGCCGGGCAGGTAGAGCGTATAGCCCAGGCCCGAGACCAGCTTGGCGTCGGCCGCGCCGATCGTCAGCGTCTTGCCGTCCGCCGACAGGTTGCTTGCGCCGATGGTCACGAACACCTCGGAGCCGTCCGCACCTTCGAGCACGACCTGGTCATTGCGGTACTCCGTCGTGCTGGCGTGCCAGTACATCTTCTCGTTGAAGGTGATCACGAGCGGCATGCCGGGGTCGTACAGGGTGCCCTCGACGGGCGCCACCAGCGTCGGTACCGGCGCGGTGGTTTCGACGGTGATGGTGCGGCTCACGGCGGCGCTGGCATGGCCGTTGTTGTCGATCACGTTCGCTTCGATGACATGGCTGCCGTCCGACAGCGGCGTGCTCACCTTGTAGCTCCAGCTCGAGGTGGCGCCGCGTTCAATCGAGATCTGGTCCTGTGCGATGGCCACACCGTCGATGCGCAGCTGGACCGACTGGTCGGCGCCCAGGGTGCCGACGAAGTAGCCACCGACCAGCGTTTGCGCGTCGTGTGTGATGTAGTCGTGCGCGTCCGGCCCGGTATCGTCGATCACCAGGTCCGGGGACAGCAGCGTGGTGACGGTGGTGTCCACCGCGTAGCCGGTCGAGACCGCGGTGCCGCTGAACGCCGATGCGTCGGCCGGGTGAACCTTGGCCAGGTTCAGGCTCACCGTATTGGTCGCCTCCAGCGTGCCGCCGGCAGCCGGCTTGAGTGTGGCGTACCAGGTCTTGCCGTCCGCCGAGGCGTGCAGGTTCTCGATCGTCGCGTTCTGGGCGCTGATCGCGTCGGCATCGATGCTGCTTACCGCCACCTCGAAGCCGATGGTCACGCCGATGCTGCCGCCCCAGACCAGTTTGGAGCCGCTGAGCGCGACGGTGGCGTGGCCCACCGGCGCGGTGTTGGCATCGACGCTGTAGCCGGTCGTGCTGGTGACCGTGCCCATGCCGGCGTTGCCGTACAGGTCCTGCAGGTTCGCTGCATCGATGTTGACGAAGTTGTTGCCGGTGTCGCTGCTGGCCGGCGTGAGCGTGGCTACCCAGGTCACGCCGCCGTCATCGCTGTGCAGGCTGGTGAGGTTTGCGTGGGGCGTCGTGATCGCCGCGGCCGGGTTTTTCACCGCTTCCGAGAACGTGATCGTCAGCGTCACGCTGTGCGTCGGGCTGATCGCCGAGCCGTCCAGCACAATGCCGGACACCGACGGACCCTGCGTGTCGACGCTGTAGGCCCCGGACGTGGCGATACCGGCGCCGAAATTGCCGGCCATGTCCTGCACGCGCCCCAGGTTGATCTTCAGGTTGCCGGTCTGGGTCGTGCCGCTCATCGGGGACAGCCCGACCGTCCAGTTCACGCCGCCATCGGAGGTGGTGAGCGAGGTGATGTTGGCATAGGTCGCCGACAGCGCCTCCATGCTCAGGTTCACCGCTTCGGAAAAGGTGAGCGTGGCACTTGCGCCGGTCTTGCTCATCACCGGCGAGATGCCGCTGAACGCCAGTTTCGGCAGCGTGGGGATCACGCTGTCCGACAGGTAGGTGCCGATGTTGGCAACGCCGGTCCCGGCGTTCAGGGCGGCGTCCTTCACCTGCGTCATGTCCAGCGATGCCACGTTGCTGGTGCCCTGCACGTTGGCGGCGGCAGTCACCGTCGCCTGCCAGGTGGTGCGGCTGGCGTCCACCGGGTGCAGGTTGGTGATCACCGCGTTGGGCGTGGTGAAGGCGGCGGCATCGAGCGTGGGCACCGATTCGGAAAAGGTGATGCTCATGGTGCCGCTGTTAGCCGCGTTCAGGGCCGGCTCGAACCAGGTCGAAACGATCGAGGGCGGCATGGTGTCGGCGTTCGATATCGTGAACGCGGTCCGGCCCGGGTTGCTCAGGCCGGCAAACGGGAATTGTGAGCTGGACAGCAGCACGCCCGGCCCCATCAGCACGCTGTAGCTGTGCCCGCCCGGCAGGTCGAGTCCGTCGATGTACACGTGGTTGCCGTCGATCGTCACGCTGCCCACCGGCACCTCGCGCATGACCGTCGCGCCGACGATGCGCATCGTCGGCAGGCCGGTGGCGCGGTCGATCACGTTTTGGGCGGCGCCGTCGGTGATGAAGATGCTGCCACTGCCGCGCGCCATGCCGGTCGAAAAGCTCAGGTCCAGGCGCAGGTGGCCGGGGCTGCCCGTGACGTGGACGATGTCGGTCAGGAGAGGAGGCACGCTCGAGTATGTGGTCATGATGGGATGCCCGGCCCGGAGGCGGCCGGCAGCTAAACGGTGGCACGGAGCCCGCTACGGGCGAACCTGAATAGCGGGATGATAACAAACAAAACAGCAACATTTTCCCGAGGGAACTAACTTTTTGTTTCCTTGTTGCATGGGGGCGACTGCAAAGCCGCCCCGTCAGGTCGTGGGCGGCCCGACGGTGAAGACCAGGTCCGGCAGGCCGACCAGCGACACGTTGCCGGCCAGGTCGGCCGCCTGGCTGGATTCGGCGTGCAGCTTGTAGGCGCCGTTGGCCAGGCCGTCGATCTGGAACACCGAGATGTCGTGCGAGCCGTCGCTGCCCACGCTCCAGTTGGCGCCGGCGGCATAGGTCGCGACCACATGGTTGGCCGAGTCGTACAGCGTCAGCGCGCCCACGGAGGCGACATCGATCCGTTCGTTGAACTTCAGGATGAAGGCCGCACCCGAGGCCACGGATGCGGTCGAGCTGGACAGGGCGGGGCCATTGGTATCCGTTGTGATCGTCAGCGCCGGGGAATCGGGCCCTTCGTTGCCGGCGTCGTCACACTGACGCGCCACGTACTGATAGGTGCTGCCCACCACCAGGTCCCTGGACGTGATGCTCCACTTGCCGCTGGCGTCGGCCACGCCTTCGCCCATCAGCGCCGGGGTGGACTGCAGCAGGTAGATGCGCACCAGGCTGTTAGGCGCCGCGGTGCCGGTCAGCGTGGGCGTGGTGTCGCGCGTGATGTGGTCGCTGTTCGAGACGCCGGTGTCGCTGCTCGGGTCCAGCGCGGGGGCGGCCAGCACGCTGGCCGGGGCCACCGTGTCGATCGTGACCTGCACCGTGGCCGACAGCGGGCTCAGGTTGCCGGCCTGGTCCATCTGCAGGACGGACAGCGTGTGCACGCCGTCGGACAGCGCCTTCGAATCGAACACGTCGGCGAACCAGGTGCCGTCGGCATTGGCGTAGCCGCCGCCGATCTTGCTGCTGCCCTCGTAGAGCTGGATCTCGCGCGCGTCCGGCTCGGCGCCGGTGCCGGTCAGGGTCGGGGTCGCATCGTTGGTCAGGCGGTCGCTGTGCGAGATGCCGTGGTCGCTGTAGCTGTAGAGGGACGGCGTGTTGAGCGCGGCCGGGGCGTGGGTGTCCACCGCGATGTTCCATTCCAGGTTCAGCGGCGTGACCTGGATGTGGGACGCGTCGAGTTTGTTGCCGGCCAGGTCTTCGATCTTGCCCGCCAGGCCGCTGGCGTCGGCGATGTCGAGCTTGGGCGTGTCGGCGTCGGCGGCGCCGACCGTGTAACCGAAGTGGAGCGTCTTGCCGTCGCTGCTTGCGCTCTTGAAGGTGGCCGTGCCACCGGTATTGAGCGCCAGCGACGGCGTCTGGCCCGACACCACGCGCACCGGCTCGTCGAACAGGACGGCGATGTCGATCACGGTGCCGGCCGGGTAGCTCTTGCCTGGCCAGCCGCTGCTGGTGAGGCCATCCGCGCGCAGCGCCGACGGCGCGGTGGTGTCGGTATAGGTGCCACTAGCCTTGATCTCGACCGAGCTCGATGGCAGCAGGTTGCCGGCCCGGTCCATCATCACCGCGCCCGGCAGCGTGAGGCGGTAGGTGCTGCCGCCGGCCAGCCGCAGCGCGTCGGGCGAGATGCTCAGCGTCCTGTGGTCGGCCGAGAAGTTGCGCTCGTCGATGGTGATGCTGGCGATGCCGGCGTAGGCGCTCAGGTTCTCCAGTTGCAGCGCGGTGGAGGCGACGCTGGGGTCGAGATACACCGGCTCGCTGAAGTTGAAGACCAGCGGGGAAGACGCATCCTGGCTGGCGCCCGTGGCCGGGCCGGCCAGCGACGGAAGCGTGGAATCGATCGTGAACACCTGGCTCACTTCCGCGCTGTGGTGCCCGGTGGCGTCCTGCAGCCAGGCCGTGACCTGGTGCGTGCCCTCGGCGAGCACGGTGGACTTGAAGGCGGACCAGGTGTACTGCTGGGTCTCGTAGTTGAACGAGAGCGAGGCGCTGGCGTCCACGCCGTCCAGCATGACCTTGACCGAGGTGCCGCTTGGGGGCTCGCCAAAGCCGGACAAGCCAATGACGCCGCCTTTCAGGTTCAGTCGGCTGTCGTTGGTGACGTAGTCGCTGTTGCTCAAGCCGGTGTCGTTGATGGCCACGGTCGGCGCGAGCCAGGCGGTGACGATGGTGTCAACCGCATAGTTCCCGGAACTGGCGGTGCCGCTGCCGGTGTGGTTGGCGGTGCTGGTCACGCGCGCCATGTCGATCGAGACCGCATTGGTTGGTACATAGATGCCGTCGGCGTGTGGCGCCAGCGTGGCCGACCAGGTCGTCCCCGAGGCATCGAGCGGATGCAGGTCGCGCAGCTGGGCGAAGGGCGTGGAGACCGCGCCGGGGTCGATGCTGGATACGGCTTCCGAGAAGGTGATGGTGACGGTCGGCGCGGCGCCGCCGGCGCGCAGGATGGTGGCGCCGGAAAGGACCACGGTGGCCGTGAGCCCGCCGGTGGGCGCGGTGGCGATGGCGTAGCTGGCGCTGCTGGACACGCTGCCGCTGCCGGCGTTGCCGGCGATATCGAGCACCTTGCCCAGGTCCACGCTGACCTGGTTGCCGGTGCTGGGCGTCGTGTCGGCCGCCGACAGGGTGGCCGTCCAGGTGCGGCCGTTGTCGCTGGTCGCCAGCGCGCTGACGGTGGCGTGCGGCGCGTTGATCGCCGCGGCGGGCAGCGCCTGCACCGGTTCGGTGAACACCAGCGTCAGGCCGATCGTGTGCGCGCCGTCGAGCACACTGCCGGTGAGCTGGATCGACGGCAGCGCAGGCGCTTTGGTGTCAACCTGGTAGCTGGCCGAGAGGCTCGTGGGAATCCCCGCGTTGCCCGCCGTGTCGTGCAGGTTGATCATGTTGATGCCGACGTTGGCGCTGGTTTCGACGTTCAGGTCCGCCGCCGCGAGCGTTGCCGTCCAGGTGATCTTGTCGTCGGACTGCAGGTTGGTGAGCACTGCGTTCGGCGTGGTCACCATCGATGCGTTGAAGTCGGGGACCGCTTCCGAAAACTTGATGGTCAGCGTGGCCGGGGCGCCGCTGCGCAGCATCGAACTGCTCAGGTTCATCGAGACCAGGGTGGGCGCGGAGCGGTCCACCGCGGCGCCGGTGTCAAAGCGCGCCATGCCGGGATTGAGCGTGCCGAAGACGTTGCCGCTGGCCGAGGCGAGCGCCCCTGGCGCCATCACCACGCTGTAGGTGTGGTGCGGTTGCAGGTCCCAGCCGTCGATGACCACATGGTTGCCGCTGAAATGCACGCTGCTCGCTGCCACCTGCTTGGTGTCGGTCGCGCCAATGATCCGCATCGTCGGCAGGCCGGTGCCGCGATCGACCACCGTCTGCACTGCCCCGTCCGTGATCCAGATCGCGCCCGGGCCGAGCGCCATCGCCGTGCTGAACACCAGGTCGATGCTCATGTGGTCCGGCACCCCGGTCGGGGTCGCGCCGCCGAAAATGGGCACCGGGAACGCGATGTCCGCGGAAGAACGGCTGCTGCCCTGCATCAAAAGGACGCCGGGCTGCGGCGCGCTCGCGGCGAACGGGCCGGAAAGGAAGGAAGTCGGTCGGGTCATGGCATGCTGGGCAGCGCTCGTGTTCGGCGGCGCCGGGCTTGTAGTATTTGAACGAGCCATTTAACCCGGAAAATTGGCCCCGGGAAAGAGGTCAGGGAGCGAATCCCCCCGGCAGGGGGTGATAGCGGCGCTCATCACTGCGGTGCAGCATCGAACAGCGTTGCGTGCCGACGGCAGAGCTGCTATGTTGATGTCAAAGCAAGGCCCAGGCAACAAATCTTCCTACATCGAAAGGAACGAGATGACTGTACCGAGCAACAAAACGGACCCGCCGTCCGTCAAACCCCATCCATTCTGGTTGATCCCGGTCGGCGCGCTGGTCGGCTGCCTGCTGTTCCTGACAGGCGAGGACGGGCCGCTGGCGCAGCAAGCCTTTATCGGCGCCATGTGGGGCGCATTTGGCGCGGTGCCGGTGGTGATGGTGTCCGCCTTCATCCTGATCACCCTGAACCACCGCCGCGAGAGCGCCGAGTGGGAGAGCCACAGCCTGAGCTGGTACCTGAGCACCCATCCCGAGTGCGTGGTGGCGCGTTCCGAGGTGCATTGCCACTCGTGCGGCGAGGCGCGGGTCCACCGGCGCAACATGAACAGCCGCGGCGACGTGCGCGCCGTCGTGTGTTCCGAGTGCGGCGAAGTCCTCTACTACGAACGCGACGCCTGACGGCGGCGCCGTCCCGGCCCGCGCATCGATCCGTGGCGGGCCGCGAAGCGGCTCAGAGGTGGTAGTCGATGATCAACGGCGCGTGGTCGGAGAAGCGCTCGTCCTTGTAGATCGAGACGGCTTTCGCGCTGGCCGCGATGCCCGGGGTGGCCACGTGGTAGTCGATCCGCCACCCCACGTTCTTGGCCCAGGCCTGGCCGCGGTTGCTCCACCAGGTGTACTGCTCGGGGCGCTGGTCGATCCCGCGGTGCACGTCCACCAGTCCCAATTCATCGAAAATGCGCGTCATCCACGCGCGTTCTTCGGGCAGGAAGCCTGAATTCTTCTGGTTGCCCTTCCAGTTCTTCAGGTCGATTTCCTTGTGCGCGATGTTCCAGTCGCCGCAGATCACCACTTCGCGGCCCTCGGCCTTGAGCTCCGAGAGGTGTGGCAGGAACACGTCCATGAAACGGAACTTGGCTTCCTGGCGCTCGGGCGAGGACGAGCCGGACGGGCAGTACACCGAGATCACGGTCAGGTTGCCCAGGTCGCAGCGGGTGTAGCGGCCTTCGGCGTCGAATTCAGGGCAGCCAAAGCCGATGCGGACGGCGTCCGGCTTGCTGCGGCTGTACACGCCGGTGCCCGAATAGCCCTTCTTCTCGGCATAGTGGAAGTGGCCGTGGTAGCCGTGCGGCGCGAGGAATTCCTCGGTCATGTCGGCCTCCTGGGCCTTGAGCTCCTGGACGCAGATGAAATCGGCGTCCTGCTTGCCCATCCAGTCGAAGAAGCCCTTCTTGTGGGCGGAGCGGATGCCGTTGAGGTTGGCGGAGATAATTCGTGGCATGGGCAGTGGGGAAGAGGGGCAAACCGGGCGCTGGCAGATTACAATACAGCCCGTCTTTTATTTTTGGGGTTATCGTGAACAACTTGCGCCAAGAGTTTATCGCGTTTTCGGTCTCGACGGGAGTGCTGAAGTTCGGCGAATTCACCACCAAGGCCGGCCGCCAGTCGCCTTACTTCTTCAACGCGGGGCTGTTCCACGACGGCGCAACGCTGGGCCAGCTGGCGCAGTTCTACGCGCAGACGCTGCTCGATTCGGGTATCCAGTTCGATATGCTGTTCGGGCCGGCGTACAAGGGCATCACGCTGGCCAGCGCCACCGCCGTCGCGCTGGCCGCCAAGGGCCGCAACACGTCGTACGCGTACAACCGCAAGGAAGCCAAGGACCACGGCGAAGGCGGCACCATCGTCGGCGCCAGGCTGCAGGGCAAAGTGGTCATCGTGGACGACGTGATCTCGGCCGGCACCTCGGTACGCGAGTCGGTGGACATGATACGCGCCGCCGGCGCCGAGCCGTGCGCGGTGCTGATCGCGCTCGATCGCATGGAGCGCTCGGGCAAGGACGGCGCGCTGTCCGAACATTCGGCGGTGCAGGAAGTGTCGAAGGAATTCGGCATCCCGGTGATCTCGATCGCCAACCTCGACGACCTGTTCGGCTACCTGTCCAGCCATGCGGACGACCCGCAGCTGGCGCAGTTCAAGGACAAGGTGGCGGCGTACCGCACGCGCTACGGCGTCTGACGCATGCGCACGTCGTTCCCGCGCAGGCGGGAACCCATGCTGAGCGTGACTGTACGCGGCTCATGGATCCCCGCCTGTGCGGGGACGACCATCTGAATTCAACAGGTAAGCGCGTCTTCTCAGGCGTTTGCCGCCTTCGGCGCGTACAGCGCCAGCTGGTCCGCGAGCGCTTTCTTGAAAGCCGGGCGCGCGGTGCAGCGCTCCTGATACGCCTTCAGGTGCGGGAACCGGGCCACGTGATCGGTCGCGCCGAGCAGGCGCAGCACCGTGGCCATCAGGATGTCGGCAGCGCTGAAGTCGCCCGCCAGGTACTGGCGTCCTTCCAGCCATGCATCCAGGTCGTGCAGGCGTTGTCCCAACGATTCTTCCAGTGCCGGCCGGCGCTCCTTGGCCCATGCTTCTTCGGCCGAAAATACGAGCAGGCTGACCAGGTTGAGCACGTGCGGTTCGACCGTGCTGAGCGCCGCGAACATCCATGCGTGAGCCTGGGCGCGGGCAGCGGGCGCGGCCGGCAGCAAGCCGTGCGCTTTCTCGCCCAGGTGCAGCAGGATCGCGCCCGACTCGAACAGCGACAAGCCATCGTCGTCCAGCATCGGCACTTGGCCAAAGGGCTGCTGCTGGCGGTATGCCGGGCTGCGCCGCTCATCGAACTCGATCAGGCGCAGCTGGTACGGCTGGCCGGTTTCTTCGAGCGCCCAGCGCACGCGCAGGTCGCGCACGAAGCCGATGGCAAACGAGGGCACGGAGCGGAAGGTCGTCAGGGTGTACATGGTGGTCTCCTTGGTTGGACAAACCGCAGCATACGGAGCTTGATAATATGTTCAAGAACATATTTTGAATCGCCCGATAATGTGAGCCGAGGAGGACAACAAGATGCCCTACACCAGCGAGCACAAGGCACGTACCCGCGCGCGGATCGTCGAGTCCGCGCGCAAGCTGTTCAACCGGCACGGCTTCGAGAAGGTGTCGATCGACACCATCATGGCCGACGCGAGGCTCACGCGCGGTGGCTTCTACAATCACTTCGGCAGCAAGGATGAACTGTATGCGGCGGCCGTCGAGAGCTTCAGTTCATGCAATCCGTTCCGCCCGGACTTCAAGGGCCGGCCGGCCCCGACGCCAATGGAGCTGGCGCGCAGGATCGTGGACATCTACCTGAGCGACGAGGTGCTTGGCAGCCCCGACTACCATTGCCCGCTGTACGCACTGCCTGGTGACGTGGCGCGGGCAGGGCTGATGCCGCAGAAGGCGTACACCCAGCTGGTGCGTAACCTCACTGAGGTCTATCGGCGCGCGCTGGCCGGGACCGAGGATGGCGAACAGCGCGCGCAGGCAATCCTGTCCCTGTGTGTGGGCGGCATGCTGCTGGCACGCACCACCGAAGACGCCGCGCTGCGCAGTTCGCTGCGGGCGTCGGCCCGGCGGCAGGCGCTGGCGCTGCTTGGCGATTGTTGAGAGGGGTGCGATAGCTCGTGTACTCGAACGCGGAGGCAAAGCAGGGCCAGCTTATTCATGAGGCTGCTACTCGACGAGTCATTGTCGGTTGAATTCAAAGAAGGTTCTTGGTCAGCGCGTAACGCACGCCGCCAGGAGGAAAATCGGCAAGCCTGCTGTGGATCACATAGCCCAGCTTTTCGTAGAAGGGCAGTGCCTGGAAGCTGAGCGTTTCAAGGAAAACGCGCGGACAGCCGCGGCGAATGGCTTCCTGTTCCGCTTCCGCCATCAAGGCCGTGCCATGGCCACCCCCGCGCAGCGCATCCGGCAGCCACAGCGCCTGCACCTGCAGCCAGCCCAGGTAGGTGGCGCCAAGCAGGCCGCCAACCACCGTGCCCTCGGCGTCGCGCAGCGTGACAAGCAGGTAATTGGGCGTTTCGCCGGCAGCCCTGGACGCATTGAACTCGGTCAGGCCGCGCACGATCGCCGCCATGTCGCCCGGTTCGGGCCTGGTTTCGACTGCCACGACGTATTCGCTGGTCACGCTGCCTCCGTTGGGGTTGGACTGTCGGGCATCGTGACACGGGCGCGTGGCCAGCGCAATAAAAAAACCGGGGCATGCCCCGGTCTTTTGCGTGAAGATGCAGCGCGCTTAGCCAGCCAGCTTCTTCTTCAGCAGCTCCGTCACCTGCGCCGGATTGGCTTTGCCCTTCGATGCCTTCATGGTCTGGCCGATCAGCGCGTTGATCGCCGCTTCCTTGCCGGCGCGGTACTGCTCGACCGACTTGGCGTTGTTGGCCAACACCTCATCCACGATCGCTTCCAGCGCGCCGGTGTCGGAAATCTGCTTCAGGCCCTTCTGCTCGATCACGATGTCGGCCAGGTTCTCGTCGCCCGACTTCGCTTCCCACATCGCCTGGAACACTTCCTTGGCCGCCTTGTTCGAGATGGTGCCGTCGGCGATGCGCTTGAGGAGCAGGGCCAGTTGCGACGCTTCCACCGGCGCCTCGTTGATCGACACGCCTTCGCGGTTCAGGGTCGAGGACACGTCGCCCATCATCCAGTTGGCGGCGGCCTTGGCGTTTTCCTTGCCGGCCTTGGCGACGATCGCTTCGTAGTAGGTCGCCATCTCCTGCGACGAGGTCAGCACGTTGGCGTCGTACTCCGGCAGGCCGTAGTCGTTCACGAAGCGCGCGCGCATCGCGGCCGGTAGCTCGGGCATGTCGGCCTTCACGCGTTCGATCCAGTCCTGGCCGATCACCAGCGGCGGCAGGTCCGGGTCCGGGAAGTAGCGGTAGTCCTGCGCGTCTTCCTTGGTGCGCATCTCGCGCGTTTCCTTGCGGTCCGGGTCCCACAGGCGCGTGGCCTGCACCACCTTGCCGCCGTCCTCGATCAGCTCGATCTGGCGCCGCACTTCGTAGTGGATCGCCTCTTCCATGAAGCGGAACGAGTTCAGGTTCTTGATCTCGCAGCGGGTGCCGAATTCCTTCTGGCCGAGCGGGCGCACCGACACGTTCACGTCGCAGCGGAACGAGCCTTCCTGCATGTTGCCGTCGCAGACGCCGAGCCACATCACCAGCGAGTGCAGGGCCTTGGCGTAGGCCACCGCCTCGGCGGCGCTGCGCATCTCGGGCTCGGACACGATCTCGAGCAGCGGCGTGCCGGCGCGATTGAGGTCGATGCCGCTCATGCCGGCGTAGTCCTCGTGCAGCGACTTACCGGCGTCTTCCTCGAGGTGGGCGCGGGTCAGGTTGACGGTTTTCGATTCCTGCTTGCCGTCCTTCTCGTACCAGAAGCTGATGGTGCCGCCCTGGACCACCGGGTCCTCGAACTGGCTGATCTGGTAGCCCTTGGGCAGGTCGGGGTAGAAGTAGTTCTTGCGGGCGAACACCGAGACGGGGGCGATTTTTGCGCCCACGGCCAGGCCGAAGCGGATCGCGCGTTCGACCGCGCCGCGGTTAAGCACCGGCAGCACGCCCGGCAGCGCCAGGTCCACCGGGCTGGCCTGGGTGTTGGGTTCGGCGCCGAACTTGATCGAGCTGCCGCTGAAGATTTTGGAGTTGGTCGTGAGCTGGACGTGGTTCTCAAGACCGATGACGACTTCCCATTGCATGATTGTGTTCTCTTTTCCGAGTATTCGAGCGCGGGTTGAACGCGTGGGCACAAGCCCTTGGCGGTCCCGCCCCCCCTACGTTTACACGCCTTCAGGGGCGCGGGTGTGCCAGTCGGTCGCTTGTTGGTACTGGTGCGCGATGTTCAGCAGCTTGGCCTCGGCGAAGTAGTTGCCGATGATTTGCAGGCCGACCGGACGGTTGGCGTTCTTCTCGCCCTGGCCGAAACCGACCGGGATCGACATGCCGGGCAGGCCCGCCAGGCTGGTGGACAGCGTGAAGATGTCGGCCAGGTAGTTGGCCACCGGGTCGTTCGATTTCGCGCCCAGGTCCCAGGCCACGCTCGGGGCCACCGGGCCCATGATGACGTCGCACTGGTCGCGGAAGGCGGCCTGGAAGTCGTCGGCGATCATGCGGCGGATCTTTTGCGCCTGCACGTAGTAGGCGTCGTAGTAGCCGTGGCACAGCACGTAGGTGCCGACCATGATGCGGCGCTGGACCTCGGGGCCGAAGCCCGCGGCGCGGGTCTTCTTGTACATGTCCTGCAGGTCCTTGTACTCCGGCGCGCGAAAGCCGTAGCGCACGCCGTCAAAGCGCGACAGGTTCGAGGATGCCTCGGCCGGCGCGATGATGTAGTAGGTCGGGATCGACAGGCTGGTGCGCGGCAGCGAGATGTCCACCAGGGTGGCGCCCAGCTTGACGAACTGCTCCAGCGCGGCGCGCACGGCGGCCTCCACATCGGCGGCCAGGCCCTCGCCGAAGTACTCCTTCGGCACGCCGATGCGCAGGCCGGCCAGCGGCTTGTTCAGGTCGCGGGCAAAGTCTTCGCGCACGTTGCCCTGCTCGGGCGTGAGGCTGGTCGAGTCGCGCTCGTCAAAGCCCGTCATTTCGTTCAGCAGCAGCGCGCAGTCCTCGGCGGTCTGCGCCATCGGGCCGCCCTGGTCGAGCGAGGAGGCGAACGCGATCATGCCGAAGCGCGAGACGCGGCCGTAGGTGGGCTTGATGCCGGTGATGCCGCAGAAGGCGGCAGGCTGGCGGATCGAGCCGCCGGTGTCGGTGCCGGTGGCGCCCGGCGCCAGGCGCGCGGCCACTGCCGCGGCCGAGCCGCCCGACGAGCCGCCCGGCACGGCCTGCTGGTCCCACGGGTTCTTCACCGCGCCGAAGGCCGAATTCTCGTTCGAGCCGCCCATGGCGAACTCGTCGCAATTGAGCTTGCCGAGCGTGACCATGCCGGCTGCATTGAATTTTTCGACGACGGTCGCGTCGAATGGGCTGACGTAGTTGCCCAGCATTTTGGACGAGGCGGTCGAGCGCCAGCCGCGCGTGACGAAGATGTCCTTGTGCGCGATGGGCACGCCGGTCAGCACGCCCGCGGTGCCCTGGGCGATGCGTTGGTCGGCGGCCCTGGCCTGCGCCAGTGACAGCTCGGGCTCGACGTCCAGGAAGGCGTTCAGGTTGCTGGCGGCGATGCGGTCCAGGTAGTGCTGGGCCAGTTCGGTGGCCGACACCTGCTTGGACTGGAGCAGCGCCGACAGTTCTTTGATGGTCTTGTTATGCATGCTGCGTACCTTGTTATTCGATCACTTTCGGCACCAGGTACAGGCCGTCCTGGGACTTGGGCGCGGGCTTCTGGTAGTCCTCGCGGTGGTTTTCCTCGGTCACCACGTCCTCGCGCAGGCGCAGCGGCAGCTCCAGGATGCTTGATAGCGGCTGGGCGAGCGGCGCCACGCCGCTGGTGTCGACCGCCTGCATCTGTTCGGCCAGCGCGAAGATGCCGTTCAACTCGGTGAGCATCTTCTCGGCGTGGGCTTCGTCCATATCGAGCTGGGCCAGGTTGGCGATCCGTTTAACGTCTGATAGTGTCAGGGACATGGCTAGGGCGCGGCATGGCTGCCGCGGGTAAAAATGGTTGGGCGAATGATAAAACCTCAATGCGCGCCGGCTACCGCCGATAAAAGCCTGGTAACGCGGCCCAATTCGCTTGTCTCGTCCTTGTGAAATCGAAGAGGATTGGGCGAAATAATCGGCAAATTATAAGGTAGAATGGCGGGCTAATGCGTTGCTGGCGCCGAAACGGGCCGGCCGCGGGGCCGCCAGCGGCCAGCCGCGGCAACCGGCCACGGCACGGCATCTCCACTCCATCAATGTTTAGCGCACCCGACGTGCGCAATCAGGACACACATGTTTGGTTTTTTACGCAGCTACTTTTCGAATGACCTGGCAATCGACCTGGGCACCGCCAATACGCTGATCTATGTGCGCGGGCTGGGCATCGTGCTGGACGAGCCGTCGGTCGTCGCGATCCGCCAGGAGGGCGGGCCGAACGGCAAGAAGACCATCCAGGCCGTCGGCAAGGAAGCCAAGCAAATGCTCGGCAAAGTCCCGGGCAACATCGAAGCGATCCGTCCCATGAAAGACGGCGTGATCGCCGACTTCACCGTCACCGAGCAGATGCTCAAGCAGTTCATCCGCATGGTGCACGACTCCAAATTCTTCCGCCCGTCGCCGCGCATCATCATCTGCGTGCCGTGCGGCTCCACCCAGGTCGAGCGTCGCGCGATCCGCGAGTCGGCACTGGGCGCGGGCGCCTCGCAGGTGTACCTGATCGAAGAGCCAATGGCCGCCGCCATCGGCGCCGGCCTGCCGGTGGCCGAGGCGACCGGCTCGATGGTGGTGGACATCGGCGGCGGCACCACCGAGGTCGGCATCATCTCGCTGGGCGGCATGGTGTACAAGGGCTCGGTGCGCGTGGGTGGCGACAAGTTCGACGAAGCGATCGTCAACTACATCCGCCGCAACTACGGCATGCTGATCGGCGAGCAGACCGCCGAGGCCATCAAGAAGGCGATCGGTTCGGCCTTCCCGGGTTCCGAAGTCAAGGAGATGGAAGTCAAGGGCCGCAACCTGTCCGAGGGCATCCCGCGCTCGTTCACGATCTCGAGCAACGAGATCCTGGAAGCGCTGACCGACCCGCTCAACAACATCGTCTCGGCCGTCAAGAACGCGCTCGAACAGACCCCGCCGGAACTGGGCGCCGACATCGCCGAGAAGGGCATGATGCTCACCGGCGGCGGCGCGCTGCTGCGCGACCTGGACCGCTTGCTGATGGAAGAGACCGGCCTGCCGGTGCTGGTGGCCGAAGATCCGCTGACCTGCGTGGTGCGCGGCTCGGGCATGGCGCTCGAGCGCATGGACAAGCTGGGCTCGATCTTCTCATACGAATAAGCGTGTACTGCGCCTAGACGCGGGCAGCGCGCGCGGCTTTCCCTGGCCGCGCGACTGCCCGCGTTGACCTTGGGGCCCGGCGCATTCATTATTCTCAACTCATGGAATACAGTCCTCCGCCACTTTTCAAACAGGGCGCCCCGGCGCGGGTGAAGGTGACGGTGTTCGCGCTCATTTCCATTGCGCTGCTCGTCATCGACGCGCGCCTGCACGCGCTCACCGCGGTGCGCCAGGTGGCAGCGACGATCCTGTACCCGTTCCAGATGGTGGCCCTGATGCCGCGCGACGCGCTCGCCTCGATGGGTGACTACTTTTCGTCGCTGTCGTCGCTGCAGAAGGAAGTGGCCGAGCTCAAGAGCCAACAGGTGGCCACCTCGCAGGCGCTGCAGCAGGCGCAGTTGCAGATGGCGGAGAATGCCCACCTGCGCAAGCTCATGGACGCGCGCGAGCACTTGCCGGTGCACTCGATGATGAGCGAGATCCTGTACGACGCGCGCGACCCGGCGGTGCACAAGGTCGTGCTCGACCGCGGCATGAAGAACGGCGTCACGCTGGGCCTGCCGGTCATCGACCACGCCGGCGTGGTGGGCCAGGTCACGCGCGTGTTCCCATTCACCTCCGAGGTGACGCTCTTGACCGACAAGGAGCAGGCGATTCCGGTGCAGGTGCTGCGCTCGGGCCTGCGCAGCGTGGCCTACGGCCGCGGCCAGTCGGGCCTTTTGGACCTGCGTTTTGTGGCGCCCAACGCCGACATCCAGGTGGGCGACGTGCTGGTCACGTCGGGCCTGGACGGCATGTACCCGGCCGGGCTGGCGGTGGCCAAGGTGATCCAGGTCGAGAGCGTCGGCCAGGGCGCGTTCGGCCGCGTGGTATGCCAGCCGCTGGCCGGCATCGACCGCAACCGGCAACTGCTGATCGTGATGTCGCGCGAGGCCAAGCCGGCGCGCCCGCCCGCGGAAGCCGGCAAGACGGTCGCGCTGAACAAGAAGAACCTGCCGGCGATGGACCCGGTGCCGCTGCCGCCGCTGCCTTCGGCGCCGCTGCCGGCACAGCAGCCTTCCGGCGCCGCGCCCGCACCCGGAGCGGCCCAGGCGCCCGGCGCAACGGTCCAGGGCGCACCAGCGGCAACCGGCGCTGCCCAGCATCCGCCGGCCGCAACCAACGCCGTTCCGCAAGCGGCTGCCAGCCCGCGCGGCGCCGCCGGCACGCCGGCCCAGCCGCCAGCGGCGGCGACGTCGGCGCAGCGCGCGCCGTCTCCGGCCACGGTGCCGGCCGCAGGGGGCGCGGTGCTGCGCGCTGCACCCGCGGCCGCCACGCCGGCACAGGCCGCGGCCGCGCAAAAGCTGTCGCAGCCGGCGCGCGCCGGCGCCACCACCGCCGCGGCCGCCGTGCCGCAGCCGGCGCAACGCAAGGAGGGCGCGTAATGCCGACCGCGAACCGCCCGCAATACATCCTGCTGCCGGTCAGCCCGCTGTTCATCGCGTTCAGCCTGACCTGCGCCTTCATGCTCAACCTGCTGCCCTGGGGGCGCTGGGTGGGCGCGCCCGATTTCGCCGCGCTGGTGCTGGTATTCTGGGGCATCCACCAGCCGCGCAAGGTCGGCATCGGGGTGGCTTTTTCGATGGGCCTGTTGATGGACGTGCACGACGCGACCCTGCTCGGCGAGCACGCGCTGTCGTACACGCTGCTGTCGTACCTGGCGATCATGATCCACCGCCGCGTGCTGTGGTTCCCCGTGATCACCCAGGCGATGCACGTGTTCCCGCTGCTGCTGTTCGCGCAGGCGATCCAGTCGATCGTGCGCCTGATGGCGAGCGGCCGCTGGGCGGGCTGGCTGCAGTTCATCGACAGCGCGGTTGCCGTCGCGCTGTGGCCGCTCATCACGTGGCTGCTGCTGGCGCCGCAACGGCGCGCGATCGACCGCGACCATACGCGTCCGATCTGAGTAGTACCAATGACCGAGATAAAAGACAACGACCGCGAAATCCACCTGTTCCGCATGCGCCTGACTGCGGTGGTGGTGTTCGTGTTCATCTGCTTTGGCCTGCTGGTGGCGCGCTTCGTGTGGCTGCAGGTGATCAAGCACAGCGAGTACATGGCGCAGGCGGAGGACAACCGCATCGCGCTGGTGCCGATCGTGCCCAACCGCGGCCTGATCGTGGACCGCAACGGCGTGGTCCTGGCGCGCAACTACTCCGCTTATACGCTCGAGATCACGCCGTCCAAGCTGCAGGCCAACATGGACTCGGTGATCGACGAGCTGGCCAAGCTGGTCACCATCGAGGCCAAGGACCGCAAGCGCTTCAAGCACCTGCTGGAAGAGTCGAAGAACTTCGCCAGCGTGCCGATCCGTACCCGCCTGACCGACGAGGAGGTGGCGCGCTTCACCGCGCAGCGCTTCCGCTTTCCGGGCGTGGAAGTGCAGGCGCGTCTGTTCCGTCAGTACCCGCTGGGCGAGACCGCCTCGCACGTGATCGGCTACATCGGCCGCATCAACCAGAGCGAGGCCAACGACCTGGCCGGCAGCGACGACGCCGCCAACTACAACGGCACCGACCACATCGGCAAGGAAGGCCTGGAGAAGAGCTACGAGCGCCAGCTGCACGGCGTCACCGGCTACGAGGAAGTGGAACGCTCGGCCGGCGGGCGCGCGATCCGCACGCTGTCGCGCACCGCGCCCACCTCGGGCCAGAACCTGATCCTGTCGATCGACATCGAGCTGCAGAAGGTGGTCGAGCAAGCGTTCGGCGACTACCGCGGCGCGCTGGTGGCGATCGAGCCGTCCACCGGCGACATTCTGGCGTACGTGTCGCGCCCCGGATTCGACCCCAACCTGTTCGTGGACGGCATCGACGCCCAGAGCTGGAACGAGCTGAACACCTCGCTGGACCGGCCGCTGATGAACCGCCCGCTGTCGGGCACCTATCCGCCGGGCTCCACCTTCAAGCCGTACATGGCGCTGGCCGCGCTGGAGCTGGGCAAGCGGCGTCCCGAATACGGCATTTCGGACCCCGGCTTCTTCATGCTGGGCGGGCACCGCTTCAACGACGACAAGAAGGGCGGCCACGGCTTCATCGACATGTACCGCTCGATCGTGCTGTCGTGCGACACCTACTATTACCAGCTCGGCAACGATATGGGCATCGACGCGATCAGCAAATTCATGGCGCCGTTCGGCTTCGGCCAGATCACCGGCATCGACCTGCTGCACGAGCAGAAGGGCGTGCTGCCGTCGCAGGAGTGGAAGCGCGAGCGCTTCAAGAAAAACCGCGCGGCCCAGAAGTGGGTGGGCGGCGACACGATCTCGATCAGCATCGGCAACGGCTTCAACAACTACACGCCGCTGCAGATGGCACACGCGGTGGCCACGCTGGCCAACGACGGCATCGTGATGAAGCCGCACCTGGTCAGGACGGTGGAGGACCCGGTGTCCAGGAAGCGCACCCTTACCGTACCGAAGGAGAGCGCGCGCATCCCGCTCAAGCAGGAGAACATCGACATCATCAAGCGCGCCATGGTGGGCGTGATCACCGAAGGCACCGGCGCGCAGGCGTTTCGCGGCATCCCGTACACGGCCGGCGGCAAGACCGGCACCGCGCAGGTGGTGGGCCTGAAGGGCGGCAAGTACAACGCGGCGATGACGCCGGAGCGGCTGCGCGACAATGCGCTGTTCATCGCATTCGCGCCGGCGGATCATCCGCGCATCGCGCTGGCGCTGGTGGTCGAGAACGCCGGCTTTGGCGCGGCGGTGGCCGCGCCGATCGCGCGCAAGGCGCTCGACTACTACCTGCTGGGCAAAAAGCCGGGCGAGAAGGACAAGCCGCTGCCGCCGCAGCCGAACCCGGATACCGAGCCGCCTTCGGATCCGCAGACCACGGCGCCGGCGGGCGCGACCAGTGAATTCAGGCCCGGCGGCGAAACGGCCGGGAACAAGGAGTAAGCCATGGCGCACATTCCGGAACGGCGCTCGCTCGGGCGCAGGCTCAAGCCTTACTTCGCGGTCTTCGACGGCCCGCTGGCCCTGATCCTGTTCCTGCTGCTGTGCACGGGCCTGGTCACGCTGTCGTCGGCCGGGCACGACTTCCCGGGCCGCCTGGAAGGTCAGATGCGCAACATCCTGGTCGCCTTCGTGATCATGTGGGTGGCGGCCAACGTGCCGCCGCAGACGCTGCTGCGCCTTGCGGTGCCGGTGTACACGGTGGGCGTGGCGCTGCTCATTGCGGTGGCGGTGGCCGGCACGGTCAAGAAGGGCGCGCGGCGCTGGCTGCACGTGGGCGTGGACATCCAGCCGTCCGAGATCATGAAGATCGCCATGCCGCTGATGCTGGCGTGGTACTTCCAGTTCAAGCAGGGCGTGGTGCGCTGGCACTCGTTCATCGTCGCCGCGGTCCTGCTGGTGATTCCCGTCGGGCTGATCGCCAGGCAGCCGGACCTGGGCACCTCGCTGCTGGTGCTGGCACCTGGCTTTTACGTGATCTTCCTGGCCGGCCTGTCGTGGAAGGCGCTGATCGGGCTGGCCGCCGCCGCCGGGGCCAGCCTGCCGGTGGTATGGTCGATGATGCACGACTACCAGCGCGAGCGCGTGATGACGCTGATCGACCCCACCTCCGACCCGCTCGGCAAGGGCTTTCACATTATCCAGTCCACGATTGCGATCGGCTCGGGCGGCGTTACCGGAAAGGGCTACATGAAGGGCACCCAGGCCTACCTCGAGTTCATCCCCGAGCGCACCACCGACTTCATCTTCTCGGTGTATTCGGAAGAGTTCGGCCTGGTCGGCAACCTGGTGCTGCTGTTCCTGTACCTGCTGCTCATCGGCCGTGGCCTGATGATCGCGGCAAACGCGCCCAACCTGTTCACGCGCCTGCTTGCGGGATCGATCACGATGAGCTTCTTTACTTACGCGTTCGTCAATATGGGCATGGTGTCCGGCATCCTGCCCGTGGTCGGCGTGCCGCTGCCGTTCATGAGTTACGGCGGAACCGCGCTTTTCACACTGGGCCTCGCGTCTGGTATATTGATGAGCATACAAAGACACCGAAAACTGGTGCAGACTTGACTGAACGAGGAGCCTGATGGCCGTTTCGAGAACCCTCCCTACGGTCATCATGCTCTCGGCGTTGATGGCAGGTTGCAGCTCCACCGGAGAGCACCACCGTTTCATTCCCCTGCCGTGGCCGCACAAGTCGGCCAAGGACCACAAGATCGATCCCGACCTGCCGGCGCTGCCGCCTGCCGGTTCCGGCCGCGGCGGCTATTACCAGGACGACGGCCCCGGCGAGAATCCGCCGCCGGGCCTGCGCGACGTGCCCGACGCCGAGGTCAAGTACGAGCCGTACGCGAAATTCGCGAACAAGCCATACTCGGTGTTCGGCCAGACCTACACCCCGCTGATCAACGACGAGCCGTTCACGCAGCGCGGCGTAGCCAGCTGGTACGGCGTCAAGTTCCATGGCCAGCGCACGTCCTCGGGCGAGCTGTACGACATGTACAAGATGACGGCGGCGCATCCGGTGCTGCCGATCCCGTCGTACGCGCGCGTGACCAGCATGGAAAGCGGCAAGTCGGTGGTCGTGCGCATCAACGACCGCGGGCCCTTCCATTCCGACCGCATCATCGACGTGTCGTACACGGCGGCGCTCAAGCTGGGACTGTTGGGCAAGGGCAGTCACGAGGTCAAGATCGAGCGCATGTTCCCCAACGACCCGGCGCGCATTGCGACCACGCGGCGCGAAGCCACGTCCGCCGCGCAGGCGGTGCCGGCGCCGCCGTCGATTGCGGCCCTGATGCTGGAGGACCGCATGGAGCCGGAGCCGGCGCCGGTGGCGCAAAGCGCGCCCCCGAGCGGCTTCTACCTGCAGCTGGGATCGTTCAGCAAGGCCGGCAAGGCGCAGGAGATGAGCGAGCGGCTGGTACAGGCCGGGCTGTCGGCCGATTCGCTCAAGGTGATCGCAGCCGGCGCCGTGAACAGGCTGCTGCGCGGGCCGTTCAGCACGCGCGAGCAGGCGCAGAAGGCGGTGGCGGAACTGCCAGCGGGATTCGGGATCAAGCCGATCATCGTGCGGCGCTAGCGAAGCAGCGTAGGGTGGGCGGATTCCGCCCACGCGTTCAGCCAGAGCTTGTGGCACCGAACGGTCTGCCCTGGTTGGACGCGTGGGCAGGAAACCTGCCCACCCTACGTTATTTGCAGGCGCGCACGTCGGCGCTGTCGTAGCGGTCGGCGATGTCGACGATCTTCGCGCGCGTATCGGCATCGATGCCGCGGAACTGGTACACGGTGCGGTTGCTGACCGGCCCGCGCGGGGCGATGCGCGCGCTGCGCACTCCTTGTTTGGCCAGCGACGCGAGCATGGCCTGGGCCGATGCCTCGGACTTGAACAGCCCCAGCGAGATGCCGTACTTGTAGGGCGAATCGCCCGGGATGATGAAGAAGTTCGTCACGCCCATCGAACGCAGCTCGGCCGCCTTGCGGTCGGCGGCCTCCTTGCTGCCCTGGCTCGGGATGTACACCAGCCGGCTCGTCACTTCCTGGAACGGCACGGTCACGTGCGTTTCGTGCTCGCCCAAGTCCAGCTTGGCCAGGCGCGCCTGGAAGCGGCGCTCGTCGGCGGGGGACAGCGGACCGACTTCGGTACAGGCCACCACGGCCACCGGCGGGGCGCTGGCTGCGGGCGCGGAGGCGGCGGCCGGCGCGGATGCTTCGCTCGAGGCCGCCGCGGCGCTGGCGGCCGCCGCCTGCGCCTGCTCGGCCGTGACCATTTGCACGCGCTGCGGCTCGAGCTGGTTCTTGACGCGCGCCGGTTCGTGTTCCTCGCTTTTCACGTTGCCGAGATAGCCCTTGGAGTAAGCGAACAGCACGGCGTTCAGGCCGAGCAGGATCCAGAAGACGAATTTGAGCACGGTCTATTCCTCCATCTGTGCGGCGCCAGCGGCGGCCGCGTGCAAACCCACCAGCACCATATTATCGGCCAGCCGGTGCGGGATGTTGAGCGAGGTGGATATCCACGGCGCCGCGCCGCCAGACACGATGCAGCGTTCGGCCTGGTGCGCCCGCACTGCGCGTTCGATGGCGCCGGCCTGCGCCGACAGGCAGCCCGAGACGATCGCATCGTCGGTATTGTCGGCGAACAGCGGGGGCGGCGCGGCGCCTGGCGCCACCTGCGGCAGCTGGGCCGTGTTGTGGGCCAGGGACGAAGCCATCAGCGCCAGGCCCGGCAGGATCATCCCGCCGATGAACACGCCGTCGGCGCTGACCGCGTCGATCGTGGTGGCGGTGCCGCAGGTGGCCACCACCAGCGCCCGCCCCGGTTCCAGCGCGCGCGCGCCGATCGCGGCGGCGAAGCGGTCGCAGCCAAGCTGGGTCGGGTTGCGATAGCCGTTCGTGAGTCCGGCGCGGTGCGCGCTCGACGCGAACCACTCCGTCGGCACCGTCGGCAGCAGCGCGCCGAGCCGCGCGCGCAGCTCTGCTCCCGCCACGTTGGAGATGATGGCGCGCGCGATGTGCATGCCCTGCCAGGACTGCGACAGCGTGTCGAGCGCGGCGTGCGCGACCGCCCCTTGCGCCAGCCACTCGCCCGGGGCCGCCGCCATGTCGGCCAGCGCCCACTTGACCCGCGTGTTGCCCGCGTCCACCAGCAGCAGCATCGTCACTCCTTCAGCCGCAGCGAGACGTCGCCGGCGGCGATCGCGATGCGGCCCTCGCTGGTGTCGAGCAGCAGCCGGCCCGTGTCGTCCACGCCGGCGGCCACGCCTTCGTGCAGCACTGCGCCGCGGTCGAGGATGCGGACCGTGTCGCCCTGGTAGGCGTGCAGCAGGTTCCAGCGCGCGGCAAAGGCGGAAAACCCGGTGCGTTCGAACTGGCGCAGCATTGCGGCCAGGCCGTCCAGGAGCGCCGCTATCAGTTCGTCGCGGTCCATGCGCGCCAGCCACGGGACGGCGGACACGGCGCGTCCGATCTCGCGTTCGAGTTCGTCGGGCATCACGAGGTTCAGGCCCACGCCGATCACGGCCCAGATCCCCGGGCCCGGCGCGGCCGCCGTCTCGATCAGGATGCCGGCCAGCTTGTCGCCATCCTTGAGCAGGTCGTTCGGCCACTTCAGGCGTACCTGCACGCCGAGCCGGCCGAGCGTTTCGGCCAAGGCCACGCCCACCGCCAGCGGCAGTCCGGACAGCGCCTGCGGCCCGGACTCGAACTTCCACGCCAGCGAAAAGGTCAGCGAATGGCCGGGCGCTGACAGCCAGCTGCGCCCGGCGCGCCCGCGCCCCGCGGTCTGGTTCTCGGCCACCAGCAGCAGCGGCTGCGCGAGAGCGCCTGCGCGC
Source organism: Massilia solisilvae (assembly GCF_024753215.1). Lineage (GTDB taxonomy): Bacteria > Pseudomonadota > Gammaproteobacteria > Burkholderiales > Burkholderiaceae_D > Telluria > Telluria solisilvae. Next base: position 56,713 of record NZ_JANUGV010000007.1, read on the forward strand.
GCCAGCAGGTCGACGTTGGTCGATCCGGTTTCAGGCACCACTTCGACTTGCACGCCGCTCGTGGACAGCGCGGCGATCGATGCGGCGTTCATGGCGCCGCCTTGCGCGCCTTGCGCGGCGCCTTGTGGAACAGGGCGTCGTACAGCGGATTGGGCAGCAGCCGCAGCAGCTTGGCGACGACGCCCATCTGCCACGGGATGACACGGTAGCTGTCGCCGCGGCCGATGGCGCGCACCGCCAGTTCGGCGAAGCGATCCACCGGCATCAGGAAGGGCATCGGGTATTGGTTGTGACGGGTCATTGGTGTATCGATGTATCCCGGCGCGATGGTCACGACCGGGATGCCATGTTGCTTCAGTTCGAGCCGCAGCGACTCGCAGTACGAGATGACCGCCGCCTTCGATGCGCTGTAGGCGCCGGCGCCGGGCAGGCCGCGGATGCCGGCCACGCTGGCGATACCCACCAGCCGGCGCGGACCCGGCTGGGCCTTCATCGCCTCGACGAAGGGAGCGAAGGTGGCCACGGTGGCGTTGACGTTGGTGGCGAACACGGCGTCGAACACGCCAAGGTCTTCCGCGCGGTCGGTGAGCGTGCCGTGCGAGATGCCGGCGTTGGCGATCACGATGTCGGCGCCGCCGAGCGCGCCGATGAAGTCCTGCGCGGCGGCCGCCAGCGCAGGACGGTCGAGCACGTCGAGCGCGTACACGCGGTGGCGTTCGGGATTGGGCAGGCTGGCGGCCAGTTCTTCCAGCAGTTCGCGGCGGCGCGCGGCCAGGCCAAGCGTGGCGCCTTGCTGCGCGTAGCGGCGCGCCAGCGCGGCGCCGATGCCGCTCGATGCGCCGGTGATGAACACACGGTCCATGCTGCCGGCGGCATGGGTCATTTCTTGTCCGCTTTCGCGCGTGCGACCAGGTAGTCCATCACCTGCAGCGCCTCCTGCTGCATCTGGCTCTCGGCGACCTGTTCGGTTTGCCCCAGGTGGGCGTGGTAGGGCGAGGTCAGGTAGCGGCCGCCGACGGCGACCATCGGCCACTGGTTGATGCCGTAGGCCTGCATCTTGGCGTTGGCCTGGTACATGCGCGCCTGCACGCCGTACGAACGGTAGGTGTCGATGAAACGGGCGCGGTCGATGCCGGCCTTGCTCGCCCAGTCGAACACGGCTTCGTCGGTATTGAGCGGCAGGCGGCTTTCGTGCATCGCGGCGAACACCTTGGCGTGGTACTGCTCCAGCAGGCCCAGCGCCTCGAGCGTGTAGAACAGGCGCTGTTGCGGCAACACGTTCATGTCGCGCGTGATGTGCACGCGCTTGAACACGATGTTCGCGCCCTGCTTTTTGACCCAGGCCGCCAGCACCGGCTCGAAGGCGTTGCAGTGCGGGCAGTAGTAGGCGAAGAACTCGGTCACTTCGACCTTGTCGCCGGCGTCCGTCGGCTGCGCGGCCGGCAGCACCAGGTATTCGACGCCGGCCGCGGGCGCATTGGGGGAGGCGCCTGCGGCCGAAACGAAGCCGAGCAGGGCGCAGGCGATCAGCAGGCGGCGCAGCAGGCGCATGGGAAGCTCCCTATTTCTGGTTGCGGACGATGGCCACGTCCACGCCGCTGTCGAGCAGCTTGGCCCTGGCCTTGTTCATTGCCTCGACCTGGTTGTACGGGCCCATGCGCACGCGGTGCAGCACGCCCGAATCGCTGGTGCGGTCGCTGATGCTGGCCTCGAAGCCGAGCAGGGCCAGCTTGGCCTTGGCGCTTTCGGCGTCGGCCATTTCGCGGAACGCGCCGGCCTGCAGGTAGTACACATAGCCGTCGCCGCCGGCTGCCGGGGCCGCGGCGGGGGCGGCAGGCGCAGGTGCTGGCGCGGCGCGCGGCGTCTCGGCCGCCGCTTGCGGCGCCGGCTCCTTCATGCCGGCGATCGCGGTGCCCAGCGGGTCGGCGTCGGCCGCGTTGCCGCTGCGGGCGGCGCGCGCGCTCAGTTCCTTGTTCGCTTCGCGCGCGGCGTCGCGGTTGCTGTACAGCGGCTTGTTCGGGTCGGTCGCCTGGCCCGGCTCCGGGTCTGCCGGGCGGCCAGTCTTGACCGCCTTGTCGGTGAACGGCGAGGCGCCTTTGGTGATCGCCAGCGCCACCGCCACCGCGATGGCAAGGCCGATGATCAGGCCGATGATGATGCCGGTGAGCGTGCTGCCACGCTGGCGGCTGTGGAGTGGGTGCTGGACGGTCATTGACGCCTTCTCTGGTTACATCTTGTTGGGTGCGGATACGCCGATCAGGGCCAGGCCGTTGCGCAGCACCTGGCGGGTTGCCGCCAAGAGTGCCAGGCGCGCCAGCTTGAGCGCCTCGTCGTCCACCAGCACGCGCTCGGCGTTGTAGTAGCCGTGCAGTTCGCCGGCCAGCTCGCGCAGGTAGAACGCGACCTGGTGCGGGCCCAGTTCGGCCAGCGCGCGCTCGAGCATTTCGGGGTAGGCGGCCAGGGTGGCCAGCAGCGTCGCTTCGCGCGGGGCGGTCAGCGGGGCCAGGTCCACGCCCGCCAGCGCCGCTTCATCGCCGCCCCACTGCGCCAGCACCGAACAGATGCGGGCATGGGCGTACTGCACGTAGTACACCGGGTTCTCGTCGCTGGTCTTGAGCGCCACGTCCACGTCGAACACGAATTCGGTATCGGCCTTGCGCGAGATGAGGAAGAAGCGCACCGCGTCGCGCCCGCGCGTGATGTCGCCGTTGCCCGACCATTCGATCAGGTCGCGCACGGTTACGTAGGAGCCGGCGCGCTTGCTGATCTTGACCTCTTCGCCGTTCTTCATCACGGTGACCATCTTGTGCAGCACGTAGTCGGGGTAGCCCTGCGGGATGCCGATGTTCACCGCCTGCAGGCCGGCGCGCACGCGCGCGATGGTGCCGTGGTGGTCGCTTCCCTGCACGTTGATCGCCTTGGTGAAGCCGCGGCGGAATTTCTCGATGTGGTAGGCCACGTCCGGCAGGAAGTAGGTGTAGGTGCCGTCGGACTTGCGCATCACGCGGTCCTTGTCGTCGCCGTAGTCGGTGGTCTTGAGCCACAGCGCGCCTTCCTGTTCGTAGGTCTTGCCCGAATCGACCAGCGCCTTGACGGTCGCCTCGACCTTGCCGTCGGTGTAGAGCGAAGACTCGAGGTAGTAATTGTCGAACTTGACACCGAAAGCCTGCAGGTCGATGTCCTGCTCGTTGCGCAGGTAGGTCACCGCGAAGCGGCGGATCGATTCGAGGTCGTCGGTGGCGCCGCTGGCGGTGGCCGGCTGGCCATCGCTGGCCGAGACGGTCTTCCTGGCCAGGAAGTCGTCGGCGATGTCCTGGATGTAGTCGCCGTTGTAGGCCGACTCGGGCCATTCCGTGTCGCCCGGACGGAAGCCCCGTGCGCGCGCCTGCACCGAGTTGGCCAGCGTGAGAATCTGTACGCCCGCGTCGTTGTAGTAGAACTCGCGCGTGACCTGGTGGCCCTGCGACTCGAACAGCGACGACAGCGCGTCGCCCAGCGCGGCCTGGCGGCCGTGGCCCACGTGCAGCGGGCCGGTCGGGTTGGCGGACACGAATTCGATGATCACGTGCTTGCCGGTGCCGGCGGTGCTGCGGCCGTAGCCCTCGCCCTGCTGCAGGATGGTGCGCACCACCGACTGCTTGGCACTGGCCGCCACGCGCAGGTTGATGAAGCCGGGGCCGGCCACGTCGGCCGATTCCACCAGCCCCTGTGCGGCGGGCTCGGCAAGCAGGGCGGCGACCAGGCGCGTGGCCAGCTCGCGCGGGTTGGTCTTGAGCGGCTTGGCCAGCTGCATGGCGATATTGCAGGCGATGTCGCCGTGCGACGGGTCGCGCGGGCGCTCCAGGACGATATTCGGGGTCAAATCGCTGCCGGCGATGATCGGCGCAAGGGCGGCCTGGAACAGGGCAGCGATTTCTTGTTTTTGTTGGGCGAGCATGGTGGTTCGTCTGTAAAGGGTTCGGGCCGTGGCCGCGCCACAGGCAAAATATCGTCCATTATACTGGTTTGCCGCAGCGCCGAATACCGCCAGGGCGCGCCGCGGCGCGACGGTTTAAGCCTGGCCAAAGGCGAAGCCGGTACAATGGCCGTCCTTTATGCATCCACGATCGCCATGACCGAAAAGCGCCCGACGCTCACCCTCAAGCCCCGGTCCAAGGCCGCGCCCGCCAAAGCGGGGCCGGCCCGCGCCGGGCAGTCGAAAGCCGCCGGGCCGAAGCCGGGGCCGGGCAAGCCGGCCGGGCCAAGGCCGGCTTCGCCAAAGCCGGCGCGGCCGGCACCGGCTGCCGCCGCGCCGCAAGCCGAGCTTGGGCCGCGACTGCGCCACAGCTACGAGGTCAAGGCGGTCCACCAGCTCGACTTTTGCCCCGAGCTGCCGGGCGATTCGCTCGCCTTTGCGCTCCTGGGCGCGGCCAGCAGCGTGGCCCGGGTGCGTGCGGGAAGCGCGCTGCCGCAGGCGCTGGCCGCCGTGTTTGCGGCCTTCGACGCCGAGCCGCAATCGCGCGGCGCGATCCAGGACATCGCCTACCGCGCCATGCGCCAGCTCGGCCGCACCGACGCGCTGATCGGCCTGATGACGTCCAAGGCGCCCGAACCGCCGATGCTGGCCGGGTTGCTGGGCTGCGCGCTGGCGCTGCTGGACCCGCCGGCCGGCGAGGCGCCACCCTACGAAGCCTTCACGGTGGTTGACCAGGCCGTGCGCGCGGCCGCCGCCCACCCCGACTTCGCCCATGCCAAAGCGATGGTGAACGCGGTGCTGCGCCGCTTCCAGCGCGAGCGCGACGCCCTGCTGGCCGACGCGCTGCGCGAGCCGCCGGCCCGCTGGAATTACCCGCAGTGGTGGATCGACGCCACCCGCGCCGCCTATCCGGACAAGTGGCAGGACATCCTCGAGGCCGGCAACGTCCACCCGCCGCTGACCCTGCGCGTGAACCGCCGCAAGAGCAGCGTGTCCGACTACCTGGACGTGCTGGCCGGCGCCGGCATCCGCGCGGCGCAGGTCGGGCCGGCGGCGGTGCGCCTGGAGCAGGCCATCAACGTGTCCAGGATCCCCGGTTTTCATGACGGCGTGGTGTCGGTGCAGGACGCCGGCGCCCAGCTGGCCGCGCCGCTGCTGGACCTGCAGGATGGCATGCGCGTGCTGGACGCCTGCGCCGCTCCCGGCGGCAAGAGCGGGCACATCCTGGAGCTGGCCGGCGTGGACCTGACCGCGGTCGACGCCGACCCCGAGCGCCTGCGCCGCGTGGGCGAGAATCTGGGCCGCCTGGGCCTGTCCGCCAGACTGGTCGCGGGCGGGGCGCAGGACCGCGACTGGTGGGACGGCCAGCTGTTCGACCGCATCCTCGCCGACGTGCCCTGCACCGCATCGGGCATTGTGCGGCGCCACCCTGACATCCGCTGGTTGCGGCGTAAATCCGACACGCTCCAACTTGCAACACTTTCGTCCGAAATACTCGACAATGTGTGGCAGATGCTCCGCCCCGATGGTAAATTGCTGTTCGTGACTTGCTCGCTGTGGCCCCAGGAATCGGAGGCGCAGGCGGCCGCGTTCGCGGTTCGCCACGGCGCGATCCGGCTGGACGCGCCCGGCCAGCTCCTTCCGGCCAGTGCCGCCGGAGAGGATCATGACGGTTTGTTCTACGCCCTGTTCCAGAAGCGGGCGTAGCCGGTCTCTGACAACAAGTACTAACTAATAGGCACTGGCCCCACTCGTGATCGTACGCTTATTACGCCTTCTCGCCTGCCAGCTCCTGCTGGCGTTCGCGTGCGCGCAGGCGCAGGCGTCCGACGGGATCGACATCACGCGCGCGGTCATCGAGTCCTCCGACGACGGCTACCGCCTGAACGCCGCCTACGCGTTCGAGCTGCCGCACGGGCTGGAAAACGCGCTGCAGCTGTCGGTGCCGCTGTACTTCACCACCGAGATCGAGCTGACCCGCCCGCGCTGGTGGTGGACCGACGAGAAGGCGGTCTCGCAGCGCCAGACCATCAGCATCAAGTACGACGTGCTCACCCGGCAGTACCACGTGCGGGTGATGGGCAGCGTGCAGCAGAGCTTTCCCACCCTGGATGAGGCCTTGTTCATGATCCGCCGCAGCCGCTGGCTGATCGCGCCCAAGGGCGCGCTCAAACCCGGCGAGACGTACAATGTCACGCTGCGCATGTTCATGGACCGCGAATACCTGCAAAAGCCGCTGCAGGTGAATGCCTTCAACAACTCCGACTGGCGGCTCACGTCCAGCAAGAAAACCTTCACCTATAAGGCAGAGTAAAGCGTGAACCAGGCTTTCCGCTATGCGTTGGTGGTCGGCGCGGCGATCGTCTCCATCCTGCTGTTCCTGCTGGCCTCCGCGTCCGACAACTCCGGTTTCTTCGACCGCAACTACTCGTGGCTGCTTGGGCTCAATGCCGTGACGGCGGCCGGCATGCTGGTGCTCGTGATCGTGGCGCTGGTGCGGCTGGTGCGTCGCTACCGGGCGGGCAAGTTCGGCTCCAGGCTGATGGCGCGGCTGGTGCTGCTGTTCGCCGTGATTGGCATCCTGCCGGGACTGGTCATCTTCATGGTCTCGGTGCGTTTCGTGTCGCACTCGATCGAGTCCTGGTTCGACGTGAAGATCGAGGCGGCGCTCGAATCGGGGCTGAACCTGGGCCACGCCGCGCTGGACGAGGCGCTGTCCGAGCTGTCGGCCACCGCCGAGAGCACCTCGGCTGCATTGGCCGGGCAGAGCGACCTGCACGCCAAGGCGGTGCTCAGGCGCGCCGTCAACGACACCTCCGGCATACAAAGCGCCATTCTGCTCGACGCCGAAGGCAAGGTGCTGGCTGTCGCGTCCAGCACGCGCGGGGCCGACCTGTCGGCCGACCTGCCCACGCCCGCGATCCTGCGCCAGGCCGGCATGCCCGCCGGGTACGCGCACGCCGAGGGCGGCATCGAGCGCGACTTCCGCGAGGCGCCCGGCGAAGGCAATGCGCTGGACGCGGCCACCGGGCTGCGCCTGCGCGTGGTGCGCGCGGTGCCCGAGCCGCCGGGCGCCGCGCCGCGCTACCTGCAGTTGCTGCAGTCGGTGCCGGTCAACCTGGCCTCCAACGCCGAGGTGCTGCGCACCGCGTACAGCGAATACCAGGAGCGCTTCGTGGCACGTGTCGGTTTGCGCAAGATGTACCTCGAAACGCTCACCCTCACGCTGCTGCTGGCCATGTTCGGCGCGCTCGCCAGCGCTTTCCTGATCGCCGAAAACCTGGCCCAGCCGCTCCTGGTGCTGGCCGAGGGCACGCGCGCGGTGGCCGAGGGCGACCTGTCGCCGCGCCCGATCGTCGAAACGAAGGACGAGCTGGGCACGCTGACGCAGTCGTTCAACGCCATGACCGGCCAGCTGTTCGAGGCCAGGAGCGCGGTCGAGCGCAACCGCGCCGCGCTGCAGTCGGCCAAGGCGCACCTGGAATCGGTGCTGGCCAACATGTCCGCCGGCGTGATCGTGATGGATGCCGACGGCGTGGTGGTCAACACCAACGACGCTGCGCACCGCATCCTGCAGGTGGAGGCGGGCGCGCTGGCCGACCGGCCGCTGGACGAGATCGAGGGGCTGGAAGGCTTGGCCGGCATCGTCAACCGCGCATTTTCGGCCCAGAGCGCGCAGTCCGCCGCCGGCAGCCGCCTGCACGCGCACTGGCAGCAGCAGATCGAGGTGCCGCGCCGGCCGGGCTCGCCCGAGGACCACGACATCACCCTGCTGGCGCGCGGCTCGCGCCTGCCGGTGGGCGCGGGCAGCGGCTTCATCGTGGTGTTCGACGACATCTCGGACGTGATCTCGGCGCAGCGCTCGGTCGCCTGGGGCGAGGTGGCGCGGCGCCTGGCGCACGAGATCAAGAACCCGCTCACGCCGATCCAGCTGGCGGCCGAGCGCATGCAGATGAAGCTTGCGCCGCACCTGCCGCCCAAGGAATCGGAGTTGCTGGACAAGGGCGCCACCACCATCGTCAACCAGGTGGCCGCGATGAAGCGCATGGTGGACGACTTCCGCGACTACGCCAAGGCGCCGCCGGCGGTGCTCGAGCCGCTCGACCTGAACGCGCTGATCGAGGAGATCCTGCGCCTGTATCAGGCGGGCGACGACTCGGACGTGATCCATGCCGCGCTGGCGCCCGGTTTGCCGCACGTAATGGGCGACGCCACCCAGCTGCGCCAGGTGATCCACAACCTGCTGCAGAACGCGCAGGACGCACTGACCGACCGCGGCGAAGGCGCACCTGTGCCGCGCATCGACCTGACCACCGAGGCGATCCACTACCAGGGCGCGGACGGCGCCGCCGGCACCGCGGTGCGCATGTCGATCGTGGACAACGGCCCCGGTTTCGCGCCCAAGATCCTGTCGCGCGCGTTCGAACCCTATGTCACGTCGAAGGCGCGCGGCACCGGCCTGGGACTGCCGATGGTCAAGAAGATCATCGACGAACATGGTGGCCGGATCGATATATCGAACCGTGCCGATGGAACCGGCGCTTCCGTGTTCATTTTGCTGTTAAAGTTAGCGCCTGAGGCGAACTTGGCCGCAGCGTAAATCGCGCATAAAATCATGCCTGTTGATGGGTGAGATCTGGAAGGCACACACATGGCGAACATACTCGTAGTAGACGATGAAATGGGAATCCGGGAGCTGCTCTCGGAGATCCTGGGCGACGAAGGCCATGCGATCACCTTGGCCGAGAACGCGCAGCAGGCGCGCGAGGCGCGCGCCGTGGGCGCGCCCGACCTCGTGCTGCTCGACATCTGGATGCCCGATACCGATGGCGTCACGCTGCTCAAGGAATGGCAGCGCGACGGCTTGCTGACGATGCCGGTCATCATGATGTCCGGCCACGCGACCATCGACACGGCGGTCGAGGCAACCCGGATCGGCGCACTGAATTTCCTGGAGAAACCAATCGCGCTGCAAAAACTGCTGAAGGCGGTGCAGCAAGGTCTTACCCGTGCGCAAGAAGTGGCGCGCGCCCCGGCCATTGCCCCGCGCCCGATCGCGGCAGCACCGAGCGAAGAGAGTGTGGCTGCGCCCAGCCCCATGTTCAGCGCGGCGGCGCCGGCGCCGGCCATCAACGGCCGCATGATCGGCATGGCCACCGCCAGCGACGCGCACGGCCATGGTTACACGCTCAGCTTCGACCTGCCCCTGCGCGAGGCGCGCGATGCGTTCGAGCGCATGTACTTCGAGCACCACCTCGGGCGCGAAGGCGGCAGCATGACGCGCGTGGCCGAAAAGACGGGCCTGGAGCGCACCCACCTGTACCGCAAGCTCAAGCAGCTCGGCGTCGAGCCGGGCAAGCTTGCTAAAAAACAAGGATGACCGGCCGGCGCGTGACCACCACCCTGGTCACCGGCCCGTCCTGCCATGACCGCGAGCAGGCGATCGCGGCGCGCCTGCACCACGACGGAGCACTTTCCGCCGTCATTCTCGAAGGCTTGCCCGACGGCCAGCCGGTCCTCGTACCGTCCCCCTCACTGTTGATTGAACGCATCGCTCCCGGTTGCCTGTGCTGCACCGGGAATCTGGTTTTGCGTGTAACATTAAATCGTCTCCTGCGCCGCCGCCCGGCCCGGCTGTTCATCGGGCTGGCGAACGCGGAACATCTTGGTCAGTTGCGATCGTGGCTGTGCAGCGCGCCATACGATCAGCTGTTGGAACTGGCGCCGAATTAGCACTCTTGAAATCGGTTCGGCCCAGCCCCACTTCTTCACTGAAGTGACAAGCCAGCCGTCCGCCGCCGGCGGCTGGTCGCCACACAACTCTGATCGGGAGGAGTCATCATGAACATGATCTACAACAGCGAACAGTACAGCGTGGTCGAATTCGGCGCCGACCGGAATCTCGAAGCCCTGCGCTTTGGCGGCTATGAAATCGTCGACAAGGCTGGACGGCGCGAGGCATTCATCGGCGGCAGACTGGCGCAAGCCTTCCGGCGCGACGTCAACAACCTGATCGCGAGCGAGCCGACCATGGAAGAAATCGACGACTTCCTGGGCTCGTATGACACCCTGATGAGCCAGCCGGTGGTGCTGCACTAAGCGCCACCTGCCGGGCCGGCTTGGCAAGCGGCCCGGCAGCGCTGACACATGGTAAGCTTGCAGCCATGTGCCAGCTTCTCGGAATGAATTGCAACGTCCCCACGGACATCGTTTTCAGCTTCACCGGCTTTGCCCACCGTGGCGGGCGCACCGATACCCACCGTGACGGCTGGGGCATCGCATTCTTCGAAGGCGCCGGGGTGCGCCATTTTGTCGACCACGAGGCCGCGATCGACTCGCCGATCGCCGAACTCATCAAGCGCTACCCGATCAAATCCACCAACGTCATCGCGCACATCCGCAAGGCCACCCAGGGCCAGGTGGCGCTGGAGAACTGCCACCCGTTCGTGCGCGAGCTGTGGGGCCGCTACTGGGTGTTCGCCCACAACGGCGACCTGAAGGACTTCGCGCCCGCGCTCACCGGGCCGTTCCGCCCGGTCGGCAACACCGACAGCGAACTGGCGTTCTGCTACCTGCTGCAGGAACTGCGGGCGCGCTTTCCCGACCGCGCGCCGGCACTGCCGGCCTTGCGCGCGGCCGTGGCCGAACTGGCGCAGCGCATCGCGCGGCACGGCACCTTCAACATGATGCTGTCCGACGGCACCGCGCTGTTCGCGCACTGCTCGACCAAGCTGTGCTACATCGTGCGCCAGCACCCGTTCGCGCACGCCCACCTGGCCGACGAGGACCTGTCGGTCGATTTTTCCACCGTCACCACCCCGCGCGACCGCGTCGCCATCATCGTCACCGAGCCGCTGACCAAGAACGAGCAGTGGACCGACTTCGCGCCCGGCGAACTGAAGGTGTTCGTGGACGGCGCACCGCTGCCCGCGGACGCCTGAGCCGCTGCCCGGCAGCCCTTATGCACGCTGCCTGTTTTGGTTTTTTCACCCCTCATAGTTGATAGGCCACGCCTGCGGCCGGAACGCGCAGAATGGCCTCCCTGTCGGTGTTTTTCTGACAACGAATGTAAGACAAAACCGAAATCCGGGGCAGCGCCGAACTGCTGCAACACCATGGTTCAGGAGGGGTGAAACATGTCCAAAACGAGCAAGGCATCGAATAATCTCCATCATGTTCAAAACCAGTGGGGCGGCTCGTCCGCGCCGTGGCAGGAAGGCGGCATGTGGGTCCTCGGCTGCCGTTCCGGCCAGAACGTCGTCGCCCTCAACCTCACGTCCGGCGACGGCGGCAAGACCTTCACGGGCCAGATGAAATACGCGGGCGAGGGCGCCATCGGCGTGCGCGCCACGCTCACCCAGGCCAACACCTACATCGTCGAAAACCAGTGGGGCGGCAACTCGGCGCCGTGGCATCCGGGCGGCACCTGGGTGATCGGCTGCCGCGCCGGCCAGAACGTGGTCGCGCTGAACATCGAGTCCGGTGACGGCGGCCAGACCATGGCCGGCACCATGACCTACGCCGGCGAAGGCCCGATCGGCTTCAAGAGCCAGCTGGCCGACGGCGGCGTGTACCTGGCCGAGAACCAGTGGGGCGGCTCGGCCGCGCCGTGGCACCAGGGCGGCGTGTGGGTGCTGGGCTGCCGTGACCAGGCGGTGATCGCGCTGAACATTGCCTCCAACGACAACGGCAAGACCCTGAACGGCACCATGCAGTACGTGGGCGAAGGGCCGATCGGTTTTCGCGCCACGATGGTCGCCGGCAACAACTACCAGGTCGAGAACCAGTGGGGTGGCTCGTCGGCCCCGTGGCATCCGGGCGGCATCTGGCTGATCGGCTGCCGCGCCGGCCAGCAGGTGGTGGCGGCCAGCATCACCTCGGGCGACGGCGGCAAGACCTTCAACGGCGGCATCACCTATAGCGGTGAGGGGCCGATCGGCTACCGCGCCATGATCCAGCCGGGTTGATGCCGGCTTTTGGCAGGGTGGGCGGGCAACCCGCCCACCCTGCATGATGCACCGCCTCAGCTTGCCGTGCCGGTTCCCACCCACTGCGCATGCAGCTCGGGGTCGGTGCGCATCTCCCACAGCGCCAGCACCACGGTGGCAATGCCGACGATAAGCAGGCTGGCCGTCATGCGCCGGTCCTGCACGTTGATGAGCCAGGGCGACACCGCCGTCCAGATCCCCACGATCAGGTTGAGCAGCACGGCCCAGATGTAGGTCTTGTACAGGTCGAAGATGGCCAGCGCAGCCATGATCAGTCCCGCGACGAAGCCGTTGATAGCCACCGGCGACGAGCCGGGATAGCCCAACGCCATCGGTGAAACGAACAGCCAGATACCAAGCAGCAGGATGAGTTGGTCCTGCCATCGCCTGGTCGAGAAACGCAGTGCCATGATGAACCTCCTTTGCGGGCCATTCCCGCAGTGCGTTTGGCAACAAATTCGCCGGTAAGTTCGCTGGCGGACATAAGGGGGACTTGCGTAAAGACAATATCAAGTGGACACTCTCGGCAACCGTTAATCATCCAACAATGCGGAGGCCGGATGCCCGATGTCCTGTTGAGTGCTTCAAACCTGGTGAAATCCTACGGCGAGCGGCGCGCCGTCGATGGCGTATCGCTGCGCGTACTGGCCGGGCAAACGCTCGGGCTGCTTGGCCCGAACGGCGCCGGCAAATCGACCACGGTCGGCATGCTGTGCGGCCTGGTGCGGCTTGACGCCGGCGAGGTGCTGCTGGCCGGCGAGCCAATCAGCCCGGATGCGATGCGCGCCAAGGGCCGCATCGGGCTGGTGCCGCAAGACCTGGCGCTGTACGAGGAGCTGCCCGCGCTTGAAAACCTGCGCCTGTTCGGCGCCCTGTATGGCCTGGCGGGCGCGCGGCTGACCGAACGCTGCAAGGCGGCGCTGGCGCTGGCCAACCTGGAGGACCGCGCGCGCGACAAGGTCGCCACGTTCTCGGGCGGGATGAAGCGGCGCCTGAACATCGCCTGCGCGCTGCTGCACGAGCCGCAGCTCTTGATCCTGGACGAGCCGACGGTGGGCGTGGACCCGCAAAGCCGCAACGCCATCTTCGACACGCTCGAACAGCTCAAGCGCGAAGGGCGCTCGCTGGTGTACACCAGCCACTACATGGAGGAGGTCGAGCGGCTGGCCGACCACATCGTCATCATGGACCACGGCAAGGTGCTGGCCGACGAGAGCCCGGCGGCGCTGCGCGAGCTGCTGCCGGCGCAGGCCGCGCTGCGTTTCGAGCTGCGCGAGCCGCTCAAGGAAGAGCACCTGGAACGCCTGCGCGGCGAGGCCGGGGTGGCGGGCATCAGCGCCAACGGCACGGCGTACGAGGTGCGGCTGGCCGACCCGGACGACGCGGTCTCGCTGCTGGCCTGGCTGGAAAAGAACGGCTACCGGATCCATCATTTCGCCACCGCCCGCGCCAGCCTCGAAGACATCTTCCTCAACCTTACCGGGCGCTCGCTGCGCGACTGACATGACCGCCTTGATTGCACTTGTCCGCAAGGACCTGATCCTGTTCCTGTCCGACCGCCGGCGCCTGCTCGTGAGCCTGGTGATGCCGATCCTGATCGGCGCCTTCTTCGGCTACCTGACCGGCGGCGCCGGCGACAAGGGGACGATCGACGTTGCGCTCGTCATGCAGGACAGCAGCGACGTCGCCGCAAAAATCGAGGCCGGCCTGCGCGCCGACCCGAGCCTGCACCTGGCGTCCATGACGCTGCCGGAGGCCGAGGCCGCCGTCAGCAAGGGCAAGCAGGGCGTGGCCATCGTGATTCCTGCCGGCTTTGGCGACGCCGCCGGCGAGGCGCTGTTCGGCGTGGCCGACAAGCCGCAGGTGCGCCTGCTGTACGACCCGTCGCAAAAAGCGGTGCTGGCGATGGTCAAGGGAATGCTGACGCAACAGGTGATGCAAGTCGTCAGCAGCGAAATGTTCGGCGGCCGGCGCGGGGCCGAGCTGGCCGACCGCGGGCTGCGCGAGCTGGACAAGCGGCCGGACGCCGACGCGAAGGCCCTGCGCGACCTGCTGGGCAGCGTGAAGAACTACCACGTCAGCTTGCAGGACAACGGCAAGGCTGAATCGGCCGGTCTGTCGATGCCGTTTTCGACCAACGACGAGCCGATGAAGGCGGGGCCTGCCGCCGAGGGCTACAACGGCTACGCGCATTCGTTCGCCGGCATGGCCGTGCAGTTCATCCTGTTCATGGGGATCGACATGGGCATCGGCGTGCTGCTGGCCAAGCGCAGCGGCGTGTGGAACCGGCTGCTGGCTGCGCCCGTGTCGCTTACCACCGTGCTGCTGGCGCGCGCCGCGTCCACCGCGCTGATCGCATTCGGCCTGATGTGCGCAGTGTTCGTCGTGGCGGTGCTGGGCTTTGGCGTGCATGTGGCCAGCGTGGCCGGCTTCGTGTGCGTGGTGTTCGCGTTTGCGGCGATGACCGCCGGGTTCGGGCTGTTGATTGCGGCATGGGGCAAGACGCCGGAGGCGGCGCGCGGCATCTCCATGGTCGCGACGCTGCTGATGGTGATGGCCGGCGGCGCGTGGATGCCCTCGTTCATGTTCCCGCCGTGGATGCAGCATGTCTCGCTCGCGATGCCGACGCGCTGGGCGGTGGACGGGCTCGACGCGGTGACCTGGCGCGGCTTCGGCATGGAAGTGGCCGGGCCGGCGACGCTGGCGCTGCTGGGCTTTGCGGTGATGTTCGCCGCGCTGGCCATGTGGAAGTTCAGGCAGGAAGACCAATAGAGCCGTCGTCCCGGCGAAGGCCGGGACCCATGCCGAGCATCCGTGCGCCAGCCTTGGGGTGTAGGGTGGGCAGATTCTGCCCACGCGTTCAATCAGAGCCAGCGCACAGGCAACGCAAGCGGGAGTTGAACGCGTGGGCGGGAGACCCGCCCACCCTGCGGATTACGACAGGTTCGGCGCCAGGTAGCGCTCCAGCTCGGCCTTGTCCATGCCGCGCCGGCGCGCCATGTCCTCGAGCTGGTCCTGCCCGATCTTCCCGACCACGAAGTAGGTGGACTGCGGGTGCGAGAAGTAGAAGCCGGACACCGCCGCCGCCGGATACATCGCGAACGCATCCGTGAGCTCCATGCCGATCTCGCCGGCCTGCAGCGTGTCGAACAGCGGGCGCTTGACCGTGTGCTCGGGGCAGGCCGGATACCCCGGGGCAGGGCGGATGCCCTTGTAGCGCTCGCCGATCAGCTCCTCGTTCGACAGCTTCTCGTCGGACGCATAGCCCCACAGGTCGGTGCGCACGCGTTCGTGCAGGTACTCGGCAAAGGCCTCGGCCAGGCGGTCGGCCAGCGACTTGAGCATGATGGCGGAGTAGTCGTCGTTCGCCTTCAGGAAGCGCTGCTCGTGCTTCTCCACGCCCAGCCCCGCGGTGACGGCGAACATGCCGATGTAGTCGGCAATGCCCGACGACCTGGGCGCAATGAAGTCGGCCAGGCACCGGTTCGGCTTCTGCTCGCCGTCCACCACCGGCTTGACGCCCTGCTGGCGCAGGCCGTACCAGGTGAACGCCACCTGCTCGCGTGAATCGTCGGTGTAGATCTCGATGTCGTCGTCGCCCACCGTGTTCGCCGGCAGCAGCGCGATCGTGCCGTTGGCGGTGAGCCAGCGGCCCTCGATGATCTGCTTGAGCAGCGCCTGGCCTTCCTCGAACAGCTTGGACGCGGCCTCGCCCACCACCGGGTCGTGCAGGATCGCGGGGTAGGGGCCTGCCAGGTCCCAGGTCTGGAAAAACGGGCCCCAGTCGATGTAGCGCGCAATGGCGGCCAGGTCCACGTTGCGGAACTCGCGCCGGCCGATGAACTTCGGCTTGACCGGGGCGTAGTCCAGCTTCGCCTTGTTCGCGCGCGCCTGCTCCAGCGTGACCATCGGCAGCGCCTTCTTGTTGGCGTGCTGCTCGCGGATGCGTTGGTAGTCGGCCGCGATCTCGGCCAGGTAGGCGTCGCGCCCGTCCGCCGACATCAGCGACTGGGCCACCGATACCGAGCGCGAGGCGTCCGGAACGTAGATCACCGGGCCTTCGTAATGCGGGGCGATCTTCACTGCCGTGTGCGCGCGGCTGGTGGTGGCGCCGCCGATCAGGAGCGGGATCTTGCGCTCGCGGAAGTACGGGTCGCGCTGCATTTCGCGCGCCACGTGCGCCATCTCTTCCAGCGACGGGGTGATCAGGCCCGACAGGCCCACGATGTCCGCGTTCTCGATCTTGGCGCGCGCCAGGATCTCGGACGCCGGCACCATCACGCCCATGTTCACCACTTCGAAGTTATTGCATTGCAGGACCACCGAGACGATGTTCTTGCCGATGTCGTGCACGTCGCCCTTGACGGTGGCGACCACGATCTTGCCCTTCGGCTTGGCCACCACGCCGGTCAGGCGCTCCTGCTCTTTCTTTTCCTCTTCGATGAACGGGATCAGGTGCGCCACCGCCTGCTTCATCACGCGCGCCGACTTGACCACCTGCGGCAGGAACATCTTCCCTTGCCCGAACAGGTCGCCCACGATGTTCATGCCGTCCATGAGCGGGCCTTCGATCACCTGGATCGGGCGCCCGCCCGCATTGGCCAGCTGCTGGCGCGCTTCTTCGGTGTCCTCGACGATCCACTGCGTGATGCCATGCACCAGCGCGTGCGCCAGGCGCTTGTCGACCGGCGCATTGCGCCATTCGAGGTTCTGTTCCTGCTTGTTGCCGCCGGCCTTGAGGGTGCCGGCCAGTTCGATCATGCGCTCGGTCGCGTCCGCGCGGCGGTTGAGCACCACGTCCTCGACGTGCTCGCGCAGCCCCGGGTCCAGTTCGTCGTACACGCCGATCATGCCCGCGTTGACGATACCCATCGTCATGCCGGCCTTGATCGCGTGGTACAGGAACACGGTGTGGATCGCTTCGCGCGCCGGGTCGTTGCCGCGGAAGCTGAACGACACGTTCGATACGCCGCCCGACACCTTCGCATGCGGCAGGTTCTCGCGGATCCAGCGCGTGGCGTTGATGAAGTCCACCGCGTAGTTGTTGTGCTCCTCGATGCCGGTGGCGATGGCGAAGATGTTCGGGTCGAAGATGATGTCTTCGGGCGGGAAGCCGACCTTCTGCGTGAGCACGTCGTAGGCGCGCTTGCAGATCTCGGTCTTGCGCGCGAAGGTGTCGGCCTGGCCCTGCTCGTCGAAGGCCATCACGATCACGGCCGCGCCGTAGCGGCGACACAGCACGGCCTGGCGGATGAATTCGTCTTCGCCTTCCTTGAGCGAGATCGAGTTCACGATGGCCTTGCCCTGCACGCACTTCAGGCCCGCCTCGATCACCGACCACTTGGAGGAGTCGATCATGACCGGCACGCGCGAGATGTCCGGTTCGGATGCGATCAGGTTCAGGAAGCGCTGCATCGCGGCGCTTGAATCGAGCATGGCCTCGTCCATGTTGATGTCGATGACCTGGGCGCCGTTTTCGACCTGCTGGCGCGCCACCGACAGCGCCTCGTCGAACTGTTCGTTCAGGATCATGCGCGCGAACGCCTTGGACCCGGTCACGTTGGTGCGCTCGCCCACGTTCACGAACAGCGAGTTCTCGTCGATGGTGAACGGCTCCAGGCCCGACAGGCGCATCGCGACCGGAATGTCCGGCACGCGGCGCGGTTCGGTGGTGGCCAGGATGTCCGCGATCGCCTTGATGTGCTCGGGCGTGGTGCCGCAGCAGCCGCCGGCGATGTTGATGAAGCCGGCATCGGCGAATTCGCGCAGCAGGGCCGAGGTATCGGCCGGCAGCTCGTCAAAGCCGGTGTCGCTCATCGGGTTGGGCAGGCCCGCGTTCGGGTAGATGCACACGAAGGTGTCGGCGATCTGCGACAGCTCCTCGGCATAGGGCCGCATCAGCGCGGCGCCCAGCGCGCAGTTCAGGCCGATGGTGAGCGGTTTGGCGTGGCGCACCGAGTTCCAGAACGCCGGCACGGTCTGGCCGGACAGGATGCGGCCCGAGGCATCGGTGACGGTCCCGGAGATCATCAGCGGCAGGCGCGGCGCATCGGGATGCTCGTCGAAGTACTGGTCGATCGCGAACAGTGCGGCCTTGCAGTTGAGGGTGTCGAAGATGGTCTCGACCAGCAGGATGTCCACGCCGCCTTCCACCAGGCCGCGCACCTGCTCGTGGTAGGCCGCCACCAGCTCGTCGAAGGTGACGTTGCGCGCGGCCGGGTCGTTCACGTCCGGCGAGATCGAGGCGGTTTTCGGCGTCGGGCCGAGCGCGCCGGCCACGAAGCGCGGCTTGTCGGCGCTGCTGTATTTGGCCACGGCGGCGCGCGCCAGCTTGGCTGCCTCCACGTTCATCTCGTAGGCGAGATGCGCCATGTGGTAGTCGTCCTGGGCGATGCGGGTGGCGCCGAAGGTGTTGGTTTCGATGATGTCCGCGCCGGCGGCCAGGTAGCGCTCGTGGATTTCCTGGATCACCTGCGGCCGGGTCAGGGTCAACAGTTCGTTGTTCCCCTTGACGAACAGCTCGCGGTGGCCGCTGCCGGCAGGCGCGGCAAAATCGGCGAAGCGCGCGCCGCGGTACGCCGCCTCGTCCAGCTTGTACTGCTGGATGATGGTGCCCATCGCGCCGTCCAGGATCATGATGCGGCGCGCAAGAATGTCGCGCAGCTGGGCTTCGATCGGGGAGGGGGCGGCGGTGCGGGTATTCATCGTTCTGCTTTCAAGAGGCGCGGCGCAAAGCCGCACTGTTGGGCGGGTCTGAAATTATACGTGATCGCGGCTGTTTGGTTCTTAGGCAGCCGCGGCGGCCAAAGTTCACCATGTGCGAGCGTTTGGCGACCCGCGAGTCAGTTATTTGTAACATTGTGTATTAACAGCCGCTGTCGTTACATTGCGATACAATTCGCGCCCCCTCAGCAATCTCCGCGTTACATATCGGTACGAAAATCATAGCGTGCCACCGGGGCGTGGCAGAAAGTGTTAAATAACTGGCATGTGTCGCGCTGTCGCGTGCACCGCCGAAATGGAAGATCCAATGAACAAAGAATACGAGCCGGACTGGAATCAGCCGGCAGTCCGCCCCCACGACACCGTCGCGCAAAAGCATCACGCCGGCGGTGGCGTCAAGCAGATCGTCACCATCCGCCTGGACGTGGACATGCTGGAATGGTTCAAATCGGCGGGGCCTGGCTACCAGACCCGCATCAACCAGGTCCTGCGCGCCCACATGGATGCGCAGCGCGCGGCAGCGCAGCAGCAACAGTAATTCGCACCGCGGGCAGGGCGGGCAGATTCCCTGCCCGCGTGTCCAGTGCCGGCGTGCTCTACGACGGCGCGGCAGGGAGGGCGATCCGGCCCACCCTGCGCCACCTCACTCGAACGCGAGGTTCTCGAGCGGGAAACCCTTGAGGAACTCGGCAGCCGGCAGGCGCTTGCCGCCCGGTTTCTGCAACTGGGCCAGGCGCAGCGCGCCCTGGCCACACGCGACCACGATCCCATGCTGGGCGTCGGCCTGCAGCACCGTGCCCGGCGTTCCCACGCCTTCCACCGGCTCGGCTTTCCAGATCTTGACCGTCACGCCACCCGCCTGCGCATGCGCGCCAGGGAACGGGTTGAACGCGCGTACCTTGCGCGCCAGCGCCTCGGCCGGCTGCGACAGGTCGAGCTTCGCTTCTTCCTTGCTGATCTTGGCGGCGTAGGTGACGCCTTCGTCGGGTTGCGGCACCGGGCGCAATTCGCCGTAGCGCCTGAGGGCATCGACGATCATGCGTCCGCCCAGCGCGGCCAGCTTGTCGTGCAGGCTGCCGGTGGTGTCCTGCGGCGTGATCGGGAGCGACTCGATGGTGAGCATGGGGCCGGTATCCAGGCCTTCTTCCATCTGCATGATGGTCACGCCGGTCTCAAGGTCGCCCGCTTCGATCGCGCGGTGGATCGGCGCGGCGCCGCGCCAGCGCGGCAGCAGCGAGCCGTGGATGTTGATGCAGGGCCGGATGTCGAGGGTGCTCTTCGGTAGGATCAGGCCGTACGCGGCCACCACCATCACGTCGTAGTCGAGCCTGGACAGCGCCTCGTGCGCGGCCTTGGCCTGCGCGGCGCGCTCCGGGTCGCGGCTGTCCAGGCGCAGCGACAGCGGCTGCAGCACGGGAATGCCGTGCGCCAGCGCGAACTGCTTGACCGGGGACGCTTGCAACTGCATGCCGCGCCCGGCCGGGCGGTCGGGCTGGGTGAGGACCAGGGGAATCTCGAAGCCCGCTTCGAACAGCGAGCGCAGGGCCACGGCGGCAAACTCCGGGGTGCCGGCAAAAACGACCTTCATGCGCGCGCCTTAGCGACGGGCGCCGGCGGCGCGCGGACCCGGTTCGCGCTGCATCCCGCGCTCTTCCTTGAGCAGCTTGGTCTTGATGCGGTTGCGCTTGAGCGGCGACAGGTATTCGACGAACACCTTGCCCATCAGGTGGTCCATTTCGTGCTGCACGCACACCGCCAGCAGGCCGTCGGCCTCGAGCTCGAACGGCTTGCCGTGCTGGTCGAGCGCGCGCACCTTCACGCGCGCGGGGCGCTCGACGCCGTCGTAGATGCCCGGCACCGACAGGCAGCC
Organism: Massilia solisilvae; assembly: GCF_024753215.1. GTDB lineage: Bacteria > Pseudomonadota > Gammaproteobacteria > Burkholderiales > Burkholderiaceae_D > Telluria > Telluria solisilvae. The sequence continues at coordinate 77,249 of NZ_JANUGV010000007.1, forward strand.
TTCTTCGTACAGCTGCTTGTCTTCGCTGGCCCAGATGATTTCGGGGTTGCAGAACACCTTGAGCTGGTCATGCGTTTCCGACACGTCGATCACGATCAGGCGCTCATGCACATCGACCTGGGTCGCGGCCAGGCCCACGCCTGGCGCGTCGTACATGGTTTCGGCCATGTCCGCCACCAGCTGCTGCAGGCGCTCGCCAAAATCGGTCACCGGTTTGGCGACCTTGTGCAGGCGAGGGTCGGGATAGCGGAGGATGTTCAAAATGGCCATGTGTCTGGTCGTGATATCTGTTCAATCAGGTTTGTTGGAAAAGCGCCCACACAAGCACAAATACTGCACGCCAGCCCGGAAGCAGGACGCGGTTTTGTCTTGCTAGTTCAGGGATTTATGTGCAGAATTTGATACAGTTCGGCAACTTTCTGGATCCGCCGTGCGGGTCCATGCGCCGCCTCTTGTGCTGTGGTTCGGCCGGGGCGAACAGCGCAGCCAGCATTTGTCGCGTGACAGCCGCACTTTACGGACCGTTTCGATGAAAAATTTTAGCATAGTCGGGACCCGCCTTGCAGCGGCAGCCCTGTTCACGTGTGCGGCGATGGCCGGGGCGCACGCCGCGCCGGGCAGCGACTTCCGGCCCGACGCGCCGGACCAGCACGTGGTGGTCAAAGGCGACACCTTGTGGGGCATCTCCAGCACCTTCCTCAACAGCCCGTGGCGCTGGCCGGAAGTGTGGGGCCTGAACAAGGACGAGATCCGCAACCCGCACTGGATCTACCCCGGCCAGATCATTTACTTCGACCGCACGCACGGCCGCCTGTCGCTGCACAAGCCGGGCGACGGTGGCGCTGGCGACGCGCAAGGCGAACCGCCTGAGCTGCGCATGTCGCCCCAGCTGCGCACCGAGGCGCTGGGCAAGGACGCGGTCCCGGCCATTCCCGCCGCCGCGATCGAGCCATTCCTGTCCCAACCCCTGGTGGTCGAGGCCGACGAGCTGGCCGGCGCCGCGCGCATTACCGCCTCGCCGGAAGGGCATCTGTACCTGGGCAAGGGCGACAAGGTCTATGTGCGGGGCGACCTGAACGGCGGCAGCTCGTTCCAGGTATTCCGCCCGGGCACGCCGCTGACCGATCCGGAATCGGGCAAGGTGACCGCCTGGCAGGCCACCTACCTGGGCACCGTGGCGCTGCAGGCTCCGGCCCGGGGCGGCGCCGACGTGCACACCTTCGTGGTCGCCAGCTCGAACCGCGAGATGGGCGTGGGCGACCTGCTGGTGCCGGCCCCGCCGACCCCGCTCCGCAACTATGCGCCGCACCCGCCGGAGCGCCCGGTCAGGGCGCGCGTGATGTCGATCTACGCCGACGTGGCGCAGGCCGCACAGAGCCAGGTCGTCACTGTCAATAAGGGTTCTGTTGACGGACTCGACATCGGCTCCGTGCTGCAGCTCTATCATTACGGCCAGACGGTGACCGACCCGGGCAGCAAGGGCTTCCTGGGCCTGTTCCGCAAGAAGATCAAGCTGCCCGACGAGCAGTTCGGGACGCTGTTCATTTTCCGTGTGTTCAAGCACGTCTCGTACGGCCTGATCATGCAAGTGACGGAGCCGGTGCGAGTCGGCGACGTGGCCAACTCACCGGAGTAAGCTCGCCGTGCAGGACACGGACCCCACCACCGCCGCCAGCGCCGACCCTCTTGCCGACTGGCTGCGCTTGGAACAGGCAAGCGGGGTGGGGTGCCGCAGCGCCAACCTGCTGCTGGCGCACTTCGGCTCGCCGGCGGCCATCTTCGCGGCCGGTGTCACGGCGCTGTCGCAACACGTTACCCAACGCCAGGCGCGCGCCCTGTGTGCGCCGCCTTCGGCGCAATTCGATGCGCTGCTCGGGGCCACGCAAGCGTGGCTGGCCGACCCCGCCCACCACATCATCACGCAGCACGACCCGCGTTTTCCAGGCGCGCTGGCGAACATCGCCGATCCGCCGCTCATGCTGTACGTGAAGGGCAATCCCGGCCTGCTGGCGCGGCCGGCGCTGGCCATTGTCGGCAGCCGCAACGCAAGCACCCAGGGCAAGGCCAATGCCGAGGGGTTTGCGCGCGTCCTGTCGCAAGCCGGGGTCACGATCGTGTCGGGCCTGGCGCTGGGCATCGACGCGGCAGCCCATGCGGGCGCGCTCAAGGGCGCGGGCGCCACCATTGCCGTCATCGGCACCGGCGCCGACCGCGTCTACCCGGCCGCCAACCGGGAGCTGGCGCGCGACATCGCCGAACAGGGCTGCATCGTCAGCGAGTATGCGCTCGGCACGCCGGCCACGAGCGGCAACTTCCCGCGCCGCAACCGCATCATCAGCGGCCTGTCGGCCGGCGTGCTGGTGGTGGAGGCGGCGGCCGAATCGGGCTCGCTGATCACCGCGCATGTGGCGGCCGACCAGGGGCGCGAGGTGTTCGCGCTGCCCGGCTCGATCCATTCGGCGCTGTCCAAGGGCTGCCACAAGCTGATCCGCGAAGGCGCGCGCCTGGTCGAGACGGTGGACGAGGTGCTGGAGGCGCTGCAGATCTCGCCGCTGGCCGGGCGCCGCCCGCAGGCGCCGCAGGCGGGCGGCGGCCTGCTCGACCACGTCGGGTTCGATCCGATCGGGTTCGATGCGCTGGCTGCCGCAACCGGCGCCAAGGCGTCCACCCTGAACAGCGAACTGCTGCTGCTCGAGCTGGCCGGCCTCATCGAGCGCCTGCCCGGCGGCGCTGTGCAGCGGCTGGTGCGGTGATCGCGACATCCCGCCGACCTTACGGTAACCCGGGCTTTTCCGCCTCCCCCTGCTGTTGAGCTTTGCCAGCGTTTTTAAGGATATTTGTTCTATTCACCCCGTCATTGCCAGAAACCAATGCATGGCGGGTTCGATAAGGCGGCAAAACAACGTTCCCAGGGCCGTGCCGTGCGGCACTTGTGTCGCGGCGAGCTTAACTGCTACAGTAGCGCCACTATGTTCGACATTCTGGTCTATCTCTACGAGACGTACTACCGTCCCGATGCCTGCCCCGAGCCGGCCGCTCTGGCGCGCAAGCTGTCGGCGGTGGGCTTTGACGATGTCGAAATCTCCGAAGCGCTCGACTGGTTGAGCGGCCTGACCGAAATGGCGGGCGAGGACATGCTAGACACCGCCGCGTCGACGGGCACGCGTATCTACGCCCGCCGCGAATTCGACGACCTCGGCACTGCCGCGGTCGGTTTCATCACCTTCCTCGAATGCGCCGGCGTGCTCGGCCCCGAGCAGCGCGAAATCGTCATCGAGCGCGCGCTGGCGCTGGGCGAGTCGCCGGTCTCGCTGGGCAAGCTCAAGATCATCGTGCTGATGCTCCTGTGGAGCCAGGGCAAAGAGCCGGACGCACTCATGTTCGACGACCTGTTCGGCGACGACGAGGAGGACGGCGAGGGCGAGCAACTGCCCAGGCTGCTGCACTGAGCCGCCGGTCCGTGGCCGATCGGTTCGCTACTGCACCGATGAAACTTCCTTTTTCCCGCATCCTGACGCTTGCCCTGGCCGCAGCCCTGCTGGCCGTGTCTGCGCCTACGCGCGCCGAGCCCCCCGCACCGCTGACGCCGGTCCCCTCGCTGGACCTGGCGCGCTATCTTGGCACCTGGTACGAAATCGCCCGGTATCCGAACCGTTTCCAGCGCCAGTGCGCAGGCAGCGCGACCGCCCAATACAGCATGTTGCCCGACAATACGGTCGAGGTGCGCAACCGCTGCCGCCGCGCCGACGGCAGCATGGACGAGGCAATCGGGCTTGCGCGCCAGGTCGGCGGGCGCGACTCGGCGCGGCTGCAGGTGCGCTTTGCGCCGGCCTGGCTGTCGTGGCTACCGCAGGTGTGGGGCGACTATTGGGTGATCGACCTGGATCCGAATTACCAGCTGGTGACGGTCAGCGAGCCGCGCCGTCAATACCTGTGGATCCTGGCGCGCACCCCCACCGTGGACCCGGGCGCCTACCAGGCGCTGCTGGCGCGCCTGGTACGCCAGGGCTTCGACCCCGGCCGGCTGCAGTCCGCCGCCCAACCCTAGCCGGGTACGGACCGCGCGAGCTGCCGCCCGGCGGCCCATTTTCTGTCCCCAGCGCAAACATGCTCCGCATTTTTGTTGCCGTGGGGCTAACAACTATTGCATAGTCCCCGGTGCCGAGCCCACTTGCCGTTTGCGCGGCAACCCGCTTATCATTGGCCGCTTGGCCCGGACTGTTACTAATAAGACATTTTCGGGAAAACGACCGGCTCGGCGACAAGCATGTATGATGCGGCCAAGCCTCTAATATAAGTACGACGAGAAACACTATGACCAAAACCCTCATCATCGCCGAGAAGCCGTCCGTTGCGAATGACATCGCCAAGGCGCTTGGCGGCTTTACCAAGCACGATGAGTATTTCGAGTCCGACGACTACGTGCTGTCGTCGGCCGTCGGCCACCTGCTCGAGATCGCGGTGCCGGAAGAGTATGACGTCAAGCGCGGCAAGTGGAGCTTTGCCCACCTGCCGATGATTCCGCCGTATTTTGCCCTGAACCCGATCGCCAAGACCGAATCGCGGCTCAAGGTGCTCAACAAGCTCATCAAGCGCAAGGACGTGGGCGCCCTGATCAACGCATGCGACGCGGGGCGCGAGGGTGAACTGATCTTCCGCCTGATCGTGCAGGCTTCCAAGGCCAACAAGCCGGTCAAGCGCCTGTGGCTGCAGTCGATGACCGCCGGCGCCATCCGCGACGGCTTCGCGCACCTGCGCAGCGACGAAGAGATGCTGCCGTTGGCCGACGCCGCGCGCTGCCGTTCCGAGGCCGACTGGCTGATCGGCATCAACGGCACCCGCGCCATGACCGCCTTCAACTCGAAAGAGGGCGGCTTCTACCTGACCACGGTGGGCCGGGTGCAGACCCCGACGCTGTCGATCGTGGTGGACCGCGAAGAGAAGATCAAGAAGTTCGTCCCGCGCGACTATTGGGAAGTGCGCGCCGAATTCGTGTGCGCGGCCGGCATCTACGAGGGTCGCTGGCTCGACCAGTCGTTCAAGAAGGACGAGACCGACCCCGAAAAGCGCGCCGAGCGCCTGTGGAGCAAAGCCGCCGCGGACTCGGTGGTGGCGGCCTGCCGCGGCAAGCAGGGCACGGTTACCGAGGAGTCCAAGCCGACCACCTCGATGGCGCCGGCCCTGTTCGATTTGACCAGCTTGCAGCGCGAGGCCAACGGCCGCTTCGGCTTTTCGGCCAAGAACACCCTGGGCCTGGCCCAGGCGCTGTACGAAAAACACAAGGTGCTGACCTACCCGCGTACCGATTCGCGCGCCCTGCCGGAGGACTACCTCGGCACCGTGAAATCGACCCTCGAGGTGCTCAAGGAGAACGCGAACTACCACCAGTTCGCCAAGCAGATCCTGGACAAGGGCTGGGTCAAGCCGAACAAGCGCATCTTCGACAACACGAAGATCTCGGACCACTTCGCGATCATCCCGACCGGCGTGGCGCCGAAGAACCTGTCCGAGCCTGAGCAAAAGCTGTACGACCTGGTCACGCGCCGCTTCATGGCCGTGTTCTTCCCGGCCGCCGAGTTCCTGGTCACCACCCGCTACACGACTGTTGCGGGCCACCAGTTCAAGACCGAGGGCAAGGTGATGACCAACCCCGGCTGGCTGGCCGTGTACGGCAAGGAGGTGGCCGAGGACAAGGAGGGCGGCGCAACCCTGGTGCCGGTGGCGAAGGACGAGAAGGTCCTGGCCGACAAGCTGACCGCCAACGGCCTGACCACCAAGCCGCCCGCGCGCTACACCGAGGCGACGCTGCTGTCGGCCATGGAAGGCGCGGGCAAGCTGGTCGATTCGGACGAGCTGCGCGACGCGATGGCGGGCAAGGGCCTGGGCACGCCGGCCACGCGCGCCGCGATCATCGAGGGCCTGCTGACCGAGAAGTACCTGATCCGCGAAGGCCGCGAGATGATCCCGACGGCCAAGGCGTTCCAGCTCATGACGCTCTTGCGCGGCCTGGGCGTAAACGAGCTGACCATGCCGGAGCTGACCGGCGAATGGGAGTACAAGCTGTCGCAGATGGAGCGCGGCCATATCTCGCGCGAAGAGTTCATGCAGCAGATCGCGCAGATGACCCAGGTGATCGTCAAGCGCGCCAAGGAGTACAGCAGCGACACGATCCCGGGCGACTACGCGACCCTGCACACGCCTTGCCCGAACTGCGGCGGTGTCGTCAAGGAAAACTACCGCCGCTTCGCCTGCACCAAGTGCGAGTTCTCGATGTCCAAGACGCCGGGCGGGCGCCAGTTCGAAATCGAGGAAGTCGAGCAGCTGCTCAAGGACCGCACCATCGGCCCGCTGCAGGGCTTCCGCTCCAAGATGGGCCGTCCGTTCGCGGCGATCCTGCGCATCGTGCGCGACGAGGAGATCCACAACTTCAAGCTCGAGTTCGACTTCGGCCAGGACCAGCAGGAAGGCGAGGAAGGCGAGGGCGTGGACTTCACCGGCCAGACCGCGCTCGGTCCGTGCCCGAAATGCGGCGCCGGCGTGTACGAGATGGGACTGGCCTATGTGTGCGAGCACAGCGTGGCCAAGCCCAAGACCTGCGACTTCCGCAGCGGCCGCATCATCCTGCAGCAGGAGATCCTGCCCGAGCAGATGGCAAAGCTGCTCAATGAGGGCAAGACCGACCTGCTGCCCGGCTTCGTTTCGCAGCGCACGCGCCGGCCGTTCAAGGCCTTCCTGGTGCGCGGCAAGGACGGCAAGATCAGCTTCGAGTTCGAGGAGCGCAAGGCCAAGCCGGCAGCCAAGGGCAAAGCGGCTGCCGCGGCGGCCGACGATGGCGAGGACGCTGGCAATGGCGGCGCGGCCGTGGCAACCAAGACTGCGAAGAAGGCTGCGGCGCCCAAAGCCGCGACAAAGGCCGTGGCGCGCAAGGCGCCGGCCAAGCGGGCCAGCGCGGCAGCTAAAAAGTAAGCAATCCGGCCTGAAGAAAAACGCGAACCCCTCGGTTCGCGTTTTTTTTTGCAGTGACTGTTTGTTACGCCTGGCTCGTCGTGATGCCAATAGGTAAAAATTGCGCATTTAACATTTTATCGTTTATTGGCAGTCGTTCTGCGTTTACGCTTCGAGCACACGTCTCCAATTTGTGACAAAAAGGCGAAGTAAACATTTCTGGCCCTCACAATTTCCGCTATATTGATCTGCGGAAATTGAACGCGTCGCGGGTCCTTCCACGGCGCATGTTGAGGGCTCTCGTGAAACTATCCAACTTGAAAATTGCAGCTCGGTTATACCTGGGCTTTGGCGCCGTCGTGGCCGTGCTGGTGACGCTGTTCGTGATCGCCTATGCGAACTTCGCCCGGCTGGGGGCGGCGAACAACATGAACATCCACACCTACCAGGTACTGGGCGCGGTCGATGGCGCGCTGGCCAGCCTGATCGACATCGAGACGGGCGAACGCGGTTTTGCCCTGACCGGGCAAGACGGTTCGCTCGAGCCTTACAAGGCGGGTAAGGAAGCATTCGGAAAATACCTGGCGCAGGCGCGCACGCTGACCGCCGATAACCCAGCCCAGCAGGCGCGCCTGGAGGAGCTAAGCGCGCAGCAGCGGAAGTGGGTCGATGACGTGATCAACCAGTCGATTGCGCTGCGCCGCCAGACGGGCGACGCCGACATGGCGCCGATGGTCGCGCTGATGAAGGCGGGCAAGGGCAAGAAGCTCATGGACGCAATGCGCGCCCAGATCGCCACCATCAAGCAGACCGAGCTCACGCTGCTGGAGCAGCGCCAGCAGAGCGCACAGGAACTGCACACGACGATGGCCGCGACGCTGGTGGGCGGCGGGGTCGTCGCCACGGTGCTCGCGGCCCTGGTTGCGCTGAGCCTCGCGCGCAATATCACGGCGCCGCTGCGCCGCGCGCTCGATCTGGCCAGGCAGGTGGCGCAGGGCGACCTGACGGCGCAGGTGCGCGTGGAATCGAAGGACGAGACGGGCGAGCTGATGGCCGCGCTCAAGGACATGAACGCGTCGCTGCTGGGGATCGTCACCCGGGTGCGCACTGGCACGGATGCGATCGCGACCGCCTCGTCCGAGATCGCGGCCGGGAACCAGGACCTGTCCTCGCGCACCGAACAGCAGGCCAGCTCGCTGGAAGAGACCGCGTCGTCGATGGAAGAACTGACCTCGACCGTGAAGCAGAATGCGGACAACGCCCGCACCGCCAACCAGCTGGCCGCCGCGGCCTCGGGCACCGCGGCGCAGGGCGGCATGGTGGTGTCGCAGGTGGTACAGACGATGGGCGCGATCAACGAGTCGGCCAGCAAAATCGTGGACATCATCTCGGTCATCGACGGCATCGCGTTCCAGACCAATATCCTGGCGCTGAACGCGGCGGTCGAGGCCGCGCGTGCCGGCGAGCAGGGCCGCGGCTTTGCGGTGGTGGCCAGCGAGGTGCGCAATCTGGCGCAGCGTTCGGCCGCCGCGGCCAAGGAGATCAAGGTGCTGATCACCGATTCGGTGGAGAAGGTCGAAGCCGGTTCGCGCCTGGTCGACCGGGCCGGCTCGACGATGGAGGAGGTGGTCGCCAGCGTCAAGCGCGTATCGGACATCATCGGCGAGATCGCAGCCGCAAGCGAGGAGCAGCGCTCCGGCATCGAGCAGGTGAACGAGGCGATCAACCAGATGGACCAGGTGACCCAGCAGAACGCGGCGCTGGTGGAGGAGGCTTCGGCTGCCGCCGAGGCGATGCAGGAACAGGCGGCCGGGCTGGCCGGCCTGGTGGGCACCTTCCGGGTGGACGAGCGCGCGCAGGGCGCCGCTGCGGCCCGGCCCGCGCTGGCGCGCAAGGCTGCGCCGCCGGCCCTGGCCGTGGGCGCCACGCGCCGACAGGCCGCGTCCAGCCGTGGCGGTCGCAAGGAGGTCGCGATGGCGGGCGAGGGCGAGTGGGAATCCTTCTGAGCGCAGGATAAAAAAATGCGAGCCGATGCTCGCGTTTTCGCTTCGCCGAACGACGCCGTTTGATTTCCAGATCACGTTCGCGCCGTCGTCCCGGCGAAAGCCGGGATCGATGCTGAGTGTGCGACTTCGGAACCTCGGCATGGGTTCCGGCTCTCGCCGGAACGACGGTGTGCCGGTTTAGCGCACTTCCACACTCACCATGTTATCCGCCGGCTTGCGGTCGATGAGCTTGTTGTCCGGGTCGATGCCTGCGCGCGCCGGCATCCGGTCCACCACCAGGGTCACCTGCTGCTCGCGTCCCGTCACCAGGCGGCGCTCGCGCACGATCGGGCTGCCGTTCTTGTCGTCCACGCCGAACTCGATGTAGTCGCGCAGCGCGGCCGGCTGCTCGTCGCCCAGCTCGCCCGCGCGCACCTTGCCCGCGGTCGCATGCAGCACCACCTCGTATTTGCCGTCCGGCCGCTTGTGCGCCACGGCGCTGTCGGCGCGGTTCTCGTACAGCACGATCGACTCGAACAGGTCGTCGATGAGGTAAGCCTTGTCCGGCGGCGTGATCGCGCGCAGCGCGTCCACCAGCACCGTCGCGTTCGGGTAGGGGTTGCCGTGGTAGGCATGGCGCGCCAGGATGCCTTGCAGGGCCTGGTCCACCTTGTCCTCGCCCAGCAGGTCCTGCAGCAGGTACATCGCCAGGCTGCCCTTGCGGTAGTGGATGTAGTCCTGGTTCTCGTTCTGCGCCAGCGGCAGCTCCTTGCGGCTCTCGTGCGCGCGGCCCATCAGGTAGCGGTCCAGGTCGTAGCGCAGGAAGCGCCGCATCTTGGCCGGCCCGTAGGTGTGCTGCATGACCATCAGCGCGGTGTACTCGGCCAGCGTCTCCGACAGCACCGTGCCGCCGCGCGTGTGCGCGGCCATCAGCTGGTGGCCCCACCATTGGTGCGCTACTTCGTGCGCCGTGATGTAGTAGGGGTAGTCGATGTCCTTGGGCGAGTCGTCGTCCACCTTGGCGATGAACCCCATGCTCTCGGAGAACGGGATCATGCCCGGGAACGACTGCGCGAACTGGGCGTAGCGCGGGAACTCGACGATGCGTAGTTCGTGGTACTGGTACGGCGAGAAGCGCTGCGAGCCGTAGCTGAGCGCCGCCTTGGCGCCGCGGATCATGCGGTCCACGTTGTAGTCGTGGCCCGGATGGTAGTACACGTCGATCGCCACGTCGCCCCAGCGGTCATGCCGCACTTCGTAGCGCGCCGACTGGAACGCGTAGAAGTTCAGGATCGGCTTGGTCATCCGGTAGTGGAAGAAGCGGCGGCCGTTGGCGATCCACTCCTGCTGCAGCTCGCCGGGGGCGATCGCCACCTGGTCGGCGCTGGTGCTCACCACCGCGTCGAAACGGATCCAGTCCGCGTCCGGGCCAACCTGGTTGATCGACTGCGATGCCGCATCGTCGCGCGCGGCCATGCGTTCACGCGGGGGCAGGCCGTGGCGCTTGCGGTCGCGCGCGTCCACCAGTTCGGCCTCCTCGCGGTAACCGATGTGCGGCAGGATCTCGTTGGTGAAGAAGGTGCCGTTGCCCACCACCGGCGTATCCTGGCCCAGCCCCAGCACGCCGCCGGGCGCCCAGATCAGCGTGTAGGACAGCGTCATGCGCTGGCCACTGGCGAGCGGCTGCGCCAGGCGGTAGTGGTAGAAGCCCAGTTGCCGGTCGCTTGCTACCAGCGTGGCCGGTTGCGAGAACGAGGGCTTGAACGCGGCGCTGCGGTCCTGGTACAGGATCACGTCGCGCAGCGGCTGGCCGGTCCGGTTCTCCAGTTCGTACACACCCTTGACCATCAGGCTGCGCGTTGCGGGAGCGATGTCCACCTGCAGGTCGGTGCCGGTGATGCGCGGCTGCGGCAGGCTGGCGTAGCGCTTGTAGCGCAGCTCGTACTGCGCGCGCTGCTCTTCGCGCGCGAACGCGGTCTGGTAGTTGCCGGCGATTTCCAGGTTGTAGCAGAGCAGGCCGCCCATGCCGACGAACACGGCCAGCCCCAGGCCAAAACTGGCGAGCACGCCCGGCGTCAGGCAGCGGCGCGCCGCGCGCAGGCGGCTCCTGAAGTCTTCGTTGGTCCCGCGTGGCCACAGCAAAAGCGACACCGACAGCAGCATCAGCGCCGCGCCGCTCCAATACAGCAGGAAGGCGCGCTCGCGCACCAGGTGGTGGCCCACGCCGTTCATGGCAGAGTAGGTGAACTCCGGCGTCACGCCGTACAGCACCAGCGGATGATCCAGCCCGAGCGAGCCGAAGGTGATCAGCGCGATGTAGTAGAGGATAAGGGCGAAGTAGGCCAGGTATTTGTGGTTGATGACCACCTGCGCCGCGATCGCGAGCACCGCGATCAGCGCATACTCGGGCAGCATCACGCCGAACAGGCCTTGCAGGTACAAGCCCGGCTCGAGCGAGAAGTAGCCCCTGGCCAGCTGGATGCCCATGCCAGTCACCATGGCAATGGCCAGCATCAGCGCCTGCAGCGCGATCAGGCCAATGGTCTTGCCCAAGAGCGCTACCCAGCTTGGTACCGGCAGCGCGTCGACCATCTGCGCCATGCGCGCCTCGCGTTCGCGCCAGACCAGTTCGCCGGCATACAGCGTGGTTACGACGATCATGAACAGCGAGTACACCTCGCGGATCATGTCAAGGATCTGGTAGGTCACCGGGTAGGTATTGGTGCCGAACAGCGAGCCCAGGTTGAGCGAGCTGGCCACCAGTGCCAGCACGCCGGCCAGCGCGATCACCGCGAAGTAGATGTTCTTGACCGATTCGCGCACGCTGTACCAGCTGGCGCGCAGCAGGAGCAGGCCCAGGCTGCGGCGCGCGAAATCGGGCGTCTCGCGCGTGTCCACCGCGGCATGCGACAGCGCCAGCGGAGCCTGGGCGTTGCCGCGCGCCTTGCCGCCGGCGTCCACGCTGCCCACGAACGAGAAGCGCCAGTAGCCGAGCACCAGCACCACCAACCCGAAGCCGGCCCAGATCAGGCGGTTCATCAGGTACACGCCTTCGAACGGGACCGCCCTGGCATTGCGCTCGGCCACGGTCCAGTATTCGGTGAGCCGGATCAGGGCCGTGGTGCCGAACGGGTCGATCAGCGCGGCCAGAGTCTTGTAGTCGAGGTCGCGCGCCAGCGACGGCGCCACGATGTAACCGACCAGCATGACCACGCTGGCCACGTACACCGGCAGCATGCGCCGGGTCAGCGCCGCCAGCACGAAGAAGATGGCGCCGAAGATGAACAGGTTAGGCAGCAGCGTGAGCAGGTAGGGCTGCAGGTAGGTTGAGGCTCGGATCGGGCCGAGCTTGTCGGGGTCGATTCCCGGGATCCAGCCGGCGGCCAAAGCGCCCAGCGGGATGCTCGCAAAGACGATCGCGAGCACCGCGAACGCGCCGAGGAAGCGCCCGAACACGTAGGCGTGCTTGCCGATCGGCGCGCTGAAGAAGAAGTGGTGCATCTCGCGCTCGAAGTCCTGCTGCACCGCGCGCCCCATCATCGCCGCGATCACGATCACGCCGAAGCTGCCCAGGACCGCCGACGAAATGGCGATCGAGCGCGGCGCGTTGATCGCCACGCGCGCGCCGAACGACACCACCGCATCCTTGAACACGCCGCCGGCGGCGGCCATCCACAGCATCGCCAGCGCCAGGAAAATCAGGAAGTACACCCAGGTCGAGAGCATCCGCAGCCGCTGCTTCGCCTCGAACAGCGCAATCTCAAATATCGCCCGCATGCTTCAGCTGGCCTCTTCTTCGGGCCGGTAGTGCCCTGCGATGGTGGCGAAGTACACGTCCTCCAGGCTGGCCTGGGTCGGCTCGAAGCCGTCGCCGGGGTCGCGTTCGCTGTACACGTGCACCAGCGTGCGGCCCATCAGGAGCCGGGTCGAGATCACCGCATGCTGCTTCTGCAAGAGCGGCAGCTCCTGCTTGGTGGCGAAGCGCGCCCAGATGCTGTCCTCGATGTCGTAGGTGAGCTTTTGCGGCTCGCCGCACAGCAGCACCTGGCCCTTGTTGATGATGGCCATGTTGGCGCACAGGTCAGCCACGTCGGACACGATGTGGGTGGACAGGATCACGGTCTTGTCCTCGCCGATGTCCGACAGCAGGTTGTGGAAGCGTACCCGCTCCTGCGGGTCCAGGCCGGCGGTCGGCTCGTCCACGATGATCAGCTGCGGGTCGCCCAACAGCGCCTGCGCGATGCCGAAGCGCTGGCGCATGCCGCCCGAGAAGCCGCCCATGCGCTGGTGGCGCACCTCGAACAGGTTGGTCTGCTGCAGCAGCCCGTCCACCACCTCGCGCCGGCGCGCCTTGTTGGAAAGCCCCTTCAGGATCGCGAAATGGTCGAGCAGTTCATACGCCGTCACCTTCGGGTACACGCCGAAGTCCTGCGGCAGGTAGCCGAGCAGCTGGCGCACCGCGTCCTTCTCGTCGAGCACGTCGATGTCGCTCAGGAAGACCGAGCCGGAGTCGCATTCCTGCAGCGTGGCCAGGATACGCATCAGCGTCGACTTGCCGGCCCCGTTCGGGCCGAGCAGGCCGAACATCCCGGGCGGGATGCGCAGGCTGACGTTGTCCAGCGCGACCACGCCGTTGGCGTAGGTCTTGGACAGGTTGCGGATGCGTAATTCCATGAACACTCCTCGAGGTGCGGCATTCTCCGCACGATGTTGCCTGACGGACTCTTTGACGCTTGCATTGTATTAAATTGTCACCGCGCCCGGGTCGTTCTTGCGATGCGCTGCGCGTTTGGGGGAGCAGAATGCACGATTCGGGGAGCAGGGCGGGGGGCGAACGAAGCCGCTGATCGGTAGGGTGGGCGGGTTTCCCGCCTACGCGTTCAGCCGCAGCGGGCTGTTCGCTGCCGCATTTCCCCCGTGCAACATAGTTGAGGATGGTTGAACGCGTGGGCAGGAAGACCTGCCCACCCTACCGCAGATTCAGGTAGTCACGCCAGGCCCTTCTTCGCCGATGACGAGCCGTTCGCCGTGGTAGGCATGTGGCGGCACCGCCAGGTTGACCGGCGCCGGCACGTTGCGAAATACGCGGCCGGCCAGGTCGTACTTGGAGCCGTGGCAGGGACAGTAGAAGCCGCCGGGCCAGTCCGGGCCAAGGTCGGCGGCTCCCGGCTCGGGCCGGAACACGGGAATGCAGCCGAGGTGGGTGCACACCGCCTCGACCACGAGAAAGGCCGGGCGCACCGAGCGGGTGGCGTTGCGCGCGTATTTCGGCTGCTGGTCGGTCTGCGAGTCGGGATCGAGCAGCAGCGCGTCATGCTTGCCCAGCGTGGCCAGCATTTGCGGCGTGCGGTGCAGCACCCACACCGGCCTGCCGCGCCAGTTGACGGTGATGAGCGTGCCCGGCGCGACCCGGGTCACGTCCACGTCCACCGGCGCCGCCTCGGCCTTGGCCCGCTCGCTCGGCTCCATCGACGCCACGAACGGGATCGCCGTTGCGGCCAGGCCCACCGTGCCCATGCCAATGGTCGAGGCGACCAGGATGCGCCTGCGTGCCTGTTCCTTTTCGTCCAGCGGTCCGGTTTCGCTCATGTCCACGGGGTGCCTCGGCCAGGGTGATACCGGTTTGACCGGGAATATCGCGCGTCGTTGCCATTTTTCGTTGTGCCATGCAGAAAGGTGGATAATGGCGCGATGGACACCGCAATCAAGGAAAAGGTACTGGCCGTCATGCGCCTGGCGCGCACCCGGCAGGAGTCGACGGACTGGTTCCGCGTCGCACTGGGCCTGTATTACCTGGCCGGCCTGATGACCAGCGAGGCGATCGACTTCAAGAAGGTGGACCGCGAGTTCAACCGCTTCATCTACCACACCATCGGCGGCGGCCACAGCATCACCAGCGTGCTGCAGTACATGAGCGGGGACAAGGTGATGCCGGTGGTCCAGTCCGAGCGCTTCATGGCCGCGTTCGTCGAATGCTGCGCCGACGTGCCGGCGGACACGATCCCGTTCCTGCTGTCGCTGAACCTGGGCGTGGCAAAGAACATCTCCAGGCTCGAGGTCACCGGGCCGTTGCACGAGTGGATCGAGCGCCAGCAGGCGCTGCTGGCGCAGGCGCAGCAAACGGCGGGCGAGGGCGAACGGAACCGACCGGCAACAGGCGAAGGCCTATAATGGCGCTTTCCGCCGTATCGTTTTGACTATTTCATGATTGCCAACCGTTCCATCAATCCCCTCGACCACCTGATCGTGGGCTTCGACCGCGCTCTGCGCGTGGTCGGTGGCGTGGCCACCTCGTCCCGCCCCAACCCGGCCGCGCACGCCGCCGACTGCGAACTGAACGAAGAGGAGCAGCGCCACAGCGCCGGCCTGATGCGCGTGAACCACGTGGGCGAGGTCTGCGCGCAGGCGCTGTACGACTCGCAGGCGCGCTTCGCCCAGACGCCGCAGGTGCGCGCCCAGTTCGAGCAGGCCGCGCGCGAGGAAGAAGACCACCTGGCCTGGACCGCGCAGCGGCTGTCCGAGCTTGGCTCGCAGCCGAGCCTGTTGAATCCCTTGTGGTATGCGGGCGCGTTCGCGCTGGGCACCATCGCCGCCAAGATGGGCGATGCGCACAGCCTGGGCTACGTGGTCGAGACCGAGCGCCAGGTCGAGGCGCACCTGAACAGCCACCTCGACGCGCTGCCGCCGCAGGACGCCAAGTCGCGCGCGATCGTGGACCAGATGCGCATCGACGAGATCGCGCACGGCGCCGCCGCCCAGTCGCTGGGCGCGGCCGACATGCCGCTGCCGGTGAAAATGGCGATGCAGGCGATGGCCAAGGTGATGACCTCCACCGCCTATTACATCTGAGCCGTTTTTCGTAGGGTGGGCGGGTCTCCCGCCCACGCGTCCAACGACCGTGTGAAACGCTTTACGCCTCGACGATCTCGAACGAGTGCGTGATCTCGGCCGTCTTGGCCAGCATGATCGAGGCCGAGCAGTATTTGTCGTGCGACAGGTTCACCGCGCGCTCGACCGACGCGCTCTTCAGGTTGCGGCCGGTGACGGTGAAGTGGAAGTGGATTTTGGTGAACACCTTCGGATCGGTCTCGGCGCGCTCGGCCTTGAGGGTCACGTCGCAGCCGCGCACGTCTTCGCGCCCGCGCTTGAGGATCAGCACCACGTCGTAGGCCGTGCAGCCGCCGGTCCCCAGCAGCACCATTTCCATCGGCCGCGGCGCGAGGTTGTGGCCGCCGCCCTCGGGCGCGCCATCCATGCTGACCATGTGGCCGGACCCGGTCTGGGCCCGGAAACTCATGCCCGACGGGCCATTCCAGCTGACTTTCACTTCCATTTGCGTTCTCCGCTATTGTGCGATGCCCTTATTGTAAGGCTTACACCGCCAGCACGTAGCGCTCGCTCTTCATCCGCCACGAGGCGAACGCCACCGCCGCCAGCGCCGGCACGGCCGAGCTGAGGAAGGTGAGCACGAACGGCACCGCCTCCACCTGTCCGGTCCGGGCCATTTCGCGCAGCAGGGTCTGGTCCGAGAGCATCGGCACCAGGTACATCCAGGTGGCGGTCTTCAGGTCGAGCATCGAAACCAGCACGCCCGGCACCATCGGCACCAGCATCACGAAGCTGAGCAGGCTCTGGGCCTCCTTGAACGACTTCGAATTCATGGCCAGCGCCACCTGTACCGCAGCGGCGAACAGCGACAGCGGCAGCGCGGCGATGCACACCATGGCCAGGCCGCCCCACGACAGGCTCCACGCCATGCCGATTTCTTCCAGCGGCAGCCAGGACAGCACCAGGTGCGCCAGCGCCAGTTCGAGCGTGACGCCCACCATGGCCAGGGTGCCGGCGGCCAGCCACTTGCCGACCACCAGGTCGGCGGCGCGCGCCGGCTGCGCCATCAGTACTTCGAGCGAGCGCCGTTCGCGCTCGCCGGCGGTGCTGTCGATGGCGGTGGCCATGCCCAGCATGAAGGACGGGAAGAACAGCGCGGCCAAAATGCTGCCGATCATGGCGGCCGAGCGCGAGGCGTTGGTGCCGGTGTCGTAGCGCTGCAGCTTGATCGGCGAGAGCGTGGCCGGCGATACCCCGTGCGCGAGCAGGCGCGCGCCCGCGATGTTCGAGCCGTAGGCGTTGATCACGTCTTCGATGTCGCGCGTGCGCGAGCCGGTGTCGGCGGCCGAGTCGAACCACAGCTCGATCGCGGCCGGACGCATTGCCTCGTAGTTCTCGGCGAATTTGTCGGACACGCGCAGCACCGCCACCGTCTTGCGGCCCTTGAGCAGGGCGGCGATGCCTTCCTCGTCCATCGGCGCGACCTCGCGCAGCGTGAAGTTCTTTTGCCTGAGCTGGGTCATCAGGGTGGGCGCGCGCGCCGCGCCGATCACGGCCACCTCGGCGCCTTCGCGCTCGGGCTTGGTGGCGCGGTTGACCATCTGCTGCAGGATAAAGCCGAGCACCACCGGGTACATCACCGTGAACAGCGCCAGCATCGCCAGCGTGCGCTTGTCGCGCAGGGTTTCGCGCAGCTCCTTGACGAGCACCACCATGAAACGCGGCTTCATGCGAGGATCCCTTCTTCGCCCACCAGGCTGACGAACGCGTCCTCCAGGTTGGCGATGCCGGTGCGGCGGCACAGCTCACCGGGCGAGCCCTGCGCCACCGTGTGGCCCTTGGCGATCACGATCACGTCGTCGCACAGGTGGGTCACCTCCTGCATTACATGGGTGGCCATCAGCACGCAGCAGCCTTCCGCGCGCAGCGCCGACAGCGCGTGGCGCAGCGCGCGCGTGCTCATCACGTCCAGCCCGCGGCTCGGTTCATCCAGCAGCAGGTGGCGCGGCCGGTGCAGCAGCGTGCGCGCCAGCGCCACCTTGATGCGCTGGCCCTGCGAAAAGCCCTTGCAGCGGCGGTCGATGATGTCGTCCATCGACAGCATCTCCGATACGGCGTCGATGCGGCTCTCCAGTGCGCGGCCGCCCATGCCGTTCAACTCGCCGAAGTAGGCCAGGTACTCGCGCGTGGACAGGCGCTCGTACAGGCCGAACTGGTCGGTCAAAAAGCCGATGTTGTTACGCACCTTGAGCGGGTCGCGCTCGGGGTCGACGCCGTCGATCAGGATGGTGCCGTGGTCGCGCCGCAAGAGGCCCACCAGCGTGCGCAGCAGCGTGGTCTTGCCGGCGCCGTTGGGACCGAGCAGCGCCGTGATCTGGCCGTCGCGCGCGGTGAAGCTCACCCCGCCCAGCGCCTTCACACCGCCAAATTGTTTGCGTACTTCGTCGACTTCGATCATGGGCTGGAGGGGTCAGGGTTGCGGGCCGGCGCTGCCGAGCTGGAAGGTCGGCGCCGGGATCTCGGACAGGCAGCGCGCGTCCACCTGCTTGTCCGGGCGGTCGAGGAATTCGCGCAGCACGCGCGCCGCGCACGGCAGCTGCGACACGCCATGGCCGGCATTGGCCACCACCACGTGCTGGGCGTGCGCCATGTGGCGCGCCGCCTCCTCCGCGCGGTGCGGCGGCGTGACCGGGTCGAGCGCGCCAGAGAGCAGCAGGGCCGGCGCATCGATGCGCGACGGTGCCTTGTAGGGTACGGCCGGCACCTTCATCGCCGCGCACAGGGGCACGATGCGCTTTGCCATCGGGGCCGTGAGCACGCCCGCGTCGGCGGCCAGCAGTGCGGGCGTCATGCGCGGCACGTCCTCGGCGCAGACCACGGCCAGGTGCAGCAGCAGCGCGTTCGAGCCCTCCGCCGACAGGTCGGAGAACAGGTTCTGGCGCGCCACGAACGGCGCCCAGTTGCCCTGGTACGCGGTGTGGATCAGGAACGGCAGGCGGCGCGCGTCGGCCGGGGTGTACAGGATGTTGTGGACGGTGCCGAGAAAGCGCGTGCTGGTCATCGTGAAGCTCACCGGGCGCGCCGTGCGCGGGTCGGGCAGCGACAGCTTGACGCCGGCCGCGGCGCGCTCGACCAGCGCCGAGAATTCCTGCTTCAGGTTGGGGTAGGCCTTGCGGCAGGCGGTGTCGCGCGCGCACAGGTCGAATACCTTGTCGAGCGAGGCCTGGCTGTCGCGGCCTCCCGCCGGGATCACCTGGTCGGGCGCGGCGACGGCATCGAGCAGCAGGGTGCGCACCGAACCCGGATAGGCACGGGCGTAGGCTTGCGCCAGGCGCGTGCCGTACGAGCCGCCCCAGACGTTGATCTTGCCGTAGCCCAGCGCCTGGCGCACCTGCTCGATGTCGCGCGCGGCGGCCTGGGTGGTGTAGGCGGCAAACGGCGCGCGCGAGTTGGCGATGCAGGCGCGCACCAGCGCGTCGAGCTGCTCGTCGCCCATCGTGTCTTCCTGCGGCATCGGGCAATCCAGCTTGCCCGACAGGCCAGTGCCGCGCTGGTCGATAAAGACGATGTCGCGCGTGGCGCGGGCGCGCTTGAAGGCGCCCGAGAGCAGTGGCAGCACGTCGCTGCCGGCTTCGCCCGGGCCGCCGGCCAGCACGAACAGCGGGTCGGGACCCGCGGCCTCGCGATAGGCGCGCGCCACGGTGACGTGCAGCTTGAGGGTGCCGGCCCCCGGCTTGCCATAGTCCAGCGGCACCGGCAGCGTCACGCAGCGCAGCGCGTCCTCCGAGCCGGGCAGGTGGCAGGTGCGTTCGCTTGGCGGCTCCGCGGCCCGCACCGGGGCGGCCAGCAGCAGCGCCAGGGCCGTCGCCAACGGTAACTTATATTTCACAGGCACTCCTATTCGGGGTCGGAGTCATAATAATTTGACAATCGCGGCGAGGTCAACGGTGGGCTCAATCACTGTAGACCAAATTTCTTAGTTGCAACTTAACCTTGGTTGAATGCGCCCACGCCACAGCGCTGCGCGGCTGGGTTGACCCGGGAGCCCGTTGTCCGCTATCATTGCAGGCTTTCCGTTTGCTCAGGAAAAGACAATAAGGTCGAGTCCGCGCCAGCGAGGGCGGAACCACCGCGTAATTTGAGCATTTAACCAATTTAGGAAGTCAACATGAAAACTTTTTCCGCTAAAGGACATGAAGTCCAGCGCGACTGGTTCGTGATTGACGCGACGGACAAGGTCCTCGGACGTGTTGCCAGCGAAGTGGCACTCCGACTGCGCGGCAAGCACAAACCGGAATTTACTCCGCACGTCGATACCGGTGACTACATCGTCGTCGTCAACGCAGGCAAACTGCGCGTGACCGGCACCAAGGCCAACAACAAGGTGTACTACCGTCACTCGGGCTACCCGGGCGGTATCTACGAAACCAACTTCCTGAAAATGCAACAGCGTTTTCCGGGTCGTGCGCTGGAAAAGGCCGTCAAGGGCATGCTGCCCAAGGGTCCGCTCGGCTACGCGATGTTCAAGAAGCTGAAAGTGTATGCGGAAGGTACCCACCCGCACGCTGCCCAGCAACCCCAAGCACTCGAGATCTAAGGAGCTGACTCATGATCGGTAACTACAACTACGGCACTGGCCGTCGCAAGAGTGCAGTCGCTCGCGTGTTCATCAAGGCCGGCACCGGCCAGATCATCGTGAACGGCAAACCGGCAGCGGAATACTTCTCGCGTGAAACCGGCCTGATGGTCATCCGTCAACCGCTGGAGCTGACCGGCAACGTCGAGCGTTTCGACATCAAGGTCAACGTGCACGGTGGCGGTGAGTCGGGCCAGGCAGGCGCCGTCCGTCACGGCATCACCCGCGCCCTGATCGACTACGATGCAGGCCTGAAGGGCGACCTGGCACGTGCCGGTTTCGTCACCCGCGACGCCCGCGAAGTCGAGCGTAAGAAGGTCGGCCTGCGCAAAGCACGTCGCGCCAAGCAGTTCTCGAAGCGTTAATCGCTGCCGCAGCGTTCATCGCTGCTGCAAAATCAGCCGCCCGCTGCAAAGCCGGCGGCTTTTTTTTCGTCCGTTGCACCTGGCAGGCTTCGTGCAGTCATGCAGGGTGGGCAGCTCGCCTTCCCACCCCGCGTGTCGTTCAGCGCAGCAGCGCCTCCACGGTCTGCTGCACCTGCCAGGCTTCGTCCAGCGTGGCGAGCGTATGCGGCTCGCCGGCGCAAAAAGCCCGCAATTGCAGGGCCAGTCCTTCGCGCGTTTGCCGGTAGCTCGTTTCCTTGTCCGCCGCCCCGACCGGGTGCCATTCGCCGCCGATGCGGCGCTGCACGCAGTACCAGTCGTGCAGGCGCAACGCGCCGTCGGTGCCGACAAAGGTGCAGCGATTGTCGTCGTCGATGGCGCCTGCCACCGCGGCGTCGATCTCCACCGGCGTATCGCCGATCCGCAGCTGCGCCTGCAGGCTGGTTTCGGCTGCCGCCGGATCGCGGGGATAGACCACCGCATGCGCCAGGAGGTGCGGCGCGCCGAGCTGGCGCACCAACAGGAACAGGAAGTGCGACAGGACTTCGCGGCAAAAGCCGCCCTCGGCCCGCTGCGCCAGCCAGGTCGCATCCGCTTGCCAGGGACGCGGCCATTGCCGAAAGCGCAGGCGCACCTCGGCACGCGTGACCCGGCCCGCCACGCCGTCGTGCAGCATCCCGGCCAGCATGGCCACCGGCGGCGACGCGCCAAACCCGAAGTTGACGGCCACGCGCCAGCCTTCGTGCCCGGCGCGCGCCACCAGCGCGGCGGCGGCGTCGACATCCAGGGCCAGCGGCTTTTCGCACAGGACCGCTTTCCCGGCTTCGGCCGCGGCGGCCAGGTACTGCAAGTGCGTGCCGGGCGGCGAGGCAATGTACACCAGGTCCACGTCCGGGTCGGCAAGTACGGCCTCGGCGCTGGGGCGCATGGCGTTGTGCGCCAGCGCGGCCATCGCCGCACGCGCCTGCGGCGCCGGATCCCAGGCGCCGGCGATCTCGAACTGCCCGGATGCGACCAGCCGGGGCGCAAGCGCCCGGGCCATCGTGCCGCATCCAATGATTCCTAGTCGATATGGAGACATACGATTCCCGGGCCGGATCAGCCGGCGGCGTTCAGTTGGGTGAAGGGCTTGAGGTCCGTATAGTTGGCCACGTCGGCCATGATTTCGGCCCCGTGCTCGGCCAGGCCGGCGGCCAGGCGTTCGCCGTCGCTGCACAGCAGGTGGCCCACGGCGAGAAAGCGCGGCGGGTTGCCGTCGGCGTCGGGCAGGCCGCGGTCGACCTCGAAACCCTTGACGCCAAATGCCTGCAGGCGCTGCATCACCATCGGGAAGTGCTGGTCCCGGTAGTAGTCGAAGTCGAAACGGGCGGCGGCGTCGAACGGGTAGAACACGGACAGTTTGATCATGATGTTTCTCCTGATTGAGAGGGAAGGGACTGGCCGTCGCCGGCCAGGATGGCGAGCCACTGGTCCACGCCCCGATAGAGCGTGGACAGCAGCAGGTTTTCGTCGTGACTGTGCTGGTTGCAGTCGTCGTTCGAAATCGGCATGGTGATGACCGCAAGACCAGCGCGGGCAAAGTGGTGGAACGCGAGGCTGCCGCCTTCGCTGGGCTCGAGCACCAGCTCTTCGCCCAGCAGCGTGCGCAGCCTGGCGACGATGCGCCGGCCAGCGGGGTGGTCGAGCGGGGTGCGGGTGGCGGGAAAGCCGGCCAGGCAGTCCAGCTGCACCACCGGCCCGCATTGCCGCAGCATGGCCGCCGTCGGCGTGCCGGAAATCACCGGGTAGCCGAGTGCCGCGATCGCGTCGCGCAGCTGTGCGCAAACGGTTTCGGGCGCCATGCCCTCGACCAGGCGCAGGTCGAATTCCGCGACCGCGCTGCCTGGCACGACGTTGCGCGCGCCAGCGCCGACGCCACCGGCGGCCAGGCCGCGCAGGTTGAAGGTGGGCTGGTTGATCAGCATTTGCAGGCTGTCGCGCGGCAGCTCGCGCATGCCGAGTCGCTGCGCCACCGCCTGCTCGATCGGCGGCACGGCGGCGATCGCGGCCAGGCTCGCGGCGTCCAGCGGCGCCGCGTCCTTGCCGTAGCCGGGCAGCAGGGCGCGGCCGTCGGCATCCACCAGGCGGCCAATCAGGTGTGCCAACTGCACTGCGGCGTTTGGCGCAAAGCCGCCGAAATGGCCGCTGTGCGCATCGTGCGTCGCCGCATGCAAGGTCAGGCGGGCCTGCACGATGCCGCGCACGCCGAAGGCCACCGTCGGCAGGCCGCTCTGGTGCAATTCACCCGAGGCCGAGATGACCAGGTCGGCATTCAGGCGCGCACCGTGGTGGTCGATGATGCCCGCCAGTCCCGGCGATTCGCGTTCTTCCTCGCCGTCGAACAGGAATTTCAGGTTCACCGCCGGCGCCATGCCGGCGGCACGCAGCACGTCCAGCGCCGACAGCGCCGCCACGATGGCGTTCTTCGAATCGGCGGCCGAGCGCGCATACAACCGCCAGCTCGGGTCGATCCCCGCCGGCGAAGCCGGCCAGTGCACGAAGCCGGAGTCCGCGCCGCCGGTGCGCAGCCGGGGCTCGTAAGGCGGCGAGTGCCAGCCTTCGCCAGCCGGGACGCCGTCGTAGTGGCTGTAGATGAGCAGCGTCTCGCGCACACCAGGACGGCATAGCTCGCCATAGACGTAGGGGCGGCCGCTGGCAGTTGGCCACAGCTCGGAGTGGATGCCGCGGCGCGCCAGCATCTCGCGCAGGTGGTCGGCGTTGGCCTGGATCGCGGCGCTGTCCTCGACGTCGTTGGGCACGCGCAGCCACCCGGCCAGCTCATCCAGGATGACCAGCGAGCGTTGATGGCGGAGGGACTGCAGGGTGGCAAGTGTCATCATTGGATCCGTACAATGTGTTTTTGAACATTAAATGTAATGGTACACTTGACGGAATGATGCAGTCAAAAAGAAAATTGTTTCATGACAAATTGGATACCTGAGCTACCAGCCGCCGGTGACAAGCCGATCTATCTGGCGATCGTCGATGCGCTGCAGGACGCGATCCGCAAGGCCGTGCTGCCTGCCGGCGCGCGCCTGCCGGCGCAACGCGAGCTGGCCAAGGCGCTGGGCGTGACCGTTGGCACCGTCAGCCGCGCCTTCATCGAGGCGCAGCGGCGCGGCCTGATCGAATGCGGGGTCGGCAGCGGCAGCTACGTGCGGCGGGCCAGTGATGCGCTTGCTGACGCCGCGATCGACCTGCGCACCCACGCCCCGGCCTTCCCCGAGGGCATCGACGGGCGCGATATGCTCGAACAGGCGCTGGCTGGTTGCCTGCGCGGCGACGCTCTGGCCGGCCTGCTGGCGCCCGAGGTCAGCGCGGAGAATCCGATGCACCGGGAGGCCGCGGTGGCCTGGCTGGCGCGCTGTGGCGTCACGGCCAGCAGCGCCAGCGTCCTGATCGCGGCGGGCGCGCAGAACGGCCTGTATGCCATCCTGGCGACCTTGTCCCGCCCCGGCGCTGTGGTCCTGTGCGAGGCGTTCACCAATCCCGGTTTCATGCTGGCCGCGCGCCAGCTGGGCTTGAGCCTGGTTGAGGTCGCGAGCGACGGGGAGGGGGTGTTGCCGGACGCCGTGGCGCAGGCGTGCCGGCAGCACGCGCCGTGCGTGCTGTACTGCCAGCCGACCTGGGCCAACCCGACGGCGGCCACGATGTCGCCAGCGCGCCGCAAGGCCCTGGCGGCCGTGCTGGAGCGGCATGACCTGCCGATGATCGAGGACGACGACTACGGTCCGCTGGCGCCCGAGGGCTTGCCGCCGCTGGCCGCGCTCGCCCCCGGGCAGGTGTTCTACCTTGCCAGCCTGTCCAAGCCGATCGGATTCGGCTTGCGGCTGGCTTACGTGCAGGCGCCGCCGCGCTGGCAGGCGGCATTGCAGTCGCAGCTGCGCGCGACCATCTGGATGGTCTCGCCACTGGTGACCGAGCTGGCGGCGAGCTGGCAGCGCCAGGGCCTGGCCGACAGGATCCTGCGCTGGCGCCGTGACGAAGCGGCCGCGCGCGCGCAACTGGCGCGGCAGCACCTGGGCGTGCCCGTCAACGGCATGGCCAGCCACGTCTGGATCGCGCTGGCGCCGGGCTGGCGCGGCGACCGCTTTGTGCAGGGGCTGGAGCGCCAGGGTGTGCTGCTGGCCGCGGGCGAGAGCTTTGCCGTGCAGCCCAGCGCGCGCGGCTACGTGCGCGTGACCCTGGGTGCGGTGCCGCGTCGCGCCAGCCTTGCGCGCGGGCTCGAGCTGGTGGGCGCGGCGCTGCGCCAGCCGCCGGAGATCGAATTGCTGTGAGCAGAAACCGGCGCCGTGTGTGCCGGTGGGCATGCAGGCGGCGAGACTGCTAAAATTGCACCCTCGGCCGAAAGGCAATGTCTCATCACAAGGAAACCACAATGATCAAAGTTGGCATCGTCGGCGGAACCGGTTACACGGGCGTGGAATTGCTGCGGCTGTTGGCCGTTCACCCGCAGGTGGAGCTGACCGCCATCACCTCGCGCAAGGAAGACGGACTGCCGGTCGCCGACATGTTCCCGTCGCTGCGCGGCCGCGTGAACCTGGCTTTCTCCGCGCCCGACAAGGCCGACCTGACCAAGTGCGACGTCGTGTTCTTTGCCACCCCACACGGCGTGGCCATGGCGCAGGCGCCCGAGCTGCTCAAGGCCGGCGTCAAGGTGATCGACCTGGCCGCCGACTTCCGCATCAAGGACGCGTCCGTGTTCGAAAAGTGGTACAAGATTCCCCACACCGCCCCCGAGCTGCTGGAAGAGGCGGTGTACGGCCTGGTTGAGCTGAACCGCGAGCAGATCAAGGGCGCGCGCCTGATCGCCAACCCGGGCTGCTACCCGACCACCATGCAGCTGGGCTATTACCCGCTGCTCAAGGCCGGCGTGATCGACGCGGGCAACCTGATCGCCGACTCCAAGTCCGGCGTGTCCGGCGCCGGCCGCAAGGCCGAGATCGGCACCCTGTTCTCGGAGGCCAGCGACAACTTCAAGGCCTATGGCGTGGCCGGCCATCGCCACACCCCGGAAACGTCGGCCCAGCTGCAGCGTTACACCGGCCAGAAAGTCGGCCTGATCTTCACCCCGCACCTGGTGCCGATGATCCGCGGCATGTTCTCGACCCTGTACGCCAAGCTGACCCGTGACATCGACAACGCCGCCCTGCAGGCGCTGTTCGAGGCCGAGTACAAGGATTCGCAGTTCGTGGACGTGATGCCGTTCGGTTCGCTGCCGGAAACCCGCTCCACGCGCGGCTCGAACATGCTGCGCATCGCGCTGCACCGCCCCGAGAACGGCGACACCGTCGTGATCCTGGTGGTGCAGGACAACCTGGTCAAGGGCGCCTCCGGCCAGGCGGTGCAGTGCATGAACCTGATGTTCGGCCTGCCGGAAGAGACGGGTTTGCAACAGATCGCGCTGTTGCCGTAACGGATTTGCACCCCTGCGGCGTCGTTTTCGGCTGAGCCGGACACGATCTAGATCAAAGCGGTAACTGTTGAGCGAGATAAATTGACCAATGCTCTGGTTGGTTTTACAAGCTCGGTCCGTTCCGTCATTTCTTGCAGGGGTGCCATCATGTTCGGTCGTAATGCCAAAAGCGAAATAGACAGCCTGGTCGGTATTTCCGCCCGCATCGAGGGCGACCTGATGTTCACCGGCGGCCTGCGCATCGATGGCGAGGTACACGGCAACGTGGTGGCCGGCGACGGCGCCGACAGCGTGCTGATCGTCTCCGAGCACGCGCGCATCGAGGGCGAGGTACGCTGCGCCAACCTGGTGGTGAATGGCTATATTGCCGGTACGGTTTATTCCTCCGAGCTACTTGAATTACAGCCAAAAGGCCGCATACATGGGGATGTACATTACAAGTTGCTCGAGATGCACGGCGGCGCTCTTGTTACGGGGAAATTAACCCACCAACAGACGGGCGAGCCGGTTTTCCACCTGGCGGTGGGGGCGGAGGTGACCGAAGCATGACTTTCGCCGAGCGACTATAATGGACGGCAAACCGAATCCATCCAGGAGTTACCAAATGACTGCAGTCGCTGACGTGCAAGAAAACACCATCCCGACGCCCATCGTGTTCACCGACAGCGCCGCGCAAAAGGTTGCGCAACTGATCGAGGAAGAGGGCAATCCCGACCTGAAACTGCGCGTGTTCGTGCAAGGCGGCGGCTGCTCGGGCTTCCAGTACGGCTTCACGTTCGACGAAATCGTCAATGAAGACGACACCACCATGGTCAAGAACGGCGTCCAGCTGCTGATCGACTCGATGAGCTACCAGTACCTGGTCGGCGCCGAGATCGACTACAAGGACGACCTCGAAGGCGCGCAGTTCGTGATCAAGAACCCGAACGCCAACTCGACCTGCGGCTGCGGTTCGTCGTTCTCGGCCTAAGCCAGCACCAACAGCAGTAAAACCGTCGTCCCCGCGCAGGCGGGGACCCATGCTGAGCATCCAGTTCCGCGGCGCGGATCATGGACGCGGTCTATGGGTCCCCGCCTGCGCGGGGACGACGTTTTTAAGGCTGCGGCATCAATTGTGCCGTCGTCCCGGCGAACGCCGGGACCCATGCCGAGGTGTCGATGCGATAGCTTAGAGCGCGGCTCCGCGCCGGGATGACGATATGCTGGTGAATGTGGTGCCGACATTGTTTGCCGCCAGCGGCGGCCCGCTCATGCCGGGTACAGCGCGCCCAGGATGCGCAAGCCCTTCGCCCCCGTCACCGCCGGCAGGTTGCCTGGCTCGCGCTGCATGAAGCGGTAGCCCAGCCAGGCGAACGCCAGCGCCTCCACCCGGTTGGGCGCCACGCCCAGCACCGCCGTCGATTCCACCGGCACCTTTCCGCCCAGCTCCTGCGCAAGATCGCGCAGCAGCGTCCCGTTGTAGGCCCCGCCGCCGCACACGTAGACCGCCTGCACATGCGCGCTCTCGTCCCGGATCGCGCGCGCGATCGTGATCGCCGTCAGCCGCGTCAGGGTCGCCTGCACGTCGGCCGGCGCCACGTCCGGGCACTGTGCCAGCTTCGCATCCAGCCACTCGTCATGGAACAGGTCGCGCCCGGTGCTCTTGGGCGCCGGCTGGCGGAAGTAGGGCTCGTCCAGCAGCACCTCGAGCAGTGTCGCGTCCACCTTGCCGGTTGCCGCCCATGCCCCGTCCGCGTCGTAGGCCTTGCCCTGGTTGCGCGAAATCCATAGGTCGATCAGCACGTTGCCCGGGCCGGTGTCGTAGCCTGTCACCCGGCCGTCACCGTGCAGTACGCTGATGTTGCCGATGCCGCCGATGTTGACCACCGCGCGCGCCACGCCCGGCTTGCCGAAAGCGGCCTCGTGGAAGGCCGGCACCAGCGGCGCGCCCTGGCCACCGGCGGCGATGTCGCGGCTGCGGAAATCGGCCACCACGTCGATGCCGGCCAGTTCCGCCAGCAGGGCAGGGTTGTTGGTCTGGCGCGTGAAGCCGAGTTCGGGCCGGTGCCGGATCGTCTGCCCGTGCACGGCCACCGCCGCCACCGGCCCGCCTGCCGCCGGCAGCAGGGCCTGCACGCACTGCGCGTACGCCGCCGCCAGCCCATTGGCCGCGATCGCCTCGCGTTCGAGTTCGTTCTCGCTCTTGGCCTGCAGGGCCATCAGTTCGGCGCGCAGCGCGGCGGGAAAGGGAACGAAGGCCGCTTCGATGGTGCGGATCGTGCCGTTGCCAAAGTCGGCAAGCACACCGTCCACGCCGTCCAGGCTGGTGCCGGACATCAGCCCGATGTAGAGGGAAGAAGTGTTCATCAGATAAAGGAATTTGCCGTGCCCGGCAGTATAGTCAATAAAAAACGCCTCCCGCGCAAGCGCAGCGGGAGGCGTTCTGGTGTTGCGTCAGCCTGGCTTAGCGCGCGGCCATCGTCTGGCCGGCCGGCGCCAGCAGCGAGAAGCGGTGGCTCATGTCGGCCGCGGCCATCTTGAAGCGCGACAGTTCGCCCTGGGACAGCGGCGCCTGCGCCACCACCTTCATCGAGTTCGGGTCGCGCGCTTCGCCGGCGACGCGGAATTCGTAGTGCAGGTGCGGACCGGTGGCCCAGCCGGTGGCGCCGACGTAGCCGATCAGGTCGCCCTGGTGGACCTTCTGACCGCGACGCAGGCCGCTGGCGAAGCGGCTCAGGTGGCCGTAGGCGGTGCTGTAGTTGGCCCAGTGCTTGAGCACAACCAGGTTGCCGTAGCCGTTGCTGGTGCCGGCGAAATCGACGACGCCATCGCCGGCCGCGCGGATCGGGGTGCCCAGCGGTGCGGCCAGGTCGATGCCCTTGTGCTGCTTCCACACGCCGAACACCGGATGCATGCGCATCGAGAAGCCGGACGAGACGCGGGTGTAGGCCACCGGCGACTTGAGGAAGCCCTGCTTGAGCGACTTGCCGTCCAGGGTGTAGTAGCCGCCCTGGCGGGTGACCGGGTCTTCGTACCAGACCGACTGGTAAGTGACGCCACGGTTGACGAACTCACCGGCGAGGATGCGGCCGGTCTTCACCAGTTCGCCATCCTGGTAGAAGGTTTCGTAGACGACCGAGAAGTGGTCGCCACGCTTCAGGTCCGAGCGGAAGTCGATGTTGTTCGAGAACATCTCGATGATCTGGCCGACGATCGAATCCGGCAGCTTGGAGCCGTCGACATCGGAGTCGGTGGCCGCGTACAGCGAGCTGGTGATCTGGCGCGAGCGCATCTCGATGCGGCGCTCCAGCTCCGGCGCGCCCTCGGTCGCCACGAACTTGTCGCCCTTGCGCTTGACGGTGATGGTGGTCGGCGCGTCCTTGCCTTCGATCGTGGCGTGCAGCGACAGCAGCAGGCCGTTTTCGTCGGTTTCGGCCTGGATGCGCTTGCCGGTCTTGAGCGTCAGGATGCGTTTGGCCAGCTTGTCCGAGCGGATGAAGTTCTGCGCTTGCGCGTCGTCCACGCCCAGGCGGGTGAGCACCGAGCCGAGCGAGTCGCCCGAGCGGATCCGCTCTTCGTGGATGAACTGCTGCGAGTCGTTCTGCAGCGCGGCGATCTGCGCGGACAGGTTGGGCAGGTCCAGTTGCTGGGTGATCGACTTGACCGGCAGGTCGGAAGCGTCGGGGGCGATGGGAGCGACAGCGGTGGCGCCAAACGCGCACACTGCCAGGAAGCCAGCGCCTGCGGCGACGATCCGCGTCTTGCGGGACGTGTGGGCCAGCTTATCGGTGATTTTCTGTATTGGGTTCATGCAATCAGTTAAAATTTGCCGCTTCAACGTCTCTGAACCACTGCTTGTTATTGATCTTGTTACTGCTGATATCTTTTTTTGCGGCAAGATCGATGGATCGGGCATTATACCAAACTCCTCGGTCCTACAACCAAATTAGCTCATTTCCTACAAGAATTTTATGACAGATTCCGTTTCTTCTGGTAGTGATAAAAATGCAACTCTGCCGCTGACCGACAGCGTCCGGGAAGCGCTCGCCATTACCAAGCGGGGCGTCGACGAACTGCTGATCGAAAGCGAATTCGCACAGAAGCTGGCGCGCGCCGAGCAAACCGGCAAGCCGCTGCGCGTGAAGCTGGGGCTGGACCCGACCGCGCCCGACCTGCACCTTGGTCACACCGTCGTGCTCAACAAGCTGCGCCAGCTGCAAAACCTTGGCCACCAGGTGATTTTCCTGATCGGCGACTTTACGTCGATGATCGGCGACCCGTCGGGCCGCAACGTGACCCGCCCGCCGCTCACCCGCGAGCAGGTGGAAACCAACGCGATGACCTACTTCCGCCAGGCGTCGCTGGTGCTCGACCCCGAGCGCACGGAGATCCGCTACAACTCGGAGTGGAGCGACCCGCTGGGCGCGCGCGGCATGATCCAGCTGGCCTCGCGCTACACCGTGGCGCGCATGATGGAGCGCGACGACTTCACCAAGCGCTTCAAGAGTGGGACACCGATCAGTATTCATGAGTTCCTCTATCCGTTGATGCAGGGCTACGATTCGGTCGCTCTGCACTCGGACCTTGAGCTAGGTGGAACGGACCAGAAGTTCAACTTGCTTGTTGGCCGCGAGCTGCAGAAGGACTACGGCCAGGAGCCGCAGTGCATCCTGACCATGCCGCTGCTCGAGGGCCTGGACGGCGTGGACAAGATGTCCAAGTCCAAGAACAACTACATCGGCATCACCGAGCCGGCCAACACCATGTTCGGCAAGCTGATGAGCATCTCGGACGTGATGATGTGGCGTTACTACGAGCTGCTGTCGTTCCGCTCGATGAACAACATCATCCAGCTCAAGGCCGCGGTGCAGGAAGGCATGAACCCGCGCGACGCCAAGGTGGCGCTGGCCAAGGAAATCGTCACCCGCTTCCACAGCGCCGACGCTGCCGAGGACGCGCTGGCCGACTTCGTCAACCGCTCCAAGGGCGGCATTCCGGACGACGTGCCGGAAGTCACCCTGGCCGGCGCCCCGCTGGGGATCGGCGTGCTGCTCAAGCAGGCTGGCCTGTGCGCCTCGACCTCGGAAGCGAACCGCATGATCGACCAGGGCGGCGTGCGCATCGACAGCGCCGTCATCAGCGACAAGGGCCTCAAGGTCGAGGCCGGCACCTTCGTGCTGCAGGTCGGCAAGCGCAAGTTCGCACGCGTTACGCTGACCGCATGATTGGCCTGCTGCAACGGGTCAGCCAGGCCAGCGTGGTCGTCGATGGCGAGAATATCGGCGCCATCGACGCCGGCCTGATGGTGCTGGTGTGCGCCGAAAAGCGCGACACCGAGCGCGAGGCCGACGCCTTGCTGGCCAAGCTGCTGGGTTACCGCGTGTTCGCCGACGATGCCGGCAAGATGAACCGCAGCGTGAAGGACGTGCAGGGTGGCCTGCTGCTGGTGCCGCAGTTCACGCTGGCGGCCGACACCAAGTCCGGCACCCGCCCGTCGTTTTCACCCGCCGCCAGCCCGGAAGACGGGCGACGCCTGTTCGATTATTTCGTGCGCCGCGCCGCCGAAAGCCATGGCAATGTTCAGACCGGCAGGTTCGGTGCGGACATGAAAGTTTCGCTGATCAACGACGGTCCCGTGACTTTCTGGCTGCAGGTTGATCCGGTCGGTGTTTCGCGCTGAAACAAGCCGGCACCGGCAAGGGTCAATGACATCAGGGCGACGGGAGACAGCGATGAAGATCTGGAGTGATTCCTTTACCGAGGGCGGGGTCATCCCGCCCGAGTGCGCGTTCGCCGTGATCGATCCGGTCAACCACATCAAGCTGTCGAGCAACCGCAACCCGCACTTCGCCTGGGAAGACGTTCCCGCCGGCACCCAGTCGCTGGTGCTGCTGGCCCACGATGCCGATGTGCCCAGCGAAGGCAGCAATGTCAACAAGGAAGGCAGAACCGTGCCCGAATCGCTGGCCCGGGTGGACTTCTACCACTGGACGCTGGTGGACATCCCGCTGTGCATGAAGTCGGTCACCGAAGGCATGTTCTCGGACATGGTCACGCCGCACGGCAAGGCCGGCCCGTTGGTTCCGTTCACCATCAAGAACGGCACCGAGCACCAGCTGCGCCAGGGCCTGAACGACTACACCGGCTGGTTCGCGGGCGACCCCGACATGGCCGGCGAATACTATGGCTACGACGGCCCGTGCCCGCCCTGGAACGATGAGCGAGTGCACACTTACGTGTTCACGCTGTACGCGCTCGACATCCCGCGCCTGCCGCTGGAAGGCCGCTTTACCGGGCCCGAGGCGCGCCTGGCGATCATGGGCCACATCCTGGACGAAGCCCAGATGATCGGCGTGTACTCGCTCAACCCTGCCGTTGCGGCCACGCTCACCAAATAACCACCACGCGCCCCGAGGTTCGGGCGTCCTTGGAACCTCATGCCTGCATCAAACAACAACAACCCCACCCGCATCCTGCTGATCCGCCATGGCGAAACCGCGTGGAACGCCGAGCGCCGCCTGCAGGGACACCTCGACATTGCGCTCAACGCTGAAGGCGAACGCCAGGCCGAACTGCTGGCCGCTGCGCTCGCCAGCGAAACCATCGACGCCATCGTAGCCAGCGACCTGACCCGTGCAAGGCAGACCGCCGCTGCG
Source organism: Massilia solisilvae (assembly GCF_024753215.1). Classification (GTDB taxonomy): domain Bacteria; phylum Pseudomonadota; class Gammaproteobacteria; order Burkholderiales; family Burkholderiaceae_D; genus Telluria; species Telluria solisilvae. Next base: position 110,116 of record NZ_JANUGV010000007.1, read on the forward strand.
GTGGCGCGCGCGCACCAGTTGCCCGTGCACGAAGACCGCGCCCTGCGCGAGCGCTGCTACGGCGGCTTTGAAGGGCTGCTGTATGCCGAGATCGCCCAGCGCTTTCCGGCCGAGTTTGCCGCATGGCAGGCGCGCGACGTGGACGCGGCGCTGCCGGCGGGGGCCAACCGGGGCGAGACCTTCCGCCAGTTCCACGACCGGGTGACGGGTGCCATGCTGCGCTGGGCCAAGGCACATCCGGGCAAGACGCTGGCGCTGGTGGCCCACGGCGGCGTGCTCGAATGCGCCTACCGTGCGGCGCAAAACATGCCGCTGGAAACGCCGCGCGACTTCAAGGTGCACAACGCGAGCGTCAACCGGTTCGTGGTCGAAAACGGCGTGCTCAAGCTCACCAGCTGGGGCGAAATCGGCCATTTGCGGCCGGCGGTGCTGGACGATTTGCCCTGATCGTTTCTCGGTACGCTCGATCGCGTTCTTATCCTCACCGCTTTACCTTGAGACCGTCGTCCCGGCGAAGGCCGGGATCCATGCTGAGCGTGCATCCAGGTAGCCCATGATGGCGCCTGTCAGGCTGTGCTTCGGGCCTGACCAAACGACAGGTGCCCTCGCTGGCCGGGCCATTGCTCGACCTGTCTATGGGTCCCGGCGTTCGCCGGGACGACGTGCTGATGCTTGTGGCGAGATCGCACCTTGGGCCATGCATGCATGTAATCGCTCGATAACCCCAGTGAATCCTCGCGCCTCACTGTCGCGTCCGCCACACCTCATCAAAAAATAGTGCTAATAAATTGAGCAGCGGTTCGGTTAAAATAGCGGATTCCCGCTGACCCTTTCCAAGTTTTCGCCTGTGCAAATCGGTCCCTACACCCTGCGCAATAACGTCTTCGTCGCCCCGATGGCAGGGGTGACGGACCGGCCGTTTCGCCAATTGTGCAAAGAGCTCGGCGCCGGTTACGCGGTGTCCGAAATGGCCGCGTCCAATCCGCGCCTGTGGGCCAGCGAAAAGAGCACGCGGCGCATCGATCACGCCGGCGAAATGGAGCCCAAAGCCGTGCAGATCGCCGGCGCCGTGCCCGAGGAGCTGGCCGAGTGCGCCAAATTCAACGTCGATCGCGGCGCGCAGATCATCGACATCAACATGGGCTGCCCGGTCAAGAAAGTCTGCAATAACTGGTGCGGCTCGGCGCTGCTCCAGCACGAAGACCTGGTCGCACGCATCCTCGACGCCGTCGTGAGGGCGGTGGACGTGCCGGTCACGCTGAAGTTTCGCACCGGCTGGAACCGCGAAAACAAGAACGCGCTGCGCATCGCGCGCCTGGCGCAGGATGCCGGCATCCAGATGCTGACCCTGCACGGCCGCACCCGCGCCGACGGCTACAAGGGCGAGGCCGAATACGACACCATCGCCGCCGTCAAGGCGGCGGTAGCCATTCCGGTGGTGGCCAACGGCGACATCACCACGCCCGAAAAAGCCAGGTTCGTGCTCGATTACACCAAGGCGGACGCGATCATGATCGGGCGCGCGGCACAGGGCCGGCCATGGATCTGCCGCGAAGTGGACCATTACCTGCGCACCGGCACCCACCTGCCGCCGCCCACCGTGGCCGAGGTGCGCGCATTGATGAACGCTCACCTGCAGGCGCATTACGCCTTCTACGGTGAATACGTCGGCGTGCGCACCGCACGCAAACATATCGGCTGGTACGTGCGTGATTTGCCGGGCGGGGAAGCGTTCCGTCAGCGCATGAACCTGCTCGAAGCGACAGCCGATCAACTCGCGGCTGTCGATGAGTTTTTCAAATCGCAATATCGGTACGGTGAGCGGTTACAATACCGGCCCGCGGATCCTGCCGACGAAGCGATGGCGGCATAGCAGTGAAGAAGAAATAAAAAAGACCAGGGGACAAACGCTGCCAACAGTAAGCAGCGTGGAAAACTAACCAGGATGAAGCAGCAAACATGAGCAAAGAGAGTATTCAGGAAGTCGTCCAGAAGAGCCTTGAGGACTATTTCAACGACCTGGGCGAGCAAAAACCGTCGAACATCTACGACATGATGGTGATGACCGTCGAAAAGCCGATCCTCGAGGTCGTGATGCACCGCGCCGAAGGCAACCAGTCGCACGCGGCGCAAATGCTCGGTATTAACCGTAACACCTTGCGCAAAAAGCTCCAGGAGCACGGCCTCCTGTAACGCGCCGGCATCCGTGGCCGTGCGATCGGGCGCGGCCGCGAAAGCGCCCCTAGCCCGATCGCAGAATTCCAATCAACCAGGCCACACCCATGATCAAACAAGCTCTTATCTCCGTCTCCGACAAGACCGGCGTGCTCGATTTCGCGCGCGCGCTGTCCGCGCTCGGCGTGAACATCCTGTCCACCGGTGGCACCGCCAAGCTGCTGCAGGATAACGGCGTGCAGGTGACCGAAGTCGCCGACTACACCGGCTTCCCGGAAATGCTGGACGGCCGCGTCAAGACGCTGCACCCGAAAGTCCACGGCGGCATCCTCGCCCGCCGCGACCTGCCGGAGCACATGGCCAAGCTCACCGAGCATGGCATCCCGACCATCGACATGGTGGTCGTCAACCTCTACCCGTTCCAGCAGACCGTTGCCAAAGAACAGTGCTCGCTGGAAGACGCGATCGAGAACATCGACATCGGCGGCCCGACCATGCTGCGCTCGGCTGCCAAGAACCACCGCGACGTGGTCGTGGTCTGCGACCCGGCCGACTACGGCCGCGTGCTGGCCGAGATGAAGGGCACCGGCGCTGCCGCCGGCGACGTCAGCTATGAGACCAAGTTCGAGCTGGCCAAGAAAGTGTTCGCGCACACCGCGCAGTACGACTCGGCCATCACCAACTACCTGACCAGCCTGGGCCCGGACAAGGCGCACGCCACCCGCGCCACCTACCCGCAGACCCTGAACATGACCTACGAGAAGGTGCAGGACATGCGCTACGGCGAGAACCCGCACCAGAGCGCCGCGTTCTACCGCGACCTGGCCCCGGCCGAAGGTTCGCTCGCCAACTACAAGCAGCTGCAGGGCAAGGAACTGTCGTACAACAACATCGCCGACGCCGACGCGGCGTGGGAATGCGTCAAGTCGCTGGGCGGCTTCGACCAGCCGGCCGGCTGCGTGATCATCAAGCACGCCAACCCGTGCGGCGTGGCGATCGGCGCCGATGCGCTGGACGCCTACTCGCGCGCGCTCAAGACCGACCCGACCTCGGCCTTCGGCGGCATCATCGCCTTCAACGTGGAAGTGGACGCCAAGGCAGCCGAAGCGGTTGCCAAGCTGTTCGTCGAAGTGCTGATCGCACCGTCGTTCACGCCGGAAGCGCTCTCGATCATGTCGGCCAAGCAGAACGTGCGCGTGCTGCAGATCCCGCTGGGCAACGGCCACAACGCGTTCGACCTCAAGCGCGTGGGCGGCGGCCTGCTGGTGCAGTCGCCGGACGTCAAGAACGTCGGCATCGGCGAACTGCGCGTCGTCACCAAGAAGCAGCCGACCCCGCAGCAGCTGCAGGACCTGATGTTCGCGTGGCGCGTGGCCAAGTTCGTCAAGTCGAATGCCATCGTTTTCTGCGGCAACGGCATGACGCTGGGCGTGGGCGCCGGCCAGATGAGCCGTGTGGACTCGGCACGCATCGCCTCGATCAAGGCGCAGAACGCCGGCCTGACGCTGGCCGGTTCGGCCGTGGCGTCGGACGCGTTCTTCCCGTTCCGTGATGGCCTGGACGTGGTGGTGGACGCGGGCGCGACCTGCGTCATCCACCCGGGTGGCTCGATGCGCGACCAGGAAGTGATCGACGCTGCCGACGAGCGCGGCGTGGTGATGCTGTACACCGGCACCCGCCACTTCCGCCATTAAACGGCGGTTCCCGTAGGGTGGGCGGGGTGAGGCTGGGCAGTGCCCAGCCGAACGAACGCCCACGCGTTCGACCAGCGCTAGCATGACCGCGTACACTGTTTGAACGCGTGGGCAGACAAGCTGCCCACCCTACATTCGTGGGACACCTCGAAAAACCTGTGTTTTTGCACAGTATTTCCCCACGAAACTTGTCTGCCGGTATAACATGCGCACATGATTATTCTCGGCATCGACCCCGGCCTGCGCACGACCGGCTTTGGCGTCATTGAAAAGCACGGCGCCAGGCTGCGTTACATCGCCTCGGGCACCATCAAGACCGGTCTGGAAGGCGCCTTGCCGCCGCGGCTGAAGGTGATCCTGCACGGCGTCTCCGAGATCATCACCACCTACCGCCCCACCTGCGCGGCCATCGAAAAGGTGTTCGTCAACGTCAACCCGCACTCGACCCTGCTGCTGGGCCAGGCGCGCGGGGCGGCGATCACCGCGCTGGTGGGCGCCGACCTTGACGTTGCCGAGTACTCGCCCACCCAGATCAAGCAGGCCGTGGTTGGCACCGGCAAGGCCGCCAAGCCGCAGGTGCAGGACATGGTCTCGCGCCTGCTCAAGCTGCCCGGCCTGCCGGGCACGGACGCGGCCGACGCGCTGGGCGTGGCCATCTGCCACGCCAACAGCCAGGACGCGCTGGCCCTGATCGGCGCGACGGCACCCGCATTCCAAGGCCTGCGCATGAAGCGCGGCCGCCTCGTTTAACCGCAAAGGAAGCACACGATGATCGGTCGTCTGTCTGGAATCCTGCTGGAGAAGAATCCGCCGCAACTGCTGGTGGACTGCCAGGGCGTCGGCTACGAAGTCGACGTGCCGATGAGCACCTACTACAACCTGCCCGAGACCGGCGCCAAGGTGACGCTGTTCACGCACCTGACGGTGCGCGAGGACGCGCACCTGCTGTTCGGCTTCGGCAGCGCCAGCGAGCGCGCCGTGTTCCGCCAGCTGATCAAGATTTCCGGCGTGGGCGCGCGCACCGCGCTCGCCATCCTGTCCGGCATGACGGTGGCTGATTTGTCGCAGGCCGTCACGCTGCAGGAAGCCGGCCGGCTGATCAAGGTGCCCGGCATCGGCAAGAAGACTGCCGAGCGATTGCTGCTGGAGCTCAAGGGCAAGCTGGGCGCGGACATCGGCGCGGTTGGCGGCGCCGCCCGTGACGACGCGCAATCGGACGTGCTCAATGCGCTGCTCGCCTTGGGGTATTCTGACAAGGAGGCGCTGGCCGCCATCAAGAACCTGCCGGCCGGTTCCAGCGTTTCCGACGGCATCAAGTTCGCGCTGAAGGCGCTATCCAAGAGCTAAGCAATGAGCATCCAGACCGACAACTTCACCGAGCAGCGCGTGATCGACGCGGCGCCCGCCTCGCCCAATGAGGAGGCGATCGAGCGCGCCTTGCGGCCCAAGCAGCTCGACGAATACGTCGGCCAGCAAAAGATCCGCGACCAGCTCGAAATCTTCATCCACGCCGCCCGCAAGCGGCGCGAGGCGCTCGACCACACGCTGCTGTTCGGCCCGCCGGGCCTGGGCAAGACCACGCTGGCCCACATCATCGCGCGCGAGATGGGCGTGAACCTGCGCCAGACTTCCGGCCCGGTGCTGGAACGCCCCGGCGACCTGGCCGCCATCCTGACCAACCTCGAGCCGAACGACGTTCTGTTCATCGACGAGATCCACCGCCTGTCGCCGGTGGTCGAGGAGATCCTGTACCCGGCGCTGGAGGACTACCAGATCGACATCATGATCGGCGAGGGGCCGGCCGCGCGCTCGGTGAAGCTCGACCTGCAGCCGTTCACGCTGGTGGGCGCGACCACGCGCGCCGGCATGCTGACCAATCCGCTGCGCGACCGCTTCGGCATCGTCGCGCGGCTGGAGTTCTACAACGTCGATGAGCTGAGCAAGATCGTCACCCGCAGCGCCGCGCTGCTGGAAGCGCCGATCATTGATGACGGCGCGCGCGAAGTGGCCAAGCGTGCGCGCGGCACGCCGCGTATCGCCAATCGCCTGCTGCGCCGCGTGCGCGACTACGCGGAAGTGAAGGGCAACGGCGAGATCACCAAAGACATGGCCGACGCCGCGCTGCGCATGCTGGACGTGGACTCCGTCGGCTTTGACGTGATGGACCGCAAGCTGCTGGAAGCGGTGCTGTTCAAGTTCGGCGGTGGGCCGGTCGGCATTGGCAACCTGGCCGCGGCCATTGGCGAAGCGGCGGACACGATCGAGGACGTGCTCGAGCCGTATCTCATCCAGCAAGGCTACCTGCAGCGCACCCCGCGCGGGCGCGTTGCGACGCCGGCGGCCTACCAGCACTTCGGCGTGGCCGCGCCGCGCATCAGTCCCACGGGCGATCTGTGGGATAACCTGCCCTGAACTACGTCGGTGGGAACCAAACGCAAAGGGTAAATGGATGGGCAAGAACCGACTCGAAGCCTTCAGCGACGGCGTCATTGCCATCCTCATCACGATCCTGGTGCTGGAATTGAAGATCCCGCATGGCGCGGACCTGGCCGCGCTTGCGCCGCTGTGGCCGGTCTTCCTGAGCTACGTTCTCAGCTTCATCTATCTCGGTATCTACTGGAACAACCACCATCACTTGATGCACGCGGTTCGCGAAATTGGCGGCGGCGTGCTGTGGGCAAACCTGCACTTGCTGTTCTGCCTCTCGCTCATTCCCTTCGTAACCGCATGGATGGGCGAAAACCACTTTGCCACGATCCCAGTCGCCGCCTACGGCATCGTGCTGTTCATGTGCGCAATGGCGTACAGCCTGCTGGTGCGCTGCCAGATTCGCTACCACGGCGGAAACCGGGAGCTCGCAGCGGCGATCGGCACCGATGCCAAGGGTTGGGCCTCGATTGTGCTTTACCTTGCCGGCGTTGCGCTGTCCTTCGTCCAGCCCTGGCTTGGCTTTGCAGTCTATATCGGCGTTGCCCTGATGTGGCTGATCCCCGACCGCCGGATCGAAAAACGCCTCGCACACGAATAGCTTGGCGGCGCTCGCGTCCGTCCATGCTCGGTACCGCCCGGTCCCGGCAACTCTGCCAATAATCGTGTCTTCGGGTTACTTCCCTGTGCTAAGATAAGCTTGCCCTAATGCAATATTTCTGACATTTCTGGAAAGGATCAAGCTTGAAACCGTTCACCATCGTGCTCGCGAGCGCGCTTGCGCTCACTTCGGCCCAGTCTGCGTTTGCCGACGTGCCGGTTGCCACCTCGGGGGCGCCGATCAATGTCGGCGCCGAGGGCATCAAGAAAACGGTTCAGGCCAAGAACTGGAAGGTGAACCTGGACTCGCCGAACAAGATCGGCACGGTGACCCGGGGGGTTTTCTGCACTGGCGCGACTGACTTCGCCTATACCGCCACCTATGATCGCTATTTTGCCGGTCAAGTGGGCAAGGTGTTCCGGGAGAAGTCGCTTGCGCTCGGTTACCCCAAGTTTGGCGGCAGCGACTCCGCTTTTGCCGACGCTTCCAATTCCAGCGCCGACTTCCGCCTCGGCTTCTCGCTGATGGACATAAGCCAGAATATCTGCATCAGCGGCACCGAAGCCAGCGGCAGTGGCAAGGTCACCCTGCGGGCGGAGTTGTTCTCGAACAAGCTGCAGAAGGTGATTTACTCGCGCACCATCGAAGGCGCGTTTTCGTCCGAGAACAAGATCAAGTTAGATGCATTTGTCGATACGATGATCGGCAACGCGCTGGATGCCATGTTCGCTGACCAGAAGTATGTCAACAGCTTCCGCGACAATGCCGTTGTGGTGTCCGACGCCCCGACCGACCTGATCCAGGTGAAGAACGGTGCCCGGCCCAGCGAGAAGGTGACCAAGGATTCCAAGGGCATCCTCAGCGCGGTGGTGACCATTGTGACCGCCAGCGGCAGTGGTACCGGTTTTTACATCGGCCGCGACGGTTACGTGATCACCAATCACCACGTGGTGGGCGACTCCAAGTACGTGAAGGTGAAACTGGCGAATGGTTATGCCGTGCCGGGCGAAGTCGTGCGCAAGAACGCGGCGCGCGATGTCGCCCTGATCAAGACCGACCTCGAGCCGCCGACGGCGCTGTTTATCCGCACGACGGCCACGAAGGTGGGGGAGGAAGTGTTTGCCGTGGGCTCGCCGTTCGGGGAGCAGCTGAGCAACACCGTCACGCGCGGCATCCTGAGCGGCGAACGTACGATGAACGACCAGAAGTTCATCCAGAGCGATGTCGCGATCAACCCCGGCAACAGCGGCGGGCCGTTGGTGGACGCCGACGGCGGGCTCATCGCCGTCGCCGACCTGAAGCGCAAGGACGCCAGCGGTATCGGCCTGTTCATCCCGATCAGCGAAGTGCTGGAGAAACTCGGGCTGAGCATCCAGTAAGGCTGACGGTCGGCGTTCCCCTGGCGCTGGCCGTGGCGCATGACAGTTGTCATGCCAAAGTCATGGCACCTGCCTCTGCCGCCTTCTCGTTGTGTTCGCGATACTGATCGCATCGAACACAACGAGAGGGAAACATGACCAAGACTGCTTTGAAAGCGCTGGCGCTCGCCGCCGGCATCACCTGCGCCGCCGCCCAGGCTTCGACCACTCTGGTGCAGGACGCGCGCGTCTTCGATGGCAAGTTCGCGCACGAGCACCGATCGGTGCTGGTGGTCGATGGCGTCATCGCCGACGCCGATTACCACGGCGCTGCCCCCGCCGGCGCCCGCATCGTGAGCGGCAAGGGACGCACGCTGCTGCCCGGCCTGATCGACTCGCACGTGCACGCCTACCGCCACTTCGAGCTGCCGCTCCTGTTTGGCGTCACCACCGAAGTGGACATGTTCACCTCCGTCCAGGCCATGCAGCAGACCACGAAGGCGATGGCGGCGGGGACCAACCGCGACAAGGCCGACTTCTTCTCTGCCGGGACGCTGGTCACGGCGCCCGGCGGCCACGGCACCGAATACGGCTTTCAGATCCCGACGCTCGCCAACGGCGCAAACGCGCAGGCTTTTGTGGACGCGCGCATCGCCGAGGGCTCGCACTTCATCAAGGTCGTGATGGAGGATGGCTACGGAGAGCACAAGTTCAACAGCCTGGACCGCGCAACCGTCAAGGCCGTCATCGACGCTGCTCACCGCCGCGGCAAGCTGGCCGTCGTCCATATCAGCACGCTGGCCAATGCACGCGCCGCTCTGGAAGCGGGCGCCGACGGCCTCGCGCACCTTTTCCCCGGCAAGTCGATCAGCGCAGAAGATGTCGACAGCCTCGCCCAGCTCGCGCAGGCCAAGGGTGCGTTCGTGATCCCGACCTTCACGGTCCTGGAGAGCATCGCGGGCCTCAAACCGCGGGACGTGATGGACGAGCCCTCGTTCGCGGGCCTGCTGAACAAGGAACAGCGCGCCACGCTCGAGGAGGGTTATCGCAACGTGCCGGTGCCGCAGCTGATGACCGCGCCCAAGATGGTTACGGCCGCGTTGCGCAAGGCCGGCGTGCCAGTCCTGGCCGGCACCGACGCCGGCAATCCGGGCACGCAGTACGGCATCAGCCTGCACCACGAGATGGCCGCGCTGGTGGATGCCGGCCTGACGCCGCGTGAAGCATTGGTGGCGGCAACCAGCGGCCCGGCCTCCGCATTCAAGCTGGGCAAGCGCGGCCAGGTCGCCAACGGCTACAAGGCCGACCTGGTGCTGGTCGAGGGCGACCCGCTCACCGATATCGGCGCTACACGCCACATTGTCGAGGTGTGGAAGGACGGCGAAAGCACGACGGCATTGCGCGACCAGCAGCGCGCGCATGTCGCGCAGGAGCAGCAGGCACGGGGCACGCCGCTGGCGCTGCCGGCCGATGGGCGCATCAGCCTTGTGCGCGACGGTAAACTGGCCAGCCCCTTCGGCGTCGGCTGGATGCCTTCGGAGGACCGCATGATGGGCGGCCGCTCCAGCGTCAAGCTGGCCACGTCCGAATCGAATGGGGGCGCGCTCATCGCAGTCGATGCCAAGGTCGAGCCGGGCTTCGCGTTCCCGTGGGCCGGAGCCGGGTTCATGCCGGGTGCGCAGCCGATGCGGCCTGCGAACCTGTCCGGCGCGAACGCGATCGCATTTCGCGTGCGCGGCGACGGCCAGCGCTACCAGCTGACGATGCTGTGGCAAGGCGCGAGCATTCCACGCGGCGTGCCGTTCGAGGCTGGCAGCGAGTGGACCGATGTGACCATCCCGTTCAGCCGCTTCGACGGCATCGATCCGGCGGCGCTGCTCATGATAGGATTCAACGCCGGTCCCAAGCCGGGCAGCTATCACTTCGAAATCGCCGACGTGCGCCTGGTCCGCCAATGACCCGCAACGGCAAGAACAACGATAAGCACAATGAACACCATACAGCGTATCCTCAAGGGGCCGTGGATTCCGCCCGAGTTCGGCAAGATGCCGTACATGTGGCTCTTCTCCCTGTGTTTCGTCTGGTGGAAGTACCTGTACGTCGTGCCAGACAGGACGGAGGTGCTGCTGATTGCACTGACCACGCTGCTGTTCTTGCCAATCTATTTGCATAGCTTCTGGGTTGAACGGGAACGCGCGCTCTTGTATGTGGCGCTTGCCAGCGCGCTGGCCACGATCTGGGCTTTCTACAACTTCTCGAACCTCTTCATCTTTGCCGGCGCCATGTGCGCGCGTGTGCAGCCGCAGCGCAGGGCATACCAGACGCTGGCAGCGGTGATGGCGGTTGCGGTGGCCGCCGGGCTGTTGCTGGCACGGGAGCGCCTGTTCTACTTCATGCCGTTGCTGGTCGTTGGTCTGCCGGTCGGCATTGCGGCGATCTCGGAAGCCAGCTTGCGGCGCACCCGCCAGGCGCTGTTGCGCAAGCAGGAAGAGGTCGAGCACCTGGCCCGCATCGCCGAGCGCGAGCGCATCTCGCGCGATCTGCACGACCTGCTTGGCCATTCGCTGTCGATGATCGCGTTGAAAGCGGAATTGGCGGGCAAGCTGGCCGAGCGCGACGTGGCGGCCTGCCGCAGCGAGATCCATGATATCGAGACCGCTGCGCGCAAGGCGCTGTCCGAGGTGCGCGCGGCGGTGACCGGCTACCGCCAGAGCGGACTGGCCAGCGCGCTGGCGAGCGCCCGTGCCAGCCTGGCTGCGGCCAACGTCGAACTGCATGAAGAGGTGCAGCGCCTGGCGCTGCCCCCGGCGAAGGAGCACGTGCTGGCGCTGGCCCTGCGCGAAGCGGTCACGAATGTGGTGCGGCACGCCCAGGCGAACCGCTGCCGGCTGGCGCTGGCGGAAGAAGACGGCATGGCAGTGCTGCGCGTGGCCGACGACGGCGCGCGCGTGCGGGAGGCCACGGACCTCAAGCGCGGCAATGGCCTGACGGGCATGCACGAGCGCGCGGCGGCTGCCGGCGGTTCGCTGTCGATTACCGCCGGTCCGGGCACCACGCTCGAACTGCGCCTGCCTTTGGGAGAACCTGCATGATCCGAGTACTGATTGCCGAAGACCAGACGCTGGTGCTGGGCGCGCTGGCCGCGCTGCTCAAGCTGGAATCGGACATCGACGTGGTCGGCACCGCCAGCAACGGCAAGGACGCGCTGGCGCTGTGCCGCCAGCTGCTTCCGGACATTGTGTTGACCGACGTGGAAATGCCGCAGATGACGGGCCTGGAGCTGGCCATCCAGCTGGCCGACGAAGGGTTCGCGAGCAAGGTCATGATCCTGACCACGTTTGCCCGCAGCGGTTACCTGCGCCGCGCGATGGCCGCCGGGGTGCGCGGCTACCTGCTCAAGGACGCGCCGGCCGACACGCTCGCCGCCGCGATTCGTCAAGTGCAGGCCGGCGGCCGCGCCATTGCGCCCGAGCTGGCGCTGGAGAGCTGGAACGCGGGCCAGGACCCGCTGTCGGACCGCGAGCGCCAGGTGCTGCGGCTGGCGGGTGAGGGCAAGACCAGCGGCGAAATCGCGAAACAGGTGCACCTGTCCGAGGGCACCGTGCGCAACTACCTGTCCGAGGCCATCAGCAAGCTCAATGCAGGCAACCGCATCGAAGCCTACCGCATGGCGCGCGACGCCGGCTGGCTCTAGGCGGGAACGACTGTGGCTGGCGCGCTGCTGCGCCTGACGCGGCACCGGCAGACCACGCCCCAGCCCCGCCGACCAGGCTCGCCGTGTACCGCACCGGCCTGCTGTCACGAACTTCGCTGTTGCAGGCCGGGGCGCTCATGCTCTACTGCTCCCGGACCCAGGTCTGGGTGCGGCCCAGCAGCGGGGTGCCGATGTAGCCGCGCATGTCGAGCTTCTTGCCGCCGTCCTTGAGGGTGATCTTGGCCTTGTAGGTCTTGCCGTTCTTGGGGTCGAGCACGGTGCCGCCGCTCCAGACGTCATCGTCCTTCTTCAGGCCGTTCAGGATGGTCATGCCGACGATCGGCTGATCCTTCAGCGCGCCTTCGCACTTGTCGCACTTGGGGTTCTGGTCTTCGCTCGGCTCGCGGAACAGCTTTTCGATCTTGCCCGAGAGCTCACCGTTGTTCTCGGTGATGCGCACCAGCGATTTGGCTTTGCCGGTTTCGTCGTCGATGGTCTTCCATACGCCGACCGGGGAATTCGATTGCGCCCATGCCGACGGCATGGCGAGTACGGCCGCGATCAAACCTGCTTGAACGAGGGTTCGCATTGGATGTCTCCTGTTTTGGTTTTAGTGACAACCAGTGTAGCAAACAGTTCAGCAGACTTGATTGAGTGTGTGCAGAATTTAGAGGAAAGTCTCAGAAAGTTACGCTGACCAAACAACACCCGCACCCACAAAACGTCGTCCCCGCGGAGGCGGGGACCCATAGACAGCGCGCGGAACTGGCAAGCTCTGAGCAGCCGTGATGCAAGCGCAGCATGGGTCCCCGCCTGCGCGGGGACGACGGGTTGAGGCTGGTTGTGTTGCTTTACGCTGCCGGCAGCTTGGCAAACTGCTCGCGCATCTTCTCGAGGGTGGCCGAGAAGTTGGCCAGGCGCTCTTTCTCCTGGGCCACAACGGCTGCCGGCGCGCGGGCCACGAAGCTTTCGTTACCCAGCTTGCCGTTGCACTTGGCGATCTCGCCCTCGATGCGCGCGATCTCCTTGGACAGGCGCTCGCGCTCGGCGGCAACGTCGATCTCGACCTTGAGCATCAGCTTGGTGGTGCCGACGATCGACACGGCGGCGGGCGACTCCGGCAGCGCGTCCACGATCTGCACTTCCGACAGCTTGCCCAGCGACTGCACGTACGGCGCAAAGCCTTCCATGCGCGCCTTGTCGTCCACATTGCCCGGCTCGACGATCAGCGGCACGCGCAGCGACGGCGCCAGCTGCATTTCGCCGCGCAGGTTGCGGGTCGCGTCGGTCAGCGCCTTGAGCTGCGCCATCCACTGCTCGGCGTTCTCGTCGATGGCCGAGGCGTCGGCAACCGGGTAGGGCTGCAGCATGATCGTCTCGCCGGATTTGCCGGCCAGCGGCGCGATCGCCTGCCACAGTGCTTCGGTGACGAACGGGATCACCGGGTGCGCCATGCGTAGCACCACCTCGAGCACGCGCAGCAGGGTGTGGCGGGTGGCGCGTTGCTGGCTTTCCGTGCCTTGCTGCACCTGGACCTTGGCCACTTCCAGGTACCAGTCGCAGTACTCGTCCCACACGAACTTGTAGATCGCGGAGGCGATGTTATCGAAGCGGTAGTCGTCAAAGCCCTTGGCCACTTCCTGCTCGGTCCGGTTGAGCAGCGAGATGATCCAGCGGTCGGCGGCGGACAGGTCTTCCGGATTCGGCTTGCCGCAGTCCTTGCCCTCCGTGTTCATCATCACGAAGCGGGTCGCGTTCCACAGCTTGTTGCAGAAGTTGCGGTAGCCTTCGCAGCGGCCCAGGTCGAAGTTGATGTTGCGGCCCAGCGAAGCATAGCTCGCCATCGTGAAGCGTACGGCGTCGGTGCCGAACGCCGGAATGCCCTCCGGGTACTCCTTGCGGGTGGCTTTGGCGATCTTGTCGGCGTCCTTCGGGTTCATCAGGCCGGTGGTGCGCTTGGTGACCAGCGATTCCACGTCGATGCCGTCGATCAGGTCGATCGGGTCGAGCGTGTTGCCCTTCGATTTGGACATCTTCTGGCCGCTCGAATCGCGCACCAGGCCGTGCACGTACACGGTCTCGAACGGCACCTTGCCGGTGAAGTGCGCGGTCATCATGACCATGCGCGCAACCCAGAAGAAGATGATGTCAAAGCCGGTCACCAGCACCGACGACGGCAGGAACGCGCGCAGGTCGGGCGTGTCTTGCGGCCAGCCGAGGGTGGAGAACGGCACCAGCGCCGACGAGAACCAGGTGTCGAGCACGTCCTCGTCGCGGTGCAGCGGGCCGAATTCGCCGGCCGCTTCCGCCTTGGCACGGGCTTCCTCGTCGCTGCGGGCAACGTACACGTGGCCCTTCTCGTCGTACCACGCCGGGATGCGGTGGCCCCACCACAGCTGGCGCGAGATGCACCAGTCCTGGATGTTGCCCAGCCACTGGTTGTAGGTGGTGGTCCAGTTTTCGGGCACGAACTTGATCTCGCCGCTGGCTACTTTTTCCAGCGCCACGTCGGTGATCGACTTGCCCGGATTGAAGGTGCCTTCCGGCGCCGGCTTGGACATCGCCACGAACCACTGGTCGGTCAGCATCGGCTCGATGATGACGTTGGTGCGGTCGCCGCGCGGCACCATCAGCTTGTGCGGCTTGACCTGCTCCAGGAAGCCCTGCGCTTCCAGGTCGGCCACGATCTGCTTGCGCGCGGCAAAGCGGTCCAGGCCGCGGTACTGTTCCGGCGCGTTGTCGTTGATCTTCGCGTCCAGCGTGAACACGTTGATCATCGGCAGATTGTGGCGCTGGCCCAGCGCGTAGTCGTTAAAGTCGTGCGCCGGCGTGATCTTCACGCAGCCGGTACCGAATTCCTTGTCCACGTACGAGTCGGCCACGATCGGCACTTCGCGGCCGGTCAGCGGCAGCCTGATCATCTTGCCGTGCAGCGGCTGATAACGCTCGTCGGTCGGGTCCACCGCCACGGCCACGTCACCGAGCATCGTTTCAGGACGGGTGGTGGCCACGGTGATCGAGCCGCTGCCATCGGCCAGCGGGTAGCGGATGTACCACATCGAGCCGTCTTCTTCTTCCGACACCACTTCCAGGTCGGAGACGGCGGTGCCCAGTTTCGGGTCCCAGTTCACCAGGCGCTTGCCGCGGTAGATCAGGCCTTGCTCGTACAGGCGCACGAACACTTCCGCCACCACTTCCGAGCGCGTTTCATCCATCGTGAAGTATTCGCGGCTCCAGTCGGCAGATGCCCCAAGGCGGCGCATCTGGCCGGTGATGGTGTTGCCGGACTTTTCCTTCCACTCCCAGACGCGCTTGACGAATTCCTCGCGGCCCAGGTCGTGGCGCGAGATCTTTTGTGCGTCGAGCTGGCGCTCCACCACGATCTGGGTGGCGATACCGGCGTGGTCGGTGCCCGGGATCCAGGCCGTGTTATGGCCGCGCATGCGGTAGTAGCGGGTCAGGCCATCCATGATGGTCTGGTTGAACGCGTGGCCCATGTGCAGGGTGCCCGTCACGTTCGGTGGCGGCAGCTGGATGCTGAACGAAGGCTTGGACGGATCGGTGGTGCCGGTGAAGTAACCGCGCTTTTCCCACTCGCTGCGCCAGAACTGTTCAATGTCGGCTGGCTCGAAAGACTTGGCTAATTCCATGGTGGTGGCGTCTAAATTTGGCGAAAAGAACCATTATAGATGACCGGCCGGAAGGTCGGTTGCCTGCGTGGTCCCCTTGCCTGGCCTGCGGTTGAGCTGGGGCAGCGATATCGCACGGGTTTCGGCGGGGATGCTCGCCACCCGCATGGCCGGGCACATTGGCAGCGTCAACGCTCGCTTGATCCCACATGATCTGGTCGTGCTCGCGCAGCTGTCGGAGGACTGCCTCGTGGATGCGCTGCCTCTGGACGATCCAGCACCGGCCGTCGCGACGAATCCATCGGTGTTTGTCACAACAAGACAAGGCTGCACGTCTTGTAAAGAGCGGCGGGCAGGTCTGCCAGCCACACGACCAATCACCTCACGAAAGGAAGTACGAACAATGAATCGCGCAAACTGGTTTCAAGTCTCGCAGGAAGGCGCCAAGGCGCTGGGAGCGCTGCACCACTACGCAACGACGGGGACAGGTCTGGAACCCGAGCTCATTCACCTTGTCTTTCTCAGGGTTTCGCAATTAAATGGTTGCGCACACTGTATCGACGTCCACACCCGCGATCTCATCAAACACGGGATGTCTATTGACAAGATTGTACTGGTGCCGGTGTGGGAAGAGGTCGAGTATTTGTTTTCGGACCAGGAGCGTGCGGCCCTCGCATGGACGGAAGAGGTAACACGAGTGAGCGAAACTCATGCTTCGGATGAGGCATACTCGGCGGCATCAACCGCATTTGGCGAAAAGGCCCTGGTCGAACTGACCATCGTGATCGCCGCCATGAATGCGATCAATCGCATGGGTATTAGCTTCCGTTTGAAACCACGTGCTAGAGCTTGAAGAGTTCCGGCGGGGAGCATCCTCGCGCGCTTTGGGTGTTGAATTGGGTAGCGCAGTAACACGTCCTGGCCCTTGATGATTCGGATGCCCGATGACGACACAGTCCGGCGTCGAATCAGGCGTCAGCAGGGAGTCGCGCAGTCAGCGGTGCTCCCGTCAACTGGAAGCCCTTGTTGGGCAGCTTGAGCGAAATTGCCGCAGCAAGCAGCAGCAGCACGCCAGCCGCGCCGAACGCAACCCAGTGCGAGCCGAAACGCTCGTAGCCCCAGCCGCCCAGCCACGAGCTGATCATCGCGCCAACCTGGTGCAGCAGGTAGGCGTAACCGTACAGCACGCCAACCAGGCGCACGCCGTACACGTCCGCGATGATGGCCGACGACGTCGCCACGCTGCCGGCCCACACCAGGCCGCCGATCGCGGCGGCCGCGTACAGCTCGAAGTGCGTTCCCACCAGCAGCAGCGCAAAGAAGCCGAGCCCGCGCACGAAGTAGATCGTCGCCAGGATGTTCTTGCGCGGCAGTTTGTCGGCCACGCGCCCCAACATCTGGGTGCCGAAAATGGCGACGATGCCGATCATGCCGATGCCAAAGGCGGCGGTGGTGGCATCAAAGCCGTGGTCCATCAGCATCGGAACACCGTGCGTGCCGAGCAGGTTCATGCTGAAGCCGCAGGCGAACAGGCCAGCCGACACCTTCCAGAACGGCGCGGTGCGCACCGCCTCGCCGAGCGTCAGGCTGGGCGCCGGCGCGGCCGTGGCAGCGGGCATGATTTGGCCCGGCAGCAGGTCGGTGTGCTCGGGGGCCTCGTCACGGATGATGAACAGGGCCGCGGGCACGGCGATCAGGGCAAACACGGCGGCAAAGGCCAGCAAGGTGTTCTGCCAGCCGATCATGCGGATGGCCAGCGAGAACAGCGGCGTGAGGATCGCAATGCCGGCCATCGAGCCGCTCGACACGAAAAACAGCGCCATGCCGCGCTGGCGCGTGAACCAGCGGCTGATCACCGGCGTCAACGCCACCTGGCTGGTGAAGGCCAGCCCGATGGACAGCAGAACCCCGAACGACAGCAGCAGGGTCAGCGGCGTGCGCGCGACGACCGTCCACAGCACCGAACCGACGACGATGGCGGTGCCGGCGAGCAGCACCGAGCGGGTGCTGTAGCGCCCGGCCAGGTAGCCGGCCAGCGGCATGCCCGCGCCATAGAACAGCATGCCGATGGCGATAATCGCCGACAGGTCGCTGCGGGAAAAGCCGAGGCTGGTCGCCATCGGGATGAAGAACGGGCCAATGCCCAGGCGCAGGCCGACCGTGAGCAGGGTCAGCAGGGTGGCGGCGATCACAATGTTCCATCCGAAATACCAGCCACCGTTGGTCTTGTCAGTCACTTCAGGTCCCGTTCTGCAGTTCTCTTGGAGCTGAAGATTGTATGCGAACAATATTTGGCGCGCTTGCCACCAACAAAAAAAGGGCGTCCTGAGACGCCCTTGGTTCGCGATGCGAGACGTGCTTACTTGCCGCAGCCCAGCGACTTGATGCGGTCGTAGGCGGCCTTGGCTTGCACCAGGCCGTAGCCGTAGTGGACGTCGCGGCCGGCGGCGCCCAGGTCCAGCGCGCTGTTGTTCAGCGAGGTGCGGATCTGGCTGCCGGTGCAGGTCGGGAAGTAGCTCCACACCAGCGCGGCCACCGCGGACACGTGCGGGGTTGCCATCGAGGT
Source organism: Massilia solisilvae (assembly GCF_024753215.1). GTDB lineage: Bacteria > Pseudomonadota > Gammaproteobacteria > Burkholderiales > Burkholderiaceae_D > Telluria > Telluria solisilvae. Next base: position 128,260 of record NZ_JANUGV010000007.1, read on the forward strand.
GCCGTCGAAGTAGGCGTAGTTCGATGCCTTGACCGCCACGGTTGCACTCTGGCCCAGCTGCGCCTTCATCGCGGCGCCGTCGGTGTCCGACGCCGAGACCGACGGGATGCTGGTCACGGTACCGTTGAGCGTGCCCGAGAAGCTGCCGGCCGCGTTGTTGTAGATGATCGCGCCCACGCCGCCGCTGTTCTGGCAGTTGGTGACCTTGGTCGCGAAGTCCACGGTGCCGCGCTGGATCAGGCAGACCTTGCCGGAGACGGCGGTGTTGACCGTGTCGCCGATGCCGAAGTCAGCCAGCGGGGCGGTCGCGGTCTGTTGCGGCGAGCCGTCCATCGGGAACGACGAGCCGTAACTGGTCGTGCCGACCGACAGCGACGAATCCTCGCCGGTGCCCATCGGCACGGTCGACAGCACGGACACGCCCGGGCCGGAAATCTCGACGTCGTTGTTGTACTGCGAGAACGACGCGTAGGCCTTGTTCTCGTCCACCGCCGCCACCGACATCACGCTGCCGTAGCCGGCCGGGTAGGAGGTGGTGGCGTTGCCGCTGTTGCCGGCTGCGGCGATCGAGAGCACGCCCTTGGTCTGCAGGCTGTCGAAGGCGCGCTGTTCGGTGATGCTCTTGGAGCCGCCGCCGAGCGACATGGTGATGACGTTGGCGCCGGCCGAGCCGCACTTGTTGGCGGCGCTGGCCAGCGTGGACGAGTAGGTCCAGGCGCCGTTGGCGCCGAACACCTTCACGATATGCAGTTTGAGTGCCTTGTTCGGGTTCACGCCGACCACGCCCACGCCGCTCTGGTTCACCGCCGCGATGGTGCCGAACACGTGGGTGCCGTGGTGGGTCTCGTCGGTGTACCACCAGCCGGTGCCCGAGTCGTATTCGCCGGTCACGTTGCTGCCGTTGTCCTTCAGGTCTTCATGGCTGAAGTCCACGCCGGAGTCGATGATGCAGATCTTGCGGTTGCCGGCGTTGGTGTCCGGCAGCTGGTCGGCCTGCACCAGCTTGATGCCGTACGGGACCAGCTGGCCGCTCGCATACGGCGTGCCGGTCGACGGCGTGGTCAGCGCGAAGGGCTTGCGCACCACGTCTTCCTCGATGTATTCGACGTTCGGATTGTTGTCCAGGCCCTTGAGCGCGGTGGTCGGCACTTCGACCGCCATCGCGTTCATGCCGAAGATCTCGAGCTTGACGTTGCCGTGGGCGGCGGCAACGGCGGAGCGAATGCTGGCGGCGGCGCCAGGCTTGAAGGCAACGATGACACGGGTGGTGTCCGGCGCCGCGGCGGAAGCATTGCCGATCACGCCTGCGGCAAGCGCGGCCAGGCAAAGTCCCAGGGTTTTTGATGCGCGAGTGTCGTGTTTGGTCATTCTACTTTTCTCCGTATGTAAGCCTATCGTTATCGCCGCGGTTCTTTGCCCGCGTGCTCTTGTTGCAGCCGTTGCCGCATATGCATGCAACCGATCTAGTCTATTTGGAAAGGTTCTGGCTGCGCAATTGCAGGTTCAAGCGTGCGCGAGAACTGTTGTTATGTGGTGGGCCTGCACTGTTGAAACCGCTGAGTTCGGCAGGCGCGTGCTATATTTTTCGCGCGGCCGCGAGCAGGATGCACGGCGGGTGAGCGGCCTTGGCGGACACGCATTTGCGCGTGTTCGAAGCGCGGCTTTTCCTGGCTTGATATCATGGCAAACCCCAGCGGCAGTGTCCGCGTCTGAAGAGGAAGAACACATGAAAACCAAGGCAGCGATTGCGTGGAAGGCGGGCCAGCCGCTGACGATCGAGGAAGTGGACCTGGAAGGCCCGCGCGAGGGCGAAGTCCTCATCGAGGTCAAGGCCACCGGCATTTGCCACACCGATTACTACACCCTGTCCGGCGCCGACCCGGAAGGCATATTCCCCGCAATCCTGGGCCATGAGGGCGCCGGCGTGGTGGTGGACGTGGGCCCGAACGTGAAGAGCCTGCGCACCGGCGACCACGTGATCCCGCTGTACACGCCCGAGTGCCGCCAGTGCAAGTTCTGCCTGTCGCAAAAGACCAACCTGTGCCAGGCGATCCGCAGCACCCAGGGGCGCGGCCTGATGCCCGACGCGACCACGCGCTTCCACCTCGACGGCAAGCCGATCTTCCACTACATGGGCACGTCCACCTTCTCCAACTACATCGTGGTGCCGGAGATCGCGGTGGCCAAGATCCGTTCCGACGCGCCGTTCGACAAGGTGTGCTACATCGGTTGCGGCGTCACCACCGGCATCGGCGCGGTGATCTTCACTGCCAAGGTGGAGGCGGGCGCCAACGTGGTGGTGTTCGGCCTGGGCGGCATTGGCTTGAACGTGATCCAGGCGGCGCGCATGGTCGGCGCCGACAAGATCATCGGCGTGGACATCAACCCGGGGCGCGAAGAGATGGCGCGCAAGTTCGGCATGACGCACTTCGTCAACCCGCTCAAGGAAGAGAACGTGGTGGACACCATCGTTCAGCTCACCGACGGCGGCGCCGACTACAGCTTCGAGTGCATCGGCAACGTGCAGGTGATGCGCCAGGCGCTCGAGTGCTGCCACAAGGGCTGGGGCCAGTCGATCATCATCGGCGTGGCGGAGGCGGGCAAGGAAATCTCGACCCGTCCGTTCCAGCTCGTCACGGGACGCCAGTGGAAGGGCTCGGCCTTCGGCGGCGCGCGCGGGCGCACCGATGTGCCCAAGATCGTCGACTGGTACATGGAAGGCAAGATCAACATCGACGACCTGATCACCCACCACCTCACGCTCGACCAGATCAACAAGGGCTTCGACCTGATGAAGGCCGGCGAGTCGATCCGTTCGGTCGTGGTCTACTGACGCATCCATTCCCCGTCGTCCCGGCGCAGGCCGGGACCCATGCTGAGTTGGTGCGGCACGCGGCTCCGCTCCATTGAGCATGGGTACCGGCGTTCGCCGGTACGACGGTCCAGGCGCGCGTTTTTGTCGCCTGTTCCGCTTTTCCTGCAGCCTGTCGCACCCCGGTAGCACCCTCCCACGCATTTTCCTAGAGTTGTCATCGGCGGCATGCGCCCGCCAGCAAGTAGATAAAAAGTTCTAGACAAAATTATCTAGACCTTTTAATCTGGATTCCACAACAACGGAGACCACATGAACCAGCACCGCCTTGAGCAGAAAGGGCAGCGCCGATGAGCCGCTTGCTGTCCTCCATCGTTCCCAGCCTGGGCTGGGCGCTGCTCGACTTCGTGTGGCAGGGCATGCTGGTGGGCTGGATCGCCGCCTTGCTGCTGGCGCTGCTGCGCAAGGCATCCCCGCAGGCGCGCTACGCCGTGGCGTGCGTGGCGCTGCTGCTGTGTGCGGCGCTGCCGGTGGCCGGCACGCTGCAACGGGTGCTTGCCGCGCAGTCGGCCACGGCCAGCAGCTTGCCGCTTGCACTGGCGGACGCCGCCGTCCTGCATGCCGCCCCGGTGCTGGCCCTACCCGCCGGGCAGCTTGCGTCGTGGGAAGGCATGCTCCAGCAGCGGTTGCCGCTCGTGATCTTCTGCTGGGCTTGCGGCGCCGGCGTGCTGGCGCTGCGCATGCTGCTTGGCCTGGTGTGGGTGCGCAGGCTGTGCCGGCCCGGCCATTATCGGCGCGACCCGGCCTGGCAGGCGCGCCTGGACCGGCTGGCGCGCGCGATCGGCGTGGGCCGGCGCGTCACGCTTGGCCTGGTGGACGACCTGGCCAGCCCGGTGACGGCGGGCTGGTGGCGTCCGGTCGTGCTGGTGCCGGCATCGCTGGTGTCAGGCATGCCGCCCGAGTTGCTGGAAGCGCTGCTGGCGCATGAACTGGCGCATGTGCGCCGCCTTGATTACCTGGTCAACCTGATCCAGAGCGCGATCGAAATCCTGCTGTTCTACCACCCGGCCGTGTGGTGGCTGTCGAAGCGGATTCGTACCGAGCGCGAACAGATCGCAGACGATTTAGCCGCAAGCACGCTCGGCGAACCGCGGCGCCTGGCACTTGCACTGTCCGAGCTGGACCTGTTCCGGCTCACCACCCCGCAACTTGCCCATGCAGCACATGGAGGAAATCTTATGTCTCGCATCAAACGCCTGGTTCGCCCCGAGTCCGAACCGCTGAACTGGAAGCTGGCGCTGCCCATCCTGGGCCTGGCCGCGTGCGCCGCGCTCTACGCCCACACATCCACCGCGCTGGCAGCGTCGGACACGGCGCCCGCGGCGAAGGCGTTTAAGCGCCACGCCGGCCCCAGCAAGGATGGCGCGTATGCCCTGGTGCGCGATACCGACCGCGGCACCAACATGAACGGCGACAGCGTGGACTGGAGCGAAATCGAAGCGGTCAAGAAGAACATGCACGGCCAATTCCTGTGGTTCCGCGACGGCGGCCAGGCCTGGGTCGTGCAGGACCCGGACATCCTGGCACGCGCCAATGCGGCCTGGGCGCCGGTGGACCGGCTCGGCGAGCAAATGGACGTGTACGGCAGGCAGATGGACGAGCACAGCAAGAAGATGGAAGCGCTCGGCCGCGAGATGGAGCAGTCGGTTGCACGCGTCCAGCCCGACCAGCAAGCCACGCGCGAGTTCGAGCGAAAAATGAACGAAATGGGCGCCCGGATGGGAGATCTCGGCGCCAGGTTGGCGAGTACGGATGGTGCGGAGCGCGACCGTGTGTCACAGCAGATGCGTGAGCTCGGCAAGAAAATGGACGCCGAGGGCAAGCAGTTCCGCCAGCATGCGGAGAAACAGGACCAGCGCCAGGCGCACGCGGCCATGGACGACCTGGGCCGGCGCATGCGCGAGGCGAGCAAGCCGATGGATGAATTGGGCCACCAGATGGGCGCGCTCGGCAAGCAGATGGAGCAGGAGAGCAAGACCGCCGACCAGGTGGTGCGCCAGTTGATCCGTGAATCGCGCGAAAAAGGCCTGGCCCGGCCGGTGCCGCTTACCACGGCCAAGGGCTGAGTCCAGGTTGACGTGGCAGGCGCCCGGCGGCTGTCACGTTTCATTGATTCCACCGTGTAACAAATTGTCATCGAGCTATCGAACAGTCAGTTGATGGGTTATCATTGCCGGTTGGCAATCCAGTCCTCATACGAAAAACTGGGCTGCAACGGTTCTGAAAATTCATCTTAGGAAACTCATCATGATCAAGAAAATCCTCGCTGCCGCCGCCCTGGCGACCCTGGCTGCTTCGTCGCAAGCTGCCGGTCCGGGCACCACCTACGCCGGTGTTGACGTCGGCGCGACCCACATCAAGGGCGATTCCAACCAGGTCAGCTACGGCGCCTTCGTTGGCTACAATTTCAACCAGAATTTCGCCGGCGAGGTCGGCGTGCGCCGCCTCTGGTCCGACACCCAGGACTGGAACGAGGCTCGCATGGACCAGATCGCCGTGTCGGCCATCGGCAGCCTGCCGGTCAACGCCGCGACCAGCGTGTACGGCCGCGTGGGCTACAACCGCCTGAACGCCAAGGTCGAGATGGGCAAATACGGCAGCGTTTCCGACAATACCTCGGGTCTCCTGCTGGGCGTTGGCGTGAAGTATGACTTTGACAGCAACATCAGCGGCCGCGTCGAACTGCAGCGTCCGCACAGCGACGTGCTGAACCTGAGCGCAGGCATCTCGTACGCTTTCTAAGCTGCGACGATCGAAGCAAAGGGAAGGGGTGCTGCGGCGCCCCTTTTTTTGTTCCCGAGAGAATGTAAGAGTTTGTGACCGATTGTCTGGTTGCTCGATCCCTCTGGTAAATTTCACGTCAGCAACTAGTTAAATCGATAACGACTGGTTGCGACGATCGATTCTTACAACACAACTGAAAGAGGGTTTCATGATCAAGCAATTTATCGCAGCAACCATGTTGGCGGGCCTGGGGCTCAGCGCGGCGTCCTACGCCGCCGAGCCGGTGACCAATCCGTTCTACGCCGGCGTGGAGGCCGGGGTGACCAAGAACGATGATTATTCGAACACGCGCAGCAGCTACGGCGCCTACCTGGGTTACAACGTCAACCAGAACTTCGCGGTCGAAGCCGGAGCGCGCCGCCTGTCCAGTTATGATGACCCGTGGAGGTCCCTGCGCTCGGACCAGTATTCGCTGTCGGTCATCGGTTCGCTGCCGGTCAACGAAAAGCTGAGCGTGTTCGGCCGTGTTGGCGCCAGCCACATCGTGAACAAGGTCAGCTTCAAGGCCGTGGGCCAGCCGGGGGTTCCTGATTTCCAACTCCGTGACGAGGACACCCATCTGCTGCTGGGCGTGGGCGCAAGCTACAAACTGACCGAGAAGGTGTCGGCCCGACTTGAATTGCAGCGTCCGCAAAGCGGCGTCAAGAACCTCAGCGCAGGCGTGCATTACGCGTTCTGACGTCGAGGCGCCAACGTAGAAGGGCGGCGGCCGCAGGGCTGCCGCCCTTTTTGTTCGACGGCGCAGTCAATATTGCCGATCAAATAATTGTGTGGCAGCATACGCCCCATTCGCGCGTACGCTCCCGCCGCTCCCACGCGCCGGAATGCGTGCGCATTGTTCCCGCCTTCCGGAGCCTTCATGCGCCACCTCATTCGCCTTGCATTTTCCCTGACTGTCGCCGGTGCCGGCGCTGTTGCCGTCGCGCAGACGGCGCCTGCCCAGCCCGATCGTCCTGCCACCGCATTCCCGTACACGCCGGGGCTGGACGTGAGCTCGATGGACAAGAGCGCCAACCCGTGCGAAGACTTCTACCAGTACGCCTGCGGCGGCTGGATGAAGAACAATCCGATCCCGGCCGACCAGGCGCGCTGGTCGGTGTATGGCAAGCTGGCGCAGGACAACCAGCGCTTCCTGTGGGGCGTGCTGGACGAACTGGCCAGCAAGAAGGAAGGGCGCAACGCGACCCAGCAAAAGATCGGCGACTACTTCGGCGCCTGCATGGACGAGGCGGCGATCGAACAACGCGGCGCCGCGCCGCTCAAGCCGTACTTCGAGCGCATCGCGGCGATGCGTTCCACGCGCGACTTGCCGGCCGTGCTGGCCGCACTGCACATGGATCTGGCCGATGAAGGTTTCTTCTTCGGCTTTGACTCCGGCCAGGATTTTGCCGACGCCACCCGCGTGATCGCGTTTGCCGGCGCCGGCGGCCTGGGCCTGCCGGACCGCGACTCCTACCTGAAGGACGACGCCAAATCGAAGGAAATCCGCGAGAAATACGTGGCGCACGTGGCCAGCATGTTCCAGCTGTCCGGCGAGATGCCCGAGCAGGCGCAGCGCTCGGCCGCCAAGGTGATGCAGATCGAGACGGCGCTGGCCAAGGCATCGCTGTCGCGCGTGGACAAGCGCAACCCCTACAAGCTGTTCCACAAGATGAATGGCAAGGGCCTGCAGGCCCTGACCCCGGGCTTTGACTGGCACGCCTACCTGGCCGCGCTGGGCGAGCCAAAGCTGAACAATTTCAACGTGACCGAGCCGGGATTCTTCAAGGAATTCGCCAAGCAGCTGCGCAGCAACGACCTGGCTGCGATCCAGACCTACCTGCGCTGGCACGTGATGCACGCGCTGGCGCCTGCGCTGTCGTCGAGCTTCGACAAGGAGAACTTCGCGTTCTTCAGCAAGACGCTGCGCGGTGTCCAGCAGCAGCCGCCGCGCTGGAAGCGCTGCGTGCGCCTGGTGGACACCCAGCTGGGCGAAGCGCTGGGCCAGGAATTCGTCAGCCGCGCGTTCTCGCCGGAGCTCAAGGCCAAGTCGCTGCACATGACGCGCCAGGTCGAGGAAGCGATGAAGAAGGACATCGACTCGCTCGACTGGATGAGCCCGGAGACGAAAAAGCGTGCGCAGCAGAAGCTGGCTGCAATCGTGAACAAGATCGGCTACCCGGACAAGTGGCGCGACTACACGGCATACACCGTGAAACCCGATGACTTCGCCGGCAACGTGGTGCGCGGCAATGTGTTCGAAGTGAAGCGCCACCTGGCCAAGATCGGCAAGCCGCTCGACCGCAGCGAGTGGGGCATGACGCCGCCGACGGTGAATGCCTACTTCAACCCGCAGATGAACGACATCAACTTCCCGGCCGGCGTGCTGCAGCCGCCGCTGTTCGATCCGAAGATGGATGACGCGCCGAACTACGGTAACACCGGCGGCACCATCGGCCACGAACTGACCCACGCCTTCGACGACGAGGGCCGTCAGTTCGACGCCAACGGCAACCTGAAGGACTGGTGGACCAAGAAGGACGCCAAGGAATTTGAAGAGCGCGCCCAGTGCATCGTGGACCAGTACGCGCAGTACACGGTGGTGGACGACATCAAGATCAACAGCAAGCTGACGCTGGGCGAGGACGTGGCCGACCTGGGCGGCCTGATCCTGGGCTGGATGGCGTGGAAAGAGCAAATGGCGACCATGCCGCAGCAGGCGCAGCCGCTGCGCGATGGCCTGACGCCGGAGCAGCGCTTCTTCGTCGGCTACGCGCAGTGGGCGTGCGAGAACGACCGCCCCGAGAACCAGCGCGTGCACGCGATGACCGACCCGCACTCGCCGGGCCGCTACCGCGTCAATGGCCTTTTGGTAAACATGCCGCAGTTCCAGGAGGCGTTCCAGTGCAAGCCGGGGCAGGCGATGGTCAAGGAGAAGCGCTGCCGGGTTTGGTAAGCAGGGCTGAGCGGGACAATGGATAACTACTGATGCAGGAGGCTGAGTGTGACTGATGCGCAGTTGGCCTTCTACAGCTCATGGGCCTCGATTGTTGGCTTGTGCATATCCGTTGTCTCGCTGTTCTATGTGCGAAGCATCAGGAAGAACATCATCCGGTTCAGACGCAAACAGCGGATTCGCAAATTGACCGATGAAATCCTTCAGCTCCAGGACGACGCGACGCCACTCTCCTCGGCGTCGCGCACCAAGCTCATGGCATTAAAGGGGAACATCCCGACATACGTGTGGTCCCGCTTTACTGAAAAGGGCAGGGCGGCGTTGGAAGTACATAAGCACATTGACGAGGGCAATATCGTCGCGTCAAGGAAGCCATTTACGACCTGGCCTCGTTTTCGGAGGACGCATGAACAAATACGAAGCCCTGTTCGACGAAATTTTGCAGCAGACACAGGCGCGTGAACTGGAGTGGAGGCAGCTCAGGCGCAGTGCGAATGCAGACCTCATTTTCAACCTCACCTTGGTCTACCGTCAGTTCTCGGCGGAAATGCAGCGTCGGGGTCATCTCTTGACATTACTTCTCGTCGAGAAGAAATATGACGACCCAGAGCATGACTTTGCTTATCAGCGCTATTCGCCGGAATTGCTGGTGGTCGATGAGGGGTGAACTCGTCACGACATTAACCGATTCTGTGATCGAGTGGAAAGACTTGATGCGGCTCGCTAGCATGGCTGAGGCGCAAAGCGATAAAGCGAGCAAGCTCTTCGACGCGAGCTAACCAAGTGCCGCCGGCATGGCCCCCGTTGCGCGGAGGCCGGGCCGTCAACCAGATGACTGGTCAGTGCGTCGAGGACGACGACGACTGCTGCGGGATGGTCCCGCGCCAGGCGCCAGTTTCCTTGCCGCGCTCTTCCAGCATATCCTTGAAGCGCTGCAGGTTCTGGCGCGCCTCCAGGCGCATGGCGCCCAGTGCATCGCCGATCTTTTCCATCGGGCCTTCCGGCTTGTAGCTCATCTGCACCGTGACCCGGGTGCAGCTGTCCGAGAGACGATGGAAAGTCACCACGCCGGAGTTCGGTGCGCCGCTGGTGCTGCGCCAGGCAATGCGCTGGTCCGGAATCTGCTCGGTGATTTCGGCATCCCATTCCTTTTCTTCGCCCATGACGTTGGCCTTCCAGTGCAGGTGACGGTCGTCCAGCTGTTTGACCTCGTGCACGCTAGCCATGAACTTGGGGAAATCCTCGAACTGGGTCCACTGGTTGTATGCCGAGCGCACCGGCACGTTGACCTCGGCCGATTCCATGATGGTCGAGCTCTCGCTCATGCCGGAACGGCTTTGCTTCTTGTCCATCTGCTTTTTCAGCATCATGCCGCCGACTGCGAGGGCGGCGACTGTCACTACTCGATTCAGCATGTCAAATCTCCTTTCGCTGTAAAGCACGCAAACGCTAAGGTAAGCCAATCGCGCAGCGGGTGGCGCGCGACAGGTTGTGTCCGGCAGGCAGGCCAGGCAGCGGCGCCACCGTTTCCAGTGGCGCCGCTTGCGCAGTAAAGATCAGCGGTGCATGTCGATGCCGGCCTGCGATTGCATGTGGATCAGGTTCGCTTCGAACGATTGCATCTCGAGCCCGATCGGGGCCATGTCCATATTGGCGGCCTCGAGTTTCGGGAAGAACTCTTTTTCCTCCTGCTCGATGTGATGCAGCGTGCTTTGGATCAGTTCGCGCATCAGGCGGTCGGCGTGCGGCTCGTCAAGCGACATGCCTTGCAGCGTGGCCACCAGGTCGTCGGCCTTTAGGTGTTCCTGCTCGAAGTGCCCGATCATGGCCGGGTCGATCTTGGCGCACGCCGGGGTAGAACACCGATTCTTCCACGCGCGAGTGGGTGTGCAGCGCCTGCAGCATTTGCTTGGCAGCCTGCTTCTGGACTTCCTTGTCCTGGGTGTGGCAGTACTTGTCCGCCAGTTTGCGCACCAGTTCGTGGTCGCGGATCAGCAAGTCGAGCGGGTGCTCGACCGGGTCCAGGGTCTGGACGGGTTTGACGGGATCGTCGTTGGCTTCCATTTGAATCTCCTCCTTGAAACAAAGTCGCGTACGCGAAGTCCACAAGGGTGGACCCGTTCCGGGCATATGCCCGTGGCGGGTTGGATTTTCAACACCTATCTTTGTGTCTTGGGGGAGGGCAACAGCAAGACCTTGCGATGCTGTAGCGGGCGCTGTGGCCAATGCTGGGCCGCCAGCTCCGGCGGCCCAGCATGGGTCCCGGCCTTCGCCGGAACGACGGTGCCAATGGTAGTCAGCGCGCCTCGACCAGTTCCACCAGCTGCTCGGTGGCCTTGGCCCAGCCTTCATGGAAGCCCATCTTTTCGTGCGCCTCGCGGTCTTCCACCGACCAGTGGCGCACGTGGGCGCTGTAGCGGGTCTTGCCGCCGCCAATGTCTTCAAAGTTCACTTCGGCCACCATGAACGCCTTGTCCGACGGCTCCCAGGCAGTGGTGAAGGCATCGGTGAACACGATACGGCGGTTGGGCACCACGTCGAGATAGACGCCGTTGTTGGGGAACTCCTGGCCCTCCGGCCCGTGCATGGTCATGACGCTCGCGCCGCCGGGACGCAGGTCGCTGGAGATCACGGACACGCGCCACGGCTTGGGGCAAAACCACTTTTCCATCGTCCGCGGGTCGGTCCAGGCCTGGAACAGCTTTTCAGGCGTGGCGTTGATCACGCGCGTCAGGAACAAATCGCGCCCTTCGGCACGGGTGGTGGTCTGGTTTTCGCTCATCTCATCTCCTCATTGGTCAGGTTGTTCGTCAGACTCCCGAACTCATCGATCAGTTGCCTGTTCATTGTCGTTCAGGCTTGGCGTAAATCGACAAGTGCGCGAAAAATTTTTGGTGTTTGAAGCCATCAGCTGACAAGCTGGCAACAGCGGCGGCCGCAGACCCCCGGCGGTATAATGACGGGATGCAGAATCTCCTCCAGAACCTGAATCCAGAACAACTGGCCGCCGTTACGCTGCCGCCCCAGAGCGCCCTGATTCTCGCGGGTGCCGGCTCGGGCAAAACGCGGGTGCTGACCACGCGCATCGCATGGCTGATCCAGACCGGACAGGTGTCGCCCGCCGGCATCATGGCCGTGACGTTCACCAATAAGGCGGCCAAGGAGATGCTGACCCGCCTGTCCGCCATGCTGCCGGTGAACACGCGCGGCATGTGGATCGGCACTTTCCACGGGTTGTGCAACCGGCTGCTGCGCACGCACTACCGCGACGCGGCGCTGCCGCAGGCATTCCAGATCCTCGACACGCAGGACCAGCTGTCGATGATCAAGCGCCTGCTCAAGGCCAACAATGTGGACGACGAGAAGTACCCGGCCAAGGATCTGCTGTACTTCATCAACAATGCCAAGGAACAAGGGCTGCGCGCGAATGACGTCGAGGCCTATGAGCCGATCACGCGCAAGTTTGCCGAGCTGTACGAGGTGTACGACCAGCAGTGCCAGCGCGAGGGCGTGGTCGATTTTGCCGAACTGCTGCTGCGCACCTACGAGCTGCTGTCGCGCAACCAGCCGCTGCGCCATCACTACCAGATGCGCTTCAAGCACATTTTGGTGGACGAGTTCCAGGACACCAACGACCTGCAGTACAAGCTGCTCAAGCTGCTGGCCGGCTACGGCGAGGCGCAGGGCGGCGCGCTGTTCGCGGTGGGCGACGACGACCAGAGCATCTACGCCTTCCGCGGCGCCAACGTGGGCAACATGAGCGCGTTCGAGCGCGACTTCCACGTCCAGAACCTGATCAAGCTGGAGCAGAACTACCGCTCGCACGGCCACATCCTCGACAGCGCCAACTACCTAATTTCTTACAACGCCAAGCGCCTTGGCAAGAACCTGCGCACCGACCAGGGCCAGGGCGAGCAGGTGCGCGTGTACGAGGCGTCCTCCGACCTCGAGGAAGCGCAGTGGATCATCGAGGAAGCCAAGAACCTGATGGCCGACGGCATCCCGCGCAGCGAAATCGCCATCCTGTACCGCTCCAACGCGCAAAGCCGCGTGATCGAGCACGCGCTGTTCGCGGCCGGCCTGCCGTACACCGTCTATGGCGGCCTGCGCTACTTCCAGCGCGCCGAGGTCAAGCACGCGATCGCCTACCTGCAGCTGATGGACAACCCGCACAACGACTCGGCCTTCCTGCGCGTGGTGAACTTCCCCACGCGCGGCATCGGCGCGCGCACCATCGAGATGCTGCAGGGCGCGGCCGAGCAGTACGGCATTTCGCTGTACGCGTCGGTGCCGTACATGACCGGCAAGGCCGGCTCCTCGCTGGGCGCGTTCGTCAAGCTGGTCGAGGGCGCGCGCTTCGAGACCCAGCAGTTGCCGCTGCCTGAAATGGTGCGCGTGGTGCTCGAGCGCAGCGGCCTGTTGACCCATTACGCCAACGAGAAGGAAGGCGCGGACCGCGTCGAGAACCTCGAGCAGCTGGTGGACGCCGCCGCCCAGTTCGTTCAGGAAGAAGGCTTCGGCCAGCAAGCGCCGGCGCACCTGGGCCCCCAGGCGCAGGCGCAGGCGGGCGAGCTGGTGGTCAGCGAAGACGGGGTCGAGATCCTGGACGCCGACGCGCCGTTTCCGGCGGTGATGTCGCCACTGTCTGCCTTCCTGTCGCACGCGTCGCTGGAAGCGGGCGACGCGCAGGCGCAGGTGGGACAGGACGCGCTGCAGCTCATGACGGTGCACTCGGCCAAGGGCCTGGAGTTCGACGCGGTGTTCATCACCGGCCTGGAAGAGGGCCTGTTCCCGCACGAGAGCAGCTCGCGCGAGGCGGACGGCGTGGATGAGGAGCGGCGCCTGATGTACGTGGCGATCACGCGTGCGCGCCGCCGGCTGTACATGAGCTTTACGCAGCAGCGCATGCTGCACGGGCAGACGCGCTTCAACATGAAGTCGCGCTTCTTCGACGAGCTGCCGGAGGAGTCGCTCAAGTGGCTGTCGCCGCGCGTGCAGGGGCACTGGTTCGCGAACAAGAAGACGACTGCCTGGGACGACGCCGAGTTTCGCAATGCGGGCACGGACAACAAGATCGCCCGGCAGATCACGCAGAAATCGGGTAACGGCTCCGGCTGGCGGATCGGCGAGTCGGTCTCGCACGCCAAATTCGGCGAGGGCGTGATCGTGAACATCGAAGGCGGCGCCGGCGCGGCACGCGCGCAGATCAACTTCGGGTCGGCCGGGATGAAGGTGCTGGACCTGTCGGTGGCCAAGCTCGAACGCCTGTCGCGCTAAGCGTACCAACACCCTTTGTGCCGTCGTCCCGGCTTTCGCCGGGATGACGGTAACGTTTTCAGGCCGGCTGCCCTTGCGGCTGTACCGGCTTGCCGAAAATCTGGCGGTATCCGACGTAGATCGCGCACTGCAAGAGCAGCACGAAAAGGAAGATCAGCCACATGATGATCACCTGCGCGATGTGCACCGGCCCCACGACCAGCGCCACCAGCATGCACACCGAGAAGAACAGCCCGAACCACGCCAGCAGCAGCACGCTGAACACGCGCGCGCTCTTGACCACCGCGAAGAAGCTGTAGAACGTGGCCTTGCCAGGTCCCATCTTCTCCCAGTAGGTGAGCGGCGCGGCAAAGGCCAGCGAAATCAGCGCCGCAAGGTCGAGCACGAAGATGAGGAACATCGCCAGCACGTCGGACACATCCACCGCCAGCTTCTTCGGGTCCGGCTGCTGCACCGTGATCTGCTCCCAGAACGACTGGTCGATGGCGAAACGCGCCAGCAGCGCGAGCAGCAGCGACACAGCCAGGTACACCAGCCCGAGCTTGCACAGCGTGACCACGGCCGGCTTGCGAAAGCCCGTCAGCAGCACGCCGGGTGTGACGCGCTGGCCGTTGTCGATCATCAGGCAGGCCTGCATGAAAGCCATCGACAGCGACGGAATCAGGACCACGGCCAGGATCGGGCCCACCACCGGCACGGCGGAAAACGCGATGCTGATCAGGATGTTCGCGAACATCAGCGTGGTCAGCCCGCCGGGCTGCTTGCGAAACAGCGCGGCGCCTTGCTTGAGCCATGCCCAGCCAGTGCTGGCGGGAAGCTTGCTCATGCCGGCAGCTCCTGCGACGCGTGCTCCACGCGGTCGCGCAGGATGCGTTCGAAATGGGTGGGGTCGTGCGGCGTGAGCAGCTCGGCCTCGCGCGGCAGGTGCAGGTCGTACAGGCGCGACAGCCAGAAGCGCAACGCGGCGGCGCGCAGCATGGTCTGCCAGGCGGCGCGGTCGGCGTCGGTGAACGGCCGCACCGCGTGGTACGCGTCGAGCAGCGCGGACAGGCGCGCCGGGTCCAGCTTGCCGCTTTGCTGGTCGATGCACCAGTCGTTGACCGTCACTGCCACGTCGAACAGCCAGGTATCGCAGCCCGCAAAGTAAAAGTCGAAGCAGCCGGTGAGCTTGTCGCCGACGAACATCACGTTATTGCGGAACAGGTCTGCGTGGACAGGGCCATGCGCGAGCTGACGGTAGGTGTCGGTGCCGGCAAACGCCTGCTGGAACGCGATCTCGGACGAGAGCAGCTGCGCGTTTTCCGGCGAAAGGAAGGGCATCACCTTGGGAGCTGTCTCGAGCCACCAGTCCAGCCCGCGCAGGTTCGGCTGCTGCAGCGGAAAGTCGCGCGCGGCCAGGTGCATGCGGGCCAGCATGGTGCCTGCCTCGGCGCAGTGCACCGGCTGCGGATCCATTTGCGATGCGCCTTCCAGCTTGGTGACCACCGCCGCCGGCTTGCCGTGCAGGGGCACCACCAGCTCGCCGTGCTCGTTCGGCACCGGATCGGGCACGGGAATGCCGCGCCGCGCCAGGTGGCGCATCAGCTGCAGGTAGAACGGCAGCTGGTCGAAATCGAGGTTCTCGAAGATCGTGAGCACGTACTCGCCGCGCTCGGTGGTCAGGAAGAAGTTACTGTTTTCGATGCCGGAGGCGATGCCCTTGAGCGCGAGCGCCTGGCCGAGAGGGAACTGCTTGATCCACTGGTTGAGGTCGTCCAGCGTGACCGCGGTGAAAACTGCCATGTTCAAGCAAAAAGTGAGAGTCGGTAGCTGATTCGGGTTGGCGCTTGCGCGCGGTGTTGTTCTGGCGCGGCGCGCGTTACTTGGTCGGGCGCGGCGGCGGCGGCACTTCGGCCGCGGCCGGCGTCTGCTCCGGCGTTTCGCTGCTTGGCTCGCCCTGCTTGCGCTTGCGGTTCAGGTCGAACTCCAGCACCTGCCACTGCGGCGCGCGAATGCCGCCGGCTTCCTGCGTGCCGGGCGCGGCGTTCCCCGCCGGGACGTTGGGGCGCATGTAGTAGTGGCTGGGGCCGGCCTGCACCTCGACTTCGGTGACCTGCCCGTTCTGCTTGCGCTCCTTGATCTGGGTGCCGCCTTTGGGCGGAATGGTGGTCGCCGGCACGTCGCTGCCCGGCTCGATACGCTCGAGCTTGGGCGGCTTGTCGCTGGGCGGCGCGCTTTGCGCCTGCTGCTGTGCGAACGCGCCAGGCGCGAGCGCAAACAGGCAGAGCGAGAACAGTCGGAGGGAAGGGAGCTTGCGCTGCATGATGTTTCACCTTTGTCGTTTTGTTCATTGTAACAAAGGGCGTGCCTTCCCAGTGAAAAGTGTGGGCATCGTCCCCATCTGGATTGACGGGCCGTTGCGTTTTCTTCATGCCGGATTCTGCGATAATGCGTGGATCGAACGCGGCGCTGGCCCGCCCATCACCAGATTATCTCCCTATGCAAAATACCCTGCTGCTCGTTGACGGTTCCAGCTATCTTTATCGCGCCTTCCACGCGCTGCCCGACCTGCGCAGCCCCGACGGCTTCCCGACCGGGGCCATGCACGGCATGGTCAACATGCTGCGCCGCTTGCGCGCCGATTACCCGGCCGCCTACATCGCCTGCGTATTTGACGCCTCGGGCAAGACCTTCCGCGACGAGATGTACCCGGAATACAAGGCCACCCGCGCCTCGATGCCGGACGACTTGCGCAAGCAGATCGAGCCGATCCACGAGGCGGTGCGCTACCTGGGCTGGCCGATCCTGATGGTGGAGGGCGTGGAGGCCGACGACGTGATCGGCACCCTGGCGGTGCAGGCCGCTGCCCGTGGCATGAATACGATCGTCTCCACCGGCGACAAGGACCTGGCCCAGCTCGTCAACGACAAGGTCATGCTGATCAATACCATGACCAACGACAAGCTGGACGAAGCCGGCGTGCTCGCCAAGTTCGGCGTGCCGCCCAACCGCATCATCGACTACCTCACCCTGGTCGGCGACACCGTGGACAACGTCCCCGGCGTGAACAAGTGCGGCCCCAAGACCGCGGTCAAGTGGCTCACGCTGCACGGTTCGCTCGACGGCGTGATCGAGAACGCGCACGCGATCACCGGCGCGGTTGGCGAGAACCTGCGCGCCGCGCTCGAATGGCTGCCCAAGGGCCGCCAGCTCATCACCGTCAAGACCGACTGCGACCTGACGCGGCACGTCGTATCGATCGAGGAAACGCTGGTCGGCCGTCCTGAAGACCGGGAGGCACTGCAGGCATTCTTCCAGCGCTACGGCTTCAAGACGATGCTGCGCGAGCTGACCGCGAACGGCGGCGTGGCGGCCTCCACGGCGCAGCTCAATTCGCCGGAAGGCGCGCAGGCCACGCTGCCCGGCATGCCGATCATCCGCGGCGAATACGAAACCGTGCTCACCGAAGAGCAGCTCGCCAAATGGATCGCGCTGGTCGATGCGGCCGCGCTCACCTCGGTGGATACCGAAACCACCTCGCTGGACCCGATGGCCGCCGAGATGGTCGGCATTTCGCTGTCGGTCGAATCGGGCAAGGGCTGCTACATTCCGGTGGCGCACCGCTACGCCGGCGTGCCGCAGCAGCTGGCGCGCGAGCTGGTGCTCGAGCGTCTCAAGCCGTGGCTGGAGAACCCGGACAAGCCCAAGCTCGGCCAGAACCTGAAGTACGACATGCACGTGTTCGAGAACCACGGCGTCAAGCTGCGCGGCATCGTGCACGACACGCTGCTCGAATCCTACGTGTTCGAGTCGCACAAGCCGCACGACATGGACACGATGGCCATGCGCCACCTGGGCTACACCACGATTCCCTACGTGGACGTGTGCGGCAAAGGCGCCAACCAGATCTGCTTCGACCAGGTGGAGCTGGCGCGCGCGACCGAGTACGCGGGCGAGGATTCGGACATCACCCTGCGCCTGCACGAGGTGATGCTGCCGCATGTGCAGAGCAACGAAGGCCTGAAGTACGTGTACGAGAAGATCGAGCTGCCCACGCAGGTGGTGCTGCAGAAGATCGAGCGCAACGGCGTGCTGGTGGATGCCGAGCTGCTGGCGGTGCAGTCGAATGAACTGGCCGAGCGCATCATGAAGCTCGAACAGGAGGCTTATGAACTGGCCGGCGGTCCGTTCAACCTCGGTTCGCCCAAGCAGATCGGTGAGATCTTCTTTGGCAAGCTCGGGCTCCCGGTCATCAAGAAGACTGCGACCGGCGCCCCCTCCACCGACGAAGAGGTGCTGCAGAAGCTGGCCGAGGACTTCCCGCTGCCGAAGGTGCTGCTCGAGCACCGCGGGCTGTCCAAGCTCAAATCCACTTACACCGACAAGCTGCCCAAGATGGTCAACCCGCGCACCGGGCGCGTGCACACCAACTACGCGCAGGCGGTGGCGGTGACCGGACGCCTGGCGTCCAACGATCCCAACCTGCAGAACATCCCGGTGCGAACGAGCGAAGGGCGCCGCATCCGCGAGGCTTTCATTGCGCCGCCGGGAAGCGTGATCGTCTCGGCCGACTACTCGCAGATCGAGCTGCGCATCATGGCCCACATCTCGGGCGACGAGGCGATGCTGCGCGCGTTCGCGCAAGGCGAGGACATCCACCGCGCCACCGCCGCCGAGATTTTCGGCCTGCCGCCCGAGGAAGTGCAGGCCGAGCAGCGCCGCTACGCCAAGGTCATCAACTTCGGCCTGATCTACGGGATGAGCGCGTTCGGCCTGGCGTCGAACCTGGGCATCGAGCGTGCGGCCGCCCAGAACTACATCGAGCGCTACTTCAACCGCTTCTCGGGCGTGAAGCAGTACATGGACGAGACGCGCCTGGCGGCCAAGCAGCGCGGTTATGTGGAGACGGTGTTCGGGCGCCGCCTGTGGCTCCCGGAGATCAATTCGCCCAACGGCCCGCGCCGCGCCGGCGCCGAACGGGCCGCGATCAACGCGCCGATGCAGGGCACGGCGGCCGACCTGATCAAGCTGGCGATGATCGCCGTGCAGGGCTGGATCGAGCAGGACCGGCTGGCCACGCGCATGGTCATGCAGGTGCACGACGAGCTGGTGCTCGAAGTGCCCGAGGCCGAGCTCGAGCTGGTGCGCGCACGCCTGCCCGAGCTGATGGCCGGCGTGGCCAAACTCGACGTGCCGCTGTTGGCGGAAACCGGCGTCGGGCCGAACTGGGAGCAGGCGCACTGATGAACTCGTGATTGACCGCGTGCGCAGGTCTCCTGCCCGCGCGGTCAACCAGCCGTCGCACTGCTGGCGCCAATTGGAATCCCGATAACGCCTGTTAATACAAGGTTAAATTTCGGTGGCTTCGCCGCAACAGTTCAGCATCTGAAGTGTAAGCAATGGTTTCAATGTGAGTTCGTTAACTCAAAAGTTGCCAATCGGAATATAGGATGCCTTTCAACCCGCCGTGGTCGTCGGCGATTTTTCTGAAAGGCATAACATGAAACAACAGCTCACCAAAATCGGCCTCGTGGCCGGCAGCGCCCTGGCTGCAGCCTCGCTCGTCGCTTGCGGCGGCGGCGGCGGCTCCTCCGGTTCCTCGACCACGCCGCCCCCGGTGTCCACCGCTGGCACCCTGACCGTTGCGCTCACCGACGCGCCGGCCTGCGGCTTTGACGCGGTCAACGTCACCGTCAGCAAGGTACGCGTGAACAAGAGCGCCACCGCCAGCGACACCGACGCCGGCTGGGTGGACGTGACCCTGAACCCTGCGCGCAAGATCGACCTGCTCAAGCTCACCAACGGCGTGCTCGATACGCTGGGCCAGACCTCGCTCGAAGCCGGCCACTACACCCAGGTGCGCCTGGTGCTGGACTCGAACGCGAGCGGCACCGCCAACACCGTGCTGCCGACCGGTTCCAAGACCGAGCAGCCGCTCGATACGCCGAGCGCGGTCCAGAGCGGCATCAAGCTCACCGGCGAATTCGACGTGGCCGCAGGTCAGCGTTCGGACATCGTGATCGACTTCGACGCCTGCAAATCGGTGCTCACCAAGGGCAACGGCAAGTATGCGCTCAAGCCGGTGCTGCGCATGGTTCCGAGCGCCGTCAACAACGGCATCACCGGCGTGATCGCCACCGCTGCGCTGGCCAACCATGTGGTGGTGTCGGCCCAGCAGAACGGCAAGATCGTCGCTTCCACCGCGCCGGACAGCACCGGCGCGTTCAACCTGTCGCACCTCACGGCCGGTAACTACGATGTCGTCATCACCTCGGACAACAGCGCCGCGTCGGTGATCAGCGCGGTGCCGGTGACGGCAAGCGGCACCACCGCCATCAGCACCACGGGTGCCCCGATCGCGCTGGCGCTGTCCACCACCGGCTCGATCAGCGGCACCGTCACCATGACGCCGCCGAGCGCCACCGAGGCGGCGTACGTCGCGGCCAAGCAGACGTTCGGCACCGGCCCGACGGTCACGATCAAGTACCAGGGCGCTGACCTGGCGACGGGCGCCTACACCCTGGCGAACCTGCCGGTGGCCGCGCCGCAGTACGCGGTGTACAGCAGCACGCTGCCGCTGATGTTCAACGCAGCGGTTGGCGTGACGCCGGCGACCTACACGGTCGAGGCAAGCGCCAACGGCTACGCCACCAAGTCGGTGGCGGGCGTGAGCATCGCGACTGCGAACCAGACCAACCTCAACTTCGCGCTGGCGCCGTAAGTAAAGCCGGCTTGATTTGAACGCGTGGGCAGGAGACCTGCCCACCCTACCGGAGACGATCGTAGGGTGGGCAGGTTTTCCTGCCCACGCGTTCAGCCGATGCCTGAATGCGCGCCATCGCTCCGACGCTGATAAGATAGCAAGCCTTTCCCATCACGTCGGAGGATCGCAGATGAAGGACCTGGTACAGGATGGCGACAGCCTTGTCGCCGACAGCGCTTTCGCGGACGGTGTGGACCGCCGCGTGTTCCTGAAGGCCGCGCTGGGCACCGGCTTTGCCGCCGCCACGCTGCCGGTCGCGGCGCAGTCCGTGATCAAGACCGATACCGCGGGCCTGACCGCCGGCACCGTCCAGATCAAGGTGGGCGGCACCACCGTGCCCGTCTACCGCGCCCAGCCCGAGGGCAAAACCAACCTTCCCGTCATCCTGGTCGTGTCCGAGATCTTCGGCGTGCACGAACACATCGCCGACATCGCGCGCCGCTTCGCCAAGCTGGGCTACCTGGCGCTTGCGCCCGAGCTGTTCGTGCGCCAGGGCGACCCGCAGAAGGTGCCCAACATCGCCGACCTTATCCGCGACATCATCTCCAAAACCCCCGATGCGCAAGTCATGGGCGACCTCGACGCCTGCGTCGACTGGGCGCGCCACAATGGCGGCAACGTGGACAAGCTGGGCATCACGGGCTTCTGCTGGGGCGGCCGCATCACGTGGATGTACAGCGCCCACAATCCCAAGGTGAAGGCCGGCGTGGCATGGTACGGCCGCCTGGTGGGCGAACCGAGCGCCAACACGCCCAAGCACCCGATCGACATCGCGACCAGCCTCAAGGTGCCGGTGCTGGGGCTGTACGGCGCCAAGGACACCGGCATCCCGGTCGATACGGTCAAGAGGATGGAGGCCGAACTGGCCAAGGGCAGCAGCGGTTCCACCTTCGTGGTGTACCCGGATGCCGGCCACGCCTTCAACGCCGACTACCGCCCGAGCTACGTCGAAGCCGACGCCAGGGACGGCTGGTCGCGCGCACTGGCCTGGTTCAAGTCGCACGGCGTCGCGTAGGCGGCGCACGGCTGCGGCCCGGCGGCGGTACAATGCTGGGCTGCAGCACTGCACGACCAAGAACAAGAGGCTAACAAATCGACCCGATCCTCATCTCCATCCTGCTGGCGACGCTGTTCGCCGGCGCCGTCAGCATCACCGCCGCCGCCATCTTCTCGTTCACGCTGCTGTCCAAGGTAGTCGAGCGCATGGTCAGCCTGTCGGTGGGGATCATGCTGTCCACCTCGCTGCTGCACGCGCTGCCCGAGGCGTTCGAGTCGAAGGCCGATCCGCGCAGCCTGTTCGCCACGCTGCTCGCGGGTCTGCTGGCGTTCTTCATGCTGGAAAAGCTCGCGGTGCTGCGCCACTCGCACCATCACGAGGGCGACGGCCACCACCACGCGCACGGCCACGACGCGCGCGAGGCAGGCAAGGCGGGGTGGATGATCCTCGTTGGCGACGGCATGCACAACTTCACCGACGGGATCCTGATCGCGGCGGCCTTCCTGGCCAATCCGCAGCTGGGCATCGTCACGGGCCTGGCCATCGTCGCGCACGAAATCCCGCAGGAGATCGGCGACTTCATCGTGATGCTCAACGCCGGCTTTACGCGCCTGCGCGCCTACGTGTTCAACCTGCTGTGCAGCCTGATGGCGGTGGCCGGCGGCCTGCTCGGCTACTTCACGCTGGACCGCGCCAGCAGCCTGATTCCTTACGTGCTGGTGTTCGCGTCCTCGGGCTTCATCTACATCGCCGTCAGCGACCTGATGCCGCAGATGCAGCGCCGCGCCACCGTGCGCGAGTCGGTGCCGCAGGTGCTCCTGATCGGGCTGGGCGTGCTGATCGTCCTGTTCCTCACGCGCGGGCACTGATCGCCCAAAGCTTGCGCTGCGCCGTTGACAGTGCTCACGCCCCGGCCATACTTGGGTGTGGCCGGCGAGGAGAAGTCATGAACAGGTTCGATCAGGTACTGGGCGCAATCCGCGCCAATCCGGTGCGTTTCGTCGCATGGATGCTGGCGCTGCTGGTCCTGGCGGCGGCTGCGCTGACCGTCTTCGACGGTATTGGCCTGGACCTCTGGCTCTTCAGCCACTAAATCCAAGCCGGCACCCATGCCGAGTGTCCCGGACTGAAATCAGGCGCCGGTCGCGACGGGGCGCGACGAATCGGCGCACCATTCGCTCCACGACCCCGGATAAAGCGCCGCTTTGCGCAGGCCGGCCACTTCGAGCGCCAGCAGGTTGTGGCACGCGGTCACTCCCGACCCGCACTGCATGACAGCCTGCTCTGGATCGCTGACGATCGCAGACCACTCCGACTTGAGCTGCGCGGCGTCCTTGAAGCGCCCGTCCGCGCCCAGGTTGTCCTTGAAGAAGCGGTTCTTCGCTCCCGGGATATGCCCGCCCACCGGATCGATGGTCTCGTTCTCGCCGCGGAAGCGGTCAGGGGAGCGCGCATCCACCACCACGCGGCCACCGCCGCCAATGTTGGCCAGTACCTGGCTTGCGTCCACGGTGGCCACCAGCGGCGCGCGCGCTGCGATCGCGCCGCGCGGTTTGGTGTCCACCTCGGCGGACAGCGGCAGCCCCTGTGCCTGCCACGCGGCCATGCCACCGTCCAGCACCGCCACCGCCTCGTGGCCGATCCAGCGCAGCAGCCACCACAGGCGCGCCGCGAACATGCCGCCGTGCGCGTCATAGGCGACCACTTGCGTGCCCTCGTTCACGCCCCAGCCGCGCAAGGTTTCGATGAACGCGTCGCGCTCGGGCAGGGGATGGCGGCCACGGAAGGCACCGTCAGCAGCGCGCCTGGCGCCGGACAGTTCGTTTTCCATGTCGGCGAACGCCGCGTGCGGCAGGTGGGCGACGGCATAGCCTTCGCGGCCCGCGTTCAGGTTGACGAGGTCATGGCGGCAGTCCACCACCACCCAGTTGGGGTCGTCGATGTGGCGTGCCAGTTCAGCGGCTTGGATCAGCGTGGTGTACATGATGCTCCTCAGGTTTCGGCTGCAATCGGATCGGTCTCGATGGAGGTGGCGCCGCGCGGCGCGCTCTTCGTATTGTAGAACGTCGCGGCGATGCCGGAGGCGAGGATCACGCCCATGCCCAGCCACACGTGCCAGTCGAAGCGGTCGCCCCACAGCGCCATGCCCCACAGGCTGGAGAACACGATGCCGGTGTACTGCAGGTTGGCCACGACCAGCACCTTGCCCACGCGGTAGGCGCGCGTCATCGCCATCTGCGCCAGCAGGGCCGACACGCCGATGGCCAGCACCAGCGCCGCCAGGCGCGGGGTGAAGGCGTGGAAGCTGACGCCGGCCGCATCCGGCGTGGCCAGGCTCAGGAAGAAGCCGGCGATGGCGGTGGTGAGCGAGAAGTAGAACACCACGCGGTATTCCGGCTCGCCCATCTGGCCCAGGCGGCGCACCTGCATGTAGGCCATCGCCGAGATCACCGACGAGGCCACGCCGGCCAGGCCGCCGAGCCACTGGTTGGTCTGCACGGCCGGCCGCAGCACCAGCGTCACGCCGACAAAGCTCATCGCCACCGCGAGCGCCAGCGGCCACTCGACGTGCTTCTTGCCGTGCCACCAGCCCAGCGCGAACATCCACACCGCGATCCAGATCGGCGCGGTGTAGTTGAGCGTGACGGCGGTGGCCAGCGGCAGCGCGCCGATCGCGAAGAACCACAGCCACAGCGAGGTTACGCCGACGATGCTGCGCCAGATGTGCTCCCTTGGGAAGGCGGTGCGCAGCGTGCCGCCGTGCGCGCGCAGCGAGGCGAACAGGATGACCGAGCCGATCAGGCCGCGGTACATCAGCAGTTCGGAAGTGGAGAAGGTGGCGGAGGCCAGCTTGACCGCCGCGCCCATGGCGGCGAAGGCAAAGCTGGCAAACAGCATCCAGAGAGAAGGCATATGTACAGCGTGGGGTTATAAAACAAAACCGCGGCCCATTCGAGGCCGCGGTTTCAGGGTGCTACAGGTACTTACAGGGCAATCCGGCTCCGGTACCACTCGTGGAAGTGCTGCATGCCGTCTTCCATCGGCGACTGGTAGGGGCCCACTTCGTTGGTGCCGCGCTCCATCAGGATCTTGCGGCCTGCATCCATGCGCAGGCCGATCTCGTCGTCCTCGATGCAGGTTTCCATGTAGGCGGCGCGCTCGGCCTCGACGAATTCGCGCTCGAACAGCACGATCTCTTCGGGGTAGTAGAACTCGACCACGTTGCGAGTCTTCTGCGGACCGTCCGGCCACAGGGTCGAGACCACCAGCACGTTCGGGTACCACTCGACCATGATGTTGGGGTAGAGCGTGAGCCAGATCGCGCCGAACTTGGGCGGCACGCCGTTGCTGAACTTGAGCACCTCTTCCTGCCACTTCTTGTACTTGGCCGAGCCGAAGCGCTTCAGGCCGGCGTTCACGCCCACCGTCTGCACGCTGTAATCCTCGCCGAACTCCCAGCGCAGGTCGTCGCAGGTGACGAAATTACCCAGGCCCGGATGGAACGGCTCGACATGGTAGTCCTCGAGGTACACCTCGATGAAGGTCTTCCAGTTGTAGTCGCAGTCGTGCACCTCGACGTGATCGAGCATGAAGCCGGAAAAATCGAGGTCCTTGGTGACTGACAGCTTGGACAGCTTGTCCATCACGTTGTAGCCGTTCTGCTCGAACAGCATGCCGTTCCAGCTTTGCAGCGGCGTCTTGGACAGGTTCAGGCACGGCGTGTGCTCGAAATGCGGCGCGCCGATCAGCTCACCCTTCAGGTCATAGGTCCAGCGGTGCAGCGGGCAGACGATGTTGTCGGCATTGCCGCGGCCGTTGAACATGACGGCCTGGCGGTGGCGGCAGACGTTGGACAGTACTTCGATGCCGGTTGCGTTGCGCACCAGCATGCGGCCTTCCTTTTCCGATGCCAGCGTGTGGAAGTCGCCGACTTCCGGAACCATGAGTTCGTGCCCGACGTAGCGCGGGCCCTTGAGAAACAACTCCTGCATTTCGCGCTTTTGCAGCGCGTCGTCAAAATAGACATTTACCGGAAGCTGCGCGCACGAACGCGCAAGCTTCGCCTGGGTCGCCAGATCGGACATCCCAACCCCCCTTATATAAGAGCGAGCCAAAGAAGAGAAAATCCTAAGACCAGTATTCGGCTTCGTAATACGGTATTTCGGAACAGAACCGGAGATTATACCGTCTAACAAGCCCTACCGTAATGGGTCGGCGCGAGATTGTGGCAGGCAGGGTGAAAGATATTGCCTGAACGGCATCGTTTTCATGAGTCGGGGAAGGGCTCCCGTTACATTGTGGACGCACTGACAAGATGGTGACGCGACACGCGATTCGCCACCCGAGTGGTTGGATTGTTCTAAAATACGCGATTAGACTGTCCAGTGGCGCACAAGTTGCACTACGGCGGGCCGGTCGTTGAATAAAAGAAAACTATGTCAAACAACACACCTTCGTCGCCGCCGGAATCGTTCGAGCAGGCGATGGCCGAGCTGGCCCAGCTCGTGAGTCAAATGGAATCCGGCCAGCTGCCGCTGGAAGCGTCGGTGGCCGCCTATGCGCGCGGCTCCGAGCTGGTCAAGTACTGCGCGGCCCAGCTGGACAAGGTCGAATCGCAGGTGAAGGTGCTGGAGGGCGACATGCTCAAGCCGTTTGCGGCTGACGCGGCGGGCGAGGGCGCGCAATGACGGTTCCTTTCGGCGACTGGATGAAGGGTGTGCAGGACGAGGTCGAGCACGCGCTTGGCGCCTTCCTGCCCGATGCCGGCGCGGTGCCGCACAAGCTGCACGAGGCCATGCGCTACACCACGCTGGGCGGCGGCAAGCGCGTGCGTCCGCTGCTGGTGTATGCCAGCGGCGCGCTGTTCGGCGCCGATGCGCGCGCGCTGGCCAGGGCCGCCTGCGCGGTCGAGATGATCCACGCCTATTCGCTGGTGCACGACGACATGCCGTGCATGGACGACGACGATCTGCGGCGCGGCAAGCCGACGGTGCACGTGGCGTATGACGAGGCGACCGCGCTGCTGGTGGGCGACGCGCTGCAGTCGCAGGCCTTCCAGGTGTTGGCCGAGACCGACACGCTGCCGCCGAAACAGGTGGTGGCGATGCTGCGCCTGCTGGCCGCAGCGGCTGGCTCGGCCGGCATGTGCGGCGGGCAGGCGATCGACCTGGACAGCGTGGGCCATGCGCTCACGCTCGAACAACTGGAGCGCATGCACCAGCTGAAGACCGGCGCGCTGCTGCGCGCATCGGTGGTGCTGGGCGCGCTGGCCGGGCGCGAGCTCGCACCGCATGAACTGGACGCGCTGGCCGCGTATTCGAAGGCGATCGGCCTGGCGTTCCAGGTGGTGGACGATGTACTGGACGCGACGGCCGACTCGGCCACGCTGGGTAAGACCGCCGGCAAGGACGCGGCCGACAACAAGCCGACCTATGTGTCGATCCTTGGCCTTGAGCCCTCGCGGGCCCTGGCCGAACAACTGCGGCGCGATGCGCATGAAGCGCTGGCGCCGTTCGGAGAACAAGCACTGCGGCTGCGCGAACTCGCGGACCTCATCGTGCAGCGGAAGGCCTAAATGAAACTGCTAGAGACCATCAACGATCCCGCCGACCTGCGCAAGCTGCCGCGTACGCAGCTCACGCCGCTGGCGCACGAGCTGCGCAGCTTCCTGCTCGATTCCGTCTCCAAGACCGGCGGCCACCTGTCGTCGAACCTGGGTACGGTGGAGCTGACCATCGCGCTGCACTACGTGTTCAACACACCGCACGACCGCATCGTGTGGGACGTGGGTCACCAGACCTACTCGCACAAGATCCTGACCGGACGGCGCGAGCGCATGCCCACGCTGCGCCAGCTGAACGGCCTGTCGGGCTTCCCCAAGCGCGACGAAAGCGAATACGACACTTTCGGCACCGCGCACTCGTCCACCTCCATTTCGGCGGCGCTGGGCATGGCCCAGGCGGCCAAGCTCAAGGGCGAGCACCGGCATGCGATCGCGGTGATCGGTGACGGCTCCATGACCGCCGGCATGGCCTTCGAGGCGCTGAACAACGCGGGTGTCGAGGACGACGTCAACCTGCTGGTCATCCTGAACGACAACGACATGTCGATCTCGCCGCCGGTGGGCGCGCTGAACCGCTATCTGGCGCGCCTCATGTCGGGCAAGTTCTACGCGGCCGCCAAGAACGTCGGCAAGACCGTGCTGCCGGCCCCGATGCGCGAACTGGCCAAGCGGCTGGAAGAGCACGCGAAGGGCATGGTGGTGCCGGCCACGATGTTCGAAGAATTCGGCTTTAACTACATCGGCCCGATCGACGGCCACGACCTCGAATCGCTGATCCCGACGCTGGAAAACATCAAGCAGCTCAAGGGGCCGCAGTTCCTGCACGTGGTGACCAAGAAGGGCCAGGGCTACAAGCTGGCCGAGGCCGAACCGATCCTGTACCACGGCACCGGCAAGTTCAACCCGACCGAAGGCATCAAGCCGGCGGCCGCGCCGTCCAAGCTGACCTACACCGAGGTGTTCGGCAACTGGCTGTGCGACATGGCGGCGGTGGACAAGAAGCTGGTCGGCATCACCCCGGCAATGCGCGAAGGTTCGGGCATGGTGAAGTTTCACCAGCAGTTCCCGAACCGCTATTTCGACGTTGGCATCGCCGAGCAGCATTCGGTGACCTTCGGCGCGGGCCTGGCGGCCGAAGGCATGAAGCCGGTGGTGGCGATCTACTCGACCTTCCTGCAGCGCGCCTACGACCAGCTGATCCACGACGTGGCGCTGCAGAACCTGGACGTGACCTTTGCGCTCGACCGCGCGGGCCTGGTCGGCGCCGACGGCGCGACCCACGCCGGCAATTACGACATGGCCTACCTGCGCTGCATTCCCAACATGGTGGTGATGGCGCCGTCGGACGAAAACGAGTGCCGCCAGATGCTCACCACGGCCTACCACTACCCCGGCCCGGCCGCGGTGCGTTACCCGCGCGGCGCCGGCGTGGGCGCGCAGGTCCAGCAGGAGCTGACCTCGATCGAGATCGGCAAGGGCGAGATCCGCCGCCAGGGCAAGGGCATCGCGATCCTGGCCTTCGGTTCGATGGTGGCGCCGAGCCTGGCCGCCGCCGGGGAGCTGAATGCGACGGTGGCCAACATGCGCTTCGTGAAGCCGCTCGACGTCGAGCTGGTCAAGCAGCTGGCCCGGGAGCACGACTACCTGGTCACGGTGGAGGAGGGCTGCATCATGGGCGGCGCCGGCTCGGCAGTGGCCGAGGCGCTGGCTGCCGAGGGCATCGCCAAGCCCATGATCCAGCTGGGCCTGCCCGACAAGTTCATCGACCACGGCGACCCGGCCCTGCTGCTGGCCTCCGTGGGCCTGGATGCCAAGGGCATCGCGGCCGCGATCCGCGAGCGCGTCGGCATTGCAGAGCCGCGCCTGGTGGTCAACAACAGCTGACCTGCGCATCCCCAACTCGAAACCATGACGCCGGGTTCGCCCGGCGTTGTTGTTTCCGCAATCCAATACAAATTTTGTAGCGGAAACGTTACGCTGCGCTAATTCACAATTGGCACTTTCATGGGCTTCGGTTACGCTGGAAGACTGATATTTCAGTTTGGCAAATAGACGTGTACATTGTGCAAGACCTTACCGGGTCGCGGGGCCATTTCGAGCCTGCACTCGAGGCGGCCTATCAGGCCGATCTCGCGACGCAGAAAATTGTCGCATTCCACCGCACGGCCTTGCTGTGCGCGGTGCTGTACAGCTGCTTCGCGGTGCTCGACCTGATGGCGGTGCCCAGCAATGTGGCCGCGGCCTGGGCGATCAGGGCCGTGGTGCTGTGCGTGACCGCCGCCACCTCGCTTGCCAGCCGATTGTCGCGCGAGACCTTCGTCCGCCGCTACGCCATGCTCACCTGCCTGACCTACCTGATGTGGGGGCTGGGGATCGAGGCGATCATCATGTTCACCCGCCCCGACGACCCGGGCTGGAGCACCTACTATGCGGGCTTGCTGCTGGTTTCGATGGCGCTGTACGGCGCTACCTACCTGCGCGTGCTGCACGCCAGCCTGACCGGGCTGGCGCTGACCCTGAGCTACCTGGCGCTGGCGCTGGGCTACCAGCACATGGGCGAGCGCGGCGACTGGGTCATCCTGGTGCAGAACTGCTTCTTCCTGATCGGCGCCAACTTCATCGGCCTGTTCTCGCTGCACATGCGCGAACACTTCTCGCGCCAGGCCTTCCTGCTCAAGAATGCGCTCAAGCGCGACCTCGAGCTCGAAGAGGAGGCCAAGCGCCAGAGCGAGCACCTGTCCGAGCATGACGCACTGACCGGCCTGCCCAACCGTGTGCGCTTCCTGCGGCGCCTTGGCGAACTGCTGTCCCAGCGCGACGACGGATCGACGGTGGCGGTGCTGTTCCTCGACCTGGATGACTTCAAGCCAGTCAACGACCGCCACGGCCACGCCGCCGGCGACTACGTGCTGCGCCGCGTGGCCGACCGTGTGCGCGGCGCCATCCGCGCGTCAGACCTGGCCGGCAGGCTGGGGGGCGACGAATTCGTGGTGGCGCTGCCGCTGGCCGTCGGGCAGGCCGAACTGACCATCGAGCGCCTGAGCGCTGCCCTGCGCGCCGCCATCGGCGAGCCGATCGCTTTCGGCGGCGAGGTGGTGCGCGTGACCGCGAGCGTTGGCGCGGCGCGGTGTCCCGATCATGGCCAGACGGCCGAGGAACTGCTGCACGCCGCCGACCAGTGCATGTATCGCTCCAAGCGGCGCAAGGAGACTGCACTGGCGGCGTAGGGTGGGCGGGTTTCCCGCCCACGCGTTCAGCGACGATCGGCGTAGCTGCGGCGTTGAACGCGTGGGCAGGAAAACCTGCCCACCCTACCGGCGCTGGTCCGGCACGTACAGCGAGCGCGCCAGCAGCAAGCCGGCCAGATAGCCACCGGCCAGCCCGCCGATGTGGGCCGCGTTGTCGGTATGCGGGTACACCAGGCCGGCGGCGATGTTAAACATCAAAAAGCCGCCCAGCGAACCGCGCAGGTCCCGGACAATGGTGGCCGGCACGCCGCTGTCAGGCCGCTGCATGAAGGCGAGCAGCCCGCCGATGATGCCGAAGATCGCGCCCGATGCGCCAACGCTGTTCACGTGCGGATTCCACAGCACGCTGGCCAGGCTGCCGCACACGCCGGCGATCATGTACAGCGCCAGGAAGCGCGCGCTGCCGAACATGCGCTCGACCAGGCGCCCAACCTGCCACAGCGCGAACATGTTGAACAGGATGTGCAGCAGCCCCCCGTGCACGAACATCGACGTCACCAGCCGCCACGGTTGGCCGTGCAGCGTCAGCGGACCGGCGTTCGAGCCCCAGCGCACCAGCTTCATCGACTCGGCAGCCGCCGAACCGTCGCCGGAAGAACTGAGCGACATCAGCACGAACACCAGGATGTTCATCGCCAGCAGCGCCCAGATGACGGGCGTGCGCGGGGTCCAGTGGTCGATCCGGTCGTGGAAGGTCTCGCGGTCCGACTGCGCGATTCTGAATTCCTCGGTCTGGCGGACCGGCAGCAGCTCGAAGATGCGCCACGCGTTCACTTCGTCCGGCACATCGAAGGCCACGGTCTGGTCGCGCTCGACGCCGACGACCTCGAATTCCACTTCCTTGCCGTCGCTGCGCACGTTGACGATATCGACCATCTTCAGCCGGTGTTCCTCCGGTTCGGCGGCGCGCAGGTTGCGGTAGCGCGTGCCGCGCAGGACCAGGAAATCGGGCTCGATCGTGACCGAGCCCTTGCCGTTGAACTGGTAGGGATTGCCCGCGCGACGCCTGCCGCCGGCGCGAAAGCGGACCTCGAAGGTTTCGCCGGCCGTCATGCGCGCCGGGGTGTCAGCGCTTGCGGTCGTGCTGCCACAGCACGTCGCTGCCGCCGGCAAAGCGGTTGAGCACGCGCGCCAGCACGAACATCAGGTCCGACAGCCGGTTCACGTACTGGCGCGGATAGGCGTTGATGGTCTCGCTGCGGGCCAGGGCCACGATCTCGCGCTCGGCCCGGCGGCATACGGTGCGGCACACGTGCGCCAGCGCGGCAGCGCGCGAGCCCGCCGGCAAAATGAACTCCTTCAGGATCGGCAGGTCGGCGTTGTACTTCTCGAGCAGGGCGTCCAGCCGTGCCACGTGGTCCTCGGTGATCAGCTGGTAGCCCGGGATGCACAGCTCGCCGCCCAGGTCGAACAGGTCGTGCTGGATCGTGACCAGCTCCTCGCGCAGCTCGCCCGGCATGTCCTCGCACAGCAGCAGGCCGACGAAGGAATTGAGCTCGTCGACCTCGCCCAGCGCATGGATGCGCACGCTGTCCTTGCCGGTGCGGCTGCCATCTCCCAGTCCGGTAGTGCCATCGTCGCCCGTGCGGGTGGCGATTTTTGAAAGTCGATTGCCCATGGTTATGTCACACTTGAAAAAAAGATAGGCCGAGGATACGACAAAACGACAATATTGTGCCTACAATCTCCGCATGAGTGCATCCCTTCCTGTCAATACAGGGCGCCGGGACGAAGTCGCGGCCGCCCTCAAGGCCCGCCTGCCGGCGCGCTGCGTGCTGTCCGACCCCGAAGATACCCGACCCTACGAGTGCGACGGCCTGGCGGCGTACCGCCAGTTGCCGATGGTCGTCACCCTGCCCGAGAACGAGGAGCAGGTGCTGGCAGTGCTGAACGCATGCCGCGAGCTGAGCGTGCCGATCGTGCCGCGCGGCGCGGGCACCGGCCTGTCCGGCGGCGCGCTGCCGATTGCCGAGGGCGTGGTGATCTCCACCGCGCGGCTGAACCGGATCGTGCGGGTGGACGCCCACGCGCGCACGGCCGTGGTGCAGCCCGGCGTGCGCAACCTGGCCATTTCGGACGCGGCCGCGCAGCATGGCCTGTACTACGCGCCGGACCCGTCCTCGCAGATCGCCTGCACCATCGGCGGCAACGTGGCCGAGAACTCGGGCGGGGTGCACTGCCTCAAGTACGGCCTCACGGTCCACAACGTGCTGCGCGTGCGCGTGGCCACCATCGACGGCGAGATCATTGAACTGGGCAGCGAAGCGCTGGACGCGCCGGGCCTGGACCTGCTGGCCGTGTTCATCGGCTCGGAAGGCATGCTCGGCATCGTGACCGAGGTGACGGTCAAGCTGGTGCCCAAGCCGGCCACGGCGCGCGTGATCATGGCTTCGTTCGACGACGTGGTCACCGGCGGCAATGCGGTGGCGCGCGTGATCGCAGCCGGCATCATCCCGGCCGGGCTGGAGATGATGGACCGCACCTCGGTGCGCATGGTCGAGCCGTTCGTGAAGGCGGGCTACGATACCGAGGCCGCCGCGATCCTGCTGTGCGAGGCCGACGGCACCGAGCTCGAAGTGGCCGAGGAAATCGAGCGCATGTCCGAAGTGCTGCAGGCCGCGGGCGCGACCGCGATCTCGGTGTCGCAGAACGAGGCCGAGCGCATGCGCTTCTGGTCCGGCCGCAAGAACGCCTTCCCGGCCGCCGGCCGCATCTCGCCGGACTACTACTGCATGGACGGCACCATCCCGCGCAAGAAGCTGGCCGAGGTGCTGACCGGGATCGAGCGCATGGAAACGACCTTCGGCCTGCGCTGCTCGAACGTGTTCCATGCCGGCGACGGCAACCTGCACCCCTTGATCCTGTTCGATGCCAACCAGCCCGGCGAATTCGAGCGCGCCGAGGCCTTCGGCGCGGCGATCCTGGCGCTGTGCGTGGAAGTGGGCGGCACCATCACCGGCGAACACGGCGTGGGCATGGAGAAGATCAACTCGATGTGCGTGCAGTTCCGGCGCGAAGAGCTTGACGCCTTCATCGAGGTCAAGCGCGCGTTCGACGAGCCGATGCTGCTCAACCCCGACAAGGCCATCCCCACCAAGCACCGTTGTGCCGAATTCGGCAAGATGCACGTGAAGGGCGGGGTGCTGCCGTTCGCGGACCTGCCGCGCTTTTAAGTTGGAACACCAGATGCAGGCGATTGAACAATTCAAGGAACAGGTGTGCGCCGCGGCCGCGAACAAGCGCGCCTTGCGTATCCGTGGTGGCGGCACCAAGGACTGGTACGGCCAGGCGCTGGATGGCGAGATCCTCGACACCCGCACCCACACCGGCATCGTCGATTACGAGCCGACCGAACTGGTGATCACCGCGCGCTGCGGCACCCCGCTGGCCGAAATCGAGGCAGTGCTGGCCGAACGCAACCAGATGCTCGCCTTCGAGCCGCCGCACTTCGGCGCGGGGGCCACCTTCGGCGGCGCCATCGCTGCCGGCCTGTCCGGGCCGCGCCGCGCCAACAGCGGCGCCGCGCGCGACTTCGTGCTGGGCGCGACCATCATGGACGGCAAGGGCGAGGTGCTGCGCTTCGGCGGGCAGGTGATGAAGAATGTGGCCGGCTACGACGTGTCGCGCCTGATGGCGGGCTCGCTCGGCACGCTCGGCCTGCTGCTCGACCTGTCGGTCAAGGTGCTGCCGCGCGCGTTTCGCGAAACCACGCTGCGCTTTGACATCAGCGAGATCGAGGCCCTGCGCAAGCTGAACGAGTGGGGCGGCCAGCCGCTGCCGATCTCCGCCAGCTGCTGGACGGGCGGCGAGCTGACGCTGCGCCTGTCCGGCGCCCAGGCGGCGGTGGACGCGGCGGTGAAGTCGCTGGGCGGCCAGGTGGTCGAGGACGCCGATCCGTTCTGGGCGTCGCTGCGCGAGCAGCAGCACGCATTCTTTGCGGGGGAGACCGCGTTGTGGCGCCTGTCTGTGCCGTCCACCACCGGCGCGATCGTGCTGGGCGGAGCGCAGCTGATCGAATGGGGCGGCGCCCAGCGCTGGCTGCGCGCGGATTCGGACGAGGCAAGCGCGCAGGCGATCCGCGCGACCGCCGCGGCCTGCGGCGGCCATGCCACGCTGTTCCGCGGCGGCGACAAGCGTGTTGGCGTATTCCAGCCGCTGGCGCCGGCCGTGGCGAAGATCCACGCGCGCCTGAAAGCGGCATTCGACCCGGCGCATATCTTCAATCCGGGACGGATGTACTGAACCATGCAAACCAATCTGGCTGACTTCATCAAGGGCACGCGCGAAGGCGACGAGGCCGAATCGATCCTGCGCGCCTGCGTGCACTGCGGCTTTTGCACCGCCACCTGCCCGACCTACCAGCTGCTGGGCGACGAACTCGATGGTCCGCGTGGGCGCATCTACCTGATCAAGCAGGTGCTCGAAGGTGCCGAGCCCACGCACAAGACCATGCTGCACCTGGACCGCTGCCTCACCTGCCGCAACTGCGAGACGACCTGCCCATCGGGCGTGCGCTACGGCCGGCTGGTGGACATCGGCCGCAAGGTGGTCGAAGCGCGCGTGGCGCGTCCGCTAGGCGAGCGTATCAAGCGCAACGCGCTCAAGGAAGCGCTGCCGCGCGCGGGCCTGTTCAAGGCCGCGTTCAAGGCAGGGCAGGCGGTGCGCCCGCTGCTGTCGGAAAACCTGCAGGACAAGCTGCAGCCGGCGCGCCCCAGCGGCCAATGGCCACGCCGCGAGCACGCGCGCAAGATGCTGGTGCTGGACGGTTGCGTGCAGCCGGCGATGGCGCCCAACATCAACGCGGCCACTGCCCGCGTGCTCGATGCGCTCGGTGTGCAGCTGATCGTTGCGCCCAAGGCGGGCTGCTGCGGCGCGGTGCGCTACCACATGAACGACCAGGAGGGCGGCCTTGACGACATGCGCCGCAACATCGACGCCTGGTGGCCGTACGTGGACAAGGTGGAGGCCATCGTGATGACCGCCTCCGGCTGCGGTGTGACGGTCAAGGAGTACGGCCACCTGCTCGCGCATGACAGCGTGTATGCCGCGAAGGCCAAGCGCATTTCGGAGATGACCCTCGACCTGTCCGAGATCATGCCGCAGTTCGAAGCGGAACTGGCAGCACGGATGAACGGCAGGATCGGCAAGCGCGTGGCCTACCACCCGCCCTGCACGCTGCAGCATGGCCAGCAGATCCGCGGCAAAGTCGAGGGCGTGCTGCGCGCCGTCGGCGTGGACGTGGTGCTGTGCGCGGAGAGCCACCTGTGCTGCGGCTCGGCCGGCACCTACTCGATGCTGCATCCGGAGATCGCCCACCAGCTGCGCGATCGCAAGCTCGCCAACCTGGAAGCGACCGGCGCCGACGAAATCGTTTCGGCCAACATCGGCTGCCTGACGCATCTCCAGTCAGGCACGGATACGCCGGTCACGCACTGGATCGAGTTCGTGGACCGGGCATTGCAGTTGTAAGCATTTGCCAGCGATGTAACGCTTTGTAAAGCCCGTCAACAGGCCGAGGTGGCGCCCCGTTTCTGGCTCAGTGACACAGCAAATGTGCACGACACCCAAACCAAACGAGGAGCCACCATGAACAAAGTTATCGCTACCCTGATCGCCGGTCTGTTTGCAACTGCTGCCTTCGCGCAGAACCCGGCTCCGACCACCGCGCCGGCTGCCGCCGTCAAGGCCGAAGCAAAGCATGACAAGACCGTCGCGAAGGCTGACGCCAAGGAAGCAGCAACCGTGGCCAAGGCCGATACCAAGGAAGCGAAAGACGTGGCCAAGGCCCAGGCCAAAGAGACCAAGGCTGCCGTGAAGACCACTGCCAAGGAATCGAAGGAAGCCGCCAAGACCGACGCCAAGGAAACCAAGGCCGACGCCAAGGAAGCCAAGAAGGACGTGGTGACCGCCAAGGCCGAGACCAAGCACGCCACCAAGGCAGCCAAGGCCGAGAAGAAAGCCGAAGCCAAGGAAGCCAAGGCCGAAGCAGCTCCGGCCAAGTAAGCAGCTCCCCATCTCCTGGTAAAGCCCGCCGCGCGCGGGCTTTTTCCGTTGGCGCGCTGGCAAGCGCGCCGGTAGGGGGGCAGCTCGCTCAGCTGGGCATTGCCCAGTTTCGCCCCACGCGTCCAACCGGCGGTGACTCGGCTTGACCGCATTGAATTTCCAAAGTTCAATCACCAGCCCCGACGCTTGATACGCGCAGGTTCGCGCTCCAGTACTTTGCAAAACGCAGGAACAAGTGCAATTTGCTGAGCTATATTTTCGCCATCCCAATCCGGGATGCATCTCCCATTCCGCTTTGCAACGAAAAGAGGGAACACCATGCGCAAGAGTGTTGTTGCTGTTGTGGCCGCACTGGCGGCCAACGCTGCCCTTGCTCAGAGCAGCGCCGACCTGGTGCATTTGAGCGCCAAGGATGTGCCAGTGGAAAACGGCAAACAGCTCGACATGAGTTTCGAGGAAATCCGGCGCGCGCCCGACAATTCACTGGTCGAGGTGACCTATCCGATCACGGCGCGGCCATCGTCGATGTTCATTCTCAAGGGCTTGTGTAGCATCGCGGAAAGTCGCGGCAAGCAGTACTTCCGCGCCGTGCTGCTCTCGAAAAAGCCGCTGCGCTACGGCGTCACGTTCCCGGAAGACGCCGGCCAACCCGACGGCCGGCCCGTCAGCGTGACGGAGAAGGTGTTCTCAGTGGCCGAGTGCGCGCTGCTCAATTTCTAGGATTTGCCGAGCAGCGCTTCGATATCGCCCACGAGTTCTTCGGGCTTGGTCTGCGGCGCATAGCGCTTGACCACGCTGCCGTCCTTGTTGATGAGGAACTTGGTGAAGTTCCACTTGATGCCTTCCGTGCCGAGCACCCCCGGCGCCTGCTGCTTCAGGTACTTGAACAGCGGGTGCGCCGTGTCCCCGTTCACATCGACCTTGGCGAACAGCGGAAAGCTCACCTGGTACTGCTGCTGGCAGAACGCGCGGATTTCGGCCTCGGTGCCCGGCTCCTGCTTGCCGAACTGATTGCAGGGAAACCCGAGCACCACCAGCCCGCGATCCTTGAATTGGCGGTACAGCTTTTCCAGCCCCTCGTACTGCGGCGTGAACCCGCACTCGCTTGCGGTATTCACGATGAGCAGTACCTTGCCGCGCCAGCGCGACAGGTCGGTTGGCGTGCCATCGAGGGCATTGGCCTGGAAGTCGAAGGTGTTCATGACTTAACTATACCAAGCTTCGCTGCCGGCCGCGCGCGGCGCACACACGACCCCAGTCGCCCGCGCTGGCGCGGCGGCCGTGGTAGCATGCAGCCCGTTTCAACAACAGAGAGTGCCGACCGTGAGTTCCGTGTTCCGGCTTTGGTCGCAGGACGACGAGACCGAGCCCGCCATCGTATTCGAAGACAGCGCCAGCCCCGGCTTCGTGCCGCTGTGGGAGGCCGCCGGAGTGTACGACGCGCTCTACAACAGTGACGGCAAACAGGCGCGCGACGTCTCGCGCGCGATTGCCTACGGCGTGGACCGCATCAGCGATGACGTCTCGCTCGCCGCGCTCGTTCCATCCAGCCTGTCGCTGGGCGAGGCGATCCGCTTTCTCGAGAACGTGCACAAGGCCTGCGTCACGCACGCGTCGGCGCGGGTAGCTTCCGCTTAAACGATCCCCAGGCCCTCGGTCCCGGCCGAGAAGTCCTTGTTCTTCGCGTGCTTGGAGTTGAGCTTGATGTTCAGGCGCAGGTCGTTCACCGAATCGGCGTTGCGCAGCGCGTCCTCGTAGGTGATCTTATCTGCCTCGTACAGGTCGAACAGCGCCTGGTCGAAGGTCTGCATGCCCAGCTCGCGCGACTTCTTCATGATCTCCTTGATCTCGTGAACTTCGCCCTTGAAGATCAGGTCCGAGATCAGCGGCGAGTTGAGCAGGATTTCGATCGCCACCACGCGGCCCTTGGCTTCCTTGCGCGGAATCAGGCGCTGCGAGATCAGGCCCTTCAGGTTGAGCGACAGGTCCATCAAGAGCTGCTGACGGCGCTCTTCCGGGAAGAAGTTGATGATGCGGTCCAGCGCCTGGTTGGCGCTGTTGGCGTGCAGCGTGGCCAGGCACAGGTGGCCGGTTTCGGCGAACGCGATCGCGTGCTCCATGGTCTCGCGGTCGCGGATCTCGCCGATCTGGATCACGTCCGGCGCCTGCCGCAGCGAGTTCTTCAGCGCCGCTTCGAAGCTCTCGGTGTCCACGCCCACTTCGCGCTGCGTGATCACGCAGTTGCGGTGCGGGTGGACGAATTCGACCGGGTCCTCGATGGTGAGGATGTGGCCGTAGCTGTTCTCGTTGCGGTAGCCGACCATTGCCGCCAGCGTGGTCGATTTACCCGAGCCGGTCGCGCCGACCATGATCACCAGCCCGCGCTTGGTCATGACGACTTCCTTGAGCACCTCCGGCAGTTCCAGGTCCTCGAACTTCGGGATCGTGGTCGTGATCACCCGCAGCACCATGCCCACCGCGCCCATCTGCTGGAATGCCGACACGCGAAAGCGCCCCAGGTCGCCAGGACTGATCGCGAAGTTGGCCTCGCGCGAGAGCTCGAAGCTGGCGGCCTGCTTGTCGTTCATGATGGCGCGCGCCAGGTCGGCCGTGTGATTCGACGTGAGCGCCTGGCTCGACACGGGCGTCATCTTGCCGTCGATTTTTATCGCGGGCGGGAAACCCGCGGTGATGAACAGGT
This sequence comes from Massilia solisilvae, assembly GCF_024753215.1. Lineage (GTDB taxonomy): Bacteria > Pseudomonadota > Gammaproteobacteria > Burkholderiales > Burkholderiaceae_D > Telluria > Telluria solisilvae. Next base: position 167,382 of record NZ_JANUGV010000007.1, read on the forward strand.
CCGAGCCACCCTTGCTGACCATCAGGCGCAGCAGGTCGAACATGAATTTTGAAGCCTGATCGCGTTCCATCGTGTGCTGTCCTTGTTAGCCGGGGAAGTTTTCCGGAATCTTGGCGGCCGAGCGTGCCGCTTGCGCCGAAATCACGTTGCGTCGTGCGAGGTCGGTCAGGTTCTGGTCGAGCGTCTGCATGCCCACGTTGCTGCCGGTCTGGATCGCCGAGTACATCTGCGCGATCTTCGCCTCGCGGATCAGGTTGCGGATCGCCGGCGTGCCGATCATGATCTCGTGCGCCGCCACGCGGCCCGAGCCGTCCTTGGTCTTGAGCAGGGTCTGCGAGATCACGGCCTGCAGCGATTCGGACAGCATCGCGCGCACCATCTCCTTTTCCTCGGCCGGGAACACGTCCACGATACGGTCGATGGTCTTGGCCGCCGACGAGGTGTGCAGCGTGCCGAACACCAGGTGGCCGGTCTCCGCCGCCGACAGCGCCAGGCGGATCGTCTCCAGGTCGCGCAGCTCGCCCACCAGGATGCAGTCCGGGTCTTCGCGCAGCGCCGAGCGCAGCGCGTTGTTGAAGGACAGCGTGTGCGGGCCGACTTCGCGCTGGTTGATCAGGCAGCGCTTCGATTCGTGCACGAATTCGATCGGGTCCTCGATCGTGAGGATGTGGCCGTACTCGTTTTCGTTCAGGTGGTTGACCATCGCCGCCAGCGTGGTCGATTTGCCCGAACCGGTCGGGCCGGTGACCAGCACCAGGCCGCGCGGCTTGAGCGCGAGGTCGGCAAAAATCTTTGGCGCGTTCAGCTCTTCCAGCGACAGGATCTTGGACGGAATCGTACGCAGCACCGCGGCTGCGCCACGGCCCTGGTTGAAGGCGTTCACGCGAAAGCGCGCCAGGCCCGGGATCTCGAACGAGAAGTCGGCCTCGAGCACCTCTTCGTAGTGCTTGCGCTGGCCGTCGTTCATGATGTCATAGATCATGCCGTGGACCTCTTTGTGGTCCATCGCCGGCAGGTTAATCCGGCGCACGTCGCCGTGCACGCGGATCATCGGTGGCAGGCCGGCCGACAGGTGCAGGTCCGAAGCTTTGTTCTTGACCGAGAAGGCGAGTAGTTCTGCGATGTCCATTTATAATCCCTGTGCCGTTGGTGCGCCCTTGCGAGTCGCGCGTCAAACCCGAATATTGCCCCGTGTTAATGAATATGTCCACAATCAGCAGCAAGCTCCATAACGTTGGCGCCACAATCAAAGCTGCCGCGCAGGCCGCGGGGCGTGCGCCCGACAGCGTGCGCTTGCTGGCCGTCTCCAAGACCTTCGGGCCCGAGGCGGTGCTCGAAGCGATGAAGGCAGGGCAGCGCGCATTCGGCGAGAACTACCTGCAGGAGGCGCTGGACAAGATCGAGGCCGTGGCGCAGGCGGCGCCCGGGGTGGCGCTGGAGTGGCACTTCATCGGCCCGATCCAGAGCAACAAGACGCGGCCCATCGCCACCCATTTCGCATGGGTGCATACGGTGGAGCGCCTGAAGATCGCGCAGCGGCTGTCCGAACAGCGGCCGGCCGGGATGGGGCCGCTCAACATCTGCCTGCAGGTCAATATCAGCGGCGAAGAGACCAAGAGCGGCGTGACCGAGGCCGACTTGCCCGCACTGGCTCGGCAGGTGGCGGGCCTGCCAAATTTGCGACTGCGCGGGCTGATGGCGATCCCGGAACCGGAAGAAGACCCGGACAAACAGCACGCCCCGTTCCGGCGCATGCGCGAGCTGCTCGAACAGCTGCGCGGCGAAGGACTCGAACTGGATACGCTGTCGATGGGCATGTCGGGCGACATGGCCGCGGCGGTGGCCGAAGGCGCGACCATCGTTCGCGTCGGCAGCGCGATTTTCGGCGCGCGCAACTACAACAAGGTGAAGGAATGAAGATCAGTTTTATCGGCGGCGGCAACATGGCCACCGCGCTTATCGCGGGCCTCGTGGGCAGGCTTGCAGCGGGGCCGGACATCCAGGTGGTGGACCCGAACAGCGAGGCGCTGCACAGGCTCAATGGGCAGTATGGCGTGAACACGGCCGAGACGATCGGCGCGCGCGTGGGCGAAAGCGAAGTGGTGGTGCTGGCCGTGAAGCCGCAGCAGATGCGCGAGGTGGCCGCGGCGCTGCGCCCGCAGCTGGCGCAATCGCGCCCGCTGGTGTTGTCGATTGCGGCCGGCATTCGCGGCGCGGATTTGTCGCGCTGGCTGGGCGATTACGGCGCCATCGTGCGCTGCATGCCCAACACGCCGGCGCTGGTGGGCATGGGCGTGACCGGCATGGTCGCCATGCCGGGCGTGAGCGAGCAGCAGAAGGCTGCGGCCGACAGCATCCTGCGCGCGGTCGGCAAGACCGTGTGGCTCAGTGATGAGTCGCTGATCGACCCGGTGACGGGGGTGTCGGGCAGCGGGCCGGCGTACGTGTTCTACTTCATGGAAGCGATGCAGCAGGCGGCGCTGGAGCTGGGGCTGTCGGCGGAGCAGGGCAAGGAGCTGGCGCTCGAAACCTTCCGTGGCGCGGCGCAATTGGCGGCGCAATCGAGCGAGCCGGTCGAGGTGCTGCGCGAGCGCGTCACCTCCAAGGGCGGCACCACCTACGCGGCGATCACGAGCATGGAGCAGGCTGGCGTGAAGCAGGCGATTGTGGAAGCGGTGAAGGCAGCCGCGGCGCGTGGCCGCGAGCTGGGGGAACAGATGGGCAGGGATGCCTGAACGGGCCTGGCCCGCACGGTTTGGACGCGTGGGCGGGAAACCCGCCCACCCTACGAAAGCGGGCAGGCGGTAGGGTGGGCGGCTGTGCCGCCCACGCGTTCAACCAGCGTTGGGCCGTGTCAGCAGCGGCAGCACCTTCTGCGCCACCTTCCATAACGACAGGCCGGCAGCGGCCAGCTTCAGCACGCGCTTGGGCCGCGTGACCGCAAGGCCAAGCGCCACGCCCGCCACCGCGAGCACCACGGGCTTGTTCGCGGCGACAAAGCCGCCAACGCCCGCGCCGCCGAAAGGCGTCTTGAGCGCCGCGACTTCCTCGGCCAGGAACCCGCGCTGCAGCGCGCACAGTTCAATCAGTTCGGCGCGTCGCTGCGCCAGCAAGACAGCTTCTTTACTCACTTGCATGCCCCGCGCCGGTGATGAAATCGAGATCGTTGCGCAGCTCCTTGCGCGTCGCTTCGAAAAGCGCCGGCTTTGCCGCAAAGCTGGCCTGCACGCGGTTCAGGATCACGAAACCGGCCAGTGCAAGCAGCACCGCCATGGCGCCCACGGCGGCCAGGCGGTAGCTGTCCCAGAACAGCAGCACGACGAACAGTGCGGCGAACAGCACCGCGCCGGCGCCCAGCAGCACCGCCATCAGCGTCCAGGCCAGGTAGCCGGACAGGCGACGGGCCTCCTCCTGCACCTCCACGGCCGCCAGTTCCAGCCGTGTGTGCAGCATGGCGACCAGCGTCGCCCCGATGCGGCCTACCGCCGCCCCGAGTGCCATCTTACTTGCGTGCGATGAGCATGCCGATGACCACGCCCACCGCCGCGCCCAGGCCCACCGCCTTCCACGGATTTTCTTTTACGTAGTCGTCGGTGGCCTTGGCCGCAACCTTGGCCTTTTCCACCGCAGCCTGTTCCAGGCGCATCAGGTCGTCCTTGGCATTGACCAGGGTGCGTTCGAACTTGGCCTTGGCGGCCTTCAGTTCTTCGCCCGACAGCTGGGTGCCGTGGCGCAGCCAGGCTTCGGCGTCGGCGATGACGGTTTTCAGGTCGGTGACCAGTTGGTCGCGGGCGCCGGTTTGGGTGGGGATGCGTTCGATCATGATGAACCTCTTCGTGTTGGTTGGTGTCGGGCCCGGTGCGTATTGCTTGCGTGCATTCGGCACCGAGTGTATTCCGGACAATATTATCCTATTGCATAGTCTAACGCGACACCGGCGAACACGGCCGCACCCAACCAGTTGTTGTGGCGGAAGGCCGCAAAGCAACGCATGCGGTCGCGGCCGCGGATCAGGAAATAGTGGTAGACCGCCATGGCCACCGCAACGGCGATGCCGGCGACGAACCACCAGCGCAGGCCGATCACCCAGCCGCAGACGAGGTCGATCGCCAGCGCGGCCGCGTAGCACAGCATCACGGCTGCCACGTCGTAACGGCCAAAGGTGATGGCCGAGGTCTTGATGCCGATCTTCAGGTCGTCATCGCGGTCCACCATCGCGTATTCGGTATCGTACGCAACAGCCCAGAAAATATTGGCAACCAGCAGCCACCAGGCGACCGCCGGCACTTCGCCCTGCACGGCGGCAAACGCCATCGGGATGCCGAAGCCGAATGCGATGCCCAGGTAGGCCTGCGGGATGGCGAAGAAGCGCTTGAAATAGGGGTAGGTGCCGGCAACGATCACGGCGACCACGGACAGTTCCTTGGTCAGCGCGTTCAGGGGCAGGATCAGCAGGAACGAGATGACGGACAGCGCGGCGGCAACCGCCACCGCTTCCCACGCCCTGATGCGGCCGCTGGTGAGCGGGCGTTCGGCGGTGCGCTTGACATGCAGGTCGAAGTCGCGGTCGGCGTAGTCGTTGATCGCGCAGCCGGCCGAGCGCATCAGCGCCGTGCCGACGACGAAGATGACGATGTACAGCGGATCGGGCTTGCCGCCGGCGGCCATCCACAACGCCCACAGCGTCGGCCACAAGAGGAGGAGGATGCCGATCGGCTTGTCGGCACGGACCAGGCGGAAATACAGCGCCAGTTTGCTCATGAATTGATTCTTAATAGTTAAAAACAGGTAGGGTGGGCAGCTTGTCTGCCCACGCGTTCAGACAGTGCGCGCGCTGGCCGAACGCGTGGGCAGGAAACCTGCCCACCCTACGTTATGACATTACGCGGCCTCCGCCACCGACACCATCTGCACCCCGGGCAGGTCGCACTCGCCCACCGCCTTGCAGATCGCATCGATCGCTGCGCGCCGGGTAAAGCTCTTGCGCCAGGCGATGACCACGCGGCGCGACGGCACCGGCGGGGCGAACGGCACGAAGGCGATCATGCCGTTCGGGTCGTGCATGTCGCGTACCGATGCGCGCGGCAGCACCGTCAGGCCAATGCCGCTGGCCACCATATGCCGGATGGTCTCGAGCGACGAGCCTTCGAAGGTGCGCTGCATGCCGTTGCCGCCGGACGAGAAACGCGCCATCTCCGGGCACACTTCCAGCACCTGGTCGCGAAAGCAGTGCCCGCTGCCCAACAGCAGCATGGTTTCCTGCTTCAGGTCCTCCGCCGGTATTTCCTTGCGCGTGGCCCACGGGTGGTTGCGCGGCACCGCCACCACGAACGGCTCGTCGTACAGCGGCTGCACCATCAGCCCCTGCTCCGGCAGCGGCAGGGCCATGATGGCGGCATCGAGCTCGCCCTGGCGCAGCTGCTCGATCAGCTTGACGGTGAAATTCTCTTGCAATATCAGCGGCATCTGCGGGGCCGCATCGATCATGGTCTTGACCAGCGGCGGCAGCAGGTAGGGCGCGATGGTGTAGATCACGCCCAGGCGCAGCGGGCCGGCCAGCGGGTCCTTGTTCTGCTTGGCCAGTTCCTTGATGGCCGCGGTCTGCTCCAGCACGCGCTCGGCCTGCGCCACGATCTGCGCGCCGATCGGCGTGACCGACACTTCCGAGCCGCCGCGCTCGAACAGCGTCACCCCCAGTTCGTCCTCGAGCTTCTTGATCGCGACCGACAGCGTGGGCTGGGCGACGAAGCAGGCCTCGGCCGCGTGGCCGAAATGCCGGGCGCGCGCCACGGCAACGATGTATTTGAGTTCGGTGAGAGTCATAGGGCCCGGTCGGTCGTATTTGTATTGGAACAACACCGAGTTGGTAATGGTCAGCCAGGAAATACTATTTTACCGGGAATCATAGTCGATATAATTGCCGGGCTGCCGTTTTGCCCGACCCCACCATTTGAAAGGCGCGCATGTCCTCGACCTTTGGCCCGGCGGAAGCCCAGGCTTACATCCACAAACTGCTGACCGTCATGCACCACCAGGGCGGTTCGGACCTGTTCATTTCCGCTGACTTCCCGCCGAGCATGAAGCACCAGGGCGCGATGAAGCCGTTGTCGCAGCAAAAGCTCACCGGCGAGGTTACGCGCGCGCTGGCCAATTCGCTGATGAACGAGCGCCAGCGCGCCGAGTTTGACGCCGAGATGGAATGCAACTTCGCGATCTCGCTGCCCAACGTGTGCCGCTTCCGCGTCAACGTATTCATGCAGCAGCAGAACGTGGCCATGGTGATCCGGACCATCGCTTCCGAGATCCCGAACTTCGAGAAGCTCGACCTGCCCGAAGTGCTCAAGGATGTCATCATGACCAAGCGCGGCCTGGTGCTGGTGGTGGGTGGCACCGGTTCGGGCAAATCGACCACGCTGGCGGCGATGATCGACTACCGCAACAGCAATTCGGCCGGCCACATCATCACCGTCGAAGACCCGGTCGAGTACGTGCACAAGAACAAAGGCTGCCTGATCACGCACCGCGAAGTGGGCGTGGACACGCTGTCGTGGCACAACGCGCTGAAGAACACGCTGCGCCAGGCGCCGGACGTGATCCTGATCGGTGAGATCCGCGACACGGAAACCATGGAGCACGCGATCGCGTTCGCCGAAACCGGCCATTTGTGCCTGGGCACGCTGCACGCGAACAACGCCAACCAGACGATGGACCGGATCATCAACTTCTTCCCGGAAGAGCGGCGCAACCAGCTGCTGTCGGACCTGTCGTCGAACCTGCGCGCGATCATCTCGCAGCGCCTGGTGCGCACCGAGGACGGCAAGGGCCGCAAGGCCGCCATCGAGATCCTGCTGAACACGGCGACGATCAGCGAGATGATCCTGAAGGGCAACTTCCAGAACATCAAGGAAATCATGCACAAGTCGCGCGAGCTGGGCATGTGCACGTTTGACCAGGCGCTGTTCGACCTGTACAACAAGGGTTTGATCAGCTATGACGAGGCGATCCGCAACGCCGACTCGGCCAACGGCCTGCGCCTGCAGATCAAGCTGCATGGCGAGCGCAAGGAGCCGGGCGAGGAGGGCGGCGGTGGCGGCGGGCTGGGCCTGTCGCTGCAGGAGGAGCCGGAAGAGGACGACAACAGCGAGGCGCCGAAGCACTGATATGCCAGCATTCGAAGACAAAATCTGCAACCGCGCCGAACTGAAGGCGCGCGTTGCCGCACTGCCCAAGCCGGTGGTGCTCACCAACGGCGTGTTCGACATCCTGCACCGGGGGCATGTGACCTACCTGGCGCAGGCGCGCGAACTGGGCGCCTCGCTGGTGGTGGCGGTCAACACCGACGCCTCGGTCAAGCGCCTGGGCAAGGGCGACGACCGGCCGCTCAACACCATGGCCGACCGCGCCGCCGTGCTGGCCGCGCTCGAATCGGTGAGCCTGGTCGTTGAGTTCGACGAGGACACGGCGCTGGAAGTGGTGCAGGAGGCGCGCCCCGATATCTACGCAAAGGGCGGTGACTACGTGATGACCGAGATCCCCGAGGGCAAGGCCGTGATCGCCAATGGCGGCAAGGCCGTTGCCATCGACTTCGAGCACGACCGCTCGACCACCAAGCTGCTGGCGAAGGTGCGTTCGTACTCCTGATCAGCAGCGATCGGAACCAGTTCTCTGCTCAAGCCCGAAAGCCGTCGTTCCCGACTTGCCGCCCGCCGGCGCGGGAGCGACCTTGTTTTTGGTGGGCCAGTTGTTCAGCTGCCGCCGTCGTAGCCGTTCTGGCGCCACGCTTCGTACACGACGACGGCCACGGTATTCGACAGGTTCAGGCTGCGGTTGCCCGGGCGCATCGGCAAGCGGATGCGCTGGGCAGCCGGGAACGATTCGCGCAGCGCCGGGTCGAGCCCACGCGATTCGGCGCCAAAGATGAAGAAGTCGCCCGGCCTGAACTGGACGTCGGCAAACGGCGACGAGCCGTGGGTGGTCATCGCGAACATGCGCGCCGGATCAGGTCGGGCCTCGGCCAGAAACGCGTCCCAGTTCTTGTGCACCTTCATGGTCGCGTAATCGTGGTAATCGAGTCCGGCGCGGCGCATCTTGGCGTCGTCCAGCGGAAAGCCGAGCGGCTCGATCAGGTGCAGCTGCGCGCCCGTGTTGGCGCACAGGCGGATGACGTTGCCCGTGTTGGGCGGGATCTCGGGTTCGACCAGAACGACGTGAAACAAAGCGATCTCCTTACAAAAACAACTGCTCGATTCCGGGCTTGGTCCCCGTTGTCCGGAATATCTTAGTTAGCGTCGTTCCGGCGCAGGCCGGAACCCATAACCCGTACGCGACGTGCCGCGATTTTCTGCCCACTCGCGGCCCCAGTGGACTCAGCATGGGTCCCGGCGGCGTCGGTCCCCGCGGCTCAACGTGGCGGCGTGCGCGCGAACACCAGGTTGGTCACGCGCGCCGCGCCAGCTTGCTTGAGCGTGGACGCCAGCTCGTCCAGTGTGCTGCCGGTGGTCATCACGTCGTCCACGATGCCCACATGGCGGCCGGCCACCGCGTCCAGCATCTGCGGCGCGACCGCAAACGCGCCCCGGATGTTGCGCCTGCGTTCCCCCGGCGCCACGCCCGACTGCGCCCGCGTATCCACCTCGCGCAGCGCCAGCCGCGCCTGCAGCGGCACACCAAGCGACCGTGCCAGCGGCCGGGCGATTTCCAGCGCCTGGTTGAATCCACGCTCGACCAGCCGCTGCGGCCCCAGCGGCACCGGGCACAGCAGGTCCGGCAGCGCGGGACCGGCCCGGGCCAGCGCCGCGTCGCGCAGCAGCTGCGCAAACCATGGCGCCAAGGCGAGCTGGCTGGCGAATTTGAGCTGCAATACCAGCTGGTCCAGCGGCGCCGCGTAGTCCGCCGCCACCACGGTGGCGTCGAAGGCCGGCGGGTCGGCCAGGCAGGCGCCGCACAGTGGCGCGGGCGCGGGCAGCGGGTTGGCACACCGCGCGCAGCGTGCACGCTCGCTCACGTACTGCGCGTGGCAATCCGTGCACACCACACGCCCGCACGTCTGGCCGCATAGCGCGCAGCACGACGGCAGCAACGCCTGCGCCAGCGCGCGTGGCCAGCGGTGCCACCACAAGCGCAGGCGGTCGGGCATCGGCTCGTCTTCCCACAAACATGTACACTCCCGCCATTATCTCACCTGAACGCAACACAACATGGCTTCTCCCCAATCCTCGTCCAAAATGAGCGCGCCCATCGACATGGCGTGCGTCCGCCAGCTGTTTTCCCGTCCCGCTCGCGTTGCCGAATCGAACTTTTTGCGGCGCGAGATCGCCGCGCGCATGCACGAGCGGCTGGCGCTGGTGAAGATCGCGCCCGAGCGCGTGCTCGACGCCGGTTGTGGCACGGGCGAGGACCTCGCCCTGTTACAGAAAACCTATCCGGCCGCCCAGATCGTGGGCGTCGATGCCGCCCCCGCGCTGCTGGCTGCCGCCAAAGGGCCGGCGCCGCGCCCGCTGAACCAACTGCTCAGCCGTTTGATGCCGGCCAAGACCGGTGTTGACCTGCTCAGTGGCGACTTCGGCAACCTGCCGCTGGGCCCGAACTCGATCGACCTTGTGTGGTCGAATCTCGCGCTCCATTGGCATCCCCAGCCCGACAAGGTGTTTGCCGAGTGGCGCCGCGTGTTGCGGGTGGATGGCTTGCTGATGTTCTCCAATTTTGGCCCGGATACATTCAAGGAACTGCGCACGGCGTTTGCGTCCCTGGACGAAACGCCGCATGCCTTGCCGTTCGTGGACATGCACGATTTTGGCGACCAGTTGGTGGAGGCCGGGTTTTCCACGCCCGTGATGGACATGGAGCAGATCACGGTCACCTATGACACAGCGGCCGCGCTGCTGGCCGATGTGCGCGCGCTGGGCGGCAACCCGCTGGCCACGCGCCGCCGCGGCCTGATCGGGCGTGCCGCCTGGCAACGGATGCTGGCGGCGCTGGAGGCCCAGCGCCGTCCCGACGGCAAGCTTGGCCTGACATTCGAAGTGGTGTACGGCCATGCATTCCGCCCGGTGCCCAAGAAAACGGCAGCCGGCGAATCGATCGTCCGGTTCCAGCCGCGCCCGCCGCAGTAAGTGTCACGTAAGAATTTTGCAAGATTTGCGTCAGGCCAGTGTAAGATTGGTGAAGTGCAAATTTGCTGCCAAGACTAATTTTCTTGAATAAATGTTAGTGACTTGCGTATAATCAAAGACAATTTCTTCCGACTGTGGTAGCAGCACGCTGGAAATAAAAGCAGTAACGGCGTTAGAGTCGGACTGAATTACAGCATTTGCAAGAATCAGTGGTCATGCGGTGGGAGTGTTTCGCGGATCAATGATGGGCTCCTGCCAAGCCGCAGTGCGTTGTATTGCTGCGCGTGTCGGCCGCGGGCCTTTTGCAAGAGGTGTTGCGGGCCGGCAGTCAGTCATCGTTGCCGAGCCATTAAAAAATTATTATTTTTTTGGGTGGTTGGGGACAACATGACATATGCAAAGCGACTTCAAGCTCTGATGCTCGGCCTCGCAGTATCGGCCAGTATCCCAGCTTTGGCAGAACCTGTTATCACTGGGCGGCCAGTTGAGCACCAACTGAACATGCAGCTCCCGGTGACCGGCATCGGCGAAGAAGTCTATAACCTGCACAACTACATGATGCTGGTCTGCCTGGTGATCTTCATCGGCGTGTTCGGCGTCATGTTCTATTCGGTGTTCAAGCACCGCAAATCGCTGGGCCACAAGCCCGCCACCTTCCACGAATCGACCGCCGTCGAAATCGCCTGGACCGTCGTACCGTTCCTGATCGTGATCGGCATGGCCCTGCCGGCCACCCGTACCGTGGTCGCAATGAAAGACACCTCCAACGCCGACCTGACCATCAAGGCCACCGGCATGCAATGGAAGTGGGGCTACGACTACCTGAAGGGCGAAGGCGAGGGCATCTCCTTCCTGTCCAACCTGTCCACCCCGCGCGCGCTCGTCGGCGGCCCGGGCGTCGAGCCGGTTGGCCAGCGCAACGAAAACTACCTGCTCGAGGTGGACAACGAGGTGGTGGTGCCGGTCAACAAGAAGGTGCGCCTGATCACCACCGCCAACGACGTCATCCACTCCTGGACCATCCCCGCCTTCGCCGTCAAGCAGGACGCGATTCCGGGTTTTGTGCGTGACACCTGGTTCAAGGCCGACCAGATCGGCACCTACCGCGGCAACTGCGTCGAGCTGTGCGGCAAGGACCACGCCTTCATGCCGATCGTCGTGAAGGTTGTCTCGGCCGAGGACTACACCAAGTGGGTCAATGAAAAGAAAGCCGCCATGGCCGCCAGCGCCGACGACGCCACCAAGACCTGGACCCTGGACGAGCTCAAGACCCGCGGCGAAAAGGTGTACACCACCAACTGCGTGGCCTGCCACCAGGCCAACGGCAAGGGCGTGCCGAGCGCGTTCGCGTCGCTCGACGGCTCGCCGGTGGTCAACGGCCCCAAGGCCGAGCAGATCAACGTGCTCCTGAACGGCAAGCACAGCGGCAAGTTCCCGTCGGCCATGCCGGCCTGGAAGCAGCTGTCGGATACCGAGATCGCCTCGGTGATCACGTACACCCGCAACAGCTGGGGCAACAAAGCAGCTGAAAACATCGTACAGCCGGCCGAAGTGATGGCTGCCCGTAGCAAGTGATACGCAAGTAGAACAAAGATTGCCAGGACACTGATATGACTTCCAGCACACTCGATCACGCACACGATCACGCTCACGCCCACGATCACGCGCACGACCACCCGACCGGCATGCGCCGTTGGCTGTTTGCCACCAACCACAAGGACATCGGCACCCTGTACCTCTGGTTCTCGCTCACCATGCTGATGTCCGGCGGGGTGCTGGCGCTGATGATCCGCTCCGAGCTGTTCAAGCCCGGCCTGCAGTTCTTCCAGCCCGAGTTCTTCAACCAGCTCACCACCATGCACGGCGTGGTGATGGTGTTCGGCGCGATCATGCCGGCCTTCGTGGGCTTCGCCAACTGGATGATCCCGCTGCAGATCGGCGCATCGGACATGGCGTTTGCGCGCATGAACAACTTCTCGTTCTGGCTGCTGCCGCCGGCCGCGCTGCTGCTGGCCGCCTCGTTCTTCGTGCCGGGCGGCGCCACCGCCGCCGGCTGGACCCTGTACGCGCCGCTGACCGCGCAGATGGGCCCGGGCATGGACATGGCGATCTTCGCGCTGCACATCATGGGCGCCTCGTCGATCATGGGTTCGATCAACATCATCGTCACCATCCTGAACATGCGCGCACCGGGCATGACCCTGATGAAGATGCCGATGTTCTGCTGGACCTGGCTGATCACCGCCTACCTGCTGATCGCCGTGATGCCGGTGCTGGCAGGCGCGATCACCATGACGCTGACCGACCGCCACTTCGGCACCACCTTCTTCAACGCTGCCGGCGGCGGCGACCCGGTCATGTACCAGCACATCTTCTGGTTCTTTGGCCACCCCGAGGTGTACATCATGATCCTGCCGGCATTCGGCATCGTCTCGCAGATCATCCCGGCGTTCGCGCGCAAGCCGCTGTTCGGCTACGCCTCGATGGTGTACGCAACCGCCTCGATTGCGATCCTGTCGTTCATCGTCTGGGCGCACCACATGTTCACCACCGGCATGCCGGTGACCAGCCAGCTGTTCTTCATGTACGCCACCATGCTGATCGCCGTGCCGACCGGCGTGAAGGTGTTCAACTGGGTGGCCACCATGTGGCGCGGTTCGATGACCTTTGAAACCCCGATGCTGTTCGCGGTGGGCTTCATCTTCGTGTTCACCATGGGCGGCTTCACCGGCCTGATCCTGGCCGTGACCCCGATCGACATCCAGCTGCAGGACACCTACTACGTGGTGGCGCACTTCCACTACGTGCTGGTGGCCGGCTCGCTGTTTGCCCTGTTCGCCGGTTTCTACTACTGGGGCCCGAAGTGGACCGGCCACATGTATCCGGAAGGCCGCGGCAAGTTCCACTTCTGGGCATCGATCATCACCTTTAACATCACCTTCTTCCCGATGCACTTCCTGGGCCTGGCTGGCATGCCGCGCCGCTATGCGGACTACGCCGCCCAGTTCACCGACTTCAACAGCATCGCGACGATCGGCGCCTTCGGCTTCGGCCTGTCGCAGGTGTACTTCCTGTTCTTCGTGGTGCTGCCGACCATCCGCGGCGGCGCCAAGGCAGCGGACAAGCCGTGGGAAGCCGCGGAAGGCCTGGAGTGGACCGTGCCGAGCCCGGCGCCGTTCCACACCTTCGAGACCCCGCCGCTGGTGAAATAATGGACGCGCAAAGGAAACGCAACGCCAAACTCGCATGGACCATCGCGGCGATCCCGCTGTTCTTCTTCGTGATGGTCTTCGTTAAACGCATCTGGTTCAACTGACGTGAGCAAAGAAGGCACCCGCACCGGCCGGTTGATGCACCTGAACCGCAGCACGCTCGGCAAGCTCGTTGTCATTGCTGTGGCGATGTTCGGGTTCGGCTATGCGCTGGTGCCGGTGTACCGGCAGATCTGCGAAGAGCTGGGCCTGAACGTGATTACGCAGAAGGACGGCACCGTGGCGCGGCCTGCCAACACGCAGGTCGACAAGTCGCGCACCGTGGTCGTTGAGCTGGATGGCAACGCGCAGGGCCCGTGGCGCTTCCGCCCGACGCAAAACAGCGTCAGCGTGCACCCGGGCGAACTGACCACGGTCACCTACGAGGTCGTCAACACCCAGGGCAGGACGGTGGCGGCGCAGGCGATTCCGAGCTATGCGCCGCAGTCGGCCACGCCGTACTTCAAGAAGGTCGAGTGCTTCTGCTTCAAGCAGCAGACGCTGGGCCCAAACGAGGCGCGGCAGATGCCGGTCGTGTTCTTTATCGACCCCAAGCTGCCCCGGGAAGTGAAGACCATCACGCTGTCGTACACGTTCTTCGAGATCGGCGGCGCGGTGGCAATGAAGGAAGGATGATGATGGATCCGGACAAGCCGGTACAGCGCAAGGGATCGTTCGGCGCCACCATGAAGGCCGTGTTCTGGTCGTTCTTTGGCGTGCGCAAGCGCAAGGACTACGAGCACGATTCTGCCAACCTGAACCCGATCCACGTGATCATCGCCGCGCTGATCGGGGTGGTGCTGTTCATTGGCATCCTGATAACTGTGGTGCGGTTTGCCGTATCGAAGTAGCGGTAGTTGGAGTGCCCGAACAATAAAACAACGTCATCCCGGCGCAGGCCGGGATCCATAGACAGCGCGATCAGTGGCAAAGCCGCGATGAAACGCAAACTCAGCATGGGTCCCCGCCTCCGCGGGGACGACGGATCAAAGGGTAGTGGTACAAAAATTTAGAGCAGCCAATTCAACAAATATAAGTTTGACTTAGGAGATGAAGATGAGTTTGCCACACACCGCGCCGTACTATTTCGTGCCGGGCCCGTCCCGTTGGCCGCTCGCTGCCGGCATGTCGATGCTTGTCACCATGGCAGGCGCGTCGGGCTGGGTCAACGGCGCGTCCTGGGGGCCCGCCGTCAACATCGTCGGCATCGTGGCGATGCTGACCGTGCTGTATTTCTGGTTCGGCGACGCGATCCGCGAGTCCGAAACCGGCAAGTACGGCGCCCGCATCGACAGCTCCTACCGCTGGTCGATGAGCTGGTTCATCTTCTCCGAGGTGATGTTCTTCGGCGCTTTCTTCGGCGCGCTGTTCTACGCGCGCTCGATCACCATGCCGTGGCTGGCCGACCTCGACCACAAGCTGCTGTGGCCCGACTTTGCCGGGCACTGGGGCAGCGTCGGCCCGGCCGGCACCGTGGAACACTTCGAGACCATGGGCCCGTTCCCGATCCCGACCATCAACACGGCGCTGCTGCTGACTTCCGGCGTGACCCTGACCATCGCCCACCACGCGCTGCGCGCCGGGCACCGCGGCAAGACCGCGTTCTGGCTGTTCCTGACCATCCTGCTGGGCGCGACCTTCATGGGCTTCCAGGCCTATGAATACCACCATGCGTACACCGAGCTGAACCTGAAGCTGTCGTCGGGCATCTACGGCTCGACCTTCTTCATGCTGACGGGCTTTCACGGCTTCCACGTGACGATGGGCGCGATCATGCTGTCGGTGATGCTGTACCGCGTGATGCGCGGCGACTTCACCCCCGAAAGCCACTTCGGCTTCGAAGGCGCGGCCTGGTACTGGCACTTCGTGGACGTGGTGTGGCTGGGGCTGTACGTGGTTGTGTACTGGATGTAATTCCTCGCTACGGACACGAACCCGTCGTCCCGGCGAAAGCCGGGACCCATGCTGAGTACGCGACACGTACGCATGTGATAGGTGCTGCAGGCGGGTTATGGGTCCCGGCTTTCGCCGGGACGACGTGCGGAGGCTGACGAAGGATATAGGGGCGAGTCGGTATTCGGCCGTCCCTTTTTAGTAAGGCAAGCCCTTCGGCTGTATCCACCCCAGCTTGTACATGCCCAGCACGATGAGGAACAGGGTGATCGACAGCCCGACCCGCATCGCCAGGGCCTGCACCGTGCGGTTGCTCTTGCCCTTGTCGCGCATCAGGAAGAACAGGGCCGACCCGAGGCTCGCAAGGATCAGGGCGAAAGCGATCGCAACAAAGATTTTCATGGTCTGCCGGATAACAAAATTGGAAGCTCCATTGTAATGCGTCTGCGCTTTCATTTTCGGCTGGTCCCCTTCATCGCCACCGTGCTGCTGGTCGCGCTCGGCATTGCACTGGGCAACTGGCAGGAACGCCGCGCCGCCGAGAAAACCGCGCTGCGCGAGCGCATGGAGCAGCGCGGCGCCCAAGCGCCTGTTGCGCTCGGCCCGGCCATCGTGCCGCTTGAAACGCTCGAATACCGACGCGTCACCGTCACCGGCCAGTTCGTCCCCGGCTGGCCGGTCTTCCTCGACAACCGCCCATACCAGGGGCGCAGCGGGTTTTATTTGCTGATGCCGTTTAAAATAGCGGGTTCGGATGTCCACGTGCTGGTCGCGCGCGGCTGGCTCCCGGCCGATCCGACCGTGCATGACCGCCTGCCCGTGTTCTCCACGCCGCCAGGGCAGGTCAGCATCGAAGGCGTTGTCAGCGGCAACATGGGCCGCGTGCTGCAGCTGGGCGATGCCGTGCCGCTCAAGCCGAACGCGATCGTGCAGAACGTCGCGCCGGGGCAGGTTGAACAGGCCAGCGGCCTGAAGCTCGAGCCTTTTTTCGTCGAACAGACCGGTCCCAAGGAAGAGGGCGGGGCGCTGGTGCGCGACTGGCCGTTGCCTTCGACCGGCATCGAAAAACACAAGGGCTACGCCTTCCAGTGGTACGCGCTGGCGGCGATGGCCTTGCTCTTTTTTGTCATCACAGGATTTCGCAGTGGAACAAAACATGACGATGCAGCCCGCGCGTAGCAGCGGGCGCTGGAAGATGTTCGGGGTGCTCGCCGTGTGCGCCGCGCCGCTGGTCGCCTCGTACTTTACTTACTACGTGCTCAAGCCGGCCGCGCGCAACAACTACGGCGCGCTGATCGACCCGCGTTCCTACCCGATTCCGCGCCTTGCCAGCACCACGCTCGACGGCCGCCCGGAAGGGTTGGGCGCCTACCGCGGCAAGTGGATCATGCTCAAGGTGGGCGGCGGCGCCTGCCCGGACGCGTGCCGCAAGCAGCTGTTCACGATGCGCCAGGAGCGCCTGATGCAGGGCAAGGAGATGGACCGCATCGAGCGCGTATGGCTGATCACCGACAACGAGCCGATCGACACCATGCTGATCCGCGAATACGACGGCATGCACATGCTGCACGCCGACGCCCAGGCGGTGGCCAGGTGGCTGCCGGCTGAAAGCGGCACGACGGCGGGCGACCACATCTACCTGATCGACCCGCTGGGCAACCTGATGATGCGCTTTCCGGCCGAACCGGACACGCGCAAGATGTACAAGGATATTGCGAAGCTGCTCAAGGCTTCCGCCATCGGTTAATTCACATGCAAGCTTCAACCCTCGTTCAACTCGGCATCACCGGGCTGCTGGCGGCTTGCCTGCCGCTGTCGATGGTCTGGATGTCGGCGGACGCCAACAAGTACCGCAAGCTGGTCTGGGTCGCCGCCTTCCTCACTTTCGACCTGATCGTGTTCGGCGGCTTTACGCGCCTGACCGACTCCGGCCTGGGCTGCCCGGACTGGCCCGGCTGCTACGGCCTGGCCAACCCGTTCCTGGCGCACGAGCAGATCTCGGCGGCGCAGGCCGCCATGCCGACCGGCCCGGTCACCCACGTCAAGGCCTGGATCGAGATGATCCACCGCTACCTGGCGATGGGCATTGGCGTGCTCATCATCACCCTGATGACCAAGGCCTGGCTGCAGTGGCGCCGCTCGCACGAGCGCGCGTTCGCCCCGCTGATGCCGACCCTGCTGTTCGGCTTCGTCTGCCTGCAGGGCGCGTTCGGCGCCTGGACCGTCACGCTCAAGCTGCAGCCGATCATCGTGACCACCCACCTGCTGCTGGGCATGACCCTGCTGGCGCTGCTGGTGTGGCTGGGTGGCCGTGAGGACAACATCATCAAGCCACTGCCGGCCGATCCGCGTCCGGCGGGCCTGTTCGCCGTGCGCCGGCTGGCGTTGCTGTCGGCCGCCGTGCTCGCCGTGCAGCTGTTCCTGGGCGGGTGGGTGAGCACCAACTACGCCACCCTGGCCTGCAGCGATTTCCCGGCCTGTAACGGCTCGGTCGTCCCGCCCATGGATTTCGAGCATGGCTTTACGCTGTGGCGCGAGCTTGGCAAGACCGCGGCCGGCCACTACCTGCCGTTCTCGGCCCTGACCGCGATCCACTGGGTCCACCGCAATTTCGCGCTGGTCGTTCTTGTTGTGCTCGGAGCAACAGCCGCGCGTGCCTGGCCGCACGCCGGGCTGCGCCCCACCGCGCGCAGGATGGCGCTGGTGCTGGGCCTGCAGGTGATGAGCGGGATCGCCACCGTCTTCTTGAGCTTTCCGCTCGCCATTGCAGTGCTGCACAACGCCGGGGCCGCGCTGCTCGTCATTTTGGTGACCATGTTAAACTACAAGGCCAAGCACCAACTCGCCGTGGCGCAGGCTCCTTCCCGGCAGGAACCCACGCCAGCAAGCCTCCAGCCATGACGACCCAGACTGCCATTCATAAACCGCCCACCCGCTTTGCCCAGTACTGGGCCCTGACCAAGCCGCGCGTGACGCAGCTGGCCGTGTTCTGCGCGGTGATCGGCATGTTCCTGTCCACCGACGGCTTCCCCGGCTGGCGTCCGCTGATTGGCGGCACCATCGGCATCTGGCTGCTGGCCGGCGCCGCGTTCGCCGTCAACTGCCTGGTCGAAGCCGAGATCGACGCCCGCATGGCGCGTACCGCCCGCCGCGCCACCGCCATGGGCGAGCTCACCCGCGCGCAGACCCTGTCGTTCTCGGGCCTGCTCGGCGGCCTGGGCATGTGGGTGCTGTACACCCAGGTCAATCCGCTGACGATGTGGCTGACCTTCGTCACCTTTGTCGGCTACGCCATCATCTACACCATCGTGCTCAAGCCGGCCACCCCGCAAAACATCGTGATCGGCGGCCTGTCGGGCGCCATGCCGCCGGCGCTGGGCTGGGCGGCAGTTGCCAACGACGTGCCGATGCAGGCCTGGCTGCTGGTGCTGATCATTTTTGTATGGACCCCGCCGCACTTCTGGGCGCTGGCGATGTACCGCCGCGACGACTACAAGCGCTCGGGCCTGCCCATGCTGCCGATCACCCACGGCATGGAGTTCACTGGCCTGAACGTGTGGCTGTACACGGTGGTGCTGGCCGCCACCACGCTGCTGCCGTTCGCCGCCGGCATGAGCGGCCTCTTGTACCTGGCCGCGGCCGTGGTCCTGAACGGCATCTTCCTGCGCTATGCCTGGCTGGTGTGGAAGCATTACACCGACATCATCGCGCGCAAGACCTTTGCCTGGTCGATCATCTACCTGTCGCTGCTGTTCGCGGCGCTGCTGGTGGACCACTACTTCAGGTTCTGACGAGATGAAGAAACTCCTTACCGCCGTACTCCTGTCCGCCCTGGTGGCGGTGCCGCTGGCGGGCTGCGACAAGCTGGCCGCCAAGCCGAACTTCCAGAATACCGACGTCACCGGCCTGGATTACGCGCGCGCTTTCAACCTCACCGACTACAACGGCAAGCCGCGCACGCTGGCCGACTTCAAAGGCAAGGTGGTAGTGCTGTTCTTCGGCTACACCCAGTGCCCGGACGTGTGCCCGACCACGCTGGCCGAAATGGCGGCAGCGATGAAGGAGCTGGGCGCGCAATCGGACCAGGTGCAGGTGCTGTTCGTCACGCTCGACCCAGAGCGCGATACGCCTGACCTGCTCAAGAACTACGTGCCGCAGTTCGACAAGCGCTTCCTGGGCCTGTACGGCACGCCGGACCAGATCGCGAAGACCGCCAAGGAATTCAAGGTGTTCTACACCAAGGTGCCGGGCAGTTCGCCGGACCAGTATTCGATCGACCATACCGCCGGCAGCTACGTGTTCGACAAGGACGGCAAGCTGCGCCTGTTCGTGCGCCACGGCCAGGGGCCGGGGCCGCTGGTCCACGACATCCGACAGCTGCTGGGCTGATGGAAGCGCAGAACGGCCGGCGTTACACACGCGTCGCGACCATCGTCCTGCTCGCGGTCGGCTGCCTGTACGTGCTGCGGCCGTTCCTGGCCGCGATCCTGTTCGCGGCTGCCGTGGTCATCTCGTCGTGGCCGATGTACCTGTCCCTGCTGGAGCGCATGCGCGGCCGGCGCACGCTTGCGGCGCTGACCATGACGCTCACGCTCACCCTGCTGGTCATCATTCCGCTCGCGCTGGTCGCGTACAACCTGGCGGACAACGTGGCGCATGCCTACGAGCAGGCGACCGCCGCCGTCAGGCAGGGCGAGCTGGTGCCGCCGCAGTGGGTGCAGAACCTGCCGCTGGTCGGGCCCTGGCTCGACCAGTACCTGCGCGATCTCGTCGCCAGCCGCGACAACATGATGGACTTCGCGCAGCGCATGATCGAACCGGCGCGCCACTACCTGCTCACCGGCGGCATCATGCTGGGCACCGGCGTGGTGCAGATGAGCCTTGCCGCCTTCGTGGCCTTTTTCCTGTACCGCGACGGCCACACCCTGCTGCGCGTGATCATGGTTACCATGCACAAGCTGATCGGCGAGGGCTCGGGCGGCGTCGCCGACATCGTCAGCCAGACCGTGCGCGGCGTGATGTACGGCCTGCTGGGCACGGCGCTGGCACAGGCGCTGGTGGCAGCCCTCGGCTTTGCCATTGCGGGCGTGCCGGCGGTGCCGCTGCTGTCGGTGCTGGTGTTCGTGGCCTCGATCGCGCCGATCGGGCCGCCCGTGGTCTGGATCGGCGCCGCGCTGTGGCTGTTCTCGCAGGGCGAGGTCGGCTGGGGCGTGTTCATGCTGGTCTGGGGCACGCTCCTGATCAGCAGCGTGGACAACGTGGTGCGGCCGATGCTGATCAGCCGCGGCAGCGACCTGCCGTTCCTGCTCACGCTGCTCGGCGTGCTCGGTGGCGTGATCGCGTTCGGCTTCGTCGGCATGTTCATCGGACCGACGCTGCTGGCGGTCGGCTACTCCCTCATCAGCGACTGGACCGGCAAGGCCGACCTGGTCGCAGTGCGCAAGGACCAGACAGAGGCCTGAACCGCGGGCAGGCAAAGGTCTTGCAGGCTTGTTAATGAACAGCGACAATGCGCTTTTCAACGACCAGCCCCAAGAGCCATGAGCGACGCCACGCCCGCCGGCACCAGCCAATTCAGCAAACACCGGATCGAAGCCCTCATCGACGGCATCTTCGCGGTCGCGATGACGCTACTGGTGATCGACCTGAAGCTACCGGAGCATGCCAACGTGGGCGATCCGGCCGTGCTACGCGAGGCGCTGGCTGAACTGGTCCCCAACCTCATCTCCTGGCTGATCAGCTTCATGGTGCTCGCGATCTACTGGGTGGCCAACCACCGCCTGTACAGCCACGTGCGGCACGCCGACGGCCGCCTGGTCTGGTTCACCATGCTGATGCTGGCCGGCGCCAGCCTGCTGCCGTTCGCATCGGCCGTCAACAGCCGCGCCTTGAGCGACGTGGCGCAGGGCGTGTATGCGTCGGTGATGGGCCTGATGGGGCTGGCCTCGCTGCTGGCGGCGCGCCACATCTATCGCAACCCGCAGTTGTGCGCGCAGCCGATGGACCGCGAGACCTACATCGCCGCGTGCGTGCGCACGAGCGGGGTGATCGTGATCGGCTTGCTCACCGTTCCGATTTCAGCCGTGGCGCCGCGCATGGCGAACTTTGCGTTCCTGCTGATCTTCTTCCTGCGCCCGCTGAGCGCGCTGCTCGCCCGGCGCTTTTCGCACGGCTCACCCGCGCGCTTGTCGTAAGCCACCAACCGTAACACCGCCGCCCCGGCCTGCGAGGGATGAACGGCTGGACTCTTGGCGGTGAACGGGGCGCTGTCTCGCTGCACCGCCAACCACAGGTCAGTCGTGGTCCTCGTCGTCGTCGCGCTCCAGGTGCGGAATGACCTTCACCAGCATGATGCGCGGGCCCTTGGTGCGCTTGACCACCACGTCGAACTGCGGGAATTCGATGCGTTGGCCCTGCTTGGGAATGTCGCCCAGCTTGGCCATGAGCAGCCCGCCCACCGATTCCACGTCGTCCAGCCCCATCGCCTCGTTGTCGATGTCGATGCCAAGCACGCGTTCGAGCGACACGATCGCCAGGCTGGCCTTGCCGAGATAGCTGCCGTCCGCCTGCGGCAGCCAGTCGTTTTCGTTCATGCGGAATTCGTCGCGGATCTCGCCCACCATGGCGCCCAGCAGGTTGTCGAGCGTGATGAAGCCGACCGGCCGCTTGCCCTTTTCGCCGATCAGCGCAAAGTGCGGCGCGCCGTGCTTGAAGCGGCGGAACAACTCCTGCGCCGGCGTGCGCGCGGAGATCGTCTCGACCGGGCGCAAAAAGTCCGCCAGGTCGCTGATCTCGCGTCCGGCTTGCTGCGCGAAGAACAGGTCCTTCAGGTGGATCATGCCCAGCACTTCCTCGCCCTCGGCGTCGAAGTAGGGATAGCGCGAAAAGCGGTTGCGCAGCATCGTCTGCAGGTTCTCGGCCAGCGGCAGGTCGGCGTACAGCGCGATCACCTCGTTAATCGGGCGCATGAGGTCGGCCACCGACATCTCTGAAAACTCCAGCGACTGCGCCAGCACGTGGCGTTCGTCGCTGGTGAATTTTTCGCCGGCGGTGCTGGTGCGCAGGATGAGCTTGAGCTCCTCGGTCGAATACTGGGTCTCGTGCCCGCCGCCCGCACCCGAGAGGCCGGCCACGCGCAGCACCATGTTGGAGCTGGCGTTGAGCAGCCAGATCGCCGGGTACATCAGCCAGTAAAAGCCGTACAGCGGCACCGCGCACCACAGGCCAACTGCCTCGGGAATGCGGATCGCGAGCGACTTGGGCGCCAGTTCGCCTACCACGATGTGCAGGAAGGAGATGACGCCGAACGCGATCACGAACGACACGCCGTGGATCACCTGCTCCGAGGTCACGCCAAGCAGGTGAAATGCCGGTTCGAGCAGCGCGGCGAATGCCGGTTCGCCGACCCAGCCAAGGCCCAGCGACGCCAGCGTGATGCCGAGCTGGCAGGCCGACAGGTAGGCGTCCAGCCGCCCGTGCACCTTGGCCAAAATGCGGCCACGCAGACCGCCGGTTTTCGCAATCGCGCGAATGCGCGTCTTGCGCAGGGTGACGATGCCGAATTCGGCGGCCACAAAAAAGCCGTTCAGGGCGACGAGCACGATCGCGAGAACGACGAACAAAACGTTTTCCATATATTTGTCAAAGAGCCGCGGCCAACCACGGCATTGTAAGGCTCAGGCGGCGCCGAGCACAGTTTCGTGTGCCGCGGAGAGGATCGCTTCCACCGCCGGATGCTGGATCTTGCGCTCGTTCGAGATCGCGTAGAACTGCTCGCGCACCTGCGGCACGCGGCCCACCAGCCGGGCGCCGAACTGTTCCTCGATGTCGGCCGCCAGCGCCGCCGGTGCAAAGAACAGGCCCAGCCCGCGCCGGCCAAAGGTGTTGAGCAGCGCGTTGTCCTCGAACTCGCCCACGATGTCCGGCCGCACGGCGTGCGAGTCGAACCATTCGTCGATCTTCCCCCGCAGGGCATTATTACGTGTCGGTAGCAGGAACGGCGCCCCGTTCAGATTCGCCGGGAAAGCGCCGGCATACAGCGTCGCCAGCACCGGCGCGCCCACCACGATGGTCTCGCTTTCGAACAGCTGGTGGCTGAACACGCGCAGCGCCGTGCCCGAATCCACCGCGCGGTCGGTCAGCACCACGTCCAGCTTGTGCAGCGCCAGGTCGCCCAGCAGCGCCTCGAACTGGTCCTCGTAGCAGACCAGCCGCACTTGCCGGTCCAGCTTCGTGGTCGCTTCCAGCAGCTTGTAGGCGGTGAGCTTGGGCAGCGAATCGGAGATGCCGACCGTTAGCCGGGTGCGCGCGCTGTCCGCTTCGCCCAGCGCCTCCTGCATCTGCTCGCCGAGCATGAAGATCTGGTCCGCGTACGCGAGCGCCAGGCGCCCCGGCTCGGTCAGCACCAGGCGCCGGCCCTGCTGCGTGAACAGCGCCTTGCCCACCGATTCTTCCAGCTGGGCGAGCTGGGTGCTGATGGTCTGGACCGCCAGGTTCAGCCGCTTGGCCGCGCGTGTGATGCCGCCTTCCTTGGCCACCACCCAGAAGTAGTACAGGTGCCGAAAATTCAGGTTTCCATCCATTGCTTCGGTTTTTTCGAAGTAAAAATCAGATTATCTTCGCTTTTTTCAAAGTCTGCACGCCTCTACACTGCGCTTCATCAATTCACCATGAAGGGAAAACAAGATGAAGCACTTCAAGTTCTCGTTCCTCGTGACGGCGGTCTGCCTGGTGGCGGCCGGCTGGTGGGGTTACGAGCACAGTGGCATGGCGGGCGCTCTGACCGGCATCTCGATTGCCGCGATCCTGGCCGTGATGGAGGTGTCGCTGTCGTTCGATAACGCGGTGGTCAACGCCTCGGTGCTCAAGACCTGGGACGAACGCTGGCAGAAGCTGTTCCTCGGCGTGGGCATCATCATCGCCGTGTTTGGCATGCGCCTGCTGTTCCCGCTCGTGATCGTGGCCGTGGCCGCGAACCTGGGCCTGGCCGACGTGTGGAATCTGGCGCTCACCGATCCCAAGCAGTACTCGGCGCACCTGACCGCGCACCACGCCGAAGTGGCGGCGTTCGGCGGCATGTTCCTGCTGCTGGTGTTCCTGAACTTCCTGTTCGACGACGAGAAGGAGCACCACTGGCTGGGCCGCCTCGAAGAGAAGATCGGCGCGCTGGGCCGCGTGTCCTCGATCGCCGTGATGATCTCGATCGGCGCGCTGATGACCAGCCTGTCGCTGGTCGAGGAAGCGCAGAAGATGGTGGTGCTGATGTCCGGCCTGTGGGGCATCCTGATCTACGTTGGCGTGGACGCGGTGTCGGCCCTGCTGGAGAAGGATGAGGACGACGGCGCGAACGTGGGCGATCTGGTGAAGAAGGGCGGTATCGGCGGCTTCCTGTACCTGGAAGTGCTGGATGCATCGTTCAGCTTCGACGGCGTGATCGGCGCGTTCGCCATCACCACCGACGTCGTGATCATCATGCTGGGCCTGGCCATCGGCGCGATGTTCGTGCGGTCGCTGACGGTCTTCCTGGTCAAGAAGGGCACGCTGGACGAATTCGTGTACCTGGAACACGGCGCGCACTACGCGATCGGCATCCTGGCGGTGATCATGTTGGCCAGCATGAAGTTCCACATCCCGGAAGTGTTCACCGGCCTGGTTGGCGTGGCCTTCATCGTCGCCTCGCTGTGGTCCTCGGTCCGGTACAAGAAAGTGCAGCAGGCGCTGGATGTGCGCGAAGCAGTCAAGGAAATCGCATAACGATCATGGTCTGAGCGGCGGCCACCACAGGCAGCCGCCGGACCGAACAAACCGCGCAGCGAGCGGCAGAACACCAGCTCGCAGCGCGTGGTAAACCCCGGTGTTCACACAAGTGACATTCACTTTTTAGGAGAACCACATCATGGCAATCAGTCTGCAAAAAGGCGGCAACGTCAACCTGTCGAAAGAGGCTCCGGGCCTGTCGAAAATGACGATCGGCCTGGGCTGGGACGTGCGCGCCACCGATGGCGCCGCATTCGACCTGGACGGCGTCGTCTTCATGCTGAACCAGTCGGGCAAGGTCCGCTCCGACGGCGACTTCATCTTCTACAACAACCTGAAGTCGGCCGACGGTTCGGTGGCCCACTCGGGCGACAACCGCACCGGCGCCGGCGACGGCGATGACGAAACCGTCACCATCGACCTGGCCCGCGTGCCGGCCGACGTGGACAAGATCACGTTTGCGGTGACGATCCACGACGCCGATGCGCGCCGCCAGAATTTCGGCATGGTCGGCAAGGCGTTCATCCGCTGCGTGAACGCGGCCAACAACGGCGAGATCGCGCGCTACGACCTGTCGGAAGACAGCTCGACCGAAACCGCGATGATCTTCGGCGAGGTGTACCGCAACGGCGCCGACTGGAAGTTCCGCGCGATCGGCCAGGGCTTTGCGGGCGGCCTGGGGCCGCTGGCAAAGAACTATGGCGTGAACGTCTAACCAGCTAAACAGTTTTGCGGCCCGCACCTTTGCGTGTCGGGCTGCAACCGAACGAAAGGAAAACGGCAAATGCCAGTTTTTACCGTGACCGGGGATGTCGATCCCTTCCTGCACGTGTCGATGAAGCAGGGCGAAACCATCTACTGCGAATCGGACGCGATGGTGATGATGGAGTCCACGCTCGACCTGAAGGGCAAGATGCGCGGCGGCCTTGGCAGCGCGCTGATGCGCACCTTCGCCAACGGCGAGTCGTTCTTCCAGCAGCACATCGAGGCCACGCGCGGCGATGGCGACTGCCTGCTTTCGCCCACGCTGCCTGGCGCCATGCAGGTGGTGGACTGCGGTCCGAACCAGTACATCATCAGTGACGGCGCGTTCGTCGCCGCCAGCTCGGGCGTGGACCTGCGGGTGCGCACGCAAAGCCTGGGCAATGCGCTGTTCGCGCAGAGCGGCGGCTTTTTCGTGACCGAGACCGGCGGCAGCGGCCAGGTGGTGGTGTCGGGTTTCGGTTCGATGTCGGTGCTGGAAGTGGAGCCGGGCAAGGACGCGATCATCGACAATTCGCACGTGGTGTGCTGGGACAGCACGCTGCGCTACGAGGTGTCGATCACGACCGGCCAGAGCGCTGGCTTCCTGGGCAACCTGATCAACAGCCAGACCAGCGGCGAAGGGATCGTGCTGCGCTTCTCGGGTCGCGGGAAGATTTATGTTTGTTCGCGCAACCGCGCCGCATTCAAGGCATGGATGCAGGCGCCCGCGCGCTAAACCAAGGAGTTTGAAATGTCAGTCAATCTGCAGAAGGGCCAGAAGATCTCGCTCTCGAAGGAAGCGGGCGGCGAGCTGTCCCGCGTGACCATGGGCCTGGGCTGGGACGCGATCAAGACCGGGGGTATCTTCGGCTTCGGGGCGCGTACCCAGAGCGTGGACCTGGACGCCTCGTGCGTGCTGTTCGACGAGAAGGACCAGCCGGTGGACGTGGTCTGGTTCCGCCAGCTAAAGAGCCGCGACGGCAGCATCGTGCACACCGGCGACAACCGTACCGGTGCAGGCGAGGGCGATGACGAGCAAATCGTCGTCGATCTCGCGCGCGTGCCGGCCAACGTCAAGTCGCTGGTGTTCACCGTGAACAGCTTCACCGGGCAGAACTTCTCGCAGGTGCAGAACGCATTCTGCCGCCTGGTGAATGCGGCCAACGATCGCGAAGTGGCGCGCTACGACCTGTCGGTGCAGGGCGCGCACACGGCGCAGATCATGGCCAAGCTGTACCGCCACAACGGCGAGTGGAAGATGCACGCGATCGGCGAAAACGGCGTCGGCCGCACCTTCGACGAGCTGCTGCCGCAGATCGCACAGCACCTGTAACCCGTAGCGTGGGCGGGTCCTCCCGCCCACGTGCCCAGCTAACTCCTGAACGTTTCCATCAGCACGTTCAGCATGTGCAGCTCCGGCATGGAGCCAAGCAGGGTGAGCGCGTGCTTGGCCAGCTCGCGCGGCACGTGCCCGGTCAGGTGCGAAAACCGCGCGCCGTTGTCCGGGAAGGTATCGAAAATTCCAAATTCCCCGTTCCCGAAGCGCAGTGCGAACCACGCCGTTGTTCCTGGCTCCTCCTGCACCAACGCGCGCGCGTCGATCAGGAACTGCGCCACCTGCGCCTCGTGACCCGACTTTGCCTGGAACCTGAGCAGCAGGCCGCGCCGGTCCGCTGCTGACCCGACGCCTGCCGGCACCTTGCTGGCCAGGACATCCAGTTTTTCAACGCGCGGACCGTGATTGAGCAGTTCGCCCGCGCGCGCCATCAGGCCGGCCACGACCGCGCCCTGCAGGTGCGCTTCGCGCGCCGCGTCGTCGGCGAACACATCGAAGATGCCATATTCGCCCCGCCCGAAGCGCAGGGCGAACCAGGCATCGGTGCCGGTCTCCGCCTCCACGGCGGGCACCGCGTCAAGCAGGAACTCCTCCACCTTCGCGTCCATGTCGTGCCTGACATCCAGATGGACGAGCAAGCCCTTGGCGACCATCACGCTCTCCTCACAGGTTGGACCAGGAGACCAGTGTCGGACAACCGGGCAAAGGCGGGCGCACGCCAGCAGCATTGGCGGTTCTTGTTGACAAACCCGGGAACGGAGTCTACTGTATTAATCAACTAATACACGTACGCCAATGACCGATTACCCATCCCAGCTGTTCTCCATTAACACCGGGTCGCCCGAGCCGATCTACCGGCAGCTGGTCGATCAGGTGCGGCGCCTGGTCGCCGGCGGCCAGCTGGCGCCCGGCGACGCAATGCCTTCCGTGCGCGAGGTGGCACAGGCGCTCGCGGTGAACCCGATGACCGTCTCGAAGGCTTACGGCCTGCTGGAGATGGAGGGGCTGCTGGCGCGCCGGCGCGGGCTGGGCATGGTGGTGGCCGAGCAGGCGCGCCGCGGGCGCAGTGCCGCCCAACGCGCCGCGCTGCTGCGTCCAACGCTCGAGCGCGCCGCGCGCGAGGCGCGCGAGCTCGAACTGGATCCCGAAACCGTCCTTGACCTGTTCAACCACATCCTGAAGGAACAACCATGACCGCTGTTATCCAGATGTCCCGGGTATCCAAACACTTTGCGAGCCAGCAGGTGCTCTGCAACCTGGACTGGCAGGTCGAAGCGGGGCAAGTCGTGGGACTGTTGGGCCGCAACGGTGCCGGCAAGTCCACGCTGATCGAGTGCATGCTGGGCCTGCGCGAAACGGATACCGGATCGGTCACCATCTATGGCGAGGATGTCGCCAACCTGTCGGAGCAAGTGCGCGCGCGGATCGGCTACGTGCCGCAGAAATCGGAAGTATTCGAATGGCTCACGCCGGCGCAAATGCTCGACTACTTCAAGGCCCTGTACCCGCGCTGGAACGATGCCAAGGTGAAGGCGCTGCTGGCGCGCTGGGGCTTCGATGCGGCCATGTGCAACAAGCAGATCAGCAAGCTGTCCGGTGGGGAAAAGCAGCGGCTGTCGATCATCCGCGCGCTGGGCCACGACCCGGACCTCTTGATCCTGGATGAACCGGTGTCCGCCCTCGATCCGCTGGGCCGGCGCGACTTCCTGCGCGAGCTGGTGGATAACGTGATCGAGCGCGGCACCACGGTCGTGTTCTCGACCCACATCCTGTCCGACCTCGAACGCGTGGCCCTGGACGTTGCCTTCCTCAAGGACGGGCAGATCGCGCTGCAGGGCGACATGGACAGCCTGCTCGAAGGCGCGCGCCGCGTCACCGGGCCAAGCGCCGTGCTCGATGGGATCAGGCTGGCGGGCGAACTGCGGCGCCAGAAGGGGCGCGACGGCAGCACCAGTGTGATCGTGAGCGAGCACGGCGAGGTCGAGGCGCTGGCCGCGCGCGAACCCGCGATGCGCGTGGAGGCATTGAGCCTGGAAGACCTGTTCATCGAGGTCACCCAATGACCGCGGCGCTGGGGGCTTACCGGGCCGCCTGGAGCGCGGCCTTCACTGGCGGGACACGCGGCAAGCGCATGTTCCCCATCGCGGCCGGGGTGGCGGCCCTGCTGTTCGCCGCGGGCGGTATGCTGCGCCACGCGCCGCCGATGGAAGTGCTGCGGCTCGGGCTTGCGGCGGCTGCGGGCACGGCCTTGTTTGGCGCACTCCTCTATTTCATTCCCGGCGCAGTCCTGCTCAACACGCCGGCCAATGCGCGGCTTGTGCCAGGCATGCGCAGGCGACTGGTTGAAATGACAGCTGCCGGTTGGCTGCTCGGCAGCGTGCTGGTTGCGGGACTGGCCGGTTGGCTGTCCCTCGCGCCACTCGTGATGATGTACCTCATTGGCTTGTCGTTGATGCGCGCGGGGCACCAGTGGGGCATCGCACTGTTCCTGCCGGCGACGATGTTTGGCGGCATACAGCGGTCCCTGTCGCCCGACATGCTGGGCATCCTGGCCAGCAATGCCGGGTTTGTTTGCGAAATGCTGTTGCTGGCACTGGTCGCCGCGTACGCGCTCGGCCAGCTGTATCCCAAAGGGGGCGACCGGCACTTTGGCGGACGCCGCGGCCAGGAAATGGCGATCGAGCGGAGCTTGCGCAAGGTCGCGCAGCCCGTCACCCCGGCACTTCCGGGGCGGGTATTCAGTTGGGGACTGCGCCGCGACTGCCGCCGGCGCCGTATGTTGTCGCTGATCCTGCACGTGCTGGGGCCGTCGGCGCACTGGAGTGCCGGGCTGATCATGGGATTGCTTGTGCTCGCGGTGGGCATTGGCGTCAAGGCCACCATCGTCTTCTGGGCGAGCGGCGCGGTCATCGCGAGCGTGGGGGGCGCCGGATTGCAGCTGCTCGCAGCGCTGACGATGGCGCAGGCCGCCGTCGCCGAGCAAATCGTGGCGCGTATCGGAGCGGCACGCACCGAGCAGGCGCTGTTCCGCCTGGCGCCGGCCAGCCCGCCGGCGGCGGCGTTCAACCGGCTGTTGGGAGCAGCGCTCGCGTCGCGGGTGCTGTTGAACTTGTTGACCCTGGCATCGGTCATCGCGATCGTCGCGGCGCTGATGGGCACCCCCGCAGAGGTGGCTGTCTCGCTCGCGGCCGTGTGCAGCATGGCCGGGCTGCCGCTCGTCGGCATCGTGCTGGGCGACTATGCGCGCAATCGCGGAGCCTACGAGCCCGGCGTCGCCTTGTCGTTCCTGCTCATCTCGGCACCGGCCGTGCTTGCGGCATTCGCGGCGTGGCATTGGGGCGGGCTGGCGTTCTGGCCGTCGCTGCTGGTTGCGTCCAATGCGCTTGGCGCTTTGTTCGCGGCGTGGCGATGGAAGCGCATGCGCAAGGCGCCCGTTGCCTTTCCTGCCCGGAGGATGTCGTGATTCCGAGCACGCTGCGCCAGGACTTGCTGGCCTGCCGCGCGATTGTCCGGCAAGCGGTCCAGCAGCGCAGGTCACAGGGCAGCATGTGGTTGAGCTGGGTGCTGGCCGCGCTGGCGGTGCTCTTTGCAGTGCCGGCAATATCCAACGATTTCGCTAATGCGGACTCGCGGATACTGTGTATCGGTCTCGCAGGCGGTGCGTTTTCCATGCTGGCGATGATGTGGTGGACGCTGCTCAGTGGCAGCGTCAGGCAGCAATACACGCCATTTGCGGCGCGGCTGCTGCCACGCGCGCGGCAGCGCATGCGCGCCGTGTTGTTGTCGGTCGGGCTGATCCTGGCGATGACCGAGGTGGTATTGGTGGGACTGCCGTTCGGGCATCCGCTGCTGGTGTTCTTCGGCGCGGTTTTCGTGATGATCGAAATCGTGCTGCCGACATCGTGGCGCGCTGCCGCGCTCGTACTTTTCCTGGTCGCCGCACCGGACCGGTTGACGGAACTTTTGGGCGGCCCCGTGGGCGCTGTGCTTGGGCTGGCGGTGCTGGCGTTCGAAGCCAGGGCCGCCTACCGCTATCTGTTCGGCCGTGATGGCGCCTTGCCGCCATTGCGTGCGCCCGCTTTTGCGCAGCGCGGCCCGCGCCCCGCATCGCAAGCCAGGCCAGCCAGCAGGTCCGGACTGCTCGTCTATGGACTCGGCCCGACGCCGCCGTGGCGGTTCTGCCTGCGCTCGCTCGCGTTCTGGGCGATGGCCGCGATCATGTTCGGCTTGATGATGGTGTGGGGCGGAGGCTTGCGTGTCGAAATTGCGCGTGCCTTGATCCTGTGCGTTGTTCTGGTTGCCCAGTTCATGTCGGTGCACGTGATCGCCGGGGCGCTCTACGAATCGGGGCTCGAGCAAAGCCTGATACGCCTGTCGGCCGCTGCCCCGCAGGCGACCATGCTGAACGGCGTATTGGCACGCATCCTGGTCGCGCAGACGGCTAGGGTGCGGATCGTGTCGCTTGCCGCGGCCGTAGCCGCATTCGGGCTGACGGGAGCGCCATGGAGCCAGACAACCCAGGCAGCCGCGCTGTGCGTGTTGATCCCGTTCGCCTGCGGCGGCCTGTTGGCCGAGTACTCGCGCGCGCCGGCGGTCTCCCGGCTGCTCAAGCTGGGCTGGTTCGCGGCCACCATCGCCGGCATCGTCCTGGTACTGGTGGTGTCCTTTGGCCTGGCGCAGCCGCTTGCGTTTGCCGGCGGCGCAGCGCTCGTCCTGCTGGCCGCATCGGGTTTCGCACTGGCGCGCTGGCGCGGCATGCTGCGCGCGCCAGTGGCGTTCCCGGCTGGCCGTATCGGCTAGCGCTTCAGTGCGCGCTGTGCTGCACGAGACCGGTGCCAACGCCGTGCCGGTGGCCTTCGCTCACCGCCGTCACGGTGCCGTCCGGGTTGAACACGAGCGCGTTGGCGGCGCCGATTTCGCCCTCGCGGTCGTCCAGCTTGTGGCCGAACTGCTCCAGCGCGCGCGCCTGCGCGCTGCCGGCAAAGCCCGGCTCGATGGAGGTCGCCGGAATGTTGCGCTCGCTGATGCGCGGCGCGTCGATGGCCTGGTCCATCGGCATGCCAAGGTCCACGTAGTTGAAGATCGTTTGCAGCACGGTGGTGATGATGGTCGAGCCGCCCGGGCTGCCGATGGTGAAGGCCGGCTTGCCGTTCTTGAGCGCGATGGTCGGCGCCATGCTGCTGCGCGGGCGCTTGCCGGCCTCCGGCACGTTGGGGCGCGGGCCGGAGAAGTCGAAGTCGGTCATCTCGTTATTGAGCAAGAAGCCATAGCCCGGCACCACGATGCCGCTGCCGCCCCACGACTCGATCGTGAAGGTGTACGACACCACGTTGCCGTCCTTGTCCGACACCGTCAGGTGCGTGGTGTGCGCCCCCTCGGGCATGTGCACCACCGGCCGCTGCGGGCGCAGCGGGATGCTCTGGTCGTTCTGGAACGGGTACGGATCGCCGGCCACCGCCCCGCCGGAGGCAAGCTCGGGATCGATCAGCGCGCGCCGCTGCGCCGCGTACTGCTTGGACAGCAGGCCCTCGACCGGCGCGTCCACATACTCCGGGTCGCCCAGGTAGGCATTGCGGTCGGCGAACGCGAGGCGGCTCGCTTCGATGTACAGGTGCTCCGCTTTTGCGCGCGGCATCGACTTCAGGTCGTAGCCTTCAAGGATGTTGAGCGCTTCGCCCACCGTCACGCCGCCGCTGCTGGGCTGCGGCATGCCGTAGATGTCGTAGCCGCGGTAGGTGGTGTGCACCGGCTGGCGGATGCGCGCCTCGTAGTTGGCCAGGTCGGCCAGCGTCATGTTCCCGCCCGCGACGCTCTTGCCGCTGGCAAGTGGCGGACGGTTCACCGCCTCGACGATCGCCTCCGCCATCGGGCCTTCGTAGAACGCCTTCTCGCCGCGCGCCGCGATCTCGCGGTAGGCGCGCGCCAGCGCCTGGTTGCGCAGCACGCTGCCGGCCGGGATCGCTTTGCCGTTCCTCAGGTACAGCGCGCTGGTGGTGCTGAAGTTCTGGAATTTGCTTTCATTCTCGGCCACCAGGTGAGAGAAAGTGTCGTTCACGGTGAAGCCCCTGGTGGCCACGTTGATGGCCGGCGCCAGCACCTGCTTGAAGCTCATCGTGCCGTAGCGGTCGAGCGCCTCGTGCCAGCCGCGCACCGTACCGGGCACCCCGACCGACATGCCGCTGGCGACCACGGTCTCGAAATCCATCGGCTTGCCGTCCTTGAGGAAGGCCGACGGCGAGAACGACGCCGGCGCCGTTTCGCGGTGGTCGATGGTGATGACGCGCTTGTCCTTGGCCAGATAGATGACCATGAAGCCGCCGCCGCCGATGCCGCAGCTGAACGGGTCGGTCACGCCCAGCGTCGCCGCCGCGGCCACGGCCGCATCGACGGCGTTGCCGCCCTTGTTGAGGATCTCGATGGCGGACTGGGACGCCTTTTCGCTGATGGTGGCGACGGCCCCGCCGGTGCCGGTGGAGACCGGCGGCTTGGCCAGCACGGCCACGGGGTGCAGGACGATGGACAGGGTCAGCCCGCAAGCGAGCACTCTTACGCGATTGGTCATGACAGGATCAGGCAGTGGACGAAAATCGGGACGTTCATGGCCGGGTGACCGAGACCGTGACGGGATAGTTTGCTGGCGCCACGCCCGCCGGCGGCACCGGTGGCAGCTTGGCCGGGTCGAGCGCAATGCGCGCCCCGCCCAGGGCCTGCGACACATAGCCCGGCTTGGAGGGGCCCAGCGAGAACTGCTCGGTGGCGGCGGGCGTGTGCAGCGTCAGGCGGTAGGTCAGCTCGCCCGCCCACATGCACTTCATCGATTCGGGGCAGCGGCTGTCGCTGAAGCTGTCGTAGGCAATGGTGGCCTGGCCGCCGAGGTCGATGCGCTGGCCGGGGGCGAGCGTGTAGCTCGACTGGGCCGGCTGGCCCGCGGGCGCACCCGGACTGGCACAGGCGCCCAGCACGAAGGGAAGGATGGCAAGCAGCGCACGCAGAGGCTTCATGGGTGGATTCCTCCTGACTCGGGAGTTCAATGATAGCAAAGCCAGCACAGGTGTCATGTTTTACATGTGCCTGTCACATCGCAGTCATATTCGCTGGCTAGACTGCCGCTCGTTGTCCAACTCACTCAGGGAAAAACAATGAACATGAAACTGGTGCTGAAATCGATGGTTGCTGGCGTCGCGGCTGCGGTAGCGATGTCGTCTTCGGCAATGGCTGCCGATATCACTGGCGCGGGCTCGTCCTTCGCCTATCCGATCTATTCCAAATGGGCGGAAGCGTACAAGGACAAGAGCGGCGTCGGCCTGAACTACCAGTCGATCGGCTCGGGCGCCGGCATCAAGCAGATCAAAGCCAAGACCGTCGATTTCGGCGCGTCGGACATGCCGCTGTCGGCGGAAGAGCTGCAGGCCGACGGCCTGGTCCAGTTCCCGACCATCATGGGCGGCGTGGTCGCCGTGGTCAACCTGGACGGCATCGCCCCGGGCCAGCTCAAGCTGTCCGGCCCGATCCTGGCCGACATCTTCCTCGGCAAGGTCACCAAGTGGAACGCTCCGGCCATCGCGGCCCTGAACCCGGGCGTGAAGCTGCCGGACGCCGACATCACCGTGGTGCACCGCGCCGACGGCTCGGGCACCTCGTTCCTGTTCACCGACTTCCTGTCCAAGACCAGCACCGAGTGGAAAGACAAGGTCGGCGCCGGCACCGCGGTGAAATGGGCCACCGGCGTGGGCGGCAAGGGCAATGACGGCGTCGCCGCCAACGTCCAGCGCATCAAGGGCTCGATCGGCTACGTCGAGTGGGCCTACTCGAAGAAGAACAAGATGTCGCACACCCAGCTGAAGAACCACGATGGCCAGTTCCTGCAGCCGGATGACGATGCGTTCAAAGCAGCCGCCGCCAACGCCGCATGGGACAAGACCCCGGGCTATGCCGTGGTGCTGACCAACCAGCCGGGCAAGAATGCGTGGCCGATCACCGGCGCCACCTTCGTGCTGATGCACAAGACCCAGCAGGACGCCGCGAAGGGCAAGGAAGTGCTGAAGTTCTTCGAGTACGCGTTCAAGAACGGCGCGGCTGCCGCCGAAGCGCTGG
Source organism: Massilia solisilvae (assembly GCF_024753215.1). GTDB lineage: Bacteria > Pseudomonadota > Gammaproteobacteria > Burkholderiales > Burkholderiaceae_D > Telluria > Telluria solisilvae. Next base: position 202,568 of record NZ_JANUGV010000007.1, read on the forward strand.
ACTACGTGCCGATGCCGGCATCGGTCACCAAGATGATCGAAGGTGCCTGGAAGAGCCAGCTGAAGGACGCCGCGGGCAAGCCGGTCCTGTAAATCCATTTGCAGGGGGCGCGGTCCGGGCGACCGCCCCTTTGCAGTTGTCATCTTTCGGGTGGAGCCCATGACATCGGCCGAAACGCTAGTGTTGATCGTCGAAGACGAGCCGGCGATCGCTGAACTGGTCAAATTTTCGCTGCGCGAGGACCATTGGACCTTTCGCACGGCCGCAACGGTCGGCGAGGCGTGGGAGTTCATCCAGCAGCAGCCGCCGCATCTGGTCCTGCTCGACTGGATGCTGCGCGGCGAAAGCGGCCTGCGCCTGTTGTCGCGCCTGCGCGCCGACCGCGGCCTGCACGAGCTGCCGGTGATCCTGCTGACCGGCCGCACCCTCGATGAAGACCTGGCCATGGGCATGGACAGCGGCGCCGACGATTACGTCACCAAGCCGTTCTCGCCGCGCGAGCTGGCGATCCGCGCCAAGGCCGTGCTGCGCCGGCGCGGCGACAGCCAGCACGGGCGCCCGCTGCAGGTCGGTCCGCTGGCGCTCGACCCGCGCAGCTGCACGGTGCGCGTCGGCAGCGAGCCGATCGAGGTGCGCCAGGCCGAATACCGTTTGCTGAAATTTTTGCTGTGCCACCCCGGGCAGGTGTTCTCGCGTGCCCAGCTCCTCGAGCAGGTGTGGTACGCCAATGGCACGCTCGACGAACGGACGGTCGACGTGCATGTGCTGCGGCTGCGCAAGGCGCTGCGCGAAGCCAAGTCCCTGCTCAAGACCGTGCGCGGCTTCGGCTACAAGCTGTCGGCCACGTAGGAGCACATGGGTCCGCAAGCCGAGCAGCGCATCGCCCGCAGCCACCGGATACTGGTTGTCGTCTGGCCCCTGCTGGCGGGGCTGGCCTGCGCCGTGATGTGGGCCACCACGCTGGCGCGCGCGGGCGGCGAGCGCGAACGCGCACAGGCGCAGGTGCGCAAGGACGCCGGGGCCTACGCAACCGCCTACGAGCAGTACATCACGCGCTCGGTCGGACAGATGGACCAGGTCGCAATGCAGCTCAAGTACAGCTGGGAGCACAACCAGCGCGGCGACCTGCTGGGACGCCTGCACCGCGACGGCATGTTCACCGACAGCGCATTCACGGCGGTCGCGCTGGTCGGGCGCGACGGCGTGGTGCGGTCGGCCACGCGTTCGCCGCTGCGCGAACTGAACCTGTCCGGGACTTCCTTCTTTTCCCATCACCGCAACAACATCTCGACCGCGCTGCGGGTCGGCGCCGTGCCGGCCGAGCTTGGCCTGGGACAGCATGCGATCCTGTTCACGCGCCGCCTGGACACCAGCGACGACGAGTTCGATGGCGTGGTGGTGCTGGCGGTGGACGCGCGCTACTTCACGTCGTTCGTCGGCCCCGAGACGCTGGGCGCGCACGGCTTGCTGGCGCTGGCGGCCGCCGAAGGGCGGCTGCGCCTGGAGCAGGGCGACGGCAAACTGCTGCCGGCAACACCCTTGTGGCGCGGCGACGCCGGCGTGCGGCTGGTGGAAAACGGCTTTGCCGACCACCGCGCGCGGGTGCTCGGCTGGCGGCGCGCGCAGGCTTACCCGCTGGTGGCGGTGGTGGCGCTGTCGCAGGATGCGGCGCTGGCCGGCGCCCAGGCCTACTGGATCGACAATCGCAACCGCGCCATCATCGCCACCGCCGTGCTGGCGCTGTTGGGCGCCTGTGGCGCGCTGCTGTCGCGCCGCGCGGCGCTGCGCGAGCGCGAACGCGAAGAGGTGCGCCGCGCCTACCGCACGGCCACTGAAAGCGCCAATGACGGCTTCTACATGGCCGCGGCGATCCGCGACCGCAAGGGTGAGATCGTCGATTTTCGCATCGTTGACTGCAACCAGCGCGGCGCCGCCATCTACGGCCTGACGCGCTCGGAGCTGGTGGGCGCACGCGTCGCGCAGATCGATACCAGCCTGTTTGGCGCCGACCTGATGGCGACCTACCGCCAGGCGATGGAGACCGGGTTCCACCAGGACGACCGCCAGATGCCGAGTCACGACCGCGTGAAGATCCGCTGGGGACGGCGGCGCCTGGTCCGCGTCGGCAACGCGCTGGCGGTCACGCTGCAGGACATCAGCGAGCGCAAGGCGCACGAGCAGGCGCTCGAGCGGCTGGCCAACCAGGATGGCCTGACCGGGCTCGCCAGCCGCAACGCCTTCCTGCAGCGGCTGCCCGCGGCGCTGGAGGGAGCACGCGTGCGCGGCCATTCGCTGGCGCTGCTGTTCATCGACCTGGACGAATTCAAGAACGTGAACGACGCGCACGGCCATGCGGCCGGCGACCTGCTGCTCAAGGCCGCCAGCCAGCGATTGAAGTCGCTGCTGCGGCCATCCGACGAGGTGGCGCGCTTCGGCGGCGACGAGTTCCTGGTGCTGCTCGACCCGTGCGGCGCGGAGCGCGACATCGCCGCGGTCGCCCAGCGCGTGGTGGACGCGCTCGCCGCGCCGTTTGCGATCGGCGAGGACCTGCACGCCGTTGGCGCATCGGTCGGCATTGCGCTCTATCCGCGCGATGGCGCCGACGTCGAAACGCTGATCAGGCATGCCGACATTGCGATGTACGCCGGCAAGAACGACGGCAAGGGCCAGTACAGGTTCTTCGACCCGACGCTGTCGAGCAGCCTGCGCGCGCGGGCGCGGCTCAAACACGACCTGGTGGACGCCATCGAGCACGACCATTTGGTGCTGCACTACCAGCCGCGTGTCGATCCGCGCGACGGCAGGCTGCTGAGCATGGAGGCGCTGCTGCGCTGGCGCCATCCGGCGCATGGCATGGTCCCGCCGGGCGAGTTCATCCCGCTGGCCGAGGCCACCGGTCTGATCGGGCGCATTGGCCAGGTCGTGATCGAGAAGGCCTGCGCGCAGGTGGCGGCCTGGCGCGATGCGGGCATTCCCGTGGTGCCGGTATCGATCAATGTGTCGGCGCGCCAGTTCCGGCGCGGCGCCGTGCCGCGCCAGCTCGCGGCGGCGCTGGAGCGCCACCGGCTGCCCGCGGCGCTGCTGGAAGTCGAGATCACCGAGTCGGCCATGATGGGCGACCACGACGAGATCCTGGCCGACCTGGCCGCGCTGCGCACCATGGGCATCAAGCTGCACGTGGACGACTTCGGCACCGGATACTCGTCGCTGTCGCAGCTGCAGCGGCTGAAGATGGACGTGCTCAAGGTGGACCGCGCGTTCACCGCGGAGCTGGGCAAGTCGCGGGAGGGCAGGGTGTTCTTCCAGGCGATCGTCTCGATGGCGCACGCGCTGGGCATGGGCGTGGTGGCCGAAGGCGTGGAAACGCGCGAACAGCTGGCGATCCTGCTCGAACTCGGATGCGGCGAGATCCAGGGCTACCTGGTAGCACGCCCGGTGGATGGCGCGGCAATGGCGGACCTGATGGCGCGCCGCTTCCTGCTGGACGAGGACGGCAGGGTGGGCAGATCCTGCCCACGCGTGCAGGCGGCGATGCTGCAGACGCGCTCTGGAACGTAGACGTGCGCTGAACGGGTCCGTTGCCTTTGTCATCAAACGGACATATCCGTTCGATAAGATGCCCCGCGATCGCCGGTAAATGACAGCAATCATCGGCGGCTCATCTTGTCCCAAACTACGGAGAACACATGCAACGCAAACACCTCGCAGCCGCACTGCTCGCATCCCTTCCCATGGTCGCATTTGCGCAAAGCAGCAACGTGCAGCTGTACGGCGTCATGGACGCAGCCATCGCGTCGCAAGACAACGGCGTGACCCGCCAGACCGGCATCAACTCGGGCAACCAGTCGAGCAGCCGTATCGGCTTTCGCGGCACGGAAGACCTGGGCGGCGGCATGAAGGCCCTGTTCAACCTGGAAGCTGGCGTGGCCATCGACACCGGCGCCGCCGACTCGGCCCTGTTCGGCCGCCGCTCGGTGGTCGGGCTGGAAGGCAGTTTCGGTACCGTGACCGTGGGTCGTGAATACTCGCCGATCGCTTCGGTGGCGGGCGCGTCCGACATCACCGGCCAGGGCTTCTACGGCAGCAATCTGTCGGCCTTCAACTACCTGACCCGTCGCCTGTCGAACTCGGTCAACTACAAGAGCGCATCGATGTCGGGCTTCAAGGTGCTGGCCGCCTACTCGGCCGGCGAGCAAGCCACCAACCTGCCCAAGAGCGACCTGAAGGGCGTGGGCCTGGAATACGCCGCGGGCAACCTGTACCTGGGCGCCGGTTACCACACCATCAACAACTCCACCGCCGGCGACACCAAGGAATACGCGTTCGGCGCCGCCTACAAATTCGGCGACGTGGAACTGAAGGGCAACTGGATGGTGCAGGACCCGGCTGGCGCGAACAACAAGTTCACCCAGTACAACCTGGGCGCCGCCTACGCGATGGGTCCGGGCAAGTTCTTCGTGAACCTGCAGCAGAACAAGCTGGACAACGGTGCGCGCGGCAACGGCTTCAACATCGACTACAGCTACGCGCTGTCCAAGCGTACCAACCTGTACACCGGCTACGCACGCCTGGACAACAACAGCCTGGGCAACTTTGCGCTGAACTCGTCGTCGGTCAAGCTGGCGCCGGGCAAGGTGGCAGCCGATCCGTCGGTGTTCAACATGGGTATCCGCCACAGCTTCTGAGCCGGGCAGCAATAGGGAAATGAAAACGGGGCTGCGCCGGCTGGCGCAGCCCCGTTCCTTTTAGACGTAGGCCGCGAGCGCGCCCTTCATTTTCTTCAGCGCGGCCGATTCGATCTGGCGGATGCGCTCGGCCGACACGCCGAACTCATCGGCCAGCGTGTGCAGCGTGGCGCCCGAGCCGTCGTCGTTGGCCAGCCAGCGCGCCTCGATGATGCGGCGCGAGCGCGGGTCGAGCTTGGACAGCGCGGTTTCCAGGCCCTCCGACTGCAGGCGCGTGACCTGCTCGGCCTCGAGCACCTTGGTCGGCTCGGACGTGTCCGACGACAGGTAGGCGATCGGCGCGAACTTGTCGTCCTCGTCGTCGTTCGGCGCTTCCAGCGCGATGTCGTGGCCGGACAGGCGGGTTTCCATCTCGATCACTTCTTCGCGCTTGACGTCGAGCATGCGTGCCAGCTCGTCCACTTGCTGCGGCGACATCGTGTCAAGGCCCTGCTTGTTCGAGCGCAGGTTGAAGAACAGCTTGCGCTGGGCCTTGGTGGTGGCCACCTTGACCAGGCGCCAGTTCTTCAGAATGTATTCATGCATCTCGGCCTTGATCCAGTGCATCGCGTACGACACCAGCCGTACGCCTTGGGTCGGGTCGAAACGCTTGACTGCTTTCATCAGGCCAATATTGCCTTCCTGGATCAGGTCGGCGTGCGGCAGGCCGTAGCCCAGGTAGCCGCGCGCGATCGACACGACCAGGCGCAGGTGCGACAGCACCAGTTTTTGGGCGGCTTCGAGGTCATTCTTTTCCCGCAGCCGCGTTGCCAGCGATACCTCTTCCTCGTGCGACAGCATCGGCAGGCGATTGACCGCCGAAATGTAGGCGTCGATGTTGCCGAGATTGCCAGTGAAACCCAGTCCCAGAGCACGAGTGCCAACCGGAACCAGTGCGGATTGTGCGGACATAGTCATTTTCCCTCTTGAGTAATCGGTGCTGCGACATCAACTTACCGCTGACAGCGCCCCGAAGGCACGACTGTTACGGCTTGTTACCTGCTTGCACAACGGCCTTGTTGTGCAGGCCGTCTTTCGTTGAATCATATATTAGCACTCTGCCGAGGTGAGTGCCAATCGCCCCTGTTTATCGTTGTGATAGCGTTTAACAATTGCTTGGCGGAACCTACTCCGGGCTGTCCTACTGTAGAGCAGGAGAGGTTGGGGCGTAGTTGACTTAAATCAACTGTGCGTGCTTCCAAATCGGATGAAACACAGGTTACGGGGTCCCGCTTTCGCTATCTGTTGGATGCCGCACGTTGGCGCGCGTTCCGTAAGCTGTTGATTTGCAAGGGCTACTAATCACTATAGCAGGTTTGGCTTAAAGCTGCATTAAAAATGCATCTTTTGTGGCCGTGCTCTTGCAGCACACGCCGTCGCCCCGGCGAAATTCGGGGCCCATGCTGAGCGTGCGACTTCGGTCCGTCAGCATGCGTCCCGGCTTTCGCCGGGACGACGGTATCAGGACAGGCGCGCCAGGTGGCGCTGGACCGACAGCATGGCGCCCACCAGGCCCAGGCCGGCGCTGATGGCCAAGAGGCCGGCAATGCCCAGCGGCGGCAGTGCGGTGAGCTGGAACTCGGAGGCATACAGCCGCGCGAATTCGGCAATCGCGGCGTTCAGCGGGCGCAGCGACAGCGCCACCGCCCCCAGCGCCACCGCGCCGGCGCACAGGCCGAGCAGGGCGCCCGTATAGTAGAAGGGGCGGTGGATGAAATTGTCGGTCGCGCCCAGCAGCTTGGACACGGCAATTTCCTCGCGCTGGGTCAGCACCTGCAGGCGGATCGTGTTGAACACCACCGCAATCACCACGGTGCCCAGCGTGATCGCGAGCAGCAGCAAGGCCAGGCGCAGCACGTTCAGCAGCGCGGCCAGGCGCTTGACCCAGGCCGAGTCCACCTGCACGGTGTCCACCTCGGGCATGGCGCGCAGGTTCTGGGCGAGGTCGTCCACGTGCGCGGCGGCGGCGGCGCTTTCCACTCCTTCGAGCTTGACCACGTAACTGTCCGGCAGCGGGTTTTCGCCCAGCGCGGCCAGCACGTCGGTCAGGCCGCTCTTGTCCTTGAGCGCCTCCAGCGCCTTCTCGCGCGGTACAAAAATGATTTTCGCGCGCGCGTCGCCCAGCACCTGGCGCATCTTGACCGCCAGCGCCTGCGACTGTTCGCGCGGGGTGTCGAGCTTGACGAACACGCTGATCTCGGGATCGACCGACAGCTGCTCGGACATCGGGCGCACGTTGTCGAGCAGGGTCACGCCCGCGAACGGCAGGGTCAGCGCAATGGCCACCACCAGCACGTTGAACAGGAAGCTGCCCGGCGCCTTGCGCACGTGGGCGAGCGCGGCGCCGAGGGCGAAGCGGTGATGGCGCAGCCAGACGTTCATTGCGCTCCTCCCGCCATCTGGCCGTGTTCAAGCCGGATCACGCGTCCGGCGCTATCGAGCACCTGCTCGTCGTGGGTCGAAATCATGCAGGTCACACCTACCGAGTTAAATGCGCGCAGCGCGTCGATCACGCGGTCGGCCGCGGCGCGGTCCAGGTTTGCGGTCGGCTCGTCGGCCAGGATGATCTGCGGGCGGTTGACGATCGCGCGCGCCACTGCCACGCGCTGCTGTTCGCCGCCGGACAGCTCCATCGGGTTGGCGTTGGCGCGGTCGAGCAGGCCCACCTTGTCCAATGCCGCGCGGGCGCGCTGCTCGGCCTGCGCGCGCGGCGCGCCGGTCACCAGCAGCGACAGCATCACGTTGGCCAGGATGCTGCGGTCGCTCAGCAGGCGCTGCTGCTGCAGGATCATGCCGATGTTCCGGCGCAGGAAGGGCACGCCGGCGCGCTTGATCCGGCCCACGTCGTGGCCGTTGACGATCACGCGCCCGGACGTGGGGCGCTCGATCGCGGCGATCATCTTCAGCAGGGTCGATTTGCCGGCGCCGGAGGGGCCGGCCAGGTAGACCAGCTCGCCCTTGTCGATGTTGAGGGAGACGTCACGCAGTGCGTACGCGTCGGTGGAGTATTGTTTGGAGACGGCCTGAAATTCGATCATGTCCTTATCCGAGCAGCGCCTCGACGAATTCTTCCGCATTAAAGGGCTGCAGGTCATCGAGCTTTTCACCGACGCCGATGAAGTACACCGGCACCGGGCGGGTGCGCGCGATGGCGGCCAGCACGCCGCCCTTGGCAGTGCCATCGAGCTTGGTGATCACCAGGCCGGTGAGCTGCAGCGCGTCGTCGAAGGCTTTCACCTGCGCCAGCGCATTCTGGCCCGTATTGCCGTCGATGACAAGGACGACCTCATGCGGGGCGCCGTCCATGCCCTTGCCGATGACGCGCTTGATCTTCTTGAGCTCTTCCATCAGGTGCAGCTGAGTGGGCAGGCGGCCGGCGGTATCGACCATCACCACGTCCATGCCGCGCGCCTTGCCCGACTGGACCGCGTCGAAGGCGACGGCGGCCGGGTCGCCCGAGGCCTGCGAGACCACGGTGACGTTGTTGCGCTGGCCCCAGACCATGAGCTGCTCGCGCGCGGCGGCGCGGAAGGTGTCGCCGGCGGCCAGCAGCACCGACTGCTCGTAGCGCTGCATGTGCTTGGCCAGCTTGCCGATGGTGGTGGTCTTGCCGGCGCCGTTCACGCCGGCGATCATCATCACCAGCGGCTCGTAGCGGCCCAGCTCGAGCGGCTTTTCGAGCGGGCGCAGCATGTCGATCATCAGGCCCTTGAGCGCTTGCTTGACGTCGGCCGCGTCGAGCAGCTTTTCTTCCTTGACCTTGCGGCGCAGGTTCGACAGCAGGAACTCGGTGGCGTCCATGCCGGCGTCGGACATCAGCAGCGCCGATTCGAGTTCCTCGTACAGGTCCTCGTCGATGCGCGCGCCGACGAACAGCAGCGACAGGTTGCTGGAGGTCTTGGCCAGGCCCGCCTTCAGGCGCTGCATCCACGATTTCTTGCGCTCGCCTTCGGTGGTGGGGCGCTCGGCGGTCTCGGGGAACAGTTCGGCCACCGGCTCGGTGGCGACTGGCGCCGGGGCAGCCGTCGGCGCCGGAGTCGGCGCGGCCGTGGGTGCTGGCGTGGGCGCCAGGGTTGGGGCTGGAGTTGGTGCGGCCGTTGGCGCAGCGGTCGGCACCGGAGTCGGTGCGGTGGTCGGAGCGGCAGTCGGGGCAGGCGTCGGAGCGGCAGTCGGGGCCGAAGTCGGGGCCGAAGTCGGAGCAGCGGTCGGCGCCAGAGTCGGAGCAGCGGTCGGCGCCGGCGTCGGTGCGGCCGTCGGCGCTTCGGTGGGGGCCGGCTCGGCACCGCCGCCGAACAGGCGACGCAGGAACGATGGTTGCTCGGCAGCTTGCTCGGCGGGCGCTTCGGCGGGCGCGGCAGCAGGTTCGGCCGCGGCTGGCTCAAGCGCTTCGGGCGTCTCGGCTGGTTTTTTGCGCTTAAAGAAACTAAACATGGGATATGTGGAGGCGGGTACAGCGTGCGCGTGCCCGGTCGGTCCGGACGCGCCAAATTAGGGTCGCGCGTATTTTACCAGAGCAGCGCAGGCATTCCTTCCGGCACCCGTGTAACTTCGTCAATTTTTTCGACCGACGGTAGCAGGGTGGCGCGCCGAACTAGCGGAACGGCAGAGTGTCCAACAGACGCGCACAACTCAACAGTGTGGCGCTGGAAAATGGGTAACAACTGGTTTAGATTTATGTATCGGAACAAATATCACCGAAACAGGAAGCGATCGTGAACATATCCCGGTTTCTCAAGCGCCTCATCGTGGGGGATAACGCTATCGAGGGCGAGGCGGCGGCATTGCGCAACGTGATCGTGTGGCTGTTCATTGCACTGGTCGCGCTGTTCCTGACCAAGCCCGCTGGCGAGCCGCACAGCATATTCGACAAGCCATTGCCCATGCCGCCGGAGTTAGGGCTTGAATAATTCCAAGCTGGTGTAGGGTGGGCAGATTCTGCCCACGCGTTCAACCGGAGCATGAATGGCCATCATTCGGCGGCATTTTTCGCGTCGCCTGAACGCGTGGGCAGAAAATCTGCCCACCCTACGAACAACCCGGTTCAGGCCAGGTGTGCCTTCCTGGCCGCTTCCGCGTTCTTGCGGATCGTCTCCAGCGTCGCGTTCGGGGTGATCAAATTGCCGTCGTAACGCAATTCGATGATGGCCGGCAGGCTGTTCTGGTGGGCGTGCGCGAGCGCGCGCTCCAGCGCCGGCGCAAAGTCGGCGGTTTTCTCCACCACTTCCCCATGCGCGCCGTAGGCCGCTGCCAGTGCCGCGAAATCGGGGTTGTGCAGCCCCGTGCCGGACACCCGGCCCGGATATTCGCGCTCCTGGTGCATGCGGATCGTGCCGAACATGCCGTTGTTAAAGACGATGATGACGACACCGGCCCGGTACTGCACCGCGGTGGCCAGTTCCTGCCCGGTCATCATGAATTCACCGTCGCCGGCGAAGGTGACCACCGCGCGCTCGGGATGCACGATCTTGGCCGCCACGCCCGAAGGCACGCCATAGCCCATCGCGCCGTTGGTCGGCGCCAGCTGGGTGCGCATGCCGCCGTAGCGGTAGAAGCGGTGTGCCCACGACGCGTAGTTGCCGGCGCCGTTGGTCAGGATCGCGTCATGCGGCAGCGCCTTCATCAATTCCTGCACCACCTGCCACAGGTCGAGCGGGGCGTCGCCATCGCGAAACACCGGCGGCTGCGCCTGATAGGCATCCAGCTCGGCCCTGGCCTCGGCCACGGTGTGCTTCCATGCGCTTGCATCCACCGGCGTCATCGCCGCCAGCATCGCGGCCGCCTGCGGCGCACCGCTGTTGATCATCAGCTCGGCCTGGAACACGCTGCCCAGTTCCTCCGCGTCGGCGTGAATGTGCACCAGGCGCTGGCGCGGTACCGGCGACGCGAGCAGCGAGTAGCCGCTGGTGGTCATCTCGCCCAGGCGCGGGCCGAAGGCGATGATGAGGTCCGCGTCTTTCACGCGTGCCGCCAGCTTCGGGTTGATGCCGATGCCCACGTCACCAATGTAGTTCGGGTGTGCGTTGTCCAGCAGGTCCTGGAAGCGGAAGGTGCAGCCCACCGGCAGGTGGTTGGTTTCGGCGAAACGGCGCAGGTCGTCGCAGGCCTGCGGCGTCCAGGTGCCGCCGCCCAGCAGCAGCATGGGCTTTTTCGCGTCGCGCAGCATGCCGCGCAGCGTATCGATCTGGGCTTGCGACGGCGAGGCCTGCACCGGCTGGTAGCGGCGGGTATCGGCCACCTCGGCTTTCGAGACCAGCATGTCCTCGGGCAGGGCCAGCACCACCGGGCCGGGACGGCCGCTGGTGGCCACCTGGAAGGCGCGCGCGATGTATTCCGGGATGCGGTCGGCGCGGTCGATCTGGGCCACCCACTTGGCCATCTGGCCGTACATGCGGCGGTAGTCGATCTCCTGGAACGCCTCGCGGTCCACGAAGTCGTTGCCGACCTGGCCGATGAACAGGATCATCGGCGTCGAATCCTGGTAAGCCGTATGCACGCCGATCGACGCGTTGGTCGCGCCCGGGCCGCGCGTGACGAAGCAGATGCCCGGCTTGCCGGTGAGCTTGCCGTAGGCCTCGGCCATGAATGCCGCGCCGCCTTCCTGGCGGTTGATGACGAAGCGGATGTTCGAGTCGTGCAGCGCGTCGAGCACATCGAGGTAGCTTTCGCCGGGCACGCCGAAGGCAATGTCCACGCCGTGGACGTGCAGCGCATCGACCAGGATCTGGCCGCCGGTACGGGATGGGTGCGTCATGTTCAGGTCATCCTTGTTGGTATGGCATCCCGGGATTCTATGCGAGCCGGTCCGTTGCGGCTTTTGAAATGGCGACACCAAATTGCAGAAATCGCAGCCCCGGGGCCGGTACGGCGTCGTTACACTCGCCCATCGGTTACAATGGCGCCGTGAAGCAGGCCAGACAGCCGCTGGCTGGCGCCGCAAGGTGCCGGCGGGAGGAAGGTCCGGACTCCACAGAGCAGGGTGACGGTTAACGGCCGTCCGCCGAAAGCCGCTCTCGGGCGGTATAAGGCGAGGAATAGGGCCACAGAGACGAGCGTATTAAGTTACGGTGAAACGCGGTAACCTCCACCTGGAGCAATTCCAAATAGGCACGCGTTGATGTTGCTCGCGGAGCGTGCGGGTAGGAAGCTTGAGCGCCGGAGTAATTCGGCGCCTAGAGGAATGGCTGTCATAGCGGGCAACCGCCGTAACAGAATCCGGCCTATCGGCCCGCTTCACATTGAATTCCAAGCAGTGCCCTGGAGAGACCAAGATGCAGCAATACATCCTTGCCCTCGACCAGGGCACCACCAGCTCGCGCGCCATCCTGTTCGACCGCCAGGGGCAGGTGTTTGCGACGGCGCAGCAGGAGTATCCCCAGCATTTTCCCCAGCCCGGATGGGTCGAGCATGACGCGCTCGACATCTGGAACAGCCAGCTCGCCTGCGCGCGCCAGGTGCTGCGCGATTCCGGCGTGGCGAGCGCCCAGGTGGCCGCCATCGGCATTGCCAACCAGCGCGAAACGACGCTCCTGTGGGACCGCCGCAGCGGCGCGCCGGTGGCGCGCGCAATCGTCTGGCAGGACCGGCGCACGGCCGACACCTGCGACCGCCTGCGCGAAGAGGGCAGGGCCGGGCTCATCCAGCGCAAGACGGGCCTCGAACTGGACGCCTATTTTTCCGCGACCAAGCTGCAATGGCTGCTCGAGCATGTTCCCGGCGCACGCGAACGGGCCGCGCGCGGCGAACTGGCCTTTGGCACCGTGGACAGCTGGCTCGCGTTCAAGCTGTGCGGCCGCCACCTGACCGACGTGAGCAACGCGTCGCGCACCATGCTGTTCAATATCCACAGCATGCGCTGGGATGACGAGTTGCTCGATGTGTTCGGGATTCCCGCTGCTGTGTTGCCCGAGGTCGTGTCCAGCGCCGAAGTGGTCGGTCATGCAAACGAAGAATGGTTCGGCCGCAGCATTCCCATCGCCGGCATCGCGGGCGACCAGCAGGCGGCCACCTTCGGCCAGGCCTGCCATCACAAGGGCATGGTCAAGAACACCTACGGCACCGGCTGCTTCATGCTGATGCACGCGGGCGAGCGCCCGGCGCAGTCGCACAACCGGCTGCTGTCCACGGTCGGCTGGAAGATCGACGGCCGCACCGACTACCTGCTCGAAGGCAGCGTCTTCATGGGCGGCGCAACGGTGCAGTGGCTGCGCGACGGGCTGGGCATCATCAAGCAATCGAGCGATGTCGAGGCGCTGGCCACGAGCGTGCCCGACAGCGGCGGCGTGCTGCTGGTGCCGGCTTTCGTGGGCCTGGGCGCGCCGCATTGGGACCCGTACGCGCGCGGCACCATCGTCGGCATGACGCGCGGCACCACGGCGGCGCACATTGCCCGCGCCGCGGTGGAGGCGATCGCCTACCAGAGCGCCGAATTGCTGGATGCAATGCAGAAGGACGCGGACTGCCCGGTGGCCGAAGTGCGCGCCGATGGTGGCGCGGCGCGCAACGACTTGCTGATGCAGTTCCAGGCAGACCTGCTGGGCGTGCCGGTGGTGCGGCCAACGGTGACCGAGACCACGGCGCTTGGCGCAGCCTGTCTGGCCGGGCTGGCGGTGGGATTTTGGCAGTCGCGCGACGAAATCGCCGAACAGTGGAAGGTTGACCGCCGTTTCGAGCCAACGATGCCGCGCGCGCGCAGCGAGGAATTGATGACGACCTGGCGACGTGCGGTGAACGCCGCCAAGGCCTGGGCAAGCTGACCGGCGCCGATCGTCGCTTACGCAAACCCGTCGTTCCCGCGCAGGCGGGAACCCATGCCGAGCGCGCCATCACCCTACGGCAAGGCAGCGTTCAAAGGAACGACCTCGCCTGCTTCAGCACGGTGTCGCACACCTGCTTCGTCACCTGCTCCTTGATCCCGCCGGTGCTGCTCAGGTCCACCTGCTTGCCATTGCTGCCGTGAAGCACCCCTTTCAGCCCGTCCGTAAAACCGGGATCCTGTGATTTGGTCCCGCCCGGCAGCTTGCCCATCAGCTTGTCCTGCACCGAATTCACATCTCCGCCACCGAGGTAGTTGTTGGTGACGCAGAACTGCAGCAGTCCGGCCACATTGCCCAGGCTGCCGGAATTCATCGACTGGCCCGGCAATGCCCCCGCCAGGCCCTGCAGGTCCTTGCCGCCTTTGCCCATCAATCCTTCGAGCTGCGCGTGCGCGCTCGCCAGCGGCAGGGCCAGCAGCAGCGCCGCAATGCGATAGAGCGTCGTCTTCATCGTGCCTCCCGCGGTTCGTGCCCCGATCCTCCCCGCCAGTCCATGGCATTGCAATTGGCCCTTGGTCCAAGGCGCCTAACGTGCGTTCCGGACAGTGCCGATCATGCACAATCGCCGGGAATGGTCTTGCGGCGGGAGGCGCCTTGAAGTTCCTGATTCGTTTTTTCTCGACGGTGCATGCCTTGATCGCCGTGCTGTTCACCGCGATCTCGGTGCTGTTCATCGTCGTGGCCGCGCGCGTGGGCTGGAATGCGGTGGGCCAGGACGCGCTGGAAAGCGCCAACCAGGCGATCGAGGCGATCGGCCTGCTCGCCATTGCCGTCGTGTCGCTGCAGATCGCGCAGACCATCACCGAGGAAGAGGTGATCCGCGACGCCCACATCAGCGCGCCCACCCGCGTGCGGCGCTACCTGTCGCGTTTTCTGGTCGTGGTGGTGGTGGCGCTGGCGATAGAAGGGTTGGTCGGCACCTTCAAGTCGCTGCACGAAGCGCCCGAGACCTTGCCCAACGCCGCCGCCGTGCTGGTTGCCGCTGCGGTGCTGCTGGCCGCCTGGGGCGTGTTCATCCGCTTTAATAAGGCGGCCGAGGAACTTGAGCCGGAAGCGATGGCGGAGGCCAAGAAGGAGGACGTGAAGCTGGAGGGCAGCTAAACAATAGACTTTGCAGGGATTGCCGCGTACACTCGCCTTGTCAAATGCCTAACAAAGGCAGCGATGGCATCAAGGTTCCACAGAGAGCTCATTCTTACCCACAACATGGAGAGAGACTGCGAGATGAACTTCACCCAAGCCGTTCAAACCTGCTTTTCCAAATACGCCGATTTCAACGGGACCGCATCGCGCCCCGAGTTCTGGTGGTTCTTCTTGTTCTGCTGGGTTGCCTCCATGCTGATTAACTTCTTCGGCGGCAATTTCGCATCGTCCATTTTTTCGCTGGCGACCCTGGTGCCCAGCCTGGCCGTCGGCGCGCGCCGCCTGCATGACACTGACCGCAGCGGCTGGCTGCAGCTGCTCTGGTTCATCCCCGTGATCGGCTGGATCCTGTTGATCGTGTGGCTGGCGCAGGAGGGCAAGGCCAACCGCTACGGCGCGGCCACAGAGGCGGTGCCGACCTGACAGGCGCTTGTTGGACGCGTGGGCGCGAGACCTGCCCACGCTACGCAAGAGCGCCGCTGGTCGAGTAGGGTGGGCAGGTTTTCCTGCCCACGCGTTCAGCCAGCGGCGAAGCAGCCGCGGCCTAGAACCCGATCCGTGCGCGCCCCGGCGTCCCCTTGATCCGCACATCCTCCAGCGCCACGTGGCTGCGCCCGTCCGCCACCGCGTATCCGAGCGCATCGATCAGCGTCTTGCGCAGGTCGCGCGGCGACACCGGCGCCAGCTTGTCCAGCACCGCGCCGGCCAGCTGGTCGTCGAAACCCTGCAGATTCAGTTCCCCCAGCAGCGACCGGTACATGCGCTGCGCGATGGATGCCGCCTGCTCAGGCGTGGGCGGGGGCACTTCGTACACCGCCATCCGGTTCAGCAGCGGCTTCGGGATCCCCTCGGTGCTGTTGGCCGTCAGCACCCAGAAGATCTGGCTGGCGTCGATGTCCACGTCGATGAACTCGTCGCGAAAAGCCGTTGCCGTCTCCGGTTCCAGTAGCTGGTAGAGCGCCGCCAGCGGATCGGACTGCGACGAGCCGCTTGCCTTTTCCACCTCGTCCAGCACCACCACCGGGTTGGCGAACTGCCCGCGCACCAGCCGCTCGGCCACCTTGCCGCACTTGGCGCCGCGCCAGCTGGCTGAGCTGCCGGTGATGACGAAGCCGGCCGACAGCGTGTTCATGCTGATCAGTTCGCAATCGGTTTGCATCACCCGCGCCAGCCGCTTGGCGAAATGTGTCTTGCCCACGCCCGGTCCGCCCAGCAGCAGGATCGGCATCACGTTAAAGCCCTTGTCGCCGGCGTGCGCCAGGCACAAGTAGCGCGCCAGGTCGTCCAGCACTTCGTCGAAGTTGGGGCATTCGTCAAACAGGGGATCGAGCGCGTCGCTCGAGGCGGGGATGGTGACGAAGCGCTCGGCGCCGGTGTCGAGCATGCGCTCGTAGAAGGCTTCGAGCTCGGGCGAGCGGCCGCGGTTGCGGTCGAGCGCGCCCTGGACTTCGTTCAGGTCGTACACTGCGCGGGTCCGGGCCAGGGTAATGCTCACGACAATCTCCTTCACGGCAGCTTGCTCCTGCCGCCAGCGGCTCACTTGCGAACCGGGCTGCCCGCTACCGCCAGCGAGTCGGGGCGCGGTGGCGGGTCATCGCCTCGGCTTTATCGTAACCCTGAGCGGATCAATCTGCAATTTCCGCCCAACAGTGTCGCGTTGCGCACACCAGGCCTACTTCCGGTTTTTTTCAGAATGAGAATCATCGTAAAACCCATGTGTAAAGGTGAAGTAGCACTTTCAGTGTGTTTTCTATCTCATTGATTTTATTCACGTTTTTTCTGAGAGCTCGGGTCGAGAAAGTGCGCTAAGTCCTTGACTTCATTGAAAAAAATCGTGTTTCGCACGCGTGAATTCGCTTGACCAGTAGAAACGCTTCCTCTAAAGTGGGAAAAGGTGTGAAAAAGTGTAGTTTTGTGGGGGAAATCGAAGGCCCCGGCAAACCAAAACAACTAAACTGACAACTCTCCCAAACCAGGTACAACGTGTTCCAAGGCGCGTCAGCGATCAATCTCGATGCGAAAGGCAGGATGACAATCCCTGCCAAGCATCGTGACGCCCTCGTACAACAGTGCGAAGGCAAGCTCACGCTCACCAAACACCCGCACGGCTGCCTGCTGTTCTTCCCCCGTCCCGTCTGGGAAAAACACCGCGAACAAATCGCCGCCTGGCCGATGTCCGCCAGGGCGTGGCAGCGCATTTTCCTTGGTAACGCTTGCGATGTCGAGATTGACAGCGCCGGCCGCGTCCTGATTTCTCCGGAACTGCGCGCCGCCGTCGGACTCGAAAAAGAAGTGATGATGCTCGGCATGGGCACCCACTTCGAAATCTGGGATGCCGCCAAACTGGCCGAGGACGAGGCCGCGGCGGTTGCGGGCGGCATGCCCGAGGCACTTTCCAACTTCAGTTTCTAAGGGGCGCCGCGATGATTTCCACGACGGTGCCCGTATTGCAGCATCGCACGGTGCTGCTGGATGAGGCGGTGGACGCCCTCGCCATCGACGGTGCGCGCGCCAACGGTACTTATATAGATGGCACGTTCGGACGGGGTGGCCACAGCCGCCTGATCCTGTCGCGCCTGGGAAGCAGCGGCCGCCTGGTCGCGTTCGACAAGGACCCAGAGGCAATTGCCACGGCTGCGCAGATCGTTGATGCGCGCTTTGCGATTGTCCATGACAGCTTTGCCACGATGCGCACCGCCCTCGCCGGGCGCGGCATCGGCCAGGTGGACGGCATCTTGCTCGACCTGGGCATCTCGTCGCCGCAGGTGGATGATGCGGCGCGCGGCTTCAGCTTCCGTCAGGATGGTCCGCTCGACATGCGGATGGATACCACGCGCGGCGTTTCCGCGGCCGAATGGCTGGCAACCGTGCCCGAACAACAATTGGAAAAGGTGATACGCGATTATGGGGAAGAACGGTTTGCTTTTCAGATTGCAAAGGCGATTGTTGCTCGCCGGGCAATCGAACCAATTTCAGGCACACGGCAGCTTGCCGGTATCGTGGCAGACGCGGTCAAGACTCGGGAAAAGGGCAAGGATCCGGCCACCCGTACCTTTCAGGCTATCCGGATTTTCGTCAATCAGGAGCTTGAGGACCTCGAAGCAGGCTTGACGGCGGCGTTCGACATGCTCGCTCCCGGCGCGCGGCTGGCCGTGATCAGCTTCCACTCGCTGGAAGACCGCATGGTCAAGCAGTTCCTGGCCTCGAAGGCCAAGGTGGAGCAGCCCGACCGCCGCCTGCCGATCAAGGCCGCCGACCTGCCGCAGCCGCAGATGAAGCTCATCGCCAGGCTCAAGCCGTCCGTCGACGAAGTGGCCGCCAACCCGCGCGCCCGCTCGGCGGTGCTGCGCGTGGCCGAACGCGTCAAGGAGGCGGCGTGAACGGCAAGGTCAACGTCGTGCTCTCGACCCTGGTGGTGGGCTGCGCGCTGTCGGTCGTGAACGCGCGCTATCAGGCGCGCCACCTGTTCATCGAGCTGGAACGGCTGCAGCAGCAGGCGCGCCAGCTCGACATCGACTGGGCGCAGCTGCAGCTGGACCAGTCGGCGCTGGGCAAGAACGAGCGCATCGAGCAGATCGCGCGCTCGGAACTGAACATGACCCCGCTGACCCCGGCGCGCACGCAGTACCTGACGGAAGGGGACAAATGAGGCGCAGCGCGAACACCGGCAGCGCGCGGGTTGCCGCATCCAAGGGCGTCGCCTTCTCGACCAGCCCGGTGCTGGCGGTGCGCGTGCCGGACTGGCGCTCGCGCCTGGTGCTGTTCATCCTGTTCGCAGCCTTCCTTGCGCTGGGCGCGCGCGCCCTGTGGCTGCAGGCCATGTCCACCAAGTTCCTGCAAAAGCAGGGCGCCAGCCGCTACGAACGCACGCTCGAACTGCCGGCCATCCGCGGCAAGATCTTCGACCGCAATGGCCAGGTGCTGGGCTCGTCGCTCCCGGTCAAGGCGGTGTGGGCGATCCCCGAAGACGTGCTGGCCGCGCCGCCGGAAAAGCTGCGCGAGCTGGCGCGCCTGCTCGAGATGACCGAGCCTGAGCTGCGCAAGAAGCTCGACTCGGACCGCACCTTCGTGTACCTGAAGCGCCAGGTCGAGATGGACGTGGTCGAAAAAATCGAGAAGCTCAAGATCGACGGCATCGACACCCGCAAGGAATACAAGCGCTTCTACCCGCAGGGCGAGGTGATGGCGCACCTGGTGGGCTTCACCAACGTCGAGGACGTGGGCCAGGAAGCATTCGAGCTGTCGCAGCAGAAGACGCTGGTGGGCATGACCGGCAGCCGCCGCGTGATCAAGGACCGTCTCGGCCACATCGTCGAGGACGTGGGCATGTCGCGCGAGCCGCACGACGGCCGCGACCTCACGCTGTCGGTGGACAGCAAGCTGCAGTACATCGCCTTCACCAGCATCAAGAACGCGGTGGACAAATTCCACGCCAAGGCTGGCGCGGCGGTGGTGCTCGACGTGCACACCGGCGAAGTGCTGGCGCTGGCTAACTGGCCGAGCTACAACCCGAACGACCGCCGCAACCTGACCGGCGAGCAGCTGCGCAACCGCGTCATCACCGACACCTTTGAGCCCGGCTCCACGCTCAAGCCGTTCACCGTGGCGCTGGCGCTGGACAAGGGCCGCGTCACGCCGGACACCCTGTTCGACACCGGCAACGGCCGCATGCAGATCGGGCCCAACGTCGTGCGCGACACCCACCCGCACGGCGTGATCAACGTCAGCCAGATCATCCAGAAGTCGTCCAACATCGGCGTGTCCAAGATTGCCCTGGCGACCCCGCCGCAGGAGATGTGGGAGCTGTTCACCAAGCTCGGCTTCGGCCAGGCGCCGCGTTTCGGCTTCCCCGGCGCGGTGGCCGGCCGCGTGCGTCCCTACAAATCGTGGCGCCCGATCGAGCAGGCCAACATGGCTTTCGGCCAGGGCATCTCGGTGTCGCTGCTGCAGCTGGCGCGCTCGTACATGATCTTTGCGCGCAACGGCGACATCATCCCGCTGTCGTTCCAGAAGGTGACCGAGCAGCCGGTCGGCCAGCAGGTCATCTCGGCCAAAACCGCGGCGCAGATGCGCACCATGCTCGAGACCGTGGTGCAGCCGGGCGGCACCGCGGTGCAGGCGCAGGTGCCGGGCTATCGCGTGGGCGGCAAGACCGGCACCGCGCAAAAGGTGGTGGACGGCCGCTACTCGCAGACCCGCTACGACGGCGTGTTCGCCGGCATTGCCCCCTTGTCGAACCCGCGCTTCGTCATCGCCGTGATGATCAGCGACCCGGCGGGCGCGATCCACACCGGCGGCGGCGTGGCCGCGCCGACCTTCGCCGCGCTGGCCGCCAACGCCCTGCGCGCCGAGAACGTGGCGCCCGATTCGAGCGTGACCGACATCATCATCCCCGAACACCCCCTCGAGGAGGAAAACTGATGGGCGCCAGCCTTACCGACATCTGCCAGTGGATCCGCGCCAGCGCGCCGCAGGGCCGGCTGGTGTCCGATTCGCGCCTCGTACGCGCGGGCGACGTGTTCTTCGCCTGGCCGGGTGAAGCCGGCGATGGCCGCCGATACATCGCGCAGGCGGTGGAAAACGGCGCCGCCGCCGTCGTGTTCGAAGAGCGCGGCTTTGCCTGGGACGACTCGCTCGCCGTGCCGCACCTGGCGGTGGCCGACCTGAAGCAGAACGCGGGCCCGATCGCGCACGCGTGCCTGGGCCATCCGGATGCGGGCATGTTCACCGTGGGCGTGACCGGCACCAACGGCAAAACCTCGTGCGCGGTCTGGCTCGGCCAGGCCTTCGCGCGGCTGGGCGAGACCGCATCGGTGATCGGCACGCTGGGCGTGGGCATGTTCAAGGGACGCGCCGAGCCACAGTTCGACCCGACCGGCTTTACCACGCCCGATCCGGTACTGTTGGCCCGCAAGCTGCTTGAAGTGCGCGATGCGGGCGCCACCGTGCTTGCGATCGAGGTATCCTCCATCGGTTTGGACCAGCAGCGCGCGGCGGGCATGCATTTCGACGTGGCGATTTTTACCAATCTCACACGCGACCACCTCGACTACCACGGCGACATGGAAAGCTATGAAGCGGCCAAGCTCAAGCTGTTCGAGTGGCCGGGCTTGAAGGCGGCCGTGGTCAACCTGGACGACCCCGCCGGCCGGCGCATCGTGGCGCACCTGCGCGAGCACTTCGCGCAGCTGCCGGTCACCGGCTACACGCTGCGCGGCAAGGCAGAGCAGCCGGCCATCGAGGGCGTGGCTATCCTGCGCGCGTCGAACCTGAAGAGCCGCAACGCCGGCACCGAATTCCATCTCGATTCGCCATTCGGCGGCGCCAACGTCAAGACCCAGCTGGTGGGCCACTTCAACGTCAGCAATGCGCTGGCCGTGATGGGCGCGCTGCTGGCCAAGGGCACGCCGCTCAAGGCCGCGGTGGACGCGATCGAGTCGCTGGCGCCGGCCCCGGGCCGCATGCAGCAGGTGGGCGGGCAGGATGCGCCGATGATCGTGATCGATTACGCGCACACGCCCGACGCGCTGGAAAAAACGCTGGAGGCGCTGCGCCAGGTCGCAATCGAGCGCGGCGGCCAGCTGTGGTGCGTGTTCGGCTGCGGCGGCGACCGCGACCCGGGCAAGCGCCCGCAGATGGGCGCGATCGCCCAAAGCGCCGACCACGTGCTCGTCACCAGCGACAACCCGCGCAGCGAGGAGCCGGGCGCGATCATCGCGCAGATCGTGGCGGGCATGAACCCGGACCACCCGAGCTCGCGTTACCAGGCCATCGAGGACCGCGCCGCCGCGATCCTGCTGGCCGTGAAGCAGGCCGGCAAGCAGGACGTGATCCTGGTGGCCGGCAAGGGCCACGAGCCCTACCAGGAAATCAAGGGCCGGAAGATGCCGTTTTCCGACGCCGAACACGCCGTGCTGGCCCTGACCGCACGCGTTACGATGTTAAGGACCAATTGATATGCGCGGATCGCTGGCACTCATGATTCCGTCCATCGCAGGCGCGCGCATGACGCAGAACGCCTCGTTCGATGGCGTGTCGACCGACAGCCGCAATGTGCAGGTCGGGCAGCTGTTCGTCGCGCTGCGCGGCGAGAACTTCGACGGCCACGACTTCCTGGCCCAGGTGGCAGGCAAGGGTGTGGCGGCGGTCGTCGTCGAAAAACTGCCGGATGGCTTCACGCTGCCGGCCATCGTGGTGCCCAATACGCTCACCGCGCTGGGCCAGATCGCCAACTGGTGGCGCAGCAAATTCGACATTCCGGTCATCGGGGTCACCGGCAGCAACGGCAAGACCACGGTCAAGGAGATGATCGCATCGATCCTGGCGGCCGCGTTCGGCGAAGCGCAGCGCCTGGCCACGCAGGGCAACCTGAATAACGAGATCGGCCTGCCGCTCACGCTCATGCGCCTGGAAGCGACGCACCGCGCCGCCGTGGTCGAGATGGGCATGAACCACCCGGGCGAAATCGGCCGCCTGGCCGCCATCGCCGCCCCGACCATTGGCATGGTCAACAACGCGCAGCGCGAACACCAGGAGTTCATGCACACCGTGGAAGCGGTGGCGCGCGAAAACGGATCGGTGTTCGCATCGCTGCCCAAGGATGGCGTGGCGGTGTTCCCCGGCGACGACACCTATACCGCCTTGTGGCAGGAGCTGGCGCAAAGCCGCGGCGAGCGCCGCACCGTCACCTTTGGCCTGGATGGCGCGTGCGACGTGCACGCCAGCTACACACCCACGGGCTTTGGCAGCGAACTCACGGTCGGCATGATCGACGCGCAGTTCACCGTCAAACTGGCGGCGGCGGGGGAGCACAACGTGCGCAATGCGCTGGCCGCGATCGCCTGCGCGCTTGCCGCCGGCATCGAGCAGGACGCGATCGTGCGTGGGCTGGAGAGCTTTGCGCCGGTCGGCGGGCGCCAGCAGCGCAAGCAGGCCGCGAACGGCGCGACCGTGATCGACGACAGCTACAACGCCAACCCGGATTCGGTGCGCGCCGCGATCGACGTGCTCGCGCAAGCGCCGTCGCCGCGCATCCTGGTGCTGGGCGACATGGGCGAAGTCGGCACGCAGGGGCAGCAGTTTCACGAAGAGATCGGTGCTTACGCCAACAGCCGCGGCATCGACAATGTGCTCGTCACCGGGGACCTGACCCGTCACATGGTCGGCTCGGGCGCGCGGCACTTCGAGCAGTTCGACGAATTATTGGCAGCACTGGATACACAACTGGGCAGCGAATCAACCGCGACTGTGCTGGTGAAGGGCTCGCGCTTCATGAAGATGGAGCGCGTGGTCCAGCACCTCGTCGGATCACAAAACACAGGGAAGGAAGCCCACTGACATGCTGCTTTGGCTGGCACAATACTTTCAGCAGGATTTTAGCTTCCTGCGCGTTTTTAACTACATCACTTTCCGTGCGGTGTTCGCCACCATCACGGCGATCACGCTCGGCCTGGGCTTTGGCCCGGCGGTGATCCGCAAGCTGACCGCGATGAAGGTCGGCCAGGCAGTGCGTACCTACGGCCCGCAAACCCACCTGCAAAAGCACGGCACCCCGACCATGGGCGGCGTGCTGATCCTCATTTCGATCGGCATTTCGACCCTGCTGTGGTGCGACCTGTCCAACCGCCTGATCTGGCCGGTGTTCGTCGTCACGCTCGGCTTTGGCGCGGTCGGCTGGGTGGACGACTACCGCAAGGTGGTCTACAAGGACCCCGAGGGCATGCGTTCGGGCGAGAAGTACTTCTGGATGTCCCTGATCGGCATCACCTCGGCGCTGTACCTGGCGTTTTCGGTGTCGGCGGCGACCCCGTGGCAGGTGTGGGAGCTGTTCTTCGCCTGGGTGCAGTCGGGCTTCTCGATGGACCTGCCGCCCAAGGCCGACCTGATCGTCCCGTTCTTCAAGACCATCAGCTATCCGCTGGGCGTGTGGGGCTTCATCGCGCTGACCTACTGCGTGATCGTGGGCGCGTCGAACGCGGTCAACTTCACCGATGGCCTGGATGGCCTGGCCATCATGCCGACCGTGATGGTGGGCGGCGCGCTGGGCCTGTTCGCCTACCTGACCGGCAGCGTCACCTATTCCAAATACCTGTTCATCCCGCACATTCCGGGCGCCGGCGAGCTGCTGGTGTTCTGCGGCGCGATGGCGGGCGCGGGCCTGGCCTTCCTCTGGTATAACGCGCACCCCGCGCAGATGTTCATGGGCGACGTCGGCGCGCTGGCGCTGGGCGGCGCGCTCGGCACCATCGCGGTCATCGTGCGCCAGGAGATCGTCCTGTTCATCATGGGCGGCATCTTCGTGGCCGAGACGCTGTCGGTGATCATCCAGGTCGGCTGGTTCAAGTACACGAAAAAGCGTTACGGGCAGGGGCGCCGCGTGTTCCTGATGGCGCCGCTGCACCACCACTTCGAACAGAAGGGCTGGAAGGAAACGAAGGTCGTGGTCCGCTTCTGGATCGTGACCATGATGCTGGTACTGGTTGGTTTGTCGACCCTGAAACTGCGCTGACATGAACTATCAAGGCAAATTCGCACTGGTGCTGGGGCTCGGGGAATCCGGGCTCGCGATGGCGCAATGGCTGGCCCGTTGCGGCGCGCGCCTGCGCGTGGCCGACACCCGCACCGCGCCGGACCGCCTGCCCACCTTGCGCGCAATCGCGGCCGACGCCGAATTCGTGGGCGGTCCGCTGGAGGCCAGCCTGCTCGACGGCGTGGACTTTGTCGCCGTCAGCCCGGGCCTGGGCCCGAACCGCGAGCTGGCAGCGATCGCGCCGGCAGCGGCCGAACGCGGCATTCCGCTGTGGGGCGAGATCGAACTGTTCGCGCAGGCGCTGGCCGCGCTGAAAGAAGAGCGCGGCTATGCGCCCAGGGTCATCGCCATCACCGGCACCAACGGCAAGACCACAGTCACCAGCCTGACCGGCCTGTTGTGCCGCCGCGCCGGCCTGACCACCAGGGTGGCCGGCAACATCAGCCCGGCCGCGCTGGACGTGCTGCGCGAGGCGCTGAACCTGGACGAGCTGCCGCAGGCATGGGTGCTGGAGCTGTCGAGCTTCCAGCTGCACACCACCTATAGCCTTGACGCCGATGCCGCCACCGTGCTCAACGTGACCCAGGACCACCTGGACTGGCACGGCAGCATGGCGGCCTATGCGGCAGACAAGGCGCGTATCTTTGGCGAGCACACCGTGCGCGTGCTCAACCGCGACGACGCGACCGTGATGCGCATGACCGCGCCGGATGCGAAGGTCGTCACCTTCGGCCTGAACGAGCCCGATGCGGCCGACAGCTCTGGCCTGGTCAACGAGCGCGGCGTGCTGTGGCTGTCCTCCGGTGTCGCATCGAGCGACGAGCCCGAGAAAAAGCGCAAGAAAAACGAGCCGGCCCCGCCGGTGGAGTTCACCATCAGCCGCCTGATGCCGGCCGACGCGCTGCGCATTCGCGGCCTGCACAACGCCTCCAACGCGCTGGCCGCGCTGGCGCTGTGCCGCTCGGTCGGCCTGCCGCTGGCGCCGCTGTTGCACGGCCTGCGCGAGTACGCGGGCGAGCCGCACCGCGTCGAGCTGGTCGCGTCGATCGACGGCGTGGACTACTACGACGACAGCAAGGGCACCAACGTGGGCGCCACCGTGGCCGCGCTGCAGGGCCTGGGCAAGGCTTTCACCAGCGAAGGCCAGCAGATCGTGCTGATCGCCGGCGGCGACGGCAAGGGCCAGGACTTCTCGCCGCTGGCCGAGCCGTGCTCGCGCTACGTGCGCGCGGTGCTGCTGATCGGCCGTGACGCGCCGGCTGTGCGCGAGGGAATCGAGCCGTCCGGCGTGCCGATGTTCGACCTGCCGGGCCTGGCCGAAGCAGTGCGCCGCGCCAGCGGCCTGGCCAAGCCGGGCGACGCGGTGCTGCTGTCGCCGGCCTGCGCCAGCCTGGACATGTTCACCAACTACGCACACCGCGCGCAGGTGTTCGTCGAAGCCGTGCGCGAGCTCGCGCTGGAGAAGGGGCAGGACATCTGATGGCCTTCCAGATCCCCTTCAGTTTCGGCGGCGGTTCCAGCGACGCGGTCGCGGCGGCGAGCGCCGCCCGTCCATCGCGCATGATGGAGTACGACCAGCTGCTGGTCTGGGTCACGGTGATCCTGATGCTGTTCGGGATGGTGATGGTGTATTCGGCCTCGATCGCGCTGCCGGATTCGCCCAAGTTCTCCTACCTTGGCAACAAGACCAGCTACTTCCTGGTCCGCCAGGCCCTGTTCATCGGCATTTCGCTGCTGGCCGGCCTGCTCGTGTTCCGCATCCCGATCGCCACCTGGCAGCGCCTGGCGCCGCTGATGTTCGTCGCCACGCTGCTGCTGCTGGTGGTAGTGCTGGTGCCGGGCGTCGGCGTCTCGGTCAACGGCTCGCGCCGCTGGCTCTCGCTCAAGGTGTTCAACCTGCAGCCGTCCGAAATCATGAAGATCGTCGCCGTGCTGTACGCGGCCGACTTCACGGTGCGCAAGCAGCAGTACATGCACAAGCTGACCAAGGGCTTCATGCCGATGGCGGTGGCCATGGGCGTGGTGGGCATGCTGCTCCTGCTCGAGCCAGACCTGGGCGCATTCGGCGTCATCGTCTGCATCTCGATGGGCATCCTGTTTCTGGGCGGCTTCAACATGGTCTGGTTCGGCGGCATCGGCGCGATCCTGGTGCTGGTGTTCACCTCGATCATCGCGCTCTCGCCGTTCCGCCGCGCCCGCATGTTCGCCTACCTCGACCCCTGGCAGGAAGGGAACGCGCTCGACAAGGCCTACCAGCTGACCCACTCGCTGATCGCCTTCGGCCGCGGCGAGATCTTCGGCGTCGGCCTTGGCAACAGCGTGGAAAAGCTGCATTACCTGCCCGAAGCGCACACCGACTTCCTGATGGCCGTGATCGGCGAGGAGCTTGGATTGGTTGGCGTGCTGGTCGTCGTCGGCCTGTTCTACTGGCTGGTCAAGCGCGCCTTCGACATCGGCCGCCAGGCCATTGCCCTGGACCAGACCTTCGCCGGCCTGGCCGCTAAAGGCATCGGCATCTGGATCGGCGTGCAAACCTTCATCAACATGGGCGTGAACCTGGGCCTGCTCCCGACCAAGGGCCTGACCCTGCCGCTGATGAGCTACGGCGGCTCGGGCGTGCTGTTCAACTGCGTGGGCCTGGCCATTTTGCTGCGCATCGACTACGAAAATCGCGTGCGCATGCGGGGAGGCCGCCAATGAAGCGCCTGATGATCATGGCAGCCGGCACGGGCGGGCACATCTTCCCCGGCATCGCGATCGCGCAGACGATGCGCGAGCGCGGCTGGGAAGTGAGCTGGCTCGGCACCGCGCACGGCATGGAGCGCGACATCGTGCCGCGCCACGGCATCGAGATGGACGTGATCGACTTTGCCGGCATGCGCGGCAAGGGCATTGGCCACACCATCACCGGCGCGTTCAAGATGGCGGCCAGCTTCGGCGCGGTGCTCAAGTACCTGGGCCGCCGCAAGCCCGACGTGGTGCTGGGCATGGGCGGCTATGTCTGCGTCCCCGGCGGCATGATGGCGCGCCTGAAGGGCATTCCGCTCGCGCTGGTCAACGCCGACGCTGCGCTGCTGTTGTCGAACAAGACGCTCGCGCCGATGGCGCAAAAGGTGATGTTCGGTTTCCCGGCCGATTTCGGCGCCGCCGCCGGCAAGGCGGTCGTCACTGGCAACCCGGTGCGCAAGGAGATCCTCGAGATGCCGGCGCCGGCGCGCCGCTTCGCCAACCGCACCGGCCCGCTCAACGTGCTGGTGGTGGGCGGCAGCCTGGGCGCCAAGGTGCTCAACGACGCCGTGCCCGCCGCGCTGGCGATGATCCCGGAAGGCGCGCGTCCCGTGGTGACGCACCAGTCGGGCAAGAAGAACATCGACGCGCTGCGCGCGGCGTACGCCCAGGCGGGCGTGAAGGCCACCGTGCTCGACTTCATCGACGACATGGCGGCCGAATATGCCAATGCCGACCTGGTGATCTGCCGCGCCGGCGCGATCACCGTGTCGGAGCTGACGGCGGCAGGCGTGGCCAGCGTGCTGGTGCCGCTGATGGTGAGCACCACCAGCCACCAGCGCGACAACGCGATTTGGATGGAAAAGCAGAAGGCGTCAGTGCACCTGCCGCAGGCAGAACTGAACGCAGCGCGGCTGGCGCAGCTGCTGCAACAAACTTCGCGCGACGATTGCCTGCGCATGGCGGAAGCCGCGCAGGCAGTGGGTCAGCGCAACGCCAACGAGGCAATCGCTGGCGTACTCGAACAACTGGCGGGGCAGGGCGGATGAAACACAAGATCAAGCACATTCACTTCGTCGGCATCGGCGGCAGCGGCATGAGCGGCATCGCCGAGGTGCTGCTCAACCTGGGCTACAAGGTGTCCGGCTCGGACCTGACGAGCAACGCGGCCAGCCAGCGCCTGACGCAGCTGGGCGCGCGCGTGACCGTGGGGCACGCTGCCGAGAACATCCTGGGCGCTGATGCGGTGGTCACCTCTACCGCCGTCAACGAATCGAATCCCGAGGTGGTGGCCGCGCGCGCAGCCAAGATCCCCGTCGTGCCGCGCGCGATCATGCTGGGCGAACTGATGCGCTTAAAGCGTGGCATCGCCATCGCCGGCACCCACGGCAAGACCACCACCACCAGCCTGGTCGCGTCGGTGCTGGCCGAAGGCGGGCTCGATCCCACCTTCGTGATCGGCGGGCGCCTGAACAGCGCCGGCGCCAACGCCAAACTCGGCTCGGGCGAATACATCGTGGCCGAGGCGGACGAGTCGGATGCCTCGTTCCTGAACCTGTCGCCGATGATCGAGGTGATCACCAACATCGACGCCGACCACATGGACACCTATGAGCACGACTTCGAAAAGCTCAAGGCGGCCTTCGTGAACTTCACCCACCGGCTGCCGTTCTACGGCCGCGCCATGATGTGCGTCGACGATGCGCACGTGCGCTCGATCCTGCCGCAGGTAACCAAGCCCGTGACCACCTACGGCTTCTCGGAAGACGCCGAGGTGCGCGCCCTGAACGCCCGCGCCGACGGCCTGCAGATGCGCTTTACCGTGCGCCAGCAGGGCTACCCGGACACCGAATTCGTGCTCAACCAGCCCGGCATGCACAACGTGCTCAATGCCTGCTCCGCGATCGCGATCGCGCGCGAGATCGGGCTGGACGATGCCGCGACCGCCCGTGGCCTGGCCGAGTTCCGCGGCGTGGGCCGGCGCTTCACCCGTTACGGCGAGATTGCGCTGCCCAGCGGCGGCAGCTTTGCGCTGGTGGACGACTTCGGCCACCATCCGGTCGAAACCCGGGTCACGCTGGCCGCCGCGCGCGCCGCCTACCCGGGCCGCCGGCTGGTGCTGGCCTTCCAGCCGCACCGCTACACGCGCACCCGCGACCTGTTCGAGGATTTCGTGCACGTGCTTTCCAGCGTGGATGTGCTGCTGCTGGCCGAGGTGTATGCGGCCGGCGAGGCACCCATCGTCGGCGCCGACGGCCGTTCGCTGGCGCGCGCGCTGCGCGCCGCCGGCAAGGTGGAACCGATCTTTGTGCAGGCGATTGCCGACATGCCGGCCGCAATCATGAATGCGGCGCGTGACGGCGATGTCGTCATCACCATGGGCGCAGGCTCGATCAGCGGCGTCCCCCATCAACTGACAACCCAAAAGGCTTCATCGTGAGCGTACTTTCCACAACTGACGCCAAGTCGTTCGGCAAGGTCGGCGTGCTGTTCGGCGGCCGCTCGGCCGAACGCGACGTGTCGATCATGTCCGGCAACGGCGTGCTCGAAGCATTGAAGAGCCGTGGCATCGACGCCCATGGCTTCGACCCGGCCGAGCGCTCGCTGGCCGAACTGGCCGCCGAAAAATTCGACCGCGTGTTCATCGCGCTGCACGGCCGCTACGGCGAGGACGGCAGCCTGCAAGGCGTGCTCGAACAGCTCGGCATTCCCTATACCGGCAGTGGCGTGATGGCCTCGTCCGTGGCCATGGACAAGATCACCACCAAGAAGATCTGGCTGCAGCATGGCCTGCCGACTCCGCGTTACGCCGTGCTGGAGGGCGACACCGACCTGGGCAAGGTAGCCGCCGATCTCGGCCTGCCGCTGATCGTCAAACCGCCCCACGAGGGCTCGACCATCGGCATCACCAAGGTGGTAGCGGCCCCCGACATGAAAGCGGCGTACGAGCTTGCGGCGGGCTTTGACGAGGAAGTGCTGGCCGAGGAATTTGTCGCCGGGCGCGAGCTGACCGTGACGGTGCTCGGCCGCGGCAAGACCGCGCGCGCGTTGCCGATCGTGGAGATCGTCGCGCCGGAGGGGAACTACGACTACCAGAACAAGTACTTCACCGACGACACCAAGTACTACTGCCCGGCGCACATCGATGAAGCGACCACCGCCGCGATCCAGCGCATCGCGGTGGACGCATTCAATGCGCTCGGCTGCGAAGGCTGGGCGCGCATCGACGTCCTGCTGCGCTCCCGCGACAACAAGCCCTTCCTGATTGAGGCGAACACCTCGCCCGGCATGACCGGCCATTCGCTGGTGCCGATGGCGGGCCGCGCGATCGGGCTGGAATACGCAGACCTGTGCGTGGAGATCCTGCGCTCCGCACGGCTGAAGATCGGCCAGCAGAAAAAATAAGAAGGAAGCCTGACCAGACCATGTGGCACGACGTCCGAACCCTGAATGCGACCGCCAGCGGCCTGATGGCCCTGACGGTGCTCGCCTGTATCGCATCCGGGGTGTGGTGGCTGTCGCAGCGGCCGATGTTCACGCTGCGCACGGTGCGCGTGGAGAGCATGTACGGCATCGGCCTGAAGCACGTGAACGAACTGACGGTCCGCAACGGGGTCGTGGGGAAGCTCAAGGGGAACTTCTTCACCGCCAACCTGGACCAGGTACGCAACGTGTTCGAGGCGGTGCCCTGGGTGCGCCGCGCGACTGTGCGCCGCGAGTGGCCGAACGAACTGATCGTGGACGTGGAAGAGCACGAGGCGCTGGGCACCTGGGGCGAGGACGGCCGGCTGCTGTCGGTGAAGGGCGACGTGTTCACCGCCAACCTGGCCGAGGCCGACGAGGACCGCACGCTGCCGCTGCCCGCGTTCGACGGACCGCCCGGCAGCGAAAAGGAAGTGCTGGCGCGCTTTGCCGAGCTGCGTGGCTGGTTCGCGCCGATCAAGCTGGCGCCCGAGGCGCTCAGCCTGTCGAGCCGCTACGCGTGGACGGTCAAGCTGGACAACGGCATGCGGGTGGCACTGGGCCGCGAGCAGGACCGCACCACGCTCAGGAACCGGGTGCAGCGGCTGGTGGGGATCTATCCGCAGCTCGTCGCGCGGCTGCAGGAAGGACGCATCGACAGCATCGACATGCGCTACTCGAACGGGCTGGCGCTGGCGTCGAGCGCGCTGATGGTGCCAAGTGACGCGACCAAGCCGGTGAAGCCGGCAAAGAAGACCAATTCAAGCAAGACAACCAAGCATACTTAAAAACAGCAGGCGAAAATGACAAAAGACGCGAAAAACCTGATCGTCGGCCTCGACATCGGCACCTCGAAGGTGGTGGCGGTGGTGGCCGAAGTGATGCCCGATGGGCGCCACGAGGTCATCGGACTGGGGCAGCACGAGTCCAAAGGGTTGAAGAAGGGCGTTGTCGTGAACATCGAGGCGACGGTCGAATCGATTCAGCGCGCGCTCGAAGAAGCGGAGCTCATGGCCGACTGCAAGATCCGCAACGTCTATGCGGGCATCGCCGGCAGTCATATCCGCTCGTTCAACTCGAGCGGCATGGTGGCGATCAAGGACAAGGAAGTCACCGCGACCGACGTGGCGCGCGTGATCGAAACGGCCAAGGCGGTCAACATTCCGACCGACCAGCAGCTGCTGCACACGGTGCCGCAGGAGTTCATCGTCGATAACCAGGAAGACGTGCGCGAGCCGATCGGCATGAGCGGCATTCGCCTGGAAGTGCGGGTGCACATCGTGACCGGTGCGGTGTCGGCGGTGCAGAACATCGTCAAGTGCGTGCGCCGCTGCGGCCTTGAGGTGTCGGACCTGATTCTGCAGCCGATGGCCTCGGCCGACGCCGTGCTCACCCATGACGAGAAGGAACTGGGCGTGGTGTTGATCGACATCGGCGGCGGCACCACCGACATCGCGGTGTTCTCCGACGGCGCCATCCGCCACACCGCCGTGATCCCGATCGCGGGCGACCAGATCACCAGCGACATCGCCATGGCGCTGCGCACCCCGACCGGCGAGGCTGAAGAAATCAAGATCCGCTACGGCGTGGCCAAGCAGGTGCTGGCCGATCCGGGCGAAACGCTCGAAGTGCCCGGCATTGGCGATCGCGGCCCGCGTTCGCTGTCGCGCCAGGCGCTGGCGGCCGTGATCGAGCCGCGCGTGGAGGAACTGTTTGCGATGGTGCACCAGGTGGTGCGCGACTCCGGCTACGAGGGCGTGCTCTCGTCGGGCATCGTGCTCACCGGCGGCAGCTCGATCATGCCGGGCATGATCGAGATGGCAGAAGACATTTTCCTGAAGCCGGCGCGCCTTGGCACGCCGGACTATCGCGGCCAGCTGGCTGATGTCGTGCGCAGTCCGCGCTATGCGACTGTGCTCGGCCTGCTGCTGGAAGCGAAGAAGCAGTATTTGCGCGGGCATATCGTGACTCGTCAGGATGGCTCGATCAATGCGGTGTGGCAGCGGGTGAAGGAGTGGGTCTTGGGGAATTTTTAACGGCAGGCGGGTTCAAGAATTAGGTAATACGGAATAAACAGTTTTTTAAAATAAAACCGCAGTTTTCAATCTCCAGGCCTGATAGAGGCTTATGAGACCTGGCGCTTGGAAACGGCATTTGATATCAGGAGCAAAACATGGAGTTCGATATGGTGGATAACGCAGCCCTCGGGACCATCATCAAGGTCGTTGGTGTCGGCGGCGCTGGTGGTAACGCGGTTCAGCACATGATCAACAAGGGTGTGTCCGGTGTCGAGTTCATCGCCGCAAACACGGACGCGCAGGCGCTGGCGGCGTCCACCGCCCACAACATCATCCAGATCGGCGATTCGGGCCTGGGCGCGGGCATGCGTCCGGACGTGGGCCGCCAGCTGGCCGAGCAAAGCCGCACCCGCATCGAAGACGCGCTGCGCGGCTCGCACATGGTGTTCATCGCTGCCGGCATGGGCGGCGGCACCGGCACCGGCGCCGCGCCGGTGGTGGCGGAGGTTGCCAAGAATATGGGCGCGCTGACCGTGGCGGTCGTTTCCAAGCCGTTCTCTTACGAAGGCGGCAAGTGCATGGACATCGCCGAAACCGGCCTCGAGGAGCTGTCCAAGCATGTCGATTCGCTGATCATCATCCTCAATGAGAAGCTGGAAGACATCTACGAAGACGAGTCGATGCTCGACTGGATGAAGCATGCCGACGACGTGCTGAACAACGCCGTTGCCGGTATTGCCGAGATCATCAACGTGCCGGGCCACATCAACGTGGACTTCAACGACGTGAAGACCATCATGAGCGAGCAGGGCAAGGCCATGATGGGCACCGCCACCGCAGCCGGCGTGGACCGCGCCCGCATCGCGGCCGAGCAGGCGATCGCCTCGCCGCTGCTGGACGGCGTGGACCTGTCGGGCGCGCGCGGCGTGCTGGTCAACGTGACCGCAAGCCGCAACCTGAAGGGCAAGGAGATCAAGGAAGTCATGGCTGCGGTGCGCGCGTTTGCCGCTCCGGATGCCGCGATCGCACAAGGTATCGCCTACGACGACAGCATGGGCGACGACCTGCGCGTGACCGTGGTGGCCACTGGCCTTGGCAAGGGCAAGAAGAACATCCAGCTGGTGCAGACCCCGGTGCTGCGCACGGGCACTCACAATGCCCCGATCATGGCTGCCGGCACTCCGTCGATGGGCAACGGCGTGACCATGGGTTCGGCCGGCGGCGACGCCATGGGCGGCATGAAGCAGCCGGCCGTGTGGCGCCGCGAGCAGGCATCGGAGCAGGTGCAGGCGATGCAGCGCAACGGTGTCGAAACCTACGACATTCCGGCGTTCCTGCGCAAGCAGGCTGACTGATCGCTGGTTGGTCGAAAAAAGACGGGACGGCATGCCGTCCCGTTTTTCTTTGTAGGGTGGGCGGGTCTCCCGCCCACTCGTTCAGGTCAAGCATGCTCCGTTGAACGCGTGGGCAGGAAACCTGCCCACCCTACGTTTGCGCCGGCACCGATGAGTGGCGCAGCAGGATGCGCTCGATCGCGTTGAGCAGCTCATACACCGGTTTGAAATCGGCGAACAGCGTGGCGTTGTCGGGCGACCGGCCGCGCACCTCGGGATCGGCCCGCACCAGGTCGAAGATCTGCCCGAAGCTGCGCTGGCCATCGATATGCCGCAGGATCTTGCCCGAGTACCGGCCCGCGTCCACGGCTGCCGTCATCCCCAGGTGCGGATGGCGCAGCAGCGTCGGCAGGCCATTCTTGGGTGCGAACATGGTTTCGAGCGCGCACGGGTCCAGCGGCTCGTGGAAGTAGAAGGGCACATAGTCGGCGTCCCCGTACGGCGCCTTCGCTTGCGGTCCCCGCGTCAGGTACATGAGGTGGCGCGTGATGTCGCCCATCAGCAGCTCGGACATCGCGTGACGCGCGCGCTCGTCCATGTGCGCCAGCCGCGCGCGCATGCGCGAAGCTTCCAGCCCTAGCGTGAACTGCGGCAGGTACGGAAAGCGGCCGCGGCCAACGTCCGACAATTCGATGGTGAAGCCGTGCCCGTCGGCCAGCCATTCGTACAACTGCGGCACCGTGTACGCCCGGTCCTGCGAATGCAGCAGCGAGTCGTAGATGCCGGCGTCGGTGTCCTTGTCGTTGTAGAGGTTCCCCGCAAGGCCATACCAGTTCCCGGGCGGGAGCGCGGCCAGCACCTCCTTGGCCTGTGCGATCTTCTCGCCCTCGACGCAGTCCTGGTTCGCCAGCCGCAGCAGCTCCTGCATGTGATACACGCCGGTGCGCCCGATCGCGCCGTACACCATCAGCGCAATTGCGCCGCGCTCCTTGAGCACGCGCTTCAACGCGCACAGCCCCGCGTCCGGGTCGGCCAGGTGGTGCAGCACGCCCACGCAATTGATGTAATCGAATTCGCCCAACCCAAGCGACGGCAGGTTGAGGATCGAGTCCTGCACCCATTGGATGTTGGCGAGCTTGCGGATCGCGGCGCGTTCCTTGGCGATGGCGATGCTCGCCGATGACAGGTCCAGGTGCACGACCTGCGCATCGGTTCCGCGCAGCTGCTCGGCCAGGAAGATGGTGGCGTCGCCGGTGCCGCCGCCTGCTACCAGGACGCGAAACCCGTTGCCGAAGGTCTCGCGGCCCTGGAAGCAGTAGTGGTTCATCATCGGCAGGTCTTCCAGCCAGGTGCGCTGCAGCCGCTTGTATTCGTCCTTCGGATCGCAAGGCGGGTAGGGCAGATGTTCGTACTGCGCCTTCACGCCAGGCAGATAGTTCTGGTTGTTCATCGGGCCCACACGTGCGGTTAAGGTGGCCCATCTTCCAATCATTTGGCGGGCTGCGCAAGCGGAAATGGGCCGGTCCCTGCAAGGATTGCGGGGATCGGGCATACTTCGCGATCTTGGCAACTGATTAAGTAAAGGAGACCACATGACCATCAAGATTGGCGACCGTCTGCCGGAAGGCACCCTGTCCGAATTCATCGAGACCGAAACCGAAGGCTGCAGCCTTGGTCCGAACACCTTCAACGTGGCCGATCTGGTCAAGGGCAAGAAGATCGTTATCTTCGGCCTGCCGGGCGCCTTCACTCCGACCTGCTCGGCCAAGCACGTGCCGGGCTATGTGCAGCATGCGGCCGAACTGAAAGCCAAAGGCGTTGACGAAATCTGGTGCATCTCGGTGAACGACGCGTTCGTGATGGGCGCCTGGGGCCGCGAGCAAAAGGCCACCGGC
Organism: Massilia solisilvae; assembly: GCF_024753215.1. Lineage (GTDB taxonomy): Bacteria > Pseudomonadota > Gammaproteobacteria > Burkholderiales > Burkholderiaceae_D > Telluria > Telluria solisilvae. Next base: position 238,213 of record NZ_JANUGV010000007.1, read on the forward strand.
ATCGTGCGCATGATGGCGGACGGGAACGCGGCATTTTCGAAGGCGCTCGGCCTGGACATGGACGCCTCCAAATTCGGCATGGGCACGCGCTCGCAGCGCTACTCGATGCTGGTCGAGGACGGCGTGGTCAAGCAGCTGAACGTGGAGCAGGGCGGCTTCGAAGTGTCGAACGCCGAGACCATGCTCAAGCAGCTGGGCTAACCACCTGTGGCCGGGCGCGCCCGGCCTTGAACACCTGCTCGACGATGATCATCAACGCCGAAACCCCCAACCAGCCGGAAGTGCTGGCCATGCTCGACCGGCTGGACGCCTACTGTGCCAGCCTGTACCCATCCGAGAGCAATCATTTGATGGATGCAGCCTCGCTGATGCAGGGCGACGTCCTGTTCCTCGTTGCGCGCGACGTCGATGGCGCGGCGGTCGGCTGCGGCGCGCTCGTCAACCGTGACGGCTACGGCGAGATCAAGCGCATGTTCGTGGACGAACAGCGGCGCGGCCTGGGCACCGGCAAGCAGCTGGTCGAGCAGATTGTGCTGTTCGCATCGATGGCCGGACTGCGCGAGCTCAAGCTCGAAACTGGCATCCACCAGCCCGAGGCGATCAGGCTCTACGAGCGGTGCGGCTTTGCGCGCTGCGAACCGTTTGGCGACTACGGCCCCGATCCGCTCTCCGTATTCATGGAACGGCGGCTGTGAACCGCCGCCAGTCGAACCTGCGCAGCATCTATGCGATGCTGGTCGCAGTTGCCATGTTCTCGGTGATGGACACCACCATGAAGGTGCTGGCCGGGCACTTCCCCGCCATGCAGGTGGCGGCGCTGCGTTCGATGGCATCGCTGCCGCTGGTGTTCGCCTGGGTCGGCTGGCGCGGCGCGTTCGGTTCGGCCCTGCGCGTGAACTGGAAGCTGCAGGTGCTGCGCGCCGGCCTTGGCATCATGATGCTGTCGCTGTTCGCGTTCGGGGTCAGGCAGCTGTCGCTGGCCTCGGCCTATACGATCTTCTTCATCGGCCCGATCCTGATCACGGCGCTGTCGGTCTTCATCCTCAAGGAGAAGGTCGAGACGGCGCGCTGGGTCGCCATCGGCACCGGCATGATCGGCGTGCTGGTCGTGCTGCGGCCCGACGGCTCGGGGTTCCTGAGCATCGGCGGGCTGGCCATTCTGGCCGCGGCCGTGATGTACGCGGTGTCCGCGATTGCCGCGCGCCTGCTCGCGCGCACCGACCGCGCCGAGCACATGATGCTCTGGCTGATGCTCATGATGGCAATCGGCGCTACCGTGCTTGCGGTGCCGGGCTGGATTCCGGTCGCGGCCTCGCACCTGCCGGTGCTGTGCACGCTCGCGGTCAGCGGTTTCTTCGCCCAGCTCGCCATCAACGAGGCGTTCAGCCATGGCGAGGCCTCGGTCGTGGCGCCGTTCGAATATTCGGCGCTGGCCTGGGGCGTGGCGATCGACTGGCTGCTCTGGCACACGCTGCCGGACCGGTACACTTTGACCGGCGCGGCGATCATCATCGCCAGCGGCCTGTACCTGATTCGCCACGAGCGGGTGCACGCCGAGGCGGAGCATCCATGAAAAGCGTCGCATCGGCGCTACCGCCGAGGCCGGGCCGGGCGACATAGCCGACGCTACGATATAATCGGCCAATGCTCAAACAACGAACCGTCAAACAGGTAGTGCGCACCACCGGCGTGGGCCTGCACTCGGGTACCAAGGTCGAGCTGACCTTGCGTCCGGCCGCGGTCGACACCGGCATTGTGTTCCGCCGTGTCGATCTCGACCCGGTGGTCGAATTCCCCGCCAGTGCCGAAGTGGTCGGCGACACCCGCATGGCCTCGGTCCTGGTCCGGGACGGCGCGCGCGTCTCCACCGTCGAGCACCTGATGTCCGCCTGCGCGGGCCTTGGCATCGACAACCTGTACGTGGACGTCTCGGCCGAAGAGATCCCGATCATGGACGGTTCGGCCTCCTCGTTCGTCTTCCTGCTGCAGCAGGCCGGCGTGCAGGAGCAGGCCGCGCCCAAGAAATTCATCCGCGTGCTCAAAGACGTCGAAGTGCGCCAGGGTAGCGGCGCCAACGAGAAGTGGGCGCGCCTGTCGCCGTACGACGGCTTCAAGCTCGACTTTTTCATCGAATTCAACCATCCGGCGGTGGACGGCACCTCGCAGCGTGCCAGTGTCGATTTCGGCACCGTCTCGTACGTGCACGACGTGGCGCGCGCCCGCACCTTCGGCTTCATGCAGGACGTGGAAAGCCTGCGTGGCATGGGCCTGGCCCGCGGCGGCTCGCTCGAGAACGCGATCGTCATGGACGAGTACCGCATCCTCAACGCCGACGGCCTGCGCTACGACGACGAGTTCGTGCGCCACAAGATCCTCGACGCGATCGGCGACCTGTACCTGGTCGGCTATCCGCTGCTGGCCCATTACACCGCGCACAAGTCCGGCCACGCGCTCAACAACGACCTGCTGCGCGCGCTGCTGGCCGACCGCGACGCCTACGAAATCGTCTCCTTCGACGCGCCGGGCACGGCGCCGGTGTCCTATGTGCGCCAGATGGCGCGCGAGTGGGCGCTCACCTGAGCGCGGCTTCGCGTAGGGTGGGCAGATTTCTGCCCACGCGTCCAAACAGTGCGAGCGTCAACGCGGCGTGACGTCGAACGCGTGGGCAGGAAACCTGCCCACCCTACGAAATCATCCCTGCTGTTTGCGCTTGGCCGCCAGCGACCTGATCGCCGCGATCAGGTCCGCATTCTGCGCCGTCTGCGGCAGCGCATCGCCCAGATCCTCGAACGCCTGCACCGCCGTCGGCGGCAGTTCGAGCGTGCGCATCTTCATCTGTTCCGGAACCGGCCGCGTGACCTGAACCTTGAGCTTGATCGAGTCCACTTGCCAGCCGCGCTGCTGCAGCCCGTTCTGCAGCTTGAGCGTCTGCTGCTTGAGCCTCGCCGCCAGCGCCGAACTGGGCACGGCCAGCACCAGCGCGCCCTCCTGGAACGAGAGCACGTCGCACGCCGAGAACATCGCCGGCAGCAGGGCCGCGCAGTCGCTCTGCAGGCGCGCCATGCGCATGGCGGCAGGCAGCAGGGCCGCCATCCTGTCGTTCGCACGCAGGAACTCGGTGGCGCCGAAGGATGTCTTGTGGGTCCGGGTGCCGTAAATGTGGACCGGACGGGCATTGTGGGAGAACTGCATCCCGTCAACATACCACAGCCGGGACCGTCTGGCAGCACCGGCTGGCAGGACAGTTCAGTTTGATAACTTTCTTTGACCCCAAGTACTTGTTATCCCGGCTGTAGCCCCCAAGTGTGGCGACGCCGCATGCTAAAATCAACGGTTTGCGGCCACAGGCGGTCTTCGAGTGATATCATTTTGATATCTATCCCGGCGCGTATTTTTGAAGAATTCCAAGCATGTCATTACTGACCCAGATTTTCGGTAGTCGCAACCAGCGGCTGCTCAAGCAATACCAAAAGACGGTGCGCCAGATTAACGGGCTCGAGCCGCAGATGGAAAAGCTTTCCGACGCCGAGCTGCAGGCCAAGACGCCTGAATTCAAAGCGCGCCTGGCCAACGGCGAAACGCTCGATGACATCCTGCCCGAAGCGTTCGCGGTGTGCCGCGAGGCCGCCAAGCGCGTGTTCAAGATGCGCCACTTCGACGTGCAGCTGATTGGCGGCATGGTCCTGCACTACGGCAAGATCGCTGAGATGGGCACCGGCGAGGGCAAGACCCTGATGGCGACGCTGCCGGTGTACCTGAACGCGCTGGCCGGCAAGGGCGTGCACGTGGTGACGGTCAACGACTACCTGGCCCAGCGCGACGCCGAATGGATGGGCCGCCTGTACGGCTGGCTGGGCCTGTCGACCGGCATCAACCTGTCGCAGATGGACCACGACACCAAGCAGAAAGCTTACGCGTCGGACATCACCTACGGCACCAACAACGAATACGGCTTCGACTACCTGCGCGACAACATGGTGTACGACGCGCGCGAGCGCGTGCAGCGCGGCCTGAACTTCGCCGTGGTCGACGAGGTGGACTCGATCCTGATCGACGAGGCGCGCACCCCGCTGATCATCTCCGGCCAGGCCGAGAACCACACCGACCTGTACTACAAGATGAACGAGCTCCCGCCGCTGCTGGAAGAGCAGATCGGCGAGGAGACCCCGGACGGCAAGGGCAAGGTTGAAAAGCCGGGCGACTACGTCAAGGACGAGAAGGCGCACACGGTGCTCCTGACCGAGGCCGGCCACGAAAAGGCCGAGCAGATCCTCACCCGCATGGGCCTGCTGCCGGAAGGCGCGTCGCTGTACGACGCCGCCAATATCACCCTGATCCACCACCTGTACGCCGCGCTGCGCGCCCACAAGCTGTACCACAAGGACCAGCACTACGTGGTGCAGAACGACGAAGTGGTGATCGTGGACGAATTCACCGGCCGCCTGATGACGGGCCGCCGCTGGTCCGACGGCCTGCACCAGGCGGTCGAGGCCAAGGAAGGCGTGCGCATCCAGAACGAGAACCAGACCCTGGCCTCGATCACCTTCCAGAACTACTTCCGCATGTACGCCAAGCTGTCGGGCATGACCGGTACCGCGGACACCGAAGCCTACGAATTCCAGGAGATCTATGGCCTGGAAACCGTGGTGGTTCCGCCGAACCGCCCGAGCCAGCGCAAGGACCGCCAGGACCAGGTGTACAAGTCGGCCGAGGAAAAGTACCAGGCGATGGTGAACGACATCCGCGACTGCTACGAGCGCGGCCAGCCGGTGCTGGTCGGTACCACCTCGATCGAGAACTCCGAGCTCCTGTCGGGCATCCTGAACAAGGCCAAGCTGCCGCACAACGTGCTCAACGCAAAGCAGCACGCGCGCGAAGCGGAGATCGTGGCGCAGGCGGGCCGTCCGAAGATGATCACCATCGCCACCAACATGGCGGGCCGCGGTACCGACATCGTCCTGGGCGGTAACGTCGAAAAGCAGATCCAGTTCATCGAAGCGAACCCGGACATGTCGGCGGAGCAGAAGGCGGCGGAGTCGCAGAAGCTGCGCGACGAATGGCAGTCGCTGCACGACCACGTGGTGGCGCAGGGCGGCCTGCACATCATCGGCACCGAGCGCCACGAGTCGCGCCGGGTGGACAACCAGCTGCGCGGCCGTGCCGGCCGCCAGGGCGACCCGGGCTCGTCGCGCTTCTACCTGTCGCTGGACGACCCGCTCCTGCGCATCTTCGCGGGCGACCGCGTGCGCGCGATCATGGAACGCCTGAAGATGCCGGAAGGCGAACCGATCGAGGCGGGCATCGTGACCCGTTCGATCGAATCGGCGCAGCGCAAGGTCGAGGCCCGCAACTTCGACATCCGCAAGCAGCTGCTCGAATACGACGATGTCGCCAACGACCAGCGCAAGGTGATCTACACCCAGCGTAACGAGCTGCTGGAAGCGGCCGACATCTCCGAGCTGATCGCCTCGCTGCGCACCGGCGTGTTCACCGACGTGGTGCGCGAATACGTGCCGGCCGAGTCGGTGGAAGAGCAGTGGGACATCAAGAGCCTGGAGCAAGTGCTGGCCAACGACTGGGGCCTGAACGTACCGCTGTCGCAGCTGCTGCAGGACGAGCCGAACCTGAACGACGACGACATCCTCGAGCGCGTGCTGGCCGCCGCCGAAGAGTCGTACAGCGCCAAGGTATCGATCGTGGGCCAGGAAGCGTTCGGCGGCTTCGAGCGCAACGTCATGCTGCAAAGCGTGGACAGCCACTGGCGCGAGCACCTGGCCGCGCTGGACCACCTGCGCCAGGGCATCCACCTGCGCGGCTATGCGCAGAAGAACCCGAAGCAGGAGTACAAGCGCGAGGCGTTCGAGCTGTTCGGGAACATGCTGGACATGATCAAGAACGAAGTGATCCGCATGGTCATGACGGTCCGCATCCAGACCCGTGAGGAAGTCGAAGCGGCCGAGGCGGCGATGGCGGCCCAGGTGGCGCACCTGGAGAACATCAACTACCAGCACTCCGAGTTCAACCCGGCCGCCGCGCCGGAAGAGCTGATGGCGCCGGTGGCGGCCGGCGTGCCCGACCCGGTGGGCAGCGACGCCAACAGCTACATGGGCGTCAAGGTCGGCCGCAACGACCCGTGCCCTTGCGGCAGCGGCAAGAAGTTCAAGCAGTGCCACGGCAAGCTGGCTTGATCCGCCAGCTGGGCAAAGTAAAAACGGCAGGTTGCACCTGCCGTTTTTTTCGGCTTCGGTGAAAACGCAGGGTGGGCAGGTCTCCCTGCCCACGCGTTCAGTCAGTGCGGCCGCGATACTGTATCGTGCGTGGCCACGGTCAGTACACCTCGACGTTCACCGCCAACAGCTCCACGGCGCCCCCATGGCCCATGCCGTCGTGCGCCGCATGCATCGGCACAACGCGCAACCGCACGTTGCCGTCCGCTGCCACCTGGCCGAGCTTCTGCCCGAGAGGTATCACGTAGGACAGCGCCGCACCGTGTGCGTGGTGGCCGAACATGGCGATCGCGCCCACGTAGAACGGGCTGGCCGCATCCACCTGTGACAGGTCGTCCGGACCGTTGACGACGATGACATAGTCGTTGTGTTCCGAATGCGGGAAGTTCAGCGTCAGGTTCGCGACCAGTACGCTGCCCGCAGCTGTGGCCTGCTCGATGGCGCCGGCCGGGAGCTGCACAAGACCACTGGCCGCCTGTCCACCCCGGCCGAGCCGGTCGACGACTTTGCCGCTGAACACGCGCCGCGCTGCCAGCCGGCCTTTCGGCTTGCCCTTCGCTTGCGCGACCACATCCTCGCCCGACCCGGGCTCATAGTCGTAGTGGAAGGCCGCCATCGCCTCGTAGTCGCCGCCGCGCGTCTTCGCCACCGGCGCGCCCGTGCTGTCGACGAAAAACAGCATCGGCTCGCTGGCCCAGCGGTAGTAATCGGTGTTCTTTTCCTCGGGCGATTTCTGGTCGTCCGGCAGGTCGGTCCGCAGTTCCGAGCCGGCGGGCAATGTCGGCAGGCCAAGCGCTTGCTGCTTGCGCGTCCACACGTCCCACAGGCGGTCCATGTTCCCGTGGTGCAGGAAGAAGATCGGATCGACGGGCGAGAGCATGTCGGTCATGAAGCCCATCGCATCGACAAAGTTACAGTCGCGCGAGCCCACGCAGCGGTGCACCAGGTTGTGCGGCTGCGCCTCGAGGATGCCGAAGCCCGCCATCGCGCTGTGATTCGGCGCCTTGAAGCTGCCGAAGGTAGTGAAGTCCTGCGCCGCCAGCGCGGCATGGATGGTGCCGATCGACACCGCGGCTGCCGTCATCGGCGTAAACTCGGGGTGCTCGCGCCGCAGCCCGCGCGCGCCCGGCTGGTCGTAGAACAGGCGGCCGGACGGATCGGTCACGATGTCGAACATCAGGTCGGGGTCGAAGCGCATCCGGCGCATCAGTAGCTGGCCGTATTGCGAGCGTTGCTGGAACACGCCGCCGGGCGAGGTCCAGTAGCCGGAGTTCTCGATCGCACGCTTGAGCCGCGCCTCGAAGTCGGGCGCGGTCGGGATGTAGGCGCTGTGGTTCGGGTCGAGCATGTCGTCGAACATGCCATCCGGGACTTTGGGCTCGGCCGTCCAGTCCCAGTACGGCAGCGCGAACTGGGGATCGCCACTCAGCTCGCGGCAGATCTGCTCGAACCAGCCCAGGTAGCCGCGGTGCCAGGGCAGGAACCACCAGTTGCCGTGCGGGCAGTCCACCGTGTGGATGATGGCGTGGCGATACCAGTTGCGCGGGTCTTCCGGCGGCAGCGCGAGCATGGCGCGCACGGCTTTCGCATAGCTTTTGAGTATGCGCGGGCCGTGCGGTCCCGACGCGTTGTAGCGGCGGTAGCGCACGCCGTTGGCCACCGACTGGCCCAGTGAAGAGGCCAGCGGCAGCATGCTGGCGCAAACGGCAATTCCTGTTTTCTTCAGCGCATCACGGCGTGACACGCTGAACGTATTGCTCGGCGGTTTCATCATGGGTTGCTCCGTTTGAGTGCAGGGCTTGATACGAGCTCAGCCTAGCGTGCGCGGACGCGCGGTCCGTGCCAAAGCTCAAACGGTCACATCAGCGAAGCCAAGGTTTCGCGTCAATTGCCAATCGAAAAGGGAAATGACTTTCCGGCGAAAAACGAGCACTGGCCGGAAAGCGTTCATAGCGCCGAGCGCCCCTCAGCTTTTCGTCATGCAACATCGTGGCGGACCGCCCAAACAATCCTAGCTTCCATTTTCAACGGTCGGCCTAGCGAATGTTCTTATTGCAATCCGTCGACTACAATTCTCCGATTCAATAGCTGACTATTTTTAATGGGATCAATTTATGCGCAACGGAGGAAGTCGTGGGGGTGCGGCGGATGCGCGTAGGCGTCTGAAGGATCTCGAGCCGCTGTCAGAGAAGGAAGCGGAGCTTCTGTCTTCCTGGACGCTCGGATCACCCGTTCCAACAGGGCAGGTACGCCCGGACGCTCCGTCACCCGCCAACATTGTTCGTGCAAATTTCGTTCGGTTCCTGCTACTGGGAGGGATCGATAGCGCGATTAAAGGAAGCGTATTTGAGCTTACTGGTGCTTGGGTCGACGAGGAACTAAAGTTGGCGTCCGCTCACATCGAGTCTACCCTGAAGTTCATCAACTGCACCTTTGCGCAGGCGATCAATTTCGCGGATACGAATATTCGTGGCAGCGTGGTCTTCAAAGGTTGCAAGGCGCCGGGACTTGACGCACAAAGGATCTCTTGCACAGGGGACTTGTGGCTGCGCGAAATGCAGGGTTGCAGGCATTTGTTTTTGCGAGGCGCCCGGATCGGCGGGGACATTAATTGCAACGGATCGAGCGTCTCGGACATCCGCGCAGAGAACGCGATCGTTGGAGGCGGCGTCTTTCTCGCGGGCGGGTTTGAGGCTTCTTTAGCTGTATTCAGCGGTGCCAAGATAGAAGGATCATTGTTCTGCAATGGTGCTCGCTTTCCTGGCCGTGACGGACGCGCCATCCAGGCGCATGGTGCCACCATCGGAGGTGATATCTTTATAGGCGACGGCTGTTCAGCAGGAGGCTCCATTAACTTCTCCGCTGTCAGGCTTGGCGGGAATTTGGATGCGGATAAATTGGTGCTCACAAGCTCGAAGGAGTTTGCACTGAGCGCTGAAGGCATAACAATTGGGGGCGGCTTCACCTGCCGTGAGTCGGAAATTAACGGGACAGTGCGCTTGACGAGCGCGCACATTACCGGCACGCTTAACTTCAATGGAAGCAAGCTGACCGGTGAGCACGGTGATGCGTTTTCGGCGGACAGATCGGTGATTGGAGGAACGGTTTTTCTTTCCAAGGGGTTCTCCGCGTCCGGGAAGACTCGCATCGTCGGCGCGCACATCGCCGGAAATCTGTCGCTCAAGGGAGCAAGCCTATGCGTTGGGGCAGGAGCGTCGTTCGCTGGTGATCGCGCATGTGTTGATGGCAACGTATATTTGTCCGAGGGGTTTGCCTCGGTTGGTGAAATTCGATTGCTTGGCATGCGTATCGGTGGGAGCCTCAGTTGTGCCGATTCGACCTACGAAAATCCAAACGGGGTGGCGGTCTTAGCCGATGCGCTGGTGGTCGAGAAGAGTTTCTTCTTTCGGAGGATGCGCAAGCCAGTGGATGGCGTGATCCTGACGGGCGCTAAGGTCGGCATACTTGTTGACGATGAGATTAGCTGGGGCGGGGGATTGATCCTTGACGGCTTTACCTACGGGAGTATCGCGGCCGCTCCAGTCGATGCGGCAGCGCGACTGCGGTGGTTGGACAAACAAAGGGCCGACCACTCCGGTCTTGAATCCGTTAAAGACGGCTTTAAGCCTCAACCGTGGAGGCAATTGCGCCAAGTTCTGCGACAGATGGGGCATTTCGAGGATGCACGGGAGATATCTATCGCGTACGAAGAGCGGTTACGCTTTGCAGGTTTGATCGGGCAATCCCCCGCTCACCGAAATCCTGTTAGCAAAGAGATTTCCCGTGCGGCGTCGCGGGCAGCCCATTACATTTTCGGTGCGTTGATCGGCTACGGTTACAGACCTCTCCGGCTGGTAAGCTGGTGTGTCCTCGTATGGTTGGTTTGCGCGGCGCTCTACTGGGTTGCTGCACTTCAGGGCGTCATGGCGCCATCGAACCCGCTTGTCTTCCAGAATGAGAAGTATCAGGACTGCGCGACTGATCGAGTCATCAATAAAACCGTAATCCCGGCAAACTGGTATCTCTGCGATCAATTACCCGAAGAATACACAGGCTTCAGCCCATTAGCTTATTCCCTGGATCTCATCCTTCCCCTTGTGGACCTTCAGCAGGAACGGGACTGGGCGCCAAAGGTCCCTACCCCGAGCGAGAGCTGGTGGAAGGAACTGACGGCGCTTAGCCTTAAACACATCGTCCGCCTTGTTGTTTGGATCGAGATACTCTTCGGGTGGATGGCCAGCTTGCTCTTGGTTGCAGTTGTATCAGGGTTAACGAAGCGCGTTGAGGACTAATTTTAAGAGTGCCAGAGATTGCCGCGAAAGACCTGGCGCCCGCTAATGGGCCTGCCGCCGGAACACCTTCTCCTCGTGCCACAGCGTCACGAACAGCGTCATCACCACCGGCCCGACGAACAGCCCGATCAGTCCGAGCGTCTCCACGCCGCCGAGGATGCCCAGCAACACCGCCAGGAACGGCAGCTTGGTCGCATTGCCGATCATGGTCGGGCGCACGAAATGGTCGGCCACGAACAGCACGACGGCGCCCCACGCGATGATGGCGCCGGCGCCGATGGTGTTGCCGTTGTAGAAGAGCAGCGCCGCCACGCTGCCGAACGCGAGCGGCGCGCCGAACGGGATGATCGCCAGCACGCCGGTTGCGGCCGCCCACAGCACCGCCGAGGGCACGCCTGCAAATTCGTACGCGATCCCGAGCAGGATGCCTTCGGCCAGCCCGACCAGCACCAGGCCGTTGACGGTGGCGCGAATCGCGATCGGAACACGGTTCGAATACAGCGCCCAGCGCTGGCTGCCGATCAGGTGGTTGCCGATCGCGTCCAGCTGCGACTGCAGCGCGGCGCCGTCCTTGTAGAAGAAGAACAGGCACAGGAAGGCGAACAGCACGTCGATCATGCGGTGCATGACGCCGCTGCCGAACGTGCGCAGCACCTCGCTCGCGGTATGCATGCGAGTAACCGAGCCGTCGGTGAGCAGGTGCGTCAGGCCGTGCGGCTGGCTGAGCGTGGTCTGCCACCAATTAAGGACGGCATTGCCGATCAGGGGAATGCGCACCAGCCAGTCCGGCGCGGCCAGTCCTTCGTTGTTGGCGCTGGCCACCAGCGCGGCCAGCGCGGGCGCCTGTTTGGCCCCCTGCATGATGCCCAAGGCGAGCGGGGTGATGAACACGACCGCACACATCACCGTGACCACGAGCGCGGCGCCGATCTCGCGTCCTCCCAGCGAGCGCAGCGCCCGTTTGTACAAGGGCCAGGTCGCAATCGCCAGGATGGCGGCCCACAGCAGGGGCAGCACGAAACGCTGGGTCACGAAAATGGCAAAGCCGATGATCGCGAGCGAAAAGACGGCACTGAGCACACTGCGTTGGGTTTCGGACATCCGGTTCTCCATGCGAAAGGCTGCAGGCATTATAAAGATTTCATGTCCTGGTGGCCTTTGTTAAGCCATTAGCTCAGGTTAAGCGCGACCGCACAATCGCTATTGCCGGGAAAAGCTGCACGGCTCTCATTGTTTCGTGGTGGCGGTACAATATCGGATTTCCTATATCCACCTGAGAACGCCATGGCTGTCAATTCTCCCCTGCCTGTCGCGGCAGACCTGAAACCTGTCAACGGTATTGAACTGGGCTTTGCGCAAGCCGGCATCAAGAAGCCGAACCGCAAGGATGTGCTGGTGATGAAGCTGGCCGAAGGCGCTACCGTCGCCGGTGTCTTCACCAAGAACCGCTTCTGTGCCGCCCCGGTCCTGGTGAGCAGGGAACATCTTGCAGCCGCCAAGCCGATCCGCGCACTGGTGGTCAACACCGGCAACGCCAACGCCGGCACCGGCGAGCCGGGCCTGGCCAATGCGCGCCAGACCTGCGCCGAAGTGGCCAAACTGCTCGGGCTGGACGCGCAGCAGGTGCTGCCGTTTTCGACCGGCGTGATCCTCGAGCCGCTGCCGGTGGAGAAGATCATCGCCGGCCTGCCGGCGGCCGTGGCCAACCTCAAGGCGGACAACTGGTTCAACGCTGCCGAGTCGATCATGACCACCGACACGCAGCCAAAGGCAGCATCGGCCACCGTGACCATCGGCGGCCACACGGTCACCATGACCGGCATCAGCAAGGGCGCCGGCATGATCCGCCCGAACATGGCCACCATGCTGGGCTTCCTGGCGATCGACGCCAAGGTGGCGCAGCCGGTGCTGAACGAACTGGTCAAGCACGCGGCCGACGATTCGTTCAACTGCATCACCATCGACGGCGACACCTCGACCAACGACTCGTTCATCGTCATGGCCACCGGCGCCGGATCGCTGGAAGTGAACAGCCTCGATACGCCGGAATACGCGGCGCTGCGCGATGCCGTCACCGAGATCTCGCGCAACCTGGCGCACCAGATCATTCGCGATGGCGAAGGCGCCACCAAGTTCATCACCGTGACCGTCGATGGCGGCCGCGACGTGGAGGAGTGCCGCAAGGTGGCCTACGCGATTGCCCACTCGCCGCTGATCAAGACCGCGTTCTTCGCATCCGACCCCAACCTGGGCCGCATCCTGTGCGCGATCGGCTACGCCGGCATCGATGACCTCGATACTTCCAGGCTCGACCTGTACCTGGACGACGTGCTCGTGGTGAAAGCCGGTGGCCGCAATCCGCAATACCAGGAAGAAGATGGCCAGCGCGTGATGAACAAGCCCGAGATCCTGGTCAACGTGAAGCTCGCGCGCGGCGACGCCAGCGCAACCGTCTGGACCTGCGACCTGTCGCACGACTACGTGAGCATCAACGCCGACTACCGCTCGTAATCCCATGTCCCAGCTCGAACAGTTCCTGCAGCGCGCCGAGGCCCTGCTCACGCGCGTGGAGGCGATGCTGCCGCCGCCGGTGCCGCGCGAGCCCGACTGGAAGCGCAGCGTTGCCTTCCGCTGGCGCAAGCGCGCGAGCGGCGGCGGCAAGTACCTGCAGCCGGTGCTGCATGCCTCCACCATCCGGCTCGAGGACCTGCAGCACGTGCAAGCGCAGAAGCAGGCGATCGAGCAGAACACACGCCAGTTCGTGCGCAAGAAGCCGGCCAACAACGTTCTGCTGACCGGCGCGCGCGGCACCGGCAAGTCCTCGCTCATCAAGGCCTGCCTGAACCAGTTCGCCGATGACGGCCTGCGCCTGATCGAAGTGGACAAGGCCGATCTGGCCGACCTGCCGGACATCGTGGACCTGTTGGCTGGCCGGCCGGAGCGCTTCGTGATCTTCTGCGACGACTTGTCGTTCGAAGAAGGCGAGGCCGGCTACAAGGCGCTCAAGGTGGCGCTCGATGGCAGCATCGCCGCCCAGTCGGACAACGTGCTGATCTACGCGACCTCGAACCGGCGCCACCTGATGCCGGAGAAGATGTCGGACAACGCCGGCTACACGCACGGCGACGATGGCGACCTGCACCCCGGCGAAACGGTGGAAGAGAAGATCTCGCTGTCCGAGCGCTTTGGGCTGTGGGTCTCGTTCTACTCGTTCAAGCAGGACGATTACCTCGACATCGTGGCGCACTGGCTGGCCAGCTTCGGCTGCAGCACGCCGCAGATCGAGGCCGCACGCGCCGACGCGCTGCGCTGGGCCCTGCAGCGCGGCTCGCGCTCGGGCCGTGTGGCCTGGCAGTTCGCCAAGGACTACGCCGGCAAACTGGCGGACGGGCAGGCCGATGACTGAAGCGAAGCGGCCGGTCGATGTCGCGGTCGGCATCCTGTTGCGTCCCAACGGCGACGTGCTGCTCGGCCAGCGGCCGGACGGCAAGCCGTACGCCGGCTACTGGGAATTCCCGGGCGGGAAAGTGGAGCCGGGCGAGGATATCCTGGCCGCGCTCAAGCGCGAATTCGTCGAGGAGCTCGGGATCGAGGTTCTTTCGGCCGAAGAGTGGTGCGGGGTCGAATACGTGTATCCGCATGCGCATGTGCGCCTGCATTTTTTCATCAGCCGCGAATGGCGCGGCGAACCGCAAAGCCTGGAAGGCCAGGCCTTTGCGTGGCAAGGGCAGGTGGCGGTGACCCCGCTGCTGCCCGCAACCATCCCCTTGCTTGAATGGCTCGATCAGCTGCGCTATGCAAGGTCAGGCAGTTAACCAATCTGTTGAAGGACCGCTGTGAAAATCATCGTTTTGGGTAGTGGCGTCATCGGCACGACTTCCGCGTATTTCCTGGCGAAGGCTGGCCACGAGGTGACGGTCATCGATCGCCAGCCGGCAGCCGGCATGGAGACCAGTTATGGCAACGCCGGCGAAATTTCGCCGGGCTATGCAACGCCGTGGGCCGGCCCCGGCGTGCCGGCCAAGGCCGTGAAGTGGCTGCTGATGAAGCACAGCCCGCTGGTGGTGCGCGCGCGCTTCGATCCGGACATGTGGAGCTGGATGCTGCAGATGCTCGCCAACTGCAACCACAAGAGCTACGAGATCAACAAGCGCCGCATGGTGCGCATCGCCGAGTACAGCCGCGACGTGCTCAAGCAGCTGCGGGCGGACACGGGCATCACCTACGACGATCGTGCAATGGGCACGCTGCAGCTGTTCCGCACCCAGAAGCAGCTCGATGCCGCTGCCACCGACATCGCGGTGCTGCAGCAGTCGGGCGTACCGTACAACGTGCTCGACCCGAAGGGTTGCGAGCTGGCCGAGCCGGCGCTGGCCAAAGTGCGCGGCAGCTTCGTCGGCGGCCTGCAGCTGCCCGGCGACGAGACCGGCGACTGCTTCAAATTCACCCAGAAGCTGGCCGAGATGGCCAAGGAGCTGGGCGTGAAATTCCGCCACGAGGTCACCATCGAGAACCTGGTCACCGAAGGCGACAGGATCGTCGGCGTGAAGACCTCGAAAGGGGAGCTCAAGGCCGACCACTACGTGCTGGCGCTGGGCAGCTATTCGCCCTTCCTGCTGCGCAGGATCGGCATCAAGATCCCGGTGTACCCGGTCAAGGGCTACTCGATCACGGTGCCGATTACCGATGCCAGCGGCGCGCCGGAATCGACGGTGATGGACGAGACCTACAAGGTGGCGATCACGCGCCTGGGCGACCGCATCCGCGTGGGCGGCACCGCCGAGCTGACCGGCTTTGACCTGACCCTGCGCCAGGCCCGCCGCGAGACGCTGGAGCACTCGGTGACCTCGCTGTTCCCGCAAGGCGGCGACGTGTCCAGGGCCGAGTTCTGGTGCGGCCTGCGCCCGAATACGCCGGACGGCACGCCGATCGTCGGCCCCACGCCGTACCGCAACCTGTTCCTCAACACCGGCCACGGCACGCTGGGCTGGACCATGTCCTGCGGCTCGGCGCGCGTGACGGCCGACATCCTGTCGGGCCGCCAGCCGGACATCTCGCTCGAAGGGCTGTTCATGGACCGCTACGGCAGCATCAACAAGCCGGTGCAGGTGCCGAGCGGGATCGTGGTCGCGGCCTGACCAACCACTACCCATAAGACCGTCTTCCCGGCGAAGGCCGGGACCCATGCTGAGCCGGCTGACACACGGCTTTAGGCGCATTCGTACTGCAAACGGTCTATGGGTCCCCGCCTCCGCGGGGACGACGTGTCATATTTTTTCGACTGATCTTCGTCAGTCGTGCTCCGACACCGCCGGAATGCGCGTGACCGTCTCGCGCACCCACTTGTGCACCGGATGGCGCATGTCGCGTTCGTGCCAGAGCATGTCCACGTACACGATGGGCAGCTGGAACGGCAGCACTTTCACCTCCAGCTGGTCGGCGAAGTTCGATGCCTCGATCAGGTGATGCGGCACCACCGCGATCAGGTCGCTGCACGCGACCATGTGGAAGGCCGTGGAAAACTGGTTCACCGTCAGCGCGATGCGGCGCGACTTCCCCAGCGTGGCCAGCACGTCGTCCGCCGGCCCGGACGGGCTGCCGGAAAAGCTCACCAACAGGTGCAGCGCATCGCAGTAGCGGTCGATCGTCAGTTCCTGGTCCGCCAGCGGATGCCCCTTGCGCATGATGCACATCGGCTCGCCGCTGTACAGGCGCAGGTGGTGCAGCGTCACGTCGCGCTGCTGGCCTTCGCGCAGCTGCGCCACAATGCCGGGGAACGAGCCGACCGCGAGGTCGGCGTCGGCATTGAGCAGCATCGGGCGCGGGTCGCGTCCGGGCAGCGGGATCATGCGGATGTCGATGCCCGGCGCCTGTTTGCGGATGCGCTCCATCAGCTGCGGCAGCAGCAGGTTGGCGGTGGAGTCGGCCATCGCGATGCGCAGGCTGGCCTTGGCGGTGGAGATGTCGAAGTGCTCCGGCGCCAGCACGTTTTCAAGGCTGGCCAGCGCGGCCCGCACCGTCGGCCACAGTTCTTCGGCGCGCGGGGTCGGCTTCATGCCGCGCGCGGTGCGCACTAGGATGTCGTCGTTGGCCGCTTCGCGCAGGCGCTTGAGTGCGTTCGAAACCGCCGGCTGGGTGGTGGACAGGCGCTCGGCGGCGCGGGTGATGTTTTGCTCGGTCATGACCGCATCGAAAATGCGGAGCAGGTTCAGGTCGAACGTCTGGAAGTTCATCGATAAAGATCCCGGCCGGTGAAAGACTATCCTTGGGTTGAATAGCGCATGCGACCAGTGATGTGGTCGCTGGCAGCCCGTCTCATTATGATGACTCCGGCGACTTTTAACAAATGCGCTGGAATCATGTCGATATCCGGTTTGCGCGCCGGGCGGACGAACGAACGTAGGGTGGGCGGGTCTCCCGCCCACGCGTTCAAGGCAGGCCGCTTCAATTGGACGCGTGGGCAGGGCGAGGCTGGGCAGCGCCCAGCCGAACGCCCACCCTACGCAAAGCCGATGAACGGGAGCGCGCTTACTCGTCCGCGAGCGGATCGTCCTGCTTGTCGGTGGGATTGGCGGCGGGGATGGTGTACTTTTCCTCGGCCCAGGCGCCAAGGTCGATCTGTTTGCAGCGTTCGGAGCAGAACGGGCGGTATTTGTTCTTTTCCGTCCACTCGACCTTCTTGCCGCAGGTCGGGCAGGAGACAACGGTCATCGCAAAAACCTCAGAAGTTGCAGAGCGTGAGCTCGAACGGCACGTCTTCTTCCAGCGACTTGGGCTTCAGGTCGCCGCCCTGGGTGGTAAAGCGCACCCACAGCATGTACTTGTTCGCCGAAATTTCGGGAATCGCGCCCAGCGTTTCGTCCAGCGACAGCCGCAGCATCTGGTACACCTTGCCTTGCAGCATTTGCTGGTAGCTGCCGGCCACCGCGATCATCTTGACCGGACGGCCCGAGTCGCGCAGCAGGCGCAGCACCAGGCCGAGCGCGTCGAACAGCGGGGTCAGCGGCGCGAACCAGTTCATGATGTCCTGGAAGCGCTGCTCGGCCGGGCGCTTTTGCCAGGCGTAGTAAGAGGGTAGGTCAAATTCGCAGGCGCCGCCGGGGATGATCGTGCGGCCCCGGATGCTCATCAGCCATTCGTTGTCGCGCACGTTCTGGCCGGTCTTGCCCTGGGCGCTGACCAGGGCGCTGCTGACTGCATCCAGCTCGGCCAGCACGGCGTCCAGCGCCTCGGTGGCCACGTTCGGGTTGCTGCGGTAGGAAAGCAGGCTCTGCTTCTGGCGCTCCAGCTCCTGCAGCAGGTCGGATTTGAGGTCGGCTCGTCCAGCCACTTCCAGCATGTCGAAGATCGTCGACAGCGCCACGTGATGCTGCATCGCGTGCTCTTGATGCACGAAGAACTTGAACTTCTCGTACAGGTCTTCCAGCCGCAACAACGTGCGAATGCGCTCGTTGAAAGGGTATTCGTAGACGATCAAAATAACATTCCTCTGAATGTAGGCTGGCGAGCAACCCCGTGATTCTGAACCAAGCGGCGCAAAATTACAAACTCTGACGTTACATTGTTGCCATTCTGGCTGCCTGGGCCAGGTAGAACGCGTGTGCGCGCTCGATCTGGGGGGCCAGCAGCTCCATTCCATCGTCGTTGAGGATGACGTCGTCGGCCGCATCCAGCCGCTGTTGGCGGCTTGCCTGCGCCGCCATGATGGCGCGCACCTGGGCCTCCGGCAGGCGGCTGCGCGCCATCACGCGCTGCACCTGCAGCTCCTCGGGGCAGTCGATCACCAGGATGCGGCTGACGCGCCCGGCCCAGGTGCCGGACTCGATCAGCAGCGGCACGACGAACATGACGTAGGGGCCGGTGGCAATGGCGGCCGCCGCGATGGTCGCTTCGCGGATCTTCGGGTGCAGGATCGCTTCCAGGCGGGTACGCGCGCCCGGGTCTGTAAATACGAGGTTGCGCA
Source organism: Massilia solisilvae (assembly GCF_024753215.1). Classification (GTDB taxonomy): domain Bacteria; phylum Pseudomonadota; class Gammaproteobacteria; order Burkholderiales; family Burkholderiaceae_D; genus Telluria; species Telluria solisilvae. The sequence goes on from NZ_JANUGV010000007.1 coordinate 256,695, forward strand.
TCCGGGCGCGGTCGAGGGCGCCCTCGGCGGTGGCAAATTCCTCACCGAACTCGGCCAGCAGGGCGGGCATTGCGGCGCCGTGCGGCGCGGTGAGGGCGTGGGCGATCTGGTCGGTGTCGATGACCGAGGCGCCGCGGGCGGCAAACTGGTCGGCCACGGTGGTCTTGCCGCAGCCGATGCCGCCGGTCAGGCCGACGGTGAACAGTTTTCCTTGGCCAGGTTCCATTGAAGGGTCAGGCAGCCAGCAGGGTCTGCGTATAGCGCGCGATCGGGCCGCCGTACAGCAGGGCGATCAGGCCCGCCGCCGCCAGGTAGGGGCCGAACGGGATCGGCTTGTCGCGCCCGCGCCTGGCAAAGACGATCAGGCTGATGCCGACCAGCGCGCCCACCACCGACGACAGCAGGATGATGGTGGGCAGCGCCTTCCAGCCCAGCCAGGCGCCCAGCGCCGCGAGCAGCTTGAAGTCACCATAGCCCATTCCTTCCTTGCCCGTCGCAAGCTTGAAGAGCCAGTACACCGACCACAGCGCCAGGTAACCGGCCGCCGCGCCGATCACCGCATCGGCCAGCGGCACAAAGGTGCCATTCAGGTTCAGCAGCAGCCCGGCCCACAGCAGCGGGTAGGTCAGGTCGTCCGGCAGCAGCTGGGTGTCGTAGTCGATGAAGGTCATCGCCACCAGCAGGTAGGTAAACAGCAGGGTGGCCAGGCCCATCCAGCCGCTGCCGAAGGTCCACACCATCAGCCCCGACAGCAGCCCGGTAAGCAGCTCGATCGCCGGATAGCGCGCCGAAATCGGCGCCTTGCAGGCGCTGCACTTGCCGCGCAGGACCAGCCAGCTGATGACCGGGATGTTTTCCAGCGCCGTGATCTGGTGGCCGCAGTGCGGGCAGCGCGAGCGCGGCACCATTAAATTGAAGCGGTCGGTGTACGGCAGGTCCTTGCCCATCTCGTGCGCGACGTAGTTGTCCGACTCGCGCTGCATCATGACCGGGATGCGGTGGATCACCACGTTCAGGAAACTGCCGATCAACAGCCCCAGCACGACCGCGGCGATGGTCGGCGCGAGCGAGGCGGGCGCGGCGAAGAGTAGCGATTCCGGTGGCATACGGCTCCAGTTTGGTCGAGAAATAATTCTTGTAATCAATCTTATTGTAGGGGGTTTTGGCCGGTTTGGCGAAGCCGGGTTTAGCGGGCTCAGCCTTGTTAAGCGGGCGGCGCCAGCAGATCGAACCCGTTTGTCCGAGATCAGCCGTGACCATGCCCGGCCCCGCTACGCTGCACTCATGCCAACTGCATCGGGGCGGTCCATGACTACGTTAGCAGGGGAGGCACTGGCTCCCGACTTCGATACCGATTATTTCCGCGCCGCGCTGTCGCAGTTTGCTACCGGCATCACGGTGGTCATGACCCGCGCGCCGGACGGCAACCTGCACGGACTGACCGTCAATTCGTTCAACTCCGTCTCGCTGCAGCCGCCGCTGGTGCTGTGGAGCCTGGCCAACACGGCGCGCAGCATGGCCGCCTTCAGCACCGCATCGCACTACACCGTCAACGTGCTCGCTGCCAACCAGCTCGACCTGGCGCTGCACTTTTCGCGCAACGTGGGCAATCGCTTCGAGGCGCTCGACTACCTGTGTTCCGACAACGGCATGCCCATTTTGCCCGGGGTGGCTGCGTGGTTCGAGTGCCGCAACCGCAGCCGCTACCTGGAGGGCGACCACGTCATCTTCGTCGGCCAGGTCGAGCGCTGCCACGTCAACCCGACCAAGCCGCTCGGTTTTCACGGCGGAAAATTCATTGCCATCTGACCCTGGGACGCCATCATGCAACGAAATCGCCTCAGCTTCGTCAACCACGCCAGCTTCATCATCGAGAACGACAGCGCCCTGTTGCTGGTCGATCCATGGCTGGAAGGGCCGGCCTTCAACAACGGCTGGAGCCTGCTCGACCAGTCCACCAGCAGCGAGGCGCTCATCGCGCGCCTGAACAAGGCCGGCCTGCCGGTCTTCATCTGGTTCTCGCACGAGCACCCGGACCATTTCTCGATCCCCTTCCTCAAAAAATTCAGGGAACAGTTCCGCGGTATCGCCACCTTCCTGTTCCAGCACACGCTGGACAAGCGCGTGGTCGGCTACCTGCGCAAGAACGGCCTGGACGTGGCCGAGTGCAAAGAGGGCGTGCCGGTCGCGCTCGGGCACGACATGCGCATCACCGTGTTCCCGTACAGCGACGGCGACTCGTGGTGCCTGATCAACAGCGGCGGGCGCACCATCGTCAACCTGAACGACTGCGCACTGACCACCGACAAGCACTGCCGGGCCGTCAAGTCCAGGCTGGATGCGCTCGCGCCGCGCGTGGATTATTTGTTCACCCAGTTCGGGTATGCCAATTGGGTCGGCAATCCCGGCCAGTCCAGCCTGCACCGTGCTGCCGCGCGCGAAAAGATCAGCCGGATCGCGCTGCAGCTGGAGCACCTCAAGCCCAGGGTCACCGTGCCGTTTGCCTCATTCGTGTATTTCAGCGCAACGGACAACGCCTACCTGAACGAGCAGCAGAACACGCCGCAGGACATCGTGGCCGCGCCTGCGCTGGCGCGCTGGTCGCACACGATCCGCTTCCTGCGCCCGGGCAGCACGGTGGACCTGGACAGCGACAGCGCCGCCAGCCTCACCCGCGAGCACGAGCTGGCGCTGGCGCACTGGACCGGGCTGCTCGACCAGCGCGCACGCCTGCTGCCGGCGGCGCCCGAAGTGCCGCTGGCGGACATCAAATCCGCCTTCCTCAAGTACCGGTCGTCGATGGCCGAAAGCCTGCACGGGCTGCCGGCGGCGCTGGAATTTTCGCGGCGCATCCAGCCGCTGGTGATCCATTTGTCCGACCTGCAGCAGACGGTGCAGGTCTCGTACCGGCAGGGGTGGAAGGTGCTGCAGCGCGACGCGGCCTTCCACGTGGCGATGAGCTCGAATAACGCCGCCTTCCTGTTCAAGAACGAATACGGCTTCGACACGACCCAGGTGAACGGGCGCTTCCGCACCGCGCACGCCCAGGCGCTGGGCGTGTTCAGCCGCTTCTTCCTGCCGCAGCGAATGGCAAAGAACGGCTACGACCGGCGCCGGCCGCTGCACACCGTGCGCTATCTCGCGCGCAATGCCCTGGCGCGGGCCGGGCGTCAGTTGCAGACGGCCTTGCGACTGTCCTGAGTCAACGTTCGCCGCGCGCGGAGCACTCGCCGACGGCAAAAAGCGCGGCTCAGGCAGCCTTGCGCTGGTCTCCTGCGCTGTTTGGCGCCATGTTGCCCGCAGCGGGGTCCCGCTGCGGCATGTCAAGCACCTGCGCCTCGGCCGCCTGGTGCAGCCGGAAGCAGGCGGCCAGGCGCGCCAGTTCCTCGGCCAGGCTGCGCATCTGGGCCGAGGACGTCGCCGCCTGTTCCACCAGCGCGGCGTTCTGCTGGGTCGCGCCGTCCATCTGGATGATGGCCTGGTTGACCTGCTCGATGCCCTGGCTCTGCTCGCGGCTGGCGCTGCAGATGTCGCTCATGTAAAGTGCGACGCGCTCGACCTGGCCGACGATCTGCTCCATCGTCTGGCCGGCCTGCTCGACCGAGCTTGCGCCATCGTCCACGTGCCCGGAGGCGTCGCGGATCAGGTGCTTGATTTCCTTGGCCGCAGTTGCCGAGCGCTGTGCCAGGTTGCGCACTTCGGCGGCCACGACCGCGAAACCGCGGCCTTGTTCGCCCGCGCGCGCCGCCTCCACCGAGGCATTGAGCGCCAGGATATTGGTCTGGAACGCGATATCGTCCACCACCGAGATGATCTCTTCGATCCGGCGCGAACTTTCGCGGATCAGCTGCATCTTGTTGACCACTTCGCTCACGGCCTTGCCGCCTTTGCCGGCCATCTGCGCGGCGGTGGCGATCTCGGCTTGCGCGCGGTGCGCATTGTCCTCGTTGCCCTTGACGGTGGAAGTGAGCTGGTTCATCGACGCAGCCGTCTCTTCCAGCGCTGCCGCCTGTCCCTCGGTGCGCGCGGCCAGGTCGGCATTGCCCGACGCGATACCCGCGGTACCTTGCGCCACCACCACCGTCGCTTCCCGGATCTGCCCGATCAGCACCTTGACGTTGGTTTGCAGCACCCGCAGCGTTTCCGCCAGCTGTCCCGCCTCGTCCTTGCCATCGACGCGGATGTGGCCGGCCATGTCGCCACTGCTCATCCGTGCCACGTCCTCGCGCAGGCTGTGCAGCGGCCGCAGCACGGCGCGCACCAGCAATGCGGCGGACACGGCGCAGATGGTGATGCCCAGTACGCCGGCAACGCGCAGGCCGGTGCCGACGCCGCCCGACAGCACGCCCGGCACGAACATCGCTCCCAGCAACAAGTGGGGCGCCATGATTTTGGCGCGGACCGACCATTGCCCCAGTCGCGACAGCGGGGTGCGCCAGCTGCGCCGGATGACGGCGCCCTCGCGTATCAGGATGTCTTCGCTGCCGGCGTTGATTGCGTGGTAGATCTGCTGCGCAGCCTCGACCTGGTCACGCGCCGGCTTGCTGCGGATCGAGGTGTAACCGACCAGCTGGCCGTTTTCGTACAGCGGCGCCGCGTTCGCCTGCACCCAGTAGAAGTTCCCGTTCTTGCAGCGGTTCTTTACCAGGCCTGACCACGCCTTGCCGGATTTCAGCGTCGCCCACATGTCGGCGAAGGCCGCGGGCGGCATGTCCGGGTGGCGCACCAGGTTGTGCGGCGAGCCGAGCAATTCTTCGGCGGAAAAGCCGGAAATGTCGATGAACTCCTGATTGGCGTAGGTGATTTTTCCCTTGAGATCAGTCTTGCTGACAATTGTCTCGTGATCTTTCAGGACGTACTCAACGTCTGTCACTGGCAGGTTGCGTCGCATGGCTTCCTCCTAAACCTTGGGGTGGCACGGCATGCTGCATGGCAGCATTCGAATGGCCGCGAGGTTAGCAGCGCTGCAACTTGTGTGTACTTGATGTCCATCAAATAGGTACCAAAAGTACCCACGGGAAACAGCCCGGGAAACGCACCACTTGGGTGCGCCTGCCGGGCCGTCGACGAAGCAGGGAAAAGCGCGGGGAGGGGCTTACACCACCGAACCCAGCTTGAAGATCGGCAGGTACATCGCGACCACCAGGCCGCCGATCAGCACGCCCAGAATGACCATGATCAGCGGTTCCATCAGCGACGACAGCGACGCCACGGCCTCGTCCACCTCTTCCTCGAAGAAGTCGGCGACCTTGCCGAGCATGCCGTCCAGCGCGCCCGATTCTTCGCCGATCGCCACCATCTGCGTGACCAGGCTCGGGAACACGTCGGCGTTCTGCATCGCGACCGTCAGGCTGGTGCCGGTGGACACCTCGTTCTGGATGCGCTTGGTCGCCTCGACGTACACGAAGTTGCCGGATGCGCCGCCCACCGAGTCCAGCGCCTCGACCAGCGGCACGCCGGCCGCGAACATGGTGGCCAGCGTGCGGGTCCAGCGCGCGATGGTGGCCTTGCGTATCACGTCGCCAAACACGGGCAGGCGCAGCAGGAAGCGGTCCATCGCGTTCTGCACCTTGACCGAGCGGCGCCACGCCTGGAAGAAGAAGTACAGTGCGCCAAACAGCGACCCGAAGATCAGGTACCACCATTGGACGAAGAATTCCGAGATGCTCATCACGACCAGGGTCGGGGTCGGCAGGTCGGCGCCAAAGCTGGAGAACACCTGCTTGAACGCCGGCACAACCCAGATCATGATCACCGCCGTGACCACGAACGCGATCGCCAGGATCGAGCACGGGTACATCAGCGCCGACTTGATCTTGGACTTGAGCGCGAGCGTCTTTTCCTTGTACACGGCCAGGCGCGCCAGCAGGTCTTCCAGGATACCGGCCTGCTCGCCGGCGCCCACCAGGTTGCAGAACAGCGCGTCGAAGTAGAGCGGGTACTTGCGGAAGGCATTGTTCAGCGCGGTGCCGGTCTCGACGTCGGCGCGCAGGTCCATGATCAGCTTGGCCATCGACGGGTTGGCGTGGCCGCGGCCCACGATGTCGAACGACTGCAGCAGTGGCACGCCGGCCTTCATCATGGTCGCGAGCTGGCGCGTGAACATGGTCAGGTCCTTGTCCGTGATCTTCTTCCCGGTGCGGTAGACCTTCTTCTTGACCTTGGTGACGAGCACGCCCTGGCGGCGCAGCGTGACGTTCACGATCGATTCGCTGGCCGCGCGGATTTCCCCGCGCACGGTGCGGCCGGATTTGTCCTTGCCTTCCCAGGCAAAGACGGTTTCCTTGGTGGCGCCGGCGGCGCTGCGCGATGGTGCGGAAGTGGCCATGGGTTCCTTATTCGTTGGTGCAGCCGAGCACTTCTTCGAGGCTGGTCAGCCCCTGCTTCACTTTCATCAGCCCGGAGCGGCGCAGCGAGTTGACGCCTTCCGCCTCGGCCTGCGCGGCAATCTGCATCGAGTTGCCGTTTGCGAGAATCAGTTTTTCAATTGCCGGCGTGATCGGCATCACCTGGTAGATGCCGACCCGGCCCTTGTAGCCCGAGCCCATGCAGCGCTCGCAGCCGACCGGGCCGTACGGTTTCCAGTCGCCTTCCAGGTCGGACTCGCGAAAGCCCGCCGCCACCAGCGCCTCGCGCTCGGTCTCGAGCGGCTGCTTGCAGCTGCACAGGCGGCGCGCCAGGCGCTGCGCGGTGATCAGGATGACCGACGAGGCGATGTTGAACGGCGCCACCCCCATGTTCATCAGGCGCGTCAGCGTCGACGGGCCGTCGTTGGTGTGCAGCGTCGAGAACACCATGTGGCCGGTCTGTGCGGCCTTGATCGCGATGTCGGCCGTTTCCAGGTCGCGGATCTCGCCGACCATGATCACGTCCGGGTCCTGGCGCAGGAAGGACTTGAGCGCGGCGGCGAAGGTCAGGCCGGCCTTGTCGTTGACGTTGACCTGGTTCACGCCGGGCAGGTTGATCTCGGCCGGGTCTTCCGCGGTCGAGATGTTGATGCCCGGCTTGTTGATCACGTTCAGGCACGAGTACAGCGACACCGTCTTGCCCGAGCCGGTCGGGCCGGTCACCAGCACCATGCCGTACGGCCGCTGGATCGCGTCCAGCAGCAGCGCCTTCTGGTCCGGGTCGTAGCCGAGCGAGTCGATGCCCATCTGCGCCTGGGTCGAGTCCAGGATACGCATCACGGTCTTCTCGCCGAACAGCGTGGGCAGGGTGGAGACGCGAAAGTCGATGGTTTTGGTCGGCGAGACGATCAGGCGCAGGCGGCCGTCCTGCGGCACGCGCTTTTCCGAGATGTCGAGCTTGGACAGCACCTTGATGCGCGAGACCAGCTTGTCGCGGATCGCCAGCGGCGGCTGGGCGTGGTCGCGCAGCACGCCGTCCACGCGCATGCGGATGCGGTAGAACTTTTCGTACGGCTCGAAGTGGATGTCCGAGGCCCCCAGGTTGACCGCATCCATCAGGATCTTGTTGAGGAACTTGACGATCGGCGCGTCCTCGACCTCGGCCTGGGGCTCGGGCGCGGCCGGCTGCTGGGCTTCTTCTTCGGCAAACTCGATCTCGGCATCCTCGCCGGCCAGCTCGTTCAGCGCCTCCTCCGCGCTCTTGCTCAGGCTTGCCAGCAGCGCCAGCAGCGACTCGTGCGCCACGATCACGGGCTCGACCGTGGCCTCGCTCTGGAACTTGATCTGATCGAGCGCCTGGGTGTTGGTCGGGTCCGACAGCGCCACCGACATCTTGTTGCCGCGCTTGGCCAGCGCGATCACGCGCTGCGCCTGCATCAGCTTGGCATCGATCGCGCCGGACGGGATCGCGCCCGGGTTGAACGCGGACAGGTCGAGCTGGGGATAGCCGAAGGTCTCGGCACAGAAGCTTGCCAGCGACGCGCTGTCGATGCTCTTGCTCGCTATAAGCGCGTCGATGAACTGGACCTTTTCGGCGCTGGCGGCCTTTTGCAGCGCGTCGGCCTGCGGCATGGTCAGGCGTCCCGCCTGCACCAGCGCGCGGGCCAGGCCGGACATCGGCGTACCTGTAGTCGCGGTAGGGAGGACTGCTGCCATAAGAGCCGTTTTACAAAACCAGTGGCGGAAAAAACGCCGGGCAGGGCCAAAGCCGCCCGGACGGACTCTTGGATGATGCCTTTGGGAAAAATATTTGTAAAGCGTTGCAGCGCGGGAAGATGCGCTCCTGCCACGCAGACAAAATGGCTATGGTGCGGCGCGCAAGCGGGCGGGGCTTTGCATAAGGTCAACTGAGCTGGCAGTTCAACAACGCCGCGGCGGGCGTAGGGGGCAGCTGTGCCTACGCGGCCACACGCGCCAAGCGAACAAGCGCGTGAGCTCGAGAGCCCACCCTGCGGTTCAAGCGGCCAGTTGCTGGCGCCGTCCCGCCGGCCGCAACAGCTTGACCACCTTGATCGCCTGGTCCTGCGCCTGCACCACCTCGATCACGCAATTGCCGATCCTGAGCGCGATCGGTGCGTCGGGAATTTCCTGCAGCAATTCGAGCAGCAAGCCGTTGACCGTTTTCGGCCCGTCGGTGGGCAGATTCAGGCCGAGCCGCTTGTTGATGTCGCGCAGTGGCGTGGTCCCTTCGAGCAGGCACTCGCCCTGTGCATTCCAGGCGAAGCCGTCGCTGCCGCCCGCGCCCGGCATGGACGTGGTGAAGTCGCCGATCATCTCCTCGATGATGTCTTCCAGCGTGACCAGGCCCTGCACCTCGCCGTACTCGTCCACGATGATGCCGAGCCGCTCGCGGTTTTCCTGGAAATACTGCAACTGGGTGAAGACGCCCGTGTCCTGCGGGATGTAGTAGGGCTCGGTCAGCAGTTCGCGGATGTGTTCGACCTCGAGTTCCTCCGCCAGGTTCAGCAGGCCGACGGCGTTGCGCACGTGCAGGATGCCGACGATCTTGTTGATCTCGCCTTCATAGACCGGCAGCTTGTTGTGGTAGCAGGTGGCCAGCTCGTTCTTGATGTCCTCGATCGGCAGCGCGAGGTTGATCGCCTCGATCTGGGCGCGCGGGGTCATGATGTCCTCGACCGAAATTTTTTCCAGGTCGAACAGGTTGAGCAGGATGCTCTTGTGCTTTTGCGGGATGAAATTGCCGCCCTCCAGCACGATCGAGCGCAGCTCCTCGGGCGACAGGCGGTGCTGGTGCGCACTGGCCCCCGCGCGCACGCCCAGCGGGCGCAGAATGATCGCGACGAACAGGTTGACGAACCAGATGACCGGCTTGGCCACGCTCATCAGTGCCTTGAGGATAAAACTGGCGCCGAGCGAAATATTTTCCGGATAGGTTGCGCCGATGACCTTGGGCGAGATTTCGGCAAACACGATCAGGAGGAAGGCGACGACGGCCGTGGCAACGGTGATCACGCTTTCCTCGTGGCCGAAGAACAAAATGGCGATGGCGGTGACCAGCGCGGTGGCCATGGCGTTGATTGCGGTGTTTGCGATCAGCACCAGCGACAGCAGCTTGTCGGTGCGGTCGAGCAGCCACAGCGTCGTGATCGCGCCCCGGTTGCCGCGTTTGGCAAGGTGGCGCAGGCGGTATTTGTTGGCTGCCATCAGGGCCGTTTCCGCCATCGCGAAAAAGGCCGAGCAGAGAATCAGGAAGACGAGTGCAAGGACAAGCACCCAAAGCGGTACGGTATCCAAGGCTCACCGTAAAGGAAAAGGGAATTCTGGGGCGATGCGCAAAGCATTGCTTGCCAGCACTGGGCGGATCGAAAGCGAAGCCGCAGAGGCCGATTCTAAGTCAAGCTTAATAGGTGTGCAAGTTTGCGAATCGCCACCGTCGTCCCGGCGAACG
>NZ_JANUGV010000008.1 GCF_024753215.1 Massilia solisilvae
CTGCGCGGGCGCTTCCGGTCAGCCGCGCATCATGCCCGGCCGGTGCTGGCCGTGCATGCCGTGGTGCTCGCCCATGGCGCGGCGGGTCTGCTCGTCGAATACCTTCTTCTGCTCCGGATTCAGGGTCGAGTAGAAGGTGTTCAGGGCCGCCTGGCGCGACTCCATGCGCGCCGTGCGCTGCTTGGAGAACTCGATCATTTTCTGCATGCGCTCCGGCGCCGACAGGTTTGCGAACGCGGCGCGATCCGGATGCGGCTGGCGCTCGGCCGGCTTCATCGACGCCACGAAGGTGTTCCATGCCTGCTCCTGCGCGCCCGACAGCTTGAGCGCGTCGTGCAGCTGCTGCTGGCGCTGCGCGCGATGCTCGGCCATCTTGGCCTGGAACTCGGCGCGCTTGGCCTGACGCTGTTCCGGGCTCATTTGCTGGTGCTGGTGCGGGCCCTGGGGCGCCTGCGCCTGCTCTTCGGCAGCGAATGCGGCGCCACCCAGCGTCAGTGCCGCCAGCGCGATCAGGACGTTCTTGCGTACGTTGTTCATGGTGTTTCCTCTTTCAGTATGAGAGTCAGGTGGGTGTGCATTCAACTGCTCGCTGCACGGAACCTATGATTACTGAACGCTGTATCCGGGGCATTTCCGGTGTCCCATACTTTGTATCAATTTGTTTCGACCGCCACCGCATATACAAGCCGATACAAACCCGCTGTTCAGGCCCTTGTTTAATAAGGATAATTGAGGCTATGGACACTCCCTCTACGATCCTCATTGTCGACGACGACCGCGACATCCGCACGCTCCTGGCCGACTACCTGGAGTCGAACGGCTACCGCGCCCTGGCCGCTGCCGACGGTGGCGCGATGTGGAAGATCCTCGACGAGTCGCGCCCGGACCTGATCGTGCTCGACCTGAACCTGCCCGGCGACGACGGCCTGACCCTGTGCCGCAAGCTGCGCGCGCACTCGACCCTGCCGGTCATCATGCTCACCGCCCGTAACGAGCCGCTCGACCGCATCCTTGGCCTGGAAATGGGCGCGGACGACTATCTGCCCAAACCGTTCGAGCCGCGCGAACTGCTGGCGCGCATCCGCAGCGTGCTGCGCCGCTCGCATGCGATGCCGCCCAACGCCGCCGCCGACAACGTGCAGCAAATGAAGTTTTCGGGCTGGACGCTCGACCTGACCGCGCGCCACCTGGTCAACCCGCAAGGCGTGGTCATCATGCTCTCGGGCGCCGAGTTCCGCCTGCTGCGTGTGTTCCTCGAACATCCCAACCGCGTGCTCAACCGCGATCAATTGCTCAACCTCACCCAGGGCCGCGACGCCGACCCGTTCGACCGCTCGATCGACATCCAGATCAGCCGCTTGCGGCAGAAGCTGGGCGAAGACGCGCGCATGCCGCAGATTATCAAGACGGTGCGTAACGGCGGTTACGTGCTGGCCGGCCAGGTGACGGTGGAGCCGTCCGCGTGAAGGTGCGCGCGTTCTTCGGCTCGATGACGGGCCGCGTGTTCGCCACCTTGCTGCTGGGCGTGCTCAGTTCGGCCGCGCTGACCCAGCTCGCCGCAGACGCCGAGCGCCAGCGCGTGCTCGAGCAGCTGCGATATAACAACCAGCTCGAACGTTCCGAGCAGCTGATCATGGCCACCGAGATCGTGCCGGCTTCCGCGCGCCACGCCTATCTCGCCGTGGCCAACCGGCCTGGCCTGAAGCTGGACGTGGGCGGGCCGCTGCCGGCCGCGCCGCACCGCACCGAATTTGCCAGCTCGCTGGCTTCGCGCCTGGGCAAGGGCTACCAGGTGGACTCGTCCACGGTGCGCCCGCCCATGTGCGACCTGCCGCACCAGCAGCCGGCACTGTATGGCCTCTTGAGCCTGGAGTGGCACGGCTCCTGCGAGAACATCAACGTGCGCCTGCGCGACGGCGAACAGCTGCGCCTGGCCGTGCTGCCGCCGCGCGCCCCGGCCGGGCCGCGCACCGAGTTCGGCTGGATCATCATCCTGTTCCTGGTGTCGATCGGCTTTCTCGCCTACCTCGTCGCGCGCATGACCACGCGCCCGCTCAAGCAGCTGGCGCAGGCCGCCAAGGACCTGGGCCAGGACATCAACCACGCCCCGCTCGAACTGGCCGGCGCCAGCGAGATCCGCCAGGCCAGCGCCGCCTTCAACGCCATGCAGGCGCGCATTCGCCAGTACATCTTCCAGCGCACCCAGATGCTGGCGGCGATCACGCACGACCTGCAGACGCCGCTCACGCGCATGCGTCTGCGGCTGGAGAAGGTCGGCGACGCCGAGCTGCAGGAGCGCCTGATCGGCGACCTGTCGGCGATGCAGGAGATGGTGCGCGAGGGCCTGGTGCTCGCGCGCAGCATGGACACCACCGAGACCATGCAGATGCTCGACCTCGATTCGCTGCTCGATTCGGTGTGCTCGGACGCCGTCGATGCCAATCAGCGCGTCACCCTGTCCGGCCAGGCCGGCATGGCGCTGCTGGGCCGCCCGCTCGACCTGCGGCGCTGCCTGGTCAACCTGATCGACAACGCCGTCAAGTACGGCCAGCAGGCCACGGTCACGGTCGACCGCGTGAAGGGCGCGGCGCGCATCCGCATCCGCGACAGCGGCCCCGGCATCGATGCGGACCAGCTGGCGCGCGTGTTCGAGCCGTTCTACCGCATCGAAGGCTCGCGCTCGCGCGAGTCGGGCGGCACCGGCCTTGGCCTGACGATCGCCCGCAACATCGCCGAGCAGCACGGCGGCAGCATCGCGCTGGCCAACGCCGCCGGCGGCGGGCTCGAGGCGACCCTCATGCTGCCGGAGTACTACCCCGGCAAATAACAGACAGAGAGAGCGGTGTGTGACAATGCCGGGCAGGCCCCGGTGTTGGCCGCACTGGACAGAAACATCAGAGAGAGACAAGGCAGGCATCCGCCGGCAGCGGCGGACCAGGGACAGGAATGAAAAAGAAAAACCTCGGACTCATCATCGGCGCAGCGTTTGTGGTCGGCTTCACCGGTTGGTACTTCAATCAGGGCTCGGGCGCGCATGCGCAGGGCGACATCCCTCCCAAAGGGGCGAAGGGCGTGCAGCCGCCGGTGACCGTCAACGTGGTCCCGGCACGGCGCCAGGACGTGGGCGTGGAAGTGGTATCGAATGGCACCGTCACGCCGCTGCGTACCGTGGACCTGCACCCGCAGACCACCAGCACCATCCGTACCGTGCACATCAAGGAAGGCCAGTTCGTCAAGGCCGGCCAGCTGATGTTCTCGCTGGACGACCGCGCCGACCGCGCCAACGTGGACAAGGCGCAGGCACAGGTCGCGCGCGACCAGGCATCGCTGGCCGACCTCGAGCGCCAGTACAAGCGCAGCCAGGAACTGTTCGCGCAAAAGTTCATCGCCCAGAGCGCGGTCGATTCGCTGCACAGCCAGGTCGACGCGGCGCGCGCGCTGCTCAAGGCCGACATGGCCGCGGCCAAGGCCAGCCACGTGAACGCCAGCTACACCGAGATTCGCGCGCCGATGGCGGGCCGCGTGGGCGCCATCAACGTGTTCCCGGGCAGCCTGGTGCAGCTGTCCACGTCGCTCACCACGGTCACCCAGCTTGACCCGATCACGGTCGCGTTCACGCTGCCGGAATCGAGCCTGGGCGCACTGCTCGACGCCCAGAGGAACGGCAAGGTCGAGGTCGAGGCGCGCGCCGGCAGCGACGGCAAGCCGGTCAAGGGCTACCTGTCCTTCATCGACAACATGGTGGACCCGACCGCCGGCACGATCCGCGTGAAGGCGGAGTTCAGCAACGCCGACACCCAGCTTTGGCCGGGCCAGTACGTCAACACCCGCGTGACCGTGCGCACCCTGAAGGACGCGATCGTGGTGCCGCAGAACGCGATCATCACCAACGCCAAGGGCACCTGGGTGTACGTGGTCGAGCAGGACAGCACGGCGAAGATGGTCCCGGTGAGCCGCGTGTACGCGTTCGGCGTGTTTGCGGCGGTGACGGGCCTGACCGGCAGCGAGAAGGTCATCACCGAGGGCAAGCAGAACCTGCGCCCGGGCGGCAAGGTGCGCCTGGCAGGCGGCGCCGAGGGCGACGGCGCCGGCAAGGGCCGCGCGGCCAAGCCGGCCGGCAAGGGCGGGAAGGACCAGCAGGCATGAACCTGTCCGAACTGTGCATCCGCCGCCCGGTGATGGTGGTGCTGCTGTCGATCAGCCTGATCCTGGTCGGCATCCTGGCCTATGCCCACATCCCGGTGGCGGCGCTGCCGAGCTATAACACGCCGGTCATCAACGTCAACGCCAACCTCGCCGGCGCCAGCCCCGAGACCATGGCCTCGTCGGTCGCGCTGCCCCTGGAGAAGGCGTTTTCGACGATCGCCGGCATCGACATGATCACCTCCACCAGCACCCAGGGCAATACCTCGCTGACGCTGGAGTTCGACACCTCGATCGACGTCAACGCCGCCGCGGTGGACGTGCAGGCCGCGCTGCTCGGCGCGCAGCGCCAGCTGCCGCAGGAGATGACGGACGTGCCATCCTACCGCAAGGTCAACCCGGCCGATGCGCCGGTGCTGTTCATGACGATGACCTCGCCGTCGATGAACCTGTCCGAACTGGACGACTATGCCGAGAACCTGGTGGCGCCGGCCCTGTCCACGCTGCCCGGCGTGGCGCAGGTGTCGGTCAACGGCGGCAAGAAGTTCGCGGTGCGCGTGCGTGCCCGCACCGAGCAGATGAATGCCCGGAACATCACGATGGACGAGCTGGCCACCGCGCTGCGCTCGGCCAACTCGAACACGCCGCTGGGTATCCTCGACGGTCCCGAGCAGAGCCTGACCATTCAGGGCAACGCCCAGCTGCAGCGCGCCGCCGACTTCGCCGACCTGATCATCGCCACCCGCAACGGCCAGCCGGTGCGCCTGAAGGACGTGGCCGACGTGCAGGACAGCTACCAGTCGGTGAAGGCGGCCGGCATGTACAACGGCGAGCGCTCGATCGTGCTGCTGCTGCAGCGCCAGCCCAACGCCAACACGGTGCAGGTGGTCGATGCGGTGCGCCAGCTCCTGCCGCGCTTCCAGTCGCAGCTGCCGTCCTCGATCAAGATCAATCTGGTCAACGACCGCTCGGTCTCGATCCGCGAGGCGATCCACGACGTGAACATGACGCTGGCGCTGACCGTGGCGCTGGTGGTGCTGGTGATCTTCCTGTTCCTGCACCGCGTGGCCGCGACCTTCATCCCGGCCGTCACAATGCCGATTTCGCTGCTGGGCGCGTTGTCGCTGCTGTTCTGGCTCGGCTACAGCCTCGATAACATCTCGCTCTTGGGCATTACGCTGGCGGTGGGCCTGGTGGTGGACGACGCGATCGTGGTGCTCGAGAACATCGTGCGCCACATCGAAATGGGCAAGAAGCCGCTCAAGGCCGCGCTGGAAGGCTCGCGCGAGATGGGCTTTACCATCATCTCGATCTCGATCTCGCTGGTGGCGGTGTTCATCCCGATCTTCTTCATGCCGGGCGTGATCGGCCTGATGTTCCACGAGTTCGCGGTGATCGTCGGCCTGTCGATCCTGGTGTCGGCCGTGGTCTCGCTGACGCTGGTGCCGATGCTGGCCTCGCGCCTGCTGCCGGCGCACAGCGGCCACGAGGAGCAGCAGCTGTCCGCGGTGGGCCGCTGGTTCGAGGCTGCCTTCAACAAACTGCGCGACGGCTATGCGCGCACGCTCGACATCGCGCTCGCGCACCGCAACGTGGTGCTGCTGCTGGCGCTGGGCACGTTCGCGCTCACGGTGGTGCTGTACACGACCATCCCCAAAGGCTTCTTCCCCGAGGAAGACCTGGGCCAGATCCGTGTGACCACCGAGGCCGCCGAGGACATCTCGTCGCGCGGCCTGCTGGCGCTGCAGGAGAAGGTGGCGGCCATCATCCAGGCCGATCCCGCGGTGCAGGACGTGACCTCGTTCACGGGCGGCGGCAACGGTGGGCGCATGTTCCTGGTCCTGAAACCGCGCAGCCAGCGCGACAAGATGCCGCAGGTGCTGGACCGCCTGCGCAAGCAGACGCGCAAGGTGGCCGGCATCTCGGTGTACCTGGCGCCGGTGCAGAACCTGCAGCTGGGCGGGCGTCCGTCCAAGAGCCGCTACCAGTACACGCTGCAGAGCGTGTCCGGCGGCGAGATCAGCGGCTGGGCCAACCAGTTCATGGAGCGCATGCGCAACAACCCGATCTTCCGCGACGTGACCAGCGACGCCCAGAACAAGGGCCTGCAGGCGTCGCTCGACATCGACCGCGACAAGGCCAACCTGCTGGGCGTGCAGATGTCGGACGTGCGCTCGGCGCTGTACGCCGCGTTCGGCGAGCGCCAGGTCTCGACCATCTACTCGACCGCGGCCAGCTACTACGTGATCCTGGAAGCGGCCGACGCCGACCGCCAGTTCGACGACGCAATCGCGCGCATCTCGGTGCGCTCGAAGAACGGCCAGCTGGTGCAGCTGTCGTCGCTGGCAACGATCAAGCGCACCGTCGGCCCGCTGGCGGTCAACCACCAGGGCCAGCTGCAGGCGATCACGCTGTCGTTCAACCTGGCGCCGGATGTGCCGCTGGGCGACGCGACAAGAGCGATCGAAGAGATGGGCCGCGACATGAAGCTGCCGGCCTCGATCATCACCAAGTACGGCGGCGACGCCGCGGTGTTCCAGGATTCGCAGTCGAGCCAGCTGATCCTGATCGTGGCCGCGGTCGGCGTCATTTACGTGCTGCTGGGCGTGCTGTACGAAAGCTTCATCCACCCGATCACGATCCTGGCCGGCCTGCCGTCGGCCGCGGTGGGCGCGCTGCTGACCCTGCGCCTGTTCGGGCTGGACCTGACGATGATCGCGATCATCGGCATCCTGATGCTGATCGGGATTGTGAAGAAGAACGCGATCATGATGATCGACTTCGCCCTGGACGCCCAGCGCAACCAGGGAATGAAGCCGGCCGCGGCGATCCGCGAGGCCTGCGTGCTGCGCTTCAGGCCGATTTTGATGACGACCATGGCCGCGCTGATGGGCGCGCTGCCGATCGCGCTGGGCCTGGGCGCCGGCGCCGAGCTGCGCCAGCCGCTGGGCCTGGCCGTGTGCGGCGGCCTGATCTTCTCGCAAGTGATCACGCTGTACATCACGCCGGTGATCTACCTGTTCCTCGACCGCTACAGCGGGTCCGGCCCGATGACGGACGCGCAACTGGCAAAACTGGAACAGCCCGCGCCGCAGCCGCAGCCGGTCCTGCACGCGGCCGCCTGAGCCCGTGCCTGCCGCCCGTCCTTGTCGCGACGGGCGGCGCGCCGACACAAAACCGAAACAATCTGTAACAGTGGTCAAGACCGACTGCCGGTAAGCTTTGCGCTGCAACACAGCCGTGCACGTACGGTCTAAACCGTATAGACTGCCGCATTGGCCGTGGCACCTTGTTTTCCGGCCCTTTACAGACTGTAACCATTTTGCGCGATCATTCCCATTTCTCCGTCGATAACGGCGATGTCTGCTCGCATTGCGGCCAGCCGCTGCGCACAGCGCAGCCCAGCTACGGGGAGCGCCGCACCAGCCGCACGGGCCTGATCGTCACCATCCTGCTGCACCTGCTGCTGGTCGTGATCTACCTGTACCAGCCCAAGACCTTCCTCAAGCGCGTGGGGTCCGCCGGCCAGCCCGAGATCATGTACATCACGCCAAGCAAGCCCAAGCCGCAAGAGCAGGCGCCGCGCAAGACGCCGAAGGTCACCAAGCCCAAGTCCGCGCCCGAGCGCGTGCAGGTACAGCGCCTGCCCAACACCATCACGCTGCCGCACGAAAAGCCGAAGCCGGTCGAGACGCCCAAGCCCGAGGCCAAGCGCGAGCCGATCCCCGAGAACATGGACATGCAGGCCTTCATCGAGGCGCGCCGCAAGCAGCGCGGGGCGCAGGCGCCGAGCAATGCCACCGAAGAGAGCGACGACGCGCGCGGCATGCGCAATGCGCTCGCCAACATCGCCTCGGTCAACGCGCGCGGCGCGGACGACCGCAACGAGACCGGCGGCGTGTTCTCGGTCACCAACAAGACGTTTGCGAGCGCCACGGTCAAGTTCCGTGGCTGGAACCCCAACTTCAAGCGCCGCTGGCTGACGCAGGTGAACGTGGAGCTGGGCAGCGAGCGCGACATCGAGACGGCGATCGTCAAGAAGATGATCGAGCTGATCCGCAAGGAAAAGACCGGCGACTTCGAATGGGACTCGCACCGTCTGAACCGGGTAGTGACGATGAGCGCACGGCCGCAGGATACCGAGGCGCTGATGGCCTTCCTGTACAAGGAGATGTTCCCGGAGTACAAGCCGCCGAAGCAGAACTAGTTCCGCTCACGGTTGCTACGTCGTCCCCGCGGAGGCGGGGACCCATGCTGAGTACGCAGTCTTGCTGCGTTATAGAGTCCACCTGCTCGAACGGTCTATGGGTTCCCGCCAAGGCGGACGGCGAGTCCGGGAACGACGGGCGAAAGCTAACAATAAAAAACCGCGCCTTGGCGCGGTTTTTTGTTTGAGCTGCTGGCCGATCAGCCGGCTTTGAGCTTGCGCGCAATATCCAGCGCAAAGTAGGTCAGCACACCGTCCGCGCCGGCGCGCTTGAACGCCATCATCGACTCCATCATCACCTTGTCGTGGTCCAGCCAGCCGTTCTGCGCGGCGGCCTTGAGCATCGCGTACTCGCCGCTGACCTGGTAGGCGTAGGTCGGCACCTTGAACTCGTCCTTCACGCGGCGCACCACGTCCAGGTAGGGCATGCCGGGCTTGACCATCACCATGTCCGCGCCTTCGGCCAGATCCAGCGCCACTTCGCGCAGCGCCTCGTTGCTGTTGGCCGGGTCCATCTGGTAGGTGTTCTTGTCGGCCTTGCCCAGGTTGGCCGCCGAGCCGACCGCGTCGCGGAACGGGCCGTAGAACGCCGACGCGTACTTGGCCGAGTAGGCCATGATGCGGGTGTGGATGAAGCCTTGCTGCTCCAGCGCGGTGCGGATGGTGCCGATGCGCCCGTCCATCATGTCCGACGGCGCCACCACGTCCACGCCCGCCTCGGCCTGCGCCAGCGCCTGGCGCGTCAGCATCGCCACGGTGCGCTCGTTCATGATGTAGCCGGTGGTCTCGTCCGGCAGGCCGTCCTGGCCGTGCGTGGTGTAGGGGTCGAGCGCCACGTCGGTCAGGATGCCCAGCTCCGGGAAGTTGCGCTTCAGTTCACGCACGGCGCGCGGCACCAGCCCGTTGGGGTTGGTCGCCTCGATGCCGTCGTAGGTCTTGAGCGACTGGTCGATCACCGGGAACAGCGCCAGCACCGGGATGCCCAGCGCCACGCATTCTTCCGCCACCTTCATCAACAGGTCCACCGACACGCGCTCCACGCCCGGCATTGAGGCAACCTGCTGGCGCTGGTTGACGCCGTCGAGGATGAACACCGGATAGATCAGGTCGTGCGCGGTGACGACGTTCTCGCGCATCAGGTTGCGCGAGAAGGGATCGCGGCGCATGCGGCGCATGCGGGCGGCGGGAAAGGCGACTGGCGTGATGATGGTCATGTTCGAGTCCTGGAAAGTTGATCAATTGGCCGGATCAGTGTCACCGTCCCGCGCAGCGGGCGGGGCGGTTTCATCGGCCTCGTCGGCGGAGAGGCCCAGCAGTTCAATGATTTTGTCGTTGGCTTGCTCCACCCCGATGCGCTTGAGCGAGGAGAACAGTTGCACGGTGAACGGAAAGCCTTCGCCTTCCTCGTCCACGTAGCTGTCGAGGATCTTTTGCGTCTGGCGCAGCGTGTTGGCCTGTTCATTGCGGTTGAGCTTGTCCGCCTTGGTCAGCAGGCAGTGGATCGGCTTGCCCGTGGGGGCGAACCATTCCAGCATCTGCACGTCCAGGTCGGTGAACGGGCGGCGCGAATCCATGATCAGCACCAGCGCGGCCAGCTGCTCGCGGCGCTGGACGTAGTCGCCCAGGAGCTTTTGCCAGTGCAGCTTGGCCGAGCCCGACACTTCGGCGTAGCCGTAGCCGGGCAGGTCCACCAGCATGGCCTCGATTTCGTCCACCCGCACCGGGTCGTGCCGGTGCTGGGCGACGTGGGCGCCGCCGATCGAGAAATAGTTGATGTGCTGGGTGCGGCCCGGCGTCTTGGACGCGAAGGCGAGGCGGTTTTGGTTGGTCAGGATGTTGATCGCCGTCGACTTGCCGGCGTTCGAGCGGCCCGCGAATGCAATCTCCGGCACATGCGTGTCCGGTAGGTCGCGCAGGTGGTTGACGGTGGTAAAAAAACGGGCTTGCCAGAGCTTGGACATGTGGGGACGAAAGAACAACAAAATGGAGCTACACGGAAACAAGCTATTGTACAATAAGGGGTTACTGACTGTTGCGACGCCTCGCAGGACGTCACCGCAAGGCCCATGCGCTGGTCAGGGTTGCAGGTTTTTTGACTCTATTAGGGTGCTTGAATGAATCGTGTGTCGTTATCGTTTTTGAAATCGTTGGTGGTTGCATCCCTGGCTGTCTCCGGCTTTGCCTGCGCAGCAGACGCGCAGCATGCCGCAGCCAAGGCCGACCCGGCCAAGGGTGCGACCCTGTTTGACTCGGGCGACGCGGCACGCGGCGTGCCGGCCTGCGCTTCCTGCCACGGCGCGGGCGGCAACTCGGCCATCGCCACCAATCCGAAGATCGGCGGCCAGTTCGAGCAGTACGTGTACAAGCAACTGGTGGACTTCACCACGCCGAACCGCAACCAGGCGATCATGACCACCTACGCCAAGGCGCTGTCGGACGACGAGAAGAAAAACATCGCCGCCTACCTGGCAACCCAGAAGCCGACGGCCGGCGCAGCGCGCAACAAGGATACCGTCGAGCTGGGCCGCAAGATCTACCGCGGCGGCATCGCCGACAAGGGCGTGGCGGCCTGCGCCAGCTGCCACGGCGCCACCGGCAGCGGCATCCCCGCCAAGTATCCGCGCCTGGCTGGCCAGCACCAGGACTACACCGTGGCCCAGCTCGAAGCATTCAAGGCTGGCGCCCGCAACAACAGCGTGGAAATGACCGCCCTGTCCAAGCGCCTGACCACCGACGAGATGAAGGCCGTGGCCGACTACGTCGCCGGCCTGAAGTAATAGCAATTCAGGCGTAAATCGAGGGGCAGCAGCGTAAGCTGGCTGCCCTTTTTGCTGTATGCTCGCGTAGTCACAACGGGCACCTTGGATGTTTTAGAGAATGAGTACCACTGGGATTGAACTGAAAACGCGGCGCCGCGGCCTTGCCGAGACGGTCGAGCTGGTCTCGTCGATGCGTTTTGCGATCAGCCTGCTCGTGATTATCGCGATCGCGGCGATCATCGGCACGGTGATGAAGCAGAACGAGCCGATGCCGAACTACATCAACCAGTTCGGGCCATTCTGGTACGAAATCTTCGGCCGCCTGGGCCTGTACGCGCTGTACTCGGCCTGGTGGTTCCTGGCGATCATGGCGGTCCTGATCGTCTCGACCGGTCTGTGCGTGCTGCGCAACACGCCCAAGATGCTGCGCGACATGCGCAGCTGGCGCGACAACGTGCGCGAGCAGTCGCTGCGCAACTTCCACCACAAAGTCGAATGGAACGCCGGGCAGGCGCCGGCCGAGCTGGCCAGCCAGGCGGCGGCGCGCCTGCAGCATGCCGGATACGGCGTGAAGGTGGTGGAAAAGGACAACGGCCTGCTGGTGGCCGCCAAGAAGGGCGCGGGCAACAAGTTCGGCTACATCTTCGCGCACACGGCCATCATCGTCATTTTGCTGGGCGGCATGCTCGACTCCGAACTGCCGATCCGCTTCCAGCAATGGTTCTTCGGCAAGACGCCGTTCAACGGCAGCGGCGTGCTGATCTCCGACGTGCCGGCCAAGCACCGCCTCGGGCTTTCCAATCCCACCTTCCGCGGCAATACCTTGATCGCCGAAGGGCAGTCGAGCCAGACGGCGATCATCCCGCAGGCGTCCGGCGTGCTGCTGCAGGACCTGCCGTTCACGATCCAGCTGAACAAGTTCATCATCGATTTCTACTCGACCGGCATGCCCAAGCTGTTCGCCAGCGAAGTGGTGATCCGCGATAACGAGACCGGCAAGACCTTCCCCGGCACGATCAAGGTCAACCAGCCGCTGATCTACAAGGGCGTGGCCATCTACCAGTCGAGCTTCGAGGACGGCGGCAGCAAGCTCAAGCTGACCGGCTACCCGATGGCGGGGCCGGACGCCAGGCCGTTCCAGCTGAACGGCGAAGTGGGCTCGTCCACCGACCTCAAGCGTGGCGACGTGTCGTATGCCGTCGAATGGTCGGGCTTCCGGCCGTTCAACGTCGAAAATATGGGCAGCAACGATGCCCGCGCCGTGGCCAAGGGCAAGTCGCTGGAAGAGCAGCTCGCCGCGAGCCTGGACAAGCATTCCGGCTCGGCCGGCAAGAACGCCAACAACAAGGACCTGAAGAACGTGGGCCCGTCGGTGCAGTACAAGCTGCGCGACGCGACCGGGCAGGCGCGCGAGTTCATGAACTACATGCAGCCGGTCACGCTCGACGGCGCCGAGGTGTTCCTGTCCGGCGTGCGCGCCAACCCCGACGACAACTTCAGCTTCCTGCGCATCCCGGCCGACGACCAGCACACCGTGCACGAGTGGATGCTGCTGCGCGCCGCGCTGGCAGACCCGGCCTTGCGCGCCGAGGCCGCCCGCCGCTACGCCGCGCGCGCGATGTCCGGCGCCACCCCGGCCGGCCTGGCCGCGCAGCTGCAGGAATCGGCGCAGCGCTCGCTTGGCATTTTTGCCGGCGACGGCCGCCAGGGCGGCTTCGTGGCCGTCTCGCGCTTCCTGGAAAAGATTCCGCCGGCCGAGCAGGAGAAGGCCGCGACGATCTTCATGAAGATGCTCAACGGCACGATGTGGGAGCTGTGGCAAGTTGCGCATGAGCACAACGGGCTGGCGCCGGTCGAGGCCAGCGAGCCGCATGGCCGCTTCCTGCAACTGGCCACCAATGCCCTGTCGGACAGCTTCTTTTACGGCGCCCCTGTCTACCTGCAGCTGGACGACTTCGTTGAGGTAAAGGCGTCGGTGCTGCAGGTGACGCGCTCGCCGGGCAAGAAAGTCGTGTACCTCGGCTGCCTGCTGCTGGTTGCGGGCGTGTTCGCGATGTTCTACATCCGCGAGCGCCGCCTGTGGATCTGGATCCGCGGCGAGACCGGCGGCAGCACGGCCCTGATGGCGATGAGCACCCAGCGCAAGACGCTCGACTTTGAACGCGAGTTCGACGACCTGAAGACGAAGCTGCCACAATCGGCGTAAGCTGTCGGTCGCGGACCCAGGAGAACAAGATGGAAATTTCGCAAACCCAAGTGAGTACCTACACCCAGGAGCCGGGCTATTTCCGGCGCCTCAATGCCATCGACTGGCTCTACGGCATTGCGCTGTTTGCCGCGGCTGGTTTCGCGCTGCACCGTTACGGCGCCTACATGGACGTGTACGAGCAGGGCATCCTGCTGGCGGCCGCCCCCACCTTTGCCGCACTCGGCTGGCACTGGAAGCCGGTGCGCTGGCTGATCCCGCTGGTGGCCCTGCTGGCGCTGGCCGCGATCGGCCTGTACGGCGGCACGCTCGACGCGGCCAACCAGAAATTCTTCCTCAAGTACATGCTGTCGAGCCAGTCCGCGATTTTGTGGATGAGCGCGCTGTTCGTGTTCTCGACCGGCTTCTACTGGCTGGGCCTGGCCACCCGCTCGCCGTTCGGCTTTGCGGTCGGCTCCAAGCTGTGCTGGGCCGCGGTCGTGATCGGCTTTACCGGCATGATGGTGCGCTGGTACGAGTCCTACCTGATCGGCAGCGACGTCGGTCACATCCCGGTGTCGAACCTGTACGAAGTGTTCATCCTGTTCTCGATGATCACCGCGATGTTTTACCTGTACTACGAGCAGCGTTACGGCACGGCCCAGCTCGGCCCGTTCGTGCTGCTGGTCATTGCGGCCGCGGTTGCTTTCCTGCTCTGGTACACGGTCTCGCGCGACGCCGCCGAGATCCAGCCGCTGGTGCCTGCGCTGCAGAGCTGGTGGATGAAGATCCACGTGCCGGCCAACTTCATCGGTTACGGCACGTTTGCCCTGGCCGCCGGCGTGGGCGCGGCCTACCTGCTCAAGTCGCACGGCATCCTGGCCGACCGCCTGCCGTCGCTGGAAGTGCTGGACGACGTGATGTACAAGGCGATCTCGGTCGGCTTCGCGTTCTTCACCGTCGCCACCATCCTCGGCGCGCTGTGGGCGGCCGAAGCCTGGGGCGGCTACTGGTCGTGGGACCCGAAGGAGACCTGGGCCCTGATCGTCTGGCTCAACTACGCCGCCTGGCTGCACATGCGCCTGATGTCCGGCCTGCGCGGGCGCGCCGCCGCGTGGTGGGCGCTGGGCGGACTGATCGTGACCACCTTCGCCTTCCTCGGCGTGAACATGTTCCTGTCGGGCCTGCATTCCTACGGCAAGCTCTGACGGGCCTGGCTGGCTTCCTGCACCACCGGCAAGAGTGGTGTAAAGTGCATTGTCCGACCTGACAATGTTGCCGGAGCCAGCCATGCTGATCAAACCTAGCCGGGGCGCGAGCGAGCCGCCCGCCTCAAGCATCACGCCGCGCGAGGTGTACGAAGCGCGGCGCGAGTTCATTGCCCGCGTGGCCGCCACCGCCGTGGCCGGCACCTCGATTTGGGAAATGGCCAACCGGCAGGCTTTCGCGCAAGGCGCTACGGCGCGGCTGGCGGCCAGGGCCAATCCGGCATTCTCGACGTCCGAAAAGCGGACCGCGTTCAAGGACGCGACCAGCTACAACAACTTCTACGAATTCGGCACCGACAAGGGCGACCCGGCCCAGAACGCGCACACCCTGCGCACCCGGCCGTGGACGGTCGCCATCGAAGGCGAGGTCAAGAAACCTTTGACCCTCGATATCGACAGCCTGCTCAAGCTGGCGTCGCTGGAAGAGCGCGTATACCGGCTGCGCTGTGTGGAAGGCTGGTCGATGGTGATCCCGTGGATCGGCTATTCGCTGTCGAACCTCATCAGGCACGTCGAGCCGCTTAGCAGCGCCAAGTACGTCGAATTCATCAGCCTGGCGGACCCGAAGCAGATGCCCGGCGTGCGCAGCGGCGTGCTCGACTGGCCCTACGTCGAGGGCCTGCGCATGGACGAGGCGATGCACCCGCTGGCCCTGCTCACGCTGGGCATGTACGGCCAGGTGCTGCCGAACCAGAACGGGGCGCCGGTGCGCGTGGTGGTGCCGTGGAAGTACGGCTTCAAGTCGGCCAAGTCGATCGTCAAGATCCGCTTCGTCAAAGAACAGCCGCGCACCTCGTGGATGGTGGCCGGTCCGAATGAGTATGGCTTCTATTCGAACGTGAACCCGAACGTGGATCATCCGCGCTGGTCGCAGGCCAGCGAGCGCCGTATCGGCGAGGACGGTTTTTTCAAACCCAAGCGCAAGACGCTCATGTTCAACGGCTACAACGAGGTCGCCTCGTTGTACGCCGGCATGGACCTGCGCAAGTTCTTCTGACGATGGCTTTCAACCCGACGCCAAGGCAAACCGCGCTGGCCAAGGCCGTCGTCTTCGTGCTGGCGCTGGCGCCCCTCGCGCGCATCGTGCTGCAGGCCGGCGACCAGACCAATCCGCTCGAATTCATCACCCACGGCACCGGCGACTGGACCTTGTACCTGCTGTGCATCACGCTCGCGGTCACGCCGGTGCGCCGGATAACGGGGCTGAACTGGCTGCTGAAGCTGCGGCGCGTGCTGGGCCTGTTCGCGTTTTTCTACGCCACGCTGCACTTCGTGACCTTCATCTGGTTCGACCATTTCTTCGACCTTGCCGCGATCTGGAAGGACGTGCGCAAGCGGCCGTTCATCACGGTCGGCTTCGCGGCCTTCGTCCTGCTGATCCCCTTGGCCGCGACCAGCACCAACGCGATGGTGCGCCGGCTCGGCGGCAAGCGCTGGCAGGCGCTGCACCGGCTCATCTACCTGATCGCGCCGCTCGGCGTGCTCCACTACTGGTGGATGAAGGCGGCCAAGAACAACATCGGCAAGCCGATGCTGTTTGCCTTGATTGTCGCGGCATTGCTGGCCGCGCGGCTGTACTGGAATCGCGCAAAAGTGCAGGCCGCGCGCGCTTGAGGCGCCACTAAACCGCTGCGTGCGGCCCGGCTAGACTGGGTCGATGTCCGCCAATCACGACCTCGGCTACAAGCAACTGTTCGCGCATCCGGAGATGGTGCGCGATCTCCTCGTGGGCTTTGCCGACCTCGATTGTTTCAGCAATCTTGAGGTGGGCGCGTTCGAGCGAGTGAACGCAAGCTACGTCAGCGAGCAATTTTCCGAGCGCCACGGCGACATGGTCTGGAAGGTGCGCTTGTCCGATCACGTCATCTACGTCTATTTGCTGCTGGAGTTCCAGTCGCGTCCGGAGCGCTGGATGGCGCTGCGGATGCAGGTCTACGTCGGATTGCTCTATCAGGATTTACTCAAGAGGCACGAAATCGATCCGTCAATTGGGCTTCCGCCTGTTCTGCCCGTCGTTTTTTACACTGGTGCAAGCGCATGGCACGCAAGTGACGAGTTGCGCAGTTTGATCGCCGAAGGGCCTGAGCAGCTAAACCGTTACCAGGCCAGCCAACGCTATCTGTTGATCGACCAGCGCCGGATCGATCCGGAGGCGCTGGCCCGGACGCGAAACCTGGTCGCAATATTGTTGAGGATCGAACTATCCGAGTCCCCGCAAGTTCTAATGGATGCGTTGGCAGTGCTTGGCGCCTGGTTGGCTGGAGAGGAGCAGGCTGCTCTTCTGCACAGCATTCTTGGCTGGATAGGGCGTCTGGACAAGGGGGGCGGGAGCGTCCCGGATGTACAACAGGTGATGGGGGAATCAGCGATGGGCGAACGATTTCAGCGCCGCTACGGGAGTCTGCTTGAAGGCGTGATCGATATATGCCGCCAGGAGGGGCTCACGCAGGGGCGCGCACAAGGACTTGCGGAAGGTCGTGCGGAAGGTCGTGCAGAAGGTCGTGCAGAAGGTCGTGCAGAAGGTCGTGCGGAGGGGCTCGAAGAAGGGATCGAAGAAGGGATTGAAGAAGGGCGAATTCTGGAAAAACGCGCAGTGCTCAAGCGCCTGCTGCTGGCGAGATTCGGAGAGGTCGGAGCGTCCGCCACGTTACGGATCGACAGCGCGAACGACGCCGAGCTCGAACGATGGATTGACCGTGTACTTGGCGCCGACAGTGTCGACGCAGTCCTGAACACCTGATTCGCCGGCGCCGCAGCCGCAGCGCCGGCCACATCACTTACCTGATGATCGTCTCCAGCGCGTACAGCTCTTCCGGCTTCTCGCGGCGGCGCACCAGGTGCACCTTGTCGCCGTCAACGATCACTTCAGCCGCGCGGCCGCGGGTGTTGTAGTTCGACGCCATCGACATGCCGTAGGCGCCGGCGGTCATCATCGCCAGCAGGTCGCCCGGCTGCACGGCCAGTTCGCGGCCGCGCGCCAGCCAGTCGCCGGACTCGCAGATCGGGCCGACCAGGTCGTAGCACAGCGCCTTGCCTTCACGCGGCGTGACCGGCTGCACCGCCATCCAGGCTTCGTACAGGGTCGGGCGCATCATGTCGTTCATCGCCGCGTCCACCACGCAGAAATTCTTTTCCTCGCCCGGCTTGAGGAACTCGATCGACATCAGCAACGCGCCGGCGTTGGCCACGATCGAGCGGCCCGGCTCGAAGATCACCTTGATCGGCTTGCCGTCGTACTTGGCGGCGCGCCAGGCGTCGATGCGCTGGAATACGCGGCCGATGTATTCGCCCACCGGCACCGGCGGCTCGTCGCCCGCCGCCCCGTAGTTCACGCCGATGCCCCCGCCAATGTCGAGGTGGTGCAGATGAATGCCCTCGGCGGCCAGCGTGTCGATCAGGTCGATCAGCTTGTCCAGCGCTTCCAGCAGCGGCGCGTCGTCCAGCAGCTGCGAGCCGATGTGGCAGTCGATGCCCGCCACTTCCAGGTGCGGCAGGCGGGCGGCGGCGCGGTAGGTGTCCAGCGCATCCGAGAACGCCACACCGAACTTGTTCGCTTTCAGGCCGGTGGAGATATAGGGGTGGGTCTTGGCGTCCACGTCCGGGTTCACGCGCAGCGACACCTTGGCGCGCTTGCCCATCTGGCCGGCCACATCGTTCAGGCGATGCAGCTCGGGGATCGACTCGACGTTGAAGCACAGGATGCCCTTGTCGAGCGCCAGCTTCATTTCCTCGACGGTTTTGCCCACGCCCGAGAAGATCACCTTGCCCGGGTCGGCTCCCGCTGCCAGCGCGCGCAGCAGTTCGCCGCCCGATACGATGTCAAAGCCCGCGCCTTCGCGTACCAGCAGGTCCAGCACCGCCAGGTTCGAGTTGGCCTTCATTGCATAGCACACCAGCGCATCGCGGCCGCGGCAGGCGTCGGCGTAGGCGTGGAAGTTTTCCAGCAGCGCGGCCTTGGAATACACATAGGTCGGGGTACCGAATTGCGCGGCAATTTGGGACAAAGGGACGCTTTCGGCGTTCAGGACGCCGTTTTGGTACGAAAAGTGCGACATGTTTACTGTTGGGTGGGGGCAGGTGTCGAGGAAACAGGGGGCAGGGAACCGGACGGTGCCTGGCCGGTGGTGGTCACGGTCGCCGGCTGCGCGCTGCCCTGCGGCGCGGCGGTGGCCGGAGCGGTGGCGGCGGGCGCGGGCTTGAGCGGCGGCGGCATGTACAGCGGGCCGGGCTGGCCGCAGCCGGCCAGCGCGGCGGCCAGCGTGGCGGCAAATGGGAGCGCAAATGCGGGCTTCACGATTGAATTAGAATCACGGTTTGATTAGCAGATCTTGGAGTGTAGCATGAGCGAAACCGAATTTTTGGACCTGGCCGATTCGACCCTGGATACGATCGAAACCGCGATGGACCGGCTGAACGACGAGGACGTGCTCGACGTCGAGTGCAAGCGCAGCGGCAATGTGCTTGAGATCGAATTCATCGCCAACGGTTCGAAAATCATCGTCAACAGCCAGGCGCCGCTGCAGGAAATGTGGGTTGCGGCGCGCGCCGGCGGCTATCACTACAAGCGCGTGGACGGCCAGTGGCGCAATACGCGCGACGATTCGGAGTTCTTTGCGGCGCTGTCGAAGCTGGCCAGCGAGCAGGGGGGGGCGCAGGTCAACATTGCCGGGTAGTTGCGCACGTTAAACAACGTCGTCCCCGCGGAGGCGGGGACCCATGCTGAGCTTGCTGGCCCGCTGCGCGCTTTCGAAGAGAGGGACACGTTCTATGGGTCCCCGCCTGCGCGGGGACGACGTTGGCGAGGGTAGCGGCGGGCGGGTTGTGTAGCTCCGGTCAGAACAGCTCGTTCCTCACCGCATCCTTCGCTTTTTGCTCCGCCTGCGTCGGTTGCGGGCCGACGTCCAGCGACTGCACGCCCGATCCCGGCGGGTTCTCCGCATAGTAGTACTCGTCGCCCACCTGCACCAGCCCCTGCGGCACCGCCCGCTCTTCCACTGGCACCGTCTTGAGCGCCTTTTGCATGTAGCCGATCCAGATCGGCAGCGCCAGGCCGCCGCCGGTTTCCTTGTTGCCCAGGTTGCGCGGCTGGTCGTAGCCGATCCACGCGATCGCCACCAGGTGCGGCTGGTAGCCGGCAAACCAGGCGTCGATCGAGTCATTGGTGGTGCCGGTCTTGCCCGCGAGGTCGGGGCGCTTGAGCATCTGGCCGGCTTTCGCCGCGGTGCCATAGCGCACCACGTCGCGCAGCATGCTGTCCATCAGGAACGCATTGCGCTCGTCGATCACGCGGTTGCTCTCCACGCCCGCCTTTTCAGGCCGCGCTTCGGACAGCACCTTGCCGTCGGCGTCCGTCACCTTGGCGATCAGGTACGGGTTGACCCGGTAGCCGCCATTGGCGAACACGGAGTACGCGCCTGCCATCTGCAGCGGCGTGGTGGCGCCGGCGCCCAGCGCCAGGGTCAGGTAGGCCGGGTTCTTGTCGGCCTCGAAGCCGAAGCGGGTCGCGTATTCCTGCCCGTAGCGCGCGCCGATCTTGTTCAGGATGCGGATCGAGACCATGTTCTTGGACTTGGTCAGCGCCCGCCGCATGGTCATCGGCCCTTCGTACTTGTTGTCGTAGTTCTTCGGTTCCCACGCCTGGCCGCCGGTCTGGCCGGCGTCGAACGAGATCGGGGCGTCGTTGATGACGGTCGCCGGCGACAGGCCGCGCTCGAGCGAGGCCGAGTAGATGAACGGCTTGAACGACGAACCCGGCTGGCGCCAGGCCTGGGTGACGTGGTTGAACTTGTTGCGATTGAAGTCGAAGCCGCCCACCAGCGCGCGGATCGCGCCGTCGTCCGGATCGGCTGCGATGAAGGCCGACTCGACTTCCGGCATCTGGGTGATGTTCCAGCTCGAGCCGCCGTCCTGCGTCACGCGGATCACCGCGCCGCGGCGGATGCGCCGGTTCGGCTGGGCCTTGTCCGACAGCCAGCCCTGTGCGAACGCCAGCCCCGGCCCGCTGATCGTGATCTCCTCGCCCGAGGCGACCACCGCGCGCACCTGCTTGGGCGAGGCCTCGAGCACGACGGCGGCGATGATGTCGTCGCTGTCCGGGTGCTCGGCCAGCTCGGCTTCGATCGCTTCGTCGGCCTCGGCACGCGACGAGGGCAGGTCGATGTAGGCCTCCGGCCCGCGGTACGGGTGGCGCCGCTCGTAGTCCATCACGCCGCGGCGCAGCGCCAGGTAGGCGGCATCCTGATCGGCCTTGGTAATGGTGGTGAACACGTTCAGGCCGCGCGTGTAGGTGTCTTCCTTGAACTGCTCATAGACCAGCTGGCGCGCCATTTCGGCCACGTACTCGGCATGCACGCCGAACGCGGTGCTGTCGGACTTGATGTGCAGCTTCTCGTTGCGGGCCTGTTCATACTGGGCGTCAGTGATGTAGCCGAGCGAGTGCATGCGCTGCAGGATGTACTGCTGGCGCGTTTTCGCGCGGGTCGGGTTGACCACCGGGTTATAGGCCGACGGCGCCTTGGGCAGGCCGGCCAGCATCGCCGCCTCGGCCACGCTGATGTCCTTCAGGTCCTTGCCGAAGTAGATCTGGGCCGCCGACTGGAAGCCGAAGGCGCGCTGGCCCAGGTAGATCTGGTTCATGTACAGCTCGAGGATCTGGTCCTTGCTCAGGTTCTTCTCGATCTTCCACGCCAAGAGCGCCTCGTAGGCCTTGCGCTTCAAGGTCTGCTCGGACGACAGGAAGAAGTTGCGCGCGACCTGCTGGGTGATGGTCGAGGCACCCTGGCGCGCGCCGCCGGTTGCGTTGTGCAGCATGGCGCGCAGGATGCCCCAGTAGTCGATGCCGCCATGCTCGTAGAAGCGGTCGTCCTCGATGGCCAGCACGGCCTTCTTCATCACGTCCGGGATGTCCTTGAAGTGGACCAGGGTGCGGCGCTCCTCGCCGAACTCACCGATCAGCACGTTGTCGGCCGTGAAGATGCGCAGCGGCATCTTCGGCCGGTAGTCGGTGATGGTGTCCAGCGCCGGCAGGTTGGGGTAGGCCATTGCCAGCGCGAACACGATCACCAGCGCGCCGACCACGCCCAGGCCGGCCAGGGCGGCCAGCAGGGTCAGGACAATTCGTTTCGGCGTGTAACGTTTGGGCTCGCCCGGACGGGGACTCGGGGGCGTCGAAGCCGGTTCCGTTGGTTTCATGCGTGAGGCTCTTTCGGCTTATTGATGCGCTTCATTATAAGTCAGGGTTATCGCAGGCGGCGCGGACTCAGCCGTTCCAGCGGCCACGCCCGAGTGTTGTCCACAGCCTGCAAACGTAAAGTTCCAGTGAAGAAATTTCTTGTGCACACACAACCTTATTGCTACGATCTCATGTAGTGCCTGATAAATGTGCACTAAATACCGGTTTTATAACGAACAATAACGAACAAGCATCCCGCGCGCGGGCGTTCAAAACAGTTCTGCCAAGAACAGATGTTGCAGGAGGGAGTACGCTCGTGATCAATCTAGGTTCCTTGTTCGGCAAAGCCAATCCGCCCCTGGTCGGGGTGGACATCAGCACGTCCGGGGTGCGCCTGGTCGAGCTGGCCGACGCCGGCAAGGGCGAGCTGCGCCTGGAACGCTGCGCCAGCGAACCGCTCCCGCGCGGCGCCGTGGTTGACGGCAATATCGAAAACATCGAGGCGGTCACCGAGGCGGTGCGGCGGGTGGTCAAGAAGAGCGGCACCAAGGCCAGGAATGTGGCGCTGGGCATGCCGCCGGCGGCCGTGATCACCAAGAAAATCGTGCTCCCGGCCGGCATGAGCGAAGACCAGCTCGAGGTCCAGGTCGAATCCGAGGCGAGCCAGTATATCCCGTTCGCCCTCGATGAGGTGAGCCTGGACTTTGACGTGATCGGCGTGGCGCCCAACGCGCCCGACGACATCGAGGTGATGCTGGCCGCCGCGCGTCGCGAAAAGGTCGAGGACCGCGCCGCGATCGCCGAGGCGGCCGGCCTGGTGCCGACCGTGATGGACATCGAATCGTACGCCGCGCGCGCCGCGCTGGACCGCATCGTGGCGCAGATGCCGCAGGCGGGCAAGGACCAGATCGTGGCGCTGTTCCAGATCGGCGCCGGCGCCACCCATATCTCGGTGATGCTCGACGGCGAGACGATTTACGAGCGCGAGCAGCCGTTCGGCGGCAACCAGCTGACCCAGGACATCGTGCGCGCCTACGGCCTGTCGTTCGAGGAAGCCGACACCCGCAAGAAAAACGGCGACCTGCCCGAGAACTACCAGGCCGACCTGCTCGGCCCGTTCCTGGAGAACGCCGCGCTGGAGGTGACGCGCGCGATCCAGTTCTTCTACACCTCGACCCCGTACACCCGCATCGACCAGCTGTACCTGGCTGGCGGCTGCGCGCAGGTGCCGGGCCTGCTGGACATGATCGCCAGCCGCACCCGGATCGCCAGCGCGGTGATTTCGCCGTTCAAGGGCATGCAGCTGGGGCCGGAGGTGCGCGAGCAGCAGCTCAAGGCCGAGGCGCCGGCCTACCTGGTCGCGTGCGGGCTGGCGATGCGGAGGTTTGGCTGATGATCAGGATTAACCTGCTCCCGCACCGGGAAGCGAAACGCAAGCAGAAACAGGCCGCGTTCATTGCGATGCTGGCCGCCGGCGGCGTCGCCGGCGTGGCGCTGGTGCTGCTGGTGGGCGGCTACAACGCCAGCCGCATCTCGATTCAGAACGAGCGCAATCTCGTGCTGGCCACTGCCAACGGCGAGCTCGACAAGAAGATCGCGGCGATCGCTACCCTCAAGCAGGAAATCGAGGCGCTGCAGGCGCGTCAGCAGGCGGTCGAGGACTTGCAGGGCGACCGCAACCAGCCGGTGTACCTGCTCGACGAGCTGGTCAAGCAGACCCCGGAAGGCGTGTACCTGAAGATGCTCAAGCAGGACGGCCAGAAGGTGACGATCAACGGCATCGCCCAGTCGCAGGAGCGGGTGGCCGAACTGCTGCGCAACCTGGCGTCCGGCTCGCCGTGGCTGGAACGCCCCGACCTGAACGAGGTGAAGGCGACCACCCTGGCCCAGAGCAAGGTGGGCAAGAAGGTGGTCGAGTTCACG
Source organism: Massilia solisilvae (assembly GCF_024753215.1). Classification (GTDB taxonomy): domain Bacteria; phylum Pseudomonadota; class Gammaproteobacteria; order Burkholderiales; family Burkholderiaceae_D; genus Telluria; species Telluria solisilvae. The sequence continues at coordinate 23,657 of NZ_JANUGV010000008.1, forward strand.
CTGTCGGTCAACATCAAGCGCGCGCGTGACAAGGAAGAAGCCGCCAAGGCAGGCGGCAAGGGCGGCGCCGCCGGCGCCAAGGGCAACGGCAAAGCGGACGGGCAGATCGGATGAAAAGCGTGAATATCGATCTCAAACAACTTTCCGCCGACCTGTCCGCGCAATTCCAGGGACTGAAGGGGCGCCCGCCCGGCCTGTGGCCGCTGGCGCCGCGGCTGTTGTGCGCGGCCGGCGTCACCGTCGCGGTGGTGCTTGCCGGCTATTTCCTGTACTGGAGCGGCCAGTTCGAGGAGCAGGACCGCCTGGCCGCCGACGAGGTCCGGCTGCGCGGCGATTACCAGAGCAAGATGGCGCAGGCGATCAACCTGGACGCGCTCAAGGCGCAGAAGGTGCAGGTGGACCAGTACGTCGAGCGCCTCGAGAAGCAGCTGCCGAGCAAGGCCGAGATGGCCGCGCTGCTGTCGGACATCAACCAGGCCGGCCTGGGGCGCGGCCTGCAGTTCGAGCTGTTCAAGCCGGGCCAGGTGGTGGTCAAGGACTACTACGCCGAGTTGCCGATCGCGATCCGTGTCACCGGCAGCTACCACGACATCGGCTCGTTCGCGGCCGACATGGCGCACCTGCCGCGCATCGTCACACTGAACAACCTGGCGCTGGCCAGCATCAAGGACAACCTGCTGTCGCTCGACGCGACCGCCAAGACCTTCCGCTACCTCGATCCGGATGAAGCGGCGGCGCAGCGCAAGGCGCGCGCCGACAAGAAGAAGGGCAAGGAGGACAAGAAATGAGCCGCAAACTCGTCCTTGCCTGCGCGCTCCTGCTGTCCGGCTGCGGCGACAGCGACGTGCGCGAGGTGCGCGACTGGATGGCGCAGGTGCAGAAGGACACCAAGCCGTCGGTCAAGCCGCTTGCGCCGCCCAAGGAATTCGTGCCATTCGCCTACAACGCGCGCGACGCGGTGGACCCGTTCTCCGCGCAAAAGCTGCTGGTCGAGCTGGCCAGGGCGGCCGAAACCTCGAACAACCCCAACCGGCCCGACATGAACCGGCCCAAGGAAGTGCTTGAGAGCTATCCGCTGGACACCATGAAGATGGTCGGCTCGCTGCAAAAGAGCGGCATCGTGTACGCGCTGCTGCAGATCGACAAGAACGTGTACCAGGTGAAGAGCGGCATGCGCGTGGGCCAGAACTTTGGCCTGGTGACCCGCGTGACCGAGAACGCGATCGACATCCGCGAGGTGGTGCAGGACGCCGGCGGCGACTGGGTCGAGCGCATGGCGCGGCTGGAACTGCAGGAAAGTAAGTAAGGAGACTGGGAAGATGACCCGAGTTGCAAGGTATGGCCTGCCCGTGTGGCTGGCACAGTTCGCCGCGGCGCTGCTGCTGGCGCTGGCCGGCCCGGCCGCGCTGGCGCAGGACAACGCGATCGAGTCGATCACCGCGAACCAGCAAGGTTCGAACGTGGTCGTCAACATCGCGATGAAGCATGCGCCGGCCAAGCTCCCGATCGGCTTTTCGATCACCAACCCGGCCCGCATCGCGCTCGACTTCGGCGCCACCGCCAACGCTAGCGGCAAGAGCGCGCAGGACATCAACCTGGGCGACGTGCGCGGGGTGAACGTGGTGCAGGCCGGCGAACGTACCCGCCTGGTGCTGAACCTGAAACGCGCGCTCAACTACGCCACCGCGATCGACGGCAACTCGGTGATCGTGACGGTCGAAGGCTCGGGTGGGGTGGCGCAGGCGGTCAACGCCACCGGCCTGCCGGTCGCAAAGGCCGATGCGCCGCAGGCGCCACGCCAGGCGTTGCGCGACCTGGACTTCCGCCGCGGCGCCAATGGCGAAGGCCGCATCGTGGTCGACCTGCCCAACAGCCAGGTCGCGGTGGACGTGCGCCAGGTCGGCAACCAGGTCCTGGTCGACTTCCTGAACACCAGCCTGCCGCCGGCGCTGCGCCGCCGCCTGGACGTGACCGACTTCGGCACCCCGGTCACCCGCGTGACCACCGCGCCGCAGGGCGGGAACGTGCGCATGACGATCGACGCCCACGGCCTGTGGGAGCAGAGCGTGTACCAGAGCGACACCCAGCTGGTGGTGGACGTGCGCCCGATCAAGGAAGATCCGAACAAGCTGGCCCAGGGCAGCGGCGGCTACCGCGGCGAGAAGGTGACCTTCAACTTCCAGAACGTCGAAGTGCGCGCGGTGCTGCAGGCGATCGCCGACATCTCCGGGATCAACATCATCACCAGCGACTCGGTCAGCGGCAACCTGACCTTGCGCCTGAAGGAAGTGCCGTGGGACCAGGCGCTCGACGTGGTGCTGCAGGCCAAGGGCCTGGACATGCGCAAGAACGGCAACGTGATGTGGATCGCGCCCAAGGATGAGCTGCTCACCAAGGAAAAGCTCGAGCTCGAGCAGCGCGCCCAGATTGCCGAGCTGGAGCCGCTGCGCTCGGAGGTGTTCCAGCTGAACTACCAGAAAGTGGATGCGTTCCGCACCATGCTCGGCCTCGGCGCGGGCGGCGCGGGCGCCAACACCGGTACCGGCGGCAACAACAGCGTGCTGTCCAAGCGCGGCAGCGTGATCGCCGACCCGCGCACCAACCAGCTGTTCGTGACCGATATCGCGGCCAAGATCGAAGACCTGCGCAAGCTGATCCTGAAGGTGGACGTGCCGACCAAGCAGGTGCTGATCGAGGCGCGCCTGGTCGAGGCCAACGATGGCTTCTCGCGCACCCTTGGCGCCAAGCTTGGCTTCTCGGACATGCGCACGGTGCGTGGCGGCGATTCCGGCTACCAGCTCGGCAACACCAACAACCGGATTGCCGTGGCCGGCAACCTGACCGGGGTCGGCCAGGTCACCGGGCAGGTCGCCAACAGCAACGACTCCTACAACAACATGCAGTTCGTGAACCTGCCGGCGGCCGGCATCAACGGCGTGTCCGCGCCCTCGCTCGCGTTCTCGCTGTTCTCGCCGAGCGCCAACCGGTTCCTGAACCTGGAACTGTCGGCACTGGAGGCGGACGGCAAGGGCCAGATCATCTCCAGCCCGCGCGTGCTGACCGAGGACAAGCACGTGGCCACGATCGAGCAGGGCATCGAGCTGCCGTACCAGACCGCCACCAGCAGCGGCGCGACCGCGATCACCTTCAAGAAGGCCAACCTGCGGCTGGAAGTGACCCCGCAGATCACGCCTGACGGCAACGTGGTGCTGGACGTGGACGTGAGCAAGGATTCGAAGGGCGACCAGACCCCGGCCGGCTTTGCGATCAACAACCAGCACGTGAACACCCGCACGATGATCGAGAACGGCGGCACGGTGGTGCTGGGCGGCATCTACCAGCAGACCGACCGCAGCAACACCAACAAGGTGCCGCTGCTGGGCGATGTGCCGCTGCTGGGCTACCTGTTCAAAAACACCGGGCACGAAACGGCCAAGACCGAGCTGCTGATCTTCATCACGCCGAAGATCGTGGCGGACAAACTGGCGACGGCGCGCTGAACTGCGCTGTCGGACAAGAACCAACAAGAAACCTGTCAGACATGAATATTCACTTCCAACACAACGGCAAGCGCGCGGCGGTCCTTCTGCTGGCGCTGGTCCTGTCGGCCTGCGGTGGCGGCGGCGGCAGCCCCGGCCTCACGGTCGGCACCGGCAACGGCGGCAGCGGCACCGGCAGCGGTGGCACGACAACCGCAGCGCCGACCATCTCGGTCGCTTTCGTCAACAGCAGCGGCCAGGCCACCAACGCCCTGTCCGGCGCCAGCCAGCTGACCGCCAAGGCAACCGTACTGGACAAGACAGGCAAGGCGGTGCCGAACGCAATTGTGGCGTTCGCCACCGACAACACGCTGGCCGTGTTTTCACCGGCCACCGGCACCGCGCTGACCGACGCCAATGGCGTGGCCAGCGTCACCATGCGCGCCTCCAGCCTGGCCTCCGGCGGCGCCGGCACCGTGACCGCGACCAGCAGCCTGAACGGTACCTCCGTCTCCGGCAGCGCCAACTATTCGGTCGGTTCGACCACGCTCACCTTCGGCACCCTGACCGCCAACCCGACCAGCGTCCAGGCCTATGGCTCGACCGTGTTGTCGGTGGACGTGCTGGCCGGCAGCGGCAAGTACACCGACCAGCAGGTCAGCGTGAACTTCAGCTCGGCCTGCGTGACGGCCGGCAAGGCGACGCTGGCATCGGTGGTGGCAACCAACAACGGCACCGCGCAGACCGTGTACCGCGACCAGGGCTGCGGCAACAACGACACCATCACGGCCACCGCCACCGGCATCGTCAAGCCGGCCACGGTCCAGCTCAGCATCGCCCCGCCGACCGCGGCGTCGGTGCAATTCGAGAGTGCGTTGCCAAGCGGGCAGTCGATCGTGATCAAGGGGCAGGGCGGCAACGGCCGCACCGAGACCGCCAGCCTGAAGTTCAAGGTCGTCGACATCTTCAACCACCCGCTGTCGGGTGCCACGGTGGACTTCACGTCGTCCACCTCGGCGGTCACGGTCAACAAGGCCAGCGACACCACGGACCAGAATGGCGAGGTGATCACGACGGTTAACTCGGGCACGGTCGCCACCAGTTTCCGCGTGAAGGCCGCGCTGCATAACAACCCGGGCGTGTCCACCTGGTCGGACTCGATCGTGGTCACGACCGGCCTGCCGTTCCAGGGGGCGTTCTCGCTGGCGCCGGGCAAACATGCGCTCGATGCGACCATCCAGAGCTCGCCGAGCTCGCCGGCGACCACCGTCAGCGTGATGATCGGCGACATGAACGGCAACCCGGTGCCGGATGGCACGCCAGTCGTGTTCCAGACCAATATGGGCACGATCGGCTCGTCCAGCCAGGGCGGCTGCATCACCACCAACGGCGGCTGCACGGTCGACTTCCGTGTGCAGCAGCCCTTGGTGGCCACGCCAGGCCAACCCGTGACTCCGTGCAACAAGCAGACCGCCGACAACACGCGCGCCGGCGTGGCGACGGTCTGCGCCAGCACCACCGATGGCACCAACACGGTGTTTGGCAAGGTCGAGCTTTACTTCTCGGACAACGCCATCGGCCGCGCTTACATGAACGGCGACCCGGCCAAGCCGGTTTCTTTGTCGTCGGTGAATGATCTGGGTACCAGCGGCTCGGCCACGCCTTTCGTGTTCAGCCTGTTGCTGACCGACTTCAACAACAATCCGCTGCCGACCGGCACGACCGTTTCGATCGCGAATATGGCGAACGGGGCGGCTCAGGTCACCCCCGGCAGCGTACCGGACATTGCGCCGGCCGCGGCGAGCGCAGGTCCGCAGGGCTCGATCCACACGTTCACGATTACGAGCAGCCAGCAGTCCAACTGCACCGGGCCTTCCAATGCGACCTTTAGCGTGGCAGCGAAGACGCCGGCGGGCAATACGACCACTATTCCGTTTAAACTGTCGTTTAGCTGCCCGTAAAGGGTTTTGACGAACGTACAAGGGCGGCCAGTGATCGTACTGGCCGTTTTTCATTTTCAAACGGATCGCGTAACAAGTGCCGGACGCTAAGAACGACAATATTTTCCTGGTTGGCCTGATGGGGGCCGGCAAGACCACCATCGGGCGCCTGCTCGCGCGCAAGCTCGGCAAGCGCTTCGTCGATTCGGACCACGAGATCGAGGCGCGCACCGGAGCCTCGATCCCGTGGATCTTCGAGATCGAGGGCGAGGCCAGCTTCCGGCGCCGCGAGGCCGACATGATCCGCGAGCTCACCGGCCAGCACGGCATCGTGCTGGCCACCGGCGGCGGCGCGGTGCTGGACCCGGCCAACCGCAAGCTGCTGGCCGAGCGCGGCACCGTGATCTATCTGCGCGCCGGGATCAACAGCATCCTGCAGCGCACCGCTCACGACCGCAACCGGCCGCTGCTGCAGACGGCCGACCCGCGCAAGAAGCTCGAAGAACTGCTGGCCCAGCGCGAACCGCTGTACCGCGAAGTGGCCGACCTGGTGATCGACACCGGGCGGCCTAACGTACAATCGATGGTTGGCACCATCCTCGAACAGATGGCCGCATGCGTGAAGGAGCGGCCAGGAACAGCAATGAACCAGACAAAACGCATCAACCTCGACGTGGCCCTTGGCAGCCGCAGCTACCCCATCGTGATCGGCAGCGCCGTGCTGGACGACGCCGGCCTCGTCGCGCGCCATCTCGGCAGCGGCAAGGCCGCCATCGTCACCAACGCCACCATCGCCCCCCTGTACCTGGAGCGCGTGGCCGCGCCGATCAGGGCCGCCGGGCACGAGGTGATCGAGATCGTGCTGCCGGACGGCGAACAGTACAAGACCTGGGAGTCGCTCAACCTGATCTTCGACGCGCTGCTGGCCAACAAGTGCGACCGCAAGACCACGCTGGTGGCGCTGGGCGGCGGCGTGATCGGCGACATGACCGGCTTTGCCGCCGCCACCTACATGCGCGGCGTCCCGTTCGTGCAGGTGCCGACCACGCTGCTGGCGCAGGTCGATTCTTCGGTGGGCGGCAAGACCGGCATCAACCACCCGCTGGGCAAGAACATGATCGGCGCGTTCTACCAGCCGCGCGCCGTGCTGGCCGATATCGGCACGCTGGACACGCTGCCGTCGCGCGAACTGTCGGCCGGGCTGGCGGAGGTGATCAAGCATGGCGCGATCCTCGACGCCGGCTTCTTCGACTGGATCGAGCAGAACATTGACAAGCTGGTCGCGCGCGACCCGGACGCGCTCGCCCACGCGATCGCGCGCTCGTGCGAGATCAAGGCCGAGGTGGTGCGCAAGGACGAGCGCGAAAGCGGCCTGCGCGCCGTGCTCAACTTCGGCCACACCTTCGGCCACGCGATCGAGGCGGGCCTCGGCTATGGCAACTGGCTGCACGGCGAGGCGGTGGGCTGCGGCATGGTGATGGCCGCCGATTTGTCGCAGCGCCTGGGCTACATCGACAGCGCCGCGGTGGAGCGCGTGCGCGCGCTGGTCAAGGCTGCGGGCTTGCCGGTGGTCGCGCCCGACCTGGGCGCCGAGCGCTGGATCGAGCTCATGGAAGTGGACAAGAAGAACGAGGGCGGCCAGATCAAGTTCATCCTGCTCAAGCCGCTGGGCAGCCCGTGCGTGACCAGCGTGGCGCGCGAGACGCTGCTCGAGACGCTCGCCGCCTGCACCGCATGATCGACTTCGACGCCCACCTTGCGCCGTACGCGGCGCATTCGTCCAGGTCGCGCGGGCGCCGCTATCAGGAGAGCGCGCCCGGCTCGCGCAGCGAGTACCAGCGCGACCGCGACCGCATCATCCACTCGACCGCGTTCCGCCGTCTGGAATACAAGACGCAGGTGTTCCTCAACCACGAGGGCGACCTGTTCCGCACGCGCCTGACCCACTCGATCGAGGTGGCGCAGATCGGGCGCACGCTGGCGCGCAGCCTGCGCCTGAACGAAGACCTGGTGGAGGCGACCGCGCTCGCGCACGACCTCGGGCACACCCCGTTCGGTCACGTGGGCCAGGACGTGCTCAACGAGTGCATGAAGGACTACGGCGGTTTCGAGCACAACCTGCAGAGCCTGCGTGTGGTGGACGAGCTGGAAGAGCACTACGGCGCCTTCGACGGGCTGAACCTGACGTTCGAGACGCGCGAGGGCATCCTCAAGCACTGCTCGCTCGCCAATGCCAGGGTGCTGGGCGAGCTGGGACAGCGCTTCATCGACCGCGCGCAGCCGAGCCTGGAGGCGCAGCTGACCAACCTGGCCGACGAGATCGCATACAACAACCACGACATCGACGACGGCCTGCGTTCGGGCCTGCTGACGATGGCGCAAATGGAGGACGTCGAGTTCTTCGCGCGCCACCGGCACGAAGTGCGCGCGCAGTATCCGGGCCTGCAGGGGCGGCGCGAACTGTACGAGACGATCCGCCTGATGATCACGACCATGACGGCCGACCTGGTGGAGACATCGGCGCGGCTGATCGCGGACGCAGCGCCTGCCGATATCGACGCCGTGCGCAAGGCGCCGCCCTTGATCCGTTTTTCGGACAAGCTGCGCGCCGAGACGACCGAGCTCAAGAAATTCCTGTACGCGAACCTGTACCGCCACTTCCAGGTGAACCGCACGCGCGTGAAGGCCAGCCGCATCGTGCGCGAGCTGTTCGGCGCATTCATGGCCGATCCGGTGCTGCTGCCGCCGGACTACCAGGTGCAGGCGGGCGACACGCTCAAGCAGGCGCGCAAGATCGCCGACTACATCGCCGGCATGACCGACCGCTATGCGATCCGCGAGCACAAGCGGATCTATTCGATGGACGAGCTTTGAAGTGACCCGTAGGGTGGGCAGCTTGGCTGCCCACGCGTTCAGTCCATGCATGCGCGGTTCGAACGCGTGGGCGGCAGAGCCGCCCACCCTACAACAGCTTCGGTGCGGCCAGCTCGGCCAGCAGCTTCTTGACCGGCGCCGGCAGCGGCGCCGCGTCGATCTCGGCCAGCTTCCACCACAGGTGGCCGTCCGGCAGGCCAGCGCGTGCCGACAGCGCGATGCGGTAGGGGGTGATGTGCAGCTTGTAGTGCGTGAACACGTGCACCAGCGGCAGCAGCGCTTCCGCTTCCTCGACTTCGCCGAACGCCTTTGCCGAAGCCGCCACGGCGTCCGCTTGCGGGGCCGCTTCATCCATCGGCGCATGCCCGTCCACCTCCGGCAGCGAACAAAGCCCGCCCCAGATGCCGCTGGCCGGCCGCTGCTGCAAAAGCACCTCGCCGCCGTCGATCACGGCCAGCATGACCGCGCGCTTTTCCGGTGTCGCCTTCTTCGGTTTGCGCACCGGGAGTTCGGCCGTGCGGCCGGTGGCAAAGGCCACGCAGCGCTCGCGCAAGGGGCAGCGCTCGCAGGCAGGACTTGCGCGCGTGCACAGGGTGGCGCCCAGGTCCATCAGCCCCTGCGTGTACGATTCGATGCCTTCGCCTTCCGGCAGCAGTGCCTGCGCACGTCGCCACAATGCGTCTTCGGTGCGCTTTTCGCCCGGGTAGCTGTCGATGCCGAATACGCGCGCAAACACCCGCTTGACGTTCCCGTCCAGGATGGCGGCGCGCACGCCGCCGGAAAACGCAGCGATCGCCGCCGCGGTGGAGCGGCCGATGCCCGGCAGTTCGGCCAGCAGCGCAGGGTCGGGCGGGAACACGCCGTCGTACTGGTCCACCACTTGGCGGGCGCAGGCGTGCAGGTTGCGCGCCCGCGTGTAGTAACCCAGGCCGCTCCAGTGCGCCATCACGTCCTCGATCGGGGCGGCCGCGAGCGCGTGCACGGTGGGGAAGCGTTCGAGGAAGCGGGCGTAGTAGCCGAGCACCGCCGCAACCTGGGTCTGCTGCAGCATGATCTCGGACAGCCACACGCGGTAGGCGTCGCGCGTGTTCTGCCACGGCAGGGCGTGGCGGCCGTGCGCGCGCTGCCACGCGATCACCGCGCTGGAAAAAGACGGATCGGCCAGCTCGTCGAATTCGGTCAAGCGCTTCACGCCGCAGGCTCGGCCGACAGTTCGGCGGTCACGTCCAGCGCCAGCGAGGCCAGGCGCGCGGCCAGCTGGTCGAGCTCTTCGCGCAGCGCCTCGAACGCGCGGATCTTCTGTTCCAGCGTGTCGGTCGCGTCGTGGATGCGCTGGATCGACGCCTGGCGGTGCTTGAGCTGTTCCTTGTGCTGGCGGATCTGCGCTTCCACCGGCGCCATGATCACTTTCAGCCAGGCGTCGGCGTCGGCGTTCGCGGCGCGGAAGGTGCGCCGCACGCGCGAGGCGATCGAGTCGAAGAAGCGCTGCAGCAGCGTGCCGCGGCTGGTGATAAGCAGGGTGGCGGTGCCGAACTGCTTGAGGTAGATGCCTTCGATGCGGTCGATCTCGGCCTGGTAACGGTCGAGCGCCAAGCCGATCGGCGGCGCCAGCGACAGGCCGTGCTCGTCCGCGAAGCGCTTGTACATCGTCTCGATCATCGCGGCGATCTCGGCAATCTTGGCGTTGGACGCGTACAGGTTGCCGCGCGCCTCTTCAAAGAATGCGCGCACCGGGGCGCGCGTGCCGGTGGCAAAGCGCGCGCTTTCCATCGCCGCGCGCACCGTGTCGATCTGGCGCTGCACCACCTCCATGCCCAGCGTCGTCTGCAGCTCGGCCGACAGGGTCGAGAACACGGCGCGCGTGCCCTGCAGCTTCTGCACGCTGGCGTCGAACTCCTTCTTCTCCTGTTCGATGCGCGCCATCATGTGGCCGATCACGCCCTGGTTCTTGCCGCGCAGGCTCACCAGTTCGTCGAGCTGCTCGACGATGCGGTGGCGGCGGGTGGCGATCGCGGCCTGGCGCGCTTGCCCGAGCGTGTCCAGGTCGGCGCCAAGCTGGCTGCGGATGATGCCGGTGCGCTGGGGGATCAGTTCGCCGTACAGCGCCGCCTCCAGCGCCGGCATGCGGCTTTTCGCCAGCAGCGCCTGGTTGCCGGTGACGCGCGCGACCAGCGCCTTCTTGGCCGAGACCGGGAACACCTTGCTCTCTTCCAGCCCGAGGTCGCGCGCCACGCTGGCCTGCTGGCGCGCGACGTCGGCGTCGTTGGCGGCGTCGCTCTTGAGCTCATCCCACATGGTGTCGATCTTGTTGAGCACGACAAGGCGTCCGCTGCCGGCGCCAATGTGGTTGCGCCAGACGTCGATGTCGCTCTTGGTCACGCCGGTCTCGGCGCCCAGCACGAACAGCACCGCGTGCGCGTTCGGGATCAGGTTCAGCGTCAGCTCGGGCTCGGTGCCGATCGCGTTCAGGCCCGGCGTGTCGAGGATCACGATGCCCTGCTTGAGCAGCGGGTGCGGGAAGTTGATGATCGCGTGGCGCCACAGCGGGATCTCGATCATCCCGTTCTCGACCGGGGCACAGGCCAGGTCGGGATCTTCCGGGTCGTACAGGCCGTAGGCCTGCGCCTGTTCCACCGGCACATGGCGCGTCTTGCTGACCTGGCTGAAGGTCTCGTGCATCTTCTCGGGCGAAGACAGGTCGAGCGGGAACACGGTCCAGGCACCCTGGTCGTCGCGGAAGTCGCTGGTGGACAGGTGCTGGGCGCGCGTTTCGATCGGCAGCAGGCGGATGCACGGCGCATAGCTGGCGTCGTACAGCAGCTCGGTCGGGCACATGGTGGTGCGGCCGGCGGAGGAGGGCAGGATGCGCTGGCCGTAGTCGGAAAAGAAGATCGCGTTGATCAGCTCCGATTTACCGCGCGAGAATTCGGCGACGAAGGCGATCGACAGCCGGTCGTCTGCCAGCCGCTCGAGCGCGCGCGCGAACTGCTGTTCGCTCGCCGGGTCGAGCAGGTCGGCCTGCCGCAAGCCGTCGCGGTACGCTGCGAGGGCTGCGGCGACGCGGGTGCGCCAGGCGCCATACTGTTGAAAATCGTGATCCATGTTTACCTGTGGGTTTCGTAGGGTGGGCAGGTCTCCTGCCCACGCGTTCAATCGGTGTTTGCTCCGCGGCAGTACATGCCTGGGCTGAACGCGTGGGCGGAAAACCCGCCCACCCTACATTGTGTTCGTCACCGCTGGCAGTTCGCGCAATAAAACGTGGAGCGCTGGCCCTGTTTGATCTGGCGAACCGGAGCGCCACAGTTGCGGCAAGGCACTCCTGCACGATCATAGACGAAATATGTCTGCTGGAAATAGCCCGACTGCCCGTTCACTGCAAGAAAATCACGCAAAGTGCTGCCTCCTTGCACAATCGCGGCCGCCAGGATCTCGCGGATCGCCGTTGCCAGCTTGTCATAGCGGGCGCGGCTGATGCGTGCGGCCGGGGTTTTCGGGTTGATCCCGGCCCGGAACAGGCTCTCGCAGGCGTAGATATTGCCCACGCCAACCACGATGTCGCCGGCCAGCAGCACCTGCTTGATCGGCGCGCTGCGCTTGCGCGTCTCGCGGTGGAGCAGGGCGCCCGAGAAGGCCTCGCCGAGCGGCTCCACGCCGAGCCCGCGCAGCAGGATGTGCTGTTCCAGGTCGCCGTCGTCCAGCCCGTGCCACAGCACCGCGCCGAAGCGGCGCGGGTCGTGCATGCGCAGCACTTGCTGGCCGCCGGCCCCGGACACCACGAGGTCGACATGGTCGTGCTTTTTCGGCTCGGTGCCAGGCGGCAGCACGCGCAGGTGGCCGGACATGCCCAGGTGAATGATCAGCGTGCCGTGCTCGAAATGGATCAGCAGGTATTTGCCGCGCCGGCCGGTGCGCAGGATGCGGCGCCCGGCCAGCAGTTCGCCCAGCCGTGCCGGAAACGGCCAGCGCAAGCCGTCGCGGCGCAGCACGACGCCGTCCACCACCCGTCCTTCCAGGTGCGGCGCGACGCCGAGGCGGGTGACTTCGACTTCTGGCAGTTCAGGCATGAGTATTGATAATTTTGTAAATTCGTGTTGCAGTCGCGCACGCGCTCAAGAGCTTGGGCGTAGAATCGGTGCCATCTTCCGAGACCCTGGATTTGCCTTGAAAAACGCTTTCGCCATTGTAACCTTCTCCGGCCTGCTGACGGCGTGCGCCATCACGCCCGGGCAGCATGCCGAGGCGCCGATGCAGGTCGCCGAACAGCACGCCGCCGCCACGCCCGCCAGGGAGGGCGAGGATGCAGCCGCGCCTGCCGCGGAGAACCTGCCCAACGTCAAGATGTCGAGTGCCATGCTGTACCAGTTGATGAAGGCGGAGCTGGAGTTTCGCAAGGGTGACTGGCAGGGACCGTACCTGACCATGCTGAGCCTGGCGCAGCAGACCAAGGACCCGCGCCTGGCGCGCCGTGCGGCCGAAATGGCGGTCGCCGCCAAGCAGGCCGACGACGCGCTGGCCGCCATCAAGCTGTGGCGCGAGCTCGACCCGAACTCGGAAGAGGCGAGCCAGTACTACCTGGGCCTGGTGGTCATGTCGGACAACATTGCGCCGGCCGAGGACATCCTCAAGCGCAAGATCGCCGAGGCCACGCCGGCGACGCGCCCGCTGGTGCTGTTCCAGGCCGAGCAGCTGCTGCTGCGCGCGCCGGACAAGAAGGCCGGCGCCGAGATGCTGCAACGGCTGGTGGCGCCATACAGCAACATGATGGAGGCGCATGTGGTGCTGTCGCAGGCCGCCATGGCGCAGGGCGACAAGGCGGGCGCGCTGCGCGAGGCGCAGGCCGCGCTGTCGATGAAGCCCGACTCCGAAATCGCCGCGCTGACGCTGGCGCAGGCGCTGGAAGACGACGACAAGGTGGCCGAGGTGCTGGAGCGCTTCCTCAAGGCCCATCCCGACGCGCGCGACGTGCGCATGGCGTATGCGCGGGTGCTGGTCAACCGCAAGCAGTACGATGCGGCGCGCGGCCAGTTCCTCACGCTGCTCAAGGCGCAGCCGGACAACCCGGCCACGCTGTATGCGCTGGGCATCCTGTCCACCCAGCTGAACGATTCGAAAGCGGCCGAGGGCTACTTCACCCGCTTCGTGGACCTGGTCGGCAACGACCCTGACGAAGAACGCGACCCGACGCGCGCGCTCCTGATCCTGTCGCAACTGGCCGAAGATCGTGGCGACCTCAACGCCGCGCTGGCGTGGCTCGACAAGGTCCAGACCGCAGAGCCGCAGGCCCAGCTGTCGGCCAGCTTGCGCCGCGCGCAGCTGCTGGGCAAGAAGGGCGACGTCGAGGGCGCGCGCAAGCTGCTCGCAACGCTCAAGCCCGAGGAGCCGGCCGCGCAGGCGCAGGTGGTGATGACCGAATCGGAAGTGCTGCGCAACGCCGGCCGCGTGCTGGAATCGTTCCAGCTGATGCAGGGCGCGGTGCAGCGCTTCCCGAACAACACCGACTTGCTGTACGACTTTGCGCTGCTGGCCGAAAAAGTGGGCAAGCTGGACGTGATGGAAAAATCCTTGCGCGCGGTGATCGCGCAGGCGCCGGACAACCGCCACGCCTACAATGCGCTGGGCTATTCGCTGGCCGAGCGCAACGTGCGTCTGCCGGAGGCGTACCAGCTGATCGACAAGGCGTTGAAAATGGCGCCGGACGATCCGTTCATCATGGACAGCATGGGCTGGGTGCAGTACCGCATGGGCAACCTGAAGGAAGCGGAAGCGCAATTGCGCAAGGCGTATGCGCTGCGCAGCGATCCCGAGATTGCGGTGCACCTGGGCGAAGTGCTGTGGGCGCAGGGACGCAAGGCCGACGCGCAAACGCTGTGGCGCGAGGCCAAGGGCAAGGATCCGCAGAACGACACGCTCAGGAGCACGCTCGAGCGCTTGCACGTCGCGCTTTAGAAAACCACCTCCTGATGAGTCGTCGTCCCCGCGAACGCGGGGACCCATGCCGAGCGTGCGCTCAGGTGCCCTATGGGTTCCCGCCAAGGCGGACGGCCAGTCCGGGAACGACGATTAAATGCTAACGACTAGCGGTAAGGCCGCATCTCGTGACAAGACCAATGCTACCAACCCGACACCTGACCATCATCGCCTTCGCCGCCGCATTGAGCGGTTGCGCCACCAGCACCGCCAGCCTCTCGCACGCGCCAGTTGCGGCTTACCGCGAGAGCATCGACCTGGACGGCCGCCTGTCCGTGAACTACCAGAAGGATGGCCAGCCGCAGTCGCTGACCGGCAACTTCAACTGGGTGCAGCGCCCCGGCCGCATCGACGTGAGCCTGGCATCGCCGCTCGGGCAGACCATTGCGACCATCGCCGTGACACCGGGCGAAGCCACGCTGACCCAGGCCGGCCACGAGCCTGTCGTGGCCGCCGACATCGACGAGCTGACCGCGCGCACGCTGGGCTGGGAACTGCCGGTTTCCGGCCTGCGCGACTGGCTTCAGGGCTATGCCACGGATGCGCACGGCAAACGCTTCACCGCGTCGCCCGCCGCGAACACCGTGTTCACCAAGGACGGCTGGCGCCTGCGCTTTGTGTCCTGGCAGGACGAAAACGCGGCGCATCCGGTGCCCAGCCGCATCGACGCCCAGCGCAGCGCCACGGCCACCAGCGACGAGCTGGAAATTCGTATCGTGATCTCGCCGGTGAGCTGATGGCAAGAACTTCACTGCACAACTGCCCGGCGCCGGCAAAACTGAACCTGTTCCTGCACGTGACCGGTCGCCGGCCGGATGGCTATCACCTGCTGCAAAGCGTGTTCCAGCTGATCGACCGCGCCGACACGCTGCATTTCGACCTGCGCGATGACGGCCGCATCGTGCGCACCACCGAGGTGCCGGGCGTGCCGCAGGAACAGGACCTGATCGTGCGCGCGCTGCACCTGCTGGCCGATGAATACCGGCGCCGCCACGGCCGCGCCGCGCCCGGCATGGACGTGGCGATCGACAAGATCCTGCCGATGGGTGGCGGCCTGGGCGGCGGTTCTTCCGACGCGGCCACGGCGCTGATGGTGGCCAACCACCTGTGGCAGGCCGGGTTGTCGCGCGACGAGCTGATGGCGCTGGGCTTGCCGCTTGGCGCCGACATTCCGTTCTTCGTCTTTGGCGAGACCGCTTTTGCCGAGGGCGTGGGCGAGGCTTTGCAGAGCGTTCCGGGGCCGGATTGCTGGTACGTGGTGCTCGAGCCAGGGGTATCGGTGCCGACCCCGGCGATTTTTGGTGCGGCAGATTTGACACGCGATTCAAAACCGGTCACAATATCGGACTTTTCCAGATACCAGTCGGTCCACAACGAGCCCGTTGGTTTCGGAAAAAACGATCTGCAAGCAGTAGCAGCCCGCTTGTTCCCGCCGGTAGCCGAGGCGGTGGAATGGCTGGGTCGTTACGGGCGAGCCAGGATGACTGGCTCAGGGGCGTGTGTGTTCTGCGCGCTTTCCAGCGAAAGCAAAGCCGACGACGTGCTGGCGCAAGTGCCGGCAAAGTGGAAGGCGTGGAAAGCCAAGTCGCTGGCACAGCATCCGCTGAAATCGCTCTTGCAAGATCGGTGTGTTGTAGAATAAAATTTTGCCTGTCGTTGCAATCGACGAGAAATCTCACCGAAAGTAACGGCAAGCAGTTCAGTTGCGTAGGGGAATCGCCAAGTTGGTTAAGGCACCGGATTTTGATTCCGGCATTCCAAGGTTCGAATCCTTGTTCCCCTGCCATTCGTTTGGCCTGGCTGTCGATGCAGGATGCGTCCAGCAGGCAAAACCCGGTGGAGCTACTCCCTGGTCCATCCTTTTAAATAGCATCAGCCGGTCCGCCGGCTGATGGCGTTTCAAGTGTCAACGAAATCTCTTAGGACTCCCCACATGGCTTACGAAAACCTGATGGTTTTTACCGGCAATGCCAATCCGGCGCTAGCAGAGGGGGTCGCAAAAAACCTCGGTATACCTCTCGGTAAGGCAGTCGTCTCGAAGTTCTCGGACGGCGAAGTGATGGTCGAAATCAACGAGAACGTCCGCGGCAAGGACGTGTTCGTGCTGCAATCGACCTGCGCGCCGACCAACGACAACCTGATGGAAATCATGCTGATGGTTGACGCTCTCAAGCGCGCCTCGGCAGGGCGCATCACCGCCGCCATCCCTTACTTCGGCTACGCCCGCCAGGACCGCCGCCCGCGTTCGGCGCGTGTGGCGATCTCGGCCAAAGTCGTGGCCAACATGCTGGAAGAAGCCGGCGTCGAGCGCGTCCTGATCATGGACCTGCACGCCGACCAGATCCAGGGCTTCTTCGACATCCCGGTCGATAACATTTACGCTTCGCCGATCCTGCTGGGCGACCTGCAGCGCAAGAACTACGACGACCTGCTGGTCGTATCGCCGGACGTCGGCGGCGTGGTGCGTGCCCGTGCGCTGGCCAAGCGCCTGGGCTGCGACCTGGCGATCATCGACAAGCGCCGCCCGAAGGCGAACGTGTCGGAAGTCATGAACATCATCGGTGAAGTCGAAGGCCGCAACTGCGTGATCATGGACGACATGGTCGACACCGCAGGCACGCTGACCAAGGCCGCCGAAGTGCTGAAAGAGCGCGGCGCCAAGAAGGTGGTGGCGTACTGCACGCACCCGGTGCTGTCGGGTCCTGCAATCGAGCGCATCTCGAACTCGCCGCTGGACGAGCTGGTCGTCACCGATACCATTCCGCTGACCGCTGCCGGGCAGGCCTGCAGCAAGATCCGCCAGCTGACCTGCGCACCGCTGCTGGCCGAAACCTTCAAGCGGATCGTGAAGGGCGACTCGGTGATGTCGCTGTTCTCCGAGTAAGCAGCACTGAAACAATCGCGCGGCGCGCAGGGTGGGCCTTGCGCGCCGTTGTAGTATCCGGATTTTCTTGAGCGCGTCGCGCTCGAGCCCTGGCAGTCCCTGGTCGCGGGGATTGCCGCAAACCCTGGGCCACGGGCCGCGGACACGGTGTCCCGGCAGTCGAGCCCGTTCATTTTTTTGGAGTGTTCCATGAAAGTAGTCGCATTTGCACGCACCCAGCAGGGCACCGGAGCGAGCCGCCGCCTGCGCAACGCCGGCCAGACCCCGGGCATCATCTACGGTGGCAAGGAAGCCCCGCAACTGATCGCCCTGGATGGCAACGCGTTGTTCCACGCGCTCAAGAAAGAAGCTTTCCACGGTTCGATCCTGGACATGGAAGTGGACGGCCAGACCCAGCAAGTCCTGCTGCGCGACTTCCAGATGCACGCATTCAAGCCGATGGTCATGCACGCTGACTTCCAGCGCGTCGATGCATCGCAGAAGATCCACACCAAGGTCGCCCTGCACTTCGTCAACGCCGAAGCTTCGCCGGCCGTCAAGTTCGGTGGCGCGATCGTGTCGCACGTGCTGAACGAACTGGAAATCGAATGCCTGCCGGGCCAGCTGCCGGAGTTCATCACCGTTGACCTGTCGAAGATGGAAGCCGGCGGCTCGATCCACACCGGCGACCTGGCACTGCCGACCGGCGTGAAAGCGCTGACCCACGGCCAGAACCTGACCGTCGCCACCGCATCGGTGCCGGCTGGCGCCGCTGCCGCGGAAGCTGCTGCTGCTGCCGAAGAGCAGAAGTAAACCTGCCGCCGCCTCGATGCGGCTTGCAGACAAAACCCGCCGCGCTGTGCCCGGCGGGTTTTTTTATGGTGCCCATCGGCCTTTGCGATAATTAACTTTTCCAAGATTCATCTCGACCCATGTCCATTCGCCTGATCGTCGGCCTTGGCAATCCCGGCCCGGAATACGAACAAACCCGCCACAATGCCGGCTTCTGGCTGGTCGATAACCTGGCCAACACGCTGCCCGGCTGCCGCCTGCAGCGCGAAGCGCGCTTTAACGGCATGGTGGCCAAGACGGCGATCGCCGGCAACGAGGTATGGCTGCTGGAGCCGCTGACCTTCATGAACCGCTCCGGCCAGTCGGTCGGCACGCTGGCGCGCTTTTTCAAGATCAAGCCGGACGAAGTGCTGGTCGTGCACGACGAGCTCGACATTCCACCCGGCGTGGCCAAGCTCAAGAAGGGCGGCTCGTCGGGTGGCCATAACGGCCTGAAGGACATCACGGCGGCACTGGGCACGCAGGACTACTGGCGCCTGCGCCTGGGCATTGGCCATCCGCGCAGCATGAACCTGCAGCAGGCGGTCGCGGACTTCGTGTTGCACCGGCCGCGCCGCGAAGAGCAGGTGCTGATCGAGGAGTCGATCGACAAGAGCCTGCGCATCATTCCGCTCGCCGTGGAGGGCAAGTTCGACGTGGCGATGATGCAGCTGCATACCGCGTAGCACACTGGCGAGATCCGCCCAGCCCGGGGCGGCGTTCGGCACCAGTGCCTGTCCACGCCGTGCACGCGCTCGTTGAACGCGTGGGCAGCAAGCTGCCCGCCCTACCATTGCGGTTGAGGCGTTTGTCAGGTGCCGGTCACCACCACCTGGCCGCGCAGGTCGCGCATCATGCGGTCCAATAGCGGCTGCATGCGCTTGTACTCCGCCGCCGCGCACACCACGCCCTCATGTGCGAAACGCAGGCTGCGCTTGATGAGCACCGTGTTGCCCTTGCGGACGTACGTGGCGCGGTAGGTGAAGTTGCGGTCGTTGATCGTCAGGTCCTTGGGCACGGCCACCACGCGCAAGCTTTTTGGAAAGCTGTAGCCCAGTTCGTCCTCGGCCTGCACCGGCGGGCAAACGAAGTCCTGGCGCCGCTCTTTTTCCTGCGCCATCTCGAACAGCTTTTCGCCCAGCCCGCCCCAGAAGCTGAAACTGGTGGACAGCCCGACCGGCCCCGGCAGGTTGACGAAGCTGTCGCTCGTACCCGAGAACGACATGCTGTATTCGTCGGCGTTGCCGTCCGTGATGCCGGGATCGAACACGCCCGAACCCTTCTGGCCCAGGCCCTGCAGCATGCGCTGCACGAACTGTTCGCGGTCGGCCTGGCGCGTGTCGCGCACCGCCTGCCGGTAGGGCTCGGCAATCGCGCCGGAGGTGGTCTTGCTGACCTTGAACCGGCTGCGCCCGTCGGCGAGCACGTCGAACCAGGTGGCGGTCCGGTTGCGCTGCGGCTGGCGCGATGGCGTGCTGGCCAGCGTGCCGGTGTGTACCAGCAGCACCGGCTTGCCAAGGTCGCTTGCCGGCAGGTAGCCGGCCGAGACCGATTCGGCCGTGGAATCAAGGTACAGGTCCAGGTCCGGCAGGTAGTTGATCATGTGGTTGAAGATGCCCAGCGTGGGCGTGCGCGGCAGCCGATAGGCGTTGGCGCTGTTGATGAGCGCCGGCGTGCTGTCGATGCCGGCTGCGGCCAGCAGCGCCTGCAGCAGCACAGCGTGGTCCTTGCAGTCGCCGTAGCGGTTGCGCAGCACGGTGCTGGCGGGATGCGGCACGACGCCGCCAGGCCCGACATACACGCCCACGTAGCGGATGTTGTGGCGCACCCATTCGGACAGTGCGAGCGCTTTGGCGCGCGGGTCGGCCAGCCCCGCGGTGAGCTGGTGCGCAAGGGCGGTGATGCCGTCGTCGGCATCCGCCGTGCCGGCGGCCAGCTCGCGGAACGCCTGGGCAAAGGCCGCGTAGTCGCGGAAGGTCGAGACCGACAGCCGCTTGCCGTAGTCAAAGTAGCTGACCGAGCTGGTTTCGATGCGCGCGTTCTCGCCGGGGACGTAACGCCAGCGGTAGCGCTTGCGGCCGGGCGGGTCTTCGGCAGGCAGCGGCACGAAGCCGACCGCGTCCGCGTACACCGGCATCGACGCCGGCATGTCGTAGATGAGCTCGAACTGTTCGTTCGGGTAGAACTCGGCCGCTGACAGGTCTTCGAACTGGCCCGGAAACAGTGGCGTGTGGCGGTGCACGACGTAGCGCACCACCAGCTGGTCGCCCTGCGCTACCTGCGGGAACACGACCACCTTGACCCGCGTGTCCTGGAACATGGGCGCGTCCGCCGATGCGCTCTCCTGCTGGTCGCGCACCTGCGCCGGCTCGACCGCGATGCGCGCGCCGTCCGGCTTTTGCGTGTAGGCCTGGACCGAGAGCACCTCGTCCAGCGTTTTGTTGTAGGTGATGTAGTACTGGCTGTGCGACTGCACCGCGCGCTGCTGCGCGATGGTGCGCGCATTGTCCACCGTGAGCGTGTAGCTGCCGTCCGGCTCGACCACGAAATGCTGGATGTATTTGTTGACGACCACCGACGGGTCGGTGCCGGTGTCGTGCGCGAGCGCGCGGCCGCACAGTGCAAGGAGCACGAACAGCATTGCGGCCAGTTGAGCTCGCATGGGACCTCCGGAACATGAACGGATGAGCAGAGCAAACCATGTTACGCAGCTCACGCATTTGACGCTTGAGCCGGCGCAAGCGCGGTCTTCCTGCGATAATTCCGGTCATGAGTGCCCTATCTTTCCACGCCGGGCCCGCCGCGCTGGCCCGGATCCGCGCGCATGGCTTGCGTGCGCAGGACGTCGCCATCATCCCGGCCGCCGCCGGCGGACCCAAGGGGCTGATCTTCCAGCACCTGGACCAGTGGGTGTTCGGGGACTGGCTGCCGTGCGCGCCGCGCGAGCGCACGCTGATCGGCTCGTCCATCGGCGCGTGGCGCATGGCCGCCGCCTGCCAGCGCGATCCGGCCAGGGCGTTCGCCCGGCTCGGCGAACTCTACAGCGGGCAGCGCTACAGCAGCGCCAGGCCCACCCAGGACGAAATCGACGAGGTGGTGCGGGACCTGCTGCGCGAATTCGTCAGCGGCCACGAGGACGACATCGTCAACCACCCGCACCACCGGCTGCACCTCATCACCGTGCGCGGCAAGGGTTCGCTCGCCGCGGCCCGCCTTCCGCGCGCCCAGAAGCTGGGGTTCGCCGCAGCCGCCTTGCATAACCTGGCTTCGCGCGAACGGCTGGGCAACCTGCTCGAACGCGTCGTCATCGGCGACAAGCGCGCCCGCGCCCCGTGGCTGCGCGAGCGCTTCGACAGCTTCACCACCCATTTTCCGGACCTGACGCGGCAGAACCTGGCGTCCGCTCTGCTGGCTTCCGGCACGCTGCCGCTCATCATGAAACCGGTGAGCGGGATCGCGCAAGCGCCGCCGGGCTACTACTGGGACGGCGGCATCATTGACTACAACCTGGCCTTGCCCTACTCAAAAGCGGAGGAGGGCGCGATCGTGCTGTACCCGCACTTTAACGAGCACATCGTGCCCGGCTGGCTGGACAAGGCAATGCCCTGGCGGCGTGCCGCGCGCGGGCCCAACCGGGCCTGGCTGGACAACGTGCTGATCGTCGCGCCGTCGCCCGAATTCAAGCGCACGCTGCCGCGCGCCAAGCTGCCCGACAGGAGCGACTTCAAGTACTACGGCGCCGACCAGGACGAGCGCATCCGCCTCTGGCGCCAGGCGATCGGGCAGGGCGAGCGCCTGCGCGACGAGTTTGCCGCCTTCGTGGAAAAGCCGAACCTCTCCCTCATCCGGCACATCTAAAGGTATTTCGCCGGTCGCGCCGTCATGCGACTCGCGTGGCGCGCGCGACATTGCCATGAAGCGAATGAACACGGTCGTGCTTGCCGCGCTGCTGGCTTCCCTGCTGGCGGGATGCGGCACGGCACGCCTGACGGTGGACGATGGCCGCCAGCTCGACCCGTACCTGCTGTCGGAGATGCGCACCTACGGCGCGGGCGCCCGTGCGGTTCGTCCCGCGATCGTGCGCTCCGCCGCCCTGCACGACAAGGGTTGCAGTCACCAGTACGAGTTGCCGTTCGAGGCGATGACCTCGTACGGGCTGGCGAACGAGGATCAGAAAGTGGCCTGGGCGCGCACGCTCGGCGTCAACGAGCGGCTGAGCGTGATTGCCGCCGACCGTTCGTCCGGGCTGGCCAGGGGCGACGTCATCGCCCAGGTGGACGGCTACCGCAGCCGCAACTCGCTCAAGCTGCTGCAGGCGCTGCGCGACGCGCGCGACCAGGGCAATCCGTTCCGGCTGGTGCTGGCCGGCGGCAGGGCGGTGACGGTAGCGCCGCTGCGCGTCTGCCGTGGTCATGTCGTGCTGGCCTCGCCGTTCCGGCCGCAAGTGCAGAATTACCACTGGCGCTATGCGGTGCATCCGCTGGAAGTGTTTCAGCGCCCGCTCACCGGCGACGAAGCGCAATGGATCGTGCTCTGGACGCAAGGCCTGTCGGAGCGCGGCGGGACGCGAATGAAAACGTATGCGTTCATGATGGGCGGCCTGAAGTGGGCCACCGTGTTCGCCCTTGGCGCGACCGCCAGCAGCGCGGCGGCCTCGTCGCGCAGCGCCTCGGCCGCGGCTGGCGGTTCCTCGGCCGGGCAGGCCGCGGCGGCCCAACTGGCGGGGCAGGCGGGCTCGATGGCGGCGCGCTCGGCGGCGGACCGGGCCACGCTGTCGGGCATCAGCCGCGTGGCGGCCGGGGTGTTCGACCGGGCCGACGCGTGGGCGTTCAGGAACATGGTCAAGCTCGGCATGAATCCACGGGCGGGGCTGACCTTGCACGAGAAGCTGCTGGGTCAGGGGCTGTACGGCAACGCGTTCGTGCTCGATGACGAGCGCCTGGCGGCGATGCGTGTGCTGACCGAGGAGTTGCCGGAGGCGCCGCGCGCGGCTGCGGCGTCCCCCGGCCGGCGCTGACCGCGCTGCGTTCACGCGGGATCAGTTGCTATT
This sequence comes from Massilia solisilvae, assembly GCF_024753215.1. Lineage (GTDB taxonomy): Bacteria > Pseudomonadota > Gammaproteobacteria > Burkholderiales > Burkholderiaceae_D > Telluria > Telluria solisilvae. The sequence goes on from NZ_JANUGV010000008.1 coordinate 46,661, forward strand.
TCGCGGCGAAAGCGGGTGGTTTTGCGGCGTTCGGCGCGGTCCCCGGTTACAATACGAGGTTTTCCAAATCGAGCCAGAAAGTCACCCATGAGTCTCAAATGCGGCATCGTCGGCCTGCCCAACGTCGGCAAGTCCACCCTGTTCAACGCCCTGACCAAGGCCGGCATCCCGGCTGAAAACTATCCGTTCTGCACCATCGAGCCGAACGTCGGCGTGGTCGAGGTGCCCGATCCGCGCATGGCCAAGCTGGCCGAGATCGTCAAGCCGGAGCGCATCGTCAACGCCATCGTCGAATTCGTCGACATCGCGGGCCTGGTGGCCGGCGCGTCCAAGGGCGAGGGCCTGGGCAACCAGTTCCTGTCGCACATCCGCGAAACCGACGCGATCGTCAACGTGGTGCGCTGCTTCGAGGACCCGAACGTGGTGCACGTGGCCGGCAAGGTCAGCCCGATCGACGATATCGAGGTGATCCAGACCGAGCTGGCGCTGGCCGACCTGGGCACGGTCGAGAAGGTGTACCACCGCGAGCTCAAGAAGTCGCGCGCCGGCGACAAGGAAGCCATCAAGCTGTGCGCGCTGCTGGAAAAAGTGACGCCGCACCTGAACGAAGGCAAGCCGGTGCGCACGCTGGGCCTGGACGACGAGCAGCTGGAACTGCTCAAGCCGCTGTGCCTGATCACCGCCAAGCCGGCCATGTACGTGGCCAACGTGTCGGACACGGGCTTTACCAACAACCCGCTGCTGGACCAGCTGACCGAGTACGCCAAGGCCCAGAATGCGCCGATCGTGGCGATCTGCGCCGCCATCGAGTCGGAAATCGCCGACCTCGACGACGCTGACAAGGAAGCCTTCCTGGCCGACATGGGCATGGAAGAGCCGGGCCTGGACCGCCTGATCCGCGCCGCCTACAAGCTGCTGGGCCTGCAGACCTACTTCACCGCCGGCGTGAAGGAAGTGCGCGCCTGGACCATCCACATCGGCGACACCGCGCCCAAGGCCGCGGGCGTGATCCACACCGACTTCGAGCGCGGCTTCATCCGCGCGCAGACGATTTCGTACGAGGACTTCATCCAGTACAAGGGCGAGGCCGGCGCCAAGGAAGCGGGCAAGATGCGCGCGGAAGGCAAGGAGTATGTCGTCAAGGACGGCGACGTGCTGAACTTCCTGTTCAACGTCTGAGTCGTCAAGGAATTTCTGCATGAGGAACACCGAGGCGCGGGCCGCAGCCGGCGCCTCGGTGCTCATCAGAGCACGTCAATCGAAGTACCGATCACACCGACCAGTTTGACGTGTTCGGCCGAGTCGGCGAAGGCGAGAACCAAGTCGGTGCGGCTCATGCCCGCGTCGAGCGCGTGGCTCCAGTAGTCGATCTCGGCCGCTGCCCCGCTGCGGTGCAAGCCGGTCTGGTACAGCCACTGGACAAATGGCTGGTTGCCCGTCGGCGGCTGCTTGCCCGCCTCAATGCTGTCGATGAAGCCGGCGGCGATCGCCTGCATCGACATTCCGCTTTCGCTACGCTCGATCCAGTAGTTCAGGCCCGCCTCGTCAGGACGGCGGCCGAACAGCGAATCGTAGAGCCGCACCAGTGTCGCCACGTCGCTCTTTGTGAAATCGAGCTCGCCCGGGGCGCCGTTGGCCCCCATGAAGCGCAAGGTCTCGACGCCGGCCACCCGGTCGGTGCCATCGATGCCGCCGTTGCGCTGGGTGAGGACCAGCAGTCCGTTTTCCACCCGCATCTGGTAGTCCGAACGCCCCGCCCCGCTCAGTTGCAGGATGTCGGTGCCGTTACCGCCGTCGATGAAGTCGTCGCCTTCGCCGCCGGACACCACATCGTTGCCGTCGTCACCGAAAATCCGGTCGTTACCGGCGCCGCCGCCCACGATGTCGTTGCCCGCACCGCCGTGCACGATGTCGTCGCCGGACCCGAGCATCATGTTCTGGCTGGCACTGTCGCCCCAGACGATGTGCGATCCCGGGCCGCCCGTGATGGTCGCGGCGCCCACAATCGCGGCGAACTGCACGTGCTGCAGTTCGATGGCCGCTCCCGGCGCCAGCTTGCTCACATCGACGACCAGCGCCGTGGCTGCGGCACCCGGTGCTTGCGGTGCGGCCGAGATGACCAGGGGGGCGGTGGACGTGCTGCCGCTCGCAGCCGCGGTCGGGATGATGGTCTGCACCAGCAAGGGGTTATCCTTCGGCAGGTCGGACAGGAACTGCGTGCCGCCGGCGGTCATCGCCCCCTGGTCACTTGAGCCGGGCCCGGTGCGGGCCTCGATTGCGCGGAGCAGGTCGGTACCCGACTGGCCTGCCGGCTGTGGCTTGGCAAAGCCCGACACTTCCACGCCCATACCGACGGGCACCTGCGCCTGCAGCAGACTGGAGCCGCCCGCATCCTTGACCAGCGGGATGTCGGCAACGGTATTGTCGCCGACCGCGTCCACCCGGCCCGGGGCGACAACGGGAATGACCATCACTTGCGAGGTGGTGCCGTCGTCCGACACGGTCAGCTGCTGGCGCACGTTGACGCCATCGACAGTGACTTCGGTCTGCTGCGTCACCACGGGCGGCGCGGTCCAGTTGAGCAGCACTCGCCCGGCAAACCCCGCCACCTCGTTGCCGGCAACATCTTTCAGTTCGCTCGATGCCGCCGCTGGATCATAGGCCAGCATCACCTGGGTGCCGCTCTCAACGGCCGAGGTTAGCGCGAGCGACAGTACTTTGGTGCCGGATCCGGAAATCGAGGACGCCACATAGCTGGACCTGCCAGCGGTCAGCAGCAAGCCTGCAGCGCTGGGGTCGAACACCTCCTGGTCGAAGGTGAGCGTGACCGTGTTGCCGTCGACCGCCGCGGTGAGCAAGCTTGGCGCAACGGTGTCGATCTCGACATGCATCGCGTCCGAAGCCAACGACACGTTGCCGGCGGCATCGGTCGCGGTGAAGCTCAGCGCATGCTTACCAGCTGAAAGTGGCGCCGAGATGATCGTCCAGCGCCCGTCGGCTGCCGTCGTTCCGGTACCAAGCGCGGTTTTTCCGTCATCGCCATATAGCGTTACCAGCGTGCCCGGGCCAGCTGTGCCGTTGAACGCAGGGGTAGCGTTGTTCGTGATCCGGTCGGTCGCGCTCACGCCGGTATCGGAAGCGGCGCTCAGGCCTGCGGCGGCGGGCGCGGCCGGCGCTCTGGTATCGAACACGAGCGCCGGGGTGAACGCTGCCACCCCGCTGTTGCCCGCGGCATCGTTGTACAGGCCGGCCGCCACCGTGATGCTGGCGCTGCCGCCGTCGGTGGCGGCATCTGGCGTGAACACGGCTGTGCGCGTGGTGCCGTTGCCGGACAGTGCGCCCAGCGTGCCGCCGCTGACCACGATATCGTCGCCGGTGAAGCTCGCGCCCGGATCCTCGCTGAACGTGAACGTGATGGTTGCCGTCTCGCCGGCCTTGAGCGCCGCCTTGTCGCTGGTGATCGCCAGCGACGGCGCCGCGGTGTCGAAGCTGAGCGGCGGGGCAAGGCCGGCGCCGCCGCCATTGCCGGCGGTGTCCGCATACGATCCGGCGGCGACAGTGATGCCGGCGCTGCCGCCGTTGGTGTTCGCCTGCGGCGTGAACACCGCCGTGCGCGTGGCGCCGCTACCGGCCAGCGCGCCGAGCGTGCCGCCGGTGACCGCGATATCGGCACTGGTGAAGGTGGCGCCCGGATCCTCGCTGAACGTGAAGGTGATGGTTGCCGTTTCGCCGGCCTTCAGGGCGGCCTTGTCGCTGGTGATGGCCAGCGTCGGCGCCGTGGTGTCGACCGTGACCGCCAGGCTGGCCGATGCGGCGCTCGCGTTGCCCGCGGCGTCGATGGCCCGGGCGGTAAGCAGGTGGGTTCCCGCGCCGAGGGCGCTCGTCGTGACCGACCAGCTGCCGTCCCCGGCTGCCGTGGCCGAGCCCAGCACGGTACTGCCGTCGCTGTCGTACACGGTCACGGTGGCGCCCGCTTCGGCCGTGCCGGAGATGACCGGCGCGGTCGTGCGCGTGATGTTGTCGTTGTTGCTGCTGCCGGTGTCGCTGGCGGCGGCCAGGTCCAGCGCCAGCGGCGCCGCCGGCGCACTGGTATCGAACACGAGCGCCGGAGTGGACGCCGCCGCCCCGCTGTTGCCGGCGGCATCGTTGTACAGGCTGGCCGCCACCGTGATGCTGGCGCTGCCGCCGTTGGTGGCGGCATCTGGCGTGAAAACGGCTGTGCGCATGGCGCCGCTGCCGGACAGTGCGCCCAGCGTGCCGCCGCTGACCACGATATCGTCGCTGGTGAAGCTCGCGCCCGGATCCTCGCTGAACGTGAAGGTGATGGTGGCCGTCTCGCCGGCCTTCAGCGCCGCCTTGTCGCTGGAAATGACCAGCGTCGGAGCCGCTGTGTCGAACGCCAGTGCATCCGCCGTGCCGGCGGCGCCGCCGTTGCCGGCGGCGTCGCTGTAGCGGCCCGCGGCTACGCTGATGGCGGCAGCGCCGCCGTTGGTGTTGGCGCTCGGCGTGAATACGGCGGTGCGCACCGCGCCGGTGCCGGATATGGCCCCAAGCGTGCCGCCCGATACGGTGACATCGGCAGCGTCGAAACTGGCGCCCGGGTCGTCGCTGAAGGTGAACGTGATCGCCGCCGTATCTCCTGCCTTGAGCGCGGCCTTGTCGCTGGTGATTGACAGCGTGGGCGCGGCCGTGTCGAACGCCAGCGCGGGGGAGGCGCCCGCCGTGCCGCTGTTGCCTGCGCTGTCCGCATACAGGCCGGGTGCGACGGTGATCGAAGCGGCGCCGCCATTGGTCCCTGCCTGCGGAGTGAACAGCGCGGTACGCACCGTGCCGCTACCGGAAAGCGCGCCAAGGCTGCCGCCGCTGACGGTGATGTCGGCGACGTCGAAGGTGGCGCCGGGATCCTCGCTGAACGTGAACGTGATGGTTGCCGTCTCGCCGGCTTTGAGCGCCGCCTTGTCGCTGGTGATCGCCAGCGACGGCGCCGCGGTGTCGAAGCTGAGCGGCGGGGCAAGGCCGGCGCCGCCGCTATTGCCGGCGGTGTCCGCATACGATCCGGCGCCGACAGTGATGCCGGCGCTGCCGCCGTTGGTGTTCGCCTGCGGCGTGAACACCGCCGTGCGCGTGGCGCCGCTACCGGCCAGCGCGCCCAGCGTGCCGCCGGTGACCGCGATGTCGGCACTGGTGAAGGTGGCGCCCGGATCCTCGCTGAACGTGAAGGTGATGGTTGCCGTCTCGCCGGCCTTCAGGGCGGCCTTGTCGCTGGTGATGGCCAGCGTCGGCGCCGTGGTGTCGACCGTGACCGCCAGGCTGGCCGATGCGGCGCTCGCGTTGCCCGCGGCGTCGATGGCCCGGGCGGTAAGCAGGTGGGTTCCCGCGCCGAGGGCGCTCGTCGTGACCGACCAGCTGCCGTCGCCGGCCGCCGTGGCCGAGCCCAGCACGGTACTGCCGTCGCTGTCGTACACGGTCACGGTGGCGCCCGCTTCGGCCGTGCCGGAGATGACCGGCGCGGTCGTGCGCGTGATGTTGTCGCTGTTGCTGCTGCCTGTGTCGCTGGCGGCGGCCAGGTCCAGCGCCAGCGGCGCCGCCGGCGCACTGGTATCGAACACGAGCGCCGGAGTGGATGCCGCCGCCCCGCTGTTGCCCGCGGCATCGTTGTACAGGCCGGCCGCCACCGTGATGCTGGCGCTGCCGCCGTTGGTGGCGGCATCTGGCGTGAACACGGCTGTGCGCGTGGCGCCGCTGCCGGACAGTGCGCCCAGCGTGCCGCCGCTGACCACGACATCGTCGCTGGTGAAGCTCGCGCCCGGATCCTCGCTGAACGTGAAGGTGATGGCGGCCGTCTCGCCGGCCTTGAGCGCCGCCTTGTCGCTGGAAATCGCCAGCGACGGTCCGGTGGTGTCGACGGTCACTTGCAGCGGCGCGGAGGCTGCGCTGGCGTTGCCGGCAGCGTCGCGCGCACGCGCGGTCAGCGTGTGCGTACCGTCGGCAAGCGCACTGGAAGTGATCGACCAGCTGCCATCCCCGCCTGCGGTTGCGCTGCCTAGCGCGGTGCTGCCATCGCTGCCGTACAGCGTAACCGTCGTGCCCGCTGTGGCGGTGCCGGAAACAAGCGGCGCCCTGTTGCGCGTGATGTTATCGCTGTCGCTGGCGCCGGTGTCGCTGGCGGCCGACAGGTCGAGCGCCAGCGGGGCCGCGGGCACGGCGGTGTCGAACGTGAGCGACGGGCTGGCACCGGCGTCGCCCACATTGCCGGCCGCGTCGGCATAACGGCCCGCTGCCACGGTAATGCTGGCCGAACCGGCATCGGTGTTCGCGTCTGGCGTGAACACCGCGGTGCGGGTGGTCCCGCTGCCGGACAGGCTGCCCAGCGTGCCGCCACTGACCGCGATGTCGGTGGCGTCGAAGGTCGCGCCCGGATCCTCGCTGAACGTGAAGGTGATGGTCGCGGTCTCGCCCGCGCGCAATGCAGCCTTGTCGCTCGCAATGGCCAGCGACGGTGCCGCGGTATCGAAGGTCAGTGCCGGGGTGGCGCCTGCGCCGCCGTCGTTGCCAGCGCTATCGCTGTAGCTGCCCGCCGCGACCGTGATGCCGGCCGTGCCGCCGTTAGTATTGGCGGACGGCGTGAACACCGCGGTGCGGGTGTTCCCGCTGCCGGAGAGCGTGCCGAGCGTGCCGCCGGTGACGGCGATATCGTTGGCATCGAAGCTGCTTCCCGGGTCTTCGCTGAACGTCAACGTGACCGTTGCCGTTTCCCCGGCCTTGAGGCTCGCCTTGTCGCTGGTAATCGCCAAGGTCGGGGCGACGGCGTCGATCGTGACCGCAAGGCCAGTCGAGGCCGCGCTGTCGTTGCCCGCCGTGTCGGTGGCCTTGGCAGTGATCGTATGGGTGCCTGAACCCAGTGCATCGGTTGTCACCGCCCAGTGGCCATTGCCTGCCGCGCTGCCCCGTCCGATCACCGTGATGCCGTCGCTGTCGTACAGCGTGATCGCGGCCCCGGCCTCTGCAGTGCCCTCGATCAGGGGCGTGGGCAGTTTGGTCAGCTTATCCGTATTGCTGTCTCCGGTGTCGCTGGCGGTGGCCAGGTCCAGCGCCTGCGGCGCCGCCGGGGGCTTGGTGTCATAGGCCAGCAGATTCACGTATGTAAACGAATTGCCATTGCCGGCCGGGTCCTGGAACGCGTTGGTGGGCACCTCGATCTGCGCCGTGCCGGTTGCGTCGGGGGTGGGCGTGAACACCGCGGTAAACGTCGTACCGCTGCCGCTCAGCGGACCGAGCGTGCCGCCGGTCACGGTGATGTCGCTTCTGGTGAAGGTGGCGCCCGGGTCCTCAATGAAGCCGAAGGTCACGGTCGCGGTCTCGCCGGCCTTCAGCACGCTCTTGTCGCTGGTAATGCTGACCGGCCCGGCAACGGTGTCGAGTGTGACCTCCAGTATCGCCGAGGCGGCGCTCTCATTGCCGGCCGCGTCGGTTGCCGTGGCGCGCAGCCGATGCACGTTGGTGGGCAGTGGGATGGTGGTGATCGACCAGCTGCCGTCGCCTGCCGCGGTGGTCGTGCCGTACACCGTGGTGCCGTCGTTCCCGTACAGCTTGACGGTAGCACCGGCCTCGGCCGTGCCGGTGATGACGACCGTCGGGATATTGGTCCAGTTGTCGGTGTTGCTGAAGCCGCTGTCGCTGCCTGCTGCCAGGTCGAGCGCCAGCGGCGCGGCCGGCGCCCTGGTGTCGAAGCTGAGCGATGACAGGCTGGCAGCCTTGCCCTGGTTGCCATACCCGTCCGTGTACGAGTTCGCGGGCACGGCGATGCTGGCCGTACCGGCATTTACGTCCGCCGTTGGGGTGAACACCGCACTGCGGGTGGCGCCGGCGCCGGACAGCGCGCCAAGTGTGCCACCTGTGACCAGGATATCGGTGCTGTCGAAACTGGCGCCGGGGTCGCGGCTGAAGGTGAACGTGATGGTGGCTGTTTCGCCCACCTTGAGGGCGGGCTTGTCGCTGGTGATCGACACGGTTGGCGCTGCCAGGTAGGGCAGGTTGAGGCTCCAGGGTGCGTTGCCATTGCCGGCCGGGTCCTGGAACGCGTTGCCTGGCACCTCGATCTGCGCCGTTCCACTTGCGTCGGGCGTGGGCGTGAACACCGCGGTAAAGGCGGGATAGCTGCCGCTCAGCGGACCGAGCGTGCCGCCTGCGACGATGATGTCGCTGCTCGTGAAGGTGGTGCCCGGGTTCTCGATGAACCCGAAGGTGATGGTCGCGGTCTCGCCGGGCATCAGCACGCTCTTGTCGCTGGTAATGCTGATCGGCCCGGCCTCGGTGTCGAGTGTGACCTCCAGTATCGCCGAGGCGGCACTCTCGTTGCCGGCCGCGTCGGTTGCCGTCGCGCGCAGCCGGTGCACGTTGGTGGGCAGTGGGATGGTGGTGATCGACCAGCTGCCGTCGCCTGCCGCGGTGGTCGTGCCGTACACCGTGGTGCCGTCGTTCCCGTACAGCTTGACGGTGGTACCGGGCTGGGCCATGCCGGTGATGACCACCGTCGGGATATTGGTCCAGTTGTCGGTATTGCTAAAGCCGCTGTCGCTGGCTGCTGCCAGGTCCAGTCCGGTCGGGGCGGCAGGGGGGACGCCACCGAGGACCTGGTCGAATCCGATGGCACTGAGCGTCATCGTCTCGATTGCGCCGGTGCCGGCCTCAAGCCGCCAGTCGCCGCCCAGTGCGGCGGAGCCCGTAAGGCCAGTGGAGGCAGCGATATCGGCCCCGGTCAGCCCGGCCAGCTTGTCGATGAACACCTGCCCGACGGCGCCCCCTGCCACGGAGCATCCGTACAGGAGCAGGTCGCCGTCCGGGTTCAGCGCCCGGCCGAGTTCCTGGAACAGCAGCCGTACCGCCGGATCGTCCAGGCGCTGCGCATCGATGGTTTCGCGGCCCAGCGTCAGCGCCCCGTCCGTGCCGTGCGACAGCACATGGATCGCATCGTAGCCGGCGTGCGAGGCGGCCCACGCAGCCATCTGTTCGAGCCCGCTGCCCGCCGCGTCCAGCAAGACGACTTCCACCCCTTCCGGTACGGCAGCCACAAGCGAAGCGTAGTTCGTTACGCTGGTGTCGATGAAAGCAACTTGCTTGCCGGGGAAGGTCGGGAGTAAGTTCATTGTAAGGATCGCGAATGCGAGAAATATACAGGCTGAAATTTCAAGATTTATATCAAAAAAATTGCTCTAAAGCTATGAATCTCGTAGCTTTTAGTCAACTTCTATCTGGGTCGCCCGGTCCGGTTGAGGCGCAACCGCGTCTCGGGCATGCAGGGTGTTTCGGCGCAAGCCAAGGCTCAGCGCGCTTTCGGGTTCCCCAGGCCATGGCCGCTGCCGGCGAGCGCAGGCAGCTTGTCCTTGGGCTTGCCGGCCACCAGCAAGTGGCAGGCGCCACGCGTGGTTGCGCTGTCCCAGTCGATCGGCTCGGGCGCGTTCACCCATCGCGTCTGCGCCCGGAACGCTGCGCTGGCCAGGCTGCGCGACTGGTCGAGCTGCGTGGTGTCGATCGCGGCCAGGTCGAGCATGGTCGGCAGGATCGCTTCGGTGGTGATCGGCGCTGACGCGTTCTTCACCAGCCGTTCGACACGGGCCGGCCATTGCGCCTTGTATTGGTGCGAGACCCAGGCCATGGCCGCGACCGGGAATTCCTGCCGGCCTGAACTGCCGTGGCCGGACCGCCCGCAGTCGCCGTCGAACAGGGTCTCGCCGTGGTCCGCAGCGTAAACCAGCGCCGAGACGGCGTCTTGCCGGCCGACTGTCTCGATGATGCGGGCCAGCACGTAGTCGGTGTAGTGCATCGCGTTGTCGTAGGAATTCTCGACAGCGAGCTTGTTGCGCCGGTCGTGGTGGTCCGGATCGTGCTGCGAACGCAGCGACGGCTGGAGGATGTCGAACGCAGGCGGATAGCGCCGTTGGTACGAGTCATGCGAGCCAAGCATGTGCAGGACGAAGAACTGCTTCTGCTCATGCCGCGCGAGGAATTTGGCCAACGGCTCGATCAAGTGTTCGTCGTACAGGCCGTCCATGTGCATCGTGCGGATCGACAGGTTCATGAAGACGACTTCGTCGGCTTCGCGCGAAAAGTGCGAGACCTCGGTTTCGCGCATGCCGATCGGCTGCTGGTTCGAGATCCAGTAGGTCTTGAAGCCGGCTTCACGGAACGCGCTGACCAGCGACCTGGCGCGGTCGCGCCCTTGCTCCTGCGGCAGCGGCGGCGTGAGCATCGTGGGCACCGAGAGGTTGGTGTAGGTGAACGGCGTGATGATGTCGTGGAGCGGAATGACGTTTTCCTGCCGGGCGAGGAAGGAAGGCAGGCCACGGGTGTAGCCGTTCAGGACGAAGCGGTCGGCGCGCGCGGTCTCTCCAATCACCAGCACGTAGATTTGCCTGGCTGCCGGCGGGTGGAGCTGGCGCGCGTGGTAACGGAACAAGGCGCGCTGTTGTTCGGCGTGGCGCAGGTAGGTGTTCTCGCGACAGAACTCGCCGAGCGAGATGAAGCGGCCAAGCGGGAAGATCGGGCGCACGTTGGCAAGCGGGGCAAACAGGCCGTCGTCGGCCTTCTTGACGGCCGCGGCCAGCCCGGCGTGCCCGGAGTCGAGCAGCAAGCGCTCGGCGGCCGGGGCGGCGGGAAACTGCAGCATCAAGGCGGCCAGCAAGGCCAGGACGGCGCGCGCGGCGCGGCGTGTGCCGCGCTGGTAGCAGCGCCAGTTCTGCCCCAACCCGCGGCGCGCGGCCCGTGCCGTCATCAGCCAGATGCCGGCCGCAAACAGCGTGCAGCACAGCAGGCTCGTGGCGCGGCCGCGCATGAAGTCCGTCGCTTCGATCAGGTTGCTGTCGCTGATCGACAGGAACACTGGCGTGCCCGGAGGCTCCTGGTAAACCAAAAAGAAGAACAGGTCGAACGGCAGCAGGACAAGCAGGAAGAAGGCCGAGTAGTACACGGCGCGCTCGAAGCTGGCGAAGGCCAGGTGCCACACGCAGAAGAAGGCCAGCGTCAGCAGCACCTTTTCGACACTGACGAGCCTGAAGTCGGACAGCAGGAAGCAAAGCGAGGGCGACAGCCACGCCAGCAGGTAGGCGGGAAGCGCCAGCTTCGTCCAGGCGGGCCAGGTCTTCATGAACGGTGCGTGACACTCTCGGAGCGACAAGACGAAGCAAGGTTATCCCTGTGTCCCGCTGATCGGTTTGCGCGAGCCCAAGGCTGGCGCTCACCCCAATCCGTGCCGCATATTCCTGGTTGCCGCGGTACGGTCGGTTGTACTATTGAACCATGTAAACGACACGGCCGCGCGGCCAATGCATCACTTGGGAAGGATTGACGATGACTATTCGGGCCTCTGGCGAGCTGGCACCCATGCATTTCATGCATCAAGCGCCGCGCCATCTCTTCTTCACTGGCAAGGGCGGCGTCGGCAAGACCTCGATCGCCTGTGCGACGGCCGTGCAACTGGCTGCCGAGGGCAAGCGTGTCCTGCTGGTGAGTACGGACCCGGCCTCGAACGTGGGCCAAGTGTTTGGGCAAGATATCGGCAACAAGATCACCGCGATCCCCGCCGTACCGAATTTGTTCGCACTTGAAATCGATCCGGAGGCGGCGGCGCAGGCCTATCGCGATCGCATCGTCGGCCCGGTGCGCGGCGTGCTGCCGGAGCCGGTGGTCAAGGGCATCGAGGAACAGCTTTCCGGCGCCTGCACCACCGAGATCGCCGCCTTCGACGAGTTCACTGCGCTGCTGATCGACTCGGCCCTGACCGAAGGCTACCAACACATCATCTTCGATACCGCACCCACCGGCCACACGATCCGCCTGCTGCAACTGCCCGGCGCGTGGAGCGGGTTCCTCGAGGAAGGCAAGGGCGATGCCTCGTGCCTGGGCCCCCTGGCGGGGCTGGAAAAGCAGCGCGTCCAATACAAGGCGGCCGTTGACGCCCTGGCCGATCCGTCGAGCACCCGCCTGGTGCTGGTTGCGCGTGCCCAGCGCGCGGCGCTGCGGGAGGTGGCCCGGACGCATGAAGAGCTGGCCGCCATCGGCATTTCGCAACAGTACCTCGTCATCAATGGCGTTCTTCCCGCCAGCGAGGCCGAGCGCGATGCGCTGGCCGCCGCGATTCACCGATTGGAGCAGACAGCCCTTGCGGCCATGCCGGATGTGCTCAAGCCGCTCCCCCGGGACCAGATTGCCCTGAAGCCGTTTAACCTGGTAGGCCTGGACGCCCTGCGCCACCTGCTGGTGGACACTGCCCCCGCCAGCGCGCCGGCCGCCGTGGCACTGCCACCCCAACTCGACGCGCCCAACCTGTCGTCCCTGGTCGATGACATTGCCGGCGATGGACATGGCCTGGTCATGCTCATGGGGAAGGGCGGCGTGGGCAAGACCACGCTGGCGGCCGCCGTCGCGGTGGAACTGGCGCAGCGCGGGCTGCCCGTGCACCTGACGACTTCCGATCCGGCCGCGCATCTGGCGGAAACCCTGGACGGGTCACTGCCCAACCTCACCGTCAGTCGCATTGATCCGCATGCAGCGACGCAGCGCTATCGCCAGCATGTGATGGAAACCAAGGGGGCCAGGCTCGACGCCCAGGGACGTGCCCTGCTGGAGGAAGACTTGCGCTCCCCGTGCACTGAAGAGATCGCCGTGTTCCAGGCGTTCTCCCGCGTCATCCGCGAGGCGGGCAGGAAGTTCGTGGTGATGGATACGGCGCCCACCGGCCACACGCTGTTGCTGCTGGACGCCACCGGCGCCTATCACCGCGAAGTGACACGCCAGATGGGCAACACCGGGGTGCACTACACGACGCCGATGATGCAGCTGCAAGACCCCAGGCAAACCAAGGTGCTCATCGTCACCCTTGCCGAAACCACGCCCGTGCTCGAAGCGGCGAACCTGCAATCGGATCTGCGGCGCGCGGGGATCGAGCCGTGGGCGTGGATCGTCAACAACAGCGTGGCCGCCGCGCATCCGGACTCGCCGCTGCTGCGCCAGCGCGCGCATAATGAGCTGCGCGAGATCGATGCGGTGGCAAGGCAGCATGCCCGGCGTTTCGCTGTCGTGCCGCTCTTGAAGGAAGAGCCGGTCGGCGTGGAGCGGCTGCGCGACCTGGCGCACCACTGAACGCGCGGGCCGCATCACGCACACGGGCGCCGGCAGCGGTCAGGTGTCCGCTGCGCGCGGCGCCAGCCATTCCTTCAGCTTGTCGTACACCTCGCTGCGGCTGAGCAGGTCGAGGTGGTGGATGCCGAACGCGATCCACTGCCGGGCGGCCGGAAAGCGCAGGGTGCGCAGGGCGTCGGTGTGGCGGCCGAGCGCGGTGTCGAGCGGGATCACGCCGTCGCCGAGGAAGCGGTCGCGGATGTCGCCCAGCCGCCGCCCGGTGGTGCCGGCGATGGTGTAGCACTTCACGCCGCGCGGCAGCGGCACCGGGCGCCGGTCGTCGGCCTGCTCGAAGCGGTCGCGGCCATGCCAGTCCTCGTCCACCAGGTTGCCGTAGCGTAGGTCGGTGATGCCGGCGCTGCGCAGGCGCGCCACCTGTGTCACCGGGGCGGCAAAGGCTGCCCGGCCAATCATTTCGACGAGCCAGTTGCCGTTGCGTTCCAGCGGGGCGCCGTGGTGCGGGGTGCCGAGGAACACCAGGTGCCTGAGCTTGCGGGTCCACCTGTGGCGCGCCTTCTTGCCGTAGTGGCAGGCGCTGCGCGCGACCAGCCCGCCCATGCTGTGGCCGATGAGCGCGATTTCCTCGACCTCGACCGGCCAGTTGGCCACGAGCTGTTCCAGCACCTGGGCGAACTCGCGCCCGTTGACCGAGATATGCCGGCCGGTGTTGTAGCTCAGGTAGAGCGCAGTGTAGCCGAGGTCGCGTTCGAGCGCCGCGCCGTGGTCGTGGTGGTTGCGGCGCCATTGCAGGTCGCAGCGGCACAGGCCATGCACCAGCACCAGCAGCTTGCCGGTGGCGCCCGGGATCTCACGCGCCAGCGCTGGCCGTTGCAAATCGAGCGCCTGGCCGTGCCGGCGCAGGCGCATGGGAATGGCGAGCGGATTGTCGCCGTCGGCCAGCCGGTCGCCAAAAAAGCCGTTCAGCGCGGCCAGTACCGATTCGCGCTCGGGCGAGGAGGGCCGGTGTCCCGGCAGCACGGCAGGCGCAAGCAAGCGGTCCACCCAGCGCCCGGCTACCGCGTGCGCCAGGCGCGCCCGCGCGTAGGCGCCGGCGCCGAAGCTGCCGATCCGGCCGCGCGCCAGCCACCTGCCGGCCAGCGCCTTGTGCGTGTCTTCCACCAGGTCGAGCGCGGCGCCAAAGGCCGACAGGCCGATGCGGCCGATGCCGTGCAGGTCCGATCCGTGCAGGTGACGCCGCCAGCCGCCGCTATGGCTCGAGTTTCTTTCTTGCGCGTTCAATGTCCAGCTTCTCCATCGCGTCGTGCGGCTCGAGCGAAGCGGCCTGCTGGCATAGCAGCGCAGCTTCGTTCTCCTTGTCGCCGCCATCGAGCATGATGAGGGCATTCGCGTATTCGATGCGCGCGATTGCCGAGCGAACATTGATCTCAAGCGCCGCGCGGAAGTGGCGCAAGGCCGCGTCGCGGCTGGCGCCGTAGGTCAGTTTGGCGACCAGCGCGCCGATCTTGTCGATGATCTCGGCATGGTAGACGCCGAGTGCGATGTGGGCGTCCGCATGGCGCGGCGCCAGTTCGAGCGTGCGCTCCAGGCTGTGGCGCACGCGGCCGGCAATACCCTGCGCCAGTGCGGCCGCCACCGAGATGTCCTGCGCGTAGCGCCCCAGCGCGACCGCGTGCCAGTAGAAGCCGGCCGGGTTGCGCGGCTCCTGCTCCTGCTGTTCCTCGCAGCGCTCCGCCACTTCCAGCAAGCGGGCGCGCCGCTTCTGCACGCCGCCTTCGAGGTACACGGCATGGATGCAGGACGCCTTGTGCGCCGCCGCGTAGCCCTCGACACCGGCGGCCAGCCCCTTGTGCGCCGCCTCTTCGAACTGGCCGGCGTGAAACGCGATCCACGCCTCGAGCACTTGCGGCAGCTGCGGAAACGGCTCGGCGTCGCCAAGGTGCAGTTGCGGCCACGCCCGTTTCAACCTGGCGGGCGTGTACACGTACGCCGGGTCGGGATAGGGAAACTTGGCCCAGGCCATCGCTTGCCTTTGTCGAGCCGGCCGGCGCCAGCCTGTCAGTGCGAGGCCGGCCGTGCCTGGCGCTTGGCCGCCGCGCGCGCCCCGCCTTTCAGGGCCGCGCCCTTGGCCGCCAGCTTGGCCGCGGGCTTGCCGGGCGGCTTGGCGGCGCTTTTGGCGGCGGTCTTGCGCGCGGCCGGCTTGGGCGCCTGCATCTGCGTTGCCACCATTTGCTTGAGCTCCTCCACCTGGCGCTGCAGCGCTTCCACGTCATCGTGCGATGGCACGCCCAGGCTGCGCAGCGCGCGCGCCACCCGGTCCTCGAAGATCTTCTCAAGCTTGTCCCACGAGCCGCTCGCCTGGCGGCTCACGTTCTCGGCCAGCTTGGAGATGGTGCCGCCCGGGGAATAGCCCTTGTCGGGCTTGAGCCGTTCGGTCAGCTTTTGCAGCTCGCCGCCTTCCTGCACCAGCTTGTCGAACAGTTCGCTGCCTTCTTTCTGGGCGCGCGCAAACGCGCCAAGCCCGGCCACCCAGATTTGCTGGGCCGAGGTGAACACCGCGTCCACCAGCGCGTTCTGTTCCGGGTTTGCCGGTTCCTTCGCTTTCCTGACCATGTCGTTCCCCCCAAAAGTCCAATGCTGCGTGGATGATGTCCGCCTCATGCCACCGGTGTTGCCGCCGGCGCCATGCGGGCCCGTTCCTCCTCGGCCACGACGCGCCGCAGGATCTTGCCGATGTTCGACTTGGGCAGCGGTTCGCTGCGAAACACCACGTACTTGGGCACCTTGTAGGGCGCCAGGTTGGCCCTGCAATGCTCGACCAGCTGCTCGGCGGTGAGGCTGGCGTCCTTGGGCACCACCACGATCTTGACCACCTCGTCGGAGTGCTCGTCCGCCGCCTTGATCGCCGCCACCTCGTACACGCCCGGATGCAGTGCCACCACGTCCTCCACCTCGCTCGGGAACACCTTGAAGCCGGAAACGATGATCATGTCCTTCTTGCGGTCCACCAGCTTGATGGTGCCGTCCGGGTTCATCACGCCCATGTCGCCGGTGCGCAGCCAGCCGCCCGGCGCGAACACGTGGGCCGTTTCCTCGGGCATGTTCCAGTAGCCCTTCATGACCTGCGGACCGCGCACGGCCAGCTCGCCCAGTTCGCCCAGCGCCAGCGCGCGGCCCTCGTCGTCCAGGATCGCGCATTCGGTTGACGGGATCGGCAGTCCGATAGTTCCGCTGTAGTGCTTCAGGTCGAGCGGGTTGGCGCACACGATGGGCGAGGCTTCGGTGAGCCCGTAGCCTTCGATGAGCGGAATGCCGAAGCGCTGCTGCCAGCGTTCGGCCACGGAGCGCTGCAGCGCCATGCCGCCGGCCACCGCCAGCCGCAGCGAGCTGGTGTCCACATGCGCGAACGCGGGCGCGTTGAGCAGCGCGTTGAACAGCGTGTTCACGCCGATCAGGGCGGTGAAGCGCACGTGGCGCAGCTCGCGCATGAAACTGTGCAGGTCGCGCGGGTTGGTGACCAGCACGATGTGGGCGCCGATGCGGCACCAGGCCAGCATCACTGTCAGCGCGAACACGTGGTACAGCGGCAGCGGGATGACGCCTACTTCCTTGCCCTCGGCCAGCACGGGCCCGACCCAGGCCGCGGTCTGCTCGACGTTGGCCACCATGTTGCCGTGGGTGAGCATGGCGCCCTTGGGCACCCCGGTGGTGCCGCCGGTGTACTGCAGGAAGGCCAGGTCGTGCAGGCGCGGCGCCGCCTCTTCGAGCTTCAGCCCGGCGCCGCGTTCGAGCGCCGCGGTGAACGGCACCGAGCCGTTGATGTGCCACGGCGGCACCATGTGGCGCACGTGCTTGACCACCAGATTGACGATCTGCGCCTTCGGGAACGGCAGCATGTCGCCGACGCGGGTGGTGACCACGTGGCGCACGTCGGTGTTCTCGATGACATCCTCGACCGTGTGCGCGAAATTGTCGAGCACCACGATTGCGCTCGCGCCCGAGTCCACCAGCTGGTATTGCAGCTCGCGCGGCGTGTACATGGGGTTGGTGTTGACGACCACGCAGCCGGCACGCAGCACGCCCAGCAGTGCGATCGGGTACTGCAACAAGTTGGGCATCATGAGCGCGACGCGCTCGCCGCGGCCCAGGCCCAGCCCCTGCAGGAAGGCGGCGAAATTGCGCGACAGGGTGTCCACGTGGTCCCAGCGGATGGTGGTGCCCTGGTTGGTGAAGGCCGGCAGGTGCCGGTAGCGCGCGCAGACCCAACTGAACATGTCGTTGAGGGAACCGAAGCGGTCCGCCTGCACGTCGGCGGGAATCCCGGGCGGGTAGCTGTCGAGCCAGAACTTGTGCATGCGAGCCTCTCGATGGGTGCCGGTGCGCGGCCAGGCGCGGTGGCGGCGCGCGCAAGCCGCGTGCAGCGGGCGGCTCGTCGAGAACGATGCGCCGCAGCCCCGTGGGCGGCTTTGATCTGGATCAGTGTCTCTCCCTTGCCGCTGGCGGGAGGGGCAAGCGCGGGCGCTGTCTTATGCACAGGCAGTCCGACATGACACGAGGAGATGACGATGGCAACGAGGCATACGAAAGCAGAGACGCAAGACAGTGCCGTGCAGGCGCCGGCGCACAAGAAGCGCGATGGCGGCGCCACCGCGCGCGAGGTGCAGCAGGGCGTGGTGGTGAGCCTGTCGGCGCTGAACTCCATCGAGGGCGACATCACTGCGCTGGTGCGCAAGGCGGTGTCGGACGCGCTGGGCACCGGCGGCGCGGCCGGCGGCGAGCTGGTGCAGGTGGTGCACGACGTGGTGGAGGGCACGATCCGCGCCAGCGAGCAGGTCGGCACCGGGTTGACGATCGCCGTGCGCAGTGTGGCCAAGGGCGTGATCGCCGGCGTGCATGACGTGGGTGGCGACGTGCTGGCGGCCTCGTTCGAAATGCTGCGCTCGCTGATCCGCGTGGCCGCCTCGCTGGGCGCGGACGTGGGCACGGTGGCGCGGCAGGCGATCGACGCGGCGGTCGAGGCGGCGCAGGAAACGGGCGGCAACGCGGCGCAGGTGGGCAAGCGCGGCATCGAGGGCGCGATCGAGTCGGCCGGCGAAATCGGCAACCTGGCGGTGCGCACGGTGCGCGATGTGCTGATCGGGATCGCCGGCAGCGTGGGGCAAACGATGGAGGCGGCCATGCCCATGCACCAGCCGGCCGGAACGCAGGAGCACGCGGCAAAACCAAGGCACCATTGAGCGTGCGAACTGAGCCGTGCTGGTACGAACAGCTATGTTGCGTGGGCAGGTTCTCCTGCCCACGCTTCGACCAGAACCCGCTCCCGCGCGACAGTTCAGGCCAGGCATGCTCCGTCTGAACGCGTGGGCAGGAAACCTGCCCACCCTACGATTCCGCGGGCCACGGCATCAGTAGCGCGGCCAGCACCAGGCGCTCGAATTCGCCGGCGAAGCGCTGCGCGAGCGCGGCCGGGTCGGGCACGCGCAGCGCGTCCGCGACCAGGCCGAAACCGACCTGCCCGTTGTAGCTCAGGATGCTCGCGCCGACCCCGATGCCGCCCGCCTGCGGCACCCAGAACATCTGCCGCGCGACGCGCTTGCCGGCCAGGTAGCGCGCTTCGTCCTGGCCGTGCACGTTGGTCAGCACCAGGCTGGCGTTGGCCGCCAGCACGTCGAGCACGCGCTCGCGCACCGGCTCGGGGGCGACGCCCATCGCGGCCAGGATGCCCAGCGCAACCCATGGCTGGCGCGACTGCTTCAGTGCGTCCATGCGCCGGTGCACCTCGAGCACGCGCGCCACCGGATCGTCCACATCCACCGGCAGGTCGAGGAACACGAGGCCGAAGCGGTTGCCCAGTTCCACCAGCGGGCCGGGCGGGCGCAGGTTCACCGGCACCAGCGCGCGGATGCCGCCGCCGCCCAGCGTGTCGCCCGCGTCCAGCAGGTAGCCGCGCAGCGCCCCCGCCACGCACGACACCAGCACGTCGTTCACCGAGCAGCCAAGCGCCACCGCCACCGCCTTCACTTCCCTCAGCGCCAGCGGCGGCGCCCATGCCACGCGCTTGGCCACGCCGACCGTCCCCTTGAGCCGCGTGGCCGCGTCCGGCGCCATGGCGGCGATCAGGCCCGCCTGGTACAACAGGTCGGCGCCGGAGCGCGCGTGGTCGAGCGCACGCAGCGGGTGCGCGAGTAGAAAGGCGCCGTCGCTGGCCAGCGCGAGAGAGGCGCGCACGGCGTCGCCCGCCGCCGACGTTACCGGGCCGAGCAGGCGTTCCAGCGCGCTGCGCTGTGGCGCTGGCGCGGACACGTCCCGCGGCGGCGCGCGCGGATGCGCGGGATCGGGGTCGAGCATGGCATCGATCACGTGCAGCAGCGCGAAGCCGTCCGCATAGCAGTGGTGGATGCGCAGCACGATCGCGCTCCCATGCGGCAGGTCGACCAGGTGGAACTGCCACATGGGCTTGCCGGGGTCGAGCGGCCGGCTCACCAGTTCGCTCATCGCGTCCTGCAATCCGTCGCCCGCCGCGCCCGGCAGCGCCATGTGGCGTACGTGCCAGCCAAGGTCGAAGTGCGGGTCGAGCTCCCAGCGCGGAGTGGCACGCGCACCGGCCACGCGCTGGCGCAGGCGGTGGAAGCACAGCATGCGTTCGCGCACGAGTTGCCTGAAGGCGGACAGCTCGATGCGCTCGTCCAGCAGCATGACGCCGCAGATCATCATCCGATTGGTCGGCCGGTCCATGCGCAGCCACGCGGCATCGACGGCCGTCAGCGCTTCGCCGGGCGCCGCCATGGGGCTACAGGTGGACGCCGCGCAGCAGGTGCTGCATCGCGCGCAGCTCGGGCGAGGCCTCCTGCGCCGCCGCGGGCGCGCCGTCGGGCGACAGGCGGTACGCGGTGTTGAGCACGATGCGCGACAGCTGCGGCGTGGCCAGCTGCATGGCCATGCCCAGCGTGCCCACCTCGGTGGTGATGCGCACCGGCTTGCTGACGATGGCGCGCACCACGAACTGCGCCGCCTCGTCGGGCGTGAGCGCGGGCGCGTCGCGGTAGACGCTGGTGGGGGCGATCATCGGCGTGCGCACCAGCGGCATGTTGATGGTCGTGAACTTGATGCCGAGGTCGGCGTACTCGGCGGCGGCGCAGTCGGACCACGCTTCCAGCGCCGCCTTGGAGGCCACGTAGGCGGAAAAGCGCGGCGCGTTGGTCAGCACCCCGATCGAGGAGATGTTGATCACCTGCCCCGCGCCCTGGGCCACCATGCTCGGCAGCAGGCCCATGGTCACGCGCACCGCGCCGAAGTAGTTCAGCTGCATGGTGCGCTGCAGGTCGTGGAAGCGCTCGTAGCTGGCCTCGACCGGGCGCCGGATCGAACGGCCGGCGTTGTTGACGAGGATGTCCACGTGGCCGTGGTCGGCCAGCACCGCCTGCACGAAACGCTCGCAGTCGGCGATGTCCGACAGGTCGGCCTGGTAGGTGTGCAGCTGCCAGCCTTTGGCGGCGAAGGCCTGGGCGGTTGCGGCCAGCTCGGCCGCGTCGCGCGCGCAGGTGAGACCGACCGCGCCCGCGTCCGCGAGCTGGTGCAGGGTGGCCAGGCCAATGCCGGAGGTGCCGCCGGTGACCAGCACCACCTTGCCCTGCACCGCGCCACGCAGGCTGCGGTCGATGAACAGATCGGGGTCGAGGTGGCGTTCCCAGTAGTCCCAGACGGCATTGGCATACTGTTCCAGCGGCGGGCAGGCGATGCTGCTCCCGGCCAATGCCGCCTGCGCCTGGCGGTTGTCAAAGCGCGTGGGCCAGTTGAGCAGCTGGGTGATGCCGTCGGGCAGGCCAAGGTCTTGCATGATCGCGTCGTGCGCGCGCTTGACCGGGCTGAGCGACGCGAGCCCCTTGCGCAGCCACTCGGGCAGCAGCGCGAGCAGGGCCGTGTTCACGCGCAGCCCCATTTGCGGCGCATGCGCGGCGCGTGCGAACACGTTGAGCGCGTCGCCGACCCGGCGCGGTGCGGGATCGGTGAGGTGGAAGGCCTTGCCGTCCAGCCCGCTCTGATGCGCGATGTGGAGCATGGCCTGCACCACGAAATCGACCGGCACGATGTTGATCCGACCGCCTTCGATGCCGACCACCGGCATCCACGGCGGCAGCAGCGCGCGCACGCGCTGGATCAGCTTGAAGAAGTAGTACGGACCGTCGATCTTGTCGGTTTCGCCGGTGCGCGAGTCGCCCACCACCAGGCCCGGCCGGTACACGCGCCACGGTACCTTGCATTCGGCGCGCACGACCTGTTCGGATTCGTGCTTGGTGGCGAAGTAGGGATGCCACAGGTTTTCCGCCTCGTCGAACATGTCTTCGCGAAAGACGCCTTCGAACATGCCGGCCACGGCGATGGAGCTCATGTGATGAAAGCAGCCGGGCCGCAGCGCGTTGGCCAGCGCCACGGCATTGCGCGTGCCGCCCACGTTGGCCGCCACCTGCTCCGCCGCGCCGGCCCGCAAGTCGTAGATGGCGGCCAGGTGAAAGAAGTGGTCGAGGTGGCCCACCAGCGCCTCGCGCTGCGCCGGCTCGATGCCCAGCCCGGGCTGGAGAATGTCGCCGAACACCGGCACCGCGCGTGACGCATCGGCGTTCCAGAACGCGAACAGCGCAGGCAGCCGCTCGCGGCTTTGCGCGCGCACCAGGAACCAGACCTGGTTGCCGGGCGAGGCGAGCAGGGTGCGGATCAGGCGCTTGCCGATGAAGCCGGTGCCGCCGGTGACGAAGTAGCGCATTCCCATATCGTTCCACTCGGCGTCTTGATCCGTCTGACCTGAATCAACGAGCGCGACGCCAAGCGCACATTGTTGAATTATGATGTGCGCCTTACAACGTGAAAACCCGGAGACGATCGATGAAAGCATGGAGTGTGCTGGTGTTGGGGCTGCTGGCGGCCGGAGCGGCATGGGCGCAGGACGAGGTGCACTGCGGCTCGTGCGAGGAATGGAACAAGCCGGTGGCGCCGTTCAAGGTGTACGGCAATACCTGGTACGTCGGCACGGCCGGGCTGTCGTCGCTGCTGGTGACCGGCCCGCAGGGCCACGTGCTGCTCGACGGCGCGCTGCCGCAGTCGGCCGCGCAGATCCGCAAGAACATCGAGTCGCTCGGCTTTCGCATCGAGGACGTCAAGCTGATCCTCAATTCGCATTCGCACTGGGACCACTCCGGCGGCATCGCGGCGCTGCAGCGTGCCAGCGGGGCCCAGGTGGCGGCCAGCGCCTGGAGCGCGAAGGAATTGGCCGCCGGGGACAACGTGCCCGGCGATCCGCAGTACGACCCGCGGGAAACGGTGCGCGTGCCGAAGATCGACCACATCAAGGTGGTGGCGGACGGAGAAAAGGTGACAGTGGGACCGCTCACGCTGACCGCGCACCTGACCCCGGGCCACACGCCCGGTTCCACGGCCTGGACCTGGCAGTCGTGCGAGGACAAGGTGTGCCGCAACATGGTGTACGCCGACAGCCTGACCGCCGTCTCCACCGACGGTTTCCACTTCACCGGCGACGCTGACCACCCGGACATCTCGGCATCGTTCCGCGCCAGTATCGCCAAGCTCGGCGCGCTGCCGTGCGACGTGGTCGTCTCCACGCATCCAGGCTTTACCGACACCTTCGAGAAGCTGGCCGCGCGCACGCTCGGCCACAACACCTTCGTGCAAGCGGGCGGCTGCAAGGCGCTGGCGGAAGCGTCGGCACGCGCTTTCGACAAGCGCGTGGCGGCCGAACGCGCGCAAGCAGAGGGACGTTAGAACAGCGCCTGCAATGCCCTTGCCGCGGCGGCGGGATCATCTGCAAGGTAGACGCTGCTGATGGCGGCCACCATGTCCGCGCCGCGCTGCACCAGCGGCGCCGCGTTCTCGGCAGTCATGCCGCCGATGACGACGACCGGCAGGTCCAGCGCCGCCCTCGCCTGCTCGACGATCGACGGTTCGGTGGTCACCGGATACTTCTTGACCGCCGACGGATAGAAGCCGCCGAAGGCAACGTAGCTCGCGCCCGCCTGCCGTGCCGCCCGCGCCAGGCCAAGCTCGCCGTAGCAGGAGGCGCCGACGATCTTGCCCGGCCCCAGCAGCGCGCGCACGTGCTCGACCTTGTCGTCGGTGCCGCCCACGTGCACGCCGTCGGCGCCGATCTGGCGGCACAGCGCCGCGTGGTCATTGATCACGAGCGGCACGCCATGGCTGCGGCACAGTTCCAGCAGTGCCGCAGCCTGTTCCAGCCGCAGCGGCGCGTTCGCGTGTTTGTGACGGTACTGCACCAGCGCGGCGCCGCCCTGCAGGGCACGGCCGGTGCAGTCCAGCAGCCGCGCGGTATCGTCCCAGTTCGGGGTGACGAGATACAGGCCTCGCATCATGCGGTCCTTTCAGTCCATGGGTGTCGGTTGGGGATGAGCTGGCCGGGCGCGATGGCATAGGCCTGTTCGAGCGCCCGGTGGCAGTAGCGCTGCGCCAGGTCGAGCGCCATTTCCATCGGCCGGCCCAGTGCCAGCTGGCCGGCGATCGCTGCGGCCAGCGTGCAGCCGCTGCCGTGAAACTGTCCCGGCAGGCGCGGCCAAGACCATTCGCGTGTGCCATGCGGGCCGTGCCAGCGGTTGACGACGCGTGCGCCGTCGGCATGGCCCCCGGTGACGAGGCGACGCGGCCACGCGACCGGCCCGAGCGCCTGCGCTTCCGGCAGGTTGGGCACGACCAGCGTCGCCAGTGCCAGCAGCGGGCGCAGCGCGGCCACGGCGTCGCCGCGGGCCAGCGCGTCCCCGTGGCCACTGGCCAGCACCGGGTCCAGCACCACCGGCAGCAACGGGTCCGCGGCGCGCAGCCGCGTGATCACTTGCGCGATCGCCGCGGCATTGGCGCCGCTGCCCGGAATGCCGAGCTTGACGGCCCGGATTTGCACCGCCTGCGCCAGCGCCTGCGCCTGGCGCAGCAGCAGGGCGGGGTCGATCGGCTCGACGCCGTGCACGCGGTTGTTATCCTGCACGGTGAGCGCGGTCACTACCGGCAGCGCGTGCGCGCCCTGGGCCGCGATGGCCTCTATGTCGGCCGCGATGCCCGCGCCGCCGGACGGATCGAGCCCGGCAAATACCAGCACCGACGGCCGCGCCGTGGCCGTCATGCCACGCGCCCGGCCATCGGCGAAGATGGCGAGGCGGCGAAGCGGCGCGCCATGCGGCCGGCCAGGAAGGCCTCGCGCCCGGCCTCGACGGCAAGGCGCATGGCCCGCGCCATGCGCACCGGGTCCCGCGCCAGCGCGATCGCACTATTCATCAGCACGCCGTCGCAGCCCAGTTCCATGGCGATTGCGGCATCCGAGGCGGTGCCCACGCCGGCGTCAACCAGCACCGGCACCGTGGCCTGCTCGATGATCAGGGACAGGTTCCATGGGTTCAGGATGCCCATGCCCGAGCCGATCAGGGAGGCCAGCGGCATCACGGCCACGCAGCCGATCTGTGCGAGGATGCGCGCCTGGATCGGGTCGTCGCTGCAGTACACCATCACGTCGAAGCCGTCGCGCACCAATGTTTCGGCGGCGGCGATGGTCTCGGGCATGTTGGGGAACAGCGTCTTCTCGTCGCCCAGCACCTCGAGCTTGACGAGCTTGTGCCCGCCCAGCAGTTCGCGCGCCAGTTGCAGCGTGTAGACGGCGTCCTTGGCGGTGTAGCAGCCGGCGGTGTTGGGCAGGATCGTGTAGCGGCTTGGCGGCACCACGTCGAGCAGGCTTGGCTCGTTCGGGTCCTGGCCGATGTTCACGCGGCGGATCGCCACCGTGATGATCTCGGCGCCGGCGGCCTCGGTGGCTTCGCGCGTCTGTTCCAGGTCGCGGTACTTGCCGCTGCCGACCAGGAGGCGCGATGCATACTGTTTGCCGGCGATGATGAGGGGTTTGTCTTCGTGTTTCATGTGATCTCTCCAGTTTCGAATTGGCAGGGTGGGCAGACGAGCTGCCCACCCTGCGATCAGCCGCCGCCGATGGCGCGCACCAGCTCCACTTTGTCGCGGTCCTCGAGCGTGCATGCGTGCCAGCGGCTGCGCGGCACCACGTTGCGGTTCACGGCCAGCGCCACCATCTGGTCGGCCACGCCGAGCGATTCGGCCAGGTCGAGCAGGGTGGCGCCGGCAAGCCGGTGTGGCGCGCCATTGAGTTCGATGTCGGGCATGGGCGGCCTACTGCTTGTGATAGAGCTCGGCGCCGCGCTTGACGAATTCCACGGCCTTCACTTCCATTCCCTGCGCCAGCGCCGCGTCCTCGGCAATGCCCTGGCTGGCCGCGAAGTCGCGCACCTCCTGGGTGATCTTCATGGAGCAGAAGTGCGGGCCGCACATCGAGCAGAAGTGGGCCACCTTGGCCGACTCCTTGGGCAGCGTCTCGTCGTGGAATTCGCGCGCCTTGTCCGGGTCCAGGCCCAGGTTGAACTGGTCCTCCCAGCGGAACTCGAAGCGCGCCTTGGACAGCGCGTTGTCGCGGATCTGCGCGCCAGGGTGGCCCTTGGCCAGGTCGGCCGCGTGCGCAGCCAGCTTGTAGGTGATGATGCCGTCCTTGACGTCGCTCTTGTCCGGCAGGCCCAGGTGCTCTTTCGGCGTCACGTAGCACAGCATGGCGGTGCCGTACCAGCCGATGGTGGCCGCGCCAATGCCCGAGGTGATGTGGTCGTAGCCGGGCGCGATGTCGGTGGTCAGCGGTCCGAGCGTATAGAACGGCGCTTCGTGGCACTGCTCCAGCTGCAGGTCCATGTTCTCCTTGATCATGTGCAGCGGCACGTGTCCCGGGCCCTCGATCATCACCTGCACGTCGTGCTTCCACGCGACCTGGGTCAGCTCGCCCAGCGTCCTGAGCTCGGCCAGCTGGGCCTCGTCGTTGGCGTCGTAGATCGAGCCCGGGCGCAGCCCGTCGCCCAGGCTGAACGCCACGTCGTAGGCCTTCATGATCTCGCAGATCTCTTCAAAGCGCGTGTACAGGAACGACTCCTTGTGGTGCGCCAGGCACCACTTGGCCATGATCGAGCCGCCGCGCGAGACGATGCCGGTCAGGCGGCTGGCCGTCATGGGAACGTAGCGCAGCAGCACGCCGGCGTGGATGGTGAAGTAGTCGACGCCCTGTTCGGCCTGCTCGATCAGCGTGTCGCGGTAGATCTCCCAGGTCAGGTCTTCGGCCTTGCCGTTGACCTTTTCCAGCGCCTGGTACAGCGGCACGGTGCCGATCGGGACCGGGCTGTTGCGGATGATCCACTCGCGCGTTTCGTGGATGTGCTTGCCGGTGGACAGGTCCATCACGGTGTCGCCGCCCCAGCGGATGGCCCAGGTCATTTTCTCGACCTCCTCGCCGATCGACGAGGTGACCGCCGAATTGCCGATGTTCGCGTTCACCTTGACCAGGAAATTGCGGCCGATGATCATCGGCTCGCTCTCGGGGTGGTTGATGTTGGCGGGGATGATCGCGCGCCCGCGCGCGACCTCCGAGCGCACGAATTCGGGCGTGATCTCGGCCGGGATCGCGGCGCCGAACGACTGCCCAGGGTGCTGGCGCCCCAACATCTGCGCCATGCGCTTGCCGGTCGGGCCGGCCGCTTCCAGGCTGGCCAGGTATTGCTTGCGGCGCAGGTTTTCACGCAGCGCGACGAATTCCATCTCAGGCGTGATGATGCCCTGGCGCGCGTAGTGCATTTGCGTGACGTTGCGCCCGGCCCGGGCGCGGCGCGGCTTGCGCTGCAGGTCGAAGCGCAGCGCGGCCAGCTTCGGGTCGTTCAGGCGCCCGATGCCGTAGGCGGAACTGGGACCGGGCAGCTCCTCGGTGTCGCCGCGCTCGGCGATCCACGGCGTGCGCGGGCAGCCAAGGCCGCGGCGGATGTCGATGCTGGCCGCCGGGTCGGTGTACGGGCCGGAGGTGTCGTACACGTAGATCGGCGGATTGGGCTCGCCGCCGAAGGCCGCGGCGGTGTCGGCCTGGCGGATCTCGCGCATCGGCACCCGCAGGTCGGGGCGGCTGCCTTCGATGTAGACCTTGCGCGAATTGGGCAGGGGCGCCACGGCCGCGGCATCGACGGCGGCGGTGGCGGACAGGAATTGAGGCTCGGCGTTCAATGTTCACTCCCGGTTTGGTGGCTGAACTGCACGGGCCAACGGGGGAGTGCGGGAACACAGGCGTGCGCAGACGGCCCTGGTGCCCAGTAGCTTCCCTTCGCTGGCATTATCCAGATCAGGTTCGGAGGGTATTTCTCACCCGCGTGCCGCTGTCACGGCGCGCAGGACCCCTAGCGTTGTGTCACCTTGCGGTGATCGGGCCGGAGTGTACGCGCCTTTTGTGGGATTGGCAAAGCTTTCAGCAGGGCCGCTGGTTTGGTGCCATACTGTCGGCCTCAAATCCGAGAGACCTGCGATGGCGATCCTTTCCGAACTGACCCTGTATCCGATCAAGTCTTGCGCCGGCATGCCGGTGCGGGAGGCCGTGGTCACCGATGCCGGCCTGTTCGCGAACGGCGTGCACGACCGCGAGTGGATGGTGGTGTCTGCCGATGGCCAGTTCATGACCCAGCGCGAGCATCCGCGCATGGCGCTGGTGACGCCGCGGCCGGACGGCAGGCAGCTCTACGTGAGCGCGCCGGGCGCACCCCGGCTGGTGCTTGGCCTGGACGATCCGGACGGCGCGCCGGTGCCGGTGCGGATCTGGGACGACGCGGTCACGGCCGCCGACTGCGGCGACGCGGCCGCGGCCTGGTTCTCGCAGGTGCTGGGCAGCCCCTGCCGGCTGGTGCGCTTCCGGCGCGACGTGGTGCGCCCCACCAGCACCAAATGGACCGGCGGCGTGCCGGCGCAAACCCGTTTCGCCGACGGCTACCCGCTGCTCCTGATCGGCGCCGCATCGCTGGCGGACCTGAACGCGCGCATGGCGGCGGCGGGGCGCGCGCCGTTGCCGATGAACCGCTTTCGTCCCAATCTCGTGGTCGATGGCATCGAGCCGTACGACGAGGACTTCCTCGCGTCGCTCGACGCCGGCGGCCTCGTCATCAAGCCGGTCAAGCCCTGCGCGCGCTGCCCGATCCCGTCGATCGACCAGGCCACCGGCATCGCCGGGCCGGACCCGCTCGATATCCTGCTCACCTACCGCGCCAACCCGCGCATGGAAGGTGCGGTCTGCCTTGGCATGAACTGCATCGTGGTCGCCGGCGCCCAGGGCGTGCTGCGGGTCGGCCAGCACCTGGAAGCCGAGCTCGACTTCTGACCGCCGCGCAAGGCTCAGTTTGACAGCCGGGCCCTGAGCGGGGTACAAGCCCCGTCTCGACCTCTCGCGGGGCAGGCATATGAGCAGCGAGCAAACCGAAGCATCCACCAGCCAGGCGCGCCTGGCGCCGATCGTCGGGCCGGCCTCGTTCGGCCTGGCCGTGATGGACGGCGACCTGAAGATCCGTTCCGCCAATCAGGCGTTCCTGGCCCGCGCCGGGGTCAGCGCCGAGCAGGTGACCGGCATGCCGCTGGCGTCGTTCTTCGGTACCGATACCGATCCGGCCTGCGTGCACGAACTGAACGAGGCGGTCCATTGCCGGCGCGAGTGTTCGGGCAAGGTTCGCTTCAAGGGACCGGAGGGCGCCGACTTTTCGGCCGAGCTGTCGATCATCCCGGTGTGCGAGGGGGGGCAGCTGCAGCACTACGTCACGGTCCTGCGCGACCTGCACGACACGGACGAAGCGCAGGCGCTGCTGGACGCGACCAGCCGGCGTTTCCAGGGCCTGCTCGAGCACCTGCCGGCCGGCGTGGTCGTGCACGGCAACGATTCGCGCATCCTGGCGGTCAATGCGCGCGGCGCCGCGCTGCTGGGCGCCAGCCAGAGCGACCTGGTCAAACGCAGCGCCTGCGACGACTGGTACCTGCTGCGCGAAGACGGCACCCGGATGGCGCCGCACGAATACCCGGTCTGCCGCACGCTGGAAGAGCGCCGCAACCTGTCCGACCTGGTGGTGGGCATCGACCGTGGGGGCGGTGCCGAACCGGGATGGTTGCTGTGCAATACCTACCTCGTGTGCGAGGACGGCAGCGAGCTGTCCGAGGTCGTGGCGTGCTTTACCGATTGCACCAAATTAAAGCGAACCGAGCAGGCGCTGCACAAGTCGGAAGAGCGGCTGCGCCTGGTGCTGCAGGGATCCACCGACGCGCCGTGGGACTGGAACCTGCGCACCGGCGAGCTGTACTACTCGCCGCGCTGGTGGGAGATGGTCGGGCGCGTGCCCGGCGAGTTGCCGGAAGACGCGGCGCTGTGGCTGCGCCTGGCCCATCCGGACGATGCGCCGCGGGTGCGCGCCGAGTTCGACCAGGCGCTGGCCAGTACCGGTAGCTCGTACGAGATCGAGTTCCGCCTGCAGCACAAGGACGGCCACCACGTGCCGGTGCTCTCGCGCGCCGTGATCCTGCGCGATCAGCAGGGCCGGCCGCTCCGGGTGTCGGGCACCAACACCGACCTCACCGAGCGCAAGCAGGCCGAGCACAACATCCACCAGCTGGCATATTTCGACTTTCTGACCGGGTTGCCGAACCGGCGCTTCCTGATGGACGAACTGCAGCGCCTGCTCAGCCGCAGCGCGCGCAGCGGCCAGCTGGGCGCGCTGCTGTTCCTCGACCTGGACAACTTCAAGATGCTCAACGACACGCTCGGCCACGAAACCGGCGACCTGTTGCTGCGCCAGGTTGCGTACCGGCTGCGCCACGCGGTGCGCGATTCGGACTGCGTGGCCCGCCTGGGCGGCGATGAGTTCGTGCTGCTGCTGGACTGCCTGGGAAAAAACCGGCAGGCGGCCGCCAACGAGGCTGGCATGGTGGCCGGCAAGGTGCTGGCGGCCTGCGACGAGGCGTATGCGCTGCCGGCGGGCGCCTACCGCAGCACGCCCAGCATCGGCATTGCGATGTTCGACGCGCGCAGCGCCAGCGCCGACGTGGTGCTGCGCCAGGCCGACCTGGCGATGTACCAGGCCAAGGCGGCCGGGCGCAACACGCTGCGCTTCTTCGACCCGGCCATGCAGTCCAGCATCGACCGCCGCTACAGCATGGAGCACGACCTGCGCCAGGGCATTCAACGCAACGAGTTCAGGCTCTATTGCCAGCCGCAGTTCGACGCTGCCGGCGAGCTGGCCGGCGGCGAGGTGCTGCTGCGCTGGCAGCGGGCCGGGCACGGGCTGGTCGGCCCCTCGGAGTTCATCGGCCTGGCCGAAACCACCGGTCTGGTGCGCTCGCTGGGCCAGTGGGTGCTGCGCGAAACCTGCGCGCGCCTGGCGGCGTGGTCCGGCCATCCGCGGCTGGGCACGGTGACGCTGGCCGTGAACGTGAGCGCGCAACAGTTGCACATGCCCGATTTCCCCTCGCAGGTGCTGGCCACGCTGCGCGAGACCGGCGCCGATCCGGCCCGGCTGGGCCTGGAGCTGACCGAGAGCGTGCTGGCCGAAAACCTCGACGACGCGATCGCCAAGATGGAGCGCCTGGAGCGCGACGGCGTGCGGTTCTCGATCGACGACTTCGGCACCGGCTATTCCTCGCTCAGCTACCTGAAGCGCTTTCCGCTCGAAACGCTCAAGATCGACCGTTCGTTCGTCCACGACATCCACACCGACCCGGACGCGGCCGCCATCGTCGAAGTCATCATCACGCTGGCGCGCAAGCTGGGCCTGAAAGTGACGGCCGAAGGCGTGGAGCAGGAGGAGCAGCGCCAGTTCCTGGAGGCCGGCGGCTGCGACCGCTTCCAGGGCTTCCTGTTCGGCCAGCCGCTGGCAATGGACGAATTCGAGCGGGTGTTCAGCGCTTAGTGCGTTAAAAATAGAGCAGGCAACTTAACGAATTAACTAAAAGTTACCCCCTTCTTCTCCGTATGCAAGCCGGGAAACATGGCGTAATGTAATGCCCATTGCTTAAACGGAACCTTGGATATGCACGATGGCGCCGCGTCGCGCGAACTGATTGCCGAGAACGAAGCCCTGCGTGCGCGCATGGCGGACCTGATCCGGCAAGCCGAGCGCAACCATGAAATCATGTGCCGGCACCAGGCCTTCGATCTGGAGATCGTCGGCGCGTCCAGCTTTCCGCAACTGGTGGGTACGATCTTTCGCACGCTGCCTGACATTTCCGAGCTCGACGTGGTCACGCTCACGCTGATTGACCCGGACGCGGACATCTACACCGTCATGCTCAAGCTCGGGGTGGACTTCGAAGAGTTCCCCAACCTCATGTTCAGCGAAGCGGGCGACGAGCTCGGTTTCGATTTCTCGACCGGCGAGCCACCGCGCCCGCAGCTGGGGCCGTTCGACCGGCAGCGCCATGCGCCGATGTTCCCGGCCGCGTGCGGCGAGCCGCGCAGCGTGGCGCTGGTGCCGCTCTTGCGCAACAAGCGGCTGATCGGCTGCCTGAACCTGGGCAGCCTGGATGCCACCCGCTTTGCGCCGGAGATGGGCACCGACTTCATCGAACACATGGCGTCGATCATCGCGATCTGCCTGGAGAACGTGATCAGTAACGAGATGCTCAAGTACATCGGGCTGACCGATGCGCTGACGGGCGTGTACAACCGGCGCTACGTGGACCGGCGGCTGCTGGAGGAGATCTCGCGGGCGCGGCGCAACGAAAGCCGGCTGTCGGTGATGTACATCGACATCGACCACTTCAAGCAGATCAACGACAGCGTCGGGCACCAGGGCGGCGACGACGTGCTGCGCGAGGTGGCCAGCCGCATCAAGGCCGAGCTGCGCATTTCGGACGCGCTGGCGCGCTTCGGCGGCGAGGAATTCGTGGTGCTGCTGGTCGATGCCGACGGTCCCAGCGCGGCGGTGGTGGCGGGCCGGATCCGCGCCGGCGTGGCTGATACCCCGGTGGAGCTGGCAGGCGGGCAGGCCGTGCCGGTAACGGTATCGATCGGCGTGGCGACCCTGGGCCCGGACGAGCGCAGCCTGCCGCTGGAGACGGTCGCGCAGCAGCTGCTGGCGCAGGCCGATGCGGCGCTGTACCGCGCCAAGCAGGCGGGCAGGAACCGCGTCATCGCCTGCCCTTGATCGGTAGGGTGGGCAGGTCTTCCTGCCCATGCGTTCAGCCAAAGCAAGCTCTGCTTGAACGCGTCGGCGGGAAACCCGCCCACCCTACAACAGCCTCGCCTCGGCGCGCTCCACCGCATCGGCCGAGCCGCGCAGCACCACCACGTCGCCCGCCTGCAGGACCGTGTCCGCTCTGGCCTCGAGCCGGTCGCGCCCGCGCCGGACGATCGTGACTTCGGCCTTGACCTCGTCCAGCGCCAGTTCGCCCAGCGCGCGCCCGGCCGCGGCCGCATTGTCGGGCAGCAGCACCGAGTGCAGGCGCACGTAGTTGTGTTCCGGATCGTCCACCACGTCGCTGGCGCCATGGAAGTAGCCGCGCAGCGCCGCGTAGCGCTCGTCGCGCGCGGTCTGCACCCGGTGCACCACGCGCCGCAGCGGCACGCCCATCACCACCAGCGCGTGCGAAGCGAGCATCAGGCTGCTCTCCAGCGCTTCCGGCACCACCTCGGCCGCGCCGGCTTTCTTGAGCGCGTCCAGGTCGCTGTCGTCGTGGCTGCGCACGATCACCGGCACGCTTGGGGCCAGCTCGTGCACCAGGTCGAGCACCCGCAGCGCCGCGCGCGTGTCGGCAAAGGTGATCACCAGCGCGCTGGCGCGCTTGATGCCGGCCGCGATCAGCGCTTCGCGCCGCCCGGCGTCGCCGTACGACACGTTCGAGCCCGCGGCCTGCGCTTCCTGCACCCGCTCCGGGTCCAGGTCGAGCGCGTACCACGGCAGCTTTTCCTCGGTCAGCAGCGTGGCCAGGCTCTGGCCGCTGCGGCCGAATCCGGCCACGATCACGTGCTTTTGCGCGGCCATGGTGCGGCTGGCCAGCTGGGTCAGCTGCAGCGACTGCAGCATCCATTCGTTGGAAGCGATCTTCATCACCAGCTGGTCCGACTTGGCGATCACGAACGGCGCCACCAGCATCGACAGCACCATCGAGGCCAGCACCAGCTGGATCAGGAACGGGTCGATCAGGTTCGAGCCGGAGGCCAGGTTCAGCAGCACGAAACCGAATTCGCCGGCCTGCGCCAGCGCCAGGCCGGTGCGCATCGCCACCCCGTCGGAGGAGCCGAACGCCTTGGCGAGCAAGGCGATCAGCGCGAACTTGAGCAGCACCGGCACCGCCAGCAGGATCAGCACCAGCCACCAGTTCTGCAGCACCAGCTGCACGTTGAGCAGCATGCCGATGGTGATGAAGAACAGGCCCAGCAACACGTCGCGGAACGGCTTGATGTCTTCTTCCACCTGGTGCTTGTACTGGGTCTCGGAGATCAGCATGCCGGCCACGAACGCGCCCAGCGCCATCGACAGCCCGGCGCGCTCGGTGATCCAGGCCGCGCCCAGCGTCACCAGCAGCAGGTTGAGCATGAACAGCTCCTGCGAGCGGCGCTTGACCACGACGGTGAACCACTTGCGCATCCATTTCTGGCCGAAGAACAGCAGCAGCGCGAGCACCGCGGCGGCCTTCACGCCGGCCCAGGCCAGGTTGGCGGCCAGGTGTTCGGGATTGGCGAGCGAGGGAATCAGGATCAGCAGCGGCACCACCGCCAGGTCCTGGAACAGCAGGATGCCGATGATCAGGCGCCCGTGCGGACTTTCCAGCTCCAGCCGCTCGGTGAGCAGCTTGACGACAATGGCGGTGGACGACATCGCCAGCGCGCCGCCGAGGGCGAACGCGGCCTGCCAGCCGATACGCAGGTGCGGCGCAAAGCGCGCGGCGACGAAGCCGGCCAGCACGGTGGCCACGATGGTCAGCACCACCTGCGCCAGCCCCAGCCCGAACACCAGCCGGCGCATGGCCTTGAGCTGGGCCAGGGAAAACTCCAGCCCGATCGAGAACATCAGGAACACTACGCCGAATTCGGCCAGCCCGTGGGTCGTGGGGCTGTTTTCGGCCAGGCCAAGCGCGTGCGGGCCGATCAGCACGCCGACGGCGAGGTAGCCCAGCATGGGCGGCAGGTGCAGCATGCGGAAGGCAACCACGCCCAGCACGGCACTTCCAAGGAGAAGGAGGGTCAGCTGGAGTCCTGATTCCATGCGGGGAGGTCACCTCATAGGGAAGAGTTGGTTTCTTATGTCTGGCAAGTTTCTTGCTTTCGCAATTCGGCTATACTTTCGGCATGAGTGTAACCCATGAAAAAACAATGCTGAAAGTTTTCGACAACATCCAGGCTCGGCGCGTCATGCAACTGGCCCGCGAAACCCTCGAGATCGAGGCGGACGCGATCCGCGCCCTGCATGCCCGGCTCGAACACGACGACAGCGTCGCGCGCGCCGTCGCCGTCCTGTTCGCCTGCACGGGCCGCGTGGTGGTGTCGGGCATGGGCAAGTCCGGCCACATCGGCCGCAAGATCGCCGCCACCCTGGCGTCCACCGGCACGCCGGCCATGTTCGTCCACCCGGGCGAGGCCGCGCACGGCGACCTGGGCATGGTGACCGCGCAAGACGTGTTCATTGCAATTTCGAACTCGGGCGAGTCGTCCGAGCTGATGGAAATCCTGCCGGTGGTCAAGCGCATGGGCACGCCGCTGATCGCCATGACCGGCCGCCCGCAATCGCGCCTGGCCCAGCTGGCCGACGTGCATCTCGATATTTCGGTGGCCAAGGAGGCCTGCCCGCTGAACCTGGCGCCCACCGCCAGCACCACGGTGACGCTGGCGCTGGGCGACGCGCTGGCGGTGGCGCTGCTGGATGCGCGCGGCTTCAAGGAAGAGGACTTCGCGCGTTCGCACCCCGGCGGCGCGCTCGGCCGGCGTCTGTTGACCCATGTGCGCGACGTGATGCGCACCGGGGACGCGATTCCCGCCGTGGCGCCCGACGTGCCGCTGGCGCAGGCGCTGGTGGAGGTGTCGAGGAAGGGCATGGCGATGACCGCCGTGGTGGACGAACAGCGGCGCCCGATCGGCGTGTTCACCGACGGCGACCTGCGCCGCCTGATCGAGCGCGTGCAGGACTTTTCCAAACTGACCATCCGCGACGTGATGCATCCCAACCCGCGCAGCGTGCATCCCGACCAGCTGGCGGTGGACGCTGTCGCGGTGATGGAAGAATTCCGCATCAACCAGATGCTGGTGGTGGACGAAGACGGCAAGCTCGTTGGCGCCCTGCATATCCACGACCTGACTCGCGCAAAGGTGATTTGATGACGCCACTGGAACACATGCAGCGCGCCGCGCGCGTCAAAGTGATGATCTTCGACGTCGACGGCGTGCTGACCGACGGCAGCCTGACTTACAACGCCGACGGCGAGGCCACCAAGACCTTCTACGTGCTCGATGGCCTGGGCATCCAGCTGCTGCAGCGCACCGGCGTGCAGACCGCGATCATCAGCGCGCGCCAGTCGCCGATCGTGGTCACGCGCGCGCGCGACCTGGGCATCAATCACGTGTACCAGGGCATCCACGACAAGCGCGTGGCATTTTCCAAGCTGCTGGAGGCGACCGGCGCGACGGTGGAGCAGTGCGGCTACATCGGTGACGACGTGATCGACCTGCCGCTGCTCATGCGGGTGGGCTTTGCCGTGACCGTGCCCAGCGGCCACCCCGAGGTGCAGCACCGCGCCCATTACGTGACGAAGGCCCCGGGCGGGCGCGGCGCGGTGCGCGAGGTGTGCGACCTCGTGATGCGCGCGCAGGGCACCTACGAACAGGCGCTTGCGCCTTACTTTGCCTGATACGATGGCCACCTACGTGAACAAGCGCACCGCACACCGCTGGCGCCTGCTGGCGGTGATGCTGCTGGGGGTGTTCTGCGCCTTCGGCAGCTTCTGGCTGCTGCAGCTGGTCACGCAATCGAACCAGGGCGCCCAGCTGGGCGCGCGCGGCAACGAACCGGACTACATCGTCGACAACTTCAGCTTCGTGCGCATGGGGCCCAATGGCAAGCCGCGCTACGTGGTGTCGGGCAATCGCCTGACGCACCGCCCGGTGGACGACGTGTCGTTCGTGGACAAGCCGGTGGTGCAGGGCATGACGGTCGAGCATCCACGCATGACCATGACCGCCGACCGCGCGCGCATCCTGCACGGCCAGAACCAGGTCGATTTGATCGGCAACGTGGACGTCGAGCGGCCCGGCAACGCGACCTCGCAGCCGCTGTCGATCAAGACCGAGCAGATGACCGTGCTGCCGGACGAGGAACTGCTCAAGACCGACAAGCCGGTCGAGATGAAGCTGGGCGGCGCGATCGTGCGCGGCACCGGCATGCTGGCCAATAACGCGACCCAGCAGGTGCACCTGGCCAAACAGGGCCAGATCATTTACCCGCCGCGCGCCAACCGCTAACCCATGACAGGACGAGCTCCCATGAACAAACTTATCGCTGCCGCCATGCTTTCGCTGGTGACGCTGTGCGCCTCGGCCGAGCGCGCGGACTCGCTCAAGCAGGCGGTGATCAATTACGACTCGCTCGACGTGGACGAGGTCAACGGCACGCGCATCCTGACCGGGAACGTGGTGCTCACGCGCGGCACGCTGGTGCTCAAGTCGGACAAGGCGGTGCTGAAGGAGTCGCCGGAGGGCTACATGAGCCTGACCCTGACCTCCGCGCCCGGCCATGTGGCCACCTTCCGCCAGAAGCGCGACGGCGGGCCCGACCTGTGGGTCGAGGGCCAGGCCGAGCGCATCGAGTACGACGAGCGCACCGAACTGGTCAAGCTGTTCTCGAACGCGGTGGTCAAGCAGCTGGAAAACAGCAAGCTGACCAACGAGGTGGACGGCCCCTTCATCTCCTACGACAACCGCAAGGAGATCGTCGCCGTGCGCAACGACGTGAGCGGCGAGACCAAGCCTGGCAAGGGCCGCGGCACGCTGATCCTGGCGCCGCGCCGCAATGCGCAGGGCGCGCCGGCCGCGCCGGCACCGGCGGCAGGGAAATGACGATGGATGCATGCACGAACGGCAGCACCCTGATCGTCAAGGGCCTGCAGAAAAGCTACGGCAAGCGCCTGGTGGTGCGCGACGTGTCGCTGCAGGTGGACTGCGGCGAGGTGGTCGGCCTGCTCGGCCCCAACGGCGCCGGCAAGACCACCTCGTTCTACATGATCGTGGGCCTGGTGCCGTCCGACGCCGGCGAGATCGACATCGACGGCGTGGATATTTCGAGCCTGCCGATCCACCGGCGCGCGGTGCTGGGCCTGTCCTACCTGCCGCAGGAAGCGTCGGTGTTTCGCAAGCTGACGGTGGAAGAGAACATCCGCGCCGTGCTAGAGCTGCAGCACGACGCCAAGGGCAAGCCGCTGTCCAAGGACGAAATCAACCAGCGCCTGGACACGCTGCTGGCCGAGCTGCAGATCGAGAAGCTGCGCGAGAACCCGGCGCTGTCGCTGTCCGGCGGCGAGCGGCGGCGCGTGGAGATCGCGCGCGCGCTGGCCACCAACCCGCGCTTCGTGCTGCTGGACGAGCCGTTCGCCGGCGTGGACCCGATCGCCGTGATCGAGATCCAGCGCATCGTGCGCTTCCTCAAGGAGCGCGGCATCGGCGTCTTGATCACCGACCACAACGTGCGCGAGACGCTCGGCATCTGCGACCGCGCCTACATCATCAACCAGGGCGCGGTGCTTGCGTCCGGCCGGCCCGACGACATCATCGCCAACGAATCGGTGCGGCGCGTGTACCTGGGTGAACACTTCCGCATGTAGCGGCCCATGAAGCAATCACTGCAACTGAGGACCTCGCAGCACCTCGCGCTCACGCCGCAGCTCCAGCAGTCCATCCGCTTGCTGCAGCTGTCCACGCTCGAGCTGCACCAGGAGCTCGAGCAGATCCTGTCCGACAACCCGCTGCTGGAACGCCTGGACGATCCGCTTGACCACTCGGTGCGCCTGCTCGCCGACGGCGCCATCAACAACGCGCCCGCGCAGCAGGAAGCGCCGGCCGCGCCGGGCGAGGGCGGCGAGGCCGAAGCGTTCGAGGCGGGCGGAGAGGAACCCTCGGCAGTGGAGGCCGATTCCGACTGGGGCGAAGGCGGCCCGGCGCGCACATCCGACGAAGGCGAGGATGGCCGCCCGCAGCTGGAAGCCGGCGGCCCCACGCTGCGCGAGCACCTGAGCGAGCAGGTGCACCTGACCGCTTTGTCCGAGCGCGACCGCGCGCTGGCCGAGCTGGTGATCGATGCGCTCGACGACAACGGCTACCTGGAGGAGCCGCTGGAAGACATAGCGGCGCGCCTGCCGGAAGAACTGGAAGTGGACCCGGACGAACTGCGCTGCGCGCTGGCGCTGGTGCAGAGCCTGGATCCGGCCGGCGTGGGCGCGCGCAACGCGTCCGAATGCCTGGCGCTGCAGATCCGGCGCCTGCCGCGCGTGCCGCTGGTGGCGCGTCGCCTGGCGCTGACCATCGTCGAGCACCACCTGGCATGGTTCGCGCAGCGCGAATTCAACAAGCTCAAGAAAGCGCTCGACTGCGACGACGAGGACCTGCGCGAGGCGCAGGCCGTGATCCGCCGCTGCAACCCGCATCCGGGCGCCGCGTTCGCGTCCCCGGCATCGGACTACGTGGTGCCCGACGTGATCGTGCGCCGCTCCAAGAACGGCTGGACCGTGAGCCTGAATCAGGAGGTCATGCCGCGACTTCGTGTAAACAGTTTATACGCTTCCATGCTCAAGCAATCGAAGGGCGAGGCCGGCATGGCCAGCCAGCTGCAGGAAGCGAAATGGCTGATCAAAAACATGCGCCAGCGCTTCGACACGATCCTGCGCGTATCGCAGGCAATTGTGGAACGCCAGCGCAATTTTTTTTCACATGGCGCTGTTGCCATGCGGCCCCTTGTTTTGCGCGAGATTGCTGATACACTAGGACTACACGAGAGCACAATTTCTCGTGTCACAACGCAGAAGTTCATGCTGACCCCGCACGGCATGTTCGAGCTGAAGTACTTTTTCGGTAGCCACGTCGCGACGGAAGCGGGAGGTGAGGCCTCGTCGACGGCGATCAGGGCACTGATAGCGCAACTGACAGGAGCAGAAGACCCTAAGAATCCATTATCCGACAGCAAGATCGCGGAAATGCTAGGGGAACAAGGGATGGTTGTTGCGCGACGTACGGTAGCCAAATACCGCGAAGCACTGAAAATCCCGCCCGTAAGCCTCCGCAAATCCTTGTAACAGCACCGTTCCCCTCCGCGCTGCGTGCGAACGGCTCGCAATTGATCAAAGGAGTGTGTATGAATCTCACAATCAGTGGACACCATCTCGATGTGACTCCCGCCATCCGTGACTACGTACAGAACAAACTCGAGCGCATTACCCGCCATTTCGATCAAGTGATCGACACCCACGTCATCCTCGCCATCGACAATCTCACCGAAAAAGAAAAGCGCCAAAAGGCTGAGATCAACATGCGCCTGTCGGGCAAGACGGTTCACGTGGAAAGCGTTGCGCAAGACCTGTACGCGGCCATCGACCTGCTGATGGACCGTCTGGATCGCCAGGTTGTGAAGCACAAAACGATTCTTCAGAATCACGCTCACGAGGCGCCCAAGCGCATGCCGGAAGGCGGCGCGGAAGCCACCGCATAAAAGGCCTTCAAGGCCTGACCATTCTGGGGCGCTGCGGCGCCCTTTTGCTTTCCCGAGCGCGGTAAAATGGATGTCTTTTCAACCACATCGATCACCATGAGCGAATACGTCCAGACCCGGGTTGCCAACCGTACCGGCATCATCACTCTCGACCGCCCGAAAGCCCTCAATTCCCTGTCGCTGGACATGGTGCGCGCGCTCACCCAGGCGCTGCTGGCATGGCGCACGGACGCCAACGTGGACGCCGTGGTCATCAAGAGCACCAGCGAAAAGGCGCTGTGCGCCGGCGGCGACATCCGCTTCTTCTATGACGTGGGCCGCGCCACGCCCATGGGCGGCAGCGCGCTGCTGGAGGACTTCTTCACCGAGGAATATGCGCTCAATCACCTGATCCACTTCTATCCGAAGCCCTATATCGCGCTGATGGACGGCGTGGTGATGGGGGGCGGCATGGGCATTGCGCAGGGCGGCCCGGACTGCGGCCTGCGCGTGGTCACCGAGCGCACCAGGATGGCCATGCCCGAGGTGAACATCGGCCTGTTCCCGGATGTGGGCGGCAGCTACTTCCTGTCGCATGCTCCGGGGCGGCTGGGGCGCTATCTGGGCCTCACCGGCCTGACGATCGGCGCGGCCGACGCCCTGTACGTGGGGCTGGCGGACGTGTTCGTGCCGTCGGCCAGGCTGGGCGAACTGGCGCAGATGATCGAGTCGGTGCCGGGCGCCGAGCTGCCGGCGGCGATCCGTCGGTTTGCCGAGCCATTCGCAAGCGA
The DNA here is from genome assembly GCF_024753215.1 of Massilia solisilvae. Lineage (GTDB taxonomy): Bacteria > Pseudomonadota > Gammaproteobacteria > Burkholderiales > Burkholderiaceae_D > Telluria > Telluria solisilvae. The sequence goes on from NZ_JANUGV010000008.1 coordinate 87,144, forward strand.
GGCCGGTGCGAGCGAGCTGGCGGCCGAGCGGTCAAACATCGACTGGCACTTCGGCCCGTCGTCGGTGGCGGCGACCATGCAGTCGCTCGCTGGCGCCAAAGGCGCGTTCTGCGAAAAGGCGCTGGCCGCGATGCGCCAGCGCTCGCCGTTGATGATGTGCGTGACCAACGAGCTGCTCGAACGCGGGGCGCAGATGGGCGTGGCCGATTGCCTGCGCATGGAGCGTTCGGTAGTGCGCCGCAACTTCGAAAATGGCGAGGTGATCGAGGGTGTGCGCGCGCTCGTGATCGACAAGGATAACCAGCCGAAGTGGAACCCGGCGACGCTTTCGGAGGTGACGGAGGCGATGGTGGCGAAGTTCTTCGAGCCGGTGTGGCCGGACTACGCGCACCCGCTGCGGCATCTTTAACCCGTCAGCCCCAAGCCGTCGTTCGCGCGCAGGCGGGAACGACGTTTTGGGCCAGTGGTCAAGGTCTTACGACTGCTCGCGGTGCCGCACCACGACCCGCTCGGTCGCGCTGAAGTAGGCGCCGAGCCGTTCGGCCATGTACACCGAACGGTGCTGCCCGCCGGTGCAGCCGACCGCCACGGTCAGGTAACTGCGGTTGTCGGTCTTGAACGACGGCAGCCACTTCTCGATGAACTTGCGGATGTCCTCCAGCATTTCGTTGGCGCTTGGCTGTGCTTCGAGGAAGGCGATCACCGGCGCGTCCTTGCCGGTGAGCGGACGCAGGGTCAGGTCGTAGTAGGGGTTCGGGATGGCGCGCACGTCGAACACGAAGTCCGCATCCAGCGGCACGCCCACCTTGAACGCGAAAGACTCGAAAAATAGCGTCAGCGGGGCGCGCTCGATCTGCGCCAGCTCGCGCACCCAGATGCGCAGCTTGTTGGCCGACAGCTCGGAGGTGTCGATCACATGCCCGAGCTGCTCGATGGCGGACAGGCGTTCGCGCTCCTCGGCGATGCATTCGATCAGGGTGCGGCGCGAGGCGGGATTTTCACCGGGCCGCAATTCGTGCGACAGCGGGTGGCTGCGGCGCGTCTCCGAGAAGCGCGCGACCAGCGAATGGGTGCTCGCGGTCAGGAACATCACCCGCACATCGTGCCCGTCGTCCTTCAGCTTGCGCACATTGGCCGGCAGTTCCACCAGCGACTCCGCGCTGCGCGCATCGACGGCCACGGCCAGCTTGCTTTCGTGGTTCACCGTTTCGACCAGCGCCGGCAACAGCGGCGGCGGCAGATTGTCGACGCAATAGTAGCCGGCGTCTTCCAGCACGTTGAGCGCCACGGATTTGCCAGAGCCGGAGATGCCTGTGATCAGAACGATGTGCATGCGGCGATGATACCGCAACAACAAGCGTTTTGTCGCCGTAGGGTGGGCAGGTTTCCTGCCCACGCGGTGATACGCGGAGTGCGAGCGGCCGCAGCAGGTGTGGCACCGTGTAGCTGGACGCGTGGGCAGAATCTGCCCACCCTACGGTCAGTCGCCACTCATTGCCTGGCGCTGACGCTCCGTGAACTCCTGCAAGGTATCGATGCCGCGCAACTGGAGGATGGTGTTGCGCACCGCCGCTTCCAGCAGCACCGCGATGTTGCGGCCGGCGGCGACGGGGATGACGACCTTGCGGATCGGCAGGCCCAGCACTTCCTGGGTCGGCACGTGGAACGGCAGGCGCTCCACTTCCTCTTCCAGTGCGCCGCGGCGCACCAGGTGCACGATGAGTTTCAGGCGCATCTTGCGGCGCACGGCGGTCTCGCCGAAGATCGCCTTGATGTCCAGGAGGCCCAGGCCGCGCACTTCCAGCAGATTTTGCAGCAGCGGCGGGCAGCGGCCCTCGACCATGTTGGGCGCGATGCGCGAGAACTCGACCGCGTCGTCGGCGACCAGGCCGTGCGAGCGCGAGATCAGTTCCAGGCCCAGCTCGCTCTTGCCCAGGCCCGAGTCGCCGGTGATGAGCACGCCGACCCCCAGCACGTCCATGAACACGCCATGCATGATGACGCGCTGCGCCAGCTTCTTGGACAGGTACACGCGCAGGAAGTCGATCACCTGCGCGGCCGGCAGCGGGGTCGAAAACAGCGGAATGTTCTGCTCGTCGCAGATGGCCAGGATGTCCGGCGGCGTTTCCAGCCCCTGTGCGATGATCAGCGCCGGCGGCCCGCCCGCGATCAGCTCGGCGACCATGTGGCTGCGCGAGCTGGATTTGAGGCGGTGGTAGTAGTTCAGCTCCTGGTGTCCGAACACCTGGATGCGGCCCGGGTGGATCAGGTTCAGGTGACCCACCTGGTCGGCGGCCGAGACGGCGTCGCCCGAGATCAGGCGCTCACCGCCCGGAAAGCCCGCAAACCAGCCCAGTTGCAGGCTTTCGCGGTTGTCGTCGAACAGGCGTTGGATGGTGAGCGGGGTTTGCAGCATGGACGTCTTCTGAAAGAGGGCGCCGCAAAGCCGGCGGGTGCAACAAGTTTAACCCAAGGCTTGCAGGCTGGGTTGCCAGTTGATGATGCGCTCGTGGACCGAGGCCGGGTCGGGATCGGTGGCCAGCGCCTGGCGGATCGCTTCGTCCGAGAACAGTTCCGCGATCTCGGACAGGATCTCCAGGTGTTGCTGGGTCACGTGGTCGGGAATGAGCAGGAACAGCAGCAGGCTGACCGGCTGGCCGTCCGGCGACTCGAACGGGATCGGGTCCTTCAGGCGCATGAAGGCGGCCAGCGGCGCCTTCAGGTTCTTGTTGCCCTTGATGCGGCCGTGCGGCAGCGCCACGCCCTTGCCCAGGCCCGTCGAACCGAGACGCTCGCGCGCGAACAGATTGTCCGACACGGTCGAACGCGCGATGCCGTAGTTGTTCTCGAACAGCAGCCCGGCCTGTTCAAAGGCGCGCTTCTTGCTCGACACTTCGATGTCCAGCAGGATGTTCTCGAGCGGCAGGATTTTGCTTAGGTTAGTCATAACACGTTATGGTGCGGTGCACAATGGTGCTTGCGAGCCAGAATTATAGGCTGGTTTTTCGGCCGTGTAATACGATTTCGTGGCCGTCCACGGGCGCTGGTAAAAGTGCCGTGCGCGGCGGGCGAAACTGTCTTTCGCGTTCATCATTTCCCTCCACTGCCGAGTGCGCAATTTCCTCGATGAAAATGCCGAAGTGGCGCACGAAAGCCCGTCAGGCGCAGGCTTTTTCCACGTTTTCGGGCCGGCCTGCATAAATTTTAATCACAGTGGCAGTAGCCGCGCCGTGTTGTTTTCATGTCCGCACCGGCCTTGGCGCCATGTCGCTGAAAACGCACACCTTTCTGTCGCCGCGCCCACAGTATTCCCGTGCGGAAATACGGTCAAGCGTCATCGCAGCAAAGGTTGCTCGTCGTCAATGCGCCTACTGCCGGGCTGTGCGCAGGTTCAGCGGGCGTGCAGTGCTGAAGTTGGTCCGCCACGGGTTGATGTCCAGGCCGCCGCGGCGGGTGTAGCGGGCATAGACTGCGAGCTTGGTCGGCTTGCACTGGCGCATGATGTCGATGAAGATGCGCTCGACGCACTGCTCGTGGAATTCGTTGTGCTCCCGAAAGCCGATCAGGTAGCGCAGCAGGCCCTCCTGGTCGATTTGCGGGCCCACGTAATGGATCTGCACGCTGGCCCAGTCGGGTTGCCCGGTCACCAGGCAATTCGACTTGAGCAGGTGCGAGGTCAGGGTTTCCTCGACCATGGCCTCGGCGAAGTTGGCGCTCAGTAGCGCCGGGGCGGGCGTGTACTGGTCGATCTCGATATCGAGGCGGTCCAGCAACACACCATCGAGTTCTCCCATTTTTACGCTGGAGAATGCCTCGGGCGTGGACAGCGCAATGTGCACCGGCGAACCCACGGCAGCCGACAGGTCGGCGCGCAGCAGCGTGAGCAGGGCGTCGGTGTTGGCCAGGCGGGTCTGGTTGAACGAGTTCAGGTACAGCTTGAACGATTTCGACTCGATGATGTTGGGCGAATCGGCCGGCACGGTGATCGTCGCGATCGCCACCTGCGGCTTGCCGCGCATGTTCAGCCACGAGATCTCGTAGGCATTCCAGATGTCCACGCCGAAGAATGGCAGCGTGCCGGAGATGCCGAGCTCGTCGCGTTTTTGCTGGCGCGGGATCGGGAACAGCAGCTCGGGCGCGTATTCGGTCTGGTAGGCGGAGGTTTTGCCGAGGGGCGATTGATCAGGCGTGTTGGTCATAGTTGTCGTCAATAAAATCGGCGGCACCAAAACGTCGTCCCCGGATCCGGGGACGACGTATCGAGGTTACTGGTCCTTGACCGCTAAACCGCTGCCCGAACTCTACCCCAAAAACAGTTTGTACACCGGGTTCGCGCTCTCGTCCCAGTGGCGGTAGCCCAGGCCGTCGAGGAAGCTGCGGAACTCGTCCATTTCCTCGCGCGGCACCTGCAGGCCCACCAGGATGCGGCCCACGTCGCCGCCCTGGTTGCGGTAGTGGAACAGTGAGATATTCCAGTTTGGCGCCATGCTGTCCAAAAAGCGCATCAGCGCGCCCGGACGCTCGGGGAACTCGAAACGGTACAGCAATTCGTCGTGCGCCAGCGAGCTTTTGCCGCCGACCAGGTGGCGGATGTGCAGCTTGGCCAGCTCGTCGTGGGTCAGGTCGAGGGTGGCAAAGCCGTTCTCGGCGAACGCGCGCACCAGCCGGGCCGGCTCTTCGCGGTTGCCAACCTGTATGCCCACGAACACGTGGGCCTGCTGTTCGTCGCTGACGCGGTAGTTAAACTCGGTCACGTTGCGCGGGCCGACCAGCGCGCAGAAGCGCTTGAAGCTGCCGCGCTGCTCGGGGATCGTCACCGCGAACACGGCCTCGCGCGATTCGCCCACCTCGGCGCGCTCGGCCACGAAGCGCAGGCGGTCGAAGTTCATGTTGGCGCCGCAGGCCACCGCCACCAGCGTCTCGTCCTTGACCGGGCTGCGCGTCATCTGCGAGCGCTCGACATAGGCCTTCGCGCCCGCCACCGCCAGCGCGCCGGCCGGCTCGAGGATGCTGCGGGTATCCTGGAACACGTCCTGGATCGCGGCGCAGATCGCGTCCGTGTCCACGATCACGATTTCATCGACCACTTCCTTGGCCAGGCGGAAGGTCTCTTCGCCCACCAGCTTGACCGCGGTGCCGTCCGAGAACAGGCCCACGTCCGGCAGGGTGATGCGATGGCCCGCCTTCAGGCTCTTGGCCATCGCGTCCGAATCGACAGTCTGCACGCCGATCACCTTGATGTCCGGCCGCACCGCCTTGACGTAGGCGCCGATGCCCGCCACCAGCCCGCCGCCGCCGATCGCGACAAAAATCGCGTGGATCGGGCCGGAATGCTGGTGCAGGATCTCCATCGCGATGGTGCCCTGGCCGGCGATCACGTCCGGGTCGTCGAACGGGTGCACGAAGGTCAGGCGCTGCTCCCTTTCGAGCGTGAGCGCGTGGTTGTAGGCGTCGGTGTACGACTCGCCATGCAGTACCACCTCCACGCTCGCGCCCCCGCGCGCCTTGACCGCATCGATCTTCACCTGCGGCGTGGTGGTCGGCATCACGATCAGCGCGCGGCAGCCCAGGCGGCTGGCCGAGAGGGCAACGCCCTGAGCGTGGTTGCCGGCCGAGGCGCAAATGACGCCGCGCTGCAGCTGTTCGGGCGTCAGGTTCGCCATCTTGTTGTAGGCGCCGCGCAGCTTGAAGCTGAAGACGCTTTGCATGTCCTCGCGCTTGAAGTAGATGCGGTTGTTCATCCGTTGGGACAGCGTGGGGGCCAGTTCGAGCGGGGTTTCCTGCGCCACGTCGTAGACGCGGGCAGTCAGGATTTTTTTGAGGTAGTCGGTAGTCATAGTCTGCAAGCAAGGTATGCTGGACAGCAGTCCAGGAGTGCGGTGACGACGGAGACTGTCCTGCTTGGCTGGTGGCCGAGTCGTGTGCAGTTCGGTACAGGGCCGGGTTGCAGCGCGGAGGTACCGTGTCGAGGCCGATGGGTTTCGTCATTATAATGGACGCTCGTCGTACCTGCCCGCCTCAGCTTCTCATGATCGAAACTGCCATTGTCTGGCTGCTCAAAGTCCTCGCCGCGCCCGCCGTTGGCCTTACTTCCGTATTCCTCGTCAGCTTCGTTTCCGCGACCCTGCTTCCGCTGGGCTCGGAGCCGGCCGTGTTTGCGGTGGTCAAGGCCAACCCGGCCATGTTCTGGCCGGCGATTCTGGTCGGCACGCTCGGCAACACGCTCGGCGGGGCGCTCGACTACGTGCTGGGGCACCGGGCCAAGACCACCTTTGCCAAGGAGCGCAAGACGCGCTGGTTCAAGTGGCTGGAGCATTACGGTCCCAAGACCATGCTGCTGTCGTGGCTGCCGGGCATTGGCGACCCGCTGTGCACCTTGGCGGGCTGGCTGCACCTGCCGTTCTGGCCGAGCATTATCTATATGGCAATAGGCAAGTTCGCGCGCTATGTCACGATGACTGCGGCCCTGCTATATGTGCCGGACGGGATCTGGCACCGGTTGGGGGAGTTGCTGATCCAAATTACGGGCTAGACCGCCCAGCCAGCACGTCGTCCCCGCGGAGGCGGGGACCCATGCTGAGCTTGCGGTCACGCGGCTGGCACGACAATGGAAACGTTCTATGGGTCCCCGCCTTCGCCTGGACGACGTTGATCGTAGCGGCGGAAATGCTTGCCTTACGGTGTTTGCCTGCCCACGTTTTGTGCAATATAAAAAATGCAACTCGCCTTCGTGGGGCGAATACCGTTTGCACAAAGCCCTGATTTTTGCAATTTTGTTGCGGAAAGGCCCTCGGCAGATCAGGGCTGCTCCAGCGTGGTGCAGCGCAATAAGCTAGAATGGCTGGTCTGAAAACGGGCCAGTCCGAAAGTCGATTCCATTCATGAACGCCCCAGCAAACATCCAAGCCCTGCTCGAAGACACCGCCAACCCGGCGCGCCTGCGTGAGATTCCCTACAACTACACCTCGTTCTCCGACCGCGAGATCGTGATCCGCCTGCTCGGCGAACCGGCCTGGCGCCTGCTGGACGAGCTGCGCGGCGCGCGCCAGACCGGCCGCTCCGCCCGCATGCTGTACGAGGTGCTCGGCGACATCTGGGTGGTGCGGCGCAATCCGTACCTGCAGGACGACATGCTGGACAACCCCAAGCGCCGCCAGGGCCTGATCGATGCGCTGCATCACCGCCTGGCCGAAGTGGACAAGCGCCGCGTGATGGTCGATGCCGGCGAGGCCGACGTGGAAGCGGCGAGTGCGCGCAGCACCGCGGTCGCGCAGCTGCTGGCCGCCGCCCGCAAGGCGGTCGACGACTTCGCGCGCGAGTTCCAGCAGATGTACGACCTGCGTAAGCGCGCCGTGAAGGTGCTGGGCCGTTACACCGACAAGCGCAACATCCACTTCGACGGCATGCACCGCGTCTCGCACGTGACCGACGCCACCGACTGGCGCGTCGAGTACCCGTTCCTGGTCCTGCTGCCGGACACCGAGGAAGAGATGGCGGGCCTGGTCAAGGGCTGCATCGAGCTGGGACTGACCATCATCCCGCGCGGCGGCGGCACCGGCTACACCGGCGGCGCGATCCCGCTCACGCCGATGTCGGCCGTGATCAACACCGAAAAGCTGATCGACCTGGGCGACGTGGAGATGTCGCGCCTGCCGGGCGTGGACCGCGATTACGCGACCATCTACACCGGCGCCGGCGTGGTAACGCAGCGCGTGTCGCAGGCCGCGGAAAAAGCCGGCTTCGTGTTCGCGGTGGACCCGACCTCGGCCCACGCGTCCTGCATCGGCGGGAATATCGCCATGAACGCCGGCGGCAAGAAGGCCGTGTTGTGGGGCACCGCGCTCGACAACCTGGCCTCGTGGCGCATGGTGGATCCGAACGGCGACTGGCTCGAAGTGACCCGCGTCGGCCACAACCTGTCCAAGATCCACGACGCGCCAACCGCCGTCTTCAAGCTCGAATGGACCCACCCGAGCGCGAAGGGCGAAGCGAAGGACGCACCGTTCCGCACCGAGACCTTGACCATCGAAGGCCGGCGCTTCCGCAAGGAGGGCCTGGGCAAGGACGTGACCGACAAGTTCCTGGCCGGCCTGCCGGGCATCCAGAAAGAGGGCACGGACGGCCTGATCACGTCCGCGCGCTGGATCCTGCACAAGATGCCCAAGCACACCCGCACCGTGGCGCTGGAGTTCTTTGGCCAGGCGCGCGACGCGATCCCTTCGATCGTCGAGATCAAGGACTACCTCGACAACCTGCCCAGGACCGGCAAACCCGAGTTCGCGAGCGTGCGCCTGGCGGGCCTGGAGCACCTGGACGAGCGCTACCTGCGTGCGGTCGGCTACGCCACCAAGTCCAAGCGCGGCACGCTGCCCAAGATGGCGCTGTTCGGCGACATCGTGGGCGACGACGAGAACGCCGTGGCGCAGGCCGCGTCCGAAGTGGTGCGCCTTGCGAACACGCGCGTGGGCGAGGGCTTCATCGCCGTCTCGGCCGAGGCGCGCAAGAAGTTCTGGCTCGACCGCGCCCGTACCGCCGCCATCGCCAAGCATACCAACGCCTTCAAGATCAACGAGGACGTGGTCATTCCTTTGACCCGCATGGGCGAGTACACCGACGGCATCGAGCGCATCAACATCGAGCTGTCGATCAAGAACAAGCTGGCGCTGGTCGAAGAGCTGCACGCCTACTTCACCGCCGGCGGCCTGCCGATCGAGAAGAGCGACGACGCCACCGGCGAGGGCGTGGACGCGAACGAGATCCTGGGCGACCGCCCGCAGCAGGCCGACGACCTGCTGGCGCGCGTGGCGGCGCGCTGGCGCTGGATCCGCGACAGCCTGGACCTGCCGCTCACCGAGGCCCGCGCACGGCTGGCCGAATTCGGCCTGGAGCAGCTGGACCCGGTGTTTGCGGCGCGCCTGGCGCAGCAGCCGCATGCCCGCTTGTTCGACGTGGTGCAGGACCACACGGTGCGCGTGTCGTGGAAGCAGGAGCTGCGCGCACCGCTGCGCCAGCTGTTCTACGGCGCGGCCTTCAAGCCGATCCTGGACGACTGCACCGAAATCCACAAGACGGTGCTGCGCTCGCGCGTGTTCGTCGCGCTGCACATGCACGCGGGCGACGGCAACGTGCACACCAACATCCCGGTGAACTCGGACGACTACGAGATGCTGCAGGACGCGCACCGCGCGGTCGAGCGCATCATGAAGCTGGCGCGTTCGCTCGACGGCGTGATCTCGGGCGAGCACGGCATCGGCATCACCAAGCTCGAATTCCTGACGGACGACGAGATCCGCGACTTCCGCGACTACAAACGCCGCATCGACCCGGAAGGGCGCTTCAACAAGGGCAAGCTGCTCAACTCCGAAACCGCCTACGCCGACCTGCGCAACGCCTACACGCCGTCGTTCGGGCTGATGGGGCACGAATCGCTCATCATGCAGCAGAGCGACATCGGCGCCATCGCCAACAGCGTCAAGGACTGCCTGCGCTGCGGCAAGTGCAAGCCGGTGTGCACCACGCACGTGCCGCGCGCGAACCTGCTGTACTCGCCGCGCGACAAGATCCTGGCCACCTCGGCACTGATCGAAGCCTTCCTGTACGAAGAGCAGACCCGCCGCGGCGTGTCGATCCGCCACTGGGAAGAGTTCGAAGACGTCTCGGACCACTGCACCGTGTGCCACAAGTGCGTCACGCCGTGCCCGGTCAACATCGACTTCGGCGACGTGTCGATGAACATGCGTAACCTGCTGCGCAAGATGGACAAGCGCAGCTTCAAGCCGATGAACCGGGCCTCGATGTTCTTCCTGAACGCGACCGACCCGACCACCATCAACGCCACCCGCAAGGCGATGATCGACTGGGGCTTCAAGGCCCAGCGCCTGGGCGCGAGCGTGCTCAAGAAGCTGGCCGCGCCGAGCAAGAAGGCGCCGCCGCCGACCACCGGCAAGGCGCCCGTGCGCGAGCAGGTGATCCACTTCGTCAACCGCAAGATGCCGGGCAACCTGCCCAAGAAGACGGCGCGCGCGCTGCTGGACATCGAGGACGACAAGATCATCCCGATCATCCGCAACCCCAAGACCACGACCGCCGACACCGAGGCCGTGTTCTACTTCCCGGGCTGCGGCTCGGAGCGCCTGTTCTCGCAAGTGGGACTGGCCACGCAGGCGATGCTGTGGGAAGTGGGCGTGCAGACCGTGCTGCCGCCGGGCTACCTGTGCTGCGGCTATCCGCAGCGCGGCGCCGGCCAGTACGACAAGGCCGACAAGATGATGACGGATAACCGCGTGCTGTTCCACCGCATGGCCAACACGCTGAACTACCTCGACATCAAGACCGTGCTGGTCTCGTGCGGCACTTGCTACGATCAGCTGGCCACCTACGAGTTCGAGAAGATCTTCCCGGGCTGCCGCATCATGGACATCCACGAGTACCTGCTGGAGAAGGGCGTGAAGCTCGAAGGCGTGACCGGCACCCGCTACATGTACCACGAGCCGTGCCACAACCCGATGAAGCTGCAGGATTCGGTCAAGACCGTCAACGCGCTGGTGTCCACCGTGGACAACGTGAAGATCGAGAAGAACGACCGCTGCTGCGGCGAGTCGGGCACCTTCGCCGTGTCGCGCCCGGATATCGCCACCCAGGTCAAGTTCCGCAAGGCCGACGAGATGGTCAAGGGCGCGGACAAGCTGCGCGCCGACGGCTTCAAGGGCGACGTCAAGATCCTGACCAGCTGCCCGTCCTGCCTGCAGGGCCTGCACCGCTATAATGACGACGCGGGCACCGACGCCGACTACATCGTGGTGGAGATCGCGCGGCATTTGCTGGGCGAGGACTGGATGCCCGACTACGTTGCGCGCGCCAACAATGGCGGTATCGAGAGGGTTCTTGTATGACGAAAGTAGCAGGTTGCGAGTTGTGCCAGCTGGTGGTGCCTCCGCTGTACCGGGATGAAAAGCTGTCGGTGATCCCGGTGGACGATCCGAACTACCCGGGCTTTTGCCGGGTCATCTGGAACGAGCACGTGAAGGAAATGAGCGACCTGCCGCCCGCCGACCGCATCCTGATCAACGACGTCGTCTGGCACGTCGAGACCGCGGTGCGCGAGGTGATGGACCCGGACAAGATCAACGTGGCCAGCCTGGGCAACGTGGTGCCGCACCTGCACTGGCACGTGATCCCGCGCTACGTGGACGACGCGCACTTCCCGAACCCGGTGTGGGCGAATGCAGTGCGCAAGCCGGACGAAAAGCTGCTCGCCGCGCGCCGCGCGCTGCTGCCCCGGCTGGCCGCCGCGATCAAGGACCGCCTGAACAAACGCTAAACCCGCTCGCACCGCCACCGTTTGAACCGACGTCCCGGCGCAGGCCGGGACCCATGCTGAGCCAACCGGCCACGCGGCCCTGGCAGAAGGGTAGAACAAGATGCCTAACCCCACCTCCCTCACCGTCCACCAGAAATCGGGCCTGCTCGACATTGCCTTCGACGACGGCGCCGCTTTTTCGATCCCGTTCGAGCTGATGCGCGTGTACTCGCCGTCGGCGGAAGTGAAGGGTCACGGCCCGGGCCAGGAAGTGCTGCAGGTCGGCAAGCGCGACGTGCGCATCGACGGCATCGAGCCGGTCGGCAACTACGCGGTGCGCCCGCTGTTCACCGACGGCCACAACACTGGCATCTACACCTGGGACTACCTGTACAAGCTGGGCAGCGAACAGCAGCAGCTGTGGCAGGCCTACCTGGGTCGCCTGCACGACGCCGGCTTTGCGGGCGACAGCGGCCGCGAACCGGGAACGGTGGTGCCGGGCGCACCGGTGCAGCACGGCTGCGGCCACCACCACTGAATCCCATGGATACGACCGCCATCGTCATCGTGGTCGTCACCGCCGTGGTGCCGGTCATCGCCATGGCCTGGGTGCGCCGCTGGATGCGCTCGCAGCAGCCGCCCGATGGCGCGCGCAAGGACGCCGACGAAACGTAGAGTGGGCGGTTTTCCGCCCACGCGTCCAACTCACGCCTGTTCCGCAGGCGGGCTGGCCTTGGCCGGGTAGGGCACGCCAATGTAGATGTTGTTCACTGCAAGGATGTTCGAGCAGTGGACTTCCTCGGAAATCCCGCCGCGCGTCGTGCCGCTGAACACATTGTTTGTGATGGTCGTCCGGCTGCCATAGATCCACGCCAGCGCAATGTGCGCATAGAACGGGCTGGGCGTGGTCCCGCCGCTGCGCCGGCCCAGCACGGAATAGGTGCAGTTCGAATCCATCCGGTTGGCCATGATCATGTTGCCGCCAGTATCCGGATACTTCACGAGGTCGCCACCGCCGTAGAGCTGGATCCCGTTCCCCTCGTTGTTCGAAATATTGTTGCCATAGACCGAGCACCGGGTCGTCCCGTCGTCCAGGCCGATGCCCACGCCTTCCGACCCGTTATCCAGCGGCCCGCCGAAGTTGAAATTGAACCTGCAGGTGTTGCGCCGGATGGTGTGCCCCGAAACGGCGCCGGCGCCGGCCTTGGACGACAGCTCGATGCCGCGCCCATAGTACGTGGCGGTCAAGGGGCCGCCATTGGCGTTGCAGGTGTTCGATTCGATGAGGAAGGAGGTGGCGAGCCCGGTGATGTGGATGCCAAAGTTCATGTTGTTGCTGCAGTTGTTGCTGCCCAGATAATCGCGGCTGCCGCCGTTGATGAAGATCCCGGTCAGCATGCCGTTCACCGTGTTGCGCTCCAGTTGGGCCGCATTGCCGTTGACCAGGTAGATGCCGATCGCGCCGCGGTTGCGGCTGTACGGCACGCCCGGCGGGGGCGAGATCCGGTTCCCGCGAATGGCCAGGTTGGTGAAGAAGGCCGTGCTCGTGTAGGTCTCGCAGCGAATGCCGTGCGACGACGGCGTGCCGCCGCCGTGGTGGCGGATCGTATTGTTGAGGATGCGGATGTCGTCGATGGAAGCGGCGCCGGCCACCAGGATGCCGTGGTTGGCAAAGGCCGCGGCGTTGCTGACCACGTCCAGCACGCAGGCCGAGACCGTCACGTGATTCTTGCCGAACGCATAGACGCCGGCGCAATTCGACGCCAGGTTGATGTTTTCGAACACGCAGTTGTTGCCCAGCCAGATGATCGCGACATCGCTGCCTTCGGGCAGGGCGGTGTTGCGGATGTCCAGGTTGCGGTAGGTGACGAAGTCGCGCTCCTGGTTGTGCACGGCAATCGAGGCGCCGTTGGCGGGCGTGGTGGGCGCGCCCGGGAGGATGATGACCGGCTTTGGCCGGGTCGGGTCATCGGTGCCATCGGCACGCGCGTAGGCGGCGACCGTGATGCGCTGCAGGCTGGTGCCGCTGGCCGACAACCTGAAGACGCCGGTGTAGGTGGTGCCGCGTTTTTGCAGGTATGTGTTGCCGGGCGCCCAGGTGACGCTGGTCCAGGAGCGAAACGGGCTGGACAGCGTGCCGTTGCCCGGAGCGGCGGCGCTGGGATCGACGTAAATGGTTGCCATGATCTGTCCTCCATCTCGGCGCTGGCCGCCGATGAGCTTGCCAAGATCAGGTTAGCCAGCCACGGCCGGCCCCATTTACGGGGCATCAACGGAGGGTTCGGGCAACGGCAGCGCTGGTGCGGGCGCCGGACCGTGTGCCCCCTTGTATAATGCGGCAAGATCAATCCGTCTTGCCATCATGACCAACACCACCCATTTCGGCTACAAGACCGTCTCCGAAGACGAGAAGGTCCACGAGGTCGCCAAGGTTTTCCACTCCGTCGCCGCGAAGTACGACATCATGAACGACCTGATGTCCGGCGGCCTGCACCGCATCTGGAAAGCGTTCACCATCGCCCAGGCCGGCATTCGCCCGGGCTTCAAGGTGCTCGACATTGCAGGCGGCACCGGCGACCTGGCCAAGGCCTTTGCCAAGCAGGCCGGGCCGAGCGGGGAAGTGTGGCTCACCGACATCAACGAGTCGATGCTGCGCGTCGGCCGTGATCGCCTCTTGAACAAAGGGCTTGTCACCCCAACATTGCTGTGTGACGCGGAAAAATTGCCGTTCCCGGACAATTATTTCGACCGGGTCAGCGTGGCCTTCGGCCTGCGCAACATGACGCACAAGGACCAGGCACTGGCGGAAATGCGCCGCGTGCTCAAGCCGGGCGGCAAGTTGCTGGTGCTGGAGTTTTCGAAGGTGGCCGCGCCGCTGCAAAAGCCGTATGACGTGTATTCGTTCTCGGTGCTGCCGTGGCTGGGCCAGCAGATCGCCAACGATTCCGAAAGCTATCGCTATCTGGCCGAGTCGATCCGCATGCACCCCGACCAGGAAACGCTGAAGGGCATGATGGAGGCCGCGGGACTGGAACGCGTGCAGTACTTTAACCTGACTGCTGGTGTGGCTGCGCTGCACACCGGCATCAAATTTTAGGATGCGTAGAGCATGAAAAAATTCTTGGTCACCATGATGCTGGCAATCACCGCGCTGTCGATGATCGCGGAAGCCACCGCGCGCCCGATGGGCGGCGGCCGCTCGTTCGGACGCCAGTCGCAGCCGGTGCGCCAGATGCAGCGGCCCGCGCCCGCGCCCGCACCGTCGCCGGCGCAGCAGCCGCAGTACGGCAACCAGGCCCGCCCGGCGCCGATGCCGCAGCCGATGCCGCAGCAGCGCCCGAGCATGTGGAAGGGCGTGCTGGGCGGCGCGCTGCTCGGCCTGGGCCTGGGTGCGCTGTTCAGCCACTTCGGCATTGGCGGCGCCGCCGCCAGCATGATTTCGTCGCTGCTGATGCTGGCGCTCCTGGCCTTTGCCGTGATCTTCATCGTGCGCATGTTCCGCCGCAAGGACACCCCGGCCAACCCGACGCCGTTCCAGGGCTTCAACCGCGACCCGATGCCGGCGTCGGCGACCCCGGAAATCGGCTCCGGCATGAACCAGCAGCCGTGGCAGCCCAGCTCCTACAGCAGCACCCCGGAAATTGGCTCCGGCCTGAACCAGGGCGTCGCGCTGGACAAGCCTGCCGCCCACGTGCCGTGGGGTGTGCCGACCGACTTCGATACCCCGTCGTTCCTGCGCGAAGCGAAGTCCATGTTCATCCGCATGCAGGCGGCCTGGGACAAGGGCGACGTGCAGGACCTGCGCGAGTTCACTGCGCCGGAAGTGTTTGCCGAGCTCAAGACCCAGATCCTCGAGCGCAACGCCAACGACTTCACCGACGTGGTCTCGATCGACGCCCAGCTGCTGGGCATCGAGAAGTCCGACCGCGACTACCTGGCCAGCGTGCAGTTCAACGGCATGATCCGCACCGCGCCGGGCGCCGCGCCGGAGCCCTTCGTCGAGGTGTGGAACCTGGCCAAGCCGCTGTCCGGCGCGAGCGGATGGGTGCTGGCGGGTATCCAGCAGGTTCAGTAATATTTTTAACTAAACAACCCGTGCGGACGGAATTGCGTCCAGCAAACTGGTAAGATCAAAACCGCCCGCTTGAACCGGGCGGTTTTTGTTTGCCTGTCCCCGCGAACACGGGGATCCAGTGAGTTATTTACCATGGTCCCGAATCCTTCACTCCTGTCGCCCCAGCGCGCGCTGATGGCCCCCGCGATTGCTGCAATTAACCACCTGCTGGCCCAGGAAGCGTGGGCGCGCGATGCGCTGGCGCTGCATGCCGGCAAGGAAGCCTGCATCGACACCGGCCACCTGCGGCTGCGGCTGCGCGTGACGCGCGACGGCATGGTCGAGGGCAGCAACAGTGAAGACCCGGCCAACGTCACCATCCACGTCAAGCTGTCCGACCTGCCGCTGATCGCCCAGAACCGCGACCGCGCATTCTCGTACGTGAAGATCGAGGGCGACGCCGAGTTCGCCAACACGATCTCGCAGCTGTCCAAAGGCCTGCGCTGGGACGCCGAGCATGACCTGGAGCGCCTGTTCGGGCCGATCGGCGCGACCCGGCTGGTGGGCGGCGCGAAGAGCGTCATCGCCGGCGCCGGCGCCACCGGCCGCCGCCTGGCCGAGAACGTGGCCGAGTACCTGCTGGAAGAAAACCCGGTGCTGGTCAGGCCCACCGTGGTGGCCGAGTTCGCCGAGGACGTGGTCCGCACGCGCGACGACGTCGAGCGCCTGGACAAACGCATCGCCCGGCTGGAGCAAAAGCTCGCGCAGCGCAGCGCGGCCACTGCCATCACCGCCGCCGGCGGGAACACCACCACGGACCGCTGATGCTATTGAAATTCCTGCGCCTGCTGAAAATCCTCTCGGTCGCCACCCGTTACGGGCTCGACGAGATCATCGTCTCCGAATTGCCGGTCCCGCGGACCGCCAAGCTGCTCGACAAGATTTTTTTCTGGCGCAAGATCAGCGCCCCGCGCGGGGTGCGCCTGCGCATGGCGCTGGAGGAACTGGGCCCGATTTTCGTCAAGTTTGGCCAGGTGCTGTCCACCCGCCGCGACCTGGTGCCGCCCGATATTGCCGACGAGCTGGCACTGCTGCAGGACCGCGTGCCGCCGTTCGACTCCGACCTCGCGATCGCCCAGATCACGCGCTCGCTGGGCGCCCACCCGGACCAGCTGTTCGCCAGCTTCGAGCGCACCCCGGTGGCGTCGGCCTCGATCGCCCAGGTGCACTTTGCCACGCTCAAGAACGGCAGGGAGGTCGCGGTCAAGGTGCTGCGGCCGGGCATGAAGAAGTCGATCGACGAGGACGTGGCGCTGATGCACCTGGCCGCCGGGCTGGTCGAAAAACTGTGGACCGACAGCCGGCGCCTGAAGCCGCGCGAGGTGGTGGCCGAGTTCGATAAATACCTGCACGACGAGCTGGACCTGATGCGCGAGGCCGCCAACGCCAGCCAGCTGCGCCGCAACTTTGCCAGCTCGCAGCTGCTGCTGGTGCCGGAAATGTTCTGGGACTATTGCTCCAGCAGCGTGATCGTGATGGAGCGCATGCACGGCATCCCGGTGTCGCAGATCGACCGGCTGGAAGCGGCGGGCGTGGACCTGAAGAAGCTGTCCAGTGACGGCGTCGAAATCTTCTTCACCCAGGTGTTCCGTGATGGCTTCTTCCACGCCGATATGCACCCTGGCAACATCCTGGTCTCGGTCGATCCGGCCACCTTCGGCCGCTACATTGCGCTGGACTTCGGCATCGTCGGCACGCTCAACGATTTCGACAAGGACTACCTGGCGCAGAACTTCATCGCCTTCTTCCGCCGCGACTACAAGCGCGTGGCCGAGGCGCACATCGAATCAGGCTGGGCCCCGCGCGACACCCGCGTGGACGAGCTGGAGTCGGCGGTGCGCGCCTGCTGCGAGCCGATCTTTGACCGGCCGCTGAAAGACATCTCGTTCGGCCAGGTGCTGCTGCGACTGTTCCAGACCTCGCGCCGCTTCAACGTCGAGGTGCAGCCGCAGCTGGTGCTGCTGCAAAAGACCATGCTCAACATCGAAGGCCTGGGCCGCCAGCTGGACCCCGACCTGGACCTGTGGAAGACCGCCAAGCCGTATCTGGAGCGCTGGATGAACGAGCAGGTCGGCTGGCGCGGCATGGTGGATCGCCTGAAAGCCGAGGCGCCACGCTACGCCCACATCTTCCCGCAGCTGCCGCGCCTGATCTACCAGGCGCTGGAGAAGACCACCGACCTGGAAGTGAACGACTCGGCCCTGCTGCGCGAGCTGATGCACCACCAGCGGCGCACCAACCGCGTGCTGATGCTGGTGGCCGGCTTGCTCGGGCTGCTGTTCTCGGCGGTGGCGATCACCTACCTGTACGGCCACTGGTGGATGCGTTCGTGAGCACGCCGTCCTTCGATACGCGCGACCCAAAGAGTGCCGCGTTCTGGGACGAGCGCTTCGCGCGCGGCTTTACGCCGTGGGACCGGGCCGGGGTGCCGGAGGCGCTGCGCCGTTTCGTGGCCGCGTCGCCCAGGCCGCTCGCGACCCTGATTCCCGGCTGTGGCAGCGCTTACGAGCTGGCGTACCTGAGCGAGGCCGGCTGGGACGCCATCGCGATCGACTTTTCGGCGGCGGCCGTGGCCAGCGCGATGACGGTGGCCGGCAAATGGGCCGAGCGGGTGGTGCAGGCCGACTTCTTCACCTACGTGCCGCCACGGCCGCTGGACCTGATCTACGAGCGCGCGTTCTTTTGCTCGATGCCGCGCGAGATGTTGCCCAGGCTGGCGGAGCGTTGGGCGCAATTGCTGCCGGCCGGCGGCATGCTGGCCGGGTATTTCTACTTCGATGACGCGCCCAAGGGGCCGCCGTTCGGTACCAGCCGCGCGAAGCTCGACGAGCTGTTGACGCCGTATTTCGAGTGCATCGCGGACGAAGCGGTGACCGACTCGATCCCCATCTTCCAGAACAAGGAACGCTGGATGGTCTGGCGCCGCCTGCCGGCCTGAGATGACCGTTAAGTGTTGACCTGAGCTCGTCGTCCCGGCGCAAGCCGGGAGCCATGCTGAGCATCGGGACTCGCCAGGGTCGCGTTCCCGAAGGCTCAGCATGGGTTCCGGCCTTCGCCGAACGACGGTGATGCTGGGTGAGCCCGGATCAGCAGGACGAAAAAAAGCCCGCTGTGCGCGGGCCCCCAATACGGTCGTTTTTTTGCGGAAATGCGGCGATGTCGCCATCGCGCATAGCTTCTGTTTCTTGAACCTTCCGGGCGGCGGTTCCGTTGCTCGCCGCTAACAAGCGTGTTATTTAAGCACGCAAGTTATTGCTGGGCAAACGAAACCGGGGCCGGGGGACCGAAAAACAACAGCCGGCCGGCAAACAGGCGGGTCTGGAGAACCCTGCCCATCACCCCCATATCGGCAAAAGCGCCCATAAACGCTTTATAATGTGGGGTTTTGAAGATTTTTGCGGAGTACAGCTATGCCGATTTACGCCTACCGCTGCGCCGAATGCGGTTTTTCCAAAGATGTGCTGCAAAAAATTTCAGACGCGCCTTTGACCACCTGCCTGTCCTGCGGCAAGCCTGCGTTCCAAAAGCAGGTGACCGCCGCCGGCTTCCAGCTCAAGGGCACCGGTTGGTACGTGACCGACTTCCGCGGCGGCAGCTCCTCGTCGTCAGGCGGCAGCTCCGGCTCGTCCGAGCAGTCCGCGCCAGCCGCGACGTCCACCGGCAGCAACTAACACCGCTGGCCGCGCCCTTCCCGGGCAAGGCCGCGGGATAACAACGAGAACACGATGCGTAAATACTTCATCACGGGCCTGTTGGTCGTGGTTCCCCTGGCCATCACCGCCTGGGTGCTCAACCTCGTCATCGGCACGCTGGACCAGTCGCTGCTGCTCGTGCCGGAGGCCTGGCAGCCGCGCCACCTGATCGGCTTCGACCTGCCCGGCGTGGGCGCGGTGCTGACCATCGCGATCGTGTTCCTGATCGGCCTGTTCACCAACAACCTGGTCGGCAACTTCGTGGTGCGCCAGTGGGAACGGCTGCTGGGCCGCATCCCGGTCATCAGCTCGTTGTATGGCAGCGTCAAGCAGGTGTCCGACACGCTGTTCTCGTCGAACGGCAATGCGTTCCGCAAGGCGGTGCTGGTGCCGTACCCGCACGCCGATTCGCATACGATCGCGTTCCTGACCGGGGCGCCCGGCGGCGACGTGAAGAACCACCTGCAGGGCGACTACGTCAGCGTGTACGTGCCGACCACCCCCAACCCGACCTCGGGCTTCTTCCTGATGATGGAGCGCAGCAAGGTCGTGGAACTGGACATGACGGTGGACGCGGCGCTCAAGTACATCGTCTCCATGGGCGTCGTGGCCCCCGAATAAGCAACCGAAATACCAACCTGGAATAGAGAAAAATATGTCCTCCATGCGTACCAACTACTGCGGCCTCGTCACCGAAGAACTGCTGGGCCAAACCGTCAGCCTGTGCGGCTGGGTGCACCGCCGCCGCGACCACGGCGGGGTGATCTTCATCGACCTGCGCGACCGTGAAGGCATTGTGCAGGTGGTCTGCCACCCGGACAACGCCGAGGTGTTCAAGGTTGCCGAGCATGTCCGCAACGAGTACTGCCTGCGCGTGACCGGTACCGTCAACCCGCGCCTGGAGGGCACCGTCAACCCGAACCTCAAGTCGGGCAAGATCGAAGTCGTGGCAACCGGGCTGGAAGTGCTCAACGCATCGGTGCCGGTGCCGTTCCAGCTGGACGACGACAACCTGTCCGAGACCACCCGCCTGACCCATCGCGTGCTCGACCTGCGACGCCAGCAGATGCAGGACAACCTGCGCCTGCGCTACAAGGTGTCGATGGCCGTGCGTAACTACCTGGACGCGCTCGGTTTCGTGGACATCGAAACGCCGATGCTGACCAAGTCGACCCCGGAAGGCGCGCGCGACTACCTGGTGCCGTCGCGCGTGAACGCCGGCCACTTCTTCGCGCTGCCGCAGTCGCCGCAGCTGTTCAAGCAGATGCTGATGGTGTCGGGCTTCGACCGCTACTACCAGATCACCAAGTGCTTCCGCGACGAAGACCTGCGCGCCGACCGCCAGCCGGAATTCACCCAGATCGACTGCGAGACCTCGTTCCTGACCGAGCAGGAGATCCGCGACCTGTTCGAAGACATGATGCGCCACGTCTTCAAGACCACCCGCGGCATCGACCTGCCGAACCCGTTCCCGGTGATGGACTACGCCACCGCGATGGGCAAGTACGGCTCGGACAAGCCGGACATGCGCGTCAAGCTGGAATTCACGGAACTGACCGACGTGATGAAGACCGTCGAGTTCAAGGTCTTCAACAGCGCCGCCAACATGGCCGGCGGACGCGTGGTCGGCCTGCGCGTGCCGCAGGGCGGCTCGATGCCGCGTTCGGAGATCGACGCCTACACCCAGTTCGTCGCCATCTACGGCGCCAAGGGCCTGGCTTATATCAAGGTCAACGAGAAGGCCAAGGGCCGCGACGGCCTGCAATCGCCGATCGTGAAGAACCTGTCCGATGAAGCGCTGGCCAAGGTGCTGGAGCTGACGGGCGCCGCAGACGGCGACCTGATCTTCTTCGGCGCGGACAAGGCCAAGGTGGTCAACGACGCGATCGGCGCGCTGCGCGTGAAGATCGGCCACTCCGAGTTCGGCAAGAAGGCCGGCCTGTTCGACGACATCTGGGCGCCGCTGTGGGTGATCGACTTCCCGATGTTCGAGTACGACGAGGAAGACAATCGCTGGACCGCGACCCACCACCCGTTCACCGCGCCGAAGGACGGCCACGAGGACATGCTCGAGACCAACCCGGGCGCCTGCATCGCCAAGGCCTACGACATGGTCCTGAACGGCTGGGAACTGGGTGGCGGCTCGATCCGTATCCACCGCGAGGAAGTGCAGAGCAAGGTGTTCCGCGCGCTGAAGATCGGCGCCGAAGAAGCGCAGGCCAAGTTCGGCTTCCTGCTCGACGCGCTGCAGTACGGCGCGCCGCCGCACGGTGGCCTGGCGTTCGGCCTGGACCGCCTGATCACGCTGATGACCGGCTCCGAGTCGATCCGCGACGTGATCGCGTTCCCGAAAACCCAGCGCGCCCAGTGCCTGCTGACCAACGCGCCGTCGGAAGTGGACGAGAAGCAGCTGCGCGAGCTGCACATCCGCCTGCGCAACGCCGAGCCGAAGGTCGCGTAACCAGTCCTGCCGGATATGCCGGTAGTGCTACGCTAGCGCGGGTACACGTTCTTCTTCTTTTCGAATGAAGGTGTCCCGCGCGAGCCATTGCATATCCATGTTCGCAAGGGCACGGCCACCGCAAAGATCTGGCTTGAGCCGGATGTGATGGTGGCCGACTCGTTTGGGATGTCTGCAAAGGAGTTGCGCGAGTTGGTGCGGGTCGCACGCGACAACAAGGATGCGTTTGCCAAGGCATGGAAGGATCATTTTCATGAGTAAGCCGCTTGCCCGGAAATTGACATTTGATGAGGACACGATGTGGGTCCACCTGGTTGATGGGCGCACCTTGGGCATTCCTCTTGCCTACTTCCCGCGCCTGCTCGCTGCCACGCCAGAGCAGCGCTGCCGTCACGTGATCAGTGGCGGTGGTACCGGCCTGCACTGGGACGGGCTCGACGAGGATATCAGCGTCGAACACCTGCTGCTCGGTCACGGTGATCGCACTTCGCCGCCCATCGCGGCAAAATAGCCTTGCACAAGATTCCGGAATCCGTCCTCGTTGTGATCCACACTTCGGACCTCGAAGTGCTGCTGATCGAGCGTGCCGACAAGCCCGGTTTCTGGCAGTCGGTGACCGGCTCTCTGGACCGTCTCGACGAGCCGCTCCTTGAGACCGCCACGCGCGAGCTGTTCGAGGAAACCGGCATCGTGGCCGATGGCGACACGATCCGGCTGCACGACTGGCACCTGTCGAACGTGTACGAGATCTACCAGACCTGGCGCCACCGCTATGCGCCTGGCGTCACCCACAACACTGAGCACGTGTTCTCCGTATGCGTGCCGCGCGACATCCCCGTTATCCTGAGCCCGCGCGAACACCTCCAGTACGCCTGGCTGCCGTACCTCGAGGCGGCCGATCGCTGCTTTTCGTCGTCCAACGCCGAAGCCATCTTGCAACTGCCCCGGCACTACCCCACGCGCTGAGGGGCGGCCAACCATCTCGTTACACGGAAAACCGTCATCCCCGCCTGCGCCGGGATGACGGTCTTTAGGTTGCGGGTTCTTTCAGCGGACACTCCCCGCAGTCACGCACGATTGCCCGATGTTCCCGTCCGACACTGACTGATGGGGTTAGAATGTTCGCATGAAAATTCGTGTCGCGACTTATAACATCCACAAGGGCGTATCGGCGCTGCGCAGCCGGCCGCGGGTGCTGGCGCTGAAGAAGGCGATCGCCCAATTTCACGCCGACATCGTTTTCCTGCAGGAAGTACAGGGCCGCCACGACCGCTACCAGGCCCGCTACGGCAGTGAAGACCTGGACCACCACCACGCCTGGCCCGAGGCCGCGCAGCACGAATTTTTTGCCGGCGAGTCGCACCACTCGGCCTACGGCATGAACGCCGTGTACGACCACGGTCACCACGGCAACGCGCTGCTGAGCAAGTTCCGGATCGAAAACAGCGTCAATACCGACATCTCCGACCACGCCTACGAGCAGCGCGGCATCCTGCACTGCCGCCTGGACACCCCGTCCGGCACGGTCCATTGCTATGTGGTGCACCTGGGCCTGTTCGAGGGCAGCCGCGGGCGCCAGAGCGAGGCGCTGATCGATGCGGTCAACGAATCGGCGCCTCACGGCCAGCCGGTGATCATCGCGGGCGACTTCAACGACTGGCGCAACACACTGTCGGACCGGCTGCGCCACGCGCTTGGCGTGACCGAGGTGTTCGACGAGCTCGGCCCGCGCACCGCGCTGGGCGACCTGGTGCGCAACCTGGCGGGGCGGCAGGCGCCGCTCCGGCCGGCGCGCACCTTTCCGGCCGCGCTGCCGTGGTTCCGCCTCGACCGCATCTACGTGCGCGGCTTCAAGGTGGAGAACGCCGAAGTGATGCACGGGACGCTGTGGGCGCGCCTGTCGGACCACGCACCGATCCTGGCCAACCTCGAGTTGGCGTAAGCGCATGCGCTCGCTGACGTATGTAGCCGCGAACGACGTCACCCTCCTGGAAAGCGGCACCGCTTTCTTCCCTGCGCTGCTTGCCGCAGTGGACGCGGCGCGCTACGACATCCTGTTCGAAACCTACATCTGGGCCGAGGACAAGATGGGCGACGAGGTCAAGGCCGCGCTGATCCGGGCCGCCCAACGCGGCGTGAAGGTGCGCGTGGTCGTGGACTGGTTTGGCACCGGGCATCGCGTGGCCAACCGCCTGGGCGAAGCCTTGCACGAAGGCGGCGTGCACTACCGGATCTTCAACCCGTGGTTCCGCCGCGGGATCACGCGCAGCCACCGCAAGATCGTGGTGGTCGACCGCGAAGTGGCATTCGTGGGCGGCATCAACGTCAACGACGACTGGGTCTGCGACTACGACCCGCACAAGGCGCTGCCGGCACCGCGCTGGGATTTCGCGGTCGAGGTGAGGGGGCCGCTGGTGGCGCAGATCCACCGCGAAGCGCAAGGCCAGTGGGCGCGCGTTGGCCACATGAACATCGTGCGCCGGCTGGGACTGTTCCGCGAGATGCGCAGGCAGCCGCCGGGGCTGGGCGATCAGCCGATGCAGGCCGCATTCGTGGTGCGCGACAACCTGCGCAACCGGCGCACGATCCAGCGCGCCTACCTGCAGGCGCTGGGCCGTGCGCGGCGCAGCGCGCTGGTCGCCAATCCCTACTTTGCGCCGGGGCGCAAGCTGCGCGAGGCGCTGGCCCAGGCGGCCGGACGCGGGGTGGACGTGCGGCTGTTGATCGGCGTGGGCGAATTCCGCCTGCAGGACATGGTCGCGCACTCGTACTACCCGAAGCTGCTTGCCGCCGGCGTGAAGATCTACGAGTATCGCAAGACGCAGCTGCACGGCAAGGTGGCGGTGGTGGACGAGGACTGGGCCACGGTGGGGTCGAGCAACTGCGACGGCCTGTCGCTGTTCGTGAACCAGGAGGCCAACGTGGTGGTGCGCGACCCGGTGTTCGCGGCCACCGTGCGCCGCCACGTGGAGCGCGGCATACTGGATGGCGTGCCGGTCGCGCTGGAAGACATGCGCCAGCTCGGCTGGCTGCGCCGCACCAGCTACGGCCTGGCGTACCGCTTGTACAAGCTCGCGATGCGGCTGTTCTCGGTCGGCTACGCGTAAGGATCAGGTAACAGGAAATGGAAGACAACGTACGTATCGACAAATGGCTGTGGGCGGCCCGTTTTTTCAAGACCCGCTCGCTGGCGGCCGATGCCGTGGACCGCGGCCGGGTCAAGATCGGCGGCGAGCCGGTCAAGCCGGCGCGCGCCGTCAAGGTGAACGACAAGATTTTCGTGGACAACGGCTCGGACCGATGGGAGGTGGTGGTGCTGCGCGTTTCCGGCGTGCGCGGCTCGGCCACGGTGGCCCGCGCCCTGTACAGCGAAACGGAGGAGAGCATCGTGCGGCGCGAGCGCGACAAGGAAGCGCGGCGCCTGTTCCCGGAGCCGGGCAGCTCGATCAAGGGCCGCCCGACCAAGCGCGACCGCAGGGCGATCGACCGCGCCGGTAACTGACATGGCGGGCCGCCCGGCCCGCCCAGGTGCCGGCAAGGGGCGGCCAGCGACGGTCCCGGACACTACCAAAACTGATAGGTATTTCTGAGTATTAACAGGTGCTAGTATCGCGCCAACCTGTTGATACTTATGCAACTACTTACTGCCTATACCGTTCGCTTCGGCCGGATTTCGCGCGCAACGTGGCTCGCGCGCTTGCTCGCGTTGACGCTGTTCTGCACCGCGTTCGGCATGCTTGCCGAATGGGCGTTCGCAAGCGCCGGCGCCGCGCTGGTCGCCTTCGTGTTCGTCTGGTGCGCGGCGGCTGTCTCGGTCCAGCGCCTGCATGACTGTGGCGTGTCTGGCTGGTGGCTGCTGGCGCTGCTCTTTCCGGTGATCGGTCCGGCCTGGCTTGCATGGCAGCTCCTGCGCCGGGGCGAGGCTGGCACCAACGCATACGGGGACAACCCGGCGGTGCGCGAGGATTACCTCCAGGTGGATATCGCGAGGTAACGGCCATGGCAACCGTCAACGATGTCACACAGCTCAACCGCATCGACGTGCTGGCTATTGCCACGCCGCGCTCGACCTGCGAATTGCAGGATGTGTTGAGGAATACGAGCCTGCCCATTTCGATCGGCGGCGGCCACTTCAGCATGGGCGGCCATACCGCGTCACCCGGCAGCTTGCACCTGGACCTGCGCCAGATGAATGCCGTGCTGGCTTTCGATCCGCATCTTCGCAAGATCCGCGTGCAGGCGGGCATCCGGTGGTGCGACATCCAGCGGCTGGTCGATCCGCACGGCCTGGCGGTGAAGATCATGCAGACCTACGCCAACTTCACGGTCGGCGGCGCATTGTCGGTGAACGCGCACGGGCGCTACATGGGGCTTGGGCCGGTCGTGCTGTCGGTGCGGACGATCCTGCTGGTGCTGGCGGACGGGACGGCGAAGCACGCCAGCCCCAGCGAGAACCAGCAGCTGTTTTACGCGGCCATCGGGGGCTACGGCGCGATCGGCATCATCTCGGAGGTCGAACTCGAGCTGGTCGAGAACGTGCGCGTGGAACGCAGCAATCGAAAGATGGCGACTGGGGACTATCTCGCCTGGTTCAAGGCGCAGGTACGCGACGATCCGGATGCGATTTTCCATAATGCCGACCTGTATCCGCCGCATTACACCTCGGCGCGCGCCGTCACCTGGCGCCGTACCGAGCGGCCGGCCACCACCAGCGCGCGCCTGCAGCCGCTGCGCCGGCTGTACGCGCTGGAGAAGTACTTCCTGTGGGCGATTTCGGAAACGCCGTTCGGCAAGCTGCGGCGCGAATACCTGATCGACCCGCTGCTCTTTTTGCGCAACAAGGTCCACTGGCGCAACTACGAGGCAGGCTACGACGTGGCCGAGCTCGAGCCCATGGGGCGCAGCATGCGTACCTACGTGCTGCAGGAGTACTTCGTCCCGTGCGAGCGCCTGATGGATTTCGTGCCGCGCATGGGCGAGATCCTGGGCCGCCACAAGGCCAACATCATCAACATCTCGATCAGGCACGCGCTGGCCGATCCAGGCACGCTGCTGGCCTGGGCGCGCGGCGAAACATTCGCCTTCGTCCTGTACTACAAGCAGCGCACCCGCAACAGCGCCAAAGAACGCGTTGCGGTCTGGACCCGGGAGCTGATCGATGCCGTCATCGACTGCGGCGGCACGTATTACCTGCCTTACCAACTGCACGGCACCGACGAGCAGTTCCGGCGTGCCTATCCGGGTGCCGAACAGCTCTTTGCGCTGAAAAGAGAACTCGATCCAAGCTACCGCCTGCGCGGCGCATTGTGGGACAAATACTATATGCCGACCATTGCCGAACCCGTGGACGATCAGCCATCGCTGTTCCGGTCCGTATATGGAAACGCCCGCTACGCCGACCGCTTCTACGCCTTTTTGCAGAACATCTTCCACCTGTACCCGGAGGACCGTTTCCACGCCCTCATCAAGGACGCGGTTGCGAATGGGGCGGACGACGAACAGATCTACCGCGACATCCAGGCGCGCCTGCCTTCCATTACGCCGCCCTTGTCGTTGCTGCGCTATGCGCTTCCCGCCCTGGCCGTGCAGAAGAGGGAAATCGGTGGTCAGACCGCACAGCTGATCGGCACCCGCGCGCTGCGCGGCTATGTCGAAATCGGTTCCACCGGCCGCTATGTCGGCGCGCTGAGAAAGCGCCTGAACCTGTCGGGGCCTGTCACGCTGGTCCACGACAAGGCGCCGACCAATTCGCCGGCCGACATCGCCGAGCGTGGCGCGCTGCGCAAGGTGGGCAAGTTCGTTCCGCTGGATGACTACGCGCCGCTGGCGCTGCCACCGGAAAGCGCAGACCTGGTTTCCTGCTTCATCGGCCTGCACCACATGAAGCCGGAACGACTCGTGCCGTTCCTGCGCTCGATTGCGCAGGTGCTGCGGCCAGGCGGCTATTTCGTGGTGCGGGACCACGACGTGACCAGCGCGCAGATGCACGACTTCGTCTCGCTCGCCCATTGCGTGTTCAATGCGGGACTGGGCGAGAGCTGGGAAACCAATGCGACGGAGCTGCGCCACTTCGACAGCGCGGACAACTGGATCAGGAAGATCGAGGCCGCCGGCTTCACCCACACCGGCGCGCGCCTGCTGCAGCAAGGCGATCCGTCGGACAACCTGCTGATGGCATTCACCCGCAACACCGTGCTGGCATGAAGACCCGATTCCTTGCGTTGTTGGTCGCCGTGCTCCTGTGCGCCGCAAGCGCGTTCGCGGCCGACAGCCCTGTCGCCCCAAACCAGCGGCGCGGCGTCGAACAGACTTTCCTCACCTATCCGGAATGGTTCCTGGTGCACAGCCCGGCCGAGTACGCCGCCTGGGTCGCCGCGCATCCCGCCCATGACTTCCCGTTCATCGGGCACGCGCGCCAGATCTGGTCGAGCTACGCCAGCGTCACCGGCGAACAGCTGCGCCGCCATTACCCGTCCAACCTCGGCTACCACGTCATGATCATGGTGATCGCGGGCAGCACCACGGTGGAGTACGCGCTGCGCTCGGCCTACGAGAACACCATCGGTCGCCTGAGCTGGAGCGTGTCGGACGGTGAGCTCACGGCCGAAGACCGCTATGGCGCGCGGGCGGCCCAGGAATACGTGGATTTCATCCGCAAGGAGCCGTGGTACCTGTTCGATTTCACCGCACGACTGAAGGGACTGTGGGCGACGACGCCGGCGCTGGGGCCCAACATGATCCGCAAATGGGAGCGGCGCTATGCGTTGACGAGCGAGTACGCGGTCAAGGCGGTGTACGGCAAGCTGATCGAGCTGGCCACGCGCGCCGCATACGATCCCGCGCTGCTGACAACCCAGGTGGTGGTCGACCGCGCGCCGTCGCAACTGCCGCGCGACGTCAAGCTGGTGCGCGGCGTGGAGGATGGCCGCGCGGTACTGGACCTGCCGCGCTACTACGGGTTCCGGATCGCGGCCACCGAGCTGGCCAGGGCAGGCGCCACCTTGCAGGATATCGCGGGGAATACGGGCGACATCCTGGTCACGGTCTGGCTCAACGCGGACCAGCCCGTGCCCTCAGGCGGGGCGCGCGTGCTGTTCGAGCAGCCCTTGCTGACCATGCCCGGCAAGCGGC
This sequence comes from Massilia solisilvae, assembly GCF_024753215.1. Taxonomy (GTDB): domain Bacteria; phylum Pseudomonadota; class Gammaproteobacteria; order Burkholderiales; family Burkholderiaceae_D; genus Telluria; species Telluria solisilvae. The sequence goes on from NZ_JANUGV010000008.1 coordinate 115,841, forward strand.
GCGTGGCGCTCGTGCTGCCGGTCTCGGGCCTGTCGTCGTTTCTGCTGCGTGCCGACGAGTCAGGCGTGAAGGTCGAGCACGTGTACGATTACTGAGCTACGGTGCGTGCCTAGTAGTGGAGCAGCTTCCTGTACGACCAGCCCTCGCAGTCGACGCCGCCCTCGTGAAGCGAATCGTCCGCCGCGACCATCACGGCCGGGAGGACCAACAGGCCTTGCGCAAAGCCGCTCACCAGCGCCAGGCGATCCTTCCCGGTCAGCTTATCGAGCTCGTAGCCGGTCCACCGGCAGCCACTACGCGGCTCGGCGGCCGCGAGCCGTGTCGCCACCGGCGTGTGCTTCGGGTCCAGCTGCACGATCGAGCGGTATTGCACGTGCCAGCTCTTGGGAACGACCGCCCATCCCGCGACCAGCCGGCTGCTGTGCAAGATGGCGACGCTCGCCTGTTCATAATCGGCCGGTTGGCGGCATACCGCTTCCAGGTCGCTGCGCGCCTGACGGCACTGTGCACTGAGGTCTGCGGCGGCGAGCGGCCGGACGGCCACGACCGCGCCATAGGCGAGCTGGCTCTCCTTGAATTCCGCCTCGGCCTTCTTGACCGTGGTCGAGGCGCAGCCTGCCAGGGCCAGTGTGCACAGCAGGGCAGTAAAACGTTGTTTGGTCATGACGTTCCTCCAGCCCGCGATGTTACCATGCGGATATCACTTTCTTGCCAGTCCGGCACCCGCTACACTGGAAGCGAAAAGCTCGCACTCTCTTTGCATCTCATCAATAGAACCGCACCTCTAAGTTCCCGTTTGACATTTCACCGCCGGTAGATAATAGTACGAGCGTTCGGATTTTTTTCGATCGTTCTTGGGGTACTATTATTAACACTTCGACAAAATTCATGCGCAAGGGCGAAATGACGCGGGCGGCCATCCTGGACGAGGCGCTTCAGCTTGCCAGCCGCGACGGCCTTGAAGGGCTGACCATCGGCGTGCTGGCCGACCGGATGAACATGAGTAAATCCGGCGTGTTCGCGCACTTCGGCTCGCGTGAAGACCTGCAGATGGAGGTGATACGGCTGTACCACCACCGCTTCGAGCAGGAAGTGTTCTACCCCAGCATCAGCGAGCCGCGCGGCATGCCGCGCCTGGTCGCGATGTTCGAACGCTGGGTCAAGCGCGTGTCCGTCGAAATCGCCTCCGGCTGCATCTACATCAGCGGCGCGGTCGAGTACGACGACCGTCCGGGCCCGATCCGCGAGCAGCTGGTCTCGATGGTGCAGGCCTGGCAGAACGCGCTGCTGCGCTGCGTGCAGCAGGCGATCGACAGCGGCCACCTCAAGAGCGACACCGACGCCCAGCAGATGGTGTTCGAGATGTACGGCCTGATCCTCGCCCTGCACCACGATGCGCGCTTCCTGCGCATCCCGGGCGCGGTCGATCGGGCGCGCCGCGGCTTCGAGCGGCTGATCGAAAACTACCGCAGCACCGACAACCAACCGGGCCAGCAAGCCTGAGCATCGCCCACGCCACATCAATACATATAACTTCAGTCAGGAGAACAACATGGGTCAGTACGTCGCGCCAATCCGGGACATGCAGTTTGTGCTGCATGAACTCCTCAACGTCACCGAGGAATTCAAGAACCTGCCGCGCTACCAGGAGATCGACGCCGACATCATCAACCAGGTGCTGGAAGAGGGCGCGAAGTTCACGCAGGAGGTGCTGTTCCCGCTGAACCACAGCGGCGACCGCGAAGGCTGCCACTACGACAAGGAGACCAAGACGGTCACCACGCCGAAGGGTTTCAAGCAAGCGTATAAACAGTATGTCGAAGGCGGCTGGGCCGCGCTGGCGTGCGATGCCGAGTACGGCGGCCAGGGCCTGCCGGTCTCGCTGAACAACTCGTTCTACGAGATGCTCAACTCGTCCAACCAGGCATGGTCGATGTACCCGGGCCTGTCGCACGGCGCCTACGAGTGCCTGAAGGAGCATGGCACCGATGAGCAGAAAACCGTGTACCTGCCCAAGCTGGCATCGGGCGAGTGGACCGGCACCATGTGCCTGACCGAAGCACACTGCGGCACCGACCTGGGCCTGTTGCGCTCCAAGGCCGAGCCGCAGGGGGACGGCTCCTACAGCATCACCGGATCCAAGATCTTCATCTCGGCCGGCGAGCATGACATGTCCGCCAACATCATCCACCTGGTGCTGGCGCGCCTGCCGGACGCACCCACCGGGTCGAAGGGCATCTCGCTGTTCCTGGTGCCCAAGTTCCTTCCGGACGCGAGCGGCAATCCGGGCGAGCGCAACGCCATCGCCTGCGGTGCGATCGAAGAGAAGATGGGCATCCACGGCAACGCCACCTGCCAGATGAACCTGGACGGCGCCAAAGGCTGGCTGATCGGCCAGCCGAACAAGGGCCTGAACGCGATGTTCGTGTTCATGAACGCGGCGCGCCTGGGCGTGGGTATGCAGGGCCTGGGCCTGACCGAAGTGGCCTACCAGAACGCGCTGGTGTACGCCAAGGACCGCATCCAGATGCGCAGCCTGTCCGGCCCCAAGGCGCCGGACCGCCCGGCCGACCCGATCATCGTGCACCCGGACGTGCGCCGCATGCTGCTGACCGCCAAGGCCTATGCCGAAGGCGCGCGCGCGTTCACCTCGTACGTGGCGCTGCAGATCGACCGCGAACTGAATCACCCGGACGAAGAAGTGCGCAAGGAAGCAGCCGACGAGGTTGCGCTCCTGACCCCGATCGTCAAGGCCTTCCTGACCGATAACGCCTGGATCTCGACCTCCGAGGCACTGCAGGTGTACGGCGGCCACGGCTACATCGCCGAGTGGGGCATGGAGCAGTACGTGCGCGATGCGCGCATCAACATGATCTACGAAGGCACCAACACCGTGCAGTCGCTCGACCTGTTGGGCCGCAAGATCCTGATGGACAACGGCGCCAAGCTGCGCAAGTTCGGCGAAAAGATCAAGTCCTTCGTCGAGGAGCATGGCCTGTCCGAGGAGATGAGCGAATTCGTCACCCCGCTGGGCGAGCTGGGCGACAAGGTCACCAAGCTGACCATGGAAATCGGCATGAAGGCCTTCCAGAACCAGGACGAGGTGGGCGCCGCCGCCGTGCCTTACCTGCGCGTGGCCGGCCACCTGGTGTTCAGCTACTTCTTCGCGCAGATGGCGAAGATCGCGCTGGAGAAGAAAGATTCGGGCGACCGCTTCTACGAAGCCAAGCTCGCCACCGCGCGCTTCTACTTTGCGCGCCTGTACCCCGAGACCGCAATGCTGATCCGCCAGGCCCGTTCCGGCGCATCGAACCTGCTGGCGCTCGACGCAGAACTGTTCTAACGAAAACGCGACCCACCGTCGTCCCCGCGCAGGCGGGGACCCATAGACCGCCTCTGTGGCCTGCGTCCTATGGGTTCCCGCCTGCGCGGGAACGACGTCCACACTGAGGAAATAAAAATGTCTAATTTCATTGTCAAGAAAGTGGCCGTCTTGGGCGCCGGCGTGATGGGCGCGCAGATCGCCGCGCAGTGCGTCAACGCCAAGGTGCCTGTGGTGCTGTTCGACCTGCCCGCGAAGGAAGGCCAGAAAAACGGCATCGTCCAGCGCGCGATCGACAACCTGAAGAAGCTGAGCCCGGCCCCGCTGGGCAACAAGGATGACGCCGACCTGATCCAGGCCGCCAACTACGAGGACAACCTCGACGTGCTGGCCGGCTGCGACCTGATCATCGAAGCGATCGCCGAGCGCATGGACTGGAAGCACGACCTGTACAAGAAGGTTGCGCCGCACATCGGCCCGAACGCGATCTTCGCCACCAACACCTCGGGCCTGTCGATCGAGAAGCTGTCCGAAGGCTTCGACGCCGAGCTGAAGGCGCGCTTCTGCGGCGTGCACTTCTTTAACCCGCCGCGCTACATGCACCTGGTCGAGCTGATCCCGACCGCAGCCACGCGCCCGGAGATCCTCGACCAGCTCGAGACCTTCCTGACCACCACCCTGGGCAAGGGCGTGGTGCGCGCCAAGGACACCCCGAACTTCATCGCCAACCGCGTCGGCATCTTCGGCATGCTGGCCACGATGCACGAGGCCGAGAAGTTTGGCCTGACCGTGGACGTGGTGGACGACCTGACTGGCGCCAAGCTGGGCCGCGCCAAGTCGGGCACCTTCCGCACCGCCGACGTGGTGGGGTTGGACACGATGGGCCACGTCATCAAGACCATGCAGGACAACCTGGCCGATGACCCGTTCTTCAGCGTGTACAAGACGCCGGACGTGCTGGCCAAGCTGATCGAGAAGGGCGCGCTGGGCCAGAAATCGAAGGCCGGTTTCTACAAGAAGGTCGGCAAGGACATCATGCGCCTGGACTTCGCCAGTGGCGAATACGTGCCGGGCGGCGCCAAGGCGGCCGACATCGTGGGCCGCATCCTGAAGGAGAAGGACCCGGCCAAGAAGATGAAGGCCATGCGCGAATCGACCAACCCGCAGGCGCAATTCCTGTGGGCGATCTTCCGCGATGCCTTCCACTATATCGCCGTGCACCTGGAAAGCATTGCCGACAACGCGCGCGACATCGACTTTGCGATGCGCTGGGGCTTTGGCTGGAGCACCGGCCCGTTCGAGACCTGGCAGGCGGCGGGCTGGAACACCATCGCCCAGTGGGTGAAGGAAGACATCGACGCGGGCAAGGCGCTGTGCAATGCGCCGCTGCCTGCCTGGGTGTTCGAAGCCCCGGTTGCCGAGAAAGGCGTCCACACGCCCGAAGGTTCGTACTCGCCGAGCCGCAAAACCTACGTGCCGCGCTCGAACCTGCCCGTGTACCAGCGCCAGGAATTCCGCGCGCCGGTGCTCGGTGGCGGCGGCAACGATCCGAAGACCTTCGGCACCACCGTGTTCGAGGATGACTCGGTACGCCTGTGGCACACCGGCGACGATGTGCTCATCTTCTCCAGCAAGACCAAGATGCACGTCATCGGCGACGGCGTCACCAAGGGCCTGAAGCGCGCGATCGCGGAAGCGGAGCAGAACTTCAAGGGCCTGGTGATCTGGCAGCCCGATTCGGCGGAAGGCGGCGCATTCTCGGCCGGCGCCGACCTGCAATCGGCCCTGCCGGCCTTCATGACCGGCGGCGCCAAAGCGATGGAACCGCTGGTGCGCGAGCTGCAGGACACCTTCATGTCGATGAAGTACGCGAACATTCCGGTGGTGGCAGCCGTGGCAGGCCTGGCGCTGGGCGGCGGCTGCGAGATGGTGCTGCACGCGTCCAAGCGCGTCGTCGCGCTCGAGTCGTACATCGGCCTGGTCGAGGTGGGCGTGGGCCTGGTCCCGGCCGGCGGCGGCCTGAAGGAATGCGCGGTGCGCGCGGCCAATGAAGCCAAGGGCAACGACATCCTGCAGTTCCTGAAAAACGGTTTCACCAACGCCGCCATGGCCAACGTGTCCAAGTCGGCGCTGGAAGCCAAGGCAATGGGCTACCTGAAGGAAGACGACCTGATCGTCTTTAACATCTACGAGCTGCTGCACGTGGCCAAGACGACCGCGCGTTCGATGTTCGACGCCGGCTACCGCGCGCCGCTGCGCCGCCCGGTTCCGGTCACCGGCCGCTACGGCTGGGCGACGATTCGCGGTCAACTGGTCAACATGCGCGACGGCGGTTTCATCTCGGCGTATGACTACCACCTTGGCGACACCATCGCCGAGATCGTGACCGGCGGCGACATCGATCAGGGCAGCTACGTGTCCGAGCAGTGGCTGCTCGACATGGAGCGCCGCGCCTTCATCGCGCTGCTGTCCAATCCGAAGACCCAGGAACGCATCATGGGCATGATGCAGACCGGTAAACCGGTGCGCAACTGACGCTGAACAGAACAGGACGACCAACATGAGCAAACAACTTCAAGACGCATACATCGTCGCAGCGACCCGTACCCCGATCGGCAAGGCGCCGCGCGGCGTGTTCAACAAGACCCGTCCGGACGACCTGCTGGTGGCCGCGATCCAGGGCGCACTGTCGCAGGTGCCGAACCTGGACCCGAACGTGATCGTCGACGCCATCGTCGGCTGCTCGTTCCCCGAGGCCGAGCAGGGCTTCAACGTGGCGCGCCAGGCCGTGGTGCTGGCCGGCCTGCCCAAGACCGTGGGCGGCGTCACCGTCAACCGTTACTGCGCATCGGGCATCACCGCGCTGGCGATGGCGGCCGACCGCATCCGCGTGGGCGAGGCCGACGTGCTGATCGCCGGCGGCGTGGAATCGATGTCGATGGTGCCGATGATGGGACACCACCCGTCGATCAACATGCGCGTGTTCGAGGACGACAACGTGGGCCTGGCCTATGGCATGGGCCTGACCGCCGAGAAGGTGGCCGAGCAGTGGAAGGTGTCGCGCGAAGACCAGGACGCATTCGGCCTGGAGTCGCACCGCCGCGCCATCGCCGCGCAGCAGGCTGGGCTCTTCAAGGACGAGATCACGCCGGTCGAAGTGGTGAACCGCAAGCCGGACCTGGCCAGCGGCGAGATCAAGATCAGCCGCCGCATGGTGGAGCTGGACGAAGGCCCGCGCGCCGACGCCAGCATGGAGTCGATGGCCAAGCTCAAGCCGGTGTTCGCGGCCAAGGGTTCGGTCACCGCGGCGACCTCGTCGCAGATGTCCGACGGCGCCGGCGCGCTGATCGTGGTGAGCGAGAAGATCCTCAAGGAGCACAACCTGACCCCGCTGGCGAAGTTCTCTTCGTTCGCGGTGCGCGGCGTGCCGCCGGAGATCATGGGCATCGGTCCCAAGTTCGCGATTCCGGCGGCCTGCGCCGCGGCCGGCATCAGCCAGGACCAGCTTGACTGGATCGAGCTGAACGAAGCGTTTGCCGCGCAGGCGCTGGCCGTGATCCGCGACCTGGGGCTGGACACCAGCAAGGTCAACCCGATGGGCGGCGCGATCGCGCTGGGCCACCCGCTGGGCGCGACCGGCGCCATCCGCGCCGCGACCGTCGTGCACGCATTGCGCCGTAACAGCCTGAAGTACGGCATGGTGACGATGTGCGTGGGCGCGGGCATGGGCGCGGCTGGTATCATCGAGCGCGTCTGATCAAGCTGTAGCGAACGCGTGGGCAGGAAGACCTGCCTACCCTACGATTCGGTAGGGTGGGCGGGTCTCCCGCCCACGCGTTCATTCAACCCATAAGAAATCGGAGACCCCGCATGGAGATCTTGACCACCAAGGCCAACGGCATCCTGACCATTGAATTCAACCGCCCGGAGCGCAAGAACGCGATCACCGGCGCCATGTACAAGACCGTGGCCGACGCGCTGCTGGACGGCGACCAGGACAGTGCGGTGCGCGCCGTGCTCATCACCGGCAAGCCGGAGATCTTCACGGCCGGGAACGACCTGGACGACTTCCTCAACAACGTGAAGCCGGAAGACGGCTCGATGGGCATCGACCGGCCGGTGTTCCAGTTCATGCGCGCGCTGGCGGGCATGAACAAGCCGGTGGTGGCGGCCGTGTCGGGCGCGGCTGTGGGCATCGGCACCACCATGCTGATGCACTGCGACCTGGTGTACGCGGCCGACAACGCCAAGTTCTCGCTGCCGTTCTCGCAGCTGGGCCTTTGCCCGGAGTTCGCATCGTCGATACTGCTGCCGCAGCTGGCAGGCTACCCGCGCGCGGCCGAGAAGCTGCTGCTCGGCGAAGCGTTCGGGGTGCAGGAAGCGTTCGAGATGGGCCTGGTCACGCGCGTGCTGCCGGCCGGCGAGCTGGCCGCGTTCGTGCAGCAGCAGCTGGCCAAGCTGGTGGCGCTGCCGCCAGCCTCAATCCGCGCCACCAAGGCGCTGATGAAGCGGCCGCGCACTGATGCGATCAACGACACCATGGCCGTCGAGAACAAGCAGTTCGGGGCAATGCTGCTGGGCGCCGAGGCGAAGGAAGCGTTCACCGCATTCTTCGAGAAGCGCAAGCCCGATTTTTCGAAGTTCGACTGAACGAGGTAGGGTGGGCAGGTCCTCCTGCCCACGCGTTCAGCGCACGCTTGTGTGGCCTGAACGCCTGCTCCGGAGTGCTTGCGTCGCCTGAACGCGTGGGCGGGAGACCCGCCCACCCTACGGGAGCTTCCGGTTACCTCTGGGGCGCGGTGGCGTGCAACCCGTCTTTGAAACCCTGCGTCGCGTCGGGCAGGGCCACCAACCACAGGTAGCTGCCGGCGGCCAGCGCGATCGCCAGGCCGAACAACCGTACGCGCAGCGCTTTGTTGCGGCCCTGCCGGGATGGGTCGGGCTCGCCGCACTTTGGACACGCGGTGGCCTTGGGTGAGACTTCGGAATCGCATTGCCTGCATGAGACGAGTGCCATGTTCTCCTCCTTTTAATTGTCGTTTCATCATATTTCGGGATCAGCCAACCCGTCAATACGCATGCCCGTCCGATGCTGACGAACTGGCAGGGCACAAGGCGCCTCGCATTTTGCCGGTGGGGCCGGACAGGCGCTCGGTCCAGTCTTCGGTCTGACCGCTCGCCAGGCGGCGCGCGAAAAGGTCGCGCCAATTCGAGGGCAGCGCGGCAAGCCCGGGCAGCTCGACGAGCACCTGCGAAGGAGTATCCCTGTCGTAGAGCGCAGCGATGATGCGCGACAGTGGCCAGGCTGGATGCGCCCGCTCCAGCAACACCAGCGCATCCCCTGGGGCCACCCAGCCCGGCGCGAGCACACGGTAGTACCAGCCGGTCCGCCCGCTGCGCTGGACCAGCGCGGCCATCGCAGGTTCGGCGAACCGCAGGTTCAGCTTCCAGCAGGGCTGGCGCGACTGCGATACCTGTACGATGGCCTGGCCCAGGGCCAGCACGTCGCCGATGCACAGGTCCGCTTCGGTGCACCCGATGGTGGACAGGTTTTCCCCGAAGGCGCCGGCCCGCGCCAGCGATGCGCGCATCCCGATGCGCTTGATCCACCACGTGTAATGCTCCAGTGCGTAGTGGTGCAGCGCTTTCGCGGGGCCGCCGTGGCGCCGGGTGTCGGCCTGGGCATCACCTTCCAGACCGCTGCGGCCAAGCCAGCAGGGCGCTTGAAGCGCGTGCTTGGCGATGCCACTGGCAGCAACGGCCCCCAGCGGCGCCACGGGACCAGCCAGCAGGCTTGAAACCGTCCAGCGCATCGCGGTCCGGTCAGCCGCGGAGGTCGGCCAGGATGGTGGCCAGCTCCGCCGTCTGCATGTCGCCCAGCGGCTGCAGCGGCGCGCGCGGTGCGCCGGCGTCGAAGTCGAGCAGCTTCAGGCCTGCCTTGACGGTGGTGGGCAAGCCGCCGTTGACGATGAACTGCAGCAGCGGCAGCTGGCGATAGAACAGCTGTCGCGCGCGTGGCAGGTCGTTGGCCTGCATCGCCTCGTACAAGGCCAGCGGCAGCTCGGCGTTCAGGTTCGGGGCGGCGGTGCACCAGCCCGTGGCGCCCGCGGCCAGCGCGGCCAGCGCGAGCGGGTTGCTGCCGTTGTAGAACGGGATGGCGTCGTCGGTCAGCTGCGCCAGCCGGTGCATGCGCTGCACGTCCCCCGTGCTCTCCTTGACCATGGTGACGTTCGGGACCGTGCGGCAGATGCGGGCGATCAGTTCCGGCGACATGTCCACGCCGCTGGTGGCCGGGTTGTTGTACAACATGATCGGAATCGAGATCGCTTCGGCGATGCGCGCGTAGTGGCCGAGGATCTCGGCCTCGTTCAGCTTCCAGTACGAGACCGGCAGCACCATGACCGCATCCGCGCCGGCCTTCTCGGCAAAGCGCGCGCGGCGGATGGCGTTATCGGTGGTCAGGTCGGAAATGCCCACCACGACGGGCACGCGCTGGCGCACCGCGCGAATCGCGGTGTCGGCCACGCAGTCCCACTCGTGGTCCGACAGGTAGGCGCTTTCGCCCGTGCTGCCCAGCGGGGCGATGGCATGCACGCCGCTGGCAACGAGGCGCTCGACCAGCGCTTCCAGTGCCGGCGCATCCACCTCATTGTTGTGGGTGAACGGCGTGACGGGATAGGCGATGATCCCTTTGAATTGTTTGGTCATGATTGTTCCTTTGTCGTGTGTGCTCAAGCCAGGCAGTCGGCATGGCGGCGCAGGGCGCGCCGCGCGTAGTAGGCGAAGGTGACGCTGTCGCGCTTGGGCGTGGAGATCCAGTCGTGCGCCTCGCGCGCCAGCGCTTCGGGCAGCGGCTTGATGGCGCCGGCGCTCATCGCCAGCAGCTGCAGGCGCGCGGCGCGTTCGATCAGGATCGCCAGCATGCAGGCTTCCTCGATGGTCTTGCCGACCACCAGCTGGCCGTGGTGGGCCAGCAGGATGGCGCGCTTGTCGCCCAGGGCGCGGGCGATGATCTCGCCTTCCTCATTACCGACCGGGACGCCGGGCCAGGCCGGCAGGAAGGCGCAGTCGTCGTAGAGCGGGCAGGTGTCCATGTGCGAGACGGCCAACGGTTCTTCGAGCATCGACAGCGCGGCCGCATGGGTCGGGTGGGTGTGGATGATGCAGTTCACGTCGGGCCGCTGGCGATAGATCCAGGTGTGGAAGCGGTTGGCAGGGTTGGGAATGCCGCGTCCGGCCAGCACCTTCAGGTCCTGGTCCACGTGGATCAGGTTCGACATCGTGATCTCGTCGAAACCCAGGCCAAGCTGCTGGGTGTAGAAACTGTCGCCGCCTTCGGCGCGGCAGGTGATCTGCCCGGCCAGCCCGGAATCGTGGCCGGCGTCGAACAGGACGCGGCAGGTGAGCGCCAGCTTCTGGCGTGCGCTCCAGCCGCTGTCGCCGACTTCCTGGGCAAGGCGTTGCTGGGCGATGGAGACAAGCTCCGGTTTGGATAGGTTCAAGGTATCAGCCAATTGGTTCTCCTGTTGCTTGATGAACGGCGTTCCCCCACCTGGCGGGCCCACCTGGCTGGAAACGACGTAAATCATAGGACACACGGTGTCCTACTGTACAATAGATTTTCCATATCGTGGGTGCAGGCTATGACTATCAGGCTGAAACTGCTGCGCAAGCAGAAGGGCTGGTCGCTCGAGGTGCTCGCCGAGCAGACCGGCCTGACCAAGAGTTACCTGTCGAAGGTGGAGCGGGGCGTGAGCGTGCCGTCGATCGCGGTCGCGCTCAAGCTGTCCAAGGCGCTTGGCGTCGAGGTGGGCGACCTGTTCTCCGAGGAGCGCAACCGCGAGGCGGTCGTCATCACGCGCGCGGCGCAGCGCACCCGCATTGGCGACCCGAAATCGAGCGCGCGCAAAGTGGAGGGCATTGCCACCGAAGTGGCGCCCAAGCGCATGCTGCCTTTCGTGGCCTGGCCGTCCGCCGAGTTCTCGGCGTCGGGTTACAAGGAGCATGAAGGCGAGGAGCTGCTGTTCGTGCACCGCGGCGCCATCGAGCTCGAATTTCCCAACGAGACCGTGCGCCTCGACGAAGGCGACTCCGTCTACTTCAATGCGCTGATCCCGCACCGCATGCGCAGTGTCGGTCCGGTGCAAGCGGAGGTGCTGGTCGTCGTCAGCAACGACGAGGAGGATGGGGCCTGACGCTTGCGAACCACGAATAAACCTTCGCATGCTACGAACTGACTAGTTCCCCACCCGACGTACTAGCCCATCCGGCGCATCGGACTAGGCAGCCTGCAGGTCCTCGCGCAGCCCTCCGGCCAATGGTCGCCACAGGCGGGCTTCACTAAGCTTTCTCCATCCGTTATTGGGATTGGAGAAGCACGTGTCTATTCAACGCAAGCCCCTGTCTGTCCTCATCAGCAGCACCTTTGCCTTCACCATCTGCTTTGCAGTCTGGATGATGTTCGCGGTGCTGGGCATCCCCATCAAGACCCAGCTTGGCCTGAACGAAACGCAGTTCGGGCTGCTCGCGGCCACGCCGGTTCTCACCGGTTCGCTGGTGCGCGTCCCGCTCGGGATCTGGACCGACCGCTACGGCGGGCGCATCGTCCTGTTCGCGCTGATGCTGGCCGCCGTGATCCCGGTCGCCCTGATCAGCTACGCCACCGAATACTGGCAGTTCCTGCTGCTCGGTCTCGGTGTGGGCCTGGCCGGTGGCTCGTTCTCGGTCGGCACGCCGTACGTCGCGCGCTGGTTCTCGAAAGAGCGCAAGGGTCTGGCGATGGGCGTGTTCGGCGCCGGTAACTCCGGCTCGGCGCTCACCAAGTTCGTCGCCCCGGCCATCATCGCGGCCTGGGGCTGGCAGGCGGTGCCGCGCGTGTTCGCGATCGCGCTGCTGGCCACCGCCGTCATCTTCTGGTTGTTCTCGTACACCGATCCGTCGCACGTGGGCGCCGGCGGCTCCAGCTTCAGCCAGCAGCTCAAGGTGCTCAAGGATCCGCGCGTGCTGCGCTACTGCCAGTACTACTCGGTGGTGTTCGGTGGCTACGTCGGGCTGGCGCTGTGGATGACCAAGTACTACGTGGCCGAATACGGCTTCACGATGTCCACCGCCGCGCTGCTTGCCGCCTGCTTTTCGCTGCCCGGTGGCGCCGTGCGCGCGGTCGGCGGCTGGATATCCGACAAGTACGGCGCCTACAAGGTCACGTGGTACGTGATGTGGGTGATGTGGGTGTGCCTGTTCCTGCTGTCGTACCCGCAGACGAGCATGACCATCAAGACCGTCAACGGCGCGCTGAACCTGAACCTGGCCTTGACCCCGTGGATGTTCACCGCGCTGCTGTTCGTGGTCGGCGTGGCCATGGCGATCGGTAAAGCCTCCGTCTTCAAGTTCATCGGCGACGAATTCACCGACAACATCGGCGCCGTCTCGGGTGTGGTGGGGCTGGCGGGCGGCCTTGGCGGCTTCATCCTGCCGATCATGTTCGGCGCCCTGGTCGACCTGACCGGCGTGCGCTCCAGCGCTTTCATGCTGCTGTACGGGACCGTCTGCGTGTCGCTGATCAGCATGCACTTTTCCTTCAAGCCCGCGCGGGCCAACGCTGCCCCGCTTGCGCCGCGCGCGGCTTGATTCCTTTATTCCTTCTCGGAGTACGACATGAGCAAATACCTGATACAGACCTGGGAGCCGGAGTTCCCGGCATTCTGGCGCGACACCGGCAAGAGCACAGCGGACCGCAACCTGTGGATCTCGATCCCGGCCCTGTTGCTGGCCTTCGCCGTTTGGATGGTGTGGAGCGCGGTGGTGGTGCACCTGCCGTCGATCGGCTTCAAGTTCAGCACCAACCAGTTGTTCTGGCTGGCCGCGCTGCCCGGCCTGTCCGGCGCCACACTGCGCATCTTCTATTCATTCATGGTGCCCATCTTTGGTGGGCGCAAATGGACGACGATCTCCACCGCCTCGCTGCTGCTGCCCGCCGTCGGCATCGGCCTTGCGGTGCAGGATCCGAACACCAGCTACCCGACCATGCTGGTGCTGGCGCTGCTGTGCGGCTTCGGCGGCGGCAACTTCGCCTCGTCGATGGCCAACATCAGCTTCTTCTATCCCAAGGCGCAAAAAGGCTACGCGCTTGGCATGAACGCGGGCCTTGGCAACCTGGGCGTATCGGTGGTGCAGTTCGTGGTGCCGCTGGTGATCACGGGCGCGGTGTTCGGCGCGATCGGCGGCGAGGCGCAGTCCGTGGTCAAGAACGGCGAGACCAGCCAGATGTGGCTGCAGAACGCCGGGTTCATCTGGGTGCCGTTCATCCTCCTCTCCACCCTGGCCGCCTGGTTCGGCATGAACGACCTGGCCCCGGCCAAGGCCTCGTTCAGCGAGCAGGCCGTGATCTTCAAGCGCAAGCACAACTGGCTCATGTGCTGGCTCTACACCGGCACCTTTGGCTCGTTCATCGGCTATTCGGCGGCGTTCCCGCTGCTGATCAAGAGCGAATTCCCCGACGTGAACCCGCTGCAGTACGCGTTCCTGGGCCCGCTCGTTGGCGCGCTGGCGCGCGTGGCCGGCGGCTACATCTCCGACAAGCTGGGGGGCGCGCGCGTGACGCTGTGGACCTTCCTGGTGATGATCGGCGCGGTGATGGGCGTGCTCTCGTTCGCGCCGGCGCACGGCGCGGCCGGCAACTTCCATGGCTTCTTCTGGATGTTCATGCTGCTGTTCGCCGCCTCGGGCGTGGGCAACGCGTCGACCTTCCGCATGATCCCGGTGATCTTCATGACCGAGCGCCAGCGCGAGGCGGCCGGCAAGGACAAGGCGGCACAGGACCAGGCGATCGTGGACGCCAACAAGGAGAGCGCCGCGGTGCTCGGCTTCACCTCGGCCGTTGCAGCCTATGGCGCCTTCTTCATCCCGAAGAGCTATGGCACCTCGATTGCGCTGACCGGCAGCCCGAACGCTGCGCTGTGGGCGTTCATCGCCTACTACGTGACCTGCGTGGGAATCACCTGGTGGCACTACGCGCGCCGCAACGCGCCGATGCCCTGCTAAAGGAACGCGGGCTGCCCATGGAAGACATCGAACGCTTCATCGAAGGATTCGGCCGCTTCCAGAAGCAGTATTTCGCGGCCGGCCACCCACTGTTCGCGTCCCTGCGCGAAGGGCAGCACCCGTCCACGCTGGTGATCGGCTGCTGCGACTCGCGCGTGGACCCGGCGCTGCTCACCGACAGCGCGCCGGGCGACATGTTCGTGGTGCGGAACATCGCCAACCTGGTCCCGCCATGCACGCCGCAGGCGCCGCCGGGCGTGAGCTCGGCGATCGAGTTCGCGGTCTGCAACCTGCAGGTCGAGCGCGTCATCGTGCTCGGGCACGCGCGCTGCGGCGGCATTGCCGCACTGATGGCGCCGCGCCAGCTGGCGCCGGAAACCGATTTTGTCGGGCGCTGGATGAAGATCGCCGAGCCGGTGCGGCAAAGGATCGAAAGCGGCTACCAGCACCGCAGCCTGGATGAGCGGCGCCGCCTGCTCGAGCAGGCCAGCATCCTGCAATCGCTGGACAACCTCATGACCTATCCGTGGATCGCGAGCCGCGTGGCGCAAGGCTCGCTCAAGCTGCATGGCTGGTACTTCGACATGGAATGCGGCGCGCTGATGGCCTATTCGGCGCGCCAGCAGTGCTTCCTGCCGATGGTGCCGGCGGCGCAGGCCGGACCGCGGGCGGCATAGGCATTTAGCGCTAGACGGACTAGTACTTCCAGAAGCGCGCTTTCGCCTGTTATGCGAATACCCATCAGACAGGCCGCTGCTTAGACTGCCTACTGACGTTTTGACCCCTACAAGGCGCAAGCCTGGAGAGCAGATGAGTCACTTTTTGGATCGATTGAAGTTCTTTTCCCGCGAGACCTTCGCGGATGGCCACGGCGCCGTCGTGGCCGAAGACCGCACCTGGGAGAAGGCCTACCGCCAGCGCTGGCAGCACGACAAGATCGTGCGTTCGACGCATGGCGTGAACTGCACCGGTTCGTGCAGCTGGAAGGTCTATGTGAAGAACGGCCTGATCACCTGGGAGACCCAGCAGACCGATTACCCGCGCACCCGTCCCGACCTGCCCAACCACGAGCCGCGCGGCTGCCCGCGTGGCGCCAGCTATTCGTGGTACGTGTATTCCGCACAGCGCGTGAAGTACCCGATGGTGCGCGGCCGGCTGATGAAGATGTGGCGCCAGGCGCGCATGTCGATGGACCCGGTGTCGGCCTGGGAGTGGGTGAGCCAGGACCCGGACCGCGCGCGCCAGTACAAGTCGGTGCGCGGCCAGGGCGGCTTCGTGCGCGCCAGCTGGGACGAGGTGAACGAGATGATCGCCGCCGCCAACGCGTTCACGGTCAAGCGCTACGGGCCTGACCGCGTGGTCGGATTTTCGCCGATTCCGGCCATGTCGATGGTGAGCTACGCCGCCGGCACGCGCTACCTGTCGCTGATCGGCGGCGTGGCGCTCAGCTTCTACGACTGGTACTGCGACCTGCCGCCGGCAAGCCCGCAGGTGTGGGGCGAGCAGACCGACGTGCCGGAATCGGCCGACTGGTACAACTCGACCTTCCTGATGGTGTGGGGCTCGAACGTGCCGATGACGCGTACGCCCGACGCCCACTTCTACACCGAGGTGCGCTACAAGGGCACGAAGACGGTGGCGGTGTCGTCCGACTTTGGCGAGATGGCCAAGTTCGGCGACATCTGGCTCGCGCCCAAGCAGGGTACCGACGCCGCGCTGGCGATGGCGATGGGCCACGTGATCCTGTCCGAGTACCACGCCACCGGCAAGTCGGAGTACTTCCGCTCGTACGCCAAGCAGTACACCGACTTCCCGATGCTGGTGCTGCTCAAGGAGCACGAGGGCAAGCTGGTGCCGGACTACTTCCTGCGCGCTTCGCACCTGGCCCGCAACCTGGACGAAACCAATAATCCCGAATGGAAGACGCTCGTGATCGATGAGGCCAGCGGCGACATCGTGGCGCCCACCGGCTCGATCGGTTTTCGCTGGGGCGAGAGCGGCAAGTGGAACCTGGAGCAAAAGAGCGCGAACGGCAAGGCTATCGACCCGCTGCTGTCGCTGGCGGGCTGCCGCGACGAGATCGCGGCGGTTAGCTTCCCGTATTTCGGCGGCGACGATCATGACCCGCTCCTGCTGCGCAATGTACCGGTCAAGCACCTGCAGCTGGCCGACGGCAGCATCGCCAGGGTGGCCACGGTGTACGACCTGACGCTCGCGAACTATGGCGTGGACCGCGGCTTCGGCGGCGCCAACGTGGCGCGCGACTACGGCGACGACGTGCCGTACACGCCCGCCTGGCAGGAGAAGCACACCGGCGTGAAGGCCGCCGACGTGATCACGGTCGCGCGCCAGTTCGCGGACAACGCCGACAAGACCCATGGCAAGAGCATGGTGATCGTGGGCGCGGCGCTGAACCACTGGTACCACATGGACATGACCTACCGCGGCATCATCAACATGCTGATGATGTGCGGCTGCGTGGGCCAGTCCGGCGGCGGCTGGGCGCACTACGTGGGCCAGGAGAAGCTGCGCCCGCAGACCGGCTGGACGCCGCTGGCGTTCGCCCTCGACTGGCAGCGCCCGTCGCGCCAGATGAACGGCACCTCGTTCTTCTATGCGCACACCAGCCAGTGGCGCCACGAGAAGCTGCCGGCCTCCGCGATCGCCGCGCCGACCGCCGGCAGCGAGGTGGACAGCATGGCGCTGATCGACTTTAACGCCAAGGCGGAGCGCCTCGGCTGGCTGCCGTCGGCGCCGCAGCTGGAAACCAATCCGCTGGACGTGACCAGCCGGGCGCGTGCCGCCGGCCAGGACCCGGTGCAGTTCGCGGTCGAGCAGATGCGCCAGTCCAAGCTCAACTTTTCGTGCGACGATCCGGACAACCCGGCCAACTTCCCGCGCAATATGTTCGTCTGGCGCTCGAACATCCTGGGCAGCTCGGGCAAGGGCCACGAATACTTCCTCAAGTACCTGCTCGGCACCCAGAACGCGGTCAACAGCGACGAATCGGACTGCATCAAGCCGCGCGACGTGAAGGTGCGCCCGGCGGCGGAGGGCAAGCTGGACCTCCTGGTGGTGCTTGACTTCCGCATGTCCACCACCTGCCTGTACGGCGACATCGTGCTGCCCACCGCCACCTGGTACGAGAAGGACGACCTGAACACGTCGGACATGCACCCGTTCATCCATCCGCTGTCCGAAGCCGTGCAGCCGCTGTGGCAGTCGCGCTCGGACTGGGAGATCTACAAGGGCATCGCCAAGAAATTCAGCGAGATCGGCGGCGAACTGCTGGGCAAGTGCGAGGACCTGGTGCTCACGCCGCTGATGCACGACACGCCGGGCGAGCTGGGCCAACCGTTCGACCCGAAGGACTGGCGCGCCGGTGAATGCGAGCCGATCCCGGGCAAGACGATGCCGGCGATGACCGTGGTCGCGCGCGACTACGCCGACGTGTACCGCAAGTACACCTCGGTCGGCCCGCTGCTCGAAACCGTCGGCAACGGCGGCAAGGGCATATCGTGGAAGACCGGGCACGAGGTCGAGCTGCTGCGCGGGATTAACCGCACCGTGCAGGAAGAGGGCGTGTCGAAGGGCCAGCCGCGCCTGGACAGCGCGATCGACGCGGCCGAGATGATCCTGGCGCTGGCGCCTGAGACCAACGGCCACGTGGCGGTCAAGGCATGGGAAGCGCTGTCGAAGATCACCGGGCGCGACCACACCCACCTGGCCAAGCCGCGCGAGCATGACACGATTCGCTTCCGCGACGTGCAGGCGCAGCCGCGCAAGATCATCTCCTCGCCCACCTGGTCGGGGCTGGAATCGGAAGAGGTCAGCTACAACGCCGGCTACACCAACGTACACGAGCTGATCCCCTGGCGCACGCTCACCGGGCGCCAGCAGTTCTACCAGGACCACCGCTGGATGCGCGACTTCGGCGAGGGCTTTTGCGTGTACAAGCGCGCGATCGACACGCGCACCATCGCGCCGATGTTGGGTGCGCGCCCGAACGGCAACCAGGAGATCGTGCTCAACTGGATCACGCCGCACCAGAAGTGGGGCATCCACTCGACCTACTCGGACAACCTGCGCATGCTCACGCTCTCGCGCGGCGGCCCCCACGTGTGGGTGTCGGAGGCAGACGCCAAGGCGGCCGGGATTGTGGACAACGACTGGATCGAGGTGTTCAACGTGAACGGCACGCTCACCGCGCGCGCCGTGGTCAGCCAGCGCGTTCCGCCCGGGATGACCCTGATGTACCACGCCCAGGAAAAGATCGTCAACGTGCCCGGCGCGGAGACGTCGAAGATGCGCGGCGGTATCCACAACTCGGTGACACGCGCGGTGACCAAACCGACCCACATGATCGGCGGTTACGCGCAGCTGGCCTGGGGTTTCAATTATTACGGCACCGTCGGTTCGAACCGCGACGAATTCGTCGTGGTCCGCAAGATGGCCAAGATCGACTGGCTCGAGCGTCCGCTGGCCGGCGCCGCCACGGGAGAGTAAAGCATGAAAATCAGAGCGCAAATCGGCATGGTGCTCAACCTGGACAAGTGCATCGGTTGCCACACCTGTTCGGTCACCTGCAAGAACGTGTGGACCAGCCGTGACGGCGTCGAGTACGCATGGTTCAACAACGTCGAGACCAAACCTGGCGTCGGCTACCCGAAGGAGTGGGAGAACCAGGACAAATGGCAGGGCGGCTGGAAGCGCAATGCCAACGGGCGTATCGAGCCGCGCCAGGGCAGCCGCATGCGGATCCTGGCCAACGTCTTCGCCAACCCCAACCTGCCGTCGATCGACGATTACTACGAGCCCTTCACCTACGACTACGAGCGCCTGCAGAACGCGCCGCTGTCGGAGACCCCGCCCACCGCGCGCCCGGTGTCGGTGATCACCGGGCAGAAGATGGACAAGATCGAGTGGGGCCCGAACTGGGAGGACGACCTGGGCGGCGAGTTCGCCCAGCGCAGCCGCGACAAGCTGTTCGACAACATGCAGAAGGACATGTACGGCAAGTTCGAGAACACCTTCATGATGTACCTGCCGCGCCTGTGCGAGCACTGCCTGAACCCGGCCTGCGTGGCGTCGTGCCCGTCAGGATCGGTGTACAAGCGCGAGGAGGACGGGATCGTGCTGGTGGACCAGGACAAGTGCCGCGGCTGGCGCATGTGCATCTCGGGCTGCCCGTACAAGAAGATCTACTACAACTGGTCTTCGGGCAAAGCCGAGAAGTGCACCTTCTGCTTCCCGCGCATCGAGGCCGGCCAGCCGACGGTGTGCTCGGAGACCTGCGTGGGCCGCATCCGCTACCTCGGCGTGCTGCTGTACGACGCCGACCAGATCGAGGCCGCTGCCTCGGTGGCGGACGAGCGTGACCTGTACCAGGCGCAGCTGTCGATGTTCCTCGATCCGAACGACCCCAAGGTGATCGAGGAAGCGCGCCGCCAGGGCATTCCGGAATCGTGGCTGGAGGCCGCGCGCAAGTCGCCGGTGTACAAGATGGCGGTGGACTGGAAGATCGCCTTCCCGCTGCACCCCGAGTACCGCACGCTGCCGATGGTCTGGTACATCCCGCCGCTGTCGCCGATCCAGGCGGCGGCCGAATCGGGCCTGTTGGGCAAGAATGGCATCCTGCCCGACACCGCCTCGCTGCGCATCCCGGTGCAGTACCTGGCCAACCTGCTCACCGCCGGCGACAAGGTGCCGGTGCTGCGCGCGCTCGACCGCATGCTGGCGATGCGCGCCTACATGCGCGGCAAGCACGTGGACAAGCACGAGGACCTGGACCTGTTGGCCCAGGTCGGCCTGACGCGCGAGACGGTCGAGGACATGTACCACATCATGGCCATTGCCAACTACGAGGACCGCTTCGTCATCCCCAGCAGTCACAAGGAGATGGTCGAGGACAGCTTCAACGACAAGGGCTCGTGCGGCTTCAGCTTCGGCAACGGCTGCTCGGACGGCGTCAGCGAAGCGAGCCTGTTCGGCAAGAAGCAGCAGGGCTCGACGATCTTCGTCTCGATGCCCAAGTCGCGCAAGAAGAAGCAGGAGGAATCAGCGTGAGCGCCTACGCCTTCGACGCGCGCTACTACCGCGCGCTGGCAGCCCTGCTGCAGTATCCGGACGCCGCGCTCGTTGCGGCGCTGCCGGAGATCGAGTCAGCGCTGCATACCGGCTCGCCCTTGCACGACAAGGTCACGCCGCTACTGGTCCACCTGAGCGCCGGCGAGCTGATCGAGCTGCAGCAAGAATACGTCGGCACGTTCGATCGCAACCCGTCGCATTCGCTGCACCTGTTCGAGCACATCCACGGCGAGTCGCGCGACCGCGGCCAGGCGATGGTGGACCTGATGCAGGAGTACCAGCGCCACGGCCTGAAGATGGAGGGCGACGACCTGCCCGACTACGTGCCGCTGTTCCTCGAGTTCCTGTCGCTGCTGGACGAAACACAGAGCGCGAACCTGCTGGGCGAGGCGGTGCACGTGCTGGCCCACGTCGGCCGCAAGCTGGCGCAGCAGGGCAGTCCGTACGCCGGCGTGTTCGCCGCGCTGGAACTGCTCAGCAGCGTGGCGCCGGCCGAACTGGACGTGCAGCCGGTGCGCGACATGGACGAAGCGCTCGAGACCTTCGGGCCGGGCGCGGACGGCGCCGAACCGCTGCTCGGAAGTGCGACAGGCGGCGTCCAGCCGATCAATTTCTACCCGCAGCGCCCACGCAAGACAGTCTGACAAAGGAAGGGACATGGACTACCTGCACCATTTCATATTCGGGATTTATCCCTACATTGCGCTCGCCGTATTCCTGCTCGGCAGCCTGGTCCGTTTTGATCGCGAGCAGTACAGCTGGCGCTCCGAGTCGAGCCAGCTGCTGCACCGGGGCAGCCTGCGCCTGGGCAGCACGCTGTTCCACATCGGCGTGCTGGGCCTGTTCTTCGGCCACGCCGTGGGCCTGCTGACGCCGGTGGCGGTGTGGGACGCGCTGGGCGTGAGCCATCAGGCCAAGCAGATGTTCGCCATGGCCGCCGGGGGCGTGATGGGCAGCCTGTGCCTGCTCGGCATATTGATCCTGCTCGCGCGCCGCTTTGGCAACGAGCGGCTGCGTGCGATCACCACCGCGCGCGACAAGCTGGTGCTCGGCTGGATCCTGGTGGCGCTGTCGCTCGGCCTGGCCTCGATCTTCGTCTCGGCCTCGCACACCGATGGTCACGTCATGGTGCAGCTGATGACCTGGGCGCAGCACGTGGTGACCTTGCGCGGCGATGCCGCCGGCTTCATCGCCGACGTGCCGCTGGTGTTCAAGCTGCACCTGTTCATGGGCATGTCGCTGTTCCTCATCTTCCCGTTCACCCGGCTGGTGCACGTGTGGAGCGGCTTCGGCGCGGCAGGCTACCTGCGCCGCGCCTGGCAACTGGTGCGCGTGCGCTGAAGGAGCGATCATGGGAATCAGCGTCAATGGCGTGGTCATCACGGACGAGCGCATCCAGGCCGAACTGGCCTGGCACCAGCAGGCTGCCAACCCGCTCGCCGAGAGTGTGCACGAAGTGGTCCTGCGCACTCTGCTGCTGCAGGAGGCGGATCGGCTGGACGTGGATGGCGAGGCCGAGGACGATCGCATCGAGGCCCTGTTTGCGCGCGAAGTGGCCGTGCCCGAACCTGACCTGGACAGCTGCGTGCGGTTCTACACCGCCAACCTCGAACGCTTCGCACCCAGCCCATTGGTGGAGGCGCGTCATATCCTGTTCCAGGTGACGCCGGAGGCGCCACTGGCGCTGCTGCGCGAGACCGCCGGCGCGGTGCTCGAAGAACTGCGCCGCGACCCGGAACGTTTCGGCGAGCTTGCGGCCAAGTATTCCAACTGCTCGTCGGGCGCGCAGGGCGGCAGCCTTGGACAGCTGACGCGCGGCCAGTGCGTACCCGAATTCGAACAGGTGCTGTTCCGCCTTGCCGAAGGCCAGTTCGCGCCGCGCCCGGTGGAGTCGCGCTTCGGCCTGCACATCGTGCAGGTCACGCGGCGGATCGACGGTACGCCGTTACCGTTCGAACTGGTCCGCCAGCGCATCGCCGACCACCTGTCCGGCAGCAGCTGGCAGCGCGCGCTGCACCAGTACCTCAGGCTGCTGGCCGGACGCGCGGCGATCGAGGGCATCGAGCTCGATGGTGCGGCCACGCCGCTGGTCCAGTAGCGCTGGAAGGAGAACCGCGATGTTACGTGACCGCTTTGGCCGCTCGATCGACTACCTGCGCCTGTCGGTGACCGACCGCTGCGACTTGCGCTGCACTTACTGCCTGCCGGCCGGCTTCAAGGGATTCGAGGAGCTGGAGTCCTGGCTCATGTTCGACGAGATCGAGCGCGTGGTCGCCGCGTTTGCGCGGCTGGGCACCTCGCGTGTGCGCCTGACCGGTGGCGAGCCGCTGCTGCGCCGTGGCCTGCCGCTACTCGCTGCGCGGCTGTCGTCCTTGCCTGGCATTCGCGACCTGTCCCTGTCCACCAACGGCACCACGCTCGCGCGCCATGCGCACGCGCTGCGCCAGGCCGGGGTAGGGCGCATCAACGTCAGCCTCGATTCGCTCGACCGATCCTGCATGGCCAGCATCACCGGGCGCGACAGCCTGCCGCTGGTGCTGGCCGGCTTGCGGGCGGCGCAGGAAGCGGGCTTCGAGCCGATCAAGATCAACATGGTCGCGATGCGCGGCGTGAACGAGAGCGAGATCGAGGACATGGCGGCGTTCTGCATCGAGCGCGGCTTCGTACTGCGCCTGATCGAGGCGATGCCGGTGGGTGACACCGGGCGCGGCGCGTCGTTCCTGAGCCTGGCCCTGGTGCAGGCGCGCTTGCGCGAGCGCTTCGCACTGGTGCCCCAGGCAGTGGAGCTGGGGGGCGGACCGGCGCGCTACCTCGCCACGCCCGATGGGCGCGCCAGCATCGGTTTCATCACGCCGATGTCGCAGCACTTCTGCGCCACCTGCAACCGCGTCAGGCTGGGCGTGGACGGCACGCTCTACCTGTGCCTGGGCCAGGACGACAGCGTTGCGCTGCGCCCGCTGTTGCGCGGCGGCGCCAGCGATGGCGAACTGGAGGCCGCGATCCGCGCCGCGGTGGAGCGCAAGCCGCAGCGGCACGAATTTGAAGAAAGGCCGGAAAAGGTGATCCGGTTCATGGCGCAAACGGGTGGCTAGATGGTAGGTTGATGGCATGAACCGCGGGTATATACTGTCGGGAACGGGCGCAGCGCCCCCATGAAAGAAGCGGCAATGTCGGAAACTGAGCGGGTACCGGTACGGCGTTCACTGTCGACCAAGATCGTCGGCGTACTTGTCGGCTTTCTGGCCGTGGCCCTGGTCATGATCGGGACCACCCTGTACCTGTCCTGGCAGCTGCAGGGCAGCGCCGCGGCCATCAACGAAACCGGCAAGCTGCGCATGGCGAGCTACCGGCTCTCGCTCGAGCTGGCCCGGGCGGCACGCGGCGAACGCGCCGAGGCCGCCGACGAGGCGCGCCGCCAGCTCGATGCCCTGGGCACGGCCATCTGGCAGCTGCGCAAGGGCGATCCCCAACGCCCGCTCGTGCTGCCGCCGGCACAACCCATCCACGCGCAATTTTCCCGTGTGTCGGCCTACTGGAACGACGCGGTGCGGCCGGCCGCGTTGTCGGTGCTCGCGGCGGCGCCGGGCAGCCAGTCGATGCAGGCGCTGGTGCACTGCGAGGCGCTCATCGATGGTTTCGTCAGGGACGCCGATGCGCTGGTGCGCGCCATCGAAACGGACAGCGAGCGCCGCATGTTCTGGCTGCGCGCCTCGCAGATGGCGCTGCTGGCGATGGCGGTGGCCAGCACGGTAACGCTGGTGTACGTGCTGTTCGGCCTGATCGTGGCGCCGGTCATGCGCATCCACCAGGGCATCATGCGCATGGGCGACGAGGATTTCAGCGTGCGCGTGGCGGTGGACAGCGACGACGAGTTCGGCCAGGTGGCGCACGGCTTCAACCAGATGGCGGCGCGCCTGCAATCGTTGTACGGCGACCTCGAAGGACTGGTGCGCAGCAAGACCGCCGCGCTGGAAGCGCAGAACGGCGAACTGGCGCTGCTGTACGACAGCGCGGCCTTCCTGCAGCAGCGCCTGCCGGTGGATGCGATGTGCGAGGGCTTCCTGGCGCGCCTGATGGAGTACTTCAAGGCCGATGGCGGCTCGGTGCGCGTGCTCGATCCCAACCGCGGCAACCTGCACATGGTGGCGCACAAGGGCATTCCGGCGCGCCTGGTCGAGGCCGAGCACTGCCTGAAAGTGGGCGAATGCCTGTGCGGCGAAGCGGTCGTGAAGAAGGTGGCGCTGGTGCATGACCTGCGCCAGGCGCCGGCCGGGCCCACGCTCGAATGCCGGCGCGCGGGGTTCCAGACCGTGTCGTTGTTCCACATCTTCGCGCACGAGCAGAACCTGGGCTTTTTCAACCTGCACTTCAAATGCGCCCGCCAGTTCGACGAGCGCGAGCGTGCGCTGCTCGAATCGATGGGGGCGCAGTTGGGCGTGGCGATCGAGAATGAACGCTATTTCGTGCGCGAGCGCGAGATGGCGATCTCGGAAGAGCGCAACCTGGTCGCGCGTGGCCTGCACGACAGCATTGCGCAGGGCCTGAACTTCCTGAATTTGCAGGTGCAGATGATGGAGCAGTCGCTCGCGGCCAAGCGGCTGGACGAAGCCTGCGACATCGTGCCTGCGCTGCGGGCCGGGGTGGAGGAAAGTTACCAGGACGTGCGCGAGCTGCTGCTGAACTTCCGCAGCCGCCTGCACGAGGGGAACCTGCTGGCGTCGCTGCAAATGACGATCAACAAGTTCCGCCAGCAGGCCGGCATCGTGGTCGAATTGCAGAGCGACGGCGAGGACGGCGCGCCGTTCCCGGGCGAGCAGCAGCTGCAGATCCTGTTCATCGTGCAGGAGGCGCTGTCGAACGTGCGCAAGCACGCCGGCGCAAGCCATGTGCTGGTGCGCCTGCACGACCGCCACGATTTCGTCCTCTCGATCGAGGACGACGGGGCTGGTTTCGATGCGTCGGCGGTCCTGGAGCGCAAGGACAGCCAGGTCGGGCTGCATATCATGCGCGAGCGCGCCGCGCGCATCGACGCCACGCTGGACATCCAGTCGGCGCCAGGCGCCGGCACCAGGGTCACGCTGCGGCTGCCGATGGAAATGCGGCACGCCGCTTGAACAAGGGGGATTTCGTGCAAACCGAAGAGACAGTGAAACCGATCAGCGTGCTGCTGGTGGACGACCACGCGCTGTTTCGCAGCGGGATCCGCTCGCTGCTGCAGCGCCAGGGCGAGTTCGTCGTCGTGGGCGAAGCGCCGGACGGCGTGGAGGGAGTCAAGCGCGTGCGCCAGCTGCGGCCGGACGTGGTGCTGCTGGACCTGAACATGCCGGGCATCTCCGGTGTCGAGACGCTGCAGCTGATGTTGCAGGAGTGCCCCGGCTGCAAGGTGCTGATGCTGACGGTGTCGGAAGAGGCACACGACCTGACGCTGGCGATCCGCGCCGGCGCCAGCGGCTACCTGGTCAAGAACATCGAGACCGATTTCCTGGTGCGCGCCATCCGCCGCGCGGCCGCCGGCGAGAAGGTGGTGGCCGAGGCGATGACCGGCAAGCTGATGGACCAGATCACGGCCGGCGCCGCGCCTGCGCGCCCGCCCTCGGAGCTGGACAAGCTGACCGCGCGCGAAAAGGAGATCCTGGCGTGCCTGGCGCGCGGCGACAGCAACAAGGCGATCGCGCGCGCGCTCGACCTGGCCGAGAGCACGGTCAAGATCCACGTCCAGAACGTGCTGCGCAAGCTCAAGCTGGCCAGCCGTGTGCAGGCGGCGGTGTTTGCCGTTGCGAACCAGGCGCAGCTGCACGACTGAGGTCCTGCCAGCACGAATGCCCCGTCGCCCCGGCGCAAGCCGGGGACCATGCTGAGCTACCGAAGTAGCCGGCTCAGCATGGATCCCGGCGTGCGCCGGGATGAGGTTTCTCTTCCCAGTCCTTCCCCCATTTTTCGCCCAAACGATGAGCCATCTCATGCGTCATCGCTGCCATTTCGCAACAAAGTGTTGCAATCGACATGATCGCAAATTAGAATCATTCTCATTTAGATTTGCGCTCATCCCACAACATGCCTACCACGCCACGCCTCCCGACCCTGCTTGCGGTGCTGACCGCCGTCGCGCTCACAGCCTGCGGCGGGGGAGGCGGCGGCAGCGCCACGCCGGTGCAGGCGCCGGTGGAATCGGTGTCCTCGCTCAGCCAAGCCGCCGCGCTGGGCGAAAAGATCTTCAGCGACGTGTCGCTGTCGGCCTCGGGCAGGCAGTCGTGCGCAAGCTGCCACAATCCGGCCAACGGGCACGGCCCGACCAGCGGCTTGGCGGTGGAGCTCGGCGGGCCGGACGGCATGGTAGTGGGTTTTCGCGCCGCGCCGTCGCTGCGCTACATGCAGGCCACGCCCGCCTTCCATTTCGAGGCGGACGGCACGCCGGTGGGCGGCTTCACCTGGGACGGCCGCGCGCAGAGGCTGGCCGAGCAGGCCGAGCGCCCCTTCCTGGCCCCGCACGAGATGGCCAACGGCAGCAAGGCCGACGTGGTAGCCAAGCTCAAGCAGGCCACCTACGCCGACCAGTTCCGCGCCGTGTTCGGCACTGCCATCTTCGATAACGCGGAACAGGCATTCAGCCGCATCCAGTTCGCGCTGCAGCAGTTCGAGAAGGAAGACCCGCGCTTCACGCCCTTCGATTCGAAATACGACCAGTTCCTGGCCGGCAAAGTGATGCTCAGCGATGCCGAGCTGCGCGGCCTGGCCTTGTTCAACAACCCGAACAAGGGCAATTGCGCGGCCTGCCATACCAGCGCGCGCGGCGCCGACGGCAGCGCGCCGCTGTTCACCGACTTCAGCTACGACAACCTGGGCGTGCCGCGCAATACGCGCATCCCGGCCACCAGCAACCCCGCCTACTACGACCTGGGCCTGTGCGGCCCGGACCGCACCGACCTGACGACACGCACCGACCTGTGCGGCGCGTTCAAGGTGCCGACCCTGCGCAACGTGGCCACCCGCAAGAGCTTCTTCCACAACGGCGCGTTCTCGAACCTGACCGACGTGGTGCGCTTTTACGTGACGCGCGACACCAATCCCGAGCGCTGGTACCCGGCCGGCCCGGACGGGGTGGTGCAGAAGTTCAACGATTTGCCGCCGGAGTTCCGCAAGAACGTGAACACCAGCGAGGCCCCCTACAACCGCCAGCCGGGCATGACCCCCGCATTGGATGAAACCGAGATCGCCGATCTTGTCCAATTCCTGGGCACGCTGACCGACGGCTACCGACCATAACCATTCACGGAGCAGAAAATGAAAAAGAAATTGATCGCTGCGGCGCTGGGCGCCGCCTTCCTGGCCCCGATGGCCGCCATGGCGCAGGAAACGGACCTGGCAAAACGGGTCGAGCAGCTGGCGGCGGAACTGGAGAAGGTGAAGGCCGAGCTGGCGGCGCAGAAGGCGCAGGCTGCCGCCGCGCCGGCGCCAGCGCCCGCACCCGCCGCACCGGCCGCACCCGTCGTGCGGGCCGCCGGCGCACCGCTCCAGGTCCCGTCCAACGCGCCGGCACCCATCGCGGCCATGACCGCCACCCCGGCCAGCGCGATGAGCCAGGACACCGTGCTCACCGGCTACGGCGAAGTCAACTACAACCACCCGGTGCGCAATGCCAGCGGCTCGCAGACCGACGTGCGGCGTGCGGTCATCGGCTTCCAGCACCGCTTCGACGAGAAGACCAAGCTGGTGTCCGAATTCGAATGGGAGCACGCCATCGCGTCGGCCGAGGACAAGGGCGAGGCCGAGGTCGAGCAGCTGTATGTCGAGCGCGAATTCGCCGGCGGCCTGCGCGCCAAGGCCGGCCTGTTCCTGATGCCGGTGGGCCTCTTGAACCAGAACCACGAGCCGACCGCGTATTACGGCGTGGAACGCAACTTCGTCGAGACCCGCATCATCCCGACCACCTGGCGCGAGGCCGGCGTGGGCCTGACCGGCGAATTTGGCGAGGGCTTCACCTGGGACGCCGGCCTGACCACCGGCTTTGACCTGACCAAGTGGGACCCGGCCTCCGAGGAAGGCCGCGAGTCGCCGCTCGGTTCGATCCACCAGGAAGGCCAGCTTGCCAAGTCGCGCGACCTGGCGCTGCACGGGGCGCTCAACTGGCGCGGCTATCCGGGCCTGCTGGTGGGTGGCTCGGTCTTCACCGGCAAGGCGGGCCACGCGACCGCAGGCTTTCCGGCGCAGGGCGCGCGCGTGACGCTGTGGGACCTGCACACCCGCTACACGCCAGGCGCGTGGGACTTGTCGGCGCTGTGGGCCTACGGCCGCATCACCGACACCAACGCCCTGAACGCCACCTTCGTCGGCAACCCGACCCTTGTTCCGAGCAGCTTTGCCGGCTGGTACCTGCAAGCCGCGTACAAGCTGTGGCAGAAGAGCGATTTCACGCTCAGCCCGTTCGCGCGCTTCGAGAGCTTCAACACCGCGCGCAGCTACAGCGCGCTGCCGGCGGGCCTGGGCGTGCCGTCCGCGGGGTATGAGCGCGTTGCCACCGTGGGCGCCAACCTCCTGGTCGGGCAGGGCGTGGTGCTCAAGGCCGATTACCAGAAATTCCGTGACGATAAGTCGCAAGACCGGGTGAACCTCGGCGTCGGCTTCTCTTATTGAGGTATCCAGCCATGCGTTACGTGCCCCTGACCTTGCTCGTCGCCGGCGCCGCCAGCGCGCCCGCGTTCGCCACGCAGTACCTGAGCCCGGAACAGGCGCAAAAGCTGATGTTCCCCGAGGCCGATGGGTTCAAGCCGCACCCGCTTTCGCTGGACGCGGCGCAGATGAGGCAGGTCGAACAGCTGTCCGGCCTGCCGGCGCGCTCGGTGCAGTGGCGCGTGGTGGGCGCGTACAAGGGCGATGCGCTGCTCGGCTACATGGTGCTGGACGACGTGGTCGGCAAGTTCGAGCTGATCTCGTACGCGGTCGGCATCAACCCTGACGCCAGCGTGCGCCAGGTCGAGATCCTGACCTACCGCGAAAGCCACGGCGGCGAAGTGCGCCTGGCCGCGTGGCGCAAGCAGTTCGTGGGCAAGACCGCCAAGGGCGGGGGCCTGGCAATCGGCGGCGGCATCCAGAACATCAGCGGCGCCACGCTGTCGTGCACCCACATTACCGACGGTGTCCGCCGCATCGCCGCCGTGGCCCAGGTGGCGCTGGCCAAATGATCCGCCGCGCGCAGCCCTGGCTGGGCACGATGGTCGAGGTGACCATCCCCGGCGCGCACGACCTTGCGGCGGCCGATGCCGCGTTCGCCGAGGTGGCGCGCGTGCACAGGCTGATGAGTTTTCACGACGCCGCCAGCGACGTCTCACGCGTGAACCGCGGCGACCCGGGCGACGCGGTCGAGGTGGACGCCGACACCTGGCAGGTGTTGCGCATCGCGCTGGATTTGGCCGAGCTGTCCGATGGTGTGTTCGATATCGCCTGCGCGCCGCGGCTGGTAGCGTGGGACGTGCTGCCGGCCCCCGCGCCCGCGCGCCCGCAAGCGCGCCCGGTGCAGGAAGTAATCGCGCTTGACGAGGGCAAGCGCGTGCGCAAGCTGGCGCCGGGCTGGATCGACCTGGGCGGCATCGCCAAGGGCTATGCCGTGGACCTGGCGGCAGACGCGCTGCGCCAGGCCGGCATTGCCGAGGGCTGCGTCAACGCCGGCGGCGATTTGCGCGTGTTCGGCCCGTCCCCGATGCCGGTGGCGGTGCGCTCGCCGATCACGCCGGGACAGGCCGCATCGCGTATCATGTTGGCCAACGAAGCGCTCGCCACCTCGGCCAGCTATTTTTCGCGCCGCAGCAGCGGTGGCCGGCAGGTCAGCGCGCTGGTCGATGCACGCGACGGCACGGCGCTCACGCTGGATCGCAGCGCCTCGGTGCGTGCGCCACGCTGCGTGCTGGCCGACGCGTTGGCCAAGGTGGTGCTGGCCACCGGCGACGCCAACCATCCGGCGCTTGCGGCTTGCGGCGCCAGTGCTTTTTTGGTGTGAACCATGACGCAAAATCCCCCCGCCGCGGTGCGCCCGCGGCTGTCCTTCAAGCTGGAACGCTGGCACCGGCGCGCCATCTACGCTACCGGCGCCGCGCTGCTCGCTTCCGGCGTCGCGTGGCTGGTGCTGCGCTATTTCCTGCGACCCGTGAGCGAGTTCGGCGAGACCGTCAACCCGTTCGAGCCGTGGGCCATGAAGCTGCACGGCCTGGCCGCGATGGTGGCGCTGTTCTTCATGGGCAGCCTGATCCACGTGCACATCCGCCGCGCGCTCAAGTCCGGCCGCAACCTGGTGACGGGATGGGCGATGATCGCCACGCTGCTTCTGCTCGCGCTGACCGGCTACGGCCTGTACTACGTCGCGAGCGAAGCGGACCGCCCGCTCTGGTCCGCCGTGCACTGGATCGTGGGCCTGGCGGTGGCCGGGCTCTTCGTGCTGCACATCGTGGTGGGACGCAAGAGCGTCCAATAAACTGGTGCCGGTATATTTCCCGACCGCCGACGCCGGTAGGGCGGCCGCCGCCGCCAACCCGCATTGCCGCTGCGAGTGCCGCCATTGTCGCCATCGGATGTGACAGGCATTTGACGGCGTTTGGTTCTTCAAGGCAAAACACGGATAATCATTGCTCCCTTGGCGCTACGCCAGCAAGAACCAGGAGAGCAAGTGCAAGACCACGATTCCGTGCAGCCGGGCGACGACCTGCCCGACAACCCATCGCGCCGCCGCATCTTCCAGGCCGCAGCCGCAGCCGGCCTGTCGGCCACCTTGCCCGGCGTGGCCGACGCGGCCACTGCCCATGCCAGCGCGGCCAAGAGCCTGAACGCCAAGCTCAAGGCGCAGGTGAAGAACGTGGTCGTGATCTTCCTCGAGAACCGCAGCTTCAACAACCTGTTCGCCAATTTTCCCGGCACCGCCGCGCCGCTGTCCGCCGTGAGCCGGGAGGCCAGCGTCCAGCGCGACCGTGACGGTTCGGTGTTGCCGGCCTTGCCGAAGGTCTGGGGCGGCATGGTGCCGGAACGGCAGAACATCGGTGGCAAGGATTACGTGATCGCGGAGAACCAGGTCTCGGGCCTGCCCAACGCGCCGTACAAGCTGAAGGACCTGGAGGGCAATCCGCTGCCGGAAGGACTGGTCACGCGCGACCTGTGGCACCGCTTCTACCAGAACCAGATGCAGATCAACGGCGGCAAGAACGACGGTTTCGCGGCCTGGTCGGACGCTGGCGGGTTGGTGATGGGCTACTACGGCGAAACGCAAACGAACCTGGGCCTGTGGCAGATCGCGCGCGAATACACCCTGTGCGACAACTTCTTCATGGGCGCCTTCGGCGGCTCCTACCTGAACCACCAGTTCCTGATCGCGGCGCGTCCACCGGAATACTTCGACGCCGCTTCGACCCCGGCCAGCAAGACCATCGCGGTGCTCGAGGACGGGCCGCTTGGCGTGCGCCTGAAGATGTCGTCCAGGTCGCCGCGCTCGGCGCTGGATGGCCCGCCGCAGTTCGTCAATGACGGCAACATCACGCCGGACGGCTACACGGTCAACACGATGGCGCCGCCGTACCAGCCCAGCTGGGTCAGGCCCGGCCCGGGCGGCGACCCGTCCACGGCCGACCCGCGCGATCCGGACGTGCTGCCGCCGCAGACCTACAAGACCATCGGCGACGTGCTGTCGGAACGGGGGGTGTCGTGGGCATGGTACGCGAGCGCCTGGCAGGCCGCGCTGGAGCACCGGGGCGAGGGCAGCAAGCCGAACTTCCAGTACCACCACCAGCCGTTCAACTACTTCCGCCAGTACGCGCCCGGTACCGCCGCGCGCGCAAAGCACCTGCTCGACGGCGGCCTGGGCGACAGCCCGATCTCGAACCGCTTCCTGGCGGACGCGATCGCGGGCCGCCTGCCGGCGGTCGCCTTCTACAAGCCGCAGGGGAACCTGAACCTGCACGCCGGGTACTCGGACATCGAGTCGGGCGATGCGCACGTGGCCAACGTGATCGAGCACCTGAAGAAGTCGCCGCAGTGGAAGAACATGGTGATCGTGGTGACCTTCGACGAGAACGGCGGCTGGTGGGACAACGTGGCGCCGCCCAAGGGCGACCGCTGGGGGCCAGGCTCGCGCGTGCCGGCGATCGTCGTGTCCCCGTTCGCGAAGAAGGGGGCGGTGGACCACAACTTCTACGACACCACCTCGATCCTGCGCTTCATCACGCGCCTGCACGACCTGCCGCTGCTTGAAGGGCTCGCCGCGCGCGACGCCGCCTTTGCCGAGCGTGGCGCACGCGGACCGGGCGACCTGACGTCCGCGCTCAGCTTCCGCTAAGCGTTGCCGCCGTCGTCAAAGCCAGGCCGCGCGCCTGGCTTTTTTTCGCCCTGCCGTTCATAAACTTTCCTGTTGGCTAACGGGCGCTGTGGAAAAAAGTGTGGGGATACACTGCGACAGCCCGATATTGTGAGCTTGATATCGTCCGACGCTGCGCGATTCCTTTACGAACTCGCAAGCGAACATGATTGTCAAAATGAACAGGAGCGGGGCGCCAGGCCGCGCCTGCCCCACAACAAACCTACAGGAGAACATCATGCACAACAATAAAGTGTTGAAGAGACTGCTGACCGTCACCGCCGTCGCGGCAATGTTCAGTACATTCGGTGTGTATGCGCAGACCACCAG
The DNA here is from genome assembly GCF_024753215.1 of Massilia solisilvae. Lineage (GTDB taxonomy): Bacteria > Pseudomonadota > Gammaproteobacteria > Burkholderiales > Burkholderiaceae_D > Telluria > Telluria solisilvae. Next base: position 148,948 of record NZ_JANUGV010000008.1, read on the forward strand.
CGGCAGCGCAAGCACCTCGGGCAGCGGCCAGGACGCTACCGCCGTGCAAGGCAAGACCACGCGTGAAGGCACTGCCGGCAGCACCGACAGCCGCGGCAAGGACGAGCAGATGCGTGGCACCAGCGGCGCCCAGGGAAGCACCAGCGCCGGCAGCCAGGGCGGCATGACCGGGGTGCAGGACACCACCGGCGCCGGCGCGTCGTCCACCGCCACCGGCAAGACCACGCGCGAGGGTACGGTCGGCAACACCGACAGCCAGGGCATGGAAAAACGTCAGGGCAAGACCAACTCCCATGGCAGCAAAGAGTCCAGCGGGACCAGCGGCAGCCAGGGCAGCTCGGGCAGCAGCGCCGCCACCGGCGGCGCCGCGGCGGCAGGCGCAACGGCGGCCGGCACCACGGGCAAGAGCACGCTGGCCAAGGGCGACGAGACGATCCTGAAGAACATGGCGCTGGCCAACATTTCCGAGATCGAGGCCGGCAAGATTGCCCAAAGCAAGAGCTCGAACGACCAGGTGAAAAGCTTCGCCCAGCAGATGATCGACGATCACACCAAGGCGCTGAACGACGTGCAGCAAGTCGCGCAGCAGAAGGGGGTCACCCTGCCCACCGAGCCGGACGCCAAGCACAAGGCCATGGCGACCAAGCTGCAGGCAATGAGCGGCGACGCGTTCGACAAGGCTTACATGGCGCAGGCCGGCCTGGCCGACCACAAGAAAGTGCACAGCATGCTGCTCGCCGACGAGAAGAAAGCCAAGGACCCGGACGTGAAGGCGCTGGCATCGAAGATGGCGCCGGTGGTCGAGCAGCACCTGAAGTCGGCCCAGCAGATGCCGGCACCCAAGTCGGGCACGACGTCGGGCAAGTAAGGGGCAGCGCGACGGGTTGAACTGGCCGGTGACTGGTCCAGCCCGCTGCGTTCGCGTTCACGTCGACCACGACCCACCGTCGTCCCGGCGAAGGCCGGGACCCATGCTGAGCGTGCGCATTCGCGGCGGCTTTTCGACAACGCGAGCTGTCCATGGGTCCCGGCCTTCGCCGGGACGACGTGCACGCGCTGACACCAGCTTTGGCGGCCTCGCTTCGCTGGCGTGCAAGCCGCACGCTGCAATTACGTCAGGCTGCCGGGTGCCACTCCCGCATCAGCTGCGCCAGCGGTGCGCCGCTGCCGGTGTAGGCCAGCCCGGCCGCCATGCGTGCGTAATCCTCCGCGCTGCGGTTCTGGCTGATCTTCCATTTCCCTTCCAGGCGCTGGATCGGGATCTCGATGCCGACGATCGCCTTGAGCAGCGCGTCGGTGTATTCCTGCGGCGCGTCCGACACCTGCCACGGCGTGGCGCGGCCGGCTTCGTGGCGGTTGGTCAGGCGCCGCACGAAGTCGAGCACCCATTCGCGGTCATCGATGGCGCGCAGCTTGCCGTGCGCGTGCACGACGGCGTAGTTCCAGGTCGGCACCACCTTGCCGCTGCGTGCCTTTTCTTCGTACAGCTCGGGCGTGATGTAGGACGCCGGCCCCTGGAACAGCACCATGACCTGCGCGCCGTCGTTGCGCCAGAGCGGGTTGCCGCGCGCAACGTGTGCGCGCAGCACGCCGAAGGGCGCATCCGGCGTGGGCGCGGCAATCTCGAACGGAATGTGATCGGCTACCAGCCCGTCGTCGCCCATGCGCACAAGGGCCCCGAGCGGGTGGTCGGCCACCAGTGCGTGCATGATGTCGAGCCGGGTTTCCTCGTTTGCGCGCGGCATGTACATCAGGGCGCCTCCTCGACCACCACTTCGCCCTTGAGCGAGCTGGCGATGTAGCACTTCTCGTGCGCGATATGGTGGATCTGCATCAGCGCTGCGGCATCCGGCGCCGGGCCGGCCCAGGTGATGCGCGGCCGCAGCACGATCCTCGTCATCGACAGCTTGCCGTCGCGGTCGGTGTCCAGCACGCCGAGCGCGTGGTCGAAGTACTCATCCACCACCAGGCCGCGCTGCGCTGCAAGCGACAGGAAAAACAGCATGTGGCAGCTGGATGCGGCGGCCACCAGCGCCTCTTCCGGATCGACGCAGGCCGGGTCCGACATCGGCACCGGTACCGACAGCGGCGAGGAGGATGCGGGCACGCTGGTTCCGCCATCGAAACGCCATTCGTGCGCGCGGCTGTAGCGCTGGTCCAGGAATGGCTGGCTGCCGCGGCGCCACGCCAGCGTTGCTTCAAACTGCTTCATCGCCTCTCCTCGTTAGCTGTCAAAAATGCAATCTTAACCTATCCTCGCGGGCAGGTCCGGCGCCGCCCGCCGGAAGGTATACTGCCGCCCATGAACAAGATCCGCTGCACCTGGGCCAACCCGGCCAATCCGCGTTACCTCGCCTACCACGACACAGAATGGGGCGTGCCCTGCCACGACGAATTGCGCCTGTTCGAGATGCTCAACCTCGAAGGCGCGCAGGCCGGCCTGTCCTGGGAGACCATCCTCAACAAGCGCGAGAATTACCGCGCCGCTTTCGACCAGTGGGACGCGCGCAAGATCGCGCATTACGACGATGCCAAGGTGGCCGAGCTGCTGGCCAACCCGGGCATCGTGCGCAACCGGCTCAAGGTGGCGGCAACCATCACCAATGCCCGCGCCTACCTGACGATGCTCGATGGCGGCCTGACGCTGGACCAATACCTGTGGTCGCACGTGGGCGGCAAGCCGATCGTGAACCGCTGGGCCAGGGGCGAGCGCCCGGCGCGCACCGAACTGTCGGACCGCATCTCGAAAGACCTGTCCAAGCGCGGCTTCAAGTTCGTCGGCTCCACCATCATCTATGCCTACATGCAGGGCATCGGCATGGTGGACGACCACGATCCCGACTGCTTCTGCCACACGGGGCGCTGAAGTGGACATGCTGCTGCACTGGCGCGGCCGTGAGCGCTACACCGTGTTCGACACCGATTACGGCGACGGTAGCGGCGTGCGCGCGCTGGTGCAGGCGTGGCGCGACGATCCGCTGCGGCCAGCGCGCTTGCATGTGGTGGCGCGCGCTGATGGCCTCATGCCCGGCTTTCACCGCATCCCGCAGGCCGAGCCCGGCGTGACGCTGGACCTGCTGTCGGCGCCGCTCGACATCGCGCTGGCCCAACTGGTGGCGCGGCTCGACTTCATCCGCCTGCATGGCATCGCGCGCGAGGGCACTGCGTTCGCGCGGCCGCTGGCCCGTATCGCGGCGGCCCACGCGCAGTTGCAGGCTTCCGGCCTCAGTGCCGCGCAAGCGGCGGCGCTGGCCGGCGAAGGCTTTGCGTTCGAAGAGGCCAGCCCGAGCGAAGCGCATTTCGCCAGCCGCAAGCCGCGCCTGCCCGTGCCGGCCACGCCGCAGCGCCGCGCCATCGTGATCGGCGCCGGCATCGCCGGTTCGGCCGCCTGCGAGCGCCTGTGCGCGCGCGGTTGGGAAGTCACCCTCATCGAGCGCCATGCGCGGCCGGCGATGGAAGCGTCGGGCAACCACGCGGGCATCTTCATGCCTCTGGTGTCGAAGGACGACAACATCCCCACACGCCTGGTGCGCTCGGCCTTCTTATACGCGCTGCGCTACTGGGAGGGGCTGGGCGGGATCGGCCGCGCGATCGACGGCGCTGCCTGTGGCGTGCTGCAGCTTGCGCGCGACGCTGCGCACGCCCAGGTACAGCGCGCAATCGCGGCATCCGGCCACTATCCGCCGCAGTTCGCGCGCTGGCTGGAACAGCCCGAGGCCGAGGCGCTGCTTGGCCTGCCGGCGCCCGATGGCGGCTGGCTGTTCCCGCAGGGCGGCTGGGCACGCCCGGGCAGCGTATGCGAAGCGATGCTGGCCGCCTGCGGCAGCCGGCTGCAGGCACATTTCGGTGCCTGCGGCGCGCGGCTCGAACGCGCGGGCGACGAGTGGACCGTCATCGACGAGCAAGGCCAGGTGCTGGCGCGCGCCGCGACCGTCATCCTTGCGTCGGGCGCGGGCGCGGCGCAGTTTCCGCAGGCGGCGCGGCTGCCGCTCGCGGCGCTGCGCGGCCAGGTGTCGCACATCGACGCCGCCACGTTGCCGGCGCTGCCGCTGGTGTTGTGCCGCGAGGCCTATGTGACGCCCGCTTCGCACGGCATCTGCTGCGCCGGCGCGACCTACGATACCGACCCCGACCCCGCCTTGTGGCAGTCCAGCCACGACGACAACCTGGCCAAGCTGCGCGCGCTGCTGTCCGATCCGCACGCGGCCGCCAAGGCGCCGCTCAAGGGGCGGGTGGGCTTTCGCACGGTGGCGCCGGACCGGCTGCCCCTGGTGGGCCGCCTGCCCGACTTCGACGCGGCCGGCGGCACCGAACGGCTGCGCGAGGTGCCGCGCTACCCGGGCCTGTACAGCCTGCTCGGCTATGCCTCGCGCGGGATCACCTGGGCGCCGCTGGCGGCCGAGCTGCTCGCGGCCGGGCTGGAAGGCGAACCGCTGCCGCTGGAGGCTTCCCTGGCCGACGCACTCGATCCGGCGCGCTTCGTGTTGCGCGCACGCCGCGCCCCGCGCGGGCCACATTGCATTCCGACTGATCCAGAACAATAAGAACCAGCCAACGCGGTTATAATTTTCCATACGGAAATTACCGCCATGCAACCACGCCAACCGATGGACGACCAATCTCGCCCGCAAGAGCTGTTCCTGTTCCTCGCCTCGACCGCGCACGACATGAAGAATTCGCTCAGCGTGCTGTCCGGGACGCTGGAGCGGCTGCTGGCCGAGGCGCCGCAGGCCGAGCCGGCCTATCCGCAGATGGCGCACATGCTGCACCAGACGCGGCGCCTGAACAACCAGCTGATGCAGCTGCTGGCCCTGTACAAGCAGGTGGGCACGCCGGAGTACCCGTTCGACATGCGCGCACTCGAAATGGGCGAGCTGACCGGGCAGGTGGCGGCCAGCGAAAAGGTGCTGCTGCAGTCGCGCGGTGTCACGCTCGACATCGACTGCGACCCGCAGCTGGTCTGGCACTTCGACGAAGACCTGATCCTGGGCGTGCTTTCGCACGCGATCCACAACGCCACCAATTACACGCGCGACCGGGTGCGCCTGGCAATCGCCGAGGTGGACGGCTGGCTCGAGATCCGCGTCGAGGACAACGGCGACGGCTATCCCCCATCGATGCTCGAGGCCGGCGTGGCGGCGATGAACGGCGCCACCAGCGGCGTGAACTTCCTGACCAACAGCGCCGGCCTCGGCCTGTACTTTACGAGCGAGGTGGCCAAGATGCACCGCCACCGCGGCCGCCACGGCAGCCTGCGGCTTGAAAACGGCGGGGCCTATGGCGGTGGCTGCTTCATCCTGAGGTTGCCATGAGCGCGGTGCCGCTCGTTGCCGCCGTGGGCGTGGACGACCAGGTTGACTGGGCTTCCAAGAACTACCTGATCGTGGACGATTTCGCCGGCGTGCGCCAGCTGCTGCGCGAGAGCCTGCGCAGCCTGGGCGCTAGGGCCATCGATCAGGCCACCAGCGGCGGCGAGGCGATGGGTCAGCTCATGCGCACGCGTTACGACGTGGTGCTGTGCGATTACTACCTTGGCGAGGGCAAGAACGGCCAGCAGGTGCTGGAGGAAGCGCGCATGCGCAACCTGATCAACCCCAGCACGGTGTGGATCATGGTCTCGGCCGAAAAGAGCGTGGAGTCGGTGATGGGCGCGGCCGAGCACCAGCCCGACGCCTACCTGATCAAGCCGATCACCGAAGGGGTGCTGCTCACGCGGCTGAACCGCGTATGGCACAAGAAGCAGGTGTTCCGCGCGATCGACCAGGCCTATGCCGAGAAGGACTACTTGCGCGCCGCGCGCCTGTGCGACGAACAGATCGAATCGAACAAGGCGCACGAGATCGAACTGCTGCGCATGAAGGCGCGGCTGATGGAAAAAAGCGGCCAGCCGGACAAGGCGCGCGCTGCCTACGAGCAGGTGCTGGCGCAGCGCGAATACCAGTGGGCGCGCGCGGGCCTGGCCCGGATCCGCATGCTGAACGGCGAATACGAGCAGGCGCGCCAGATGTTCCTGGGCGTGATCGCGGAAAACCGCTACTACATCGACGCCTACGATCAGCTGGCCGCGGCCTACCAGGCGATGGGCCAGCTCGACGAAGCGGCCGACATCCTCGAGCGCGCGACCAAGCTGTCGCCCAACTCGGTGCCGCGCCAGCGCAACCTCGGCATGGCCTGCCTCAAGCTGGGCAACATGGCGATGGCGGAGAAGTCGTTCCGCAAGTGTGTGGCGATCGGCGAGTACTCGATCCGCAAGACGCCCGACGCCTACCTGGGCCTGGCGCGCGTGTGCGGCCTGAAGAACGACCCCAAGGAAGCGCTGCAGTGGCTGGCAGCGGCCCAGCGCGAGTTCGGCGGCGAGCATGCCGACATCGAGCTGCGCACCAAGATCACCGAGGGGCTGGTGTACCACGAAAGCGGCGACTACCGCCGCGCGCGCAAGGCTGGCGACGAAATCGAAACCCTGCTGCGCGAACGCACCGAGCGCCCGGACGTGCCGACCTGCCTGGAAATGGCCACGCTGCTGTTTGCGGTGGGCGTGAAGGACGCGCCGGTGGACCTGTTGTGCTACGTGATCCGCAACAACCACGACCAGGCCGTGCTGCTGGACGAGGTGCGCCGGCTGTTCGAGAAGGCGCGCATGGCGGAAGAAGGCGAGGTTCTCATCAAGGCGTCGCGCAAGGAAGCGTCGGACCTGATGAACCAGGGCGTGATGCTGTGGCGTAGCGGGAAGCTGCGCGAGGCGGTCGAGTGGATGCGCAACGCCCGCGCCGCGCTGCCGAACAACCAGCGCATCCTGTTCAACGCCGCACAAGTGCTGATCTCGCACCTGCAGCAGTACGGCTACGACGAGGCGCTGGCGCAGGAAGCGAGCGATGTGCTCAACCATGTGGACCGCCTGCAGAGCGGCCAGCCGCGCTTTGCGCAGCTGATGGAGCAGCTCGCGGCGCTGGTGCCGCAGCCGGAACCGGAGGAAGAACAGGAAGAAGAGGACGAAGAGGAAGCGGCGGCGGAAGCCGGCGCCGAGGCGGAAGGCGAGAGCGCCGCCGGCTAGCTGTGAACCGAGGTGGGTGCGGCATCGGCGCGCACCGGGCCCGTGTGCTGCTTCATCAGCTCCTCGCACAGCTTGCCCACGTCGCGCCGCTGGCCCGGCACCTTCGACACCTCGGCCGCACGCGCCAGCGCGTTTCGCGCGATGTGGTAGCCGAGCGCGCGGTAGCTCTCGAACTGCGCCTCGTCGAACCACTGGTCGGCGGTGCTCTGGTGCGGGTAGTCGGGGTGCGCCTTGCGGTAGTTGATCACGTCCGCGTTCTCGTCGCCCACGATCGCCGGCTTGATGTACAAGAGCGTGCCGTCCACGCCCTCGGCATCGACGTGGCTGTAGCGGATCGTGCCGGCGGCGCAGCTCGCGCCGGCCAGGTCGGTGCCCTTGACCAGCTCCATGCGCGACACATCCAGCTCGATCGCCACGTGCAGGTCGGTGGCGCATTTGCGGATCGCGTTGCCCAGGTCCTCGAACGCCAGTTCGCGGTCGCTGGCAACGTCCACCGCCACGATCAGCCGGCAGCGCCGCCGCACCAGCTCGTAGATGCCCAGGTTTTCGAAGTGGCCGCCGTCGGACAGGTACACGTAGTTGGCGTCGGCGTTGGTCATGCCGAACAGCTCGGCGATGAGGCTGAACAGCCCGATCGGCGGCGAGCTGCGCTTCCACACCGCCTTGCGCGGATTCGGGCACCAGCGCCCCAGGCGCACGTTAAACATCGTCATGAGGAAGTTCAGCGGCGGCGACGAATGCGCGCCCATGTTGGGGCTCGCGGCCGCGCCGGAAAGCGCCACCGCCATCCCGAGCCGCACCTTGGCGTCGTCGTCCACCCCCTTGCCCGCGCGCGAGGCGTACTGGCGCGTGGGCCGGTAGGTGCCGCGCTGGGCGTCGTGCTGCGCGCAGTTGGCGCCCTGCGCCGGCATCAACGGCGTCTCGAAACCGCAAAAGCGCGGCGTGAACGCGAACGAGGCGGCCTTGCGGGTCTGCCATGCCAGTTCCTCGCCACGCACCAGGTTGAGCGAGGTGTTGACGATGTGGTAGGGCAGCTGGTCCTGCAGGTCCGCCAGTTGCGGGTCGTCGTCCGGATCGAAACCGGTGAACGGATGCGGCTTGCGGTGCGCGTTGCTGGCGCCGAAGTAGGCGCGCACCAGCCGGTTCCGGTACAGCATGTAGAGCGAGAACTTGTTGATGTCCACCCGCCAGCCGAGCAGCAGCGCCGCGCCCAGGCACAGCGCAAAGGCGGTGGCCAGCGTGGCCCCGCTGGTGGCCAGGCTGGCGTTGGCGTGCGAGGCGTACACGCAGGCCAGCGTCGGGCTGTCGCAGCGCAGGTCGGGCGGGGCGACCGCGGCCTGCACCAGCGTGGCCAGCACGGCGAAGATCCCGAGCGTGAACACGTAGGGCGCCAGCCGCGCCAGCAGCTCCAGCTGGTTGAAGCGCACGCCGAACAGCGTGGTGGTGCCGCCGCTGCCGGCCTTCACGCCCAGCCAGGTCATGGCCAGCCAGCCGATCGCGGTGCCGGCGTTGGCCAGCGGGTCATAGGTGATCCAGGCCCAGTGCAGCAGCGGCGGCAGGAAGAACGCCGCGCAGAACATCATCAGCCAGGCGATGGTGAAGATCGAGGTCCAGGCGCCCTGGCGGCTCCACCACTCGCGGCTGGCGTCGCTGTACAGGGTGCCGATCAGGCCGATCATCAGCGTCATCGTCACCGAGAACAGCGTCATCATCAGCGGCATGCCGAAGGTGGTGAGCGCCACCGCATTGTTCAGGATCGGGTGCTCGGCCGGGTTGGGCAGCCAGGACAGGCCAAGCAGGAGCAGCAGGGTGCCGATGGTGAGCGCGAACATGGCGGAAAGGAAGTGCGACAGGCCTTCGTGCACGTCGGTGCGCGAGACGTCGCGCCGCACGCGCTGCCTGCGCTTCGCCGCCGGCACGGCCAGGCCCACGGCAAGCAGCAGGAATGCGCCGGCCAGGCCCGGCACCCAGCCCCGGGCGATGCGCAGCGCAGTGTCATGCCCGACCGCGTGTTCGACCAGTCCCGGCGCGAATTCGAGCGTCCCGGCCAGCATGAGCGCCGCCACGCCGGTAAGGAACGCCGCGCACACCGCGTAGCCGGAGCGCCGGTACGGACTGGTGCGGTCGTGCGCGAGATACCAGCCGCAGGCCCAGACGATGAAGTACACCAGCCCGGGCACCAGCACCCAGCCCATGCGCCACTCGTATTTGCCGGACAGGGCCGCGTGCAGCATCGACGGCATCACGCCGCCGTGCCGCCACAGGCCGATGCTGACCAAAAAGCCGGACAGCAGCAGCGGGAAGTTGATGAACCAGAGGACCGCGCCCTGGTTCACCGGGAACCAGCGCTGCCCGCGCGAGGCTTCCGGCTTGCTGGAGATCGACAGCGCAATGCAAAAGACCGCAATCAGGAACGATGCGGTGCCAAGCATCCAGGCCGGGTCGGACCAGTCGGCCCAGGGCGCGTCCTTGCCGACGATGCGGTTGACGGCCCACACGGCAAAGCGCGGCAGCAGGAGCAGGGCGCACAGCCAGGCCAGCAACATGGCCAGGTTCAGGCCCGTGTTGCGCACGTAGGTGCCGATCAGGGTCCAGGCGTCGGCGCTGAAGACCCCGGCGCGCGGCGACAGGTAGTTGCTGTACTGGCGCAGGAACTGGATCTCGACCGCTTCGGAATCGACCGGCTCGCCGGCCGCGCCGGGTGTGAGCATGGCTTCCACCGCGCGCACGTCGCCGTGGCGCTCGCGGATGCACTTGGACAGCCAGCCGCCGATGAAGCCGCCGCCGGACACGGTGGACAGGTAGTCGAAGTCGCGCAGCAGCTGCTGCTCGCCCAGCGCCTGCAGCACGCCGAGGTTGAAGGTGGCGCTGCGCACGCCGCCGCCGGACAGCGCAAGCCCGGTGAGCCCGGCGGCGTGGGCGCGGCGCAGCAGTTCGGCGCGCGACGCCGGCAGCACCTGGTCGGGGCCGGCGCTGCCGTCCGGGCGCGGGCGCAGCAGGTCCAGCTCGTTCTGGAGCACTTCGGCGAACACGCTGCCGGCCAGCGCGTTCAGGCGCCGCCAGGTCACCTGGTCGAGCGCGCCGTCGGTGACAATGCCCTCGCGCTGGCGGAAGGCGTCGATCGCGCCAGCCAGTTCGGCAAGCGTGTGCGCGGCCGGCGGCACCTCGATGCCGGCGCTTTCGAGCTTGCGCCGCACGTCGGCCACCTGGTCGGGCGTGAGGCTGGTGTAGTCGATGTACGGCAAGCGCGCCCTCCACGGCAGATGCTGGCGCGGCGCGGGACGAACAGGCAGGGGAACGCCCCGGCCGCACAGTCCAGTTCAGCACGCTTTTTGCCTTGGCGCAGCGGGCAGGATCAAAGGACGCGCATGTAGTTGGCGGGGAGAAACGAAAGCCGTCGTCCCGGCGGAAGCCGGGACGACGGCGCAAGTGCGTCAGCTCTTCTTGTCGCTGGACTGCGGCTTAGGCGTGCCCGGCTGGGCAAAACCGCCGCCCTTCTGTTCCGCGCCGGTCTTGCCAGATTCGGGCGGCATGGCCGCTGCGGCGAACTTGGCGGCCGCATCCTGCGCGGTCATCGCGCTCTCGACGGCCTGCTTGAACTGGTCCTGCAGCAGATTCCACCATGCGATTGCGGCCGGCATGCCGGGCGCGGCCTGCGCGTCGGCGCTGCCGGCCTGGCCGCCCTGGGCACCCTGTGCCTTGGATTGCCCGCCGGCGGGAGGCGCAGAGCCGGAGGCGGCCGGCGAGGCGGCGCCGGGTTGGGTGAAGAATTGGGCAAACGGCGCGGCCATGGCGGCTGCCTGCTCGCCGGTCTGGTTCATCGCCTGCGCCATGCTCGCGCTCATCGACTTGAGCGTGGCCAGCGTGCCGCGCTGGACCTCGAGCGCCTGGATGGTCCCGCGCAGCATGGTCATGTTCATGTTGAGCCAGGCCTCGACCGCCTTGAGGTCGGCGATGCGCTTGTCCAGGTCGTCGATCGACACGGTGGCGCCCGGCATGGCGGCCGCCGGCGGGGTGCCGGCGCCGGGCACGTTCATTCCGCCCCAAAGGTTCTTGACGAACTCGAGCGTGTCCGTCATTCCGGGAATGGGCGGCACGGGCGGCGGATTGGGCATGGCGGTTCTCCGTAAATGGTCAGGCTAGCGTAGCAGAATACCAAGTCCGGTTCAAAGCAATGTGTGCGCGAACACGTCAGTGCGGCCAGCCGGGACAGGCTACACTAGGGGAATGAGCTCCGCATTCTTCCAAGCCCGACGGCGCCGCGCGCTGCTGCTGGGCTCGGTCACCTTCCTGCTGCACTGGACCGTGCTGGGCTGGCTCAACGGCCAGCTCGGGCGGCAGCCCTTGCCGCGTGCTGCGGACGAGGTGACGGCGGTGGCCCGCTTGCTTCCCGATGAGGCGCCGCGCCCGCTGGTGCCGCCGCCTGCGCTGCTGCCGCTGCGCAGCGAACCCTTGCCGCCACCGCCGCCGCCCCCGCCGCAGCTGGCCGACGTGGTGCCGGCCGGGTTGCCGGTGGCAGCGGGCGGGCCCTCCGCCGAAGCGGCGGCCACGGACGGCACTGCGGCAGGGCAAGTTGGCGCGCCCCTTGCCGGACCCGGCGTAGAATCGGCGGCGCAGGCCGCTCCCGTGCCGGCACCCGCCGCTGCGCCGCCGGCGCCGCCCGTGCGCAGCTACCGGGTCGATTTGCCACCCTCGGCCGACATGACGCTCGACGTGGACCGGGTGGACGCCGACGGCACCCACTGGAGCGGCGAGGCCGCGCTCGGCTGGCGCCTGCAGCCCGGCGGTTACCGGGCCAAGGTCGAGGTCGGCATCCGGCTGCTGTTCGCGCGTGTGAACCTGCTTGAACTGACGAGCGAGGGCGCAACCGGCGAGACCGGGTTTGCGCCCGCCGTGATGACGGAAAAGCGTCGTGGCCGCGCGCTGACGGCCACCCATTTCAACCGGCAGGACGGCACGATCACGTTTTCGGCCTCGCAGAACAAATACCCGCTGGCCGCCGGCGCGCAGGACAAGGCGAGCGTGCCGCTGCAGCTGGCCGCGATTGCCCGCGCCGACCCGGGCCAGCTGGGCGACAGCATCGACATGCAGGTGGGCGAGGACCGCGACGCGACCGTGTTCCATTTCGTGCTGGTGGGGCAGGAGGAGATCGACACCCGGCTGGGCAAGCTGCGTGCCTGGCATTTGTCGCGTCCGCCCAGGCCGGGATCGTACAATTCGCGGCTGGACATCTGGCTGGCGCCGGAGCGCGGCTGGTACCCGGTCAAGATCCGCAACACCGAAGCAAGCGGGGCGGTGACTACGCAGACCGCGAACAACATCGTAATGACAGGAAGCTGATATGCGACGAGATTTGTTGAAACAGGCCGGCGTGGCAACGCTGCTGGCGTTGGGGCTGGGGTGCGCCTGGGCACAGGACGAGCATCCGTCGGTCAAGCGCCCGTTCGACCTGCCGCCGCCGGCCGACCTGACCTACGAGCTCACTGCGCGCCAGAGCGGCTTTTCGCTGGCCGGCAAGGCGGTGATCACCTGGCGCTGGAATGAGGGCAAGTACGCCGTCACGGCCGAGTCGCGCGTGTCGCTGTTCGGCAAAATCACGGAGAACCGCAGCACCGGCACGATCGACAGCTTTGGCCTGGCCCCAACCGAGTTCTATGAAAAACGGGTGCGCAAGGATCCGACCACGGCCAAGTTCGACCATGCCGGCAAGACGCTCAGTTTCACGGATGGCAAGCAGACCTATCCCCTCAAGGGCGGCGAGCAGGACCGCGCGTCAGTGACCTGGCAGCTGGTGGCGCAGGCGCGCGCGGCGGGCGAGAGCCTGAAGCCGGGCACGCGTTGGTCGTACTTTGTGGCCGGCCGGCATGACGCCGACCCGTGGACCTTCCGCGTCGGCAAGCGCGAAAAGGTGAGCACCCCGGCCGGCGAGTTCGACGCCGTGCACATCGTGCGCGAGGAAACGGCGGCGGTCAAAGGCCAGAACCTCGACATCTGGCTGGCCCCCGCCAAGGACTGGTATCCGGTCAAGCTGCGCTTTTCCGACGACGACAAGGATTTCGTCGAGCAGTCGCTGGAGCAGGTGGTCAAGAAATAGGGCGCGACCGCGCTGAACGGCTGCGCATCCGCAATTTCTTCTTTGCGCGCGAACTCGCGCGAGAATCGTGCTGTTTCGCAGCGATACCGCGCAAAATCGTGCGCTATCGTTCATTCGCGGGCTCATTCGGACAAATCCCATTGTCCCCCTGGTTGTTCCTTGGCCCAGGTTTCAACCCAGCTTCTTTATTTTGTCAGTCTGGCAAGTTATTATTGCGTCCAGGAAACGTTGCGGAACAACCGACGCGGCCCGCCAGTCCCGGCTTCTGGTACTAGTTGCCGGGTCTTAACTGGTATACTGGCGCCCCCGCGGACGAGTCTGGCCCGCCTTACGGCAGCGCGGCACGTCGCCCCAGCAACTACCGGAACACGATGATCGACACACTGGCAGGCGCGGCCCTGGCCGCAGAACCCTTGACCCCGGCACAGGACGACGATCCGCTGCAGGCGCATTTCCACGCCGGCGTGATCCCCGACGAGATCGAGCAGGTCTTCCACCTGAAGCGCGCGCAGCCGACGCTGCAGGCGTTCACCGCGCTGTTCCACGGTGGCCAGGACAGCGTGACGCTGCGCCTCCTGGTGCTGCGCGAGCTGGCTTCCGACAGCGCCAGCTCGGCCTTTTCGCGCGCGGACATCAACCTGAAGTTCGCCTATCTGGTCCCGGAAAGCCTGGAAACGGTGATCAACCGTCTGCGCAGCCATGGCCTGCTGGCGTGGGACGCACCGGCCGCCGTGTACCGCATCACGCCGATGGCGCGCAACGTGCTGGCCGCGCTGGACACGCTGCTGTCCGTGGGTAGCCAGTCCGACGAGGACGACGCCGACATGGGCTTCCTGCTGTCGCAGGTGGCCGGCGCGCAGGCCGTGGGCGGGGTGACGGTGGACCAGCTCAAGCACCTGATGGGGCGCCTGAACGCGCTCACCGAGGAGTTCCGCGACGCGATCGCCTCGGGCTCCGAATTCCAGCTGCGAACATCCCAGGAGAAGTGGCACACGGCCTGCGACTGGGTCGAGAAGGGCTCCGAGATCCTGCGCGCGATCACCACCGACGAACGGGCCGACGCGGCCACCCACCGCGCCGCGCAGGCGATCGGCCGGGCGCAAAGCGCGCTGCTCAACATGCAGGGCATGTTCTCGCGCGCGCTCAACCAGATCGAGCGCCAGCGCGTGCACCTGGGCCAGTCGGGCCTGTCCACCACCGACGTCAAGCTGTGGCTGCTCGCGCACGAAGACCTGGCCAGCCTGGCCGAGGACGCGATCGACCGCCCGGTGGTCCCGATCTTCATCACGCCGGCCGAGATGATCGACGTGGCCGAAACCGAACTGCTGACCGAGCGCGCCACCCATACCGGCCCGGCGGGCCTGCCCAGCGGCGAAGACGCGCCGCTCACGATCAACGACAACCCACAAATCCAGCGCGAGCTCGACACCTGGATCTCGCGCCTGTCCAGCTTTGCCAACGTCGACACCTTCCCGGAGGTCGCCGCCGGCAGCCCCAAGCAGGTGCCGATCCAGGACTCGCTGCTGCCGGCCAGCTTTGCGCTGGCCTCGTACCGCGCGTCGCTGCTGCCGCTGCTCGGTGACGCGGCCGAGGCCAGCCTGCAGGGCGCCACCGCGCAGCTGGCGCGCCTGCCGGTGCGCTTTGACGCATCGGACGCGATGGTCGAGCTGGACGACCCCGAAGTGGCCGCGATGTCGGTCGCTACCCTCTCACTGATTCAAGAAAGCGGCTCGCAAGAAGATGAATGACGACGCACAAATCCTGATCGCGCGCCTGCTCACGCACCAGACCCTGCGCCGCGACGACAAGATGGTCAAGCGCGCGCTGTCGGACGACCAGTTCCGCGCCGAGCTGGACAAGCGCCTGCTCGAATCGGGCATGAAGCTGCTCGACAACGTGTACGCCGACCACGTGACGCTGGCGCTGCACCGCGCGGTGGAGCCGAAGATCTTCGGCGCCAAGGACATCTGGCAGAACAATAACTTCGGCCTCACGCGCGACGGCGTGGCGCTGCTGGTGGTGCTGTGGGCGCAGATCATCCTGCCCAAGCGCGAGCGCCAGGAAACGCACCACGTCGACATCGACCAGAGCGACATGTTCGACAAGGACAACCCGATCCCGCGCGCGGAAGACGCGTCGATCGGCATTTCGTACACCGCCTTGCTGGCCGACTTCGGCGACAAGCTGGGCAAGAAGACGCGCATGGACATGAACCTGGGCGTGCTGTCCAAGCTCGGCTTCATCGAACGGCGCGGCGACGTGATCCTCGAAGGCCCGCTGCTGGACCTGATGATGGATACCGACCTGCTCAAGGAGCGCATCGTCAACGGCGCGCTGGCCGACGTGTTCAAGCGCGCGCCGCTGGCCGTGGCGCCGGCGCGCAAGAGCGCCAACGACCCGGCGGCCGGCGAACCGGTGCTCGATGCGTCGAGCGAAGCCGACGCCGCACCCGACATCCAGAACTAGAGGCCCCGATGTTCCACATTAAATCACTTGAACTGGTCCACTGGGATTACTGGCAGCGGATCAAGAACATCCCGCTGGATGCCAAGATCATCACGATCGCCGGCCAGAACGGCTCGGGCAAGACCACGCTGCTGGACGCGCTGCGCACGCTGTTTGGCCTGGACTGCTCGATGGGCCGGACCTACAAGCACTACGCGCGCCACTCGGGTCAGCAAAGCGCGTGGATTCGCGCGGTGGTGGACAACCAGCCGGCCGGGCGCCAGCTGTCGAACCGGCCGTTCCGCCACTCGGGCTTTTTCAGCGACGACGAGGTGACGCTGTTCTGCCAGGTGCAGAAGAATGGCGGCGACTGGAAGCGCATGTACCTCATGCGACCCGGGAACATCGACATCGAGGAAGTGACCGAAGCGACCGACTGGCTCGGCGTGGAAAACTACAAAAAGCGCCTGGCGCAGGCCGGCCTGTCGCCGGCGATGGCCAAGGTGCTGGCGCTGGAGCAGGGCGAAACCGACAAGCTGTGCGAATACGCGCCGCGCCAGTTGCTGGACCTGGTGTTCCAGGTGTTCGGCGACAAGGAGGTGCTCGACGCCTACGACGAAGCCAAGCGCCATCAGCGCGACACCGAAACGGAGCTCAAGCGCTTCGAAGCGGAGCTGGAGACTTCCCGCACCAACCTCGAAGGCCTGCGCCTGCGCGTGGCCAACTACCACCAGTGGGAAGACCTGCACAAGGAACGCCGCAACCTGACGGAAGAGGTGCTGCCGAGCCTGGAATACCATGAGGCGCGCGAGAAAGCCGCGTTGATGAGCCGCCAGCTGCGCGAAGCGCGCAAGCCCATGGCGCAGGCCGACAGCCAGCTCGAGGAAAAGCGCAAGGCGCTGGCCGCGCAGCAGCGCGCGCTGACCGAGGCCCAGCAGCAGGAGGCGCTGCTGGAGCAGGAGGCGACCAACCTGGCCAGCAAGCTCGCGCAAGTCAACACCAAGCTCAAGCCGCTGGAAAGTCTGCTGGAGCAGAAGGAGCGCCTGCAGAAACTGGCGGCGGACGCCGGGGCGGACCTGGCCGACGTGGCCAAGCAGATCGAGGAAAAAGAGATCGAGCTGGCACGCCAGCGCCAGTCGCGCGATTCCATCTCGGCCAAGATCATGGGCGAGCGCGCCACCATCTCGGCCCTGCAGGGCAAGAGCGCAATGCCGGAGCCGGAAGCGCAGCGCCTGATGCGCCGCGCGCTCAACGACGAAGGCATCGCCCACGCCATGCTGTCGGATATCGTCGAAGTGACGGATCCGAAATGGCAGGGCGCGGTCGAAGGCGTGCTGGGCGGTTACGCGTCGGTGGTGCTGCTCGAACGCGCCAAGGACGCACCCGCGGCCTACAAGCTGGCCGAGAAGGAGCGCTATCGCCACTTCATCGTCCCCGACTGCATCGAGGCGCCCAACGTCAAGGATTCGAGCCTGCTGTCGGTGGTGCGCTTTACCGGCAAGGCACCGTCGTGGCTGATCGACCAGCTGGCACGCATCGACCGCGTTGACTCGGTCGATGACGGCTTCAAGAGCAAATCGGAAGAGTGGATCACGCCGGACGCCTACCACCGCGAACGCCGCGGTGGACGCTCGCTGTTCGTCGAGCCGTCGCGTTACCGCTTCGGTCAAGCCGGCCGCATCCAGCGCCTGGAAGCGATCCAGCGCTCGCTGCCGGCACTGGAAGAGCAGGAAGACAAGCTCACGCTGTCGATCAGCAAGCTGGCGGCCGAAGTGGGCGGCCTGCGCGCGCGCATCGCGGGTGTGGACGCGGCCAAGGAACTGGACGCGCGCCAGGCCGAGTTCGAGGAAGCGGCCCGCAACATCGGCCCGCTCAAGGCCGAGCGCCTGGAAGTGGGTGGCCGCCTGGGCGAGCTGCAAACGCTCATCAAGAACGCCACGGTGGCGCGCACCCGTGCCGACACCGTGTGGCAGAACGCGCGCATGGCCCTGTCGGAAGCGGAAGCCGGGTTGCGCCTGAACCACCGCCGCCAGATCGAGCAGCGCGGCGAGCACGCCAAGGCGCTGCGTGACCTGCGCCGTTCCTGGCGCCACCTGCCGATGTCGTGGCGGCGTGCCGCGCGCCGTGCAGCGCTGGTGGCCGAGCACCAGAACGTGCACCAGGTGAACCTGCGCGTTCACTGGCTGGACAACGCGCTGGCGCGCGACGACTGGGAGCTGGACGCGACCGTGATCGACCAGTACCAGCGCCTGAACGACCAGCTGCACAGCCGCCAGTCCGAGACCGAAGAGCGGCGCTACCAGAACAACCGCGCGATCGAGGCCACCGCCAACGCGCGCGGCGCCTACATCGAGCGGCTGCGCTACACGATCAAGACCTACAGCAAAAACATCAAGGAGCTGGGCGCGCTGGCCGGCATCGACGTGCAGGCCGACCCGGTGCGGCTGGAGAACGACGATGTGCAGCTGGCGCAGGCGGGCCTGCACGTGCGCTTCAAGTTCGACGGCAAGGACCAGATCGGCATGAACGACGGCGAGGCCTCCGGCGGCCAGCAGGTGATGAAGTCGCTGGTGCTCCTGATCGGCCTGCTGAAGTCAGAGGACGGCTCGGGCGGCTTCGTGTTCATCGACGAACCGTTTGCGCACCTGGACATCCGCAATATCCAGCTGGTGGGCGAGTTCCTGAAGAACACCGACGCCCAGTACCTGATGACCACGCCGCTGACGCACAACACCGACGTGTACGATCCTTCGGAACTGACGCTCATCACGAGCAAGAAGAAGAAGGACATGCAGTGGGCGCAGCCGATCTTCGTGCTGCAGCGCCGGCAGGCGGAGGCGGCCAAGGCCGCATAAAAATCGAAAGGAGCCGCTGGCCCC
>NZ_JANUGV010000009.1 GCF_024753215.1 Massilia solisilvae
GGGACGCTCTGGCGTCCCTTTTTCTTGCGAACTCGCCTATTTTGTATGAGTGGCGATGAAATAAGTCGCGCTCACCAGCACTGTTCCAAAGCCCGCGACAAACGTAAGAATTTTCCATGTCTGCGCATTCATTTCGCGCAGTACCGCGCCGATTTCTCGATGCAGGTCTTCTTTCGTGACGGAATTTGAGCGAATAACCGCCACATCTCGCTCAAGCACCGCGAGTCGTTGCTCAACCTTGTCCAGCCGCTCTTCCATGCGACCATCTTCTGGCTGACCATCGTTGGTGTCAAGCGAACGGCCCATATCGTCCTCTTAGTTCAGTTTTTGTAGCGACCTCAGGAATTTGTTGGCGTCCTGGTAGCCGATGACGCGACTGTCGGCGATTTCCTTGCCGTTGTGGTCGAACAGGATGATGCCCGGCGGTCCGAACAGGGCAAAGCGCTTGAGCAGGGCCTTGTCGGCATCGTCGTTGGCGGTGACGTCGGCCTGCAGCAGGATGGTGTTGGCGAGCTTTTCCTTCACGCGCGCATCGGGGAAGGTCAGGCGCTCCATCTCCTTGCACGACACGCACCAGTCGGCGTAAAAATCCAGCATCACGGTCTTGCCGCCGGTGTTGGCAAGGATGGCGTCGAGCTGGTCCACGGACTTGACGCGCTGAAAGACCAGGTGCTGCACCTGGCTGCCGCGCAGCTCCGCCAGCGGATCGAGCGCATCGCGCCCGCCGCTGGCCACGCCAACGACCTGCATCGCGCCCGGCACCGCGAACACCAGACCTGCCGCCATGCTGGCCCAGTTGCCCTTGCGACGCAGCAGCCAGGAGCCGTAGCCGAGCAGCAGCGTGGCCCACAGCAGCATTTGCGCCACGGCCGGCAGCAGCGGCGTCACCATCCACAGCGCCATCGCGAGCATCAGCACGCCGAAGAAGATCTTGACCGACTCCATCCACATGCCGGCGCGCGGCAGCAGCGAGCCGGCCGAGACGCCGACCAGGATGAGCGGAATGCTCATGCCGATCGCCATCGAGAACAGCGCGGCGCCGCCGATCAGCACGTCGCGGGTCTGGCTGATGTACACCAGCGCGCCGGCCAGCGGCGCGGCCACGCACGGGCCGACGATCAGCGCGGAGATGGCGCCCATCGCGAACACGCCGGCCAGCTTGCCGGACTTCTGGCGCCCGGAGGCGCCCGCCAGCCGGGTCTGCAGCGCGGCGGGCATCTGCAGTTCGTAAAAACCGAACATGGACATCGCCATCGCGACCATCAGCAGGGCAAAGCCACCCAGCACCCACGGGTTCTGCAGCGCGGCCGACAAGCCCTCGCCGACCAGGCCGGCCGCCACGCCCAGCAGCGTGTACACGATCGCCATGCCCAGCGAATACGACAGCGACAGGACGAAGCCGCGCGCCTTGCGCATTTGGCCGCCCTCGCCCACGATGATCGACGACAAGATCGGCACCATCGGCAGCACGCACGGTGTGAACGCCAGGCCCAGGCCAAGCAGGATGAAGGCCGGGACAATCGCGAGCATGCGACCACCCTGCAGGATCGAGGAAATCCCCGACAGCTCGGACTGTGTCGGCGCCGCGGCTGGCGCGGCTGCCTGCGCGAGCGCCGCGGAAGGCGCGGGCGCGCTCGCCTGGGGCGCGGCCGATGCCGGCGCTGTGCCGCCGGTGCTGTCATTGGCGCTACCGGGTGCCGTGGGCGCGGTCTGCAGCGCTGCCGCGCCCGCACCGCCGCCGGCCACCAGTTGCGCACTCGCCTCCTGCGGCGGATAGCACAGCCCCTTGTCGGCGCAGCCCTGGCCGGTGACGGTCAGGGTGAACGGCCTATTGCCCTCGACCGGAATGCGGATTGTCACGCCGTGGTGATAGGTTTCGACATCCTTGCCGAAGTTCTCGTCGAAGTGGACCTTGCCCGCCGGGATTTGCGGCGCACCGAGCGTGGCCCCTTGCGCCTTGAAGCTGAAGCGCTCGCGGTACATGTAGTAGCCGTCCGCGATGACATAGCTGACCACCGCCGTCTTCGGGCCGTCCATGCGGGCCGAGAACTTGAAGGCAACCTGGGGATCGAGGAAGTCGTCGTCAGCGCGCGCGCCCGCGGCGAGCACCAGCCCGGCAAGCAGCAGGAACACGCCGGCAAGCCAGCGAAAGGCGGAATGGGACATGGATCGTGACATGGCTTCCTGGGAAGTTGTACTGCCTAATAGAATCTTACACCGACGGCGGCGAGCCGGGTTAGGGACCGCCATGCCTGACTGTAGAGCAATAGAATTAAGCGAGCATTAGAACGAAGCAGTCAGGGCGCAAAAAACATCCGGGCGGGAATGCGCGTGTTCTTTTGACAGCAAATGCTTGGCGCGAAAAAAAACCAGGCACAAAGGCCTGGTTTTTTCAGAGCGTTGAGCAATTACTCAGCGGTCGGTGCTTCTTCGGCAGTGGTGACTTCCGGACGATCGACCAGCTCGACGAAGGCCATCGGAGCGTTGTCGCCGACGCGGAAACCCATCTTCAGGATGCGCAGGTAGCCGCCGTTGCGGGTCGCGTAGCGCGGGCCCAGTTCGGCGAACAGCTTTTGCACCATTTCGCGGTCGCGCAGGCGCGAGAACGCCAGGCGCTTGTTGGCCAGGGTGTCGGTCTTGCCCAGGGTCAGGATCGGCTCGACGACGCGGCGCAGTTCCTTGGCTTTCGGCAGCGTGGTCTTGATGGCTTCATGACGCAGCAGCGAGACGGTCATGTTGCGCAGCATGGCCAGGCGGTGGGACGAGGTACGGTTCAGCTTACGGAGGCCGTGACGGTGACGCATGGTACTTCCTTTCGAGTGTTTACATTCCAGTTCTTCGATCGATTTTATGCAAGTCGCATAAGCTCGCGGACCGGTTTTATGGGTTTAAACTCCCCGCGCACCATTGCGCGGGCAGGTACTGCATTTACTTCTTTTGGCGGTTTTTCCTCCAAAAAGGATCTGGCTCCGCCAGTCCTTTTTGGCTAAACCCAACCGAAAGTAGGGGTGTACTTTCGGTTGATTATTTTTCGAGCCCAGCCGGCGGCCAGTTCTCGAGTTTCATGCCGAGGGTCAGGCCGCGCGAAGCGAGCACTTCCTTGATTTCGTTGAGCGACTTGCGGCCCAGGTTCGGGGTCTTGAGCAGCTCGTTTTCCGAACGCTGGATCAGGTCGCCGATGTAGTAGATGTTCTCGGCCTTCAGGCAGTTGGCCGAACGCACCGTCAGTTCCAGGTCGTCGACCGGACGCAGCAGGATCGGATCGACCAGCGGCGCGCGCGACGGGGCTTCCGCGGCGGCTTCGGTACCTTCCAGGGCGGCGAACACGTTCAGCTGGTCCACCAGCACGCGGGCCGACTGGCGGATCGCCTCTTCCGGGGTGATGACGCCGTTGGTCTCGATGTTGATGATCAGCTTGTCCAGGTCGGTACGCTGCTCGACGCGAGCCGATTCCACGGCGTACGACACGCGGCGCACCGGCGAGAACGAGGCGTCCAGGATGATGCGGCCGATGGTCTTGTTGGTGTCTTCCGACAGGCGGCGCACGTTGCCCGGCACATAGCCGCGGCCCTTTTCGACCTTGATCTGCATGTCGAGCTTGCCGCCGGCGGTCAGGTGGGCGATCACGTGATCCGGGTTGATCAGTTCCACATCATGCGGCAGGTCGATGTCCGATGCCAGCACGGGGCCTTCGCCTTCCTTCTTCAGGCTCAGGGTGACGGAGTCGCGGTTGTGCACCTTGAACACCACGCCCTTCAGGTTCAGCAGCAGGTCAACCACGTCTTCCTGCACGCCGTCGAGCGACGAGTACTCGTGCACGACGCCGGCGATCGTCACTTCGGTCGGCGCGTAGCCGATCATCGACGACAGCAGCACGCGGCGCAGCGCGTTGCCCAGCGTGTGGCCATAACCACGTTCGAACGGCTCCATCACGACTTTGGCGTGGCCGGGGCCGATGGCTTCTACATCGATGATACGTGGCTTCAACAAACTATTTTGCATGAAATGTCCTTTTCAATACCCTCGGCTCGTTACACCGATAAGGCTGATGGCATTAAAGTGAAAAGCCTGCTTCGAAAGCAGGCGGTGCTACTAGCTACTCTGGTGTCGTCCCGGCGGAAGGCTCGGCGCCCCCGCCGTGACCCATGCGGCGGCTTAGCCAGCTCAGCATGGATCCCGGCCTGCGCCGGGACGACTTCGTCGCGGGGAGACCGCGACGAAGTCGATTAACGCGAGTACAGTTCGACGATCAGGGCTTCGTTGACGTCGGCAGCGATTTCGTTACGCTCCGGGAACGACTTGAAGGTGCCTTCCATCTTCTTGGCATCGACCGAGACCCAGCTCGGGAAGCCGACCTGCTCGGCCAGCGACAGCGCCTCGACGATACGGGTCTGCTTCTTGGCCTTTTCGCGCACGGCGACCACGTCGCCAGCCTTGACCGAGTACGAAGCGATGTTCACGACGTTGCCGTTCACGGTGAAGGCTTTGTGGCTGACCAGCTGGCGCGCTTCGGCGCGGGTCGAGCCGAAGCCCATGCGGTAGGCGACGTTGTCCAGGCGAGCTTCCAGCAGCTTGAGCAGGGTCTCACCGGTGTTGCCCTTGCGGCGGGCTGCTTCTGCGAAGTAGCGGCGGAACTGGCGCTCGAGCACGCCGTAGATGCGCTTGACTTTCTGCTTTTCGCGCAGCTGGTTGCCGTAGTCCGAGGTACGGGCGCCCGACTTGACGCCGTGCTGGCCCGGCTTGACGTCCAGTTTGCACTTGGAGTCGAGCGAGCGGCGTGCGCTCTTCAGGAACAGGTCGGTGCCTTCACGGCGTGCCAGTTTTGCTTTTGGTCCGATATAACGTGCCACGTTAGATACCTTTATAAATTAAAAATCACGCCCCAGAAGGTCCCGAGGACTCAACAGGCGCTAGTCCAGTTCTTCGATGAGACCGGACGTGGCTGACAATACCACCCGCGACAGGGCCGCAGGCGACAATAGCCGGGCAGTATAACCCATTTTCCAGGGCACTGCACCGGCGATCTCTCACACACAACGGTTTCGGCTTTGAGCCGATGCATCGCAGGCGATGCGCGGCGCGAGTGCAACAACACCCGGCGCCGGCAAGGCCGGCTTAGATGCGGCGACGCTTCGGCGGACGGCAGCCGTTGTGCGGCACCGGGGTCACGTCCTGGATCTCGGTGATCTTGATGCCGAGGTTGTTCAGTGCGCGCACAGCCGACTCGCGGCCCGGGCCCGGGCCCTTGATGCGCACTTCCAGGTTCTTCACGCCCTGCTCCTGGGCCACCTTGCCGGCAGCTTCAGCAGCGACCTGCGCGGCGAACGGGGTCGATTTGCGCGAGCCCTTGAAGCCTGCGCCACCCGAGGTCGCCCACGACAGGGCGTTGCCCTGGCGGTCGGTGATGGTGATGATGGTGTTGTTGAACGAAGCGTGGACGTGGGCGATGCCCTCAGCCACGTTTTTCTTCACTTTCTTGCGTACGCGAGCTGCTGCTGCGCTGCTTTGTTGCTTGGCCATGTCAGGTTCCTAGATTATTTCTTGAGAGCTTGTGCTGCCTTGCGCGGGCCCTTGCGGGTACGAGCGTTGGTACGGGTACGCTGACCACGAACCGGCAGGCCCTTGCGGTGACGCATGCCACGGTAGCAGCCCAGGTCCATCAGGCGCTTGATGTTCATGGACAGTTCGCGGCGCAGGTCGCCTTCCACGACAAACTTCGCGATTTCGTCACGCAGCTTCTCGAGTTCGTTGTCGTCCAGGTCCTTGACCTTCTTGTCGGTCGCGACGCCAGCGGCAGCGCAGATCTTCTGCGAACGCGGACGGCCGATGCCGTAGATCTCGGTCAGGCCGATGACGGCGTGCTTATGGTTGGGGATGTTGACCCCTGCAATACGTGCCATTCGTTATTTCCTCGAAATTAACCTTGACGCTGCTTGTGACGCGGCTCCACGCAGATGACGCGGACCACACCCTTGCGCTTGATGATCTTGCAGTTGCGGCAGATGCGCTTAACTGAAGCGTTAACTTTCATTTTGCACTCTCTTTCGGTTCGATTACTTGATTGTTTTACTTGGTGCGGAACACGATGCGGGCCCGCGACAAATCGTACGGCGTCAACTCCACCGTCACCTTGTCGCCCGGGAGGATGCGGATGTAGTTCATCCGCATTTTACCCGAGATATGTCCCAGCACCACGTGGCCGTTTTCCAGCTTCACGCGAAATGTCGCGTTCGGGAGATTCTCCAGAATCTCCCCCTGCATTTGGATGACGTCGTCTTTTGCCATTCGCTCTATCACCGGGTCGGAAGACCACCCTTGAAGTTTGCCTTGCGCAGCAGCGATTCATATTGCTGCGACATCACATAGTTCTGAACCTGAGCCATGAAATCCATCGTCACCACCACGATAATCAGGAGTGACGTGCCGCCAAAGTAGAAAGGCACTTTCCACTGGCTTTGCAGGAATTGTGGCACCAGGCACACCAGGGTGATGTACACCGCCCCCGCGAGGGTCAGGCGCATCAGGATCTTGTCGATGTAGCGCGCGGTCTGCTCGCCCGGGCGGATGCCCGGCACGAACGCACCGCTCTTCTTCAGGTTGTCCGCGGTTTCCCGGCTGTTGAACACCAGGGCGGTATAGAAGAAGCAGAAGAACACGATCGCCACCACATACAGCAGCATGTTGATCGGCTCGCCAGGGCTCAGCGACGCAGCCAGGTCCTTCAGGAACCCGATCACCGGGTTCGTGGTGTCCTTGCCGCGGGTGAACCAGTCGACGATCGTCGCCGGGAACAGGATGATCGACGAGGCGAAGATCGGCGGAATCACGCCGGCCATGTTCAGCTTCAGGGGCAGGTGGCTGGTTTGGCCACCGTACACCTTGTTGCCGACCTGGCGTTTGGCGTAGTTCACGAGGATCTTGCGCTGGCCGCGCTCCACGAACACCACCGCGTAGGTCACCACGGCCACCAGGGCCACGATGAAGATCGCGGCGATCGAGCTGATCGAACCGTTCGACACCAGGGTAAACAGGCTACCCAGGGCGCTCGGCAAACCTGCCGCGATACCGGCGAAGATGATGATCGAAATGCCGTTTCCAAGGCCACGCTCGGTGATTTGCTCGCCCAGCCACATCAGGAACATCGTGCCCGTGAGCAGGGTCACGACGGTGACGAAGCGGAAGCCGAAGCCGGGGTCGAGCACCAGGCCCTGCTGGGCCTCGAGCGCGACCGCGATGCCGAACGCCTGGAACAGCGCCAGTGCCACCGTGAAGTAACGGGTGTACTGGGTGATCTTCCGGCGTCCTGCCTCGCCTTCCTTCTTCAGCGCTTCCATCTGCGGCGAGACGATCGACACCAGCTGCATGATGATCGAAGCCGAAATGTAAGGCGTGATGCCAAGAGCGAACACGGCAAAGCGCGACATGGCGCCGCCCGAGAACATGTTGAACATGCCAAGGAGGCCGCCTTCGTTCTGCTTGAACAGAGCGGCAAGCCTTGCCGGGTCAATCCCGGGGACCGGGATGTGAGCTCCGATGCGGTACACGACCAACGCGCCAAGCAAGAACCACAGCCGGTTCCAGGGGAAGCCGGCTGCGGCGCTTTTACCAAGTTGTGTATTAGTCGCCAATTTGTGCTCCGATCAGGCTGGTTAGTCGCAATTACGCGACCGAACCGCCCGCTGCCTCGATCGCCGCTTTCGCGCCGGCGGTCACTTTCAGGCCCTTGAGGTTCACCGCACGGGTGATCTCGCCGGACTGGATGACGCGCACGTCACGTGCCAGGGTCGACAGGATGCCAGCTTGCTTGAGCACCAGGATGTCGACGTCGCCGACGGCCAGGGTGTTCAGGTCGGACAGGCGCACTTCGGCCTTGAAGGTGGCGTTGAGCGACTTGAAGCCACGCTTGGGCAGACGACGCTGCAGCGGCATCTGGCCGCCTTCGAAGCCGACCTTGTGGAAGCCGCCCGAACGCGACTTCTGGCCCTTGTGGCCGCGGCCGGCGGTCTTGCCCAGGCCCGAGCCGATGCCACGGCCGACGCGGCGCTTGGCGTGCTTGGCGCCTTCTGCCGGTTGAATGGTATTCAGTTCCATTGATTTCTCCTTATGCGCGCGGCTTAGTCGATTACCTTGACCAGGTAGGCGACCTTGTTGATCATGCCGCGCACGGCCGGGGTGTCCTGCAGCTCGGAAACAGAGTTCACGCGACGCAGGCCCAGGCCACGCACGGTAGCGCGGTGGTCCTGGCGGGTGCCGATCAGGCCCTTGACCAGTTTAACTTTGACGGTGTTTGCCATGATGGTTCCTCTTAGCCCAGGATCTCTTCGACCGACTTGCCACGCTTGGCGGCGATGTCGGCCGGGGTGCTCATCTTCGACAGGCCGTCGAGGGTTGCGCGCACCAGGTTGTACGGGTTGCTCGAACCGGTCGACTTGGCGACCACGTCGGTCACGCCCATCACTTCAAAGATCGCGCGCATTGCACCGCCCGCGATGACGCCGGTACCCGGCTTGGCCGGCGACATCATCACGCGCGAGGCGCCGTGGCGGCCTTCGACGCTGTGCTGCAGGGTACCGTTCTTCAGGGGCACCTTGATCAGGTTGCGGCGGGCTTCTTCCATTGCCTTCTGCACGCCGACCGGAACTTCCTTCGACTTGCCCTTGCCCATGCCGATGCGGCCATCGCCGTCACCGACAACGGTCAGCGCTGCAAAACCCATGATGCGACCGCCCTTGACCACTTTGGTCACGCGGTTGATCGCGATCATTTTTTCGCGCATGCCATCATCCGGCTTGTCGCTTGCCATTTTCGCTTGCATTTTTGCCATGACGATTCTTCCTTAGAACTTCAGACCGGCTTCACGGGCGGCTTCCGCCAGCGCCTTGACACGGCCGTGATAACGGAAACCGGAGCGGTCGAACGCTACCTCGGTGATTCCAGCTTTCAGTGCTTTCTCTGCGACGCGCTTGCCCACCAGGGCCGCGGCAGCGGCGTTGCCACCCTTGCCGGTCTGGCCAGCCAGCTCGGCGCGCACTTCGGCTTCCAGCGTCGAAGCCGACACCAGCACCTTGGCTTCCGGGCTGATCAGGTTCGCATAGATGTGCAGGTTGGTGCGATGCACCTGCAGGCGGTTCACGCCCAGCTGCGCGATCTTGATGCGGGTTTGGCGTCCGCGACGCAGACGCGATTCTTTCTTGTCCATCGTCAGCTCCGATTATTTCTTCTTGGTTTCTTTCAGCTTCACCACTTCGTCCGCATAGCGGACACCCTTGCCCTTGTAAGGCTCAGGCGAGCGGTAAGCACGCACTTCAGCGGCGACCTGGCCCACCTTCTGGCGGTCGATACCCTTGATCACGATCTCGGTCGGGGTCGGGGTAGCGGCGGTCACGCCTTCCGGCATCGCATGCAGCACCGGGTGCGAGAAGCCCAGCGACAGGTTCAGGGCGTTGCCCTGGACGGCTGCCTTGTAGCCCACGCCGACCAGGGTCAGCTTCTTCTCGAAGCCGCGGGTCACGCCGGTCACCATGTTGTTGACCAGGGCGCGCAGGGTGCCGCTCATCGCGTTCGATTCACGCGACTCGTCGACCACGTCGAAAGTCAGCGTGCCGTTGTTGTTTTCCACCTTGACCAGGCCGTTCAGCGGCTGGGTCAGCGAGCCCAGCGGGCCCTTGACCGTGATCGCGCCGGCGCTGATCGCTACGTCCGTACCGGCCGGCACGGCGATTGGCATCTTAGCTACTCGAGACATCGTCTACTCCTTAAGCCACGTAGCAAATCACTTCGCCACCGACACCGGTAGCGCGTGCTTTGCGGTCGGTCATCACGCCACGCGGGGTCGAGACGATTGCCACGCCCAGGCCGTTCATGACCGACGGGATCTCATCCTTGCCCTTGTAGATGCGCAGGCCAGGACGCGACACGCGCTCGAGGCGCTCGATGACCGGACGGCCGACGTAATATTTCAAACCGATTTTCAGTTCCGACTTGCCACCTTCGGTGGACACGGCGAAATCCTCAATGTAACCCTCGTCCTTCAGGACGTTGGCAATCGCAACTTTCAACTTCGACGACGGCATCGACACGGCGGTCTTCTGCACGCCTTGTGCGTTGCGGATACGGGTCAGCATATCGGCGATAGGATCGCTCATACTCATTGCTTGTTCTCCTATTACCAGCTAGCTTTGGTCATGCCCGGGATCTCGCCACGCATAGCGAATTCACGGAGTTTGGTACGGGCCAGACCGAATTTACGGAAAGTGCCACGGGGACGGCCGGTCAGCGCGCAACGGTTGCGCTGGCGGGTCGGGTTGGCGTTGCGCGGCAGCGCCTGCAGCTTCAGGCGGGCTTCGTAACGCTCTTCGTCCGACTTGGTCTGGTCGTCGATGATCGCTTTCAGAGCGGCACGCTTCGCGGCGAATTTCTCCACCAGGTCTGCACGCTTCTGTTCGCGGTTAATCAGTGCAAGTTTT
Organism: Massilia solisilvae; assembly: GCF_024753215.1. Classification (GTDB taxonomy): domain Bacteria; phylum Pseudomonadota; class Gammaproteobacteria; order Burkholderiales; family Burkholderiaceae_D; genus Telluria; species Telluria solisilvae. Next base: position 10,467 of record NZ_JANUGV010000009.1, read on the forward strand.
GCCATGTTCTTAGTTCCGGAACGGGAATTTGAATGCGGCGAGCAGCGCTTTGGCTTCTTCGTCGGTCTTAGCGGTGGTGGTGATCGAGATGTTCAGGCCACGCAGCGCGTCGATTTTGTCGTAATCGATTTCCGGGAAGATGATCTGCTCTTTGACGCCGATGTTGTAGTTGCCGCGGCCATCGAACGAACGGCCGTTGACACCACGGAAGTCACGCACGCGCGGCAGGGCCACGGTGATGAAGCGGTCCAGGAATTCGTACATGCGGGCGCCGCGCAGGGTCACCATCGTACCGATCGGGTAGCCTTCGCGGATCTTGAAGCCGGCGATCGCCTTGCGGGCCTTGGTCACGACCGGTTTCTGGCCGGCGATCTTGGTCAGGTCGCCGGTGGCGTGCTCGATGACCTTCTTGTCGGCCACCGCTTCGCCCAGACCCATGTTCAGGGTGATCTTGGTCAGGCGCGGCACTTCCATGATCGACTTGTAACCGAACTTCTCGGTCAGCTCGCCGACGACTTTGTCTTTATACAGTTGTTGGAGACGGGCCATTGTGTATTACCCTTTCACTACTTCGCCGTTCGACTTGAAGACGCGGACTTTTTTGCCGTCCACCGTCTTGAAGCCCACGCGGTCTGCCTTGCCGGTCGCAGCGTTGAACAGAGCAACGTTCGACACGTGAATCGGCATGGTCTTATCGACGATACCACCAGTAACACCGGTCATCGGGTTCGGCTTGACGGCCTTCTTGGCCACGTTCACGCCTTCGACGATGACGTGCTCGGCGTCCACGCGCTGCTGCACGACACCGCGCTTGCCCTTGTCCTTGCCGGCCAGGACGACGACTTCGTCGTTTTTACGAATCTTATCCATTGCGATCCCCTTACAGAACTTCCGGTGCCAGGGACACGATCTTCATGAACTTCTCGGTACGCAGTTCGCGCGTGACCGGTCCAAAGATACGGGTACCGATCGGCTCCAGCTTGTTGTTCAGCAGGACAGCGGCGTTGCCGTCGAACTTGACCAGGGAGCCGTCCTGGCGGCGCACGCCCTTGGCGGTACGCACAACCACGGCGTTGTAAATTTCACCTTTTTTCACACGGCCGCGCGGCTGGGCCACCTTCACGGTGACCTTGATCACGTCGCCAATGCTCGCGTAACGGCGCTTGGAGCCGCCCAACACCTTGATGCACAGAACTTCTTTCGCACCGGTGTTGTCGGCCACTTCGAGCCGGCTTTCAGTTTGAATCATAGTATTTTCTTTCCCAACTTAAGCCGAAGAAACCCCACGACAGCGTCGTGGGCCTGCGGTCAGTCTTGGTCCCGCCGTCCGCCCTCATTGCAAGCGCGTCCGTTTGGGTGATTGGACTTTCCAATAACTTCGTTGCAGGCCGCGGCGATCGCGGGGACCACTGCGGCAACACATGAACGAAGCCCGCTAGTATGTCACATACCAGCGGGCCCCGCAAGACTAATTTTTGGGCGGCTTAGATAACCTGTGCTACCTGCACAACACGGGTCACGCTCCACGCCTTCGTCTTCGAGATCGGGCGACCTTCCGAGATCTCGACCGTGTCGCCGGTCTTGGCCTGGTTGGTCTCGTCGTGCGCGTGGTACTTGTTCGAGCGCACGATGATCTTGCCGTACAGCGGGTGCTTGACGTGACGCTCAACCAGTACGGTCACCGTCTTGTCCATCTTGTCGGACACGACCTTGCCGACCAGCGTGCGCTTCAGCGCCGTTTTAGTGGTGTCGTTCATTTGGCTTCCTTCTGGTTCATCACAGTCTTCACACGCGCGATGTCGCGGCGGACTTTCTTGAGCTGCGCGGTGTTGGTCAACTGCTGCGTCGCGATCTGCATGCGCAGGCCGAACTGGGCCTTGAGCAGGTCGCTCAGTTCTTTCTGCAGCTCGTCTGCGCCTTTGCCGCGGAGTTCACTAGCTTTCATATTCAACTCCTGTTATTGGCCGACCTGGCGCACCACGAAGGTGGTTGCCAGCGGCAGTTTGGCAGCGGCCAGGCGGAACGCTTCGCGCGCCAGTTCTTCGGCGACACCGTCCATCTCGTACAGGACCTTGCCTGGCTGGATCTCGGCGACGTAGTACTCCGGGTTACCTTTACCGTTACCCATACGGACTTCGGCCGGCTTGTTCGAAATCGGCTTGTCCGGGAAGATACGGATCCAGATCCGGCCGCCACGCTTGATGTGACGGGTCATGGCACGACGCGCTGCCTCGATCTGGCGCGCGGTGATACGGCCGCGGACGGTCGCTTTCAGGCCGAACTCGCCAAACGAGACCGCGGTGCCGCGGTCATGCGAAATGCCGGTGTTGCGGCCTTTCTGCTCTTTACGATACTTTCTGCGGGATGGCTGCAGCATCTTTATTCTCCTGCTTTGTCAGCAGCCGGCTTGGCAGCGCGGCGGCCTGCTGGTGCGGTTGCCGGCTTGGCGCCCGGGCGGCCACGGCCAGCCGGTTTGCCGTCGTCGCGGCGCGGGCCGCGCGGCTTCTTCTCTTCGGCCGGGGTCTCGATCACCGGTGCTTCGCCGGTAGCCGAGCGGTCGCCCTTGTAAACCCAGACCTTGACGCCGATGATGCCGTAGGTGGTCGAGGCTTCGCTGGTGCCGTAGTCGATGTCGGCGCGCAGGGTGTGCAGGGGCACACGGCCTTCGCGGTACCATTCGGTACGGGCGATCTCGATGCCGTTCAGGCGGCCCGACGACATGATCTTGATGCCCAGGGCGCCCAGGCGCATCGCGTTCTGCATCGCGCGCTTCATGGCGCGGCGGAACATGATGCGCTTCTCGAGCTGCTGCGAGATCGAGTCGGCGATCAGTTGCGCGTCGATTTCCGGCTTGCGGATCTCTTCGATGTTCACGTGCACCGGAACACCCATGATCTTGGTCAGCGACGACTTCAGAACTTCGATGTCCTCGCCTTTCTTGCCGATCACGACGCCCGGACGCGAGCTGAACACGGTGAAGCGCGCGTTCTTGGCCGGACGCTCGATGACGATGCGGCCCACCGAAGCGTTCTTCAGTTTCTTCTTCAGGAAGGCACGGGCTTCCAGGTCTTCCTTCAGCATTTCTGCGAAGTTGCCGTTGCCCGCGTACCAACGCGAAGCCCAGTTACGGGTTACTGCCAGGCGAAAGCCAGTCGGGTGAATCTTCTGTCCCATCGTGTGACCCCTTAATTGCCGACAGTCACGTAGATGTGACAGGATTGTTTCGAAATGCGATCACCGCGGCCTTTGGCACGTGCCGTAAAGCGCTTCAGGATCGGACCCTTTTCGACGTAGATCTGGGTGACTTTCAGCTCGTCGATGTCGGCGCCGTCGTTGTGCTCGGCGTTCGCGATGGCGGACTCCAGCACTTTCTTGACGATGGCCGCGCCCTTCTTCGGGCTGAACTGCAGAATGTTGAGCGCAGCGTCAACTTTCTTGCCACGGATCAGGTCTGCAACCAGGCGGCCCTTCTGTTCCGACAGGCGCACGCCCTTGAGGATAGCTTTAGTTTCCATTATTTCTTCGCCTTCTTGTCAGCGGCGTGGCCCTTGAACGTGCGGGTCAGCGCGAACTCGCCGAGCTTGTGACCAACCATGTTCTCGGAAACGTACACCGGTACGTGCACCTTGCCGTTGTGGACAGCGATGGTCAGGCCGATGAAGTCCGGCATGATCGTCGAACGGCGCGACCAGGTCTTGATGGGCTTCTTGTCCTTGGTCGACTGTGCGGTCTCGACCTTTTTCATCAGGTGGGCGTCGCAGAACGGCCCTTTTTTCAGTGAACGAGTCATCTAGATCCCCTTATTTCTTACCACGGCGCGAGACGATCATCGAAGACGTGCGCTTGTTCGAACGCGTCTTCTTACCCTTCGTCTGCTGGCCCCAAGGCGACACAGGATGACGACCGGCAGCCGTACGACCTTCACCACCACCGTGCGGGTGGTCGATCGGGTTCATCACCACACCGCGAACGGTCGGGCGGACACCGCGCCAGCGCATTGCACCAGCCTTACCAATCTTGCGCAGGTTGTGCTCGCCGTTGCCGACTTCGCCAACCGTGGCGCGGCACTCGATGTGCACGCGGCGCACTTCACCCGAGCGCAGGCGCACCTGGGCGTAGGTCCCTTCACGTGCCATCAGCACGACGCCGGCACCGGCGGTACGCGCCATCTGCGCGCCCTTGCCAGGCAGCATTTCGACGCAGTGCATCGTGGTACCGACCGGGATGTTGCGGATCGGCAGGCAGTTGCCCGACTTGATCGGCGCTTCCGAGCCGTTCTGGACCACGTCACCCACGGCCATGCCCTTGGTGGCGATGATGTACTTGCGATCGCCGTCGGCGTAGCACACCAGCGCGATGTGGGCGCTGCGGTTCGGGTCGTACTCGATGCGCTCGACCTTGGCGGGGATCCCGTCCTTGTTGCGCTTGAAGTCGACCACACGGTAGTGTTGCTTGTGGCCACCGCCGATGTGGCGGGTAGTGATGTGGCCGTTGTTGTTACGGCCAGCAGTTTTCGATTTCTTCTCGACCAGGGCGGCGAACGGACGACCCTTGTACAGGTCGGCGTTGACCACCTTGACCATGCCGCGGCGGCCTGGCGAGGTCGGCTTCATCTTAACGAGTGCCATTATTTAGCCTCCTCGACGAAATTGATTTCCTGGCCCGGCTTCAGGCACACGAACGCGCGCTTGGTGTGGTTGCGACGGCCGATGAAACGGCCCGAGCGCTTGACCTTGCCTTCGCGGTTCACGGTCTGCACCGATTCCACTTCCACCTTGAACAGCAGTTCGACGGCGGCTTTGATCTCCGGCTTGGTCGCGTCCGGCAGGACCTTGAACACGATCTGCTCGGCCTTTTCAGCGACGAAGGTCGCCTTCTCGGAAATGACCGGAGCCAGCAGCACCTTCATCAGGCGCTCTTCGCTAAATTTGATTGCGGCGCTCATGCGTACATCTCCTCGATCTTGGCCAGCGCACCCTTGGTGACCAGGACTTTCTTGTAGAACACCAGCGACATCGGATCGGCGTGCTTCGGCTCGACAACCAGCACGTTCGGCAGGTTGCGCGAGGCCAGCAGCAGGTTCTCGTCGAGGTTATCGGTGATCACCAGCACCGAGTCCAGGCCCATGCCCTGCAGCTTTTGCGACAGCAGCTTGGTCTTCGGGGCTTCCACGGACAGGTTCTCGATCACGGACAGACGGTCTTCGCGGGCCAGCTGGGAGAGGATCGAGCAGATACCTGCACGGAACATCTTCTTGTTGACCTTGTGCGAGAAGTTCTCTTCCGGCGAGTTCGGGAAGATACGGCCACCGCCGCGCCACAGCGGCGACGACGACATACCGGCACGCGCACGGCCGGTGCCCTTCTGGCGCCACGGCTTCTTGGTGGTGTGCGAGACTTCTTCGCGATCCTTCTGCTTGCGGTTGCCGCTGCGTGCGTTGGCAGCGTAGGCGACCACGATCTGGTGGATCAGCGCTTCGTTGTAGTCGCGGCCGAACACGGTGTCGGCGGCGGCGACGGCGGCGCCAGCCTGGCCTTGCTCATTCAGGAGCTTCAGTTCCATCGTTTACGCTCCTTTCTGTGCTTTGGCTTTGACGGCGGGCTTGACGACCACTTGGCCGTTCTTTGCGCCAGGGACCGCGCCTTTGACCAGCAGCAGCTGGCGTTCGGCGTCGATGCGAGCGATTTCCAGGTTCTGGGTGGTGACAGTGACGTCACCCAGGTGACCGGTCATGCGCTTACCCGGGAACACGCGGCCCGGATCCTGCGCCATACCGATCGAGCCCGGCACATTGTGCGAACGCGAGTTACCGTGGGTAGCACGGCCGGAGGCGAAGTTGTAGCGCTTGATGGTACCGGCGTAGCCTTTACCGATCGAGGTGCCTTGCACGTCGATTTTCTGGCCGACTTCGAACATCGAAACGTTGATGGTGTCGCCGGTTTTGAGTTCGGCAGCTTTAGCGGCGTCGACGCGGAATTCCTTCAGCATCGTGCCGGCTTCGACGCCAGCTTTGGCGTAGTGACCCGCAGCGGCCTTGTTCACGCGCGAGGCGCGACGCTGACCGAATGCGACCTGAACAGCGGCGTAGCCGTCAGTTTCAGGAGTTTTTACTTGCGCAACACGGTTGTTCGACACGTCCAGCACGGTGACAGGGATCGAATCCCCGTCATCCGTGAAGATGCGCATCATGCCAACCTTGCGACCGAGGAGGCCCAGGCTCATTTTTTCTCCATTCCCACCTACGATTGGGCGGGGCTAGTTCAACTACTAAAAACGTACGGACCCAAAAAAGACGAATCCATACCGAAGCCGGCTAGTATAGCCCGCAGAAGGACTTGACGCAACAAGTAATTTGGAGGTATGTCGGGTTAACGCACGCAATGCCTGCCGGCCGTGCGCGCCAGCCGACAGCGGGCCGGGCAATCCCCCCACCCGGTGGGGAATCGTGCGCCGGCCCCGCCAACGCGTGGGCGCATGATGTTAGATTGGTAGTCCCGGGCCGCTGCCCACAACCACCCACGCACACCAATGAAACCGATCATCGTATCGCTGCTGGCCATCGCGGCCGGCCTGGCCGCGCCCGCTCAGGCCCAGGACAAGAAACAGGCAATCGAAGGCTACAAGGACATGTGCATGCAGGCGGCCAGCATGCCCAAGCCCTACGGCGAGTACGACCTGAAGGGCAACCCCAAGCTGGACGCCTACTGCGGCTGCTTCGGCGCGCAGTTTGCCGAGAGCGTCATGAAGGTGGACCCGAAGGCCAAGCCGCCCACCGCCGACGAGGCCACCAAACGCGACCTGACTATGCGCAACACCTGCCGCCAGAAGCTGGGGCTGCCACTGGCCAAGTAAGACGATGCGCTCCGATACCGGCTTCCCGCTCGACGGCGGCTGCGATTGCGGCCATATCCGCTACCGCATGCATCGCAACCCGCTGTTCGTGCATTGCTGCCATTGCCGGTGGTGCCAGCGCGAGACCGGCTCGGCCTTCGTGCTCAACGCCATGATCGAGGCCGACCATGTTGAGTTGCTGCACGGCGCGCCGCAGGTGGTCAACACGCCTTCCGCCAGCGGCAAGGGTCAGATGATCGCGCGCTGCCCGCACTGCCTGATCGCGCTCTGGAGCCATTACTCGAGCAATGGCCCGCTGCTGCGCTTCGTGCGCGTGGGAACGCTCGACAACCCCGACGCGCTGCCGCCCGACATTCACATCTATACGGCGTCGAAACAGCCGTGGGTGGTGCTGCCGCAAGGCGCGCCTGTCATGGCCGAGTATTACGATCGGGACCAGTACTGGCCAGCCGAGAGCCTGGCGCGCAGGGCGGCGCTGCTACCGAGGATCGAGGCCTGGAAGAACTCCCAGGAACATCCAGGAAGCTGAGCACGCATGCTCAGAGGAAGGGAACTGGTGGGCGGTGCAGGATTCGAACCTGCGACCCCTTGGATGTCGACCAAGTATTCTAACCAGCTGAACTAACCGCCCGGGGACCGGCATTATAAATAGGTATTGCCTGGTTGTGCAACTGCCACACGAAAGAAATTGCAGATGCGGCCGCGCCAGGCCGCCCGCCGCCATAAAAAAAGCCGGAGCGCTCGCGCGCATCCGGCTTTTTTGCGTCGGCGGCCGGGCCGCGACGGATTACTGCAGTTTGATTTCGACGTCCACGCCAGCCGGCAGGTCCAGCTTCATCAGCGCGTCAACGGTCTTGTCGGTCGGGTCCACGATGTCCATCAGGCGCTGGTGCGTACGGATTTCGAACTGGTCGCGCGAGGTCTTGTTCACGTGCGGCGAACGCAGCACGTCGAAACGCTGGATGCGGGTCGGCAGCGGGACCGGGCCCTTGACCACTGCGCCGGTGCGCTTGGCGGTATCGACGATTTCCAGGGCGGACTGGTCGATCAGCTTGTAGTCGAACGCTTTCAGGCGGATGCGGATTTTTTGATTCGGAGCGGACATTACTATTCCTTAAAGAACGAACCGCGCAGCAGGGACTCGCGGCAATAAAAAAACGCAGCCGGGGGACCGGATGCGCAGCAGGGTCAGTATCGTAACACGGTTTCGTGCCCGAGGTATACCTTCTTGTCGGCTTCTGTTGCGTTTGCCACCGGGTGTCAGCGGATCCGGGTCGCCATGGTCGAGCGGCCGCGGGTGGCCAGGAACCACGGCTTGCAGCGCATCCCCGCCACCAGGCCGGCAGAACAGTCGAGCTCGGTCTTCGCTTCGCCGCGGCGGGCGAAATGGTCGTACAGCGACATCGCGTAGGCGTCCAGCGGCCGCTCCGACAGGACGATGGTCGCGCTGCGGAATTGCTTCTGGGCGCTTGCCGCATCCGGTACCCGGGGGCCGGCCGCGGCGATGATGTCGGCCACGCGGATCGGCGTGATGTCGGCGGCGGCCAGCGCCTGCCCGGCGCGTATTTCCAGGTTCTGGTCTTTCAGCGCGAAATACTCGGGCACCTCGGCGGCGCTCGCCAGGCCCATCAGGTACAGCTCGAGCATGTTGAAGGTGGTCAGGTCCCCCGGGTTTGGCTCGCCGACGACGTAGCCGCCGTTGCTGTCCGGCGCAAAACTGTACAGGTACTGGCCGCCCTGCGCGCTGGGCGGGATGCTGAAACCCATCACATTGATCGCCACGCTGCCCTTCGGCCAGTGCGGCGTGCCGCCCGCCAGCGGCGCGTTGGGCAGATAATTGATCCACTGGTGTCCCGTTTCGTGCAGGAAGCCGACGCCGCCGTGGTCGAAGAAGGCGGACAGCGGGAACACGTTGTAGCCCATCAGCCTGGCTGCGCTGCCGAAGGTGGCGCCCACGTCCATGCGCTGGGCGCCGATGCCCGACACGGCATTCCTGACCATGCCGTGGTGGCGGTTGTCGCGCACGCCGTCCACCAGGACGATGTTCAGGAAGTCGAACTGGTCGGGGTGGGTCGTGTAGAAGCGCCTGGCCCAGAACGCGGGGTCCAGGCTGGCCAGCTGGTCGGACCGGGCCAGGTAGCTGACGACGTAGTCGGTTTCCTGCCCAAGATCGACCGGATACAGCTGGGCATTGCCGATCGCGGCCGTCCACACCTCCGCAAACACGTTGTAGGTGGCATCGGCGCCGGCGACCCGCAGCGCGCCGACGTACGGCCGGTTGACCCACTCCGGCTTGTTCTGTGCCAGCACGGTCGCGGCCGGCAACTGCACGGTCCAGATGCCATCATCTGCGGTCCTGTCGCCGCCGGCACCATCGTCGCGCAGCGGATAGGGCTTGCCGTCGATGGTCAGGGTGGCTGCGGTGGTCTTGCCGCTGACCTGGGCCTCGAACAGCACCGGCTCGGCCTGGGTCTCCGGAATGACGTAGGGGCTCCAGCGCTGGCGCAGCACGGTCGGCGGCGTTACGGCTGGCGCCACTGGGCCGCCGTCGGCGCTGGCATCGACCGAAATGGGCGGCGCGATGCGCCCGCCACAGGCGGCGAACGTGCCAAGCGCACCCGCCAGGACGAGCGGGGCGATGCGGTTGCGGGTAAGCGAGCGGTGAGCCAAGAGAGTCTCCTTTGTCCGGCTGTAACTACAGGTCGGCGCAAAGGATAGGGCTTTTGGTTGTGCCGGGCAACGGCGTTTGCCCGTGGGGAGAACACTTGCCCCACCGGTGGGGGGGCAAAAAACAAATGCCGGGCAAGCCCGGCATTTGTAGAGAGAACGGGCAGCGTGCGCCGCCCGTGCAGATCGTCTTAGGCGATGATCTTGGCGACCACACCTGCGCCGACGGTACGGCCACCTTCGCGGATTGCGAAGCGCAGGCCTTCTTCCATCGCGATCGGGGCGATCAGCTTGACGGTGATCGACACGTTGTCGCCCGGCATGACCATTTCCTTGTCGGCCGGCAGCACGATCGAACCGGTCACGTCAGTGGTACGGAAGTAGAACTGCGGACGGTAGTTGTTGAAGAACGGGGTGTGACGGCCGCCCTCGTCCTTCGACAGCACGTACACTTCGCCGGTGAACTCGGTGTGCGGCTTGATCGAACCCGGCTTGGCCAGCACCTGGCCACGCTGGACTTCTTCACGCTTGGTGCCGCGCAGCAGCAGGCCGACGTTGTCGCCAGCTTGACCCTGGTCCAGCAGCTTGCGGAACATTTCGACGCCGGTCACGGTGGTCTTCACGGTGTCGACGATACCGACGATTTCGATCTCTTCGCCGACTTTGATGATGCCGCGCTCGACACGACCGGTCACCACGGTACCGCGGCCCGAGATCGAGAACACGTCTTCCACCGGCATCAGGAAGGTACCGTCAACAGCACGTTCCGGGGTCGGGATGTAGCTGTCCAGTGCATCGGCCAGCTTCATGATGGCCTGCTCGCCCAGCTCGCCGGTGTCGCCTTCCAGCGCCATACGTGCCGAACCCTTGATGATCGGCAGGTCGTCGCCCGGGAACTCGTACTTCGACAGCAGCTCGCGCACTTCCATTTCGACCAGTTCCAGCAGTTCTGCGTCGTCGACCAGGTCGCACTTGTTCAGGAACACGATGATGTACGGAACACCCACCTGGCGAGCCAGCAGGATGTGCTCGCGGGTCTGCGGCATCGGGCCGTCAGCAGCGGAGCAGACCAGGATCGCGCCGTCCATCTGGGCGGCGCCGGTGATCATGTTCTTGATGTAGTCAGCGTGGCCCGGGCAGTCAACGTGGGCGTAGTGGCGGTTCGCGGTTTCGTACTCGACGTGCGCGGTGTTGATGGTGATGCCGCGTGCCTTCTCTTCCGGAGCGGCGTCGATCTGGTCGTAGGCTTTCGCTTCGCCGCCGAATTTCTTCGACAGAACGGTGGCGATTGCTGCGGTCAGGGTGGTCTTGCCGTGGTCGACGTGGCCGATGGTGCCGACGTTGACGTGCGGCTTAGTCCGCTCGAATTTTTCCTTTGCCATTTTGATCTTCCTTTAAAAGACGATGTACTTGGTGTTGTTTTTCAAAGGAGGCAGGACGCCAGTCCTGCCCCCCCGATTTCATTACTTGGCTTTCGCGGTGACGATTGCGTCGATCACGTGCTTCGGAGCTTCGGCGTAGTGCTTGAACTCCATCGTGTAGGTCGCGCGGCCCTGGGTCGCCGAACGCAGCGAGGTCGAGTAGCCGAACATTTCCGACAGCGGGACTTCGGCCTTGATGATCTTGCCGCCGCCGCCCGGGATTTCGTCCATGCCCTGCACCATGCCGCGGCGGGACGACAGGTCGCCCATCACGGTACCGGCGTAGTCTTCCGGCGTTTCCACTTCCACGGCCATCATCGGCTCGAGGATGACCGGGTTGGCTTTACGGCAGCCTTCCTTGAATGCCATCGAGCCAGCCATGCGGAACGCGTTCTCGTTCGAGTCCACGTCGTGGTACGAACCGAAGGTCAGGGTGACCTTCACGTCCACCACCGGGTAGCCAGCCAGCACGCCGGTGGTCAGGGTCTCGCGCACACCCTTTTCCACTGCCGGGATGTACTCGCGCGGCACCACGCCGCCCTTGATGGCGTCCACGAACTCGAAGCCTTTGCCCGGCTCCTGCGGTTCGATCGACAGCACGGCGTGGCCGTACTGGCCGCGGCCGCCCGACTGCTTGACGAACTTGCCTTCGACGTCGGTGACGGCCTTGCGGATGGTCTCGCGGTAAGCCACCTGCGGCTTGCCGACGGTCGCTTCCACGCCGAATTCGCGCTTCATGCGGTCAACGATGATCTCCAGGTGCAGCTCGCCCATACCACCGATGATGGTCTGGCCCGACTCTTCGTCGGTGCGCACGCGGAACGACGGGTCTTCCTGTGCCAGGCGGTTCAGCGCCAGGCCCATTTTTTCCTGGTCGGCCTTGGTCTTCGGCTCGACTGCCTGCTGGATCACCGGCTCCGGGAACACCATCTTTTCCAGGATGATCGGAGCGGCCGGGTCGCACAGGGTTTCACCGGTGGTCGCTTCCTTCAGGCCGACGGCTGCGGCGATGTCGCCTGCGCGCACTTCCTTGATCTCTTCGCGCTGGTTGGCGTGCATCTGCAGGATACGGCCGACGCGCTCTTTCTTGCCCTTGATCGGGTTGTACACGGTGTCGCCCGAGTTGATCACGCCCGAATACACGCGGAAGAAGATCAGCTGGCCGACGAACGGGTCGGTCATGATCTTGAATGCCAGCGCCGAGAACTTCTCGTCGTCCGAAGCTTTACGCTCGGTCGGCTCGTCCTCTTCGGTGGTGCCCTTGACCGGCGGGATGTCGACCGGCGACGGCAGGTACTCGATCACGGCGTCGAGCATGGCCTGCACGCCCTTGTTCTTGAACGCGGTGCCGCACATCATCGGCACGATTTCGCCGTTGATGGTACGGGCGCGCAGCGCCTTCTTGATCTCTTCTTCGGACAGGTCGCCCTCTTCGAGATACTTGTTCATCAGGTCTTCGGTCGCCTCGGCAGCGGTCTCGACCAGCTTTTCGCGCCATTCCTTGGCCTGCTCGAGCAGCTCGGCCGGCACGTCGCGGTAGTCGAATTTCATGCCCTGCGACGCGTCGTCCCAGTAGATCGCCTTCATCTTGACGAGGTCAACCACGCCCTGGAAGTTGTCTTCGGCGCCGATCGGGATCTGCAGCGGAATCGGGTTGGCCTTCAGGCGCGCGCGCATCTGCTCGTACACCTTGAAGAAGTTGGCGCCGGTACGGTCCATCTTGTTGACGAATGCCAGACGCGGCACCTTGTACTTGTTAGCCTGGCGCCACACGGTTTCCGACTGCGGCTGCACGCCACCCACGGCGCAGTAGACCATGCAGGCGCCGTCCAGCACGCGCATCGAACGCTCCACCTCGATGGTGAAGTCGACGTGGCCCGGGGTGTCGATGATGTTGAAGCGGTGCGGCTGGAAGTTGTTGGCCATGCCCTTCCAGAAGCAGGTCGTCGCTGCCGAGGTAATGGTGATGCCGCGCTCTTGCTCCTGCTCCATCCAGTCCATGGTAGCGGCGCCGTCGTGCACTTCACCAATCTTGTGGTTCACGCCGGTGTAGTACAGGATACGCTCGGTGGTGGTCGTCTTACCGGCGTCGATGTGAGCGGAGATACCGATGTTACGGTAGCGCTCGATGGGGGTAGTGCGTGCCATAAATTTTCCTAAATCTTTGAATGGACAAAACCGAGCAGCATTTTGATTGCCAAAATGTGCCCGGCTTGAACAACGAATACTACTGGGACCGCCCCCGCGGGGGCGGCCGCGTGCCTTAGAAGCGGAAGTGCGAGAACGCCTTGTTCGCTTCAGCCATGCGGTGCACCTCGTCACGGCGCTTCATTGCGCCGCCACGGCCTTCCGCGGCTTCCATCAGCTCGCCACCGAGGCGCTGCGGCATGGATTTTTCGCTGCGCTTGTTTGCGGCTTCGCGCAACCAACGCATAGACAGCGCCATGCGACGGACCGGACGAACTTCCACTGGCACCTGGTAGTTGGCGCCGCCGACGCGGCGGGATTTCACCTCGACCATCGGCTTGCAGTTGTTGATCGCGGCCGTGAACACTTCCAGCGGGTCCTTGCCCGATTTTTGCTGGATATGCTCGAACGCGCCATAGATGATGTTCTCAGCGACCGACTTCTTGCCGGACAGCATCAGAACGTTGACGAACTTGGCGACATCGGTGTTGCCGAATTTCGGATCCGGCAGAATCTCGCGCTTGGGGACTTCACGACGACGTGGCATTTCAATTCCTTCCTGTCTTCAGTTGAGTGCTTTTTCCGCACTCGCGAAAGGCCATCATGACCCTTCACTTACTCGGCCTTCCGGCCGGCTCAACTCAATAGATTAAAGCCAAAGCGGCTTGGGATTACTTCTTGGCAGCTTTAGCGCGCTTGGCACCGTACTTCGAACGGGCCTGCTTACGGTCTTTCACGCCCTGGGTATCCAGCGCGCCGCGCACCATGTGGTAACGCACACCCGGCAAGTCCTTCACACGACCGCCGCGCAGCAGCACGACCGAGTGTTCCTGCAGGTTGTGGCCTTCACCGCCGATGTACGAAATGACTTCGAAACCGTTGGTCAGGCGAACTTTGGCGACCTTACGCAGTGCCGAGTTCGGCTTCTTCGGGGTCGTCGTGTAGACACGGGTGCACACGCCGCGCTTCTGCGGGCAGTTCTCCAGTGCCGGCGACTTGCTCTTCACAACCGCGGCAACGCGCGGCTTGCGAATCAGTTGATTGATGGTTGGCATCGTAAATAAATCCAACAAAATTACTGCGTTGATGACCCGGACGCGAATCCGGGGACTGAAACCTAGTCCCGACTTTGGACGCACACAGGCGACGAAAGCCACTCTCCGAAGGAGCGGCTGCGAAGGCAATACGATGTGCAGAATAAATTCGAGAACTCGCGAGTATAGACGCGAAGCAGGAACCGGTCAACCGATTTGCTGCCCGGACCGGCCCGGACGGCCATTCCGGCCGGGTTGACCGGGCCGCGGTGTGGCGCACGAGAGACAGCCGGCAGGGCGCGCCGGCGCCATGGATTTTCTCACGGCAATGGTTGGATAATAGCTGACTTTTTGCCGTCCCGCCCCTGCCCGATGCGATTCCTGCTACGCCCCGCCAACCTGTATGTCGCGCTCACCTACCTGGCGCTGTCGGCGGTGCCGTTCGCGCCGAAACTGTTCGGCGGCGTGGTCGAGCGTCCCGGGCAGGTGCTCGGCATCGAATTCATCTGCTGGGTCGCGGCCTGGGCCGTGTTCGGACGCCCGGCGCGCTTCCACTGGCTGCTGCTGCCGGCCTTCCTTGCGCTGCCGGTCGAGGTGTACCTGTTCAAATTCTACGGCAAGGGCATCTCGACCCACCACCTGGGCATCATGTTCGAGACCAGCCCGGTCGAGGCGATGGAATTCCTGGGGCAGAAGGTCTGGCTGATGCTGGCCGTGCTGGTGGGCGTGCTGGCGTGGTGGGCGAGCAGCTGGCGCGCCGCCTGGGTCACGCGCGACCTCGACTGGCACGACGGGTCGCGCCCGGTGGTGGCGGCGGTGCTCGCGCTCGGCGCGGCGGTGCTGGGCTACGGCGCGGCATTCGGGGTGGCCCCGCCGCCGGTGGCGGCGCCGGCGGCATCGGTGCAGGCGTCGGCGCGCACGGCCGCGTTCAAGCCGAATGGTCCGGCGGCCGCCAGCGCCCAGCCGGCCGCCGCGCCAGCGCCGGGCGCCTCGGCGCCGCTGCCCGCCCTGCCGCACTGGGCCAGGATGCCGTTCGACCGCGAAGCGTTCGCCCAGTCCTGGCCGTTCGGGCTGGTCGCGCGGGGGCTGGACTTCTACCGCGAGCGGGTTTACCTGGCCGACCTGAACCGGGCCAGCGCCAACTTCCGCTTTGGCGCCCACCCGGCGCAAGCCGACACCCAGCCGCAACTGGTGGTGCTGGTGATCGGCGAATCGTCGCGCTACGACCGCTGGCGCCTGAACGGCTACGCGCGCGACACCAACCCGCTGCTGGCGCAAGAGCCCAACCTGGTCATGCTGCCGGACGTGATCACCTCGGTGTCGGCCACGCGCCTGTCGGTCCCGGTCATCATTTCAAGAAAGCCCGCCACCGAAAGCCTGAAGGATGGCTTCGCCGAAAAATCGATGCTGACCGCGTTCAAGGAGGCCGGCTACAAAACCTTCTGGCTGTCGAACCAGATCTCGTTCGGCAAATTCGATACGCCGGTGTCGGTGTTCGCCAAGGAAGCGAACGTGATCGAGTTCCTCAACCTGGGCAGCTACAACGACAAGTCGAGCCTGGACCAAGTGATGCTCGATCCGTTGAAGAACGCGCTTGCCGACCCGGCGCCGAGGAAGCTGGTGGTGCTGCATACGCTGGGCAGCCACTGGAACTACAGCCACCGCTACCCGGCCAGCTTCGACAAGTGGCTGCCATCCTTGTGGGGCGTGGACAAGCCGGTGTACACCGACCTGAAGATCAAGCAGCAGCTGAACAACAGCTACGACAGCTCGATCCTGTACACCGACTGGTTCCTGTCGCACGTGATCGGCACCATCAAGGCCAGCGGCGCGGCGGCGTCGATGGTGTACGTGGCCGACCACGGCCAGACCCTGTACGACGGCAGCTGCAAGGTGGCGTTCCACGGCCATAACCACCAGTACGAATTCCATGTGCCGGCCTTCGTCTGGTACTCGGACAGCTACCGCGAGCGCTTCCCGGACAAGATCGGGCAGCTGCTGCGCCATCGCAGCGCCCACCTGGCCACCGAGAACATGTTCCACACGCTGCTGGACCTGGGCGACATCCGCTATCCCAACGACCGGCTGGAGTGGAGCTTCGTGAACAGCCGCTTCAGGCTGCACAAGCGCTACGTGGACAGCTACGGCTGGACCGACTACGACAACGCGGTGATCAAGGGCGACTGCCACGAAGTGGTTGCAAGGACGAAGCCGGCGCGCCGCTAGCGCGCTCACGCCTGGTCTGCGTAGCGTGGGCAGGTCTCCTGCCCACGCCTTCAAACGGTGCCCACCATGCCAAGCACCGCCTTGCCCGCCTCCGGCTCGGCCAGGTAGTGCCCCAGCCAGCGCGCGACCCGCGCGGCCTTGTGCTGCACAACCGGGTCGAAGCCCTGCGCCGCGAGCAGCGCAATGCCGTTGGTCTCGGCCAGCACGCCGCCTTCCAGCGCCAGCGCCGTGTCCCCGCGCTTGATGCAGTATGGCTCGAGCCGGTGCGCCAGCAGCGAGGCCAGCTCGAGGTGGTGCGACGCGACCACGACCAGCGCGCGCGCGGCCAGCGTGTCGAGCACCGCGGCGGCAGCCGACACCGACTCGACGTGATTGGTGCCGCGGAAGATCTCGTCAACCAGGTAGATCGCCCCGTGCGGTACGGACAGCAGTTCGCGCGCGCGCCGCAGCTCGGCCATGTACAGGCTTTCGCCGCCCAGGAGCGAATCCTCGCCCTGCATGCTGGCGTACACCGGCAGCATCGGCACGCGCGCCCGCCTGGCATAGCAAAAGCCGAAGGCATTGGCCGCCACGAGGTTCACGCCGAGCGTGCGCAGGAAGGTGCTCTTGCCCACCCCGTTCTGCCCCGAGATGAAGGCGCCGTTGCCGCCCAGCGCCAGCGACAGCGGCACGGGCGCCGGCAGCAGCGGGTGCAGCGCGCCATCGAGTGCGATCTCGCGGCTGCCACCGGCCCGCGCCCAGCACCAGTCTTCGCGCACAAGCAAGTGCCGCGCGAGCGCCACATCGGCCTCGAGCGTGGCGCAGCGCAGCAGGCAGTCGCGCAGGAAGGCGCGGTTGTCGAACACCAGTGCCACGGTCTTGAAATAATGGTTCACGTTGGCGAGCATGAACCAGTCGCGATACCCCTGCGCCCCGGGGATCACCCTGGCCAGCGCCGAGCGCGACAGGGCACGGCTGATCCGCCCCGTCTGTTCACGCGTGCCCGGAAAGCCGCGCGCGGCAAGGCCCGGGACGTCAGCCAGAAGGGTGCAGGATCGCAGCAGCAGCCGCAACGCGTGGGTGCTGCGTTCCCATGCCTGCACGCGCTCGTAGTAACGCACCTGCGCCGTGATCAGGACGTACATGACGGCGGCGACGCCCAGCCACGCGAGCGGCGACAGCGCCAGCGCCGCCAGGCTGGCCACCAGGCCCAGCGGCAGCGGCCAGGTGCGCCCGGCCCAGCGCGGGATCGCCGGCCGCTCGCCCTCGAACAGCAGTTCGGCCACCTCGGTTTCGGCGGCGCGCTGCGAACGCATGCGGCGGTGGATGTCCTGCAGCGCGGCCGGGTCGCGCATCAGTGCCTCGACGCGCTCGCGCTGCGCTTGCCGGGCGTCGTCCGTCGCGCCTGCTCGCAGCCGCCGGTACAGTTCCTGGCGGCCGAAGATGCTCGCCTCGCCCGACAGCTCGCCCAGGTAGCGCTCGAGCAGCAGGTCGTTCCAGGTCTGGTCGTCCAGCGATGGCGCGCCGCCTGCCCGCATGACGCGGTGCAGCTGCGCGACGTCGCTGGGAGCGAAGGGATAGTCGATCGGTTCCGGCTCGGGAATCGTGGCCACGGCACGCGCGTACGCGAACAGGTGGCGGGCAAGGCCGGCAAGGCCGGTCAGGGTTTGGCTCATCTCGCCTTTCGGTGGTAGGGCGCATGCCCCGGCATGCGTTGCCATCATATAAAGCCTGCTCGTGAATATTCAAGCGTGGCGGCACTGTCCGCGCGAGTGTCCGTCCGCACGCTGTCCGGACGCCGCGGACACACCACCATTCCTTTCAAATCAATCACTTAGCACATGGCACACTTCGTGCAACAGCAATCGCGGTCAATACAAAAGGCAAAGCCATGATTCGCGATACTTCAGCCCAGGACGCCGTGATCGCCTCGCATCCGGCGAGCAAATTCAAGAAACGCGCTTTCGTCATCGGCGGCGCGATCGCCCTCGCCGCTGTCGGCGCCATGCTGCTGTCGGCCTACCGCAGCAGCGACGAAACGGTGAACGCCGCACGCATTCGCATCGCCGAAGTGGGGCGCGGCACGCTGGTGCGCGACGCCGCCGTCAATGGCCGGGTCGTGGCCGCGGTCAGCCCCACCCTGTTCTCGACCGCCTCCGCCACGGTGTCGCTCAAGGTACAGGCAGGCGACACGGTCAAGAAGGGCCAGGTACTGGCCGTGCTCACCTCGCCCGACCTGGCCGACGCCCTCAAGCGCGAACAGACCGCCTACGAGCAGCTGCAGGCCGAGGTGGCGCGCCAGGAGATCCTGTCGCGCAAGCAGAAGCTGCTGGCACAAAAGGAAGCGGACACCGCCGAGATCGAGCGCCTGTCGGCGCAGCGCACGCTCGAGCGCTACCAGTCGGTGGCCAACGAGGGCGTGATCGCCAAGATCGACTACCAGAAGGCCAAGGACGCGCTCAACTCGGCCGAGATCCGCGCCCGCCACGCCGCCTCCGCCGCCGCGCTGGAAAAGGACGACGTGGCGCTCGCGCTCAAGACCAAGACCAGCCAGCTGCAGACGCAGAAGCTGTCGCTGGCCGAGGCCCAGCGCCGCGTGGACGAGCTGACCGTGCGCGCGCCGGTGGACGGCTTCATCGGCACGCTCAACGTACAGGACCGCGCCGTGGTGCCGGCCAACGCGCCGCTCATGACGCTGGTGGACCTGTCGCGGCTGGAAGTGGAGGTCGAGGTGCCCGAGACCTTCGCCGCCGACCTTGGCATTGGCATGAACGCCGAGATCACCATCGGGAACGCCACCGTGAAGGGCAAGCTGTCGGCGCTCTCGCCCGAGGTGGTCAAGAACATCGTGCTGGCGCGCGTGCGCTTCGAGGGCAAGCAGCCCGAGGGCCTGCGCCAGAGCCAGCGCGTGAGCGCGCGCCTCCTGATCGAGGAAAAACCGAACGTGGTGATGGTGGCGCGCGGCCCGTTCGTGGAAAGCGAAGGCGGGCGCTTCGCCTATCTCGTCAAGGACGGCATCGCGGTGAGGACGCCGGTGCAGATCGGCGCGACCTCGATCTCGTCGGTCGAGATCCTGTCCGGCGCCAGGCCGGGCGACAAGATCGTCATCTCCGGCACCGACACCTTCAAGAACGCCCAACGTGTGGCCATCAACAACTAACCGAAAACGACACAAGGAGTCCACCATGCTGCGCATGAAAAACCTGTCCAAGGTATACCGTACCCACATGATCGAGACCCATGCGCTGCGTGGCTTCGAGATCGACGTCAAGCAGGGCGAGTTCGTCACCGTGACCGGCCCGTCCGGCTCGGGCAAGACCAGCTTCCTGAACATCGCCGGCCTGCTCGAGACCTTCAACGACGGCGAGTACATCCTCGACGGCGTGAACGTGAAGGGCATGGACGACAACGCCCGCTCGAAGCTGCGCAACGAAAAGCTCGGCTTCATCTTCCAGGGCTTTAACCTGATTCCGGACCTGAACCTGTTCGACAACGTGGACGTGCCGCTGCGCTACCGGGGCTTCAACGCCGCCGAGCGCCGCGAGCGCATCGAGGATGCGCTGTCCAAGGTGGGCCTGGCCTCGCGCATGAAGCACTACCCGGCCGAGCTGTCCGGCGGCCAGCAGCAGCGCGTGGCGATCGCGCGCGCGCTGGCCGGCTCGCCCAAGCTGCTGCTGGCCGACGAGCCGACCGGCAACCTGGACACCCAAATGGCGCGCGGCGTGATGGAACTGCTGGAAGAGATCAACGCGCAAGGCACCACCATCCTGATGGTCACGCACGACCCCGAGCTGGCGGTGCGCACCCAGCGCAACGTGCACATCATCGACGGCCGCGTGTCGGACCTGGTGCGCCCCACCCCGACCCTGGTCGCGTAAGGAGCTGACCATGTTCGGCTACTACTTCAAGCTTGGCGTGAAGAGCCTGCGCCGCAACCCGGCGCTGACCGCGCTGATGGTGCTCACGCTCGCGGTGGGCGTGGCGGCGTCGATGTCCACCCTCACGATCCTGCACATGATGTCGGGGAACCCGATCCCGCACAAGAGCGACCGGCTGCTGGTGCCGGTGCTCGACGTCGGCCCGAAGGAAGGCTACACCCCGGGCTCGCCGCCGGACGACGTGCAGGCCACCTACCCGGACGTGAAGAACCTGCTGTCTGCTCCGGTGGGCGTGCGCCGCACCGCTATGTACGGGATCAACCTTGCGGTGGAACCGGCGCGCACCGACCTGCCCGCGTTCCAGCAGCAGGGACTGGCGCCCACCCACGACTTCTTCGCCATGTTCGAGGTGCCGTTCAAGTACGGCCAGGCCTGGACCGAAGCCGAGGATAAGGCTGGCGCCGACGTAGTCGTGCTGTCCACCGACCTGGCCGAGCGCCTGTTCGGCAAGACCAACCCGGTCGGCAAGCAGGTGCGCATGAGCGGTTATTCGTACCAGGTGGTGGGCGTGGCCGACCATTGGAAGCCGCTGCCGCGCTACTACCACATCATCTCCGGCAACGGCGAGTACGGCGACGAGGAAGCGTTCTTCCTGCCGTTTTCCACCGCGATCCGCCACGAAATGGGCCACGCCGGCAGCATGAGCTGCAACGTGCGCAACGCAAAACCCGGCTTTGCCGGCCGCCTGGAAGGCGACTGCACCTGGCTCCAGTTCTGGTTCGAGACGGCGTCGCCCGGCGACCGCGTCGACGTGCAGTCCTACCTGGACAGCTACGTGAAGGAACAGCACCGCCTGGGCCGCATGGAGCGCAACCAGCCGGCCAAGCTGTACAACGTGATGGAATGGCTGGAAGAGCGCAAGGTGGTGGGCAGCGACGAGAAGCTGTCGGTGTGGCTGGCCTTCGGCTTCCTGGCGCTGTGCCTGGTGAACACGATCGGCCTGCTGCTGGCCAAGTTCTCGGTGCGCGCGCCGGAAGTGGGCATCCGCCGCGCGCTGGGCGCATCGCGGCGCGAGATCTTCAGCCAGTTCCTGGTCGAGACCGCGGTGGTCGGCCTGGTCGGCGGCACGCTCGGCCTGTTGCTGTCGTACGGCGCGCTTGCGCTGATGGGGCTGTCCACGCCGTCGATGAAGAACCTGGCGCACATGGACCTGGAGATGCTGGCATTGACCTTCGTGCTGTCGATCGCCGCGGCGGTCGTGGCGGGCCTCTTGCCGACCTGGCGCGCCTGCCAGGTGACCCCGGCGCTGCAACTCAAATCCCAATAAGGAAGCCGACATGGAAATCCGTCCCATCCTCTCTGCGCTCATGCGCAACAAGACCGGTCCCGTCCTGGTGGCGATCCAGGTCGCGCTGTCGATGGCGATCCTGGCCAATGCCCTGCATGTGGTGAACCTGCGCCAGCAGATCAGCGTGCGCCCGAGCGGCGTCGAAGACGAGCAGTCGGTGGTCACGATGCGCGTGCGTAACCTCGACAAGCGCGGGCCCGAAGAGATCATCGCCAACCGCGAGCGCGAGCTGGCCACGCTGCGCGCCGTGCGCGGCGTGATCAGCGTGGCCGAAGTGAACCAGGTGCCGCTCACGCGCAGCGGCAACAGCAATACCTTCGGCGGCAGCCGCAGCCAGCTGCAGGCAACCGGCTCCGCTGCCGCCTACGACACGTCCGGGGGGCTGATCAAGACCTGGGGCCTGAAGCTGGTCGAAGGCCGCGACTTCACCCCCGATGAATACATGAACTTCGACCCGAACAAGGACACCGAGGGCCCGCACATCGTCATCATCACCTCGGCGATGGCGAAAAAGCTGTTCCCCGACGGGCACGCGGTCGGCAAGATGATTTACAACGGCACCGGCGAGAGCGCGTTCGAGATGCGCGTGGTGGGCGTGGTCGAGCGGCTGCAGACGCCATGGGCGCAGACCGACGACACGGTCGAGTACTCCGAGATCCGGCCACTGCGCTTCGTCGGCTCCAACTCGGCGATGTACAGCATGCGCGTCGAACCCGGCCAGGCCGACCGCGTGATGCGCGAGGCCGAGGAAGCGCTGCGGCGCGGCTCGGCGGTCCCCAAGATCATCGACAGCAAGCAGCTGTCGGCAGAGCGCCGCGACTGCTACCGCGGCGACCGCACCCTGTCGTGGATGCTGATCACGGTGTGCGCCCTGCTGCTGCTGGTCACCGTCAGCGGCATCGTCGGCATGGCCAGCCTGTGGGTCACGCAGCGCCGCAAGCAGATCGGGGTGCGCCGCGCGCTGGGCGCGCGCCGAGTGGACATCCTGCGCTACTTCATCACCGAGAACCTGATGATCACCAGCGCCGGGGTGGTGGCCGGGGTGCTGCTGGCGATCGGCCTGAACAACCTGATGGTCACCAAGCTGGAGATGGCGCGCCTGCCGCTCGGCTACCTGCTGGCCGGCTGGGGCCTGTTCTGGGCGCTCGGGATCGCGGCCGTGTACGGGCCGGCCTGGCGCGCCGCGTCGATCTCGCCGGCGATGGCCACGCGCACCGCGTAAGCTCGTCTTTACGATGGTATGCTAGCGGCCATGCCCACCGTACTGATCATCGACGACAACGCGGCGGTCGCGATCGCGCTGGAAGTGCTGTTCTCCCTGCACGACATCGCGGCCCTGCGCGCGGCCTCGCCCGAGGAAGGGCTGGCGTTGCTCGACCGCGAGCCGGTCGACCTGGTCATCCAGGACATGAACTTTTCGGCCGACACCACCTCGGGCGAAGAAGGCACTGCGCTGTTTCGCGAGATCCGCCGGCGCCACCCCGACCTGCCGGTGATCCTGCTGACCGCGTGGACCCACCTGGACGCGGCGGTGGAGCTGGTCAAGTCCGGCGCGGCCGACTACCTGTCCAAACCGTGGAACGACGACCGGCTGCTGGCCACCGTCACCAACCTGGTCGAGCTGTCGCAGGCCAACCGCGCGCTGCGCCAGCGCCTGCAGCAGGAACGGCGCGCGCGGCGCGAGCTGGAGCAAGGCTTCGACCTGCGCGGCATGGTCTGGGCCGACCCGGCCACCGAGCGCGTACTGCACCTGGCCTGCCAGGTCGCGCGCTCGGACGTGCCGGTGCTGGTCACCGGACCGAACGGCACCGGCAAGGAACGCATCGCCGAGATCATCCAGGCCAACTCGCCGGTCGCCGGCGGCCCCTTCGTGGTGCTCAACTGCGGCGCCCTGCCCGCCGAACTGATCGAGGCCGAGCTGTTCGGCGCCGAGGCCGGCGCCTACACCGGCGCGTCCAAGGCGCGCGAGGGCAAGTTCGAGGCGGCCGACGGCGGCACCCTGTTCCTGGACGAGATCGGCAACCTGCCGCCGGCCGGGCAGATGAAGCTCTTGCGTGTGCTCGAGACCGGGCGCTTCGAGCGGCTGGGATCGAACCGCGAACGCCAGGTCAAGGTGCGCGTGATCAGCGCCACCAACGCCGACCTGCAGGCGATGATCCGGGCCGGCACCTTTCGCGAAGACCTGTATTACCGCCTGAACGTGATCGAGCTGCGCATCCCGCCGCTGGCATCGCGCCCGGCCGACATCGTGCCGCTGGCGCACAGCTTCCTTGCCAGCGGCAAGACCCTGCACCCGGGCGCCGAGGCGGCCCTGCAGGCCCACGCCTGGCCGGGCAACGTGCGCGAACTGAAGAACGTGATGGCGCGCGCCAGCCTGCTCGCGCGCGGCGACGTGATCAAGGCCGAAGACCTGGGCTTGCCGCCGGTGCCGGCGGCAAGCGCCGACAACGAACCTGACCGTGACGCGATTGCGCAGGCGCTGGCGCGCGCGGGCGGCGTGGTGGCGCAAGCCGCCGCCGAGCTGGGCCTGTCGCGCCAGTCTCTGTACCGGCGCATGGAACGCCTGGGCATCGCCCGCGCCACATGAGCCGCAAGGGCATCCGGCCGCCGCGCGGGCGTCGCTTTTCGCTGGTGACGCGCTGGTCGGCGCTGGTGGGAACCCTGCTCACGCTGGGCATCGGCGCCGCGCTCGGCCTCACCATGCTGTTGCCGGGCCAGCCGTGGCTGGTGCTGGCGATCTGCCTGGCGTGCGTGGTGCCGATTGCGGTCATCACGATCCGCTCCGAAATCCGCCCGATCCTGTCGCTGTTCCGCGCGCTCGAAGGCACGGTGGCAAGCTACCGCGACGGCGACTTTTCGTTCAGCCTGCACTGGCCGCACAACGACGAGCTGGCGGACCTGGTGGCCGCGCACAACGACCTGGGGAGCGTGCTGCGCGACCAGCGGCTGGACCTGGTGCAGCGCGAGCTGTTGCTGGAAACGATGGTGCAGAACACGCCGGTGGCGATGCTGCTGGTGGCCGGCAACGCCAGCCGTTCGGGCCCGGTCGTGTACGCGAACGTGGCCGCGCGCCAGCTGCTGGCCAAGGGCCGCAAGCTCGAAGGCATGCAGTTGGGCGAGCTGCTGCAGAGCGCGGCGCCGGCTTTGTCCGATGCGCTCGCGCGTGGCGGCGACGGCCTGTTCAGCGTGGAAGGCAGCGAGGGCGGCGAGGACGAGGTCTATCACCTTGCGCGCAGCAGCTTCACCCTCAACGGCCGCAAGCACGAGCTGCTCCTGCTGCGCCACCTGACGTCCGAACTGCGGCGCCAGGAAGTGCAGACCTGGAAGAAGGTGATACGCGTGATCAGCCATGAGCTGAACAACTCGCTGGCGCCGCTGGCGTCGCTCGCGCATTCGGGGGCCGAGCTGGTGCGGCGCGGCCAGCCCGAGCGCCTGCCGCAGATCCTCGAAACGATCGGCGAGCGCACGCGCCACCTGGAGAGCTTCATCCTCGGCTACGCGCGCTTTGCCAAGCTGCCCACGCCCCGGCTGGAAACCTGCGAGTGGAGCGAGTTTGTGGCCCGGCTGGCCTCGCAGGTGCGGTTCTCGCTGGTCGGCGCGCTGCCGGCCGATCCGGCGCAATTCGATCCGGCCCAGCTGGAGCAGGCGCTGCTCAACCTGCTCAAGAACGCGCACGAATCGGGCTCGCGTCCCGAGCAGGTGGAACTGCAAGTGCGGCGCGCGCATGACGTGGTACGCATCGACGTGCTGGATCGCGGCAGCGGCATGAGCGACGCCGTGCTGACCAACGCGCTGGTGCCGTTCTATTCCACCAAGCGCAGCGGTACGGGACTGGGCCTTGCGCTTGCGCGCGAGATCGCCGAAGCGCACGGTGGCCGCATCACGCTCGCCAACCGCGAAGGCGGCGGACTGGCGGTGACCCTGGTCCTGCCGCTGGTCGCGGTGCCCGCCTGACCCGCCCGGCGCGCGCGATCTGGTAACATCGGCCCCTTACCGCCGAATCACCGCATCATGTCTTCCATTGATCCCCGCACCGACCCGCGCTTCTCCCAGCCCGGCCATCCCCCCGCCACCATCACCGAGTTCGAGGGCGTGCGCTCGCTTCACCTCGGTACTTCGTGGGTGCAGGGTGCGATGCGCCTGTCGCGCCCGGATGCGATCGAGCTCGAATACGTGCAGATGATGATGACCTGGATGCTGTTCCAGCCGTCGCCGCGCCACATCGTGCAGCTGGGCCTTGGCAGCGCTGCGCTCACCAAGTTCAGCTACCTGCGCTTTCCCGATGCGCGCGTCACCGCCATCGAGCTGAACCCGAACGTGATCGCGATCTGCCGCGCGCTGTTCGGCCTGCCGCCGGACGACGCGCGCCTGTCGGTGCGCGAAATGAACGGGCTCGACTTCGTGCTCGACCCTGCCAACCACGGCAAGATCGACGTGCTGCAGGTGGACCTGTACGACGAAGAGGCGCGCGGCCCGGTGCTCGACACCCCCGAGTTCTACCAGGCCTGCCTGGACTGCCTGGCGCCGGGCGGCATCATGACCACCAACGTGTTCGGCGACGACTTCAGCAACTACGACAAGAACCTGCAGGTGATGGAACAGGTGTTCGACGCCGTCGTGTGGCTACCCGAGGTGCATGACGCGAACATCGTGGTGGTCGCGTTCAAGGACGCGCCGCAGGTCGATTTCTCGGCGCTGTACGAGCGCGCCGGCGAGATCAAGCGCCGCTACAACCTGCCGGCCAAGCAGTGGGTCAACGGCCTGAAGGAGTGGATGCGCGACCACGCGGACTAGCAGTGTTGCCTCGGCAGCACAGTGAGGGCTTGTAATTCCGCAAGATTTGTCCTTCATCAATAAGTGATCAGTGACGGCGAGCAAGATTGCCGGGCAATGACAACACTTAAAGGGGGACCATGATGCGGACCAAGACTTGTCATCGTTTGCTGATCTCTGCCGCGCTGTTTGCTGCCTTCGGCCCGGCCCGGGGCCAATCCGGGGGCGATGCGACGCCAACCGTGGTGGTGCTGGGCTCGCGCGCGCCGGCCAAGACCGCGCTTGAAACGGCGGTGCCGGTGGGGCTGGTGAGCCTGAAGGACATGCAATCGACCGGCATGCTCGAACTGGGCAAGGTGCTGCAGGACCTTGACCCGTCCTTCAATTTCAGCACCACCTTCATCAGCGACGGCACCGACATCATCCGCCCGGCCACGCTGCGCGGGCTCGGCCCGGACCAGCTGCTGGTGCTCGTGAACGGCAAGCGGCGCCACCAGCAGGCGCTGGTCAACGTGCAGCAGACCATCGGGCGCGGCTCGGCGGGCACCGACATCAACGCGATCCCGCTGTCGGCCATCGACCACATCGAAGTGCTGCGCGATGGCGCGGCCGCCCAGTACGGGTCGGACGCGATCGCGGGCGTGATCAACATCGTGCTGAAGAAGGGCGCCGGCAAGGGCCAGCTGAGCGCCACCGGCGGCGCCACGTCCGAAGGCGACGGCAAGCAGGTCGGCGCCAGCGCCTGGCGCGGCTTTGCGCTGGGCGACGGCTACATCGACCTGGCCGTGGAAGCGCGCAAGCGCGGCGAGACCAACCGCGCCGGCGCAGACAGCCTGCGCGTGCAGCCGCCGCGCGTGACCCAGCGCATTGGCGACAGCCTGGCAAAGGACGCCTACCTGTGGTTGAACTCCGTGCTGCCGACCAGCACCGAGGGCGAGTTCTACGCGTTCGGCGGCCTCTCGCGCCGCACTGGCGACGCGGGCGGCTTCTTCCGCCCCAAGGGCGACGGCCGCAACGTGCCGGCCGTGTACCCGGAAGGCTTTTTGCCGAACATCCTGACCACCGTGCGCGACGCCTCACTCGCGCTGGGTTACCGGCACGCCCTGGGCGGCCAGTGGGACTTCGACGCGAGCGTGAACCACGGCCGCAACGAGCTCGCCTTCCACGAGCGGAACTCGATCAACGTGAGCTATTGGTACGAGCCCCAATGCAGCTGCAGCATCTACGGCGAATCGCCGCGTGAGGCCGATACCGGCAAGCTGCGCTTCAAGCAGACCACGGTCAACCTGGACGTCAAGGGGCCGATGATGCTGCTCGGCTTCGAGACGTTCGTCGCGATCGGCGCCGAGTACCGGCGCGAAGGCTACCAGATCGTCGCCGGCGAGCCGGTGTCGTACCAGTACGGCCGCACCAACAACACCGCGATCAAGATCCTCGACCAGACCGGGCACATCGCGGCGGCGGGCATCCAGGGCTTCCCGGGCTACACGCCGTCCACCGAAGTGAACGAGTCGCGCCACAACGTTGCGCTGTACCTCGACCTGGAACAGAAGTTCGGCAAGAGCGTGACCATCGGCTCGGCGTTGCGGCGCGAGCGCTATTCCGATTTTGGCGACACCACGACCGGCAAGATGACGCTGCGCTGGGATCCGCTGCAGCAGTTGGGCCTGCGCGGCAGCGCGTCCACGGGATTTCGCGCGCCGGGCGTGCAGCAGAAGTTCTACAGTTCGGTATCGACCAACCTGAACGCCGCGGGCGTGCTCACCGACACCCTCACCGCCCGCGAAGGCAGCGCCGTCACCAGGGCGTTCGGCATTGCGCCGCTCAAGCAGGAACAATCGAAGAGCTACAGCGCCGGGCTGGTGCTGCGGCCGGCGCGCGACCTGACGCTCACCGCCGACGTGTATCGCACGCTGATCTACGACCGCATCGTCTTCTCCAGCAATATCGAACCGGAGACCGGCGCCTGCCTGACGCCGGCTGCGTGCCCGGTCAAGGCGATCCTGGCGCCGCTGCGCGTGGGCCAGGCGCAGTTCTTCACCAACGCCATCGACACCGCCACACGTGGGCTGGACATCGTGCTCGAGAAAACGCTGCGCGGCAGCGCGGGCAAGCTGGTCCTGTCCGGCCAGCTCGGGCTGAACCGCACCGAGGTGAGCGGGCGCCATTCGTCCTCGCCCGTGCTCTCCGGCGCGCAGCTGTTCGACGATGCGCAGGTGACCCTGATCGAACGCGGCCAGCCGCGCCAGCACCACGTCGTGGCGGCCGACTTCAGCACCGGGCCGTGGGAGCTGAACGCGCGCGCCAACTACTACGGACCCGTGCAGGGCCAGGGCTTCACGGCGCCGTACATCCAGACCTGGGAAGGCAAGTGGCTGGCCGACCTGTCGGCACGTTACGCGTTCAGCAGGCAGCTCAGTTTCTCGGCCGGGGCCAACAACGTGTTCGACACCTATCCCACGCGCTGGGACCCGGTGAAGGCGGCGCCCTTCCCCCAGCTGGGCTTTACCTACTGCTGGGAGAGCTGCCCGTTCGGCATCAACGGGCGCAGCATGTACGTGCGCGCCGACTACAGCTTCTGACCGGCTAGCGGCGCTCGCGCCACCACAGCGCGAGCATCGCCAGCGCGAACACGACGGCAAAGGGCCAGCGCGGCAGCGCCGCGGGGAAGCCCTGCGCCGCAACCGGCGTGCGCGCGGCATAGCGTGCGGTGGCGTGGCGGCGCTCCTGCGCCTGCCACTCTCGCCAGTCGGCCGGCGCAAAGATATAGACGGCGCTGCTGGCGTCGCTGTCCGGGCTCTCGACCTGGAGCCAGCCGCTCTTCTGCGGCCATACCGCCACGCACGAGGCGTCCACGCGATCCGGCCGGCGCTGCCAGGCCAGTTTCTGGCGCAGGCCGGGGAACACCGCCGTGCCCTTCACGCCACGCGCGCACACCTCGAGCCGCTGGCCTGGCAGGGGCATTTCGTCCGGGGCCAGCCACTCGACCGGCTCCGCGCGCGTTACGCCCAGCGCATCCAGCGTCGACTGCCACCACAATGCAAGCGCATGCGGATCGCTGATCGCGTACCGGTGCCAGTCGGCTGCGCCAAGCCAGCCGATGCGGCCCATGTGCCATTGGCGGGTCCAGAGCAGCTTGCCCGCCGCGTGCCAGGGGCCGTGCTCCGATGGATTGAACGGCGCCACGGACATGGCGAGCGGCGCGCCTTCGGTGGCCTTGTCCGGCTGTGGCTTGAGGTCCAGCTGCAGAATGCGCGACCAGATGGCGGGATCGGCCGCGTTCGCACCGAGGATCAGCAGCGTTGCGCCGTGCTCGGCCTGCGCCAGCATCGCGCCGCGCTGGGCCGGGGTCGCATGTTCGAACCAGGCCGCGTCGACCAGCAGCAGGTTGGGCTCGCCGATGGCCTCGCGCGGGGTTTCGCTACGGGTGAGCGCTTTTCCAAGCGAGATCTGCCAGTCCAGCAAGGCGTTGCTGCCGGCGAGCAGTTCGTCCAGCACGCGCAGGTCGAACGAGGGCGCGCCAAAGCGGCCCTGCACGCGCAGCGGCTGCGCCTCGCTCACCCGAAACGGCACCGGTCCCTCGTCGATGACGCTGCCGTCGCTGGCAAGCAGGCGCGCGCGCAACACCAGCTGTTCCGCAACCGACGGCAGCCACTGCACCGACAGGTCGCCCTCGCCCTTCGCCTCCGACAGCACCCAGCCGTTCTCGGCCAGCAGCTGCAGGCGCGCCGGCGCCCCGGCCGGCCGGTGCACGGTCAGCACGAACATGCGGCCAAGCGCGAGCTGGCGCGGGAAGTCCAGCGCGATGCCGCCAGTGCCGGCGCCGTCCCATGCCAGCGGCCGCGCCGGCAGGTCGTCCCATTGCGCGGCACGCAATCCATCACCCTTCAGCCGCAGCGCTGCCACCCCATCGAGCGAATGCGGCGGATTCTTTGGGTCGATATCCAGCGTAGCCGCCGGCTTGACCGGCAGCGCAATCTCGCCGCAGACCAGTGCCAGCGCAAGCGCCGCAACGGCGACCAGCGCCGCGTCGATCCACTGACGGCGCCAGACGCTGGCGGCGACCGCCGCAAGGCCAATGCATGCTATCGCCCAGATCACTTCTTCTCCTCCGCGCGCCAGGCCCTGGTGAACGGCGTATCGACCGTCGGCTTTGCCTGCAGCAGCAGCTGAGGTGCGCCGATTCCACCGCGCAGATACGCGCGCAGGTTTGCGCGGCACGGTGCGCAGCCGTCGGCCACGTCCTGGATGGCTTGCTGCGCCGCCAGCCGCTGCTCTTCAACAGTAATCCGTTCGCGCACCCAGTCCTGCGCCGTGCGCGTCCACAGCGCCGGCAGCGGCCCGTCCGTGGACAGCGCCTGCACCAGTTCGCGCAGCTGCTGCGGCACCTTGCCCCGCGCCTCGTCCTGCACCCGCTTGCTGCTCGCGCTGCCGGCCATGTCGCCGGTCATGCGCTTGTCTTCCTTGATGGGCGGCGGCGCGAAGGCCGTCTTGTGAAGATAAATGCGGTCGGCCTGCTGCAGTTCCTTCACCGCGTCCAGCGCCTTGTACTCCGGCGGCAGGGCGGTCTTGGGCGAGATCGCGCGCAGGGCCTTTTCGGCGTCCCACATCGCCGACAGCGCGCGCCGCAGTACCTTCTTGGTCGCGTCGTCGAACAGCGTGGCATTCTCGGCCTGGTCGTGGGCGTGGCCAAATTCGTGCAGCACGTCCTTCTTTGCGCCAGGCTGGTCATCGTCGTGGTCGTCGCCGCCGAACAAGGTCGATTCCTCGCCCAGGAACTGGCCGTAGCGGCGCCGCAGCGCGCCCTGGTCCGATGCGATTGTCTGGCTGCGCTCGCGTACGGTTTCCGCATCCATGTGGCGCGCGCGCATGTCGGCGATGAGCTGCTCGGTGTCGATGATGATCTGGCGCTGGCTGCGCAGGCTTTCCGGCTTCACCAGCGTGGGCAGCGCGGCGCTTTCGGTGTCCGCTTCCTGCTTTGGCGCCGGCAGGCGCAGCGTGTAGGTCGGCGACTGCACCGAGTGGGGTTTGGCCGCGTTATCGGTGGCGCGCACAAAGAAGTACAGCTCGTCGCCCGGCTCCATGCCCAGGTCCTTGAGCGCCCACGTCTTCGACCAGTCGCGCTTGCGCGGGTCGGGAGACTCGGGCAGCGGCATCTCACGGTCGGAAAAGCGGATGTTCTCGCCGCTGCCGCGCGCCAGCGTCATGTGTACGGTTGCGCGCTGGACGCGGTAGTCGTCGCGCACGCTGACCGCCATGGCCGCCGTTTGCGCTCCTTCGCGCAGCTCGTGCACCATCTCGGCCGGCGCACCGATGACAATCTCCGGCGGTTGGTCGAGCGTCACCTTCAGGTTGTAGCGCGTGCCCTTCCAGCGCCAGAACACCGACTCGCTCGCGGTCCAGCGCACGCAAGGCTGGCCCGCCGGGAGCGATTGTCCCGAGCTCAGTTCCACCGGCGCATCCAGCGGCGAGCCGCCCTTCTCGCACCACTGTACCTGGCTCGATTCAGGCACCTGCAGGTCGCGCGGCGCGCCTTCGCTGGAGGCGATGCCCGTGTAGGCCGGCGGCACCACCTTCAGCACCAGCTGCTGGCGCGGCGGCACGGCTTGCGGCAGCGCCGCGCGCATGCCCGATACCTTTGCCGTCGTGGCCAAGGGATGGGAGGCGGCAAGCCACAAGGCGGCCGCCGCGAGCACGCTCAGGCAGAGCCAGGGCAGGCCCGGCTTGACCCTTTCGCTTGCGATCGCGCGCGCGGCGGATCCGGTCAGCGCCATGTCGATCCGTGCCAGCAACCGTTCGCGCTGCAGTCGCGCGACCGGGGTCTGCGCGTCGAGGAGCAGGGCGCTGCTGTCTTCCAGCTCGGGGAGCGCGTCGTCCAGCCAGCGCGGCCAGTGTGCCGTCGCCTCGCGGTTCAGCCGAAATGCGTCCCACGCGCACCATACCGACCACACCGCGGCACCGGCCACCGAGCGCAGCGCAAGCCATGGCAGCAGGCCGCCGGCCCACACGGGCGCGCGCCGCAGCAGGGCCGCGCGGCGAATCCGCGATGCGATGTCAGCGGCGGCGCGCATGGGTCAGGATCCTTTCAACAGCAAACAGCGCCACGATTAGCCACGCCAGCATGGAGCGCAGCTCGCCTTCGGCTTCGTCCGGCCGCCAAACGCGGCGGGTCTCGATGGTTTGCGAAGGCGCGGTGTACGGCGCGGGCGCAAAATGCATGCGCTGCCAGGTTTCGAACAAGCGGCGCGCGCTGTCCGCATCCTTCGGCGGCCATGCCGCAGAGCTCCACAGGCGGCCACGCGACGTGCTGTCCGCGTAGCGCATGCCGTCCACCTGACGGGCATCGCGCAACTCCGGGAATGCGCTGGCGTCGGCCACCCACCACAGCGGCGCGCGCAGGCCGGCGCCCGGCGCATGCGGCACGTCCCAGATGATCAGGTCGGCCTTCGCGCTTGGCTCGCTGTCGATCACGTAGCGGTCGGCGCCGTCCAGCGCGGCGAACAGCCGCCGCCATTCCTGCGCGCGCTCGCTCACGATCGCGACGTGGCGTACGGCGCCCTGCGCGGCTACCCTGGCAGTGACCAGTTGGACGCGGTGGCGGAACCCGGGCAGGCTGGCGGGCATGGGCACATCGCCCAGCACGAGCACACGGGCATCGATCTGCCACTCGCGCTGGTGCCTGCGCACCCACTCCAGCACCTGCGCAGCCGGCAATTCGATGCGCTGCGGGTCCTTCAGGCCAGCGGCCGCGACCTGCTTTTCCGCCCATGCCGCATCGGTTCCCTTCACCACGACCACGGTATCCGGCCGCCACGGCAGCACCGGATCGGCCAGCCATGCGACGACGGCCGCGAGCAGCAGGCAGCGCACTACCAGCAGCAGCACGTCAACCCAGCGCCAGACACGTACCTGGTTGGGTTCGATGCGTGGCACGAAGCGCGCGCTCGCCAGCGGCAGCGTGCGCGTCTGCTCGCGCTTCTGCCGATGCCACCACACGGGCAGCAGCAATACCGGGAGTGCCAGCCACCACAAGCTGTTCATGACCGCCCCGGCTGGCGCAGCCACATGCGCAGCACTTCACCCGGCGGCTGCTCGATCCGGGCTGCTGTCAATGGAATGTCGTGCTGGCGACACTGCGCGGCCACGTTGGCGAAATGCGCCTCACGGTTGCGGCGGTAGATCTCGCGCGCCACTGCATCAAAGCCGAACACGCCGGCCTTGTGCTCAGGGTCGCGGTATGCCGGCCCGGCTTCGAAGCTGGCCTCGCATTCGGCCTGCGTCTGCAGGCACAGCACGCGCACGTCGTGGCGCATGTGGCGCAGACGAATCAATGCCTCGGACAAGGGCGATGGCCAGTCGAGCAAATCGCTGGCCGCGAACACCACGCTCGGCGCGCGCGCGAAGTGCAGCGAGCTGCGCAGCACGTCGGCATCCGGCAGCGCACCGGCAACGTCCGCGCGCGCAAGCTGCGCCAGCACGCGCTGCAACTGGCGCGGCCCACGCGCTGCCGGCGTGAACTGCACGGCGCCGTCGCGCAGCACCACCAGGCCGAACGCGTCGCCCTGCCGCTGCGCGATCGCCGCCACGCACCCGAGCAGCGCGCGCGCATACGCGATCTTGTCCAGTCCCTCCACGCTGCGGCTCGGCTCGGACATCGATGCCGTCGCATCGAGCATCAGCCACACGGCCACATGGCTGTCACGCTCGGCCTCGCGCACATAGTAGCGGTCGGCGCGCGCGAGCAGCTTCCAGTCCACCCGACGCCATTCGTCACCCGGGGCGTACGCACGGTATTCCGAAAACTCGACGCCCGCCCCGCGCTCGCGCCCGGCGTGAATGCCGTGCCCGAGCCCCGCCAGCACGTGACGGATCACGAGGTCGAGGTCTTTCGTGTGCGCGATCAGCGCCGAACTTGCCAGCGTCAACTCAGTCGACCTTGATCTCGCGGCGCAGGGACTGCAGGATCTCGGCAATCTCGATGCCATCCGCCTCGGCCTCGAAATTGCGCAGCACGCGGTGCGCCAGCACCGGCAGCAGCATGGCGCCGATGTCTTCGCGCGTGACCGCCAGGCGCCCGTGCATCAGCGCGCGCGCCTTCGAGGCCAGCACCAGCGCCTGCCCCGCACGCGGGCCGGCGCCCCAGCCGATGTGCTTGCGCACCGCCTCGACCGAGCTCTCGCGCGGGCGCGTGGCGCGCACCAGGCGCGTGGCGTAGCGCAGCAGGTGCTCGCCGATCTCGATGTCGCGCACCAGAAGCTGCAGGCGCAGCAGGGTTGCCACGTCCATCGCCGGCTCGGCGTCATCCAGCCCCGCATGCGTGGTGCGCGAAACCATCAGCACTTCCTCGTCCTCGGTCGGGTAGCCGACGTCGATGCGCAGCAGGAAGCGGTCGAGCTGGGCTTCGGGCAGCGGGTAGGTGCCGGCCTGCTCGATCGGGTTCTGGGTCGCCAGCACGAAGAACGGCCGCGGCAGGCGGTGCGTTGTGCCGGCGAAGGTCACGGCGCGCTCCTGCATCGCTTCCAGCAGCGCGGACTGGGTCTTGGGCGGGGCCCGGTTGATCTCGTCGGCCAGCAGCACCTGGGTGAACACGGGGCCCTGCTGGAAGCGGAACACGCGCTGGTGCGTTTCCACGTCTTCCTCCAGGATCTCGGTGCCCACGATATCGGAGGGCATGAGGTCCGGCGTGAACTGCACGCGCCGGAAGTCCATGTCGGTGGCCTGCGCCAGCGATTTGACCAGCAGCGTCTTGCCCAGCCCCGGCACGCCTTCAACCAGCGCATGGCCCCCGCCCAAGAGGCAGGTGATGAGCAGCTCGACCACGTCCGCCTGGCCGATGATCACGCGCGCCATGCTGCCTTTGAGCGCGTCCACTTTCGCCGCAAGGTCCGCGACCTCGTTTTCGTTCCATGCTATCGCGTCACGTTCCGACACAGCTCAAGCTCCCAAAGCGTATTGAATGATGTTGACCGCGAACCGGGTATTGTCCACCGCAAGCCAGCGCTTGTTGCGAAAGTCATAGTCCCACTCGCAGCCGTAGTCCTTGTTCGAGTACAGCACCCGCACGCGGCCGTCGATCTCGATCGCGCGCAGGTATTCGTGCACCAGGTCGTCGCCCCAGCCGTTCAGCTCCACCGCCGTGTTGGGCGGACCGTCGAACTTGAAGAAGCACGAATACAGCGGGTGCGTATTCGGGATCTTCTTCAAAGCCTTCGGCCCGAACATGCGCGCCAGCTCGGCCTCGAACGACTTGGCGAACAGGCCGTCGATGTCGTGGTTGCAGTCATCGACGAACACGAAGCCGCCGCCCTTGACGTAGCGCTCGAAGTTGCGCCGCTCGCTTGGGGTGAACTGCACCAGCTTGTGGCCCGCCAGGTAGCAGAACGGCGCCTCGAGCATCTTCGGGTCGGACAGCGCGACCATGCGCTCGGCCGGATCGACCCGCAATGTGGTGTATTCGACCAGCGAATTGAGCACGTTGCTGGGCATGCGGATATCCACGTCCCAATCGCCCGACTCGTAAGTCAGGCGCGTGAAGTAGAAATCGTAATGCGCCATCTACACCGCGTCGGACAGCGAGGTGAAGTTAAAGTCGGAGAGCCGCATGGGCGGAATCACCATCTGGTACCGCACCTCGTCCGGGCCGATCACGGTCGGCTTGCCCAGTTCCTCGACGTTGTTGAGCATCGCGACCGGGCTTTCGTTGAAGCGGAAGTTCTTGATCGGGTACTTGATCTTGCCGTTCTCGACGTAGAAGGTGCCGTCGCGGGTGAGGCCCGTCAGCAGCAGCGACTGCGGGTCCACCATGCGGATGTACCAGGTGCGCGTGACCACCACGCCCTTTTTGGTATCGGCAATCAGCTCCTCGAGCGACTTGGTCCCGCCCGACATGATCATGTTGCCCGGCCGGCCGATCGCGCGTGCGCCCTTTTTCCCGGCCCAGTAGCGCGAGTATTCGAGCGAGGCGACCTTGCCGTCCTTGATCAGGCTGGTGCGCTCGCGCGGCAGCATGGAGCCCGCATCCCACGGCAGCACCGGCACGTCCGGGTTCCACGGGTCGGTCCACACATTCACCTGCTCGTCGAACAGCTTCTCGCCCAGGCGGTTGCCGCCGCCCTTCCTGGACAGGAAGCTGCGGCCCTCGTCCGCGCGGCGCGCGTCGAACGCGCCGAACATGCGGCCCAGCAGTTCGGAAGTGGCGGCCGGCTCCAGGATGACGGTGTAGCGGCCCGGCTCCAGCGCCTTGGCTTCCACCGAACGCAGCGCCTTTTCGATCGCCACGTCGGATGCCTCGCGCGCGTCGAAGCGGCGCACGTCGTTGGCCGAGCGGGTCACCCAGCCCGAACCACGCCCGTCCTCGGTGCGCACGGTGCAGGTGTAGTCCAGGCCCGAATATTCCTGGTGCCCGAACACGCCCTTCGAATTGGCGATGGTCTCGAAGCCCGTTGTGTCGGTGAAGAAGCCGGCGGCTACCAGATTCTTCTTTCGGCAGGCGAGGATTGCATGCGACGCCACCTCGGCGCGGTAGTCCGGGTCGATGGCCGCGGTCTCGCGCACCAGGGTTTGCGATGCCTTGAACTCCTGCTTGCCAGGGGCCGGCATGAACTCCGGGTTTTCGGGCGCCAGGCGCGCGATGTCTTCGGCGCGGCGCACTGCGCGCTCGAGCGATTTGTCGTCGAATTCGTTGATCGTGGCGGTGCCCTGGCGCTTGCCGAAGGCGACCGTCACGGCGAGGCTGGTGTCTTCCGACAGGCCAGCGGTAGACACGCTGTTGCGCGCAAAGCGCACGTTGCCCACGCGCCTGCCGTCGATGCGCACGCTGCATTCGTCGGCCTTGGACAAGCCGATCACGCGGTCGCAGATGCGCTTTGCTTCTTCCTGGTTAAGCTGTTTCATGCGGCTTCCCTTACCCGATCTTGCGGGCGGTATTGATCACGTTGATGCCATTGAAGCGCGTCGTGCTCGATCCGTGCGACACCGCGCTTACCTGGCTCGGCTGGCCCTTCCCGTCGAAGAACGAACCGCCCATGCGCCAGTCGCGCTCGTCGCAGGTGGCAGTGCAGGCGTTCCAGAATTCCTGGGTGTTTGCCTGGTAAGCCACATCCTCGAGCGGGCCGACGATCTTGCCGTTCTTGATCTCGAAGTACAGCTGGCCGCCGAACTGGAAGTTGTAGCGCTGCTGGTCGATCGAGTACGAGCCGCGGCCGAGGATGTAGATGCCCTTCTTGACGTCCTTGACCATCTCGTCCGGCGTGAGGCGCTTCTTGCCCGGCGCGAGCGACACGTTGGGCATGCGCTGGAACTGCACCTGGCTCCAGCTGTCCGCGTACGAGCAGCCGTGCGACTCCTTCTCGCCGATGATGTGGGCCTGGTCGCGCGTGGCCTGGTAGTTGACCAGGATGCCGTTCCGGATGATGTCCCACTCCTTGCACTTGACGCCCTCGTCGTCGTAGGCCACGTAGCCGAGCGAACCCGGGCGCGTCTTGTCGGCGACGATGTTCACATGCTCCGAGCCGAACTTGAAGTTCTTCGACTGCCACTTGTCCAGCGTGCAGAAGCTGGTGCCGGCATAGTTGGCCTCGTAGCCAAGCACACGATCGAGCTCGGTCGGGTGGCCCACCGACTCGTGGATGGTCAGGAACAGGTTCTCCGGCGCCAGCACGAGGTCGTACTTGCCCGGCTCGACCGACTTGGCCGACAGCTTTTCGCGCGCCTGGCGCCCGGCCGCACGGGCTTCCTCCACCAGGTCGTACGACTTCGTGTACAGCGTGGTCACGCCGCCGGCCGCCTGCACCTTGTGCTCGGGGCGCGCGTCGAAGTACTCGTAGCCCATGCCCACCGGCGCGCCCAGCCCGTCACGCGAGCGGAACTTGCCGGTGGCCTTGTCCACGGCGGTGGCCGACAGCGGCGCCCACAGACGGTGGATGTCCTGGTCGATGTACGAGCCATCGGTGGAGGCGAAGTACTTCTGCTGGTTCACCTGGAACAGCTGCGAGCGCATGAAGCTCGCGCCCGCGTCCAGGCCGGCCTTGTTCGCGGCCAGCAGCATCTCGGCCTTGTCCTTGACCGGCACGGTGCGCCAGTCCTTCGTGAACGGCGTTGCCCAGCTCACCTCGCCCACGCCCTCGACCGGCGCGAGCTGCACCGGCTCGCTTTGCAGCTTGGCGTTGGCCTTGGCGATCGCCACCGCCTGGCGCGCCGCGTTTGCCACGCCGTCCGGCGTCATCGAATTGGTCGCCGCAAAGCCGTAGGCGCCATTGGCGATCACGCGCACGCCCACGCCGCTCGACTCGGTGTTGGTCACGCTCTCCACGTGCAGGTCGCGCGTGGTGACGAACTGGTTCAGGTAGCGGCCGATGCGCACGTCGCAGTAGCTGGCCCCGGCCTTGGTGGCCGCGTTCATCGCGGTGTCCGCGAGCGACTTCTTGAAGCTCGCGGCCATCGGGTTGAGCAGTTCTTCGGCCGCGATCGCATTGCCGAACACCGGCACCAGCATGGAGCCGGCGGCGCCGGCGCCGATTCTCAAAAATGTACGTCGTTCCATCTTGTTCTTTCCAATTTACCGATGTGCGAGCGGGAGCTGGACGCGTGGGCGGAAGACCCTCCCACCCTACGGGCATCTGTAGGGTGGGCAGCTCGTCTGCCCACGCGTTCAACAGGCGCTTACACGGCGTCGGACAAGGAGGTGAAGTTAAAGTCCCGCACCTTCATCGCCGGCAGCATCATCGAGAACGGCGACTCTTCGCCACCGATGACGACCGGCTTGCCGATCTCCTCGATATTGTTGAGCATCGTGACCGGGCTCTCGTTAAAGCGGAAGTTCTTGATCGGGTGCTTGATCTTGCCGTTCTCGATGTAGAACGTGCCGTCGCGGGTCAGGCCCGTGAGCAGCACCGACTGCGGATCGACCATGCGGATGTACCAGGTGCGCGTGACCAGCACGCCCTTCTTGGTGTTGGCGATCAGTTCCGCGGTCGACTTGTCGGTACCGGCCATGATGAAGTTGCCCGGCAGGCCGGTCGCGGCCACGCCTTTCTTCTTGGCCCAGTAGCGCGAGTAGCCCAGGTTGGCCACCTTGCCGTTCTTGATCACGTCCATGCGCTGGCGCGCCAGCATCGAATTGCTGTCCCACGGGACCACGGCCACGTCCGGGTTCCACGGGTCGGACCAGATGTTCACCTGCTCGTCGAACAGCTTGTCGCCCAGGCGGTTGGCGCCGCCCTTCTTGGACAGGAAGCTGCGGCCTTCGTCGGCGCTCCTCGCATCGAAGCCGAAGAACATGTAGCTGAGCAGGTCGGACGTTGCGGCCGGCTCCAGGATGACCGTGTAGCGGCCCGGCTCGAGCGCCTTGGCATCCACCGAGCGCATGGCTTTTTCGACCGCCACTTCGATCGCTTCGCGCGCGTCGAATTTGGCGGCGTCGCGCGCGTTGCGCTTGACCCAGCCCGAACCACGGCCGTCTTCGGTGCGCACGGTGCAGGTGTAGTCCAGCTGGGTGGTCTCCTGGTGGCCGAACACGCCGTTCGAATTGGCCACCGCCTGGAACGAGGCGTTATCGGTGAAGAAGCCGGCAGCCACCAGGTGGTTCTTGCGGCAGGCCTCGATGCTGTACGCCGCCACTTGCGCGCGGTATTCCGGGTCGATGTCGGCGGTGCGCTTGGCGAAGGTTTGCGACGCCTTGTACTCCTGCTTGCCCACGGCCGGCATGAACTCGGGGTTCTCCGGCGCCAGGCGCGCCAGTTCCTCGGCGCGGCGCACCACTTTTTCAAGCGACTTGTCGTCGAACTCGTTGATGGTGGCGGTGCCCTGGCGCTTGCCGAAGGCGACCTGCACGGCGATGCTGGTGTCATCCGCGAGGCCGGCGGTGGACACGGCGTTGCGCGCAAAGCGGATATTGCCGTTGCGGCCGCCGCTCACGGTCACGGTGCACTCGTCGGCTTTCGAGAACGACAGCACGCGGTCGCAGATACGTTTGGTTTGGTCCTGGGTCAAAATGGTCATGTTCTGTTCCTGCCTTAGCCGATCTTGCGGGCGGTGTTGATCACGTTGATGCCGTTGAAGCGCGCGGTCGATGCGCCATGCGAGACGATCGAGATCTGCGGCGGCTGGCCCTTCCCGTCGAAGAAGGAACCGCCCATGCGCCAGTCACGCTCGTCGCACACGGCCGTGCAGGCGTTCCAGAACTCCTGTGTATTGGCCTGGTAGGCCACGTCCTCGAGCATCTGGCCGATCTTGCCGTCCTTGATCTCGTAGAACAGCTGGCCGCCGAACTGGAAGTTGTAGCGCTGCTGGTCGATCGAGAACGAACCGTCGCCCACGATGTAGATGCCCTTCTTGATGTCCTTGACCATTTCGTCCGGCGTGAGCTTCTTCTTGCCCGCCTGGAGCGATACGTTGGGCATGCGCTGGAACTGCACGCTGCTCCAGCTGTCCGCGTACGAGCAGCCGTCCGACTCCTTCTTGCCAATGATGTGGGCCTGGTCGCGCGTGGCCTGGTAGCTGACCAGGATGCCGTCCTTGATGATGTCCCAGCGCTTCGTCTTCACACCTTCGTCGTCGTAGCCCACGCAGCCGAGCGAACCCGGGGTGGTCTTGTCGGCCACGATGTTCACGTTCGGCGAGCCGTAGTTGAATTTACCGGTCTTCCACTTGTCGAGCGTGGCGAAGCTGGTGCCCGCGTAGTTGGCCTCGTAGCCGAGCACGCGATCGAGCTCGGTCGGGTGGCCAACCGACTCGTGGATGGTGAGCCAGATGTGCTCCGGCGAGAGCATCAGGTCGTACTTGCCCGGCAGGACCGACTTGGCGGTCAGCTTGGCCTTGGCATCGCGGCCCGCGGCGCGCGCGTCCTCGATGATGTCGTACGACTTGCCATACAGCGTGGCCACGCCGCCGGCTGCCTTGATCTTGTCCTCGGCGCGGCCGTCCAGGTACTCGTAGCCCATGCCCACCGGCGCCGACAGGCCTGCGCGCGAGCGGAATTTGCCGGTCGATTTGTCCACCGCGGTCGCGGTCAGCGGCGCCCACAGGCGCTGCATGTCCTGGTCGATGTACGAGCCGTCGGTCGAGGCAAAGTACTTCTGCTGGTTCACCTGGAACAGCATCGACTGCATGAAGTTCGCGCCGCCATCCATGCCGGCCTTGTTGGCGGCGATGAGCAGTTCGGCTTTTTCCTTGATCGGCACGGCGCGCCAGTCCTTCTTCACCGGCGTGACCCACGACACCTCGCCCACGCCCTTGACCGGCGCGAGCTGCACCGGCTCGCCCTGCAGCTTGGCATTGGCCTTGGCGATTGCCACCGCCTGGCGCGCGGCGCCTGCCACGCCATCGGGCGACATGTCCGAGGTCGCGGCGAAGCCATAGGCGCCGTTGCACACCACGCGCACGCCCACGCCGGCAGACTCGGTGTTGGCCACGTTTTCGACGTTCAGGTCGCGCGTGATGATGTACTGGTTGAGGTAGCGGCCGATGCGCACGTCGCAGTAGCTGGCGCCGGCCTTGGTGGCGGCATTCAGCGCGACGTCGGCCAGCGTCTTCTTCAGGCCCACGGCCATCGGGGTAAGCAGCTCTTCGGCGGCAATCGCGCGACCGAAGACCGGGACCAGCATCGACCCGAAGGCCAGACCGCTGATATTGAGGAAGGTGCGACGTTCCATTCTGTCTCCTGAAATCAACCCATCTCTTCTTGGCAGCAGCCTTTGTCGGCCGCTCTCGTATTTACAACTGCAACGGGTGCCGCTTGCCCTACAGCGCGAAACGGCAAACCCAAGAACCATATCAGCAACTCAAGAGTTTGAATAGGCAAGACGAGTCACGGTCACGCAACTTTTTTATCGTTTTTCGATGACGCGCCGCAGCAAGTTGGGGGATTTCGCCCAG
Organism: Massilia solisilvae; assembly: GCF_024753215.1. Lineage (GTDB taxonomy): Bacteria > Pseudomonadota > Gammaproteobacteria > Burkholderiales > Burkholderiaceae_D > Telluria > Telluria solisilvae. The sequence goes on from NZ_JANUGV010000009.1 coordinate 52,705, forward strand.
ATGCGACAAATCCTGTATGTATGCATACGCACTGGCGCAACGCGGCCGTGCACGCCACAGGCAAACACGGTCGTGTATATTTCCTCAACAACATGACCCTAACTCATCGATGCCGCCCATGAACCTCGTCCGCCTGACCGTCGTTGCACTCTTCGCCGCCGCCAGCCTTGGCGCACACGCCGCCGAAAACATCCCGCCAGCCCAGGCGCCGGCGCTCGCCGCCGTCGTGAGCAACTCGGTGGTCAAGGTCTTCAGCACCTTGCGCCGCCCGGACCCGCTCAAGCCGTGGACCAAGGCCGCGCCCTCGTCGGTCAGCGGCTCTGGCGTGGTCATCGAGGGCAAGCGCATCCTGACCAATGCGCACGTGGTCGGCTACGCCAGCCAGGTCGAGGTGCAGGCCAGCCAGTCGGGCGACAAGATGCCCGCCACGGTGGTGGCGATCTCGCGCGGCATGGACCTTGCGCTGCTCAAGCTGGATGACGAATCGTTCTTCGACACGCACCCGCCAGTGCCGCGCGCCAAAGCGCTGCCGGACGTGGGCGAGCCCGTGTTCGCGTACGGCTATCCGATCGGCGGCAACTCGCTGTCCACCACCAAGGGCGTCATCTCGCGCATCGAGTTCGTCCCCTACAGCTACGGCAACTCGGGCCTGCGGATCCAGGTGGACGCGCCGATCAATCCGGGCAACAGCGGCGGCGCGGTGGTGGTCGGCGACAAGCTGGCCGGCCTTGCGTTCTCGGGCGTGACGAACGCGCAGAACATCGGCTACATCATCCCGAACGAAGAGATCGACCTGTTCCTCAAGAACGTGGCCACCGGCCTGGCCAACGACAAGCTGTCGATCCACGACGACCTGCAGACGCTTGAGAACCCCGTGCTGCGCCAGTTCCTGAAGCTGGACAAGTCGGTGGAGGGACTGGTGGTGAGCCACCCGGCCGGCAAGGACGCCGCGTATCCGCTGAAGGAATGGGATGTGGTGACGCACATCGGCGAATACCCGATCGACAACCAGGGCATGGTCAAGCTGGGGCAGAACCTGCGGGTGCGCTTCCAGTACCACCTGCAGCACGTGACCAGGGACGGCAAGGTGCCGCTGACGATCGTCCGCGCCGGCAAGACCATGCAGGTGCAGGTGCCGGTAAGCGGCCCGCGCAAGCTGCTCATCCCCGACCTGAACGGCGGCTACCCGTCATACTTCGTGTACGGCCCGATCGTGTTCTCGCGCGCGACCGCCGAATACCTGTCGTTCCTGAGCGCGAATGCGCCGGCGCTGAACGCGTTCAGCTTCAACGCCAACCCGCTGGTCACGCGCCGGGGCGACCAGCCCGACGCCGAGCACGATGAGCTGGTCGTGATCGCAGCGCCGTTTTTTCCGCACAAGCTGGTGAACGGCTACGGACCGCACTTTGCGTCGGTGGTCGATTCGGTCAACGGCGTGCACGTGAAGAGCCTGCGGCACCTGGTGCAGGTGCTGCGCGACCTGAAGGACGACAACGTCGTGCTGCGCTTTGACCAGCGCTATGGGGAAACGATGGTCCTGCCGCGCAAGGCCATGCTCGATGCGACCGACGGCATCCTGCAGGACAACGGCATCCGCACGCAGGGCTCGCCGGACATGATGGAAGTGTGGAACGGGAAGTCGGCCTGAATGATCGTAGGGTGGGCGGGTCTCCCGCCCACGCGTTCAACGCCTGCGGGCATCGCCCCCGCGCGGGCTAATCCAACATAGTTTGAACGCGTGGGCAGGAAACCTGCCCACCCTACGCCGGGGTCAGCCTTTTTTGACCGGCACGAAGGTCAGGTCCTGGAAGTCGTAGCTGAAGTCGGTCTCGGTGGAGATCGGCTTCATCTTCATGCGCTCGATGCTGCCGTCCGGGTTGAGCGAGAACGTGACGTAGGCGTCCGCATTGAAGTTGCGCTCCTTCCAGCGCACGATGAAGGTGTCATGCTGGAAGTGCTCAAGCTCGCCGACCAGGTCCGGCGTGCGCGTGAAGGTGAGCACCTGCTTCTTGCCCACGTGGCTGATCAGCGCCTTGCCATACCAGGCGTCCTCGTACTCGCCGTCGTACGCGGCCAGCGGCAGAGACGGCTGCGACTTGGCGGCGCGCGCGGCGCTGGCGTTCTTCAGCCGCGCCATCTCCTTGGCGTGCATTTCTTCTTCAAGATCGGCCACCACCTTGATCCAGTCCGGGCCACCCTGCACGCCGAGGTAGCGGTCCAGCAGCGCATAGGTGAGCGCGTTGAGCGAGCCGCCGCTTTCGGCGTTGGTCAGGATCGCAATGCCCAGCTTTGATTCCGGCACCAGCAGCACCTTGGAATAGAAGCCCTGCAGCGCGCCGCCGTGCATGGCCAGCAGCTTGCCGCGGTAGTCGCGCAGCTGGAAGCCCAGGCCGTAGGCCGAGAAGTTCGGCTTGATGGTCGCCATCGCAGTCGGCGCCTCGCCAATGCGGATCGGCGTCTGCGCGGTCCACAGTTCGCGCGCCTGACGGGCAGAGAACAGGCGCACTTCCTTGCCGCTCGCGTCCACGCCGATGCGGCCGCCGTCGAGCAGTACCTTCATCCACTTGGCGATATCCTCGGCGTTGGTGTTGATGCCCACCGCGCCGATCGCATTGGGCACCGGCATCGACTTCACCGCGGCGATCTTGCCGTCGATCTTGCTGTGCGCGTTGGCCAGGTCAGGATTGCCTTCGTTCTCGGCCAGGCTGGTGGTGGTGCCGGTCATGCCCACAGGGTTGAGGATGCGCTCGCGCACCGTCTCGCCCCAGGTCTTGCCCGACTTGGCGGCGATGATCTTGCCGGCCACGATGTACAGCAGGTTGTCATACGCATAGCTGCTGCGAAAGCTCGTCGCGGGACGGATGTAGCGCAGCTTCTGGATGATCTCGTCGGTGCTGAAGTTGGTGGTCGGCCACCACAGCAGGTCGCCCGCGCCCAGGCCAAGGCCGCTGCGGTGCGTGAGCAGGTCGCGCACCGTCATCTCGTGCGTGACGTAGGCGTCGTACATCTGGAAGTCCGGCAGGTGCCTGGTCACCGGATCGTCCCAGGCCAGCTTGCCCTCATCCACCAGCATCGCCAGCGCGGCGGCGGTGAATGCCTTGGAGTTGGATGCGATTTCGAACAGCGTCTTGCCATCGACCTTGTCCGGCGCGCCCAGCTTGCGCACGCCAAAGCCCTGGGCCGCCACCACCTGCCCGTCCTTCACCACCGCGATGGCGATGCCGGGCACGTCGAACGCTTTCATCACGCGGTTGACGTCGGCCTCCAGGCTCGATGCGCTGGCGACAACGGGCGCGGCGACCGGCGCTGCCGCATCATGTGCGAACACGCCGGCGGCGGAAAAGGCGAGGAGGAGTGCTGCTGAGAGGCGTTTCATGCGGTCTTCCTTATCGTTGTTGGCGTTGTTGGCTGCATGGCTGAGTCGGCCGGGCGCGGGCAGGATAGCACTTTCAACCTTCCCGCGAAAGCGAGCCGCCGCGGGTATTGACGAGCGCGCAGGTGGAGCCTCTGCTATCATCGCGGCTTTTCCAGCCCCCACCTTCCATGGAAGCGTTCCTCATCTCGACCGGCATCGTCGCGCTTGCCGAAATCGGCGACAAAACCCAGCTGCTGGCCTTCCTGCTGGCCGCCCGCTTTCGCCGCCCGCTGCCGATCGTGGCCGGCATCTTCGTGGCGACCATCGCCAACCATGCGTTCGCCGCGGCCGTGGGCGCGCTGGTCAGCCAGCTGCTCGGGCCGAACGTGATGCGCTGGGTGCTGGGCCTGTCCTTCCTTGCCATGGCGGCGTGGATTCTGGTGCCGGACGAGATCGACGAAGAAGAATCCAAGCTGGCGCGCTACGGCGTGTTCCTGACCACGTTGATCGCGTTCTTCCTGGCCGAGATGGGCGACAAGACCCAGATTGCGACGGTGGCGCTGGCGGCGCGCTTCCAGTCCATGGCGGCGGTGGTGGCCGGCACCACCGTCGGCATGCTGCTGGCGAACGTGCCCGCCGTGTACTTCGGCGAGCGCATCGCAGGCAAGGTGCCGCTCAAGCTCGTGCACGGCCTGGCCGCGCTGATCTTCGCGGTGCTGGGCGTGCTTACCCTGCTGGGGGCCGGCGCCCAGTTCGGTTTCTGATCACTCGGGAGCGACCCATGATCCTTCCCCGTCTGCTGCTGGCCGCCCTGCTGGCCGGCGCCACGAGCGCCTGTCTTGCGCAGGCTGCCGCCGCCCCGGCCACCCAGCCCAGGTTCGAGCCGCCGGTGCGCGTACCGGCCGACATCGCAAGCTTCTTTACCGGCGAGTGGTCCGGGCGCGGCCAGTTCGCGTCGGGCAGGCCGATCGAGGCCGACGTGAGCTTTCACCCCGAGCTGGACGGCCAGTGGCTGCAGTACCGCCACACCGACCGCGCGCCCAACAAGTACAAGGCGCTGGGCATGTGGGGCATCGAGACCGCCTCGCACAAGCTGGTCATGACGCTCAACGACAGCAGCGGCACGGCACGCACCTTCACCAGCGACGGCTGGGCCGGTGGCGCGCTGGCCTTCGCGCGCACCGTGTCGCGCGAACCTCTGCGCGAAGAGCGCTTTACCTTCAGCCGCCTGTCGGACAACAGCTTTGGCATGGTTTTTGAAGTGCGCGCGGACGACAAGCCGTGGCGCATGATCGACCAGCTGGTGTTCGACCGGGTGGCGCCAGCCGGGCGCTAGGGCTTCGAACCCGCTTGCGTCACCCACACCGGCGCGGACCACAGCACGTTGCCGTCGGACTGCGTCACCTTGGCGTAGTAGAAGTGCTCGCCCGGGGTTGGCGTGAACGTGGTGGTGGCGGTTGCGGACAGCTGCGTGACCGTGCCATTGCGCCCCGGGACGCCTTCCATGATGGCCACCGCCGCCACTGTCTTGCCGGCGTCGTTCGCGAAATTGGCGACCAGCGTCAGCGGCCCGCTGCTCGCGAAGCGCTCGCCCATCAGGTGCCCGTTCGCGGTCAGCACCAGCTGCGAGCCCTTGTCCATCGTCGCAAACACGCGCCGCGCGCGCACTGCATCCAGAAAGCTGCCCAGCGTTAGCGGCGTACCCGCCGGCACCAGCACGCCGGTGCGGTTGGTGTAAGAGACGCCCCAGTTGGCACAGTGGTTGTCCTGGTCGCTGCTGAAGGCGACGTGGTAGCCCGCTTCCAGCAGCTTGTTGCAGGCCATTTCGAAGCTGCTGCGGCGCGTCTCGGTTTCACTGTCGTTGTTCGAAAACGCGGTGCTGTTCAACACCTCGCACAACGCCATCGCCTGGTCGCCGTCTGGCGTGTAGCCCAGCGCCACGCCGTTGACGACGAACTGACCGCTCACGGACGGGTGGTTGAACTGGCCGACCCAGCCACGCTGCTTCATCAGCGTGTACAGCGCGCCGTAGTCGCTGCGCGCGGTGAATGTATCGGCCACCAGTTCACCGCCGGCGTTCTTCTCCCAGCCCAGGAGCTCGGTCGCATTGAAGATGTTCAGGTGGCCGCCGTTGCTGATCACACCCCACTCCAGCCCGTAGATGGCGAGGAAGCCGGGATGCGCGCCCGAGAACGCGCTGGCCGCATCGAGACCGCCGTGGAACAGCGCCTTGGCCTTGGCCGCGTCGGCGTTTGGGTTGCTGCCATCGGAGCCGTCGTACATGTGGTTGTGCTCCGACGTCATCAACAGGTCGAGCCCGCGGCCGCGCGCGTAGGCGTAGGCATCCGTCGGGCCGTAGCGCCCGGCCTGCGGCTGCTGGGCGCCGTCGCAAGCCGCAAGCTCGGCGCCGCCGTCGCTGTGGTTGGTCTGGCTGTGCAGGTTGCCCAGGTAAACGGTGTACGGCAGCGAAGCGGTCGATGGCGCGGCCTGCGGCTGGCGCACGGTGCGCGCCGTGGGCAGCGCGTCGAAACGCGGCATCGTCAGCGGCGCCACCGGGCCCACTTCCACCGGCCAGGCTTGTTCCACCGCCTCCTCGGGCGGCGCGCCGCGCACGCTGGCGCGCATGCGCGCCGTGTACACGCCGGCGCGGGCGCGCGTGCCGGCCACCGTGCCGTCCCAGTGCACGTCGATGTTCACCGGGACCTGCCGCATCGCGCGCATGCCGCGCCAGGTCTTGACCGGCTTGCCGCCGGGCGCCAGCAGGTCGAGCCGCCAGTCCACCTGCTTCGGCTGCGACAGGCCGGGAAAGTCGAAGGTGAGCGTGAAGTTGCGGGCATCGCGATGGCCGGGCGGAGCGGCCGGGTCGCCTGCGAACGGCGCGTACAGCGTGGCTTCGAACTCGCCGTGCTCGACCGGCGCGGGCGCTGCAACGGCACAGGCGCAGGCGGCGAACAGGACGAAGGGAATGGGGGAAAAGATTGAGGTTTTCATGATGCAATTGTTGCAATTGCATCAGTGAAGACCTTGCGCTGACATGGGCCGAAGTTGCCATTTCAATCACTGAAATTGACAAAAGGCCAAGCCGGCGGGAATTGGGGTTCCCGCCGGAAATTACTAAGTTGCCGCGATCAGAAGTGGTACTCGGCACGCACCATCGGGGTGGTGGCACGCTGGCCCTTGCCGCCGGTGGTCCGCTCGGTATTGCCGAACTTGTTGTTCCACAGTTCGTACTCGAAGCCCACGCGGAAGCGGTTCTTCGGCTGGTTGAAGTGGCGGCCCACGTCGTACATCAGTTGCATGTCCAGGTGGGTTTCGGCGCCGGTGCCGTTGCCCACTTCGTCGCGGCCCTTGGCGGCGATCCAGTTCAGGTAGCCTTCGAACGACAGGCCCTCCACCGCGGCCACCGGGATGCCCCAGTTGGCCGACAGCATCGGGTGGGTCTCGTACGTGTAGCGGTCGGTCACTTGCGAGATCGGCGGGAAGGCGCCGGACGGGGCGTTGCTTTCGCGAAGCAGCAGCACGCTCGTGTTCAGGTAGCCCGGCACGTCCCACATCAGCGTCGGGCCCAGCACCAGCATGCGCTTGCGCGAGTTGTAGCCGACGTCGTTCTTGGTGTTCCAGTCGAAGCCGACGGTCGCGCCCACGCCCTTGACCGCGCCGTACGCCAGCTCCTGGCCCATCACCTTGCCGATGTCGAGCGTGTGGCGGTACACCACGTAGGCTTCCTGCGCGCCCGATTTCTGCGTCAGCGAGCCCGGGTCGTTGTGGTCCGACTGCAGCAGGTCGAGGTTGAAGTAGTTGACGCCGTACTTGTAGCCGCTCGAATGCGTCAGCGCGAAGATGTTCTTGCTGATGTTGGTGGGATTGAAGGGTTCGCGGAAGGTCTCGCCGTGGCGCCAGCTGATGGCGGTGTCGCTCCAGTCAGCGGCCTGGCTGATGCCGGAAACCAGCGCGAGGGCGGCGCAAGCCGCGAGTTTCATGGTTTTTTTCATGGATGGGTTGGTGCTGTTTGTAATGTCCCGCTGCAAGCGGCCTGTCGCACGCCAGCCTGGCTGGACGGCGTGCCCGCGCGTAGTGTAGCCGCAAGCAGTGCCATCCGTCCCATCCCTGTCTCATCTACGCCATAGTTCGCCGCCCTGGCCGGCTTGCGCCAACCCGGGTGCGGCTACGTCGCCAGCGCCATCCCGCCGGACAGATGCCATGCCTGCGCATAGCCGATCCGCTGCAGCTGCAGGGCCGCGCGCGCGCTGCGGTTGCCGCTGCGGCAGACGAACACCAGCGGCCGCGATTCGTCGCGCAGCCAGCGCCCGGCCTGCTCGGCCAGCCGCGACATGGGCACGTTCAGTGCCGCGCGGCCGTGCAGCGTTGCCGGGCCCGCCGCGTGCTCGGCGGGTTCGCGCACGTCGACCAGCACCGCGTCCGGATGCGTGGCCAGGAAGCGCTCCAGCGACTGCTGCTCGACCTGCAGGACGTTGGCCACGCCAGCGAGCGCCGGACGGCACAGCAGCGGCTGCACCGCCAGCAGCGAACCAAGCACGCCGCCGCCGTGCGCCAGTGCTGCCGGCGTGCTCCACGGCGGCGTGTCCGATTCGACGCTGCGGCACAGCGCCGTGTCCGCATTCACCAGCGAGGCAAGCCGTTCGGTCGCGCCGCGCATGCGCGCCAGCGGCACACCTTCGGCGCAACCGGGCGCCTGGGCGCCGCCGATAAAGGCAAAGCGCACATCGGATGCCGGAAGGTCCGGGCCGTTGGCGGCGCCGAGCAGGTAGAACGCGTCCTCGCCCTGCGCCACGCGCGCCAGCCACTGGTCGCCGATCCTGATCGCCGGCACGACGCTGGCGTCGCCCAGCCGCACGCTGGCACCCTGGCGCGGCCAGCCGGCCTCGAACAGCACACCGCTTTCGGCCAGTGCGCTGCACAGCGCGTCGCAGCCGGCACGCGCCTGCGCGTCGTCTTCCGTCGTCAGCACCGCGCGTACTGCATAGCCGTGCGAGCGTGCCAGCGCCGCGATGCGCGCCGCCAGCGCCGCGGGCGGGTCGATCGCCACGCACAGCTCCTCACGCTGCTCGAACACCAGCCAGCCGGCGCGGCCCTCGCAGCTCATTTGCAGCACGCCGGCGCCGCGCGCCTGGCCGGACAAGGCAAGCGGGTCGGCACGCAGCGCAGCGCCACAGCGGACGATGCGCTGGCAGGCAGCGTCGATGAACGCAGCGTCCACCTGCGGGCCAAACGACAGCCGCACGGCGGAGGTCGCGCGCCACGCCGGCAGCTGCATCGCCTGCAGCACATAGCTCGGCTGAGCCTTGGATGCCGAACAGGCCGATCCCGCGCTCACGCGCACGCCCGTCGCGTCGAACAGGTCCAGCACTTCGCGGCTGGCCAGGCCCGGCACCGAAAAGTTGATCGTGGTCGGCAGCGCCAGGTCGAACGGCGCGTTGAATACGATGCCGGGAAAAGCCTCGCGCAGCGCCAGCACGATCCGCTCGCGGTATGCCGCGAGCTCGCCGTGGCTGCGGAACACGCCGCCCTGCTCCAGCGCCTTGAGCACCGCGCCGAAGGCCGCGATGCCGGCCATGTTCTCGGTACCCGAGCGCTGCGCCCCTTCCTGCCCGCCGCCCGCGATCAGCGGCGTGAACGGCGCGCCTTCGCGCACGTACAGCATGCCGATGCCCTTCGGGGCCGACAGCTTGTGGCCCGAAAACGGCGCGTAGTCGATGCGGGTGTCCGCCAGCGCGAGCGGCAGCTTGCCGAGCGCCTGCACGCAGTCCACCATCCACAGCGCCTCGCGGCCCTCTTCGCGCATCACCGCTTCGATGCCCGCCAGGTCGGAGACCACGCCGGTCTCGTTGTTCGCCGCCATGGTGCACACCAGCGCGGCCTCCGGCGCCAGCGCGCGCAGCACGTCCAGCCGGTGGCGGCCCTTGCCATCGACCGGCAGGCAGGCCAGTTCCAGCTTGGTCCCGAGCAGCCGGTTCCAGTGCGCCAGGCTCTCGGGCACCGCCTTGTGGTCGGTCGCGCCGTACACCAGCAGCGTGCCGCAGGGCTGGCCCGCCAGCTGCCGTTCGCGCACCTGCGCCAGGGCCGACACCACCGCCGTCTGGATGCCTTCGGTTGCGCCGCTCGTGAACATCAGCCGGCCGCCGCCCGCGCCAATCACGCGCCGGGCACAGGCGCGCGCCTCGTCCAGCACCCGCTTGGCGCGTATGCCGGTTGCATGGCTGCTGCTCGGGTTGCCGAAGCGCTCCGCCATCACGTCCACCGCCGCCTCGACGGCGACAGGCAGGGTGGCACAGGTGGCGTTCGCGTCCAGATAAATCTCGTTGTTCATAAAAAAATTGCCAAAAACCTAAAATAGTGGCTCGGTTCGTGTTATTGTTGGGTAATATGTTACAAAGTTGCGCAGAAGAAGACGTTCCAAAATCTCTGATTTGTGGTCAAAATAAAGCAGAAGTGTTCTCATAATCACAAAAATTGAAAATGAATTCACTCGATAAGTTTGATTGCGCGATTTTGGCTGCGCTCCAGGCCGACGCCACCCTTTCCATTTCCGGCCTGTCCGAAAAGGTCGGCCTGTCCAGCACCCCCTGCTGGAAAAGGGTCAAGCGGCTGGAGGAAGAGGGCTATATCGAAAGCCGCGTCAGCATCGTCAACCGCCAGAAGGTCGGGCTGCCGGTGACCGTGTTCGTCAGCGTGCGCACCAGCGAGCACGACGAAAAATGGCTGGAGCGCTTCGCCTCGGCCGTCACGGCGCTGCCCGAGGTGCTCGAGTTCCACCGCATGAGCGGCGACGTGGACTACCTGCTCAAGGTGGTCACCACCGACATCGACGGCTACGACCGTTTCTACAAGAAGCTGATCAAGACCGCCCAGCTGACCGGGGTGTCGTCGGCGTTCTCGATGGAGCAGATCAAGTCCACCACCGCGCTGCCGCTGGAACTGATCTCGCACGGCTTGCCGGCCTGAGCGCCTACCCGCATCGGCGAAAAATCTGCGATGATGTCGGCCGTTCGATAACAACGGAGACAACTCAATGCCATCGACCATGAAAGCGGCGCCGCTCGCGCTTGCCGCGCTGCTGCTCGCATCGCACGCCGCGGCGGCGGATGAACAGGTAGTGAAAATCGGCGTGTCCGGACCGCTGTCCGGCCCGAACGCCTTCGCCGGCAAGGACGACGAAAACGGCGTGCGCCTCGCGGTCGAGGAGCTCAACGCGCAGAAAATCAAGGTGGGCGGCAAGACGGTCCGCTTCGAGCTCGTGTCCGAGGACGACCAGGGCGACCCCAAGGCCGGCGTGAACGTGGCGCAGAAGTTCGTGGACGCGGGCGTCAAGTACGTGCTGGGGCCATACAACTCGGGCGTGGCCATTCCCGCTTCGCGCATCTACAACGACGCCGGCGTGCTCATGTCCACGGTCGGCACCAACCCCAAGATCACGCAGGGCGGCTACGGCACCGTGTTTCGCATCGTCGCCAGCGACACTCAGGTGGGAGGCTCGGTGGCGAACTACGCGGCCAAGGACCTGAAGATCAAGAACATCGGCGTGATCGACGACCGCACCGCATTCGGCCAGGGCATCGCGGACGAATTCACGCGCCGCGCCAAGGCCGCCGGCATGAACGTGGTGGGCCGCGAGTTCACCAACGACAAGGCCAGCGACTTCTCGGCCATCCTCACGGCGCTCAAGGCCAAGCGCGTGGATGCGATTTTCTTTGGCGGCTACGCCCCGCAAGCCGCGCCCATGGCGCGCCAGATGAAGCAGTTCGGCATGACCGCCAAACTCCTGGGCGGCGACACGCTGTGCAGCCCCGAGATGGCCAAGCTGGGCGGCGACGCCGTGGGCGACAACGTGCGCTGCGCGCAGGCCGGCGCAATCCTCGAAAAGCAGGCGGCCGGCCCGGCCTTCATCGCCAAGTTCAAGGCGCGCTTCAAGCGCGACCCGGACGTGTACGCCCCCTCGTTCTACGACCAGACGATGTTCATCGCCCAGTCCATGAAGACCGCCAACTCGGTCGAACCGGCCAAGGTGAATGCCGCACTGCGCTCGGGCAGCTACCAGGGCGTGGTGGGCACCTATGCCTACGACCCGGCGGGCAACCTGAAAAAGACCACCGTCACGGTGTACACCTTCAAGAACGGCGCGCTTTCGCCACTGGCGAGCTATTGAACAGCAAGCGTTCCGGCGGCTCGGCGGCGCAAGGGGTATCCTTGTCGCCGCTTGACGCCAACACCACTCCAGGACTCCATTCATGAACAACAAATCCGCACTCGGCGCGCTCGCCATCGCCGCCGCACTGGCATGCGCCGGCGCATCTGCCGACACGGCCGCACCGGCCGTATCCAGCGCCGCGCATCCTGCCCAGGTGAGCGTAGCGGGCAAGCAGCTTGGCGCGCTCGCCGACGAATACTATGACGCGCTGGCGCGCTTCGACCCTGTGGCCGCGGGCGAAAGCGGCGACAACCGCTTCTACGACCAGATCGGCATGTCGATCTCGCCGGCCGAGCGCGCAAAGCAGTTCGGCCTGTACAAGGGCTACCTCAAGCGCCTGCACGCGATCCCCCGCGAGCAGCTGACGCCCACCGACCGGACCAGCTACGACATCCTCGATTACGAGCTCAAGACGGCGCTGCGCTTCGAGCCCTTCCCCGAGCACCTGCTGCCGATTAACCAGATGGACAGCGTGCCCGTCATGCTCGCGAACTACGCCAGCGGCGAAGGCGCGCAGCCGCTGGTCACGGTGCGCGACTACAAGGCCTACCTGAACCGCCTGCGCCAGCTCGGTCCGTGGATCGACCAGGCGATCGCCAACATGCGCGAAGGGGTCAGGCTAGGGGTCGTGCAGCCGCAAGCGCTGATGAAGTCGGCCCTGCCGCAGTTCAAGCAGCTGGTGTCGAACAAGCTTGACGAAAACATCTACTACACGCCGGTGAAGCACTTCCCGGCCAGGTTCACGGACGCGGAAAAACGCGAGCTCACCGAGGCCTATCGCGGCACCATCGACAAGACGCTCAACCCCGCGCTGGCGCGCCTTGCGACCTTCATCGAAAAGGAATACCTGCCGCACTGCCGCACCAGCACCGGCTGGAGCGCCCTGCCGAACGGGAAGGCGTGGTACCTGGCGCGCGTTGCCAGCCAGACCACCACCGCGCTCACGCCAGAGCAGATCCACCAGACCGGCCTGCGCGAAGTGGCGCGCATCCAGGGCGAATACGCGCGCATCGGGCCGAAGATGGGCTACAACGGCCCGGCCGGCGGCCTGCCGGCGTGGGTATCGGAGCAAGCCAGGTTCAAGCCGTTCAAGACCGACAAGGAAGTGATCGACGTGTACCGCAAGCTCGACGCCGAGCTGCGCCAGAAGCTGCCCAAGCTGTTTTCGCTGCGGCCAAAGACGCCGCTCGACCTGCGCCTCGAGCCCGAGCTGTCGCGCGCCACCGCCTCGGACCACTACACGCCGCCGGCGGTGGACGGCACACGCCCCGGCGTGTTCTGGTCGGTGGTGAACGATCCTAAACAGTACGGCAGCACCGGCATGGTGACGCTGTTCCTGCACGAGGGCCAGCCGGGCCACCACTTCCACATCGCGCTGATGCAGGAGCTGAACCTGCCCAACTTCCGCAAGTTCGGCGGCAACAACGCGTTCACCGAAGGCTGGGCGCTGTATGCCGAGACGCTGGGCACCGAGATGGGCCTGTACAACAAGCCCGAGGACTGGTTCGGCCACCTGAACGACGAGATGCTGCGCGCCGTGCGGCTGGTGGTGGACACCGGCATGCACGCCAAGGGCTGGACGCGCGAGCAGTCGATCCAGTACATGCGCGAGACGCTGGGCTATCCGGAATCGCTGGCGCGCAGCGAGACCGAACGCTACATGGCATGGCCGGCGCAAGCGCTGGGCTACAAGGTGGGCGCGCTCAAGATCCAGGAACTGCGCCAGCGCGCGGAGAAGGCGCTGGGGCCGAAGTTCAGCCTGCCCAGGTTCCACGAGATCGTGCTGGACGAGGGCACGCTGCCGCTGTCGCTGCTGGAGACGAAGGTGGACCGCTGGATCGCGGCTTCGCGCTAGTCGCAATGTAGGGTGGGCGGGTTTCCCGCCCACGCGTCCAGCCAACGCATGCGTGACCGCAGCAACGGCTACCCGACCCGCAGTTCCACCTGTAACCCCGCAGCCTGCACCGCCCCGGTCATGGGCCGTGCGGGAAAGCTGATCCGCTGGCCGTCGCGCCGGACCGGCTGCAATACCAGGTTTCGCACTCCCATCCCGGCCACCTGCCGGGACATCCTCTCCACATCGTCCGGGTCCAACATCGACGGATCGACCGTGCAGCGCACCTCATGCGCCACACTTGAGGCCAACAACCGCCGCAGCGATTCGCGCGCGGCGTCTCCGCTGTCCGCGCCGGTGATGCGTTCGTAAGCGTCGAATGGCGCCTTCACATCAAAACCCACCCAGTCCAGCAGCGGCAGCGCGGCCTGCAGCCGTTCAGGATAGGCGCCGCCCGTGTGCAGGGCGGTGGCAAAACCGAGCGCTCGCACCTGGGCCAGCGCATCCGGCAGGCCGCGCTGCAGCAGCGGCTCGCCGCCGCTGAACACCACACCGTCCAGCAGCCCGCGCCTTGAGTGCAGCCACGCCAGCACCTGCTGCCACGACGTGGCGCCGGGCGCGGCCGGCTCGCGCGGCAGCAGGTGCGGATTGTGGCAGTAGCCGCAGCGCCACGGGCAGCCCTGCGTGAAAACGACTGCGGCCAGCCGTCCCGGGAAGTCGATGGTGGTGAACGGCGCCAGTCCGCCGACCGCCACCTCCCTGTGTTCACGCATGCGCCATCGCCGGCAGCGCGCGCGCTTCGGTGAAATGGCGGCGCTCGTGGTGCTCGCCCTGCTTGCCGGGGTTGAACTCCGATACCGGGCGGTGGTAGCCCATCACGCGGGTCCAGACCTCGCAGCGCTGGCGTTCGTGGTCGGCGAGCTGGTGTTGTTGGTGTTTGTCGGACATGGGATTTCCTTTCTTGGTTCGGGTGGGTGATCAGGAAGCGCGGCGCGCGAGCAGTTCCTCGTCGCAGCGCGGGCAGAACTCGTGTTCCCCGGCCAGGTAGCCGTGGACCGGGCAAATCGAAAACGTCGGCGTCACCGTGATGTACGGAAGACGGAAACGCGACAGCGCGGTGCGCACCAGGTTGCGGCACGCCTCGGCCGATGAGATGCGCTCGCGCATGTACAGGTGCAGCACCGTGCCGCCCGTGTAGCGGGTCTGCAGTTGGTCCTGCCGCGCGAGCGCTTCGAACGGATCGTCGGTAAAACCGACCGGCAGCTGGGTCGAGTTGGTGTAGTACGGGCGCTGCTCGCTGCCGGCCTGCAGGATGCCGGGCCAGCGTTTGCGGTCTTCCTTGGCGAAGCGGTAGGTGGTGCCTTCGGCCGGTGTCGCTTCCAGGTTGTACAGGTTGCCCGTCTCCTCCTGGTAGGCACGCATGCGCTCGCGCAGGCGCTCCAGCAGGCGCAGCGCCAGCGCGTGCCCCTGTTCGCTGCTGATGTCCGCCGTGCCGCCGCTGAAGTTGCGCACCATCTCGTTCACGCCGTTCACGCCGATGGTCGAGAAGTGGTTGCGCAGCGTGCCGAGGTAGCGCTTGGAGTACGGGAACAGGCCCTCGTCCATCAGGCGCTGCACCAGGCGCCGCTTGATCTCGAGGCTGTCGCGCGCAAGGTCGGCCAGGCGGTCCACCTGCGCCATCAAGGCCCGCTCGTCGCCCGCGTACAGGTAGCCAAGGCGCGCGCAGTTCAGCGTCACCACTCCGATCGAGCCGGTCTGCTCGGCCGAACCGAACAGCCCGTTGCCGCGCTTGAGCAGCTCGCGCAGGTCCAGTTGCAGGCGGCAGCACATCGAACGAATCTGGTTCGGCTTCATGTCCGAGTTCAGGAAGTTCTGGAAGTACGGGAGGCCGTACTTGGCCGTCATCGCGAACAGGCGCTCGGCGTTGGGCGACTCCCACGGGAAATCGCTGGTGATGTTGTAGGTCGGGATCGGGAAGGTGAACGCGCGGCCTCGCCGGTCGCCCGCGCTCATCACCTCGATGTAGGCGCGATTGATCAGGTCCATCTCTTCTTGCAGGTCGCCGTACGCGAACGGCATCTCGGCGCCGCCGATGACCGGCACCTGCTCGCGCAGGTCTTCCGGGCACACCCAGTCGAAGGTGAGGTTGGTGAACGGTGTCTGCGTGCCCCAGCGCGATGGCACGTTGAGGTTGTAGATGAACTCCTGCATCCCCTGCCGCACCTGTTCGTATCCAAGCGCGTCCTTGCGCACGAACGGCGCCAGGTAGGTGTCGAACGAACTGAACGCCTGCGCCCCCGCCCACTCGTTCTGCAGGGTGCCGAGGAAGTTGACCATCTGGCCCAGCGCGGTGGAGAAGTGCCTGGGCGGGTCGGCCTCGGGCTTGCCCGGCACGCCGTTGAAGCCCTCGTACAGCACCTGGCGCAAAGACCAGCCCGCGCAGTAGCCGGACAGCATATCGAGGTCATGAATGTGGAAATCGGCTTCGCGGTGGGCCTGGCCGATCTCGGGCGGGTACACCTGCGACAGCCAATAGTTGGCGATCACCTTGCCCGATACGTTCAGGATCAGGCCACCGAGCGAATAGCCCTGGTTGGCGTTGGCGCGCACGCGCCAGTCGGCGCGCTCGAGGTATTCGTCGACGCTGGCGGCGACGTCGACCAGGGTACGGCTGTTGTCGGCCGCCGGACTGGCGGGCGTTGGTGGCAAAACCTGAAGGTGCAGCATGGGCCGTGCTCCGCGTTGGGGGGTGGAGCGTCGGCGCTGCGCCATGCCGCCAGCGGGGGCGCACGGTCGAGCGGCGGCAAAGCCGGCCAATCGGCACGCGAACCAGCTGGAAAACAAGCGCGACTTCTCGCCGGGACACCCCGCCCCGTTCAAAGGAAAAAATCGCGTTGCGGCAGGTCTCCTGGCTCTCGGATCAACGCGCTTCACCTGCCTTCCCGAACACGTTCAGTGGCATGTGGCGGCGAAGCGCTCGCCGATGACAGTTGCGGGGGCAGCCCCGGATTTCGAGCCAGGCTCGGCACCGGATTCCCTTTTAATCCCTCAAGAAAAAGGAACCGACAACGGAACCGAGTATAGAAGGCGGGGTTGGGCCAAATCAAGCTTTTCTACTAAATATATTAACCTAGGACAAAAACACACTAGATCTAGTAGCCCGGCCGGTGATCAGGCGGCCGGGACGATACTGCTCATTCCACCATGAACACCGGATAACGGCGCCATTCCGGCTCGCGGTAACGCGCGCAGTTCGCAAAGATAAAGTCGAGCACCGCCGACTGGTCCTTGAGCAGCGACGGATTGGCCGCCTTCCACTTTGCGAAGCTGGCAGCCAGTTCAGGCTCGTCGCGCAGCAGCTCTTCGGCGTGGTCTTCGAACACATAGTCCGAGTACGCTTCCTTCTTCTCCAGCACGCTGTTGAAGAAGCCCCAGCGGAAGAAGCTGTCATGTGCCAGCGGCTCGAGCGTCTCGACCGCATAGCGCGCGTTGTCCTGGTCGAGCGGAACGATGTAGTCGCCCGCGCGCAGCGCGACGGTGCCGCGCCGCTTTTCGAGCTGCACGTCGTCGTGGAACATGTGGCCTTCATACGCAGTCGGGCGCGAGCTCACCGATACGACGTGGTAGTACGACGCTTCCACGGTCCGGTCGCTGTCCACACGCTCCATCCGCACGCCATTCCACTGCAGGCGCTCGATCGCCTCGCGCCACGCCTGCGGCACCACGTAGGCGCGCGGCGCTTTCACCGTCACGTCGGCCGGGAATCGGTTGAAGTAGGCGATGTCGCGTTCCCACGCGCTGCTGCGGTCGTAGTACAGGCGCGTGTAGTCACCGAGCACGCTGGGCTTGTACATCGCCTCGTACCCCTTGAAGCGGAAGCTGGACGGATTGGCTTCGTCCATCGACCAATGCACCGGCCACTCGGCGCGCATGCGGTCCGCCTGTCTGGCTGCGCGGCGCAGCGCCTTGATCTGCGCGCCGTGCTCGATGGTGAAGTCGAGCGCGGTCTCGACCAGCGCGCGCATCGAGTGGTAGCGGTCGGCGAACGGCTTGAGCATGTGCGTCTCGGGCATGAAACCGATCGTGTGGTGCAGCGCCGCGTAGCCGGTCGAAAAGCGCGGCGTCTCCAGGAACTCGGCAATGCCGTGGTCGGGGCTGTCCTTGACCGGATTGACGTACGGGCAGGTCGGCCAGCCGCGGCGCGCCATTTCGCCGAACATGAAGGGCAGCATGGTGTCGCGCAAAAAGCCGCCCAGCTCCCCGCCCAGCTTGTCGGCCTGGGTGTGGATCAGGGTCATCGTGTACGAATAGTCGGCGCCGTTCGAGGTGTGGGTGTCGACCATCACGTCCGGGTCCCACGAGGTGAAGAACTTGTTGAAGACCTGCGCGGTCAGCGTGTCGCATTTGATGAAGTCGCGGTTCAGGTCCAGGTGGCGGCTGTTGCCGCGAAAGCCGAACTGCTCCGGTCCGTCCTGGTTCACGCGCGAGGTGTCGCTGCGATTCAGGCTGCCGTCCACGTTGTACAGCGGGACGAACAGGAACACGGTCTCGCCCAGCGCAGCCAGGCGCTCGGGCTGCGTACAGAAGTCGCGCACCAGCGCCATGCAGGCATCCACGCCTTCCGGCTCGCCGGGGTGGATGCCGTTATTGTTGAAGAAGACCGTGCGGCCGGCCTGCTTGATCTGCTCGCGGTCGAACACGCCGTCGCTGCTCACCACGCCGGCGTGGATCGGCACGCCCGCGTCCGAGGTGCCGATCACGCCAAAGCGCAGCACGCGCGGGTAGTCGCGCGCCAGCTGTTCGTACCAGGCGATGCAATCGGCCCAGGTGGTGGTCTGGTTCTGGTTGCCCTTCTCGAAAGGCGTCGTCAATGCGTTGGACATGGTCGATGGTGGTGTAAATTTTTCGAGGGCTCTACGATACCGCAGTTGCGCCCTGCAGTGGCAGCGAGATCGCAACAACGGTGCCCTTGCCTGGGCTCGAATGCACCACGATGCTGCCGCCCAGCGCATCGACGCGCTCGCGCATGCCGATGATGCCGATGCCCTCGGACGCGCTCTTCGTGTCGAACCCGGCGCCGTTGTCGGCCACTTCGATGTGCAGCTCGCGCTTCGGTTCGGACAGGATCAGCGACACCTGCGCCGAGGTCGCGCCGGAGTGCTTCATCACGTTCGACAGCGCCTCCTGCACGATGCGGTAGGCCGAGATCGCCAGTTCGTTGCCCAGTTTGGAAAAGTCGCCTTCGGAGTGGAACGAGAAGCTGGTGCGCGAGCTGTCGTAATGACGCAGCATCTCTTCCACCGCGCCGTGCAGGCCCAGCATGTCCAGCACCTCGGGCCGCAGGCGGCGCACGATGCGCCGGCCGTTGGCATACAGGTCCAGCGCCAGCTTGGTGATCGCCTGCGCCTTCTGCCTGATCTGCTCCACCTCGGGCCCGGCCGGCGCCCTCGACGCCACCGCTGCGATGGCCTGCGCTTCCAGCCGCACGGCGATCAGCGAGGCATTGAGCTCGTCGTGGATCTCGACCGCGATGCCCTTGCGCTCTTCCTCGATGATGGCATTGACCTTCTGGATCAGCTTGCGCTTTTCGTCGTTGGCGCGCAGCGCCTCGTTGCGCGAGGCGACCAGGTCGCGCGTGCGCTCGGCCACCTTGTTTTCCAGGTCCTTCTTCGATTCGTCCAGCGCCACCGACATCTCGCCGATCGACGCCTGCAGCTCGCCTACCTCCCCGCCGGTGGTGACGGGCAGGTTGACGCGGTAATTCCCGCCGCGGATCTGGCGCAGTGTGCCGATCGCCTCCTTGAGCGGCACGGTCAGGCTGCGCGCCAGGAAGAACGCGAGCGCACCGGCCGCGGCCAGGCCGAGCGCCGCCATCGCCAGCTCGATGCGGAAGCGGTGCGCCTGCTTGGCCATCATCAGCGACGGCGACATGGTCACCCGCACCCAGCCGACGACTTCGGTGGTGAGCGTGGGCGGGCGCGAGTCGCTGGACGCGCTGACGTGCGGCGTGCCGTTGTCCGAGAACAGGTTGATCCACACGATCTGCTTCTTGATCGGCGCCTCGAAGTAGCGCGGCTCCGCCTCGGCGGCAGATTCCGAAACCACGCCCACAGCGCGCTTGCCGCTGGCGTCCACCACGTCGATGCGGTAGATGCTCTTGTCCGACTGGACCAGACCGTTGATGGTCAGGCGCAGGTCGGACAGGTTGCCCGAGATGAGGTTGTACTCGCTGGTTTCGGCCAGCGCCGTGGCCAGGATGCGCCCGCGCTCGGCCAGTTCCTCCGCCACCTGGGCGCGGTGCGAATACCACGAATACCACACGAACGACGTGAACAGCAGCGCCACCGGCAGCATGGTGATGACGGCCATGCGGCGGCCGATGCTCCAGCTGCGCCAGAACATCAGCTTCATGGCTGGCGCGGCGCCGCGCGCGCGAAGTTGCGCACGTCGCTGGACACGCGCACGTCGAGCGAGCGCGCCACACCCTCGTTGACGACGGTGCGGAAGTAACGCGGGAACTGCGGCGGCGGCAGCACGCCGGTGGCCACATAGGCCGCCGCCATTTCGGCCACCTGCGCGTTCACGTCCTCGACCTCCGAATACGTGGTGGCCAGCGCGCCGGCCTTGACCATGTCGGCCGAAAAACCGATCACCGCCTGCTTGTGACGATAGGTCGACAGCAGGATGTTGCGGATGCTCTCGGTGTTGTACACCTCGCTGTCGGGCAGCGCCAGCAGCACCTCGGTTTGCGCGATGCGCGACAGGATGCGATTGATGTCGTCTCCGGGCGCAAAGTCCTGCACCTCGGCCTGCCCTTCCAGAACGGGCTTGAGAAAGCCGGTGTCGCGCCCGAGGATCGCGGACACGCGCACCGGGCGGCCATACAACAGCGAGACCAGGCGCAACTGGTCGGCCGGCGCCGGCTCGGCATACACGGCGGTCATGGCGGCGGCGCGCGCGGGCGGCACGCTGGACAGCACCGAGCGGTACACCTGGCTCGACGTGAACGCCGAGATCACCGCGCAGTCGCAGTCGCGCTTGACGATGTCGTGCAGCGCCGCCGGGCCCACGGTGACGACCAGCATGCGGCGCCGCTGCGCCAGCTCGGTGCGAAACACGGCGAAGATCGGCGCCAGCCGCTTGTAGAGGTCATCCACGATGCGCCGCGTGACCGTACCGTTGTCGGCAGTGACGATCTGGAAGCGGTAGCCGCTGACGGCTTCATCGCGCGGCGCGGCCTGCGCGCCGGCGGCAAGCGCCAGCGCAAAGGCGGCAAGGATGCTGCGAACGCTGGCTGCCGCCCCGGCCATCGGCGCTTACGGCTCGATCAGGCCGTGCTTGACGGCCAGCTTGGTGATGTAGGCCGGCCGGTGCACGCCCAGCTTTTCCTTGACCGCCTGGCTGATGTTGCTGATGGTCTTGGTCGACAGGTTCAGCTTTTCCGCGATCTCGGCGTTGGTCAGGCCCTCGGCCATCAGCTTGAAGATCTCGAGCCCGCGCTCGTCCAGCTGCGACTGCGGCGACACGTCGCCACGCACTGCCAGGCTGGCCAGCCGTTCGGCGATCTGCGGCAGGAAGTACAGCTTGCCCTCATGCGCGTGGCGCACCGCCGTTGCCAGGTCGGCCGGGTCGCAATCCTTGGTCACGAACGCGTGCGCGCCGAGGCGATAGGTCTCCTTGATCAGGCTGTCCTGATCGAACTGGGACAGGAACACGATCCTTGCGCCCGGGTGCGCCTTCAGGATCTGCTGGGCCGCGTCCAGGCCGGTCAGCTCGGTGCCAAAGCGAATGTCGAGCACCAGCACGTCCGGCTGGAGCTCGCCGTACATGGCCACCGCCTCGTCCGGCGTTTTGGCCTGCCCAACCACGTCCATGCCGTGCCCGGAAAGCGACATGGCAAAGCCGGTCATGACGATGGGATGGTCGTCCGCCAGCATCACGCGGATCGGTTTTTGCTCTGCTTGCACTTTTCTCTCCTGTGGCGCGCGCCGCCCGTTACATCCGCTTACCAATCTCTGGAAGCTATGTGTGCCATCACACCGAAACCCGGGCGGCCCTGGGGTGATTATTTCATACAACGAGCTGGCGCGCGAGTAGCCCGGCCAAGGCTTCCCCGCCCTTAATCCCTCGTACAGCGACTACGATTAGAAACAAATTTTGCTAAGAATTGGAGTTGCAAATTGCTAGCACATGGAATACATTGATTCCATCGAAAAGAAAAGCAACTCCGATCCGACGACAAAAAGACGCTCAAGCCCCACCAGGCCCGCCACCGAGCACAACAAGAAAAGGAGAACGCCATGCACTTCTCGCACCTGAACAACGGTACCGGCAGCAAGGCAACCAAGATGGCCGTTGTCGCCGGCCTCCACGTCCTCGTGGCGACCGTCTTCATCCACAGCATCAACACCCGGCACATCAAGATGCCGACCGTCCCCGAAGACATCATGGTGATGCTGCAGCCGGAGGTGCCAGCTCCGCCGCCGCCGCCCGAGCCGCCCCGGCCGATGCCGCGCGTCGCGCCGCCGGAGCTGGTGGTGCCGCGCGTGGAAGTGGAGACACCGCCGCCGCAGGACCCGCCGCCGATGCAGGCGACCACCCAGGCGGACCCGGCGCCCGCCGAACCGGCCCCGGCCCAGCAGGCAGAAGCGCCGCCGGCCCAGCCGTCGCAGAACACCGGCGCGATGCGCACCGCGGTGATGGCCGAGGGCTGCGCCACCCCGCAGTATCCCGTTACCTCGCTGCGCAACGGCGACACCGGCACCACCACGCTGGCCCTGCTGATCGGCGCGGACGGCCGGGTGCAGCAATCGCGCATCGAGCATTCGAGCGGCCACCGTGAACTGGACCGCGCCGCGGTGAACGCGCTGAGCCTGTGCAAATTCAAGCCGGCCATGAACAGCGGCCAGGCCGAAGCCGGCTGGGCCCAGATCGCCTACGACTGGAAGCTCGAATAACTGCGTAACGCCTGACCTTTCCCCTCTTTGCCCGCCCTCCCTCAGCCTGGCGGGCATTTTTTTGTTTGCCCCGCAGGATGGGCAGGTCTTCCTGCCCACGCGTCCAACCAGTGATAGCGCAGCCAATCCTGCGTGAAGGAGGTGCACACCCAACACCCGCTGTCCCAGCCGAACTACGACAAAAAGAGAGAGAGAAAAACAATTGGAGACCACTGACTCAGCCCTGCCGGAATGCCCCGGCGTGGCGGGGTGCGTTGCGGCCGTGGCAGCCGTATGCGCCCTGGCCTGGGCTTGCCTGGCCACGGCCGCCCTGCCACCGCCCGCCAGCGCCAGCGCGCCACCCGAACGCTTTTCGGCGGCGCGCGCGTTCACCCACGTGCGCGAACTGGCGCGCACCCCGCGCCCCGTCGCCTCGCCCATGAACGCCAGTGCCCGCGCCTATCTCGTCGCTGCACTGCGCTCGATGGGCCTGGACCCGCAAGTGCAGACCGCGACTGTCCAGCGGCAAAGCATGGACAACCACCACAACGTCCATGTCACGCTTGCCACCGTCCACAACGTCATCGCGCGCCTGCCCGGTGCGGCGCGCGGCCGTGCGCCGCTGCTGGTCGCTTCGCACTACGACAGCGCCGCCGATACCTTCGGCGCGTCCGATGCGGTAGCGAGTGCCGCCATGCTCGAGACCTTGCGCGCGCTGCGTGCAGGCCCGCCGCTGGCAGGCGACACCGTGTTCCTGTTCGCCGACGGCGACAATATCGGCGCGCTGGGCGAGCAGGCGTTCGCCGAACAGCATCCGCTGGCGCGGCAGGTGGGCCAGACGCTGCGGTTTCGCGACCTCGGCAACCGCGGCCCGGCGATCCTGCAGCACGTGCATGGCAACGCCGGCATGGCCATCGCGGCATGGTCGGCCGGCCCGAATCCGCGTGGATCGTCGTTCATGCGCGAGGTATCCAACCTGATGCCGATGGCGCCCGCCACGGGTCCGCTGGCCTCGCTCGCCGCACCGCTCCTGCAGTTCGCGGCTGTGGCGGGACGACTCGGCATTTTCGACACGCCGCAATTGTTCGACCGCGCCACCCTGCAGCACGAGGGCGAGACCATGCTGGCACTGGTCCGCACCTTGGCAGGCAGCCCGGCGGCCAGCACCACGGCCGAACCGGACCAGGTCTGGTTTGCGCTGCCCCTGCTGGGCATGCTGCACTACCCGGCAGACAGCATCTGGCCGGTCACGCGCATCACCTGCCTGCTGGTGTTCGGCGTGTGCCTGCTGGCGATGCAGCAGTCGCAGGTGGAGGCGGTGGACATCGCCAAGGGCGCCTTCGGCTATGCGTTCAGCGCCGGTGTCCCGCTCGCGCTGTTCTACCTGGACGGGCTGCACGGCGCGCTTGCCCAGATGGTTGCGCTGGCGGGACCTGGCGACGGCGGGCTGCGTTACATGGGCGCTGCCGCTGCGCTGACAGCGGCCGTGTTCATTGCGCTGCAGCGCAGGCTGCGCGCACGCATCGGCGCCATGGCTGCCTCGCTCGGCGCGCTCGCGTGGCTGGCCGTCGTGCTGGCGGTCGCCAGCTGGGCCGCGCCAGGCGCCACTTGCCTGCTGGCGTGGCCGATCATCGGCGCGGCACTCGCGCTGGCCGCACTGCACGCGCCGTGGGTGCGTGCCCTGCCCTCTTCGGCGCGCGTGGCGCTGCTGCTGGCCGGCCTGGTGCCGGCGGTGGCCCTGCTGGTTCCTGCCGCGCGCGACGCGTATTCGATGCCTACCCCTTTCCGGGTCCACATTCCGCTGTGGCTGTTCGCCATCTTCCTGGGTCTGGCCCTGCCGCTACTTGCGGTCGCCGCACGGCGCCTGCCCGCGCGCGCGATCGTGCTCGCGGGTGCGGCCGCGCTCGCGCTGCCGGGCAGCGCCAGCACGCCGCCGCCCGACCCGCTGCGCCCCAACCCGCTGGTCTATTACAAGGACATGCCGACGTGGAGCGAATGGTGGCTCTCGCCCGAGCCCGAGCTCGACGACTGGTCGCGCCGGATGTTCGCGGGCCAGCCAAAACGGCGGCGCCTGATCGACGTGTTCGGCTGGGACAGCGACGACCTGTGGTATGCGCGTGCGGCACGCACCGGCGTCGAGTTCCCGTACGCGCTGCTGCTCAAGAACGAAGCCAGTCCCCGGCACATTGCATTCGACCTCACCTCGAAGAACAGCGCGCCCAATATCGAGATGCGGCTACAGGGCGGCAAACCGTGGCGGGCGTTGGTCAACGGGCGCGAGCTCTCCAACGACGACCAGATCCGCGGCTGGTCACTGTCGATGTACGGCATGGGCGGCCAGACCCTGCACTTCGCATTCGACCTGGTGGGCGACCCGCTGCTGCGCGTGCACGTGGAAGAGCGCATCCCCGGCGTGCCGGAACAGGCGCTGCCGGCGGCGCGCCCGAAGAAAGCCTACATCCCGATGACGGGCCAGACCGTCACGTCCGACATCCTGTGGTTTCGATAGGGAAATGAAATACAATGATCCGGCGCACTCATCCGTGCGCCAGACCAACCATCAACTACCGCAGGATCCCATGCAGAAGATGCTCACCTCCGCCGTCCTGGCCACCAGCCTGGCGATGGCGTTCCCGGCACATGCCGCCAAGGTCGCGGCCGGCCCGGTCGTCCACGAAGCGCCGCTGCGCGCCCATCTCGCCTTCCTGGCCTCCGACGCGCTCGAAGGCCGCGGCACCGGCCAGCGCGGCGGCGAACTGACCGTCAACTACCTCGAAGCGCAGGCGATGGCGATCGGGCTGCAACCGGCCAACGGCAGCAGCTACCGCCAGCCGGTGAAGATCGCCGGCGTGAAGTCGGCGCCGGCGCAGAGCAACGTGTCGATCGTCGCTGGTGGCCAGGCGCTGCCGCTCACCTTCGGCACCGACTGGGTATGGGCGCCGGGCGACACGCAGCCGGTGCATCAGATGGACCACGAGCTGGTCTTCGCCGGCTACGGCATCACCGCGCCAGAAGAAGGCTGGGACGATTTCAAGGGACTGGACTGCAGCAACAAGGTGCTGGTGGTGATGGTCAACGACCCGCAGCCGACCGACGCCGAGCCGAACCGCTTCAATGGCAAGGGCCTGACCTATTACGGCCGCTGGACCTACAAGTTCGAGGAAGCGGCGCGCCACAAGTGCGCCGGCGTGCTGCTGATCCACACCACCGCATCGGCCTCGTATGGCTGGAGCGTGGTGCAGAACAGCTGGATGACGGAACGCTTCCAGCTGGCCGAGGGCGAGATGGAGCCCGGCATGGAGGGCTGGATGACCGAGGACACGGCGCGCAAGCTGTTCGCCGCTTCCGGCTTTGACCTGGACAAGCTGCGCGCGCAAGCCGAGGACAAGTCGTTCAAGCCGGTGCCGCTGGGCGCGCGCGTGAAGGGCGAGACCCGCGCCGAGGTGCGCAAGCTAAACGAGTACAACGTGGCCGGGATCGTGCCGGGCACCGATCCCAAGCTCAAGAGCGAAGTCGTGATCTACAGCGCACACTGGGACCACATGGGCAAATACGGCGACGCCAAGGATAACATCTGGAACGGCGCCGTGGACAACGCATCGGGCACCGCGGGCCTGCTGGCGATGGCGCAGGAAGCCGTGCGCACGCCGGCCAAGCGCAGCCAGATGTTCCTGTGGGTGGCGGCCGAGGAACAGGGCCTGCTGGGCAGCGCGGCCTACGCTGCCAACCCGCTCTGGCCTGCGGCGAAAACGGCGGCGAACCTGAACCTGGACAGCCTGAATTTCGTGGGCACGACCAAGGACATCGGCGTGCAGGGCAGCGAGCGTACCGACCTGGGCGCGATGGCGGCCGCCACCGCCAAGGCGATGGGCCTGGTGCCGGCGCCGGCCAAGCCGGACCTGTCGGGCGGCTACTTCCGCAGCGACCACTTCAGCTTTGCCAAGGCGGGCATTCCGGCGTTCTCGGTGGGCGGCGGCCACGCCTGGGTGAAGGACGTGGAGGCGAACAACGCCAAGGCCAAGGCCTATGCCGCGCGCTACCACCAGGTGACCGACGAGTATGACCCGAGCTGGGACCTGTCGGGCATGGTGCAGCAGGCCCAGTTCACGCTGAACCTGGGGCAGGCGGTCGCCAATGCGCCGAAGATGCCGGCCTGGAAGGCGGGTGACCCGTTCGGGAAGGCGCGCGCCGGTTCGAACTGATCCACGGCCCGGCCCCGCGCCGGGCTTGTTATTCCCCCCTCGGGAGGGCTGTTTTCAGCCACTCCCGGCTGGGAAAATCGGCGGTTTCAACCCGAACTGGAGTTTCCCGATGCGCCTGCTGATTGCTTCACTCTTGATGATGACCGCTTCGACCTATGCCGCCGCAACCCCCAAGCAGGCGCAGTGCGAAGCCTTGTCCAAGCCGATCGAGGCCAAGACCGCCGAGCTGCAAAAGGCGGACAAGGCCACGCCGCAAGCATGCGCGGGGTGGCGCCAGACCATCAAGATGCTGGAAAAGTACGTGGCCGATGCCGACAAGATGGGCTGCCCGATGGCCTACGTGTCGGGACAGCCGGCCGGCGGGCCGGAGGAGCGGGCGGTGATGCTCAAGGAAATCAAGCAAGCCATCGTGGAAGAGTGCAAGGGCAAATAAGCCCCCTCGCATCGGTGGCTCCCCAAAAAACCGTCGTCCCGGCGCAAGCCGGGACGATGTGTTTCAGGTCTGTAGTACGGCCTACTGGATCACGCCGCACACCAGGCGCGCACCGCCACCGCCCAGCGCCGCCGGATGATCCGAGTGGTTGTCGCCGCCCACGTGCACCATCAGCGCGCGGCCCTTCACGTCCGCCAGCTTCAGGCGCGGCGCCAGCACCGGCATGTTGGCGTTGCCCGACACATCCACGTACAGCGCCGGCAGGTCACCCAGGTG
Organism: Massilia solisilvae; assembly: GCF_024753215.1. Lineage (GTDB taxonomy): Bacteria > Pseudomonadota > Gammaproteobacteria > Burkholderiales > Burkholderiaceae_D > Telluria > Telluria solisilvae. The sequence goes on from NZ_JANUGV010000009.1 coordinate 79,947, forward strand.
GCCATCGCCCCACGGCAGCCCGTGGTGCTTGCTGCCTGCCGGGTCGTAGTGGCCGCCCGCAGCCAGGCCTGCTACCGACTTGCCATCTTTCACCCCCGCATTGCAGTTGCCGACTTCGTGCACGTGAAAGCCGTGCATGCCCGGCGGCAGCCCGGTCAGCGCCGGGGTGAACACGACGCCATGCGGCGTTTCGGTGATCGTCACGCTGCCGGCCGAGGCGCCGGTGCCGCTGTCGGTCAGCACCGACATCGGCACGTGCAGCTCAGGCGACGCAGCCACCGCCAGCGCCGACACCCATGCCGTAGCAGCAGCAATCCATTGCTTCTTCATCTCTGATCCCCCTCCATCGCACAATTGAAGAGGAAATAGTAATTTTCTAACTTTGTGTAATCTATCCCCATCAATGGGGGATAGTAATGGGACTTTGTTTTACATTCGCGAGACGGCCGGGCGCAGGATGGCGAGCAAGCCTGCCTCCGATGTGCAGCCGAATTTCTCGTAGACCGCTTTCACACAGTCACGCAGCACGGCATCACTCACATCCATGCGCGCGCGTGCGGCTTCGCGGCCGCCGCCTACGCCCATCCAGTACGCGACCTCCATCTGCTGCGGGGACAGCTCGACCGTATTGAGGGCGCGCCAGATGCGCAGCGACATGGGAACGACAAATTTGAGGAAGATGCCGACCGTCCGGCTGTGGGCCGGGTCAAGCGCGGTAGCCAGCGGCACCCCGCCCGCCCCCATCCACTGCGCCCGCGCCTCGAGCGCGCCGCCGGCCAGCGCCAGCGTGCACGACGGCAGGCGCCACGGGTAGCGGTCGCCGTACACCACCGACTCCACCAGCCGCTGGCAGAACGGCGGCAGCATGCGGCGGTCGAAGACCTGCTGCTCCTGCGACGCCAGTTGGTCCAGCAGCGCGCCCGCGGAATCGCTCAGGAACAGGATCTGGCCGCTGGTCGTGGCCAGCAGCATCGCCTCATCCTCGATGACCCCGGACAGGCCGGTCGCAGGCGCCAGCGCATTGCGTTGGGCATGCTCGAAATAGGTGGCCACGCGCCCCAGGTCCTCGTCGTCGTGCGCGTCGAAATCCGGCCCCACGTTGCGCAGCAGGGTGACCGATCCCAGCGACTCGCCGCCACGGTCGAGTGCGCGTTCGAGCACGAACTCGTAGTCGTGGCGCCGCACCGGGCCAAAGTTCACGGCATCGCTGAAGTAGTAGCCGTTGGGCGGCGGCAGGACCGTCGTCGGCGCGTCGTCGAGCGGCGGCTCCGCGCTGGTCGCGTCACCCGCCTCGGCACGCAGGAACAAAGTTGCGGCCGCGTTGGGAATGAGCTCGCGCACCAGCGCAAACGCATCCGGCACGATGGTCATCAACGGCAGTCCCGTGGAGCAGAGGATCCGGAGCCTGGCCCATTGACGACTGTTCTTTTTGCGTGACACGACTTGTAGGGAAGTTGAACGACGTTAGTGAGGCATACTGATCGGTAGCGGTAGAAATGTCAACATTTCCGCCTGCACGCTCAAAATCGATTCACATTCTTCCGCTAAATAAACATTTCGCCGACTTTTCTGCGCTGAAACTCGCCACCGGCGGCGATATCTGGCCAACGGCCCGCTTGCCCCACGCACCAGGGCAAGCACCGGTGTGGCGTATTAGCAAATATGCATGCCACACGCATTTGCGGCGCGCGCTTCGCGCATGGCAACATTGCCAGCCTTACCACCGCGGAGAAATCGATGCGCCGTACCTTGCTGGCTCTTGCTGCTACCCTGTCCCCCCTTGTCCACGCCGCCGAGCCGGTCGTGCACAACGTGTCGATGGATTTCGTCCAGTTCTGGGACGTCGTCAGGGACAAGCCCAAAGCCGAGCAGCTGGCGCAATTCAAGGCCCGTGTCGCGCCCGGCTTTCCCGGCTTTTACGAGATCGCGCGTTTCAACGGCTCCGTCACGCAGGAAAAGCAGGACGCCAAAATCCAGCGCGCCATCGACGACTTCCCGGCAATTCGCGAGGGCTACCTGGTCAAGGCCCGCAATTTCGAGACCGAGCTACCGAAGAATATCGCCAGCTTCAAGGCCACCTTTCCCGATTTCGTCTCCAACCACGAAATCTATGTGGTGCACTCCCTGGGCGAAATGGATGGCGGCATTCGCCGGATCGGCGGCAAGGACTACCTGATCTTTGGCATCGACGGCATGGTCAAGTATCACGGCGCAGGTAGCGACAGCCCGTTCTTCCACCACGAGCTGTTCCACACCTATCACAGCGCGATGAACGAATGCGACGAGGCGAACTGGGTGTCGCTGTGGCGCGAAGGGCTGGCGGTGTACGTTTCGAAGGTGCTGAACCCGGGGGCGGACAACGACCAGCTGCTGCTCGAGATCCCGGACCACATGGCCGACCGCACCGCGGCCGTGCTGCCCGCCGCGCTGGCGCAGCTTGAACAGGTGCTCGACAACAAGGACAGCGAAAGCTATTCCGGCCTGTTCCTGCGTGCGGGCGACAAGACCTCTCTGCCGGCACGGCGCGGCTACTATCTCGGCTACCTGGTCGCGCAGGAGGCGGGCAAGACACGCAGCGTGCAGGAGCTGGCCAAGCTGGGATGCGCGCCGGTGCGCGAACTGGTGCACAACACCGTGCACACGCTGCGCACGAAAGCGCAGTAGCAAGCTTCCTTTGCGTGCGCTCATACGGGCCGCGCGACCGTGTGGCATTCTGGCGCCGCGCCATCGCACCACAAGGAGGCTTCATGCAGCGCTTTCAATCAAGATCGGTCTGGCATTTGGTCCTGCTTGCGCTGAGCCTGTTGGCATGGGCAACAGGCGCGTCCGCCCAAACCGCGGTGAACGCAACGCAAGTGGTGGACCAGCTGGAAAGCACTTTTGGCGTGCACGCCGGGGAGCGGCGCAACCACATCAAAGGCGTGTGCGCCGCCGGCGAATTTGTCGGCACCAAGCAGGCCGCCAGCTACTCAAAGTCCGCCCTCTTTTCAGGCAAGCCGGTACCGGTGGTCGCGCGCTTCTCCATCGCGGGCGGCAACCCCAATGCGCCGGACACAACGCTGAACGCGCGCGGCATGGCGCTCGAATTCCGACTGCCGGACAACAAGCTGCAGCACATCACGATGATCAACACGCCGATGTTCGGCGCGGCGCAGCCCAAGACCTTCTTCGACAACCTGGTTGCCACCAAGCCCGATCCATCAACGGGCAAGCCCGATCCGAAAAAGGTGAAAGCCTTTCTCGACAGCCATCCCGACGCGCGCGCGCAGTCCGAGTTCCTCAAGACGCACAACCCGCCGGTCAGCTTTGCCAATAGCGCCTACTTCGGCATTCACACCTTCAAGTACATCGACAAGAACAACAGGACGACCCTGGTGCGCTGGCGTTTTGTGCCGCAGGACGGTGAAAAGCGGCTGACCGACGCGCAGCTCACGTCCATGCCGCGCGACTTCCTGGGGCAAGCGCTGATCGATCGGGCCAAAAAGGGCCCGGTGCGCTGGGACATGCTGGTGACCATCGGCCAACCCGGGGACACCGAAACCGATCCCACGGTTCTCTGGCCGGAAGATCGCAAGGAATTCAAGGCAGGCACGTTGACCTTGTCATCCGCCACGCCGCAAAAAGGCGGCGCCTGCGAGAAGATCAACTACGACCCGTTGGTGATGGCCGAGGGCATCGCCGCGACCAGCGACCCGATCCTGACCTTCCGCTCGCCGGCTTACGCGGTTTCGTTTTCGCGCCGCCTGCAAGGCAAGTGATCCAATCAGGGTAGCAAGTTGACACTTCGCCAGAAGGGCATATACTCGAACCGGTGATACGAAGCCCTGCCTATTTCCAGTGAACGAGTCCGACAATTTTGCGCACAGCACCTGGCCGCCCCTTGGCGTGCGTGCAATTGCACCTGTCCACCCTGCTCGTCCGCAGTGCCGCAACCGCGTAGCAAACCTGCACCGGGCGCCTTCGTCCACGCGAGGCTTCGCCTGGCTTTTCTAGGCTCGGCGAGTGCCTGAGCCAGAACCTTCGGGTTCCGCGACACTCCCGAGCCCCCTCCCACCTACGACCGATCATGCCGGCCAAGCCCGGCATCTGGCCTTCTGACGAATTCAATGGTTGCCACGCGCAGCCATGGGGAGCATTTTGCCAAATGACACCAGACATCATCATTTCTTCGCAAGACCTCGACCGCCTGGAAGCACTGCTGGAGACGCTGCCTGCGTCGCTGGCATCGAGCCGCGATGCGTTACTGGCCGAACTGCAGCGTGCGGACATCCGCGAACCGCACGAAATTGCGCCGACCGTCGTGACAATGAACTCGCGCGTGCGCTTTGCAGTGGAGCCGTCTGGGGAAACGTTCTCCCTGACCCTGTCCTACCCTGCCAACATGCATGATGGACCGGACCGCATCTCCATCCTTTCGCCGGTCGGCGCGGCCATGCTCGGACTTTCAGCCGGTGCCATGATCGATTGGCCCGGCCCCGACGGCAACACCCTGCGTGTGCGCGTGCTCGAGGTATGCGCACCGCCCGGCTCAGGCTTGGCCGACACGCAAACGGGAAGGGCAGCGCAATGACGCGCGCGTATCGCAGCCCCGGCCCGGCAGACGTGTCCGCAATCCTTGGTGTCCAGCGTGAGTGCTATCCCGCCGCCTTGCGCGAAGACCGGCAGACCGTCGAGCAGCGCATTGCCGCAGCGCGCGATTTCTGCTGGGTCGCGCATGACGAACAGGGGCTCTTCGCCTACCTGTTCGCGTACCCGTCCACGCTCGGGCGGGTCACCCCGCTCGGCGGCCTGTTCCACGTGCAGCCCGGTGGCGATACGCTCTACCTGCACGACCTGGCCGTCTCGCGGCGCGCCGCCCGGTCCGGCGCGGGTTCCAACCTGGTCGAGCTTGCCGTCGCCAGCGCGCTGGCGCGCGGCTTTACGCACGCGGCCCTGGTCGCGGTGCAGGGCTCGCGGCCCTTCTGGGAACAGCACGGCTTCGTCCTGCACGAGGCGGCGGACACCACGCAAGCGGCCAATCTGCAAACCTATCCCGGCACCGCGGTGTACATGCGGCGCCAGCTCAGATCGAACAAGTAACGCAGCCATCGTTAAGAACTCCTTAAGCTCGCCAACCGAGCATGGTGGACAAGAAGAGCCAACGCAGTGCTGGCTCTCTGTCGAATCAACCAAGGAGTCTTCGATGAACACGACATCTGTTTCCCACGCCGACGCTCCCGCCAGCGATGCGGCGCAAAGCCGCATGCTGGTCTGGGACGCCCCGGTCAGGGTTGTCCACTGGCTGATGGCGCTGAGCTTCGCCGGCGCTTACCTCACCGCGGAAAACGACTCGCTGCGCGTGGTGCACGTCACGTTGGGCTACACCATGGCCGGCCTGGTCGGCTTTCGCCTGATCTGGGGCCTGGCGGGCACCCGCTACGCGCGCTTTTCGCAATTCGTGCGCGGGCCTGGCGCGGCGCTGCGCTACCTGCGCTCACTGTTCTCGCGCCAGCCCGAGCACCACGTCGGCCACAACCCGGCCGGCGCACTGGCGATCATCGCCCTGCTCGGCACCACGGTGTTGCTGGTCGCGAGCGGATGGGCCAACTATAACGACATCGCCGGCCACTGGACCGAAGAAGTGCACGAAGCGATTGCGGGCGCCATGCTGGCCCTCGTTGGCGTGCACGTTGGCGCAGTCCTGCTCAGCAGCGTACTGCACCGCGAAAACCTCGTCGCCAGCATGATCAGCGGGACCAAGCCGCGCACGCCGGGCGAAGGCATCCGCAGGGCATGGCGCGGTCTTGCCGCGGTCGTGCTGGCGGCGGTGCTCGGATTCTGGTGGTGGCAGTGGCAGGCCGAACCTGCCGCGCAGATCGGGGTGCACGCGGTCGCGGCCCAGCACCACGGCGCCAAGGACGATGACGACTGAACCACGCTTCGTGCGACAATGATCTGATGCGAATACTGCTTGCAGAAGACGATGCACTCCTCGGCGACGGCCTGCGCGCGGGCCTTCGCCAGCGCGGCTTCCAAGTGGACTGGGTGCGCAGCGGGGATCTCGCCGAACAGGAATTGCGCGCCGAACCATACGCGGCCGCCGTGCTGGACCTGGGCCTGCCCGGCAAGGATGGCATGGACGTGCTCGCGGCCATCCGGCGCGCCGGGGTCACGCTGCCGGTGCTGGTGCTCACCGCGCGCGACGCGGTGCCGGACCGGATTCGCGGCCTCGATAGCGGCGCCGACGACTACGTGGTCAAGCCCATCGACCTGGACGAACTGGCGGCACGCCTGCGCGCACTCGTGCGACGCGCGCATGGCCAGACGCAGGAGTGCCTGGCCGCGCAGGACATCGTGCTCGACCCGGCCGCCCGCACGGTCACCAAAGGCGGCACCCCGGTCGCGCTGTCCGGCAGGGAGTTCGACCTGCTCCAGACCTTCCTGCTCAATGCCGGCCGCGTGCTCACGCGCGACCAGCTGGAGCAGCACCTGTACAGCTGGGGCCAGGAAGTGGACAGCAATGCCGTCGAGGTGCACGTGCATAACCTGCGCCGCAAGCTGGGGCCAACGCTCATTCACACCGTGCGGGGCGTGGGCTACATGCTTGCCAAGGACGGCGCGGCATGAACGCAAAGGGCTCGCTCCAGGGCCGGCTGCTGCGGCTGGTTCTCGGCGTGGTTGCAGTCGCGTGGCTGGTCGCATTGGCCGCGACCTGGCGCGACGCGCAGCACGAACTCGATGAGCTGTTGGACAGCCACCTTGCGCAGGCAGCGGCGCTGCTGGTGGTGCAGCAGTCCACCAGCTTTGGCGACGAAGGGCGTCAGGCCGACGCGCCGCTGCTGCACCGCTATGCACCCAAGGTGGCCTTCCAGGTCTTTCATGAGGGACGCCTGGCGGCGCGTTCGGCCAACGCTCCCGCACAGCCCATGGTCGACGCGCGGGAGCATCGACAGGGCGGCTTCTCGACCGTGCGCCTATCGGGCGCCACGTGGCGCGTGTTTGCAGCGCACGGCGCGGAAAACGACGTGCAGGTGTACGTGGGCGAACAGCTCGATTCACGTTATGCCATCTCGCTGGCAGTATTGCGCAGCGCGCTATGGCCGCTTGCTGTCGTGCTGCCGGTATTGGCGCTGGCGCTATGGTGGGCTATTCGTACCGGCCTGATGCCCTTGCAGCGGCTGGGTGACGTACTGGCGCAGCGGCGTCCCGCGGTGCTCGAGCCCTTGTCCGTGCAAGGCCTGCCGAAAGAAATGATGCCGATGGTGACCGCGCTGAACAGCCTGTTCGACAGGATCGCCGCGCTCATCGACAGTGAGCGTCGATTCACGTCGGATGCCGCACACGAATTGCGCACCCCAATCGCAGCGATCCGGGCACAGGCCCAGGTTGCGCTGGGCGAGCCGGACAGCATGGTCCGGCAACAGGCGCTGCTCCAGACGCTGGCAGGCTGCGATCGCGCCACGCATCTGGTCAATCAGCTCCTCACCTTGTCGCGCCTGGAATCAGGCACCGCGCCGCAACTCGGCCCGACTGATCTTGCAGCCGTCTGCCGCGACGTCGTGGGCGAACTGGCGCCGGCAGCGATCAGCCGGCATCAGCAACTGGAATTCGACGGCGCCGGACAGTGCCAGGTATCGGGGAACGAAACCTTGCTGCGAGCGCTGGTGCGCAACCTCGTCGATAACGCGGTCCGCTATGCGGGGGACGGGGCACGCATCGCCTGCCGGCTGGCTGCAACAAATGGCCGCTTTACCTTATCCGTCGACGACAGCGGTCCGGGACTTGGCATCGAAGAGCTGGGCCAACTGGGCGTGCGCTTCTCGAGGAAGAGTGGCACGGCCGAGAGCGGCAGCGGGCTGGGCTGGTCGATCTGCGAGCGAATTTGCCGGGTCCACGGCTATACGCTGCAAGCGATGCGCTCGACCGATCTCGGCGGTTTCCGTGCTGAAGTGTCAGGCCAAAGTAAGGCCTAGGTGTTTCCATTGCAGTCACCCGGCCGCCGCGTTTATTCCCCCTCCTTCCGGCAGTGCGCGAAATGTTGCAAATAACATACTTCGCATTTCCTTACAGCAATGTAAGGCATTCCTGATTTTCCGTTTGGAAATGTTCATCTACTATTCGCACCACGTTTTGCTTCACAGCAAGAACGCCGTCTTCCCGTACGGCTCCCTCGACTGTGAGAGCAGCCAAGAACATTTCAGATATGGAGATTCAGATGCCCGCTTCGTCCGCCCGGCCTGCAGTTGCCGAAACCAATCAACATGACGTCAACGCCCAACTGGCCGAGGCCCTGGCACGTTTCGAACTGGTGAACCGCAGCGCCAGCGAAGGCCTGTGGGACATGGCCTACCCGGCGGACGGCAATGTTGGCCCCCAGACGCCGATCTGGGTCTCGGACCAGATGCGCAGCCTGCTCGGCTTCAAGGACGAGACCGACTTTCCGAACGTGCTCGACAGCTGGGCCTCGCTGCTGCACCCCGAAGACGCGGACGCCGCAATGGCCGCGTTCACCGCGCACCTGTCCGACAAAACGGACAAGACCCCGTACGACCTGGAATACCGCGTCAGGACGCGCTCGGGCGAATACCGCTTGTTCCACGCCCGCGGCAACACGCTGCGCGACGCCGATGGCAATCCGCTGCGGGTGGCTGGTTCCATGCGCGACATCACGGACGAGAAGCGCCGCGCAGCCGAGCTGGATGCGGCGGTGACCCGCTTCAAGCTGGTCAACGACAGTGCCAGCGAAGGCCTGTGGGACATGGTGTACCCGGGGGACGGCAACATTGGCCCGCAGACGCCGTTCTGGTGGTCCGACCAGTTCCGCAAGCTGCTCGGCTACAGCGACGAGACCGATTTCCCCAACGTGCTCGATAGCTGGGCCTCGCTGCTGCACCCGGAAGACAAGCAGGTCACGCTGGACGCGTTTGGCGCGCACCTGGGCGACAAGACCGGCAAGACCCCGTTCAACCGCGAGTACAAGCTCAAGCTGAAGTCGGGCGAATACCGCTGGTTCAGCGCCATCGGCACCACCTTGCGCGACGCCGAAGGCAACCCGCTGCGTGTGGCCGGCTCGCTCAAGGACATCGACGACGAGAAGCGCCGCGCCGAGAACCTGGACCAGTCGATCGGCGCGCTCGTGCAGCGCCTGTCGGAGCAGACCGCCGACATCCTCGCCAAGTCCGGCTCGGTCGCCGCGGGCAGCCAGTCGCTGTCCGCCACCACCGAAGAGATGAACGCCTCGGTGGAAGAACTGACCGCCTCCATTCATTCGATCGCACAAAGCACACGCAGCACCGACGCGGTGGCCCGCACCACGCAGGACGAGGCCGAAGTGGGCGCCAAGGCCATCGGCAAGGCAATCGAGGCGATGGACGTGCTGCGCCAGTCGTCCGAGGATATGTCCGAGATCGTCAAGGTCATCAGCGAAATCGCCGGACAGACCAACCTGCTGGCGTTTAACGCCGCGATCGAGGCAGCGCGCGCCGGCGAGCATGGCCTGGGCTTTTCGGTGGTGGCTGACGAAGTGCGCAAGCTGGCCGAACGCTCGGCCCAGGCCACCAAGGAAATCTCCAAACTCATCAACAGCTCGATCAAGCTGATCGTGCAAGGCAGCGAGGTATCCAACCAGGCCGGCGAAGCGTTCACCAAGATCGTCAACGGCGTGCGCCAGACCGGCCAGGCGATTGCCGAGGTGTCGAGCGCCGCTCAGGAGCAGCTCGAAAGCGTGAAGATGATCGGCGAAGCAGTGCAGCAAGTGGCCGAGGAAACCGAGAAGGCTGCGGCCGCGGCGGAAGGCATCGACGGCAGCTGCCGCGACCTGGACGCCGTCGCCCAGAACCTGAACACGGCATTCCAGCAGTTCAAGGCCAAGGGCTGATCCAGGCGCACACGGAGAGCTGACTTGAGCACGACAACAACCCGGGGCGGCCCGGGACAAGCCATCTACGCCTCGTTCACGGTGGATGGCGATGAGTATGCAGTGGACGTGCGGCACGTGCGGGAGGTGGTGAACCTGCCGTCCGAGATCACGCCGATGCCGCTCGCACCCGACTTCGTGGCCGGCGTCTTCAACCTGCGCGGCACCATTGTCCCCGCGCTCGATGCCAGGCGCCTGCTGCAGGCGAGCCCGCGCAGCGGGGCGGCCGCGACCAAGGTGGTGGTGGTCGAGCTCAATGGCGTCCGCCTCGGGCTGATCGTGGACGACACCGGGCGCGTGCTGCGGCCACGTGGCGATGAGCAGACGCTGTTCGAGTACGAGGACGCATCCACGCGCCGCCTCGTGGCCGGCGTGCTCAAGATCGCGGGCGCGCTGGTGCGGGTGCTGGCCCTTCCCCGCCTGATCGCACTGGAAGACGTGCCGCACCCGCAGGACGGGATGGGCGCGGCCAACGGCGCGCGCGCACGGGCGCAGCGCAAGCGCTGCATCATCTTCCGGGTCGGCGCAATGCGGCTCGCCTTTGCCATTGGCGGCATCAGCGAAATCGTGCTGGCTTCCGGCATCGAGCGCTCGCCCGTGCAGGAAGACCTGTGCGCGGGCGTGATGCATATTCGCGAGCAGATTGTGCCGGTGGTTCGCTTCAGCGCGCTGCTGCAGGCCGATACGCAAACCGATGCCAACGCCGCCGAGTCGCGCGTGATCGTGCTCGACCTCGGCACGGCGCAGGTCGGGCTGCTGGTCGATGCGGTGGAATCCATCGATGCCTATTTCGAGGATGAGCTGATGCGCGTGCCCGTGCTCGGGCGGCACAAGGCCGCCATGTTCGCCGGCTGCATCGACTTCGGCGAACGCGGCCACGTGTTCCTGCTCGACAGCCAAAACGTCCTCGATCATGGCGAAATCCAGCGCGTGACCGGCAACTTCAGCCAGCTGTTTGGCGCCAGCGAGCAGTCGGCGCGCACCGCCCGGCGCAGAGTCGAACATCGCCTGCCCTACCTGTGGTTCCGCGCGCGCGACGCATTCGCGCTGCCGATGCAACAGGTGCGCGAGATTATCGATCACGCGGACCGGCTCATCGTCATGCCCGGCGCGCCGGACTTCGTGGCCGGCATGTTCAACCTGCGCGGGCAATTGGTGACGGTGGTCGATGTGCGTTCGTTCTACCAGTTGGGCGCGGAGGAATCCAACCAGCAGCCGGACCGCAAGATCGTCGTGCTCGACAACGGCGACGCCTTGCTGGGTTTGCTCGTGGATGCGGTCGAAAGCATCGTGCGCGTCGATTCCTCGGACAAGATCCCGGTACCCGCGCTGCTGCGCCACGCCATGGCGGCGGCCGTACGTGACGACATCACGGAAGTCATCCGCTATGCAGTCGATGAGCGCCAGCTGCATTTGCAGGTCCTGAGCTCGACACGGGTCTTTGCCGCAATCGCGGAGCGGCAGGTCGAAACGGCCGATGCCTGAATCGTTCGACGACATGGACGCGAGCACCTTGCAGAGCGCGCTCGACCTGGTTCGCCGGCACACCGGCATCAGCATGAGCATGGCCAAGCGCTCGATGCTGCAGTCGCGCCTGCGCCCGCGCATGCGCCAGCTCAAGCTCGCCTCGTACGAGAGCTACCTGCAACTGCTGGCGAATGACGAACGCGAGCGCCAGCCGTTCATCGACGCGGTGACCACGCACCACACCGCGTTTTTCCGCACGCCCAGGATCTGGCAGTACCTGAGCGATGTGTTCCTGCCGGCGTGGTGGGAGCAGCATCCTGAGCGGCCATTGCAGGTGTGGTCGGCGGCGGCCTCGACGGGCGAAGAAGCGTGCACGATTGCGATCTGCTGCGAAGAGTTCCGCCGGCACCACCCGGGCTTCCGCTACCAGATCACGGCCACCGACATCGCAGCCGAGGTGCTGGAACGGGCGCGGCGCGGCGAGTACGCTGGCTCCGCCGTCACCGCGTTCCAGGCGGCCCAGCCGGAACTGTTCGCGCGCTACAACGCGCTGGAGACGCGGGACCGGTTCATGCTCGGCAACGCGGTGCGGGAACGCATCTCGTTCTCGGTCCACAACCTGCTGCAAGCGAGCCCGTGGGAGGACGCCTTCGATGTGGTTTTTCTGCGCAACGTGCTCATTTACTTCAAGCCGGAGGACGTGGTCGCCATCGTGCGCAAGGTCGCGCCGGCGCTGCACGCGCGCGGCGTGCTGATGATTGGCGAGGCCGAATCGCTCACGTCGCTGGACGTGCCGTTCCAGTTCGAGCAACCGCAAATCTACCGGCGCGCCACCTGACAATGAATGAACCGGATCTGGTTCACGTGCGCATCGGCCAGCTGGCGATCGGGCACAGCCCCACCATCCTGAAGGCCACGCTGGGCTCGTGCATCGGCGTGGCCCTGCTGTGGCGCGCGCGCGGCGTGTACGGGCTGGCACACTGCCTGCTGCCGCTGGCGCCTGACGCTTCGATTGGACACGGCCGCGCGCGCTACGTGGACCAGGCCGTGATCTCGCTGCTCGACGCGATGGGCGCGATGGCGGAACACCACGCCGAGATCGAAGCGCATCTTGCCGGCGGCGGAAACATGATGCAGCGAACGCCCGCGGCCGGGCGCGTGTTGCCGGTGGGGCAGCTCAATATCGAGGCGGCGCAGCGGGTACTGGAGGCACACGGCATCAAGGTGCATTCGGCTGATCTGGCCGGGTTTCACGCGCGCCAAATCCAGGTCGACTGCGCCAGCGGAAGTGTGAAGGTGACGCGGGTGCCGGCACCGGATGGAGCTCGGTAGCCGACTTGGTGTCCACGCATTACCTCCGAGCCCGACAAGTGTGGCGAGAGACCGTGCATCCGCGGTGTGCGGCCCCGGGTGGCAGATATTATTTCGTTTCTCGCGGCCGGCGCCTCCCATAAAGTCCGCCAAGAAGCGCACGGCATTGAGTAGTCGCAATTGTTCCGGTTCCCGTATGTCACAGAATGGCTGGGTGACGAAATGACAGGGGAATTCTATGGCGATCGACGTGTACTTGCAGATCGACGGCATCAAGGGCGAATCGTCCGACCATGGACATGACGGTTGGATTGAACTGACGTCCGCGCAGTGGGGAGTCAAGCAGCCGAAAAGTGCCACGGCCTCCACGTCCGGCGGCCACACAGCGGAGCGCTGCGAGCACTCAAGCATCACCATCACAAAGATGGCTGACCTATCTTCACCGATCCTGATGCAGACCTGCTCTTCTGGCAGGACCATCCCGAAAGCGAAACTCGAATTCATGCGCGCAGACGGCCAAGGCACGCCGGTGAAGTACTACGAGGTCGAGCTGGAGAACGTTCTCATCGATAGCATGAATCAAGCTGCGCACGAGGGCGGCATTCTGCACGATTCGATCGGACTGAGGTTCGCGAAGGTGCGTTGGAAATACACCCAGCAGAAGATCGGAGGCGGCGCCGGCGGCAATACTATGGGCGGCTGGAACCTCGCGACAAATCGCATCGCGTAGCGAGGCGGGATGATGGTCCAGGTACAACCCAAAGATAACCGTGGCTTCTTCATGCTGCCGCTAAAGCCGGAGGACGTCGGGTACTACACCTACGGCACTCCCGCGGGCGGCGCCGGCCAATACGCGGACCCAAGACTGCTATCGCTGCTGCTCTCGATCGAGCACCGTTGGCAAGGGATAGATGATCGACAGATCGGCATTGGGAACATCAGCTTGGCCGATGGCACCAAATTTCCGCCACATAGCAGTCATCGAAGCGGCCGCGACGTGGACATCAGGTTGTTTCGCAAAGACGGCAAACACGCGCCAATCTCACGCTTCGACGAACAATACGACCAAGCGGCAACGGCGAGCTTGATCGCAATGTTTTTTGAGTCCGGCATCGTACAAGTCGTCTATTTCAATGACCCGATGATCCCCCGAGTAAAGCCAGCCAAACATCACGATGACCATTTTCATGTAACCATCAACGCCGCCAAGCAATCAAAGTGAAGAAAGCAGCCGCCGCTATCGCGTTTCTTGCCTGTGGGGTGACATTGGCAACTGAGGTGCGCCCGTGGCGCTTCGCCTTCCAGCCGTTCAGCGGAACCTATTCGATCTATGGCGGCGACTTAGGCGACCCACTGCCGCCAAGCGAGCACAGCAAGAACATTGCATTCTCCGTGACCGGCCAGGTTGCCAGGAAAATGTTCGACACGATGGCTCCTGACCTGAAAGATGCCTGCGGCGCCGAAGATGGAAAACGCATGCGTCAACGCGCCGAGCTGGTCTGCTGGTATGACCCCAAGTACGGCTACGAATGCACCTTCGGGGTTGATTTGGTGAGCGGACGCAGCATCAGTGGAGCGATATGCTGAGGCCACCACTTATCATGGCGGCTGCGCTTTGCGGAGTACTCACCGCAAAGACTGCAGTCGCCGTATGGGACTACACCTCTGGGGAGCTCTCTGGTGATTACGTCATCTACGGCGGCTATCCCACCCAGGCGGAAGCACATGCGCCAACGCCCGGGGACGCCAAGGTTGCTTTCAGCCTACGCGGGACCGCGGCAAAGGAAATCTATGATGCGATTGGTGCAGGTCCAGCACGTGGGGCCCCACCGGAACGAGCATGCACGGGCCATCCCGAGATTAAAGTGCGAGAACGAGACGCTCTGATCTGCCGCCATTCTCCACGCGGCTACTGGTGCACTTTCGGGTTTGATCTCTCGACGGGCTTGAGCATATGGGGGATTACTGGCGGGCGCATCTGCGAAGGTTAAGGAGACCGGCTAGCGGCCCCCATCGGCCGCCACGTCGTCTACACCTCAAAAAAACGAACCCGCAGGTGCGGTTTTTGTTGAAGCTGACTACGCGTACTCGCCGTCGCGCGGATGCGTTTCCGCTTCCTGATGAGCAGCGTTGGCTTGGTCTTCGATCTTACAGCTCGGCGGCCATGTTGGCCTTTGCCTTCTGCAGCAGCTGGGCGCGCTCTTCCGCTTCCCACTGCTCTTTCTCCTTGCGGAGCGCGGTAGAACACGAGACCCGTATGGCCCGAGATGAGGCGGCCGACGATCACCTTTTTGCTTCAGGCCGCGCAGGCCATCGCGCTTGCCCATGCTCGCAGCTTCCGGCCTGATGCCGAACTCTGATGGTGGCTTCGAGACCTGACCCCAGCTTCTGCCACAGTTCTTTGCCCTAGCCCGCTTGGTCGTTGCGTCTTAACAGCCTACATTCGCGAGCGTTATTGAACGTGCTATATTTTCACCACGAAATCATTGCCAAGGGAAAATGTGAAACCACAAATCGAATTTAGACACGTTTTAGGCGAGTTATCGGTCAATCGGAACGATCCGTGCGAAATACTCCGAGAGTTAATCTCGAACTCGTATGACGCAGGGGCAAAAAACCTCTTCTATGCGCCCCTAGTCACCGAGAGCGGTCTCATTTTTGCTGACGATGGCACAGGACTATCAAGCAGCAAAAAGACAAACGGGATCACTCCTTGGGAGGCGTTCTTCTCAATTGGGAAGTCGACCAAGAAGAAAGGTAGCTCAATCGGCTATAAGTGCCAAGGATCCAAGCTCTGTTTCGCGTGCTCGCGAATTCTCGTCGCGACAAAAATCAATCCAAAGAAAGACGAATGGTACTATAAGGTCATCGACAACCCACGGGCGAATCTTGACACCAGCTTTAGCATTTTGCCTGAGGCCAAACCGAACAAACTTACCGAAATCATCGATAAGTTTTTCCCAAGTCTCTCGAACGAGTCGGATTTAGCCATCAAAGGCCTTTATGATTATATTCAGAAATCCGCGCTCGTGACCGGCACCGTGGTCCTCATCGATACACTTGACACCGAAAACTTCGGAAAGTATTTCGCCCTGAAAAAGCGGCCAGAAGAGTCTTACGTCTATAACTATATCAGGTTCTTCAGTCGACACGGTGATGTCAGGAGGCTCGACAAAGCACACGGTTTCACGCAAAACCAGATCACGCAAGTCAGTTCCAAGATCGGTGAAGCATCGCTAACGTGCTTCGCCAACAAGAAGGCCTTTCAGATCCCCCACGGATTCCCGTACCTGGAGAAATCGAACGAAGTTGACGTTAAAACGCCAGCTCAAGTTTCCCGGCTAAGGGACGGCCGATTCTTTAGTAGAGCTGCAAAGTGTTTTCAGGTGGGCGGCGCGACGTATTCGATTATTATGGCCATTGACGGAAATCGACGTGCGCACGAAGAGTATCTTCATCTGGATAGGAAGGGGAAAGGACGATCCGGCATACGACTGGGCGACCAGCGAGGTCTTTTCATTTCGGTCAACGGCATTAAGATTTGCAAATACCTCGAACTTCTGGAATCGATCGACGAGTACCGAGTATTGGCGGACGGTGACAGTTCGACGCACTTTTGCATAATTATAGATGGCGAATTCGATCTCGTAACTAACCGCAACTCGCTGAGCAAGAAGGCCTTTGATACCCTACTGGATCCTGAATTCATCAAAGAAGTAAAGAAATTCCTCGACGCGCAGCGAAAGTCGGATTCTATCTTCGCCGAACTTCTTTCCCGACTCAAAAAAGAAAGTACAGAGAATAAGCTAAACGAGCAGATGGAGATCTTGGAAGCATCCCGTCAATTGCTTAAGAAAAGGGAGCGCTTCCGCCTAAGCGAGGACTCTAAAGAACATCTTTTCCTTTCACCCATGCCGGGCGAGGAATACCTGGTCGGCGTGCTCTACGCCACACTTCAAAACCTGCTGCCGCCAGGCTCACCGTTTAGAGAATATTGGAAAAAAATCCTAACGTTTTCGACTCAGGGAATCGATAGCCTTGGGATTAATGATGAATCGGTCAAGCCGCCCCTTGCGGATAAGAACGTCGTCTCCGTCGAATACAAGTACGACTTCAACAATTCCGGACCTTTTAATCATGCCCTCGCCGTAGTTGATTTCATTGTGGCATGGGAGGTTAACCTAGACCCAACAAAACAAATCCGTGACACCTTTACTTGCTTTGGTTCGGTCAGAAAAGTAACCGGGAATGATTTCGAATGGGAGATCTATGACATTGAAAGTGAAGAAGGGTCGGTATATAGCTCGACGGTCAAAGTTATAAACCTCAAAAAATTGATAGAGGCCACTTTCTCCGTCAAGTTCATAGCCGGGACAGTGTAGTTTGCCGAGCTGGAGCTCAGCCATTAGGTTGAGCTCCCCCGTCATATCCCGACGTGATATCTAAGAAGAAAAAACGGCACCCGAGGGGTGCCGTTTTTGCTGAGGCTGACTAAGCTTACTCCCCTTCGCCCGGATGCGTTTCCGCTTCCTGCTGGGCGGCGTTGGCCTGGTCTTCCATCGCTTGCAGCTCGGCGGCCATGTTGGCCTTTTCCTGCTGCAGCAGCTGGGCGCGCTCTTCCGCCTCCCACTGCTCCTTCTCCTTGCGGGCGCGGTGGAACGCCAGACCCGTACCGCCTGGGATCAGGCGGCCGACGATCACGTTTTCCTTCAGGCCGCGCAGACCATCGCGCTTGCCCATGATCGCAGCTTCGGTCAGCACGCGGGTGGTTTCCTGGAACGATGCGGCCGAGATGAACGAGTCGGTCGACAGCGATGCCTTGGTGATACCGAGCAGCACGTTTTCGTACTGCGCCGGCAGCTTGCCAACGGCGTTGACGCGGTCGTTCTCTTCCAGCAGCTCCGAACGCTCCACCTGCTCGCCAACGATGTAGTCGGTGTCGCCGGCATCGGTGATCTGCACACGACGCAGCATCTGGCGAACGATCACCTCGATGTGCTTGTCGTTGATCTTCACACCCTGCAGACGGTACACGTCCTGCACTTCGTCCACGATGTAGCGGGCCAGCGCTTCGATACCCAACAGGCGCAGGATGTCCTGCGGATCGGCCGGGCCGTCCACGATCATCTCGCCCTTGTTCACCACCTGGCCGTCGTGCACCAGCACTTGCTTGTCCTTGGTGATCAGGAACTCGTGCTTGTTGCCGTCCATGTCGGTGATTTCCAGGCGCTGCTTGCCCTTGGTTTCTTTACCGAAGGCGACCGTACCAGTGACTTCCGCCAGCATGCCGGCGTCTTTCGGCGAACGGGCTTCGAACAGCTCGGCAACGCGCGGCAGACCACCGGTAATGTCACGGGTCTTCTGCGACTCGGTCGGGATACGTGCAAGCACTTCACCCACCGACACTTGCTGGCCGTCCTTCACCATGATCAGCGCGCCGACCTGGAAGCCGATGGTCACGCTGTGCTCGGTGCCGGCGATCTTCACTTCTTCGTTCGCTTCGTTCAGCAGCTTGACCTGCGGACGCATGGCCTTGCCCGAACCGCGGCGCTTGGCGTCGATCGCCACCAGGGTCGACAGGCCGGTCACTTCGTCCACCTGGCGAGCGACGGTCACGCCCTCTTCCACGTTTTCGAACTTGATCGTACCTGCGTACTCGGTAATGATCGGACGGGTCAGCGGGTCCCAGGTTGCCAGGGCGGTGCCGGCCTTCACAGCCATGCCGTCCTTGACGCTCAGGGTCGCACCGTACGGCACCTTGTGGCGCTCGCGCTCGCGGCCGTGGTCGTCCGTGATCAGCACTTCGCCGGAACGCGAAATGACGATCTGGGCGCCCTTGCCGTTGGTGACGTAACGCATGGTCGCGGTAAAGCGGATGGTGCCGTTCGACTTGGCTTCCACCGACGATGCCACTGCCGCACGCGATGCCGCACCACCGATGTGGAAGGTACGCATGGTCAGCTGGGTACCCGGCTCACCGATCGACTGCGCTGCCACCACGCCGACTGCTTCGCCGGCGTTCACCAGCATGCCGCGGCCAAGGTCACGGCCGTAGCACTTGGCGCACAGGCCGTAGCGGGTTTCGCAGTTCAGCGGGGTGCGGACCTTCACTTCGTCGATGCCAAGGCGCTCGATTTCTTCGACCATGTCTTCGTCGAGCAGCGTGCCGGCTTCGTACAGCGTCGCCTGGGTTTCCGGGTTGACGATGTCGGTGCCTGCCACGCGGCCCAGGATACGGTCGCGCAGGGCTTCGATCACTTCACCACCCTCGACCATCGCCTTCATCTGCGTGCCGTTGCTGGTGCCGCAATCGTCTTCCGTCACCACCAGGTCCTGGGTCACGTCGACCAGGCGGCGGGTCAGGTAACCCGAGTTCGCGGTCTTCAGCGCGGTGTCGGCCAGACCCTTACGGGCGCCGTGCGTCGAGATGAAGTACTGCAGCACGTTCAGGCCTTCGCGGAAGTTCGCGGTAATCGGCGTTTCGATGATCGAGCCGTCCGGTTTCGCCATCAGGCCGCGCATGCCGGCCAGCTGGCGGATCTGGGCTGCCGAACCACGCGCGCCCGAGTCGGCCATCATGTAAATCGCGTTGAACGATTCCTGAGTGCCGTTGGTGCCGTCACGCTTGACGACCGGCTCGACCTTGAGCTGGTCCATCATCGCCTTGCCGACTTCGTCCGAGGTCTTGCCCCAGATGTCCACCACCTTGTTGTAGCGCTCGCCGGCGGTGACCAGACCCGATGCGTACTGCTGCTCGATCTGCTTGACTTCCGATTCGGCGGTCGAGATCAGGATCTTCTTCACGTCCGGGATCAGCATGTCGTCCACGGCGATCGAGATACCGGCGCGCGTTGCCAGGCGGAAGCCCGACTGCATCAGCTTGTCGGCAAACACGACGGTGGCACGCAGGCCGCACTTGCGGAAGGAGGTGTTGATCAGCTTGCTGATCTCTTTCTTTTTCAGCGGGCGGTTCAGCACCGAGAACGGCAGGCCGTTCGGCAGGATCTCGGACAGGATCGCGCGGCCGACGGTGGTCTCGTAGCGGGTCAGGGTACGGTCGAAGCCGCCTTCGGCATTCTTCGGATGCTCGACGATACGCACGGTGATGCGGGTCGCCAGCTCGACTTCCTTGTTGTCGTAGGCGCGGATCACTTCCGACACGTCCGGGAACATCATGCCCTCGCCCTTGGCGTTGATCGCCTCACGGGTGGCGTAGTACAGGCCCAGCACGATGTCCTGCGACGGCACGATCGACGGCTCGCCGTTCGACGGGAACAGGATGTTGTTCGAAGCCAGCATCAGGGTGCGGGCTTCCATCTGTGCCTCGATCGACAGCGGGACGTGCACTGCCATCTGGTCACCGTCGAAGTCGGCGTTGAACGCGGCGCAGACCAGCGGGTGCAGCTGGATGGCCTTGCCTTCGATCAGGACCGGCTCGAACGCCTGGATACCAAGGCGGTGCAGGGTCGGCGCACGGTTCAGCATGACCGGGTGTTCGCGGATCACATCTTCCAGGATGTCCCACACCACCGGCTCTTGCTGCTCGACCAGTTTCTTGGCGGCCTTGATCGTGGTCGCCAGGCCCATCAGTTCGAGCTTGTTGAAGATGAACGGCTTGAACAGTTCCAGCGCCATCAGCTTCGGCAGGCCGCACTGGTGCAGTTTCAGCTGCGGGCCCACCACGATGACCGAACGGCCCGAGTAGTCCACGCGCTTGCCCAGCAGGTTCTGACGGAAGCGGCCGCCTTTACCTTTGATCATCTCTGCCAGCGACTTCAGCGGACGCTTGTTGGCGCCGGTCATCGCCTTGCCGCGACGGCCGTTGTCCAGCAGCGAGTCCACTGCTTCTTGCAGCATGCGCTTTTCGTTGCGCGTGATGATTTCCGGAGCGCGCAGTTCCATCAGGCGCTTCAGGCGGTTGTTACGGTTGATGACGCGGCGATACAGGTCGTTCAGGTCGGAGGTCGCAAAGCGGCCGCCGTCCAGCGGGACCAGCGGACGCAGCTCCGGCGGCAGCACCGGCAGCACTTCCATGATCATCCACTCCGGCTTGATGCCCGAACGCTGGAACGCCTCGAGCACCTTGAGGCGCTTGGCGTATTTCTTGATCTTCGCTTCCGACTTCGACTCTTTCAGCTCCACGCGCAGCGCTTCGGCTTCGCGGTTGATGTCGATCGAGCGCAGCAGTTCACGGATGCCCTCGGCGCCCATGAATGCGGTGAAGTCGTCGCCGTACTCTTCGTACTTGGCGGCGTAGTCGTCTTCCGACATGATCTGGCACTTCTTCAGCGGGGTCATGCCCGGATCGGTCACGACGTATGCTTCGAAGTACAGCACGCGCTCGATGTCGCGCAGCGTCATGTCCAGGACCATGCCCAGGCGCGACGGCAGCGATTTGAGGAACCAGATGTGGGCGACCGGCGAAGCCAGCTCGATGTGGCCCATGCGCTCGCGGCGCACCTTGGCCAGGGTCACTTCCACGCCGCACTTCTCGCAGATCACGCCGCGGTGCTTCAGGCGCTTGTACTTGCCGCACAGGCACTCGTAGTCCTTGATCGGGCCGAAGATCTTGGCGCAGAACAGGCCGTCACGCTCCGGCTTGAAGGTGCGGTAGTTGATGGTTTCGGGCTTCTTGACTTCGCCGTACGACCACGAACGGATTTTTTCAGGCGACGCCAGGCCAATCTTGATGGCGTCGAAGCTCTCGTTTTGCTGAACTTGCTTGAATAGATCGAGCAGTGCTTTCATTGATCACTCCAGGTGATTGAATTCTTTACTTACTACTTCACCGCTAACCCCGTCGCTCCGGCGGAAGCCGGAGCCCATGCTGAGTGTCCGAAGTAGCTGACTCAGCATGGATCCCGGCCTTCGCCGGGATGACGGCGCATACGTTAGCGGTACGCGCCGGGCTTAACCGCGTTCCAGGTCGATATCGATACCCAGCGAACGGATTTCCTTCACCAGCACGTTGAACGATTCCGGCATGCCTGCGTCGATCACGTGGTCGCCCTTGACCAGGTTTTCGTACACCTTGGTACGGCCATTCACGTCGTCCGACTTCACGGTCAGCATTTCCTGCAGCACGTACGAGGCGCCGTATGCTTCCAGTGCCCACACCTCCATCTCACCGAAGCGCTGGCCACCGAACTGGGCTTTACCGCCCAGCGGCTGCTGCGTCACCAGCGAGTACGGGCCGGTCGAGCGGGCGTGCATCTTGTCGTCCACCAGGTGGTGCAGCTTGAGCATGTGCATGAAGCCCACGGTCACCTTGCGCTCGAACGCTTCGCCGGTGCGGCCGTCGAACATCGTCACCTGGTTCTTCGACGGGGTCATGCCCAGGTGCTTGGCGATGTTGTCCGGGAACGCCAGGTCCAGCATGCGGCGGATTTCCTCTTCGTGCGCACCGTCGAACACCGGGGTCGCGAACGGCACGCCGTTCTTCAGGTTGTTCGCCAGGTCGAGGATCTCGTTGTCGCTGAAGCTGTCCAGGTCTTCCGACTTGCCGGTTTCGTTGTAGATCTTCTGCAGGAAGGCACGCACTTCGTCGGCTTGCGCCTTGGCACGCAGCATCTCGCCGATCCGCAGGCCCAGGCCCTTCGCCGCCCAACCGAGGTGGGTTTCGAGGATCTGGCCGACGTTCATACGCGACGGCACGCCCAGCGGGTTCAGCACGACGTCGGCCGGGGTGCCGTCCGCCATGAACGGCATGTCTTCCACCGGCACGATGCGCGAGACCACACCCTTGTTACCGTGGCGGCCTGCCATCTTGTCGCCCGACTGCAGGCGGCGCTTGACGGCCAGGTAGACCTTGACCATCTTCTGCACGCCCGGCTGCAGCTCGTCGCCCTGGGTGAGCTTCTTGCGCTTCTCTTCGAAGGCCAGGTCGAACTGGTGGCGCTTCTCGTTGATCGACTCCTTGATCGCTTCCAGTGCGTTGGCGGTCTCGTCGTCGGCCGGACGAATGTCGAACCAGTGGAACTTGTCCAGGTCGGCCAGGTATTCCTTGGTGATCGCGGCGCCCTTGGCCAGCTTCTTCGGACCGCCATTGACAAGCTTGCCAACGAGCATACGCTCCAGACGCTGGAAGGCGTCGCCTTCCACGATACGCAGCTGGTCGTTCAGGTCCAGGCGGAAGCGCTTGAGCTCATCGTCGATGATCTGCTGGGCGCGCTTGTCGCGCTGGATGCCTTCGCGGGTGAACACTTGCACGTCGATCACAGTACCGACCATGCCCGACGGCACGCGCAGCGAGGTGTCCTTCACGTCCGACGCTTTTTCGCCGAAGATCGCGCGCAGCAGCTTCTCTTCCGGGGTCAGCTGGGTCTCGCCCTTCGGGGTCACCTTACCGACCAGCACGTCGCCGGCTTGCACTTCGGCGCCGATGTACACGATGCCCGATTCGTCCAGGCGAGCCAGTTGGTTCTCGGCGAGGTTCGAGATGTCGCGGGTGATTTCCTCAGGCCCGAGCTTGGTGTCGCGCGCGACCACCGACAGTTCCTCGATGTGGATCGAGGTGTAGCGGTCGTCTTTCACGACGTTTTCCGAGATCAGGATCGAGTCCTCGAAGTTCAGGCCGTTCCACGGCATGAACGCCACCAGCATGTTCTGGCCCAGAGCCAGTTCGCCCAGGTCGGTCGATGCGCCGTCGGCGATCACGTCGCCACGGGCAACTCGGTCGCCCACTTTGACGATCGGACGCTGGTTGATGTTGGTGTTCTGGTTCGAACGGGTGTACTTGATCAGGTTGTAGATGTCCACACCGATCTCGCCCGCTTGTGCCTCGTCGTCGTTGACGCGAATCACCACACGGCCGGCGTCGACGTAGTCCACCACGCCGCCGCGCGAAGCCTGCACGGTGGTGCCCGAGTCAACCGCCACGGTGCGCTCGATGCCGGTGCCGACGAACGGCTTTTCCGGACGCAGGCAAGGCACGGCCTGGCGCTGCATGTTGGCGCCCATCAGCGCGCGGTTCGCGTCGTCGTGCTCGAGGAACGGAATCAGCGATGCCGCCACCGACACGATCTGGCCCGGGGCCACGTCCATGTACTGGATGCGTTCCGGCGAGACCAGGATCGGGTCGCCGGCTTCGCGGGCCGACACCAGCTCGTCGATCAGCTTGCCGTTCTCGTCCAGGGTCGCGTTCGCCTGGGCGATGATGTAGCGGCCTTCTTCGATGGCCGACAGGTAGTCGATCTTGTCGGTCGCAATGCCGTCTTCCACGCGGCGGTACGGAGTCTCGAGGAAGCCGTACTCGTTCAGGCGGGCGTGCAGTGCCAGCGAGTTGATCAGGCCGATGTTCGGGCCTTCAGGCGTTTCGATCGGGCACACGCGGCCGTAGTGGGTCGGGTGCACGTCGCGCACCTCGAAGCCGGCGCGTTCGCGGGTCAGGCCGCCCGGGCCAAGGGCCGAGACGCGGCGCTTGTGGGTGATTTCCGACAGCGGGTTGGTCTGGTCCATGAACTGCGACAGCTGCGACGAACCGAAGAATTCACGGATCGCGGCCGAGATCGGCTTGCTGTTGATCAGGTCATGCGGCATCAGGTTGTCCGCTTCGGCCTGGCCGAGGCGTTCCTTGACGGCGCGCTCGACGCGCACGAGGCCGGCGCGGAACTGGTTTTCGGCCAGCTCGCCCACGCAGCGCACGCGGCGGTTGCCGAGGTGGTCGATGTCGTCCACTTCGCCACGGCCGTTACGCAGTTCGACCAGGATCTTGATCACGGCCAGGATGTCTTCGTTCGACAGCGTCATCGCGCCGGTCAGCTCGTCGCGGCCAATGCGGCGGTTGAACTTCATGCGGCCCACGGCCGACAGGTCGTAGCGCTCGGGGCTGTAGAACAGGCCGTTGAACAGCGCTTCCACCGACTCTTCGGTCGGCGGTTCGCCCGGACGCATCATGCGGTAGATCGCGATGCGCGCGGCCATCTGGTCGGCGGTGTCGTCGGTGCGCAGGGTCTGCGAGATGTAGGCGCCCTGGTCCAGGTCGTTGGTGTACAGGGTCTGGATTTCGCTGACGTTGGCGTCGCGCAGCTTGCCCAGCAGCTCGTCGGTCAGCTCGTCGTTGGCGTTGGCGATGATCTCGCCGGTTTCCTGGTCAACGATGTTCTTGGCCAGCACGCGGCCCACCAGGTAGTCCTCGGGGACCGAGATGTGCTTGATGCCGGCGTTTTCGATGTCGCGCACATGCTTGGCATTGATGCGCTTGTCCTTCGTCACGATGGTCTTGCCCGACTTCGGATCGACGATGTCGAAGCGCGCGACTTCACCGCGCAGGCGCTCCGGCACGAATTCCATCTCGCCGCCTTCCTGGCGCAGGATGAAGTTGTCGAACACAAAGAAGTTCGCCAGAATCTGCTCCGGCGTCATGCCGATCGCCTTCAGCAGGATCGTCACCGGCATCTTGCGGCGGCGGTCGACGCGGAAGAACAGGATGTCCTTCGGATCGAACTCGAAGTCCAGCCACGAGCCGCGATACGGAATGATGCGTGCCGAGAACAGCAGCTTGCCCGACGAGTGGGTCTTGCCGCGGTCGTGCTCGAAGAACACGCCCGGCGAACGGTGCAGCTGCGAGACGATCACGCGCTCGGTGCCGTTGATGACGAACGAGCCGTTGGCGGTCATGAGCGGCAGTTCGCCCATGTACACTTCCTGTTCTTTCATCTCTTTCACGACCGGCTTGGTCGGCGATTCCTTGTCCAGGATCACCAGGCGCACCTTGGCGCGCAGCGGCGAGGCAAAGGTCAGGCCGCGCTGCTGGCATTCCTTGACGTCGAAGGCGGGGTCGCCCAGCACGTAGGACAGGAACTCGAGGCGCGCGAAACCGTTGTGCGACACGATCGGGAAAATCGACGAAAAAGCCGACTGCAGGCCTTCGTTCTTGCGATCGGTGACAGGAGTATCGGCTTGCAAGAACTGCTCGTAGGACTCGAGCTGGGTTGCCAGAAGATAGGGAACGTTGTGAACGTTGGCGCGCTTCGCGAACGACTTGCGAATGCGTTTCTTCTCAGTGAATGAGTAGTGCATGGACACTCCGTGAGTGACAGAAAGGATGAGAATTCAGGATTTGCCAGTGCTGGCCTTGCGGCCCACAACCAAGTCCTCAAGTCTCGAACTGCCCGCCAGGTAAATTAGACAACCGTGCTACGTACTGCCGGTGACTCTGGTACTTTTGGTACTTCTGCTACTGCTCGGCGGCTGGCTGAACGCATGGGCAGAATCTGCCCACGCTACGCCTGCTGCTGCCGGCCCTGCCCTTGTTGCGGTAGCAGAGACGACAAAAGAGCCAAAGCCGCATACCCCACCTTCACGGCGGGGTTTCGGGCTTTGACTCCGGCGCAGGGTGCCGGTTGGCACCCATTGCTTATTTTTATTACTTGAGCTCGGCTTTCGCGCCAGCTTCTTCCAGCTTCTTCTTAGCGGCTTCAGCGTCGGCTTTCGGCAGGGCTTCCTTGACGGTCTTCGGTGCGCCATCGACCAGGTCTTTGGCTTCTTTCAGGCCCAGGCCGGTGATTTCGCGGACGGCCTTGATGACGCCGACCTTGTTCGCGCCGACTTCAGCCAGCACGACGTTGAACTCGGTCTGCTCTTCAGCAGCAGCTGCGCCACCAGCAGCGGCGCCGCCAGCTGCCGGAGCTGCCATTGCAGCGGCCGACACGCCGAATTTCTCTTCGAATGCCTTGACCAGGTCGTTCAGTTCCATGACCGACATTGCGCCAACTGCGTCCAGGAACTCTTCTTTGCTAATTGCCATTTGTAACTCCAGATTTTATTGAATGTAGTTCAGATGTGTACTTGAGAAAAAGACGCGAGCCTTAAGCGGCTTCGGTTTCGCCTTTTTTCGCTGCAACCGCAGCCAGAACACGTGCAAAGCCCGACACCGGTGCCTGCATGACGCCCAGCAGCTGGGCGATGAGGACTTCACGGCTCGGGATGCTTGCCAACGCAGTCACGCCAGCAACGTCAAGTTGCTTGCCTGCGTAGTTACCGGCTTTCAGGACCAGCTTGTCGTTGGTTTTAGCAAAGTCACTGATGACTTTTGCTGCTGCAACGGCGTCGTCCGAGATCGAGTAGATCAGCGGGCCGGTCATGGCGTCAGCCAGCGGGGCAAACTGCGTACCTTCGACAGCACGGCGCGCCAGGGTGTTCTTCAGAACACGCAGGTACACGCCTTGGGCACGCGCTTTTGCACGGAGTTGCGTCAAGTGAGACACCTGAATGCCACGGTACTCGGCCACGACGATCGTTTGCGCAGTTGCTACTTTTGCGGAAACTTCGGCGACGACGGCCTTTTTGTCATTCAGATTAAGACCCACGGTCAACCTCCTTAAATGATGGATGGCTTGGCGCCTTCCATCGGTTCGAACACGGCGTCCGAAGTTAAGAAGTCAAACCGACGCGGATGAACTCACGCGGCATGAACTACAAAACTTGTTCGGGTTCGCCATCTGCGTTGGGTGGTCTATTAACCTCCTGCCTGCCTGCTGCATTCGGCCCAACGGTCTTTGATAACCTGGCGGGAAATCCCGCCAGCCCAAAGATGCGCCCCGGCCTTACGGACGGGGACTTAATTCCTTACTCAGGCAGCGGCGCCGGTCGACAGGGTGGCGTGGTCAACGCGCACGCCAGCGCCCATGGTCGACGAGATTGCCACTTTGCGCAGGTACACGCCTTTCGACGTTGCCGGCTTGGCGCGGTTCAGGGCGTCGATCAGGGCAACCAGGTTGCTCTTCAGATCTTCGTCGCTGAACGACTTGCGGCCGATGGTCGCGTGCACGATACCTGCCTTGTCGGTGCGGTACTGGACCTGACCGGCCTTGGCGTTCTTGACGGCGCCAGCCACGTCCGGGGTCACGGTGCCAACCTTCGGGTTCGGCATCAGGCCGCGCGGGCCCAGGATCTGGCCCAGGGTACCGACGATACGCATGGTGTCCGGCGAAGCGATCACGATGTCGAACGGCATGTCGCCGGCCTTCACGCGCTCTGCCAGGTCTTCCATGCCGACGATGTCGGCGCCGGCGGCTTTCGCCTGCTCGGCTTTTTCGCCCTGGGCGAACACAGCCACGCGCACGGTCTTGCCGGTACCAGCCGGCAGCACCACGGAACCACGCACCACCTGGTCCGATTTCTTCGGATCCACGCCCAGTTGCACGGCGACGTCGATCGACTCGTTGAACTTGGCGGTGGCAAACTTCTTGATCAGGGCAACTGCTTCTTCGAAGCCGTGCACTTTGTTGCGGTCAACAGCGGCCTTCATGGCCTTGACGCGTTTGGACAGCTTAGCCATTAGATACCCTCCACCGTGATGCCCATCGAACGAGCCGAGCCAGCCACGACGCGCACAGCAGCGTCCATGTCGGCGGCGGTCAGGTCAGGCTGTTTGAGCTTGGCGATTTCTTCCGCTTGCGCGCGGGTCAGCGAGCCCACCTTGTCGGTGTGCGGCTTGGCCGAGCCCTTGGTGATGCCAGCGTATTTCTTGATCAGGTAGGTCGCCGGCGGGGTCTTCATCTCGAAGGTGAACGACTTGTCCGCGAAGGCGGTGATCACCACCGGAATCGGCATGCCAGGTTCCATGCCCTGGGTCTTGGCGTTGAACGCCTTGCAGAATTCCATGATGTTCAGACCGCGCTGACCCAGCGCCGGGCCGATCGGGGGGGACGGGTTTGCTTTACCAGCCGGCACTTGCAGCTTGATAAAACCAACGATTTTCTTGGCCATGATGGCTCCTATGTTGGATTTGAGTAGTAGCGCCCCGCCGTGCTACTGCCTCTCAGGCGGGGCTCCTCTTGTCGGATTCCGCCTGCCTGCTGCGACGCTCCGATTGGCGATAGTAACAACCTGGATCCCCGCCTTCGCGGGGATGTCATCGGCAATGCCGATTACACTTTTTCGACCTGCCCGAACTCGAGCTCGACAGGGGTGGCGCGACCGAAGATGGTGACCGAGACGCGCACTTTCGATTTCTCGTAGTTGACTTCCTCGACGTTGCCGTTGAAGTCGGTGAACGGGCCATCCTTGATGCGGACCTGCTCGCCCACTTCGTACAGCACCTTGGGCCGGGGCTTCTCGACGCCCTCCTGCACCTGCTGCATGATCTTGTCGATTTCGCGCGCCGGGATCGGGGTCGGCTTGTTGCTCTTGCCGCCGATGAAGCCGGTGACCTTGGGGGTGTTCTTCACCAGGTGCCAGGTCTCGTCGGTCATGTCCATCTCGACCAGCACGTAGCCAGGGAAGAAGCGGCGCTCGGACACGGATTTTTGGCCGTTCTTGACTTCGACCACTTCTTCGGTCGGGACCAGGATCTGGCCGAACTGTTCGGTCATGCCGGCGCGGGCGATGCGCTCGTTCAGCGCGCGCATCACGCTCTTTTCCATGCCGGAATAGACGTGAACGACGTACCAGCGCTTGTTGCTGACCGGGACACTCACAGGAGCGCCCGCCGGCGTGGCGCCAGCGTCAGATGCCGGAGCGCCGGCCGCCGGGACTTCGCCCGGCACGCTATCTTGCACGTTTTCGCTCATTATTGTTTCCAGCCCAGTATGACGTCGTACAGCGTGAATTCGAGAATCTTATCCGTGCCCCACAGGAAAATCGCCATCACCAGCACGAAGGCAAACACGATGCCAGTGATCTGGGTGGCTTCCTTGCGGGTCGGCCAAACAACCTTCTTGGTCTCGCGGACCGCTTCCTTGGCAAAGCCCAGGAAGTCGCGGCCGGAGGTGGAGGTCCACAAAAGCAGGACGGCAAAAGCCAAACCAGCCACGAGGGCGCCTGCGGCGACCAGGGCTGGTTTGTTTTGGCCTTTCAGGTAAAAGAACCCGACGAGCCCTGCAATCGTAGCAACCACCGCCAGCACAACCTTCAGCTTGTCGCCCGGGTTGCCGACGGTTTGCACGGATTGATTAGACATACTAGTTTACTTTCGGTGCCCCGCACCAGATTCGGTGGCAGGGGCGGAGGGCATCGAACCCCCAACCTTCGGTTTTGGAGACCGACGCTCTGCCAATTGAGCTACGCCCCTACGAAAACTTCTCAGTTGAACCGGCAATTCTACCACCAAGCGCGCGCTTCGTGGCAAGCCTTTGTTGACGAGGCAGGACCGGTTGGAGTCCTGCCTCGGTATTGCAGACCGTCTTAGGCGAGGATCTTGGCAACCACGCCGGCGCCGACGGTGCGGCCACCTTCGCGGATTGCGAAGCGCAGGCCTTCTTCCATCGCGATCGGAGCGATCAGCTTGACGGTGATCGACACGTTGTCGCCCGGCATGACCATTTCCTTGTCGGCCGGCAGCTCGATCGAGCCGGTCACGTCAGTGGTACGGAAGTAGAACTGCGGACGGTAGTTGTTGAAGAACGGGGTGTGACGGCCGCCCTCTTCCTTCGACAGCACGTATACTTCGCCGGTGAAGTTGGTGTGCGGCTTGATCGAACCCGGCTTGGCCAGCACTTGGCCACGCTCGACTTCTTCACGCTTGGTGCCGCGCAGCAGCAGGCCGACGTTGTCGCCAGCTTGACCCTGGTCCAGCAGCTTGCGGAACATTTCGACGCCGGTCACGGTGGTCTTCACGGTGTCCTTGATACCGACGATTTCGATCTCTTCGCCGACTTTGATGATGCCGCGCTCGACACGACCGGTCACCACGGTACCGCGGCCCGAGATCGAGAACACGTCTTCCACCGGCATCAGGAAGGTGCCGTCAACAGCACGTTCCGGGGTCGGGATGTAGCTGTCCAGTGCATCGGCCAGCTTCATGATGGCCTGCTCGCCCAGCTCGCCGGTGTCGCCTTCCAGCGCCATACGTGCCGAACCCTTGATGATCGGCAGGTCGTCGCCCGGGAACTCGTACTTCGACAGCAGCTCGCGCACTTCCATTTCGACCAGTTCCAGCAGTTCTGCGTCGTCGACCAGGTCGCACTTGTTCAGGAACACGATGATGTACGGAACACCCACCTGGCGAGCCAACAGGATGTGCTCGCGGGTCTGCGGCATCGGGCCGTCAGCAGCGGAGCAGACCAGGATCGCGCCGTCCATCTGGGCGGCACCGGTGATCATGTTCTTGATGTAGTCAGCGTGGCCCGGGCAGTCAACGTGGGCGTAGTGACGGTTTGCGGTTTCGTACTCGACGTGCGCGGTGTTGATGGTGATGCCGCGGGCCTTCTCTTCCGGAGCAGCGTCGATCTGGTCGTACGCTTTTGCTTCGCCGCCGAACTTCTTCGACAGAACGGTTGCAATCGCCGCCGTCAGGGTGGTCTTGCCGTGGTCAACGTGGCCGATGGTGCCGACGTTCACGTGCGGCTTGGTCCGTTCGAATTTTTCCTTTGCCATTTTAGACTCCTGATCCTAACGATTTTGAAGAAGCCGGGCACGCGCCCTGCCGTCGGTTTTTTGTTACTACTAAAATTCTGGTGCCCTTGACGTGGATTGAACACGTGGCCTCTCCCTTACCAAGGGAGTGCTCTACCACTGAGCTACAAGGGCTTTTATTCTTGCATTGCCTGAATCAACTGGAGCGGGTGAAGGGAATCGAACCCTCGTCGTAAGCTTGGAAGGCTTCTGCTCTACCATTGAGCTACACCCGCGAGGCCAACTCCTGCAACCGCAACTGCAAATTCCGCAATCAACTTGGTGGTGGGGGCTGGATTCGAACCAGCGTACTCGTAAGAGGGCAGATTTACAGTCTGCTGCCTTTAACCACTCGGCCACCCCACCCGCGAAGAACCGCAGAGTATGAAGCAAGCACAAAATGCTGTCAACTATTTTCGCCGGTGCTGATCCAACTCAAACAGCTGCTGCGCTTCGGGGCGTGATTGTAACCGCTCGTCCTGCAAGAGTGCAAGGGCTGTTTGCCCGCGAATTTTTCACGCTTTTTCACGGCCACCGCGGGGTGTAACGATTTAGCAACAATCGGAGGGCGTGGATGACCCCTGCGCAATACCCGCAGTGGCGCTGGCCGCAGCTGCTGCTGGCCAATGCCGCGGCGGCGGCGATCTACCTTGCCACGGCCCTGCTCGGCGGGCTGATCGCGCTGGCGCCGAGCTATCCGAGCCCGGTATTCCCGCCGGCCGGGGTCAGCCTGGCGCTGACGGTGCTGGCCGGCTGGCGGGTGCTGCCCGGGGTGGCGCTGGGGCCGCTGCTGGCCTACTACCTGGCCGACGGCTGGCCCGGCAGCGCCACCGCCGGGGCCGGCGCCGCGCTGGCGGTGGGCGGCACCATGGCCGGGGCCACGCTGCAGGCGTGGGCCGGGGCGCGCGCGTTCCGGCACTGGGTCGATCCGGCGATCGATTCCGGGCGCGACGTGCTGCGCTTCCTGCTGCTGGCGCCGGTCTCGTGCGTCGTCAGCGCCACCGTCAATGTCGGCGTGCTGGCCGCCATCGGCCTGCTCGGTTCGCACGACCGGCTGGCCACCTGGGTCAACTGGTGGGCCGGCGACACGCTGGGCGTGCTGCTGGCCGCGCCGCTGACGTGGATCGTCTGTGCGTTGCCGCGTCCGCTGTGGCGGCGCCGCGCGGGCGTGGTGGCGCTCCCGCTGGTGGTTGCCGCTTGCGCCGTGCTGGTCACCTACGAGCAGGCGGTGCGCTGGGAGCACGACCAGGCCCAGCACGCGTTCCGCCTGCGCGCGCAGCAGACGGCCGACCTGTTGCAGGCCGAGTTCAACGAGCACGTGCGCTTCGTGCAGACCTTCGCGCTGGCGCTCGGCGACGTGCGCCGCATGCTGTCACGCGACAAGTTCCTGGTGATCGCCCGCAACTACGTGGACGGCCGCCCCGAGCTGCAGGCGATCGACTGGGCGGTGCGGGTGCCGCTGTCCGAGCGCGCCGTGTTCGAGGACTGGGCCCGCAACAATGCCGATCCGCGCTTCTCGATCCTCGACCTCGGGCCCGGCACCGCGACCCGGCCGGCCGGCATCCGGCCCGTGTATTTCCCGGTCCTGTACACCACGCCGATGTCGAACAAGTCGGCGCTCGGGCTCGACTTCCTGAGCGACCCGGACCGGGCGCAGGCCGTGCGCCGTGCGCTGGCTTCGCCCGCGCCTGCCGCCAGCGCGCCGGTTACGCTGGTCATCAACGCCATGCCCGGCATCGACCTGTTCAAGTCGGTTGGCCAGCCGGGCGAGCCACCGGTCGGGCTGCTGGTGCTGGTCATCAATGCGCGGCTGATGGAGCAGCGCGCCGCCGCCGCCTCCGGGCTGACCGGCTATGCGCTCGACTTTCGCGACGTGACCGAGCGCGTCAGCATGCCGGTGACGGGCGTGGTGCGCCGCCCTGCCGCGGACGACTTCCGGGTCACGCTGTCGTTTGCCGGGCGGCGCTACGCGCTGCGCTTCACGCCGCTGGCGACTGCACCGCAGCATGGCGTGGCCAGCTGGATCGTGATCACCGCGGGGCTCCTGATGACCGGCCTGCTGGGCGCGCTGATGCTGCTCATCAGCGGCGAGCGCGCGCGCATCGAGGCCGTTGTCAGCGACCGCACCACCCGCCTGCGCGACCGCGAGGCGCGCCTGCAGGCGATCCTCGACAACGCGGGCGATGCCATTGTGACCGTGGATCACGAGGGGCGGCTGGTGTCCGGCAATGCCGCCACCGCCAGGCTGTTCGGCTACCCGCCGCAGCACCTGCCCGGCCTGCCGTTCAGCGCACTGGTATCGATGCCGGACGGCGCGCCGGCGCCGGCGCTGCTGGCGCGGCTGGCCGGCGCGCCACCGGAAGAGCGCGACCTGAAGGCGGTGAACGCGCGCGGCGAAGCGTTCCCGGTCACCATCTCGGTGTCGCGCGTGCTGCTGGCGGCCGAGCACCTGTTCGTGTGCATCGTGCACGACCTGTCGGAGCAGTACCGCTCGCAGGAAAAGATCTACCGGCTGGCCCACTTCGATGGCCTGACCGGGCTGGAGAACCGCTTCGCGCTGCGCAAGCGGCTGGACGAGGAGCTCGCGCACGCGCGCCGCTCCGGCGAGCCGCTGGCGTTGCTGTTCATCGACCTGGATCACTTCAAGAAGATCAACGACTCCTACGGCCACCACGCCGGCGACCAGCTGCTGGTGGCGGCCAGCGCGCGCATGAAGGACCTGCTGCGCAACGTGGACGCGATCGGGCGTCTGGGCGGCGACGAGTTCGTCATCGTGCTGGGCGGACCGCTGACGCCGGACAGCGTGTCGCTGGTGGCGGTGCGGGTGGTGCAGTCACTGTCCGAACCCTATCAGCTCAATGGCGTGACCGTGCACAGCGGCGCCAGCGTGGGCGTGGCGCTGTTCCCGAACGACGGCGACGACGGCGCCACGCTGCTGCGCCACGCCGACACCGCCATGTACGCGGCCAAGCGCGAGGGGCGCGGCAACTTCCAGTTCTTCTCCGAGGCGATGAACGCCGCCACCCATGAGCACCTGCTGCTGGAAAACCGCATGTGGAGCGCGCTCGAGCGCGAAGGCTTCGAGTTGCACCTGCAAGCCCAGGTGGCGCTGGATACCGGCCGCGTGATCGGCGCCGAGACGCTGCTGCGCTGGCACGACCCGGAGTTGGGCGCGGTCGAGCCGAGCCGCTTCATCCCGATCGCCGAGGAGTGCGGCCTGATTTTGCCGCTGGGCGACTGGGTGCTGTCGCGCTCGATGCAGCTGCTGGCCGACTGGCAGCGCGACGGCCTGGCCGGGATGCGCCTGGCGGTGAACCTGTCGGCGCGCCAGTTCGGGGGCGACGCCCTGCTGAGCCGCCTGGACCAGCTGCTGGCGCAGCACCGCATCGACCCCTCGCGCATGGAGCTGGAGATTACCGAGACGGCGGCGATGCGCGACCCCGAGAGCACGCGCCACCTGCTGCGCCAGCTGCGCGCGCGCGGCTTCAAGCTGGCGATCGACGACTTCGGCACCGGCTACTCGTCGCTGGCCTACCTGAAGCTGTTCTCGATCGACCGCATCAAGATCGACCGCGGCTTCGTCAAGGACCTCGAGACCAACCCGAACGACGCGGTGATCGTCGCGGCCACCATTGGCCTGGCCCATTCGCTGGGGCTGTCGGTGATCGCGGAAGGGGTCGAGACCCACGCGCAATGGGGCTTTTTGCGCGACAAGCGCGGCGACGAGGGGCAGGGCTTCTTGTTCGCGCGGCCGATGCCGGCGCGCGAGTTCCGCGAGTTCCTCAGGACCCAAGCGCAGCCAGTACCTGGCTCTTGAGCGCCTTGATCAGCGCGGTTTCGTCGGGCGGCACGCCTTCGGGCGCTTCGCGGGTGCGGTCGCCGTAGAACAGGCCGACCTGCACCTTGTTCACCACCAGCGGCAGCACGATGAAGCTCTTGGCATCGGGCAGCAGCGCGCGGTGCCAGGACGGCAGCAGCTCGCGGATCTTGGGCGAGGCCGCGTCGGCGATCATCAGGTCGGCGTCATTCTCCATCGCCAGGTGGAACAGCTCGCGCCGCGATTCGAGCGGGAACACAAAGCCGGCCTGGCGCGCCACGTGCTCCTCGCCGAACGAGACGCGCGCGCGGTACTGGCCCTGGCGCAGATCCTTGAGCACCACCGTGGCAAAGCGAAAGCCCATCGACAGGTACAGCGTCTCGAGCACCGCAAAGATGACGTCGTTGACCTTGGCCTTTCCGGCCGCGCGCATCTGGGTCACGTCCTGCAGGCCGGCCAGCAGCTGCTCGCGCGCGTTCTTCGGCTTGCCGCTGGCGTGGCGGCCTTCCTGTTCGCCGCCATCGTTTAGCGTGGCCTGCTGCAGCACGCTGGGCAGGCCCGGCGCGTCGTGCGCCGCTTCGTCGGCCTTGGGCGCGCGCGACATGTTCATGCTCTCGAGCAGGCTGTCCATCTCGCCGCGCACGGTGGCAAACAGCCCTTCCAGTTCGCCCCTGCCGATGCCCAGCGCCTGGCCGTAGCGCGCCACCAGCGCCTGCGCCTCCGGGGTCTCGGCCGGCTCGGCCGCGCGCGCGACCAGGCGCGCCACGTCCAGGCCGAACGCGGCCACCTGGCGCATCCAGTCGCCACGGCTGGCGGGCACCTTGAGCACGCCGGACGGCGGCGCGGACAGCGCGCGCACGATCACGTCGGGGATCTGCCATTCGCCCAGCACCGCTTCGGACAGCGCGTCGTAGCTGCAGCCCAGCACCATCTGCGCGGCCTGGCCGAGGGTGTGCTTGCCGGTCGCGGCAAGCTTGTTGATCTCGCGGTAGCTGTCGTGCGCATGCGAGGCCACCAGCAGCGGGCCGAGGTTCTTGAACAGGGCCGCGATGGCGGCTTCCTCGGCGCCCTGGAAGTGGCTCTTCTTGGCCAGCTCGCGCCCCACCAGGCTGGCGCACAGCGAGGCTTCGAGCTCGACGCGCACGCTGTTGGCATGTGCGCTCGCGCCCAGCGCATCGACCAGCATCATGGCCAGCGCGGCGGTCTTGACCGTGTCAAAGCCCAGCAGCGAAATGGCGCGCGAGACCGTGGTTACCGGCAGGCCGGAAGCGGTGCGGTAGGTGACCGTGTTCGACAGGCGCAGGATACGCTGGGTCAGCGCCACGTCCGACAGCACGTAGTAGGCCAGGTCGTGCGTGCCCTGGTCGTCCGAAGTGGCCATCTGGACCACGCGCGCGACCGAGCTGCCGAGCGCGAACATCTCGTCGTCGCCGCTCACCTTGGCCAGCAGCTTGCCACGCACGTCGCGTGCGCCGCCGGCCGGCTCCTTGTGGATACCCTCTGCCATGAATGCTTACCCTGCTTTGCGGATGCGCGGGCCTTTGTTGTACTTCTTGAGGACCTGCTGGTGCAGCGCGACCAGCGCCGGCAGCTTGGGATTGCGCCCGTCCAGGCGGCGCACGCTGTCCAGCAGGCCCGGCACGCTGGCCGCCAGCTTGTCGTCCCAGCCGGTGTGCTCGAGGCAGCGCAGGATCGCCAGCGCCGCGTTGAACGCCACCGCCGGGTTGCCCGGCATTTTGGCCGCCGCTTCCTGCATCAGTTCGACCGCGCCGAGGTAGTCGCCGGCACGCGCCTTGGCCGCGCCGGAAGCGACCAGGTCGACCACCTGCTGGCGCGTCTCCTGCGCCAGGCGCGCTGCCATCTCGCCGTGGCCGGCCTGCTGCAGCACGTCCATCGCCTTGGCCATCGCGGCGTCGCCGCTGGCGTTGCGCATCACGTCGCGTACCACCTCGGCCGCGCCCTCCTCCATGCCGTTGGCCAGGCAGGTGCGCGCCAGCTCCAGCTTCAGCTCGGGCGACAGCTCGGGCGCGTCCTTGCAGGCGGCCATCGCGGCCTTGAGCGATTCGTTCAGGCGGTCGGTATTGCCGGTGTGCTGGTGCAGCATCATGGACGAGATCGCGCTGCAGGCGCTGGCGTTTTTCTGTCCGCCGAGCGAACGGTCCAGGTCGCGGATCACGGCGGCGGCCTGGTCGGGTTCGTTCTTGGTCACCAGCGCGCGCACCAGCTTGACGTGGTCCTCGGGGTCGCGGAATTCCGAATATTTGGCCTTGGTGACGACCTGGCGCAGCGACTTTTCGGCGGTGTCGGCGTCGCCCGCGGCCAGCGCGGTCTCGCCCAGCGTGCGCAGGCGGCGCACCACGTGCGGCGACACCGCGACCGCGTCGGCCAGCACGCCCTGCGACTTGTCCAGCGCGCCCAGCGCGGCGTGGGTGCGCGCCAGCCAGTCGTAGGCGTCGACGAAGTTCTTGTTGGAG
This sequence comes from Massilia solisilvae, assembly GCF_024753215.1. Classification (GTDB taxonomy): domain Bacteria; phylum Pseudomonadota; class Gammaproteobacteria; order Burkholderiales; family Burkholderiaceae_D; genus Telluria; species Telluria solisilvae. Next base: position 117,247 of record NZ_JANUGV010000009.1, read on the forward strand.
GCGACCAGCTCCTCGAGGATGGCCTGCGCCTCGTCGTAGCGGGCGCGCTCGAACAGGGTCTTGGCCAGGCCCAGGCGCGCCCACGGGATCTGCTTTTCCTCGGCCAGCGCGCGGTAGATCGGCTCGGCCTGGTCGAATTCGCCCTGCAGCATCAGCTGCTCGGCGCGCAGGCGCTGGAACTCGAGCGCGTAGCGCGGGAACGCCTGCTCGGCTTCCAGGCAGGCGGCGATCGCCTCGCGCTGGTGGCCGGCGTCGATCAGGGTGTGCGCCGGCATGAAGGCGCGGCGCCGCTCCAGCGCGCGCGTGATGCGCTCGAGCAGACGGTCGGCATTGAACGGCTTGAGGATGTAGTCGGTGGGCGCCAGCTCGGCGGCGCTGACCACGCGCCCGTAGTCGCCCTCGGCGGTGACCATGAAGAACATGGTCGACAGCGGGATCAAGCGGTGGTGGCGCAGGTCTTCCAGCAGCTGCTGGCCATCCTGCCCGCCGCCCAGTTCATACTCGCACAGGATCAGGTCATATGGCTTGGTGGCCACCTGCTTGATCGCCTGGTTGGAACTGGCCACCCCGTTGATGGCGGACAGGCCAATCATGGTCAGCATGTTCTGGACGCTGGTGCGCATGCCAGCGTTGGGATCGATGATCAGGGCCGACAGTCCGTCCAGTTGGTTCATGTCCAGTTCATTCCGATGTGAAGCCGCCCCTGCCGGGACGTTCGGGCGGCCACGGCCGCGTTTGTTTGTCTCGGAGCAAGTATATTACGACGGAGACAAGAAAATATTCAATCCGGCTGGACAAAACGCAAAACTAAGCGAAAACCGTGGAGAAAAACGACAGTCGGGGCCGGAAAACCGGTTCAGGAGGCGGCGGGAGCCTGGCGCTGGGCCGTACGGCGGCCGTTGACGCACTCGCCGTGGACGCCGCCGGACAGGATGTTCTGGTAGCGCACTTCGTACTTGCCGGCGGCCAGCTTGTCGATGACGAGGCGCCCCCGGCCCTGCACGTAGGCATGGCGCACGTTGGCGCGCCGGTCCAGGTCGTAGATCTTGACAAACACCGGCGAAGGGTTGGCGCTGTTGTCCACCACCACCTGCATCTCGTCGCCCATGTTACCGACCGGGTAGCCTGTCAGGTAGCCGGACTGGGCCGGCCAGGGGTCGCCGTTGGGCGCGACCATACTTTGCAGGTCGGTGTCGCAGTCCGGCGCGCGCGCCGGCACCACCAGCTGGGTCACTGCCAGGGCCTTGATGTCCGGCGCCGGCTCGCGCGCGTCAGCGCCGTACGGGATGGCCCAGCCGTCGCGCCCCGGGTCGGATACCGGATCGGGCCGCTGCACCGGCACCCCGATCGCCTTGCCGCCCCAGGCCAGCGCCGATGGCAGCAGGCTCGACGGCGGGGCCAGCAACAGCGAAGTCGCGGCGCCGGCCACGAAGCACACCGACATGCCCAGCCACCAGCGCGCGTCGCGCAGCAGGCGCCGCTGCGGACGGCTCGGCACCGGCTGCGCTTCCCAGGCGTCGTGCCTGGCGCGCTCGCGCCCGTCCTCGGCGTGCGTACTCTCCAGCCACTCGACTTCCCACTCCTCGGCCGCGATCCACTCGTCGTGCTCCTTGCGGCGCACCGGGTCTGACAGGGTGTTGTAGGCGGTATTGACGATGGCCATGATGCGCGCGGCCTTCTCGTCGCCGGGATTCTTGTCGGGATGGTATTTCTGGCTCAGGGCCTTGTACGCCGCACGAATGACCTCCTGCGGTGCCTGGCGCGACACCTTCAGGTTGTCATAGTGGGTGTGGATCTTGGCCATGGGTTATCCAGCTGTGCGGGGGGGGGCGTGCGCCATCATTCTTGACTTTATGATAGCCGATCCTGATCCCCGCGCCACCGTCCAGCGCTGCCGGACTGCTATCCGCTGCGCAATGTGTTGGCAAGTCTACAACTTGTAGCTGCGGTCGGCGCGCACGATTGTCTCGGGCAGGCTCACCCCGCGGCCCACCGCCAGCACCTTGAACAATTCGCCCATTTCGCTCGGGGCAACCAGCTTTTGCAGCGCGCGCGCCTGCGGCAGGTAGCGCAAGGCGTCGGCCGGGTCGGTCTGCAGCAGCAGTTCGCCGATGCCGGCGGCGAGCAGGAACGCGGCCTGCGGCATGTAGGCCAGCACATCCAGCCCCGCATCCTGGGCGGCCAGCGCCATGGCGGTGAAGTCCACGTGCGCCGTGATGTCCTGCAGGCCCGGCAGGTAGAACGGCTCGGGGTGGGCATGGTGGCGGTAGTGGCACATCACGGTGCCGGTGTCGCGCTGCGGGTGGTAGTACTCGTGCGCCGGGAAGCCGTAGTCGATGAGGATGGCGGCGCCGCGGCCGCCCTCGAACAGCCGCGCCAGCGAGGCCATGAAGCCGCACGCGACCGGGTGCACCTCGGTCACGTAGCCCTCCGGCAGGCTGTCCGCGTCCGGCACCTGGCGCAGGATCTGGTCGGCCAGCGCACCATCGGCTTCGACGTCAAGCCAGGCGAAGGCGCCGTCTTGCAGCGTGACCATGCGGCGGCGCCAGCCGTGCGGCACCTTGGCCACCAGCTCGACCGGCATCGCGTCGAGCACCTCGTTGGCCAGCACCACGCCGGAAAAGCCCTCGGGCAGCTTGTCGGCCCAGGCCACCATCGGGAAATCGCGCAGCAGGTCCTGCTGGCGCGCGCGCAATTCGCCGGACAGGTCGATAATGGTGTAGCTGGTCACCTGCACGCCCTGCGCGGCCAGGCTGGCGAGCACGTCGCGCGCCAGCTTGCCGGTGCCGGCGCCAAATTCGATGATGTTGGGCGCGCTTTGGGCGATAATAGCGGCTGCCACGTGCGCCAGTGCCTGCCCGAACAACGGCGTGATCTCGGGCGCAGTGGTGAAGTCGCCTTCTGCTCCGAGCTTGGCGGCGCCGCCGCTGTAGTAGCCCAGGCGCGGCGCGTACAGGGCCAGCTCCATGAAGCGCGAAAACGGAATGGCGCCGCCCTGCTGTTCGATTTCCTCGCCGATCAGGCGATGCAGGGCCGAAGACGCGGCCAGCGCGTCGGGATCTGGTGCGGGTAGGGACATGCCCGCATTGTAAACAGAATCGACTGCTGCCGACAGATGACGCATGCACAGCTGATGGACCAACACGACGACAAACCGCAGGTGGCGCTGGTGACGGGCGCCGGCAAGCGCATCGGGCGCGCGATCGCGCTCGCGCTGGCGCGCGCCGGCTATGACGTGGCCGTGCACTACCGCGCCTCCGAACGCGAGGCCGAGGAAACCGCCGAAGCGATCCGGTCGCTGGGCCGCCGCGCGCACCTGCTGGCCGCCGACCTGGCGCAGGAGGACGAAGTGCGCGCCCTGCCCGCGCGCGCGGCCGCGGCGCTCGGCCGCGTGACCTGCGTGGTCAACAATGCATCGCTGTTCGAATACGACAGCGCAACCACCTTCTCGCCCGCCCTGCTGGCCGCGCACATGCAAGCCAACCTGGCCGCGCCGCTGCTGCTGGCGCAGGCGCTGCACGCGGCCACGCCGCAGGGCAGCCAGGCCGTGGTGATTAACCTGCTCGACCAGAAACTGTACAATCTGAACCCCGATTTTCTGTCGTACACGCTGTCGAAGGCGGCGCTGCAGACCGCGACCACGATGCTGGCCCAGGCGCTGGCGCCCACGGTGCGCGTGGTCGGGGTGGCGCCCGGCATCACGATGGTGTCGGGCGACCAGACCGAGGAAGGCTTCGCCAAGGCGCACCAGCTAACGCCATTGAAGCGCTCCTCGACCCCTGAAGACATTGCCGACGCCGTGGTGTACGCGGCCACGGCACGCGCGCTGACCGGCACCACGCTGCTGGTCGATGGTGGCCAGCACCTGGTGCCGCTGGCGCGCGACGTGATGTTCCTGACCAATTGAAGCGCCGGCTGTCCGGCACAACCCCAAGAGACCACCTTTTATGATGTCCGCCTTGTACCACCCCAGCCTGCGCGATTGCCGCCGGCTGTTCCTGCGCAATTACGAAGTCATGATCAACATCGGCGTGCACGACTTCGAAAAGAAGGGCGAGCAGCGCGTGCTGATCAACGTCGATCTGTACATCCCGCTGGCGCAGTCCACGCCCAAGGCCGACCAGCTGTCGGAAGTGGTGGACTACGACTTCATGCGCGAGACCATCGCCCGCCGCATGGCCCTGGGCCACGTACAGCTGCAGGAAACGCTGTGCGACGACGTCGCGCGCTCGATGCTGTCGCACCCGCTGGTGCGCGCGGTGCGCGTGTCGACCATGAAGCCGGACGTGTATCCCGACTGCGAGGGCGTGGGCGTCGAAGTTTTCCAGATCAAGGATTGAGCATGAGTGAAGCAGCAACCGAAGAATTGAGCGCCAGGCAGTTGGACAAGATCGCGCACGAGAACAACAAGCTGCACAAGCGGCTGTGCCGCCTGGTGGGCCAGGCCATCGGCGACTTCAACATGATCGAGGACGGCGACAAGGTGATGGTGTGCCTGTCCGGCGGCAAGGACAGCTACGCCCTGCTCGACATCTTGATGACGCTGCGCGAGCGCGCGCCGATCCATTTCGACATCGTGGCCGTCAACCTGGACCAGAAGCAGCCGGGCTTCCCGGCCGACGTGCTGCCGGGCTACCTGTCCAAGCTGGGCATCCCGTTCCACATCGAGAACCAGGACACCTACAGCATCGTCAAGCGCCTGATCCCGGAAGGCAAGACCACCTGCTCGCTGTGCTCGCGCCTGCGCCGCGGCATCTTGTACCGCGTGGCCGATGAACTGGGCTGCAACAAGATCGCGCTGGGCCACCACCGCGACGACATCCTCGAAACCTTCTTCCTCAACATGTTCTTCGGCGGCAAACTCAAGGGCATGCCGGCCAAGCTGGTGTCGGACGATGGCAAGCACATGGTGATCCGCCCCATGGCCTACGTGAAGGAAGAGGACACGGCGCGCTACGCCGAGGTCAAGCAGTTCCCGATCATCCCGTGCGACCTGTGTGGCTCGCAGGAGAACCTGCAGCGCAAGCAGATCAAGAACCTGATGCGCGAGTGGGAGAAGAAGCATCCGGGCCGCGTGGAGAACATCTTCTCGGCGCTATCGACCGTGGTGCCGTCGCACCTGATGGACCGCTCGCTGTTCGGCTTCACCGACATCAAGGCCGACGGGGTGGCAAACCCCAACGGCGACATCGCGTTCGACGAGGAACCGTGCTCGACGCCGGAGACCAATACGATTTCGCTGCAGCGGCTGTAATTCCTCCTAAAGCAGTTCCCCTTCCCCTGAAAGCCCGGCATTTGTTGCCGGGCTTTTTTTTCGGTTAAGCGCGATGCATACGCTGCATCCGCCTCATTGTTCAGAATCAACAAATTCTGCTGAGTGGGGCTTTCGCAATTCCAAGTTCTGCGCTGCAGCGTAGCCTTCGAGAACCCTCTCCCAAAGGCCCCGCTCATTCCCATGTCCAAACCACTCCTGATGCATTGGTTCGCGCGCGTGTCCGTTTGCACTTTCTCCGTTCTTGCTGCCCTGCCCACTGTTTCCGTCGCGGAGACGCCATCGGTATCCCGATATCAGGACCAAAACCAATTGATTCGAGCTCCACAAGCGCTTGCCAGTTTGGGTACCAACCTTTTTGGTGACAAAGTCAATCTATATACCGGCGCTCTCGAATTCATACAGACCGACGTCAGCCTTTCGGGTAACAGCTCCCTGCCAGTTCAGATGGGTCGGCGATTAGTGGCCGGAGTTACTGCCTCGACCGATAACACTTCGTTTGGAAACTGGGATATGGAAATTCCCCACCTCCACGGCGTCTTTTCCGAGGGATGGGTTGATGTTCACGGCAACAATTCCCGCTGCAGCGTATTCGGTGCGCCCGAACCGGTGGGCCCGGACGGCACCGCCAACTTTAGTGCAATAGAATTCTGGCACGGTAATTTCATTTACGTCCCAGGTTATGGGGACCAGGAAATGCTCGCACGACGTACGGGTAATACGCTGGCACCCGGTGGCAACGCTTCCCAGTATCCCGTCGTCACCCGGAACAATTGGCAATTCAGCTGCCTCCCTTCCATGAAACGCGGCAGCGGTGAAGGCTTCTTAGCAATCGCACCTGACGGCACAACCTACCAGTTCGATTGGATGGTCGCGCGCGGGTTGTTAAAGCTGACAAAGTCCAACCCAGCCCCGGCCCCCAGCGTCACTGACAGCGAGCTTGATCCCATCCCACATGCGTTCCCTACTCGATCTATCGGTCGGAAGTATGGATCTTGCCAACGCTGATCACGGATCGCTATGGGAATACTGTCACCTACACCTATGACTCGGCCAATCCGTGGCAGCTCAAGTCAATCGTCGGCAGCGACGCGAATGGAAGTCCTCGCCGGCTCGACTTAACTTACGTTTCGTCGACGTCGAATCTCATCAGCACCCTTTCGGATGGCACGCGGACATGGCGTTACACCTACGATACTTCCGCGCCCCAAGCTCGACTCACGAGTGTGATCCTGCCGGATCAATCAAGGTGGTCGCTATCAGACATTTACCCTCTTGTAAAAAGCTTGGAATATCAAAGTCCAGGCGGCTGCACTGACAACGGCTATTACGACGTCACTTCGATTTCTGGCAGCATGGTGCACCCATCAGGGGCACGAGGTGACTTCACGTTAACACCGACGAAGCATGGACGTGCTGGAGTTGAAAAGCAGTGCCTGGAGGTCGGTAGCGACGCCGAAATTGCCATGTACCCTTGGGTTTTTGATACCTATTCGCTAGTACGCAAACAGATTTCCGGTCCAGGTTTGCAGCCTCTGGTGTGGACCACGGAATATCCCGAAGCCCAGCCGAGCTGGGCCCCATGCAATGGCTGCCTGGCTTGGAAAACGGTCGCGGTTACGGACCCCGAATCGCATCGAACCGAATACACGTTTGGAACGCTGTACCGCGAAACCGAGGGTCAGCTCCTCCAGGTTTTCGCCTACGACCGCGGCGGCAACCTCTTGAGAAAGACCACTACGAACTATGTCGAGCCACTCCAACCGTTCGGCTTCAGCGCACAAGGTCGGGGGGACGGGGCGCTTGCTGCAAAGGTAATCGAAACGGGCAGCAGAGTGACTGTGCAGCAGGGCGTGAGCTTTAGTTGGCAAGCGCAATCGTTTAATGAATATGCACAGCCGACTCAAATCGTCCGCTCGAGCACACTCGGGTACAGCCGCGGCGAAACCACCAAGTACAACAACAACACGGCCAAATGGGTGTTGGGCCAGGTAGAGCAAGTAACGGAAGGCAGTACTGGGCGAGTTCCTGTCCTGAACGGATATAACGCGACTACAGCCAACCTCGAGACAGTCCGCAAGTTCGGCCAGCTCGAGAAAACACTAGCCTATAACGCTGACGGAACGCTCTACACCCAAAAGGACGGCAAAGGACAGACCACAACTTATAGCAACTACAAGCGCGGCATACCGCTAAACGTACGTTATGCGGACGGCACCAGCGAGTCTGCCACCGTGGACAATCTTGGCCTACTCCGATCGGTGACCAACGCTGCTGGTTTCATTACTGGCTACGACTATGATGCGATAGGGCGCCTGAGAGCGATCTCCTACCCCGGAGGTGATACCGTCGCCTGGAATCCGACGATCATCTCGTATTCGCAGTCAACCGTTAACGAATATGGCCTCGAGCCCGGCCACTGACGCCAGCAGGTCACAACGGGATCAGCAGCAACGACCACCTACTACGATGCCTTATGGCGCCCTGTGTACACAGAGCGCTTGGACCAAGCGGACCCAGGGACGATTCGCGTCGTACGCAGGCGCTTCGACAGTGGGAACAACAAGATATTCGAATCATATCCGGCGCGCAGCTACGATCTCGCGGCAAACGACGGGGTGTATCAGGAATATGACGCGCTGGGCCGCCCAACCGTGACCAGCGCCATCAGTGAGCTGGGAGTCCTGTACTCTGGATTCACATACGTGAACGGCTTCCAGAAGTACTACACCGATGCGCGCGGGAACAGCTGGCTTCATGCCTACCAGGCATTCGACGAACCGGTTGAGGGCGCGATCACCAACATTGCGATGTCGGAAGGCGTCAACGTCTCGATCCAGCGCGACATATTCGGAAAGCCGACAGCGGTGACCCGAAGTGGCGGCGGCAAAAGCGTCACGCGCGCTTACGTCTACGACAGCGCCCAGCGGCTATGCAAGACCATAGAACCCGAAACCAAGTCGACCATACAGGACTACGACCTGGCCGGGAACGTGCTGTGGCGGGCTCCTGGTCTCGCCTTGCCGTCCGCCAGCTGTGACACTGCCAGCGCTCCGGCTGCGAAGAAGATCAGTTATGGCTACGACGCGCTCAACAGATTGCGCACGACCACCTTTGGCGACGGCAGCCCTTCCATCAGCCGCACCTATACACCCGACGGCCTGCTCGCGACGATCACATCGAATGGTTCGACCTGGACCAACACCTATAACGGCCGTCGTTTGAACGAAAAGGAAAGGG